>NZ_JBBPAI010000001.1:0-4825006 GCF_038008985.1 Lysinibacillus sp. FSL M8-0355
TTGGAACATTTAGAAGAACTATGGAATAATGTCCTGGCTCAAGTTGAACAAAAAATTTCTAAACCAAGCTTCGAAACGTGGCTAAAGTCTACAAAACTACTATCTTATAATGGTAGTGGTTCCACTGTGACAATAGCTGCGCCTAATTCGTTTGCTCGAGACTGGCTTGAGAATCATTATATTCATTTGATTACAGGTATATTAACGGAGCTTACAGGCGAAGACTTGCTTATTAAATTTGTTGTTCAAAAAAACCAGGATTCGGACGATTTCGATTTGCCGGCGCCGATTATCCAAGCGAAAAATAACGATCACCATGATATTTCACCAGGTATGTTAAATCCGAAATATACTTTTGATACGTTTGTTATTGGCTCTGGTAACCGCTTTGCACACGCTGCCTCGTTAGCTGTCGCTGAAGCCCCTGCAAAGGCATATAATCCTTTCTTTATTTATGGGGGAGTTGGGCTAGGTAAAACACACTTAATGCATGCGATTGGCCATTATGTTTTAGAACATAATCCAAATGCAAAAGTAGTCTACTTATCATCCGAGAAATTTACAAATGAATTTATTAACTCTATTCGTGATAACAAAGCACTTGATTTTCGCAATAAGTACCGCAACGTGGATGTACTGCTAATTGATGATATTCAATTCCTTGCTGGAAAAGAATCAACTCAAGAAGAATTTTTCCACACTTTTAATACTTTACATGAAGAATCAAAACAAATTGTTATATCCAGTGACCGTCCTCCTAAGGAAATTCCAACATTGGAAGATCGTCTACGTTCACGCTTTGAGTGGGGGTTAATAACTGATATTGCGCCGCCTGATTTGGAAACTCGTATAGCTATCTTGCGCAAAAAAGCAAAAGCAGATGGTCTAGAGGTACCAAATGAAGTAATGCTTTATATTGCGAACCAGATTGACTCCAATATTAGGGAGCTTGAAGGTGCGCTTATTCGCGTCGTCGCCTATTCTTCACTGGTGAACAAAGATATTACGGCAACATTAGCAGCTGAGGCATTAAAAGATATAATCCCAAATTCAAAGCCGCGAGCAGTGACAATACTAGATATTCAAAATGCAGTAGGGGAACATTTTAATATACGTTTAGAAGATTTCTCTGCCAAAAAACGTACAAAATTAATTGCTTTCCCACGTCAAATCGCTATGTATTTATCACGCGAATTAACAGATTTTTCGCTGCCGAAAATTGGCGAAGAATTTGGTGGTCGCGATCATACGACTGTCATCCATGCACACGAAAAAATATCTTCTATGTTGAAAGATGACGTTCAACTACAACAAGATGTTAAACAAATTCGTAGTATGTTAGGTAAGTAATTACTGTGGACAAACCAACTATTTAAACACAAACTTATACACAGTCTATCTACATGTGGATAGACTGATTTTATTCATAAAAATACACTTATCCACAAATCCACAGGGCCTATTACTATATCTTTTTATTTTATATAAATAAATAATATAAATATGTGAGGGAAATAGAATGAAATTTGATATTTTACGTGACCGTTTATTAGAGGGTTTAAATGATGTCATGAAAGCAGTAAGTTCAAAAACAACTATTCCGATTTTAACGGGGATTAAAATTGATGTAACAGAGGAAGGTATCCGCTTAACAGGTAGTGATGCTGATATTACAATTCAAACATTTATTCCAGTAGAGGAAGATGGACAACAAATTATTCACATTACTGAAACAGGATCTATTGTTGTACAAGCACGTATGTTTAATGAAATTGTACGTAAATTACCAACAAACGATGTTGAAATCCAAGTAACACCAGGTTTCCAAACGCATATTCGTTCAGGTAAATCTGAGTTCCATCTAATTGGCTCTGATGCAGCAGAGTACCCATTATTACCAGAATTAACGGAAGATCAAAAATTTACTATTCCGGCTGATCTTTTAAAAACAATTATCCGTGAAACAGTATTTGCTGTTGCCACTTCTGAAAGTAGACCAGTGTTGACAGGTGTAAACTGGCAGATCAAAAACGAAACTTTAATCTGTGTTGCAACAGATAGTCATCGATTAGCAAGACGTAAAGTGCAATTGGAAAATTTACCAGAAGTTGAACATAGCGTAGTTATTCCAGGGAAAAGTTTAAATGAATTAAATAAAGTACTAGAAGATTCAACAAATCTAGTGCAAATTGTTATTACAAGCCAGCAAGTATTATTTAAAACTGGTGATGTATTATTCTTCTCTCGTTTACTGGAAGGCAATTACCCAGATACAACGCGTTTAATCCCTGAAGAATATCAAACAAATGTAACGATTAACGGTAAAGCTTTATTACAAGCTATCGATCGTGCGTCACTTGTTGCACGAGGAGATCGTAACAATGTTGTACGTTTTGAAATATTAGATAACCAAGCAGTTGAAGTTTCTTCTAATTCTCCGGAGATCGGTAAAGTGCAAGAAGAAATTCCTGTTGAATCATTAGAAGGAGAAAGCTTGAAAATTTCCTTCAGTGCAAAATATATGATGGAAGCTTTAAAAGCAATTGATGGCCAAGATGTAGTTATTCAATTTACAGGAGCGATGAGACCATTTATTTTACGCTCCGTTCACGATGATGCTATTTTACAATTGATTTTACCTGTACGAACTTATTAAAAATTTCATAACTGCTAAGATAGTCGCTATTGTGACTATCTTTTTTTACTTATGGCGTAATTTTAGGTATGATAGAGAGATAGACAGTCTGTATTCGGAGGGAAACACACTATGCAGGACATTAAAATTGATGAGGAGTTCATCACGTTAGGGCAGCTTTTAAAAATCACTGATGCCATTAGTTCAGGTGGCATGGCCAAGTGGTTTTTACAAGAAAATGCTGTATATGTAAATGGAGAAGTAGACGATCGTCGAGGTCGAAAATTACGTGACGGAGACGTTATAAATATTCCCGGATGTGGTCGCTTCCAAATCGTAGGACCAGCTGGACAATAAATTATGTATATTGAGCAAATAAAACTTACAAATTATCGTAACTATGATGCCTTAGCTTTAAACTTTTCTCCAAAAATTAATGTTTTTATTGGTGAAAATGCTCAAGGAAAAACAAATGTTATGGAGTCCATCTATGTTTTAGCAATGGCTAAATCCCATCGAACAACGAACGATAAAGAATTGATACGTTGGGATTCAGACTATGGTAAAATAGAAGGGGCCGTTAAAAAAAGGCATGGTATTTTACCAATCGAACTTACGATTACAAAGAAAGGTAAAAAGGGCAAGATAAATCATATAGAGCAAAGTCGCCTCAGTCATTATATTGGTCAAATGAACGTTGTTATGTTTGCGCCAGAAGACTTGAACGTTGTAAAGGGGAGTCCTCAAATACGCCGACGTTTTATTGATATGGAGATTGGGCAAATTTCGCCTGTCTATTTACATGATTTATTGACCTTTCAAAAAGTTTTAAAACAACGTAACCATTTCTTAAAGATGAATCAAGGCAAGTCCATGTCAAATGATGTGATGTATGAGGTCTACAATGAACAATATATTCATGCAGCTACCCAAATTATTCGTAAAAGATTTCAATTTATGGATTTATTGCAGGAGTGGGCTGAACCTATACACGCAGGCATATCACAAGGTAAAGAAACACTGGTTATAAAATATCGTACGGTAGCTGGTATTGAAAAAGAACACTCTACCAGTGAAATTGAAAATACTTTACATCAAAAATTGATTGAAGCGAGAGAACGTGAATTTGACAGGGGTGTGACACTTGTTGGCCCACACCGTGATGATTTGCAGTTTTTAGTAAATGGCTATGATGTTCAAACTTATGGCTCTCAAGGACAACAACGTACAACTGCATTGTCTTTAAAGCTTGCTGAAATTGAATTAATTAAACAAGAAACAAAAGAAACACCCATACTACTTTTAGATGATGTTTTGTCGGAACTCGATGATTATCGTCAATCGCATTTATTAAATACCATTCAAGGTGAAGTCCAAACCTTTGTAACAACTACAAGTGTGGATGGAATTCATCATGAAACGATGGAACAGGCTCAACTGTTCCACGTGAAACAAGGTGCGATTGAAAAAAGTTAGCCAGGGTAGTTTTTTAGATTACAAAAGAATGGTAATAGTCAGCTCGGTTGACTGTTCATTCATTTACACACAATGATGTTATGAAGGAGTAGATGAAAGCCGTGGCTATAGAGAACGAAGGTTTACAAAACCAAGCTTATGAAGCCGATCAGATACAGGTACTAGAAGGTTTAGAGGCAGTACGTAAAAGACCAGGGATGTATATCGGTTCAACAAGTTCTAAAGGGCTTCACCATTTAGTATGGGAAATTGTTGACAATAGTATCGATGAAGCTCTTGCAGGATTTTGTACAGATATACAAGTAACAATTGAAAAAGAGAACTGGATTCGCGTAGAAGATAACGGTCGAGGTATTCCAGTTAGCATTCAAGAAAAAATGGGTAAGCCAGCTGTTGAAGTTATTATGACGGTTTTACATGCTGGTGGTAAATTTGGCGGTGGAGGCTATAAAGTTTCTGGTGGTCTTCATGGAGTTGGGGCATCAGTGGTGAATGCACTCTCTGTTGAAACAATTGTTCAGGTTCATCGTGAAGGTCATATTCATGAAATTAAGTTTGAACGTGGGAAAACTGTTCAAGAATTAATGGTGATCGGTGAAACAAACCACAATGGTACAACAACGCGATTTAAAGCTGATCCAGAAATTTTTAAAGAAACGACTGTTTATGAATATGATATTTTAGCTCATCGTATTAGAGAATTGGCTTATTTAAATCGTGGTATTAAGATTACGATTGCTGATGAACGAGAAGAAGAGATTCGTTCAACTACATATCACTATGAAGGTGGTATTCGATCTTATGTTGAGCATTTAAACCAATCTAAAGAGCCAATCCATGATCCAATTGATGTTCTTGGAGAGAAGGATGGCATCTCAGTGGAAATTGCTATGCAATACAATGCTGGATTCTCCTCTAATATTTTTTCATTTGCTAATAATATTAATACGTATGAAGGCGGTACACATGAGTCTGGTTTTAAAACAGCCCTTACACGTGTTATTAACGACTATGCTCGAAAAAATGGATTGCTTAAAGAATCTGATGCCAATCTTACAGGCGAGGATGTACGTGAAGGGTTAACAGCTATTGTTTCTGTTAAACATCCAGATCCACAATTTGAAGGACAAACGAAAACAAAGCTAGGGAATTCAGAAGTAAGTCAAATTACTAATTCATTATTCTCAGATGGCTTTGAACGTTTTATGTTAGAAAATCCAACTGTTGCTCGTAAGGTTGTAGAAAAAGGTTTAATGGCTGCCCGTGCACGTGTAGCTGCGAAAAAGGCACGTGAATTTACTCGTCGTAAAAATGCACTTGAAGTATCAAGCTTACCGGGTAAATTAGCTGACTGTTCTTCTACTATCCCCGCTGATTGTGAAATTTATATTGTTGAAGGTGATTCAGCCGGCGGTTCGGCTAAATCTGGACGTGACCGTCACTTCCAAGCGATTTTGCCTTTACGTGGTAAGATTCTTAACGTTGAGAAAGCCCGACTAGATAAAATTTTATCGAATGCGGAAATTCGTGCAATGATTACAGCATTCGGCACAGGTATTGGTGAAGAGTTTAATTTAGAAAAAGCTCGTTATCATAAAATCATTATCATGACAGATGCCGATGTCGATGGAGCACATATTCGTACATTACTTTTAACATTCTTCTTCCGTTTCCTTCGACCACTTATAGAAGCAGGCTATATTTATATTGCACAGCCACCACTTTATCAAGTGAAACAAGGTAAGCATATTGAGTACTGCTACGATGAAGAAACATTAAAAGAAATTATAGAACGACTACCAAAAATGCCAAAACCAAATGTGCAGCGTTATAAAGGTCTTGGTGAAATGAACGCTGAGCAACTTTGGGAAACAACAATGGATCCAGAGTACCGCACATTATTACAAGTAGAATTAGATGATGCAATTAAAGCTAACCAAGCATTTGAGCGTTTAATGGGCGATGAAGTTGAACCTCGTCGTCAATTTATCGAGGAAAATGCTGTATACGCTAATTTAGATATCTAATTTTTCTTGAGAGGAGGTCTACACTTTGTCAGAACAAGAACGCTCCGGTGTTAAAGGAGTTAATATCACAGAAGAAATTGAAACATCCTTTCTTGATTATGCAATGAGTGTAATTGTATCGCGTGCATTACCTGATGTACGTGATGGATTAAAACCAGTTCATCGTCGTATTTTATATGGGATGCAGGAATTAGGTAACACCGCAGATAAAGCTTACAAAAAATCAGCACGTATTGTTGGGGATGTAATGGGTAAGTACCATCCACATGGTGACTCATCCATTTATGATGCAATGGTACGTATGGCGCAAGATTTTAGTTATCGTTATATGCTTGTTGATGGTCACGGAAACTTTGGCTCTGTTGATGGTGATGGAGCAGCAGCCATGCGTTATACAGAATCACGTATGTCTAAAATAGCTATGGAAATGCTTCGTGATATCAATAAAGATACAATTGACTACACTGATAACTATGATGGATCAGAAAAAGAACCAATTGTTTTACCAAGTCGCTATCCCAACCTTTTAGTGAACGGTGCTGCGGGAATTGCCGTTGGTATGGCAACGAATATTCCTCCTCACCAGTTAGGAGAAACAATTGATGCTGTTATAGCACTTTCTGAAAATCCAGCCATTACTACTGAGGAGTTAATGGATATTATTCCAGGTCCTGATTTCCCTACTGGAGGATTGATTTTAGGGCGTAGTGGTATTCGCAGAGCTTATGAAACTGGACGCGGTTCCATCATTATTCGCGCGAAGGTGGAAATTGAGCAAAAGTCAAATGGTAAGGAGACCATTCTTATTCATGAATTACCTTACCAAGTGAATAAGGCTAAGCTTATTGAAAAAATTGCAGAGCTTGTACGTGATAAAAAAATAGATGGTATTACAAATTTACGTGATGAATCTGACCGTCGCGGTATGCGAGTAGTCATTGAAGTTCGTAAAGATGCCAACGCTAATGTAGTTTTAAATAATTTATATAAACAAACAGCTATGCAATCAAGCTTTGGTATCAATATGCTGTCATTAGTAAATGGTCAACCAAAAGTATTGGGCTTAAAAGAAATGCTTTACCATTATTTAGAGCACCAAAAGGTAATTATTCGTCGTCGTACAGAATTCGAACTTCGAAAGGCTGAAGATCGTGCTCATATTTTAGAAGGCTTACGAATTGCACTCGATCATATTGATGAAATAATTGCCATCATTCGTGGTTCGCGTAGCGGCGAAGAAGCAAAGCCGCAATTAATGGAGCGTTTTAGCTTATCAGAGCGCCAGGCTCAAGCTATTTTAGATATGCGTTTAGTTCGCTTAAGTGGATTAGAACGTGAAAAAATTGAAGCAGAATACCAAGAGCTTCAAATTCTTATTGCGGATTTAAAAGCAATTTTAGCGGATGAAGAAAAAATTGTGGATATTATTCGTACTGAAATTTTAGAGGTGAAAGAACGTTTTAATGATATACGCCGTACTGAGATTACATCTGGTGGTCTAGAAATGATTGAGGATGAGGACTTAATTCCTGTTGAAAACTCAGTTGTTACTTTAACACATAATGGCTATATCAAGCGTTTAGCTGCGAATACATATCGTAGTCAAAAGCGTGGTGGTCGTGGTGTACAAGGGATGGGGACAAACGAAGATGATTTTGTAGAGCATCTAATGAATACTTCTACCCATGATACAATTTTATTCTTTACGACCAAAGGTAAAGTATTTAGAGCAAAAGGATATGAAATTCCAGAGTTCGGTCGTACCGCTAAAGGATTACCAATTGTAAACCTACTCAACATAGATAAAGGTGAAAAAGTAACAGCCATGATTCGCGTTGGATCGTTTGATGAAGATGCTTACTTTATCTTTACGACGAAAACAGGTATTACGAAACGTACACCTGTCTCACAATTTGCTAACATTCGAACAAATGGTTTAATAGCTATTAGCTTACGAGAAGATGATGATCTTATTTCTGTACGTCTAACAGATGGAGATAAGCAAGTGATTATTGGTACACGCGATGGTATGCTCGTTCGTTTCCAAGAAGATGACATTCGTTCTATGGGTCGTACAGCTGGTGGAGTGCGAGGCATTAAGCTACGTGATGGTGACGAAGTAGTAGGCATGGAGATTGTTGAACCAGGGCAAGAAATTTTAGTAGTTACTGAAAAAGGTTACGGTAAACGTACTTCTGAAGATGAATATCGTTTACAAAGTCGCGGTGGTGTAGGTCTGAAAACCATCCAGATTACAGATAAAAATGGACCTATGGTAGCTGTGAAAACAGTTGATGGTTCTGAAGATCTCATGCTTATTACAATCAACGGTATGTTGATCCGTATGGATATCAATGATATTTCATTAATTGGACGTAGTACGCAAGGAGTTCGTTTAATTCGATTAGGAGACGACGAATTAGTTGCGACTGTAGCTAAAGTTGAAAAAGCTGAAGAGTCTCCAGAAGACGAAGAAGATGAAATAGAGGAATAATTTCAACCGATGACGACAGAATTACATGTTGTTCATCGGTTTTTTTTACGTAAATAATGAAAAATAAGTAATTATTTAGAATTCCATGATAAAATGAAGATACCTTATTTGAAGCAAGAAACAGTGGAGAGGTGTTCATTTCGTGGAAACTATATATGTTCCGATTTCAGAGTTAGGCGTTGGTAAAGTAATTTCTGAAGATATTTTTGCTAATACACAGTATCCAATCATTTTTAAAGATACGATGATTTCCTACGTACATTTGCAAGTATTTCATGCGTTTAATATTTTCAACGTCCCCGTTTATAAAAATGAAAACGATACTCGAGTAGAGAAGAAAGAAAATGATGTTGAGGTTGTGATAGAAGAAATACCGACTTTTAGAAAAGTCTATAATAATTCTGTTGAACAATTCAAAAAAGAATTTAAAAATTGGGAAGCCGGAGCAAAAGTAGATATTGCCAAGGCAAGGACAATTATTTTACCTCTAGTAGAGATGGTCCTAGATGATCGTACAATTATATTTGATTTAAATGAGTATTCAAATGCGAAAGACTACTTGTATCACCATTGTGTTGCAACTGGTTTGATTTCCGCAGTGATTGCTCAAAAGCTTGGTTATGATAGAGGGATTACCATTCAAGTTGCAATAGGTGGTTTATTAGCTGATTGTGGTATGGCTAAAGTACACCCACGTATTAGAGATAAGAAGACACCTTTAACAGAGCAAGAGTATAATGAAATTTATAAACATCCAATTTATAGCTATAATATGGTAAAAGATTTAACGATTTTAAAGGAGACAATGAAAGAGGCAATTTTCCAACACCATGAACGTTTAAATGGAAGTGGTTATCCGAAAGGTGAAAAGATCGCTAATATCTCAATTTTTGCTCAAATTATAGCTGTGGCAGATGTCTTTCATGCTATGACATGTGAACGAGTATATAGATCAAAACAATCTTCATTTAAAGTTATAGAAATGATTAATGAATCTGAGTTTGGGAAGTTCGATATTAAAGTAGTACGTGCTTTAATCGATATTGTTGCAGATCTTCCTATAGGTACGATTGTTGAACTGTCTAATTTGGAACGTGGTGAAGTAATGTTTGTAAATAAATTTGCACCAACACGTCCACTCATTAAATTAATCCATTCAGGAGAAATTTTCGATTTAGGAAAAAATCGTAGTTTTTATATTTCACGAATTATAACAAGTCTTTAAAAATATTAGGGCAAACCATATATTATGGCTTGCCATTTTTTGACCCTTAATGCCATTAGTAAAGTATGTGTCCATGTTGAGTATAGTTTGCATCTTCTTTACTAAGTGTCTGGATAGTATATTTTTATAAAATAACAAACAATATTAATCCATTAGGTAGTAGTCTTATTTGCTATGATGGTGTTTAAACGCATTTAATTATATTGCATTTAAATATTTTCGGAGAAAGTGTTGACATAGTTTTAGAATCTTGATATTATAAATGAGTCGCCAAGAGGTGACAGTGAAATAATGAACATGAACCTTGAAAACTGAACAAGCAAAACGTAATCAATAAAGTTTTCAGTAACTAACTTCGGTTAGTGAACAAAACAAAATTTTGGACATCAAAATGATGCCAGCAAAACAATTTGAGCTATTCAAATTTCTTTTATGGAGAGTTTGATCCTGGCTCAGGACGAACGCTGGCGGCGTGCCTAATACATGCAAGTCGAGCGAACAGAGAAGGAGCTTGCTCCTTCGACGTTAGCGGCGGACGGGTGAGTAACACGTGGGCAACCTACCTTATAGTTTGGGATAACTCCGGGAAACCGGGGCTAATACCGAATAATCTGTTTCACCTCATGGTGAAATACTGAAAGACGGTTTCGGCTGTCGCTATAGGATGGGCCCGCGGCGCATTAGCTAGTTGGTGAGGTAACGGCTCACCAAGGCGACGATGCGTAGCCGACCTGAGAGGGTGATCGGCCACACTGGGACTGAGACACGGCCCAGACTCCTACGGGAGGCAGCAGTAGGGAATCTTCCACAATGGGCGAAAGCCTGATGGAGCAACGCCGCGTGAGTGAAGAAGGATTTCGGTTCGTAAAACTCTGTTGTAAGGGAAGAACAAGTACAGTAGTAACTGGCTGTACCTTGACGGTACCTTATTAGAAAGCCACGGCTAACTACGTGCCAGCAGCCGCGGTAATACGTAGGTGGCAAGCGTTGTCCGGAATTATTGGGCGTAAAGCGCGCGCAGGTGGTTTCTTAAGTCTGATGTGAAAGCCCACGGCTCAACCGTGGAGGGTCATTGGAAACTGGGAGACTTGAGTGCAGAAGAGGATAGTGGAATTCCAAGTGTAGCGGTGAAATGCGTAGAGATTTGGAGGAACACCAGTGGCGAAGGCGACTATCTGGTCTGTAACTGACACTGAGGCGCGAAAGCGTGGGGAGCAAACAGGATTAGATACCCTGGTAGTCCACGCCGTAAACGATGAGTGCTAAGTGTTAGGGGGTTTCCGCCCCTTAGTGCTGCAGCTAACGCATTAAGCACTCCGCCTGGGGAGTACGGTCGCAAGACTGAAACTCAAAGGAATTGACGGGGGCCCGCACAAGCGGTGGAGCATGTGGTTTAATTCGAAGCAACGCGAAGAACCTTACCAGGTCTTGACATCCCGTTGACCACTGTAGAGATATAGTTTCCCCTTCGGGGGCAACGGTGACAGGTGGTGCATGGTTGTCGTCAGCTCGTGTCGTGAGATGTTGGGTTAAGTCCCGCAACGAGCGCAACCCTTGATCTTAGTTGCCATCATTTAGTTGGGCACTCTAAGGTGACTGCCGGTGACAAACCGGAGGAAGGTGGGGATGACGTCAAATCATCATGCCCCTTATGACCTGGGCTACACACGTGCTACAATGGACGATACAAACGGTTGCCAACTCGCGAGAGGGAGCTAATCCGATAAAGTCGTTCTCAGTTCGGATTGTAGGCTGCAACTCGCCTACATGAAGCCGGAATCGCTAGTAATCGCGGATCAGCATGCCGCGGTGAATACGTTCCCGGGCCTTGTACACACCGCCCGTCACACCACGAGAGTTTGTAACACCCGAAGTCGGTGAGGTAACCTTTTGGAGCCAGCCGCCGAAGGTGGGATAGATGATTGGGGTGAAGTCGTAACAAGGTAGCCGTATCGGAAGGTGCGGCTGGATCACCTCCTTTCTAAGGATTATTTCGGAATACAAACCTAGGGTTTGTAAGATTACGTTTTGCGTTCAGTTTTGAAGGTTTATTAAATAATATAAAACTTCCAAGAGGGCCTATAGCTCAGCTGGTTAGAGCGCACGCCTGATAAGCGTGAGGTCGATGGTTCGAGTCCATTTAGGCCCACCATATATACCTCTTGGGGCCTTAGCTCAGCTGGGAGAGCGCCTGCCTTGCACGCAGGAGGTCAGCGGTTCGATCCCGCTAGGCTCCACCAATCTTTGTTCTTTGAAAACTGGATAAAACGACATTGAAATTGTAACAAACACATTTATTTTTTAAGTTTTTTTATAGGCTTAATAACTTGGTTAAGTTATTAAGGGCGCACGGCGAATGCCTTGGCACTAGGAGCCGAAGAAGGACGGCACTAACACCGATATGCTTCGGGGAGCTGTAAGTGAGCTTTGATCCGGAGATTTCCGAATGGGGGAACCCACTACGTTTAATCGCGTAGTATCTTGACGTGAATACATAGCGTCTTGAAGGCAGACCCAGGGAACTGAAACATCTAAGTACCTGGAGGAAGAGAAAGAAAAATCGATTCCCTGAGTAGCGGCGAGCGAAACGGGAAGAGCCCAAACCAAGAGGCTTGCCTCTTGGGGTTGTAGGACACTCAATACGGAGTTACAAAAGAGCGAGTTAGATGAAGCGACTTGGAAAGGTCCGCCAGAGCAGGTAAAAGCCCTGTAGTCGAAAGTTCGTTCTCTCCTGAGTGGATCCTGAGTACGGCGGAACACGTGAAATTCCGTCGGAATCCGGGAGGACCATCTCCCAAGGCTAAATACTACCTAGTGACCGATAGTGAACCAGTACCGTGAGGGAAAGGTGAAAAGCACCCCGGAAGGGGAGTGAAAGAGATCCTGAAACCGTGTGCCTACAAGTAGTTAGAGCCCGTTAATGGGTGATAGCGTGCCTTTTGTAGAATGAACCGGCGAGTTACGATTACGTGCGAGGTTAAGCTTTAGAAGGCGGAGCCGCAGCGAAAGCGAGTCTGAATAGGGCGAAATAGTACGTGGTCGTAGACCCGAAACCAGGTGATCTACCCATGTCCAGGGTGAAGGTAAGGTAACACTTACTGGAGGCCCGAACCCACGCACGTTGAAAAGTGCGGGGATGAGGTGTGGGTAGCGGAGAAATTCCAATCGAACTTGGAGATAGCTGGTTCTCTCCGAAATAGCTTTAGGGCTAGCCTCGTGATGAGAATACTGGAGGTAGAGCACTGTTTGGACTAGGGGGCCATCCCGGTTTACCGAATTCAGACAAACTCCGAATGCCAGATATTTATACACGGGAGTCAGACTGCGAGTGATAAGATCCGTAGTCAAAAGGGAAACAGCCCAGACCACCAGCTAAGGTCCCAAAGTAATCGTTAAGTGGAAAAGGATGTGGCGTTGCACAGACAACCAGGATGTTGGCTTAGAAGCAGCCATCATTTAAAGAGTGCGTAATAGCTCACTGGTCGAGTGACGCTGCGCCGAAAATGTATCGGGGCTAAACGATTCACCGAAGCTGTGGATTGACATCTACGATGTCAGTGGTAGGAGAGCGTTCTAAGTGCGTTGAAGTCAGACCGGAAGGACTGGTGGAGCGCTTAGAAGTGAGAATGCCGGTATGAGTAGCGAAAGACGGGTGAGAATCCCGTCCACCGTATGACTAAGGTTTCCTGAGGAAGGCTCGTCCGCTCAGGGTTAGTCGGGACCTAAGCCGAGGCCGATAGGCGTAGGCGATGGACAACAGGTTGATATTCCTGTACCACCTCCTCACCGTTTGAGAAATGGGGGGACGCAGTAGGATAGGGTAAGCGCGCTGTTGGTTATGCGCGTCCAAGCAGTAAGGCGTGTGTGTAGGCAAATCCGCACACTGTAACGTTGAGCTGTGATGGCGAGTCCGTATGGACGAAGTTCCTGATTTCACACTGCCAAGAAAAGCCTCTATCGAGGTGAGAGGTGCCCGTACCGCAAACCGACACAGGTAGTCGAGGAGAGAATCCTAAGGTGTGCGAGAGAACTCTCGTTAAGGAACTCGGCAAAATGACCCCGTAACTTCGGGAGAAGGGGTGCTCTTGAGCGTGCAAGCGCATGAGAGCCGCAGTGAATAGGCCCAGGCGACTGTTTAGCAAAAACACAGGTCTCTGCAAAACCGTAAGGTGACGTATAGGGGCTGACGCCTGCCCGGTGCTGGAAGGTTAAGAGGAGTGGTTAGCGCAAGCGAAGCTGCGAATTGAAGCCCCAGTAAACGGCGGCCGTAACTATAACGGTCCTAAGGTAGCGAAATTCCTTGTCGGGTAAGTTCCGACCCGCACGAAAGGCGTAACGATCTGGGCACTGTCTCAACGAGAGACTCGGTGAAATTATAGTACCTGTGAAGATGCAGGTTACCCGCGACAGGACGGAAAGACCCCGTGGAGCTTTACTGTAGCCTGATATTGAATTTTGGTACAACTTGTACAGGATAGGTAGGAGCCAGAGATCTCGGAGCGCCAGCTTCGAAGGAGGCGTCGGTGGGATACTACCCTGGTTGTATTGAAATTCTAACCCATGCCCCTTAGCGGGGCAGGAGACAGTGTCAGGCGGACAGTTTGACTGGGGCGGTCGCCTCCTAAAAGGTAACGGAGGCGCCCAAAGGTTCCCTCAGAATGGTTGGAAATCATTCGTAGAGTGTAAAGGCACAAGGGAGCTTGACTGCGAGACCTACAAGTCGAGCAGGGTCGAAAGACGGGCTTAGTGATCCGGTGGTTCCGCATGGAAGGGCCATCGCTCAACGGATAAAAGCTACCCCGGGGATAACAGGCTTATCTCCCCCAAGAGTCCACATCGACGGGGAGGTTTGGCACCTCGATGTCGGCTCATCGCATCCTGGGGCTGTAGTCGGTCCCAAGGGTTGGGCTGTTCGCCCATTAAAGCGGTACGCGAGCTGGGTTCAGAACGTCGTGAGACAGTTCGGTCCCTATCCGTCGTGGGCGTAGGAAATTTGAGAGGAGCTGTCCTTAGTACGAGAGGACCGGGATGGACACACCGCTGGTGTACCAGTTGTCTTGCCAAAGGCATCGCTGGGTAGCTATGTGTGGACGGGATAAGTGCTGAAAGCATCTAAGCATGAAGCCCCCCTCAAGATGAGATTTCCCATTACGCAAGTAAGTAAGATCCCTCAAAGACGATGAGGTAGATAGGTTCGAGGTGGAAGTGTGGTGACACATGGAGCTGACGAATACTAATCGATCGAGGACTTAACCAAAAACGTTTGAACCATTCAATGAACCGTTTATCCAGTTTTGAAAGAACAAAACTTTCAATAAAAAAAGAGCTTCAAGACACAAGTAGAACAAGGAAGCAAACGAGTGATTGAAGGAGCGTACTTCTGTACGTGACTGATTGAACGAGAGCAGCTGACGCAGTAATACGCCGTGTATTGAAGGTCGACCATAGTCTAGTGATGATGGCAAAGAGGTCACACCCGTTCCCATACCGAACACGGAAGTTAAGCTCTTTAGCGCCGATGGTAGTTGGGGGCTTCCCCCTGTGAGAGTAGGACGTCGCTAGGCAATAGAAACAGTCAGCTGTGTGCTGGCTGTTTTTTTATTTTTGTATCTTTTGAAAACCCCTTGCTATGCGAGGGGTTCTAAAGAGCTTCTAGCTATGGACAAGAAAAAATCCCCAATCGTATAATGAATTCTGGTCTGGTCAACCGACTTCGTACGAAAGGGGATCCAAATAGATAACAAGAGTTTAGCACACACAACATGGAATTGTAAGTATCACATTGTCTTTGCGCCAAAATATAGAAGGCAGATTATTTGTGTACAAATTAAAGTTAATATAGGGAGAATCCTTTGCTAGTTAGGTGAAAGAAAAGGAGCAGAAATTATCGAAGCAACAGCCTGCCCTGATTATATTCATATGTTGGTGAGTAATTCTCCAAAATTAAGTGTTTCATATGGGTTATTTGAAAGGGAAAGGTAGTTTAATGAAATTTGATTGACAGGCGAATCTGAAATACAAATATATTAACAGGGAGTTTTGATGTCGTGGATATTATGTAGATACAGTAGGAAGAAACAAAAAACATTCAGAAATATATAATCAATGACAACAGTATTCTTGAGGATCAAATGATCATGAAGGGTTGTTCGTGCATAAAAATCTTGACTAATTTAAATTTATTTTCAGCTATATGTATGGAATGTCCTGTGCGCTTCCTTTCTCTACTATGACATAATAAGACCAATTATATTTTTGCATAAATCGTTACACTATTTTTTTGTTGGTAGATTTCTGAAAAATGTAGTGATTTCACCTTAACCATAACGAAATGTATGGCCTGCCCTTACCTTACCTGACTGTTTCGCCTCTTTCTCCTCTACGAATTGTTTCAATAGCATTTTAACTGTGTATGTTTTATATTCAGTTCCTCTAGTACTTGTTTTACTGGTATACAAGCAACTTCATTTCATTTGCCCTCATTTTACTTCAAATGGGTAACTTACTCTTAATAGCCATAGAAAAAACGTCTCTCTTAATTAATAGGTCAGTATGTACTAATTACCTTCCTTTTGTGAAATCCCTTTTATTCCGTATATTAGAAAAAATCCAATTTGATCATAAACAAAAGTTGTTAACCATGTTTTAGGTTTCGACAATAAAGTATAAATTTTAGTTCTAATCATCATTACCCTCTCTTATACTGTAAAGATTACATCAAAAAGGAGAGGAAATTTTGTGGATTGATGGCGTTTTTTCTGGTGGTGGTTTGAAGGGATTTGCCCTGGTTGGGGCATATCAAGTACTAGAAGCTGAACATTTTCGTTTTAAACGTGTAGCTGGTACAAGTGCAGGTGCAATTTTAGCTGCGTTTATTGCTGCGGGATATAGCGGTAAAGAGATCGAAGCTATGCTAGAAGAATTGGATGTACCTTCATTACTGGATCCTAGAAGAACAATATTACCTTTCCCTTTTATGAAATGGATAAATGTTTATAATCATTTAGGTCTTTATAAAGGAAAGGCATTAGAAAAATGGTTTTTTCAAAAATTAGCTGCAAAAGGTGTATATACTTTTGGAGATTTGCCTAAAGATTCACTAAAATTAGTAGCTTCAGATTTGACCAATGGTAGAATGATTGTTTTACCAGATGATCTACACAAATATCAGATTGATGCGAAGAACTTTTCAGTTGCTTGTGCACTACGTATGAGTTGTGGTATACCATTTTTCTTTGAACCAGTTACCTTAAAAACTGGCAAAGGAGAATCAGTAATCGTGGATGGTGGGGTTTTAAGTAATTTCCCATTATGGATATTTGATGATAAAGAAGGTCGAAAAGTACGACCAATTTTGGGTTTGAAGCTAAGCAGAAGGAGAGAAGAACAATGTCCGCAAGAAATTAAAAATGGCCTAAACTTATTTGAAGCATTATTTTCAACTATGAAAGACGCACATGATGAGAGGTATATATCAAGGCGACATGAAAGAGATATTATCTTTATTCCTGTAGAAGATTATAGTGCAACTCAATTTGATTTAAATGAGGAGACAAAAGAAACTCTTTTAGAAATAGGAAGAAATCGTACAATTCAATTTTTACGGAATTGGCCAAGGTTGAAATTTTAGTTCGTTTAAAATTATTTATATAAAACTATTGACCAATAATAAATGAGGTGTTATTATATAAAAGTTGCTGTTGAGATAAGCAACTACTAAAATATAAAAATAAAATAACTGTTGACATTAAATATTAAACATGTTATTATATAAAAGTTAGCTCTTAACAAAGAGAAAACATAAAATGAACCTTGAAAACTGAACAAGCAAAACGTAATCAATAAAGTTTTTAGTAACTAACCTTGGTTAGTGAACAAAACAAAATTTTGGACATCAAAATGATGCCAGCAAAACAATTTGAGCTATTCAAATTTCTTTTATGGAGAGTTTGATCCTGGCTCAGGACGAACGCTGGCGGCGTGCCTAATACATGCAAGTCGAGCGAACAGAGAAGGAGCTTGCTCCTTCGACGTTAGCGGCGGACGGGTGAGTAACACGTGGGCAACCTACCTTATAGTTTGGGATAACTCCGGGAAACCGGGGCTAATACCGAATAATCTGTTTCACCTCATGGTGAAACACTAAAAGACGGTTTCGGCTGTCGCTATAGGATGGGCCCGCGGCGCATTAGCTAGTTGGTGAGGTAACGGCTCACCAAGGCGACGATGCGTAGCCGACCTGAGAGGGTGATCGGCCACACTGGGACTGAGACACGGCCCAGACTCCTACGGGAGGCAGCAGTAGGGAATCTTCCACAATGGGCGAAAGCCTGATGGAGCAACGCCGCGTGAGTGAAGAAGGATTTCGGTTCGTAAAACTCTGTTGTAAGGGAAGAACAAGTACAGTAGTAACTGGCTGTACCTTGACGGTACCTTATTAGAAAGCCACGGCTAACTACGTGCCAGCAGCCGCGGTAATACGTAGGTGGCAAGCGTTGTCCGGAATTATTGGGCGTAAAGCGCGCGCAGGTGGTTTCTTAAGTCTGATGTGAAAGCCCACGGCTCAACCGTGGAGGGTCATTGGAAACTGGGAGACTTGAGTGCAGAAGAGGATAGTGGAATTCCAAGTGTAGCGGTGAAATGCGTAGAGATTTGGAGGAACACCAGTGGCGAAGGCGACTATCTGGTCTGTAACTGACACTGAGGCGCGAAAGCGTGGGGAGCAAACAGGATTAGATACCCTGGTAGTCCACGCCGTAAACGATGAGTGCTAAGTGTTAGGGGGTTTCCGCCCCTTAGTGCTGCAGCTAACGCATTAAGCACTCCGCCTGGGGAGTACGGTCGCAAGACTGAAACTCAAAGGAATTGACGGGGGCCCGCACAAGCGGTGGAGCATGTGGTTTAATTCGAAGCAACGCGAAGAACCTTACCAGGTCTTGACATCCCGTTGACCACTGTAGAGATATAGTTTCCCCTTCGGGGGCAACGGTGACAGGTGGTGCATGGTTGTCGTCAGCTCGTGTCGTGAGATGTTGGGTTAAGTCCCGCAACGAGCGCAACCCTTGATCTTAGTTGCCATCATTTAGTTGGGCACTCTAAGGTGACTGCCGGTGACAAACCGGAGGAAGGTGGGGATGACGTCAAATCATCATGCCCCTTATGACCTGGGCTACACACGTGCTACAATGGACGATACAAACGGTTGCCAACTCGCGAGAGGGAGCTAATCCGATAAAGTCGTTCTCAGTTCGGATTGTAGGCTGCAACTCGCCTACATGAAGCCGGAATCGCTAGTAATCGCGGATCAGCATGCCGCGGTGAATACGTTCCCGGGCCTTGTACACACCGCCCGTCACACCACGAGAGTTTGTAACACCCGAAGTCGGTGAGGTAACCTTTTGGAGCCAGCCGCCGAAGGTGGGATAGATGATTGGGGTGAAGTCGTAACAAGGTAGCCGTATCGGAAGGTGCGGCTGGATCACCTCCTTTCTAAGGATTATTTCGGAATACAAACCTAGGGTTTGTAAGATTACGTTTTGCGTTCAGTTTTGAAGGTTCATTCTTCTTGAATGAAAAGCTTCAAAACTTGTTCTTTGAAAACTGGATAAAACGACATTGAAATTGTAACAAACACATTTATTTTTTAAGTTTTTTTATAGGCTTAATAACTTGGTTAAGTTATTAAGGGCGCACGGCGAATGCCTTGGCACTAGGAGCCGAAGAAGGACGGCACTAACACCGATATGCTTCGGGGAGCTGTAAGTGAGCTTTGATCCGGAGATTTCCGAATGGGGGAACCCACTACGTTTAATCGCGTAGTATCTTGACGTGAATACATAGCGTCTTGAAGGCAGACCCAGGGAACTGAAACATCTAAGTACCTGGAGGAAGAGAAAGAAAAATCGATTCCCTGAGTAGCGGCGAGCGAAACGGGAAGAGCCCAAACCAAGAGGCTTGCCTCTTGGGGTTGTAGGACACTCAATACGGAGTTACAAAAGAGCGAGTTAGATGAAGCGACTTGGAAAGGTCCGCCAGAGCAGGTAAAAGCCCTGTAGTCGAAAGTTCGTTCTCTCCTGAGTGGATCCTGAGTACGGCGGAACACGTGAAATTCCGTCGGAATCCGGGAGGACCATCTCCCAAGGCTAAATACTACCTAGTGACCGATAGTGAACCAGTACCGTGAGGGAAAGGTGAAAAGCACCCCGGAAGGGGAGTGAAAGAGATCCTGAAACCGTGTGCCTACAAGTAGTTAGAGCCCGTTAATGGGTGATAGCGTGCCTTTTGTAGAATGAACCGGCGAGTTACGATTACGTGCGAGGTTAAGCTTTAGAAGGCGGAGCCGCAGCGAAAGCGAGTCTGAATAGGGCGAAATAGTACGTGGTCGTAGACCCGAAACCAGGTGATCTACCCATGTCCAGGGTGAAGGTAAGGTAACACTTACTGGAGGCCCGAACCCACGCACGTTGAAAAGTGCGGGGATGAGGTGTGGGTAGCGGAGAAATTCCAATCGAACTTGGAGATAGCTGGTTCTCTCCGAAATAGCTTTAGGGCTAGCCTCGTGATGAGAATACTGGAGGTAGAGCACTGTTTGGACTAGGGGGCCATCCCGGTTTACCGAATTCAGACAAACTCCGAATGCCAGATATTTATACACGGGAGTCAGACTGCGAGTGATAAGATCCGTAGTCAAAAGGGAAACAGCCCAGACCACCAGCTAAGGTCCCAAAGTAATCGTTAAGTGGAAAAGGATGTGGCGTTGCACAGACAACCAGGATGTTGGCTTAGAAGCAGCCATCATTTAAAGAGTGCGTAATAGCTCACTGGTCGAGTGACGCTGCGCCGAAAATGTATCGGGGCTAAACGATTCACCGAAGCTGTGGATTGACATCTACGATGTCAGTGGTAGGAGAGCGTTCTAAGTGCGTTGAAGTCAGACCGGAAGGACTGGTGGAGCGCTTAGAAGTGAGAATGCCGGTATGAGTAGCGAAAGACGGGTGAGAATCCCGTCCACCGTATGACTAAGGTTTCCTGAGGAAGGCTCGTCCGCTCAGGGTTAGTCGGGACCTAAGCCGAGGCCGATAGGCGTAGGCGATGGACAACAGGTTGATATTCCTGTACCACCTCCTCACCGTTTGAGAAATGGGGGGACGCAGTAGGATAGGGTAAGCGCGCTGTTGGTTATGCGCGTCCAAGCAGTAAGGCGTGTGTGTAGGCAAATCCGCACACTGTAACGTTGAGCTGTGATGGCGAGTCCGTATGGACGAAGTTCCTGATTTCACACTGCCAAGAAAAGCCTCTATCGAGGTGAGAGGTGCCCGTACCGCAAACCGACACAGGTAGTCGAGGAGAGAATCCTAAGGTGTGCGAGAGAACTCTCGTTAAGGAACTCGGCAAAATGACCCCGTAACTTCGGGAGAAGGGGTGCTCTTGAGCGTGCAAGCGCATGAGAGCCGCAGTGAATAGGCCCAGGCGACTGTTTAGCAAAAACACAGGTCTCTGCAAAACCGTAAGGTGACGTATAGGGGCTGACGCCTGCCCGGTGCTGGAAGGTTAAGAGGAGTGGTTAGCGCAAGCGAAGCTGCGAATTGAAGCCCCAGTAAACGGCGGCCGTAACTATAACGGTCCTAAGGTAGCGAAATTCCTTGTCGGGTAAGTTCCGACCCGCACGAAAGGCGTAACGATCTGGGCACTGTCTCAACGAGAGACTCGGTGAAATTATAGTACCTGTGAAGATGCAGGTTACCCGCGACAGGACGGAAAGACCCCGTGGAGCTTTACTGTAGCCTGATATTGAATTTTGGTACAACTTGTACAGGATAGGTAGGAGCCAGAGATCTCGGAGCGCCAGCTTCGAAGGAGGCGTCGGTGGGATACTACCCTGGTTGTATTGAAATTCTAACCCATGCCCCTTAGCGGGGCAGGAGACAGTGTCAGGCGGACAGTTTGACTGGGGCGGTCGCCTCCTAAAAGGTAACGGAGGCGCCCAAAGGTTCCCTCAGAATGGTTGGAAATCATTCGTAGAGTGTAAAGGCACAAGGGAGCTTGACTGCGAGACCTACAAGTCGAGCAGGGTCGAAAGACGGGCTTAGTGATCCGGTGGTTCCGCATGGAAGGGCCATCGCTCAACGGATAAAAGCTACCCCGGGGATAACAGGCTTATCTCCCCCAAGAGTCCACATCGACGGGGAGGTTTGGCACCTCGATGTCGGCTCATCGCATCCTGGGGCTGTAGTCGGTCCCAAGGGTTGGGCTGTTCGCCCATTAAAGCGGTACGCGAGCTGGGTTCAGAACGTCGTGAGACAGTTCGGTCCCTATCCGTCGTGGGCGTAGGAAATTTGAGAGGAGCTGTCCTTAGTACGAGAGGACCGGGATGGACACACCGCTGGTGTACCAGTTGTCTTGCCAAAGGCATCGCTGGGTAGCTATGTGTGGACGGGATAAGTGCTGAAAGCATCTAAGCATGAAGCCCCCCTCAAGATGAGATTTCCCATTACGCAAGTAAGTAAGATCCCTCAAAGACGATGAGGTAGATAGGTTCGAGGTGGAAGTGTGGTGACACATGGAGCTGACGAATACTAATCGATCGAGGACTTAACCAAAAACGTTTGAACCATTCAATGAACCGTTTATCCAGTTTTGAAAGAATAATTTCTTTTATGAAGGGTTTCAAAATACGAGTAGTTCGAGGAAGCAATGGAGAGAGGGAAGGAGCGTACTCAAGTACGTGACTGACTGAACGACAGAAGCTGACGAAGAAATGCGATGTATATTGAAAGCCGACCATAGTCTAGTGATGATGGCAAAGAGGTCACACCCGTTCCCATACCGAACACGGAAGTTAAGCTCTTTAGCGCCGATGGTAGTTGGGGGCTTCCCCCTGTGAGAGTAGGACATCGCTAGGCAAAAAAAACAGTCAGCTGTGTGCTGGCTGTTTTTTTATTTCCTAATGAAATTCTTTAATAATTTAAAGGATTTTCTACAAAAAACAATTACTTTCTAAGAAATATTATGAAAAAATTAAATATATCTAACTCATTCTATATTTTTACTGTAGCTATTTATTTGGATTTTTAATTAAAATTTGCTATCATTAAAAATCTGAATTGTCTTTCTTTTATAAGTTTCTTGACAGTAGCAGTCCACGTTGTTAATCTTACAATTAATATTCTTTTAACTATAGGAGGAAGTTACGAAAATGTGGGAGACTAAATTTGCCAAAGAAGGTTTAACTTTTGATGATGTATTATTAGTACCAGCTCATTCCGAAGTATTACCGAAAGATGTTGATCTATCTGTTCAATTAACACCAAAGATTAAATTAAACATTCCAATGGTCAGTGCAGGTATGGATACAGTTACAGAGTCTAAAATGGCGATTGCTATGGCACGTCAAGGCGGTATCGGTATTATTCATAAAAACATGGGGATCGATGAGCAAGCTGAACAAGTAGAAAAAGTAAAACGTTCTGAAAATGGTGTTATTACAAACCCATTCTTCTTAACTCCGACACATCAAGTTTTCGATGCTGAGCATCTAATGGGTAAATACCGAATCTCTGGTGTACCTATTGTTGATAGTATGGAAAATCAAAAGCTAGTAGGGATTATTACAAACCGTGACTTACGTTTTATCTCTGATTACTCTTTAAAAATTGAAGATGTAATGACAAAAGAAGATTTGATTACAGCACCTGTAGGAACGACTTTAGAGGATGCTGAAAAAATTCTTCAACAATATAAAATCGAAAAACTTCCAATTGTAGATGAAGAAGGTAGATTAACTGGTCTTATTACAATTAAAGATATCGAGAAAGTAATTGAGTTCCCGAATGCTGCTAAAGATACACATGGTCGTTTACTAGTAGGAGCAGCAGTCGGTGTATCAAAAGATACAATGGTGCGTATTGAGAAACTTGTAGAAGCACAAGTTGACATTGTAGTAATCGATACAGCCCATGGGCATTCAGAAGGCGTTTTACAAACAATCCGTTCAATCCGAGAAACCTACCCAGAGTTAGAGATCATTGCTGGTAACGTAGCAACAGGAGAAGGTGCACGTGCATTATTTGAAGCTGGTGCAGATGTTGTTAAAGTAGGTATTGGTCCAGGTTCTATTTGTACTACACGTGTTGTAGCTGGTGTGGGTGTACCACAAATTACAGCAGTATATGATTGTGCTACAGTAGCCCGTGAGCTTGGTAAAACAATTATTGCTGATGGTGGTATTAAATACTCTGGTGATATCGTAAAAGCTCTAGCAGCTGGAGGTAATGTTGTAATGCTTGGTTCACTTCTTGCAGGTACATCTGAATCTCCTGGAGAAACAGAAATCTTCCAAGGACGTCGTTTCAAAGTTTACCGTGGTATGGGTTCTATCGGAGCAATGGAAAAAGGTTCTAAAGATCGTTACTTCCAAGAGGATGCGAAAAAATTAGTACCTGAGGGTATTGAGGGTCGCCTTCCATATAAGGGACCATTAGCTGATACAATTTACCAACTGATTGGTGGTATTCGCGCTGGTATGGGTTATTGTGGAGCACCACATCTTGAGCACCTACGAGATAATGCACAATTTGTTAGAATGACAGGTGCTGGTCTACGTGAATCACATCCACATGATGTACAGATTACAAAAGAATCACCAAACTATTCCATGTAATAAATTACTTGCAACTTTTATGCTTTCGCATCGTCTACAAAGATGGCGCGAGAGCATTTTTTTATGGTAGAGAGTCAACACGGTTGTTGTTATCTATGATAAAATGTCGAGGACAAGATTATTTTTTTGGAGGGCTTTAAAGGTGAAAAAGAAAATGAACACCGTATTACGTTTACTCCTAATCCCTGTTTTATTATTTAGTATTTTTGCGGGTATTCCTGCAAAGGCAAATGCGGAAACAGATTTGGGATTAACAGTGGATGCTGCGATTTTAATTGACGCAGATTCAGGGAAAATTTTATATGAACAAAACGCAGATACTTCACTAGGTATTGCAAGTATGACGAAAATGATGACTGAATACCTGTTACTGGACGCGATTGATGCAGGGACAGTTAAGTGGGAACAGGAATATCAAGTAACAGATTATACGTATCGTATGTCTCAAAATCGTGCATTAAGTAATGTACCTTTACGTAGAGATGGCTCTTACACGATCCGTGAGTTATACGAAGCCATGGCCATTTATTCGGCAAATGCGGCAACCGTAGCTATTGCCGAAACGATTGCGGGTTCTGAGACTGAATTTTTAAAGTTAATGAATAAAAAAGCAGAGGAACTTGGCTTAGAGGGCTATAAATTTGTCAATTCTACGGGTCTTAATAACGCTGATTTATTTGGTATGCATCCATCAGGTACAGGTCCAGAAGACGAAAATGTAATGCCTGCTAAATCTGTAGCTAAATTGGCGTATCATCTATTAAAAGACCACCCGAAGGTTTTAGAAACATCTCAAATTACAAAGAAAACGTTCCGTGAAGGCACAGATGATGCCATTGAAATGTCTAACTGGAACTTTATGTTACCTGGATTAGTGTATGAATATCAAGGGGTAGATGGATTAAAAACAGGTACAACAAACTTTGCAGGTCACTGCTTCACAGGTACTGCAGAGCGCAATGGTACTCGTTTGATTGCGGTGGTTATGAAAGCTGTTGATGCAAATGGACAAGGATCATATGCAGCTCGCTTTGATGCCACAGCAAAATTATTTAATTATGGTTTTTCACAATTCTCTAAACAAGAAATTTTACCAGCGAACTATACATTCAAAGATCAAAAAACGGTAAAAGTGACAAAAGGTAAAGAAGACAAAGTAGCGATTGCAGTAAAAGAACCAATTTCATTTATGATTAAGTCTTCTGATAAAGATTTATATAAACCTACATTGGTTTTAGATAAAAAGAGTTTAGAGGCAGATGTTAAGAAAGACACTGTTGTAGGAAAGGTCGTTATTGAGCGCACAGAAGGCACTGATTACGGCTTTATCGATGGCAAGGATATTTCATCCGATGTTGTCACAACAGAGGCTGTAGAGCGTGCTAGCGGTATTTCATTGTTCTTCCAAGGTATAGGTAACTTCTTCGGCAATTTATGGGGAGGCATTACAGACTTTGTTGGGGGACTATTTTAATCTATAGTTAATAAGCACATGAATGTTATAAAGCATTCATGTGCTTTTTCACATTTTAGCATAGTCCTGCATAAGCTAATAGGCGAAAGGATGTGGCTAAATGTGTGGAATTACAGGATGGGCTAGTTTTCAAAGGGATTTAAGAACAAGTGACACAATTTTAAAATCGATGACACAAACATTAAATAAAAGAGGGCCGGATGATGAAAATATTTGGTGTAGTGAGCATATTGCATTTGGCCATCGACGATTGGCAGTTATCGATCTAATTGGCGGCAAACAGCCAATGAAAAAAATACATGATGGCGTAAACTATGTCATTACATACAATGGCGAACTTTATAATACGGAAGAGTTACGTAAAGAACTTTTAAAAAGAGGACACAGCTTTACAACACATTCAGATACGGAAGTGTTATTAACTGCCTATATTGAATGGAAAGAAAAATGTGTAGATTTTTTAAATGGCATTTTTGCCTTCGGTGTTTGGGATGAGCAAACACAATCACTATTTTTATGCCGAGATCGATTAGGTGTGAAACCTTTGTATTATACAGAGCAACAAGGCGGTGTGCTTTTTGCATCTGAAGTGAAGGCCTTGTTGGTACATCCGACGGTTCAAGCAAGTGTAAATGTGGAAGGATTGGCAAGTATGATGGCTGTAGGGCCCTCTAGAGCACCAGGCAAGACACTTTTTCAAAATATCGAGGAATTAAGACCGGGATATGCTATGCGGTTTTCCAGAGAAGGCTTGAAAAAGTGGCCATATTGGCAGCTACAAAGCCAAAGGCATGAAGAAACATTAGAGGAAACTACTGAGCATGTTCGTTTTTTATTGACGGATGCGATTGAACGTCAGCTTATTTCAGATGTACCTATTTGTACATTTCTTTCAGGTGGACTTGATTCAAGTATCATTACCGGCATTGCAGCAAATAGATTTCAACAACAAAATCATAAATTGCATACATTTTCTATCGATTACGAAGATAATGAACGTTTCTTTAATCCACATGCTTTCCAAACATCAACGGATACGTATTGGATTCAAAAAATGACGGATACTTTCCAGACAACACATCATGCAGAGGAAATCACGCAACAACAATTAATTGATTTATTAGTAGAATCAGTGATCGTCCGGGATTCTCCTGGAATGGCAGATGTCGACTCATCGTTATTATGGTTTTGTCGAGAAATAAAAAAAGATTTTACTGTAGCATTATCAGGAGAGTGTGCAGATGAAATTTTTGGTGGATACCCATGGTTTCAAGAAAAAACTTCAGGTTTTCCTTGGATTCGTTCATTGTCTGAAAGAGGTGGATTACTTCAAGAGAAGTGGGATAAAAAATTAAAAATTGAGTCCTATGCACATCAACTCTACACACAAACAATGGCTGAAGTACCGTTGTTAGATGGAGAAAGTCCTGCAGAAGCAAGACATCGAGAAATGTTTTATTTAAATATGCTCTGGTTCATGCAAACATTGTTAGAAAGAAAAGATCGTATGAGCATGGGGGCAAGTTTAGAGGTGCGTGTTCCTTTTGCAGATCATAGGCTTGTGGAATATGCTTGGAATATTCCGTGGGAAATGAAGAATTTGGATGGAATAGAAAAAGGATTACTTCGAAAATCGATGGCACACTTATTACCTGATGAAGTGTTGTATCGTAAAAAGAATCCTTATCCTAAAACGTACCACCCTGTTTATACAGCAGGTGTTCAAAAATGGTTGAGAGAAATCCTTCACGATAAAAATTCAATTTTACATGAACTATTTGAACGACAAAAGCTTGCAGAGTTAATTGAATCGGGAGGTAGCTCTTTTAAAATTCCATGGTATGGGCAATTAATGGCAGGGCCTCAGCTTTTAGCATATTTAGGGCAAATTCATACATGGTTTGAACACTATCAGATTCAATTGATTGAAACGTAAAAGAAAATGACCTATCTACTAACTAGTAGACGGGTCATTTTTTTCTATTTCCCAACAATCCATCAGCTGTTCAATGGATTGTTCAATTGTTTGAACAGGTATTCCACCAAAGCCAAGTAAAAATTGAGCATGTGAAGATTCATAATGGTCTAGTCTATAAGCAGATAACGGATAAATACCAATCTCCGCTTGAGAAGCAAGTTGCTGTAATTGTTTTTCTGATAAAATGTGCTGTACTTCTAATAAAATATGCATTCCAGCTTGTTCACCAGTTATTTTAATCGCTGAAGAATATTTTTCTAAAAAGGAGGTTAGCTTATCATGTTTTTTTCGATAAACTTTACGCATTCGATTGAGGTGCTTTGCAAAATGCCCGTCTCGCATAAAATTTGCCACGATATGCTGATCGAAGCGAGGTACAGTAGATGAATAATAATTAAAGACATCGTTATATGTGGCAAGTAGTTTAGGTGGAAGTACAAAATAAGCTACTCGCAAGGATGGCATTAATGACTTTGTAAAAGTACTCATGTAAATCACTGTATCATTTCGATCTAAGGCATGTAGTGCAGGAATTGGTTTTCCAGCATAACGAAATTCCGAATCATAATCATCTTCAATAATATAACGTGAGGAGCTCTGAGCAGCCCAGTTTAAAGCTTGTGCCCGTCTAGTGGCAGATAATACCGCACCGGTAGGAAATTGGTGTGAGGGTGTAATATAAACGACATTAGCGCTCGTTTTTTCAAGCTCATGAATAATAATTCCCTCTTCATCCACTGCAATCGGATAGACTTTTCGCTTATGCTGCGAAAACATACGATGCACGGCTGGGTACCCTGGGTTTTCTAGGGCAAAGCAGGTATCGTCGTTAAAAAGACGTAGGATCATAGGCAGAAGCTGTTCAGTACCAGAGCCAATTACGATTTGCTTTGGATGACAGACAACACCGCGTGATTGATATAGATAATTTGCAATCTCTGTACGTAAAGAAAGTTCACCTTGAGGTTCACCTGTTAATAATAATTCTTTTGAGGTATCGTCAAAAAGCTCTTTCGCATACTTTCTCCATGTTTGAAACGGAAAGGCATCGATATCAATAGAACCAGGATTAAAATCAATTTTGTATGTTTTTTTCTTAGGATGCTCATTGACGGAGGTTACATTGTCTTGCTGAATGTAGGGTAGTTCATCTATTTCTTCAACAAAGTAGCCAACCCGTGATTTAGACATAATATAACCTTCAGCTAATAGCTGTGCATAAGCAATTTCAATTGTTGTTTGAGAAATATTTAAAAAATCGGATAATTTTCTTTTTGACGGTAATTTTTCTCCTACCATTATTTTCTTGGAAATAATAGCATCCTTAATACCGTTATAAAGCTGATCATAAAGCGGTTTATCACTATCTCTTTCAAGCTGAAATAAAAGCATATCCATGTTGTATAACCTCCTGACCTTATGATTATTTTAAAAACTGGATATTTTTATATGGTCAATTTCTATTATACTAAACTTCATCATAAAGGTGGAGGTTAGAAAATGAAACAAACAGGTACAGAGTTAGTAAAACGTGGAATGGCAGAAATGCAAAAGGGTGGCGTTATTATGGACGTCATTAATGCAGAGCAAGCAAAAATAGCAGAAGCAGCAGGCGCTGTAGCCGTTATGGCATTAGAAAGGGTACCTTCAGATATTCGTAAGGCAGGTGGCGTTGCACGTATGGCTGATCCTCGTATTGTGGAGGAAGTAATGGCGGCTGTAACCATTCCTGTTATGGCAAAGGCACGTATAGGGCATATCGTTGAAGCACGCGTTTTAGAGGCAATGGGGGTTGATTATATTGATGAAAGTGAAGTTTTAACACCAGCAGATGAAGAATACCATTTATTAAAAAGTGATTACACAGTACCGTTTGTGTGCGGCTGTCGTGATTTAGGTGAATCAGCCCGTCGTATCGGAGAAGGCGCGTCAATGCTACGAACAAAAGGTGAACCAGGAACAGGGAATATAGTGGAGGCAGTTCGACATATTCGCAAAGTAAATGCTCAGGTACGTAAAGTAGTGGGTATGACAGAAGATGAATTAATGACGGAGGCAAAATTACTGGGGGCTCCTTTCGAATTATTAAGAGAAATTAAACGTCTTGGTCGTTTACCAGTAGTAAATTTTGCGGCAGGTGGTGTTGCTACGCCAGCCGATGCTGCATTAATGATGGAGCTTGGAGCTGATGGCGTTTTCGTGGGCTCTGGTATTTTCAAATCCGAAAATCCAGAAAAATTTGCACGTGCTATTGTGGAGGCGACTACCCACTATAAAGACTATAAGCTAATTGCTGAAATATCTAAAGAGCTCGGTGTACCAATGAAGGGTATTGATATTGCACAGCTTGGGCAAAACGAGCGTATGCAAGAGCGAGGCTGGTAAAATGAAACGAATTGGTGTTTTAGCATTACAAGGAGCAGTCCGTGAGCATGTCCAAATGTTAGAAGGGCTTGATTGTGAAGCGATTTTAGTAAAACAGAAGAAGGATTTAGTGAATCTCGATGGACTTGTACTACCTGGTGGAGAAAGTACGACAATGCGAAAATTGCTGGATCGTTTTGACCTACTAGAGCCAATCCGTGAACTTGCACAGCAAGGTTTACCGGTATTTGGCACATGTGCAGGATTAATTTTATTAGCCAATCAATTAGTGGATGACGAACCGCATTTAGCAGTTATGGATGTGACGGTAGCAAGAAATTCATTTGGACGTCAGATAGATAGCTTCGAAGTTCAACTGGATATTCCTAAAATAGGTGCACGTATTCCAGCAGTTTTTATTCGTGCACCTCATATTGAAGCGGTAGGTAAAGATGTTGATGTTCTCGCTCAGCATGACGGAAAAATAATTTTGGCGCAAGATGGTCATTTATTAGGTTGTTCGTTTCATCCTGAATTAACAGCAGATAAGCGAATTCTTGAATATTTTGTCTCCTCCATGGTATGACTTGCAAAATTTGTTTTCATATAGTACAGTATGGTTAAAATTTAAATAATTGAACACGATGATGGGAAGTAGTAGCAAGCACGTTTTTTTTAGAGAGTCAGCGGTTGGTGGAAGCTGATAAAAGCACTTGTGAATCCGTCCTGGAGTTGCACAGTCGAAGTGAGTGAAGTAGGCTGTAGCCGGCTGAAATGTCGTTATAAAATAAGTGGATTAGGCATACGCCTAGTCAATTAGGGTGGCAACGCGGGTAGCTCTCGTCCCTTTCCAGGGATGAGGGCTTTTTTGTGTTTATTTTGATGCAACAATTTCCCATCATTAAAGAAACTATTGGAGGTATGAATATGTTAGATATTAAACGTGTACGCGATAATTTCGCGGAAATTAAAGAAATGCTATTAACACGTAATGAAGATTTAGGTAACTTAGATGACTTTGAAGGCTTAGATGCAAAGCGTCGTGAATTAATTGCTAAAACGGAAGAATTAAAAGCAGAACGTAATAAAGTATCTGAACAAATTTCACTTATGAAGCGCAATAAGGAAAACGCAGATGAAGTCATTGCTCGTATGCGTCAGGTAGGCGATGAAATTAAAGAATTAGACAATCAATTAAATGATGTAGAAGAGCGCTTTAAAGATATGATGATGCGTTTACCAAACATTCCTCATGAATCTGTCCCAGTAGGCACAACAGAGGACGACAATGTTGAGGAATATACTTGGGGTGAAATTCCAGCATTTGATTTTGATATTAAAGCACACTGGGATCTAGCGACAGATTTGAAAATTGTGGATTTTGAACGTGGCGCAAAAGTAACAGGTAGCCGTTTCTTATTCTACCGTGGTCTTGGAGCTCGTTTAGAACGTGCATTAATGACGTTCATGATGGATTTACATGCAGAAGAGCATGGCTATGAGGAAATGCTACCACCTGTCATTGTAAATCGTGATAGCTTAACAGGTACTGGACAGCTTCCAAAATTCGAGGAAGATGTATTCAAATTAGAAGAAACGGATTATTTCATGATTCCAACAGCAGAGGTTCCAGTAACGAACTTCTATCGTGATGAAATATTACCAGCTGAGGCTTTACCACAAGGTTTTGCTGCGTACAGTGCATGCTTCCGCTCAGAGGCAGGTTCTGCAGGACGTGATACACGTGGTTTAATCCGTCAACACCAATTCAATAAAGTAGAACTAGTTCGTTTTGTAAAACCAGAGGAATCATACGAACAGTTAGAGCTATTAACAGGTCATGCTGAAAGAGTACTGCAATTATTAGGATTACCATATCGTAAACTAAAAATGTGTACAGCCGATTTAGGCTTTACTGCAGCGAAGAAATATGATTTAGAAGTGTGGATTCCAGCACAAAACATGTACCGTGAAATTTCTTCTTGTTCTAACTTTGAGGATTTCCAAGCACGACGTGCAAATATCCGCTTCCGTCGTGAATCAAATGCAAAACCAGAGTATGTTCACACATTAAATGGTTCAGGTCTTGCCATTGGTCGTACAGTTGCCGCTATCCTGGAAAACTATCAACAAGCTGATGGAAGCGTAGTGATTCCTGAAGTTTTAAGACCTTATATGGGCGGTAAAGACGTAATCGCACCAAAATAAACAACAAATGAAAGCTATTTTAGACCATCCTTTAAGGGAGCATCTAAAATAGCTTTTTTAATTTTCCAAAATTGAAATCTCCCATGAAAGGTTTTGTAATTTTTTATAATCTAGCAAATTTAAATATATTAATTAGAAATTCGCTTAACACCTGAAACAAGTACCGTTTTTGAAGTCATGCAATCAGGGAAATCCGTTTTAACCTATGGGCAACAGCTTACAACATTAGATGGTTTTAGTTATTTATCGCTAAACTTATCCCATTATGGAGCAATGGAAAGCTATGGAGGCAATTGAATTCTCAAAGCATTTTTATGAAAGTAAGCAATTAAAATACTTAGATAATTTCCTGGGACATAAACTATCTTGAGATAATCATACGGCTTATCGTCTAGAAAGTTCCATTACGACTAACACTGAAATGAAGTCTCAACTTGAAAAGGCCAGTCTTAGCGCCAAGAAAAATGCTTCGATTTTATTAACAGGGGAAACTAGAACAGAGAAAGATTTTATAGCACAAGTTCTTCATAATGAAAGTTGCCGCTATACTAATGAAGAAAGAAAAGGCCAGTTACAGGAAGCTAATGGTGGAACGTTACTCATTGACCACCAGATGTATCTTTACAAGCAAAGTTATATCGAAGTGAATGTGTTTTCAGACGATTAACTATTTAACCTTAATATTCATTACCTATGAAGATGCTGTTGCTGCTACGACACAGTTCATATATATTGCTATTACTTTGAGGATGAAAAAGAAGGTGTCTCATTAGGAGGCACCTTCTTTAATTGATAGTCTCATTTTTCGAAGCTATACGTGCTTTTTTCTCAGCTTTTTTACGCTCTCGTAAAGCTTTAAAAAAATCGGTTAAGATTTGTCCACATTCATCTGCTAAGATTCCTTCAGATACTTCACATTCATGGTTAAAGCGTGCATCGTTTAATAAACGATAGAGTGAATCTACACAGCCTGCTTTGATATCTCTTGCACCATAGACAACACGTGGTACACGAGATTGCAAAATTGCACCTGCGCACATTGGGCAAGGTTCAAGCGTAACATAGAGTGTTGTTTTTTCGAGACGCCAGCTGCCGATTTTTTTACAAGCCTCTTGAATAACCATTAGCTCAGCATGTGTTGTTGCATTTTGTGTTGTTTCTCGTAAATTATGAGCTTTTGCAATAATTTCCCCATTGTAAACAAGTACAGCACCTATAGGCACTTCCCCAAGTATAGCTGCTTTTTTGGCTTCCTTTAATGCTTGTTTCATAAATAGACGATCTGTTTCAAAAATATCCACTAAAAATCTCTCCTTATAAAGTAGTTTATCCTGCTTAATTGGTAATTGCTACTTTTAACTTTCTTTCAGCGGGTGTCAAGGAATCAGAAAGGAACGCTTTGTGTAAGCACAAAGCTAAATCTGAATGCAACTAGGCTTCGGTATAGTTGATTATTGACATTCCTAAAATAACCCTATATATTTATACATGAACACATGCTCATATATAAATATTTAAGAATGGGGTAAACTTTTATGGATGAAACAATAAAAAGTTCAGAAACACAAAAAATTGCAATTCAGCATTTAGATGAAGAGACATTATTTGTAGTATCTCAAACCTTTAAGGCATTGAGTGATCCGACTCGAATTCGCATTTTAAACTTACTATGTACAGATGAACATTCAGTCAACGACATTGCTGAAATTTTAGATTTAGGCCAATCGACTGTTTCTCATCAATTACGTTTTTTAAAAAATTTACGCTTAGTGAAATTTCGAAGAGAGGGAACAACCTTGTATTATTCTAAGGATGACGATCACATTATGAATTTATTGAAGCAAGCTATTGAGCATGCGACACATAATTAAATGAAATGGAGGAATACAAATGGGACATCAACACGATCACGGTCATGATCATACACATGGTGCAAATAAAAAGGTGTTATTACTGTCGTTTATTATTATTACAGGCTATATGATAGTAGAGGCAATTGGTGGTTTTTTAACGAATAGCTTAGCTCTTTTATCAGACGCAGGTCATATGTTAAGTGACTCTATCTCTTTAGGTATTGCGATGTTAGCCTTTATGTTTGGAGAAAAGGCGGCTAGCTATAGTAAAACGTATGGTTATAAACGATTTGAAATTTTAGCTGCTGTATTAAATGGTATTACATTAATAGGGATAGCATTATTTATTTTCTATGAAGCGTTTAAACGCTTTGCCAATCCGCCTGAAGTAGCTACTTCAGGAATGCTTATTATTAGTACGATTGGTTTGTTCATTAATATTTTAGTGGCATGGATTATGATGCGTGGCAGTGACACAAAAGATAATTTAAATATGCGTGGCGCTTTTTTACATGTACTTAGCGATATGCTAGGGTCTGTAGGGGCAATTGTTGCGGCTTTATTAATTATGTTTTTTGGCTGGGGCTGGGCAGATCCACTTGCGAGCGTAATTGTTGCTTTATTAGTAGTAAGAAGTGGCTACTATGTTACAAAGGCTTCAATCCATGTCTTAATGGAAGGAACACCTTCAAATGTAGATGTTCAGGAAATTATTCAACTAATAGAACAGACGGATGGAATAAAAAGTATCCATGATCTACACATCTGGACAATTACTAGTGGAACGAATGTATTGTCCTGTCATGCGGTTGTCAATGAACAGTTAAAAATAGCTGATGGTGAGCATATTCTACGAAAAATTGAACATAATCTTGAGCATAAGGGTATTAAGCATGTAACCATTCAATTAGAAACGGCATCACATCAACATGAAAATACAATTTTATGCCAATTAAAAAATGATCATGAGCATCATCATGAATAAAAAAATTTTTATGGCTTGCATACCCTTCTTGGGTATAGTATTATGAGGTTGAGATAGGAGGGGTAGAATGGAAGACACAGTAAAAGATGATGTTTGTCATACAGAGGGAGCTACGTCTTGTCGAAAAAGTCATCACCCTGAGCGTGTGAAAAAGGATTTAACAACGCGCTTAAATCGTATTGAAGGCCAGATTCGCGGCATTAAAGGAATGATTGATAAAGACGTTTACTGTGATGATATTATTACGCAACTATCTGCTACACAGTCCGCATTAAATAGTGTGGCAAAAATATTATTAGAAGGTCACTTAAAGGGTTGTGTTGTAGATCGTTTATCAGAGGGCGATGAAGCGGTTTTAGATGAGTTAGTAGTAACGATTCAAAAGTTAATGAAAAAATAAATATAAACCATATTAAAAGGAGAGATTTTATTATGCAAAACGTAACGTTAAATGTACAAGGAATGTCATGTGGTCATTGTGTAAGTGCAGTTGAAAAAAATGTTGGTGCTTTAGCTGGTGTTGAACAAGTAAAAGTTAATTTAGCAGATGGTTTAGTTGATGTTGCATTTGATGATGCACAGGTATCCATTGATCAAATTAAAGAGACAATTGATGATCAAGGCTATGATGTAAAATAGTAGTTGCAGAGTGCTCCTGTAGCACTCTCTTATTTTCAAAAATATATACCCCCTGTTGGTATAAGGAGAGGTGAAAGGTAAATGAGTTCTGATATAAAAGAAGCGAATTTGCAAATTACAGGCATGACATGTGCAGCCTGTGCCACTCGTATAGAAAAAGGCTTAAATAAAATGGATGGGGTAGAACAAGCGACGGTTAATTTAGCGCTAGAAAAATCATCTATTAAGTATGACTCAAAAAAGCTAACTGAAGAAGATTTTGAAAAGAAAATAGAAGCACTAGGTTATGGTGTTGTTAAACAAAAGACTGAGCTTGATATTACGGGTATGACATGTGCAGCTTGTGCGACTCGCATTGAAAAAGGGTTAAATAAGCTAAGTGGTATTTCTTCTGCCAATGTTAACCTAGCACTGGAAAAAGCGGTGATTGAGTTTAATCCATCAGAAGTGTCCATGGCAGATATCATTGCAAAGGTAGAGAAGTTAGGCTATGGTGCTCATCAAAAGGCAGATGAGCAGGAAACAGTGGATTACCGTGAAAAAGCCATTAAACAGCAACAACGGAAATTTATTTTTTCGGCTATTCTTTCTTTACCATTGCTTTGGACGATGGTCGGCCATTTTTCCTTTACGTCATTTTTATATATGCCAGAATTCCTTATGAATCCATGGGTCCAAATGCTATTGGCTACTCCTGTGCAATTTATTATTGGTAAGCAATTTTATGTAGGTGCCTATAAAGCATTACGCAATGGCAGTGCAAATATGGATGTACTTGTGGTCATGGGGACATCAGCTGCTTATTTCTATAGTGTCTATCAAGCAATTGTGACGATAGGATCACATCATGGTCCACATCTTTATTTTGAAACGAGTGCAGTTTTAATTACATTAATTTTATTAGGTAAATTATTTGAAGCAAAAGCAAAAGGACGCTCATCTGAAGCCATAAAAAAACTAATGGGACTTCAAGCCAAAACTGCTATTGTTGTACGTGATGGTGTAGAAAAAGAGATTGCTTTAGAAGAAGTGATCATTGGCGATGTAATGTTAGTGAAACCAGGGGAAAAGATACCAGTTGATGGCGAGGTAATTGAGGGAATAACAGCCGTTGACGAATCAATGTTAACAGGGGAAAGTCTACCAGTTGATAAAAAACAAGGCGATCCATTATTTGGTTCTACGATTAATAAAAATGGTTTTATTAAAATGATAGCGACAAAGGTTGGTCGTGATACAGCATTAGCGCAAATCATAAAAGTGGTAGAAGATGCTCAAGGATCAAAAGCACCGATTCAACGTTTGGCAGATCGAATTTCAGGAATTTTTGTACCAATCGTTGTTGGCATTGCAATTGTCACATTTTTAATTTGGATTATATGGGTTCGACCTGGTGAATTTACACCTGCTTTAGAGGTTTTAATTGCAGTACTTGTCATTGCTTGTCCATGTGCTCTTGGATTAGCAACGCCAACGTCAATAATGGCAGGCTCAGGACGTGCAGCTGAATTTGGTATTTTATTTAAAGGTGGAGAACATTTAGAACAAACACAAAGTATTGATACAGTAGTTGTAGATAAAACTGGTACAGTGACACATGGTAAACCTGAGCTTACAGATGTTTTATTAGCATCAGAGCAGGATGAAGTACGCTTTTTATCTTTAATTGGGGCAGCTGAGAAACAATCAGAGCACCCTCTAGCAGAAGCCATTGTACACGGTATAGAAGATCGTGGTATCGCTTTAGGTGAAGTTCAATTCTTCGAAGCAATACCTGGTTATGGTGTGCAGGCAACTGTCTCAGGTCAAGGTATTGTCATTGGTACACGTAAATTAATGCAACAATATGGAATTTATATTGATGATATATTACCAACCATGGAGCAACTAGAACGCAACGGCAAAACAGCGATGCTTGCTGCCATTAATGGTCGATATGCAGGCTTAGTAGCGGTCGCTGATACAGTGAAAGATACATCAAAAGAGGCTATTCATCGTTTACAGGATATGGGCATTACGGTCATTATGATGACTGGTGATAATGAACGGACTGCTCAAGCCATAGGAACAGAGGTAGGCGTAAATCATGTAATTGCTGAAGTATTACCTGAAGGCAAAGCAGATGAAGTGAAAAAGCTTCAAGCTCAAGGGAAAAAAGTAGCGATGGTAGGTGACGGTATTAATGATGCACCTGCACTGGCAACCGCAAATATTGGTATGGCAATCGGTACAGGAACAGACGTTGCGATGGAAGCGGCAGACATTACGCTAATTCGTGGTGACTTAAATAGTATCGCAGATGCCATTCTAATGAGTCGAAAAACAATGCGTAATATTAAACAAAATCTATTTTGGGCATTTGCCTATAATACATTAGGTATTCCTATTGCTGCAATCGGTCTACTTGCTCCGTGGGTGGCAGGGGCGGCAATGGCTTTCAGTTCGGTATCGGTAGTATTGAATGCACTACGATTACAGCGAGTGAAATTATAAGAATTGTAAGGGCATTGGGAAGTATATTCTCGATGTCTTTTTTCTATGAATTAGAGAAAAATCGCGCAGAGAAATTTACTAGAACAATCAATAGGTTGATTCTGTTTTTCATTTTCCTACTATGATAGAATGAAAAGTACTGATTTATTTAATGAATGAGGTGCCAAAGTAGGGCACAACGTGATAATCCATCGAACAAAAAGGAGGAACTTCTGGTGACGGTTCCATTTGTTACGGTAGAAGGTCCGATTGGTGTTGGTAAAACCTCTTTATCAAAAGAGATAGCAGCGACATTTAATTACCATCTATTAAAAGAAATTGTAGACGAAAACCCTTTTTTAAATAAGTTTTATGAAAACATTGAGGAGTGGAGTTTCCAAACGGAAATGTTCTTCCTTTGTAATCGCTATAAGCAATTAACGGATATTAAAAAATTTCGATTAGCGCATGCCAAACCGGTTGTAGCAGACTATCATATTTTTAAAAATTTAATATTTGCGAAACGTACATTGGCGCCAACTGAGTACGACAAGTACGAGGAAATCTATAGAATTTTAACGAAGGATATGCCTGTTCCAAATGTAGTGGTTTATTTACATGCCAGCGTTGAAACATTAATGAAGCGTATCGCCATGCGTGGTCGAGAATTTGAAAAGATGATTTCACGAGATTACATGGAGCAGCTTGTGGCTGATTATCATTCCTTTATCCAGCATTTTGAGAACATGCATCCTGAAATTCCAGTTATTCGATTTAATGGAGATCAGCTTGATTTTGTAAAAAATCCAAATGATTTAGAACATGTTTTAAAAATAATTAAAGATACGTTACAACAAAGGAGTTTGCAATAATGAATTTAAGAGAGAAGTATGATATTCCACCACAAACAGTCATCACTATTGCAGGAACTGTTGGTGTAGGAAAATCAACGATGACAAAGGCATTGGCAGAGGCACTAAACTTTCGTACATCATTCGAGAAAGTAGATACGAATCCATACCTTGATAAATTTTATGATGACTTTGAAAAATGGAGCTTTCATTTACAGGTTTACTTTTTAGCAGAGCGATTTAAAGAACAGAAGCGTATTTTTGAATATGGCGGAGGATTTGTACAAGATCGATCCATTTACGAAGATACTGGGATTTTTGCTAAGATGCACTATGATAAAGGAACAATGAGTCCGACAGATTATGAAACATATACAAATTTGTTTGATGCGATGGTGATGACACCCTATTTCCCGCATCCAGATTTGCTTGTCTATCTTGAAGGACCAATTGATGCAGTTATTGGTCGTATTCAAGAGCGTGGACGTGCCATGGAGCAACAGACACCGAATGATTATTGGGTAGAAATGCATGAACGCTACGAAAACTGGATTAATAACTTTAATTCCTGTCCAGTTCTTCGTTTAGATATTAACGATTATGATTTATTAAAAAATCCTGATGCCATTGAATCAATTGTGAGCCGCATCAGTCATATGCTAAAACAAACAAGCCATTTACGAAAGTAAAAGTAAATGACCAAAAAACGTGGGACAATATATAGCTGATTGTTGCACGTTTTTTGAATAGGAGGGATTACTATAAGAATTGCAGTGTATTGCGGATCTGGTTTAGGTAAAAATCCTATTTATGCTGAGAAGGCGGCGGAGCTAGGTACAGCACTAGCTAACAGCGGTCATGGTGTGGTCTATGGTGGTTCTAAAACAGGGTTAATGGGGAAGGTAGCCGATGCTGTTTTAGCAGCGGGTGGAGAAGTAATTGGTGTGATGCCCACTCATTTACAGAAGAGAGAATTGGCACATGCCTCATTAACAGAGATTCATTTTGTAGACTCTATGCATATTCGTAAGGCTAAAATGGCAGAGTTAGCCGATGCCTTTATTGCTCTTCCTGGTGGCGCAGGAACTTTAGATGAATATTTTGAGGTATTTACTTGGGCTCAGATTGGACTGCATGAAAAACCTGTCATTTTATATAATGTAAATGGATTCTATAATGCAATTTTGAAGCATTTTAAAATAATGTTAGAGGAAGACTTTATACGTGCAGAACAAAAGGCGCTCTTTCATGTGGCAACGACATCGAAAGGTGTTTTACGTTTATTAAAAAAACATGGGTGAGCATTCCCATGTTTTTTATGTAATATAAAAGTTAAATAATTATATTTTAAGTAAAAAATAGAAATTAATGAGGTGTTGTATATGCACAGTGTAGATGCTCAAGTAACCGATGATTTAGTAGTACAAGCCATTGAACGTAATATAGCAATTATCCGCTTTAATATGGACAGAAGAGTAGCATACGTCAATGAGCTATTTGCTCAAACATTAGGTTATACCGTACAGGAGATGTTAGGAAAGCACCATAAAGAACTTTGCTTGCCTGATTTTACGAATAGTAGCGAGTATGATAAATTTTGGCGTAATCTAACAGCTGGAAATAGCTATCAGGATAAAGTTGAGCGAATCGATGCTAACGGTCAAAGAATTTGGTTGGAAGCGACATATATGCCTGTTTTCGCAAATAATACAAGAAAAGTAATAGGTGTTTCTAAAATAGCTGCTAATATTACTGAACGTCAAAATGAGATAATGAGCGTAGCCGACAAATTGAAGAGTATGTCTAAAGAGCTTTATCAGCGTTCAGAGGCTGGTATTCAAAATAGCCAGGACCTACTGGAAACCATTCAAGTAGTGTCACAGGAATCAAATGAAAATGTAAGTAACCTTGCACAGCTTCAAAAACAAGCGGATTCTATAAAAGGCATTGTCAAAACGATTCAAGAGATTGCCTCACAAACTAATTTATTGGCTTTAAATGCGGCCATTGAAGCAGCTAGAGCTGGCGAATATGGTAGAGGTTTTGATGTAGTAGCCAAAGAGGTTCGAAAGCTTTCTGTAAGAGTTGAGCAATCCATTTCAGAAGTGAAAGATAATGTAGAAGGGATTGAACGAGAAATTGGTCAGGTGACAGACAGTATTACAAGGATAGCTGAAAAAGCGGATAAAACGAATGAACAAATTACCGTCACTACAAATGATTTTAGTGAAATTGCATCTGCTGCTGAAGCATTAGATGAACAATCCAAGCAGTTTATCGAAATCATTTAATCTTAAACAGGGCACTATCCTTTAAATAGATGATGCCATTTTAATATCAATACACATATTTCATAAAAAATAATGGTGAAATGCTGTTGTCATTTTTTCCATTTGTTTTCGATATATATTGAAATAGTCTATATTTTTTATTTACAATAATAGTGTAAGGCTTTCATCAATCATAATAGGGGTGTTATGTATGACAAAAGTGGAAGTAAGCTTTCAGCATCTACCAACTACAGCTATATCAGATGCGACAGGTGGGCATACCAATTTGCGTAGTGATATCAAGCCGTTAGCAGATCATTTTAAAATTGCAGGGCGAGCTGTGACTGTACGTTTACCAGATGGTGAAAACGGGGCAGTATTGGAAGCAATTAGAGCAGCGAATGAAGGGGATATTTTAGTAATTGATGCAAAAGGAAATACGAATAGAGCGGTAGCTGGAGATTTTGTGATTTCCTTAGCAAAGGGCATTGGTGTACAAGGTATTGTTGTAGATGGCGTAATCCGTGATATTGAAGCAATTCGGGAGCTAAATTTCCCTATATTCTCGTTAGGTACTACCGTAGCTGCAGGCAATAAAAATGGTGGTGGTCAAGTAAATGTGCCCATTGCCATAGGGGGAGTAACAGTTCTCCCTGGTGATTATATAATTGGGGATGTAGACGGTGTGATTGTCGTGCCACAGCAAGAGGCTGAAAAAATTGTAGCAGCAGCAGAAGCCAAACTCGAAAAAGATGAAAAGCGTGCACAGGAAGCACATGTCAATGGAAAAGAATCCATTATAGCTTATTTAGATAAAGTATTAGCAAAATAAAAAAACCCTCACGATGCCATCCAACATCGTGAGGATTTTTTTAACTTACGCTAGATTTTCATTATCATTAAAGTAATTTTTCATCTTTTCGCGATCGAAACGACCTTCCCATTTTGCCATTACTAATGACGCTAATGAGTTACCAATTACGTTAACAACTGTACGTCCCATATCAAGAATACGGTCAATACCAGCGATAAATGCTAGTCCTTCAAGTGGAATACCGACAGTACCTAAAGTTGCTAGAAGTACTACGAATGATACTCCTGGAACACCTGCAATCCCTTTAGATGTAACCATTAGTACAAGCATTAACGTAATTTGTTCACCAATGCTTAGGTGAATACCGTACATTTGAGCAATAAATAATGCTGCAATGGCTTGGTAGAGTGTTGATCCATCTAAGTTAAAGGAGTAACCAGTTGGTATAACAAAGGAAACAATATCCTTTGGCGCACCTAATTTCTCCATTTTCATCATAACACGTGGTAATACAGCTTCAGAACTTGCTGTAGAGAACGCTAAAATTAGTTCATCTTTTAATACTTTAATTAAATAGAAGATGCTAATTCCTGCGAATTTTGCCACAAGGCCAAGAACGACAAAGATAAAGAATAGCATTGTTGCATATACAAGAATGGCCAATTTGGCAAGTGGAACCAGGGAGGCAAACCCATATTTGGAAACGGTTACACCAATTAAACCAAATACCCCAAGTGGAGCGAATTTCATTACGAGGTTTGTTACCCAGAACATAGCATCTGCTACCCCTTGGAAGAAGTCTAAGACTGGTTTTCCTCGATCACCAACTGCAGCAACCCCTAAACCAAAAAGAACTGAGAAGAAGATAATCGCAAGCATATCACCTTCAGCCATTGACTGAATGATATTTGTTGGGACAATGCCTACAATGATATCAAATGGCCCCTCATGCTGTACTTCTTCAGTTGTTGATACATACTTTGAAATATCACCTTGAGATAGTTCATTCATATTTATACCTGCACCAGGTTGGAAAATGTTCGCAGAAAGTAATCCAACTACGATGGCAACAGTTGTAATAATTTCAAAGTAAATAATAGATTTCCCGCCTAATCGTCCAAGTTGCTTCATATCTCCAGTACCAGCAACACCAACGATTAAAGTCGAAATTATAATCGGTACAACAATCATCTTAATAAGATGTAAAAATATATCCCCTAATGGTTGTAAATATGTCTCAATTTTGGGGTTTCCGTAAAAGATACCACCAATAATGATCCCTAAAATCAAACCGATTAAAATTTGAGCGGCTAAACTGATTTTAAATTTCTTTTTCAAATCCTTTGTACCTCCCCTAGTATTAAATTTTCAGGACACGCCTTACTTTAATAATACAGAGGACTTACGGAATCCGACAAAATCCGAGAAAATTAATTTACTTTTGTTAAAATGTCTGAATATAAAACTTGAATAAACTTCTTAATATTAACCTTTGCTTTACGATTATCGTGGTCTTCAATTTGTGTCATGAGCTGGCGAATCTCTTTAAAATCAAAGTAGCGTGGGGCATAGTACTCGAATTCAGAGTTTGTATAATCAACAACCCCTAAATTAGCAAGATTAATCATTGCAGCTAATATTGTCCGGCGCACACGCTGTTCAATGGCTTTACTTTCCTTTAATATGTCATCGGGTGTAGCCTTTGTCACAGCTGCAATTTCTTCATACAGCTCCTTTAATGGAGGAAGAGGTGCAATCTTATGCTGATGTGCAAGTAATGTTTCTATAATGGCAATTATATCCTCACTACCAATTTCACCGACAATGCCCATATCATTTAAAATAGATTGAATATGATCTCGTGATGTTGCTTTATGAGCCTTTTGTTCAGTTAATTCAATGTTTGTAAGTGATTGACGTATAACTAACAGCGAATTTTTAAGTCGAAATTGTTCAGTTGTTTTTTTCAAAACATTTTCTACTTCGATACGGTTGATTGGTTTATGAATGAAGAAATCAATTCCTTGTTCATAGGCCTCACCAACCATTTCCTTATTCACAACTTGTGAAATCATAATAAATTGTCCCTCAAAACGATTTTGCATAAGTTGCTCAACTGTTGCTATACCGTCGAGCTTGGGCATCAGTAAATCAATTAACACAAATTCTGGCTGCGTCATTAAAATCTGTGGTATGGCATCCTCACCATTACGTGCCTCACCAATAACTGTACCTAGCCCGCTATCTTCAATAATTTGTTTTAACATAACACGACTTGCACGATCATCGTCTACAATAAAATACCTCATTTAAGTCTCTCCCGTTTGAATAGTTTGCGTAGGAATTATGATTTTAAACGTTGTATATTGATCGTCTGAATCAACGGTTATTGAGCCTTTTAATTTTTCTACTAATTCAGCAACGTGTGAAAGCCCAATGCCAGTTGCCGCTACACCATCAATATTGAACTTGGTTGTGTATCCAGGTTCAAAGATAACAGAAATATCTGCTTGTGAAATTCCTTGTCCATTATCACATACTGTTATTACAGTATTATCTTCTTGGCGCCCAATAGCAATAGAAATGATACCTTGTTCTTCAATAGCCTCAACAGCATTGGCAGATAAGTTATTTAAAAGAGCAAGGAGTGCAATATGTTCCTTTGTTTGAAAATCGAAGTCTATACATGTATTAAATTGTATATCCTTACCGAGTAATTCAGCGTATTTCCTATTGCCTTCCTCAATATAATGCAATAATTCAGATAATACAAAAGGGCCGAAGCTTCTTTCGCCCACAATCTTCGAAATACCAGCATATATACGTTGAGAATCTTTCTTCACTTCATGGATTTCCTGGGCAATATGAAGTGCCTGTAAACTTTCAGCTCGATAACCTAGCACTTTTAACTGTCGATATAATTCATAACCGCTGGCTGTAATAGTTTCAATATGGTTCATTGATTTTTTTAAGTATAGGGTCTCAACATAGAGGTCAGATCCGATATTGAGCATTTCTTGTACTCGTTTTTTTTGCTCAGCAATCAAAATGGAGCTATAAATACCTACTACAAAAAAACTGCGTAATATTGCTACGGCTAATAGGATCAGGAGGTCATGAAGAAATAAAAAAGTATAATTTTGGACAAAAAATCGAAAAATTTGTTCTGCTAAATTACTAATGACCTCACTAAAGGCGACGAGTAAACCAAGTTTTAAAGGTTTTTCTCTATATTGTTGAATATCTAAAATTTGTAGGCACACTGCAAACAATACATAAAATAATGCGGCTGGTAAATGGTTAAATAGACTCTCAGAAATTGGAACATTGTGTAACGTGGAATTAATAACACGAAAAATTGTTGTCACTATACTTGTTGCAATACCGGCTAAAATAATCGGTGTAGGCTTAAGTAGTGTGCATAAAAAGAAGATGATCGTACCTAAACCAAAACGAAATGTTGTATTAGCAAATGGCATAATTTTAATTTCACTACCAATTGCGGTCAGGACAGCAATAATGAAAATCCAAGTAAGGGAAGCACGTGTCATAGATAATTTCGATTGCAATATTACAACCTCCCATCATTCATATAATAAAAAATACCACAACCGAGGCGGAAGTGGTATCTAACAAGTAATACATACAATTTTGGCAAAAAAAAAACGGCTACAATTGTAGTCGGAAATTTTAAAAATGGAGGAGGTAGAGGGATTCGAACCCCCGCGCGGTGTTACCCGCCTGTCGGTTTTCAAGACCGATCCCTTCAGCCAGACTTGGGTATACCTCCATGTTATATTGCTCTGCTGTCTTATCGACAAAAATAAATTTATCATAACTAGAAACACTCGTCAATATTTTTTTGAAAAAAATTTAAGTAGTTTATTCAGGGCTTGGAAATAAATAATTTGTGCATTAAGTTGCAATTTATACAAACTGTCAGTATACTAGTTATTGCCGTGCTAGGTGGGAAGGTAGCGGTGTCCTGTAACTCGCAATCCGCTCTAGCGAGACTGAATTCCTTTTTCGAGGCTGTCCGTATTGTTTGGTCTGCCTTTTGCACGTAGTGTTGACGATTGGGTCCTGCGCAATGGATACCCATGAACCATGTCAGGTCCGGAAGGAAGCAGCATTAAGTGGTCTTATCCATGTGCCGCGGGGTTGCCTAATCCGAGCTAACGACAAGAGTAACGCTTATGTGCGGCTGTCAAGGAAAGGTGCACGGCATTAACTTGCCAATTCAAAGCATCCGTCTACTATAAGGCGGGTGCTTTTTTATTTTTAAATTTAGTAACTTCATTTTCTATATAAGAAGGCAAATGCTATAATATAACTATTCAATTAAATGGAGAAGGAGAGAGGAAATCAGTGACGTATCAAGCATTTTATCGTGTGTATCGACCGCAATCTTTTCGAGAAATGTCTGGCCAAGCACATGTCAAAAGAACGCTACAAAATGCTCTCCTAGCAAATAAAACAACGCATGCTTACTTATTTTCTGGGCCGCGTGGTACAGGGAAAACAAGTACAGCCAAAATCTTTGCGAAGGCTTTAAATTGTGAACATGCACCATCGAAAGAACCGTGTAATGAATGCGCTACATGCATAAGTATTACGGATGGCTCCCATCCTGATGTCATTGAATTTGACGCGGCTTCGAATTCACGTGTTGAAGAGATTAGGGATATTATAGAAAAGGTTCGCTTTGCTCCTGCAAGCAGTAGATATAAGGTGTACATCATAGACGAAGTGCATATGCTTTCTACAAGTGCCTTTAACGCTCTTTTAAAAACTTTGGAAGAGCCACCTCCTCATGCTGTATTTATTTTAGCAACGACAGAGCCTCACAAATTGCCTGCAACGATTATTTCTCGTTGTCAGCGCTTTGATTTTAAGCGACTTTCTACCAATGATATTATTGAACGTATGAAGGTTGTCCTAGAAGATATTGATTTACCATATGAAGAACAAGGTTTAAAGGTGATCGCACAATCAGCCGCAGGAGGAATGCGTGATGCTTTAAGTTTGCTAGACCAAGTTGTGTCATTTAGTGGCGAAAAATTAAAGCTTGAGGACACATTATTAGTTACAGGTTCAATTAGTCAGGATGTTTTTTATGACTTAGCTGAAGCATTGAAAGTAAAAGATGTTGCTCAAATGTTAGCTCTTTTAGAGCAACTTATAGCTGATGGCAAGGATCCCTTGCGTCTTTCAGAAGATTTAATTACTTTTTTCCGCGATTTACTATTACTTCAAACAAGTGATAATTTAGCTGAACTTTTAGAGTTAGTGTCCCCTGAGGAGCGTGTATTTACTTTAGCACACGAATTTGCTCCAGATATGCTTTATGGCTATATTGATATACTCGCAAAAATACAGCAGGAGATGCGTTTCTCTCACCATACGAAAATTTACTTAGAAACAGCATTGCTTAAAATGGCACAATTTTCGGGAGGGTTAGCGCATCAAACAGTGGCTATGAACGAAACTGTACAAAGCTCAGAACTCACGCAAAAGGTGGTAGCGCTTGAGCAGATGGTTCAACAATTATCCTTGCAACTGCAAACAGGAACTCCTGTGCAAACGACGTCAGCGCAAAAAGAGCAAAGACCTCGTGCTAAAAACCCGAATGGCTATAAAGCACCCACTGGTCGTATTCAGGAAGTGTTGAAAGATGCTACAAAGCAAGATGTGCAACGTATCAAGTCAGTTTGGGCACAAGCATTAAATCAAATGCAAAAATCTCAATCGGCTCTTTTAGCAGAGGCTGAACCTGTTGCGGCATCTTCGAGTGCTTTTGTGTTAAAATTCAAGTATGATATTCATTGTCAGATGGTTGCCGATAACCAATCTTTAAAGGCTCACTTTACACAATTAATTGCTGGGCAAACTGGTACAATGTACGAGATGCTATGTATACCAGAAGAATCTTGGTTGAAAATGCGTGAAGAGTTTATCCGTGATCACAGTCTACAGCAAAAGAAATCACAGGCTGTCTCAGAGCATGGAGAAGAATTATTAGAGCCACCACCGGCAGAAATGCCAGATGAACCATTTATCGATGATGCCCAACCTCTTGCTTCACAAGATCCACTTGTGACAGAGGCTGAAAAGCTCTTTGGTAAAGATTTTGTTGAAATTATTGAAGATTAAATTTTTAGGAGGAAGACATTTATGCGTGGAATGGGAAATATGCAAGGTATGATGAAAAAGATGCAAAAAATGCAAAAGGAAATGATGGAGGCTCAAGAGGCTTTAAATGCTGAGCAATTTGAAGGTGTTGCAGGCGGCGGCATGGTAAAAGTAACAGTTTCTGGTCAGCGTGAAGTAGTGTCAGTAAATCTAGATGAAGCTGTAGTAGACCCAGAAGACATCGAAATGTTACAAGACCTAATTGTTATTGCAACAAATGAAGCGTTGAAAAAGGTAGAAGAAAAAACAAACTCAACGATGGGTAAATTCACTCAAGGCTTAAACCTTCCATTCTAGGAGGTAATCATATGTACTACCCAGAACCAATATCTAAATTGATCGATAGTTTTATGAAATTGCCAGGTATCGGGCCGAAAACCGCGGCTCGTCTGGCGTTTTTTGTGTTATCTATGAAAGAAGACGATGTATTATCTTTCTCTAAAGCATTGATTGATGCTAAACGAAACCTGAGTTACTGTTCTGTCTGTGGCAATATAACAGATGTAGACCCATGTCACATTTGTGCAGACAAGCAGCGAGATCATTCTATTATTTGTGTTGTGCAAGATACAAAGGATGTTATTGCAATGGAAAAAATGCGTGACTACAACGGCATGTATCATGTACTTCAAGGTGCAATTTCTCCAATGGATGGTATCGGTCCAGAGGATATTAATGTTGCTTCCTTGTTAGTGCGTTTGCAAGATGAAAGTGTACAAGAGCTTATTTTAGCTACGAATTCAACAATTGAAGGTGAGGCAACAGCTATGTACATATCTCGCCTTGTCAAACCTTCAGGGATTCGTACGACTCGTATTGCGCATGGATTGCCAGTAGGGGGAGATTTAGAATACGCAGATGAGGTTACGCTATCTAAGGCAATGGAAGGCCGACGCGAATTATGAGTGAGGGATTAATATGTTCTTCCGTAGTAAAGGAAAGTTAAAAAAAGAATTCGATGATAGGCTTGTGAATCTTATAAAAGAAACAAAAGAGGATTTACAGCAGGCGAAGATAATAGAAGAATTAATGGATGACTATGATCTCGGGGTAATTGCTCAACGCAAAACAGCAGAAAGTATTCATTTCTATTTATTTAAGGAAGCTAGAATTCGCAAGGTATTAATAAAATAGTTCTTATTTAAATATTCATAGAAGCGATACAGGAAACATAAACTTTCATAATTATTTAATTGAGGGGGCAACCATATTGTCTTGGTTAGTAATTATGAGTATTAGTATTCCTGTAGGGCTTCTTTTTCTTTATGTAATAATAAGACATGCTAAACTAGGTAAGATTTTAGAAGGGTTATCGGTGTTTTGGTTTAGATTTGCATTTGCTTTTCTATTATTATTTATAATCCATTTAGGTATTGGTTATATAGGATATAATGTACCCATCAATCTATTTTCAGTCTTAACTATTGCCGTCTTAGGTATTCCGGGTGTATTAGGAATAACAGCTTTAATATTTTTTTTATAAAAAGCTTGCAATATGAAAAGAATATGATATAGTTATAAAAGTCGCTAATATAACTGATTGAAACGAAAATAAATTAAAAATTTATGTTGACACATTATATACGACATGGTATTATATAAGAGTTGCTGCTAAAACAGTGGTTAACGAAATGAACCTTGAAAACTGAACAAGCAAAACGTAATCAATAAAGTTTTCAGTAACTAACTTCTGTTAGTGAACGAAACAAAATTTTGGACATCAAAATGATGCCAGCAAAACAATTTGAGCTATTCAAATTTCTTTTATGGAGAGTTTGATCCTGGCTCAGGACGAACGCTGGCGGCGTGCCTAATACATGCAAGTCGAGCGAACAGAGAAGGAGCTTGCTCCTTCGACGTTAGCGGCGGACGGGTGAGTAACACGTGGGCAACCTACCTTATAGTTTGGGATAACTCCGGGAAACCGGGGCTAATACCGAATAATCTGTTTCACCTCATGGTGAAACACTAAAAGACGGTTTCGGCTGTCGCTATAGGATGGGCCCGCGGCGCATTAGCTAGTTGGTGAGGTAACGGCTCACCAAGGCGACGATGCGTAGCCGACCTGAGAGGGTGATCGGCCACACTGGGACTGAGACACGGCCCAGACTCCTACGGGAGGCAGCAGTAGGGAATCTTCCACAATGGGCGAAAGCCTGATGGAGCAACGCCGCGTGAGTGAAGAAGGATTTCGGTTCGTAAAACTCTGTTGTAAGGGAAGAACAAGTACAGTAGTAACTGGCTGTACCTTGACGGTACCTTATTAGAAAGCCACGGCTAACTACGTGCCAGCAGCCGCGGTAATACGTAGGTGGCAAGCGTTGTCCGGAATTATTGGGCGTAAAGCGCGCGCAGGTGGTTTCTTAAGTCTGATGTGAAAGCCCACGGCTCAACCGTGGAGGGTCATTGGAAACTGGGAGACTTGAGTGCAGAAGAGGATAGTGGAATTCCAAGTGTAGCGGTGAAATGCGTAGAGATTTGGAGGAACACCAGTGGCGAAGGCGACTATCTGGTCTGTAACTGACACTGAGGCGCGAAAGCGTGGGGAGCAAACAGGATTAGATACCCTGGTAGTCCACGCCGTAAACGATGAGTGCTAAGTGTTAGGGGGTTTCCGCCCCTTAGTGCTGCAGCTAACGCATTAAGCACTCCGCCTGGGGAGTACGGTCGCAAGACTGAAACTCAAAGGAATTGACGGGGGCCCGCACAAGCGGTGGAGCATGTGGTTTAATTCGAAGCAACGCGAAGAACCTTACCAGGTCTTGACATCCCGTTGACCACTGTAGAGATATAGTTTCCCCTTCGGGGGCAACGGTGACAGGTGGTGCATGGTTGTCGTCAGCTCGTGTCGTGAGATGTTGGGTTAAGTCCCGCAACGAGCGCAACCCTTGATCTTAGTTGCCATCATTTAGTTGGGCACTCTAAGGTGACTGCCGGTGACAAACCGGAGGAAGGTGGGGATGACGTCAAATCATCATGCCCCTTATGACCTGGGCTACACACGTGCTACAATGGACGATACAAACGGTTGCCAACTCGCGAGAGGGAGCTAATCCGATAAAGTCGTTCTCAGTTCGGATTGTAGGCTGCAACTCGCCTACATGAAGCCGGAATCGCTAGTAATCGCGGATCAGCATGCCGCGGTGAATACGTTCCCGGGCCTTGTACACACCGCCCGTCACACCACGAGAGTTTGTAACACCCGAAGTCGGTGAGGTAACCTTTTGGAGCCAGCCGCCGAAGGTGGGATAGATGATTGGGGTGAAGTCGTAACAAGGTAGCCGTATCGGAAGGTGCGGCTGGATCACCTCCTTTCTAAGGATTATTTCGGAATACAAACCTAGGGTTTGTAAGATTACGTTTTGCGTTCAGTTTTGAAGGTTCATTCTTCTTGAATGAAAAGCTTCAAAATTTGTTCTTTGAAAACTGGATAAAACGACATTGAAATTGTAACAAACACATTTATTTTTTAAGTTTTTTTATAGGCTTAATAACTTGGTTAAGTTATTAAGGGCGCACGGCGAATGCCTTGGCACTAGGAGCCGAAGAAGGACGGCACTAACACCGATATGCTTCGGGGAGCTGTAAGTGAGCTTTGATCCGGAGATTTCCGAATGGGGGAACCCACTACGTTTAATCGCGTAGTATCTTGACGTGAATACATAGCGTCTTGAAGGCAGACCCAGGGAACTGAAACATCTAAGTACCTGGAGGAAGAGAAAGAAAAATCGATTCCCTGAGTAGCGGCGAGCGAAACGGGAAGAGCCCAAACCAAGAGGCTTGCCTCTTGGGGTTGTAGGACACTCAATACGGAGTTACAAAAGAGCGAGTTAGATGAAGCGACTTGGAAAGGTCCGCCAGAGCAGGTAAAAGCCCTGTAGTCGAAAGTTCGTTCTCTCCTGAGTGGATCCTGAGTACGGCGGAACACGTGAAATTCCGTCGGAATCCGGGAGGACCATCTCCCAAGGCTAAATACTACCTAGTGACCGATAGTGAACCAGTACCGTGAGGGAAAGGTGAAAAGCACCCCGGAAGGGGAGTGAAAGAGATCCTGAAACCGTGTGCCTACAAGTAGTTAGAGCCCGTTAATGGGTGATAGCGTGCCTTTTGTAGAATGAACCGGCGAGTTACGATTACGTGCGAGGTTAAGCTTTAGAAGGCGGAGCCGCAGCGAAAGCGAGTCTGAATAGGGCGAAATAGTACGTGGTCGTAGACCCGAAACCAGGTGATCTACCCATGTCCAGGGTGAAGGTAAGGTAACACTTACTGGAGGCCCGAACCCACGCACGTTGAAAAGTGCGGGGATGAGGTGTGGGTAGCGGAGAAATTCCAATCGAACTTGGAGATAGCTGGTTCTCTCCGAAATAGCTTTAGGGCTAGCCTCGTGATGAGAATACTGGAGGTAGAGCACTGTTTGGACTAGGGGGCCATCCCGGTTTACCGAATTCAGACAAACTCCGAATGCCAGATATTTATACACGGGAGTCAGACTGCGAGTGATAAGATCCGTAGTCAAAAGGGAAACAGCCCAGACCACCAGCTAAGGTCCCAAAGTAATCGTTAAGTGGAAAAGGATGTGGCGTTGCACAGACAACCAGGATGTTGGCTTAGAAGCAGCCATCATTTAAAGAGTGCGTAATAGCTCACTGGTCGAGTGACGCTGCGCCGAAAATGTATCGGGGCTAAACGATTCACCGAAGCTGTGGATTGACATCTACGATGTCAGTGGTAGGAGAGCGTTCTAAGTGCGTTGAAGTCAGACCGGAAGGACTGGTGGAGCGCTTAGAAGTGAGAATGCCGGTATGAGTAGCGAAAGACGGGTGAGAATCCCGTCCACCGTATGACTAAGGTTTCCTGAGGAAGGCTCGTCCGCTCAGGGTTAGTCGGGACCTAAGCCGAGGCCGATAGGCGTAGGCGATGGACAACAGGTTGATATTCCTGTACCACCTCCTCACCGTTTGAGAAATGGGGGGACGCAGTAGGATAGGGTAAGCGCGCTGTTGGTTATGCGCGTCCAAGCAGTAAGGCGTGTGTGTAGGCAAATCCGCACACTGTAACGTTGAGCTGTGATGGCGAGTCCGTATGGACGAAGTTCCTGATTTCACACTGCCAAGAAAAGCCTCTATCGAGGTGAGAGGTGCCCGTACCGCAAACCGACACAGGTAGTCGAGGAGAGAATCCTAAGGTGTGCGAGAGAACTCTCGTTAAGGAACTCGGCAAAATGACCCCGTAACTTCGGGAGAAGGGGTGCTCTTGAGCGTGCAAGCGCATGAGAGCCGCAGTGAATAGGCCCAGGCGACTGTTTAGCAAAAACACAGGTCTCTGCAAAACCGTAAGGTGACGTATAGGGGCTGACGCCTGCCCGGTGCTGGAAGGTTAAGAGGAGTGGTTAGCGCAAGCGAAGCTGCGAATTGAAGCCCCAGTAAACGGCGGCCGTAACTATAACGGTCCTAAGGTAGCGAAATTCCTTGTCGGGTAAGTTCCGACCCGCACGAAAGGCGTAACGATCTGGGCACTGTCTCAACGAGAGACTCGGTGAAATTATAGTACCTGTGAAGATGCAGGTTACCCGCGACAGGACGGAAAGACCCCGTGGAGCTTTACTGTAGCCTGATATTGAATTTTGGTACAACTTGTACAGGATAGGTAGGAGCCAGAGATCTCGGAGCGCCAGCTTCGAAGGAGGCGTCGGTGGGATACTACCCTGGTTGTATTGAAATTCTAACCCATGCCCCTTAGCGGGGCAGGAGACAGTGTCAGGCGGACAGTTTGACTGGGGCGGTCGCCTCCTAAAAGGTAACGGAGGCGCCCAAAGGTTCCCTCAGAATGGTTGGAAATCATTCGTAGAGTGTAAAGGCACAAGGGAGCTTGACTGCGAGACCTACAAGTCGAGCAGGGTCGAAAGACGGGCTTAGTGATCCGGTGGTTCCGCATGGAAGGGCCATCGCTCAACGGATAAAAGCTACCCCGGGGATAACAGGCTTATCTCCCCCAAGAGTCCACATCGACGGGGAGGTTTGGCACCTCGATGTCGGCTCATCGCATCCTGGGGCTGTAGTCGGTCCCAAGGGTTGGGCTGTTCGCCCATTAAAGCGGTACGCGAGCTGGGTTCAGAACGTCGTGAGACAGTTCGGTCCCTATCCGTCGTGGGCGTAGGAAATTTGAGAGGAGCTGTCCTTAGTACGAGAGGACCGGGATGGACACACCGCTGGTGTACCAGTTGTCTTGCCAAAGGCATCGCTGGGTAGCTATGTGTGGACGGGATAAGTGCTGAAAGCATCTAAGCATGAAGCCCCCCTCAAGATGAGATTTCCCATTACGCAAGTAAGTAAGATCCCTCAAAGACGATGAGGTAGATAGGTTCGAGGTGGAAGTGTGGTGACACATGGAGCTGACGAATACTAATCGATCGAGGACTTAACCAAAACGTTTGAACCATTCAATGCACGTTTATCCAGTTTTGAAAGAACAAAACTTTCAATAAAAAAAGAGCTTCAAGACACAAGTAGAACAAGGAAGCAAACGAGTGATTGAAGGAGCGTACTTCTGTACGTGACTGATTGAACGAGAGCAGCTGACGCAGTAATACGCCGTGTATTGAAGGTCGACCATAGTCTAGTGATGATGGCAAAGAGGTCACACCCGTTCCCATACCGAACACGGAAGTTAAGCTCTTTAGCGCCGATGGTAGTTGGGGGCTTCCCCCTGTGAGAGTAGGACGTCGCTAGGCAACAAAGTAACCACTGAGAAATCAGTGGTTTTTTTTATTTATTTAGAGATCTATAAAATGTTAAAGTTTAATGGAGTGATTAAAACACACAAAGGGGTGCAATGTAATGGCAACTGGACAATATAGTAAGAATATCAGTATGCAGAAAGAAAAGTTAGAGGAATTTATTCAAAATAAAGAACAATGGGCTGTTTTAATACCAGGTTACTTACACCACGAATTACTGAATGAAAATGATATGATTTGGGTCTTTCAAGGAGATTTTGGCATTATTCAAAAAGCTGTTAAAGTGGAGCTGAAGGTGAAAAAATCAGAGGCTCATCAGATATTTTTTGATTTGGAGGGCTTATCCGATCCGATAAATGGCGATGGTTCATTTAAAATAAAACAAAATCAAGATCAATCATTGCAACTTACTGGTAAGTTAACAATGAAGGCTAGCGGCTTTTTAGCAGGAATGATGAATCCAGTTTTAGATAATTTTGTCCCAAGACTAGTGGAGCAATTAGTAAAGGAAATGGCCGTTAAAGTGGTGAAAGAATAGTTTTGTGAAAAAGGGTGGGAGAACCGATTATTGCAGATAACGGCAATAATCGGTTTTTATATGGAATGAGCCAATGTTTTTTTACTAAATGTTCTCTCTTCGATAATGAGGTAAAGAATGTCTGCTTTTTAGTGGCTATTCAAATATCTATTGAAATAGAATGCCGGCGTGACTAAATTATGTTGTCACATAGCCTCTAAACGATGATTCCTTTGGAGTAAACTCAAAGTAAACTAGATGCAATGGAAACAGAGATAATAAGACGTTTTGTTGAAAAATTTTAGTTCAACAAACAAATATGGAGAACCTTGTTGAGGGATAGCTTTTTTATCTCGTTATAATTTCGTATAATTAAATAAGAATCTAACGAAAATGGGTGTTTGTTTTGCAAAAGAAAAAGCCAATTATAGAGGGATTAGAACGTTTTAGACAACAACAAAATATTTCTTTTCATGTCCCAGGTCATAAGCATGGCGAACTGTCCCATCTTCCGCAAGCATTTAAAGATGTTATGCGTTATGATGTAACCGAATTAACAGGTTTAGATGATTTGCATTACCCTGAGGAAATGATATTAGAAGCAGAAAATTTACTAGCAGATACATATGGAGCAATGAAGAGTTTCTTTCTAGTGGGCGGTTCTACTGTTGGAAATTTAGCGATGATTTATGCTACATGCGATAAAGGCGATACCATTATTGTCCAACGTAATGCCCATAAATCAATTTTCCACGCCATTGAACTTGTGGGGGCTAAGCCTATTTTTGTCTCACCAATCTGGGATGAGCGAACGTTAACAGCAACGCATGTCACTTATAAAGATCTTAAAGAAGCAGTGAAAAATTATCCAGAGGCGAAAGCGGTCGTTTTAACATATCCTACTTATTATGGGATGACATCGAATGAAATACAGCAACAAATTGCTTATTGTCATGAAAAAAAAATCCCTGTCTTAGTGGATGAGGCACATGGCGCTCATTTTAATGCGTGTACATTATTTCAACCAACCGCTTTGTCATTAGGAGCAGATGTCGTTGTACAATCGGCACATAAGACATTACCTGCAATGACGATGGCATCCTTTATGCATGTTAAGTCGAAATTAATTGATGCTGACAAAATACATCACTATCTACGTATGCTGCAATCTAGTAGCCCATCCTATGTATTATTAGCCTCATTAGATGATGCTCGCTATTATGTACAGACATATATGGAGAGTGATGGGGCATATATAATAGAAAAAAAGAATCAATGGATTGAAGCATTACGATCAATTGGTTCCTTAGAAGTAATTGAAGTAGATGATCCACTTAAGGTATTGTTACGTGTCAATGGTTATAGTGGTTTTCAATTACAGGAGGTACTGGAGGCCAAGCATGTCTATGGAGAGCTAGCTGATGCGAATCAAGTATTATTTGTGTTACCTTTACTGAAGCAAGGACATCCTTACCCATTTGCTGAAATAAGAGTCCGCATAAAAGAAGCTATAACAATGCTATTAAACACAGCTAAAACGGATAGCATAGCTTCTTCTCAAACAGCCTATCATTTTGTACCTATTACTGAACCTATTTATACCTTTAATGAAATTGCATCATTAAGTAAAGAATGGTTACCATATATGCGTACAATGGGAAGGGTTTCAGCAAGTATGATTATTCCTTATCCGCCTGGTATTCCATTACTTGTTCCAGGAGAAAGAATAACCGTAGCAAAATTAAGTCAACTGGAAGAGCTATTAGCAGCAGGAGCGACATTCCAAGGAAATCATCGATTAGCAGAAAAAATGATTCAGGTCATTAGATAGTTGGAGGCAATAACAGCATGAAAAGCAATTTATTTATTACATTCGAAGGTCCAGAGGGAGCAGGGAAAACAACAATCATTCAAATGATAGCTGAGCGACTAGCAGAAAAAAATATTGACGTTCTAGCAACAAGAGAACCAGGCGGCATTGAAATTGCAGAAAAGATAAGAACCATTATTTTAAATCCTGCACATACAGCTATGGACGAGCGAACAGAAGCATTGTTATATGCTGCAGCAAGAAGTCAGCATTATTTTGAAAAAGTACAACCAGCTTTAGATGCTGGTCAGTTGGTAATATGTGATCGTTTTATCGACTCATCTTTAGCTTATCAAGGTTATGCAAGAGGAATAGGTGTTGATGAGGTACTTTCTATTAACGAATTTGCTATCGGTAAGAAATTACCTGACTTAACTATATTATTTGACCTTCCTCCAGAAGTTGGATTAGCACGTATTCATGCAACTAACAAGAGAGAAATAAATCGTTTAGATGTTGAAAGTTTGCCGTTTCATCAGAAGGTACGTGAAGGATATTTACAACTAGTAGAGCGGTACCCAGAACGTATACGTGTAGTGAATGCAGACCAACATATTGAGCATGTTGTTGAAGATGTATGGTTATTATTATTGGAAGCAATGCACTAAAAGCATGAAGTTGTCCACAACATTGTGATATAATGATACTATCCATTATTTTATCTAATTCAACAGATACCTACTGAATTACGAGCAAGCTTGATAAAATATGGATGTAATTATGCCGAGGTGTAATTAATTTCACATGGATAACAGTCGAAGTATTAATGTTTATAAATGCTTAGGAATAGTATGAAAACCTATTTAGGTGAATTTTATAAAAGGGGTGAGTGCGAATGAAGTTAGTCGTAGCTGTAGTGCAAGATCAGGATAGCAGTCGCTTATCAAATGCTTTAACGAAAAATCAGTTTCGCGCAACTAAATTAGCGAGCACAGGAGGATTTTTACGTTCAGGAAATACGACATTTCTTATAGGAACTGAAGACTCTCTCATACCCAAACTTTTAGATATTATTCGGGATAATTGTCGAGCACGGGAGCAAATGGTTGCACCAGTTTCTCCATTAGGAGGAAATGCCGATTCCTATATACCTTACCCTGTGGAGGTAGAGGTAGGAGGAGCTACTGTATTTGTTTTACCAATTGAACAATTCCATCATTTTTAATAAGTAGCCTCCATTCGTAAGAGGTCACTGATATTAGGCTTATCATATGAGCCTGATATTTATCCCAATGCAGGGAGAAATTGATAAAGATAGTGGGGGCGAAACCAGCTTGAAGATTAATCAAGATATACGTGTCGGGTTAAATACAAATCGCAATGAGCCACTACAAAATAATAATCAAAATAACCGATTTGGAGATATGGTCGTTAAGCAAGGTAACAAGCTACAAACAGAGCAACTAACACGTTTATTAGGAGATATTTCGAGTGCTGGTGATCGTGTTGCAAGATCACGTAATTTACGGGAACTTGCTAAGTTTAAAATGCTTGTAAAACGATTTCTACAAGAGACAGTAGAACATGGAATGGATTTAAAACAATCACATACATGGAATCGTTTTGGCGAAGGCAGACGATTAAAAATCATTGAAACTATTGATACACGTCTTGTCGAACTTGCCCAAGATCTCTTAGATGAGGAAAAAGAAGCGATAGACCTCCTTGATAAAATCGGTGAGATTAAAGGCTTACTAATTAATTTATATATGTAAAACCCGTGTCTCATTCTCATTTAGGCGCGGGCTTTTTTCAAATTTTGATTTGGCAGCTTGCCACTAAACTAGGAAGCACTGTAATGTTTCTTTTCAAAAAGTAAAAATTGGAGACAGTTACACTTTTTGTTGTAGATACAGGAAGGAATTAAAATGTATGGCCAAGAATGTTGAAGAGCTATTCACGCTACAGCCAGTCGTAATGAAGCAACTTCAAACGATTTTTGACAAAAATAGATTAGCACATGCATATATTTTTGATGGCGAAAAAGGGACAGGCAAGGCAGATATTATGACCTTTTTTGTCAAATTAATGCTATGTGAGCAACCAAATGGAAATGTTCCATGTGAAACATGTCGAAATTGCAGACGTGTGGATTCGGGAAATCACCCAAATATTCATCAAATTTATCCAGATGGTCAATTTATAAAAATTGATCAAATGCGAGAACTTATTGGCGAGATGAAAATGATGGGTGTAGAAGAAGGGCGTAAAATCTATGTGCTTCATCATGCAGACCGTCTGAATACAGCATCAGCCAATATGATACTTAAATTTTTAGAGGAGCCGGATGGAGAAGTAACTGCCATATTATTAACAGAGCAAATGCAGTCAATACTTCCAACAATCCGTTCTCGTTGCCAACATATCAAATTTCAAAAAATGCCACGTCATGTTTTGTTGAAGCACTTACAGGACAATAATATTTCGGATTCGATGGCTTCAACAGTAAGCATGATGACAAACGAGCTCGAAATGGCTATATTTTTGGCAAATGATGAGCAGTTTGCACTCGCTCGAAAAACAGTGTTAAAATTAGTGGAGGCCATTCGGCAAAATGTACACGAGGCAATGCTTATTGCACATGAAGAGTGGTTACCACATTTTAAAGAAAAAGGCGAGATGGAGCAAGCATTGGATTTACTACTATTTGCTTACCGTGATATAGTGTCAATAAAAGCTAATCCCGAGGCAGCTTGTACTTATCCAGACATGTTACCACTATTTAAAGAAGTTGCGTTACATTCCACTTATGAGCGACTATCAAGTCAAATGGAATCTATTTTACAAGCGCGCGCCTCTTTACAACGTAACATGAATAGGACGTTATTGATTGAGCAGTTAATGCTAAATCTGCAGGAGGGATATACATTTGTATAATGTAGTAGGAGTCCGCTTTAAAAAGGCGGGTAAAATATATTATTTTGATCCGGCATCATTTCTACTAGAAGATAGTCAATATGTTATTGTAGAGACAGCTCGCGGAGTAGAGTATGGAAAAGTAGTTGTCCCTCAAAAAGTAGTAGGTGATAATGATGTTGTATTACCACTAAAACAAGTACTTAGACCAGCAGATGATCGTGATCGTATACAAGTAGAGGAAAATGCAACTGAGTCGAAACGTGCATTTGAACTCGCTAGTACTAAAATTATAGAGCATAATTTAGAAATGAAACTTGTAGATGTTGAATATACATTTGATCGTAATAAAATTATTTTTTATTTTACAGCTGAAGGACGTGTTGACTTCAGGGATCTTGTAAAAGATTTAGCTTCGGTTTTTAGAACACGTATCGAACTTCGCCAAATTGGTGTGCGTGATGAAGCAAAATTATTAGGTGGTATCGGCCCATGTGGAAGAATGCTTTGTTGCTCCACATTTTTAGGTGATTTTGAGCCAGTTTCTATTAAAATGGCTAAAGATCAAAACTTATCTTTAAATCCTTCAAAAATATCAGGTCTTTGCGGACGTTTAATGTGCTGCTTAAAGTATGAAAATGATGAATATGAAGAGGCAAAAGAGGGCATGCCAGATATAGGTGAGGTAGCGATGACACCAGATGGTCGCGGGAAAGTTGTAGGGTTAAATGTGCTGGAAAGACTTATTCAAGTATATTTACATGAGCAGGAACGCACAGTTGAGTATACACTAGAAGAACTGCTAGCATGCGAAAAAAATCTTATTTAAGATAGAGAATTTAACGAGGTGGCTTGGGTGAAGGACCGTAATTTCTTGGATACCGTTATGGAGTTCGAACAACAGCTCGAAGCAATGCAGGAGCAATTTGGTGCATTGAAACAATTTGTAGCGTTAATGATGGAAGAGCATAAGGCGCTTGAAACAGAAAATCATCATCTTCGTACACGTCTGGAAGAACTACTTTCTAATACAAACTCCGTACAAGCTGCTGAAGTAAAGAAAGAGAGTCCTCTAGATATAGGTGAAGGTTATGATAACCTAGCTCGCTTATACCAGGAAGGCTTCCACGTTTGTCATGTTCATTTTGGAAGTTCACGTAAAGGTGAAGATTGTCTGTTTTGTCTATCATTTTTAAATAAACAAAATGTGTAATAGAAGGCTGATTCCCACTACGGTGGTATCAGTCTTTTGTTTTGTAGCGTAGGAGGAATAAGCATGGAAAAATGGTTAAAGGATGATGAGCGATTAGACTATTTATTGGCGGAGAATTTGCGTATTATTCAAAGTCCCTCCGTCTTTTCGTTTTCGTTAGACGCAGTGTTGCTTTCAAAGTTTGTCAATATTCCCTATCATAAGGGAAAAATTGTTGATTTATGCTCAGGAAATGGCGTAATTCCTCTCTTTTTAAGTGCACGTACAAAAGGGGAAATTACGGGAGTTGAGATTCAGCCCCGTTTATTTGATATGGCAGAGAGAAGCATCCATTACAATCAACTGGAAAACCAAATTCAAATGATTCTTGGTGATGTAAAAGAAATACCAAAACACTTAGGCATAGAACAGTATGATGTTGTTACCTGCAATCCTCCCTATTTTTTAGCACATGAAGCAAGTGATAAAAATCTCAGTGAACATCATGCCATTGCACGACATGAATTATATTTAACATTAGAAGAAGCCATCCAATCTGCAAGTAAATTATTAAAGCAAGGTGGCAAGGCGGCATTTGTCCATCGTCCAGGTCGATTATTAGATATTGTTACAGCTATGCGAGCAAATCGCTTAGAGCCCAAACGGATGCAACTCATTTATCCGAAAGAAGGCAAAGAAGCCAATACATTATTAATAGAAGGAATAAAAGATGGAAAACCGGATTTGAAAATCTTGCCACCCTTGTATGTCTATGATGGCAATAACGAATATACAGCAGAAGTGAGAGACATTCTTTATGGAAAAGAGCAGTAATCACTACTTTTATGTGCTAGAGTGTGCGGATCAAACCCTTTATGCAGGATATACAAATAATATAGAAAAGCGTGTTGCTGTACATAACGCTGGTAAAGGGGCAAAATATACAAGAGCTAGAGGCCCAGTGAAATGTATTTATAAAGAAATGTTTGAGACAAAGCAAGAAGCAATGCGTGCTGAATATGCTTTTAAGCAATTAACAAGAATGCAGAAAATAAACTATATAAGGAGGGGTGAATCGTGAAATCACAAAAAAGTGCAATACACGATCTGACAGGTTGTTTATATCTGGTAGGAACGCCTATTGGAAATCTAGAGGATATGAGTGTACGTGCACTTCGCATTTTAAAAGAAGCCGATATTATTGCGGCAGAAGATACTAGAAATACAAAGAAGCTATGTAATTACTTTGATATCGAAACACCATTAATCAGTTACCATGAACATAATTTAGCAGTAGGTGGCGAAAAATTATTATCTATGCTTCACGAAGGGAAAACAATTGCATTAGTAAGTGATGCAGGTTTACCTTGTATTTCTGATCCAGGTGCGGACATAGTTGAAAAAGCAATTGCTCAAAACTTTCCAGTTGTACCAGTGCCAGGTCCCAATGCTGCGATTTCAGCATTAATTGCCTCTGGATTAACACCACAGCCATTTTTCTTTTATGGGTTTTTGAATCGTGGAAAAAAAGATCGACGCCAGCAGTTAGAGCAATTAAAAAGACGTCAAGAAACTATCTTATTATATGAGGCACCTCATCGCTTAAAAGATACATTAAAGGATATGGAAGCAATACTCGGAAACCGTCGCGTTGTCCTCGCGCGTGAGCTGACAAAGAAATTTGAAGAATTTTTACGCGGCACATTGGCTGAAGCTGTAGAATGGTCGCAAACCCAGGAGATTCGTGGAGAGTTTTGTATTGTTCTTGAAGGCAATAGCTCTGCCGAAGAGGAAGATGAACATGCAAAAGCCTATTGGGAGACAATGTCCATTATTGAACATGTTGATTTCATCATGGATCAATCGAATATAACATCAAAAGAAGCCATTAAGGAAGTAGCCAAGTTGAGACAAGTAGCTAAAAGAGATGTTTATAATGAATATCATAGTCAATAATAGTAAAGAGTTACCTTACTAAGGTAGCTCTTTATTTGATTTTAAATTGATAATAACTGTAAATAATAGTACCCTTAAATAGAAAGGTCTGACATGGACATTATAAGGGGTTTAGAAATTGGGTATAGTAAATTATATAAATAGAAACACCTAAATCATTGTATTTGATTTAGGTGAGCAATCAATTATTTTTTTAAATTAGATTGGATTTCTTTTACTAACATTTCAGCGCCTTCTGGACTTAAAATTAATTTGCCTCCAACTAGACGGAAGTTATCATCGGAAACTTCACCAGTAACAGCACATGTCATATTAGGCATATATTTTTTTAAGATGATTTTATCGTCATCCACATAGATTTCTAAAGCGTCCTTTTCAGCAATACCTAGCGTACGGCGTAACTCGATAGGTATTACTACACGACCTAACTCATCGACTTTACGAACAATCCCTGTTGATTTCATAATAGATTTCCTCCTAATTATTAAAAGTTATATTGGTATTTCGTCAAATTTCGACATAATTTCCTTGTCTGATAGTTATCATACCAAGTAATGCCATAAACGTCAATTAATTAATACACTAATATTATGCTTTCTAAAAAATTTTTTTGAGAAGAATGCAGTTATTTTATTCATTTTAAAAGGTTTTTAATAAATATTTTCAACAATAGTAAAAAAGATTCTTATTTAAGTCATTTAATGGATTCAATATATTATTCGACAATTTTCGCATATGATAAACTTTCATTGAAACGAATTTGGTACTTCGTTAGAATAGAAAGTATATTGTAAAACAATGGAGGCAGTTCTTGTGAGTGAAAAACAAAAAACATTCTATATAACAACACCCATTTACTATCCAAGTGGGAAATTTCATATTGGTACGGCATATACAACCGTTGCATCTGATACTATTGCACGCTATAAACGTTTACGTGGTTATGATGTTCGTTTTTTAACAGGAATGGACGAACATGGGCAAAAAATACAAGAAAAAGCAGCTGAAGCGGGGAAACACCCTCAAGATTATGTAAATGAAATTGCAGATGCTGCGAAAAAGCTTTGGTCTTTAATGGATATTTCTTATGATGATTTTATACAGACGACGCAAGAGCGACATACGAAAGCTGTCGAAAAGATTTTCCAAAAGTTTTTAGATAATGGTGATATTTATAAAGGCCAATATGAAGGCTGGTATTGTACACCATGTGAGTCATTCTTTACAGAAACTCAATTAGTTGATGGGAACTGTCCCGACTGTGGTCGACCAGTACACAAAGTAAAAGAAGAATCGTACTTCTTTAATATGAAGAAGTACGCAGATCGTTTATTAACTTATTATGAAGAAAACCTAGAATTCATTGAGCCAGAATCACGAAAAAATGAAATGATTAATAACTTCATTAAACCAGGGCTAGAAGATTTATCAGTATCAAGAACGTCCTTCGATTGGGGAATTAAAGTACCTGGGGATCCAAAGCATGTCATTTATGTATGGGTGGATGCATTAACGAATTATATTACAGCTCTAGGGTACCTGTCTGACGATGAAACACTATTCAACAAGTACTGGCCAGCAGACGTACATGTAGTAGGGAAAGATATTGTGCGCTTCCATACAATTTATTGGCCAATTTTCTTAATGGCGTTAGATTTACCATTACCGAAAAAAGTATTTGCACATGGTTTTATTATGATGAAAGACGGTAAAATGTCTAAATCAAAAGGCAATGTCATTTATCCAGAAATGTTAATCGAACGTTATGGCCTAGATGCAACACGTTACTTCCTTTTACGTGAATTACCATTCGGCTCTGATGGTGTATTTTCGCCAGAATCATTTATTGAACGTACAAACTTTGATTTGGCGAACGATTTAGGAAATTTACTAAATCGAACTATTTCAATGATTAATAAATATTTTGATGGTATTATTCCTACAGAAAATCTTCAATCGACAGAATTTGATGCAGCATTAAAAGAGCAAGCTGAGTCGGTGCGTATTAAATATGAAGAAAGTATGGAAAAAATGCAATTTAGTGTTGTTCTTGCTGACTTATGGACACTGGTGTCGCGTACTAATAAATATATAGATGAGACACAGCCTTGGGTGTTAGCAAAAGAAGAGTCAGATAAGCCAAAATTAGGAGCCGTTATGCGAAATTTGGCAGAGAGCTTACACCAAATTGCTGTCATGTTACAACCATTTATGACAACAACACCGAAACGTATGATCGATCAGTTAGGTTTAGATGACAAATTCTTAGCATGGGATACAATTGAAACATTCGGCAATACTATTCCAACAAACATTAAAGTGGTAGAAAAAGGGATACCAATTTTCCCACGCTTGGAAAATGAAGTTGAAATTGCTTATATTCGTGAGGAAATGCGTGGCTCTGTGAAAACAACACAAGAAGAAGAGACTAAAAAGACTCCAGAGACTGACGAAAACCCAGAAATTCCTGAAATTACCATTGATGATTTTATGAAAATTGATTTGCGTGTGGCGACTGTTACGGCATGTGAAACTGTTCCAAAAGCAGATAAATTATTAAAGCTTCAAGTGGATCTTGGATATGAGCAACGCCAAGTAGTTTCAGGTATTGCAAAATTCTATACACCTGATGAATTAATCGGTCAAAAAGTGATTGTCGTAGCAAACTTGAAGCCAGTTAAACTACGTGGTGAATTATCACAAGGAATGATTCTAGCTGGTGAAAAAGATGGAATTTTAAAATTAGCATCAGTTGATCCAAAACTAGAAAATGGTGCAAAAGTAAAGTAACAATCTAAGAAAGGCCTGCTGAATACATATTATTCAGCAGGCTTTTCAAATCTGTTAGAGAAATTAGGTTATTGTTATTTTGAAATAATTTATATGGTGTGAAAAATGTGATTTTATGGGTATATAGAATCATTGCAAGTATTGTCGATTAAGTGGAATGTCACAATACCGAATGGTTTGTAACAAAATTGTAATGCTTACGAAAAATATGAAATAATAAATTTTAATAAAATCGATGTTAGGAGAATGAAGATGTTTATTGATACACATGTACATTTGAATGCAGATCAGTATGAGGAAGACCTTCAAGAGGTAATTGATAGAGCCCTTGAAGCTAGAGTAGAGAAAATGGTTGTTATTGGTTTTGACCGTAAAACCATTAATAGAACAATGCAATTAATAGAGCAATATGATTTTGTTTATGGTGTCATTGGCTGGCATCCAGTAGACGCTATTGATTGTACGCAACAAGATTTAGATTGGATTGAGGAATTAGCTGCACATCCAAAAATAGTTGGCATTGGTGAAACAGGTTTGGACTATTATTGGGATAAGTCACCAAAAGAAGTTCAACAAGCACTTTTCCGCAAGCAAATTCAATTAGCGCAAAAGTTAGGTTTGCCAATCATTATTCATAACAGGGATGCAACAGGGGATGTTGTACAAATTTTGCGTGAAGAAAACGCAGCATCCGTAGGGGGTGTTATGCACTGCTTTAGTGGGAGTGTAGAAACAGCACGTGAATGTATAGCTATGAATTTTATGATTAGTCTTGGTGGACCAGTGACATTCAAAAATGCACGTCTGCCAAAGGAAGTGGCTACGGAAATACCTCTAGAGCACTTGATGATTGAAACAGATGCACCATATTTGGCGCCACATCCACATCGAGGTAAGCGTAATGAACCAAGCTTTGTGCCCTTAGTTGCGGAGGAAATTGCGCGATTGAAGGGGTTAACAATTGAGGAAATTGCACAAGCAACTACCGCCAATGCGAAAAAATTTTTTGGGATTGACAATTAACTAGCTTAGATGCCTCCAATACAGGGTTTGTGGTTGGCAAAAACATAGAAGTCAATTTTCAGAGAAATACTTTCGGGTTGACAGTGCCAAAACTAGTCCGTATAATCCAACCTTGTATTAAGGAGGCGTTTTTTCATGTCAAATAATTCCATGAAAAACTTGTTCTTAGGATCATTGAGGAGTAAGCAAGCAGTGATAAGAATTATTTCACTTGTCCTGTTTGTATCTGTAATCTCTTTCGTACTTTATCAAGGTACGAAAAAAGCCGTAACGCTTGAAGCAAACGGAGAAACAATCGAAGTTTCAACACATGCCAAAACTGTAGAACAATTATTACAAGATCGAAATATAGATGTAGCAGCGCATGATAAAATATCACCCTCTCTGAACACCAAAATTGTTAATGGATTAGCAATTCAATGGGAACAGGCAAAAGAAGTAACTATTTCAGTTGATGGAAATCAGTCAAAAGTTTGGACAACTGAAACACTAGTGAAAGACATTTTGAAGGAAGCAAATATTGAAGTATCTGAACACGACTCTTTAGCACAAGGTCTAGATACTGAACTAGGAGCAGAGAACAAAATCGATATTCAAAAAGCGTTTCAAGTAGCGCTTGTCGATGGCGTAAACAAAAGACAAGTATGGTCCACTTCGACTACGGTCGCTAACTTTTTAAAACAACAAGGAATTCAGTTAAATGAATTCGATCGTGTCGAAAATAACCTGGAGGACGTTATTACTCCACAGAGTAAAATCGCAGTAGTTCGCGTAGAAAAGGTTATCGATGTAGTGGAAGACTCTTTAGATTTCGCAGTTGAAAAGAAGCAGGATGCTTCATTGCAAAAGGGGAAACAAAAGGTAGTGGCAACGGGCGAGAAGGGCTCAATTTCTCGTACGTATGAAGTTGTCAAAGAAAATGGCAAGGTTGTAGCTAAAAACCTACAAGCAGAGGCAGTTTTAAAAGAGCCAAAAAAACAAGTCGTTGCAGTTGGCACAAAAACAGTCGTTGCAAGTGCAGCAACTGTGTCACGTGGTTCAGCAGAGCCAGCTAGTGGTAAAGAATTCTATGTAACGGCAACAGCTTATACACCATATTGCAACGGTTGTACTGGTACATCAGCAACTGGTATAAACTTGCGTTCAAATTCTGGTATGAAGGTAATCGCAGTTGACCCTTCTGTTATTAAATTAGGCTCAAAAGTATGGGTTGAAGGCTATGGTACAGCTATCGCTGGAGATACTGGTGGCTCAATTAAGGGTAATAAGATCGATATACTTGTACAAACAGATGCTCAGGCACGTAACTGGGGACGTAAGAAAGTGCGTATTAAAGTATTAAATTAAAAAAATTGTAAAATTAATCAAAATGTTATTTCACTAATGGAGCTTTCCTGTTTTGACTGGCAGGGAGGCTTTTTTTTGTTTTAACAACTGTTTAAACAGTAAGTACAACAAACGCCCCTTGAAAGAAAGCGTTGGAATGCTAATTATTAGCAATGTTTGACGGTACGTTCGCTAGAAGGCTCGTTCAAACCCTGTATTTCTGTACAAACGGTATCTTGCAGTTGTAAAATGGTCAGAAGATAAGGTAGATAGAAAAGAGGAGTCTTTTTGCAAATAAAAGAAATCATTGTCGTTGAAGGAAAAGATGATACGACAGCTATTAAGCGTGCCGTACAAGCAGATACTATAGAAACAAATGGATCTGCTATCTCTGAAGAAACATTGAAGCGAATCCAACATGCTCAAGAAAAGCGTGGTGTTATTGTATTTACGGATCCTGACTACCCAGGACGTCGAATACGTGCCATTATTGAAGAGCGTGTTCAAGGAGTGAAACATGCCTTTTTACCAAAAGCCAAAACAATTGCGAAGAATGGTAAAGGCTTGGGGATTGAGCATGCAGCTGACGATGATATACGGGAAGCATTACGACATGTCTATACCCCTAAACAAGATGTGCCAAATGAAGATGATATTACACTGGAAGATTTAATGACAGCGCGTTTGATTGGCTATCCACAATCAAAACAGCGACGTGATCGACTGGGAGAAATTTTAAATATTGGTGCTACAAACGGTAAACAGCTTCATAAAAGGTTAAAAATGTTTCAGATTACAGAACAGCAATTTGGTGCGGCGGTCGCACAGTTAGATCAGGAGGAAAATGATGCATAAGGATATTGCAACACCAATTCGTACACAGGAAATTTTAAAAAAGTATGGATTTTCATTTAAAAAAAGCTTAGGACAAAACTTTTTAATTGATCCTAATATTTTACGAAATATTGTAAGTCACGCAAATTTAACGGAAAATAGTGGCGCAATTGAAGTTGGTCCTGGTATTGGTGCCCTAACAGAGCATTTGGCGAGAAGTGCCAAAAAGGTTGTTTCCTTTGAAATTGATCAACGTTTATTACCTGTGCTAGAAGACACACTTAGTCCATATAATAATGTGTCTATTATCCACTCTGACATTCTTAAAGCAGATGTTGCAAAGATTATTGCGGAGGAAATGCCAGGTATTGAAGATATTATGGTCGTTGCCAATCTACCGTATTATGTTACTACCCCAATCTTAATGAAATTGCTAAATGACCGATTACCAATCCGAGGTTTTGTTGTCATGATGCAAAAAGAGGTGGCTGATCGTATAACGGCTAAGCCTGGAACGAAGGAATATGGTTCATTATCTATTGCGATTCAGTATTATGTTAAGGCTGATATTGCTATGACTGTACCAAAAACAGTGTTTATGCCACAACCAAATGTCGATTCAGCGGTTATTCGGCTCATCAAGCATGACGAGCCACCAGTAAAAGTAATAGATGAGGATTTTTTATTTGTTGTGACTCGAGCATCTTTTGTTCAAAGAAGAAAAACAATCTACAATAATCTGCAAGCTGGTTTACCAAATGGGAAGGCACAAAAGGAACAAATTTTACAGGCATTAGAGGCAGCTACAATTGAGCCAACTCGTCGAGGAGAAACACTTACTATTCAAGAGTTTGGAAAATTAGCCGATGCACTATATCCTGTGTTTGCAAAGTAAGAATTTTTGTTAACATTTTTTCATGGATGTAAAAAAATATATGCTTTTTATAAAAAATAAGTTGACAAGATTTATAATGGGCTGATAAAATATTATATTTTGTTGACATTTTTGGGCGATTCGCTTATACTAGTTAGTAGTGAGGTGTAAGCGAAAATGCCAAAAACTTTAGCGGACATTAAAAAGTCGTTGGATTGTCATTTGGGTAAACGTTTGCAATTAAAAGCAAATGGTGGTCGCAAGAAAACGGTTGAGTGTGCAGGGATATTACGTGAGACATATCGCGCTATCTTTGTAGTAGAGCTCGATCAAGAAGACAATACGTGCAAGCGCGTATCGTATAGCTACACAGATATTTTAACTGAAGCAGTAGAGATTACATTTTTAGACGAAGCAAAAGCTGCTGTCGCAAAATAGTTTCTAGTACTTATTTCTATATTTTAGAAACACTCATGTATGTTAAAAACTACATGAGTGTTTTGCGTTTTCACGGGCATACTAAATTCGTCAGTTGTTAAAGGAGGAGTTTATATGCCTAGAAAAGGTATCATGTCACCTCGATTAAAAGAAGAGATCGCAAAAGAGCTTGGATTTTATGATGTTGTGCAAAAGGAAGGCTGGGGCGGCATAAAAGCTCGAGATGCTGGTAATATGGTCAAACGTGCCATAGAAATGGCTGAACGGGCAAGTAATGAGCAAGAGCATAAGTAGGCTATTTTTATTAAAGTAGTCATCTTATAAAGTTTCATTCAGCAAGGATAAAAATCCTTACTGACACAACAAATACAACTGACGAGAGAGAGCCGTTACTCCGAACAGGGTAAACGGTTCTTTTTTTCCATTTTCGCATTCTCATTATGGTAAAATAAAATGAATAATCTTGCGCGAAAAAAAGAACTGTTTATACGTGTAGCTATAAGGGAGGAAGAAAGATGCTTTATGTAAAGGCGCCTGCAAAAATCAATTTAACATTAGATGTACTTTATAAAAGGCCAGATAATTTTCACGAAGTAGAGATGGTTATGACAACTGTCGATTTAGCTGATCGTATCAGTCTTGAATCTCGAGAAGACGGTGTTATTCAAATTATTTCAACAGATAATTTTGTACCAAATGATCATCGTAATTTTGCGTATCAGGCAGCGCGTCTCATTAAAGATACATACGGCATTAGGCAAGGTGTATCCATTACTATTGAAAAGGAAATACCCATTGCGGCTGGACTTGCAGGTGGCAGTAGTGATGCAGCAGCTACATTAAAGGGACTAAATGAGCTTTGGGATTTAGGGTTATCGATAGATGAATTAGCGGAGCTGGGTGCTAAAATTGGCTCGGATGTTTCGTTTTGTGTCTATGGTGGCACAGCACTCGCTACAGGCCGTGGAGAAAAAATAGCTGAATTACCAGCCCCTCCAAACTGTTGGGTTGTATTAGCAAAGCCTAAAATTGGCGTGTCAACGGCTGAGGTATATGGGGGTCTTAAGGTTGAAGGGTTGAAACATCCAAATACCAAGCAAATGATACAAGCGATAGAAACAAAAGATTATGAGCTATTATGTTCTTCATTAGGAAATGTTTTGGAAACTGTAACATTTAACTTACATCCAGAAGTTGTGATGTTAAAAGAACAAATGAAACGCTTTGGTGCAGATGCTACGTTAATGAGTGGAAGCGGCCCGACTGTGTTTGGACTAGTTGATAGTGAAGCTCGTGTTAGTCGCATTTATAATGGTTTACGTGGTTTTTGTGAGGAAGTTTATGCAGTGCGAATTTTAGGTGAGCGGAATACGCTTGCTTAGAAACGCAAATTTGTGTTAATTTTACCTATAAATATTCGTGTTTAGGAGAGGGTCGCATGAAATGGAAGCGTAGTGAACGACTAGTTGATATGACGTACTACTTACTAGAACATCCACATCAGCTGATCCCGCTAACTTATTTTTCAGAACTATATCAATCTGCGAAGTCATCCATTAGTGAGGATTTAACGATTGTAAAGGAAACATTCGAAGAAAAAGGAATCGGGTTATTGATGACAGTGCCAGGTGCTGCTGGAGGAGTAAAGTATATTCCGAAGATGTCCGAGGCAGAAGTACGTTTAGTCATTCAGGATTTAAAGGCAGAGCTTGAACATTCAGATCGATTGTTACCAGGCGGTTACTTATTTATGACAGATTTGCTAGGAAACCCAGATTTAATAAATCGTGTAGGAAAGGTCTTTGCTTCTGCCTTTGCAGATCAACAAATTGATGTCATAATGACTGTAGCAACTAAGGGGATATCCATTGCCCATGCCATTGCAAGACATTTAAATGTACCAGTAGTAGTTGTGAGAAGAGACAGTAAAGTAACTGAGGGCTCTACAGTTAGCATTAACTATGTGTCTGGTTCTTCCAGAAGAATTCAGACAATGGTATTATCAAAAAGAAGCATGAAGAGTGGACAACGTGTGTTAATTACTGACGACTTTATGAAGGTCGGTGGTACTATGAACGGCATGAAAAATCTATTAGAGGAATTTGACTGTCAGCTAGCAGGCATCGCGGTGCTTGTGGAGGCTGAGCATGCGGACGAAACTTTAGTAGATGATTATTATTCACTTGTAAAGCTTCATGAAGTAAACGAAAAAGATCGTACAATTGCATTAAGTGAAGGTAACTATTTTTCTAAAAGGGGACATGACAAATGAAAGTAGTAGCAACAACAAATGCGCCAGCAGCAATCGGACCATATTCACAGGGGATTATTGTTAACGGTATGTTTTATAGCTCTGGTCAAATTCCATTAACAGCTACAGGTGAATTAGTGGAAGGCGATATTACTGCTCAAACAAATCAAGTGTTCGCTAATTTAAAAGCAGTTTTAGCGGAAGCTGGAACTTCTTTAGATCATGTTGTGAAAACAACGGTTTTTATGAAGGATATGAACGACTTTATCGCAATGAATGAGGTTTATGCAGGCCATTTTGGTGATCATAAACCAGCACGTTCAGCTGTAGAGGTAGCTCGTCTTCCGAAAGATGTGAAAGTAGAAATCGAAGTTATCGCAATCGTAAAATAAAATAATTCGTTAAGTTCCCTAAAAAGAAAGGCTCTTCTTTTTAGGGAATTTTTTTAAGCTGACAAACAATTGTCAAAAATTCCGTATATAAGAAAAAATATTATTCTAATAAGTATTCAAATTTTTTAGAAAATTTGATAGACTATTAAAAGGAAAATATTCGGTAATTGAGGATATGATATTTTCATGAAGGCATCTAAGAAGAGAGGTGGTGAGAAAATGGAAGTTACTGATGTGAGATTACGTCGAGTACAGACGGATGGTCGCATGCGTGCGATTGCTTCCATTACACTTGACAATGAGTTTGTTGTTCATGATATTCGTGTAATTGATGGAAATACTGGTTTATTCGTAGCTATGCCAAGTAAACGAACACCGGATGGGGAGTTTAGAGATATTGCGCATCCAATTAATTCTGACACTCGAAATAAAATTCAAGAGATCATTTTAAACGCCTATCATAACTCTAGCGAAATAGAGGAAACGGGCAAAGAGGAAGAATTAGAGGGTATTGGTGTGTAATAAAAAGGGAATAAATACCTATTAAAGGATTTGCTACAAATTAATGTGTAGAAAATGAGGAAGAACTCTTCTAGTAGGAAGGGTTCTTTTTATTTTGATAAAAAGAGAATATGAGTAATTTTAGGATATACTTCATGACAATCGAGCATAAGGTGCAATGGATTTTGTAATTCATCTTTTTGTCAACTCTACATGCCTTGAAAATAGATGAATTTTGCTATATAGTCATAAGAGAAAATGAGCGTATTGGAGGACTTACAGATGAGCAATATTTTTGCTGTCATTTTGGCTGCAGGTCAAGGTACACGTATGAAGTCCAAATTATATAAAGTGCTCCATCCAGTATGTGGGAAACCAATGGTGCAACATGTGGTGGATCATATTCAAACGTTAGATGTAAATCGCATTGTAACGGTTGTTGGACATGGTGCAGAGAAAGTGCAACAACAGCTTGGAGATAAAAGCGAGTATGTTCTGCAGGCCGAACAGTTAGGTACAGCTCATGCTGTTCAACAAGCTGAGGCTATTTTAGGTAACGAAGAAGGAACTACATTAGTTGTATGTGGGGATACACCACTAATTCGTCCTGAAACAATGCAGGCTTTATTCGAACATCACCAAGCAAAGAATGCTAAAGCAACTATTTTAACAGCGATTGCGGAAAATCCAACTGGCTATGGTCGTATTTTACGTGGCGATAACGGACAGGTTGAGCAAATTGTTGAGCAAAAGGACGCTTCAGCAGAACAGCAATTAGTAAAAGAAATAAACACGGGCACATACTGCTTTGATAACAAATTGTTATTTGAAACATTGAAGCTTGTGAAAAATGACAATGCACAAGGTGAATATTATTTACCGGATGTCATTGAAATTTTACAAAAGCAAGGTGATATTGTTGAAGCTTATGTCACTGATGATTTTGAAGAAACATTAGGTGTCAATGATCGTGTAGCTTTGTCACAAGCTGAGACATTAATGCGTACGAGAATCAATGAAAAACATATGCGTAATGGTGTCACAATTATACATCCTGAAACAACGCATATTAGCGCAGACGCAGTTATTGGGTGCGATACGGTTATTCAACCAGGCTCAATGATTGAAGGTGCCACTGTTATCGGTGAAGATTGCATAATTGGACCAAATACTCAAATTGTAGATAGTCGCATTGGTGACCGCACAACTGTACATTCTTCTGTTGTACGTGAAAGCGCTATTGCGGATGATACAGCTATTGGGCCATTTGCTCATATTCGACCACTTTCAGACATCGGTAGCCATGTGAAAATTGGTAACTTTGTAGAAGTGAAGAAAAGCAAGCTAGATAATGACACGAAAGTATCGCATTTAAGCTATATTGGTGATGCAGAAATAGGCAGTAACGTCAATATTGGCTGTGGTTCCATTACAGTAAATTATGATGGAAAAAACAAGTTCAAAACAATTATTGAAGATGATGTATTTGTAGGATGTAATACTAACTTAGTAGCACCAGTGAAAGTTGGAAAAGGTTCATTTATTGCAGCAGGTTCTACAATTACAAAAGAAGTTCCTGAAGACGCACTAGCAATAGCTCGTGCACGACAAGAAAACAAACCGAATTATGTAAGCAAATTAAATTCAAAATAATTATCAACTAAACAGGAGGCCATCATGCCGTATCATTATGCAAACTCACAATTAAAAATATTTTCACTTAATTCCAATAATCCATTAGCTCAAGAAATTGCGCAGGAAATGGGCGTTGAATTAGGTAAATCTTCTGTTAAGCACTTCAGCGATGGAGAAGTTCAAATTAGCATTGAAGAAAGTATTCGTGGTTGTGATGTGTTTATCGTGCAGTCTACTTCTGCACCAGTAAACGAACATTTAATGGAGCTTTTAATTATGGTAGATGCAGTTAAACGTGCGTCTGCTCGTACAGTAAACGTTGTAATGCCTTATTATGGTTATGCACGCCAAGACCGTAAAGCAAAGGCGCGTGAGCCAATTACAGCTAAATTAGTGGCTAACCTACTTGAGACTGCTGGTGCAACACGTGTTATCGTATTAGATCTACACGCACCTCAAATCCAAGGTTTCTTCGATATCTTAATTGACCACTTAATGGCGGTACCATTACTATCTGATTACTTCAAATCTAAAGGTATTCCAGATGATGAAATCGTGATTGTTTCACCAGACCACGGTGGGGTAACACGTGCTCGTAAAATGGCTGAACGATTAAAAGCACCGATTGCAATTATTGACAAACGTCGTCCGAAACCAAATGTTGCGGAAGTTATGAACATTGTTGGTAATGTTGATGGTAAAGTGGCAATCTTGATTGATGATATTATTGATACAGCAGGTACAATTACAATTGGTGCCGATGCTTTACGTGCTGCTGGCGCTAAAGAAGTTTATGCTTGCTGCTCACACCCTGTATTATCTGGCCCAGCGATTGAACGTATTGAAAACTCTTCTATTAAAGAATTAGTTGTGACAAATACAATTCAGTTGCCAGCAGAGAAAAAATCGCCTAAAATTACGGAGCTTTCTGTAGCTAAATTAATGGCTGATGCTATTTCTCGTGTTTATGAAAACAAATCTGTAAGTACTCTATTTGATTAATAAATATGGCGAGTTAAAGACAAATCTACCTTTTTGGGTGGATTTGTCTTTTTTATATTCATTTTTGTGAAGATGACGTAATAGATGAGTGCTTTTGGTGTGAATCATCTCACAAAGGGGTATAATAGATAATGTGTCTTAATAATATTTACTCTAAGTTAAAAAATAGAGCTAAATATTATCATAGCCTTCAACAAATACATTGTTGATAAGGCGTAAATAATTTTCTTGGAAGGGGAATAAAGAGGTATGAGTACAGTATTAAGTGTTACAAGGCGCGAAACTGGGCATCGTTCGACATTAACCCAACTTAGAAAAGGGGGAGCCATTCCTGCAGTTATTTACGGCTATAAGTTAGATTCAACCCCAATTTCTATTGCTGCAAAAGATTTTAAAAAATCCATTCAAAAAAATGGGCAAAATAGTGTGTTTTCACTAGAGTTAGAGGGGAAAAAAGTGAATGCTGTTGTGTCAGAGGTACAGCAATGTTCATTGAAAGATGAAGTAAATCATGTCGACTTTTTAGCTATTAATATGGCTGAAGAGTTAGAAGCTGATGTTCCGATTAAATTACTTGGTCAGTCAGTTGGAGTAAGTGAGGGCGGTATTTTAATGCAGCCTAACTTAGAATTGAAAGTGAAAGTAAAACCTGCGGCGTTACCTGAATCAATTGATGTTGATATTTCAGCATTGAAAATCGGGGAAACCCTAACGGTAGCAGATATTCGTGAAAAAATACCTGTTGAAATCATCAGTGAAGATGACTATATATTAGTAACCGTTGTGGCGCCTCCTTCTGTAGGGGAAGAGACTACAGAAAGTGTGGAAGAGCAAGTATAAAAGTAAATAATGGGTAAGGCTAATAAGGAGGCTACGGCTTTCTTATTAGCCTTTTTTTATGTCAGTAGGATTGTACAAAATGCTTTCTAGGTGTGCTATATGGTAAAATAATGACTATTAGATTGGAAAGAAGAGAGAGGTACTTATGAAAATTATCGTTGGATTAGGAAATCCAGGTAAACCTTATGAACATACAAGACATAATATTGGCTTTGATGTTATTGATGCATTAGCAGAAAAATGGGGGACACCTTTAACAAACTCGAAATTTAATGGGATGTATACAACTGTACATCGACCTGAGGGAAAGGTTCTACTTGTTAAACCTTTAACATATATGAATTTATCAGGGGAATGTGTCGGTCCCCTTATGGATTATTTTGATATTGATGTAGAAGATTTGATTGTTATTTATGATGACTTAGATTTAGAAACAGGTAAATTACGTCTGCGACAAAAAGGAAGTGCAGGTGGTCATAACGGCATTAAATCCTTAATTCAGCATCTTGGTACTCAGGAATTTAATCGTATCCGAGTAGGGATTAGCCGCCCACCAGCTGGTATGAAGGTAGCAGACTATGTATTAGCAAGATTTTCAAAGGACGATCAAGGTCTTATTGAAGAAGCCATTGAAAATTCTGTAAATGCTGTTGAAGCATCCCTTTCAAAGCCATTTCTTGATGTGATGAATCACTTTAACGCTAGCAAATAGATGGAATGCCACTAATAAATTTCCGTTAAAGTCTTTGGATAATTGGACTGGTTTAAGGTGAATGACTACAGACCTTTTACTATCATGACAGCTGATGTTTGTAGTGATTAGTCTTTACTACAAGCAAAAATCAATTCTCTAATTTTCAAGTTATTGCAATGCGGATGCCATTGGAAAGTGCATAATCCGTTTTATAAATGTCTATACTTTAAGTAGAAAGCTGCTTAAAGGAGGATGATTTGGAGATGTCAGTTCGCTACCGATGTCGGCATTGTGAAGTAGAAATAGGGACACTACCATTTGATGCAGATGATACAATTCGAAAATTGCATATTTTTGAATTGGGAGAAGCAGATGATTATGTTGAGAAAGATCAACATGGACAAACGACTGTGCACTGCATTTGTGAGCAATGTGAGGATTCGCTGAAACAATATCCAGATTATCACGCACTCAATAAATGGATTCAATAATTGGAAGGATGCTTTGACGCACTTCATGTGTGTTCAAGGCTTTTTCCATTTTATAAAATAGCTGATAAGAAAGATAAATAAAATAGTACTAGAATAATAGCATTGAAAATTTAGAATTTTATGCTGAAAGGAGCTTTTGACTGTGGAGGTTTTACGACAGCTTGTGTCGCAGGATAAACATATTACATCATTTTTACAGGAGATTCAGAGCGGTCAAACTGCATCACAGCTTATTACTGGTTTAACAGGAAGCGCACGCCCCGTAATGGTCGATGCGTTATTTGAGCATGTGAAGAAGCCAATCTACATTGTTTCTCCTAATCTACTGCAGGCACAAAAGATGGTTGATGAGCTTGCTGGATTATTAGGTGAAGAGCATGTTCATTATTATCCAGCGGATGAATTCATTGCAGCAGACCTTTCTGTTGCTTCACCAGAACTACGTGCGGAGCGAATTGCAACACTCGATTGCTTAGCTAGAGGTGAGAAGGCTGTCTACGTCATACCAGTGGCAGGTTTACGGAAAATAATGCAGCCTAAGGAACATTGGCTACAATATTTTTTACAAACAGCTGTAGGCGATGAGATTGAAATAGATACTTGGTTACAAACATTAGTTGAAATGGGCTATGTGCGTAATTCAATGGTAACGACACCTGGAGAATTTGCGTTGCGCGGAGGCATACTAGATATTTATCCACCTTATTTGGAAGCACCTATTCGAATTGAATTATTTGATACTGAGGTTGATTCCATACGAACATTTTCAGCAGATGATCAACGTTCGATTGATAAATTACAAAAGATTCGTATTCTTCCTGCTTCAGAGGTCATTCTAACTAAGTTAGAAAGGCAGGCATTAGCAGGCCGTTTAGAAGCGGCATTGGCTGCAAGCCTAAAGAAGGTAAAAAAGCAGGAGACAAAAGAACTTCTGTATCAATATATTCAATATGATATTGAATTGTTACAGCAAGGGAATTTACCCGACTACGTAAATAAATACGGCTCATTATTATACGATAAAACAGCTTATTTAGGAGATTATTTTGCACAAGATGGTATTGTGCTCTTTGACGAGCTTGGACGCATTCAGGAAGTGATGGATGCATGGGAACGTGAAGAGGATGAATGGTTTTTATCTTTAATTGAAGAAGGAAAAATGGTTCATGATGTCAAACCTGCCTTTACATTAAAAGAAATACAAGCAATGTTGTCACAACAGAAGCTATCATTTTCATTATTTTCAAGAACATTTGCTGGAATAACGTTTAATAAGACAACTAATTTCTCTTGTAAGCCAATGCAGCAATTTCACGGACAAATGTCATTGCTTCAAACTGAAGTCGAACGTTGGTTACTTGGTAAATTTACCGTACTGATTGTTGCAAGAGATAAAGAACGTGTTAAACGGGTTCAGCACATGCTTGGAGAATACGATATTCATACGGCTATTGGTGAACCAACAGAACCTGGTATTTATATAGTAGATGGTGGCTTGTCGAGTGGCTTTGAGTTGCCACTGCAACGTTTAGCAATTGTGACAGAAGACGAGCTTTTTAAACAGCAGGCAAAGAAAAAAGCACGTACACAAAAAATGACTAATGCTGAACGTATTAAAAGCTATACGGAAATTAAACCAGGTGATTATGTTGTACATGTTCATCATGGGATTGGTAAATATATTGGTGTAGAAACATTAGAGGTCAATGGTACACATAAGGATTATTTGCATATTCGCTATCGTGCAGACGATAAACTATACGTACCTGTAGAACAAATAGACTTAATCCAAAAATATGTGGCGTCAGAGGATCGTGAACCGAAGCTACATAAATTAGGTGGCGCTGAATGGAAAAAGGCTAAAGCGAAGGTATCTTCTGCTGTACAGGATATTGCCGACGATTTAATTAAGCTATATGCGAAGCGTGAAGCTGAGAAGGGGCATGCTTTTACACCTGATAATGATGACCAGCGTAATTTCGAGTCATTGTTCCCTTATGAGGAAACAGAGGATCAGCTACGTTCTATTGTAGAAGTGAAACGAGATATGGAGCGAGAACGCCCTATGGACCGTTTAGTGTGCGGTGATGTAGGCTATGGTAAAACCGAGGTAGCCATTCGTGCAGCATTTAAAGCTATTCAAGATGGTAAACAGGTTGCATTCCTCGTTCCTACAACGATTTTAGCCCAGCAGCATTATGAAACCATCCGTGAGCGCTTTCAGGATTTTGCCATTAATGTTGGCCTGTTATCTCGTTTCCGAACGAAAAAGGAGCAGTCTGCCACATTAAAAGGCTTAAAAGAGGGGCGCGTTGATATAGTTATAGGAACACATCGAATTTTATCTAAAGATTTAATTTTCCAAGATCTTGGTTTGTTAATTGTTGACGAAGAACAACGCTTTGGTGTGACACATAAGGAAAAAATTAAACAGCTAAAGACAAATGTTGATGTTTTAACTTTAACGGCAACTCCAATCCCGAGGACACTTCACATGTCAATGGTAGGAGTCCGAGATTTATCTGTTATTGAAACGCCACCAGCTAACCGATTCCCGGTTCAAACGTATGTGATGGAGCACAGTGGCGCATTAGTGCGAGAAGCTATTGAGCGGGAAATGGCGCGTGGCGGACAAGTGTTTTATTTATATAACCGAGTAGAAGATATGGCTCGAAAGGTTGAGGAGATTCAAGTGCTTGTCCCTGAAGCACGTATAGGCTTTGCGCATGGAAAAATGACAGAGTCAGAGCTGGAATCTGTGATTTTAGCCTTTTTAGAGGGTGACTATGATGTGCTTGTTACAACAACCATTATTGAGACAGGCGTCGATATACCAAATGTGAATACATTAATTGTTCATGATGCTGATCGCATGGGCTTAGCGCAGCTCTATCAATTACGTGGACGTGTTGGTCGCTCTAACAGGGTAGCCTATGCGTACTTTATGTACCAACGTGACAAAGTATTGACAGATGTAGCAGAACAACGATTGCAGGCAATTAAAGAATTTACTGAGCTAGGCTCCGGCTTTAAAATTGCTATGCGTGATTTATCTATTCGGGGAGCAGGTAACTTACTTGGTGCGCAGCAGCATGGCTTTATCGATTCAGTCGGCTTTGATTTATACTCACAAATGCTTCAGGATGCCATTGCTGAACGTCAAACAGGTGTGAAAAAAGAAGAAAAGCCAGATATAGAAATATTGCTAAGTGTTGATGCTTATATCCCTGATGCCTATATTCCAGATGGGTATCAAAAAATCCAAATGTATAAACGTATTAAGGCAATGGATCAGGTGGAGGAGTACGAAGAAATCATGGAGGAATTGGAGGATCGATTTGGCGATCTTCCAATAGAAACAGAGCGTCTACTACGAATAGCAAGAATGAAGGTTTGGGGCTTAGGTGCTGGAGTAGTATCTGTAAAGGAAAAGCAAAAAATTATTACTATCCTATTATCCGAACAGGGGACAGCCAATGTCGATGGCAGTAAGATTATTGAAGCGTCAATGAAGTTTGAGCGTGCTGTTGGCTTTGGTATGGATGGCATGCAGTTGAAATTAACAATCGATGAGCGTAAGAGCGGAAAATATCAACCCTTTGATATTTTGGAAGAGCTAATGCAAATTATCGATAAGGCAAAAAAATAGCAAAAGGCTAATCTTATCTTTTTATGGAAGAGATAAGATAGCCTTTTTATTTTTCCAGTTTTTTTTATGAATTGATTATAGAAATTTGTTCCTTGGGTAATCTAATAAGGAGTTGATTGATGTAAGTAATAAAGTTTTTTGAAAAAATTTGATGGTTGTGAAATCCTTTTTCTTCAGTTTTTGCATAGATTGTTTAAAAAAAAACCATACTATAGTTGAATAAAAATTTCATTGTAGCGAAAGCGAGGCATTAGAATGAAGGCAACAGGAATTGTTCGTCGTATTGATGATTTAGGGCGTGTGGTTATTCCGAAAGAAATTCGTAGGACGCTACGTATTCGTGAAGGCGACCCGCTTGAAATTTATACGGACCGTGAAGGTGAAGTCATATTAAAAAAATATTCGCCCATCAATGATTTGGGTGAATTTGCAAGAGAATATGTTGAAACACTTTATGAAACATTAGGAACACCAGCATTTGTCACTGACCGCGATGAGGTAATCGCAGTTGCAGGGATTGGTAAAAAGGAATATATTAACCGTCGCATTACATCCTTTGCGGAGAGCTTCATGGAAGAGCGCTCAACAAAAATAGAAAAAATGGAGACAACGATTGAAATTGTCCCTGGGCAATATGAGCAAGTGAAATCGTATTGTGCGACACCTATTATGGTGAACGGTGATCCGATAGGTTGCATTATTGCCTTATCTAAAGTACATTTTGTCGGTGAAGTAGAGGTAAAAGTAGTGGAAACAGCTGCAAACTTCTTAGCTAAACAAATGAATAGTTGATGCATGGAAAAGTTATTGCGATGACCTTTAAGGCTGAACAATAACTTTTTTTGCGTACATAAAGATTGGTCAATATAGGAACAGTATAGCTCCTTAGCGCGTCAAACTTTTGAGATATGCTATACTATTGGCATTGTTAAGAAGGAAAGAGGGCAATTTATGTCGCAACGTTTTGGCATGAAAAGCTACATGAAGGGTGCCGCCTTATTGACAATAGCGGCTCTTATTGTAAAGGTTCTTAGTGCAATTTATCGTGTACCTTTTCAAAATCTAGTTGGAGATGAAGGCTTTTATATCTATCAACAGGTATATCCAGTTATATCGATTTTCGTTGTTTGGACATCTAGTGGCTTTGCTATAGCCATTTCTAAAATGCTTGCAGATAATGATTGCATTGTTGATACAATAGAACGTAATCAAAGACGAAGCACTATTATGCGTGTGGTTTTCCGGTATTTGACGGTGTTATCGCTACTGTTTTTTGCTGTTTTATTTGGAGGAGCTGAAAAAATTGCCCAATTGATGGGAGATGCTCAATTAGCACCATTGATTCGCTCAGGCTCATTTGTAGTATTGGTTATGCCAGCATTGGCTATTTTAAAAGGTGGCTTCCAATCTAGAGGCATTATGGAGCCGATTGCTTATGCCCAAGTCCTCGAACAAGCGGTAAGAGTTACTGTTATTTTAGCAGGAACATTTATCATTATGACGACTACTAAATCCCTTTATGGTGCAGGTGAAATGGCTGTTATTGGTACTGTAATTGGTGAAATTACGGCCTTGTTATTACTTGCCTATATCTCATATAAACGTTTTGGGCTAAAGCTAACTAAACTACAACTACATCCTATTTCAAGTTTGCCCATTGTTAAAGAGGTGACATGGCTAAGCTTAAGTGTCAGTATGAGCGGTCTTCTACTACTTGGATATCAGCTTGTCGATTCGTTTACGATATATTCAGCATTAATTGATAATGGTATGAATCCTACAATGGCGAAGGAAACAAAAGGTATTTATGATCGTGGACAACCTTTAGTTCAACTAGGTGTTGTCATTGCATCCTCATTGTCGCTTGCTATTGTTCCGCTTGTTGCTCATTTATCTAAAAAACAAGAGGGGCGCAGTGCAGTTCCATTTATACAATTAACGTACAAAGCGTCCATACTATTCGGCTGGTCTGCAGCCTTGGGTTTAATGCTAGTTATGCCGTATTTAAATGAAATGCTTTTCAAAACGAATACTTTATCCGAAGTATTAATCGTCTATGTATTCCAAATTGTACCATTATCGATTATTCTTACATTTACAGCGATCTTACAAGGCTATGGAAAATTAAAAAAGCCAGCTCTATTTTTAATGCTAGGTTTTCTGCTAAAAATGATACTGAATGTACGATTAATCGGTTGGTTAGGTGTATTAGGAGCGGCTATCGTAAATGATATAGGATTATTATTAACAGCGATTTTACTAATTATTTATTTAAAAACATTGACTGGCATTCAGCTAGCATCTGTCGATTTTTATAAAAAAGTTGGGACAGCATCTTTCAGTATGGCAGTCGTTGTACTTGTCTGGTTACAGTTTGTATCGGCAATCTTAAGCCATTCACTGTCTTCACGTATGGTAGCTATGGTGACGGGTTTAACAGCTGTATCCATAGGGGCATTTGTTATGCTGACTGTCATTGCGAAGAAACGAGTATTAATGGAGAAAGAGTGGTATTTATTGCCGTTTGGACGTAGAATGGCTGTTTACCAACTTTGGCTCAATTCAAAGAAGTAGGTGTGAATATTGAAAACTTTAACAATTATTGGCTTAGGTGCAGGGGATTTTAATCAGCTGCAAATGGGTGTTTATAGAAAATTAAAGGCTGCTAAAAAATTATATGTACGTACGATAGATCACCCAGTATTAGAGGAATTAGCAGCAGAGGGTGTTAAATTCGAAAGCTTTGATAAAGTATATGAAAAACATGATGCATTCCAGCCTGTCTATGCGGAAATAGCAAATGCACTTATTGAAGCTGCTGCTGTTGAGGATATTATGTATGCTGTGCCAGGCCATCCATTAGTTGCAGAACAGACAGTGCAACTGCTTATTGCAGCAGCGGATGAAGGCAAAATTAAGTTAGTCATTGAGGGCGGTCAGAGTTTCATAGATCCGATTTTTGGTGCATTAAAAATTGATCCAATAGAAGGTTTTCAATTGCTTGATGGTACCGGCTTTTCAATGCATGACATTAACATGCGTCAACATATTTTGATCGCGCAAGTATACGATACATTTAGTGCCTCGGAAGTAAAGCTAACGTTGATGGAGAAATATGATGACGAGTACCCTGTGACGGTTGTGACGGCTGCAGGGTCTGCACAAGAACAGATTGTTACGGTACCTCTCTATGAACTCGATCAAAGTGTAGAAGTTAATAATTTAACAACAGTCTATGTACCACCTGTCAAATCGCAAGAAGAGGCATTAAAAGATTGGACAACATTCCGTCAGATTATTGCAACGCTAAGAGGTCCAAATGGCTGTCCTTGGGATCAAAAACAAACACATGAGTCGTTAAAAAAATATTTACTCGAAGAAGCACATGAATATTTGGCTGCTATAGATGCTGAGGACGATTTTGCAATGATCGAGGAACTTGGTGATGTGCTATTACAAGTATTTTTACATGCACAAATTGGAGAAGATGAAGGTTACTTTACACTTGAAGATGTGTTAGCTTCCATTAGTGAAAAAATGATTCGCCGCCACCCACATGTTTTTGGTGATGTTGCAGTGGAAGATGCGGACGATGTTGTGGCCAATTGGGAGGCTATTAAGGCTGAAGAAAAGGGTACTAGCGATAAACCACTATTAGACGAGGAGTATAGAGCCTCTTCTGCATTACAAACAGCATTTAATTACCAAAAAAGAGCTGCAAAAGTGGGCTTTGACTGGCCAGATGTGGATGGGGCATGGGATAAATTTGATGAGGAGTGGCAGGAATTTCGCCAGGAAGTAACGAAAGGCTCTAATGCATCCCGTTTGGATGAATTTGGTGACGTGTTGTTTACACTAGTAAATTTAGCGCGTTTCTACAAACTGTCACCAGAAGAGGCTATGCTACATGCAAATGAAAAATTTGCACGACGTTTCGGTTATGTAGAGGAACAGGTAAAGATCAGTGGAAAGTCTTTTTCCGATTTTACATTAGAGCAATTAGATGCATTTTGGAATGAAGCAAAGCGACTAGAAAAGGAGTAAAAAGATGAGACTAGATAAATTTTTAAAAGTATCCCGTTTAATAAAACGCCGCACTTTAGCGAAAGAGGTGGCAGATCAAGGTCGTATCACAATCAATGATAAGGTAGCGAAAGCTAGTAGTACAGTAAAAGCAGGAGATGAGCTAGCTATTCGTTTTGGTCAAAAAATAGTGACTGCACGTGTAGAAGAATTACGTGATACAGTGAAAAAAGAAGATGCCGCAAAAATGTTTACCATTTTGAAGGAAGAAAGACTAGAAAAGGTTGAACCTGAATTTATTGATGATGAGGATTAAAGTTAAATTTATTTTTTAAACCTCCTAATGTTGTCCCACCTTTCTTTTGTGGATGAAAGTATTACACAACTTAAATAAAGTTGTCATGCTTTGAAGGTTGTCCGCATAAAGTGAACAGAAGCTAGGACGACTAAAGGAGGAAAAAAATGACGCTACATCAAGAAAGTAATCGTTACACAATTCCATCTGGAGAGCATATTTTAACGATTCGTAATCGTAAAAGAATGGACATGACTTCTGTAAAATCAATTGAACGCTTTGATCAGGAAGAGTTTTTCATTAAGACGTCCCAAGGGCACTTGTTAATTCGCGGAGAAGAACTGCATATCGTTCATTTAGATGTTGATAAAGGATTATTGACGCTTGAAGGAACTGTAAAAACCTTACAGTACGACGAGGAGGAAAGTGGCTTCTCGAAAGGTTTCCTTCATAAGTTATTTGGATGATTGTTAGTGAACAATTATATCAATTAATTGTCATGGTTTTGAGCGGTATAGCAGTTGGTTTCATTATTGATAGTGTAAGGCTCGTAGTTTTTTCAACTCCAAAAAGGTCAAGCCTTCGAAAGTGGATGATGATTGTTGAATTAATAACATGGATTCTACTTGGGGGAGCGACATACTATTTATTATTTTGGCTAAAAGACGGCGCTTGGCGGGCTTATGACCCGCTAGCGCAAATAGCCGGAATTTTTTTGTATCAATCGTTATTTCAAAATTTTTTACGTTTCATTGCTAGAATTGTGGTGAATATAACTTGGAGACCCTTCTGGTTCATTGTACGCTTCATAGTCGCTGTTATTCGACAAATTTTGCAGCTATTCATAAATATAGTAATGTTTGTTATAAGACCTTTTGTCAAAATTTATTCCTATTTGTCCTACACTTTTTTTAAAAAATTACGATATTTGAAGTATAATAGAAAGCAACAATAATTTTCGGAGGTGCGGGCATGACTAGACGTCATTCATCAGATGATGAACAACAAAATTTCACGAAGCTTGATAATGACTATGTCCGTAACACGGATAGAGCTATAAATCGCAAACAGCAGGCTCGTAAACGTAAATTGCGTCGTATTGTCTTTTTTGCGATTGTACCAGTCATTATTATCGCTCTTCTCTTAAATGTGCTATCACATCAAAATGAAACTTTAGCAGCAAAAGAGAAATTAAAGAAAGAAGCGAATCAGCATCTCACTGAATTGAAAGAAGAACAAGATACATTAAATCTTAAAATCAAACAATTACAGGATGATGAATATATCGCAAAGCTATTAAGAAAAGAGTATTACTTATCTGATGAAGGTGAGATTATTTTTATCATTCCAGATAAGGAAGATAAAAAAGACGACTGAAAAGCTGTGTATTGTTGACACTCTTTTATTGTTATATATAATGAAAAGAGAAGCTTAATGCAATAAAAGGTTTGATTAAATTGATTACATGGCTCAAATGAGTCGCTTAATTTTTAAGGAGGAGCATTTTTTTTATGTCAATTGAAGTAGGCAGCAAGGTACAAGGTAAAGTAACAGGAATCACAAATTTTGGAGCATTCGTTGAGCTGCCAGATGGCAAAACAGGCTTAGTTCACATTAGTGAAGTTGCTGACAATTATGTAAAAGATATCAATGAGCATCTAAAAGTTGGAGATGAAGTTGAAGTAAAAGTGATGAATGTTGAAGCGGACGGGAAGATCGGTCTTTCAATCCGTAAAGCAAAGCCTCAAGCTGAGAGACCAGAACGTCCAGCACGTCCACGTCGTGATAATCGTTCTAATGATCGTAACGAACGCCACCAGCCAAAAGAAAATTTTGAGCAAAAAATGGCACGCTTCTTAAAAGATAGTGATGAACGTCTAGCAACACTTAAACGTGCTACAGAATCAAAACGCGGAGGTCGCGGAGCTAGAAGAGGGTAGTTTGCTGACTGTTTTAATCGTAGAAAAAGTGTATGAAATAGAGTTGGGATTAGCTTTTTAATAAAGCTAATCCCTTTTTTTCATTTACCTACAAAGTAGAAGAAGGTCTCTTTTTCTTTTTTGTGGGGTTTATTGTTTTTTCATCGGCAGAAGCTATGGATGTTTTCTCCACTGGATGAGTAACCATTTTGACAAGTAAGAAAACACCATATACACTCACGGCAAGTCCACAAAGTAATAGGATTATTTGAACAAAAAAAGGTAAATTAATAAGAATTGAAATAAGAATAATCATCGAGCCACTTCCGCAAATTAACGCGGCTTTTGTTAATGCACTCAAGGGAATTTAACCTCCTAAAAAACACTCTTTTCTTTAGTATGCCATATTTTTATACGCAGTCACATAGCTATAAATGAACAGACGGATAGATGGGAATAGTGACAAAATAGATTACAATAAAAATAGGCGCCTCAGAATTTAGTTCTGAGGCGCCTATTTGAAATGACCCGTACGGGATTCGAACCCGTGTTACCGCCGTGAAAGGGCGGTGTCTTAACCACTTGACCAACGGGCCTACTATGGTGGCGGCCGAGGGGATCGAACCCCCGACCTTACGGGTATGAACCGTACGCTCTAGCCAGCTGAGCTAGGCCGCCAATTACTATATGGAGCGGAAGACGAGGTTCGAACTCGCGACCCCCACCTTGGCAAGGTGGTGTTCTACCACTGAACTACTTCCGCACAGTCGTTTAAGCAACAAGTTAAATAATACAAGCCAAACGTGCTAGTGTCAAGTAGGTTTTTTAAAAAAATATATTTCGTAAAAACTAGCATAGAAGAGTATTTTAGCGGATTTTTTGTTCTTACGTAGAAATGTATCGTGGTAACAGTTGAATAAAGTGATTGATAGCTCATAGAATGCCCTCGCACTAAGCTTTAAGATGAATAGCAAGTCATTACAATTTTGTTTTTATAAGTGGATTTTTCAACGTTTTTCATGAATGTTAGGCTGTTGCGAAAGAAATTGTTGCCAATTCTCGTATTTATGAATAGCTATTAGTCGAAATATTTATATTTTTTTCTGTCAACGTCAGACAATCTTTCCGCACATAATTTTTTATAATAACCAAAAGTGCGGAAAGGGGATAATTAAATGACAAGTATTGAATGGTATAATACAACGAATGTAGATGACCAAAAGATCGGTATGAAAAAGAAGCAGATCCTAATAGGTTCTCTCTTTTTTTTAACCGCCTTTTTCTTAGCTCAATCTGTTGTATTTGAAGCAGCTGTACCGTTCTCAGTTCCTTTTTGGGCCATTATTCGAACAAAGTATAGGGAGTATGCCAAATTCGTTTTATTCGGTAGTTTAGCAGGTTGTTTTTTCCTTGGTTTTGGACAAGTCTTCATTCTAGCGTTACAAATTGTTATGTATGAATGTATCATGCGTTTCCGTTACTGGCAGTTGCCCCAAAGTATTGCGGTGTCTTTAGCTGTATTACTGGTACAAATAATGTGGCAAGGGGTGATGTATCAAGGCTTACCACCAGTGCTTGTACAATTTTATGTAGGCTGTGAGGCAGCTCTAGCTCTTATTATGACGCTGTTTATGCAAGTGCTATTTGTTAACTCGTATGAATGGTTTACGAGTCATTGGACATATGAGAAGCTAGGCTCTGGATTAGTCGTGTTTGCTGCCATGCTTACTGGGATGCAAGCAGTTGTGATTAGCTATTTCTCACTCCCCATTTTTTTATTGCAGCTTTTTATCTGTTTTGGTGCATTGGTTGGCAGTGTCCCATTAGCAACAGTAATCGGAGCAGTGCTGGGAACTCTTATCGGTATTGCTAAGCTTTCATTTACCGGGATGCTTTCAGTTGCGACCTTAACGGGGCTGTGTGCAGGAATGGGAGCTAAAGGTGGTAGATTTGGTGTTGCGATCGGTAGTATTTTGCCAAGTGTCTTTTTTTTATTTTATGACGCCACACTGCCTTTAGATAGCGTGTATTTTACCTCCATTGCCATCGGGAGCATTCTTTTTCTAACGATCCCAAAGAAATATTCAGATAGGGTGAGGGACAAGCTTTTCCCACAACGTGAGGAGATTTTACTGGCACGACAGAATTGGTTAACCGAACATGTAACGTATAAATTAGAGCATTTTCAGCATTTTGTACAATTCATGAAGGAGCTTGTATTTGATCGCTTTATGACGGCTCCAGTTGAAGCTGCGAAGGAAGTATCTCCAATGAACACTTGTTTAAGCTGTTTCCGCTATGAACATTGCTGGGGTGCTAAAAATAACGGTATGGACAAGCTTGTGACAGACTGGTTTCATATGAAAGGAGTAGGCAAGGAATCAGCTATTCATCGTGTAGAAGAACAAATACGCTATAAATGCGTAAAATCGACGAAGATTTTCGAGGAATTAGATACAGAGCTTTATAGGGAACGCATTAATGGGCAGTACTTTCATGGTAAAAAAATGATTGCCCTGCAACTTCGTGATATGAGTAACCATTTAAACCAGTTAATCGCTGAGATGAAGGAGGATACAATTTCATTTGTTAGTGTAGAAAAGGATATTGCTGAACGCTTAAAGGATGCCAATATTGAATGTTTTCAACTAGATGTGCTTAGCAATAAGCCAGGTGCAAGAAAGATTGTTTGTGCTTTAGCACCAGCACGTGTCAACTGGGAGGAAGATACAACATTAGCTGAACGCATGATTCTGCCAATTCTTTATGAGATTTTCGATGAACCTTTTGAAATAGAAAAAGTAATAGCCTGTGAAATACCGTTTCGTCATGTTCAAATATGCTTTAGATCAGCTATTAGCTTTGAAGTAGAGTATGATATATATAGCATGTCGAAAGATGCAACACTATATTCTGGAGACTCTCATGCCCTCTTCCAATTGCATCCAGGACTATTTGCCATTTTGCTGTCTGATGGTATGGGGCAAAATAAAGAAGCACAACATGAAAGTAGAAAATTGATCCACTTGATGCGAGAGTGTCTTAATTACAATATGAATCCGGAAACGGCGATGCATACATTGCATTATGTTATGTCATTAAAGCAACAGGATGATATGTATGCAACACTTGATTTTGCACTTGTTGATTTACAGCATGGTGATTTGTGGTCGTGGAAGGCTGGAGGTATGTCGACCTATATTTTACGTGGAAAAGAGGTGCTGAAAGTTGAAAGTAATGCAGCACCTGTAGGATTTTTATCTATTTCAACAGTAGAAGCTGAAAAAAGAAAACTGAAGGCAGGAGACGTTATTTTAATGCACTCAGATGGCCTGTTTTCAAGTGTAGATGATTGGGATGAGCAAGAGGAAACATTTTTAGCTTTTGCACAGCAGGTTGCCAGTACAAATAAAACCATTCAAGAAAAGCTAACAACGATCATGCAATCATTCCAAGGGTATTTCGAAATAGAAGATGACTGTACAGTATTAATGTTAGAGGTGACGCATGTTGTACCGACATGGGCTGTCTTTAGACCAACTCAGTATTCTATGAGTAATTCATCTTAAAATAACAACGAAAAGGGGAGGAGAAGCGTTTGTCATTTGAATTAAAGGTCAAAACATTTATTGAAGAAGAGCAATTATTACAGCAAGGCGATCATCTTCTCATCGCCGTTTCGGGTGGGGTAGACTCTATGGCGTTACTCCATTACTTTATCCAAACACAGGCGCAGTGGAACATTCAGGTGGAAGCAGTACATGTCGATCATATGTTGAGAGGGCAAAACTCTGCTGCAGATAGAGCATTTGTCCAAAAGTATTGTGACGACAATGGTGTTTACTTACATGCTACAGATATTCCAATACCTGCAATTATGGCACAGGAAAATGGTAATACACAGTTAATTTGTCGTAGGGAGAGGTATCGATATTTCAAAGAAATCTTGAGAAAAACAAATGCCAATAAGCTTGTAACTGCACATCATGCGGATGACCAACTGGAGTCAGTATTAATGGCCCTTACAAAAAATGCAACAATGAACAGTATGCAAGGCATACGTCCTCAACGATGTTTTGAAGGCAAATCATTAATTCGTCCGTTTTTAACGGTTACAAAGTCTGAAATAAGGGAATATTTACTTAGAAAAGGTTTGGATTATCGAGAAGATGCTAGCAATTCCAAAGACACCTATGTACGCAATCGCTTTAGACATCATGTGGTGCCTTTACTGGAGGCAGAAAATCCGAGAGTGACTGAGCAGGTGGCCCATTTCACAAAGCAATTGCAAGAAGACGATACCTTTTTAATGACATTAGCCCAAGATGTATTTTCTCAAACCATCATAAGAAGTAACGAAAATACATATAGCATGGAAATTGAGGCTTTTCAATTGGTACCACTTGCTTTACAAAGGAGGCTCATTTTAATACTATTAAACTATCTTTACAAAGATTCAAATACGATACAAAGTTATGCTTTATTGACTTCAATTTTAAAGCTTTGTGATACAACAGCAGGGTATGCTGAAATTCACTTGCCTGAAGATTTTCTAGCAGTTCGCCTTTACGGGAAATTAACGATTCAGAAGAATAAGCCATTAGAAGGCCAAACATCTCCTGAGAAACAAATGATTACGGCTGCTGATGGATGGACAACACTGACAAATGGTGAACGCTTATGCGTAGTCAATTTGCATGATTTATCGTCTGAATTGCTGACGGATACTGCACAGCTTTTTTATTTTAACGCTAGCAAACTCCAACTACCGCTCTATATTCGAGCACGCAAGGACGGAGACAGAATGCTGTTAAAAGGAATGGATCAGCCAAAACGCTTATCTCGCCTTTTTATAGATGAAAAGATTCCTTTAAATGAGCGAAATAGCTGGCCGTTACTGATTTCTCAATCTGATGAGGTGGTAGCGGTAATTGGTGTGCGTATGGGAATATTTTTTTCAACCACTCCGCAACCAAACGATGATACAGTGCTCATCGTAGACTAAGGTCTTTGTAAAATATTTCACCATAATTGGTTGAAAATTTTTTGATACATCACGAGGAGGAATCGATATGTTACAAAACGACATCGAAAAAATTATGATTACAGAAGAACAACTGCAAGAAAGAATTGCACATTTAGGTGCACAATTAACAGAGGAATACAAAGATGCATTCCCATTAGCTGTTGGTGTGCTTAAAGGAGCAATGCCATTTATGACAGACCTAATGAAACGCTTCGATTCTTTCATCGAATTGGATTTTATGGATGTTTCTAGTTATGGTAATGCTACTGTGTCATCGGGTGAAGTGAAAATTTTAAAAGATTTAAACACAAGCGTTGAGGGACGTGACGTATTAATTATCGAGGATATTATCGATAGTGGTTTAACGTTAAGCTATTTAGTAGATTTATTTAAATACCGCAAAGCAAAGTCCATCAAAATTGTTACATTATTAGATAAACCATCAGGCCGTAAAGTGGACTTATCTGCTGACTATGTTGGTTTTGAAGTGCCGGATGGCTTTGTTGTAGGGTATGGCTTAGATTACGCAGAAAAATATCGTAATTTACCTTATATTGGTATACTGAAGCCTGAAGTTTATTCTTTCTAAGTTACAAAAACCAGCTATAAATGCAAAGGCCTCCAGCGCAAGTCATGTATTTTTCGTTATGTTTAACATAATTCAAAATCTTGACACAATGTTCAGCTATATCGAGTCCAAGGAACAGGTACAATTACGCTGGGACATATAAAGATGGCCTAAAACTGTTTTGATAACGGCAAAAGTGAACGAAACATTTTTTAAGTAGGGCTTTTCGTTGTATGATGAAATCATGATATGTTAAGATTTTACTTATAATTTTTCTGTTTGTAATGAGGAGGCTGGAGATGAATCGAATATTTCGATATACCATATTTTATTTACTGATTTTCCTAGTGATTATCGGTATTTTTGGTACTTTCAATAGTGGAAATTCACCAACGAAAGAGTTATCTTATCATGAGTTTCAACAAGCTCTAGATAAGAAAGAAATAACAAGTGCTACAATTCAACCTGATAAATCAGTTTACATCGTTGAAGGTACACTGAAAGGTTATGAGAAGGGTCAAAGCTTTACAGTGAATATCCCTCGTGAAAACCAATCTTTAATGGACCGTATCGATGAGGCTGCTAAGGATAAAGATAGTAATATTAGTTTTTTAGCAGCACCAGAAACAAGTGGATGGATTCAATTCTTTACAGGAATTATTCCTTTCATCATCATCATTTTCTTATTCTTCTTCCTAATGAGCCAATCTCAGGGTGGCGGTAATAAAGTGATGAGCTTTGGTAAAAGTAAAGCTAAACTTTATGATGACCAAAAGAAAAAAGTTCGTTTTACAGATGTAGCAGGTGCTGATGAAGAGAAAGCAGAGCTTGTAGAGGTTGTAGATTTTTTAAAAGACCATCGCAAGTTCACTGAAATCGGTGCACGCATTCCAAAAGGTATCTTACTTGTCGGTCCTCCAGGTACAGGTAAAACATTACTTGCACGTGCAGTGGCAGGCGAAGCAGGCGTTCCTTTCTTCTCAATTTCAGGTTCTGACTTCGTAGAAATGTTTGTCGGCGTCGGTGCATCACGTGTTCGAGATTTATTTGAAAACGCGAAGAAAAACGCACCATGTATCATCTTTATCGATGAGATTGATGCGGTTGGTCGTCAACGTGGCGCTGGTCTTGGCGGTGGTCATGACGAACGTGAACAAACACTGAACCAATTATTGGTTGAAATGGATGGTTTCGGAGCAAATGAAGGTATTATTATCATTGCTGCAACAAACCGCCCAGATATTTTAGATAAAGCGTTATTACGTCCAGGTCGATTTGACCGCCAAATTACTGTAGGTCATCCTGATGTAAAAGGGCGCGAAGCAATTCTTAAAGTACATGCACGTAATAAACCTTTAGCAGATACAGTTGATTTAGCTGCAGTTGCTCAACGTACTCCAGGTTTCTCCGGTGCAGATTTAGAAAACTTACTAAACGAAGCAGCACTTGTAGCAGCTCGTAAAAGTAAACGTACGATTAGTATGGCGGATATCGATGAAGCCTCTGACCGAGTAATTGCGGGTCCAGCTAAAGCAAGTCGAGTATACTCAGCTAAAGAGAAAAAACTGGTATCCTTCCATGAGGCTGGTCACGTAGTAGTAGGTCTTGAGCTTGATGAAGCGGATACAGTGCACAAAGTAACAATTGTTCCTCGTGGTCAAGCGGGTGGATATGCGATTATGTTACCGAAGGAAGAACGTTTCTTTACAACAAAGCAAGAGCTCTTAGATCGTATTGCAGGCCTTCTTGGTGGTCGTGTAGCTGAAGAAATTGTTCTTGGTGAAGTTTCTACTGGGGCACATAACGATTTCCAAAAAGTTACAAGCATTGCTCGTGCTATGGTTACCGAATACGGAATGAGTGAAAACCTTGGTGCTATGCAATTTGGTTCAAGTCAGGGTGGCAATGTATTCCTTGGTCGCGACTTTAATTCAGATCAAAATTATTCTGACTCAGTAGCCTATGAAATTGATAAAGAAATGCAAAAAATTATTGATACACAATATGAGCGTACAAAACGCATCCTAACGGAGAAACGTGATTTGCTTGATTTAATTGCCAATACTTTAATGGAGAAAGAAACATTAAATGCACAGGAAATCGAACATTTACGTGATCATGGTATTTTACCAGAGCCAGAGGTCGTAGAAAGTATTGAGGAGAGCACTCCGAAAATTGAAGCGAAGCCAACATTAGATACTATTGGTGAACCAACTGTTGAAAAAGAGCTACTTAGCAAAGAGCCTAACCCAACAACTTTAAATCTGGCAAAAGAAAGTAAAGAACCAAATGATGCTCCTAAAGGTATCGATGAGAAACGTGATTAAAGTAGAAAAGACTGTTTACTAAAATTAGGTAAACAGTCTTTTTCTTTGCCTTTTCTTGCTAATAAGCATTAGGATATATTTATGTAAGACAGTTACATATAACTCTGCTCTTAGGGTGGAGAGAAGATGTAAAGTTAGTGAAAACAGATTGGAGTGTTTAACGTGGGAAATGTAACATTGAATAATGGACTTAAGATGCCTTTGGTTGGTTATGGTGTTTTTCGAGTACCTGAAGGAGATGACCTAGCAGAAGCCGTAAAAACAGCTATTGCTAAAGGTTATCGTAGCATTGATACAGCACAAGTATATCGCAATGAAGAAAGTGTTGGTCGTGGAATACAAGCCGCAATTGAAGAAGGTTTAGTAACTCGTGAAGAACTATTTATCACATCCAAAGTTTGGAACGATGGTCTTTCCTATGAAAAAACACTTGCCGCATATGATAGCAGTTTAGAGAAAATGGGATTAGACTATTTAGATTTGTATTTAGTGCACTGGCCAGGAATTGATCAAAATTATATTAAGGTTTACAAAGCACTAGAAAAAATTTATCAAGATGGTCGAGTACGCTCAATTGGTGTTAGTAATTTCCATGTGCATCATTTAGAAAGCCTTTTGAAGGAAACGACTGTTATTCCTGTTATTAATCAAATTGAATTTCACCCACATTTAACACAAGAGGAAGTACGTGCCTATTGTGAGGATAAGGGTATACAGGTGGAGGCGTGGTCTCCATTGATGAATGGCTCTCTACTTGAAGAAGCGTTGATTCAAGAATTAGCCTCTAAATACAGCAAGACACCTGCACAGATTGTGTTACGCTATGATGTACAGCATCATGTTGTCACAATTCCAAAGACGATGACACCGGCACGTATGTCTGAAAACCTTGATGTTTTTGACTTTGCGTTATCTGAGCAAGAAATGACACAGTTGGATGCATTGAATGATGGTCTACGTTGTGGTCCAGATCCAGAAAAATTTAATTTTAAATGACTTTCAAAGGGGCTGCCTAGTTTAGGGAGCTCCTTTTTAAAGAAGCTTTCATCGTTATAGATGAACATCCACTGAAAAAATAAAGTAAGCATTCCGCTCACGCCTTTAGAGGAAGGAGATGAATGCTGAATCAAGGTAAAAAGTATGGTATCATTTTCTAAAGTATTTTATCTTCATTTCAATTAGATTGTAGCTGTCATGTTAGGTTTATGAAAGGTGCAATGATGATAGGGGAGGTGTCAGCCTTGATTTTAGTTTTAGATGCAGGGAATTCTAATATTGTATTAGGTGTCTATGATGACAACGAACAATTAGCTTTCCATTGGCGTATGGTGACGGACCTTCATAAAACAGAGGATGAATATGCTATGCAAGTTCTTTCATTTTTTAATCATGCAGGCATTTCATTTGAACAAATTACAGGTATTATTATATCCTCAGTTGTGCCACCAATTATGTTTTCATTAGACGCGATGTGTCAGAAATATTTTCGAAGAAAGCCTGTGGTAGTTGGCCCGGGTGTGAAAACGGGTTTAAATATTAAATACGAAAATCCACGTGAGGTTGGGTCAGATCGCATTGTGAATGCCATAGCAGCTCTAGATTTATATAAAGCCCCTTGTATCATAGTTGATTTTGGTACAGCGACAACCTATTGTTATTTGAATGAGAAGGGCGATTACATGGGTGGTGCTATCGCGCCGGGTATAACGATTTCTACAGAGGCTCTTTATACACAGGCTGCAAGATTGCCGCGTATTGAAATAGTACGGCCTTCACATATTGTCGGGAAAACGACCGTTTCTGCCATGCAGGCAGGTATTTTTTATGGCTTTGTAGGACAAGTAGAGGGCATTGTTAACCGGATGAAAGCACAAAGTAAAGAGGAGCCATTAGTTATTGCTACAGGTGGGCTAGCAAATTTAATCGCAGGGGAGACACAAATCATTGATGTTGTGGATCCGTTTTTAACTTTGAAGGGTTTATATAAGCTATATAAACGTAACCAATAGGAAATGAGGGACATTCCATTTATGAATGATTATTTAGTAAGAGGGTTAGGATTTAATGGGCAAGTTCGTGTGTTTGCAGCTCGTACAACTGCTACAGTAGGTGAAGCGCAACGTCGTCATGATACTTGGCCAGTTGTGTCAGCAGCTTTAGGTCGTTCAATGACAGCAGCTGTCATGATGGGAGCTATGTTAAAAGGTGAAGAGAAAATCACGATTAAAATTGAGGGTGACGGTCCAATTGGCCCTATGGTAATTGATAGTAATGCACATGGGGAAGTACGCGGATTTGTTACAAACCCCCATGTTCACTTTGATTTAAATGAGCAAGGGAAGTTAGATGTTCGAGCAGGCGTTGGTACAGAAGGATTTCTTACAATTGTTAAAGATCTTGGATTGAGAGATATGTTCTCTGGACAAACACCAATTGTTTCGGGTGAAATCGCTGAAGACTTTACTTATTATTTCGCAACATCTGAGCAAGTACCATCATCAGTTGGATTAGGTGTATTAGTCAATCCAGACAACACTATTCTTGCAGCAGGGGGATTTATTCTTCAATTAATGCCGGGCTGTGAGGAAGAAACAATCAATGAAATTGAACAACATCTTGCTACAATAGAGCCTGTTTCAAAAATGATTGAAAAAGGCTTTACACCAGAGCAAATTTTAGAAGCTGTTTTAGGAAATGGACATCTACAAATTTTAGATTCCATGCCAGTTGAATTTAAATGTCAATGTACAAAAGAGCGGTTTGGTGCAGCAATTTTAGGTTTAGGAGCAGCGGAAATTAGAGAAATGATTGAAGAGGATGGCGGAGCAGAAGCAGAGTGTCACTTCTGCCTAGAGACATACAGTTTTTCTAAGGATGAGCTAGAAGGGTTTATTGATGAGCTCAACGCGTAATCGACGACCTTCAACCACTGTAACACCAAACCAAACGCCTTTACTGCAACGTCGTTTAAAGACAAAGCCTGCTTTAGCTGTCATAGCGATTCTGTTATTAGGAAATATTTTATGGTTCATCAGCTGGTTAATCCCAAACAAAGGTCAGGAAATTGGTAGCGACGAACAAGTCGCTGCCATTGATGGGGATGTGATCACGCGCCAAGAGTGGATGATTGCCATGGAAGAACGATATGGTAAAGAAACACTACAAAATTTAGTAAATGAATCGGTAATGGAAAAGGCAGCAAAAACATATAAAATTAAAGTTACCGATAAAGAAATAGATCTTGAACTTGCGTTAATGCGTTCTGCTCAAGATAAGTTTGATACAGCCATGCAAAATCTATCAGTAGAGCAACTACGCCAAAAAATTCGTTCACAGCTTATATTGGATAAAGTACTCACGAAGGACGTAGTGATAGAGGAAGAAAGTGTTGAAAAGTATTATGAGGAAAATCAGGGGTTATATAATACAAAAACAAGCTATCGTACGAATTTTATTGAAGTCGATTCAAAAAAAGCTGCTGATGAGGCACTAGGTGAATTGAAAAATGGTTCTGATTTTACAGTGCTGGCACGAGAAATATCTGTTGATAGTGCTTCAGCCAGTCTAGGAGGAGATATTGGTTTCCTCACAGAGAATCAGGAGAATGTGGACCCTACCATTATTAATACTGTGAAATCTCTTAAGGCAAATGAGGTAAGTAAAGCCTTTAAGTTAGATAATGGTCATTATGGAATTGTTCAAGTGCAAGAGGTATTAGAAGGACAATCCTTTACATATGACGATGTGAAAGAACATATTGAGCGTGAATTGGCTTTAGAGCAATTGACGCAATCTGTTACACCGGAAGCATTTTGGTCTGAATTTAATGCTACTTGGTATTATGGAGAGTCTAAAAAAGAAAAATAATACATGAAAAGAGTCTGCAGGTTTTGCGGGGTAAAATGAGTCTGATCAAACTTGCAGGCATTTGTAGTGACATACCCAATGGATGCAGATTCTTTTTTTGTAGACAGATGATAAGGCTTTTCCGTTTTAAGTAATGATAAATATTCTGAAAATATAAGTTTTATTTATTGACAATCGAATGGAAAAATTGATAAAATACAAAATAAGTAAAACCTATAAAAATAGTAGGGATTGGGAGTGGATTAGTAAATGAGTAGATTAGCGAATTCAGTGGCTGAATTAGTTGGTAAAACACCAATTGTAAAATTAAATCATGCAACAAATGAAAATGAAGGCACTGTGTATGTAAAATTAGAATATTTTAATCCAGGAAGCTCAGTAAAAGACCGTCTAGCTCTTGCAATGATTGAAGCTGCAGAAAAAGACGGGACATTAAAGCCGGGTGGTACAATCATTGAGCCGACTTCTGGTAATACAGGTATCGGTCTTGCGATGATTGCTGCTGCTAAAGGATACAAAGCGATTTTAGTTATGCCAGAAACAATGAGTTTAGAGCGTCGTAACTTATTACGAGCTTATGGTGCAGAGCTTGTGTTAACACCTGGTCCAGCAGGCATGAAGGGTGCAATTGCTAAAGCAGAAGAACTATCTGCTGAGCATGGCTACTTCCTCCCACAACAATTTACAAATCCAGCGAACGCTGTTATTCACCGTCTGACAACAGGTCCTGAAATTGTAGAAGCATTTGATGGCCTAACACTTGATGCATTTGTAGCTGGCGTTGGTACAGGTGGTACCATTACAGGTGCAGGTGCTGTATTAAAAGAAAAGTATCCAAACATTGAAATCATTGCTGTTGAACCAAAAGATTCACCGGTTCTTTCTGGTGGTCAACCAGGGCCACATAAAATTCAAGGTATTGGAGCTGGATTTGTACCAGAAGTACTAGATACAGATGTTTATTCTGCTGTATTCCCTGTTGAAAATGAGGTTGCTTTTGAAGTAGCACGTAAAGTAGCACGTGAAGAAGGTATCCTATGTGGTATTTCATCTGGTGCGGCCATCTATGCTGCGATTGAAGCGGCAAAACGTTTAGGTAAAGGTTCGAATGTTCTTGCCATTGTACCTTCTAACGGAGAGCGTTACCTTTCAACACCTTTATACCAATTTGAAGACTAAATAAAGATTTTTATGTAAGGGCTCCTTTTTAAAAGGAGTCCTTTTTAGTGCATAAAAACGGACACTATTAAAATTATAAAAATATTCGCTTCTATGTAATATTCAAGTTAAGATGGAATCACACCACATGTTTAAAGGGGAAAATAACTTGAAAACAATACTTACAAAAACATTAACAATGGATGCAGATTCATTTTTTTATAGCTATAAGAAGCAAACAGAGACACAGCAAGCGCATGTGTTTTTAGAGAGTGGACGCGGAGGGCATTTTACGATAGCTGCTTGGAATCCGTTAGCTACTGCACAATCAGTAGAGGAGGGGCTTTTAGTAAACTGGAGAAATGATAGACAAGAAATTTTACAAGGTGAATCTCTAGCTTTACTGGAAGAGCTTGTAGCGGAATATCGAATTTCTTATAATGTGGACCTTCCTGTTTTTCAAGGAGGGGCTATTGGATTTGTTGCATATGATTATGCACGTAAAATTGAAGTACTTCCTAATATGGCAAAGGATGACTTGCAAATACCAGATATCAATTTTTATATTTTTGATAGTTGGGCAGTACATGATGTGAAAACGAATACAGTTACTCTTATGAAGCTAGAAGATAGTGACGTTAACTTGGAAGAATGGGCTAACAACTGGCAGGTTGCAGCACAGTCTGGTTTAGAGGCGCGTAAATTTGAAAAAACAAATGCTGTAGAAGTTGCTAATGATGAGCATGAATTGCTTGTCTCATTTGCAGGAACTGATTTTGAAGCAGCTGTAAAGAAAATTCAAACCTATATAGCACAGGGTGATGTGTTTCAGGTAAACTTATCTGTTCGTCAGTCCAAGAACTTAAATGCGACTGCGATGGATGTCTACGAGGCTTTACGAGCGTTTAATCCGTCGCCATACATGGCTTATATTGAAGCACCTGATTTTGCTGTAGTTTCTGGGTCACCCGAGTTATTAGTAAAACGTCATGGCAATGAATTATCGACAAGACCCATTGCAGGTACTCGACCAAGAGGGAAATCCGAAGCGGAAGATTTAGCATTGGCACAAGAGTTGATTGATAATGAGAAAGAACGTGCTGAGCATGTGATGTTAGTGGATTTAGAGCGCAATGATTTAGGACGAGTATCAGCCTATGGAACAGTGGAAGTGGACGAATTTATGGTCATTGAGCGCTATTCACATGTCATGCACATTGTTTCAAATGTACGAGGAGAAATAGCGGAAGATAAAACGAATGCAGATGTTATCCGTGCAATGTTCCCAGGTGGGACGATTACAGGTGCGCCAAAGATCCGCACCATGGAAATTATTGAAGAACTGGAGCCTGTACGACGAGGTTTATACACTGGTTCTATCGGTTGGCTCGGCTATACAGGTGATATGGAGTTTAATATTGTGATCCGTACAGCATTTATAAAAGATGGGGTTGCACATATTCAAGCTGGAGCAGGTATTGTCATTGACTCTGTGCCAGAAAGGGAGTATCAGGAATCCTTAAATAAGGCGAAGGCAATGTGGCAGGCAAAGGCAATGGCAGAGGAGCGAGCAAAATGATTTTAATGATTGATAATTATGATTCATTTATCTACAACATCGTACAATATTTAGGTGAATTTGGTCATGAGATAGTAGTGAAACGAAATGATGATATAACAGTAAAGGAGATTGAGCAACTTGCACCTGATATGATTGTTATTTCTCCAGGACCATGTAGTCCAAATGAGGCAGGTGAAAGCCTGAACATTATTAAATATTTCGCGGGAAATATTCCGATTTTAGGGGTCTGCCTGGGTCATCAGGCACTTGCACAGGTGTTTGGCGGCAATGTCATACGAGCTGAGCATCTTATGCATGGTAAGACATCACCTGTGCTACATGCTGAAGTGGGTTTGCATAAAGGTATGCCAAATCCCTTCCAGGCCACACGTTACCACTCTCTTATTGTAGAAAAAGAGACGTTACCAGCATGTCTAGAAGTAACCGCTTGGACAGAAGAGGGGGAAATTATGGGGCTTCGTCACACGGAATATTCGATAGAGGGTGTACAATATCATCCAGAATCTATTATGACAGAGCAAGGCAAAAAACTATTGCGTCAATTTATAGAGAAGTATGTAGAAGGAGTGGAATAGATGCAGTGCTGGATGAATGGAAACTATATGGCCGCACAGGATTTGCGGATTTCTCCATTTGATCATGGCTTTTTATATGGATTGGGCTTTTTTGAAACATTCCGCACATATAGAGGTCAGGTATTTCGCTGGGAAGAGCATATGGATAGATTACAGCTTGCTTTATCTCAGTATCACATTCATTTAACCTATCCTGAAAAATTTTTACTTGAAGTTGTGCAACAGTTAAACAAGCTGGCTGGCGGTCAGGATGGCTACTTCCGTTTAAATGTATCAGCTGGAGAACATCATATTGGATTACAGCCAACAGAATATAAACAACCCAATGTCATTATCTTTCGAAAAGAACTTCAGAATACAAAACGTGGTACGGAGAAAATTGCGCAATGGCTTTCAACGCCACGCAATACACCTGAACAAGGATTGCGAGTTAAATCACATCATTATGGTAACAACGTGCTTGGCCGCTTTGAAATGCTATCACTGGCACAACAAGAAGGGTTCTTTTTAACAGAACAGGGCTATGTGGCTGAAGGTGTGACATCAAATGTTTTTTGGGTAAAAAATGATATACTATATACGCCTTCCTTAGAGACAGGTATTTTACCGGGTATTATTCGAGCGTGGGTTATAGAGAAGGCCTCTGAACTCGATTTAGAAGTTAAAGAAGGTTTTTATACAAAAGAAGACTTACTACAAAGTACGGAATGCTTCATTACCAATTCAGTACAAGAGCTTGTGCCGATTAGTAGCTTAGAGAATGTGCAATTTTTAGGTAATAATGGGCCGATTTATTTGTGTTTACATGAGGCATTTGTTCAAGAAGTGGAGCAAGGATAGAGGGAGCGTTTACATGCTAGAAAAATATAAGAAACCATTAACGCTTAATGGTATTACATTAGACTATACAAAAGAAACATTTGTTATGGGGATTCTCAATGTTACACCAGATTCCTTCTCAGATGGTGGAAAATACAACAATGTAGAAGCTGCTGTTGCTCAAGCGAAAAAAATGGTGGCTGAAGGGGCTAAAATAATTGATGTAGGTGGGGAATCTACACGCCCTGGGTATGAACGAATTTCAGATGAAGATGAAATTGCACGCATTGTGCCCGTTATTCAAGCATTAGCGAAAGAAGTAAGGGCCGTTATTTCCGTTGATACGTATAAAGCAAATGTAGCCCGTGCTGCTATTGAAGCAGGGGCACATATGATTAATGATATTTGGGGTGCGAAGGCTGAGCCAGAAATTGCTCAGGTTGCTGCGGATTTACATGTGCCTATTATTTTAATGCATAATCGCGAAAATATGGATTATGGTGTTGATTTTTGGGCGACAGCAAAAATGGACTTAGAGAAAAGTATTGCCATCGCTCAGCAAGCGGGGGTTCCTGAACATCATATCATCTTAGATCCAGGTATCGGCTTTGCTAAAAATACTGGCCAAAATATAGTTATGATGCAACACTTAAAGGATTTAGTAGCTATGGGTTACCCTGTATTATTAGCAACGTCACGTAAATCAATGATTGGCAATGTCTTAAAACTACCTGTTGAAGAGCGTCTTGAAGGGACAAGTGCGACAGTGGTTTATGGAATTGAAAAGGGCTGTCATATGATACGTGTTCATGATGTAAAGGAAATGACGCGTGCTACGTATATGGCTGATGTCTTAGTGGGAAAACGTTTGTTTAAGGAGGAAGCGTGATGGATTACATTCATTTAAAGGACATGCAGTTTTATGGCTACCATGGTGTATTAGCAGCAGAAACAACTCTAGGTCAACGCTTTCGAGCAAATGTTTCCCTTGCTGTAGATATGACCAAGGCTGGAGAAACAGATGATCTCTCTTATACAGTGAACTATGCAGAGGTCTATGCATTATGCCGTGATATTGTGGAGGGGGAACCGTTTAAGCTAATTGAGGCTCTGGTCGTGAGAGTAGCGGATGCAATATTAACAACCTACCCTGATAAAGTAAAAGGAGTTCGTGTAGAACTAATTAAACCAGACCCACCAATTCATGGCTATTACAAAGAGGTGTCTGTTGAGGTAACGAGAGGTGATTTCTGATGAAGGATGTCTATTTATCTATCGGAACGAATATGGGAGAGAGATATGAAAATCTTCAGCATGCAGTTGCCCTTTTAAAGGAAACGGAAGGTATTAAACTTGTTCGTGTATCGTCTGTTTATGAAACTGCTGCAGTGGGTTATACAGATCAGGCAGATTTTTTAAATATTGCTGTTCATCTAAAAACAGATGTTTCTTCTGCTGATATGTTGAAGATCTGCCAATCCATAGAACAGGAATTAGGGCGTGTTCGAGAATTTCGCTGGGGCCCACGAATCATTGACCTTGACATTTTACTTTACAATCAAGAGAATATTGAAACGGAGAGTTTAACAGTTCCCCATCCAAGAATGTACGAAAGAGCATTCGTCTTAGTACCATTAGTAGAGATTGCAGCATCACCCTTTGATGTACAGCTACAACAAGCGCACGATCTGTTGCAGCAAATGGATTGCGAAAATGAAGGTATCACCCTATGGAGTCCGTTTGAAGAGTTTTCAACGGTGTATTAAGAATAGTATGTGGATGAAAGATTAATGCATAGCATTAACAATAGATAGCAAATAATAGGTAAAAGCTTTTAGAGGAGGAAGACAACGTTGAGTCTTACAACAGAGAAGCCGTTTCAAATTGGCGATATCGTCATGGACAATCGAGTGGTTTTAGCGCCAATGGCTGGGATCTGTAACTCTGCTTTCCGATTAACGGTTAAAGAGTTCGGAGCAGGTCTCGTGTATGCTGAAATGATTAGTGATAAGGGTATTGTCCAAAAAAACGAAAAAACATTAGGGATGCTTTATATCGATGAACGTGAAAATCCTCTGTCATTGCAAATTTTTGGTGGAGATAAAGCAACTTTAGTGGAAGCGGCGAAATATGTGGATGAAAATACAACTGCTGATATTATTGATATCAACATGGGGTGCCCTGTTAATAAAATCATTAAATGTGAAGCAGGAGCCCGCTTGTTACTTGATCCAAATAAAGTATATGAAATGGTAGCGGCTGTTGTGGATGCTGTCAAAAAACCGGTCAGCGTAAAAATGCGTATTGGCTGGGATGACGAGCATATTTTTGCAGTGGAAAATGCACAAGCTGTTGAGCGTGCAGGTGCAGCAGCGGTGGCGGTTCATGGTCGTACACGTGTACAAATGTATGAAGGTAAAGCGAATTGGGATTTCATTCGTCAAGTGAAGGAGAATGTAAACATTCCTGTGCTTGGTAATGGTGACGTGGAAACACCACAAGATGCTAAACGTATGCTTGAAACTACAGGAGTAGATGCAGTCATGATTGGGCGTGCTGCATTAGGTAATCCATGGATGATTTACCGCACGGTTCAATACCTAGAAACAGGTGAGTTAAAGGAAGAACCAAGTGTTCGAGAAAAAATGGATGTATGTCTCCTACACTTTGAACGTCTTCTCCAATTAAAAGGAGAAGGAATTGCGGTGCGTGAAATGCGTAAACATGCGTCATGGTATTTAAAAGGAATTCGTGGTAATGGGAAAGCACGTAATGCTATTAACCAAACAGAAACGGCGGCAGACCTTCGTGCGCTATTAAATGGCCTTGTGCAGGAATATGAAGAGAGCGAATTTAATTTAGTCGGTCCAGAAGCTAAGGAATTAATTGTATAGTGATATGTATAGGGCGTCTCGGTATTTTTAAAAGAGGCGCCTTTGTGTTGCTAACTTTAATTTTTAGAATTATTAATCATCTTTTGTTGGATTGAAAATAAATTGAAACAGATGATTACAGCACTAAAATTGTGTACAATAGAAATATTATGGACGTAAACGCGGACAATTTACTTAAGGAGTGAAACAAGTGTCAAATAATATAGAAGAATTAAATGATCAACTTTTGGTGAGACGCCAAAAAATGACGACAATACTAGAAAACGGACAAGACCCTTTCGGAAGTCGTTTTGAGCGTACACATTTATCAACAGAAGTGCGTGAGCAATTTGCAGACCAAACAAAAGAGCAGCTAGAAGAAAACCTTCAAGAGGTTGTTATTGCGGGTCGTATTATGACGAAACGTGGTAAAGGAAAAGCTGGCTTTGCCCATATTCAAGATTTAGGTGGCCAAATTCAAATTTATGTTCGTCAAGATCATGTAGGCGAGGAAGCATATGAATTATTTAAGCAAGCAGACTTAGGAGATATTGTTGGAGTGCGTGGAAACGTATTCCGTACACAAGTTGGAGAGCTTTCAGTAAAAGCGGAGGGCTTCACGTTCCTTACAAAAGCACTTCGTCCTATGCCAGAGAAATTCCACGGCCTACAGGATGTTGAGCAACGTTATCGCCAACGTTACTTAGATTTAATGACAAATGAAGATAGTAAAAAAACATTTATAACTCGTTCTAAAATCATCCGTGCAATCCGTAATTATCTAGATAACTCTGGATATTTAGAAGTAGAAACACCAATGCTTCATACGATTGCTGGTGGTGCAGCTGCTCGTCCATTTATTACGCACCACAATGCACTAGATATGGAACTATATATGCGAATCGCAATCGAATTGCATTTAAAACGTTTAATAGTTGGTGGTTTAGAGAAAGTTTATGAAATCGGTCGTGTATTCCGTAACGAAGGAATCTCTACACGTCATAACCCTGAATTTACAATGATTGAGCTATATGAAGCATATGCTGATTATCAAGATATCATGTCACTAACTGAAAACCTTATTGCACATGTTGCGCAAGAAGTTCTTGGTACAACGACAGTTCAATATGGAGAAGATGAAATCAACCTTGCAGTAGGTTGGAAACGAGTACACATGGTAGACGCTGTAAAAGAGGCAACAGGTGTAGACTTCTGGCAGCCAATGACAAAAGAACAAGCGCAAGCACTTGCAAAAAAGCACGGAGTAGAAGTGAAAGATGTTCATGAAGTAGGTCATATCATTAATGAATTCTTTGAACAAAAAGTAGAAGAGACTCTTGTGCAGCCAACATTTGTATATGGTCATCCAGTAGAAATTTCACCTCTTGCGAAGAAGAATCCAGAGGACGAGCGTTTCACAGATCGTTTTGAGCTATTTATTGTTCGTCGTGAGCATGCAAATGCCTTCACAGAATTAAATGATCCAATCGACCAACGCCAACGCTTTGAAGCGCAATTAGCAGAAAAAGCAGCTGGTAACGATGAAGCACATGAAATGGACAACGATTTCATTGAAGCGTTGGAATACGGTATGCCTCCAACAGGTGGACTAGGTATTGGTATTGACCGTTTAATCATGCTTCTTACAAATTCACCATCAATTCGTGATGTATTATTATTCCCAACAATGCGTCATATTACAAAATAGTTAAATTGTAATGAAGTCTTTTCGTGAAGCAATAAAAGAATAGTAATGAATGAAGAGGAGAATTCACAATATAGGTGAGTTCTCCTCTTTTTAAGCTATAAAAAAATTAAGTTGTTTAAACGAGGATAAAATTTAGGTTATACTTTTATAGTTCTATGTTTTTCAAATTCAAAAAGTATAAAAAGAAGTATTTTTATTGGGGGCTTATAATGAATTACAAAATTATTAACAAACAAGTATTTGAACAGGCACAACTACGTTCGGTTTCTGATGTGCCATTTACTGAAGAAGAACTTGAGAATGGTATGAAATTAGTGGTTGCTAAAAAAGATGAGAACCTTACTTTATATTTAGTAGAAATAGATGGCCACAAGAAATTCGACGTTCGTTGGGATGATTCTTCTGAAGTTTTCAGTGGCTGGTATTCTGCGTGGGACAATTTCTTATGGTGCTTAAATATTGTGGATCCTCAAGCGGATGACCTTAAATAGGGACATAAATAGCAGTAAGCAGGCGCTAAAGTGCAGTAGAAGCACTTTAGCGCCTGCTTATTTGTTAGGAAATGAAAAACTAAATAGAGCTTTATAGTGACTTATATAGGAAATGTTGTTATGGCGGTTATAAAATTAAAAGTAGGTTTGTGCGAAAGGTTGCTTAGATTCAAACTATCCAGAAGGCAACGGGATTTATTCATAGTAGCGTTATAGCATGAAATTATATTGCTATGTTGATTACAATTTACAAGACTTTGATTTATAAATCTGAAGGAGTAATGTTTACAAACAAATACCACTGAGATTTCCTTCCCTAAACAAATGGTATCTTGAGAATAAATAAGTATTTTTATTTTAAAACATTGAGATTTAAAAGAAAGAGATGTATAGTAAAACAAATAATTAAGTAAGCAAAGAGAATATCTCAATTTGGTATTCTCGTAAATGCACAAAAATGCTTATAAATTTGTGTTTTTTTAATTCAATAGATTTTATTTAAAAAACACTTGCCAAGTCTATCATAACGTGATAAATTATTACTTGTCGTTAAGACGACGTAAGAACTAACATCAAACTTCAAAAACAATTTGAATAAAAAGATGTTGACTTGGTAAAGTGGTTATGATAAGATTTAAAAGTTGTCTCTTCTGGGAATGAAATTTTTCTTGAAAAAAGATGTTGACAACGAGAAATGATGTTGTTATAATATAAAAGTTGCTGTCGAAAGATGGTTGACGAAATGAACCTTGAAAACTGAACAAGCAAAACGTAATCAATAAAGTTTTCAGTAACTAACTTCGGTTAGTGAACAAAACAAAATTTTGGACATCAAAATGATGCCAGCAAAACAATTTGAGCTATTCAAATTTCTTTTATGGAGAGTTTGATCCTGGCTCAGGACGAACGCTGGCGGCGTGCCTAATACATGCAAGTCGAGCGAACAGAGAAGGAGCTTGCTCCTTCGACGTTAGCGGCGGACGGGTGAGTAACACGTGGGCAACCTACCTTATAGTTTGGGATAACTCCGGGAAACCGGGGCTAATACCGAATAATCTGTTTCACCTCATGGTGAAACACTAAAAGACGGTTTCGGCTGTCGCTATAGGATGGGCCCGCGGCGCATTAGCTAGTTGGTGAGGTAACGGCTCACCAAGGCGACGATGCGTAGCCGACCTGAGAGGGTGATCGGCCACACTGGGACTGAGACACGGCCCAGACTCCTACGGGAGGCAGCAGTAGGGAATCTTCCACAATGGGCGAAAGCCTGATGGAGCAACGCCGCGTGAGTGAAGAAGGATTTCGGTTCGTAAAACTCTGTTGTAAGGGAAGAACAAGTACAGTAGTAACTGGCTGTACCTTGACGGTACCTTATTAGAAAGCCACGGCTAACTACGTGCCAGCAGCCGCGGTAATACGTAGGTGGCAAGCGTTGTCCGGAATTATTGGGCGTAAAGCGCGCGCAGGTGGTTTCTTAAGTCTGATGTGAAAGCCCACGGCTCAACCGTGGAGGGTCATTGGAAACTGGGAGACTTGAGTGCAGAAGAGGATAGTGGAATTCCAAGTGTAGCGGTGAAATGCGTAGAGATTTGGAGGAACACCAGTGGCGAAGGCGACTATCTGGTCTGTAACTGACACTGAGGCGCGAAAGCGTGGGGAGCAAACAGGATTAGATACCCTGGTAGTCCACGCCGTAAACGATGAGTGCTAAGTGTTAGGGGGTTTCCGCCCCTTAGTGCTGCAGCTAACGCATTAAGCACTCCGCCTGGGGAGTACGGTCGCAAGACTGAAACTCAAAGGAATTGACGGGGGCCCGCACAAGCGGTGGAGCATGTGGTTTAATTCGAAGCAACGCGAAGAACCTTACCAGGTCTTGACATCCCGTTGACCACTGTAGAGATATAGTTTCCCCTTCGGGGGCAACGGTGACAGGTGGTGCATGGTTGTCGTCAGCTCGTGTCGTGAGATGTTGGGTTAAGTCCCGCAACGAGCGCAACCCTTGATCTTAGTTGCCATCATTTAGTTGGGCACTCTAAGGTGACTGCCGGTGACAAACCGGAGGAAGGTGGGGATGACGTCAAATCATCATGCCCCTTATGACCTGGGCTACACACGTGCTACAATGGACGATACAAACGGTTGCCAACTCGCGAGAGGGAGCTAATCCGATAAAGTCGTTCTCAGTTCGGATTGTAGGCTGCAACTCGCCTACATGAAGCCGGAATCGCTAGTAATCGCGGATCAGCATGCCGCGGTGAATACGTTCCCGGGCCTTGTACACACCGCCCGTCACACCACGAGAGTTTGTAACACCCGAAGTCGGTGAGGTAACCTTTTGGAGCCAGCCGCCGAAGGTGGGATAGATGATTGGGGTGAAGTCGTAACAAGGTAGCCGTATCGGAAGGTGCGGCTGGATCACCTCCTTTCTAAGGATTATTTCGGAATACAAACCTAGGGTTTGTAAGATTACGTTTTGCGTTCAGTTTTGAAGGTTCATTCTTCTTGAATGAAAAGCTTCAAAACTTGTTCTTTGAAAACTGGATAAAACGACATTGAAATTGTAACAAACACATTTATTTTTTAAGTTTTTTTATAGGCTTAATAACATTAAGAGGGTTTCAAGACACGAGCAGTTCTAGGAAGCAATCGAGTGAATGAAGGAGCGTACTTTTAGTACGTGACTGATTGAACGAGTGAAGCTGACAACGAAATGTGATGTGTATTGAAAGCCGTTAGGTTAAGTTATTAAGGGCGCACGGCGAATGCCTTGGCACTAGGAGCCGAAGAAGGACGGCACTAACACCGATATGCTTCGGGGAGCTGTAAGTGAGCTTTGATCCGGAGATTTCCGAATGGGGGAACCCACTACGTTTAATCGCGTAGTATCTTGACGTGAATACATAGCGTCTTGAAGGCAGACCCAGGGAACTGAAACATCTAAGTACCTGGAGGAAGAGAAAGAAAAATCGATTCCCTGAGTAGCGGCGAGCGAAACGGGAAGAGCCCAAACCAAGAGGCTTGCCTCTTGGGGTTGTAGGACACTCAATACGGAGTTACAAAAGAGCGAGTTAGATGAAGCGACTTGGAAAGGTCCGCCAGAGCAGGTAAAAGCCCTGTAGTCGAAAGTTCGTTCTCTCCTGAGTGGATCCTGAGTACGGCGGAACACGTGAAATTCCGTCGGAATCCGGGAGGACCATCTCCCAAGGCTAAATACTACCTAGTGACCGATAGTGAACCAGTACCGTGAGGGAAAGGTGAAAAGCACCCCGGAAGGGGAGTGAAAGAGATCCTGAAACCGTGTGCCTACAAGTAGTTAGAGCCCGTTAATGGGTGATAGCGTGCCTTTTGTAGAATGAACCGGCGAGTTACGATTACGTGCGAGGTTAAGCTTTAGAAGGCGGAGCCGCAGCGAAAGCGAGTCTGAATAGGGCGAAATAGTACGTGGTCGTAGACCCGAAACCAGGTGATCTACCCATGTCCAGGGTGAAGGTAAGGTAACACTTACTGGAGGCCCGAACCCACGCACGTTGAAAAGTGCGGGGATGAGGTGTGGGTAGCGGAGAAATTCCAATCGAACTTGGAGATAGCTGGTTCTCTCCGAAATAGCTTTAGGGCTAGCCTCGTGATGAGAATACTGGAGGTAGAGCACTGTTTGGACTAGGGGGCCATCCCGGTTTACCGAATTCAGACAAACTCCGAATGCCAGATATTTATACACGGGAGTCAGACTGCGAGTGATAAGATCCGTAGTCAAAAGGGAAACAGCCCAGACCACCAGCTAAGGTCCCAAAGTAATCGTTAAGTGGAAAAGGATGTGGCGTTGCACAGACAACCAGGATGTTGGCTTAGAAGCAGCCATCATTTAAAGAGTGCGTAATAGCTCACTGGTCGAGTGACGCTGCGCCGAAAATGTATCGGGGCTAAACGATTCACCGAAGCTGTGGATTGACATCTACGATGTCAGTGGTAGGAGAGCGTTCTAAGTGCGTTGAAGTCAGACCGGAAGGACTGGTGGAGCGCTTAGAAGTGAGAATGCCGGTATGAGTAGCGAAAGACGGGTGAGAATCCCGTCCACCGTATGACTAAGGTTTCCTGAGGAAGGCTCGTCCGCTCAGGGTTAGTCGGGACCTAAGCCGAGGCCGATAGGCGTAGGCGATGGACAACAGGTTGATATTCCTGTACCACCTCCTCACCGTTTGAGAAATGGGGGGACGCAGTAGGATAGGGTAAGCGCGCTGTTGGTTATGCGCGTCCAAGCAGTAAGGCGTGTGTGTAGGCAAATCCGCACACTGTAACGTTGAGCTGTGATGGCGAGTCCGTATGGACGAAGTTCCTGATTTCACACTGCCAAGAAAAGCCTCTATCGAGGTGAGAGGTGCCCGTACCGCAAACCGACACAGGTAGTCGAGGAGAGAATCCTAAGGTGTGCGAGAGAACTCTCGTTAAGGAACTCGGCAAAATGACCCCGTAACTTCGGGAGAAGGGGTGCTCTTGAGCGTGCAAGCGCATGAGAGCCGCAGTGAATAGGCCCAGGCGACTGTTTAGCAAAAACACAGGTCTCTGCAAAACCGTAAGGTGACGTATAGGGGCTGACGCCTGCCCGGTGCTGGAAGGTTAAGAGGAGTGGTTAGCGCAAGCGAAGCTGCGAATTGAAGCCCCAGTAAACGGCGGCCGTAACTATAACGGTCCTAAGGTAGCGAAATTCCTTGTCGGGTAAGTTCCGACCCGCACGAAAGGCGTAACGATCTGGGCACTGTCTCAACGAGAGACTCGGTGAAATTATAGTACCTGTGAAGATGCAGGTTACCCGCGACAGGACGGAAAGACCCCGTGGAGCTTTACTGTAGCCTGATATTGAATTTTGGTACAACTTGTACAGGATAGGTAGGAGCCAGAGATCTCGGAGCGCCAGCTTCGAAGGAGGCGTCGGTGGGATACTACCCTGGTTGTATTGAAATTCTAACCCATGCCCCTTAGCGGGGCAGGAGACAGTGTCAGGCGGACAGTTTGACTGGGGCGGTCGCCTCCTAAAAGGTAACGGAGGCGCCCAAAGGTTCCCTCAGAATGGTTGGAAATCATTCGTAGAGTGTAAAGGCACAAGGGAGCTTGACTGCGAGACCTACAAGTCGAGCAGGGTCGAAAGACGGGCTTAGTGATCCGGTGGTTCCGCATGGAAGGGCCATCGCTCAACGGATAAAAGCTACCCCGGGGATAACAGGCTTATCTCCCCCAAGAGTCCACATCGACGGGGAGGTTTGGCACCTCGATGTCGGCTCATCGCATCCTGGGGCTGTAGTCGGTCCCAAGGGTTGGGCTGTTCGCCCATTAAAGCGGTACGCGAGCTGGGTTCAGAACGTCGTGAGACAGTTCGGTCCCTATCCGTCGTGGGCGTAGGAAATTTGAGAGGAGCTGTCCTTAGTACGAGAGGACCGGGATGGACACACCGCTGGTGTACCAGTTGTCTTGCCAAAGGCATCGCTGGGTAGCTATGTGTGGACGGGATAAGTGCTGAAAGCATCTAAGCATGAAGCCCCCCTCAAGATGAGATTTCCCATTACGCAAGTAAGTAAGATCCCTCAAAGACGATGAGGTAGATAGGTTCGAGGTGGAAGTGTGGTGACACATGGAGCTGACGAATACTAATCGATCGAGGACTTAACCAAAAATGTTTGAACCATTCAATGAACCGTTTATCCAGTTTTGAAAGAACAAGAAAGTTTAAAAAAGCTTGCATTTATAACGAAATAAGTTATAATAAATCTTGTCTTTTAAAAGTCTAGTGATGATGGCAAAGAGGTCACACCCGTTCCCATACCGAACACGGAAGTTAAGCTCTTTAGCGCCGATGGTAGTTGGGGGCTTCCCCCTGTGAGAGTAGGACATCGCTAGGCATATTACCCAGGAGGATTAGCTCAGCTGGGAGAGCATCTGCCTTACAAGCAGAGGGTCGGCGGTTCGAGCCCGTCATCCTCCACCATATGCCGGTTTAGCTCAGCAGGTAGAGCAACTGACTTGTAATCAGTAGGTCGTGGGTTCGATTCCTATAGCCGGCACCATTTTTTAGAGCCATTAGCTCAGTTGGTAGAGCATCTGACTTTTAATCAGAGGGTCGAAGGTTCGAGTCCTTCATGGCTCACCATTTTTAAATAATAATAAGCGGGTGTGGCGGAACTGGCAGACGCACTAGACTTAGGATCTAGCGCCGCAAGGCGTGGGGGTTCGACTCCCTTCACCCGCACCATTATTTCATTGCCAGATAAAAAAACTTATGCACATGCGGAAGTAGTTCAGTGGTAGAACACCACCTTGCCAAGGTGGGGGTCGCGAGTTCGAACCTCGTCTTCCGCTCCAAATGTGCCGGGGTGGCGGAACTGGCAGACGCACAGGACTTAAAATCCTGCGGTAGGTGACTACCGTACCGGTTCGATTCCGGTCCTCGGCACCATTTTTAATGCGCCCGTAGCTCAATTGGATAGAGCGTCTGACTACGGATCAGAAGGTTATGGGTTCGACTCCTGTCGGGCGCGCCAAAAAAGAACGGGAAGTAGCTCAGCTTGGTAGAGCACTTGGTTTGGGACCAAGGGGTCGCAGGTTCGAATCCTGTCTTCCCGACCATTTCCTAAAAATATATGGGGCCTTAGCTCAGCTGGGAGAGCGCCTGCCTTGCACGCAGGAGGTCAGCGGTTCGATCCCGCTAGGCTCCACCAATTCGATTTATTAAATGAACCTTGAAAACTGAACAAGCAAAACGTAATCAATAAAGTTTTCAGTAACTAACTTCAGTTAGTGAACAAAACAAAATTTTGGACATCAAAATTGATGCCAGCAAAACAATTTGAGCTATTCAAATTTCTTTTATGGAGAGTTTGATCCTGGCTCAGGACGAACGCTGGCGGCGTGCCTAATACATGCAAGTCGAGCGAACAGAGAAGGAGCTTGCTCCTTCGACGTTAGCGGCGGACGGGTGAGTAACACGTGGGCAACCTACCTTATAGTTTGGGATAACTCCGGGAAACCGGGGCTAATACCGAATAATCTGTTTCACCTCATGGTGAAATACTGAAAGACGGTTTCGGCTGTCGCTATAGGATGGGCCCGCGGCGCATTAGCTAGTTGGTGAGGTAACGGCTCACCAAGGCGACGATGCGTAGCCGACCTGAGAGGGTGATCGGCCACACTGGGACTGAGACACGGCCCAGACTCCTACGGGAGGCAGCAGTAGGGAATCTTCCACAATGGGCGAAAGCCTGATGGAGCAACGCCGCGTGAGTGAAGAAGGATTTCGGTTCGTAAAACTCTGTTGTAAGGGAAGAACAAGTACAGTAGTAACTGGCTGTACCTTGACGGTACCTTATTAGAAAGCCACGGCTAACTACGTGCCAGCAGCCGCGGTAATACGTAGGTGGCAAGCGTTGTCCGGAATTATTGGGCGTAAAGCGCGCGCAGGTGGTTTCTTAAGTCTGATGTGAAAGCCCACGGCTCAACCGTGGAGGGTCATTGGAAACTGGGAGACTTGAGTGCAGAAGAGGATAGTGGAATTCCAAGTGTAGCGGTGAAATGCGTAGAGATTTGGAGGAACACCAGTGGCGAAGGCGACTATCTGGTCTGTAACTGACACTGAGGCGCGAAAGCGTGGGGAGCAAACAGGATTAGATACCCTGGTAGTCCACGCCGTAAACGATGAGTGCTAAGTGTTAGGGGGTTTCCGCCCCTTAGTGCTGCAGCTAACGCATTAAGCACTCCGCCTGGGGAGTACGGTCGCAAGACTGAAACTCAAAGGAATTGACGGGGGCCCGCACAAGCGGTGGAGCATGTGGTTTAATTCGAAGCAACGCGAAGAACCTTACCAGGTCTTGACATCCCGTTGACCACTGTAGAGATATAGTTTCCCCTTCGGGGGCAACGGTGACAGGTGGTGCATGGTTGTCGTCAGCTCGTGTCGTGAGATGTTGGGTTAAGTCCCGCAACGAGCGCAACCCTTGATCTTAGTTGCCATCATTTAGTTGGGCACTCTAAGGTGACTGCCGGTGACAAACCGGAGGAAGGTGGGGATGACGTCAAATCATCATGCCCCTTATGACCTGGGCTACACACGTGCTACAATGGACGATACAAACGGTTGCCAACTCGCGAGAGGGAGCTAATCCGATAAAGTCGTTCTCAGTTCGGATTGTAGGCTGCAACTCGCCTACATGAAGCCGGAATCGCTAGTAATCGCGGATCAGCATGCCGCGGTGAATACGTTCCCGGGCCTTGTACACACCGCCCGTCACACCACGAGAGTTTGTAACACCCGAAGTCGGTGAGGTAACCTTTTGGAGCCAGCCGCCGAAGGTGGGATAGATGATTGGGGTGAAGTCGTAACAAGGTAGCCGTATCGGAAGGTGCGGCTGGATCACCTCCTTTCTAAGGATTATTTCGGAATACAAACCTAGGGTTTGTAAGATTACGTTTTGCGTTCAGTTTTGAAGGTTTATTAAATAATATAAAACTTCCAAGAGGGCCTATAGCTCAGCTGGTTAGAGCGCACGCCTGATAAGCGTGAGGTCGATGGTTCGAGTCCATTTAGGCCCACCATATATACCTCTTGGGGCCTTAGCTCAGCTGGGAGAGCGCCTGCCTTGCACGCAGGAGGTCAGCGGTTCGATCCCGCTAGGCTCCACCAATCGTTGTTCTTTGAAAACTGGATAAAACGACATTGAAATTGTAACAAACACATTTATTTTTTAAGTTTTTTATAGGCTTAATAACATTAAGAGGGTTTCAAGACACGAGCAGTTCTAGGAAGCAATCGAGTGAATGAAGGAGCGTACTTGAGTACGTGACTGATTGAACGAGTGAAGCTGACAACGAAATGTGATGTGTATTGAAAGCCGTTAGGTTAAGTTATTAAGGGCGCACGGCGAATGCCTTGGCACTAGGAGCCGAAGAAGGACGGCACTAACACCGATATGCTTCGGGGAGCTGTAAGTGAGCTTTGATCCGGAGATTTCCGAATGGGGGAACCCACTACGTTTAATCGCGTAGTATCTTGACGTGAATACATAGCGTCTTGAAGGCAGACCCAGGGAACTGAAACATCTAAGTACCTGGAGGAAGAGAAAGAAAAATCGATTCCCTGAGTAGCGGCGAGCGAAACGGGAAGAGCCCAAACCAAGAGGCTTGCCTCTTGGGGTTGTAGGACACTCAATACGGAGTTACAAAAGAGCGAGTTAGATGAAGCGACTTGGAAAGGTCCGCCAGAGCAGGTAAAAGCCCTGTAGTCGAAAGTTCGTTCTCTCCTGAGTGGATCCTGAGTACGGCGGAACACGTGAAATTCCGTCGGAATCCGGGAGGACCATCTCCCAAGGCTAAATACTACCTAGTGACCGATAGTGAACCAGTACCGTGAGGGAAAGGTGAAAAGCACCCCGGAAGGGGAGTGAAAGAGATCCTGAAACCGTGTGCCTACAAGTAGTTAGAGCCCGTTAATGGGTGATAGCGTGCCTTTTGTAGAATGAACCGGCGAGTTACGATTACGTGCGAGGTTAAGCTTTAGAAGGCGGAGCCGCAGCGAAAGCGAGTCTGAATAGGGCGAAATAGTACGTGGTCGTAGACCCGAAACCAGGTGATCTACCCATGTCCAGGGTGAAGGTAAGGTAACACTTACTGGAGGCCCGAACCCACGCACGTTGAAAAGTGCGGGGATGAGGTGTGGGTAGCGGAGAAATTCCAATCGAACTTGGAGATAGCTGGTTCTCTCCGAAATAGCTTTAGGGCTAGCCTCGTGATGAGAATACTGGAGGTAGAGCACTGTTTGGACTAGGGGGCCATCCCGGTTTACCGAATTCAGACAAACTCCGAATGCCAGATATTTATACACGGGAGTCAGACTGCGAGTGATAAGATCCGTAGTCAAAAGGGAAACAGCCCAGACCACCAGCTAAGGTCCCAAAGTAATCGTTAAGTGGAAAAGGATGTGGCGTTGCACAGACAACCAGGATGTTGGCTTAGAAGCAGCCATCATTTAAAGAGTGCGTAATAGCTCACTGGTCGAGTGACGCTGCGCCGAAAATGTATCGGGGCTAAACGATTCACCGAAGCTGTGGATTGACATCTACGATGTCAGTGGTAGGAGAGCGTTCTAAGTGCGTTGAAGTCAGACCGGAAGGACTGGTGGAGCGCTTAGAAGTGAGAATGCCGGTATGAGTAGCGAAAGACGGGTGAGAATCCCGTCCACCGTATGACTAAGGTTTCCTGAGGAAGGCTCGTCCGCTCAGGGTTAGTCGGGACCTAAGCCGAGGCCGATAGGCGTAGGCGATGGACAACAGGTTGATATTCCTGTACCACCTCCTCACCGTTTGAGAAATGGGGGGACGCAGTAGGATAGGGTAAGCGCGCTGTTGGTTATGCGCGTCCAAGCAGTAAGGCGTGTGTGTAGGCAAATCCGCACACTGTAACGTTGAGCTGTGATGGCGAGTCCGTATGGACGAAGTTCCTGATTTCACACTGCCAAGAAAAGCCTCTATCGAGGTGAGAGGTGCCCGTACCGCAAACCGACACAGGTAGTCGAGGAGAGAATCCTAAGGTGTGCGAGAGAACTCTCGTTAAGGAACTCGGCAAAATGACCCCGTAACTTCGGGAGAAGGGGTGCTCTTGAGCGTGCAAGCGCATGAGAGCCGCAGTGAATAGGCCCAGGCGACTGTTTAGCAAAAACACAGGTCTCTGCAAAACCGTAAGGTGACGTATAGGGGCTGACGCCTGCCCGGTGCTGGAAGGTTAAGAGGAGTGGTTAGCGCAAGCGAAGCTGCGAATTGAAGCCCCAGTAAACGGCGGCCGTAACTATAACGGTCCTAAGGTAGCGAAATTCCTTGTCGGGTAAGTTCCGACCCGCACGAAAGGCGTAACGATCTGGGCACTGTCTCAACGAGAGACTCGGTGAAATTATAGTACCTGTGAAGATGCAGGTTACCCGCGACAGGACGGAAAGACCCCGTGGAGCTTTACTGTAGCCTGATATTGAATTTTGGTACAACTTGTACAGGATAGGTAGGAGCCAGAGATCTCGGAGCGCCAGCTTCGAAGGAGGCGTCGGTGGGATACTACCCTGGTTGTATTGAAATTCTAACCCATGCCCCTTAGCGGGGCAGGAGACAGTGTCAGGCGGACAGTTTGACTGGGGCGGTCGCCTCCTAAAAGGTAACGGAGGCGCCCAAAGGTTCCCTCAGAATGGTTGGAAATCATTCGTAGAGTGTAAAGGCACAAGGGAGCTTGACTGCGAGACCTACAAGTCGAGCAGGGTCGAAAGACGGGCTTAGTGATCCGGTGGTTCCGCATGGAAGGGCCATCGCTCAACGGATAAAAGCTACCCCGGGGATAACAGGCTTATCTCCCCCAAGAGTCCACATCGACGGGGAGGTTTGGCACCTCGATGTCGGCTCATCGCATCCTGGGGCTGTAGTCGGTCCCAAGGGTTGGGCTGTTCGCCCATTAAAGCGGTACGCGAGCTGGGTTCAGAACGTCGTGAGACAGTTCGGTCCCTATCCGTCGTGGGCGTAGGAAATTTGAGAGGAGCTGTCCTTAGTACGAGAGGACCGGGATGGACACACCGCTGGTGTACCAGTTGTCTTGCCAAAGGCATCGCTGGGTAGCTATGTGTGGACGGGATAAGTGCTGAAAGCATCTAAGCATGAAGCCCCCCTCAAGATGAGATTTCCCATTACGCAAGTAAGTAAGATCCCTCAAAGACGATGAGGTAGATAGGTTCGAGGTGGAAGTGTGGTGACACATGGAGCTGACGAATACTAATCGATCGAGGACTTAACCAAAACGTTTGAAATATTCAATGCACGTTTATCCAGTTTTGAAAGAATAATTTCTTTTATGAAGGGTTTCAAGATACGAGTAGTTCGAGGAAGCAATGGAGAGAGGAAAGGAGCGTACTCAAGTACGTGACTGACTGAACGACAGAAGCTGACGAAGAAATGCGATGTATATTGAAAGCCGACCATAGTCTAGTGATGATGGCAAAGAGGTCACACCCGTTCCCATACCGAACACGGAAGTTAAGCTCTTTAGCGCCGATGGTAGTTGGGGGCTTCCCCCTGTGAGAGTAGGACGTCGCTAGGCAATTGTGAAAGACCAGAGAATAATTTCTCTGGTCTTTTTTGGTTCTTCTAGTTAGATTTTTCGAGCTCATTAGAAAAATTCCTCTTCAAAATCTGTGACATCCGCTTGATGATTTAGCTTGATTCATCACATGTGAACATCTGCTGAAAATAGCAACAAAGTAAGCAATGATTATCCCCTAGAGAGGAGTGATTCTTTGCTTTCGGTACAAAAATAATCGTTAAATCCAGATAAAAGACAGTCTTCGCACTTAAAATTCAAGAGCACTTCGAAGATTATTGATATAGGATTGACTTACTGGCAATTCACTTCCATCGGTTAATGTAATAATAAAATTTGATGTTAGATCTCGGGCCATTTTTTTTATGAAATGTATATTTACAATATAGGATCTATGAATACGAATAAAGTATGATGGCAACCTTAATTGCAGCTCTTTTAGTGTAATCCCCGTTTTAAACTGTTCTTTATCTACATAAAACCAAGTTTTTTTCTGCAGACTTTCTATATGAGATATTTTACTTATTGCTACTGGATTCCACTCCTCCTCTTGTTTCCCCGTTAAAAATTGGAATGGCTCTGCTTTTTTCATAGTGAATGTGGATGGTAAGATAACAACTAATGCAGCTGGCTTATCTTGAATGGATATGGGATAGCCAATGCCATAATAGGGCGTATTGAATAAAGAATTATCTAATATGGCATCTGTTTTTTTGTGAGTGCGTAACACTTGCTCTGCAATACTCCCAGGCATTACTTGTTGACCTATCTTTAACTGAATATCTTGATGACCTGAGTGAAAATAAATATAAGAATGTTCAACAGCAATTGCAATGGATGAATTCGCTGGAACCCAGTCCTGCAACATTAAAATATACTGTTGTGAAATATCATTTCCAAAAGATTTTAACTCATTGTTCATTGTGAATATCCCCCTTGTTTGTAAACAGTCTTCCAAATTTTATCGCTCAAAAAAGTAGTTTCATCCCGAAAAAATGATCTTTTATCCAAAAATAATGAAAATCCAAACACTCTGTTATATATTAATTTACAACAAATAAACCTGTTATGGAACAGTTAATTAAAAGTTTTTTAACAGAGTATATTGTACACAAAGGGGAAGGTGGAATTTCAATATGTCAACTCGTCAAGAAAGAATCGAAGCTTTAGAAAAACAATGGGCTGAAAACCCACGCTGGGCTGGTATTGAACGCACATATTCAGCTGAAGAGGTTGTTAAATTACAGGGCACTGTGATAATTGAACAAACATTGGCGCAAAAAGGTGCTACTCGACTTTGGAATTCGTTACGTGAAGAACCATTTATTAATGCATTGGGGGCATTAACAGGTAATCAGGCGGTACAACAAGTAAAGGCTGGATTAAAGGCTATCTATCTATCAGGCTGGCAAGTGGCTGCGGATGCAAATCTTTCTGGTCAAATGTATCCTGACCAATCGTTATATCCTGCTAACTCTGTACCAGCAGTAGTAAAAAGAATCAACCAAGCACTTCAACGTGCCGATCAAATTGATCATGCTGAAGGACGTGTCGATCAATTTGACTGGTTTGCACCAATCGTAGCAGATGCTGAAGCAGGTTTTGGTGGTCCTCTAAACGTATTTGAGCTTGTAAAAGGCATGATTGAAGCTGGTGCAGCTGGTGTGCACTTAGAAGATCAATTAGCTTCAGAAAAGAAATGTGGTCATCTAGGCGGTAAAGTTTTATTACCAACGCAAAACGCTGTTCGTAACTTAGTGGCTGCTCGTTTAGCAACAGATGTTATGGGTGTAGATACAATTCTAATCGCGCGTACCGATGCTGATGCTGCGGATATGGTTACTTCAGATATTGATCCACGTGATGCAGAGTTCATCACTGGTGAACGTACACCTGAAGGTTTCTTCCGTACAAAAGCAGGTATTAAACAAGCAATTGCTCGTGGTTTAGCTTACGCACCATATGCAGACTTAATTTGGTGTGAAACTTCTAAACCATCACTAGAAGAAGCTCGTGAATTTGCTGAGGCCATTCATGCAGAGTTCCCTGGTAAAATGCTTGCATACAACTGTTCACCATCATTCAACTGGAAAGCAAACCTTTCAGAAGAGGAAATTGCAGAGTATCAACGTGAACTTGGTAAGCTAGGTTATAAATTCCAGTTTGTAACATTAGCAGGTTTCCATGCACTAAACCACTCTATGTTTGAGCTTGCACATGATTATAAAGATAATGGTATGGCTGCATATTCTAAGCTACAGCAAGCTGAGTTTGCTTCAGAATCAAAAGGCTATACAGCTACACGCCACCAACGTGAGGTAGGTACTGGATACTTTGATGAAATTTCTCAAGTTATCTCTGGAGGTACTTCTTCTACAACGGCAATGGCAGGTTCAACTGAAACTGAACAGTTTGTATAAGTCTTGATTGAATTACGTGTTTTCCTAAATTCATAATCATAGAGTAGTCTCCTCCGCTCCTCCTAAGGCGGAGGATGACGAAACTAAAATAGCAAAGGTGGGTAAACAACTAATGGAACAGGCAACGACAGGTAAGCTTAAAATTGTTGGAGAACAAAACGAGCAAACGAAGGAAGTTTTAACACCTGAAGCTCTTGAGTTTGTTCTTGCCTTGCATAAAAATTTTGATGCTCGTCGTAAGGAGCTGTTGAACGCTCGCCAGGAAAGACAAAATCGTCTTGATGCAGGAGAGAAACTGGATTTCTTACCAGAGACTAAAGGTATTCGTGAAGGTGATTGGACAATTGCACCACTTCCAAAGGACTTGCAAGATCGCCGTGTCGAGATTACAGGTCCTGTTGATCGAAAAATGGTGATTAATGCTTTAAACTCTGGTGCAAAAATGTTTATGGCTTGTTTTGAGGATGCATCCTCTCCAACGTGGGAAAATATGATTGGTGGTCAAATTAATATGCGTGATGCTATTAATAAGACGATTGAGTTTACGCAAGCCTCCAATGGTAAAACGTATACATTAAATACTGAAACAGCAGTGCTGTTAGTTCGACCGCGAGGCTTACATCTGCTTGAGAAGCATGTGCTTGTTGATGGAGAGCCGATCTCAGGGAGTTTCTTTGATTTTGGGTTATATCTATTCCATAATGCGAAAAATGCACTAGCACAAGGTACTGGGCCATACTTCTATTTACCGAAGCTTGAAAGTCATTTAGAGGCTCGTCTATGGAATGATATCTTTGTGTTTGCCCAAGATTATATTGGCATCCCACAAGGGACTATAAAAGCTACTGTTTTGATTGAAACGATTTTAGCAGCGTTTGAGATGGATGAAATTTTATATGAGCTACGTGAACATTCAGCTGGTCTGAATTGTGGCCGTTGGGATTATATTTTCAGTTATATTAAACGTCTTCGTAATCAAGCTGACGTTATTTTACCAGATCGTGGCCAAGTAACGATGACTGTACCTTTCATGAAGGCTTATACGTCTTTATGTATACAGACATGTCATAAGCGAAATGCACCAGCAATGGGCGGTATGGCTGCACAAATTCCTGTTAAAAATGATGATGAGGCGAATGCGGTGGCATTTGCAAAGGTTGCAGAAGATAAACGTCGTGAGGCAACAGAGGGACATGATGGTACTTGGGTAGCACATCCAGGTATGGTGGCAACTGCAATGGAGCAATTTGATGCTATTATGACAACTCCTAACCAAATTCATAAAAAACGCGAAGATGTACATGTAAAGGCAGAAGATTTAGTAGCTGTACCAGAAGGGACAATTACGCTTGAAGGTCTTCGTATTAACTGTAGTGTTGGTGTACAGTATATTGCTTCATGGCTTCGTGGTAACGGTGCTGCACCTATAAATAACTTGATGGAGGATGCTGCAACAGCAGAAATCTCTCGAACACAAGTATGGCAATGGATTCGTCATCCTAAAGGTATTTTAGATGATGGACGTGGCATTACGTTAGCGTTTGTCTTAGAGATATTGGAAGAAGAGCTTGTGAAAATTAAAGAGGCTGTTGGGGAACAAGCCTATAACAGTGGTCGCTATGAAGAAGCTGCTGAACTGTTTAAATCTTTAATTGAGCAAGATGAGTTCGCGGAATTCTTGACACTTCCAGGGTATGAAAAATTAGCATAAGATAAAATCTACTATTAACATATTCAACTTTCCTAATTCTACTAACATAACGTGACGGGGTCTGTTCCCCCGTTAAATGAAAGAGATAAGCATGATCGAATTAAAAGGGGTCTAAATAAAAGTTAAGAGGTTTTAAGGGAGAAAAGATGTCTTATTAGCTTAGATGGGGAGCTGTAGGGCATCTTTTTTGAAATAAATCCGCGTAGCTGCTGCAGCAGTTTACGCGGATTTTTTTCCGTCTTAGTTTACAATGGCTAGTACGAAGCCGTCATACCCCTTCACACCAACTGTTTGTATAGCTGTTGCTTCAATTCTAGGTTCCTCTTTTAGTAAATCTATAAATTGCTGTACGCCTCTGACACGTTCATCTTCACTAATTTCATCAGTTACCGCACCATTACGAACTACATTATCCGCGATGATGATGGCGCCTGGATGAGCTAGTTTTAACGCCCACTTCAAGTAAGCGGGGTTATTAGGCTTATCGGCATCAATAAAAATAAAGTCAAATAAATGGCCTGCTTTTTTCAAGTTTGGTAATGAATCTAAGGCGTTTCCTAAAATGATCTCAACCTGTTCCTTATAGCCAGACCTCTCTATATTTTGTTGAGCGACTAAGGCATACTCTTCATTAATTTCTAAAGTCACTACTTTCCCTTCTTTAGGAAGAGCCTGGGCTAAGCAAATACTGCTATAGCCACCAAGTGTGCCAATTTCTAAAATAGTTGCTGCTCCTTTTATTTTAGCTAGTAAATATAATAGTTTCCCTTGAGTAGGGGATACATCTATCTCTGGAATACCTGCTTCTTTATTAGCCTGTAGTACAGCATCAAGGTGTTCGTTTTCTGGTAGAAGCTTATCCATAAAATAGTCATCTACATTTTTCCAAACATTTAACTCTGTCATCATACAGTCCTCATTTCCCTATATTTTAAAGTGCAAGCTTGCCAATAAAGTGTATGATAGAATAAATCATAATAAAAATATATTATTATTATTTATACATAACTTTATATTATGAATAGGGGTGAAATCATCAACAGTCATAGCTTAAAATTATTTTATCAGGTTGCTACTACAGGTAGCTTCACTAAAGCTGCAGAGATCTTGTGTATTAGCCAACCTGCCGTTTCAAGTCAAATGAAGCGATTTGAACATGAACTAGGAGTCCAATTATTTAAGCAACAAGGGCGTGGTGTAGTACTAACAGAAGTTGGTGAAGCTCTAGCAGAGAAAGCTCAAAATTTTATTGCTCTTGAACAGCATATTGAAACATTTATCGAAAATTACCGTTTGGCGAAAGCAGGGAATTTACATATTGTGGCTACCTATCTGCCTGCCAATTTTTTAATTCCAAAATGGGCAGCTACTTTCAAGGCTGCAAATGAACAGGTGGATTTAATGATTACAACAACCAATACGAAGGACGCTTTTGAACAACTAATAAACTATAAGGCGGATATTGCGATATATGGTGGAGGAATGTCTGAAAGGCCGAAAGAAATCGAGTGGGATGAATTATATGAGGATGAGTTATGGTTTGTTGTGTCTCCAAATCATCGCTTTGCACATCAATCCATTACATTGGTTGAAATGTTTCAGGAGCCTTTTATTATGAGGGAAGAAGGGAGCTCGATGAGAGAGCATCTGTTTTCGTTATGTCAAACATACCAAGTGAAACCACCGAAAATTGCCCTCCAATTTAATGGCATCAATGAAACAATTCGCTCGGTCATGGCAGGCTATGGTGCAAACTTTATTTCTTCCCTTGCAGTTCGAGAGTATGTAGAGAGTGGCCAATTGGCAAGGGTTTATGTAAAGGATATACATGCTATTAAACATAAAATCGCTATTTGTACGAGAAATAACGAGAAACAAAATATGCTTGTGCAAAAATTTATTGAAACAATTAGAAATTCCCCAATTTAATAAGCTTGTATCTCATGCATTATTGCAGTAAATTTGTTATACTAGTTATATAACAAATTTGGAGCTGATAAACATGTTTATTCAAATAGAGCCACAATCAGACGTACCGATCTATGAGCAGGTGACACGTCAAATTATTGAAGGTATTGCAAGAGGCGAAATGAAACCAGGCGATACCCTACCATCTGTGCGAGGGTTAGCTGCTGATTTAGGTGTGAATATGCATACTGTTAATAAGAGCTATCATGAATTAGAGGCGAAAGGAATTATTGTTATTCGACCGAAATCAGGAGCTATTATTAGTTCAACTGAGGAGAGAGCTTTGTCACCTGAGCAGCTACGACAAATCGAAAAGAATTTAAAGCCTGTTGTAGCAGAAGGAATGGTGCTCGGCGCAACAGTAGAACAAATTGAGCACATGATGAAAAAGGTATTCGCTGATTTGCAAATTCCAGCAGAGGGAGTGTAGCAAGATGCTACTGGGTGTTTTTACAACAATCTACATCATGACATTAGCTATGCAAATGGTGGTTCCTTATATTGTAAGAGAGACTATTGTTTTTGGGGTTACTGTACCTGATCAGCATATTAAGCATCTCGCATTAGCTAAGCTGAAAAAACAGTATGTTCAATTGGTAGGAGGCTCAGGCATAGTATTTCTAATCATTATGTTGATGTGCTACAATCGTCTAGCTTCTTCTGAATCCACTCAAAGTATCGTTTTACTAAGCTGTTTGTTTAGTATGCTTACCGTAAGTATGGTGCTGTACTGGATAAATCATCACAAGGTATCAACGTTGAAAAGGCAGGAGCAGTGGGGCGTAAATATTAAACAAGTACGAGCGGTTGATTTAACTGCCCGAAGCCGTGATGCAATGATTCCTTGGACATTTTTTGCTGTGCCTATAGGGATAGCGGTGTTTTTAATCATTTACACATTGCTCCATTACGACCTAATGCCAAATGATATAGCTGTACATTGGGGACCAAGTGGAGAAGCAGATGCTTGGAGAAACAAGACTTATTTTACGGCTATTTCGCTGCCGCTCGTTATGCTAATGATGCAATGTATGATGTGGGGAATTACTGATTCTATTAAACGTTCTGCTATTAAATTAGCTGTAAACCGCAAAGCTGAATCGTTGGAAGATCAGCTAAAGACTCGAAAATACATGAGTTGGCAAATATTGCTGATGAGCTATGCCTTAACCATTCTATTAACGGTTTTACAACTAAGCAATATTTATCCTTCCATGATTGTTGGCTATAGGCTATTACCAGTATTTATTTTATTTCTAGCTGTTGTGTTAGGTTCACTATTTATTTATATTTTGAAAAAGCGTAAACATAGAGTGCGTTATGAAGATAATGTTGATTCACAGGTAATGGATGTAGATGAAGATCGTTATTGGAAAGGCGGCTTAATTTATATGAATCGACAGGACCCTTCCGTTTTTGTAGAGAAACGTTTTGGAGTAGGTTGGACCATGAACCTTGCAAATCCAAGAGGTTATATTGTTATTGGTTTGCCTTTTCTTTTATTACTGTTGATTTCCATATTCTCGTTATAAAATAATAGTAATTTGTGATGAAAAATTCGTTCTATGTGAGCGAGTTTTTTTCTTATTGATTGGAGGTAGGCAGATGAAAATTCTTGTTGTCGATGACGATGCTCATATTTTACAGCTAGTTACTATTTATCTCACAAGGGAAGGCTATCAGGTACTATGTGCAGAAAATGCACAGCAGGCATTAGCTTTACTAGAAGGGAATCTGCCTGATTTAGCTGTTGTCGATGTGATGATGCCGGGGATGGATGGTTTTACATTAACCGAGACTTTAACGCAAGATTATGACATTCCTGTTTTATTATTAACAGCGAAAGGCGAGCTTGAGGATAAAGAGCGTGGCTTTTTAGCAGGATCAGATGATTATGTTGTAAAGCCTTTTGAGCCAAAGGAATTATTGTTTCGTATAGCAGCTATTTTACGGAGATTGGATAAGAGAAATCAAGTAACTTTCCAAGTAGGCAAATTAGTGATTGATCGTCGAAGCTTTGAAGTTGTCATAGGAGAGGATACACTTATATTACCTTTAAAGGAATTTGAACTACTTGCTTTATTGGCATCACGCCCTCACCAAGTATTTACGCGAAGCTATATTATGGAGCAAGTATGGGGCTATGACTATGAAGGAGACGAACAGACGTTGAATACTCATGTGAAGCGAATTCGCGAAAGATTAAATCGCTATGACACGGCTGTTGAAATCACAACCGTAAGAGGTGTTGGCTATAAGCTAGAGGAGACAACATGAAAACTTTATACAGTAAATTTGTTGTGACGACGATGCTAGTGATGATTGGTAGCCTATGTATTGGTTTTTTAGCAACGAATACGTATTATCATCAAGTGGTAAAAGAAAAGAATGATGCAAAAAACGTAAACATAGCAAAGGATATCGTTCATTATATTGAAACAGCGAAGCCAGAGGATTTAAATAATTATTTGAAGACACTGGGTGAAATTGGCTATCAAATATATGTAACATCAGGCGAGGAAGGGTATTTTTTTGGTGGAGACTATCGTGATAAAACATTGTCAGCATCTGTTGTTGACCGCGTTTTACAAGGAGAAACCTATCATGGTATGCGAGACTTCCCTAAAGAAACCTTTGTGACAGGATTTTTCGCTAATGAATTGATTAATACAGTTGGTGTGCCATTTACGTATGAAAACAAGCCATATGCATTATTTATAAGACCTGATATTCGCTTATTATTTTCGGAAGTGCATACGATACTTGCAGGGTTAATGTTGGTTATGACAGTACTGAGTTTACTAGCAATGCTATTGTTTGCTAAAGCATTAATTCGTCCGATTACAAAGCTAACGGCGGCAACTCAACAGCTTGCGCATGAAAAGTTTGATACGGTGTTAGATATTGATAGTGCAGATGAAATTGGTCAATTAGCTGTAAGCTTTAATAGGATGACCGAGAAATTACAAGAAAATGATCGTATACGAAAGGAATTTATTAGTAATGTATCGCATGATTTTCAGTCGCCTTTGTTAAATATTCAAGGCTATGTTGACCTCCTGAAAAATCCGCTGCTGACTGAGCAGGAAAGACAGGAGTATGCAGCGATCATCGAGTTGGAAACAAAGCGCTTATCTACATTAACCAAGCAATTATTATTACTAACATCTCTCGACCAATCGACAAGAATCGTAAAACGTGAGCCGTACCGATTAGACGAACAATTGAGGGAGACTGTGCGAAAATATCGCTGGCAAATAGAAGAGGCACAGCTTCAAATAGCCTACAAGCTAGAGCCAATTAGTTATGCTGGTGATGCAGGACTTTTACAAAATGTGTGGGATAATTTGCTGACGAATGCTATTAAATATAATGTAGAGGGTGGACAAATACATCTACAATTACAGAAAAAATCTACTTCACTTGAAATCCTTGTGGAGGACAATGGGATGGGGATGACGACAGATCAATTAGCCAAAGTATATGACCGCTTTTATCGCGCAGATGCTTCCAGGACAAAGCAAGGAACAGGTCTAGGACTAGCAATTGTCAAACAGATTGTAGAGCTACACGGAGGTACTATTCAGATGGAAAGTACGATGCATGTCGGTACAAAGGTTTATATTCATTTACCAGTCTTGTCATAAGGAGTTCATGTAAAGTTCATGTTCACACGTTAAACTGCTACTTAGTTGAAACAAGCTTAGGGGGAGTTTTCGTATGGAACAGAAGTGGAGTATACGTCTTATTCGATTAGCGGCTATTTTTGCTTTCATCGGTACGTATTTAGGTTCACATATGTCAGGATCAGGTAGTTATGAATATAGACCAATCCATGCACATATTTTACTTGTCGGCTGGCTAAGTATGTTTGCATGGGGCATTTTTTATCGAGCCTTCAAAGTGAAATCACAAAAATTAGTAGCCGTTCACGGTTGGACAGCTATTCTTGGTGTTTTGGGTTTAACAGTTGGCATGTGGTTTTACAATATAAATCCATTTAATTTTGGTAGTACATTTACATTAATCTTCTTTATTGTAGGTGGAACTACGCTATTAATCAGCTTTGCCTTATTTATTATAGTAACATTCATGATTCATCAACAAGACTATATAAAAAGTTAATCCATTACGCATTTCTAGCGCGCAGATAAACAATGTATCCAAAATTTTTCGATTTTGCCTGTAAAAATCTGTTGAGAAAAAATATTCATCTCCCACTATAGAAAAAGGAGATGAATGCCGAAGCAAGAGAAAAACCTACCGTATCACAATTCATGATACGGTAGGTTTTAAACTGTCTATTTAATATTTTCAAGCGATTTTTTCAGCCATTTTTCAGCCTCTTGATAATCTTGTGCAACCCCATGCCCTTTTTTGTAGAGCATACCAAGCTGAAATTGAGCCTTTTGATGTCCTTGATTAGCAGCCAATCGATAAAGCTGGGCAGCCTTTGCAAAATCTTTCGGTACACCCTGTCCATGAATGTGCATTTGAGCTAGTTGATATTGTGCCTTTATATGCCCTTGTGACGTTGCTTGTTCAATCCATTTAGCTGCCTCCGTGTAATCCTGTTTAACACCTTTCCCTTTATCAAATAAATTACCAAGTTGATATTGAGCACCTGCATGGCCCTGAATAGCAGCTAGTCGATAACATCTGCGTGCTTCTTCAAGATCCATAGCAACCCCTAATCCCTGCTCATACAGTAAGCCTAATTGATACTCCGCTTGAATATGTGACTGATCCGTTGCGGCTCGCCACCATTTTACAGCCTCTGTATAGTTTATAGGTATATCAACTCCTAATGTCAGTAATAGACCAAGTTCATACTGAGCATCAGCATAGCCTTTGTTAGCAGCAATTTTAAAGTATGACATAGCTTTAGCAGGCTGTTTTTGCTGATAGACATAAAGCCGACCTAGCTCGAAGCCGGCGCTAATATGCCCATTGTCAGCTGCTCGTAGAAGCCATTTTTCTGCTGAAACAAGATCCTGTTCTTTTTCATACAGTAAGCCGAGACAGTACTGTGCATTTAAATGTCCTTTATATGCTGCTAGCTTGAACCATTTTAAGGCTTCTAGATGATCCTTCGTCATTCCTTGTCCCGTATTGTAGAGCATAGCCAATTGAAACTCTGCGTTCACATGGTCTTGTAAAGCAGCCATATGAAACCATCTCACCGCTTCTTCAAGGTTTTGAACAATACCACGACCTTTAAGGTACATATAGCCGAGATTATACTGTGCACTGGCATCGCCCGCTAAGGCAGCCATTTCGAAATAAGCGATGGCCTCTGCGTAGCTTTGCTCGACACCTGTGCCATTATGATAAAGGAAGCCTAAATTGTTTTGAGCACTTGTATTGCCTTGGTTGGCTGCTAAAGTATACCATTTAGCCGCTTCATGAAAGTTTTGCGAAAGGCCTAGACCTTGATTATAAAGGACACCTAAATTATATTGCGCATCTGCATTTCCGAGATCTGCCGCAATTTGATAATGGTGCGCGGCTTCCTTATAATCTTGTCCAACCCCATGCCCTAAATGAAAGAGTACGCCTAGACTATAGTGGGCATTTGCGTCATTTTGTGCGGCAGCTCGTTCATACCATACTTTCGCAAGTTTATAGTCCCTTTTCACCCCTCGCCCGTGATTGTAAAGAGTTCCTAAATTATATTGTGCACTGGCATCACCGTTTTGCGCTGCCCTTTCAAACCATTTGGCTGCATGTGTATAAGCCTCTGGCGATTGATTGTGCTGGAGTATGTTCTTATCCAATATGGTTGGAAGCTCTGTAGTGTGAGGAGTTAGACTTGCTGACTTGAAACTACGATCATAGCGTTTCATAAACCATTCCACAATATCGCTAAGATAATCCAAAACAATTTTTGCCGCTTTGGCTTCCACAATGTCGTTACTATTATGACTTGTCATTTTATGAACTAAATTCATTAATAAATAAATCCGACGAGGGTGAATTTGCGCAACAAAACTTCGATTATTTAATAGTGTACGGATATTTTTCGTTTTAGGTTCAGTATGCATTTCCAGCCGATAAATCTCATAAAGAATTTCTTCCAATACAAAAAGAGATTTTTGTAAAGATGTAGCTGGGTTTGAAATAGCGAGCAAACTTGCATCCTGTAGGTTTTTTGCTAATTTTGTGAAGGACAGCTGCTTTAATTTCTGACATTGTTCTTCAAGAATTTCGTAATGCATAACAATCACCCTCACCTCTTTCATCAATGATGCCTCGGCATCATTGCGTCTAATTTTCTTCGAGCCAGTTGAAAGCCCCTCTTCTAAATCTCTTTGTACATATATCGGAGAAAAATCTATATTATTGATAAGTTTTAATGGGATTCATCAGTTGAATTGTTGCTGTGACATGATACTATTTGATATAAGGGAAATTCGTAGCTACGGAGAGCCCGTCAGCCTATAGGTGGGGGATCGAAATGAAAAATATTGCAGCTATTATTCCAGCATATAATCCACAACAATCACTCATTACCTATGTACATCAATTATTAGCAACGACCATTACACAAATTGTCATTGTCAATGATGGGAGTGATCAAAGATATAAAGATATTTTTGAAGATTTAAATAAAATTGATCGTTGTCAAGTATTGCAGCATGATCGCAATATTGGAAAAGGTGGTGCATTGAAGACAGCCTTTGCATTTATCCGAGAGCAAAAAGGAGAGTGTCATGGTGTCCTTACAGTGGGGGCACATGGGCAGCATGCACTGCAAGATGTTAAGCTTGTCTTAACGATGACAAAGGTGTTTTCAGAAGGTATTGTGCTAGGGGTACGTAATTTCCATTCTGCCGATAGTTCATTTCTTTCTTATTGGGGAAATCGTGCAACAAGCCTATTTTTTGAGTTACTGTATCATCGAAAATTAATGGATACACAAACGGGTTTGCGATATATATCGATAAATGAGTTGCCTTGGCTGATGAAGGTGAAAGGCGAACGCTATGATTATGATACAAATATGCTAGTTGCGGCACTGAAAAGAAAGTGTCCAATTTTTGAGGTAGAGATTGGGCAATTACGTTTAAAGAAAAATACAATTATCCAGTACGATGAAATAACCAATGCAAGCACTATAATCACAAGAATGCTGATGAATTATTTAAAACCAAGGAATGGCTAGGTTTAAATTTGAAATAATGAGCTAGGATAAAGAATAACGATTACTCATGAGGACGTAGCGAGTATAGAAAGAAGGAGCAATGTTTATGGAATATTCAGATCAAGTGAAAAATCGTGTGAAACGGATGGAAGGCCAGCTACGTGGTATTTTGAAGATGATGGAGGAAGGTAAGGACTGTAAGGCAGTCATTACACAGCTATCGGCTGTACGCTCTGCTGTAGATCGTACAGTTGGTGTTATTGTCAGTACAAACTTATTAGAATGTGTCCAAAATGCTGAAGGTGATGACGAAAAAATGAATGAAGCCATTCAGGAAGCCGTTAATTTGGTTGTGAAAAGTAGATAATTACCTCGATTTTCGGAACAAAAAATAGTAGCTGAATCCAAATAAAACTCACTATAAATGGGGTGAGTTTTATTTTTTTGCAAAAAAATAGTTATATTCGAGAATTATATTTGGTTTTTAGGTATTTTATATCATGTAAGTGTTGATATATTTTTAGATGAAAGTCTTAGTTAGTGAACTTGTATGATAGCTTAGTAGGTACTTTCTTTGTTATGCTAAATAGTAACAAAAGATTCAAAGGGAAGGTGATTAGTGATGAAAAAATGGTTGTTATGTGGAGCAACTTTATTGATGTTAAGCCCAACTGCTGCCTATGCAAAACAAACAGAAATTACTTCCCCAATTTATCCTGTGGTAGCTGACTCAACAGTAGTTACTTGGGATCAATTGACAAAAGAGCTTGCTAAGCAAATGCGAAATTTCGAGACGGAAATAAAATTTACGTATACAGGCCCGATGGGTGATTTCAAAAAAGAAATGATGGATGCGTTTGAAAAGGCTAAACAACAAGCTGTTTATGCAAGTGGACATTTCGAAAGTATGACGGTTTCTGCAGATTCTCTCGGAAATGTAACGTATAAAGTGAAGTATCTGACGAATCAAACACAAGAAGTAGCTGTACAAAAAAAGATTAATCAAATACTGAAAAATATTATCAAACCTTCTATGACAGAGTTCCAAAAAGTAAAGGCTATTAACGATTATATTGTATCGAATACGATGTATGGAACAAAAACAAAGGCAAGCCCACATAGTGCCTATGCTTTATTTTTTGAAGGACAAGCTGTGTGTCAAGGTTATGCATTAGCTGCACAAGCCTTGTTAGAGCAATCTGGGATAGAGACAAAATATGTTATAGGTTTTGTGAATGGGAACGAGGCACATGCTTGGAATTTAGTAAAGGTAGATGGAAAATGGTATCATTTAGATACAACATGGAATGATCCTTTGCCAAATCGTGTTGGTGCTGCTTCATATGACTATTTTTTAGTGACGGACAGTCAGCTTAACAAAGATCACACTTGGGTTAAAGCCGATTATCCTACTGCTACAAGCACAAAATACAGTTATATGCACAATGTTCATTTTGCGTATCAGTTAAATAATGCTGTTTATTTTAGCAATACGGCAGATAACGATAAACTGTATAAGCTGGATATGACTAGTGGGAAAAAGACAAAAGTATTAGATAAACGTGCATTGTATATTACTGGAACTAATGATTATCTATACTATAGTGATTACAGTAACGGTGGGTATTTGACAAAGCTGAATTTGAAAACATTAAAAGCTGAAGTGCTAGTTAAGCAGCCAGTAACGAATTTAAAGATCAATGACAATGATTTGCTGTATACTATGAATACTAAAGAATATAAACTTAAAATTAATTAAGTCAACAAACAAATATTAACAAGCACAATTGGACCCTTAAGTGAGTTCTTTGTGCTTTTTTTGTATATAATGAAAAGAAGACGGTTGGAGGTGAGGAATTTGTGGAAGAAATTAGCTATTATTGCCATTATTATTATTTTTATTGATCCCATTTATATGGCTGGTAAGGCAGTCGTTCAGCAGGTGCTGGATTGGACAAATAATGACGAAATAGAAACAATGCTTCTTTCAACAAAGGAGAGAATCGTAGATGTTACTGCTAGACTTTCAGACGATGCCTCCATAGAAACAGCCATACCTATAGAAGATATACATGAAGCGGAGGTAGCACCTAAAGCGCCGCCAATTCAGAAACCAGAAACGAAGCTAGTCGTGACAAATGCCAAAGAGATGGCTGATGCCATGTATGCATATTATAGTAGTTTTTCACCGAATTTTGAAATTCAATATAAAGGTAATACACAACGAATTGAACAAATTGTGGAAGAGGCCTACAACAATGCTATTGAACGAGATGATTATGTTTATGGTCATGTTAGTAAGCATTCAATTCGTTATGAATATGGGCGAAATAAGGCAACTATTTTTGGAGAGCAGAGCTATTTAATGACGCCAGAACAGGCTGCTTTTGTCGAGATGAATGTCCAAGAAATCATCAGCAAAATCAGTAAAGACTCTATGACAGAAGTAGAAAAGGTACGAGCAGTCAATGACTATATTGTCGCTAATACTGCCTATACAGATCAAACAAATTCTAGTCCACATAGTGCCTATACCGTACTTGCCGAGCATGGGGGAGTATGTCAGGGCTATGCTTTACTAGCTCACTCGATGCTTCAAAAACTGGGAATTGAAACAAAATATATCGTGGGCTATGTCGGCAAAGAGGGACATGCGTGGAATTTGGTCAAGCTGGATGGACAGTGGTATCACCTTGATACGACATGGAATGATCCAGTACCAGATCGCAAAGGTGCCATTCGTTACCAATACTTTTTAGTAGACGATCGTACAATGGCGAAAGATCACACGTGGATTGCTGAGGATTATCCAAAGGCAACAAGCACAATGTATAGTTATTATCATGATATAGACTTCCCAGCACAGGCTGGCGATCAATTATATTTTAGTAATATCTCTGATGACAATAAGTTGTATGTGCTTGATATAAAGACAGGTAAAATAAAGCGTGTCACAAATACTCGTGCACAATACATCGTTTACTCGGATGGGTGGCTATACTTTAGTAATTACTCTCGGGGGGCGTATTTAACAAAAATTCGTCCAGACGGTAGTGGAGAACAGGTACTAAATAGGGAAGATACAAAGGATATATTTGTGAAGGATGGCTTCCTCTATTTCACAACGAATGAATTGAAGAGAATGGCTCTCTAATTTAACATAAAAAAGGTGATGTCAACGGCACAAACAGCCATGTTGAAAGGCGGGGGGGGAATTTCCGTTCTGCCAGCGTCCTTCCCAGGGGGCAGTTCACTAAATCCATGTGGCAAAGGTGTCTTTTCCTTCTCTTTTATACTAGCCGTAGCGATCAAAATATTTGTATAATTAGAGAAAGGATAGGCTCTTATTTTCAATGTGGAGAAGTGATTAGTTACACACCTCTCAATAAATAAGTAGTGAATGCCTTCACTTTACTTAGGAATTTTTTCTAAAAAGATAATCTTTTGTGAGGTGGAGCGGAAGGCTACTCGATTCCCGCGAGACTGGCGAGCCTCTAAACACGAAGCGGCTCGGCGCTAGCCCACGGGAAAGCAAGTAGCCTGCAACGGAAATCCATCTTCATCTTTCACAAAATAGATGGTTTTGTTTTTTTACACTATGAAAAGGGCAATGACTTATAAATAGTCATATGCCCTTTTTGTACGTTCAATCAAATAAGTAATAGGCTGATGCTGACAAAGTTTAATATCAATTTGTGGATATAGTAAGGTGATTTCCTCCGTAAAAGTCTTTAAAATGAGTGGATTATGCTTGATGGCACCACCATTACAATAAAGTGTAAATGGTCCATTCTGATAGCCCATTTTTTTCAATACAGCGCTTGCTAGAAGAACTAATTCGTAGGCAGCCTGTAGTGATATTTGCATGGCGCAAGCATCTTCTTGCTCGACTGCCTTTGCTACAAATGAGCTCATCTTGGCCAGCTGTGCATTCGTATAGGATGGATGGAATAACCATTCCGCAAGCTCTGTTACATCCTGTATATTTAAAAAATGATAGACGGCTTCTTTTAAGATTGTTGGTTCACCACGACCATCCTCCATTTTAAATACAGCTCTTACTACTTCCTGCCCTAGCCAATATCCACTTCCCTCATCACCAGCTCGATGTCCCCAACCTCCTGCACGTACAATTCGTTGCCCGTCATAGGCATAGGCGATGGCTCCTGTTCCGGCAATGAGTAATGCACCAGCCTGTCCAGCAGTCACACCAAGTAGTGTAGCTTCCGCATCATTTTCAATAATTAGCGTCTTGATTTGTAGCTGTGTGGCCTTTAGGGCATTTTGAACAATGGCCGTTACTGTGGCATGATCCTTAGGAGAATCAATGCCAGCTAACGCAAAGGTAGCTACAGCAATTTGAGAATGGGGGTACTTTTGCAAAAATGTTTCTACATTTGCTAAAAGTCCTTGTAATCTTGCTGTAGCTGATTCGACACCAATGGCTTGATAATTCGAGCCTTGCATTGTTGTAGAATAGTGAATGTCACCAGATTCAGCATGAACGACCGCACATGCTGTTTTTGTTGCTCCACCGTCAATAATCAATAACCAATCCTTCATTGATTCCATTCCTCAAGAAAGGCTGTTAATTCCTTTTCTGCTTGTATAATAGAATTTTCCTTTAAGCGGACCCATTCATAAAGGTTTTGAGCATTTATTTTTGAACGTTCGAGCGCTGCTTTCATTGTGGCTGGAGCTGGGCCACCTAGCAATGTTCGCACACCAACAAAAGATTCTGGCTTTAATGTTTTATAAAAGTCTTCTTCTGAAATAGCTAATTCCTTTCCCGTAATCAATTTAGATTGTGTATTGGCAAGGCCCCATGTAAGGCTTGCTAGTGATTCTTCGCCATGGGCAAGTAGAACTTTAATACATTTGCTAACAATACTATGTGCTTGGCGGAATGAAATCCCCTCTGAACGCACTAATGTATCTGCAAGCTCTGTAACATTGGCAAAGCTATTCTCTGCACGGTTTCTTAATTTCTTTTTATTAACATCCATTGTGACAACAAGAGAACCAAATAACTTGTAAATACCATTTAAACGGTCAATGGCACGCCATAAATAGGGCTGCATATCATCTTCAGTGTCGACGATATCTCCGAACGGTGTATTATGTACCATTTGTAATACTGTACTTGCATCTCCAACAACCGCAGATAGTAATGAACGTGTATGCTCTACGGAAACAGGGTTACGTTTTTGAGGCATTATGGAACTTATCTGGACATATGGACTTGCGAGTGTGAATGCATTAAATTCCTGGGTAGCCCATAATAAAAAATCCTGAGATGTACGGCCGAGATTGAGTGCAGCAAGCTGTACAATACTTGCCGCTTCAGCAATATAATCTGCGCCTGCAACAGCATCCCACGCATTTTCGATAATATCATCAAATGCCAGTAGATCACGCATCCGTTCTCTACTAATATTAAAGCCTGTCGTTGTTAAGGCAGCCGCCCCCATACTACTGCGATTGACAGTTTTATAGACATGCTGCATCCGCTCAAAATCACGCTCAAGCTGGTCAATAACAGCTTTTAAATAATGGGCAAAGGTTGTGGGCTGAGCCTGCTGTGTATGCGTGTAGCCAATCATGATGGTATCTATATGTTCCTCTGCAGCCGCGATTAAGTCATCACGTAATGTTAGTAACTCGTTCATTAATAATAATAGTTTTTTCCTTAAGGTCATACGATAGATGGCGATCCCCATATCATTCCTACTTCTGCCAATGTGAAGATTTCCTGCAACATCACCAGCAAGCTCGATTAGTTTATTTTCAATGCGGAAAAATAAATCCTCATATTGGGGACTGTAATCCTCTAAACGATAATAATTTAAATCTATTTTTTTTAGAGCTATCCCAATTTGTTTCGCTTCATCTTTTTTTACGAGTCCTTGTTCTTCTAACATTTTTAAATGAGCAATATTAATTTGTAGCATGATTGTTAAAAAATTTTTCTTCGCCTCATCATAAGCTGGCTGTAAGACAATTTTCCGATAGATGTTAGAAGGGAATATCATCCCATCTTCCCGCTGCGTTTTGTTGCGAAAATCTTCAAACATTGTAATGGCCCCCTAATAGATTGGCAGCTAGATGGCTGTACCAGCACTGCCTTTTGATAGTTTTTCAGAAATAATAAGAACAACTAAAATTAAGCAAATTTGTAAGACACCATAAGCACAGGCGGTCCCAAATTTAAATGCATATAATTTTTGGAATATCGCTACAGACAATGGAATAGTGGATGTACTGTATATTAGAATGGATGCAACAAACTCACCAAAGCTTTGCACGAGAGCTAAGAGTGTCCCTGCTAAAATTCCGGTGAATGTTAACGGTACGACAATCCGCCTAAATGTATACCACCAATTGGCGCCTAAGCCACGTGAAGCCTCTTCAATCGATTGATCTAGTTGTACAAGAGAGGCGGAAGTAGATCGAAAAACAAGTGGTAAATGTCGAATAAAATACGCTAATGGCAAAATCCAAAATGTACCGATCAATACTTGATTGAAACTAAAAATACTTTCTGTACTAAAGGCAGCGATTAAATTGACCGCTACAACAGTACCAGGTAAAGCCCAAGGTACCATAATCAAAATATCGAGCAATGTTTTCCCTTTAAAGTTTAACCGAACCATAGCATAAGCAGCAGCGACACCAAAAATGATATTGCCGATTGTTGCTATGACACCCATTTGAATGGAATTCCAAATAGGTCGCCATGTACGCTCATCAGTAAAAAGAGCAATATAATGATCGATCGTATAGTCGGTCGGGAGAATTTGCGTTTTCCAAGCACCATCAACAGAAAAAGATATCAATATCAAAACTAATATCGGCAATATTAATATGAATGTCCCAACAAAGGATGCGATTGTTGCCATAACTTTAATTTTTTTAGAGGATACCTCAGAACGATGAACACTGATACCCTTACTGAGATTTTGATAATTTCGCTGATTCTGATACCAACGCATGATGATTAAAAAGGTAATAGATACAAAGGATAAAATCATCGACTGTGTTGCAGCCATCTCAAGATTGCCATTTGTACGTGATAAATATATTTGCATCGTCATGGTGCGCTCTACACCAAACATTAAAGGTGCTGTATAGGAAGCCATTGAGATCATAAACACTAATAAGGACGAAGCGACAATGGAAGGTGTCAGCATTGGTAGAATAACCTTTGTCCATACGCGAATACGCCCTGCACCTAGACTGGTTGCAGCCTCTTCTAAAGCAGGATCGAGCCCCTTAATAGCAGCTGAAGCTGTTAAGTAGAAGTACGTATACATCGTGAAGGTATGAACGACGACAACTCCCCAAATGCCTTTCAATGCAAACGGTACATGGTCTAATCCGAATAGATGCTGAAAGATTCGAGGGAAAATACCGCTATCGCCATATAAAAATGAAAAAGAAAGTACACCCACTAGAGGAGGAAGTGCCATAGGAACTAATACTAAAATAGACAGTGTACGCCTTCCTGGGAAATTATAGCGCTCCAGTAAAAAGGCCATCGTAACCCCAACGACTGCACAGCAAATAACACTGATGATCGAAATATAAATACTGGTCCATAAAGCTTCTAAGTTTGCTGGGCTCGCCAGATCAAAAAATTTTTTATAGTGAAAGAAAGCCTCATCACCAGCAAAGCTTTGGATAAATGTTTGATAGAAGGGGTAAACCACATAGGCGAACAACACTAAAAATAATGGCGATATTAAAATATAAACAAACCAATTGGATTGAAAAATTCGTGTCCACGCGCTTTCCTGAGAGGCATTGACAGACTGTTTTCCCATATTGGCTTCCTCCTATTCCCCTAATAAGTACAGTGAATCATGAGCCATATTGATTGTAATGTCTTCACCGATTTTCTTTATTTGGTCATAAGAATTAATAATCATTACTTTAAGTGAAAATGCCGTAAAATCTACAATGTAATTGACGCTAATACCTGTAAATTCAACAAATGTAATTTTTCCTGTTAACGTATTATCACCAGTACCTAGTTGAATAGACTCCGGTCGAATAGAAATAAACACTTTGTCTCCAATCATATGCGTTAAAGAGGGGGAGCTTTATTGCTTTCGCCCAGTCAAAAGATGTCCATTTAAGGTTCTCACTTGTACATTTTCACCATTAATGGCTTGTATAGTGCCTTCGATTAAATTGGTTTCACCAATAAAGTTAGCTACAAAACGATCTTCAGGCTGATGATAAATTTCTTGAGGAGTCCCAATTTGCTTGATCAAACCATTCTCCATGACCATGATTCGATCCGACATAGCCATTGCCTCCATCTGATCATGGGTAACGTAAATTGTTGTAACGCCAAGCTCAGATTGAATTCGTTTGATTTCAATACGTGTTTCCTCACGCAATTTAGCATCTAGATTGGATAGAGGTTCATCCAGTAATAAAATATCTGGCTCAATTACAAGCGCTCTAGCTAAAGCAACCCGTTGTTGTTGTCCACCAGATAGTTCATTTATTTTTCTGTTACCATAAGCTGCTAGATGTACTTGTCCTCTAATGCGGTCAACCTTGTATTGAATTTCGGTCTTTGAAAATTTCCGCACTTGTAAACCAAAGGCAATATTTTCATCAACCGTCATATGAGGAAAAAGAGCATAATTTTGAAATACCATACCGATATTGCGTTTATTGGGCTGAAGTCGAGTGACATCTCGATCGTCAAAAAGAATTTTACCTTTAGAAGGGTAATAAAAGCCTGCAATCATCCTTAAAGTGGTTGTTTTGCCACAGCCGCTAGGACCGAGAAAAGTAAAAAATTCCCCTGCTTTTATTTCAAGATTTATATCATTCACGCCATACACTTGACCAAATTGCTTTGAGACATTTTCAATTTTGACACTTCTCAATCATAAACTCCTCTCTAACAAAGAATGCAGATGATACAGGAAGGTAAAAATTCGCAGCACAAGTCGAATTTTTACCTATTTTATTATTTGCCGCGCCCTTTTACATTGTTATCCCAATATTCCATCCATTCAGCTTCTTTGTCAGACATTAGCTGCCAATCAATATCGAACGTTTTTAAATCTAATTCCTGATACCATTCTGGCATGGAAGCCTTATCGATATCAGAACGTGTAGGAATTTGATAATAATCGTTCGCCAATTGTGTCACCATTTCTTTTTCAAATAAGAACTCTACAAATAGTTTTGCATTGTCTAAGTTTTTCGCATTGTTTACAACGGCTACACCATCTACTAAAATAGGTGCACCACTTTTTGGATAAATATAATCAAAAGGATAATCAGTCGTATATTTCTTTAATAAAATATCTTGCAAATTCCATAAAGAAACACTACCTTCTTGTCGTGTTAGCTTTAAATATAAGGCATTAGGATCTTGTGTATACTCCTTTGTATTAGCATCTAATTGTAATAACCATTCATAGCCTTTATCAGGTGAATCGTCTCCCTGTCGTACAATCATAGAGGAATAAATTGTGCGCATTGTACCTGACGCAAGCACACCTCTAATTAGAATTTGATCCTTCCATTTAGGATCTAATAGGTCATCCCAGTCCTGAGGCCCTGTTTCTTTTGTCAGTAAATCACTATTAATCATAATGACCTCTGGTAGCAACATCTCACCAAACCAACGTCCATCTGCATCTTTGTGTGAGGCATCAATGGCACCGATAAAGCTAGGCTGCCAAGCATGCAATAAGTCTTCATTTGCTCCAACAATGAGAGCGGATTGCGTTCCACCCCACCAAAAATCTGCTTGAGGATTGGCCTTTTCACCGCGGAGGCGCTCTAAAATTTGCTGTGCCCCCATCGTTAAAAACTCGACCTCAATGTCTGGGTATTTTTCATTAAACTGATCGATCACATTTTGCACCATTTCTTCATCACGACCTGTGTAAATGACAAGCTTTCCTGAAGGTGTCGTTGCTGCCACTTCTGTTTTATCACCATCAGATGTTTTGTCTTTATTTGCTGCACCATCTGTAGAATTTTGCTGATTATTGCCGTTACAAGCAGCTAAAGCTAAAAACATCAACACAAGGAAAAAACCAAGAATGCGGGTTTTTTTCATCATCTTCTCCTTTCATAAAGTAAGGTACTTGCATATTGCAGTATAATACGAAAGGATAAGATTAATGTTAGAATTATTAAAAAATTACATTTGCCTTCATCATAGCTAAGTACTTAACAGTAAGCAATGCGATTTCAGCAAAATTCAAAAAAACTCCTTAAAAAGGAATCATTCCATTTTTAAGGAGTTTTTTGTCGATTTATGAATGGGCTTCTAATAAGCTGTCTTTTTGTTGCCGTTGTGCAATAATGGTTGGCAGCATCATACCAGCAATAACGAGAATAATCCCTACGATTTGTACAGCGGTTAAAGGTTCATGTAGAACAATAACCGAAACTGTAACGGCAACTGGTAATTCGATGGCACTTAAAATGGAAGCTAGCGCACCACCGACTTTAGGAATAGCGATTGAAAATAAGTAAATTGGTAAAATGATACCGAAAAGACCTAGTGCTAGTCCAAATTTCCATAAGCCTTGCATGAATAATTGGCCATTCCAAATAACCTCAGGGCTAAGGAAAATACTAATCATAATAAGGGCTACGAAGGAAACGATTAATACCCGAGAAGTCGTAGTAACTCCCTCGACAGGCCGCGAATTGAATTGAATGAAGCAAGCAAAGGTAAAGGCTGCTGCAAAGCCAAATAGCCACCCTTGGATAGGGATGCCACTTAAATCTACATTTAATACACCAGCAGCTAAAATAGTTCCTGCAAATAAGATAATGATCGAAATTACTTCAGGTCGACTGGGTAATCTTTTGTGTAGGGCACAATCAATTAGCAGACCAATCCATGTAAATTGGAATAGCATGACTACCGCAAGAGAAGCGGGTAGATATTTTAAAGATTCTCCATACACTATTCCTGTCGTCCCAGTAAAAATTCCAGCACAAATTAAAATAAGTAAGCCCTTTTTGGATGGACTCGGTAATTTTCTGTCTGTAAAAATAAAAATGGCTACAACGAGTAAAAAGCCAATTATATACTGACTTGATACTGCCTCTGATGTTGTAAAGCCATGCTGCATAGCTACTTTGACAATCGTTGACAATATACCGTAGCTACTAGAAGCAATGACAATCAAAAGAGGGTAAATAAAATTTGTTTTCATATATAAATATTTCACTTCCTAAAACTGTTTCACCATGTGATGGAATGGCTCATCGATTATGGACCATGGCTCTGTAATAACAAAGCCCAAACGCTCATAAAGTCGGCGAGCATCTTCTTTTTGGGTTTCAACATTTAATGATAATTTTGTATAGCCGCGCTGCTTTGTTAGCTCTTCGGCAAATTGTAATAGCAATGTTCCAATTCCTTTACCTCGTGCTTCTGGTGCTACGCAAACAGTATCGATATATGCCTCATCTTCATGTGCTTCTTGATCAATGACAATGGATGTAGCGTTTTTTGCTTCTAGCCATTTAACAAGGTTAGCATCCATGTGAACGGCTTGTGCACCGTGATAATAAACGAGAATCCCTAATATTTGCTCTCCTTCAGTAGCGACAAAGGTATTTAAATAAGAATGTCGATTGTCGTCACGTTGAAAAAGAATTGTCAGTTCTTGTATAACAGCTTCAGCTGATTTCTCGCCAGTTAAGCGATTAGCAATTTCACCAATTGCATCGATAATAAGAGGCACAACGGCATGGGCATCATGTGGTTGCGCTTGTCGAATTGTAATACTCATCTTGATAATCCCTACCTTTCTATAGGCAAGTATAACAAAGATAGAGATTGACTCAAATTTTATAGCCCACTAACAAAAGTAAAACCCATTAGCTTAATCCAGCAGGTGTTCAACAAAACACTAAATTAAAACAATGGCTCTAGCTGATATCAAAGATTTTGAAAAGAGGCTTGTATGATGCAGATCAGTCAACCGTTGTCACAGGATAGACAGACAGTTATAGATTCACTTCTACTCGTCAGCTCGGAAATATTTGGACGCAATGACGCCCCGGCGTCATTGATAGAATGACAATTTTCGTGTTAATCTATAATGACTAGACATTTTGGAGGACAATCATGACAAAGCAAGAGAAGGATTTTATATTAGTCTATGGAGATGCTTTTATTGACTATATTGCTGATGATGTAACAAACACATCATTTACTAAATATATGGGTGGTGCAACGGTAAATGTTGCAGCTGGTATTAGCCGAATTGGGGCACCGTCGGCATTAATTACTATTACAGGGGATGACGAAGGCTCTCAATTTGTGCGAGATGGGCTTGCCCAAGAGGGTGTACAACTGGATTATGCCGTATTTAATCCAGCAAAGCGAGTAAGTGGCGTATATGTGCATCTTACAGAAGCGTGTGAGCGGATTTTTAAAGATTATGTTGATGAAACACCCGATTTACAAGTGGAACCATCACAGCTAAATGAAGCAGCTTTTAAACATGCTTCGGCTTTAACAGTATGTTCAGGTACTATGTTCCATCCAACAGCACTTGCCACAACGCGAGCTGCTGTAGAAATGGCAAAGGATAAGGGTGCAATTATTGCAATGGATGCCAATATTCGACCGCTACGTTGGAGCAGTGAGGAAATTTGTCGAGAGACGATTACATCATTTTTTGAGGATGTTGATATTTTAAAGGTTACGGATGATGAATTATTCTTCCTGACAGAGACAACTACCTTAGAAGAGGGCATTGCACATCTCAATAGCTATTTAGTGCCTATTATCTTAATCACAGTAGGAGAAAATGGTACTTATGCTGTACTTAATGGTGAGGTTCTCCATGTGCCGACGGAGAAGGTAGTACCTGTAGATACGACAGGTGCGGGCGATGCATTTATGGCAGGCGTACTACGTGATGTCCATTATAATGGCTTACCTACAACGCAAGAAGAACTCGTGCGCTGTACAAGCTTCGGCAATAAATTAGGAGCTTTTGCTGCCACAAAAGCAGGTGCATTAACTGCCCTACCATATTATGAGGACATTAAGCATTTACTAAAATAAACATGTGGGATGTGGAGAATATGGAAAAGAACTACGATGCTTTAGTAGAAGATCGACTATTCTTTGGTGGCGCAAAAGACGCTGAGACTGCATTTGCACAAGAATCCGTAAATATTGTGATAGATGTTCGTGTTCAAGGGCTTTCCACACAAGAGCAGCAAACAGTTCCTTATTCTTATAAACATTTGCCAATTGCAGATGAAGAGATTGAGGTAGCATCATCTATTCAACAAGTAGCGAAAGAAATTGCATCAGCCTTCGAGGACGGGCAAAAAGTATATATTCACTGTGGAAGTGGTGGCGGACGTGCAGGTGTTGCCGCCGCAGCCGCATTAATGGAGCTGGGAATGGTTAATTCATTAGAGGAAGCAGAAGCAGCAGTTAAAAAAGCTCGTCCACAAGTATCCATTCGCCCAAAAATGGAAGATGCATTGCAACAACTATATAAATAAAAAAAGATGTACCTATTAGGGTGCATCTTTTTTATTAAATTTTATTTTGTTCTATACATATTAGAACAAAGTTGTTATAGTTAATATATAACAAATGATGAGGTGATCTGTATGATGGAGGAATTAGCAAAGGTTCCATGGGCGGTTATCGCACCGCTCATCATCGTTCAAATTATATTAATGATCGTAGCGCTTATTGATCTGCGTAAAATCCATGCCACAAATGGTCCTAAAATTTTATGGGTATTTATCATTCTATTTGCCAATCTATTAGGGTCCATTGCGTACTTTATAGTAGGGAGAAAGCAGTCATGACAACATTACTTCAAGTTACAGGCTTGACCAAGCAATTTGCAGAGCACACAGTTGTAGATAATATTCATTTCGTGTTAGAAGAAAAGACTTCAACAGCTTTAATTGGACCAAATGGAGCTGGCAAGACAACAACTTTATCTATGTTAACAGGGCTCTTAAAACCGACTGCTGGAAGTGTAAGGATGTTAAATGGAGATTTACGTGCGAATATAGGGTTTTTACCTCAGTATCCGCAGTTTCATCCTTGGCTAAGTGCATTAGAGTTTACAGAAATGGCTGCTAGGTTGAATGGTGTAGCAGCCAAAAAAGCTAAATTAGAAGCACAAAAAACATTAGAGTTCGTAGGGTTGGGGGATGCGCTACATAAAAAAATAGCCACTTTTTCTGGGGGAATGAAGCAACGTCTTGGTATTTCCCAGGCAATTGTGCATAAGCCTAAATTACTGCTATTAGATGAACCAGTTTCAGCGTTAGATCCCGTTGGACGCAGAGAAGTGCTCGATTTATTAAAAGGTTTACAACAAGAGACAACCATTTTATATTCAACGCATATTTTAAATGATGCGGAAGAAATGACAGACCAGCTATTATTTTTGCAAAATGGAAAACTAGTGGAACAGGGTACATTACGTGAGGTACGGCAACGTTTTGATGAGCAAAACTATGTAATTGAATTTGGCAGTGAAGAAGAGGCGAAGCTTTTTGCGGATCCATCCTATACTATAATCGGTTGTTATGTGTATATTGAGGTTGTGAATGAGGAGCCAACGATGAAGGAGCTGCTACAACGTTTAAGTGCATGTCCTTATACCATCCGAAAAGTGGAGCGACAAACAGCATCTCTGGAAGAAATTTTCATGAAGGTGGCGAAAAAAGCATGAGTGGATTCAAAGTACTTCTGCAAAAGGAATATAGAGAAGCATGGCGGAGCTGGAAATTTTTATGGATACCTCTCGTGTTTGCTTTGCTTGGAATGAGTGATCCACTAACAAACTATTATATGATGGATATATTAAATGCTGTTGGGAATGTACCTGAGGGCTTTGAAATGCTAATGCCAGAATTAGTGCCAGTTGATTTACTCCAAGCTTCTATTGGACAGTTTCAAACAATAGGCTTACTGGTGATGATGGCTTCATTTGTAGGGGCTATTAGTAAAGAACGAGCAAGTGGCATGGCTACCCTCTTATATGCACGGCCCATTTCATATGGTGCCTACTTTATGAGTAAGTTTATTGTTATAGGCACAGTTTGTTTTGTAAGTATTTTAGCTGGCTTTGCTGCAAGTGTATATTACACAAGCATATTATATGGAACTTTGGACATTGGAGCACTACTAATTAGTTTTTGTACGTACTATATTTGGCTGTTATTTGTAATAGCTGTCTCATTACTGATGAGTGCTAGTTTTAAAACGGTTATAGCTACTACATGTGCATTTACGGTGATCTTTGTAGGGCAAATCGTAGATATGATAGTGGGAATCTTTTGGACAATATCTCCTTGGAAACTAGCGAGCTATGGAATTTTGCTAGTACGAGGAGCAATGGACATGTCAGACTATTGGTGGAGCCTAATAATCACTGTGGCATTAACAATTATCTGTATTAGCATTGGGATCGCGATGATGAAAAGAAATGCGTCTATGGCAAAAATCTAAAAAAGATAAAACGGTAAAAACCAGTTTGCGATGAGTTTTTACCGTTTTTTATTTTTAAATCATCCCACGATTTATAAGCAGTATCAGCCCGACAAAAAACATAATCCAAGAAAGAGCAGAACTTATACTTTGATCAAAAAGTGTTTGAATTTTTCTTAAGGGTTGATTCATAAATCCACAGAATAAAAGATGTAAAACAAGTAGAATGATTCCTTGTGTAACCACTAAGTTAATGAGATCTATTTCGGCAGCTACAAAAATTTGCTGTCGGAAAGCTTGCTTTTTATCTTGTTATGGATTCGAAAGCTGGATGAATTTCTGGATAAGGGACTCTGTTAGCCCTCCCTCAATAGCCGAAGCGTTCTTTAATCCAAGTATGGCACTCTCCATCTGTTGTCATTTCTTTTGTTCCTCCGCTATAAAAGTTAACTTGTTTGCCACGCCCATGAATTATTTAGTAGAGTTTGAATTTCTTTTAATTTGAATCCTGATGCCTTTAAAAATACGATTTGTTGGGGCATTTTCACCGTAAATCCTCTGTCCATCCTCCGTCTTTGCTGTTGGAAGTAACAGTCCAATCTCCTCACAGTAAGCCAGTTTGCTTGGAAACATGGTGAATCGTCAGCAGAATAACTAATACCCCTCTCTGTTACAGCCAGTATATAAAATAACATTACGTCACTTTCAAGGGGGAATTGTTAATTCATTTCTATATTTAAAAACTACATTCTTGGAATCTCTATAACTTAGGAATATAATGGGTGTGTAACTCGAAATTTGTCAAATAACTCGGAAAATATATAGATGAATAGAGAAAGAAGGTACAAGAAAAGTGGGGACTGAAAACTCCGATCGTTTCCTGACAGCGTTTAATCGAATAGATCATAGATTACGAGATATTGTAGGAGCCAAGGATTTTATGGCTTTTTATAGACTGATTGATCAAGCAAAGAAAAAGGATGTCTTGGTGAAGAAATATGAGGATGATTTACGCTCATATGCCGACTTACGTAATGCTATTGTGCATCACCGTACTTCCTTACATTATGTCATTGCAGAACCACATACCGATGTTGTAGAAAGAATTGAATACATAGATGCTACCCTTGCTAAGCCAACGCTTGTGGGACAAATGTTCCGTAAAAGAGTACTGGTTTTTCAGGAAAACGATTCATTGAAACATGTACTAAAAGTGATACGCCAACGCAAATTTACGCAGTTCCCAGTTTATTATAATAAGCAATTTAAAGGGCTTATCACGACAGTAGGAATTACGAATTGGCTTGCTTCAAAAATGGGTGGTGACCATCTACCAAAAAGGATTCCTACGTTGCATGATATTTTAATGCATGAGAAAAATAGAGTAAATTACAAATTTGTCAGCAGATCTTTAACGATCTATGAGGCTGAGGAGATTTTTAAACAAGGGGTCGAAAGGGGAAGGCGCTTCGAGGCCTTACTAATAACAGAGCATGGCGAACCACATCAAAAATTACTAGGTATCATTACACCATTAGATATAGTAAAGATCGACTAACAAAGAGACGAGACAAACAATTACGGGCTTGAATGTCTCGATTTGTCTTTTAGGCTAATGTATAAGGATCCATTTGTTTGGACTTGAGCAAAATAAACTTCTTCTACTGATTGCACATTTTGTTTTTTCAATTTTTTCAATACCCAATCTTCTGTTAGCTCAAGCTCAACTATATTTTCTGTAATAAGTTGACCATCCGAAATGACTTCCGTAGGCAGATAAGTAGGTGGTGATACATCCGCTTTCACATCTTGCTTCGTAGCCACTTGCTCAGAAGTTTTTTGTAAAACACTGAGTTTACCATTTGTTTCTAACATAGCATATTCAACATCCTGTACAGAGAAAATGGCTTGTTCACGTAGCATCATTGTTAGCTCATCTAAATGAAGACGATTTTTTTGTAGAGCTGATTCTAATATAAGCCCCTTTTGAATAACGATGGTAGGTTTATCATCGATGAGAACACGAGCCTTTTTAGATTTAATGGTAATGACGGTCATCAAATAGGTTAAAGCACTCCACCAAACGAGGGATATCATACCATCTAAAAAAGGTGTTTCTTCCTGTGAGGCTATTTCTGAAGCAATCGAACCAAATGTAATACCTGTAATATAGTGGAAGAATGTTAACTGGCCCAATTGTTTTTTCCCAAGTATACGTGCCAGAATGAGTAATGCAAAAAACGAAAGTGTTGTTCGAAGAATCATTTCCCAAAAGTGAGCATGAATAAAGCTTTCCATGCATATATCAACTCCTTTTACAGCTGTCGAACTATAGCTTGTGCAAAATGGTCGATAGTATGCGACAATCCTGTATAAACAAAATATGAGCGAGGTGGCAACATGAATAAACAATTAAATTTAACAAATCCAATCTATCCAATTATGGTTGCAATCGGTGTTGCTCACCTTATCAATGATACGATGCAAGCTGTTATCCCAGCGATGTTTCCGATATTTAAGAGTGAATTAGGTTTGACCTTTACACAAATTGGTATGATTTCTTTTGTTTTAAACATATTTGCTTCTGCATTACAGCCTGCTGTAGGCTTTATCAGTGATAAAAAACCAATGCCCTATGCTTTACCAATAGGTATGATTAGTTCTTTTATAGGTATCGCCATTATCGCGTTTACAACACAGTATTGGATTATTATTATTGCGGTATTATTTATCGGCTTTGGTTCAGCTATATTTCACCCTGAGGGATCGCGAGTTTCATTTATGGCAGCTGGTTCTAAAAGAGGACTTGCTCAGTCTATCTATCAAGTAGGAGGAAATTCAGGACAAGCTCTTGCACCGTTAATTAGTGCGTACATCTTTGATATTTTCGGGCAGCGTGGTGCTGCAATCGTATTAGTCGTTGCAACGTTTGGTATCATTTTATTGAGTAAAATAGCTACATGGTATAAAAAACAATTGGAGCAAGAGCGTATAGCGAAGAAAAAACGTGTACTAATCTCAACATTGCCTCCTTTAACAAAGAAACAAGTAGGAATTGCGTTAACATTATTATTTACAATTATTTTTGCACGATCATTTTATACAACAAATATAACAAGCTTTTATGTGTTTTATTTGATGGATCACTATGATGTCAGCCTGCGACTAGGACAAATATTAATATTCACCTTCATGGCATTCGGGGTAGTAGGTACATTTTTCGGAGGCTCTTTATCAGATCGTATTGGTAGAAAGAATGTCATTATTCTTTCTGTGGTAGTGCCAATGCCATTTTGTTTAGCATTGCCCTATGTACCATTATGGGCCGCTATGATATTTTTAGTCATTATCGGTACATTGATTATGATTAGCTTCTCCGTAACGGTAGTCTATGCTCAAGAGCTAGTACCAACAAAAATTGGTACAATGGCTGGCTTAACAACGGGCTTTGCCTTTGGTATGGGAGCAATAGGTGCGATGGTTATCGGCATTTTAATGGATCATAAAGGGATTGATTTTACTATGATGGTCGTTTCCTTATTACCGTTATTATTGTTGATTGCCTTCTTTTTACCGAAGGATAAACCAGCATCTACTGCAGTTTAAAAAACGCGTCCTCTTTAAGAGGTACGCGTCTTTTTATTGTCTTAATGGAGCTAAAAATTCTGCTGGCAACTTCTCTTGATCGATCACGTAGCCCTCTGAAATATGAACTTCATGCATTTTATCATTGTAAGTAAATTTAAAGATGCCATTGTCAAAGTCCGTGCCAATTTCCTTGAAAAATATACCTTCGATGGATACATATTTAGGGCAAGTAAATGCTACTTTAAAGTGATCCTGCTCTTTAATTAAGTAAGCACGTACTCCTTTTTCATATGTTTCATTTGCATCATCGTCTGTTGGACGTTGAACAGCCACAATATGAAAGTCTACAAAAGGAACTTCTTTTAACAGTACGTTTAGGAAAGAACCTTTAGTGATTTCCTCCCAACGACTTTGTGCGCTTTGCCCTACGATAATTTGTGAAATACCATAACTCTTTGCGACTTCTGCAATAACTTTTTGAATGGGGCGTTTTTCATTATCTTGCAAAATGAATTTTTCAACCTCAAGTTCATCTGATAGCTTCTTCCATTGCTCTATATAACTAGATTTTTCTGCGTCAAATGCATCAAGGGGTTGCGAATCGACTGAAAGAATATAGAGTGGACAATCTAGCATTGTGGCCATCTTATGACCACGACGTATTAAACGTTCGCCATTTAAGCCGTAGTAAACACAAACTAATATACTTTCATCCAAACGCCCTTTTACATGCTTCATAAAAAATGTACACCTCTTATCTGTTGGTATTTTGTTAATTTCACTGTTGTATCGAAAAAATTATCCTAAAACAGCTAAAATTGATGCTGTTACAGTGCATTATGCTCATTTATATTGTATACTTAAAAACGTATAAAAGTTAACGGAAATATATTGGAAAACCCTTGAAGGATTAAGCTTAAATCAATAATTTAAAATTATTTAATTTATGCATTATGTGCATCTGAGCAAAATTGCTTTCATATGCCACACTATTATGCAGTGTGTTAAATAGATAGTCAAGTGTCTTCATTGTACTGATATAACCTAAGTTACAACTGTATAAATTATCTGATTTTCCACAAGTTATTTAGGCTTGCATCGGGTTAGAAGTGACTAAATAACTAACATAACCATTTTTGATAAACGACAAGGCACTTTTTCACACCCCACCACATTCCATTTAAAAAATTTCAAGAATAGATCTGATATGTTACTTAGCTTGAACAAATTTCTAGAGTCTTAGCACTTACCATTCCAATCACCACAAAAATTTGCTAGATGATTTTGATAGTAGGAGGTTTTCATTTGGTTACTGTTCTCATCGCAATACTTTTGCCAATTGTTTGTGCTGCACTAATCCCATTGCTTTATAGGCGACTAAGGCGTGTCACACATCTTGGCTGGTTTGTTTTATCTGTTCCACTTATCTTGTTTCTTTTACTCGCGCGCTATATTCCTCAACTTGCCGAGGGTAAAACATTTATCCATACATATGAGTGGATTCCCTCTTTTAATATAAATTTCACAACTTACCTTGATGGACTCAGTATGATTTTTGGTTTACTGATTACAGGAGTAGGTAGTTTAGTCATTTTATATTCTATTTTTTATTTATCAACGAAAGAATCTCTTCATCATTTTTACTGCTATTTATTACTATTCATGGGCGCTATGCTTGGCGTTGTTTTTTCAGATAACCTAATGGTATTATACACATTTTGGGAACTAACAAGTGTGTCATCATTCCTATTAATTGCTTTTTGGCACCATAGAAAAGCATCTCGCGCAGGAGCTAAAAAGGCGATGATGATTACAGTCTTTGGTGGTCTATCGATGCTTGCAGGCTTCTTAATGCTTTACGTGGCCTCTCAAACATTTAGTATTCGTGAAATTGTAGCTAATGTAGAAGTAATACGTGATCATTCTCTGTTTACGCCAGCGCTAATTTTAATTTTACTAGGAGCTTTTACAAAGTCTGCTCAATTTCCATTCCATATTTGGTTACCGGATGCTATGGAAGCACCAACACCTGTTAGTGCTTACTTACACTCAGCGACAATGGTTAAGGCAGGAATTTATTTAGTTGCCCGTTTTTCACCAGTCTTTGGAGGAGAAGCCATTTGGTTCTGGCTAGTCAGTGTCGTTGGTCTAATTACACTATTCTGGGGTTCCTTTAATGCTGTTCGTCAAACGGATTTAAAAGCTTTATTAGCTTTTTCAACAGTGAGTCAGCTGGGCTTAATTATGAGCCTATTTGGTCTTGGATCTGTTGGTCATTATTATGGCTATGCAGAGAATTCTATTCTCTATACACAAGCAAGCTTTGCGGCGTTATTTCACCTTGTGAATCACTCGACATTTAAGGGAGCCTTATTCATGATGGTTGGAATTGTCGATCATGAAGTAGGTACTCGTGATATTCGCCGTTTAGGTGGCTTAATGTCTTTAATGCCTATAACATTTACAATCGCAGTTATCGGTAGCTTCTCGATGGCAGGATTACCGCCATTTAATGGTTTCTTAAGTAAGGAAATGTTTTTTGCTGCGGTATTGGCTATTCGAGATGTAGAGGCATTCTCAATTGCTGATGTAGGGCTGTTTTTCCCATTAGTAGCATGGGTGGCAAGTATCTTTACATTTGTTTACAGTTTGATATTAATTAGCCGTACATTTTTGGGTAAACTACAGCCAGAGAAGATGGATAGAAAACCACATGAAGCTCCGTTTGGCATGTTAATTTCACCAATAATCTTATGCTTGTTGGTAATAGGTATCTTTTTCTTCCCAAATGTGCTAGGTCACTATATTTTAGAGCCTGCTATGGCAAGTATTTATCCTACATTCCCAACAACAAGTGAATTAACACCACATGTCCATGCGTGGCATGGCATCAATGCGGAATTAATAATGACGCTAGGTGTCATTATTATTGGGATAATCTTATTCAAAACATTAAAAAGCTGGAAGCCACTTTATCGCCTATTTTCACAAAAGTATACGTTTAATACGTATTACAATCGAATAATTGAGATGAGTGAAAGCGGCTCTAAGAAGCTCACTAGTAAATATATGACAGGTAATTTAACACATTATTTTGTCTATATATATGTATTTTTCGTTGCACTTATTGCTGGTTATTTTATTTGGTCAGACGCAATGACCTTTCATTTTGACATGGACTCTGCTGTTGAATACTATGAGCTAATTCTTGTATTTGTCATGATTTTTGCAGCAGTTTGGATGATTTTTGCAAAAGGTCGTGTGACAGCTATGTTGTTAAATGGTGTATTAGGTTATTCCATTGCCTTCTTCTTTGTCATTTTCCGTGCACCAGATCTAGCTTTAACACAATTGGTTGTTGAATCGGTAACAACGGCTTTATTCCTGTTGTGCTTTAAATATTTACCAGATCTAATGCCGGAAGCTCCTCGCAAAAGGATTCAATGGTCAAAAGCGATGATCTCCATTTTTGTTGGGGCAACCGTAACAATGGTTGGATTGGCAGTCGTACACTACGATCGCTTTGAACCAGTGTCCACTTACTTCAATGATTCCTATGAATTAGCTGGGGGTTCCAATATTGTCAATACAATTCTAGGGGATTTCCGTGCCTTTGATACGATGTTAGAGGTTGTTGTTCTTCTGATTGCTGGCTTAGGGGTCTATATGTTGACAAAGCTTAAGCCACGAAAGGAGGAAGCAGATCGTGAAAATTAATGATGTGATATTAAGGACGGTCACAAAGACAGTCGTGTTCATTATTTTAACACTTGGCGTGTATTTGTTCTTTGCTGGACATCACGCGCCAGGTGGTGGCTTTATAGGTGGCCTCGTGTTAGCTTCTGGCATTGTTTTATTATACTTAGCCTATGATATTGAGACTGTGCATAAAGGAATGCCATTTGACTTTAAAAAGGTTGCAGCATTAGGCGTATTGCTTGCAACTGGAACTGCAATAGGTTCGTTGTTTTTCGATGTGCCGTTTTTAACACAGGCCTATACGTATATTGATGTGCCGATATTTGGGAAAATGGGTTTTTCAACCGTAACCATTTTTGAAGCGGGTGTAGCTTTAACAGTGGTGGGTGTTGTCGTGACAATTATTTTAAGTATAAGTGAGGATGAGTAGCCAATGGAGTCTTTAATACTTGTTTTAGTAGGTATATTAGTAGCTGTTGCAACGTACTTAATCCTCTCGAAACAGTTATTGCGTGTTATATTAGGCACTGCTGTTTTATCACATGCTGCCCACTTACTGATTCTGACAATGGGAGGTCTTAAAAAAGGAGCTGTACCATTATTAGGGGAATCAGAGGGCCCTTATACAGATGCGTTACCACAAGCGTTAATTTTAACAGCTATTGTGATTAGCTTTGCTGTTACTGCATTTGTTTTAGTTTTAGGCTATCGTGCGTACAAGACAAATGGTTCAGGGAATTTTGATGAATTGAGAGGTACGCCGGATGAGTAATATAATTGTCTTACCATTAATTGTACCGGTAATTACAGCTATTTTACTGGTTTTTTTAAAAGAGCATGTGATGTTACAACGTATCATCAGCTTATTGACATTAAGCTTTATTGTTATTATTAGCATTATTTTATTGTTAGAGATTCAACATCAAGGTATATTGCGAATTGATTTTAGTGGCTGGGCTCCGCCATTTGGTATTTCATTTGTGGCAGATTCATTTGCAACATTATTAGTGTTAGTTGCTAATCTTGTGGCCGTTATTTGTATACTATATGCAATTTTTACGATGGAGTTAAGGTATGAAAAAATGTATTTTTATCCATTTACCTTACTCATGGTAGCGGGCGTTAACGGCTCATTTTTGACGGGCGATATTTTTAACTTATTTGTATGTTTTGAAGTAATGCTGCTTGCTTCCTATGCACTTATTAGCTTAGGTGGCGAGAAAATTCAACTGCGTGAAGCATTGAAATACGTGCTCATCAATATTGTGGCCTCTTGGATTTTCTTAGTGGCGTTAGCTTTCCTATATGGCACAGTGGGTACATTAAACATGGCCCATATATCTGTTCGTGTGATGGAGGCAGGGACTAATCCCCTTATTACAACAGTGGCGCTTATTTTCTTAATTGTCTTCAGCTTGAAGGCTGGACTTTTATTATTCTTCTGGTTGCCAGGCTCCTATAGTGTACCACCAACTGCTATTGCTGCTTTATTCGCTGCTTTATTAACAAAGGTAGGGATTTATGCACTTGTACGTACTTTTACATTGCTTTTCCCTAACAATACGGAAGTCACACACATGGCACTCGGCATAATGGCTGGAGTCACGATTATAGCAGGCTGTATCGGCGCTCTTTCAGGACGAGATGTCAGAACGATTGCCTCCTACAATGTGCTGATTGGTGTTGGCTTTATAGTAGCTGGTCTAGCGATTGGTACAGAATCAGCCTTGCAAGGCGTTGTCTACTATTTAATGCATGATATGGTAGCCAAGGCTATGCTGTTTTTAGCAATTGGTATGATGATTTATGTCACTGGGGAAACGGTAATAGATAAAATGAGTGGACTTATACGAAATTATCCTTTTTTTGGATGGTTATTCTTTGTAGCTATGTGTTCTTTAGCTGGTATACCGCCATTAAGCGGTTTTCTAGGAAAAGTTTTAATTGGACAAGGTGCGATAGAAGGTGGCAATTTTGTTCTATTAGGTCTAGGATTTTTCTCTAGTTTAATTGTTTTGTATTCACTGCTACGAATATTTCTTTCTTCCTTTTTTGGAGAAACCATCATTAGTATAGAGGATGAAAAACCTTTACCAAAACGTATTCTGCTACCATTAACACTATTGGCTGCATGTACACTCGGTTTAGGTATTGGGGCTGAAAAATTGGCACCTTTTGTAACAGATGCAGCGGAAACACTTTATACACCATCTATTTATATTGATGCTGTTTTAGATGGTGATTTATGGCAAGGTGAGGTGAATAAATAATGGCGATGCAGTTTATCTTAAATTTATTTATCGCAACACTTTGGTTACTTTTACAGGATGAAGTGACACCACATTTTTCGACATTTTTAATGGGCTTTATTGTAGGTATGGGTATTTTATATGCGATGCATCGCTTTTATGGCACCCAATTTTATTTGCGACGTGTCTTTTCAATCTTAAAATTATTATGGCTGTTTAATTGGGAGCTATTTTTATCAAGTTATAGCGTTATAAGACAAATAACTACTCCAAGGCTTAACATTACACCTGGTATTTTCACGTATAAAACGGTACTTAAGGGCGATTGGGAGATTACAGCTCTTGCCTTACTGCTAACGTTAACACCTGGCTCTGTAGTGATGGAAGTATCAGAAGAGGGCGATGTCTTTTATATCCATGCCATGGACATTGAGCAGTCTAAGGATGCTGTCATACGCTCAATTGGGAAATTTGAACAAGCAATAATGGAGGTGACACGCTAATGATTACCAATATTCTACTGCTAGCGCTTGCTTTTTTTAGTATTTCCATTGCGCTGTCGCTGTATAGAGTCATCCGTGGTCCATCAATGCCTGATCGAGCCATAGCTCTCGATACAATTGGTGTAAATCTATTATCGGCCATTGCGATTGTTTCGATTATTTTAAAGACGAAGGCATATTTGGAGGCCATTCTTATTTTAGGTATTTTAGCGTTTATTGGTACAATTGCCTTTACCAAATATATTGAAAGAGGTGTGATTGTTGAACGTAAATCAAATGATTGAATGGGCGGCCGTCATCCTTATTTTGATAGGTTCAATAGTGAGCGTTATTAGCGCATTTGGCATGATTCGCTTACCAGATGTGTATACACGATCACATGCTGCTACGAAAAGCTCTACATTATCAGTGTTAACTTGTTTACTAGGTACGTTTATCTATTTTTGGGTGCATGATGGTTTTGTCAGTGTACGCCTCATTTTAGGTATTCTTTTCGTCTTTGTAACAGCACCAGTTGCTGGACATTTAATCTGCCGCGCAGCTTATCGTTCGCATGTTCCATTAGCAGAAGGCTCTGGAGAGGACGAGCTAAAGACAAAGTTGTTTCCTGAGGAAAAATAAATTGGAGGACCTCCATTACATTGGGGGTCTTTTTTTATTTATTTTTAATTCAATATTTATGGGATAATTGTTGTGCTTTCGGAAAATAGTATAGTAAAGAGCAATTGAAATATAAATAAATTGACTTATCTGAAAATTATGTATATAATAATTCGCTAAAATATTTTTAGTTTATCTTGATTATTATTTCAAAAGAGTATATCTTAATTAGCAGATAGATTTTTTATTCTTAAGTATGAATAAATATCCAATCAACTATTTTCGAGAAATGAATTCTCATACACAATAAATTATAAATAAAAGGAGATCAATGATTATGAAGAACAAGTTATTCATGGTAATGCTTGTACTTGTTATAGGTGTACTTGCAGCATGCGGCACTAAAGATAATAATGCAAGCGATACAGGATCTAATACTGATACAGGGAACAAGCAAGTATTAAAGGTTGGTACTTCAGCTGACTATGCTCCATTTGAATATGTTGATGCAGCTAAAGGTGAAGAAATTATTGGATTTGATATTGATTTAATCAAATTAGTTGGAGAAAAAATAGGCGTTGACATGCAAGTGCAAGATATGGACTTCAACAGTTTAGTACCAGCATTACAAGCAGGGAAAATTGATGTAGTTATTTCGGGTATGACACCAAACCCAGATCGTGAAAAAGTGGTTGATTTCTCTGATCAATACAATGAAACAGAGCAAGTAATCATTGTTAAAAAGGATAGCGGCATTAAAAAAGAAGCTGACTTGGCTGGAAAAAAGATTGGTGTACAAACAGCATCTATTCAAGAAAATTTAGGTAATGATATTGCAAAAAAAGTAGATGTAGCAGTAGAAGGACGTACACGTATCCCTGAGATTATTCAAGATATGATGTCTAAACGCTTAGACGCAGGTATTTTAGAGGGTGGCGTTGCGAAAGGTTATTTAAAAACAAATGACCAATTAGAAGCCTTTCCTGTAGAAGAACAACCGGAAGATTTCAAAGCGATCGCAGTTCCAAAGGGCAGCGATTTGAAAGATAAAATTAACAAAGCACTAAAAGAATTAGCAGAAGAAGGAAAAATTCAAGAGTTAGAAGAAAAATGGTTAGAAAAAGTTGAATAATTAAAGCGTGCGATAGCTCTTATTTGGGCTATCGCTTGTGCTTTTCTTCTCCCCTATAGAGAGGAGAGTTTTCTATGCTCGACGTTTCACCTTCTGTATAAAAAACAATAGCTGTATCAAGATGAAAAAGAAAGGAGGGAGCGCTGTGAATTTAGATTTTACGGCGATTGTTCCCTCTATTCCTTATATTTTAAAAGGGATAGGTGTTACACTTCAAATTGCAATCGGTGCATCCATCATCGGTTTTATCGTAGGTATACTACTGGCATTATGTAAAATTGGTAAGGTCAATGTTTTACGTTGGTTTGCTGATTTCTATACGTCGATTTTCCGTGGTACACCACTTGTATTACAATTATTGATTATTTATTATGCAGTACCACAATTACTGGATATTCAAATTGAACCAATTCCTACAGCGATTATTGCATTTGGTTTAAACTCTGGTGCTTATATTTCAGAAATTATCCGTGCTGGTATTAATGCAGTGGATAAAGGGCAAATGGAAGCTGCACAAGCACTTGGAATTCCATATGCAAAAATGATGAAGGATATTATTATTCCACAAGCAGTAAAAAATATTTTACCATCTTTAGTTAATGAATTTATTACATTAAATAAAGAAACAGCCGTTGTGACGGTAATCAGTGCATTAGATATTATGCGTCGTGCCTATATTGTAGGAGGTTCAACATACCGTTATCTTGAGCCATTACTTTTTGCGGGAGTAATTTATTACCTTATGACGCTTGTTTTAACGTTCCTTGGTAAACGAATCGAGAAAGGAATGAGAAAAAGTGATTAAAATTGAAGATTTACACAAATCATATGGGCAAAATGAAGTACTAAAGGGTATTTCTACAGAAATCAAAGAACAAGAAGTAATCGCCATTATTGGACCATCAGGATCTGGTAAATCGACATTCCTTCGTTGCTTAAACTTATTAGAAATCCCCACGAGTGGAAAGGTAACAATTGCAGGGGATGTCCTTACGGATAAAGGGACAAATATTATGAAAATACGTGCAGAAGTAGGAATGGTATTTCAGCATTTCCATCTCTTCCCTCATAAAACAGTACTAGAAAATTTAACATATGCCCCAATCAATGTGAAGGGGTTAGATAAAACAGCTGCTATCAACAAAGCAGAAGAACTACTGAAGAAAGTAGGACTGTTTGAGAAGCGCCAGGAATATCCAAACCGATTATCTGGGGGACAAAAGCAACGTGTTGCCATTGCGCGAGCACTTGCGATGGACCCTAAAGTTATATTATTCGATGAGCCTACATCAGCACTTGATCCTGAAATGGTAAAAGAGGTATTAGCAGTTATGAAAAGCCTCGCAGATTCAGGTATGACCATGTTGATTGTGACACATGAGATGGGCTTTGCTCGTGAGGTTGCTGATCGTATTCTTTTCCTTGATGGTGGTAAGCTCATTGAGGATGCTCCACCAGAATTGTTTTTTACAGCACCATCAACACAGCGTGCAAAGGATTTTTTGGAAAAAGTTTTATAAATAATCAGAGGCATTTAGCTCTCCCGTATAGGCGAGTGCTAAATGCTTTTTTTATTGGGAAGAAAATGTGAATTGAGCTTGTAATGTTTCTAGTGTAAACAGTTCCTCAATATGATAAGTTCCAAAAGGATGCTTGTTGTTCAGGAGTTCTTTAGCAATCGCCGTTGCAACTTTTGCTGTCACGAGAGATTCATCACGGTCAAGAAAGTCTAATGTAAAGACTGCTTCTTTATGATGTTTTTTCCCAATGGCTTCTACGTGAATGCCACATACCTCTGAGCCAATTTTTATTTTTTGAATGAGAGAAGCGAGTGTTGTTTGTATTTTGTTGAATTTTAACAATTTTGCAATTCGGCTTTTTTGCAAAAAGGATACGAACCAATTGAGTGACTCTACATCAAAGCCCAATCTTGTCATGATTGGAATAGTAGGGAAATGCTTTGCTAATGTATGTTGGTCTGAGAAGTTGAATTGGTACACACTACGTTTTCCAAGCTCTTTAAACGGAACTTTTCTCCTATTAGTAAAATTAGTGGTTTTTTTATTTTTATAACTATAAAACGGAATGTTTAGTTGGTGTAATATCCAGAGAATAGCCGCGTTTCCATGTGTATCGCCTGCTCCTAGTAGGATAGAAATATGGAGTTTCTCGATGGAGGCTAATTGCTGTGCAGCATGCATAGCCATTAAATTAGTCAATCCAGGTGCCATACCAACACTAAAAACGGCTGTTGCATTATTCTGTTTAGCTATTGGATGGAGTTCCTCTAATTTTTTTAGGAAGGCATAGCTTGCCGTAATATCGATATACATAATCCCTTCCTTCAAGCAGAGAAGTGCAAATGCAGTATCTTTTTGCTCTAGACACATAATGACAAGTGCTACATTGGCTAATTGCTGAGCGTTTACGGTCTTGGACACATCCATTTGGATAGGCTTAGCAAGATGATGGTGTTGTGCGCAAAATTGTTTTGCCTTTTCAAAGCTTCGACCTGCAATCCATATTTTGTTTGGATAGCTTGTGAGTAGCATAGTTGCCATTTTACTACCGACTTCACCATAGCCTCCGACAATTAAAATATTTTCTCTGCTCATTTATTTACCTCTTCCTTCGTGGCTACTAATGCATCGACTAAATATGATTTAAAATAGGGAACAATCTTTGTGAAGCCGACCTCATGTAGTAAGTCAATCAATAATTCAAGTTTAATTGGATAAATAGTTGAGCCAAAGGACTGCTCAAAACGTAACCAATCTTCTTCGGAAATATCATTTTGGTACATGGAATTTCGCCAATACTTGAGCTGCTGTTGGCATATTGTGTCTGTCATATCAGCATTAATAGAAGAAATGAATAAGACGCCCCCATTCTGTAGGCTTGTTGCCAATTTTTGCAGTAGTGCCCTTTTTTGTTCGAGATCCTTTATAAAATGTAAAACCAAATGGCAGGTAGTAACATCATATGGATGGTGGAATCTGAGGGAAAGTACATCATCCTCATACCAATCAATATGAAGGTCTTGATCAAGCTGCTGTATGCGCTGATCAGCAGTCTGTCGCATGATTGTTGAAGTATCAACGGCTGTAAAATGTGAGGAAGGGAAGGCTTCTCCTAGAGTAAGAAGTTCCTGACCTCCGCCAGCACCTACTACTAAAGTGTTATCAATGACAGGGTGACCACGAAGTATATCTGTCATCATGTTATAGATGAGGTCATAGCCTATAATTTTTTGTCGAATGGTATTTTGATAAGTAGATACAATGGGACTGTGCCAATCATGTAGTGGATTTTTCATTTTTATACCTCCGTGTTGTACAATATAATTAATAATTATTCTCAATTATAAATACTTATGGAGAATGTGCTATCCCATAATTCTGGGGGGAGGAGTTTTATGAGAAATTGTCATGATTGGCAAAGGAGATCAGAGAGATGTATAAAAAATAGTCAAAATTCATTTCAATATCGACAAATGATGGTAGAAGAATTACGGAAATTCATTGATTTTGATGCCTATTGCTGTTCAGTGACAGATACGCAAACCCTTTTTTCGATCGGTGCTGTAACAGAGCAATCGATTGAGGATGTTCATCAAAAAATAATGACTTTTGAATATGCATTTGAAGATGTGAATAACTATAGAAAGCTAGTGGAAAGTGGCCAATGTATAGGACGATTAAGTGATGCAAGTAGTCAGAGCTTGCGTTATAGGGAGATATTAGTGCCCAATGGCTTTAGCGACGAAATTCGAGCTGCATTAATGTTTCAGGGGCAATGTTATGGCTTTTTAACCCTTTTTAAAAAGATGAAAAATGCACAGTCCATCTTTCAAGATGATGAGCTAGAACAAATAAAAATACTCATGCCAGTGATGGGAGAGGCATTAAAGGCGTTCTACCATTCAATTATTGAAGAGCGGCTGTCAACAGAAGCAGGAGAGAGTGGCATCGTTATTTTAGATAAGGATTATCATATTTTATCTATGAGTACGAAGGCTTCTCAAATACTAGCACTTTTAAGAAGTAATGAAGGCTTGTCGGATGGGCAATTACCCAAGCCCATACAGGCATCCTGCGCTAAGTTACAGGCTGAAGACAATACACCTATTTCCTTACTAGTGCCTATCCATGACAAAGGATATATTACAATCCAAGCTTCTTTTCTTATGACAACCGATTTACAGCAGCAAATAGCCATTTTATTAAATGAGGCGTCTCCTAAAGAGATGTTGGCTTTTTTACTAACTGCTTATCAACTCACACCTAGAGAAAAAGAGGTAGTAGTGGAAATGATGAGGGGCATACCAACAAAGGTGATTGCATATAATCTTGGCATTTCTAGCTACACTGTACAAGATCATTTAAAGCTAATCTTTCAAAAAGTAGGTGTGGGAGACCGTAATGAATTAGTCTGGAAGATATTCTCCCGTTTTCAAATGAATGAATAGAATACAATAAAAATCTGCATATTTTTGTTGTTTTGAAAAGATGACAAGTTTCAATCTGATTGAATTGAACTAAGTAGTGAAGCGAAGATTTAAACATGTAATTATAGCCGCAGTATATCATGTGAAAGTTAAATAACATTAGTTGAAATATGCGTAAATACCTATTGTGACGAATCCGATTTAGATGGATTTTGTGCATTTTATTTATTTATAGTGCATATGCTTACAATCACTCTGTTTTTTGCTTATAATAAGGAAGTCAGAGTTTTCTCTGAACAAAGTAGCCGCAAAGTGAGCGATTGCGATTGAAAAAATTATTATATAGTGTATGCTTTGTTGTGTTTATAGTCATTTTTTTGTACGTAAACAATCACTGGCTAGTCGTAAGTAAGCATGTGTTCGAATCAGAAAAAGTGCCTGCCAGCTTTGAAGGGCTACGCATTGTACAGGTATCGGATTTACATGATGCCCTCTTTGGTGACAATCAGCAAAAGCTGATTGCAAAGGTTAAGGATACAAATCCTGACTATATCTTTATCACAGGTGATGTGATAGATAGCAATCGCTACGATTTAAAGCAAAGTCTACAGGCAGTAAAAGGACTAGTTGAAATAGCGGATGTTTATTATGTACTGGGCAACCATGAAGTAGCGACGAATAAGGTTGATGAAATTTATGAGGCGCTGTCATCGTTAGGGGTACATATACTGGCCAATGAATCGACCGTACTAGAGCGCAACGGGGAGCGCTTGGCGATTGTTGGAATTGAGGATCCGTTAATGGGTAGATCCACGGAAGACATGCTAGACATAGCAACAGCTTATTTACCAAACGATATGTTTAAGCTGTTACTGGCACATCGACCTGAGGTGTTTAATACGTATGTAAAGTATCACATGGACTTAGTATTTTCGGGACATGCGCATGGTGGGCAAGTTCGTATTCCTGGACTTGGTGGACTTGTTGCGCCAGGACAGGGGCTGTTTCCAAAATATACAGCTGGTGTCTACGAAGCAGGATCGACTGAAATGGTGGTTAGTCGTGGGCTAGGTAATAGCTCAGTACCATATCGCATTTTTAATCTCCCGGAAATTATTGTGATGGAATTAAAGAAAAAATAAGCACTGCGTTAAACTTTACGCAGTGCTTTCAATTTGTTTACGTTCTGTACGTCTCACAAGATAGATACTAATTTCATACAAAATAATCATAGGTATTAATACGAGTAGCTGACTGATAAAATCGGGTGGCGTGATAACAGCAGAGCCTACGCCCATTGCGATATAAGACCAGCCTCGTATTTTTTTCATGGATTCAGCAGTTAGTACACCAATGGCTGATAAAAAGAGAGCAACAATGGGTAACTCGAATAATAAACCGAGCGGTACGGTGGTCATGATTAAAAAATGCAGATATTCACTAGCTGATACCATAACATTGAAATTGGTAGCTCCGAGACTTACTAAGAAGGTATAGCTAAGTGGATTGACAACAAAGTAGCCAAAAGCTATTCCTATTAAAAAAAGAACTAGCATAATCGGTGCATAGAGACCTAAAAATCGACTTTCCTCTTCCTTTAAGCCAGGCTTTACAAAGCTCCACAGAAAATGAACGAGAAAAGGCATTGCAAGACCAAATGCTAAAGTAGTAGAAATAGTCATATAAAATTTAACAACCTCAAGCGGCCCTAAAATAACGAGAGAATGACCTCGAGTTATGAATGGAAACCAAATATTTATAGTCGAAAAGACTACAATAAAAAATAAAATGAAAATTGTTAGCCCTTTTATAATTTGCTTACGCAGCTCAGAAAGATGTTCCAATAATGAGGTAACAGGTATCAGAGGTTCATCTGCTACATGATCTTCTTCAATTGCTACTACAGGTATTTCAGCTAAAGCCTCCACGGGTGATGGAAGCTCAGCTTGTGGTTTATCAAGAGGGCTTAAATATTTTCTTTTTCCGTCTTCATATGGATCCATAGGAACCCCTCCTACGAAGCATCAGATTTTTTTTCGACCTTTTTCTCGGAATCGTCCTCATCATCCATAAGCCCTTTAGTAGACTTTTTAAATTCTGCAAACGTTTTGCCAACTGCTCCGCCGATTTCTGGCAATTTCTTCGGACCAAATACAATTAACACAATGACCAAAATAATGATTAATCCAGGTACTCCAATTGCTCCAAGACCTCCCATAAGCCTTACCTCCTTTAAATATAAGTTTTTTACACTAAAGAACCGCCTGATTGACTATATTTAATAACTCCCTCTGCACAGCGATAAGCAAGTGCTCCTAATGTACCTGTTGGATTGTAGCCGCTATTGTGTGCAAAGTTGCCCGCACTTACCGCGAACAGATTATCAACATCCCAATGCTGTAGGTAATTATTCACGACACCTTGCTCTGGCGTTGAACTCATGACTGTTCCACCTGTGTTATGCGTTGTTTGGTAAGGTACGATATTGTAGTCGGTAATTTCAGCGTTAGGAACAATTGTTTTTGCACCCATCTCTTTCATAATGTCAGCTGCTCTTGCGGAAATATATTTATGAAGTGCACGATCCTGCTCAGTAAAATTGTATGTTAATTGTATTAATGGCAAGCCATAAGCATCTTTATAGGTAGGGTCCAGTGATAAATAGTTTTGCTTATGTGGCATAGATGCTCCTTGCGCACCAATACCGAATGAGCGTGTATAGTAATAAATAGACTGCTTTTTAAATTCAGGTCCCCAAGTAGGCGTATCTGGTGGTGTTGGATTGGAACCGATTGGTCGAGTACCTGTCTGTGTAAGAGCAATGTTTCCTCCGTGAATAAAATCTAAATCACTATGGTCAAAATTATCCCCATTGAAGTCGTCTATACACATGCCTAATGAACCTGCGCCCATAAATGTATTGTATTGTTCATCGAAGAACCCTGCAGCACCAGGTAAGATTTGATAGCAATAGTTTCTGCCAAGTGTGCCTTTACCAGTAGTAGGATCATATCGTTCACCGATGTCTGAGACCATTAACAGCTTGGCATTATTAAAGACATAGCTAGTCAATACAACCGCATTAGCAGGCTGAATAAATTCTTCTCCCGACACAGTATCGATATATCTTACACCAGTAGCCTTATTGCCCTGCTTTAAAATTTCGACAACATTGGAATTGAAGCGTAAATCAAAGTTTCCTGTCTTTAAAGCGGTAGGGACGACTGTAATTTCTGCAGAAGATTTTGCGCCATATTCACAGCCAAACCGTTCACAGAAACCACAATATTGACAAGCATTGATCGTTTCACCATCAGGATTTTTATAAACCTCGGATACGTTGGCAGATGGCACCATATAGGGTGTTAGCTTTAAGCTTTGTGCCGCTTTTTCAAATTGCGTAAGCATAGGTGTTTTTTTCATAGGTGGTGTAGGATAGGGATTTGAACGCTTGCCGCTAAATGGATTTTTATCATCACCTGAAATACCTGCTGTTTTTTCAAATTTATCGAAATAGGGCTCCAGTTGATCGTATGTTAAACCCCAATCCTGTATTAGATAATCTGGTCCAAGCTTGTTTGGTCCATAACGTTTATCTGTTAATGTTTTTATTTGAAAATCATAGGGTAAAAATCGATAGGTCATACCATTCCAGTGCGTTCCTGATCCTCCAAGACCCTCTCCAAGTAGGAAGGAGCCAAGCTGTCGCATTGGCAATGCCTTCATATTGCGATCATTTCGAAAGCTTACCGTTTCTTTAGATAGATTTTGCATCAAATCATATCGAATGGCATAACGGTATTCATCGTGAACATTTAAATAATCTTCGGTACCGCGCTTTTGACCACGCTCTAAACCGACCACCTTTAAGCCGGCTTTTGCACATTCAGCAGCAACGATACCGCCTGTCCAACCTACGCCAACTGTTACAACGTCTACACTAGGTAATGTTTTAGCCATTTTCTAACCCCCCTTAATGATTGCCTAATGGATTAGGCTCAATTTTTTGGAATTTCGCATCTTCTATTTGTGTAATATAAGCCATTTGGTGGCCAGGGAAGCCTTTCATGCGCCAGCCATCCATATTACGATTTCCGCCATACATAGGGTCAGAATAGGCACCCTCTAATGTAGCCGCACGCAGCAGTGTAAAGAAGAATGCGGATGTCACCCCAACCATTTCTATGTCACCCTTTTGAAAGGCTGTTAAAATTTCATCCATCTGTTTACCTTCTAAATCATTAAAGCTCTTTTGATAACGCTTTTGAGCTTCGTCCTCTAATTTTTGAATGCCCTGCCTGAAAATTTCTGCTCGTGTTAAACGACTTTGATAGCCTTGTGTAGGGGCACCTACGTCAAATGGAGCTTGCATATATTCTTTAGAGTTACTCCCATAATTTCCTGCCAGTTGATGATCGATAAAATAGGGAACATCTAAGCCTATAGCGCCGGGCCCTAAATCATCTTCTGGGAAGATACGCTCTGTAGCCTTTGATAAGATACTAAAATCTTTTTCATTTCTAAAAAACATCTTAGCCTTAGGCGAACCAGTAGCCTCATTCGTTTCATGCCCATCATGCTCCAGAGTGGAAGTCCCTTTACCTTGGATGTTGTAGCCTACTAGCCCTCCTATTAATCCACCACCGACTAATGTACCAGCAGCAATACCTGTTGTTTTCAAAAAGTCTCGACGAGAAACATTGTTTTTGTCTGAACTCATAGAAATCCTCCCCTCAAAATGTTTTAAACCGATCCTATTGTTAATAATCAGCAAAAATTGTGAATTATAATCAATTTTTATTGGAAAATGTTTTAATTTCATCCAATGTAGCGAGTATTCTGTCTTTCTATAGCAAACTATATCTATGAATTAAAAAATTTGTAGAAAATTGTTAGCACTATATAGATAGTGAAAATGGTATTATTATACATTTATTAATCATATTGGAAAACTTTTGTTGACTTCTACTTTTTGTGACTTTACTCTGAAGTTATGCATAAATATTCGAATAATATAGCTAAAAACGGAAGAAGTGAGAAAAAGGGATATGTGGATAAAAGGTATTGGTGGTAAATTAATTATTGCAATTATTGCTCTTGTTTTTGTAACTTGCGGCACACTTGGACTATCTACTTGGATCAATAGTACGAATGCAATGAATGAGCAAGTGGAATCCAATTTAGTATCTAGAGCAGAGGATGTTTCACAATACATAGAAGAACACTTCCAACTAACACTGGTAGAGGTAGAAGCAATCGCAGAGCAAGAGGCAGTTCGTAGTATGGACTTTGAAAAACAAAAACAATATTTGTCAAAACGCCTTGCTAATAATAAGAACTACTTAGGTTTTGGCATTATAAAAGCTGATGGGGTAGCCCATTATCTAGATGATACAACTGCTGAATTAGGCGATCGTGATTATGTAAAAGAAGGTTTTACTGGCAAGTCTGTCATGTCTGAAATAACGATTAGCCGTGTAACCGGCGAGCCAGTTATTTTAATTGTTTCACCAATTACTACAGCTACAGGTGAAAAAGCACTATTATTGGCTCGTATTGATGGTTATTATTTATCTAATATTGTCGAGGACATTAAGGTTGGAGACAGTGGCTATGCATTTATGCTGGATGCTCAAGGAACGATTATTGGACATAATAATCATTCCTATGTGAAGGAGCAAAATAATCCAATCGAAGAAGCGGAAGAAACAGGTGTTATGACGGGCAGGGCATTAGCTGCAAAAGAAATGATTACCAATGAAAGTGGCTATTTTTCGTTCGAAACAGAGGATGCTGGTACGAACTTAATGGGCTACCATACCCTTGATAATGGTTGGAAAATGGGGGTTATTGCATTAGAAAATGAGATGTTCTCAGGACTTTCTAAGCTTAAGACGAACTTTATTGTCACGACCATCATTGTTTCGATACTAGGACTATTCATCTCATTTGCTATTTCACGTTCGGTCAGTAGACCACTTCGTCATGTGCTTCGTATTAGTGAAGGCTTATCAGAAGGTGACTTTACACAGGAGATCCCTGAGAAGTATTTAAAGCGTATTGATGAGATGGGGACAATGGCGCGTGCATTAGATCGCATGATTGATAATATGCGAGAAATGGTAGCGAAAGTGAGTCAGGAAGCAACTGCAGTGAATGAAGCCTCGTGTGATTTAATGGGAGATGTCACTGCTGTGACAAAGCATTCTAAGCAAATAGCTAGTGCAATCAGTGAAGTAGACAGGGGGGCACAGAGTCAAACCGTGATGGCAGAAGAAAGTGCCTCTGCAATGGAACAAATGGCTATGGGTATACAAAATGTTGCCGAAGTAGCCTCAGCTATTGCCTGCAATACAGATTTTATTTCCCAGAAAATTAGTGAGAGCAATGAAGCTGTCCAGCAATCTATGCGCCGTATGAATGAGATTCAGGAGGGGACAACAGCTGAGCTAACAATTATTCACAAGCTAGAAAGAGAGTCAGAGGAAATTAGTTTAATTTCTAAAATGATTACAGATATTTCTGATCAAACAAATTTATTAGCATTGAATGCCTCCATCGAAGCAGCTCGTGCAGGAGAGGCAGGTAAAGGATTTGCTGTTGTAGCGGATGAAGTTCGCAAGCTTTCGGAGCAGACAGCAGAGTCAGCTACCAAAATTAATGTATTAATTGAAAGCGTTCAATCCTACACATTAGAGGTAGTAAAGGCGGCAGAATCGGGCGAAGTTCATGTTGAACGCGGATTAGCTTCTATTGAGGCAGTTGGTGAACGTTTTGAGGAAATGGTTCGAGCGGTAGGTGAGATAGCAGGTCAAATTGAAGAAATGAACGCTTCAGCTGAACAAATGTCTGCAAATACAGAGGAAGTTTCAGCATCTATGGAAGAAATGGCAGCAACCGCACATGCAGCAAGTGATTATGTGCATGAGGTAACAGATGCAACAACAGAACAGTTGAATACAGTAGAAACCATGAACGGTCAAACTGAAAAACTATCAGAAATGGCGAAACGGTTATATGGAGCCATTCAAAAATTTAAGTATTAAAAAGGAGGAGCTGTCTCATAATGACGGCTCCTTTTTCATAGTAGAATTAAGCTTTTTCCATAGCTAGCAGTAGTTCTTCTTTGGAAATCATACAATCGCCACCGCCTTGGACCATTTGGTCACTTCCGCCGCCCTTACCATTAATAAGAGGTAATGCCTTCGCGGCAATATCTTTCATGCTTTTGGTAACATTTTTACCTTTTGCTGCAACAAATTGTAGTTTGCCTTCATTTTCAGAAACTAGTAAGGTCATAGCATCTGACTGTTCAGAGACAATCAGACGAGCGATTTTTTGTAGCTCCTGCATTGTTCGTTGATGAAAAGCAGCCGTTACTACACCTTCACTATTAGCCACCAGTGCCTTTGCTTCGTATGTTAGTAACTCCTCTTTCGCAGTAGCAAGTGCTTTCTCTGTCGTTTTTTGGACAGAAAGAACTTTTGTAAGTGCAGTAGCAGCCTCAATCTCTGGAACACTTAATTGTCGAGCAACATCTGCTAATACTTTTTTTCGCATGGCAAGCTCGGCTAAAACACGTTGTCCACAGACAAAAGAAACGCGCACATTGCCTTTCATTTTTTCAGTGCTTAGTATTTTAATAGCACTGACCTGCCCTGTGGATGTTGGATGAGTGCCACCACAGCCGTTATAATCAAAATCAGGGATAATGACCAGTCGAATGTCCCCGGTTACAGCAACTTCTTTCCGAAGATTATAGTTAACAAGCTCATTTTCTGTAATCCATGTTGTTTGAATTGGACGATTTTCTAAGATGATGTCATTGGCTCTTGCTTCCGCCGCTGCAAGCTGCTGTTCAGTCAGCGTATCTACAGCAATATCAATTGTGACCTGCTCACTACCTAGGTGAAAGCTTACAGTCTGTGCATTAAAAAGCTCTATAAATGCCGCTGTTAAAATATGCTGTCCAGCATGCTGCTGCATATGATCGAATCGTCTTGACCAATTGATTTTGCCACGTACTACACCGTCTAAAGTTGATGGATCTCCTTGAATATAGTGACGAATTTCATCATCCACTTTTTCAACATCTATGACATCTACATTATTCAAAGTGCCTGTATCGTGAGGCTGTCCGCCACCAGTTGGATAGAATGCGGTATTGGATAGGACAACATAATGACGACCAGCTTCATCCATTCCTTTGCTTACAAAATTAGCATTAAACTCGTGTAACATAACGTCTTGATAATATAATAGCTCTTTCATGAAAAAGCCTCCTTTTTATATAGGGATTCCTAATTCTAAAACAATTCCATTTTATTCTGGCATAATTACTTACACGTGTATACGGCTTTTCTAGTTGACCCATGCTGAAATTGATTTAATATAGAAAGGAACAGCTAAAGATAAAGGAGCTAGAACAATGGAAATTACACAATTCACAATGGAAGAAATTTTAGACCCTACAAATATTATTGAGGGTAAGCGCTATGAATTTATTTTGGATGTAGAAATTGATGAAGAGGATGAATTATACCACGAAGCAGGTATTGAAATTCGTGTCCTCATTGGTGAAAAGGGCGAATTGCCATTTATTTTAAATTACTTCATCCTGGAAAAGGGTGAGGGTGAATACTTAGATTTTGCATTAGAGGATGATGAACTAGAGGAAATTCTGACATTCTGTAAAGAGGAAATTGCTAAAGTATAAAAAAGGAGCAGGTAGAGAGTATATTCTTTACCTGTTTTTTATGTTGATATAGTAGCTGCCATAGGACGTGATTTCTTTAGAGTAACTACTACTCGTAAGTATGTCAGCTATATTTGGTTGAATTAAGGATTATGTAAGCTTACTGAAATAAATATGTTGTGTTGGAGAACTAAACTTAGTTTTAGTGTTCATAAAAACGGGCATTTTAAAAGAGAGGTGCTTATATGTCAACTTACACAGATTCCATTTTAATAGCGTTTTTTATAACGATTATTTTATCGTTTGTACTTTTTATTCCATGGCTTATTTATACGTATCGTAAATATGGATATTTATCTATGTCCAAAACTATTATTATGTTCTCATTTATTTTTTATTTTTTATCCGCACTATGTTTAGTATTATTGCCGTTTCCATCTACAAGAGATACATGCTCACTCCAATCCGCAGACACTGTTCATACCAATTTGCGACTTTTTCAATTTGTTGAGGATATTTTAAAGGACAGTGGGGTTGTCATAACAAATCCTTCAACATGGCTTGCTATGACGAAACAGCAGGCATTTTTTCAAGCATTTTTTAATTTCTTACTACTGATGCCGTTTGGCGTTTACTTGCGATATTTTCTTAAAGAAAGAAGGTGCTGGAAACGTGCATTTTTAATTAGCTTTTTGCTAACATTGTTTTATGAGGTCACACAAAGAACAGGTATTTACGGCATCTTTAATTGTGCCTACCGCATCTTTGATGTGGACGATTTATTACTGAACAGTGTAGGCGCGTTACTAGGATTCTTTTTAGCACCAATCATATGGGCACTATTCCCTTCGCATGAAGAGGTTGAGGCAAAAGCTGCTGAAATGGAAAAAATGGATATTGTTAAGCCCATTTCTATTTTGCTGGCACTCGTCATTGATTTATGTATCGCACAAATGATATGGATTATGGTTGGCGGTCTGACAGGGTATAGTGGTACATTCGAGTTCTTGGTAAACATGGTCTTGTACATGACCCTCTTTGGCGTGATCCCAAGTATGATGAATGGTGCAACGCTAGGTATGAAGATTATGCGTTTTACAATGGTCAACAAGAATGGCAAAAGTATTGTAAAGCAATCGTGGCGTCGCTGTATTGCTATTGTCGCTACGGCTAGTCTATTCGAAGCCATTTCAACGTTTGGTAGTATTCAATTAAATATGGATTCACCATTTTATGTTCTGCAAATTGTCATTTCTCTACTAGCCGCAATAGCAGGTTTTGCACTTACAATGATTATAGCCATCCATATAATACGTGTCATCGTAAGTGGAGGAAAACGGCGTTTGTATATCGATCAATATGCAGATTTAATGGCAACAAGGAAAAAATAAGGGGGCTTGTAGAATGAAATACGTCATCATTGGGGGAGATGCTGCAGGTATGTCTGCAGCAATGGAAATCTATCGTAATGTGCCAGGGGCAGAAATAACTACTTTAGAACGTGGTTTTATTTATTCATATGGGCAATGTGGATTGCCTTATGTTGTAGATGGACGTATTTCATCAACCAAACGTTTAATTGCACGAGATGTCGAGACTTTTAGAGATAAGTATGGCATTGATGCAAGAGTTGGCTATGAGGTAGAAAATGTAGATATAGAGAAGAAATTTATTACGGGGACACAGGCGAGTGGTGAAGCATTTGAGATTCCCTATGATAAGCTTCTTATTGCTACGGGAGCTAGTCCAGTAGTACCTGTGCAAGAGGGGATTGAATTAGAAGGTATCCACACGGTAAAAACGATTCCTCAGTTGGAGGATTTACTGGCTGATTTAACGCCAGATATTGAACAGGTAACCATCATAGGTGGTGGCTATATTGGATTAGAAATGGCTGAAACGCTACACGCCTGCGGGAAAAAAGTAAGGCTAGTTCAACGAGGAAGCCATGTAGCACGAATTTTAGATGAAGAGCTTGCCCAACATGTTCATGAGGAAGCAAAAAAGAACGATGTGGAGCTATTATTAAATACAAGTGTGGAAGCATTTGAAGGGAGTAAACGGGTCGAGCGTGTCGTCACAGATAACAGTGTTTTAGAAACAGATTTAGTGATTGTCGCTTCAGGTATTCAACCAAATACGCAGTTTTTAAAGAATACTGGAATAGCACTTGCGAAAAATGGAGCAATTATTGTGAATCGCCATTTAGAGACTTCTATTGAAAATATTTATGCAGCAGGAGATTGTGCAACCCATTTTAATATTGTGAAGGAGCGTTTAGATTACGTACCTTTAGGAACGACTGCTAATAAGCAAGGTCGTTTAGCAGGCCTTAATATGTCAGGCAAGTTTGCGCCGTTTAGAGGAATCGTGGGAACTTCTATCTTAAAGTTTTTCAATTTAACCATTGCTACGACAGGCATCAATGAGCGTAAGGCGAAAGAGCTTGGCTTTGACTATGAGGCATTTAAACTATCTGCACGTCATATTGCTGGCTATTATCCAGGTGCACAACGTATGTATATTAAGGTGGTTGTTCGCAAGCGGGACCAGCTGCTATTAGGTGCACAAATCGTAGGTCCAGCAGGAGTTGATAAGCGTATCGATGTATTTGCTACGGCATTGTATAGTAAAATGACATTACCTGATTTGCTAGATTTAGATTTAGCCTATGCACCACCATTCAATGGTGTTTGGGACCCATTACAGCAGGTGGCACGAATGAATGGACGTTTATAATAGGAGGTAGAGAGATGAGCATTTATGATATTAACGTAACTTTAGAAGATGGTACTGTCTATAGCCTCGAACGTTATAAGGGAAAGCCTTTGCTAATTGTTAATACAGCTTCCAAATGTGGCTTTACACCGCAATTTGAAGAATTAGAAGGTCTTTATGAAAAATATCAGGAAGCAGGTCTTGTGGTACTTGGTTTCCCTTCAAATCAATTTAAACAAGAGCTAGCGACTGCTGAAGAAGCTGCATCACAGTGTCGTCTGACATATGGAGTGACTTTCCCGATGCATGAGATAGTTAAGGTAAACGGAAAAGAAGCACATCCTATTTTCGATTATCTAACTTCTCACTCCAAAGGATTTTTAGGCAGTAGCGTGAAGTGGAATTTTACAAAATTCCTTGTAAATCGCGATGGTGAGGTTGTAGGGCGCTACGCCTCAGCAGATAAGCCAAGTAGCTTTGAGGACGATATTCAAAAGGTTTTAGGACAATAGATTAAAATGGTTCATGCACAGTTATTTGTGTATGAATCTTTTTTTATGTCAATCAATTTTAAAAGTTGGGGTATACAAAAGGGAATGGCTTCGATAAAACGTAGGAATTAATCGATAACTAGCGATTGATTTAAGGTTGCTGTAAGCTTGCGACAAATTTGTTGTAAGTTTGAGGTCGTATACTAAAGTCAGAAAGAAGAGGTGAGCGTATATGACGCCATTATTAAAGGTACAAAACGTTGGAAAAACTTACGGCAAAGGCGCAAATACTTTTACAGCGCTATCGAATATATCATTTGAAGTAGAAAAAGGAGAGTTTGTTGGTGTAATGGGTCCTTCTGGGGCCGGGAAATCTACCCTTTTAAATGTATTAGCAACGATTGATACGCCAACGACTGGTGAAATAATTATTGGGAATACTAATTTAGCACGTATGAAGGATGCCGAATTAGCGGATTTTCGTCGCGATAATTTAGGATTTATTTTTCAAGATTATAATTTACTCGATTCTTTGACAGTGCGAGAAAATATTGTTTTACCACTAGCTATTGCGAAGATGCCAACAAAGGCTATCAACGCAAGGGTTGAGCGGATTGCTGCATTATTTGGTATAAGTGACTTGCTTGATAAATATCCTTATCAAATTTCAGGAGGACAAAAGCAGCGTACTGCGTCGTCACGAGCATTAGTGACAGAGCCAAAGCTAATCTTTGCGGATGAGCCTACAGGTGCACTTGATTCAAAATCTGCAACAGATTTACTAGAAAGCTTAAGCGATCTAAACCAATCTCAAGCCGCAACGATTATGATGGTTACCCATGATGCTTTTGCAGCTAGCTTCTGCCAGCGGATACTATTTATTCAAGATGGACAGCTTTCTAAGGAAATTCAACGTGGGACTCTAACAAGGAAGCAATTTTTCCAAGAGATCTTGCAGGTGCTGTCTAGCATCGGGGGTGGAGTAAATGACGTTATTTAGTTTAGCGCGCAAAAATATTCAACGCAATTTGTCGAATTACTTTTTATATATTGCCTCGATGGTATTTAGTATCGTTATTTACTTTACATTTGTGACGCTCAAATATAATGATGATCTTTCGGCCTTAAAACAATCATCACAACAAATAAAGGGGTTGATGAGTGCATCGTCAGTAGTGCTATTATTCTTTATTGTCATCTTTATGGCCTATTCCAATTCATTTTTTATGAAGAAGCGGAAAAAGGAAGTAGCCCTCTATTCATTGCTAGGTGTGCGTAAGCAAAAAATTGGCTTAATGCTCTTTTTTGAGAATTTAGTTATAGGACTTGTTTCTCTAATACTTGGTATCATTCTAGGGTTCTTTATGTCACAAGGGCTGTTAATGATCTTAGTACGCTTAATGGGCTATGAAGTGGTTGGTAGTCTGACATTTTCGATGGAGGCATTAATTAATACGACTGGCATATTTACACTACTGTTTTTATTCACATCATTGCAAGGCTATCGTGTTATTTATCAATTTAAGCTAATTGATTTATTTCACGCTGACAAACAGGGTGAGCAAATTCCACGTGCCTCTTTAGTAGCTGCTTTACTCGGTACTGCGCTAATTGCATTTGGATATTATACAGCTGCCTCTGATATGTTTACGAGTGAAATATGGAAATTCTTCACTATGTTAGGTACGCCATTAATGGTCATAGGTGTAACGATTGCAGGAACATATCTTTTATTCCATAGTGTGAGTGTTTTTGTGTTAACAGCATTAAAAAAAGCCACATCATGGTCATGGAAAGGCTTAAATTTAATCGGTGTTTCTCAGTTATTATATCGTATTCGAGCTAATGCTAAATCGCTGTCGATCATTGCAATTTTAAGTGCAACAACGATTACAGCAGGTGGCGGTGTCTTCGGCATGTATTACAATGCAGAAGCAAGTGTGCGTCAGATGCTGCCAAATACATTTATGTGGAAAGGCGAGACGGTAGAATTTTCTCAAGAAGATGTCTTATATAATGAAGCAGTGGCTGTGAAAAATTTACGTGTTGATAATGAATTCTCGTTTTTCGAATATACATTATTGAAGGAATCTGATTATAATCGTTTAGCGAAATTACAAGGTAAGGATGAAGAACTGCACATTGCAGATGGCTCTACAGTTTTACTTGATGCAGCCTATGATGAACGATTTTCACATGATTTTACGGGTGAGGACTTTAAGCTACAAAACGGAGATTCCTTCCATGTAGAGAAAATGTACAAGGAAAGCGTGCTAAACTTTATAGCAGCGGGAACAGTACTCGTTGTGAATGATCAGGAATTTGCGACTACAAATGCCGAAGAGCTCATCATGCAGGTTGTTGGATTGGACAATGATTTGAAACAACAGAACGTTTCACAAGATATTTATAAACAATTACCTACTGAACAACAAGAAACTTTCTCTAGTGTTCCACAAAGCTATGAGGATGGTTTAGCAACAGTTGGTGCACTATTGTTTGTGGGAAGCTTCTTAGGTCTCGTTTTCCTAGCGGCAACAGGCAGTATTATCTATTTCAAAATTTTAACGGAAGCTGAGGAAGATCAGGCGAAATACGCTATATTAAATAAAATTGGTGTGAATAGTAAGCAAATTTTAAAGACAGTTGCAGGACAGGTGGCTGTGATCTTTAGTGCTCCACTTATCGTCGGCATTGTGCATAGTGCTTTTGCGTTACTAGCATTTTCACAGCTATTTGGTATGAATATTACAAAGCCAGTCATTTTGTGGATTGTTGCATATTCAACTATTTACTTTATTTATTATATCTTTACCGTGCGTTCGTTCTATAAAATAGTGAGACAGGGGAATTAAATATGAAAAAAGTATTTTTCGGAATAGGTGCATTGTTCATCTTATTCGTGGCAGGATTGGTTGTATTGATGACTGTAGACTTTAATCGGTTAAATAAAGACACATACTATGTCCATATTACAGCTGAGGGAGAAGTAGAGGAGTATAAGGTTGATAGCGGTGAAATCTTTAAAATGTACTGGTACGAGCTACCTGCTTACAATAAAAATGGCGAAGAAAAAACATTAAAGTTTTCAGCCCACAAAAATTTACGCCAGGATGCTTATTTAAAGCTTTATGTGAAAAAGGAAACGGAAGTCTCTTCATTTGATGAAGTAAAATTCCACGAGTTACCTGCAAAGGTGCAAGATCAAATGAAATAGCAAAAAGGTGATGTCAATAGCAGAAAAAGAATCTTTAGCAAGGTGAGAGGTTGATTTCCGTTCCGCCAGCGCCCTTTCCAGGGGGCGTCCGATGAGCCGCTTCACTCACTTACGCTCGTTCCAGGGTCTCATCTGTGACGCTAAATCCCCTAGGAGTGACGCTGGCTCCACTCCAATCAACCATTCTGCAAAGTGTCTTTACTTTTTTCATAGGAGTATAGCGATCAAATAGCCCATTATCTGTATTCTTAGAGGGGATAAGCTCTTATTTTCAATGTGGAGAAGTGATACGTGACAACACCTCTCCATAAAGAGAAGTGAACACCTTCACTTTATTTAAAAACCTTTGCTAAAAAGGTAACACTTTTGTGGATTAGAGTGGAGGGCTACTTGACTCCCGTGGGATAGCGAGACAGGCGAGCCTCTAAACGGAGCGGTAGCGGAGGAAGCGGCTCGGCGCTCGCCCACAGGAAAGCAAGTAGCCTGCAGCGGAAATCCATTTTCACCTTTCACAAAAATGCTATGGATAGTTTTGTTTTTCAACACTCTGAGGGGTGTCTCAAAAGTTATTTGAGACACCCCTTTTCTGCACGAAAGCGAAGTGTTACGAAGCGCCAGTGCCAAAAGTATGTTTGAAATTTATCGTTTTTCAAAGAATGCTGCTAGTTAAATTTTGGGTTTTCGTTTATTAGGTATTCCTTTTTAAATAAATGTTAACGCTTGTACCTTTCCCTTCTTCAGAGCTGATACTTACGGTTCCTCCATGGGCCTCGATAATATCTCTAGCAATAGCTGTACCTAAACCAGTGCCAGTTGTTTTTTCCGTATTTGTACCTCGGTAATAGCGTTCAAAAATATGTTCCAGATCCTCTGCTGCGATCCCTCTACCATTATCGGAAATCGTAATAGAATCTTCATCAACTGACACAAGTACGGAAACATCAGGAGCATTATGAAGGATGGCATTGTGTAAAAAGTTCATAATAGCTCTGCGCATAAAGTGCTCGTCAATTTGATGCAGACTGTCCTCGGTGGCTGTCTCAAACTCAAGATTAGCAAGCTCATATTGTGGTGTATTCAATGTATCGATTACAATTTCACGAATAAATGGCACCATATTCACTTTTTTTAATGTGAGAGGAAGCCGTTGATGTCTTAAACGCATTGTTAAATTTAAATCATCTAATAGATCTTGCATATGCAATGATTGTTTTTCTATAATTTTTGCGTACTCTGTTTGCTCACTAGGTGGCAATTTTTCATCATTCAATAGCTCTGCGTAGCCACGAATAGAGGCAAGTGGTGTTTTCATATCGTGTGAAACATTACTAATCCATTCCTCACGCATAACTTCTAGTCTCTTTCTCTCTTGTTCATGGGCAGCTAGTTCTAGTGATACTTCATTTAGATTTTCAAAAACAGGCTTGTAAACTCCTCCAGGCGCTTTGTCGGACGAATGTTTATGATCTTTTAAATGGTGAATTCGTTCAATCATCGCATAAAGAGGCTTCGTTAATGTGCGCCCAAAAAGCCAGCCTACCAATGTTGCTACTAACAAGTCCGCAATAACGATGAACAAGCCGAATTTCCCGATAAACTGTAAGATTGATGTGCCAGAAAAATGCATAACATATCTTGTAACACCACTACCTTGAATGCCAATTAAATAACTAAAATCATCCTTATTGCCAATATAAACCGTAGTATTAGAATCAAATTCTTTATATTTATATACCTGAATTAAGTCGATGGGTGTATAGTGCGAGAGTGCTTTTTCTGGTACAAAATGGGCGTCAATAACTTGACCATTTACATCAAGTAATTGAATCCAAGCATTTCGCAGATGCAAATGTTCAAGCCCATCTGCACTTATTGAGGGAACCCCATTTTTAATTTCGATATATTTTTGGAATTCGCGTACAAAGTTTTCTTCTTTAGTTGCAGAAGCACCATCAGAATCAGTAGCTAACCGATAAGTGAGCAGACCTACTAGAATGGCAGTATTGACAAAAATAACGATGATGACAATAGAAAGTACAGAAAGGAGGAAACGCGCTGTTAATCTCCACTTCATTCTTGTGCCTCTTTTGGTACGACGAATTTATAACCAAGTCCTTTAACAGTGGTGATATACAGAGGTTTTGAGGCATCCTGCTCGATTTTTTCACGCAAACGACGGATATGCACCATGACTGTATTATCTGAACCGAAAAAGTCCTCTCCCCAGACACGTTCGAACAGCGTTTCTTTACTTAAAATTCGATTAGGATTGTGCATAAAGCACGCCATTAAACCAATTTCCTTTGCCGTTAACTCCAATAAAACGCCATCTTTATGAACTTCAGTTTCATCGGTATTCAGCTGGAATGGTCCATGCTGTAGTGCTTTCTTGGTAAGGCTCGGAGCAGTATCTTGAGTTTGGTAGCCAGCTCTTCGTAATTGGGCCTTTACACGATAGGCAACCTCTTTAGGGCTAAAAGGCTTAGTAATGTAATCGTCTCCACCAATGGCTAGCCCTAAAATTTTATCAATTTCCTCGTTTTTAGCAGACATGAAAAGTACAGGCACATGTGAGACTTCACGGATACGTCTACATAAATCGTAGCCCTCACCATCTGGAAGCATGACATCTAGCAGTACAATATCTGGTTTTGTTAGTTGAAAGCTTGTCCAAGCATCATGAATGGAGCCAGCCGTATAAATTTGTTTGTAGCCCTCTTTTTGTAAGCTTACTTTTAACAGATTAGCTAAATCAGCCTCATCATCCACTACTAATATAGTTGGTTCTTGCACTTATTCACACGACCTTTCGATTTGGAAGAATCCTTTTCTGACAATCATTATAAATGAAATATACATGAAAGAGGAAATGAAGTATTGATTATATGAAAATTTGTATACAGTAGGGGAATGTGTTATGAAACTTTTACAGTTTCTAAAGCGTAAAAGGAGTATGACGATTTAGGAGGAATGACGGTGTTCAAAAAAATAGCAGCAGATGCACTTGGACTTTCAGATATTGGAGTAGTTGTGCCACAAGTGGATTATGATAAAACAGATGCAGATGATTTTATCTTACATGAAATTGACGAAAAAATATATTTTTTAATTAAAACGAAGGCAGATGAGTACTGCTTTACGAATCGTGCCATTATTCATGTAGATGGCGAGAGTGCCATGAATAAAAAAAGATTATTGCGACGCTATGACTATTCTATGTATGCCATTACAGATGTTTTTCTAGAAACAGCAGGAACAATTGACCTTGATGTCGAAATTAAGTTTACAATTGGTAATTCTCCACTATCCATCGACATCCATAAACGCTTTATTGATGACATTAAAGACCTCTATAAAGCACTACATGCTATTAGCTATGAGCAAAAACACAATGCCTATAAGCTAGAGGTAGCAGAAAAAAGCTTAAACATTGCTTCTTCATCACTTGGACGGATGGGCAATGATAACATTTCCCCATCTACGTCATTCGAGGAAATCACACGCTTTGCGAGTACTTGGATGATCGATCATAAAGATAAGTACAAAAAAGAAGACTTCTCACATATTTTTGATTTATACATAAACAATTGATAAAAATAGCTCTCTGCAAATGTGGAGAGCGTTTTTAACATATAACACTTACATAAAAATTAGAACCAGGAGTGTGACGAAAAATGACAAACGAATTGCATGTGCTTGAAAAGGAAGGATTAGAAAATGATGACTTTATACAGCAACCGCAAGCCGCTGAGACATTGTTCGTAAATGAGTTCATTGATGGTATTTTAGATCCTTCACAGAAGATGTTAGGGCCCATTAAAGACGGTGGAACGATCATTGCCAATACAGCACCTGGATGCTGGGGACCAATGCTTACACCTACTATTCGTGGGGGACACGAAGTAACAAAGCCTGTTTTTGTAGAAGGCGCTGAGGTGGGTGACGCCATCGTCATAAAAATTAAATCTATTCAGGTCACATCTCTGGCAACCTCGTCAGGTTACGATGAGGCGATTATAGATCGATTCATTGGCGACCCGTTCGTTTCTGTCAAATGCCCAGGTTGTGGCAAGTTACATCCAAGCACAATTGTCAAAGGGATAGGTCCACAAGCGATTCGCTGTTCAACCTGTGATACAGAAACGGCACCATTTAAAATGATAAACGGCTATACAATGGCCCTTGATCAAAAAGGCCAAATAGGTGTCACTGTTGGAAGAGAGGGGGCTCGCCGTATCGCCCTTGATGCTAAAAATTACATGAGAACACCTGAAAATTCTGTACAAAATCCAGTTGTTGCATTAGCACCAAGCGACCTAGTAGGTATAATGGCGAGAATGCGACCTTTTTTAGGACAGCTTGGTACAACCCCTTCAAAAGCAATGCCGGATTCTCATAATGCTGGTGATTTTGGTTCGTTCTTAATTGGAGCACCGCATGAATATGCCTTTACACAAGATGAATTGGATTTACATCGTACCGATGGTCATATGGATATAAGTAGAGTACGCGAAGGGGCAACGATTATTTGTCCTGTAAAGGTTCCAGGTGGCGGTGTCTATATTGGGGATATGCATGCTATGCAGGGAGATGGGGAGGTTGCAGGGCATACAACAGATGTAGCTGGTATTGTACAGCTACAAGTTAGTGTCTTGAAAAAAGTAGCATTGGAAGGCCCAGTGTTATTACCAAACGAAGAAGATTTACCTTATACAGCAAAGCCCTTTACGAAGGAAGAAAAGCGCCGTGCACGAGAGCTAGCAGAGGAGTTCGGTGTGAAACAGGTAGAGGAAGCATTCCCTGTATCTATGATTGGTTCTGGAAAAACGCTAAATGAGGCTACGGATAATGCAGTCCAGAGAGCTGCAAAGTTATTTGAGATGAGTGAGCCAGAAGTATTAAATAGAGCGACGATAACAGGTTCCATTGAAATTGGACGTCATCCAGGAGTTGTCACAGCAACCTTCCAAGTACCTAAAACGATATTGAAAAAGGTACGAATTTATAAGACAGTGAAAAAGCAATATGATTAATAGATGAATTCATTCTAAAGCAAACTGTTAAAGGTTTGCTTTTTTGTATGGGTTATGGGGTGGCAAAGTAAGAATTTGTCTGAAATATGAAGTTTAGATTGAATTCTAATGTTGTGTTGATATAATAGGTAAAGTTTAAAAATGATTAGCCTAACCGAATTTAAATAGAACGTAGCATAGAAAAGTTGGTGTCGAATGACAGAGTTTTTTGGTGTGGAAAATAAAATAGAGAAAAAGAATAGTATAAAACCTTTTATATTAAAAATGAGAGGAGGGGGACATGCCCCCTCTCGAACAAATTTTGCTGATGCCATCACGGGAGCAATAGGCGGCTTAATATGTATTTTTGTTTTGCTATGGCTAACAAATTTTACAGAGGCACCTTGGCTAATGGCTTCACTTGGTGGTAGCTGTGTACTTGTATTTGTCGTCTGGAATGCACCGTTATCTCAGCCTCGAAATATTATTGGCGGCCATTTCATTTCCGCCTTTATTGGTTTGGCTATGTATGCACTATTAGGCTCGAGTATGCTGTCTATTAGTTTAGGCGTAGGGCTAACAATATTTTTTATGGCCTTCCTGGGCATTATCCATCCGCCGGCAGGTGCCAATCCTATAATTATTATTTTAGGAGGCTATGGTTGGAGTTATTTAGTAACACCTGTGTTAATTGGAGCTGTCATTATTGTATTTTTCGGATTGTTGATAAATAATTTACGTGAAAAAAGAAAATATCCACTATTTTGGTGATGGAGATTTCCATCTATGAAGTGTATTCACTTGATAGGTGGTTCTTTTTTGTTTGAGAACATTTTAGCTAGGCATATCACTAATTTTTTAGCATATTTTACTTAAGATTTGTTATATTGAAGAAAGAGTGTTAAAAACATGTATTTGAATGATAGGGGAAGATCTTTGTTGGTCGAATTTGATGGGAGGCTCCAATTTTATGCTGTTGGACTGTGATGAGCAATTATTCATGGCTTATAAACAAAAAAGTGAAAAGGGTGCTGAAAATTTACTAGCAACATGGCTGGAGGCAGAGTCAAATCTGCAGGAAGATCCAAAAATACTTGGTACTTCGCTTTCACCAAAGCTATTTTTAGTAAATGAAGAAACGGCTAAGAATATTGCCTTTTCCACAGCTCGTAAATATTGGGGTCGTGTATCAACAGAAATGCAAATGTATTTTGACAAATATGGCTTAGATGCAAAATTTGTGAATGAACGGCTCAATGCTTTTTTTTATACACAAAAAGGAAAAGAAACTTTTTTTGAGCAACTCTTTGCGCAACACACAATAGACTTAGAACGACTAATTTGGCTAGTTTTTGGGAAACGAATGCAAATAGCAATGCCAGTTAATGAACTACAAACAATTATTTTATATAAATTTCAAGATGAATATTTAGTGCATATGATGTATAAAGAGCATGCATCTTTTTGGCATTGGCTTTTTACAAAAAAGGTTTATTCACTGCTTATCCACAGACCCTTAGAGCAATTCACATTTCTTTATGAAATAATGGGACATTTTGAGCAATCTATGAAAGAAAATTGTGAACATGTGGATAACTTTGTGAATAACTATAAAACGATACTGGATAAGTGTATAACTCATGTGGATAAGCACAATGCTAGCTGTTTGGCAAAAAAACAGTTACGTCTTTATCAAATTGTTGTACACTACCGATTGGCTGAGGGAGATAATAACTGTGTGAAGGCACTTATTACGTCCTTTGAGGCGGATTGGCGCTATTCAATGTATGCATTAACGGAGAAGGAAAAAGTGTTAATAGCCTATCTACTATTTCATATAGCACATCAGGAGAAGGATAATGAATTAGTTATTCAATATGGGGAATATTTATTAGAGGATGAGCGACTTAATAATTATGCAATCGAGATAATGCTTGAATATAAAGAGTTACTACCAAATCGTAAGCCGACTCCTCCTGCAATTATTAAAAACTATGAACTAAATTTTTTAGAGAATTTGTATGCTATATTGCTGGATCATTACGTAAGAATGGGACGTTATCAAGAGGGGTTAGTCCTTTTAAAAGAGCATGTACTAGCATCCAATAAAAAAATACATGCAGCATTAGTGGAGGGGAGTTGTAGCAATGAACAATTGATTGCAATTGAGGCATATGTTCAGCAGGATATTGCATTACACGTTAATAATTCATTACAGCATATTGGGTTATCTGTGGAAGAATGGCGTCAACATTATCGCCAATCAGAGGCTCCTTATTATTTTGTAGCTCAAAGTGCCTCTCTCCATCTATTAAATATTTTAAAGATTTTATTTGTAACAGAGCACTATGAGCTTTTTGAGAAATTAATGGAAATCTACAAAAAGTATTTATTGATTGACGATCATTTTGAAAAGCTACGAGTATTTATAAGTGCATATGTATAAAAGTAGGGCTGTCCAAAAAGTTGATCTTCGGCAACTTTCTGGTACAGCCCTGTTCCATATGCAAATAATGTTAGAATGAGTTTTAGAAGTTTTCTTTCTGTGCCTTCGCTGTCTCAAAAGAAGCTTTTATTTCACTTAAAAGATCACTATCTTTTAATAAGCGATAGCCAGCTGAAGCAAGTGCTTTTGCTCCTTTTATTAAAGCTGCATCACCTTCAGGGGATTTAGCAGCTTCTCTAAATTCATTTGTATGCCCAATTAGATCGTCTGGGCCAATTTTTATATATGGATGTGCTGTTGGAACCTCGTAGCTAATATTCCCAGCATCTGTTGAACCTTTGCCTTGTCCTCGAATTGTCCAAACCTTTTCTCCTAAAGCCTCTAACTCCTCTTGTAAAATATTATCTAGTACAGGATTTAGCACAAAATCCTTTACTTCATTTTGGAATCGTTCAATTTTTACCGTTGCCCCGGTTGCTAGTGCAGCACCTTCAGCAATTGCACGTACCTTTACTGATACCTCCTCTGTTTTTTTCCATGAATCCGCACGAATGAAGAATCTTGCTGCTGCATATTCAGGAATAATGTTTGGTGCATCCCCACCATGTGTAATAATTCCATGAATTCGAACATCTGTAGGAAGCTGCTGGCGTAGAGCATTAATCCCAACAAAAAGCTGGATCACTGCATCTAATGCATTAATTCCTTCCTCAGGAGCCCCTGATGCATGTGCGGCTTTCCCGTAAAAATGAAAATCAAGTGGATCAACGGCAAGTGTTTCGCTTGTTAGAGATGTTTTTCCTGCTGGATGAATCATTAAAGCGACATCTACTTCCTTTAAATAGCCATGTGCTACAAAGCTTCCCTTTGCACTGCCGTTTGGACCACCCTCTTCAGCAGGTGTTCCTAAGACGACGACACTTCCACCGGTTTCATCTAATGTTTTAGAAAGAGCAATTCCGGCTGCGACACTCGTTGTTCCGATAATATTATGACCACAGGCATGCCCTAAACCTGGAAGAGCGTCATATTCAGCAAGAAAGGCAATTGTTGAACCAGGTTTTCCACTGTCTTTCACTGCATAAAAGGAGGTTTCATGTCCAGCAACGGCTGTGTCTACTTTAAATCCTGCATTCGTCAAGATTTCTACATGCTTTTGACTTGCGAAAAACTCCTGATTCCCTATTTCTGGATTGGCATGGATTGCCTGGCTAGTTTCAATATACAATGCTTGATTTGTTTCAATGGATTCCTGGATTAGTTCAATTCCCGATAAAGTTTTGCTCATATTTATCTCCCCCTATAGTCCTTTGCTTTGTTTTATTAACTCATCTTTTGATAAATCAACAACAATAGATCCTCCATTTGTTTCTGCCTCGACTGCCTTCATTACGTCTTCCTCATGATACAGCTCGACAATTCTCTGATATGTTTTATTATCTTGATCATCTGCTCGTGCAGCAAAAATGTTCACATAAGGTAAGGCGTTTGGATCGTTGGCATCTTCAAGATAAATGGGGTCCTTTACGGGATCAAACCCAGCTTGTCCAGCAACTCCATTATTAATAACGGATGCAACTACATCTGGTAATACACGTGGTGTTTGTTGAGCTACAATCGGTAAAATGTCTAAATCTTTCGGGTTGTCGACGATTTTACTTGGGTCACCGAAGAGACCAAAATCATCTGCCAATTTAATTAAGCCAGCTGATTCTAATAATCTTAATGCACGAGCCTGGTTGGAAGGGTCATCAGGGATAGCAATTTTGTCACCTTTTTTAATTTCGTTAACATCCTTCACTTTCTCTGAATATATTCCCATTGGAGCAATAACAGTAGCACCGATTGGAACTAAATCGACATTATTTTCTTTAGTAAATTGTGTTAGAAACGCGATATGCTGAAAGGAATTAATATCAATTTCTTTATTTGCTAATGCCTGATTCGGCAATGTATAGTCAGAGAACTCAACAAGCTCAATTTCAATCCCTTCCTTTTTAGCTTTCTCTTTTAAAATCGGCCATACTTCACCATCTGTTCCAGTTACACCAATCTTTACTTTTTCTTCTTTCTTAGCATTATCTGTAGCTGAATCAGACCCACAGGCAGCCAATGCTAATACTGCTGTTAAAACTAATAAAATACTAAACCACTTTTTCATTATTGATCTCCTCTTTCGTTGTTTTATTCAAATGAAAAATGTCCTTCTTACCGTCGCATAATTTTTCTTGATAGCTTATTCCCAATCCACTGCGCAATTTGTACAAGAATAATAAGAATAATAACGGTCACAAGCATGACACTTCCATCAAAGCGTTGATAACCATATGTCATTGCAATATGACCTAAACCGCCTCCGCCAACTGTACCAGCCATTGCAGAGAAATCTATTAAACCGACTGTCACAAACGTTAAGCCTAAAATTAACGGTCCAAGTGCCTCTGGAATTAATACAGTAAAAATAATTTGTAGAGGACTTGCTCCCATTGCCTTTGCGGCTTCAATTACCCCAGGGTCAATGCTAACTAAGTTATTCTCTACTACTCTCGCAATACCAAATGATGAGGCAATCGTCATTGGAAAGATTGCTGCCCACGTACCAATCGTTGTTCCAACAACCATTCGTGTTAATGGGCTAATGGCCACTAGAAAAATAATAAATGGAACTGGGCGAATAATATTAATTAAAAAATTTAACAATTGAAACACGAATTTGTTCTCTAAAATATTTCCTTTTCGTGTCACATATAGTAGTAAACCTATTGTTATACCAAGAATAGAACCAAAGATAAGGGTTATAATAACCATTAAAATTGTTTCACCTGTAGATTCAAAAATACGGGGCCAAAAAGTCGTCCAATCAACCTTCATTGAATTTTACCTCCTCAACAGTTACAATGTCTTGTAATTCAGTAAGAACACTAGGTATTTTATCGCTATGTCCCTCAAATGAGACGAGCAAGTTCCCATAGAACTTCTCCTGAATTTCTCGGACAGAGCCATAGACGATATTAACGTCCACATCAAATTTTCTTGTTACGCGAGAAAGGATAGGATCGCTAGCAATATCACCTTTAAAAATAACACGGTATAAATTTTTGCCGCCTTTTTTTCTCCATTCCTCTAATAGAGATGCAGATGGTCGATCTTGCTGAACCGATTGAATAAACCGTTGAGTCGTTAAATGCTGTGGATTTGTAAATATATCAAAAACTGAATTAGATTCAATTACTGCCCCATTTTCCATGACTGCTACTCTGTCACATATTTGTTGGATGACATTCATCTCATGTGTGATTAGCAAAATAGTGATTCCTAAATCCTTGTTTACTTTTTTGAGAAGGCGGAGAATTTCCCCAGTTGTATCCGGATCGAGCGCTGAGGTTGCTTCATCACAAATTAATATATCAGGGGAGGTAGCAAGCGCCCTCGCAATTCCAACCCGCTGTTTTTGGCCTCCAGATAATTGCTCAGGGTAATCATTCGCTTTTTCTGTAAGACCAACAAAACTAAGAAGTTCTGCAACTCTTTCATTAATTTCTTTTTTAGGCACTCCCGCCAGCTTAAGTGGATAGGCTACATTTCCAGCTACCGTTCTTGAGGAGAATAAGTTGAAATTTTGAAAAATCATGCCGATTCTTCTTCTCAGCTTTCTTACCTCTTTTGGTGTGAGCGAATTAATATCAACACCTTGTACTTGAACAGCGCCATGGGTTGGACTTTCTAATAGATTCACAAGTCGCAATAATGTGCTCTTTCCTGCACCACTAAATCCAATAATTCCAAAAATCTCTCCCTGCTGAATTGAAAGAGATACATCTTTCACTGCATTCACTTCACGATCACCAAATTTAAAGGTTTTCGCTACATTCTGAAATTCAATCATTTACTTGCTCAACTCCCTATTTAAAAATAAAGAACAAAAAGGACCTTCCTTTTGTTCTTATCGATTAAGAAAAAAGGAAGGTCCCCACTATTGAAGAAACTACTTCCTTCTCATCTTTCAAATGTAAGTACATTTGCAGGAATTGGCACGGTATTATGTTAATAACCCGCTGCCGAGACTTCATTGGGCCTGTCCCTCAGTCTCTCTGGATAAGAAGAAATTATCGTATTTAATTGTCTGTTAAGATTTAAACAATACTATAATGCTTGATGAATTATATGTCAACATTTCTTTTAAAAAGTTTTATTAGAAAAATAAATCCATTTACTGTTATAACAGCAGGAGTACATTGGTAGCCGCGTTTTTTCTAGTGAAATAATTTATGCTTATGTTACTGAGGATGCCAATGAGCAGCCAGCCATAAAAAGGTTCAATTTGAAAATTGCCTACTCCAAATTGAACCTTTCCGTTATTCTAAAACGCCCTTTTCTCGTAAACTAGCAATTTGTTCATCACTATAGCCAAGTGCAGTTAATACTTCTTCATTATGCTCTCCAAGCTTGGCACCGACATACTTGTACTCAGGCTCAGTGCCATCAAATTTAAAGGCAGAAGCAATTTGCTGTTGCATGGTGCCATCGCTTTTTGGAATATCGACGATCATGCCACGAGCCTTCAACTGTGGATGCTCGCATGCTTCTGGAAAAGTGAGTACAGGCTCTACACAACCTTCAAAATCCTCGTTAAATACCTCAAGCCATTCCTCATATGTCTTTGATAGAAAGGCATCATGAACAGCCTCTTTAAAGCGTATTTGTGTATAGTAAGAATCATTAAAGGTATTATCAATCAACTCAGGAATGTCGAGTGCTTCACAGAGCAGTTTACGAAATTGAGGTTCTAAGCTACCGACAGAGAAGAAGCGTCCATCTTTTGTTTTGTAAAAATCATAGTAACTGCCTCCGTTTAAAATTTCTTGCTCTGGCTGTGGTATACGACCACCCCCAATAAACGCAGCACCATACATAGCATTCAGCGAAAAGACAGCATCTGTCATACTAATATCTATGAATTGTCCTTCGCCTGTTTTTTCACGATGAAGGGCAGCAGCCAGTACCCCAATTGCGGCATGCATTGTCCCTCCAGCTATATCAGCTAGTTGAACCCCCATGGAGACAGGCTTTTTATCCTTATGGCGTGAATAATCGAGTAAGCCTGCTAAAGATAAATAGTTATTATCGTGTCCAGGTCGATTGCTATAAGGTCCAGTTTGTCCGTAACCAGTAATCGCACAATAGATAACCTTTGGATTTATTTCCTTTAGAGCTTCATAGCCAATGCCAAGGCGTTGCATGACACCAGGCCGAAAACCTTCGATAATAACGTCATACTCTTGCACCAGTGATTTTACAATGTCTATAGCCTCTGGTGATTTAAGATTTAATGTAATTGATTTTTTAGATCGATTTAAATGTTGATGAATGTAAGCCTCATGATCTTCATCATAGGGAGGCATAATTCGTGTTAAATCAACGCGCTTTGAAGATTCAACATGGATGACATCTGCTCCTAAATCAGCAAAAATCATTGTCGCCATTGGCCCTGGTAGTAATGCAGAAAAATCGAGAATTTTTAACCCTTGTAAAATGCCCAAATCTTCCAACCCCTTTTTGTGTAGGCTACACGACCATCCCATTGATGGAAGCGTAGCGCTTTTCTCATAATCCCCATTGTGTGAAAAGCGTAACGTTCGATTCTGTATTAATACAGTTTATTTTATTTTAAAGAGTATTATAACAGAATAGACCTTAACTTGCCTATGCTATTTTTCATTATAAAATAAACATTTCAACTTTCATATGTCAGAATAACAATAAAAGTAAAAAAATTTAGAATTTAGATTTTTTATCAAATTTCAGACAATAGTTGTCAGTTGTTAGAATATTTAATCTAAGAAAATAAATTGTAGAATTTTGTTTACTAGCTAGCTATATGATACAACCTTTTTTATTGATACAATCCTAGTGGTGTATTGGATTCTTCTTACGCAATTTGGAAATGATACTATTACCCCATTTATTAATAAAGTATCTCTCAAAAAATACATATAAAATTAACGTAAATAGGAGAGAAGAAATGAAGTCACATCAATTAAAACTAAAGCATTTAATTATGGGAGTTGCGATGGCAGCATTCTTTTTCACGAGCCTTGGTAGTGTTTGGGGCGGATACAGAATGAATATTGACTCGATAAAGGAAAATACACTAGAAACGAATAGGGTTTATGCTCAAAAATTGGCATCTACTGCGGATTCTTATCTACATGAATCTTTCCAAATATTGGGTTATAGTGCAACTCAAATACAAGCAAAGATGGACGATGCGCAAGCATTGAATCAGGAAACAGAACGTTTGAGATTGCAAAATCAAATGTTTAATTCTGTAGTAATAACAAATGCAGAAGGATTGGTTCTATCCGTCTCTCCACCATCTATTGAAATAAAGGGAGAAATTTTAACATCAATCGGTGCTAAAGAGGCGTTATCCAAAAGGACACCACTTATCTCTAAACCATATGAGGCGATGACAGGACGTCTCATCATTTTTATTTCTCATCCTATTTTTTCCGACTCCAATGAGTATTTAGGAATGATAGCAGGGACTATTTATTTAAAGGAACCAAATGCCTTTAAAACTTTACTGGGAGAGCATTATAGTAAGGACGGCTCTTACGTATATGTAGTTGATTCAGATGGGCGTGTTATCTATCATCAAGACCCAAGTCGGATTAATGATGTGGTAACGAAAAATAAAGTCGTTCAATCGGTGATATCAGGAAAGAGTGGTGCTCAACTTGTTGAGAACACAGAAAGAGTGAAAATGCTTGCTGGCTATAGTACAGTCCCATCAACAGGATGGGGCGTTGTCGCTCAGAAACCTTTAGACGTAGCACTAGCCCCTTCCTTTGATCGTGTGCAGGAAGTCATTATTAAATCTGTACCCCTTATGATTCTATCTATTATCATTGTACTTTGGGCGGCAGCACGCATTGCCAACCCTTTGCAACAACTAGCAAATTTAACGGAGGAAAGTTTAGATAAGAAAAATGTAGAAGGTTTAAAATCTGTAAGTGGATGGTACTTTGAAGCTTATTCTTTGAAGAATGCCTTGGTTCGGAGTTTATCATTTTTACATGGACAGGTCTCGTTTTTCAAGGATCAATCTACTGTTGATCCACTGACGGGAGTGACGAATCGACGTACAATGGATTCGATGCTTGCCGAATGGTTAACGAACAATGTACCACATGCAATTATTTTACTAGATTTAGATCACTTTAAAAGTGTGAATGACACATATGGTCATGCAGTAGGCGATAAAGTTTTGCAATTTTTAGCCAGTCATATGGAAGCTGTGGCTCGTGAAGGAGATGTATGCTGTCGATATGGTGGCGAGGAATTTGTCATACTGCTACCAAATACGGCAGCAGAAGAGGCAGCACAAGTGGCTGAACAACTACGAGCAATTTTGGCAACAACAGAAAGTCCATGTGGCAGACCCATAACATTATCTGCAGGAATAGCTGTCTATCCAGCAATGGCAGATTCAACAGAGGAACTAATTAAAGCAGCTGACGATGCACTATACCTTGCGAAACAAGGGGGGCGCAATCAAGTAAAGGTTGCGGAAATATAAATGCAGTAAAAAATGAAACAAAGGGGCTTACAATTTTGAATTTCGGGGTAATTGATTAATGCAAACATCATTTGGGCAAGCTACTTGTAAGTCATCCGCCATATGACTTCCTAAACCATGTTCAAATGATATGTAACTCGGGTCACATCTCTTGATCGACTTGACAAGACGTAAGGTTATCCCCCTTTCCCTTATGACACCCCAAGGACGACTAGATGTATGCCTATATATCGTGAAAAGCCAAGCGAGCACCGATGCTCCTTGGCTTTTTTGTTGTGTGAATGAAGGGAATTTATTTTGTTATTAGTGAGGGTCAAACGTGGCCACAATGGTTTGAAGAGGAGAGAAGTGGTGATATCACATGGAAGAGCTCGTCAAAGTGTAGAGCCCGTTCTAAAAGTGGGAAAAGATGCTCATTAAGAAGGGCTATCATTCCAAAAGAAATAGAAAGGTGAGTCAAAATTGCGAATCACTCAGTTAGCAAACTGAAAAATTAATCACCATTTCAGATAGAGAAAGGTCATTTGATTAATCAAGAAATTTACCTGACTAATTTAGATTTATCTATGAAGGTTCGTTAGCTACGAGCCGATATAAAGAGTATGAGGAAATGATATTTGTACGTATCAAAATACATAAGTGAAAGGAAGAGTGGGATGGATAAATCTAAAATCCAAAAAGTAAATAAAGCCTTGATAGCAACAGTATTTGCTACAAGTGGGATTGCCGTTGTAGTACCTCCACCACAAAAAGCGGCAGCGGCTACTTCTCCCTTTACAGACATCGACCAATACTCAGTTCATTATAACGATATATTAAAATTATATTCTCAGGGTGTCATTAACGGGTTTGCCGATAAAACCTTCCGTCCGGATGTCAATGTAACACGTGGACAAGCAGCAAAAATGATTGCAACGGCATTAAAATTGGATACGAGAAATGTCCAAAATCCTTATTATAAGGATGTACCGAAGGGTAGCGAATTTTATAAATTTGTCGCAGCATTGCAAAACGCGGGCATTATGTCTGGGTATTCTAATGGCACATTTATGCCAAACGAAGTGATGACTCGTGGCGAATTAGCAAAAATATTAGTATTAGCATTCCATTTGGAGGTATCTCCTAGTTACAACAATATTTTTAAAGATGTAGATAGCCAATCAAGCAATGCTATCTATATTCAAACACTTATCGATTTAAATATTACTGAAGGCACAACACCTGTGACATTCTCTCCGTTTGATGCTGTAAATCGCGGACAGTTTGCTTCTTTTGTGGTTCGTTCACAAGAGAAAAAGAACAATGAAACATCTTTCAAAATTATAGATGTAGATGATGATGCCGTTTATATAAATGGTGAAGCCTATGCAGTTCCAGAAAGCCTTTCACATATTTTTAATGACGATAATGCACCTGTCTTAAAGGGTGCTTATATTGAGGGGGATCTTTCTGGTAAGAAGGTTCGATCCATCTCTAAACTAACATTAAATGCAAGCGGAACAAGCTCAAGCTTCCTTGATTTTGATGGTGATTATGGTTCATTAGGTGCAACCATTGTAGTTAATGGCAACTATATTGAATTTTCGAATCTGAAGATGACAGGTACTATGTTCGTCAATGAAACAGTTCGACCACCATTGCATTTAGGTGCTACTAACAATCAACCATTATCCATTGGGCGTGTGGCGAGCAATAATATTTCTTTTATCAACTGGTCGAATCCAGATAATACTAAAGGCGATGGTTCATCTAATAACAATTCAACAAACGATCTTCAAAATTGGACGAACCAAAATCCTGATAAAGATAAGCCATTTGTCAACTGGTCAAAAGAAAAACAAGAAATGAAAAATGTTGAAAAGCATCTTGAATTTTATAACAGCACTGTTTCGAGACTAGTAGTATCACAAACAGGGACAAAAATCGAATCCAATATGAAACTACCACGTGTAGACATCATCGGAAGTGTTCGCGAATTTGAAATTCAAGGCTATATTGGAACATTAAATCTGGATACCGAAACAAAGTTAACGATCTATGGAGATGGCAATATTGATTGGATAAACTACAACAGTTATACAGATTTAGAGCTGTATATAGATGGCCGTATCGGTACTCTATATGTTGATAATTCATACGGCAAGGTTGACATTGGGGACTATACGTATATCGACAAAGTCATTTTACCTAAAGATGAATCTCCAAATAATATCTTTGATGATTTCCTAGATGATAAAGACAATATCGGAAATATCACAGATCCGGATGGCAAACCAATCGATAAAGACGAAAACGAGAATCAGAATCCAGATGATAAAACAAAGCCTATTGTAAGTATTACAAGTGTCAAAGTGCTCAATGGCAGTGAGATTCAAGCAGATTTCACATCTGATGAGGTAGGTACGTACTACTATATTGTGCGTGAAAAGGGAGCAGAGGCACCTAATAAACGTGAAATGGTAAACCATCTTTCAATTGAAAACGTTGCATACGGAAGTAGTGCGGCAATCAAAGGCACAAACTCAATAAAAGTTTCAAATCTAGGTGAGAAAAAAGAATATGTCATCTACATCATGGTTGTAGACGGCTCGAAAAATGCATCTGATATTGTCTCTCAAGCATTCCAAATGAAAGATGCAACTCCACCAGTAGTTAAATCTCTACAAGTTACGCCTTTACATGGAGGAACACGTGCTGAATTCAAGTTTGCAGCAAGTGAACCTGGAGATTATTACTATTATGTACGTAAGAAAACAACAGCAGCTGACCCGACGACGGCAGATATCGTCGCAAACCCAACAGGTAAAGGGAAGGCAAAAGCTGGAGAACTTGGAATAACAGGAATTTTAACAGAATTAGATGCTGAAACCGAATATCAACTTTATGTTGTCATGAAGGATGATTCAGGCAACTTCTCGGTAGATCCTATACCTAAAGAGGCGGTTAAAGAGTTTAAAACTGGTGAGCTTGATAATATCCCACCATATGTTGTTGGTGGACAACTTGTATTACTAGATGAGATTAAAAATGAATTTTATCTAACCGTGAGTGAGGATTTAGATCCTATTTCTGCTGAAAAAATAGAGAACTATGATCTTTCAGGTACAGGGATAGTCAATCAAGGTGCACAGCAACCGATACATCCTACAAAGGTTGTCTATAATAAAGCTCAGAAAAGATTAATTTTCACCATTCCATCACTAACAGGCTTTGTAAACGGGGATAATCTAGTTGTTACAATATCACCGAAAGTTAAAGATTTGGCTGATATCGAATTTGAAAATATCAATAACATTCCAAATAATACTGTTCCGCGAAACACAGCCGAATACATTCATAACGATATTGAATTACCAGTCCTCACAATTATAGGAGAACCAGTAATTAATAATACAAAGGACCAAACACTTCTTGAGTTTAACGCTTCAAAAGCAGGAACGTATCATTATCTAATTATGGAGTCAGATATAACTCTTACACGTGATGACCGCTTACGTTTAATTGAAGCTGTCCAATTAAATGAAACAAAATTTAAGGTTGGAACAGAGGAAATCGATATTGTGGGGAGCGGAGGTAATAAACCTGCTCAACTAGGAAAACAAAAGGTAGTAATCCCATTACCAACAGCAAATTTAAATCCGTTTAAGAGCTACTCTATCTATATGGTATTGCGCGATCGATCAGGAAATGTTTCAGATATTGAGACTAGACATGTAATCGATGACCAAACACCACCGAAAATTGAAAATACATCGATAAAGATAGCTCAAGGAGATAAGAATGCTACCTTCAAATTTATGTCAGATGAAGACGGTACGTATCACTATATTCTTAGAAAAGCTGGCGATACAACAGTTCCAGTACCTTCAAGCGCTGAGGAGGTTATTGAAAGAGGAAGAGCTAGTAATATGCGAAAGGGTACTAATGAAATTAATTTTACCTCTTTAGAACCCCATCAAAATTATGAGCTTTATGTTGCGGTAAAAGATAGATATAAAAATGCAACAATGCTTCAAGTAGGTACAGAGTCAAAAGTATATACTTTTGATGAACAGCAAAATAAAACAATTACTTTGACACCAGGCGAAACTGACAAAGGTGTAATGGCATATAAATTCTTCTCAGATGGTACACCACCAAAGGTAGAGGATCCGATCTTTAAACAACTAGATGGTAAAACATTTGAGGTCACTTTCTCAGAGGCCATCGATTTAAAAAATGGAGATTTTACTTTAGTTAAACCAGGAACAACAACAGCTATTTCTCCTACTTACGCATCATGGGAGTGGGAGAATACAACAGCTAAAGAATGGGAACCTCGAAAGCTGATTATTAAATTTGCTAACGAAGTAACACAGAGCTTTGATATTACACTAAATGCTACTGTTAAGGATAAAGGTGAGTGGGAATTTAGTAAGCCAACAGCTTCATTCATTTATAGAACCTTAACAACAAATATTGAAAGTGCTAAATTACAGCCACCAATTACTACAGATAGAAGTAGAAATATTTTAGCTACATTTGACTTTACATTCTCAGATCCTTCTGTTCAACCAGGGGAAAAGGCTAAATTCTACTATAAAGCATATAGTAAAACTTATTCTGATACACAGATTGAAAACGTTACGCCTGTAGAAGTTATTCAACCTGATGCTCCAGGAGCACTAATTAGTTTAAGTAGTGGCAATGGTCAAACAGAGCTTTCAAAAGGACGAACTGAACAACCTATTACCCATCCAACTGTTTCTTTCATTGAAGGAGATTATATTGTAATTGTCATTGTAGACAAATACGGAAATATGTTTAAAGTTCGAGATAAAATAACAAAATAAGCTTAATTTTAAGGAAGAAACTCTTTACATTCAGTTGAAGAGTTTCTTCTTTTAAATATATATATAAAATGAAAGCCCAAACTACCATCAATGTAGTTTGGCTTTCATTTGAGAATCATTTTCAATTATAATGATAGTAGTAAAAAAGATAGATAGGAGGAATTATGTGCATTATGAATGTTGATGACCATATATACCTGTGGGATCATGCTGCTATCAAAGTGCTGGATGTTCGGCATCAGATTATGAGGATGGGAGAAACATTACAGTCTTATAAAATGCCAGCTAATGGCTTTATTTTTGTTTCTCGAGGAAGGGCGCAAGTTCAGCTCAATCAAATCGAGTATATTATTCAGCAGTTTCAAGTCATACATGGTAGCAAAGGGACTATTTTAGATATTTTTCTAACGGAGGATGAGTTGGCGTATTATTTGATTTTTTATAAAGCGACCATGCCTAATCCTATGCGCCCGGAAGTATTACGCCTAATGGATAAAAGTGATCCATTTCAACTGCAATATAGCTATATACCCAGTTACCCGATTGCTATTTTTCACAAAGTTAAATTGATGGAGCAGGAGTGGAGGAAGTCTGGTGGAATAGATCGCTTTCATGTGAAATCATTATTCTATCAATTTGTTCATAATCTGCTACAGCAACTACATAGCCAAGGTGTGGATATGATGAAGCCAGACCTTGTAGGACAGGTAATGAAATATTTACAAGAACATTATGCACAGGCTTTGACACTAGAATCTATTGCAGCCAATTTGAATTATAGCGTTCCTTATTTAGCGTCCATTTTTAAAAAGAAAACGGGTTATAGTGTAATTGACTATTTGATTCAGATTCGCCTTGATAAAGCGGCAAATTTATTAGTAGAAACGGATGCCACATTGAAGGAAATTGCCGAAAATGTGGGCTATAAGGACCCTTATTATTTGAGCCGTCTTTTTAAAAAGCATAGGGGTGTTACGCCATTACGCTTTAGAAAACAAGAAAGAAAAAATGCTATACATCGTCCTCAAAATAGCATTGAATCGTCCATTGTTTGGAGACCAATATGGCGATATATTGATAGTGATAATCATTATCAATATAAGCGAGAGGAAGTTATACATATGCATAGAGGTTCAAGAGCTTCATTCACAGCAATGGCACTACTTTGTATTACGTTACTATTATCAGCATGTACGGGAGGTACTGTTAATCTAAACAATGAAACTACTGGACAAAATCAGACTGTAGTAGAAAGTCAGTCAGCTAGCTCTTCTGAGACAAGGGTTTACAAAGACCTTCAAGGGACAGAAGTAGACATTCCTACAAATCCAGAACGAATTGTCCTTCAGGGTAATGCAATTGGTGATTTAATAGCATTAGGTATAGAGCCTGTTGGGGTAGATCGTCGTTTCATCGAGAGCGGTGTTTTAGAAGATAACGGGAAAATTAGTTCAACAGATATCGGCTTTCCAACAAATTTAGAGAAGGTACTGACGTTAAAGCCCGATTTGATTATGCTGTCATATATTATGGATAATGAGGTTGAAGAAGCTTCTAAAATTGCACCAACCGTTGTTTTCGATGGTATGCAGCCATTAAAGGATCGATTCCCAGTCGTTGCTGATATTGTTGGTAAAAAGGAAGAGGGAGAGCAGCTACTGAGGAAATATAATGAAGATGCCGATGCAATGTGGGAACAGCTTCGCGCAAATGGTAAGGTGGCTGAAAGAGAAACGGCTGTCGTATTCCAATTTTTTTGGAATAAAAAAATGTTCGTGATGAAAACAGGCGGGGTAGCAGGCTTGCTGTATCAAGACAAAGGATATACTATGGACGAAAAGGTACAGGCATTACAGCCAAATAGTGGGCCATATATTGAAATTACTAAAGAAACACTGCATGAGACACTTGTGGGTGATCAATTATTTGTATTAATTTCTGGGGATAAAGAGGCTCAAAAGGCATTTGATGAATTAAAACAAGAGCCATTGTGGAACTCCTTACCTGCCGTGAAAAACAATAAAGTTCACTTTATTGAGGATAAATGGAATTATGATGATATGACAACAAGTAACATGCTGTTAGAGGAATTTCCAAATATACTGAAAAAATAAGTAAACTAGAAAGGCTCGGGGAAATCCTTGGCCTTTTTTGTGTTTGCTAAATAAAGGCAGACGTTATCAAATCATCATCCAGCAGGGGCAATCGATAGTAAAGAGGACTATCAAAACTGTTAGAGAAATAGCTGGCTTTTCTAAAGAATTAAATACGATAAACTATAAAAGTCAAGCAATTATAGTTATCTATATTTGCTTGACTTGTTGTTGAAAAAAGGTAATGTCAACGGCATAATAAGCAATGTGGTAAGGCGAGGGGTTGATTTCCGTTCCGCCAGCGTCCTTTCCAGGGGGCGTCCGATGAGCCGCTTCACTCACTGCGTTCGCTCCAGGGTCTCCTCTGTGACGCTAAATCCCCTAGGAGTGACGCTGGCTCCACTCCAATCAACCATTCTGCAAAAGTGTCTTTTCCTGAACAAAATAGCCATTAAAAGTGATGTGTGACAACACCCCTCCATAAAAGAGTAATGAATACCTTCCCTTTTTTGCTAAAAAGTTAACATTTTTATTTTATGGATTGGAGTGGAAGGCTACTTGACTCCCGTGGGATAGCGAGACAGGCGAGCCCCTGCACGGAGCGGTAGCGGAGGAAGCGGCTCGGCGCTCGCCCACAGGAAAGCAAGTAGCCTGCAACGGAAATCCTTTTTCACCTTTCACATAAATTCTATGGATGGTTTTGTTTTTCAACACTAAGTCAAGCAATTATAGTTATCTATATTTGCTTGACTTTTAATGATAACTATTATCAATTATAATGACTCTATAATGATTGTTTCAATTATATTAAGGTGGATGCAAAATGTATAGATTAATGGACACAGCAATAATTGAATGGAAAGAAAAGGTTAATACATATTCACTTCATACAAAATTTCCAACCTTATTAGCTTGCGATGTTGCTACCAAAATTTCCTTAGATGGAAAATGGTTATGTTTAGATAAAAATGAAATGATATATCTTAGTGCGGGGAAAATAGCAAAGTTAGAAAAAGCAAATCACCAAGTTGTTCATTTATACATTGTATCTTTTCAAATGTACAGTCTTACTGAAGAAAATGCTGATTTATTGCTTTATCGTGTCGATCATAAACAATTGCCTGCCCATGGCTCAATTGCTAGTGTAGAAACATTATCGTATCGTGCTGTTACTCTTCTTCAAGAGCTTGTAGGTGAGTTAGACTTAGGTGAACAGCATTTTCATAGTAGACAAAATTTTTTGTTGGAGGAAATATTACATTTATTTATCCAAGCTTTAAAGCCGTATAAAGAGAAAGTAGATTTGATTATGCGAGAAGCTCTAGCATATATCAATCGCCATTATGATCAAAATCTAAATCGATCACAATTAGCAGAGCTTATGGGTTTTAATCCAAGTTATTTTTCAAGATTGTTTCAACAACAAATAGGGCGTAGTTTCTCGAACCATTTGATGAGAGTGAGAATAGACAAAGCCAAAATGTATCTTCTTTCAACGGATGCCACATTGAACGAGATTGCGAGAAAAGTTGGCTATACAGATGGACTCTATTTAAGCCGAAAGTTTAAACAAATTGTTGGTGTATCGCCAAGTGAGTATCGGTATAGACCAAAGCCGAGACGTATTGTAGCATTCCAATATAGTGGTGATTTACTTGCTTTAGGCATACAGCCAATTGCTGCTCCTTTTACACCATGGGAAGTATCACCGCTTATACATCGTGAGCTTAGTGGTACGATTGATCTGGAGCAAGATAGAACTCATCAACTGGAGAAAATGGACATCGACCTAATCATTGTGCCTGAATATTTATATTATTGTCCAGGCAAGTTAGAAAAATTGGAGCAACTTGCACCCATTTTGGTTTTGCCATGGAATCAATTAGATCGACTTGAAGAAGTTAAGCTTATAGGGAAAATTCTTGGATGTGAGGCAGAGGCAACGATGTGGGTTGAGCATTATCAATCCATTACACATACAGCAGCTGCTAAGCTCGAATTCATTATACAACCTCACGAAACAGTAGGTTTATATGAGGTATGGGAGGATCATACAATATGTATTTGGAATACCACTGCAAGAGCTACCTTTAATTTATATAATGGCTTAAAGTTAACTCCTCCTCCACGTATTCAGCAAGAGGTGCTCGAAGTAAATAGTCATCTTTTTATAGAGGGAAATATATTGTCTGACTACGCTGCTAACCACATGTTTGTCGTCCTCACAGAAGATTACTATCAAGATTTCCCAAATAAGTTATTAAAGCATAAAGCTTGGAAGCAGCTATTTGAAGATCCAACAAGGAGCATTTATCCAATTAAGCTGAATGATTTTTGGTGCAATGATGGATTAACGCTAGAAAAACAACTTAGTATTATGCTAGAAAAGCTATATAATCATTAATAATGAAGCCAATGTCACTTTTGTCCATATGCAAGTTCTCACATTTTGAAATAGACGATTGAAGAAGAGACCATTACGATAAGGATATTGATTGAGAAAGATTATCATTATCGATAGGAGTGGAACAAATGGTCAAGGCGAGGCAAAGAATTTGGATAGGGTTAATGATGCTACTGTTGATTTTAATTGTTTTAGGTGGCTGTAGCAAGGCGACAAAAAGCAATTCAGAAAGCCCACAGTCAGAGTCAAAAAGTAATTCAGAAACAGATACAAAAGTTATTAAAACAGTTGATGGTGATGTTGAAATACCTGCCAATCCTCAACGAATCGTTACGCAAGGATATTTAGCAAATTTTTTAGTTTTTGATGTTAAACCAGTCGGTGCACCATATTGGGAAATGGAAAGCCCTTATACTATGGAATTAAGTGAAGGGATCACAGATATTGGTCAAATTGATGGAGGCTCGGTTGAAAAAATTTTATCACTTAAACCAGATTTAATAGTCACGGTTGGAGGAGATGAAAAATTAAATGAGCAATACCGCAAGATTGCCCCAACATTGGTCATCCCTTATGGTACATATCATGAAGTTCATGACGAAATGAGAGCTTTTGGGGAGATTTTAGGAAAAGAGAAGGAAGCGGAAAAATGGCTAAAAGAATTTGATAAAAAAGTAGCGAAGGCAAAGGATTCTATTAAAGGGTTAATTAGAGAAGGAACGACTTTTTCTCTTATGGGTCCGTTTGGAAAGGATTTTTATGTCTATGGTGATGGTGTAAATCGTGGTGGACAAGCAATTTATCAGCAGCTAGGTTTAACACCACCAAAATTAGTACGCAAGGATTTAATTGAGCCAAAAATTAATGCACTGAGTATTTCACAGGAAAAGATTGCAGATTATGCAGGTGACTATATCTTTTTAGATATTTCAGGAGAAGCGGAATTTGATGAGAATGACCCTGTATGGTCAACGATTGATGCAGTTAAAAATAATAAAGTATTCTACTTAAATCCCGAACGTTTCTGGCCATATGATCCAATTGCAGTGGAATCACAGGTTGAAGAAATTGCTAAAATGTTAAAGAACCATTTAGAGCAAGAGAAGTAAATGCTACAATCAGAACCACCAGTATAACTGGTGGTTTGCTCTGCGCGTGAAACGCTGGGGTACTGGCCCATGTCTAAAGACATTCTGAATGGTCTGCCAACCGCACTCCGTTTTCACACAAACCGCTAAAGCGGCTTACTTATTTTTTCTTTCTCTTGATTTCTTCTCCTGTGAATGGGTCAATGAATTCTTTCATCGTCATTTGATCTTGCAGGATATCTTCTTGTAATTGATTTTTTATATACTCTTGTATCTTTTTCTTATTTCGGCCGACTGTGTCCACATAGTATCCTCGACACCAGAATTGACGATTACCGTATTTATACTTTAAATTCGCATGTCGGTCGAAAATCATTAGACTACTCTTCCCTTTTAAATAACCCATGAACGCAGATACACTCAATTTCGGTGGAATACTTACCAACATATGAATGTGGTCAGGACAGGCTGTTGCCTCTATGATTTCTACATCTTTTCTTTCACATAATTGGCGCAATATTCTTCCAACATCTGCTTTAATTTGACCATAAATAATCTGCCTTCTATACTTTGGCGCAAAGACGATATGATACTTACAATTCCACGTTGTATGTGCTAAACTTTTATTATCCATTTATGGTGGCTCCTTTCGTACGAAGTCGGTTGACTAGACCTGACTTTATTGTACGTTTGGAGTTTTTTTATTGTCCATAGCTAAAAGCTTTCCGGAACCCCCTGCATAGCAGGGGGTTTTCAAAGCACACAAAAAAGCCCAAGTGGATAAATTACCACTTGGGTCTTCTACTAGGAATCCAAAAAACGGGGAAGACGACTAAGCATACAAGGGAGGACGCTCACATGGTCCTCCTCATCAAATTTCACATAATCAGTAAGAATGTTTTTGTCGCTTAAACGCTTCATTTGTTCAGCTGCTTGATCAGCTCCTTCAAGCATATCTGGCAGCTCGTTAGCGCCGATTGTAAGTAAGAGATTAATAGTATGCTGACTGTTCCAAGTTTCAGCAAATTTGTCTATTTCTTTTAGTACGGCATTGTTAGCCCACCAAACAGAGGGGCTTCCGACTACTACATGACTAAATAAATTTGGTCTCGCACATAGAGCATACAGTGTGAAAAGACCGCCTAATGAATGACCAACAACCGCTTGTTTCTTCTTATTGACTGGCCACTCCTTTGCGATAGCAGGCATTAGCTCATGCTCAATAAAGTCTAGGAATTCATTGGCTTTGCCATTAGGAGGCCAAGGCGATCCATCTGGACGTGGTGGTAGCTGAGCTTCACTAACAGGTAGTGTAAAATCATTGCAACGTCGTTCCATATCAAAGGGTTCCTTTGAGGGATAGCCGATCCCAATAACAAGAATTGGCTCATAGCCTTTTGGTTTACGTGTTTGTAATTTTACTGCCTCAGCGAGCGTTGGAAAAAGAGCGTCCCCATCTAAGGCATATATAACAGTATAGCCATCTGCTGGTGGTGCTTCTGTTGGGGCAGCAATTAAAATTCGATAGTCAAGCTGTTGACGAGATGTCATGGCAACTTCAAAGTAGTTATCTGATGTATAAGGTTTCTTTGTCATTGTTGTCATGGCGCTAAAAACTCCAATACATCCTCTATCACTTTTCCTTGTGCATGAATACCACCATTTAGCCAATAATCCTCGGATGTTTCAAATACTTGATTATGTTTGAAGGCAGCTGTACTTTGCCAAATTTTACTGTCCTTCAACTCATTTATAAATTCATCTCCAAGATTGCCATCATTGATTAGGAAAATATAATCGGCATCAAGTTCAGGTAGAATTTCTAATGATACTTCAAAGGCACCATTTTTCACGTAGCTGCTTTGTTCAAATCCTAATTCATGTGTTAAGACATACCCACTGAAATACTCATCAGTCATGAAAAACATTCCTTTTGCATTAAAGCGAATTAACGCAACCTTTTTACCTTCTGTGATGGAGGCTAGCTTTGTTTTTGCTGCATCCACCTTTTCTTGATAGCCTTGTAAAGCTTGCTCAGCCTTGTCTGGTTCATCAAGTAATTGCCCTAAAATTTTAATAGAGCCTTCTAAATCGCTTGCAGCATTATTAAATACATAGGTTGGAGCAATTTTGGCATATTTTTCGTATGTGCCATTTTCCACATAAAATGAATTGTGCAAAATAATTAAATCTGGTTTATTAGCCATAATTGATTCGGCTGAAGGGGGACCACTTGCAAAGCTAATTTCAGGTACGCCTTGTAGCTGATCTTGTAAATAGAGCTGTGGTTTAACACCATTCGACCATTGCATAATAGGCTTGATGCCAAAAGCTAATAACGAATCCTCCATAACAGGTGCAAATATTTTTGTAGGCTTAGCAGGTAGTGTCACATCATTGCCAACCTCATCTTTTATTGTTAATGGATAAACACTTTGCTCCTTCGTATTTTCTGAGTCAGCCTGTTCTTCTTTATTACTTGATTGGTCATTGCATGCCGAAAGTATGCCAATAGCAAGCAATAACATCGCTAATATATAGGCAGATTTTAAAATCGTTTGACAGTGATTACGACAATTTTGTTTCATTGTTCATCAAAGTCTCCTTCCATTGATAATCATTCTCAAATGGAATTATAAATCACTGTCTGATAGGATACCATGGACGGAAACAGGAAAAGGGTTTGGATTTTTTCCGGTTAACATCAGCAACATTTCATCTAGCATTCGGTTTATAGCAATAGCAGAGTATTCGAACCAAGGATTTGATGGCAAAACATATACATGTCCATTTTTTACGGCTTGGAGCTCTTTCCAATGATCGAGGTATTGTAAAGTGAGCCAATAATTCCGAGTGGGCGAATCTGGGCAAATGATAAATAGTAGACGGTCTGGATTTATATCTACTAGCTGTTCAAGTGTAATAGGTTCGTTACATGTTTGTTGTTGCGCATCGACAGGACGAAGCTGCAAATCCGTAAAGAGCACATCCTGAATGCCTTTATTACAATATAAAAATAATTGGTCGCCACATAAACGGAGAACAGCAAAAGTATCCTCCCCAGTCACTCCTTTGATATCTTGTTTAGCCTGTAATACCTTTTGTTCATATGTTTGAATGAAATGCTCACCCACGCTTTGTTTTTTGACAGCAACAGCTATCTCTCTTAACTGTGTTCGCCAGTCCTTAGCTTGTATATAGACATTTTTAATACCCATTGTTTGAAGCCAATCAAGCATGGAGAGGGAGGGCTCCTCTTGGAAAATGTGAATATCTGGCTTAGCAGAGGCTAATTTTCTAAAGTTGTCTTCGGACTCTGCATCAAAAATATTGACATGCACTTGAATTTTGTCTTGGTAATGGTTGTAATAATAAGGACTCCATTTGGCATTCAATGGAGCTGCAACAGGTATGATGCCAAGTGCTAATAAATTCCCGGTAGCTGAAACAGAAAAAGTAGAGATTCGCTGACGAGCTATTTTATTAAAAGCAGAAGGTGAAACCCCCACTTCCTTTTTAAACTTCCGACTAAAATAAAATTCATCACTGTATCCAACTTTTCTAGCGATTTCACGAAGCAATAGATCTGTATCACGCAATAGCTGCTTAGCATGTCCAATACGCAGCTCCGTTAAATAATCAGTGGCACTTTGACCGAATGCCTTTTTAAATGCCTCACCAAAGTAGCTAGAACTTAGACCAGAAATGAGTGCCAGATGCTCCATCGTGAGTGGTTGATGATGGTTTTTAGCAATATAATCTCGAATATCCTTTAATGAAATTTGAGTTGTCATTCTATCTGTTATGCTTTCCGTTTTCATGTAACATGTCACCCCTTGTATATAATTATGGGAATTACTTTACAGTAACCAATAACTTTGGTAATGCACCGAGTAACTTCTCCCTTGTAAAGGCATCACTATAATTCCACTTTGTTGCATCCACTAAATAAACGTGGTTATTTTGTACGGCAGTGAGGCTTTTCCAAATATCACTTTGCATCAATTCCATCGTTGCCTTTTGCGATTCTGGTTTATCAGATAAAAGCATAAAGATTCGATCACCAGCGTATTGAGGCAAGTGGTTTATCGGAATTTCCTTATACCCCATGCTTGCTTGAAGTAATTTTTTTACTTGCGGGTGAGGTTGAAATCCATCTGGATGAAAAAGGGCAGGGGATAGACCTGTACAGCCCATGACATAAAGGCGTTTACCATGATCAAAGGTCAAAACTGATGCCGTTTCACCAGACTCTACAACGGTTTGTAGCTGCTGCCACATAGTTTGTTCTTGGATTTTAAAACGTGTTAGCCAATTTTCTGCACATTGTTGTTGGCTTAGCCATTGTCCTAATAGACGGATGCGTTCTTCTAATGAATCCCAAGAATTTAGGGTAATAGTTGGAGCAATCGACGATAATGCCTGATATTGCCGTTCGTCGTTATTTGTAAAAATGATTAAATCTGGATTAAGCTTTGAAGATTTTTCTAGATTGATTGGAAATGCTACATCTTGAATGTACGGAACATGGTTTTTATAAAAAGATTTACTAATAGAGTTTTTGTCACCACCTATTGGCTGTACATCAAAAATCAACATATCGCCAAATGTCTCTCCATGATAAATAATACGATGAGGAGAGGAAGGGATGACTACCTCATGTCCAGTCCAATCTTTTACAATTGTTCTTTGCTTATACTGCCGTGCAAACTGCTTTGGGGGAATCCCAATCACTTGTCGGAAGCGGCGATTAAAATAATATTCATCATCAAATCCAACTTGCTGTGCAATATCCTTTAATGGCTCATTTGTTTGTAGCAATAATTCCTTTGCATTGGTAAGACGTAAATCTGTAATATAATCTAACGGTTTTTTCCCTGTTAAAGTTTGAAAGATTGCGCTATATTGCCATTGAGCGATATGAGCTAGCTCTGACAGCTTTTTCACGGTTAAAGGCTGTTGATAGTAGCTATGTATATAGTTAATTGTTTCTTCAACCGACTTTGTCATTGTTAATTGGTAATTCACATGAAGCTGATGTTCAAATAATAAATTTAATAGTTCATACAAGATTCCGTGTTGTTTAAGATAATCTGATTTAGGCTTTAAATGATATAGATCTTCGGTAAGACGAATAAAGCGCGTATTTGGGTAAACGGTATACTCCACTTCATCAGAAAAAAGGGCTCCTAAATATGGAGAAGGGTACTCATGTTTTAGCTGAAAAGCTGTAAAAGTTATTTTATAGAAATGGAATTGCTTCGTTAGATCCGATAAATCTATCATAGAATGAGGTTGTATAAGAAAAATCTTCCCTTTCGTCACCAAATAGGGAATATCATCAATCGTTAATGTGCCACAGCCATCCATAAAAAGTATCATCGTATGGTGAGAAGTTGAGATAAACGGATAGCTCTGTGAAATATAGTCGATATCTTCTAAATGAAATAGTAAATTATTGTTAAAAGAAGATGAAATATTGTCTTCCATCTGTTCACTTCCTTGCTAAATGAAAATGATTATCAATTAACTATATTGTATAAAAAGTAAAGAGACATTTCAACAAAGATGAAATGTCTCTTGCTATTTATTTTTTTAGCATAGTAGGTATTTGTGTTAACAGCCATTCTCTAGTTGAGGCATCGCTATCACTTTTTTGAATATCAATTGTGTAAACATGTCCATTTTTCACAGCAGGTAGGTTCTTCCAGATTGGGCTTTCCATCATTTCTTTTGTCGATTGTTTCGCCTCATCATCTACTGGTGTTAGGATGAAAATTCGATCACCAGCATATTCAGGAAGAAGTTCTGTGGAGATTTCAGCAAAGCCTGTTCCATCATCAAGTATTTTTTGTATTTTGTCACCAGGCTTAAGAACGTTTGAATCGTATAAAACTTGAGAAAGTCCAGCACGTGCCATTACAAATAATCGGTCTCCTGGATAATAGGTTAAAACCGATGCCGTTTCATCTGGTTTAACGCTGCCATCAGCTACAAGTGAGTTCCACATTTTATCTGCTTTTTCTGTATAGTCATCTATCCATTGTGCTGCTTCATCTTTTTTATTAAGTATATCGCCTAGCTCTGTCAAACGTTGGTCCAAAGGCGCGAAAGTATCAAGCACTATGGTTGGAGTGATTTTAGAAAGCTGTGAATATGTCTTATCATCAGAAGTACCAATAATGATAAGGTCTGGTTTTAATGACAATGTTTTCTCAACATTTATAGGAAAACCAACGTCCTCTACATCTTTTACACGATCTTCCCAAGCATAATTTGTAATCCAGGAGAAGCCTGCACCAACTGTGTTGATATTCAATGCAAGCAAATCACCGTATCCTTCTCCATGATAAACCACTCTCTGTGGATTTACTGGAATTTCAACCTCATGATCTAAATAATCCTTATACAAACGAGTTGTTGCTTCAGTTGCTGTTGTCCCCTTTTTATTTGTTTCTTCATTGCTTGAACCACAAGCAGCCATAAATATCCCCATCAGTAGTAATAGGCTACAAATGAGCATATGTCGATTTAATTTTTTCATGTCTATTCCTCCATAAATGATAATCATTATCGATATAGATTAGCATAATTTAGTCATTGTCCAAGGACAATGGACAAACAAAAGATGGGTCATTGAGGTTTATCCAAAAAGCGAATGTCTTCTCTTTTAAATGGCAGAAAATAAAATCCGTTTAACCGTATAAGCATCCTTCCATAGGTGGAAAATGGGCCTTTCATTGAACTAAGATGCATGTAATGAAAGGAGTATACAAATGAAAAAATTTTGGGTGTTTGTCTTAACAGGTATGCTATTAATTGTTACAACGACAGGATTTGCACGTATGGCCTATGGCATTATTTTACCGTTTATGCAGGAGGGGTTAAGCCTTACGACCTCTCAGTCTGGTTACTTAGGTACAATGCTGTTTTTAGGCTATTTACTAACTGTTGGACTTTCAGGAGTACTCACAATACGCATTGGTGCAAAAAATGTTCTGTTAGTTGGAGGAGTCTGTGTTGTTTTAGGATTGATGGGTCTAGTTTTCGTCACTAGTTTCTGGGAGGCTGCTATCACACTGTTTTTTGCAGGCGCTGGTAGTGCACTTGTGTATACACCACTACTATCTATAGCCATTAGCCTATACCCTAAGAAACGAGGGGCTGTCATGGGGCTGTTAATGAGTGGAGCTGGAATTGGGATGCTTTTATCAGGCTTACTCGTCCCTTTTATGCTGCAACAATTTCCTACGTTAGGATGGCGAGGGGCGTGGTTAGTATTTGCGATTTTGACACTGATCGTCATGTTGTTAGCGTTCTGGACGATAAAGCAACCAAATCCTGTTAAGAAGGATACAATACAGGAAAAAACAACAGCTTGGCGCAATAAGCAGCTATATATCATTGCAGGTATTTATTTTGCTGTTGGTCTAGTCTATCTTATTCCTAATCTATACCAAACAAGCTATATGAAAAGCCTTGGGCTATCCAATGGACTAGCAGGTTCCATTTATGCCATTGCGGGAATCGTGTCGATTGGAGGCGCTCCATTCTGGGGAATGTTAGCAGATAAAATGGGTGTTAAAAAGGCATTAACAGCGGCTTTACTACTATCGGTTGTCGGCGATTTACTACCAATAGTGTTTGAAAATATTGGAGGGTTTATATTATCCTCTATTATTTGGGGTTCATCACTCGGTGGTGTTCTTGTCTTGATTCAGATGAAGGCAAGCCAGCAAGTGCCACCTCCATATATTGCATCTGCCATCGGATTTATTTCCATTTTTTATGCAGTTGGTCAAATGATGGGGCCTGGTTTAGCAGGTTGGTTAATTGAGCATGTTGGAGGATTTCCAGTTGCTTATGGCTTTGGAGCGATAGTTTTCTTTATATGTATCCTGCTAGCATTTACAATGACTACTGCAACAACAGAAGAATTCTAAATTTCATAGCGGAAAAGATGTACCTTTGCTATACTTTGGTTAATTATTGATAATCATTCTCAATAAAATACTGAGGGATGGTGAACGCTATGAATATCGACTTTCATCAAAATTTTACTCAATTTTTTCATGCATTAGAGATACTAAAACCACAGGAAAATGCAACACAATATATGACATTCCAATCATCGATAAAGGAAGGGGCAATACATCGTTTTATGCCTCGTGCAGATTTAGAGGTGGTTGTATCGGATTATTCATTTCATCAAGAACATCGAATGTATATCTCTACAGCGAAGCCAATGGTGGAAGTTAGCTACTGCTTGCAAGGGACACGTGGCGTTCATATTTCTAATTGTGAATATGAAGTAACGCCAGGAACATGTACTTTGCAATTAATGGAGCAAGTAGAGGCAAATTTTTTATTTAATAAAGATGAGTCTTATCAGATGGTTGGCATCGGTATTCCCGTAACAACTTTTAATCATTACATGGAAAAAATCAATGGCAATGGCGGTGCTACCAAGTTTTCTAAGGTTCTTCAAGGATATCCCTATCGTTTGTTTCAAGAGAAGATAGATTCGCTTGATTTGTTTATGGTAAAACAGCTGCTAGAAGGGATAGCAGCTAATCGGATGACTAATTTGGAGTTAGAAAGCATGGCTTTACAGCTTTTAACGAGAACATTTCAAACCTTTTTCTCTCATCCTACTAATTCAATGGAATTTTCACAGGACGATAGAGCTAAACTATCTCAAGCAAAAGCCATCATGGCAGGAAATATAGTGAATCCTCCTTCACTCATGGAGCTGTCTCGTTTAATTGGCTTAAATGATTATAAGTTGAAAAAAGGATTTAAAGAAATGTATGGCACAACAGTATTTGGCTACTTACGTGAGCAAAGATTAGAAAAGGCTTGTTATTTACTACAAAATGGAACAATGAATGTCATGGAAGTGGCAAATGCTGTCGGGTATTCGAATCCAAGTCATTTTGCTGAGGTTTTTAAGGAGAGGTATGGGCTGAGTCCTCGAGAATTTGTAAAATATAGTTCACACTAAAACCCCTCCAGCGTTATGTTGACGCTGGAGGGGTTTTCTTACTTAGCAATGCTATCTACGACATTTTGAATGATTTGTCGATTAGCAATAGCCCCTGAATATAACCAACTTGAATTTTGGTCAAATTCATAAACATGGCCATTTTTAATAGCAGGTATATTTGCTAAGAGTGGATCACTTAATAATTCAGTGCTGCCTGTATGATCACTGTTAATAACAAAAAGATAGTCAGCATCTATTTGTATAAATTTTTCTAAAGAAACCTGTGACCAATCACCAGCAGCAGAGGCTGATACCTCTTTTACTAAGGTTGGTGTTTGTAGTCCGAGATCCTCATAAAGAACAACACCGCTAGAAGCTGTGTCACTTACCATATAAATTGTATTTTTAATATTCCAGATGACAGTGGCAGAAGGGCTTCCAACTTTGTTGTGAATAGCTTCTTTAGCTTCTTTAGCTTCTTTAGCAAATTGATCATAATCTGCAAGGACTTTTTTTGCTGTATCTGTTTGACCAAAAATTTCGCCCATTGTTAAGAGCTTATTGCGCCAATTATTATCCTCTGCTCCCATGACATAAGTAGGCGCAATTTTGCTATATTGCTCGTATTTTTCACCTTCAGCAATTTCAGGTGAACCAATTACAATTAAATCCGGATTAAAGCTTGTAACAGCTTCGTAAGGAAGATCAAATTCAATTGTTGGGATGTCTTTTAATGAATCTTGAAGGTAGCCTTGGATAGAGGTACCTCCTTTGACTGACCATTGTGCAACTGGCTTTATGCCCAATGCTACAAGGTGATCTTCTAAATAGGGTGCAATGACATGCTGAGGATTTTTGGGAATGGTCACTGCATGACCGATGGCATCTGTTAAAACCCGATTAGTGCTCTTTTCATTTGTTGTATCGGATGAGGAAGATGGTTGATTTCCACATGCAGCTAATAGGATGGAAATAATAAAAATGCCTATTAACAAGACATTTTGTTTTATATATTTTGTCAAAACGATAAGCCTCCTAATTCAATTGATTTCTATCATGCTATTTCATTATAATGAAAATGATAATCAATATCAATTTGATGTTTAGGAGATAAAACGAAATGAACAAAGATCGTCAGTTACTGTCCCATATTTTTTATCAACCTATTCAAATAGTGACATTACAAGAAATGTTAAATGACAAAGCAGCACATTTCACACATCCTATTATTGTCATCATTTATGAGGGACAAGTAGAGTGCACCCACCAAGGTAAGAAGATTCAGCTTAGTTCAAATTCTGTTATGCTGTTGAACGATACTGACGATTTTCATTTACTTGAAACAGGTGAAAGTAGCGGAATCGTCATTCAGTACTGTGCATATGGCTCTAAAACGGATCATTTATTACAAGATGCTATTTTAATTGAACATGGCTCCTATCGGCTCATGAATCTAGCTAAAGAAATAGAAAAGGAAGCGGACGCCCAAGGTAACAATCCGTTTCACTTACAAAAATTATTTGGTGAAATGCTTGAAGTGTTATACAACCATTTACGTGATAATACACAACAACAACTATGGATTGATAAGGTACTTCATTATATCAACCTACATTTTCGTGAAGAATTAACAAGGGAGCAGCTGGCTGAAAATGCACAAGTAAGTCCTGAGCATTTTTCACGTACCTTCCACAAGCATACTGGTCATACATATAGTGAATATTTAACGTTGCTAAGAATACGAGAATCCCAGAAAAAGCTGTTGTTAGCGATGCCGAAATTAGATGATCTTGCCCAGGAGGTTGGCTACCGTGAGGGTACTTATTTAAGTAGGAAATTTAAAGAATTAGTGGGTATGTCACCGACAGTTTATTATCAAAAATCGAAGCGTGTCATTGCGCTTAATACCAATCATACAGCCTGCTTACTTGCTCTGGGCATTACGCCAGTGTTGGGGGTGTATTCTCCATTTCTGGAGGGTATCGAGCCAGTACCCTCTTTGCAGAGGCTTAAAGGCTATGAGTATGCTATTACGTCAAATTATCAGGAGATAACCGCAGCATGTCCAGATGTTATTGTTAACTACAGTGGTGGCAAGGAGAAACAAGCATTACTGTCAGTAGCCCCTGTATTCGAGCTACCATGTAGACAATTGAGTTGGCGAGAGCAATTTGGGCTGATTGCCGATATTGTTGATAGGCGAGAAGTGTGTAAGAGCTGGCTTCAGCAATATGATGAACAAATAGCGCATTGTAACTATATTCTTGATCAACAACTTGGGTCAAGAAGGGGTACCGCTATTGTTTGGGAAATAGGTAGTCATCAAGCATATTGTTTAAATAGTAGTCATGGGAGAGGAAGTCATATATTATATGAGGATTTAGGCTTTAGTCGACCAGATGCGATAGTCACGAAAAACATTGAACAAACAGGCTACTTAACAGTAGATATTGAAGATATTGTGTACTTTCCAGCTGATTATATATTCGTTACGGCTCTTCCTACAACAGATTTTGGAAAGGAGTGTCTCTTAACAGTATTGCAGTCAGAAAAATGGCGGTCACTTACGGCAGTGCAAAAGAAGCAGATGTACTTTATGAATCAATATGAATTATTTTATGGCTATGACCCATTATCTACAGTGGCTCAATTACAAAAATTAATGGAAGTACTAACATCATAAAAGTACAAGGGAACAAATCACTTCCATGCATAGACAGTTATTTTACTTTCTTCTACAATTATTGAGAATGATTATCAACTAATGTGTATGGAGGGAAAAAATGCTTAGACAAAATAGAAAATTCATAGCACCACTGTTTCTTCTATTACTTCTTTTGTTAACGGCTTGTGGGGAAAATGAAAAAAACACTAGTTCAACTACAGAACAAGATACAAAAGAAGCAGAGACAAAAACGGTCCAGACGACAAATGGCGAAATTGTTATTCCGACTAATCCACAGCGTATCGTAGCAGAGGAATATATTGCTAGTTTGCTTGTATTGGACGTGAAACCAGTGGGAGCTCCTGGGTTGGCTCTTGAAAACTATTATTTAAAGGATGGATTAAAGGATGTAGAAGAAATCGGTGATTATGGAAAACCATCGATTGAAAAAGTTATATCACTCAAACCAGATTTAATTATTACGGGCAATGGGGAAAATTACGATGCTTTAAGTAAAATTGCACCGACAGTTGTCATCCCTTATGGTGAATTAAAGAATGCACATGAAGAGCTTACATATTTTGGTGAATTGCTTGACAAAGAGCAGGAAGCGAAGGATTGGCTCGCACAATACGATCAAAAGATTGCCGATGCAAAAGCACTGGTAGATGCGATTATTCCAGAGGATGCAAGCTTTTCTATTATTGAAGATGCAGGCAAATCTTATTATGCTTATGGCGATAACTTTGGACGTGGTGGACAGCCAGTTTATCAGTCGCTTGGTCGTAAGCCACCTGCTAAAGTAGCAGACGAAATTATGGAAAAGCAGTGGGTTGAAATTTCAAAAGAGGTGCTAGCAGATTATACAGGAGACTACATCATTTTAACTGCAGATGGTCGCACAGTTGAAGATTTTAAAAATGATCCAATATGGGGCAGCCTACCAGCTGTAAAAAACGATCATCTTTATGTTTGGCCTGAGGAACGTTCGTGGTACTATGACCCTACAGCAGTGTTGGCTCAGGTTGAGGAATTAACCAAATGGCTAACGACTAAAAAATAACAGGGTGAGTTGTGCAGATAATTTATTAGTACGATGGTTTATAGCAAGTAAAAAAAGGAAGCAACTTTAGCAATAAAGGTGTTTCTTTTTTGTTGTTTCATTTTAATATATTATTGAGAATGTTTATCATTTATAATATTCACATGAGGTACCATTCTATGCTTTGACTAGAAAGGTGTGGAAACAAACAGTGAACATAGATGATCATATCCTTTTGTGGAAAGCGGCTTCCATTCAATTGTTTGATATTCGTTATACAAGGATGCAAAGTGATGAACAGCTTAGCTCCTATCGTGTACCAGCTAGCGGTTTTTTGTACGCAATAAAGGGAAAGGCTAAAGTATTATTAGACAGTAAAGCCTATAAGATAGAAAATTTTTATATAGTGCATATTGGTAAAGGGAGCTGCCTGCATATTAGTGCTGTAGAAGATAGTTTGGAGTACTATTTAATTCTCTACAAAGCGACGTTACCTCCTCCCCATAGAAAAAATTTGCTAGCGTTGTGGGAACGTGAAAAACCTTTTCAGCTTCAATATGCTTTTCAAATTTCGAATGCGCTCACATTACAGGAAAAAATCGAAACTATGCACCGAGAGTGGCTCAAACAGGGCAATCTAGCCCATTTTCATGTCAAAGCCCTTTTTTATCAATTCATTTATGAACTTTTGCAGCAATTACATCAACAGCAGGTCATTGTTCAACAGCCGGACCTTGTGGAGCAAATTCAAAATTATATAGAAGAATATTACAATCAACCGATTACACGAGAATCGCTTGCTCAAATGTTGAATTATAGTGTGCCCTATATAGCTAAGCAATTTAAGCAGAAGACGGGTAGAAGTATTATTGATTATCTTATCCAGATAAGAATACAAAAAGCACAGCAGTTATTATTACATACCACTTCGAGCTTGCAGGAGATTGCGTCGAGTGTTGGCTATGAAGATGTCTCTTATTTTATCCGTATCTTTAAAAAGTACAGTGGGCAAACCCCAATGCAATTTAAACAACAGCCAGATAAGCATAAATCGTATCGTCCTATGTATCGGCTTTCTTTGTCTAATGATAAAAAGTGGATACGACATTATATTGATAATGATAATTATTATCAATATAAAGCAAAAGGAGATTTATCGATGAATAAAAAAGCAAAGTCCTCTATGATGGCGACTCTATTGCTATGCTTCACTTTATTGCTTAGTGCATGCTCTGGTACTGCTATCACAGCTTCTAATAATGGAGAAACAAAAGCACCAGCTAATGAGTCAACGGAAGTACAGTCGACAACCAAAATTGTATCCACTGTGAAGGGGGATGTCGAGATTCCTGTTGACCCAGAACGTATCGTAACCGATTATTACCCAGGTTTTTTATTAACTATGGGCATTAAACCAGTTGGAACACAGGAGCTTTATATGAAAAGCCCTTACCTGAAGGAGCATAATGAAGGAATTACTTATTTTGAAGAATCCCTTGAAGCCGTAGTTGATTTGAAGCCCGACCTTATCATTACTGGGGATGATAAGAAATACGAAGCATATGCTAAAATAGCGCCTACAGTTTTAATACCCTTTAATTTAGAAATGGATGCAACATTGGAGGAGTTTAGTAAAATTTTAGATAAAGAAGAAGAAGTGAAGGCTTGGTTAGATGACTATAATCAAAGGGTAGCAAAAGCGAGACAAACGGTTCAAGATATCATTGGTAAGGATCAAACCGTGACGATTTTTGCTGGTGGAGCAAAAAATAACATAACATTATATGGTAATGGTTATACAGGGCGATCATTTTATGATGGGCTTGGACTAACTCCACCCGCAAAAGTAGTAGAGGAAATTGATCCTGAAAAGCCGTGGCTGGAATTATCACCTGAATTACTTCCAGATTATGCGGGTGATTATATTTTTGTGGCTGTTGATAAAGCGACAGAAACATATGATTATAAAAACGAACCAGTTTGGAAAACGCTAGATGCTGTGCAAGATGATCAAATTTTTGAAATTGATGGCTGGAGTTTCTGGTTTTCAGATCCTATTTCAATCCTAGGACAAATTGAAGAAGTGACAGAAATGCTAGTACAGCATGCAAAAGCAAAATAAATGGGATTCCATAAAATCACTCAAGCATTGGATGTTTGAGTGATTTTTCTATGTTTCATGCATGATTGTAGAAAAATGTATTGAGAACGATTATCAATTATAATAAACTGGGAGATAGTGATAATTGGAAGGAATGATGTAGGATGCTGCCAAAAGAGGAGTTTTTTTTTCTTTGGAATCATGCAACGATTAAAGTACTCGATATACGATATGAACTATTTAAACCTGAAGAGATTGGGAAATTATATAAATTGCCTGCTAATATGTTTCTTTTTGCCACAGGTGGAGGTGCAGAAATCCAGATCGATTTAACAAACTATACACTAGAGGGCTTTCATCTTATTCACGGTGGAAAAGGCTCCACTTTGCAAATCGTGGCAACAGACAAAGGGTTTGAATACTACATGGTATTTTATCGAGCTTCCATTCCTTTAACCCTTAATAAAATGATAGCAAGAGCCATGCAAAGCAATAATCCTTTCAACTATCAATACAGTCTTATACCTAACTCACCTATTACTATGTTTAAAAAAATACATTATATGTATATAGAATGGGGAAATGCTAATAATCTCAGCAAATTTACCATTAAATCGCTATTCTATCAATTATTAAATGAGATTTTCAAGCAGTTAGAACAAGACAGTATCGACATTCAAAAGCTGAATGTCTCTAGTCAAATTAAAGCCTATCTAGAAGAAAATTATGCACAGCCATTGACTTTAGAATCAATTGCGAAGGCATTACGCTATAGTCCATCCCATTTATCCATTCAATTCAAGCAACAAATAGGTTGTAGTCCGATTGAGTATTTAATTCAGCTCCGTATTGAAAAAGCTTCTATTTTGCTTGAGCAGACAAATGCTAGCTTGCGCGATATCGCAATGGGTGTCGGCTATAACGATGTTTATTATTTTAGTAGACTATTCAAAAAGAGAGTAGGCGTTTCCCCCATAAAATTTCGTCAAAGGGAACAGTTGAATCGTCTAGTAAAAGATAGTCCTTCAATGTCTGAAAGATACTCCATTGTCGATTGGAGCTTCCAAGATTATATTGAGAATGGTTATCAATATAATGAAAGGAAGTATGAACCAATGAATAAAAGAGGATTATCAGCTATTGCAACACTCTTTCTATGTCTGACACTTTTATTAAGTGCTTGCAGTAGTGGAGCAACAACAAATACTGGAAGCGGGGAAAAACAGGCCTCTACGGCACAAGCAGTCAGCGAATCACAAACAAAAATTGTATCCACTATGAAAGGAGATGTAGAAATACCTGTAAATCCTGAGCGAGTAGTGGTGATGTATTATACAGGTGATGTACTAGCTTTTGATGTGACACCAGTGGGCTCCTCTAAAATACAAGAGGGAGCAGCATTTGAGGAAGAATTAAAAACAGTTGAAAGTTTAGGTGAGTGGTTCGAACCAAATGTGGAGGCAGTAATCCAATTAAAACCTGACGTCATCATTATCCCAAGTAAGGATGAGCTGTATGAGCAAATGCAAAAAATTGCACCTACTGTCATGATCGATTTCTCTACATCACTGGATGACCGTTTAACGAAGATTGGTGAAGTATTAGGGAAAGAGAAAGAAGCAAAAGAGCTTTTAGCTAATTTCTATACCAAAGTAGAGAACAGTCAAGAGAAGCTGAAAGAGGCAGGTATTTTAGATAAAACAGTTAGTATTATGGAAGGCGGCAAAGGACAAATGTCCGTAGTGACAAGCTATACCTATGGACGTGGTTCCCAAGCTATTTATGAGTATTTAGGTTTGAAAGCACCTGATATTATTCAAAAGAAAATTGATGACAAAAACAACACGGATGAGGCAATCAATGTTTCTTTAGAAGTACTAACAGATTATGCAGGTGATTTTGTGTTCCGTTCATCCTACGAAGGAATGGTGGATTTAACAGATCACCCAGTTTGGTCTAATATCCCAGCCGTTAAAGAAGGAAGGCTGATTGAAATGGATTTTGGTTTTTGTTACTATAACGACATTTATTCATTAACAAAGCAGCTAGATTTCATCGTGGACAACCTAGTAGCTACGACAAAATAGTATAAACATTAGAGAGTGCCCCATAAATATCGTTTATGGGGCTTTTGTCTACAGTCTGGAACAACTAACTTGAATTTAGTTGTTTCTTCTTTCAGAAGCGTCATGCTTATTTTCTTATAATTTGGAATGTGCCAGACGTAGTTGCTTGAACAATATGACGATTTCCATCAACATAGAAGTTAGTATGCAACTTCTCACCTAAATCGTTCCTTTGAATAATGGAAGCATTTTTAGGCAAATTGTTAATAATTAATTCGATGTTTTCCTCGAATTCTATAGGTTTATTATTGAGTGTCATCTTGAATGTAATGTTATTTAATTTTCTTTTAAGCTGAATTTCTATGACACCAGTAGTATCCTTATCCACTAAAGTTGAGAGAGAAGGAATAATTAATGTCATATTAGATTTGGTAGTTAAGATAAATCTTTCTGTGTGAACTCCTGGGTCAGTGACATTTATTTTTGCACTATAATCATTTCTATTTCTAGACATAGCCGTTGTTTTACCAGGCAATGCGGCGGTATTGGAAAAATTAGGCTTTGTATTTTCAACTGATTGTGTTGGAAGTTTATATTTACCATTCACAAAATCAATTAAAATAGACACATTTGGAACTATTTGTTGCTGCACGGGTGTTAGCGCCTCAAACGCAGTTTTAACCTTTTGTACATCCTTAATTGTAGATGTTTTAGGTGATAGAGCAGCAATGGCATTTTCTACATCTTTGGCAGCAGCTTTATCCTTTACGACAAGTCGTTCAGCCTCTAATAATAGTTGCTCTGTACCATACGGTAAATAAGCATTTGTAAATTTTCGTAATGCATTATATTCAGCACGTGCTGCCTCAACTTCTTGATGGAAGCTTAAACGTGAAGAATTTAATAATTGTATTTTCGTTACTACTTTGTCAATTGTCGTATTTGGACTTATATATGATGATAGTATTCTCTGTGTTTCAGCATTAACAAATGTTTTCTGTGCAGCGTTTAAAGAATTGAACCACTCCCTTGTAGCCAAAACATTTTCATAATAATTTACTGCGGTAGGTTCTACAGAAGCTAGTTTTTCTTCAATTTGTGAAGCGAGTTTACGATATAAAATTCTAGTATGTTGATGATTGGAAAGTACGTCATAATTAGTAACATACTGTTTTTCTGTTTCAGTCAAATTGTTATAAGCTTTGAGAGCCGATTCCAATCTTGTTTGGAATGAGGAATATCGATCATCAATGATTGATATGAGCTGAACAACATTCCAGACATTAGAATTGTAGTAGTAGTTATTATTGTATGTGTAGGCTATTTTTGATGGCTCTGTAACTTCAGCTGCTGATGCTGGTGCACTGTAAAGAAGTGAAGGGATAGCAACTAAAGACAGCAAAGCCAATCTTTTTTTGTTTTTCATACTAAGAGAAGCCTCCTATTTTATTTTTCATGGTAGATGCAGTGGGAATCTATCCAAGATTTGGTGTTAAATCAATTTTATCATAGCCTAGGATCTTTTTATGCATTTTTTAGATGATTAGGTAGATTGGTTATAAAATTTATGTGAGCATCATATAACTTCAGTACCTATAGAGGAAGTTATATTTGTAAAGATAATAGAAATTTAATGAGAAAAACAGGTGATGTTGAGTAGAGAGCATGGTGAGTCAATTGGTTACAATTGATCCCGAAGGTTAAAAATGCATCACTAGGTACTGTTCAAAAGAAGAAAATGAACAATTCATCAAAGTATTATGTTGTAACAGGTACATAAGAAAATCGACAAATCGCTGAAAATATTCATGATGTGATGAAGTATTAATTTGGGTGGTATGTAGACATTGAACAGATTAATAGTAGATGGAGAGCCAAGAAGGGAACGGTTACAAGCAAACTAAGCAGAAAAGAAAATTAAGCAGCTGAACAGTCAAAAGTTACGAATGTGATACCTGAATAATTCAAGGATGTTCAGGATTTGTTCAGTACCATGTAGTAAGCTATTTTATGTAATCTTGTCAATGTCTTAAACTGTAAGCAAACCAAGAAAGACTAGGCTTCTTTTGTAAGCCTAGTCTTTTTTGTTCGTGCAATGGATAGGATTTCTGGAAGAGATGAATAGAGCTCATAAAGTGATGGATTCACCTTCCAAACTGACGGTTAGAACGACATCATTCGCCTTTAAGTTTTTGGAATGGAGAAGGAGATGGTTGTGCCTTGATCAATGACACTGTTTATCGTTAATTCCACGCCAAATAATTGCTTTAGACGTTGTTCCGTATTGACAAGACCTACGCTTGTTTTCTTTCCAGGTATCCTATGTTCAAAGCCAACACCGTTATCAGAAATGGCTATTGTAAAAAGCTTCTCCATCTCTTTGATGCAAATGGTCACAGTGCCACCCTCCCGACGAGGTAAAATACCATGCTGGATAGCATTTTCGACCAAGGTTTGTAACGACAGTGGAGGAACAAACAGACTCATCTGATTAGGAATATTCCACACAACTCGTATCCTGTCACCAAAGCGAATTTGTTCAATTGCAATATAGGCGCGTACAAGCTTTAATTCATAGTCGATAGGCACGACTAAATCGACATTTTGGAAATCGAAACTCATTTGTAGGTAATCACTAAAGGCCAGTAGTAATTCCTCCATTTTTTCATCATCTACTCCATTTAAAGAAATAATAGAATTCAGTGTATTGAAGAAAAAGTGAGGTTGAATTTGTGCTTGGAGCCATGCAGCTTCAATGCGAAGACGTTCCTCACTAGATTGCTTCATCTGAATGAGTGCTTGAACACGTGATTTAAGCTCCATGTATTCCATTGGTTTCCTAATGTAGTCATTTGCTCCACTTAAAAAGGCGAGTCGAATATCTTCACTTTGCTGTCGAGCTGTTAAAAATAATATGGGCAGCTCTGAAATTGAGAATTTTTCACGAATGTACTTTGCCAATTCATAGCCAGACATATGCGGCATCATAATGTCGGAAATAACTAAATCAAAGCTACTCTCTTGTAGTTTTCTAAGAGCTTCGGTCCCACTTAAAGCTGTTTCAATTTCAAAGGGTTCAGTCGAAAATGCATTAACGAGAACTTGTAAGTTTACAGCATCATCATCCACGACAAGAATTCTTGCCTGACTGGTCACCAAAGTAGTTTCTTCAGTGGAAGCGGCAAAGCTTTCTTTCATTTGCGATAAATCATTTAACAATGACGTAAATTTTAATAATGTTGTATCCATCTCAGTATTTGAGTCACTGTATTCCACTGTTTGTGTCTTTGCTATGGGTAAGGAGAACGTAAAGGATGAGCCTTCCCCAAGAGTGGAAGTCAACGATATTGTCCCACCGTGCAAAGATATAAGCTCTTGGCAAATACTTAAGCCTAATCCGAGGCCCCCACTTACCGACGTCATTGTTGAATCAACTTGCTCATAAGGGTCGAATATTCTTTCTTGCATATCCTTTTCAATGCCAATTCCTGTATCTGTAACGGAAATATATAATTTTTTACCAACCACTTCGGCATCAATCGTAATGGAGCCCTGCTCTGTAAATTTAATGGCATTATGAATTAGGTTGGCAAAAATTTGAATTAATCGTGTCTCATCTGCTAACACAAAAGGTGAATTAGTAGGTATCCGTATGATAAGCTCAATTGGTTTTCCTTTCAGCATAAAACGAAACATATTGCTAACCCCACTTGCGAGATTATAAGCATTCAAAGGTTTGGGCTGCAGTCGAAGCGTTTTTTCTTTTAGCTTTACTAGATCTAATAAATCATCTAGCATATGGGTCATGTGATTGCCGATTCTTACCAATAGTTTTAAATCACTTTGATCTTCTTTAGTTTCCTGTTTTACTAACAAAGTTTGGGCGATGCTCATCATGCCGTGCAAAGGGTTTCGCAGCTCATGAGAGGTATTTGCTAGAAAATCATCCTTTGTACTTATTTCTTTTTGTAATTTCACAGAAAGCTTTTCAGTTTGTAAGGTTGATTGAAAATAGCGTGTAAACCAAAATGCGGATAATGCCGTTATACCAATTAATAAATCAAAAGGATAATGACTATAAGGTAGTGTAGCATTTTGTCTTATAGAGAAAAATAATGAATTAGTGACTACTGCTGTCCCTGTTAATAATAAAAATATTACGCCTTTTTGACCTTTTATCACGATAGACAATGTGAAAATCGTTATAATAATAGGCGAGACGATGAAAAGTATTATGAATATCATTTTTGTTTTAAAAATGTATTCTATCGGGGTTACTACAATAAATAATAAATAGGTAGCACATAGCAAAGGAACAATCGTTAATATTTTAGGCTTAGCGTATTCCTTCATCAATTCACGTAGGAACAAAACGAAAAACATCATATTGTTAATATAAGAAAAATAAAATAATTTGTTTGCCCAAATCCAATTGATAGGTAGGTAGCTAAATAAAATTTTATTGCTAGAAACGAGTACGGTTACACAGGTTGAAACAATAATCAAGGCAAAATAAAGAAGAGATTTATCCCGAATACCGATAATCCAAAGTAGAATCGTAAATAATAGATAAAAAATAAAGACTAAGCAAACCGCCATTTGAGTTGTAATGGAAAAGGTTTTTGATTGTTCCATAGAGTGCAAATCGCCAAAAATAATTTCTTTTTGAAACCCGCCTTGTACATATGGGTTTGTTTGAACACCTTGGATAATAATTTCGCTTTCATTAGTATTAAGCGTAAAATAATGGGTTACAGGTCTGCCAATAGGAGCCGTTTGAGTATAATCCGCTGTAAGATTCCCTAGTCCACCAATGAATTGACCATCTATGTAAAGCTCATAGGGAGCTAAACCTTCAGGAATCGTAATGCCATACATCTGAGGTGCAGTGTGTTCTTTGAGAATTTTTAAACGATAAGAACCATAATGAACCTCATCATTATGTTGAAAATACTGATCCCAAGATTCTGGTTGATTTGTATAAACTTTATGTTGTTCGACTGATTGGGTATTTTCTGAAGCGAGAAGGATATTAGGGTAGAATTCCCATTCCTTTTGTAGCTTAATTATAAAATTATGGCTTGTATCAATATTTCTTAAATTAACAGTCCCTTGGATAGCATCGATCCCTGTTGAAATATTTGTGAAATTCATCCAAGTGAAGCGTATCAAAGTTAGAAAACAAAAGAATAACCCGGCAATTAGAAAAATAGTAAAATTTTTGGAAAGTATTTTCTTTTTCATCATAAATAATAGATTTCGACAAATAGAGTTATTTCTCCTTCAAAAGTAATGGTTATTCTATCAATTCTTTTAATAATTATACGATAATAAGTAAAGGAATAGTTTTTTAGGAGGGGTCAATGTGAGAATCGTGCTAGTAGATGATGAAATTTTACCATTAACGAGACTAAAAACCTTACTTGAAAAAAGTAATGTCCCGGAAATTGAAATAGTAGGAGAATACACCGATTCTCTAAAAGCAATTGAAGAGATCCAAACGCTACAGCCAAATGCTGTATTTTTAGATATCGTGATGCCTGATTTGGATGGTTTAGCATTAGGGGAAAAAATTCAAGAGTTATTGCCCGATGTAGAAATCGTTTTTACAACAGGGTTTGATCAATACGCAATAGATGCATTTAATCTACATGCTATTGATTACTTATTAAAGCCTGTACAAAATGTTCGTTTAGAAAAGACCTTAGAACGTCTAGAACACATAAATAATAAACATAAAAAAGTTCCGCCTAAACATACAATTATTAAGCTTTTTGGCGGTCTTAATGTTGTTACACCAGATGGTCATACACAGCTCATGAAATGGCGTACATCTAAAGCCAAAGAGCTATTTGCCTTCATGCTAAATCACCGTGATGAAATGATTTATCGTGATACGATTTTAGAATTATTTTGGCCGGAGTCTGATATCGATAAAGCATCTAAGCAGCTTTATACAGCTATCTATACAATCCGTCAAACATTAAAAAATTATGGAATGGATGGTGTGCAAATTTCAAGTCCTTTGCTGAATTCTGGCTATAAGCTCTTAGTTGAAAATGTTGTAGTGGATGTAGAACAGTGGCTGTCCTGTTTAAAATCATTACCCCCATTACAAGAGACATCAGTTGATGAACATGAAAAAGTATTCCAAATGTATACAGGTGATTATTTAGGAGATTGCGATTATCTATGGGCGGAAAGTGAGCGAGAGCGCTTAAGAAGATTGTGGTTACACCATGCTCATCAGCTAAGCGAGTTTTACATAAAAAATGAGAACTACATGGCTGCAGTAAAGGTACAGGAAAAAGTCCAGGCACTTTTTTCTGATGCAGAGGAAAACTACTTCACTTTAATGAAGCTATACGATCTTCTAAATAATACAGCTGCTGTTGAGGAGCAATACTGGTTATTAAAAAAAATGCTTCAGGAGCATTTGGCAGTGGAACCAAGCGAGGAAATTGAGAGTTGGTATGAAAGCTGGAAACAAGCAAATGCTATGCCTCATGCTCAAACCTTTAGTTAAACTACATGATTTTGTTATGAGAGGCTCTGTCATAGACAGAGCTTTTTGTTTTTAATAGTTCATAAGACCCTTATTAAAAAATGTATATTGGTTGTAGATTTGTCCATATTTCTCTCTATAACTCTGTAAAATTCTACTTTATTCGCTAAATATTTTATTGTGATACAACCTTTCATCCTTTATCATTATTATAAAAGTGGGGGTGTTAGTTATGAAAAAATCTAAAGGTATTGCATTAAAACTATCTTCCCTAATTATAGGATTATTTCTAGTTTTATTTTTATCCTATACAGTGACAACGGGAATTATTATAAAAAATCAAAGTGTGGAAGACTCAGAATATGCAACGGTGCAGGCTGCTGAATCTTCGGCTGCTATTATGAGTGAACGTTTCAAGAAAGCAAATACGGCATTGCAAACAACAAAGCAAATCATTGAAAGCATGCAGAAGAATAATGCTTTATCTTCCAAGGGTGTCTTAGACATTATGGAAAATAATCTAGCTAACAATGATGATTTACTTGGTGTTGGAGCAATCTTTGAGCAGGGTTCTATTATGTTAGATGCAAATGCAGAGGCTACTTTAGTCGATTCCAAAAAACGTTTTGGACCATACCTAAGCAAAGATGATAATAAGATCAGCACCACTTTAATTGAAGGGGTCGATGATAAAAGTGTTTCTGAATGGTACTGGGTGCCAAAAGAAGACGGACGCGCAGTTTTAACGGAGCCGTATGATTACAATGTAAATGGAAAGAACGTATTAATGACAACCATTTCAGTGCCGTTAGTCAATGCTTCTGGATCGTTTTTTGGTGTATTGACGGCGGATGTATCGATAGATTTTTTAAATGGATTAACAGAATCTGTTGCACCAGAGGGTGGTTATGCGGGCATTATTACGAATAAGGGTGTACTGACAGCCAACAGTTTTGGTGAAGAGCTAGATGGGCGCAATATGCAAGAGGACCCAGCTTGGACAAGTATTAGTAAGACCATGGAAAATGATGAGCTTACAAGTATGTACGTTGATTCTAAACAGTTTAAGGAAAAGGCATTTAATGTATTTGCCCCAATGATTTTAGAGGATATTGACGAGACGTGGACTGTTCAAATTGTATTGCCTGAATCAAAAATTCTAGAGACATACAACCACGTCTTTGTATTTACAATTATTTCTTCTATTATTATGGTTGTTTTGATGACAGTTGCAAGTGTGCTATTCATTTACAAACAGTTAAAGCCACTCCAATTTTTGCGTGCATCCATTGAAACAGCTGCAGAAGGGGATTTAACACAAAGAGTAGAGGAGAAATATATTAAGTCTGATGAGATTGGTGCAGTTGCACTGGCTTATAATAATATGCTGGATAAAACCAATAGTGCAATACAAACAGTGCTAAATTCTACGACATTATTGAACCAATCTTCTAATCAAGTGCATGAGGTCTTTAATGAAATAGTAGCTTCAAGTCAAGAGGTTTCAGTAGCAATCAATGAAATTGCACAAGGTGCATCGAAGCAATCAGAGGATACTGAAGAAACCAATTATCGAATGATGGATCTATCTGATCAGATTGATGCCATTACGTCACTATCCAATGAGATGGATGAGCTATCTCATAAAACAAGTGCAACGACAGAAAAGGGATTGCATGAGGTTAATAGTTTACGTGAACATAATATAGAAACAAATGAGATGAATGGGCGTATTCAACAGCAAATGGAATCATTAGCTTCTAACATTGCCAATATTAATCAAATCATCGCTTCTATTCAAAGCATTACAGAGCAAACGAATTTGTTAGCTTTAAATGCAAGTATCGAGGCAGCTCGTGCTGGCGAACATGGAAAAGGGTTTGCAGTAGTAGCAGAGGAAGTAAGAAAGCTAGCAGAGCAATCTAAAAATGAAACAGAAATTATTAAGAGTACGGTAGAAAGTATTCTCGAAAATTCCCAACAAACAGTAGCTGTTATTGCTTCGAATGCAGATTTAATGCATTCTCAAAATGAGTCCGTACAAAGCACACAAATGGCCTTTAAAGATAGCAGTGACTTGTCACGTTCAATTGCAGCTTCCATTAGTGAACTAATGAGTAAGCTATCTAGTATGTTAGAGCATAAAAATCAAGCAATTATGGCCATTCAAAGTATATCTGCTATTTCAGAGGAAACAGCTGCCTCTGCTGAACAAGTAAGTGCTTCTGCAATGGATCAACAAGCAGAGTTACAAAAAGTAGCAGAGTCTATTCAAAATATGAATGATATATCAAATGAACTGCAAGAAGTCGTAAATCGATTTAAGCTAGCGTGAAGAAAAAGGCTGCCTAAAATATATAGGCAGTCTTTCTTAATGGTGAAGGGAAGAGACATTGACCTGTTAGCCATTCAGCACTACTATAATGAAGGGAAGGGGGTCATCAATATGATGTATCTCGGAATGATTTTCTTTCAAATTGTTGCACCTATTTTAGTGTTGCTTGTACTTGGCGCTATACTACAAAAGAAATTTCGTTTTAACTTAAAAGCATTGTCTCAGCTTATTACATATTGCTTTATGCCAGCCGCTGTTTTTGTGAATTTATATGAAACACGTGTAGAGCTGTCTGTTCTGGGAGAAGTCGGGTTATTTATTGTGCTTTTTATTGGGAGTCAAATGATACTCAGTCATTTTTTAGCGAAAGGGCTTGGTTTGGCCAAAACGGAGGCAGCCGTCTTTAAAAATAGTGTTGTGCTCATTAACTCTGGAAATTATGGTATTCCAGTGGCCCAAATGATTTTTGTAACACAACCTATTGGTGTAGCCATTCAGGTCATGCTCGTTATATTTCAAAATATGACAACTTATACATATGGTTTGTACAATTTAATTTCCTCTACGAAATCGGGTATGACAATCATCAAAGATTTCTTTAAAATGCCCATTATTCATGCGCTAATTATTGGTGTCGCTATGAACTATTTTAATATTGGTATACCGCAGTTTATCAAAATACCTGTAGAGCATGTCGCAGATGGATTTATTGCTGTAGCCTTAATTACATTAGGCGCACAATTATCACAGCTTGAAATCAAATCTATGTTTAATAAAACGGTTTTTGTTAGCTGTTTTACAAGATTAGTTATCGGACCAGCTGTAGCATTGGTCATTATTTATGTATTGGGGTTAGATGGAGTTGTCGCACAATCTCTGTTTATAGCCAGTGCCTTCCCAACATCTCGCAATAGCTCTAGTCTAGCATTAGAATACGATGTGGAATCAGCTACAGCTGCGCAAACTGTTTTATTTTCAACCATTGTGAGCTGTCTAACGGTAACGATCGTGATTTATCTTGCGGAAGTATTATTTACTTAGTTGGATGAAAATTTTAAAATATTGAATGGAAAACTTCCATCTCTTAGAAATATCTGCTACACTAGCATCAAACTAAATAGTATTAACTAGGGGAGTCTGATGAGTCAGGCTGAGAGGGAAACGCTTAGAAGTTTCTTGACCCTTTGGACCTGATCTGGCTCATACCAGCGTGGGAAAGTTAAGAAGCTATTGCATCGTATGTCGTGTGCAATTACTAGACCTTTACATTCATGGCCGGATCCAAAAAAATATTTTGGATTCGGCCTTTCTTTATTTGTTGGAGTGAGCTAGATTTTCGGTCCTTGTATCAAATTACATTTAAGGGAGAGAAGTAGCTCATGTCAGTAGTTAGTGAAAAGAACATTACGATTATGTCTAGCTTTGAAGGAAGCAAAAAAGTGTATGTGGAAGGATCACGTCCAGATATTTTAGTACCTATGCGTGAAATCGCATTAAGCCCAACGACTGGTAGCTTTGGGGATGAAAAAAATGCCCCTATTCGAGTATATGATACGAGTGGTCCATACACAGATCCGAATTATCACGTTGATATTACAAAGGGTCTGCCTGCTTTGCGACGTGCATGGATAGAAGAAAGAGGAGATGTTGAGGAATATGAGGGGCGTACGATTAAACCTGAGGATAACGGTTTTCGTCGTGTTGATGATCCGCGCATTCAAGAAAATGTTTTCCCTGAATTGGAGCGGAAGCCTTTACGTGCAAAAAGGGGTAAAAATGTAACACAGCTTCACTATGCACGAAATGGAATGATAACGCCGGAAATGGAGTTTGTGGCGATACGTGAAAACATGGATCCTGAATTTGTTCGTTCAGAAATTGCAGCAGGTCGGGCTATTATGCCTTCTAATATTAATCACCCTGAGGCAGAGCCGATGATTATTGGTCGCAACTTCCATGTGAAAATCAATGCAAACATTGGAAATTCCGCGGTGTCGTCGTCAATAGCAGAAGAAGTTGAGAAAATGACATGGGCTACACGCTGGGGTGCCGATAATATTATGGATCTCTCGACTGGTAAACATATTCATACAACGAGAGAATGGATTATTCGAAATGCTGCAGTGCCAGTGGGAACGGTGCCCATTTATCAGGCTTTAGAAAAAGTAAATGGCATAGCCGAGGATTTAACGTGGGAAGTTTATCGTGATACGCTCATTGAGCAAGCAGAGCAGGGGGTTGATTATTTCACGATACATGCGGGTGTTCTTTTACGCTATGTACCTCTTACAGCAAATCGTGTAACAGGCATTGTGTCACGTGGTGGTTCAATTATGGCACAGTGGTGTTTATTTCATCATCAAGAGAATTTCCTTTATACACATTTTGAGGAAATCTGTGAAATTATGAAGACATATGATGTTGCTTTTTCTTTAGGAGATGGCTTACGCCCAGGTTCCATTGCAGATGCCAATGATGAGGCCCAATTTGCAGAGCTTGAAACGCTGGGTGAATTAACACAAATCGCTTGGAAGCATGATGTTCAGGTGATGGTAGAGGGGCCAGGTCATGTACCGATGCATTTGATAAAGGAGAATATGGACAAGCAATTAGAAGTTTGTAAGGAAGCGCCTTTCTATACATTGGGCCCATTAACAACAGATATTGCGCCAGGATATGACCATATTACCTCAGCTATTGGTGCAGCGATGATTGGCTGGTTTGGTACAGCGATGCTCTGCTATGTGACACCGAAGGAGCATCTTGGCTTACCTAATCGTGAGGATGTTCGAGTAGGAGTTATTACTTATAAGATTGCTGCCCATGCAGCTGATTTAGCGAAAGGACACCCAGGTGCACAACAACGGGATGATGCATTGTCAAAAGCACGCTTTGAATTCCGCTGGCGTGATCAATTCAATCTATCATTAGATCCAGAACGTGCGGTTGAATATCATGACGAAACGCTTCCAGCAGAGGGGGCAAAAACAGCGCACTTTTGCTCAATGTGTGGCCCTAAATTCTGTAGTATGAGAATCTCACAGGATATTCGTAATTATGCTAAAGAAAAAGATTTAAATACGACTGAAGCTATTCATCAAGGTATGCAGGAAAAGGCAGAGGAGTTTAAAAAAGCGGGGAGTCAGATTTATCAATAATGAAGGAAGGCTTATGTCAAAGTATAGACATAAGCCTTTTCTAATCATAAAAAAGCTCCATGTGAATGACAGATTCACATGGAGTAAAAGTTGAATTTGGATATCAATAATAAGTGGACTATTAAACGTTAGTTGGTTGTTTTACATATGGGTTTGTAAGGTCCATACCTTCTAACGAAAGACCCATCGCTTTTGCGACACCCTCACCATATGCTGGGTCAGCTAAATAGCAGTGAAGGATGTGACGGCGTTTGATGAATTCTTCAACAGAAGCCATATCATTCGCTGTATTTTCAAATAGACGTTGTTGCTCTTCTGTAGTCATTAAACGGAACAGTTTACCTGGTTGCTCAAAGTAATTGTTATCATCTTCACGGAAGTCGTGAATACCTGCATGACCATCAATGCGTAATTCAGGCTCTTTATGGTCTAGGTTATGCTCCCATTCACCATAGCTATTTGGTTCATAGCCTAATGTAGAACCGAGGTTGCCGTCAAAGCGCATTGCACCATCACGATGGAAGGTACGGAATGGACATTTCGGTGCGTTAACTGGCAGCATATAGTGGTTTACACCTAGGCGATAGCGTTGTGCATCTGCGTATGCAAAGATACGACCTTGTAACATTTTATCTGGTGAGAAGCTAATACCAGGAATAATGTTAGATGGTGCGAATGCAGCTTGTTCAACTTCTGCAAAGTAGTTATCCGGATTTTTATTTAACTCGAACTCACCGACAGGAATTAATGGGAAGTCTTTTTTATACCATACTTTTGTTAAGTCAAATGGGTTGTATGGAAGCTCACGAGCTTGCTCCTCTGTCATAACCTGAATATACATTTTCCATTTAGGGAAATCGCCTTTTTCAATAGCTTCATATAGATCACGTTGTGAAGATTCACGATCTTGACCGATAACTTCAGTAGCTTCAGCACCTGTTAAGTTTTTAATACCTTGCTCTGTACGGAAATGGAATTTAACCCATACACGCTCATTTTCAGCATTGATAAAGCTATACGTATGAGAACCAAATCCATGCATATTGCGGTAACCAGCTGGAATACCACGGTCAGACATTACAATTGTCACTTGGTGAAGTGCTTCAGGTAATAGAGTCCAGAAATCCCAGTTGGAGTTAGCGTTTTTCATATTTGTACGTGGATCACGTTTAACGACATGGTTTAAATCTGTAAAGTGTAATGGGTCGCGGAAGAAGAATACAGGTGTATTGTTCCCTACTAGATCCCAGTTTCCTTCTTCTGTATAGAATTTAAGGGCAAAGCCACGAATATCGCGCTCAGCATCTGCAGCACCACGCTCACCAGCAACTGTTGAGAAACGTGCGAACATTTCTGTTTTCTTGCCAATCTCTGAGAAAATTTTCGCTTTTGTATATTGAGTAATATCATGCGTTACAGTAAAAGTACCAAATGCACCTGAGCCTTTAGCGTGCATACGACGTTCAGGAATTACTTCACGGTTAAAATTTGCTAATTTTTCAACTAACCATACATCTTGAAGTAAAAGAGGACCACGTGGACCTGCTGACATAGAGTCATGGTTACTTACTACTGGAGCGCCACCTGCTGTTGTAAAACGACGGCTACGATCATTTGCGTTTGTCATATTAGTTTACCTCCTGAAAAAAATATAAGTCAAACTCTTCATCTATAACTATAACAAATATAAAATAGAATTGCTAGTACATTATAATTATTATCGTTAAAGAATTTTTATATTTAAAGATAAACTATAAATATATGCGAAAGAAAGGTGTTTTATACATAGTTTTCACCAGAAATTTCACTTTTCTAATCTCCTTTTAAAAAATATTAGGTATGAAAATGACATGAATTTTAAGATAATGACTACATTGTAAAAACCTTTATTGAAAATAAAATGGACTAATTGAAAATTATTTCAATCAATTATCTTTTAGTTTTTTCGATATCGATTAGGCGTTATGCCGATTTGTTGTTTAAATATTTTAATGAAATAATTAGGATCATCAAAACCGTTTAAATGGGCAATTTCACTAATGGAAAAATCCGTTTCTAGCAGCATGTTAGTAGCATGATGAATTCTTATTTGCTGTAAATAGCGTTTAAATGGTAAGCCTTGCTTCTTTGAGAAAATGGTACTTAAATAATTTGGGCTGATTCCGAGCTTATGGGCGACGAAGGGCAGGGACAAGGAGCTATCATTAAATTGTTGATCAATTATTTCTAAAGCTAGTTCAACATAATCGGCTCGTTTCTCCATTCGAGCTTCCCGCGCTAATTCAATTAATGTTTGTGTGAAAGAAATAATGCCATTGAGAATTGTATAAAATATAGGATGTTCAATGATTAAGTGAAATAGCTGACGATAGCTTTGCTCGATAATTGCTTTTTCGTGTAATTTATATTTCAACATAAAGCGTCGAATTTGTGCTAGAACACTTGTTAAATGAATACGTAGATCATCTTGCTCATAATATATTCCCTCATTAGATAGCTGGTATAAAAATGTTTTAACGGCTTCAAGGTTTCCGTCTTCCAAACTACTGATTAACAATTGTTGCTCTTCTGGTGTTAATAAGGGATCAAAGGGCTGTGTTTCAATTTGTTTGCTTGCATAAAAAATATGACCAAAGCCTTCGTAAAAGCTTTGATGTAGTGCGCGCTTTGTTAATGTATACATGTTTTTGATGGTTGTCGGTGGCCCATCATAAATGCCAATATTTAAAGAACTATTACTAATTAACCGCCATTCCATCATAAGTGCACGGACATCCTTTTCTACCATCTTTATGTCACTTGTTTGAAAAAGGCATACAATTGTATTGGACAGAGGGTAGGTTTTCATATGGAAGTGGATAGGTGTTTGTTGTAGCCAATTGTAAAGCTTATTAAAAGTTTCGATATGTTCTGGCTCCATCATTGTGAAATGTATGGTCGTCTCAATTGAACTAGATTTGTTATCTAAAAATAATTGATAATAAAAGGAATCATTTGTAGTCTCCTGTGCATATTCCGTGACCTGTGGTGTGCGAAGAGAAATGGTTGTGAGCTTTTGTTTTAATAATTCTAAATCAATGGGTTTTACAAAGAGATGGGCCACTTGTAAATCTATTGCCTTCAATGCATTTTTAAATAAAGGTTCTGTCGTCATTGCAAGAATGGCACCAGATAGCTTTTGTAAATCCCGATAAAGAGCCGTTAAGCGATTATTAGGAAATAGATCGATATTTAACAGAATGGCGTCCGGTTCAAATAATCGAATTCTTTGGGGCACCTCTGAAATACTTGTGCACATTTCAATGAAGACGTCTCCAGGGAAATAGGTATGTAAAAACCACTTTATGCCTGCCAAGTCGGTAGGATCACGATCAATTAATAATAGCTTCATTACATCAACTCCTATAAAATATTCCAGTTTCATATAAAAATACGATTATATTATTAAAAATAACATAGGAATCTGAAAAAAATCTTCTTTTCTCTTTTAAAATTCTCTATATTCTGAAAAAAGTAGTGAGTACAATGTAAATAGAGTAATAAATCATCAGCAGAAACCACTTGTACAATGAAAACGCTTAAATGGAATTTAATGCTGAAGTTTTTAATATTACGACCAATAAATGAGGAGTTTTTATTTACATAGTTAGATAGGGAATAGGAGGATGTCATGTGAAATCGATCATCGAGCTTGATGGCAATACATTAACAAGACAACAAATTGAGGAAATCGTTAAGGGGCAAGCAACAGTTGCACTTTCTGTCGATAGTTTACAACGTATTCGTTTAAGTAGAGAGCGTATCGAGAAACGTTTAGCTGAAGGACAAACGATTTATGGAGTGAATACAGGCTTTGGGCAACTCAGCAATATAAAAATTGAGCAAGAGGATATTGAGCTATTGCAGCTGAATTTATTAAGATCTGATGCAACGGGTGTTGGTGAACCGTTCCCTACTGATGTTGTACGTGCAATGATGGTGTTACGTGCCAATGCTTTAGCTAGAGGATTTTCTGGCATTCGTGAGGAAACCGTACAGCTGTTATTGGAGTTTATTAATAAAGGGGTGCATCCGATTGTTCCGTCACAAGGTTCGGTGGGAGCAAGCGGCGATTTAGCGCCATTATCGCATTTGGCATTAGTGCTAGTGGGAGAAGGTAAGGCGGAGTTTAACGGAGAAGTTATGAGTGGAAGCGAGGCGCTACAACGAGCGGAGTTAACACCAGTTCGACTTCAAGCTAAAGAGGGGCTGGCACTTGTTAATGGTACGCAAGCTATGACAGGAATTGGTGTATTAACAGTCAATGAAGCTGAACGAATTGGACTTGCGGCGGATATGGCGGCAAGCTTGACGCTAGAAGCTTTAAAGGGCATTACGTCAGCATTTGATCCAGCGCTATTAGCAGTAAGGCCACATCCAGAATTAGAACTGGTGGGGGGACGTATTCGTAAGTGGCTTGATGGTAGTAAACGTGTCACAAAGCAAGGCGAAATTCGCATGCAGGATGCTTACTCGCTACGCTGTATTCCGCAAGTACACGGTGCTTCTTGGCAGTCCTTTTTCTACGCGGAGAATCGTGTTCAAACTGAAATGAACGCGACTACAGATAATCCGATTGTTTTAGAAAGTGGTGAGGTACTATCGGGTGGTCATTTCCATGGTCAGCCAATTGCCTTGGCAATGGACTTTTTGAAGATTGGTGTAAGTGAATGGGCTAATATTTCAGAACGTCGTACAGAACGTATGGTAAATCCACATCTTAACGAAGGATTGCCGCCGTTCTTGGCAACAAACCCTGGGATTGAATGTGGACTAATGATTGCACAATATACAGCAGCTTCTATTGTCTCAGAAAATAAAGTATTAGCTCATCCTTCTAGTGTGGATTCTATTCCTACATCAGGTAACCAAGAGGACCATGTAAGTATGGGAACAACATCGGCCCGTCAAGTACGTCAGATTGTTCACAATGCGGCTCGCGTTATCGCAATAGAATTAATTTGTGCTTCTCAGGCAATCCATTTAGATAAGGCGGAAGAGCAATTATCTCCAACAACACGTAAATTCTTAGAGAAAGTGCGTGAATTCTGTCCACCTTTATTAGCAGATCAACCAATAGGTGACGAAATTGAAGCATTGGCGAAATACTTACTAGCAAGTAATGATCTAGTAAATGAGTATGTGTAAATAGGATTGAATGAAATAGCAAAGGCTGAGGCAAGACTCGTTAATCCGAGTCACCTCTGCTTTGGATATAATTATATGCTTTTGAGTCTGAATATTCAGTCTTTATTTCGGTGTCTACACTTTCAAACTAATAGTATTTTTATGAAAAGGAGCGTGTTTTTATGGTATTCAAAACAGATATTCGTGCACCGCGTGGAAGTGAACTAACATGTAAGGGGTGGACACAGGAAGCGGCAATGCGTATGTTAATGAACAATCTAGATCCAGAGGTGGCTGAGAACCCAGATGAGCTGATTGTGTACGGTGGTATTGGAAAGGCTGCTCGTAACTGGGAAAGCTATGAACAAATTATTGCTTCTTTAAAAGAATTAGAGAATGATGAAACACTGCTGATTCAATCAGGGAAGCCAGTAGCTGTATTCCGTACGCATGAGCATTCTCCCCGTGTATTAATTGCCAATTCAAACCTAGTACCTGCATGGGCAAATTGGGATCATTTCTATGAATTAGAGGACAGAGATTTAATGATGTATGGGCAAATGACTGCGGGTAGCTGGATTTATATTGGTGCTCAGGGCATTTTACAGGGAACTTATTTATCATTCGTAGAAGCAGGGAAGAAGGTATTTGGCACTGCTGATTTACGTGGTAAATTCATCCTAACAGGTGGTATGGGCGGTATGAGTGGTGCACAGCCGTTAGCTGGGAAAATGGCAGGCGCTGTAATCTTAGTCGTTGAAGTGGATCGTGCCCGCATTGAACGTAAAATAAAAGAAGGATACTGTGATTACATCGTGGAGACTGTGGATGAAGCCATTGCATTAGTCGATAAATTACGTAATCAGAAAGAGCCAGCTTCTATTGGTCTTGTAGGGAATTGTGCAGATGTCAATCGTGAGCTGTTAAATCGAGGGATTATTCCGGATTTTGTGACGGATCAAACATCTGCACATGACCCGATTAATGGCTATGTACCAAATGGCATGACATTTGAAGAAGCATTAGCACTTCGGAAATCGGACGTTAAAACGTATGAGCACAAAGCGAAAGAAACAATGGCAGAGCATGTTCGTACAATGCTAGCGTTTCAAGATGCAGGTGCAGAAGTATTTGATTATGGAAATAATATTCGTGCCTATGCCAAAGAGATGGGTGTAACGAATGCCTTCGATTTCCCGGGCTTTGTACCAGCCTATATTCGTCCACTATTCTGTGAAGGAAAGGGACCATTCCGTTGGGCGGCTCTTTCAGGAAACCCTGAGGATATTTATAAAACAGATGCACTTGCGAAAGAGATGTTCGCTGAAGACGAAGGTCTAGTCAATTGGATTGATATGGCGCAAAAAATGGTTAAATGGCAGGGGTTACCAGCTCGTATTTGCTGGTTAGGCTATGGTGATCGTCATCGCTTTGCATTAAAGGTAAACGAAATGGTTGCGAATGGTGAATTGTCAGCACCGATTGTCTTTGGGCGTGATCATTTAGATTCAGGTTCAGTCGCATCACCAAATCGTGAAACAGAAGGGATGATGGATGGTTCGGATGCAGTATCGGATTGGCCAATTTTAAATGCGCTTGTAAATACTGCTAGTGGTGCGAGCTGGGTGAGTGTGCATCATGGCGGTGGTGTAGGAATGGGATATTCACAGCATGCAGGTCAAGTACTAGTTGCGGATGGATCGGCGCTTGCTGCTGAAAAAATCGCACGAGTATTGATTTCGGACCCTGGCATGGGTGTTGCCCGTCATGCTGATGCAGGCTATGAGATTGCGATTAATACGGCAAAAAACAAAGGTGTCCATATACCAATGTTAAAGGGTGATGTGAAGTGACCATTCTAATTAGAAATGCCAATGAAGTAATTACTTTGAGAAGTAATGCACAAGGACCGCGTACGAAAGAACAAATGCAGGAAATTGCGGTAGTAGAAAATGGCTGTGTACTAATTGAAGAAGATCGTATTGTAGCTGTTGGAGCTTTTGAACAACTGGAAGTAGATTTCCCTGATTTAGTAAGGAAAGCAGACATTATTGATGCTACTGGTAAGATTGTGATGCCAGGTTTAGTAGATTGTCATACCCATTTAGTGCATGGTGGAACACGTGAACAAGAATTTAATATGAGACTTAATGGTTCTACCTATATGGAAATTATGAACGCAGGTGGCGGTATTCATGCTACAACAAAGCGTACACGAGAAACCAGCTTTGAAGAATTATATGAAAAGACGATGCAGCATTTAGATGTATTTTTAAAGCATGGTGTGACAACTGTTGAAGCAAAATCAGGTTATGGATTGGATTGGGATACGGAAAAGAAGCAGCTAGAGGTAGCGAAACAATTACAAGCTACACATGACGTTGATATTGTTAGTACGTTTATGGGTGCGCATGCAGTACCACGCGACTATAAGGAACGTGAGGATGAATTTGTTGATGTTGTAATCCATGACATGTTGCCCAAGGTGGCAGAGCTAAAACTGGCAGAATTTAATGATGTATTTTGTGAAAAGGGTGTCTTTACACCAGAGCAATCTCAGCGCATTTTAGAGGCTGGCAAAGCTCTTGGCTTAACACCGAAAATACATGCTGATGAAATCGAGCCTTATCAAGGAGCGGAGCTTGCTGCCGAGGTGGGAGCTATTTCGGCAGAGCATTTGCTGGTTGCTTCTGATAAAGGAATTCTAAAAATGGCTGAAGCGGGCACAATTGCTGTATTACTGCCAGGAACTGCATTCTTTTTACGTGCACCATATGCAAGAGGACGTCTAATGATTGATGAAGGGGTGCCTGTAGCAATATCAACAGATTTTAACCCGGGATCATCACCGACAATGAGTTTACCATTTATTATGAATTTAGCCTGTATGCATATGGGCATGACATTGGAGGAAGTGTTAACTGCGACAACGATTAATGCAGCTTATGCATTAAATCGAGGCGAACAAATAGGTTCCTTGGAAGCGAATAAAAAAGCTGATGTACTTATTTTAGATGTTGCCAACTATAAGCAGTTACAATATTTCTATGGTATGAACCATACACATACAGTTATCAAAAATGGGCAAGTTGTTGTACAAAACGGCATTCTACTGAATAATCGATAAAAAATGGGCATAAATAAGGCTGAGGAAGCTTTATTTATGCTTTTTTAAAATTGAGTTGCAATTACCTTGAAGGAAGATTATAATACAATTAAATAGTAATTATTTAATTACAAATTACTTGACCTTGTAATCAATTAAAGGGGTTATACAATGACAAAATTCCGTACTGAGGAAGAAGTGCTTAAGCATTATGATTCTTCAAAATATCAAACACCTGATGGATATACCGCAGATATTGCCATTTTTACAATTACGTCAGAGAAAACAGAAGAAAAGGCGCCGCCCAACATGACGCTTAAGATTATGCTAATTAAGCGTGCGGCTAAGGATGCTGATGGAAATCCGAATATTGAAGGAGGGAAATGGGCACTCCCAGGAGGATTTGTAGATGCCGATCAAAAAGAAACAGCCTATATCGCAGCTAAACGAGAATTAAAAGAAGAAACCAATGTTGAAGGTTTGCATGTTCAACACTTTGGTGTTTATGATCAAATCGATCGAGATCCTCGTGGTTGGATGATCTCAAATGCATTTTACGCAATTGTTCCTGAGACATATATTGAACAACGTCAAGCAAATGATGATGCGGCTGAGGTAGAACTGTTTGATATAGAAAGTGTATTTACACTTCAACTAGCCTTCGATCATAGAAAAATTATTACAGATGCGTTGAATTTTATTAAAAGAGATATGATTCAAACAACCGTTGCTAAAAATTTTTTACCACAAGCATTCACTTTGTCAGAATTACAGCGAGTACTTTTAACAGTTGGGGAAGATCCTCGAATTTCTAATGATTCGGTGTTCTTTACAAAAGCACCCAAATTACCTTTTATCGAAAAAATATTAGATGAGGAAGGCAAACCGAAGAAAACCAAACGAAATTCATTCAGACCTTCGCAACTATATAGATTTAATAATTTTGAAATGGTGGAGTCCATTTATCATTAGGAAAGATCCGTCTTTCCTGATTGTTTTAAATGTAGTAATTTGTAATTTAGCTATTACTAATTAAAAACGGAGTGATGAGATGATGAAAAAGCGAGCATTAATTAATATTGATTATACAGTTGATTTTGTTGCATCTGATGGAGCCTTAACTTGTGGAGAGCCTGGCCAGCTGCTTGAGCAAGCAAATGTAGGCTTAACGAAGGAATTTATATTGAATGGTGAGTTTACGGTGTTTGCCATCGATGTTCATGAACGAGGAGATGTTTATCATCCAGAAACAAAGCTATTTCCACCACATAATATTCGAAATACAAAAGGCAGAGATTTATTTGGCGCTTTAAAACCGTTGTACGAAGCACATAAAGAGCAGGATCATGTCTATTACATTGATAAAACGCGCTACTCAGCTTTTGCAGGGACAGATTTAGAGCTGAAACTACGTGAAAGAGGCATTACTGAGCTTCACTTAATCGGCGTTTGTACAGATATCTGTGTTCTTCATACAGCAGTCGATGCTTATAATAAAGGGTTCGAAGTCGTCGTTCATAAGAATGCTGTCGCCTCCTTTAATCAAACAGGCCATGAGTGGGCGTTAGGACATTTCGAGCATACACTTGGCGCCACTGTGATTTGACATGAATGGAGGGAAAAACATGAAATATGCTGACGATAGTTTTATGTTACACACAGATCTATATCAAATTAATATGGTTCAAACTTACTGGCAAGATGGGGCTCATCAACGCAAAGCTGTTTTTGAGCTATATTTTAGAAACCTTCCATTTGGCAATGGGTATGCGGTATTTGCAGGCTTAAAAAAAGCTATCGAGTTTATTAATAACTTCGGTTTCTCTCAAAGTGATATTCAATATTTACGAGAAGAAGGAAAATATCCAGAGGAATTTCTTCAATATTTACAGGAGCTTAAGTTTACTGGATCGATTAAGGCGATGAGGGAAGGAGAACTAGTCTTTGCGAATGAGCCTATCCTACGAATTGAAGCCCCATTGGCAGAAGCCCAATTAATTGAAACCCCTTTGTTAAATATTGTGAACTATCAAACGTTGATTGCGACAAAGGCTTCACGCATTAAACAAGTGACAGGTGAGGATGTCGTGATGGAGTTTGGTACTCGACGTGCACATGAATTTGATGCAGCTATTTGGGGAACTCGTGCTGCCTATATAGGTGGATTCTCTTCAACAAGTAATGTAAGAGCAGGAAAATTATTCGGTATCCCCGTGTCAGGAACGCATGCCCATGCAATGATTCAAACCTATCGGGATGAGTACACTGCATTTAAAAAATATGCAGCGGCACATAAAGATTGTGTATTTTTAGTAGATACCTATGATACGTTGCGTTCGGGCGTTCCTAATGCGATTCGTGTAGCAAAGGAGCTAGGAGATCATATTAATTTTATTGGTATTCGTTTAGACAGTGGTGATCTAGCATATCTTTCAAAACAGGCAAGAAAAATGCTAGATGCTGCAGGATTTACAGAAGCAAAAATTATGGCTTCGAATGATTTGGACGAATATACAATTATGCATTTAAAGTCGCAAGGTGCACAAATTGACGCTTGGGGAATCGGAACGAAGCTTATTACAGCCTATGATCAGGCAGCTCTTGGCGGGGTATATAAATTAGTTTCAATTGAAAACGAAAGTGGAGATATGGTAGATACCATTAAAATTTCAGCAAATCCTGAAAAAGTGACTACACCAGGGCGTAAACGTGTTTACCGTATTATTAATATGGATAATGGTCATGCTGAAGGAGACTATATTGCATTAGAGGGAGAAAACATAGAGCAAGAAGAAAGATTGAAAATGTTCCACCCTGTTCATACGTATATTAGTAAATTTGTAACGAATTTTTTTGCAAAAGATTTACATGAAAGCATCGTAGAAAACGGAAAAGTAGTTTATGAGGAACCTACAATTCAAGAAACACAAGCATATGTGAAAGAAAATTTACATTTACTGTGGTGTGAATATAAACGAACAATGAATCCCGAAGAGTATCCTGTCGATTTAAGTCAAGCATGTTGGGACAATAAAATGGCAAGCATACAGGACATAAAAGAAAAAATTTCACAAGATAGGAGGTAGCTACAATGGCGAGAATAGGTATTTATGGTTCATCCTTTGATCCTATTACCAATGTTCATCTTTGGACAGCAAGCACAGTCGCACACCGCTGTAAATTAGATAGAGTCATTTTTTTACCTTGTTCAAACAAACGTAAAGATAAAACGATAAAAACAGCAGATACTCATCGTTGGAATATACTACAGCTGGCCATTGCTAAGGATGATCGTTTTATTGCAGATTCCTATGAGATGGACCAAGAAGGCTGGAACATCTATACTTATGACACGATGAAATACTTTAGAGAAAAACATCCAGAGGATGAATTGCATTTTATCATGGGCGCTGATTTATTAGTGGATATCGGCGCGGGATTGTGGAAAAAAGGTGACGCATTAGTTGCGGAGAATAAATTTATTGTAATGGCTAGACATGGCATCGATATGCTATCAACGATTAGTCGTTCTCCCATTTTAAGAAATAATGATGATGGTAGATTCCATCTGATAGATAAAGGGCTAGCGATGGAAATTAGCTCTACTTATATTCGTGAGGAATTTGCGATGGGGGGCGAGCCGAGATACCTCTTGCCTACTGCTTGTTACGACTATATTAAAGAGCATCATCTTTATCAAAAATAGTGGAATTATTTTTTTAAGTGTGGTTGGACGCCGCACTTTTTTTAATTTTGAAAAGATGGTGAATTTCATCATATGTAGCTCTAGGTAAGCTATAATAAAAATAGCAATGGAATACACCCTTTTTGCTGACGATAATTACAATGATTAATGTTAGAAAGGAATTCATGGATGTGCAGCTTACATTAACATTTCTTATTTTAGGAGCAACAATTTTTGCATTTGTGACCAATAAAATACGAGCAGATCTTGTAGCGATTGTGTCACTTCTAGCATTTGTCATTGCGGATATTCTAACGCCAACGGAGGCATTAGCTGGTTTTTCAAACTCTGTCGTTTTAATGATTGCAGGGCTATTTGTCGTGGGCGCTGGAATATTACGCACAGGTCTAGCAGGAATGGCAGGGCAACTCTTACTTAAATGGTCGGGCAATAGTGAGCTGAAATTATTTGTGCTACTGCTTATTATTGTAGGATCTGTTGGTGCCTTTATGAGCAATACTGGTACCGTAGCATTAATGATGCCAATCGTTGTAAGTATAGCGATTAGTATGAAAGTTAGTCCGTCTAAGTTTCTACTCCCACTCTCATATGTAGCAAGTCTTTCTGGTCTGATGACACTGATTGCGTCACCAACCAATTTAATTGTCAGTCAGTTATTGGTTGATCGAGGCTATAATAAACTTGGCTTTTTTGAAGTGACCCCTATTGGTATTGTAGGGATGATTGCTGGAATTACTTATTTAGTGCTTGTACGTAATATTCTATTACCAAAGGATCAAAATCGTACACAAACAAATGAAGGCTATAAACTTTCACCAAAAAAAATTATTAAGCAATATGATTTAAATAATCGTCTATTTAAAATCGCTGTTCCTGAAGACTCACCGATTATTGAGACATCTTTAGCAGAGTTAAAACTGCCAGCTAAGTACACGCTCTGTATGATGAAAATTCATCGTAAATCACAGGAGGGTATCAATTTACTGCCGATGACATATCAGGAAATGGCAGGTCCAACTAGTGTCATTCATGCCAAGGACGAGCTTTATGTTCAAGGAGAAGTAGAGGATATTCGTCGTTTTGTTGAGGATTATCATCTTGAGATGCAAGGGTTAGTGGAAGGAGAAGCTGATGAATTGGTATCGAAACATCTCGGTATTGCAGAGGTGTTGCTGACACCTAATTCGAGTTTTATTAATGAAACTGTTAGCTCTCTTGGATTCAGGGAAAAATATAATTTAAATATCATTGGCATTAATCGCAGAGGTGGTTATAAGCTTCAGGATATGGTTTCTCATAAATTGAAATTTGGAGATGCCATATTAGTACAGGGAGCATGGGATGAAATTCTCTTGTTAGCAAGAGAGACCCAGGATGTCGTGGTTGTCGGTCAGCCTAAAGAACACGCGAGTGTGGCAGCCGCTACAGGTAAAGCTGGTATTGCCGGTTTAATTATGCTGTTGATGATTATTTTAATGGCATTCGAAGTTTTCCCAGCTGTGATCTCAGTAATGATTGGTGCTGTGTTGATGATATTAACAGGCTGTTTACGAAACATGGAAGATGCCTATAGCAATATGAATTTTGAAAGTATTGTGCTGGTGGCTGCAATGTTGCCAATGGCAACGGCGTTAGAAAAAACTGGAGGCATGACCATTTTATCGGATGGTATTATTAATGCCTTGGGTGATTTTGGACCATATGGCGTGCTCATTGGTATTTATATTTTAACAGCTATATTTGGTCAATTTATAAGTAATACGGCAACTGCTGTATTGTTCGCGCCCATAGCAATGAGTGCAGCCATTGCTATGGAAGTTAGTCCTACAACATTTATGATTGCAGTAGCGGTTGCGGCAAGTATGGCATTTGCTACGCCAATTGCTTCCCCTACGAATGCGCTAGTAATGACGGCGGGGGGCTATAAATTTATGGATTTTGTAAGAATAGGGATACCATTACAAATTGTTATGTTTATCGTTATGATGATTGCCATCCCATTCTTTTTCCCGTTTTAAAAACTCGGTTTCTATACCGAGTTTTTTATTTTATATAAAGATCTATTATTTTTTATCGAAAAGTATGATAAAATTCTTTTTTAGATAGCGGTATAACATGGCACTCACTTGTGAAAATTGAATTTTAGGTTGTCATTATTTTTACGGGTATATATAGGAAGTTTTTCATTACCAAGAAAAAAGTTAAATTTTTTTCATGAAAAGTGTTGACCTTTTAAAAATAAGAGTGTAGTATTATACAAGTCGCCACGGTGACACGCTAAAACAAAGCAAAACATGAACCTTGAAAACTGAACAAGCAAAACGTAATCAATAAAGTTTTCAGTAACTAACTTCGGTTAGTGAACGAAACAAAATTTTGGACATCAAAATGATGCCAGCAAAACAATTTGAGCTATTCAAATTTCTTTTATGGAGAGTTTGATCCTGGCTCAGGACGAACGCTGGCGGCGTGCCTAATACATGCAAGTCGAGCGAACAGAGAAGGAGCTTGCTCCTTCGACGTTAGCGGCGGACGGGTGAGTAACACGTGGGCAACCTACCTTATAGTTTGGGATAACTCCGGGAAACCGGGGCTAATACCGAATAATCTGTTTCACCTCATGGTGAAACACTAAAAGACGGTTTCGGCTGTCGCTATAGGATGGGCCCGCGGCGCATTAGCTAGTTGGTGAGGTAACGGCTCACCAAGGCGACGATGCGTAGCCGACCTGAGAGGGTGATCGGCCACACTGGGACTGAGACACGGCCCAGACTCCTACGGGAGGCAGCAGTAGGGAATCTTCCACAATGGGCGAAAGCCTGATGGAGCAACGCCGCGTGAGTGAAGAAGGATTTCGGTTCGTAAAACTCTGTTGTAAGGGAAGAACAAGTACAGTAGTAACTGGCTGTACCTTGACGGTACCTTATTAGAAAGCCACGGCTAACTACGTGCCAGCAGCCGCGGTAATACGTAGGTGGCAAGCGTTGTCCGGAATTATTGGGCGTAAAGCGCGCGCAGGTGGTTTCTTAAGTCTGATGTGAAAGCCCACGGCTCAACCGTGGAGGGTCATTGGAAACTGGGAGACTTGAGTGCAGAAGAGGATAGTGGAATTCCAAGTGTAGCGGTGAAATGCGTAGAGATTTGGAGGAACACCAGTGGCGAAGGCGACTATCTGGTCTGTAACTGACACTGAGGCGCGAAAGCGTGGGGAGCAAACAGGATTAGATACCCTGGTAGTCCACGCCGTAAACGATGAGTGCTAAGTGTTAGGGGGTTTCCGCCCCTTAGTGCTGCAGCTAACGCATTAAGCACTCCGCCTGGGGAGTACGGTCGCAAGACTGAAACTCAAAGGAATTGACGGGGGCCCGCACAAGCGGTGGAGCATGTGGTTTAATTCGAAGCAACGCGAAGAACCTTACCAGGTCTTGACATCCCGTTGACCACTGTAGAGATATAGTTTCCCCTTCGGGGGCAACGGTGACAGGTGGTGCATGGTTGTCGTCAGCTCGTGTCGTGAGATGTTGGGTTAAGTCCCGCAACGAGCGCAACCCTTGATCTTAGTTGCCATCATTTAGTTGGGCACTCTAAGGTGACTGCCGGTGACAAACCGGAGGAAGGTGGGGATGACGTCAAATCATCATGCCCCTTATGACCTGGGCTACACACGTGCTACAATGGACGATACAAACGGTTGCCAACTCGCGAGAGGGAGCTAATCCGATAAAGTCGTTCTCAGTTCGGATTGTAGGCTGCAACTCGCCTACATGAAGCCGGAATCGCTAGTAATCGCGGATCAGCATGCCGCGGTGAATACGTTCCCGGGCCTTGTACACACCGCCCGTCACACCACGAGAGTTTGTAACACCCGAAGTCGGTGAGGTAACCTTTTGGAGCCAGCCGCCGAAGGTGGGATAGATGATTGGGGTGAAGTCGTAACAAGGTAGCCGTATCGGAAGGTGCGGCTGGATCACCTCCTTTCTAAGGATTATTTCGGAATACAAACCTAGGGTTTGTAAGATTACGTTTTGCGTTCAGTTTTGAAGGTTCATTCTTTCTGAATGAAACACTTCTAAATTATGTGCTCCTGTCGCTACGCTTTCGTCGCAAAGCTGCGAGATGTAGAAGCAGGGCAGTAGCTTTGTTCTTTGAAAACTGGATAAAACGACATTGAAATTGTAACAAACACATTTATTTTTTTAAGTTTTTTTATAGGCTTAATAACATTAAGAAGGTTTCAAGACACGAGCAGTTCTAGGAAGCAATCGAGTGAATGAAGGAGCGTACTTGAGTACGTGACGGATTGAACGAGTGAAGCTGACAACGAAATGCGATGTGTATTGAAAGCTGATAGGTTAAGTTATTAAGGGCGCACGGCGAATGCCTTGGCACTAGGAGCCGAAGAAGGACGGCACTAACACCGATATGCTTCGGGGAGCTGTAAGTGAGCTTTGATCCGGAGATTTCCGAATGGGGGAACCCACTACGTTTAATCGCGTAGTATCTTGACGTGAATACATAGCGTCTTGAAGGCAGACCCAGGGAACTGAAACATCTAAGTACCTGGAGGAAGAGAAAGAAAAATCGATTCCCTGAGTAGCGGCGAGCGAAACGGGAAGAGCCCAAACCAAGAGGCTTGCCTCTTGGGGTTGTAGGACACTCAATACGGAGTTACAAAAGAGCGAGTTAGATGAAGCGACTTGGAAAGGTCCGCCAGAGCAGGTAAAAGCCCTGTAGTCGAAAGTTCGTTCTCTCCTGAGTGGATCCTGAGTACGGCGGAACACGTGAAATTCCGTCGGAATCCGGGAGGACCATCTCCCAAGGCTAAATACTACCTAGTGACCGATAGTGAACCAGTACCGTGAGGGAAAGGTGAAAAGCACCCCGGAAGGGGAGTGAAAGAGATCCTGAAACCGTGTGCCTACAAGTAGTTAGAGCCCGTTAATGGGTGATAGCGTGCCTTTTGTAGAATGAACCGGCGAGTTACGATTACGTGCGAGGTTAAGCTTTAGAAGGCGGAGCCGCAGCGAAAGCGAGTCTGAATAGGGCGAAATAGTACGTGGTCGTAGACCCGAAACCAGGTGATCTACCCATGTCCAGGGTGAAGGTAAGGTAACACTTACTGGAGGCCCGAACCCACGCACGTTGAAAAGTGCGGGGATGAGGTGTGGGTAGCGGAGAAATTCCAATCGAACTTGGAGATAGCTGGTTCTCTCCGAAATAGCTTTAGGGCTAGCCTCGTGATGAGAATACTGGAGGTAGAGCACTGTTTGGACTAGGGGGCCATCCCGGTTTACCGAATTCAGACAAACTCCGAATGCCAGATATTTATACACGGGAGTCAGACTGCGAGTGATAAGATCCGTAGTCAAAAGGGAAACAGCCCAGACCACCAGCTAAGGTCCCAAAGTAATCGTTAAGTGGAAAAGGATGTGGCGTTGCACAGACAACCAGGATGTTGGCTTAGAAGCAGCCATCATTTAAAGAGTGCGTAATAGCTCACTGGTCGAGTGACGCTGCGCCGAAAATGTATCGGGGCTAAACGATTCACCGAAGCTGTGGATTGACATCTACGATGTCAGTGGTAGGAGAGCGTTCTAAGTGCGTTGAAGTCAGACCGGAAGGACTGGTGGAGCGCTTAGAAGTGAGAATGCCGGTATGAGTAGCGAAAGACGGGTGAGAATCCCGTCCACCGTATGACTAAGGTTTCCTGAGGAAGGCTCGTCCGCTCAGGGTTAGTCGGGACCTAAGCCGAGGCCGATAGGCGTAGGCGATGGACAACAGGTTGATATTCCTGTACCACCTCCTCACCGTTTGAGAAATGGGGGGACGCAGTAGGATAGGGTAAGCGCGCTGTTGGTTATGCGCGTCCAAGCAGTAAGGCGTGTGTGTAGGCAAATCCGCACACTGTAACGTTGAGCTGTGATGGCGAGTCCGTATGGACGAAGTTCCTGATTTCACACTGCCAAGAAAAGCCTCTATCGAGGTGAGAGGTGCCCGTACCGCAAACCGACACAGGTAGTCGAGGAGAGAATCCTAAGGTGTGCGAGAGAACTCTCGTTAAGGAACTCGGCAAAATGACCCCGTAACTTCGGGAGAAGGGGTGCTCTTGAGCGTGCAAGCGCATGAGAGCCGCAGTGAATAGGCCCAGGCGACTGTTTAGCAAAAACACAGGTCTCTGCAAAACCGTAAGGTGACGTATAGGGGCTGACGCCTGCCCGGTGCTGGAAGGTTAAGAGGAGTGGTTAGCGCAAGCGAAGCTGCGAATTGAAGCCCCAGTAAACGGCGGCCGTAACTATAACGGTCCTAAGGTAGCGAAATTCCTTGTCGGGTAAGTTCCGACCCGCACGAAAGGCGTAACGATCTGGGCACTGTCTCAACGAGAGACTCGGTGAAATTATAGTACCTGTGAAGATGCAGGTTACCCGCGACAGGACGGAAAGACCCCGTGGAGCTTTACTGTAGCCTGATATTGAATTTTGGTACAACTTGTACAGGATAGGTAGGAGCCAGAGATCTCGGAGCGCCAGCTTCGAAGGAGGCGTCGGTGGGATACTACCCTGGTTGTATTGAAATTCTAACCCATGCCCCTTAGCGGGGCAGGAGACAGTGTCAGGCGGACAGTTTGACTGGGGCGGTCGCCTCCTAAAAGGTAACGGAGGCGCCCAAAGGTTCCCTCAGAATGGTTGGAAATCATTCGTAGAGTGTAAAGGCACAAGGGAGCTTGACTGCGAGACCTACAAGTCGAGCAGGGTCGAAAGACGGGCTTAGTGATCCGGTGGTTCCGCATGGAAGGGCCATCGCTCAACGGATAAAAGCTACCCCGGGGATAACAGGCTTATCTCCCCCAAGAGTCCACATCGACGGGGAGGTTTGGCACCTCGATGTCGGCTCATCGCATCCTGGGGCTGTAGTCGGTCCCAAGGGTTGGGCTGTTCGCCCATTAAAGCGGTACGCGAGCTGGGTTCAGAACGTCGTGAGACAGTTCGGTCCCTATCCGTCGTGGGCGTAGGAAATTTGAGAGGAGCTGTCCTTAGTACGAGAGGACCGGGATGGACACACCGCTGGTGTACCAGTTGTCTTGCCAAAGGCATCGCTGGGTAGCTATGTGTGGACGGGATAAGTGCTGAAAGCATCTAAGCATGAAGCCCCCCTCAAGATGAGATTTCCCATTACGCAAGTAAGTAAGATCCCTCAAAGACGATGAGGTAGATAGGTTCGAGGTGGAAGTGTGGTGACACATGGAGCTGACGAATACTAATCGATCGAGGACTTAACCAAAACGTTTGAACCATTCAATGAACCGTTTATCCAGTTTTGAAAGAACAACTCTTTCAACTGAATAAGTGAAGTGATGATGGCAAAGAGGCCACACCCGTTCCCATACCGAACACGGAAGTTAAGCTCTTTAGCGCCGATGGTAGTTGGGGGCTTCCCCCTGTGAGAGTAGGACATCGCTTCGCTTATTTTTCGTGGAGGATTAGCTCAGTTGGGAGAGCATCTGCCTTACAAGCAGAGGGTCGGCGGTTCGAGCCCGTCATCCTCCACCATTATTTTTAAAACAGTATAGTATTATCGCGGGGTGGAGCAGTGGTAGCTCGTCGGGCTCATAACCCGAAGGTCGTTGGTTCAAATCCAGCCCCCGCAACCAAATGGTCCCGTGGTGTAGCGGTTAACATGCCTGCCTGTCACGCAGGAGATCGCCGGTTCGATCCCGGTCGGGACCGCCATTTTTTTTTGCCGGTGTAGCTCAGTTGGTAGAGCAACTGACTTGTAATCAGTAGGTCGTGGGTTCGACTCCTATCGCCGGCACCATTCCCTTGGAGGGGTAGCGAAGTGGCTAAACGCGGCGGACTGTAAATCCGCTCCTTAGGGTTCGGCGGTTCGAATCCGTCCCCCTCCACCATTTTAGGGGCATAGTTCAACGGTAGAATAGAGGTCTCCAAAACCTTTGGTGTGGGTTCGATTCCTACTGCCCCTGCCAGGTATTGAGGTACTCGTTCATATACAGCTGTTATAATTTATATAGTGGCGATTGTGGCGAAGTGGTTAACGCATCGGATTGTGGTTCCGACATTCGTGGGTTCGATTCCCATCAGTCGCCCCATTTTCAAATTGGGGTATAGCCAAGCGGTAAGGCAACGGATTTTGATTCCGTCATGCCTAGGTTCGAATCCTAGTACCCCAGCCATTTTTCTTTTTTACGAGCCATTAGCTCAGTTGGTAGAGCATCTGACTTTTAATCAGAGGGTCGAAGGTTCGAGTCCTTCATGGCTCATCGTTTTTTAATGAATATTGCGCCCGTAGCTCAATTGGATAGAGCGTCTGACTACGGATCAGAAGGTTATGGGTTCGACTCATGTCGGGCGCGCCAATAAATTTATGTTTTCGGAATGTAGCTCAGCTTGGTAGAGCACTTGGTTTGGGACCAAGGGGTCGTAGGTTCGAATCCTGTCATTCCGACCATTTTTTATGATAAATGGGGCCTTAGCTCAGCTGGGAGAGCGCCTGCCTTGCACGCAGGAGGTCAGCGGTTCGATCCCGCTAGGCTCCACCAGTTCAATATTTTTGGAGGTATACCCAAGTCTGGCTGAAGGGATCGGTCTTGAAAACCGACAGGCGGGTAACACCGCGCGGGGGTTCGAATCCCTCTACCTCCTCCATTTTGGGTCAGTAGCTCAGTTGGTAGAGCATTAGATTGAAGCTCTAAGTGTCGGCGGTTCGATTCCGTCCTGACCCACCATTATTTGCGGGTGTAGTTTAATGGTAAAACCTCAGCCTTCCAAGCTGATGTCGTGAGTTCGATTCTCATCACCCGCTCCAAAATGGGCCTATAGCTCAGCTGGTTAGAGCGCACGCCTGATAAGCGTGAGGTCGATGGTTCGAGTCCATTTAGGCCCATCATTATTCCGAAGTAGCTCAGTTGGTAGTAGCACCTGACTGTTAATCAGGTTGTCGCAGGTTCGAGTCCTGCCTTCGGAGCCACGGCCCGTTGGTCAAGTGGTTAAGACACCGCCCTTTCACGGCGGTAACACGGGTTCGAATCCCGTACGGGTCATCAAGCATGTAGCACAAATATTGTGTTACATGCTTTTTCTTTTATCAATAAATGATACATTAGTAAAGAGTGAAAGCTACGAATCCGCTATCAATGGTTCAGTAGCTTTTTTACATGACTAATATTTTGTTTCTCCTTTCTATAAGATGTCGCCCACCTCTTTTCCTTCTTCATTCACAATATCTTCTAATCATGATTCGATTCATTATAAATTTGAACAAACTATTTCATATATGCAATATGTATGTTTTTTTATAGCTATTTTCGTGGTGCTTGTCGTTTTGTTCCTCTAATATGAGGATAAGTGGAGGAATCGAAATGAATATACAGGAGATCCAGCAATTTTTAAGTTTATATCAGACAGAACAAGATGAATCAGAGCGTTGGTTAGCGAATAGATTACAACAGATTAAGAATGCAGGTGAGTACGACCCAACAACAGAGGAGCTAGCTTTTGGTGCACGGGTGGCGTGGCGTAATAGTAACAAATGTATTGGTCGTCTGTTTTGGCAATCATTGCATGTAGTAGATGCACGTGCCGTTTTAGATGAACAGGATATTTTTCAAAAACTACTGGAGCATATCGATTATGCAACAAATAGTGGAAAAATCCGTCCAACAATAACAGTATTTGCTTCGAACAGAGTGCGTATATGGAATCATCAGCTAATTCGTTATGCAGGCTATGAAACGGAAGCTGGCGTTATTGGTGATGCACATTCTATTGTTTTTACTAAAGTATGTGAATCGTTAGGTTGGAAAAGTGAGAGGACACCATTCGATGTGTTACCTCTTGTTATACAAGTAGATGAGCGAGCTCCGCAGCTGTTTACAATTCCTGTAGAATATATTTTAGAGGTGCCAATTCGTCATCCAGAGTCAGTGGATGTAGAGAAATTAGGAATGAAATGGTATGCTGTACCCATAATTTCAAGTATGCGTTTTCAAATGGCAGGCATTGATTTCCAAGCCGCACCCTTTAATGGCTGGTATATGGGGACAGAAATCGGTGCACGTAATTTAGCAGATCATGACCGTTATAATATGCTACCAGCTATTGCGGAGGTTTTTAATCTTGATACAACCAAGCAAGCTTCACTTTGGCGTGATCGTGCATTAGTGGAACTTAATATTGCTGTCCTTCATTCTTTTAAAGAACAAGGCGTGAGCATTGTCGATCATCATACAGCTGCTCAGCAGTTTAAATTGTTTGAAGAAGCAGAGGAATCAGCAGGACGAGACGTTACAGGCAACTGGACATGGCTAATCCCACCACTTTCGCCCGCAACGACTCATATTTTCCATAAACCTTATGTCAATATTTATCATACACCCAATTATTTTTATCAAAAACCATGCTATTAACTGATTGTGGAGAGGACGAAACGCTATGTTGAATGAGCAAATTCCGAGTATCCCGTGGTTACAATTGACGACACCTTATGGAAGAGGAACGGCTATCCCTCAGCTGATTGAACAGGAGCAATATATAGAGCTAGCTGAGTTAGTGGAGCATCAAGGTACACTATGGCAGGGTCACACCATGGGCTTTGCTTGTCCTTCTAAAAAAGCTTGCTAGCAAAAATACCGGGGATGTCTCTGTACAAGAAGTAGAGCTTTATTTAGCTGTGGCACATGCAATTTCTGAAGATTATCTAGACCCATCATATTCAGTTCAAACTATGCAGGAGCTGTTAGATGTCAAATATTTATGGATGGATCACGAAGAGAATGATGAGCTGGAATGGGAGGAGGAAACGCCAAAGGGTTATGAGCAGAAAGCTTTTGTAAGCTATTATTATTTTAGTTATATACTCTTACAAGAGGCTGTTCCTATTTTTGCAGCAGTTATAGCTCACAACAAAGAAACAGCAGACCGTCTTGCTGAACTGCTAACCTTACTACAGCAATTGGACAAATAAAACGTCTATACCTATATAGAAGTAAAGCAGATGGGAAATATGAGCAGTTATCCCATCTGCTTTATTTTAATGGACATATTCGTCTTTAGAAGCTCTCATTGAGCAAAAGAAAAGAATGGTCGCCACAGCTACAAAGAGCCAACCAGCAATATTCCAGCCACCAAATAAATCATGTAAGTAGCCAAAAAGAATAGGGCCAATGGCGGCAAATAAATAACCTAATGATTGTGCAAAGCCTGATAAATCTGCTGCTTCAAATGCCGTGCGTGTACGAAGTGTAAAGAACATCATCGCTAAGGCAAATGAAGAACCTCCTGCTAAACCTAAAAGAATCATCCACAGTACCCCAAGACTTGTCCACTCCATGACAACTCCAGTAAAGCCTATTAAATAGAAGAATGTAAACATCACTACAAGAGGTCTTTGAGAAGCCATTTTACTTGCAATGATAGGCACAGCCAATGCCATTGGTACTTGTGAAAATTGCATGATAGAAAACATCCAACCAGCTTTGTCAGGAGCCAATCCCTGGGCGATGTAGATTTCGGGAATCCAAGCAGCAGTCGTATAAAATAATAAAGACTGTAATCCCATTGCACCTGTGACAGCCCAAGTAACAGGTGACTTCCATAAGGGTGTACTTGTCATTTTAGAGGTAGTGGCTGGCTCAGGTTTATTTGATTTCAATTGAGGTATCCAAATTAAAATCGTTACGACCACGAGTACAAGTGCAATGGACAGCGCTCCTTGCCAGCCAAATGATGAATTGGCTATAGGATAGCTAATACCTGCGCCAAGCCCAGCCGTTAAGTTCATCGACATAGTGAAAAATGCCATTAATAAACCAACATGGTATGGAAATTTTAATTTTAATAATCCTGGAATCAGCACATTTCCAAATGATATGGCTATGCCGATGAGTACAGTACCAAATACAAGTAACCCCGTTGTACCAAGGGAACGTAGAACAATCCCCAAGGCTAATAAAATAGTGGATAAAAATAGTGTTAGCTCAAGCCCTAGTTTGCGTGCTACAACGGGCGCAAATGGTGAGATGGTAGCAAAAGCGAGCAATGGAATCGTTGTTAGAAAGCCTGCAAGTACATTAGAAATACCAAGATCGTCACGGATAAATGATATAATAGGGCCAACAACAGTTAGTGGCATTCTTAATGTAGAGGCTATAAAGATAACTCCGAAGACTAAAAGTAAGGTTGTTCCCCTCCAGCTAATTTTTTTACTCGGAAAACTAGCGGAATGATCATTTGTAGTCAAAATAAATCCCCCTGTTCGTAACCGCTCTAATTGAACTACTATAACACTTTAACAAACTAATAAAAATAGTAGAAGATTCACAAAATACAGAACATTTATTGTTATATTGAAATGTCAAAGGTCTTATGCTAATATAATAAGCATCATAAATTTAATAATTATATGCCTCATGTTTGTATTGAGGTAGAGGTCGCGATATTTATAAGTATGCTAATGGAAATGACAAGCATTGATGAGATTAGCTGAAAGGGAATATTGCCGAAGTGTGAGGGGACTTGAAAACCTCATGCTGGGGCTGTCTCCGAAAGGAACAGAACTGTCACGTTTGTACAACGTGTTGAGCTATCATTTAGGAAAAACTGAGGATTAACTTAGCCATCACAGTGTATATGTGATGGCATTTTTTTGCCTCGTAAATAGGAAGGAAGCTATATCGTGAGTGAAATAAAAGTAAATCAGCTCGGACATAAAGCGCCAAAGCTGAAAAAAGAATTGAAAAGCCGTCATATCACAATGATTTCTTTAGGCGGTACAATTGGTACGGGACTATTTTTAGCCAGTGGTGGTGCCATTGCACAAGCTGGACCTGGTGGTGCATTGCTTGCCTACGCCCTAATCGGTATTATGGTGTACTTTTTAATGACAAGCTTAGGGGAAATGGCTGCCTATATGCCATCATCCGGTTCATTTAGTACGTATGCAACAAAATTTGTAGATCCAGCACTAGGCTTTGCATTAGGCTGGAACTATTGGTATAACTGGGCAATCACTATTGCAGCAGAAATTGCGGCAGTATCCTTAATTATGAAATATTGGTTCCCTGATAGTTCATCAGCCCTTTGGACAGTATTATTTATTGCTGTTGTACTGTCATTTAATTTACTTTCTGTAAAGAGCTATGGAGAAAGTGAATATTGGTTTGCGATGATTAAAGTAGTGACAGTCATTGTTTTTATTATTATCAGTTTATTAATGATTTTTGGTATTTTAGGTGGACAGGCGCCTGTAGGCTTTACTAATTTCTTTATTAGTGATGGACCATTTCACGGTGGCTTCCTAGCTACATTTGGAATTTTCCTAGCAGCCGGATTTTCATTCCAAGGAACAGAGTTACTTGGGATTACAGCAGGTGAAACAGACGATCCAGGAAAAAATATTCCAAAGGCTGTTAAATCCGTATTCTGGCGTATTCTTTTGTTTTATATTTTAGCAATTGGTGCAATCGGAATGTTGATTCCATTTACAGATGAACGCTTATTATCAGAAGATATCGCAGTATCACCGTTTACATTAGTGTTTGACCGCTTAGGTATTGCCTTTGCAGCTTCGTTAATGAATGCCATTATTTTAACGGCTATGCTGTCAGCTGGAAATTCAGGGCTTTATGCATCATCACGTATGCTATGGCAATTAGCAGTGGATGGACATGCGCCTAAGTTCTTCACAAAGCTAAGTCGTCGAGGAATACCAATTTATGCATTGATGGCAACATTAGCTGTAGGTTGCTTAGCTTTTTTAGCGTCTTTCTTTGGTGATGGCGTTGTTTATATTTGGCTGTTAAACGCCTCTGGTATGTCTGGTTTTATTGCATGGCTCGGCATTGCCTTTAGTCATTATCGCTTCCGTCGTGCATTTGAGGCACAGGGCCTAGATCCAAAGCTATTACCTTATAGAGCAAAATTGTACCCGTTTGGACCACTATTTGCCTTTACTGTTTGTATGATTGTGGTCATTGGGCAAAATTACACGGCCTTTACGGGAGACCAAATTGATTGGTATGGGATATTAGTTTCTTATGTTGGAATCCCACTATTTTTACTGTTATGGTTTGGCTACAAAATCAAGCACAAAACAAAAATGCTTTCACTTCAAGAATGTGATTTAAAAGTGGAAGATTAAATAGTAGGGCTGTTCTGTAAACTAATGAATGATTGGTTTATGGGACAGCTTTTTATGTCTTAATCGTCGTTAACTAGCCATTCGAAAGTCGCGATGTCTAATCAAATAAAAAACAGGTACCCATTCTTGAACTGCCCCGTAATAGTTAGAAATCAAACTTTTACGGGGCAGTTCATCTCGAGTAACTGATTTTTATTATCCAAATATTGTTTCCCACAGTAAGTAAATATTCAATGTCACAACGATAACAACAACAAACCAACCTAAAAACGTTGTAATACGGTGATTGACTAAACTGCCCATGATGTTTCGTTTGCTTGTAAACATCACAAGAGGGACAAGAGCAAATGCAATACCGAAAGATAAAACGACCTGACTTAGAACGAGCGCATAGGTTGCATTCACGCCTGAAGCAATAATGACTAGAGGCGGCACCATAGTAATTGCTCTACGTAAATAAAGTGGTATTTTTCTTTGAATGAATCCTTGCATGACTACATCACCTGCTAACGTCCCGACAGAGGAGCTAGCTAGCCCGGCAATAAGTAAACCAAGACCAAATGAAATAGCAGCCATGGGGCCGAGCGCATCTTTTAAGCCATTGTAGGCAACATCTAAATCTTCTACAACCACGCCTTGTGTGTGGAAGACTGCTGCAGCAATGATCAGCATGCTCATATTAATCGCTCCGGCAATAATCATAGCGATGATAATATCGATAAATTCAAAACGGAAAATACGTTTTTTTTCATTTTCATTCCGACCAACAATACGATTTTGCGTTAACGATGAATGTAAGTAAATAGCATGAGGCATGACAGTTGCTCCTAAAATACCTGTTGCTAATAATAGTGAATCTACACCTTCAAACTGTGGCGTGAACATGCCAATCGCTACATCGCCCCATTCTGGCTGTGCTAAAAATGTTTGGAAGGCAAATGCTAAGACAACAATTAACACCATGCCCGAAATACCGGCTTCAAAGGCTCTAAATCCTCTTCTTTGAAGTTCTAAAATAGCAAATGAACCAACTGCCGTAATTAATGCTGCGGGCAGCATAGGGATATTGAAGAGCAAGTAAAGCCCTAATGCTGCACCAATAAATTCAGCAAGATCTGTAGCAATGATGACCAATTCAGCCTGTATCCATAAAAAGATGGATGTTTTTTTAGAAAAATGCTCGCGTGCTACTTCAGGCAAGTTTTTACCTGTCGCAATTCCAAGCTTGGCAGATAAGGATTGAATTAACACGGCCATTAAATTAGAAAAGGCTATAACCCAAAGTAGCAGGTAGCCATATTGAGAGCCTGCTGTAATATTTGTAGCAAAATTACCAGGATCGATATAGGCGACGGCTGCAATAAATGCAGGTCCTAAAAATGGTAAAAAGCGTCGCCAACCTTTTATATCTCCATCTAAAACCGCCTCGGCAGACGATTTTGTGACTCGTTTGTAAACCATATTGTTCCCTCGTTTCAAAAAGTATCATTAACGAAATAAAGTTTCCTATAGGAAAATAAGATATTAGTATTCTAACGCTAGGAATCAAAAAAGTGAAGTGGTTTGCTTTAAGTTTCTATAAGTATGTGCCATTCTCATCATTTTCTAATTAGACTTTCACCACCAGCATCGTTTACGATGAAAAGAAAAGATGAAGGACGGATTCGACATGACCAATCGAATTTTAATTATAGAAGATGAAGAAAATATTGCGAGAGTGCTACAGCTTGAGCTTCAATTTGAAGGCTATGAGGCGGAAATGGCTCATACAGGGACAGATGGTTTGCTTCGTTACCGTGAACAGCCATGGGATTTGATCCTACTTGATGTCATGCTGCCAGAGATGAGTGGCATTGATGTGCTAAAGCGGATTCGTGCAACGGAATCCCAGACACCTGTTATTATGCTTACTGCCAAAAGTGAGGTGGAGGATAAAGTAAAAGGATTGGATTTAGGAGCCAATGATTATGTGACAAAGCCGTTTGAAATTGAAGAATTGCTGGCGCGTATTCGCAATGCTTTACGATTTTCACAAAAGGCTAGTCCAAAACAAGTTGCCCTTGCATTTGGACATTTATCGATAAACGAGCAAACAAGAGAGGTCGTATATTTTAATAAAGATATTCAACTGACACCTCGTGAATATGATTTATTGTTCTATTTACTAAAGCATCCTAAACAAGTACTGACTAGGGAACAGCTACTAGAGGCTGTATGGGGCTATGACTATTATGGGGATACAAATGTTGTGGATGTCTATATTCGCTATGTACGACAAAAGCTTGAAGCTGCTAATGCAACGCCTATTATCCAAACAGTTCGTGGAGTTGGCTATGTGTTGAAGGAACATCGTGATGAGACTTAAAACAAAAATTCATCTACTTACAACATTGCTGATGCTAGTAATATTAGTGGCCACAAACAGTGGAATTTATTTATTGTATGAGAAATCTGCCTATGATACGGAATATCATCAGCTTCAAACACGTGCCAATGATTTAAGCTCCACATTCAGTCAGTTAAATGCTCAAACTAACCTACAGCAAGTATTAAGAGCCTATATGCCGACAGATGGTGCCGTCTACATTTATGATGGAGAACGTTTAAAAACAAAGGTTCAGGCTACCCTTGACATGCCAGAAGGCCCTTCCATTACCTATACAATGCCTGCTATTTGGATAGACGGAACGGTTGTGGATATCACATTACAGCAATCCATGGAAGAAGTAGAACGGACATTAAGTTTGCTAAAGGTTATATTGATTATTGTATCTGTTATTGCAACGATTCCTATTTTCTTAGCAAGCCTAGTACTTGGGCGACTTATTTTATTACCGCTAGAACGTTTAAATGAGACTATGCGAAAAAGTGCATCGACAGGAAAATATGAAAAAATGGATATACCAGTAAAAGGGGGGGATGAGTTAACAAACATTAACCGTACTTTTAATATGATGATGGAAAAGCTTGAACAGCATTATCGAAAGCAAGAAGAATTTGTATCGAATGCTTCCCATGAATTGAAGACACCCATTACGGTTATTGAAAGCTATGCAAAATTACTGCTCAGAAGAGGTTTTGACAATCGGGAAGTTGCACAGGAATCATTACTAGCTATTGCCAATGAATCATCACGCATGCATGAAATGGTGCTGCAATTGCTAGAACTAGCTAAAAATAATGAGCATCTGGACATTCATTTTGAACAGCTAGAGCTTGCGCCGTTCTTGAATAAAGTGGCTTTCCAAATGCAGCATGCGTATCATCGAGCATTTATAGTTGATGTGAAGAAGCCAAGTTTTGTTTATAGTGATGAAAAAATATTAAAGCAACTACTCTTTATTTTGCTGGATAACGCTAGGAAATATAGTGAGGAGGAAGTGCATATTCTCGCAACAGAAACAGCTAATCATGTATGCATTACCATCCAAGATTTTGGTATTGGTATTCCAGCGGAGCATATTCCACATTTGTTTGAGCGATTTTATCGTGTAACAGGAGATCGTAACCGTAAGACAGGTGGTTCTGGGCTAGGACTTGCCATAGCGCATGGGCTTGCAGAACAATTGGGGATAATGATGGATGTAAAAAGTACAATTGGAGAAGGGTCAAGCTTTACCTTATGTATACCAAAGGAGGGACAACAATGAGAAAGTGGCTGTTGATGATTGTTGTGATTGTCCTTCTCGGTAGCGGAACGTTTTGGTTTATTCAAACGCGTTATTTTCAAGTCGAGCCTCTTAGCGAAGCGGAGGCCATTCGCCATGTTGAAACAATCTATAAAGGTCATGTTACTCAGGTGAAGAAACAAGGAAAAACCTATGAAATGCTCTTTACGCGAGATCATATCAAGTATGGAGCTGTGCTCGATGCTACGACACAACAGGTGACTGATTTAAAAATAAAAGAAGGACAAAGTAAATTACTGTTAACAGAAAAGCAAATCAGGCAGATGGTTAAACAGGAATATGGAGATGTAGAAAGTGTTATGTTAACAGATTCCATTTATACAGTGCGAGTTGAAAAAGATAGCAAGCAAAAAGAAATCACACTTGATGGCTATTCCGGTGAAGTATTATCGGAGAAAATGGTGGAGCCACAAGAACAATCTGTAGAAGGGCCTATTATTACTGAGCAGCAAGCTGTTCAAATAGCACTGGAGCAATTGAAGGGAGAGGTGGATTCAGTCGATTTTGAAGAAACCTCAGAGGGTGGTTACTATTTAGTTGAAATTGAAACACAGGATGACGAAGCCACTTTTCAAATTCATGCCGTTTCAGGAAAGGTTCTGTCTGTTACATGGGATGACGAACAATAAATCATTTCTCATGAAATTCTAATGTTCCTCTTATAGTTCTATCATCTTCGCTTGCTAAGCTAAGAATAGATAAAACAAAGGAGAGATGAATATGAAAAAAATAATTATGATTCCAGCATTGGTAGTTACTCTTGGGATTGGAGCAGCAATTGGCTCGACAACTTTATTATCAGGAAATGCGCAAGAAAATAAGGTATTAACAATGCAGCAGATTGAGAAGAAAGCATTAGCAATAGTTGATGGGACTGTTGCGGATATCGAATTTGATCAAAATCAATTCCGCTCTATTTACGAAGTAGAGGTGCATACCGAGACAGCGGAATATGATTTAAAATTTGATGCTTATACGGGAAAATTACTGAAGCAGAAAAAAGAGCGTCGAGATGACGATGATTGGGATAATTACGTTTCTGTTAGCACGCCAACAGCGAAAATTATTACAAAAGAACAGGCTATCGAAACAGCCTTAACGAAAGCAAAAGGTACCGTGACAAAAATTAAGCTGGATGATGGCTTATATGAAATAGAATTGAAAGATGGTCAGTATGAATATGAAGTAGATGTGGATGCAATGACAGGGAACATTGTTGATTTTGAACAAGATATAGAAGACTAAAAGAGCGAGCTGTCTTAAAAGTAGAGCATACTTTTAAGACAGTTTTTTGTTGTAGCGAGAGTATTGGCAGCAATGACGAGTATTAACATATGCTCGAAAAAAGTCTATGTTTTTCACTCGTGAAAATGAAAAATTTTCTTCTTTACTTTTTCAATCAGCAGGCGTAATATGACATCATTATAAAAGTTTCAAATTTCTAAATCGCTGAAGCAACTAAACGCGGGGGAACCAATTTTGATGTATGGCATAAGCCATTCTTGGGGTGAATCTCTTCCATTTGGAGGGGTAGGGCTACTCAGGCCCGAATCCGACAGCTAACCTCGTAAGCGTTAAGAGCAGAAAAGTGGAGCTTGGCAGACGGATGAACGTCTACAAGTCTTATTTAGTGATGACTTGTAGACGTTTTTTGATGTTATTTAGAGAGGCGAAACACATTCTATGAAACTAGAAGGTGTTTATCAATGAAATCCTCATTCAAACGTTATGTAATCGGCAAACCATTAAGATCCGATGAGTTAGGGGAACAAAAGCTTAGTAAAGCAAAGGCATTGGCAATCTTATCGTCCGATGCTTTGTCTTCAGTAGCCTATGGACCAGAACAAATTTTAATTGTTCTTATGACAGTGGGCACACTTGCCCTTTGGTATTCTTTACCGATTGCCGCTGGAGTGGTCGTTCTGCTTGTGGCACTGATTTTATCTTATCGTCAGGTTATTTTTGCTTATCCACATGGTGGTGGCGCTTATGTAGTATCGCGAGAAAATTTAGGAGTGAATGCAGGTCTTGTAGCTGGAGGCTCTTTGCTTGTTGATTATATTTTAACAGTAGCAGTTAGTGTTTCAGCAGGTACAGATGCTATTACATCGGCATTTCCAAGCCTTCATCCATACAATGTACCCATTGCTATCGTTTTTGTGATTTTCTTAACAATTTTAAACCTACGAGGTGTAACAGAGTCAGCCTCTATCTTGGCATACCCAGTCTATCTATTTGTAGGCGTTATGCTCTTGTTAATTGGGATTGGGCTCTATCAGGTTGCAACTGGTCAGGTGCCAGCAGAGCTGCATCCAAAGGTTGGTACACCAGTGGCAGGGATTAGCTTATTTATTTTATTAAAGGCATTTGCCTCAGGTAGCTCAGCGTTAACCGGGGTAGAAGCTATTTCTAATGCTATTCCTAATTTTAGAAATCCTGCTCCTAATAATGCAGCAAAAACACTTTTAGCGATGGGCGCCATTTTAGCTGTTTTATTTATTGGTATTGTAAGCCTAGCTTATTTTTATGGGATTGCCCCAACGGCAGAGGCAACAGTTGTTTCCCAACTAGCAGAAGCTAGTGTTGGTCGGAATTTCCTTTATTATATTGTACAGGGGACTACGGCAATGATTTTAGTACTTGCCGCAAACACAGGGTATTCAGCCTTTCCATTGCTTGCTGTGAATTTATCGAAAGGTGGTTTTATCCCAAGAATATTCCAAATTCGTGGAGATCGTCTTGGTTATTCAAATGGCATCATGATGCTAGGTGTTGCGGCCATTGTCTTAATTATTCTTTTTGATGGAGCCACAGAGCATTTAATTCCGCTATATGCAGTTGGGGTATTTATTCCGTTTACATTAGCGCAAACGGGAATGATGCGAAAATGGTGGCGCGAAAAACCTAAAGGTTGGGTAGCAAAATTTTCTATCAATACAATTGGAGCAGCGATCTCTTTCATTGTAGCTATGATGTTCTTTGTGACAAAAATGCCCCAAGTATGGCCAGTGTTCGTCTTTTTACCAATCATTATTTTTGTATTTCATCGGATTAAGCACCATTATCAAGCCGTTGGAGAACAATTGAGATTGAATCAGGAGGAGCTGACTACTATTGAGGGAAATGTGTTCATTGTGCCAGTCGCTGGTATAACAAAGGTAGTTGAAAACTCTCTTCATTATGCTAAATCACTTAAGGTGGATAAAGTGATCGCCTTTTATGTAGCTTTCGATCAAGCAGAAGCAAAAGCTTTTGAAGAGAAGTGGAACGCATGGCAACCTGATGTACGGTTAGTGACTTACTATTCACCATATCGTAGCATTACACAGCCATTGATGAAATTTATTGATAAAGTAGAGCACCATTGTACTAAAACAAATCATAAAGTGACGGTTGTGATTCCTCAATTTCTACCGAAAAAAGGGTGGCATCATATGTTACACAACCAATCGAGTCTACTCATTCGTACGACACTGTTATTTCACAGAAATGTCGTCATTATGACAGTCCCTTTTCATTTATCAAAATAATGCTAGCAAGCTAGAAAATAGTCTGTTATAATCAGTACGTTGATTGAAAACACGAACGTTTGCAATTGAAAAGTTGAGAAATACCATTAAATTCCGAAAAATCAAACTTTATTTCGTAAAAGTTATAGGTTCTTGCCGAATAAAGTGATAAATTGGATATTCTAATAGTTTCATACAAATCCACTCATATAATAGCGAGAATAGGGCTCGCAAGTTTCTACCGATTTACCGTAAATAAATCGACTATGGGTAGCAATGCTTTTAGAGAACTTCAATTATAATGTTGTTTTCTATTCGTTTCGACGTTTTTACGCTGAATGCTTTGCTCCACTCGTAGCTGAATGGAAACAAGGTATTTAGCGTTTTTTATTACTCTGAAAGAAAGAAGGATATAAAAGAAATGAAGTTATTACAAGAAAAAATTATGCAAGAGGGTAAAGTATTATCTTCATCCGTATTAAAAGTTGATTCATTTTTAAACCATCAAATTGATCCAATGTTAATGAAGGAAATTGGGCATGAATTCGCAAACCGTTTCTCTGATCAAGTGATTACAAAGATTTTAACAATAGAATCTTCAGGTATTGCACCATCTGTTATGTTAGGGTTAGAAATTGGCGCGCCTGTCGTGTTTGCTCGTAAACGCAAATCGTTAACACTTTCAGATAACCTTTATTCATCAAAGGTACATTCGTTTACAAAAAATGAAACAAATGAGATCTCTGTATCACGTAATTTCTTAAATGAGGACGATAATATTTTAATTGTTGATGATTTCTTAGCAAATGGTGAAGCTGTCAAAGGCTTACTAGATATTGCTGCACAAGCTGGTGCGCATGTTGTGGGTGTGGGCATCGTTATTGAAAAGGGCTTCCAAGATGGTGGAAAATTATTGCGTGAGCAGGGAGTTCGCGTTGAGTCATTAGCGATTGTAGACTCTCTTGAAGATGGCAATGTAACATTTGCTACGGAGGCTCGCTCGTAATGAATACCTTTAAATCAACTGCGCTAGCGATTCAACATTTACTTGCGATGTATGCTGGAGCCATTTTAGTGCCACTGATTATTGGTGGAGCAATTGGCTTTGATTCAACACAAATGACGTATTTAGTAGCAATTGATATTATGATGTGCGGGATTGCAACACTTTTACAGGTATATTCAGGTAAATTCATCGGGATTGGCTTACCTGTAGTACTTGGCTGTACATTCACAGCAGTAAGTCCAATTATTGCGATCGGCACCAATCCAGAGCAAGGTATCACAGATATTTATGGTTCTATTATTGCCTCTGGTGTAATTGTAATGATTATTGCGGGCTTCTTCGGCAAGCTTGTGAAATTCTTCCCTCCAGTAGTAACTGGATCCGTTGTTTCGATTATCGGTATTTCCTTATTACCAGTAGCTTTAAACAATATGGCAGGTGGACAAGGTGCTGAGGATTTTGCTTCTGCTTCTAATGTGGCATTAGCGTTTATTACATTAATCATTATTTTAATCGTGTATCGTTTTTCTACAGGTTTTGTTCGTGCGATTTCTATTCTGATTGGATTAGTAGTAGGTACCGTTTTAGGTGCATTCATGGACAAAGTGGATTTCACGCCAGTAGCGGATGCTAATGTATTTCACATGGTACAACCTTTCTACTTTGGCATGCCAACATTTGATGTAACGGCAATTATCACCATGACACTTGTAGCAATGGTATCTTTAGTAGAGTCATCTGGTGTCTATTTTGCACTAAGTGATATTTGTAATAAAAAATTAGATTCAAAGGATTTAGCTCGCGGCTATCGTTCAGAAGGTCTAGCTTCAGTAATCGGTGGTATTTTCAATGCCTTTCCTTACACAACATTCTCACAAAACGTGGGACTTACACGTATGTCAGGCGTAAAAGACCGTAAAGTCATTTACATCACAGGTGGATTACTAGTAGCACTTGGTTTCCTACCAAAAATCGCAGCATTAACAACGATTATTCCAACATCCGTACTAGGTGCGGCAATGCTTGCGATGTTCGGTATGGTGATTACACAAGGTATGGGAATGCTTGTACCTGTTATGAATGAATCAGCGGAAAACGCAATGATTGCAGCGATTGCAGTAAGTTTAGGTGTCGGTGTATCCGTTGTTCCTGGCATTTTTGATGCACTGCCAACAAGCGTTTCAATCTTAACATCTAACGGTATCGTTTGTGGTTCAGTCACAGCGATTATCCTAAATATTTTATTCAACATGATTGGGCCAAAGCATAAAAAAGACCCGATGCATGGGGAAGTGTAAAAAGATAATTAAATAACATTCATCTAAATACCCCACATATTTTGATGAAAAGAACGTTGTAAAGTCGCCTATTTTTTGACTATTAATTTAGTTGAAAGTAGGTGGCTTTTTTGTATGCGTAAAAGAGTACACGTTAGAAGAACTGTAGAAGAAAAACCTTTACTAGCGTTCACATTTAAGCAAGCTTTTGATTATTTTTATTCCGCAAAAAAAGGTGAAGAAGTTAGAAGAACAACGCTTATAACTTATGAGGAGCATTATCGATTTTTTGTTCGATGGTTAGAGCATTCAGATTACGAAATAAATAAAATAGATGAATTAACAGTCGTCATTGTCCGTGATTACATGCTTTATATGCGTGAACATCATTACAACTTCAAGCAGAAATGTGTAGGGTTATCTATTCAGACAGTAAATGCTCGTATTCGGTTTTTAAAAACCTGGTATAGCTTTTTATTTACCGAGGAGTTACTTGAAAAAAACATTATGGAATCTATTAAATTTTTGAAAGTAGACGAAAAGAGGGTAGATTTATTAACCGAAGATGAGATGAAGCGATTATTCGAAGCCCCAGATAAAAAATTATGGGCACAATGGAGAGATTTCGTCTTGTTTCATGTTTTGTATGACACTGCTTTACGTATATCCGAGGCAATAAGTTTGGATTGTAGTGACATAGACATTGTGCGTCGACAAATTGTTTTACCTCCAGAAAAAGCTAAAGATAGACGATACCGAACAATACCAATTACTAATCACACGTTAAAACTACTGATTAAATTAATGGACGAAAATAAAGAGGTTTTCGGTAACCATGAAGCTGTGTTTTTAAATTGGTTTGGTGAAAGATTAGCTTCGGACACATTCAGAAGAAATTTAGCTAGGTATTTGAAAAAGGCAGGAATCAATAAAAAATATAGCTGTCATGATTTCAGAAGGCAATCTATTACGGAAATGCTCAAAAATGGAGCGTCAGTTTTTGCGGTCCAGTCTATAGCGGGGCATTCACAGATTTCAACCACTCGGAAGTATGTATTTTTCGATGATAAAACGATAAGGCATCAACATGATTTATACAGCCCGTTAAACAGAATGGCTTATAAAAAGAGGAAATAGGCAAAAGAAAAAGCCGAGTGCGCTAACACTCGACCTCAACTGAATATGACTACCGCAAAGCGATAGCATACACACCAATGTATAGCTATTGTACAGCCTTTTCGAAAAAATTACAACGTCTAGGCTTATTTAAGTGCGCCTATTTTTCGGTAGTCCGACGAGGTAGCCCACTAATTCGTCGTTAATCTAACCTGGTCAGTGCCGTCCGTCACATCGCAAACTACGGAATATATCGCAGATACACGTTTCCCTGTTAACGTAGCGACGAATAGCGAGCACGGCTTTATGGTGCGGTAGGTTTACTGGCTCTTTGCGGAGAGGGTAACTATGATCATGCGTTAATACGCGCATACAGGACAGTAATTGTATGAGGTCATAGCGGAAGAGATTCCGATACGAACAGGGCAACGAGAAACATCAGACGTCACATGACGCTAGTTATTGCGTATTTACTTTATGTCTATTTCTCTTTTTTGAGTTTTAGATATAAGGTAACTACGTTTCAGCCGATTTCATAGAGCGAGCGCCATTCTGCTAGTTATTGGGTGCGGTTGTCAAGCGTCAATATACAATAGATATCGGTGTTTTTGGTTATTGGAGCATAGAGTGCAGCACGCTTTACATATTTTTAATAAAAAGGAGTGTGTTTAATAATGCCAACAGAAGAACAAATGCAGAAAATAGCCGATGGAGTAAGGAAACAAAGCGAAAGGTATGGATTGCCTACAGTGCCAAGAAAGAAGAAATCGAGAGATAAGAGGGTACTAGCTGTATTAGAAAAAACGATACCGGTCATAAAACCTAAATAATGGTATAATGTGTAGAAAAAGGTGTGGTATTCTTGAAACTAACTGAAAATGAGTTAAGTATACTGTTGGAGCTAGAAGATTATTTTAAGGTTGGTTTTGCAACATAGTAGCTCCTCCTATTATTTCAGCAAAGTATGACGATAGCCGTTATTGGCCGTCGTCTTTTTTGTTGTCTACCCATTCAATACGCTTTCCAATTGCAATAGCTATTTGTTGCGCCTCATCATAGCGTAACGATCCGCGACTTAGTTTATTAGACAAGTTTTGTACCGACGTCTTTTTGTTCTCCGGTAAATCTTTGTTTAATCTCTCAACAAGTTCAGTCATAGTAATACCGGTAGCTGCTAAATAGCTCTTAATTTCGTTTTTAATATTCATATAAAACACCCCTTTTTACTCTACAATAACACGTTTGTAAATATTTTTAAACTTTTTCGTGTAAAACAGTTGACTTATTAAACGAATTCGTTTAAATTTACACCAAGAAGTAAAAAACGGGAGGTTATCTAATGTTTACTCAAATGCAAATTTTCGAAGTTGAGCCAGGATATTCTTATGTCGTAGAAAGAACTCAGATTATTGACGGTGTGTATTTAGAAGTTTTTAAGCAGCCAGGATACGAAGATGATGCAATTCTTTACATCGGTGATAACGAGATTTTATTCAAGTGGGATGATGAGGCACGCTCAATCTTTTCCGAATTGGATACCGCAGAACCTATCGAATTGCTGGCGATCCTTGCGCAAGCACCGAAAGTATTAGCTTAAACTCATTCATACTCGCGACAACTGCGATTGGAGGTATTACTGCATGAAACCAATAAAAGAACGTAATGCGACAGCGCTGTCGCTTGAACGCGAATATAAGAAGGCATACATTAAGTTACTAACGAAAGCAGCCGCCAATACAGCGAAGCAAGTGGATGCATATTTTTTCGGTGAAGAAGGCGAGGAAGGTGAACTTAGAGTGTGGTATTACGGTACAACAGCGTTTTCTATCGTAATAGCTCTATCCGTATACGTAATGGTGTAATAAACAATATTCCGAATTTGACTAGAGGCGGTTGCAGACGCTTCTAGTTTCTTTTTTTATAAATCGATATAGTTCTTAGGTATTTAGCCTTATTTTATGAGTAAAGTGTGCGGAATTCAAAATTTATCTATATTAGTCAAGTAAGGAGATGCTTAAGGTGTCCGAAACCAAACTCGTAAGTATCGCGATGGTATCGCATTTTGAAATTATTTTCCGTAAAAGTGTGCGAACCATGAAATCTTTCTATAGTAGTTAAGTAGAAAGGGCAGTTATTAAGTTGTCACAAAATCGATATAAAATGGCTAGCTGAAAGTGTGCCAAACAGAAATTTTTTGTATATAAGTCAGTAGGAATAATTTTTCCGAATTCTGTCCCGAAATAAAACATTTTAGTCTGCTATGTAATATGAGAGGTAATTTTTCAGAAAGTGTTAACAAAATTAAATTTTACAGACCAGCATAAAGTAGGTGAAAGTTTTTCATGAAACTTGATGCAAAACACACTGAAAAATCGGTATATAAAAGTAAGAAGAAATAATTTTTAGAAGCTGTCCCAAAAACAGAGGTTTGAGTCCACTATGTATAGTAAGTGAATTATTTAAACGAAAGTGTGCGAAACTCATTTTTTGTGGCTATAAGTTTAGTAGGGAAGGAAATTAATTTTAATAAAAGTGCGACAAACGGAGATTTTATGGATATAAGTCAGTAGTAATAAATTTTTCTGAAAGGTTGTCCCAAAATTAAATAGTTTACTGGGTGTATATAGTAAGAAAAGTTTTTCATGCTTCTTGTTGCAAAATGTCATATTCAAGTCCGCTTAAGTAGTAGAACAAGTTTTTCATTCAATTTGTCCCAAACGTCATTGAAAAATCGGTATATACAAAGTGAGGACGAAGTTTTTTAAATTATTTGTCCCAAAATCTATCGTTTTAGTGTGCAGTATACAGTAGAACGAAAACTTTTCAAAATGTGATATCAAATTAAGATTTTAATCCCCTATGTAAAGTGTAGGAAGAAAATTATCAAAACATGTCCGAAACTGAATTTTCATTCGGGTATACAAAGTAGGGGGGGCAAATTTCATCAGAGGTGTTAACGGAATTAAATTTTAGTCCGCATTAATTATTAGGATGACCCAATTCATCTTTTTATATAAAAGTGATATCAAATATAAAAATTACTCTGCTATGTAAAGTATGGAATTATTTTTATGAATAGTGTTAAAGAAATTAAATTTTACCGAGGAGTATATAGTAGGAATTATTTTTGAAATATTGTCCCAAAAAGAATCATTTTACGGGGTGTATATAGTAGGAGGCAATTCCGTCGATCAATCGGCGTGAGATATTCAGCAAATAATCAGCAAAGGGAGAGATTTACATGCAACTTACATCAACTGAAAAAATCGAAATTTTATCATTAGATTTACGTACAAACGAAGCAGCGATTCGTAAGAACATGCGTAAAGCTGGCGAAGCAATCTTCGAAATTGGTAAGCATCTAAAACACGTCAAAGAGAACGTCATTGAGTCGGGCAAATGGACGGAATGGCTGCAGTCGATGGATATTGATCCACGCCAAGCACAACGCTTCATCCAGGTGTATACGGAATTAAACGAGCATGCGACAGCGCTGTCGGGTCAGTCGCTTACTAAATTGCTAACGCTAGCACAGATTTCAAGCACAGTTGGCGATATATCGGAAGTAATTGAGAAGCCGCATGTGTTGCCGAACGGACAAGAAAAGACAATAGATGAGATGACTTCTCGCGAATTAGCTGACCTAAAGAGACGTCTAGCGAAAAGTGAGTCCGATGTTACCGAATTGCTAGAACAGACATATATCCTCGAAGAACAGGTCGAAGCTGCTCAAAAGAGTGAGCGAATTGCAATTAGTCAATTGGAGGAGATGCAAAATGAAGATTATTCAGGAGAAATTGACGGTGCTTATTCTCATTTATCTATGGAACGTGATGAATTATTAGGTCAACTTCATGAAGCAAATGCGCGTATCCGAACATTAGAGAAATCAGATGCTAAACTGCGAAGGTTCGATGAATCTGCATTATCAGGCATAACTCGATCGATTGCTAGTGTGATTCTATCGATTGAAACATACACAACGCAACGAGCATTCTTCCAAACAAACATTGAGCACGCATCAGATGACTCTGTAGATTATTTAGAGAAACAGATTCTACGTTTACAAGCGCAAGTTAATGAGATTCGAGCAGCTATCAGTACTCGTAGAAAGATTACTATAATTGATGGTGATTTTACAGAATGTGAGGAGGAGCAACCGCATGAAACGCAAACTAAAGGCAGTTCGGTCGCTTAGAGTGGCGAATATACTTGCGCAAAATGGACATCGCATATTACGTACCGAGCCATGCGCTGACAATCAGCAGCTTAGCGTATTCATTTTCGAAGATACACCCGCATTACAGCTAGTTTTATCGGAAGCAAGACGCACTACTAATTAATAGGAGGAATTTAAAATGACAGAAGTAAATGTACCGCAGCCAATTATCGATTTAGTGATGAAAGTATTTGAAAATAATCCCGCATATAAAATTGTAGATTGGGATTTTGACCGTGTTTATATCGAGAAAGATAGCGAGGAGTATACGATTCGTACATGGGATATAACGGAGACATTTATCAGTTGGACGCTGTTTAAATCGATAGAACTAGCGGACGGGTCGGGGTACGGTGAAGAAGTTAGCAACGGAACGTTTTACTACACTGTGTGACCGCATTATCCGCCAGCACTTTCTTCAATATAAAAGTGCAGAACAGCAGTCCTAAACCGCGTCATATCAACGTTTGTGAGGTGTCGTCCTTAAAGACAACGGTATAAAAAGTGCACCTACTATCGCATGAGATTTGCATAGCAAATTGAAATGCTTGCGTAGCAATGGATAGACGATATATGCGATATATCAATAACTACCGGCTACGCCGAGTGTTTCGGCTGAAAAGATGCCTCACACTGTCAGCACTTATTTATATCGTATCTTTAAGGGAGTAAATAGAATACGTGTATTAACGAGGTAATTAACGTTTAAATAACAGAATTAACGTCTGAATAAGATGCTCTGCACTTTTTATTCTGTAGAAGTGCTGATGCTACTAATATCGGAGGTAATCGCTATGGAAAAAGTAACCGTAATCGACTCGCTTATGGGTGCGGGTAAGACTACCTATGCAATTGATCGTATCAACAATGCTTCACCGTTAGAACGTTTCATCTATGTAACGCCATTCGTTGCAGAAATTGAACGTGTTATCGCAGCTGCGGACAAGCGCCATTTTGTTCAACCGACCAATAATGTAGAAGGTGGACGTAAATTAACGAGTCTTAAGAGATTGATAGAAGATGGCGTAGATATTGCTACCACGCATGCGTTATTTGAAATGGCGGACGATGAGCTTCGTGATTTGCTGCGAGCTAACAATTACACGCTCATTCTTGACGAAGTTATTAATGTGATCGATAAGGCCGGCGTCTCGCCGTCAGACATGCGAATTTTACTCGACAAGGGATTCGTAGAAATGGAATGTAATAGAGTCGTATGGACAGCGAAGGATCACGAATATGAATATGGAGTATTTGACCGTATCAAGTTATTAGCGCAGGCAGGGACGCTGTTTTATCATCGTGAGAAGTATCTTATCTATGCGTTTCCGCCGTCAATATTCGAGACATTTTCGGATGTGTTCGTCTTGACTTATTTATTTGACGCGCAGCTTATGAAATACTACTTCGATTTATATTCCATCCCATACGAGTTAAAAGCAGTTTGTGACGGAGAGATTGTGCCGTATGATGCGAAGCGAGAGCCACGTGCTGAATTACTGTCGCTCATGGATATATACGAAGGTCCGTTAAATGATTGTGGGAATACGAACACGGCATTTTCCGGTAGATGGTTCCAGCGTCGTGACAAGCGAGATGAGCTAACTGGAATAAAGTCAAATATGTACACATACATCCGCAGTCATGCGAAAGCTAAAGCCGGAGAGGTATTGTGGACGACTTTAAAAGCACGCCAGCACGACTTAAAAGGTAAGGGATATACGAAAGGATTCTTAGCATTGAATGCTCGTGCCACAAATGAGTATGCGGATCGTTCTACGCTTATGTATTGTTACAATCGTTTCATGAACCCGATTGAGACGTCGTTTTTCCAAGATAATGGGTTGACAGTGAACGAGACGAAATTAGCGTTATCTGATATGTTGCAATGGATATGGCGCAGTCAAATCAGAAATGGTAAGCCAATCAAATTATATGTGCCTGCTAAGCGCATGAGAGATTTACTTTATGCGTGGGCAAAGTACGAAATATAAAAACTAGGGGGATTCAGCCAATGACGAAAGCAGTCGCAGCTAAAATGAGAGCCAGTAAAACAACGTTCGCACTAATCGAATATGCAAAAGCTGAAGGGATCACTATAACGTATGAAAACGTCTATCCAGGCTCTATTTACACGCATAAAATTCTCAAGGCGTACCACTACGTCAAGACTAGCGAAGATATGCCGAAATCTAAGAACCCGTCAATACTTGAGCGGTTTGCAAATGTAGATGACGTACCACTAAAAACTGCGAAGGTTACAACGCTAGAAGGGATGGCTAGAGAGTTTGCTAAATTATCGGAGTATCTGGATCGTCAGCGTATCAAGGCGAATCCGCCTGTTAACGATAAAGCATATGTTGAGCGTTCCGAATTTACAATTACGGATTTATATAATGATTTAATGTCGATAATTGAATGGTCATTGTTCCGATATATGGCGTTGCTTCACACGTTTGGATTCGATGCGCTACCGTATTATTCTACTGTGCTGGATTACTCGTATTACGTCCGCGAGCGTAAGAAGTTTCGGAGATGTAAGTATATGTTTTGTCTGAACATGTTCGCTATTGAAGACGATAACTTACGCGATAGTAAATCAAAGCGAGTAGATAGCCGATTCTGTTGTGATGCATGCCGTAAAGCCTCGCATGAATCGAAAAAGCGATTTGATAAAACAGGCTCGTATTTGCCGATTGAATATTATGCACCTATTTATGGTGAGTCGGCGGATGATCGATATAGACTTCATGAGGAAACGCAGCCCTCCTATAAGGTTGAAACGGAGATAATGAAGAAGAAGCCTATGTTCAAAGTAAAACTGAAAAATGAAAGTTATGAACATGGGGAAATGGTCAAATATAAAACGTTGGCCGAAGCTAAACAGGCCCAAATAATTGCTGAAAAAGTTGATAAAATAGCCGTTTATCGTCAGATTATCCGTCGGACGAACCCCTATATTAGTGAAGGGCAGTAGCCCATTTTATTTTAAGCACCTAGTGTCAAAATTGAACAATTAAATACAAAGGAGGACAAGTGATGAAACCGCACACGATTAAAGCGCTACGTTCGTATCATGGTTTGACTCAAGAAAAGTTCGCTACAAAAATCGGCTTCGCTCGAACAACAATTAGTGAAGTAGAGAACATGCGTAAATATCCGTCAGCTGCGTTATTAGCTGCTATCACTCGACAGTTTGAAATTACAGATGAATTCGTTGCTTTTTTGCGCGACTTCGAAAAAATAAATGGAATTATCCATGATTACACAATAACACATTAATTATCAAACGTAAAGTGTTGAGCTTGGCTAAATAATTGTAAAAGGGGATGACTAAGATTACCGCTGAACTTTGGAGGCAGACAGAAACAACATTTGCACTTTATATCGATAGCTCGCATGAGCGTGAAATCCGTAACATTAAAAGGTCCCGCGATTGGTCAGTCATAGCAACATACCAAAAGAATGGACAAGTCGTCGGTTTACAGTGGCGAGTTCCTGAATCGGACTATCGAGCAGCAAAACGTATAGAAAATCGGATTAACAAAAGTGTACATGAAATCGGGGAAAAGCCTTCGTTAGACACGGGTTAGCGTTGAGATGAACAAACACCTTACCTAATGCTCTATCGTCGCTTAAATCAAGCGAAATGACAGATTCATGTCAATATACGTAGCAAATTTTCAATGGGGTCCAAAACAAGAGGGAGGAATATCTATGACAATCGAAAAACATGAGGTAACTGTAGAAACGAAGATATTTACGCAAGAGGAAGTCAATGAGATCGTTAAAAAGCGTTTAGCTCGCGAACGGAAAAAGAGCGCAGAATTAATTCGGCAATTGTCTGATTACATTCAAGTGCTTTCCGAAGGGGGTGAGTAAATGACAGAAGATCAAATCGAGGTTGTTGAGCAAGTCGATGAGCAGCCAAAAAAAGAAACTCCGGATATAGACGAGTTGCTTGAAAAGGCAAGAGAATTAGACGAGCTTAAAGCAGAAATTGCCGAACAAAAGGCGAGTGCAAAAGAACAAGAAATTCAATCAAAATTTGAACAAGCTGGCGTGACTAACTTTGATAAGTTGCGACCGTTTTTAAATCTGGAAAAACTCGATGATGCTTCATTGGATGAACTAGTCGCAGTTTTATCGGAGGCAAAGCCAAAACCAAAACCGGTCGGCTCTCCAACAAACGCTGGCCAAACAAATGAGCAGGCAGTCTATGAAGCGCAATTACAAGATGCGGCTGCAGTTGCAAAGCGAAGTGGTCGTGCGGAAGACATTGCACGTTATTCAAAACTAAAACAAACACTTAAAAAATTCGGAGGTAGTAGATAATGACATACAATACAATTAAAACAACAAACTTAGTGGGTAAAAAAGAATCGGTAGTAGATGAGGTTTTATTATTAAATCCTAATCAGACGCCTTTAATTAACCTTTTAGGGTTTAGTGCACCAACAACAAATACAGCGCATATTTGGTATGAAGATGAGATGTTCGCAACAACTGCGACAGCTACCTCGCCAGCGACGGAGAGTGATACAACTATTGCAGTTGATAGCGTTGAGCCGTTTGTAGTTGATGCTGTCGTAGATGTTAACGAAGAACGTTTACTCGTAACAGGTATAAATACATTTGACAAAACAATTACAGTTGAGCGTGGCTACTCGGATACAGATGCAGCTCCAATTGTGGTAGGTGATAAGCTTGTATTCCAATTCGTTAAGAAAGCAGAAGGTGCCGACGCAACACAGGCTCGAAGCAAGCAACGTGTTCGAGTCGATAATTATACGCAAATCTTTACTGACACTGTTTCAGTAACGGGATCCGCGGAAGAAGTATCTCAATATGGTATTGACGACTTATATAACTACGAAAAAGCTAAGAAGCAGTTAGAACTTGCGCTGCAACTTGAAAAGGCGTTAATCGGTGGAATCAAGTATGATGATGGTTCTGTACGTCAAATGAGTGGTATTCGCCAATTCATTAAAACCAATGTAGTTAACGCTAGCAATACAGCAGTTAATTTAACTATGCTACGTGATATTGCGCATGCAGTGTTTAAAAATGGTGGGTTAGCTGGCGGAGGTCAGTACGCTTACATCGTTTCACCGGTGCAAAAGGTTGCTATTAGCGATTTACAAAGCGATAAAGTCCGCATTGTTCAATCAGAGACGTCTCGTGGACAAACAGTTGATAAATTAGTTACCGATTTTGGAGAGTTCCCGATTATCATGAACAACAACGTAAAAGACGATGAAATCTTCTTCGTCGATATTAACCGTATGGCAATTAAGCCTTTAGGCGGTCGATCGTTCTTCCATAAGGAATTACCGGAGAATGGCGATAGAAAGTCTGGCATGATTATCGGTGAATACACACTTGAATTTAAGCAAGAGAAAGCACACGCACGTATTAAAAACTTAGGTTAATAGATTCCAAGAGGTTAGCGATTAATTTCGCTGCCTCTTTTTTATTACGGCGGATTATTCCGCCACCAAGCCTTTGATGCGGCGTGAGTCGTGTCTTACCTACGAGGCTGTAAATTGTCATAGGGCATTAGGCGTGGAAAACCTGGTGTCCAATCTCCGAACTCAGCGGTATTGTAGCACCGCATTTTGGGCGTCGTGGCTCCTACCGGCTACGGCGCCTCTTTTTTTTATTCAAAATAACGCAAGGGGGATATAAGGGATGAAACTAATCAAACGTAAGCAGGAAATAACGCAATTACTAGACGATAACGAAGTAATACTTGCTGCAGCTAAGTTTGTAGTAGAAGTTGAACGCCTTCACGGTAAAGTGCCGCAATTAAAAATTAAACAGGCAACCGTTTTAAAAGTACCATTACTAGCTATTGCAATGAGTGGCCGTATCCAAGCGGACCATGCTCGTAAACGATTAGAGTCGCTGAATGCAGCTATCGAATACGCCGAGGGTGATAGAAGCGCACGCAAACGATACATTACGGCAAGTCAACAAGCTGACCGTCTAGCAGATTTAGTCGCAAAGAGAGTTGATAGTATCTAATGGCCATAAATCTAACGGCAATTTTCAGAATGAGGGACCAGGGATCGTCCCGTATGAGAAGATTAACGCAATTGATGGAGCGCATGAATCGGACAAGCAGAGCGACAAGTGAGTCGGTAAGTCAATCTCAAACAGCGTTAAATAGGTTTGGGAGCGCTGTATCTTCAACATCAAATCGTATGGGTAACTTTTCTACTCGGATGACAGGCTTACGCGTGGGGGCTAGCGGCTTAAGTGCGAGTTTCAGCGGTATGCAAAGCGCGCTTGTTGGATTAGCGGGAGCTTATTTATCGGCGAATGCTGCATCCAGTCTTTTTGATGCTACGATTGGGGCTGCAGCGCGATATGAACAAAATGCGATGGCTATTAGTGGAATGTTTGGCGATGATAAGCAAGCTAAAAAGTATCTTCAAATGATTGAGAAGGCGGCAATTGATAGTCCGGTATTGAACAGTACGGATATGATGACAAACTCAAAAGCATTCATAGGAATCAGTAAGAACCTTGATGAGTTAAAACAAGTTTGGGGACTAGTTGAACGTATACAAGCACTTTCTGGCGTAGACACTCAACAGGCGGCTTTCTCAACAAAAGAGCTTATGCAAGGTGACTACGTTTCAATGTACGAGGCGGTCGGACTAGATAAAAAGGAATTGCAAAAAATCACTAAAATGGACGGCATGTCTGCTAAGATGGCCGGTTTGGATAAATTATTAACCAAAATGGGCGTTACAGATGAAATGGTTAATAAGATGGGAAATACGACAAAAGGATTGTGGTCACAACTTGAGGAAAAGTCACAGACGTTCTTTAAAAACATAGGAATGGAAAGCAATACAAAACTAGCGGACTTTCTAAGGCGACTAAATAAGATGTTTGATGGTCTTGATACGACTTCTATCAGCAATAAATTGGGTAGTATGCTCGGCAAAGCGACCGACAGAGCAATAGCACTCTATGACTTATTCGTGAAGTTTCGTAAACCAATTGCTTATGCTGCAGGCGCATTCGCAACGTTTGTTGGTGCTTTGGCTGTAGTTGGAACAATTTCCGCGTTGGCAAATCCAATCGCGCTAATAGCGATGGGGATATCAGCTGCAGCCGTTGGATTTAAGGCTCTTTACGAAAACAGTAAAACGTTTAGAGGGATCATTGACGGCATAGTCGGCAAGGTTAAAACGCTCATGTCCGCATTTAAGACAGGCGGAACAGGCGGCTTAATTAGTGCGCTATTTCCTCCTGATATTGCGAATCAGATTAACACGATAGTAGACGGAATCAAAACGAAAGTTCGTGCATTATTCGATTTATTTAAGGTAGGCGGAGTTAGAGGCGTGCTAAAGGCTTTGTTTTCATCGGATCAAATCAACGCCATTATGACGCGAGTTGCAACGATGAAGGAACAGTTTTCATCAGTATTTACCTCGATATACAACGTTGTAGTGCCGGTACTTCAATCATTATGGGGCATTGTGAAGCCAATCTTAAACGGATTATGGACGAATTTAAAGATTATCGCTGATATTGCGGTTCTAGCGTGGAATAACGTACTTGCTCCAGCGATTCAGTTCATTACAGCAGCGTTTCAGATGTTCTGGGGAGTAACTGGACCAATTCTCAAGTTGTTTGGTGCGGTGCTTGGCGTAGTATTCCAGGTATTACGTTTGGGGTGGGATACAATCGTTGGACCATTCGTAGCATTCCTGGCTGGAGCGTTTACTCAAGCATTCGGTATGGCAACGGAAGTGGTAAAAGCGTTGACGCCAGTGTTTAAAACAGTAGGTAGCTGGATAAGTACGGCTGCTGGACATTTAAAAGAGTTCGCAAGTATTTTAGGGAAGGTTAAAGTTCCGGATTGGATTGGAAAGATTGGTTCAGGCGCTGTCAGTTGGGCTAAGAAGTTGATTCCGGGGAACGGTGGTAAACCGGATGGCTCACATTATCATGGACTGGCAAGAGTACCATCGAATAATTACCGGGCGCTATTACATCGCAATGAAATGGTATTAACGGCGCAAGAGGCGGATCAATATCGCTCGCTTTTAAGTGGAAGAACATCGGGTTCGAGTTTTGATCATATAAAGTACGAACAGGTAGAGCGAGGCGTGGTAAATAAGGCAACCTACAAATCGTACAGCACAACAAATGTCCCTAGTAGTGAGAAAAGTACACCTAGCGTTGTTAACATTACTCCTACGTTTAATGTTGAAAAGATGGAAGTTCGAGAAAATGCAGACATCGACAAGATTGCGTTAGGGTTAGCAAAATTAATAGAAAAGCAGGCGATGCAAGTTGCTTATTAAACCAAAGGTTCCTATAGAAGGTAGTGGTGGTACGCGGTTGGTTGGGATAATGCAGGCCGTGGGATATAATCCTGGCGGTACTCTAAAGATAGCAACCGTTACGAGTGAGAATCCAATTAGTATTCTCCTGGACGGTGACACAATTGATACGCCTGATCCTTTTCTCGTGTGCAATCCGCAATTATTGCCTTACACTGAAACGGTGAGGATAAACGGTCAAGTCGCGACTATTGAATACGAGAATAAGCTGAAAGTAGGCGTTCGTGTGTTAGTTTTCGAAGCAGAACATCAGCAACAACTATATGTATTATCGTTATCGGATGAATGACGAAGAAGGCAGGCGCTTAAATGTGCTTGTCTTTTTTATATTAAAGAAAGGAAGTAGATGAAATGAAACGATCATCAACTATGGAAGAAATAAAAGCGGACATTGAGCGTTTACAAAGTGAGATTGATGCGGCAAATATGGAGCGAGGTTATTGTAAAATACCGTTCCCACCTGTTAGTGACGTTTGGGCAGAACAGGCATATAAACGTAATTTAGCAGACATAAAGGCGTTTTTAGCAGATTACGCAGAATTATTACTAACGGCAAAGGAAATTGTACCGTTGGGTGAACAAGAACGTGTTAACGATTGGTTAGGTATGCTAAAGGTTGCGAGAGAAGCAAAGGATTTAATACTAGGTTCTACGTGTACACTGATTGCTGCTTTATTACGGATCGCTACAAATGGTAATAGTAGAATGCACTTCGCAAATTTAGCGGATATGCTTGTAAGTATCATTGAAGAAACACCTTATTCCGTTTATTTCGAGGATGCTTATAAAGGTGACTATGACGGAAATTTTGATCAATACTACGCTGATAAACGAGAGGAGTTAGTTAAATGGCAAGTAAACTAGAAGGTATTTTAAAAGAACTGACGGCCGATCAGGCGAAGGCTGCCGAATTAATTTATGAAAACGATCTATTACCGAAGGGTAAGCGTCGTTCTTATGTTGACATTGCAAATGAGATTGGCGTATCTGATCGAACATTGCGTAAATGGAGACAGTTGCCTGCGATGTTAGATTATAAGTCAGCGGTAACGGATACGTATTTAGCTGATAATCGTACACGGGTTATGCAGGCGCTTATTAACGAATGTGAGGCGGGTAATGCCTCGATGATGAAACTATACATGCAAACGATGGGTATGCTCGTTGACAAGGCGGAACTTGAGATTAAAGCGCCGACAGCCGATCCAGATGCAGTTGCAGCTAAGTTGGCGAGTATTAAAGCACGCTTATAAATAGCGATATATCAACGTTTTAGAGCGTTAAAGTGTTAAATGGCGGTGGTTGGCTTCGGCTGACTGCCGTCTTTTTTTGCGTTAAAGGAGCGTTGAGGCTTCCGTTTGATTCCGAAATACGAGGAAACATCGGGTAGAAGGCGCTGGCGGACGCGCTACCTTGAAAACAAATCGTTATCTGACAATTTATCCGATATTTTATACAGCATTTTATGCAGTATTGTAACGCATGTATAAACAGAGATAGTCGCAAGAATTGCGGTATATCAACAATGTATAAGGTTGTGTATATATTGTTTTTATGAAGAAGTTGAAAAAGTCAGTTGTATCAACGTTTCGTAGCTATTTTTAGTTTACATAATTAAGCTTATGGGAAGTTATAAACGAATATTTATTCAGTCTGTATTCATTGCGTCAATTTAGCGTCGAATAAATCGAAAATTCCCCAAGCCGCATATTTCCTACAGGCGCTTTCTGCTGTCCGATAATTACAGATACTATTTTAAAAACAAGCCGACTTTTTGCGCTGTCAGACGTAGCGAAAATAGTTGTGTCGGATAGTAGTGCGTGTGGAATCGTCTGAATGCTGCCTATTGCATAGGTTATATATGTTATTTATTACTATTTTAGGAATATTTTAATCTGATTTAACTTGCGTCAGTTTTGCGTCATAGCGATTTCTCCGTAATATAACAATATCTCAAAGTGCTACCGAATAATATCGGACGACTTTCCTTCAATTCTCTTTATATAGTTGAGGTAATTTTGCGGATACCTAGCTGTTTAAATTTACGCTAGAATAGCGAAGTGAAAGCGAGATGATTAAAAATGTGGGAAAAAGATTCGTTTACTATCGGAGAGATTATGGAGGAGTTAAATCTAACGGATGGTCAAATTCGCATAATTCTTAGTAAAATGCAGGATCGTGTAGACTTTAGCGAGAAGTTACGGAATGGGGAACGTAGATTAAATAACCTAGAGGTAGCCGTAATTGAATTTGTACATGCACGTACCAGTAAAGAGAGAATACAAGATGACGCTTGCGATTTAGCGGTTTCTATTTTTTATCGAGATAATAAACCTAAAATAATAAAGGAATATCTAACGTCTGAAATTGAGAGATTGGAAAAAACCGAATAAGTTTTATTGCAGAGCGTGTTGATAGTAGTGTATATTGGAAAAAAGAAGATAGTTATTAATAGGCGACTATCTAATATGTGGGATTAATAAAATGTAATATAGTTAATTATATAACGAATGAATAGGAGCCTCGGTATTACCTGTTCTCACAAAACGTGGGACTTACACGTATGTCAGGCGTAAAAGACCGTAAAGTCATTTACATCACAGGTGGATTACTAGTAGCACTTGGTTTCCTACCAAAAATCGCAGCATTAACAACGATTATTCCAACATCCGTACTAGGTGCGGCAATGTTAGCGATGTTCGGAATGGTGATTACACAAGGTATGGGGATGCTTGTACCAGTTATGAACGAATCAGCAGAAAATGCGATGATTGCTGCGATTGCAGTAAGTTTAGGGGTCGGTGTATCAGTCGTTCCTGGCATTTTTGATGCACTACCAGAAAAAGTGTCTATTTTAACATCCAACGGTATCGTCTGTGGTTCTGTCACAGCGATTATCCTTAATATTTTATTCAATATGATTGGGCCTAAGCATAAGCAAGACCCGATGCATGGTGAAGTATAAAGAATCCTAAAAGTTATCTATTTTTGACTAGTCGTTTAGTTGAAAGTAGGTGACTTTTTTGTGTAAAAAAGTAGATATGAACAGAGAAATAGAAGGAATTCACTCTCAAAACTAGAATTTAGAATGAATAACTAATAATAGGATAGGAAGGGGTTATTTGTGAATATAAAGGGCTTTGGAGGGATCTTTTGGAGAACTAAAAATCTTGAGGAAATCAAAAAATGGTACAGTAAAGTCTTGAACATTGAAATTGAAAATTGGAATGGTACTATTATTACGCCACAATCAGACAATGAAACGGTCTTCTCTTTCTTTTCTGAAAGTGATAGCTATTTTCCAACAGAACAACAAGTAATGTTAAACTTTCAAGTGGAAAATCTAGATGATAGCATCAAGCATTTAGAAAAAATGGGTATTCCCTTTGTAATGGACAAGACGATGAATGAATTTGGACAATTCATTTGGATTGAAGATCCTGAAGGAAGACGTATAGAGCTTTGGGAAAAGTAATATAACATTGATCAATGAAAAACCAATTTCCATGCCTAAGCTTACGATTAATAGCAGCATCATCATGTTATTCCTCAACTCTTTTAGATAATATCATATAACAGTGTAGGTGTAAAATTACACTTTTTTTGTTATGTTCGATGTTTAATATCGGGTTATAAGGGGAATTTAAAAATGAGGATGGTTTTTAATAGAATGTAATTCTCTCTTTCAACATACACTTATATATAACTACTCTGAGAAAGGGCTAGTACAAATGCAAAGTATCGTTTTAATATTAATTCTTCAATTAGTTTATGTACCTTTTTTAACATTACGAACAATATTTTTGGTAAAGAATATTACATTCCTTGCAGCGATATTTGGTATGCTGGAGATGTTAGTGTATGTATTTGGCCTTTCACTCGTTTTTAGTGGGAAGCAAAGCATGTTATCTATGGTTGTCTATGCAGTTGGATTTGGATTAGGTATATTTTTAGGAGCAAAAATAGAACGTAAGCTAGCGATAGGCTATGTTTATACAACCATTAATACGCAAAATAAGAATGAAGAGCTTGTGAAATTTCTTCGTAACGAAGGGTTTGCAGTCACGATTTATATCGGAGAAGGGCGAGATAGTAATCGCTATAAATATGAAATTTTAACGAAGAGAAATCGTGAAGGGGAGCTCTTTCAAATAGTAGAGCAATTTGAGCCGAATGCCTTTATTATCTCGTATGAGCCTAAATCATTTAAGGGCGGCTTTTTGCTTGCTCGTATGAAGGCTAAGCAAAAATAATTTAATAAGGAAGGACCTCTGCTAAATGCCGAGGTCCCTTTTTTAGGATGTTAATTAAATTTTGTTTCTACCCAGTCTTTAAATAAACTAAAGTCTGTGTAGACAATTTCCTTGTAGCTCATGGCTTGTAAAATTGTATGCTCTATAAATACATCACGCTCTTTGCCGATCGCTTTTAAAATCTCCTCCTCGCTGTGATAGGTAAAAACATGAGAATAATCGATATCAGCTCGTGCATGTATTTTAGCAGCAATTTTCCCCATAAGTGATGTTGTAGTAAAGTAATCCTCTACATCCTTATAGTTTTTAGGCTTAATCTTCTTTTTATAAGGAGAACGTTCACGAATATAAAATTCCTGTCCATTCATCGTGATAAAGGCTAAATGTGGGTCCTCTAAATGGTGCATAGCTTTTTGAGTTCCGACTACACGTGCTCCCTGATGCTCATAATGAGCCCAAAATAGTTCCTGATAAGGGAGGAAGTAGGCAGGAATTGCTGTACGTACCTCTTTCATTTCTAACACTAAATCCTCGACTCCTGACGCACCTTTTTCGTCTTCCACTAAAATATAGTAACGTTTTAAACCGATGGAAGCTGTACCAGAGCCATACTTATAAGCTATGTCCCTAATTTTATATGTAGATAGTGCGTTTGAAATGGCGCTGTATTCTTCACTAGTAACAGGTTGAATTTCTTCATTCCATAAGAAGGCACGCTGACCATCCTCATTTACATACGAAATATCCTGTAAAAAATGAGATCGCTGGCGTTTATCAAGCTTTTTCAATAATCTCTTTGCTGGTCCCTTTGTATTGTCCTTTGTGAACATCAAGGTTAAAGGATTATCCTGCTTACGCTGGAATCGTTTTAGCTGATCTATGTAGCTACGGAGAAAATACTGAATAGCCGTTTCCTGAGTTGTCTTATGTAAGCCTTGTTCTTCTAAATAGAGCGCAATACTGACGCTCATGCGAATAATATCGTATAAATAAGAGCCGACATAGCCCTCATCGAAATCATTAACATCAAAAACAATCTCGCCTGCCTCATTTTGAAAAGCACCGAAGTTATCCATATGCATATCACCTTGAATCCAAGTTGGTTTTCTATCAGGAGTATGGAAGATTGAGGCGGATTTTGTCATATCAAAATAAAATAGATAGGCACTTCCACGGAAAAAGCGAAATGGGCTTTCAAGCATTTTACGGTATTTTTCCAAGCGCTGTCCCTCTGTTAAACTCATTCGTTGAACATCAAATTCTTCAAAGATTGTTTCTAATTGTTCTTGTCTTAAAAAAGTTCTAGTATGTTTAACTTGTTCCAATAAAGCATGCTCCATACAATAATCCCCTTTGTTAAATCAAAATTTACCTGTATATACGAAAAATAATTGAATAGGTTTCGAAGAAATTTAGCAAATGTTCTCGATAAAAATGGTTATACATCTAAGGGTATTTCATAACATGTTCGATAACCTATTTTCATACTATAAGACATGCTTAATCACGGAGGGGGGTTATATGTATTTCTTTACAAAAGGTCTTGTCATTATAGTAGGAAGTATTTCATTGTCGTTAGGAATTAATTTATTTTTAACGCCATATGAAATTTTAGATGGGGGAGTAGTAGGGTTAGCGCTTATATTACATTATCTATATAAGCTCAAAATCGGTTTAATGATCATTATTATTAGTATTCCCATTTTTATTATTGCTTGGTTTAAATATAGAGCCTATTTTTACAATAGTATACATGGCTTAATAGCATCTTCCGTAATTATTGATTTGTTAAAGCCTGTGCGAAATCTTGTCCAAATGGATGCGCTTTACAGTGCCATTTTGGGAGGTATACTTGTTGGCTTCGGCATTGGTCTGATGCTACGTTTTCAGACAAGCACAGGGGGGACAGACTTAATCGCTCAATTTATCTGTGACAAGACAGGTATCAATGTTGGAATATTAATATTTTTTATTGATTCCATTGTTATTGTTATAGGAGGCTTCCTATTATCCACATCAACCTTCCTATTATCCATTATTACCGTGTTGGTAGTGGGCATTACGACAAGCGTTATTACTAGTCGAGTATCAGGAACGTAAAAATAGTCCCAGTATAAAACTGAAACTATTTTGGCGTCTGATTATCAAGTGTTTTCATTAGCTTCTTTTTAGGGTGTGCTGGTTTGATCTCTGCAATGAGTATAGCCAGTAAAATAAGTATTGCACCTACGACCATGCGACTTGTTAAGATTTCATGCAAAAAAATGACGGATAACACCATACCGAAAAAAGATTCAGTCGATAGGATAATCGCAGCTTTAGTAGCAGTTGTATATTGATTGGCTACATTTTGGAAGAGGTAAGCAATTGTCGTAGAAAAAATACCTAGGTAAATAATCGAATAGATTGCTTCTTTTTCGAGTGATGTCGGGATATCCCCTTGGCTAATGACGACTAGAACACCTATAAAGGATGCCGTGAGAAATTGAATAATGGTAAGGGCAATGGCATCTTCTTTTTGAACAAAAAGATTAGTATAAAAGATATCAAAGGCAAAAGCAACGGCACATGCTAGAGAAAGTGCATCCCCAACATTCATTGTTAATGAGCCTTGTAGTGATAAAAAGCCGATTCCTGCGATCGCAATTAGAGAACCAATGATTTCATAGCCGTCAATGCGGCGTTTATAAACCGCATAGGCTATTAAAGGAACAATAATAACATTCACTGCGGTTAAAAAGGCATTTTTAGACGGTGTTGTATATTGGAGTCCAACGGTTTGAAGGGCGAATGCTATATACAGAATTGTACCTAATAAAGCTCCCTTCCAAATAACAGATTTCGAAGCTTTTTTTAATCGAGAACCAAATAAAACCAATAATATAATGGAAGCTAATAAAAATCTACCAGCCATCACTTGATAAGCTGTTAAATATTCTAAGGCAATAGCCGTTATAACAAATCCACTACCCCACACGATTGCAGTAATCAATAGCATGCCATCAGCTATGTAAGTTTTCATGTTTTCTTCCTCCTGACTTCAATAGAATAGCATAGGAGTGAGGAAAAGAATTTGATTTTATTTCTAAATATTCAGGCGTTTTTTTGTACTTATTCCAAAGCGATTACTCAAAACCTATCTTGCTATGTAATAAGTACAATTTAACGGCTGCAGCTAAGTGTTCATAAAAAACATAATCATTATCTGTCGGTGCTACTAAATGACGTATTTTAGCCATACGATAGCGAATTGTATTTGGATGACAAAATTGTGCTACGGCAACTTCCTTAATATTTCCTTTTTTTACGATATAGGTTATGGCAGTTTCCATTAAATCGGGATCAGCCTTATCATCAAGTAAAGGAGCTAAAAAAGAAGTAACATAATCCATTGCAAATATGGGATCTTTACGATACAACTCAATTAATAAACGATCCGATGCGAGATGCTTATAATGAAGGCTAGGCAGCATGTCAATCTCAGCTAATATACTAGCAAAGAAGGCTTCGCGTAAAGCAATAGGGAAGCCAGTTTGAGTATCGTAGCTACTACTATAGCCAAAAGTGATCTTTTCCGTTGGGATGGCATATAATGCTAACCATTCATGTAACACCTTGTCAAATTGAAACAGCTGGGATGGATGTGTCATGATGATAAAAAGGCTCTGCTTATAGGAACAAATCAGACCTGATTTAAGTAGTGGCTCTAACGAAAAAATAGCTTGCATCCAGTTATGGTGAGATGTGTCACTTGCTCGTAAAGTTGCTACAAATACATATTTTTCAAAGGGTCTATTGAGCTGCTGTAAAATGGATTTGATTTGCTCTTGTGTAATATCTTCCTCCATTAATCTCCGTAAGATCGTTTCTAAAAAGAATGAATAATCCTGTGTTTTAGCGTAGGCCATTGTTTCTAAAATAATCTTCTCAAAAAACTCATCTCCACCAAATCTTAAAATAGGAAAATCTTGTTCCTCTGCATAAGTCAAAACCTCTTCAGGTAAATCTCTGAAAATAACAGGCTTATAAGCTAAGGCACTCGCCCCGAGCTCCACTAGATTTTTTACTGCATTTAATAAATACTCAGGCTTTTGTTTGGCAAATAATAAACTACTTAATACAACGCTGTTGGGCGTGAAAATTGTATCTCGCACATGGTGTATGTCTGGTGAAAATTCAAAGTCTAAAATCTCTACATTTTGAACAGCTTTATGCAAACCGTTGTGGCCAGCGACAACGGTGAAATTCTTTGTAATGGGTAATTGTAAAAAATTTTCTACATTCATAAACGGACCATTGCCTTTCTTGTAGTAAGGTACTAACTTCTATTATAAATTTACTTGTTCATAAAAAACCATTTGTATTCATGCAAATGGATATCCACCACAAAAAAATCTGCTCATTCAGCGGTAAACCGTGAAGTGAGCAGATTTCAGTACTTATCGTTTAAATGTTAGCAAAAATATTTGGCTTTCTATTTCTCAGTGGATTCGTTTGCTCAACGGCATACCCTACATTTAAAATGCGTCCTTCTTTAAAGGCAGGGCCAATAATTTGTAGCCCTATTGGTAAATTCCCTTTAAAGCCACAAGGAACGGAAAGGGCAGGTAAGCCTGTTAAGTTGCTAGGGCCTGTAAAGCGAATAATATTATCAATTAAATCCACTTTTTGACCATTTAACTCTGCGAAATCATCACCAATTGTATTAGCCACAACAGGTAGAGTAGGGGTAATAAGCACATCTACCTTATTAAAAATCTCTGTAAACTCCTGTTTGATTTGACGACGTACCTGTTGTGCCTGTAAGTAATCGACTGCAGAAGGCAATTCACCGAGCTCAAAGAGTAGGCGTATATCGTCACCAAAATCTTGTGGTCTCTCTTGTAAATCGGAATGGTGTATAGCTGCCGCCTCCGAAAGGGACGTCACAAGCTCTGCCCATTCTGCATATTGTAATGAAGGAATTCGCACTACTTCCACTTTCGCACCTTGATCTACTAAGTTTTGAATACTTGCTCGAACAGCTTTTTCTATATCAGCATCCACATTTTTAAAGAAGTATTCTTCATTGATACCAATCACTAAATCCTTGATATTGCCAGAAAGCTGCTGCACGTAGTTGTCTGTTGGAACGTCAATGCAAGTAGGGTCTCGATGATCAAAGCCAGAAATGACTTCAAGCAAGCCTGCTGCATCCTTTACTGTCTTTGTCATTGGGCCAATATGGTCTAAACTCCAAGCGAGTGGGTAACAGCCATATTTACTTACACGACCGTGTGTAGGTTTTAAACCAACAATGCCACAAGCAGAGGATGGAATTCGAATGGAACCAGCTGTATCCGTTCCTAATGAAGCAACACTGGCCCCTGCTGCAACAGCCGCCCCAGAGCCGCCGCTAGAACCGCCAGGGATTTTATCTAAATCCCATGGGTTGCGAACAGGTCCGTAATGAGGATTGTTATTGGTAATTCCCCAAGCATATTCATGCATGCTTAGTTTTCCAGTGAAAATTACACCAGCGTCACGAAGTTTTTCAACCACTGTCGCATCATAATCAGAAACGAAGTCCTTATGAATTTTTGAGGACATCGTTGTTATCTTATCTTTGAAATACAAGTTATCTTTTAAGGCCATCGGAATCCCATGATACATGCCTTTATAGTGGCCTTGGAGAATTTCCTGTTCCACTTCTTTTGCCTTTGCTAAAGCTTCTTCCCTGTAAAAGGCCATATAGGAATTAATTTTAGGCTGACTTTCCTCAGCAAAATCTAAAATCGCCTTCGTTAATTCCACGGGAGATAGTGTCTTCGATGCAAGTAAGGGTGCCAACTCTTCAACGGATTTTAAATGTAAATCAGTTGTCAATATGATCACCTCCAGGAATACTACGTACCGCGATATCTGCATCATCAATCGCAATACCTTCTAAATTGCTACGAAGTGACTGCATGCCCTCCCAGCGTGTTTTTAATAGTTCAAGGTGTTCAGGTTTCGGTGTAATTCCTTTGTTCTCCAATAATTGTTGAATAGACAAGCTCATTAACAGGATCCTCCCTTGAATAATTTTTATATCTAAATAGGTTTCCCTATTAAGATCGATAGGTAAAAACGCAAAATATTATAATAGGTAATATAAACCTATTATTACAATCATACACTAACAATAATTTATATCAAATAAATTATTTGTAATATATTTAATATTATGAAATATTTACTACGCTAATAAACGGTCAAAGTCTAGTGTGTGTGCTTGCTCTTTTTACATACGATTCACAGTCTATTTACAATCAAAGCGTACAATGAACCATAATAACCAATTGAAGAGGTGCAAGAATGGAGTCTGCTGTGGGGCAAAATATAAAAACTAGTAATATATTTTCTTTTTTTAAATATTTATATGGGCAACATCAAAGCAATACGTTATATATGAAACGTTTAAAAGCATTGAAACAAATTATTCAGCATAACGATTTACATACATATTTTCAACCTATTGTAGATTTACAGTCAAAACAAACGATGGGATTTGAAGCATTAAACCGTCCAGTTTCCTCAGCATTATTTAATAGTGTCGACCAGTTTTATGAGTTTGTTGGACAAACAGATTGTGTATTTTTATTTGAATGTTTTTGTCGAAATCTTTCCTTACAACGATTTAAGGAACGTATGCCTAACGATTTGGCGAATAAAAACTTCTTAGTCTTTCTTAATATACATCCAAATGTATTAGTAGATAAAAATTACCATTGTGGAGAAACACTGCAATTGCTAAAGGAACTTGGCATTAAACCGCAGCAAGTCGTGTTTGAATTAACTGAGCGTAGTGCCGTGATAGATTTTGTAGAGTTTGAGCGTGTATTATCACATTATCGATCACAGGGCTATCGCATAGCAGTGGACGATGTAGGCTCAGGCTATAATAGTTTAAAAACGCTCATTTATTTAAAGCCAGAATTCATTAAATTAGACCGTTCCTTAATTCAATTTATCGATCAAAACAGCGAACAGCAACAACTCGTTACCTTATTAATGAAGTATGCCGAGCAAGCTAACACTAAAATGATTGCTGAAGGGATTGAGCGACAAGAAGAGCTGGCGTATCTGCATCATATTGGCATTCACTATGCACAAGGTTATGCAATAGGAAAGCCCGCAAAGGAAATACAATTGGGGAAAATAAGGGTGGGTGACAATGAAGATAGGGGAAGTCATTGAAAAGGTTCCATGTATTGATGAATTTGTGAAAAATAAAGAAGTAGATGTACTTTTTACAAGTAATCCTTCATTGCGTAGTATTGTTGTCGTTCGGGATGAAAAACCAATTGGACATATTACACGCACACATTTCTATCAAAAAATAGGTACTCAATATGGCTATCATTTATTTATGGGACGGCAAAATCAACTTATCATTAAAGAAAATCCTTTAATAGTAGATCGCTATATTCCAATCACTGAGGTTAGTACACTAGCGATGTCTAGACCTCCTGAAGACTTATATGATGATATCATTGTGACGAAAAATGACTTATATGACGGAATGGTTAGCATTCGTGAGTTACTGTTAAAGCTTGTTGATACACAAGTAGCTATCGCCAGTTTTTTAAATCCGTTAAGTAGTCTTCCAGGCAATACATTAATCGATGAAAAGCTAGAGGAAGCATTACAGCTAGCACACTATAGTTTGATCTATTTTGATTTAGATCATTTTAAATCCTACAATGACACATATGGCTTTAATAAAGGGGATAAAATTTTACGTTATTTAACAGATATACTAAAAAGATATATCTGTGGGGCGGAAGATTTTTTAGGGCATATTGGTGGCGACGATTTTGTTGCCATCCTTCCGCATTATGAAATAGAAAAGATTTGTCAGAAGATCATAGATGACTTTGATGCCAATATTTTAAGCTTTTATGAGCTAGAGGATTTAGTGTATGTGCAGGTAGCTAATAGAGCGGGTGAGCTAGGTACTCTAACATGTACATCCTTATCCATTGCCGTTATTACGAATGAATATCAGTATTTTAACTCCGTCGAACAATTATCCAATGCGGTCACACACGTGAAAAAGCAGTGTAAAAAAATTGCAGGCAGCTGTTACCTTATCAACGAACAAAAAACCTACTTCGTTCATTAAACGATGTAGGTTTTTCATGTTGTTGAAAAAAGATCATGTCAAAGGCAGAAAAAGCAACTTTGCAAGGTGAGAGGTTGATTTCCGTTCCGCCAGCGCCCTTTCCAGGGGGCGTCCGATGAGCCGCTTCACTCACTTACGCTCGCTCCAGGGTCTCATCTGTGACGCTAATGATCTGACCCCAAAAATTAGAACTTTTAAGAAACCCTTCGAAACTCAACTGGACTTTTTCCGTTGAGTTTTATTTTTATCCGTTCATGATTGTAATAATGGATATAGTCTGCTAATGCTTTTTTGAATTCTTCATAGGTGTGAAACGTTGTCGTATATAGAAATTCAGATTTCAAAATGCCAAAAAAACTTTCGATTACGGCATTATCTAAACAATTTCCTTTCCGTGACATACTTTGCTTGATTTCATGCGTTGCCAATAGCTCTTTAAAACGTGGTATTTGATATAACCATCCTTGATCAGAATGGATGATTAAGCCACTCTTTTTCGATAACTTTGTATACGTAAACGCCATTTTAAAAGACTGTTGAACTAACTCAAAATTGGGTGCTTTCGAAACCTCATATCCAACGATTTCTCGATTGAATAAATCTAATACAGCCGATATATAGAGTTTTTGACCATTTATTTTAAACTCTGTGACATCGGTTACCCATTTCTGATTGGGTGCAGTAGCTTCAAAATCACGTTGGATGACATTCTCTGCGACATAGCCGACTGTCCCTTTATACGAACGGTATTTTTTAGGGCGTACCGTCCCTTTTAAGCCCAATTCTTTCATCAATCGTTGGACTGCTTTGTGGTTGATTAAAATCCCTTCATTTCGGAGTGCAAGACAAATACGACGATAGCCATAACGACCCTTATGGTAATGAAAAAGTATCTGGATTCGTTCTTTGATCGCCTGATATTTATCTGGTTTTACCCATTTTTGAAGATGATAATAATACGTACTTTTCTTAAGTTTCGCGACTTTGAATAGAGCTTGAAGTGGAAATTCCAGCCTTAGCTCATACACAGCTCTCACTTTTTCTTCGGTTTGAATGCTTCCTTTTCTTGAACTAAGGCTTTCAACTTTTTTAAATAGGCGTTTTCCATACGTAAATAGTCAATTTCCGCTTTTAACTCTTCCATTGTTTTTTCGTTTAAGTCAGACGAAGGTGGTTGTTTTTTTGGCATCGATTGGCACTCCTTTTCTATTTGATAGAGTACCTTATCAGCCGTTGACATCCATTGTTTTTTCCATCTCCGAATGGTTTCACGAGAAGGAATATTAAACTTCGCAGCAGTCTGAAGGAGCGAATCGCCCGTCTCTATCATGTGTTGAATTACTTTTATTTTAAAAGAATCTTCGTAATTCGTGAACCCTTGAGGACGAATAATTCCTTCGATGCCATGATAGCGATATAATTCAATCCATAATCGAATGTGATGTCGATCAATCTGCAATCGATTGGCAATCTGATACGGACTTTCCTTTTCTTCAAAGTAAGCTAGAACAGCGGCTAATTTTTGTTCATCAGTAATCACTAACTGCACCTCCTAAATTAGATTTTTAAGTCCAATATTTTGGGTGCAGTTCACTAAATCCCCTAGGAGTGACGCTGGCTCCACTCCAATCAACCATTCTGCAAAGTGTCTTTACTTTTTTTCATAGTAATATAGCGATTAAATAGCCCATTATTTTTAGAGGGAATAAGCTCTTATTTTCAATGTGGGGAAGTGATGTGTGACAACACCTCTCCATAAAGAGTAGTGAAGACCTTCGCCTTATTTGAAAACCTTTGCTAAAAAGGTAATACTTTTGTAGGTTGGAGTCAAGTAGCCTGCAACGGGAATCCATTTCTACCTTTCAATTGACTGTTTTGTTTTTTGTTCGTCAGTAAGGCATTTTGGGTATAGATTTTGTAGTTAATATGAACAATTTTAAAATTCTGGTAACCATTTTGTCACCAACTTCTATGTTTTTGACTAGAATATTAATACAACTGAAATGAGCAATTCTATCAAGCCTTATAGTTTAGCTGTCTATACGTTAAAAGTTAGCCTCATGAACGTTTTCGATAACTATCTACTATTCCCTTTTATAATGGCTCCTTTTACTTATTGCTAATAAATATTATTGATTTTAATTTTAAGGGCATAATCAAAGGAAGAAATCGTTTTTATTTTAGGAATTTATTAATCTTAATAAAACATACTTGAATTATAGGGATTATGGGTATATAATTCGATTACATTATTATAAAACATCTTAGGAGGCATTCCATTGTCGAATTTACAAATCATTCTTAACGTAGCAGTGTTACTTGTGTTCGTTGGAATTTTATATGTTATGAATAAAAAACACGTCAAGTTTTCAAATCGTGTTTTTGCAGGTTTAGGTTTAGGGATTGTACTTGGTCTTGGACTTCATTTTATCTATGGTATAGATTCTGAAGTGTTAGCCAAAACAACATCTTGGTACAACATTATAGGTACAGGATATGTAAAATTGCTACAAATGGTAGCAATGCCACTAGTCTTTATTTCTATTTTAATTGCCTTTACGAAAATGAAGATTGGCAAAAACTTTGGGAAAATGGCAGCTCTTATTCTAGCCATTTTAATTGGTACAACAGCGGTTTCTGCGGCTGTCGGTATTTTTTCTGCAACCGTATTTGATTTAGATGCAACACAAATTTTACAAGGTGATGCAGAAACTGCACGTGGTCAATATCTTGAAGAAAAAACAACGGGCTTAGCAGCTCCAGATCTACCAACACAAATTATCGAGCTATTCCCTGCAAATCCATTCCTTGATTTAACAGGTGCTCGTTCTACTTCAACAATTGCGGTTGTTATTTTCTCAGCATTCCTTGGTTTTGCTTATTTACGTGTGGCACGTAAGGATGAGGGGACAGCAGCTACAATTAAAAAAGGCTTAGATGCAATCTATGCCCTTGTAATGGGTGTCGTAACGATTGTCTTACGATTAACACCATACGGCATTTTGGCTATTATGGCTCGTACTGTTGCAACATCAGATTTCGGTGCGATTTACAATTTAGGTAAGTTTGTTATTGCTTCTTATGTGGCGTTATTTATTGTTTTACTAGTACACTTATTAATTCTGACATTAAGCGGATTAAATCCATTCACGTATTTGAAAAAATCTGCAGAGACATTATTATTCGCCTTTACATCTCGTTCTAGTGCGGGTACTTTACCGATGAATATTAAAACGCAAACAGGTCGTCTTGGGGTATCTGAGGGTATTGCAAACTTCTCAGGCTCATTCGGATTATCAATCGGTCAAAATGGCTGTGCTGGTGTATATCCTGCTATGTTAGCAATTATGATCGCACCAACAGTTGGCATTAATCCACTCGATCCTATCTTCATTATTACAGTTATCGCGGTAGTAGCGGTTAGCTCATTTGGTGTAGCAGGTGTTGGTGGTGGTGCAACATTTGCAGCTATTCTTGTGTTATCAGCACTTGATTTACCAATTGCACTTGCAGGTGTATTAATTTCTGTAGAGCCTTTAATTGATATGGGACGTACAGCATTAAATGTAAGTGGGTCAATGACAGCGGGTGTTACAACAGCACGTATTACAAAAGAATTGGATACAGAAATGTACAATGATAAAGAATTAGGTGCTCAAGTAGCAGATCTATAAAATCAAAGAGGCCCCTTTAAAGGTAAAACTTTAAAGGGGCTTACATTTTATATTATTTTTACATAAAAATCTTTACCGTTAATTAATTCGGAAACTTCAATTTTATAATTTTGTTTATAGTAATCATAAATATTGTAGGCTAGACCAGAGTGTCCATTTAAATAGGTTCCTTTTTTAATCTCTTTCCGAGGATTATGGAAATCGAAATAGAGGCGTGCATCATTGCTCATTGTATTTAAAATAGCTAGAAATTCTTGTTCTTCAATATGAATTCCTCGTGTATAGCGGCATTCTCTGCGGTAGGTATCGTGAGCAACATTTACGGGAGAAGCTTCAAGAATCATTTCAATCTGTTTATTCAAATGATGATAGCTCCTTTCAAATTATTAGTAACGTCCGTATGTGAACTAGTTACAAATAAGGGTTTTATTAATTTTAGTATATAATTATCAGAAAATTATATCAATATTTTTCTACCAATCTTGTTGCTGTATGTCCTCTGCTATTACTTGTAAATCATAGGCATTTACGATTAAAAGAGTGTAGTCATGAGATTCCATATATTTTTCAGCAAGTCGCTTAATATATTTCGGAGAACCTTCATTTTCTTCATCGTAAATTAATAAAAGCCCATCTGTATTTTGAATAATAAATTTATCCTTCTCAACAAATTGCCAGGGTGCTTCGTATGGTTTTTTGGTCACGCTTGTAACAAAATCGGCTTGGGCAATTAATGTTTGATATTTTTCCTTTTTTAGGTCCTGCCAATTTTTTTCTTGCTCTAAAAATGGTGTAATAACGGCATATTTTAAATGTGGAAATTCTTTTTTAAGCATTAAAACAACTTCAGCACTCCAAGATTCTACACCCTGCTGACCACTGATAATAACCCATTCCAGTCCTTCATCAAGTAGTGTGCGTAGACGGGCTTCCAGTGCTTTTTTTATGATGGCAATGCCAGGATGTTTATCATTAAAAATACCAAGTTCATGTGGCTTATAGCCAGTAATCATAATACGCTGTAACAACAAAATGCCCCCTAAGCTGTATAGTTGTAGTTCTAGTATACAGTAGGGGGCAAATGAAAACGAATTCCATGCAATTGTCTATGAAAATGCAAGTAGTGTTAGAATCACTGCTACAGCCGCACAAATACCTAAAAACCACCATGAGTCTGTAAAGTCTTCTTTAGTGTCACTATTCATATAAAATAATTCCTTTCTTATTTGCCTACCTGTTGAGTTTTATTTTACCTGCCCAGTCCAAGACCAATTCGTCCATATCCGTAAGATTGTCTCAAATGGGCCACGTTTAAATTTCTTTAAATAGGCAAGGCTGAAAACACATTGCAAGCCATATACAACGATTCCGAATAGGATACCACCAAAGACGCCTAGTTTACCGTATAATCCGAGACCATAGCCATAAAAAACAGTTGTACAAATAATGGTTTGTAGTAAATAATTGGTTAATGACAGTTTTCCAACGCTCTCAAATGCTGGTGCAAGTAGTTGTACAGGACGTGTTTTATAAATGAGTGCTGCAAGGCAAACATAGCCAACCGCTAGTAACTGAGCACCACCCATTAATAAGATGGAAGAAAAGGCACTTTCTATAAAACTTAGACTTTTACATACGAGCCCAATAGGAACGAGGAGAGTACCTAGCTTATACCATTTCATTTCCTTATCCATCTCCATGAAGGCTTGCTTTTTAGCAAGTGCCATACCGAAAAGGAATAGAGGTGCGTAGAACAACGGTGTAAAAATTAATAAAATGAAGAGGAAGGCTGGCTCTTCCATTCCCGGTACTTCAGCATTAGCTCGAAAATCAAAAATTTCTGAGTAGCTTCCGTTAGCGTAAACGTTATCTGCTTTTTCAATATAGGTATCTAGCTCTTTTTGTTCCTTTTTTGAAGCTTCCATAGAGCCGTATGTTAATGCCGTTGTTAGGACGAAAAGGATACTGGCCCATATAAATAGCGTTTTCGGCTTCCGATTAATAAAAGGAATCAAAAATAAAGTCATACAGCCATAAGAAAATAGAATATCGCCTTCCCATAATAAAGTGGAATGAAGTAAGCCGAGAGCAATCAAGCCAGTAGCACGGCGTAAAATAGACCAGCGACTTTTATTCTTTTTTCTGCGAATGGATTCAATCAATTTAATAAGTGAGAAGCCGAATAATATAGTGAAGATAGGCATAAACGAGCCTTCAATCACAATTTTCACAAAATATAAAGCTCCATTATCTAAGGTAGAAAGATTTTTTAATTCATCTTTGCCATACATCCCGTACTGGAAAATCAGTAAATTCGCCATTAAGATGCCAAATAAACTAAATCCACGCATCGTATCAATGAAAGTAACTCGTTTAGTTGTCATTGCGTTTTATCTCCTTAATTGGTTATCTTATACATAGAATAGTGAAGGAAGCTTATGGTGAAATAATGACTACCTTAAATTAATCTTAAAAGTAGGTGAGGAAATGCAGGACGCATCAATTTTAGTGTTAGAGGATGAACGTGCCATTGCTGAAATGATTGAAATCATTTTAAGAAAAGAAGGAATTACCAATATTACATTATGTAACACAATTGAAGAAGCAAAAGATGAAATGAATACTAAAACATTTGACTTTTATCTATTAGATATCATGCTGCCAGATGGAAGTGGGCTGGATATCGCGAATAGGATTCGGGAAAAAAGTGATGCCCCTATTTTTTATTTAACTGCAAAAAGCAGTGATGCAGATAAGCTTCGCGGTTTTATGAATGGTGCAGATGATTATATTACAAAACCATTTAACCCATTAGAGCTTGTAGCACGAGTAAAGGTACAGTTAGTCCGTTACATGAAGAAAAAGAGTGTACCAGAAAATCATGTATTTACTTGCAGCCGTTTTACATTTGACATTGACGCAGCAGAAATCGAGGTAGACGGGGTGAAGGAAATAATCAGTGGTCGCTTGTTTCATTTATTAAAATATTTATGTGACAATGTAGGGCAAGTGTTATCAAAAGAGCAAATATACGAGCGCGTATGGGGCGATTGCTTATTTGATGATAATACAGTGATGGTACATATAAGAAAGCTGCGAGAAAAAATAGAAAAAAATCCTGGAAAGCCGACCTGCATTATTACTGTCAGAGGTATTGGCTATAAGCTTGTTGGAGACATTTCTTCATGAAGTCTGCTGGAAAATTAACACTACGTTTTGTGTCGTATTTCATCATATTCTATCTATTGATCATTTCAGGTTTTATTATAAGTCTGGTGTTTTTCGCTATCTTTATCAATGAACGTGTCGGTGACAACATTCATGTAATGAGCTCCTTTGAAATTGAAGATGATGCAGTTGTAGAGAAAGGGAAGACGGTTAAAATTGCTGATTATTTAGTGAAGAGAGCTGAGGAAAATGTAGGACAGCTCTATTTATTTGATTCATCCATGACAATTGTTGATTATACGGGAGATACATGTGGATTATGTGGAAAGTCAGATAATGAACTATTGGCATTGAAACAACCGGGTATGCATACGTGGGAACTGCCAAATTACTATTTATTATTTCTTCCGACTACTCCTGTCCAACCACTTTTTGAGGAGGCACTTGAAAACTGGACAGCAACAGGGAATATTTCTGCTGTAACACGGCAACGTCTAAAAGAAAATAAAGCCAGTGTTGAAATCTATGACGAGCAATGGAATCGGATTGAAGTCATTGGCGAACGCTATGAGAAGCTAAATAAGCCACAATTACTAGAGGAAAAATACGATATTTTCGAGCATGCGGAGCTGAAGCAAAGCACAGCCTTAGCCAACGATATGACATTTGTTGTGCGAATGCCTAACCCATCTTATAAGCCTTTTGAAGAGCCTTTTAATAAGGCGATGGTATTGTTCGTTTCTATCTTCTTTGGAGGGCATATTATATTGCTGTTGGGCGTTATCTTTTTATCCATCAGTATTTCACGACAATTTGTACGACCATTAGTCTATGTTATATCACGCATTGAACGACTAACTCAATTTGATTACAGTGAAATTAGTGATAAAAAAATCCATCATCAAAAAACAGGGAAGTTAAAACGGAAATTTAAACTGTTTCAACCTGTAGAGGAGTCACTCAATCATCTATCTGAACGACTTGATTCAAATGAAAGACAAATCAAGCATGCAGAGCATTTACGTGAGGAGTGGATAACAGGCTTATCGCACGATCTAAAGACCCCGTTAAGCTCCATTTATGGCTATTCCACTATGCTTGCATCTGAGGAATATGAGTGGACAAAGGATGAGATGCGTATTTTTGCACAAACCATGCAAGAAAAGGCGACATACATGGATGCACTCATTCAGGATTTAACCTATACGTACCAATTAAAAAATAAAGCGATACAGCTGGATAAAGTGTTATTACCGCTAGCCATATGGTTACCACAATTTGCAGATGAACAGGTATGTGTAAAGGTATATGGTGATGTGTTGCTGCAAGCAGATGAGCTTTTACTTAAGCGGATTATGGATAATTTAATAACTAATGCGAAAAAGTATACGCCTGAAGGCACGAAGGTCGTTGTGGAGGCACAACATACTGGTAAAGAAGTAATGCTAACCATTGCTGACCAAGGCCCTGGTATTCCGCAGGAGGAGCTCGATAATCTATTCGAACGCTATTATCGAGGAACGAATACGACAGATGATACAACAGGAACAGGGCTAGGACTAGCCATTACGAAACAGCTCATTGATTTACACAATGGCACAATTAGTGTTCGTTCAGGCCAAGATGGAACCATCTTCGTTCTAAAATTCCAATGTCACTAGTGTTAGATTCGATTTCTAGAGAGGAATGCTCTTGAAGGACGAGGCTTATTAAACAGAGTAAAGAGGTATCAAAGTGTTTTATTTGATACCTCTTTTTGTTTTATTTATTTTTCGTACAACGCTCGGCTGGCTGTTCAATTTTAACATAGCGCCATAAGTTATTAGCGATATCGCGCGCTTCTGCGATATGTTCTGTGCCAACGAATGCCTTACGGAAAGGAGTAAGAAGTGATTCGATGATAAAAAGCTTTGGTTTTTCGCGCTGTAGCTCTTCTAATAAGAATTGAGCATATTCCAAACCCTCCATTGTTTCGTTGTTCGACAAACCCTTTGTAAAGCCTTGTAATTGTTCGATAACCATTTCTTTTGTAACGGTTTTATAGTTCACCACATTTTGAATGGTATTGATCATTTCAACACTCACGATGATTTCTTTCGACTCAAGCATCGTGGGTATAATTACGCTAATATTACGCAATGCTACACGTACAATAGCTTCTCGATTGATATATTTATAATCGGCAATAAAGACAGCACGTAGAGTGAGGTTAATCATCCCAAGTGTTTGGACAGCACATTCATAGCTAATTGGGCTAATCTCTTCGCCAAAAACTTGTACTAGTCGGCTGGCTAGCCATTCTAATTCTTGTAAATGGTAGTTAATAATGATTTTCTTTAGTTCTTTATCTCTTGATTGGAAGACGGATTCGAAAATCTGTATTAAATTATGTTCACGATTGACATACATGAGAACAGCGACTTGCTGTGTCAATACTTCTAAATCTGTAGGGTCTTTACCATAGATAAGCTCATGACGACGATTACTAGCTTCTTCACGCCCTTCATCCAAAATGGCGATTAAGCATTCGTTTTTCGAAGTAAAGTGATTATAAAATGTACCTTTTGAGATTTTAGCTGCATTGATGATGTCATTAATCGATGTATCTAGAAAACCCTTTTCAATAAAAAGTTCACGTGCTGCTGTAATAATCTGTCTTTTTCTTTTGTTCATAACCTCACCTTTTTTATATTATTATACTCTTATTCTACACTTAAAACCCTTGCATATCAACGTTTATAAAAAATATAAACTTATTTGTTGAAAAAAGTAGACTACGAGTATAAAATAAGTTTTATCGCAAAACACAAGAAAGAATTGAGGGATATAAATGAATAGTGAGCAAACAATGAAAAAGCCCCCTTACGGCATGATAGCTATTCTATTTGTGGGTGCTTTTGTTGCTTTTCTAAACAACACATTGTTGAATGTGGCATTACCAACAATCATGAAGGATTTTGGGATTACCTATTCAAAGGTACAATGGTTAGCAACAGGGTATATGCTCGTGAGCGGTATTTTAGTGCCCGCTTCAGCATTCTTTGTGACACGCTTTAAAAATAGACATTTATTTATAACAGCGATGTCCATCTTTACAATCGGTACAATTATGGCAGGCTTTGCGCCAAACTTTGGTGTGCTGCTAGCAGGTCGTATGGTGCAAGCAGCTGGGGCTTCTAGTATGTCACCACTTTTAATGAATGTTATGCTAACAAGCTTCCCGAAAGAGAAGCGTGGAGCAGCGATGGGGATCTTTGGTTTAGTAATGATCATGGCGCCAGCAATTGGTCCTACATTATCAGGCTACATTGTGGAGCATCATGATTGGCGTATGCTCTTCCAAATGATTATTCCATTTGCAATAATTAGTTTATTATTTGGTGTGTGGAAACTAAGAAACGTGATGGAGACACGTGAAGTTCACTTAGATTTCCCTTCAGTCCTTTTATCAACAGTTGCATTCGGTGGTATTTTATACGGCTTTAGTACAGCGGGGGATAAAGGCTGGTCAAGTCCATGGGTATATGGAACAATTACAGTTGGCTTCATCGCTTTAATAATTTTTATCATTAAGCAGTTGAAAATGGATGAGCCACTTCTGGAATTACGTATTTATAAATACCCAATGTTTGCTTTAGGGTCTGTCATCTCAGTTATTATCTCTATGGCGATGTTCTCAGGGATGATTTTAACACCAGCATATGTACAGTCTATTCGTGGTATTGAACCATTTGAGGCAGGTTTAATGATGCTTCCAGGGGCACTTGTTATGGGGATTATGTCACCAATCACTGGTAAACTTTTCGATAAATTTGGCCCTCGAGTGTTGGCCATTATTGGCTTAACAATCACAACAATTGCAACATTTGGTTTAACAAAATTAGAAATTGATTCAAGCTACACATATATCGTTTCAATGTATACAATTCGTATGTTTGGTATGTCGATGGTCATGATGCCAATTATGACAAACGGTTTAAATCAACTACCACAAATTATGAATCCTCATGGTACAGCTATTAACAATACATTACAGCAGGTATCAGGAGCAATCGGTAGTGCGATTTTAGTTACATTTATGAATAATCGTACAAAAGCAAAAGCAGAAGAATTAATTGTAGAAGCCAAAGCGAATGCTGCACAATCAGGAGCGGCACCTACAGCAGAGCAAATGCAACAAATGCAAGATCAGATTATGCAAACTGCCTTATTAGATGGTATTACACACTCCTTCTTAATTGCAGCGGGTATAACAGTGATTGCAGTAGTACTTGCCTTCTTCTTAAAACGAGTAAAAGTTGAAAGCACAGCAGCTTCAATGGATTTAAAAAAACCAACTAAATAATGAACAGAACCCCCTTTATAGGTAAAACATTTACCAACGAAGGGGGTTTTTTATATGTTTATTTGAAAAAAAATTTTAGGATTGTTGTTATTTTTCATCATTTTATTTTATATGATAATAATAATTTACAGAAAATTTAGATTTTTATATAATGAGGTGCTTTCGTGGTAGATGCATATATCAATGACTTAGTGAACGAAAAGGAACTGCCAGGAGCTGTATTAATTGTTCAACAGCAACAAAACAGGCTATTAACAGGCAGTTATGGAGCCTATACAGCTGAGGATGGTAGTAAGCAAGCTATTGTAAATCATACGCTGTTTGATTTAGCTTCCTTAACGAAGGTTGTAGCTACAGTACCAGCTATTTTACTGCTGATAAGTCGAAATCAATTAACATTAAGAGAGCCTGTTCAAACATTTTTGCCTACATTTCATTACCCAGATATGACGATTCAACAGTTATTACAGCATTGCTCAGGGCTACCGGCAGATTTAACACCAGCGGTAGAGCGGAATCACAGACGTGACATCATGCAGGAGATAATGGCAAGTGAAGTAGTGTGTCAGCCAAATAAACAGGTGCTATATAGTGATTTAGGCATGATTCTACTAGGAAAGGTGATTGAACAGGTTACTGGGTGCTCATTCAACAGTTTTGTAGAGCAAGAAATTTTTAAGCCATGGGGCATGCACCATACTCGTTTTCGATTGCAGGAGCAACAAAGAAGGCATGCGGCATCAACTGAAATGTTTGCAGGGAAATTTGTTCAGGGGATTGTTCATGATGAAAAAGCTCTATTACTCGATGGGGTTGCTGGGAGTGCAGGCTTGTTTTCGTGCGCAGAGGATTTAGCAAAGTATGCGGAAATTTTTTTAGGGATCAGGCAACAAACGGTTATTCCATATGAATGGATGGAGCTTACCTATACAAAAACATTCAAAAATAGGGGACTTGGTTTTGAAGTATGGAGAGGGGACGATACATCACTTTGTTTTGGTAGGAGGTGGAGCAAGAACTCATTTGGTCATACAGGATTTACAGGCACGAGTATTTGGATGGACCCTATTCAAAAAGCATTTGTTATTTTCTTAACGAATGCGGTGCATTATGGGAGAAATACAAAGCTGCGAAGGATTCGGGAGAAGCTTCATACGATGATTTATGAAAAATTACTGATATGAAGGGTGGATCTGTTGGTATGAGACAAAAGAGTAAATGGTTATTGCCGTTTCTTTTATTACTCGTTGTAGCTTTAGTAGGCTGTAACACTGATAAGAAATCAACGAACGCAACAACACCTGGTAAAGAAGACGGGCCGAAAACAGAAGAGGTTTCCCTAACAATAGGGAGTTGGCGGACAGAAGATGTTGCCAAATATGAAAAAGTAATTGCTTTATTTAATGAACAACATCCTGATATACACATTTCCTTTAACCCAACTAAAAATACAGAATATAACACAGTCCTCAATACAGCATTACAAGCGGGGGAAGGACCAGATATTTTCCACTTGCGTCCATATGCAGCTGGGTTGAAGCTTGCAGAGGCGGGTTATGTTGAGAAAATAAATGACTTAAGCGGTTTGCGTGCATATCCTGAAGAGGCATTAATGGCTTCACGTGATGAGCAAGGGAATCAGTATGGTGTACCAATTAATTTAAGCTCAACGCAATTTTTCTACAATAAAAAGATTTTTAAAGATAATAATCTCGAAGTTCCTACTACATGGGATGAATTTATAGCCTTAAATGATCAATTATTAGAAAAGGGCATTACACCCATTGCAATGGGTACAAAAGAAGGCTGGTTATTATCGTTGCTACACGGTATTGTGGGCCCCGCTATTTATGAAGGAAATGATTTCTATCAAGCAGTGCTTACGGGAGAAAAGGATTTCTCAGACGCTCAGTTTATCGAATCTATACAAGTGATGAACGACTTGAAAAAGTATTTTCCAGCTAATTCAGAAGGCTTGGGAATGGATGATATTCGTACATTGTTCGCTTTAGAGGATGCAGCGATGTTCCCGCTCGGTAGCTGGGAAATTCCTGTTGTCTTAGAAATGAATCCAGATTTAGATTTAGGGTATTTCCCGATTCCTTCAAAAGAAGGTCATAAAACAGTGACAACTTGGGTAGATGGTTCATTTGCGATCAATGCAAATTCAAAAAATAAAGAAGCAGCTAAAGAATTTTTAGCGTTTTTAACAACAAAGGAATTTGGTGAACTGTTTGTGAGGGAATTTTCTATGATCAGTGCTATTCCTGGCATTACTTCTGATGACGCCTTGCTAAATGACATTAGTAACTCGACTGCTAATGAAGCAACACCATATATGTGGGTGACTAATTTTACTGGTGGGGACCCGACAACAAAGAGCTTGCTTGAGAGTGAGCTACAGGGCATGTACTTAGATCAGGTAACGCCTGAAGAGGTAGCCAAAAAAGTACAGGAAAACGCTAAAGCTTGGTTTACGCCCTTTCAGCAATAAGTAATGTATTAAGATAGACCCCTGAAACTCCACTAAGGTGTATAGGGGTCTTGTTGTCTCATTATGATTAAAGGGGGCTGTTCAGCATGAAAGAATCTACAGCTTCATCGTCAAGAAAGGGGAAATCGTGGGCAAAATGGACAATACATCTTTTCCCAATTCCTGCACTAATAGTATACGGAATGTTTGTGCTTTATCCGATAGTAGCAGCTTTATCCTATAGTTTTTTTGAATGGAAAGGGATGGCTCGTGGTGGTTTCATTGGCTTCCAAAATTTTGTGACGCTTTTTACGACAGAACCTTATAGCTCTATGTTTTGGAACGCCTTCAAACATAATGTCCTGTATTTTGTTTTGCAAATGGTAGTGATGAATGGATTAGCATTCTTTCTTGCATTTATTATCTACCAAAAAGTTAAGGGAGCGGAGTTTTTTAAGGCGGCTTTCTTTCTACCACGATTATTATCAGTAATCGTAGTAGGTTTCTTATGGAAGCTCATCTTAAATCCTAATTTTGGTACCTTAAATGTTATTTTAGAGAAATTGGGTCTTGAAACCTTACAAAAGGCTTGGCTTGGAGATCCTGGAACAGCTTTAATAGCGATTATTTTAGTGAATTGTTGGTTTGGGCTTGGTTTTGGCGTTTTAATATTTTTAGCTGGCTTTCAAGGAATTCCAAGTGAGTTAGTTGAAGCAGCAAAATTGGATGGTGCCAAAGGTTTTACATTATTACGCACTATTTATTTGCCATTAATGGTGCCATCTATTATGATCATGGGAATTTTAACGTTTATCCAGTCCTTTGAGGCATTTGAGCTTGTATATGCGATGCAGGGCTCCATGGGAGAGCCATATTATTCTACAGATACTTTAGCTGTGTTTTTCTATCGCTTGGCATTTGGTAGCTCTACAGCTTCTGGAGCGACAGCTATTGGGCTAGGTTCTGCGCTAGCAACGGTACTATTCCTATTTATTTTAGTTTGTACCACGGTGTTTTTACGCTTGGCCAATAAAAGGGATGTCCAAATGTAAGGGGTGAATATAGTGAAGCAAGGTGCAATATGGGTTCGACCTTTTTATTATCTTGTGGTATTTACGGTGGCGACCATTAGTTTATATCCCATTTTGTTAATGATTTTATCTTCATTTAAAAAAAGCGTGGACATTTACAAAAATCCATTAGGCTTACCAACTAGCTTTAGCTTAGAGACTTACCGTACATTATTATCTAAAATCCCATTTACAACGTATTTTTTAAACAGCCTGTTTGTTAGCGTTGTATCTGTTGTATTGATTGTTGTTGTTTGTTCATTGGCTTCATTTTATATTGCTCGCTTTCAATTTTCTTGGAATCATGCATTGTTTTTTATTTTTTTATTAGGCATGATGATCCCTATAAAGCTAGGTATTGTACCGCTCTTTATTTTAATGCGTGATTTAGGATTAATTAATTCCTTATGGTCTTTAATTTTGATGAATATGGCGACAGGCATACCATTATCCATGCTGATCTTAACAGGCTTTTTTAAAACGATGCCTTATGAGCTGGAGGAGGCTGCCCGTATAGATGGGGCAGGAAACTTAAGAGTCCTTTGGCATGTGGTATTACCGTTAATGAGACCAGCACTTGGAACAGTCGTCATTATTAACTTTATCGCTGCATGGAATGATTTTTTCTTCCCGCTTATTTTTATTACAGAGAAAATGAAACGGACGATACCTGTTGGAATGATGTCACTCTTTGGGGAACATTCCGCAGATTGGGGCTCGCTGTTTGCAGGTCTAACATTAGCATCATTACCAATGATCTTATTATTCTTCATTGCTTCAAAGCAATTTATGGAAGGGCTGACGGCTGGTGCTATTAAATAGACAATACATTATTGCGGTAGATGGAGGCGGAACGAGAACTCGCGCAGTAGTCGGAACGAAAGAAGGAGAAGTGCTGGCAGTTGTTGAAGGAGCCGGAACAAATATGAAGGCGACACCACCAAACGTGGTAAGGATACAGATTGAGCATCTACTAGCCCAGTTATTACAAAAGATAGCTGTGACAAAGAGTGATGTTTCGACTGTGTTCTTATGTGTGGCAGGAGGAGATCGACAAGTAGATAAAGTCCGCTGGGAGCAATGGATTGGTTTCATTTTCCCTGCTAGCTCTTGTAAGGTAACGATCACCAATGATGCAGTAGCGGCTCTTACTAGCGGTACATTTACCCAGCAAGGGCTCGTTGTGATAGCAGGTACAGGCTCCATCGTATACGCTGTCGGGAAAGATCATCAAGTTAGTCGTGTTGGAGGATGGGGTTATTTATTTGGAGATGAAGGCAGTGGCTACTATATTGGGCAAGAGGCATTGCGTGAAATTGCCCAGCATTATGATGTTTCTGGCATGAATGGAGATGTCTTTACTGCGGCCATTTTAGAGCAGCTAGCATTAACAAATCCTACTGACATCATTACCTATGTTTATGAGCATCCACAACCACGTGTCTTCATAGCCTCTATAGCTCGGACGGTGTTAAGTTTAGCTGAACAACAGAATGATAAAGCAAAGAATATTGTCGAACAGGCTGTTCATCATTTAGTGCAATTCCTCCAAACGATGCTGAAAAAAGAACCACAAGTGAAAAATTGGCCTATTGTCATATGTGGAGGTTTATTTGAAAATCTTTATTTTAAGCAATGTTTTCAAGAGAAATTACGGCTAGCAACTAGGCATAATCGGCTCATACAACCTGAAGTGCCACCTGTTATTGGGGCTTTCATTAATGGGCTTTTGAGTGAGGGGATTCAAATGACAGAAGCTTTACAGCAAACGGTAAAGGGAACTTGGATGAGCATCCATGAAAAGAGCGCGGGGGGATTTAAATTCAATGGAACGCATGACAAAACTGACGACTGAAGGCTACCATCCAGATACGACAAATCTAGATTTAATGTCCACTGCTGAAATTGTAAAGCTGATGAATGAAGAGGATAAAAAAATACCGTTAGCCATAGCCAAAGTTTTACCTGAGATTGAACAAGCTATTACAGCTACTGTTCATGCACTGAAGAATGGTGGCCGTTTATTTTATGTAGGTGCAGGGACGAGTGGGCGAATTGGTTTGCTTGATGCAGTGGAATGTCCGCCCACATTTAGTACCTTACCAGCGCTTGTACAGGCAATATTGGCTGGTGGGGAAGAGGCAGTCATGATTGCCGTAGAAGGAGCGGAGGATGATCTGTCATTAGGCGAAGCAGAGTTAAAGAAACGACAGCTAACAAACCGCGATGTAGTGATTGGAATTGCGGCAAGTGGTAGAACACCTTTTGTGAAGGGGGCATTAATATATGCGCAGCAAATAGGAGCGAAAACCATCAGCTTAGTTAGTAATTCTCATTCTGCCATTAGTCAGTATACGGACATTGCGATAGAGGTGATTACTGGTCCTGAAATTTTGACAGGGTCTACAAGATTAAAGGCTGCCACTGCCCATAAACAAATACTGAATATGATTACAACAGCCACAATGATCAAGCTTGGCAAAGTCTATAAAAATTTAATGGTGGATGTCCATGCTAGTAACTTTAAATTGCGAGAGCGAGCTAAACAAATAGTTTGTGATGTGACAGGTGTTGCTTATAGTCAGGCTGAAAGTGTTTTGGAGCAAACTAATTTTCAAGTGAAGCTATCGATTGTGATGCTACTGACGAATACAACAATAGAAGAAGCAACGGAATTACTAGCCCAATCCGAAGGGCATGTACGTAGAGCAGTGGAATGAAGAAAGTTTTGATGCGAGATGTGAATGGAAACCTCCATTCAACAAGAGACGAGGATGGAAGAATGGACAAAATAAATGCTGGCTTAATTATGCTTGCAGAAATGCGAGAGAAGCTACCTCCTTCAGAAAAAAAGGTAGCGAGCTTTATTTTAGACTACCCAACACAGGCAATTAAAATGACTGCGGTTGAATTGGGAGAAGCAAGTCATACAAGTAGTGCGGCTGTCATTCGTCTGTGTAAATCGTTAAATATAAGTGGTGTTCAAGAGCTGAAATTACGTATCGCTGGTGATTTACAACATACGAAAACAGTAGATCGGGATATTGAGGCAAATGAAGCATTGCCATCGATTGTAGAAAAGGTGACGATGCAAAGTAGTGAAATTTTGGCACAAACAGCTAATTTAATAGATATAGTTGAATTAGAGCGTGCCATCACTGCTTTATCACAAGCTCGTAAAATTATATTTTTTGGAGTGGGTGCTTCAGGTATAGCAGCAATGGATGCAGATCAAAAATTTTTAAGAATCAATAAAAATAGTAGAGCTTTTATGGACCTACATTTAGGAGCTACAGCGGTAGTCAATGCACAGGAGGGAGATGTCGTAGTGGGCATTTCCTTTTCTGGAGAAACACATGAAGTGGCTAAAATTCTTGAGATAGCTAGGGAAACACCGGCAACTACAATTAGTTTAACGCGCTATGGTAGTTCTTTAGCAGCTAGTTTAGCGGACATTTGCTTATATGTATCTCCAAATGTTGAAGCTACTTTTAGAAGTGGTGCAACCTCCTCACGTCTTGCCCAACTACTCGTCATTGATATTTTATTTATGGGAGTCGTGACGAGTGCCTATGAGCAGACAGTTGACTATTTAGACGAAACACGTTCAGTCATTCAAGGGCTGCATAAAAAAGTGGCGAAACGAAAAAATAAAATAAAGTAAACGAAGGCGATCTATTATCCCATAGTATCGTCTTCGTTTTTGGTTTCGATTCAGCTGTAGTCGACGCCTTCCTCTAGAGTGTATGCTTAAAGGCGCTCTTCTGTTTCAGGGTCAAAGAAGTGGATTTTTTCCTCCCTCATGACAAAGGAAACCCTATCGGATGGGTGTAAATTATTGTCAGCCTGTACGCGTGCAATGAAATTTTGATTGTTTAAAGAACAATAAAGATAAGTTTCTGCACCTAGTAATTCAGTAACATCAATAGTTGCCTTAAAAGCAAAAGGAGAAACGACATCCGTAATTTGTAAATCCTCAGGACGTATACCCATAACAATCTCTTTCCCAAAATAATTTTTTTCCTTTAACAATGGTACGTACATGGATGGGATAGGGAAGCTCTGCTCTCCTAAAAGGATCTCTGTTTCTGTAAGGTGGCAATGGAATAAGTTCATGGATGGTGAACCAATAAAGCCTGCCACAAACATGTTATGAGGTGTATTATATACTTCCTTTGGCGTCCCGATTTGTTGAATAAGACCATCCTTCATCACGACGAGGCGAGTAGCCATTGTCATAGCCTCTGTTTGGTCATGCGTAACATAGATTGTAGTTGTTTGAATTCGTTGATGGAGTTTCTGGATTTCAGCACGCATTTGCACACGTAATTTGGCATCCAAATTAGAAAGAGGTTCATCCATTAAAAATACTTTAGCGTCTCTAACAATAGCTCGACCAAGTGCCACACGCTGACGTTGTCCACCTGATAAAGCTTTTGGCTTTCTTTTTAAATAATCCTCTAAACCTAATATTTTAGCAGCCTCTTTGACGCGGTGATCTATTTCCTTTTTATCGACCTTTCGGAGCTTTAAGCTAAACGCCATATTATCATAGACTGTCATATGTGGATATAAAGCATAGCTTTGAAATACCATGGCAATACTACGATCTTTTGACTCCACATCATTCATTAGGACATCATCAATATAGAGTTCTCCTTTTGATATGTCCTCTAAGCCAGCAATCATACGCAAAGTTGTGGTTTTTCCACAGCCAGATGGACCTACAAACACAATGAATTCTTTATTATGAATATGCAGATTGAAATCAGTTACAGCCTGAATATTTTTATCGTAAATTTTATAGATATGCTCTAACCGTAATTCCGCCATAATATACACCCCTTTGTAAGACATAATTTTATTGTAAATAACTTCAGCACAGAGTGATAGAGAAACAGTGCACAGTGTTGAGGCCATTAATTGTGCAGTTAACCTAAAGTGATTCTAAGAAAATAATTGCGAAATAAACTTCTAGTCGATGAGAAAAATGCCGAATGTCCTTTTGCGTCAATAGCTGAAATTTTTCTAAGCGATTTTGTAGTGTATTGCGATGCATATACATTTTTTTAGAAGCTAATGTGATATTCCCTTCATATTCAATCAATTGCTTTATCGTATGGAGTAATTCAGGCTGAGAGGTGGCACTTTTTAAGACAGAGGAAATAAAAATCTCCTTTTCATGTGACTCTATACGCTGCATGACATATGGCACTAAAATCTCCTGCTGTGTGAGTACATGCTTTGGTGTATAGGTCCAAATAAATTGTTGAAGGTGGACATACCAGCTAAATCGCTCCTTAGTCGTCGTTACGTCTGGTATAACATCAGATACGAAAATCTTAAAATGAGCCTGTAAATCCTCGATTAATGGATCAAGATAATGAGCAAAATTTAATATTTCATCACCCTTAATACATTCGATTATGACAAATAATTGTGGATGTATGGATAGCATGAAAATATCTTTTCCTAGTAAAGCTTCAAAGATTGTGCGGAGTAATGCAGGTGCTGTAAAATCTTTGTCGAAGTGAAGAAATAACAAACGATGTAGAGGAAGGATAGATGGAGCAATATCCGTTAGGTCTGTTAAATAATCTAGCCAAATCCTATCGTAGTCATGTGGCAAGGCAATGGGATCTGAGAAAATTTGCAACAGCTCAAATTCACTTTGTGTCACGGTATGTGCTGGAATTTCATAAAGATGGTTGTCAAAATTAAATACATAGTTTCCGTCTGTTTTACCTGAAAAGGGGGTTAATAATGGGAAGCGTTGCTGTAGTTTTTGAAGGTTCATTTATGCCACTCCTTTATTTGAATGGAGAGTAATAAAGTTAAATTAGTATAATTATATGATGAAATGTTTATAGTATTAATAGAAAAAACACGGATGTTAGCAAGTATGATAGTCATACTTATCTAATGTCCGTGTTATCTGTTTATGCCTCTTTTTTAAATAACTTCCCTGGCCAAAATGCATATTTACCTAGTACTGTTGTGATTGCTGGTACAAGCAATGGACGTACAATAAATGTATCGAGAAGCACACCAATGGCTGTAACGACACCAAATTGAACAAGCACCTGAATCGGTAAAGTTGCCAACACAGCAAACGTACCTGCCAAGATGAGTCCAGCGGATGTAATAACACTTCCTGTTCGGACGACACCTTCTTCTACAGCTGTTAAATGATCAGCAGTTTTACGCTTTTTCCAAATTTCTGAGATCATAAAGATATTATAATCTTCTCCGAGTGCTACTAGGAACACGAAGGAATACAGTGGTATAGCTCCAGAAATGGCTTCTGCACCCATGATATGATGCAAAATTAACCATCCAGCACCTAATGCTCCAAAGTAGGAAATAATAACGGTTGCTAATAAATAAACCGTAGCAGTAATAGAGCGTAAATAAACAAACAATAATAATGCGATTAAAGCAATCATGGTTGGCATGATCACGGTCTCATCACGCTTAGTTATTTGTTGTGTATCGTATTGGCTGGCTGTTTCTCCACCAATCCAAACATGCTTCTCAGCACTAGTGAGCCCTTGTACCTCCAACATTTTAATTACCTCAGCTTGAAGCTCAGGAATATGGGCTAATGATTCCTTTGCATAGGGGTTGACATTGAAAGTTAATTCGTACAATTGAATAGCCTTATTTTTATTGCCAGTTTGTACATCTGCAACACTATCAATATAAGAGATGTCAGCAAGTTGTTGCTGTAAATTAATATCGGTACCTTCAGTATCAATAACCAATTGAACAGGAGCTAGCTCTCCAGGAGAAAAATTCTCTTCTATTAAAGTAAAGCCTTCTCGGGACGGCATATCTTTTGGGAAGGATGAAAGCAGATCAAACGTGTATTGAATACGTGGAACGAATGCTGCCAATCCCCCGAGTAAAATGACTGTTACAGCAATAACAATCCATGGTTTATGTGTAACAAAACGTCCGATTTTATGACTAACCTTATGTGAAGGTTTATGCTGCTTTTTACCTTTTTTATTTGCCATTTCCTCAGTACGAGGGATGAAGGGAAAGAAAGCTACACGTCCTATTATGACAAGAATAGCTGGTAGGACAACAAGTGCTGCAATTCCCATTACAAGCACGCCAAAGCTAAATGGCACAGCAAAGCGTTGGAATGCACCATAATGAGCAAGACTAAGAGTAGCTAGACCAATGACAACCGTCAAAGCACTCATTAAAATGGCACCACCTGATTCTTTGACAGTCAGCTTCATAGCAGCAGTCTTATCCTCAACATCTAAGAGAATTTCTCTATATTTAGAAATTAAAAATAAACAATAGTCAGTACCTGCACCAAAGAGTAAAACAGTCATAATGGATACTGCTTGCGAATCCTTATCTATCCATCCTTGGTCAGCAAAGAAACCAAGTGTCGGACTAATAACACCATAGGCAAGACCTACAACAATTAAAGGAATAATAGCCAGTAATGGTGAACGATAAATGATAATAAGTAATACTAAAACGAGCAATACGGTTGCTATTAATAATTTCACGTCTGCCTGTGAAAATAAACTGACAGCATCAGTGGCAATCCCAACTGGTCCAGAATAGCGGACATGGAGTGCATCACTGGATAATTTCTCATCTAATTGAACTTGATAGCGTTCCATTACCTTTGTCAGATGATCTAAACTATCCTGTAGCATATCTGTAGCGACATCTTTTTCAAAAAACACTGGTGTCACAATCGTTGTGCCATTTTCGGAAGCGGAAGTCATTAAAGCCTGTGGTGGCATTTGATCAAATGGTGGGATCATTGTTTGATGGGCTAAGGGCTTTGCCTGAAGCTCGCTATAAACACCTTGGATAGCCGTAAAATCCTCAATGCTAAGACCACTGTCACGATGCCAAACTAGTAATAAAGGTGTTCCAGCATCGTTAGGGAATTGCTCGGCAATAATCGCCGCTGCTTGCTCAGACATTTCAGTATCAGGTAAATTTTTACCGGATTCACTTTCTATACTATTGATTTGTGGCCATGCAAACGACAGCACCACTACTAATAACACCCAAAAAGCTAATGCTAATAAGCGACCCTTTTTACTTGCAACCATTGAGCCCCATTGCTCAAGTGGATGTTTTTTCATGAGAAGACCTCCATTTCATGTAAGTGATTTAATTATATATACTAGAAGGTTAATTAATCAACCTAGAAATATTCATATGTTATACTATGTGTAAAAAGTATGCTTAATTTAAGGAGGCGAACTTGTTGAAACAATCACCGCGTGTTCTCGGGAGACCTCGCCATGATGGAAATGCGAAACCAACAAAAGATCTTGTCCTTGAAACGGCCACAAGACTTTTTATTAAAGAAGGCTACAAAAATATTTCGATGGATGATGTAGCTAAAGCTTGTAACGTAACAAAGGCGACTATCTATTACTACTACCCAACTAAAGGTGAATTATATACATCTGCATTAATTGCTATGATGGATCGAATCAAGCTATCTATCCTAGAAATTTTAGAGCAGCCTATACCATTTAAAGAGCGATTAGAGCAGCTTGTGGCAGTTCATTTATCAGCGACTATCGATATTGATATGAAAAATTTTATGAAAGAGGCAACCATCAATTTATCGGAACCACAGCTGAAACAAGTACAGGCATCTGAAAATGATATGTATCAAACAATAGAGCAGACCATGCAAGTGGAGATGGATAATGGCACGATTCGAAAAGGAAATGCTAAATTTTTCGCTCATAACTTTATGGCATTAATGACAGTAGGATATTTTAAAGATGGCGAAGGTAAAACTTTGCTAGGCTCAGTAGATGTGACGGCAAAGGAAGTAACAAATTTCTTTTGGCTGTCTGTTGAAAATAAATAAAACTTAATGATTATGTGATTTTTGATAACAGGAGTTATCTCATTATTCGAGGTAACTTCTTTTATGTTGTTGAAAAAAGATCATGTCACTAGCAGAAAACGACCTTTTAGCAAGGTGGGGGGTGATTTCCGTTCCGCCAGCGTCCTTTCCAGGGGGCGTTCGATGAGCCGCTTCACTCACTTCCGTTCGCTCCAGGGTCTCCTCTGTGACGCTAAATCCCCTAGGAGTGACGCTGGCTCCACTCCAATCAACCATTCTGCAAAGTGTCTTAACTTTTTTCATAGTAGCATAGCGATCAAATCGCCCATTATCTGTATTCTTAATGAGTGACAACACCTCTTCATAAAGAGTAGTGAACACCTTCATTTATTTGAAAACCTCTGCTAAAAAGGTAACATTTTGTAGGTTGGAGTGGAAGGCTACTTGACTCCCGTGGGATAGTGAGACAGGCAAGCCTCTAAACGGAGCGGCTATGCGCTCGCCCACAGGCAAGCAAGTAGCCTGCAACGGAAATCCATTTTCACCTGTCACCAAAACTCTATGGATTGTTTTATTTTTCAACACTATTAAAGGAGTTATCTCATTATTTGAGGTAACTCCTTTAATTGTGATATGGGTCACATACATTGATAATGGTTCTCATTTATAGTGTAGCTATAGATGACAGAGGAGGAGAAAAAATGAATTCGACAGAACAGCGTTTACCTACACATCTCTTTTTAGCGAAGCTAGGAAAGACAATTTTACGTCCAGGTGGAAAGGAGGCTACGAACCGAATATTAGAGGCTTGTCAGCTACATGAAGATAGCCATGTCCTAGAGGTGGCTACGAATACAGGAGCGACAGCAATACATATTGCTAAAGCATACAATGCTAAAGTAAGTGGAATTGATATTAATAAAGAGGCAGTTCAAAAAGCAAATGAGATTATTATTCGTGAAAATGTACAGCATCTCGTTCAAATTCAACAAGGAAATGCTACACAATTACCATTTGATGATGCAACCTTCGATGTGGTTATAAATGAAGCGATGCTCACAATGCTACCACAGGAATTAAAAGAACAGGCTTTAGCTGAATATAGGAGGGTTTTGAAGCCAGGCGGTATTTTAGCAACACATGATTTAGTTGTTAAAGCATCAAGTGAAGAAAGTGTTACTGATGAAATTGAGGCACTGCGTAATGTCATTGTTGTGAAGGCACAGCCACTATCAAAGCATCATTGGCAAACTTTAGTTGAAAATACAGGATTCAAACCTGTAGATGTGCATACTGGAGAACTCCACTTAGTATCTTTGGTAGGGCTTATACGAGATGAGGGCTTAGATGGTTTAATACGTATCATTGAAAATGCACGAAAAAATTCGGATGATGAGCAATATTTCCTTGAAATAATTGAGCATTTTGATCATGCTCGCCATCATTTTGGTCACATTACCATCATTGCAAAAAAGCAAGGATAGCCAATGAAAACAGCAATTCAATTTGAACACGTATCTAAATTTTTTGGAACGAAGCAAATTATTAAAGATTGTCATTTAAGTTTGCAAGAAGGCGAAGTGGTGGCTATTGTTGGACCTTCAGGATGTGGAAAAACTACCTTTTTACATCTTGCAACGAATGTACTACAGCCAACATCTGGTCATATTACATGCATCACAGATAAATTGGGTTATGTATTTCAAGAACCAAGGTTATTACCATGGTGTACATTATATGAAAATGTCACATTTAGCTGTAATGGTGTAGTAGATAGATCTCAAATTATGAATCTATTAGCTCGCGTTAAGCTTGACAATGAAATGGATGCGTTTCCTAAGCAATTATCTGGTGGCATGAAGCAGCGAGTTTCAATTGTTAGAGCATTTGCATGCAAGCCTAAGCTTATTATGATGGATGAACCTTTTTCAGCATTAGATTATTGGATAAAAAAAGAACTTGTGCAGGACCTTATTGATTTAATAGAAAATGAGCAAGTAGGTATGTTTTATGTAACTCATGACTATGAAGAAGCTGCAACGGTAGCAGACCGCATTATTAATATTGCGTATGCAAATGAAGGAATCTACAAGGAAATAGTTTTAGATACACCAAGAAAACATCGTAACTTTGATTATATAAAAAATATTGAATATCAATTATTACAACTTTAAATAAGGGAGAAAGTATGCTATGAAAAAATGGCCTATAGTAAGTCTTTTAATAGTATGTCTTACAGTTGTCTTAACGGCTTGTGGCAATACAGAAAAAGCAAAGCAAGATCAAGAACCAGAGAAAAGTGTACAAGCTACTGCTGAACAACCAAGTGTATCAAAGGTTGAAAAAATGACTATTCAGGCACCGGCAGGTATTTCGATTGCTGCACCACTCTATAAAATGATTGATGATAAATCGTTACTAGAAGGTGCAGAGGATGTTGAGTTTCTAACTTGGAATACTCCTGACGAATTACGTGCACGTATCAGTGGAGGTCAGGTGCAAGTGTCTGCTGTGCCAACATATGTAGGTGCCAACCTTTACAATAAAGGTGTAGACATTCAATTGGTAAATACATTAATTTGGGGTATTTTATATTTTATTGGACCAGAGGGTGAAGCAATATCATGGGAGGATTTAAAAGGTAAAACGGTCCATGTACCATTTAAGGGAGATATGCCAGCATTAGTATTTCAGTATTTATTACAGAAAAACGGGCTAGATATAGAGAAAGATTTAACGGTGGAATATACAGCAACTCCTCAGGAGGTTGTCCAATTATTAGCGGCTGGCAAAGCACAATATGCTGTATTACCAGAGCATACTGCTTCCCTTGTTATTGCGAAGGCGAAAAAAGAGGGAATTGCCCTACAAAAATCAATGAGTCTACAAGAGGAATGGGCAGCAGCAACAGGAAAGGCACCGCGTATTCCTCAAGCTGGCCTTGTTGTGGATAAGGCATTAATTCAAGAGCACCCAGAAACTGTAGCATTGCTACAAGCAAAAATAGAGGAATCTATTCAATTTTTAAAAGATAATCCTGAAGCTGCTGGTGAGCTATTGGCATCGTATCAAGAAGGGCTTGATCCAACCTTTATTGCAGGATTATTACCTTATTTAAATATCGAATTTGTCACGGCGCAAGAAGCCAAGGAAGAGCTTGAGTTTTTCTTTGAACAACTAGCTTCACTATCGCCAGATATTATTGGTGGGCAATTACCGGATGATGATTTCTATTATGAACCGTAAAAAAAGCTTGATTATTCAAATGAGCACTTGCAGTGGCATCGTGCTCATTTGGACACTATTATCTTTAAATTTCCCGAGCATTTTAATACCCTCTCCATATGAAACACTAACAGCACTATGGCAACTTATAGTAAGTGGTGAGTTGCTTCATCAACTTTATTTAACAATGGTTCGTATGGTAGTAGGTTTATCAATCGGTATGTTTTTGGCAATTTTATCGGGTTTATTGGCGGGTAGATTTGCAGTTATTTATGAAATGTTCCGCCCAGTTATTGCATTTTTATTAGGTATTCCACCTATTATTTTAGTCGTAGTTGCAATGGTATGGTTTGGTACTAATTCAATCATACCAATATTTGTCGTAAGTATTTTAGTGTTTCCAACATTTTATATTAATATTGCTAATGGTTATCGACAAATAGATAATCAACTCTTACAAATGGCGACCGTCTATCAAAAATCAACATGGCAAAAGTTACGTTTCATCATATTACCAAGTCTGATGGTGCCATTTTTTACAGCCTGTTCGCTGGCGGCAGGAGGTGCAGTAAGAATGACCATTATGGCTGAACTATTAGGAACGAATAGTGGTATTGGAGCGGCTTTAACAATGGCACGCATCAATATTAATACGGATAAAGTATTCGCTTGGACGTTGATAAGTGTACTAATAATTTTAGCAATCGATAGTTTTATTTTAAACCCATTAAAAGCAAAAATGATGACATGGAATAGGGAGGAATGACAATGACAATTATACAAGTTCAAGCAATGCTAAAAGAGAAGAAAAAGCATATTGGTAAATTGGGCAGTATTGAGGGTGCAGATGTTTTAAACATTCAATTGCGAGCAGGTGAAAAAATTCCTGAGCATCATACAGACAATGAAGTTTTAATTATTGTTCAATTTGGGGAAGTTCGCTTTATTATTGAAGGGATGGAAGAAATTTTAACACAGGATACCATCTTAGCCTTAAACCCATCTGAGAAGCACAGCTTAGAAGCTATTACAGATGTTCGCTTGATTGTGATTAAATTGAAATAAAAAAGCTCCTAGCGAATGGAGCTTTTTCTATGCTTCATTTTTAGCTGAACTTTAAGTGATGTTATTAAGGCAGACGCGCAATGATAGAGATGCCTTGTAGGTTTTGATTATGCTTCATAAACGTTTTACGCATAAAAAGTACGCGCTTACGAGCTTTCGAATTTATTACTACATTTTTGATGATTTTTAGAACGCCGAATAAGCCTTCATCTTCAATTAAGCGTTTCGGGTAAAGGAGATGCATAGGTGCTGTTTCTACATGTTCTATAGTAAAACCATGTTGCTTTAAAGCATCTTCCCATTCCTCTACTGTTAATGGTAGAGCATTGACCTTTATAGCTTGGACTAAATCTTTACGAATCTCTTCACGTTGAGTGCTAGTAATAGTAGATGGTGTTAAGCACATCTCATGTATGGCATAGATACCACCAGGCTTTAATAGTCTTTTTGCCTCGCTAATAATGGCATTTTTCTGTTTAGTTGATTGCATGGTCAACATGGCTTCACCGTAGACAACAGTAGCCCATGCATCTGGTAAACCAGTTTGCTCAGCACTACCAATGATACAGCGTTGATTATCCCCATTTAAATATTCTTTTACCTTTTTTGCAGCTTCCTCATCACGTTCAACGGCTATGTAGGTTGGATTTTTTGCTAATGTCATTTTTGCAGTAGTGCCAAGTCCAGGTGCAAATTCTACTACATAGTCCTGTTCTTTAATGGCTAAATGTTGAAGCATTTGACATGTCATTTGAATGCCACCGGGGCGAAGTACCGTTTTTCCTAAGCTCGCTAAGAGCCAATGACCAGGCATTTTTTCGTAGTTTAAGGTTTGTTTAGTCATTTATGTATCCTCCTTTTATTGAAAATGATTATTATTCTCACTATTATAAAGGTAATATAACATTAATTACTGTGATATATGTCAAATTTGGAGGTAGATAAATGAACTGTCAAAAACAATACTGTTTTTCAAAGGTACCAATATTTCAACATCTAAAAGCACATGAAATGGAAGAAATCTCACACATTATTACACATCATCATTTTGATAAGGGAGAAATTATTTTACTCGCAGGTGACCGGAAGAAAAAATTATTTATCGTAAGGTATGGCCGTGCAAAAGTATCTCATATTTCTACAGACGGTCGGGAGTACGTTATGAGAGTTTTGGAAGCAGGAGAATTTTTTGGGGATGTTACATTGTTTAATAATGAGCCGCAAAAATCGACAGTAGAGGCACTAGAAAAAACTGAAATTTGCTCACTTGATGGTGAGGAACTGATGAAGATCTTAGCAGGTACGCCTGTTACGCTGTTTCATATGCTTGCCCAGCTTTCCTCACGATTAGAGGAGACAGAAAATCAATTGAGTGAAGCTGTTTCTAAAGAGGTAAGTGAAAGACTGGCTGCCTTTGTTTTAAAATCTGCTGCTACAGCAGGAAGCGATACATTTTTATTGACACTTACAAAAAAAGATTTAGCCTCTTTATTGAATACTACAAGAGAGACATTAAGCCGTCGTTTATCTGCATTTCAAAAGGAAGGTTATATAGAGATGACAGGAAAAAGAATTATCATAAAAAATTATGATGCTTTGGAAAATTTATTATAGTAAGACAGTTAATAGTTGATAAAATCAATGAGTTTTGAAAATATTGTCGAAATTGTGATATAGCTCATTGAAATAATGTACAAACAGTCTTATAATGAAGGTTGTAATGTCACCAAGACAAGATAAGGATGGTATTATGATGCGCTTTTTGCGATTTAAAGTAAACATTGTAATAACAAGTCATACGAATCGCTATCCAGCCCTTGTGACTGGTGATTGTGTAAGATATACGCTGTAACGACTGTTAAGTTTTACCTTAATGGTCTTTTTTACATGTAAGCAATAAAAAATAGTACTAGTGATGGCAAAGGAGAGTTCAAAATGTCAGAAACGAATAACCAAACACAGGCTGAACAAGTAACTGTGAGTAAAGAGCAATTAGATGTACTAGATCAATTATTAAAGCCTGAAGTTCAAGAATCACTTACAACTTTAGTTGAGCAATTACCAAAGTTAACTGAAATGATGACATTATTAACGAAATCATACGAGTTTGCTCAAGCTGTTGCAACAGACGAAGTGCTTAAAAATGATACTGTTGGAGCAGTAACAGAAATGGCTGGTCCTGTAGTAGGCTCTGCGAAAAACCTTGCAGCAACTGCAATTGAAGCGAAAGACCGTGCATCTGAAAGCCAAGAAGTAATTGGTTTATTCGGTCTTGTGAAAATGTTAAAAGACCCTCAAGTTCAAAATGTTTTCCGTTTTGTTAATGCTTTCTTACAAGTAAGCTCAGAACGCAAAGCTAAATAAGACTCAAGGTAAATTCAATTCGTAAGGACGGAGGATTAATTAATCATGTCAAAAGAAATCGTCATCTTAGGTGCAGGTTACGCTGGCGTTTTAACTGCATTAACAGCACGTAAATATCTATCAGCTGATGAAGCTAAAATTACTGTAGTAAACCAATTCCCAACACACCAAATTATCACTGAGCTTCACCGTTTAGCAGGTGGTACAATTGCAGAAGGTGCTGTTGCATTACCACTTAAAAAAATCTTTAAAGGTTTAGATATCGACTTACACATTGCAAAAGTATCAAAATTCAATGTAGATAATAAAAAAGTTGATTTAGATAATGGCTATACATTAACTTACGATACGCTTGTAGTATCTTTAGGTAGCCAAACTGGATTCTTCGGTATCCCAGGATTAGAAGAAAACTCTATGGTCCTTAAATCAGTAAATGATGCTAACAAAATTAACAAGCATATCGAAGACCGCATTAAAGCATACGCACAATCTAAAGATGAAGCAGATGCAACAATCGTTATTGGCGGTGGCGGTTTAACAGGCGTTGAGCTTGTTGGTGAAATTGTGGACAACTTCCCGAAAATCGCTGCAAAACACGGTGTTAACTTTGCTGACCTTAAAATTAAACTTGTTGAAGCTGGTCCAAAAATCTTACCAGTACTTCCAGATACACTGATCCAACGCGCTACAGAAAGCTTAACAAAACGCGGTGTAGAATTTATTACAGGTACGCCTGTAACGGGTGTTGACGGCAATGTTATTTCATTAAAAGATCGTGAACCAATCGTTGCAAACACACTTGTATGGACAGGTGGGGTAGCTCCACTACCAATCGTAGGTGAATCAGGTTTAGCAGCTGATCGTGGTAAAGCAACAATTAATGAATTCTTACAATCTACTTCTCACGAAGATGTATTTGTTATTGGTGATGCATCAGTAGCTCTACCTGCTGATGGAGGTCGTCCATTATACGCTCCAACTGCACAAGTTGCATGGCAAATGGGTGAATGCGCTGGTTATAATGTATTTGCACAATACAGAAACCAAGAGATGAAATCATTCTCAGCAGTAAACTCAGGCACACTTGCAAGCTTAGGTCGTAAAGATGCTGTCGCTACAATTGGCGCAAGCAACACAGAGCTTAAAGGTCTTCCTGCAACATTAATGAAAGAAGCTTCAAATATTCGTTATTTAACACATATTAAAGCTTTATTCGGTTTAGCTTATTAATAAATAAAACACTCACTTTTATCGGGATTACGCTGATAGAAGTGAGTGTTTTTTTCTAAAAATGTATATTAATCACTTTAAATCCAGTAAACTAAATACATATTCAATAATCTACTTTCTGGGGTGATAGGCTATGTTAACAATGTTTCAATCAAAAAAAGAAGATATAGAGCAATTTAAGGCTAAAATTGATGAACTGAATGCAAAGCTAGATAAGAAGGATCATGAATTTCAGATTTTCCTCAATGAACTACATAAAGAACTAATTTCAACGATTGGACAACATGATATAGTCAATAACCAGCATATCATTTTAGGAGAGATGGTTACTGAAATATTAAAAGAATTTAATAGAGTAGAAGATAGTACAATACAATCAAATACCATATCTGGACATGCACTTGAAAAAGGTAGTTCTTTAATTGTCTCATCAGATAAAATGGTTTCTTTATCGATTGATAGCAAACAAGCGGTTAAGGAAGTGCAGCATGTTATTGATGAGCTAGGTGAACAATCAAGAAAAACAACAAATAGCATGAATCATTTAAGTGAACGATCAAAGCAAATAACGGATATTGTCAAAGTGATTAGTGAGATTTCCAACCAAACTAATTTACTTGCTTTGAATGCCTCAATTGAAGCAGCACGGGCTGGCGAACATGGCAAAGGGTTTTCAGTTGTTGCAGAAGAAGTACGTAAATTAGCAGAAAATACAAAGTCAAGCACAGAAGATATTGTAAACCTTACGAAAAAAATAGAGGAACAAATCTCTGAAGCCTATGAAGATAATAAAAATAATATGCAGCTAGTAACAGAGGGCCTACAAAAAAGTACAGATACTTCTGAGCAAATCAATGCTTTACTCCAAATCATTATGAATGTGCAGGGTGAAGTGAAGGAATTGCTACAATATATTGATAGTCAAAAAATATCGACTGAGGATGTTATGAGTAAATTCCAAACAACAACAGCGCTATTTGATGAAACGAATAAAGTTTTAACAGAACATATTGATGAATCGGAAATAGTAACCAAAAAATTACTAGAAGCTGTAGATAAAGTGAAATGCTTCCCGAATAAAATGTAGGTACATAAAAAAACACCATTCGATTCCTAATGAATCGAATGGTGTTTTGATTAGATTAATGGTTTGATTGGAATATTGCTTTAGTTGTTTTCTGTATGAGTTTTGGTAAAACGCCAAAGGAGTAAGGTTTGTAAACTCTCTCAGTCCATTTGTGTCCATCTTTCCCATATACACCCACTGTAACGGAAGGGATATTTAGTGCTTTTATTTTGTCAAAGGGTAGGGGATAAAGGGTATTCCATTCTGGAAAATTATGAAGCAATTCTTGTAGTTCTTCCTCTGTCGCATGAATAGATAAGAAACTACCATCAGCTAAGTAAGGGAAGAAGCGTTTAACTTGGAATAGCTCACCTGTTTCCATAGCAACCTCTTTGACAATATGCTCAATAGTTTGTTTCAATACTTGATCTCTTTCCACATTTTCCTTTAAATAATTATGTGGTAAGAATGGTGGTGCAAAAAATAGGACAACACGAGGTTGATGTTCTGGATCGGCCTTTTGTAGGGCATCCACAAGAGCAAATGACTGTTGGCGTAATTCCTTTCCTTCATTCTTTTTCATTACCTCTGCAAGAATAGCCTCAGTTTGAACACCTTTTTCATTCAAGTATGAAATCAGTTCATCATACGTTACCACCTCAATATGCCAGGACAAAGAGCGTTTTGGGACATTGGACCATTCACTATATTTTTCATATTGAAGTTGTAGGTATTGCTCTGCTTCAGTACATGCCTGCTGTGTAACAGCTTTTAGTTTACTGACGACATGAGCTGGAGATTCTTCATATAAAAAATAGTTAAAATAAATTTGGCTTGTAGATGCTGTTTGAACTGTGTAGGATTCCTTTGTGTCACGCTGATATAAGCAAGTAGGTGGGAGTATCGTTTCACCTGTAATTTGCTCAGTCAATGCTAAGTTATTATGAATGCGTTCAGTAATTTTAGCTGCTATATAATTCGGGTCGATACCACTTAATGTATCACCCACATGTACCTCACGTCCGTAGATATAGAATGCGGGAAGAAGCTTACCAGCAACGCCTGTATAAATATAACGATGTGGATCATCCCCGTATAATGGTGTTGTAAAATCGGTATTAATTGCCATTAGAAAATCCAACCCATGTGCTATTTTTAAATGACTAAGTTCATCTAATGCATCAATAATCCCATTATGCTCTGACTCTTCACCACCATTTAAAATTAGAAGTAGGTTTCCATCTAATTCTTCAAGATGCTGTGTGAAATACTGAATATTCGCCACATGGACAGCGGCACCACTTTTCATATCTACAGCCCCACGTCCAAACATCCAATCGCCACTTTGAGCATCCTTTTGTACTTCAGCGTTTCCTTCATATTTTCCAAAGAACTCCTCAAGCTTGTGAGGGGAAAAAGCAAACTCCTTTAGATGACCATAATCCTCTATATCGACCGTATCCAAATGGGCATGATAAATAATTGTTTTCTTTGTTTCATTAGGACTTTTTACGAATGCAAAGAGATTTTTGCGTCCGATCGGATCATGCTTCACATTTGTCGTCCAAAGAAATGTAGGGTTTTCTTGGTAATAAGGGAATGCTTGCATTTTTTCATAGATGAACTCAATGATTTTCCCCTCACCATGTGTACCATTAATGCTATTAATATGGACTAATTCTTTTGTAAGCTCTTCGATATGTGTTGCAAGTGGTAATTGACTTAGTTGTTGACACATGTATATTGCTCCTTTTTTTGTTCGACTACATATCATTCAAATTAGCAACCATTTCAGTTCAATTGTTTTCATTATATGAAAATTAATCCGTATAGTGGAATATGAAAATATCATATAAAAAAAACGTGTAATAGTCAATTTTAATTTTTATAAAATTCTGCTATTTATTATTAATTTATTCGCTAGGAAGTCTATTTAAATGAGTAAAAATTCGTTAAAATGAATAAAAGGAGGAGTAGTGATGATTCAATCTATTGAAAGAGCAATGTTGATTATTAATGTACTAGCTAAACAACCGAAGAAATTCTATTCTGTGCAAGATATCTACAATGAAACAGATTTACCGAGCAGTACGATTTATCGTCTATTGTATACATTAGAAACTTTCGATTTAGTAGAAAGAAATGAGGAAAAAAAGGAATTTCGTTTAGGGTATACTTGGTTACAACTAGGAATGAAAATGTACCATCATACAAATATTCGAGAAAAAGCACATCCATTATTAGAAGAGCTTGCAAATAATGTTCGTGAAACTACATATTTAAATATTCCCAAACAATTTAGCTCAATCATTATTGATAGAGTAGACAGCCCAAAAAACGTCCGAATCATAGATATGATTGGTGAAAAAATTCCTTATCCAATCGGGGCTGCCAATAAAGTGCTACTAGCCTTTTCAAGCAAAGAAATCCAAGCTACTTTTTCAGAGAATTATGAAGTGATGGAGCAACTTCAACAAATTAAAGAGATGGGCTACTCTATTAGCTACGGTGAAAAAACAAAGGGAACCGTTTCTGTTGCAGCGCCTGTTTTTGATTTGGATGAGAAACCAATTGCAGCTATCAGTGCAGAATGCTTTGAATATGATACAGATGATGAAAAATTAGAGGGTATTGTGAAAGAAGTAACCAAAACAGCCTACCTTCTCTCACAAGAACTCGGGCATATAAAATAGGTCTTTCCTATTTAAGGAAAAGACCTATTTTTATGTTCTTTAGTCATATTCATAGTAATGGGACTTAGAGGATTGTATATTTAAAAACAATAAAATAATAGCGACGATGATCATAACAAGGGAGGCACTCACGACGACAAATCGTATTGTGATTAGTTCAGCAGTAATGCCAAAAATGGCTGTTAAGAGAATGATGAAAAATGCGTCCAAGAATCCATAAATACTGCCTATTCGCCCCATGCTCTCAGATGGGATATTATTTTGATAAAAGGTATAGAATCCTGTATTTGCAAAGGCAGTCGCAAATGATAATAGAAAGCAGCCTAGAGCAGCAATAAGAAAAGTGAAGGATGAAGTAAACACCAAATAGCCTAATGCTGTTAGAAGAGACCCCAGACCAATCAACCAGGCAGTGGACACTTTTTCAACTACCGCTGAATTGGTGAATGAGCCAATTAATACACCTATTCCAGCAATACTAACTAAAATTCCATATTGTTCCTCTGATAAAGCAAGTATTTGAGTTGCAAAGGCAGCCTCTAAAGAATCAGTCGCTGTCATTAAGACGATGGTAGCACTAAACAATAAATAGACGCTCATTACATATATATTTTTTAAGCTAAAGCGTATGACCATTTGCCAATCATGAAATAGTACTTGGTAAAGGGATTTTTTTTCTATAGCATTATCAAACTTTAGCCGTTTAAAGGCTTCAACACTCGGCATGTTAAACGTTATACAGGCTGATAAAAATAAAGCAAAGGCATTTAAGTATATAGCCATATTGGGTGTTCCTAGTGTAAATAGAAAGCCGGCAATTGCTGGTCCAGTTAGAAAAGCCCCTGAGTCCAGCAAGCTACGTAATGAGTTAAAACGTTTCCTTTGTGCTATAGGAATTAATTTAGTGATGTAGGTCATCGAGGTTGGATGATACATAGAGCTAGCTACTGTAATGATAAAAACTAGCGTATACATCCATGCTAAGCTATAGAAGAGGGGAAGTATAACAATTAGTATAGATTGCACAAGATTTAAAGTAATCATTAAATGTTTCTTATTATAGCGATCGATAAGGCTTCCTGCCCAAAAATTAGTGAGCAAAGATGAGATTGCTCTTACAATATACAAGCCAGAGACAGCAAGAGCTGATTCTGTAACATTTAATACAATAAGATTTAAGGCGATAAAATAAATCCATTCGCCAATACTGGAAACACCAATACTACATAATAGGATGGCAGGATAACGCCAGTTCTCTAAAGATTTCTTCATATCAATTCCTCCTTAAGCAAAGTCAAGATCTGCAAAATAAAAAATCCCACCCCCAAGACGATTAGTCTTAGGGACGAGATTGTGGAATTTATACTCACGTGGTGCCACCCTAGTTCACTACTATGTCACCATAATAGCCTTTTCAGTACGACATAATTACTTATGTTTATACTGTAACTCTATAACGGGAGTTCCCGTCGCACCATCATTCAAATAGAAGTCCAATGCGCTACTCCGAGACTTGTTTCAATCATTCGTTCTTGCTCGTTTTCAGCGACCCGAGCTCTCTGGGAAGAACAGCCTTATTTACTCTTCTCTTCAATGTATTTTTGCTAGTGTATCATATGTACATAATTTTGGTAAAGTGTGATCTGAAAATTTCGTCAATTCCTTTACTGATAATTTGTATGGTCAAGCAACAGTTGACGCAACTTTAAGTAAGTGATCGAGATTCTTCAAAATGGTAAGATCCAATGTCGTTAGTTGTACTATTTTTTTCTGTGAATAGTGAGCCTTTGTTAATCGTCCTAATTGGCAAAACCACTTGTTGTTTTAGACTAGCATTATTGCTCCAGTCCATTGTCAGGAAGATTATCCATCCATTCTAAATTTAGTATATAATTTTTCTTAACAAGGAGGGAGAAATGAATGAAAGCTATTGTGATCCATGAGTTTGGTGAGGCAGAAGTTTTAAACTATATAGACTGTTCAGAGCCTACTTTGACTAAAGGCGAAGTCCTAATACGCACAACTTATACGAGTGTGAACTATGCAGATATTAAAAACCGCACAGGCAATAAAGCTAAAGCCAATTTCCCAATGATTCTTGGCTTAGATGTTGCAGGTGTTGTAGAAGAGGTCTTCGATGATAACAGTAACTTTCAAAAGGGCGACCAAGTCATCGCATTCCCTAAAAATGGAGCTTATGCAGAATTTGTTGTAGCTAAGGAACAGCTGGTTTTTAAAATTCCTAGTGATGTACCAATTGACAAGGTAGCAGCTGTACCGACGGTTTCATTTTTGGCGTATATGCTAACACATCAAATAGCAGCTATTGGTCAGCATGATGTCGTCTTGATACATGCTGCTTCCGGTGGAGTAGGGACAATGCTCATCCAAATGGCAAAAAAGCTAGGGGCAAAGCAGATTATTGGGACTGTGAGTAATTTAGAGAAAGCTCCAATCGTGTATCAGCTTGGTGCAAATCATGTTCTCACATATGATCAATTCAGTACACAAGTGCATGAACTAACGGAGGGACATGGTGTTGATATTGTATTTGATTCGATAGCAGGTGCTATAACAGAGGAAAGTTTGAATTGTTTAGCGCCTTATGGCACTCTTGTACAATTCGGCAATAGTGGAGGTAGAGCTGGTAATATTAAAACATCAGATTTACATAGTAGCTGCCGTACTATAAAAGGCTTCAGCTTAGGCACGACTAGAGCTTCAAAGCCAGAAATGTTGCAACAGGTTGCACAGGCTATTTTTTCTTTAATAAAAGAAGATGGCTTTCAGGTCCCCATTGCTAAAATTTTTGCCTTAGAAGAAATGAAAAAGGCACATGAATTGATGGAAAGCCGCCAGCATCAAGGGAAAATTCTTATTAAAATATAAAAATACAAAAAGATGACACGTCAATAATAGTGCCATCTTTCCATTTCTATTAATGTTCTAATTCATTTAGTTTTTCATATATACGTCTTTTTCGGTAAAGCATCATGCCCGTTTCAGCGACATCCTGAATCATTCCTTTATTGGCATAGGCTCCAAAGACCATTCCAGCAATAGGAATCATTTGAAACAGCTTTTTCCAGCCAAGCTGATCTCGATAGGTGTAAAATACTTCCTGCCATCCTTGGAGCTGTGAAATCATATTATCAGAAGCCTTTTTCGAGCTATTCATAGTTGAAAGTTCCTGCAAAATGGCTTCTTTACCGACAATATCAGCAGAAGTAAATTGTAGACATTTCACTATGAAAACACGCTCCATCTTATCATTCGGATCATAGCCATGAATCATCGCTATTTCCTGTAATGTTTTTAAAGCAGTTCCTAAAATAACTGGAATATCAATAGCTAAAGTAAAAATGCCTCCGAAGCCAGTAGAGGCCCCTTGTACCGTAGCAAATTTTACACGTTCATTTTGTAATTTATCACTGAGAGCAATCATGTCCTCTAAAGGAATTTGCCCAATATCAGCAATCGTCAAAATATGCTGTGTAGAAGAATGGTTGCGGATTTTTTGAAGTATGGCTTGTTCATTAATTAAATATTTCCCGCCCGATTGAATATAATTGCCTAATTCATCAACTAATAAAGCAATTTTATTTTGAATAAAGGCAGGCGTCATTTTATCTAATATCTTAAAAGGTATTCTCCCTAATTTCTCCCAAAACCATAAATCCTTTTGATCCTTCTCCCACAATTGAATCTCTTGCAAATACTGTTCTAATTGCTCGCGTTTCTCCATTATTATCTAATCCCCTTATTTGTCCATATCATTTGAACTTGATTCAGCCAATGTTTATTTTCAGCGTGTCGTAATTGATATACGAAAAAATTTTTATAAGGTTTCGCTCTATTCAATGAAGATTTAGACAAACTAATGAATTCATCATGATTGCCAAACAGAAGCAAGGAGTGCAATGCCGTCATTAATTTGCTGAAGTGTCAGTCCACCATAGCCAATAATGACCTTCGCGTCAATCGTACCATTTTGATAGGAGGTAGAGCATGGATAGACTTGAATTCCTACCTCTTGAGCTAGCTGGATTGCTCTATTTTCGGCAAGATATGGAGGTAGCTTTATGACAATATGGAGCCCAGATTTTTCACCAATCACTTGAAATTCATTTGAAAAATGTGTAGAGATGGCAGCCAGTAATGCCTGCTGTTTTTTACGATAAATCGTCCGCATTTTTGCCAAATGCTTATCGAATTGCCCTTGTGCAAGAAAATCTGCTAAAACAAGCTGGTCTACTTTGGAGACAACTGATTTTTGATCTTGATGAAAAGTCATAAACGGTATGACTAGGGATTTTGGTAGAATCATATAACTAATACGTAATGATGGAAGCAATGTTTTCGAGAATGTTCCGAAATAGATGACTCGTTGAAGCTGATCCATTTTTGCTAAAGAAGGGATTGGTAGCCCTTTATAACGATATTCAGAATCATAATCATCTTCTATAATAAGAGCCTCGTTCGAGTTAGCCCATTGTAACAATGCCGCTCTTCTTTCCATCGTCATAATCATGCCTAAAGGAAATTGATGAGCTGGTGTTGTGTATAACATGTGAATTGTTGTTGGAGGAAGTGTAACCCCTGAATTATCCACAGGAATCGCCTCTGTAGATAATCCACATTGCTGTAAAACGGCACGTACTCTTTTAAACCCTGGTTCCTCTAAGCCAACGCGAGTCGTGCCACCAAGAAAATGACAGAGAGCTTGAAGCTGGCTTTGTGTACCACTATAGACAAACACTTGTGATGCAGCACAAACAACCCCACGCGAACGTTCTACATAGCGAGCAATCTCTGTGCGTAAAGTTGCCTCTCCTTCCCAGGGGCTTGTTGATAAGTTGTTGCTATTAAAATGCTTTTTAATTAGCTTGTGCCAAACAGCATAAGGAAAAGCTTCGTTATCCACATGTCCATTCGTAAAGTCGAATTGAATGTCATTTGCGTTACTGATACTAGGAGTAAAAACAGGTGGCTGTTCTTGCTGTAGCCAATCAAATTCAAAGGGAGCGATATAATAACCAGATCTTTCTTTGCTATAAATATAGCCTTCCGCAAGTAATTGTTCGTATGCTTCCTTGATGGTGTGCACGCTCACATCTAATGTTTGAGCAAGAGCTCGTTTAGAAGGCAGTTGCGTATGTGCGTGTATTTTTTTCGTTATAATAGCGTGTTTTATTTCTTCGTAGATTTGTATATATTTCGCTGAATTCCCTGTAAATGAAATGGAAAGCTCCACAAAATGCCTCCTTTGGTATGGTCAGTTTTTTAGTAATTGGTTATATCTATCATATCAGTTTTATCGTTAAATAAGTAAAAAAGGAGTGAGCTGTAATGGAATTTATTGCATTAGAAAATGATGTGGTTAAACTAAAGCCTTTAGAGTTAAACGATTTACCAGGAATAATAGAGGCTGGGCGTTATCCAGAAATTTGGTCACATATGTCCACAACGATCAAGAAAAAGGAGGATGTGAATAACTTTGTGGAAAACGCATTAATAACAAGAAGCGGAAAAACAGAATTCCCGTTTGTAATTGTGGATAAAAAATCAGGAGATATTATAGGTTCAACTAGGTTTATGGATATTGATGATAAGCATCAGCGACTAGAAATAGGCAATACATGGCTGACTCCTGCATACTGGCGTACAGCTATAAATACGAATTGTAAATATTTATTACTGCAATATTGTTTTGAACAGCTTCATTTAAAGCGAGTTCAAATAAAAACGGATCATGAAAATATTCGTTCTCAAAAGGCCATTGAGCGTATAGGTGCCACAAAGGAAGGAATATTGCGTAATCATATGATTCGCAAGGATGGAACAACGCGGCATACTGTGATGTATAGTATCACGATTGAAGAATGGTCAAAGGTGAAAAAACATTTAGAAGAGCTATTAGTGCAATTTGGTTATAATTAGGAATAAAATGGATTTTTTTTAATCTAGAAAACCACTTTTTCTTATAAAAAGTGTCAAAAAGTAATGGGAAGGGTAGAGTACTTAAAACTTGAAAGAGGGTAATCTACTTGAAACCAAAATATACTTTAAGACAAATTTATGGTGATAATGCTGTATATACGCCAAGAACGCCGTATAGTGATAATCCGTGGATGATGGACGAACCTCATAAGCTGGATGCTTTAACCTCTAGAGAAGTAGCTATTGCTGATATCCCCGTATTAGTACACCGAGCCACACAAACAGAAAAAGCCCAGGAGCTTCATCAATTAGCAGGGTTACCTTGGATGGAACAGCCGTATAGCTATGACACACAGGAAGAATATCTGGCACAGATCCAATCTTGGTGTGAGGAAGGGAAGACAATTGTTTGTCAGTATATACATGACTTAGAGCATATGGATCGTCAATGCTATTGGATGGATGCCGAAAAGTTTAATGAGCTGAATACAAAAGCATATATCGATCATTTAATTGATAGTAAATTCATTCCAAGTCGTTTAAATGTAGAAACCTATAGACTCTCTGATGCCATAAAAAATTGGCAGCCACCTGTTGTACTAAAGCCTGGAGATGATTCCCCAACATCGGGAGGATATGGTGTCATCATTTGCCATAATAATGAAGAGCTGACAGAAGGTATACGGCAATTTCGAATGACTGGCACTGACAGTATCATTATTGAAGAACTTTTACAAACAAAGCACAATTATAGCTGCCAATTTATTTACTGTGAGGAGCTAGGGATTCAATACTTAGGAGCTTCACAGCAAATAACAGATGACAACGGCATTTATGAAGGAAATATCATAGTAGATAAAGTACCTGAAAAAGTAATTGAGGCAGGAAAACATATAATGAAGCGTGGTGTGGAGGAAGGTTTTGTTGGTGTGGCAGGCTTTGATTTAATTGTGACAGAGGCTGGTGATGTTCAAGCCATTGACTTAAATTTCCGTCAGAATGGTTCTACCTCTATGCTGATGTTTCATGATGCTTTAGGAAAGCCCATTAATAAATTTGCTTCCTATGCTGCACAAGATCCGCAACAGAATGATCACTTCTTTCAAACAATTAAGCAATGTATAGAACAGGAAGCATTATTTCCGTTATCTTTCTATGATGGGGATTACTTTGATGAGCCCGTTGCCTCTAGATTTGTCGGCATATGGTACGCTGAAACGCTAGATGAGATTGAAAAGCTAGAGAAGGAATTATTATAGTTAAAAAGAATGGTCATTAATCGACCATTCTTTTTTTATAGATACCTGCTGCGAAAAACCAAGAAACAAGTGTCCATACAATGATTGCTAACAGAGGAATGACCACATCTGGCATGGAATACGTACCTTCTAATGCCTCTGCTAAAAGTAATAATTGTGAGCTAGGCAACCATTCTGCTATTTTTAAGATTGGGTTGACAGAAGATAAAGCTAGAGCAAAAGGACCGAAAGAGAATATTAACATTACAGGCAACACAATGATGGATGCCTCCATAATGGATTTAGCAAATAAACCACATATTGTACCTAATGCAATATAAAACAAAGCTGAAAGTAATAATGCTATTACTATGATGAAAAGATTAGCAGGCTCATAGCCAACTAGAAAAATAGTCACAGCTTCAGCTAGAATTGTAATTATTAAAACAAACAAGCTTTTACCAATTAAAATATCACCAAGTGATGCTGGGGATAGCATGAGACTGCGAAGAGTGTTTTTTTCTTTTTCCTCTGCAATTAAGCAACATTGGACATATGTTGTTACTACAGCAAAGGCCATGTTGATTGGTAGAAAATATATACTAATACTATTGGAACCAGATTGATTATATAAATAAGCCATTATTAGCGGCAGAAGCACCATCGTCGATACAGCATAGTTACGTGAAAATTCCTTATAATCCTTCACCAATATAGCTTGAATACGTGTCATTGAAAAATTCATACTAAATCACTCCCTGTTATTTGCATAAAAATATCACCCAATGTCGGCTCATTTGTATTAATTCTTGTAACTTCGTTGGAATGCATCCATTGATAAAGCTTCTCTGCATCTTGTGCACCGTTTTGTATAATCTCTTGCATGCCATTTTTGAGTTCAACTGTAATAGAATCAGAGCCAAATTCCTGTTTTAAATCCTTTGGTGCACCTATTGCTCGAATTTTTCCCTTATGAAGGAAGGCTACACGGTCACAAAGTATCTCTGCTTCGCTCATATCATGAGTGGTTAAAAAAATAGTTGTCCCCATATCATTTAATTTTCGTAAGCCATTATAAATATGCTGTGTATTGACAGGGTCTAAAGCAGAAGTAGGCTCATCTAAAAATAATAATTCAGGCTTATGCATAATAGCACGAGCAAGGGTAACACGTTGAATCATTCCTTTTGAAAGCTGACTGATCTTCTTTTTACGTTCCGCATATAAGTTTACAAAATCTAAAGCCTCTTTTACGGCAGAGTGGGATAGCTGATATAAGTTACTATAAAATAATAAATTTTCTTCAATAGATAGTCTTGTATACAAACCACTATTATCTGTTAAAATACCAAAACGTTTACGATTTTGACTTTGCTTCATTTCAGATGCTGGTTGCCCAAATAATAGGACATTACCAGCCGACTTATCTGTTTGTGCGGTTAATATTTTAATAGTAGTTGTTTTACCAGAACCACTTGGACCAAGAAAGCCGAATATTTCCCCCTTCTGAATTGTAAAAGAAACATCTTGCAATGCTGTTTCTTTATTAAATGTTTTTTTCAAGTGCTGCACATCAATCACTGTGTTCATGTGTAAACCTCCTGTTTGTTGTTGATGTCTACACTATAAGCAACAAACATAAGGTACACAGTATAAATCGGGTGAAAGGCGGAAAAATGATCCTCAGTGAAACAATATTAAAGGTGACAGGAGTCGTTTATTTCCTGGGAAATCTACTATATTCCGAGTATTTCCTTTAAATCTGCTAATTTATTTTTCGACAGTGGGACAACAGCCTTTTCAGTGCTATTGAGTGCTAGACTATAGCTGTTACGTGTCCATGTAATGATTTCACGAACCTTTTGCAGATTCACAATATAAGAACGATGGCTTCTAAAAAAGCCGAATGGTGTCAATTTTTGCTCTAGCTCATTGAGCGATAAAGTACATGGATATGCTTCTCCAGCCACATAGATAGAAACATCACCTTCAACACTTTCAATATAATCAATTTCGGGTGGATTAAATAAAATAATCTTATCATTTTTCTTTGTTGGGATTTTATCAATGCGAATTGGTGCAGATTCAATTTGCTGAGGTGATTGTTCTATTTCATCCTCCTTTACATCTAACGCATGCAAACCAGCTCCGTCTAATCTATGTATAGCTGTACTCATAATCATTAAATCTTCTAGATTGGTCGATAATAAAATGATGGTTTTTTGCTGTTTTATTTGACTATTTAATAATTGTTGGATATTTTGTTTTGAAAATTCATCTATATTTTGAAAGGGCTCTTCTAAAATTTGAATAGGTGCTTGATGGAGATACGTATTCAATAACTTTAATCGCTGTTTTTCACTATGAGAAAGCCGACTAATTCTAGTGTTTTTTTGTTCAGTAAGGCTAAAGAGCTTTAATAGATTCTCCGTTTCGTTCGTTGGACGGTTAAAAAGTCTCAATAAAAACTGGATATATTCACGAGCAGTAAGTCGCTCATATAACGCACTTTCACGAAAATGAGTATATGTATCATGTCGGTTCATAAACCATCGCATTAATGTATGTATTTTTGAAATATCTGTATAGATGCCGATAATAGTGCCAGGTTGTAAAGAAAGCTGAAAGCTCGGATAAATAACATTGCCTGCTTCAATATAGGGTTCAACCTGAATATCAATATTTTGTTCCATGTTTATTCCTCCTGAAATTTTCTAGCTTGTAAAAAGCTTCGGATGTCATTGTGTGCCTGCAAGTAGCTCCTTTGGCAATAATTAGAGTTAGAGGCGTCCATAAAACCATGTAAACCCTGATATTGTTTGGTCTGAACATTCGGTATGCGACCAAGTGCATTCTTTAATATTTGCACATCAAAACTACTTTCATAGCTAGGTAAAACGACTAAAGTTGGACATGCAGGTAGGATATCGAAGTATTGGCGGATACGTGAACCATACACACAAATGACGCGGTGTAGGGGGAGTGTGGCTAATCGCCAAGCCAAAGTTGCACCTACGCTATAACCAATTAATACCACTTCATTATAATTTTGAGCTGCCGCCAGTATTTTTTGAGAAAGTAACTCTAGAGGGGCATCGAAGCCAACTGTCTGCATGTAAAATTCATATGCTTGCTTTTCTTGCTCATATGAAAAGGATAAACCATCTGAATAGAACGAAATACAGGAAACGGAAGTGTTTTCATCACTATATGTTTGGACTTGTTCTTTTATAAAATGATTAACTCCATATATTTCATGTAATATAAAAATTTTTCTCCTCATTATTGCCCTCTATTATCTTTTTTCCAATAGTGTATCAAAAAGTAAGTATAACGTATATTTAACGTTAAAATGAACAGTGATAACCTCGTTCAAAAAGTACAAAGCTGGACATTTTTACGTTTATGGATAAAAAAACACAAATTTGTTCATCGAGTATTATATGTACTCAAAAAATTGAATTTGCTATCATCTTTTTGATAATGATTCTCATTATTTTGCTAGAAAATTAAAGGAGGACATACAATGAAGAAGCCGTGGATAATGGTGCTGTTCACTTTGTTACTATCAGTCTTGCTAGTAGCATGTAATAATGCCGAAGAGAAGGTAGCGAATCAAACCCAAAAAGAAAAAGAGGAAATAAAGGAAGAACCGTCCATTTATCCTCTAACATATACAGACGCTTTAGGGAAGGAAGTAATAATTGAGAAAGAGCCGAAACGTGTTATTTCTTTGATGCATGTATTATACCCAGATGTTCTATTAGCATTAGATACCAAGCCAATAGGTATAGCAAATGCTGATACTATGTTTAATTTATGGGAAGCCTATCAATCTTTTGTGGAAGAACAAACATTTACTGATATTGGGGATGTTAGAAGCCCAAGCCTTGAAAAAATACTAGAACTAAAACCAGATTTAATTTTGGCTGCTTCAGGTGTTCATGATCAGCTATATGACCAATTGTCAGCAATAGCACCTGTTGTGTATTTAAATCAAAGAGCGATGTCTACGGATCAAGAGTTAGCTGTAACGGAAATTTCAAAGGTATTGGGGAAAGAGCAACAAGGAAAGGCACTGCTAGAAGAAGTAAGCAAAAAAATCACAGATGGCCGAGAAGCTTTGAAAAATTTTACAGCCAAAGGAGAAACTGTAGTCTTTACATCCGTAAATACGAAAGAAGGGTTTTGGATATATGGGAAAAATATTGCGCCAACGAATCCTGAACATGGTTTAGGAATTAAAGTTCCACAAAATTACCCAGAAGATATGACAAAGGAAGTAAGTATGGAGGGGATGTCAGTCTTAAACCCAGATCATCTATTTATTTTCCTTGATAAAAGTGGAATTACCATGAGTGAAGAGGAATTTTTAAAATCCTATGAAGAAAGCGCGGTATGGAAGAACATCAATGCAGTTAAAAATAAAAATATTTATATAGTCGATCGTTCTTTATTTGCACAGGATGCACCAATTGCAACTATGTATGGAATTGATATAGTAGTAGATTTGTTAAAAGATAAATAAATATGATTAAAATGAAATAGTATGCCTAGTGCATACTATTTCTTTAAGAATATTAAAAAATGGTGACAGGATATGTATTATTATTATGTTTTGTAATAATTTTATTTGATAATGATTATCATTATCGTATAATGGAATTAAGGAGGAAGTTCAAAGTAGTTTAGACAATTAGAAATACACAGTAGGGCTGTCATGCAATGTTAGTCCAATTGTTGAGATAGGTAATGACAAATTGAAAGGTGTGTTAAGTATTGTTAGAACAAGAATTGTATGATGTAACAATCATTGGTGGTGGACCCGCAGGTCTATATTCTAGTTTTTACTGTGGTTTACGAGAAATGAAAACGAAGCTAATTGAATCACAACCACAGCTAGGCGGTAAAATTCATGTTTACCCAGAGAAAATGATTTGGGATGTTGGGGGTGTAACGCCTATTTCAGGGGGACAACTAATTAAGCAATTAGTTGAGCAAGCCTTAACGTTTAACCCTTCTATTTATACAGATGAAAAAGTGCTGTCCATTGCCAAAAATGAAGATGGCATTTTTATGATCACTGCGGAGTCAGGAAACATTCATTATTCCAAAACGGTTATTGTCGCTATTGGCGGAGGTATCCTGAATCCTCAAAAAATTGAAATTGAAGGCGCTGAACGCTTTGAAGTTTCTAATTTAAATTACACAATTAAATCCTATGAAAAATTTAAGAATAAGGCAGTTATTATTTCCGGTGGTGGTAACACTGCTGTAGACTGGGCATTAGAGTTAATGGAAGTAGCTTCCAAAGTCTATTTAACATATCGAAAAGATACATTGTCTGCACATGAGGCTCAAATTACAGAGCTTACAAATAGTTCTATTGAATGCCATTTCAATTCTGAAATTACGAAACTGATTGCAGACGATCAAGCAGGAATGATTAAAGCGATTTCTTTAACTAATCATGAAACAGGCACTGTAACAGAGATTCCTATTGACGAAGTGGTCATCAGTCATGGATATGTACGTGATAAGGAGCTATTAGATAATAGTCCGTTAGCCATTGACCGTAAAAATGATTATTTTATAGCTGGTTCGATTAATAGTGAATCGTCCATTCCGGGCCTTTATGCAGCAGGTGATATTCTTCACCATGATGGTAAAATCCATTTAATTGCAGCTGCCTTCCACGATGCACTCCATGCAGTAAATAGTGCGAAGAAATATATTCAACCTGATGCTTCTGAGGGCGGTATCGTTTCCTCACATAATGATATTTTCAAACAACGTAATCGCAAGCTACTACAGGAAAGTTTAAAATAATCGATTTTAGGAGCACTGATGCATTGTTGGTGTTCCTTTCTTTTTGTCTTAATACTATGAAGTGAAGGAGAGCATTCAAAATGGATATACAAGAAATCATAGAATTTTACACAACTGCTCCATTAACATTTTTGGATGTGATTACGGAGAAGATTTCCTCCGAAACGGTCGTTACGAATTACAAGACGATGACGAATGCAGCTGGTTTAATATTTCCTATCAATGGAGTAGCAGATGTTAAAATTGAAGGCAAAAATTACCGATTAGAAAAAGGGCAGATTATCCATGCGGGTCCAAACTTATCTATCCAACGAACAATTACAAGCGATACTAAATTCGAGTATGCTGTCATTCATTTTCAACTATCAGACGGAGAAAATTCAAAGTTTCCACTCTACAATCGTCATTTTGCCTTACAGGTAGGAGAGCAGCTAAAATTAATGAATTTGTTGCAGCAATTAATACAAAATTATGTCATGGGTAGTCATTTATCATTTCTTCAATCGAAAGCTCTTTTTTTTAATATTTTAGAAGAAATCATTTTAGTCATTAAAATGAGGGATTATCAATATAAAAAAGAAAATATAACGTTAATTACGGAGTATATGCAAGAAAACTATACAAAGAATATGACTGTTATGGATATCGCGAATCATTTTAAAATGGAAAGAAGGAAACTGTCCTATCTATTTGAGAAAAAAATGGGTGTTAGCCCGAATGTTTATCTTACTGTTTTGCGTATTCAAAAATCTAAAGTATTATTGAGAACTTCTCATTTATCTGTTAAAGATATTGCGGAAAAAGTGGGTTACACAGATTACTTTTATTTTAGCCGTGTATTTAAAAAAATAACAGGTTTATCGCCTAGCCAATTTCGTAAACATATAAACTAACAAACACCTAGTGAAAAATAACTTTCATTAGGTGTTTTTCATCTAAAAGGAACATATCTTTTCCTTTTTTGGACAACCTAAGCTAGAAAAAATAACATGAGGTGATGATCATGAAAATAGAAAGGTCGTCCGAGTGGGAAGAAGGCTTTAGCAATCGATTAAATCATCTTGAACAATGGCAGAGCTGGACATTATATAAGATGAACTATGATATTGTGAAAAGGAAATTAATCCCTGATTTTACGGGATTACAAGCAACTAAGTATTTACCGCACTTAAAACCATTAGTACACCAGTTAGAAGCGGCTGAAACAGTTATTGAGCGCATGAATGGAAAAGCGATTTTAGCCGATGAAGTAGGTCTTGGTAAAACGATTGAAGCGGGCTTAATTTTAAAGGAATACCTTATTCGAGGCCTTGTTAAAAGGGCATTAATTTTAGCACCTGCTTCTCTCATTAATCAGTGGATTGAAGAGTTAAATTTAAAATTTCATATACCGGCCATCGCCTATAAGAAAAATTGTCCAATAGAGCGCTACGATGTCCTCATTATGAGTATGGATACGGCTAAAAAAAGTCCCCATAAAGAGCGCATTTATGAGCAGGATTACGACATGATTATTATTGATGAGGCACATAAATTAAAGAATAATAAAACACAAATTTATGAGTTCGTACAAGGGTTAAAGAAAAAGTTTTGCTTATTATTAACAGCCACACCTATTCAGAACGATGTGTTCGAACTGTATTATTTAATTTCCTTATTAAAGCCAGGGCATTTAGGGAATTACGATACATTCCAGTCAGCCTTCTCTGCTAGTAAGCATCATTTAGAACATGATGATTATTTAAAAGAATTGGTCAATCAGGTAATGGTGAGAAATCGGCGAGAAGATACAGGGATTGAATGGACAAATCGCTGTGTTCAAATTGTACCGATTACATTTACGGAGGCAGAGAGGGAAGTTTACGATTTGCTTGGAGCCCTTGAAAATACAGGTTCCTTTTCATTAATTACTTTACAAAAGGAAATGTGTAGTAGCAAGGAAGCCACAGCATTAACACTAACGAATATGCTAGATGATCATGTGCAGCCACAAGAACTTGAAGCGATTTTAGCAAAGCTTATGGCCTTAGAAGTAAATTCAAAGGCGGAGAAAACGCTAGAAATCGTAAAACAAGCAGATGACAAGGTTATTATTTTTACAGAGTATCGGGCTACTCAAGTTTATTTACAATGGTATTTGCATACTAATGGCATAACGAGTGTCCTGTTTAATGGGAAGTTCAATAAAAGCAAACGAGATTATATGAAGCATCTCTTTAAAGAGAGAGCACAGGTACTCATCGCAACTGAGGCAGGAGGCGAAGGAATCAACCTTCAATTTTGTCATCATGTCATCAACTATGATCTACCATGGAATCCAATGAAGCTAGAGCAACGTATTGGTCGTGTCCATCGTTTGGGACAGGAGCATGACGTCCATATTTATAATCTTGCGATTGAAAATACCATTGAAGAAAAAATATTGGAGTTACTTCATACAAAAATTGATGTGTTCGAGAAAGTGGTTGGCGATTTAGATGCGATTTTAACAAACTTTAAAGAATCTGTATGAGGTAAGGAGGGGCAACCATGTATCCGCAACAAGTCCATCACTATTTAAAAGAATTTTTTAACGAGAATGACTGCGCTATTTTAGGTGAAGAGGATCATTATTTAACAGTTCAACTAACGGTGGATATTGATAAAAGGATTATGAATAGGCCATTTTATTGGCAGTATATTGAAGCGACTAATAGTGAGCCAAACCCAGCTCAAGTAACCTTCATAACAAATCAAACGTCAATAGCTGGTAACTTATTTGGAGAGGCCATTCATTACGGCTCACCACGTTTAAATCAGCTATTTGTAGCAACAAAAGAATTAGGAGCCTATGTTCAACTGTTTGAAAAGGTGGATAGTGCAATGGGTCAGGTCATCCTAACACCTTGGTTAGGTGTTAACTTTAAAGTTTCTTATTGCTGTGATCGCACAAAAGAAATGCTTTATTCATTTGGTATCAATTTATTGACAGGTGTGGTAAAGGAAGATTTTCATGAAACGATTTGTACCTCAGAATTCGACATGGAGCCCGCAGATAATGTATTTCATGTGCAATATATTATTAAGCCACTTCGAGCACTGGAACGACTACATGCAGCAGTTGAAGCCATCATTGAACAAGATGATCATTCATGGGCAATTGAAGCACAGAAACGTTGGCAACGAGATCAACGAGTCTTAGATTATTTTTATGAGGATGTGGAGGATAAACCTGAATGCTATGAAATTGAACGCAAAGCATTAGAGGAGCAATACGAATCTAAAATTAAAATTGAAATCATTAATGGGGGGGTATTTTATCTCTTTTAAATGTGGAGCTGTCCAGTATAAAGACAGCTCCTTTTTTGCTTTAATCCTCTTCAACCATTCTTTGAAGCTGCACCAATTTATTGTCCCAAAATAAATGGAAGTACTGAAGCCAATCTTCAATTTCCTGCAAACGCTCACTATGCAAAGTATAGATTTTTTCTCGACCCTTTTTTTCAGCAGAAATGAGCTCAGCCTGCTCTAATATTTTTAAATGCTTTACGACAGCAGTTCGACTAATAGCAAAGTGCTCAGAAATATTGGAAATAGGTCTATCACTTGCGGCAAGTAGCTGTAAAATATTCCTTCTTGTGGGATCAGCAATGGCTTGAAAAACATCATATTTTACGGCTGATTGAGTCATTAGGATTCGGCAATCTCTTTTAATTTATGCTGAATAAGTATTGTCCAGCCGTCATCCATTTTTGTCCGAATAGCTTCAGCAGCAGTATTCGCTTTAGGAATAATATGAGAAGCTTCCTTCCAGCCACCATGCGTTAACGTAAATTCTGTTTGATCGCCAACCTCTTTTAGCTCAAAAGTGACGAACCATCCATCTTGATCCCAGGCAAAACGTAAATAATATGGTGCTTCGACACGTTCTACTTTACAGGGTGAAGGACCAAACGGTGATTGAATAGTGAATTCATGTCCTTCGATTGGTTGAAAATCATTTGGCATAAACCATGAAGCAATTTTTTCAGCGGTTGCGACTGTCTCCCACACTTTTTCAATAGGGGCATTCAAAGTAATCGTTTTGACAATATCCTGTAATTTTTCAGTCATGTATAGTTACTCCTTTATTGTTTGATGAAATGACACTGATGGTACGAGCCTGCTCAAACCAAAAGCGTTTGCAGAGTTGAGTGACATATAACCATAAGGTGTTATGAATATATAACACCTTATGGTTATATGTCAATGGAAAAAGATGATATTATTTTCTATCTTTCAGTAGGTCATCGCTTATGTTAAAATTATTTATAATTTTCTGACATAGAAAGGAGATGTACTATGGTTAACATATCCGTGTTCTTAATTATGTGCATTTTGCTCATTATTTTACCTGGTCCTGATACAGCGATTGCAACTAAGAATACCTTGACTGTAAGTAGAAAGGGAGGATTACAGACAATCTTAGGATCTTGTTGTGGTTTATTAATTCACACATGTGCTGCTGTAATTGGTCTTTCTGCTATTATTGTGAAATCTGCCTATGTATTTGCTGCTTTAAAGTACATTGGTGCAGTTTATTTATGTTATTTAGGTATCAAAACATTATGGACACTACGGACAATTCGCACACAATCACCTGTAGTGCAAGATGCTGCAAATATGGATCACAAATATTCGCAGCAGTCCTGCTTTAAACAAGGGTTTCTTACAAATGTGACAAATCCAAAGGTCGCTGTATTTTTCCTAACGTTTCTACCTCAATTTGTAGACGGTACGAGCGGGACATTTTTTCCATTTTTAATAATGGGTCTTATTTATACAGCATTAACAATGTTATGGTTTGTCTTCTATGTGTATCTATTAGATCGAATTAGCGCCTTTATGAAAAAGCCATCGACGAAGGCAATAATTGAAGGCGTAACGGGTGCTGTATTAATTGGATTCGGTATTAAACTGGCATTAGAAAAAGCCCATTAAATGGGTAGTGACTCCTTAAAAATAGAGTTTTAGTTATGTAGCTAATCGGCTGGCATAAGTTCGGTATTTTACCAGGCTCATGTCTGCCTATTTTTGCTTAATTCGATCGTTATTATAGTAATCGATATATTCCTCTATTTTCTTCTTTAACGCTTCATAGGAAATTAATTCTTCTCCCTATTACATTTCTTGTTTGAGTAAGCCAAAAAAGTTCTTCATGTGATAGTGATACGTTGCTTCTGGAATATCGACTTGTTTAAAGATGTCTTTTAATCGAAACCCTTCTTCTTTGGGTTCTTTATCCAGTAAAGGATTAAACGAATTGAAGGAGAATTTATTACTAAAAGGAATTCTATATATCATTTCATAATAAATATGAATAAATGAGGAAGATGTTTATGGAATTACGGGATTTAAAAGCATTTATGGCTGTGGTTGAACAGGGAAGTTTTACAAAGGCTGCAAATGTGTCCTTTGTATCTCAGCCATCACTAAGCAAAAGTATCAAGAAATTAGAAGAAACATTACAAGTTGAATTGTTGAACAGGTCTACTCGCAAAGTAGAGCTAACAGACGCAGGGAGTATTGTCTTTCAACAGGGACAAAAAATATTGCACGGTGTTCAAGAGTTGCATATTTTATTGGATGATTTATTGAATATTAAAACAGGCGCTATCAAATTAGGGATTCCACCTCTAATTGGCACATTATTTTTTCCTGACATCGCCAGGAAATTTCATCAACTATACCCAGAGGTGCATTTAGAGCTTGTCGAACGAGGCGCTAAAATGGTAGAAATGCTAGTTGAAAATGGCGATGTTGATATGGGCATTGTTGTATTACCAGCAGATGAAAGGAAATTTTCCGTTCAGCCATTTGTAGAGGATCAATTTTTTGTATTTATGAATGAATCCCATCCATTGGCAAAAGAGGATTCTATAGCTTTGAAGGATTTAAAAAACGAAACGTTTATTATCTTTGCAGAGGAGTTCACGCTCCATGACTATATTATTAAATCATGTAAAAGCGTAGGCTTTACACCGATAGTCGGCTATAAAAGTTCACAATGGGATTTGATTTTGGAATTAGTATCCTCCAATCTGGGCGTTACACTATTACCCTTCTCAATTGCCGCGAAGCAAACAAATGCCAATGTGAGAACGATCCCATTACATCAATTTCATATGCCATGGCGTTTAGGGATTATTACGAAGAAAAACACGTATCAATCTTATGCATTAAAGCAGTTACTCAAAACGATTGGTAGAAATACTGAAAATGGATTTATTCCAATGAGGAATAAATAGTATTCGATTTAATTCCTTTACTTGTAAAATAGCAATGATGTAGAATTTTTCTTAATAAGCGAGCAATTATAGGGGGTTTCGAGATGGGGAATGGGAAAGTATGGAGTTCGTTTGAGGAAGCTGTTGCGGATATTAGAGATGGAGACACATTAGCTGTAGGAGGCTTTGGGCTCTGTGGTATACCAGAAAAATCGATTGCAGCGTTAGTACAGCAGGGCACAAAGGATTTAACGGTTGTCAGTAATAACTGCGGTGTAGATGATTGGGGTTTAGGTCTACTCTTAGCGAATAAACAGATTAAAAAAATGGTGGCTTCCTATGTAGGAGAAAATAAAGTTTTTGAACAACAATTTTTAAGTGGCGAGCTAGAAGTGGAATTATCGCCCCAGGGAACACTTGCGGAGCGACTACGTGCAGGTGGCGCAGGAATTCCAGGATTTTATACTGCGACAGGTGTTGGAACGCCAATTGCGGAAGGAAAAGAAGTAAAGGTTTTTGATGGGAAGGAATTTATTCTGGAAGAAGGCATTGTGGCTGATTTTGCTCTTGTCAAAGCATGGAAAGCAGATAAGCAAGGAAATTTAGTCTACAGAAAAACATCACGTAATTTTAATCCATTGGCTGCTATGGCAGGGAAAATTACGATTGCTGAGGTTGAAGAAATTGTGGAAGTGGGCGAGCTAGATCCAGATCACATTCACACACCAGGTGTTTTTGTACAACGTGTATTAGTAGGTGAAAATTATGAGAAGCGTATCGAGCGTTTAACGGTGAAAAAGGGGGAAGCGTAATGGATACAAGACAAAAAATGGTTAACAGAGCAGTAAAGGAAATAGCAAATGGGATGAATGTTAATCTAGGTATAGGCATCCCAACACTTGTTGCCAATGTGATTCCAGCCGATTATGACGTGCTGTTACAATCTGAAAATGGCCTTCTCGGTATTGGACCTTACCCAGTAGAGGAAGCCGTTGACCCTGATTTAATTAATGCGGGGAAGGAAACGGTCACTGCAGTTCCAGGAGCATCCTTCTTTGACAGTGCAGAATCATTTGCAATGATTCGAGGCGGTCATATTGACCTTGCCATTTTAGGTGGCATGGAGGTATCTGAAACAGGAGACCTTGCGAACTGGATGATTCCAGGGAAAATGGTAAAGGGAATGGGTGGCGCTATGGACCTTGTTGTAGGAGCTAAAAGAGTGATCGTCGTAATGGAGCATGTAAATAAAAACGGTGAATCTAAAATTAAAAAGCAATGTGAGCTCCCCTTAACAGGTAAAGGAGTAGTACATCGCTTAATTACAGACTTAGCTGTTTTTGATTTTACTAAAGATGGCATGCAACTGATAGAGTTAGCAGAAGGTGTTACTTTAGAGGAAGTAAAAGAGAAGACTGCTGCTTCGTTTAGCGTTGCTTTAGCATAATAACTTCAGACCTAGGACTGTTTCCAGCATTATTGTCTCATTCTACAATAGTTTAAAAAGGGAGGCATAACGATGGAACAACAATGGACAAATGAATTAGCAGTTGCACAGGTTAGAATAGCAAGACCAACAGATCAATTACAAGAAATAGAGCGTTTTTACTGTGAAGGAGTCGGCTTAAAGAAAATAGGCTCTTTTACGGGACACCGTGGCTATGATGGGATCATGATTGGTCTCCCGAATGTAGGCTATCACCTAGAATTTACAGAGCATGTTGATGGAAGTCCTTGTCCTGCACCAACTAAGGACAACCTTTTAGTACTTTATATTCCAAATAATGAAACCATTCGTCGTATTACCGAACGTCTCGAACTTATGGGATATCCCGAAGTGGAGCCTGAAAATCCTTATTGGGCAGAGCAAGGGATAACTATTGAAGACCCAGATGGCTGGCGTCTTGTATTAATGAATACAGCAGGCATCTAACTAAAGAATCCAAAACACGAGCTATACATATAGTCTCGTGTTTTTTTATGATGATAAATACCTGTTGTGGTATATAATGATTTATAAAGGAGGTTATGCTATGCAACGAATAAAGACATTGGATAATTGGAGCGAGGTGTTAGAGCAATCAAAGCACATGCCATGTCTTGTATTAAAAATTAGCATGACATGTATGAGCAGTATTGCAGCTATAAAGGAATATAAAGCACTCATAACAAAATTGCCGAAGTATCTTGTGATTGTCCAAATGGATAGAGTGGTTTCTAATGCTATTGCAGGTGATCTTCAGGTGAAGCATGAATCACCACAGCTATTAATATTGCAGGATGGGAAGGGAATTTGGCAAGCAACACATGACAAGATAAAACAACCTCTTTTAGTAGAGGCTATAAAGCAGTATGTAAAAACAACAACTTAAAAAAGATACCTCACAATAGGTTGTGGGGTATCTTAATGGTTAATCCTCTAAAGCCTCATCTTCGTGAAAGTTCGTAGCGCTAGATTCTATATCCACCTGTAGATAATTTGCCCAGTCTATTTTATGATAATCCTCTTCACTAAAATAAATATTCAAGACCTCTGTCATTGTTTTATCACCATCAGGCTCAGTGAGTGGAGCATACCAAGTAATAGCAGGTGTCTTCACACTTTTTAGCTTGGATAATTCAGCAAAAATTTTAGTGGAATCCTTCAACATTTGACTTTTTGATCCCTCTGTCACATCTGTGTCCTGAATGGAAATTGTGACAACACCATCTTTAGATTCCTCTACAGAGAATTCATTTTTCACAATCGCACCTACTATATCTTCAACGGTCGTGTTTTGATCGACGGCTACTTCCTTTGGCTCCGCACTTTTTCCACAGGCTGCTAAAAGTAGTGAAGTGAATACAAGTAAATAAATTATTTTTTTCAATATCCTAACCTCCCTTGTTACTCCATATATGCGCAAAATGGGAGGGAATTATACAGGCTATGGAAAGGTTGTACAGACTTTTTAAATTAGGAGGGGAACTAGTCGTATTATATAAAGAAGAAGCGTTCCATATTATGTAAAAGGTTATGGCGTTTTCTATAATGAAATTTGTAAAGTGGAAAGTATATTAAAAAAGCAAAGAACTTTAACTCCACAAATAAAAAAAGATGATGTTAATAATAGAAAAAGACCCTTTGGCAAGGCGAGAGGTTGATTTCCGTTCCGCCAGCGTCCTTTCCAGGGGAAGCCCGATGAGTCGCTTCGCTCGGGTCGTTAATCAAAACTTAAACAGTCATACAGGCTTTAACGGAATCATACGAAAGATTTATTATTTAATGCTGGTCGGGTCAATTTACTTATTGCCCGTTGTGATTCCTAGCATTGAGTACGCAGGGGATGAGGCAGCCAATGCCTGACTTTATCAAAAACATTTTGGCAATCGTGAAGGATAAAACAGGAGAGGATGAGGTTAAATGAGTTACTTATTTCAAACAAACTCTTTTACCTTCAAACAAGTATTCACTAAAGGCACCTTTCATCATGGCACCACAATTTATTACAGTACATAGTACAGCCAATGATGGACCAGCTACTAATAAAATTTCGTACATGATTGGAAATAACAATTATGTATCATATCACGTTGCTCTAGATGATAAAGAGGTTATTCAAGCAATTCCTTTCAACCGTAACACTTGGCATTGTGGAGATGGCGGAGGCAGTAGTGATCCTAACGCTTTAAAGAAAGGCAACCGTCTTTCTATTAGCATCGAAATTTGTTACAGCAAAAGTGGTGGTGTACGTTATGGAGTTGCGGAGGAAAACGCTGTTCAATACATTGCAAAGCTTTTAAAGCAATACGATTAGAGCATTGAACGAGTGAAGAAACACCAGGACTGGAATGGCAAATATTGCCCTCACCGTATACTAGCGGAAGATCGTTGGGGTAGTTTCTTGAAAAGAATTGAAGAATCAATGAAACCAAAAGAATCCGATTAACCAACTGAAAAGGATTATGACACAATGAAATTCACAAATGAGACAACTAAAACTGCAGTCCGGGATTACCTCAAAAAAGCAGTAGATAAAAAGCTTATTGATAAGTCACACCTAGACAAATTTGATACTGGTACGTTGACAGGTGGCGATTTTGAAGGAATAAAAATTACAGCGGAATAGTAAATAAGAGAAAAGAGGGGCACTGAAAAATAAAAACTACATCAAGTGCCCTCATAAAAAAACTATTAATTAATTTCCTATAGCTACGGTATAGCTGATACTCCATATAATTAAAATAAACATTATTGTCATAACACTTGCTTCGACATTTGTATCATTCTGTCCCTTTATTAATTTCTTTATTAATTTTATAAAATAGAAACAAAATAAAAACCCATATACTGGCATAAGAAAAAAGCAGCTGAAAGAAAAGAATGCCTCCATTATCTAAACCTCCCTATCTATGTATTATTATAATAAACTAATATACTTCTGAAAAAACTAGTACTTTTTATTCAAATTTAAAATATTTATCCAAAAATGATAAAATATGTATATAATTAAAATTGTAAAAAATAGGGAGGCATGGAAATGAAGAAAAATAGTATTTTAATGTTTTTAGGTGTCATTTTTGCACTAACTTTGGGATTCAATCATCAAGTTGAAGCTGCAGAAGGTGAATCATCTTTAACGGATGCTGAAAAGGATTATTTATATGGCTTGAATTTTAGTAAGGTAGAAGTTGAGAATATGCCATATGAAGAACTAAAGTTCTTAGTTGATAGTGAAGCTGAAATATTAACAAGTTTTGAAGAGATTTATAGTTTTGATGAAGTAACAAGCGATCCATCAGAAGTTACAACTTTTGGTGATATTCCGAGTGCAGATATGAGTTTTAAAGGTAATGTGTTAAAGCTGAATAATAGTACTGTTTCGGGTTACAATGCATTTTATGCACACGCAAACTTCAGATGGTTAAATAAACCGATTTTTGCTTTGACAGATAAAATAGCTATTGGTTTCCCATCAAGTCTTGGTGTTTATATACCAGCTCAATCAGGAAAACTTCAAGGTTTTAACTCAACATATTCTTTATACAATACTTCAACAGGAGGAACTACGTTAATGTCAAGTAGTACTACACCATCAACGTGGGACCCATCTTTAGGAGTAGCAGGTTCGTTTGATCTTAGTGGAACTTTAAATAAATTCCAAACACATGAAGGCACTATTGCTCAAACATTCTATATTAAGTCTTCATCTTCAGGTAAAGCAACAGTTAAGTTCGAATATGGTCATAAGAAATTTACAGGTACAATAGGTATCTCAGTACTTCCTATTGGAGTAAGTATTACACCTAATCAATCAAATGTCGATATAAGAAGTTATGCTGCTAGCTTTAGTTATTAATTAAAATTAATTGAAATTTATCTTATGAAAAAGACCAGGCGCTCAATTGAGTACCTGGTCTTTTTTAGATGTAAGTGAAAATAAATGATGTACTTATTACGTATCCAATGCTAATACAGTTTATTTTGATGTTACCTCTTATGAAAGTATTAACACAATATATTACTAAAGATAAAAATTGCCCAAACCAAAATATGAATAAAACACTAAACCAAATACCAGTTAACATTATAATCCACCTCCTTTAAAAAACAAAAAAAGAGAGCACGCCCTAACAAATAAACGAATTAACGTCTATTAAATGTTAGGGGTACTCCCTTTTTTGTTTTTAAATTTACATATATTCCAATACCATTTGAGTCTTGTTCATTAATTTACTGCCTTGGAACATAAGAGAAGCATTTGCACCTAAAGACTTACCATTATAGCTGTACATAACTACATCTCCAGATTCAGAAATAACGGCACCTTCACCACCAAGGATTTCAAATACTTGATCTTTTGTCATGCCATTTTCTAATTTGTTAAATTGAACAATAGTGCAATTACCGATACTCATAAGTATCAAAATCGATTGAAGTGGACTATTAGGTATCATAGTTTGCTTACAGATTTAGAAGTAAAAGAGATACGTGATAATTTACGTAAAGCATTTAAGTAAAAACGAACAATATTCATTCAATGGATCCTAGAAAGTTCGGAATTGGAAAGCGAGGTGAAAACGAGGGCATTTGAATACTTAGCAACTTACAAAACATTTGATTCAATAGCAGATATGGATTCAGCTGTAGAGAATCATAAGGCTGCTCATTATTACGATTTAACTGAGTCAGAACGTGTCATCGTTTTCAAACTCGCTAGTCATGCTTTAGAGAATCCAGGAGCTTGTCATTTGAAAGCTGCCACAATTGCTGCAGCAATGGAGATCAGCACAAAGACAGTTTATCGAGCTATATCAAAACTGGAATCTTTAGGGATTGTTAAAAAGAAACGACTGTAAAAAGCAAAGGTGGACAAGGAGCAAGCATCTACATTATTTTGCCTTACAATGCCCCAACGTGGAAATGCTGAAAAACCCTGTGAGAGTAAGGTTGAAGCGCAACTATCTGAAAACCAATCATCTAAATATTTTAATCATTTATCTTTTAAAACAAGCACTTTACAAAATATATATAATAATGCACACGCTGAAAAAGAAGCTCATAAGGAATACATGAACGAGTACCAGGTGATGCTATTCGATTTCATGAATAGTTTGCCATTAGCTGATAACTTGAAAGACGAATTGCACAAAGTAGTATTAGCTACTCAGGTTCAAAATGCACCTGACTTTATAAAAGTTAAGAACGTGCTATTTAAAATTGTCATGGATATTAAAGAAGGTGTTCTGACAGTTACAAGCACATTGAGAGCCGTATTTGCAGGAGCGTATAACAAGGCTGTGGAGCGTTCAAGTGTGAAGCTTAGGAAATCATCATCTATTGAAGAAACAGCTAATAGAGAACGTCCAGTACCTTTCTATAATTGGCTGAATGAGCGTGCTAATCGTTCGGAAATATGCAGTAGACCAAACTTAGAAAACTGACTTGAATGGTGAAAGGGGAAATAGAAAATGACGCATTTTGAATATATGGAGCAACAAGGGCAATTATCGATTTTTGATTTAGAGGACCAATATGAGGAAATGAAATTCAAAAAGGCATCCACAATTGTTAGTAAACCTATTGATAAAAAGACTGTGGTTGTCCCATGTAAGGTGGGGCATATTGTGTGTAGGTAATTACTAATATGTGTTAAGTATTATCGTTAATTATTATTAATTTTTGCAACAGTTTTGCAACAATGCCCATTTTGATAATAAAAAACTCACCCTCCAATTAAGTAGGGTGAGTCGCTTCAAAGCCATGTGGCTGTAAGATCAAACTAAAAAGCCGCGTATGCCGTAGTTATTATAGAAAGTTTTAAACCACCACTCCTCAAAGTGGGTGTTCGCAGAAGTTTTCCTGCTTATCCTCATGCACCGTAGTGTGAGGCCCGTCATTCCAACTCCAATAATAAAACTCCCTTTTACAGCTTAAAGGTTAAAACTTAATATTATACGAACAATGCAGCCTTTATGGATATAATAAAGCATGATCGACGAACATGCAAGTAAGATGATTACTGCAAATTAGTCAATGGGCAAGTGTTCCAAATGGTGTAATCGGCATCTAGAAATACCTTCAAAATGGTGTCACTGCTTCATATTTTTTTCACAAATACGAACGGAAAATACGAACAGTCTTTACTTATTATGATTGATTATGTAAAGATAGGAGCATAAAGAGGATTTTCCTAGAAAATATGTAAAGGAGGAAGCGGAAATGGCAGCTTATCCAAATTGTCCAAAATGTCATTCTGAATATACGTATGAGGATGGCGTAAACTATGTGTGTCCGGAATGTGCACATGAGTGGAGTATGAACGCATCAGAACAGGAGTCGGATGCACTTATTGTAAAGGATGCAAATGGCAATCTGTTAGCTGACGGCGATTCAGTTACCATTATTAAGGATTTAAAGGTGAAGGGTAGTTCTTCCACTTTAAAAATTGGGACAAAGGTAAAAAGTATTCGTCTTGTAGAAGGCGATCATAATATTGACTGTAAAATTGATGGCTTTGGTGCTATGAAATTAAAGTCAGAATTCGTGAAAAAAGCATAAAAACCAAAAGGCACCTAAACTTCAGAAATCAGTTTAAGGTGCTTTTTGTATAATTATTTATTGAAAAACCCTACGTAGTAGAATGGCAAAAGCAGCACCTAATAAGGCGAAAATTGTATGTAAAAGAGCGATGTAGCCGGCTCCAATCACGAGTGCTCCTATTTCTGCGAAGGAATAGGTTGTAATATAGAGCCCATTATTTAGATTATTAATGATAGCCCAAACAAATACAGGCACGGAGCTTATGATAAAGACAATCCAGATGTTTTTATAGAAAAGGTAAGAAAGACAACCGAAAAGTGCATATGAGATAACAAAGCCCTTTTGATTGCCGAGTAAGGATGAATTAATGGCAAACATAAAAGATAACACAATAAATATGATGTGAAAAAAGGATAATGTTCTTTTCATGGGTAAGTATTCATCTTGAGTTGGCTGTGAATGGGCTAGCCGCTGACATTGCTGACAAGTTGTTAGATGTTGTTCTACAAATTCTATCGTCGGTGCTTGGAGCTTTTGTTTTTTATAAAGAGGTATTAAATCTTCTACAATCGAGCATTCCTGTGACAATACTTTCCCTCCAATCCATGTCCTCTCATTATACGATTTTTTTTAGAAAATAAAAAAAGCCTTCCGTGAATTTTTCAATCGGAAAACTTGTACATGCATCTTATTTATTTGGCTTTAGTACTTCATCTGTTAAGGCTTGAATATCGATATGCGTTTTTTCCTTTACTGCATCCTTTAAAATTTCTGTGCGGAAATATTGCACTGTTGCTTCAAGTGGAATCGCCAAAAGTTTTGAAAGGGCTGATTGGTACATATAGACAAATTCTTTGTCAGTATTGCCACGCTTTAATTCAGCGAAAGCTTCATAAAATTGATCGAGCTTATCCGCAAATTCGAGCAAACGCCCCTCTAACGTGTTGTCCTTACCTTCCTTCATCCGTTCAAAAAATATAGCCTGAAATTCTTGTGGAATTTCATTGATAATAAATTTTTCCATCATCTTTTCTTCCACATGTGCTAGCATTTGCTTTAGCTCTGGACTCGCATGTTTGACAGGGGTCTTTATATCTCCAATAAAAACTTCAGCAAAGTCATGGTTGATGGTTTTTTCATATAAGGACTTCCAATCCACTTCTGCTCCATTCATTTCTTCTAATGTTGCGAAGAACATTGCGTATTGTGAGACTTTCCAAGAATGGGCAGCCACATTATGCTCTTCGAACTTGAAGCGACCAGGGCAGCGAATGATACGCTCTAAGTCATTAAGGTTTGTAAAAAATTGATGAATTCCTATAAAAATCACTCCTTTTTGTTCTATAAATGCATGTTACTATAAACAATACCCTCTTTGTGCAGTTTTCAAACAATTTAACAATGATTCAAGCTGTGTTTACAAAGGATTCACAATTGCTGATAAAGTAGACTTAGGTTGGGTGCTATAATGTAGAGGACTGATGAAAAGGGGAGTACACATCATGTTTTCCATTTATACACTTCTTCTTTATATACATATTTTAAGTGCCGTTCTTTCGATTGGGCCTTTGTTCGTTGTGTTAACGATTGTTAAAAAAATGCGCACAGCTTCCAATGATGAAATGCCACCATATATAGAAGCGTTTAAAGGGGCTATTGCTATTGTTAAACATTCAGGACATGTCCTAGTAGCCTCAGGTATTTTGCTAATGTGGTATGCAGGCTATCATTGGAATACTTCATGGATTGTCATGACCTTCCTTGTGATGTTTGCATCCATTGTATTTTTAGCTAGAGCGTTTAAACCGACGTTACGTACATTTAATACGCCTTCTTATAATCAACAACAATTTGTTTCTCTTTTACAGCGTAAAACGTGGATGTATATTTTATTATTGCTTATCATGCTTTGGTTAATGGTAGCAAAGCCGATTTTCTGGTAAAAAGAGCATGGAACAAAAAGATTTTAGCCAATAAAACCCGGACTATTTGACAAAACACAATTAGTATCTTGTCATAGTTCGGGTTTTCTGCGTATATCTATTTGTTAATTGTATCTAGATTGCGTGATGGCCAAAGTTGTAGTCCAGCCTCTTTAGCTTACAAGGCGTTTAAAATAGCTTTTACGAATAAATAGGTAACTAATGAGGAAAAGCACAAAGAAACAGCAAGAGCTAGCCATGGAAACCTGTAAAAATGCCGTAGAGACCATTGTACGCATAGACAATAATGTCGTCAGCAATAGCATAATGGCAATAGTGAACGGCACAAATATAAGGATCGCTAACTCTTTGGCAATAACGGTAGCTAATTCTTTTTTGGAAAGCCCTAGCTTACGGATGCCAATATACTTTTCCTTCTCCTGTAGTAATGTAGTTTGCAAATAGAAATACAGTATACTCATGGCAGCACTTAAGAAAATTAAACTTAACATAGAGCCTATAAAGAACATGACGCTTTTGATAAACATCTCCGTGTCATACAAATCAATTTTGGAAGTAACATAACGTTCTCCAGGTAGAGATGGTATGTTTTTAGTAATTATATTCGCCAATTCTATATGGGCAGCCCAGTTGTCTAGCTCATAAATATAGGTTTTATAAACTGGGTAGTCTATGGCTTGGTAGATGCTGTCAGGTACAATGAAATAACTATGCTGGAAACCAGTAGATAGCAGATTTTGCTCAATCGTTTTAGTAAGTTTGAACGACTTTATATACGGGTCACTGGCATTGTCTGTTATAGTCGCTACACCTCGACTTCCTGCTACAGCAATAAATTCATTTTGATGTAGGACATTTTCCTGTTGTTGTAACAGGTTATAATCCGATAATGCCATATAGCCAATGCGTTGATCCTCATTTGATTTAAATTCAATAAAAAACTTTTGTGCACGAACCGATGATAGATTATTTTCAAGATAATCAAGATCAGCCTTTACCATATTGTCGTCAGCCTTTGGATCAGCAATGTATTGAAAGCTATACGGGTAATTTTCTTCACTATCCTTTTTTACATTGTAATAAGAGCTAAATAAAATGCTAGTGCATAGAAAGACACCGCTTAATAGGATAGTGATTAGAAACAGCATATTTGCATGTGATTTCATTTTTGCATTTAAATTGGATGCCAACAGCATATTCGTTTTACGAAGATAGGCAGGGGACCTTTCAAATATTTTTAAAAATAGCCTCAAGCCCTGTGCGATGACTAAATGAATTGTACAAAGAATACTAGTGAAAAATAACAGATAATAGAGAATACCTAGCGTGTCTACAATGGCATGCTCAGTTTTTAAGAAGTACGCTAATATACCAGTTATCATTATGCTTAAAATGAACAACACATAATGCGGCTTAATCGATTTTTCGATAATCGTATCACTTTTTAAGAGCTGAATAGATGCTTCTTTATTAATGAACCTCGTTATGACTGTCGATATCACCACAAATAAAATCAGAAATAAGCCAATCGTTAAGCCAATTGCTTGTAGAGGCATGTACATACCAAACGTTTCTGCCTTTAAAACAACCTTTGCCCCCATTAAAAAAAGTGGCGTAATGACAAGTCCGAGAACGATCGCAAATAGAATAGCTAAAATGCCAATTAACAAATTTTCTCGGAATACAAGCTTACGAATTTGCTTCATGGAAGCTCCCGTAATCATAAATATTCCTAGCGTTTTGGTCTTCTTACGTAAAAACGCCATAATTGAATAGGTGATATAAATAAAAGAAAATAAATAAACGAGCATACTAGCTAACATCAGTGAGATACCAAGTGTCGAATCGGGGTCTAAGCTTTTCAGACTTGGATGAAAGACGATCACAGAAAATAAAAAGAAAATAATAATGGAAAACATGCTACTTAAGAAATAAGAAACGTATGTCCATTTGTCCCGTAAAATATTTTGAAGGACGATGTGATTAAAGCTCATGATGCCCACCACCTAAAAAAGCAAGCGTATCCATTATTTCTTGGTAAAATTGCTTGCGGTTGTTGCCACGATGTATTTCATTATACAACTTGCCATCTTTCATAAAAATAATTCGATTGGCGAAGCTGGCTACATAAGGATCATGGGTCACCATGAGAATAGCTGTTTTGAGCTCGTGATTAATGGAGGTAAATAAGTTCATCACATCATTGACCGCCTTTGAATCTAGATTTCCTGTAGGTTCATCTGCTAACAATAGGCTAGGTTCATGAATAACAGCTCGAGCTATGGCTACTCGTTGTTTTTGTCCACCTGAAATTTCATAAATACGTTTAGGTAACAGTTCCTCGATACCAAGAAATTGAGCGACATGCTTTAAGCGCTGACGCATTTTGGGTGCAGGAAAGCTATCTAATGTTAATGGCAATAAAATATTTTCTTTCACTGTTAGTGTATGCACAAGATTAAAATCTTGAAAAACAAAGCCTAGTTCAGAGCGTCTAAACTGGGCGAGTTCTTCATCATTTAAGACATAGGGATTTCTATTATTGATGATGATATCACCAGCAGTAGGCCGATCAATAGTAGATACACTATTTAAAAATGTTGTTTTTCCACTACCAGAAGGACCCATGACAGCTACGAATTCCTGTTGACTTAGCTGAAAATCAATTCCGTTTAACGCTTTATATGTGAGCTCACCGATATATTCTTTTTGTAAATTGGTTACTTGAAGTATTGTATTCCCCACTTGAAACAACTCCTTTATGATCATTAGATAACTTTAGTATAAAAAAGGAGCGGGATATAACCTATTTCGCTTGATGACGTGAAGATGACAAAGTTGTCATCTTCGTTCATGTTGATAAAGGATGACGTCATAGTAGAAAAAGCCCTCTTGGCTGACACAGTTCCTATGTTTATTTTTTTTGGCTGTTTGAAAAATTTATGGAAAAAGTCGTAACACGGTCAGAGGATTGAAGAGTGAAGGGGTGATCTAATGTAGTTAATATCTTTTTCACTAAATATAATCCTATACCTGTTGCTTCGCCACTCGTTCGCCCCTTCATACCCGTATAAAATAAATCAAACACTCGTGATATTTCGCTAGTAGGGATTGTTTCACCATAGTTTTTTATGTGTAAAGTGGCGTTGTCATAATGAATTTGAATTGTGCTTGCTATGTCACTATATTTAATGGCGTTATTGAACACTTGATAAAGTACAATTTTTAACCATTTTCGATCTGAATAAATAATATGGTTTTCAGCAAGCATCATTTTTGGAAAAATGTCATTCATGATAAAGTAATCCTTCAAATCATTGATGACCTCCTGCACTAGTTCCTTTAAAACAATGGGTTCAACTTTTAAATCGGCTACTAAATGAGATGTGCGCTCATACGTTAATAGCTGATTAAGTGTAAATGTCAGTTTATCGCATTCTTTATTAACGATTTGCCATTGTAGTAATTCTTCAGTAGTTTTGTTGGATGCGGATTGAACAATTAATTGAATAACAGATAATGGCGTCTTCATTTGATGTGCAAAATGTGATAGAACCAATTGCTTTTCTTGTGCTTGTTCGTCTAATTGTTGTTGCTGAGTTAAAAATAGATACTGTATTTGTCTCAATCTTTCGCTATAAACTTGTTCAATTGGTGCACGTGGTTCAAACAGATGAAGATCCTCCTGTGTGTGGATATCTTTCTGTAGATGCTTATAAAACTTTCGTCTACGATAATAACGACCTAGTAGCCATATACTAAACAGAAAGCTGGCAAGAAAGATAAAGTAGCCATAGTGTGACGCAAGGTCATCTAAAGTATGAATAATCCAAGGTAATAGCAGAAAGCTTATGCCATAGAGAATAAGAATGCTTAGATGTTCTCGAAAGAATAGCTTCATTTACCTTCCTCCACTAATTGATAACCTAGACCACGAATGGTTTTAATCTCAAGTTGTGAGTGGATTGCTTCCATTTTTCTACGTAGTCGACCAATGTTCACGGACAATGTATTTTCCTCTACAAAGGCTTCATCATCCCAAATAGCACTTAGTAGCTTTTGACGAGGCACAACATTGGGATAGGCTTCAAATAATAGCTTACTTAGCTGCATTTCTTTTAATGTTAACAGGCTCTCATTACCTTCTGCCTGAAGACGAACTGTATCTGGATTTAATGTAGTATTAGCTATGGTCATGGTAGTTGTTTCGGTTGAAGCATATTCACCATATGTGCGTCGGAGTAATCCATTAACCTTTGCCATAAAGACGTCTAATGAAAAAGGTTTCGTGATAAAGTCGTCAGCCCCATTTTCAATACCATATACTTGATCAATATCATTTACTCTGGCAGAAACAATGATGATGGGGCAGGTTGAGAGCTGACGAATTTTTCGTGACCAAAAATAGCCATCATAGGTTGGGAGATTGATATCCATAATGACTAGATGGGGTTGAATGGCATTAAATTCTTCGATAATGTGCTGAAATTGTTGGACAGGATAGCATTCATACTGGTACTTGGATAAATGCTCAACGATTAGTGAAGCAATATTTACATCGTCCTCTATTATGTATATTTTGTACATATCTATCGATCCTTCCTTTCTTCATTCTATATGTATAATGTACCCTGATTCCCTTAAATCTATAGAAGAATTGTAATTTGAAATAAGGAATAAGAGCCACTCCAAACTCGGAAAGAGGATGTAATGACTCTTATTTATTATTTTTTGGGAATATGGAAGGTTACATTTGTGCCTTGATTGACTGTACTTTGAATTTGTAATCGCTGACCATAAATTCTTTTAAGGCGTAAATCCGTATTTCGTATACCTATACCAGAGCATGCAGTTTCGTGATTTGCTTGTAATTCCTCTAATAGACTAGGGCTAATTCCCACACCATCATCAATCACGCTAATGGCTATATAAGTTGTGTAATCTTTAATACGGATACAAACAGTACCGCCTTCTGTCTTTTTTAAAATACCGTGTCGAATGGCATTTTCAACTAAAGTCTGTAAAGAAATGGGGGGTATTTCAATTTCTATATTTTCATCAATATCCCATTCAATATGAATTAATTCCCCAAATCGCTGTTGTTTAATGTAAAGGTAAGAGTGAACTAACTCGAGCTCGTGCTCTAGCGGTACAACTCGTTGAAGATTACGAACATCAAAGCTGGCATGTAAATACTCACCAAAATGGTGCATTAAGTCAATCATTCTATCAGTATCAATGGTACTAAGAGAAGCAATCGTATTGAGCGTATTAAATAAAAAATGTGGTTGGATTTGAGCTTGAAGCCAGGCACTTTCCAAATGTAAGTGTTGTTGAATACTGTATTTTAAATCAATTAAGGCGCGACTTCTTACTTTTAACTCTAATGCATTAATAGGTTTTGTTACATAATCATTGGCCCCATAGGCAAAGCCTGTATAAACATCCTCAGGGTGCTTTCTTATTGTTAGTAATAAGATAGGTAATTCGAGCAATGAGTATTGTTTTCGTATTCTTTCGATTACAGCGTAGCCTGAAATATAGGGCAGCATTGCGTCCACAATCACTAAATCCCATGAGGCTTGCTGAATGAGCGTTAAAGCTTTCTCACTGCTTGTAACAGTAGTAACTTTGTATTCAGACTTCGAAAATATACTTTTCATCGTTGTTAAATTTGTAGGATCATCATCAATCATTAAAATACTGAAATGCTTTTCTGATACTGTGGACAGCCTTTGTTCTATAGTTGGTAACTGAGTATTATCTTGAAACATGTAGGATGTATGTTCGCTCTGTTTACTTTCATCTGCAAGCGGTAATGTAAAATAAATGTCTGATCCTTTATTTTGAACAGATTGTATATGCATCGTACCACCATGTAACTCAATTAGTTTTTTTGAAATGAGAAGCCCAATTCCAATGCCTTCATCATGTTCTTGACCTTGTTCATAAGGTGTAAACACAAGACTTTTCACAAAATCGTCCATTCCTTGTCCAGTGTCACGAATGTGGATAATGGCCATATGCTGTTCCTCACGAGCGGTAATTTCTATAGAGCCTTCACTTGTATATTTTAGCGCATTATGCAAAAGGTTAAAAAGGATTTGAATAAGACGATTTTCGTCAGCTAACACATTTGGGAAATTTCGAGGTACCGATGATACCATATGTATTTGCTTTCCGTCTATAATAAAACGAAGCATATCAAAGACCCCATAAACAGCACCTTGAAGGTTTACACTTTGTGTATGAAGATGTAAATTACCCTCTTTTAAGCGGGTATAGTCCAGTATGTCGTTTAATGTGAAGGACATACTTCTCCCTATATCAATCAGATGTTTAAGATTTCGATGATCTTCAGCTACAAGTCTATTCTTCGGATTATCATAAATAGACTGACCTAGGGTAATCATCCTATTCATCGGACTCCACAGTTTCTGTGCATTACTTGTGAGAAATTCATCTTTCAAAGTATCCTCCTTTTGTAGTTTTGCGACTAACTTTTGGATTTGCTGGGAGTTCTCATGAAAACGTCTAAACCAATAACTAGAAAAACCGAGCATAACAAATAAATAATCAAATGGATAAACAGGTATGTCAAATACGTAAATAGATTTGATTAATCCCCATAAAATACCGTTTGTTGTACCAACAGCTGTTAGAGCAATAAAAGCAGAGCTCCTTTTTTGGTTTTCTAAATACTCTCTAAGAGCCAGTACCACGACGTAGAGAAAGGACACTAGATAAAGTACAAAGAAAATCATTTTAGTAGGTACCAGCCACGACATTGGTAAAATTATAATGAATACAGCGTCTAGTACATAAAAGGCAACAATCCATTGAAATGTTTTAGTGCTGTGATATTTAACCAAGAGGACTCTCATAAATTGAACAAAGAAAAAAGAGGCTCCGAGAAAAATAATAGAAGAAAGCTTATAGGACCATACATAATCAAGGTGCAACCAATCTAGCAGAGAGCGATCAAACGTAATTAATTCATCTGCCAAGGGTAGTAGAAAGCCAAATGTAAATAGTAAAACGATAGGTTTCCTATAGATGAACAGAAATACAAGTATGCTAAAAAGAGCAAACAGTATTAGCATAACGACAATTGTTGAAAGAGATAGACCTGTAATTAATTGATGATGAGTCATCGCTGACGCAGTGCCAAATGAAATCCTTTTATTAATAATTGGGCTTTTAGATGTATCAAAATTAGATACATGAAGCATGATGTTAATTTCAGAATGCGTATTTGTAAAATAAACTGTGTAGGGTGCAGCTTGCCCTTTATGATCCTGCCTGTTATCTGCCACTTTACCTGACTGTCCTACAAGTTCGCCATTTATATACAAGGAAGAGGCGGTTGAGATAGCAGGAATACGAATGGCATATCGGCTGTTATCTGCAAGATTAGGTAGCAGAATTTTTAGTTGATAAGTGCCGTAGGGGTGAATTGTTTTCCCGCCTTTTAGTGTAGGAAGAGTTTGGATAGTATGGTCCTCGATATTGGTCTTTTGACTACTTCCTTTATTTTCAGGATTGACGAACTGTCCAGGGGAATAGAGCCATTCGCCATTTAAAGAAAGAACTTCTTCATTCAAAAGGTCCTGATTGTTCAGATCTACAATACCACCTTGGGCACTAGGCTGATGATTAGAGGGTAGGAAGTAGTTTAACCATAGCAATCGTAAAGAAGTAAGGACTATAAAAATGGCAATTATAATAAGTAGATGTCGGATAGTCGTTTTTCTCAACACAGCCATTTTCCCTCCTAATGTATTTCTTAAATAACTTCATCTACCATGCCATGGAATTGGAAAAAAGGAAATATGAAGGGGTGTAAAAGAATACTTTAAACCTATATAAATAGAACTATATGGGGGTCGTAGTACTATCGATTTTTTCCTATTAATCTGAAAAAAAGTAAAATCTCATTAGTTTTTAAGTTTTCTTTAAGAGATATGGCTTATGATGATTGAATAAATATATTAAATTTTGAGTTGAAACATAGATAAGATTTAACGAAAAAATCATCTCAATGGGAGAAATGATCTATTGTGGGTAAATTCAAGTTAAAGTTATCGTTTCTTATTGTTAGTATGACGATTGTCGTTGTACTCGCGACATCTAGTATTAGTATTTGGAGTAGCTATCGAAATTTTAATGAAATTTTGAAGGAAAATAAAACAGACATGCAAGAAATCTATGTAAAGGAAGTCTCTACAATTACGGAAGACTATTTACAAGGTGCTAAGACAAATGATCATTCATTAGAACCGTATATGGAACAAGTAGTTGATACTTTACTTGATGAAAGAATGGTTTCTTTTAGTTTGTTTTTTAAGAAAATTATTACCCCAATCATCATAGTTGTAGCAGCTGTGTTGGGCCTAGCTATATGGTTAGCTATCAAAATTACACAGCCTCTAAAAGATCTTTCAACAAAAATTGAAGTAGGTGAAGAGGGCCAGGAGACTGAGGAGATTGCTGATTGGTATTATGAAGCAAAGCTGTTGAAAAACAATGTACAAAAAATGGTGATTTGCTCGCAAAGTAAAATTTCTGATTTAACAGAGCAATTAAACTTAGATTCATTAACAGGAATCCCTAATCGCAGAAGAATGGATCAAACTTTACATGAATTGATTGTAGATAAGGTCCCGCATGCCATCATCTTAATAGATCTAGATGATTTTAAAAGTATAAATGATACATATGGTCATACAGTAGGGGATGAAGTTTTAAAAGCCTTTGCTATTAATATGCAAAACAGTGTGGGGGATCAAGGTTTTTGCTTTAGATATGGCGGAGAAGAATTTATGGTCATCCTGCCTTCAATGAACATAGATGATGCTGTACAATTAGCAGAAAGTCTACGGATTAAGCAAGCCTTACAAGAAACTGCATGTGGTAGACCCGTAACCATGTCTGCTGGAATTACGGCTTTTACACCAAATATCCAGAGTCCTAACCAATTGATAGAAATTGCAGACCATGCTTTGTATAAAGCTAAACAATCAGGACGTAACTGTTTATGTGTAGTTAGAAATATGAGACAAATGATTGTTAAATAATGTAAAAGCATGCTAGTACTGTACACTAGCATGCTTTTTCCTATCCTCAACATGATGGGTTATATACTTTTTTCAAGCTCCTTTGCTTGTGCCTGTACAACATTTTGAAAAAGGTCTGTTGTCTCCTGAGTGGGTGATACATTTAATTCTGATAATAAAAGGCTATTAAAAGAATGATACATTTTTATGGCTTCTGCACGATTACCAATCTCAGTGTAATGCCGAATTAATAGTTGAACAGTTTTATCGGAATATGGATTTAACTCTAAAGCTAACAATAATGAACGTTCTCTATTTTTAAAATTCTGGTTTTTAGTGTAATAATGAATCAATTCATCGAGTAATTGAGTAAATTGTTTATTCATTAAGTTAGCTTTACTAGCAGTCCATGAATAGTCCAATGTCGCCATAAACTCACCATGATAATTTTGGATGAGCTCCTCCGCCTTCTCGATATCCAATCTTCCTGTTTCTGCTTTAGTATTCAAAATATACTCCAAATCATGGGCATCACATTGAAAATCCTCTAGTTTCAAAATATAGCAGCCATTCGTATATTCAATCACATCAGAGTAACCATACGATGAAAGCGTTGTACGCAAGTATGAAACGGTAGTATGCAATTGGACTCTTGCCTTTTTAATATCCGTATCACTCCAAAGTGTATCTAGGATGGTATCACGGGGTACAGGCATATGAAGCTGTAAAAAAAGAAAGGCAAACAATTCTTTTGTTTTAATCGTTCTCCAATGAATTGCTTTTTCTTCATAAGAAACGACAAATTCTCCAAAGCACCTGATCATAAGCGACGGCTTTTGATGAGTTTGAGTTGCTGATGTTAGATCTTTCTGGAACAGTTCTTGAATTCTATTAATCGTCATTTCTAAGCGAGATTTCGAAATCGGCTTTAATAAGTAATCAAGAGATTGTACATCAAAGGCTTGAACAGCATAGTCTCGATAGGCAGTGACAAAAATGATACAGATGTTTTTGTCCCATGTTTTTATTAATTGTGCAACTTCTAGACCGCTCATGCCTGGCATTTCAACGTCTAAAAAGGCTACTTGAAAGTCTAAGGTAGGCCCTTCTATCAGTAAGTCTTTTGCTGTAGTAAACGTTTCAATGACCTCAATGTCATCAAATGCATTTAAATGTTTTTTTATATTAACAAGAGCTAATGGTTCATCGTCCATCACAATTACCCGGATCATATAAGGACACCACCTTCCGCTAAATATAGCTGCATTATCAGACTGAGATGTCTATTATTGATCCTTTGTATGGATGTGTAGGAACTTGTTGAGGTAGATCTTGTAATAATTCAATAGCTGTAGATGTGTTCAAATTGAGTGCGTTTTGCATTACGCTCATTTGTACGGTTTGTTGAAGCTCCATCAGCTGTGATGACATGAGTGAATTAATTTCCATTTCTACATTCCCCCCCCTTTCTTTATTTATCGGCTAAAAATAGCAAATATCTAATATAAAAAAGTCCGAAACTGTGCTACAAAATTATAGATTTTTTACCCTCAAAATCTGCGAATTACTAAAAAATTAATTGAAATTGTATATTTTTCCGTTTTTATAGTAATAATTCCTAATATCAGGCGGATAACCCTGAGTTATTAATTTGCAAACTTATGGTTGCTGTCATAGTAGAGCTTTCAACTCTAGCGTGCTAGCAGCAGATTTGCAACAAATAATAAAATGATGGAGGTATTACTAAACATGAAGAAAAAAGCATTAGCTTTAGCAGTAGCGATGACCTTTGGTTTGAGTCTGTATGCAAGTCCTTCCTCTGCGAAGGACAAATCACCAGGCAATATACTATGGGCAATTCCTGAGATTTATAATTTAACGGTTGGAGAATTCCAGCAACTAAATGAGATGGAGTCGTTGTGGTTCTATCCAGAGCTGGATTTAGTGAAGGACACGACAACAAAAACAGAGTCGGCAAATGAAGATGAATATGTCATCAAAGGCGGTGACACATTATTTTCAATCGCTCGTACAAATAATGTGACGGTTGATGAACTAAAAGCATGGAATAACCTTGGTTCAGATTTAATTTTAGCTGGTGAGTCATTGGCTATTAAGGCTTCGGCTGCAAAACCAAAGCCCAAAACTTCTGAGGGAATTGCAGCTGCAAAACCTGCTACAACGACTACAACTAAACCAGCAAGTGCTCCGGCAAGTGCTCCAGCAACTGGTTCTGGTAAAACATTGACAATGCGTGCGACTGCATATACGGCCTATTGTGAAGGTTGTTCAGGTATTACCGCAAATGGCACAGATATTAGATCTAATCCCAACTTAAAAGTCATTGCAGTAGACCCTAGAGTTATTCCTCTTGGTACAAAAGTTTGGGTGGAAGGCTATGGTGAAGCGATAGCAGCTGATACAGGGGGAGCTATTAAGGGTAATAAAATTGATGTATTTATTCCTACTGAAGGACAAGCACTCCAATGGGGTGTGAAACACGTAACAGTAAAAATTTTAGATTAACTATGAAAAGGGATTTCTCAAGCTTTGGGAAGTCCTTTTTTGATTCAGCAAAAATATTTCATACTAAAAACGATGTACAGAGATTAAAAATACTCCTTTTTCCTAGGAGAGGAGGAGGTCGTATTTATTTGTTTTGTGCATAAGTACTGGGTAAGTTGGTAATCATCAGAAATAGAGGAGGAATTTTTTATGAAAAAAATAAGTTTAATTGGCATTTCTTTATTAGTTTTTGTTGGTGGTTGTAGTTTCTTTAATAAAGAAGAAAAGTTACCTGTAAATGCGACGTCCCCCTTAACGGCTACTGCAAAAGTGATTGGTGCAAATAACGAAAGCTATGGGAATGCGTTTTTTCAAGAAGAGGATAATGGCGTTAGAATGACGCTGGCCTTAACTGGCTTACCGCCAGGCACACATGGTATTCATATTCATGAAGTAGGGAAATGTGAACCACCTAAATTTGAATCGGCTGGTGGACACTTTAATCCAACTAATAAAGAGCATGGTAAATTAAATCCAAACGGCTATCACTTAGGGGATTTACCAAATTTAGAGATTGGTGAGGATGGTAATGTTGATTTAGATTTCCTAGCTGAGGGATTGACTTTACAAAAAGATCAACCAAATTCGTTATTAGATAGCGATGGCAGTGCTATTGTTATTCATGAATCAGCTGACGATTATAAAACAGATCCAGCAGGTAATTCTGGAGCAAGAATTGCTTGCGGTGTAATTCAATAAAATGATGTGGAAGACTGTATCTAATAATTATTAGATGCAGTTTTTTATTATATGGAATAAAATGGTGTTCTATCTAATGATGAGATCAGTTTTATATTTATAATGCATAATGTGTATTATTTATTGCATTTTGCTAAATTACTATTGTATAATTCTTTTATCAGAAAATTCAATCAAATAAGGAGTGATACAATGGGGAAATTGTTAAATTCAAAATTTGAAACTTATTTAATGGATCAAGAGTTTGATTTCTATGAAGAGGAAGAAAAAAATGAGGAGCAAATGGTGAAGGTACATTATGAAGAATATCCAGAAGGGTTTTTTACAAGTTTATAATGAATATTTGATGGGCTATGTTGAAAGTGATGATAACTTTTAACATAGTCCATTACTTTCTGCACCTCTATTTATAAACGGCTTGTTAGGAGCATAATAATGAAATACATCCCTTTACTATTTTAGTTAGGTCTTAAGGCATATGTACTTTTCTGAAATAGATTCATGTATAATGGGAAACAAAAATGCGTATAGAGGTGTAGTTATGTCAAAAGCTTTAACAGTAGAAGAAACGATTTATCAATGGTTTGATCATTTTCACAAATATCCAGAAGTAAGCTGGAAGGAGTTCGAGACAACTAAGAAAATCGCTTCGATACTGGATGAATTACAGATTAGTTATCGTTTACTAGGTGACATACCTGGGTTAATAGCTGAAATTGGAACAGGTGAAGAAATAGTTGCAGTCCGCGCTGATATCGATGCTTTATGGCAAGAAGTTGATGGAAAATGGCAAGCGAATCATTCTTGTGGACATGATGCCAATATGACAATGGTTCTTGGTGCATTACTACTACTGAAGGATCGCCCATTGCAACATCGTGTGCGTTTCATTTTCCAACCTGCTGAAGAATTAGGAAATGGTGCATGTGCAGCATTCGATCGAGGAGCGGTTGATGGGGTAACACATTTATTTGGAGTCCATTTAAGACCAATTGAAGAATTACCACTTGGTAAAGTTTCGCCAGCAATCCATCATGGTGCAGCTTATTTTTTAGAGGGGACTATTCAAGGCATTGATGCGCATGGTGCTAGACCTCACCAAGGTAAAAATGCGATTGACGTCATTGTGGCTGTGCAACAAATGCTACATAGCATTCATTTATCACCATTTGAACCACATTCTGCTAAATTAACGAAAATTATCGCAGATGGAGGTAGTACAAACATTATTCCGGGCAATGCTAGCTTTTCAATGGATATTCGAGCACAGCACAATCAACAGCTCGAATTGCTACGCAGCAAAATTGAGTTTGGTTTAACATCAATACAGCAACAATTTGAAATTGATATGACTTGGAATTGGGTTGATTTTACGCCAGGTGCTGAAGTTTCACCAATTGCGGCAAACATGGCGAAGGCTGCCATCATTGAAACTTTAGGTGAAGAACATTTAGCGGATGAAATAACGACACCAGGTAGTGATGATTTCCATTTCTATACAGTGAAAAAGCCAGAATTAAAAGCAGCGATGATTGGAATCGGGGCAAACCTAACGCCAGGATTACATCATCCTAAGATGACATTTGATCGTAGTGCTTTAATGGATGCTGCAAAAGTACTTGCTTGTGTATTAGAAAAAAAACCTGAATAAAAAAATAATTTTTAAGCTATATGAAAAAATGTAATTTATTTTTTCATATAGCTTTTTTTGCATGAACATTTTCTTAAATGTATGGATATTCAAGGGTTTGCATTGCTTTTTATTGCTACTTGAAAACGTTTTATTACGCTAAAACAAAGGGATTTGCTAGAGAGGCATAAATTTTTTGCGTTGACTTTTAATTTTTTGAATATTAAGCTAAAAAACGTAAAAAATTATTTGCGTCTTTGAAAAACCGAAATGGGATTTGGTGCAAAAAAAGGGGATGGAAGAATGAAAAAGGATATTAATGCAGGTTGGGCACTACTAACTTTTGCAATTATGATTATTACAATGTTGATTACAGTAGTTGTTTTAGAGCAAAGTCCTCACGTACCTCTTCTTGTTGGCACAACTGTAGCAGCAATTGTTGCCAAAATGCATGGATACAAATGGTCAGAAATTGAAGAAATGATGTATAAGGGGATACGACTGGCATTACCTGCCATTGTCATTATTATTTTAGTAGGTTTGACAATTGGGGCATGGATTGGCGGCGGGGTCGTAGCAACGATGATTTTCTATGGCTTAAAATTAATTTCTCCAGCGTGGTTCTTAGTGACAATCATGCTGTTATGTTCAATCGTGTCATTAGCTATTGGTAGTTCATGGTCAACGATGGCGACAATTGGTGTCGCAGGTATGGGTATTGGTTTAAGTATGGGTATTCCAGCGGCTATGATTGCTGGTGCGGTTATTTCAGGTTCATACTTTGGAGATAAGATGTCACCACTATCAGATACAACGAATCTAGCAGCAGGTTTAACAGGTACAGATTTATTTGAGCATATTAAGCATATGCTTTATACAACAATTCCAGCGTTAATTATTTCGCTTGTTGTTTTTGGAATTCTCGGTAGAAAATTTGCAGATGTTTCCATGAAATCAGAAGAAATTTTAACAACGTTAAAAGTGATGGAAGAAAGCTTTGTCATTTCTCCTTTACTATTACTTGTACCAGTGGGTGTTATTGTTTTAGTAGCTAAAAAGGTGCCAGCAATTCCAGCTTTAATTATTGGTATTGTTTCAGGTTTCTTACTGCAAATTTTTGTACAAGGTGGTTCAGCCGCAAGTGCTGTACAAGCATTGCAAGCTGGATTCGAAATCTCGACAGGTAATCACATGGTGGATGATTTATTTAACCGTGGTGGTTTAGATTCAATGATGAATACGGTTTCAATGACCATTGTAGCGATGACTTTTGGTGGTATTTTAGAGTATTCAGGAATGTTAAAAGCGCTTATGAACGTAATTGTGAAGTTTGCTAAGTCTACTGGAAGCCTTATTGCTTCAACTATTGCAGCATGTGTAACAACAAACGCAACTTGTTCTGAGCAATATATTTCAATTGTTGTCCCTTCACGTATGTTTGCGGGGGTATATCAACAACGTGGTTTGCATTCTAAAAATCTATCTCGTGCATTAGAAGATGGGGGAACATTAACATCTGTTTTCTTCCCTTGGAATACTTGTGGTGTATTTATTCTAGCTACTTTAGGTGTAAGTGCTATGGAGTACGCACCATATGCCATTCTTAATTTTGCTGTACCTATTATCTCCATCATTTATGGATATATTGGATTTGCCATTGTTAAATTAACACCAGAGGAAATAGCAGAAGCTGAGAAGCGTAAAAAAGAATTAGAGCTAGAAAGTTCTGAGAATGTAGCGATTGCAGATTAAAATAAAATTCTCGTAGATACATGTTTATCTACGAGAATTCCTTTTTCTTTTGATGCCATCATTTAGTAGGTCGCAAAATTCAATTCATAAATGGTACGAGGGCGACCTTGTTGATGGGTCATTTCCTCACCGACAACGTTTGCATAACCATTATCAACTAATTTTTTGATAATACGTTCGGTTGTTCGTCGTGTAACTTGAAGATATTCAGCAAGATTTTGTGATGTAAATTGTGCGGATTGTCGATCATGGCTGAAATTGATTAGTTTAGAGATATTTAATGGACTGAGGCTTGTTAGCTTAGCCATTTGTAAAACGTAGGGATCATCTGTTTTTAAAGACACTTTACCTTCTGAATTCGGAAAAGGTCCTAATAGATTTTTATGTTCATCAAGAATGAAAATCTCGAAAGGCTTCGTAAATGTTAAAGCTTGCTGTGCATTTTGTGTTGCTTCCAAAATGGAGTAACCATAACCGAATGCTAGCTTAAATGGTTGTTCGATTTGTTGTATTAGTTCTTCTAGGCTGTCTTTTTCTAGTGCATTTTGTAAATGACCTGCGGTTGTGTAGAGCTCAAAGGTGTGGGCAGCAATTTGCTTGTACGTTGAAAAGGTAGCCTTAGCAATTTGATTTAAAATAGTTGATTCGATTGAAGAATCCCCCTGAATTTCTAATAGACCGACAACGGCTTTAAAGGCTTCGGATTTGGTTAGTAATGACTTGGATTTAGTTTCTTCTAGACATTGCAGAATAGAATTTGTAGTATCTAGCATACGCATTGCGGGTATGTGAAGTGCTTGTAATTCATCGAAAACACTATGAATACTTGTAATGATAAATTCTATACTTTTGGCATTCCACAAGGTGATATGACGCTGTAAAATATGTTCAGTTGGTTCTGTAATCGATATATGCTGAACATGTGGCTTAGGTCCAGTATATTCTATTTCTGTTAAAACATTGTCAACGAATGCTGGATTCATGACATCAATGGAAATTCTATCGATTGCTACACTATGTTTGGCTACTAGTGATAAGAGTGTTGTAGAAATGGCTGTTTCATCTTGTTTAATATAATTCCATGGTATTGGGATTTCCGAAAGTAATGACTGGGCATGTAAATAGGGTAATGTTCCTCCTAATAGCAGTGCGTCACATGGTTTAATTTGCTTCATTAAAGTTGGTGCTTCAGATGGGTGGTTGTAAAGATAAAATTCTAATTGAACATCGGCTATGTTTTGTGCGATACTAATAATACGATTCATAAATGCTTTAGAACAAATAATCGCTATTTTGGTAGACATGGGCATCGTTCCTTTTCTATTTTTTTAAATATTTAACGACGTATTAACGACATATATAACAACAAGGGAGATTGATTATGATGAAAATCCAACAAGTAGAAATCTTTGCAATACATTTACCTCTAATTGATCCATTTATCATTAGTTATGCTACATATGATACAATGCCTTCTATTATTTTGAAAGTGACTACCGATACAGATATTGTGGGGTACGGGGAAGCAGTTCCTGATGAGCATGTAACAGGGGAATCATGGGAAAGCACATATGCTGTGCTAAAACATCAACTTGCTCCTGCGGTTATTGGAGAAAATCCAATGGCTTTTGAAAAGCTGCACGAAAAAATGAATAAAATTGTAAAAGACGTACCAGCTGCAAAAGCAGCACTTGATATTGCTTGCTTTGATATCACTGGGAAAGCATTAGGAGTCCCTGTATACCAACTTTTAGGTGGACGTTATCATGACAAATTCCCAATTACCCATGTATTAAGTATTGGGACGCCTGAAGAGATGGCAGAAGAGGCTGCTAATCGAGTAGAAATGGGCTATCGTTCTTTTAAAATGAAAGTAGGCACAGAGGTAACTCGTGATGTTGCACGCATTAAAGCAGTACGTGAACGTGTAGGTGAAGATATTGCTATCCGAGTGGATGTAAATCAAGGGTGGGGCAATGCGTCTACTACCTTACAGGGTTTACGTGCTATGAAGGATTTAAACATTGATTGGTTAGAGCAACCGGTAGATAGTGAAGATATTGATGGAATGGTTGAGATTAAATCAAAATCCGATGTGTCATTAATGATTGATGAAGGACTTCGTGGTGTACGTGAAATGCGTGAAATTATTGCCAAGCGTGCCGCTGATAAAGTAAATATTAAGTTAATGAAGTGTGGTGGCATCTACCCTGCGATGAAGCTAGCTGTCATGGCAGAGATGGCGGGAATTGAATGTCAAATTGGCTCCATGGTAGAATCATCTGTTGGCTCTGCTGCAGGTTTTCATGTAGCATTCTCTAAGAAAATTATGACAAGTGTAGAGTTAACAGGCCCGCTAAAATTCTCTAAAGATGTAGGGAATCTACATTATGATGTTCCATTTATTTGCTTAAATGAACAGGCTGGGCTAGGTGTAGAAGTGGATGAGGATGTAATCCAGGAACTATGTAAGTTCTCAACTGTTGTAACAGCCTAAGGAGGCGTAATATGGAAAAGATTTATGAAGGTATGCTTGATAAGACGCCGTTTTTTGTCATAAAATTAACGCCTCAGCATTTACAACAAATTGAGGAGTTACAGGTTGAAGTTTATGAAGCATTAGCAGATCAAAGTATCTTGCAGCCTTTAAGTACAGAGGAATTTGAATATATTCTAAATGGCAACGGTATGATGATTGGTGCTTATGTAGAGGACGAATTAATTGCCTTTCGAGCACTGTTAAATCCGCCTATTGATGAGGAACATCTAGGCTATGATTGTGGAATTACGGAAAATGAATTTCAGCGTGTTTTATATCAAGAAATATCGAATGTTTCACCGAAATATCGAGGTTATGGCTTACAAAAAACATTGGCTACAGTCGTAATGAATGCGATTGATTTAGAAAAATATGATTATGTTTGCTCCACTGTAAAGCCATATAATATACCAAGTTTAAAAGATAAATTTTCGCAAGATCTCGTTATTAAAGGCTTGAAAATTAAATATGTTGATAAGCTCCGTTATATTTTCTATAAAGACTTACAACAGGAATTGTCCCCAGTATTTACTGACAAACAAATAATATCAATGGGGGATACAGCCGCACAACAGCAACTGCTAAAACAAGGCTTTCTTGGTACGAGGATGTTTGAAGAAAACAATGATTGGTTTGTTGTATACGAAAAATAAAGTAAAGCCTTACCCTTCGCATAAATTGGTGGAGGGTAAGGCTTTTTTACGAGAGTCTATTATTTCTTCATTGGACAAAAGCCACAGGCCATTAAACCAGGGATATCTTTAGAAAAACAACAAGATTTTCTAACAGGAATATTGATTAAATTCGTAGGGCTCTGACAGCCTGTATATTGCGCCCACCAAGATTTATTTGAGAAGCGTGCCCATGTTTCTGGATTTTCTAAAGCTTCAATATCGTCCATGGCTTGATCGGCCAAGCCTGGATTAGATAACAAAACATGATAGTGCCATAGCAAATAACCAAAGAAGTTTTCCCAAATGGTAAGAGGGGAAATCGATGTTACTTTACGAAGCTGTTGAACAATCACATGGCCATCATAAAGGATTTTCTCAATGACCGCTTGACGTTCATCTTCCTCAACATAACGCCAATCATTTGGATTGGCGAACATGGCAACGGTAAAGCTATTGAATTCCTTTGCAGCATCGAAACGTAATTCGAGTGGCTTGCCATCCCATACCTCATCATAAGCGGCAAGCATATAAAATTGCATAGCAAAGAACATACCATAGCGGCGAGCAAAATGAGAAATAGCGGCCGTTTCTGTTGCGGCATCTGTTATACCCATCATGAGGTTCAAAAAATCAGGATGGTAAAAATCTTTATGTATATCAGCTAATGTAAATAAAGTCCGCTTAGGTTCAGCTGTGTAGATGCTATAGGAATTTAATTGTTGAACTTGATCCATCGTTAAAGCTGGCATGGTAATCCTCTTTTCCTTTGAACTCTGTTAATTTCATTATAAAGTAATCAATTTTGCTTCACAAATGGAATGTCATGCAGTAAAATAAATTAAACATATCTGAAAGGTGGGTTTTAGAATGTCAGTGCCTCATGCAATTCCAAGACCACTCGTTCGACTGAATCAATGGATCATTCTTTTAAGTGTTATCTTTACATGGCTAACAGGGGTTACATGGCTTCTAGTCATTCCACTGACTGCAAATTTATTGGGTATTATATGCCATTATAACCCTATTATTCGTGTCGGTAAGCTATTTCTAAAAAAGGCCCCATCTGCTTATATACCAGAGGATGCACAACAGCAAAAATTTAATTCCAGCATTGCTAGCTTTTGTTTAGGGGTAGGCTTGTTAGGTTATATGTTGAATTGGGCTGTTGTCGGTTATATCTTTACTAGCATGGTGGCAATCGCATCATCTATCGCAATCGCAGGTTTTTGTATTGGTTGTTTTCTACATTTTCAATTGAAGCAATGGCAGTACCGTCGTTCATTAAAAAAATCTTTTTAAAAAAGGGAAAAATTTTATTAGATTATTGTTGACAATTTAATTGATAATGATTATCATTATCGTATAAAGATTATTCCTCCGCTACAATACAGTGTAGAGAGGATGAACTTTAGCTACTTTTCTCCAGAAGTTTGCTAGTTCATGATTACGCTCCTAAAACCCCCCTCATTTTTTGGGAACGTGAAAATCTCAGACGACTCATTCTATTTAATAGGATGGAGTCGTCTTTTTTGTTGGTAAATTTATTACGCCTACTAAAAAAACAGCCCATAAAAGGACTGTTAGGAAGATATATTCTGTTGAACAGCATTTTTTTTCCCAATGATCATAGTATAGTAACTATGTAATAGCATACCTACGATGATGACGCCCAGACCTGCAAGTGCAATAGGGCTAGGGAAGGCTATACCTAATAATAAAACCTCACCGATAATAACAAATAAAATTTCTGTTGATTGGGTTGCTTCCACAGCGGCTAGTTTCCCTTGATGGTCTCTTACACGATCGGTTGCTATGAAAAACAATACTGTTGCAATGACACCTGAACTAATTCCTACGAGTAATGATTGGAACATCTGACTTGCTGAGGGCAGTCCAACTGTAAGACTGGCATAAATAGCTATGATGATCCATGCTGGCATTGAAGCAATGGTCATACCAAGTACTCGTTGAAAAGTATCGATCCGTCCCCCGCAAATCTCCATCATCTTGCGATTACCAAGAGGATAGGCAAATGCTGCGACGATGACAGGTAAAATACCGAGCATTAAACTTCTAAACGAAACCGATTGGGCATGAGGTATTTGTATAAGTAGAATACCTACTAAGATGACACATGAAATTAGAAGAGATATGAAAGGTATTTTTTGACGTATTGTTTTACCCGCAATAACTGAAACAAAGAGGGGAGCTAATAATACACCAGCAACAATTGTAAATTGCCATGTGCCAGAAACCAACCAACCTGGACCAAACGCTGCGGCAAAGGTTAATGGTGCATAGAATAAAACAAATCCAACAAAGCTCCAAAGTAACCAAGCTATAGGCTGTGCTTTCATTTCACCTGAAAGCTGTGAAAAGCCTTTGCGATAAAAGACAATGATAAGTAAAAAGGGTAGCATGAAAAAGAATCTTAGTGATGCACTCCATAGCCAACTGCCACCTTGCATTTCCATTGCGTGATTTAAAATAAAAGTCACGGCAAAGAAAAGAGAAGCTAAAATGCCTAAGGCAATTTCTTTCATATCGTTCACCTCAATTTGAGTTTAGAGCTTAAACCCTTTATGTAAATTGAAAATTCAGTAATTATTGCTAAAAAAATGACGAAGAAAGGAAAAGCCTTTCTTCGTAACGATGAGTATTGTTCTTTAGCGTGAGTCTAGAATCATTGAACTTACTCGAAAATTCATCAGAAATAAGATAGACTAATTAGCTTGTTGTTCAAAGAGCTGAACGATTTCAATAATAACTTGTGTTGCCTTTTCCATTGTTTCAGCAGATACATATTCAAATTTACCATGCATGTTTTCGCCACCAGCGAAAATATTAGGTGTTGGTAAGCCCATATAGGATAATTGTGAACCATCTGTACCACCACGAATTGGTAAGGTATTTGGTGTAATATCTAATTTTTCCATTGCGGCACGTGCGATATCAACAATTTCTTTTACAGGCTCAATTTTTTCGCCCATATTGTAGTATTGATCTTCAATAGTAATACTTAGGGCATGTTCGCCATATTGTGCTTGAATTTTTGCAGCCGTATCGAGCATTAATTGTTTTTTCTCTTCGAATTTTTGACGATCATGGTCACGCACGATATAAGATAGCTCAGTATGCTCAAGAGCCCCTTTAAAGCCCATTAAATGAATGAAACCTTCATAACCTTCTGTCTTTTCAGGAACTGCGTCAGCAGGCATTTCATTTTGGAAGGCAATGGCCATTGTGATAGCATTCACCATTTTATTTTTCGCAGAACCAGGGTGTACACTTGTTCCATTTGTAACAACCTTTACGCCAGCGGCATTGAAGCTTTCGTATTGTAGCTCACCAAGTGGTCCGCCATCCATTGTATAGGCATAGTCTGCTCCAAACGCGGCAATATCAAATTTATGTGGGCCACGTCCAATTTCCTCATCTGGTGTAAAGGCTACACGAATTTTTCCATGTTTAATAGTAGGGTTTTTAATGAGGTATTCCATCGCTGTTATAATTTCAGCAATACCAGCCTTATCATCAGCCCCTAATAACGTAGTGCCATCTGTTGTAATAAGTGTCTGACCCACGTAATTTTTAAGCTCAGGGAAGTCAGTTGGGGACATCACTAAATGTTCATTTAACTGAATATCTCCACCATCATAATTATCTATGCGCTGTGGATTCACATTTGTGCCCGTGTAGTCGGTAGCTGTATCAACATGGGCTAAAAAGCCGATAGTTGGTACTTCTTTATCTGTATTAGCCTCTAATGAAGCAAATAAATAGCCATTTTCATCTAATGTAATTTCTGTTAAGCCAATTTCAGCAAGTTCGTCTTTCAGGACATGTAACAGGTCAAATTGTTTTTGGGTAGAAGGAGTTGTTTCGCTTGTGAAGTCTGATTGTGTATCAATTTTTGCATAGCGTATTAATCGCTCGATTACTTGTTCTTTCATAAGTATGGCCTCCTAATGTGTATATGTTAAAATTCTTTGTGCATTCACAAAGTTGATTCTGGGCGCATTATGCCAAGGCATAATTGATATTATTGTAACACTTTACTTCGGATTTCGGAATATTGAAGGATACTTAATGCAATAAGTAATTGAGCGCTATAATAAGTTAGCATGATTACTTCGTGTGAAAAAGCTAGTGGCGTGACAAATTTATTAATAGCTAAATAAGAATCAGAAGCAATAAATAACAGAGCACCAATTGTCGCCAATGTAGAATCGGTTTTTATGGCCGTCCATCCCATAGTGAGAATCACTGAAATATAGGCAATCACTGCGATACCAAGTATCGTTTCACCTGTTTTAAAGACAGACCCTGCAATCCAGATGGCCATGCTCGCTCCGTAAAGCAGTAAGAGTATTTTTGCCCACGTGGGTACTTGCCGCTCGTTTGCGGTAGAGAAAGCAAAAATATAAAAGACATGACCTATAAGAAAGCTAGTCAGACCAATTAAAAACCACTGCAATGTATAGTCCCCAATCATACAAAATATAAGCCCAGCAATAATTAAAAGTTGGTATTTTTTAATATGTAATGGCTTCTGAATCGCAGCTAAAATAATGATGAGCAACATGGGAATCACTTTAAAAATGAGTTTTAAACTTTCGGCAATATGGGAAAAGAGAAATATATAATAAAGACCAAATAAAATAATGAAACCTATTAGAAATTTTTTTAACAAATTTTTCAGCTCCTTTCCTTTTGAAATTCAATATTTATGGTAGAATTCCTTTCTGTACAACGTATGTATGAAACTTTTTTAGTATGTAACCGTAAATAAGTAGACAGAAAGCTGAAGAGAGGATGAACCAAATGACTAAGCTACTGATAGCTTCTGCAGTCATTGCATTGATCGCGAGTGTGTTAGTGACACCGCTTATTACAAAGAAGCGAGAAGATGGTAAATCAAGAAAGGTGATTGGATACTTTTTTATTGGTGTCTTTGTACTAGGATTTTTAGCTACTGCAATCACTCTATATGTAACAAAAATTGATGTAAACTGGCTTGTTTTTTGGCCTGCTATTATTTTATTAACGTTAGCTGGCGCCCTGCTTGCAAGTGGTATTGAACGGAAAATAAAAGGTATTTTATTTTTAGCAAGTTTAGGCGTAGCTGTGTATGTATTATCGGCTCCTCTATGGAATGCTAATGAAAAATTTGAATCCTCAGAAATGAAGGAAGAAGTTGAAATAAAACCATTCGATGAGACACAAACACCTGCAAGTGTACCACCGAAATTTGCTCGCAATAAAATGAAAAAAGCTTTCGGGCAAGTGCCAAACACTAGTTACTATGAGTTAGGACGCTTACAAATCCAAAAAGTGAAGGGTGATTATGTTTATATCGCACCTGTTGAATTTTCAGGATTCTTTAAATGGATGAATGGGGATACAACACCTGGTTACTTTATTATGAGTGCCACAGATTCTGCAGATAATCCTAAATTCGTTAAAGAGGAAATGAAATATGTTCCTTCTGCATATTTAAATGCTAATTTAGAACGTCATATGCGTTTACAACATCCATTCCTTATTTTTTATGGAGACGTTCAGCTTGAAGTAGATGATGAAGGTAAGCCTTATTACATTCGTTCATATGGTGAATTTATTACTGCGCGTAATGGCTTTGATGTGAAAGGGATTGTTTTAGTTGATGCACTAACAGGGAAATCGGAAACGGTTGAACTGGACAAAATACCTGAATTTATTGATGGTGCAGTTTCACCAGAGACAGTAAGTTTACAAAACAGTTATTTTGGTAATTATGTTCACGGTTTTTGGAACAGTATGTTTGGTAAAAAGGATGTAAAGATCCCTTCCGATGAAGGAACAGAATCGAATGTAAGTCCAATTTTCGATGAGAAGGGTGATATGTATTACTTTACTGATTTTACAAGCCCTAAAGAAGGCGTAGATTCAATGTTAGGCTATTCCTTAACGAATGCTCGTACAGGGGATGCCACATACTATACAGGAAATTTAGATTCAAGTTATATGGATTCACAGGGTAATTTACAAATTATCGAGAAGAAATTTATTGAGAAAAAATGGACTGGTGAAATGCCAGTGTTATATAATTTTTATGGTGAAGCAAGCTGGCTGACTGCGGTGCTAGATTCCAACGGCTTTTTACAAAACTACTTCATCGTGTCTGCTGCCAATCCTGAAATATCTGTTTATGCTACTACTCCTAAAGAGGCACTAAAGCTATATAAAACGGCCTTAAGTCGTGGAGGAAATACAGTAGATGGTAGCTCAAATGCGGAAGAGAAACAAGTGAGCGGGAAGGTAATGCGTGTTTACAAAGAACGTCTAGGTGATTTTACAATGGTATCTTTCTTATTAAATAATGGTGAAAATTATTTAATTAGTGCCGAAACAGAGCCTTTAGCAATATATTTACAAGAAGGTGATGAGGTCATTCTCACATATGGCGATACAGGTGAACAATTCTTGCCAGTTCGATCCCTCATGATTAAGGGATTACAATAAAAGAACAAAAGACGATCTTCGATATATCAAGATCGTCTTTTATTATGTGGATTTGTCCTCTTGAATAAAGGTTAGCATTTTTTTTTTATGGTTCATAAAGAGTGTTTTTGCGTGGTCATTTAATGTAAAGATTTCATGTAAATAGCCTTGTAGTAATCTATTTTCGTACGCAAAAGAATGCGTGGATTCGCGTTCTAAAATATAGGATAAAAAAAGAGTATGTAAAACAGCTACTTCTAAATTTTGTGTATTGGTAATAAATTTTAAGTTGAGAATAGAGGTATGGGAAACGAACTGATTAACATAATCAATAGCCTGTTTATACAGTGTCAAATCAACATTCGGCTCTAATCGTTTTCTTAGCTGTGTACATGCATTATTTAATTCCTCTATTTTTAAAAATAAACCTCTTACACTTCTTTTATGTTGTTGTTCTAAAGTACGAGCAAGATGTTTATTGATATTGGACATTATTCATTTAACTCCTTTCATCCATTAGGGATCATTTATTAATATGAATGGAATAGCTGGAAAAGGGAAGAGGCTTTTCGTTTAATTTATTGGTGAACTTACTATCTATATCGAGACAAAATCACTAGCCTTAATATCGATGAGTAATAAAATTATGAAAAAAATGGGGTTCTAATCATACGATAGTAACCCCATTTATATTTGGTTATTTCCAGTTAAATCCTTTTGTAGCTAAAAACTCTTTAATATGAGGACGTCGTTGTTCGACTAAAAAATCAGCCATTTGTTTAGTCCAATTATCAATTTTTCTGTTTGATGAACGATTATTGTAATACATTTCCATTGTCTCATTATAAGCTGGTAAAAGCTCTTCATACTTTTCAACATTGTATTCATTTTCATGTAGTATGGCAGATACAGGTAAACGTGGTTTTACTTCATTGCGACGAGCTGGGACACCGATTGTCAGACCGAATAATGGGAAAATGTGATCAGGTAAATTAAATAATTCACTTATTTCAGAAGGTTTATTTCGTACTCCTCCAATATAGCAAATTCCATACCCCATTGACTCTGCTGCAATAACAAAATTCTGTGCAAATAATGAAACATCTGCGACACCAACAAGGACATTTTCAGCTGAATCAGCCACAATGTCTACTCCCTCTAATTTTCCTGCCATTTGAAGACGCTTGAAATCGACGCAGAAGACAAATGCACCACCTGAAGTTTCATATTGACGTGGGTTACCAGAGAGTAAACCTAATTTTTCTTTTTTATCTGCATCTGTTACCCATATAACACTATAGGCCTGCACAAAATGGGATGTTGCAGCCATTTGTGCTGTTGCGATCAAATCTTCGATGATTTCCTTTGAAATTGGTTGTCCATCATAAATACGTACCGATGAATGATTGCGTAATAATTCTTTAACCATTTAAAAACTCTCTCCTTTATGCGTGCTTTATATCAAGAGCATAGCACGCTTTGTCGCCAAAATCGAATGAAAAAAAGATAGATAGTTATATTTAAATAGTTTACAAATGTAGAAATTATCTCGTAAAGTAAAATATTTCATTTAATATAGATTAAATATTCTAAATAGTTTAAAATTATTGAAGCGACTGTTTATTTGGTTGTGCTACCAAAAAATACAATTTCTTTATTCAACGAATGTGAGTGTTTATCTGATGCAACATTATTTGGATAAAGATATAGCTTCTGACGAATGTCACACATTTAATGGAACCAAATATGCAAGTTGAACAAAAATATAGTGGGATGGGGGAATAAGGAATGGAAGAAAAGTTAGCGAAAAAGCTTCGCCATGAACAATTGCGGAGCAAGATTGTAACAGCAGAAGAAGCAGCATCTTGGATTAAAGATGGTATGGTATTAGGGATGAGTGGATTCACACGTGCTGGCGATGTAAAAGTCGTACCTCTTGCACTTGTAGAGAAAGCTAAAAAAGAGAAATTTCAAGTAGATGTCTTTACAGGTGCATCACTTGGTCCTGAAGTAGACCAATATTTAGCAGAAGCAGGTGTCATTCGTAAACGAGGCCCTTTCCAAGCAGATGCTGGTATTCGTAATAAAATCAATAGCGGTGATATCACATTTGTAGATGCCCATCTTTCTCATAATGCTGAACTTGTTCGCCAAGGTATTATAGGTCCTATTGATTTTGCGATTATTGAAGCTGCTGCCATTACAGAAGACGGCTTATTAATTCCTACAACTTCAGTTGGTAACTCTCCGATTTTTGTACAAGAAGCAGACCAAATCATCATTGAATTAAATGTAGCACAGCTTGATGCATTAGAGGGAGTGCATGATATTTTCGTACCTGCGCCACAAGGTAAGCGTGATCCAATTCCTTTGCAAAATGTGTCTGATCGTCTTGGTATAATTGGGATTCCGCTAGATTTAGATAAAGTAAAGGGCATCGTTATTTCAGATATATTAGATGCGCCATCAACAATTGTTCCTGCTGATGAGGAGACAGATGTAATGGCGAATCATTTATTAAATTTCCTACGTGAAGAGATTAATGTAGGTCGCTTAACAACGAGCTTGCGACCAATTCAATCAGGAGTAGGCTCAGTAGCAAACGCCGTATTGTTAGGCTTTAAAGATTCTGAGTTCGAGAACTTAGAAGTTTATTCAGAAGTTCTACAGGATGCAGTATTTGAATTAATCGATGCAGGGAAAGTAAATTTCGCTTCCGCTACTTCTATTACCCTTTCAGAGCAAGTAGGAAACCGTGTTTATGGGAACTTTGAAAAGTATGCTGATAAATTAGTATTACGTCCACAAGAAATTTCCAATCAACCAGAAATTATTCGTCGACTCGGACTTATTTCAGTGAATACAGCATTGGAAGTTGATATATACGGCAATGTTAATTCAACACATGTTTCTGGTACAAAGATGATGAATGGCATTGGAGGGTCTGGTGACTTTGCACGTAATGCACGTCTAGGGATTTTTGTGACGAAATCGTATGCTAAAGGTGGCAACATTTCAAGTATTGTCCCTATGGTTTCACATGTGGACCATACTGAGCATGATGTGGATGTCATCGTAACTGAGCAGGGTGTAGCTGATTTACGTGGGCTTGCCCCGAAAGAGCGAGCGGCGCTTATCATTGATAATTGTGCACACCCCGATTATCGTGAGCAACTATGGCAGTATTATAATGATGCCAATGAGGCGACTGGTGGACATCATACGCCACACGATCTAGAAAAAGCACTGTCATGGCATGTTCATTATGCAAAAAGTGGGACAATGAAGGACCCTGCGTTTACGAAACAATAAAATACCATCATTAAAGCCTTGAAGGACAATTGTGCTTCAAGGCTTTTTGTTGTGAGCATATTAGAGTTTTATAATAATCCAATCCATTTCCAATAAGTAGCTGAGAACAGAAGAATTAGAAGGAAGCCGATAATCGTTAATGGAATACCAGATTTCAAGAAATCCTTTGTTGTAAATGCTCCTGTCCCATAGGCAAGCATATTTTGTGGTGCGCTAATTGGTAATAGGAAGCCAAAACTTATGACGAATTGTTGCACGATGACAAAGCCAACCTGATCAACATTCGTTGTTAATGTAGAGGCTAGTACGATGAATACAGGTATCAGTGCAGAGGCTAAGCTTGTTGCACTTGCAAAGCCTAAATGAATTAAAATATTAAATAATGTTACGAGTGCGATGGTTGCTAGTATTGGCATCGTATCTAGCCCAAGTGAACCAAATACTTTATCGGATAACCATGATGCACCTTCCGTCTTAAGTAAAATGGTTCCTAGCATAATACCTACGGCAAAGACGATAATTGTCCCCCACGGGATATGAGGTTCAACTTCCTTCCATGAATAAACACCGATTTTAGGCATTAATAAAATAGCGATGGCAATAATTGTGACTGTAGTTGTGTCAAAGGGATGCAATTTCCCTTCAGTTGCCCAGAAAAATAGCAAAACGATTGATGTTATGATTAAGCGAATTTCAGGAGCCTTCAATGGGCCAAGCTCTGAAAGCTGTTTTTTGATGACCTCTTTACCACCTTCGATATTGCTAGTCTCAGGCTTAATTAAAGCGATCATAATGAAAAATAGAGCTACAGACATAATGATTGAGAAGGGGGCAGCATAGAGCAACCAAGCACCCCAGGAGATATCCACATTAAATTGTTCCTGAATAAAGTTTAAAGCGACCATATTTTGAGCTGCTGCTGTCTTGATACCGATATTCCAAATGGAAACGGCTTGTACCGAAGTAATAACAAGTAAAGCGGCGAGTCGACTATCGCGTGGTAAACCAAATGCTGCGACCATCCCTAGCAATATTGGTACGACTGCGCCTGCACGTGCTGTGGCAGAAGGAACAAAAAAAGCGAGGGCTATAGAAACTAAAATGGCGCCGAATACGATAGCTTTTGTTTTTGTTCCTACAAGTGAAAGGATCCAGAGAGCAAGCCGTTTATGTAAGTTGGTAATTTGCATGGCTGCTGCTAAAAAAAGAGCTGCTGCTACTAATGCGACAGCGGAATTACTAAATCCACTTAAGGATAATTTTAAAGCGCCAGCAGTTCCTAATTCTGTAGCAGGATCGTCCATTGATGGAGCGAGCCCTAGTAGAACAGTTACAAGTGCAATGATCATGGCTGAGCTAACGGGATAGGACACGGCCTCTGTTACCCATAGGATGACTGCGAATGCTAAGATGGCTAAAGCTCGTTGTCCAGCAATCGGTAAGTCACCGTTATTAGGTAAAAAAGTAATGATGATTAGTAAAGCAAAGGCCAAGCCAATCCATAGTGGCTTTAAATTCCGTTTCGTAGCTGTTTGATTGGGTGAAGACATATTTTCTCATCCTTTCTACGATAAATATGACGATTATTATCCATAACATCGGTTAGTAAAATGTTTTATTAAGATAAGAACTTGTCTATTTTATTGTAAAAAAATAAGTATGCAGAATAGCTGCTTTTTACAGCGATATAAGTAGATAAAGAGAAAATATACGGTCATAAAAAATACAAAAATATCCATTGTAATATTATTTCTTTTTCTTAAATGCAGACGTTACTTTAGGCTCTGTACCCTTCACTAATCGTTGGATATTTTCGATGTGCAGGATAATAGCTATGCCAAAAAGAAGGACAGCAATTATAGTTGGGCCAATTCCAGGAATCCATAAATATGTTGCCGTACAAAAAACGAGATAAAACTCTAGAACACCGACAATTAAATAGTTAGTTGCAAAGGATAAAATGACAAATAAAATAAGTGCAAATAAACCAATCTTCCAATCTACAGCAAGTAGAATTCCAATAATAGAGGCAGTTCCTTTCCCACCATTGAAGCCCATATAAAATGGGAAATTATGACCCAAAATAACCCCTGCAGCAATAATGTAGGTCAGGAGCCATATTTCTCCTTCGGTTAAATGCGGAGCATCTGCTAAATAAAAGTGTGCACCGATAATAGCTACAACGCCTTTGCCAATATCGATTAGGGCTACTAAAACGCCATATTTCCAGCCGAGGGAAAGTGTAGCATTAGAGGCACCTGCATTGCCATGGCCAGCTTTTTTTAAATCAACCCCCGATAAAAATTGTGCCACTTTAGAGCCGTGAATACAGCCAATTAAATATCCAACTAAGAGAAAAATGATCACGGCTTTTACCATAAAAATACTCCTTTCAAATTTTTTTCTAAATTAGTGTATGCGTTCATATTACGTATAAGAGCTGACAGAAGTTTCGGAAAAAATAAAATTTACATATTGACAGAAAAAAACTCTATGTTTATACTGTGTTACAACGATGGAAATTGAATCTCATACTCTTATCAAGAGCGGCGGAGGGATAGGCCCTATGATGCCCAGCAACCAGTAAGTGATGAACTTACTAAGGTGCTAATTCCTACAGATTCTTACTTGGATCTGGCAGATAAGGGGAGGAAAACTTGCAACCGCAACCCTCTTCTTAACAGGAGAGGGTTTTGTTTTCTACACATAAATCCTCCTCATCTCCGGTACCATCGTAAAAAAATAATTGGAGGTACACAATGACAAATTTTAAACCAGAAACATTGCTGTTACATGGTGGTCAAGAGCCAGACCCAGTGACGGGCTCTAGAACAGTTCCTGTCTATCGCTCAACTGCTTTCGTATTTAAGGACACTGCTCATGCGCAACGTCTTTTTGCCTTAGAGGAAGCGGGGAACATTTACACACGGATTACAAATCCGACAGTGGATGTTTTTGAAAAGCGTGTGGCCTTATTGGAAGGTGGAACAGCAGCAGTAGCACTTTCATCTGGTGCAGCAGCTATCGCATTTTCCATTTTAAATCTAGCTGGAGCAGGCGATGAAATAGTAGCAGGTAGTTCTTTATATGGTGGTACGTATAATTTATTTGCTAACACATTACCGAAGTATGGCATTAAAACAATTTTTGTAGATGAAACAAACCCAGAGAATTTTAAGGCTGCGATTACCGATAAAACGAAAGCTGTCTTCGCTGAAATTTATGGTAATCCAAGTTTAAAAGTTTTAGATATTGAAGCAGTAGCTAAGATTGCACATGCTAACAGTTTACCATTAATTATCGATAGTACATTTGCTTCTCCTTATGGTTCCACACCAATTGAATACGGTGCAGATATTGTTGTTCACTCCGCAACTAAATGGATAGGTGGTCATGGTACAACTTTAGGTGGGGTTGTTGTAGACGCTGGTAAGTTTGATTGGACTAGTGGACGATTCCCTGGATTTACGGAACCAGATGCTTCTTACCATGGATTACGTTACGGAATTGATACAGCTTCTGCTGCTTTTGCTACGAAGCTACGCGTACAGTTGTTACGTGACTTCGGTCCAACATTAAGTGCTGACGCAGCGTTTAATTTACTACAAGGTTTAGAAACGCTTCATTTGCGTATCCCTAAACACAATGAAAATGCGTTGGCAGTTGCTGAATATTTACGAAACCACCCATCTGTGGAGTATGTAAACTATAATGGCCTAGAAGATTTTGCGACACATGATTTGGCGAAAAAATACTTGAAAAATGGCTTCGGTTCTGTGCTTACATTTGGCATTAAAGGTGGACGTGAGGCTGGTCGAAAGCTAATTGATAGCGTGAAGCTGTTTTCACATGTAGCAAATGTAGGGGATGCCAAATCGCTCATTATTCACCCAGCATCTACTACACATCAGCAATTATCAACAGATGAATTAATTCAAGCTGGCGTAACCGAGTCGCTCATTCGCTTATCCATCGGTTTAGAGGCAGTAGAGGATATTATTGCTGATTTAGAACAAGCCATTACGCTTGCCACAACAACTGAACAAACTGTAGAAGCTTAAGTTTTAGAACGCAAGGGAAGATGTTGTAGAGTTTACGTATTTTCTCATTCGAATTGCCTCATTTGGCATTGCGTCAAACGTTGCTACATCAACCAAGTATAAAATCCATCAATTATCAGAACTTTTTTAAAAATAAAACCAAGTATTTTTATGTGTATTATTGACTTAGTTAATTCCGTGTTATATACTAGGGAATAAGTTAAGAATACGAAAATTCTTGTTATAAGGTAAATGTTTTCATAAGTGCTCCCCCCACTTTTGAATATATAGAAGAAGAGTGGTCGCATAGCCAGTGACTGCTCTTCCAAAAAAACTGATGATAAAGGAGTGTTTAAAATGGGTAATATCTATAGTGCACAAAACATTGCATCCTATCTAATTTATGAGCTGAATGAAGGTCATGTCTTTGTCAACAATCAATCCATTCAACACTTACTTACATCAGTCGATAAAAAATGGAAGCAAGTCTTTGGTCATACAGCATTTCAAGAGTATGTTGTGGCTGAAGAGGAGGGCTATACTGTAAAGGAAGTTTTTGAGGCATATGAACATTACGGTGTGAGCCATATTGCACTTCCTGCAACAGAGCTTTACTTAAAATACGGTACATTTCAATTAGTGGAACGTACGTATGCAATACCAAATTTTACAGAAGAAGAAATTAGTCTTGTTCAACAAGCTTTAACACATTATCGTTATCAATTGCTTTCAAAAGCAAGTTGAAAACCCCCATATATTAAAGCTCATTCTCTGCTGCTACAGGGAATGAGTTTTTTCTTTAGAGGTCATTAAAATAGTAACAAGATGATGGGTGTCCAAGCATACATATATAATAGAAGAAAGACATTCATATATTTAAATGGAAATAGTCAATTTTTGTTCAAATCTTATAGATCTACTAAAAAAACGTATAATAAAGGGAATGAAACCGATTTCTTTTGCACATCTAGAGAAAACAAATGTCCTTCCTAGAAAGATTTTTCTTGTGCTAAGTATGTATTTGCGTTACAATTTTCTTTAAGATAAATTTAGAATTATTTGAATTTGTATGTGTTCCAACACATACTAAAATAGCGAAACTCGTACAAAGAAGAGTAATTGGCTAAAGCTTGCGGTGGGTGTCCAATTATCATGACACAACCCCATGGAGAAATTAGCTTTGATGAAACTGCGGAATGTAAGTTGGAGGGAATAACAGAAATGGCAACTATAAAGGCAGCGATTTTAGGATTTGGAACGGTGGGTCAAGGGATCTATCATATTTTAAATGAAAAGCGAGAAGAGCTAAAAAATAAATTAGGTATTGAATTAGAGGTAGCAAAGATTTTAGTGACAGATGCTAGTCGTGAACGTGTACCAGGTACAGCGCATTTAATGACGACGAGTATGGATGATGTCTTAGCAGAGCCAGGTATGCAGGTTGTGTTTGAAGCGATTGTAAATGAAGAGCCTGCATACAGTTATTTAAAAAGAGCAGTTGAGCATAAATGTCACGTTGTTACAGCCAACAAAGTGATGTTTGCTAAACGAGGCTTAGAGTTGCAGGATCTGGCAAAAGCAAATGGTGTTTTTGTAGGCTATGAGGCAACTACTGCAGGTGGCGTACCTGTTATTAAAACAATGAAAAATATTTTACTTGTTAATGATGTGAGCCGTATTCAAGGAGTCCTGAATGGCACATGTAATTATATTTTAACAAAAATGCGTGCACAAGGCTGGTCATTCGAAACAGCTTTAAAAGAGGCGCAAAGTTTAGGTTATGCCGAGGCGGATCCATATAATGATATTTCTGGTCAGGATGCCTTTAAAAAATTAATGATTTTAAGTGCTTTAGCTTTCGGAGAGCAACCAGATTGGGCTGATGTAGAAGTAATTGGTATCGATAGCATTTCGGCTGAACAAGTCCATGAAGCGTGTGAAAACGGTCTGCGTTACCGCCATGTCGCTGAAGTGGAAAAAAGGGCTGACGGTAAAATTATCGCTAAAGTTGGTCCTCAACTGGTTGATAAAGAACATCCACTTTATCCCGTTGATGATGTGTTCAACGCGGTAGCGTTAGAGACTAACTATATTGGGACATTAACATTAGTTGGCCCTGGGGCAGGAATGTACCCAACTGCGAGTGTCATGGTAGAGGACTATGCTGAAATCATTGGGAAAAGAGCAGGATTTGTTGTGACAATCTAATAAACTTATTTTTTAAAATTACCCGCCACTCAACAATGTTCGATTGTATGAATGGTGGGTTTTTTTAATCTTCATCTTTCACATCTATATCTTCTGGAATAGGGGTAGAACGCCAAATTTCGATTTCCTCTTTAATACGTTCCAATTGTTTAAAATACGTGCTAAATTGGCCGCTATTGATTAGGGTTTGTTCTCCATCGTAAACAGAACGGATACGCCCCTCATAAACTAGACGCATAATTTGATCCTCAGGCATACCAAGATCAACAGCTGTCTCTGCAATTGTTTTGTACATACGATTCGCTCCTTTTACTGTATATATTATAACTGCCATTGTTGAGAAAGCATACTAGGCTAATTGAAAGAAAAAGTAAAAATGATAATTGTTTGATTTTGGATAAATATGTATTATTAGTATTAATGAAGTAATAAAGCGAGGATGAATTGATAAATGTTAAATCCGTTGTTGGTATTACTAGCAGCCATTCTATGGGGAATGACAGGAACAGCTCAAACATTTTTAAATCAAGGGGTATCTCCAATAGCAGTGGCCACTATTCGTTCTGCAATTGGTGGCGGTCTATTATTAGCCATTACCATTTCATTACGGAAAATTAACTTTCGAAAATGGTCATGGAAATGGACGATTTTAGCTGCAGCCAGTATTGCTCTTTTCCAGGGTCTTTTCTTTTCATCTATCCGTCTAACAGGAGTAGCCATTGGAACAGTTGCGACAATTGGTAGTGCACCAGTATTTTCTGGTGTTTTAGAATGGCTTATTTGGAAAACTCGTCCGACAGCGGTATGGGGACTTGCTACACTGATGGCGATTATCGGATGTCTTTTATTATTTATGAATAATGGAGACGAGTCTGTTCATATAGGTGGATTTGCACTAGCACTTTGTGCAGGTGTGTCCTTTGCATTTTATACAAACATTAGTAAAAAATTAATGGCACAGGAAGAGGCATTGCCAGCAGTCGCCATGACATTCTCTATTTGTACGTTATTTTTACTGCCGTTTTCTTTTGAAAATGGATTTGCTTGGTTAGGGAATACACATAACTTATGGACAATGCTATTCATGGGAATTATGTGTACAAGCGTGGCGTATTTATTGTTTTTAAATGGTCTGCAAAAAATTAGTTCATCATCAGCTGTAACACTGTCATTAGCAGAGCCATTAACTGCTGCCATTCTTGGGGTGTTTTTCATTGGAGAACAATTAAGTATCGTGTCCTGGCTTGGTCTAGCAATGCTACTAGGTGGCATTGTTGTTTTAACCATAGGTGGAAGGAAAAAACGAAAACCTTAAGAAATTCTTCATTTTTATAATAGCTGGTTTTTAAGATTTGAAAGGTACACTGATATTTGAGAGCGAGGTGTATATCATGACGAAATTAACAGTTCTTGTTACAGATGACGATCAAGATATTCGTGATGGTATTGAAATTTATTTAAAAAATGAAGGCTATCATGTCATTAAAGCAGCAGACGGCCAAGATGCATTAGAAAAGCTAGAGAACAATGAAGTACATTTAATTATTTTAGATATCATGATGCCAAACATGGATGGCATTACAGCAACCTTTAAAATTAGGGAGGAGCGCAATATTCCAATTATTATGCTGAGTGCAAAGGCAGAGGATGGCGATAAAATACATGGGCTATCCGTTGGAGCTGATGATTATGTGACGAAGCCATTTCATCCATTAGAACTATTGGCACGAGTGAAATCGCAGTTGCGACGTTATGTGCAACTAGGGACGTATAGTGAAGGAGCGACAAAAGTGGAAATTGACGGACTTGTTCTTGATGAAGATGCAAAAGAGGTCATACTAGAAGGAGAACCTGTTCGACTAACTCCAATAGAATATAAAATCACGGAATTATTAATGAAAAATGTAGGGCGTGTTTTTTCGATACGTGAAATTTATGAACGTGTTTGGAATGAGGAGGCGTACAATGCTGAAAATATTGTAGCTGTTCACATTCGGAAGATACGTGAAAAAATTGAAGCAGATCCGAAAAATCCGCGCTATCTAAAGGTGGTATGGGGCGTTGGCTATAAAATGGAAAAATAAACTAGAGAAGTATATGACGATTGCAGGATTTATAGCAGGTGTTGTTGGGCTCATTTATTTTGGTGTTTATGCCTATCAAATCGTCGATTCTCGCTCCTCAGAGGTTTTGCAATTTTTGGAAAGAATTTTTTAGAGGAGTGTAAGAGGTATGATAAAAAAATGGAAATCCTCTCTAGTGTTAATGTGTTTCATTTGGACAATTTTTGGTATTTTTACTTTTTGGCATGTAGGTTATCAGTATATTGGTAAATCCTATTTCCAATCGGAAAATTTCCAGCATGAAATCGATAATTTCACAGCAGAACTAGGACCGTTAGTGTTAAATGTACCGAATGCCGCAGATTTTAAAGATGAAATAGAAATTACGCAATCAGAAATAGAAGATCATCGTAATTACTATGGTACATTGGGACAGCAAATCGATAATATTAAACAGCAATACGGACAGCGAATTCAAGAAGCAGTGGATGCCAATGCTGCAGAATTACAAATAAAGCTAGAGACTGAACGCGATAATAAGATTAAAGATATTACGGCAAACTTTGAAAATGATGAGCATGTGCGAAAGAAGATTCGTGCTGAAAAAGAAGCATTAATTGATAAATATATTAAGTCAGTACAAGCCGAAGCGAAAAGCTTTGGAAAAAACTATGACTACTGGTCCTATGAGTTGACGAATATTGAAACAGGTAAAATATACCGTGCAGGTGATGTTTCAGAAAGCAGTGCCTATAAAATAAAATATTCTGAGCGAAACCCATTATATGCAGGAAATATTAGTAATAATTTAAGGGATATTTTTTACAGTACAGAAGCATATGTGGATGTAGATAATTTTTATGAAACAGCTGAATATATGGGTGTCTTAACCATCTCGAAAAAAGCAGTTCAATCATTAGGCGTTATGCAGGATTATAATCGTTTTCACCGTAATCAATATACCTTTTTCTTTGTGTGGCTGACTAGTATAGTAACGGCAATCTTTGCATGGAGAGGTCGTAAGGTTGTACTACAAACTGTCACGAATATGAAGGAAAAAGAGATTTTAACTAAGGTAAAGTTTGACTTTCAGGTTATTCTAGTATTGATCACAGGATTTATGTATCTTTTTACTTCCCAAATTGTTTTTGAATCTATTGAATACACTTACGATTACAATTATCAATATAATTATGTACGGTCTATACTAGATTCTGCCTTTAAAATAGCTGTGTTATTCGTTATAGGCAGTGCTTTCTTTGTACAATTAATTTGGCTGTATACAAGAGTGGATACTTTGAAAAAGCTAGAAGAAAATATGAAATCAAGTTATTTATGGTCACTTGGCGATTCGATGACTGATTTATTTATCAATCGTTCTATTGCATTGCATTCATTGGTCATGTTAGCTGCAGCCTTCTTTGGGGGAGGTAGCCTTGTCGCTTCTATGTTAAGAGGAGGCGGTTTTCCAGTTCTTGTTCTTGCTATGTGTATGTTCGTAGGAATTCCTGCTCTGGTTGTTTTCCTATCAAGAATGGGTTATTTAAATCGCATTATGAAGGATACGAAGAATATGGCTGAAGGACGTTTAAACCGAGATGTGAAGGTAAAAGGCAAATCACCGCTTGCAGGTCATGCTGAAAATCTTAACCATTTACGAGAAGGTGTTCGTACGTCCATGCATGAGCAGGCGAAAAGTGAACGTTTGAAAACAGAGCTTATTACAAATGTGAGTCATGATTTACGTACGCCATTAACCTCTATTATTACGTATACGGATTTACTGAAAAAGCCCACTATTACAGACGAAGAACGTCAACAATACATTCAAATTCTCGATAAAAAATCTGAGCGTTTAAAAGTATTGATTGAAGACCTTTTTGAAGTGTCAAAAATGGCAAGTGGCAATATTGAACTCCATCGCAGTCGAGTAGATTTGACGCAGCTTATTCAGCAAGCGGTAGGGGAGCATAAAGAGGATTTGACACAGTCAAGCTTAGATTTACGTATGACGATGCCACACGATCCCATCTATGCATATGTGGACGGTCAAAAATGGTGGAGACTCATCGATAATTTAATTGTGAATGTCTTGAAATATGCGTTAGAAGGAACACGTGTATACGTGACGTTGAAACGTACGGCAGATGGTGATGCTGAATTTACAGTGAAAAATGTTGCGAAATATGAAATCAGTGAGGATGCCGAGGAATTATTTGAACGCTTTAAACGTGCAGATGCTTCAAGACATACAGAGGGCTCAGGACTTGGATTAGCGATTGCACAATCTATTGTCGACTTACATGGGGCAAGAATGAGTATTGATGTAGATGGCGATCTATTTAAAGTAATTGTTCGAATTCCAGCAGTATAATGGAAAGATGGCGACAGAAATTTGCCGCCATCTTTTTATAAGCCTAAATTTTTGGCGATAATGACTTTCATCACTTCGTTGGTACCAGCATAGATGGACATAACAGGTATATCTCTATACCTTCTAGCAATTTTATATTCCTCCATATAGCCATAGCCACCATGCAATTGCATACATTGCGTGGCAAGCTCACGTGCATTTTCTGTGATCCAGTATTTTGCCATAGATACTTTTGTCACAACCTCTTTCCCAGCAATATGCTCTTCAATCAAGGATTCTAAAAATGATTTTCCAAGCTCAATTTTAGTAGCCATTTCAGCAATTTTAAATTTTGTATTTTGGAAGTCGCCAATTGTTTTACCAAAGGCTTGACGTGATTTTACATAGTCTAATGTCAAGGTAAGCATATCCTCTGCGGCTGTTTGTGCAGCAATCGCTACTGCTAATCGCTCTTGCTGTAGCTTTTCCATCATATAGTGAAAACCTTTGCCTTCTTCTCCAAGTAGGTTTTGCACAGGCACTCGGCAATCTTCAAAATAGAGTTCTGCCGTATCTTGGGCATGCATCCCAACCTTTTCGAGCTGTCTTCCTTTTGTAAAGCCAGGTGTACCTTCTTCAATGACAAGTAGACTGATGCCGCGATGCTTTTTCTCCACCTGTGGATTTGTTTTCACTGCAACAATGGCTAAGTTTGTATGAATGCCATTAGTGATAAAGGTTTTTTGTCCATTGACAATGTAAAAGTCACCATCGCGGATCGCGGTTGTTTGTATATTTGCCAAGTCTGAACCTGTACCAGGCTCAGTCATCGCAATCGCAGTGATATAGTCGCCTGAAATACATTTAGGCAGCCAGCGAGATTTTTGTTCATGTGTACCATAAGCCTCGATATAAGGTACGGCAATATCATTATGCAGTCCAATCCCAATAAGACTTGAACCTATACGTTCTAGCTCCTCTTGAATAATAACACCGAAGCTGAAATCCAGACCAAGCCCGCCATACTGCTCCTCGACCTGTGGGCAAAGGTAGCCCATCTCACCGAGCTTGCGCCAAAAGGAAAGTGGAATTAGATGGTCTTTTTCCCATTGAATATAATGTGGCTCAGCTTCTTCAGCTAAAAACTTACGGAAGGTTTTACGAAATAACTCATGCTCTATTGTTTCAAATTTATAACGTGTCATTCGAAATAGCACCCCTTTTTGCTCGTAAATGCGTAAATTTTCTCGTTCATCTATTATGTTACTGGAAGATTTGTAGAAATTAAAGTGGCTTTTAGTGTGAAAATGACGAAAATGTCATCTAAATATGGTGGAATGTCATGTAGAACGAGAGAATCGAAGGAAATAAAAAGGTAAACTTATAGTTGTCATCTGTAATCAGTTCCTATTTTCAGATAGAAGATTATTCAAGGGCTTCAAGCAATATGATTGTTAAGTATAATGATATAATCAACTAAATTATAGAAGAAAGTAGAGGACTAGGTTATGCCAAAAGTAATCGGTGGTATACTTTTAATTAGTATTTATAGTGCGTTGACTTTCTATTTAGGGTGGGGAGTAAAGCAGTGGCTTGTAGCGATGGGATGGTTCCGTTATCCAGTCCTATTTTGGCTGATCCTGTATATTGTTGCTTTTAGTATTATTATCGGAAGATTACATGAGTCTTTACGGTTTTTTTCGGTCATCAGTAATTACTGGATGTTTCTCTTTGAATACGGCTTATTACTGTGTTTAGCTTCACAATTGATTGTTTGGTTAACTCCCTTTAAAAATGTACAAATAATTGGTAGTATAGCAGTTGCTGTCCTAGTTTTGTTAAGTATCATCGGCTCTTATTTAGCTTATTCACCAGTAGTTCGTCATTTAGAAATAACGGTAGCCAAAAAGGAAAGTGAACTAGAATCACTGAGAGCTGTTGTGGCATCTGATTTTCATTTAGGGGTATTATCGCATAAAAGGCATTTGCAACGATTTGTAAACTTGGCAAATGAAGCGCAGCCAGATATTGTATTGTTAGCTGGCGATATCGTGGATGATGATCCAAAATGGTTTGTTCAAGAGGGCATGGCGGATGTCATGAAAGGATTAACATCTACATATGGAACGTATGGGATATTGGGTAACCATGAATATTACGGTAAAAAAATTCCTGAGTTTGTAAAGGAAATGGAAAATGCCAATGTGAAAATACTGCTAGATGAAACAATTCGTATAGAAGATGCGTTTGTATTAACAGGGCAAGAGGATAGGACGAATAAAGAAAGAAAAACACTTGAAGAATTAAAGGTATCTGATAACTTGCCATGGCTTGTGATGAACCATACACCCGATGACTTGGTAACACCAACGGCAATGGGGGTTGATTTACATATGTCAGGTCATACACATAAGGGTCAGCTATGGCCAAACCAGTATATAACGGCTCGGGTATTTGAACTGGACTATGGTTATAAGTTGAAGGAGCATATGCATACACTTGTTTCATCAGGCTATGGCTTCTGGGGACCACCGATGCGAATTGGTAGTAGATCAGAGCTTTGGGTAGTGGATATAAACTTTCAATAGTGTGTGGTAATCTTGAAATGAGCTACCTAGGTGAAATGACAGTAGTATATGAAAACGTAGTATCTTATAATAGGTGGGTATTTGATTAAAAAAGGTAAGGTGACATGGTGGAAATTATAGAATTATTAAAAGCGTTAATATTAGGCTTTGTCGAAGGTATGACGGAATTCGCACCAGTATCTTCTACGGGTCATATGATTATCGTGGATGATATGTGGTTAAAGACAGAGGAGTTTTTGGGAAAATATCCTGCTAACACATTTAAAATTGTTGTGCAGCTCGGCTCCATTTTAGCGGTTATCGTAGTGATGTGGAAACGTATGCTAAGCTTAGTTGGCTTATATAATATTGACGGTCAATCAAAATCCATAAACGGCCGTTTTAACTTATTGCATGTTATTGTTGGGATGCTGCCAGCAGTTGTTTTAGGTTTTGCGTTTAAAGATTTTATAGACGACCATTTATTTAAAGTAGAACATGTAGTTTATGCTTTAGTGGCAGGAGCAATTCTAATGATTGCTGCGGATAAATTGGCACCAAGAAAACCAAAAGTAGATTCTTTAGACAAGATATCCTATGGTTTAGCATTTAAAGTTGGGTTAGTTCAATGTCTATCTTTATGGCCAGGTTTTTCTCGTTCAGGTGCGACTATTTCAGGTGGGGTACTCTTTGGTATGAGTCACCGAGTTGCAGCCGATTTTACATTCATTATGGCAGTGCCAATCATGGCAGGGGCTAGTCTAGTATCCGTTCTGAAAAACTGGGATACTTTATCAATGGACTACTTTGGATTTTATGCAGTTGGATTTATTAGTTCATTTATCTTTGCCTTACTATCCATCAAGTTTTTCCTAGCACTTATTTCAAAGGTGAAGTTAATGCCTTTTGCGATTTATCGTTTAGTTTTAGCCGCAGTTCTTTGTGTAATTATTTTTATGTAAATAAAAAAGGTCACTCTTGGTCCTGCACCCCTAAAGTTAGAGTCAAAAATCTAAACTTTAGGGGTGCAGGACTCTTCTTTGATAAGAAGCAGTGGCTTTTTTTATTACTCCAGCCATCATTTTTTTGAAAAAATGAGTAAAATGGTCATAAAGACTTATTGAATAGTACAAATGTATAGAGGATTATAATGATAATAGCTATCATTTACCTCTTTATTATTCATTTGTTTATTTTGAGATTATAATTGATACATAGAATGTCCAAATATTTGTTGTTATTGAATAGCATTTAGGATAATAGACTTAGTTCGGTATATGATTATAATATGAGGTGGAGAAAATGTTTCAAATTGTAAATAGATCTAAGAAAAATACAATTGAAATTAGTGATGAAGCAGCTGTCGGTATTTTTATTGAAGAGCCAGAACGTTTATTTCAGTTAAATCTTGTAGGATTAAGTGTATACGACCTTCAATTGATTAAAAGCTTAAAGCCTTATGTGGAAAGAAACGTTGTTGAGGTGGTTGGTGCATTTTATCATGCTATTGAAAGCGTGCCCTCTTTACAGGCTGTGATACAAAAGCATAGTTCTAGCGAGCGCTTACGGCAAACATTACGCCATCATATTATTGAAATGTTTGAGGGGCGTATAGATGAAGCTTTTTTAGAGAAGCGAAGTCGTGTGGCAAAGATGCATGTGAAGATTAATCTCTATCCTAAATGGTATTTAGCAGCCTTTTACATTCTTGAAAAATCACTACGTAAAATTATTTATGAGCTTCGACTATCTAAAGACGAGGAAGAGAAATTTTGTGATGCTGTTAGTAAAATATGTAATTTCGAGCAGCAAATTGTTTTGGAAGAATACGATAACTATGCCAGTATATTAATAGAGAAACAACGCAATAGCGTTAGGGAGCATGTAAAGGATGTCATAGGCGGCATTTCAACACAGTTGGAGGTTCAATCTCAAAATACGACTGAAACAGTAACACAACTTGTTTATAGTGCACAGCATGTCAATGATTCTTTGACAGATAGTATGCAAGAGGCACAATCTATGCAAAAGGTGTCTAGTGAAGGTTATACTAAAATTGTATCTATCAATGAGCAAACTGGAAAAATTCATCATAAAACAGTTGAGATGGCTAATATGGTGGAGCAGTTAGATGCCTCTTCTTCCAAAATTAATGCAGTTGTAGAAATTGTGAAAAGCATCTCAGGGCAAACCAATTTACTTGCGCTGAACTCTGCAATTGAAGCAGCACGTGCTGGCGAACATGGTAAGGGCTTCGCAGTCGTTGCAAATGAAGTAGGTAAGCTTGCTGATCAAACGAAAAGCTCAGTCGAACAAATAGCTGAACTAATTATGATGTCGAACGGTATTACAACACAGGTGGTCCAAGCCATCCAGGATATACAGCAACTCGTGAATAGTAGTATTGAACGCAATGCCGAGTCGCTAAAAGCATTTGATGCGATTTCTGGTTCTGTGGAAGATTCTATCTCTAACTTTCAAAATGTTGGTAGTCAAATAGCTGAATTAGTAAAGATTATTGAAACTATTGGTGAATCTTCTGGAGCATTAGAGAAAGTGGCCAATCGCTTAAATACAACAATTAGAGAATTTTAATAGTGTTGATGTCAACGGCAGAAAAAGTAAGTTTGAAAGGCGAGGGGTTAATTTCCGTTCTGCCAGCGTCTCAGATGTGACGCTAAATCTCTAGGAGTGACGCTGGCTCCACTCCAATCAACCATGCGCAAAAGAGTCTTTTCCTAATCTTTCATACGAGCCTTAGTGAACAAAATAGCTCTTTATTTGTATGATTAGAGTAAGGATAGGCTTTTATTTTCAATGTGGAGAAGCGATGAGTGACAACACCCCTCCATAAAGAGTAGTGAATACTTCCACTTTAGTTGAAAACCTTTGCTCAAAAGAAATATTTTTATTGATTGGGCTACTTGATTCCCATGGGGTAGTACTCGCTTACAGAATGCAAGTAGCCTACAATGGAACTTTCACAAAAATGTTATTGAAGGTTTTGTTTTCCAACATTATGAAAAACTATGCATCCAATCTATGCATAGTTTTTTTCGTGCTGTGGATTAGGATAGAATGATGTATTACACGGATAAACTAAAAATGAGGCTGATGAATTAGCTAATAACTATCAGTTATGGAAGGATACAGACTAGAAAACCCTAGAAAATGCTTGTTTTAAGTGTTACGCTATAGGCGAATTAGGGAAATGAGTAGAGGGGTGTTTTTGGAGCATGAAAAAGAAATTATTTATAACACGTAAATTTCCTACACATATTGTTGAACCATTACAGGAGTTTTATGAAATCTCGCAGTGGGAAGAAGAAGACCTGGTTATTCCACGAGACAAATTGCTAGCAGCTGTCGCTGACTGTGAGGTGCTATGGGTAACGATAGCCGATCAAGTAGATGAAGAGTTACTTTCACATGCACCCAATTTGAAATTAGTGACCAATTTAGCAGTTGGCTATAATAATATTGATGTGAAAGCTTTACGGAAACAAGGCATTATGGCGACAAATACACCAGGTGTCTTAACCAATACGACTGCGGATTTAGTATTTGGCTTACTGCTTGCAACTGCACGTAGAATTCCAGAAAGTGAAAGATATTTACGTGAAGGCAAATGGAACAGCTGGTATCCAATGCAACTGGTTGGTAAGGATGTATCAGGAGCAACAATAGGAATTATTGGCATGGGGCGAATTGGCCAAGCTGTTGCTAGAAGAGCAAAAGGTTTTGATATGAAAATCTTATATAATAATCGCAGACGTCGGCATGAAGCGGAAGAAATGTATGGCTTCCAGTATGTTTCATTGGAAGACCTTTTAAAGCAATCTGATTTTGTTGTGATTATGACACCTTATAATACTGATACGGAAGGACTCATTGGGGCACAGGAACTAGCTTTGATGAAGGAAGATGCTGTATTAATAAATGCTTCCCGTGGTGGGATCATTGATGAGGCTGCCCTGTATGATGCTTTGAAAAATGGTAAGCTGTGGGCTGCGGGGCTAGATGTTTTTGAACAAGAGCCGATTGCTATGAATCATCCTTTATTAACTCTTCCAAATGTAGTAGCACTTCCACATATCGGTAGCGCTTCGTTAGCAACGAGAACGGCCATGCTCATGCTAAATGTGAAAGCATTAACGGCTTATGGACAAGGCAAGGCAATCTCAAATCGAATTGATTAAAAAAGAGGAGCATATCATTTGCTGACATGCTACACATTGAAAAAAGACTAGAAAAAACTTTTTAGTAAGCTGTGGGATTGATTTCCGTTCCTCCAGTGTCCTTTCAGGGCGTCCGTTAGCCGCTTCACTCACCACGTTTGCTCTAAATTGTTCTTTCAAAAAGTCGAATAATTTCTTAATAACAAAACATGACAAATAGAAAAACCGAACTATTCCGAAACACTTTATAAGTGTTTCATTGGATAGTTCGGTTTTTTTGTTGGTTGAAACATTTTTTGTTCCAGCCTTATGTTTTCTTATTTATTGAATAAATCGAATATGCCACCGATGCCGCCTTCACCTTTAGATTGACCGCCCCCGCCTTGCGAAATAGGTGCTGCTGCAAAGACACGACTTGCTAAACGGCTAAATGGTAATGATTGTACCCACACAGTCCCTGGGCCGCGTAGTGTAGCAAAGAAGATCCCTTCTCCACCAAATAGTGCAGTTTTTACGCCTCCAACCATCTCGATATTGTAATCTACATTTGATGTCATCGCCACCAAACATCCTGTATCTACACGTAGCACTTCTCCCGGCTGTAACGTTTTTTCGTGAATCGCTCCACCTGCATGTACAAATGCCATACCGTCTCCCTCAAGCTTTTGCATAATAAAGCCTTCACCGCCGAAGAAGCCTACACCGATTTTTTTCTGAAACTCAACGCCAACAGAAACACCTTTAGCTGCTGCTAAGAATGCATCCTTTTGACAAATGATTTTACCGTTCAATTGGCTTAAATCCATTGGAATAATCTTACCTGGGTATGGTGAAGCGAAATAAACATGCTTTTTACCTGCACCAACATTTGTGAATGTCGTCATGAATAAACTTTCACCAGTAATTAGTCGTTTTCCAGCACCAAATAATTTCCCCATTAGACCACTTTGTGAGCTACCTCGTGAGCCATCACCAAAAATAGTTTCCATATGGATCGAGTCATCCATCATCATTAAAGCTCCTGCTTCTGCAACAACTGTTTCTTGAGGATCAAGCTCAACTTGCACATATTGCATGTCGTCACCAAATAACTTGTAGTCAATTTCATGATTATTCATAAAGGGATTCCTCCAAAAGTAAATTTAATGATATTGTATACGATTATAAATCACATTAGTTTCAATAGGAAATTAAATATTTTAGAAAAAAAGGGAATTAGCTAGAAAATGTCGAATATAAAAAACTAGAATGTGTATTATTTATTTTCATATAACGAAGGGTATTGTGAATATACATAACCTTAAGTGGCTTCTAAATTTAGAAGTCATCCTCTATATGGAGGTAATGACGTTAGATGAAAATAAAGCCTCTGGTAGTTGTCACCGATTATTAGGTAAATGCTAGTATGACCAGGTATATTGCATCTAGAAAATTCGGAATATTGACATATTTCATTCTGTTACAGACGCTGTACCAATGGAATACAACTGGTACAACAGCCGAGGCATCATAGAGTATTTCAGGGGGTGTATGTAGTGGAGATTAAAAACTATATTGGCGGTAAATGGGTCACACATTCACATTTACAAAGTATAGCAGTGACGAACCCTGCAAATGGTGAGCAGCTTGCTACCATACCACGTTCTACTTCAAATGAGGTAGATGAGGCTGTAGCTGCTGCCAAACAAGCACAAAAGAGCTGGGCACTTGTACCAGCGCCAAAGCGTGCAGACTATTTATATGCCATCGGTCTCAAAATGAAAGAGAAGAAAGAATATTTGGCGACCGTTTTAACAAAAGAGATGGGCAAGGTAATTGAAGAGGCTAGGGGAGAAGTGCAAGAAGGAATTGATATGGCTTATTATATGGCTGGTGAGGGTCGAAGATTGTTTGGCGAAACAACGCCATCGGAGCTTGCCAATAAATTTGCCATGAGTGTAAGGGCACCGATTGGTGTTGTGGCACTCATTACGCCTTGGAATTTCCCTGTTGCCATTGCAACGTGGAAGTCATTTCCTGCCATTGTTGCGGGGAATACATTTATTTGGAAACCATCGAATGAGACACCGATGATGGCCTATGAAATGGGTAAAATTTTTGAAGAAGTGGGCTTACCAGATGGTGTCGCTAATATTGTATTTGGTACAGGGCCTACAGTAGGGACAGCGTTAATTGAACACCCTGATGTCAAGGTTATTTCCTTTACTGGTTCCACGACAACGGGCAGTAAAGTAGCCGAGCTTGGCGGTAAGCACTTGAAAAAGATTTCTTTAGAAATGGGTGGGAAAAATGCTGTCATTGTCATGGATGACGCCGATTTACAGCTAGCTACAGAAGGGATTTTATGGAGTGCATTTGGTACTGCTGGGCAAAGGTGTACAGCATGTAGTCGAGTCATTGTGCATAAAGATGTAAAAGAACAATTAGAAAAGCGTCTCTTAGATGAAATGCAAAAGCTAACAATTGGCGATGGTCTAGAAAAGGACGTTAAAATCGGGCCAGTGATTAATAAAGCCGCATTGGAAAAAATTAATCACTATGTGCAAATAGGCAAACAAGAGGGAGCTACATTATTAGCGGGGGGCAGAATATTAAATGAACCACCTTACGATAAAGGGTTCTATTATGAGCCAACTCTGTTTACAAATGTGAAGCCTGACATGATTATTGCCCAAGAGGAAATCTTTGGCCCAGTCGTTTCTGTCATTGAAGTAGCAAGTTTGGAAGAAGCAATTGAAGTAAATAATGGTGTGAAATTTGGCTTATCTAGCTCCATTTTCTCACAAGATGTAAATACAATTTTCCGCGCACAACGTGATTTGGACACGGGTATTGTTTATGTAAATGCCGGCACAACAGGTGCTGAAATTCATTTGCCATTTGGCGGCACAAAAGGGACTGGTAATGGACACCGTGATTCAGGTGTAGCGGCCCTAGATGTTTACACAGAATGGAAGAGTATTTATGTAGACTACAGCGGTAAATTACAAAGAGCACAAATCGATACAGAGTAACAGATCAACGAAAGGGGATGTTCTTGATGAAAGTTGTTGTATTAGGTGCAGGTTTAATGGGTAAAGAGGTAGCTCGTGATTTAATAAAAAATGATAAAGTGGAGAGTGTGTTTTTAGGGGATATCGATGTAAAAGTAGCACAGGATTTTGTAGATACGCTAGACTCTAATAAAGTGGAGGTTGTGGAGCTTCATGCAGAGCGTGATGATTCATTAATGGACGTTATGTCTAAGGGTGACGTTGTCGTCAATGCGCTATTTTATTCGTTCAATGAGCGAGTAGCGAGAGCAGCGATTGAGGCAGGCGTACATTCCGTAGATTTAGGCGGTCATATTGGTGGTGTGACAGAGAAGATATTAGATCTTCATGAGGAAGCAAAAGCAAAAGGTGTCACAATCATTCCGGACTTAGGTGTTGCGCCAGGTATGATTAATATTCTTGCTGGCTATGGTGCATCGAAATTAGATGATGTCGATTCTATTAAACTATTTGTAGGTGGTATTCCAACTGATCCAAAGCCTCCACTTCATTATACACGTGTGTTTTCTTTAGATGGCGTATTCGATCATTATACAGAGCCTTCCAAAACGATTCAGAAGGGCAAGCTTGAAGAAGTTCCATCCCTGTCTGGCGTTGAACCTATTTATTTTGATGACTTCGGTGTGCTAGAGGCATTTTATACATCTGGTGGCATTTCCACATTGTATAAGACATTCCCCAATGTCCGCACATTAGAATATAAAACGATCCGCTATAAAGGTCACGCAGAGAAATTTAAGCTTTTAGCTGACTTAGGATTCCTTGATTCCACTAATAAGGTAGAAGTTGATAATCAAGAAGTACCTGTTCGTGCCGTTGTACGAGAGGCACTTAAAAAGAAGCTTGAACTGGGCACAAAACCAGATGCTGTACTGTTACGTGTCATTGTAGCTGGTGAAAAAGCACAACAGCAGGTCACGTATGAATATGAAATGGTTGTACGTAAGGATATGACAATTAATGAAACAGCCATGGCTCGTGCTACTGCTAATACCATTTCTGTTGTAGCGCAGATGATAGGAGCGGGTGCTATTACAGAGCATGGTGTATTTCCACCTGAAGCAATAGTTCCTGGTGATACGTATATCGAAGAGATGGCTAAACGTGGCGTGGTGATTAAAGAGACATCACATAAGTCTGCTATGATCGTGAAATGGTAGGTGCTAACCATGAATTTTGAAATGTCCACTGAACAGGAAATGCTACGAAAAACGGTAAGGCAGTTTGTTGATGAAGAAATCATTCCCTACATTGCAAAGTGGGATGCTGATGGAGGCTTTGATGCTAAAATTTGGTCAAGGCTTGCTGAGTTAGGCTTAATGGGTGTTTGTGTTCCTGAACAATACGGTGGTAGTGGTATGGATTATAATGCTCTTGCCATCGTATGTGAGGAACTTGAACGGGGAGATACAGCATTTCGCACAGCTGTATCTGTCCACACGGGCTTAAATAGCATGACCTTAATGCAGTGGGGTACTGAAGAGCAAAAGCAGCGCTACCTTGTTCCGCAGGCTAAAGGTGTTCGTATTGGAGCATTTGGTCTTACAGAACCAGGCGCTGGGTCTGATGTAGCTGCCATGTCAACAACAGCTGTCCGTGATGGCGATCATTATATCCTCAATGGGCAGAAAACGTGGATTTCCTTATGTGATATCGCAGATCATTTTCTCGTTTTTGCCTATACAGACAAATCGAAGAAACATCATGGGATTAGTGCGTTCATTGTAGAACGTTCGATGGCTGGCTTTACGTCAAAAGCGATTAAAGGAAAATATGGTATTCGTGCTGGTAATACAGGTGAGCTCTTTTTTGAAGATTTACGTGTGCCAGTTGAAAACCGACTTGGTGAAGAGGGTGAAGGCTTCAAAATTGCCATGTCCGCGCTTGATAATGGTCGATTTACAGTAGCGGCAGGTGCTGTTGGTTTAATCCAAGCTTGTATAGAAGCTAGCGTAAAATATTGTCATGAACGGGAGACATTTGGTAAGCCTATTGGAGAGCACCAGCTTGTTGGACAAATGATTGCTAATATGGAAGCCGGCTATCAAATGAGTCGTCTTCTTGTCTATCGTGTAGGTGAACTGAAAAATAAAGGTGTTCGAAATACTCGCGAGACATCCTTAGCAAAGTGGCAAGCGTGTGACTTTGCCAATAAGGCTGCTGATGATGCAGTACAAATTCATGGTGCATATGGCTATTCAGATGAATATCCAGTTGCCCGTTATTTACGAAACTCAAAAGCACCCGTTATTTATGAAGGAACCCGTGAAATTCATACCATTATGCAGGCTGATTATGTATTAGGAAGACGCCGAGATAAGCCATTATCAAAAATGTTGCCGAAATGGCCGTTTGAAGAATAAACGAGGGGGAGGGAGTATTCCCCCTTGTTTTTTTTGTGAAGTCATAACCTACATTAAAAAATTCAGAAAAATGTAACTTTCCGATTTTTTATTAGTCTAATGGATAAACAAGTAAATGAAAGAGAGGAAAAATGATGAAAAACAAATGGTTGGTAATTATGTTGATACTTGTTGTAGCTATCGTGCCTGGCGTTTTCACATGGATGGTGAATACGGATGTGACTGCAAAGGCCGCTAGCACCAGCATGGCTACACAAAGCTGGCAAGCATCTTTTTCAGTAGCTTTAAAGAAAAACAAGATTACAGAGGACTATGTCTTTATTACAACGGCAAAAGGCCAAAAAGTGCCTGCAACAATTGAATTATTAGAAGATCAAAAAACAATAGTGGTCAAGAAGTTAGCACCAGGGAATTATCAATTACATGTGAAAAAGGAAGCCTTCGCACAAGGGGGGCTGAATGTCTCTTCACAGACGATTTCATTTACTATTATTGAAACGTTAACAGCCGTCAAATCTGAAAAAGAGCTCCAGCAATATTTTAAAAAGCTGTTAACGACTCAAAGAGTTGGATGGGGAGAGGAAGAGAAAGCTGAAAGTGCAGCAAGTGAAGATAAAGCCACTGCTAATAACGAGTCTACAACCAATAACCAAGTAGACGGTGTAGAAGAGGGTGATATTGTTGTCGTAAAAGACGGCTTTATTTACAGTGTAAAGGATCAGAGTATTACGGTTGTCAATGCTAAAGATCCTAAGCATTTGAAGTTAGCGACAAGCATTAAACTAAAAGAGTCACAATATATTTCTAAGCTTGCATTATATGACAATCTATTAATTGCCATTGGGGATGAATATATTGAAAAGGCTGGTACAGCCATGGTAACAGCCTCATTTTATGATATTTCGAATCCAGGCAATCCAAAACATGTACGTCATGTTGGGCAAGAAGGCTTTTTACAGGATATTCGTATTACGAAGGACACATTATATATAATTGGTAATATGTATCCGAATTATTGGATGCTGCAAGAAGACAAAAAAGCCGAATTAAAGCCTAAAACATTTGATAGTGTAGCAGGATCAGCGTACACAAGCCTACCTTTAGAAAAAATCTCTATATTACCTAATACAATGGATGGTACCTATAGTTTAATTACAGCTGTCGATTTAAAAAATGGAGCTAAGACAACAGCCAATACAAAAGGGTATTTAGGTGGAAGTAGTGGTCTTTATATGTCAGAAAATGCTCTATATTTAACGACACCAATTTATGAAAATAATCAGGCTGCTCCATCCAATAAACGAGTTATGGATATGATTTGGCTACCTAGGTCAGCAGACACTCAGATTTTTAAGTGGAATGTAGATGGAACGACTTTAAATTTTGCTGGAAGTACAGAAGTAAAGGGAACTGTCTTAAATCAGTATTCAATGGACGAATACAAAGGTAATTTCCGAATCTTTACAACCGAGGGCAATACGTGGGATGAGAAAAGTACTTCCTATAATCACCTCTTTATTTTAGATGAACATTTAAAACCACTTGGTTCGGTAAAGGATATGGCGCCTGGAGAAAAAATATATTCTGCTCGTTTTATGGGAGAAAAAGCATATGTAGTGACATTTAAACAAGTAGATCCACTATTTGTCATTGATGTAGCAAATCCAAAAAAGCCAGCAGTATTAGGGGAATTGAAGATTCCAGGCTTCAGTAATTACTTACATCCAATAGATGAAACACATTTAATGGGCATTGGTTATGATACAGAGCAACGCTATGATGCTTATACGAAACGTAATTTTACGGTGACAACCAATATGAAGATGTCACTATTTGATGTGTCAGACTTCAGTAACCCAAAAGAACAATCGACAGTAAAAATCGGTGGGAAAGGCTCTTACTCTGATGTACAATATAATCCGAAAGCGCTATTCCGCAATAAGGAATTCAATTATTTTGGCTTCCCAGTAGTACTGTATGATGCAGGTAAGGGTGATGAGATTGTGTACCAAGGTCATGGTGCTCAAATTTATGAAATTACTGCTGATAAAGGGATTGTTTTGAAAGGAAATATAATCAATCGTAATACTAATGAGCCATATGAGAATTGGGAGCAGGTTGTACAACGAGTAGTCTATATAGATGATGCTCTTTATACAATAGCGCGTAACGAGGTAAAGAGCTATCAGCTAAATGACTTCAAGCCTTTAGATACATTAACAATAAAATAATAAGAAAAGTCCAATGAATTCGTTTAAAAATTCATTGGACTTTTTCATTGAATATATGAAAAGGGTTCATACTATTGACGATATGGTAGTATTTCTGATACCGTTACGAATTCATAACCTTGCTCCTGTAAATAGGCAAGGACAGCATCAAGTCCATCTGCAGTAGATTGATGTATATCGTGCATTAGGACAATGGCATTATTGTGCAAATTATTTTTTACATGTGGCAATAATTGCTGTGCATTGCGATGCTTCCAATCCAATGTATCAATCGACCATAGCACTACAGGTATAGGGATCTCGGCATTAATCGTGTCATTAGTTGCACCATAAGGTGGTCTGAAAACTGTAGCACCATGATTAATTGCCTTTTCTATTTCATTGGCTGTAGTATTGTACTCTTTCATCACTTGCTCTTGTGTAAGCTTTGTTAAGACAGGGTGGTTCCACGAATGATTGCCAATTTCATGGCCCCGCGCCAATACATCTCTTGCAATATCAGGATAATATTGTACTCGACTACCGAGCATAAAGAAGGTTGCTTTTGCGTGATACTTATCGAGAATGTTTAAAATTTGTTCCGTCACTTTTGGATGTGGACCATCATCAAATGTTAATGCAATACGTTTCTTATTCGGATCACCTGTAGGCGGTGGATTTGTTGGTTTTACATTTTCCATAGCAATTTGAAACTCAGAGGCTAACAATGGGTTAATAAGTGAAAGGGGTAGTTTCACTATTGGGGCACCTGCTGCTCCGCTAGCAATCTCATATTCATTGAAATAGAATTGTAATGAATCGTCGACAATAGCAAAGCGATTGAAGTTAGACCATTTTGGCTCTGTAGCTTTCAGTAATTCATCAGTGAAAAGCTCATCCTTTATTTGAAGGTTTTTCTGCAAATCCTTTCGTACATTGGCAGCTAACGTTGATAAGTTGTTCTCGTCATTTTGTAGAAGGGTTTGAATTGTAATTTGCTCGCCTGTTTCGTTATTAATGAAGAATGTTTTCGTTGAGACTTCATGATTAGCTCCACCAAGGTACTCCATTTTTGTTAGAACAAAGGAATAATAATGCTCTCGGTATGGAAATGTTTCAAGACTAATATTTAATTCACCCATAGCTTCTTTATCTTTATTTTTTTTCATAGATGCTAGATAGTTTTCTTTTGAATCCGATATGTATTGTAATACGGCGTCATTAAAAACTTTGTTATCTGTTTGTGGGTAATGTATAGCAAATGGTGTTCGTTTATCATTAGAAACGTCTGTAACAATACGTATGCCTGGAAACGCAGAACTTTCAGTCGATAAATTACTATTGACCGATTCTGTCTTAGATTCTTCTTTTGAAGCACTAATCTTTTGAAACTTAAATTCATCCTTTGATAGGATAATAACTAGTATAACTGTTGTTAAGGTTACAATAAGGCCCAGTAATAAAAAATCAATTATTGGACCGCGTTTTTTTCTGCGTTCCTGCATGGTGTTGGATACGCTCCCCTCTTTTTTATTCTCTATACAATCAGACGTGTTAATCATTAAAAAAGTTATACAAATTACGGATCTTTTAATGTTAATTTATAGTAATTATTTTAAATCGGCTATCCTTCTATAGGGTATCAATCGAATGTTGTTGTACTTCTTTTAAAGTGGTTGTAAAATACCTACTAAAATAGAAAAAACATGCTCAATAATTGTTAATTCATGAAAATTAAATTGAAAGAAAGCTAACTGTTTATGCTGAAATTTTCAGTTGAGTTTTTATTGGCAGTTCGATAATATTGGCAAGGAACCTTTTGAAGGAGGCAGATAGCTGTAATGGTCTTACAAGAAGCGGATAATGAACTTACGATTGACTGTTTGTTGCTTGCAGGGCGTATTATGATTGAAAGTGGAGCAGAAACATATCGTGTGGAGGATACGATGCTGCGGATGGCACATACTCAAAATATGCCAGATGCTCAATGTTATGCCACACCAACTGGAATCATTTTTTCGTTAGGCAAGACACAGCCGACGCGAATTACATCAATTTCCAGTAGGGTTACAGATTTACAAAAAATAGCCTTGGTAAATTCAGTATCTCGGAGACTCACATCTCACATCATAACATTAGAAGAAGCTTATGACGAGTTAAAGTCGATACAAAAAACAAATTATTTTTTACCAACTTATTTACAAGTTTTGTCAGCCGCACTTGCAAGTGGGTGTTTCCTGATTATGTTTAAGGGAGGATGGTCGGATTTTCCGGTAGCTTGTATAGCGGGTGGGATGGGTTTTCTAGTACTTGTGATGATCAACCATTTAACAAGGGTGAAGTTTTTCTCTGAATTTACGGCATCACTTGTTCTCGGCTTTGTGGCCTTCTTAGCAGTAAAGTATGGTTATGGAACTGAACTTGATAAAATTATTATTAGTTCTGTCATGCCACTTGTACCAGGTATTTTGATTACCAATGCTGTTCGTGATTTAATGGCGGGTCATTTTATGTCAGGGATGGCAAAGGGAGCAGAGGCCTTTTTAACAGCCTTTGCAATCGGTGCAGCAATTGCCGTCACGCTAGGATTTTAGGAGGCGGACAATATGCAGATGATGGACATTCTTATACAATTAATTGTTAGTTTTTTTGCGACAGCTGGGATCGCCATTCTTTTTAATGTTCCTAGAAAAACATTACTTCATTGTGGTCTTGTTGGAGTAATTGGCTGGATTATCTATTACGTTTTAACAGAGCAAGGAATGGATGTCGTCAAAGCTTCTTTCTTTGGCTCGTTTGTCATTGCCATAGTTGCCCATTTGTATGCGCGACGTTTTAAAATACCAATGATTATTTTTATCGTTGGTGGAATTATTCCGTTGGTGCCAGGAGGGATGGCATATAATGCCATGCGAAATGTTGTAGAGGACGATTACTTACAAGGCTTACAGTATGGCCTAAAGGCATTTTTAATTACAGGTGCAATTGTGATCGGTCTAGTCTTTGCGGAAGTAATTATTCAACTTATTTTCCGTTCAGTCCGTTCAAGTAAAGTAAAATTACAAAAGGTCTATAAAAAATAGAAGGAGGCTGCGTTTAGCTTAACGCAGCCTCCTTAATTACTTATTATTTTTTACTAAGCAATACTTCAATTTCATCTGGTGTAACTGGCTTACTAATATAATAGCCTTGAATGGCGTCACAACCATATGTGATTAATAGGTCTGCTTGCTCAGCCGTTTCGACACCCTCGGCTACAACTTTCAGTTCCATAGATTTACCAAGTTGTACCATACCATGCATAAGCTTTTGGCTCTTTTCAGATTTTAATAGAGAATTCGTAAACGTTTGATCAATTTTTAGTGTATCAATCGGTAAAATCTGCATATATCTAAATGATCCATAGCCAGTTCCAAAATCATCTAATACGAAAGAGATGCCTTCGTTTTCAAGCTTGCGCATTTGCTGTGCGATAGATGTGGCAGCTTCTGCCTCTAAAGCAAATTTTTCAGTAATTTCAATTTGTAGAAGATTTGCTGGACAACCTGTTTTTGCGAGCACTTCAAGTATGGATTTTGCCATATTTTTATCGCGGAATTCGCGAACAGAAGAGTTAATAGATACTTTTAAATCATGACCCGCCTTTTTCCAAAGTAATGCCTGCTCACAAGCTTTTTCTAGCATAAAGGAACCGATATTATTAATAAGGCCTGTTTCTTCCGCAATCGGAATTAATTCATCAGGCGCAACAACGCCAATTACCTCGTCTTCCCATCTTACAAGTGCTTCAACAGCTGTAATTTTACCAGAATAAACATCAATTTGTGGCTGATAAAGTACCTTTAAATTCTTCTGATCAAGTGCTTGAAGTAACCGTTTTTCAATTAAAGCTTTACGATTTAAAGCTTTATGTGTTGCTGTTGACAGGGAAACAACTTTGTCCCCACCAGCCTCACGCACTGTTGAAATGGTAGCAATTGAGGCTTTCATAAGTTGAGAGAATGTTGTTTGGTCTTCTGGATATCTTGTAATGCCACCACTAATAGAAATTGGTACAGCAATATTGCCGCTATAAATAGGGTGCTGTTGTAAGTAAGATAAGAACCCTTGAATAAACCACTCACTTAAAGGGGTAATGACAACAAAATCATTTTCATTTATACGAGCCATTGTGCTATCTTGGAAATACATTTTTATTCGATTTGTAAATTCAATAATAAGGCTTTGATCGATTTGTTGGTCATGTAATTCTTTTAAAGTATAAAATTTATCAATACTTAGATAAACAAATGAAAAATGTCTTTGCTCTTCAATCATATTGGTAATGACTTTTTCAAGTCGATGTGCATTCATCAGCCCAGTTTCTGTATCGATATAAGCTATTTTTTCTAGCTGATGTTGAATGGTTTTCGATTTAGTAATATCTTTTTCAATTAAGATAAATTGTTGTTCATTTGTTTCGAGATTAAAAGTAGGAATGGCTGTTAGCAATACCCAATAGGATTGGCCTATTTTTGTGATTTTTTCAACTTCGCCTTGCCACGTATGACCATTGTTTAAATTACGCCAAATCGTATTTGTGACTTTTTCGCTCGCTTCATTATCCGGGAATAACTGCCAAAATGTTTTGCCGATTACACGCTTTGGCGTCCATTGACTTGTCTTTAAAAATTCATTATTACATTCTAAGATAAATCCATCGTGATCGAGTGTGACAGTCATGAATGTAGCATCTAAACCTGACTTGATATTAACAAATGTACTGCAATGTGAAACAGCATTCGTCATTAATTCTGGTAGCATAAAGATTAGTAGAATAAAACGTTCTCCTTCTTCTGTATAAGGCTTCGCTAACAGGGCTGTCGTTATTTCTGTGTTTGACGTTGTGTATACTTGAATTTTATCTAAATACGTACTGTCCTCATTTTGTAAAATAGACTGAAATGTTTCTACAGGAAGCTGACATAGTAGATTTTCGAGTATAGATGGAGTAGTATTTCCTTTAATATCATCGGCTGACAATCCAATCAGATGTTCTGTGCTCTTTCCCCAGATAGTCGCTTGTCCATCTTGATTTATGATAATTGCAGGAAAAGGAAGTGAATTTAAATAATGTTCATCAATCGTAAATGATTTATGCATATGACTCATGATTTTTCGATCTCCTTGGGTAATCAATATATACTAATATTATAGTTAATTATCGGGAATTAGTCATTATGAATATAATTGTAAATATTTGATAATGAAGAAAAATAGGACTTTTCTCGTGATGTGTAAGAAAAGATTTGAAGAAAAGTAACAATTTTTAGTACGTATATAGGAAGCAGGATTGGTATGGAACGTTTAAAAGGAATATTATTTATTGTCTCGGGTGCTATGTTATGGGGAGCAACTGGCCCTTTGATGGAGTGGCTACTTAACCATACACCATTGACCGTCTCCTTTATGTTAACAGTCCGTTTATCGGTTGCAGGTATATTACTACTTACATATTTATTGTTAACAGGAAAAAATATTTTTAGTATTTGGCAGCATAAACTCTGGGGTAGACAGCTCATTACTTTTGGTATTGCAGGGATGCTAGGTGTACAATTTGCTTTTGTTGCTGCTATAAATGAAAGCAACGCAGTACTTGCGACCTTACTACAATTTTTAGCGCCCATTTTTGTTGTGGCATATGTCTCTCTTAGTTTAAAGAAATGGCCACCAAAATATCAAGTGTTAGGGATTATTGGTACCCTTATAGGGTTATTTCTATTACTAACGAACGCTTCGTTTGAAAGTTTGCTTATTAGTCCAAAAGCCTTGCTTTGGGGTATAGCAGTAGGCTTAACATTTGCATTTTACACACTGTATCCTGCACGCTTAATGAAGGAGTGGAGTGTGCTATTAGTAGTTGGCTGGGGCATGCTGGTAGGTGGTTTAACATTAGGCTTAGTGAGCCGTGTGTGGCAGTCCAACCAATGGGTTGTTTTAACAGATTTTAAGATACTTATGTTAGTCGTGGCATTAATATTTTTTGGAACAGTAGCCTTTATTCTGTTTTTAAGTAGTATGAAATATATTACAGCAGTGGAGACGAGTATCCTTTCCAGTATCGAACCATTAACAGCAATGGTTATTTCAGTCATTGTATTCGGTACATCTTTAGGTTTTTGGCAATTAATAGGTGTTTTCGTTATGCTTGTTTGTGTAACCTGGCTTTCGGTAGCAGGCGAAAAAGCATAAATATACTATTGGGTTAGGATTTTTTAACTAGCTTTATATTTTATCTCTGACAAGGGGGAAAGAATGTGAAAGAAGTTTTTTCCTATGTAAGGCCATATAAATGGACTGCCATTTTTGCTTTATGTTTAATGCTTTTAGAATTATTTGTGGAGCTTGTACAGCCACTCATTATGGCGAAAATAATTGACGAAGGTGTACGAGCCCAAAATCAAGGGATGATTTTGCAATGGGGAGCTGTTTTACTTGCACTATCAATCGTAGCCTTTATAGCGGGAGTCATTAACTCTTATTTCTCCTCTCATACAGCACAAAGCTTTTCATATGATTTACGAAATGCCATGTTTGATAAAATTCAATCCTTTACACTAGCAACCTATCAAAAATTTTCCACAGCATCGCTCATTACTAGATTAACGAATGATGTCACACAGGTACAAACGGTACTGTTTATGAGCTTACGTATTATGCTTCGAGCACCGCTTGCTGTTATAGGAAGTATTGTAATGGCCTTTGTTGTAAATGCCAAATTGGCGCTGTTTTTAGTGATAGGCGCACCCATCATCTTTATTTTTCTTATTTTTATGGTGGCGAAGGGTGTGTCTTATTTTGGACGTGTACAGAAGAGGGTAGATCGTTTAAATAGGGTATTACAGGAGAATTTACAGGCAATTCGTTTAGTGAAGGCCTATTTACGTGGAGCATATGAGGCTACACGCTTCGATGAAGTTGCTTCACGCTTAAAAATGGATACAGTAAAGGCTTTACGCATTATGGAATATATTATGCCTGTTCTATTATTCATCATGAACATGAGCTTGCTTGCCGTTTTATGGTTTGGTACAAAGCAAATTGCCACAGGGACAACGCCACTTGGCGATATTGTAGCTATTGTCAATTATGCCATGCGTATGACCGGCTCGTTTTCAATGTTTGCGTTTATTATTATTTTTTATGCGCGTGCAAAGGCCTCCGCAGAACGTATGGCAGAAGTACTATCTATGGAAAATGAGGTGGAGGATATTTCCCACTCAGAAGAAGTAGATAGCACAATGCAATATGGAGAGCTAACCTTTGAACATGTTTGTTTTACCTATCCAGAAGGAGATGCTCCCGTCCTGTCAGATGTGAGTTTTCAAGTGAGGTCAGGAGAAAAATTAGCGATTATGGGGGCAACCGGTGCTGGAAAGTCAACATTGTTACAGCTAATTCCTCGTTTTTATGAAGTAACGCAAGGAAGAATTCTTGTGGAAGGGCAGGATGTTCAGGACTGGGAATTGCAAGAGTTACGTGAAATCATTGGTTATGTCCCTCAGCAATCATTATTGTTTACTGGAAGTATTGCAGATAATGTACGTTGGGGAGATACTCAGGCTGAAATGGATGCTGTACTACAGGCTACAATGCAGGCACAAATACATGCATCTGTGGAAGATTTCCCAAATGGTTACGACACTAAGGTTGGACAAAAAGGTGTTAATTTATCAGGGGGCCAAAAACAAAGACTATCTATTGCTAGAGCTCTTTTGAGAAAGGGGCATATTTTAATGCTTGATGATAGTACAAGTGCCTTAGATGTTAAAACTGAACAGTCTTTGTGGGAGGCATTAAGTGAAGAGAAGGCAACAATGCTTGTTGTCACACAAAAAATTCGCACAGCTAAAGGTGCAGACCGTATTTTACTGATCGATGCTGGAAAAGTGGTTGCATATGGTACACATGAAGAGCTTTTACAAACTTCAACGCTCTATAAAAAAATTGCAATCTCCCAACAGGAGGTGGAGGATTAATGGGATTTTTCCAAAAACCTTTTGGCTATGAGCCGATTTTGACTAAAGGTGATCTGAAGCAAGCTGTGAAGAAAAAGAAAGGGCCTCGTGCAGCAGATTGGAAAAGTACATTGCTTCGACTATGGAAAATTGTCGACGAACAACGCACACTCCTCATTGTGGTTCTTTTACTAGTGATGCTCAGTTCAATTTTAGCTTTAGTTGGTCCTTATTTAATCGGTCAAATGATTGATAATTATGTTATGCATGGCAAGCTTTCAGGTTTAAGTAAGTGGATTGGTGTATTAATTGGTATTTATATTCTGTTAGCTGTTTCACTTTTTCTACAAAACTATTGGATGATTGGTATTGCTCAGCAAACTATTTATAGATTACGAACAAGTATATTTGCTCATTTTCAACGATTGCCAGTTGCGTTCTTTGATCGTCGTCAACATGGTGAACTGATGAGTCGTATGACGAATGATATTGAAGCTGTCAGCTCTACCTTAAATAGCTCTTTTATCCAAGTGTTTTCAAGTGTACTTACGCTTGGAGGAACCGTCATTATTATGCTTAGTTTAAGCCCTTTGCTGACAGTGCTGACGATGACAATTATTCCGCTGATGTTTTGGGCGATGCGCTGGATTACACGGCGTACAGCACCCTTATTTAAAGAGCAGCAAGTAGCTATTGGCGCTTTGAATGGGATGATAGAGGAAACAATTTCAGGGCAGCGGATTGTCAAAGCTTTCTCACAAGAAGAGCGTATGAAAGCAGAGTTTCGAGAAAAAAGCTCGCGATTAAGAAGAACCGGTTTTTGGGCACAGACTTACTCGGGCTATATTCCTAAAGTCATGAACTTTTTAAATAATATGAGCTTTACAATTGTTGCAGGTATAGGAGGCGTACTCGCGCTATATGGGCATGTGTCGATAGGGGTTATTGTTATATTCACTGAATATGCACGACAATTTACACGTCCTTTAAATGATTTAGCAAACCAGTTCAATACGGTACTATCAGCCATTGCTGGTGCAGAGCGCGTATTTGCCTTGCTTGATGAACAACCAGAGGCAGAAACCGTTTCAGCACAAAAGCATCAGTTATTGGGGCATGTGGCGTTTAAGCATGTGTATTTTAAATATGAGCTGGAAGAAGAAGCTTATACACTAAAGAATGTTAATTTTAAAGTAGAACCTGGACAAACGGTAGCCCTTGTTGGTGCGACTGGAGCTGGGAAAACAACAATCCTCCAACTGATTGCAAGGTTTTATGAGGTAACAAAGGGTGAGGTATTGTTTGATGGCATAAATGTACAGCAAATAGATCGTCAATCCCTTCGCTCACAGATGGCTTTTGTATTGCAGGACCCCTTTTTATTTGAGGCTTCTGTTCGTGAAAATATCCGATATGGTCGACTGGATGCAAGTGATGCAGAGATTGAGAAAGCTGCCAAGCAAGCGAATGCCCATGACTTTATCATGAAGCTCAAAGATGGCTATGATACGATTCTTGCTGCGGATGGACGCGAGATATCACAAGGTCAGAAGCAGTTACTCTCTATAGCAAGGGCGCTTATTGCTGATCCGAAAATTTTACTTTTGGATGAGGCGACAAGCAGTATCGATACTGTGACGGAAATGGCGATACAAGAGGCGCTTGATACGTTAATGCAGGGTCGCACTAGTTTTGTTATTGCCCATCGATTAAACACTGTGCATAATGCCGATATGATTTTAGTTATGCAAAAAGGTGAGTTAGTTGAAGCTGGACCTCAGCAAAAACTAATTGAATCGGGTGGCCTTTATGCGCAAATGCTTCATTCCTCCTCGCATCATCTTGAGGAATAGAGGAAAAAGGTGATATCAACGGCGGAAACAGCCATTTTGAAAGGCAAGGGATTGATTGCCGTTCCGCCAGCGTCCTTTCCAGGGGGCGTCTGATGAGCCGCTTTACTCCAAGCAATCATGTGCAAAAGTACCTTACCCTTATCTTTCAAACGAGCCGTAGTGAACAAAATAGCCTATTATTTTTGTATGATTAGAGAAAGGATAGCCTCTTATTTTCAATGTGGAGAAGTGATGAGTGACAACAACCCTCTATAAAGAGTAGTGGACACCTTCACTTTATTTAAAAATCTTTGCTAAAAAGAGCGGTAGCGGAGGAAGCGGCTCACAGGGAAGCAAGTAGCCTGCTACGTTAATCCATCTTCACCTTTCACAAAAATTCTATGGATGGTTTACGATGAAAAGAGTAATTTCATGTGAAATTACTCTTTTTTCGTTAAATTGAAATGTTATTAATTTGAATAAATAGTATAATATTATAAAAAAGATATCTAATAGGAGTTTCTGTATAGTTTAAAAGTAACTGTGTAAAAAAGATTAATTATCTCTCATTTTGAGAAATTAGCATAATATTTTATATCTATAATTTCTAGTAAATTTCAGTCATTTTCATGAATTTTTATAGTATAAATCCTTTTATTATTCTGTTTTTTGAAGTAAAATTCTGATTAATAGTGGGTATTTATATATTTTGTTGCCAGTTTATTTTTATTCTTGCTACAATAGGGCAATAGTCTGACACAGGAACGGAGTAAAAGATGAATATTTCAGTGATGACAGTGTCTTTTCCATTAGATGGAGAAACATTGAAAGAAGTAAAACTATTATGTGAAGAAGCAACCATTCATGATTATCGAGTATATGAAACCATTATGAGTGTACCAATGGCTAGCTCTTTTGAGTCAAAGGGCTTTATGGTACTAGCATATGAGGATGAACAGGATCTGTTAGTAGGTGCTGCTAGTGCCATTGATTTGATGGGACTCCATACATATGAATGGTCATTAGTAGTGACACCTGCATATCGACAGAAGGGTATTGGAGCTGCATTAGTTGAGGGTGTACAAGTTGGTTTAGCAGATAGAGGAGCGGAGGGTCAATTAGCTGTAGTAATTGATGGCTCTCCTTATGGACATGCATTTATTGAAAATAAAGGTTATGCTTATAGCTTTTCAGAAGCAACATTAGAAACAAAAGCTGAACCAGTAACATTACAAACGGATATTAGTATTCAACCTTATGCTGGTGAGCAGGGGGAATTGATTGCCATCTATAGTGAAGCTTTTGGTGATTTACCCGAAGAATCAGAGGAACTCATTGCCTTTAATACATCTACAAATGGACGAAAGCTTTGGGTTGCTTATCGAGATGGCCTTGTTGTTGGAACTGTGACGACTGCTCAGGAAAATGAAATCCAATGGGTAACAGCACTTGCTGTTCATCCAAATTGTGAGGGACAAGGTGTTGGAACAGCATTGCTTTCTTTTTCAAAGGATTACGCGAGCAAAGTTGGTGCGAAATTTGTTATGCTTGATGTAGAAATTGACAATAAAAAAGCATTGTCTGTCTATGAAAGGGCAGGTTTTATGAAGGCACAGCAAATCGATTATTATGTAAAACAGTAGGAAAAAGAGGCGAGGAGTGGTATTTAATATCAACTCCTCGCCCGTTTTTTATCATAATTACCTACTATCTTCATATAGTATTAATAAGCTTTAAGAAAGGAGTCGTGATCATGCGCATGCCAGCATTGCCAAAAAAGAAGTCTCCTCCAAAGGAAGCCCCTAGATCATGGTGGAAAGTAGTTAAAGCTTATTTATCGAAAGGGAAGTTTTATCGATTGCCGCCAAGAAACTGATGATGAATGAAAAAGTCGCCTTCTAGCGACTTTTTAATTTTCTAATAAAAATGTATTTTTGGATGGGCCAATTAAATAGAGTTCATGCATTGCTCGTGTGAGAGCTACATACAGTAGTTTCCGATCAATTATTGTATCGTAAAAGGGTGTTTCAAAGGCAGCTACAATGACGGCATCAAACTCAAGCCCTTTAGCAAGATGACTTGGTACAACAAGCAACATTTCCTGATTAATCGATTCATTTTCTGTTAGCAGCTGTGAGGCAATTTTGTTGTCTTTCAATGTATGTTGCATCGAAATGGCTTCAGCAGTAGTTTTGCAAATTAAAGCGATAGACCGATGACCATGTTGACGAATAGCTTCAAAAATCTCTTTAATTTTTAAGGTATCAAATTGATCTGCTTGAATAAAACTTGGCACATTACCGTGACGAACAACTGGCTCAACCAGCGGTAGCTGCTCATTCATTTGCGCTAAAATTTGATTAGCGACTTCCATAATTTCAATGGTTGTTCGATAGCTTTTTTGCAATGTTCGGAAGCTTGCACGAGGAAATAAACTTTGGACAGGTTCCCAGGCAGTTAATGAGCGATAGCTATGAATTCCTTGAGCTAAATCGCCAACCATTGTAAACATGTCTGTATCAAGACCTGTTTTTAAAGCAGCAAGCTGAAACAAACTATAATCTTGTACTTCATCGATAAAGACAACACGCATTTTCCATTCATCTGGGATGCCTTTTAGACGTGCTTGTAAATAGTATAGTGCGGCTAAATCTTCGAGTGCCCATTGTTCTTTACGATGTGCCTGCAAAAATTGCTGTTGTTCAAGATAATGCCATTCAGGAGCTAGCTCTGTTAAAAGTTTGGCGTCGGTAAGAAGGGTGCGATAAAGTGTTTTAATGTTATGTTTAGGAAAGCGACGCATATAGGCAGTTGCAGTTGTTTTCGTTTCTTTTTCTATTGCTGGAATTCGTTCGTCGCGTTCATCGATAAATTTTGTGACAACACGTCGACGCTTTTCATCATCCCGTATACCATTTAAGGCTTTACCCAATGCTTCATCATATTTTTTATGGAGTGTAGCTAAGACAGCCTGTTTTTTTTGGCGGACATGGCTAGCTAACACCTTTTTTATATGTGCAAGGCGTTTTTCAATTGGCATATAAGAAAACTCATATAAAAACAGTTTCTTTAGATGAGCAGCTCGCATAATACAGTATTTTTCAATATAAACATCTTCGAATTGTTGCGCGATTTCTTGCTCCAGCTTCTGGATATAGCGCTCAATGACATCACGATAATAAAGTGAACCTTTCACTTCAGCGATCCACGCAGTAGGCTGATGATTTCCACCAGCAACGAGCAATTCTAATTGCTCATTTGGATTTTGAAGCTTTAATTTTAATTTAGTGGCAGCAAGAACGTAGTCTGTAAAAGTAGTTTGGCATATTTTATCGACACCAAGCTCTGGTAAAACATCACCTATATAATCAATAAATAGCTTATTCGGTGCTAAAATCATGAGCTGTTCAGGATTAAAATGCTCGCCCATTGTGTAGAGGAAATAAGATATTCGGTGGAGAGCGATAGTTGTTTTTCCACTACCTGCTGCACCTTGTACAATAATTGGTTGACGAAGATGTGCTCGAATAATTTCATTTTGTTCCTTTTGGATTGTCGAGACAATTTCAGTTAAACGAACATCTGCTTTCCCAGCCAATGCTTCTTGTAGGAGTTCATCGTTTGTTGTTAGATCAATATCCCGTATATCGAGTAATTCGCCGTTCTCGATCTTATATTGTCTTTTAGCAAAGAGATGTCCTTTATGAACTTCTCCACGGACATCGTACTCCATATCACCAAGACGTCCATCATAATAAACATTGGCTACGGGTGAGCGCCAGTCAACAATAATGGGTTCATGGGTTTCACGATGAAATAGTGAGGTTTTCCCAATATAAAGGAATTCTTCAGGATCACCTGTCTTTTGGAAATGGATTCGGGCAAAATAGGGCTTTTTCCGAACGGCTTCTAGACCTTCTTTTTGATTACGAGCCATTTCAAAGAATCTGGCGTTTGTTAAGATATTTAAATAACTTAAACTCGAATCTAAGTAATCAAGGTCAGCCATGGACTTGCGGATATTTTCTTGAGCGGATTGTAGATCTCGTTGTGATTCGTCTAATATTTGTTGCATATAACTTTGGGTATAGGTTAACCGCTCTACCTCAGCCTGAAAATCCGGATGTTGTACAGTCATTTTTAGCACCTCCTAGGTACTTACAATTTCAAAGTAGATTATCATACTACTATATATAATATTTACCATCAAGTGAAAGCTAAATAGTTAATTATGCTACTATTACATTGGGGTTGGAAAGTTTTTCTTTAAATGATAATAGAGGAGGTTAATGATTTTGGACATTTTTGCACATAGAGGTGTTTCGATAAACTATCCAGAAAACACGATGGCAGCCTTTCAAGCAGCATCAAAGCTTCCTATAGCAGGGATAGAGCTGGATGTTCATTTAACCGCAGATAAAGAGGTAGTGGTCATTCATGATGAAACCATTAATCGTACCTCCAATGGTTCAGGCTATGTAAAAGATTTTACATTACAGCAATTGCGTACATTTGACTTTGGTTCGTGGTTTTCTCCAGAGTTCGGAGATGAAACAATCCCTACGTTAGGGGAAGTGTTAGAGCTTTTTGCAGGTACCAACCATCGTATTAATATTGAACTGAAAACAGATATTATTTCATATGAAGGGATTGAAGCGCTCGTACTCAAAGAAGTGGCTGCACAGCAAATGACTGAAAGAGTAATCATTTCATCTTTTAATCATGAATCATTGCAAACAGTATCAAAAATAGCACCTTATATAGAAAGTGCGGCGCTGTTTGCAGAAGTGTTAGTAGATTTTACTTCTTACATTGCTCTTATTCCAGCTAAAGCGTTACATGTAAGTTTACCAACGTCATTTCGTAAATCAGTCAAACTAGCTCTCGCTGAAGGAGCAACTGTCCGTGTGTATACTGTTAATGATCAACGTGATGCTCGCTATTTACAGCAACTAGGTATACAGGCGATATTTACTGATGACCCAGAGAAAATATTACAGGCCCTTAATTAGAGCAAGGAAGGGGCTAGGAGACAAAAAGCTTCCGTGGAATAAGTAGCATTTTTGTAATACCCACGGAAAGCGACGTCTTCTAGAAGATCCGTTCTACCATTTCGCACGATGTTCTTCAATACATCCGAGCATTTGTTGAATAACAAGTGTTTCACCATTGTCGAGTAAAATGGAGCCATCGTAATAGCCAAATAGTTGATGTACCTCCGATTTAACTAATTTGGCATTAGTTTGAGCAACACGTTCAAAAAAAGGGGAGAAGGTTAATGAAACCTGATTAGAAAATTTCGTTTTTACTTTCCAACGTTGCATATAGTCTCCAGAATCATATTGAAACAAAAGATCCTCATGTATTTTGGTCATTTTACCATCAACAAAAACAGCATTTTCAGTCATGCCAGTACCATCTGTCCATTTACCTCCTAAGTTCAGTCCAATCCGTCTTCCTCGAACTCGCTGAGAGGCCATTCCCCAATTCCATAATGCTTGGCGTGGCCATACACCTCGTCCATAATCTAACACTGCAAAATTCTCTTCGGCCGAAAAATTATAACGGCGAGTACCAATTGTGACAACACCTGAAGTTGGGAGTATATGATGCTTGCCTGTAAATTGAAATGTTTTGCGATTCCAAGGGATGACAACATTTAAGGTTTCATCAGTTGGGGGATGTTGGACGATAAGCTTTGCACGTAAAACATCACCATCAAAGTCTGGTATGGACACCGATAGATGCGTTTCATTTTGTATATATAATAGATCAATCATCATTTCGCTATTTTTAAATGAGACGGATTCTAAAACCTGTGTCGGCATTTTTAATTTACCACCGAAGGGAATGGTAATCGTTTTTTCGAAATAGCGCTGTGTTTCATATTCAAGGAAATAAACAAAGCAGACAGCAGCATAATCTAAATGACTAATCGTAGCAGAAAACAAGATTTCGTCACCATAGATACACCAATAGTTCCATTTCTTTTTGCGCATGAGATGGCCGCTTAAATTGCTGTTAATAAGGGGCTTACGTGCAAATCCGATGGCTGCTGGATTTAAATTACCTTTTTTATCGCATAAAAGAGTAGGCTGTAAAATTTCTTTCTCAGCATGCTGCTTCACAATTAACATCCCTTCCAGTCATAAAATAAAATCTGCATTGTATTACTCTTTATTGTAGCAAAAATGTTCTTGAAAATGGAAAGGAACGTGCTGAATATAATTGATTTCAATAAGAATATGAGTAAGGACCTAACTAATAGAAAGTCATGAATAGACATATGATGGCATGAGGAGGGGATGTATGGCAAAAATGTATAACAGGCAGGCTGCAGTTCAATATGCTAATTTATGGTGGAACAGACGCAACCCAGCTTTTCCAAACTTTGATGTAGATTGCACAAACTATATATCTCAATGCTTACTTGCGGGTGGCGCACCAATGCGTGGCGCACCGAGTAGAGATAAAGGTTGGTGGATTCAACAAGGGAATTGGAGCTTTAGCTGGTCTGTGGCTCATTCATTAAGGTGGTATTTAGAGGGATCTACAACTGGATTGAAGGGTAGGCGTGTTCAATCGGCAGAGGAGCTAGAGCTTGGGGATGTCATTTTTTATGATTTTCAAGGAAATGGGAGAATTGATCACTCCGTTATTGTCACAAGTATTCAAAATGGTATTCCCTATGTCAATGCCCATACTTCGGATAGTATTAATCGACCTTATTTTTACGAGGATTCCACTGCCTATACACCGAGTATGACTTACTTTTTCTATCATATAGATGACAGCTTTGCTTAAGAAGAGATAGTTTTAAAGCATATCATTTTGTGATAATGTGAAAGATAGAAGAGACCAACTCTAATATGTTGTCTTATGGTAGAAGGAGAATAGAAATATGAGCGAACAAATTTTATCGGTTAGAGATGCAATTATTCAACGTCGTTCCATTAAAAAGTTTAATGGTCAGCCTGTAGATCGTGAGGATTTGATGGCTATTATCGATGATGCTGTCTGGGCACCAAATCACGGTAACCGTGAGCCTTGGCGTTTAGTAGTAGCCTGTGGAAAGGAATTAGCAGACCTACACCAGCTATTACGCGACCTGACAATTCCAAAATGGCAGGAGCTTTCAAGTGAAGATTTAGCGAAGCAAATGATGAAATTTACATTACCAGGTGGCTATGCTTTTGTAATCGTACCAGAGGATGCTCGTCAAAAAGAACGTTTAGAAGATTATGCAGCTGCAAGTACGTTTATTCAAAATATACAACTGCTTGCGTGGGATAGAGGCATTGGTTCTTGCTGGAAAACGCCAGGCTTCTTAGATAATCCGAAATTCCGTGAAGCTTTAAAGGTTCAGCCAGGTGAGCGTGTCATTGCCATGCTACAAATGGGTTATTTTGATGAAGTACCGAAAGGCAAGGAACGTAAGCAATCAGCTGAAATAGTGACGATTTTTGGTGAATAACCGAAAAAAATCCCTTCACTTTAAAAGTGAGGGGATTTTTTAATGGGACGATATTTATTTTTGTAAATCAGAAACCTCGTATAAGTAATCACTTAACACACGTAAGCCTTTATCGAAGTTTTCTAAATGGAAGTGTTCGTTCGGTGCGTGGAAGTTTTCACTTGATAAGCCGAAGCCCATTAACACCACAGGTAAATCTAAAATTTCATCAAAGGCAGCTACAATAGGGATAGATCCTCCGCCACGTGTGTATGCAGTTGGTACATTATACACTTTTTCATAGGAACGTCCAGCTGCTTGGATAAATGGATGATCGAAAGGTGTTAAGAATGGACGCCCTTTATCAAATTCAGAAATATTGATTTCCACACCAGTAGGTTTATGTTTTTCAACATGGGCTTTTAATAGTGCTACAATTTCGTCAGGCTCTTGATTTGGAACAAGACGGCATGTGATTTTAGCACCAGCTTCCGCAGGTAGAACCGTTTTGATGCCTTCACCAGAGAAGCCACCAAATACACCGTTAACCTCTAGTGTTGGACGAGCCCAAGTGCGTTCTAAATAAGAAAAACCTTGTTCACCGAATAATTCTTTTACGCCAACTTCCTGTTTAACTGATTCCTCATCAAAGCCAAGTGCTAAATAAGCTTCACGTTCTTCTTCTGATAGTGGCAATACTTTATCGTAGAAGCCTTCAACTTGAATCGTTCCATGCTCATCACGGAAGGATGCTAAAATTTCAGCCAATGCATGGATAGCATTTTGGACGCCGCCACCGTAAAGACCAGAGTGTAGATCTCCTTTAGCTCCACGAACATCAATTTGAATGCCTGTTAAGCCACGTAATCCATAGCATACCGCAGGCTTACCAGGACCATAAAGGCCCGTATCAGAAATTAAAATTAAATCTGCTGCGAGTTTTTCCTTATGTTCTTCAACATAAGCAGGTAGATGCGGACTGCCGATTTCTTCTTCGCCTTCATAAATGAATTTGACATTGACTGGTAAAGTCCCTGTTGTTGCAAAGAGTGCCTCAATCATTTTTAAATGCATAAACACTTGTCCTTTATCATCACTCGCTCCACGGGCAAATAATTTATTGTCACGAATCGTAGGATTGAACGGCTCGCTATCCCATAAATTTAATGGATCAACAGGTTGTACATCATAATGACCATAAAATAAAATAGTTGGTTTCCCTTCAGCATGTAACCAATCCGCATAGACAACAGGGTGCCCAGCTGTTTGTGTAATAGAGATATTTTCAAGATTTAGTTTTTCAAACGCATTAGCTAGCCATTGTGCTGCCTGTTGAATATCTTCTTTATGCTCAGATAGAGAACTGATACTTGGAATTCGTAAAAATTCATTCAGTTCATTTAAATGTGCCTCACGATGTTCTGCAAAATAAGCATCTAATTGCTGTAAATTTGTCATCTAGCATCCCTCTTTCCAATATTTCGATAATAGAAATAGTATAACATAATGTGGTAGGGAAGTGCCGTCATATCAGAGCCACTGCTATTTTTATTTGGGAGGAGTTTACTAGTCATTTTCTAAAACTTTTCAATCAAGTTCGAATGATGATATAGAGTAAAGTAGATTGTTAAGAAAAATGTGACAAAGTCTATAAGAGAGAGCTTTGCCACACTTGGGAAACGGTAATATAAACCATTGGAACTATAAAAAGTTCGTCTTATTTTGTTTTCTTATCATTGGCACGCTCGATAAATAAGTCAGTTAGATCGTTCATTTGACCAATAACAGAAATGGGATCTGTAAACCAAAATTTGAAATTATCTATTTCGTACACTTCATTATTTTTAACAACATCTAAACTTTTCCATACAGGAGCCGTTGTAAAGTCGACTTTAGGCGTGTCGGCCGCTCTTGCAACGATAACACGGTCCCCTACAAAGTCTGAAATTTTTTCTGAAGAAATTTGTACCCATGGGGTTTTTATAGTAGTTTCTGCTTTTACAGCTGGCGCCATTTGTAAGCCTAATCCCGTATAAACAGGATACCCTGTATAACCATCGCCATAAATAGTGATGGTTCCTTTACCATCCAGTATATCCATAACAGTTATTGTTTCTTCAGGCTTAATAATACGAGCAATTTTTTGGCGAGCGGTTTGAACTTGTTGTTGATAGTTTTTTTGCCACTCCTGGGCAAGATTTTCTCGATTTAAAATAATACCAAATTCTTTAATGAGTTTAGGTATATTTTCTTCGTATTCAATATAGATGGTAGGTGCAATTTTAGAAAGCTGCTCATACATTTCTTTATTACCTGTAATAATTAAATCAGGTTCTAATGAAAGTACTTTTTCTATAGAGTCTCCGATCACCTCAATTTCTTTTTTATCTTTTTCAGGAATATAAGGGTTTTTTAGCTGTGCTTCATTCGAACCAACTGGTTTGACATCTAAAGCAAGTAAGTAACCTAAATAAAAATCAGTAACAATACGTTGCGGATTTTTTTTATACGTAATATCACCATTGATGGAGTGATAAACCATTGTTTCCTCTGATTCTTTGGTAGTGTCGTTGTTTGTACAAGCTGTTAATAATAAAGCAGCACATAAAACAAATGAAGCTACTATAGTATGGTTCCAATTGAATTTCATTGGTAAAAAGCCTCCTTCATATTGATAACAATTATCATTATATAAAGGTCCTTGATTGAATACATCGGAGGATTTTAGCTCAAAATTAGGATTATTCAACACTAGAGAAGTGGGTAAATATAATCTTTTATATTGGCCAGGCGTTAACCCAGTATGTTTTTTAAATAGGCGAGTAAAGTAAGAAGAATCTTCGTAACCAATTTGCTTCGAAACTTCTTGGATTGAATGATGTGTTTCAACTAAAAGCCGCTTTGCATGTTTGATACGAGTATGTAATAAATAATCAATTAGACCATAACCAGTTTGATATTTAAATTGTTTAGAAAGATAAGATACACTGTAATTCATTTTTTCTGCAATTGTATGACGCGATAAATTTTCATGAAAATGCTTATTTATATAATCTAATGTTTGAGAGGTTAACTGTTCCTCATGCAATCTATTTGAATCTAGTGTATACATTTCATAGATTAATTCTGCTAAGTATAATTTTGTCTTATATTTACTAGCATCAGTGTGCATTTCCCATTGTGTGTTTATGTTATCCATTAATGTTAACCAATGCTTCGGTGCATCATAAAAAATGAGAGGCTCTAAGGGCTCAGATATTGTGTTATCAAAAGAAACATTACAATAGATCCATAGACATTCTGAAGATGGTTCCTGCGTGACATGTATGTTTATAGGGTCACGAACAATCAAAAAGATGTTTTTATGGTGTAAAAGGGGAGTATGATGCAATTCCCATTCGCCGGACCCTTGAGCAATAAAACCGAAAATACAGTTACAAGTAATGACAGGCATTAACTGTGGATTTTTAGATATATGTATAATGGTTAATTTTGCCGAGTCCCAATCTGCTAAAGTAAGGTTTTTCAATTGATGGTTCACTTCTTTCAATAGGTTATATTACGATAATACAATTAATGATAATGATTCTCAAATAGATGCTTGTATCGTAGAAGTGAAAATTTTCTTAAAAACATACGAAAAAAAGTAAACTGCATTCAAATGATTAGATTGACTCTAATCATTTGAAGTGCAGTTATGCAAGATGTTTCTATTTAATTAGACATATAGCGTTGTATAATTTTCTCATTTTTTTCAGCGAAGCGGTCATTGTGAGAGGATACACCAGCCATATCGACTCCGGTAGGATCTAAATATAGCTTCGCACTATTAACGGCTAGAATGGCATCATTAAACGCACCAGCTATCAGGCGAACCTTACTAGGGTGAGTAATAAAATCACCAGCACCAAATATGCCTGGAATACTTGTGTGCATTTTAGGCGAAACAGATATACCATATTCTTCACATTCAAAGCCCCATTCCATAATAGGACCGTAGAAGGATCGTTCAAAGCCGTGATTAACAATTATTTCATCGACTTCAAATTGTGTGCTCTCACCAGATGTAACATGTTGGACAGTAACCCGTTCTATTTTGGTGTTGTTGCCGTGCAAACTAGTCACAACATAGGGGACTAGTGATGTGGCAACTTGCTTCATTTGCGAAACAGATGATTCAAACGCTTTGAAATCTTCTCGACGATGAACAACAATGACTTCCTTAGCAATTGGTGCAATGGCAATCGCCCATTCCACAGCAGAGTCACCACCACCTGAAATTAAAACACGTTTATTGGCAAACTTAGATTTATCCGTAACTGTATAGTGTAAATTAGTTAATTCGTAACGATCTGCTCCTTCTATATTTAACTTTTGAATTTTGGTAATACCACGACCTGCTGCTAAAATGACCGTTCTGCTAAAATGACGTTCTCCTGTTTTAGCAATTAACTCAAAAATTTTATCTTCCCGCTGTTCCATGCCAACAATTTCTTGCCCATAAACGATGGTTGGATCAAATGTTTTCGCTTGAGTAATAAGTGCATTTATTATTTCTTCACAGCGAACAGGCTCAACACCACCTACATCCCAAATTAGCTTTTCTGGATACGTTCTCATAAAACCACCGAGCTCATGCTTAATCTCAATAATTTTTGTTCTCATTTCGCGCATCCCACTATAAAATGCGGAATACATGCCAGCTGGTCCACCACCAATAATTGTTACGTCATAAATGTCTTGTTCATTTATTGACATTAGGGCACCAACTTTTCAACAATATAGTCGATTAGTAGTTCTGTGCCAATAGGACCTAGTCCAACTGCATAATCCTTTGTATCTAATGGGAACACGCGACCATTCTGTACAGCCTCCATGGATTGCCATAGCGGACTATCTTCTAAACTCTTCATCGATTCATCACTGCTATAATTTTCTAACACTCTCTTTTCAACGAAAATATAGTCTGGTTTAATTTCTGGTAAGATTTCAAGAGATAACGGTGTAAACCAATCTTCTGAATCTGCTAATTGTTCTGGAATTTTTAATCCTAGCTGACGATAGATTAAACCACTACCTGGTCCCTCTGCTTTAGCGCCCATGAAGCGATACTGTTTTGGTTCAACCCTTAATACCATGACTGTTTTATCGCCAATGGCTTGTTGTAGTTTTTCTTTAGCTTCTGTCACTTTGTTATTGTAAGCAGTCAGGGTTGCTTCAGCTTCTTTTTCTTTCTCAAAAACTTTACCTAATGCAGGAAGTGCTTCTTCTATAGAACCATTGGCATCCACGGCAAGGGTAGGGGCTATTTTACTTAGCTCTTCATATTTTTTAGCATCGATCACATTCCCTTGCACGACAATTAAATCAGGAGCCAATGAAAGTATTTGCTCTAAATTTTCTTCATATTGAGGGGTATTAATCATTTCTACATTATTTTCTTTAAAAAGCTTTGGACGATAGTCAGGCTCTATTTCATCTACCACTAAAACTTTTTGGGGCACAATGTCAATAGATAGTAAAAACTCTGCATAATTAGAGTTAAACACCAACATATTTTTAGGATTTGTCGGGATCGTAACATCGCCGAAAAGTCCTTTAACGGTTTTGGTAGTAGCCGCTGTTTCTTCTGATGACTGTGTGTTTTGATTGTCTTCCGTTGGCTCACTATTACATGCAGCCAAAGCGAAAACCATCATTAGCAATGGTAAGAAAGCATAATATTTTTTAAACATTTCTCTAATCTCCTTTTTTGATAATGATTATCATTTTCAAATGTTAGCAAATTAGAGAAAGAGAAACCATAGAGGATTGTGTTTATTCAATTGGACTTTAGTGTTGTTCTTTAAAAAATTGATAGAGATTTTGTAGAATAATAGGTTTTCCAAAAATACCACAGTTGTTTAGTCCAAGTGACGTATCAACGAAAAGAATGCGATTGTTTTTAACAGCATCTAACATGTTCCATTGATCACTATTTAGTAAGTTTTTCATATTTTCCTCAGAGCTGAAATAATCCATTATTCGTTTTTCTAGCAATAAAAAAGTAGGGTTGGCTTGTAATAAATCTTCTAGTGACAAGTCATTAAAGCTATATTCTTTCCCTTGTAAATTTGGAGGCATAGAAAGAGCGAGTTCGTTATAGAGTAGCCGAGCAATCTCGCATGATCTTTCACCGATATATCGATAACCAAAATGCTCAACCCTTAAATATACTAGCGTAGGTTTTCTTCGTAGAACATTTGCTAAGTCCTGTTTATACTTTTTAACGTTAGTAAGAGATTCGTTAATTAATGAAGCTGCTTGCTCCTCACAGTGAAATAGTGTCCCGAAATAGTTGATTAAGCTCGTCATTTCATTTGGTAATCCACTAATAACAGGAGCAATTTCACGTAATTCATTTTTAATTTGATCATCTAGTATATTGCCAATAATTAATGTAGGCTGTTGGCGTTGAATTTGGTCAATATCAATGATGTAATGCCCCATATCCATAGTATGAATTTGATGGGAGTTAAATAATGCCCGTTGATAACTGGGCACTAGGGAAGCAGTAGTCACTACACTATGAGGGATAATGTTTAGTGCCAGGGCAATCTCTGCATATAGGGGAGATAAAAAGCATATCCGCTGCTGAGCAATTGATTTTATATAATTTTTTGGAGAGACGCCAACTATTGCTTTAAATCGTCTACTAAAATAATGGGCATCTTCAAAGCCGACATTTTTAGCAATGTCCTGTGAGCGTGCTGAAGTAGTGAGTAAAGCCTCCTGTGCACGATAAATGCGATAAGTTGCTAGATATTCTGATAAAGATAAGCCATATTGCTCCTTAAATTTTCGAGAAAAGTGCCATGGACTAATACCGATACTATTAGCTAGTTGTTCTCTTGTAATCAATTCATTGTAATGGTTATGTATATATTCAATTGATAGTTGTAATTTATTTTCGACCGTGAGTTTTTCGTTATTTTGCGGCTGATATACATGTTTTAGTAAGGTGTATAAAATATATTGATTCATAATGATGGAAGCGTTTGAAGTATGATCTATAGGCTCCATTAAATCACGGCTAATCGTAGCCAATACTACCTCAGGAATTTTGGTCATTTGGGATTCATTTTCAAGAATAGGTTGCCGTACACTAAGGGTATGAGTAGTAAGGTCATATATGTCAAAATAAATAATCCATCCGGCTAATGCATAATTGCTATTGTCCAGTATCTCGACAACAGAATTTTTCTCAACGGCTAATAAATTGCCTAGGTGTACATGTTGTACCCGACCATTTATACTCCATGAAGCTTGCCCATCTGTAATTAAAATGAGTGCATTATTTGTCATAACATGGACAGTCCTACCTTTTATCCATCCATTCGTAATACGGTGTGTAGCTTGCCATTGCGCAAACCAAGATTGATGTGATTGATACATAGGAACACCTCTTCAATGTAAAGTATAGCTATGTATTAGAATAACAAATATTGTGCGAGTAGGAATATAAGAGTGCGATATCTTATAGTAAATAAAAAAAATCTGATTTCTAGAAAACATTGAAATCAGATCTTACTAAAATTAATGAGCAGTATAACCGCCATCAACAAGAAGCGTTGTACCATTGACAAAGCTTGCGTCGTCGCTTGCTAAGAAGAGAACAGCTTTTGCAATTTCTTCTGGTTTACCAAGGCGACCTTGTGGATGAAGTGACGCTAAATATTCTTTCTTTTGCGCATCGACTTCAGCTAGTAGAGGTGTGTCGATATAGCCAGGACATACTGCATTTACGCGAATGCCTTGTTTAGCGTAAGCTGTACATAGATTTTGCGTTAATAATTTTACGCCACCCTTTGCAGAGGAGTAGGCTGTAGGGTTTGGCAAGGCAACAAAGCTATGAATAGAGCCAGCGTTGACAATAACACCACCAGTTCCCTGTGCAAGAAACTGTTCAATGGCATATTTATCAGAAAGAAATACACCTGATAAATTAATATCAATCGTTCTTTTCCATTTTTCGAAAGAAAGCTCATGTGCTGGTGCATCGTCAGCTACGCCCGCATTGGCATACATAATATCAAGTTTACCGTAGTTAGTAACGGTTTCCTTAATCATGTTTTGAATATCTTCTTCGCTAGTTACATCTGTTTTTACGAAGAGTGTATCAAAACCATTGGTATTTAATTCGTCAGAAACAATTTGTCCACGATCTGAAAAATCGGCGATAACTACTTTAGCGCCTTCTTGTACAAAGAGACGAACTGTGGCTTCACCGATACCACTAGCCCCACCTGTAACGATTGCTACTTTATCTTTTAGTTTCATTTCAATGACCACCTTTATTGTTATTTTGCTGTTGCTCCGCCATCAATGACGAATTCTGCACCTGTTGAGAACGAAGATTCATCAGAAGCTAAAAATAATACGGTTTGCGCGACTTCTTTAACAGAGCCTAAACGTCCTAATGGGAATAAATTTTTTCCTAATTCATCTTTAGTGCTTCCAGTTGTTGCTGATGCATAGTCTGCCATACCTGTATCAATATAGCCAGGATGGATCGAATTGACGCGTACGCCATATGGAGCATATTCCATTGCAGCATCTTTTGTCATAATGCGAACGGCACCTTTACTTGCTCCGTATAATACGTGTCCAGCAGCTCCTGTTAAGCCAGCGATGGAAGAGGCATTAATAACTGAGCCCTTATTATGTTTAGCCATAAGTGGCATAATATATTTCATACCTAGGAAGACACCAGTCACATTGATGGACATTAAGCGATTCCAATCAGAAAGCTCGATTTCTGCAAGTGGTTTAATGATATAGATACCTGCATTATTGAAAAGAATATCTACTTTGTTAAATGTTTTGATTGTTTCATCTGCGACCTTTTTCCAGTCTTCCTCATTGCCAACATCATGATGTACAAATAATGCTTCACCGCCAATTGCTTGGATATCGCGAATAGTGTCGTTACCAGATTGTTCATTTATATCAGTAATAACTACTTTTGCTCCTTCTTTAGCAAATAATAGTGCCGTTTCTTTCCCGATTCCTGTACCTCCACCTGTAATAATGGCTACTTTATTTTCCAGTCTCATTTCAAGCACGCACCTTTCATTATTTCTGGTTATATGGTTACCTTGGGATTCAAAAGTATTCGCATTGTTTAGCGATACTTTCATCTTACTCTTTTCAATTTGAAATACTATCCTATAAGATGCTGTATAATATAGTGAGTGAATATCCTCCATTTATAGGGTATCGTTAGTGTGAAGGAGAAGAATTTCCTATGACGCATCCATTTCAGTCAATTGAAGAAGTTACATTACAAGAGTTTGTGTTATTTATTAAAATTCATCATCAACAAATTGAAGAAAATACCAATATTTACCTCAATTTAGAACCTTCTATAGCCGAAGAAGATCGAAAAAGGGCAGCGATGCTACTGGATTCATTTTTGCGTTTGATGACATATACGAACATTGATGAACTAAATGATGGTGATAAGTCTTTTTTTAATACGTGGCTTCAGGCACAGTTATCTATAATTGATCGGAAGAGCTTTAATTTATTCCAATTAATTTTTGAGAAATCATTGATTACCTTTATGATTCAACAAAAGAGTAGCCGAACGAATGCCATCTTAATGTATGTATTATCGTTATTTACGTTTCTCGTACAGCTTTACGATGACTGTGAGGGAGATGACAAGAGGAGTAACAGATCTACTGAAAATCAAGAGTTGCGGTATTTACAGTTATTAGATAAGCTAGATAAATTGCTGATCAGTTCCTCAGGCTATCAGGATTTAGCCTATATTTTAAAAAAATGTGAAGAGTATTTTAGTTATAAAAGATGCGTATTTTATGCATATGTTCCATGGTCCAACCAATTTTACGGGGTTATTGGGGCGGAACTTCCTAAAGTGCAAAGTATGAAAGGGCAATTGAATGGGGAAAACGCTATACTTAGTTCAAGAAAACCTATTTATTTGAAAAATCCTAAAAATTACGTAAAAGAGGAGCATATTCAATTATTTAATTTATCCTCCATCATCTTTATTCCTATTATGAGGCGAGACCAATTATTTGGATGGCTAACATTTGATCAGCTAGGCCAGGAATTTGATTGTACAAAGGAAGAATTATCACTTCTTGAAGAAGTAGGGAAGCGTCTAGGTTTATTTTTATCACGTAAGGGCGAGAAGGTAGAAAAAAACACAGAGCTTCATTTAACAGAAAGGGAGTCGATGATTCTTGGCTTGCTTGCTGAAGGATATGATAATAAAAAAATTGGTGGTTTATTATTTTTAAGTGAGCATACGGTCAGGGATTATGTTAGCAGTCTCATGACAAAGCTTAAAGCAAAGAACCGTACACAGGTTGTTGCCTCCGCCTTTCGTCTAGGGCTGTTAAGCTAGCAAAAATGCACTTCTGCTGGGAGTGCTTTTTTGTGTCTTTATAAACCGATAAATGCATCTTGAATTTTCTGATAATAAACGCTATTTAAAATAGGGAAGTATTGTTATAAAGTGATTTTTAGTAGGAGAAGTAATATAGTAGTAAAACAATTTTTACGAATATTACAAGTAAAAGTGATTAAGCTTACACGATTGTAATGAAATTGAAAGCCAATGCGATAGAGTGTAATACATTATTTTGCGAGAATGTGTATAGAAGCAAGAACAAGAAGCGGAGGCATACACAATGAATGAAAAATTAGAAGGCGTATACGAGGAATACAATCGTTATATATATCACTTATGTTTGAAACTAACTCGCAATAATGTAGAGGCTGAAGATTTAATGCAAGAAGTATGGGTAAAGGTTGTACGCTATGAAGACAGCGTTGCCGAAGTAGAGCATATTAAAGCTTGGCTGACAACTATTACAATGAATACATTTAGAGATCGCTATCGTAAAAAAGTACGTCGAAGCAAATATATGATGAACCAACCTGAAACATTAGACGTACCGATTTTAGATTTGGTTCCCAATAATGAAATTTCGACGGAAGAAAAAATTGAAAAGGATATTGTAACAAAACTCGTACAGGATAAAATGGAGCAATTAGATGCTATTTATAGAAAGACTTTATGGTATTTCTACATAGACCAATATTCGCTTGCAGAAATCTCTACAATTATGAAGGTTTCCATTGGTACTGTGAAATCTCGTTTATTCCGTGCAAAGGCTCGATTAAAAGAAATGCTCATGTCTGATACAGCAATTGTGGAATCTGTGCTACCAGCATAATAAAAACAGATTGGTCGCACACCACAAGTACTTAGGCGGAAGTATTCGGTCGATTAATCTAAAAAAAAGATGCACTCGCAAATAGTTGCGATGCATCTTTTTAGTTTGTGCTCTTTATTCTGACCGATTAGATTCAACATCTAATAGACATTTTGAAAAAATCGTTCGTAATGTTTGCAGTTCTTCAGCTGTGAGCATACCAAACATATTGTTAATAATTTCACTCACTTGTTGACGCGATTCTTTTAAGATGTTCTCACCCTCTGTAGTAATAACTAGTTGTGAGGCTCGTCGATCTGTGGCATGCTGTGTTTTTTCAATAAAGCCAGCATTAATCAGCTTTGTTGTTAAAACGGTAACACCACCAGTTGTTACTTTTAACCGCTCAGCAATAGCAGAAGGGCGTTTTGGGCCCTCCTGCGATAAGTAGTCTAAAATTAAAATATGGGATTTTGAAAAGCCGAGCACATTATGATTATTCCACTCGTTTGCCCACTTACGCTCAATAGATGAAACGACTTCAAACAACGAGGTAATGGCTTTTTGTTTTTCTTGATCCATAGAGGTCATCTCCAAAACTGTTTTAACTTTCTTGTGCCAATCTTGTCATCGCATTTAATTCGTAAGCACGTACTTTACGTGGGATAAAACGACGGATGTCCATCTCATTGTAACCAACTTGAATACGTTTTTCATCTATTAAAATAGGGCTACGCAACATTCTTGGGTGTGCTTGAATAATAGCGTATAGCTCTTGGATAGAAAGTTGGTCGATGTCGATATTTAAGTTTTTAAAGTCATTTGAGTTTGTTGCAATGATTTCATCTGTACCATCTTCAGTCATGCTTAGAATTTCTTTGAATTCTGCAAGTGTAAGAGGGTGAGATGTGATACGTTTTTCTTTATATTCAATATTGTGATCTTTTAACCATTTAAGTGCTTTTCTGGATGAAGAACAGCTCGCTTGTGAGTAAATTGTAACTGTCATTCTTCATTCCTCGCTTTCTGTATTAGATTATATTTTATAAATAGCTTATCAGTAAGTTATATAGTTTATATATATCTTACTAGTAAGCTATATATAAATCAATAGTTAATTGAAAGAATTTCTCAATCAAATTAATATTTTTTCAATTCTATTTAATTATACGAAGAGAAGAGTAAAAAGTTTCGTTCTTTCTGCTTACAATGATGTAAGTTTCAGCTGATATTACAGATTTTGAAGAGAGGCCAGCGTGGCAACTCAGTGAACCGTTATTACAAGAAGTGACTATTATGTAACTTCTAAAAAAACTGTAGGTAATTGATGACGAATTAATAGGGACTACTAGATGAATATGCTGATCTCGTAGGAGAGCATTAATTGGAAGTAGGAGTAAAATAGTTAGTCCACTGATTATAGTATGTTTAAATGTGGTCAATTATACATAGAAGTTTGAAAAAAATAAAAAAAGCAGTCCCATAACATGTGGGAACTGCTCTTAAAATGAGCTGGTCTTAGCTTTGTTGTCCAGAAGTGAACCAATCTTGAACGTTCCAGACTTTTGTTGCGAGGCCATCATAGAAATCTGGTTCGTGGCTTACCAGTACAATAGTGCCTTTAAATTCTTTCATGGCACGTTTTAATTCATTTTTCGCATCGACATCTAAGTGGTTTGTCGGTTCGTCAAAAAGAAGCCAGTTCGCTTCTTCCATCATTAATTTACATAAACGAACTTTTGCTTGCTCTCCACCAGATAAAGAATTCAATGGACGTGTAATATGGTCGGTTTTTAGACCCGCTCTTGCTAATGCTGCACGTACTTGAGCCTGCTCCATCGAAGGGAAGGCATTCCAAACATCATCAATTGGTGTTATTTTTTCTGCTTTTACTTCTTGTTCAAAGTAAGACGGATACAGGTAATCACCTCGAATGACTTTCCCATCAAGAGGGTTAATTTTACCTAGCATTGTTTTTAATAATGTGGACTTACCCACACCATTCATGCCAACTAGAGCTATCTTTTCTCCTCGTTCAATAGCAAAAGATAGTGGGGGTAGTAATGGCTTGTCTTTATCGTACCCAATGACCAAGTTCTCTGCCTCTACTACATAGCGGCTGGAAGAACGTGCTTCTTTAAATCCGAATTCAGGTTTTACCGCTGTTTCTGGGCGGTCAATTCGCTCTAAACGATCAAGCTGCTTGGCGCGAGATTTTGCACGACCAGTAGTGGAGTAACGTGCTTTATTTTTAGCGATAAAGTCCTCTTGTTTCTTAATGAATTCCTGTTGCTTCTCATAAGCATCAATATGTTGACGTTTATTGATTTCAGCAAGCTCTAGGAATTTTTCGTATGTTGCTGTATAACGAGTTAATTTTGAAAACTCAAGTTGGAAGATGACATCCACCGTTTCATTCATAAATTCTGTATCATGTGAAATTAAGAGGAAGGCGTATGGATAGTTCTTTAAATAGCTTTTCAGCCAAGTAATATGTTCCTCATCGAGATAGTTTGTCGGCTCATCTAGTAAAAGTACTTTTGGTTTTTCTAGTAACAGCTTAGCTAGTAGGACCTTTGTGCGTTGTCCACCAGAAAGTGCAGCTACATCACGTTCTAAGCCAATAGCATCAAGGCCTAGTCCACGTGCAACCTCTTCAATTTTCATATCTAATGAATAGAAATCTCCTGCATCAAGTGCGTCTTGAACCTCTGCCATTTGTTCTAACAGTACTTCTAATTCCTCAGGTGTAGCTTCTGCCATCTTACCTGTAATTTCATTAAGTTCTTCTTCTTTTTTATATAATGGTAAAAAGGCATCACGCAAAACATCACGCATTGTTCTACCAGCAGTCAGTACTGTATGTTGGTCGAGATAACCATAGTGTGTACCAGGAAGCCACTCTACTTTTCCTGTATCGTGAATCGTTTGTCCTGTAATAATGCCCATTAATGTCGATTTACCTACACCATTAGCTCCTACAAGACCAATATGGTCACCTTCTACTAATCGAAATGATACATCTTTAAAGAGTGTACGATCACCGAAAGAATGACCTAAATTTTCAACTGTTAATATTGCCATATATGTTCCTCCAACTGTCCATCTTGTTTACATTTTAAAGTGCTGCGAGCTGCTTGTTTAGTTCTGCTAACTTAGCTTCCATATTCGCAAGGCGTTCCTCTGCTTTTGTTACCTGATCGTTGTGCCCAGTAGACTCCAATTTTTCTATATCACCTTGTAAATTCATATAGTCCATTTTTAACTCTTTAATTTGGTATTCAATATCGCTTTTTGTTGGCATGATGATTACTCCTTTTTGAGAATATTTTATCGTGAATGCGTGTAAAAGCGATGGAGGTTTTTCTAATCCCCCACCGCTTAGTCATTAAAATCAATCGGGTACTGGTTGAATTTACTTATATTCCAACGTCCATAAGAGGAGTTGAAGTGAAAAATTCTTATATATTGTATCATAATCATCTTCGAAGTAGCACTAAGTAGAAGCGATATTGTGTCGATCATAAGCAAAATCTAAGAGTAATGCTTGGAGTGTTTCATTGTTACTAGCAAGATTGAGTTGTCGTTGTTTTCTTATAGCTCGTTCACTGCGAGCCTCGTGTAATAGAAATTCCATGACAGCATTTTGGATTTGAGACTGCTTCATTTTACGACCAAGTCCAAGATGAATAAAACCATTATGCTCTCGAGGAAAAGCATGAAGAAGCTCAGCTTCAGTTTGTGCAAGTGTAATGCATGGCACACCATAAGAGGCAATTTTATAAGGCGTATAATTAGCATTACAAATAATGACATCAGCTTTTGGTAATAGTTTGAGAAGTGCGTTTTTATCACGGAGAATGGCCGTATTGCGACGACTAAGTACCATCATTTGCAAATCATCCGTTGCATGGCGATAGCTATCATCAATCATTACTGTAATTTGTAGTGGAATTTGTAGCTGTGTTAAGTGTCGAAGTGTTCGGTAGGTTAAGTTATGCTCGTCCCCATCCTCAAAAGCAACGACGATATGAGGAGGATTTTCAGGTGTTTTACTATCAGGAATATCATCAAATTGTTGGTAGGCCTCTGGTAGTGCAAAAACAAAGCTTCCACCAATATAATGCGATGGTAAATAATCTTTCACTTCTTGATAGAGTGCTAGTAATACACAGTCACAGGCTTGACCACCTTCACCAAAATCATCAAAATGAATCAGTGTTTTGCAGAAAGGTCGTAAATCCTGTACTTGCCAGCCTTCAGAATTACGGCCATCTCTAACGATTAAATCAGGTTGAAGTCCTTTGATTTGCTTAGGTAATTCGTTAAAGTGGTCAAATAAAATTGGAGAAAGACCTTCATTCATTAAAATTTGGATGCCATCATTTGAAGGAGTCTTGACAAATATAAAAACTTTCTCATTCGTAAGTAACTTAGCCAATGTTGAAACCCGTTCAAAAGGATACAGCCCTTTATCAATACAGCTTTCAATAATGAAAACAATCGTTTTTTTTGGTTCAATTGCTTGTGTTTCTTTTTGCAAATGTATCCCACCCTTTCCTCTGTCTCTTTAAATTATGGCGAAGAAAGTGCAAGTATGTGTAAAATTTAGGATTTGATAATCGATGACTTTGAGGAAATCTTGTAATTAGCTATCTTGAGGGGGATTATAAATAACTTTTTAATGATCAAAAAAATGGTCGATATATATAGTGAAATCAAGAATAGAAAAGATACATACAACATGACATTATGTAGAAGGGGGGAAGAAGGATGAGCATGCGTGCAGCGATTGTTATAGGAGCGACAGGTTTAACGGGCTCCTCTCTAGTTGAGCAATTATGTGAAAATGATGAATATGTTTCAGTAACCATAATTGCACGGAGAAAACCAATCTTTACGCATCCAAAGTTAGAAGTGAAGATTCGTGATTTTGATAGGATAGAGGAAAAAGATATTGAATTTGCCCATGAATTGTATTGTTGTTTAGGTACAACCATAAAAAAAGCAGGCTCTCGTGAGGTGTTCGAAAAAGTTGATTTTGAATATCCATTAGCGATTGCTTCTTTAGCCAAAAAGCGTGGGATCCCTCATTTTCTTGTCATCACTGCAATGGGTGCTAATGAAAATTCTCCGTTTTACTATAATCGAGTGAAGGGAAAACTCGAGCATGATTTAGTAGAGTTAGGGTTACAACGGCTCTCTATTATTCGACCTTCACTATTAGTAGGAGATCGAGATGAATTCCGTCTAGGAGAGAAGGCAGGAGAAAAGCTATTAAAATTTGCACAACCTTTATTAATTGGACCTTTCAAACGTTCTAGAGCAATTGAAGCCTCACAAGTGGCCAAAGCGATGATTATCATTGCTCTATACGGTAAAAAGCAGCCTGTTACTATTTATCCATCCAATGAACTGGCAACATTGCAATACCCTGAAATACCAGAAGAGGATGCTTCAAGAGAGACGCTATTTCATTGGGATAAGCTTGAAAAAGGTGAGAAAGTAAATCGTGATGTTATCATTAATCGAGATAAATTTAAGATGGAGGAAACGGTTATTGATAAGGAGGTACACTTCCAACATCGTGAACAGGACAAAAAATAATGTGGGTTTGGTTTGTAAATGTTCCGTCTAAAGACTGAATTTATCCCGATCGCTACGACAAACCTTTGCGAGCTACTTTTCATTTGTTACAATATTATTGTAGAAGATGAATGTGGAGGCAAAATAAAGATGAAAATTTTACTCGTTGATGGCACAATGTTTGGTCGTAAAACAGGTGCTATTTTAGAACAAGTGGAACAATATATTAAAGAATTAGATGCTAGTTTCGAATTAGAAATGATGCATTTTAATCAATATAAGCATCAAATTGTGGATGGTTCACCATTAAATGATGATATGAAGAAAATGATTCAACAATTTGAAGAGGCAGACGCTTACATCATTGCAACGCCTATTTTTCAAGCGTCCATCCCAGGTGTTTTGAAAAATGCTTTTGACTACTTACATCCTAAAACGATGCGCTATAAGCCCGTATCTATCGTCGCAAACGGTGGCACATACCAACATCATCTTGTAGTCGAAAATCAATTAAAACCTATTTTAGATTACTTCCGTGCCCTTGTTACGCCTAACTATGTATACACACATACATCACATTTTGATGCAGATAATAACATTGTTGATGAAGATGTTCATAGTCGTTTACGTGAATTAGCACGTGTATTTGTTCAATATTGCGAAATGAGCAAGAACTTGCCGAAGGAAACAATTGATCAACATTAAGATAGCCCTTGTACGGTGGTAAGAAATCACTGTGCAGGGGATTTTTCTTTGTAAGTATTCTTTTAGGATGTGCTAAAATAAAACTTTAGTGACTCGGGAGGGAGGGCTGCTCATGCAGGACATAGCTTTACTAGAAAAACAACGCTGTAGTCTTATTTTGACCAATAAGGCGAAGGAAGCGGTAGAGGAATGCTCAGCAAACGAGCATGCCTTTTTTACGTTACAAAGATCTTTTACTGTTTACATTGAAAAACGCAAAGCAAAAAAAGTTGGTGAAACCTTTTTATCCATCTATTTTAATGCGGAGGACAATGAAAAATTAAGCGATTTACTTGCGGAAAAAACAGTCATTATGGATTGTGTGCTGAAGCTAGAAGGTTTGTTGGCGACTAATATTCGTTTTGTGCATATGCGTGGTCCTATCAATACAAATCGCCGCCTAGCAGCCGCATTACAATTTGTCACAAAGCCTAACAATGGAGCAGGCATTCCACTGGAGCTTCATACAAAAATAAGGCAGTTACCGATAGCGGAAGAACGCACAGAATATGTAAAAAAACGTATAGCTAGCTGGGAAGGCTATTTAAAAATTCAAGAACGTGATGCAACGATTGACGATATTCATACAGAATTTAAGCAAAGCTACTTCAACGAAGACTTTACACGCTTAACGATTGTTTGTCCCTACATAAAGAGTAAAGAGTGGAAAAAGTTAGAGGGTTTAAGTGTAAGTATTCAAGGGGTTCGTGGTGAAATTGGGCAAGTTTTAAAGGCGAATGCAGGAAAACAAACGATTGAAATTGATTTAAAGCCTTTTATACAGGAAATGGCTCGTAAGGATCAGCTGAATCTTCGTTCGAAGCAAGCAAGCTTTAGTAATTTTGCGACCTTAAGTCAAATTCGAAGATTACGAAATGGCTTCACAAAGCTAGAGAAGGGTGAGGCAGTTAACCCTAATTTAGAAACTATCCTGTTTGAACGGCGCCCAACAGTCCGAGCGTCCAAGCTACGAGAAGATATTACGTTTCAAAATAATTTAAATGAATATCAAAGACGAGCAGTATTAGGTGCATTATCTGTTGAGGATTTGTATGTCATACAAGGTCCTCCAGGAACGGGAAAAACGACTGTCATCTCAGAGATTTGTCAGCAAAATGTCAAGGCGGGCTTAAAAACACTAGTAGCATCACAATCAAATTTAGCCGTCGACAATGCATTAGGACGTTTGCTAGCCAATCAAGAAATTCGAATTTTACGCTATGGAAGAACGGAAAGTATCGAGGAAGAAGGCAAAAAATTCATAGAGGAAAATGTCGCTCTCCAATGGCGTGAACAAACACTGGCTGCAATCGAAGAGACAATAGCAATATTTCCAGAACGCGAGCTAGAGCTAAAAGCCAATCTTGCAAAAGCAGAAGATGAACTAGAAAAATTGGAGCAATGGCTAGAACAATTAACTCAGGAAATTGCCGCAAAAGAGCAAGCAGCAATTGAAGAACCCATTCTACAGCAGGAGATTCAAGCATTAAAAAAAGAATTGAAGGCTGCTAAAACAGAGCAACAAACATGTGAAGCACAAAAAGAGCATTATGAGAAACAGCTCGCACAAATCGAACCAATTGTACAGCAGCTTGAACAGACACTTGCTGATTATCCCTCGGTCGAGCAACTACAGTGTACGATTCAGGAAACTACAGAAAAAGTGGAACAATTAGAAGCGGCTGCTCAGTATAAAGAACTACAAGAACAAAAGCAGCAGTTAACTCAGCAATTTCAAGAAATACAACAGAAATATGAAATCGAAAGTAAGCGTCTAGTCATTATGAAGGAAGCTCAAAAGTATATCTACACCTTAACTTCGTTTGAGCTTATCGAGCGATTTTTACAGCACTATCAAATTCGCCCTTCCCATGTACTTTCTCAGCAAATGAGTCGCTTGCAGCATTTGGAAGATGCGAAAGATTTAGAGGCATGGTCAACGATCAATGCTCGCCTCCAAAAGGCGATTGCCAAGTTAGAGGCTTTAGTTATTCATGAAGTGAAGGAACGAGCCCTTGCTAAAAGTAGATTACAACCCGTACAATCATTTTCTCTGCAAAACCTCACAGGAGTATTCGCAGAGCTGAACACGGCTTTTCAGGATGGTCAATTACCAGCAACTGATGTTCTAGAGAGTTATCTGCTTGGGCTATATATGCGTCGTGATTTCGTTTGGCAAAAGGGAGTAGCACTAAAGCAACAACAAGAGCATAAAGATCAGGAATTTGAATCTTTCCGTAAAAATCTAGTGACTTTGATTCATCAGGAATGTGCAATCACTAGCTTTGATGTGCAAAGTTTACAGCGTCAACTCCAACCATTTTTACAGCATACAGAGCGTTTACAACAGTTAGCAAACGCCTTCCAGATTACTGAGGAGCCAGAAGAATCTGTAGAATATTTAAAGATTCTTACCTCACAAGCTCGGGAGTCTCTTCAACAAGCAAAGCAACAGCTTGAGGCAGTGGAACAGGCGAAAGTACAACTAGTTCCGAAGCAAGCCTCTTTACAGACTGTCACAACTAGCTTACAGGAAGTGGAGCAGCAGCTAACACAAATGGAAGAGCGTATAAAGGACATTAATATTGCTGGATTAAAGAAAGAAAAGCAACTAGCAGTTTATACACAGCTTTTACAATCTACGCCAGAACGTACTGCTGAAGAGGTGCTGGAAGCTATTCAAACTTCTAAACAGGCCATTGAAGCATTACAGCGGCAGCAAAAGCAGCTACCTCTTCGCCAAAAACTACAAGAACAATGGCGTGAAAAACTACAAAACGCAACAGAGTATGATTTAGATGAAATTCGAAAATTATATGTACGTCATGCGAACGTTATCGGAACAACATGTGTAGCTTCCGCTAGTAAAGAGTTTATGGAGAATTACCCAACTTTTGATGTGGTCATTATTGATGAAGTTTCAAAGGCAACGCCACCAGAATTATTGTTACCAATGCTTAAGGGGAAAAAAGTTATTTTAGTAGGTGACCATCATCAGCTTCCACCATTACTTGGGGATGATACGCTGGAGGAAACATTGAAGGCAATGCTAGAAGAAAATCCAAACTTTGAAGGTGCACAGGAATTAAAAAATCTGTTGCGTGAATCATTATTTGAGCGTTTATTTAATAATTTGCCTCCAACACATAAACAAATGCTAGCATTACAATACCGTATGCATGAGAAAATCATGCAAAGTATCACACCATTTTATGCGAAAGAAGAAAATGGATTACAATGTGGGTTGCCAGATTCAGATGCAGCAAGAGATCATGGCTTAGAGGGTCAATTTGTAAAACGTGATGATCATTTACTATGGATTGATATGCCAACGGAGAAGCCTTATTTAGAGGAGCAGGTAAAAGGTGGGACGAGTCGTTATAACGAAGGGGAATTACAAACGATTCGCCGTATCTTAGTAGATCTCAATGAGGCAGTGAAGGCGGCAAAAGAAGCAGGGCGTATGCCGCACGATGCTCTGAAAAGCGTAGGTGTCATTAGTTTCTACGGTGAGCAGGTAAAGAAAATCAATCGTCTGCTGCAACAGGAATTACAGCTACCACACTTGCAGTTTAGAACAGGTACTGTCGATAAGTTTCAGGGGATGGAAATGGATGTCATTTTAGTGAGTATGGTTCGTAATACACCTAAAGGCGGGGATATTGGTTTTGCCAGAGATTATCGTCGTTTAAATGTTGCGCTATCTCGTGCCCGAGAGTTACTTCTACTTGTAGGAAGTGCCGAGATGTTTGCGAAGCGTGCAAAGCATCAAGATACAAGAGAAATGTATACCAATTTATTAAACACAGTAAAATCCTATGATGGCTTCCGTAATCATGAAGGGTTGGTGATGTAGAGTGTCAAAATTACAACAACGACTAATGCGTGAACTTCAACAAAATCGCAATATAAAGATTGTCAAAACCGCTGAATGGTGTATTCCTATTCGAACGGTCAGTGTGACCTATGAGCCAGTTAGGCGTTCAACAATGGATGTTTTAATGACTATGTTACTGTTAAGTATTCAGGAGGCTGATTTTGGAAGTGCCCAGGAATTGAGTGAGCTATTACTGGTCGACCCGCTATTTATTGATGACTTAGTTTCTTTAATGATTCGCGTAAATCTTGTAAAGAGCGAGGAACAGTTTTATAGGCTAACTGAAAAAGGGCAACAGCAGCTAGAACGGGGGATTTTTGAAGAGGAGTTAGAAGTAGAAACATCTACACTTTACTTTAGCCCCTGCCACCAATCATTTCTCACAATTGATACAAATAATGATGAATATGATGAATTACCAGAGCTATACCGTTATATCGATAAAGAGGCTGAACAACAGGAGCAGTTTGAGGAGTCGCTAGTGATAGCTGGATTACAAGAAGTGAACGCAGAGGGGGAAGAGAACTCCCAAAAAATCATCTCAAAAATTGTTCAAACAGAAGCCCAACAAATTAATGATAGTCCATGTTTAGAGTTTGTTCTTTATGATAGGGAGCAGGATCTACTCTTTGTACGAGTGTGGAATACATTACTTAATCAATGGGATCATCATTTAGAGCAACAGCTTACAGACAAAGAACAGTTAACATGGCGTGAGCAATATTTAACTTAATTCAACTGGTATTCAAAAGCCAGAACAAAAACGAACGTGACACACGTTCGTTTTTGTCATGTTGTTGAAAAAAGATGATGTCAAAGGCAGAAAAAGCAACATTGCAAGGTGAGAGGTTGATTTCCGTTCCGCCAGCGTCCTTTCCAGGGGGCGTCCGCTGAGCCGCTTCACTCACTTCCGTTCGCTCCAGGGTCTCATCTGTGACGCTCTGATCTGACCCCAAAAATTAGAACTTTTAAGAAACCCTTCGAAACTCAACTGGACTTTTTCCGTTGAGTTTTATTTTTATCCGTTCATGATTGTAATAATGGATATAGTCTGCTAATGCTTTTTTGAATTCTTCATAGGTGTGAAACGTTGTCGTATATAGAAATTCAGATTTCAAAATGCCAAAAAAACTTTCGATTACGGCATTATCTAAACAATTTCCTTTCCGTGACATACTTTGCTTGATTTCATGCGTTGCCAATAGCTCTTTAAAACGTGGTATTTGATATAACCATCCTTGATCAGAATGGATGATTAAGCCACTCTTTTTCGATAACTTTGTATACGTAAACGCCATTTTAAAAGACTGTTGAACTAACTCAAAATTGGGTGCTTTCGAAACCTCATATCCAACGATTTCTCGATTGAATAAATCTAATACAGCCGATATATAGAGTTTTTGACCATTTATTTTAAACTCTGTGACATCGGTTACCCATTTCTGATTGGGTGCAGTAGCTTCAAAATCACGTTGGATGACATTCTCTGCGACATAGCCGACTGTCCCTTTATACGAACGGTATTTTTTAGGGCGTACCGTCCCTTTTAAGCCCAATTCTTTCATCAATCGTTGGACTGCTTTGTGGTTGATTAAAATCCCTTCATTTCGGAGTGCAAGACAAATACGACGATAGCCATAACGACCCTTATGGTAATGAAAAAGTATCTGGATTCGTTCTTTGATCGCCTGATATTTATCTGGTTTTACCCATTTTTGAAGATGATAATAATACGTACTTTTCTTAAGTTTCGCGACTTTGAATAGAGCTTGAAGTGGAAATTCCAGCCTTAGCTCATACACAGCTCTCACTTTTTCTTCGGTTTGAATGCTTCCTTTTCTTGAACTAAGGCTTTCAACTTTTTTAAATAGGCGTTTTCCATACGTAAATAGTCAATTTCCGCTTTTAACTCTTCCATTGTTTTTTCGTTTAAGTCAGACGAAGGTGGTTGTTTTTTTGGCATCGATTGGCACTCCTTTTCTATTTGATAGAGTACCTTATCAGCCGTTGACATCCATTGTTTTTTCCATCTCCGAATGGTTTCACGAGAAGGAATATTAAACTTCGCAGCAGTCTGAAGGAGCGAATCGCCCGTCTCTATCATGTGTTGAATTACTTTTATTTTAAAAGAATCTTCGTAATTCGTGAACCCTTGAGGACGAATAATTCCTTCGATGCCATGATAGCGATATAATTCAATCCATAATCGAATGTGATGTCGATCAATCTGCAATCGATTGGCAATCTGATACGGACTTTCCTTTTCTTCAAAGTAAGCTAGAACAGCGGCTAATTTTTGTTCATCAGTAATCACTAACTGCACCTCCTAAATTAGATTTTTAAGTCCAATATTTTGGGTGCAGTTCACTCAATCCCCTAGGAGTGACGCTGGCTCCACTCCAATCAACTATTCTGCAAAGTGTCTTTACTTTTTTTCATAGTAGTATAGCGATCAAATAGCCCATTATCTGTACTCTTAGAGGGGATAAACTCTTTATTTTCAATGTGGAGAAGGGGTGCGTGACAACACCTCTCCTTAAAAAGTAGTGAACACCTTCACTTTATTTGAAAACTTTGCTAAAAAGGTAACACTTTTGTGGGTTGGAGTGGAAGGCTACTTGACTCCCGTGAGATAGCGAGGCAGGCGAGCCCCTGCAACGGAAATCCATTTCTCCCTTTCAATTGACTGTTTTGTTTTTTATATGATAAATCATAAAGATGGGTAAGAAATTTATAAAATCGTTTCGATAAAATGTGGCATTAGCATATATTACTTTATGAAAAGGAGGGGACAGATGTTAACGATTAGTTTATGTATGATTGTTAGAAACGCACAATGTACGATTGAAAGATGCTTAGATTCGGTTCAGCATATAGTGGATGAGATTAATATCATTGATACAGGATCGACTGATCGTACGAAGGATATTGTCCAAAGTTATACCTCTCGAATTTACGATTTTCCCAGGTGTGATCATTTTGCCAAGGCACGAAATTTCTCCTTTCAACAGGCAACAAAGGATTATATTTTATGGCTCGATGCAGATGACGTCATGACACAGGAAGACCAGCACAAGTTGAGTCAACTAAAGCACTCTTTATATCCATCTGTTGATGCTGTAACGATGGATTATTACCTAACGCTTGATCAAGATGGCGTAGTGGAGTGTAGTGAACGAAAGTATCGTCTTGTAAAAAGAGCGAATCATTTTCAATGGGAGGGAGCTGTCCATGAAAATTTAAAGGTATCTGGTCAGCTCTATCATAGTGATATCGCTGTCACGCACTTACCAGTAAAAAAAGATATTCATCGTCCTATTCGTATTTATGAGGGGTTAATAAGGGAGGGGCATTCGCTTTCAGCAAGAGACATATTTTATTATGCGAATGAATTGAAACAGCATCAACGTTATGTGGAGGCGATTAATCAATATCATCTATTTTTGGATAGCGATATAGGTACTACAGATGATCGTATTGAGGCTTGTTTACATGTAGGGGAGTGCTATCGTCGACTACACGATGATCAACAAGCACAGCAAGCTATTTTGCAATCCTTCTTATATGATCGACCAAAGCCAGAAGCATGTTGCCGTATGGGCCAATTTTTTATGGAGCAATCAAAACATAAAGAGGCTATTTACTGGTATTCTCAAGCCTTGCAACAAGCTCCTGTCTATTCAATGACGATCCAAAAACGTTGTTACTCCACATGGCTTCCTCATTTACAATTAAGTCTGTTATATAGGGAGCTACGGTTATTTGAAAATGCCTATCAGCATAATCTAGAGGCACAAAAATGGAAACCAAACCATCCAGAAATAAAGGATAACGAAAAATACTTACGCAATCAATTAGGGATATAAAGCCTTTTATTGGAAAGGTACATCAATAAACAGGACATAAATAGCTTGGCCAATTAATACAGATACACCAACAACAATCGTCATAAAAATCACATTACGTGGTCTAAAATTTTTTGCCTCCATTAAAAACCTCCTTTAAGATAGAATATTCAGTCAATTCAGGATATGTTTAGATGGAATGAGTATGCATAAGAAAAGAGCAAATTCACACTAAATGTGAATTTGCTCTTGTTCATTAATCAAGCTTTAACCCTTTCAATGCTTCAGCAAGGGCGTTGTTTACAGGCTCTTCATCTTTTTGTTGTTTTAAATACTTTTGTACGGAGCGTTTATCAACCTTGCCTCCGCCTTCTTTTTTCCGTCTTGCCTCAAAGGCCGATAATTTTTCACGATAACCACATTTACACACAAAAATTTGACCATCGCCTTCTCCACGAAGCTCTAATTTTTTATGGCATTGAGGACAGCGTGCATTTGTAGTACGTGAGACATTTTTACGATGACCACATTCACGATCTTGGCAAACAAGCATTTTTCCTTTTTTGCCATTCACCTCTAGCATCGGTTTACCACAATCTGGGCAGGATTTAGTAGAGATATTATCATGCTTATACTTTTTGTCACTACCTTTAATGTCCGTAACAATTTCCTTCGTATAATTTTTCATCTCGCTAATAAATACATCCTTTTTTAGCTTGCCCTTTGCAATAAGCTCAAGTTTTTGCTCCCAATCCGCTGTGAGCGCAGGTGATTTTAATTCCTCTGGCACTAAGTCGAGTAGTTGACGACCTTTAGAGGTAATATAAATATCCTTGCCACCACGCTTTTCAATTAAGAAAGAATTAAAAAGCTTATCAATAATGTCAGCACGTGTTGCCACTGTACCAAGACCACCCGTAGATTTTAATGTGTCGGCTAATTTTTTATCACTCGTTGCTATATATTTTGCTGGGTTTTCCATGGCTGATAACAAAGTGGCTTCATTAAAATGAGCAGGTGGCTTTGTTTGACCAGATGTTTGAGCAAGAAGTTTTATTTTTAAAATATCTCCTTTATCAATACGGGGAAGTATTTGTTCCTTTACATCATCTGATGTGTCCTCATCCTCGAAGCGATGTTCATACACTTCCTTCCAGCCAGCTAATAAAATCGTTTTTCCACGAGCAATAAAACTTTCTTCGCCAATTTTTGCACGAAGTGTTAGCTGTTCATATTCAAAAGCTGGCAGTAGCACAGCTAGGAAACGCTTTACAACTAGATCATAAATTTTACGTTCTTTATCCGAGAAAGCAGAATAATTCACATAGCCCTCTGTTGGAATAATCGCGTGGTGATCAGATACCTTGCTATCATCGACAAAGGCTTTTGTTGGCTTGATTGGTTTAGTAAGCAGTTTGTTGGCGATGGAGCGATATTCACCTATACCACAAGCCTTTAAGCGTTCAGGTATTGTGGCTACAATGTCTTGAGAAATAAAGCGAGAATCCGTACGTGGATAAGTTAACACTTTATGTTGCTCATATAGCTTTTGCATAATATTCAATGTTTCTTTCGCTGAGTAGCCAAAGATTTTATTGGCATCACGCTGTAATTCCGTTAAATCATAGAGACCTGGGGCAAATGTTTTTTTAGGTTTTTTTTCAATGTCAGCGACGATGGCATGGCTATTTCCTAGTTTTCTTACCAACGTATCTATTTTTTCTTTATCAAAGCTACGACTATTACCATTTTGGTCTTGCCAAGTGAGCTTCAAGTTGTCTGTTGTTTGTGCTTCAACCCCATAATAAGTTTGTGCTTTAAAGTTTTTAATTTCATCTTCGCGCGTCGCAATTATTGCTACAGTTGGTGTTTGTACACGTCCACAGTTCAGCTGTGCGTTAAAGCGGGTAGTTAAAGCACGAGTAGCATTGAGCCCAATATACCAATCTGCCTCAGAACGAGCTACAGCAGAGGCATAAAGATTATCATAGGCTTTGCCTGGCTTTAGATTAGCAAAGCCATCTTTTATTGCCTTATCTGTTACAGAGGAAATCCATAAGCGTTTTAGTGGCTTTTTGATCTTCACCTTATCGAGTATCCAGCGAGCTACTAATTCACCCTCACGTCCAGCATCTGTTGCAATGATAATTTCGTTTACATCATTGCGTGTAAGCTGACTTTTGACCGCATTAAATTGTTTCCCAGTTTGTTTAATAACTGTTAATTTTAAGCGTTCAGGTAGCATTGGTAAATCTTCAAGATTCCACGTTTTATATTTCACATCATAACTTTCAGGGTCAGCTAGTGTGACAAGATGTCCAAGCGCCCAAGTAACGATATACTTATCTCCTTCAAGGAAACCATTTCCCTTTTTATTACACTTCAGTACACGTGCAATGTCACGTGCTACAGAAGGTTTTTCAGCGATTACTACGCTCTTTGCCATTGTTAACACCCTTTCATAGTTCCATGGTTTTAAATATAGCATAGGTTGAGTGGGTTGGCAGTTGAACTGCAATGGAAAAATGAAAAAATAGGAATGAAGAAAATTTGTCATGAACAGCAGAGATTCTTCATATGGTATGTATGTGTTTAGGAACTTTTTAAATTCTGTTCTATGTAAAGTTTATGCTCGTAATTTTACGAAAAATCTATTTGTTGCTAGACACCAAATTTTGAGAATGCTATATTTATGTTGTCATAGTATTTTTATAATTAGGAAAAAATAGAATAATCTATGGATTTGAGTAGTTTTTCCTGATTATAAGGAATGATGGAGTATAGAGCTAGATGAAGGATGATAGGTGCTTATGGTAAAGAAAACGTTAAAACAAAGAATTGTAGAAGCTTCAGTTGAATTGTTTCAGCAAGATGGTTATCACAATGTAACGGTGGATCGCATTGTGGATTATATTGGGGCATCAAAGGGTGGATTTTATCATAATTTTAAATCAAAAGATGAACTGTTATATGAAATTCATGATGTCTTTATTTCATATGTTATTCAACAATCACAGGATGCATATGACAAATACGATACACCTATTAAACGTCTATGTGCCATGCTGCAAACGCTGACACAAGTGTTCGATATGTATCAAGCACATATTACGATTTTTTATGAAGAGAGTCGTTCACTCTCAGATGAATATAGTGATATTATTCATAAAAAACGAGATCACTATCGAGACATCTTGCAAAAAGTAATAGCAGAGGGCCAGGAAGCAAAGGTTTTTCGTACAGAATTACCTTGTACGATTGTCACGATGGCAATTGTCGGGATGATTAACTGGACATACAAATGGTTTAAGCAATCGGGGCCATTAACAATGGAGCAAATCACAGATGTTTTTACTGATATGGTATTGCGTGCTATTGTGACGGAACAAGCAATGGATGAAGCTAAACAATTTATGATAAAGGGGTAGCCAGTAGGAAACACTGGTTTTATTATTTGTTTTTACAAACCGACTAGTCGGTATTTATCTGTAAGTGACGATCATTGAATTCCATCTATTATGGCAAATTTGACATTAGGGGGATTAGGGATGAATTTTGAATTAACAAAAGAGCAAGAGATGATTCGTGACATGGTGCGTGATTTTGCTGAAAAAGAGATTAAACCGTATGCTCGTGAGGTTGATGAGACATCAACAATGAGAATAGAGAGCTTTAAGAAGATGGCAGAACTAGGCTTATTGGGTATCCCATTTCCTGAAGAATATGGCGGCTCAGGTGGAGATACGGTGTCCTATGCTTTAGCTGTTGAGGAAATTGGTCGTGCATGTGGGGGTACAGGACTAAGCTATGCAGCTGCTGTTAGCTTAGGAGCTTCACCAATTTACAACTTCGGCACAGAGGAACAAAAGCAGGAATGGCTAGTTCCATTAGCAAAAGGTGAGACATTAGGATCATTCGGTTTAACTGAGCCTAATGCAGGTTCAGATGCTGGTGGCACACGTACTACAGCCGTTATTGATGGCGATGACTATGTTATTAACGGAGAAAAATGCTGGATTACCAATGCAGGGTACGCTCGACAAATTATTGTAACTGCAGTAACGGGTAAACGTGGAGATGGTAAAAAAATTATTTCCTCTATTATTGTGCCAACAAACACACCAGGTGTAACGATTAACTGTAATTATGACAAAATGGGTGTACGTGGCTCCAATACATGTGAAATTGTGTTGCAAAATGTTCGTGTCCCTAGAGCAAATCTATTAGGGGATGAAAAACGAGGCTTTAGCCAGTTTTTAAACACACTAGATGGTGGGCGTATTTCTATTGCCGCGCTATCTGTGGGGATTGCACAGGCTGCCTATGAAAAAGCATTGAAGTTTGCACAGGAGCGTGAACAATTTGGTGCACCTATTTCGAAGCTACAGGCGATCCAATTTAAATTAGCCGATATGGCGATGGAAATAGAGCTTGCTCGTACATTAGTACATAAAGCGGCATGGCTAAAAGATCACAAGAAACCATTTGGCAAGGAAGCGGCGATGGCTAAACTATTTGCTTCTGAAATGGGCTTCCGTACATGTAATCAAGCTATCCAAATTCATGGTGGCTCTGGGTATATGAAGGAATACGATGTAGAACGCCATTTACGTGACATTAAGTTAATGGAAATCGGTGAAGGAACATCTGAAATTCAACGTCTCGTCATTTCTCGTCTAATTGGCTGTTAATCATAATCAATTATGCCTTGGCATAATTGTGTCCGGAATTGGCTTTGTGCTTGCACAAAGCAGTCCTTTCCGATTCCGTGACACCCGCTGAACAGTAGCTTAAATCAGCACTCATCTCACCATTTATAAAGGTGGAGACTTCTGCTGAAAGAAGTTAAATAGCATGAATAAGGGGGATCTTCATGGCAGAGCTTGTGTATCAAACCATTGGTCAGTTGCTAGATGAACAATCTAAAAAGTATCCGCAAAACGAAGCGTTGGTCTATGCTGATAGGGGTTTACGCATGACTTACGAGCAGCTAAATCGTCAAGCACGACTCGTGGCGAGAGGTTTAATGGCTTTAGGAATTGAAAAAGGTGACCATATCGCAGTATGGACAACAAATGTGCCTGAGTGGGTGCAGCTTCAATTTGGTACGGGGAAGATGGGTGCTCCTATCGTTACGGTAAATACCAATTATCGTGCAAGCGAGTTGGAGTATCTATTAAAACAATCTGATGCCAAAACGATTTTTTTAGTTGAAAATTATCGAGACCATTCTTTTATTCATACACTGCAAGAGTTATGTCCAGAGCTTGAACATTGTGAACCAGGTAATTTGCAATCAAAGCGACTACCTTTATTAAAAAATGTTATTTTAATCGGCGAAACCAAATATCCAGGTGTACTCAATTGGTCAGATGTTTTGACTGCTGCTGAGCAAGTAACCGAGGAACAGCTAGATCAAAGAGAGCAATCTCTTCATTATGATGATGTCATTAATATTCAATATACATCTGGTACAACAGGCTTTCCTAAAGGTGTGATGTTAACGCATTTTAATTTAGTCAATAATGCAGTCAACATTGCAGAATGTATGCAGTTAACTGCAGAAGATCGTTTATGTATCCCAGTGCCATTTTTCCACTGCTTTGGTTGTGTCATAGGGACATTAGCCATTACAACGAGTGGCGGCACGATGGTACCAGTACAAGAATTTTCACCTGAAGAAGTACTAAGGACCGTTCAGCAAGAACGATGTACAGCATTACATGGCGTGCCAACGATGTTCATTAGCGAACTTAATTTACCGAATTTTGCGTCTTTCGATCTGTCAACTTTACGGACAGGAGTAATGGCGGGTTCAAACTGCCCAATTGAGGTCATGAAAGCAGTCATAGAGAAAATGGGCATGAAAGATATTACAATCTGCTATGGCCAAACGGAATCATCACCAGTTATTACACAAACTAGAACGGATGACCCGTTAACATTAAAAGTGGAAACGGTTGGTCGTGCGTTACCAAATTTAGAAGTGAAAATTGTTGTTCCTGGTACGACTGAAGAGGCCCCAATAAATGAACAAGGGGAGCTATGTACAAGAGGCTACCATGTCATGAAGGGCTACTATAAAAACCAAGAGGAAACAGAGCTTGCTATTGATGAGGCTGGCTGGCTGCATACTGGAGATTTAGCAACGATGGATGAAGCGGGCTATATCCGTGTAACTGGACGGTTGAAAGATATGATTATTCGTGGAGGCGAAAATTTATATCCGAGGGAGATTGAGGAGTTTCTTTACACGCATCCGAAAATTTCAGACGTACAGGTTGCTGGTGTCCCTGACCCTGTATATGGAGAAGAGGCGGCAGCTTGGATCATTTTAAAAGATGGCGAACAGGCAACAGAGGAAGAAATTCGAGATTATTGTAGAGACAAAATTTCTAGACATAAAATTCCGCGACATATTTTCTTTATCGATAACTATCCTATGACTGCATCTGGAAAAGTTCAAAAATATAAATTACGAGAAGATTTTGTTATGACCGTAAAGTAAGGAGGGGCAGTGACTATGTTCAACAAGGTATTAATTGCAAATCGTGGGGAGATTGCTAGACGGGTAATCAGAACATGCAAGCGTCTAAATATTCATACGGTTGCTATTTACTCAGAGGCAGATGTTGATAGCTTACATGTAAAAGATGCGGATGAAGCTTATTGTGTAGGGAAGCCACCCGTTGCACAAAGCTATTTAAACATTGACCGCATTCTTGAAATTGCAAAAGAGAGTGGCGCAGAGGCTGTTCATCCAGGCTATGGTTTACTATCGGAGAATGTGAATTTTGCGAAACGTTGTACAGAGGCGGGTTTAGTCTTTATCGGACCAAGTGCGGAAGTCATTGCGTCAATGGGCAGTAAATTAGAGGCACGTAAAACAATGAAAGCTGCTGGCGTGCCTATTGTAGAAGGAGTAGAGGCTCCTGTGAAGGATGTTGCAGAAGCTACTGAAATCGCTGAACGTTTAGGTTATCCAATTATGTTAAAAGCATCTGCTGGCGGTGGTGGTATTGGGATGCAGCTAGTTGACAATGCCGAGGAGCTGGCTAAAGCATTTGAGGGAAATCAAAAGCGTGCGCAATCATTTTTCGGTGATGGCACGATGTATATGGAGCGTTTTATCGCTAATCCTCACCATGTGGAAGTGCAAATAATTGCCGATCACCAAGGCAATATAGTTCCGTTATTTGAACGGGAATGCTCTATTCAACGAAGAAATCAAAAAGTGGTGGAAGAAGCCCCATCACCGTTCATTTCACAAGAGACTAGAGATAAGATGTTAGAGGCTTCAGTGAAGGCTGTGAGGCACATTGGATACGTCAATGCTGGAACGATCGAGTATTTGGTGGATAAAGATCAAAACTTTTACTTCTTAGAAATGAATACAAGATTACAGGTAGAGCATCCAGTCACAGAGGAAATTACAAAGCTTGATTTAGTAGAAGAGCAATTAAAAATTGCGGCAAAACTACCTCTTACATTTACTAGGGAAAGTATTACTAAAGATGGGCATGCGATTGAAGTGCGTATATACGCAGAGAATCCCTCCACATTTTTCCCTTCTCCAGGTACCATTACGGTTCTTGAATTACCAACAGGCGAAGGGGTTCGACATGAATGTGGTGTAGAGACAGGTTCAGCAGTTACACCATTCTATGATCCAATGATTAGTAAATTGGTGGTGTGGGGAGAAACAAGGGAGATTGCCTGTGAGAGATTAATTCAAGCACTGAAAGCGTATAAAGTGGAGGGTATTCAAACGAATATTCCGATGCTGTTAAAAACCGTTACACATGAACAATTTTTAAAAGGGAATACAACGACTAAATTTGTAGAGCAATATTATTTACCGCAATTAGCAGAAACGAAATAACAACTTTCATACATTCGTGCTTCTTTGAAGGGCGAATGTATGACTAAAATTAGGAGTGAAGGATAATGGCAACAGTAAAAGCAAGTATGGCAGGTACAGTGTGGAAAATCGTCGTAACAGAAGGAGAGAAAGTGACGGCAGGCCAAGATGTAGCTATTTTAGAGTCGATGAAAATGGAAATTCCAATTGCAGCAGAAGAGGATGGCGTGGTAACGAAGATCATTGCCAATGAGGGAGACTTCATTAACGTTGACGATGATATTTTAGAAATTGAATAAGAGGAGGCTTCTTTAATGCAGCTACCTAAGCATGTCATGATCAAAGAAGTTGGTCCCCGTGATGGTTTACAAAACGAAAAAACGCATATTACAACAGTTGATAAAGTACAATTAGTGAATTTATTGAGCCAAACAGGACTAACTTACATTGAAGTGACTTCATTTGTTCATCCGAAATGGATACCTCAATTGGCCGATGCTGTTGAGGTTCTTCAAGCTATTAAACGGCATAAGGATATTACCTATGCAGCGCTTGTACCTAATATGCGTGGCTTAGAACGTGCATTACAGGCTGAAGTAGACGAAGTAAGTATTTTTATGTCTGCTAGTGAAAGTCATAATCAAAGCAATATTAATAAAACCATTGACGATACATTTCCTATATTAGAGGAAGTAGTAATGGGGGCTAAGGCTGCAAAGAAAAAAGTTCGAGGTTATATCTCAACGGTTATTGGCTGTCCATATGAGGGGTATATACATCCTGACAAAGTACTACGTGTAACAGATAAATTGTTGGAAATGGGTGTGGCTGAAATATCGCTTGGTGACACAATTGGTGTTGGCGTGCCAACGCAGGTTGAGTATCTTTTAGAGGCATTATTAAAAAGATACGATGCTGAAAATTTTGCCATGCATTTTCATGACACACGTGGGACAGCGCTAGCCAATATTATGAAATCCTTAGAGATGGGTATGACCAAGTTTGATAGTGCGCTTGGCGGATTAGGGGGCTGTCCATATGCTAAAGGCGCTTCAGGGAATGTAGCTACAGAAGATCTATTATATTTATTCGATGAGATGGGTATTGAAACAGGAATAGATCGACAGAAAGTGCTAGAGGCAGCACTCTTTATTGAAGAGAAATTGGGCAAAGCGGTTGCATCGAAGCAAATGGCTATTGTCCGTAATGAAAGGAGTGCAAACCAACGATGACACAACTTGTTCATTTTGAATTACTAGAGGGCAGCATTGGACTGATTACCCTAACAAGACCAGAAGCTGCAAATGCTATGTCTGTTCAGTTACTTCGTGAGCTGTCCGACATGCTCGATCAAATCAATGGAGATCCAGCAGTGCGTGTTGTCCTACTGACAGGTGCAGGGGAAAAGGCATTTTGTGCAGGGGCAGATTTAAAAGAACGTAAAGGAATGGCTGATCGACAAGTGAAGCAAATCGTACAGTTGATTGGTGCGACTGTGGCAAAAGTTGAGACACTTGCTCAGCCTGTCATTGCTGTACTAAATGGGGTAGCATTTGGCGGTGGATTGGAGCTGGCATTAGCTTGTGATCTACGTATTGCCGCTACACATGCAAAGCTTGGTTTAACAGAAACATCACTCGGTATTATCCCAGGTGCTGGAGGAACACAACGACTTCCACGACTAATTGGCCTTGGCAAAGCAAAGGAATTAATTTATACAGCACGTAGGTTGAGTGCGGCGGAAGCCAAAGATTATGGCATTGTTGAGTATGTTTATGAGGAACATGAGGTAATGGAAAAGGCACAACAACTTGCGCTGGAAATGGCAAAAAATGCACCACTCTCTCTAGTGCAAGCTAAAGTCGCAATCAATCAGGGTGTTGAGGTAGATTTAGCTACCGGGTTAAAAATTGAATCACTAGCATATAGTGCACTGATCCCAACAGAAGACCGATTAGAGGGCTTGTTAGCCTTCCAAGAGAAGCGAGCGCCACAATATTCAGGGAAATAAAGCGCTAAAAATGATTTTGGTGTAATTGATTGGGCAAAGGGAGGAAATAAACATGAGCAATATCTCGACAGAAAATACGCCACCTACAATGAAGGACAAAATTTTAACAGGTGGTTTACCAAAATATCATGATAAAAATGCACAACAAGGCAAGCTATTTGTACGTGAACGTCTTGAACTATTACTAGATGATGGTCTTCAATCAGAGGATGGCCTCTATGCAAACTGTTTAGCAGGGGATTTACCAGCTGATGGTGTTGTCACAGGTATAGGTAAAATTCATGGTCGTACGGTATGTGTGCTAGCTAATGATTCTACTATTAAAGCGGGCTCTTGGGGAAAACGCACAGTTGAAAAAATGATTCGTATTCAGGAAACAGCTGAAAAGCTGAATTGCCCATTACTATATTTAGTCGATTCAGCAGGTGCGCGTATTACAGATCAGTTAGAAATGTTCCCAGGACGCAGAGGAGCAGGACGCATTTTCTACAACCAAGTCAAGCTGTCAGGGAAAGTTCCACAAATTTGCTTATTATTTGGCCCTTCCGCAGCAGGCGGTGCTTATATACCTGCATTTTGCGATATCGTTGTCATGGTAGAAGGAAATGCTTCTATGTATTTAGGATCACCTCGAATGGCGGAAATGGTTATTGGGGAGAAAGTAGATTTAGAAACTATGGGTGGCGCAAAAATGCACTGTTCTGTATCAGGCTGTGGAGATGTGCTTGTCAAAACAGAACAGGAGGCTATTACGTATGCTCGTAAATATTTAGGTTACTTCCCGAATAACTATGCTGAGCGCAGTAAGATAGAGGCATCTAAACCACCTGCTTCATTTGATAAATCTATTGAAGAATTAATTCCACAAAACCAAAATGTTCCTTTTGATATGTATAAATTAATTGAACGTATTATCGATGAAGATTCATTTTGTGAAATCAAAAAATTATTTGCACCAGAATTAATTACAGGTCTTGCACGTATTAATGGGCAATCCGTTGGGATCATCGCTAACCAACCTCGTGTCAAGGGAGGCGTGCTATTCCACGATTCAGCTGATAAAGCAGCGAAGTTCATTTCACTTTGTGATGCATTCAATATTCCGCTGTTATTCCTAGCTGACGTTCCTGGTTTTATGATTGGTACTCAGGTAGAAAAAGCAGGAATCATCCGTCATGGTGCGAAAATGATATTTGCCATGAGTGAGGCGACTGTTCCTAAGCTAACGGTCATTGTTCGTAAAGCGTATGGTGCAGGTCTATATGCCATGGCAGGACCTGCCTTTGAACCAGATTGCTGTATTGCTTTGTCAAATGCACAAATTGCCGTAATGGGACCAGAGGCTGCTGTGAATGCTGTTTATGCCAATAAAATTGCAGAGCTTCCAAAAGAAGAGCAAGCAAGCTTCATTGCTGAGAAACGTAAAGAATACCAAGAGGAAATTGACGTGTATCGATTAGCATCAGAGCTAATCATCGATGATGTCATTGAGCCGAATGAGTTACGCAAGGTGTTAGAAAATCGCTTAGAGCTTTATATGTCCAAATACTTATTATTCTCACAACGTAAGCATGGGGTAAACCCAGTATAAACATACTTATTGAAAGGCTGTCTCTGCTGTTAAGAGGCAGCTTTTTTTGAATGATTAATTTTTTCAGCTACTTGCATGCCATAGAGCAGCATATTAAAATATGGGAAGGAATAAAGGGAAGTGGGTGTTAAGCTTGTCTAAAAACAACATAACGGATGTTCACGGTAATGCCAAGCTCCCATTACCGTATCGAGATGTCATTGATACATATTATTTGCCCCTCAAGGTCATGGGGTGGATCTTATTTAGCATCTATTCATTTATAGCTTTTTATAAATTGGTCATTGATCGCTTAGTAAATGTAGTAGTTGTTTTATTGCAAGGCGATTATTCTATCGGCGACTTAGGTTTGTTTGATTATAGTAGTTGGCGACTAACTACTAATTTTGTTCCCTTTGAAACGATTCTCCGCTATATAAACTACTCTCAATATTTTAATTGGGATATCATAATCGTTAACCTTCTTGGCAACTTATTAATTTTTACTCCAATGGGTTTTTTATTGCCATTATTGTCGAAAAAATTTCGCAAAGCATGGGTCATTATTTGTTTGGGCTTTTTTGCTAGTCTTGCTGTAGAAACCATTCAATTCATTTTTACAGTGGGTTCTGCGGATATTGATGATTTAATTTTGAATACGATTGGCGCATGGCTTGGCTATATAGCTTATAAAGGGATCTTAATTAGACCTAAAAAATGAGAAAGCAGTCCTGTTTTAAGGGCTGTTTTTTGCGTTAATAAAAATTTTGTTTAAAGAGTGCTTACTGTAAAATGAATGTATGGATTATACGCTTAAAAATAGAGTCTTTATACCTAGCACTAAAAATAATTAGTATCTCTTTAGGTGGTTAGTATTAATTTTTGCTTGAATTTAATAGTGAAAATTCCGATAATGAGTGTACAGAAACTGTTCAGACGGTATAGATATAGTGAAAGAAGATATTTTCATATCTAGTATCTTATTAGCATATGAAGATAGAAGGGCGAGGTGAAAACTATGAAAATATCAAATTTAAGGGAGCAAGAGAGAATTTCATCGCAATATAATCGTAAAAAAATCTTGCAACGAAAAGAAGCCGGAGAAGCTTATCGCAAAAATGCGATGTATTTTCAGCCAAAGAAAAACCCAGCATTGCTTGAACTTGAAAATCTACTGTTAGGGCGTACCGATCAAGACTTATTTGAGCAGCAACAAGAAAAGTCAAAAGAAGTTACTCCTCAACAGCAAGCCATAATGGAAGACTTGCGACAAACAGAAAAGAATGTACGTGCTCATGAGCGATCCTATAAAGAAGGTACTAGTGATAGCGCAGAATCTTCTACTGTCGTCAATCCAGAGCAAAATGACACCTTGCAAATTTTAGAGCAGGTGCGACATGCCGCATTAGCATCGACAGAGCCTTCTCCTCAAGATTTACAGGTGGCACAAAGCGTGAATGCGCAAATACAACATATATTAAACGATTCGTATACTGAAGAGGGCAAAATAGGCGAAGAAGAGCCATCCTTTGTACGTGACATCATGGAAGTGAAGGTTCCTGAACGTTTCTCGAAGGAATTGAAATTGGATCCATTTGCAGATACAATTTTCGGTAAGAACTATGAGACTGCATTTAAATTAAGAACATTCCATCAGGTATCGGAAAAATATGCGGCTCATGTTCAAATGACGAAAAATGGCTATCGTCCAGACACGGACTCTATGTTCTCTTTGATAGCCTGATGCTGTAGATAGGAGATTATTGACATGGCAAAGGCAAAGCATGCGAAAACAAATGCAATTCGATTATTAGAACAACAAAAAATCCATTTTGATGTGATTGAATATGAAACGGGAGACGGTCAAGTTGATGGTGTCTCTGTTGCAGAAAAAATTGGTCACCCTGTCACGCGTGTGTTTAAAACATTGGTAGCAAAGGCAAGCACACAAAAGCTATTTGTATTTATCATTCCAGTGGCAGAGGAGCTGGATTTAAAAGCTGCCGCAAAGGTAGTCGGGGAAAAGAAAATCGAAATGCTAGCGGTAAAGGATTTACTTGGTTATACCGGTTATGTACGTGGCGGATGTTCACCAGTGGGAATGAAGAAGTTATATCCAACAGTAATAGATGAATCTGCCCTAGGGCAAGATAGTATTATTGTGAGTGCGGGGAAAATAGGTATGCAAATCCATGTTCAGCTAGACGACTTGAAAAATATGACAAAGGCACAGCTTGCCCCTATTACAACTACCCATGCGTGAGAGAATGGGTAGTTTCTTTATGTATAATGGACAATCAAGTACAAGCGCGGTCTCTCAATTTTTTATAGAAAATGTGATACAGTTAGAGCAATATCATGCATAGAGAGAGGGATAGGAAATGCGTAAGATAATGGGGTGGCGTTGGACATTTTTTATTAGTGGCCTAATTGTGATGTCACTTGGCATCACGATGTCGATAAAGGGGAAAATTGTTGGCACAAGCCCTTGGGATGTCTTGCATGTTGGGTTATTTCAAAATTTTGGGTTAAGTATTGGGACATGGTCTATTATAACAGGGCTCTTTATAGTTGCTTCAACATCGATTGTGTTACGTGAATGGCCAAAGATAGGCACTTGGCTGAACATGCTGCTCATCGGCTCCTTCATTGATGTATTTAATTTGGTGCTGCCATCTACTGATGTTTATGGCTTGCAGATTACATATTTTATCATTGGTTTATTTGTTTTGAGTTTTGGCTGTGGGATGTATATTGCACCGAATATGGGTGCAGGTCCACGAGATACTTTAATGATGATACTTGTTGAAAAGTTTGGTGGCTCGATTAAAACAGCCAGAATGGGCATCGAAGTTCTGGTGACCATTGTTGGCTGGCTTTTAGGAGGACCAGTTGGCGTAGGGACGGTATTAATCGCTTTAACTTCAGGCTATATTGTGCAATATTCATTACCGTATTGTCGTAAAATATTAATGAAATGTATTGGGCATATAGAAGGAATGAAGCCATTCTATTAAACGATGAAGCTACTTAGATCTGTAAAAGATAGAAGTAGCTTTTCATCTTTTTTAGCGTTCTTTCATATAATGCAGGGCAGAAGCTAAAGGAGGAACGACATTTGAATGGAAATGTAACGTATTATTTTGGACACGCATTGACTGGGCAAGGTGTGAAACATTTATATAAAGAGATGATAGAAGAGGCGGAGCTTGTTTACTTTTTGCAAGGTGCCCCCACATTTAAAGGATCAGAGCTGTTAAAAGAGCTAGGGTATTTTTATGTGAAGCAGGGCTTTGCAGTCGAATGGTTTAAGCATGCTTTATTAGAGGAAGTAGTTGAGGCTGTTTATGTAAAGGGCTGTAACAGACTTTTTGTATGGGCCTCTGAATGGAATATCGAGCCAACTTTACTCGGTACAAAGCATCGCGTCATGTCCTTTTATGATTGTTTAGAGGAAGTACAGCTTGAAAAGGTTGGGGAGCAGCTTGCTGAGGCGATGCAGGAGCGTGCAACTTGGCGTGAAAAATGTATTGCAAAGCTGGATCAGGCAATCAAACTTCATGATGACTGGGAGATTATCACGCAAAGCTGTATGAACTGGCAGGCATTAAATGAACAAGTGGAAAATTTAAAGACAGAAGTGTTCCAGTCAATTGTTTTAAATAAAACGGGTATACGGACACATCGTTTACTTGGAACACTAACGCCTAGAGGTGCGGAAAATACAGTTGAAAGTATGACAAAAAGTATAACGACTCGCTTCATGATTAAAGGTAAGCCTGGTACAGGTAAGTCTTCATTAATGAAGGGTTTAGCGGATGAGGCCAATGCTAGAGGTCTTGATGCACAAATTATATGGTGTGGTTTAGATGCAGGTTCAGTGGATATGGTCATTATTCCAGAGCTTAATTTCTGTATCTTTGATAGCACAGAGCCCCATGTCTTTGATCCACAGGATGGTAGATTAGGGGACAAGATTTTTGATATTGGGCAACATTGTGCACTTTCAGAGGAGGCAGAAACAGCAATTGAGGCAGTTCGAGCACACTACAAAGAAGCTATCCAGGATGCAATGGGTCATTCGAAGCGTTATGCTGAAGCCGAATATACAATCCGCCGTCTAGTGGATAATTGTCTATCCGCATCCTTATGGCGTGAAAAAACAGCACCATTATTCGAAAGATTAACAAAGTAATGTAGCTAATGGCTTGCATGTGCTAAACTAGGAGCTAGAACAGTTTTCCTAGGAAAGGATGATACGCTTGTCAAAAGTATTGAATGCATTTTTAGATGAAAACCTACAAGCCTTACATGAACAAGGCTTATACAATGAAATTGATCCAGTAGAGGGAGCTAATGGCCCGATTATTCAAGTCCGTGGCAAAAATCTTGTTAACTTATCCTCTAACAACTATCTTGGCTTAGCAACAAATGAAGAATTAAAGCGTATTGCCAAAGAGACAATTGATAAATACGGTGTTGGTGCAGGTGCTGTTCGTACAATCAACGGGACACTTGATTTGCACGTTAAATTAGAAGAAAAGCTTGCTGAATTTAAAGGAACAGAAGCGGCTATTTCTTATCAATCTGGCTTTAATTGTAATATGGCAGCCATTTCAGCTGTAATGGATAAAAATGATGCGATTCTATCTGATCAATTAAACCATGCCTCTATTATTGATGGTTGTCGTTTATCAAAGGCGAAAATCATTGCGTTTAATCACTCCGATATGGATGATCTACGTGCTAAGGCAAAAGCAGCTAAAGAATCAGGATTATACAATAAAATCATGGTCATAACAGATGGTGTATTCTCAATGGATGGTGATATTGCTAAATTACCTGAGATTGTGGAAATTGCTAAAGAGTTTGATTTAATTACGTATGTCGATGATGCACATGGTTCAGGTGTAACAGGTAAAGGCAAAGGAACTGTGAAGCATTTTGGATTAGAAAAAGAAATTGACTTCCAAATTGGTACACTATCAAAAGCTATTGGTGTTGTGGGTGGCTATGTAGCAGGTAAGAAAAATTTAATTGATTGGCTGAAAGTTCGCTCTCGTCCATTCCTATTCTCAACAGCTCTACCACCTGGTGATGTAGCAGCCATTACAGCAGCTGTACAAATGCTGATTGATTCAACAGAGCTGCACGATAAGCTTTGGGATAATGGCAACTATTTAAAAGCTGGACTGGAGAAGCTTGGCTTTAATATCGGTGCATCTGAAACACCGATTACGCCTTGTATCATTGGGGATGAAAAGCTGACACAGGAATTTTCAAAACGTCTTTTTGAAGAAGGCGTTTATGCAAAATCAATTGTTTTCCCAACTGTGCCAAAAGGTACAGGACGTGTTCGTAATATGCCAACAGCGGCACATACAAAAGAAATGCTGGATGATGCGATTGCGATTTACGAAAAAGTTGGTCGTGAATTAGGCGTTATTCAATAAGAAAAAGGCTTCCTCATGGATGGGGAAGCCTTTTTGTGTGATAGAAAGTTGAAAGTGGTGGATAGAAGTGAAAAAATAGTCGATAGCAGTTCATAACTGATTGATAGCCACCTGAAAGTAGTCGATAGCTTTATTTCGAACCTATAATTTTGGCTGTTCTTAATTGCTGAATGTCTTCAGCGGAGATATTCAAAGCCTGTAAAATCTCCTCATTATGTTGTCCTAAAGTAGGAGCTGCACTTGTTAGATGACCTGGTGTTTGTGAGAACTTGGCTGGGAAGCCTAATGTACGCATTGGTCCTGCAGTTGGGTGCTCATAGGACAAGACCATGCCACGCTCTAGAATATGTGGATCATTTAATGTTTGATCGTAGGAATAGATTGGGCTAGATGGTACGCCGTGTTCATCCAATAGCGCTAGCCAGTAAGTAGCTTGATGCTTGATTAATTCGCTCTCAATTTCTGCCTCCAGTACTTTCACATGTTGGGCACGTGAATAGTTGGTAGCAAAGAGGGGATTGTCTAACCAATCAGGTCGGTTGATAACTTTTGTTGCAAAAATCTCCCATAGCTTTTGATTGCCAGCACCTATTAAAATATAGTCGTCCTGCGTTTTGAAACCTTGATAGGGGGCGGATACCCGATGTGCTGTTCCAGTCCGCTCCGGTAGTTCGCCATGTCCAAAGTAAGCAGCGGCCTCCCATACAGTCCATGCTAGACCTGATTCCACTAAGGAAACATCAATATATTGCCCCTCGCCACTACGCAGCTTATAAATATAGGCCATTAAAATAGATTGTAATGCTGTTTGAGCAGCAGCAATATCATTCACGGCAAAGCCGACTTTTACAGGTCGACCATCCGCTTCACCCGTCATATGCATTAAGCCATTCAGACCCTGCGCCATAATATCATAGCCACCCTTTTGACTATACGGACCCGTTTGTCCATAGCCTGAAATAGAGCAATAAATAAGACCAGGATTGATAGCTTTTAATGTGTCATAATCAATACCAAGCTTTTTTGTGACACCTGGTCGATAGTTTTCCACAAGGACATCAACAGATTGGATAAGCTCTTTAAATAAAGCTAATCCCTCTGGTGTTTTTAAATTAATACAAACCCCTTTCTTATTGCGATTGACCATCATATACATATGGCTTTCTTCATTTATAAAAGGACCCATTGTACGAGTATCGTCTCCATTTGGATACTTCTCAATTTTGATAACCTCTGCACCCATATCTGCTAAGACCATCGTGCAATAAGGACCAGCTAATACTTGCGATAAATCAACAACTCTTAATCCTTGTAATGCTTGTTTCATTTAACCTCAGTCCCATCATGTTTGACTAATGTGATGTTGCGTAATCCTTTGACAGAGGTCGCACCTGCTAAAGCGATGGAAACCTTTAATTCATCATAAAGATTGGTCATCACCTTTTCGACGCCCTGTTGTCCTTCAAGGGCTAGCCCATAGACGAAAGGGCGTCCGATTGCAACGGCATCCGCTCCTAAAGCAAGTGCTTTTAAAGCATCCATGCCACGATAGACACCACTATCTAAAATAATAGGAATTTGCCCATTCACAGCTTTCACAATAGCAGGAAGTGCATCAAGTGAACCAATAACACCATCTAATTGACGGCCACCGTGGTTTGATACAATAATGCCATCAATACCATTGTCGATAGCTAGCTTCGCATCTTCAGGATGTAAAATTCCCTTCAATAGAATAGGAAGGTTTGTACATTTTTTTAATTCTCGAACATGCGCCCAATTAAGTGTTGGGTGGAAGACATTTTGCAAGACACCTTGTACGTAGGACTCGAATGAATCATCAGGTAAAGTGGCTGTAAAAACGGGATCATTCATATAATTGCCTCGTGCATAGCCTAGCTTCAATGGTGAAAATTGATTGCGGACATCTTCTTCACGCCAACCAAGCATTACTGTATCGACAGTTAAAACAATCGCTTCAAATCCGGCTGCCTCCGCTCGTGCCACCATACTAAAAGCGATTTCTTCATTAGTAGACCAATATAATTGAAACCATTTTGTTGCAGAAGGAGCAGCTTGAGCAACTTCTTCAAGTGCATAAGTGGAAACGGTGCTTTGAATATAGGGCATGTTTAAATGCTCGGCAGCACGTACTACAGCAAGCTCACCTTCATCATGAACCATTCCGTTCATGCCGACGGGAGCAAAGAGCAATGGAGTTGGGTATGTTTTACCAAACAAATTAATCGATGTTTGAACATTTGAAACATCCTTTAAAAAGCGAGGAACTATAGAATACTTTTCGAAAGCTGCACGATTATTGCGCAGTGTTTGTTCACCACCAGCACCTGAACGGATATAGCCAAAAGGTCCAGCTTCGATTTTTTCCGCTACGGCCTTTTCTAAATCTGCAAAGCAAATGGGGAAGGGGGCTTGTGCAGTAATATTTTTTAAGAGTAGATCACCATCAGTTATGTTTGTCATCGTTACTACCTCACTTATTTATTGAAAATAGGCTTTCTTTTGTTTAAGAAGGCTTGAATACCTTCGTTATAATCATCTGAACTAAATGAATTAAGAACGATCTGTGCCAGCTCATCGCTTTCTTCGTTTTCACCATCTACAATTGCTTGGATCATTTTTTTGATGCCTGCGTTTGCAATGGAGGATTTACTTAATAGATGTTCAGCAAAATGCAGCGTGGCACTTTCAATATCCTCTGGCTCATGTAAGGCTGTGATTAAACCGATGTTTTTTCCATCTTGTGCTGTAAAAATATTGGCTGTGTATAAAATCTCTTTCGCCTTGGCAACACCAACAAGATTGATGAGACGCTTTGTACTTTCAAGATTATAGACAATACCAATATTCGCCGCTGTGATGCCAAGCTTACTCTTTGGTGTCGCCATTCTAAAATCACATGCGTTGGCTAGTTCTAAGCCACCACCAATGGCTAAACCCTGAATCATAGCAATCGTCGGGTGAGGAAATTTATAGAGGGTATCAATCGCCTTTAGAGCCAAATCATTATAGGCTTTGGCATTGTCCGCGGCATAACGAATATCTAAAAACTCGCTAATATCGGCACCAGATGAAAAGGCTACTTCATTAACGCCACGGACAATTAAGAGCTTAATAGAAGAATCTACACGTAGCTGCTCAAGTTGCTCTACTATGTTCTGAAACATCGCCTTTGATAAGGAATTCCGTTTATCAGGTCGGTTTAACACTAACGTTGCAATATAACCATTTTTCTCTACATAAATTTCAGTTGTCATTGTCATTCTCCTCTTAATCCTTTTTCAATTTCGCAGCGAAGCGGTTGCCGATGGATTGAATGCTTTGCACAAGAATGATTAAGATAAAGACAGTTGCATACATAACATCGACCTCATAGCGTAAATGACCATAACGATAGGCGAGGTCACCCAAACCTCCAGCACCAACCATTCCTGCCATAGCCGTAGCACCGATTAAACCAATTGTGGCAATTGTTAAGCCTAAAATAATAGATGGACGAGCTTCACGTAATAGCACATGCCAAATAATATGGCGACGTTTAATACCCATTGCTGTGTAGGCTTCTACCACTCCCGAATCCACCTCTAATAGCGCAGATTCCATCAGTCGAGCAATATAAGGAGCTGTATAGACAACTAGCGGAACGATAACACCTTTAACCCCAATTGTTGTGCCGACGATCAGCTTAGTAAAAGGTAGGATGAAGAATAATAAAATGATGAATGGGACAGAACGTATAATATTGATGACTAAATTAAAAAATTGATATAAAAATTTATTGTCAAAGGATTGACCTGGTCGTGTTAATACGATTAATAGCCCCAATGGAATCCCAATGAGAATGGAAAACAATAAAGAAATTCCGACCATTTGAAATGTTTCGATAATTGATTTGCCAATTACATCTGACCAATCTGTAAAGAAGCTTTGAATACTACTCATTAAATTCGCCTCCTAATTCTTCCACCGCGACGCCATTTTCCGTAAAATATGTGAGTGCCTTTTGGACAATGTGAAGCTCTCCATGTAAATGCACCACAATGTTACCAACAATGCCGTTTTTTAATTCAATAATATTTGCTGTTAAAATATTTGGTTGTACATCATACACTTTCGTAACTTCTGCTAGTAATGGCTTACCAGTACTTTCACCTAGGAAGGTTAAACGAATGACACTGCCTGAAACATTTAACTGCTTGATCAGGGAAGGGGATAAATTACGTTGTGAAATCGTATTTAAAAACTTTCTCGTTGTAGGATGCTTCGGTTTAGCAAAAAGTTCAATAGCTGTACCAAATTCCACCACTTTCCCTGATTCAAGAACAGAAACCTCATCACATATTTTCTGAATGACATTCATCTCATGTGTAATCAGCAGGATCGTAATGCCTAATTCACGGTTAATTTTTAACAACAATTCAAGAATGGCTTCGGTTGTTTCAGGGTCGAGTGCACTTGTTGCTTCGTCACTAAGTAGAACCTCTGGTTCCTGTGCCAAGGCACGTGCAATAGCAACACGTTGCTTTTGCCCACCTGAAAGTTGGTTAGGGTAGCTGTCTAGTTTGTCTGTTAATCCAACAATTTCAGCATATTTAGCCACACGGTTTTTTACCTCTTTCTCGTTATAGCCAAGTAGCTTTAAAGGAACAGCAATATTATGGTAAACGGTTGCCGTTTTTAATAGATTAAAATGTTGGAAAATCATCCCGATTTTTTGGCGTGTTTGCCGTAATTCATGAAGAGAAAGGGCAGTAATGTCCACATTGTCGATTAACACTTTTCCAGCTGTAGGTCGCTCTAGTAGATTGACGCAACGAATGAGTGTACTTTTACCTGCACCACTATAGCCAATCACACCATGAATTTGTCCTTTTTTTACATGGAGATTGATTCCATCTACAGCCTTAATGATGTCTTTTTTCGTCTTATATTCTTTTGAGATATTTTGTAATTGAATCATCCGATTGATTGCTCCTTTCTCAAGCTCCTAAAAAGCAAGAATCTGCTCGTTTTCCATAGAGGAATTTCGGCAGATTCTTCAGCTACTAGAAGCTTCCTGAATGTATTACCAGCTAGGGATTACTGAACCTTTGAATTCTTCTTCAATGAATTGACGTACTTCATCAGATTGGTAAGCCTCAACGAACTTTTTAATTGTTGGGTCATTTTCATTTTCTGCACGTACCACAATATAGTTCACATATGGAGAGTCAGTAGATTCTAAAAGAATAGCGTCATCTTTAGGATTAATGCCAGCTTCCAATGCGAAGTTTGTATTAATAGCTGCTACATCTACTTCACTAAGCTGCTTAGGAATTTGAGCTGCCTCTAATTCGATGAATTTTAAATTCTTTTTGTTTTCTTCTACATCACGGATAGAGGCTGTTAAATCTGCCCCATCTTTTAATTTTATATAGCCTGCTTCTTGTAAAACAAAGAGGGCACGAGCACCATTTGTTGGATCATTTGGTAAACCAAACGTTGCACCATCTGGAATGTCCTCAAAGGATTTATATTTTTCAGAGTAAATACCCATTGGATTTAAAATCGTTTTGCCTACTGTTACTAAATCTGTATCATGATCTTTATTAAACGTATCGAGGAAAGGCTCGTGTTGATAGCTATTCGCATCAAGATCACCTTCAGATAAAGATGTATTAGGTAAAACATAATCAGAAAATGATTTAAGCTCTACTTCTAGCCCATTTTCTTTGGCTACTTTCGCTGCAACTTCTGCGATTTGTTCGTGTGGACCAGATGTGACACCTACGACGATTTTATTTTCATTAATTGCTTCAGCTTGACCTTTACTCTCTTCTTTAGAGCCACAACCTGCTAGAGCTGCTGCTAATGTAAGACTTGCTAAACCTACTAAAAATTTATTTTTCTTTTTCATGAAAACTACCTCCAAGATTGTTTTTATCGGTTTTTGAAAATAAAAAAACTCTCTTACAAACTAAGAGAGGCTCATGAAAAAATGTCCTCTCTTATCTATCAAACGATAATCGTTTGCAGGATTTAGCACCTTCCTTCTAAAAGGAGGTTGCCGAGCTTCATAGGGCCAGTCCCTCAGCTACTCTTGATAAGAGATTTATCATATTTTTTTGTAATTCCGATAGAACTAATATAATTTATAGGTTATAGTAAGTCAATAAATATTTTTTAAATTTTTTATATTATTATAATATTTCGTCATGAAAGAGGGATAGCAATGTCTGTAAGAGTTAATTATGGTATAGGTTCATTTGGCAAGGTTGTAAGTGCTCGATTGCTAATGGGTACAGACATTATTGAAGGAATGGAGGCACTTTGTGAGGAGAACCATATTGAGTCAGCAACAATTGTTAGCTGTATAGGTAGCCTTCAAAAGAGTAGCTTTGTTTATTTAGTACCTGATGAAACATCTCAGATTAACGTAAGTTTTAGCGATGTCATAAAAAAAGAGGGGCCACTTGAATTGATCCAAGGCTCTGGCGTAGTATGTAAGCGCGATGGGGGATATGAAACACATTTCCATGGTTCTATGAGTGATCAATGGGGCATCGTGTCAGGGGGGCATTTAATGAAGAGGGGGAACCCTGTCATTACGGCTGACATAGTGCTAGCTGAGGTTCAAGGCATCCAGCACTTTCGAAAATTTGATGAAGAAACAGGCCATGTTCAATTTTATCCATTAGAACACGGTTTACAGCAGCCAAGGAAAATTGAAAAATAGCGAAAATGTACTAACTTTTTCTTTTCACTGAGTTGCATGTTCCTTCCTGAATTAAAAAATGTTAGACCGAGCTTATAATCGGTCTAACATTTTTACTTTTGTCCCAGCCTCATGTCATGGTTAAGGGTTGAATAATTGTAATTGTTCGATTCTATGGATTGCTTCACGTAAGCGTTCCTCGCTAACAAGTAAACCAACACGGATATAGCCTTCGCCATATCGGCCGAAGCCATTGCCTGCTGCTACAGCGATATCAGCCTTTTCCAATAATAAATCGGCAAACTGCTCGCTAGTATAGCCGAATGGTACAGGGAGCCATGCGAAGAAGGAGCCTTTTGGAGCCGTTACATGCCAACCAATTCTTTGAGCTTCTTCAATGAATACATTGCGGCGACCTTCATAGGTAGCTCGCAGTTCATCCACACATTCTTGGGAAGCTGTAAGTGCCGTTGCTGCTGCTTGTTGAATAGCAGGGAATTGACTACAAAACAGATGATCCTGAATCAGATTAATGGCAGCAATAATGTCGGCATTACCGACAGCGAAGCCTATACGCCAGCCTGCCATATTATAAGTTTTGGAGAGTGTGTACATTTCAATTCCTACTTCTTTTGCCCCCTCAGCTTGTAGGAAGCTAATAGGTTTATTACCGTCAAATCCTATTGCCCCATAAGCAAAATCATGTGATACGATAATATTGTGTTCCTTCGCAAAGCGAACGGTCTCTTCAAAAAACGCAAGTGTTGCTGTACCACCTGTAGGGTTGTTCGGGTAATTTAGGTAAAGTAGCTTCGCCTTCTCTTTCACTTCATCAGGTAATGTATGATAATTAGGTAAGAAATCATTTGCAGCTAAAAGTGGCATCACTTCAAAATGGACATCACCTAATACGACACCTGATAAGTAATCTGGATAGCCAGGGTCTGGTAAGAGCATTGTATCACCTGGATTTAATACGGCTAAAGGTAGCTCAACGAGTCCAATTTTTGTCCCGCCAAGAATCGCTACCTCTGTGTCAGGATTTAGATTCACATTATATTCACGTTTATAATAGTCGGCAGCTGCTTGGCGTAATTCAGCGATACCGCGAAATGGTGAATATTTGTGATTTTGTGGATTTTCAGCCGCCTCCTGTAATGCTTGAATGATATGAGGGGGCGTTGGTTGATCGGGATTTCCTTGACCAAGATTAATGACATCGCGACCTTCTTCTAAGGCATTATTTACTTTTTGAACTAACGCTGCAAAAAATTGAGTGGGTAGTTGCTGTAGTTTTTTAGAGAATTCCATGCATGATCACCCTTTTCAGAATATAATAATTATTATTGAAGAATATGAAGCAAATAGTATTACTTTTTTTGTTAATTGTCTAGAGGAGGAATGGCTATGAAAATCGGTTGTATTCAATTAAATGTTGGCTTTGGCAAAGTAGAAGAAAATTTTGCACGAGCTGAGGACAAGATTCGAGAAGTGGCAAAAAAAGGAGCAGAAATCATTGTGCTGCCTGAAATGTGGAATACAGGCTATGCGTTAGAGAAGCTGCCTGAACTAGCGGATGTCGATGGTGAACGTACGAAATCCTTCTTGGCTGAATTAGCACAGGAACTTGGTGTACATATTGTAGGTGGTTCTGTTTCAACGAAGAAAGGCGACAAATTTTATAATACGATGTATACATTTGATCGCAATGGAGAACTTGTAGGGGAATATAGCAAAGCACATCTTTTCCGTTTAATGGATGAGCATCTCTACTTAGAAGCAGGGGATGAAATGAATCGATTTGCTCTAGGAGATATTGAAGCTGCTGGGGTCATTTGCTATGATATTCGTTTCCCAGAATGGTTACGTGCACACGCATTACAAGGAGCAAAGGTATTATTTGTACCAGCCCAGTGGCCAACACCAAGGATTGATCATTGGAAAACATTGCTGCAAGCTCGTGCGATTGAGAACCAATGTTTTGTAATAGCAGTTAATCGCATTTCAAAAAAGGTAGAAAACTTTAATGGCCAATCGATGATCATACAGCCTTGGGGAGAAGTACTTTGGATCGGTGCAGAGGATGAAGAAGTAGCGGTGATTGATGTAGATTTTTCTATTGTCGATGAAGTACGTGGAAGAATTCCAGTTTATGACGACCGTAGACCAGGACTATATCATGATGTTGTCGTGAAAGGCTAATAGAGGGGCACGCTCAAGAGGGAGTAATCTTTTGAGCGTGCCATCTTTTTTCTAGCCCTTATCCTCAATCAATGAATTTGCCAATAGCATAAATTCTAATGTAATGCGGTTATGTCCTTTCATGAAATTTTCACCTAGTAAACCTTCAAGCTTTCTTAAGCGATGATATAGTGTTTGACGAACAATAAATAATTGGTTGGCTGTTTGCTGCTTGGAGCCATTTGTTTGTAAATAAACCTGTAATGTTTCAAGAAGCTTGCTATTGTATTTTTTGTCGTACTCAATAACGGGCTGTAAATAATCGTAAATCACTTCCTGTAAATTCACTTGCATTTGTAATTTATAGATTAAATGATATAAATGCAAATCATCATAAAAGAAAGAGGACGTTTGCACTTTGCGGCAAATATATAAAGTTTCTAAAGCAGTTTGATAGCTTTTAGGAATTTCTTCTACATCGCAAACAACCTTTCCAACGGCTATTTGAAAACCTTGTGCTTGCTGCTTTTTATAAAAGTCGGTATTGGGCAGTGTGGAAAAAATGCTATTCAATATGTCACGAATAGCTTTACTGTCTTTCGTATGAAGTAAAATAAAAATAATATAGCTTTTTCTTTCGAATAAAAATGGCATAAATCCATGTTGCTCAAAGAGATTTCGATAATAAAGCTTACTATAGACCATATCCTCCTGTGTCTTTGTCATTGTAGTAGGAGAGGATAAAATAAAGACAGCTCCACTAGATTGTGTATAGCCCGCGTAATGTGTAACGATAAATTTATAGATTTCTTCCTTAGATAATTTTTGATCAATCCAATCGACTAAAATTGTAGCATCCTCAATATTCTTTTTTTCCTCAATATAAAACTCTCGCATTAATAGCTGTGCCAGCGCCGTTGCTGTACGATCTAATATTAATAATTCAAACTCTGAAAATAGTCCATCCTCTCGATAGAGTGTTAAATTTGCATAATGCTGATCAAAGATAAAAATAGGCCCATGTTTAAATTGCTGAGCAGACTTGTTCAATGTTAATAGCTGCTGACGTTTTTGGTGTGTCGTATTGGGGAAAAAGATAGGATTGCGTCCCTTAATGGAAAACATGATTTGTGTTTTTAATTCATTATACATATTTTGTAAAATATCTTCTGTGTTTTGTCCTAAGACAGCATTTTTGTTCAAAGCTTGTGCATAAGATTCTAGCGAAGAAATCATTAAATATTGCTGATTGATAATTTGGCTATGTAAATCCTGCGTAATACGAACAAAAGGAACTGCCTCATGAAAAACAATAATGGGAAACTGATGCCGGTTTGCCAGTGCTAGTATTGCTTTTGGAACGGTCTGAATATAAGAGCCATACTCAATACAAAGAGCAGCACAATTTTTTTGAATGATGGCTTCTACAAATGCGGTAAAATTAGCGATACTATGCTGGAGACTAATTCCTGTTGTTAATACTAACTCCTCACCAACTAAAAAATGATCAACTTGTACGATTTCAAGAACATGTACCCATTTGATAATCCTTGATAATCCTTCATGACCTGCCACAACCTCTGCCTTACGAAAATACTTATTTTCCAAAACATCTAGTACTTTAAGTTGAAACGGACTCAATTTAGCCCCTCCCTTAGTTATACGCATTGTATATTTTTTCTGTTTGATGATTTATATTTTCTTATAAATTCGTGGATATAGTATTTTGAGAATATTTAGTCTATTTTACATTATGTTTAAAACAAAAGTATATAATTTTACAGTTTGTCTATTACTTCAACGTTATGAAACATGTAAAATTTTTGTAAGCGATCAAGCAATCTACTAAAAGGGGTGACAGATATGGAGCAACAAACGCATTTACAAAGAGGGTTAAAGAAGCGGCATATGACGATGATTGCTATTGCAGGAGTAATCGGTGCTGGCCTATTTATGGGGAGTGGTTCAGTTATTAATTTAGCTGGTCCAGGGGCCATTTTATCGTATATATTTGCAGGAATTATCGTTATTTTAGTTATGCGTATGCTAGGCGAAATGGCAGCTGTTAATCCAACGAGTGGCTCATTTGCACATTATGCGCATGAAGCCATTGGCCCGTGGGCAGGTTTTATGATTGGATGGCTGTACTGGTTTTTCTGGGTCATTGCGATTGCACTAGAAGCAACAGCAGCGGCAGCCATTATTCAATATTGGTATGACGGGATGCCTTTATGGCTATTAAGTTTGTTACTAACCGTAGCACTTACTTTAACGAATGTTCTTTCTGTCAAAGCATTTGGTGAGTTTGAGTATTGGTTCTCTCTTATTAAGGTTGCAAGTATAGTGGTTTTCCTTGGTCTTGGTGCCTTCATTATTTTTGGCATCGCCCCAAACTTTAATGCTGTAGGTATGACCAATCTAGTCGGGCAAGGTGGTTTTTTACCTAATGGTTTTGGTGCTGTTCTAATGGGTGTCGTCATTGTTATTTTCTCCTTCATGGGAACAGAAATTGTGGCCATTGCTGCTGGTGAATCAGATGAACCATTAGCTGCTGTAACGAAAGCTACCAATTCCATTACTTGGCGGATTTTAATTTTCTATGTGGGCTCTATAGCGGTTGTAGTAACGCTATTGCCTTGGCATTCCTCCGATATTTTAACAAGTCCTTATGTAGCGGTACTCGATTATATTGGAATTCCTGCTGCCGCACAAATTATGAATTTTGTTGTGTTAACAGCGGTGCTATCGTGTTTAAATTCAGCACTTTATGCAACATCACGCATGGTATTTTCTTTAGCAGAAAAGGGAGAAGCGCCAAAAGCATTTTTAAAATTAAACAAAAAGGGTGCACCTGTCAATGCCATTTTAGCAGCAACATTTTTCTCGTATATTGCAGTTATTATGAATTATGTTTCACCAGATAAAGTTTTTATGTTTTTACTGAGCTCTTGTAGTGCGATTACTTTAATACTTTATTTAATCATTGCCTTTTCACAATTAAGAATGCGACGCAAGATTGAACAAGAAAATTTAGAGCTATTAAAGGTGAAGATGTGGTTTTTCCCTTATTTAACGTATTTCACAATACTCGCTACAACAGCTTTATTAATGGCGATGTTCTTTATAGAGTCTATGCGCTCACAAATTTTATTTACATGCGTTGTCGTCGCTATTATGATGATTTTCTATGTGCTTACTCAAAAGAAAAAGACGATTAAACAACCCGATGAATCAAGTTCTATTTTTAGCAAAGAAGAATTCGATTTTGAACAATAATACGATAAAGGAGTGGTCTAATTATGACAGTTCAGCAAGAAATGAAAACGCTCACACATTTTATCCAAGGGGAAGAGGTAGCTGGTACAAGTGGCCGATTTTCAGAGGTTTATAATCCATCAACAGGAGAGGTTATTGCAAGAGTACCACTTGCTTCAAGAGATGAGGTAAAGCATGCTATTCAGCTTGCAAAAGAAGCCTTTCCAGCATGGAAAAAACGATCAATTGGTAAACGGGTAGAAGTGTTACATCGATTCCGTCAGTTGTTAGTAGAAAAACAGGAAGAGCTTATCGATGTGATTTGTCAGGAAAGTGGTAAAACAAAGGACGATGCAAAAGGTGAAATCGTTCGTGGTATTGAATCCGTTGATATGGCGATCAGTGCACCGCAAATGCTAAAAGGAGAGTACTCAGTCAATGTAGGTGGTAATATAAATGCCTTTTCTGCCAAATCACCACTCGGCGTAGTGGCAACTATCGCACCATTTAATTTCCCTGTTATGGTACCGCTTGCGATTACAAGCATGGCTGTGGCAGTAGGAAATGCCGTTATATTAAAGCCATCAGAGCGCGTACCGATGTCCGCTCTCTATATAAGTCAATTATGGAAAGAGGCAGGTTTACCAGATGGCATTTGGACTGTTGTCAATGGAGATAAAGAGGCTGTCAATGAACTATTAGAAAATAAAGAGATTCAAGCTATCTCATTTGTTGGCTCAACACCTGTTGCTGAATATATTTATCAAACAGGAACAAAGCACAATAAACGTGTTGCGGCATTTGGTGGTGGGAAAAACTTTATGATTGTGATGCCAGATGCCAACCTAGAACAAACGGCGAATGCCTTTTTAGGAGCAGCATATGGTGCAGCATCACAGCGCTGTATGGCGATTTCAGGTGCACTTGTTGTAGGCAAAGATACCGAACAACGGTTTACGGAACTATTAAAAAATAAAATCTCTCAACTAAAGGTTGGACCCTATACAGAAAAAGACGTCGATTTCGGACCAGTCATCACTAAAGAGTCGAAAGGAACGATTATTCGTTCTATCGATGAGGCAGTCACTGAAGGGGCAAATCTTGTGATTGACGGAAGAAATCCGAAAGTATGTGAAACGTCAAATGGCTTTTATCTTGGCCCAACCCTCCTTAATAATGTCACATCGGAAATGAAGATCTTTAAAGAAGAGGTCTTTGGTCCAGCACGTATTGTTGTAGGGGTGGACTCATTACAAGAGGCAATAGATTTAATCAATAACCATGAACTTGGCAATGGGGTAACCATGTTTACAAGCAGTGGAGCAGCAGCACGGAAATTCCAAGAGGAAATAGAAGTCGGCATGGTAGGTGTGAACGTACCTATACCAATCCCTGTTGGCTATCATAACTTTGGTGGATGGAAACGCTCTAAGTTCGGTGAAGGGCATATGTTTGGCCCAGATCAGGCAAGATTCTTTACAAAGGCCAAAACGATTTCTGAGCGCTGGCCAGATGAAACGGAGGATACAACAAGTTCCTTTGCGTTCCCAAGTAATAATGATGCGAAAAACTAATATAGTGAGGGGTGTTTGATGATGACACAGACAAATCTTAAAAGTGATGTATTATCCAAGGATGAGCAATATGTTTGGCATTCTATGAAACCATATAATCCGCAAGCCACATATGTAGTAGAAAGGTCTGATGGTGCAAGAATTATGGATACAGATGGTGTGGAATATATTGATGCAATGGCAGGGCTTTGGTGTGTCAATGTTGGCTATGGACGGAAAGAGTTAGCAGATGCGGCACATGAGCAAATGATGAAAAATGCTTATGCACCATTATCTCAGGGTCATTTGCCTGCAGTGGAATTAGCTGAGAAGCTAAATGAACTACTTGGTGGAGATTACGTTATTTTCTTCTCCAATAGTGGATCAGAGGCGAATGAAACAGCCTTTAAAATTGCTCGGCAATACCATCAGCAAAAAGGACAAAGCTCACGCTATAAAATTGTCTCACGCTACCGTGCTTATCATGGTAACTCCTTTGGGGCTTTAGCGGCAACGGGGCAGGCGGAGCGCAAATATAAATACGAGCCACTATCTCCAGGTTTTATCCATGTCGCACCACCTGATCAATATCGTGAGCATGAAAGCGATGCTATTGCGCCATTGGATTTAGCGAGTGTAAAGGCTGTAGATAAAACGATGACATGGGAACTGAGTGACACAATTGCAGCTATGATCTTAGAGCCTATTATTACAGGTGGCGGTGTCATTATGCCTCCAGAGAATTATTTAAAAGGCATTGAGGAAGTGTGTAAAAGGCATGGTGCTTTACTGATTGTGGATGAGGTTATTTGTGGCTTTGGTCGAACAGGTAAGCCTTTTGGATTTATGAACTACGGTGTTAAGCCAGATATAATTACGATGGCTAAAGGAATTACAAGTGCCTATTTACCATTATCAGCAACAGCCGTGAAGCGTGAAATTTATGAGGCGTTTAAGGGCTCAGATGCATACAGCTATTTCCGCCATGTGAATACATTTGGAGGCTCTCCTGTGGCATGTGCAGTTGCATTAAAAAATATTGAAATTCTTGAGCAAGAAGCGTTGTTTGAGCGTTCCAAGGAAATTGGCGCTGCAACACTACAAACATTGCAGCAACAATTGCAGCATCATCCAAATGTAGGAGATGTGCGTGGCAAAGGTTTATTAATTGGGATTGAATTAGTTGCAGATAAAGTCTCGAAAGAACCTTTACCAGTGGAGAAGGTGAATGCTGTCATTGCCAAATGTAAAGAACAAGGGGTTATCATTGGAAAAAATGGAGCAACTGTTGCAGGGTTTAATAATGTCTTAACGCTATCACCACCACTTAATATTGTACAAGAAGATCTTGATCGTATACTCGATGTGGTTGTGGATAGTGTAAATAAGCTGTAAAGAATATTGATATGGTTCTAAAAGCCTTGGAGTAATTAGCGGTGGGTGGTAGATGTCAACTAGATGGAACAAATTCAGTATACAAATCAAGAAACGATTGAGCGTATTAAAGCCTTGTCTCCTGCATTTGTGCGTAATGACGCAGGGCAGGAAGTAGGAGAAATTGTTTCTACAATTAAAATCGTATAGAGGTGAAGGTACTTGTATGTTTTGGCAATTGACGGTGGTGGAACAAAAACAATTGCGACAATCTCAACATTTCGTGGGCAAGTTATAGCACTAGCAGAAACAGGTAAAAGTAATCCCACATCTATGAGCTTAGAGCAATTTACGCAGACGATAACAGAACTAATAAATGATTTAAAAAGACAACAACCTTATGATTTTCATCAAATTACGAAGTGCCATGCGGGACTATCTGGCGTAACGGAAAATAATAATGAGGAAATTACCCACACATTATTAACCTCGCTATTACCTGAAGGCTGTCAATTATCACTGTCGAATGATGGGTTGAACGCGCTGTATGCTGGTACACTAGGTCAGTCTGGCATTGTACAGATTTCTGGTACAGGTGCAATTACATTAAGTATAGATTCGTCTGGCAGAGTTGAGCGTACGGCAGGATGGGGCTATATTTTTGATGATGAAGGCAGTGGCTATGATATTGGTATTCGCACATTAAAAGCGGTGTTTAAAGCATTTGATAAAAGAGGACCAGAAACAAGCCTCACATCCGCAGTATTAAATTATTTTCAATTACAATCCATTCCACAAATAATTGAAATTGTTTATGGAAAAGGACATCCGAGAGATACAATCTCTCCTTTAAGTAAGATTGCCATTGATTGCGCTAAAAGAGGTGATGCTGTAGCGAACACGATTCTGGATCAAGTGTGCCATGTTTTTTATCAAAGTATAGATGCTTGTTACAAAAAAAATCCGTTTTCAGATACGCGTGTCAAAGTCGTGCTAGCTGGTGGAGTTTTTAATGAGTTGACGTTATTTATTGAAAAATTAGCCTCCATTGATAAAAATAATAGCAATCAGTATGACTTTATGGGTGCTTATAGCCTACCAGTTGGCGGTGCCGCATTAGCTGCATTAAAACTACCTAATAATGAAGCGAAAATATTTATCGATCAATATAATGCTAGTATTAAGGAGTTTTTAACTAATTAATCCCCCCTTTTAATTTAGCAAGTAGAGAATAGGAAGGTCTTTTCTCTACTTGCATTTTGTTAGTCCTCTACTTTAAACATATTACCTTTATAAGACTTATGAATAGTCATAACAATTCCCATAAGCATGATGTTCGATAATATTGAAGGAGCTTAATTTACACTACTGGAGTGGACAAAAAGACAGCTAATCCCACCTAGTAGAAGAAAATGAACTACTAAACTTACATCCAACCTCTTGAGTTGAGAGAAATATAATACCTCCATTCTTTATTAATACGATAAACGTTTGGAATGCATGGAAGGTTACGGTGGCAGAAATAGTATAATTAAGGATCAATGGTAGGGAGTTATTTGTGTGGTAAATTACCTATATAAAACTAGATAATGGGCATAAATTCTTAATTCTTCTTGCAATCTTTACAAAAACATAACACTGGCTTTATATCTTCATACTATCATTATTGGTAAGAGTTGGAGGAGGAGCCAAGGATCATGCATTTTTTCCGTTTCATAAAGGTGAAGGACAAGTTACTTGTACTCATGATTGTTTGTGTATTATCGAATGTATTGCTGGGTGTATTTAGTGTGGATTATTTAAGGAAGATGTCGTGGCATGCAAGTGAGAGTTACACACAGGGACTTGTCCCAATCGGTTGGCTGAATGAGCTAGAAGAATCACAGCGTCAATTAGATTTTATCGTAGATGCTCAGGGTGACTATCAAGAAATGACGGTTATTTTAAAAGAGATGGCACAGCCTTTAAAGCAATTGGATAGCCAAGAAATTGATAAAAAAATGAGTCATCAAATTAAAAAATTTAAATCCTTGCTGAAGAAACAAGGAGAATTGATTGAGAGTTATAAGCAATTGAACCAAGGTGAGCTAGAGCAGTTCTATACGCTGACATTTCTACCAATAAGTCAGGAAAGCCATACATTATTAGAAGAAACACAAAATTATTTGGTTGAAAAAGCGAAGGATCAACAGAAGTATTATCAACAAGATGTGCAATTTGGTTATTGGTTACTAGGTGGCGTATGCTTAGCAGTGGTGTTGCTTGTCATTCTGATAGGATTTATCGCAACTAAGGCAGTCAATGTACCAACACGTCAATTGAAATCATTATTAAAACGAGCAGAACAAGGCGATTTCACTGCGAATGCAAGTTATGTTGCCCATGATGAGCTTGGTGAGGTAGTACTGTCTTACAATCAAATGGTCACAGAGGTAAAACACCTACTCCATACTGTAACGGACAGCGCCTATGAAGTAGAAGAAATGACAGGTAAATTGCAAGGATCCTCAGAGCAATCATCAACAACAACGTTAAAAATAGCAAAAGATGTACAATCTATTTCAGATTCAACGGCTGCTTCTACTAGTAAATTGGCTTCCAATACTGCTTCTTTAGAGGAAGTTTTAAATGATGTACAAGTCATTTTAGAAAAAGTGCAGGTCGTGGAAAGCTTTGCGCATCAAACAGCAAGAGATGCTGAGAGTGGAACTGAAATTGTACAGGCTAATTTAATGCAAATGCAAGTGATTAAGCAGGCCGTAGAAAAATCGAATACAGCTATCTTTAACTTGGTTGAGCGTGCCTCATCAATCGATCAAATGATTGAGGTCATAGAAAAAATAACAGCACAAACCAACTTACTAGCGTTAAACGCATCCATTGAAGCAGCAAGAGCAGGAGAACATGGAAAGGGGTTTGCAGTTGTAGCCAATGAGGTGCGGAAGCTTGCGGAACAAACAGTCCAATCAACACAAACGATTACATCCATTGTACAAAACATCCATTTAGATTCGAGCTATGCAGTACAAATGATGGAGGGCGTGTTGTTGGCTACTGAAAAAGGTGTTGCCGTAACAGGACAAACAGCGACAAGTTTTGATCAAATTTTAGAAAAAGTACATACAATCAAGCCTTATATGATGGAAGTATCTGCTACAGTTCAAGAGATAGCCACTCACACCCAAAAGGTGAGTGAGGATGCGGTTATGTTAACAGCTATATCGGATACGAATGCTGTATCCACTAAGCATGTTGCTACATTAACAGCAGATCAATTAACAGCTCAACAACAATTCCATAATTACATTAAAGAATTGCGCAAAGTATCAAAAGTTTTGCAAATTGCTGTTAAACGTTTTTCAATCTAATTTAATATTAAAGAATAATGTTGAAAAGGAGTCTTTTTTGCGGAAATTAGCAAAGAAGGTTCTTTTTTTGCGTGGTTACAAAACTAGTTTATGAAAGATTTAATTTTTTGTATTTTTGAGGTGTACAATTGTATTTTGTATATTTTTGTAGCACAATATTTTTTGAGTGCTCATATACTGGAAGTAAGGGATTATATGTTCCTTTTAATGAATATTATTAATATAATTGTTGTATTTTCAAAACGAACACATTATAATGAGTTTCATTGAAAGTGTTATTAAATCAATGTTTATCAATATATATTTGTACTTTCAGCAAGTACAATTGTTCATATGTGGAGGTTTTGAGAAATGAAAAAGATTATTGTTACTGGGGCACTTGGTCAAATTGGTTCTGAGCTTGTAGAAAAACTTCGTGGTATTTATGGAGAGGACAATATACTTGCTACAGACATTAGAAAGCTTGAACATACTAAGGGCCCATTTGAAATATTGGACGTGACAGATGGACAAAGAATGCACGATTTAGCAAAGGACTTTGGTGCAGATACGATGATGCATTTAGCAGCATTACTATCAGCCACAGCTGAAAGAAATCCATTGTTAGCTTGGAATTTAAATATGGGCGGTTTAATGAATGCATTGGAAGTTTCTCGTGAGTTAAATATGCAATTTTTCACGCCAAGTTCAATAGGAGCATTTGGTCCATCTACACCGAAGGAAGATACAGCGCAGGATACTTTGCAACGTCCAACAACTATGTATGGTGTAAATAAGGTAGCGGGTGAATTATTATGCGATTATTACTTCAATCGTTTTGGTGTTGATACACGTGGTGTACGTTTCCCTGGATTAATTTCTTATGTAACACCTCCAGGTGGTGGTACAACTGATTATGCAGTAGAAATTTTCTATGAAGCAATTGAGCAAGGTAAGTACACATCTTATATTCAGGAAGGTACGTTTATGGATATGATGTACATGCCAGATGCCTTACAAGCTATTGTAGATTTAATGGAGGCAGATGGTAGTAAGCTCGTTCATCGCAATGCCTTTAATATTACAGCGATGAGCTTTGAACCATCACAAATCGCAGCTGAAATCAAGAAGCATTTGCCAAATTTCACAATGGATTATCAGGTTGATCCAGTGCGTCAAGCGATTGCAGACAGTTGGCCAAACTCTTTAAATATTGACGCAGCTCAAAAAGAGTGGGGCTTCAAAGCAGAGTATGATTTAGCCAAAATGACGATAGATATGTTAGAAAAACTAAAAATGAAACTGCATAAAAAGGCAATTTCCTAATCATTAAAGGACGGATGTAGAATTAGTCTACATCCGTTTTTTTATGTGTCTATAAAAGAGAATTGTTGGCATATATAGATTAAATTACGTAACTGAAATATATTTGTGTTCTGAATATTGACAGTTCCTAAAAGCTAAGCTTTGTGATAGTATTGCCGAAATATACCTAGATCATTGATATAGTTAAAAGAGCGATTTCCTTTTATAGAAGTCACTCTTTTATTGAATTATTTAGTTAACATGTGGAAAACCTGTTCCACGTCTTTATCACCACGACCTGAGATATTAATAATAATGCTTTCTTCAGATGATAAAGTTGGTGCTAATTTTAGAGCATGTGCGACCGCATGTGAGCTCTCAAGGGCAGGAATAATCCCTTCAACCTTCGAAAGTACTTGAAATGCCTCAAGGACTTCTTTGTTTGTCACAGTCACATACTCAGCACGGCCAATTGTTTTTAAATGACTATGTTCTGGACCTGCTCCAGGGTAATCTAAACCAGCAGCTATTGAATAGGTTGGTAGTGGATTGCCGTCTGCATCCTGTAATACTAAGCATTTGAAGCCATGTAGCTCTCCGGGCGAACCTTCGTTTAATGTAGCAGCTTGATCTGGCTCTATTCCAATAAGACGAACCTGTTCATCTGCAATGTAGTCTGCAAATGCTCCAATGGCATTACTGCCACCGCCAACACAGGCAAGGATCGCTGCTGGTAGCTTTCCTTCTTTTTCTAAAATCTGTTCACGACTTTCGCGACTAATCACAGATTGGAAGTGTTTAACCATTGATGGGAAGGGATGTGGCCCAACTGCTGAACCTAATAAGTAAAACGTTGTTTCATAGTTTTCGACTAAGTCAGCGAATGCTTCATCAACTGCATCCTTTAAACGTCCTTGCCCTTTATCAACAGCTACTACGTTCGCGCCAAGAAGCTCCATGCGAAACACGTTCAATGCTTGACGTTTTGTATCCTCTAAGCCCATATAAATAGTGCAATCCATTCCGAACATGGCACAAGCAGTCGCAGTTGCTACACCATGTTGACCTGCACCTGTTTCGGCAATAACGCGATTTGCCCCCATACGTTTGGCTAGTAAAATCTGTCCCAAGACATTATTAATTTTATGTGAGCCTGTATGATTAAGATCTTCACGTTTTAAATAAATTTTTGCGCCACCCAATTGCTTTGTTAAATTTTCTGCAAAATAAAGTGGGGATTTACGACCAACATACTCACGGAAATAGTAATCCAATTCTTTTTTAAATTCTTCATCATCTTTAAAATTTTGGAAATGCTCATCTAGAATAGTTAAGACATTTTGAAGCTCCTTTGGAACAAAGCTTCCGCCAAATTCTCCAAAATAACCTTTTTTCTCTACTACTTTACTCATCTTTACTCGACTCCTCTATGCTAATTTTTCCATAAAAAAAGCCACTCTAATCCTCTTAAAAAGGACGAGTAACCGTGGTGCCACCTTCATTCGCAATTTTTGCGCGCTTTCTTACTCCGATAACGGGGAGTGAATCGGCCTTACATTTAATAAGGCTGCTCTGAAGTCCATTCACAAGTACCTACTACTGGTTTGCACCATCCACCAGCTCTCTGAAAGTAACCATGCTTGCTACTACTCTTCTTCCTTGCATTTATTTAGAAAGAATTGTAGTTTATTTTCAGAATAGTGTCAAGAAAAAAAGACGAATCTAAAAAGACTCGTCTGTTAAATCAAATGATCAAAGTGAAGGCGTTTATTGAGTGCATACATAATCGGTGCACCAACAGCTAACACAATAAATTCACCTGCCGCCACTGTTAGCCAAGTCCAGAAGAATGGTAGTTCTAAGGCCAAATTCAACTCGAAGGCAATAATAAACATTGTGCAAGTAAATAATAATGTATTAATAATTAAACGTGCCCAAATATTTTTGACATATTTACAGATTAAAATGAACAGTCCAAGTGTAATCATCGAATGACCAACACCAAACACTAAATCGTAAATGCCAAGTGGTGAAAATAGATTAGAGATCAATACGCCAATAATGATCCCTACGGCAAAGCGTGGGTTAAAGGCAACTAAATGGTTAAACATTTCAGATACACGGAATTGTACCTCTGTAAAACCAAACGGTGCAACAAGCATTGTCACCGCAATATATAGCGCTGCAATAATACCACTTGCTGCTAAAAATTTTATCTTCATATTCATTTCTCCTTAGTTTTTTTGCGTGGGATGGTTACGAACCACGTAGAGCAAGTGCAATCATATCAGTATTCATGCGGGTTTGTAAATAACATTGTGTAAAATATGTGTAAAATTATAAAGCAACTAGAATATTGACTGTATTATTTTCATCTTCTTCACGAAGCTCTTTGATGAGGTGAGTGTAAATTCGAATTGTTGTATCAACATCTGCATGTCCAAGTCGTTCGGAAATATACTGAACTGAAATTCCTGTGTAAAATAAAATACTAGCGTGAGAATGGGGTAAACCATGAATTGAAATTTCTTCTATCAGTAAATCAAGAAGTATTTTTTTAAATCCTTTATTAACACCTGTATTGCTGAAAACATTTTATAGAAGCGGGTTTATAAAACACCAATTTATGAATATTCTCAGGTGTCACTTCGAAAAAAATGATTGAACAGACTCATCGTTACCTTGTCTATTTTAATTATGCGGTTTGAACTTTCCGTTTTGGTCTTTTTCTTACCTTCATCATAGGAACATGTATATCCCCATGTCTTGTTAATGTTGATGGTGTTGTCTTTGAAATTAAAATCTTTTTAGTAAGTGCGATTATTTCAGCAAAGCGCATCCCTGATTTCAAAGCTAATAAAATAATGTAGTATACAGGTCTATTATCTTCTTTTAGTGATTTCATTAGATAACTGGACAACAGCTTGCTTTCTGTATAGTTAATATGCTTTTCATCACTCTTTTTGGAGTCTTGGCCAGAAATTGTTGCATTGCGAGTAAAGTTTGAAGGAATTATAGCCTCATCAAAAGCTTCGCGTACACAGGCTCTAATGTGGGCATTTATCTTTTTTACCGTTTCCTTAGATTTGGTCTTTAGCAAAAATTTATTTTTTAGAAATGAGTAATTATTGAAAAATTATGTAAAAACAGCATTGTAAAAAAACCACAATAATTGTAATATTGTAATATATTGAGAAAGGAAGTGTTTTGGTAAAAATGAGAAATTATGTTAATAAAACTTTTGCTATTGTGTTAATTGCGGTATTCGCATTCACAACCATTTTTTCGACTAGTATTGAAGTAAGTGCAAATTCAGAAGTCGATATGAATAAGTATATTATTAGCAATTTACCTAATGATGCTGTAATAACACAAAATGATGATAGAATTACAGCAATTACATATTTAGAAAACGGTAAAACTTATACTACTTCAATCGATAAAGAACATAGAAAGATGTATTTAGAACATAATGGAACTAAGTACGAAATGATTGTAGATGCTTTGGAAAGCAATGAATATACTCAGGAATCTGAATTTCTCGGTCACTTAGTAAATATAGAGACTGGAGAAATTATTGATTTTGATGATTTAGATAAGTCAAACAATGAAACTGAAATTACTCCATTTGCTGTATTCGTCGCCCCTTTAGCAATTCCTGTCTTAACGAAAGCCTTAGAACTGTTACTATTAGGAGCAACAATGATATATGTTGCAAATTCGGATTTTGTAGTTGCTTCAGAAGCAATGCAAATGACTAATAAATATAAAAAGAATAACTATTTTGCAGCTTGGATATATTACCCAGAACATTATAAAAAAGGGGAAGAATATGTAGTAATTGGTCAAGGAATCTCGGATGGCGAGGCCCAAGCTCGTCTAATGATTAACAAGAGTATTTTTGCAAGAAGTCAGGCATTAGCTAAATCTATCTTTAAAGATATAGACAGAGGACCAGAACAACATGGACCTTTCCCAAATTATTTACCTCACTATCATGGAACAGTTCCAAATGAAAACAAACCAGGAAAATGGATTTCAAGTGGTGGTCATTCATGGTATTTCGGTAATATTTGGAGATAATATCAAAATTATTTCATTACAAAAAGAAAGTGGACAATATGCTTTAAAAAGCTCAATAGTGTTCACTTTTTTTATTTCAAATTTTTATAAAATAGAGTTATTTGATATATTGAAAGAAAAATGTCAGGGGGAGTATTTTTGAATAATAAAAAACTAATTCCTACAAATGAAATTAAAGAAGAATTTGAGGCTGTTTTATTAGAAAAAGATAATATTGCGCATTGTGAAATTAATTTAAAAGGCGGGACTATAAAAAACATACAACGATTAGATATCAGTTATGACGAGATTGCTTTGGATACTGTGAATAATGAATTCTGTTTTACTCTAAAAGATAAAAATAACATAAACTTTCATAGAGTTAATCTTCAAAAATTTAGTCAAATAAATGCTATAACATTAAATTTAAACGATTATTTTTCTTCTGAAGAACTTAAGGATGAAAGCTATTATTCTAAGTTAATCTACCTTAATCATCAATATTTGTTGTACTTTATTACGAAAAGAGAAATTAACTATGGACTTCCTTTTTATCAATGTATTTTTTTAGTAAACACTTCAACGGGAGAGATAAAACAATTAAATCCTGTACTTCCTAATGGTGATAATTTACTTAGATTAGATACTTCCAAAAACATCTATCTAAGCAATCATAATCACTTATTACTATTAAAAACAGGGAGAATTAGACCCTTTGAGAAGCAATCAATGTATAAAAGAGTAGATATTGAAGATCCTTATCATGACCATCTTGAATCTATTTACTTAATGGAGGTTTCATCTTTAATTGACCAACAAAATTTTAATAATGCAACATTACTATCTTTATTAAATTATTCAGGTGCTTCTGAAAACTTGCGATATGAGAACAATGTTCTTTCATACGTAGTATCTGATTTTACTAACAACACTAAAGAATTAATAAAACATGATTTATTAATGGGGAATATTTCAAAATTTCAAGACGACCAATTAATACGAGATCATTTAGATTATGAACTTGAAGTAGAACCAAGCTACTATCATTTTATATTTAATTTATTTAAACAAGAAAAAAGTGATTCATTTATTCTAATTGACGATGAATTGGTGTTTGAATTAAAACTTGATATGATAAATTAAATTGAAGCATCTTAGATGAGATGCTTCAGACTGTAGACAAACTCGGAAATTTGAGAGTTTGCCTACAGTCTTTTTTCTTTAACAATAGAATAAAGTAGAGCCGTTTATTTTCATTTCGGGCTGCAGTAAATTAGACAAAAACTGCACTTCAATTGTGAGATTGTGTGTCTAACAATTGGGCGCAGTTCAGAAATTGTGGTCATATATTTTTATTGTGTAAAGCGGAACAGAAATTAAACTCAATTTAACGGAAAATTTTATACAAAGTTGAAAAGTATTAATAATACAGTATTTCGAAATTTATGTAAAAATTGTAAATGAGTCCAGCTTAATTTTTTCATGGGATGGTTATGAACCACGGTGCTTTCACACAAGACAACATTTTATTATAGATATCTAGCAGAAGTCAAATGTCAGACTTTTTGTCTATATGACACACTTCGTAAAATTGTCATAAATATTTTTGACTATTTTTTAAAAAGAAAGCAAATAACTAAAATAGCGTAGTTTAGCGGTTTAAAGCGGCAAATTGAATGAAAAACTAAAATATTTCGTCAGTTTTAAAAGTCAGAACATTCATAATGTTATTGACGGAGCTTGATAATAACGATAATATAGCGATACATTCACACTTTGTTTGGATAAAGTGTGATAGATATTGAGAATATAATCGGGGGGATTATTTGTGAAGAACAGTGTAAAAAAGCTTTCATTCCTTCTTTTTGGATTAGTGTTACTACTTGCTGCTTGCGGTAGTGGCGGATCTAGTTCAACAGATTCAAAAGGGAATGAATCAAACAATGCAAGTGAGAGCGGGAATACAGAGGATAAAACATATAAAATCGGGATTACTCAAATTGTAGAGCATCCATCATTAAACGCAGCAACGGAAGGCTTTAAAAAGGCAATTGAAGATGCTGGCTTAAAAGTTGACTACGATCCACAAATTGCACAAGGAGATAACAGTCTTAACACAACGATTGCTAACAATCTAGTAAGTGCAAACGTAGATTTAATTTTTGCTAACTCCACACCTTCTGCACAAGCAGCGGCAACAGCCACAAGTGATATTCCAATTATCTTCACATCTGTCACAGATGCTGTTGGTGCACAGTTAATCGAATCAATGGAGAAGCCAGGAAAAAATGTTACAGGAACAATTGATTTACATCCTGAAACGATTTCTAAAACAGTCGCATTCCTAAAAGAGCTTGGTGCCAAAAAAGTTGGGATGGTCTACAATGCTGGTGAGCAAAACTCTGTTGCACAAGTTAAAGAAGTGAAAAAGGTGATGGATGAACAAGGCTTAACAGTAGTAGAAGCGTCAGCATCTACTTCAGCAGATGTAAAACAAGCAACAGAATCACTAATTGGTAAGGTAGAGGCTTTCTATATTATTACGGATAATACAGTAGTTTCTGCTTTAGAGTCTGTTATTGATGTTGCTAATACAAATGAATTACCACTTGTTGTGGGAGAGCTAGACTCTGTTGCACGAGGCGGTTTAGCTGCTTATGGTTTTGAATATTTCGATATCGGTTACGAGGCTGGTCAAATGGCTGTGAAAATTTTAAAAGGTGAAGCAACACCTGCCGAGACGCCAGCACAATATCCACAAAATCTGAAACTATTAATCAATAAAAAAGTAGCGGACGATTTAGGAATTGAAATTAAAGATTCTTGGGGTGCAGAACTTCTAGAAAAATAAATGGAAGCGGGGGAGAACTATCCCCGCTTTATCTTCATTTATAAACAGTAGAAATAATAAAAAGATTTAGGAGATGATTCAACGATGTTTTTAGCATTATTTGGCGCAGTGGAGCAAGGAATCATCTATGCAATTATGGCACTTGGTGTATATTTAACGTTTCGGGTGTTAGATTTTCCGGATTTAACGGTTGATGGAAGCTTTGTAACAGGGGCGGCAACTGCAGCAACAATGGTTTTGCTTGGCTACTCCCCAATCTTAGCGACTTTAGTGGCAATTGTTGCTGGATTTATTGCTGGATGTATGACAGGAATTCTTCACACGAAAGGAAAGATTAATCCACTATTATCAGGGATTTTAATGATGATTGCGTTATACTCGATTAACCTGCGCATCATGGGGTTAACTGCAGAAAATACGATAGGTCGCCCGAATATTCCACTACTAAACTCAGAAACGATTTTTTCAAAGTTTCAGGCATTTTGGAGTGATTTAGGGATCGATGCTGCTCTCAATAACCTATTAAAAAGCATGGGCTTTCAGCATGTACCAAATACATGGAGTGTGCTGATAGTCGTATTAATCATCACGATTTTAATTAAGTTAATAGCAGACTGGTTCTTGAAGACTGAGGTCGGGCTAGCTATCCGAGCAACTGGTGATAATAAACGAATGATTCGTAGCTTCTCTGCAAATACAGATACACTTATCATTTTAGGGCTTGGACTTTCCAATGCGCTTGTCGCATTTTCTGGAGCTTTAATCGCACAATATTCAAAGTTCTCCGATGTTAGTATGGGGATTGGTATGATTGTCATCGGTCTTGCATCGGTTATTATTGGTGAAGCTATTTTTGGGACAAAGACCATTATCCGTACAACTTTTGCAGTCATTGCAGGAGCTATCATTTACCGTATTATTTTAGCATTAGCATTACGTGTAGATTTCCTTGATTCAGGAGATATGAAATTAATTACGGCTATCATCGTTATTTTGGCGCTGATCTTACCACAATTTATCAATAAGAGTAAGGAACGTAAACGTAAGGCGAAGCGTGCTGCAGAGCTATCACGAGTAAAAACAGTAGAGCAAGGAGGAAAAGGTCTTGCTTAAATTACATGGTATTAATAAGGTGTTTAATGAAGGAACACCTGATGAAAAAATTGCACTAGCAGAGATTAATCTACACTTAAAGCCAGGTGATTTTGTGACGATCATTGGTAGTAACGGTGCAGGGAAATCAACGATGATGAATATGATTTCAGGCGCCTTAACACCTGATTTTGGCACAGTTTCTATTGATGGTAATGATGTCACAAATTTGCCTGAATATAAACGCTCACAATACATTGGTCGTGTGTTCCAAGACCCAATGGCGGGAACAGCTCCTACGATGACAATTGAAGAAAACTTAGCACTGGCCTATTCACGAAATAAGGGTAGAGGACTGCATATCGGTGTGGACAAAAAGCGTCGTACCTTGTTCAAAGAATCATTAGAAATGCTTGGTTTAAATCTGGAAGATCGGCTTTCTGCAAAAGTAGGCTTACTTTCAGGTGGGGAACGGCAAGCATTGTCACTGTTAATGGCTACTTTCACAAAGCCCTCTATTTTATTGCTGGATGAGCATACGGCTGCACTTGATCCATCACGTGCAGAATTAATTACCCGTATTACGAAGTATTTAGTTGAAAAAGATCAGTTAACGACATTAATGGTAACGCACAATATGCAACAAGCTTTGGATTTAGGGAATCGTCTGATTATGATGGACAAAGGCCAAATTATTTTAGAGGTTGCTGAAGACCGTAAGCATGAATTAACGATCCCAGATTTAATGGCCGAATTTGAACGCATTCGTGGGGAAAAAATGAATTCAGACCGTGCTTTATTAGGTTAATGACGAAACGCTCATACACTTGTATGGGCGTTTTTTATAGTGTTAAAAAAATCCATCAATAGCGTTTTTGTCAATGGTGAAAATGAATGTCCGTTGCAGGCTACTTGATTTCCTGTGGGGGGAATGCCGATCTATCCCACGGGAGTCAAGTAGCCTTCCACTCCACCCCATAAATTGAGCAAAGGGGTTCACTACTGTTAGTATGAAAGAAAATGAAAAGACACATTTGCAGAATAGTTGATTGAGCGTCATATAGGAGAAGCTGGAGCGAACGGAAGTGAGTGAAACGGTTCATCGGAAGCTGGCGGAACGGAGATCAACCCCTCGCATTGCCAGAATGTCACTTTCCGCAGGTGATATTATTTTTTTAACAACATATAAAACGCTCATGCACTAGTTTGAATGTTTTTTATTTAGGGTAATAAAAATGATTGATAAACTTTATCACAATAAAAAAGTCTCACTTGCAGAGAAGTGAGACTCTTCATTTTAAACGAGTAAGCCAAATAGTTGAATGTCGTTGTTTACTTCTTTGTATTTGAAGCCGAATTCATCCATTCGTGCAAGCAGCCCTTCATAATCCGCTTGATCGCCAAGCTCAATACCAACGAGGGCAGGACCACTTTCTTTATTGTTTTTCTTTGTGTATTCAAAGGTAGTAATATCGTCGTTAGGTCCTACAACGCTTGTGAGGAATTGACGTAATGCCCCTGCGCGCTGAGGGAAGCTGACGATGAAGTAGTAAAGTAAGCCTTCGTGAATAAGCGACTTTTCTTTAATCTCCTGCATCCGTCCAATATCATTATTACCACCACTAATAATAACCACGACTGATTTCCCTTTAATTTCTTCTTTATAAAAATCAAGAGCTGCCACTGATAGTGCCCCAGCAGGCTCGGCAATAATGGCATGTTTATTATATAGATCTAAAATCGTTGTACAAACTTTGCCTTCTGGTACAAGAATAATGTCGTCTAAATAGCGGCGACAAACATCATAAGTGTGATGGCCGACGCATTTTACGGCAGCGCCATCGACGAATTTATCAATCCAATCAAGAGCCACAGCGCCCCCTTCAGCAAAAGCAGCCTTCATACTGCCAGCTCCGGCAGGCTCTACGCCAATAATTTTAGTAGAAGGGGAGAGGTTTTTAACGTAGGCAGAAACGCCAGACATTAAGCCGCCACCACCAATACTGCCAAAGACGTAGTCGATTGGCTCCTCCATGTCATTCATAATTTCTACTGCAACAGTTCCTTGACCAGCAATGACATCGAAATCATCGAATGGATGGATGAATATTTTATCGTGTTCTTCGCAATAGCTTAAGGCGCTTTCAGCAGAGTCATCGAACGTATCACCTGCTAAAATAATCTCTACAAATTCGCGCCCAAACATTCGCACTTGGTCTATTTTTTGTTTTGGTGTTGTTTGAGGCATAAAAATGCTAGCCTGGATTTTTAATTGAGCACAGGCATAAGCTACACCTTGTGCATGATTGCCTGCGCTTGCACAGACAACACCAGCGTTGCGTGCTTCTTCCTCGATTTTTTTAATTTTATAATAGGCACCTCGGAGCTTGAATGAGCGCACATGTTGTAAATCTTCGCGTTTAAAGTAAATAGTAGCTCCGTATTTCTCGGATAAATAATCGTTTTTTTGTAGTGGTGTATGGACAACTACATCTTTTAAAAAATGATGTGCAATCAGGACATTTTCCACTTGCACGGTTCTAGTATCAGCAACTTCCATAGTATTCATCCTCCGTTATACGTTTAAAACATTTATCTATGATAGCACACTTTATTTGCTTTTGGTGGTTAATTTTTAGTAAATTCTAAATTTTCCGTGTCTATTTTATGATGTAAGCGTTTTATCGAATAAATGATGCCTCGAGCAATTGCTGAAACGTTACTTTTGGGACAAAAAGCATTTGCTGAATCCAGATAAATACAATTCTCATAACAAAAATGGTCAAGCATATACTAGATTAGCTGAGGACAAGTAGGAGGGTAAGTAGTGGAAATCATTCAAGGAATTCTATCTACATATTGGCAATTTTTTGATTGGGCGATGTGGCAGGAAGTATTAATGGACCCTGTATCCTGGGGGCTAATATCCTCATTAATTATTATAGAAGGGCTACTGTCAGCGGATAATGCACTTGTATTGGCAGTTCTTGTTAAACATTTACCAGATAAACAACGAAAACGGGCATTAATGTATGGCATGCTAGGCGCCTATTTTTTTAGATTTTTATTTATTGGTATAGGTGTTTATCTTGTGGAATTTTGGTTTATTAAAGTGTTAGGTGCATTATATTTAGGCTGGCTCTGTGTAGCTCATTTTCTTCAAATTGGGAATGAGGATAGCGTGAAGGAAGTGAAAAAATCAGGATGGATGGTGCGTCTCTTTGGAACCTTTTGGGCCACCGTCATTTCTGTCGAGCTAATGGATATTGCATTTTCGATCGACTCTATCTTTGCAGCCTTTGCCATATCAGATCAAGTGTGGGTACTTTTAATTGGGGGTATGTTAGGCATATTAATGATGAGGACAATTGCAGGTGTGTTTTTAATCATTATCGAAAAAATTCCAGAGCTTGAAGCAACGGCCTTTATTATAATAGGTGTTATTGGCTTAAAAATGCTAGTGAGTGTTGTTAATATTCATATCCCGCATTACTTATTCTTCCTATTCTTGGTGATTGCTTTTTCCATCACAATCATTGTGCATATGATGAAGAGGGTAAGAGCTGCCTAATTAAAAAGTACTGTTCTCCAAAAATGAGAACAGTACTTTTCTTATTGCTGAAAAACAGTCAATTGACAGACAGAAATGGATTTCCGTTGCAGGCTACTTGCTTTCCCACGGGAGTCAAGTAGCCTTCTACTCCAACCCATAAAAGTTTAGCAAAGATTTTCAAATAAAGTAAAGGTGTTCACTACTCTTTTATGAGATGTTGTCACTCATCACTTCTCTACATTGAAAATAAAAGCTTATCCCCTCTAAGAATAAAGGTAATGGGCGATTGGATCGCTATGCTACTATGAAAAAAAGTAAAGACACTTTGCAGAATGGTTGATTGGAGTGGAGCGGCACATCAGGACGTTGGCGGAACGGAAATCAACCTCTCACCTTGCAAAGTTGCTTTTTCTGCCATTGACATCATCTTTTTTTATTTTACATATTTATCTGGGTCAACAATATAAAACTTTTCAACATTTAGCCAGCTTTCACTCATTGGTTCACCATCATCAATGCGCTTTTCAGTTTCCTGCATCATCCAACCAGTTTGGGATGAATGGGCTTGTAATGCTTTTAATTTGTCCATTTTCATTTCAGAAATATCATAGACAACATGTGGATCACCATTTTTTTCAATTGTATCATTGGCAAAGGCACAGCCTAATACTTGTGGTCGGGCAGCCTTAGGCATTCGACGAACAGCTTCAACTACAGCACGTGCTGTGGCTTCATGGTCTGGATGGACAGCAAAGTCAGGTAAGAATGTGAAGATTAATGAAGGCATTAGCTCTTCGATTAACCCTTCAACTATTTTTACCATTTTCTCATCGTCTTCAAATTCGATTGTTTTATCTCGTAAACCTAGCATACGTAAATCTTGAATACCCATTGCCTCTGCTGCTGCTACCAATTCTTTGCGGCGGATTTCAGGCAAAGATTCGCGTGTTGCAAAGGGTGGATTACCTAAATTACGTCCCATTTCGCCTAATGTTAAACAGGCATATGTAACAGGTGTATTCATCTTCTTTGTATAGTAGGCGATTGTCCCAGCAACTGAAAAAGCTTCATCATCTGGGTGAGGGTACACAATTAAAATATGACGTTGTGGTTGTAAATTCAAATAGTCGTCCCCCTTAGTAAGTAAATGGCGTTTCGCTAATTTCAAGCGCAATCGCCAGTTTCCCTGAGTAGTCTAGTCCAGCCATTAATAAACGGCCTAAATCATCTAATTCAAAATGTGTAATGCCTTGTGCATAAACCCAGCCGTGAGGTAATTTTAAACCAACACGATGCGGTGCATGATCTACCACTTTAGCAAGCTCATAATTAATCTTAGCATTGCGAATAAAAGCACCTGCATTAAAGAATTTTTCATCATAGTGTGCTGCATAAGATCCATTTGTCGTCTCAAGATGAATATAAACGTCTTTGTTGGCGAAAGAATTCAGCAATTCCTGTAACGTCTCTACCTGTACTTCTTGCATCTTAACACTCCTCTCGATCATTTCTCCTTTTAGTATAGTAAAAAAAATTCGCAAAGGGAAATTGATTGCATTGTTATGACAATTTAATGACTCATGAAAAAATGAATCATTATCTATAATTCTATGATAAGTATTCAAGCAATATTCTTGAAAAAATTATTGTAATGTATCAATATAGGGAGTGTGAAAATAGTATGTACAAAATGTGTCGTTCTGTATTGTATCCGTTTTCACATCCGAAAAGATATTGCAACCATGACTTCTTCCTAATTCGTGTGTGTAGACAGCCCCGCCTGTTGAAGGGAGTATTATTTTAGTAATAACGGATTCTATCTTGGTACAATAGATGACGTTCCTTAGACAGGTGAAACAGGATAGCTGTGAAAAGAGGAAGAAAAGTGAAGCTCATTATCATAGTATAGTAAAAAACCGCGATTCTCTTTTATGACGGAGAGTCGCGGTTTTTGTCTTGATTCAGCAAATGTTTTTTTATACCAAAAGCGAAGCGTCCTATAAAGAGACTACCTCATCTATTGGTTATGTATTTATTAGTATCGATTAAGCTTTCGTTCGATTGTATCTAAACGGTTGTTGACATTTTGTAACTGTTTAAACATTTGCTTCATATAAAGATTTTGATCTTGTGTTTCAGTTGTTTTGGCTTGTGCCAATTCTTCCTCCTCCTGCAGCGCTAATATTGTGGCAAGGGTGGATAATGAGTAACCAAGTGTTAATATAATGGAAGCAATTACTTCAACTTTTGAAGCGGTGATATCCCCAGCTAATAAACCTGATTCTTCCGTTAAGTCCTCTGCCTTGTTTTTTTTCATCTTTTCCCCTCCCATACAGCTAATATATGGGATATGTAGCCCTAACGTATCTTGTCCACTTTTTATCTTTAGCAAGCAAATGATTCATCATGAACAGAGTGTTTACCATTGGTAATTTTTAAAAAGGATGTCTCCAAAATTCTTTGAGACATCCTTTTTATGTTAAATTTCAGTTACTGTTACTGGAGGAGCACCAAAGCGAGATTTCGCTCCATGCATGACTGGTCCTACATATTCATTTAGCGCCCAGCCATGGGCAATGGCAGCAGATACAAATTCTTTCGCTTCAATGACAGAATCTTTAATAGAAAGACCGTTAGCAAGGTTGGCTGTTACGGAAGCTGCAAATGTACAACCAGCGCCATGATTATAAGTAGACGCGACCTTTTCCGATTCTAATAAGAAGAATGTTTCACCGTCGAAGAAAAGGTCTGTTGCTTTTTCAGTAGCTAATGCTTTTCCACCTTTAATGACAACAGCCTTAGCCCCTAGTTCGTGAATTTTACGAGCAGCAATTTTCATGTCGTCAATGTTTTTTGGTGTACCTGTGCCAGCTAATTGTCCTGCTTCAAAAAGGTTTGGTGTTGTTATAGTTGCTAGTGGTAGAAGATGTTGCACCATAGCATCAGTATTTCCAGGATTCAGTACTTCATCGTCACCTTTACATACCATAACAGGGTCGATGACGACATTTGAAGTGCCAGATTTTGCGATAGCTTCTCCAGCGATACGAATAATCTCTTCTGTTGAAAGCATTCCTGTCTTAATGGCATCAATACCTGTTGAAAGGGCGGTATCAATTTGTTTTTGAAGAAGCTTTGTTGGCAATGGTGTGACGTTATGTGTCCAGCCATTCGGATCCATTGTTACGACTACTGTTAAAGCCACCATCCCATATGTACCGTGCTCCTGGAATGTTTTCAGGTCAGCTTGCATACCTGCGCCACCTGATGTATCTGAACCAGCAATTGTTAATGTTTTTTTTAGAGTCATCTGAAAGATCTCCTTTAGCATTGAGAGTTGTAAAATTACCATCTAGTATAATCCGAAACTGATTCTATAAAAATAGTCAGAATATGATATTTATATATGGTCAGTTTGAACTGATGCTTGAATTCATGTTTGATTTTTTGTACCGTTGTAAGAAGAGAAAGGGGCTTAAAGAACGATGAAACAAGTATTCCCGAATGATTGGCAAGAAATACTCGCAGAAGAATTGAAAAAACCATACTATCACAAACTACGTCAATTTGTAGCAAATGAATATTCGACGCAAATGATTTATCCACCAATGACTGATGTGATGAATGCCTTTTATACAACAGCTTACCATGATGTAAAGGTTGTTATTTTAGGACAAGATCCTTATCACGGTCCGAATCAAGCACATGGCTTAAGCTTTTCCGTTAAACCAGGTATTCCACATCCACCAAGCTTGCGAAACATGTTGCAAGAGCTGCAAGATGATTTAGGCTGTCCTATTCCTCCAAATGGAACATTAACAAAATGGGCAGAGCAAGGTGTTATGCTTTTAAATACTGTGCTTACTGTTCGAGCAGGACAGGCTCATTCTCATAAAGATCAAGGGTGGGAGCAATTTACCGACGCTGTTATCGACCAATTAGCAGCAAGGGAAGAGCCGCTAATTTTTGTACTGTGGGGTAAACCAGCACAGCGTAAAAAGCAATTGATACGTAAATATAAAACACCACATGTTATACTCGAAGCGCCACATCCGAGTCCACTCAGTGCTTACCGAGGATTCTTTGGTAGTAAACCTTATTCAAAAATTAATCAACAATTGGTGGAATGGGGCAAACAGCCAATTGATTGGTGTCTAGTATAGATTGGCACAAATCGTTTTCTTTATACACTTTATAAATCATGATACAGTTAATATAGAAGAAAGTGTGGGACAATAATGAAGGTGAATTGTTTCAAGTGTCAATTTTTCAAAGTAACCTGGGACCCTCAAACGCCACGAGCCTGTGCAGCTTATGGCTTTAAAACAAAGCAAATACCATCCGTTGTCGTGAAGCAATCTTCAGGCATGGAGTGTTTAAAATTTGTACCAAAAATAGAAGGGGGGAGAATGTCATGATTCCTTATCAAGCCGTGATACAGCAACTTGAAAAACAATTATCTGGCGCAAAAAATGCAGGAAATGATCAGCAAATTCGCGAGGCACTTACAGCTATTCGAGCATTATGTGATGTGGTATTAGATTCTCCAAACGATACGCCAGCCATCACAACACCTAAGCATATACCTCAAATGCTTGTGTCTGAGTCAAAACAAGCAACTTTATACACATCAAAAATTGAAGAAGATGGAGCAAATGGTGACTCCATTTTTGATTTTTAATCCATTTAAAAGGTAGGGTACGAGAAATGAAAAGATTCATCGTGACAGGTGCTCTTCATGGCCTATTAGCAGTGGCATTTGGTGCATTTGGTGCACATGCGTTAAAGGAAATATTAGATGAATATAGCCGAGGAATTTGGGAGACTGCTGTTCAATATCAAATGTTTCATGCAACAGGGCTGCTGGTCATTGGTCTATTAATGAGCTCTAAACTATTAGGTGAAGTAAAGCAATTAAATGTAGCAGGTATTTTCTTTAATCTGGGCATTGTGTTCTTCTCAGGTAGCTTATATGTACTGGCGATAAGTGGAATTAAAGTATTGGGTGCCATTACACCAATTGGTGGCGTCCTATTCTTAGCTGGATGGTTACTCATTATTTTATCTGCTTTAAAACATGCTCGCTAATTTAAAGTTAAGACTCTCTTACATTATTTGTAGGAGAGTTTTTTTGTTATAAACGAATTTTTTACGTTGGTGATTTAAATCCTATTCATTTTGTAAGAATTTATAGTACACTACTATTATTACTTGCAATATTTCGAAAATACAAAAAGAGAGGTTATGTAGTATGGAAAAACTATTTGCATTAATAGATGGGTACTATAATGAAATGGTAGGGATTCGTCGTCATTTACATGAATACCCTGAATTATCCTTTGAGGAAGTGGAGACGCCAGCCTATATAGCTGCTTTTCATAGAGAATTGGGTCATGAGGTTCGTGAAGGAGTAGGGGGACGTGGCGTAGTAGCTATATTATGTAGCGGAAAACCTGGTAAGACAGTAGCATTACGTGCTGATTTTGATGCATTAGCGATACAAGAGGAAAATGATGTACCTTATAAATCTAAAGTAGCTGGAAAAATGCATGCATGTGGACATGATGGTCATACAGCAACATTGCTTGGGCTAGCTAAAGCACTTAATGCGATGAAGGATGAAATAACAGGCAATGTGGTGTTTATTCACCAGCATGCAGAGGAAGTAGCACCAGGTGGCGCAAAGCCGATGATAGAGGATGGTTGTTTAGATGGCGTAGATGTTATTTTTGGTATGCACTTATGGGCGCCTACACCACTAGGAGAAATTTTAGTGAAGGATGGAGCCATTATGGCAGCTGCGGATAAAGTAGAAATCACGGTTCAAGGGAAAGGCGGTCATGGCGCAGAGCCACATCATTCCATCGATGCTGTTACCCTTGCCTCACAATTTGTGGTCAATGCTCAACAACTTGTTTCAAGACGCATTGATCCATTAAAATCAGCTGTTTTAACAATTGGTCATTTGGAGGCTATTAATCCGTTTAATGTGATTGCGGATCGAGTGATTTTAGCAGGAACAATTCGTACCTTTGAAGAAGAAGTACGTTCACAAATGGAGCAGGAACTAGAAGCAGTTTTAAATGCGACATGTCTGGCATTTGGGGCAAGCTATGAATATCGTTATACAAGAGGTTATCCGCCTGTATATAACCATCAAAAAGAAACAGAGTTTGTAGCACAGTTGGCGTCTACTGTTCCAGGTGTGGAGCAAGTAATAACATGTCCACCGTTTATGATTGGGGAAGATTTTGCCTATTATTTAGAAAAGGTACCGGGTACTTTCTTCTTCACAGGTGCTAAAAAGCCGGAATGGGAAACTGCCTATCCACATCATCATGCACGCTTTGATTTTGATGAACGTGCCATGCTAATAGCTGCGAAAACTTTAGGGAAAGCAACTTTAACGTATCTAAAAGAGCACTAAATATAGTGAATGATAAAAATCCGCCTACACTCATCGACTTTTGTCAGTGAGCGTATAGCGGATTTTTACATTACAAGATGGCATTATGGATTTTGATTAAAGTAAGCCATTTCCTCATCGTATTCAGCAAAATCGAAATAAATCATAGGGAATAGGAAGCGATGATTGGATTTTAGTTCACGAATAATGACATGATCACGACCAGCGGCTTCTACCACACCACGAACAGTTTTTGTATTTTTTCCCTGTTCCACAGCATGTTCGAAAGAAAAATGGAAGGTAGCTGGTTTTCCGCGATTCAAACGTAAAATATTTTCTATATAGGACTCCTCACGACCAGGTGGCCGTCCGCTCGGAAGAGTGACTGGAGGAGGAGTCATTTGTTGTTGCGTTGTTGGTGTCCAATAATAAGGCATCATCAATTATCAACCTACTTTCTTTTTAAATTTGAGGACAATCTTGTTCAGATGGCGAGAAAAAGCAATGAGATTTGAATCTGCCAGTATTCCATTGACCATACCATTGTGCGGGACAATCCCCCGCTGGCATGAAAAACCACAAGGAGCGAGTAGCTGGATGAAATCTTTCCCCTTGAATCACCCTTTTCGCTAAACGAATGTCTTGTTCACGGGCTCGCTGATAAAAATAACCCTTTTGTGTTGCTTCAAAGCCTCCCGGACGCTGATAAACCATTTGCTCAATCGTTCGAATATCACCAAAATCTAAACAGTCACCTCTTACACGATTAACGCCAACATTCCCAACCATCAGCATGCCTAGCTCTCCTTCACCTTCTGCTTCGGCACGCATTAGCCTTGCTAGTAGGGCAGTCTGTGCATCATTCGTCTTGATAACAGCGATTTTCATACCTCCTCGCAGACAGTATATGCACGAGGGTATTGTAGACATGTTCAATTTTGATAAGAAAGACAATCACACATTAAAGTTACTATGCATATAGTAATCATAACGATAAGTGCCTAGAAAATAATTGAAAACGCTACAAGATCCGATAGTCTTTTAGTCAAAACGGGTAAATAGAAAAAGATAGAATTAGGGGAATGTGAGATGGATGATTTGCATGTGTATTCAATACATGTGAGGTGAGTACTTATGGAAATTGGAGTTTGGTTTGGAATTTTATTAAGTGCGGTACTGGCTTTTCTATTGGGCGAGTTTTATGGACAGCCGCTCCATTGGTATCTCTTTATTGTCATAATTGTAATCGGTTTTTTTATTCAAACTGTTATTTTGATTTTAAAAGTAAAGGACGAACACTCTTGAGGAAGTATGCAAAAATTGAATGGATGAATGAACAAAGTGTTATCGCAGAGAGATGGCACTTTTTTATATTACAAGTATATTAAAGATAGAGCGAGACATACTAAAAGTGACTTTATTTTTGCTTTCAAGAAGGAGCGTTTTCATGCGTATTTTTAGTATGTTTGTAGCCATTATCATCAGTGCTTTTTTAGCAGTTGGGATAGCAGAATACTATCATCAACCATATAATTGGTATTTAGTTTTTCTCATGGTTCTTACTGGGTTCTTTATTCACATCATTATTTTAATATTTGAATCTGAGAATGCTGAAGAAAACGAAATTTAAAAATGCGAGTCCGTTGTGGAGGACTCGCATTTTCTATGTGTATTAAACAGTTAAGAACTTAACTAATTTATCGTTATCAAGTAGGTTTCCGACGAAGAATGCACCGAACTCACCATAGCGAGCAGACACTTCATCAAAGCGCATTTCATATACTAATTTTTTGAATTGTAATACATCGTCTGCGAATAGTGTTACGCCCCATTCGTGATCATCGAAGCCTACTGAGCCAGTAATAATTTGTTTCACTTTACCTGCATAGCCACGACCAATCATTCCATGAGAACGCATTAATGATTTACGCTCATCCATTGATAGCATGTACCAGTTATCGTTGCCTTGACGGCGTTTATCCATTGGGTAGAAGCATACATATTTGGCACGTGGAAGTTCTGGGTATAAACGTGCACGTACATGTGGGTTTTGGTAAGGATCCTCATTTGATTCGCCAGCTAAATAGTTTGAAAGCTCCACAACAGATACATAAGAATATGTAGGAATTGTAAAATCAGCAATTGCTAATTTATTGAATTCTGCTTCAATCTCTTGTAGTTCATCCATTGTTTCACGCAATGTCATAACCATAAAGTCAGCTTTTTGACCCACGATAGCATAAAAGGCATGAGCGCCTGTTTTAGCGATATCTGCTTCGTTCAATTTTTCTAAATAAGCAATAAATTCCTCTATTGCTGCTTGACGTTCTTCTGCAGAAACAAGTTTCCAAGAAGCCCAGTCGATTGAGCGGAAATCATGTAAAGCGTACCATCCATCTAATGTAATTGCTGCTTCATTCATTATTGAAACACTCCTTTATAAGTGAATACCATTCAAAATTAGTTTATCATAGTTTGTACAAAATCCCTAAGTTCATGACAGTAATTCACGAATTTGACACCAACTAAAGATGATGTATTCTAAGAAGAAGATATGTGACTAGAGGAGTACCAATATGAAAAGTATTTTACAACAGCCAATTTGGCGTTTTTATGATCAATCCATTAGTGCCAAGCAACGATCACCATTAGAATCGTTTGCAACGGATGATACGTTGTGCCAATTAGTTGGACAATTAACTTCTCCGCCAACTATTCGTACATGGGTCCATGAGGCATCCGTTGTGCTTGGTATTCAAGATCATCGTTTGCCGTATGTTCAGCAAGGCATGGATTTACTAGAGTCTAGAGGCTATCATCCAATCGTTCGTAACTCTGGTGGATTAGCAGTTGTGCTAGATGAAGGAGTCCTCAATATTTCTATTGTATTATCTGAACAATCAGAGTCGCTTAGTATAAACGATGGCTATGATGTGATGGTAGACCTTGTGAAGGGATTGTTTCCAGAAGTAGCTGATAAAATAGAAGCTTATGAAATTGTAGGCTCCTATTGCCCTGGCTCTTATGATCTAAGTATTGAGGGGAAAAAATTTGCTGGTATATCCCAAAGACGCTTACGCCAAGGAGTGGCTGTGCAAATTTATTTATGTATTGAAGGAAGTGGCTCACAACGTGCGGCACTCATTCGTGACTTTTATGAAGTAAGCTTGCGACAAGAGGAGACAAAGTTTATTTATCCTCAAATCGTACCTGAAGTGATGGCATCATTATCAGAGCTTGTTGACCCCGATTTAACAGTAGAAGGGGTGGTTATTCGTCTACAGCAATTACTTCATCAGTTGTCCGTGGAAGTTCGTCCACAATCTTTCTATGATGAAGAATTAATATTATACGGTTTCTATTTACAGCGAGTATTTGAGCGTAATGCCAAAATGCTTGAACGAAAATAATAGGCTGATTATATGAAACATAAAAGGGAAAAGCGATGCTGCTAATTTAGCGCATCGCCATTTTCTGATTGATAAACTGGGCCACTTGTTACGAGATTTCCGTTTTTCTCCATTTTGAAAACGGGTGCAATTCGCTCTTCTTCTTCATCCAGTGTTACAAGACGTCGAGCACGATTCATAATTTGAACAAACTGCTCGTAATCTTTGCGGATTGCTCGATTTTCTTCCTCTAGTTTTGTAATAGTTTTCTCTAGTTTTTTATTTTTCTCAGATGTTACATGTACTAGCTGTCTCCATTTTGAAGATTCATTTCCTACTTCACCAGAATGCTGTAAACGTAGTAAATAAGCTATCACAATATCAAGAGAAAGAGCAGATAACGGAATTGATTTTCCTTCTGCAGCACTATTATTCACGGTAAACATACTAGAGGCACGACGTCTCGCTGGTGCTCCTAACACTCGCATTCTCTCTTTTCTTTCTTTTTTAGCCTCTGCTAATTGTTCCTCGTATTCTTTACGAACAACCGCATTCCAACGGAAACCACAGGCTGCAGCAGTACGATTTAATGCATCACCAGCTTCTTCAAAAGCATTGAGCTGTGTGCTACCTTCCGTCACATGACGAATAACCGCCTCTGCTAATAATTCATCGTTTTCTTGTAACCAAGCATCTTGTCTTATTTTACTCATCTTAAAATCCTCCCACCTTTATTTGGAACTTGTTATGTAAGACTAGCATGACCAATCTTTTAACCTTTTATTCATCTATGTAGAAGGAATTATGCTTGAATAGAAGGGGAAAAGTACGATACAATACCCGATGTAGGTTTGTGCACATGCTGCATACTTAAATATGTGAAGGTCATGTGTTCAATAGAGCGATATTTTGTTGAAAAAATACTATATAGAAAGGGTTGTTGACAAAATGGCAAACGAATTTAAAGTTTGCGATGAATGTCAGGCCGTTAACTTAAAGACGTTAATTCCAAAATTAAAGGAAATCGATCCTGATGCAACCATCGAAATTGGCTGTCATTCTTATTGTGGCCCAGGACGCAAAAAAACATTCACCTTTGTAAATAGTCGCCCTGTTGCAGCACTAACAGAAGACGAACTAATGGAAAAGGTTTTAGCAAAATTAAAGAATAAGTAAAATAAAAAGCTATCTCTATTTGTTAGGGATAGCTTTTCATGTTGTTGAAAAAAGATATTGTCATTAGTAGAAAATGACCTTTTGGCAAGGTGAGGAGGTGATTTCCGTTCCGCCAGCGTCCTTTCCAGGGAGACGTCACTCTAATCAACCGTACTACAAAAGTGTCTTTTTTTGTCTTACATACTAGTAGTGAATAAAATAGCCCATGATTTCTATTTTTAAAGAAAGGATAGCCTCTTAATTTTCAATGTGGAGAAGTGATTGATTTCAACAACCATCACCTTCGTTTGATTTGTGAAAGCTTTGCTAAATTTTGTTGAACAGAAAATCTTTCCCACCTCTCATCTTTCATAAAAATGCCATTGTTTTGTTTTTCAACACTTTGCTATCTCTACATATTAGGTATAGCATTTGCTTTGTATATTTTTAAGTTGCTGTGAATATTAGATCAATAGAAATTTACAATAAATAGGCATATGGCGAAAAAAGGTTGTTAGTATCTATAGAAAAAAGTTAATAAGTATGCTAGTCCTAGATTTATGGCATATAATAGAACTATCACAAAATGGAGGTGCTATCCAAATGACATATGCAAACGCTAAATTACAAGAAGAGAAGGTATTTAAAGACCCTGTTCACCGATATGTACATGTTCGCGATCAAGTGATATGGGATTTAGTGGGTACAAGAGAATTTCAGCGTTTACGCAGAGTTCGTCAGCTAGGTACCACATTTTTAGTATTTCATGGGGCGGAACACAGCCGCTTTAGTCATTCACTTGGTGTTTACGAAATTGTACGCCGCATAGTAGATGATATCTTCGTCGGTCGTCCCGATTGGGATGAAGGGGAAAGACTATTAGTATTATGTGCAGCCCTTTTGCATGATTTAGGGCACGGTCCATTTTCACATGCCTTTGAAAATGTCTTCGAGCTGGATCATGAATACTATACAAGGCAAATTTTATTAGGGGATACAGAGGTAAATGCTGTTTTAAGAAAAGTAGCAGATGATTTTCCAGAAAAGGTCTCGCAAGTGATTGAAAAGACATATCCGAATAAGCAAGTCATCAGTTTAATTTCCAGCCAAATTGATGCGGATCGTATGGATTACTTACAACGTGATGCTTATTTTACAGGTGTCAGCTATGGTCACTTTGATATGGAGCGGATTTTAAGAGTAATGCGTCCACGTAAAAACCAAGTGGTTATTAAAGCAACAGGCATGCATGCAGTGGAAGATTATATTATGAGCCGCTATCAAATGTACTTGCAAATTTATTTCCACCCTGTGTCACGGAGTGCGGAAGTTATTTTAAATAATATTTTAAAAAGAGTTAAACAATTAAGCCAAGAAGGTTATACATTTAAGCATGAACCTACTCACTTCTTAGCATTTTTTCGCAATGCTATTACATTAGAGGATTATCTTGCTTTAGATGAGAGTATACTTTTTACATATTTTCAGCTATGGATGCAAGAGGGTGATGCTATTCTAAGTGATTTAAGTCGTCGCTTTGTTAATCGTAAGCTATTCCAATACATTGATTTAGATCCCGGTGTTGAGCTAGATAAATATCAAAAACTACAAGAGCTTTTCAAGCAAGCAGACCTGAATCCAGATTATTATCTTGTTCATGATACAACGGCAGATTTGCCCTATGATTTTTATAGACCTGGGGAGGAAGAGGTGCGTGTGCCGATTTTTCTAGAAATGAAAAATGGCGAGCTACGAGAGCTTTCGCGTGAATCCATCATCGTTGATTCCATTTCAGGTCGTATGAAACGAGACCATAAAATCTATTTTCCATTAGATTTCTTAGAGGATGACTCTATTCACTCAACTATTAAAAAACAAATCTTAACACTGTTAAGAGAAGACAGCAAATAAAATAAGAATAAACAAAGCAGTAAACACGTTCAAATAAGAGCGTTGTTTACTGCTTTTTTGTATGTATACATGATTTGTTTAGAATTTGTTCAGGACCCCTAGTTATAATGGAACAAAAATCCTAAAGGGGGGTGAGGCCAATTATTGTAGGTGTCACAAAAGTAGCGCTTATAAAATAAAAAAGTGAAAAAGGCTATAATTTGTTAATTCTTATGACCTATGTTAGCATACAATTTGGCTTTTATTCACAAGAGTGACAAGTTAATTTTAGGAAAGAGGGAGCAACTGATTGTTTGTAGCACGCCTTTCCTAAACAGTGAAAGGAAGCTATCGTCATAGCAAACAATTCAAGCTCTCTATCTATTAGAAAAGAGGAGAGACATGAGGAAAAAAATGAACATTGCTATGCTGACCATGTTGTTAGTGTTCCAAACACTACTAAGTCCACTGTCAGCATTTGCAGCAGATGACCTTTCAACACCACCAGTCGCAAATGACAATGGTGCGGAGGCCGGAATGGCAGAAAACCTATCTACGCCTGTCGACGATGGCACAGATTTGACAGAAGACAACACAGGTGAAGAAGACCTTTCTACAACTCCATCGGAAAATGAAAACACGGAGCAAGCTCCTGAGGGCGAGGCTCCTGAAGAAGAAAAAGCAGCAGATGAGCCTGTGAAAACATTGCCAATGAATGAGGCACCATTAGCGGCTCAAGAAATTCCAGCTTCACTATCATCATTTGTGATGAAAATTGGTGGAACAACGGTTGGAGCAGGTGAATTTGGTACAGAGCTAGATCCAAATACAACAGCTAACTTCACTGTTAAATTTTCCGTACCAATGCAAGATAGTCAAGGCGAAGCATGGGGAGACGGGAGCTGGTTTGAATTCCAACTGCCGCAATCATTAATTGACTTTGATGGGGCATTTACAGGAAGCAGAACAGTGAACGGTATCACATATAATTATGTAACTACAGATAATAAAGTACGTGTAGAGTTAAGCGGTATGGAACCAGGCTCAGGCAGCTCTCAACCGGAGGAATTAAGCATTACATTTAATTCTGGATTTAACCTCCTTTCTGATAACATTGAGCAAGAGCTGGAAATTCCAGCAGCCACTGGTGGTAGTGAGATAATTAAAGCTCAATTTAGTTTTTTACCTTCAACAAGCAACAAAAAGGTAAGTAAGTCAAAACTAGGCACTCCTACACCAACAGCAAGTGGTAACCATGAAATGGAATGGCAAGTATGGGTTAATGAAGCGGGTAAATCATTAAGCAATCCAACTTTGACAGACGATCCAACATCACATGAAATTATGGCTAATTCCGTGAATGTATATCAATATGTGGTTGGTCTTAATGGTGTAAGAACAAGTACTGAAACAAATGTTCTTACAAATGGTAGTTGGAGCGATATTGAAAGTAAGTTGACTGGTAAATATGCATATAAAATTACGTACAAAACGTCTGTAACATTAGATGCTGATAAACGTGATGGTGCAGTTAACTTTCATAACAAGGTACTATTTACTAACAATGGGCAACTAGAAACTTCTAATACGGCTACTCACACCATTACGTATGGTAAAGCACTAGATAAAAAGCTAGTGAGCAATACAAACTATGAAACAAAATGGCGTATTGATTATAATCATAATCTGTTAAGTATCGATCAAGCTGATGCCTATATTGAAGATACAATCCAAGGTCCTCACGAAATTGATGCATCAAGCATTAAAGTATATAAAATGAATGATGCGGCTGGCAATGTGGCGACAACAGTTTCGGAAGCTAATAGAGTAACAAGTGGATTTACTATTACTCCTACTCCTGCAACTGGAGATGTTAAAAGTTTCACATTAACCTTTGATAACGGTATTTCAGATGCCTATACAATAGTGTATGATGCGAACTATACTAAACAGGATTTTTATGAAAATGAAGCAGGTCTGTTTAACAATAGTGTGACAAGTGGTTCAGGTAAAGAGAAGAATATAGACTATGCACTTACAGAAAACTTATTAAAAAAATCATATACAGTTGATTTTGATAAAAAAGTAATTACATGGACGGTCGACATTATATCTGATAATCCAACTAAACCAATTAACAACCTAAAACTAACAGATACATTTACAGCAGGTGCTGCAGATGGGGTGCATGAGTTAATAGATAACACTGTAAAGCTTAATGGTATAGCAACTACTTATATTCTAATTGATGGAGATAAGAAAAAAGGCTTTACAATTTCAGGTATTAATGTACCAGCAGGTAGTACATCAACTATCACTTATCAAACGAGCTTCGCAATTGGTGATGAGGGTACTGTACAAAAGCAAGGGTATGGCAATACAGCTGCTACAGAGTGGACTAGTGGCGGTAAAACATATAAAAAGTCATCTTCAACGAGTTATATCCCACAGTCAACTACTGTTAACAATGGCAGCAAATCGGGAACCTTTAACTACTCCACGCAGCGATTTACATGGGATGTGAAAGTGAATATCAATAAAAAGGATATTAATGGAGCCGTTTTAATTGATACAGTTGGTGAGGGACATAAGTATTTACCAGGAACAATTGAAGTATTACCTTTAACTGACTTAGGTGGTAGTGATACAGGTGGAACGATTGGTACTACACCGATTAACTCGAGTAATTACACAATCTCGGCTGAATCAGATAAAGGCTTTACATTAAAATTCAGTGATTCCTTAGCAGGAGACATAAACTACCAAGCATACGTTGTTCGTTATAACACAATGGATGACGATCATATTTTAGGTATTGGTTCTGATACGGCTACTGATAGAGGGAATGTTTACACGAATGATGCCACATTTAAAACAAAAGGTACGCAAGAATTTACGCTTGAATCAAAGCCAGTAACGATTGACGAGGATGTAGCGAATAATTTAGTGACAAAAAATACACCACAACAAAACGCGAATACAGAAACAATTACTTGGACATTAGATGTGAATAGATCTCATTCTAATTTAGGTCAAAATGTCATCTTAACAGATTTACCAGGTAATAATTTAATGTTATTGGAAAGTAGTATTCTATTAACACCATATACAGTATCTAAAACTGGTATTCAAAAAGGAACTACTTGGCAAACACCTTCGCAATTAGGGGTAACGGTCACATTCGATACACAAGGTGGCTTTAGCCTCGAATTTCCTGATTTAAATCAAAAGGGGTATCAAGTACAGTATAAAACAATAGGCTTTGGTCAATTTGGGGATGCATTGGAAAATACAGCAACATTGCATTATACGGGTCAAACAAAAGCTAATCAAAAAACAGAGAGCGACTATAAGGATAAATTTAGCTTTAGTAGCTCTGAATCAGATTTTACGTCAACACGAGGCAGTGCTAAATTTAAAAAGATTGGTATCGATTCAGCTACAGGCCAATTTAAAGAAAATTTAGCTGGTGTTGAATTCCAACTTATTAAAAAAACTGCAAAACCGAATGAATATATTATCCAAACAGCTACTACAGATGTAAATGGTGAATTCACATTTGAAAATGTACCGTACAACGATTATCTTATTCGTGAAGTAGCTGCACCAACTGGTTATAGTAAGATGTCTGACTTTAAATTTAAGTTAGATGAAAACACGACACTAGATAAGCAACCAGACTTCATTACACAACTTGTCAATACAACACCAATCATTGGTGGTAGTTGTACACAATTTGAAATAGCGATTAAGGATGTTGATGGTCATTCCATTACAACAGGCACAGTTACATTAAAGGATCACAATGGTATAGAAACAGCGCCGTACACAGTAACAAATGGCAAAGTGACATTACCGAATCATTTTACTGCTGGTGAGTATACAGTAACTCATTCAGTTGAAGGTGAATTAGGGAAGGTAACAGTGAAATATGACGGCGGATGTAAAGCTGAGGTTCAACCAGTACCAAAATGTGAAAACTACACAATTGTTGTGAAAGATGATCAAGGTAATATTCGTACTAATATTTTAGAATTAACATTAAAGCAAGGTACTACAGTAGTGACAAAGGTATCTCCTGACGCATCAGGTAAGTTTATTGTTGAATCCAATCAAAACGATCCTACTAATGGTGTAAAACCTGGTGAATATACATTGTATGAGGGTAATCAATTCTTAGGTACAGTCACACTAACGTACAAGAAAAGCTGCGATTATGAATTTACAATTATACAAGCACCGAAGTGCGAAACATTCGAATTAACGGTCAAAGATGTTGATGGAGAATTAGTAGCAGATAAAACGGAAGTAACAATTAAAGATATAGATGGCAAGACGGTAGCTACTGAAGAAACAAAAGACGGTAAAGTAGAATTAAAAGATTTAGAACCAGGTGTTTACGTAGTATTTGATAAGGATGGCAATAAAATTGGCGATTTCGCAAGTAATATTCATTGTCAAGCAACGGTTCAACCAAAACCGGCTTGCGAGCGCTTTACTGTAGCATTGAAAGATGAAAATAATGTGTTGGTTAAGGCTGGTAAAGATGTTGTCATTAAAGATAAACAAGGTAACATTATTTCAACAGTGATAGAAGCAGATGGTAGTATTACATTTATTTCTGAAGATGTACCTGCAGGAAAGTACGAGGTTTACGACAACAAAGTTTATTTAGGCGAAATTGAAGTTTCTTATAAACAAACTTGTAAAGCTGAATTACCTATTGCTCCAGCTTGTCCAAACTTCACATTAACAATTAACAATATGTATGGTCAGCCACGTGAAGGTGTGAAAGTTACGTTTACAGATGAAAATGGTAAAGCGGTAGAAGAGAATGGGTTAATAGAATTTGTTACAGATAGCAAAGGGCAAATTACGATTAACCACTCATTGATCAAACCGGGTAAATATATAGTTAGGGAGAATGGTAATACCATTATTGGGACAGTTACAGTAGGTAATACATGTGAGGCTAAAATACAGCCGACACCACCTACAACAGATCCAGGACAACCAGTAGAGCCAAACAATCCAAACCCAGATCCAACTAAACCAGTAGATCCAACTAACCCAAATCCAGATCCAACTAAACCAGAAGATCCAAACAATCCAAACCCAGATCCAACTAAACCAGTAGATCCAAATAATCCAAATCCAGATCCAACTAAACCGGTAGATCCAAATAAGCCGAACACAGATTCAAATAAACCAGTGGATCCAAGTAAGCCAACGACAGATCCTAACAAACCAACGACCCCTGATAATGGTGGTACATCAGTACAAAATGTGATTGATCAAGGGAAGCAATTACCACCATATCATCCATCTAACGCTACAAAAGATACGTTAGATGCCTATAAAGATTTCCTTAATAGATATAGTAAGCTATCTAAAGACCAACAGGCAGAGGTAGCCCAAGCGATTGATATTAATCAAATCAAGGCAGACACAGCACGCTTAGAAGCGCTGCTAAGAGCACAAGGTAAATTACCACAAACAGATGGAGCAAATCAAACAGCTCTTGTCTTTGTTGGTTTACTACTTGTAGCTGGGGCAGTATGGTTTATGCGCCGCCGTGAAACAGAGGTATAATAAGAAAAAGCGTCATCCTTTTTAGGATGGCGCTTTTTCATGTTGTTGAAAAAAGGTAATGTCAACGGCATAATAAGCAATTTTGTAAGGCGAGGGGTTGATTTCCGTTCCGCCAGCGTCCTTTCCAGGGGGCGTCCGATGAGCCGCTTCACTCACTGCGTTCGCTCCAGGGTCTCCTCTGTGACGCTAAATCCCCTAGGAGTGACGCTGGCTCCACTCCAATCAACCATTCTGCAAAAGTGTCTTTTCCTGAACAAAATAGCCCATTATTTATATTATAAGAGAGGATAGCCTCTTACTTTCAATGTGGAGAAGTGATGTGTGACAACACCCCTCCATAAAAGAGTAGTGAATACCTTCACTTTTTTGCTAAAAAAGTGAACATTTTTATGGATTGGAGTGGAAGGCTACTTGACTCCCGTGGGAATAGCGAGACAGGCGAGCCTCTAAACGGAGCGGTAGCAGAGGAAGCGGCTCGGCGCTCGCCCACAGGAAAGCAAGTAGCCTGCAACGGAAATCCTTTTTCACCTTTCACATAAATTCTATGGATGGTTTTGTTTTTCAACACTATGAAAAAGCGTCATCCTTTTTAGGATGGCGCTTTTTGCGTATTGCTTGCATCAAAAGGTTCCTTTGGCATTTTCTAACGAGTAGCTTTGAACAAAATCTGCTTGTAATGCCAGTCGTTTAGAACCTTTTTCTGCACATGTAATCAATGTTAGTGTAGTTTGATTGGGAATATCGTCAATGATATAAACATCAGTTGCAGCAATGATTTTTTTCGTTGTTAATTTATACTCATAGACATCTTTCATATCCGTGATATAGATGATATCGCCAATTTGTGCTTGATAGAGTGGGCTGAATAAAATATCTTTTTCCTCAAAGTAGTGACCAGCCAATGCATAGTTCCCTTGACCGAGCTGTTGGTTGGGTTTCATCGTACCTGCTCCAATAGCAAGTACAGAATGGCCAACACCTTTTAAAATTGGTAGCTGCATATGTACACTTGGAACAGCAATACTGCCGATAACAGGCATATTACTAGCTTTTACTTGTGCTTGGAGTACCTCAGCGATAGATAATGATTGAACGGCTTCAAACTCAAAATCAGCTGCTGCTTTTTTGTTTTTTTCAATGTCTTTAACGCTGTAGTCAGTTGTATTTAATTGGTCACTCAAATGAGCGATAATAGCATGTTGAATCGGATTAATAAATATTAATAATAGGCCAAAAAGTAACACGCAAACGAGCAAGGTCAGTCTAAATTTATTCATTTTGTATAACACATCCTAGTTATTGAAATAACGGAACGATGATTGTCAGTTTAAAAATGGGTAGAGCTAAGATGCTCTACCCATCTTCATCTTATTTATCACTAAAACGAACGCCTGCAACCCCATAATGGTTTTTTGACATTTCTTCGATAAAAACTGTTACATTTTCTGCAGGTGCATTAACTGTACGCGAAACGGCCTCTGTTACTTCCTTTACAAGGGCGCGTTTTTGCTCCTCTGTACGACCTTCAAGCATTTTCACTGTTACGTATGGCATAATATTGCCTCCTTTATAGAATAATGTTGTATAGTTAGTTTATAAGAAAGTATAAACTTCTTACTTGCGTTGAGGCATAAGTGCGCGTTAGAAATAGTGTGTTATACGACAAAATATACGCGATATGCTTTCCTTTATAATAGCAGAATGGAGGATATTTAAGTATGGCAAATGAAGAAAAACCAAAACAAAAAATGGGTTTTACCATTATAAAAAACGATCCAACAGATGGACATAAAGGGTTTGGAATTGGTTCACTTTCATTAGAGAATGTATCGCCTGTTATGATTGATGTAGAAGAGGGGACAGCTACTGTTGAAATTGGTGCCATGCATGCACGAAGTGATGTTGAGCGAGGTATTAAATTTACGATGGACCGTGCTGATTCAGAAGGTGGGAAATCCTATTGGTTAGTGTGGGTGACGGTAGACCATAAAGAAGATGGACCCTATTATGCGGGTGTAACAGCTTGTGAAATGGTCGTTAACCGTGAAAAGAGACGTGGCTATAAAATTCTAGCTGATCATGTGAACAAAATGGATAAATCCATGAAGCGTCAGATTATTGTAGAGCATATGGATGCACCATCTAAAAAAGTGTTGGCTACTTTCCTAGAGCAACTTAATCCAGATTTGTGGGGACGTAGTGATGAGCAACTGCGTCAAGACTTATTTGTCGAATAGACCAATAATGATTGAACAATCTGTGACATTTTGCGATCGCTTTCGATATTAGGTTGAAAGTGGGTTTGAAACAAAGTACACTTGATGCAGAGCTTACATTTTAGTAAGCTAGGACACTTGGTATCGCGAATATGATGAGCGCTATGCGGCATTTGAATAACCCAAACCCAAGCCAAATGCCCCATGATGCTCATACTTCGCGTACCATAAAAAAAGAAAAGCTTTCTGTTCCCACGGACACGTCTCCGGGGAAGAGAAAGCTTTTCTTATTTATTCGTCTATTAGTTACTTTGTCGAGAGCCTTCATAACATAGAACGAGAGCTGTTCAAAAAGGTTTCCGCATTATTGTTTATTTTTATCATCACCTTTAAAAAGTGAGAATGGCAGCATGTTCCAAAATTCTCCCCATGTATCACTGTCGAGAATATCGAAGTTTGTACATTTTTCAGTTGGTACATCCTTAGCTTCTACATAAACAAGACGTTGTTTTGGACAAGCATCAGTAGCGAGTTTACCTGTTTCGATATCAATGACAACGCCCTCTACACCTTTAGGTTTTTTGAAATCCTCATTTTTCGTTCCTTTGTTGACGCTCTCCATAAAGTCAATCCAAATTTGCTTAGTGGCAGCAGTATCTTCCTTCGTTGTAAGGTTTTTACCCTGATCATAGCCGTTCCACACACCAGCAGTTAGACTTGGTGTAAAACCAATTAGCCATTGGTCACTATTGGTAGAACCTGATTTAGCCGCATAGGTGTGTGTCATGCGGGAACGAATACTAATGCCTGTAGCAGGAGAATAATCACTGAAAACCGGGTCAAAAATACCTGTCATCATCTCAGTTAAAATGTATGCATTTTCTTTTGAAATGGCCGTTTCCGCCTTGCTTGAAACATCTTTATTTTCATAAATAACGTCTCCATGAGCATTTTTTATGGACACAATGGTTGTTGGAATGGTTTGCTGTCCCTGAGATGCTAAAATATTATAAGCATTCGTCATCTCATATAATGTCGTTTCAATTGTACCGAGAGCGATAGATAAATTATCTTTAGCACCAATCCCTACACTAAAACGGTTTGCCATGTCATGAAATTCCTTGAAGCCAATGTCCTCTAACGTTTTTACGGCGTAAATATTGTCTGAGATCGCAATCGCTTGAGCCATCGTCATATCATGATCTGCAAACTGACCATTGACATTTTTAGGTGCATAAGTGCCACGTCCATTATCATAAGTAAAGGTTGTCTCACCAACATCTAAAAATGTAAGCGGTGTGTAACCATTTTCTAGTGCCGCTGCATATAAAATCGGCTTAATAGTAGAGCCTGGTTGACGTTTAGCCTGTGTGACACGGTTAAATGAACTTACTGAATAGTCACGACCTCCAACTAATGCAGTGACAGCACCTGATTTCGATTCCATACTAACGAATGCTGTTTGAAGATCATTGGCAGGCATGTTTTTTACTACTGCTTCTTCAGCGGCTTTCTGGTGTTCCAGATTAAGCGTTGTTTGAATTGTCCAGCCACCTTCGCTAATATCGAGATTTTTTGACTTTAAAATTTCGCTAGCCTCTTGCCATGCCACATCAAGGAAATAAGGGGCGACAGATTTTGTGGCAACCCAGCTATCATTTTTTAAGACAAGCTGTTCATTTTCAGCTCGTGTTTTTTCTTCTTGTGTAATGGCACCTTGATCCGCCATTAGTTTTAAAATTACGTTTTGGCGATTCGTAGCCTTTTCTAAATTGGCAATAGGTGAATAGATACTTGGTCCCTTTGGTACGCCTGTTAGCATTGCAGCTTCCGCAAGTGTTAAATCAGCGGCAGATTTACCGAAGTAAAATCTACTTGCTGCTTCTACTCCATACATGCCGTGTCCATAGTATACCGTATTTAAATAGCCCTCTAATATTTCGTCCTTGTCATAAAAAACTTCTAATCTATAAGCATACAGGGCTTCATTTAATTTACGTGTCCAAGATTTTTCATGGGAAAGATAAAGATTACGTGCATATTGTTGCGTAATGGTACTAGCCCCTTGGACTTTTCCGCCCGCCTTAATATCCACTAAAATGGCACCAGCAATACGTGAATAATCAAAACCACCATGTTTATAAAAATCTTTATCCTCAACAGCAACTACTGCTTCTTTTAAATAAGGTGACATCTCATCAAGACCAACCCAATAACGTCGTTGATTTGTAAAGTGATCTCCAATTTGGTTCTCATTTTCATCTAAGAAGATGGAAGCTTTCGGTACGGTTAAAGGCGGTGCACCAGCCACTTGAACATAGATGCGTAGAGCGACAAATGCTACGACAATTGCAGATGCAAAGGCGACAAAAAGAGTAAGGGATTTCCGTGTGCGCTTTACACGCTTTTGCTTTCGATGATAGCTTTTTCGTTTCATCCGACTTCACCTCGTTTTCTTACAACTTCTAATTTTAGCTTTAGTATGTGTTTGAACACTCATCTTTAATCGAAATTCTAACTAAAAACTATTGCACTTTATTCAAAAACATCTATACTTTTTTTGTACTACTTGAAATGCGAGCATTCGACAGAAAAATCACACCTTGTAGATTTTAATCGAAATTTGCTAGATGTTCCAATAATGTATACGAGGACGAAAGGATACAGGTTTCATTACAATCCTGTAAGCCATAATAGAAGAAGTTGAAGAGAATTGATAATCAATACAATTTGTTAATGATACGGAGGGCAAGCAATGAGATTTGATGAAGCTTATTCAGGAAATGTTTTTATAAAAAGTCATCCTACCTATGAGGATGCACAAGCCGTTATTTATGGCATGCCAATGGACTGGACAGTAAGTTACCGTCCAGGATCACGTTTCGGTCCACAGCGTATCCGTGAGGTATCGATCGGTCTTGAAGAGTATAGCCCATATCTAGATCGGGAGCTTGAGGAAGTAAAGTACTTTGATGCTGGTGATATTCCACTACCTTTCGGGAATGCACAGCGCTCATTAGATGAAATCGAAAAATTTATTGAAACATTATTAGCAGATGGCAAGATTCCTGTCGGTATGGGTGGGGAGCATTTAGTGTCTTGGCCAGTTATGAAGGCTGTCTCTGCTAAATATGATGATCTTGCCATCATTCATTTTGATGCACATACCGATTTACGTGTGGAATATGAGGGAGAACCACTTTCTCACTCAACACCAATTCGTAAAATTGCGGAACATATTGGACCGAAAAATGTTTATTCTTTCGGCATTCGTTCAGGCATGAAAGAAGAATTTGAATGGGCAAAGGAAAACGGCATGCACATTTCAAAATTTGAAGTGCTTGAGCCGTTAAAAGAGGTTTTACCAACATTAGCTGGACGCAATGTGTATGTAACGATTGATATTGACGTTTTAGATCCAGCACACGCTCCAGGCACTGGTACAGTAGATTGTGGAGGTATTACATCAAAAGAATTACTAGCTTCCATCCACGCGATAGCAGCTAGTGGTGTAAATGTTGTAGGCTTTGATCTAGTAGAAGTCGCACCTATCTATGATTCATCAGAAATGACGGCAAACACAGCTTCTAAATTATTACGAGAAATGATTTTAGGCTGGGTAAAATAAATAAAGCATTGAAAACAGATTGATTGGATGGGGTTAGCTATAGGCTTGCCCCATTTTGTATTTTCTATTGAAATGAAGAATAGCTATACGTCATAAATTTGAAACTTATTTTACGTAGTTGCGTAGATAAGTTAAGTAATAGTTTCTATTTTATAGAAGAGAGAAAAATTGATGAAACAACTGTCATCTATTGGTCAGTAGAATGTATGGTTCTTTAATTTAATTAGTGATAGGAAGGAGGAGTATTATGATTTGGTCACTTCTCATCAATGATTTATTCATTATTGTCAGTACAATGGAATACTTTTGGCTATTAGCTTCTTTGGTTTTAACTGTGCTAAGTGTTCATTTGCATCTGTATCTGGTTAATAAAATAACAATTCAAGAAGTAAAGGACGAAGCGTTTGAAGTTGACTATAATATCACGAATACTTGGACTCCACCTATGCTAACGTGGTTTGTTCTATGTATTAGGACGTCGGAAAACAGTGAGGAAGAAAGTGTATCTCCTAGTTTCATGTAAACTTTTAAACTAGGAGGAATATCATTGTTAACCTTTTTAGCACAACCGATTATTTACTTCATTCATTTCATCCATTCATTTACAGGTAGCTATGCAGTGAGTGTCATTGGCATTACGATTGCAGTAAGATTAATTCTAATGCCGCTATTTATTCAATCTGCAAAACATCAAAAGCGCTCGAAAGAACTAATGTCAGCCATTAAGCCTGAACTAGATGCGCTTACCACTAAATATAAGAACAGTCAAAATGAATCTGAAAAAATAATAGTACAACAAAAAATGCAAGCATTAACGTCAGATTCATTGAAAAGTTCTTTATTAGGCTGTTTACCTATTATTGTTCAATTGCCTGTATTATTTTCACTGTATTACGCGATTAAGTTAGATACCGTCATCGCAAGTGAAAATTTCCTATGGATGAATTTAGGTACGATAGATATTGGCATTTCGATTATTGCTTGTTTGATTTATTTGATGCAAAGTGTTTTCTCCTTAGAGAAAAGCCAACCACTTAATATGAAGATTATGGTGTTCATTAATCCAATCATGATCCTCATTTTTAGTTTGTTCAATCCAGCGATTATCCCTATCTATTGGACAGTTAGTGCTATATTATTAATAGTTCAACAATTAATCATTAAAAAATGGTATAGATAAAATGAAACTTCTCTCTTTCGATTATGTAAAGAGAGGAGTTTTTATTTATTCTCCATCTATATTTGTGAGATGCTTTACATGACTTCTATCTTGAAAAAACAGGAGTATTCATCCTATAATAAAAAGGTTATAGTAAAAGACTAAAAGGGAGCGTCCATTATGGCGAACGAAATAAGATCGCAAGTGAACATTAAGCTCATTTCTACAATTCGTCCAAGTGATGGAGAGTCCGAAAGTTATGAAATGTGGCTCAAAGGGCAGCTACTTGAAAAAGCAGGAAGCTTATATTTGAAATATGATGAGGTGCAGGAGGATAAAACTATCCGCACAACAATGAAGTTAGGACATGAGAAAGCGCTAATTATGCGTGCTGGCTCGGTCAATATGCGCTTACCACTTAACATAATTGAGCAACAAAAAGGGCATTATGAGAGTGAGTTTGGTTCCATGCCACTCATTATTGACACGAAAAAAATGACCTTTACGAAACAGGCATTAAGCGGAGATTTCCATGTACAGTACGATTTACTAATGGGTGGGCAATCCGTTGGCAACTATACATTAGATATTACATTTACGGAGGTACAATGATGAACGCAGTAGAACAAGTACAACAGGCTATAAAAGCAGCAATAGCTCAGGCTGTTGAAAAGGCAGGCTTAGTTGAGGCTGGTACAGAATTATCGATTCACTTGGAATCACCAAAGGATAAAGCAAATGGGGACTATGCAACAAACATTGCAATGCAATTAACGAAATTAGCTAAAAAACCACCTCGTGCTATTGCGGAAGCTATTTTAGAAAATCTTGAAACAGCAGGTACAGATATTGAAAAGATCGACATTGCTGGTCCTGGCTTCATGAATATCACAGTACGTAAAGATTTCCTAACTGGGGTAATTACACAGGCTCTTGAACAAGGTACTGACTACGGCCGTTCAAATGCTGGTGCTGGGGAAAAGATTCAAGTGGAGTTTGTTTCAGCAAATCCTACAGGAGACCTTCATCTAGGACATGCACGTGGAGCTTCTGTTGGAGATTCATTATGTAATGTATTAGATCTGGCTGGTTACAGCGTCTCTCGTGAATATTATATTAATGATGCGGGCAATCAAATTAATAACCTAGCTTATTCATTAGAAGCACGCTATAAACAAGCACTAGGTATGGAAGCGGAGATGCCAGAAGACGGCTATCATGGGCAAGATATTATTGATATTGCGGGTAAATTAGCGGAGGAGCATGGTGAAGCTATTTTAGCAAAATCAGAGGATGAACGTTTTGCATTCTTCCGTCAACACGGTTTAGCCTTAGAATTAGATAAATTAAAAACAGACTTAGCAAACTTCCGCGTGAACTTTGATGTCTGGTATTCTGAAACGTCTCTATATGAAAACGGTAAAATCGAAGTAGCGTTAGATAAATTAAAATCAAATGGTCATGTCTTTGAAGAAGATGGTGCTACTTGGTTCCGCTCTACAACATTTGGTGATGATAAAGACCGTGTGTTAATTAAAAATGATGGTTCGTTCACATACTTAACGCCAGATATTGCTTACCACGAAGACAAAATTGTCCGTGGTTTCGATAAATTAATCAATATTTGGGGAGCTGACCACCACGGTTATATTCCACGTATGAAAGCAGCTATTCAGGCCCTTGGCTATGATCGTGATACATTAGAAGTAGAAGTTATTCAAATGGTTCAGCTTTATAAAAACGGTGAAAAATTCAAAATGTCTAAACGGACAGGGAACGCGGTAACAATGCGTGAGCTTGTAGAAGAGGTTGGCCTTGATGCAGTACGATACTTCTTCGTGAAAACTGCAGGCGATTCTCATATGGACTTTGACCTTGATCTTGCTGTATCACAATCCAATGAAAACCCAGTGTACTATGCACAATATGCACATGCTCGTATTTCATCTATTTTACGCTCGGCAAATGAGCAAGGATTTACTGCAGCAACAGATCATCTTAATCTGTTAACAGCAGAAAAAGAAATTGATTTACTGAAAAAGATTGGCGATTTCCCGAGAGTGGTAGCAGAAGCGGCGAAACACCGTACACCACACCGAATCGCTAACTATATTCAAGAGACAGCAGCAACATTCCATAGCTTCTACAATGCAGAAAAAGTATTGGATGCTTCCAACAAGGAGTTAACAGAGGCTCGTTTAGCATTAATTACAGCTGTACGCACAACAATTGCTAATGCACTACGTTTAATCGGCGTATCTGCACCAGAAAAAATGTAATACTTTTTAAGCCCCTAACATGATGAATGTTAGGGGTTTTTTAGTGGCTAGAAGGCCAAAAATGGGCGATAACATTCTAAAAGTGGTTGATAAAACAGTAAATGTGAAAGATAAAAAGGCACAAGGAACGGATAACACTAAAAATTAGCTGTTTCAAACTTAATTTTTCTGTTAATTTCGAAAATTTTGTTGAAGTTTACGTCAACGTCAATGATATACTGTTGACAATAAGGAAAGGGGAGATGATTTTGAAGACGATTCAGGAGGTAGCAAAGGAATTCAATGTATCTACTCGTACAATTCGTTATTATGAAGAACTTGGTCTTCTTCGTCCCGATCGCTCATCTACCAATCAACGAACCTTTTCAAAAAAAGAATTGGCGAAGCTCAAGCTTATTTTCAGAGGCAAGCGTTACGGGTTCTCACTGGAGGAAATCAAAGAGATGGTTTTACTTTTTGATTTTGATCGCTCAGGTATTCAGCAATTAGAGCGAACAGTAGAGTATGGAGAACAAAAAATTCAAGAGATTGAGAGTAAAATTGCTGAGCTGACGCAAATGAAACAGGAATTACAGCAAATGCAAGGCATGTTTAGTGAAAAATTAGCTACTTTAAAGGGAGAGATGCATGATGAATAGTTCCAGTTTGTTAGCACGAAATGCCCGTAAGTATCCAAAAAATGAAGCCATTATTTGTCATGGCAGAAGAGTGACCTATCGTGATTTAGATGAACAAGTAACACGTTTTAGTCATGCTTTGCTAGAGCAAGGAGTAAGTCAGGATGATAAGGTTTTAATCTTTATGCCGAACGTTTTAGAGTTTGTTGTAAGCTATTTTGCTATTCAGCGTATCGGGGCAATCGTTGTTCCAGTTAATGCGAAATTTACATTGCAGGAAGTAGAGTATGTGGCACAGCATGCCGAAGCGAAGGCGATTGTTGTTCATGAGGCGATTTTTGCCGCAGTGGAACAACTAGCTGCTGTACCATTAAAAATTAAAACCGGCCAAGAAAAAACAGGTTGGCAGCATTACGAAACAATGCTTCAAAATGCGAGCACACAAACAATTGATTGCCAGCTACAAGAAGATGACCCTTCGACTATTTTGTATACATCTGGTACGACAGGAAAACCAAAGGGTGTGTTATTTAGCTACCGTAATATTTTAACAGTGGCACAAATGATTGCTGTTGAAATGGAAGTGAAACCTGAAAGCCGTATATTGCTCATGATGCCATTAACTCATTCAGCACCATTGCATTTATTTTTAATGGCGGGCGTATTTGTAGGGTCAACAAGCGTATTAACACCAACCTTTACACCAGACCTTTTTATCGATGCCATTGAGCAGGAAAAAACGACGCATTTCTTTGGAGCGCCTGTTGCTTATTTATTAACGGCTCAGATGCCGAGGCTACAAACGGCTGATTTGTCTTCCATGAAGTGGTGGGTATATGGTGGAGCACCATTATCTCAAAATGAGGTTCGCTTCATTCAACAGGCATTCCGAACAACTAATTTAACCTGTGTTTATGGATTAACAGAGGCGGGTCCGAGTGGCTCACTGTTATTTGGCAAGGAGCATGAAACGAAGGCTGGGAGTATTGGCCAACGGGCGCCACTTGGCACAGAGCTTCGTATTGTCAATGACAATGGAGAAGATGTAAATGTGGGCGAAGTAGGAGAAATTGTCTTATTTGGTGAGGGTAATATGCTTGGCTACTTCAAGGATGAAATAGCAACCAAGGCTGCTTACATTGATGGGTGGTTAAAAACAGGAGATCTGGCTCGGATGGATGAGGACGGCTTTATTTGGATTGTGGATCGCAAAAAAGATGTCATTATTTCAGGTGGTGTCAATATTTATCCGAAGGAAATTGAAGATTGCCTATTAAGCTTTGAAGGGATATTTGAAGTTGCTGTCATTGGTATACCACATCCGCAATGGGGGGAAACCGTGAAGGCTGTATATGCTACGAAACAAGACATAGATGAGGATGCATTGAAAGCTTATTTAGAGGAACGGCTTGCGAAGTATAAACTACCACGTATTTTCGAAAAAGTGGAAGCGCTACCACGCAATGCTTCAGGCAAAATTTTAAAACAATCCTTGAAAGGACAAGAGGTGAGATAGCATGAAGGTTTTACAGCAGGAAGAAATGCGTGCAACAAACTTTTTTACAGAGGAAGAAACGCTTCAAAAAGTGTTAGAAATGATGTTAGATAAAGAGTTTTTGTCTTATGCACACAGAGAACTGACAGATTTCGGTGAGTTATGTGCAGGTGATATTGACGTAAGGGCAAAACATACTGATCGGCAGGGAGAGCCCCGCCTTGAACGGTATAATGCTTATGGAGAAGAGGTATCAGAGGTTTGGGTGAATGACGGTTACAAAAAAACAATTGAAGAGACATATAATACGGGAATTGTTGGCTACGTGCACAAAGAAATTCCACAGTTAGGTCACAAAGGGAATTATGTCTATAGCTTTGCACAAGGTTATTTACTATCTCATGCAGAGCCCGGTTTTTATTGTCCCGTGACTTTGACGATGGCTACGGCTTATCTATTAGATCATTATGCTGATGAGGATGTAAAGCAGCGTTTCTTGCCACATGTTTGTGCAACAGGAGAGACGGAGCTATACGAAGGAGCAACATTTTTAACAGAACGTCAAGGAGGGTCAGACGTTGGGGCAAATGTTGTGGAGGCCAGAAAAGTAGGCAATGAGTACCGTCTCTATGGAGAAAAATACTTCGCATCCAATGCAGGTATGTGTGGCGTAGCAATGGTGTTGGCACGTTTAGAAGGCGCACAAGCAGGCTCTAAAGGGTTAACGTTATTTGCAGTTCCATGGAATAATGAAGATGGTACGGCTAATCATCTTCGTATTCGTCGATTGAAAGATAAATTAGGCGTTCGAGCAGTCCCATCGGGCGAGGTAGAGTTTGATGGTGCCCTTGCTTATATTGTAGGGGAACAAAATAAAGGGATTTATTACATGCTAGAAGCACTAAATCTTTCGAGAATTTGTAATGCAGTCGCATCGATTGGTATTATGCGTCGAGGCTTTTTAGAGGCAAAGCATTATGTGACCAATCGATATGCATTTGGCAAGCCCTTAACACAATACCCAATGATCCAGGATACGTTAGGGAAGTTTGCTGCTAAGCTGCATGTGGAAGTAGCGACAGTATTTGATCTTATTCAATTATACGATAAAGTGACAAGTGGGCAGGGAACACAACAAGATCTCATTATGAATCGTTTATATATTGCCATTATGAAAAAGGAAACGGCAGAGCAAGCCGTTCATTATGCTAGTGAAGCGATTGAATTACATGGTGGTAATGGCTATATTGAAGACTTTGTGACACCACGCTTACTAAGGGATGCACAAGTATTGACGGTATGGGAGGGAACGGCAAATATTTTGGCTTTAGAACTTATTCGTTTAGTGGATAAATTCCATGCACATGAACTGTTTGTCCGTGAAATGGAGACAAGGCTAGAGAAGCTAGCGGATAGTCCACTAGTGCAAATTGTGGAAGAGCAGTTGGTAAATCTTGCGGCTACATTACAAATTTTTAGCGCTTTAGATGAAGCAACTAAAACTTTCGAAGCAAAAGATATAGCGAAAAAGATGGCCCATCTTTATGAAAGTGTTGTAGCGGTGGAATGGGCACAAAAATTTGGCGGAAAGTACGAAAAGCTAGCGGATATCTATTTAGAGCAAACGTGGTCATTGAGACAAATAGGTGCACAAATGAAAACCGTACAATATTTTTCTGAAATTGTATAATTGCCAAGGAGTCGTCTGGAATGGAGGCGACTTCTTTTATTTTCATGTATAATGAAATCAACTGAATATTATAAAGGTTCTTTACTTAAGTAAAGTGAAAAGGGAAGTCGGTGTAATTCCGATGCGGTCCCGCCACTGTAAGTGTGAGTTTTTTCAAATAATGCCACTGAAGATTTCGGGAAGGCTTGAAAAACGCAATAAGCACGAGCCAGGAGACCTGCCTTTATAGTATAGACATGACAGCCTACGAGGATAGGGTGGTGGATTTTGTATCAGTTTTTTGGTGCGATTTTGACCCCTCATCATTCGAAGATGAGGGGTCTTATTTTGATGGAGAAAATATTTCTAACCAATTGACGCACGGATCAACAAAGGAGGATTCACATGAAGAAATTTTGGAAAATAGGATTATCAGCATTTTTAGCAGTAGGTTTGTTAGCAGCATGCGGGCAAGAAGCCAAAAATGACAAGCCAGTAGCTACGGAGCAGCAAACACAGCAAGAGACTCCACAGGTGGATGAAGCAACATTCCCAATGACCATAACAGATGCCATTGGCAAGGATGTTACACTTGAAGCACCGCCTGAAAAAATTGTTTCTCTTATTCCAAGTAACACAGAGATATTATTTGAACTTGGTTTAAATGATGAAATAGTTGGGGTGACAGACAATGATGATTATCCACCAGAAGTCGCTGAAAAGGATAAAATTGGGGGCATGGAGTACAATATTGAAAAAATTATTGCCTTAAAGCCAGATATCGTGTTTTCGCATGAATCTAGCATGTCCCTTTCAGAAGCGGCGATTGAACAGCTTGAGTCAGCAGGTTTGAAAGTATTTGTCGTAAAAAATGCACAAGACTTTAATGAAACTTACACAACGATTGAGCTACTTGGTCGTGCAACAGGGAAATTACCAGAGGCTGAAAAAATCATTGCTAATATGAAGGAAAAAGTGGAAGATGTCCTGACAAAAGTAAAGGATGTCGAACCCAAAAAAGTGCTAGTCGAAGCATCAGATGAACCTACTATTTATACGGCGGGTAATGGCACATTTATGAATGCTATGCTGGACATGATTCATGCAGAAAACGTAGCGGCAGATGCGAAGGATTGGTATGAAATTAGTTCAGAACAAATTATTGCGAAAAACCCAGATGTCATCGTTGTGACATATCATTATGTACCAGATATTTTAACAAAAATACCACAACGTGCTGGTTTCGATACTGTTAATGCCGTGAAAAATAAGGCAATCGTTCAAGTAGATGAAAGCACAACAAGTCGTCAAGGTCCCCGTTTAGGAGAAGGTCTTGAAGAATTAGCAAAAGCTATTTATCCAGAGGTATTTAAGTGAAAAAAATAGCACTAGCCTATGTACTAACATGTACGCTTCTTGTCATTAGTATCTGGTGTGGCGTAGCGATAGGCTCAGTTCATATTCCGTTAGAAGTTTTATGGAATCAAGCAGTTGATGTAACAGCTGCTAATATCTTTTGGAAAATCCGTCTGCCACGCGTGTTGTTAGCGGGACTAGTGGGAGCTTCTTTGGCCATTGCTGGAGCAGCTTTCCAAGGGTTGTTAAAAAACCCATTGGCAGATCCATATACATTAGGCGTCTCGTCGGGGGCATCTGTTGGTGCTGTTATTACGATCTTTTTTAGTATATCTATACCGGTCGTAGGCTTGTATGCCCTACCCACTTTTAGTATGATAGGCGCAATCATCACGATGGTAGTGGTCATGAGCTTCGCTAGAATGGTAGACCGTTCATTGAAGATGGAAACGTTAATTTTAACAGGTGTTATTTTTAGCTCATTTCTAGGTTCTCTCATTTCATTAATGATCGCTTTATCTGGAGAAGAGCTACGCCAAGTAATTGGCTGGTTACTAGGTTCTGTGTCAATGCGTGGATGGCCATATGTCCAAATGATCACGCCATTTGTTATTGTTGGTTCCATTATGCTTTGGACGCAAAGACGAGAGCTAAATGTTTTGTTATATGGTGAAGAGCGCGCGAAGCATTTAGGTGTCAATGTGAAACGTAGTAAGTATTTGATTTTAGCGGGTGGCTCCATGTTAACGGGAGCTGCTGTAGCGGTTTCTGGCACAATTGGCTTTGTAGGATTAGTTGTACCGCATATGACAAGGATGATTTGGGGTTCCGACCACCGCCATTTATTGCCACTATCGTTTTTCAATGGCGCAACTTTACTCATTGTTTGCGATTTAGTAGCACGAACAATTATTGTGCCAAGAGAGCTGCCTATTGGTGTTATTACAGCGTTTATTGGTGCACCTGTTTTCTCCTATATTTTTTATAAGCAACGTAGAAGTAAGGGGGTACGGGCATGATTATTGTCGAACATCTATCAGGTGGTTATGAAGATGTACCAATCGTCAAGGACATTAGTTTTACTGTTGAAAAAGGGAAAATTCTTGGTATTCTAGGACCGAATGGTAGTGGGAAATCCACATTATTAAAGGTAATGAGTGGGATATTACCAGCTACTGCTGGAACAATCACAATTGATGGACAAAATATCCTTTCTTATAATGCCCGTGCTTTGGCGCAAAAGATGGCTGTACTACCACAGCTTCATGCAAATGCTTTCTCAAACAGTGTAAGGGAGGCCATTTCATTAGGGCGCTACCCCCATCAAACAGGTTTTTTCTCAAGTTGGTCTGAACAGGATGAACAGGCTGTTCAGCATGCCATGCTGCAAACAGGTGTGAAACGCTATGAGCACACCCCGTTAGAATTTTTATCGGGTGGTGAACAACAAAGAGTATTTGTTGCCCAGGCATTAGCGCAAACAGCAGAAATTCTACTGCTGGATGAGCCAACCAATCATCTAGACATTGCACATCAACGGCAAATCTTAGATATGGTCAGGAAGGAAGCTGTGGAGTGTGGTTTAACGGTCGTTATGGTACTACATGATATGAATTTAGCCTCTCTCTATTGTGATGAATTATTGCTTATGGAGGGTGGGCAAATGAGAGCACTTGGAGCACCGCATGAAGTATTAATTGCCTCCCAAATTGAAGAAGTTTATCAAGCACGAGTGGCTACATATGCCCATCCCGAAATACCAAAACCTCAAATTACAATGATGCCCGCAACAACTGATTACCAGCAGCGAGCTGTCATCAAAAAAGACCATTTCATGATAACGGAACACTATATTCAACTCCAATCAGAGATTCCGTTAAAAACAGTGTCCTCTGCTGTTCATAACCCAGGTATTGGCTGGCATAATTGCTTGTTAAACCGCTCTGTACCTGGTGATTATGTGATAAGTGATGTAAAAAGAGAAGTTAGTGATTTTTTGCAAAGAGAGAATTTTTCCCCAACAAGTACTGTTGTGATGCTGACAGCAGTGCCAACAGCTCTTGTTGCCATCAATGAATTTTCAGCGCCTTTTGGCAGTATGATAGTAGCTGTAACAGCTGGTGTGGGCAATGCGGTTGATGTATCACGTGTACACGAAAGACAGGATGATCCATATATTGGTACTATCAATACATGGATCATAATCAATGGCTGTTTATCGGAGGAGGCATTTTTCCAGGCACTGATGACAGCTACAGAGGCGAAAACAAAAGCTTTGCAATCAGAAGATATTCGTGACGAGCGTAGTGGAACTATTGCTACAGGAACTGCTACAGATAGTCTGTTAATTGCAGCAACTCAAAAAGGGGAAGAAATGCTGTATGGTGGCCCGATTACGGAAGTTGGTAAAATGATTGCCAAGGGTGTTTATGAAACAACAGTTCAGGCCATCAGAAATTATAAAAATCAGTTTTAGGAGATGAGAGAAATGAAGCTTTACACGAAAACAGGCGATACGGGGAAAACAAGTCTAATTGGCGGACGCGTTGATAAAGATAGCTTACGTGTTGAAACATACGGGGCGATTGATGAATTAAACTCTTTTATCGGGAAGGCAGTAAGTGAATTAGATCAAGCACTTTTTAAGGATATTTTAACAGATCTTGAAACAATTCAGCATGAACTATTCGATGCTGGTGGTGACCTTGCCAATGTGATGAAAGAACGCCACTATAAATTAACAGAGCAACCGATTGAAGTGTTGGAAGCTCGTATAGATGCTTTATCAGATGAGGCACCACCATTACAACGTTTTATTTTACCAGGTGGCGCACCAGCAGCTGCAACTTTACACATTGCTCGTACAGTTGCACGACGAGCAGAGCGTGAAATGGTGACACTTATGAAAGAAGTGGAGGACGTGCCGAAAGTTGTACAAAAATATTTAAATCGATTATCAGATTATTTATTTGCAGCCGCACGTGTTGTAAATGCTCGATTAAACGTAGCAGATATTGAATACATTCGCAGTGGCAATGTCTTCAAAAAATAAACTTGTTATGTGAATGTCGCAGCTTTTATTAATTAAATTTTAAAAAAGAAAAGTAAAAAAATGCTACTTTGAATAAATTTCAGGGTGGCTTTTTTTCTTGTAAAGTGTAAGAATATAAAATTATCAGAAATATTTCCGTTTTATGTTGACTGAATGCTCACTCATTTATTAGAATAGGAATATATTGATATAGTGACGCACATTTCCGTATGAACTAGCAAATTTGCCGCAAAGAGAGAAAATTACGACAAACTAAAGGGGGGACCAACCATGAGTCCATTATTAATTGCTAACATAGTCTTAACAGTCGTGGTTGTGCTTTATGCAGTAGGATTGTTCTTCTATCTGTTGAAAACACGCTATAAGTATGTGCAATTGGGGAAAAAGGTTGAGTTTGATGAAAGTGTTAAAGAGCGACTACGCTATATTATGGTCAATGTATTTGGTCAAAACAAGCTATTAAAGGATCCAAAGAGTGGATTAATTCACGTGATGTTTTTCTATGGATTTTTGATGGTTCAGTTAGGGGCCATTGATTTAATTTGGAAAGGACTAGCACCAGGATCACATCTGCCATTAGGTATTTTCTATGGTGTCTTTACATTCTTCCAAGAGCTTGTAGTTTTAATGATTTTAGTTGCGGTAGTGTGGGCATTTTACCGCCGCTATGTAGAAAAGCTAGTGCGTCTAAAAAGAGGATGGAAAAACGGTCTTGTGTTAATTTTCATTGGTGGCTTAATGGTCTCAACATTAATCGCTAATGGTATGGGATTAATCTGGCATGGTGAGGGGTTAACTTATACGGAGCCTGTTGCTTCAAGCATTGCTGCTATATTTGGCTTCCTACCTGCATCAGTAGCTGCTGGAGTATTTTATGTTATGTGGTGGGCACATCTTTTAATTCTATTAACATTCCTTGTGTATGTACCACAATCTAAGCATTTCCATTTAATTGTTAGCCCACTGAATGTTTACATGAATCGTTTAGATCGTGTGGGTACATTAACGCCTATCGATTTTGAGGCATTAGAAGAAGCAGGAGAAAATGCTGAAAGTGAAGAGGATATGCCTTCAATTGGAGTTGGACGCATACAAGACTTCACACAAAAGCAAATGCTCGATCTGTATTCTTGTGTGGAATGTGGACGTTGTACCAATATGTGTCCTGCAACTGGAACAGGAAAAATGCTGTCTCCAATGGATTTAATCGTAAAATTGCGTGATCATTTAACATTTACTGGCGCTGTTGTAACAAAACAAAAGCCTTGGGTACCTTATCAATTCTTTGCCAATACCAAGGGTAATCAGCTTGCGATGGCTGCTGGTGCTGAAGGCGCAGTAATTGAAGATATTTACAGCCCATCTTTAATTGGCGATGTGATTACAGAAGAAGAAATTTGGGCTTGTACGACTTGTCGAAACTGTGAGGATCAATGTCCAGTAATGAATGAGCATGTTGATAAAATCATCGACCTACGTCGCTATCTAACAATGACGGAAGGAAAAGTTAATCCTGATGCACAACGTGCCATGACAAATATCGAACGACAAGGGAATCCTTGGGGCTTAAACCGTAAAGAAAAAGAGAATTGGCGTGATCTTGATCCAACAATCCATATTCCAACAGTAAAAGAGTTAAAAAAATCTGGCGAAGAAATGGAATATCTATTCTGGGTTGGTTCGATGGGGGCATTCGATAATCGCTCTCAAAAAATTGCTTTAGCTTTCTGTCGTCTATTAAACGAAGCTGGTGTGAAGTTTGCGATCTTAGGAAATAAAGAGAAAAACTCTGGGGACACACCTCGTCGTTTAGGAAATGAATTTTTATTCCAAGAATTAGCTACAGCAAATATTGATGAGTTTGAGAAAAATGATGTGAAGAAAATAGTGACAATCGACCCTCATGCTTACAATATCTTTAAAAACGAATACCAAGACTTTGGCTGGAATGGCGAAGTGTATCATCATACTGAAATACTAAATCAGTTGATTGAGGAAAATCGTCTGGCACTCAATTATGAAGTTCATGAAACAATTGTTTTCCACGATTCCTGTTACTTAGGCCGTTACAATGATGTTTATGATGCGCCGAGAGAAATTCTACGCGGTATCCCGGGTGTGAAGCTTGTGGAAATGGAACGAAATCGCGAAACTGCTATGTGCTGTGGTGCAGGTGGTGGCTTAATGTGGATGGAAGAGCATGTTGGTAATCGCATTAATGTAGCTCGTACAGAGCAAGCTCTTGCTACTAATGCATCCGTTATTTCATCTGGCTGTCCTTATTGCTTAACAATGCTGGAGGATGGTACAAAGGCAAAAGAAGTGGAAGACTCTATTGGCACATTCGATGTAGCAGAATTACTAGAGCGTTCAGTGTTCGGTGAAAAAGTGAAGGCTGTTGATCCTTCATCTGAGGAAGCTGAAGAAGAAACATTAGAGGAAGTGGTAGCATCCGTAGAAAATGTTCAACAGGACGAGAATACGGAAGCGAACGCAGAAAAATGATCGCTATTGTAGAAATATTTTAGTTATCTGAAAAATATAAATTGCACAATAAAAAATTGTTTTGTAGAATAAGATTAAATGGAAATGGGAGTTGCAACTAACAAGCTCCCATTTTTCATCGATAGAAGTCGAGCGAGCGTTCAGTCAATGAAATGCTATACTACTTCATCGAGTACGTAAAACAAAAGGGGTGTTTTACTTGAATAGAGCTGTCATTTTAGTAGGAGCAAGAACTGCATTTGGTAAATTTGGAGGTTCATTATCAACATTACATGCAAGTGATCTAGGGGCAATTGCAATAAAAGGTGCGCTAGAGAAAGCAAATATTGCATCTGACGAAGTAGATGAGGTTATTTTGGGCTCTGTTTTACAAGGGGGACAGGGGCAAATACCTTCGAGGCAAGCTGCGATAAAAGCCAATTTACCAACAGCGGTAAAAACAGAAACAATCAATAAAGTTTGTGCATCAGGGATGCGTGCAGTGACATTAGCAGATCAATTGATTCGATTAGGGGACGAAGAAGTGATTATTGCTGGTGGAATGGAGTCTATGTCCAATGCTCCGTACTATCTGTTAAATGGTCGAAATGGCTTGCGTATGGGAGATTCCACAATGGTGGATGGCATGCTTTATGACGGTTTAACATGTGCTTTCGATAAAGCGAGACCGCATATGGGGAGCTATGGTAATGCAACAGCTAAGGAATTCTCGCTCAGTCGTGAGGAACAGGACGCTTGGTCTGTTCGCAGTCATGAGCGCGCACTAGCGGCGATTGAACAAGGTTACTTTGCTGAAGAAATCGTACAAGTGGAGATTCCACAACGTAAAGGACAACCACTGATCGTCGATACAGATGAAGCACCAAGAGCAGGTACAACGTTGGAGGTACTAGCAAAACTGAAACCAGCCTTTGACAAGGATGGCACGATCACAGCAGGTAATGCACCTGGCGTTAACGATGGTGCATGTGCCCTCGTGGTTATGAGTGAGGAACGTGCCACACGTGAAGGAAGAGAGCCATTAGCAATAATTTTAGGTCATGAAGAGCTTGCCATCGAGCCAGAAAACTTCCCACAAACACCAGGTCTTGTTATTAATAAATTGCTGAAAAAAACCAATAAATCATTGGCAGATATTGATTTGATCGAAATCAATGAGGCCTTTGCAGCAGTCGCTTTGGTCAGCAAGCAGTTAGCTGATTTAGATGCTGAAAAGGTGAATGTTAATGGCGGTGCGGTTGCTTTAGGTCATCCTATTGGAGCATCTGGTGCACGTATTATTTTAACGCTTGCACAAGAATTGAAGCGTCGTGGTGGAGGCATCGGTATTGCTGCAATTTGTTCAGGTGGGGGTCAAGGTGATGCGATTATGATTGAAGTACCAAAAACAGGGGGACTGAACTAATGGGAATTCAGAAGGTAATGGTCATTGGTGCAGGGCAAATGGGCTCTGGCATTGCACAAGTTTGTGCACAAGCCGGCTATGATGTGAAATTGAATGATATTAAACAAGAGTTCTTCGAGCGTGGAATAGGAGTTATTACAAAAAATTTATCACGTGATGTAGAAAAGGGCCGTAAAACGGAGGATGACAAAGCGGCTGTTTTAGGTCGAATTAGTATGTCACTAGATTTACAGGATGCTAGTGATGTAGATATTATCATCGAGGCAGCTGTAGAGAATATGGACATTAAGCAATCCATCTTTAAGCAACTTGATGGCATTGCACCAGCACATGCCATTTTAGCTACGAATACATCTTCGTTGCCTATTACTGAAATCGCTGCGGTAACAAATCGACCAGAGCAAGTAATTGGTATGCATTTTATGAATCCAGTGCCAGTAATGAAGCTTGTTGAAATTATTAGAGGTTTAGCAACTACGGATGAAGTATACAAAGCTGTTGAAGCGATGACAGTCAAGTTAGCGAAAACACCAGTAGAAGTGAACGACTTCCCAGGATTTATTTCAAACCGTATTTTGCTACCAATGATTAATGAAGCAATTTATGCACTTTATGAAGGTGTAGCTACGAAGGAAGCAATTGACGATGTGATGAAGCTAGGTATGAACCATCCGATGGGACCATTAACATTAGCAGACTTCATTGGCTTAGATACTTGCCTTTACATCATGGAAATTTTACATGAGGGTCTAGGAGATAGTAAATATCGCCCTTGTCCACTGCTTCGTAAATACGTTGCAGCTGGCTGGCTAGGAAAGAAATCAGGAAGAGGCTTTTACGTTTACGAATAATCCTATGGGGATGGGGTTATGTAGATGTTGCGGGACAACTTAGAGGGGTGACATTATAGATGCAATTGCAATTTACAGATGAGCAAATGATGATGCGCGATATGGTTCGTCAATTTGCTCAGGAAAAAATTCAACCATGGGTAGGGCGGATGGAAGCAGGAGAATTTCCACGTGAGCTTCTACAACAAATGGGTGAACTTGGCTTAATGGGGATTACGACACCAGAAGACTTAGGTGGCTCTGGTATGGATTTTACATCGTATATTATTGCGATTAATGAATTGTCAAAAGTAAGCGCTGTAATGGGGGTTATTTTATCAGTGCATACTTCGGTTGGAACAAATCCAATCATTTACTTTGGAAATGAGGAACAAAAGAAGCGTTATGTACCAAAGCTTGCAGCCGGGGAATATTTAGGCGCATTTTGTTTAACAGAGCCAGGTGCAGGCTCTGACGCAGGGTCTCTACAATCAAAGGCAGTACGAGACGGCGATGAATATGTGATTAACGGCTCTAAAGTTTTTATTACAAATGGCGGAGAGGCTGATGTATATATCGTATTCGCCTCAACCAACCCTGCTGAAAAAACACGAGGTATTTCGGCTTTTATTGTTGAAAAAGGAACACCAGGTTTAATCATTGGTAAAGATGAACAAAAGATGGGTTTACATGGCTCACGCACTGTTCAACTGACATTCGATAATTGCCGCATCCCAACCGACAACCTTTTAGGGGAAGAGGGAGAAGGCTTCAAAATTGCGATGGCGAATTTAGATGTAGGGCGAATCGGTATTGCAGCACAGGCATTGGGGATTGCTGAAGCAGCACTAGAGGCGGCTACTACTTATGCAAAAGAGCGTGTGCAATTTGGTAAACCGATTGCTGCTCAACAAGGAGTTGGCTTTACACTCGCTGATATGGCAACAGCTGTTGAATCGGCAAAACTATTAGTGTATCGTGCAGCAGATTTACGTGCAAAAGGTTTACCGTGTGGAGCAGAAGCTTCAATGGCCAAACTTTTCGCATCACGAACAGCTGTACAAACGTCAATAGAAGCGGTTCAAGTTTTTGGCGGCTACGGCTACACAGAGGACTATCCAGTAGAGCGATATTTCCGTGATGCAAAGGTCACAGAAATCTATGAAGGTACAAGTGAAATTCAAAAACTAGTTATTAGTAAACATTTACTGAAATAAAGCCTGATGATAGGCTATTCTCTTAGGGATGACTTATTAAAGTGGAGTAAAGACCCTCATCAAGAATGGAAACTCGCTCCAATGCTCCAATATGATTGACAATCGCTGAACCCAGAACAACACACAGGTAACATAGAACAGAGTCTAATTAAAAAGGGGAAATGGACAATGAACTTTCAGTTAACAGAAGAGCATGAACAATTACGTGAAATGATTCGTGATTTTGCTATAAATGAAGTGGCACCAACAGCTGCTGAACGTGACGAGAATGAAGAATTTGACCGTGCAATTTTCGATAAAATGGCGGAGCTTGGGTTAACTGGTATTCCGTGGCCAGAGGAATATGGTGGAGCTGGGTTTGACTACCTTGCATATGTCATTGCTGTTGAAGAATTATCACGTGTCTGTGCCTCCACTGGGGTAACATTATCAGCACATACTTCACTGGCAGGATGGCCACTGTACAAGTTCGGTACAGAAGAACAAAAACAAAAATACCTTCGTCCAATGGCAGAAGGAAAACATATTGGTGCGTATGGTTTAACAGAACCAGGTTCAGGATCTGATGCGGGTGGCATGAAAACATATGCTAAACGTGATGGCGATGATTATATTTTAAATGGCTCAAAAATCTTTATTACAAACGGCGGAGTGGCAGATACATATATTGTGTTTGCAGTAACAGATCCAGAAGCTAAACACGGTACATCAGCATTTATCGTGGAAGCTGGATTTAAAGGTTTCTCTGTAGGGAAGAAAGAAAAGAAATTAGGAATTCGTTCATCTCCTACAACCGAAATCATTTTCGACAACTGCCGTGTTCCAAAAGAAAACCTGCTAGGAGCTGAAGGGGAAGGTTTTAAAATTGCTATGACGACACTAGATGGTGGACGTAATGGTATTGCTGCTCAAGCTGTAGGAATTGCACAAGGAGCGCTGGATGCAGCAGTTGACTATGCCAAAGAACGTGTGCAATTTGGTAAACCAATCTCTGCTAACCAAGGTGTATCTTTTAAATTAGCAGACATGGCAACTCAAATTGAAGCTTCTCGACTTCTTACATACCAAGCGGCTTGGTTAGAGTCTAATAACCTACCATATGGTAAGGCTTCTGCAATGGCGAAATTAATGGCTGGCGATACAGCAATGAGTGTAACGACAGAGGCGGTTCAAGTATTTGGTGGCTATGGTTATACAAAGGATTATCCAGTAGAGCGCTTTATGCGTGATGCGAAAATTACTCAAATTTACGAAGGTACGCAGGAGATTCAACGTCTTGTAATCTCGCGTATGCTAACGAAATAATTGATGACAGAAAAAGATAAAAGGCCCCAAGTACAGTCAACTGTAAAAGATGAAAATTTAATCGCCATTCGTCGTGAACAAATGATTCAAGGAGCTATTAAGCTATTTAAAGAAAAAGGCTTTCATCGTGCCACGACGAGAGAAATCGCAAAAGCTGCAGGCTTTAGTATTGGTACTTTATACGAGTACATCCGTACTAAAGAAGACGTTCTTTATCTTGTTTGTGATAGTATCTATCATCATGCAATGGAGCGGCTTTCAAGTTACGAGATTAAAGCTGGAACAATTGATGAGTTAAAAGAAATGATTCGAGAATATTTCGTGCAAATTGATAGCATGGTTGATGAGCTAACAATCATGTATCAAGAAACAAAATCATTGTCAAAAGAAGCACAACGCTATGTCTTTAGTAAAGAGTTTGAAATGGTTGCCACTTTTGAACGCTTGCTACAGCGCTGTGTGCAGTCTGGGGAACTAACAATGACAGACAAGCAAATCCATTTAGCAGCCAATAACTTAGTTGTCTCAGGACAAAGTTGGGCGTTCCGCAAATGGGCATTACATCGTCAACATTCAATTGATGAGTTCATCGACATGCAAATCACCTTGTTCATTTCAGGCATAAAGGGGTTCTAATATTTCGTAAGGGGTTTGTCGGCAATTGCATACATCGACATTGCAATTGTCGGCTTTTTTCAATTCATTAAGGGGAGAGAGTGGGGATTTCATATGACAAAGGTAGAAGTATATCGTCCAAAAAATCACGTACGTTTTGTGACAGCATCAAGTCTTTTTGATGGACATGATGCTTCGGTCAATATAATGCGACGCATATTACAATCGAGCGGTGTAGAAGTAATCCATTTAGGGCATAACCGTTCTGTCGAAGAAGTCGTGAATGCCGCGATTCAAGAAGATGCACAAGGTATTGCAGTTTCTTCTTATCAAGGCGGGCATATGGAATACTTTAAATATATGTATGATTTGCTGCGTGAAAAAGGGGCACCGCATATTAAAATTTATGGCGGTGGTGGTGGGGTTATTTTACCTCGTGAAATTAAAGAGCTTCATGCGTATGGCATTGCAGGCATTTTCTCACCAGAGGATGGCCGTGTTTTAGGGCTACAAGGGATGATTAATGAGCAAATTAAAGGAACGGACTTTCCAACTGCAACAGGCAACTATTTAGATAAATTAGAGGCTTTAACGACAGAAACGCCTGAAATTTTAGCCAATCTAATTACAGCAGCTGAGTCAAATGAGGATGAAGCTACGAAAGAGATGTTAATTGAGGCACGAAAGCGTTCAAAAGGTACACCTGTCATGGGGATTACAGGAACAGGTGGCGCAGGGAAATCTTCATTAACGGATGAGCTGATTCGCCGTTTCCTGAAAGAATTCCCAGATAAACGTGTAGCCATTCTTTCGGTCGATCCAACAAAGCAAAAAACAGGTGGAGCATTACTTGGCGATAGAATTCGCATGAACGCCATCTTCAATAACCGCGTTTATATGCGTAGTTTAGCAACACGAGGCTCTCGCACTGAATTATCTGCATCTATTGGTGATGTAATAGATGTAGTACGTGTAGCGGGCTATGATTTAATCATCGTCGAAACAAGTGGTATTGGTCAAGGTGATGCCGAAATCACAAGGTATACAGATCTTTCCATGTATGTTATGACAAGTGAATTTGGTGCACCTACACAGCTTGAGAAAATTGATATGATTGATTTTGCAGATGTCATTGCGATCAATAAGTTTGAGCGTAAAGGCTCGGAGGATGCGCTACGTCAAGTACAAAAACAATACCAACGATCTCGTGAGCTATGGGAAGAATCACTTGATAGTATGCCTGTTTATGGAACAATTGCTAGCCAGTTTAATGACAAAGGGACCAATGCATTATTCGCAGCTTTAGTTCATATTATTAACGAAAAAACAGGCTACAATTGGGAAACAAGCTATGAGCAATTTGCTAAGACGCAAAAGCAAGATGTCATTATTCCAAACGATCGTCGTTATTATTTACGTGAAATTACTGACACGGTTCGTGGCTATCATAAAAAATCAGAACAGCAGGTGGGATTTGCTCGCCGTCTGTTCCAATTAGAAGGTGCTATTACGGTAGTTAAGGAAAAAGCACCAGAGGATGCACTTATAGCATCGCTTTCTTCTTTAGCACAAGGTGTCAGAGATGAATTATCAGCAGAATCCAAGCGTATATTGGATAATTGGCAAACTTTAAAAGAAGCTTATGCTGGTGATGAGTTTGTGACGAAGGTTCGAGACAAAGAAATTCGCACTATTTTAAAAACAACAAGTCTTTCTGGTACAAAAATTCCTAAAGTAGCATTGCCGAAATTTGAGGACTACGGTGAAATATTACGCTGGGTGTACAAAGAGAATGTTCCTGGTGAGTTTCCTTATACAGCAGGTGTTTTCCAATTCAAACGTGAGGGAGAAGATCCGAAGCGTCAATTTGCTGGTGAAGGAACACCTGAACGTACAAATAAACGCTTCCACTATTTATCGAAGGATGACGATGCGAAACGTTTATCTACAGCCTTTGATTCTGTAACTCTCTATGGGGAAGATCCAGATTACCGTCCAGATATTTATGGTAAGGTCGGGGAATCGGGTGTATCGATCTGTACATTAGAGGATATGAAAAAGCTTTATGCAGGCTTTGATTTATGTGCACCGTCTACATCTGTATCTATGACCATTAATGGTCCAGCGCCTATTATTTTAGCGATGTTCATGAATACGGCGATCGATCAACAAGTTAAATTGCGCGAACAAGAGCTAGGACGGACTTTGACAGTAGAAGAGTTTACCGAGACACGTGAAAACACATTGCAGGTTGTACGTGGAACAGTACAAGCTGATATTTTAAAAGAAGATCAAGGACAGAACACATGTATTTTCTCGACAGAGTTTGCTTTACGTATGATGGGTGATATTCAGCAATACTTTATTGATCATAAGGTGCGTAACTACTATTCCGTTTCTATTTCGGGTTACCATATTGCAGAAGCTGGGGCAAATCCTATTTCCCAATTAGCTTTCACCTTAGCAAATGGCTTTACGTATGTAGAGTATTATTTAAGTCGTGGCATGAATATTAACGACTTTGCACCAAATCTATCGTTCTTCTTCTCGAATGGACTTGATCCAGAGTATACAGTAATTGGACGTGTTGCTCGTCGTATTTGGGCCATTGTAATGCGTGATAAATATGGTGCCAATGAACGTGCGCAAAAGCTAAAATATCATATTCAAACATCTGGTCGTAGTCTACATGCGCAAGAGATTGATTTTAATGATATTCGTACAACATTACAAGCATTGATGGCATTACAAGATAACTGTAACTCATTGCATACAAATGCCTATGATGAAGCTATTACAACACCTACAGAGGAATCTGTACGTCGTGCCATGGCTATCCAAATGATTATTACGAAAGAGCATGGCTTGGCAAAAAACGAAAATCCTCTGCAAGGTGCATTTGTTATAGAAGAATTGACAGATCTTGTAGAAGAAGCGGTCCTTGAGGAATTTGATCGTATTAATGATCGTGGTGGTGTTTTAGGTGCAATGGAAACGCAATATCAACGAGGTAAAATTCAAGAGGAGTCCATGTACTATGAAATGTTAAAGCATTCAGGGGAGCTACCAATCATTGGTGTCAATACGTACCTGAATCCAAATCCACCTTCAGACGCTGCTATCGATAATATGGAAATTGCTCGTGCATCCACAGAAGAGAAGGAAACGCAAATTCGCAATTTACAAGCATTCTGGAAGACGCATGAAGAAGAAAGTGAAGCTGCAATCGCACGTTTACAAGAAGTTGCTGTTAACAATGGTAATATTTTTGCTGAGCTTATGGAATCAGTAAAAGTAGCAAGCTTAGGACAAATTACAAAAGCTTTATATGAAGTTGGCGGACAATATCGTCGAAATATGTAATTGTAGACATTCAAAACTGCTTTTTTTCTAACATTTTTTTCTAATTTATGTAACAAGCTTCTCTAGTTTCTAGTGTCTAGTCTTAAGATTAGGCACTTCTTTTTATTTTCGTTATAATAGAAATGTAAAAAAAGGGGAGGCGCAGTAGGGATGAAATCATTTATTCACTACATAATTATATTAGCTTTAGTATTGGTAGCCATTTTCCTGTATAATAAGCAAATTGGCGCTATTCCTTTACTACTATTATCTGTTTATTTGTTTTATCTTGGAATAAAAAAAATGCGTAATATAAAAAACAGTAATTGAAGCTAGCAAAGGGGCTAAAACTTTGTATATAATGGGTATTATGCTTATGTATAGAAAGTACCTTTTGCGTGGCCTTTTTTGCTGCGCTTGGAAAATAAAGCACCATGTAATTTTAAAACGTCCATTGTGATGAGGGAAAGGAAGTGCACGAATTGAATTTTCGTGAAATGACAAAGGAACAATTAACGGAAGAATCGTTAATTAACTTAGCTTATGCAATTTTAAATGAAAAACGTGCCTCAGTGTCTTTTAATGATTTACTAAAATTAATTCAAGAGCTTGTGGGCTATAGTGATGCAGAAATGAAATCCCGTCTGTTACAATTTTATACAGATATTAATATTGATGGCCGCTTCTTATATAATCAAGAAGCAGGATGGGGCCTACGTGAATGGTTTAAAGTAGAGCAAATTGAAGAAGAAACAGCACCTTCTGTTAAGACTCAAAAGAAAAAATCTAAAGCTGCCTTTGATGATGAAGATCTTGATGAGGATGTAGATTTAGAAGAAGAAGATATCGACTTTGACGAAGACTTCGAAGAGTTTGTTGATGAAGAAGATATTGAAGAAGAGGACGAAGAAAAAGAAGAAATCGATTTTGACGATGAAGAAATCGAAGATATTGATGAAGAAATTGATGAAGACTTTATTGATGAAGAGGAAGAAGAGTTCGACGAAGAAGAGGAAGAAAACTAATACAGTACTCTTAGAATTTTCTTTCTATTAGGCATGGAGTAAAAAATCTTGACTTCTATCACGGTTCCGTTTAATCTTTTACTTGGGCTCCTTAAAAGAAGGAGAAAGACCGTGTATATAATACGCTCCCCCTGCAAACCTATGCAGGAGGAGCGTTTTTTTGTTTTTAACTATATTCAGTTCTCCCATACATTCATCCAGAAATGAATATAAAAGTTTGGATTTATTCATGATGTATAGTAAACGGTGACTGGATAAATGTTAGAGTTTTAAGGTTTAAAGGAAAGTGGAAAAGAGATAGAACCGATTACAGCTTCGAATCGACTACATTTTTTGTAGACATTCTCGGCTTTTCTTTTTTTAGGGTATTAGAATATAAAGGATTCTGTTCCCCCCTAAGCGAGCTAGTAATTTTAGAACATCATAAGGAGGAATTTATTCATGACGAAGTATATTTTTGTAACAGGTGGGGTTGTATCATCACTTGGAAAAGGGATTGTTGCAGCATCTCTAGGTCGTTTATTAAAGAACCGTGGTTTAGAAGTTACGATTCAAAAGTTTGACCCATATATCAATATTGACCCAGGTACAATGAGCCCTTATCAACATGGTGAGGTTTTTGTAACAGATGATGGTGCTGAGGCTGATTTAGACTTAGGACATTATGAACGTTTCATTGACATTAACCTAGGGAAACATTCTACAGTAACTTCAGGTCGCGTTTACCAATCTGTATTACAGAAAGAACGTCGTGGTGATTATAATGGTGGAACAGTACAAGTAATTCCTCATATTACAAACGAAATTAAAGACCGTATCCAACGTGCTGGTCGTGAAACTAATGCAGACGTTGTTATTACAGAGGTTGGTGGGACAGTAGGGGATATTGAATCATTGCCATTCCTTGAAGCGATTCGCCAAATGAAAACAAATTTAGGTCATGACAATGTGATGTATATTCACTGTACACTTATACCTTATATTAAAGCAGCTGGTGAATTGAAAACAAAGCCTACTCAGCATTCTGTTAAAGAATTACGCTCTTTAGGTATCCAGCCAAATATTATCGTCGTACGTACAGAACAAGAAGTACCACAAGATATGAAAGAGAAATTAGCATTATTCTGTGATGTGCAACCACATGAAATTATTGAATCTCGTGATGCAGAGCATTTATATGAAGTGCCATTAAACCTGCATGCACAAGATATTGATGATATCGTTCTTGATCATTTTGGCATTGAAGCACCAGAGGCAGATATGGAAGAATGGCGCGAGCTGGTAGACAAAGTGAAGAACTTACCAAATAAAAGAAAAGTAGCATTAGTAGGGAAATATGTGGAATTACAAGATGCTTACATTTCAGTAGTTGAGGCATTAAAGCATGCGGGCTACGCATTTAACTCTGATATTGAAATTGACTGGATTAATGCAGAACATGTCAATGCAGATAACGTTGCTTCACTATTAAAAGGTGCAGATGCCATTTTAGTACCAGGCGGTTTTGGTGATCGTGGTGTTGAAGGGAAAATTTTAGCGACACAATATGCGCGTGAAAATGATGTACCGTTCCTTGGTATTTGCTTAGGTATGCAATTAGCAACAATAGAATTTGCTCGTAATGTCCTTGGTTTAAAAGGTGCACATTCTACAGAGCTTGATGCAAATACAGAGTACCCAATTATCGACTTCTTACCAGATCAAAATGATAGTGTAGATATTGGCGGTACATTACGTTTAGGATTATACCCATGTAAATTGAAAGATGGTTCAAAGGCAAGCAATGCATACGGTAAAGAGCTTGTTTATGAGCGTCACCGTCACCGCTATGAGTTTAACAATGAATATCGTGAGGCAATGGAAGCAGCAGGTCTTGTCTTCTCAGGTACAAGCCCTGATGGCAAATTGGTTGAAATTATTGAGCTACCAGGTAACAACTTCTTTGTAGCATGTCAATTCCACCCAGAGCTAGTTTCACGTCCAAATCGTCCACAACCATTGTTCCGTGATTTTATCGGAGCAACATTTAAATAATCAAAAAGAGTTGTCTCTCTATTAATGAGACAACTCTTTTTAAATGAATGTTTATAGTTCTTCTTCATCAATACCAAGCATTTCATCATAAGCAATTTTCACAGCTTCATATACAAAAAGTCCAGCAATTGCATGTGGTACAACGATTCTTTGCCCTAAATCATTAGGCAATAAACCACCTTTAACGCGTGTAGAAACATACGTATAGGCCAAATCTGCAAGAGGATTTTCCGTATTCGCTACTTCACTCGCAACAGCAGCGAAAGGAATAAACCGTTTATTTAAGTCTTGAGCTAAAGCCAGTGCCTCCTCATCGTGCGCACTGCGTGTAAAAATGCAAACACGATCAGCTTCAGTTAAGCTTGTACTCGAAGTCCAAGGAGCTAATTTGCTAAATGGTTCAACTGCTTGAGATGCATTGGATTCAATAACTTGCATTTCACCAAAGCAAGCGAAATACACATGACCTTCTCCAATGGCTGCTTGTGCAAGGAGTCTTGCTGTTTCCTCAATAGCCTCCTCTTCATTTTGTGTTATTCTTTGTAATAATCCACTTAATTGTGTTGTTAGAATTTTTGACATGTTCCCACCTCTAACCATATTATAGGGGCGGAAAAGGTAGAAAGCAAAAGCAGATAATTTATAATACTAGAAGGTATTAAGCTGAAAAAGGAGAATTATACATAATAAAGAAAGTTTTTGTGTAAGAATAAAACTAAAAAAGGGCGGAATGAAATGTGAAACGATTACTAATTGTCGATGATCAGCAGGGAATTCGTTTACTTTTAAATGAAGTGTTGAAAAAGGAAGGTTATCTTACATATTTAGCGGCTAATGGTTCAGAGGCATTAAAATATGCAGATGAGCAACAGATGGATTGTGTTTTACTGGATATGAAGATTCCAGGGATGGACGGTATTGAAATCTTGAAACGCTTAAAAGAAAAATTTCCGAAGTTACCTGTATTTATGATGACAGCATATGGCGAATTGGATGTAGTGCAAGAAGCTTTAGAATTAGGAGCTATTCGTTACTTTACAAAACCATTTGATATTTTTGAGGTGCGAGATGAAGTAAATAAGGCTTTACAGGTGTAAAAAACAGACAGTGGACACACGGTCTGTTTTTTATGTTTATTTTGAAAGAAGCGACAGGGTATTGCCTTCAATTTCAGTGTGTTGCACTATGCTGTCGTGTAGAAAATAAGAGCCTCTGCATTTCAGGTGCAAGCCTCTGTTGAGTTACACTCCACAACGGCAGACACTGTCGCTACGTTATACTGCGGCTATCGTGTAGAAAATAAGAGCCCCTGCATTTCAGGTGCAAGCCTTCGTTGAGTTGCACTCCACAACGGCAGACACTGTCGCAACGTTACACTGCGCTATCGTGTAGAAAATAAGAGCCCCTGCTTTTCAGGTGCAAGCCTTCGTTGAGTTGCACTCCACTACGGCAGACACTGTCGCTACGTTACACTGCGCTATCGTGTAGAAAATAATAGCCCCTGCTTTTCAGGGGCTATTATTTTTGCTATGATTGAGGGGCATGTTTATGTAAAGAATAGTCCTATGAGGAGGATTTTTAGTATGGCATTAGTATCTATGAAAGAGATGTTAATTAAAGCAAAAGCAGAAGGTTATGCGGTTGGTCAATTCAACATTAATAACCTTGAATGGACTCAAGCAATTTTACAAGCAGCTGAAGAAGAAAAATCTCCAGTGATTCTTGGTGTTTCTGAAGGTGCAGGTAAATATATGGGCGGATTTATTTCCGTTGTTCATATGGTAAAAGGTTTAATGGAATCTTACGGTATTACAGTTCCTGTAGCGATTCATCTTGACCATGGTTCTAGCTTTGCAAAATGTAAAGAGGCAATTGATGCAGGCTTTACTTCAGTGATGATTGATGCATCACATCACTCATTTGAGGAAAATGTAAAAATTACTTCAGAAGTAGTAGAATACGCACATGCTAAAGGCGTTTCTGTGGAAGCAGAATTAGGAACAGTTGGTGGAGATGAAGATGGCGTAATCGGTGGTATTATTTATGCTAATCCAGAAGAATGCCGCAAAATGGTTGAACTGACAGACATCGATTGCTTAGCACCAGCACTTGGCTCTGTACATGGTCCTTACAAAGGAGAGCCAAACTTAGGCTTTAAAGAAATGGAAGAAATCTCTAAATTAGCGGATCTTCCACTTGTCTTACATGGTGGTACAGGTATCCCAACAAAGGATATTCAACGTTCCATTTCATTAGGTACAGCTAAAATCAACGTCAATACTGAAAATCAAATTGAAGCAACAAAAGTAATCCGTGAAATTCTAGACAACGACAAAGTTGTTTACGATCCACGTAAATTCCTTGGTCCAGCACGTGAAGCCATTAAGGCAACGGTTATTGGTAAAATTCGTGAATTTGGTAGTGCACAAAAAGCATAATTTTTGCATTTAATATGTTACAAAAGCATAGTTAAATACACATACTAAGAGAAGTGTTGATGCTTTCAATCGACCTTCTCTTGTTTTTGAAATAATGAAATTTTGGAAAATATTTAATAATATAAGAAAAATGATCAGGAGGAAATAAAAATGAAATATTTCATTGATACAGCAAACTTTGAAGAGATTAAAGAGGCACATGCATGGGGTATTTTATCAGGGGTTACAACAAACCCATCATTAGTGGCTAAAGAAGAGAATGTTTCTTTCCATGATCGTCTTCGTGAAATAGCTGAGCTTGTTGATGGCTCTGTAAGCGGAGAAGTTATTGCACTTGATGCGGAAGGTATGATTAAAGAAGGTTTGGAATTAGCTGCGATTGCTCCAAACATAACAGTAAAGTTACCAATGACACCAGCTGGATTAGAGGCATGTCGTTTCTTTGCAAACAAAGGTATTAAAACAAACGTGACATTAATCTTTAGTGCGAACCAAGCATTAATGGCTGCGCGTGCAGGTGCTACATACGTATCACCATTTATCGGCCGTTTAGATGACATTGGTCAAAATGGTGTCGAGCTAATTGAAACAATAGCAGATATTTTTACCATTCATAATATCGATACGCAAATTATTGCTGCTTCTGTTCGTCATCCTCAGCATGTTACAGCAGCAGCTTTAGCTGGCGCACATATTTCAACTACACCGTTTAAAGTATTAAAGCAACTTTTCAACCATCCATTAACGGAAAAAGGAATTGAAGGATTTTTAACGGATTGGAATACGAGAAAAGGCGAATAATAAGATTATAAAGTGAGCCAATTGCAAAAAATACTACTTTCCAATCATGAGGGAGAACGCAAAATGGATGTTTATAAAATTACTGGCGAAAATCGTCTACGAGGTACAATTAAAGTTAGTGGTGCAAAAAATAGTGCAGTCGCCTTAATTCCTGCATCAATTTTGGCGAACTCTCCAGTGACTATTGGGGGGATACCCGAAATTTCAGATGCTTGGACGTTAAAGGCTTTATTAGAGGAAATTGGTGGAGAAGTTTCATTTGAGGATGGCACAATGACAATTGATCCTACAGATATGATTGCATTGCCTTTACCAAATGGCAACGTGAAAAAGTTACGCGCTTCTTATTATTTAATGGGTGCTATGCTTGGACGTTTTAAGAAGGCAGTCATAGGGTTACCTGGAGGCTGCTTTTTAGGACCACGACCAATTGACCAACATATAAAAGGCTTTGAGGCATTGGGAGCTAAAATTACCAATGAACATGGAGCCATCTATTTACGTGCAGATGAATTGATTGGGGCAAAAATTTATTTAGATGTAGCAAGTGTTGGGGCAACGATTAATATTATGTTAGCAGCAGTGCTTGCAAAGGGACGGACTGTCATTGAAAATGCCGCAAAGGAACCTGAAATCATCGATGTAGCGACACTTCTGACGAATATGGGGGCCAATATTAAAGGTGCAGGTACAAGTGTCATCCGTATTGAAGGTGTAGAAGAGCTACATGGTACCGAGCATACGATTATACCAGATCGCATTGAAGCATCTACATTTTTGATAATGGCTGCAGCAGTTGGTGATGGTATTACCATTGATAACGTTATTCCACTGCATTTAGAAGCGATTATCGCAAAGCTTCGTGAAATGGGTGTGAAAATCGAAATTGGTGAAGAAAGTATTTATGTACCAAAAACAGATCTCTCGACATTACAGGCAGTGGATGTTAAAACGCTGGTATACCCTGGATTCCCAACGGACATTCAGCAGCCACTTGCGGTGTTAATGTCACAGGCATTCGGTTCTTCTAAAGTAACAGATACTATTTATACAGCTCGATTTAAACATATTGATGAGCTTCGTCGTATGAATGCAGATGCTCGTGTAGAAGGAAATACAGCTATTATTAAAGGGCCGAGTAAATTACATGGCTCAACGGTAACAGCTACAGATCTTCGCGCGGGTGCAGCTTTAGTTTTAGCTGGTCTCTTAGCTGAAGGCGAAACAGAGGTTCAAGATATCTATCATATCGAACGTGGCTATAGCTCACTTATTGAGAAATTACGTGATTTAGGCGCTGATATTCGACGTGAAACAATCATGGCACGTGTAGCTGAGACAAAGGAATAATGAGAGCTAAAAGTTTTCAGCCAATTATGTTACAATAGAGGTAATTTGAATGTTTTGGCATAAAAAGATGCCGATAACGGGAGGCAAAGCAACAATGGAACGTAGTTTATCGATGGAAGTAGTACGAGTAACAGAAGCAGCAGCAATCGCATCCGGGAAATGGATGGGACGCGGTTTGAAAATTGAAGCAGATGATGCAGCAACAACAGCGATGCGCAAAATGTTCGATACAATTCCAATGCATGCTACAGTAGTAATTGGTGAAGGTGAAATGGATGAAGCACCAATGCTTTATATTGGTGAAGAACTTGGTTTACGAAATGGTGGTCCAAAAGTAGATATCGCAGTGGATCCTTTAGAAGGTACAAATATTGTGGCAAAAGGTACGAACGGTGCCATGACAGTACTTGCTATCGCAGATAAAGGCAATTTGTTAAATGCACCAGACATGTACATGGAGAAAATTGCTGTAGGGCCAGAAGCGGCTGGTAAAGTGGATATAAATGCTTCTGTCACTTATAACTTATTACAAGTAGCAAAGGCTAAAAATAAAGATATTTCTGATGTAGTTGCTACTCTTTTAGATCGACCTCGCCATCAAGCAATTGTTGATGAAATTCGTGAAGCTGGCGCACGTATTAAATTTATCCAAGATGGCGATGTTGGCGCAGCAATCAATACCGCTTTTGATGAAACGGGTATTGATATTATGTTTGGAACAGGTGGCGCTCCAGAGGGTGTTATTTCGGCAGTGGCCTTAAAATGCCTTGGTGGGGACTTCCAAGCAAAACTAGTACCAGAGGATGAAGAGCAATTAGAACGCTGCACAAAAATGGGTGTAGATGTTGAGAAAGTGCTTTATTTAGATGACCTAGTAAAAGGCGATGATGCTATTTTTGCAGCAACTGCTGTAACAGATTGCGAGCTTTTAAAGGGTGTTCAATATAAAGGTGCTTATGCCCTAACACACTCAGTAGTTATGCGAGCTAAATCCGGTACGGTTCGCTTTGTAGAAGGCCGTCACGCTCTTGAGAAAAAACCTAGATATTAATGATATTTTCTTCTAAAATATACCTAGTACATCTATTGTGCTAGGTACCTTCTTCTTAAATTAACCATCCCATATTTTAAGGCAATGTTTAGTTGTATGGTAGAAAGTGTATCAGTAGTTATTATTAAACTCAGGCTACCATATAAGCATTAACAGAGCCTATCGAAAACTTCAATGATAACCCCAATAATTGTATTATATTTTGAAAAAGACTGGAGTTGTGCATATGTCTACATTGACAATCGCTCAATTAGAAAACATGACGTTAAAAGAGCTTTACGCCCTCGCACGCCAATATAAAATTTCATATTATAGCAAGCTAACGAAAAAAGAATTAATATTTGCTATTTTGAAAACGCGTTCAGAGCAAGAGGGCTATTTCTTTATGGAAGGCGTATTAGAAATTGTTTCGCAAGAGGGCTTTGGCTTCCTACGACCAATAAACTACTCACCAAGTAAAGAAGATATTTATATTTCTGCATCTCAAATCCGTCGCTTTGACCTACGTAATGGGGACAAGGTGTCTGGGAAGGTGCGACCACCGAAGGAAAATGAACGCTATTACGGCCTTTTACAAGTAGATGCTGTCAATGGCGAAGATCCTGAAGTAGCAAAGGAACGTGTGCATTTCCCTGCATTAACACCTTTATATCCTGATCGACAAATTAAGCTTGAAACAACACAGCGCAATTTATCAACACGTATAATGGATTTAGTGGCTCCTGTAGGTTTTGGTCAGCGTGGTTTAATCGTTGCACCACCAAAGGCAGGGAAAACATCTTTATTAAAAGAAATTGCAAACGCTATTACAACCAATCATCCAGAAGCTGAATTAATTGTCTTGCTGATTGATGAACGTCCTGAGGAAGTGACAGATATTGAACGTTCTGTAAATGCAGATGTTGTCAGCTCAACATTTGATGAAGTACCAGAGAATCACGTGAAAGTGGCAGAAATTGTATTAGAACGTGCACGCCGTTTAGTTGAACATAAGCGTGATGTTATCATTTTAATGGACTCTATCACGCGTTTAGCACGTGCTTTTAACTTAGTCATTCCGCCAAGTGGACGTACACTTTCAGGTGGTATTGATCCTGCTGCTTTCCATAGACCAAAACGTTTCTTTGGTTCAGCTCGTAATATTGAAGAAGGCGGTAGCTTAACAATTTTAGCAACAGCTTTAGTCGATACAGGCTCTCGTATGGATGAAGTCATCTATGAAGAATTTAAAGGTACAGGTAACTTAGAGCTTCATCTAGACCGTCAGTTGGCGGAGCGCCGTATTTTCCCTGCGCTTGATATTCGCCGCTCAGGTACACGTAAAGAAGAGCTTCTTCTTGAGCCAGAACAGCTTGAAAAACTATGGGCGATCCGTAAAACATTTTCAGATGCGCCTGATTTTGCAGAGCGCTTCCTGAAAAAACTGCGCACGACAAAATCAAATGAAGAATTTTTTGAGAAATTGAACGAAGATATGAAAAAAGCCACAAAAGGTAAGGGGCTACTTTAACTTAAAATTTAGTTAGCTCTTCATATTGCTGATTATAATCTTCAGAAAAGAATCACCATTAACTAAAATTAGTTGATGGTGATTTTTTGTAATATAAAAAGGAAAATATTGTATGATTGTATAATCATTTTCCTAATACTATTTTACTGATAAAGGGAGCTAGAAACTAAATGTATCAAAATAGAAACTATGAAATTTGAATTAAAAAACTACAATTTACCATAAATGTATTGTATAATTATGTTATTATACATAAGGAATGGTGATTTTTAATGAGATTTTGCATAAGTTGTGGTGAAAAAAATAGTGAAGAAGTATTGTATTGTACAAATTGTGGTAATAGTCTTAGCGATGTACAAGATAAAACATCTATGAAAATTGAACCAAAACTAAGTGCTCAAAAGAAGCATCGTAAAAAAATGACTAAAAAACAGAAATGGATATTTTCTATCTCAAGTGTCCTACTATTAGTTCTTGCTATTACACATTTCGTTTTAAGTAGCATTTATGAGCCAACTAAGCAGATTAGTGCGATGAATGATGCGTATAATAATCAAGATAAAGATGCTTTCTTTCAAGAGTTTGAAGTTAAAGAGGGCACTGTAGCAGATGCTCAAAATTTTTATGCGATTGTTAAAGAGTACGGTTGGACAAATTTGAGAAATCAACTTACATATGAAGTAGAACGTATTATGAATAATGAAAATCCAGATATTATATACAATGGGGGTGAATTTATTTCTGTACATAGTAAACCTATTTTATTTGGGTTGTATGACAGGGTTGAATTCATCATTATTCCGACTGAAGTGTTTATTTATGCACCTTTTAAAAATATGACTTTACAGTTTGGGGATAAGGAAATTGTCAGTAAGAGTGATGAGGAAAATGTAGGATTTGGTCACTATATTCCAGGAGAGTATGCTTGGTCTTATAGTTATGAAGGTGGTTATATACCTTTAGCAGACGAAGGAAAACTAATGCTTGAAGCACAAGCAGACAATATTGCACAAATTGATGTAGACTGGGGTTTCCAAACAGTATCTGTAGACTCCGATTTAGAGGATGCGATTTTATATGTAAATGGAAAATCGACTGAAAAAAAAGTAAGTGAATTAAGAGAGCTTTATCCTGCGAAACTAAATAGTAAAATAGAAGTTTATGCACAAAGTCAAGATAAGGATGGTAAAACGGTAAAGTCAGATGTATTGCCACTAGATAGTGATACTATTTATTTACCATTTGAACATATTCGAACGGAACAAAAATTAGCAGAACATGAAGATATCATAAGGGATATTTATAAAAATTTCCGCTCAGACTATTCCTCTGCTATTCGATACACAAATTTTGATTACATAGGTGATTATTTCAGAGAAGGAAGTAAAATAAAAAAAGATTATGCGAAATTTGTAACGGATCATGATAATATTCCTGGCTATAACTATGAATTTTTGTTAAATGAAATAATATCATTTAATACATTATCAGATAAACAATTTGAGTTACAGTCATATGAAACTTTTAATTATTCTTCAGATAAAGAAGGTTCTATTAACTATGAACGTAAAAAGAAATATATTTTCTCATTTGAAAATGGAAAATACTTTATTGATGAAATTGTGGATTTAGATACGAAAAAGACAAAATTATAGTGAGGTATGTGTAGATGAAAAATTGTTTAACATGTGGACATTCGCAGGAGGATGGAAAATTCTGTGGGAAATGCGGGACTCCACTAGAAAGCGCTGCTCTTGAACAAGCAGCAACAATAAATAATATGACGGATTATCAAAATCAGCCGCAGCCACAAGCCGGACAGGCTGTTCAGGAAACTTCGCACAGTAGTGATCAAATTGAATTATTAAAAAAACAATCTAAATTATACTTTAATCATTTTCTAGAACAATTAAAAAAACCATCTGCAGGTTTTAATGTAGAAATAGCTTGGAAAAATAATCTTACTAGTATGATTATCTATGTTTTAATTACGGCTTTATCTGTATTTTTATTAATAAAAAGTTTCACTTCACGAACGTTTGGGCTTTTCGAAAGTTATGGACCTTCTATAATTCAAGTGATTCTATATGTGTCATTATTTCTAATTTTACTAATGGCGATAAACGTATTAGCCATATTCTTAACTTCAAAATTATTTTCTGAAAACCTCAGTTTTACAAATGTGATTAGTAAAATAGGAAGTTACTACGCTCTTCCTATTGCAGTTACGATTTTAAGTATTTTATTTGGCTTGTTGAAATCTTATACATATTCCATGATTATGTTATATATTGGATTTGTGTTAGCTATCGGGATCATACCTATTTTTGTTATGGTTAAATTATTGAGTAATACATCTAAAATTATTGATAATTTCTATAGTTTTATTTTTTATCTAGTTGTAACAGCTATCTTAACTTCAATTATCTTCTCTTTTATTATTGACTCAACAATAGGGGACTATTTAAGTTTTTTAATATAAGAAATTAATAGCTTCAAAGAAAATTATTGAAGAGAAGACAGTTCACAAATACGTATCCATATGGCACTAACACGTGGACAAGTTATTTTATCAAAAAGAAGCAACCTTCTAGTATTGTTGTCTTGTTCTGCAACGAAGGACCCTCATTCATATTAGACATTAAAATTTGGCGTCTGGATGATCCTTTGAATAAAAAGAGGCTTTAAAAACAATTGTTTGTTTAATACCTGCCAAGTTCGCGCTTGGCAGGTATTTTTGTATATGTTTTATTTTATAAATGTATATTGAAATTGATAATCATTATCAATATAATGAGGCTATAAAGTATGTTTATTGAAGGAGACGAAGATGAATTATGACGCTTATATGCTTCTTTGGCAAAATGCATTTATCCAGTTGAAGCAAATCGATTACATAAATAAATCAGATGTTCATGTGTCAAAGGTTTTAACATATAGCTCGTTTCTTATTGTCACAGGAGGTGGTGCACAGGTTGTCATTGATGATCAACCCTATCACGTGCAGCGCTTCAGTATTTTTCATATAGGAAAATCTCAATGCCTTCAGATTACAGCACAACAGAGTGTTAGCTACTTTCTCATTAGCTATAAGGGGGATGTCATGTACAAAGATGCTTTTATGCAACATTTGCACATGCATTATCAACCATTTCAAACACATTTTTCATGTGTACCCGCTAATCCGATCGTCATTCACAGTATCCTTCAAGATATGTACAGTAAATGGCAATCTGGTTCCATTCAGGAGCATTTATCTGTAAGGGCCTCCTTCTATGAGCTTGTCTATCATGTCTTTCGAGAATTAGCGGAAGGGCAAGGTAAACCACATGAGATGGATAAGGCAGAAGCTGCACGATTGTTTATTAAGCAACACATTCATCAACCACTATCTATACAGACATTAGCAGATATGCTTCAGATTAGTACACGGCATTTATTACGCATCTTTAAAGCGCGTTATGAAATAGGTCCACAAATTTATTTACAGCAATTGAGAATAGAGCAAGCTAAGCAGTATTTATTAACCAATCAATATGGCATTAAAGAAATTGCCATTTCTCTTGGTTTTGAAGATGAATATTATTTTAGTCGTGCTTTTAAAAAAGCAACAAATATGGCTCCAAGTAGCTTTAGGCTGAAATATACAGCTAGTATGTCCGAAATTGCCATTACAAATGAGAATCATTTTCAATACAATAATAATCAGCTCGCGCAAGCAAAACGATTTGAGAATGGAGAAAATGAAATCATGATGAGAAAGATGATTCAGCATATAAAGCTACCTTTTTTATTAAGCCTGATTGTTTTACTGGCAGCATGTAATGAAGATACGAGCCAATCTAAGGTTGACAAACAAACTTTGTCTGATACGGCAGTGACTAGAACCGTAACAGATGATAGTGGACGCGAAGTTGAAATTCCAGTGAAGGCGGAGAGAGTCGTAACCGATTGGTATCTTGGGCAAATTTTAGCGTTAGATGTTGTACCAGTTGGAGGCGTAACGGCAAACCTTGATTATGCAGCTTTCTTAAAGCAACACTATAAGGATGGGGAAATTACGAATATTGGTACAGATGGCAAGGTATCATTAGAAAAAGTTTTAGAGTTAAAGCCAGACCTGATTATTACTTGGAATGTGGAAGATGTAGCGAAATATGAAAAAATTGCCCCGACAATTGTCTTCGCTGAAGATGCTCATCAATCAGCAATGGAGGAGATTGAGGCAATGGGAAATTACTTAGGAAGACAAGCAGAGGCTGAAAAATTTACAAAAGAATTTGAAGACCGTATAGCAAAAGCTAAGGAAAAAATCATGGATGTGATTCCAGAAGGATCCACATTTACTATTTATGAAATGTTTGAAAAAAATGCAACGATTGTAGGGCAATCAAGTGTATCAGGCGGTAGAGCACTCTATCAAATTTTGGGCATGAAACCTCAAGAAAAGGTGCAGGAGATTTTTGATACAAAGGAAGCAAGTAATGGACGTTATGAGATTTCCTATGAAGTAGTAGGTGATTATGTAGGTGACTATAACTTCATGATTAATTTCTTTAACAAAGATGGCCAGTTGCCAGCAACGTGGACAAATTTAGATGTCGTTAAAAATAATCAAGTATTAGAGCTTCCATCTGAATATTATTTTGCTTCTGATCCGCTTTCTGGCTTACACCAAGCTGAAGAATTAGCTGACAAAATAGTTGATTTTACGAAGGCTCAGCAACAATAACTGTGAAAACATGTGAGCTATCTGTATGTAGAATCAGATAGCTCATTTATTAGATACGAAAATGACATTACCATAGGAGGTTGCAACATGTTATTAAGGCGCTTTTTTTCATATTATAAACCCTATAAAGGTTTATTCATTTTAGATTTTAGCTGTGCGATATTAGTGGCACTAATCGAGCTGGCATTTCCACTTGTTTTAAATAAAGTAATTGATGATATTCTGCCAGATGGGGAATTAAAATGGATTCTTATGGCAAGTTTATTGCTGTTTGGTCTATATATTTTCAATTCTATTCTTCACTTTATCGTATCGTACTGGGGGCATATGCTAGGGATTAATATTGAAACAGATATGAGGAAGGAATCCTTTAGCCATGTGCAAAAACTATCTTTCCGATATTTTGATAACAATAAAACAGGGCATCTTGTTTCTCGATTAACGAACGATTTAATGGATATTGGTGAACTTGCTCACCATGGTCCAGAGGATATTTTTATTGCGGCAATGACGATTATTGGGACGTTTGGGGTTATGTACTATATTGATCCAACCTTTACAATTCTTATTTTCTTACTTGTACCGATCATTTTAATTTTAACGATTATTTTTGGGAAGTTAATGTCCAAAGCATTCCGTCAAATGTTCGGAGATATCGCAGATTTCAATGCGCGAGTTGAAAATAATGTAAGTGGTATTCGTGTGGTACAGGCTTTCACAAATGAAGATCATGAGATTAAACGCTTTAAAGTAAATAATGAACGATTCCGTATGACAAAGCTGTTCTCCTATAAAGTAATGGCTTGGAATGAGGCTATTTCAGGCATACTCACTAAAGTATTATCACTCTTTACTTTATTTGTAGGAGCGTATTTTGTTTTAAATGGACATATAACAAATGGAGATTTTATCGCATTTATTTTACTATCAGGTATTCTTTTAGGCCCAATTAACAAAATTAATATGTTTATAGAAAGCTATCCGAAAGGTATGGCAGGATTTAGACGCTATATCGAATTTTTAGAAACGGAACCTGAAATTGCGGATCGTCCAGAGGCAAAAATGGTTGATGAAATTAATGGCGAAATTACTTTCTCCGATGTATCGTTTGGCTATGCTGCCAATAACCGTGCCCTACATCATATTAATTTAAAAGTAAATCCTGGCGAAACCGTTGCCTTGGTAGGTCCATCTGGTGCAGGGAAATCAACAATCTGTAGTTTATTGCCACGTTTTTATGAAGTCAATGAAGGATCCATTAGTATTGATGGTATGGATATACGCGATTTTAAACTGCATTCCTTACGTTCGCATATTGGGATTGTCCAGCAGGATGTCTTTTTATTCGATGGTACCATTCGTGAAAATATTGCCTATGGTGATTTAAATGCCAGTGAAGAAGATATTTGGTATGCAGCACAACGAGCGCAACTGACGGATGTCATCAATGCTCTACCTGAAGGTATGGATACATTAATTGGTGAGCGTGGTGTGAAATTATCAGGTGGTCAAAAGCAAAGATTATCCATTGCCCGTATTTTCTTGAAAAACCCAAAAATCTTAATACTAGATGAAGCAACATCTGCATTGGATACAGAAACTGAACAAGCTATCCAACAGGCATTAAATGAACTTTCCATTGGACGTACTACATTAGTGATTGCTCACCGATTAGCAACAATTAAGGATGCAGACAGAATTGTCGTTGTGTCGAAAAAGGGCATCATTGAAGAAGGTACACACGAGCAATTAATGGAACGCCAAAATGCTTACTATGGCTTGTATACAGCTCAATTTGGTTTACAAATGTAAGAGTGGAAAGCATTCTCAAAAATGAAAGGAAGTTAAAGATGTCAGTACTCGAAATAGATCATGTTGCGATTGGTTATTCTTCAGCGCTCATCGTCAACGATTTAAGTGTGGAGATTCCTAAAGGGCAAATCTCCACAATCATCGGCCCAAATGGTTGTGGCAAGTCTACTTTATTAAAGGCTGTTGCCCGTGTATTACGAACACAAAATGGAGCTGTCTATTTAGATGGCAAGGCGATACACCAATTAAAAACGAAAGATGTAGCCAAAAGAATGGCTATTTTACCTCAAACAGCAACAGCACCAGGAGGATTAACGGTTTTTGAGTTGGTATCATATGGTCGCTTTCCCCACCAAGTTGGGTTTGGTTCCTTGCAAAAGGAAGACTACGAATATATCCACTGGGCGATTGATGTAACGGGGCTAAGAGAATTTAGTGATCGACCAATTGAAGCATTATCAGGTGGCCAGCGTCAGAGAGTATGGATTGCTATGGCATTGGCGCAAGGCACGGATATTTTAGTACTGGATGAACCAACAACTTATTTAGATTTAGCGCACCAGCTAGATATATTATTGCTACTGCAAAAACTAAATAAGGAAGAAGGACGAACAATTATCATGGTCTTGCATGATTTAAATCATGCGTCACGATTCTCCCACTTTATAATGGCTATGCGAGACGGCGATTTAATGGTGAACGGTAGTCCAAAAGAAGTGATGACAAAGGAAAATCTACAAAAAGTATTTAATATCGATGCAGAAATGGCTGTTTGTCCATATAGTAAAAATCCAATCTGCCTATCTTATCAGTTGTACGACATGAAGGAATAAAAGTTTAATTGAAAGTTATGAGGAGGAAGTAAAATGACTACGTCGACAGGAGTAGGAGAGCTCAACGATTTAGATGAGCTACAGAAACGATCTCATCCGATCCGTGGAGTAGTGGCTTTAATCGTAGGAGTAATTGGATTAATATTTGCCATTGGCTTATCGATTTCTTTTGGAGCAGCAGATATTTCATTGGGTACTGTTTGGACAGCAGTTACCCATTTTTCACCGGAATTAACAACACATCAAATTATCCATGATATTCGCTTACCTCGAGTACTTGGAGCAGCATTAGTAGGTGCAAGCTTTGCAGTAGCGGGTGCTATTATGCAGGGGATGACACGTAACCCATTAGCAGACTCGGGGCTACTTGGTCTGAACTCTGGAGCGGCCTTTATGTTAGCATTGTGCTTTGCCTTCTTCCCTGGTCTGCCTTACATGTATTTAATTTTATGGTCCTTTGTAGGCGCAGGTCTTGGCGTAGCCATTGTTTATGGTATTGGCTCACTGTCAAAAGGTGGCTTAACACCGATGCGGCTAGTTCTAGCAGGTGCAGCTGTTAGTGCATTGCTTGGAGCGTTAGGAGAAGGGATTGCACTTTATTATCGTATTGGACAAGACCTAGCATTTTGGTATGCTGGCGGTGTTTCAGGTACAAAATGGAGTCATCTACAAATATTATCCCCATGGATCTTTATTGCGATGATAGGAGCGCTTATCCTATCACGTTCAATCACTGTACTGAGCTTAGGTGAGGAAATTGCAGTTGGACTTGGGCAACGTACAGCAGTTGTAAAAGTATGGGGAATGATCATTGTTTTAGTTTTAGCAGGTGCAGCTGTGTCTGTTGTCGGTGCGGTTGGTTTTGTAGGGTTAATTATCCCTCATTTAACGAGATACATAGTTGGACATGATTATCGCTGGATTATCTCTTGTTCTATAGTATATGGGGCATTGCTTGTTGTGTTAGCTGATTTAGTGGCACGTATTATCAATCCACCTTATGAAACACCGATTGGCGCACTAATTGCCTTTATCGGTGTACCATTCTTCCTTTATTTAGCACGTAAAGGAGGGAAAGAACTATGAGTAACAGCTATTTAACACCGAGTCAGCTTAAGGCGAAAAGAAAAAATTTCTCCATCCTCGTTACACTCATTGTGTTAATCATTATTACCTTTGTTATTAGTATGAATACTGGCGTTATTAAACTGACGCCAATGGAAGTTCTGCGCACACTTTTTGGTCAAGGTGATGCACAACAGCAACTTATATTATTTGAGTTCAGACTTCCTAGAATTGTGATTGCTGTGTTAGTAGGTATGGGCTTAGCGGTTTCAGGCGCTATTTTACAGGGCATTTCCAAAAATGCTTTAGCGGACCCAGGAATCTTAGGGATTAATGCTGGGGCAGGACTTGCTGTCATGCTCTATGTATCATTTTTCCCAACTACGAAAGCAGCACCTGTTTATTTACTGCCAGTACTGGCTTTTGTAGGGGCAGGTTTGACAGCTGTTCTGATTTATTCACTTTCTTATAGACGACATGAAGGTATTACACCAATGCGTTTAATTTTAACAGGGGTAGCTGTAGCAGCAGGGATTAGCTCAGCTATGATTGTGCTAACACTACGCCTATCACCAGAAAATTATCAATTTGTAGCGACATGGCTAGCAGGTAGCATTTGGGGCTCGAATTGGCGATTTGTGCTGTCGCTGTTACCATGGTTAATTATCTTATTGCCTTTTGTTTATGCAAAATCACGGGTATTAAACGTACTAAATCTAGGCGAATTAACAGCTGTAGGGCTAGGTGCCTCTATTGAAAAAGAGCGCCGTTGGTTATTGGCTGCTGCTGTTGGTTTAGCTGGAGCTAGTGTTTCTGTAAGTGGAGGCATTGGTTTCGTGGGTCTTGTTGCACCACATTTAGCTCGACAACTTGTTGGCGCTAAACATCAGTTTTTACTGCCAACTGCAGCTCTGTTAGGAGGATTTTTAGTGTTGATGGCAGATACAATCGGTCGTTCTATATTAGAGCCTTCAGAAATTCCAGCGGGGATTGTGGTTGCTGTTTTAGGAGCACCTTATTTCTTATATTTATTGGCGCGATTGAAAGAGTAACTATAGTTTGTGGATGGTGTGTGAATAGTATGATCCTCGTCGGAAAGAATAGACAGGCAGTAGCTTAACACAACCTCAAAACTGTATGATCGAATCGAGACAGAAGGGGATGGAGAACGGAAATGTCAGAAGAACTATATGATGTAACGATTGTTGGTGGTGGTCCAGCTGGGCTTTATACTGCCTTTTATAGTGGGATGCGAGATTTAAAAACGAAAATTATTGAATACAGCTCACAGCTTGGCGGTCGTATGTTAATTTATCCTGAAAAAATGATTTGGGATGTCGGCGGAGTAACACCTATTTTAGGGGGACAGCTGATTAAACAACTTGTTGAGCAAGCTAAAACATTCGATCCTACAATTGTTTTAAATCAAAAGGTGGAAAAATTAGAAAAGCAACAGGATGGAACATTTATGTTGACATCTTCTACAGGTGAGAAGCATTTTTCGAAAACAGTTATTTTAGCAGTGGGGTATGGTGTTCTTTCTATGCAAAAGCTTGAAATAGAAGGAGCAGACCGATTTGAAGTAACAAATTTACATTATACAGTACAGGAACTAGAGATTTTCCGACACAAGCATGTGTTAATTTCAGGTGGTGGTAATTCTGCAGTTGATTGGGCAAATGAGCTAGAGCCAATTGCTGCAAGTGTTACAGTCGTTCATCGCCGAGATGATTTTGGCGGCCATGAAAAAAATGTCTTGCGCATGAAAGAATCCTCAGTTCGTGTAAAAACGCCATATGAGGTTGTTCAATTGCATGGTGACGGTGATTTGATTCAGTATGTGTCTATAGTCAATAAAGAGACAGGTGAAAGTGAACGAGTAGCGGTAGATGCTGTCATTGTCAACCATGGTTTGAAATGTGATTATGGTGCACTTGAAGAATGGGGATTAAATATCCAAGATGAAGTAGCGATTGTCAATGAGAAGCGTGAAACGAACATTGAAGGTGTCTATGGAGCGGGTGATTTTATTGATCATCCTAGTAAAGTAAGATTAATAGCAGGTGCATTTGCGGATGGAATACTAGCATTAAATAGTGCCAAGCTATATTTGGAGCCAGATGCACCGAAAGTAGCCTATGTGTCATCACATAATATTCGCTTCAAAGAACGAAACGAGCAAATTGGGTTAGTAGACAATGATTATCGCGAAGTTCGTGGATAAGAAAGATGGAAGGTTCGTTTTTAATATTTTTTACTTGAAAATAATAAAATGACTATGCTATACTTCAAAAGTATGCAACGTGTACATATGTAGCTGACCCTTTCGACGCAAATTTTGTAGTCGACATATTCGGGCTATGTAAGGTACAGTTCGATAATACTCTGTTCCAGATGGTTCAGGGCGAGAGGAGAAAACGAATATGAAACAAGGAATTCATCCAGACTACAAAGAAGCAACAGTAACTTGCTCTTGTGGGAACACTTTCAAAACTGGTTCAGTAAAAGAAAACATCGTTGTCGAGTTCTGCAACGAATGTCACCCATTCTACACTGGCCGTCAAAAATTCGCGTCTGCTGATGGTCGCGTGGATCGTTTCAACAAAAAATACGGTCTTAAAAACTAATGTTAGTTTAATACCTGCCAAGCATGCGCTTGGCAGGTATTTTTTTCAGTAAATAATACACGTTGATGCAATACCTTTCAAAATCCACATTGACATAGAGAAAGGGAGAAGACAGAATGGCACAGCTATATTTTAAACATGGTGCAATGAATAGTGGAAAATCAATAGAAATTCTAAAAGTTGCCCATAATTATGAAGAACAACAAAAGCCTGTGATGATGTTTACTTCAGGTTTAGATACACGTGATGAGGTTGGCTTTGTTTCCAGTCGAGTAGGTTTACGCCAACAAGCCATCCCTGTTTATGAGGATACAAATATTTTTGAACTAGTGGAATCCAATACTGTCAAGCCATACTGTGTGCTTGTGGATGAAGTTCAATTTTTAAAAAAAGCACATGTTTTACAACTTGCTAACATTGTGGATAAATTGGACATCCCGGTGATGGGCTTTGGCTTAAAAAATGATTTTCAAAATGAGCTATTTGAAGGTAGCCAATACATGCTTACATATGCAGATAAAATCGAGGAAATGAAAACAATTTGCTGGTTCTGTCATAAAAAAGCAACAATGAATTTACGAGTAGATGAAAGTGGAAAGCCAGTCTACACAGGTGATCAAATTCAAATTGGTGGTAATGACTCGTATTATCCGGTTTGTCGAAAATGTCACGCACAGCCACCACTTTAAAGCCAATAGACAGGTGGATACGCTAAGAAAAAGTAGCATACATGCGAAATTTTTCTTATACTAAGTAGTGGAAATAAACATTGTAATTACTGAATGAAAGCTTCTTTGTCAAAAAGGAGCATACCTTAAAAAACTAAATAGAGGTGAAATCCATGTTTGATCGATTACAAGCAGTGGAGGATCGTTATGAAAGGCTAACAGAGCTTTTGAGCGATCCGGATATTGTGAATGATAGTAAGAAATTACGTGAATATTCTAAGGAACAATCAGATATCCAAGAAACAGTGGATACTTATCGTGAATATAAAAGTGTTAAAGAGCAGATAGTAGATACTCGTGAAATGTTAGATAGTGAAAAAGATCCTGATATGCATGAGATGGTAAAGGAAGAATTTAACCTATTAAAAGCACAGCAGGAAGAGCTAGAAGAACGTTTACGCATTTTATTAATTCCTAAAGATCCTAATGATAATAAAAACGTTATCATGGAAATTCGTGGAGCAGCTGGTGGTGACGAGGCCAATATTTTTGCGGGTGATTTATTCCGTATGTACTCTCGCTATGCGGAAACACAAGGCTGGAAAATTGATATTATGGAAGCTACACCAAACCCAATGGGCGGCTATAAAGAAGTAATCTTTATGATTAACGGACAAGGAGCCTATTCAAAATTCAAATTCGAAAATGGTGCACACCGCGTACAACGTGTCCCTGCTACCGAATCTCAAGGTCGTATTCATACATCGACGGCAACAGTTGCGTGTTTACCTGAAGTGGAGGAAGTAGATGTTGAAATCCATGAAAAGGATATTCGTGTAGATACATTTGCCTCTTCAGGTGCTGGTGGTCAATCTGTAAATACAACGATGTCTGCTGTTCGTATGACCCATTTACCAACAGGTGTTGTGGTTTCGATGCAGGATGAACGCTCACAAATTAAAAATCGTGAAAAAGCCATGAAAATTCTACGTGCTCGTGTTGCTGATATGTATATGCAAGAAGCACAAAAAGAAATTGATGCTACACGTAAATCTGCTGTAGGCTCAGGCGATCGCTCCGAGCGAATTCGCACATACAATTATCCACAAAACCGTGTAACAGATCACCGTATCGGTTTAACGATTCAAAAGCTAGATCAAATCGTCGAAGGAAGACTAGGCGAGATTATCGATGCCCTTATTTTAGAAGAACAAGCATCGAAGTTAGAGCGATTAAATGATGACTTATAAAAATGTGATGGAGGCCCTAGAGTGGGCTTCTTCTTTTTTAGTAGATAATGGTCGTGAGCAAACAGCAGCACGTATCGTCATGCAACATGTACTTGGTACAAGTTATTCAGAAGTTATGTTGCACTTACAGGATGAATTAACAGCAGCACAGCAAGTGAAATTTAAAGCGCTCATAGAAGAACATGTCAATGGCCGCCCTGTACAATATTGTGTTGGAAGTGAAGAATTTTATGGCCGCTCCTTCCTAGTCGATGAATCTGTCTTAATTCCTCGGCCAGAAACAGAGGAGCTAGTACTTGGTACAATCAATCGCCTGCCTAAACTATTTCCACAACAAACCCTGAAGTTGGCTGATATCGGTACAGGCAGTGGAGCTATTGCTATTTCGATGAAACTGGAATGTCCAGCGCTAACTGTTATAGCCACTGATTTATCACAGGATGCACTAGCGACGGCGCAAAAAAATGCTCAACGATTAGAGGCTGATATTGATTTTAGGTTGGGCGATTTAACAGCGCCACTTGCAGGAGAAAAATTGGATGTTGTCTTATCAAACCCACCGTATATTGCCTTTGATGAGGCACAGGAAATGTCGAATGTTGTACTAGAGCATGAGCCACATAGTGCACTATTTGCTGAGGAAGATGGTCTGATTTTGTATAGAAAATTAGCTGAGCAACTACCAGCCTATATGAATAAACCAGCATTGATTGGGTTAGAAATCGGTTATACACAAGGTGAGCAAGTAGCCAAATTCTTTCAAGATAGTTTTCCACATGCGACAGTTTCAATAGAAAAAGATATTAACGGTAAGCCTCGAATGATTTTTTGTGAGATTCATGTATAAAGTTTCTTAATCTTGCCAACAATGTTGAGCAAGGAGGGATTTATATGTTAAATGAATACAAGATTATTAGATTACCTAAACAAAATATCTTTCTAGCTTTTGCTAGACTAGTATTAATCGCGATTGCTTTACAATTATGTATTTTATATATTCCATCATTAGTAGGCTTTGCCAAGGAAGCTACCAATGATGAGCAAGAAAACGATTTTCGTATACGTGTTATTGCGAACAGTAATACGACACAAGATCAGCTAGAGAAAGAGCAGCTTGTCCAAGAATTAAAGCCATACTTTATGCAAGTAGCCACTGCTGGCAATGTAGGGAGTGAGCAAATTCTTTCGCTAAAACAACAAATTGAAACAGAATTGAGCGAAAATTATCCACAGATGGATACACAGATTGTCATTGGGGATAACTTATTTCCACCAAAAAGACAAGGTGCTGTACTCTATCCACAAAATGTGTACCACTCGATTGTTGTGAAGATTGGTGATGCACGTGGGGATAACTGGTGGTGCAGTATCTTTCCATCTATTTGTGAGCCTGAAAAAGAAGAAGTAAAAGAAGAAGTAAAAGAAGAAAAAGAGCAAGTAACATTCTTTATATGGGAATGGATTAAAGGACTTTTTGAATGAATTGTGCACAAATTCAGACAACTTATACACATTTTTTCGTAAGTTATAAACATTATGTGGATAATTCAGTAAAAACCAATAATTGAAGGTAGGTTTTAATGATGGAAACCGTTTGCAAGGTTGTGGACAGTAATGTGAATAGTCAGATTAATTATACACAAACTGTGGATATCTTAAATGCGGGAGAGGTAGTAGCATTTCCGACAGAAACGGTTTATGGCTTAGGAGCAGTGGCCACAAATGATTTGGCAGTGAAAAAGATATTTGAAGCAAAAGGCCGACCTTCAGATAATCCTTTAATTGTCCATGTGGGGACAAAAGAGGAAGTAGCCATTTATATCGATCAAATTTCTGAAGTAGCCAAACAGTGCATGGATTTCTTTTGGCCCGGCCCCTTAACGCTTGTAATGCCAGCAAAGCCAAATGTTTTAGCACAAAGTGTCACAGCTGGGTTATCAACAGTGGGCATTCGAATGCCGAATCATCCAGTAGCACTCGCATTGCTACAGCAGCTTCAAAAACCGCTTGCTGCACCAAGTGCCAATCGTAGCGGTAAACCAAGCCCTACAGAGGCAGTCCATGTATTAGATGATTTGGGAGGATACATACCTTATATTTTGGATGGAGGTTCTACAGGCATTGGGCTCGAATCTACTGTGTTAGATGTGACACATGAACCTCCAGTAATTTTACGTCCAGGTGGCATTACAAAGGAAATGCTTGAGGCGAAGATAGGTCCCGTTATTCAACCAACCAATATAGAGCAGAAGCTAGAAACAACGCCTAAAGCACCAGGCATGAAATATACACATTATGCTCCAAATGCTCCTGTGTATTTAATAGATTGTCATTATGAGAAAGTCAGCGAGGCTGTTCAGCGAATGCAGCGAGAAGGACATGTAGTAGCATTGCTTGCACCAGTGAATTTTGAAGATATCAAAGCTGATTTTTACTTCTCAATTGGTGAAGCTGGAAGTAAACAAGAAATGGGTGCGAACTTATACAATGCACTTAGAGCATGTGATAAAACCGCCGCTACCATTATATTAGCAACAACAACCTCAACAGAAGGTGTAGGAGCAGCTATCATGAATAGACTTGAAAAGGCCTCTGGAGGCAAATGGTATTCATTATAAATGAATATAGTTCAGGTACATTAGCGACAAAAGACATTGATATAAATCATGTCTTTTGTCCTTTTTGTTTATCATTACAAAATATAAAAGAAAAACTATTGTGGACAATTATGATAATAATGTATTTTCGAGCATAAAATGATAAAATATTAGGGAGAGAAGGAGTGCGTTCTTGCAGGGAATTCTTGCAGGTATACTAACGTCTGTTGATGTGATTGGTCTATATGTCTTACTGCCAAATGTTAGATATCGCTTATTTTTGTCATTATGGACAGCAGCATTGCATATGCTTTTCCCGTTGTTAGGCTTTGAGCTAGGAAGCTATTTAGTTCGATTTCTATTAGAATGGGGACAATGGATTTCAAGTATTTTATTATTTTGTATTGGTATGCATTTACTATTATTCTCTCATCGAGATGAAAAAGTAACAATATCACCTGTAATTTTGGCTGTGACTGCAAGCCTAGATACCTTTTCAGTTAGTGTTTCTTTTGGTATGCTTAACTTAGAAAAAACTATTTTTATCATGAGTGCAGGCTTGAGCGCTCTAATTTGCGCTTATGGTTCATTAGTCATTGCCCGTAGAAGCCAAGTATTTTTTGGCAATAAAATTCAAATAGCTGCTGGCGTTATATTTATTATCATGAGCATTCTAGCTATTCAACAATAAATGAAATTGGAGAGTGATAAGTGTGAAAATATTATTTGTTTGTACAGGCAATACTTGTCGCAGTCCGATGGCAGAAGTTATTTTAAAACATAAACAAATCAACAATGTAGAGGTGCGCTCAGCAGGTATTTATGCCATGCCAAATGCACAAATGTCAGCACATGCACAACTAGTGTTAAATGAAGCGCAAATGTCACATCAGCATTTTGCAACGCAATTATCAATGACAGAAATGGCATGGGCAGACTTAATTTTAACGATGACGACTGCTCACAAAGACGCCGTGATTTCAAATTATCCAGAAGCTGAACATAAAGTATTTACCTTGAAAGAATATACAAATGAGGGCAGTCTGGAAAATGTAGTAGATCCTTATGGTGGCAATAAAGCAATATATGAAGCAACATTTGCAGAATTAAAGGAATTAGTTGATCAATTAATACAAAAACTTGAAAAGAATTGAGGGGCCCTATGAAAAAACAATTTGGTTTACGGCTTAAATTGGTATTATTTGTTAGTGTACTTGCGCTTATCACCTACAGTGTCAGTTTTATATTCATTGAGTTTTTACAACCTACTTTCTTCCCAGACACGAATCGAATGGTTTTTGAGGTAATTACCTACGCATTAGGTATTATATGGTCAGGTATATTAGCGGCGTTGTTAAGCGTGATCTTAATCAAACCTTTACAGCAGCTCGAACATTCAGCAATCCTTGTAGCTGAGGGGAAAATTGGACAGGATGTGCAAATGCCTAAAACAAATGATGAAATTCGATCCGTTGCTGAGGCGTTCCAACAAATGGTGTTAAATCTGCGTCAAATGGTGGAAAGTATCGATCAAAACTTTCAGCAAACAAATCAATCAATTATTCAGCTATCTGATGAGGCGGGAGTGGCAACTAGAAAGGCAGAAGGAATTGCCTCTACTGTGAAGCATATATCTGCAGGAGCAGAAGCATCTGCAACAGCTGTACAAGACACTGCCGAAGCTATTGAAGATGTGCGAGCTCTTGCAACAGAAGTAAATAGTAGAGCAGAAGCATCAGCATCACAATCAAAAGAGATTCTACATAATTTATCGACAACAACAAAGGCCATCGAAATATTAGTGAATAGTATTCAGCAAATTGCTACAGGTAATAATGAGGCACTAAAAAGTATTCATGCACTTGAAGAAAATGCTGGCCAAGTAGAACGGATTATTAGCTTAGTCGGTGACATTGCGGCACAAACAAATTTACTGGCATTAAATGCCTCGATTGAAGCAGCACGAGCAGGAGAGCATGGAAAGGGCTTCGCAGTGGTAGCTGAGGAAGTTCGCGGTTTGGCTGATGAAAGTGCGAAAGCTGTCCAAGGTATTACAGCTTTAATTCAGTCCATGCAGCAAAATGTAGAGGTGGTTGTTAAACAAATGAATGAACAAGTAGCATTTGCGACGAAGGAAGCTGATCGCGTTTCTGAAACAACGACAGCCGTTGAAGGTATGGCTTCCAACGTACATGAAATGGCAACAGCAATTGTTGAAATTTCCTCGTTAATTGAACAGCAAATGCATAATATTGAAACGACAGCTCGCCAATCACAAGAAGTTGCAGCCATTGCTGAAGAAACGTCAGCAGGTGCACAGGAAGTTCGTAGCGCCGCTGAGGAGCAAGCTTATGCTATCGAGCAGGTAGAGCATTTGGCTCAAAGTTTGAAAAAGCAATCGGAAGCATTGCATAAGATGATTCAACAATTTGATAGACAAGCATAGTTCTAAAGGCTATACATAAATGCGACGTAAAATCGGATTTATGTATAGCCTTTTTTATTAGAGAGCGTCCATCTTAAGATCACACTCTGTCAAAGTATTTATGTCCATCGTAAGTGAAAAGCTAAAAAAACTTCAGAAGATGGAATATTACAACAAAGGACCTTTATCCGAACTTATTAACATGATATTCACATTATCCACAGAAAAACGGGTTTAAAAGTGAATATTTTTATGTTAATATACAATAAATGTTCGTCTTTCAGGAGAAATCAGCATAAAAAAACAAGAAAAATCATGTTATTCTTCAGAAAGAAGTGGTACACTAAGGGTGACTATAATTCGAAAAGAGGGAACCCAGTGAGAATAGCAATTTCTTCTGATCACGGAGGCAACAACTTACGTCGTGAGATTATGCAGCTATTAGATGAACTTCATATTAGCTACGAAGATTTTGGTCCACAATCTGCGGATTCAGTAGACTATCCTGATTATGCAAAACCTGTTTCTGAAGGTGTTGCTAATGGAGAATTTGATAAAGGTATTTTAATTTGTGGCACAGGAATTGGTATGTCCATTGCTGCTAATAAGGTGAAGGGCATTCGTTGTGCATTAGTGCATGATGTATTCAGTGCCAAGGCAACACGTTGCCATAATGACTCAAATATTATAGCCATGGGTGAACGTGTCATTGGTCCAGGCCTTGCACGTGAAATCGTCCAAACTTGGCTAGAAACAGAGTTTGAAGGTGGTCGTCATACACGCCGCATAGAAAAAATTGCTGAGCTAGAGCAATAATTGTTTCATGATTCCATATATGGCATTCGTCAAGGATGTCCTATATGGCATGATTTTAATGGATATAGATGAAGGAGCTGAGCTTAATGGTAGTAAAACAAATACGAACGCATTTGACTCAGTTACTCAGTGAGTTTGAAGAGCAGGTAACGTTACGACCTCATACAATTTTTGTTGTAGGGTGCTCTACATCTGAAGTGATTGGTCAGAAAATTGGCACAGCAGGGGCATTGGAAATAGCTGAAGCCATTTATGAGCCGTTACAAGAATTTGCATCGAAACATCAATTACATTTAGCATTCCAAGGCTGTGAGCATATTAACCGCGCTATTACTATGGAGGCATCGACGGCTGAACGATTTGGCTATGATGAAGTAGCAGTAGTTCCAGTACGTACAGCAGGTGGATCGATGTCTGCTTATGCCTATACACAATTTGCTAATCCAGTGGTTGTTGAAACAATACAGGCACATGCAGGTATTGATATTGGACAAACATTAATTGGTATGCATTTGAAAGCAGTAGCTGTTCCCGTTCGAACATCAGTGAAAATGGTGGGAGAAGCGATTGTTACGGTTGCAACAACACGTCCAAAGCTAATTGGCGGAGAACGTGCAATATATAAATAAGTACCCTTATTATAAGTGGTATAGATAATTAACGATACTTTAGGAGGCTTTTTCAAACATGGCATATGAAAAATTAGCAGTACAAGACAAAGCAGTATTAGACGGAATTCTTGCAGAAAAAAAACGTCAACAAGCAAATATTGAATTGATTGCATCTGAAAACTTTGTTTCCGAAGCGGTTATGGAAGCACAAGGATCAGTACTGACAAATAAATACGCTGAAGGCTATCCAGGTAAACGCTACTACGGTGGTTGTGAACATGTAGACGTAGTAGAAAATATTGCACGTGATCGCGTGAAAGAAATTTTTGGAGCAGAATATGCTAATGTACAACCACACTCTGGTGCACAAGCAAACATGGCTGTTTACCATACAATTTTAGAACCAGGTGACACAGTTCTTGGTATGAACCTTTCTCATGGTGGTCACTTAACACATGGATCTCCAGTAAACTTCTCTGGTATCCTATATAACTTTGTGGAATATGGTGTAACGAAAGAAAATCAAGTAATCGATTATGAAGATGTACGTCAAAAAGCATTAGAACATAAACCAAAACTGATCGTTGCTGGTGCTTCTGCCTACCCACGTGAAATTGACTTCTCTAAATTCCGTGAAATCGCAGACGAAGTGGGTGCATACTTCATGGTGGATATGGCACACATTGCTGGTCTTGTAGCTGCTGGTGAACATCAATCACCAGTGCCGTATGCTGATTTTGTTACATCAACAACGCATAAAACATTACGTGGACCACGTGGTGGTTTAATTCTTGCTTCAAAAGAATGGGAGCAAAAATTAAATAAATCTGTATTTCCAGGAATTCAAGGTGGTCCATTAATGCATGTCATTGCTGCAAAAGCTGTAGCATTTGGCGAAGTATTACAACCAGAATTTAAAGACTATGCAAAGCAAATTAAAGCGAATGCCAAAGCTTTAGCAGAAGTACTAATTGCTGAAGGTGTTGAAATCGTTTCTGGTGGTACAGATAACCACTTATTACTGTTAAATGTAAAATCACTTGGTTTAACAGGTAAAGTAGCAGAGCATGCACTAGATGAAGTAGGTATTACAACGAATAAAAACACAATTCCTTACGATACAGAATCGCCATTTGTTACTTCTGGTATTCGTATCGGTACGCCAGCTGTTACTTCTCGCGGCTTTAAAGAAGAGGATATGAAAGAAGTTGGAGCAATTATTGCTGCGGTTCTTAAAAATCCTGAAGATGAAGCAGTTAAAGCAGAAGCAAAAGATCGTGTAAAAGCATTAACAGATAGACACCCATTATACGCATAATAGAAATGAGAGGGCTGTGTTTAAAGTACATTTGTTACTTTAAATACAGCCTTTTATTTTGTGAATTTAGGACTAAACTATAAAAAACATATTTTTTCTGAAAAAATAGAATAATCATCTTGTTTTTGAATAAATTTACATAAAATAGATAAGTAGGGTTTTATTATAATAGTTTAAGGACAGATAATGTCCTAGAAAAGAAGTTTTTTTTCATAAAGGTGAAAATTTATTTGAATTTTATGTACAATGGAAATGGGATGAAGTGATAGAGATGGAGGGATTGGATGGTCACTAAATCATTAGACATAGAAAATGATGTTTTATTAAGTAGCATTCGTAAATTAGGGGATAATTCGAAAGAAAGCTACGTTATTTTTGATGCGACAAATCATCATGGCATACTAGCGTGTAATGATTCATTTTGTATGCTTACAAATGCTTCGCGTTCACAAATCCTAAATACTGATTATTTTTCATGGCTCTCTATAGATGAAAAAAAGACAACCATAAAAATGATAAAAGAAAAAATACATAACGGCATAATGGTCCAGGCAAAGCTCTATCATAATGGCATTAATAAATCGCCCTTTTGGGCAGAGATACAAGCATTACCATTTTGCAATGAGGCTAATCGTACGAAATATGTTTTAGTGCTTGTGAAGGATGTAACGTATTACCGTACTGAAGACTTCCTAATGAGATTAGAAAATGATATGTACAAGGCCATCGAGCGAGATAGCACTCTTGAACAAAAGATGAAAATTATTTGCCGTGGACTGGATGATTTTTTTACGCCGAATATTGCAAGTATGGTTCTAGTAAAAACAGAGTCCAATCAATTACAAGTTTTCACAGGTAATGATCCGGAGGAAAGTGTGCCAAGGTGCTGTGAAAACAATGCATTTTTTATTGAAGTAATGCAATCAGGAAATGCTAGGCTCGTGGAAAATTTAGATGAAGTAAATATCCCTGAGGAACATAAACAATATGCTACATTATCTGAAAAGCCGTATGGATGGTTTGTACCTATACGCAATCAACAACGGCAAGTGATAGGGTTATTTTCGATCTATTTTCAAAAAACACGAAGCGACCAAATGTCTTTTAAAAATATGCTTCAAAAAATGGGGTCACTTGTTGCGTTGGCTGTTACCTATGCTCGAACTCAAAAAAAAATTTGGGATTTAGCCTACACGGATATTACAACGGGTCTACCTAATCGTCATAGCTTTGTTAATTCGATTGAAAAAGAAGTGGAGCATGGTTTAAGCGGTTTTATCAAAATATTAAAACCAAGTGAATTTCATCAAGTAGTGGAACTTTACGGGCGTGAGGTTGGAGATGAGCTTTTAAGGCAACTCGCTAAAAGGTTGGAGCAAGACAAGCCAGAAGATAATGAATATGTTGCTAGATTTACAAGCTCTAGTCTCATTATGTCTACGTTGGCACACAATGAAAATTTACAGGAGTATGATAAGCGGATAAAGGAAACAATTCGTCAGCCCTTTATTATAGGGGGAAAGCAAATCTATATCACGCTAAAAACAGGAATCGCTTCCTATAATAATGACACAAAAATCATTGATGCGATTCGCTTTGCTGATAATGCTCTTTCCTTTGCAATTGATAGACCAGGTACACATACTGAAATTTTTACAACAGAAAAAAATGATGTGCTTATACAGAAAATGACGGTTTTAAATCATTTATCACAAGCAATCAAAAATAAAGAAATTACAGTCCATTTACAGCCTAAGGTAGACTTACGTGATGGTGAAATACACAGTATTGAGGCACTGGCACGGTGGATTTCTCCAAAACTAGGCTTTGTGTCACCAGCCATCTTCATTCCAGTAGCTGAGAGTACTGGGAAGGTTCTGGAAATAGATGTTCTTGTTTTAGAGACTGTGCTTTCATGGCTTTCAGAACGTCAACGGCTAGGAAAGAAATTAGTGAAAATTGCAGTTAATATCTCACCTGATCATTTTTACTATACGCATTTCGTTCAGGATACACTGAAACTTGTTCAAAAATATAATATTGACCCTAGCTATATTATTTTAGAGGTGACTGAAAATATTGGTTTAGTAGACTTTCAATCTGCCTTTAAAATTATTCAAGAATTAAAAAGCTATGGTTTTAAAACATCAGTAGATGATTTTGGAACAGGTTTTTCATCATTAAGCTATCTACAACAGCTACCCTTCACTGAATTAAAGATTGATCGTAGCTTTATTAATGCGATTGAAGATGCGGCAACACTTGCGATTGTACGCTCCATTATTCAGTTGGCATTAAACTTAGGGATGATTTCAGTTGCAGAGGGCATTGAAACGGAAGAGCAGGTAGAAATTTTACGTGCACTAGGCTGTACAGTAGGACAAGGCTATTTTTATTATAAGCCAATGCCCATTGAACAAGTAGATAAAATTCTTGATCAATAGCTTATTTTTGACAAATATAAAATAACAAAAGGAGTTGTCCTAAATTAATTTTTGAGGCGACTCCTTTTTTCTGTTATACTAGTTGAGATAAAAATGAAATCCGAACGGTGAGGAGAGAATCCCTTTGAGCAAAGTCTATGTATTTGATCATCCACTAATCCAACACAAATTAACTTATATTCGCGACAAGAACACAGGAACAAAAGAATTTCGTGAGCTAGTAGACGAAGTAGCAACACTTATGGCGTTTGAAATCACACGTGATATGCCAGTAGAAGAAATTGAAATTGAAACACCTGTAACAATTGCCAAAACAAAAGTACTTTCTGGTAAAAAGCTTGCGATTGTACCAATTCTACGTGCAGGTATCGGTATGGTAGATGGCGTATTAAAGCTTATCCCAGCAGCTAAAGTTGGTCATATTGGTCTTTATCGTGATCCTGAAACGTTAAAACCAGTTGAATATTATGCAAAACTTCCAGCAGATGTGGAAGAGCGTGATTTCATCATTGTAGATCCAATGCTTGCAACTGGTGGTTCAGCAGTGGAAGCCATCCACTCACTGAAAAAACGTGGAGCTAAAAACATTAAATTCATGTGCTTAATCGCTGCACCAGAGGGTGTAAAAGCTATTCAAGAAGAACATTCTGATGTAGATATTTATATTGCTGCACTCGATGAAAAATTAAACGATCATGGCTATATTGTACCTGGTTTAGGTGATGCCGGAGACCGTCTATTCGGTACAAAATAAAAATCAATACATGTAATTTCCTCATTTAGGAAACTAATAACTTGTGAAAGCGTCCTTCAAATTGAAGGGCGTTTCCTAGTATGTGTAGGCAAGTACGTCTATTGATGACCATTAATAGATGTAGTTGACCATTTCATACAATAACAAAAAGGACGGTGCAGATCGTTTTGATAAAAAAATGGAAAGTAATGACGATTTTTGGTACAAGACCAGAAGCAATTAAAATGGCTCCTCTCGTTTTGGAGTTACAAAAGTATCCTGAGCAAATAGAATCTATTGTAACCGTAACAGCACAGCATCGCCAAATGCTCGACCAAGTATTAGAGACATTTAACATAACACCAAACTATGATTTAAATATAATGAAGGATCGTCAAACATTAATTGATGTAACGACAAACGCATTACAAGGCTTAGATAAAGTAATGAAAGAAGCACAACCAGATATCGTTTTGGTACATGGTGATACAGCAACAACCTTCATTGCGAGCTTGGCGGCATTCTATAACCAAATTGCTATAGGGCATGTGGAAGCAGGCTTACGTACATGGAACAAGTATTCACCATATCCAGAGGAAATGAATCGTCAGCTAACAGGTGTGATGGCAGATTTACATTTTGCTCCAACGGAAGTATCTAAAAAGAACCTGCTAGATGAAAATAAAAATCCAGACACGATTTTTGTGACAGGAAATACAGCCATTGACGCATTAGCAACAACGGTCAGTGAGCACTACACACACCCTGTATTAGATAAGATTGGCGAAGATCGCATGATTTTATTAACGGCACATCGTCGTGAAAATCTGGGTGAACCAATGCGCCATATGTTCAAAGCGATTACGAGAATATTAACAGAGCATGAGGATGTTCAAGTTGTATATCCAGTGCATATGAATCCAGCTGTTAGAGAAATTGCGAATGAAATCTTAGGAGACAATGAACGTGTACATTTAATAGAGCCTCTTGAAGTGTTTGATTTCCATAATTTTGCGGCAAATTCATATATGATTTTAACGGACTCAGGTGGCGTACAAGAAGAAGCACCTTCATTAGGGAAACCAGTGCTTGTTCTAAGAGATACGACAGAACGTCCAGAAGGCATTGAAGCTGGCACATTAAAGCTAGCGGGAACGGAAGAAGAAACAATTTATGCCTTAGCAAAGGAATTACTAACAGATAAAAATGCCTACGAAGTAATGGCGAAAGCATCGAATCCATATGGAGATGGGCATGCATCGAAGCGTATTGTTGAGGCACTGCTAGAATTTTTACAAAGAACTAATTAATGTACTATATTTAATTCGGAAAAATAAGTCTAATGTACCTATTGAAATGGGTAAGCTAATTTACGAGCATAATCATGTCGTAAATTAGCTTTTTTTTCGTGTGAGAAGGTTGGGAACTTTTGAAACTATGAAATTTCATACACAAATTTGTCAACAATTTGACAAGAGTATATAGGCTGTGAAGTTTTTCTCCTTTACCAATTGACTTCAAATATCACCTATTGTATGCTTACAAAGGGTAAGAATGATAAGGGTTTCAGTTCATAAATAGGACGTTGAAACACTTGTTATATCAACTTTCTACTAAATTGACAGTTCAAAATAAAACTGTCGATTTGCAACGTTTTGTGCGTTTCGGTTTTTACCGAGTCGGTAAGGGGTGTAAGTTATTTTTGGGCATTTACACCTGTAATTGAAATGACTCTCCCATTACTATTCCGCTGTGAGTAGTGTCTTTCACTGCTCTTTTCTGATTTCACATAGTGGTCAGCAAACGTTTTCATTACTCGAAAAAATGATTCAGGAGATTATAACCAATGCTAGATTTGCATCACATTTTTGCTGTGCAGAAGAGGGCGTTATTTTTTTTGCTTGCACTCTGCGCATTAGGCTGGGGATTTACTCCCTATCAAACTGTTTTTGCGGGCATCGCAATAGGTGCATTTTTTGGTACGTATAATTTTTGGATTCTAGTTCGACGTATGGAGAAGTTTGACAGATCCATTAGTGAAGGGAAGAAAATAGGCTCACTTGGTACAGCACTTCGCTTTGGATCAGGTGTTGCGGCAGTCGCAATAGCCATTTCGTTGCCAAACTATTTTCACTTAATTAGCACGGTTATAGGGCTAATGATTCCGTACGTTTTTCTCTTTGTCGAGAGAATTGTGTCACATGTAAGGAACCGCTAATGTGCTTTAAATTAGAAAGAGAGGTGAAAAATAACAATGAATCATGAAGCTCCGTTACTAGAAGTCGGTTTTTTAACATTTAACTTATCAACAGTTATGATGTTACTAGTTGCAGCAATTATCGTATTTTTAATTGCCTTTATTTCAACTAGAAGCCTAAAGTTAAAACCTACTGGTATGCAAAACTTTATGGAATGGATTATGGATTTCGTTAAGAATATTATTAAAAGCAACATGGACTGGAAAACTGGTGGTCGATTCCACGTTCTAGCCATTACGCTAATTATGTTTATCGCAGTATCTAACTTACTAGGTCTTCCATTCTCTATCGTCTATGATCATCAGCTATGGTGGAAATCACCAACAGCTGACCCTACAGTTACGATGACATTGGCAGCAATGATTTTAGTCTTAACGCAATACTATGGTGTTAAAATGAAGGGTACAGGTCATTATGTTGGTACATTCTTCAAACCAATGTCATTCATGTTCCCGCTGAAAATAGTAGAAGAATTTGCAAACACATTAACATTAGGTTTACGTCTTTACGGTAACATTTACGCGGGTGAGATTTTACTTGGCTTACTTGCAGGTTTAGCATCATCAGGTGCTGTGGGATTCATCGGGGCAATCGTTCCTATGATGGCATGGCAAGGTTTCTCAATTTTCATCGGCTTTATCCAAGCCTTTATCTTCACAATGTTAACAATGGTTTACATGGCTCATAAAGTGAGCGATGACCATTAATATAAAGCATATATCCTATGCTTGAATCACAAAAAAACAAACAATTCCAAGGAGGAAATTTTCAAATGACAGGTTCATTAGGTTTATTAGCAGCAGCAATCGCAATCGGTTTAGGTGCACTTGGTGCAGGTATTGGTAACGGTCTTATCGTATCAAAAACAGTAGAAGGTATCGCTCGTCAACCAGAAGCTCGTGGCGTTCTTCAAACTACAATGTTCATCGGGGTTGCATTAGTTGAAGCCCTACCGATCATCGCAGTAGTAGTAGCATTCATCGTAATGAACAAATAATTCAGTTGAACACTGAATTTTACTAGTGGCGAAGCAGGATTCACCAGATGAAACTTCGCCCTTCATTTTGGAACGGATAAAAGCTATGTGTAGATATAGCTTTTTAAAATAGGTAGTTTTTTTAATCATTAAATTATGTTGAAGTTAAAGCTCTTGAAGGGAGTGAAACAATCGTGTTTTTAGATTATCTTGTACTAGGTGCTGGCACTGGTGGAGGTTTTAACAATGGTGACATCATCTCAACATTGGTTATCTTCATAGTGTTAATGTTATTACTTAAGAAATTCGCTTGGGGTCCACTTATGGGCATCATGCAGCAACGTGAAGAATTAGTAGCGAGTGAAATCGAAGCAGCTGAAAAAGCGCGCAAAGAATCGCACCAATTTTTAGAAGAACAAAAGAGCCTTCTTAAAGAAGCTCGTACGGAAGCACAATCGATTGTTGAAGGCGCTAAGAAACAAGGCGAACTACAAAAAGAAGAAATTCTTACTGTAGCGCGCAATGAAGCAAACCGCTTAAAAGAATCGGCTTTACGTGAAATTGAGTCTGAAAAAGAAAAAGCTATTGCAGCAGTACGTGATGAAGTCGTTTCATTATCTGTACTTGCAGCATCTAAAGTCCTTAGCAAAGAGATTTCTGAGGCAGACAACCGTGCTCTAATTGAAGAGACGATTGCGAAGGCAGGCGAAGCTCGATGAGTAATTCAACTGTAGCAAAACGTTACGCTCAAGCGCTTTTTGAATTAGCGCAACAAAAAAACAATCTTACTGAAGTTGGAGCAGACTTAAACGAACTAACAAAAGTAATGAAAGAATCTCCTGATTTTTTAACGCTTTTAAGTGCGCCTAAGTTCTCCATCGAACGTAAAAAACAAATGGTAGCTGAAATCTTCACTGGTGCAACACCAGAAGTTTTACACACGGTTCAACTTCTAGTTGAGAAAAAACGTGTAAACGAGATTAAGCTAATTGCCAATGCATATGCTGAGCTTGCTGCACAAGCACAAGGTATGGCAGATGCAACAGTATTTTCAACACGTGCACTTTCTGCAGAAGAAAGCGCTAATATTTCGACAGCATTTGCGAAACTTGTTGGAAAACAATCATTAAACATTACAAACGAAATCGATCCAACTTTACTTGGTGGTATTCGTGTTCAAATCGGTAACCATATTTATGACAGCTCAGTAGTTAACAAACTAGAGCGTCTAAAACGTGAATTAATCGGTTAATAATTTAGAAATGTGAGAGGTGACATACATGGGCATCAAGGCTGAAGAAATCAGCAGTCTGATTAAACAACAGATTGAGAATTATGAATCTGAACTTAAAGTAAGCGAAGTTGGTACAGTTATCCGTATTGGTGACGGTATCGCTCTTGCTCATGGCCTCGACAACGCCATGGCTGGAGAGCTTTTAGAGTTCTCTAACGGTGTTATGGGTATGGCTCAAAACCTAGAAGAAGGTAACGTTGGTATCGTAATCTTAGGTCCATACACTGACATCAAAGAAGGCGATGAAGTTCGTCGTACAGGTCGTATCATGGAAGTACCAGTTGGTGAAGAACTGATTGGTCGTGTTGTAAACCCACTTGGTCAACCAGTGGATGGACAAGGTCCTATCAACGCTACAAAATCTCGTCCAATCGAAAGCCCAGCTTTCGGTGTAATGGCTCGTAAATCAGTACACGAACCACTACAAACGGGTATTAAAGCGATTGACGCATTAGTGCCAATCGGTCGTGGTCAACGTGAGTTAATCATCGGTGACCGTCAAGTAGGTAAAACATCTGTAGCAATCGATACAATCTTAAACCAAAACGGTGAAAACATGATTTGTATCTATGTTGCAATCGGTCAAAAAGAATCTACTGTACGTGGTGTTGTTGAGACTTTACGTAAACATGGTGCTTTAGATTATACAATCGTTGTAACTGCAGCAGCATCTCAACCTGCTCCATTATTATACTTAGCACCATTTGCTGGTGTTTCTATGGCAGAAGAATTCATGTTACAAGGTAAACACGTTTTAATCGTGTATGATGATCTTTCTAAACAAGCATCAGCTTACCGTGAACTTTCACTTCTTCTACGCCGTCCTCCAGGTCGTGAAGCATACCCTGGTGATGTATTCTACTTACACAGCCGCTTACTTGAACGTGCTGCGAAGTTAAATGAAACTTACAACTGTGGTTCTATCACAGCTCTTCCATTCGTAGAGACACAAGCTGGGGATATCTCTGCATACATCCCAACTAACGTAATCTCAATTACTGATGGTCAAATCTTCTTACAATCTGACTTATTCAACTCAGGTGTACGTCCAGCGATCAACGCAGGTCTTTCAGTATCACGTGTAGGTGGATCAGCTCAAATTAAAGCAATGAAAAAAGTTGCGGGTACACTACGTCTTGACTTAGCTGCATTCCGTGAGCTTGAATCATTTGCTCAATTCGGTTCAGATTTAGATAAAATTACACTTGCTAAACTTGAACGTGGTAAACGTACGGTTGAAGTGCTTAAACAAGACCTAAACAAACCACTTAAAGTTGAAAAACAAGTTGCTATCCTATATGCATTAACTAAAGGTCATTTAGATGATATCCCAGTACAAGATATCGTTCGTTTCGAAAACGAATTCTTAAGCTGGTTAGATTCAAACCACACTAACGTTCTAGATCATGTTCGTACTACAAAAGAGCTTGCTCCGGATGCGGATTATGAAGCAGCAATCAATGCATTCAAGAAAACATTCGCTAAATCAGAATAAGTTCTAGCTAGTCACTTGATTAAAAAACAAAAGGTGGTGAAATACCAGTGGTAAACTTACGCGAAATAAAAGGTCGTATTAATTCAACAAAGAGTACGAAACAAATTACGAAAGCGATGCAGATGGTTTCTTCTTCAAAGTTACGTCGTGCAGAGCAAAATGCTAAAGCTTACGTTCCTTATATGGAAAAAATCCAAGACGTAGTAGGCGCGATTGCAGCAGGTACAAAAGACAGTGGACACCCAATGTTAACTGCTCGTCCTGTAAAGAAAACAGCTTACTTAGTCATTGGTTCTGACCGTGGTCTAGCAGGTGCTTACAACTCAAGTATCCTACGTCAAGTACAACGTACAATTAACGAGCGTCATAAATCAAAAGACGAATACGTTATTTTAGCAGTAGGTCGTGTTGTTCGTGATTACTTTGTGAAACGTGATCATAATGTCATCAGCAGTGTTGTTGCTCTTCCTGACCAACCAACATTCGCTGATATTAAAGAAATCGCTCGTAATGCTGTTGGTATGTTCATTGACGGTACGTATGATGAGCTTTATATGTACTATAATCACTTTGTCAGCGCAATTGCTAACGAAGTGACAGAGAAAAAACTTCTTCCATTAACAGATATCGCACCTGTAAACAGTAAAGCTTCTTATGAATTCGAACCATCTGGCGAAGCAATTCTTGAAGTATTACTTCCACAATACGCGGAAAGCTTAGTTTATGGCGCATTATTGGATGGAAAAGCAAGTGAACATGCTTCTCGTATGACTGCTATGAAAAATGCAACTGATAATGCATCTGATCTTATTGCAGATCTTTCATTGCAATATAACCGTGCACGTCAAGCAGCGATTACACAAGAAATTACAGAAATCGTTGGTGGAGCTGCAGCCTTAGAATAGGCTCAGCTCACCAATGTCGTATAAGAATACGATAGGAGGGTACACAGTAATGAATAAAGGACATGTTATTCAAGTAATGGGTCCAGTTGTCGACGTAAAATTCGAAAACGGCCAATTACCAGCAATCTATAACTCATTAACAGTTAAGATTGAACGTCCTAATGAAGAACCAACAACTCTTGCATTAGAAGTTGCACTTCATTTAGGCGATGATTCTGTTCGTACAATTGCAATGTCATCTACTGATGGCTTACAACGTGGAGCAGAAGTAACAGACTTAGGAAAAGCTATCTCAGTACCAGTTGGTGAAGTGACACTAGGTCGTGTATTCAACGTACTTGGAGAAGTAATTGACTTAGGTGAAGAGATTCCAGCAGATGCTCGTCGTGATTCAATTCACCGCGAAGCTCCATCTTTCGATGAACTTTCAACTACAGTTGAAATTCTTGAAACAGGTATCAAAGTAGTAGACTTATTAGCACCTTATATTAAAGGTGGTAAGATCGGTCTATTCGGTGGTGCTGGTGTAGGTAAAACAGTATTAATCCAAGAATTAATTAATAACATCGCACAAGAGCACTCAGGTATCTCTGTATTTGCTGGTGTAGGTGAGCGTACTCGTGAAGGGAACGACTTATTCTTCGAGATGAGCGATTCAGGCGTTATCAAGCAAACAGCGATGGTATTCGGTCAAATGAACGAGCCTCCTGGTGCACGTATGCGTGTAGCTTTAACTGGTCTTACAATGGCGGAATACTTCCGTGATGAGCAAGGCGCTGACGTACTTTTATTCATCGACAATATCTTCCGTTTCACACAAGCAGGTTCAGAGGTTTCTGCCCTATTAGGTCGTATGCCTTCTGCGGTAGGTTACCAACCAACACTTGCAACTGAAATGGGTAAACTACAAGAACGTATCACATCTACGAACAAAGGATCTGTAACTTCTATCCAAGCGATTTATGTACCAGCCGATGACTATACTGACCCGGCTCCAGCTACAACTTTCGCCCACTTAGATGCAACTACTAACCTTGAGCGTAAATTATCAGAAATGGGTATCTACCCTGCGGTTGACCCATTAGCTTCGACTTCTCGTGCATTATCACCTGAAATCGTAGGCGCTGAGCACTACGCAATTGCTACTGGTGTACAACGTACAATCCAACGTTACCGTGAATTACAAGATATCATTGCAATCTTAGGTATGGATGAGTTATCTGATGAAGACAAACAAACAGTAGAACGTGCTCGTCGTATTCAATTCTTCTTATCACAAAACTTCCACGTAGCGGAACAATTCACTGGTCAAAAAGGTTCTTATGTACCTGTAAAAGAAACTGTTCGTTCATTCAAGGAAATCCTTGATGGCAAATGGGATCACCTTCCAGAAGATGCTTTCCGTCTAGTTGGTTCTATTGATGAAGTAGTTGAAAAAGCGAAAAGCATGGGCGTAGAGGTTTAATACTAGGGACGAGGAGGAAAAAATATGAAGACAGTTCAAGTCAATATTGTCACTCCCGACGGCCCAGTATACGATTCTGAAGTATCAATGGTAATCGCTAAAACAACTTCAGGAGAAATCGGTGTTCTTGCAGGCCATATTCCAATGGTTGCTCCACTTGCAATTGGTGCAGTGAAGCTGAAAAAAGAAAACGGTTCGACTGATATAGTTGCTGTAAGCGGTGGTTTCATTGAAGTTCGTCCAGAAAAGATCTCAATTTTAGCGCCTTCTGCTGAAATTGCTGAAAACATCGATGTTCAACGTGCTAAAGAAGCCGTTAAACGCGCTGAAGGACGTCTTCAAAGTAAACAAGACGACATTGATTTCAAACGTGCTGACCTAGCATTAAAACGTGCGTTGAATCGTATCAACGTTCATGAGGGTAATATCTAATTCATTTTTAACGGGCAGATATAGTATCTGCCCGTTTTTTAAGGTGAAGTAAATTGAAGGAGGGGTAGCATGGAACTGTATGAAGCGATAGGACAAGAAGCATTACTGGGCATTTTATCTCATCTGTTTTTTATTGCTATTACTTTTTACGCATTACAAGCTTTTATGGTGGAGAAACTATTTAAGAAGAATCGAGTATTTCAAATTCAACTTATTTATATTTTACTCAGTATTACGATAGGCTCAGCAGTATCTAATTTCTTTCTCCAAATATCTAGCTGGTCAGGCAAACTTCCCTATTTATTTTAAAGCACTCGTTGTTAAATACTATAAGATTTATGCACCTACATGCTTCAAAGGACTTTATAATACCATTTGTGTGGCCCTTTGAACTATGTATAAAAATCTTCCGTACCAGTTTTGCCTTGGCATCATTACAGCTTACGATGCGTCTGTTATTGGTAAGACGCACGCTAACAAAATATGTACATGATGCATTCATATAGTAAAGGGAATATTTTACTGAATGAAGATAAAATAGGTTTTTTGTGCATATATCTTTGGGTATGTATTGAAAGTGAACGGGTTATTGGTCATTCACAAAAAAAAAATGACAGCGTACAATAAATAAATAGCAAAATATCTAATAATGCCTTAAAATAGTGATTTGGACGCTTGAACGAGCGTTAGAAAAGTTGTACTATAGAGTTGTTTGTTTACTGATTATGACATTATACTTCTTTTTAAAATAAAAATTCGATAGGTTAATAGATTGAATTCGGAGGGACATAGGGTGGATAAAATAATAGTGACTGGCGGCCAAAAACTACAGGGAAAAGTACGTGTAGAGGGCGCAAAAAATGCAGTGTTACCAATCCTTGCGGCAGCTTTACTTGCTTCAAAAGGAGAAAATGTAATTAAAGAAGTCCCTAATTTAGCAGACGTCTTTACAATAAACGAAGTACTTAAAAGTTTAAACGCAGCAGTTACATATATACCTGAAGATAATGCCGTATATATAGATGCAACTAAAGAACTTTCAAGTGAAGCTCAATTTGAATTTGTTAGTAAAATGCGTGCATCTATTTTAGTGATGGGTTCTCTACTTGCTCGTAATGGATATGCTCGCGTGGCACTACCAGGAGGCTGTGCAATCGGTTCTCGTCCAATTGAGTTACACTTAAAGGGCTTCGAAGCTATGGGTGCAAAAATTTCATTTGGTCACGGATATGTAGAGGCAAAAACGGAAGGTCGTTTAAAAGGGGCTAATGTGTATTTAGATTTCCCTAGTGTTGGTGCTACTGAAAATATTATGACAGCCGCATCTTTAGCAGAAGGGACAACTGTAATTGAAAATGCTGCGAAGGAGCCCGAAATTGTCGATCTTGCAAACTTCATCAATAGCATGGGCGGTCGTGTAATTGGTGCTGGTACAAATACAATACGTATCGAAGGAGTCGATACATTATATGGAGTAGAGCACCATATTATTCCCGATCGTATTGAGGCTGGTACATTTATGGTGGCAGCAGCTATTACGAAGGGTGATGTAGTCATTGAAAATGCTGTTCCTGAGCATATGACAGCTTTAATAGCTAAGATGCGTGAAATGGGTGTAGAGATTACTGAACTGGATGAGGGAATCCGTGTACGTGCTCCTCATACATTAAAAGCTGTTGATATTAAAACAATGCCACATCCAGGCTTCCCAACAGATATGCAATCACAAATGATGGCATTAATGTTAACTGCGGAAGGTACGAGTATTATTACAGAAACGGTATTTGAAAATCGTTTTATGCATGTTGAGGAATTCCGTCGCATGAATGCTGGTGCTAAAATAGAAGGACGTTCTGTGTTTATCGAGGGGCCGGTTAATCTTCAGGGAGCTGAAGTAATGGCAACGGATTTACGAGCTGCGGCTGCCCTAATTTTAGCAGGTCTTGTATCTGAAGGAATAACACGTGTGACGAAGCTTCATCATTTAGACCGTGGTTATGTTGATTTCCATGGCAAGCTAGCATCGCTTGGTGCCAACATTGAACGTATTACTGAACTTACTGAAGAAGTAGTGACAGTTGAAGACACAATAATTGAATTACCTACAAACTAAATGGATTTCTCAACCCTTTGCTTTTGGAGCAGAGGGTTTTTTGTTTGCTCATAACTTTAAGAGATCTAGCATATTATTCCTTATGAAAAAATGGATGATTAGTATAGGTGTCATTTGTTTGATTGGAGTATTATACATGCTTCCTGTTATAGGGCTTAGTGAAAGACGGGAGGCTGTCAAACCTCCAACTAGTGATGAGAATGCCTGTGAAATATTTATAGAAGTGGAGGGACAAGAGGAAAAAATCCCTTTGGAAACGTATATTACAGGTGTTGTTGCAGCGGAAATGCCTGTTTCTTTTAAAAAGGAGGCATTGAAAGCCCAAGCGATTGCAGCACGCACATACGCACTGAAAACGACAAATTACGGTAAAACTGCAATTGCTCCAACTGTGGCAAGGCAAGTTTTTTATGATGAGGAGCAAAGAAAGGCGAATTGGGCTAGCAATTTCCTGGGAAATGAAAAGAAAATTGTCGAAGCAATCAATGAAACGAAAGGACAAGTTCTTCTTTATAATAAGGAACTAATTACAGCCATGTTCCACTCGACAAGCAATGGTAAAACAGAAAGTGCCTTTGGCTATAGTGGGAATGATATTCCATATTTGAAAAGTGTTGCAAGTATCTCAGATCAAGCATCACCGAAGTTTGAGGCTCAGCAAGAATGGACATTAGCCCAATGGAATAAGTTGTGGCCTGTACAGTGGCAAGCTAGTGATTTTAATCGTATCCAGCTATTTTACAATGAGTCAGGGCGAGTAGAGCGTTTGCAGTTAGGGAGCAATGTCTGGACTGGTAGAGAGGTTAGAACACTTCTTGGCATACCATCAACTGATTTTACAATTGTCTATGACGCAAAGACAAGAAAGGTCCATGTGACAACCCAAGGTTATGGTCATGGCGTGGGCATGAGTCAATATGGCGCTGAGGCAATGGCAAACGAAGGGAAAACGGCTGCCGAAATTTTACACTATTATTATCAAGATATTGAAATAAAAAAAATAGATGCATGTTTAAAATAACTTCTAGTTGTTCACACTGCAACTAGAGGTGATGAAAATGAGAGAGGATAAAAACAATAAAACTTCTCAAAACCAAAATCCAAATCAAAAGGAAAATGGTCAATTACAAAAGAAACCTTGGTTTTGGCCAGCAGTTTACACAGGTGGTGCACTAGTTCTAGCAGGATTGTTATTTGGTTACAATAGTCTCGTATCAAAAGTAGAAGAGGCTCCTTTACCAGATTTAGCGGAAGTTGATCCAGGTCCTGTAGTAGAAACAAATGCACGTACTGAAAACATGAAGTACCCATTCAAAGAAGAGAGTCTTAGTAAAGTACAAGTTTTACAAGAGTTCTACGAGTTAGAGGCAAATGAAGAGTCCCGTGAAAATGCACTAATGGTATTTAATCAAACATTTACAACGTCTTCTGGTATCTCTATCGCTATGAATGGTGAAGAATTTGAAGTACTAGCTGCTATGAGTGGTAAAGTACTAGAGGTAAAACTAGACGCATTTACAGGCAATAAGATTGTAATTGAGCATCCAAACGGTATGCAAACACATTATAGCTCTGTAAAGGATATCGCTGTTAAAGAAGGCGATGAGGTTACACAAGGTCAGGCATTAGGAAAAGCAACTGATAACGAGTGGAATCAAGCGGCTGGCGTCCACATGCATTTCGAAGTTCTTGAAGACGGAAAATATATTAATCCGAAAAAATTACTAGCTTTTTAATTCGAAAAGCTAGTAACGCATAAAAAGTCAGCATTTTATCAGGAAAATGCAAAAAATGTTCTGAATAGCTTTGTCCTTACATAAGGTGAAGAAATGCGCAAATGTGCATCTGATTGCCAAAGCATTTTGTGAAATTGTGTGGAAAGGACGAAGAAAGTGCATGAGCACATTCGGAAGCGCTGCATACGCCTCGGTGAATTACTGATTGAGACGCGTGAGACTGTGCGTGTCCTCGCGAAAATGACTGGTTATTCAAAAAGTACGGTGCACAAGGATTTAACAGAGCGATTACCAACAATTCATGAAGGATTAGCTGACCAAGTGAAAGAAATACTCGCCTACCATAAGGCCGTACGTCATATTCGTGGAGGAGAAGCAACGAAAAACAAGTGGAAAGAGAGAGCGAGTCAAGACTGATTCGTTCTTTTTTATTGTCTTGGAAATGTATTTATGACGAATTCTATGGAATAGTAATTCTATATTATAGCCGTTCATAACCTGAAAAGAAAACAGTCTCATTCACTAAATTTAGGTGAAATTACCAATAGAATATGATAAAATATTCTAGATAAAGAGATAAAATGAACGTTATGTAGTTGGAACTGGCGGGAAGGAGAAATTATAGAATGTTTTCGAAAGATATTGGCATTGACTTAGGAACTGCGAACGTATTAATCCACGTTAAAGGTAAAGGAATCGTCCTAAATGAACCATCTGTGGTGGCGATTGACAAAAAGACAAACAAAGTATTAGCGGTAGGGGAAGAAGCTCGCCAAATGGTAGGGAGAACGCCAGGTAATATTACAGCAATTCGCCCACTAAGAGATGGAGTCATTGCAGATTTTGATGTGACAGAGGCGATGTTAAGACATTTCATCAATAAATTAAATGTAAAAGGATTTTTGGCGAAGCCACGAATTTTAATTTGCTGTCCAACGAACATCACAAGTGTTGAGCAAAAAGCAATCCGTGAAGCCGCAGAAAAATCTGGCGGTAAAAAAGTATATTTAGAGGAAGAACCAAAAGTAGCTGCTATCGGTGCAGGCATGGATATCTTCCAACCAAGTGGTAATATGGTAGTCGATATAGGTGGCGGAACAACAGATATCGCAGTTCTATCAATGGGTGATATTGTAACAAGTGAATCCATTAAAGTAGCAGGAGATGTGTTTGATAACGACATTTTGCAATATATTAAAAAAGAATATAAATTGCTAATTGGTGAACGTACAGCAGAAGCAATCAAGATGACAATTGGTACAGTTTTCAAAGGTAGCCGCAACGATACAATGGATATTCGTGGTCGTGACATGGTAACAGGTTTACCACGTACTATTACAATTCATTCCGAGGAAATTGAACGAGCATTGCACGAGTCTGTAGCGATGATTGTCCAATCAGCAAAAAATGTCTTAGAAAAAACACCACCTGAGCTATCAGCCGATATCATTGACCGTGGCGTTATTATTACGGGTGGCGGTGCACTATTACATGGAATGGATCAGCTATTAATAGAAGAGTTAAAGGTACCTGTCTTCGTTGCAGAGAGACCTATGGATTGTGTAGCAATTGGTACGGGAATAATGCTAGAAAACATTGATCGTGTGCCAGCATCCTTATAAAAATAAAATGAGGTGATTTCTTTGTTTAAAGGGTTTTATACAGTTGCAACAGGTATGATCACGCAACAAAGAAGAACAGAATTACTAACAAATAATTTATCAAATGCGAATACACCAGGATTTAAAGCAGATCAATCAACTATTCGCTCATTTCCAGACATGCTAATGTCTAGTATTGGTAAAACAAATGCTCCCGCCAATCAACAAGCAGGCGCTGAATATATGAGTCAAGTAGGAGCTTTAAATACAGGAACATATTTACAAGAAACATTGCCAAATTACATACAAGGCCAAATCTATAGCACTGATTTTACAACAGATATGGCGCTAATTGATGGAAACTTACCACAAAACGAAGATGGGATTACGGGGTCAATTTTCTTCCGTCTAGAACATCCAGCTGGTGGTGAGGCCTATACACGTAATGGTAATTTCACATTAGATGGTCAAGGCTATTTAGTAAACGGGCAGGGTCTATACGTACTCAATGATGCAGGACAACGTATCCAGCTTCCAAACGATGATTTTCGCCTCGATGAAAATGGAGCCATTTTTGTAAACGATCAGCAAGTAGCACGAGTTGGCGTATCATATGCTGCTAATCCGAACATGCTACGTAAACAGGATAATGGTCTTATTCGTACAGAAAATGGGGAGAACTTACCAACAGCCTATGGTGCGAATGGCGTTTCCTTTACGCTACGTCAAAACTTTTTAGAAGGTTCAAACGTAGATTCTGGTCGCACAATGACAGATTTAATGACAGCCTACCGAGCATTCGAAGCAAATCAAAAAGTATTACAAGCTTATGATCGCAGCATGGAAAAGGCAGTGAATGAAATCGGGAAAATCTAACGGGCGAACAGGAGGCGTTTTATAAATGCTACGTACAATGATGACAGCAACGAACACAATGGGTCAATTACAAAATAAACTAGATACAATTAGTAATAATATTGCTAATAGTAGTACAACCGGTTATAAAACGAAGGAAGCATCCTTCAATGAACTACTTTATCAGCAATTTAACAATGATAAGCAGGACCGAGCTGAACGTCAAACACCAGTTGGTATTCGTTATGGATCTGGTGCCATGCTTGGACAAATTAAATCCAATGAAAAGCAAGGCTCATTACAAACAACGAATCGAGATTTAGACTTTGCTTTCACAAAAGCAAAACAATATTTCAATATTTTAATGCCAAATGGTGAAAATGGAACTGAAACAGTGTATACTCGACAAGGTGACTTTTATTTATCTCCGTTGAATAACGGAACAGTAATGCTCGTAACGGCAGAGGGTTATCCCGTAGCCAATGCAGCAGGACAAGCTATTACATTACCAGATACTGTTCAAAAGTTTGCCGTTCGAGATGGTGGTGTTTTAGAAGCATCTTATCCAAATGGTGATATCATTCGTACGGATTTAGCTGTAACAGAATTCCAAAAACCACAATTAATGGAACATGTTTCTGGTTCCTATGTTGGTTTACCAGACAATCTAGCTGAACTTGGCTTTACACAAGCAGAAGTTCTGACAGAGTTTGTGGGTGCGAACCGTCAGCAAATTGGCATGCAAAGTGGTACACTAGAAATGTCCAATGTAAACCTCTCAAAGGAAATGACAGAACTAATACAAACTCAACGTTCTTATCAGTTCAATGCAAGAGCGGTTACATTAGCAGATCAAATGCTAGGACTAATTAACGGCATTCGATAAAAAGTCATCCAAAAACACATAGTTAGGAATGAAGAGGAGTACAATCTATGACAAACGATTCACGTCGACGTTCTGTGCCGACACAAGAAACCGATACGCAACCAGAAAAGAAAGAACGCCGCTCAAATGGAGAGCAACGCGAGGTTCGCTGGGTGCAAATCCGACTGATTCCGATTTGGTTACGCATTGTAATTGTTCTCGTCTTAGTCGTTGCTGCCGCAGCATTAGGCGCAATGTTTGGCTTCAGTGTGATTGGAGAAGGCAATGCTATGGATATTTTTAAAAGGGACACATGGCAGCATATATTTGATATTATGAACGGTAAAGAATAGCAATATTCTTTACCTTACTTTGTGTATACATACTTAATTTCGAGGGGGAAATTACATGTTAACAGCAGAACAAATTCAAGCAATTTTACCACATCGCTATCCTTTTTTATTCGTTGATCGCATTGTTGAATTAGATGAAGGTAAACGCGCAGTAGGTTTAAAAAATGTTTCGATCAATGAAGACTTCTTTAATGGACACTTCCCAGGCTATCCTGTAATGCCAGGTGTATTAATTGTAGAGGCATTAGCACAAGTGGGTGGAGTCGCTTTATTAAATGCAGAAGAATTCAAGGGACGTTTAGCCTTTTTAACAGGTGTGGATAATTGTCGTTTCAAGCGTCAAGTAGTTCCTGGCGACCAACTTAAATTGGAAGTAGAATTTGTAAAACTTCGTGGCGCAATGGGTAAAGGACATGGTATAGCGACTGTAGATGGAGAACTTGTATGTGAAGCCGATATTCTATTTGCGATTGGACCTGAACAGCCTAAACAAGCCTAATTTGCATTTGTAGACCAAAAGATATAAAATAGATAAAGTCAAGTTAAAAGTTGATTAGTAGGTTCTTAAATTGCAGTGGCGAAAAAGCGTTTGGGAATTGAAATAGATGTAATTTTTAGGTTTTACAAACGTAGGAGGATTATTAAGATGTATAAGGAATTGTCTTCAGGTATTAAAATTAGCATTACTCGTTCGATTTCGACATCTTTTGAAGCATACTTAGCAAGTATTGGTTGGGATGAAGAGCGCTTTTCTATGGAAGACTTCATTGCAAGCTGGCAGACTTATTTTCAGGAGAATGCCGCATGGATCGAAAAAATCCCTGCTGATATATTGTTGAGTGCACAGTTTCATGAAGAGATGGCACAAAAAATCGATGAGGTCATTGCTAAAATTTTAAATGAAGAACCAACAGCGCAGCAGATCGAAACAATCGAGGCATTGCAAAAAGAGCTAGGCACAAACTATAGCTATGACTGTAAAGCAGAAGCAGCATACATTGAACAAGTATTAAAAGAAAAACAAAAATAGTTTGTACAAATATCGGATAGTTCCCTCCTTTCCCGGGCAATCTATGTAGGATCACAAATACACACGATGTATTTGCTGACATAGTACCCAAGAAAGGAGGTTTTTTACTATGTGGAAAATGTCATTTTTAACCATTATTCTTGCAACTGTATTCCTTGGAGGATGTAACTGGGGAAATAATGCAGTCGAAGATCACCCTGTTCGAGACGTCGAAAATGACGTTCGTCGTGGTGTAGACAATGTGGAAGATGCATTAGACCCGAATAATCGTGACGATGCATACGATCGCAACGTAGATGGTACTAACCGAGGTACTGTTAACGAAAATACAACATTGCCTGAAGCGACAACACCTGGATCAAATGCCGATATCAACAGCACAAACGGCTATGATAACGTACCAAATGCTAATGGTGTAAACGGTGTTGAACGTAATGACAACGTAAACAATAATAATGATATTGTCGACGATAAAGTCAAAGACACTGAAAAGTACCGTGATGGTATGAACAACCGATAACATAAAAAAGAGTGTTTCCTAAATGGAAAACACTCTTTTTTGATAAAAAGAAGCGAATACACGCGGAAGGAAGGTGAATACTCGCGGAAGGAAGGTGAATACTCGCGGAAGAAAGGTGAATACTCGCGGAAGAAAGGTGAATACTCGCGGAAGAAAGGTGAATACTCGCGGAAGAAAGGTGAATACTCGCGGAAGAAAGGTGAATACTCGCGGAAGAAAGGTGAATACTCGCGGAAGAAAGGTGAATACTCGCGGAAGAAAGGTGAATACTCGCGGAAGAAAGGTGAATACTCGCGGAAGGAAGGTGAATACTCGCGGAAGGAAAGTGAATACTCGCGGAAGGAAAGCGAATACTCGCGGAAGGAAGGCGAATACTCGTGGAAGAAAGGTGAATACTCGCGAAAGCGAAGTGTATGCCCCATGAGCGTTGCAAATACTCTCGCCAGAGAAGCGAGCCAATCAACCCTCAAAAAAATCTCTTCATGTAATCCAATAAATTTTCAGGTAAATGGTAAACGCGATTTTTATAGGTTCCTGTATAAGGGAACTGAAATTTCTGAAGCAATCGTGTAGCTGTATCGATAGAATCAATTTTGAAAAATTTACGTAACTGTTGATTAGTAATAGAATGGCTAACCAATAGTTGATAATCGAGCATGGCTTCTGCAAAAATTTCTATACTCCGATAATGACAAAATGAACATTTCCAAATGCCCCGATAGAAATACATATTATGTTGATAGGAACATTTAGGACAAAGCACACCATGCCGAAATCGTGATGGGGCAATCGAAGTTCGAATGTGAGGAATCGTTTGTTTGGAGAGAAGCCCTTGAACCAGTTGAGCTAATTGATCATCTGTTAGCATTTTTTGAGGATGCTTTTTAAAAAGTGACTGGAGATGTTGATGAAGACCTGACACATGAAAAATAGGGAGCACTTTAGAAGGATTAACGATGATCGCTGAAGGGTTTGCTATAACAACGGCACCTTCAATGGGGAGTGAGTAAGAAAGACTTTTAAGAAAACGTATATGACGCTCAGTTTGGGTAAACGCATTTGGAAATCCTTCTACTGTGCCATCTGCCTTTGTGCGTGTACATTGATGTGTGAGTTGATTAAATTCTAGTCGACCATGAATATTTTTAATTTCTAAAACGAAGATAAATTGAGAGCAAATAAAAAGTGTATCAAGCTGATGCATATGTTGAGCAGTGTTCTTGAGACACAAATCATGTAATACGAAAAAAGTATTTGGACATAGTAATTCATGCCATTCGCGGTCAACTTTTTGTTCACCAGCAAAACCTGCATCCAGTCGGCGATATTGTTCCTGATAATAGTGAAACTCAACATCATTCTTTAAAAGCCTCCTCATCACAGCCTCAAGCCATAATAATTTTAAAGGCTTCTCTCTAATAGCAATAACCAAATGTAACGCTCCTTTTTAAATAGTATTGTACTGAAAAAAGGCAGCTTGTCCAATAAAAAAACGATGCAAAACTCGCATCGCTAATCATTTTTTAATTTTGGTCGCTGCTTCATATCTTTCGTAAAGCGCTCCAGTAAATCCTCTAGGGATACACCCTCAGCAAGTAGCTCGGAAAGCAATTGTTCAGCATATTTAGAGCGTTTAATTTTGAGTGTTCCTTTTAGTAGTACTGAAACATGATCACCAATTTCTTGAACTGTATGTACGATTACCTGAAAAGGAGCGGGTTCATTATCTGGAAATGAAATAACTGCACGGACATTGCAGACTGTAGCATTTACTAAGAGCTCATCAAAGGTTGAGCGATATTGTTTTTCCATAAACAATTCTAGTATCCAAGATTGATGGCTGTTCTCCTGATTAATAATAATGCCATCGACTAAAGGGAATGGTTGTACGCCATCTTTCGTGACAAGGTCAAAGGAAAGCATTTTAAATGTTTTCATTATGTATATTCCTCCTAAGTCTGTCATTCTTTTATTATAACACATGAAGTAGTGACTGTTTGTTATGTGCACCTGTGACGATATTTCAAAACCTGCGAAAATGCTGATTTCATGAAATAGCATTTGCCATTACAGCCCAAAGCATTCAGCTAGAAAATTAAAAAAAATTAGCAAATTAAAAATGCTAATTTACCCAATTTATGCTGCAAAAAAGAAGGAAATTTATAATATCGGATTTTGCTAATGCGGACATCCTTTTGTAAGATGAAAGCAATCCAACAGAAAGGTGGTGAACGAATGAATCAAGTCGGACTGGTCGGAAGGTTTACGAAAGATCCGGTGTTACGTTACTTATCTGGAAATCGTGTACAGACTCATTTTTCATTGGCCATTAACCGCAATTTTAAAAACAATCGTGGAGAAGTAGATGCAGACTTTATTTTCTGTACAGCTTGGGGAAGGCTGGCAGAACATATCGTCAAATATTGCGGTAAAGGCTCTTTAATCGGTGCAAATGGTCGTATTCAAACAAGATCATTTGTAAATGAAGAAAACACTAAGATTTTTATGACAGAGGTGGTCGTAGAAGATATACGATTTTATCATCTCAAACAAAGGAATAGTGACGAAACGGCTATTGTACCGCCACAGCCACCGAATGAACAGGAAGACTTAAAAGATTTTGTTTTACCATAGACAAGCTATTTACATACGGAGCAAGAGAAATATCGTTGTCTGATCCGCCATTCTCCTTATATTTCTTGCACCGTAGCAACAGAAAGGAATGATGTATACACATATTAAAAAGACATTGCTGAAGACCGCACAGCAATGGCTGTTTTGACACAACTAAATAAGAATGTTTGAAGTAAGTAGGGATAAGAAGTAACGAGGTTCCACTAAAAGAGCGCCAAGAACAATGTAGCTCTTGGCGCATCTAATTACTATATGTCCAATGTTATTAGATCACGAAGTTCTTGATCTTCTAACTCGGTCAACCACTGGCTTGATTGAATGAGTTCTTCGGATAATGCAGATTTCTGCACCAGCATTTTATCAATTTTTTCTTCAATTGTACCGATCGTTACAAATTTATGGACCTGCACAAATTGTGTCTGCCCAATGCGATAAGCACGATCAGTTGCTTGATTTTCGACAGCGGGGTTCCACCAGCGATCTGCATGTAAAACATGATTAGCAGCTGTTAAATTAAGACCTGTTCCACCTGCTTTTAAGGAAAGAATAAATATAGGGAAGTCTCCTGCCTGAAAAGCCTCTACTAAGCGGTCACGCTGCTGCTTAGGCATAGCACCAGTTAAAAACGGTGCATCCACATTGTATAGTTCACTTAAACAATGCTGTAGCAATTGCCCCATTCCGATATACTGTGTAAAGATAAGGCATTGTTCGCCATTGTCCACAATCTCTGCTGCCATTTGTACAATGCGCTCTAGCTTAGTCGAACGTGCAAGCATTGTTTCGGCATCCTCGAAAGATTCCTTTAAATATAAGGCAGGATGATTACATAGTTGCTTTAACTTACTAAGCATCTTTAAAACACGTCCCTTTTTTTGAAAACCTGTTAACTGCTCTAGCTGATCGAGTGTCTCTAAAATATATCCTTCATAGAGAGAAGCTTGCTCGGCTGTTAATGGACAGTATTCGTTCGATTCTAGCTTATCTGGTAAGTTAAGCTGTAAATGGGGATCACGCTTTGTACGACGCAATAAGAAAGGTTGAATTTTAGCTCGTAACTTCTGCTTATGTGATTCAGATTCGTCTCGTTCAATAGGCAAAATAAATTCTTCATTGAAGCGGCCAAAGCTACCTAAATAACCCTTATGAATGAAATCAAAAATAGCCCATAGCTCAGATAAGCGGTTTTCTACAGGTGTTCCTGTAAGGGCAATATGCTGGTCTCCTAACAATTTACGAATGGCTCTTGATTGTAAGGTCTGCATGTTTTTTATATTTTGAGCTTCATCGAGCACAACAGTTGCCCATTCTATATTCTGTAAAAATTCAGTATCCTGCGACACAGTACCATAGGTTGATAAAATAACATGTGGTTTTTCGGCAGTCACTAGCTCTTTAAAATCCTCATCCTTAGCTCGATTTGTCTGATAATGCGTATGCACAATCAGTGAAGGGGCAAATCGAGCGAGTTCTTTTTGCCAGTTACCGAGGACTGAGGTTGGACAAATAATAATGGTTGGCTTCGTATAATCAGCTGCTGTCTCATAAATATGAAGTAAATAGGTGATTAGTTGCACCGTTTTCCCAAGTCCCATATCATCGGCTAGACATGCACCAAAACCTTGTTCGCGCATAAAGATTAACCATTCAAAGCCCTCTTGTTGGTAAGGACGTAATTCGGTTTGTAAGGATAAAGGAATCGGTACTGCTGGCAAGCCCTTCTTCTCCAAAAGCTGCTCCATATATGATTTTAATGATTGTTGTATTTCCAGTGCGAAAATTGGATCATCTCTTAGCGCATCATCGGCATCTTCTTCGAGAGGAGCAGACAAGTCTTCGGGTAATTCTCTAAACAACAATTCTCGAACAGTCCAACTTTCATCTTCTGCCTGCTGCATTAGTTCACGCATTTCGTGCATCCAATTGGCATCGACTCGGAACCATTCCGTACCTATACGAATAAATTCACGTTTCTCATCCACCAGCTTTTTAAATTGCTCAGCTGAAATCGTTTGCCCATTCATAGAAAATTGCCATTTAAACGTTAAAATATCATCTAATCCTGCTACCTTCTTTGTGGAGACATTGTTAGTTGTTACACGTACACGTAATTTGGATTGTTTTAAATCTTTTAGCCATGCAGGGAGTACAACATCAAAACCAAGTGCCTGTAATCTGGCGAGATCCTCACGTAAAAAAGACCGTACTTCTGAGTCCTCCAATGTCACACGAATAAAGGTATCACTTCTGATATCGTCATTGGATAGAAGATTCACAATTTGTTGTTGCTGTTGTTCAATTTCAGTGGCGAACATTCGCCATTTCGTAGGAAGCGCCTCTTCAATTGGTAAGGATTGCTTACGAATAGCAGGAGTCCAGTAGTTTTTTGTCGTAGCCGTGCTGAGCACTGTTTCTAATAACCAGACATCGGCTTCATCTTCTGGCTCACTTAACCGTAAAGAAACTGAAACTGTACCGGCTTGACGAGCCTGATCCAATGGCCAGCCACCACGTAAGAAAAAGGGTAGAAGTTTTGGTAAATCAGCTAGTATTAGACCAACCTGTGAAAGCTTTTGCTGAACAGCTATTTCTAATAATGCTGTATCGACGTGAGCAATAGGAAAAGTTAGCGAAGAAAAATCTTCCGCAATGACAGCGTGTGACCAAAGTGAGGGCTCCTGCCAGTATTCCTGTAACGCCAGTACTTTTCCGAGCCATTCCTTACTTTCATCATTTGCACCAAGCCAATTAATAAAGGGATGTTGGAAGCTTGATGAAAAAATATCAAGTAATTCAGCAGTAGAAACCTCAATCGTGAAATCAGTCCGACTGGTTAATAAGCCATAGACATTTGCTTCATAGGTAAAGAATAATGAAGAAATTAATGTATCGGCGTCGATTGTCGTACCATTTGCAGTAAAACCCTGCAACGTAAAATATCCTTCCCGCGCTACATCAATACGAAGTTGTTGAGTTTGGGAAAAGGCGGAAGGAGCATTTATTGTCATCATACTAAGTTTCCTTTCTCAATTTCTTCTTGTAACGCACGTAATCGTTTATATTCTGCACGAATGGTTTGCATATATGTTTCAAAATAAGCTGTTTTGCCAGCTCGTTTTGCGGCACTACGCATACTTTTCCAAATACGCACAGCTTGCTTATAATTCATACGTGATTTTTGTGAAATTTCAGCCATTGCATAGACATGGTATAAAGGTAAAACAGTAGCTGGTTCAATCTGTAAGACGTCCTTTAATCCACACATTTCTAAATAGGATAGAGATGAAGGGTTTAATTGATGGAGAGCAGCCCATTCACGGTAACGTCCTTTTTTAATTAAAAACGATGAAAATGGCTGAAGCCCATACACACCAAATGCACTGTATAACATTGCTTCCTCTTCCTCAGTAAGCTGTATGTCATCAAATAAAAGCTGAAATTGCCTTACGTACTGGGCTCTTTGAACGACTGGTACGACTTCCTGTAGGAAGGCTTCAGTCAAAGGTAATATAGCTCGTAAAATGACAGCTAATGAATAGGACTCACCAGCACGTTGAGCAAAAGTAGCCAGTTCAAATAAATCCTGCATTTGCGGTAAATCAATCTGTGCCAAATTTTCGAGCAGCAGATCCTCCTTTTGTAATAACACATAAAATAATAGCTTTAATGATTGCAAAGAAATTTCTTCCGAAGGGTTTTCTAGATTATTTAAATAAGTTAATTCCTGCTCGCGTCGAGGCTTCTCATAAAAAAGCACTGCCCAAAGCAGCATATATAGACGAAGTCGATGGGCAAACAGCCCTTGTCGTTCTAATAAAAATTCCCTTACTAGCTCTTGAATGGCATCATAAAAAGGATCAGTCGCAAAAAGACGTGACCGATTCGTTAACTCAGTAAGAATGCTTTCAAAGGATTGCATGCTTTGATCGATAAAGTATTTCATATATGGAGAATCTAATGAATGCCCAGCTGTTGCATTTAAATGCCGCCATATAGTATTAAAAATAGCTAATTCCATATAGAGCTTATAAAGGGGCTGCCATTCACGTTCAAAGGGCATATGCCGGCGAAGACGCTCCAATGCATCTGTTCTTACAGCAGAAAGCCCATAGCCCTCTAATACTCGGCCAGATGGTAATAAGCGCTTCATTACTTCATCAACCATCATCGACCAGCTTTGTGGTCTACGTTCTTCTGCTAAGGTTTTTAGCTGGACCGATTTTTGAGCACGCCAAGCACTCGACCAATTTTGCACGGAGTTAAAGTATTGGTAGAGAGCGAGTAAAGCACCTACTTGATGTCGACACCATTTAGGTTGTGGGCAGTTACAATGTAGCTCTTCCTTGTAAAAATCAATTTCAACAGAAGCGGGTCTGACATCCTGAACACTTGCATATAATATAGAACTTGTTCCATTAAAACGTTCAAAAACAATGGATTTATTTCTTACAGAAAAGACAGCACGACGCACTAGTTCTTCATCTTCCGTAGAGGAAGGATGTAGCCCTTGTTCAGCTTCTTTTAATTTAGTCAGCACAAATGCTTGATGTTCATTAGCTATTTGCGATATAGACAATGCCATAACCTCACTCCTTTCATCATGTATGGCTATGTTTAACATTGTTAATTGTAAGAATGAAAAAAAGACTGTCCTTCCATTATACGATTAAAATGCGGTAATGATAAGCTGAATGATCAGAAAGAAAAAAATGAATTCAAAGATAGTTAACAAGCCAATTGATTTGTGTTAAAATCTGAATAATCAGATAACTAGGGAGGGATGAAGGATGATGCAAGTTCAATACATGAAGCCGTTTTACACAAAAGTTACTGGAGACAAACTACGTCTCGTATTTGCTTATCAATATTTCTCTATTTTAAAAGAGAATGAGATTTTCCATTTCATTCCCATAGAAGGTAAAGAGATGATTATCAACATGAAGACACAGCAAATTGAAAATTTATCTGAGGTTTTTGTTTTCCAAAAAGGAAATCGTTTTATCCGATTACCACTTTATCAACTACTGCTTATTACGAATGTTCATGAGCATCTAGCACCAATACTTGAAAGCGCAACACCGAAGAAACAAATTCCACTTGTTTCATCTGTGACGGTTGGCGAAATCGATCAGCTTATCGCAGAACTAGAGGAGAAAAATTTTGATTATTTAATTGATCAAACATTATTGGAGAACGATAAAGAACTCTTTTTCGAACTGCTACAGCAAAAGAGCCATCAACTTGGAGGTTTAATAATTGAATAGTTGGAATGCCCAGTAAGCACCTACTTTTCAGAAATGATAAGCAGGTGCTTTTACTAAAATTTGGCATGTATCTCCAGAAAGAGAAGAATTGTATTCCAACACAAGTTACAATAGGAGAACAGCTTCATTCAACGTCTTGTCCATGGTAGGCTACTATCTATTGCCACAAAGCTGAATGAGCGACTTGCAAGTCAGCTAATCATCATCGCTCATAATGGCTATAGGTTCACTAAAAAATCTGGACACTATTAAGCTAAAAGGAGTCATGTACCTATAAATTGTTAATAATACATAAAAAATTAGCAACGATTCCCATAATGGTGATTAATAGAATAGAGAATAGGCCGATATACATATTAAGAAGGTGGTGAAAGCATGCTTGGTAAGTGGTCAGCTACGGGGATGTCGATCCTGAATAATATGAATCGGCATCAAAGTGCGATGAGTAAAGCTATGCTACGCATTTCGTCGGGGTATCGAATCAATAGTGCAGCGGATGATCCAGCTGGATTGGCGATTTCTGAAAAAATGCGTTCTCAAATTCGGGGATTGAATATGGCGGCTAAAAATATACAGGACGGCATTTCTCTCGTGCAGACAGCAGAGGGGGCACTGAATGAGACACATGCGATGATTCAGCGCATGCGTGAATTAGCAGTGGAGGCAGCCAATGACACATTAACCGATGATGATCGTGAAAAATTAGAGCTGGAGTTCCAAGAATTAAAGAAGGAAATTCAGCGACTCTCTACGGATACAGAATTTAATACGAAGACATTACTCAATGGAGATCATGAGACAAATAGCATTAAAATTCAGGCAGGGGCCAATGCAGGGCAGCATATAGAATTATTTATCAATGGTATGGGCTCTGAAGCACTCGGTTTGAAGGATGTGTCCATTGCTACTCGTGAGGATGCGGATAAAGCCATTTCTTCAATGGATGAGGCTTTAAAACGTGTATCTAATGAGCGTTCTCGTCTAGGAGCGTACCAAAATCGTTTGGAACATGCTTATAATGCTAATGTTAACACCGCAGAAAATTTACAAGCGGCAGAGTCTCGTATTCGAGATGCAGATATCGCTAAAGAGATGATGAATATGGTGAAGGCTCAAATTTTGATGCAGGCCAGTCAATATGTCTTAGCTATGCATATGCAGCAAGCACAGTCTGTTTTAAAATTATTAGAAATCGGAAAAAAATGATGAATTTCAATATTAATTGAAATTCATCATTTTTTCATGTTTATTGTGAAAAAACCTCAATGGCTAATTTCGCCGTTGCTGTTGCTTCATTTTGTAAGGGTATGATAGCCTGACGCATATTTTCTTGAACCGTCGTAAATGATTCAAGGATTGTGACGGCTTGTTCAAACAATGTCACACCGTTCCAATCATCTGCTTCGACATGACCAATAACTGGTTGACTGACAATGTCAGCAAACGCATCGATTTTTGGATCGTACGAGATGGCGATAAAAGGAGTCGCATAGATTGCAGAAAAAATGAGAGAATGTAGTCGCATCCCAATTAATAATTGAGATTGTCCAATTACTGCGATTTTCTCCTCTATGGATAAATCGGCTGGCGCAATCAAACTTTTCTCCTTCATTAGTGCAGCTACTTCCTGTGATGTTTTTAAATCATGCTCACCATGCATAGGTAAGAAGACAATTTGCTCACCTTGACGCACTAATTCGTCTAGGCTATGCGCAATTTTTTCTTTGTACGCTATGGCGGATGGCCAGTCACGCACACTTACAGAGATATAGCTATCTGCTGATAATGTGACACTTTCGAGCCATTCACTATGAAAGTCACTGCCGTTAAGTCCCATAACAGGGTCTGGCACAAGCTTAGCCTCTTTTCGCACACCAATCTCTGTTAGAAGAGATTGAGAGGCTTTATCTCGGACTGTAATTTGCTCTACCTTATTAAAGACAGAGCGAACAATGAATTTACTTAGAGAGTGATTAATCGGGCCCATGCCTTGGGCGTAAACAAATACTGGTTTTTTCAACCATTTTGCTATTTGGATAACGCCCGCATAGTAAGGAATGGTTTTCATTCCTGTTTGATCCTGCATAAGGCTACCGCCACCGCTGATAAGTCCATCTGCCCTTTTAAGCAATTGGCGTATTTCTTTCATTTTCCAACGATTCACGGCTTTGACACCGTATGTTTGCTCAGTAGCTGCTGGATTATTGGATAATACCGTGATTTCTATATCATGCTGCCACTTTTTTAGAGAGTGGATAATGGACAGCAGGATGGCATCATCGCCAACATTATCAAATCCATAATAGCCAGATAACACAACGTGCATTATGACCACCTCGCGATTGCCTTAGAAACCCAACGATAACCAATTTTGAAGATGAAGATAAACACTAGTCCTACTACAAGGCCAAGAGATACGCTGTATAGTGTACGCAAGACAGAAACAGCTACTGGGATGTGTAGGTGGGTAAATGTATTGACGATAGATAGGAATCCGATAACACCTGGTACAAGTAGGATACTACCCCATTTGCGATTAATCCCCATTACATATAACGCTAAAATAAAGAATGGGAAACCAATTAAAAATTCCTTCGTTCTTGGTCGAACATACAATGTATTTTCGAGCCATTGTCTAAAGGCTAATTCCATATCACTGACAGAGCCAGAGTTACCTGTACGGCTAATGTAAAATAAACCGATACCTGCGACAACTACTAGTAATAGCACATGCCAATATTTTAGTTCTTTGTTTAATAATGTGACGGTATTCGATAAAGATTTTTTGATGTTTTGCTCAGCTAGTCGGTTGATCTCAATTACAGTAAATAATAATACACCCATAATTGGAATGAGATAAACAAGCTTAACTCCTTTAAATACAGCAAAGCCTGTCATAAAGGCATTACCATTCAATAAGCCAATGACAATGATAATCCCAATAAGGCTAATCGCTACAGCCTTCACATATTGCACCAAGATTTTAGACATTTTCGTAGAGCCTTGCGCCGATTTGATGACTGCATAGGTTGGTGCAAGGACTGCAATAATTAGTGCAAAAGCTTGTAAGAATAGAGTACTTTTTAGAATAAAGTACGCAATAGCTAGTAACGCCATAAAGCCAGCTGCCGCTAAACGAAGAGGCATCCATTTTACTAACTCTGAAACGATAAAGGTAAATAAAATACCTGCTAATAATACGGTTGCTGTGACCCATGCTGGAACGGCAACTTTATCAAATAGCTTTGGTTCACCTGGTTGGAAATGATCGGGCATTGTCTCATGAACACCATTTAAGTATTCAATCGTGTCTTCTATATTATCTTTGGCATTGCCTGTTGTTTTAATATGATAGAAGATGGAGCGAATATTACGCTCTTTGACAGCTCGTGTTGTACGGTCAATACTTGCATTTAACTTTAATTTTGTTTCTCTGTTGACATTGATACTATGCAAACGAATCATATGATAATCCGTCATTTGAGCGATTTTACTTTCGCCTTTGAGCGGGTTGCTTTCAATTGTGTAGAAGTAATAGCCAGCGTCACTTAATTTTTCAACTAATTGATTGCCATCTTCTTGTCCAAATCCAATGGCTTCATCGCCTTGGCCAAGCAAACGACCAGCAGAAGCATCTTTTAACGCTAGTAATTGATTTACTATTTTTTCATTAGCTACTTCATTATCTGCATTTTCCACTTTAAAGATGTGGGCTAGTCCATGCTTACTAATCATATCAATTGCAGGCTGATCGTAGCCAATTGGTGTTTTTAAATCAAAATTGTGGTTAGAAGCAGGGAGGAAATAAAAAGCTTCTTCTCCTATTAGTACTTCCTCTGGTTCCATGCTTTCCATGATAAGCTTCTGATAACTTTCATTTTCAGGCACTCGAATATAATAGCCACCCTTAGTGATATCAACAGCATCTTTATAAGGTGTAAATAATAATTGCGCTGCTAATTCGCTTTCTTTATAAACCGTAATTAAGTTTTGTTTTTCCATTTCCTTTAATGTTAAAGGCTCTAGACTTACCGTATTCAGTCCAGCATCCTTTAAGGAGGAAAGGATTTCTTCCATTGTTAAATCGCTATTTTTTTCTGCGGTTTGTATTTCATGATAGGGAATGACAATTTCATAAGCATTATTCGATTGCTCAGCATTCCACCTCATCATCATACCTGTGGAGGAAACGATGAGTAAAAGAACAATGATTCCCCAAAGCCATTTCTGTTTCGACATAAGTGTCCTACCTCTCTTAATTATGAAAATCTTTTTCCGATAACAGGGATTTTCTTTAAATCTTGTTTATGGATTGCTTTCATCATCCATAGAAGAAGGAAATAAAGAGCTCCTCCCACTATAATTGCAACAGTTAGATAACCCATCGCCAACATTCGAGACCAATGTGTAAAATCAAGCCAAAGCGTTGGTAAACCAACAGCTGCCCCCATTACGATGGAAGACACAATCATTTTTACCGTATCTTTTCCAAGAACAGTGAAGCGAATCATACGATAAATAAAGACAGAATTCACAATAAATAACACTAAGTACACCAACAACGTTGCATACGCAGCACCATCTAAACCGAATTCTTGAATAAAGAAGATGTTCGCAAACACCTTAAGGACAACTCCACTCAAAATAATGATGGCTCCTGTTTTGGCAGCATTCATGCCCTGTAAAATACCTGTTCCAAGTAGTGTCAGGGATGTAAAGACGGAGCTAAGGTTAATGATGGCTAACATTAAGCTTCCCTCTAAGTCTTTGAAAAGTGCTAGATTTAAAGGCAAGGTTAAGGCTAGCAACCCGATAGCAGCTGGCCAAGAAATAAGATGTGTCATACGATGTGTTCGTTCAATAATACTGCGTGTTTCATTCAATTTACGTTCTGCTAGCTTCGTTGTAATCAGCGGCACAAGTGGTAAGATAATTGAAGAAGCGAAAACCGTTGTGATTTGAACTAATGTCAGTCCTCGACCATAAATCCCGTAAAGGAAGCTAATCTCACTTGCATCTGCTCCAGCATTTCTTAAGCCATATGTGACCGTGAAGGAGTCAACGAAATTAAAAAGCGCCATTGTTACAGAACCAATTGCAATGGGTATGGAGATTTTTAAAATGGTTTTACTGTATGTGGAAAAATCCTTACTAGAATATTTCTCCTTGCTCGTCACTTTTACCGAAGAACGGAAATATTTAAAGAGTAAATAGAAAAGTGATCCAAGTGCACCTAATACAGAACCTGCCATAATACCACCAGCTACGATATCATTTGAATAATCCATCGCAACTAAGAAATACGCAACAATTAAAATTAAAGCGACACGTACTAATTGCTCAATCACTTGTGAGATGGCAGTAGGTCGCATATCCCCAAAGCCTTGGAAAAATCCTCGATAGACAGCCATATAGGGAGCAACGAGTAGTGTTAGGGCTACAATGATTAATGCAATCTCCGTTGAAGGGCCGCCAAGTGCATTCGCTATCTGCTCTGAAAAGCCGTAAATGATTGTAAAACTAATGACGCCAAAGGATAATGCAAGGATTCTTGCAGTCACATAAATTTTCTTAATTTTGGCAGTATCCATACTCGTCCTAGCTTCCGCAATCAGCTTAGAAATAGCGATAGGGATACCGGCAACGGATAAATACAGTGCCACCATATAGACAGGATAGACAAGACTAAAGATACCGAGTACTTCATCACCAGCAATATTTTGCAGCGGTATACGGAAAATACTACCGATTACTTTAGAAAGTAATGTTGCAATTGTTAAGATAAGCGTACTTTTGACAAAGGTTGACTGACTCATTTTGTTTTGCCCTGACCTTTAAGCTTTAATGCAAAAACCTTTAAAGCAAAGCGAGGGAGAACGAGCATTCTGCCAAAACGACTTGGCTGACGCAGCACTCGGTAGAGCCACTCCAGGTTTAACTTTTGCCAAATGACTGGTGCACGCTTTACAGTGCCAGCGATCACATCGAAGGAACCACCTACACCGATAAATACACCCTTTGAAAACTTATCCAGATTTTCTGTAATCCATTTTTCCTGTCTTGGAACACCTAATGCTACAAACACGAGATCAGGCTGTAATGTCGCGATTTCATTTGCAAAATCATTATTATTCCAGTCGAAGTAACCATCATGATAACCAACGACATCAACATTCGGGTAGTTTTTATGAATATTCGCAACCGTCTTTTCGATTGTTTCTTTTTGTGCACCTAATAAATAAATTTTAAAACGCTTCTGCTGACCTACTTCCAGCAGCTGTACCATCGTATCATAGCCTGTTACACGCTCTGGCAGTGATTCACCAAGGATTTGTGCAGCTTTAACGACACCAATGCCATCCGCACAAATGTAGGTCGCCTGCTGTAAATAATTCATTACAGTGGCATTTTCATTTGCCTGCATAACAACTTCTGGATTGGCTGTTACAACGAAAGTCTTTTCTTGCTGTTCAATACGATGAACGAGTAAATCAACAAACCCTTGCTGATTAATATGTAAAAAGGGTACGCCCATAATTGTTACATGCCTCATATAGTGTTCAAACCTTTCTGTAATTCCTTTTTCACTGCAATCTATCATACCATAAAAGCAATATTGACAGGAAATTTTCGTATAGGGGTTTAGTCGTTATGGAAGAGGGTATATCTCAGACAAGGGAATGAAAGCGGAAAGGGATGTCGATAGTCATAGTCGAGTAGCGCCTATTACTTAGCATGATCGATGAAACAGCTGAATAAGCATAAAATTGTACTAAATTTTAGGAGAATTTTTTCATAATCCTAACATATAATTTCGAGTTTCTTCTATTATATAGCGATCAAATAGTAGGACAAAAATGAACAATAAAAAGAGTGCGCAGCAATGTCGCACTCTTTTTTAGATGATCGCAATCGAATCATTTTTTTACAATATAATCACCATGCACCCAGCCAGTTTTACCGTTGTAGATTACCTGATACCAAGCACCATTTTTTATGAACTCACCTTTGTCATCGACTTCACCAATAATAAAGCCATTCGGTTTCACTGTGCCTAAAATAGCGCTTGTAGTGGAAGGTTCACTTCTGACATTGAGCGTGATATTCATGTTAACAATCTGTAGACCATTTTCAAGCATGACATAATCATCAAATACCCAGCCTTCTTGTCCATTAACACTTACTTTGAACCAGCCACCATTTTCGCCAAGGACTTTAAAGGATGTATCCTTTGGTAAATTCGTAATGATTGAAGCATTATCAGTTGTAGTCGGGTATGTTCTCATATTGAGATTAATCGTAGCCTTGCCTGTTGCTCCAGCTAAACCTAAATCCAACGCATATTGCTTCGTTGGGCTTGGTAATGATGGCGCGGAAGACTGACTTTGATAAGCAGGTACATCAAACACCAAATTAGTTGTTGTATGAGCACCAATTAATTCGTAGATGTCATAAATCTTTTTTGCTTGAATGACTGCCCACATCACATGCGTAGCATATTGGTGAACGGTTGGATTTTCAGGATTCCAACGCATTTTATACAATGTGTCTTGCCCCTTGCTAATATACTGATCCTTTACAAATTGAGCACCACCAATAATAGCATCCTCAACAGTAAACCAACCATTTGCATAGGCACGCTCAGCACCATACTTATTAGCGTCTGCATCAATAGCACCAATACCATAAGCATTGTAAGTTTTCTTAATCGCTGTTAATTTTTCACGATTTTCTGCGGTCACCATCATCGGTTTACCATTAGTATCTAAACCAACCTCGATACCTTTAATGAGTGAAGAGCCACCATTGGCTGTTTCATGTAAGGCATGGGACACCAAATAAATGGCATTGACATTGTTATCGACACCCGCCTTTATAAAGGCATCAGCTGTATTCGCTAAGCTTCCTTTATTCGCAAGTACCTTATCATTCAGTTCCTTTGCACTAAGGTTATTCACCACAGTAGATAATTTTAAAAATTGATAATAAGATGGGCTATCCTGCATAAAGCTTTTTGGGTGCACATAGTATGACACTAGTGCCTCGCTAGCCGTGAAAATGCCTGCACCATCGACCTTTGGATTATTCTTCGCCTGATTACGTACCACCGTTGAGTAATCGTGTGAGTAGTTCGTCGTAGTGTATTGCTTACCACCTGTTTCAGGTGTTTCCAAATGGATTAAACGATAGAGCACAGTAGCTGCCTCGGCACGAGTTGTTTGGGCAAGAGGTGCAAATTGATTATTAGGCTTCCCGACAAGTAGTCCTGTCGTGACGACAGCTTGTACATCTGCATAGGCCCATTTGGCAATACGAGCATTATCACTAAACGTAATAGGGGAGGAAGTTGTGTTGATGTTTTGGTAATGGAGAGCCCTTTTTAACATAGCCGCCATTTCCTGACGGTTAATATGATCATTCGGGTTAAACTTACCTTGCTCATCACCTTTGATCAGTCCGTGATAGCTTGCCTGTTCGATGACCCCGTAATACCAGTCACCCTTCTTAACATCTGAGAAGGTTGCATTACTAGAAGCAACTGGTAGATTAAGTGTTCTAACTAGAAATGCAGCAAACTCAGCACGAGTAACAGCATCATTCGGACGATAATTGCCGAATTCATCACCTTTCATTAAATCGTTGGTAATAAGATAGTTCATTTCATGGTAGGCCCAGTGCTTCGAAAGATCTTCTGCTGAAGCGGAAGTAGGCGCCAGATATAACATTCCGGCAAGCACGGCCCCATAAAGAGGAAATTTACGTTTCATTTTTTTAGCTCCCTTCAATAGCTGATGATGTTCTATCAAACTATCAAAAGTGTAGCATAAAAATAGCCAATCTATCATTACAACATGAGGACAGATAGAGACTGCTTTTCATTAATATAGTAGAAACTCTTGAAAAGTCTGGATTTTACAGAAAAGTACAAAATGTATTACTGTAGCTTTACAATTATTACTAAATTATTACGGGAGTCTTTAATTTTTGACAATTTAGTAACCATTCTAGAAAACACTTGGTTATTAAGGAGAGTCAGGTATAATAGGTAATGGAACTATATGTTACCAATCCAAATAAGGGGATAAATAGATGGGAGATTTTGAGTTTCTATAAAATACCACACTAGGTATGGTAAAAAAATCTTCTATAACTAAATTTATGTCCCAGTGCTTGAATTATGGAAAAAAGAGTGTTATATTATTGTAGAAAGTGAATAAGCTTACTAGAATGGTATTCTACTACTCTTTTTCTAGTAACTTTACTAAGAAAATTTGCTTTAGTTTTGAATTATTCAGGAAAGCTATAATACATAAATTTAGGCAACTAATTATGGTGGTACTATAGTTTTCATTGGAATAATATCAATTTTTAGGAATATTAGGGAGGAATACAAATAATGGCAAAGCAAAACAAAGGCCGTAAGTTTTTCGCGGCATCTGCAACAGCTGCATTAGTTGCATCAGCAATCGTTCCTGTAGCATCTGCAGCACAATTAAATGATTTCGATAAAGTTTCAGGGTACGCTAAAGAGGCAGTTCAAGCTTTAGTTGACAGTGGTGTAATTCAAGGAGATGCTAACGGCAACTTCAACCCAACTAGCACAATTACTCGTGCACAAGCTGCAACAATCTTCGCAAATGCTCTAGAATTAGAAGCTGAAGGTTCTGTAGACTTCAAAGACGTAAAAGCTGACGCTTGGTACTACGATGCAATCGCTGCAACTGTAGAATACGGAATCTTTGAAGGTGTAAGCGCAACTGAATTTGCTCCTAACAAACAATTAACTCGTTCAGAAGCAGCTAAAATTCTTGTTGAAGCTTTCGAATTAGAAGGTGAAGCAGATCTAGGTCAATTCGCTGACGCTTCAACTGTTAAATCATGGGCTAAATCTTACCTTGAAATCGCAGTAGCAAACGGCGTTATCAAAGGTTCAGAAGCAAATGGTAAAACAAACTTAAACCCAAATGCTTCAATTACTCGCCAAGACTTCGCAGTTGTATTCTCACGTACACTTGATACTGTAGATGCAACTCCAAAAGTTGACAAAATCGAAGTAGTTGACGCTAAAACTTTAAACGTTACTTTAACTGACGGTACTAAAGAAACTGTTACTTTAGAAAAAGCTCTAGAGCCTAACAAAGAAACAGAAGTTACTTTCAAAATCAAAGACGTTGAGTACACAGCTAAAGTTACTTATGTTGTAACTACAGCTACTGCAGTTAAATCTGTATCTGCAACTAACCTTAAACAAGTAGTAGTAGAATTTGACGGTAAAGTTGATCCATCTACAGCTGCTGAAGAAGGTAACTATGCTCTTACAGGTACTGGCTCTCCTACAGTTGATTCAGTAATCGTTGCAGAAGATGGTCGCTCTGTAACTTTAAACGTTAAAGACAAACTTGAGAACCAAGTTGAATATAAATTATCTGTAAACAACATTAAAGCTGGCGATAAAGTTATCAATGCTAAAGATTTAAAATTCAAGCCTCTTGACAATACAGTACCAACTGTATCTAAAGTAGAAGCTTTAGGTAACAAAACTATTCGCGTACACTTCAGCGAACCAGTAAAACCAGCTCAAACATCACAATTCAAAATTGATGGTAAAACAGTTGCAGGTAATATCCAAACGAACTTAAACACTGTAATCATTAAATTATCTTCTGCTTTAACAGATGGAGAGCACACTCTAACTACTGAAGGTACTCAAGATTACAACAACTTTAAAACAGTTCAAGCAGACACTAAATTCAACGTTGTTGAAGATAAAACTGCTCCAACTGTAACTTCAGTTGTAAGTGCTTCATTTGAGAAAGTAGTTCTTAAATTCTCTGAGCCTGTAGAGCAAGTATTTGCTTCAAACATCTACTGGATGCAAGGTGGAACTAAAAAACAAGCTTCATCTGTAAAACAACTTACTGATGATACTTTTGAATTCACATTCGATGGTACAAATAAACTTGTTTACACAACAGATTTATATGTTACTAATGTAAAAGATTACTCTGGTAACGTAATTGATAAAGATACAAAAATTCAAGTAACTCCTGTTGTCGATCAAACTCGTCCAGAAATTATTAGTGCAAACATTAATAAAGATAACGCTAAACAAATTGTTATCAAATTTACAAAAACACTAGATGAAAAAACAGCTACGAAAGCTGCTAACTATGTGATTAAAGATAAAGATGGTAAAGTACAACCGATTTCTAATACTGTTACTTTAAAAGATAAAAAAGAAGTAACTATCACTGTATTAAATTCATTAAAAGATAATGCTGACTACACATTAAGTGTAACTGGTGTAGCTGATAACACTACATTGACAAATGTAATGCTTCCATACACAACAACTTTAACAATTAAAGATGTTACTCCACCAACACTTAAGAAGGTTGTACGTTTAAATGACAAACAACTTTACGTTCAGTTCAATGAAGCAATGGCTACAAGTGGTGATGGATCAGTAGTAGAAGATGAAAAATATACTATTAAAGATAAATCTAATAACAATAAAGCTTTAAAACCAACTTCATTTGATCTTACTTCAGATTCTAAAGGTGTAATCTTAAGCTTTAATGATACGCTTCCAGCAAAAGATAAAATTGATTTTACAGTTCAATTAGTAAAAGATTTAGCTGGAAACTACTTAGAAGGCTATAAAGCTCCTGGTGTAGTGGAAGATCAAGTTGCTACAAGCATTAAATCTGTAACAGCATTGGAAACAAAGAAAGTAGAAGTTGAATTTGATAATGCAATTCAATCTTTAAACCAAAATGACTTCACGATCGATGGTTATGGAATTTCTTATGCTGAACTTTCTACTGATGGAAAAACTGCTACATTCACATTAAAAGATGAATTACCAGAAGATGTGAAAAAAGGTACAGAACCAACTAAAACTTTATTACAACTTAAAGTTGCTGAAAATCCTAACACTGTTGATATTTTAGGTGAAAAAATCGCTAAAAATATTCCAGCTAAGGATATTACAGATGAAATTAAACCAACTGTAAAAGGTGATATTGTTGCAGCGGACAAAACAGGCAAAAAAATTAAAATTACATTTAATGAAGCCGTTCAAGTTAAATCAGCTGATCTTACACATGCATTAACAGATTTCATCGTAAAAGAAAACGATGGTAGCACTACGAAAGATGTAAAAATTGAAAGTATTGCTAATGGTGCAGAGAATGAACTAATCCTTACTTTAGAAAAGCCAGTTGTAGCTGCAACTATTTCTACTAATAAAGATGTTCGTTTTGTAACTGACCGTGCATTAAAGCCTAATACAATTAAGGATATCGCTGAAACTGCTGTAGAATTAGGTGGAGATACTGCTGCTCCAAATGCTCCAGCTGTAACTACAGTTCTTGCTGGTGCAACTGCTGTAACAGGAACTGCAGAAGCAGGTTCAACTGTAACTGTTAAAAATGCAGCTGGTACTGTTCTTGGTTCAGCTAAAGCGGATGCAACAACAGGTGCATTCTCAGTTGCTATCGTAGCTCAAGCTGCTAATACAGTATTAACTGTAAATGCAACTGATGCTGCTGGTAATGTAAGTCCTGCTACAACAACTACTGTTGTTGATGCTCCTGTACTTGTAACTGGTATCACTGTAACAGGTACTGCAACTACAATTACAGATAAAGATGGCACATTACAATTGACTGCTACTGTAGTTCCAACGAACGCAACAAATGCTGCTGTAGTTTGGTCTGTAAATGATACAACTAAAGCTTCTATTGATGCTAATGGTTTATTAACTGCAAAAGCTGATGGAACTGTAACTGTAACTGCAACTGCTGCAGATGGTTCTACTAAAACAGGCACATTAGACATCGTTATTTCTGGTCAATAATTTTTAATAATTAAATAATTGATTAAAATTAAGCCCTAGGGAGAGAGATCTCCTTAGGGCTTTTCTTTTTGTTTTTTTACGAAATATAAAGGAACATCGTGACGGTTTTTCCGTTTCAAGAAGATACCTATCATGATTTGAATGCAGTGTTTTTTACGTCAGTTATGTTTTAACTGTTACTCAAAATATTATTGCTTCGGATGTCCAACTGAAGATGGAACTGTTGAAATGCTCCATGATGAGAAATCTCTATGGAGCTTTTCTTATTGGAAGATCGAATGTCAGCCATTAACAGGATTAAATTCGAACAATTTAATACAGTTCAGAATGGAATTTAAATTAGGGTATCTGACACTTAATCAAATTCGATAATTTACTAGAAAAATCAATAATTAAAAAATATGAAAATTAGACGTTTAAAAAAAGAAATACTAGATAAAAATAGTTTATTACAGATTCATGAAAGAGAGGTTACTTTTATGAAAACGACAAAAAAGTATTGGGTCAGCTCACAAGAAGCCATTCCTCCACAAACGAGAATTATTCTGAATGAATATTTGTTAAGTTTAAAATTAGCAAATAAAGCTGAAGTAACTGTTTCCAAATATCGTTCAATACTAGAAAAATTTCTAATGGAATGCTCTATTTCAATTGATGACTTAACATCTGATGATGTTCTAAATTGGTTAAAATTGTATTAAATTAAAAAAAAAGAAAGATCATTAGATCAGGTAATTTCTACTCTTTCGTCTTTTTTTAACTTTTGCCTTGCTGAGGAATATTTAAATACGATGCTTATGAAGAAGCGTTGGAGACCGAAGATACCGCAGTCGTTAACTGCAGCTGCTGATAAAGCGATTTTACCAATTGATATCACTAAAATATCAACTGGTGCTAATAATATTGTTATTACAGTAACAGATGCTGTTGATAACGTATCAACTCCATTAACTGTAACAGTTACTAAATAAAACTAAACGTTACTCTATAAACTGATTGATTCAGTAAAATGAGTGGAAATGGAAACCCCGTGTCTTGCATTATGCATTTCATGGGGTTTTCTTTCTAACTACAATTTCGAATAATAAATGAAAACCCTGTTCCTTTAAAAAATTTATTGTACAAGTACCCTATCTTCATGATCCAATGCTTTGTTGAATTATACAAAAGGGATCAAACCGGTCGTTCTTACTCATGAATAGTAAACTTATTTCCCTAGAATTTGTTTCTTTCCAAAGTGAAATTCAGAGGAAATCATATAATTTGATTGCCTCTTTTTTGTATGTTTATTAATACTTTTCTTCTCTTTATATAAATTCAATAGATTCTCAATTTAACTAATTTAGTTCTGAAACGCCTTATACTTTAGAATAATTTCAATGAAATAGGGTAATACTATTTCTAATATATAAAATCATTTTCTATTAGATTGGTGGTGAGATAATGAAAATTATAGATGAATATTGGAAGAGTACTGATATTTGTATCTCATCAAAAACTAAAACGATATTGAATGAGTATCTTCTATGTTTAAAGTTAGAGAATAAAGCAGTTGCAACTATAACTAAGTATAAATGGATATTGGAACGCTACCTACGTGAATGTAAGGTTCCCTTGATGGATATGACCTCAGAGGATGTTAGAGAATGGATCAATGAATTTTCAGTAGATAAAAAACCGAATACAATAGCGCTTGTACTTGCAACACTATCTTCCTTTTTTCAATTTTGTTTTGATGAAGAATATATAGAAAGAATGATAATAAAAAAACGTTGGAGACCTCAATTACCAAAATCTCTTCCTAATTTTCTAGATGAGTATGAGTTTTCTCGTATTAAACTTATCTCTGAACAATTATCAATTCGAGATAGGGCTATTATTTTATTTCTTCTTACATCGGGTTGCCGTGTCTCAGAAATGTCAGCATTAAATATCAAAGATATTAATATGGACAAACACACAGCAGAAGTAGTAGGGAAAGGTAATAAAATTAGAACTATCCATTTTTCTTTAGAATGTGCAATAGCATTACAAAATTATTTACAGGCTCGGACGTGTGATCCAAAAGAGCCGCTATTCATGAATAAATTTGGTGACCGTCTTTTAAATGGTGGAATAAGAGGTGTTCTAAAAAAAGTGGGGAAACAAGCAGGACTTGAAAAAAATTTTCATCCACATTGCTGTAGACATACATTTGCCACCAATTTGTTAGCAAGAGGCGCAGATCTTCAGTTTATAGCGGATGAGATGGGGCATGCCGATTTGAATACAACACGTATCTATGCGCAAATACCATCGGAAGATAAGAGATTAAAATATCAGAATATAATGGGGTGATTTCTATGAATCAGGAAGTTTTACAAGCCTTCTATGATGATAATTGTAATCAGTTCAGCTCAGAAACAATTCGTTCTTATAAAATTTCACTATCTCAATTTTTTTCGGAGAGTGAAAAAAAGTATGATGAAGTAAGGGCAAAAGATATACGTAATTGGCTGGCAACTCTAAGTGAAAAAGGGTTAAAAATACGTAGTATTCAACTGAAATTAACAGCATTAAAATCATTTTATCAATATTGTATCGAAGAAAACAAGATTAATCATAACCCCACTAAGAAAGTAAAAACCCCAAAAAGTGAAGACTTACTTCCGTACTATTTAAACAAACGTCAATTAGCATTACTTCAGGAGTTAACCAAGGACAATTTAAGAGAACGTGCAATTGTGGAGGTCTTATATGCAACTGGGGTAAGAATTAATGAATTATTGAATATTAAACTAGAAGATATAAAATGGGATACACGCCAAATATGGATTCGTAAAGGTAAAGGAAATAAGGACCGTTTTGTACTCTTCAGTCATGAATGTGCTTTACGTTTGAAAAATTATTTACATGTACGGTACGAGAATAGTGATTTTTTGTTTTCCAGTCCTAGAGGTAAACATATTAGCTGTGACTTAGTACAACTGTTCTTTAGAAAGTATTCTAAAGAACTGGGATTCAAAGTCACCCCCCACACTCTAAGACATACCTTTGCAGCTCATTTAGCAGAAAAGGGAATGGAATTTATCTATATACAAGATTTGCTAGGTCATGCCAATATCAATAGTACGAGAATATATACTAGATTAATGAATCATGCGAGAAAAAAACAATATGATCAATATCAAACATAGAATGGGAGAGTGAGTTTATGGAGTACTGGAAATTAAAGAAAGGATTATTGAATTCTCAAAATACTGAAATAATAAACTTGTTTTTACTAAGTCTAATAAGAAAAAAAAGAAGTCAGCAAACTATCTTAAGACAACGTAGTATTTTGCAGCGATTTTTTGGAAAAAGTAATAAAGTGTATAATTGTATAACATTGGAGGATATAACAAATTGGCTTTTAGATCAACAAATGGGCTGTAATAAGAGAACCATTAGCTGTTATTTAGCAACCTTACGAATATTTTATTTCTTTTGTGAAAATGAAGGGTTTATCGAAGAATCCCCACTTCAAGATGAAGAAAAATCAGTATCTCATCCAAGTAGATATTGGGAGTTAAAGATGATTTTACCCAACATAGAAAATCAAAATATTATAAATGAATTTTTGGTTAATTTAAAAAACTCTGGGAAAAGAAAAAGTACTATTATATGCAAAAGGGTATTTTTACAACAATTTTTCAAGGATTTCAAAAAGGAATTTATTTATATTACTATAACAGAAATTGAAGATTGGTTTTTAAAGAATGGACATTTATGGAGTGATAAAACGGGAAGTGGAATTCTTAGCGCACTTAGAACTTTCTATGACTTTTGTTGGGAAACAAGAATTATAGAAAATCCTCCACTGAGAAATAAAAGGAAAGATAGAAACCTTCAAGATGATGAGGGTTTTTTAATTCAAATTAGATTACCCAACATAGAAAATCGAAAAAAAATTAATGAGTACTTGCTTAACCTAAAACACAAAAATAAGAGCCATCGTACCATCGAGGAATATAGATTTATTTTACAAGCTTACTTTAAGGATACAGATACCCATTTTACACTACTTAAAAATTATGATTTTCAAAATTGGATTCAGAGTTATAAAGGTGTGAAGAATGAAAAAACGTTAGATAATTATATGAGTATCTTTCGTTCGTTCTATATATTTTGCGTAAGAAAAAAATATTTAGAGAGGTCACCTATCCCTTATAAATACGATAAGTTGGAAAATAATAGATACTGGGAAATAAGTAACTTGTTTGTTAACAATGATAGTAGAAAGATAATCAATGAATATTTACTAAGCATGAAATTAGAAAACTTAAGTGCAGGAACAATTTATCAATATCGTTTTTTCCTCAACAAATTCTTTAAAGATAAGCGCGAAAATTGTTTATCTTTAACACCAGAGGAGATTCGAAAATGTTTTATACCACTTCAAAAAGGATTAAAAGCAGCAACAATTAAAAAGCAATTAACAATTCTTTCTTCTTTTTATAATTTTTGTGTGGATGAGGGATATATCCATATGTCGCCTATCAAGAAAAGATGGTTTCCACGAAAATCAAAATCTATTCCTAAGTTTTTAGAAAAAGAAGAAATTGCTAAAGTTCGTCAGTTATGTGAGAAAAGAAATCAGCTTAGAAATAGGGTTATGGTAGAGCTGCTCCTTACGTCAGGTTGTCGAATCAGTGAAGTAAACATGTTGAATAAAAGTGATATAGATTTAGAAAACAGAACGGCTCAAGTATTGGGGAAAGGAAAGAAAATTAGGGAGGTTCATTTTTCTGAAACATGTGCTATTTTATTAGAACGGTTGCTGGAATCTTATATAGATGAGCATCCTGCACTTTTTATTTCCGAAAGGGGAACTAGACTAGGTATTAGGCAAATGCAAAAAATAGTGGAGCAAGTAGGAATAGATGCGAAAATTAAGAGTTCCCTACATCCTCATCGGTTTAGACATACCTTTGCAACCGAGCTATTGACGAAAGGTGCTGATCTTTCTTTTATCGCAGATGAATTAGGACACAAACAACTCCAGACAACGAAAATATATGCTTGTCTACCTAATTGGAAACTGATTAGTCTATATCGAAAATTTAAGGGGTGATGGCTATGGATATAAATGAATTTATCGAAAAATTTAAAGAAGAATACATGTATCGTTTAGCTCCTCGAACAATCAGAGGGTATCAACTATCTGTTAAACAATTACAAGATTATACGGAAAAACCATTTAATATGATCACCAAAAAGGATATTAGGCACTGGATGATGGTGTTAAATGAAAAAGGATATAAACAGAATTCTATAAAAAACAAATTAATTGGGTTAAAAACTTTTTATCAATATTGTTTTGATGAAGGATTGATTATTATAAATCCTGCTAAGGATATCCCATTCCCTAAAGTGGCGGAAACTTTGCCTCGTTATTTAAGTAAAAAACAACTTACTTGTCTCTTAGAGCATGTGTGTGAAAGACTTTATGAGAGAACAATAATCGAAGTACTTTATGCAACTGGGGTAAGAATTAGTGAACTTGTAAAGATAAAGAAAGAGGATATCAACTGGTCTGAACGAAGCATTCAAATTTTGGAGGGCAAAGGAAATAGAAGTAGGATTGTATTATTTAACCTTGATTGTGCTCAACACTTGGAGACCTATCTAAATAGTCGAACAGATAAATTACCTTATGTCTTTGTCGATAAAAAGGAAACAAGGATGATTCGTAGTAGAGAAATTAATACTCTCTTCCAATTTTATTCAAAACAATTGGGGTTTAGAGTAACACCTCATATGTTACGTCATACCTTTGCAGCTCACCTTGCCGAAAGAGGAATGCCACTTGAATGTATTCAACAATTGCTAGGACATGAAACTACTCATTCAACACAGCTATATGCTAGATTATATAATCATGCTAGAAAAGAAATGTATGATAATTGGATATAACAATCCAAGTTTAAAGAATTATTATCCCTAATTTATAACGTATACTACTTTAAAGAGATAAAGGTACAAACTTATTATTAGTTAAGTTAATTTAAAAGTTAAATACGGTTAAAATCCTGTGCTGTCCCGCAACTGTAATTAGGAGCACATTTTAAAAAAACATTGTTATGTGACGAAATAGGAAGGGGAAATGTGTGATGACCATAAGCCAGGAGACCTGCCTTTGTCTAGTACAACCAAAAACCTACGAGGATAGGGGGTGTTGAGTGTGACGGGTTACAGCATCATACTCATAGTGTGACAACCGGAAAAAGGGTCTCTATTCAAATTAGAATCCTTATTTTATTTTGGTTGAAGAACTATGAATTATGTCAGTTATAACTAGCATCTTACCAAAAAACGATAGCCACTTGAATATCCCCCTAATCTCGATAGCTACTGGAAATGCTCTTTTAATCCAAGATAATCATTGATGGCAAACAATAAATAATCCAATTCTCTCTTAGAGTGACGATTAGATAATTCACCTAGCAAGTTAACAGTTAATTGGCCTTCCGTTATTGTATCTGAATGAACCAATTCTTTTGTCGTGATCCCCATTATCTTGGCAAAGTGTTCAATGCGATCTGATTTTAAAGTACGTTCTCCTTTTAACATAAGTCCTACAAGTGATTTACTTACTCCTAATTGTTCAGCTAGCCATTGATATGATTTATCCTCAGCTTTCAACCATTTAATTACTTTGCTTATTACGATGTCGTTAGTTTTCATATCCTACTCTCCACCTATCTACAAATATCATATCATTCAATATTAAACATCCATAACATTTTTATTCAATCTATGCAATTAAATATTAAATATAAGAGCATAGGTTTATTAAACAATTGGGCGTTTTCCTTAAATAGGAGAGTGTCCTTTTTCATGGTATAGAGACCAAGAGACTTTAAATAGCGTCTTCGCTTTTATTTGTTTAGAGATGCAAAAATTTGTTGTTATAAAAGGAGCAAATTCCTGTAATTAAGAAATTCCCCCTTATAAGGTGAATATTATAGGTTTTGTTTGAAAACCTATAACATGAACATTAGTTAATAATCGAGGTAATTACAGGAGGTAATAGTATTGAATCACGAAGAAGAACTGAAAAGACTTTTAGCCGATTTTTCTGAAGACAGTGGATTTAAAGATCAATATGGTTACATTGTACATCAAACAAAAGAAAAAAAAGATGATGTAATGAAACCTGATGAAATAGGAGAGGCAACATTATATACTGCAATAGCAGCAATAGCTATTGCCACCGGTAATTATAAGCAAGATGACTGGGATAAAAATTCTGCAAATAAAAGTCTAATGGAATTATTAACAACTTTACTTGAAAAAGGTTGGGGCAATAAAGATAATCTCGGACGTTATCACCCAATTCGTCATCCAGAAGACATTGAATATTATAAGTATGGAAATGATGTAAAAAGTCGAATAAGTCCAATAACAAAAGATAGTTTTGGAGCAATTGTAGCTGCTTCATACTATTCTTATTCCTGTCCTAATTCAAGCCAGGAAGTTCGTAAATTAGCTCGTGATTTAATGACCAAATGGTCTGAGTACTTAATCCTTTTCCAATGGCGTACTCATTCAATATATATTGATAATGAATTCGAAAAAGATGAAAATGATAAAAAAAGATATAAAAATATTTTTAGTGACAAAAATTTGGAACACCTAAAAACCTTTAAAGGACCAGGTTCTTTTATGTTATTGCCACACGAAATCTATGCTTTACAGAATGTAGCAGCACATTTAGGTATTGCAACAAGTCAATGGGATGCTAGGGATAACATGACACCAGAACTTAAACAAACCTTTATAGATTTAGCTGTTCCATATATAGCTCAATACGCTGGACAAGCTATAGATAATTTACTGCAAAGTTTCAAAGGTGCAGTCCCTTACAGTATTCCATTAGGGCCACCAGATTGGTCTTTAGGAAAAATAAATGGTGTATTTACATTAGAAATTCCTTCAAGTATTCGTGAACAAATAGTTACTTCTTTTAAAGAAGCGATTAAAGATTTATTACGTGAAAAAGTGAGATTGGATAATTATCAAGATTATCAGGGTGATGAATTATTAGGTATTTTAATTAATCGTGTTCTTGATCTTTTTCCAGATGTTTTAGGACCAGATAGCTGGCGTTCTATTTTAACAAAGTCTATACAACAGGTACTACCATGGATTACTAAATCAGGATGGATAGAAGCACTCACTTTTATTGGTAGTTTACAACTACTAAAGCCACAGAGTATTTCTTCTATTAGTTATACTTTATGGATATACGCTGTTGAGTGTGAAACGAGACCTGAAATGAAGGACTTATTAAAAGCTGCGTTAGAAGAATTCTATAGCTATTTAAGAGGTAATGATAATCCAAATAGTCTATGGGCATGGATTGCTGAAGATTCAGGTAGAGTTAGTGAACATTTGCAATTATTCGAATCAAAAGACTGGAATTATTGGTGGAGATTCGCTTATCAAGAAGATAAATTTAACGATTGGCTTAAGAAACCAGAAGATCAATCTAATGAAATAATTAATCAAAATGAATGTAATAATAGTCCCCGCCTTGACTACTTAGTTTTAAGTGGTTTAGCAGAGAAAGGGCCACCTGTGGGTTTAACAGATATCCTTTCTGATTGGTGGGAGGATTTTATGAAGTTGATAGGGGATGTAGCAAATCAGTTTATAAATAATCTGACTGCAGAGATTCAGAAGCAGTTTACACAGACCGGTTACTATATTCAAGAAAAATTAAATGAAGCTGGTGAACTAATTAAAGAAACTTGGTCCAATACCTTAGAATACACAAATGAAACATTTTTTCAGGGTAATTTAATTCGAAAGAGTACATGGAATCCAGCAGGTGTTCTAATTCACAAATGGGATAAAGTTGATGGAAAAGTTATAGAAGAGTTTTGGCATCGCACAGATGAGAGTTACTGGAAAGGGGTATGGTCTGAGACTGGGGACATGCTTGAGCGCATAACTCATCCTGCTGACGGGATTGTTATTGAAGAATTCTGGAAACGAACTGGAGAGAATTACTGGAAAGGGGTATGGTCTAAAGTTGATGGAACTGCTGACGATATGATTGAACGTGTTATTCACCCTATTGACGGGACACTTATTCATGAATACTGGAAACGAACTGGAGAGAATTATTGGAAAGGGATTTGGTCTAACGTTGACGGAGCTATGGAAAACATGATTGAACGCATTATTCATCCTATTGACGGGACGTTGATTCATGAATACTGGAAACGAGATGGAGAGAATTATTGGAAGGGGGTATGGTCTAACGTTGACGGAGCTGCTGAAAATATGATTGAACGCGTTATTCATCCTATTGACGGGACGTTGATTCATGAATATTGGAAAAGAGATGGAGAGAAATACTGGAAAGGGGTATGGTCTAACGTTGACGGAGCTGCTGAAAATATGATCGAGCGCATAATTGAAGGATCTGATGGAACAATTGAAAAAGTAATTTGGGATGGGGCAGGTAAATCGGGAAGAACAGTCTGGAATGCAGCAGGAGAAGTGATTGAAAGGGTTGGTGATCTTTTTCCTGATTTACGCTGGCCGCCGAATTGGTCTCCATTTTGAGTGTAAATTAAAGTAATGTCACTCACTGTGTTTTGTATTTGAAGTACTATTATTGACTAAACATTCTACTTAAAATTAAAGATCCTGTGTAGATATGCGGGATCTTTTCTTATTCCACAATCGGGCCAGATTGTGGAATAACTTCTTTAAAAGGAAGTTGTGAAAATCATGTTGAAATAGATCATTCTACATCATTAATTTTGTTGAACAAAAAAAGAGGGAGCCCTCTTTTTCTATATTTATTTTAGTTTTTTTACAGAACACTGGAGTAATTATTGTAATTTCCCTCTGCATTCAATAATTATCTCTTCAATGACTTTACCATCATTAATTAGGTAAGCCTTTTCGTGCAAATTGGATACGGGACAAATATGGTTTGGAATGATTTGAACTTTATCTCCTATCTGTATTTTTTGATTAAAATCCTTATTGTAGATAATTGAATGTTCGTCAAATACACTATGAATGAACACATCGTCAAATTCTTTTATTTTCCCTAACCCTTTTGTAGCTGTTAGTCCTTCAGTGCGAGTTTGGGCAGTAATGCCTTTAGCACCCACATCAGTAATGACCCGTTCTTCTGTTGGTTTGCTAATGATCGTAGTTAGTACACTAGCTGCGGCTCTATGAAAACTTCCGATAACACCAGATTGAGACGCATCCATTAGAATATAAGTGCCTGGCCTAATTTCGGTAATACCTTTTGGTATGTCAAATCCCAGTAAGAATGGGGGAGTCGAACCAATACTCACTACCTCCAAATTAAAACCTTCATCTGTTGCAATTTTGGAGAAGTACAATGTTCTTTCAACACTTTCGATGTACAATTCTTTACAATGTTCAACACTTTTTGCTTTATACGTATGTCCATCGTGAGAGAAGATGCCCTTTAAATTAAGATTATTGCATTTTTTTATTGCATCTAATAATTTACGGTAATCTTCTTCCTCAATAACTCCAGATCGTTTTTCTCCGACTTCTATTTCAATTAGAACTTGTGCTTTTTTTTCTGCACCCTGGAATACTTTTTCTGTCTGATTAATCTGATAAATAGAATCAATACCAAAAGATATCTCTATCTTTCCTGACAATTCCTTTATTCGTTCTAATTTTTGCACTCCTACAATTTCATTCGCAATAAATATATCTTTCAAACCATGTTCAGCCATTACTTCGGCTTCCCCGACTTTTGCAACAGTTATGCCACTTGCTCCTTTGGCTTCTTGCAATTTAGCTAGTTTAGGCATTTTATGTGTTTTTGTATGGGGTCTTAATTTAACACGATTCCTATTGGCGAAGTCTTGCATCTCCTGAATATTCTTGTTAAGGATGTTTTGATCAATTAAAAGCGCTGGTGTGTCAATTTCTAAGTAATTCATTTATTGTTCCTCCTTAATTCTCGCTATAGCTTCAATTTCTACAAGGCAATCATCATGTAATCGTGTAGTTGGAATAATCGCTCTTGCTGGTTTATGATCTTTAAAAAATTCTGCATAAACATGATTGATTTCATCCCAATAGGTAACGTCTGGTGTATATACTCTACACATCAGAACATCGTTTCTGTTTAACCCACGTCCTTGTAGTACTAACTCCATATTAAGTAAAGCTTGTTTAGTTTCTTCTTTAATTCCTCCTGATGGAATGATCCCTGTAGAGGGTTCTTTGGATAACTGACCAGATATAAATAAAATCCCATTAAACTCCATACCTGGAACATAGTGTCCGCCATTGTTGGATGAATATTGTGTATATACCGGATTCAATGCAATTCCTCCTAAGCTTTCAATATAGCAGCAATTTTTTTCTATCTTGGAAGTAACAATTTGTATAAAAAAATCTATTTTATATATTTTTTTATACATTGTGGTCAAAAAAAGAAAGTAGACCAACCTAAGAATTGGTACTTACTTTTTTATTTGCTTTCTTTATTTCGTCTAAATAGCTATAAACAGTTACTTTAGAAATATTTAACTTTGTAGCTACTTTATCTACAGCACCCTTCATTAGAAAGATTCCTTTTTCATCCATAAAACTTATTACTTCCATTTTTTCTTGACGCTTTACTAATCTGTTTCCACGATTTGAAATAATTTGGTCAATTAATTGATCTGTAATTTCTTCTACGTTACCTATATTCTCTTCTTGATTGGTCATATCATGAGAAGTATGTTTATTGGCATGAATATTTGGTAATAGTGTATCAATCATAGTTTTCAAATCAAGTAACAAATTAACATCATAATTAATGCAAAGAGCGCCTATTACCTTCAAATCATCGCTCCTGATCAGTATGGTAGATGCCTTTATTGTTTTATTATCAGCTGTTTGAAATTCATAACCAGCTAGATAGTCATCTTTAAAATCGTTTGATAACAATACCTTTTTAATAAGGTGATCAAAAGACTGTCCAACTTTCCTTCCAGTTACATGATTATTGAAAGTATAAGTTACGGAAGATTCAGGGGTTGTCAAATCATGAATAATTACCTCACAATTCGGACCAAACATCTCACCAATAGCCTTTGCAAAAGGGATATAGCTATCAAGTATAGTTTTAACACTTCTCAACTTTTTCACCTTCTACTCTTGAAGATAGGATTATCATATCATAGAATTAAATAAAAAATATATAAATTTTTATATTCTATATATTTTTTTATATGACAATAAGTCAGTAACGTGAGTAAGTCGTATACATTTGAGGATATTATAGAATGATATAGCAACTGTTCGTGCAATATTTAGGGAGTAACTTTGTTAACTTTAACAAAAAATATATGCGGACTTATTAAGCATTCACTCTTAAATGAGTAATATTGGTATGTCAACACTAAACTGGACAAAAATTATAAAGTCTGTTGCTTGAATTCCACTGGAGTTAAATAGCCTAGTGTCCCGTGAATTCGAATGTTATTGAACCAATGAACATAATCATCAAGTTCAAAAGCGAGCTGTTCAAGAGTAGAGAAATGTGCTCCGTTGGCGAATTCGGTTTTAAATACCTTAAACATCGCCTCAGCCACGGCGTTATCATAAGGGCATCCCTTCATGCTCAGGGATCGCTGGATTCCGAATGTTTCTAGGGCTTTTGAAATGAGCTTATTATCAAACTCTTTTCCTCGGTCTGTATGAAACATTTGTATGTCGTTCAAGTTACCTCTAATACTTACTAGTTCTTGATAAACCAGCTCTGCTGTCTTATTTGCACCAGCACTACGGCCAATGATTTCACGATTGAAAAGGTCGACAAATAAGCATACATAATGCCATTTTGTTCCGACACGGACATATGTTAAATCACTCACGATGACAGCCAACGGCTCTTCTTGCTCAAATTGGCGCTGTAATTCATTTTTTATCGGCGCTTCATTACATGTTGAGTGATGCAGCTTATACTGTGCTACTGTATAGTTTGATACTAGGCCAAGACCTTTCATTAAACGACCAATTCGACGACGTGATACGTGTTTTGGCTCTGGTAATTTACTTAGTTCTTTCTTGATTTTACGCGTACCATAATTATTACGGCTTTCTTTGAAAATACGAGCAATCTCTTTGGAAAAGAAGAGTTTTAGAATTGTTAGAATTATGTTTACTTGACACATGGGACCATTTGATTTGGCTTGGAAAATCATCTAAAGAAACAGATAAAAAAATTATTACTTTCCTTGAGGCTAATAATATATTATGAAGTGAATGATAATTTTAATTTCAAAGTCCATAGTCAAACCAATAAATCAAACCTGCGCATTTGGCTAAATGGTCCATCATTTTTCTAAATGCGTAGGTTTTAACTTTGCAAATTATTGTTCGTAATCATACTTAATTTCAGACATTAAAAGTAAATTTATTCCCAAGATCTCCAGTTATTAACTGTTCCGACGCTATTAGTATTGACATAGACTTCAATTTCTACCTCTAGTTCAGGAAATATCGTGGACCAATCATCTTTAATGTTTTTCCATGCTTTGTAATCTTCACGGTAGAGTACTTCACCAAATCCTACAATATCGGAACTATAACTTTGTTGAATTGTGGTAATCATTTTTTTAATTTGAGATTTAATAGTTTGCGCTGCTTTTTTATTAATATATTCAGTGGTTTTACTATCATTCAAATCTATATCACATTGAACTTCTCCCACATTTTGATCAATATGAATTTTAATATTTATTCTGGGTGTATTATTTTTAAAAGTTCCTTTAATCTTGGTTGTTGAATCTGTAATTTCTGTGGTTAACTTCCCAGCTTTAGGACAGGTGAATACTATAACTGTGCTTTTAATATTGTCATTTAAAAAATTAAAGCTTTTACTGTCTTCTTCTGTTAGAAACCCCACTAATCTATCTTGTTTAAATACAGACAACCCTATATATTTCAATATTGCTGGGGTTTCTATTTTTTCAACATTCTTTTTATCCGGACCTAATTGCTTATCTCCTTGTATTTCAATTGCAGGTAAAACAGCGCTCTTTTTTTCGCTATTTATAATTGTTGCCAATTCATCTATATTAATCGATAACGTTGAACCCCAAGCTTTTTCAGTTCCTTGTAAAGAGTATAACATTTTATTTGCCGGAATTTTTTCTATAGGGGTTAACACATTTAGAATTTCTTTAGCAGTCGATTCGTGAGAAACCAGTACAACAAAATCATTTCTTGTTTCAGGATCTCTTACAAATAAGTCAATCACGTCATTTATTCCTTCTATAGCTAATTTATCTCCAAGTATAAGTACTTGAAGGTGAGCAAAATACGCTTTTCTTGGCGTTATTGTTGTCAATTTCCTAATTGCTTCAAATATAGATTCGCCTGTAGCATGGTAAGTAATGACTGTTGCCTGGCTACTAGAGGGTTTTTGTGAGGATATTTCACTAGGATTAACGATTTGCACTGAAACTTCAAATCCATTATCGACTTTATCAATACCTGCACCTACTACAATGGCTAATTCATTCAACTCTCGTTTACTCCAACAGCCACTTAACAGTATGCAGAATGAAATAAATATTATTATTACTGCTTTAGTCTTAGTTATCTTAATCACCTCATTGTAAACTTAGTCAATTAAATAAAAGGTTTTACAAATTAGAGAGGAATTAATCATGAAACAAACAAAAAGTCACTATGAGATTAAGCAAAAGTTTAGTCTTTTATTAAATACATATAAAAGGAATTAAACAGCTTAACAACTAATATTAATGGGATGTTTGATTGGAACTGAGTTGATATGGGGAAGCACCTAAAATTTAAGCTTTTCCTTTATGGAGTATTCTTTTAAATTAATTTAGAATGATATTTCCACTTACCAAGTTCCATCAATTCAAGTGGTATTATTGCATCGCTCGTTAAACGAGATCTAAGTCTCAAGCAGGCTTAAACATTTATCTACAGGTAGAAGGCGAACAGTTTAGTATACAGAATCAATGTCCCACGTCCCTGTACTTCACCATAGGCAACTGATAGATTAAATCTAAATACAAAAAGTTCAACCAGAAAGTTATGGTGAACTATATAATACGAAAGCCCTCATTAGACATCTATATAATGTAGAAACCCAGCACTACATCTCGGAAAACTAAAGAAGATTAAGTTCTTTCGTGGGAGTTTGAGAAGAAGAACACAACTTTTTTGTTATTTTCCTGCCTCTAAATGTATCCTTTTTATTGTAGGCGGTCCTCCTAAGTTGGAGATATTGGACTTTGAGTTTTCTCCTAGCTACCATTTCGTTTGTTTAAAATTTTTTACTATGTCATTAAATTAGTAAAAATAATTAGCCTATCAGGACAAACGGTCTGATGGTAGTTAATATCTATTCCAAGGTAAGATATATTCTCCAACATCGATATGCAATTTTAACTCTGTTCAGTTCGTCGATGTGGTTAGAAACTCTGTTTAATCTCTGCCAAGAGTGCTCTAAAAAAGCGATGTTTTTTGCAATATTTTGAAGGCGCTGTTTTGCAAATCTTAGTTAAATAAAGTAATTAGTAAATATAAATAGGTTGGTGACATAAGCGGTTGAACATGGTAAAATCATGACCGTAGTCATTTTTTGACTAAAGTCATAATTTTAGGGAGGAATTTATGTGCTACGAGAAACTAGAAAAAAAGAGTTAAAAGAAAAGGTTTTTTACGAGGCGATTCGTTTATTTTCTGAAAAAGGAATAGACGAAGTCAGTGTGTCTGAAATAACAATAGCATGTGGTATTGCAAAAGGAACATTTTACAATTATTTTCCTACGAAGGAATCTGTTCTTTTATATTTTGGACAATTGCAAATGGAAAGGATAACCCGCATCCAAGAGTTTTCACATATGGATGTAAAACAGAAAATCATTGAATTATTTTCTCGTTTAACGACAATGTATGGGGAATACCCAAAATTATTGAAATTTGCTGTAGCGGAAGTGTTCAAATCTTCGGAGATAATTGATGATGAAATGAATGCGATTCAACAATTTAAAGACCTGTTAATAAATTTATTAAAGGAAGAAATAGAATGCGAGCAAGTTAGAGTTCATGGCGAACTTGAAGACATTGCTTCTATACTCCTAGGAACTTACTTTACATCGGTGATGATGTGGGTATATGATGAACAATCTGAAACTGCACTTCTCCAAAGTATTAATCGAAGAACTTCACTGCTTCTTGAACAATTTATCGTTAAAATGGAGGATTAATTAATGATAGTGTTACCGATCATTTCGTGTATAATACTTCTTTTACTAGCGTTCATTCACGTTTATTGGGCATTTGGTGGAAAAAAAGGAATAATTGCCGTCATTCCACAAGATAATCATAATCAGCGCCAGTTTACCCCAGGAAAATGGATAACGCTTTTAGTAGCTGGTTGCCTTTTTTGTGCATGCTTAATTTTAGGAATACAAAGTTCACTCATCCCATTAATAAAACAACCAAAACTAGTTAGTATCCTTTCTTTTTTCTGTTTCCTTGTTTTTGGTCTTAGAGCAATCGGAGACTTTAATTATGTAGGTTTATTTAAAAAAATAAGAAAGACTTCCTTTTCTAAAATGGATACGATTGCGTACACTCCCCTTTGTCTTTTTCTTAGTTTTACATTCATTTATGTCTTTATGACAAAATAGGAGGGAAATCTATAGATGAAAAAAGTAATTATTTTAGGCGGTGGAATCGCTGGGTTAAGTACAGCTATAGCACTTCAGCGAATTGGAATGAATGTACAAGTATTTGAGAAGGCAGCACAATTAAGGCCTGCAGGAGCAGGAATCATTTTAGCTCCTAATGTTATTCACATCTTTGGAGAGTGGGGGATTACACAGCAACTTAAGAAACATGGTCAGTTCATAAATCATTTTGTTATTTCCTCTGATAAAGGGAAAGTATTAGCAAAGCTTAATGAAAACCAATCTCCTGAACAAACCATTGCTATTCATCGTGCAGATTTACATAATATTCTTCTACAGGAACTAAAGTCAGTCCCAATTTATTTTGAAAAAAAAGCTGTTGAATTTCATCAACATCCGCATGGAGTCGCCGTGTTGATGAATGATGGTGAAGTAGTCAAAGGGGACATGTTAATTGCGGCAGATGGAATTCATTCAATAATTCGAAAGCAATTGCTTCCAAGTATACCGCTCCGATATGCAGGGTATACATGTTGGCGAGGAGTTACTCTTATAGAAAACAAAATGAATTTAGCTCCCGAACTTCAAGAAATATGGGGATCAAATGGACGCGTTGGTTATTTACCGATTTCTAAAACAAAGGCATATTGGTATATGCTTGTCAACAACCGACAGGATGATTGCCTTCTATCCAATTATAATCTTTTAGATTTGATCGAACGCCTAAAAAACTATCCTCAGGAGGTAACTGATTTATTAAAGTTTACTGAAAATCAGCATGTCCTCAAACACGATATTTTTGATATTCCTACAATTGACCAATATGTTTTTGACAATATTGCTCTTGTTGGAGATGCGGCACATGCAATGACACCAAACTTAGGGCAAGGGGCATGTCAAGGAATTGAAGATGCCTATGTTTTGGGGATGGCCCTATCCAATAATCTAGATAATGGATTACTAGAGTATCAAAAAAAGAGATTATATAGAGCAAATAAAATCAGCAACATTTCCAGACGAGTAGGTGTAATGGCGCAATTCGAACACCCTTTCCTTTGTCATATCCGAAATATGATAATAAAAACAACTCCTCAAGCCTTTTATCAAATGCAAAATAAATTTAAAAATGAATATCACTATTAATAAAGCACTCTCTTGATATATGTACTATTATAGGTAATAATAGTAAGTTTTTCAGATAATTAATACAGGTATAGTAATTTGATGATTCATCATTTCTTTCTATAAGAAATAGCATTAACCATACAATACCAAGGTGCTCCAAGTGGTAGTTGGTTGATTCCTTTACTGAATAGAATGGGACAACTAGGGATGATGGATTTACGTGAAGGGCTAGTAAATCCTAATATACTTCAACAATGAGTGCTTATAAAAGATTCATTTAAGCTAAGGGAAGAAAAAGGAATTAACGAAAAGGATTTAACCTTTCTTGTTAATGCTTTTTACAGGTTTTATGTAAACCATAATTACGAGTTTTGGAACAAATATTGGGCAAAAATGTTGACAGCTTGCATTTTTGAAAAAGAGCGTTTTTAAAAATTTTTATTCTCCAATCGGCCATTTTATTGAATAACAATTTTTTATGATAAGGACCAAACTACGCTTTGGTAACTAATGGTATACTTATAAACAGGTCAAATTATGTTAAAGAGATTTTCATATCTGTATAAAAGTAATAACAAAAAGGAGAATTAATATGCTTAAAATGTTTTTAGCATCTTCGTTTATAGATGTAGTTGAGTTATTTGAAAAATTTGCTGATGAAGACCTACAAGGGAAAACTGTAACGTTTATTCCTACTGCGAGTATTCCAGAAGAGGTAACTCACTATGTTAATACAGCAAGAGAAGGTTTCAAAAAGTTAGGCGTGGTTATTGAAGACCTTGATGTAGCTGTAGGATCACCTGAAGAGATTAAAGAAAAATTGGAGCGAAACGATTTTATCTATGTTTCAGGAGGAAATACTTTTTTCTTGTTGCAAGAGTTGAGAAAATCAGGAGCAGATAAGATAATAAAAGAACAAGTTGATTCAGGAAAAATGTATATTGGAGAATCTGCAGGAGCTATAATAACCTCACCTAATATAGAGTATATAAGATTTATGGACGATAAAGAAAAAGCTACTCAATTGAAAACGTTTGAAGGTTTAAACTTAATGAAATTTTACCCAGTCCCTCACTATAGTAACGATCCATTTAAGGAATCTGCATCGGCTATAATTGCTCATTATAGTTCCACGTTAAACCTTTTGCCCATCTCAAATACACAAGTAATTAAAGTTAAAGAAAACGAAGTAATTGTTTGTTAATAAACTTAACTAAAGGGTAGTCTTGCATAATCCTGCATCTTAAAATGAAAAAACGTTCCCAAATGAAAGTTTGGATACACACACTTAAAAGCCACAAAATGTAGTTTATTTATTCCAATAAAGGGCGCTTTTTCGTAATAAGGAAAGCGCCTTTATTCATGAAAAGGATCAAATTGTTGAGGAACGTTTTCAATACAATTGAAGATTTATACAAAAATATAGGGTCATAATTGTGAAGATTGATTGGCTACATTTTTTAGGAAGCATTAGTCTTGACAGATAAATGTATTTAAGGATATTGTAGATATAATAAATCTATAATAGAGGTGTTAATATGAAATTTTCAAAAGCGACTAATTATGCTTTACACACCATGCTTTCTCTCGTTACGGCTTCTTCGATTGAGCCTATAGGAGTCCAGCAACTGGCAGAATCCCAAGGTGTTTCAACAACTTATCTGTCCAAAATTTTAACCAAGCTCGTAAAAGCAGGAATGATTGAATCAATTTCCGGAGCTCATGGAGGTTATCGATTATCACGCCTAAAAGATGATATTACATTTTTAGATATCATTCATGCTATAGAAGGTACAGCTTCCTTATTTGAATGTGATTTTGTTCATGGAGATGAATGCTTAATTCAAGCTGAAATGAAAGAAGCAGAAGATAAGATGAAGCAGCATTTAAAAGAAATTAACTTAGTGGACATAGCTCAAAAGCAAATGGGAGTTTAACATAAGCCATTTTTATAGTTTTTTACTTTAAAGATGGTTATTTTTTGTTTAATTACAGATATAGTATGTCTGTAATATCTATTTAGGTGGTGCAGTTTATGATTTATGAATGTGCAATTATTGGTGGGGGCCCTTCAGGGTTGAATGCAGCCCTTGTACTGGGGAGAGCAAGACGAAGTGTAGCATTGATTGATAATAATCGGCCTAGAAATGCTGTGACACATGCCTCTCACGGTTTTATTACAAGAGACGGTACAACACCGAGTGAATTCCGACGTATTGCTTATAAAGAATTGTTGAATTATCCTTCTATCAATCATCTACAAACTGAGATTGTCTCAGTTAACAAAACAGCTCTAGGGTTTGAGGTAGTTGATAGATCAGGAATTCGTATTCAGACAAAAAAATTAATTGTGGCAACAGGGTTAAAAGAAATTTTCCCTTACATTGAGGGCTTTTATTCATTATATGGAAAAAGTTTATTTAATTGTCCTTATTGTGATGGATGGGAACTGCAGGATCAGCCGATTTTTGTTGTTTCAGAAAATCCATCTATCTTCCATACAGCGAAACTGCTCTTCAATTGGAGTAAAGATTTGATTGTTTGTACAAATGGTTATGCTCATTTATCGGAAATGCAAAAAAAGCAACTGCAATCAAAAGGGATTACGGTGATAGAGAAATCCATTTTAGCCTTTATCGGGCAGAATGGTGGATTGGAATATGTCCGCTTTGCTGATGGAACTCAGATTGCCAGGGCTGGTGGCTTTGTCATGCCACAATTTGTTCAAAGCGCACCGTTCAGAGAACATTTGGGGTATGAAATGACAAAATCGGGTGGGATAAAAACAGATGAATCAGGCAGAACCTCAATACCTGGTTTGTATGCTGCTGGAGATGCTTCTTATGTAAAACCATCTCAAGTGGTTTTTGCAGCAGCTGATGGGAGTCGTATTGCTATGACTGTTAATATGGATTTAACAGAAGAAGAGTTTGAATGATATCAAAATCTTTAAAAATTTACTTTAGTCATTTAGCTCACTAAAAAACCGATTTCCTTGTTTTTCTTCCTAATGAAAATTATCGATATGATGAAAAGTATTTCTTTAAAATAACATTAAGAAAAAGGAGAAAGAAATGAATCGTTTTGCAATATATTTGCTAGCTTTAGGAGCTTTTGGAGTTGGAACAGCAGAGTTTGTTGTTTCTGGGATTTTAGAGATGGTTTCAGGGGATTTAGGCGTATCGATCTCAATGGCTGGGCAATTAGTTACCATATATGCTTTATCCCATGCAATCGGTGCGCTAGTGCTTGTTATGCTGACTGCAAAATATGAAAGAAAAAAAGTGTTAATGTATTCAATGCTTATTTTTGTTATTGGCAACATCATTGCGTTTTTTAGTTTTAATTTCATTATACTTATGATTTCGCGCATTGTCCTGGCAATGAGTGGAGGCTTGTATTTTGTTGTGGCAACCAGTTATGCTGCACAACTTGCTGAGCCCACAAAGCGAGGTAGTGCAATTGCAACGGTTATTACTGGCTTTACCGTTTCTTTAATCCTAGGTGTACCGATTGGCACATTAATTGCTGCTTATTTGGATTGGCGTTATATCTTTCTGTTTATTGCTGTAGTTACACTGTTGAATGTAGTGCTTCTAAATAAGTTCATTCCAAAATTAGCGGGACATAAACCGATCTCTTTAAAGCAGCAAATGTTAATAATTCTTGACAAACAAATCATAACTGGTTTATTAACAACGGTATTTTGGATTCTTGGCTATACAATGGTATTTGCTTACATTGCACCACTTTTAAGTAGTTTAGCTGGCTTCTCTATAGAACAAATTAGTACCTCTCTTTTAGTGCTTGGTTTGTTTGCTTTCATAGGTTCACGTGTCGGTGGATATGCCGTTGATAGATGGGGACCAGTTCGTACTATCTCTGTCAGTTTAATCGTTCACTCATTAATATTAATTATATTCACTTCTATATCTACATCAACGATAGGTATTTTTCTTGCAATTATTATCTGGGGAACATCTGCATGGGTAACTACTCCTGCAAATCAATTTTACTTAATTTCTTTGAAACCACAGTCATCAGAAATTATTTTAAGTTTCAATACGGCTCTAATGAATATTGGTATGACATTAGGTGCTGGTTTAGGAGGAGTGGTAATTGAATATACATCTGTTTTGAATCTAGGGTGGATTGCGGGTTTAACAGTATTACTAGCGTTACTAACTGCATCTATTTCGTTTGGATTGGGGAAAAGGAGAAAAGAAAATTTTGCGAATAGTTGATTTAAAAATACCTAGAATAGTATTGATTAACAATAACTTTTTCTATTTCAACAACGAGTGCGAGAGGTAAATAAGTACGATCCAGCTTCAACATCCTTTGATCTTCAACAATCTGGCGCTATTCCAGAATAAGAGAAAGATTAGAGAGTGAATCAAAAGCTTAAAAGCTTTAAGTTATTCAATTAACCAGGAGTTAGTTGTACAATGTTATTAGGTGCTATTAAAGTGAGGTGTTATCAATGATTTTAGTGAGTTCTTGTTTAGCAGGCTTAGAGGTAAGATATAACGGTACGCATAGTTTAAATCATAAGATCAGTAAACTACTAGAAGTGAATAAAGCAATACCTGTATGTCCGGAATTACTTGGTGGTTTTTCAACCCCCAGAGAACCTGCTGAAATAATTGGTGGTGACGGGGAAGATGTATTGGATGGGAAAGCTAAAGTAATCGAGAAATCAGGTAGAGACGTAACGGAACTATATTTAAAGGGAGCTTACTCTACTTTAAAAAAGGCTACAGATGTTAATGCAACAGTAGTTGTTCTGAAAGAGTATAGTCCATCCTGTGGAAGTTCAATGATTTATAATGGTGAATTTGCAGGAGAGAAAATTGTAGGGAACGGAGTAACAACAGCTTTATTAAAAAGAAACGGTTTACGAGTAATTTCTGAAGAACAACTTGCCGATTATTTCGATGAGATAATATAATTTATCTTCAATTAATAAGCGCGTTTGCGTTATAGTGGTGTTTCAGAATCAGGCCATTTGACGAATGAAAGAGTACCTTGTTAGTCCTGAAAAGAAATAACATATATTAGGTGAATTTTTACATGGAGGTGTTGAGATGGATGAGAATGTTATTTATGAATATGAAGAAAGTTTACGGAAAGCTATGATAAATAGCGATGTAGAAAATCTTGATAAACTTCTCAGTGATAAACTTGCATTTGTTAGTCCCTTTGGACATGTAATAACAAAGAAAGATGACATTGAAGTTCATAAGTCAGGGATGCAAAAAATTACTGAAATTAAATTTTTAAATCAAAAGATAATCCCATTAGAAGATGCTGTTGTTACAATTACACAGGCTCAAGTAAAGTCAATCTTGGCTGGAGAAGATAGAGAAGATGAATTGTGTTATACAAGGTTTTGCAATCAGATGAGAATGAATTAAAAGTTATTTCAGGTAGTTGTAATTTCGTTCAAAAATCTTGAATAATTCTAGAATCGGGCGTAGTTGTGTAAAATGTGCTGCTCATCAATCGGACCAGATTATTGGGAAATTTAAATACAGGAGTGATCTTATGGACGAGAAGAAAAAAGCATTAATTATAGTTGATGTACAAAAGGCTTTCGATAACCAAAAATGGGGTGAACGAAATAACCTCCATGCAGAAGAAAATATCAGCAAGATTTTAAAATTATGGAGGGAGCAAGGCTGGTTAGTGATACATATACAACATACTTCCAATAATCCTAGCTCATTATTTCATCCGAAGAATGAGGGCTTTGCCATTAAAGAAATAGTGAGGCCTATTGGAGAAGAAGTAATAGTTAATAAGAGAGTAAACAGTAGCTTTATTGGTACAAATTTAGAAGATCTTTTGAAAGCAAATGAAATATCAAAAGTTGTTATTGCCGGTTTGACTACGCCCCACTGTGTATCAACGACTACAAGAATGAGTGGTAATTTAGGTTTTGAAACATATCTGATTTCTGATGCAACAGCTGCTTTTGGCTTGAAGGATCAAAATGATAAATATTACGATGCAGAAACTATACACAATATATCTCTAGCCATACTGCATGATGAATTTGCTACAGTTCTTACAACAGATCAACTGATCAATGATTTCCTAATCTAACCTTATTCCATTAACGGACGCGCGCTTGTAGAGCAACATAGACAGAAAATGATCAACCTTTTTTATAAAAGAATGAATCAATTTAAAATATTAAGAGCGTGTTTTGATCAATCTTTTTTCCAAAACACGCTCTTTTCTATGATCGATTATCAATGTTATTAGTATCAATTAGATCAAACTTTATTTTAATGCAACAGCTACCCCTATTTTAAGACATTTTCCTTCTTCCACTAACCTGTATCGTTAGTTCAATAAGAATCCATTCCACAACTCTTAAGTTTCAACACTACAGGTCCATCTCCTTTTATTTTACATTGACATCAAAAACAAAAGTCTCTCTCCCTTGTTGCCATACGGATGTAAGTTCATAAATGTTATATCCACTTTCTGATGGCATCTTTATTTTATTATTTTCAATATTAACATTATCACTTGTACCATCTTCGTTCAGTTTAATTACTAAAGTGGAAGAAGGATTTTTATCAATTTCAAATTTTAGCGTCTCTCCTTTTTTGACTTCTAATAGGGTACGGCAAGAATTCCTTCTTTTTTGAGCCACTCACAAATAGGCCGGGGAAAATTCTTTTATATGAAAATTATAAATTTCTTTTAGTTTAGAAACCAGATTTGATTGAATGTAGATGATATATTTTAGTTGAGTTCGTTATACATTAATCCCCCTATACTTTTTAGTAATCAGAACATATAATAAAAAGGAATTCAAGGCGAGCAATGGAAGAACGTCCCTTCCGCTCTTATTTTTTTGTTTATGATTTTTCAGGAGGTATTATTATGCATACAATCATCAGTGTACGCCCTTAATAAGGGGGACGTACACTTCTTTTAGCCGCCAGACTTTTTGGAGGCTACAATGAAACCAATCTATTATTTATATACGAAAGCGTTTTCTGATTTTAGTTCACGCATGCAATTTATCGGCTTGACGAGCGCGCTGTTAATGAGTAAGCATCCTGAACTGTATTTGATGCTCTTTTATTTAGGGAGACAAATTGGTGGTATGATGATAAGTTACCTGGCTGGCGTCGTTGCCGACCGTTATTCGAAGCGCCGAACGATGATTATTTCAGAACTTGCAAGCGGAATAGCTGTGTTAAGTTTAGTTTTCATAGAACATCCGCTGTTTATTGTGATTATTGCTTTTTTACTTGGTATCACATATACATTTTTTGATGTAAGTTTTCGGGCATCAATCCCATCGATGTTTGACGAAGATCGCCTTACAGAAATCAACACACTTCTTGTACGTCTTGGAGCGACAATGAGTATCATTGGTTTTACTGCTAGTGGCTTTATTTCAGCCTTTTTTTCATATAAGTATTTATTAATATTTGACAGTATGATGTATATTGGATCAGCTATAATTTTATTAAAAGTTCACTGGAAAGAACAAACTAAATCGGTACAGCCCGATCAACAGAAGCATACTGTCCGAAACGTTTTACAGTCAGGAATTTATATGTTTTTGCTGACGGTTGGATTTGTTTATCCACTTGCAGCTTCTGCCTATCAATATGCCCTACCACTTATCGCATCTGTAAAAGAACACGGGGAATTGTATAATGGCTTGATGTGGTCGACTGTAGCTGTAGGTTCATTTCTTTGTTCATTAATTCTAAAGAAGCAAGTAGTAAACGAGAAGCGTTATATCGTCAGCCTACTTTTGTTTGCAACATTCGTGTCGATCACGTTTATTTATGAGTTAACACCCGTCACTTTTCTTATTTTATTACTTGTAGGAGCTACAGAAGCAATGGTGCAAGTGTGTCACTATACGCTCCTTCAACGTAGTGATGAACATGTTCGCGGCCGCTTGTTCGGTCTCAACACTCTCGCAACAAGATGTGGGTTTTTAGTAGGATTTGGACTTGTGCCACTACTGGCGGAGGTAACTTCATTACCTCATGGTATTTGGTTCATGCAGGCCATGCTGGTGATGTGCTGTGTTGTTCATATGTGGAGAAAATATTATTCTTACAAAAAAGCGAAACCGTTATAGTTTGGGTTTCGCTTTTTAAATATATACAATCCGATACTGAACAAATTTATATTCTTTAAAAAAACGCTATTCTTGTTGTAAGAAAGTTTACGAGAACGGATGGTGTTTTTTTATGAATCCTATCATCTTCAGTGAACTGAAACTTTATGCACAAGAATTACAAAGATCTTTATCTCCAATAGTCCTAAAAGAAATCGCTAAACAAGTGGGCTTTGTGCAGCGATCTAGTAAGTATCAAGCAGATGAACTCATCGCCCTTTGCGTTTGGCTCAGCCAAGAAGTCGCTAGTACATCACTTACGCAACTATGTAGTCGGTTAGAGGCTTCGACGGGTGTACTAATGAGCCAAGAGGGACTTAATCAACGCTTTAATCCTGCAGCTGTCGCATTCCTCCAAGAAGTCTTTACTTCACTCCTAACACAAAAACTCTGTGCGACACTATCGCTATCTTCACACATGATTTCTGCTTTCGAACGTATTCGGATTTTAGATGCGACTGTGTTTCAGCTACCTGATTCCTTCGCTACTGACTATCAAGGCTCTGGAGGGAGTAGTAATACTGCGGGAGTAAAAATCCAATTGGAATACGATTTACTGAGTGGCCAATTTTTAAACGTGCAGCTAGGACCAGGAAAGAATAATGATAAAACATACGGTACAATTTGCCTTGAAACCGTAGAGGCAGGCGATTTATGTTTGCGTGATCTTGGTTACTTCGATTTAGGAGACTTACAAGTCATTCATGAAAAAGAGGCTTACTATATTTCGCGGTTGAAGCTGAATACACGCATTTATATCAAGAACCCTGATCCAGAATATTTCAAAAATGGCACGTTAAAAAAGCAAACAGAATACATCCAACTTGATATGACACAAATTATGTCTGGTCTAACCCCTGGTGAAACAATCGAAATCTCCGAGGCATACATTGGCCAAAATCAGAAGCTTCCAGCACGTGTAATTACCCATCGTTTAACCGACAATCAAACGCAAACACGGCTGAAAAACCAAGCGATACGTGAAAAGAAGAAAGGTATTGTCATGAAGGATAAAAGTAAACATTTAATGGGCATGAATGTTTATATCACGAACACGTCGCTAGAAGAAGTACCGATGAATTACGTGCATTCATTGTATTCACTTCGTTGGCAGATTGAGATTTTTTTTTAAAACATCACTACATTGAATACATTGTTTACTGAGTTAAGATATCCAGTATTCAAAGTATCTTTTCACTCGATTTTTCTTCTTCGAATACTTTAAATACTCCTAATTTTCATAGTATAGATAACCGCGTTTTGCTACCGGGACCCCATTTAATTGAATTTTCCCCGGCTATTTATTTTAACTCACCGTTTCTAATTGAGAAGGAGGATACAGGGATATCAAATTTAAGAACCGGTGGACAACGATCAGAGTCTAACCGATACTTTCCAAAACGATTTACATGAAATGTAAGGTATGGACTAAGGGACTAAGTTCAGACAGCGCATCTTCATCCAATTGATTACCTTCTTGCATATATTCATGAAGGATATGAGTGAGTTGAAAAACATTATAGAAAATTAAACAGTTAGCGACTAAGTGATTATATTTTATTGTTTTCTTCTGTTTCTCACGATTGTTTTCCGCAATGACTCCGTCTCCACCAAAGGATAACCATTTGGTAAATCCATTAAAGGATTCACTCTTATTAGTAGCTGCTTGAATTGTACTCCGTAAATCTTCATCCGATACGTAATTCAATAAAAATAGGGTACGAATAGCACAATCTAATTTCCGAAACGCTTGATACAATTTATTTCTTTTGCTGTATGTACTTAATTTATTCAGGATGGTGGAAGGGTGAATACGTCCTGCTTTAATCGACATCACCACTCGTAGCATATCCTCATAATGATCTTCGAGCAGTTTCCAATCAATTGAAGAAGAAAAAAGCTCGTCGATATGCTGATAAGTTGAATGTTCACTTGGTCGAAGAAACTTTAAATCCTTCCAGTTCCGGATACGCGGCATTAGTTTGATTCCTAAAAGGTAAGCTAACCCAAATATAGGCGCATTCTGCCCTTGTGTATCGGAATGGAGCGTATCAGGTTGAATATCAGATTGATTCTTCATCAAGATATCTAGGATATAAACACCTTCCCACACTCCACAAGGGATAAAGTGGCTGAATAAAGCAATATACGTATCAGACACATGGTAATAACCAATCCCTCCATAGCCCCCATAACGAATATGATTTTCAGAAAGTAGATTTTGCTCATACAAGTCCCATTTCGTCCCATCGGCGGATGCGCTGGTTCCCGTTCCCCAATACTTTGGCAAATTGAATTTGTTATAAGCGTTAATTATCCATTCAATCGCTTTTTGAATATTTTCTTCCGTAACGTGCCTCTCATTAATCCAGGAAATATGCTTTCGATCCATATTTCCTAATGATCGAGCAGTTTGAGTCGGACCTAAGTTACATCCATAACAGAATGTTGCTGTTATATAACGCTCGGAAGGGTTATCTATTTTTGCGTCATGGCCAGAGATCGGTCCAAAGAAACGTGTCCAATTTAACCAATATTCTGTGTCGGCCAATAAGTCTAAAACATTGATTGGTGCCATCTTTTCTTCGATACGTTTCCGAATAGCTTTCATTGTGAAAGAAAATATTTAATCTAACGAAGCAGTTTAGTTTTATATTTTTTGGATTTAAAAGATATAAGGGGGAAAAGGCATGCAAATACTATTAATTCGCCACGGAGAATCTAAAGCAGATATTTTAAACGTACATGAAGGAAAGCTGATTTTTCCTCCAATGGATATGGTACCAAAATCATTTACACTCAAGCCAAGTCATACAAATAATGAAGGCTTTAGTGAAGAGATAAAGGAATTGGAATTGGTCGTTCCTTTGGATAAAAAACGATAAAGATGGTCCCATATTAAATATCTGTTGAACTAGGTATTTAATATGGGAACAGTAAACAATGATTTTTGAAAATCCCAGCACTCTTGTGCGCCTCGTATCTGGAATACAGTTTAAAACTAACGATAAGAATTCTAAAATTGCTTAAACAATAACAGCTAATTTAAGCTGAATATTTATTCCAGGAAAGAGCGCTTTTCCGTAATAGGGAAAGCGTCTTTATTCATGGAAAGGACCATTTTGTGGAATAAGGTAACTATTTTTTCTTGTAAGAAATAATTTTTTTAGTTCTACAAATGAAGAAAGGTAGTATAAGGGAAAAACAGGATAAAAGAAATTTATGGGTGTCATCAAGACACTTTTATAGTTGTAGATTTGATATTAATAAAACGAATGGTGTGGTAGTTTTTTAATCGGCCATGCCATTTTTATTAGTCAATATCTTACAAGAGAGCCTTAACCCAATGTGTTACACTAACTATCAGAAATCAAAAGGAGGTTGTTCGTATGAGAGAAGAAGAAAGAACGGTACGTTTTGATCATGATTTACAAATAGAAGCTTATCGTTTCGAAGGTATCATGCAAAAGTTTCCGAACCACTTCCATGAATATTATGTGATTGGGTTTATAGAGAGTGGACAAAGACGATTATCTTGTAAGAACAAAGAATATGTAATAGGTACTGGTGATATTATATTTTTTAACCCTCTGGATAATCATGCCTGTGAATCAATTGACAACGAAACATTAGATTATCGCTGCTTGAATATCAAGCCTGAAATTATGCGAACAGTTACAAAAGAGATTACAGGACAAGATTATCTTCCTTCCTTTGCTTCTCCTGTTGCCTATCGTAGTGAAAAAGCTCAATTGTTGCATAATCTTCACCAGATGATTATGGATGAAATATCAGATTTTGAGAAAGCAGAAACTTTTTATTTTCTTATTCAACAGCTTATTGAAGAATATACTGAAGCCATCGAAGATACAGAACCGAGAGCTATTAAACAAGAAATTGAAAATATCTGTCACTACCTAGAAGTACATTATGCAGAACATATTGCTTTAGATGATTTAGCAAAGATAGCTAATATGAACAAATATTCTTTGTTACGCTCATTTACCCGAATTCGGGGGATTACCCCGTATCGTTACTTACAAACGGTACGTATTAACGAAGCAAAGAAACGATTGGAACAGGGTGTAAAACCACTTGATGCGGCAATAGAGACAGGTTTTGTAGATCAAAGTCATTTTAGTAATTTTTTTTTGAATTTATTGGATTAACCCCTGGACAATACAGGGATATTTTTAATCAGATTGATAAATGATCTGCTTTAATAATTACCCACATTTATTACCATTTTCATTTGGAATTCAACAATGTAGGAGTTTGATTTTTGTGGGTAAAAAGTCATCATCGGAATAACGTAATCCCAAATAAGATATAAAATAAGGATGTGATTACTTTATGTTTAATGAAGAAAGTCGCTTTTCCAAAGCGCTCAAATCGATTGCTAGAGATCAAGAACTAAAAGCCTATTTTCAAAATTCAAAAGAACTTTTCCCGATTTTTATTAAAGGTGCTAATCGATTTGTGGCTGGAGAAACACGTACGGAAGGGATAGAACGCGTTATAAATCTATATAACAAAGGGTATCAGGTTTCATTAGAGTTTATTGGCGAAAATACAACATCCGAAGAAGAATGTATGCTTGCCAAAAACGAATTCAAAGAATTAATAAAAGATCTCGGGAATAATCAAATGAACGCTACCGTATCATTTGATCTTTCTCATATCGGAATGATGATTTCTGATGCATTAGCATTTACTAATTTAGAAGAATTAGCAAAAGAAGCACAAAAGCATAATATTCAACTAATGATAAGTATGGAAGAATCACAAAAAACAGATAAAATTTTATCACTATATAAAAGGATATCAAATTCATTCTCAAATGTTGGGATAACATTACAAGTTCATTTGAATCGTTCATCTATTGACCTAAATGATCTATTGAAAACCTCGGGTAAAATACGTTTAGTAAAGGGGGCTTATCAAGAGTCTGAAGGTATATATATTCCAAGATCCGAAGAGTTAAATAAACGGTATATAGAATTTGTATCTATGTGTATAGATAGTAATCATCCATTGTCTGTTGCTACACACGATGAAAAAATATTGATGGACCTAAAAGCAAAAGGATTTCTTTATAATCCGAATGTTGAGGTAGAGATGTTAGATGGGGTTCGACCTGATTTATTAAGATCTTTAAAGGAGGATAATATCCAGGCTAAAGTTTATGTAACATATGGTAGTGAATGGTATTTATATTTAGTTCATCGTATTGCTGAATATCCTCCGAATATTTATACTTTTATTTCAGATATAATTGAACAAAATACCGATAGAGAATGAAATATTATTTTCTATTGTTTCGTTATGATTTAGTATCTTCAACGATCTTGCGCAATTATTGAATAAGAATAATGGCATTACATATTAGTCATGTAAAATATGTAATGCCATTTAATTTATCTATCTTTTTTAATTTAGGTCTTGATAACATATAGGAGATCCTCTTTTTACTTTTCAAATATTTAATGTAGATGGGAGGTAAAAAGAAATGGCAGAACGTCCGAAGCAACAAATCTATAGGTATGATATTGAACCAGTGGACATTTCAGATATGTTGTCTTTTGTGGAAAGTAGGCAAGAAGTATATGGCAATAAACCAAAAGTTATTTTGAGCATGTACGGAGATGATGTAAAGGGACATGGTGACGCAGCTGTACACTATAAAGGGATGAAGGAAGGGAGGAGTATCAACCTCTCTTATTTAAAGGCCTATAAACTATACCCGAGCTGGCTAATGAAATAACCGTGTCTAATTTTTAGGCGTCATTTCATAGATCAGGTTTTTTGATTGAGTTATATTTTAGTTAATCATGTTTAATATTAACTATATGATGTCTTTATTTCCAAAGGTACCGGACAATAAATATAACTCTAGAATTGGGGATACTTAACTTATAACTCTATATGGAAGATTTACAATCATGATTTAGAACTATACTATTTAAAAGATAACAAAATGCACAACGAAGAAACGCTTATGGTTAATTGCACGGATGTATAAATTAGAGATAAGGAGATGTTTATAGTGGAAATTAATATACCAGGAAGAGGAATCATAAAAATTACAAATCTTTTATTAGACTATAATGGAACTATAGCTTGTGATGGTAGAGTTATACCTTCATTAAAAGAGAAAATAGAGGCTATTAATAAAAAAGGAATAAGAGTACATTTAGTAACTGCTGATACCCATGGTACTGCAAGAAATCAATGTGCTACAATGCCTATTGAAATACAGGTATTTGATAACTCAAATGCTGCAGAAAATAAAAAAGAAATTGTAGAAAAACTTGGGGCAGAGCATTGTATATGTATTGGAAATGGTTTTAATGATGGTCAAATGTTTGAAGCCTGCAGCATTTCAATTATAGTAATAGGGATAGAGGGATGTTCTGCAAAATCTTTAATGAAAGCTGACATTGTATGTAAGAATATCGAAGAAGCATTTGATTTGATACTGAAACCAAGTAGAATCATTGCAACTTTAAGAGGATAAAATATTTACAATATTGTAGGAATACTGATTCATCGCTTGCAAAAATACAAAGATTTTAATGTTATAAAAAATGCAGGGACAGAGGTTAAAAACCTCTGTTTTTGTTTATTTCAAAATAACTAAGGGTTGAATCTCCACCTGCTGGATGTTGTATTGTTTTTGTTAGCTAGAAGCTAGAAGCTAATATGAGGAGGTTCAATTCTTATGAGATTTTTTGAGATGATCTTTATTGTTTTCAATATTTTGCTAATTGTCTGGATTATGTTTGCCAAGAGCAAACCGCTTCGTGGACTTCTTATTTGTTTCGGTGTGTCCACTATCCTTATGCTGCTGCAGTGGCGCATTGAAGGAATACGCTGGCAGATGATTCCCGCTTATGTGATGACAGTGGTTCCGTTAGCGGCTGCAACGGGTAGATTAATATGCAAGCAGAAGAGTAATGAAGGAGTGATCAAAAAAGCATCTCCTGTAAGATTTATTGCGGTGACAGTACTAGCAATAATATATCCACTCGTGGCCGTGGTGCTGCCGCTCTTATTCCCGGTATTTACCTTCGAGGAGCTGACAGGTCCGTACCAAATTGGAACTATTACGTATGACTGGGTAGATGAACAGCGTGAAGAAACGTTTACAGCTGCTCCTAAAGACAAACGGAGGCTAGTGGTACAGGTTTGGTATCCTGCTGATTCGAAAGCGAAAGGTAAGTCAGTCCCTTACCTATCTGATGGGGATGTTTATGCAGAAGGACTGAGCAAGGCTCAAAATATGCCGAAGTCATTATTTACTACTTTCAATCATGTGAAGACACATGCCATGGAGAATGTAGAGATTTCCAACCGGGAAACGGCATATCCCGTACTCCTGTTCTCCCATGGATTTACGATGTATAAGAACCAAAACACTTTTCAGATCGAACAATTAGTTAGTCAGGGCTATATCGTGGTAGGGATTGAACATACGTATAGCAGTGCGGCAACTGTTTTTGCTGATGGACGTGTGGCCTATTATATGTCGCAAGATAAGGATTCTGCTGACTATTTAGATCAAGCAAATGAGGGGTGGGTTGAGGATGCGAAGTTCACACTTGATCAATTAGAAAAGCTAGCAGAAAACGATCCTGATCAACGTTTCACAGGGCGATTGGATATGGAGAATGTAGGAATGTTCGGTCATTCCTTCGGCGGCGCAACAAGCACCCAGATGCTCATGAGGGACAAGCGAATCAAAGCAGCCATTAATATGGATGGTGCGCTGTATGGTAAGGTCGAGGTACCTGAAGAAGGTTTGCAGAAGCCTTTTTTATTAATGAGTGCTGATCGTTCTTTAACCATTACTCAGCAGATGACAGATCAGAAGCAAGTTAAGATGATGGAACGTGTACTTGCCCGATACGAATATGTAACGGAGGGTGGGAATTACTGGCTGATAATAAATCATAATGACCATGTAGGATTCACCGATTTCTACCTTCTCTCACCGCTATTTGAACGGATGGTAGATGTTGATATACGGAAGGTTCATCGCATGATTAACGACTACTCATTGGATTTCTTCAATCATTATTTAAAACAGCAGTCATTTAAGCTATTGGAACAAAATATTGGTGAGTATCCAGATTATACTCTACATAAAGGGTAAGTTTTGTATAGGATCATTGAGAGCGCTAAGCCCTCAATGATCCGTATGAGAGGATTTTTGATGTTGAAGCTTCCATTGGATGCCTTGATTTAATAGTTGATTTCCTTTATACAGCTGGTGGTATTGTGGGCTGATGATGGCACATAACGTATTGCACCGTTCGAGGTGCTTGGTTTGTGTACTCTCGCAATATTTGACAAAGAGATGGAAGAAGTCTCCTTTAGGTCCCAATTGCTCCGAATTCGCAAACAGCATAGCCATATCATCCACGATGTTCTGTACAATCTTGCTTCCTGGTGAACATTTTTGCTTCCATGCATTATTCAACCGTTTCTGGATATTTTCAAGTTTTTTGGTCCATATAGCCGCATTATATCGGGGCTTATGTATGATACGTGCGAACAGCAATTCGACATTTTTAAGATCCTCTATAAATTGGGAGTCGTTCATGAGATCCTGCAGCTCTTGCCAGGCTGCCGTTTGTTTGGCAGATGTTTTGGGCTGATGGACCACATACTTATTGAAAAAAAATAAAATCGGGTTTCTCCACTCAGGAGGAATCCCGTCAAAAAGGTTCGAGAACTCCATTTTCTCTGTAATGAACTCTTTCTGTTTTTCGATGGATAATGTTTTTTCATGCACGAGATCATAAACATAGCGTAGCGAATTTTCTTGGTGTTGTTTCGCTTGATGTAAAATCGCAATCATATTTGTAAGTGCGGTAACCTGTGCTGTAAGAGATTCAATCTGCCAATCGAGTGCTTTTTCAACTGGTAATTCTCCAGAAATAATTCGGCTAATTTCATCGATGCCATAATCAAGATAGCGTAAGGTTATAGTCAGCTTTAAACGCCATATATCTTCTGCAGAATATAATCGATGTCCTCCTTCTGTGTGACTCGATGGTTGTACTAATCCGATTTCATGGTAGTATCGAACGGTTCTGACCTTAGATCCAATTATTTTGGCCACTTCCCCAATCGTAAAGGTAGCACCTTGATCTCTAGATTCTGAAACATATTGCTTTTGCGAATTCATTCTACTTTTTGAATCCAAAATCACTCACCTCCAATACCTTATTTTACATTCTCCAGTACCTGAAGATTCAAAATGATTATACTATGGGGTAGCTCTCAGATGTTTGATTTACTGCTGGACACTGCTAATGAAAAAATAGTTATTAATTAAGTTTTTCCCATTTCTTCTAGAGAGCCGTTTGAAGCATTACACAAAATACAAGTTACTTCTTACTCATTATTGATGAGATTGGTTATTTACCGATTGATCCGGAAGATGCAAAACTATTTTTCCAGTTAATCGATATGCGTTATGAAAAACGTAGCACTATTTTTACAACAAACGTTAACTTCAAGTTCTGGGACGAAGTGTTCCAGGAGCCTAAATTAGCTAATGCGGTTTTAGATCCTATTTTACATCACGCAATAGTTGTCACAATCGTCGGCAATTCATATCGTTTGAAGTACCACCTAGCACAAGAAGGTGAGTAATTTTATACACAATTAAGTGAGCGTTTTGTACATAGATTAGTTGACATTTGTAGCTTGTTAAACAGTTTTGTTTAACTTGTGTTCAACAATCGGGAGCAATTGTGGAGCAACACTCCTAGGAAATGATCAAACTTTTTTATAAAAGGCTCATATTTAGCTAAAACGAAAAACTCCATTTTGATCAATCTTTTTTCGTAATGGAGTTTTTGCATTTTGTGTTAAATAAGGATTGAACCAAACCAACACCAGAAGTAATAAACAAATAACCAGGCGCTCATATGAAACTGAGTACCTGGTATTTATTGTTTATGTTTATTCGTCATAAGGTCTGTATTAAGCATTGTAATTCTTTTACTGTTTCTTTTATTGCTAAAATTCCCTAAAATCTGAATTGAAAGAAGGATTGGAGAAATTGTTTAGTAAAAATAGATTTGTTCCACAATCGGGCGCTTTTCTGAAATAGGGAAGCGTCTTTCTTCATGGAAAGAGCCATATAATTGAACACCACTTTTAAAAGGTCTGGATATTTATGTTTACATATAGGTGAGATTGTGATGTATCTTTAAAACAAAGTTTAACCGTTTGAAAGAAAGTTGTACCGTTTATAAAAAAGATGAACTGTTTTTGTAGATCTTAGAGGGGTACAGCCAACATTTCGGAAATTTTGTACGCTAAGCAAATTTTAACCTCAAAAAATTGGTTGCTGTACGATAAGAAACCGACTTTTAGGCTGGTTTGTTTAACTATCACACCGTTTAAAAGAAAACTCTATAAAAATTCTTCTTCAATCTCCAATATCTAATGGTTTTCTATCATATTTGAATAGATTTGACAGCAATATAACCCAGAGTAAAAATAGCCTAATGAATAAATAAGAAAATAAGAAAACTTTTTTTGAGAAAAAACTCTTAGACAGTTCGTTGTACTTTATGAAAAAGCTTTTTCAATCACATAAGGAGAAAAGTAAATGAAAAGTTTATCGACAAACTTTATCAGTAGATTAAAAAAACAAAAAGAAGATGCACTTGAGTATATCATTGATGCATATATGCCACTCGTGAAAACCATTGTCACAAAAATTTTACACAATATGAAGAAAACAGATGTTGATGAATGTATCAATGATGTTTTTCTAACTGTTTGGCAAAATGCTCATCAGTTTCAAGGTGATACACAAGACTTTAAAAAATGGATTGGCATGATTACGAAATACAGAGCAATCGATCGATACCGTCAAACTAAAAAGCAAGTCATACATGAACAACCGGACAAACCACTAGAACAGAAAGCAAGTGCTTTACAAACAGAAGTAACTGTTTTGAAACGAGAAGAAAAAAATGCATTGTTATTTGCGATTAGTCAATTGAAGGAAATTGACCGCGATATTTTTATAATGAAATATTATTTGGAGCTTTCAAATAGTGAAATTGCTGACAATCTAGGTCTATCGAAAGCTGCGGTCGATAATCGGTTGTATCGAGGTAAGAAAATACTAGCTACAAATACCAAGTTAAAGGAGTTATTTGCATGAGTATGAAGGAATGGATAGATATAGATATCGATCAACTTGAGTTACTAGACGTAACAGACATCGAAAAGGCACGCGTCAAACAACATGTACTCAAACAACGAAAAAAAGCACCGATTTGGAGTAATATTGCCGTCGCTGCTGTTATCATTGTTGGTGCAAGTACAGCAACAGGTTTTGCATTTCCGTCTCTTGCAGCACAAATTCCATTTATGGATCATGTCATCAATTATTTTAATGACGAAGAGCAACACTATAAAAATTTTGAGGCCTTCTCTACTGATATTGGTCTTGCACAGACGAGTAATGGTATTACGGTCATGATTGATAATGCTGTATATGATGGGACGAATATTACGGTATCCTATGCAATTGAAACCGAGCATCCATTTGGTGAAAATCTCGATACACTTGCACCTCACTGGTTTGATGTAAAGGGGTCAATAGCAAGTGATGGTACGGGTAAAATTACAAAAATTAGCAATACTCGTTATGTTGGGATTGCGACACTTACACCTCACTTCAAAGATGATGTATATCCAGAAACGGTACAGTTAACTTGGGAGCCTACAACATTTACGAATCATGAAGGAGTAGAAGGAAAAGGTGATTGGTCATTCGACTTTTCATTAGATCGTTTAGAAGGAGATATACAGCTCGTGAATGAAACTGTACAGAGGAAAGATATGAACTTTACCTTAAAATCGGTTGAATTCACGGATGTTTCGACAGTTATTGCCTATGAGCAAGTCGTGACAGACGAACTCCTTGAACAATGGCCAAGTGTAACACCAGTATTTCGAGTTTCAGATGATCTCGGCCATGTGTACATGAATGGCACCGGTGGTGGTGGCGTTTCAACTGATAATGGGAAAAACTTTGAAGGAACGACAGCATTCGGTCCAATCCAAGAAGGTGCTAGTCAGCTTATTATCCAACCGGTTGAAATCGCAAGTCTTATGTCTGGTCAAGGTCACACCGAAATCGAACTCGATCCGATTGTCATTGAGTTGAAAAAATAAAATTGATATCACCTGTAGAAGTTGATTAGTTGTCAAGTTTTACAGGGGTGTATTTTTATGGACTTTAAAGGTTTAAACCATTAGATTCTTTTTGACTAAGAATATAGTTAAAGAATGCTGTTCCGTTTGCTTAAATACACTGTTTCATAATCTCTTATTTATCTTAACGTAAATATCCATTTTCCTCTTTCTCAAAAAGATACCATAAACGACGAGTTTTGGAACAAATAATAATATGTGTGCTCTTTTAACTTTGTTCAGCAATCGGGTGCATTTCTTTTATTGTACTTACCCCTGTCAAGTTGACAGCACTAAAAAACACTACACAGCCATCTGGTGTCGATATTCTATCGGCGCTAGATGGTTGAGTCGTTTTTGAAAACGTTTATAGTTGTAAAAGTAGATATATTGCTCAACGGCTTGGATAATTTCTACTTCAGAATTATCCTGTAGTAGATACAAACACTCGGTTTTAAAATGGGAGAAGAATGATTCAATATAGGCATTATCGTGACAGTTCCCTTTACGTGAATGGCTGCCAATCATGCCGAGTTGTTCCACTGTTTGATGATAGTTAATCGATGTGTATTGAAAGCCTTGAACTGAGTGGAGAATACTTCGATACACATTTCTTTTTTCTGTCAATTCTTCAAGCGTATCCATGACCAGTTTTAAATCGTTTCGTTTGCTTATCCTTCAAGCGACAATTTCGTTATTATATAAATTTTGAACCGCAGAAAGATAGAGAAAACCAGTTTTGGTTGGTAAGTACGTAATATCTGTGACGAATACTTCATTTTCTGTACGCTCTTTAAATTGGCGTTCTACGATGTTATCGAATACACGAGATACGTGGTTTTTCCACACACGACGCTTCTTACGGATAATGGACTGAATGCCTAGGTCACTCATTAATCGATAGACTTTTTTGTGATTTACTTTGAAGCCTTTGTCTCTTAAGGCGATTTGCATACGTGTGTAGCCATACATTTTATGTGTTTGGTGAATCGATAAAACGTGCTCCTTTAAAAGGATATCATTCCGTTGACGTAACGATACTTTTCCTGTTTTTTACCAAATTATAATAGCCCGAACGTTGCACTTTAGCCATTTCAGTTAGCCACGTAATCGGGTAACGATTCTTCATCTCATCAATAATTCGGTAACTATCTGGATAAGTTGGCATGCCTCCATTTACAGATGCCGCCATAACATGTGTAGTTTTTTATTGGGATCATTTCTACCTGTAGAAAAATCAGTTTTACAAAAAAGTCATGTGTCACATTCCTTTTTAAAGTCCTTTTTTAAAAGAAGGTTTCCATTCTGACAAATCCTGATAAACAAACGTTATATTGTCACATATTTTATCTGCAACTTCGTACATATGTTTTATATCATTAGCTGTAAATAATACATATCCTTTGCGGTGAGTACTGTCTACAATAGTTGGTATGATGTCACCTTCTTTTACTAAAAGATCAATTAATACGACCTCGGATATGTTAGCTAACCCTTTAAACTTGATTTCTTTTAAGCAACCTGGTTTTGGAATTAAGCTTAAGGACATAGCTTGGCATTTTGAAGGTACACATCTAAATTCATCTATAGTCTTATTAGCTAATGCATCATAATAGTATCCAAATTGAGATATACCGGTTGTTAGTTCTACCATTTTCCAAATATTACCTCCACCTATCCTAACTTGAGACTCTATGATAATTGGCTTATTTTGTTTGTCTAACTTTACTTCTGTATGAGTAATACCATTTTCTAGTTGCATGTCGTCCAAGAATAGCATTACTTTCTCAATGATTAATTTTTTTTGAGATTCATCTATAGGTGCTGGCATAATAGTATAGTTTATTAAAAACGTATCCTCTTTAAATATTTCAGCTGATATGGCTAGTATAGAATGTTTTTTGTTATTAGAAATGGCTTCGACTGTGTAAACTACATCACCTTCAACGTACTCTTCCACTAAAATAGGTAGTTGAATACCGTTATCTTTAATAAATACCTCTACGTTATCTCCAATGCCTAGCTTTGACACCCCTTTACCACCTGCGCCAATCGGAGGTTTTATTATAATACTATCTTTTTTATGCAAAAATTCATTGATTTCTTTTATATTGTTGCAAATTATCGAATCTATCGAATAGTCCTTGCCTACTAGAATTTCACGCATCATGTCTTTATTGCGGGTTATCAAATTAGCGTTGTAAGAAAATCCTTTAACATTAAAAATCTTTCCAATAATGCTTGCCGTATCCAAGGCTAATTCGTTGAAAGATACAACCAGATTAAACGGTTTCTCTTTGAATAATTCTTCAGCATAGTAGACACATAAGGGTATGTTTGTTGTGTCTATTTCTTTTTTATAGAAACACTTTTCTAAGATAGTTCCATCAAAATATATGTGTTTAGTGTAAGACCCTATATACGAAACAGTATACCCCCTGTCTAAAGCATCTTGTATAGGTTTAGTCCATCCTCCTATAAATAAAACGTGTGGTGTATTTTCTATTTCAGTTCCTTTTAATATCTTATCCATCATATTTATCTCCTCTAAATTGAAGTCGTATATTCAATGTTGATTCCTTTTGATATGCCTCGCCTTAATAACACTATTAAACACAATGTTGTTCCGAAACCTCCTATAAATAACGTTGTTTGAAGTCCAAATATAGAAACTAAAAAAGCACTAGCAAAACTTCCTAATGCCCAAGCTCCCCAATTAAGCGTACGCTGTACAGCATTTACTCTGCCCAGCATGTGATTTGGTGAGGCAAGTTGTCGTATGGTTGCAGCGTAAGGACCAAATACACCTTCTCCCATACCATGTATGATACTTGCAGCTACTATACCGAATACGGTTCCCAAATATCCCATTACCGGTATTAAGGACAGACCGATAACTGATACAGTAGCGCTATAAACAAGCATTTTTGTGTTATTAATTTGTTGACTTTTTTTGACGAGTATCGTATTCCCTATTAAAAATCCCAACGCTGCCGAGCCTACAACAAAGCCTATTTCAAGTTCAGATAGATCCATTACCTTATATAGGAATATTACTAAAATACTATTTAGTATGTATTTAAAGAAACCGTAAACAGCACCACAGCTTACAATAGGTTCTAATACAGGGTGGCTTTTAAAATATATTAAACCTTCATATATGTTTATATATATCGATTTTATATTTACGTTTTTTAAAGAGCCTTCTGTTTGCGGTTTAAACCTTGAAATAAATAATATACACACAAAACAAATAAAATACGTTACCGCGTCAACAGTGAATAAGCCTGTTAATCCGACTAGAGTAATTACTATTCCTGCTAGCATAGGACCGATTACTATTGAAAGTGACTCCGAAAGGGCTAGTTGAGCATTTCCTTTTTTTAAGTTGTCTTTATCTGTTACTATTTCTGGTAAGAAAGAAGGAATGGCAATGTTATAAAAAGTCGTAAATATTCCATTTAAAAACATGAGAAACACCAATAAAGGGAACGTTATTATATTTGTTACAGTCAGTATGAATACTGATAAAAATAAAACGCCTTGGCATATACTACAAATTAGCAAAACCTTTTTTCTATGAAGGATGTCTATCAAAGCACCGGCCACTAATCCGAAAATTAGATAAGGTAAGAATATAATCCCACGAAGCAAGGCAGCATTCGCCTCACTTGTTTCTAGGACCTCTAATGCAAAAAGAGGTAATGCTACTACTGTAAACTGGGTACCTAACAAACTAATAGACTGTCCTAGCCAAAGCTTGTAAAAATTAAAATGTTTGTTATTTTTCATAAAATACCTCCATTAATCAATTTCAACACTCATCTTTTGTTCAGCATCCAAAACTCCTCTCTTTTCCTCGATTGCTTTGGTTTTTCTCATGTAATCACCTCCACGGAAAACTAGTATAAACCCAAAATTCATCATTTGTACGGATTTGGGAATATAAGAGCAAGATTACAAAATCAAAAAAAGTAAATTATGATAATAATATTTTAGAGTTATGTATGGCAAAACAGGAGGAATTTCATGACAAAGCATATTAACAACACTGAGGGGATGACTTTATTTTAAAGGTGATTTAAAGGTTTGTATGATTGAGACCTATTATGGTTAGTCCATTAAAGGGCGCATTTCTTTAATAAAGAGATGCGTATTTTTAATTAAGGGCCAGATTGTGGAGGATGGCTTTTACCATTAAGTATTCCATAATTATTTTAAAAATAATAATCTATATTAAATATAAGAGAGGCTGAGACAAAACATTTTAGCTAAAGTAAAACCCGAACAATGGCAAGACACTCATACTGGTGCTTTACCATTGTTCGGGTTTTCTAAATATAGTGCTTAATTTATTTGAAAGTGATTCGGCTTTCGCAAAGAGCTAATTAGTTATATCGCTGCCTCTTTGTGTAGCCAGTTAAGGCAGGTATTTTGTACAAAACCAAAGTCTATTTAGATACAAAATTAATATGTCTTCTTGGGATTGAAATGACCAATGCCTTTTAATTCATAATCAAAAAATTCAAGAATTAATTCATTTTCCATTTCAATACAGTAATAGGAATCGATGTTGGCTTTTCCACCTTGCAGCGTATTTGCAAGTATTGGGGAGAAAAGCTGTAAATCGGTCAAGCTTAAATGTTTTGCCCCTTTAAAATGAGTAGTATATGCTCCTTCGAACTGTCTATTGTTGAGTTTGTTCGCTACATAAACAGGAGTACTATCCAGTTGTCGCCAAACATCATCTGAATAAATGTTAAAAAGTGGGGTTGGGTAGACTTTGCTGCTTGCCACAAAATTATCATCTGCTTTGTTATAAACAAGTTCACTAAAGAAAGGGGCATCGATATTTACTACTGCACTTACATCATCGCGCTCTCTGCTTAGCCAAACGCTTGCGGCACCTCCCATTGAGTGCCCGAACACACCAATTTTCTCTGTATTGATATGTTGATAAAGGGGGTTATTGTCATTTTTTTCTTTTTCAAGGATTGTATCAATGACAAAATTCATATCGTCTACTCGCAGTTTCATCCATTTTTGAATGATATTGTACAGTTCTTCATTCGAGTAAACGCCTTTATTCATATTTTCGACTTCATGGCTAAAACCTGAATTGATCCTAGCTACTGTTCCATCCTCTGAACGAGTAAAGAAGGAATGATAAGGATGATCGATGGAAACGACTACATAACCGTGACTTGCAAGTTCAGTGTAGGTAGAGCTATTGCTATCCTTAATGCCATATGCTCCATGTGAGAACACCAAAAGTGGGTATGTACCATTTCTATTTTTTGGATACCAAAACCCTACGTTCACAAATCTGTGTTGCTCTTTATCCGTAAATTCCTCCATACGGTTTTTATCCGTATATGTGTAAGTAGCGGTTGCAACTTTATATTCACCAGTTACTTTTGGTGATTTATGCTGCGGAAAAACAATTGCAGGTGCAAGTGCAAATACTGTTACAACCATCATTACAATGGATCTCCACACAATTTTAGAAGTTTTATATTTTTTGTTTTCCTTGTTACGGATAAGATAAACTGTCGCATTTACCGCTAATAGGAGAAGCAGTATACCAAGCATTACCCAGCGTAAACTCCACACAATCACAGAGGAAAGTGTGAGTATTACAAATGCAATAAATACAGCAATCCTAATGTAATTCTTTATTTTTCTATGGTATTGCTTTGTTGCCATACTGTAAACTGCAGAAACAATTTCGAAAATCAAAGTGATTATCAATAATAAAGTTCCCATTTTTGTTACTCCTTTTTTTAAATCAATTTTATTAACTCATCATAATAAGCAGCCGAAAAGAAGTATATAGAAAAACGGTAAGTTGCTTCTACAGGTAAATAAGATGCAAAAAAAAAGCGGTAAACTATAAAGTTTACCGTAAAATATTCTGTTGCAGAAAAAACTGCATAATGATTTTATTGACTACTCATTATCATTTTTCTTAAATGTTTTTAGTTTTTCGTTAATTTTTTTGGCTTCATTTATATCATTTTTCCATGACAACAGACGAACTATAATATAGATAACAGCAATTTGCAGTGCAATAATAATTACATCTAATCCACTTTTCACAATCCCAAAAATGCCGCCAAGGGTAATCAATAGAATCTCCAAGGTGAAAAAATGAACAGCAATTTTTAGCCGCATTTTCTTTTCACTTATTTCATTAGGAGAATATAAAATAAATCCTGTTAGTGCACTTGAAAATGAAAACGCAATAATGATATAAATAGACTTTAAATCAAAGGCCATATCGGGATAATATATTTGTCTTAAAATAGTAATAATAATAATTATAGATGCGAAGATAATCAAGAAATCCCTAATGATGTTTTGTACAAATTCGGAAAGTTTCATATATTTATCCCACCTTTTACAATCCAAGCATTTTTTTTAGGACAGGCACATATTGCCTTGATATAACAGCACGTTCCTCATTATCAAGCACTGCCTCAAATCGACCACTAAAGGAAGGATGAACGGACGAAATTTTAGCTATGTTTAGAATGGTTGATTTGGTGGCACGAAAACATTCCTTATCTTTGCATATTTCCTCTAACTCATAAAGCTTATGTTTTACCTCAAAAACGTTATCCTTGCAGTAAAGAAAAACCTTTCCGTCAACTGCCTCAAAATAATAGATATCCCTAAGATTAACACGATGAACTCTATCATTTTGATATCCGAGTATTATGAGGGTTTCAGTTTGTAGTTTACTTACAATTTCATGTATTTCTTCATCTACCTCATGACACCTAATGAGGATTTCTTCTTCCAGTTCTCTACTTATTTCTTCTATTGAAATTTTCAAATTATCACCCACGAAAATTTAAATTATTTCAGGTTTGATGTCCGTTATTCTACTAGCACTATGAAGATTTGGAAATAACAACCTTCAGACCATTATAACACAATCAAATACAATCCTTATTTTCATAAAACCTCATTTTGATATATTATGGCGAACCGTATGGTTATAGTGGTAGGTCTTACATTTGGTACAATTCCAATTACAGAATTTATTTACTCAAGAAAATACAAGTAGCGATTATTAAGTATTCAACAAACCAGCTAATAGTTGTCAATAATTTTCATTAAAAATAATAAAAATATCATGTTATACTAAATTTGTGTATACCAAATAACCGTCCAAATACTTGATTTGGAAAGTTCAGGTCTACTTAGTTAAATTGTTAAATCAAGCTAAGTCTTGGAAAGAAGTTTTGCTTTTTAAAAGTGCATAAATCCAATGTAAGAGTTTGTTTGCACAAACTCTTACTGCTACTCTAAATGGTTTTCCTTCTTCCCATTTTTTATCATAAAACGCCCGTAATTTCTTATTACGAGGAAGGGTTTCATCCGTTGTTTTCTGTTTTTGACAGTCACGAATAGCACATTTAGCAGCCATATACAAAGCTTGTCGTAGTCTGCTAGAGCCTCTTTTGGTTATTCGGTTGTAAGTATCAGATCAATTCCCGGTATCGGAGAAAAAAACTTTTCTAATTGGAAACTTAATAGGCGGCATCGTCATCATCTCTATTACATTTTTGTGTGTTACAGTATTAGGTTTTGAGAAAACTGCAGGAGAGATTTATCCAAGTTATGAATTGACCAAAAAGATTAATATCGGGAATTTTATACAGCGTATTGAGGGATTAATAGCATCACTATGGATTATCACTCTCTATTTTAAGACGACCCTTTATTTTTACGCTGCCGTTTTAGGGATGGCACAAATTCTGAATTTGAAAGATTACCGTCCTTTAACATTACCGTTAGGCATGATTGCTGTTGTCCTTTCTCTCGTGATTTTTCCTAATATCATCTACCAAAAATATTTTGACTTTACAACGGGTAATTCTTTAACATTATCAATCGGACTTTTTTTACCTCTTTTGTTGATAGTCGTATATGCAATACGAAAAAGAACGAAATAGAAATAAACGAATAGATAATTATTTTGAAAAATCTATATATAAGCCTTTAATGTGGATAAAAACATAGATGGACGAATTCCAGGTACTTATTGTACTCCCATGAAAGAACGTAATCATCTTTCATTTTCTGTGGTGTAGTGATAATTTTACACGACATGGATGGCTAACGGGTGCTTTAGTGCAACAAGAGTTTCAAAAATAATCTAACTTTTTATTAAAATTTAATATGCTTCATTAAACAAGAGCATGTTTTGTTCAATATTTTATCAAAACATGCTCTTTAGATTTGTTCTCATATAAAGGTTAATATCGGTAAAATAATCAAACTTTATTAAAAGTCTACATAAAGAAATCGTCATTGCTACACTTCATTTCGGTAAAATTGCAGAAGACTTCCAAGAACTTATTGAATTTACAGACTCAATAGGGCCTAACCCTAAAGTAATGTTAAATTCTTAAAAAGGGAAATTATATAGGAATTTTACTTGTAGATTGCAATATTAAAAAAGAGGTTTTCTTACTGTTTGGTAACAGTTAATAGACGAATATTGGAACTGTATAACATTCCCTGTTCAGTTAACAACTTTATTAGTACTTTCTGAATCATTTAGTTCGAAAATAACGGTTTTATTCTGTATCAGTGCCCAACTTTATTATCATTTAACAAAATGTTGTAGAATGACAACAAAGTTGGGCACTGACATTCGACGATATGTTTTTTTAGCATATGTAATGAATGAGGATAGTGAAATATACAACTTTATAACAAATGAAAATAACTATTTAGGCTTTGCAAATGAAATTATTTATTATACCGGTTTAAATACTGTTTTAGCATTAAAATAGACTATAATATAGCATTAAACCAAAGAGGCTGTGACAGAACTCGATTATTTTAAAAAATAGCGAAAATGGATAATAGTTTTTCCGCCTCACAGAGTTAAATAATCCTTCCTAAATCAAAAAATGCTAGACCATATGTATCTTTGTCTAACATTTTTTCTTTTTGTCCCAGCCTCTTTTTATTCACTTTGAGAGTTAGAGATATATTGTTAATGTTAAAATCTGTAAATATAATTTGTATCAAAGGGCATTCTATAACGGTCGATATAAAAGAAGATATACTAAAAGAGCAACCATATCTAACACTTGGTTCTAGTACGCAGGAACTTTGGGAAATGACATTACAACAGGATTGTATAGTCGCTTTTTGATATTAAATATAAGCCAATTGAATATTTTTCTTTATTTACTATCAGACTCTATTTTTGCTGATCATTTAAAATTTTGAGATATAAGCCATTATTGGTGAATTTGAAATAAATAATTTATTAGTGATTTAAAAAATTCAAAAATGACTTATTTGTTGAATATATTTCTTTATTGCGTGCATGCTATAAAAGGTTATTTGCAGGTGTATGGAAATCAAAATTTCAATCATTACAAAACTTAAGACAAGCAACAATAACAATATACTATGATGGAACTGCGGGAATCCCTCCATAGATGTAGAAATAGGAGCAATTATTATTTTTTATCCTAATTATTGAAAAGTAGTTAATCAAACAAACAAACAAAAACCAAATCTTGAATTTTTAGATATAATTATTAAAATTCTCCGATTCCCATTCATGAATAGCATGCTGATCTGTTTCTAAAACCTTCTCCATATAAATGATAGTCGTTTCTATCTTTTCATGACCGAGGGATTTCATAATTTTATATTTAACCTGAATTGTTAACACTGATAAAATAAGCTCAAACCCTTGATATGATTGGAATTGGGTTTGTTTTTTTATTTTATTATTGGCACTGAAACTGCAACTAACCTTAAACAAGTAGTAGTAGAGTTCGACGGTAAAGTTGATCCTTCTACAGCTGGTGAAAAAGGTAACTATACTCTTACAGGTACTAACTCTCCTGAAGTTGATTCAGTAATTGTTGCAGAAGATGGTCGCTCTGTAACTTTAAATGTTGTTACAAACCTTGAGAACCAAGCTGAATACAAATTAGCTGTAAATAACATTAAAGCTGGCGATAAAGTTATCAATGCTAAAGATTTAAAATTCAAGCCTCTTGACAACACAGTGCCAACTGTAGCTAAAGTTGAAGCTTTAGGTAACAAAACTATTCGCGTACACTTCAGCGAACCAGTAAAATCAGCTACAACTTCACAATTCAAAATTGATGGTAAAGTAGTTGTAGGTAATATCTCAACGAAATTAAACACTGTAATCATTAAATTATCTTCTGCTTTAACAGATGGAGAACACACTCTAACTGCAGAAGGTACTCAAGATTACAACAACTTCAAAACAGTTCAAGCTGATACTAAATTCAACGTTGTTGAAGATAAAACTGCTCCAACTGTAGCTTCAGTTGTAAGTGCTTCATTTGAGAAAGTAGTTCTTAAATTCTCTGAGCCTGTAGAGCAAGTGTTTGCTTCAAACGTCTACTGGATGCAAGGTGGAGCTAAAAAACAAGCTGCATCTGTAAAACAACTTACTGATGATACTTATGAATTCACATTTAATGGTGACAATAAACTTGTTTACACAACAGATTTATATGTTACTAATGTAAAAGATTACTCTGGTAACGTAATTGATAAAGATACAAAAGTTCAAGTAACTCCTGTAGTCGATCTAACTCGTCCAGAAGTAATTAGTGCAGGTATTAATAAAGATAACAACAAGCAAGTTGTTATTAAATTTACAAAATCACTAGATACAGATACAGCTAAGAAAGCTGCTAACTATGTGATTAAAGATAAAGATGGCAAAACACAACCAATTTCAACAACTGTTGATGTATCAAAAGATAAAGAAGTAACACTTACTTTATTAGGTAATATTAAAGATAACGCTGATTATACATTATCTATAACTGGTGTAGCTGATAACACTACGATGAAAAATGTAATGCTACCATACACTACAACTTTATCAGTTAAAGATGTAACACCACCAAAATTTGAAGGTGCTACTCTTCTAAATAAAAACCAAATTTTTGTTTCATTTAATGAAGTAATGGCTACAAGTGGAGACGGTTCAATCGTTGAGACTGATAAATATGAGATTACTGATTCAAAAGGTAACAAATTAAAAATCACAGGATTCGATGTAACTCAAGATGCAAAAGGTGTTATTCTTACATTAAATGAAACTATTACTGACCATAACGGTTATAAAGTAAAAGTATCTCTAGTTAAAGATTTAGCTGGAAATCACTTAGAAGGATACACTAAAACACATGATTTAGGAAAACAAGGCGATACTACGATCGATACTGTTAAAGCCACTGCTAAAGATAAAGTTGAAGTAGTGTTCACTAACGCAATTCAATCATTAAATCAAGGTGATTTCAAAATTGAAGGTTATGATATCGCTCATCATGAAATCTCTTCTAATGGTAAAACAGTAACTTTCACATTAAAAACTGATTTAAAAGAACATGTGAATGGTGAAACTCTTAAATTAGAAGTTAAAGATCCATCAACTGTTGATGTATTAGGTAAAAAAATCGCACCTATTTCAAAAACAATCACTGACAAAATCAAAGCAACTGTCAAAGAAATTACAAAAGTTGAAGGTTCAGACACTAAAATCAAAATTACTTTCAACGAAGCAGTACAAGTTACAGATATTGATGCTGCAAAAAATGATTTCATAGTACTTGATAATTTAGATGATGAAGCTAAAGTTGCTCTAATTGACGTAAAATCTGATGCTGATGATACATCTATTATCTTAACTTTAGCAAAACCACTAGTTTCTGCTACAGTTTCTTCTGCAAAAGAAGTTCGTTACGTTAAAGACAAGGCAGCAGTGGCAAATACGATTGCTGACATCGAAAAAACTACTGTAGAATTAGGTAAAGTGGATACTGCAGTTGCTTCTGTAATATCAAAAATTGCAAATGCAACTTCGATTATTGAAGTTGAAGCTGCTAGAGCAGATTTTGAAGCTTTAACAACTGCTCAAAAAGATTTAGTAACAAACGTATCACTACTTGAAACTAAAGAAGAAGGTTTAGTAGGACTTGAAGCTGCTAAAATTACTAAAACAGCTCTTGAGAATCCAGCATTAGTAACTGGTGAAAACGTAAAAACTAGAGCTCAAAATTTAGTTGCTGCAGGTTTCATTGTAACAATTGAAAATTCAGCTAATACTGCTATTGCAAATACTACTGGTGAAGTTACTCATCCAGCATCACCAGCAGCTGATGCTACAGGTAATGTAGTATTTAAAGTTGCTAAATATGGTAAAGAAAAAACTGTAACAATTGACCTTACAGTTGCTGCTCAATAATTAGGGAATGTTTGGCACCCAAAAAATATTGTAAATAGAAGAAAAGTACTGTGGAGAGATACTCTCTATAGTACTTTTCTTTTTTTATGGTTGCGCTATTAAATTTAGGAACTCACTATAGACGCAGACGCAATCCTTTAGTGGCAATTGAAGGATTGACTGTTAAACCGATCGCTCTTATACATGGATAGTAAAAACCTAAGAAAATCAATATGAGGGTTGGAAGTATGGAATGTTTGAAGTATTATAGTTAGCCGTTTGGACTTTGTATGGCAATATATGTGAAGGTTGGAACTAGCAGAAGCGTAGGATCTAGAGTAGATTTATAAAAAACTTATTTCTAGAATTTGTTTCTTTCCAAAGTTAAATTCAGAGGCAATCATATTATATGATAGTCTCTTATTTTATTTTGTATCTACTCTATGAAAGAAAGTAAACTTAAGAAAGAAAAATTCCCAGTTTAGTTAATATAGAGTGATACTTTGTAATGTTTATTATATTTCTTAATCAATGTAATCTGATTTTTAATACAAACCTTTTCTTAATAAACCAATAAATAAGCAATAGCAAACTCTTAAAAGTTTAACTTCTAAGTATTTAATGCTTGAATAACTTTAATGAAAAAAGGAGATGGATAAGTAAAAATCAGGTAGGTTAAATATGGAATTTTATAAAGAAAAAGAAATATTTTGCTACAGTTGTCGTAAAAGAAATAAATTTACTTATAGAGATATGAATAGAAAGAATGGGGTAGACATTCATTGTAGTGAATGTTCTGGGATTTGGTTCGAATGGCAAAATAGAGCTGTTGAGAGGGAGATGTAAAAGTGGATTGAATATAATAAACATCTTATCAAATGACTAATAGGTTGTTTATCAATATTTAATCGAGAAGTTTATATTAGAAGCTCTGTAAAGAAAGTATGTTGCTTTGAAATAAAATTTGAGCAAAATACCTTGCAAACCTTTATTTTGCGTTAAAGTAAGAAGAATCCCTTTTGAAAAAAGATTGATTGATCAAAAGGGATTCTTCTTTTGAGTTTTTTAGTTTGGTTTTTATAAAAAAGTTTGATCATTTTCTACCTACATTACTCCATAAACGCGCTCGATTGTTGTATAAGCCCATCTTTTCTTTATAGCAACAATCCTTGAGAAAACAGCCAAAAAAAGAGCAAGATTCACTGCGATTTTACAAATGCCTTTTTTTCGTATAGATTGTTGCTTCCGAAAAAGTTTCTGAAAATATTATCGAAGTAAAGATAAAAAAGCAGCAGCATAAATTATCACACCAATACCAATTATTGCCAACCCCATACTAATCAGTCTCCAATGGCCCGATTCTTTTTGCATCTCCTTATAACATTTTGTCGTCAAAAATGCACCAGTCATCATTATGACCACACAAGCCGTATACGAAAGAATTCCTCCACCATCAATCTTACTTTGAGCGATGATTCGCATCGCTATATAGTTTATAAAAGACACAACTGAAAAAAGAGATGTTTCCTTCTTTTCTAATTTTCTATCTTTCTTTTTTGACACTATACACCATTTTTTACATCTTCTTGAGATACATATTGCTCAACAATAGCTTCTACTTGTCCTGCATATTCTTTTCGAAATTTGACTGCATAAAACACTATGTATACTTCATTATTTTTTTCGAGCGGAGTCTTTCGGACGGCTGCCTTAAAATATCTTTGATGCCTAGTTCAAACGGAACGCTTTTTCTATCTAAGTGTTCGATAATTGCCTGGACAGTATCTTCTGAATGACCAACTAATATTTTCTTTTTAAACAAACTCAGCACCTCTTATGAAACAAGTTAAATACCCTTAATTATACTATTTCATTAGACCTTTCCAATGATCCAAAATATAACAATATCTTTTAAATATCTAATGCTTTCATTTAGCAGCATTCTTCGAAAAAGGCTATTTTCTTAAAGATTATTGTTATTCAGCTAACGTGGCCGGTTAGTTGAAGAGTGTTGTTTAACTTGTTGTTCAAAAATCGGGCCGTACTCTTGAGGAACGTTTAATTATAGGAAACAATTACCATAAATTTTGGTTCTCTATATTGAGATTATGAATAATTGTATTTAAAGCAAAAGGGAAATTTAAGGGTTATAGAAAAACACTTCGAGGTGAGTAAAGAAGTGGAGATTATGGTGAAGTTCCAATAAAGTGTACAGGTGTTGCAATTGTTCTATTAAAAAAGAGTATAAAGTACTGTTATTGAAAAGGTCTACATCTGTTTTAAAAAATGTTTGGTGTTATATTGGCGGAGGTATCGAGGAAGGGGAATTGCTTGAGAGTCTGCTGTAAGAGAGATCAAAGAAGAAACTGGTATTACAAAGGTTTTATTATATACTCCTAATAAATTTGTTCAAATATATTCACCAAAAGAAAATTATATTTATGTTGCACCTGTATTTGTTGGATATGTTGAAGAACAACAAGAAGTTACATTAAATTACGAACACAGCGAATATAAATGGTTATCGTTTAAAGAGGCAATTGCCGTGGTTTCTTTACCTGGAAATGATGATGTCTTAATGTCTATTGAAAAACATTTTGTCATGAGAAATCCTTCCGAATATTTGCGTATAGAAAACTAATGCACATTAGTATTATTACATGACATAAATAAAAATATATGGAGGTATAGTTATGTGGATAATATTAGGGATTATTGCAATAGTAGCAACACTTATAAATCTTTATATGTATGTAGCAGGAAAGGATTATAAGCTTGCTATGGCGATAGGATTATCATTTACAGCATTAACACTTTGTTCAGAATACAGTCTTGTATCAGGGTGGGTAAAAGAGGAAGATTGGCCAGCTCTATTGGATGTAGTACCTAATATGGAAAAGGCATTATGATTTGTGACAATTTTTTTATATTACTAAATATAACTCCTATAATTGACGGAATGTTGAATAATTTTGCCTCTAAATTAAATAACTTTATGGGTAAAAGGCTAGTTAATATATCACCGTTAGTCAGAAGTATAAAATGAAATTTAATATTTGTAAGAAGCTTTAGATAGCTGAGAAAAAGGAATGATAGCTATTAATCGCTCAGCTTATTAGCGATCAACGTCTAAATTATACCTTTTTATAACATTGAAAATATGGAAAATTATATATGTAATGTGATAAATTATTCCTAGAGGTGAATAAAGATTATGGATAAACGTAAAGAATAGCAATAAGAAGTCATGACATTACAATAGATTTAGGCAATAAAAAGTACCAGAGTTTGAGATGTTAACAGAAATCGGAAATATGGTTAAATTCGCATTAAATATCCGAGGGCTTCCGATGATTGAATACCAAACTTTAAAGTTAGCAGCATATCATTTCTTAGATATTCTTACGTACATGTGTAGTGTATAGTGGAATATCTTGCAGAGATTGAATTTCTTAAAATATCATCGGAAGGAAAGAACGAAAAAGCGGTTAAATAATTTCTATTTTACTTGTGAAATGTATTCCCTAAAAGTTTGGCATTCTGTCTTTTTTTATGGTGATTATTTGAAGTTATTTTGTTCATTATGAGTTAGTAAATAAAAGGAGGATTCAATGTTTATTGTATTTTTTATTCTATTAATCTTAATTATCGTTACTACAATTTTTGTAAGCATTTTGTTAAAGAAAAAACCTCTCATTTCTGTCCTTGTACTTGCGTTGATATGCGTGACTGCTCTGTTCACAAGACCTTCAGAAACTACGTACTATAATGAATTGGCAAATAAACATGGTTTGCAATGCTATGACAACGGCACATGCACTGCCGGTCAACACGTTTATACGGTAGAGCAGTTTAGCAGCCACAATTTAGGTCTTTTTACAACGTATCATTTAAAAATGACTTATGGTGGCGGTACACATTTGCGCGAAATTGATAGCATTGGAGCCTTCTACAATATTTTTACGTATACCAATAGATAAGATGCTGGGACATAAATATCACAATACTTGAAGGTGCTCCAATTGTAGTAGGGATTGTAAAAGATGCACAAGAAAATAGTGAGGATATTTTAAAAATAAGGAAATATAATAAGGACTTAGAAATTATAGATGAAGTTAATTTAAACCAGTATCCTAGTTATTTTTCTTTTACTGGTAAAAATAATAAACTATATTTATTTATGTATAGTGGAGATATTGTAGAAATAAGTAGTGATTTAAAAGTAAGCACTTTTTCTTCTGACTTTTCAGCTATAATGGATGATATAGTTAATATAGAATTCAAAAAAAATTTAATGCTAGAGAATGGAGATCTTTTGATTAATATTGTTTTAAACGCTATTGATCAAAAATTAAATTTTATAGTAAAAGTATCATTTAGTACTGGTTCTCCTCAAATGGAGATAATAGAAAATACAGCTAATAAAAATCTTTTAAATGTTGATTATGATGCCAACGAATTTTATACAGCTTCTTATAAAGAGGATAAAAATGTAATTTCTATATGGGATTCAAAAACTTTAAAAATAAAAAATAAGTTTAAGCTTGATAGTACATATAGCGTTTATTTAGTAGATAAGATAAACTAGTCTAAAATCAAATTTTGATATGCTAAAATCTGTTGCTAAACGACCATTAATTCAATACTTACGACATAGTAATAACCAACAATTTAAACATATTTTAGATTTATTAAATTTAGCGATTTGGCAACTACCCAGCCTCTCTTCACGATTAGAAGAGGGGTTTTTTAGTACGCTGAGCATGTGCTATAACCTGTTATTTATATATTGCACAAGTGAAATTAATACACTACAAAAAACGAATTCGATATCATCTAACTAAGTATCATTAACGAGAATCAGCTATATTTATAGTGTTCACATCTGTTCAATCAAGCATCGGCCAACCTAGAGATGCTTTGAATGTAGTAATCCTCAAATACTTCATTTTCTATGGTGATTACCCAAAAGTTATGTAACTTTTTTTTATAAAACAAGTCTAATTAAGAAAATATAACTTTACTGGAAGTTCTAATAGTAATGAAGTTACTTATCAAATATTATGCACATATAATTTGATAAAAAGCTGACTTTATTACCTTTAAAATACAGTACGATGGGGGTTATACATAAGGATTTATCAAGTAGCAATGCGTTTGATAGAAAATGTTCATGGAGATTTGGAAATAGCCTTTTCTTTCTATGAAGCTTTTGAAGGAGAGGGGTTAGCACTCTAGTACCGAATTCAACACTTTTCGATAAAAATCCCACATTTTAGGGTTTTTTCGTGTTAAGATGTTAAAGACTATGGAATGTGAAAAAGGAGATTAGCATGTTTAAGAAACTTAGAAATACATGTATTGTATCGGCAGTTGCTTTGGCTACTATTTTGCCTGGACAAGCATCTGCAACAGCTATTAGTAAAGATGGAATTCAGATAAAAAACAATGTTTCGATTACGATTAATGGAGAGACGATTAGTGTCAATGACCCTATCTTAAATAAATCGGATTTCTTATTATTACCGATGCGTGCATTATATGAAGCTATTGGTGCGAATGTGGAGTGGAATAAGGATACATTGACAGCGTCAGCTACTCGAAATGGTAAGCTTGTCGATTTAACGATTGACTCTATGAACGCATTAGTAGATGGGGAAGAGGTGGCGATGGATGTCGCACCGTTTATGTATAAGGACCGAACTTATATGCCATTACGCTTTGTCAGTGAAAACTTTGATGGCACTGTGAATTGGGACCCCGATACTCAAAGTGTAGATATTACGTTATCTGATGAAACACCAGAGCAACCTCAAGAAAACCCATATATTTTACATATTAATAATCATCGCATTGTGATGAAAGATCCAATTGTGATGAAGCAATCAAGATCCTACATCCCAGCGAATTATATATATGAATACCTTGATGATTCAACAGGTATGTGGCTACCAGATAACTCTTTTGAATTACAAATAGCTGGCATGAGCTTTGTTTTTAAGGATAACAGTAATCAAGTTTTAGTGAATAATGAAGTTGTCACTTTAGAAGAGGTTCCTTTTGTTCAAAAAGGGAAGATGTACGTTCCTATTACCTTTGTAGTGAATGCATTAGGCGGAAACTTGCGTTATATAAGTGAAAAACGAGAAATGTATTTATATGTCTATCATTATATGTATACAAGCTCTTTCCTTGAAAAATCATTTGGCTCAACAGCTTATCCAGAAGCCGTTCCTTCTGCACGTTTAGAGGGAGATCGTGATTTATTTATTAGTGACAACCCAGAAACTTTAACACGTAAATTAGTTCCTAAATCTAATGCTACGCTTGCACAATACGATGTGAATGCAACAGCAGCAACGAATAAGCACCGTATTTTTGGTTGGCATTATAACACATTAGGGACAGATGTGAAGCTTGGGATTACGGTTCAAAATAAATCTACTACAGAGAGTATTAAGGTAACAGAATCGAAGGGCATTAACCAAAAAACTGGGAACAGCTGGGTAGGCCACGATATTGGTTTAACGATTGCTGATGCTGTTTTAAATAACAAGCTTCAAAGATCAACAAGTAAAGGTACTGTGATTGCACCAGGAGAAACAAAGGTCATTGAAACATACGATTTAGAATACGACTATATCATTGGTTTTTTACATGATCTAGATATCCAAGCGGCTAACGGCGGAAAGCCAGAGTATACAATTCGTACAGTGCTTACAAAGGATAATAGTGACTTAAGAACGATTCAATCAGAGCAGGTTGCTGTTGATGAATATGCTAAACATCCAAGGGGGGCGTGGCCAAGTGCTACAATTCTAGCAGAGCTACCAGCCTATACAGTAGATTCTCCTGAGGTAGGCTATAACATTTCTAACGGCCGTACAGACCATTTACAAACGGCTGAAAATTCCTTCTCTCAGATTAATGGAGCAGTAGGTAATCCAGGTCATTTTGGCATGAACTATAAGGTGTCGATTCCAGTGGTAAATTCATCTGGCACATCAAAAACGATTAAGATGAAATTAGCTGGTCGTGGTGGTTTATATAGTGGTGCTATTAAGGTCAATGGCAAGGTATATTTAGTGCCTTCTTTACGAGTAGGAACAGAATATGTTGAGCTGCCAGAGTACACAATTGATGGTTCATCAGGAACAATTGAATTAGAACTAATGCATGCTGGTGGTGTCAATCTTCCAGTAGCTATCTATGTAGGAACAAAATAAAAAAGTCACTGGCACGGGTCATGTGACATGAGATCGTGCCATACTTTGAATATATTCGGAGTGAAGAAATTGGCAAGGAAACTAGTAACAATTATTGTAGCCCTATTTGTGCTTATACTAACAGTTAGCCCAATCGATGGCCAAGCAGCTGGTTTAGGCAATAAAGTCAGTGAAGTTAAAACGGAGGTTTCACCACAGGTAACACATATACAGCAAAGCTATACTTCAGGTTCTATTCGTGAGTTTGTAAATGTTTTAGATGTTAATTTAAATAATACATATACAAAATTAGAAATCGGTATGCCCAATCCTATTAATTCATTAAAAACAACATCAGCCATGGCAAAGCAAAATACGTATGATGGACATCGTGTTGTGGGAGCTGTCAATGCTTCTTACTTTTTAGGTAATGGTATGCCTGCGAACTTGTTAGCGGAAAAAAATGAAATAGTGAACTATGGTATTTTAGGAGATACCTATGATAGCCCAACACAAAAACCAGTTGCGTTTGGTTTATCAAAATCAGGGAAAGCGATAGCAGATTATTATACAACAAATCTAACGTTCCAAGTGAATGGCAAAAGCTATCCTATTGATCTCATTAATAGTGAACGAGGAACGAATAAAACAGTTTTATATACACCTGAAAAAAGAACGACAGGTACGAATACATGGGGTGTAGAATTAGTGGTGACAGGTGCTAGCCAAGATACAAATGTCTTGCATTTTGGTGACCAGTTTTCAGGCACAGTTTCGCATATAACAGCCTATGGGGCAGAAGGTAACTCATCTGTACCAGCGGATGGCTTTGTTATTTCTGTTCAAAATAAAGAGTTAGCTGCTGAATTAAGTACAATTACTTCAGGCACGAATGTGGATGTAAGCTTATCCATTGATCAAAAATGGATGGATGCTCAATTCATTTTAGCTGCTGGACCAATGCTAGTGCGAAACGGCAAAGTAGATATTTCGATGCCGACGAATTCTGGTTTTGCTTCAACACGTAGTCCACGTACAGCAGTTGCAGTGGATGCCACTGGTACGAAGGTATCTCTTGTAACAATTGATGGTCGCATAAGCGGTCACAGTAATGGTGTGAATTTATCAGATTTAGCTTCTCATTTAATTTCAATGGGCGCTTCTTCGGCTATTAACTTAGATGGAGGCGGCTCTACAGCGATGGTCGTGCGTAATCCAGGTGGCTATTTTGCCAACCTAGTGAACAGACCATCAGAGGGCAGTGAACGTCGTGTATCAGCCATTTTGCAGGTTGTGAATACAGCGCCACCAGGACAAGCAAAATCGATTACATTAAGTAGTGTAAGTCAAGTAATGAAAGGTTCGTCTGTAGATATGCAGGTAGCAAGTGCCTATGATCAATACTTGAATCCGATGACGATCAACCCAGCCAATATGAAATGGACTGTGGAAGGAAATATCGGAAAAATGGATGGGGCAACCTTTACCGCTACACAAAAAGGTGAAGGGAAAATTATCGCAGAATATGAAGGTATTCGTACGTCTACACCTGTAAAAGTAATAGACTTAGCAGAAAAACCTATCGTACTAGATAGCTTCGATAATGCGTCATCTTGGACAACTGAAGTGGCAAAAGCCAATGCTTCATTAGCAAGCTCTAAAGAGTATGCTAGACAGGGAACTGCTAGCTTACAATTAAACTATGATTTTACGACAGCAGGTACAGGCACAAAAGCGGCCTATATGGTTGCTAAGACACCAATTGCTATGACAGGTCAGCCTAAAAACATCGGTCTTTGGGTATTTGGTGATGGCGGTAAGCATTGGCTAAGAGGTGTAGTTGTTGATGGTTCTGGCGCTAAGCATACGATTGATTTCACAAGTCAGGGCGGTTTAGACTGGAATGGCTGGAAGTACGTTACGGCGAATATTCCGAGTGATTTAGCGCAACCATTGAAATTTGAACGTTTATATGTTGCTCAACCAACAGCGTCTCTTCAAAAGAAAGGGCAGCTATACTTCGATCAATTACAGGCTGTCTATAAAGATAATCATGAGGAATTAATTTATACAGATGTTGCAAAAGGACATTGGGCATTTTCTGAAATCCAAAGCCTAAACAATAAATCGCTTATTAAAGGGTATGCCAATGGAACATTTAAGCCAGAAGCATCGATTACTCGTGCAGAGGCAGCGACAATCATTGCTAGAGCTTTAAATCTAACAACGACGAAGGATTCAAGCTTTAAAGATGTGAGTAAAGGTCACTATGCTTACAGTGCCATTGCTGCCGTAGAGCAGGCTGGTATTATTAAAGGGCAAGAAGCAGGGAAGTTTAATCCAAATGGACAGCTTTCACGTGCAGAAATGGCTGCGATTTTAACAAGAGCGTATAAATTAACAGGTACAAGTAAGGTAAGCTTCACAGATGTTAAATCAACACATTGGGCATATAGCAATATCCAAGCACTTGTGGCGAATAATTTAACTGGAGGTTTCCCAGACAATACATTTAGACCAGATGCACAAATTACACGTGCTCAATTTGCAAGCTTCTTAAATAGATGCTTATCATTAAAATAATATTGATGAATCCCCTGTAGCTACTACAGAGGATTCGTTCGTAGCAAAAAAATCCGCTTAGCTCATAAGAGAGCGAAGCGGATTTTTTATTTAGAATACAATGTATTTCACATATTGTTTCCAAGTTAAATCTTTAAAATGGCTCCATTGTATTTTCTCAACAGGCAATGTGCGGAAGGTATAGGCTGCAATATTACGTTTCTCATTAGAGAGCATTGGCGTGCCTTCCTCTACATAGTCCATAAAAATAGCGGATTTCGCTGTGTTAAATTGCACATTGATATCGATCAGCTGGATTTTGCCCTCCTGATTGATAATATAAAGCTTTTTATTTCCTTTTTTAGTCGTCGCTAGCCACGATTTATCGACTTTGTAAGAATCGAATGCTTCATTGACAATAATGGATGCCTTGCCTGTAGTTGAAAATGGGATGTCCTCTAATGGAGCATCTTGCTGTAACGTTACTTCATAATTTGTTGGCTGTGGTAAAGCTGCTGTTTTGGCTAGCTCATTTGCCCAAAATGTATGATCATCTGTAGCGATCATTTGTTTTTCTAAAACCACACCTGATAAGGCATCTTTAACATGTTTGACTTTAAAATCAACGGTTTGGCCTTCCTGTACCTTTTGCCATTCCTTTTCTGATAAATAGGCATACATTGCTTTTTCATTAGAATAGATTTCAAACGTTACTGTACCAGCTTCTTCTTTAATGGCAGATATGATACCGTCAATAGGGCTGACAATGCCTTGTCGAGATTGAATTTGTGTAATTTGTGCTTCAATTAGCGCAATTTGACGATTTGTTTCGGCAATATGTCGATTTAACAGTGCAACGGCTGTCGATGCTGAATTTTGTTGAGCAAGCTCTAATTTTAGCGTAACAGATAGTTTATCATTGATTTGGTCCGTATTAATCGAGCTTTTCGGATTAGAGCCATCTCCATATTCATCCTCAATTTGGTCGAGTGCATCCTGTAAATCACTTAATTCTGTTTCATAGGCAGTACGTTCTGATTCAAGCTTTGTTATCTCTTCATCTACCTCATCAGTTTGATAGGTAGCAAGCAAATCATTCATCATCACTTCCTGACCACGCTTTACATTCACAGCCGATAAGCTAGTTGCATCAGCCGTAATCGTAAATGTTTCAGCAGGTGCTACAATCGTTTCTTTATTGACACGCTCAGTATTTGTGCCGATATAAGCTTTTTGAAACTCGTCGATAAAGTAGGATCGTGTGATGTTGCTATCATTCTTGAACACTAAATAAGCATTTATACCGATTACTAGCATCGCCAACACAATGGTCATACTTGTCCATGGTCTTGCTTTGATAAATGCCATCATCCTAACCCCCTAGCAATCCATTCTTTTATTGGTAGCACACTAATCATCCCAACAAATAAGGCCATAAATAGTTGTACACCAATCAATTTGACTACTAATATTTTTCTACTAGCTGCTTCCTCCCATTTAGATAGGAATAGATACTGCACAATAATGATTAAAACGGTCGTTACTGTCAATTGGTTGATGCTAAATAAGACGAAATCTGTTTCAATCACCTGTAGGGCAGCTGGAGCTAATGAGAAGAATGAAAACATTGTTGTATAGCCTACTGCGTAGAAAACAGCAAAGAGAATTGCTTTTTCGATTAATAAGAAGGCAACAACATAAAGCTGGACTTTTTTAATCCAAGAGTAAGGAATGTCCGTTAATAGATGTAATAGATAGGTAACCCCATAATAATGGAAGCAAAAATAGACGATTGCCCATAATACAGCACCGAGCATGGAAAGTACGCGTGCTACAAAATAATCATTTTGTTGATCCATTGCGAATAGGGTCGTTAAATTTTCCGTCCCCATTCCCCAATATTCGCGTACAGCATACAACAGGATAAATAAAATAAACACTGATAATACGCGTTTCTTATATCCGATGACCTCACCTTCCTCTACTATGTTTGTAAAGTAGGTAGGATTTTTTAAGCTATGCCAGAACTTATAATGGTAAAACATAAACAGCGTCCTTTCTTCCAAAATAGGATTTCAAAGTTGTAGTATACACCTTGTAAAAAGATTATGACATATGAAATTAGCTGTTTTTTTTCATTAATTTCGTAGAAAAAAACATATGCCGTCATTACATGTCGGTTGATGTAAACATCACATAAATCTATTGTATAGTATAATTGAAATAACTTCCTGTTTTTCTAGCTAGTAAATTTGAAAAATTATTTTTGATACTCATAATTTTGTAAATATACTAGAATGTCTTGAAAACATGATATTTATACCGATACTAAAGTAATGATTATCAATTACACTTTGCTGTAATTACGTCCGGATTTTTTCGAGCTTGCTCGAAACGTTTTTTTTCAAAATCTGTGACATCCGCCAGAGGTATTGGGGCTACATGATGCTGGTCACACACCTTCATTACTACAAGACGCACCACATTTAGACGGTGTTCCCTTATTTCGGTGGGCATTTAATTAATCGATGAAAAAAGTAAAACAAGAATTTAACTCTGTCTAGTGGAAGGGGATAAATTCTGAATCAAGATAATTGAAAATGAACATAATCATTTTCCCATACATAAAAGATGAAAGGGTGGTTCGATTGAATCGAAAATTGACAGCAGGGGTCATAACAAGTCTTTTACTTGCACCTACGGCTATAGCGAATGCACAGGAAAATGATGCGCAAACTCGTGTGACACCACAGACAGAGCAAGTTGGCTATGCCAACGTGGTAGCAGCTGCTACGACAAGAGAGCAGCTCATTGCAGAATTTGGTAAGTTATCTGAAATTTCTTCAGGTGATGAGATGGTGATTGCAGAAGGAAATCTCATTGTTGTACAAAATTCTGGAGATTTTCATGCTGATGAAAAAGCAATTATAAAAGCGAAGTATGAATATGTAGTAAAACATCGCGAGCTATTAACAAAGCTTAAAGGAATGGGCAATAAAGTTAATGGAATTTTGTATTCAAGTAAAACGTTTTTTGAAGAAGTTGAAGCTGTAAATGACGAATATGTTAAATTTTTAGGAGAAAAAGAACCAACAGATACAACATCCTATCTATATGTACAAGCTCAATTTAAACAGGCCGTTGATACAGCGCTTATAAATAACGCAAGTAGTATTGCTCCTACTATGCGTAACTCGGTGTTGCAATATGGTTATGATAAGGCAGCACGTGATGCGTATTTTGGCAAAAAAGGACTGGACGTTGGAAAACTATCAAAATTAGGTAAGGATGTAGAAGCTACTGAATTGATTGCTAGCGAGCTAGTGGATTTAGTTAATTTATTGGAGAGTTCTGCAAATTTTGAAGATATTTCGACTGCACTAAACAGTTTTACAACTGGATATAATACCTTAACTGCAGATCAAAAGAAGGTGGTTGAAGCTTATAATCCAAACGATGCTTCCGTAACGCCCTTCAAAAAATATAAGGACGCTCTAACGAGTCAGTCTGCTGTAGAAAAAGTTATTTTAAGTATTAATCAGCTGAAAGCAAAACAACCATCTGAATTCACATCAGCAACAAATTTCATTAGTGCGGTATCGTCTGTTGAAAAAGCATATAACAGCCTTGATACGGCATCAAAAAATTTGGTGACAAACGCTTCTATACTTGAAGAGTATAAAAAAGCGGCTGAAATTTCCAAGCGAATTTCAGCACTACGTGTATCAAGTGATGCTGCTTATCGTACAGAAGTAGCTTCAATTAAAGATATTTATGATAATCAATTAACCCTAGAAAAGGGATATATAAAGAATGCGGCTGATTTTGAAATAGCGGTCGCGAATATTGCTTCTGCACAACAGATTGAAGGACTCATCTTGGCAATTGCAGGTGCTTCAGATAAAGTACAAGCAATTAAAGATGCTCGAACTGCTTATGATGCTCCTCCAGCACCATCTGGAACAACAATCAATGCGGCAAATGTCAAAAAAATTGTTAATAATCTAGCAGAGTTAACGAAGTGGGAAAAGGTTTATAACGCGTCTTTAACTGTGGATAAATTAATCGATAGTATTGATCCAACAGCTTCTACTTTTGAAAGCAAGACATTAGCTGCACAGGCTGCTTTCGATAAGCTTGGAGAAAGTGAAAAGACGTTAGTTCAAGGCACAAATAAACTAACTCTGTTTTTCAAATATGCGGATGTATCTAAAAAAGTGAATGCACTGAATTCTTCTGTGTCTGACTACAACGCACAGCTTGCAACATTGAAAACTGCAGTTGCTGCTTTAGATGCTTCGGGCAGTGAATATGCAGCAGCGCTTGATAATATCAAAGATAAACTCAATGAAAAATTAACAGCTCTTACAAACGAAGCATCAGCAGTAACAGATGTTATGAGCAAGATAGACAGTTTAAATACATCATCTAATCTCGTACAGGATATGCTAGATGCTCGTTCAGCTTATAATGCTCTACCATCAGCAGCAAAAAGTCGTGTAACGAACATTAAAGTTTTAACAGATTTTGAAAAATCACATAAAGCTGTTGTGAATGTCATCTCACTCTTTGAAAAACTTGATCCATCTTCTAAAAGCTATATTTCCAAAGCGAAGTCAGCTTTTACTGCTTATGCAAAGCTAGATGACAATAATAAAGTATATGTAAAAAATTACAAGGATTTAAAAGATATAGTACCAGTTGTAGATGTCATTGTTCAAATTAATGCTTTAAATCCTTCTAAAAAAACGTATAAAGTGGATGTAACAAAAGCAACGGAGACATACGCAGCATTAGCAGATGCAACACTTCAAGGGAAGGTTGTCAATTATGCTGACCTAATAAAAGCACAGGGGTATATCGATACAGCCAAAAACTTTGATGCCCGTGTCGCAGCATTGGCGAATGAGAATCCTGACACATTTGTCAAAAAGGTAGCCGACCTAGCTGCAGAATATAAGACGATGGATAAAAATGTGAAAAAGCTGGTGGAAGAGTACAAAACGTTAAGTGCGTATGAAAAAAACAATAAGGCTGTAGTAAAGGTTATTCAAATGATTGATGCCTTAAATCCAACAAGTAAGGATTATACGAAAAAGGTACTTGCTGCTCGCAAAGCCTATAATGCACTTGATACAGTATCTCAAAAACGAGTGACGAACTATGATAATCTGACAGCAGTTGAGGATGTAGCTTCTTTGATTGGTCTTATTGCTTCATTAAAGCCAACGAGTAAAACATTCTATCAGGATATGAAAACAGCTCGTGAGCTTTATGATTCACTACCTGAAGCGAAACAACAAGCTATCATCAACTATGATGCTCTGGTGGCAGCAGAAAATGAACAGGGCTTAGCGCAGAGCGTGATTGAGCTTATTAATTTAACAGAAGAACAAGATGCAGACTATTTAACGAAGCTGATGAATGCACGAGTAGCCTATGATAAGCTGTCATCGAATCAAAAGAAATTAGTGACAAATATTAAAGATTTAACAACACGTGAAAAAGCGGTTAAGCCGATTTTAAGTGTGATGGTTCAAATTAATGAACTAGATCCAGAAGCGCAAAACTTTGTTAGTAAGTTTAACGCCGCACGTAAGGCCTATGACAAACTATCAAAGGATCAGAAGAAATATATTGATAATATTGATATACTCTTAAAGTTTGAGCCCGTTTCTAATGTGATGGAATTGATTAGCAAACTAAAATCTTCTAATAGTACATTCCTTCAGGATACATCACGAGCCCGTTCATTGTACGATGCACTGCCTGCTGATTTGCAGCAATATGTGACAAACTATTATTTATTGCAAGCAGCTGAGTCTAGTATTTTAGGTGCTGGGAATGTAATGCAGATGATCAATGACTTACCATCTGTTGATCCAAAGCAATATGTGAAACGTATTCAAGAGATTCGTGCGGCTTATAATGCTTTACCAAAGGATCAGCAGCGAGCTGTACAAAATTACAGAGTGCTACAAGATCAAGAGAAGCTAATTAAGCCTGTTATTACTGTGGTAGAGGATATTGACCGACTATTAACAGCCAAAGATATGAACAGCCAGTATCAAAAGATTTTAAAAGCCTATGATAAGCTCAATGCCGATCAAAGACGCTATGTCTATAACGACCAGCTATTGCTATCATTAGACAACGTGATAAAAGTTTATAATAGCATTGCTAACTTGAATCCGAAGGATAAGTTCTACTTTGGTATGATCGAAGCGGTGCGTAGAGAGTATGATAGCTTGAATACAATAGATAAACAGCGTATTTCCAACTACTCTATTTTATTAGAGGCAGAGAAAAGCATGGCTGACGTCAAGAAAGTGGTTGAGTTAATAGCAGGACTTTCACCAAGCTCGCCAACCTATATTGAAGATGTGGCTAATGCAGTTGCTGCTTATAAAGCGCTGGATTCAAAAGTACGAGGACAAGTCATCAATGAGGATGTATTAAAGCAGGCTGAAAAAGATGTGGCAGCTGTTTTGAAAGTTGTCCAAGCCATTGGCGGCATTGATCCAGAAAGCTCATCCTTCGAGAAAAAAGTATTAGCTGCTCAAAAAGATTATAGTAATTTATCGATTGAGCAACAGGGGTTAGTTTATAATTTCCGCATTTTAGAAGAATATCTAAAAATGATACAATAGTCTGACGAAAAAGGAGTTTCCCCAATGAAGATTGCGGGAAAACTCCTTTTATAACGAGAAAATAATGGTTCTACTTATAAATTTCCAAAAAAGTGAAACTATATCAGATGAAATTCGTATCTTATAATGTGCTTACTTATTTTTATTGCATCATGGATACATATTCATTTGACAGAGTGAGGAGGTAGCCCTGTTGAAAAAAATACTTTGTATAGTGGTCCTTTCAATAGCTGCAACCATAGGAAGTTTAACTAATTCAAGTCAGGTAGAAGCTGCATCTGCAAAAGCTGTAGATGTGACTAGTTCATATTGGGCAAATGCTTCCATTCAACATATGCTCACTAAACAATATATGACTACATATAACGATCATACATTTAAGCCTGAGCAAGCTATTACGAGGGCTGAGGCTGCCGCTACCATTGCTCGTTCTCTCCAGGTAAATGTAGACATTGCGAATTCCGCAAAATTTAAGGATGTTCCTGCAACACATCCATATTACAAGGAAATTTGTCAGCTCGTTCAGCTAGGTGTTATTCAAAAAGGTGATGAATTTCATCCAGAAGAGCCTTTGAAGCGAATGCAGGTAGCGAAAATGCTAACACTTGCCTATCAGTTTAAAGTAGATAGCAAAAACAACAGCCAGTTTGCAGATATTGCTAGCACACATTGGGCAAAGGACTATATCGAATCCTTAGCAGATATAGGCATTGTTAGTGGAGTGGATACAAAACATTTTGCACCGGACCAATTGGTGACGCGTGCACAGTTTGCTGTTTTTGTTGAGCGCAGCATAAATTTTCAGCAAAAGATAAAGAAGCTGGAAGTAGCCTATGATTATTTAGCGAAGCAATATATCCCAACAAAAAACCTTTCTACAGAATGGTCTAAAAAGGTCATTGAATTAATCAATGTGGAAAGAAAAAAGAATAAGCTAGAAACGGTTGTCTATGATCCAGAGCTGACACAAATCGCGATTATCAAAGCACAGGACATGGTGAATCGCCATTATTTTGAACATGTTTCTCCATTTTATGGTGCACCTTGGGATTTAGCGACATTATTTGATTACGATTACACAAGCTTTGGCGAGAATATTGCCAGAAATATAAAAACACCTGAAATTGCTGTAAAGGCGTGGATGGCTTCCACTAGTCATCGAGAGAATATTTTAAAAGAACATTATACAAATACAGGTGTTGCGATAGCACAGGACATCAAAGGAAATTACTATTGGGTTCAAATGTTCTCTAGTCAATAAGTTGTTGTGTAACAAAGAGTCTCTAATATTACAGGAATGTTACGAAAGATCCAAAATACGATAAAAAAATTTCCTTTTGAACGCTGGAAATACCACCAAACGTTGGTATTACAGCGTTTTTTTGCTGTCTAAAACCGTTACACAATTGAAAAATAACAATCGCTTTTTTTGTGATAGTCTATGTATAGGCAAAAAAGTTTTGAGAGGGGTATAACAAAAGTATGAATAAGAAATGGTTATTACCGATTTTTGCATCTTTTATGTTATTTTCAACAGCTCATATAAACACTGCTGAGGCAGCGACTAAAGCAGATGTAACTGATACAGCTTCTAAATACGTAGGTATTCCATATAAATACGGCGGTACAACAACAAGTGGTTTTGATTGCTCTGGCTTTACTTCTAAAGTATTTTCAGATTTAGGCATTCAATTAAATCGCACATCTGGCTCACAGTATCAACAAGGTACTGCAGTAGCGAAAAGTGATTTGCAAGTTGGCGATTTACTATTTTTCAATACAAGTGGTAGTGGTATTTCACATGTGGCTATATACATAGGTGACGGTAAAATGATCCACTCTCAAACTGGTCAAGGCGTAAGTTATTCAAGTGTGAATGATCCATACTATTGGAGCTCTCGTTATGTAGGTGCTAAACGCGTTGCGACATTTGATACACAACAGCAAGCAGAAGTTAAACAAGCAGCAATTGACTTTTCAGTATATGCTTCTCGCGCAGAGGTAGCTGTCCAAATTGCGAAAGCTTTGAACTTAGATACATCTGATACAAATGCTGGTTTTGTAGACGTAAAACCATCCAATGCCCATGCAGGTGCAATCGCAGCTGTGGCAAAACTAGGCATCTTTGAAGGCGATGCGAATGGTAAATTCAACCCGTCTTCACCAATTACACGCGCACAAATTGCTAAGGTATTAGTGGTAGCATTTGGCCTTGAAAACAATGGTGGAAGTGTAGCATTTAGCGATGTACCTCAAAATAGCTGGGCTAATGGATATATTTCGACTTTAGCATCAAATGGTATTACAAATGGCGATGGAGAAGGTAGCTTCGGTTCAGATGAGTTACTTAAAATCGACCAACTAAAAGTATTTATCAAACGAATTCAACAATAAGTTCATAAAGTTAACACTTTAATTGTGTTATAGATTGCAAGAATTGATCTTTTGAATAGCGTATAATGGAAGAAGGGTTTGCAATCGCAGACTCTTCTATTTTTATGATAATTTTGTAGGAAAGGGTGTGACTTGGAAAATTAAATTTTAACAGTTCTATTGTCTGATGCATTATTTAGCTAATTTTGTTAAAATGGACACGTTAAGAGAACAAGAAGGGAGGAAATAAGACATTGAACATCAAAAAAATTAGTCTTATCTTGTGCGTCTTATTGATTTCGGCTTCTATGTTTACGATACATAGTGCAAGTGTCAGTGCAGCTACCAATTCAAATATAACATTTGAAGATGTCACTAAAACACACCCAGCCTATGAAGAAATCAATTATTTAGTAAGTTTAGGTGTTATTCAAGGATACTTTGTCAATGGTAAAAGAGTATTTGGCCCAAATAACAATGTAACAAGAGGACAAGCTGCTAAGATGGTTGTGGTTGCTTCAGGTAACAAACCATTAGTTGTTAATAAATCAAGCTTTTCAGATGTTACAGTAGGCACTGAAATGTCAGGTTACATAGAGCGTGCTGTCCAATTAGGATTTTTCGACAAAAATATAAAAGGTGAATTCCTACCAAATAAGCCTCTAACTCGTGGAGAAATGAGTTATGTATTAACAAAGGCATTCAATTTAGATACTAGTGAGTATGAGGGAATTGACTCACCATTTACGGACGTAGCGATTACACATGAATATGTGAAATACATTAATACCATCTATTATAATGGTATTACGAACGGAACGGGTGATAAGTATTTACCAAATAGTACTGTGACACGTTCACAATTTTCTTTATTCGTTGCACGTGCAAAAAGTGAAAAATATCGCTTAGAACTACCTGTAAAAGGTGTACAAGTACCAGATACATCACAAGTGATTGGCTTAGTAAAAGTTACTACAGAGGGGTTAAACATCCGTAAATCAAAGGATTCCTCTTCTAGTACTAACATCGTAGGTAAAGTCAATACAGGCGGTAAATTATCAGTATATGCAGTTGAAGGCAATTGGTTAAAGGTAACTTATAAAGGGGCATTTGCCTATGTTTTTAAGCAATACACTGAATTTTTAGATGCAGATGGCAATGAGCTAGGAGCAGTCGAAAAAGAAGTTACGACAAATGGTGCTGTAAACTTATATGTGAAGCCAACATCTTCCGCAAAAGTAATTTCATCAGTTAAAGCCAACGAAAAATTGCCAGTTTACAAAACAATCGGTGGCTATTATTTAACACAAGTAAATGGTTTGCCAGGTTATATTGTAGCAAACAGTACTACGGATGCTACTGGAGAAGTAAAACCTAATCCGGATCCAACACCACCAGCTTCTGGAGATGTATTAGGTAAGGTAACGGTTGCTAACCTAAATGTACGTAGTCAAGGTAACTCAACTTCGCCAGTGCTATTTAAGCTGAACAAGGGAGAGTATGTCCAAGTTAATAGCATTAATGGTTATTGGGCAGAAATCACCTATAATGGTCAAACAGGATATGTTCATAAATCCTATTTAAAACTATTAAATCAAACAGCTAAGCCTTTACAAAATCGTATTATCATCCTAGACCCAGGTCACGGTGGTAAAGATCCAGGTACTGTAAAAGGTTCTGTTTCTGAAAAAAGCATTACATTAAAAGTCAGCACACAAGTTAAGCAATTACTAGAGAATGCTGGTGCAAAAGTTTATATGACACGTACTGGTGATACGTATCCATCATTACAAGATCGTGTAGATTTTACACAAGCAAACTATGGTGAGATTTTCGTTAGTGTCCATGTTAACTCTGCTGCCAATGCGTCAGCACAGGGTACTGAAACATATTATGCAATATCTACAGGAGATATGTATCAAGAGGACATCGATTTAGCTACATTTGTGAATAACCAAATTGTTAACAATTTAAATATGAAAAACCGTGGTGTGAAGCAAGAGCAATACTACGTCATTCGTAACATGGTCATTCCATCTATTTTAGTGGAGCTAGGATTCTTAACGAATACAGAGGATCACAATAAAATGACGAATGATCAATACGTTAAATTATTTGCAGAATCTATTTACAATGGTATTTTGCAATATTATAAGAAACAATAATAGTTGAAGAACGATTCCAAAGGGGTGCTATCTTTTGGGATCGTTTTTCTTACTTTATACATACCCGCATTCGAAAAATACAAACAAATCTATAAAAAATGGCTGCCTCGTTTCTTAGGAGGCAGCCATTTACTATTATTTCACGGTATTGATGAATTTTATATAATCCTTACTAATATAGGCAGGTTCAGTGTGTAATTTATCTGAAACAACTTGATACCAACCATTCGCTCCTGTATCTGTGACAATGACGGGCATATTACTTTTGCTAAATGTGAACAATGGACTTTGACTTGTTGATGCGTCTGCACGAACATTTAGACCAGCTGTTGTAGTTAGGGCAATTTTATAAGGGTTATTTGCATCTTTAAAGCCTAAAGCCTTTTCTGCACGATAGTAGTGTCCAGCAATTTTAGCGCCCCAGAATGGATCTGAAGCGTATTTTACATTGAAACCGATAGCCTTAGAACCAACCACTGCACCATTCGTATAACGTCCTCCTGGTGTAATATAATTTGGCTGTAAGAACCTTTCAACAAGCTCATTAATGTTTGCACCAACACTATCAAACTTTTTGTTTAGTGGGTTTGTGTCATAGACATATAAACCAAATAGATTGTTCAAGTTTTGTGCATGATCACTCATACCATAAGCACTCTCATGCTGTGCTAGAGATAAAATAAGCATAGCATTAATATGGGCATTTGCCTCTACTTCCTTTAACACAGAGCCTAAGCCAATTAATTTACTTTTTGTTGTTGCATCCTTATAAATGGTAGCACCTGAGCTTTCAACTTCCGCTAATTTTTGCAAAATATATTGATCTAGCTCTTCTGCTGTATATTGAGTTGTCGCACGAGCGGGTAGGAATTGATAGTAATTATAGCCTTCTCCTTTTGAAGAACCATTGGCATTTGTAAAATTAATGCCATCCCAGCTAAAGTATTTTTCGCCTTGCTTCATAAAGCTAGGAGCCTTACCGTACACGTAACTAGAGGAATACTTATTCGTTTTATAATCATATAGGGTATGCTTGATTTCACCATTTTCATTTGAATAGAAAGAACGTCCCTTCACTAATGCAGAAGGAATTAAGCTAACGTCAGCCTGTTTTAAATAGCCTACATGACCAGCTAAGCGTACTTTTACTTGTGTGGCATCACTGCCTAGATACTCCATTTCTGTATTACCAGCAACAGCGATTTGATCCTTAATTGTTTCAGAGTTCAGTGCAACGTAATTATTCGTTACAACATAACCCGAAGTCATTTTTATAATTTTATTATTTTGAGTAATCACTAACGAATTACTTGTCATCGCTTTTTCAGCTGCTTCAAAGGTAGGAAGGCTTTGCTTGTCTACTAGATTGCCATTTGAAATTTCTTTGATGATATATGCTGTAGTATTACCGTTATTCCCAGTATTTTCGTTGTTACCAGCGTTTCCATTATTATTGCCATTATTCTCTGAGTTTCCGTTGTTTTCGTTATTCTCAGTATCCATTTGATCGGCAAGAAGAATTAAACGTAGAATGAATGTTGAAGCTTCACCGATAGTGGCATTGTCTCTAGGTAAAAACATGCCATTAGAGCTTCCTTTAATCAGTCCTAATTGTGCACCAATGGCAATATCCTGACGGAAATCTTTAAAAATAGTGGCATTGTCTTTAAATGTAATAGAAGAAGTACCTTTTGGTATTTTTAAATAATCCACCGCTCTAATTAGCATAACTGCCATATGCTCTCTTGAAATGCGTGCGTCAGGCTTAAAAGAGCCATCTGTATACCCTGTGATAATTCCAGCAGTAGCGGCAAGCTTAATTTCATTTGCATATAAATAGGTGTCTGAGACATCTGTAAACGTCATGTCGCTTTTTGTACCTAAATCTAAAGCTTTTGCTATGTATGTGGCAAATTCACCGCGTGTAACCGTGTCATTTGGACGATAGCTGCCGTTTGCATCTTTAATCAATGCATCTTTAGAGATTAAATAACGCAAGCCACTTTCGTGCATATGGCCTGATAGCTCATCAGCATTGGCCGATTGGGGTTGCCAAATGACTACACTAATAAGCATCATAAGCAACATAAAAATTGATCGTTTTTTCATAGTTTTACCCTCCTAAACTGATATCATTTTAACAAAGTTATACAATCAAGTTAAGGGTCAAATGTTAGAAATATCATAAAATATGCCAACGAATTCTAGGAAATAAGTAGTCTTTTCGTTTTTGTAGAAAGATTTTGTATGGAATAAGGGAGGGGGAGTGAATCAAAATTCATATGAGTTTCTTCTATTATATAGTGGTTTTCTGTTTAGCCCAAAAAATAATGCCGCCCATTGTTTGGAATGGACGGCATTTTTGAAAAATATTAAAGCATTTCTGAAGTTGTTTTTGCTTGCATATGCAGTTGTAGGTAGTCTGGTCCACCTGCTTTTGAGTCTGTACCTGACATGTTGAAGCCACCAAATGGTTGGTAGCCAACGATGGCACCTGTACAGCCACGGTTGAAGTAAAGGTTTCCTACATGGAATTCTTCACGTGCTTTTTCTAAGTTCACACGGTTTTTCGTGATGACTGCACCTGTTAAACCGTATTCTGTATCGTTCGCAATTTCAATAGCGTGATCGAAATCTTTTGCTTTTGCGATTGCTACCACTGGCCCGAAGATTTCTTCTTTCATAATACGTGCAGAAGGTTCTACGTCTGCGAACACAGTTGGCTGTACGAAGTAACCAACTGAATCATCTGCTGTACCACCAGCCACTAGACGACCTTCGCCTTTACCGATTTCGATGTATTCCGTAATTTTGTTGAATGCCGCTTGGTCAATAACTGTTGCCATGAAGTTGCTGAAATCTGTTGGATCTCCAACTGTTAAAGCATTTGTTAATTCTTCTACACGATTAACAACTTGCTCATATACATCTTCTACGATGACTGCACGAGAACAGGCTGAACATTTTTGACCTGAGAAGCCAAATGCTGATTTGACGATTGATTGTGCAGCTAATTCTAAGTCTGCTTCTTTATCAACTACGATTGTATCTTTTCCGCCCATTTCAGCGATGACACGTTTAATCCAAATTTGACCATCATTTAATACAGAAGCACGTTGGTTGATACGTAAACCAACATCACGTGAACCTGTGAAGCTGATGAAGCGTGTTTTTGGATGATCGACTAAGTAGTCGCCTACTTCAGCACCAGAACCTGGTACGAAGTTCACGGCACCTGCTGGAAGACCTGCTTCTTCTAATACTTCGATAAATTTATACGCCACTACTGGTGTTGTAGAAGCTGGTTTTAATAAGACTGTGTTCCCTGTTACTAAAGCGGCCACTGTTGTACCAGCCATGATCGCAAATGGGAAGTTCCAAGGAGAAATAACGATACCGATTCCTAATGGAATATAGTCATAACGGTTGTATTCGCCTGGACGGCTTTCTACTGGTTGACCGCCTTTAATGCGTAGCATTTGGCGACCATAGTATTCCAAGAAGTCGATTGCTTCCGCTGTATCTGCATCTGCCTCTGCCCATGGTTTCCCTGCTTCTTTTGTTAATAATGCAGAGAATTCATGTTTACGACGACGAATAATAGCTGCTGCTTTGAACAAAACGTCAGCACGAATCGCAGGGTCAACTTTTTTCCATGTTTTGAATGTTTCATCCGCTGCTTGCATCGCTTTTTCAGCTAACTCTTTGCTTGCTTTTGACACACGGCCGATCACTTCTGTTTTCTTTGCAGGATTGTACGAAACGATTTTATCTTCTGTTGTAATGCGCTCGCCACCAATAATTAGTGGGTAGTCTTGACCTAAGTAACCTTCAACTTTATTTAAAGCCTCCACATAAGCATTGTAGTTTGCCTCTTGTGAAAAATCTGTGAATGGTTCGTGTTTGTATGGAATCATGTCAGTTTCCTCCCCATGGATAAGTGATGCCAAATGATTATGCACCTTTTAAGAATGTGATAATTATATAATGCAATATAATTTGGCATTAATCAACTCAAATCTTAAAACTTTTTCAATTTTTGCATCTGTTTTTCGTATTGGTGTTAGAATAAGCTTAATGGAATACAGGAGGACAAGATGGATAATAATGTACTACAAAGTATTTATAAATATGTCATTGAAAAAGGTGATATGGGAATTTGCGTCGTAGATACGGATGGCAAGTTGCTCATATATAATAAAAAAATGAGGGAATTAGAAGGTGTTAACGAAGATGAGTTTGAGGAAAGACGAGCCTTAGAGATTATTGATTTTGAGATTGAAAAAAGTGATATTTATAAAGTCCTCAGCTCTGAAACACCCATTTACAATATCAAAAAAACGTATTGGAATAAAAAAAATCAAGAAGTGACCTATATAAGCAATATTTATCCGTTGCACTATGAAGGTGCTTTGGTGGGGGCTGTGGAATTTGCGCGAGATATTACACAGCTTGAATATATGATGTATCAGCCATTAAGAAGATATGGCGCACCATTGACATTTGACATTATCACGGCTGTATCACCAGTCATGAAGGATGTTATTGAAAAAGCAAAGATTGTAGCGCTAAGTAGAATGCCTGTTGTCTTAATAGGGGAATCAGGTACAGGCATTGATATGGTGGCTGAGGGAATTCATCATGATCTAAAGGTTCAAAATGATATGTTTATTGCTTTAATTTGCCGTCGAGACGAAAAAACGGTTTTAAAGCAATTTGAAAAATATATTATTGAAAAGGAAAAAATCACTTTTTTTGCAGAGCGTATCGAATATTTATCGCTTGAAGCACAGGAAAAGATTGTTGAGCTTTTTAATAATCACCCAAATCATCAGCATGTTCTAATCGCTAGTGTTGGCAAAGACCCAATTGATTTAATTCAAAAGCAAGAGCTATCTAAAAAGCTGTATCGACTTTTTTCTGGCATCACAATATATGTACCACCTTTACGAGAAAGAAAAGAGGATATCATGCCCTTTATCGATGACTATTTCAAACGGCATCGTGATAGCTTTGGCTCATCGATTCAAGGGCTTTCAGAAGAAGTGCGTGAAACCTTTTTAAAATATGATTGGCCAGGTAATCTAAAGGAATTGGAAGTTCTATTGGATGAAATTACGTCGTTGATTACCAATGAAATGATTGTGGAGTCACATATGTTGCCTGTCCATTTCAAATGGAAAATCCAAAGCTCATGTGAGGAAACGGAAAAAGAAGTATCTACGAGTGACTTGTTTGTAATTAAAAATCAGCAGGATATCCGACCGTTAGACGTCTACATGAAAGAGGTAGAGGAGTACTATATTTCGAAGGCGTTAGATTTTCATCAGGGGAATATTTCTAAAACTGCTGCGGCATTGGGGATTCGTCGTCAAAGCTTACAATATCGCGTTAAAAACTATAAGCTCAATAAAAAAAGCGAAAACATTGATTAACGATGTTTTCGCTTTTATTGTTGATTTGATGGATAGAATCACTAAATTGATGGATAGAGCTATCTAACTGATGGATAGACTCCCAAAAGTGACGGATAGAACTATCTAACTGATGGATAGCATCTAGCTTGTAATGATTATTTTCCTTTTTTTGAAAGGCGACCAAGAGCAAATGCCGCAGCTCCTAAGCCGATTGCCATATTTGTTTTTTTATTAAACACTTGTTTTGTCACAAGTGCCACATTTTGTGGGCGTTCTGCTAAACGGCGCATAAAGTAACCGTACCAATCGTTACCAAATGGTAGGTATGTGCAGAAGTTAAAGCCTTCACGTGCAAGATCTAGCTGCATTTCTTTACGGAAACCATATAGCATTTGGAATTCGAATTTTTCATTTGGAATATTATGTTGTTTCACAAATTGTTTTACATGGTTAATAACATTATGGTCATGTGTAGCAATCGAAGTAAATTTACCATGTAATAAATGATACTCGATTAGTTTTAAATAGTTGCGATCAATATCACCTTTTGATTGATATGCTACATTTTCTGGCTCTTTGTAGGCACCTTTAACGATTCGTAATCGGAAGTTTTTGTATTTCTCAATATTTTCTTCTGACTCGAAGAAGTAAGCTTGAATAACTGTACCTACGTTATCAAACTCTTTGTGTAGTTCCTCTAATAATTCAAAAGAGCTGTGTAAACGTTCGTAGTTTTCCATATCGAAATTTACGAAAATGTTATATTGATGTGCCAGAGCCACGATTTCTTTTAAGTTTTCGTAGCAAAATGCATAATCAATATCTAAACCTAATTGAGAAGGTTTAAGGGAGATGTGAGCATCAAGCTTTTCATCATGAATAGCTTGAACAACAGCTAAAATATTATTTTTTGCAGCTGTTGCTTCTGATTTTTCGTAGACGAATTCGCCTAGATTATCGACTGTACATGAAATATTAGCATTGTTTAATTCTCTAATCGATTGCACAACTTCAGGTAAGCTTGTTCCAGCAACTACACTTTGAGCACCCATTTTTAGACCATATTTTTGTGCAGCGCTATTTAATAATTTGTTTTCTGATAAGTAAATGAAAAAATCACGTAATACCATCATATGCCTCCAAAATTGAAAATTTTAAATTCTTGGCGATTATAACACTTTTTTTGAAAAGTAAAATGGCTAGATTTTTAGAAAAAATTTTTTTGAAGAAGCGATAAGGGGAGAAAACTATTGTATTGATTGACTTTTGAAAGTGAAAAAAACAAATAAAAAAAATTTTTTCAATAAAAGGGACTTTTCAAAATAATAGTTTTGAATTATGTTGAAAGGTATGTGTATGACACAAAGTATGTAATTGTTGATGGAATTTTCTGATATTTCACCAAGGTGCTCAATTGATTTTTGAGTCCTTTTAGTATTTTAATATAATGTTAAAAGTAATTATCTTTAGAAGAAATTCTAAGATAATTACTTTTTTATTTCCATTATAAATATCATATTAATAGTAGTTCATAGTAAAAAAAAAGTGGGTGTATTATAATAGAATGGTGTATAATCATGGATAAAATATGTACAATTTGTGAAGATATAGTTACTTTTGATTTGTAATACTGAAGGCAATATGACTACTTTAAACTAAGATAAGGTGGAAAGTATGGCAAGAGGCAGAAAATTTAATTCAAATGGAGAGCGAAGCAAACAAATATTACTTGAAAAAGCGATAGAGCTATTTTCTGATAAAGGTTATTATCAGACAAAAATTAGTGACATTGTAAAGGCTGCCAATGTAACACAGCCTACTTTTTATCTGTATTTTAAAAGCAAGGATGCCCTTTATAATGATTTAAATATACAATTCCAAAGTGGATTTTTGGAAGCGCTGGAAAGTCAATCAACTGAAATTGTTGAAAACGGCTTAATAGGATTTGTCACACTGTTAGAGCAAAAGTTATTAAACTTGTTCGTTTATATTACGGAAAATCCCAAATTGACAAAAATCGGTTTTATCGAATCAGAGCAATCCCATATAGTGAAAACACAACTGACACAGCAAATTATCCACCTAATTTATCTTCATGATTGCGACAAAGATTTGCAGATGTATAGTGTGGATATGAAAATAATGATAGACAGCTTAGTCGGATCAATGGAGCGACTCATCATAATTTATTTATTAGAGCAAAAAAGATTACCTGCTGATCTGGCAAATGATATTATACAATTATATTTTGGGAAAACAAAAGAAACGATATAAAAAATCCTCTCATCGATAAAATGTCTATCGATGAGAGGATTTTTTACTGATTTATTTTTATATGCTGATAGTAGCCTTTTTGACTCTTGCTATTTGCATGAATAAGTAGCATATATTCTTGATCTGCTATTAAAGGTTTTGCTGGGGTAACGACAAGTGTTTGCCCTTCAACTTTAGCAGTCATAGATACTTCATTTGCCCCTAAAGCAACTAGTTGAACGTGACCTTTAGCAATTTGTGAAGAAAGAACTGCAGGGATTTTCACACTTACTTTTTCTTTTGTTACAGTATTCTTTGCAGTGGATAACTTTCTATATTTTGGATACTGTTCCTTTAGAGCATCAAAATGTGCTTGGAAAATAGGGGCTGATGTTGTTTGTATATTTGGCTTAACCCCTACTTCGTGAATAGTCTGACTAGCAGGTCCTGTAAATTTACCGACTGTTAGCTTTAAATAACTTCCATCATGTAAGGTATAAAAGCCTTGCATAGCACCTTTTCCATAGGTTGTTTCACCATATAATATAGCCGCCTTTTGGTCTTTTAGTGAGGCGGAGAGCATTTCAGAAGCACTAGCACTATAGCGATTCACGAGAATACGAGTATTTTTAGGAAACTTTGTGTCTTGGTGAACTGCTGGTATCGTGTAGGAGGCGTGTGCTTCCTCTAATAAATAGGCGATTTTAGCAGATGGGAATAATCCTGTCATTTCTTCCGCTGTTGTCACGTAACCCCCACCATTATTTTGTAAATCCAAAATGAACGATGTTGCACCACGTTGTTTTAAGTCAATAAGCGCTTTTTTGACAAGCTGTGCGCCATCTTCAGAAAAGGAAGCCAACGAAATATAGCCAACATGTCCAAACAGTAATTCAGATTGTACATTTGGTAATGTGAATTTTTTTCGTGTAATAGTTTTAGTTGTTGTCGTTTCATTACTATGCTTGATTGTAACCTTCACTTGGGTCCCTTCATTACCGATTAAGAGGGAAGAGGTTTCTTGTGTAGAGCGACCAATAATAGACTCATCATTAACGGCAATGATGATATCTCCAGCCTTAATACCAGCTTCAAAGGCGCCGCTACCTTCAATTACTTGTAAAATATGAATCCCATCTTCGTGTTCTTCAATTATAACACCAATCCCAATTGTTGATAGGTTAATGCTATTCATATAATCCTCAAATTCTTGCTTTGTAAAATAAGTGGAATATGGATCAAGCATCTCCATGATTTCTGAGATGGACGTGGCTTTCTCTAAGTTTCCATCGATTGTTCCAACATAAGTATTTTTAATGATCTCCTTCATTTCCTTCATAAGCTGTTGATCATTACTTGCAGCATGAGTAGCCGTGAAAGGAATTAGAAAGAAGGCTAGAACAAATACAAACGACCATATTAATTTTTTCATTGGACACCTCTTTTCTAGAACTCAAAAAAGGAATGCACCATGCTCATTAGGCTTTTAATGGATGGATACATTTTACAATTGAGTCTCTATTTTTATTATACATGAGCTGTAGGAATTGTGGGGGGATTAAATAAGTTAAAAGAATCTGCTTGTTATGAACAGCAAGCAGATTCCAATAAATTATTTTTTTATTTCGCTGAGGCGTAATTAGTTAGCTTATGAATCATAATGCCAATGAATGCGCCAACTATGGCTGGTAAAAGCCATCCTAAATTTTGCTCATACAGAGGCAATGCTTTTAGCATGTTTTCATACGGCGCAATTTCCACTTTCATTTCTTTTAAGCCACCATAAAGGCTAACAAGGAAAGTTGGAATGAGTGCTAAAATATAAACAATTTGTCCACCTTTAAAGAAATGATCCGCTAATGATAATACCATCAATACCATTGCCAGTGGATAAATGATTAACAGTACAGGTAAAGATGCACTAATAATCGTTGAAAGACCAACATTTGTAATAGCTGCACTAATAATAGTGAAGACAATCAAAAAAGTCTTGTACGAGATTTTTGGGAAGAGCTTGTGGAAATATTGGGCATTAGCAGTTAATAAACCGACAGCCGTTGATATACAAGCTAGTAAAATAGTAGCAGACAAAATAATACTTCCAAAACTACCAAAAAGCACTTCCGCTGATTTTGCAATAATATCTCCGCCATTGGCAGAGGCACCAATTGCAGTGATACTTGTATTCCCAATATGACCGAGTGAGATATAAACAAAAGATAAACCTATAGCTGCAACCACACCAGCAAAAATCGTCGTATTAACTTGCTTTTTCTTATCTGTCATGCCCATATCACGTAAAGCTTGTAAAATAACGATACCGAAAACAAGTGCACTTAGAACATCCATTGTTAAGTACCCTTGTACAAAGCCTTCAGCAAAAGGAGAGCTAATATATTTTCCTGCTGCTTCCCCTGGTTCTCCCATTGGAGAGATAAAGCTTTTGACAGCGAGCAATAAAATAACTAGAAGCAGGGCAGGTGTTAAGATTTTTCCTACTCGATCGACAAGCTTCGAAGGGTTAATAGAGAGATAAAGAATTAGGGCGAAAAATAAAATAGATGTGATTAAAAGCGGCGCCCAATGCCCCTTCATCGCTTCAGGAAGGAACGGTGCAATCCCTATTTCATAGGACACAGATCCAGTTCGCGGTACAGCGAAGAACGGTCCAATGGCTAAATAAACAATGGATGTAAAGATTACGCCAAAAGCAGGGCTAACACGATTGGCAAGCAGCTGTAAATCGCCTCCTGCTTTGGCGACAGCAACGATAGCTAATAGTGGTAAACCGACACCTGTTATTAAGAAACCGATCATAGCAACTGTGATATTTTCACCTGCTTGTTGACCTAATAACGGTGGAAAAATAATATTCCCAGCACCCAAGAATAAGGCAAATAATAGCAATCCTACTGCTAAATTTCCTTTGATGAAATGCAAGATGTTTTTCATAAGTATAAAAACTCCTTTAAGATTGAAAAGATAAAACTTTCTAAAAATTTTAAATACAGAAGTGTATGTTATCATAGGAACAAGAATCTGGCAATGAATATATTATTGCAATATAGTCGGATTTTGTCGTATTCTATAGGATTACTAAAATGTTTGAAAAATAGTCAGTATTTCCGATTTTTCATGAAGCAGTTATCTAGTATGATAGACACACAAGGAAATATTCTAGCACGAACGGAGGCAATTTGGTATGCAAAAGACAAAAAAATGGAGAATTCTTGTTTTAAGTACTATCGCAACTTCATTTTTAGCACTACAAACAGCAGAAGCAGCAACTTACACCGTACAAAAAGGCGATACTTTATCCAAAATCGCGCAACATCATCAAGTTACGATTGAGGATATTATGAAGTGGAATAATCTATCGAAAGATACGATTTTTGTAGCTCAAAAGCTTGAAATTCAAAAGCAAACAACGAGTGAGGGGACAAAACCTTCAACCCCATCAACATCTGTCAAACCTACTGCTGGCTCTCATACAGTAGCGAAAGGTGACACATTATCAAAAATTGCAAAGCAATATAATGTGTCAATTAAAGATATACAGGAATGGAACAAGCTTGAGAAAGACATAATTTACATTGGACAAGTACTAAAGATTTCTTCAGGAGCCGTGAAACCCGGGGGCGAATCTATACATAATAATGTGACTTCAGATACGGGCACACCATCCAAAGTGACAGATAAAGATCCTACAGCAAATGGACAAGCTATTTATAAAAAAACAGTTGAAGTGGCAAATACATTGGTTGGGACACCCTACCTATACGGTGGTAATACGCCAGTGGGTCTTGACTGCAGTGGATTTATTTTCTATGCCTTTAATCAAGGCGGATTAAAAATAGGAAGAACAAGTAGTGAGGGGTATTTTAATGGCAACACAACACTTGTGGAAAACCCAGTACCAGGAGATCTAGTTTTCTTTGAAAATACATATAAAGAAGGTATTTCTCATATGGGCATTTATATTGGGGATAATAAATTCATCCACGCGGGCACAGATGGCGTAGAAATTTCAGATGTTACTTACACTTACTGGTCTTCTAAACTAGTAGCTTATAAACGTTTTGATAGTGTGAAATAAAAAAGGAGTGATTTTTGCTTACGCAGAAATCACTTTTTATATGACATAAACAAACCCCCTTCTTAACGAAAGAAGGGGGTTTTGATGTTATTGTGTAACACGCGCTGTCCAACGGGAGAGATCAGCATCATTTGCATCAACAAGCTCTGCTGGGAAAACAAATGTCCAAGGCTTAGTTGAGTTTGGTTGCACAGTTAAGATTGGGTCCATTTTAAATGAGCCTTTGGCAATTTGTTTGCCTGTTGCATCAATAATTTCTAATGGCAATTGTTCAAGATTAATTGCTTTATTGTGGCCATTGCGGATAAAGATCGATACATTTAAATTACCATTTTCAGCTAGCTTTGCCTGTAAACCTGTGAAGTTTACCTCTGTTTCGCCTAGCTCTGGTAATGTTTTAACGATTTTTTCAAGCTCCTCTTTTTGAGCTGCTGGTAATTGCTTTTCCCAAGATGGATCAAGCTCTAATTGGTGTCCGCGAAGGGAAACAAGGTTAAAGGCAATTTTCCAGCCTTCTTCAGGAACCTCATCAACTTTGATGGTAGACTTGTCAAATTCGAATACCCATGGACGAGCACTTTCTGCTGGAATTGTGCCAAGTGCTTTAAAATCGAATTTTTTAGATGCTACAAGCTCATCATTTTTATCCATAATGAATAGTTCGATTTCACCTAGCTCAATCGCTTGTGGTAAAGATGAACGGAAAAATGCACGTACTAACCATTTTCCACCACGACCTTCTTCAATACTAATAGAAGATAGAGATAATTGATTTGGTTTCAATGGTTCTAGCTCATTAGCAAGGAAGTTAAAGATATATTTTTGCTCCTGAGGTACGTCCCATTCTGGATGGAAAGAAAGCTTTGTTTCAACATCACGGTTTTCACCTTTATTTGTAGAAACAGTACCTAGCAAGTCTTTTGAGTCAATTGTGTTTTCTTGAACGATTTTATCTGATTTTTTAAAGAATGAAAATAAGCCCATTATTGTTCCTCCTGCTGTGCTTCAATTGTTTTCATGAAGCTTGTAATTTCTATAATGATTGAACGACGTAGTTCTTGGAAATTTTTACCGAACAATTCCAGTCCTTCACGTTGATAAATTCGCATCGGATCTTCTTGTTGATAATGACGTAAGCCTATTCCTTCTTTTAAATGCGCCATGGCTTCCAAATGTCTTACCCAGCCACTATCGATGTAGCTAAGCATAACTTGAGGGATAGCTTGAAGTATTTGCTCATTTTCAGAGAATTTTTCGATTTTATTAAGTAGTTCTAGTTCAGATGGTTCGATATCTGCTAGTATCTGTTTAATTCTTCCGACCTCACGATCGATTGTAACAGGCGTAATGAATAGTGAGTTTAATGTTTGCTCCATACGATCATAATCCCATTCGATAGAAGAAACATCTTCTGGTGCAGCATCACGAACAGCAAAATCAACTGTTTCACGTAGCATTTTTTTCAGCTCGCCCATTAAGTCTTCACCAGCTAAAATTTTGTCACGTAATCCATAAAGAACCGTGCGTTGATCATTAATAACATCATCTAGTTTTAAGTTGTATTCACGCATGCCGTATTGAGAACCTTCCACAATGCGCTGCGTACGATCTATAAGCTCCTGCACCTCTTTGTTTTGAATAATGCCATTTTCATCTGTGACCATTTTTGCAGAGAATTTTTCAACTTCTTCTTTTGCGTAACGACGGAACATATCATCTTCAATAGAGAGAATGAAGCGGCTTTCGCCTATGTCTCCTTGACGACCTGAACGACCACGTAACTGATTATCTACACGTCGACTTTCATGCTTTTCTGTACCCATTACATATAAACCACCAAGATCATGCACTTCTTCCCCTAGCACGATATCTGTACCACGACCAGCCATATTTGTTGCTACAGTAATACGACCTTTTTGACCTGCTTGTGAAATAAGCTCTACTTCTTGCTCTACGGTTTTTGCATTGAGTAATTGGAAAGTTAATTTTTCTTTTTTTAGATAATCAGCAACCGTTTCGGACTGTAAGATTGATGTTGTACCAATGAGAATTGGTTGACCTTTTTCATGACGTTTTTTAGTCTCAGCTGCAACATATTTATATTTTGCCTCTTGGGTGCTAAAAATAATATCAGGCTGATCGACACGTTGACGTGGACGGTTGGTTGGAATTTGCACAACTTCCATACCGTACACTTCTCGAATTTCCTTTTCCTGTGTTTTCGCTGTACCCGTCATCCCAGAAAGTCTCGGATACATACGGAAATAGTTTTGAATTGTAATTTGCGCCATTGATTTATTTTCATCCGTGATGGTAACGCCCTCTTTGGCTTCAATTGCTTGATGTAAGCCATCAGAGAGTGAGCGACCTTCTAAAATACGGCCAGTAAACATATCAACAAGCTCAATTTTGTCGTTTTTAACGATGTAATCTACATCACGTTTAAACATGACGTGTGCACGAACTGCTTGAATCACATAATGGAAAAGTGTTTGATGTTCTAAATCATACAGATTATCAATATTGAAGGCAGCCTCAACCTTTTCAATACCTTTGTCTGTTAAGGAAGTAGCTTTTGTTTCTTCATCAAAATCATAATCTTCCTCGACTTTGAAACGTTTGGCTAGCATGGCAGCAATTTGATGTAATTCGTTATTCGATGCCATTTTACCTGCGATAATGAGAGGTGTTTTGGCCTCATCAATCAGGACACTATCTACTTCATCAATAATGGCAAAGTGATATGGTCGTTGAACCTTATCTGCTAAGCTATGGGCCATATTATCACGTAAGTAATCGAAACCGAATTCAGTTCCAACACCGTATGTAATATCTGCGTTGTAAGCTAATTTTTTTTCATCTTGCTCCATCATCGGTACATTTAAACCAACAGTTAAGCCAAGGAACCGATGGATTTGACCAACTAACTCATAGTCTCGTTTTGCAAGGTAATCATTTACTGTGATAACGTGAACGCCTTTACCTTCTAATGCTCGTACATAAGAGGGAAGGGAAGCAACGAGTGTTTTACCTTCACCTGTAGGCATTTCAGCGATATTGCCTTCAGTCAATACAAGACCACCGATAAGCTGTACATCAAAATGACGCATACCTAATACACGCTTTGAGGCTTCGCGTACAACTGCAAAGGCGTCCGGGATGATTGATGTAATAGGCTCACCTTGTTCTAATTGATTTTTGAAAATAAAAGTCATTTCTCTTAATTCAGCATCTGACTTGTTAACATACGTTTCTTCAAGATTATTAATTTGATCTACTATTTTATAGTAGCGCTTTAATTGACGAGCACTAGTTTGCTCTTTGTTACTTTTGAAAATTGAGAACATGAAATATACGCTCCTTTAAAGTTGTCTACATGCTAGACACTTCATTATTTTATCAAATTTTGCGAATGGTGACTACAATTGACTGTATAGGAATCTATGAATGCTAAAATGTACAAAATATTTGTGAAATCGTGGAAAATGTTTAGAAAAAGTATATTTCAATGCTTGTTCATGCTATAATCAATTTGGATTTCAATGTAGATTATTTATTTGAGGAGGAGAGACATGCTTTACGTGTCTTTAATAGCAGCGTTCGTTGCATCCATTTTGTTAACTCCATTAGTGAAACGTTTAGCGTTTAGAATAGGTGCTGTTGATGCACCAAACTACCGAAAAGTACATGCTCGAATTATGCCAAGACTTGGCGGCTTAGCCATTTTCCTTGCGTTTATAATTGGTGTGACGATTTTATATTCATTTTTAATCCATACTAAACATGGTAGTCCCGAATCTTTGTTAGCAATCATTATAGGTGCTTGTATTATCGTTGCCACTGGTGTTATTGACGATATGCGTGAGATTTCTGCCAAGGCAAAGATGATTGGTCAGCTAGGTGCCGCACTAATTGTTGTTTTTGTAGGTGGAATTCAAATTGAAATGGTTAACTTACCATTCTTAGGTACATTAGACTTTGGTTTACTAAGTATCCCATTAACAATTATTTGGATTGTTGGGGTTACAAATGCTATTAATTTAATTGATGGCTTAGATGGCCTAGCAGCAGGTGTTTCTACAATTGCACTCATTACATTAGCAATCATGGCGTTTATTATGAGCAATATGTTTGTTTTAGCGCTAGCAGCCATTTTAGCTGTAGCTTCACTTGGTTTCTTATTTTATAATTTCCACCCAGCGAAAATTTTTATGGGTGATACAGGGGCATTGTTCCTCGGATTTATGATTTCCGTGTTGGCATTACTTGGTTTTAAAAATGTTGCATTCGTAGCTTTAATCATCCCAATTATTATTCTTGGTGTACCGATTTCTGATACATTCTTTGCGATTGTTCGTCGTGTACGCATGAAGAAGAAATGGTCTGATCCAGATAAATCTCACTTACACCACCGTTTACTGGATATGGGCTTTACACATCGTCAAACTGTATTAATTATTTATGGCATCGCGATGATGTTTGGATTAGCAGCGATCATCTTCTCTATGGCAAAATTATGGGGAGCTATTTTACTTGTAGCTGTTATTTTAACAGCCATTGAAATCTTTGTTGAGGTCATTGGGCTAGCAGGTAAAAACTATAGACCATTATTAAACTTTGTACGGATTTTCAGTAAATAAAACGAAAGCAATCATACATTTTGTATGATTGCTCAGACTGTAGATAAACTCAAAAAAATTGAGATTATCTACAGTCTTTTTTTATTAAAACCGTCGATTGATGCTAAAGGCGGGGGCGAGTTGCTTCCCTCGCTTTGTTATTGCCACTACTTCGCACCAATCAGCTTCTACATAAAATACTTCATCGTGAACGATTAGAGATGTTAACGATCGATTAATAAGTACCTAAGAAGCATTTAGTACGAAAATGAAAGAAATCGCAACGAATATGGCGTATTGCCAATATAACCATGCATCACAATGTACAGAAAATAACTCATTCAACACCATATTTGGGAATTATATTTAGAGGAAGCTGAACATTTACGACATTCCTATGACAGCAAACCAATTTATGCAAAGCGCAAAGAGACGATTGAATGTGTCTTTGCGGACGCGAAGCAAAAGCATGGATTGTGATGGAAAAACCTTAAGAGATCTAAAAACATTGTTCATGCAGGTGAGGCTTACTTTTGCTGCCAAAGAAACTGGCTACTTGGATGTATAGCTTAAAAGAGCGCTTCTCAATGTCTTTCTTATTGATAAGCATAAATAGCAACTTTGAGTGAACCACATTACTGACGGACATTACCATTATAATGTATAGGAAATGGAAAGGGAGGAAAGCTAAAATAGGCTTGTTTAACTAGTTCATGACAGGGTAAATGAAAAGAGCAGTTTAATCTTTGGGGAAGTAATATAAAAAGCCCCTAGACAAGATGGCTTGTCTAAGGGCTTTGGAAAGTCATTACTGGTTATTCAACGGCTGAATTATCATCGCTTGCAGCACTGTCTGTTCCTGAAGTATTGCCACTTGTTAGGCTTGATGAACTTTCATTTCGTCCAAGATGGTTATTGAAGATTTCCTTCACTTCATCTACAGAATCCTGATTTAACTGATAATAATAAATACCAGTAGACATGTCATCTGTACCATCCAATGTTAAAGAGTCGATACGTGGAGCACCTTTTGATAAGTAAGATATGAAGGATTTCATTTCAGTGAATGTCATATCTGTTTTCATGTTATCACCAAGGGCTTTAATGACATCATCATACTTTGTGATGGAACCAACAGAAGCAACTTTTTTGATAATAGCTGAAAGAATTTCTTGTTGACGTTTACCACGCTCAATATCACTATCTTGCTTACGTGTTCTTGCAAGGGCAAGAGCCTCACTACCGTTTAAATGCTGTAAGCCTGGCTGTAAATTGATTGTGAATTTATCAAATTCATCTAATTCGTGTAAAGCATAAGGTACCTCTGCTTCAATACCACCGAGTGCATCGACAACGTCAATGAAGGCATTGAAGTTCATACGCACATAATAGTCGATTGGAATGTCAAATAGTTGTTCTACTGTTTCGATAGTAGTAAGTGTTCCACCCATTGCATGAGCATGAGTAATTTTATCTTTATAACCAACCTTAGGAATATAAACGTAAGAATCACGAGGAATACTTAACATTTTAATTGTATGTGTTTTGTTATTTAACGTAGCTAAAATAAGTGCATCGGAACGTGAGTTTTCAGAACCCTGTCCACGATTATCACTATCATCAACCCCGACAAATAAAATAGATACATTATCATGTACTGGCTCTACTTTTTCTTCTCGCTGAGTAGAAACCTGTCGACCTTCTAATTCCTCGTATGCTGAGTTTGCAGCATGCTCTACCTGTTTTGTAAGGTAAACACCATAAGCCGTTACACAAATCACCAAGCTGGCAACTAATAGTAGTGTAACTTTTATAATTAAGGAAGCTTTAGAAGATCTTTTTTTGTACGGTTTAACAGATCTTTTTTTCATATTAGATATATTCTCCTCTAATTATTGGGAATAATAATGCGATAAAGCTAAATTTTATTCAATTACAATAAAGCAAACGAATGGTCAATAAAAATAGCCTAACAAAAAAATTATACTATGCATATTTAGTTTCGACAATTAAAACTATTTATTTGACAATAAATTCTATAAATTGAGCATCTTCGAATGTAATGGAAGCTTGTCCATTTGTGATTTCTGTAATCCAATTTCGGAACTGCTCTTCTTCCTCTTTTAACACAGAAGTAATGATTTCGACACCCTCTAAATACCGTATTTCCTCTAAAGAGTAAGATGAACCTCTTATTTCATTTTCGACTTTCCCTAGCCATGTGTAATCAATGGCTACCTTCATGAAATGATGAAGTTTACGTTCAACTACTTGTGCAGCAATGAGACCCTCTGTTGTCGCTTTCCCGTAAGCACGAATGAGACCACCACCACCGAGCTTAATACCTCCAAAATAGCGAGTAACTACGACGACCGTATCTTTTAAGCCTTGTTTTTTTAAGACCTCTAACATAGGGACGCCAGCCGTACCACTAGGTTCCCCGTCATCATTCGCTTTTTGAATATGATCATGCTCACCAATAATATAGGCTGAGCAGTTATGTGTTGCATTATGATGCATTTTTTTTATACGATCTATAAAGGAAATTGCATCCTCTTCCGTTTCTGCACGTTCTATATAAGTGAGAAAGCGGGATTTGGAAATAACAATTTCGCTTTCACCATATCCTTTTACTGTTAAATAGTTTTCTCTCATCCGTATCAATCTCCTTTTAATTAGAGTTCTATTCTATAATTTTCGTGTAGAAAAAGCATTAAATTTTAGCATGGTAATGCTATAATGGGTGTAGACTATGGAATATATGAAATTGGTCTATTAAAATAGTGAGTAATCATAAGACATTAGACTGGGGAGTATACTATGTTTTCAAATGATACCTTCGATTTAAAGTCGCTTGATGACATTTTCAATCGAATGTTAGATACAATCATGAGCTCAAAGGATGACATCTTTATTATAAGTGAACAAAGCCGAAGAAGCTTTGAAGATATGCAAAAAGAGCTGGAAATTGTTCGAAAACAAATATCAATTGTAATTGATGAAGGCGATGCTCTGGAAAAAAGTACGCAGCTTGCTAAGCAAAGACTTGTATTAGTAAGTAAAGCTTTTGATAATTATACCGAAGAACAAGTTAGAGAAGCATATGAAACTGCACATGATTTCCAGGTAAAGCTCTCCGTTATTAGAACGCAAGAAAAACAGCTACGCGATAAAAGAGATGATCTAGAGAGAAGATTAAGAGGATTACTCGATACGATTGAACGTGCTGATCATATTGTCAATCAGGTAAATGTCATTTTGAATTACTTAACTTCAGATTTAAAAAATGTTGGTTTAGCGCTTGAACAAGCAAAAATGAAGCAAGATTTTGGGATACGTATTATTGCAGCTCAAGAAGAAGAGCGTAAGCGTTTATCAAGAGAGATTCATGATGGACCTGCTCAAATGCTTGCAAATGTACTAATGCGCACTGATTTAATAGATAGAACGTATCGTGAAAAGGGTATTGAAAATGCATTGGCTGAAATTGCTGATTTAAAGAAAACGGTGCGAAATGCTTTATCTGAGGTGCGACGTATTATTTATGATCTACGACCAATGGCACTTGATGATTTGGGAATTGTTCCGACATTAAAGAAGTATTTATCGACAGTAACTGAATATAATCCAGGTGTTGAAGTTCATTTCCAATCGAGAAGTACAGAAAAACGTATACCTTCAAATTATGAGGTATCCATTTTCCGATTAGTGCAGGAATGCGTAACAAATGCCATGAAGCATGGAAAATGTAAAGACATTTGGGTAAAGCTTGAGTGGTTAAAAGAAGCTGTCAATATCGTTGTGAAAGATGATGGCATTGGCTTTGATCCACAAGTAGTGAAAGACCATTCCTTTGGGATTTTAGGAATGAAAGAACGTATCGAAATTTTAAATGGTACAATCACGATTACTAGTGAAATCAATCGAGGGACAACGGTTTTATTTAAAATACCGTTAGAAGTAGAGTGATGCAATGTTGCAGAAATTTAGGGGGTAAAGACAAATGACAAAGATTATAATTGTAGACGATCACCAGCTATTCCGCGAAGGAGTAAAACGCATTTTAGATTTTGAAGATACGTTTGATGTAGTAGCTGAAGGTGATGATGGTACTGACGTGGTTACGTTATATGCTGAAAACGAACCAGATGTTGTATTAATGGATATTAACATGCCAGGTAAAAATGGAGTAGAAGCAACGTCAGAGTTAATCAATGATTTTCCTGATGCGAAAGTGATTATGCTGTCGATCCATGATGATGAAACATATGTGACACATGCATTAAAATCAGGTGCTCTTGGCTATATGTTAAAAGAGATGGATGCCGATGAAATCGTTGAAGCGATCAAAGTCGTTGCTAATGGTGGATCTTATTTACATCCAAAAGTAACAAAAAACCTAGTAGCTGAGTTCAAACGCCTGTCTGAACACGAAAATAAAGGGAACTTCCACCAAACAGAAATTCGTCGTCCATTCCATTTATTAACTAAACGTGAATGTGAAGTATTACAGCTATTAACAGATGGTCAATCAAACCGTACAATTGGTGAGACATTGTTTATCTCTGAAAAAACGGTTAAAAACCACGTTTCAAGTATTCTACAAAAAATGAATGTTAATGACCGTACACAAGCTGTTGTAACAGCCATTAAAAATGGTTGGGTGGAAGTACGATAAGTGCTAAAACTGTTTTTAAAGGCTACTTTCTATTGAAGTAGTTTTTAAAACAGTTTTTTATTGTTTTTTGGTAATTATTTATAAAGGTTTACGAAATCATGAAGAGGCTATTCACAATTTTGTAACATTGCTAAACGGGACTGTTTATACGTATAAACATGAAAACTAACAGAACGTGCAACATTTTACAAGCAAATGCGTCATAAGAAAGATGTAGCACCTAAATGTTGAAAAAGCACAACAAAATTCCTACTACAGCATTTATATGCTACAATATGCGCGGGAGGTTTTTTGATGTTAAAGAAAAGTTTTCTAGCAGTGTTAATCTTATTCGTATTAACTTTAACTGCATGTGGTAATAAAGAAGAGAAGATGAGTGACGAGGATCGAGAAAAAGTAATAGAAGATGGTACAGTAGGCTTTGAGATGATGGGTGGTAACGTGGAAAAAGCTGAAAATGTGCCAGCAGCAGATGAAAAGGCAATTTTAGCATCTTTCGATGAGTATATTGCTGCATTAAATGCTGAAGAAATCGAGCGTTATATGAAGACAATCTCGAAAAATCCAAAGGGTTTTAAATACGATGAAGAAAAAACATATGCAACAGAAGTATTCGATCAATTTGATATTAAGCGTGATGTAGAAAACGTAACGATTGCTAAATATGAACCAGAAGAGGCTCAGGTATTTGCCAACATGAAAATGCACTCTCTTCAGATTGAGACAAATGTTGAACACGAAAGTGCAGGACGTCAAGTAACAGTCTTTGTGAAGGAAGACGATGATTGGAAGGTTACAAGTGTCTTTTATATTGGTGATGACTCACAGTCTAGTACAGGCAACTAACAGGAGCTATCTTCATTCAATATAAGAATTGAGTGAAGATACGCCTACTATACATAGAAAATGAATGCGAAATGAATAACGAAAACGTGAATCTCACGTTCGTCATTCATTTTACATTCATTTCTTTTTGTTTTCATTCCGTATCCTGTGCGACAGCGAACAAACAACAACAATTGCACCAAGAAGAAATAGATTGTAAACTAAGAATCATAGGAGAGTGGACATGGATGAGGACGGCAATCGTAACAGATAGTACTGCATATCTTTCAGCTGAGGAACGTGCACGCTTAAACATTCACATGATACCTTTAAGTGTTAATATCTCAGGTGAACTATTTGCAGAAGAAGTAGACATCACAGCATCTGAGTTTTACGATAAGGTGCGTGGAGCAAAAGAATTCCCAAAAACAACACAGCCTCCAATCGGAGAATTTGTTGCTCTCTTTGACGAGCTAGCGAAGGATTATGACGAGGTTATTTCGATCCATTTATCAAGTGGTATTAGTGGAACATATCAAGGGGCAGTACAGGCAGGTGAAATGGTAGAAGGCATAAAAGTGCATGCCTTTGACAGTGAAATTTCCTGTGCGGTTCAGGGCTTTTATGTTTTAAAAGCTGCTGAAATGGCGAAAGAGGGCCATTCAGCGCAAGACATACTGGCGGCATTAGCGGACATGCAGCAGTATATCCGTGCTTACTTCATTGTAGACGACTTAGCTCATTTACAACGTGGTGGGCGTTTGTCTTCTGCGGCAGCCTTGATCGGCGGTTTATTACAAGTAAAGCCTGTTCTACATTTTGTAGACAAGGTGATTGTGCCTTTTGAAAAAATCCGAACACGTAAAAAAGCATTAAAACGTGCGGAGGAATTGCTAGCAGAGGATGCGAGAAAGTATGAAGCTGTGGACGCTGTTGTCATACATGGCAATTGCCAAGCAGAGGCACAGGAATGGCTAGAGCAATTAGCAGAAGCGTACCCGAACGTAAGTTTTAAATTAAGCTATTTCGGCCCTGTCATCGGCACACATTTAGGTGAAGGATCGATGGGCTTAGGCTGGACAAAAAAATAAAATTTCTATGAGAAGGTCTCTACAGCAAAGTAGAGGCTTTTTTCTATGGAGGGAGAGAAATTATGAAATATAAAGGTTGGCTGTTACCACCGGCATTACGTGATTTCCATGAAGGTCGCATTTGGTTAAAAAACCATTCTCCATATTCATCAGCACATATTGATAACGCAATCGAGCGAAAATATTTTAATTTAATAGAAGGAATTCAAATGAAGCCAGTTATTCGTTGCAATCGCTGCCACAATACAAACCCGCAATTATTCACTCTATTTGATTGTTCAAAATGCCAGCAACAATGTTTATATTGTCGGCACTGTATCAAAATGGGGAGGGTGAGCAGCTGTACGAATTTGATGGTTTGGATTGGCCCTAAAGCCATTAAGACGTACAAGCATTTATTCAAATGGGCAGGGCAATTCACGGAACTCCAACAACAGGCTGCAAATGAAACTTTAGCAAGTGTGGAAGCAAAGCGTTCGCATTTAATTCATGCAGTGTGTGGTGCTGGAAAAACTGAGCTACTTTTTCCAACGGTTTATGATGCGCTAAAGCGAGGGCTACGTGTTTGTATTGCAACACCACGCACAGATGTAGTGTTGGAATTGACGCCACGCTTCCAGCAAGTATTCCCTGAAACTATTATTCATGCATTATACGGTGGTGTCTCACAACAACATGGCTATGCCCAGATGGTTATAGCAACGACCCATCAGCTTTACCGATTTGACAAGGCTTTTGATGTTATCATTGTCGATGAAGCAGATGCTTTTCCTTATACATTTGATGAAACCCTACAAAGAGCAGTAGGAAAGGCTAAAAAAGAACATGCTCCTATTGTATTTGTTACAGCAACCCCATCACCATCATTACTACATGCCTTTCAGCAAGAAAGCTACTCCTTTATTCCAAAACGCTATCACAATCATCCATTGCCAGTTCCTCAAGTGCGTGCTTTATGGGGCTATGATAAAAGCTTCCAGCGAGGTACGATCCCCAAAAGGTTAAAAAAATGGACAGAGGAACGTCTTAGCCAAAAGCAGCCATTTTTAATCTTCTTTCCAACAATCGCCTTAATGAATAGAGCAGAACCCCTTTTTCAGTTGCTAGATGAAAAGATAGTAGCTGTGCATGCAGCAGATTCGGAGCGAAAGGAAAAGGTGCTGAAGCTAAGAAATAAAGAAGTTCCAGGATTATTAACTACAACTATATTAGAAAGAGGCATTACAATTAGCAATGTACAGGTGGCAGTAATCGGAGCAGAGTCATTGATTTTTACTGCCAACGCTCTTATTCAAATTGCGGGTCGTGTTGGGCGGGATAGACAATTTCCTGCTGGTGAGGTCTTGTTCTTTCATCACGGCATCACAATAGAGATGGATGAGGCATGTGCAAAAATTGCTTTATATAATAGAAAAGGATTTCCCCAATGAATAAAATAGAATCGCATTGCTTAATTTGCTCGCAGCCGTTGACATCAACCATGTCCTGGAAAATACTGTTAACAAAGCAGTTTTCACCGACTATATGTGATAGGTGTGCTGCTCGCTTTGAACATTCACAGTCAGCTACAGCACTCTATCAGTATAATGACGCGATGAAAGATTACTTACATCAGTTTAAATTTCTTCAGGATGTAGCTCTTGCAAAAGTATTTCGACAGGAGCTTTATGCTCGATTTAGAAAAGAGAAAGCGATGATTCTACCAATTCCCATGCATCCCCTCAAGCAACAGGAGCGTACCTTCTCACACACAGAGGAACTATTAAAGGCAGCTTTTATTCCGTACATTCAGCTATTAGAAAAGACAACAACAGAGACACAAAGCTCCAAAAATAGAGAGCAGCGCATACATGTAGCACCTCTTTTTCGCGTAAAGGTAGGCTCACAAGTAGAGCATAAAGATTACCTTCTTTTTGACGATATTAAAACTACAGGAACAACCATTCAGCATGCCGCAGATGTGCTAATGCAGGCGGGTGCTAAAAATGTCCAATACTTCACATTAATTGAAGGATGAATTTTCCAACGTATTATGTATAATAGATGATGGGTATAGCATTCGTAGATAAGATTTCTTGAAAGAGGAGGAAAAGCAGATGGCTGAGGTTCGCAATTGTCCAAAATGTAATGAATTTTTTAATTATACAGGGGTCCGAGAAGTATGTCATAAGTGTGCACAATCGGAGGAAGAGCTTTATCAAATCGTTTATCGCTTCCTTCGTAAACGTGAGAACCGTGCAGCAACAGTTGAGCGTATCGTAGAAGCAACTGGAGCAGAAGAGGAGCTATTGTATAAATGGGTTCGTAAAGGCCGCTTGCAGCCAGCCATGTTCCCTAACCTTGGCTATCCATGTGATAACTGTGGTCACCTGACAACAACAGGCAAGCTTTGTACAAAATGTCAAGATGAATTAAAGGCAGACTTACGTACATTTGAAGCAGCCAAGGAATTCCGCGACAGTGTAGAGCAACGCGATCGTGTAACCTATCACGCAGAGCGAAAACGCTAATAACGGGAAGTGTGTTAATTTTAAACAAAATTAGCACACTTTTTTATATGTGAAAACTTAACATTATGTGAGACAATCCGAAATAATAGGAAGATAAGATTTTTAGATGGGGGGGTTCAAAATGAAAATTACATCTTATGGAATTAATGCAGTAAACGCCTATAAAAACCAAGTACGTAACGTTAAATCAGATACAAACAAAGCATCTTTTGCTGATAAAATTGAGATTTCGAAAGCTGCTCAGGATATGAAAAGCGTATCAACATACAGTACAGAGCGAGCTGACCGCGTACAACAGCTGAAAAAAGACATTGATTCTGGTGAATACAAAGTAGATGCTCGCAAAGTAGCAGAGGATATGCTGAAATATTATCGTTTCTAGGGAACAGCAGAAAGGGTGTATAGCGATATGTCTGTAGAAGCGATTAATTCTACATTAACGATGCTAGAGAGAATGCATAAAAGTTTACTTGAACTAGCCTTGAAAAAAACAGAAATCATTAAAGCTGGTGATATCGAAGCTCTAGACCAATTGCTCAAGGATGAGCAGGCACACATAGCGGCCATCGATAAGCTCGAGCAACAGCGTCAGAAACAGGTAACGGACTACCTCGAAGCAAAGGGACTTGCTTCATCTGACAAAATGACTGTCGCAGATGTCATCGAGGCTGCTGACCAACAGGCTGACAAAGCAACCTTATCAGTAGTTCGCGATCGTTTACTGCAAATTATCAATGACCTACGAAAACAAAATGACTTAAATCAAAAACTTGTGTTCCAATCACTACAAATCGTCAACCTAACATTAGATGCTGTAAGACCTCGCACAGAGCAAATGAACTACTCTAGCAACGAGGTTCACGGCACAAATAACATAGCTAAAAAATCATATTTCGATTCACAAGCCTAAAAGGAGGAAGAAAAATGCGCTCAACATTTATGGGCCTAGAAGCAAGTAAACGCGGCCTCTTCGTACAACAAACAGCTTTATACACAACAGGACATAATATTTCCAATGCCAACACATTAGGTTACTCACGCCAACGAGTAAACATGCAAGCAACACCTGGTTTTCCAACAGCCGGCTTAAACCAACCTACTTATCCAGGACATCTTGGTACTGGAGTTGAAGCAAGCTCGATTCAACGTATTCGCAGTGAATTTATTGACCGTCAATATCGTCAAGAGACGAATAAGTTAGGTTATTGGGAATCTAGAACAAATGCCATTTCTCAAATGGAAGATGTCATGAATGAACCTTCGGAATTCGGTTTAGATAAAGCTTTCGAACAGTTTTGGAAGGGACTTGAAGATGTGGGGACGAAGCCTGCAGATGGTGCTTCACGTAAAGTAGCCATTAGTCGTGCGGAGCACTTAGCTGATTCTTTAAATTACCTTGATAAACAGTTAAAAATGATTCAGGGTAATCTCGGAAATGAACTTAATGTTTCGACAACTCAAGTTAATACCATTCTTAAACAGATTGCTGCCGTTAATAAGCAGATTCAAGAGGTTGAACCTAGTGGCCATGTACCAAATGATTTATATGATGTGCGTGATACTCTAGTTGATAAATTAAATGAGTATATTCCAGTATCGATTGAACGAATACCTTCTGGTGGTCTTGCCTCAGAAGTTGCTGAAGGAAGCCTGAAAATTACTTATAAAGGTAATGATGGCGTTATCAGAGATCTAGTAAACGGTAAAGATTTTGCTCAATTTACAGCAATGGGTACGAATGGTACTAAAGTGACAGGTGATGATATTACAAATTCTTTCTCTGAATTACAGTTAACAGGATTGGAATCTCTAGATGCGCATGAAGCTGGAGCTGTCACTAGTACACAAACGGCTATTAAACAGCAAGATTTTGAAGCATCTAAAGGAAAATTACTTTCACTAATTAATTCGTATGGTTATCAAAGTGCGGGTGGCGATATTAAAGGATACTACACAGAAACTTTACAAAAATTAGATCAATTAGCCAATGCATTTATTAAAGAATTCAATGCGCAGCATGCAAAAGGTTATACCCTTGAAGAAAAAGATGCGAATGGAAACATCATAAATCCTTCGAAACCAGGCGGCGTTTTCTTTGAAGGAACTGGTGCTGGTGGAATCAAGGTTAATGAAGATATCTTAAAAAATCCTAACCTTTTAGCAGCATCTTCTGACCCAACAGAAGAAGGAAATGGTAAGAATGCTTACGAACTTGCCAATATGCAGCATAAATTATATGCAGATATAGATAATGCAAGCTTACAATCATTCTATCAAGCGATCGTCGGAAAAGTTGGTGTAGATGGTGAAGAGGCATTACGTATAGCTGCGACTTCTGAATCCCAACTTCTGATGGTATCTAATAGTCGCGATGCTGTAAGTGCTGTTTCTTTAGATGAAGAAATGACAAATATGATTACTTTCCAACAGGCGTATAATGCAAATGCACGTATGATTACGGTTGTCGATGAAACATTGGATAAAATTATTAACGGTATGGGCCGAGTTGGTTTATAACAATAGAATCAAGTAAATAATGACCAATTTATCAACCTACAAGAAGGAGGCTTTTTACAAAATGCGTGTAACACAATCAATGCTATCAAATAACATGCTACGAAATTTAAATAACAGCTATGGTAAAATGTCTAAGCTACAGGACCAAATAAACTCAGGTTCAAAAATCACTCGTCCATCCGATGATCCAGTTATTGCAGTAAAGGGTATGGGCTATCGTCGAGATTTAGCTAAAGTAGAGCAATACACTCGTAACACGATTACGGCAAGTAGCTGGTTGGATTCGACAGATGAATCTCTTAATCAGGTTGGCGAGCAAATGAAGCGAGTTCGTGAACTTGTTATTCAAGCTGCCACTGATTCAAATACATCAGAGGATCGTGACAAAATAAAAAAAGAAATTGACCAAATTCGCCAACAATTACAGGATGTAGGAAATACGAATATTGGTGGCAGTTACATATTTAGTGGAACTAGAACTAACGAGCCTTTATTTATTGGTGGAGCCATAAATCCGAATACTAATCAAGAAGGTGTAAAAATAGAAATATATGATGGTATCCAGCTTTCTGTGAATACCCCAGGGAAAGATCTATTTAATAATATAGATGATATGATGGGGAAAATTTCGGATTTATTAGGCGACCCAACAAAAACAGGTGAAGAAATTGCTAGCATGCTTGGCGGGGTATCCTCAGCTACTACAAATGATGATATTACAGCCATGCATAATAAAGTTTTAGAAGCACAGGCAGATATCGGTGCACGGCAAAACCGTGTAGAAATGATGGAAAATCGACTAGGTATACGTGAGGTTAACGTCACAAAACAACTCAGGGATAATGAGTCTGTCGACTATGCAAAGGCCATTACTGAAATGGTTACACATGAATCTATTCATCAGGCTGCACTTTCAGTAGGTTCTAAAATCATTCAACAAACATTAGTGGATTTTATCCGTTAATATAATTTAGGCGTTTGGACACTTTGTTCAAACGCTTTTCTTGAAAGGAGAGCTAGTATTGTGAGGCTACCACAAATACAAATTCGTACAATCGATGCCAAAATTGATCTTCACATTGGTAAACCTCAGCAGCATATTGAACAGCCAAAGGCGACACAGCGTATTGAACAACCAGCCGCTATTTTAGATATAAATACAACGAGAAGTGTTTTGAAAATTGACTCCTCACAGGCAAGAAGAGACATAGGAATGATTGGTCCTTTAGAATCAAGTGCAAATTACGCAGAAAAAGGAAAACAAGAGGCAATAAAAGGAATGGCACGCAGAGCACAAGAGGGACGTCAAATGATGGAGAACGCTGGAAAAGATCAAGGACGGGCAATAGTTCAAAATATAGCTAAACAAAACCACGGTCCACACCGTGTACAATTTAATGTCAAATTTGTACCATCCGTAGGATCAGTCAAAATTAATTACACACCAGGTACAACGGATGTCAATATTCAACGAAGAGAACCAGTAATTGACGCTAAAGTGAACAAACCTATACACGAATACACACCAGGAAAAGTAACTGGTACAATGATACAAAGACCAGATGTTGACATCGATGTCATCATTTAAAGGAGAGTTTATAAATGAAAATTGCTACTAAATTTTTAGGAGAAGTAGAAATTGGTGAACAAGATATCCTTACATTTGAACATGGTTTACTTGGATTAGAAGAAGAAAGGGAGTTCGTATTACTCCCAATCGATGTTGATCTGCCACTTGCATTACTTCAATCTGTGCAGAATGTTGAAATTGGCTTTGTTGTTGCCTATCCATTTGCATTCAAACAAGATTATAGCTTTGACATTAGCGAAGAAGATCGTGCGCAATTACAAATTGAAAAAGAAGAAGATGTTCTTACATATGCCATTGTCACAATGAAGGAAACATTCAAAGATTCTACTATTAACTTGTTAGCACCCGTTATTTTAAATATTGAAAAGAAACGTGGGAAGCAAATTGTTCTTCAAGATAATAAAGCCTTTCCATTACGCTATCCAATGCTACCATTGGAAGGAAGTGCCAAATAATGCTTGTCCTTTCGCGAAAAAAAGATGAATCTATTATGATTGGTGATCAAGTTGAAATAAAAATATTGGCAGTTGAGGGTGACCAAATCAAACTGGGGATTGTTGCACCGAAAACAGTGAAAGTACATCGTTCGGAAGTTTTTGAAGCAATACAAGCTCAAAATAAAGAAGCTCTTTCTTCAACAACTAACTTCTTAGCGCAATTGAAGAAAAAATAAGAGATATAGGTTGTTTAAAACTATTACATAAAAAATAAAAAAATTTCTAAAAGACTATTAAACATTTCCAACTAATTACGATATATAGTTTGTAGGGGGCAGGAAGTATATACATACTACCTATTCCTAAATTCCACACGGATGTGGGATAACAAAACAAACATTCAAGGAGGAATTCCAAATGAGAATTCAACACAACATTTCAGCTTTAAACACACACCGTAACCTTGCTTTCAACAACACTCAAGCTTCTAAAAACCTTGAGAAATTATCTTCTGGTTACAAAGTAAACCGTGCTGGCGATGACGCTGCTGGTTTAGCAATCTCTGAAAAAATGCGCGGACAAATCCGTGGTCTTGATATGGCTACTAAAAACGCTCAAGACTCAATCTCTTTAATCCAAACTGCTGAGGGTGCACTTAACGAAACACACGCAATCCTACAACGTATGCGTGAATTAGCAGTTCAATCTGCAAACGATACAAACGTAACAGCAGACCGTACAGCACTTAACAAAGAAGTAATTGCATTAAAATCAGAAATCGACCGTATCGCTAAAAACACAGAGTTCAATACTCAAAACTTATTAGATGGTTCATTCTCTGGTAAGAAATTCCATATCGGTGCTAATGATGGACAAGCAATTACATTAAAAATCGCTACTATGGATACAAAAGGATTAAAAGTTAGCGGTACAATTGATACTCAATCAAAAGCTGACAAAGCAATTAAAAACTTCAACAGTGCTTTAGAATTAGTTTCTTCGCAACGTTCAGATTTAGGGGCTGTTCAAAACCGTTTAGAGCACACAATCAATAACTTAGGTGCAACATCTGAAAACTTAACAGCTGCTGAATCACGTATCCGTGACACAGATATGGCGAAAGAAATGATGGGCTTCACTAAGAACAACATCTTAATGCAAGCTGCTCAATCTATGTTAGCTCAAGCTAACCAACAACCACAAGGTGTACTTCAATTATTACAATAATTGACTAACATTTAGAATAATATTAAAAGCTTGAACGAGGACTCGTTCAAGCTTTTTTTTATAAAAAATTTAAAAATCCTTTTTTATACCGATATAAACAAAGAAGTAGTATATTATTTTTCTAAAGAACACTACTAAAAATCCTTTTATCAGGATAGTCTTACTAAGTGAAGCAAGGAGACGACTTTATGGAAGAGTTAGATATAATTTATTTACAAACAAGAAATAATAAGCCTAATGCAAAAGTGAATGGATATTTTTTACATAGTAATTACAATCCAGAAGCAGAGGCTGAAAAATACATAAATAATAACTATAAAGAAGGATATTTAAATATATTATTTGGTTTTGGCCTAGGATATATAGTTAATACTATTGTAAAAAAGTATGGGAATACAGGTATTTTAGTTTACGATCCTTTATTTACTAGTTTAAATATTGAAAATAAGGATAAAATTGAGGGGATTTTTACTGATTTACAAGACTTTTGTAAGCGTTCAGAAGATTATATTGCTGAATTCGATCGTAAGGTCAATATTCTACTCTCACCTAATTATGATAAAATTTTTGACAGAGAATATAAAGAATTTCTAGATTTTATTCGCCATGTTCAAATTGAAGATATAGTAAATGAGAATACAATAAGATTCTTTGGCGATTTATGGCAAGAAAATTACATTATGAATTTATACTATGTTCATAACGATCAAAGTTTAAAAGCACTTTTCAATAAATATGATTGCCCGGTAATTTTAGCTTCGGGAGGTCCTTCATTAACAAAACAGTTACCATTGTTAAAAAAGATGAAGAATAAATGTTTGATAATATGTGCTGGTTCTACAATTAATTCTTTATTGGCTGCAGATATTATTCCTGATTATGTAGTAACAATGGATGGTGGAGAAAATAACTATTTACACTTTAAAAACATTAAAAGTTATGAGTTTGATTTAATTTATGGATTAGGGAATGCATGGAAAATAGCAAGAGATTTTAAAGGCAAGCGCTATAGCTTTTGTTTTTATGGAGAAGATAGTATACAAAAACGTATTAAAGAAGGTCTAGGGAAAGATTTACCAATGCTATCAACTGGTGGTACAGTTGCTATTACTGCATTAGAAGTTGCAAGTAAAATTAGTACAGGACCTATAGCAATTATTGGACAAGATCTTGCATATACGAACAATAAATCCCACGCAGAAAATAATAACCATTACAGTGAGTTAACAGATGATTTTTTTAAGAAAGATATGGCCTTTGAAGTAGAAGGGTACTATGGAGAAACTGTAAAGACGAATCACCAGTTTAATAGTATGAGAAAAAGTTTAGAAAAATTATATCAAAACTTACAGCATCATCATAAAATCTATAATTGTACTGAAGGTGGTGTAAAGATTAATGGTATGCCACAATTAGATTTCGTAGTATTTTGTGAAAATTATATTAATCTTAATCCTACAAATAACATTACTAAGTTGGAATTTAAGAAAGATCTAAATGATAATGAAGAAAATTATGTAGAATTTATGAATCAAGAAATAGAAGTCTATTTAAAAATTAAAAAATTACTAGTGGATGCGATGCATCTTTTAAAAGAAGAGAGAAATAATACTGTTTTTACAACTAGCACATTAAAAAAATTAGATAAAATAGATTCAAAATTGAAGGCGTATTATCCACAAGTTATAATGGAAAGAATTGTTGATCCAATTACTATGGATGTAATTAGAATGACTACGGATAAAAAACAAAAAGAGAGAATAGATAATTTCAAACAAATTCATAAACAAAATATGTATCTTTATGAAAATATGTTAGAGGCAACTGAAAAATCATTGAAATTTACTAGAGTTGCATTAGATGAATTCGGAGGGTGTTAACATGGATAAAACAGAGATTGCAGATGAATATTTTAAATATGTAGCAAAAATACCGGCAGGAATACAATATATTGCAGATAATTTAAGAACTCATAAAATTCCCATGGCTTTAAATGAAATCCTGAATTTCTCAGAAGGTATTACGTGGATTAAACAAATGGAAGAAATTTTAACTGACCAAGGGGTCAATACGAATTTAGATAAAAATCAATTGGATGAATTTTTAAATCTTATCAATGAAGGTTTAGAAAAGCAGGATTTTGTCCTTGTAGCTGATATTTTTGAATATGAAATCTTACCGTATTTTATGAAAATTGTAGCTTGAAAATAATAGTTATTAGCTAATAGTTAAACTAAGGACACTTTTTGAAAGTATATTTAAAATCAAAAAGTGTTTTTTATTTTCAATCAATTGTCAAATTAAGTGCAACAGTTCATCCCGAAACGCCTCATATGCCATTTTTCAGCCTAGGCATTTCCTTGGTTGATTCTTTATGAAATTGAGTATTTGCTTCATGTCATCTAGTGTTACGTAATCGAAGTTCTTTTTCTTAGGAAGAACTCGCGCAGTAAGTCGTTCTATTTTCATTACTAATGCGTTGCCAAGCGGAATAAGCATCCCAAAATAGACTTGAAAGATTAGTTCTTTTTAAGCCCGGAATAAAAAATTGCACCTTCTCGTATGCACAACGACTGGCCATCTACTCTAACTTTTTGGTTAGATGGCTAATTTGTATATATATATTGTATTTAAACCAAGTTTGTAATGATTTGAAATCTCTAGGTGTTGGTGAAACAGTAAAAGGCGATTCATCCACCCATTAAAAAAACTCGAGACAAATATTTTAGCGGTGCTTTTCGGCGCTTTCCAGGTGAAAGGTGATTAAATTGACATTCGAAGCAATATATTTGATTGCAAGTATTGATGACTATTTGACCGTTTTTTCTATCGATCAGTCAATAAAGTCATACATGAGCCCAACAGTTAGCGAATGAAACATCATGAGGATTGCCGTAATCAGAATAACCATTCCAGATAAAGACATTAGCTTGCCTCACTTGGAAATACCATTGACTTAACCAGATTTTCCGTCTAAGCGTTTGATGATATACGCATAGGTATCATCACATGTAACACAGATTAGGATGATAATATCTTATCCTACACTAGTAGAAGCAAATAGGCCGCCCGAGCCCGTATCGTTCCCAGTTCCTTCACCTGGCGGTAAAGAGGTAAGTACTGAATGAATTTTGTCTGTTCAATTGCAAGTGTTGTACCTGCTTCGGTCAGTTGTAGCAATCAGCTAATCAAAAAGAGATTGGTTGATTTTTTTAAAAAAAAGCCGATAGTAAGTATAATTAACTAGTTATGGTAATATAAATAGAAAGAATTTTAGAAGGGGTTTTTTATGAAAATATTAATTACAGGTGCCGATGGCTTCATCGGCTCGCATTTAACAGAAACATTAGTACGACAAGGTTATGATGTTCGTGCATTTGTTTATTATAATTCATTTAATTCATGGGGCTGGTTAGATCAGTCTTCGGCGGAAATAAAATCATCATTAGATGTATTTTTAGGAGATATTCGTGATCCGTATGGCGTAAAAGAAGCGATGAAGGGGTGCACGCATGTCCTTAATTTAGCAGCTTTAATTGCAATTCCATATTCCTATCATTCTCCAGCAACTTATGTTGATACAAATGTGACAGGGACTTTAAATATTGTACAAGCTGCGAAAGAATTAGGTGTAGAAAAGGTAGTTCACACTTCTACAAGTGAAGTATATGGTACAGCGTTATATGTACCAATCGATGAAGAACATCCATTACAAGGACAATCACCTTATTCTGCTTCAAAAATAGGTGCTGATCAAATGGCTTTGTCATTTTATCGCTCATTTGACACACCCGTATCAATCATTCGTCCGTTTAATACATATGGACCACGCCAATCTGCTCGTGCCGTTATACCGACAATCATCAGTCAGCTAGCAAGTGGCAAAACAAATATTAAGCTTGGAGCTGTAAGCCCTACACGTGATTTTAACTATGTAAAGGATACCGTTAACGGTTTTATATCTGTTATGAATGCTACTAGTTCAATCGGTGAAGTCATTAATATTGGATCAAATTATGAGGTTTCTATTGGTGAAACTGCACAAATGATTGCAGATATTATGGGTGTAGATTTAACGATTGAAACGGATGAACAACGTTTACGTCCTGAAAAAAGTGAAGTTGAACGTCTTTGGGCTGACAACAAAAAGGCAAAGGAACTACTTGGATGGGAACCGCAATTTGGTGGCAAGGAAGGTTTCCGACAAGGTCTTGAAGAAACGATAGGATGGTTTACAAATCCTAAAAATTTATCTCAATATAAGGCAGATGTTTATAATATATGAATAATCAATGGTTGGAATTTGCAGATAATGTAAAGCGATTTTATGGAAAAGAGTTTGTGCCTTTACATGAGCCTACATTTAATGATAAAGAAGTTGAATATGTGACGGATTGTGTTAAAACAGGTTGGGTTTCCTCAGTTGGAGCTTATGTGAAGCGTTTTGAGGAAGACCTCGCTAAATTTGTCGGCGTTAAACGTGCTGTTGCTGTTGTAAATGGTACAGCTGCATTACATATTGCATTAAAGGTTGCAGGTGTAAAGACGGAAGACGAAGTGTTAATGCCTTCACTTACTTTTATTGCAACAGCCAATGCTGTGTCATATTTAGGTGCAGTTCCACATTTTATAGATGTTTCTATTAATACTTTAGGTGTTGATGCAGATAAATTAAAAATCTACTTAGAGCAAATTGGAACAACAAAAAACAATCAGCTTTATAATCGTGTAACAGGAAGACGTATTTCAGCGCTTGTACCAATGCATACATTTGGCCATGCTGCGGACATAGAGGGGTTACTTAAAGTATGTGAAATGTATAATTTGATGCTTATTGAAGATGCAGCAGAGTCATTAGGTTCATATTATAACGGAAAACACACAGGTAGCTTTGGAAAAGTTAGTGCATTGAGCTTTAACGGCAATAAAATAATGACAACTGGCGGTGGCGGTGCGATTGTGACAGATGACGATGCAATAGCTGACTATGCAAAACATTTAACAACTACTGCTAAAATACCACATCGTTGGGCATATGAGCACGATGAAATCGGATTTAATTACCGTATGCCGAATATAAACGCAGCGTTAGGTTGTGCGCAATTAGAAAAAATACCCTTGTTTATCCAGCAAAAACGCGAGTTAACAAAGCAGTATGAGCAATGGTTAGCTGGTATCGAGGGTGTCCAATTATTTAAAGAGCCAGCAAATTCTAGAAGTAATTATTGGCTACAAACTATTCTACTGGATGAACAGTTTAATCGTGATGAAGTGTTGGACTATTTAAATGAGCAAGGTGTAATGAGTCGTCCTATTTGGAGCCCGATGCATCACTTAGCAATCTATCAAAACTGCCCGAAATCAGATTTAAGTGTGACAAATCAGTTAAATAGAAGTGTTGTCAATATTCCTAGCACACCAATAAGTGAGGGATAATGATGAAACGTAAAATTTGTATTATAACTGGTACTAGAGCGGAGTACGGTCTATTATCACATCTTGCAAAAAAACTTCGAGAAGATCAAGATTTTGATTTACAAATGGTTGCTACAGGCATGCATTTATCTCCAGAGTTTGGAAGCACTTATAAAGAAATAGAAAATGATGGATTTTTTATCAATGAAAAGATAGAAATTCTTTTATCTGCTGATTCTCCAACCAGCATTGTGAAATCGATGGGACTTGCTACAATTAGTTTTGCAGATGCATTTAACCGTTTAGAACCAGATTTACTAATTATTTTAGGTGATCGTTTTGAAATGTTAGCAGTCGCTCAAACGGCACTTATTATGCGAATTCCTATTGCTCATATACATGGGGGTGAGTGTACGTTTGGTGCGTATGATGATGCTATTCGTCATTCTATTACAAAAATGGCAACTTGGCATTTTACAAGTACAGAGTCCCATAGAAAACGTGTCATTCAATTAGGTGAATCTCCAGAACGTGTTTATAATGTTGGTGCTCTTGGTATAGAAAATATTGTAAATTTAACTCTGCTGACACGTCAGGAACTATTTCAAACACTGCAACTAGATGAGGAACGACCTATGTTTTTAATAACCTATCATCCTGAAACGAATGGTCATATTCATGGGGTATACGAATTGTTAAAGGCCCTGGAAAATTACCCTGATATTAATTTAGTGTTTACGAAATCCAATGCTGATAATGGTGGAAGGTTCATTAATAAGGCGATTCAACAATTTACTTTAAAACATAACAATGCAAAAATATTTGATTCACTTGGTCAGTTAAAGTATCTAAGTGCAGTGAAGTATGCTGATGTTGTCATTGGGAATTCTTCAAGTGGATTAATTGAAGTACCTTATTTAGAAACACCTACTGTTAATTGTGGAAATCGTCAGGAAGGACGTGAGCATCCCAATTCAGTATTTAATACAAATATGGATGCTGAAAGTATACTTATTTTCATTGAAAAGGCAAGAAAGTTTAGCGATAAGTATGAACATATATTTGGTGATGGAATAGTATCTGAAAAAATAATTTCAGTATTACGCAGTTTACCTTCATTTTCTATTCAAAAGGGGTTTTATGATTTATGAACAATAAAACATATATCATTGCTGAAGCAGGTGTCAATCATAATGGGTCATTGGAAATGGCAAAAGAGCTTGTGATGGTTGCAAAAAAAGCAGGGGCAGACGCGGTAAAGTTTCAAACCTTTAAAGCTGAAAATCTAGTTACAAAGAAAGCACAGCAAGCAGCATATCAAGTTGAAAATTTAGGTGGGGCTTCATCTCAATATACAATGTTGAAAAAGCTGGAATTAACTTATGAGGAATTTATTGAATTGCAATCATTTTGTCAATTAGAGCAAATAGAATTTCTATCGACACCTTTTGACTTCGAAAGTGTCGATTTTTTGCTAGATAAAATTGCAATTGCAAGGGCTAAAATCCCATCAGGAGAATTAACGAATGCTCCATTTATTCAGTATATTGCAACAAAACAAAGACCAATTATTTTATCTACGGGAATGGCAACTATCGAAGAAATACATGAGGCATTAGCATTTATTTCTTATGGTTTAGCGAAATCTAATGAACCCGTTACGATAGAGCGTGTGAATAAGTTTTATGTTTCAGAAGAGGCGAAAGAAGTGTTGAAAAAATATGTAACTTTGTTACATTGCACTACACAATATCCAGCGCCTATGGATTCTATTAATTTAAAAGCAATGATTGAAATGGAAAGAATCTTTCAATTACCTATCGGTTTATCAGACCATTCAGAAGGAATCAATATTCCGCTAGTGGCAGTAGGTATGGGTGCAACTGTAATAGAGAAACATTTTACGTTAGATAAAACGTTAGAAGGACCAGACCATGTGGCATCCTTAAATCCTGATGAACTTAAGTCCATGATAATAGGAATTAGAGAAGTAGAGCAGGCATTAGGAAATGGCATAAAAAGTCCAACATCTATAGAACTTCAAAATCGGATTCCAGCACGGAAAAGCATAGTTGCTAAACAAACGATACAAGCAGGTGAAAAATTCTCTGTTAGCAATTTAACTGTAAAAAGACCTGGAGATGGTATGCAACCTTCTAAATACTGGTCTCTTATCGGTGAAATTTCTTTAAAATCATATGAAGAGGATGAGTTAATTGATGAATAAAGGGATTATTATGATTGGGAGTGGGGGACATGCCTCGGTATTAACAGAAATTTTACTTGAACAGAAGCAAACGATTATTGGATTTACTGCACCAACTCTAGAAGAGAATGCTTTTGATTTGCCTTATTTAGGAACTGATGAGGTAATAGAAGATTATAATCCATCTGACATTGAACTAGTACTCGCTATAGGGACAATTAAACCGTCCCCATTACGGGAAAAAATCTTCAATAAATTTACACAAAAAACGTATCAATTTAAATCTGTCATCCATCCTTCAGCTATTATTGCTCCTTCCGTTCAATTAGGTCAAGGTGTTCAAATAATGGCTGGTACTATTATTCAAACGAAAACAACTGTTGCCGATAATAGTATTATAAACACTGGTGCGCTGATTGATCATGATTGTCAAATAGGTTCCCATATACATATTGCGCCGGGCACAAAAATATCAGGCAGTGTACATATACAAAAAAGAACACATGTCGGAACAGGTGCAACAATTATCCAAGGCGTTCATATAGGATCAAATTGTTTAATTGGTGCAGGGGCAGTTGTGGTTAGTAATTTTGCAAATGGCATAAAAGCAGTTGGCGTACCTGCAAAGGAAGTGTAACTATATGAAACAATGGAAAAAAACACTAGTTAATCAAAATCATACTTTACTAGATACAATGAAAATTATTGATGATTCTTCTTTGCAATTTGCAGTAGTTATAGATGAAGAAAAACATTTGCTTGGAACTGTTACGGATGGAGATATTCGCCGTGGTATTTTGCGAGGTGAAGGCCTTGATGTAAAAATTACCTCCATTATGAACCCAAATCCAATAAGTGCAAGAAGTGGTCAAAGATATCATAAATATAAGCAATTAATGAAATCAAAAATGCTTAAGCAGTTACCTATAGTAGATGAGGATAATAGAATTATTAATATACTATTTGCGGACAATATTGAAACGACATTGAATAAAAACACTGTTATCTTAATGCTTGGCGGATTAGGTACAAGGTTGCGACCATTAACAAACGATACACCAAAACCAATGCTTAGAGTGGGAAATAAGCCGATTTTAGAAACAATAATAGAAGGTTTCAAGCAATATGGATATATTAATTTTATTTTTTCTGTTAATTACAAAAAAGAGGTAATCCAGGACTATTTTCAAAATGGGGAAGCATTTGATGTAACGATTAATTATATTGAGGAAGACAAAAAAATGGGGACTGCTGGAGCACTTTCATTACTAAAAAATAGACCGACTAAACCATTTTTTGTGATGAATGGAGATTTATTAACACAAATTAATTTCGATCAACTGATGCAATTTCATATCGAACAAGATTCTGTTGCAACGATGTGTGTAAGAGAATACGAATATCAAATTCCATATGGTGTTATTGAAACAGTTGGAACAGATTTAGTGACCATAAAGGAAAAACCTATTCATCGTAGCTTTGTTAATGCTGGTATTTATGTATTAAGTCCAGATGTTTTTAGTTATATACCAAATGATGAATTTTTTGATATGCCTACATTGTTTCAGCGATTGGTAGAAGAAGGAATGAAAACATCAGTTTTTCCAATACATGAATATTGGTTGGATATTGGACAAATAGGCGATTATGAGAGAGCGAATAATGAAATAGGAGGAATTTCTAAATGATAAATGGGAAAAAAATAATTGCTTTAATACCAGCACGGGGTGGAAGCAAATCTATTCCTAAAAAAAATATAGCATTGCTAGGTGGTAAACCATTAATTTCCTGGTCAATCGAAGTAGCAAAAGCAATTGATTTAATAGATGAAATAATAGTTTCTACAGACTGCAAAGAGATAGCAGAGGTTGCTAAAAAGTTTGGAGCAAAGGTACAAGAAAGGCCGAGTGAATTAGCAAACGATAGCTCTTTAGTAATTGATACAGTTCGATATGTATTAAGTAATATGGAAAATTATTTAGATGATGATGATTATTTGTTGCTATTAGAACCAACCTGCCCTTTACGTTCTGAACAAGATATAAAATCTTGTATAAATCTAATTGAAACGGAACAGTTAGATTCAGTTGCTACATATAAAGAGGCGGAGTTAAATCCACATAGAGCTTGGAAAATCATTGGTAATAAACCAACGAGTTTTATGGATGGTGTAAATCCGTGGTTACCAAGACAGAAATTACCAATGTCTTATCAACTAAATGGAGCAATTTATCTTTCAAAAGTTGGAGTAATTGATGAAAAAACGGTTGGTTTAGTGAATGGAAACATTGGGGCAATTGTTATGCCAAAAGAGCGTTCTATTGATATCGATCATCCGATAGATTTACTTGTAGCAGAGGTGATAGTAAATGGATAAAAGTAAAATACTAATTACTGGGGCTAATAGTGGTGTTGGAGCCTCTTTGGTCTCATACTTATCAAAAAGTTATGATGTTATTGCTTTAGCTAGAAATACGGAAGAGATTATAGAGAAAGATAATGTTTTTAAATATAAAGTGGATTTAATAGAAGAAAAAGAATTAGACAATCTATTAATCCAAATCGTTGAAGAACAAGGGTATATACCTTATTTAATTAATAATGCAGGTATTATGCATCAATCTAAAATTGAAAATTTAAGTCTTAAGGATTTAGAGTATTCTTTTAGAGTAAATGCATATGCCCCGCTTCAAATAATGAATAAATTGTTGCCATTAATGAAGTTAAACAATTATGGAAGAATTATTAATCTTACTTCAGGTGCACCTTTAAATTGTATGGAAGGCTATACAGCTTATAGTGCTTCAAAGGCAGCATTAAATGCTATAACTGAAACTGCTTCAAAGGAGTACAAGGATTATAATATTAAAATTAATTTGATGAGCCCAGGACCTTGTAAGACTAAAATGGCACCTAATGGTGTAATGGATCCATCAGTTTGTCATCCCACTGTTGATTATTTACTTAATTTAGATGAACAAACAATAACAGAAGGATTATATTGGTTAGGATATCAAATTCCACTTAAACCAGAACTTAAAGGAATTGAGTGGTTAAAAGGTACTGCTGATAAAAGGTACAAAAAAATATTATGAAAAAGTTAGGGTTGCTAGGATTAACAGATGGTAACGGTCATCCATATTCTTGGGGATCTATTATTAATGGGTATAATGATAAAGCATTGAGAGATGCGAATTGGGATGTTATTTATAACTATGTTAAAAAGAGGGATATCTCTGAATTTGGTTTTCCTAACATTAAAATCACTCATGTATGGACTCAAGATGATGCTATTAGCAATAATTTAGCACAAGCGATTGGCGCAGAGAGTGTTGTCAAAAACTATACAGATATGATTGGAGAAGTTGATGCAGTAATTATTGCTCGAGATGATTATGAGCAACATTTAGTAATGGCTAAACCATTTTTAGATGCAGGAATGAAAGTTTTAATAGACAAACCTTTGACAATGGATATATCAGAGTTATTGTATTTTAAAGAATTCCTATCTAAAGGACAGTTAATGTCTGTTGCAGGATTAAGATTTGCAATTGAACTAGATGAGATAAGAGCTAATATGGACACGTTTGGTAAACTAAAAGTAATTCAATCATCAGTCATTAATGAATGGGAAAAATATGGAATACATATAATAGACGGGGTATTAGGGTTAATTGAGGAAAAGCCAAAATCAATTGAATATATTTCTAGTAATGCTGAAATATATGTGGTTACCTTTGATAGTGGATTAGTCTGGACAATTAATATTCTTGGTAGAACACAAAAAACATTTAATATAGAAGTTTGGGGAGAATCGAAAAGATCTAGTGTCGAAATAGAAGATAATTTTTCTATGTTTAGACGAATGCTCTATCGATTTGGAAAGTTAGTAGATAAAAATGAAATACTTTATAACCCTGAGAATACTTTGTTATCAATTGCATTATTAATAGCTGGAAAGCAATCACGTCAAGAGAATAGAAAAATCATATTGGATGAGCTATATCATTGCTTAGGAATAGAAGGGTATTAAAATGAAAAAAGAATTTAAAAAGTTTTTTGATTTGCAAGGTAAAAACGCCATTGTAACAGGTGGTGCAGGAATTTTAGGTAGTCATTTTTGTATGGGGTTGGCTGATGCAGGTGCCAATGTAGCAGTAGTAGATATCAATATTGATAAAGCAAATGAACTTGCAAGTACAATTGAAAAAGATTATGGAGTAAAAACACTAGCTATTTATTGTGATTTGACATCTGAACAATCAGTCAAAGAAATGGTCAATAGTGTCGTAACAGAATTTAAGACAATCGATATTCTTCATAATAATGCAGCGGGTAAATCTAGTAACTTAGAAGCTTTCTTTGCCCCGTTTGAAGAATATGAATTGAACCAATGGAAAGAGATTATGAGCACGAATTTAGATGGTATGTTCCTTGTAGCTAAATATGTAGGAAAAGTAATGAAGCAACAAAAAAATGGAGGTTCTATCATTCAAACGGCTTCTATTTATGGCGTACTTGGTCCAGATAATCGTATTTATGAGGGCTCTTTCTATTTAGATCGTCAAATCAATACACCAGCCATTTATTCAGCATCCAAAGGAGGCGTTGTTGCATTAACTAAATATCTTTCTACTTATTGGGCGAAAGATAAAATACGCGTGAATACAATAACCCCTGGTGGAGTAGAAAGTGGACAAAATGAAGTATTTAAACAGAAATACTCAAATCGTATTCCGTTAGGTCGAATGGCACAAGCTGATGAAATGGTTGGAGCGTTAATTTATTTAGCATCTGATGCTTCAAGTTATGTAACAGGGCAAAATCTAGTAATTGATGGTGGTTTGAGTGCGTGGTGAGTATTATATCAATCATATAACAAAACTATTTGTTCTAATTCATAGTCTATAAAGATGAAAATTTATATAAATATATTATTTAGTGTCATTTTTATCTAAGTAGATAGTATATATTGCTTCTACAATATAACCATACTTAATATTAATTATTTATAGTATGTTTTAGTTTTAGGACATAGATTGAATTGTTAAGGCTTTTTATATTGTATAAAAGAATTTATAATGTGCAAAGTTTAGTTGTAAGGATATGTGATGTGTTGCTTGGAACATTACAGTAGATAAAGCTTTATCATCCTGAAATAAGTAGGATCTAAATATAATCAAATCTAGCTAGAATTTTAAACTTTACACTCAAAATCTAATATGATTGGGAGTCTGTAAAACAGCAAAATTAACGCAGGAGATGATTATAAAAGTATACAGCAACTTGCTAAAGAAATTGGACTAATTCTACTTAATTCATAAAGGTATGGAGGATTCTGACTAAACTACAATAGATAGGATATATTATTGCGATAATTAGTAATTACATACAATTATTTTATAACCGAAAGGCTTCAAATTATTAAAATACAATAACTTAAAAAAATACTAATTCTTCTAAATTAGTATACCTATTATCTGAGTTGAAGCTTTTTTGTTGAGCAATACATATTAAAAAGAGTTTACTGCAAAGGTGAAAAATTTCAAAAACTTATGATTCTAAGTTAAGAATAAGAAGAGTTTTATGAGATTTCGTTATATAGTAAATTTCATGAAATTATAATCAATATCTTGATTCATAAATAGAAGTAAGAGAAGGAATGACGATAATCAAGGCCAAAAGAAAAGAATGGAGATTTTTTAATGGGTTATATAAATAAGCAATACTGGGAAAACTTTTATAAAGATAGAGTTGATTTGACTGAATCATCAACCTTTAGTGAGTTTATTTTAAAGAAAAAAGAACAGATTATTGAAAATATAATTCTAATTGATTTAGGATGTGGAACTGGAAAAGATACATTTTATTTTGCTAAAAATGGTTTTGAAGTTATTGGAATTGATGGATCGGAAAAAGCGATACAGAGAAATAATGACCTAACAAAAGAACATTTTGATACAAATAATATATATTTTACATGTGTTGATTTAAGTGATGTGAATGCAGTTCAAAAATTAATGGCCAAATTTAATGATATTTCAATATCTCAAGAAAAAGAAATTTTGTTTTATACTAGGTTTTTCTTACATGCAATTACAGAAGAAACTGAAAATTTGATTTTTGAAAGCATTCTTGCGAATATTAAATTTTCTTGTGAAATAGTAGCTGAGTTTAGAACTAAAGAAGATGAGGAATTAGACAAAGTTTTTGATAATCATTACAGAAGATATATAGATACAGATATGCTAATTTCCAAGTTAATAAATCTAGGATTTTCTATTGAAGAGTTCTCAAAAGGAAGAGGGTTTTCTATTTACAAAAACGAAGATCCGTTTTTAGCTAGAATTATTATTAAAAAGAACTAAGTTGTTTATAAAAATAATGAAAGAGTGATATTTTTGAAAGATGCTAAAATAACTGCTTTGAAAAAATTTAAACAAGAAATCACTTTACTCTTAAATGAAGGATTATTAGCAGAAGCTAAGGTTAAATTAGATGCAATAAGTATAAGAAATGAATCGTATTATTCACTATCTGCAAACTATTATTATCAACTTAGTGAGTATCAACTAGGAATAACTTTACTAGAGGAAGAGGCATTAAAAGAATTTCCTTTTTCATTTGAAATTGTTTATAATTTGGCAATCTTAAAAAGTGCAATTGGGGAGTATATTGATAGCTTATGGATATTTGCACGATGTGTGAAGTTGGCGAATTCTGACGAAGATCGTGAAATGGCGACGCAAAATTTAAAACAAGTAATAGATAAAGTAAAAGAAGATTCTACTCTAATTCCTGATCAACTCCAGGCAGCTTTAGATTATACTAAATTGATTCTTTTAGAAGAAAACGAAAGCAACTATCCAATTAATCGTTTTAATGAAAGTCTTGTGAAAAAAATAGTAAAAGATTCTGCTGGCAATGAATACTTTACAGAAATGTATAAGTCGCTGAATGTGTTGAATATTGATAAAACTTCACGTTTCTTTTTTAAAACTGAACTGTTACAAGGAAAAGCTACTGATGCCTTTTCTTTTGCTATTAATAATGTAACAACTTTACCAATAGCATTATTTGAACAATATGATGAAATAATAGTAGAAGGCCCAAAAATTAATTATAGTTTCCCAAGAAATGTATTAAGGTCAAACCAATTTAATTATTTTACATTTACTGATGTAGGTGAATATAAAGTAACGTCGAGTAAACCCTTTTTTGTTGGAAAACCAGTTGATTTGAAACCTACTATAAAACAAGCTCAAGCTGTTATTACTATTTTTGTAGATGGTCTAGCTAATAGTGTAATAGAAGAAAAGTTACATAAATTAATGCCTCGTACGTATAACTTTTTTTCAAATGGCTATATAAATAATAATTGCTATACTACGGGAGATTGGACACTGCCAAGTGTTGCCAGCATGTACACTGGTAAGACTACCTTAAACCATGGACTTTACCATCCTTCAAATCATTTAGAGTTAAACAAATATAATCATATGTTCACAAGGGATTTTCAAAAAAATGGATATTTAACTGCCCAAGTTAATAATGATTGGCGGGTTACACCTACCTATGGTTACTTAGAGGGGATGGATCGAATTTTATATCAAAACTATGCAGGAGGCTTTACGGCTGGAGAAGTAGTTGGAGAGGCAATCGAGCATTTAGAGACTTTCAAAAATAATAATCATTTTTTATGGATAAGCTTAATGGATTTACATGATGTCGCTGATGAAATAAATAATGATTTAATGAGTCAAGTCAACGTTTCAGCTAAATATAGACAAAATAAAAATCTTGGTGCTACATCTGTATTATCCTCTTATGACCCAAATAAAATAAAAAAGTACGAATCAGAATTAAAGCGTGTAGATTTGCATCTATCCTCACTATATAGTTATCTTGAATCAAGTTTTGGCAAAGAAAATATTATTGTTGCTTTAGTAGCTGATCATGGACAAACTTATTTAAAAGAAGACGACTTTCTCTTACATGAACCAAGACGTAAGGTCCCATTTATGTTGGCAGGTGGAAAAATTGAAAGGAAAATTAGTAATGAATTATGTTCGATTATTGATATTTTTCCTACAATTGCTAACCTTGCTGACCTAAAGTTAGATAGTAATGAAGGTGTTGTATTAAAAGATTTTGGTGGTAATGGACGAGATACAGCAATAACGGAGACAATACACCCTAATCAACCTTATTTAGTTGCTATTACAGATGCTGAACATATTTTTAGATTTAAGACAAAATCTAACGTTACTGACAATGGATTAGTTGATTTAGAGCATTATGAAGCGCAATTATTAGACTTAAAAACATTTGAAGATGTATCAGTACAATTTATTGAAAAATTAGAGAAATATATAGATACAACTATTCAAAGAGCAATAAAATTACAGCCGTAAAAATAATACAGTGAGATATAATTAAATAGAATAGAAAGGATGGCCTCTTGTTCAAGAAAAATTATTTGATCAAGAGGCCATTCTTTTGAAGTATACAAACAAATCAAAGTACTTCTAGAGAAAGAGTGAAACATTCCTAAAAACTTCCGATATTAAATATAAGAATAATAAATGTTTGGGAGGTTACATATTATGCGTATTGCAGCTCAAGGACAATCTACAGATGTGGGAACTGCAACGTCATCAACATCTTCTAAGAAAGCTAGTTTAGAAGAAACTACGATGATTACTAGTAAATCTCAGTTAATAACGCAATCACAAGGAGAAAAAATACCAGTTGCTGAGGGTCAAGATGTATCTAAAGAAAAGTTGCAAAATGTAGTAGATACTGTGAATGAATTTTTGCAAATCAATCATAATGCTTCTAAATTTGTGTTACATGACGGTTTAGATCGTTATTTTGTACAAGTTGTTGATACCCAAACAGAAGAAGTCGTAAAAGAGATCCCTCCAAAAAAACTTTTAGACGCATATTATGAGATGCAAAAGTTATTAGGGATGATTGTGGACGAAAAAATATAAGAATTTTTAGGAGGAAATATAATGGTAAATAGAATCGGCGGTTTAGCTTCAGGAATGGATATAGATTCAATAGTAAAAAAATTAATGAATGCGGAAAGAGCACCTTTAAACAAGTTATATCAAAAGAAACAAACGTACGAGTGGCAACGTGACGCATATCGAAGTGTTAATACAAAGCTAAAAACATTTGATACTTATATATCAGATAATCTAGTACTAAAAAGTCTTATTTCTAAAACGGCAGCTAGTTCTAATTCTAATTTAGTATCTGCAACTGCAACAGGAAGTGCTTCGGGAACACTGTCAATCGAGGGTGTTTCCCAATTAGCTACAGCAGCTCGTAAAGTTGGTGATCAAGTTAATGCTGTAGGAACTACGAAAATGTCCGATTTAGGAGCAACAGGAACTATAGAATTTAAAGCCATTCAAACCAACGGTCAATTAGCAAGTGAGGCAACAAAGATTGAAATTACTCCTGATATGACAGTCAATCAATTTATTAGTAAAGTGAATTCTAGTAATGCAGGAATTAGTGCTGTATTTGAAAATGGCCGATTCTCCTTTACTGCCAAAAACACTGGTGATGTTAAAGGTGATGATGAAATCAAAGTTGTAGGTGGAGTAGACATTTTCAACAAGTTAGGATTTGCTGATCCTAATAAAGTTCAAAATACAGAAGGAAAAAATGCTATCTTCACTGTGAATGGTATAGCAACAGAAAGAACAACAAATACGTTTACGATTTCGGGTTATAATGTAACGTTAAAAGATACATTCAACGGCCTCCAAACGATTGCAGATAAATATAAAGCTGCTGTGGAAGAATTAAAAAATGCTACTACTAATTTAGCAAATAAACAAGCAAATCTTACTACAAAACAAAATGCTTATGGTGCTAGTGATATTAATAGCTATACAGCTAACCATGAAACTGCTTATAAAAATGCTTTTGGTAATACTTTATCTTTGTCACAACAAGTGCAATATAACAAACTTGGAAATAATGCGTGGAGAAATTTATCAACTGATGAAATAAATTTCATTAAAAACCAATCATCTGCACAAGGTATTAAAGATAATTTAGACGGAAGCTCTTTAAGTGATGAAAGCAAAGCGAAATTAAAGGATTTATCTAATGATGTGTTAGATGTTTTATTTTCAAACAAAGATCAGCTTACAGATTTTAAAGCTCAAGCAGAGTACGAAAAGTATGGTGCAAAATTAAAAGATTTTGATCAAAATGCCATCGATGCATTAAAACGTTTCTCATATGACAGTAATGATTCAATTGATAAAATTCATAAAGATATAGATGATAATCCTGAATTTACAAAAGAAGTAAAAGATGCGTTAAAATCTTTAAGTAAAGATGATTTAACTAATTTAATAGCAACAGATTCAGCAACTTTAAAAACTTATCAAGAAAAAGCTCAAGCTGAGGATTTAAAACAAAAGTATAATCAATTTGGAGATGCGTTAATTAAAGATTTGCAAGATGGATCTAAAAAGGTTGAGGATTTAACAGAAAAACAAAAAGAGGTTTGGAATAGCTTATCCCCAGAAGAAAAAGGTCAATTCTATGATTTGGCGGATCAGAATATTAAACGTTCAGAGTATTTAACTGCCGATGCTGAAGAGAAAGCAGCTCAAACTCGTTTAACAGAAGCAACTAATACCGAAAAGGCAGCAACAGCAGATGCAAATGCGGCAGGTATTTTAAAGGATGATGGTAGTGGTGGTAAAATCGTTGACGAAGATAAAGTAAATGCTGCTCCACAAGCACAAGCAGTCACAATGACTTCCACAACAGATGTTGATGACATCATGGCTAAAATTAAGGAGTTTATCACTACTTATAACGGTTTTATCAAAGATTTAAATGATCAAACAAAAGAAACTAAATATCGTGATTATACGCCATTGACTAGTGAGCAAAGAGAAGACATGTCAGAAAATGAGATTAAGCTTTGGGAAGAAAAAGCGAAGAGTGGGTTATTAAGAGGTGATACTCTTATTCGTGAAGGGCTTTCGGGTATGCGTTCTTTAGTATATCAATCAAATCCTGGTATTGATTCAAAATATAATACCCTTTTCAGTATTGGGATTACAACATCAAAAAACTATAATGATGGCGGTACATTAGAAATTGATGAAACAAAATTACGAAAAGTATTAGAAGAAGATCCTGATGCAGTTGAAAAACTCTTTAAAAATAGTGAAGGTAAAAAAGATGATGTAGTAGATGGAAAAACAGTCGATACACGTGGTTATTTAGAAAAACTACGTGAATCGATGAAAACTTTTGAAATTACTATTGAAAAAAAAGCTGGACGTTCTACGATGACAGACGCTCAATATGCAATCGGAAATAACCTAATGGATACAGAAAGTCGAATTAGTACTTGGAAGAGAAAACTAGAGGATATAGAATCTCGCTATTGGAAGCAATTCACAGCTATGGAGCAAGCAATAAATAAAGCAAATCAACAATCCAGCATGTTCATGCAAGGCTGAGGCTTCTAATTAAGGTAGGAGAATAATATGTATCAAACAGATCAACTATTGCAAGTGTCAGCCAATTTATTTAAGCATTTAGGTGACATTCCAAATGGTGAAGAGCGTGACGAATACATCAACACAATCAATAGCATGTTGGACAAGCGTGAAACGATTATTAAAGGCTTGAAACAAGAAGGTTTTCATTTCGATGAACAAAATCGCATTCATCGTACACTGTTGGAACTAGATAATGGTATTAAAGAACGATTAGCAGCTGTTATGGATGCAGTTAAGCAAGATATGGCAAACCTACAAAAAACGAAAAAAAGTGAACAGCAATATTTCAACCCTTACTCCAATGTTCGTGTGATGGACGGGATGTATTACGATAAAAAAAATTGACATTTTATCTTCATTTAGTGTGGTGGAAGCCGCAAGCTGAATGAAGATAAAGCTCCGGCGGACGTCAAGAATTTTAAAAGGATGAATTATGATCACACAATTCAAAATCCCGACACAATTACGCTTGGGCGTTATTGATCAAATAGCTTTTCTTCGTAAAATGGTTTAAACTAGTAAATAAGTAACCTTTCAAAGGAGTTGTCCTTTATTGGCAGCAAATTTAACAGCACAAAATGCATACAAACAAAATAGTGTAACCACGGCTTCTCCAGGAGAGCTGACGTTAATGCTTTATAATGGATGTTTAAAATTTTTGAATAAGGCGAAACAAGCTATTCAAGAAAAAAATATCCAAGAAAAAAATACAAATCTTATTAAGGCACAGGCAATTATAAGTGAATTAATGGCAACGCTCAATATGGAAATCGAAATTTCGAAACAAATGCTACCTCTTTACGAATATATGAATCATCGTTTAGTAGAGGCAAACATTCAAAATGATGTAGCGATTATTGAAGAAGTAGAAGGATTGGTGACGGAATTCCGCGATACGTGGAAGGAAGTTATTCGCATTACTCGACAACAGCAATTTGGTCAGGGAAACAGCGGACAAATTTAGACAAAATTAGAGACCATCATCAGAAGATGGTCTCTTTTCTATATGACAGGAATAATAACTAGAAATTAACACTAAATAGTCATAAATTAGGCTATTTGACGGTAAAATATGTTACTTATTCCCTCTAGCTGTAAGAAGGGCATCGTGTCATAATCAAAGCAATATAAATGTTTAACATAGTACTGGGGTGGGAATATGATCTTTAAGCGTCAAGAAGGTTTCCGATTTAAATTTGAGGAGCCTGTTCAAATAACTTTTGCTATTTATGAGAACGGAAGGGTCAATCATGGACAAACGGCTATGGCGGACTTGCTGGACATTAGTCCACGTGGGTTAAAGATGTTTACTGAAGTGGATTTAGGCGTGAATCCTCCACCATTGGATATCCATTTTGTGCTTGATACACAAGAGGTGCGGGCTTATGGTGAAGTTATTTGGAGCCGTCCGTTTGGTAGCGGCAAGCAATATGGCATTTATTTCAATGATCAGGCACGAGTAGAAGATTTGATTGTAGAAGAATTAAAGCTGCGACGTAAAAAGGAAGCGGCAGAAGCAAAAAAGCAAAGTAACCATTAATTTTATAAAAATTTTTTGTAAAAAAAAGAATTATTTTAGAGGAATTTCACACACTTGTGTAGAAATAGATAGTATAGCAGTTATAAAGGAGGAGTTTACATGTTAAACTTTAACATTCGTGGTGAAAATATTGAGGTAACTCCAGCTATTCGTGAGTATGTTGAGAATAAAATCGAAAAAGTTGAACGTTATTTTAACGAAGATGTTAACGCCAATGCTAACGTAAATTTAAAGGTTTATAATGACAAGCAAACAAAAGTGGAAGTCACAGTTCCGATGAAGAACTTAACTCTTCGTGCTGAAGAGCGTCATAATGACATGTATGCTGCGGTTGATCTAATCGTTGATAAATTAGAGCGTCAAATCCGTAAGCATAAAACAAAAGTAAACCGTAAATTCCGTGAGCGTGAAGGTGCAGGCCTTTATTTTGCTACTACACAAGCAGCCGCTGATGCTACTACAGAGGAAGAGGAATACTCAATTGTACGTACAAAGCAATTTGATTTAAAACCGATGGATCAAGAAGAGGCTGTTTTACAAATGAATATGTTAGGACATGATTTCTATGTCTTTACAGATGCTGAATCTAATGGCACAAATATTGTGTATAAACGTAAAGACGGTAAATATGGCTTAATCGAAACAACTTAAAACTTCATGATGACAAAGGCTCTCGCGATGGCGAGAGTCTTTTTTGTATGACTTTCTTCTGCAAGTAGGGTGACTGTTTGCATGAAACTGTTACACAATGGTAAAATGGAAGTTGAATCTATATAGGAAGTGAAAAACATTCATGGCAAACCTATTAAATAAATTATTTGATTTCAATAAACGTGAGTTAAAAAAATTAGAAAAAATCGCTGACCAAGTAGAGGGATTTGCTTCTCAAATGGAACAGCTTTCAGATGAACAATTACAAGCAAAAACAGAAGAGTTTAAAAAGCGTTATGCTGATGGAGAGCATTTAGAGTCGATTCGTGCAGAGGCTTTTGCTGTTTGTCGCGAAGCATCTAAACGTGTTTTAGAGATGTATCCTTTCCGTGTTCAAATCATGGGGGCTGCTTCACTGGATGAAGGTAATATTTCAGAGATGAAAACAGGTGAAGGTAAAACATTAACAGCTACTATGGCGGTTTATTTAAACGCGATTACTGGTAAAGGTGTACATGTTGTAACAGTCAATGAATATTTGGCTAGTCGTGATGCTGCTGAGATGGGACAGCTGTATAATTTCTTAGGTCTTACAGTAGGTTTAAATTTAAATAGCCTGTCAAAAGAAGAGAAGCGTGCGGCATATGAAGCGGATATTACTTATAGTACAAACAATGAATTAGGATTTGACTATTTACGTGACAATATGGTGCTTTATAAAGAAGAGCGTGTTCAACGACCGCTTCATTATGCTGTAATCGATGAGGTGGACTCTATTTTAATTGATGAGGCTCGTACGCCATTAATTATTTCGGGTCAAGCTGGGAAATCAGCACAGTTGTACAAACAGTCTAATGCTTTTGTACGCATGTTAAGTGCAGATACAGATTACACATACGAAGAGTCGACAAAAGGTGTTACATTAACAGATGCAGGTGTAGAAAAGGCAGAAAAAGCATTTGGGATCGACAATTTGTTTGATTTAACACATGTACGCTTAAATCATGCCATTAACCAATCGTTAAAGGCACATGTGAGTATGCATAATGATGTTGACTATGTTGTCCAAGAGGGCGAAATTGTAATTGTTGACGGCTTTACGGGCCGTTTAATGAAGGGCCGTCGATATTCTGATGGACTTCACCAAGCAATTGAAGCTAAAGAGGGCGTTGACATTCAAAATGAATCAATGACAATGGCTACCATTACGTTCCAAAACTATTTCCGTATGTACCAAAAGCTTGCGGGTATGACAGGTACAGCGAAAACAGAGGAAGAAGAGTTCCGAAATATTTACAACATGAGCGTTATTGCGATTCCAACGAATAAACCAATAGCTCGTGATGACCGTCCAGATTTAATTTTTGCTTCGATGGAAGGAAAATATAAAGCGGTGGCGGCCGATATTGCTGAGCGTCATAAGGCAGGACAACCTGTGCTTGTTGGTACAGTTGCGATTGAAACATCTGAAATTATTTCGCAGTTACTTGATAAACATAAAATTCCTCATAATGTCTTGAATGCGAAAAACCATGAACGCGAGGCAGAAATTATTGCAAATGCCGGTACTAAGGGCGCAGTAACGATTGCGACAAACATGGCGGGTCGTGGTACAGATATTAAACCAGGTGAAGGTGTACTAGAAATTGGTGGTTTAGCGGTCATCGGGACAGAGCGACATGAATCACGTCGTATCGATAACCAGCTTCGTGGACGTTCTGGTCGTCAAGGGAATCCAGGGGTTACGCAGTTCTATCTATCCCTAGAAGATGATTTAATGCGTCGTTTTGGCTCTGATAATATGAAGTCGATGATGATGCGCTTAGGCATGGATGATTCTCAGCCATTGCAATCAAAGGTTGTGTCGAGAGCTGTAGAATCAGCGCAGAAACGTGTCGAAGGTAATAACTTTGACGCACGTAAACGTTTATTACAATATGACGATGTGCTACGTCAGCAACGTGAGATTATTTATAAAGAGCGTTATGATGTATTGGAAACAGAGAATATGCGTGTACTCGTAGAGTCTATGATTCAAGAGACAATCGATAATGTTGTTGGTCTGTATACTCAGGGTGAGCAGAAAGATTGGAACTTAAAAGCAATTGAAGATTTTGTAGCGGCTAATCTGTTAGAAGAGGGTCAGCTTAAAGTAGCGGATTTCCAAGGCAAGTCTGCTGAAGACATTAATCAGTTGGTTTCGGATGCTGTTCATGCTCGTTATGATGAAAAAGAGGCAGAACTGACACCAGAGCGTATGCGTGAGTTTGAAAAGGTAATTTTATTACGTTCTATTGATACGAAATGGATTGATCATATCGATGCGATGGACCAACTTCGTCAAGGTATCCATCTACGTGCATATGGACAAAATGATCCACTTCGAGAATATCAACAAGAAGGCTTTGCTATGTTTGAGGATATGGTTGCGTCTATTCGTGAGGATGTTGCGAAATATGCAATGAAGGCAGAAATTCGCAGTAATCTTGAGCGTGAAGAGGTGGCGAAGGGCCAAGCGGTTAATCCGAAGGAAGAAGGCGGCTCAGCTCCGAAAAAGCAACCTGTGCGTAAGTCTGAAAATATTGGTCGTAATGATTTATGCCCATGTGGAAGCGGCAAGAAATTTAAAAACTGTCATGGTGCAGGTCAATAATATATTAGTGAAAAAAATCATTTTAACTACATGTTGAAATGGTTTTTTTCTTTTGACATTATACTGTTTTAGGAAGAAATTTAGGAATAAAAGTCAGAATTTATAGACAATTGAAAAATATGGGTATACAATAGCTGTAATATTAGGATTTTAGTTCAGGGAAGCTCCCGTTATTATCCTAAATAAGAAGGTGCTATGAAGACTTAGACCTAGAAAGGGAAGGGGTGCTATGCATGATAATAAAGCAATTTTACGAGTCACAAACATCTGGAATGTACGAATATTGGTATATCCCTTTTTATTTTAATTGAAAAAACATAAAGTGTATAAAGGAGGACTATAGGTGCATAAAAAAGATATTATGAATAGTGAAACGATGATGTATATGCCTGTGTATGATTCCTTTGGAAATTTATGTACGCGGGTAATTGAGAAAAATAATGAATATCTATCGAAATTAGCACCAACGAAGTTAATGGACTATAACCTTCGTTATTTTGGTTCGAGTTTAAGAGGGGCATTTGATGGCTCGAAAATGATTTTAGGAAAGCTTAATAAAAATCCAATTGTAGTGGATGAACGATGTAATATTTTATGGTTTCCAAGTAAGTCTCCTCTACAACCTGAATGTATCTGGTTCGCCGTTCATCATATTGATGAATATATCGCTGTGGATAAAAAGAGAGCAAAAATAACTTTTACGAATGGCAAAGAACTGGTAGTGGATGTCAGTGTTAAAGCGTTAGAATATCGTATTCAGAGAGCCTATTTATTAAAATATAGGTTAGAAAAACGAACAAAGCATTTGCTTGTTCAGTATGACCGTGTAAAGGTTTTTCAGCGTCTCGCTCTTAATATGCTAGAGGACGAGACACAGGATCATTGATTACTCCGAGAAAACAACTGCTAGATAGTATGTTTTCCTTTGTAAAAACGTTATAATGAAAAGATACGGAGCTTTGTGAGTGCAATGTTAGCTCCATTACTAACGTTCGGAGGATTTAACAATGATTGAATTAGCAGATGTACGCAATGTGTTAGACACTACAGCCAAAAAACTGGCGGACTTCAGGGGGTCTCTTTGACTTAGAAAACAAAGAGGCACGCATTCAGGAGCTAGATGAAATGATGCTAGAGCCTGGCTTTTGGGATGATCAGCAAGGGGCACAGGTGACCATCAATGAAGGCAATGGCTTAAAAGCAATCGTCAATGAATATAAAGATTTAGTGGAAACCCATGAAAATTTAGATATGACACTGGAGCTTTTACAGGAAGAGCCAGATGAAGAGTTACAGGAAGAACTAGGCAAAGAGCTAGCAGAATTCCAGCAAAAAATGGGAGATTTTGAGCTGCAATTGCTGTTAAGTGGTCCATATGATCAAAACAATGCCATTTTAGAGCTACACCCTGGTGCTGGTGGAACGGAATCTCAGGACTGGGGTTCTATGCTGTTACGTATGTATACAAGATGGGCGGAGAAACGTGGATTTAAAGTGGAGACTGTGGACTATCTTCCTGGTGATGAAGCAGGGATTAAATCGGTAACATTGTCGATTAAAGGTCACAATGCTTTCGGTTATTTACAGGCTGAAAAAGGCGTGCATCGTCTAGTGCGTATCTCACCATTCGATTCGTCTGGCCGTCGTCATACATCATTTGTTTCTTGTGATGTTATGCCAGAATTCGACGAAAATATTGAAATCGAAATTCGCACAGAGGATTTAAAAATTGATACGTATCGTGCTACAGGTGCGGGTGGTCAGCATATTAATACGACAGATTCAGCAGTTCGTATTACACATATTCCGACTGGTACTGTTGTACAGTGTCAAGCAGAGCGTTCACAGATTAAAAACCGTGAAAAAGCGATGACGATGCTAAAAGGGAAATTATATCAATTAGAGTTAGATAAGCAGCAAGCGCAACTAGATGAAATACGTGGTGAGCAAAAGGAAATCGGCTGGGGCTCACAAATTCGTTCGTATGTATTTCACCCATACTCTATGGTGAAGGATCACCGTACGAATGAAGAAACAGGTAATGTTGGTGCAGTGATGGACGGCGATTTAGATCCGTTTATTAATGCCTATTTACGCTCGAAAATTGGCTAATACACAAATCCCCCAAGAGGTGTTCTTGGGGGATTTTCTAGTTAAAAGGGAGGGTGATATGGCGCATCTTGGCTAAGCTGCTTGCGCTCGTTCATGTAATATTTATAGAGCATTGATGCATTCAAAAACTGTTTACTAATCGAGGCATATTGAATAGGTAGTTCAATTGTTTTACCATTTTTTAATGTGACAACACACCCAGTCTGACTTGGTGTAATATTGATAATCGCGTGAAGTCCAATCCATATATTATGAATGGAGTTCGGGGAATAAGTTGGTAGAAAAATACAGGGATAGCCGTAGTCAAAGGCCACGACGATTGGTAGCTTATGTTGATTGCCAAAGAAACGTTTAGCCGATAGTTTGGCAGCTTCATAGGTTGAACCTAATGAGATACAAGATTTTCGAAGCACATGCATCGGTTTACGCGTGACGATCAGCTCATTGTGCTTATCGATAACATGAGTGAAAACCTTGGAGTTGTGCTGAATAGGTTGAAGCAAGTAAGTGTTGAATGAAATTAAGTAGCTATTGACAAAATTGCTAGTCATATAGAGAGAGCCTCCTTTTTCTGTTGATAACGGTAGTGTAGAACAAAATGAGAGTTTCAAAAAATAGACAAAGTAGCTGAAAACCCTTCAGAAAAGAATGAAATGCTTAGAGAATTCACTGCAAATGTCACGAGATTAATAGCTAATCCAAGTTATTTTCAATTCGTAAGCATTGCAATTTAATTTCAATTTTCATATAATTTAGAAAAGGATCGAGGTGAGATCGTTGGATAAATATTATTCGTACACAGATTTTCTAAAAGCCGTGGGTCAGTCGAAAAAAGTTGATGAGGCAGAGAAATTATTAAACGAGATTTATTTAGATTTATTTTTAAATCGTATCCAGCGTATGCATCGTCAAGAGCAGCTCATGGTTCTGATAGACAGAGTACTCGATGAAAAAGATGAAAACGCATTTTACCAATACGCAGCTGAACTACATTCCTTGCAGCAAACAGAGGATGAATCATACTAACGAACCCGCTCTCCATGTCTATTGGAGAGCGGGATTTTTTTGATTGAAGGAGGGCTGCTCGTTCAAAAAGTGAGAGTCTTCGCTTATAAAAGAGGGAGGGTTGCTCAGGAGTAAATCCGCTCTCAAAGCAAGAGCCCTAGCTCATAAAAGAATGCAACCCACGCCAAAAATCTGTTACCCCGCTCACAAAAGCAGAAGCCCTCTACCGAAAATATTATGACTTCTACTCAAGAATCGAAATCTATTGAATAGATTAAGCTTGAAAACGTGTTGAAGCGGCTATTATGAGAGTAATAAGTATTCTTCGCTTCACGGTTATTCATTTAAATTTTAGGGATAAAAAATTTTTTACAAACATTCGTTCGTTAAATGTTCGAAATTTTAATATTGCTATGCTAAAATATATGTACAAATTGGAAGGAAAGGACGGGGACATGTGTGCAAACATTTGATTTACAAGCGCCATATCAGCCTAACGGGGATCAGCCACAGGCAATTGCGGAATTAGTGGAGGGTGTGAAAGCGGGCAAGCGTCATCAAACATTACTTGGTGCTACGGGAACAGGTAAAACGTTTACCATTTCTAATGTCATCCAGCAAATTAAAAAACCAACACTCATTATGGCACATAATAAAACACTAGCTGGCCAGTTATATAGTGAGTTTAAAGAGTTCTTCCCGAATAACGCTGTTGAATATTTTGTCAGCTACTATGATTACTACCAACCAGAAGCCTATGTACCGCAGACAGATACCTATATAGAAAAAGATTCCAGCATTAACGATGAAATTGATAAGCTGCGTCACTCTGCTACTTCTGCATTATTTGAGCGTGATGATGTCATCATTATTGCATCTGTGTCCTGTATTTATGGTTTAGGTTCTCCTGAAGAATATCGAGAAATGGTTGTATCAATTCGCACAGGTATGGAAATTGAACGTAATCAGCTACTGCGCAAACTTGTAGATGTTCAATACGAGCGTAATGATGTCAGTTTTACTCGGGGAACATTTCGGGTACGTGGAGATGTAGTGGAAATTTTCCCAGCCTCACGTGACGAGCATTGTATTCGGGTGGAGTTTTTCGGTGATGAAATCGATCGTATTCGAGAGGTGGATGCCTTAACTGGAGAAATTTTATCGGATCGAGAGCATGTTGCTATATTCCCGGCATCCCACTTCGTTACACGAGAAGAGAAAATGCGAAAAGCGATTGAAAACATTGAAAAAGAATTAGAGGAACGTCTTGCGTTGCTACGTGCAGAGGATAAATTACTAGAGGCACAGCGCCTAGAGCAACGGACACGTTATGATTTAGAAATGATGCGTGAAATGGGCTTTTGCTCAGGGATTGAAAACTATTCACGCCATTTAACATTGCGTGGAGCAGGTGCCACTCCATATACATTGCTAGATTACTTTCCAGATGACTTTTTGCTTGTAGTAGATGAAAGTCACGTAACACTTCCTCAGGTTCGTGGTATGTACAATGGTGACCAAGCTCGTAAAGGTGTACTCGTAGAACATGGTTTCCGTTTGCCATCAGCACTTGATAACCGTCCACTACGTTTTGAAGAATACGAAAACCGAGTGCATCAGGCCATTTATGTATCAGCCACACCAGGCCCTTATGAGCTGGAGCATACGCCGGAAATGGTTGAGCAAATTATTCGACCTACTGGATTATTGGATCCGTTAATTGAAGTGCGACCTATTGAAGGGCAAATCGATAATTTAATTGATGAAATTCGAGATCGAATTGCCCAAAATGAACGGGTTTTAGTGACAACATTAACGAAGAAAATGTCAGAAGATTTAACGGCTTACTTGAAAGAAATGGGCTTAAAGGTCGAGTACCTACATTCCGAAATTAAAACGCTAGAACGTATTGAGATTATTCGTGAGCTACGTAAAGGAACGTACGATGTACTCATCGGTATTAATCTCTTGCGTGAAGGGCTCGATATTCCTGAGGTGTCACTTGTAGCGATTCTTGATGCTGATAAAGAAGGATTTTTACGTTCAGAACGTTCATTAATTCAAACGATTGGTCGTGCTGCACGTAATGCAAATGGTCATGTCATTATGTATGCGGACCATGTAACAGATTCGATGAAAAAGGCAATTGATGAAACACAACGTCGTCGTGCATTGCAAATGGCTTACAACGAGGAGCATGGCATAACGCCTCAAACCATTATCAAGAAAATCCCAGATGTAATTCGTGCGACACAAGTGGCAGAAGAAGAAGAATCCTATGTGACAAAGGCTACGAAAGGCAAAAAGCTGACAAAGGCGGAAAGAGAACAGCTTTTGGCTTCCTTAGAGGTCGAAATGAAGGAAGCAGCAAAAGCGCTTGATTTTGAACGTGCGGCTGAGTTGCGAGATACAATATTTGAATTGAAGGTAGAAGGGTGAATGACTTGTGAAAAATACTGAAATTGTCGTGCAAGGTGCACGTGCTCATAATTTAAAAAATATCAATGTCACAATTCCACGTGACCAATTAGTCGTATTAACAGGTTTATCAGGCTCAGGAAAATCTTCTCTAGCATTTGACACAATTTATGCGGAGGGCCAACGTCGTTATGTTGAGTCCCTTTCTGCCTATGCCCGTCAATTTTTAGGACAAATGGATAAGCCAGATGTCGATGCAATAGAAGGATTATCGCCTGCTATTTCCATTGACCAAAAAACAACGAGTCGTAATCCACGTTCTACGGTTGGTACGGTAACGGAAATCTATGATTACTTACGATTACTTTATGCACGCATTGGTAAACCGATCTGTCCAAATCATGGCATAGAAATCACTTCCCAAACGATTGAGCAGATGGTAGACCGTTTATTATCATATCCAGAAAGAACAAAAATGCAGCTTCTTGCGCCGATGGTTTCTGGACGCAAGGGAACCCATGTTAAACTGCTAGAGGATTTAAAAAAGCAAGGGTTTGTTCGTGTGCGAATTGATGGGGAATTACGGGATTTAGATGATGCGATTGATCTTGATAAAAATAAAAAGCACTCGATTGAAGTAGTAGTGGACCGTGTTGTTATGAAGGAAGGTATTGCCTCACGTTTGAGTGACTCCTTAGAAACAGCTTTACGTTTGGCTGATGGTCGTGTACTTGTTGATGTGATGGAGTATGAAGAATTATTATTTAGTGAACATCATGCTTGCCCGATATGTGGTTTTTCTATAGGCGAGCTAGAGCCTCGTATGTTTTCATTTAATAGCCCGTTTGGTGCTTGCACAAGCTGCGATGGCTTAGGCTCAACACAGGAAGTGGATTTAGATTTAGTCGTTCCAGATTGGGATCGTTCCTTGTTAGAGCATGCTATTGCTCCATGGGAACCGACTAGTTCACAGTACTATCCACAATTATTAAAAGCGGTGTGTGATCACTATGATATCCCAATGGACGTGCCTGTGAAGGATTTACCAAAGGAAAAGATGGATAAGGTTTTATATGGCTCAGGAAAAGACAAAATTCACTTCCATTATGAAAATGAGTTTGGCAATGTGCGAGACCAAATGATTGAATTTGAAGGTGTTGTGCGCAATGTGGAACGCCGTTTTAAAGAAACAACATCCGATTATGTTCGTGAGCAAATGGAAAAATATATGGCACAGCAGCCATGTCCGTCCTGTAAAGGTTATCGTTTAAAGCCTGAGACGTTAGCTGTGAAAGTAGCAGATAAGCATATTGGTGAAGTCACACAATATTCGATTCAGGAAGCGGACACATTTTTCAAAGAGTTGGATTTAAGTGAAAAGGATATGCAAATTGCTCGACTGGTTTTACGAGAAATTGAAGAACGATTGGGCTTCCTTGTCAACGTAGGTTTAGATTATTTGACATTGAGTCGTGCAGCAGGGACATTATCAGGCGGAGAGGCGCAACGTATTCGGCTCGCTACACAAATCGGCTCACGTTTAACAGGAGTTCTCTATATTTTAGATGAGCCTTCGATTGGTTTGCATCAACGTGATAATGATCGTTTAATTAACACGCTGCAAAATATGCGTGATATCGGCAATACGTTAATTGTGGTAGAGCATGATGAAGATACGATGTTGGCAGCCGATTATCTTATTGATGTGGGACCTGGAGCAGGTGTTCATGGCGGTCAAATTGTGGCAGCAGGCACACCACAGGAAGTTATGAAGAATGAAAACTCTCTAACAGGGCAATATTTAAGTGGTAAAAAATTCATTCCATTACCAGTGGAAAGACGTCAACCAAATGGTCGTAAGCTGTCTATTAAAGGCGCTAAGGAAAATAATTTACGTAACGTCAAAGTGGATGTGCCACTGGGTTTATTTGTAGCAGTGACAGGTGTGTCAGGCTCTGGGAAATCGACACTGATAAATGAAATTTTATATAAATCATTGGCACAGAAGCTGAATCGTTCAAAGGTTAAGCCTGGAGAACATAAAGAAGTGACGGGCCTAGATGAGCTTGAAAAAGTAATCGATATTGACCAATCACCAATTGGTCGTACGCCTCGTTCAAACCCAGCAACGTATACAGGTGTCTTTGATGATATTCGTGATGTTTTTGCGGCAACAAATGAAGCAAAGGTACGAGGCTATAAAAAAGGTCGCTTTAGCTTTAATGTGAAAGGTGGACGCTGTGAAGCATGTCGAGGAGATGGCATTATTAAAATCGAAATGCACTTCCTTCCAGATGTTTATGTTCCATGTGAGGTATGTCATGGCAAACGTTATAATCGTGAAACACTTGAAGTGAAGTATAAAGATAAGAGTATTGCAGATATTCTTGATATGACGATTGAAAATGCAGTAGTGTTCTTCGAAAATATTCCTAAAATCCAGCGTAAACTACAAACAATTGTCGATGTGGGCTTGGGCTATATGAAATTGGGACAACCAGCTACCACTTTATCGGGTGGTGAGGCACAGCGCGTAAAGCTAGCCTCTGAGTTACACCGACGATCTACAGGGAAATCCTTCTATATTTTGGATGAGCCAACGACAGGTTTACATGCCGATGATATTGCTCGATTGCTCGTCGTGTTGCAGCGGCTTGTTGAAAATGGGGACTCTGTATTAGTCATTGAGCATAATTTAGACGTTATTAAAACCGCTGATTATATCATCGACTTAGGGCCAGAAGGTGGAGATAAAGGTGGCACTATCGTTGCGACAGGTACACCAGAAGAGGTAGTAAAAGTCGCTGGCTCTTACACAGGGAAATACTTAAAACCTATCCTGGAACGTGATCGTCTGCGAATGGATGCATTGCTAGTAGAAGCGTCTCAATCTTAACAGACCCAATTTATTCAATTTTGCAGTGAAACTTTTCATATGATGAATCGTATAAATAGTATAACGAACTGAGGGAGGCTATTTATTTATGCAAAATGAACGTCAACGAATTTTAGAACTTGTAGAAAAAGGAACGATTTCGGCACAAGAGGCGATTACATTACTAGAAGCATTAGAGCAACCTGGCAAGTCTACTCAAAATGTTATGGATGATGTGTCAAAAGAGGCGCAATCCTTTTCAACTGAAAAAGAAGAGTCACTATTTGAAGAAAAATCAAAAGATGGTGACAAGAAAAAAGATGATTTTATGAAATATTTCCAAGATGAAATGCAAGATTTTCGTAAGGATTTAACGCAAATCGGTTCTCTTTTTATGGATATGATGAATACCGCTGTTAAAAAGGTAAAGGAATTTGATGTAGCATCTCCATTTGGAGATAAAATTGAATTTACACATACAGAAGAAGTGGCAGCTGCTAACGTAGACAATGTTATTGTTGAATTGCCAAATGGTAATTTCTCATTGGAAGCAAGTGAAGGAGATACGATTCAGGTAGTTTGTAAGGTGAAAGCACCGCTGATGAATGAGAGCGAGGAAGAAACACGCAATCACTTTTTAGAGCAATTTGTTGTAAAAGAGGATGAGCGTTCACTTCGCATTTTAAGCCAATTAAAGCTTGTTCAAGTCAATGTAAAGGTGCAAGTACCTAAGGATAAACTTGAAAAATTATCTGTTCGTCTCATGAATGGTAGTGCGTCACTACAGGATATAGAATTTGAAGAATTAAAAGTTAAAACATTGAACGGAGCTATTAAAGGCACTAAGTTTAATTTTGGAAAAGCGGAAGTGGACTCTTCTAATGGTTCCATTGAATTAACGAATGTTCGTGGTAAGGATTTAGAGGCTGAAACGTTGAATGGACGTGTTTATTTAGATGGTGCTTTGGATGAGGTAGAGGCGAAGTCTGTCAATGGACATGTAGTGGTAACAACTTGTTCCACAAATTCATCTAAAATAAAAGCTCAAACAGTTGCTGGAGCGGTGGAAATATATGTCCCACGTACCATTTCATTAAGTGGTAAAGTTGTGACGAATTTCGGGAAAGTGGATGTAGGCATTCAGGATGTTTCTAAAATGGAGTCACAGGACCAATTCCTATCCAAAGTAGTACGCTTTGATAAAGAAGTTGAAAGTGCAAATCGCTTATTTATCGAAGGCGAATCGAAAACTGGCGCCGTTTTAGTGCGCTACACAACAACGGACGAACAACAAATGTAACATGGGAAGCATTCAGGCGAAAGCTTGAATGCTTCTTGCTATTTCAAACAGTATTCGACTTGGTTTATCGTCGATTGCTGTTTTTATTTTTGTCATTTTTTTAATGATAATGGCAATGAAAGAACGAAATAGAAGGAACTGGCACGTATTGAAATGAAACTGTAATAAAAAAACAGAAATAGAGTGCTATAATAGTAAAAGAAATACCTCTTACATAGATGAGAGTTTTAGGTGGTTTAATCATGATAGAAATGAAAAATGTGACAAAGAAGTACCCAAACGGTGTAGTTGCGACAAATGGTATTTCCGTTAATATAAAGCAAGGCGAATTTGTGTATGTAGTTGGTCCAAGTGGAGCAGGTAAATCTACATTTATTAAATTGATGTATCGTGAAGAAAAGGCAACATCAGGGCAAATTATAGTCAATGGTATTGATTTAGCAACATTAAAAAATAAGAAGGTCCCTTTTTTGCGCCGTCAACTTGGCGTAGTTTTCCAGGATTTCAAATTACTACCTCGTTTGAATGTTTATGAGAATGTAGCATTTGCACTTGAAGTAATTGAGGAAAATCCAGATGAAATCCGACGTCGTGTGATGGAAGTATTAGAACTGGTGGGATTAAAGCATAAAGCAAGAATGTTCCCGAATGAGCTTTCAGGTGGGGAACAGCAACGAGTGTCGATTGCACGCTCAATCGTCAATGTTCCTAAAGTGGTGATTGCAGATGAACCAACAGGGAACCTCGATCCTGAAACATCGTGGGAAATCATGAATCTATTTGAGGAAATTAATGCTCGAGGGACAACCATTGTGATGGCGACCCATAACCGTGAAATTGTCAATACGATTCGTCGTCGTGTTATCGCAATTGAAGGCGGTTTAATTGTCCGTGATGAACACGGAGGTGAATACGGCTATGAAATTTAATACAGTAAAGCGCCACTTCCGAGAAAGTGTGAAATCACTTGGCCGAAATAGCTGGATGACCATTGCGTCTGTCAGTGCCGTAACAGTTACGCTTATACTAGTAGGCGTTTTTGCGCTTATTATGATGAATTTAAATAAAGTAGCGACTGATTTAGAAAACGATGTTGAGATTAAAGTTTTAATTGATGAGACAGCAGATGAAGCTGCAGAAAAAGCACTCGTCGAAAAAGTCAAAAAATTGCCTGGTGTGTCAGAGATGACCTATTCCACTAAGGAAGATGAGTTAACTAAGTTAGTAAAAGATTTTGGTGATGATTTTAAGCTATTTGAACAAAGCAACCCTTTACGTAATGTAATCTATGTAAAAGCTGCTGATCCCCAGCAAACAGCTAAAATTGCAAAAGCGATAGATAAATATGAGTATACGTATGACGTTATGTACGGCGAAGGAAAAGTTGAAAAACTATTTAACTTCTTAAATATTAGTCGTAATGTAGGCATCGTACTTATTTTAGGGTTATTATTCACGGCGATTTTCTTAATTTCGAATACAATTCGTATTACTATTATTGCTCGTAGAGATGAAATTGAAATTATGAAACTTGTAGGGGCTACGAATTCATTCGTACGTATCCCATTCCTATTGGAAGGTATGTGGCTCGGAATTTTAGGTTCGATTATTCCGATTGCGGTTGTCACAACCCTTTACCACAATGTATATAAAATTATTGCACCACGTTTACAAGGTGAGCTAATTCAATTACTTGATTTTTCTCCACTTGTGTATCAGGTGAGCGGTCTCCTGTTACTCATTGGCGTGCTTATCGGTGTTTGGGGAAGCTTTATGTCAGTGCGTAAGTTTTTAAAAATTTAGTCACAACGGATATTTGTGAAGAAGAAAAAGAATAGTCGAAGGGGAGTTCAATCGGTGAAAAGTAAGGCGAAAAAAACATTGAAAACACTTGCAGTAGCATCTGCTCTATTTCTTTTTATCCAAACTCCATCAGCATATGCAACAAGTTTATCGGATTTAAAAGAAGAAAAGAAACAAATTGAAACAAAGAAATATGATTTAAATTCATCCATTAGTAATAAGTCAAATGCCATCACGGCTAATCAAGAAAAGCAACAAAAAATCTTAGATCAAATTCAAGCATTGAACGCTGAAATCGACAAAACCAATAGTAATATTAAAAATGTTCAAGCAGATATTCATACAACAAATGAAGAAATAAAAAAATTAGAAGCTTCCATTAAAGAACTTCTGCATAAAATTGAAGAGCGAGATTTATTATTACAAGAACGTGCACGTGCGATTCAAGCTGGTGGTTCGGTAAGCTATTTAGATGTTTTGCTTGGATCTAATAGCTTTGTAGACTTCATTGATCGCTTCTCTGCAGTTAATGCACTATTAGAAGCGGATCGTCAAATTATTCAAGATCAAAAAGATGATAAACAACAGTTAGAAGAGCAAAAGCAAAGTGTAGAAGAAAAACGTCAAAAATTGGAAGGCAAGAAAGCTGAGCTTGAACGATTAAAGGCATCTTTAGATAGCCAAAAAGCTGAGAAAAATAAACTAGTTGACCAATTAGAAAAAGAGCAAGAAAAGCTCAAATCTGAAAAAGTATTACTTGAAAAAGAGTACTCAGAAGCATTAGAAGTAAGCCAAGAATTACAAGATCAAATCATTGCTGAGCAAAAACGTTTAGCTGAAATTGCTCGTCAACAAGAAGCAAAACGTAAAGCAGCGGCTGCTGCTGCAGCGGCTGCAGCAGCCAACAATGGTGGTGGTTCATCAGGTGGTACTGTGAACGCGCCTCAATCAAATGGTACTTGGATTAAACCAACGAACGGCCGCCTAACATCACCTTATGGTTGGCGTAATATTGGAGCTGGCCCTGAATTCCATTACGGCGTGGACCTTGCAAATGCAACAGGAACACCGATTTGGGCAGCGGCGGATGGTGTAGTTTCTTATGCAGCACCACTTAGTTCTTATGGTAATGTTGTCATTTTGACGCACTCTGTTGATGGACAAATTTATACAACAGTTTATGCCCATTTAAGTGCATTTAATGTTAGTGTAGGACAAGAAGTAACACAAGGTCAGCAAATTGCAGCAATGGGTAGTACAGGTCGCTCTACTGGCCCTCACTTACACTTTGAAGTGCATATTGGTCCTTGGCGAGGACAAGCTGTGGGCAGTGTAAACCCACTAAAATATATCCCATTGTAAAATAGAACAGCTATACATTAGAGAATTCTAGTGTATAGCTTTTTTTATTTCATCTATATCTTTAGAAGATAAGAACTCCCTACTCTATGAGTAACGGCTATTATACGATTCTATTTAATGTTATGATGAATATATACATAGTGGGGTATTTTTAACAGATGTTAATTTCTGAAGATTTTCTGAACACAGTGTGAAATATTCTTATTTTAAAAGGGTTCTATGCTATGCTGTATCTAACTTTCGGAGGAGGATTTGTTGGAGTGATTAATACAGAGTGGTACTCGATTCGAGCACTAACTTTACCAGCTACTGCAGTGGCTTTACTCATTACATTTTTTATAGTGTGGCTCATATTACGCGTGCAATTTTCAAAAAAATGGTCTGAAGTATATGCTGATGCGATTTTTACATTTCTCATTGTTTGGAAACTAAGCCTACTTGTGACTGATTTCAAAGCTGTTGTGAATAATCCAATGTCATTACTTTATTTCAATGGCGGTACAATAGGTGTTTATCTCGGCGTCATCGTAGTGTCCTTACAAATATGGAGAAAGCGGCACAATCTTCAGTTTGAAAAACAAGATATTATCCCTTGTAGCTGGGCTATTATTTTAACGCAATCTATTTACCAAATGATTGTCGTGCTACTCAATGACAACACTACATCGAGTGAAATCATTACATTAGTTGTGCTAAGTGTATTAACCATCATCATATTATGGAAACTAGCAGCGATGAAACAAGCTTTATTATTGTATACAGTTGGCTATTTGATCGTGGCTCTCTTCCAAACCCTTGGTATATGGCAAACAACTGTGGGTGTGAGTGTAGTACTACTTTGTTTGGGATTAGCCATTCAATATGAACGAATCAATGTGGGAGGTAAAGAATGAAAAAAAATATTGGGCTATTGATCGTTGTGCTATTAGTGATTGCGATGATTGGTACATATGTGAGACAACAAATTAACGAAGAACGTGCTATTGAAAAGTCTGCTCTTGGTAAGGATATGGAGGAGCTAGAAACGGGCTTGAAAAAAGGGGATATACCGCCTGATTTCACCTTAACAAGCTTAGACGGAGAAGATATCACATTAAGTGATTTGCGTGGAAAAAAGGTTGTACTAAATTTCTGGGCGACATGGTGCCCACCTTGTAAGGCGGAAATGCCGCATATGCAAAGCTTCTACGATGAGTATGCTAAAGAGAAAAACGTTGAAATTATAGCTGTCAATTTAACAAGTGCAGAACGGGATGTGACTGCCGATGCCAAAGTAGACACAGTGATGACATTTAGAGATAGCTTTGAGCTAACATTCCCCATTTTATTGGACCCAGACAATGACGCTGGCTTAGATTATCAAATCATCACCATTCCAACCACTTATTTTATTGATTCCAACGGCTATATCCAACGCGCCATCAGAGGACCAATGGATGTAGATATGTTAAATGATTATGTAGATGCACTAGATTAATTCATAAAAAATCTGTTCGTTTTCTATAGTAGAAACGAGCAGATTTTTTATTTTTATAGAAATTAAGGTGAACAATTGTGGGGCAGGAGGGAATACTCGCGAAGGCAGAGGAAATACTCGCGGAGCCAGAGGAAATACTCGCGGAACAAAGGAAAATACTCTCGAAGCAACAACCAACACCCATGAGAAAAGTGAAATATTCTCTCTTCATAAATTTGAAAGGTAATCTTGTATGTTTGAAAAAATAGAGTCATACAGTAAAAGAGACGGAGGAGGGAAGAATTGCGCAAATTAACGGCTGGTGTCGGAGTCCTGCTTAGTAGTTTGGTGGTAGGTAGTGGTATTTACTTTGATTGGTTTTCTAGTGACGATAAAAAGGAGCCTGTTACGGAGGTTGATACAATTGGTGAAGCCATGACACTTATTGAAGAAAAATCAGTCTACAGCACAAAAAAGGATGCATTGGTGGAGGGGGCTCTTCGTGGTATGGCTGATGCCATTAAGGATCCTTATAGTACGTATTACTCCCAGGAAGAGGCCGAGCAACATCGGCAAATGCTGGCTGAGGAAAGGGTAGGTATTGGGATTGAACTAGCAGAAAATAAAGGGAAGTTTATTGTTGTGTCTCCAGTTCGTTCTTCACCTGCTGAGAAAGCTGGTATGCGTTCACTCGATGAAATTGTACAAGTTGATGGAGTGCGTGTAGATGGGAAAACGATGAGTGAATTAATGCATTTAATTCAAGGTGAAAAAGGGTCGAAGGTAACTATTGTTGTCTACCGTCCGAGTGAGGATAAACATATTAAGATGACAATGGAGCGTGCTGCAATCTCTAATAAAACGGTATCGAGTGAGGTTATAAAAGTAGAAGATACAACCATCGGCTATGTGGCTATCTCGTTGTTTGGGGAAAAAACGGCCAATGAATGGGTTGCTGAAACGAGTAAATTGCTTCGTAAAGATGTTGAAGGTATTGTGATTGATGTACGTGATAATCCAGGTGGTTATTTACATAGCGTCGCAGCGCTACTGAGCACGGTATTGGACAATGGCAAGGTATTTGCATATATGCAAAATGCGGAAGGTGCTATGGAACCATTGAAAACGCAAACGAAAGGCTTTGATGAAAAATATGTAGCAACGATGAACAAAATCCCAATCGTTGTCTTACAAAATCAAGGTAGTGCTTCAGCGAGTGAAGTATTGAGTGGTGCTTTAAAAGGCTGGGGACGTGCTTCACTGATTGGTGTCAAGAGTTTTGGGAAAGGGACTGTGCAGGAATCTTGGGAGCTATCAAATGGTGGAGAGCTGAAATTATCAACTAATAAATGGCTGACACCAAAACGCGAATGGATTCATGGGCAAGGCATTGAAGCAAGTTTAGTAATTGAGCAAAATGAATTATTTGCTTTTCAACTACATCCACTAACAGGTAAATTTAAAGTCGGTGATATGAGTGAGGAGATCGCCTATTCACAAACTGCCTTACAGAAACTAGGCTATCAAATAGATCGTTTAGATGGCTATATGGATGAAACGACTGCAGAGGCCGTCAACCTTTATCGCAAACAGAAAAAATTAAAATTAGCAGAAGATGAATTTTATATGGATACAACTTTCTTCAATAGCTTAAATGAGACATTAAAAAATTATAAAGCGGATCGTCAAAATGACCAGCAATTCCAGATGGCCACTAGCTTTTTACTGCACACTATTGAACAATAAACCTATCTGACAGAACAAAAATAACATAATACAAAGCTTTCGATGAGTTTGTACTACGCAAGAGTGTAGTCGTTTGATACAATAAATTCATAGTATTCAAGATAGAAATGGCGGGTGTTCGTATGGTTAGTGAGATTTTAATAGAAATTGTAACAGCGATTGGCCGCTTTTTACTCAACCCATTACTGTATATAGTCATAATATTTGCTATTTTTTTAGGATATCGTCGTGTAAAACAGGAGCGTAAATATTTTAATAGACGTATTATTTGGGGCTGGACAGAGTTAATCGGTCAATGGAAAGATGGATGGCTTTATGCACTGCTCATTTCTCTTATCAGTATTGTCGCAGGGCTTACTGTACCAAAAGAATTTTTAATCATTTTAATAGTAATTTCTATAGTAGCGCTAGTCCTGTACCTTATTAATGCACTATCGCCCATTGTGACAATGGGTATTGCAACACTTGTGATATGGGCCATGTCCTATTACAATTGGACATTTACTTGGTGGATATTTTCCTTGGAGGGGAGCAATTTAGAGGATGGCGCAATTGTGACGATTACCATTTTGGCAGGCCTTTGTGTTATCGCAGAGGGGCTATTAATCCGTCGTGCTGCCATGAAGGTATCAACGCCTTCCATAGAGAAAACAAAGCGGGGTATGCAGGCTATTGTCTATCGCACAAAAAATGTATGGGTATTACCTATTTTCTTTGTTATGCCTGGTGATGCTATATCGGCTGTATTGCCATATTGGCCACTGTTTACGATAGGTGATAGTAGCTTTGCACTTGTTTTATTCCCTCTTATCATTGGCTTTGCTAAGCTATCAAGAAAGGAATTACCAGTCATAAAATTACCTAAAATAGGGCGATCTGTCTTATTGCTTGGAGAGCTTATTTTAATAGGTGGCTTAGCTGCTTATTTTGAGCCGATGATCGGTTTCATCGTACTTGGTGTTGGGGCAATTATACGTATCATCATCTCTATCTACTTTGCACAGCAGGATAAAACAGATCATTATGCCGTTGCACCAAGTACAAAGGGTGCTATTATCGCAGCTGTTCTTCCTGATTCGCCAGCAGAAAAAATGGGCTTGCTTGCAGGGGAATGTATTCGTAAAGTAAATGGAAAATCTATTTTTACAGAGAATGAGCTATACGAGGCATTGCAATTAAATGCAGCACACTGTCGTCTAGAAGTGTTGGACCGCAACAATGAAATTCGTTTAACACAGCATGTGATTTACAGCAATGATCATTACCGTATTGGTTTATTACTAGCTGAGCCGAGGGAAATATAATGGATGTTTTTGGAAAAATGATATTAGCGCTATTTATACCAGCGATCCTTGTCTTATTGTTTACAAGAATTACCTATAATCGCTATGTTGCGCTGTTATTAGCGATTGCACTTATCGCAGCTTCTGTTTATGCAGGCTATACATCTTCGCCTATTATTTATGTGATGGATGCATTTTCATTAACCGTAGGCTTTTGGTTAGCTAGTAAAATGAAGAAATAAAAAGGTCAGTCCTCTCAATAAAATGTACCCTATAAGATAGACACTTTCCAAAAGGTCATCTTATAGGGTATTTTTATTTATAATGAAGAAAAAAACGAGCGGTGGTAAATAGTATGACTAAAAATTTTTTTTCGGAACAACAACAGGCACAATTAAAATTAAATCCATACGTCAAATCAGTAAGCGCGAAAGCCATTACTTATACAGATGAATTTAAAGAATTTTTTATTGATGAATACGATAAAGGAAAATATCCAAGTGAAATTTTCCTTGAGGCGGGTTTTGACATTGAAGCCCTTGGTCCAGCGCGTATTCGGAGAGCTTCGAATCGTTGGCGCACAGCTTATAAAGAGCATGGGCTAACAGGTTTAGAAGATGCTAGAAAACATGCTTCAGGTCGCCCTTTAGAACGCGTATTAAGTATAGAAGAAAAATACGCCCGCTTAGAAGCGAAGATGAAATTGTTAGAAGCAGAAAACGAATTTTTAAAAAAGCTAGATCAACTCGAAAGGCAGCTGATAAGGAAGAAATCAAAATAAGTACTACACAAAAATTTGAGTTAATCCATCAAATTATTGAAAAATATCAATTAAAACGAATGGTACGATATCTTTGTGAAATGGCACATGTTTCACGCTCAGGCTACTATCGCTATTTTAGAGTAGAAGCTGTCTTAACTCGTCAAAAACAGAATGAAGAAGATGAAGTGGTGAAAGAAGTCATTTTAAAGGCCTTTCATTTCCGAGGACGAAAGAAAGGCGCACGTCAAATAAAAATGACACTAGAAAACCAATATGAAATTACGTACAACCTTAAGCGTATCCGTCGCATTATGAAAAAGTTTAATATTATCTGTCCCATTCGAAAAGCGAATCCAGCGCGTCGTATGGCAAAAGCAACGAAGGAACATCGTATATGCCCTAACAATTTACACCGCAACTTCAAGCAAGGTGTGGCAGGAAAAGTATTACTAACCGACATCACATATTTAATATATGGAGGCGGTAAACGTGCTTATTTATCAACGATAAAAGACGCCGAAACAAATGAAATTTTAGCTTATGAAGTATCTTCTACATTGAGTATAGAAATTGCGCTCAATACCTTACATAAATTGAAGAAACATCGCCATTTAAGGGAAGATGCCTTTATCCATTCGGATCAAGGTTTCCATTATACGAATCCAAAATTTCGAGCCTTAGTGAAGAAAATTGGCTTAGGACAGTCCATGTCACGTCGAGGAAACTGTTGGGATAATGCGCCACAAGAATCATTCTTTGGGCATTTTAAAGATGAAACAACTATTAGAGCATGTGAAACGTTAGAAGAAGTAAAGAAAGAAATTAAGAGTTATATGATTTACTACAATCATTATCGAGGGCAATGGAATTTAAAAAAGCTGCCGCCTGTAAAATACAGACAGCAGCTTCAAGAAGTTGCCTAACCTTTTTCAAAATGTCCTTTACAAAGGGTACACTTTACAAAGGGGATTGACCTTTTTACATGAAAAATCGAACAGCTGCCATAATGATTACGCCTGCAATGACAGTAATCGATAAACTTTTTGTGATAAGTGCAATAATAAGAGTTGGCACAAATGTAACAAAGACGGGCCAATCAAGAGTCACTACTTTCCCACTTTCAGTATCGAATAAGTTTTCAATTACAAGAGCACTTAAGATACAAACAGGTATAAAGCTGAGCCACTTGAGTGCAACATCAGGGAGTGTTACACTACGTACAAAAATAAATGGAATGACACGCGGCAGCCATGTAACAAGTGCACAGCCAATAATAAGCCAGACCATATAAGAAGTTGTTGTCATTTATCTGTCACCACCCCAATTGTTGCGACAATGACTGTTGCTAGAAGCACAGCTACATGTGAAGGCACTAGATAAGAAAGGCCATACATAATAACTGTCATATAGCCGATTAACTTGATATAATGCATGATTTTGCTTTTGCCAACACTGCTCAATTGCAGTACTAACAATGCAACAAACATGGCAATTAAAGCAAAATCTAGGCCCCATTTTTCGGGATTTGCTACCCATTGTCCTAAAAAGGCACCTGCAACACAGGAGAGAATCCAAAAAATGTAGGCTGTGATGTTAAGCCCATCCATCCATTTGCCGTATAATTTGCCTGTTTGCATTTGCTTTGTTACTGCGACACCAAAGGTTTCATCCGTTAATAATGTACCGAAACCAACATTTCTAAGCATAGAGTAGCGCGTAAAATGAGGTGCTAATGTTAAACTCATTAATAAATGGCGTAGATTAACTACAAAAATGGTTACAATGATAGCAGAGGCAGGGCTGCTTGTTAAAAGAAGTGCACAAAAAATAAATTGTGCAGATCCTGCATAAATAAGTATCGTTAACAGGGCAATTTCAAGGACAGATAATCCAGAAGCGGAACCTACAACACCGAATGCAAGTCCTATACTAATATAACCGAGTAAAGTAGGTACGCAATCTTTGACGCCCTGTAGAAAGCTGTCGTTGGAAGGGCTTATGGAATCATCATGATGAAGCTCTGTTGTACTTGTCATAAATAGGCCATCCTTTCTTAATCATTTCCATGTATACTATTGATGGAATTGTTTGATAGTTCTTGATGTTTATTAAAGTATACATATGTCTGATAAAATAAACAATAGAAATTGGTGATTAAAATGGAACAAATGAGTCGAAATTTAGCATTTCAATTAAAGAAAATTAGACAGCAGCGTCATCTAAGTCTAGATGACGTAGCTAAAGCGACAGGTGTTAGTAAAGCACAACTTGCACAAATTGAAAAGGGTGAGGCTAATCCGACTGTTTCAACAATTTGGAAAATCGCAGCTGGTATGCGCATATCATTCTCTTCATTATTACAGCCACCAACCGCTCATTACATGCGTTATAGCAGTAAGGATGTGCCGCATGTGGATGAAGATGAGGGACGCTATCGTGTCTACTCCATTATTCCGTATAATCCTGAGCGAGGCTGGGAATTTTATAAGGTTGAAATGGAGCCAGGGGCAATTAGTAAGAGTGAAGCTCATACAGAAGGGGTAGAGGAAACTGTAATGGTCATCAAAGGACAAGCAGTTATTTCTGCTGGGGATATGCATGAATTACTGGATGAAGGGGATACACTAGTATTCTCAGGGCATCAGCCCCATGAATATCGCAATACTTCGGAAGGGCTAACAATTTTTCATTTAATTTTACAGTATAAATAGAGGTGTCGATGTTGAGTGAATGGTTTACTGTAGAAAATATTGAACAGGTTGCGGCACAATATCGAACATTTGGCCCAATCATTGGTTTACTGCTACCATTTTTAGAAGCGTTTTTACCTTTTCTGCCATTAGTCGTATTTGTTGTAGCGAATGCAAGTGCATTTGGCTTATGGTTAGGGTTCTTATTATCATGGTTAGGCTCTGTAGCGGGCTCCTATGCTGTCTTCTTGCTTGTTCGCCATTTTGGCAAGCATCCAAGGCTACGATTTTTAACAGGTAGTAAAAAGGTTCAGAAACTTATTAAATGGGTGGATATGAATGGCATCAGCCCTCTTTTTGTCCTCCTTTGTTTCCCTTTTACACCATCTGTTATTGTCAATATTGTTGCTGGGTTATCCCATATTCATAAAAAGTTTTACTTAGTCGTTTTATTGGCTGGGAAGTTCGTGATGATTTTAGGCATGAGTGTGTTGGGCTATGACTTAAAATCGTTATTGACAAGCCCCATCAGATTGGTCATTGCTGCTGTAGCCGTCGTAATTTTATGGTGGGTCGGCAAGCTGATAGAGAAGCGCTTGAACGCTCGTGTGGAAAGAGATTTGAAGCAAGCGCGAAAATTGACGAAAAATCAGGATCATCATGCTCGCTAACCAATTGTTTGTAGCCTCTTTAATTTTTAAAGAGGCTGTTTTTTTGTGTCATTATCTTCTCACATGAAGGTTGATAGATAGTATTTACTAGTTTTTTTCGATAGAATTTAAGATAGACGATTAAAGTTGCTGTAACATAGGTACGTTAACTAACTAGCAAAGGAAATGCTCAAAAAGCGTATCAAATCATCAAAAGATTCACCCAAAATGGGCAAGTCAATGAGGAGGGGGAAAGAATATGTCATTGCGTATTGTTTCAGGACGTTCAGGAACAGGAAAATCCGCATTTATTCATCAGGAGATCATTGAACAGCTTAAAACGGAGCCATTGGGACATCCGATTTTCATAATTGTCCCCGACCAGATGTCTTATTCTACAGAATATGAGTTGACGAATAAGCATGGTTTACAAGGCTTGATCCGTGCACAAGTGATGACGTTTAAGCGCTTAGCGTGGCTGGTTTTACAGGAAACTGGCGGGATTGCTCGCAAAGAAGTGAATGGCTATGGCTATCGAATGCTCATTCGTAAACTTTTAGAGGAACAAAAAAGTGAGTTTTCCTTATTTCGACAAGCAGCAGGAAAACGTGGCTTTACGGAGGAGATTGAAACACTTTTAAAAGAATTTAGCCGCTATAGCGTCAATAGCTCAGTCTTAGCAGAGGTAACGGAATCATTAAAGGCAATTGATGCTCCAAATACCTTACAGGCTAAAGCAAATGATTTACATGTAGTGTTACAGGCCTTAGAGGAACGACTAGGCACGACATATGTCGACAGTGAGGGCTATTATCCAATTTTAACAGAGCAATTGAAGTATGCTGATACGATGAAGCAAGCAACCATTTATATTGATGGATTTACCGCCTTCACTGTACGGGAGTTAGAATTAGTACGTGAGTTGTTAAAAGTAACTAAACAAGTAACCATTGTTCTTCCGTTTGATCATTCAGATGAAGCGTTTGATGAACAGGCACTATTCCATGAGGCGGCTTTAACAAATCAACGGTTGCATGACATCGCCAATGAAGAGGGCATCGATGTTGATGCACCATTACATTTTTACAATACTAAAAGGTTCCATTCTGAAGATTTGCAGCATGTGGAGGCTAAATTTACTGATTTGGTGCCCAAAACGAAAAAATCTTCTGGAGATGTGATGGTACTTGAAGCGTCTAATCGTCGAGCCGAAGTACATGCGATTGCCCGGGAAATAACAAAGCTGACAAGAGAAGACGGTTATCGTTATCAGGATATAGTTCTTTTATATAGACAAGCAGAGCTATATGATCCACTTATTACAAGTATTTTCCAACAATATGAAATTCCTATTTTTACAAATACAAAAAAGACGATGTTACATCATCCACTAATCGAGCTAAGTCGTTCTGCACTAGAGGTCATGACGTCTACTTGGAAGTACGAACCTGTTTTTCGTAGTGTGAAAACAGATTTATTTTTCCCATTACATGCTGAGCTAACCATCTGGCGTGAGCGAGCAGATCGATTAGAAAACTATTGCTTGGCACAAGGCATCTATGGAGAACGGTGGTTTGAGGAGGCACGTTGGTTTTATAAAAAGTATCGTGGATTAGAATTCCATTCGCGTGTTCAAACAGATGAGGAACGTGCTATGCAGGCGGAAATCGAGGCTATTCGAGATGAAATTCGTCTACCGTTAAAGAATTTACAAGATAAGCTTGATAGTGCGAAAACGGGTAGAGATATTGCGACTGCATTATTTGAGCTAGTGGAGTCATTACAGGTTTATGATAAGCTTCAAGCAATGAAAGATCGTGAGCTAGAGCGAGGTGACGCATTAGCAGCGAGTGAACATGAGCAAGCTTGGAACGAATGGATTGGTGTTCTTGACCAATTCGTCTATATGTTTGGGGAGCAAGAAATGACTTTGGAGGAAGCAGCTAAAATTCTTGATGAAGGGTTTGATACGCTAGAATTTTCTCGCATTCCGCCGACCTTAGATGAGGTCATGGTCGCTACTGTTGATTTAGCCAGATTGTCTAATATCAAAGTTACTTTTGTAGTGGGTATGAATGATGGTGTTTATCCAACTCGAATGGAATATGAGGGTTTATTGTCAGATACAGAGCGAGAATGGTTTAGCCAAATTGGCTACGAGCTTGCACCAACCTCCACCAATCGTTTATTACAGGAAAATTACTTATTCTACCGTGCTATTACAACACCATCTGACAAGCTGTATATGACATATCCTACGGCAGATGAAGAGGGCAAGGCACTGCTATCCTCTCTTTATATCAAGAAAATGATTGGCAATGATAAAACAGCTGGTTTATTAAGTGAAGTTGTCATTGAGCGAGTGGTGATGGATCCCATTGAATTACTTAACGGAGATGTTTTACCCTATTTACGCCACCCTCGTACGGCTTTAGCGCATCTGATGGTGCAGTTACGTCAAGCTGAGCATAGCCGTGAACTAGCACCAGAATGGCTAGCATTACAAAAATTTTATAAACAAGATCCGTATTGGGCACTCATTTTTGAGCGTGTCCTCTATCCGATTACCCATAAAAATGAAGCTGAGCCACTTGAAACATATATTACACAGGAATTATATGGTCAGAAGTTAACATCAAGTGTGTCACGAATCGAGAAATACTTTAGATGTCCATTTTCTCATTTCACTACGTATGGTCTACGTTTAGAAGAACGTGCTGAATACCGACTTGAAACCTTTGCGATGGGTGATTTATTCCACGAGGCATTAAAGTGGATTACAGAAGAAACACATCGCCAGCAGTTATCATGGATTCGTTTAACAACACAGCAAATTAAACAATTAGCACGACAAGCAGTAGAGCAAATTGTGCCTGTCTTTTCACATCAAATTTTATTGTCGAGTGCTCGTTATCGCTATATTCAGCGTAAGCTTATTCGCATTGTTGAGCGCACAATGACTGCACTGACACAGCATGCTAATGTATCCCACTTCAAGCCTATTGCTATTGAGGCGTCGTTTGGTCCAGGGCAGCATGAACAGCTACCACCGCTTGAAATTGATTTGACTAGCGGCAAGAAAATGTTTATGCGAGGACGTATTGATAGAGTGGATAGTGCAACAATCGATGATCGTTCTTATTTGCGGGTTGTCGACTATAAATCATCAGCTCGAGATCTGGACTTAAATGAGGTTTATTATGGATTGTCCTTACAAGTCCTTACGTATTTAGATGTAGCAATGGAAAATAGCTCTTATTGGCTACCTGGTCAAACTGAACCAGCTGGGGTACTGTATGTCCATGTCCATAATCCAATGTTAAAGCTAGATAAGGATTTAACAGATAGTGAAATAGAGGAAGATCGATTAAAGCAATATAAAATGAAGGGTCTACTGTCAGAAAATGCTGAGGCGATTTTATCGATGGACGAGCAATTAGAAGAAAGTAGTGGGTACTCAAAAATTATTCCTGTATATATGAAAAAGGATGGGACACCGTCTGAATCACAATCACGCATTGTTCCTGTCAATGATATGAAAAAGTTACAACATTTCGTTCGACGTAAACATCAGGAAGCAGGGAATGGCATTTTATCTGGTGATACAGCCATTAGCCCCTATAAATTAAAAGCCAAAACAGCATGTGATTACTGTCAATTCGCCGCGGTTTGTCAATTTGATCCTTCAGATGGTAAACAAAGCTATCGTCAGTTGGCGCAAGCGAAGCCGAATGACATTGTTGATAAAATTCGGAAGGAGATGGAGTAGCATGGCACAAACAATTCCTATTAAGCCAGCAGATGTCACGTGGACAGATGATCAATGGAAGGCGATTTATGCTAGTGGTCAAGACACACTTGTTTCAGCCGCGGCAGGGTCTGGGAAAACAGCAGTACTGATTAATCGGATGATTGAAAAAGTCATTGCTACCGAGAATCCTATCAATGTGGATGAACTATTGGTAGTGACCTTTACGAATGCTTCAGCCGCTGAAATGCGACATCGTATGTCAGAGGCATTAGAAAAAGCAATCGCAGAAAATCCAACATCTAATCACTTAAGACGCCAGCTTAGCCTTGTCAATAAAGCGCAAATTTCCACGTTGCACTCGTTCTGTTTAGCCATTGTGAAGCAATATGCATACTTGCTTGATATAGATCCAGGCTTTCGTATCGCCAATGAAGCAGAAATCGCTTTATTAAGAGATGATGTATTAACGGATGTTCTAGAAGATGCCTATGATGCTGAGGATGAGGCTCAAGTACAGGCTATTTATCGCCTTGTTGATAGCTTTACTTCGGATCGTGATGATCAAGCAATCGAAACACTGATTAGTAAACTATATGATACGTCACGTGTACATGCAGAGCCTCAAAAATGGCTATGGAGTCTTCCTCAAGTATACGAGTTAGCAGAGGATGTAACGATTGATGATCTAGAGCTTTCTCAATATGTTAAATTGACCGTTCGCCATAGTTTGGAAGAAGCCTTCGTGTTAATTTCAGAAATGCGGGCGATTACATTACAGCCAGACGGACCGGCTCCTTATGCTGAAACGGCAGAAGTTGATTTTGCCATGATTCAAGAAGGGATTCGAATTAGCCAAAACGGTACATGGCAGGAGCTATTTGATTTTTTTGCGATGGTCAAATGGTCTACGTTAAAACGAGTATCCAAAGATGCATTAGTAGATGTAGAGTTACAGGAGCTTGCAAAGAAAAAAAGAGAAGCAGCTAAAAAAATAATGAATAAAATCAAAGAAACGTATTTTGTTCGTACACCTGCACGCCTACTTGAAGAAATACGATTAATGGCGCCAATAATTGCCACATTAGTAGACCTGACCGCTACTTTTAGTGAACAGTTCCGCCTAGCTAAGCTAGAACGGGGAATCATTGATTTTTCAGATTTAGAGCATTATGCGCTACAAATTTTGACAGTAGAAATAGATGGTGAACTTCAGCCTTCGCCAGTTGCATTAGATATGAAAAAACGTTTTAAAGAAGTACTTGTGGATGAATATCAGGATACGAATATGCTACAGGAAACCATTTTGCAGCTTGTCAAAACAGGGGAAGAGAGGGATGGCAACCTGTTTATGGTTGGAGACGTAAAGCAAAGTATTTATCGCTTCCGATTAGCTGAACCGAAGCTCTTTATGCGAAAATATAGTGATTTTTTGGAGATGCCTGATGTAACGGGAATGAGAATTGATTTAAATGCTAATTTCCGTAGTCGCAAAGAAGTGTTGAATGCTACAAACTATGTATTTGCACAAATTATGGGAGAGCGTGTTGGTGAGATTCTTTATGATGACAATGCATCATTAAAGCCAGCAGCACCTTATGATGAAAAAGAAATACCTGTTGAGCTTGTAGTGATGCATCCGCCACAGGATGAGGAAGCAACAGAAGAGCTTGAGGAAATGGGCAATGAAGCTACTACAGAGCTAGAAGAATTGAAAAAATCACAATATGAGGCGCGCTTTATCATTGATCGTATACGACTGATGATGGAAGATGGGACAACTGTTTATGATACGAAAACGAAGTCTGAGCGACCATTAAAGTATAGTGATATTGTGATTTTAATGCGCTCCATGACATGGTCGACAGATTTAGTGGAGGAATTTAAGCTGGCAGGGATTCCACTCTATGCTGAGTCATCTAAAGGCTATTTTGATGCGCTCGAAGTGATGATTATGTTAAATGTCTTGAAGGTAGTCGATAATCCCTATCAGGATATTCCACTAGCTTCTGTACTGCGTGCACCGTTTGTTGGTTTAACGGAAAATGAGTTGGCAAAAATTCGTTTAGCCGATCAGAAGGTACCGTTCTATGATGCTTTACGTCAATTTATTCGTAGCGAAGGGCATGGCGTGCAATCAACTACATTTGAAAAGCTTCAACGCTTTATGCTGGCCTTCGAAAACTGGCGAGATTTAGCACGTCGTGGATCATTATCCGATTTAATTTGGAGGATTTATTTAGATACGCATTATTATGAAATGGTTGGTGCAATGCCAAATGGTAAGCAGCGTCAGGCGAATTTACGCATCTTACATGACCGTGCATTAATGTATGAAAAAACGGCCTTTCGTGGACTATTCCGCTTTCTCCGCTTTATTGATCGAATGCGTACGCGTGGGGATGATTTAGGTACTGCAAAATCAATTGGCGAAAAGGACGATGTTGTGCGTCTTGTGACGATTCACTCCTCAAAGGGATTAGAGTATCCAGTAGTCTTTGTTGCAGGAATGGGACGCCCGTTTAACAAAATGGATTTTCATCAACCTTATTTATTCGACCAAGATTTTGGACTCGCTGTCAAGGCTATTGACCCAGAAAATCGCATCACATATACATCTTTACCGTTTTTAGCGTTAAAAGAAAAAAAAGAGCTGGAAATGCGTGCAGAAGAAATGCGTGTTTTATATGTTGCCATGACTCGTGCGAAGGAACGCCTAATTTTAGTGGGCTCTGTGAAGAATTGGGAGAAAACACGTGACAACTGGCAGGATGCACAAAGTTTACCGATAGATGCGCCGCTACAGGAATATTTGCGAGCAAGAGCTAATAGCTATTTGGATTGGGTAGGACCAGCGGTGGCAAGGCATGCAGACTTTACTACAGTTGCTACCACTTCTTATAAGGCGTTAGAAGATCATTCACGCTGGTCGGTACAAGCGATCAACACAAGCCATTATTCATATGAAATACATGCGATGGATGAAGAAGTACAACAATGGCTCACGATGCCAGAGGACGAGGCATTACTAGATGAAATTACGTCACGCTTTCAAGCGCAGTACGCCTACCAAAGGTCTACAAAAAAACGTTCTAAAACGTCTGTTAGTGAGATTAAGCGCTTAGAAAACTTACAGCGCCAGGCGGAACCTGAATTTTACTTTGCCACACCTGCCAAGCAAAAAGCTACTTCCATTGCACCTCGACCAGCCTTTTTACAGGAACAACAGCTAACAGGTGCTGAAATTGGAACAGCTGTGCATACAGTGATGCAGCATGTCCCACAGTATGGCTTTGTTGAAATCCAAGATGTGAAGGATTTTGTAGAGGATTTAGTGGCGAGACAATTGTTAACTGAGGCAGAGGGAAAAATGGTTCCACTAGCGAAGATTTATCATTTTTTTGAGACAGAAATAGGGCAGCGGTTCAAAAAGGCAAAGCAAATACGGAGGGAAATGCCCTTTACCATTAGTAGAGTTGATGAAGATGGCGATGCTCAAATTGTACAAGGGATCATTGACTGCTTATTTGAAGATGAATATGGCGATTGGGTCTTGCTAGATTATAAAACAGACCGTATCCTGCCGCATTTTGCACAGGAGCCTGCCCTGACAAAGGAAATACGAAATCGTTATGCTGTACAGCTTCGTGTTTATAGTGAGGCCATTGAATCAATTTTACACATCAATGTGAGCGATAAAGTATTATATTTATTCGATAATGAACAGGCCGTACAGGCATAAAGAACTTGTTATGGCAAAGCAGGGCAAGCCTTTTTTGCCTTGCTTGCACCATAGCATTTAGTCAAGAGGAGGCTATTTCGTGGAGTCAAAACCGACCATGTTGCAGGAACGAATGGCAACATTAGATATTTTACGAGGCATTAGTTTGGTAGGTATTTTACTTGTAAATATGTATACCTTTTATTTGCCAATGCCGCATATTGATTTGGCATCGTGGTTTACAACACCATCTGATATTGTTTGGCAAAAAAATATAGACATATATGTGCAGGGAAGCTTTTACCCATTATTTGCAATGCTATTTGGTTATGGGCTTGCCATGCAGTGGCAAAAAGCACAGAGCCGTGAACAAAATTTTTACACACTAGGTCTTCGCAGACTGTCTGTATTGTTTGTTTTTGGTTTTCTACATGCTGTGCTGATTTGGTGGGGCGATATATTAATGATGTACGCGTTCTGTGGCGTTTTTTTAGTGCTATTCCTACGCTTTAGTCCTATTTGGTTAGTAGCTAGTGCATTTATTATTAACGGTTTAATGCAAGTTTTTATGTTATTCGTTGTAGGAATTATTCTTTTTAATACCAAGGTAGATGATTATTTAGATATCGTATCTGTAGAGAAGGCTATTACGGCTTATGGTACAGGCAATTGGGTAGATGCCTTTATGCAACGCTTAACAGATTTATCGACGCAGGCAGGCATAGGGATGTGGTTTGCAGCACTGTTCACTATTTTACCGTATATGTTAATAGGTGCTGCAGCGTCAAAATGGCGTCTAGTAGAACGAGCTAAAGAATTGAAATGGCTCTGGCTGACATTAGGGATCACGGGGTTGGTCTTTGGTATCGGTGTTAAAAGTTTACCAATTATGTTTACAAGAACATATTTACTAGATTATCTAAAGGTATACATAGGTGGTCCAATTTTAGCAGTAGGGTATATCGGGGTCATTGTGTTACTTTGCTTAGTGCCAATTGTACCGAAGTTACTTAGTCCTTTTGCTAAAATTGGTCGTATGTCCTTAACGATGTATATTCTTCAATCTATTATAGGTACTTGTTTATTCTACCAATTTGGCTTTGGCTGGTACGGTAAAGTCACTGTGGAAACAGGGGTATTAATTGCTATCGGCATTATTGTTGTGCAAATGATCCTAGCTGAAGTTTGGTTATCTAAGTGGAAACAAGGACCATTAGAGGCGATATGGCGTAAATTAACGTATAAGCAAAACGTGGAATCACGTTAATATATGCCTCTTCACATGCATAATTTATGAAGATAGTACAACTTATAAAATTATTGTCGCAAAAGTAAGGCAATTTCTATCATATTGTTGTATTATGTAGAAAAAAGAAGGAGCTCTTAAAATCATGAAAATTTTATCATTCAAATTAGGTGGACATGTAAGCTTTGGACCAAAAGTAAAAAAAGAAGAAGCGGTATGGGATGTACTCGCTATTCAAAATGAACTTCAAGTTCTCCCTTCTTTTTCAAGTTCAATTGTGGATGGCATTGCTTTAGGCTTTGATTTCGTTGAACAGATTCGTAAATTAGTAGAAGCAGCAGAAAAATCAGATCGTGCCGATAGTTTTAAACGTGAATTTACAGATATCGAGTGGCTTTCACCAATTCCGCGTACACCCAAAAATATTATGTGTATCGGTAAAAACTATGATGAACATGCCAAAGAAATGGGTGCAGAAGCAGCACCAACAGATTTAATGGTATTTACAAAATCACCAACTGCTATTGCAGCGGATGGACAAACAATTTCCATTCATGCTGACCTTTCTTCCAAAATGGACTATGAAGGTGAGCTAGCGATTGTTATTGGAAAACGTGGTAAAAATATTCCTAAAAATTTAGCATTTGATTATGTATTTGGTTATACAATTGCTAATGATATATCAGCTCGTGATTTACAAGACAAGCATAAACAATTTTTCTTAGGTAAAAGCTTGGAAGGTACTTGCCCTCTTGGACCATACCTTGTGACAAAGGATGAAATTCCAAATCCACAAGACTTAACAGTGGTGACAAAGGTCAATGATGAAGTACGCCAAAACGGTTCTACGAAGGATATGATGTTCTCTGTTGAAACCTTAGTATCTATTCTATCTCAACATGTAACATTAGAGCCAGGAGATGTTATTTTAACAGGTACGCCTGCAGGAGTTGGAAAAGGGATGAACCCGCCACAGTTCTTAAAGGCTGGGGATACAGTAAAAGTATCTATTCAAGGCATTGGTACATTAGTCAACCATTTTGAATAATGACGATAACCATCCGCGTGAGTCCTTACTCCGCGGATTGTTTCTTTCTACACTCGATAGGCTGTGAGATGTCGAGCTATAATTGATGTAAATTATGTGAACACTGTTGTAATGTTTGAAACCCTTTCCATCGCATGGTAGGATAGAGTTTGATAGAAAAATGAATGAGGTGGGACAAACATGAGTTTTTTAACTAGCCAAACGCATTTGCATATTACTACGTGGGTTATTGCTATTGTTATCTTTTTAATCGCTGCACTAATGGGCAAGCAATCGAAGGGCTTACATATGGCTTTACGTCTATTCTACGTATTAATTATCATCACAGGTGGGGCATTATTCTTTAAATATCAGGCTGGAGACCCGATGATGTACGGACTGAAATTTTTATTCGGTATTTTAGTAATTGGTATGATGGAAATGGTATTAGTGCGTCAAAAGAAAAACAAACCAACAGGGATGTTTTGGGCATTATTCGCAGTATTCCTATTTATCACGCTGTTCTTAGGCTTTAAGCTACCATTAAACATTAATTTCCTAGCATAATAATTTCTTAAAGGTCGTGAAGTATTTGCTTCACGGCTTTTATTTTGCCAAAAGGGTGAATACGAGAGAACTGACACCTTTTTGCCCTAATTCATTTCGCATTTTCGTAAAATCTTTTGAAAAGATAGCGACGTGACAGTGTTATTTGGTAAAATGACGATGGATTGGTTTGAAAGAGAGGGAATAACAGTGAAATTTAAGAAGTGGATAAGTGCGACGGCTGCATCACTTTTATTAGCAACTTCATTCGTAAGTACTACACCAGTAGCGCATGCGGATGAAAAAGCAACAACATCGATAGCAGAAGAAAGCATCTTTGATTTACTCGTTGACCGTTTCTTTAATGGTTCGGGCACAAACGATTTTGATACAAATACGAAAGACCCTTCGAAATTTGCAGGAGGCGATTTTACAGGTCTGCAAGATAAGCTAAAATTTATTGGTGAGATGGGTTTTACAATTGTTTCTATTGGTCCTATTTTTTCTACAGAGAAATATGATGGATCACTACTTACAAGCTACACGACAATCGAACGTCATTTTGGAACAACAGAAGAATTCCAAAGTGTTGTAGAAGCCTATAAAGCTAAAAATATGTCCATCATGGTGGATTTCCCGCTCAATAATGTGAGTCCAAATCATGAATGGGCAAAGGACTCATCAAAAGCTGACTGGATTGCTTCTACGAATAATGGACAAGTACAATGGGATTTATCGAACAAAGCTGTGCAAGAGGCGCTCATTCAATCAGCCACTGAATTTGTTTCTACATATGATGTTGGTGGTATTCGTTTAACGAATATTGCAGAGGCTGATATAGCGTTTGTCAATGCGATGATTGCAGCATTAAAAGAGACAAAAGCATCTCTTTACGTGATTGCTAATGAAGAAAGTGATGCTGATTTTGATGCAACCTTCTCACCAGCAACAGCGGATATTTATCGTAATATTTTTAAAAACGTGGATATGGATTCTTCTAAATTAATGGAGCCTTTTACAGGAGAGAAGCCGACACAGATTATGGTGGATTCACTTGAAACCCATCGTTTTACATTCGATTCTGCGACTGAAAATATGTTTCCGCCTACACGCTTAAAAATGGCGATGGGTGCTTTATTTATGCTTCCTGGGATTCCCGTTGTGCAATATGGTACAGAAATCGCCATGAATGGGGAAGCAAAACCAGATACACATCAGTTGTATAACTTTAAAACTGATGAAGAATTGATTGATTATATTAAAAATGTTCAATCCTTACGTAATCAATCTGCAACTTTACGTAAAGGTGATTTTGAAGTAATTACAAATGACAATGGCCTACTTGTCTTCACACGTACCTCTGACGAAGAAAAGTGGGTAATTATGGTGAATAATACAGGCAAAACGCAACGTGTGGACTTAACACCAGCGCAACTTGGTGAAGGGAAAATGCTGAACGGAATTTTACATGAGGAAAAAGTTCGTATAAATGAAAAAGAGGTTTATCCTGTTATTTTAGACCGAGAAATGGTTGAGATTTATCAGGTTCGCAATGATGAAGGCTTAAACATGCCCTACATGGTTGCCCTTGGTTTAGTGTGGGTCATCTTTATCGGCTTTGTTGTTATCATCATTAAACGAGGAAAAGTTCGCCGTCAAGAACAAGACGTCCAACAACCATAGCACAACGAAAAAGCATGCTAGGAGCAATCCTAACATGCTTTTTATTAGCCTTGATAGCTTTTGTTCGTAAAGAAGATTGCAATAGTGCCTGGTCCTACATGTGAACCGATTGCAGAGCCAATCATAGTAATTTGAACAGCTTGAGGAGAAAAACGTTCCTGAATAGAAGCCTTTACTTCATTGGCAAAGGCCACATCATCACTATGACTAATACCAACAATTTTATCCGTAAAGCTTCCGCCACGCTCCTGCATTAAATCTAACATACGATTAAGTGCTTTTTTACGACCACGTGACTTTTCAATAGGTATCAGCTTGCCTTCCTCTACATTTAAAATAGGCTTAATGCTCAGAAGACCACCTAAAAAGGCACTGGCCTTGGATACACGACCACCTTTGGCAAGGTAATCTAAATCTTCTACTGTAAATAAATGCTCCATCTGAGGTGCATATGCACTCATTTTAGAGGCCATATCCTCTAAGGATACCCCTATATTTCGAAGGCGAACTGCTTCCTCTACAACTAGACCATGTCCTAGTGAAGCGCATTTAGAGTCGATAATGACTAATTTTAATGAAGGATATTGCTCTAATACTTGATTGCGAATCATTTGAGCAGTACTATATGTGCCGGATAATTCCGATGAAAAGGCAATATAGATGCCTTCTTCTTCATTTTTAGCTAGTTCCTCAAAGTGCTTTAAAAACAGCTCAGGTGACACTTGTGATGTTTTTGGTTGAGCACCTTGGCGGATGGCATCGTAAATCTCTTTGGAATCAATCGTAATGACATCTTCATATTCTTTGTTGTTCAATTGCACTCGTAAAGGGAGTAACACGACATCATTTTCTTCATAGTAAGACTTCGGTAGATCGCATCCACTATCCGTAAAAATCTTCATTCTCTTGTCCCCCTAATTTCAACTTACTCATCAAGTATTTTTAACTTTATTCAGTCGGTACTCACTTAAGATAAATGGAAGGGGTACCACTGAATAAAGTTAAACTGGTAAAAATGGAATGTTAACTTGAACTTACTACTTAACTATGATAATTTCAAGCGTTCAATGAGGATTTTCGCGATTCCATCATCATTATTTGTTGCTGTAATTTCATTGGCAATGTTTTTAAGACTTGGAATACCGTTCCCCATCGCTACACCAAGTCCAGCATATTCGATCATTTCTAAATCATTGTCTTCATCACCAAACGCGATGATACGCTCACGTGGAATACCTAAATCTTTTGCCACATGCGCAATACCCACAGCTTTATTTAAGCCGCGACGTACAATTTCAATAATATGAAGTGGCGCGCCCCATCGACGATGCTCAATAACTTCTGCGTGCACCGCCTGTAAATGGTCACGTATAATGACCGAATTCGCTTCATTTGCTTGAATTAATAAACTTGTGGGATTTTCCAAGAGATGTGTGTATAAATCCCCAAGTGTGATTTTGGGATTACCCATATTAAAAATATTTAAGATACGATCATCCTCTGTGTGTACATAAATATCATCTTTTACCTCAGCGATAATATTTTCATACTCGTAACTATTGATGGATCCAACAACATCATGTACAACACTTAAATCAATCGGTGTGTGCATATGTTGCCAAGATACATTTTTGGGATGATGTACATATGCGCCATTAAAATTGACAATGGGTGTAGTGAGCCCAAGTTCATGATAATAAAGATCACTTGCACGGTATGGACGCCCCGTTGCAATCATCACTTGATGCCCTAATTCCTTAGCCTGCAATAATGTTTTTTTCGTTTTTGCTGAGATTTGTTGTTGGTCTGTTAATAAAGTACCATCTAAGTCTAGTACGATTAAATGCGGTTTCATAGCTCGTTGCCCCTTTCCTATAGTTTGAATAGTATCTCTTTGTCTTTCATTCGTCAAAATTTTGTCACAGTGAAAAAAGTTTGCTAACATAAAGATGAGACAATAGTTGGGAGTGACAAAAATGTTTGTAGAAAAAGAAGTGTGGGGAAATATTCCTTTATTACATATACATACAGACAAGATGAATGAAGAAACCCCAGTAGTTATTTTTTTGCATGGCTTTATGAGCGCGAAAGAACATAACTTACACTATGCATACCAATTGGTGCATAAGGGGGTGCGTGTCCTATTACCAGATGCAAAATTTCATGGTGACCGTAGCGAAGGCCTTACAGAAATACAAATGAACTTGAAATTTTGGGATATTGTTTTAAATTCTATTCATGAAGTGCAACAATTATATGATGAATTAAGGAATAAAAATTTATTGGCCAGTCATAATATTGGCATAGCAGGTACTTCAATGGGCGGCATCGTGACCTCCGGCTGTTTAAAACTTTATGATTGGATAAAAACAGCGTCAATATGTATGGGTGCACCAGGTTTTATTAAATTAGGTGAATATCAATTGCAGCAATTTGCAAAAAGCGGTATCAATTGGCCGATGTCAGAGGAAGATGTTCAAAAAGTGAATGAGCTCTTAGCTAAATATGATGTTAGTTTAACGCCAGAAAAATTCGCAGGTCGTCCAGTTTTCTTTTGGCATGGAGAATTAGATAAAACAGTACCTTTCCAAGAAACGTATAAATTTTATGAGACATTACGGGAATACTATCAAGCAAGCCCTGAATATTTAAAGTTTATGGTGAACAAAAAGGCAGGACATGCAGTCCCACGTGACGGTATGCTAGCAGCAACAGACTGGCTTGCACAGCATTTGGCATAACAGGATGCATCTGCTATGATAAGGTTAACACTATGATGGAAGGAGAAATACGAATGGATCAAGATATGAAAGATAGCATGTTTGGTGCTTTAGAAAATGTAATTGACCCTGAGCTTGGGATTGATATCGTCAACTTAGGTTTAGTATATGATGTAGATTTAGATGATGAAGGTGTAGCAACTGTTACGATGACATTAACATCGATGGGATGCCCACTTGGGCCAGTTATTGTGGATCAGGTGAATACGGCATTAGGGGAACTTCCAGAAGTGAAAAGTACAAATGTTAACATTGTATGGAATCCACCTTGGTCAAAAGACAAAATGTCACGCTATGCAAAAATGGCATTAGGCGTACGCTAAAATTGCAACATTAAAAATCCCTGCTTATTTTATAGGCAGGGATTTCATGTTGTTGAAAAAAGATGATGTTCATAGTAGAAAAAGAACCTTTAGCAAGGCGAGGGGTTGATTTCCGTTCCGCCAGCGTCCTTTCCAGGGGGCGTCCGATAAGCCGCTGCTCCAATCACCCATGTGGTAAAAGGATAGACTCTTATTTTCAATGTGGAGAAGTGATGAGTGACAACACCAGTAGTGAATACATTCACTTTATTTGAAAACCTTGCTAAAAAGAAATATTTTTATGGGTTGGAGTGGAAGGCTACTTGACTCCCGTGGGATAGCGAGACAGGCGAGCCCCTTCACGGAGGAAGCGGCTCGGCGCTCGCCTTCAAGAAAGCAAGTAGCCTGCGACGGAAATCCATTTTCACCTTTCACAAAAATGCTATGGATGGTTTTGTTTTTCAACACGATAAAATCCCTGCTATATTTTATAGGCAGGGATTTCGTTTGTAACGAAATTAATCGATACGGCATATTTGTAATGGACAATTTTCACAAGCAATTTCATTTTTTAAAAATTGTAAATCATGAATTGTAATAAAGCCTTTATCAAAAGTGATAATATCGTGTTTTTTTAAATCATTCAACATGCGATTAATCATTTCACGACTTGTTGCACACAAATTCGCAATTTCCGTATTTGTTAGCTGGAAATCAATAAAAATTGAGCCATTTTCTAAAGGTTTACCATACGTATTGGAAAGCCGAATGAGCGTTGAAAATAAAGCACCTTTTTTTCCATTTAACACTAAATCACGCAAACGACTTTGATGCTTTAAGTTTTCTGTTTGCAACCACTTTATATATTCCACCATAACAGTAGGCTGATCTTCTAGTAAATGCTCCAATGATTTACGACTTAACACATACATCGTAGAAGGCTCTAATACCTTTGCAGTCATGGAATTATAGACTAGGTTACAAAATAATGACCCCTCTCCAATTATACTGTCAGGACCACAAATACGAATAGTTAATTCCTTGCCAGTTTCGGTTTCTTGGCTTATCGAAATCACACCAGATTGGATGTAATAAATTTCTTTTGCCCGTTCACCCTCTAGAAAAATTTTATTTCCTTTATTCACTTTGATAAAAACACCATGCTTTTGAAATAGATCCTTCATTTTTTCAAACATATTATCCATTAAAACCATATCTCCAACACATCGCTTTCTTTTTGTAATAAACGGCAATTATTACAAAAGGATAGTGGATTTTTCGATACTAAAACATAGAAACATACCATTATTATAACGTAAATTTCCATAATCCGTGAAAAAATTTTAGTGCGATTTCTTTGCGAAGCAATGTCGATTGATGTAAAATAAAGTTAGTCAAAAAAGGTCAAACTTTTTAAAAGAACAAGAATGGGTATAACAATGATAAGAAACATGATGGTAAAGGAGTGCTAGCTATGCAATTTCAACAAACAGATAACAAAAAACCACTAGAGCAATTTGGACGAAATTTGATTGAAGAAGTTAAAAACGGCAAAATGGACCCTGTTATCGGGCGTGATGAGGAAATTCGAAATGTCATTCGTATTTTAACACGCAAAACGAAAAATAATCCTGTATTAATTGGTGAACCAGGAGTTGGTAAAACAGCGATTGTTGAGGGTTTAGCACAGCGTATTGTGAAAGGCGATGTGCCAGAGGGCTTGAAAGAATGTGTGTTATATGAGCTAGATATGAGTGCTTTAATTGCAGGGGCAAGCTATCGTGGCCAATTTGAAGAGCGCTTAAAAGGTGTGTTAAAAGAGGTGAAAGATTCAGAAGGACAAATCATTTTATTTATTGATGAAATTCATACCATCGTCGGCGCAGGCAAAACAGACGGTGCTATGGATGCAGGGAATATGCTCAAGCCTATGCTTGCACGCGGTGAACTACATTGTATTGGTGCTACAACACTAGATGAGTATCGGATGTACATTGAAAAAGATCCTGCTTTAGAGCGACGATTCCAGCAAGTTCTTGTACGTGAGCCTTCGATTGAGGATACGGTTTCCATTTTACGGGGCTTAAAAGAACGCTTTGAATTACATCATGCAGTACGAATTCATGACAGAGCAATTGTTGCGGCAGCAGAACTGTCCAACCGATATATTACAGAGCGATTTTTACCTGATAAGGCAATTGATTTAATTGATGAGGCTTGTGCGATGATTCGTACAGAAATTGATTCGATGCCACAGGAATTAGATGCAGTGACACGTCGCATTATGCAGCTTGAGATTGAAGAACAGGCATTACGTAAGGAAAAGGACGAGGCAAGTAAAAAACGTCTAGAGCAATTGCGTGAGGAATTAACAAAATTAAAAGAATCCTCAGAGGGCATGCGCCAACAATGGGAAGCAGAAAAAGAAATGCTACACGACATTCAGAAAAAACGGGAAACATTAGATAAATACCGTCGTGATTTAGATGAAGCAGAAAGTAAATATGATTTAAATAAAGCTGCCGAATTACGCCATGGCAAAATCCCAACATTAGAAAAGGAAATTCAGGAACTCGAAAAACAGTTAGAAAATGGGGCAGAATCCCGCATTTTACGTGAAGAAGTAACGGCAGATGAAATTGCTGCGATCGTTTCCCGCTGGACAGGAATTCCTGTAACAAAATTAGTAGAAGGAGAGCGTGAAAAACTTCTACGATTAAAGGATACATTACATGAAAGAGTAGTCGGTCAAGACACAGCAGTACAATTAGTAACAGAAGCTGTATGGCGTGCACGTGCAGGTATTAAAGATCCACATCGTCCGATTGGTAGCTTTTTATTCTTAGGTCCAACAGGTGTTGGTAAAACTGAGCTTGCTAAGGCACTTGCTGCGCAGTTATTTGATGCAGAAGATCACTTTATTCGAATTGATATGAGTGAATACATGGAGAAACATAGTGTGTCTCGTCTCGTTGGTGCTCCTCCAGGCTATGTAGGTTATGAGGAGGGCGGACAATTAACAGAAGCTGTACGCCGAAATCCATATTCCGTGGTCCTCCTAGATGAAATTGAAAAAGCGCATCCAGATGTGGCGAATATTTTATTACAAATTTTAGATGATGGCCGCATTACAGATAGTCAGGGACGTATGGTGAATTTTACAAATACAGTGGTCATTCTAACATCCAATATTGGCTCTAGTTATTTAATGGAGGCAAAAGAAGGCGATAATGCTGTTGAAGACTTAGTCATGGCGGCCCTACGCCAACATTTTAAACCAGAATTATTAAACCGTATGGATGACATTATCTTTTTCCATGCTTTATCTACAAAGCATTTTACTGCGATTGCTTGGAAGTACGTGGAGCAACTGATTAAACGTGTGGCAGAACAGGAAATTACTTTATCTGTCGAGCAAGAGGTTATTGACTGGGTAGTACAGCAAGGAGCGGATGCTCAGTTTGGAGCGAGACCATTAAAACGCTTTGTACAACGACATATCGAAACAGCAGTAGCTAGAGAACTGCTTCGTGGTGAGGTTTTACCAGGAGAAACTTTGCATGTGAAAATGCGTGATGGTCAATGTGTTGTGGAAAAATAACAGAAAAAACCTGTTCGGCAATATGCTGAACAGGTTTTTTCTAGATAAATTAATGATGGTCTGCAGCTTCTGGTGTAGGGTCGTTTGGAATGATTGCTCCAATAATAAAGATTAGAATGGAGAATACAACGGAAACGATTGCCCCTGTTTTAAAATCGAATGGTACACCAAGTACAGAGCTGACTACGTAGTTTAACATAGAAACTAGTAGGAATGACCATATGAACGTTACGATATATTGCATTAATTTCACCTCAACCGAACTTTTTTCATTATAAGGTTTTACTCATATTCATTATCATATCATAACATAAATCGAAAAAAAATGAACCTTTTATGTGAAACATGGCGAATTTGTCACAACAAATACGAGGATCTGCAATTTATATTCAACGGTATATCGTAGCATTTGATTGTAGAAGGTATGCTGATGTTTAATGATAGGAAGTTAGTGTGTGTTTTGTAATGAAGAAGAGTCAGGGGAATTTGTCTCGATTAGGGTTTTTGCTCGTAACGAGTGAAGAAGCGCTCTAATTATAGTAGGGACTTGGCTCAGAGCTAGTAGAAAGCGCCCCTAAGAAAGACACTCCGCTCATAAAAAGGTGAACAGTACTATGACGTAGAAGTTCACCCGCTCGAAAACGACGATAATGCCAAAACTCTCGCCTAACCTAATAAAGAGTCAGCCATCACCAAAAATAAAATCTCCACCACGTCCAAAACACATTAATTTTAAATCATCTTGCGTCCTTCCTTTCGTATGCGTTATAATTATGACCAGTTACTAATAATTGATAGTAAGAAAGCTGAGGGGTTGCTATATGAACGCTGGTATTATAGGAATTGGCAAATATGTTCCTGAGAAGGTCGTTACAAATTTTGATTTGGAAAAAATAATGGATACTTCAGATGAATGGATTCGAACTCGAACAGGCATTGAAGAACGTCATTTTGCGGCAGAGGATCAGGAAACTTCAGATTTAGCAGTAGCAGCTGCTAAAGAAGCTATTGCAAAAGCGGGTATTACGCCAGAGGAAATTGGTTTAATACTTGTAGCAACTGTCACACAGGATCAAACTTTTCCAAGTGTAGCATGTATGGTTCAGGAACAAATCGGAGCAGTGAATGCGGCGGCGATGGATCAAGCAGCGGCATGTGCAGGATTTATATATAGCTTAGTGACAGCGAAGCACTTTGTAGAGGCAAATACTTATAAATATGTCTTAGTAGTAGGTGTAGAAAAGCTGTCGAAAGTCATTGATTGGAAGGATCGTAATACAGCTGTTTTATTCGGTGATGGTGCTAGTGCAGCCATTGTTGGGCCAGTATCTGAAGGCAGAGGTATTGTATCATTTGAACTTGGTGCAGATGGTACAGGCGGCAAAAACCTTTATTTAACACAGCAAGACACAATTGCAATGAATGGCCGTGAAGTGTTTAAGTTTGCTGTACGTCAAATGGGTGAATCGGCTGTCAATGTGTTAGAGAAAGCAGGATTAACAAAAGAAGACGTAGATTTTTTAGTGCCGCATCAGGCAAATATACGAATTATGGAATCTGCTCGTGAGCGATTAGAGCTACCACCTGAAAAAATGTCAAAAACGATTCATAAATATGGAAATACTTCAGCAGCATCTATTGGTATTTCCTTGGTAGATGAGCTCGAAGCAGGTAAGATTAAAGAGGATGACTTATTAGTCCTCGTTGGTTTTGGTGGCGGCTTAACATGGGGTGCCGTAGCCATGAGATGGGGAAAATAAGAAGGAAAAATGCTTGAGGGGAGTAAGACAATGAGTAAACGACGAGTAGTAATTACAGGAATTGGCGCAGTTACACCACTAGGAAATAGCATCGAAGAAACATGGGCTAACATCAAGGCTGGTAAATCTGGCATTGGTGAGCTGACACGATTGAATAAAGAACTTTTTGCAGCAAAAATCGCAGCAGAAGTGAAGGATTTCGATATTGAAAAATATATTGATCGTAAAGAAGCACGTAAAATGGATCGTTTTACGCACTACGCGTTAGCCGCTTCCATTATGGCAATGGAAGATGCACAATTAACAATTGATGAAGAGTTAGCTCCACGTGCGGGTGTATGGATTGGCTCTGGTATCGGCGGTATGGAAACTTATGAACAACAATTTTTAACATTCCAAGAGCGTGGCGCAAGACGTGTCAGCCCATTCTTCATTCCAATGATGATTCCTGATATGGCTTCAGGGCAAGTATCTATTCACGTTGGTGCAAAAGGTATTAACTCATGTTCTGTAACGGCGTGTGCTTCGGGAACAAACTCCATTGGTGATGCCTTTAAAGTAATTGAACGTGGGGATGCAGATGTGATGATTTCAGGTGGTGCTGAATCACCAATCGTTACAATGGCTGTGGCAGGCTTCTGTGCAAATACAGCTTTATCATTAAATCCAGACCCACAAGCAGCATGTCGTCCATTTGATAAAAACCGCGATGGTTTTATTATCGGAGAAGGCGCTGGTATCGTTATTCTAGAAGAGTATGAACATGCGAAAGCTCGTGGCGCTAAAATATATGCTGAAGTTTTAGGTTATGGTGCAACAGGTGATGCGCATCACATTACGGCTCCAGCTCCAGAGGGTGAGGGGGCAGCACGTGCAATGACGCAAGCATTGACAGATGGTGGAGTTGATCCATCACAAGTTGATTATATTAATGCACATGGTACTAGCACACCTTACAATGATTTATTTGAAACACAAGCTGTTAAAACTGCTTTTGGTGATCATGCGTATAAGCTTGCTATGAGCTCTACAAAGTCTATGACGGGTCACTTATTAGGAGCAGCTGGTGGTGTGGAAGCGATTTTCACAGCATTAGCCTTAAAAGAAGGCATTTTACCTCCAACAATTAATTTAGTAGATCCAGATCCAGAATGTGATTTAGATTATGTTCCAAACGAAGCGAGAGAAGCAAACATTCAATATGCGATGAGTAATTCTCTTGGTTTTGGTGGTCACAATGCCAGTCTTCTATTCAAAAAATATGAAGCATAATATATAAACTTAAAAAACGTCAGCCAAATTTTAAAATGTACCCTATAAGATAGACACTTTCCAAAAGGTCATCTTATAGGGTATTTTTATTTATAATGAAGAAAAAAACGAGCGGTGGTAAATAGTATGACTAAAAATTTTTTTTCGGAACAACAACAGGCACAATTAAAATTAAATCCATACGTCAAATCAGTAAGCGCGAAAGCCATTACTTATACAGATGAATTTAAAGAATTTTTTATTGATGAATACGATAAAGGAAAATATCCAAGTGAAATTTTCCTTGAGGCGGGTTTTGACATTGAAGCCCTTGGTCCAGCGCGTATTCGGAGAGCTTCGAATCGTTGGCGCACAGCTTATAAAGAGCATGGGCTAACAGGTTTAGAAGATGCTAGAAAACATGCTTCAGGTCGCCCTTTAGAACGCGTATTAAGTATAGAAGAAAAATACGCCCGCTTAGAAGCGAAGATGAAATTGTTAGAAGCAGAAAACGAATTTTTAAAAAAGCTAGATCAACTCGAAAGGCAGCTGATAAGGAAGAAATCAAAATAAGTACTACACAAAAATTTGAGTTAATCCATCAAATTATTGAAAAATATCAATTAAAACGAATGGTACGATATCTTTGTGAAATGGCACATGTTTCACGCTCAGGCTACTATCGCTATTTTAGAGTAGAAGCTGTCTTAACTCGTCAAAAACAGAATGAAGAAGATGAAGTGGTGAAAGAAGTCATTTTAAAGGCCTTTCATTTCCGAGGACGAAAGAAAGGCGCACGTCAAATAAAAATGACACTAGAAAACCAATATGAAATTACGTACAACCTTAAGCGTATCCGTCGCATTATGAAAAAGTTTAATATTATCTGTCCCATTCGAAAAGCGAATCCAGCGCGTCGTATGGCAAAAGCAACGAAGGAACATCGTATATGCCCTAACAATTTACACCGCAACTTCAAGCAAGGTGTGGCAGGAAAAGTATTACTAACCGACATCACATATTTAATATATGGAGGCGGTAAACGTGCTTATTTATCAACGATAAAAGACGCCGAAACAAATGAAATTTTAGCTTATGAAGTATCTTCTACATTGAGTATAGAAATTGCGCTCAATACCTTACATAAATTGAAGAAACATCGCCATTTAAGGGAAGATGCCTTTATCCATTCGGATCAAGGTTTCCATTATACGAATCCAAAATTTCGAGCCTTAGTGAAGAAAATTGGCTTAGGACAGTCCATGTCACGTCGAGGAAACTGTTGGGATAATGCGCCACAAGAATCATTCTTTGGGCATTTTAAAGATGAAACAACTATTAGAGCATGTGAAACGTTAGAAGAAGTAAAGAAAGAAATTAAGAGTTATATGATTTACTACAATCATTATCGAGGGCAATGGAATTTAAAAAAGCTGCCGCCTGTAAAATACAGACAGCAGCTTCAAGAAGTTGCCTAACCTTTTTCAAAATGTCCTTTACAAAGGGTACACTTTATTTAAACGGCTGACGTCTTTTTTTATAGTTTTGTGAATAAATGATAAGTAAGAAGAAATAGAAAGGATGCCTCTACTGTGTTTCGTCTCTTTTTATTTTTAGTAAGCTATGGCTTAATGATCCTCTCTGTAGGGAATCTCATATTGTATTTAAATTATCGAACATTAGGTTATTCCTGGAAGGTTGTTTTCAAATTTATTTTTCAAACAACAGAATTTTATATGGCGGTAGGAGCCTGCATTATCATTTGTGCTGTTGTGCTTGATTTAGGCTTTGATCGCTCCACAGACAAGCCATAAATTAGCGACGTGTGCGGCCGAGACCCATTGCATCTTCCATGCGTTTTAATGTAGCACTGGCAATCGCATTCGCCTTTTCAGCACCTTCATCTAAGATGACATCTAATTCAGAGGATTCTACTAAATGATAGAATTTTTCTTGAATTGGTGTTAGATGTTCGATAACAGCTGTTGCAACACCTTGCTTGAATCCACCATAACCAATTCCCTCATATTTTTTGACTAAATCTTCAATGGCTATACCAGAAATAGCCGATTCGATTGTCAATAAATTCGAGACACCTGGTTTATTTTCTACATCAAATGCAACAATACCATCAGAATCCGTAACCGCTGATTTAATTTTTTTCTCAATGTCCTTTGCCGTATCTAGCAAACGGATTGTCGCTTTCGTATTAGGGTCAGATTTACTCATTTTCTTTGTTGGCTCTTGTAAGGATTTAATACGAGCGCCTGCTTTTGGTAATTGAATTTCTGGAATTGTTAAAACGTCACCAAAGCGTTTATTAAAACGTTCTGCAAGGTCACGAGTTAGCTCGATATGCTGCTTCTGATCATCGCCGACAGGGACAATGTTTGTGTTGTAAAGTAGAATGTCTGCAGCCATTAACGGTGGATATGTTAAAAGAGCAGCAGAAACGCTTTCTTTACCATGTGATTTATCTTTAAATTGTGTCATACGTTCTAGCTCCCCGATAGACGCAACACATTGTAACATCCATCCTGCCTGAGCATGCGCTGGCACCTCTGATTGAATGAATAACGTAGATTTTTTAGGGTCGATGCCAGTAGCAATATAGGTAGCTGCCAGCTTACGAATGCTTTCACGTAATTCTTTAGGATCTTGGGCAACCGTGATCGCATGCTGATCAACGATACAATAAATAGCATTTCCTTCGTCTTGTAGTGCAGGAAATTGCTTGAATGCTCCTAAATAGTTCCCTAAAGTAACGATTCCTGTAGGCTGTACGCCTGAAAAAATAGTTGTCATTAAAAGTTCCTCCTCGAATTCAAATTCCGTGATGGTTGTCAGCGGCATTTACTCACTTTTCCACCTCACGATAAAGACAAAAAAACATCATGCGTCCTCATTAGATTTTTTCTAATGAAGGGACGAATGATGTTTTGAATCCGCGGTACCACCCAGCTTGCCTAAAAGGCCACTCAGCTTCGTAACGTGAAGGGACGAGCTCTGCTAATAGCTTCTAACAGCGTTCACAAAGCTAACTCGGAAGTCCATTCCACATGTCTCCACGATCTGTTTGCAGCAACCACAGACTCTCTAAACGTGAAATGAACATATGTACTACTCTTCGTCAGCGTTTTTCTCAATTTAAATTATTCAAATTGATTTGATTGCAAAGAATTATATTATAAAGATTCCATTGTGTAAAGTCAGACTTTTGACGGTGGTTTTTTTCGAGAAAAAATTATATGCTTTTTTTGTTGTGTAATTTTGTTATAAATATAAAATTTTTTATTAAAATTGTGTTTAGGTGTACACGTCAAATTGACAATTTTCTCGTTTAATCTTTTTAAATGAGAACAACTAAGATACATGCTTGGATGTTTAAAATGCACTGAAAGTGGGAATGTTAGTAGTAGCACATAAGATAGAAGGAAATACGCTTTATTAAAAGCTGTATAAAGAGACAGAATAATTTGTGATGGGTTCAGTCTTTTTTTATTGGAACTATATTCAAATACAGCTGAGTGCTGTATAATGGTACTGTGTATTTTACTTTACATTAATTCTAATTTAACACTTTGGTTCTGGTTTATAGATAATGATTACAAAATGAAAGGATGTGTCAGAATGATCGTAACCCTATTTACATCACCAAGTTGTACCTCTTGTCGTAAAGCGAAAGCTTGGTTAGAGGAGCACGAAATTCCATATACAGAACGTAATATATTTTCTGAGCCACTAAGTATTAGTGAAATTAAAAAAATTTTACGTATGACAGAAGACGGGACAGATGAAATCATTTCTACTCGTTCAAAAATATTTCAAAAATTAAATGTGGATGTTGAAAGTTTACCACTACAACGTTTATATGAATTAATTCAGGAGTATCCTGGTTTATTACGCCGACCAATTATTTTGGACGAAAAACGTCTACAAGTTGGCTATAATGAAGATGAAATTCGTCGCTTCCTACCTCGAAAAGTTCGAGCATATCAGCTTCAAGAAGCGCAACGAATGGTGAATTAAACCTACTCATTTTGAATAATATATATTGTAGATGTTACAAATGTGGAATGCATGTTGTGACATCTATTTTTTATGTTTTACTTATGTAAAACCTTCTATATGAAGTATAATAATTGATAGGGAAAAGTCATATATTTCCGTAAAAGTATGTTAAACTTGATTTAAGTTAAATAGTTTACTACAATTTCAATAATTCAAATATCTTCTGTGAAACGGTGTATATCCTTTTCATTTTATGACAGAACAGCATACAATAGAGTTAGAGACAACTGTGAACAAAAAAAATCATGTTTGCGGTTCCTCGATGGTTTTACTGAGTGTGGTCAAAGGTTGAAAAACAAATGCAGTATGAAGGTTAAAAACAAAGAATAAAAGCATACTAATGAAACAAAACTGTTTTTCAGCATATGACAGTGAAGGGAGATGAGGTCTAGTGGACATCGAACGTGTAAATGAAAATACACTCAAGCTCTTTATTACGTATAATGATATAGAGGATCGCGGCTATAGTCGTGAAGAAATTTGGTACAATCGAGCAAAGGGTGAGCAACTTTTTTGGGATATGATTGATGAAGTAAACACGGAGGATTACTTTGATGTAGAGGGTCCGATTTGGATTCACATCAATGCATCTGAAGTAGGCTTAGAAATCATTGTCACACGTGCACATATTTTAAAAGACGGTGAAACATTAGATGGTCATTCGAGTTTTGATGAACACAAAGAAATGTTTGCACCATTCGATGAAGTTGGAGAAGATCTTCTTAGCCAGCTAACTCAACTTGGTGACATGGATGAGTCAGAGTTATTTATGGATACAGACATTTATGTTTATAAATTTAAAGATATTGATGAGTTAATCCCTGTCGCAAAACGAATGACAGACGAATTAGTGGATTCCTCATTATTCAAATATGAAGATTGGTACTATTTAGTTGTTGATTTCGGGAACGCAGATGAGGATTTAAATCGTCATGATCGAAATGCGGTCATCAAGGAATTTTTAACACCATCCAATTTAACCATTCACCGTCTAGAGGAGTACGGTGAAAAGATTATGGAATTTAATTGCTTTGAAACAGTTCGAAAATACTTTGCATAAGCATTAAAATACCTCATTTTTTAGACTGTAGTAAAACTCGTAAATTTATTGAGTTTTGCTACAGTCCTTTTTTTGCATTCATATTTAAGCTATCATCGGTTAATTGACCAGCGTTGTACAGGCCTCTCTGCTCATGCTGTGAAATCTGCTGAATGAAGATATATGAGACGGCATTTTTTAAATTTCAAGAAATAATTGCTTAATTTTTGTGAGGGCAAACCAACTCCATTATAGTTGACTAAAAAGGAGTTGATTAAATGCTGGTAGCTTATAACAACAAACAGCAGCTATTTCTCCCATATCAATATACGAGGAAAGCTTTACAACGATATAGGCGACAAATGAAATTTTTTTGTCCTCAATGTCTAGAACCAGTTCAATTGAAAGTAGGTCAACATAATATTCCCCATTTTTCACACTTCGCCAAAAAGCATTGTCCACAATTGTTCGCTGAAGGTGAATCTAAACTTCATCTCCAAGGTAAAATGCAATTATTTGAATGGCTCACAAAGCATGGATATCAAGTGGAGCTAGAGCCATTTTTAAAGCAGCTTGCTCAACGCCCGGATTTGCTCATTACAATAAATGATCGTCACTATGCAATTGAATTTCAATGTAGCACAATCTCCCATGAAAAATGGCAACAACGTACAGCTGGCTACGAAAAAAACGATATACAAGTAATTTGGCTTTTTCAAACGCCTCAAAGTAAAGATGCAATCAACGGCATCAGCAAAATGACCATTTCCCCATTGTTGCAAAAAGCGTTTATGACAACTACATCAGGTGTACCTTATTTAATGACGTATAACGCTAGGACGGCCCATTTTACTTATTGGACGAATCTTCTTCATGTACATGGGCATACTTTCATAGGTAAAGTTCAGACAATACCAGTCAATCAACAACACTTTCCTTTTTATATACCGAAGCAAATTACTCAAGAAGAATTTCAACAGTATTGGCAACTTTATAAACAAGCATGTAGGCAATTTGTATCTGCGCGTCTTTTATATAGTAAAAAGGGGGCGCAAGATTTATTTTTACGAAATTGCTATGAATTAAACTTTGCGTTAACTGCTATGCCTTCCTACATTGGAATCCCAGTGAAGGGTGGAGCAGCCATCTCCTTGTTTACTAGTGAATGGCAAACGATGCTGTTGCATTTTAGTAAACAATTAGGTCGACAGCCCTTTATGTTAACGAAGCAGGAGATTCACCATTTTTTAAGTAAGCATCAACTAGAAGTGACAACACAGGCGGTAAGTGCTGTCCTGTATTATGGACAGCTCTTGAAGCATATGACTCAAGAAGAGCAGTCGCTAGATATTTGTGAGCATGTATATGTACATTTATTTGCAATTGCCACAATATATTGAGAAAATATGAGAGTAAAAGGAAAAAAGCACATATAAAGGGGGCTGGCATATATGGCTAGTAACAGTAATCAGATTTTGGTTAGAAATGAAGTACCCGCAGAATTAACATGGCGCTTAGAGGATATCTTTGCAACAGATAAAGCTTGGGAAGAGGAATTGAAGGAAGTTGCAGAGCTTGCTAAACAAGCACCGAGCTATGCAGGTACTTTAAATAATGGGGCAGAGGCATTATTAACAGCTTTACAATATCATGATCATCTATATGAGCGTGCGATGAAGCTCTACACATATGCCCATATGCGCTATGATCAAGATACAACAAATAGCTTTTATCAAGATATGAACAGTCGCATTCAAACATTGGCAACTAGTATCTCAGCTGGTCTTTCATATTTAACACCAGAGATTTTAGCATTAAGTGAAGAAACAATTGAAGGCTACTTAGCAGAAAATCAAGACCTACAATTATATAAGCAATCTTTAAAAGAAATTACAATGGCACGTCCACATGTATTACCAGCTGAGCAGGAGGCATTGCTAGCGCAAATGTCTGAAGTAACGGGTACAGCTTCTAATACATTCAGTATGTTAAACAATGCGGATATGGTTTTCCCTTATGTGCAAAATGAAGAGGGAGAGGAAGTACAACTTACACATGGTAACTATATTAAGTTTTTAGAGAGCAAAGATCGCTCAGTGCGTGAAGGTGCATTTAAAGCTATGTACGAAGCATATGGCAAGTTTAAAAATACGTTCTCGGCAACGCTAACGGGTAATGTAAAGAAGCATAATGTGAGTGCTCGTATTCGTCATTATGATTCTGCACGCCATGCAGCCATGTCTAATAATTTCATTCCAGAAAATGTGTATGATCAATTAGTTGAAACAATTCATAAGTATTTACCAGCTATGCAGCGTTATATTTCGTTACGTAAGCAATTATTAGGTGTAGACGAATTGCATATGTGGGATTTATTTGCACCACTTGTTAAAGAAGTGGAAATGAAAGTCACTTATGATGAAGCGAAAGATATTTTAGTGAAAGCACTAGCTCCATTAGGCGAGGAATATCAAAGCATCGTCCAAAGTGGATTGGATAACCGTTGGGTTGATGTATTAGAGAATAAAGGGAAACGTAGTGGAGCCTACTCATCAGGCGCGTATGGTACGAATCCGTATATTTTAATGAATTGGCAAGACAATGTGAATAATCTATTTACATTAGCGCATGAATTTGGCCATAGTGTTCACAGCTATTATTCACGTAACAATCAGCCATTCGTTTATGGAGATTATTCTATTTTTGTCGCAGAGGTTGCTTCAACATGTAATGAAGAGTTATTAAATGACTATTTACTAAAAACAATTGATGACCCTCAACAAAAAATTTACTTATTAAATCATTGGTTAGATGGTTTCAGAAGTACGGTATTCAGACAAACAATGTTTGCAGAGTTTGAACATCTTATTCATCAAATGGATAAGAACGGTGAGTCATTGACAGCTGATCGTTTAACTGAGGTTTATTATGAACTAAACAAAAAATACTTCGGCGATGATATGATTGTAGATGAGGAAATTGGCTTAGAATGGGCTCGTATTCCACACTTCTACTATAATTACTATGTTTATCAATATGCGACTGGTAAATCAGCCGCTACAGCATTGAGTAAACAAATTTTAGAGGAGGGGGCACCAGCTGTAGAACGTTATATTAATAACTTCTTAAAAGCTGGATGCTCTGATTTCCCAATAGAAGTATTAAAGGCAGCAGGTGTTGATATGAACGTTGCTAAGCCGATTGAAGATGCATGTAAAGTATTTGAAGAGCGTTTAAATGAATTAGAAAAATTATTGTTGAATAACTAATTAAAAGGGCGGTGGGAATATTCCTACTGCTCCTTTTTATATATTGTCCATGTTATTTCAAATGAAAGAATAATGATTTTTTTTGATTTCTAAATAGTTTAAAAGTGTGCATCTTGGAAAAATACTGTTTGTAATCGCTTTCTATTTGACAAATTTGTGAATCTAGTATTGGTTGCATTGCTAAATATATTATTCCATGATAGAGTAATTCTTGTGAAATAAATCACAAAACAAACATACACCCCTTTGTTTGAACGTGAACATTTCTCCCATCCCCTTTGTGAAAAAGAAGCGTCTCTATCGGTCGAGGATAGAGGCGCTTCTTTGTATTTTGCTTTATCTAACAAAATATCCATAGAATTTATGTGAAAGGTGAAAATGGATTACCGTTGCAGGCTACTTGCTTTTCTGTGGGCGAGCGCAAAGCCGCTTCCGCCTCGCTATCCCAAGGTAGTCAAGCCTTCCACTTCAACCGATAAAAATATTTCTCTTTAGCAATGGTTTTTAAATAAAGGGAAGGTGTTCACTACTCATTTTATGGAGGAGCGGTACGCATCATTTCTCCACATTGAAAATAAGAGCCTATCCTTCCTCTAATTATGCTCGTATGAAAGATAAGGAAAAGACACTTTTGCCACATGGTGATTGGAGTGGGGCCAGCGTCACAACTGATACCTTGGGACGAACGCAGTGGGTGAAGTGACTCGGACGCTGGTGGTACGGAAATCTACCCCAGACTTTGTGAAAAAGTGTATTACTGCTATTGACATGATCTTTTTTCAACAACATGAAAAGGACTCCATCATGAAAGATTGGAGTCCCTGTCGTTTCTTGTATTATTTAAGACGCCATAACGTAGCGTGAGTTGTCTGGATTCGTTCGATTTTTTGTTGTAGCATGCGTTTCTTTAATTCACGCTCTGCTGCTTGCTCTGTAAATGAATAGATAAAAGCTATTTCATTTGTAGAAAGTGTATGGAATTTAGAAAATAAGTCCTCTATTGATGGTAATGGCTGACGGACAAGCTGTTCGTTCAGCATTTCTTGTAAAATATGTTCATAAACTTCATAGGAATAGCTACCGCTGACTTTTAGTCCTTCATCTTCAATACATTCATTGAAAAACACGATACTAGGGACTTCGTCAACTTCCATTTCACGTTTAATATATAAATCGCATTGGAAAGCTCGTGCTGCTTCCTTTGAGCCAAAGTCGACAGTGAATTCATTCATGTCTAGTTGAACATCCTCTGCAATTTTTAAAAGCGTTGCATAGGAGTTTACATCTTGGTGGTTTAGTAATACATATTCTTGTAGTTTCGACAAATAGCGTGCACCTGCACGTTTTCCCTGTAGTTCGGCTGCTTTAATAGCAATTGAAGGTAAGACAGGGTGATTAATATCAAGTTCGACTCCCGAGATACAACCTTTGACACGTTTACTTAAGCAATTTAAAGAAGTAAGCTCTGTGCTTAAAACAAAGCGCCACGTGAAATAGTGGTTGTATTCAAGCTGTAATTTACGAAGAGTTGCTTGCATACTGAAAGCTTCAGGGCAAAGTGGATCTACGAAAATATACAATTCAATAGGCTTGTTGGCAGTAGAAATCGTCGGCGTTGGCTCTTGCAGCAACATTTGAATATTATTCACGTAACAATTCCCCCTCATCGTCATTTGGCGTATTAACCATGTGATGAGCTGTTAATACTAAACGTTGATAATAAGTTTCACGGAACTTCCCTTCCAAACCTACCTCATCCATTGCTTCTGACATACACTCTAGCCAAGCTTGAGCACGGTCAGGTGTAATCGGAAAATTCATGTGACGTGCACGCATCATTGGATGTCCATGTTCCTCAGTAAAGAGATTTGGTCCACCTAAATACTGTGTTTGAAATTGAATTTGCTTACGGGCTGTCTCTGTTAAATCCTTTGGAAAGATTGGAATAAGATCAGGATGCTGAGCCACTCTTTTATAGAACGCGTGAATGAGTTCTGACAGTTTTTCAGCTCCCAGCTCCTCATAAGGAACAGTGTATTTTCGACTCATAGGTTATATGCTCCTTTAATTCTTCTTTATATCTTAAAGTATCATTTTATCGCATTCAGCAAGTGTTCAAACGACTGCTGAATCTAGAACACCGTCAAAAAGTGCTACGTTTGTGGCAATGAAAGTGTTGCCACAGAGCCCTCCGGCAGTTGTCGCAGGACGTGACTTTCTTAGGCTAACTTCTACTTTTCTGCTCGGAAAAATCTAGACACATCGTTAGCGGCAATTAAGCCGAAGCGTTATTGATATACTTGTCATCCTCAAAATGTGAATTTCTTGTGACTACCTTCATTCTATCAACGTCTTTTCGTTAACACAAACAAAGAGCTCTTTCGAATTGTTGTTCGCTAAAATAGCACAAATTTCACCACAATGGGTGAAATTTGTTGGAAAAAGTATGGATAAAAGGAAAGATGCGATTACACTGTGTAGTAATTCATCACTTTTTTGACATAATTCTGTGTTTCTTTGAAAGGAGGAATCCCTCCATATTTCGTAACGCGAGACGCGCCAGCATTGTAGGCTGCTAAAGCTAGTGTAGGGTCATTATTAAATTTATCTAGCATTTGACGCAAATATTTTGCCCCAGCCATAATGTTTTGCTCTGGGTCAAAAGCGTTTGTCACGCCTAAATATTGTGCTGTTGTGGGCATTAATTGCATTAAGCCCTGCGCTCCTGCATGACTCACTACAGTTGGATTAAAATTAGATTCTTGCTTGATGACAGCCGCAATAAGCTTTTCGGGTACCTGATAAGTAGCGGCAGCTTTTTCGATAATAGCGGCATATTGATTGGCTCCTGTTAGTGAATTGGCGTACGCTGTAGAGCCTATAACATCATCTGAAACATAAGAATCAAGCTTTGTGCCAGTATAGTTGTTTGCTAAAGCTTGTTTGACAGATTCAGGGATAAACACAGCATTAGAGCCTTGATAAAGCAATGATTCGAGTGAGCTACCTTCTGAATTATTGGCTAACATTGTCAGCTGATTGACGAAATCTGAATGATTTGCTGTTCCAGAAGCAAACAAGCTAGACAATTTGGCATTGCTTGCTGTCGATGCTTCTCCTAATAATTCATTAATCATGTCAGAAAAAATAGAATTATTGTCTGTCAGATTGTTTGTTGATGCATTTTCGGTAGCTCCAAGTGTTTGCAATGCTTGAATTTCTAGTAAAGATTTTAGTGATTGAATATCCAAGGAGTCAGTCACCTTCCTTTTTATACTATTATGAATTTTGTGCTTGTAGAGCTTTCATAAAGCGGGCTATTTTTTTATCTGTAGCCTGTTTTTTAATTCCGTATTGCTGTAAAAATTCGTCGAAAATTGTATTTCCTTTTATTGCATCTTTTGCTTCATATTCTACCTCATAATCGTCGCACTGCAAATAGTAAGAATGGTCAAAAACAAGAAGCCCCTCTTTATAAGGAATTTCGACACGATCTGTAGTGAGTGAGCCAAATACTTGTAATTGTTCTAAAGGAATACTGTGGCTGGCTAATTTTTTTGCTACTTCTTGAGCAAAAAAGCCTTTACCATCAAGCATTTGCTGTGCCTGTACTGCAGTTAATTCATCTGTTGTTTCAAGATGAGCATGCTCGGTATTTTTCTCTTTGAGTGTACATTCGTAATAATCACCAATTTGTCTAATTCGCAGCCCGCTTTGCAGTTGACGAATGGCCTGTGTAGGCGTGTCAAAATAATGATTTACTTGTCGATGAATAGCATTTTGGCTAATGTGGAAGTCTTGTAACAATTGCTCGTATTGTTGTTTTGTTAATAGATTTTTAAACTCAATTTCAATTTCTTGTGTCATTTATATTCACCTATTTAATTTTTTATTTTTCATTCGTTGTTTCGCTTGATTTAGTATTTACACACTGCAACTATTTACCCTGTGTGATAAAATAAGAGGAAGAGTACAACGAAAAGGGGAACCGCAGTGCGTAAAATTTATACAATAGAAACATCGAATTTTGAACAAGATCAACTTCATTTTAGTTTAAACGACAATGAAGTAAATTTACAGTTAAAACCTGCTGGACAACTCATTGCAGATTCAGATGAGTTTGCATTTATTTATTTACTTGATGCAGGCGAAGACTATCATTACTTGCGTTTTCCACCGAGTAGTTGGGAGAATCTTGTACATATTTTACAAAAAAAGAAAGATCCAATACTACGAATAGGTGAAGAAGAGATTGAGCTGACAAATTTCTACGATGAATTGGAAATGCTCGTGTATAATATTGAAGGAAATTACAATTACGGGGCAGAATTTGTCCAAACCGTGGAACAACACTTTCAGGCAATTCTTGCTGAATAGAAAGACAAAACGAACAGACGGTGGTGTTCGATACCGAATGTCGGGAGGTTTTTACAATGGGACAATGGGAAATATTTTTAAGTCCTTATAAACAAGCAGTAGACGAGTTAAAAGTAAAATTAAAAGGCATGCGTTCGCAATTTGGTATTGTTAATGCCAATTCACCAATTGAATTTGTAACAGGACGTGTTAAGCCTTTAGCAAGTATATATGATAAAACATTAGAAAAAGGATTAGCTTTTGAGCCCTCTAAACAACTTGGTGATGAACTTGGTGATATCGCCGGGCTTCGGATTATGTGTCAATTTGTTGATGATATCGCAACGGTAACAGAGCTTATTCGTCAGCGTAAAGATATGCGTGTAGTGGAAGAACGCGATTATATTACACATAATAAGCCAAGTGGTTACCGCTCCTACCATATGATCGTGGAATATCCTGTTGAAACGATTCAAGGAAAAAAAGTAGTGTTAGCCGAAATCCAAATTCGAACACTAGCCATGAATTTCTGGGCATCTATTGAGCACTCTTTAAATTATAAATATAAGGGCATGTTCCCAGAGGAAATTAAAAATCGTTTACAAAGTGCAGCAGAGGCAGCATTTCGATTGGATGAGGAAATGTCATTGATTCGTAGTGAAATTCAAGAGGCACAGGCCTACTTTAGCGAATACAAAGAAGCATCGAATCCTAATTTACTAACAGAGAAGGAGCGTGACGCCCAATGAAATTTTCGATTCAATCACGTAGAGATGCACAATCTAACGAGCTAATGGAGCTAGCTAAAACTTATTTACAGGATTTTGGCTTAACTTATGATGAGGAAACACCAGAAATCGTTGTTTCTATTGGAGGAGACGGCACGCTTTTGCATGCCTTTCATCGATATTCTCATTTGTTAGACCAAGTAGCATTCGTTGGTATTCATACGGGGCATTTAGGGTTTTATGCGGATTGGAAGCCATCTGAATTAGAAAAATTAGTTTTATCCATTGCTAAAAAAGACTTTAATGTTGTGGAGTATCCACTTTTAGAAGTAAAAGTAGAGCATCACAATGCCGATTCGAATAGGTACCTAGCGTTAAATGAAGCAACAATCAAATCGCCAGATGTAACACTTGTTATGGATGTCGAGCTGAACGGCAATCAATTTGAGCGTTTCCGTGGAGATGGTCTATGTGTATCAACGCCTTCTGGTAGTACGGCTTATAATAAAGCACTTGGTGGGGCAATTATCCATCCTACATTAGCGGCACTACAAGTCACTGAAATTGCATCCATTAATAATCGTGTTTTCAGAACAGTAGGATCACCATTAATATTACCAGCACACCATCATTGTGTGTTACGTCCGGTAAATGAACAGAACTTTAATATGACCGTCGATCACTTGCAAATTACACAAGGTGATGTCAAGGCTATTGCATTTAATGTAGCAAATGAAAAAGTACGTTTTGCCCGTTTCCGACCATTCCCATTTTGGGAGCGCGTGCATGAATCTTTCGTCGCTAATGAATAATATGGATACAAGGTTTACATTGCACTTTGTGGCTGATAAAGAGGGGCAATTATTACGAGAAGCCCTTCAGGAATGGCGTATATCCAAGAAAGCCTTAACCGCCATTAAGTTTGATGGTGGCTTATTAACAGTCAATGGTGTCGAACGTAATGTGAGACATGTCCTTCAAGAGGGTGACTATGTGGGAGTGACATTTCCTCCTGAGGAAAGAAGTGACGGTCTTGCTATTGAGCATGGTGATTTAACCATCGTATTTGAGGATGATGCAATCTTAGTGCTTGATAAACCAGCTCACCAGAGTACAATTCCCTCAAGAGAGCATCCAACCAAAAGCATTGCAAATTTAGTTTGTGGCTATTTTGAGCAACAAGGATTAGCTTCCACAGCCCACATAGTCACAAGGTTAGATCGAGATACATCAGGCTTACTCTGTATTGCCAAGCATGCGCACATTCATCATTTAACAGGGCTTGCTCAGCGTAGTAGAAACATTTCAAGGCAATATGAGGCGATTGTGCATGGCCATGTCGAACAAAATTTTCAATCCATTGTGGCTCCTATAGGGCGTAAAGTGACGAGTATTATTGAAAGAGAAGTAAGAGAAGATGGGCAATATGCACATACAGATGTAACCGTGCTAAAGCGGTTTTTACTTGATGCTGAACCAGTGACATATGTACGATTGCAATTGCATACAGGACGTACACATCAAATTCGCGTACACATGGCGTACCTTGGGCATCCACTTGTTGGTGATGACCTTTATGGTGGAAGCCGTCATTTGATTGATCGACAAGCACTACATTGTGTCTCCTTAAGTATGGAGCATCCATTGACCGGTAGGCCATTACACTTTACAAGTATGTTAAATGAAGACATGCAGAGATTATTGAAGTAGTCTTTGACTGATAGAAAGGAGATGTTCGCACAAACGGGCATCTCCTTATCATTTTTGATGTAATATCAGTGTATAGGAAGTATCTTTACACCGACTTTATAAAATTAATGTATAGTAAAATAGAAATCGTCATGATTTTACGCTTAAAATCAAATTTTATAAAGATCTGTACACCGACTCTGATGGATAACTTAAAAAAGGGTTTGCAGAAAAGGTATAATACACTCTATTATATAGAAGGTAGATTTACGGCATTGCCCGTAAAGATGATTGAAAGCTCGGAAGGAGGGGACAAGCATGATAGAGGAAAGAAATGAAAAGGATGATGTGCAATTTGATGAGGCACATCTACGAGGAATGCTCGAAGCACATAATATTGATGCATTCCGTGATGAGTTTTTAGAACTTCATCCATATGATCAGGCAACGTTTTACGAAAAGGTGGAACCTGATATAAGGAAGATCATCTATTCGTTCTTGTCTCCGACAGAAATGGCTGATATTTTTCAGGCAATCGATATCGAAGATGATGAATATAAAGCGTACCTAGCTGAAATGGATCCTTCATATGGGGCAGAAATGCTTTCGCATATGTATGCTGATGATGCGGCAGATGTCTTAAATGAGCTGGATTTGGCACAGCGTGAAAGCTATTTGGAAATGATGGATGAGGAAACGGCTGAAGAAATTAATGAGCTATTAAGCTACGATGAATATACAGCCGGTTCTATTATGACAACTGAATACGTTGCTATACCAGAAAATTCAACAGTGCGTTCAGCAATGGCCATTTTGCGTAAAGAAGCACCAGATGCAGAGACTGTTTATTATATTTTCGTGGTGGATGAAGAACACCGTTTGACAGGTGTTATATCACTACGAGATTTAATCATTGCTGACGAGGATACACGTATTCGATCCATTATGAATGAACGTGTTGTGATGGTACATGCAAATGATGACCAAGAGGAAGTCGCACAAATTATGAAGGACTATAATTTTTTAGCGACACCTGTTATTGATGATAAAGGGGAACTGCTCGGTATTATCACGGTCGATGATATTATTGATGTTATTGATGAAGAGGCTTCTGAGGATTACTCAAAATTAGCCGGTATTTCGGATATGGATAAGTTTGATGTAACACCTTTCCAAGCAGCTAAAAAACGTTTACCTTGGTTAGTGGTACTACTGTTTTTAGGTATGCTGACAGCCAATTTAATGGGGCAATTTGAAGATACTTTAGATAAGGTAGCCTTACTAGCTGTCTTTATTCCACTTATTTCAGGAACATCAGGGAATAGTGGAACACAAGCATTAGCCGTGGCGATCAGAGGTATTGCAACAGGAGACGTGGAAGAACATAGTAAATTCAAGTTACTACTACGTGAAGCAGGTACAGGCTTAATGTCAGGCGTTGTTTGTGGATTAATCGTTATTGGCATTGTTTATTTCTGGAAACATGAACTTGTTTTAGGAATGTTAGTAGGAGCAGCACTTTGTGGTTCTATTTTAGTCGCGACATTAGCGGGTTCCTTTATTCCGTTGTTAATGCATCGACTAAAAATAGACCCTGCTGTGGCATCAGGACCTTTTATTACAACTTTAAATGATATAACAAGTATTTTAATTTACTTAGGATTAGCGACAGTTTTTTTAAGTCAAATAGGCTAAGAACCAATTTACTTACTTTCGCATATTGTATGGAAAAAAGGGAAGTGAGTAAAGTGGATCGAGAGCCACGCTTGTTTATAAAATCACCATCATATTTTTTAAATATTTCTAAGGCGTTACATGAACTTGATTTGGATGAAAGTACATCCGTATATGTAAGGGACAACATTTTCGATGAGCAAACAGTTGATGGGAAAGAAGATATCGTAGAAGATGTACAAATAGATCCGTACTTACTAAAACAACTTCAATTTTTAGAAAAGCCATTTCGTCAGAGGGCCTATCAGCCATTATTAGTTTGCTTAAAAGATGGTAGAAAATTAACTGGAACTGCCTCAGAAGTACAGAGTGATTCTTTAATGCTAACGTCATTAGAATTAAAAACACAGGAAATCATTCATTTTGAAGAGATACAACAAATACTGTGGCGTGGAAGAAAATTGCCAACATTATAAAAAAAGTGTACAGCAGAGGATGCTGTACACTTTTTTTTATGTGTGTGTGTCAAAGGTGAAAGAAATTAATCACAAATCCCTAAGTCAACATCAGCGATACATTGTACAGCGCAGAAACAAGATAAATCTACAGTAATACAGCTATCTGTTGAGTTCCAGTCATCTACTTTACAGATTTTCTTCATGTTTACGCAACAGCCGTCACGACTTAATAAGTCTACTGTACTTTCACTAGAGTCAAATGTACATAATGGCTCTAAAACACGTAAAGTTGCACAGCACTCATCAAACATATCTTCTACACGGAAGAATACGGATGTACAAATACAAGGATCTGCTGTTGGAGAGTTAAAGAATGCTTTGAAAGGAGTACCATCTTTTGTAATTAACATGAATACACGTGTATCTGCTTGAGAGCGTGCAGGACTAACAATTCCGCCTAGTGGTTCTAAGAAACAGTTCGCTGTACATGGAGAACACTCATCTCGCACCGCTTGATTTTGAATATCTAAAATAGCGCGAACTACGTCACAAACGCAGCCTGCTGAATGGATTGGTCCAATAGGATTTGTTGGCTTACCACAACCCATATTGTCACCTCCTTTCCTTGTTACTACTTCTACAATATGTACTTTTGAAAAATGGACTCGGGCTTTCGTATATATCTTCGAATGAATAGTTTTTTTATGTGTGGAGAAACTGTAAAGAAAAGGAGGGGAAAACATTTGAGGCTACTAGGAATGACATTACCTCTCTTAGTCGTTTTATCGCTGTTAAATGGTTGTGCTGAAAAAGAAAAATTTATTGTCTATGGGTCGCCACAAAATGAAAGTGAAGTCGAAGCCCTTATAAAAGAAGAAGACTATGTTGAACGATCAACGGTTATCCAATATGACGATAGTATGCTTGTTGCAGTACAAATCAAACCATGGGAAAAGTGGAAAAAGACTAAGCTAGAGAAAAAATTGCAAAAGAAATTTGATGAGAAATATCCAAACAAAGATGTATTTGTCTCAGCTGATTATAAAATTTTTTATGAAGCCAATAAAATAAAAAAGGATCAGATTGAAGATAATAAATTGAGCGATAAAATTACAAAACTAAAAGAGCTTGCAAAGGAGCAGACATAAATGGAAAAAGAACAATACCAACAGTTAGAGCAATATGTTACACCAAAGCCCCCTTATTTAAAGAATATAGCTAAGGCATTCTTTGTTGGTGGACTGATTTGTGCAATTGGTCAAGCTGTGTCCCTTTTTTATATTATTTTTTTCAATTTTACGGAAGCAACAGCAGGAAATCCAACTGTTGCCACAATGGTATTCTTTGCCATGATTTTAACAGGCTTGGGCCTTTATAAAAAAATTGGTCAATTTGCTGGAGCAGGCTCAGCAGTTCCAGTAACAGGCTTTGGTAATGCCGTTATTTCTGCGGCTATCGAACACCGATCAGAAGGGTTGGTACTGGGCGTCGGTGGCAATTTATTTAAATTGGCAGGGTCAGTTGTATTATTTGGAGTAGTATCTGCATTTTTCGTTGCTCTCATTAAATATATCCTTGTGACGATAGGAGTGGTTTCATGGTAATCGTTTTTCAATCGAAACCATCTCTTTTAGCTGGTGGAGTAGTAGCTGGCCCGTTGGAGAACCGCAGTATTTTTAGTCAGTATTTTGACTCGGTCTATGATGATGAACGATGGCAGATGAAAACAAATGAACAGGGGCATCGCAAAATGATCGAAGAGGCCTGTGAATTTGCTATGAAAAAATTGGGCATACAAAACGGAGATATTGATTATTTAATGGGTGGGGATTTGGTTAATCAAATGACACCGACCAATTTTGCAGCTAGAGATTTAGAAATCCCCTTTATTGGATTATTTTCAGCTTGTGCAACGTCTGTATCCTCTGCCATTATTGCATGCCTATTAACAGAGTTAGGTGTGGCTAATTTTTCATTAGCTGGTGCCTCAAGTCAGCATAATTCCATTGAACGTCAATTTCGTTATCCCATCAATTATGGTGCTCAAAAACCTCAAACTGCACAATGGACTGTGACAGCGGCGGGCTATGCCCTTATTGGAAAGCATCGTGAGGAGTATCCTTCTATAGAAGCAGCAACGATAGGCAAGTCAGTTGACTATGGCATGGATGATCCTTTCCATATGGGTGCAGCGATGGCACCAGCCGCCTTTCAAACGATTCAATCTCACCTACAGCAAAGAAACCAAAAAATTTATCATTATGATTTAATTTTAACGGGTGATTTAGGTCAGCTTGGATTAAAGCTGTTGAAAGGAATGCTTGTGGAAAATGGTGTGAAGAATGAAGAGCTAACGTTATTACGTGATGCAGGTGCCGAATTTTATGGACAGGATGAAGCTTTCCAATCTGGTGCAAGTGGAGCAGGCTGTTCGGCGGCTGTTTTTTTTAGTTATGTTATTCAACAAATGCGCGCAGGGAGTTATAAACGAGTATTACTTGTGGCAACAGGGGCATTATTATCGCCGCTATCCTATCAACAAGGCGAGACGATTCCATGTACGGCACATGCGATAGAAATTACAATGAAATGAGGCAAAAACCATGGTTATGACATTTGTATTTGCATTTATTATTGGAGGCATTATTTGCGTCATAGGCCAATTATTAATGGATGTTGGCAATTTAACACCGGGACACACACTAAGTACGTTGGTTGTCCTCGGTGCCGTATTGGATGGTATGGGTTTATATGAGCCACTAATCAATTTTGCTGGAGCAGGAGCTACAGTACCCATTACATCCTTCGGGAATTCATTAACTCATGGGGCATTGGCGGAAGCAGAAAAGCATGGACTTGTTGGCGTATTAACAGGCATGTTCGAAGTAACAAGCTCAGGGATCAGTGCTGCTATCGTATTTGGCTTTATCGGTGCATTAATTTTTAAACCAAAAGGAAATATTGACTAGACGAATACCCCTCCCATTTTTACAACCGAAACATATTATAGGTTGTAGAAGGGAGGGGTGCTTTTATGGGATATCAAGGCTGGTCCTCACAACCTTATGGGAATAATGTTGGTGGGTGGAACAATAGCTATTGCGGAGGTTACTCTGGAGGCGGCAACAACTATGGCTATGGTTCTACGTTTGTTCTAATTGTTGTCCTATTCATTCTATTAATTATTGTTGGCGCTACTTACATCTAATTTGATGAACATAAAGGCTTTAGCTTCTATTTAGGACTATCTAAATAAGGTTAAGGCCTCCACCATTTGCGAAATGTTTCGTGCAAGACGCAAGGTCAATTTGAGTTTTAATGATAGGAGGGAAAACATGCATCGCTCGTTTTTTAATTCGATTGAGCAAAAAACAGGTGTATCGATGGATGAAATCTTCGCATTAGCCAATGCCATTCAACATGCGGATTTTACCAGTGAAAAACAAGTAAGAAAAATTGTAAGACGTGTAGCTAAAATTTCTAACAGATCGATTACGCAAGAGTTGGAAGATAAACTTGTACAATCTATTATTCAAGATGGCGCATCACTAGATTTAGATAAAATCACTAGAATGATGAAGTAGCGTATGGCATATCTACTTGGCAATGTAGCTTGTTACGATGGAGTAGATAAATGGTGGCAAGCGAATTCGTGTCTATTTAAAAAGGGTGTTACGACAATGCGCAATGCATATCGTAACACCCTTTGATTACATTTTTTTCTCCATAGCACGATGTGGAATACCTGCATCCATAAACTCAGGAGAGGTAACTGTAAATCCAAGCTTTTCGTAGAAGGGAATGGCATAGCTTTGTGCATGCAATTTTAATATTTCCTTGTTGATAGAAATGGCATGCTTCTCCATCTCCTTCATCATTAAAGCCCCTAATTTTTTACCACGCTGAGATTGTAAAATACAAACACGTTCAATTTTAGCTGTTGTGCCGTCAATACTACGTAAACGTGCTGCTCCTACTGGCTCAACGTTATCATACATAATGAAATGTGTTGCAGTGGCATCCTCAGCATCACATTCTAGATGAAGAGGGACACCCTGCTCTTCAACAAATACCTTTCGCCGAATAGCAAAGGCATCATCGTGTTCTTGCTTTGTTTCAACAATTTTCACCTGATACAAGAATCACTCAGCTCCAGACAAACGGAATGTTTCATATGTTGTCCATGAGCCATCTTCTAATTGATATAAAAGATGGATGCGATCAATTGTATCCTTTTCATCAACGCCAGTCATGCGTAATTGTCCAAAGATATCGTCATGCTCAGAAGCTGACATTTTTTGAGCGATTGTAATATGAGGAACAAATACATGTTTCATTTCCCCATGAGGGATGTTGTCTTGAAGTTCATGTTGGAATGCTACTAATTGTTCAGTTGGTTCAATGCGGAAGTAAATCGCATTTGTTGTAGGGAAAAACGAACTTATGCGAGATGCATGAATGTTTAAAGGTGCATATTTAGCAGCAAGTTCATCCAATTGCTTGACGATGGTTTGAATTTCTTCTTCAGATGCATCGAAGCTGTCCTTTAACGTCATATGCGGTGTAATCTTTGCATAATGAGGATCATAACGTTTGCGATAAGTGTTTGCTAAATCTTGCAATTTTTTTGATGGAAATGCCACAATACCGTACTTCATAGTCCATTACCTCCCGAAAATAAACAATTTTTCTATTTAAGTATAACAGAAATTTCAATTTTCGTAATTTGAATCACCCAATATTAATTGAAATTTTCAATTAAAGCACGTCGAAGGTCTGGTTTCCAATATTTCCATGTATGATTGCCTTCGAACTCGTCATAAAATGTAGTGAACCCTTTACTAATCATGAGCTCATGTAATTGACGGTTAGGTGTTAAAAAGTCTTTGATGGTTTTATCCATTGTCACTACCTGATCTTCGCCCTTACCTACTATATGGTAGATAGAAATCGCGCCAGGATCTTTAAATTTTTCAACAGCCTGTAAGACATCCTCATCAACATATGGTGATTGTAAAATGACTTTGCCAAAGATGCTTGGGTACTTTAGGGCAGCCATTAAGGAAGCAGTGGCAGCCATAGAGTCTCCAATGACGCCACGACTCATACCCATTTGGTAAGTGGCATATTCATTGTCTAAATAGGGTACTAGCTCATGAGCTAAAAAGCGTAGATAGGCTTCGTGTTGCTCACCGCTTGGAATATATTTATGACGTCGATCTTTAATATCTTTGTAAGGAACAAATGCTATAATTAAATTTTCGATTTCATAGTCATCAATCAGTTCATCAGCTAGCTTTGTAATGCCGCCGAGTTGGAAATAATCTTTACCGTCTGATGCGATTAAAATATTGTATTTATAAAGTGGAGAATAATTTGCAGGAACATAAATATAGAGCTGTAATTCTTCCTGTAATGCTTCACTATAAAATGTTAAATCCTGTACTGTTCCCTTATCCAATGATGACACTCCTTCTTGTATTTGTAACAAAATTGTACCATATTACGAAAGTAAAGGTATAATAGGTTGGGCTAGCTTTATACTAGCAATAAAAATCGAAATGAGGGTTAATTATGCATAATAAAAGTATTCGTGTGCACTCTGACGAAGTAGCAAAGGCAGCTCAAGCCGCGTTAATTCGTAGAGGTGTAGCGATAGAGGATATCGCAAAAATTGTTTACGAAATGCAAAAAACCTATAATGAAGGTTTAACACTGGAGCATTGTGTTCATTCTGTTGAACGTGTTTTACGTAAGCGAGAAGTACAGCATGCTTTATTAGTAGGAATTGAATTAGATGAACTAGCAGAGAAAAAATTATTATCTTCACCACTGCAACAAATTATCGAATCGGATGAGGGGTTATTTGGTGTAGACGAAACAATCGCACTAGGATCTGTTTTTACATATGGCAGTATCGCCGTTACCACTTTTGGTCATTTAGACAAGCAAAAAATAGGGATTATTAAAAAACTCGATACAGAACCTGGACATCATGTCAACACATTCTTAGATGATTTAGTTGGCAGTATAGCAGCTTCAGCGGCTTCACGTATTGCACACCGCATGCGTGACCTAGAAGAGGAAGGCGAAACATTTGCTGATATCGAGCCTGAAGAGCTAGGACCAAAACCAAAATCACATAATGAAATATAAAATGAGTTTCTACTATTAAAAATGAGCCTTCTCAATTTTGAGAAGGCTTTCATGTTGTTGAAAAAAGATGATGTCAACGGCAGAAAAAGCAAATTTGCAAGGTGAGAGGTTGATTTCCGTTCCGCCAGCGCCCTTTCCAGGGGGCGTCCGATGAGCCGCTTCACTCACTTACGCTCGCTCCAGGGTCTCATCTGTGACGCTATGATCTGACCCCAAAAATTAGAACTTTTAAGAAACCCTTCGAAACTCAACTGGACTTTTTCCGTTGAGTTTTATTTTTATCCGTTCATGATTGTAATAATGGATATAGTCTGCTAATGCTTTTTTGAATTCTTCATAGGTGTGAAACGTTGTCGTATATAGAAATTCAGATTTCAAAATGCCAAAAAAACTTTCGATTACGGCATTATCTAAACAATTTCCTTTCCGTGACATACTTTGCTTGATTTCATGCGTTGCCAATAGCTCTTTAAAACGTGGTATTTGATATAACCATCCTTGATCAGAATGGATGATTAAGCCACTCTTTTTCGATAACTTTGTATACGTAAACGCCATTTTAAAAGACTGTTGAACTAACTCAAAATTGGGTGCTTTCGAAACCTCATATCCAACGATTTCTCGATTGAATAAATCTAATACAGCCGATATATAGAGTTTTTGACCATTTATTTTAAACTCTGTGACATCGGTTACCCATTTCTGATTGGGTGCAGTAGCTTCAAAATCACGTTGGATGACATTCTCTGCGACATAGCCGACTGTCCCTTTATACGAACGGTATTTTTTAGGGCGTACCGTCCCTTTTAAGCCCAATTCTTTCATCAATCGTTGGACTGCTTTGTGGTTGATTAAAATCCCTTCATTTCGGAGTGCAAGACAAATACGACGATAGCCATAACGACCCTTATGGTAATGAAAAAGTATCTGGATTCGTTCTTTGATCGCCTGATATTTATCTGGTTTTACCCATTTTTGAAGATGATAATAATACGTACTTTTCTTAAGTTTCGCGACTTTGAATAGAGCTTGAAGTGGAAATTCCAGCCTTAGCTCATACACAGCTCTCACTTTTTCTTCGGTTTGAATGCTTCCTTTTCTTGAACTAAGGCTTTCAACTTTTTTAAATAGGCGTTTTCCATACGTAAATAGTCAATTTCCGCTTTTAACTCTTCCATTGTTTTTTCGTTTAAGTCAGACGAAGGTGGTTGTTTTTTTGGCATCGATTGGCACTCCTTTTCTATTTGATAGAGTACCTTATCAGCCGTTGACATCCATTGTTTTTTCCATCTCCGAATGGTTTCACGAGAAGGAATATTAAACTTCGCAGCAGTCTGAAGGAGCGAATCGCCCGTCTCTATCATGTGTTGAATTACTTTTATTTTAAAAGAATCTTCGTAATTCGTGAACCCTTGAGGACGAATAATTCCTTCGATGCCATGATAGCGATATAATTCAATCCATAATCGAATGTGATGTCGATCAATCTGCAATCGATTGGCAATCTGATACGGACTTTCCTTTTCTTCAAAGTAAGCTAGAACAGCGGCTAATTTTTGTTCATCAGTAATCACTAACTGCACCTCCTAAATTAGATTTTTAAGTCCAATATTTTGGGTGCAGTTCACTAATCCCCTAGGAGTGACGCTGGCTCCACTCCAATCAACCATTCTGCAAAGTGTCTTTACTTTTTTTCATAGTAACATAGCGATTAAATAGTCCGTTATTTGTATTCTTAGAGGGAATAAGCTCTTATTTTCAATGTGGGGAAGTGATGTGTGACAACACCTCTCCATAGAGAGTAGTGAAGACCTTCGCCTTATTTGAAAACCTTTGCTAAAAAGGTAATACTTTTGTAGGTTGGAGTGGAGGCTACTTGACTCCCGTGGGATAACGAGACAGGCGAGCCTCTAAACGGAGCGATAGCGGAGGAAGCGGCTCGGGGCGCTCGCCCACAGGAAAGCAAGTAGCCTGCAACGGAAATCCATTTCTACCTTCCAATTGACTGTTTTGTTTTTCAACACTAAGTGAGCCTTCTCAAATTTTGAGAAGGCTCAAATTAGTATTACTTATTATCGTTATATGCTTTTACAAATTCTTTTACTTTCTCGCTATCTGCCTCCAGTTTTAAACCAGTATCGATTAATGGAGATACTGTGGATACAGCTGGTTTTTTATTGCCTTGGTAATAGCTAATGAATTCGTCTTGGTTAATGGAGTATAGGATTGCTTTACGTAAATCTGCTGAATCAGAAACTGCACGTCCAGACGTATTCATTTGTAAGTAAGACACAGCATTACTATCTGCCGTATTTAATGTTAATTTAGCGTCTGATTTCACAATATCCAACTTCGTTTCTGGAACTGTTTGAAGAACATGTATTTCACCATTACGTAATGCAGATAGTGCACTATCAACATCAGAGATAAATCGAACATTAATTTTGGCGATTTTTGGTTCATATTCGCTACCTGCACGGTAAGCAGGGTTTTTCACGAATTGTGCTTCATAATCATTTTTCTTCACTAAAATGTAAGGACCACTTGCATATAGCTGATTGTTAAATGTTGCTGAACCTTCCGTTATAGTAGCTTGATCACCATAGGCAATGTCTTTATCAGGATCATAGCTAGCCACGTCATACGTATTAATGCTTGTTACTTGTTTTTCAGATACGATACCACCAGATTGGTGTGCTAAATAATTTAATACTTGTGGGAATGGAGTTGGTGTTGTAATTTTAACAACTTGGTATGCACCTGCTGCATTATGAACAGCACCTTTTTCCTTTGTTAATTGTGCTATTGAAGCAGGTAGGTTTTGTGATAATGCATCTAACACTGATTGCTCAGAGCCTGCTACTTTTTTGCTTTGTAATTCAGCTAAATCAGAAACGATTTCCACTGTTTCTATATTTTCATGAATGCTATAAGTACGATGATCTGGTACTGAATTAGCATCTTTTGCACGATTTAATGAGAAGACAACATCTTCAGCTGACACTAATTCACCTGTATCAACTGCTGCACCATCTTTCACAGCTGCAAAGTGGATATCATCACGTAAAATGAAGTAATATTCTTGATTACCTTCAGCCATTACATGGTTATAAGATAATGAACCATCTGAAACAACTTCATCTGTATCTGTTAAGTTAACAAGACGAACGTACATATTCGTGTTTAATGTATTGATGGAACCATCATTCCCTTTGATTGGGTCAAGTGAAGTAAGGGAGTTGATTGTTTGGTGTAAGATTAAAGGTTCTGTTGCATTTTTAGCCGCATCATTAAATTCAATTTTTTCCCAAACCTGTGCACGAGATTTTGGTAAAAGGACCGTTTTAGGATTTACTAATTCAGAGTAGATCCCTTGATATTTATTGGAAATATATAAAGGCGCAATATAAGCTTGATCGAATACTAGTAATTGCTCTAAATCTTTATATTTAGCTGCTGCTTCTTCACCAGTCAATGTGCTTGCCTCATCGATTAGTGCATCTAATTTTGAATCTGCAACAACACTGTAGTCACCGCCTGTTTTAAATAGACCACGTACAGCATAGTCAGGGTTCCCAGTTACTGTCGTCCAGCTTGAAAGAGCAAGATCATAGTTACCCGCTTCTTTTTGAGCAGAGAATGAACCGTAATCTGGTTGAATATTTAGTTTTACATCAAAACCATTTTTCACCAATTGGTCGCGTACAATATTCATATCTTCTTCAGCAGACGCCATTCCTAATACTTCAATGGCCACTTTGCCATTGCTCTTGTTATTATCTTTTGAATCTTTACTGCCTTCTACGTCAGTTTTTGTTTGTACACAGCCAGCTAAAGCTAGTACTGCAACGAATAAAAATACAAGTAATTTCTTCATAGTTACCTCCAATTAATTTGTTTTTGGATCTAAAGCATCTCGTAAACCATCTCCTAAGAAGTTAAAGGAGAGGACAAGAAGCATAATACAAAGACCTGGGAAAATCGCGACATATGAATGTGTCTCCAGGTACGTACTACCAACTTTTAAAATATTGCCCCATTCGGGAATATGTGGCTCAATACCAAGCCCTAAAAAACTTAAACTACTTGTTGAAATAACAGCTCCCCCAATCGTTAAAGTTGCTTTCACAATCATTGGTGCTAATGAATTGGGAACAATATGCTTGAAAATAATAGCAGCATCAGATGCACCTAAAGCTCTAGCTGATTCCACAAATTCAAAATTAGCAAGCTGCATAACATTAGCCCGCATTGTACGAGCATAGGTTGGAATTGCCCCAACACTCAGCGCAATAATGAGGTTCACTGTATTAGCACCAAAGGCAGCGATAATAGCAATAGCTAACAAAATGCCAGGGATAGCATATAAAACATCAAGGCTTCGCATGATGATATTATCAGTGGATTTTCCATAATAGCCTGACAAAGCGCCTAATGTTCCTCCCACAACTGCTGGAATAATCGTTGAGAAAAATCCGACGATTAGCGATATTTGTGCACCAAATACAATGCGAGAAAATAAATCTCGTCCGTAATTATCTGTGCCTAGCGGATAGTCCAATGATGGTGTTTGTAGTAACACACCATAGTTATTTTCTGTAGCAAAATCATAGTCAAAAGTCCAAGAGCTTGTGACGGACAATGAGAACATGAAAATAATGAAGAATAAGCCGAATACAGCCATCGTATTACGTAAAATCTTTTCCCATATTTTTTGCCACTTCTCTATAGAAGACGGATTTACCTTTCGAGCCTTTTGAATCAGGCTATAGCCTAGTAATGTCGCAAATAGATTACCAGTGAAAGTTGCAAATAGTAATAAAACACCGGGAATAATCATCCATTTAGGTGCCTCAGTAGCTGTCACATATTTCGTACATAAAATGGCCATCACGATATAAAACAGCGCTAGTACTAAGAAAACACCCATCGCCAGTAAAAAGGTATCCGTTACATATGGTTTAAATATATTCAATGCTGCAATACCAATGATGAATAATTGTGTAATAAAGGCATAGGCTGCAAAAGTATATTCTGCAGATTTTCTTTTCGACACAAGCATAAATGCAAAGGATGTTGAAAAAATATTGCCTGACAATATAGTGATTAACAATGGATAGCCCAGCACTCGAGTGCTTTTTTGAATGTCACCGTGCTTTGCTAAGTCCTTTTTAATTCGTAAATTGATGAAAGCAACATATGCCGTGGTAATAGCATAAATAACAAAAAAGAGTATAATAACTGGTCGCCAGCTATTGGTAGAAAAATTATAGCTATAGGCTAGAAACAAGAAAGAAAACAATAAGGAAAAGACAAAAGTGAAATGAGAATTGACATATTCCTGTGTAATCTTCAAGAGTAGTTTGACATGTAAGATGTTTTTCACAGGTGATCCTCCTTTAAGACTTCTTCATTTTCGAGCGAATGCGTGGATCAAAAAAGGCATACATGATATCAATCAATAAATTGACAATTGAAATAGTAATGGCAATATAAACAACGCCTCCAAGAATGGCCGGAATATCAGGGATAAATTGTTTATCGACGATATAGCTACCAATCCCACTAATGTTGAATACCTTTTCTGTTACAGATGCGCCTCCCAACATACCTCCAAAAAGAAGTCCAATCACCGTAATAATTGGAATCATGGCATTACGAATGGCATGTTTTGAAATGACTTTAAATTCATTTAAGCCTTTTGCTTTTGCTGTAATAATGTAATCCTCATGAATCACCTCAAGCATACTCGACCTTGTCATCCTAGCGATGGATGCTGTAATGGATGTTCCCAAGACGATAATGGGCATGATGAGCGATAACCAATTGTGAGGATTATAGGTCGCTGGAAACCATTGAAGCTTTAAAGCAAACGTTAAAATAAAAATTAAACCTTGCCAAAAGCTTGGGATGGATAGACCGATTAAAGCAATGAACATAAATGTATAATCCAAATATGAATTTGGACGAACAGCTGAAATAATACCGACTGGAATAGCAATGGCGATAGCCATTAACAATGACAATACGGCTATTTCAAGTGTGACAGGAAATTTTGTCGCAATGCTGTGGGTAATATCTTCTTTACCTGCAAAGGATGTTCCTAAATCAAATGTAAATAGGCCAGATAGTGCGTTCCAAAGCTGCGATAAATAAGGCTGATCTAAACCGTGAATACGATTAAAATTCGCAATCTGCTCGGGTGTTGCTTCAACTCCGAGTAGGTTTCTTGCTGGGTCAAATGGTGATAAATACAAAATAGTAAACACCAATGTAGCTACACCAACAATGACAATGAAGCTTTGTAAAAGACGTTCAATAATAAATTGTAGGAACGGATTCGCAAATAAGATAAGTACTACATAAAATAAAACAGCTGGTAGAAAGGTAAGAGCGACAAAGCGTTTGTTTGTTAGTAGCTGATTAAAAAACTGGTTATACGTTAGTTGTTGTATGCCCTCTTTTTGTAAATCTTGATCCACTTGCTGTTGTAGTTTATTTTGAGCTAATTGCTTGGCTGTTGTTTGAATTTGTGACTGTAATACAGTCTCTTTAAAAAAGGTAGCTTTTGCTATTTCTTGTTGTTCAAAGTCCTTTTGCCAGTGAGCAACCAAAGCCTTCTCTAGGTAGTACTGACTACGTAATGCAAAAGCCTGATCATAATTGTTTGAATGTTTTCTTTTCCGATAGATAAAGTATGTAAAAAGGTGAACTAAAATACTTAAGAAAAAAAGAATCAAATGGTAAGGCTTTTGATGCATTAGTTTTTGATAAACCGTAGAAAAGAAAATAAATTCCTTAGGTTTTAAATGATTTTTTGAAGTAACCATGCATTTCCTCCAAACGTAAATAAAATATTCAGCATCATATTGTATAATTCCTATCAGTATTGTAAAGTATGGATTATACTTGTAAGTAAGTCAATCACAAATTTTAAAAAGGATGGGTCGAATGAATGAAAAGCTTTTAGAAATCAATAATCTTCGCGTGTCCTTTATCACAGGGGAGACAGAATTCGAAGCTGTTAAGGACGTTAGCTTCCATCTAAATAAAGGTGAAACACTCGGAATTGTAGGAGAGTCTGGAAGTGGAAAAAGTGTAACGGCTCGTTCCATTATGCGTTTATTACCATCGCCGCCTTCATTTCTGAAATCTGGCACTATTGTGTTTAAAGGCCAAGAACTCACGGAATTAAGTGAAAAACAAATGGAAGGGATTCGTGGACAAGATATTAGTATGATCTTTCAGGATCCGATGACATCAACAAACCCTACCATTCGAATAGGAGATCAAGTGGCTGAAAGTTTAATCAAGCATCAGGCCATGTCAAAAACAGAGGCCTACCAACAAACAATTGAATTATTAAAACTGGTTGGTATTCAGGATGCTGAAGAAAGATATCGACAATACCCTCACGAATTCTCAGGTGGTATGCGCCAACGTGTGATGATTGCCATGGCACTTGCTTGTAACCCGTCCCTGCTTATTGCGGATGAGCCAACAACAGCACTTGATGTAACGATTCAAGCGCAAATACTGAAATTGATGCGTGATATGCAGAAAAAAATGGGGACGTCTATTGTTTTAATTACACATGACTTAGGCGTGGTTGCAGGTATGTGTGATCGTATCATCGTCATGAAAGAAGGAGAAATTGTTGAACAGGGCACAACGGAAGAGATTTTTGCGAATGCTCAGCATCCATATACCCAAAAATTATTGAATGCGCTACCAAAGCTGCATGAAAAAAAGCAGCCAAAAGAGATAGCCAATATTCAGTCAGGTATCAATCGTCATAAGCCATTGATTGAGGTGACACATCTGTCGAAGGAATTTTCACTAGGTCGTGGTCAAACGCTAAAAGCAGTCAATGATTTATCCTTCCATATATATCCTGGTGAAACATTGGGCTTGGTTGGTGAATCAGGCTCAGGAAAATCTACTACAGGTCGAACGATTCTTCAGCTTCATCAGCCTACAAATGGAGAGGTTTTATATCAAGGCATACCCGTAACAAGACTAACGAAAAAGCAGTTAAAGGCAATGCGTCGTCATATGCAAATTATTTTCCAAGATCCTTATTCATCGTTAAATCCTCGAAAAAAAATCTTAGATATTATCGGGGAAGCTCTGGATATTCATGGTCTAGTGAAGACACATGAAGAAAGACGACTACGAGTAGAGGAATTGCTTGAGCTTGTTGGTTTAAGGAAAGAACATGCTATGCGTTATCCTCATGAATTTTCAGGGGGGCAACGTCAGCGAATTGGGATTGCTAGAGCATTAGCAGTCGAGCCAAACTTTATTGTATGTGATGAACCTTTATCAGCATTGGATGTTTCTATTCAAAAGCAGATTGTAGATTTATTAAAGGAATTACAGCAAAAACTTGGTTTAACATATTTATTTATTGCCCATGATCTGTCAATGGTGAAACATATTAGTGATCGTGTTGCGGTCATGTATGGTGGGAAAATTGTTGAATTGGCAGAAAGTGAAGAACTATATACTAATCCACAGCATCCTTATACCCGTGCATTATTACGCTCAATACCTATTCCAGATCCTGCAATAGAGAAGAAGAAATATAATGATGCCGAATATATCGAAGATAAAAAAGTACGCTATGAAGTAGAAAATAGTCAGCTAGTAGAGGTTTCTCCTAACCATTGGGTAGCTGTGACAATGTGATAGCTTGAATGTAGTAGCTTGATATTTTACAATAGAAACATCGTGCAACTTTTTGTTTTCCTAATGATGAGTTGCACAACTTATGCCAAGCGTAGGTATAAGCAAAGATGATTAGTTGTGAGGGGCCTACTACATGAAAATGCAAGATATAAAAACATTAATAACAAGTGGTACGATTATTCTGGCTGTAGCATTGTACATGATATTTGGCAGATCACCTGCGGAAGATCAAGATACTAAATCAATGACAGATCAGCAAGGAACTATTTCAATTGAACAAGTGGAAGAAAAAACAGGAAATAAACGCTTTGAGCTAGACTATATTAAAGCATATGATGGAGATACGATTCAGGCGACAATTAATGGTGAGAAACGAAAAATTCGTCTGTTAATGGTGGATACACCTGAAATGAATTACAACAAAGGCGATGCCCAGCCATATGCTGAACAAGCAAAAGATTACACGATTAATTTATTGGAAAAGGCTAAAAAAATTGAAGCAGTCTATGATGTTGGACCAGAAACAGACAATTATGATCGCCTTCTAGCCTATGTTTTTGTAGATGATGTATTATTGCAGGAATCTTTATTAAAGGAAGGTCTTGCAGTTGTACGTTATATTCATAAGCCAAACAACACATTTGAAGATGCATTTAAAGCTATTCAACAGAAAACACAGGATGCAAAATTAAATATTTGGTCACATGATGACTACTTCCAAAATGATGGTTTCCACCCTGAAGTAGTTCAATAATCTAAAAATGCCTTTACTATACGCCTTTTAAAGGGCAATTTCAAAAAAGCTACTGTCTGTATTCTACAGGCAGTAGCTTATGTTGTTGAAAAAAGGTAATGTCAACGGCATAATAAGCAATTTTGTAAGGCGAGGGGTTGATTTCCGTTCCGCCAGCGTCCTTTCCAGGGGGCGTCCGATGAGCCGCTTCACTCACTGCGTTCGCTCCAGGGTCTCCTCTGTGACGCTGGCTCCACTCCAATCAACCATTCTGCAAAAGTGTCTTTTCCTGAACAAAATAGCCCATTATTTATATTATAAGAGAGGATAGCCTCTTACTTTCAATGTGGAGAAGTGATGTGTGACAACACCCCACCATAAAAGAGTAGTGAATACCTTCACTTTTTTGCTAAAAAGTGAACATTTTTATTTTATGGATTGGAGTGGAAGGCTACTTGACTCCCGTGGGAATAGTGAACTGCACCCAAAATATTGGACTTAAAAATCTACTATAGGGGGTGCAGTTAGTGATTTCTGATGAACAAAAGTTAGCCGCAGTTCTAGCTTACTTTGAAGAAAAAGAAAGTACGTATCAGATTGCCAATCGATTACAGAGGGATCGACAGTACGTTCGATTATGGATTGAATTATATCGCTATCATGGCATCGAAGGAATTATTCGTCCTCAAGGGTTCACGAATTACGAAGATTCTTTTAAAATAAAAGTAATTCAACATCTGATAGAGACGGGCGATTCGCTCCTTCAGACTGCTGCGAAGTTTAATATTCCTTCTCGTGAAACCATTCGGAGATGGAAAAAACAATGGATGTCCAAGGCTGATAAGGTACTCTATCAAATAGAAAAGGAGTGCCAATCGATGCCAAAAAAACAACCACCTTCGTCTGACTTAAACGAAAAAACAATGGAAGAGTTAAAAGCGGAAATTGACTATTTACGTATGGAAAACGCCTATTTAAAAAAGTTGAAAGCCTTAGTTCAAGAAAAGGAAGCATTCAAACCGAAGAAAAAGTGAGAGCTGTGTATGAGCTAAGGCTGGAATTTCCACTTCAAGCTCTATTCAAAGTCGCGAAACTTAAGAAAAGTACGTATTATTATCATCTTCAAAAATGGGTAAAACCAGATAAATATCAGGCGATCAAAGAACGAATCCAGACAATTTTTCATCACCATAAGGGGCGTTATGGCTATCGTCGTATTTGGCTTGCCCTCCGAAATGAAGGGATTTTAATCAACCACAAAGCTGTCCAACGATTGATGCAAGAATTGGGCTTAAAAGGGACGGTACGCCCTAAAAAATACCGTTCGTATAAAGGGACAGTCGGCTATGTCGCAGAAAATGTCATCCAACGTGATTTTGAAGCTACTGCACCCAATCAGAAATGGGTAACTGATGTAACGGAGTTTAAAATAAACGGTCAAAAAATCTATGTATCGGCTGTATTAGATTTATTCAATCGAGAAATCGTTGGATATGAGGTATCAAAATCACCTAATTTTGAGTTAGTCCAACAGTCTTTTAAAATGGCGTTTACGTATACACAGCTATCAGAAAAGAGTGACTTAATCATCCATTCTGATCAAGGATGGTTATATCAAATACCACGTTTTAAAGCGTTATTGGCAACGTACGAAATCAAGCAGAGTATGTCACGGAAAGGAAATTGTTTAGATAATGCCGTGATCGAAAGCTTTTTTGGTATTCTGAAATCAGAATTTCTGTACACGACTACGTTTAAAAACTATGTAGAATTGACAAAAGCATTAGCAGATTATATTTACTATTACAATCATGAGCGGATTAAAAGAAAACTCAACGGAAAAAGTCCCGTTGAGTATCGAAAAGCTTCGTAAAAAAGTTTATATTTTTGGGGTCAGATCATAGCGAGATAGGCGAGCCCCTGCACGGAGGAAGCGGCTCGCCGCTCGCCCACAGGAAAGCAAGTAGCCTGCAACGGAAATCCTTTTTCACCTTTCACATAAATTCTATGGATGGTTTTGTTTTTCAACACTATGAGCTACTGTCTGTATTCTACAGGCAGTAGCTTTTTTAATCTAATTCTCTTAAAATCACCAAACATAATTTTAGCATAATAAGATGTTGGGGTTTTCGTTAGTAGATGTATCCCAAAACAACTAGTTGGATTTGGTCGCTTTCCTTACTCAAAGGGAAGATTAACTAAAGAAGATGAGATGATTATTTCTAAATATATCGATTTCTTAGACTTAACTGATTTAGAGAATAGATATTTAGATGAACTTTCTGGTGGTCAAAGACAAAGAACATATGTAGCGATGGTTTTGTGTCAAGAAACTGAATATGTACTATTGGACGAGCCATTGAACAACCTTGATGTTGCTCGTTCTGTTCAAATCGTTTGCAGTAGCAACTGTCTGTTTTCCGTTCTAGCTTTTATAATAATTTGTGTTAGTTTGCACACACTATACTACAATAAAGGGATACAGTTTCAGCAACAATTGTTGATGGTCTTCCAATAATATCGAGCAATAGAAACAATGATGAGCCTAGTAACCTTATTTATATTCATTGGAGCAACGATAGTTTATAAAAGTAAATGAGGGTAGATCGTTACTGATTGAACTTTGCTAATAAATATAGTATTTGTTAGCATGAAAAAAGAAGTTGCACAAATTATAAGATTATTGTTGACAAGTTAAATGAAAATGATTATCATTATCATATAAAGAATATTCCTTGACTACAATACAGTGTAGCAAGGATGAACTTTAGCTACTTTTCTCCAGAAGTTTGCTAGTTCATGATTACGCTCCTGAAACCCCCCTCATTTTTTGGGAACGTGAAAATCTCAGACGACTCATCTATCATAGGTGAGTCGTTTTTTTATGTTTTGAGCATAAAAAACAGTCTGTGATAGTAACTCAACAAGCTGTCTCTCATTATTTTTATATAAAAGATACTGCAAAATTAATACTTCAAGCACTAATAAAATATATGAACTAGGTGGTCTACTGAGCCCATATAGTTTTAATTTTCAGGTACTATTTGATATTAGTCAAAATTGGATTATTAAAAACCAAAATATAGAGAGCATCGTTTACATATAGATGATTCATTTCGAAATTTGTTTATTTTTAGAAAAATATTTTAAGAAAATAGAGTAGTAGATTGAGCTATTGAAGAAGGGATATATTTTCTGAATTTTCGGATAGGTCAACTCATATACGTTTTATTTAATTTATACTAGCGAACAAAACCTAGGGTATTGACATATTAAGTGTTAGAATTATATATTTATTCCAGTTAAATTTTTGGAATATTCATTATATTTTTGCTTTAACTTGTACCTACAACGTGTTGACGTGTAGTGGTGTTGTTATGAATAGTTTAATTTGATTTGTAAACGTTTACGAAATACAGGGGAGCAAGGATAAGAGGGGGAATTACAATGAAAAAAATACGAATTGGTGTAATTGGAGCCGGTTTAAGAGGGGGCTTAGCACAATACTGGCATAAACCTACTGGAGCATCAGAAATAGTAGCATTAGCTGATATCTCTCAAGAACGTTTAGAAAAATTTCAGGAAAAATTCGATACACCATTATTTTTAACAAAGGATTATAAGGAATTATTAACAAGAGATGATATCGACGCAATTGCGGTTTTATCACCAGATTATCTGCATGAAGAACATATTATTACTTGCTTAAGTGCAGGCAAGCATGTATATGCTGAAAAACCATTAGCCATTACTGTGGAAGGGTGCGATCGAATATTAGATGCATGGAAAAAGTCAGGAAAGCATCTAATGGTTGGCTTTAATATGCGTTATATGAGTATGTATCAAACGATGAAAGGCTTAATTGACTCAGGAGCTATTGGAGAATTAAAGGCTATATGGGTACGTCATTTTGTTGGATTCGGCGGTTACTTCTACTACCACGATTGGCATGGTAATTCAAAAAATACAACATCTCTGCTACTTCAAAAAGGCTCACATGATTTAGATGTCATTCATTGGATTTCTGGGAAATATGCAACGAAAGTCTCTGCATTTGGTAGCTTAGATTATTATGGTGGAAATCAGCCAAATACGTTAACGTGTCCAACATGTGACCAGAAAAAAACTTGTCCAGAATATGTTGAACATACATTTACGGAATGTGCATTCCGTGAAGAAATTGATGTAGAGGATAATAATATGGTCATTATGGAATTGGAAGGTGGCATAAAAGCTTCTTACTTACAATGTCACTTCACACCAGACTATTCACGAAATTATACATTCATAGGTACGAAAGGGCGTATCGAAAATGATGATATCAATAATAAAATTTATTTAAAAACACGAAAATCAAATTCTTGGGAAGAACTTAGTGATGTTGTTTACGAAATGAAGCCTGAGGAAGGAAGCCATGGTGGGGCTGATCCAAAAATTGCCCAAGATTTTGTAGAACTCATTCTCTACAATAAAGAACCTTTAACAACGCCATTTGCAGGACGAATGAGTGTTGCGGTGGGCTGCGCAGCAACAGAGTCTATTCGTAACGGAGGCAAGGTTATGGAGATCATACAGGAATCTACCATTCTGCAACATTGATAAATTGGGGGTGTAATTATGACGCTTTTAGATAAAACAACTGTTGAGGACAAAACATCTAAAACACAACGTTTTTTCAAAAAGCAATCAAAAGTAAAGAAAAATCACTTGGTAGAGTGGAAAAAATCTATCAAAAAAAATTGGGAGCTTTATTTATTACTAGCTCCTGTCATACTTTACTTTTTGGTTTTTCATTACTATCCACTATATGGGGTGCAAATTGCCTTTAAGGATTTCATTGCTACAAAGGGAATTATGGGAAGTCCGTGGGTAGGGTTTAAGCATTTCGAACGTTTTTTTGATAGTTATTATTTTTGGCGCTTAATAAAAAATACGATAGGGATTGGTGTATTCACTTTACTTATATCTTTCCCAATACCAATCATTATTGCATTGCTATTAAATGAAGTGAAAAGTCTTCGTTTTAAAAAATTTGTACAGACAGTTATTTATGCCCCACATTTTCTATCAACAGTAGTCGTTGTGGGTATGCTGTTACTATTCTTAAAGTCTGATGGGATGATTAATCAAATAATTTTGTTATTTGGGGGTACACCAATTGATTTTATTTCAGAACCAGCATGGTTTAAATCAATATACGTACTATCTGATGTTTGGCAAACGATGGGATGGAGCTCCATCATATATATTGCCGCTTTAGCTGCCGTAGATCCGGCACAGCATGAGGCGGCAATGATAGATGGGGCATCAAAATTCCAAAGAATTATTCATATTAATATTCCTGCGATTATGCCGACTATTGTCATTTTATTTATCTTAAATGTAGGATCTGTCATGGCAATTGGATTTGAGAAAGTATTTTTAATGCAAAATGATTTAAATATGTCGGCATCGGATGTTATATCAACTTTCGTTTATCGTAGCGGGATTTTAGAAGCGCAATATAGCTTTTCAGCAGCTGTTGGCTTATTCAACTCTATCATTAATTTTATCCTCCTTATTATGGTTAATAAAATAGCTAAAAAAGTGAGTGATACAAGTTTATGGTAAAGGAGAGATTGAAATGAAAGAATCAAAGGGCGATCGTGCGTTTACACTCTTTAATTATATTTTTTTAACAATTGTAGCAGTTGTTGTTTTGTATCCACTTATTTTTGTTTTAAGTGCTTCCCTTAGTAATCCGGAGTACGTAATCTCGGGGGATATATGGCTATGGCCAAAGGAATTTACGGTGGAGGCCTACCAAAAGGTATTCCAAAATCCAGATATTATGAATGGATTTATCAACACATTGAAGTACACATTCTTTGGAACATTGTTAAATATAGTTATGACAATTTGTGCAGCCTACCCTCTTTCTCGTAGACATTTAAAAGGAAAAGGCTTTATTATGGCATTTATGGTTTTCACCATGTTTTTCAGTGGAGGACTAATTCCTACATATTTATTAATTCGTGATTTGGGCATGATTAATACTTTTTGGGTCATGATTATTCCGAACGCGGTAGCTGTATGGAACATCATTATTATGCGGACATTTTTCCAGTCCATTCCATATGAGCTAGAGGAATCTGCCATGATTGATGGCGCAGGGAACTTCCGTATTTTGTGGAGTATTGTTCTACCACTATCATTACCAGTTATGGCAGTCATGGTTTTATTTTACGCTGTAGGACATTGGAACTCTTATTTCCAAGCATTGATTTACTTGCAAGACCAAGATAAGTTTCCACTACAACTTATTCTGAGGCAAATATTAATTCAAGGACAAGCTGACGATATGATTAAAGCGACGTCAGAAAGCTTTTTAGCTCAAAAACTTAGCGTTGAAGGGTTAAAGTACGCAGTTTTAATCGTTGCTAACCTACCAATGTTAATGCTTTATCCATTCTTACAAAGATATTTTGTAAAAGGTGTCATGATTGGTTCATTAAAAGGTTAAAGAATAGGGGCGATTTTAAATGAAAGTGAAAAAAAAGCGTGTTTACGGTTTAGTAACAAGCCTGATGTTAGCTGCAAGTTTGCTAGGAGCATGTTCAGATAATAAAGATAATGGTGGAGAAAAAAGCGGTAATCTAGATCATTTGAATGCAACGGATATGCCTATTACAAAAGAGAAAATTGAAGTAGACGGTTTTGCAGCAAAGTTTTTTGCATCACAAGATTGGAACAATCTAATGTTATGGGAAGAATACGAGAAAATGTCTAACATCCATATTAATTGGACAACTGTTCAGACTGAAGTATTAGCGGACAAAAAGAACTTACTTTTAGCTGCTGGAAATTATCCAGAAATATTTTTTGCATCAGCATTTTCAAAAACTGATTTAATCAAGTATGGACAACAAGGTGTATTCTTACCGTTGAATGATTATATTGATCAATATGCTCCAAATTTTAAAAAACTATTAGAAGAATACCCATCTGTAAAACAAGGTGTGACGATGGCAGATGGCAATATTTATGGCTTCCCAACAATTTACGATCCGAAGTTTTCATCACTTCGCGTCGGAGCTCCATGGATTAACCAGAAATGGCTTGATAATCTAGGTTTACAATCACCTGAAACAACAGAAGACTTGTATAACGTGCTGAAAGCATTTAAAGAGAATGATCCTAATGGCAATGGTTTACAAGATGAACAAGGCTGGGGAACTGGCTATGGTATTGAACAAATTATTTCTTATTTAAGAGGTTCATTTGGCTTGAATAAACAAGGAACGATGAATCTGAATTTAGACTTTAAAAAAGGAACTGAAGAATTCCGTTTCGTGCCAACGACAGACGAATATAAACAATTACTTGAGTTTTTAAATAAACTTTACAAAGAAGGTTTAATCAATAAAGATGTATTTACGACAGAGCCTCAGAAATTTGCGGCAGAAGCAGCTAAAGGGACGTTTGGTATGCTTAGTGAAGTAGACCCGAAAGAGTTATATAAAATAGATGGTTATACTGGTGCACAAGTTTTAGAAGGACCGAATGGGGATAGACAATTTACTGCGATGACTAATGGTCTTGGTAATTTAGGCATGTTTGTTTTAACAGATAAAGCGAAAAATCCTGAAGCGATGGTTCGTTGGATTGATCATTTATATGGTGATGAAGGAGCTAAAATGTTCTTTATGGGCTTTGAAGATGTCACTTACGAAGAAAATGCGGATGGTACTATTCAATATGTAGAAAATATTACGAATAACCCAGATGGCAAAAACTTAGATCAAGCGATAAGTGATTATTTAACATGGCCAGGCGGCTATTACCCTGGGATTGTAACGAAAAAGTATTTCCAAGGTGCAGAGGCTAAGGAAAATTCTATTAACAATGCTAACCAAGTAATGCCATATGCCTTGAAAGATGATGAAATTATTCCAGGATTGAATTACACAGTAGAAGAAAATGATCGAGTGTCAGCCGTTTTAACAGACATTCAAACATATGTAAATGAAATGACAGCAAGTTTTATTACAGGTAAAGAAAGCTTCGATAAATGGAATGATTATAAGAAAACAATTGAGAAGATGGGCTTACAAGAATATTTGGAAGTAGCACAAGGGGCATATGACCGATCAAAATAATTAGATTTAGGATTTCCTTCAAGCTTAATAAGAAGGAGAAGGTCACATAAGCTAAATAGTCACTTTTGATTCCAAGCTTATGTGACCCTCATTCTATAAACCTTCTTTCTAATGACGTGTCTATTTAGAGAAACCAACTCTTCATACTTAAAATGAAGCATGCACGATATATAGTTGTATGTGAATCGTAGGGAGGTAATGTACTTGGAATTTGAAGGGTGGAAAAGTAAATTGTACTGGGTTGTAGAGTGGATCACATTGTTAGCAGTGCTACAGTTATTATGGATAGGCTTAACTTTGCTTGGACTTGTTTTATTTGGACTATCCCCAGCAACTGTTGCAATGTTTACTACTTTACGTAAAAGATTACTAGGAGAAGATGACTTAAAAAGATTAGTAAAAATATATTGGAATACATATAAAGTTGAATTTATTCCATCTAATAAAATAGGTATTATCTTACTGGGTTTAGGCTACTTTTTAATCATTAACTTTCAGATTATTATAACATTTCATGGCGTACTTGGTTTATTTTTGCTAACAATGTTCATCACAATTAGTATGCTATTCGGTATTATTCTAGTGAATATATTTCAACTATATGCCCATTATAATTTACCATCATTACGTTACTTTGCTGCTTCCATCATATTTAGTATTGCGTATCCATTACAAATGATTAGCAGCATTATAGGGCTTGCCATACTATATAAAATTTATAGTTGGATTCCTGGCTTATTACCATTTTTCGGTGTTAGCTTAACTGCATTATTTTTAACTTGGATGTCATCTCATATATTTAAGAAAGAAATTGAAGCAGAGGAACAAACGAATCTACCACAGTATTCTGGTGGAGGGATAACCTCATGAATAAAATATGGATTATTAATGCTAATATCGTTTTGGAAAATCAAATTTTAAATAACGGATTTCTAGAAATGTCGGGAGGGAAAATTACAGTAATTGATCAAATGGATAATTGTCCTTCACTAGCTTCGATAGAGAATGTAATAGACTGTCAGCTAAAAGGTTATATAATCCCTGGAATGATCGATATCCATGTACATGGTGCTTTAGGATATGATTTTATGGATGCTGATCAAATTTGTTATTCGAAAATGGCAAAGTATTTAGCTAGTGAAGGCATAACAGCTTTTTTAGCAACAACGATGACAGCTCCGATGTCAGAGATTGAAGCTACTATTGAGGAACTTTCTTCTTATTATAAAAACCAACCTACAGCAGTAGCTGAAATGTTAGGAATTCATTTAGAAGGTCCATTTATTAATGGGGCAAAAAAAGGTGCCCAACCAGAAGAGTATATCTTAAAGCCAAATGTTCAACAATTTAATGATTTATACGATAAGTCTCAACAATCCATTCGTCTTGTCACATTTGCACCTGAGGAAGATAGCAATTTCGAATTACTAAAAGAATTGACTAGTAAGGGTATTATTGCATCTATTGGTCATTCTGACGCTGACTATCATACGGCAATCCATGCATTAAAAGCTGGTATCACACATGCAACACATCTATTTAATGGTATGAGTGGACTTCATCATCGTGATCCAGGTGTTGTTGGAGCAGTGCTTTTAGCCGAAGATGTGTATGTTGAGGTAATTCCAGATAATATCCATTTCCATAAAGATTTACTACCAATGGTTTACAAAATGACGGGCTTAGATCGTTTGTTAGTCATTACAGATGGTATACGTGCGAAGGGGATGCCAGATGGTATGTATAGTTTAGGTGGAAATGAAGTAGAAGTAATCAATAATCAATGTATTCAACGTAAAACAGGATCCTTAGCTGGAAGTGTGTTGAATATGAATACGGCAAGGAAAAACATAGAAGAGTGGCTTACACTTTCAATCGTTGAACAAATGCGTCTTGTTTCTTTGAATCAAGCAGTACATTTAGGGTTCGATAAGAGAAAAGGGTCTATTGCACTAGGAAAAGATGCAGATGTTGTTTGGTTGAATGAAGAAGGAGAAGTGGAGAAAACTTTTTGCTTAGGGAATCTGGCCTTTGAGAAGGGTTGATATATCAATAGGCATCTTTTTATATAGATGGTATATTGATTACAAAACCTAGAGAAGGAAGGAAAAAAGATGCATTTGTTAGATCAATCCAGTGTAATCCCATTGTATCACCAATTGAAACAAATATTATTTGCAAAAATACAATCAGGTGAATGGAAGCCAGGAGATAAAATCGACTCAGAAAACCAATTAATGGAAATTTTTCGAGTTAGTCGAAATACAGTAAAAAAAGCAATTGAGGAATTAGTAAAGGAAGAGAAATTATATCGTATACAAGGGAAAGGAACCTTCGTTTCGAAACCTAGACTTGAACAATCGCTTGGAGGATTTTATAGTTTTAGTCGCATGATTCAAGAAAAAGGTTTAAATCCAAGAGATGAAGTGCTAGAAATACAGAAGGTTTATCCCTCAACAAAGGTTAGGTCCAATTTAGCATTAGAGGAAAATGAGCAAGTAGTAGAAATGAAGCGTTTACGATTTGCAGATAATGAGCCTATTATTTTGGAATCATCATTTTTACCTTTAAGTATTATTAAGGATAGTGAAATATTAAAAGAAGTAACTACTTCCTCTTTATACAGCTTATTAGAACAACGGTTTAACATTATTGTTGTAAGGGCGCGAGAAGCTTTTGAACCAGTCCTTATTAATAAAGATGAAGCGCCTTTATTGAAAACAGATGCTGGAAAACCAGCTTTATTACTAGAACGAACTGCGTTTGATACTTCAGGAAAACCAGTTGAATTCTGTATTTCGATTGTAAGAGGGGATCGTTGCCGATTTTATACAGAATTAAACTAATTGAGTAATTCCCTCTATTTTTTTACGTTATAGATTATACCAACAACCCATTGAGGGAGGAATTCTATTATGCCATTAGTGACAACTAAAGTTATGTTAGAAGATGCTTATAAAAATAATTATGCAATCGGTGCTTTTGGAGCACATAATTTGGAAATTATAAAAGCAGTAATTGCTGGTGCAGAAAAAGTAGGTGCACCTGTCATTTTGCAAACAACTTCGAGCACTTATAAATATGTTGAGATGCCTTATATGATTGCACTTGCAAAAACAGCAGCTGAACAGGCAAAAGTACCGGTGGCATTACATCTGGATCATGGTGAATCTTATAAGATTGTTATGGAATGTTTACGGGCAGGCTATACCTCTGTGATGATTGATGGTTCCTCCTTACCTTTTGAGGAAAATATCTTATTAGTAAAAAAAGTAGTAGAAGCTGCAAATGCGTTAAATGTGCCTGTTGAAGCAGAGCTTGGGACAATTGGTGGTGTCGAAGATCGTTTAAGTGTCCATGAGGATAATGCATTCTTTACTGAACCCAAGCAGGCTGAACATTTTGTAAAGGTTACAGGAATCCAGTCATTTGCTCCAGCTTTTGGTACAGCGCATGGTAAGTATAAACAAAAGCCAAAATTACAATTTGATCTTTTACAAGAAATTCATTGTTCTACAAATGTGCCCTTAGTCATGCACGGAGCATCTGGAGTGCCAGAAGAGGATGTGCGTAAATCTTTGAATTACGGCATTGCAAAAGTGAATTTTTCTACTGAGCTGAAGGATTTATTTGCTGAGCAATTAAGAGCTTATTTTAAGGATAATCCAACTGAAAATGATCCAAGAAAGTATTTCCTTCCAGCACGTGAATCTTTAATTAAGTTAGTAGAGCAAAAGATTGAGATGTTACAAAAATGATTACTACATTAACCTTAAACGCAGCCATTGACCAAGTATATGAGGTAGGTTCTTTAATGGTTGGTCAAACCAATCGTGTATCGCAGAAGTCACAACAAGGTGGAGGGAAAGGTGTTAATGTAGCTCGTGTTATCGTGGCACTTGGTGGCGATGTAATTATTGGCGGTTTCGTTGGTGGATTAAATGGTAGTAGAATAAAGGAACTTTTACAGGAAGAAAATTTACAAACAGAGTTCATACAAATACAGGAAGAAAACCGAATTTGTTTAACCGTTATTAATCAGCAAAAGAAGGAAATGACAGAGCTTTTAGAGACAGGACCAACCATTTATGAATATGAATGGAATAAAATGTTAAATTGGGTTGAGGCACAAGACGAACATACTAGCTATTTTGTGTTGTCAGGAAGCCTCCCTAAAGGTATCCCAAAAACGGCCTATGCGGAGATTATTCATAGATTAAAGCAAAAAGGGATTCGAGTTGCACTTGATACAAGTGGTGATGCGTTGAAACATGGTATTAAGGCAATACCCTCTATCATTAAACCTAATGAGGATGAAATGACTCAATTGATTGGTAAGCCAGTTCTAGCTCAGAAAGACTTAGTTCAAGCTGGTGTAAAATTACAAGAATTAGGGATTGAACATGTGTGTTTTTCATTGGGCGAGCAAGGGGCTTTATTCGTTAATTCGTTAGGGGTTTACAAAGTGAATGCACCACGGATAAATGTTGTCAATACAGTTGGCAGTGGTGATGCCTTTTTAGGTGGACTTATTTATAAGCTCTCACAGGGTGCAGACCCTACAGAGGCATATAAATGGGCTGTTGCATGTGGCTCAGCGAATGCAGAAAATAAAGAGATTGCAAAAGTACAAAAAGTGACTGTTGAAAGTCTCTTAGCCGAGATACAAATAACTAAAATTAAAGAGAAGTAGGGATTTGTTTATGTACACTTACAATGAGATTATGGCACAAGGACAAAAGTTAGAAAAAACAAAAGACATTGTTCAGTCAATTGCATTCAATAAAAGTGCTGTAGATGTCGTTCTTTTCACGGGATGTGGAACATCATTTTATTTAGCGATTGCTGCAGCACGTTATTATCAAGCTGTAACTGGAGAGTTTGCTATTGCTGTACCAGCATCTGAGTTATTTTTACACACAGAAACGTATATTTTAAAAAATAAAAAGTATCTTATCATTGGCATTTCACGTTCGGGGACAACTTCGGAAATCATTATGTCTTTAGAACATTTGAATGATGCGGAAAATATACGTACTATGGCAGTGACATGTAATGGGGACACACCTATGGCTAAATTAACTGATGAATTGATTGCTTTAAATGATATATCAGAAAAAAGTGTGGTAATGACTCAATCATTTTCTAATATGCTATACGCTCTCCAATTATATGCAGCGAAAATTAGTGGACGAACGGATATGATGAAACAGTTAGAGAAAATTCCTAGACTTGTTCATTCGGCATTAGGCAATGGAAAGCAATTAACACAGGTGACAGAAGATGTCTCAAAAAAGCGTTTTATCTTTTTAGGGTCTGGTGCTTATAATGGGTTGGCTAAAGAAGCGACATTAAAGCTAAAGGAAATGACACAAACGGAATGTGAAAGTTACTCCAATTTAGAATTCCGTCACGGCCCTATCTCTATTGTCGATAAGGAAACGGTTGTTATTTTATTTACACAAAATGAAACGAAGGAATATGATCACGCATTAGTGAAAGATATTCAAAAGCTGGGAGGTTTCGTTGTTGTCATCGGTATAGCTTCAGAAGAATTAGAAGCAGATTTAATTCTCAAGTTATCAGAAGAAGTAGATGATTTAAATCGACTTGTTGAAGCTATTCCTTATTTCCAACTATTGGCTTATCAAAATGCAATATTTAAAGGTTGTGATCCTGATAAGCCACGTAATTTAACGCAAGTCGTAAATCTTTCATAACATAAGCAGATGCAATGAAGAATAGACATATATGTAACCTTTACTTTCTGAGAATTGCGAATTCGAGTAGATCATGTGGCGAAAACTGGTGGTGGAAAGATGCGTTATATTTTAGTAGCAGATGTTGGCGGAACAAAATTAGCAACGGCTTTATTCAATCAACAGCAACAGTTGTTAATCAAAAAAGAGGTACCAAGTGATGTTACAAATAGAGAAACTTTATTCCATTGTTTAATTAATAGTTTTGAAAAGCTATGTATAGAGCAAGAAGTCTCTATTAATGAGATCTCTAAGGTATGTATTGGTGTACCTGGTATTGTGGATGTTCAAAAAGGTCTAGCAGTTTATCAAAATAATATACCGTGGAGTAACTTTCCGATTTCTGAGCGTTTAATTGAATTTTTCCCATATGCACAAATATTGATGGATAACGATGTTAACATGGCAACCTGGGGAGAATACAATGCTAGAGGGTTCTGCAAAGAAGTGATGGTATATGTAACATTAAGCACCGGATTATCTTGTTGTACAGTTGTAAATGGCGAATTTATAAGAGGAACAGGATTAGCTGGTGAAATAGGTTTTAATATCGTTGGTAATGATGGAGAAACATTAGAAGAAAGTGTGTCAGGACCTGCTATAGAAAAGTTAGGAAGAGCGTTACTGGGGAATTCGGAAATTCGATTAAAAGATATGATGGAGCTCTATTACAAGGGAGACCTCATCATGAATAAGCTTTTGCAGCAATTAATCTACTGCATGGAAAAACAATTGCATCAAATGATTTTGATGCTTGACCCACATTGCATAGTGTTAGGTGGCGGCTTTTTTAATCATCATCCGAAAATCATAGAGCAGATTAAAGAGGTGATTCAGCAACGTTTGTTAAACACACCTTTTGAAGGGAAAGAGCAAATTATAGGCAGTAGTATTCGTAAAGGTGAGGCGGGACTGTACGGTGCAGCAATGAAATAAAAAGAGCAATCGTTTTTATACTTAATATTATAAATCTCTACTCCAAAATAGCGGTACCGTTAGGAAAATAGGGATTTACATCGATAAAAAAATCCAACTTCCTTATATATTCTATTGAGAAATTTTTGACATGAAATGTTTCATTTCTACAAGACGGAGGTAATAGTTGACAACCTCATATAAAATAGTTGAGATAGCTTAGTGGCGAAATGACAGTGTATTTTTCCATCTAGCTATCTTTTTTGGTTATTTTGCTTTGTTTTATATAAAGTAATAGCAAAATAACATCCACCAAGTAAAATACGATTGTTGGATGCAGAAACACTGATAATCTTCTAAAATCGAATCAGATCAGTGAAGTTGGTTGAATCTAAAGTCAATCAATTATCGAGTATGGACTATGAGTGGGAGGTAAAAAAAGCGGGAAACAGACTCTTTGCCTGAATCCCTTTCTATGAGGATTAATATTTGCAGTACTTTTTGCTTCTAACGAATGCGTTTCTCTGTTTCTAAGTCAAAGAAATGTGCCCGAGACATATCAAATTGTAGGTGTGCAACTTGGCCTTGTGTAATTTTTGTATCAGAGTTAACACGTGCAATATAAGGCTGTCCATTTAACTGGGCATGTAACATCAGCTCAGCACCTGTTAATTCTGATACTTCAATATTTGCCTCGATGGACGAGAAGAAAGGCTCAGAAATGACAGAAGAATTTTCATAAATATGCTCAGGACGAATGCCAAGAATCAGCTCTTTTTGTAAGTAGCCTTGTTCTAATAATAATTTTGATTTTTCTGCTGGAATAGTTAATGAAATAGGACCGATCTGAATTCCTTCTTCATGGAAAACCCCTTTAAAAAAGTTCATGGATGGAGAGCCTATAAAACCGCCAACAAATTTATTTTCAGGTAAGCCATATACTTCTTCAGGTGTACCAATTTGTTGAACAATACCGTCCTTCATGACAACAAGACGCGTTGCCATTGTCATTGCTTCAGTTTGGTCATGTGTTACATAAATTGTCGTTGTTTTTAAGCGCTGATGAAGCTTGGTAATTTCTGCACGCATTTGTACGCGTAGTTTTGCGTCTAAATTGGACAAAGGCTCGTCCATTAAGAAAATATGTGCATCTCGGACGATTGCTCGACCAAGGGCAACCCGTTGTCTCTGACCACCCGATAAAGCTTTAGGCTTGCGATCCAAATACTTTTCTAAATCAAGAATGGCGGCTGCATTGTGGACACGTTCTTTAATTTGTTGTTTTGAAAATTTTCGAAGCTTTAAGCCAAATGCCATGTTGTCGTATACCGTCATATGAGGGTATAGTGCATAGTTTTGAAAAACCATCGCAATATCACGTTCCTTTGAAGGTACATCGTTCATTCTCTTGTTATCAATAAAAAAATCGCCTTCCGAGATTTCCTCTAAGCCAGCTATCATACGTAAGGTGGTTGATTTCCCACAACCTGATGGACCAACAAGTACAATAAACTCTCTATCCTGAACAGTTAGATTAAAATCAGATACAGCCGTTACACCGCCATCGTATATTTTATAAATATTATTAAGTATGATTTTCTCCATATTTAATCCCCTTTGTTCTTTTTTACAGTTTAAATAAAGTGAGGAAGAAAACCAATGTCTAAAATGCATAATGTTCAGTTAACTATTTTTGTGCATTTTGTAAAAATGACCAAAGATAACTAGCAAAGTAAACAAGTATTGCACCATCTAAATTTTTTATGTTAATATTTGTAATTTCCTGGAATTTTGATAAACGATAGGTTAATGTATTACGATGCATGTGCAATTTCTTAGATGTCAACGAAATATTTAAACCACATTCATAAAAAGTTTTAACAGTTTCAAGTAATTCTCTATCAGACTTTAAAGGTATAATAATTTGTTCTTCTAAAAATTTTAGAATAGAAGTAGGCAATTGTTGTGTTAGTAAAATAGGGAATATCGTTTGAAATGAATAATAAGGTTCAGCAAATCTTAAATGTAAACATTCCTTGAACCATTGTGCTTCTCTTTGGAATTTATATGGAAATTTCTTATCTATTTCATAAAATTCTCCAAGATATAATTGGATTCTGACATAAAAATCTGCTTCAATTGTACGAATAAGTGCAATAAAATCTTCTTTCTCATTCATAGAAAGACTCTTAGGTTCAATGAGTAAAAATTGATTTGTAGTAACTTGAATTAATATCGTATCTTCCTGAAAAAAATTATAAAGAGCTTCTTTTAAAGCCTCTAAAGGAGGGTTTTCATTTATAAAAGTAATTTGAATAACTCGAGCTTTATTAAAGGATAAATTGGATGGTATATCACCATTTGAATAGATAAATTCATACCAAGTATCCGATGCCTGAAATAGTGAAGAGGTAGCTTCAGTATAAAAAACAGTAAGCCATTGGTAGTCTCGCTGTGAAACCTCATGCTTTGAGATGGAAAACCATTCTTTTGTTTGGTGATGGTAGAAAATATAAGAGTCATAGGATAGCTGAGTTGGCTTTGTTCGATAATAACGATATGAAGGAAACAATGCTTTGAGATTTAAGTTCATTAAATATTCCTCTTCTTCCGATATATAGTAAAAAATATAAAAAGCGCTAAATGAAAGTCATACAATTTTGTAAAAGACATAGGTTGGAAAAAAACAACGTTTATATAAGCATTTCAAAAGGGTTATAAAACTCCAAATATGTACAATCAAAAAATATGTGATATAAATTTTTCTCCTATTACTAGTAATAATAAATGCTAGGAAAAAAAGTTAATAAGTATAGCTTTGATTCATGGAGCATCACCCCAAAGGATTTATTTTTCATTTATCTATGTAGATAGAGTGCTTTATGTGAAATTAGTGGCTTTACTTCATTTAATTGTAAAAGAAAAAAGACTGTAGGCAAACTCTCAAATTTTTTGAGTTTGTCTACAGTCTGAATCCAATGACTAATGATGAGTAATTGGATCTTTTGTAGTTGTTATGCCTTTACATCTTTTGTCCAATCCGCGACTTTGTCTTGGTTGTTTTCAATCCATTTTTTTGCTGCTTCTGTGGCACTCATACCTTCCATAATATCGAACATCACACTTTCTATATCTTCGGAAGTCCAATGGAAATGATCAAGGACACGATAGGCATCGGGATCATCTTCTTTCAAGCCATTACGAGCAAATGTGCCAATATATTCTTCTGTCCCATATAAACCTTTTGGGTCATCTAAATATTTTAAATCGTATGCATTAAATATCCAGTGCGGTGACCACCCTGTAATGATAATTTCTTCATTATTAGTAATGGCTTGACTAAGGGCGGCTGTCATTGCACCTGCAGAAGAAGTAAGTACATTCCAGTCTTCTAGATTGTTATATTTCTTATAGGCATTTTCTGTCGTAGCCATCATATTAGCCCCAGGTTCAATGCCTGTAATTGTTTTATTGGCTTCAGTGGTTAAGTCTTCGATTGAATCGACATCCATATAGCTTGGAACAACTAAGCCAATTTTAGCCCCAGTTAGATTTTCACCTAAATTCTCTATTTTATCTTTGTATTTCTCTACTTGCGGAGCATGTGTTTGCGGTAACCAAGCAGATACCATACCGTCAACCTCTCCGTTTGCAAGTGCCTCCCACATAATGCCATTGTCGAGTGGCGTTAATGTTACCTCATATCCTAAATCCTCTAAAACTTGTCCTACTACGTGAGTAGAAGCTACTTCAGTATCCCATTCAACATAGGCTAGGTTGATTGTCTTTCGATCTTCTTTTTTAGATCCTGCATCTGCTGAACTACATGCAGTTAAAACGAGTAGACATAGTAAAGAAAAACCTATTTTCCATAATTTTAGATGTCTCATAAATTTCCCCTCTCTAGCAATTCTTATATTCTTGCGAAAATTAAAAAATCAATAAGTAACAACTTAATTTTAATGACAAGTTGTTACTTTTGTCAAATGGATGTTGTACAAATCATGAGGGGAATCATGGGATTAGCCGTGCAGTCTATATTGGGCTGCCCAAAAATCTTTCTATTGATCACATATGATAGGTGAAAATGGAAACGGTGATTTGAGGAGGCTTAGTATGCATTGGATTACCATTATTTTAATAGGAATTGCAGCGAATTTAGATAATTTGGGAATCGGCCTAGCTTATGGCGTCAAACAAGTTAAAATTCCGATTTTATCCAATGCTGTGATTGCTGTCATGTCAATGATTGTCACATACATCGCAGTAACAGCAGGCAGCACAGTTGTTGCGTATATTTCACCGCATACTGCCAATTTATTAGGCAGCTTGCTGTTGTGTATTATTGGGCTCTGGACTTTAATGTCCAATAATTTTTCTAAACAACAGATAGCTGGCAACCCTGAGTTATTTGATGAAGATAAAAACTTAGTGATTTCAACGCGAGAGGCAATGGCACTCGGCTTCGTTTTATCAGCGAACTGTTTAGCAGGGGGCATTGCTATTGGGGCAAATGGCATTTCGGCCCTTTGGACGGTCATATCGATTGGTGTGTTTTCGTTTATTACAGTGGGAGTGGGGAGTCAATGTGGCTCTTTACTATCAAAAACGTATATTGGTAAGCATTCAACTGCGATCTCAGGATGGCTGCTAATTATGATTGGCATTTTCGAGATTTTTGCTAAATAACATATGAAAACAATGGGTAACCTCCACACCATATGTAGATGGAGTATTTAATGTAGAAGTTGATTGGAACGAAGAGCAGCGACTCCAGCGGGAAAAGCGGGATGGACTGAACGGATGTTTTTTCTATGAAAGCGAAGCGACAGTAACGAAGCAAGGGAAGAAGCTCGACCCCGCCCGCGGAAAGCGTCCGCTCGTAGTGGAAATCAACGGCATTACTTTATTTCATCGAGTTTGTCTACAGCTTGAGAATATAACCATATTTTGGTTATATTCTTTTTATTAGGAGGAAAATTTGACATATTGAGGACGAATTTGGTTTAACGGTTGACATACACTGGTATCAACGATTATTCTTGGGAGTAGAATCGTAATTGAGAATAATTTTCGTTTAGGTGAAAGTGCTTTCATGAGGATATTTTTTTCAATTATGATGTTTTACTATGACCAAGGGAGGCGTGCAATACATGAAGAAAATGCTCATGTTGATCATGCTTGTTAGTATTATTGTCGTTAACTTAGGGTTGACACAAGCATCTGCTCAACTGGCTGATGGCACACATTCGATAAAATATCAGGTCAATAAACCTGACAGTAACTCTGCATCCATTGCCAACGATTATTTTGTAAAACCAGCAAATGTAACAGTGAAAAATGGTACTGCTATAGTACAAATTACTTTAAAAAGCAGTGCGTGGATTACGAAATTTCAACCACCTGGTGGAGCAACTGTTGTGAGTGAAGATAAAGCAGCAGATACTCGCACTGTACAATTCACAGTTAATGATTTATCAAAACCAGTAGTAACAGCTATGAAAATTGATATTGATGATATTAATTATCACCATGAATACAGTGTATCGCTTGTATTTGATGCCGTATCGACTGCTAGCCCAGCTGCTACAACGCAACAAGCAACACAAAATGAATCAAAGTCACCCCAAGCATCTACTACAGAAAGTCAAGTGCCGAACCCACAGACAGGTGACGCAACACCTTATCTATTAATTGTTGCTTTAGTGGGATCAGCATTTTTACTTTATAAAAAAAAATACCAAACAAAAACGGAGGGTCAATAAATGACTAAAAAACGTCAATCTCGCGCAACTAAAATAGTACTAGCTTCATTGCTAGCGGCATCTCTTTCAGTCCCATCTTTTGCATCGGCAGCAGAGGTAGTAACTACAAATACTGAAGTGAAGGCAGAAGCAACAAAAGCTGACAAAACGGCAGCAGTTATCAATTTCCAAATCTTCAAACCTGGTACAACAGAAGCACAACCTGCTATTAGCTCTCATCTAGTACCACAGGGTTCAATCGTTGAAAAAGATGGAAAATTTGAAGCGAATTTAACGATTACAGCTAAATCAGCACCAATGATTGCAGGTCTACAAACAAAGCAAGGTGATAAATTTGTAGATGCTACAGAAGTGAAAAATAGTGATGGCACAATTACATACAGTTTCCCTGTTGTTGTTGATGAAGTAAAATCAGCAAAAATCCATGTGGTTGTTCCTTCTGCAAATATGGACAAATGGTATGATTTTGATTTAAAAGCAGTGAAAGAAGTAAAAGAAGAAGTAAAAGTGGATGAAGTAGCTGTTACTGTTTACAAAAATGGTACAACAGAAGAATCTATGATGAAACAATATATTGCACCGAAAGTAGGCGTTTCTGCTAAAGACGGTAAAAATATTGTGACAATGACATTCCCTCAAGGCCAATATGTAAAAGGTTTTACTGTAGAGGGGAAAGAAGCAACACTAGTGAAACAAGATGATGCTACAAATGCACGCACTTACTCATTTGAAGTAGCAGATTTAAAGAAACTTGTGAATGCTCAATTACACATCGTTGTTAATGAACCAGCACAAGGTGTGAAGTATGACTCGAATCATACAGTACAATTTAGTTTTGCTGTCGAAGGTGCAGTAAAGCCAGTTATAAATCCATTTAAAGATATTAGTAAAGATGCGAATAAAGAAGCCATCCTATCACTTTACAGCTTAGGAATTGTTAAAGGACAAGACAACTTTAATCCAAACAATAACATTACACGTTCTCAATTTGCCTTAATGGTGGCACGTGCATTGAACGTCTCTTCTACAAAAGATGCAGGATTTAAAGATACAGGTAAGCTTAGTGCAGAAGCTGTTCAAGCTATAAATGCATTAGCGGAAGCTGGGATTGTTAAAAAAGCAACAAACTTTAATCCAAATGACACATTAACTCGTCAACAAGCAGCTGTGATGATTTATCGCACAGTAACACATGTAGCAGGTAAAGAAATGAACTTTGGCGACCCAAGTCTTTCTTACTATGCTGATGGGGCAAAAGTGAAAGATGAAGAAGCGAAAAAGGCCTTTGCACTTCTATATGCAGGTAAAGTGATGACTGGTTCACCTACTGCAGATGGTAAAACAGTTATTGATGCAAATAGCCCATTAAAACGTTCACATATGGCAAAAATTTTAAATGGTTCATTACAATACATCAACAAATAATGATCTTCACAGCAACTTCCTTTCTCATATTGATGGGGAAGGAAGTTCCTGTGCTTTTAAAGAAATGGGAGGCTATGATGCAATGATTCTAAAAAAAAATAACCTTTGCATAGTGGCTGTTTGTACAATTTTATTAATCTTTTTTTCTCCATTCATTTTTCTAGAAGCAGAAGCAGAGGAATCTGTTATTGCAGATGGTAGTTATCAAGTTGAACTAAGTTTTTCTCCAATCGAAGGCTTTGAAGGAAGTATTTTCAAACAAGTAGCAACACTCGCAGTTAAGGATGGGCAATATCAATTAACGATGAAACTTGAAGAACTCAATCCTATAAGAGATATACATATCGAGCAGCAAGGCAATGAGCTTTCTTTTACACTAGATAAAATAGAAAATTTAGTTCAGTTTGATGTTTTAGCCTTACAACAACCAATTGTCCTAAAGGGCAATATAGAGCTTGCAACAGAAGAACAATATGCTTCGTTTTCCCAAGAGCTTCGCCTCAAAGTGCAGACACTGTCACCAAATATTCCACAAGGTGAAGGTAGTGAAGAAGTGGCTGAGGGAATAAATTCAGAAGGAACAATGGGCCAGGAATGGTCATTGGATTATGAGTTAATGGTAGATGGTAAACAAGAGCCCTCTATTATGAATAGCTATGTGAATCCAGTGGCAAAGGTGATCGAAAAAGATGGTAGATACTACGCACAAATGACGATTTTACAATCAGCTTGGATCACAGGATTAACGGTAGATTATAAAGGACAGCAAGTTGAACCTAAACTACTTTCACTTTTAGATAATGTACGAATCGTGGAATTTAAGGTTGAAGATTTAACACAACCATTACGATTGTGGGTGAAGGTCGATATTCCTGATATTTCTTATCATCATCAATATTTTGTTCAATTAGTATTTGATCCAGCACAGGTTGCAAAGATTTTAGATAAACCTTCAGAAGAAGTATCCTCCGAACCCAAAGACAGTGATAAAACAGCAGAAGTAGTAGGAAAAGAGCAAGTGCAAAAGCAAGTGCAAACGCCGTCGGAACAAAACAATGTGAAGAAGGAAGCGAACTCGGCTACATCGACAGTACCCACTACCCAATCGATGCTTGTTGTACCACAGGAAGAAAAACTAGCATTTGATCGGACACTGGATGAATCAGTGGACGAAGCAGAGGGAGAGGCAGCAGAGGAAAACAAAAAAGAAGAGGTTGCCACTGATAAGGTAGTGAACCATTCTACGGCAAAGCAGCAGATCGAGCCGCTAAACATTGTAAAAATTATGTTGCTAATCGCTATTTGCCTTGTATCAGGTTGGTTACTCATTCGCCGTATTAAAAAAGCCAAAAAAGATCGTACTGAGCAGAAATAAGTAGGAGATGACATAATGAAAAAGGATTGGAAAATTGGGATACTGTTAATGACATTACTATCACTGCTTCTTGCTGCTTGTAGTGGCAGTGACAAACCAGCAACAAAGGATAAAACAGTTGCAGTAAGTGAACAAGTAGCTGAAGAGAGTGAGCAACGAATCATTGCTGGAACAGTTGTAGTGGCAGATATTCTAGATAAGTTGGAGCTTGACGCAATCGCAGTACCAGAAACGGAAAAGCAATTAGCCAAACGTTTTGATGATTTGCCGACCATTGGTAATGCAATGGAGCCTGATATGGAAATTGTGAAATCATTGAATCCGACAGAAGTATTATCGGTATCGACTTTAGAGTACGATTTACAGGATAAGTTTAAACAGTTAAATATTCCTGTAGACTTTTTAAATTTACAAAGTGTTGATGCGATGTTAACGGAAATCACAACACTTGGTGAACGCTATGATCGTGTAGCACAAGCTGAGGAATTAGTGCAGGATTTACAGAAAAATATGGAAGCTGTTCAAGGTGTTGCTGCGAATAAAGAGGGGCCTCGTGTCTTAATTTTACTTGGCATTCCAGGAAGCTATTTAGTCGCAACTGAAAACTCTTATGCAGGGGATCTTGTTAAACGAGCAGGAGGAATCAATGTCATGGAAGGGCAAGATGCCGAATATTTATCTTCAAATACGGAGCATTTACATAGCAGTAATCCTGATATTATTTTACGCTTATCACATGGTATGCCTGATGAGGTTGTGAAAATGTTTGATGAGGAATTTAAAACAAATGATATTTGGAAACATTTCGATGCAGTGAAAAGCGGTAAAGTGTATGATTTAGAGGAAGAATTATTCGGGACGACAGCCTCCTTACAGGTACCTCAAGCTTTAGGACAACTGATGGAAATCTTCTATCGTAAATAGTAACTAGAATTGTCGCTCGTATGATGTATTACTACTCGTCATAGAGCGTTTTTCTTATCCTGAGAGAATATAAACATAAAAAAGGAAATCCAATATGACAAAAAGAATCGTCAGTTTTTTAATTGTAACTGTTTTATTACTAGTGACAATCGTTTATTCAGCTACAACAGGTAGTATAAAAATGGGCTTTTTCGAGTTTATAGGGGCATTATTTGAGGAAGGGAATAGCCAAATGGAGGCTATACGAGATTTAAGGTTTCCACGTATCATTGTGGCATTATTTGCAGGTGCAGCACTTTCAGTCTCTGGGGTGCTTTTACAATCTGTGATGCGTAATCCTTTGGCTGATGCTGGTGTCATTGGGATATCTTCTGGTGCAGCATTTGTACAGCTCTCTATCATTGCCTTTTTCCCCGCATTATTTTTTATGACACCTGTCTTAGCATTTATGGGTGGTGCATTGGCTTGTTCACTCGTATTTGCACTTTCGTGGAAATCCGGCTTGAGTCCACTTAAATTGATCTTAGTGGGGATTGCCATTAACGCCATGTTTACAGGATTAACAGAGGCACTTATTAGCTTAGGTGGTTCCTTGAACACGTCAGCTTCCAGTGTAATCGGTTCTAATTTAACGATGCGTACATGGAAAGATGTCTCTACGATTGTGACCTATGGGACAATCGGATTAATTGGCGCATTTGCATTATATAGTTGGTGTAATTTGCTTATATTGCAAGATAAAACAGTCAAAAGTTTAGGGTTTCAAGTAGCACGGGCACGCTTACTGATTGCCGCTGTCGCTGTTCTATTAGCGGCTGTTTCAGTTGTTGTGGCTGGAGTTATTTCGTTTGTGGGGCTATTAGTACCTCATATTGCACGCAGATTGGTTGGGCATGACCATCTTGTGCTTATTCCTTTTACAGCACTTGCTGGTGCCTTATTAATTTTAGTAGCAGACACGATTGGCCGGACAATTATTGCACCTATTGAAATTCCAGCCTCTACCATTATGGCAATCATAGGTGGTCCATTCTTAATATTCTTATTACGAAAAGAGTGACGAAACATGGATATACAAGACATCATTGTATCGCATGATAATACACGTAACCATTTAAATGGTGTTTCAACAACGATTGTCCAAGGGAAAATTACGACAATCATTGGCCCAAATGGCTGTGGGAAATCTACATTATTAAGTGTTATCTCTCGCCTTCATTCACCTAAATCAGGAACTGTCTCGTTAGAAAATAAAGATTTACTGCACTATAAGCCGAAAGAATTTGCTAAAAAACTGGCCATTGTGTATCAACAAAATGACATACCGAGAGATTTAACGATTGAAAAACTAGTTGGGTTTGGTCGTTTGCCACACCAAACAATGCTAAAAAAGAATCACGATGAGGACTCAAAAGCCATTGAATGGGCACTTGCCTGTACAAATTTACAGCATAAAGGTACAACAAGTTTAGAGGCGTTATCAGGTGGAGAGCGGCAGCGAGTGTGGATTGCTATGGCATTAGCACAACAGTCAGAAATATTATGTTTAGATGAGCCTACAACCTATTTGGATATATACTATCAAATAGAATTGCTAGAGCTGGTGAAAACATTAAACGAGCAGCATGGTTTAACGATTATCATGGTACTACATGATATTAATCAAGCCATTCGCTATAGCGACCATATTATTTTGATGAAGGAAGGTCAAATTTTTGCAGAGGGTGCGCCACGTGATGTGATTACGAAAGATATGATTAAAGAAGTGTATGGAGTGGATGCAATTTTTAATGAAGATAAACAGCTTGGCTATTATATGATGCCAATGGGAATATAAGAAGGTAATCCGATGAAGAAGAAAGTATCCAAGTTGCTAACACTGCTATATTTAGGCATATTTTTATTTTCTGTTTTTTCACTTGCAAAGTATCTATATACGTACTACGAAACGTCAAAATCATTAAAAGAAGTACAGGATATTTATCAGGCCACATTAGCAGCTAATGAAGAACAACCAGCAGAACAAATCGAGGAGACAGAAACAACAAATGATGTATCAGCATTCACTATACGACCACAGTTCCTTGATTTATTGGCGATTAATCCTCAAATTATTGGGTGGATTTCAGTAGATGGAACAAAGCTGAATAATCCAATTTTACAAGCTGACAATAATGACTATTATTTAAATCATAACTTTAAAAATAAGGAGAGTCGTGCAGGCAGTGTTTTTATGGATTATCGAAATCAAATACTAGACATGAACAAAAATACGATTTTATATGGTCATGCCATGAAGAACGAGACGATGTTCGGTAGTTTAAAAAATTACTTAAAGCAAGACTATGCAGATGAGCATCCCATCCTATATCTTGATACCTTATATGAGGGCTATGATATTGAGGTTTTTGCTGCATATGAGACGACGATTGATTTCTATTATATTGAGACCGACTTTGCCAACAATGAAGCTTACCAAAACTTTATAGAGGAGATACAACAGCGATCTTCTATTCAGATGAATGTCGATCTAAGTCCAGACGATAAAATTCTGACGTTATCTACTTGTAAGGATGCGGTTTTAAGTGACGACCATCGCTTTGTCGTGCAAGGCAAGTTAGTCAAGCGTTGAGGGGAAGAAATGCAAAGGGTGGGTGAACCTTTAAGCTTGTTGGCAAAAATAGCTCCAACCTTGATTTTTCACAGCGAGTTGGAGCTTGCCTTCATCTCATTGTCACCTCTTCATATTTAAACCTTCATAAAAGCTTATATCAGTAGACAGAATGATCTCTACTGTCTGAAAGGATGTACCGATAATTTGGATATCCTTTTTTATTTTTAAAATTACTTGACGTAACTTGATTATTAATATATAGTAAGTTACAGAAAGTAATTGATTGCTTTTCGTAATCATAATGTTTAACCAATCGAGTAACTACAAATGTTTATCCAATTCTGTTTTGGGTAACATAAATACTGTAGTTGCTTCATATTTTAAAATATATCTCGAAATCGAGATAAAATCAACTTATTTGGAGGAATTTATAATGGCAAAATGGAACATTGATTTAGGACACTCAGCAGTAAACTTTCAAGTAAAACACATGATGGTATCAAAAGTTAAAGGCGTATTTGATAGCTATTCAGCTGATATTGAAGCGACAGACCTTGCAGACTTAACAACTGCTAACATTAACTTTACAATTGATCCAGCGAGTATTAATACACGTAGTGAGGATCGTGATAATCATTTAAAAGCAGAAGATTTCTTTGATGCTGAAAAATATCCAACAATTACATTTAAATCGACAAACATTGCTAAAAAAGCAGGAGATGAATATGCAGTAACTGGTGATTTAACAATTAAAGGCGTGACAAAGTCCGTAACGTTTGATACAGAATTCAATGGAAAAGGTACAAATCCATGGGGACAAGAAGTATATGGTTTTGAAGCTGAAACAACAATCAATCGTGAAGACTTTGGCCTAACTTGGAACGCAGCGTTAGAAACGGGTGGGGTTCTTGTTGGAAAAGATATTAAAGTAACTGTTGAATTAGAAATAAACCCAGCTTAAAAATAGATGATAGAGCATGCTTGAAGTAATTTTCAAGCATGCTTTTTATATAGAAAAATATAGACGTTTTTTAGTTAATCATTCTAGTAATGCTATTCTGTTAGAAATTACCATCAAATAAGTTTCTTGCATATTTTTAGTAATTACTGCATATAAATCATCATATTGTTTTTGGGGGCGATAGGATGAATGTATTAGTGACAGGTGGCTATGGTTTTATTGGCAGTGCCGTAGGTAGGCGTTTTTTCGAAGAAGGTGCAACAATTTATATTATTGATAATTTAAGTACGGGTCATTTACGAAATGTTGACTTTGAGCATAAATCCTATCTTTTAAATGTAGAGGATGAGGTTTGTGAGCATCTTTTTAAAGAAATACATTTTGATGTAGTCATCCATTGTGCGGCACAAACGAGCGTACAACAATCCATCCAAGAGCCAGTAAAGGATATTTTGACAAATATCGTTGGGCTAAGCCAAATGCTTTTTTTAGCTTCTAAGTATAATGTACAGCATTTTGTTTTTGCTTCGTCAGCATCGGTGTATGGAGATAGTCATTATCCGCCATTAGAAGAAACAGATGTCTGTGAACCGATATCTATGTATGGACTCAATAAGAGCATTGGGGAAACCTACTGTGAGAAATGGCATAAAGATTATCGTTTACCTATTCTCATCTACAGATTTGCTAATGTTTTTGGTCCAAGGCAACAAATGCAGGGCGAAGCAGCAGTGATCCCAAGTATGCTAAAAAGCAGTATGGCAGGCAAACCTTTTACGATTTATGGTGACGGTGAACAAACACGAGATTTCATTTATGTCGATGATATTGCAGATGCTATTTACGCTGGTGTATCTGCCCGTTTGCAAGGCACGTATAATGTATCCACAAATGAAGCTTGGTCTATTCACCAAGTCATCTTACTGCTGCAACATTTAAATCACCCACTTGAAATTCAATATGCCCCTGCACGTGAAGGAGATATCGAACATTCATTTTTAAATAACGACAAATTAGCCAAGGCCATTGGCTGGAGGCCAAAAACTTCTTTTGCAGAAGGAATCGAACGTACATTGCATGCATTACAAAATGAAAAACTAGCAGAAATTCAACAAAATAGTGGCTAAAGGGCATTTAAATTATGTAGGCATATTACATCGTGTAATATGTCTTTTTCTATGTCTATAGTATAATAATTCATTAAAGAAATGGTTGTGGACGGAGGCTTATTGATGCTTGTAGATTTTAGAGTGAAAAATTGTTTAAGTTATAAAGATGATACGTTATTTTCAATGGTAGCGGGCAGCCGTCTGCGAAAATGGAAGGATACTCATACCATTCAATTTGATTCACTTCGACTTGTGAAAAGTGCATTTATTTTTGGACCAAATGGTAGTGGGAAATCCAATCTTTTTACGGCTATTAAAGTATTACGTACTTTGCTTTTTAATTTTGAAAATTTAAATAATGTTAAGCAGTTACGTTTACCCTATCAACCGTTTAAGTTAGGAAGACAGCAGGGCACACCAACAGAGTTTATGATATCGCTTTTTTTAGATGGTGCTCTTTATGATTATGAAATACAGTACAATGCTTCTCAAGTTCTCTATGAGCGTCTTGTGAAGACGAACAAGTCACAAAAAGAAGAGCTGTTTGTCAGACAATGGGATGGTACACAATATTCATATGAAACAGCTCAAACGAGTGCACAGGAGCTGACAAAATATACACGTAACAATACGGCCTTTTTGTCTGTCTTGCATGTTTTTAATGATTCAGATGCTTTAAAGATATTCGATTGGTTTTTACATAAAATTCTATTTCTTGATGAAGCAAATCGGTTATCAAGTCATCCTCTAATTCGTAAACTTGAAGAGAAGCCCTTTAAAAAAGAAGTGATCAAACTCCTTAAAATTGCAGACCTATCCATTCAAGATGTCACGGCCAGACGTGTGGAACGTCGAGAGAAAAATACAGTTGGTTATGAGTATGAATCGTCTGAGGTGATTCAAGAAGTAGATATTGACCTACATTACTTATCATTTGATGAAGCAGGTGCACCGATAGGAACGGAAACGATTAATTGGACAATGGATTCGAAAGGCACAGTACGAATGCTACATTTAGCATGTGTGATGGTGGATGCTTATAATAAAGGAAAAACGATTTTTATAGACGAATTCGATACGGCATTCCATGTGTCGATTTGTGAGTTTTTAATGGCCATTATGAACAGCAAACGCAATCGAAATAATCAATTTATCGTGACAAGTCATGAAATAGAATTGCTAGATCAGCCATTGCGTTCAGATCAAATTTGGTTTGTTAATAAAAGCTTTAAAAATGAATCAGAGCTTTACTCTTTATTTGATTTTGCAGATTTACAAAAGAAGCGTGGAGATCTTTCTTATGCGAAACGCTATATAAAAGGTGAGTTTGGTGCAATGCCTGTTATCAATGAGTATTTATCTGAACAATATTTAGAAGAAGCGGAGGTATCTGAGCCTTGAGAGTACGTCAACAAGGGAGCCGAACACTGCGTAAAACGATTTTAATTTATTGTGAAGGTGAGACAGAACGTATTTATTTTGAACAAATGCGTATATTAAAGCGCTCTAAAATGGTTAGTGTCAAAATAAAAAACGTTAAACGTTCAGCTATTAAGCTTGCTCAACATGCTTATCGAGATTCCAGCTATCAATATTTTGATGAGGTTTGGATTGTTTTTGATAAGGATGACTTAACCGAAAAGCAATTAGAGGAAGTCAATCAATTTTGCGAGGAAAAAAATATTCGCATTGCCTATACCAATGAAGCATTTGAATTGTGGCTACTCCTGCATTTTGAGGAAGTCGACAGTTCAGAAAAGTATCCTCGTGCTGTCTTGAATGACAAGATGGAACAGCATCTTGGCGTAAGTCGTTATTTCCGTCACAAGGCAGATGAATCCATTATTGCCCCCATCGCATTACGACATGAGGTAGCGATTAAAAATTGTACAGACATGATGGCTCTTCGAAAGACGGAGAGCCGCGACAACCCTTACTGTAACATACATGAAATGATACGATACATATTTTAAGCGTGAGTAGGTTTTCTATTTCCAAATAGAGACCTGCTTTTTTATTTTTACACAATGCATTGTCGAAACGAAAGCATGTTTATTTTTCCAAAACATATAGTGTATATGGAGCGAAAGTAGTAAATAGATGAAAGGGGATTGTGTGGATAACTCAAAGTCGAATCAACGCAAAAATCTAGAGGAGAATGCCAAGGATCAGCAACTAGAGCCATTCCGTGTCGAGAATGAAGGCACGAGAATGACAACCAATCAGGGGCTAAGGGTGTCCAATGATGAGGATTCGCTTAAGGCAGGCGTTCGTGGGCCAACAATTATGGAGGATTTTCATCTTAGAGAAAAAATTACCCATTTTGATCATGAACGTATTCCAGAGCGCGTCGTACATGCCAGAGGTTTTGCAGCACATGGCGAGTTTGAATTGTATGAATCCATGGCAGAGTATACGAAGGCGAAATTTTTGCAGGATCCGAAAAAGAAAACACCTGTGTTTGTCAGGTTTTCAACAGTGGTAGGGAGCTTAGGATCGATGGACACAGCTCGTGATGTACGCGGATTTGCAACGAAGTTTTATACGGATGAAGGAAATTATGATTTAGTCGGTAATAATATTCCTGTTTTTTTTATTCAGGATGCCATTAAGTTTCCCGATTTAATTCATGCCGTAAAGCCTGAGCCACACAATGATATGCCGCAAGCAGCCTCTGCACACGATACCTTTTGGGATTTTGTAGCCAATAATCAGGAAATTGCGCATATGGTGATGTGGGTGATGTCTGACCGTGCCATTCCGCGAAGCTTTCGTATGATGGAAGGTTTCGGCGTGCATACATTCCGCTTCGTCAATGACAAGGGAAGATCGAGATTTGTCAAATTCCATTGGAAGCCTGTACTCGGTGTACATTCTCTCGTTTGGGATGAAGCCCAGATAATTGCTGGGAAGGACCCCGATTTTCAGCGACGAGATTTATGGGAAGCCATCGAAATTGGCGATTATCCAGAGTTTGAGTTAGCTGTCCAAATTCTTGAACCTGAAGATGAATTTAAATTTGATTTTGATATTTTAGATGCGACAAAGCTTTGGCCAGAGGAAATAGTGCCAGTGAAGAAGATTGGCAAAATGACCTTAAATCGTAATGTGGATAATGTTTTTGCTGAAACAGAGCAAGTTGCCTTCCACCCAGGTAGCGTTGTACCAGGCATAGACTTTACGAATGATCCTCTGTTACAGGGACGATTATTTTCATACTTAGACACACAGTTAATCCGTCTAGGTGGACCAAACTTTGCAGAAATTCCCATTAATCGACCGGTTTGCCCAGTGCATAATAATCAGCGGAATGGCTTTAGTCGACAGACCATTAATTTAGGAAGAGTGAGTTATCATAAAAATTCGCTGGCTAATAATACACCCGCCACTTCTACTGCAAGGGAAGGGGGATATGTTCATTATGAAGAAAAGGTTGAGGGACGCATCACAAGAGCACGCAGTAAATCCTTTGATGATCATTTTTCACAAGCAAGACTCTTTTGGAACAGCATGTCCCCACCTGAAAAACAACATATTATAGAGGCATTTAGCTTCGAGGTAGGAAAAGTGAAGAGTAAATCAGTTCGTCAGCAAGTTGTGGATATGTTTGTCCATGTAGATAAAGCAATGGCTACAACAGTGGCAGACAATGTTGGCGTTAATCGCCCTACAGGAGAACAGTCCAAGGTCACAGCCTCCTCACCAGCACTTAGTCAAGCCAATACCATTAAATTGCCTTATACACTTAAGGTCGGAGTCTTAATTGGCGATGGCTTTGATGCAAATGAGGTCGGTGAAGTATTGAAATATTTAACAAGGCAAGGTGTACGCTACAGCATTATCTCCGATCGACTAGGTGTTGTGACAGGGAATAATGGGGTTCAATTAACGGCTACTGACACATTTATCACAACTGATGCTGTATTATTCGACTCGTTATATGTTGTTGGGGTAAAGGCAAGCAATCAGGCGAAATTCAATACTTATATCGTCAATTATATCAATGAAGCATATCGTCACTTTAAGCCGATCGGATTTGCTGCTACTGGCACAACTTTCTTCAATATGTCCAATGCAAACGTAGGCCCTGGCATTGTGTTAGCAACAGGTAACAAGGATTTTGCTAAAAAGTTCGTAGCAGCCATTGCCCAGCAACGATTTTGGCAACGAAATATCTATTAAATAGATCCGTGAGTAGCGAATACTTTCAGAACGAAGAGAAATACTCGCGGAACGAAGAGAACTACTCGCGGAACGAAGAGAACTACTCGCGGAACGAAGAGAAATACTCGCGGAACGGAGAGAAATACTCGCGGAACGGAGAGAAATACTCGCGGAACGAAGAGAAATACTCGCGGAACGGAGAGAAAACTCACGGAACGAAGAGAAATACTCGCGGAACGGAGTGAAAACTCACGGAACGAAGAGAAATACTCGCGGAACGAGAAGTGAAATACTCACAAAAGGTAAGTAAATATTGTGCATGTCAAAAGGCCTTTCATTGAATGAGAGGCTTTTCCTCTGTCTGTTATTGCATTCAAATTTTGCGAATGATATGGTGGTACATGAGGTGAAAATTATGGAAAAATTTGATATTGCTATCATTGGAGCGGGGCCAGGTGGCTATGTGGCTGCCATACATGCAGCGAAACATGGCAAAAAGGTTGCTCTCATCGAACGGGATAAGCTAGGGGGAGCTTGTTATAATGTTGGCTGCATTCCTTCAAAAATTTTATTAGAGCATAGTAAGCTTGTACAGGAAATTAAACGAGGGACGAGCTGGGGAATTGAAGTGCCTCAAGTGGAAATTCAATTTCCTCGATTGATGCAGCGAAAAGATACAATTATTCAAGAGCTGTTAAACAATATTGAGCACTATATTGTCAGCAATCAGATTACTTTATATCGTGGTGAGGCCTCTGTCGCAAAGGATTTAACGATTACAATTGGGAATGAGACGATAATGGCTACAGATATTATTTTAGCGACAGGTAGTAAACCATTTGTCCCCCCATTTGAGGGTTTAGCAACTTCGACCTATTTTACAACGGATACATTTTTTGATATAGACGAGTTACCAGCTCAATTAACCATTATTGGGGGTGGGGTAATTGCAGTTGAAATGGCCTTTAGTTTAGCGCCACTTGGTACAAAGGTAACGTTGCTGAATCATAGTGAGGACATATTACAAACGGAAGAGGCTGAAGCAAGACCGCTGATTCGTGAAAAAATGAAAAAACTTAATATCGAGCTTGTGACAGATTTCAAGTTTGAAAAGTTTGAAGGCAATAGCATCCATACATCTAAAGGTGCTTATACATATGAAAATCTCTTATTTGCAACTGGTCGTCGTCCCAATACAGAAATCGCTCAGCAATTAGGCTTAACTTTAGATGGTCGATTAATTGCAGTGGATGAACATTTACAGACAAGCCAGCCACATGTTTATGCCATAGGCGACTTAGTAGATGGTTATCAGCTAGCGCATTCTGCCAGTGCTGAAGGCATTTACGTTGTCGATTATATTGTGGGCAAACAGCCAACACCAATTGACCAAAATTCAATTCCTCGTTGCGTTTATACACATCCGGAAATTGCTACATTTGGTTTATTAGAGGAGCAGGTCACAATACCTTACACCGTGACCAAAATGCCACTACAGACAAATCCTAAGGCATTAATGGAGGGGAATACAGAAGGCTTTGTGAAGTTAATTACAGCAGAGGAAAGTGGTCAAATTTTAGGTGCATGTGTTGTAGCTGATGGTGCCACAGAAATGCTTAATGCTATATTGGCAACAAAAAATGCAGGTGGTACAGCCCAATCACTTGCGCAGATGATCTTCCCACATCCAACGGTGTCGGAGCATATTGGAGATGCCGCAAAGGCTGTTTTTGGGAAAGCAATTCACCAATCATAAAAAAGCTATTGACATTCAGAGAATTTATGTTAGATTAATTTTATAAGAATACTTGGTATTAGAGTTGACTAGGCAACTAGAGGCTTCTATTTTACAAAACGGTAATCCGCCTGATTGTAAAATAGAAGCCTTTTTTAATGACAATGATTAAAAGGAGTGGGAAAAATGACAAAAGCAGTTATTTTGAATGGGAGCAATTCGAAAAATTCTAGAGTTACAGCCATTCATGAAAAGGTGGAAAATCATTTTATTGCGCGAGGAATAGAGGTACATTCCAATTATGTACATGAACTACCAGCTACCGATTTACTCACTGCCAATTTTGCCAGTAAGGAAATCCAAGCAGAAAATGCGCATGTTGAGCAAGCTGATTTTATTGTCATACTAACCCCTATTTATAAAGCTTCCTATACAGGTATTTTGAAGACCTACTTGGATTTACTGCCTCAAAAAGCCTTGCTTGGGAAGATCGTACTTCCTATTGCTGTAGGAGGTTCAATCGGTCATTTATTGGCATTAGAATATGCATTAAAGCCAGTTTTAGCTGTGCTTGGAGCAACATCAATTACCCATTCTGTTTATATTGTGGATAAACAAATTATTCGCCTTGAGGAAGGTGGCTTTGCGATTGAAGAAGAGGCTAGCAGCAGATTGGAAGCGGTGTTAGAACAATTACAGAAAGTGTTAATCGTTAATTAACGTGGTAAAAGCGCATTATAGGGGCATCCTATAATGCGCTTTCTTTAATTGATTTCAATATTTTCTTCATTCTCCATAGGTATTGTAGAGAGATATAAAAAAGCTTCATCTTGCAATAGCAATAATTTTTCTTCACAAATTCCGTGTGATAATGGTCCAGAAAATATGGACTCCCACCATGTCCCAGTTGTTGTTGTCATTCATCTACGCCCCCATTTCAGTTTTAATATGTAGTTGTATATTTCCCGAGATAAAAAAACTAAAACATTTCATTTTCACATAAAGCCATTTCACCCCCGATGCAGAAAGAGGATTTTTGCCCTCCGATGTTGTATCGTATAGACAATGATAGTTTGTTTCAAAATGAAAAAACTATGTATGGCATTTTAAAAAAAGGGGTGCTTTATTGATGAATTTTACGTCACAAGATGTGGAAAATATGATTACAGAGCAGCGTCAATTTTATTTTTCTCGTGCAACAAAAAGTGTAAAGTTTCGAAAAGAACAATTAAAAAAGTTAAAAAATTCCATTTTAAAATACGAAAAAGACATCTTGAATGCGCTGTATTTAGATCTTCGTAAAAGCGAATTTGAAGCATATGCAACTGAAATTGGCATTGTTTTAGATAGTATTTCATATATGGTAAAGCATGTAGAAGAATGGATGGAGCCAGAAGCAGTTAAAACACCGATACAATATCAAATGGGCAAAAGCTTCATTGTTCGTGAACCCTATGGTGTCACATTAATTATTGGACCGTTTAATTATCCATTTCAACTAGTTATGGAACCATTAATTGGTGCCATTGTTGGAGGGAACACAGCAATTGTCAAGCCGTCAGAAGCGTCTGTCCATACAGCAGCTATTGTGAAAAAAATAATTGAAGAAACGTTTCATTCCTCCTATGTACGTGTGGTAGAAGGTGAAAAAGAAGAAGTAACAGCTCTTATTCATGCGTCCTTTGATTACATTTTCTTTACAGGCAGTGTAGCTGTTGGAAAAGTGATAGCAAAGGCAGCAGCAGAACGTTTGACACCAATTGCTTTAGAGCTTGGTGGAAAAAGTCCAGCGATTGTCGATCAAACTGCAAACTTAGAAGTAGCAGCAAAGCGGATTGTATGGGGGAAATTTACAAATACTGGGCAAACATGTGTGGCCCCCGATTATTTACTTGTTCATAAAGATGTTTATGACCGTTTTATGAAAATCTTAAAAGAAACGATCCGATCGTTTTATGGCAAAAATCCTTTAAAAAGCCCTGATTACGGACGTATTGTGAATTTGAGACAATTCGATCGTTTACAACAAATTATCAAGGAAGAACGAGATGCCATTACATTTGGCGGCCGAATTGATCGTGATGATTTATATGTTGAGCCAACAATCATCGAGTATGTAAAATGGACAAGCCCATCTATGCAGGAAGAACTCTTTGGTCCTATTTTACCTGTTATGATGTATAATGAGTTACCACTGGCGATTCATCAAATTCGTCAATTACCAAAGCCTTTGGCGGCATATTTCTTCTCAGAACATGAAAAGGCCATACAATACTTTTTGGAGGAATTACCCTTCGGTGGTGGATGTATAAACGATACCATCACCCATGTTGGAAATTTACATTTACCATTTGGTGGTGTTGGACCATCTGGTGTGAAAGCGTACCATGGCAAAGCAAGCTTTGAAAACTTTACACATCCTAAATCCATTTTAAAGAAGTCCTCTAAGCTTGAGACAAATGTATTGTTCCCACCATATAAACAAAAAGTGAAAATTGTGCGGTCCATTATGAAATAGAAATTAGAAGGGAGATATCTTAGGATGTCTCCCTTGAAAAATAACCTCTTTGTCCTCAAAAAATCTTCCTAATTATGTCGAAAATCGTCGATTTGTGATTATAAATGAAAATTTCGAAGAAAACATAATTATTTCTTTAAATGAAAGCGTTTTCGTTGAAAAAACACATCTGAGGCATTTTATTTATCATGAAATAAGTAGTAAAATAAGTTCAATAGAACGTGGGGGTATTCATCTTGTCGTTTTTTGTCGAGTAATCAAAAATGATGATATGAGTGTAGAGATTGATTGGAGGACTATGAAATGTATGCAGAGGAATTGTTAAGCGCATTACCTTTGAAAAAAATAATTGGCGTGTTGCCAGATCAAGTTAGTGATATTGTAATTGACTCAAGAAGTGTGCAACCAAATAGCATGTTTGTTTGTATCAAAGGTTACACAGTGGATGGGCATGATTATGCGCAAAAGGCAGTGGATGGTGGCGCAACAATCGTTGTAACAGAACGTCAATTACCGTTAGGAGAGACAATTGCACAAGTGATTGTCAGAGATACAGATCGTGCGGTAGGCTTATTAGCCGCAAAGTTTTTTGATTATCCTTCTAAGGATATAACGATGATTGGAGTAACTGGAACGAATGGTAAAACATCCGTAACAGGAATTATTCAAAATATCATGCATGGTATGGGCGAAAAATCCGCTTTATCCGGCACAATCGGTTTTAATTTAAATGGTATTTTATATGAATCTGCCAATACAACGAGTGATGCTTTATCGACACAACAAATGATTTTCCGAGCAAAAATGGAAGGTTGTCGTTTAATGACGATGGAAGTTTCATCACATGGCTTAGCACTTGGACGTTTAGCAGGTGTTGATTATGATATCGCTATTTTCACAAATCTAACACATGATCATCTTGATTTCCATGGTACGATGGAGGAATATGGCCATGCAAAAGGCTTATTATTTTCCCAACTTGGACAAGATTTAGAAAAGAGCAAATTTGTTGTCTTAAATGCTGATGATGCTTGGTCAGAGCGCTATGCCGCAATGACACCATTTCCAGTGTGGACATATGGTTTAAAAAATGAAAAGGCCGATTTCCGTGCCATTAACTGTGAATATCACGACTATATGACTTTGTTTGATGTGGAAATGCCAGAAGGGATTTATCGTGTAAAAATGAATTTGCTTGGTGAATTTAATATTTACAATGTGTTGGCAGCTATGATTGCATTTTACGGTCGTGGGTATTCTATGGAGTCCATTATTGAGCAAATAGAGCAACTACCGCCAGTTAAAGGTCGTATGGAGAAAGTTTGTTCAGATTTACCTGTACAAATTTTTATTGATTATGCCCATACACCAGATGCAATTGAAAAAGCGATTGAAGCGGCACAGCCTTATAAAAAGGGTAAGCTGATTTTCTTAGTTGGAACAGGTGGCAATCGTGATAAATCGAAACGTCCTGCGATGGCTGAAAAAGCGTCTGCTGCAGAATATGTCATTTTGACGACAGATGATCCACGCTATGAGGACTATGATAGCATTACGGGCGATCTTGCCAAAGGGATGCTTCATGACCATTATGCTTGTATCGGGGATCGGGCAGAGGCAGTACGTCATGCCATTGAGGTTGCCGAACCAGGAGATATGATTATTTTTGCTGGTAAAGGTCATGAGGATTATCAAATTATTGAAGATACAAAATTTCCACATAGTGATGCAGAAATTGCAATAGAAGCTGGCCGATTAAAATTTGTTTAATGAAAGATTAAATGTTAGGAAACCCTTTTAGTTGAACTAAAGGGTTTTCTTTTTTGAGATTTCATGTAAAAAGGTTGTACGAAAGGCAAGTCTTCTTTTATTATTATTAAGTATGAAAAAAGGAGAATGACGAGATGAATTCAAATTTAGAAAAAGATATACTATCACGTCGTACTTTTGCCATTATCAGTCACCCTGATGCTGGGAAAACGACGATTACAGAAAAGCTTTTACTATTTGGTGGTGCCATTCGTGACGCAGGGACAGTAAAAGGGAAAAAAACAGGTAAGTATGCAACGTCTGACTGGATGGAAATTGAAAAGCAACGTGGGATTTCGGTTACTTCATCCGTAATGCAATTTGATTATAATGGTTCTCGTGTGAATATTTTGGATACCCCTGGTCACCAAGATTTCTCTGAGGACACATATCGTACATTAATGGCTGTGGATAGTGCTGTCATGGTAGTGGATGCTGCCAAAGGGATCGAGGCCCAAACATTAAAGCTATTTAAAGTTTGTAAAATGCGTGGTATCCCTATTTTTACATTTATCAACAAATTGGATCGTCAAGGGAAAGAGCCACTTGAGTTAATAGAAGAGCTTGAAGAAGTACTTGGCATAAACGCTTATCCTATGAACTGGCCAATCGGTATGGGGAAAGAGTTTCTTGGTATTTACGATCGTTATAATAAACGTATTGAGCAATTCCGTACAGATGAAGCTGAACGATTCTTACCAATTGACGACAATGGAGAGCTTGCTGTGGAGCATCCAATGAAAGTTACTTCTTATTATTCACAAGCAATGGATGATGTTTTACTGCTAGATGAAGCTGGAAATGCCTATTCTGAGGAAAAAATTCGTCGTGGAGAATTAACACCTGTATTTTTTGGTTCAGCATTAACAAACTTTGGTGTGCAAACGTTCCTTGAAACCTATTTACAATTTGCACCGACACCTCAGCCTAGAATTACCGAAGATGAGCAATTTATTGATCCTGTTGAACATAATGAGTTTTCAGGTTTCATTTTCAAAATTCAAGCCAATATGAATCCTGCCCACCGTGACCGCATTGCCTTTGTACGCATTGTTTCTGGTAAATTTGAGCGCGGAATGAATATGACATTAGCTCGTACAGGTAAGTCATTTAAAGTGACTCAATCTACACAATTCCTTGCAGATGATCGTGAGACCGTAGATGAAGCGGTTGCGGGAGATATTATTGGGTTATATGATACAGGAACTTACCAAATTGGGGACACTGTTGTAGGTGGCAAGAAAACATTCCAATTTGAAAAATTACCGCAGTTTACACCAGAGCTATTCGTACGTGTAACAGCGAAAAACGTAATGAAATCAAAGCAATTCCATAAAGGGATTTTACAATTGGTACAAGAGGGTGCTATTCAATATTATAAAACGCTGCATACAGAGGAAGTCATTCTTGGTGCAGTTGGTCAATTACAATTTGAAGTGTTTGAGCATCGTATGAAAAATGAATACAATGTGGAAGTAAGAATGGAGCCAATCGGTTCTAAAATTGCACGATGGATTGAAAACGAAGAGGATGTTAAAGAGTCCATGTCTTCTGGTCGATCTATGCTAGTGAAAGACCGCTTTGATAATCTTGTTTTCCTATTTGAAAATGAGTTTGCCATGCGCTGGTTTGCTGATAAAAACGAAAACATTAAACTTTATAGCCTTCTATAATTACCAAACACGAATCGACAATTTTGCGATTCGTGTTTTTTTGCAAGGAAAATTGACACTGTTTGTAGAATATAGACAGTATTAGGAAATATATTGCACGACGAACTAATTGAAGGGGGCTTAGCTCATTTATAAATCGGCTATCCTAGAAAGGAAGAGGTAGAAAAAGGAGTTTGTTTATATGAATATTAGTCATTTTTCCATTAAAAGACCCGTCTTTACAATTGTTACGATGCTTTTTGTCATCCTGTTAGGCGGTGTCTCCTTATTAAAAATACCGATTACGTTAATTCCAGAGTTAAATCCCCCCATAGGTGTTGTTGTCACTTCTTATCCTGGGGCAAGTCCAACAGAGGTGAATGAGAAGATAACGAAACCATTAGAGGCTACACTTGCCACCTTACCTGGCATAAAAAAACTACAGTCAACCTCACAAGAAGGCTCTAATTTAATTATGCTTGAGTTTAATTGGTCCACGAATATGGAAGATATCCAACTCGATATTTTACAGCGAATTGATATGACACCACTGCCAAATGATGCGGGCAAGCCTAGTTTTTTAAAGTTTGATCCGTCTCAATTTCCCATTATTCAACTATCATTACGTGCAGAAAATAATGATGTAGATGTACGTTTATTAGCAGAGGACTTAGAAAAAGAACTGCGACGGACAGAGGGTGTTGCAAGTGTAAATGTTTCTGGCAAGTTGATCGAGGAAGTACAAATAATATTAGACGAAGCAAAGCTAGTGGAAAAAGGCTTAACACAAGCAGACATTATACAAATTATCCAAGCGAATAATGTATCTCTCCCTGGTGAACCTGTTTCAACAGATGATGGTAAGCTGTTAACAACACGTATTGTAAGTACATTATCGTCACCTGAAAGTATTGCAAGTTTGATCGTTTCAGTGAACCCGTTAACAGGTGAAGCGCTAACTGTGAGCGATCTTGCAACCGTAGAGAGGACAGAGCAACAATCTATTACGACAACTCGTGCCAATGAGCATCCAGCAGTCCTTATGTCCGTTTTACAGGAATCTGGCGCGAATACAGCAGAAGTTTCGAAAGCGTTTCAGCAAACATTAGATGAACTACTAAAGAAAGAGCAATATAAGGGAATCACGGCAGACATTCTTGTCGATCAAGGTAATTATGTAGATTTAGCTATTAATAACATTGGCTCTTCTTTAATTTTAGGTGGATTATTTGCGATGTTCATCCTATTTGTTTTTTTACGTAGTGTAAAGAGTCCAATCATTATTGGTATTGCTATTCCTTATTCGGTTATTGTGACATTTGTGTTGATGTTTTTTGCTGATTTTACCCTTAACATCATGACATTAGGTGCTCTTGCACTGGGCATCGGTATGCTAGTGGATAATGCCATTGTTGTTATTGAAAATATCGAAAGACATTTAGGGCTAGAAAAGGATCCTATTACTGCAGCGCAGGAAGGAACTAAGGAGGTTGCACTTGCTATTACGGCTTCCACGTTAACTACTATAGCCGTATTCATTCCTGTTATGTTTATCGAAGGATTGATTGGACAAATATTTACAGAATTCGCCCTAACGATTTCGTTCAGCCTAATCGCTTCTCTAGTAGTTGCGCTTACTGTCGTCCCAATGCTAGCAAGTCGTCTTTTAAAAATGAAAAATACCAATTTTTATGAGCAGCGCAGTAGCTCTAAATTTTACAACCATTATAAATCCTCTATTGTATGGGTATTACGGCATCGACTGCTAATTCTAATTTTCACGGTGATGTGCTTTGGTTTATCCTTATTTGTGCTGACTAGAATTGGTACAGAATTTTTACCACCTACCGATGAAGGATTCACATCTATAAGTGTCAATCTTGAAAAAGGTGTCGCTGTATCGGAAACAGAAAAGGTAGTGAAGCATATTGAGGAGCGCTTGAAGCAGGAAAAAGATGTGGATGTTTATGTTAGCTTAATTGGGGGTACGCAACAATCCCAAGCGCGTGGACAAACGAGCGCCAATCAAGCTGAAATGTATGTCAAACTAGTACCATTAGCAGAAAGGCAACGTTCCATTTTTGAATTTGTGGAAGAGCTGGAGCAAGATATAAAGGGAGAGCTTGGAGAGCAAGCTGATATTACATTTAATGTATCAACAGCAACGGGTTCGTCACCACATACATTAACGTTCCGATTAACAGACTCAGATGAACAAAGGCTACAGCACACTGTTAAAAAAGTGCAGCAAGAGCTACAAGCGATTCAAGAAGTAACAAAGGTTTCAACGGATCTAGACCAGACTGTGCCAGAGATTCAAATTGAGGTTGATCGAGAAAAAGCAAAAGACTACGGTTTTATCCCAGCACAAATTGCTCAAACCGTGAACCAAATGACAAAAGGACAATTAACGTCTCAACTACTTACTGAGGACGGCGCTGTATTACCCGTTTATACGGGTTTTGGACAGGTATTTAATACGAGTATAGATGCGCTAAAAGCCATGCAGCTTCGTTCTCCAGCAGGGTTGTTTGTGAAATTAGAGGATGTTGCTACTGTATCTATACAAGAGGGACCCGTGTCCATTCGTCGTTCTGATCAGGCAGCAGCAGTAGCCTTTTTTGTAGATTATGAAACAAAGGAATCATTGGGCGGCATTTCGGCAAAAGTAGATAAAGCATTGACCCAAGTTCATTTACCGCCTGCTACTCAAATTGTTTTTAGTGGGGATCGAGAGCTTTATGATAGTGCAATTGACGATATGCTATTAGCAGTTATGCTAGCAATCGTACTAGTTTATATTGTAATGGCTGCGCAATTTGAGTCATTTAAATATCCGTTTGTCATCATGTTTACAGTCCCATTAATGATCATCGGTGTGGCGATTGCTATGTTCGCAACACATACTTTAATCGGTGTGACGTCTGTCATCGGTATTTTAGTGCTTGTAGGGATTGTCGTGAACAATGGCATTGTGCTTGTCGATTATATTAACCAGCTAAAGGCGAAGGGCATGTCTGCTTATGAAGCTATTTTACTGGCTAGCCAAGATCGTCTTCGACCGATTTTAATGACAGCATTAACGACTATTTTGGGACTGTTTCCACTAGCGCTTGGTATTGGTGAAGGGACAGAGATGAACCAACCGATGGGGATTGCGGTTATTGGAGGCCTTGTCACCTCGACATTGCTAACATTGTACATTGTACCGATTATCTATAGTTTAGTGGATAAAGAAACAAGAAAGATGCGCTAGATTTCAAGGGGGAATAGGAGATGAACGTTCATTTTTTTACTGGATTTCCTGGTTTCATTTCAAGTCAACTCATTCGGACATTATTCCAAAAGAGACAGACACAACAAGTGATTGCGATTGTGTTGGCAGGTGAAACCATTAAGGCAGAGCAGGAGAAAAGCAAAATAATAGAAGCTTTTCCTGACTGTTCAATTCATATTGTAGAAGGCGATATTACGCTGCCAAATCTGGGTTTAGATGATCAAATAATCAGTGGAATTGTACCGCAAATAGAAGTGCTTTGGCATTTAGCCGCTATTTATGATTTAGCGGTACCACGTGATCTTGCATGGAAAGTGAATGTCCATGGTACAACAATGGTCAATGATTTTGTGCGCACCTTACCGAATTTAAAACGCTATATGTATTTTAGTACAGCCTATGTGGCAGGCACACGTGAAGGGATACTGCGTGAAAATGAACTCATTCGGCCTCCAGCATTTAAAAACTACTATGAGGAAACAAAATATGAGGCCGAGCTTCGAGTTGAAGATTTAAAATCAGAAATACCACTTACGATTATTAGACCTGGGATAGTGCGAGGGCATTCAATGACAGGTGAAACCATTAAATTTGATGGACCTTACTTCTTTTTAAATTTAGTAGAACGAATAAAGGGTTTACCCTTTATTCCATACATCGGCCGATCGACATCAACGATTAATGTCGTGCCCGTTGATTATATTTTAAATGCCTCAGTTTTTGTAGTGAATGAACAAGGTGCAGAAGGCAAGACACTTCATTTAACAGATCCCAATCCTCACCCTGTACAGGAAGTATACCGTACTATGGTGAAATTAATAACGAATGTCTATCCAAAGGGACGTTTCCCATTTATATTAGCAAAGCTATCGTTACAAGTTCCTTTTATTCGAAAAAAACTTGGAGTTGAACAAGAAACGCTAGATTATTTAACATGGAATGCCACATTTGACACAGCTGAAGCACAGCAAATTTTACAAAAAGGTGGTATTACATGCCCTGATTTTATACAGACTATGCCAAAAATGATTGCCTTTTATTTAGCACATAAGGAAGAGAAGAGCTATCAAATTCAGATTAAGTAAAAACAATATAGATATTTTTGTCAGTTGTAAATGATAGTGCTATAATGATGGAAAGAAGATACCTTCGACAATTTGTCAAAGGGGAGTAGCTAACAGGAATGATATGTCCTGGTTTCACATTCGTCAAGACATGGTTATGACCATCGGGTGTGATAGTGAATGGCTCTATACGTAATGACGTGTAGATTGATGTACCATAAAAGAAGTAGGTACGAATTTACTTAGCGAGACCTTTGCCTGAATTAGGGCAGAGGCTTTTTTCTTTTGTACTTTAGATAAAATGGTCGTTTTAGGGATAGAGCTTAGAGGAGGCACTAGAATGGAAGCAATTATATTACAATACGGCTGGGTGTTAATTGTCCTTGTTGTATTAGAAGGATTACTTGCAGCTGATAATGCGGTAGTGATGGCTGTGATGGTCAAGCATTTACCACAAGAACAGCAAAAAAAGGCGTTATTTTATGGACTATTTGGAGCACTGATTTTCAGATTTTCCGCCTTATTTGTTATTACAGTATTGGTAAACTATTGGCAAATCCAAGCAGTCGGTGCGGCCTACCTATTGTTTATGTCTGCGAAAAATATATATGATTTGCGTAAACATAAAGATGATGAAGAGGAAACAGCTGAAAGAGCAGAGAAAAAGGGTTCTGGATTCTGGTTAACGGTTCTTAAGGTTGAAGCAGCAGATATTGCATTTGCTATTGATTCGATGTTGGCAGCCGTTGCGATCGCTGTAACTTTGCCTCACTTAGGAAATTTTGATATTGGTGGCATCAATGGAGGACAATTTATTGTCATGCTTCTTGGTGGATTTATCGGTGTCATTATGATGCGTTTTGCAGCACAATGGTTTGTTAAAGTATTGAACGATTATCCTTCACTTGAAACGGCAGCATTTCTTATCGTTGGTTGGGTCGGTGTGAAGCTCGTTGTCTTAACATTAGCTCATGAAAAAGTAGGGATATTACCTGTAGAGTTTCCCCATTCAACTGCATGGGAATTAACATTCTGGATAGTCTTACTAGGCATTGCATTTGTGGGCTACCTAGTGGGAGTTCGTCATAAAAAAAATAATTAGTATCTAAATGGGAGGGATAGTTGTTACTATTTCTCTTTCTTTTTTTATGTATCTTTTCTATACTATTATCTATCTAGTTGGGCATCATATGTGGGAGGAGTTGTTAAAGTGCCTTGGAAAAAATCATCAAATAGACTTGTCACACCATTTCAGGTACTTGTTTCTTATTACTTTATAGCTATAGCGATTTCCTTCCTGTTATTACGACTTCCAGGCGTTCATCAAGAGGGCGTAAGAATTTCCTTTTTAGACAGCTTGTTTACAGCAGTAAGTGCAGTTAGTGTCACGGGCTTAACAACGATTACTATTTCGGAAACCTATACAACCTTTGGGCTTGTGATGATTCTTGTTATTTTACAGTTAGGGGCCATTGGTATTATGTCACTTGGTACCTTTGTGTGGCTGCTAGTAGGGAAAAAAATTGGGATGCGTGAGCGTCAATTAATTATGATTGACCATAACCAGTATAATTTGTCCGGTGTTGTGAAACTAATTCGTGAAATCATAAAGATTTTATTTGGCATTGAAGTTGCGGGTACGATTATTTTAACGCTACATTTCACCAATTATTTTGATACATTAGAAGAAGCCTTTTTGCATGGGATATTTGCTTCCATTTCTGCTACAACAAATGGTGGTTTCGATATAACTGGAATGAGCTTACTGCCATTTCATGATGATTACTTTGTACAAATGGTTACAATGGTACTGATCGTGTTAGGTGCTATCGGCTTCCCAGTATTAATCGAATTAAAAACGTTCTTGCTCAATCGACGTGAGAATTTTCGTTTTAGTTTATTTACTAAAATTACTACATCCACATACGCTATTTTATTTGTTGTAGGTGCACTTGTCATTTTACTTCTTGAATCTTTCCATTCCTTCAAGGAAATGTCCTGGCACGAGGCGCTATTTTCGGCGATGTTCCATTCAGTATCAACAAGATCGGCTGGATTGACAACATACGATGTTACGACATTTAGTGAAGCAACAGATATATTTATGAGTTTCCTTATGTTCATCGGTTCTTCGCCAAGCTCAGTTGGTGGAGGGATTCGCACAACTACTTTTGCCTTAGCTATTTTATTCTTAATTACTTTTGCTAGGGGAAGAGAAGATATTCAAGTATTTGGGCGAGAAATTCATTTAATAGATGTCTTTCGCTCATTCGTCGTTATTTTATTAGCATTTTTTATGGTGTTAATTGCTACACTTATCTTACTCATCACAGAGCCACAAGCATCACTGATTCAGATCATTTTTGAAATCACTTCAGCGTTCGGTACTTGTGGTATGTCGTTAGGAATCACCGAGGACTTATCTGTCATTGGTAAAATCATTATCATTATTTTAATGTTTATCGGTCGAGTAGGGTTAATTTCCTTCCTTTACACACTTGGTGGTGGGGGTAGAGGGAAAAAATCAAGCTTCCATTATCCAAAGGAACGCGTAATCATTGGGTAATTATAACGAAACGATGGTATATAAGGGCTTTGTAAGGGACAATCATTAGATTGCCCTTTTTTGCCCCCGAAAGTTCAATTTTCTAGATAATCACTGAATTTTTTGAGGGGACTTCTTTCATGTTCAGTGGTTACATGTAAATAGCTATTTGCAGTTATCTCTCTATTTTTGTGAGCAAGAATGGTACTAACATATCTACATCAGCTTCTTACTTCATAACTGAGAGTGTGTATGCATCTTGAAATACTCATGCTAACTAGGGAGCATAACACATTACTATTAATATGATTCTAAAAAAATAATTACCCTATTTTGACCAATCAATACTAATATCTAGTTTCTAAATATTGGTATATTATAATAGTTTAAAGTAAAAGATTATTTTATGAATAAAACGAATTTACTGGTAAATATTATAAGTATAGTAAATGACTTTCTTCTATTATATATAGATAAAAAAGAAGTAATTTGTCGAAAGTTGTCATTACAGGTGTATATACATAAGGGAATACCCTTTGTTCGCGTCCCCTATCAAAAGTTAATTTTAAGGAATTAAAAAGTAATTGCCTTAATATAGGTAGTTCAAATACAATAAAAAAACACATAAAAAAGCTACACGAATAAATGCGTAATAATGGGGAATGTTTTAGAAGAAAATGATACTTAATAAAGAACATTCCTGTGTATTTTTCATTAAAAAAGGTGAAAAATACGAAATTGTCATACAATTTTCAAAAAATTTAAAATTGTTTTTCCCGCATTTTTAAAATTTTTGTGGGTATTATTTACAAAATAGAACTAGCTTGTCTTTAAGGCATTTGCCCTAAACTTTTGGAGGGAGGCTATGAATACTTGACTAACTCATTTAGTTAGTCGAAGAAAGTACATATACAGTCATGTTATTTTTGTGAAAAGGATTTAAGAATTGTTTAAGAAAGAAAAAAACTAGTCCTGACTGTTAGCACAGGACTAGCTTTTATTATTAACTAGAGTGGATAGATGCAAAATATGGTTGCTGACCGTGACGGAAATAGGTTAACAGATAGCCATTTTTTTGTACAATTTTGCCATTTAGGAAATTGTGATAGTCAAGGCCATGAGGGATAATCAGTGTATGCTTAAACAACTCTTTCTCAGATAGCTTAAAGCTAGCAAATTCCTCGCCAGCGATAGTAGGATCTTCGCGTAATGCTTGATAAAGGGCTTTTTGTTGCTCTTCTGTTGGGCGTTCATTCCACCACAGCTTACGTGGTTGGAACTGCTGTGCCATTAGATAATCAAGCTGCATGAGACTCTGGATAATATTTAAATTCACGCCCTCCACAGTTTCTAAAAACATTAATAAACGGCGGAATAAATCTTCCAACTGATGGCCAATACGAGACCAACCTTTTGTTTCCCAATACGTCCCAAAGTTTTGGAAAAAATCAAATGGTGTGTCAAAGACCTCAGTAACTAAGTATTCAATCGTATGATCCATCCGATGGTCATTCCAATACTTCTCAAGAACATCCTCTGCATGTTTAATGCGTACGATATCATCAAAGGTTAGCACATTATTTGAAAAGATTTCGTAAGGAGAGACATCCACATAGGTATAACCAAACTTTTCCGCTTCTAATCGAAGGCCTGTACCACGTAAAAGCTTTAAAAATCCTAGCTGTAACTCTTCTGGTCTCATCGCAAAAACGTCATTAAACGTTTGACGGAAGCTTGCGTAATCTTCCTCTGGTAGACCAGCAATTAAATCTAAATGTTGATCTATTTTTCCGCCATCCTTCACCATTGTTACTGTTCGTTTTAGCTTTTCAAAGTTTTGACGACGTTTCACGAGTGTATTGGTTAAATCGTTTGTAGATTGTACGCCAATTTCGAAACGGAACAAACCTTTTGGTGCATTGTCATTTAAGAATTGAATCACCTCAGGGCGCATAATATCTGCAGTAATCTCAAATTGGAATACAACACCAGGTTTATGTTCATCAATTAAAAACTGGAACATTTCCATTGCATAGCTACGGCTAATATTGAAGGTACGATCCACGAATTTAATTGTCCGAGCTCCGTTATCCATTAAAAAACGAATATCTTCTTTTATTTTTTCACGGTTAAAGTATCGTACACCTACTTCAATAGAAGATAAACAAAATTGGCAACTAAATGGGCAGCCTCTACTTGTTTCGATATACTGAATGCGTTTACCTAAATGGGGAAGATCCTCCTCAAAGCGGAATGGACTTGGTAATTCACGCAAATCAATTTTAGGTGGCATAGCGTGAATTTTGACTTTTCCATCCTCTAAATAACAAATGCCTGGAACATCCTCTAACAAAATTTCACCGTGGAAATAGCGTAATAATTGTTTGAAAGAAGTTTCTCCTTCGCCCATGACAATAAAATCTACCTCGGGTATTTGACGTAACCAATGATGAGAATCGTAAGAAACCTCAGGACCTCCTAGCAAAATTTTAACATTTGGACAGACAGTCTTTAACATTTTTATAACGTGAATGGTTTCTTCTATATTCCAGATGTAGCAACTAAATCCAACAATATCAGGTTTTTTTTGGAATAAATCTGATACAATATTAAAAGCAGGATCCTTAATAGTGTACTCTGCTATAATTGGATTAAATTCTGGTAAAGCGGCGCCTTTAAGATAGCGCAATGCTAAATTTGTGTGAATATACTTTGCATTTAAAGTAGTTAAAATAGTATTCATGCAATAATCTTCCTTTCAACATCTTATTGTATCAGTCAAGTATCTGACATACAATATAATTCTTTTTACCTATTTATTTTGTGAACGGTTCGTGAAATAATTTAAAATACTTAAATTTACTAAATTTTGTAATAATAGAATCGTGCTGTCATAAAGTATAGTAAAGGCTCAAAATTCGATTTAGAGGTTTTTTACTCTTTTGAAAGGTTCGGTGAGAAAGTTGAAGCAAAATGATATTAATCAATGTTTTGGAAATCTTATGAAAAGTACTTCGTCACCAACACTTATACTCAATAAAGCAGGGAAAATTTTGAACGTTAATGAGGCTGCTATTAAACGTTTTAATCTTAATTTAACGTATATTGGCTATTTAGCTATGGACGAGCCATCTAATTTTAAATGGACTAAATTCGTCAAACAATTACAAAATGATTTACGTTCAGAAGAAATTTTTAATATTCGTACAACTGGAAACGACTATGAAATGCTGTCTTTTAAATGTTTTTATGATCCTAATACAGAAGAAATTGTTGCGCAAATTTCTACACTAAATGATGATGTTGCTCATAAATTATACATGAGTCAGGCGCATGAAAGATCACAATCTTTTAATGCATACGATTATTTACCTTATGCTGTTATTGTAAGCGATGCTAGCGGTATTATTCTTGGGCTTAATAAGTATGCGGAAATGTTTCTGAAAGTTGAAAATTCGCAGTTGCTCCATAAAGCACATCAACATATATTCGATTCATTTACATTGAAAAAGGGACAAATTACATCATACCTGTCTAAGCTGATGGGTGACAAGCATGCAAGTATTCATGTAGTCGATGAAACACAAGTAAGCAGAACTTGCTATTATGAAATTTCCAGTATTTTCGATGAATACAATAATATTATTGTCACGGTTATCAATGATGAAACAGAGAAAAAACAACTTCAGCATAAAGTCGAGCATCAGCAAGCATTAAATGTTGTGGGACAGATGGCTGCAAGTATTGCGCATGAAATTCGTAACCCATTAACTTCTTTAAAGGGATTTACTGAATTATTAAAGTTAAATGCTGATGATGAATCACGCATGTATCTCTCTGTTATTGACAGTGAGCTTCAACGGATGGAACAAATTTTATCCGAGCTTTTAGTGTTGTCTAAGCCAACGACGATGAAAGTTGAATTATTAGAACTGGATCATATTGTAAAGCAAGTCATTGAGTTTATGCTACCAGATGCACTCATGAAAAATATTATGATTCAGTACATTTCTCCTTCTAACCAAATTTATATCGGTGGCAACGAGAATCGCTTAAAGCAGGTGTTAATGAACCTAATTAAAAATGCAATGGAATCCATGAATAATGGTGGCACGATTACAGTTGAAATGGCGACAAATGACTGTGCGATTGTCGAGCTTATGATTAAAGATGAAGGGGTTGGCATGGACAGCACGACACTTCAAAACCTATTCCAGCCTTTTTACACGACAAAATCAACAGGGACAGGACTGGGCCTTGCTTTCGTGAAAAAGGTGATTGAAGAACATGATGGGGTAATAGGCGTTAATAGTGAACTACAGAAGGGGACATGCTTCCATCTGCAGTTCCCAATTTACACATTTAATCAACTTGATACATTGGAAGTATCCTCAAAAGATTCTGCTTATTTAGTAACGTAAATAGAGTAAAAATGGTGAGATAATTCACAATAAAACCTTCTAAATCATATAATGCTTTTGACAATGCTTTTCTAATATCGCTATAATGTCATATAAAGAGCGAAGTGAGAGGAAAAGAATATGAAGTCAGAAGATCTAAAACAATCTTTAAAATTATATATTGTACTATCGCGTGCATTGAAAGCGATCAATGAGACAACACATCAATTATTTCAGGATAATGGTTTAAACCCAACTGAATTTGCTGTTCTAGAGCTTCTTTACCATAAAGGGAGACAACCTTTACAGCAAATAGGCAATAAAATTTTGCTCGCTAGTGGGTCTATTACGTATGTCATTGATAAGCTTGAAAAGAGAGGCTATTTATTACGTGTTTCTTGTCCTTCAGATCGTCGTGTGACATATGCAGAAATCACTGGAGAAGGTGAAGCCTTTATGGCAGAGCTATTCCCAAAACACGAGCAGCATTTGCATGAATTAATGAGTGTGCTATCACCGCAAGAAAAGGAACAAGCAATTACGTTATTAAAGAAAATAGGCCTTTCTATTAAGGATTTATCTTATTAAAAAAGTTGTCTCATTGATTTGAGACAACTTTTTTATAATGGAAATAAAAGGACGATAGACAATGTCTATCGTCCTTATTGTCTTACTATTTTTTAGAGATAGTGGCTGCCATATTAAGCATAGCATCTGTTAAATCTTGTTTATCGTTATCGTGAATTGTTAATTTTGTAATGAGACCATCTTTTTCAAAAACAACCCCAATAACTTTCTCTGTGTCAAAGTCTACGACATAACCCTCGATATGTTGAACATTTTTAAATGCTGCTAATTCTTCAGTAGTTAAAGCTACTGTTTCGCCTACAGCATTCATATAATCTTGCATAGTTGTTTTCACTTCATCAAAGCTTGATTGTGATGCTTCAATTGTTTCAATACGCATAAACACTTCGTCATCATCATTAGATACTAACATATCTTTACCTGGTTCTTCCTGTGTCATTGTAAATCCTGGAAGCTGTTGTAGCTTGTAGGTTTGATTGACACTTTCAGACTGAGTGGCTGTTTCCGTTTTATTTTCGCCTTTTTGTACGTATTTCACATCTTGTTGTGGCTGTTTAGAAGTATCCTCTGTATTTGTATCATCTGATGCAGGAGTTTCCTCATCTTCTTGTGATTCGCCTGCAGTTTCATCTCCAGATGGTTTTTGATCAACACCAGTATTGGATGGCTCATTTTGTTGAGCATCTGAATCCCCTGTTTTATCAGAGGTATTACAACCTACAACTAATACGGCTGTTAGTACTAATGCAAGAATTGAAAATAATTTTTTTTGCATAAAAAACCCTCCTTTTCTAAATTAAACGTTTGTAAAGATAAAATGTTTCCAAAATTAAATGTTATGATGTTAAAGGCAACACTAAAAATAATAATAGTACAAAAACGACATGAGCTACAATAACAAGTGGCATACTTTTTTTCCACTCATAGATGAAGCCCCAAATAATACTTGCCAAAAGTACAGCTATAACACCAAGTATAAAACCACTTAGAGCAATTGATATCGCACACAGTATGGCAGTTACTATAACGGCCAACGATGGACGCATAAAGCGTTTTAACTGCTGTTGGATATAACCACGCCAAAATAGTTCTTCACCTATGGCAACGATGAATACGAGTAAAACATAGTGCCAAATATTTTGTGGTCCATAGTTTGTTAAAAACTTTTGAACGGATTGTACTAAATTATTATTAATATATGGAGCGAGCCAGTAACCAAAGCGAATGATACCATATGTGATGGTACCGTATCCAATACCAAAGAGTAAAAATTGCCATGTAGGTAATTTATCTTCAATGGAGCCAGCTAAGATGGCGATGGCAATACATACTAATAAAGTAAATGCATACATGTACCAAAATACTGCTTGGTTAGCAAAGGTAAAAGCAAGCATGCCATAAACGAATAATAAAGAAAGGAGAAATAGTAGTGTTTGTTTCGAATTTGTTAGCATATTCGACCTCCATACTTTAATTTTATCAAAAAAATAGCCCCTTATCATCTATAAAGACAAATAGGGACTATTCGGACTATTAAGCTTCATTAGTATATAAAATTTTATAACGTTTATGATTGACGACCGTTTTCTCTTCAATCTCAAGGGAATCAAAATTCTCCATATATGTTAAATTAACAATCACCGAATTTTCATTTACCTTTTCGACAATACCTTGTAGACCATTTTTAAACTCGATAATATTTCCAACTTCAGCTATTTTCACAGACAGTCAGCTCCTTCATCGACTAATAATATACAGTTTGCATGAAAATTTGGGAAACGTAAAGCTTTTTTTAAATAATTCATAATTTATTACACAAAAGATGAAAAGAGAGGTATAAAATAAATGGAAAAATACGAAAATATGCTTAAACAATTACAAAACGGGGAAATAGAAAGTATTGAAATTCAAAAGGAAGATTTTTATGAATTTCGCGAAATACTTGTAAAGCATCCTTTATTTAAACATTATAGGGGTGAGGCCAAACAAAATGGACGGATTATATATACTTATACTGAACTTCCGAGAAGTTAAAATTTGTCGAACATTGTCGTAAGTTAATGCTGTAAGAAATAAAATATAAATGTATAATAATGGTATGATTATTTGTGTGTGGAGGGTTGTATGAATGGTCAATCTACTCTTGAAACAAATGGAACAAACTCGTGAGATGATGATTCGCTCAGGTGTAGAAAACGGGTTACAAAATGCAAAAACCATTCAACTGAGTCGCAGATTAGATCAGTTAATGAACACTTATTATAGACAGATGGCATTTGAGGAAGAAAAAGACCAAGAAAACTAAAAAGATTGTTCCAGTATTCAGAGTAAAAACATTTTAACATATATGTTTAAAATGCATGTCAATGGGGAATAACTTACTATGAACACAGCAACATTCTCATTTCCCCCTTTAGAGCAGTGATCCCCCAATCACTTGCTCTCTTTTTTTTCGCTTATTCGGTATATATGTCATACATAAAAAGTTTAGTACAAGTTATGGGAAGAGTTTGAATTATATGTTTCCTTCACCTAAACTGAAAAGATACAGAGTTTGGATTCTCACAGAGAGTGCAGACATTCTAAAATAAAGGAGCATGTACATATGACGAAGAAACGTATAGCATTTATTGGCACTGGTGTGATGGGTGCTAGCATCATTAAACATTTAATAAAAAATGGGCATGAAGTATCTGTGTTTACGCGGACAAAGGAAAAAGCAGAACCTCTTGTAGCATTGGGAGCGTCTTGGGCAAGTTCGCCAGCAGCAGCATTTAAAAATCGTGACATTGCCTTCACAATGGTTGGATATCCTTCAGATGTTGAGGAAGTATATTTTGGGCAAAATGGTCTTTTCCAAACAGCAGAGCAAGGTAACATTGTCGTTGATATGACGACTTCAGAGCCTTCCTTGGCAAAGAAAATTTATGAGCATGCCCTATCAATGGGTGTAGAGGCTTTAGATGCTCCTGTTTCAGGTGGTGATATAGGAGCACAAAATGGTACATTGTCCATTATGATTGGCGGCGATCAAGCTACCTATGATAAGGTATTGCCAATTATGAAGCATTTTGGGGGAAATATTGTTTATCAAGGTGAAGCGGGTGCTGGGCAACATGCAAAGATGTGCAATCAAATTGTCATTGCTTCAGGTATGATTGGAGTGTGCGAATCACTAGCATATGGTTTAAAGGCAGGATTAGATTTACCGACGGTATTACAATCGATCGCATCAGGGGCAGCTGGCTCATGGTCTTTAAGCAATTTAGCTCCACGCATGATACAAGAGGATTTTGCCCCAGGCTTTTATGTTAAGCATTTTGTCAAAGATATGAAAATTGCTTTAGATGAATCCAAAAAAATGGGCATCTCTTTACCAGGGCTTTCATTAGCATATGACATGTATGAGAAATTGATTGAAGAGGGCTATGGTGATAATGGTACACAAGTTCTTCTAAAGTATTATAAATAGTGGCGTGAATAGGAAACCTGAAGTCCCTTTATTTCTTGGGAGACTTCAGGTTTTTTAGTACTACTCTTTACCAAAAAGTTGAGAATCTAAAGAGAAGTTAGATGCTCCTGCTAAAGCAAAATAAAGGGCTATAGCGCCTAAAGCTAAATCTAATTCATAACCAGCCAATCCATCAGCTCCGATAAAGCCAATGCTTAGTTTTGCTGTAAAGATAGCAACGATCATTGTAATCGTTAGTAAAGCGCCAAAGATTCTAGTGGCTAAACCTAAAATAATGGCAATTCCGCCTACTAATTCAATAATCGCAACGATATACGCCATAAATCCTGGTATACCTAGACTATCAAAGAAGTCAGCTGTGTAGCTGATTCCACCTTGAAACTTTTGAAAACCATGTACGGCAAAAATAATGCCAAGAACGACACGTAAAATAGTTGAACCAATCATTTGCATAATAAAATAACTCCTTTTCTTTAACTTACATTTCGTAACCTAGTTTATTTTTAAAAATAACTTTTGTCAAGTAACTTAATGTATTTTTAGAATTGGTTTTTTAGAAAAAGTGCTATACTGTTAAATAGGAACTAACAACAATGGAGGCTAGTAGATTGGATCAAAAAAATATTTGTCCACGATTTGAAAAAGCACTCATGATATTAAATCATCGATGGAATACTTTGCTAATTTATCAGTTGCTCGATGGTCCACAACGTTATTCAACCATTAAAAATCAGTTGAATATTAGCAGTCGTGTTTTAACAGAACGATTAAAGGAGTTAGAGACAGAGCAAATCGTGTTACGTACAGTAATTCCTTCTACACCAGTTGTCATTGAGTATGAGCTTACGGAAAAGGGCTATGCTATTGCGCCAGTGCTAAAAGCAATTGAACAATGGTCTTCTGACTGGGTGACACTAAATGAAAAATGATAAAAAGGTATTCAAGTGAGGGGCTTGAATACCTTTTTATCGTGTTGAAAAACAAACAATCAATAGAATTTGTGAAAGGTGAAAATGGATTTCCGTTGCAGGCTACTTGTTTTCCTGTGGGCGAGCGCCGAGCCGCTTCCTCTGCTACCGCTCCGTTTAGAGGCTCGCCTGTCTCGCTATCCTACGGGAGTCAAGTAGCCTTCCACTCCAATCCATAAAAATGTTTCTTGTTAGCAAAGGTTTTCCAATAAAGTGAAGGGTATTCACTACTCTTTATGGTGGGGTGTTGTCACTCATCACTTCTCCACATTGTAAATAAGAGCCTATCCTCTCTCTAATAATATAAATAAAGGGCTATTTTGTTCAGGAAAAGACACTGGAGCGAACGCAGTGAGCGCAGCGGCTCATCGGACGCCCCCTGGAAAGGACGCTGGCGGAACGGAAATCACCTCCCCTCACCTTGTCAAAAGATCTTTTTTTGGTTTACACGGAAAACGAAGGAAAATGAGTGTTCATTTATCGATCATTTGGCAGTTATTTTTCAATGAAATTGCTGTTATATTGTAAATAATATTAATTTTCTTTAAAAAAAGATATTTTTTATTACAGAGAGAGGTTAATTGATTATTATAGAAAATAGAGGGGAGGTTTTATATGAAGAAAGGTACAGCAATCGATGTACAGCATCGAAGTCAATTAGCCATTTATTTATCATTGCCAATACTTTCATGGGCATTTTATGATTTTGCGAATACAATTTTTTCTTCAAATATAAATACAATTTTTTTCCCGTTTTACATGGATGAAGTGCTGGGTACGAATGAAGTCATGCAACAAGTAGCAAGCACCTTTATATCCTACGCCAATGCGATTGCAAGCTTGTTGCTCGTTATCTTTTCACCGCTTTTTGGAGTTTGGATTGATAACACTGGCTACAAAAAGAGGTTTATCGTATGGTTTGCATCTATTTCCATTCTTTTTACATTTATGATGGGGATCTTTGCAAATGTACAATCGACAACCAACTACTCAGGTGTCCCTCTTAGTTTATTTTTAGTAGTTGCAAGCTTTGTCATTGCAAAATTTTTCTTTAATTCAAGTCTAGTATTCTACGACTCTATGATGGGTGATTTAGGAACAAAAGAAGAGATGCCATTAATCTCAGGGTATGGAGTTGCAATTGGTTATTTGGGCACACTTTTCGGATTACTTGTATATTTATATGTCGGTAACAGCGATTTTCACCGAGCGTTTATTCCAACAGCTATCTTGTATTTATTATTTTCATTGCCATTATTTTTAATTAATAAAGATACACCTATTCCAAAAGCGCAGCGCAAGTCCATAAAGTTTTTAGACGGCTATAAAGAAATCATTCAAACTTTTAAGGATGTGAAGCAATATAAGGCCATTTTTACGTTCATGATTGCTTATTTCTTTTTAAATGATGCCATTGCTACGACGATCGCCATGATGGCTGTTTATGCTACGGCAATTGTTGGATTTAGTTCTGGTCAGTTTATCGTTCTTTATTTGGTCTCTACGGTATCAACAATCATTGGTTCTCTTGCATTTGGCTATATAACGAAATCCATAGGAGCTAAACGTGCCATTACGATAGTTGCGCTCATTATGATTATCGCTTTAGTGTTCGCTGTTTTTGCCTCAGCACAATGGATGTTCTGGCTAGCAGGTAGTCTATTTGGGATATCTCTTGGATCCATGTGGGTGACATCTAGGACCTATATTATTGAATTATCACCATATGAGAAACGCGGGCAGTTTTTCGGCTTATTTGCCTTTTCAGGTAAAGTATCATCGATTATCGGTCCAGCCGTATATGGAACAGTGACATTATGGATGAAGGATTATGGCACCCTTGCTAGTCGTGTCGCGTTATCAACATTAATAGTGATGACAGTAATCGGCCTATTGGTACATCTAAAAGTTAATGATAAAAATGGAAATAGCAAGTAGGAGAAATGTATTGCCTATGATACAATTGAATTATAAATAGATGTAGAGAAAGGAGCGGGATTGCATTGGAACATAAAGGAATATTATTAGAAAGTGGCACAAATGAGCTAGAAATCGTTGAATTTGAAGTAGCAAACAATAAATTCGGCATCAATGTCATTAAAGTGAAAGAAATTATTCAACCGATACCAGTAACATTTATCCCACACGCGCACCCGCATGTAGAAGGAATTATTCAATTACGAGGTGAAGTATTACCGGTTGTAGATATGCTGCGAGTATTAGGAATTCAAGGTGCGGAGCGTAATCCTCAACAAAAATATATTGTGGCTGAATTCAATAAGCAACGTGTTGTTTTCCATGTAGATAATGTGACACAAATTCATCGTATTTCATGGAATCAAATTGAAAAGCCATCTGATATGTATCAAGGTGGGACATCACAAGTAATTGGCGTAATTAAACAAAATGAACAAATGATTCTATTGCTAGATTTCGAAAGAATTATGGTGGATATCAATCCTGAATCAGGAATTAGTGTGGAATCTGTTAAAAAGCTTGGTAAACGTGAACGTTCTGGAAAGCGTATTTTAATTGCAGAAGATTCACCATTATTACGCAAATTATTATTCGATACAATGAGCGAAGCTGGTTATGACAATGTAGAATTCTTTGAAAATGGTCGCGATGCTTATGAATACTTAGAAGGAATTGCGAATAGTGGTAGCGATATCGCAGAACATATTCAATTAGTGGTAACTGATATTGAGATGCCACAAATGGATGGTCATCATTTGACACGAAAAATCAAAGAGCACCCTGATCTTCAAAAGCTTCCTGTCATCATTTTCTCAAGTCTCATTACAGACGATCTTCGCCATAAAGGGGATCAAGTAGGAGCAGAAGATCAAATTAGTAAGCCAGAAATTGCAGAGCTCATTTTACGTGTTGACCAACTTATTCTGTAATGGTAATGACTTACAAGATACTTCACAATTTTAATAATGGGTATCCTAAAAGTAAAAATAAATGAAAGAAAAGTCGGATGCCTTAAAAGGGTGCCGACTTTTTTGTATAGGTCCACATTTTATGAACAAAATAGGCTTGGAGGATGTGATGATTTGAATGAACTAAAAACAGCCATTATTGATATCGGCTCCAATACCATTCGATTAGTATTATATCAGTATGATAATGAAGAGGGGCTTCGTGAGCTAGGAAATATTAAAACGGTAGCACGTTTGCGTACATATATATTGCCTTCAGGAGAAATGTCTGAAGAAGGTATTCAAGTGTTATCAGAAACTTTATTCACATTCAAAGCGATGCTAGAGGATTTTGAAATAACTGATGTCAAAGCAGCTGCAACTGCTGCTATCCGACAAGCCACTAATCGAGATCAAATTATTGAGGAAATGAAAAAACGAACTGGTATCCAAATTGAGCTTTTATCAGAAGAAGAAGAAGCCTATTTTGGCTATGTTGCAGTTGCCTATTCCATGGGTACAAAATCGGCCGTAACAATTGATATTGGTGGTGGAAGTACCGAAATTACGCTCTTTGAAAATAAAGAAATTCAGCAATCACATAGTTTTCCATTTGGGACAGTTTCTTTAAAGCAACGATTTGTAAAAGGCGACATTATGAATAGTAGTGAAAAAGTGGAACTCATTGCCTTTATTAAAGAGCAATTTCAAACACTCCCTTGGATACAAAATGTCGCATTACCTATTATCGCAATTGGTGGTAGTGCGCGGAATATTGTACAAATTCATCAGCAAAAGCATGACTATCCAATTGCAAGTGTGCATGGCTACGAAATGTCTAAGGCAGATTTGGATGATTTAAGCTCATTTTTAGGTCAACTAAGCTTTCAGGAATTGAAACAATTAGATGGGCTTTCATCGGATCGCGCAGATATTATTGTACCTGCATTAGAGGTATTTAGAGTGTTAATGGAGGCGGTTGGTAGTGGGACATTCCAACTGACAAAGAGAGGTTTACGTGAGGGACTCATTTTTCAACGGATTTTGCAAACAGATGCACAGGCCTTTGATAAATACAATGTATTTGAAGGGAATGCAAGAAGATTAGCACGTCAGTATGGTCGAACTGAAATGGAAGTTGATTATTTAATGAATTTAGCAGACCAATTGTATCGTGAATGCTGTCATTTAGGTTATTTGCAATATCATCCAGAAGATTTGCATTTATTGTCGAAAGCGGCCAAGGTTTTTAATATTGGAGAGTATATTGAATTAAGCTCTTCCAGCCAACATACTTTTTATTTAATCGCAAATCAATCCATTGATGGTTTAAATCATTTAGAACGAGTAAAACTAGCACTTCTTGCATCCTATAAAAATAAAGATTATTTTGAACGATTTGCCGCTCCGTTTGCAACATGGATGGATCGTGAGGAATATCGCAAATTACGAGATTTTGGAGCGTTATTAAAATTTGTCTATGCGTTAAATGTGTCAAAGCGCAATGTTGTTCATGCCATTGAGATGCGCACAGAAGAGGATCATGTACAACTGGATATTTATGTGAAAAAGAATGCAGCTGCTGAAAAGTATCAAGCCAATCGCCATAGAAAACATTTAGAACGAGCATTAAAAATCCCAATGAGGATCAATTTTATTGAAGAAGGGTGGAACAATGGATGACAACTGAAGTAACGAAAAACGAGCTACATGAGGAAGACTTTTCAGAAAAACATAGTCGGTTATTAGAGGAGATTGCCAAGCCTCAGTACTATAATAATCGGGAATTGAGCTGGCTTGCCTTTAATGAACGAGTATTAGAGGAAGCGGAGGATATCAATAATCCTCTGCTAGAGCGTTTGAAATTTTTAGCTATATTTAGCTCAAATTTAGATGAATTTTTTATGGTGCGTGTTGCAGGGCTACAAGATCAAGTTCGAGCTGGCTTTCATAAACCTGAAAATAAATCTGGATTAACACCAAAGGAGCAGTTGGCGAAAATTGCAGAGCGTACACAAGCATTAGTTCGTCGACAGACAGAAGTTTATCGTCATTTAATCTATGATTTGCTTCCACAGCATAATGTACATATTGCAGATATGAAAGATTTAAACAGAGCACAAAAAGCATTTATCAATGAGATGTTTGCGGAAACAATCTTCCCAGTTTTAACCCCTGTAGCAGTAGACGCGTATCGTCCTTTCCCAACATTATTTGGTAAGACATTGAATTTACTCGTACTGTTAGAGCAGGATGAGACAGAAGTTGAAAGTCGGGAAAAAGTAGCCATCGTACAAGTCCCTTCTGTCCTAGACCGTTATATAAAAGTACCATCCGAAGAAGGGAAAACAATTGTTGTTTTATTGGAGGACGTGATTGTAGCGCATATTGAAAAGCTATTTTATGGCTATAGTGTAAAATCAGCACAAGCTTTCCGTCTAACAAGAAATGCAGATTTAACGATCCATGAAGAGGGGGCTCGCGATCTGCTAGTTGAAATTGAAAAGGAACTAAAAAAACGAAAATGGGGCGTAGGGAGCCGTTTAGAAGTTCGAGTTGGAGAAATGAATGAGGAAGTACTTCAATATTTATTAGATGAATTTGAAATTGAAGAAACAGATGTGTTCCATATTGATGGGCCTTTGGATTTAACCTTTATGTTCTCTTTTGTTAAAGGTATTTCTGTTGGTCGCGAGCATCTAGAATATGAAAGCTTTATTCCACAGCCACCTTTAGATTTACAATCAGATGAAAATATTTTTGAAAAAGCTCTACAACAAGATATATTTTTCCATCATCCATATGAATCGTTTGCTCCAATTGTTGATTTTATTGCAGAGGCAGCGGTTAACCCAAATATATTAGCAATCAAGCAAACATTATATCGAGTAAGTGGCAATTCACCGATTATACAAGCATTAAAACTTGCAGCTGAAAATGGCAAACAAGTAACAGTGCTAGTTGAACTAAAGGCTCGTTTCGATGAAGAAAACAATGTACACTGGGCAAAACAATTAGAACAAGCAGGCTGTCTTGTGATTTATGGCATGAATAATTTAAAAACGCACTCTAAAATAACACTAGTTGTTAGTCGTCGTAACGGTAAAATTGAGCGTTTTGTCCATCTTGGGACAGGAAATTATAATGATGCTACTGCAAAAATTTATACGGATATGGGCATAATAACTACAGATAAAGAGTTTGGCATTGATGCGACAAACTTCTTTAACTACTTAAGCGGCTATACAGAAAAGCCTACCTTTAATCATTTAGTCGTGGCACCATTTGATATTCGAGATGAATTTATTCGTTTAATGGATGAAGAAATTGCTTGTCATAAAAAACATGGTAATGGTTTTATTAGGGCAAAAATGAACTCACTGACAGACAAAGACTTAATGATGAAGCTTTATGAAGCATCCATTGCAGGTGTAAAAGTGGAACTCATTATACGTGGTATTTGCTGTATTAGACCAGGTATTCCTGGTATAAGTGAAAACATTACAGTGACAAGTATTGTTGGCCGTTTCCTAGAACATTCTCGTATCTATTGGTTCCATCATAATGGAGAAAATAAAGTCTATTTATCGTCAGCAGATATGATGACACGCAATATGATTAAACGTGTAGAAATATTGTTCCCTGTATATGCAAGTGAAGCAAAAACTCGTATTATTGACATAATGAATGCACAATTAATGGATACTGCGAAAGCACGTATTCAAGACTCGAATGGTAAATACCATTACAAAGAGTTTGATCGTAGCGAAGATCCGTTAAATAGCCAGGAAGTTTTCTTAAAGGATGCATTAAAGCCTACGCTAGACGAAGAATAGAGCAAACACGCTACTTAGTGAGGGATAGAATGAAAAAATATAGAGAGAGTGTAGCGCCATTTGCAGATTATCAGCAGCTCATCCAATTGAATCCATTTGATGCAGTTGTCTGTTTGAAAAAAGTGGATACGGCCGTGTTTGAGGTTGTTGAATTTAATGATAAGCTATCTTTATTGCTTGAGTTACAAGATAGCTCAGCCAAGAACGCGGAGCATTTTTTTTCAGAGCCATGCTGGCTGCAATTGTCGGAACTGCTAAATCAAGATGTCAATCAACAACATGTCCTAACATTAGGTACTGATCTTCAAAAAAAAACATTTGTGATTCATGTACAGCACTTAGCTAATTCTATGGTTGCTATGATCCTTCGTGCAACACAAAGTGAAGTAGCGCCATATTTACAATTTGTGGAGCAACATGTGAGCCCAGTGTTAACGACAGATATACAAGGTCGTATTATCCATCAGAACGTTGCTGCTACCTCTGTCTTATCTAGAGAGCAGCACAGCCTAATAGGACTAGATATTTTTTCATTATTAGAAAATAGATATAGCAATGAATTTAAATTATTATTTGCCAAAACCATTGAAGGTTCAGCTTTTGGCATGCCTAGGTGTTTATTAAAGGGCCAATTGCTAAGTAAAGAGCCTTTTTATTTAAGAACGCATCCAACTTATTATAATGGTGAGGTAATAGGGGTACATTTATTTGTCAAAGAAGCCAATTCATTTATGAATGATCATGAGGCATTTTATTACCTAGCACTGATGGACGAATTAACAGGTATTTGGAACCGAAAGGCTTTTAAAGAACACTGGCTGCACCATTTAAATGACAAAAAGCAAGAACACAAGCAAGCTGCTCTAATTTTGGTTGATATTGATCGCTTTAAAAAATTTAATGAATCTCTTGGCGAGAGCAAGGGTGACGAGCTTATGCGTATGTTTAGTCATAGGCTTCGTGAGCTTTGTTACTCAAAATGCTCCCTTTATCGCTATAACAGTGATGAGTTTATCTTTGTGCTAAAAGATGCAACCATCCAAAAAATTGAGCATACCGCGAATGCAATCTTGGATGTTCTAAAACAGCCGTTTATGATAGATGGACAGGAATATTTTATTAGCGTGTCGATTGGCATTTCGCTTAGTCCAGCAGATGGAAGGGATTTAGAGACACTTGTACGGAAAGCTGATAAGGCTTTATTTTCTGCTAAAGAGCATGGCCGATCACATTACCGTTACTATCGTGAAGATATGACAGCTGTCTTTCCAAATGAAGCATTAATGGAGGCCCATTTACGTCGTGCCATTGAATTTAATGAGCTGAGTCTCCATCTACAGCCACAAATGGATTTAGCAAACAATAGCATCAATAGCTTTGAAGCATTACTGCGGTGGAATAATCGTAAATTTGGTTTTGTGTCACCTGCACAGTTTATTCCGATTGCTGAGGCTTCAGGCTTAATAATCGAAATAGGTGATTGGATTATTGATGAGGTTTGTCGTTACCAAAGAGAATGGCAATCGAAAGGCTATCGTCCTGTACGGATAGCCGTTAATATTTCACCTAAGCAGTTTAGAAAAGAAAATTTCGCTCGAAAAATTAAAGCGGCTTTGAAGAAATATAGTGTACCACCCGAATTATTAGAGGTGGAAATAACCGAAAGTTCTATGACAAACGTTCATGAAACTTACTCGATTTTGACCGAGTTGAAGCAATTAGGTGTGTATGTGTCAGTGGATGATTTTGGGACAGGCTATTCCTCATTGAGCTATCTCAAGCGCTATCCAATTGATATCATTAAAATCGATCAGTCATTTATTGCAGATATTGCAAAAGATGACAAAAACGAAGCCATTATTAAGGCAATTATTTCGATGTCTCATAATTTAGGATTAGAGGTCATTGCTGAAGGAATTGAAGAGGCTTCACAAGTTGATTTTCTTAAACGTCATCGCTGTCAAAAAGGACAGGGCTATTTATATAATAAACCATTACCAGTGGAAACAATTGTTCAACAATATTTTGTTAGCTAATCAACGAGTAGCACTTTCATCGCCTAAAATGGGTGAAGTGCTACTTTTTTATTTATGGCTTTTAAGACCATCCAAGACAATAGTTGTGAATTGGGCCATTTCGGAAGCCAAATCAAAATCCTCACTATGAATTAACCAATCATAAACATTGGCACGCATACAGCGCCGAATAATTGCTTGTATGTTAGGAGCAGATACATCTTGTCTGAATTCCCCCTGTCGAATTCCTTCCTCAATATATGTATTCATAATTTGAAAGATTTTACGTTGTGGATTGATTAAGTAGTGATCTTGTTCTACTTGGTTTGTCATGGCAGCCGTATACACTGTGCGCAATAAATCTTTTCCTACAACTTTCGTTAAATAGTTCATTTGTTGTTGATAGACAAATAAAATTTTTTCACTTGCTGATAATGAAGGATCAATATTTTTTTCTACAGTGCTATAAAATTGATCCAGCTCCATAAATTTTTCTAATATAACATCATATTTGGATGGGAAATGTGTATAAAAGGTCCCTTTCGAAACATTGCAGGCTTTTGTAATTTGTTCAACAGAGACATGTTCAAAACCATACTTGTTAAATAAATCTAACGAGGTTTTTAATAATTTTTCCCGTGTTTCTAATGCCTTTTTCTGTCTGCTCGTTAATGATTCCATCGTAGCTTATTACCTCCAAAGTAAAGTATTGTAAAATATTTTCTGTAAAAATATTCTGAAAATATCTTTTTTTTAATTGACGAGATGGAATTATTTTGATTATGATTTAATTGACCGCAGTCACTGACTATGGTCAACAAAAGTATCTCGTTATTAATGTTACGACAAAAAATAGGCGTTGGCTAGTGTATCATGCAGCTTGTCTGCTGAATTTTCAAAGATTGGGGGAAGTTTAAATGAAGGAGAAATTAGGTTTTATTGGCTTAGGCAATATGGGGTTACCGATGTCTATCAATTTATTAAAGGCAAATTATCAGGTGTATGGCTTTGATACAAATGCAAAGGCCATGGAGCAATTTAGAGCAGCGGGTGGCATTGGTGTGGAAACAGCAAAGGACGTTGCACAGCAATGTGATGTGGTGATGACCAGCTTACCGACTCCTCAGGTAGTGGAAATGGTGTATCAATCAGAACAAGGAATCATTCATCATGCGAAAAAGGGATGCTTACTCATTGATTTTAGTACAGTTAATCCCGAATTGAACGATTCATTATATAAAGAAGCAAAAGCCTTAGGGTTACGATATTTAGGAGCACCTGTAAGTGGGGGAGTAATTGGAGCAGTAAATGCTACTCTAACAATTATGGTTGGTGGTGACAAGGAAGATTATGAAAGTACTGCAAAAATATTCGGAATAGTCGGTAAAAATAGTTACCATCTAGGAATTTCGTCAAGTGTAGGTACACGTATTAAATTATTAAATAATTTAATGATTGGATTTTATACAGAGGCCGTAGCTGAAACAATCGTACTTGGTGAAAAGATGGGCATTCATGCTGATGTGCTGTATGAAGTGTTAAGTAATAGCTATGGTCAAAGCCGTATTTATGAACGCAATTATGTGGAATATATGAAAAACGATAATTATGAGCCAGGCTTTTCGACAAACCTACTATTAAAGGATTTAAAGCTAGCGAAAGAAATGGCAGACGAAGCAGGGGTATCGCTGCGAATCGGGGAAAAATTGGTGGATTTGTATAGTGAAATTGCTCAGCAAGGCTATGGTGAAAACGATATGTCTGCTGCTTATTTAAGTTTAAAAGAAACTGCTAAAATAGAACAATTTTAAGAGGAGGAAAAGAAAAATGACAACAGCACAAGAAATTCAAACATTAACACATTTTATTGGCGGACATTTAGTGGAAGGAAAAAGCGGCCGTTATGGTTCAGTATTCAATCCTACAACAGGTGATGTCATTGCAAAAGTACCACTTGCCACAATAGCAGAAACACGGGAGGCAATTGAGCAAGCACAAGCGGCATTTCCTAAATGGCGTGACACATCTGTGGCAAAGCGAGCAGAAATTGTCTTAAAGTTTCGAAACCTTATTACAGAAAATATGGAGGAGCTACTGCAAATTATTTGTACAGAAAGCGGGAAGACGCTTGAAGATGCTAAAGGAGAAATCACCCGAGGACTTGAATCTGTTGACTTAGCTATCGGTGCCCCACACTTAATGAAAGGGGAATACTCTGTTAATGTTGGCGGGCAAATTAATGCCTATTCTGCAAAATATCCATTAGGAGTAGTGGTGGCCATCTCGCCATTTAACTTCCCAATTATGGTGCCTTTAGCACAAACAAGTATGGCTATTGCTGTAGGGAATGCTGTTGTGTTAAAAGCATCAGAACGTGTGCCAATGACTACATTGTTTGTTAGTGAGCTGTGGAAAAAAGCTGGGTTGCCCGATGGTATTTGGACAGTGATAAATGGTGATAAGGATGCCGTTAATGAACTTTTGGAAAACCCAACTGTGCAAGCCATTTCATTTGTTGGCTCAACACCGGTGGCGAAGTATATTTATGAAACAGGCTCAAAGTATGGAAAACGTGTCACTGCCCTTGGTGGTGGTAAAAACAATATGGTTGTGATGCCAGATGCAGACCTTGAACAGGTAGCAAATGCCTTTATTGGGGCAGCATATGGTGCAGCCTCTCAGCGTTGTATGGCAATATCTACGATTATGCCTGTAGGGAAAGAGACAGCAGACCGTCTAGTGGCGATTCTTAAAAAGAAAATCACTAATCTGAAGGTAGGTCCATATACAGACCCTGATGCAGATTTTGGCCCTGTCATTTCTCAACAATCAAAAGAGGCGATTCTTGCTGCAATTGAGCGGGGAGAAACTGAGGGAGCATCGGTGATTTGTGATGGCCGTGAACTTGATATTGTCAAAGAATCTAAAGGCTTCTATGTAGGACCTACATTATTAGATCATGTAAAGCCAGGGATGGAAATTTATGAGCAAGAGGTATTTGGACCTGCTCGTAATGTTGTACGTGTAGATTCACTGGAGGAGGCTATTTCACTTATTAATAAACATGAGCTAGGCAATGGTGTCACAATCTTTACGAATGACGGGTTAGCAGCTCGTCAATTTACGACTGAAATAGATGTTGGCATGGTAGGTGTCAATGTACCAATTCCAATTCCAGTTGGCTACCATAATTTTGCTGGTTTTAAAGGCTCTCGTTTTGGTGAAGGGCATATGTTTGGTCCAGATCAGGCACGATTCTTTACAAAAACTAAGACAATTTCAGAGCGTTGGATGGCAGGTAATGCTTCTACAGCATCCACATTTGCATTCCCAAGTAATAACGACTAATACAAACAAAGAGCTGTAGATTCTTACAGCTCTTTTTCTTAAAAAAGGAGAGGGAATGGTGTATGCAAGGAAAAACAGTTTTCATTACAGGGGCTGCTCGTGGCATTGGTCTTGCCATCGCCCAAGCATTTGCTAGGGAAGGAGCAAATGTAGTAATTACGGATAAAAATGAACAGCTTTTAAAGGAAGCGGTTGCTCAAAACCCTTCTTTAACGATATATACATGTGATGTGACAGAAGAACAAGCTATACGAGAGGCTATTGCATTTACGATTGAAAAATTTTCAACAATAGACATTTTAATTAATAATGCAGGATTTCAACATGTCTCATTGATTGAAGACTTTAAAACGGAGATTTTTGAGGCTATGCAAAAGGTCATGGTCGTTGCACCATTTGTGGCGATGAAATATGCATTACCACATATGAAGAACAATCAATTTGGTCGCATTATCAATATGGCCTCCATCAATGGAGTTATCGGGTTTGCCGGTAAGGCTGGTTACAACGCAGCAAAGCACGGTGTTATTGGGTTAACAAAAGTGGCAGCCCTGGAGGTAGCAAATGATGGGATTACAGTTAATGCCATTTGTCCAGGTTATGTGGATACAGAATTAGTGCACAATCAATTTAGCGATTTAGCGAAGACTCGAGGTATTCAAGTAGAGGAAGTACTAGAACAGGTGCTTTATCCACTTGTACCGCAAAAACGGCTGTTGGATGTCTCTGAAATTACAGGGCTAGCTTTATATTTAGCAAGCGATTTAGCAAAGGGGTTAACTGGTCAGGCGATTCTTTTAGATGGTGGTTATACGGCTCAATAGCTTAGGAGGGTGAAATATGATTCAAACGAAAACAATCTTTACCGTTCATTCACCAGGAACCATTGTATATGGGCGTGATTCTTTTAAGGAAGTAGGGGACTATGCCAAAGCATTAGGCTCTAAGGCATTAATCGTTAGTGATCCAATCATGGATCGCTTAGGTTTTGTTAAGCAGTGTCATACCTTGTTAAAAATCCAAGGGATAGAGGCTGTTTCATACTTAGGAGTGACAACTGAGCCGGATGATACGTATGTAGCCGAGGGACTACAGCTGCTGCAGAAACACCACTGTGATGTCATTATATCTGTTGGTGGAGGAAGCTGTATTGATACGGCAAAAGCGATTGCGGTAGTAGCTACAAATGGTGGCTACATAGGAGATTATATGAAAATGGCCAAAGTTGCAGCGCATGCACCAATACCGCATATAGCCATACCAACCACAGCGGGGACAGGCTCTGAGGCCACAGATGCAACTGTTATTACGAATACAAAAACGGCTGTAAAAATGATGATTAAACAGCCAGCTTTTATGCCAACTGTTGCAATAGTCGATCCTGTTTTAACTATAACATCACCGCCTGCGATTACAGCAGCAACGGGAATTGATGCTTTAAGTCATGCCATTGAAAGCTATTTATCACGTTTAGCGCATCCATATTCGAATGTTCTTGCATTATCTGCCATGGAATTAATCGTCAATAATATACTTAAAGTTTATGAGCAAGGAGATGATGTGGATGCGAGGGAAGCGATGTCATTAGGCTCCATGCAGGCAGGGCTGTCATTTTCAAATGCTTCTGTTGCCTTAGTTCATGGAATGTCGCGTCCAATCGGTGCACTCTTCCATGTTCCACATGGCATCTCCAATGCGATGCTTTTACCAGCTGTATTGGACTATTCAAAAGAAGCTTGTATAGATCGTCTAGCGGATTTAGGACAGTTTTTTAATAAAACAAAAGAGTCGTATTCACAAGAGGAGCTAGCACAATTAGCCATTACGTCCATTAAGGTAATGTGTAGGCATATGAAGATTGGCAATTTAAAACATTGGGGAATAGAAGAACAAGCTTTTTACAATGCTATCCCTAAAATGGCTGAGGATGCTCTTGCAAGTGGCAGTCCTAGCAATAATCCGAAGATACCAACAAAAGAAGAATTAATGGAACTATATAAAATTGCCTATACGTATGAGTTTTAATGATTGTGAGAGTTATTCAAACTGCTGAATAGCTCTCTTTTTTTGAAAAAACAGAAAATATTCTAGTAATCTATAGAATTAATATGACATATTCGAGAAAATATAGTAAAATTCTAATGAATCATCATTCATTTTTTACTAAGGGGGAAATGGAATGTTACAGGGGAAAACGATTATTATTACGGGTGGATCAAGTGGTATGGGGCTTTATATGGCAAAGCAATTCGTCACTGAAGGTGCTAATGTTGTCATAACAGGGCGTGACGAAGAACGATTAGCAGAGGCTAAAAAATTTATTGCTGAGGCGGGTCCCTCTATTGAAACGTTTCAAATGGATGTGCGTGTACCTGAGCATGCAGAGGCCATGCTCGCATTTGTTATTGATAAATTCGGTCAGGTGGATGGGCTAGTAAATAATGCGGCAGGTAATTTTATTGTACGAGCTGAGGATCTATCTCCGAATGGGTGGAAGGCTGTTGTGGATATTGTGTTAAATGGTACATTTTTCTGTTCTTCAGCAATTGGGAATTATTGGATTAAAAATAATATAAAAGGATCTATTTTAAATATGGTGGCTACTTATGCTTGGAATGCTGGAGCTGGTGTTGTTCACTCAGCTGCAGCAAAAGCTGGTGTATTATCACTGACGAGAACGTTGGCTGTCGAGTGGGGAAAACAGTATGGTATTCGTGTTAATGCGATTGCACCTGGCCCAATTGAACGAACAGGTGGGGCAGATAAGCTTTGGGAATCCGAAGCAGCAGCAGCTCGTACGCTAGATTCAGTTCCATTAGGTCGTATAGGAACACCAGAAGAAATTGCTGATTTAGCTACGTTTATGATGTCTAACAAGGCAAGCTATATGAATGGAGAATGTGTAACACTGGATGGTGGGCAATGGCTCAATCAATATCCATTCTAAAAATATTTGCATAACAGTGAGCTGGGTTGACGCATACTAAGGGTAAAGAAAGGAGTGTTACCTATGGGTATGTGGTTAATTCCAGCTATTATTGCCATTGTGATCATTTCTGCAATTTCGTTTGTGTCTACGCTGAAAATTGCAAAAATGACCTCTGAACGGAAATCTGAAAATGATACACCGATTTCAGAAACAGTCGAAGAGTATGCCACGATGTTGAACCCCATTGTTTGGGTCTATGCGATTTTTTTGCTTTTTTTAGGGATTATGATTTTTTATTACTGGAGTAAGGCTGGTTATTAGATAGAAACCATCTTCATTCAGTTAAGTAGAAACTTGACTGAATGAAGATATACTTAGCTTTTGTAGGATAGACCAAAATAATTCATTGTTCATGAAAACTCTTCCCGACCTGGTCATGGTCATACATAGAAAAGTTATGATATGATGAAAGAGAAGGACTGTTCTCCACAGCGAGAACAGAAAAGGAGAAGAAGTTCATGATTTCAACTAACAGCAAAGACTTATTAGCAATGCCAATTAGTGAATTTATTATTTCCTCTGAAAAAGTTGCGCATGTACAAAGTGGAAATAGTGCAGAACATGCACTCCTTGTACTAACGCGTACAGGGTACTCGTCCATACCTGTATTAGATCTGAAATATCGACTTCAAGGTTTACTTAGCATGAAAATGATTACCGAATCGATTCTTGGTCTTGAGCATATTGAATACGAAAAGCTACCTGATATTAAAGTTGACTCTATAATGGACAAAGAAATTGCCGTATTGAAGTTGACGGATACGTTCCAGCGAGCTTTAGATTTAGTCATTAACCACGCCTTTTTATGTGTAGTAGACGAAGACGGTACATTTGCAGGGATCTTAACAAGACGTGTTATTTTGAAGCAATTGAAAAAATATATTTATCAAAAAGAGTAGTAGCTTAAGAGGGAACTCAGATGAAAATCATGAGGCCCTCTTTGCTTGTAGTGGAGGTTTAAAGATTGATGGCAACAGAGGCAGAAGTATTAAAAATTTTAGCTGAAGAACGCAATATGCGGAAAGCAGCAGAGCGTCTATTCTTATCCCAACCGGCCCTTTCTCAACGATTACAAACGATTGAAAAAGACTGGGGTGCACAGTTATTTATTCGCTCACAAAAGGGGCTAACTGCAACTCCCGCTGGAGAACAGGTGATTGCGTATGCGAAGGAAATGCTAGCTAAAAAAGAAGAGATTTTTGAAACCATTCAATCCTTAACAACAAAGGTCAACGGGACATTAAAAATTGCCTGTGCATCCATTGTTGGTCAAAACTGGCTACCTAAAATTTTAAAGGATTTTGTGTCAAAATATCCTGAAGCTAAAATATCACTGATGACGGGCTGGAGCTCTGAAATTGTCAAGGCACTCTATGAGGGCGAGGCACATGTAGGCATTGTACGTGGCCAAGTTGACTGGAAGGGAGAAAAGATTCACCTTTTCAGAGATACTCTTTATTTAGTGGACAAAGAAGTTAAGACCATTGAAGATGTGTTGAAGACAGACCGTCCATTTATACAATATAAAAGTGATTCTAACTACTATCAAGAAATTCAACAATGGTGGCAACAGCATTTTGCATCAAATCCTAGAAAACAAATTTTAGTGGATCAAATTGAGATTTGTAAGCAAATGGCCTTAAATGGCATCGGCTATGCTATTTTACCTTCCATTACTTTAAATGACCACGATGCCATTCATAAAATCCCGCTGTCCAATGATGAAAAGGAATTTGGGCTTACGCGAGATACTTGGTTAATTGGCTATGAATCCTCCTTTGAATTGAGACAGGTAGAGGCTTTTGTTGAAGTAGTGCAGGATCATGCACGTTGTTTGTTTGATTATACAAAATAGCCAAAAAGGCAATTCCAAGTCATGTCGGAATTGCCTTTTTGTATTCATTATTAAATCGCTTATTTCTTAAGAGTTTATGAATATTCATGAAGATATCATAAGAAATGGAACAAAATGCAATTTAAATCGTATAATTATGTAACCATCTATTTACATAAAAAGGAGTTGAGCTTTTGAAAAAGACAAAAATGACGGCACTGACCTTATTAGTCATGCTTGTAATTAGCTTTTTATTGCCTTCTACACAGGCAAGTGCTGCTGCTACATTAGAGGTCAAAGCAACAGCGGGTATTTCAGGTAAAGCTAAATATCAATCAGTGGTGCCACTACAAGTAACAGTAAAAAATAATGGTGCAGATTTTTCTGGAGATATGGCCATTAATTCTGCCAATTCTTATGAGGCTGCATCAGCAATCGTCGTTCCAATCGATATAGCAGCAGGAGAAGAAAAGACATTTACTTTCTATCAGGATGGGTTAGCTGACTATAGTTATTCGGACGCAGATTTATTTGCCTTTTATGAGGGAAGCATTGAGAAAGGAAAAAAGGTTGCCTATAAAGGAACTAAACGCCTACAATCTAATTTTTTAGATCCTTCAGCAACGTTTATTTATACATTAACAGATAAAAGTGATCGACTATCGGCCTTTTTACGTTTATCAACATTTGTTGTTCAAAGCAGTGTCGAAGTATTTAATATTAATCAATTAAAAGATTATACATTCCCAGAAGATTCACAGGGACTTGCTATGGCCAATGTCATTGTAGTGGATGAAGTGGCGATAGCCGATTTAACACAAAAACAACAAGAGTCCTTACTAAAATGGGTACAAGATGGCGGTACATTACTCTTAGGGGCTGCTGACCAAATTGATGCCACTGCAGGTATTTTGAAAGAGTATTTACCATTATCATTATCACAAGAGATGACTTCTATTTCGGCAGAGGCATTAACTAAATTATCGGGTGGAGGCATTTTTACACAGCCTATTTCGGTTTACTCGTCTACTAGTAGTGAAGGAAGTTTACCAGTACTAACAGAAAATAATACAGTGTTAGCAGCAAAGAAAAAAATTGGTAGTGGAGAAATTATTCAAACAGCTTTCTCTTTAGGTGATCAACCGCTTGCATCAATGGACGGCTATGCTGCCCTTATAGCTAAAATGATTGATATTCAGAACATTTCGCAGCAAGGGATGATGAGACAGGGGCAATCATCACTCGACCAAATTTCTTATGAGCTTCGTAACATTAATGAATTATTTCCATCCTTTGAAGTATCAGTAAGCTATATGCTAATTGTCATTATTCTTTATATTTTAATTATCGGGCCACTGCTTTACGTTGTTCTTAAAAAAATGGACAAGCGTGAGCATGCATGGTGGATCATTCCATCGATTTCAATTGTCCTTTCAATTGTTCTCTTTATTGTTGGAGCCAAGGATCGTATTGTTCAGCCACAAGTTCAACAATCTGCATTCTATAAAGTAAACGAAGATAGTAGTGTAAATGGTTATTATGTAGAGTCGATTCTAACAAATCGTAGTGGGGATTTTGTGGTCAATGCTGATCAAAATACGACTGCCATTGCTTTGAGAAATTACAATAATTTCACAGGGACGATGGGAGCTTTGCATGAATCTTCTTATATAAAAGAAAATGCTAACGGTTCGACGTTAACATTACGCGACTTAAGCTACTGGTCTGTGCAATCCTTTGGTGGAAAAACGTCAGCTCAAAATATGGGCAAGATGGATATTGATATAACATTGAAAAATGAAAAGCTAACAGGAACGGTTAAAAATAATTTCCCATTCACATTAAAAGATGTCACATTAATTTCTGGTGTGAAAGAAGTGAAGCTAGGGGATATTGAAGCGAATGGAACGTTACAGGTTAATAAGGAACTGAAAACAACGGTTCTTCAAAAACCATCGATATTCAATAATTATAATTATAGTTACCCATCGAAGAAGGATGAGGTAGACCCAATGCGTATTGAAAGAATGAAATCATTAGCATTACCGCTTGTAGAAAATGATAACCAGCCAATACTCACAGCTTGGACAGATCAAGCCCTTGTAGGAGTTGAACTAGAAACAAGTGCTAATATGTCACCGATTACTACGCTTGTTCAACCGTTTAAAGGAAAAGTGGAGCTATCAGGTCCATTTACAATGAAGCGTAATAACTTCACTTATACATTAGTACCACTTTCAGCAAGTGGACACTATGAAAAAATTGATGAATTGAACAATTGGTACCTATCTGATGGTTTATACGAAGTCACAATGGCAATGCCAGATCAATTTATGGATGCTGTTCAATCACTTAATGAGCTCACAGTTTCCAATAAGGATGTTGCACGTATGCAGATAGCGATCTGGAATAATGAAACTAACGTATATGAACCACTGGTAGATACAAAGCAAGTGTTTACGGATAAAATTTCAAAGTACTTTAATCAAGATGGAGAACTGCGAATGGAAATAAAATATGGTCCTGATCCATCTGGAGAACAAACGAAATTACCAGATATAGAGCTGAAAGGAGTGGCAAAATAATGATAGAAATTCGTGACTTAACGAAACGATATGGCTCCTTTACAGCATTAGATCATTTAAACTTGTCCTTAGAAGAAGGCGTTGTATTTGGATTTGTTGGTGCTAACGGGGCAGGGAAATCTACAACATTCTCTATTTTAGCCACACTATTGTCGCCAACTTCTGGTGATGCCTTGATCAATGGCAAAAGTGTTGTGAAGGAACCGAAGGAAGTGCGCAAGCAAATTGGCTATATGCCTGATTTCTTTGGTGTCTATGACCAGCTAAAAGTAGATGAATATTTAGATTTTTATGGTGCGAGCTACGGTATTCAGCTAGCAGAGCGTCAAGTGTTAATTCCACAACTATTAGAGCTAGTGAATTTAACAAACAAACGCTATGAATATGTGGATTTATTATCACGGGGGATGAAGCAACGCTTATGTTTAGCCCGTGCCCTTATCCACGATCCCAAGGTATTGATTTTGGATGAGCCTGCATCAGGTTTAGATCCACGAGCTCGTGTGGAAATGCGAGACATTTTACGGAATTTAAAATCCATGGGGAAAACCATTTTAATTTCCTCGCATATTTTGCCAGAGCTTGCTGAGATGTGTGATGAAATCGGCGTCATTGATAATGGCAAGCTAATTGCACATGGCAATGTAGCTGCGATTCAAGCACAACTACAGGGAGAAAAGCGTATTGTGATGAAAGTGACAGATCGACTCGATGCAGTACGTGCATTTTTGGAGGAAGATCCCCATATTTCTTCTATTGATGTCATCGACAATCGCTTAGAAATAGCCTTTAATTACCGTGGAACAGACGCAGAGCAAGTGTCATTATTAAAAAAGGCAATGCTTGCCGATTTACCGATTTATGCATTAAGTGAGGAAGAGAAAGATTTAGAGGATGTCTTTATGGCAATCACGAAGGGAGCGGACAATCAATGATGGAAAGATTCTATAATCCGGTACTCGTAAAAGAATTGAAGTTGCGCTTCCGTTCTTTTAAAAGCTTCTCAGGGTTAATGTTTTACTTAGCAGTACTGTGTATTTTCATTGCAGGATTTTTATTGCTTACGACTGAATTTACTGGCAGGGGCTTCTTTAGACCAGAAACAAGCTTTATGATGTTTGCTGTGCTAACCATTTTACAAATGGCATTAGTTCTTTTCATTACTCCAAGTTTAACTGCAGGTGCCATCAGTAGTGAACGTGAGAAGCAAACTTTAAATATTTTACTAACAACAACACAAAGTTCTACACAAATTGTTATTGGAAAATTATTATCCTCTGTAGCATTTCTAGTATTGATGCTAGTAGCAGGATTACCACTATATAGCTTAGTATTTCTATTCGGTGGTGTATCACCTTCGCAGCTTATTTCTATATTTTTATTTTATTTAGTTACTGTAGTAGCAATAGGTAGTATTGGTGTGATGTTTTCAACAATTACAAAGAGAACCATTGTGGCCATGATTGCAACATATGGATCGATTATTTTTTTAGGTGGTATTACAGCATTCTTCTTCTTTTTAACAATGGCCTTTCATCAAATGGGTAATGCCATTGGTACAAGCACCTCCTTTATGACTTATTTTTGGGCGTCTATCAATCCAGGTGCCTTGATGTTGACGCTTATTTCACCAGAGATGGGTGATGCGTTAGCTGAGCTTTCTGGTATAGAACTACCTGTATGGATTATGTATTTAATTGCTTATGTATTGATTATTGTACTTTGTTTAACGATTGCAATTAAAAAATTACGTGCCAACATGAAAAGTAACCGATGAGGAGGAATTGGTATGGAGCGTCGTAAGCAGTTACGAAAATATATTCAGCGTGCAAAGTCGAGCTTAACTCTTGAAAGAAGTATTCCCATTGCACAGTACGGTTTGTTTTTGGCATTGCTTTCGAGTGCTTCTCTCGTTTTAATTTCCCGACTATTTGTTTGGCCATATTATCGTCAAATAGCATTAGGTGCATTCATTACTGTTATGGCTGCAACTACTGTTTACATATGGTGGAAACGTGTCAACGAAAGAGAGGCTTTGCATACTCTGGATCATTATTTTTCTCATAATGAGTTAGTGACAGCATTATCGTTTAAAGATGATCAGGACCCTCTTGTCCAATCTTTATTATCTAAAGCCATACAAAATGTTGAAAAAGCTTTTGCTGACTTTAAGGCTCGAAAGAAACATCTGTTTCGTCCAAAGGCATTTATCGGATTATTCGTCACAACAGTTGTACTAGCCATTCTTTATATGTTCCCGGCAGCGACGCAAATAGAAGCAATCGAGGTTGAAAAAGAGCAAGCTGTTATCGAAGATATGAAAAAGGAAGTTGCTGAACTAGAGAAAAAAGCACAAACAAAAGAAGTTAAGGAGCAATTGCAAGAGCTTCAAAATACTTTAAAAGAGGCTGAAACGGCAGAAGAGGCTTTACGGGAAGTTGTGAAAAAGCAAAAGGAACTAGCCCTAAAGGAACAGCAATTAAAGGATAAACAAACGGCTAGTCAAGATGGGGCAGAAGAAGAACAAAGCTTATCGAAGGAAGAGGTTGAGCAGCTAAAAGAGCTTGCTCAAATGCAGCAAGGGCTAACGGAAAATGCAAATGCTACTCAAACGGCTATGAGCAAGCTTGGTAAGCCAGCAAGTAATTCCTTACAAAATGCTATTGCTAGTGCCAATCATAATGCAAGCAGTAACAAACAAAACAATCAACAGTCTTCTGGCAATGCCCAACCTAGCAATCAGCAAAGCCAAGCAAGTCAGTCTGGTCAAAATAATGCTCAAAGTGGTTCCAAACAACAAGGACAAGGCCAAGGACAAGGACAAGGACAAGGACAAGGACAAGGACAAGGACAAGGACAGGGACAAGGACAAGGACAAGGACAGGGGCAAGGACAAGGACAAGGACAGGGACAAGGACAAGGACAGGGGCAAGGCCAAGGACAAGGACAAGGTCAAGGAGCAGGAAGTGGCCAAGGCGGTCGAAATTTATTGACGACACCTAATCGAGTTGGCGGATCAAGTGAGACATCAGTAGATGGTGGAGCGTTAGGAGATGGTTCTCATGTATCTGAGCAACAGGGAAATGGACCAATAACAAAGGGCTCTATTCGACCATATGAAGAAGTAATTGGCTCCTATAAAGACAGCTATTTAGAAAGCTCAGAGCGTTTACAATTACCAAAGGATTTACAAAATGTCGTGCAATCTTATTTCACGTCAATTGAGTCGCAGTAGGAGGAAAAGAAATGGCATTTACAGAGCAACAGTATGTAGAGATGAGCGCGAAATTACACCAAGTAAAAGAAGAAATTCATCGCTTCATTGTTGGACAGGAAGAAGCAATTGATTATACGCTGTATGCAGTTCTAGCAGATGGTCATGCCTTATTAGAAGGTTTACCAGGATTAGGGAAAACAATGTTAATCCGTACAATTTCTGAAGTACTAGATTTGTCGTTTTCACGTATTCAATTTACACCCGATCTTATGCCTGCTGATATAACAGGGACAAGTATGATTGAACGGACGCCTGATGGCAAGCAACAATTTACATTTCAACCTGGGCCAATCTTTAGTCAAATGGTGTTAGCCGACGAAATTAACAGGGCAACACCGAAAACACAAAGTGCCTTGTTGGAAGCAATGGGAGAAAAAACGGTGACGATTTTGGGGGATACGAAAAAAATGGCGAAACCATTTTTCGTGTTAGCGACTCAAAATCCTATTGAAATGGAAGGAACCTATCCATTACCTGAAGCACAAATGGACCGTTTCCTTTGTAAAATTCTTGTACCGTATCCTGAAAAAAGTGAACTTATGGAAATTATGAAGCGAACGACAGGTGCGCAGGAAATTGGTTTACAGAAGATGATGAATACTGAGGGTCTTATGGAAGCTCAGCAAATGGTAAAAGAAGTAATGGTTGCCGATGAAATGCTGGAATTTGCCACAGATCTAGTGGTGGCTACGCATCCTGAAAGACCAGATGCTCTGGATGAAGTTAAACAATATGCCATGTATGGCAGTGGTCCACGTGGTTTGCAAAGCTTAATAAAACTAGCAAAGGCTAGAGCACTTATGAACGGACGTTTCCATGTTTCTGTAGCTGATATAAAATCTGTTGCAAAACCGGTTTTACGTCACCGAATGCTGTTGAATTATGAAGGGGAGGCTTCAGGGAAAACAGCTGATGATGTGATTGATGTTATTTTAGAAAAAGTTCAACAAGGTGTTAGCAAGTGACAGCAAAATACTTATTGCCCGAAGACTGGTTAGCAAAAATCAGTCGCTTTCAAGTAGCGACGGCCTCCAAACTACGCGGGCAGCATAAGGGTTCGCACCGTTCACAACGCTTCGGGGCTTCTCTCGATTTCTCAGATTTTAGAGAATACCATTTAGGTGATGATGTACGCCAAGTAGATTGGAACGTTTTTGCTCGAACAGATAAATACTTTATCAAGAGGTTTTTAGACGAGCAAGAGATGCGTGTACACATTTTACTCGATACTACTAAATCAATGGGGGAGAGCGCTAAGTGGCTATTTGCTCGTCAAATTGTGGCCTCCCTCGGCTTAATGGTGCTCGGTCGTGATGATCGTTTGTCTTTTTCGTTTGTCCAAGATGAAGTGAAACCACCGTTTCGACGGAAGGGTGCCATGTATCGTCGAGCTTTTTTACAAGTAGTAACAGATATAGAGGAAGCGAATTATGCCAATCGATTTGCACAGGGTGCACTAAAAGCTATGCCTAAGGATAGTACCGTACTCTTCATTATTACAGATGGGTTAGAGCCAATTGAGGAATGGGAGCAGCTGTTAAAAAGACTACCACGCTATGCTGGGGATGTTCGCATTTTGCAAATTGTTACGCAAGAAGAGTTATCACCAAATTATTTGGGGGATGTCCGCCTTCTTGATCGTGAAACAGGCAATGATGTCAATGTGACGATGTCTACTAAAGTATTAGACACCTATCATGCAAGACGATTATTACATGAAGAAGAATTTGAAGCCATTTGCCGTCGCTTTGGCGTTCGAAAATTACAATTGAAAGTGGAAGATGGACTGCAACATGCGATCTTTCAACAATTATTAAAAGCACATTGGATTAGGTGAGGTGAGCCGTATTGGGCTTTAGTCAAATTATATTTAGCTGGACGGCCATCATCCCGGTCATTGTCCTACTCTATTATTTCTTTCGTAAAAAATATACTGATCAAACTGTCTCTTCGACCCTATTTTGGTCTGAAATTATGCAGGAAACCCGTGTATCACCTTATTTAAAGCATTTACAAAAAAATGCCTTACTATATTTACAGCTGCTAGCCTTACTGCTACTTGTATTGGCGCTGATGAATCCATATGTGAAAAAATCAACCATTGTGGGTGCACAAACGATATTTATTGTTGATACATCAGCCACGATGCTAGCAGGAAAAGATTCATCAACCTTTGACACACATAAGCAAGAGATGTTGACATTGATGGAAGAGTTGAATGGGCGACCTGTTACATTGATTACAACAGGTGCCGCTCCAAAAGCCGTTTTGCAGCAAGAAACAAATATGAATGACATTGAAAAAGCGATTAAAGATTTACAAGTATCCTATGAAACGGCTGAAATGACGAAGGCACTGGATGTTGCACAGGCATTTGTGGGTGATACACCGACTTCTATCTATGTTTTTACAGATACGCTTGATAAAAAGCAATTACCAATGGATAAAGATTCAGTGAAATGGCTAGTTAGAGGTGCTGCGAAAGACTTAATAAATATCGCCATTACACGCTTTGCTGCAACGACAGATGGTCAGGTTACGATGGCACTTGTACAGCTCCATAATGATACAACTGCTGAACAAAAGGTGACATTAGCGATACAAAATGCAGAGGGTGAAGAGCTGGTAGCAGAACGTGTCGTTGTGCCTCCAAATGAAGCCATTACGAAAACCTTCAAAGATTTACCCTTAGCAAAATCGATGACAGCTATTATTGATGCAAACGATGATTATGCCGTAGACAATCAACAAACCGTCTTACTACAAACGACTACTTCAAAAATTGTTGTTGATCAGGGTATGCATCAGTTGATACAAAAAGGTTTTCAAAGTGTCAGTAGCGGCGTGAAAATCGTTCCGTCTTTACAAGTAGCTGACAATCAGGATGCAACTGTCATCACAAACCAAACAGCCTTATTGGAGAAGATGGAGAAACCGCTAGTATTATTTGGACGTGATGATGCCGAAAAAGTGGAAGCAAGTGGTACAGTAAGTGCTAAAAGTGATGCATTATTTGCTTTTAGCGAACTAAAGGATATTTATGTTAGTGCTATTTATCCTGGATTTTCGGATTATGAAACCATTGCTTCTGTAGGAGATGAGCCGTTTATCCAACGCTCTCCTAAAGGGGATATCGTTGTTTTAGCGGATATTGCTGATACAGATTGGCCATTGCATCCATCATTCCCGCTATTTTTATGGAGTACTGAGCAACAGTTAACAGAATCAGTCGGTTCACTTGGTATTTTCACACCGAATGAACAGCGTGCAGTAGCCTTAGCGCAAGGAGACTGGAGTGTTTATTCGCAAGAAGATGAGTTTCTTTCTTCTATTACACAGGGCATGTTAATTGCACCAAAACAACCAGGTATTTATATGGTACGTTCAAATAATGAAGAAAAACAATTTATTGTGCAATTGCAAGCCCAGGAACGTGTTATTGAACAAGGAACAAGCTATACATTAGGCGACATTTCAGACAATGGGAAGGAAGAGGTATCGATGGCCTCCTTCGTACCTTGGTTAATTGTAATAGTTTTAATTTTGCTTGTTTCAGAGTGGGAGGTGCAACGACGTCGTGGATTTACGAATTGATACGCCATTAGTATTGTTGCTATTACTTCCATTGTTCTTGTATTTTGGATGGACTTATTTTCGAGAACGGCAGCGACTAAAAAAGAGTCATATTGTTGTGCTTGCTATTCGCATAGTAGCGATATGCTGTTTAGTTTTGGCACTTGCAGGGCCGTATTTATTATTACCGATAAAAGAAGAACAGATCGTGTATTTACTAGACCGATCTGCGTCTATGAATGGTACAGAAGATGAGATGGTTCAGTTTATACAGGAGAGCCTACAATCTAAAAAAGAACCCCAACTTGCAGGGATCTATTCTTTTTCTTCCACTTTACAAACAGAAGCCATTTTGTCTAAAGAATTAAAGGATGTACCGAAGCTTACAGAAATCAAAGCAACAGATCAAACGAATATTGAACAAAGTCTACAGCTTGCAACAGGCATAGTTGATCCTAAAAAAGCGACTCGCCTTGTATTATTAACAGATGGCAATGAGACAAAAGGAGATGCTTTAGAATTTGTCTCCAGATTGAAAGGTGCCAATATTAGTGTGGACGTTGTACCTTTTAGTCTACCAGTTGTCCATGATGTGTCGCTCAAAAGCTTTGTCTCTCCTCAGGTTGCTTATGTAGGAGAGCAGCAACAATTAGTAACAGAAATTCATGCAACAGCAGCAGGGCAAGGGGAGCTGTTATTATATGAAAATGATGAACTAATTCATCGCGAGGCAGTTGAGCTGACGGAAGGTACAAATGTGTTTACCTATAAACACGCAGCAACAGCTGAAGGACTTGTAAAATACGAAGCAGTTATTCAAGTTGGGCAGGATGCTATTTTTGAAAACAATAAATTAACAAGTGTCACAATGGTACAAAGTGAACCCCATTTACTCATCGTCAATGGCTATGAAACAGCTTCACCTATCGCGGCAGCACTTGGTAGTCAATCCATTGCCTATGATGTTGTCGATCCTAAAAGCCTACCAAATGAACTGTCCAGTTATTTACAATATAATGCGATCATTTTTGACAATGTGCCTGGTCATTTAGTTGGTGAGGCGAAAATGAGTGTGATTGAGCAAGCAGTCAAAAACTTTGGGGTTGGTTTCACGATGGTTGGTGGAGAAAATAGTTTTGGTTTAGGAGGCTATTTTAAAACGCCAATTGAAACGTTATTGCCTGTGGAGATGGAAATTAAGGGCAAGGAGCAATTACCTTCATTAGGGCTAGTCATAGTGCTGGATCGTTCTGGCAGTATGCATGGCTCGAAGCTAGAGCTAGCTAAGGAAGCAGCGGCACGTTCTGTTGAAATGCTACGAGATGAGGATACATTAGGCTTTATCGCCTTCGATGATCGTCCTTGGGAAATCATAGAAACCGCACCTCTTAAAAGTAAAGAAGAGGCAGTGGATACCATTCTATCAGTAACACCAGGAGGCGGAACAGAAATCTATAGTTCATTAGCTAAAGCCTATGAAAATCTCGCCGATTTAAAGCTTCAACGTAAACATATTATTCTTTTAACCGATGGGCAATCACAATCTGGGAATTATGAGGATTTAATTGCTGAGGGAAAAGAAAATGGTATCACTTTATCAACAGTAGCGATTGGACAAGATGCTGATGCTAACTTACTCGAAGCACTTAGTGATATGGGTAGTGGACGGTTCTATGATGTTATTGATGAACAAACCATTCCTTCTATTTTATCTCGTGAAACAGCTATGATTTCTCGTACCTATATTGAGGATAATCCGTTTTATCCAGCAATTTATAATGCCGCAGGATGGAATTCGCTATTTGCCAATGGCGTCCCTCAAATGAATGCTTATATTGGAACGACAGCTAAGCAAGGGACAACCGTAATTGCAGAAAGTGAGAAGGAAGATCCTGTGTTAGCACAATGGCAATATGGACTCGGTAAAACATTTGCTTTTACATCCGATTCAACGGGTAAATGGACAGGAGATTGGGCAAGATGGCAGGACTGGGGAACATTTTGGCAGACGCTTATTTCACAAATGTTGCCAAGCTATAATGATGTTGCCTATGATGTGAGATTAGAAGCTGATGGCTCCTTTATGATTACAGACCCTACAAATGAAGCCGCATTTTTAGACATTGTAGCGGTTAATGAAGCAGGGGAGGAGTTAGAAACTCAGTTAGAAACCATTTCAGCCTCCCAAGTTCGAGCTGTTGTACAGGCCGAACCTGGATTGATTTTCTTCCGTATAGCGGATGAGCAGCAGGCCATTTATCAGGCAGGCCTAAGTGTTCCTTATAGTGCTGAGTATGAACTGCTCCCTGTTAATGAAAAACTGGTTGAAGAGTTAACAAATCAAACAGGGGGAGCCGTTTTAAAAGAACCACAAGATGTGTTCCGTGACTTTACAACCAAAGGAGCGGATCGACAAAACATTGCCACATGGCTTCTTTTAGCAAGTATGCTTCTATTCTTTATGGATATTACCATAAGACGTTTTGGGTGGAGTTTCCTAACAAAAACGAATAAAAAAGAGCAGCCAATTGAGGAGAAACCTGTACAAGCAGAAGACACGAACGTAGCCCAGCTATTAAAGGGTATGAAAAAACGATCATAATAGAGTGAAGGCAGTGCAAAATCATTCCATTTTGCACTGCTTTTTTAAATGCTTTGAGGTTTTAAAAAATGGTGGTTTCCGCTAGGAAAGGGGTGCAAAGGTGATTGACACAGTGCAGCCTTCGAAAAGTGCTTCTCGGGGGAGAGAGACGCTCATAAAGAAACGAACCCCGCTCAAAGACTAGAAAAGAAATCTTCTCGCACATCTTAAAGGATTTCCAAAATCAAAAAGCACTCAGCACCACTCAATAAAGCGAAGAATTAAAACTCTTTACTAGTACCGATTTTCGCAAAGTGCTAGCTACCATAACACCTAAGATGGCCCCGATGGTACTTGATGTTAAAAAGGCTGGCATGAAGAATAATGCGGCTACGGATGTCTCCATAAGCAATTTTGCATAGGGTACGGCAATAAGTGAAGCTAAAATACCAGTGCCAAAAACTTCGCCGAATCCTGCTAGCCATGATTTTCTACTGTATTTGTAGGCAAGGGCCGCACACAATGCTCCAATGACGCTACCAGGAATCGCTAAAAGAGAGCCTGTACCAGTAAAGATACGAATGATGGCTGTCACAAAGGCAACTAGAACTGTTGGCACGGGTCCTAGTATAATAGCTCCTATTACGTTAACAGCATGCTGAACGGGGTAGGCGCGTGCGATGCCTGTTGGTATGGATACAAAGGTAGATCCTGCTACAGCAATCGCTACTAATAAAGCCATGATTGTCATTTTACGAATTGACATAAGGTTCACTCCTCTTGAATAAAATCATGAGGGAAATTAAAAGGCCGCTTCCTTTAAACAATAGGAAGCGGCCTTGCATAGACAATGACAATAGCAAGTAGCGCCACTTCCCTCCGCTAGTATGAACTAGATCAGGTTCAAAGGGTCCGTACATCATCATATACGTCTCAGCCTTTTAAAGGCTCCCCCAGTGGTAAATATCATTCAATTTTATTAACCAACATTAATGTAACATAATGTTAAAAATAGTCAATGATTTTTCTGACTATTTCGTATCAGGATGCATTAGATGAGGTGCTTTTTTCAATGTCCAGATGAGTGCAAGGAAGAAGCAGGCTAATAATATGATAGATCCGAAAATATATGGACTGTTCATATTCCAGTCAAATAGTAAACCTGCTAAGGCTGGTCCAATCATATTGCCAAGGCTCATGTAAGCATTATTCAAGCCCGCAGCAAACCCTTGTTCTTTCTCTGCAAGCTTTGAAATTAGTGTATTTACAGCAGGACGAATTAGTGTTGTTGCTGTAGAGAAAATAGTTGCTACAACTAATATAAGAGCGAAGCCAGATACAAACAATATTAAGAAAATAGCAACAGATGCAATAAATAAATTGACTAACACAACTTTCATTTCACCAAAGCGATTAAAAAGTGGTGTAATCACAAACATTTGTACAACTACCCCAAAAGCACCACCGACAACTAAAATAATCGCAATATCTACGGGTGTGTAATTAAACTTTTCTGTCACAAATAATGACAAGGTTGTTTGGAAGTTGGCAATTCCGAACGAGAACACGAGCATGATAATGAGCATAACGAAATAAGGCATATGTATGGAACGAGCCATTTGCTTCGCCAGATTTTCTTGCTTTTGCTTGTCATGTGAAGTGTTTGGTTTAGTAGATGGTAATAAAAAATAAGATAAAACAGATGCAAGTATGGCAGCAACTCCTGCCGTGAAAAATGGAAAATGTAAACTAACCTTTGCTAAGAAACCACCTATTCCTGGCCCTATCATAAAGCCCAGTGACATAGCAGCACCCAACATACTCATACCTTTTCCACGTTCCTCGTAGGTAGTAACGTCAGCTACAAATGCCATAATAGGAGGTGCAACAAATGCGGAACCTAGACCGCCTAAAAAGCGTGCTAAAAATAGCATCCAGACGTCTGTGGCTAGGCCAAAACCGATTTGTGCAAGACCTGTCACAATAAGACCGAAAATAATTAAATTTTTCCGACCATACTGATCCGAAAGATTCCCAGCAATTGGAGAAAATACGAATTGAGCTAAGGCGAACGTTGCAATTAGCATACCTAGAACTTGTCCTGCTGCACCAAAAATTTTTAAATACTCTGGCATGACAGGAATAATAATTCCAATACTCCCCATTGCGATAAACATATTAAACATTAAAATATATAAAGCCGCCTTATTGGACTTCTGCTGGGTCATCGAATGAACCCCCTTTTTATAATCAAATATACTAAAGTCTATCATAAGATATCCTATCATCATATCGGTTGAAAGTCTGAAATGAAACATACCTGCTAGTGCAGCAATACCAATCCACGATGTAGAAAACAATAAACAGACAATAGGTGAAGTGCTGCCAAAAGCAGGAAGATAATAGAGAAAGATCTATCGACAAAATAAAAATTCATCGATAGACCTTTATATGCTTTAACGAATACTCATTTTAAATTCTAAAAACAATTCATTATATTTCCCTAAATAGTCTGGTCCTAAATTTTTGTAAACTTCTAATGTATCGCGTTGTTCTTCAGAAGGATAGTAGCGTTCATCAGAAACAACTTCTTCATCCATTAAGTCCATAGCAGCGATATTAGGCGTAGAGTAGCCTACATAATCGGCATTTTGTGCACCCGATTCAGCACTTAGCATGAAATTGATAAAGGCATGGGCACCGTCGATATTTTTCGATGTTTTAGGGATGACCATATTATCGAACCATAAATTCGAGCCTTCCTCAGGTACAGCAAAGTCTAGCTCCTCATTTTCATACATCATATCTGCTGCTTGCCCAGACCAAGTAAGGGCTACAGTGGCCTCATTGTTGATCATTAATGGTGTAATTTCATCTCCAATGATGGCTTTTACATTTGGTGCAAGTGTGATTAATTTATCAGTAGCCTCACGTAGTTCCTGATTGTCTAGTGAATTCAAGGAATATCCGAGACTGTTTAAGCCCATTCCAATGACTTCACGAGCACCATCCACTAAAAAGACTTTTCGTTTTAAGGATGGATCCCATAAATCATCCCAAGAAGAGAAATCTAAATCTCCCACAAGGCTTGGATTGTAGACAATGCCTACTGTTCCCCAGAAATAAGGGACCGAATATTTATTGTCATCATCGAATGGTAAATCTAAAAAGTAAGGATCGATATTTTTAAAATTAGGGATTTTTGTTTTATCTAAAGGAATCAATAAATTTTCTTCCTTCATTTTTTCTATCATATACTCAGATGGAACGGCAATATCATATGCTGTTCCACCTTGTTGAATTTTGGTCATCATCGCTTCATTGGAATCAAATGTCTCGTAGATGACATGAATGCCTGTTTCTTTTTCAAATTGTTTCAACAAGTCAGGATCAATATATTCTCCCCAGTTAAAGATTGTTAACGTGTCTTTTCCACTTTTACCGCCGCCTGCACTTAAGGCGTCAGCCGCATAGAATAAAAGGGCTGAAACAACAAGGATGGCGATGGTAGCTTGAATTAATGACTTCATCGTTGTCCCTCCATTCTTTTACTCGTACGACTTGTAATGAAATAATAACCAACAACGACTAACACCGTAACAAAGAATACCAAACCAGAAATAGCATTAACCGTTAAAGAAATACCTGCACGGGCCATGGAGTAGATTTCTACAGATAATGTGCTGAAGCCATTACCCGTTACGAAAAATGTCACGGCAAAATCATCTAAAGAATACGTAAGGGCAAGGAAGAAGCCCGCAAAAATCCCTGGTTGAATATAAGGAAGAATGACACGCATCATAATATCCTTTTTCGTAGCCCCTAAATCTAATGCTGCATCGATTAATGATTTATTCATTTCTAGTAGTTTAGGTAAAACCATTAGAACAACAATCGGTACACTAAATGCGACATGGGCTAACAAGACAGACGCAAAGCCAAGCTTAATGCCAACCATTGTAAATAAAATTAAGAAGCTAGCACCAATAATAACGTCTGGGCTGACGATTAAGACATTGTTTAAGGATAGTAAAGTATTGCGCATTTTTGAATCCTTGACAGTCACAATACCGATTGCACCTAGTGTGCCAATAATAGTAGAAATCAAAGCAGAAAGTAATGCCACGATTACAGTATTAATTAATATAACAAGAAGACGTGAATCTTCAAAAACAGCTTTATAATGCTCTAAAGTAAAGGATTCAAAGTGATTCATGGAGCCACCACTATTGAACGAGTAAAAGATTAAATAGAAGATGGGAGCATACAGAACGATAAAAACAATCGTTAAATAGACTTTAGCTGATGCAGATAGTTTGTTCATCGTACGCGACCTCCTTTATCTTTTTGTCCCGTAACAAGCATAATAATCACCATGAATAAAATTAAGAACACAGCAATAGTAGAACCCATCCCCCAATTTTGTGTTACAAGAAATTGCTGTTCAATCGCTGTACCAAGCGTGATGACGCGATTTCCGGCAATTAAGCGTGTAATCATAAACAGGGATAGCGCTGGAATAAAGACAACTTGAATTCCAGATTTAACGCCATCCATTGTTAATGGTAAAACGACACGGCGAAAAGTTGTAAAAGCAGAGGCACCTAAATCGCGTGCTGCATAAATAAGCGTCGGGTTTAATCGATCTAAGGAGTTGAAGATCGGTAAAATCATAAACGGAATAAAAATATAGACCGATACAAAGACAAAGCTAATATCCGTAAAGAGCATTTGCTTAGGATCGAAGCCAAATACTTCAATAAATGCATTAATTGGTCCATATAATCCAAAGATGCCGATAAAGGCATATGTTTTTAACAATAGATTAATCCAAGAAGGAATAATGATGAGCAGAAGCCAAAGCTGTTTATGCTTTGTCTTCGTTAAGAAATAAGCAGTTGGGTATGAAATTAATAAAGTAAAGAATGTAATTAAAAAGGCATACCAAAACGAGCTCAATGTCATCTTTAAGTAAACAGAAGTAAAGAACGCTTTATAGTTATCGAGCGTGAAATTGCCATGTAAATCAAGTAGGGAATAATAAACAACGAGGGCAATCGGCGCGATAACGAAAAAGGCAATCCATAACACATATGGAAATAACGCTGATTTCGATGTCTTAGTTTGCATCTTCATCGTCTCCATACGATTCTAATCGTTTATCGAACTCTTCCTCAGTTTCATTTAAGCGCATTACGTGAATAGCCTCAGGATCAAAGCCTAAGCCAATTTCTGTCCCTACTTCTGCTTTTTTCAATGAATGGACTAGCCATTCATTGCCATCCTTATCGTACGTCGATAATTCATAATGTACGCCTCGGAATAATTGTGTATCCACTTTCACCACAAGTTTCCCTTTATCGATAGTTGTCATTTCTAAATCTTCTGGTCGAATAACAATATCAATTTTTTCATTTGGTTTCATCCCTTGGTCGACACATTCAAAAATTTTGCCAGCAAATTCAACTTTGAAATCTTCAATCATCACACCTGGTACAATATTAGATTCACCAATAAAGTCAGCCACGAAGCGGTTAATCGGTTCATCATAAATATCCACTGGCGTACCTGATTGTTGAATTTGTCCTTCACTTAAAACAAAAATCTCATCACTCATAGCAAGTGCTTCTTCTTGATCATGTGTAACAAAGACAAAGGTTTTGCCAAGACGTTGCTGTAATTCACGCAATTCATACTGCATTTCAGTACGTAGCTTTAAGTCTAATGCGGAAAGTGGCTCATCCAGTAAAATGACTTCAGGGTCATTAACAATGGCACGCGCAATCGCCACACGCTGACGCTGCCCACCAGACATTTCAGAGATTTCACGGTTGCTGTAGCCTGCCAAATTGACAAATTTTAATGCCTCAGCCACACGTTCCTTTATTTCATTTTCAGGCAGCTTTTTAATGCGTAGTCCAAATGCGACATTTTCGAAAACATTTAAATGAGGAAATAGCGCATAATCTTGAAAAACAGTATTGACCTGACGTTCATTTGCAGGTACTGCATTAATTTTTTTATCGTGGAAAAATATATCTCCAGTCGTTGGTTCTGTGAAACCAGCAATAATTCGTAAAATGGTTGTTTTTCCACAACCAGATGGACCAAGAAGTGTATAAAATTTACCTTTTTCAAGCTCCAAGTTGATATTCTTTAAGACGACGGTACCGTCACTATAAGACTTTGAAACATTTTCAAAGCGGATAATGGAATTCGTTGTCATTGATGCGCCTCCTTAAGCTATAAATAAGAATCTGTTGCAACGAGTAAAATTTTAGTTTCATCTGCATGTGCATTGAAAATTTGATGATGATCTGTCGCGTCAAAATAAAGAGCATTGCCCTCACTTGCGATATACTGTTCATTCCCTAAAACAAGACGAATACGTCCTTTGACAACATAAATAAATGTTTCTGAGAGCGACGGCTCAAATTGCTTGAATTCGCCATCAGCAGCAAAGGTTAAGAAAATGGGTTCCATCTCTTTTTCGTTAGATGTAGGGATTAGCCATTGAATTTCATAATTTTTTTCTTCATCTGTATAGATAGATTGGTCTTCTTCTGTATAGACAACCTTTTGTTCAGGTGAGTCATCATCAAAAAAATCTTTAGGTGTTGAACCTAACACTTCCAAAATAGAAAATAATGTTTCAATAGAAGGTGAGTTTAAATCACGTTCTAATTGGGAGATATAACCTTTACTTAAATCTGTACGTTCTCCAAGTTCCTCTTGGGTAAGACCTTTTTTTAAACGAAGCGCTTTAATTTTTGCTCCTATTTGCATCTTTTCCCTCCTAGAAGAAGTTTAGCAATCATAAACTTTTGAAATACGAAGTTTACTTTAACGAAACTTTTAGTTTACTAAAACCATTACAATTATACATAATAATTTTTTTTTTGCAATCATTTTTCGTGAAAAAAATAGCTATAAAATGTTAAAAAAACAGGCATAAAGAAAATGGAGAAAAATTTTGTATAGGGTAGAATATTTTTGTTAAAAATAGTGAATAAATAGGCTGTAGCAGTCATTTCATTTGTGGATTTGACGATTTCTTGTCATGCCACTTCAAACGTACAAACGAGCGGAGTTTACTTGTTTGAAAAACTGCGGTTACTCTGCTATCGTAGAAGATGAGTTCGCTTGTGCGAATGGAATATATAAACTACATATTTATTCGGAGGGATTTATTATGGCAGAACGCATGGTAGGTAAACAAGCACCTGACTTTACAATGGAAGCAGTACTTTCAGACAAATCATTTGGTAAAGTATCATTAGAAGATATTAAAGCACAAGACAAATGGACAGTTCTTTTCTTCTATCCAATGGATTTCACATTTGTATGTCCAACTGAAATCACTGCGATGAGTGATCGTTATGACGAGTTCGAAGACTTAGATGCAGAAGTAATCGGTGTTTCTACAGACACAATCCACACTCACTTAGCATGGATTAACACAGACCGCACTCAAAATGGTCTTGGTGAATTAAAATACCCATTAGCTGCAGATACAAACCACCAAGTTTCGAAAGAATATGGTGTTTTAATTGAAGAAGAAGGTATCGCATTACGTGGTCTATTCATCATCAACCCAGAAGGCGAATTAAAATACCAAACAGTATTCGATAACAACATCGGCCGTGATGTTGATGAAACGTTACGTGTACTTCAAGCACTTCAAACTGGTGGTCTTTGCCCAGCAAACTGGCGTCCAGGTCAAGCAACTCTATAATCTAAATAGAGTCGAGTCATTATGGAACAAATTAAGAGTCCCCACGACAAGTTTGTGGGGACTTTTAACTGAATTTTTGTTTTTGAGAAGGGTTTTCAATTGTTATCGAACTAGTTGAAAACAACCTATATATTAGAGGAGGATTTTTATGAAACTTCGTGAACAAATGCCTGAGCTAGTAGGTGCAACGACTTGGTTAAATGGGGAAGTAACAAAAGCTGAATTAGTAGGCGAGAAACCAACATTAATCCACTTTTGGTCAGTAAGCTGTCATTTATGTAAAGAAGCAATGCCGGACGTCAACAATTTCCGTGATCAATTTAAAGATGAATTAAATGTTGTAGCAGTACATATGCCGCGTTCTGAGGCAGACACTGATTTAGATACAATCAAAGCAGTAGCAGCAGAACATGATATTGTGCAACCAATCTTTGTAGATAGTGAAATGAAACTAACAGATGCTTTTGAAAACCAATATGTACCAGCATATTTTGTGTTTGATAAAGATGGTCAGCTGCGTCATATGCAAGCTGGAGGAAGTGGCATGAAAATGCTAGAAAAGCGTGTCAATCGCGTGCTAGATGAGATGCGTAACGCTGAATAATAAAAAGAAGTTTAGACGGGGATCAAGATCCTCGTCTTTTTTGTTATCCAACATTGACGAATAGACTCTTGTTTTAACAATACATATGATAAAGAATAAGCTACAATGATGGTATAGTAGTTTTCGGAGGGATTTTTTATGATGAAAAAAGAGTTTGCGGTCATAGGGCTTGGACGTTTTGGAGGAAGTATTGTTCGTGAATTAATGAGTCAGGGTGCACAGGTGATGGCAATTGACCATTCTTCAGAGCGTGTAGATGAATTTGCCTCCATTGCTACCCAGGCTGTCATTGCAGATTCAACTGATGAATCGGTACTGAATTCATTAGGTATCCGTAATTTTGAGCATGTTATTGTAGCAATTGGTGAAGATATTCAGGCGAGTATATTAACAACGATTATTTTAAAGGAAATTGGTGTTGAGCAAATTACAGTAAAGGCTCAAAATGACTATCATGAAAAAGTTTTACGTAAAATTGGTGCAGATTTTGTCGTCCATCCTGAGCGAGATATGGGGATTCGTATTGCTAATAATATGTTATCTAATACAGTGCTAGATTATTTAGAGCTTTCGGATGAACATTCAATTATGGAGTTAAAGGCAAATGACGCGATTGCAGGATACTCCATTATGGATTTAGATATTCGAGCAAAATATGGCATTAACATTGTAGGAATCAAGCGTGGAGCTGATATTATCGTGTCTCCACAAGCAAGTGATAAGATTTTACTAGGAGATATTATGCTTGTGATAGGTGCTGACGTTGATATAAATCGCTTTGTTAAAAAGGCATTGAATGGGTAATGGCAAATGACTAAACGAAGATGGAGATTTGTTATTTTTGCCGCTGTTTTACTAATTGGTGCTTTTATCATGCAATATCGAGAAAAAAATGAAGATGAGGCAATCTCCTTAATTTTAGATCATGCCACAGAAATCGATGCAATTGAATTATTGCAAGGGGACCAATCTTTATTGCAAGCTACAGGAGATGAAGCAAAAGACTTTATAGAGAAACATCCATTAAGTCATGTAAGAGATCTTTCTAAAAAGGAAAGAACAATTTTTGAAGAAGAGCCAGCTTATCATATTGTTTATAAAATGAAAGAAAAGCCTCTTTATGAGGTGGAAATTTTAGAGGTAGCCATTCGTTCTGAGCTTGATGAAGAATTGCAACAAATGGTCTTCACCGTTGGCGATACACAATATTTGGTTTATTGGGCCAATGAGAAAAAAGCCCTCGAACAATCAACCAATACACAACGGTTACTCGAACAATTCGGACAATAACGCAAGTAGTGATTCAGCAATAAGGGCTGGTCACTACTTTTTTTATAAAAGTGGAAAGTAATATTTGGAAAAAATGTTTGATTTCTGTCTGATGGTTGAATTACACTTTGCATAAAGAAGGAGGTAGAAAAATGCAGTTTATAACAAGTAACTGTGTGATAGAGCCATTACAACCAGAACATTACAAAGCTATACATATGCTTTACTCCAATGGACAAGTTAGAACCTATCTTGGAGGTGTGCCACAGGACAGCTATATAGAGGCATCCTTTAAAGGTATGCTAGCAGCACCATTTCCTAATACATATTTATATATATCATTAAAGACGACAGGTGAATTTATTGGACTTGTTTCTATCGATGAATACCATGATAAAGAGTTATATGAGCTTTCCTATCAATTTTTACCACAGTATTGGGGAAAGGGGCTAGCTTTTGAAGTCCTTACAGCGGTGATGGAGGAGGGCCTGAATTATTTAGATATATCATCGATTGTGGCAGAAACACAAACTGCTAATAAGGCATCTTGTCACTTACTCGAAAAGTTAGGTATGCACAAAGTACAGGTGTTAGAAAGATTTGGTCATGAACAAGCCCTGTACGAAATAAGGAAAAATCATAAAGGGTCAAGATAAATTATTGCACGATCAGCAGGCATTTATCGCTAACTATATTTTGCATCAAATGAACGAATCAAAATATGTTTTATTCCAACAGCAAGTAATGATGCCCAGGGGTATAGTGAGAAGTTTTATTCAGCATTCCATCATTGTGAAGCAACACATTTTTTTGCAAAAGGATATGGGTGACAAAAATATTCGAGGAAAATACTTGACCAGCATATTATCTATGTAGGTGGGGATTACAAGTTTTCTAGTTGAAAAATGGCAACAATATCGTTTCCATGAAGTATTAAAGGAGGCTTATCAAAAAGGAATTGTATTAGCTGGCATCGGCGCAGGGGCAATGTGTTGGTTTGAAAAGTGCTATAGTGAAAATACAAACAATGACTATGAGGGATATAACGGCTTAGGGATATTGCCAGAAACATATTGTCCCTACTAGGAGGATCAGGAAAGAGGATTGATATTTGATAGCTGTCTAGAAAAGACTATACACTCAATAATGAAGAGATACTCCATTTTAGGAATGAAAAATTAGTGGCTAAAATTCAAACCTATTAGAAGGGATGTAGAAAAATGCGAGTTCCACAAAAACTATCAATTGGTGATGAGATACGAGTCATTGCTCCAAGTCGAAGCGCCAATCTTGTAAAAGTAAGGCAAACGAAAACCATACTGGAGAAATTAGGGTTTAAAATTTCATTTGGCCAACATATTTTTGAATGTGATTTACAGCAGTCTGCATCTATAGAGCATCGAGTGGCGGATATACATGAGGCATTTCGTGACCCTCAAGTAAAAGCGATACTAACAGCACTTGGCGGATACAACTGTAATGAGATTTTACCGTATTTAGATTATCAAATGATCGCTGAAAACCCGAAAATACTTTGCGGGTTTAGTGATATTACGGCTCTGGCTACAGCCATTACAAAAAAATGTGGCTTTATCACTTATTCAGGACCTCATTTTTCTAGCTTTCGTATGGAGCAAGGACAGGCGTATCAGCTATCTTACTTTCAAAAGTGTTTAATGGGAAATGCTCCGTTTCCTCTAACTGCGTCTAAAGTTTGGAGCGATGATACATGGTATATAGATCAGGAAAAACGCCATTTTGAAGAGGCTAGTTGGAAGGTCTATTCAGAAGGGGAGGCAAGTGGGCAGCTTTATGGTGGGAATTTATGTACACTCAATTTATTGCAAGGAACACCTTACATGCCTGATCTAGCGAATTGTATATTATTTTTAGAAGACGATGAGCTTGTCAATCCTGCCATTTTTGCACGTGATTTAACGTCTTTATTACAATCAACTACGCAAATAAAGGGAATGGCAATAGGTCGATTTCAACGAGCTTCTGATATGACAGAAGAACAATTGCATTTTATTTTAGATAAACACCCAAGATTACAAACTATTCCTGTATTTTATGATGTGGATGTTGGTCACACACAACCGATTTTGACATTTCCTATCGGTGGGAATATCTACATGAATACAAAAGAACGAATAATGCAGATTACTAAATTTTAAAGAGAGAGGAACTTTACATGCTAATACGAGAAGCAACACGCAAGGATAGTACACAGATTATAGCTGTTACGACAAATGCAGAGGCATCCAATCTTATGCTATTTGGCCCAGGTGAGCGAAAATTAGAGCCCGAGCAATTTGGAAGCTATATTGAAAAGCTATATCATAGCCACCATTCAGCTTTATTCGTGGCGGAAATGGAACAAAAGATTGTTGCTTATTTAATTTTACAGGGCAATGAACCATCTAGAATTGCTCACCGTGCTTATCTTGTAATAGGCATACATAGTGACTATCGAGGAAGGAAAATAGGGACGGCATTATTTAATCATGTAGAGGATTGGGCAAAAGTTAATGGTATCCATCGTTTAGAGTTAACCGTTATGGAAAATAATGAGGCTGGAATTGCTTTATATAAGAAAATGGGATTTGACATAGAGGGAATAAAGCGAAATTCCTTATATGTAGATGGTCAATATATCAATGAATATTATATGTCAAAGCTATTATAATTTGATAGGGAGAGGAATGTACGTATGACGACACAGATCAATATCGGCATTTATTCACCATCCTCACCAGCAACGGTGACGGCGTTGAAACGTTATGAACGTGCCAAATTGTTTCTAGAAGAGAAAAACCTTCAAATCGTAACAGGTTCTCTTACTGGCAAATCAGATTATTATCGCTCTGGTTCACCAAAGAAACGTGCGGAAGAATTAAATGAATTACTACGCAATCCAGATGTGAATATCATTATGTCTACAATCGGAGGGACAAATGCCAATAGTATGCTGCCCTACATTGATTATGAGGCGTTTCGTCAACAGCCCAAAATAGTCGTAGGTTATTCGGATGCAACAGCCATTTTACTTGCTCTTTATGCAAAGACAGGTATAGCAACTTTTTATGGTCCAGCGTTTGTCCCTTCTTTTGGCGAGTTTGAACCATTAGTAAATGACACCTTCAAGTTTTTTGAGGATTATTTCTTTAAACCGCAAGCACTACCTTATGAAATGCCAATGCCCTCTTACTGGTCAGATGAACCTGTTAACTGGCTCGAGAAGACGGTCGATAAAAAGCTCAAGAAAAATGAATGGTTAACAATTCAGGAAGGGGTTGTAGAAGGTAGGTTAATTGGCGGCAATGTAAATGCAATGTACGGTTTTATTGGCACGCCTTATTTCCCTGAAATTTTGGAAGGTGACATTTTATTAGTGGAGGACTGCTTAAAAAATGCTGCTATTGTTGAAAAGAATTTTGCTATGCTGAAATTGCATGGTGTCTTTAATAAAGTAAGGGGCATTATTTTGGGCAAACATGAATGCTATGATGATTTAGGAACGGGCAGACAACCCTATGATATTCTACTTGAACAGTTGGATGGAATAGAGATACCTCTATTAGCAGAGGTGGATATTTGCCATACACATCCTATGCATCCAATAGCGATAGGGAAACGAGTAAAGCTAGATGCAACAGCTAAAAAGATATATTGTGTAGAAAAATGGTTGTCATGATAAAGTCTTGCATATGGAGCAAGGCTTTGTTTGCTAAAGATTTCTATAATCATCATCAGTGATGGCGTACATTTTCACATTTTGGTATTTTCCTTTAACAAACATACTTTTGCGTAAAATTCCTTCAAATTGCATGCCTGATTTCTCCATAACCTTTTAAGAGGCTATATTTTCTTCAAAACATCGTGCTTGAATACGTACTAAATTTATTTCCTTAAAGCCAAAGTCAATCAGTTTTTTTTTGTTGCTTCTGTAGTGAATCCTTTATTCCAATAATCCTCCGAAAGTACATAACCAATTTCTGCATATTGATGTGTGTTGCTAATCGTAACAAAATCGATTGTACCAATTAGTGTACTTCGATGCCCAAAAGTAAGAGATTACCTTGCTGATAGCCATTTAATATTCGTTTTAAAAAAGCTTTAGTATCCTCTAAACTTGTATGGGCCTGCCACGTCACATAGCGTGCCACATTTTCGCGAGAAGCGTAATCATACATGGCCTCTAAATTTAGTGGAGCAATAGGTCTTAAAAGTAGCCTTTCAGTTTTCAAAATAGGTATTGCATGTTTCATTTATTTCCCTCTTTAAATTACTATATGAAAAAGTCGACCCAATTTCCTAATACATTGGGTCGACTTTTTATCTTAATATCCTTAAAAGCTGTCTGGTGAAAAATCCTGCTAGCTTCACTTTATGGATAACGTTTAGCAGTAGCTGAGGAATCCTTTGTGTTGGATTTATGTTGTTCGTCTTTCACTTTTTCATTCAGTTCTTCAACAGGTATTGGATCGACTGTTTTCATATCCTCGTGTTGATCGAAAATGCTTTTTTTATCTGTATCCAGTACATCAGGGTTGTTTGTATAACGAGTTTTCGCTTGTTTTTTTTCAGTCATTCATTATCACCTCTTACTATAAGCTTTCACTTTTTTACTAGAGTTTAAACATATTAGTTTTAGGTGATATGTGGACTAATCGTTTGTTGGCTTACCAGCAGCTAACAAGACTTTACTTCCAAGTAAGAAAAATCCTTGAATGAAAAGTAATATTCCTGTCCCTATTAGTAGCCATTCGATGGCAATTATATCAGCTATTGGACCAAAAATAAGCATACCTAAAGGCATCATAGAGGTAGAAATCATGCTAAGAATACCAAATACTCGCCCCATATAATCACTTTCTACTTTTTCTTGTAATAACACCGTTGCGGGTGTATTAAAGATTGGCATAGCTATTCCTGTAACAGCCATTATCACGAGATACAGCCAAAAAACAGGAATAATTCCAAGAGCCATTGTACAAAGACCAAATAACAAAGCAGATAATGTCATGGTATGCACTTTATTTTTAAAGCCACCCCATGTCGCGATGGCGATACCACCGATTAACATACCAATGGCAAAGGCCATTTCGATGGCAGTCAAACGCCATACATCATCGCCAAAGCTACGTGTAACTTGCAAAGGTGTTAAAAAGGCAGCAGGTGCAGCGAGCAACATGAAAAAGGCAAAGAACAAGAATAATTGTTTTAAGAAAGCATGCTCTTTAATGTAGATGAAGCCTTGTTTCATATCACTAAAATAGCTTGTTGTCTGTGGTTGATTCGCTTTGGCATGTGCAGGAATATGCAGAAATAATAAGAAGATGGTGATGGCAATAGCAGCTGTCGTCACATCAATAAAGAAAATGGATTCGATTGAAGCCATCGTTAATAATGCCCCACTTGCCATGGGTGCAAGAATCATGATAAAAGCTTGAATACTACTGTTTATCCCATTGACCTTCATTAAATGCTCTTCAGGCACAAATTGCGGTAAAATAGCGCCTACAGCAGGTGTTTGAATACCTGCACCAACTGCACGTACCGCTGATATAACAAATAATAGCCAGAGCTCATCATAGCCAGTTAAAAATAAAATAGCTAAAATTAACGTGGATAAGGCAATCATGCCATCTGCCAAAATAATAAGCCATTTACGATTGTAGCGATCTGCCCAAACACCAGCAATTGGTGCTAAGAAGAAGGTCGGTACAAAACCGCAAATAATCGCAATGGTCATCATGATGCCTGATTGCGTTGTAAGTGTGATATACCATGTAATGGCATATTGCACTAGAGCAGAGCCAAAAAGTGAAATGGTTTGACTGCTTAAAAAAAGTATCGTATTGCGTTTCCAATGATCCAAATTCGTCATCCCTTTCTAACAGTAGTGCCTGTGTGGAAAGTTGAAAGACAACAAAAAAGAGGGGGTGTTGCAGTCCCCTCTCTTCCTGTATTCCTAAAACAGACTAGACTAATCCCATTTCCCTTGCACAGCAGGCAAAGTGTACACATATTTAGTTAATAATGTGAAATCGTAGTCTGATTGAAGCTGTCATTAGGAATACCCTCCGTTCTATATAAGTTGTGTTGATTGTAGCATAAAGTTTATCTGCGCGTAAAGAACGAATCAAACACCTTAACATTTTAGGACCAGAGCTAATAACAAGGGAAATGATAGTAAAATAACAAATTGCCGAGAAAAGCATTTCACCGCTCTCTTGGCTGTTTTTTTGTTTTGATTATACAGATTTTAGAATCAACTAAAGTATTTGATAAAATGAATGACAACAAAAAGTATCATTTAATAGTGCTATTAATTTATAGATTTTAAGCTGCTTCTTCTTAAATAGACGGAAATACTTATGACCGCATTATTTCATTCATCCAGTGAAGTATCTTTGGAGACGTGCATTTAGCGAGAACCTATCATATACTAAAATAGAAAAATAGCAAATGGAGGAAATATGAGAAAGAATAATAGTAAATGGAAACTTATCACTTTTGTCGCGATGATTTTTGTGTTATGCCTATCGACAATTCCTGAAAAGACAGCGATGGCAAGCACGACACAGCCGAAAAGGGAAATGCGGGCTGTCTGGATTTCAACGGTTCTTAATATTGATATGAAAGCGGGTATGACTAAGGAGCAGTATACAGCTTGGACACGCCAAACATTGGATCAATTAAAAGCCAGCAAATTGAATACAGTTATTTATCAAGTAAGGCCAACAAATGATGCAATGTATGCGTCTGAGCTAGCGCCATGGTCATCCTACATAACAGGGAAAAAGCAAGGTACAAATCCTGGTTACGATCCTCTTGCAATTATGGTAGAGGAAGCACATAAACGAGGGATGGAGCTGCATGCCTGGATGAATCCTTATCGTGTAACAATGTCTGGACAAAAACTAACAGACCTTGCTGCCGATAATGTGGCAAGAACCCATCCAAACTGGGTTGTCAAATATGGCAAACAATATTATTTAAATCCTGGTTTACCAGAAGTACAAGACTATTTAGTGGAAACAGTAAGAGAGCTAGTAGCCAATTACGATATTGATGCAGTCCATATGGATGATTATTTTTATCCATATAAAATTGCAAATGAAGTCTTTCCAGATCAAGCAGCTTTTAAAAAATATGGTGGTTCCTTTAAAAAGGTGGAAGATTGGCGACGAGATAATGTCAACCAACTTGTAGAAAATCTATACACAGCCATTAAAGATACAAAACCATATGTTCAATTTGGTATTTCTCCATTTGGCGTATGGCGCAATAAATCACTGGACAAAACAGGAAGCGATACGCGAGCTGGTGTCAATAATTACGATGATTTATATGCAGACGTCAGAACATGGATTCAAAATGGCACGATTGATTACATTACACCACAAATTTATTGGTCAAGAACATTAGCTGTTGCGAAATATGGGACATTGCTAGATTGGTGGAGCCATGAGGTACAAACATATGCAAAAACACACCCTGTTCATCTATACATTGGACTTGCTGATTACAAAGTTGGCAATGACAGTGATGCAGCATGGAAAAACAAAATGGAATTACCAAGTCAAATACTAGCGAATCGTTCGGAAAAGGTAGCAGCCAAAGGGCAAATGCACTTCTCCTTAAAAAGTATTCAAAACAATAAACTGGGCTATGCAACGATTGTTAATCAACAACTATATAATTATACAGCACTGACACCAGGTACAACTTGGGATGATGACACTAGGCCGAATAAGCCGACTTTTGTACAAGTGACAAAGGGAGCGACTGGTCGCAAAATTGACATTATAGACGAAAATGAAACACAACCACGCAAGTATGTCATTTATCGTTTTGCAGGGAACAAAGAGGGTTCTTATAATGATCCTCAAAATATAGTGGATGTTGTTTATAATATGGATGGCATCACTGAATTTGTGGACAAGACAGCTCTTGCTAAGCAAAGCTACACATATGGCATTACGGCTGTATCTGCTGCAGGTGTGGAAAGCAAGGAAGTTTTTGTGGTGAAAGATAATCAGTAAATAGCTTATGATAAAAAAACAGCTACTCACGCAATATAACTGCATGAGTAGCTGTTTTTTATTAATTTTCTTCAATATCTTTACGGTTTTTCTTTAACATTTTAGACAGCATTTCATAGACAATTGGTACAACAACTAATGTTAATAGTGTTGAAGATAGTAAACCACCAATTACAGTAATAGCTAAGTCTTTCGAAATTAAACCACTGCCACCAGAACCAAGTGCCATTGGAATCATTGCCCCGATTGTGGCAATGGCTGTCATTAGGATTGGACGTAAACGTGTTGCTCCTGCTTCGAGGATCGCTTCACGCATGGCAAGACCATCATGTTCCATATGAATGATGCGGTCGACTAATACGATGGCATTGGTTACGACGATACCAATCAACATCAACAGACCCATCATTACAGATACAGAAATAGTTTGACCTGTAACGAATAAACCAATAAATGCTCCAATTACGGCGAATGGTAGGGAGAATAGAATAGCGAATGGAGCTAAACCTTCTCCAAATGTTACTACTAAGATGAAGTAAACAATGGCAATTGCCGCTAACATAGCAATACCAAGCTTAGTGAATGTTTCTTGCATATCGGCAGCAACACCCGCAACACCAGTTGTAACACCTTTTGGTAAATCTAATTTATCAATTTTCTTATCAGCAGCAGAAGTGGCTTTTGAAATATCGTCTCCGATAATCGTACCAGATACAGTTGCAAAGTATTCACCTTTTGAACGAGATAACGAGTTAAGTGTCGTACCTTCCTCGACATCAACTAATTCACCGATTGTCATGGTTGTGCCTAAAGCCGTTTTAATTTCAGTAGCTAAGACATCATCTAAGGAAGTAGCAGCTGCTTTAGCATCACGTTGAACGATCACATCAATATCTTTACCATCATTTTTAACTGTAGTTAATACTTCTTTTGTTGTATTCGAATTTAATGCCATCACGATTTGAGCTGTTGTTAAACCATATTGTAGGACATTTTTTTGTTCTACTTTTAGTACATGCTCTACGTATGGATCTTCGTTATCAGATTTAATATCTTCTAAGCCATCCACTTCTTTTAGGACACCTTCTACTTGTTTCACAGCATCTCGAAGTTTATCTAAGTCATCACTATATAATGTGTAGCTGACTTCGTTTGAAGACATAGACATAGAAGAGAAGTTTTGAGACTTCCATTCTCCTGATTGACCGATGTTGAATACATAGTCTTCTACTTCTTCACGAGCTTTAGGGAAGTCTTCCATATCTGGATCAAAGATAAGGTACATTAAGGCACCACCAGCGCCTCCACCCATCATCATTGCTGATGGATCAACATTATTTGCATCCGTTATGGAAACTTGTAAAATATTAACGTCTTTACGCTTCATTAATTCTTTTTCTACTTTTTCAACATTCGCTGCCGTTTCATCAGCTAGTTCTCCAGTTGAAGGAGTATACGTTAAGTACATTACTTTTTCTTCTTGTGATCCCATGAAACTAAAGCCAATAAGTGGTGTTAATGCAAGAGAACCAGCAAGTAGGGCAATCGCAATGATAGAAGTAATAATTTTGTGATTTAATGTTTTTTCTAAAATACCTCTGTACCAAGTAGCAAGTTTCCCAACTTCTTTATGTTGGCTTTCTGTTTTCTCACCGTATAATTTTTTACGGAATAAGAAGTGAGATAATGCAGGTACGATGGTGATAGCTACTAATAGTGATGCACCTAGTGCAAATGTCATTGTTAGGGCGAATGGCATGAATAATTCGCCTACCATACCACCTACGAAAATTAGTGGGGCAAATACCGCTACCGTTACTAATGTAGACGAAAGAATTGGTTTAAACATTTCAATCGTTGCTTCACGAATAAGGGCACGACCCGTAAGTTTTTCTTGTTTTAAGTGAATGCGTCGATAAATATTTTCAACAACTACGATCGAGTCATCGATCACACGCCCAATTGCGACGGTAATCGCTCCAAGTGTCATAATGTTGAGTGTGATATCCATCCAGTTTAATAGCAGTAATGCCATGAAGACAGAAACTGGGATAGAAATAATTGAAATAATAGTTGATTTGAAATCGCGTAGGAATAGTAAAATGATTAAGACTGCAATAGCGCCACCAAATACTGCTTTTTCGATCATTGTAAATACAGAATCTTCAATTGGGGCTCCTTGGTCAAGGGAAATATCTACATTTAAGCCGTCTAATCGTTTTTCTTCATCTTTAATAAGGTCTTTTACTGCATTAACAACTGTTACCGTATTCGCATCCTGACCTTTCACGATTTGAATGGCGATGGCATCTTGCCCATTTGTACGTGAAACAGATTGTACTTTACCTTCTACTTCAATTTTTGCAATATCACCTAGACGAACGAAAGGTGAAGGATTTGTAGCTGAAGGTGTAACTGGAATTAATAAATCTTTTAGCTCATCAACAGATTGTACTTTACCATCTACTGAAACAGCCTGTTCGCCAACAGTAAACTGATATAAACCAAGTGACAGTGACATATCACTTGCCTGAATCATTTGTTTAACTGTATCCTCCGTTAAACCAAGTGCAGCCATTTTTTCTTCATCATATTTAAATGATACTTGTTCAATGTGCTGACCTGTGATGGTCGCAGAGGCAACACCATCAATTTTTTCAATTTTTGGAAGTAACACGTCTTCTACTGTAGAAGTTAAGTCTACAATATCTTCCTTAGAGCTACTTACAGATAAAGCAACTACTGGCATCATGTTCATGCTAATCGCCATAATAGTAGGCTCTTGAGCACCTTCAGGTAGTTTAAGATTATCTAAAGCTGCTTCTAATTGACGTTTCTTCTCATCCATATCAATTCCGTAGTCGTATTCTACTTGAACTTGTGCTACGTTGGAAGAGGATGTTGAGTAAACAGCTTTCACATCTTCTAAGCTTTCTATAGATTTTTCAAATGGAATGGAAAGCTCATTCATTACTTGTTCAGGCGTTGCGCCAGGATATACTCCCATGACAATTAAATATGGGATTGAAATATCGGGTATTGATTCCATTTTCATTCTTGTACCGGAATAAATACCAGAGACAGTGATGATAATTGTTAGTAACCAAACTGCCAATTTGTTTTTTAATACGAAATTAACTAAACCTTTCACCTTCACACCTACCCTTTATTGACTATCTAAATTCAATTATTTATACTAATGACTAATCGGTCATTTGTCAACGAAATGCATTAGGAGAGATTTAAAAATATGTTAAAAAAGCAATTAATTATGGAGAAAGCGATAGAGCTATTTTCTGAACAGGGTTTTGAAGCTACGTCAGTTCAACAAATTACAGAACGCTGTGGAATTTCTAAAGGTGCATTTTATTTATCCTTCAAAACAAAAGATGAGCTCGTTATTTCAATGGTGGATTACTATTTACAGCAGTTCATTACAGATATTGACCGAGTAGTCAGAGGAACCTATAGTAAAGAAACCGTATTGGTTGAATTTTATAAAAGCATCTTTCAAGCATTCAAAGCACATTCTACATCTGCTCGTGTGTTCTTTAACGAAAAGGTCTTTCTAACAAAAAAAGAGCTATTTCATAAAATAACAGCGTATGAAGCAGAAATGTCGAAATCAATCATCTATATGCTTGAACAACTTTATCAGGATAAATTACAAGAAACGAAATATGATGTGATGTATTGTATAAAAGGATTTATGAAGAGTTATGCTGAGCTTTTTATTTTTTCAGATATGCCACTAGATTTAGAGCAATTGGCAAAATCTTTAGCAGAGAAGACAGATATTATTGCACACCATACAACCATTCCTTTTATTACAGCAGATCTTGTGCCATTTATTGCAAAACCTTGTGAACAAGATGTTTCAAAAGATGCTTTACTACAATTATTGGAGCAAAATATTGATCCTACTGAGGATCCTATTGTAAAAGAATCCCTTATGCTATTGAGACAAGAAATAGAAAATCCTACTTACAGTAAAGCCATCATTAAAGGGCTAATAGAAAATCTACGTCAAGACACAGCCTATCATTGGATTGCTTATGTAAGCGCAAAATACTTTAATATTTAAACTACTGGATAGAATTGTTCACGTTATGTAGGTGAACAATTCTATTTTTTAGTGGGTGAGTGAGGGGACAGATTGCCAAGCCTCTAACCCACTATTAAAAGGGTCTTGAATCCATAATAGCCGTTCAAGAAAATCTTTGACTTCAATCGGTAATTTCAATTCTTGCTGCCAGGCTTGCTCTTTTCGTTTGCTTGGCTTGTAGTTTGAGTACAGTAAAAATAATAAAAAATGACCGACAAAATATAAATCGCTAATATGATTTTCTGCTCGTTTAGGATTTTCAATAGCAGAGAGGTCGATGTGCTTCTGATAAGTGGTAGCGAGACCAAAGTCAATAATATGCAATTGTTGATGGACTAGCAATATATTAGGAATACGTAAATCGCGATGAACAATACCATGATTGTGTAATTCAATAATTTGTTCTAAAAGTTGCTTTGTAATGGCAAGTGATTGAATAACTGTAAACTTGGCACCATCCTCAAAAATCAGTTGTTCAAAAGTTTGCCCATTGACATAGTCCATAATAAAAAATGGACTATCTTGAATCGTTCCTGTTGAATGGATGGTAGGAACATAGGGCAGTGAAACTTGTTGGAGTATGTGTATTTCTTGTTTAAATTTTTGGATGGTTTTCTTGTGGTGACGGTGTTTGGGACGCAAGCATTTTAAGACAAATAGCTTTGATGAACAATCCTCAATCAAATATGCACGACCATATGCACCATAGCCAAGCAATTTTTTAAAGGAGAAGTTGGGATGTTTGCCAATGTAATGTGCTACAGCCTGATCGAAGCCTTTTTCGGATAGTCGCTTCCACCACATTAACTGCTAAAGAAACTCATTGAGCTGAAAAGACTACGTGAGCTTTTACGAGAGCCACGTTTATAATGCTTATGACCATAATAATTATGTCGTTTAGAATACTTGCGACGGCTACTTGATGAAGAATAACGGCGTTTGGATTTACCATTGAGCAAGGAATGAAGAATTTTATCTAGCATAAAAAACGCTCCTTTAGATGTTGTTATAACTATATACGTAAAAATAAAAAAGGAGGTTTCAATATTTCAAAAATAAAAAAGAAGCTATGTAAACTTTACATAGCTTCTTCACAAGAGGTTAAACCTCCATAATAATCGGTAGAATCATTGGTCGACGTTTTGTCTTTTCGAATAGATACGGCCCTAAAACATCAGTTATTTCATTTTTCAATTCTGTCCATTGAGGTGTTTTGCCTTGAATCGTTGCATTCAGATGACGATTTAGCATTTTCTGTGCCTCGTTAATCATCGTACCTGATTCACGCATATAGACAAAGCCACGTGAAATGATGTCAGGACCTGAAACGATTTTTTGGTTTTCCATATCTACACTAACTACTACAATGACCAGACCTTCTTCAGAAAGGATGCGACGATCACGTAATACGATATTGCCGATGTCGCCAATACCATTACCATCAATATAAACATCTCCAGAAGGGATACGACCGGCAACATGCGCTTCATTGGCACTTAATGCCAACACATCACCGTTTTCCATCACAAATGTATTGTCGAGTGGAACATCGCAATCTTCTGCTAGATGTGTATGCATTTTTAACATACGGAATTCACCATGGATAGGCATAAAGAATTTAGGCTTCATTAAACGAAGCATCAGTTTTTGTTCTTCTTGTGAGCCGTGACCAGATGTATGGATATTGTTTAAAGCGCCGTGAATGACTTCTGCACCTGCGCGGAACAATAAATTGATAATTTTATTAACACTCACAGTATTACCTGGTACTGGGGAAGAAGAAAAGATAACCGTATCGCCAGGTTGTATTTGAATCTGACGGTGCGTACCATTGGCAATGCGTGATAGGGCTGCCATTGGTTCACCTTGAGAGCCTGTACATAAAATCATCACTTCGTTTGCAGGAAGTCGGTTGATACTTTGAGCATCGATAAATGTATCCTTTGGAGCGGTAATATAGCCAAGCTCACGACCAATGGTAATAGCATTGTCCATGGAGCGACCAAAGACAGCAATTTTTCTTCCGTATTTTATGGCAGCATCTGTGGCTTGCTGTAATCGGTGAATATTTGACGCAAATGTAGCAAAAATAATACGACTATCCACTTTACGGAAAATCTCATCGATACTCTTTCCAACTGTACGCTCTGACATTGTGAAATTAGGCTTTTCAGCGTTGGTACTATCTGATAGTAAGCAAAGCACGCCATCACGTCCAATTTCAGCCATCTTCGTTAAGTTGGCTGGCTCACCCACTGGTGTAAAATCAAATTTAAAGTCACCTGTGTGAACGATATTACCAGGTGGTGTTTTCACAACAACACCATATGCATCAGGGATACTGTGTGTTGTTCTAAAGAAGCTCACAGATGTTTTTCTAAACTTAATAACATCCTCTTCTTTAATTTCGATTAGCTTTGTTGTACGTAGCAAGCCATGTTCTTCTAATTTATTACGTAATAAGCCAAGTGCAAGCTTACCACCATAGACAGGGACATTTACTTGACGTAAAAGGTAGGGAATACCACCGATATGGTCCTCGTGTCCATGTGTAATAAACAGTCCTTTAATTTTGTCGACATTACGTACTAAGTACGTATAATCAGGAATAACATAGTCAATGCCGAGTAAATCGTCTTCTGGAAATTTAATGCCAGCGTCAATTAAAATGATTTCATCTTGAAATTGAACGCCGTAAGTGTTTTTGCCGATTTCGCCCAGTCCGCCGAGCGCGAAAACAGCTGCTTGGTCATTTTTAACAAACTTCATGTTTGTTAAATTTCCTCCAAGACGAAGTTCGGGCTTGCTTGTTCGTACTCTAAATAGTTACCTTCAAGCAGTTGAACGAACTCGATGTTGTAGTTACGGTCTTTTAGCTTTTGACGTACTTCGCGTTCTGAAGCAGCTTCAAGGTATAGACTTTTAGTGTTTTCGCGAACTGGAATCTCATTTGCATTTTCTTGATAATAAACTTTGTAAATCATAGTTTGCTCTCCTTTAATTGCGTACAATTTTCTTGCACCTTTGACTACTACCACACACGTGCTACAAGAAAACAACGAATTTCCTTCATAAAGCCTTCATAAAGAAATGTACGTTTGTAATTCTTGTATCTCAAAGCTTCAGTTGTGCACTATGTTTTAAATTTATATAGGAAGTAGTGAGACAGTGGTTGCGTATAGCCAAATAAATGCATTTCCTTTATATTATCACGCAGTTCCTCTAAAATAAAGAAAAGCCCTTCAAATAATGAAGGGCAAATGTTAGGCAATTGATTTTTTTCCGAGTACGCCACGAAGTTGCTTCAACAATTTCCGTTTTAGTTTCTTCAGCATGGCACATCACTCCTTAGGATCATTATAATAAAAATTATTGTCTATGTAAAGTCATTTACCTTGAAAGGATGCTATTTATGGAAATGGTTAATAAAATGAACAAAATTTTGTTTTTTGATGTAGATGGTACGCTTTATAACAGTGAAAAAAAATTACCTGCATCTGCAAAAGAGGCACTTTTGGCAGCACGTCGAAATGGCTATGAACTGGCAATTGCAACAGGACGAGCTCCGTTTATGATTGAGTCACTACTAGAAGAATTAGAAATTGATACGTATGTTACTTTCAATGGACAATATGTTGTATACAAGGGTGAAGTTGTCTATACAAATGGTATTGAAAAGGAAGAACTAGCAAAAATCATTGCCTTTGGTGAGGCTCGTAATGAACCAGTAGTATTTTTAGATGATAAACGTATGATTGCCTCTATTGGCGATCATCATATGGTAGCTGAGAGCTTAGATACACTGAAATATCCATATCCAGCATTAGACTCTTCTTATTATATGCAGAACAATGTATATCAAACACTTATTTTTATGGAAGAAAAAGATGAATCTTTATATTGTGAGACATTCCCAAATGTTCAATTCATACGTTGGCATCGCTATTCTTGTGATATTTTACCAAAAGGTGGCTCAAAGGCTGCTGGTATCGAAAAGGTGCTAGAAAGAATGGGCATCACTTTACAAGATGCTTTTGCTTTTGGAGATGGTATAAACGATATTGAAATGCTGCAAGCTGTTGGGACAAGTGTTGCCATGGGGAATGGCCATGAGCGAGTGAAGGCGGTGGCACATCATATTGCCGACCATGTAGATGAGGATGGTCTTGCAAAAATCATGCGCAAGCTAGCAATTATATAAAAAAAGCAACTAGTTGGAAAAAATTCAACTAGTTGTTTTTTTATTATGACTGGTTTTCCTCAATGTTGACAACTTTTATTTGAACGCTTTTATCGGAAAAATGCTGAATCGTCTTTTTAGAAAGTGCATTGTCTGTGATAATGACATCTACGTCAGTCAAAGGACAAACTTGAATCGCTACATCCTTATTAAATTTGGAGGAATCTGTAGCAACGTAAACTGTTTGGGAGATAGAGATAATTTGTTTTCTAGTAATTGCCTCATCCAAACTAAAATCAGAAATACCTTTTTCAATGGAAACGCCACTAGCACATATAAACGCTTTATTGATATTCAAATGTTCAAAGCGGAATAAAAACTCATTCGATGTCACTGATTTTTCGGAATGACGAACTTTACCACCGATTAGTATAACCTCAATATTAGAGCCGATTAGATCAAATGCTACAGGTAGTGAGTTTGTTACTACTGTTAATTTTTCCTTGTTCAATAAAAAGGGGGTCATTTGATAGGTAGTGGTTCCACTATCGACAAAAATACACTCCCCATTTTCCACGAGTGAGGCACAAGCTTTGGCAATGGCGATTTTCTCTGCTAACTGCTCATGAAGTCTTTGATCGATTATTCCCTCAACAGGCTCAATATATTTAATACCCCCATAAAACTTTTCAATTTTCTTATCATGCATCAGCTGTTGGACATCGCGGCGAATTGTTTCCATCGAAACATTAAATTCTTTTGTGAGTGTTACTAACTTAACAACCTTATGTTGTCTTACATACTGCAAAATTTGATGTTGTCTTTCTATCATATACATGTTATCACCTCTACTAGATATTTACTCAAAATAATCATAACTTTGTCAACACTTAGTCAGAATTTACTCAACATTTACACGAAAATGCATTTTCCTTTACAAATGGTCACTATACTAAAGCTAAGAACTGAGAGAGGTGACCAATTTGTTAGAGCTAAAAAATATCGCAAAAAGCTATAAAAATAAGAAAGTTTTAGTAGATATCAATGTAACCATCGAATCAGGTGAAATCATTTCGTTACTAGGGCCAAGTGGTTGTGGTAAAACCACCTTGCTCAATATCATCTTAGGGCTTGTAGATTCCACGGCTGGACAGCTTGTCTACAATGGACAAGATATATCCAAGCAGTCGATGCAAGAAAGAGGTTTTAATATTGTGTTTCAGGATTTTGCGTTATTTCCTCATTTAAATGCATACGACAATATCGTTTATGGTTTGAAAAATAAGAACGTGCAAATGTCGAAAGAGGAGATACAAGAATATATCGATTTTTTAGAGCTAACACCTCATCTGCAGAAAAAGATTCACGAATTATCTGGTGGGCAAAAACAACGAGTTTCCATTGCGAGGACACTTGTGATGCAGCCTAAAATACTATTGTTAGATGAGCCACTAAGTGCATTAGATGGCGTCATTAAGGAATCCATCAAGGAGCGTATTAAATCCATTGCCCGTGAATTTAAATTGACAACCATTATCGTGACACATGATCCAGAAGAAGCCCTCACATTATCTGATAAAGTCATGATTATTAATGAGGGAACAGTTGCTCAATTTGGTACACCTCATGAAATAGTAACAGCACCAAAAAATCAATTTATTGAGGATTTTATTTTAAGGCAGCTTCATATTAAGCGACATAACATCTATCAATTGTTTGGAGAAACATATGCTTAAAACGAATAAAATGATGAAATTGATTTTTCTACCGATTCTTATTTTTTTCCTATTCTTTTTAATTGTGCCATTACTTTATATGTTTTGGCAGTCTTTCAAAATAGGAAATGTGGTGACCATTCAAAATTATATAGATGCTTTACAAAATATCGAAATTCGAGAAGCCTTTATCAATAGCTTTAAAGTTTCTTTTGTAGCCTCAGTGATTACAACCATTTTAGCTTTTTTATTGGCCTATGCTGTTCATTTTACAACGATGCATCGCCATGCGAAAAAGCTTGTGCAAATAGGCATTACTTTGCCCATGCTTCTGCCAACCATCACCTATGGTTTTGTGCTGATTTATACATTTGGTAATCAAGGAATTCTAACGAAATTAGTGGGGCAACCCCTTTTTACAATTTATGGGTACAACGGTTTGGTGCTTGGTTACGTTTTATATACATTGCCAGTCGCTTTTATTTTAATGCAAAACTCCATGCAATATATCGACAAACGATTTTTACTGGTGTCCATGTTAATGCATGATCATTCACTTCGTCGCTTTTATCATACCGTATTCCGTCCAATGTTAGGTACGATTGGTGGTGCTTTTATTTTAACGTTTATTTTAAGCTTCACAGATTTTGGTATACCCGCATCTGTTGGTGGAAATTACACAGTGATTGCCACTGAACTTTATCAAGCGATGTTAGGCTCCATTGTCCATTTTGAGCGTGGCGCAGTGATATCAGTGTTAATGCTAGTACCTGCCGTACTTGGTGTTGCCCTATTAACAATTTTAGAGCGTTTCAATTTTCACTATAAACAAGGTGGGCGAAGTGACCTTGTAAAGCATCGTCTGCGTGACACGTTGTTTACTATTTATTCAATTGTCTGTGTGACGATCGTATTCATCATTTTTGCAACGATGTTTATTGTGCCTTTTACGAAAGGCTATCCATATAACTTCAGCTTTACATTAGAGCATGTTCAAAATGTACTAGCAGAGAAGGATTTAATAAAGGTATATGTCAATTCTCTTATCGTGGCAGTATTAACGGCTATATTAGGCGTGGTCATTACATTTCTGTCAGCGCTACTCAATGTTCGGACACCGTTAAAAGGAAGAAAAAGCTTAGATGTAGCCTCCATGATTACAAATACAGTACCAGGAATGGTGCTTGGATTGTCCTACTTGTTTTTCTTTAATGGAAGTTCATTAAAAGGTACATTTTTCATCATTGTTGCATGTAATATTGTTCATTTTTTTACGACACCTTATTTAATGGCGAAAAATTCATTACAAAAGATGGACCCTACATGGGAAGTGACAGCTGAGCTATTAAAGGATTCTTGGTTAAAAACCGTTAGACGAATTATTTTGCCGAATATTAGACCAACGATTTATCAAATGTTTAGTTACTTTTTTTTAAATGCTATGGTCACGGTTAGTGGTGTTATTTTCCTTGTCAGCACGAAGACAATGCTTGTCTCAACACGCATCAAAGAGCTTCAGCATTTCGCAAAGTACACCGATATTTTTGTACTATCGATATTTATTTTATGTACAAACCTCATTGTGAAATTAGGTTGTGATTATATAACAGCACATAAAGAAAAAGCGGAGGAGATATCAAAATGAACAAGTCAACAAGCATGATGTTAGGGACAATTAGTGCAGCGGCGGTTGTTTTAGCTGCGTGTGGAGGGGCAACAGCTGATTCCAAAGAGCAAGTCATTATTTATTCAAATGCTGATGATGAAGCAATTGAAGTAATGGAATCCACATTAGATGATAAGGGCTATCAAGGTAAGTATTTAATCCAATCATTCGGTACTTCTGAGTTAGGTGGCAAAATGATGGCAGAAGGGACAGATATTGAAGCAGATGTTGTCACGATGGCTTCCTATTTTATAGAAAGTGCTCAAACCTCTAAAGCCATGTTTGTAGATATTTCTTCGGACTTAAAGCCGCTTGATGGAGGAGTTACATATGCACTGCCAATTTTAGGCAATATTGGCTCCATCTTTATTAATACAGAAATATTGCAACAAAAAGGGCTAGCAATACCGAAATCGATTAAGGATTTGACAGACCCTGCTTACAAGGAATTAGTATCCTTCCCAAATATTATGGATTCCTCAACAGGCTGGCTTTTAGTACAAGCCATTATAAAGGAATATGGTGACGATGAAGGACAAAAGGTGTTAGCTGATTTAATTAAAAATGCTGGCCCACATATTGAAAGCTCAGGTTCTGGCCCTATCAAAAAGGTGAAAACTGGTGAGGTTGCTGCAGGCTTTGGTTTACGTATTCAAGCGATTGATGCTAAAAACGAAGGATTGCCAATTGAATATATTGACCCGACAGAAGGAAACTTCACTTTAACGGAATCTGTGGCTGTTGTGGATAAAGAAGGTGATGAGGCTTTAGCTAAAGAAATGGCAAAGGTGATCGCAACGGAGGCTCGCAGTGGTTTATTGGAGCAATATCCTGTAGCTCTATATGAAGGGGAACAGGTAAAGGATGAGTATGTTCCAGCTTATTTAAAAAAATGGGATACAACATTAACGGTTGATTTATTAGAAAAACATCAAGCCTTCTTTAAAGAAGCGCAGCGATAAGGAGTTATAGCAGATGAGTAACTATAAATTATTGACACCAGGACCATTGACAACAACTGAAGCGGTAAAACAGGAAATGTTAAAAGATCGTTGTACATGGGATGACGACTATAAAAATGTGACACAAGTGATTCGCAAGCAACTTTTAGCGTTAGCTCATGTCGAGGAGCCTGAATATACCACGGTGCTTATGCAAGGAAGTGGAAGCTTTGTCGTAGAGTCTGTACTAACAACTGCGATTGGTGATAACGATAAAGTACTAATTCTAACAAATGGTGCTTATGGTGAGCGAATTGTTGAAATGGCTAACGTTTTAAAGTTACAACATGTTGTTTATAGTGTCCCTTACGATGAACAGCCATCATCATTAGAAGTTCAAGCTTTTCTTGAAAAAGATGCAAGTATTACACATGTAGCCGTAGTGCATTGTGAGACAACTACTGGTATTTTAAATCCAATAAAGGAAATAGGAGAAGTTGTTCATTCATTCGATAAAACGTTTATCGTGGATGCGATGAGTAGCTTTGGTGGTGTACCGATGGATGTATCCAATTTGCATATTGATTTTTGCATTAGTAGTGCCAATAAATGTATTCAAGGTGTGCCAGGTTTTGGATTTGTTATCGCGAACACAAAAGCTTTAGAAAAATGTAAAGGACAAGCCCGTAGCGTAGCATTAGACTTGTATAGCCAATGGGAAGTGATGAAGCAAGATGGAAAGTGGCGTTTCACATCACCTACTCATGTAGTGGCAGCTTTTGCGAAGGCGCTTGAGGAGTTAATCGATGAAGGTGGAATCGATGCCCGCCATAAGCGCTATGCGCATAATAATCATATACTTCGCTCTCGTTTGTCAGTGCTTGGGTTTGAAGCGTACGTTTCAAAAGAGCTTCAATCACCTATTATTACAACATTTTTATTCCCACACAATGAGTTTACTTTTGAGCATTTTTATCAGGAAATGAAAAAAGAGGGTTTTGTCATCTATCCTGGTAAGTTGACTGATGTGGATACATTCCGTATTGGCAATATTGGTGATATTCATGAGGAAGATATGCTGACGTTATGTGAGGTCATAGAAAATTATATGGTGGTGAAAACGAATGAAAATTGAAACGGTTATTTTGGATTGGGCAGGGACAGCAGTAGATTTTGGTTGCTTTGCCCCTGTAAATGTTTTTTTAACGATTTTTGAAGATGCAGGTGTCACAGTTACACTGGAAGAGGCTCGTAAACCAATGGGTATGCTGAAAATTGACCATATCCGTACGATGCTGGAAATGCCAAGAATTGCTGATGAATGGCAACGTGTGCATGGACAAGCCTTTACAGAAGAAAATGTAAGTGCATTATACAAGCAGTTCGAAACAAAGTTAATGGAATCGTTGGCAACTTATACAGATCCTATCCAGCATGTGAAAGCGACCGTACAGCAATTGAGAGAAGCGGGAATTCGAATTGGCTCAACGACAGGCTATACTGATTCCATGATGGAAGTAGTGACAAGACATGCAGCTGACAAGGGTTATCAACCTGATTTTCTCGTAACACCTACACAGGTAGGGGATAAAGGACGACCATACCCATTCATGATTTTTAAAAATATGGAGGCATTAGGGTCAAAAGCAACAAAGCAAGTTGTGAAGGTTGGCGATACAACCTCAGATATAATGGAGGCCTTGAATGCAGGTGTTTGGGCTGTTGGTGTTATTATTGGAAGTTCAGAAATGGGACTTTCTGAAGCAGAGTTCCAAGCATTAACTGCTGAAGAACAACAGCAAGTGATAGCGAAAACGAAATGCATTTTTGAAGAAACTGGCGCTCATTATACGATTGAAACTATGGCAGAGCTACCTGCGTTAATTGAAACGATTAATGAACGTATAACTAGAATATAAACAAAACAAACCTCGGCAGATGTGGATAACTGCCGAGGTTTGTTTTTAGTCTCGCTCATATGGGATTGAATCTGGTATTTCGGCAAATGGATTTTTTTCATTAATTCGGTCATAAAACATAACACCATTCAGATGGTCTAATTCATGCTGAAATGCAATAGCCGGCAATCCTTTAAGGCGCATCTTTTTCTCTTCACCATCAATTGTTTTAAATTTTACTGTGATGCGTGCATGACGTGGCACATACCCAGGAATATTACGATCAACAGAAAGACATCCTTCTCCTGCTGATAGGTATGTGTTTTCGACAGAGTGGCTAACGATCTTTGGATTAATGGCCACAAAGCTTAATTGTTCGCCAGCCTCATCTTTTAAATGAAGGGCAAACATACGCTGTAAGCAATTTACCTGATTGGCAGCTAAGCCAATGCCACTACGCAAATTATATTTTTCGGCCATTTCAGGATCTTGGCTGTTGATTAAATATTGAAGCATATCCTCTGCAAGCTTTCTTGTTTCATCAGTTAAAGGGAATTTAACTTCCTCTGCTTTTGTGCGTAAAGTCGGATGACCTTCGCGGATAATATCATCCATTAAAATCATATAGTAATCTTCCTTTCAACTTTGTAGTGCCTTATTAATAAGTATACATCACGTCTTAAAACAATCACATGAAAAAAGACCTTATTTGAATATACTCAAAAAATTTTTCTAATGCTATTAGATTTTCGAGAATGGGGTATTCTACTAGGGGAAAAGCTGTGAGAAAACGTATGAGCTGTACGGTGTAAATAAGGTGTTGTAATACAGAATTTGAATATTACTGATACAGTATAGGACAGCAATGTTTGATTGTTATTCTAGAAAAAATCTTTGTATAGAGCAGTAATAGATGATTGACCGACAGTATTTTATTCAGTATACTGAATTTCAAGAATAAGTTGTACTAGTTAAAAAGGTGATTTATTTTAATACAGCTGAAAGGGAGATGTGACAAATGAGCAAGAAAAACAATAATATTTTTGATGCTAAACAAACGCTAACTGAAATCGAAGATAAGTTTGAAATGTTTCAAATTTTGAATGAAGAAGGCGAAATTATAAATAAAGAGGCAGATCCACAATTATCAGATGAGGAACTAGTTGAACTAATGACACGTATGGTTTATACACGTATTTTAGATCAACGTTCAATCTCACTAAACCGTCAAGGTCGTTTAGGCTTCTACGCGCCGACTGCTGGTCAAGAAGCTTCGCAACTTGCTTCTCATTTTGCGTTAGAACAAGAAGATTGGATTTTACCAGGTTACCGTGATGTACCACAAATTGTATGGCATGGCTTACCACTTGAAAAAGCATTTCTATTCTCGCGTGGTCACTTCATCGGCAATCAGGTTCCTGAAGGTGTAAACGTTTTAGCTCCACAAATCATTATCGGTGCACAATATATTCAAGCTGCTGGGGTGGCACTTGGTATTAAAAAACGTGGGAAAAAAGCTGTTGCAGTAACTTATACTGGTGACGGTGGTTCTTCTCAAGGCGATTTCTATGAAGGAATTAACTTTGCAGGTGCGTTTAAATCACCAGCAATCTTCATCGTACAAAATAATCAATATGCAATTTCAACACCTCGTGAATTGCAAACAGCTGCTAAAACAATTGCACAAAAAGGTGTGGCAGCTGGTTTACCAAGTATTTTAGTAGATGGAATGGATGCGCTTGCAGTTTATGTAGCAACGCGTGATGCACGTGAGCGCGCAGTTAATGGTGAAGGTCCAACATTAATTGAAACAATGTGTTACCGTTACGGTCCTCATACAATGGCTGGAGATGACCCAACACGTTACCGTACATCTGATACAGATAATGAATGGGCACAAAAAGATCCGCTTGTTCGCTTCCGTAAATACCTAGAAGCAAAAGGTTTATGGGATGAAAAGAAAGAAGAAGCAGTAATCGAACGTGCAAAAGAAGAAATTAAAGAAGCAATTAAAAAAGCAGATGCTGCTCCAAAACAAAAAGTAACAGAATTAATGGAAAACATGTATAAAGGCGAAATGCCATCTAATTTAAAAGAACAGTATGAAATCTATAAAGAGAAGGAGTCGAAATAACCTATGGCACAAATGACGATGATTCAAGCAATTACAGATGCACTTCGCACAGAATTAAAGAATGATGAAAACGTTCTTGTATTCGGGGAAGATGTAGGTGTCAACGGTGGGGTATTCCGCGCGACAGAAGGCCTACAAAAAGAATTTGGGGTTGATCGCGTTTTTGATACACCATTAGCAGAATCAGGTATTGGTGGCTTAGCAATCGGTCTTTCTCTTCAAGGATTCCGTCCAGTTCCTGAGATTCAATTCTTCGGTTTCGTTTATGAAGTAATGGATTCAATTAGTGGTCAATTAGCACGTATGAGCTACCGTAGTGGTGGGGTATATAATGCACCAGTAACAATCCGTTCACCATTTGGTGGTGGTGTGCACACACCTGAAATGCACTCCGATAGCTTAGAAAGCTTAATGACAGCACAACCAGGATTAACAGTTGTTGTTCCATCAACACCATATGATGCAAAAGGTTTACTTATTTCATCTATTCGTAATGACAACCCAGTTATTTTCCTAGAGCATTTAAAACTATACCGTTCATTCCGTGAAGAAGTACCTGAAGAAGCATACGAAATTCCACTAGGAAAAGCAGATGTAAAACGTGAAGGTACTGATTTAACAATTGTTGCTTACGGTTTAATGGTTCATGAAAGCTTAAAGGCTGCTGAAGAACTAGAAAAAGAAGGACATTCTGTAGAGGTCATTGATCTACGTACAATTCAACCGATCGATGTGGAAACAATTATCGCATCAGTTGAAAAAACAGGTCGTGCAATCGTTGTCCAAGAAGCTCAAAAACAAGCAGGTATCGCTGCAAACGTAGTAGCAGAAATTACAGAGCGCGCAATTTTAAGCTTAGAAGCTCCTGTTCTTCGTGTGGCTGCACCAGATACTGTGTACCCATTCCCACAAGCTGAAGGTGTTTGGTTACCAAACTACAAAGATGTAATGGAAACAGCGAAAAAAGTTTTAACATTCTAAGTAAAGCTTCTAAACTTGAACAACAGTAACTAGAAAGGATGGGTACACATGGCATTTGAATTCAGATTACCGGATATTGGCGAGGGAATTCACGAAGGCGAAATCGTGAAATGGTTCGTTAAAGCTGGAGATACAGTAAAAGAAGACGATATTCTTTGTGAAGTCCAAAATGATAAAGCGGTAGTAGAAATTCCTTCACCAGTTGAAGGAACAGTTGAGGAAGTATTAGTAGGAGAAGGAACAGTTGCTGTAGTTGGCGATGTCCTAATCCGTTTGGATGCACCTGGCTATGAGGACTTAAAGCTAAAAGGTGATCATCATGCTGAAGAAAAAACAGAAGCACAAGTTCAGGCAACTGCAGAGTCTGGTCAGGACGTAGAGAAAGCTCCTGCTAAAGAGGAGAAGGCACCAGAAAAAGCTCCTGAAAAAGCGGAGACAGTGATTGATGAAACAAAACGTGTGATTGCAATGCCTTCTGTACGTAAATTTGCACGTGATAAAGATGTCAACATCCGTGAAGTGAAGGGTACAGGTAAAAATGGTCGAATCTTAAAAGAAGATATTGAAAACTTCTTAAAAGGTGGCGGCACTGTAGAGGCTGATACGGCAAATGTTGAAACAGTTGACGCAACAGTTCAGCAAGAGGCAGCAGCTCCAGCAGCACCTGTAGTTCTTGAAGGGGAATTCCCAGAGACTCGTGAGAAAATGTCTGGTATTCGAAAAGCGATTGCAAAAGCAATGGTACACTCGAAACAAACCGCTCCGCATGTTACACTTATGGATGAAGTCGATGTAACAGCTCTTGTAGCACATCGTAAAAAATTCAAAGATATCGCTGCTGAAAAAGGTGTCAAATTAACATATTTACCATATGTAGTAAAAGCGCTTATTTCAACTTTACGCGAGTTCCCTGAATTTAACCGCTCATTAGATGATGCAACGCAAGAAATTATTCAAAAGCATTACTATAATATTGGTATTGCTGCTGATACTGAAAGAGGCTTATTAGTACCCGTTATTAAGCATGCAGATCGCAAGTCTGTATTTGCAGTGTCTAATGAAATCAATGAGTTAGCGACGAAAGCCCGTGAAGGCAAGCTTGCGCCACATGAAATGAAAGGTGCTTCCATGTCCATTACGAATATTGGCTCTGCAGGAGGACAATGGTTCACGCCAGTAATTAATCATCCTGAAGTAGCTATACTAGGTATTGGTCGAATTTCAGAAAAACCTGTAATAAAAAATGGTGAAATTGTAGCCGCACCTGTGTTAGCATTATCATTGAGCTTTGATCATCGTATGATCGATGGAGCCACTGCACAAAATGCTTTAAATCACTTAAAGCGTTTGTTAAGTGAGCCAGAATTATTATTAATGGAGGCGTAACAAAATGGTAGTAGGAGATTTCCCAATCGAAACAGATACTCTTGTCATTGGTTCAGGTCCTGGAGGATATGTAGCAGCAATTCGTGCAGCTCAAACTGGCCAAAAAGTAACAATCGTTGAAAAAAATGTACTTGGTGGTGTGTGCTTAAACGTAGGTTGTATCCCATCAAAGGCATTAATTTCAGTAGGTCACCGTTTTGAGCAAGCTAAACATTCAGATGACATGGGAATCATCGCTTCTGATGTGAAATTAGACTTCTCAAAAGCACAAGCATTTAAAGACAGCGTTGTTAAAAAATTAACAGGCGGTGTTGAAGGCTTACTTAAAGGTAACAAAGTTGAAATTGTACAAGGTGAAGCTTATTTCGTTGACGCTAACTCAGTGCGTATCATCAATGGTGAATCTGCTCAAACTTACACATTTAACAATGTCATTATTGCAACAGGTTCTCGTCCAGTTGAAATTCCAACATTCAAATTCTCTGATCGCGTACTAAACTCTACTGGAGCACTTTCTTTACAAGAAGTTCCTGGTAAATTAGTTGTTATCGGTGGCGGATATATTGGTACAGAGCTAGGTTCAGCATACGCAAACCTAGGTTCACAAGTTACAATTATTGAAGGCGGAAAAGATATTTTAGCTGGCTTCGAAAAACAAATGACGCAAATCGTGAAAAAAGGCCTTAAAAAGAAAGGCGTTGAAATGGAAGTTAACGCATCTGCAAAAGGCGTTGAAGAAACTGAAAACGGCGTAGTAGTAACTTATGAAGTTGGTGGAGAAGAGAAGAAAGTTGAAGCTGACTATGTATTAGTAACTGTGGGTCGTCGTCCAAATACAGATGAAATGGGCCTTGCTGAAATCGGTGTTGAATTCGGTGAACGCGGTCTAATCAATGTTGACAAACAATGTCGTACAAATATTTCAAACATCTATGCAATTGGTGATATCGTTGCAGGTCCTCAGCTTGCACATAAAGCTTCTTACGAAGGTAAAGTTGCTGCTGAAGCGATTGCTGGTGAAAAATCAGTTGTTGATTATCTTGCTGTACCGGCTGTATGTTTCACAGATCCAGAAATGGCGACAGTTGGTTACAACGAAGAACAAGCGAAAGCAGAAGGCATTGAATACACTGCAGCGAAGTTCCCATTCGCAGCAAACGGCCGTGCGCTTGCATTAAACCAATCAGAAGGTTTCGTGAAGCTTGTTGCTCGTAAAGAAGATGGCTTATTAATCGGTGCTCAAATCGTAGGTGCTGGTGCATCTGATATGATCGCTGAGATGGGCTTAGCGATTGAAGGCGGCATGACTGCTGAAGATATCGCTTTAACAATTCATGCTCACCCAACATTAGGTGAAATTACAATGGAAACTGCTGAAGTATTACTTGGCAACCCAATCCACATTGTAGCGAAAAAATAATTTGAATAAAGGAGTGTAGAAAAAGCGGATGTTCATTCGCTTATCTACACTCCTTTTTTATTTACAATTGTTTTCTTAAATGCAGCTTGTCGTTGAATAAAATAAATAAAAGGTAATAACTTGAAGATGTGGCCCTATGGATATTAAATTTTACTTTATGCATAAAAAATAGTATTATAATTGATAATAATTATCAATTAAAAATGAAGGAATGGGTTACGATGAATGAGCGCTACCGAACATTTATTTTATTAGCACAATACAAATCATTTACTGAAACAGCGAAGCAGATGTTTTGTTCCCAACCAACAGTTTCTCAGCATATTCAGCAATTGGAAAGTGAATTAGGCTGCCAGCTGATCTCACGGAAAAAACGACAAATCGAGTTAACTACACAAGGCGAAATGGTGTTGGCTTATGCGCAGAAGATGCAGGAAATGGACCAACAATTGCGAATAGCAGTAAAGCAGACACAACAGGAAAATATCAAATTATATATAAGTCACTATATTGCAGATAGCTTTTTTGACGAGCTATTTGATAAAAATAATAGCACATATAAACAATATCCATATGAAATTAATAGCTATTGCTATGAAGATTTAAAAAGTAGTTTAGTAGAAAACCATGCCAAATTTGCTGTGATGCCGATTTATGATGCTGATAAGATTGTTCACGAGTCATTTGATATCGATATTTTATTTGAGGAAGAATTAGTATTAGTGATGACAAATGATCATCCTTTAGCAAGTCGTCAAATCATTTATACAAGAGATTTGAAAAACTTATCGATGCTATTGTCCCAAAGTTCTTATTTGAATCAGCATATTAAACAAGCTTTACATCAGAAGGCAGTACCTGTTTATTATATACAGATGACTAATTTTGAAATTATTAAGAAGGCTGTGCAGCAGGGTATGGGCGTATCCTTTTTACCTTATAAATCAATAGAGGATAGTCTAGATAAATTAACGTTTAAATATGTGAAAGGTCTATCTATTAAACGAAAAAATGGTATTGTATTTAACCGTAACCAAATTTTAAATGAGCAAGAACAAGCATTTTGTGAACGTATAAAGAAGAAATTGAAGATAGAGTCTATCAGGTAAGCTAAACTTATAATGGTAAATAAATCTTTTATAGTGTTTCTTCTATTATATTTATTAAAATATTTTCTAATTTAATCCAAGCAATATACGAAGCTTTTATTTACTGATTCGTAATTGTTTGGGTTTTTTTATCTTAATTGAGCATCTATGCCAGCAGTATGGTAGCACTTGGAGGAATTTATATAGCTTTTTTGCGATGACTTCCAAGAATCATTTTTGATAGAATATCATCCTTCATTTGTAGGTTTATAGCATTCTATAAGAAAATGTAATAGTACAATAGGAGATTTTTATAATTCGAGAAAAACGGATAAGTGGACAGCGAAAATTAAAATCTTAACCCTTATATGATATTGATAATCGTTATCAATGGTGATATAGTTCGAAATGCAAGGAGGTATGAAGATGTCAAAAGACTATATTGTTGTTCATCCATGTAATATTTTTTCTCAAGGCAAAGCAGATGAAAATTTTGAAATTGTAGATATGTATGACTTACCGAATATTGAGCTGTCTTCTTATAAATGTATGATAATTTTAGGGTTTGTTGATCAAGATTTTTTGCTAGAAAAGAAGCAAATTATCGCAGATTTTTTGGCAAGTAAAAAGATTGTATGCTTCTTCGGTAACTTAGTCACAAATTGGTTGCCAGGGCAGCAAGCATTTATTGCAAAGGAAATTCGAAATCATTGGGATTATGACATCTCAATTGCGAAACAACACAGAATTTTTGCAGGTGTAAAGGAAGAAGATATGACGATAAATAAAGGTGTGAAAGGATTTTTTGCTCGTGGACATCATCCAGCACCTACAGATGCGGAAATATTATTAACCTTGCCAGACGGTGAGCCTGTGACATTTATTGACAGAAGCTCAACAAATGGGACTATTTTTATGCATGCAGGTAATAATCTTTTTACTATTGGAGGCATGACACCGTCATCATCAAAAACAACCAGTCGTATTCCTACACAGCTAATGCAATGGGTACAAGAAGAATACATGTATTTAGCGGAAAGGAGTGTCAAGTAGTGCGTAAAATAGCTGTTATGTATAGTGGTAGTTCACAACATTGGCGTACATATAAGACATCTGAATTCGCTCAGTATATCGATCAATTGATTCCAGTGCGTCAGTTAGAGGAAGAAAATTTAGATGCCTTTGATGTATTAATCATCCCTTCTCAATCTCATACAGGGTTATTAGATAAAAATATTCAAAAGATCTATGATTTTGCGAATACAGGTAAAGTAGTGGTCACATTTGGCCCTCAGCACAGAGATTGGTTGCCAATGCATAATTGGGAATCTAGGCCAACCAATTTTTGGTGGTGGCTAGAGCCTAATGCTGATAGTGGCTTGCGTTTAGTAGAGGCAACTCATGATTTATTTAAGAATTATCTTACATTAGAGGATGCTACTTGGCATCAACATGGTGTGTACTGGCCAAGTGAGGGCTGTGAAGTTTTAGTATCGACAGATGATGGTGGGGCCGTCTTATATATTGATCGAGTGAACACAAATGGGATTTGGGTCAATACAACATTGGATCCAGATTATCATTTTGGATCTTATTTTATGCCGGCAACAGAACGCTTCTTACGAGGATTTTTACCTTGGCTAAAGAAAGGGCAAATATAAGGAATGCTAAGTGCGCAAAATGATTACTAATAGCTCTATTTGAGGCGCAAGTGTTAGTAGTATGTTGGTTCAAGGTTTTGACAGGAAAGCTTGCCGTACATAGTGTAGAAAAATAAGCTTATGGGTATTAAATTAATTATTTTGGAATTTGCTTGTCATTGGTAAGGAAATTTTTTGATAAAAGAAAGTAGGAGAACTAGTGGAACCTATTGCTTATGTTGGCATTGATATTCAGTTTACTCGATTAACGGCTGAGGATCGTGAACGTGGCTTAGTATTTTTATATTTATATGATTTACCCTATGTTGATTTAACTGCCTATGCAGGAATAATTATCACAAATCATGTAGAAGAGCAATTTCTACTAGAACATAAAATGATTTTAGATGAATATTTGCTACAGGGTGGTGTTATCTTTTCACTGACAGAAATATCATTGCCATGGTTAGCAAATGTAGCTAATTGGAAACGCTCTCCTATTCCATTGAAAGATCGCGAAATCATGATTGAACAAGCTAATTGTTCTTTATTTAAAGGGATAGAGCCTTATGATATTAATTATCGAAAAGGTGTACGGGGCTTCTTTTCTCGTGGCTATTTTGAAGAATTACCAGCACATGCGGAAGTGTTAATTACAGATCAAAGTGGTGTACCGATACTTTATGTTGATCGACACTCAACAAATGGCACCATTTTTGCAGGGGCAGGTACCGATATTTACAAGGTATTTATGCATGAAGAAAATACATCGAAAAAGCTTAGTATGCAAATGCTAGATTGTATTCGTGAGGAAGCTAACCGCAATTATGCAAGTGGAGGTATGGGCAAATGATAGGGATTGTGACGAATGGCTTACCATTTCAAAATCGCTTTTTTGCAGAGCAAGAATTTCATTATTTATATGATGAAGTGCTACATATTCGCCACTTTCATCAATATGATTTAACAAAGTATGACACACTTATTTTATCTTGTCGCTTAGATATCCGTTCTTTAAAGCGGTATCAGTCACAATTACTGAAATTTGTTAATGCTGGCAAAAGACTGATTATTTTTGGTGAAATATTGGATTGCTGGTTTCCGACAATTGATTGGGAAGATTCTGAGGTCAATTTTAGTTGGTGGGTGAGAGATGGCGGTGATTTACCGATGAAAATGCAAAATAATGTGCATCCACTTTTTAAATACGTGACATTGCATGATATGAAATGGCATTATCACGGTTCTTTTTTACCACCACAAGGAGCGCAATCGTTATTAGATATTCCAAATGGACGATCTTTATTTTATGTAGATAATGTGAGTTTTAATGGAGAACTAGTTGTCACTACACTTGATCCGATGTTTCATATTGGACTAGGTTTTATTGATCAATCAAAGCCGTTTTTACATGGGATGGCAAAATGGTTAAGAGAGGAAGAAAAACATTGAAGAAGTATGGATTTGTCGCTGCTGTAGCACTAACAATGTTGCTGGCAGCTTGTAATAATAACAACGAAGAGACGCAAAATAATACTAAGCCTCAGGTGGAGCAACAATCATCAGAGTTACAAACGACAAAGGAAGAGAAGCTTGTAGTTGACCAATTAGGACGTGAAGTAACAGTACCAAATTCGATTGAGCGTGTTGTAATGGGAGGCATTCTTCCATACTTCTCTACTTGGTATGTAGCAACAAATTCTACAAAAGAAATTGCTGGTATGCATCCAAATTCGTATAATGCAGCAAAACATTCGATGCTAGCAAAAATGTCTCCAGATGTTTTAAAGGCTGATACTTCGTTTATTCAGAATGGTGAAGTCAATGTGGAAGAATTAATGAAAGTAAATCCACAATTATATATAGAGATTGCAACAGATGAGAAATCAATCCATAAAGTATCAGAGGCAGGTATTCCTGTGGTTGCGCTCAAGGCAATTGACGCAGCTGCGGCAGAGCCATTAGCTACCTTTAATAGCTGGTTAGAAATAACAAGTCAAATAACAGGCACAACAGAACGTGCTAATCGCTTCCTAGAGGAAGGCAAAAAAGTACAAGCTCAATTAGATGAAAAGTTAAAAACGATTGAAGAAAAAGATAAGCCTCGCGCGATGATGTTGTTTAGACATAATGAAAAGTCGATTACAATTGGAGGGAAAAACTTCTTTGGTAATCAATGGCTCAATGCGACGGGAGCAATTGATGTAGCTGAAAATGATATCCAAGGACAAAAAGAAGTCAATATGGAACAGGTCTATACTTGGAATCCAGATATTATTTTTATTACCAATTTTACAGAGACACAGCCAGCTGATTTACTTGAAAATAAGATAGCTGGGCAGGATTGGAGTCAGGTGAAGGCAGTTCAGGAGGGTAAAGTGTATAAGATTCCATTAGGCATTTATCGTTGGTTCCCACCTAGTGGAGACGCACCTTTAATGTTAAAGTGGCTTGCACAAAAAAATCACCCAGCGCTATTTGATTATAAAATAGAGGATGAGATTAAAGCATATTATAAAGATTTTTATGAATACGATGTGACAGATGAAGATATTCAAGCTATTTTAAATCCGTCTTCAGAAGCAGCTAAATATTAAGGGATGATTGGTAAATGCAAAACTGGAAAAAGATTATTTTATGGCTCCTCCCCTTGGTGATTGCCGTTATTTCTCTTGGTGTAGGACGCTTTGAGGTTGGTATCGAGCAGCTATTAAAGATTCTTGCTTCACAGATTTTCCCTATAGAGCCGACATGGACAGAGATGGAAGAAACGGTTATTATCAATATTCGCTTGCCACGTATTCTTCTCGCATTGTTAATTGGTGGAGGTTTAGCAATTGCAGGTGCTAGCTTCCAAGGAATGTTTGGTAATCCGCTAGTATCACCAGATATTTTAGGTGTTTCGGCGGGAGCTGGCTTTGGTGCTTCTCTTGGGATATTATTGTTTGGGCAAAATTTTGCCACACAGATAATGGCATTGCTTTTTGGATTAGGTGCTATCGGCTTTACGTTTTTAATTGCTGGCGCACGCAAAAATGCCCCTATTTTTATGTTTGTCTTAGCAGGTGTTATTACATCGGCACTGTTTAATGCGCTTATTTCGTTAACTAAATTTGTAGCTGACCCAGAGGAAAAGCTACCTGCGATTACCTATTGGTTGATGGGTAGCTTAGGAACGGTTACTTATAAAGATTTATATATAGGTGGACCACTGATTATTATCGGTATGTTAATACTTTATTTCCTAAGATGGCGATTAAATATTTTAACCCTCCCAGAGGATGAGGCAAAATCAATGGGAATTTCTGTAGTGCCTTTGAAATGGATGATTATATTTGGTGCGACTTTGATTACTGCGGTGTCTGTTGCGGTTGCAGGAATTGTTGGCTGGGTGGGTTTGATTATTCCACATGTTGCTCGTATGCTTGTTGGAAACAATAATCAGCATGTATTACCAATGTCGATTGCTATTGGAAGCGTCTATTTGTTAGTAATTGATAATTTAGCACGTTCTATAACAGCAACAGAAATACCTTTATCGATTTTAACAGCGATTATTGGTGCACCATTCTTTGCTTATTTACTGCGTAAATCTGGAGGTGGATGGGCGTGATAATTGAAGTGAAAAATGGCAATTTTTATTATGAAAAGCATCGTAAGAAATCCCAAAATCTTTATGTAAACAATATTAATTTTACACTGGAACCAGGACAAATTATGGCCATCCTTGGTCCTAATGGAGCTGGAAAGACAACGATGCTCAAATGTATTACAGGGTTACTAGAGTGGAAGCAGGGAGAAACCTATATAGATGACAAGCCATTGTCTACTGTCAAGCGTAAGGAGCTTTGGCAACGTATTGGCTATGTACCGCAAGCTCATAAAATGGTATTTGGTTTTACAATAGAAGAGCTTGTTGTGATGGGAAGAGCCCCTTTTATTAGTACATTGGCCCAACCATCAAAAAAAGATTTAGAAGCGGCGCATTTGGCATTAGATACAATTGGTATCGTCCATTTAGCAAAAAAATCATGCAATGAGGTAAGTGGCGGCGAGCTACAGCTGGCTTTAATAGCTCGCACACTGGTTGCCGATCCAGAAATACTTATTTTAGATGAACCAGAGTCACATTTGGATATTCAAAAACAAATTACTATTTTACAAACAATCAAGCAATTAGCGAAAGAGCGTGGCATTTCTTGTATTATTAATACGCATTATCCTAATCATGCCTTTTATTTAGCTAATCGGGTCCTGATGACGGCAAAGGATAAGGGAGTTGTATATGGCGCTGTACGTGAAATAATGACGGAGGAAAGAATGCAGTCATTTTTTGGTATCGAGCTAAAAAAAATACTGTATGAAGAAGAGAATTATGTGGTAGAAACAATGGTGCCACGTGCATTAGGTGCAGAAAAATAAGAACGAAAATGATAGTCAGCATGTAGTTGGAAAACAACTACATGCTTTTTAGTGTTGAAAAACAAAATAGTCAATTGAAAGGTAGAAATGGATTTCCGTTGCAGGCTACTTGCTCGCCTGTCTCGCTATCTCATGGGAGTCAAGTAACCCTCAACTCCAACCCACTTTTTAGCAAATGTTTCCAACTAAAGTGAAGGTGTTCACGACTCTTTATGAAGAGGTGTTGTCACGCATCACTTCTCCACATTGAAAATAAAAATCCTATCCCCCTAAGAATACAAATAATGGGTGATTTGATTGCTATACTAGTATGAAAAAAAGTAAAGACACTTTGCAGCATGGTTGATTGGAATGGAGCCAGCGTCACTCCTAGGGGATTTAGCGTCACAGATGAGACCCTGGAGCGAACGGAAGTGAGTGAAGCGGCTCATCGGACGCCCCCTGGAAAGGGCGCTGGCGGAACGGAAATCAACCTATCACCTTGCAAAATTGCTTTTTCTGCCGTTGACATCATCTTTTTTGCTATTTTACCGTATTTGCTTGATGCGTGAGTCTGCTACATAAAAGGTTACAAAGAAAATGGTAAGCAATTATTGATGGGGAAGATTCGGTAGTGGTATTGGCTTCAAATACTATTTCTATCATTTACAAGCTCCTTTGATTATTCTGAATAATCGATAAATGCTATAATGATAGCATTGTAGAAAGTAAGGGAGGATTTCATAATGGAGCTTAATTTAACTGGGAAAGTAGCAATTATTACAGGATCGAGTAAAGGAATTGGTTATTATACGGCCATGCAGCTTGTCAAAGAGGGGGCTCAGGTTGTACTTTGCGCACGTGGAGAGAAACAGCTACAGGTGGCGGCTGGATGTATTAAAAATGAGACAGATGTGGATGTTTTAATTGTTCCAGCTGATGTTACAAAGGAAAAGGACTGTAAGTATCTAATTGAACGTACAATAGAACATTTTGGACGTATTGATATTCTCATTAATAATGCTGGTACGGCTTCAGCGAATCCCTTTGAGTCAGTGAGTAGTGAGCTGTGGCAAGCAGATTTAGATTTAAAAGTATTTGGGGCTATACATTGCTCCAAATATGCTGCACCATATATGCGTAAGGCTGGTGCAGGTGCAATCGTTAATGTGACAGCGGTGATGGCTAAGACACCTCCAGCAAGCTCGCTTCCTACTACAGTTAGCCGCGCTGCGGGACTTGCTTTGACAAAAGCGATGAGCAAGGATTTAGGGAAGGATAATATTCGCGTAAATTCTGTATGTATTGGGCTTATTCGCAGTGATCAAATTGAAAAGAATTGGAAAAAGGAAGAACCTAATTTATCGTGGGAAGAATATTCTCGTATGGTAGGGAAAACTATTCCACTTGGACGTGTAGGTGATACGCAAGAAGCCGCTAACGTCATCACATTTTTAGTTTCTGATGCAGCAAGTTATGTTACAGGGACTTCAGTGAATATTGATGGTGGCTCTGGTCACGCATTATAAATAGGATAATCTTTTCTAGGAAAATAATTTTAATGATGTCTCATTAAATTATGATGAGACAACCCCTATATTTCTCTTAATTAAAAGAAGAAAGCCATCCGCTTTCTTTTTTTATATTATTTTCCTAAAATTATAATAGACAGAAAATTCTTGCAGATGTAGAATGAACGATATAGGGGGTGAAAAGTGGCGAAATGTTGAACGAAAATTTTGCTGCGCTATTGTTGCGAGTTATTCGTATCATTGCTCAAATTGGCATACTGACGATTTTTTATTACATGGGGGTGGGAATAGTAACATATTTACACATACCTCTTCCAGGAAGTGTTATTGGATTACTATTATTAGCACTTTCACTCATTTTTAAAATCATTAAGGTGGAATATATTCAAGACGGTGCCAGTTTTTTAATTGGTATGTTAACATTGTTTTTCATACCAGCAACGGTAGGTGTTATTGATTATCCAGAACTCATGTCAGTCACTGGCCTGTTGATTATTTTAGCCGTTATTGCTAGTACATTAATCTCTATTTATGTCACGGGTTTACTGACACAAATCATTGAGAAAAAAGAATTGGCGAAAAAAGAAGGTACGGAAACCACTGTTGATGAAGGGAAGGGAGAGTTAACGGTTGATTGAAGCAATTGTTGTCCTAAGTACCGTCATTATGTTTGTATTGTTCACAAAGTTTTATCAGCGATTTCCACATCCCATCATGATCCCCTTGGTCACTACTACAGTGGTCAGTGTGATGATTTTACTTATATTCGATATTCCATATGCAACATATATGAGAGGTGGAGAATGGCTTCAGAAAATGCTTGGACCAGCAGTTGTCGCACTTGCCTATCCTCTCTATAATCAACGAGCTATTATTATAAAATATAAGTATTCTATTTTATCAGGACTTTTCATCGGTATGATTACAGGCTTAATGACAATTTTTGTATTACTAAAATGGATTGGTGTAAAGTCTAGCTGGATGCTGACGGCCTTACCTAAATCATTAACCACGCCTGTTGGGATGCAGGTAAGCGAAACGATTGGAGGTATCCCGCCTCTAACTGCTGTTTTTGTGATGATTGCAGGGTTTGTAGGGGCTATTATTGGACCATTCGTTATTAAATATGGCAAAATCAACTCTGCTGTTAGTAGAGGTGTGGCTGTAGGCAGTGCCTCACATGGTGTAGGTCTTGTAAAATTAAGAGAATATGGGGAACAGGAATTATCAGTTGGTTCATTATCGATGGGCTTAACGGCTGTTATTGGGGCATTTTTCTGTCCTTTATTTGTTTATTTATTTTTATAATCCAATTGTCGCTTTGTGCAAAAAAAGAGTTGTCTCAAAAACTATTTGAGACAACCTCTTTAGCTTTTTTCAATAATCAATTGAATCGTATGGGCTAGCCCAGTGTGTAGCATTCCTTCATGTCGAATTTGCTCACCTGTAAAAAAGTGGATAATTTTATATACTTGACACCATTGGAGGACATCTAAAGGGTTATATAAAAAGTCGAGTTGCTGTGGACCACCTGAAGCATAAGGGAGCTGATAAATGGAATATAACTCCATCATAATTCGCCCTCCTGGTTTGACTGAATCGATAATCTTTTGTATGACCGTTTGTTGTTGCTTTGCTGGAAAATGTCCAAATACCATAATGGCCGCATCATATTTATTAACGGGAAGCTCATCCAGCAGTAAATCGGCTAGCTTAGTTTGAACTGTCACTTGATGCTTCAGTGCTAATTGTTCAGTTTTTTGAAGACCACTCTGTGCATAATCATAGGCAGTAACCGTATGTCCAGCTGTGGCTAAAAAAACAGCATTACGTCCTTCACCCTCTGCATAGGCGGCGATATTAGGTAATCTTTCGAATAATATACATAATCTTTAATAAAGGCATTAGGTTGTTCGCCATAAACGTATTCTGCTCCTTGAAAACGTTGATCCCAAGTATTCATTTAGTTCACTCCCTTTTTTATATTGTAAATAATATAGATTGCTTATTCTAATTTTTAGCTTATTAGTTGAAAGCTTCAAAAAGCAAATCATAAATTCTTAAGTAATATTCAAGTACCATTTATTATGTAATTAATAATGATTGGGACAGGTAAAGAGAAATTTCTAAAGCAGCAATGATATCCAAGCATAGCAAAGCTCACTTGAGTGTTTTAGAGATAATGAAAAAGCTAGCTCTTCACAATGAAGAACTAGCTTTTAATTTTTAAAAAATAGGTTTTCGTTCTTTTATTACCCGAATTGTTTTCAATGTTGTATCCTCGGGTCCTTGTACTGGTAAACCTGCTTCAATATTCATTTGAATATAATGAATATTTTCTTGTGTAATTATTTCCCCGGGAATAAAAATCGGAATTCCAGGAGGATAGACCATAATAAATTCTGCACAAATACAGTTATCTGCTTCTGCAAGAGGAACGACTTCTGTATCGGCATAAAAGGCATCACGTGGTGACATGGCAAGAGCTGGGATTTCTGGTACATTCACTACAGCTTCTGTGATAGCCGCTTCAGAATCGAATGCTTTTGACATACGAGTGAGTGCATTTACTAAAAGATTAATTTCTTTTTTCGTATCTCCCAATGTCACTAAACATAAAATATTGTAAAGGTCAGACAGTTCCACTTCAATATTGGCATTATATCGTAACCATTCCTCAGCTCTATGCCCAGAAATACCTAAATCTTTTACACTGATAAGCAGTTTTAATGGGTCCATATCATAGGTCGCCGATGAATGTAATTTTTCCTTACCTGCACACTTTAAATGCGCTATTTGATTGATGCGTTTACGCGCATCTTTTGCTAAACGCAATGCATCGTCGATTAAATCATATCCATGAATGGCTAGCTGGCGACGAGCTGTGTCAAGCGAAGCGAGTAATGGATATGAAGTCGATGTCGTTGTTAGCATGGAAAAGACAGCTTGTACACGTTTCGCTGAAACAAGACCTTCACGGACATTTAAAATGGAAGTTTGCGTCATGGAGCCACCGAGCTTGTGTACACTTGTTGCTGCCATATCTGCACCTGCCTCCATTGCTGAATACGGTAGGTCATCATGGAATTTTATGTGTACACCATGTGCTTCGTCTACGACTACTGGAATCTGACGATCATGAGCGATTTCGACAATGCGCTTTAAATCAGCTGTAAAGCCAAAATAAGTTGGATTAATAACAAGTACAGCTTTTGTGTCTGGATAAGCATTCAACGCTTTTTCGACAGCTTCAGGCGATATGCCATGAGAAATTCCATATTCACTGTCGACTTCTGGGTGAATAAAAATTGGAATTGCACCAGCGAATACAATCGCCGACATAATAGATTTATGAACATTCCGTGGCACTAGAATCTTATCACCTGGGCCGACGACGGTCAGAATCATCGTCATGATGGCGCCACTAGTACCTTGAACGGAAAAGAATGTATGATCAGCACCAAAGGCTTCAGCTGCAAGGCTTTGTGCTTCTTTAATAGCACCCTTTGGTGAATGTAAATCGTCTAGTGGAGCAATATTAATTAAATCAATTGATAAAACGTTGTCGCCGACGAATTCTCGGAAAGCAGGGTCCATCCCTTGCCCTTTCTTATGGCCTGGAATATGGAATTGAATTGGATGTCTGTTCCGATGTTTAAGTAATACGTCGAACAATGGAGTCTCTAGTTGTGACAACGCAGGTACCACCTCACTTTATAATATCTAAGAAAACAAATGAATTATAGCACCTAACGGCACGAAAAAATAGACTTTTCATAAAAATAAAAGGTTTTTTTCAGGATAAAGAGAAATTAGTATCGAACGAAAGGGGAGGTACTATGAATTGGAATACACGTGTGACGGAGCTTTTGCAGGTTAAATACCCCATTATTCAAGGAGGGTTAGCCTATTTAGCATATGCTGATTTAGCGGCAGCTGTATCGAATGCTGGCGGTCTAGGGCAAATAACAGCCATGAGCTTACGAGATCCTGATTTATTACGAGCAGAGATCCAGAAAGTCCGAACATTAACAGATAAACCGTTTGGCGTAAACTTTGCGATTGGTCTGCATGGTATAGGCTTTGAGGAGATGGTGCGCGTTGCAGTTGAGGAAGAAGTACCAGTTATTACGATGACTGGAGGAAACCCAGCACCTATTTTTGAGTTGCTAAAAGGAACAGCTATCAAAAAATTGGTACTTGTAGCTGCTCGTAGACAAGCCCAAAAAGCTGAACAACTAGGAGCAGATGCTGTGATGGTTGTTGGTCAAGAGGGGGGAGGTCATCTTGGGCGAGATGACGTTGGCACAATGGTGCTAGTTCCTCAAGTGGTTGATAGTGTGAAAATTCCAGTCATTGCTTCTGGAGGCATTGGTGATGGGCGTGGTTGGCTAGCTGCACACGCATTGGGAGCTGAAGGCATTGAAATGGGCACACGCTTTATTGCCACAAAAGAATGTGTCGATGCATCAGAAGCTTATAAAGAGGCTCTGCTTGCTAGTATGGAGGCTGATACGACGATTATTAAGCGTTCTATCGGCGCGCCAGCACGAGCTTTACGTAATGAGTTTACGACAAAGATTTTAGAAATTGAGGAAAAAACACCAACATATGAGGCTTTAAAAGATTATATCAGTGGTTCAGCCAATAAGCGTTTTATTTACGATGGCAATCAAAATGAAGGCTTTGGCTGGGCTGGTCAAGTGACAGGAATGATTCACGATATCCCAACCGTAGCGGAACTCATCAATCGAATGGTTGCAGAAGCTGAAAGTATCCGGTTAAAATGGGGGCAATAACATAAAGGTGGTTTTGTCGAATGGAATATTCTTATCCGTTTTCAACTGATTGGTCCACAGAGGAAATTGTGGATGTCGTTCAATTCTTTGAAGGAATTGAGAAAGCTTATGAAAAGGGCATCAAGCGTGAAGTCATGCTGGCTAAATATCGTCGCTTTAAAGAGATTGTTCCATCTCAAGCAGAGGAAAAAACAATTTTTCGAGAATTCGAAGAGGCAAGTGGCTATATTAGCTATCCTGTCGTCAAACAGACCAAGGAAGCTGAAGATGGGATGCTTATAAAAATTGTCCCTAAAAACGGGCGATAAAAAATGGATGTGAGCACAACTCACATCCATTTTTTTAATTTTTTGTGTTAAAAAACGACATTTTGCATAAACTACATCAATAAAAATCATCATTAAATGAATCTAAGTAAAACTATTTTCCAACAATGACGTTGTAAAGAGGAAGTAAGCGATTAAATGTTTCCTCTGTTAATTGTTGTAACTCGCTAGCTGTTAGCTTTGTCGCTTGCTCTTTTGGAATGTGACGACCAACCAAGAACTCACCTTTTTTGACATCTCGCAGTCGTATAAGCAATGCTTCAAGCTTGTCTTCTTTTGCCTCTTCGAGAGAAATGGCCTCAGGGGACATATGATCACCTGACACAATAAAATCAGTAGGAAGTTGCTCCAATAAAGATTTATGGGCAAGTAAACGCTCAGCCATAACATTTTTTTGCGGTGCTTCATAAATAATAGCTAAGACGATGAATAAATGTGTGTGCCATAGACCAATCTGAAAGTGAGGCAATGATTTATAACCTCTTTTATAGGGAGCGAAGGCAACCCAACTATCCTTTGGTGGGTTGACAGTTCTTCGAGCATGTTTGGCAACATGAGGGAAGAATTCTTCACCTAGTTGGCTAGAGAAATAAGCAGAAAAGTCTTCTCCTAGCTGATTGAATTTTGGACGTACAAGGGAAGTTAAAGCATCCATTCTTTGTTCTAAACCGTCTATTGTAAAAACATTAAAGTCTTTGTTTGTCCACTTTGTTTTTGGCAATTTTATTTTACTCCTTTCGTTTTATAAGGTTTATTTTACGCTGATTTTGGGAAAAAATCTTATAACAAGAACTTTATCGAAATAAAAAAGTTTTTGTAAAAAAAATTAAAAAAGGAAGTGTTTTTTATGAAACCTATCGTAAAAATTATACGTAAAGTTGACATTGAAAAGCAATATGAACACATTTTACAATTAGAATTAGATTATGAATTAGCATCACTCTTTGAGGCGATGAATGAAAAAAATGATATTGAAATTGAAAAAAGTAAAAAACGTCTGGCTGAAATACAGATGGAACTTGAAAGCTTGCACGCCTATGCGTAATCAAAATTTAATACCAATTTAAAAAATCACTTGCTGAATATTCCGACAGCAGGTGATTTTTATTGTGACAAAGGGTAAAATAGAAATTATATCAAATTGCAGTCCTCTGTTTTTTTATAGTCGAAACAAATGGTTAAGTGATGGAAAAGGTATGAGGAGCATAAAGAGAGCGAGAGAGCCTTTTCTTATATTCGAAGGGTGGGTTTTGAGTGCATTTACAACAAATAGATGAATTTGCAAAAAGTATCATTTTTGAAGCTGGAAGACGTATTCGAGAGGCTTTTTCGTATAATCTAGTTATTGAGACAAAATCAGGTGCAAATGATCTCGTTACCAATATTGACCGAGAGACCGAATTATTTTTTATCGAGCAAATTAAAGCTTTTGATCCAACCCATAAAATTTTAGGGGAAGAAGGAATGGGCGAAAAGGTCGAATCATTAGATGGTGTTGTCTGGATTATTGATCCGATTGATGGCACGATGAATTTCGTCAAACAACATCGTCATTTTATGATTTCTATCGGTATTTTTGTAAATGGTGTTGGAAAGTTAGGGTACATATTTGATGTCATGCGAGAGGATTTATTTAATGCCATTGAAGGTCAAGGGGCATGGTATAATGATTCACCATTGCGTAAACTACAGTCTGTCTCAATGGAGGAGTCGGTCATAGGCATTAATGCACATTGGGTGGCACCCAATCGACATATCCACCATGAAAAGGTGATAGAAATGGTTCGCAAAGTGCGTGGTACACGATCCTACGGGTCAGCGGCAATGGAAATTGCCTTTGTTGTTAGTGGCAAACTAGATGCATATGTCTCCATGCGACTAGCACCATGGGATATTGCAGGCGGAACCATCATTGCTCAGGAGGTTGGGGCAGTTGCAACAAATTTACATGGAGAAGGCTTTGATTTCCTCCATCAAGATACTTTTATCATCGCCAATCCTTCCATCCATAAAGAATTATTAGAAAAATATATTGTGCCGTACGATTAAATAAAAAGGAGCCGTCTAGTAACTAGACAGCTCCTTTTCATGTTGATTGCTTATTTTTTCAGTGGGTTTTCAACCAGCTAAATTAACATCTGCCAAGGCATACTTGATTAAAGTAAGCCTTGTGTACGTAGTTTACGCTTCATTTTAAAGGCTGTCATGAAAATGACACAAGTTGCCACAATACCTGCTATTGCACCAAATACACTACTAGCCGCAACAGAATAGCCGATAGAGCACATTGCTAGTACAGCTGCTAATGCATAGATAGCCATTACGATTTTTGCACGATTCATAGCCTAGCCTCCTATATAAAAAATTTGTAAATCAAATATATTTTTTAGAATGATGGAAATTCTAATAAGGACATTTCTATCCTTCTTGTGCTATAATATCACAGTTAAACATTCGAAAAAAGAATATGGAGTGGAATAATGACAAACTTACGTCAAGATCTTCGCAATATCGCAATTATCGCCCACGTTGACCATGGTAAAACTACCTTAGTCGACCAATTACTAAAACAATCAGGTACATTCCGTTCAAACGAACGTGTTGAAGAACGTGCAATGGACTCTAATGATATTGAACGCGAACGTGGTATTACGATTTTAGCTAAAAATACAGCAGTAAACTATGAAGGAACTCGTATCAACATCCTTGATACGCCTGGACACGCTGACTTCGGTGGTGAGGTAGAACGTATTTTAAAAATGGTAGACGGCGTTTTACTAGTTGTCGATGCGTATGAAGGTTGTATGCCTCAAACACGTTTCGTACTGAAAAAAGCATTAGAACAACGCTTAACACCAATCGTTGTTGTTAATAAAGTAGACAAAGATTCAGCTCGTCCACTAGAAGTAGTGGATGAAGTGCTTGAATTATTTATCGAGTTAGGTGCAGATGACGATCAATTAGATTTCCCTGTTGTCTATGCTTCAGGTGTAAATGGTACAGCTTCTTTGGACGCAGATCCATCTAAACAAGAAGAAAATATGAAATGTCTATTCGAAAAAGTGATCGAGGCTATTCCAGCACCAGTAGATAACTCAGAAGATCCATTACAATTCCAAGTAGCTCTACTTGACTATAATGACTTCGTTGGACGTATCGGAATTGGTCGTGTATTCCGTGGAACAATTTCTGTAGGTCAACAAGTTGCACTGATGAAATTAGACGGTACAGTGAAAAACTTCCGTGTAACGAAAATCTTTGGTTTCTTCGGTTTAAAACGTGAAGAAGTAGAGACAGCAAAAGCTGGTGATTTAATCGCCGTTTCAGGTATGGAAGATATCAACGTTGGTGAAACAGTTTGTCCTGTTGAACACCAAGAAGCGCTTACACCATTACGTATTGATGAGCCGACTTTACAAATGACATTTTTAGTAAACAATTCGCCATTCGCAGGTCGTGAAGGGAAATGGGTTACTTCTCGTAAAGTAGAAGAGCGTTTACGTGCTCAATTACAAACGGACGTATCTTTACGTGTTGAAGATACTGATTCTCCAGATGCTTGGACAGTTTCAGGTCGTGGTGAGCTTCATCTATCAATTCTTATTGAAAATATGCGTCGTGAAGGTTTCGAATTACAAGTATCTAAACCGCAAGTAATCGTGCGTGAAATCGACGGCGTAAAATGTGAGCCATTCGAACGTGTTCAAATCGATGTACCAGAAGAAAATGTTGGTTCAATTATTGAATCAATTGGTGCACGTAAAGGTGAAATGCTTGATATGGTGAACAACGGCAGTGGTCAAGTTCGTTTAACGTTCTTAGTGCCAGCTCGTGGTTTAATTGGTTATACTACTGAATTCATGTCGATGACAAAAGGTTTCGGTATCATCAACCATACGTTTGATTGCTACCAACCATTACTACCAGGTAAAATTGGTGGACGTCACCAAGGTGTACTAGTTTCAATGGAAACTGGTAAATCAACAACTTATGGGATGATGCAAATTGAAGACCGTGGTACACTGTTCTTGGAGCCAGGTACAGATATTTACGAAGGTATGATCGTTGGAGAAAATACTCGTGACGCTGATATCACTGTAAACATCACAAAAATGAAACAAAAAACAAACATCCGTTCAGCAAATAAAGACCAAACGAATGTTATTAAAAAACCACGTATTTTATCTTTAGAAGAAGCGCTTGAATACCTAGGTGATGACGAGTACTTAGAAATCACACCAGAATCTATTCGTCTGCGTAAAAAAATTCTTGATAAAAATGAACGTGAGAAAGCAGCGAAAAAATTACGTAACGCAGAACAATAATTTTCCGCTGACATGAAAGGAAGAGGAGTCTTGGATATTAAGTCCGCTTTATTGGGTGAACTAAATGTTATTCAAGTTGCTGCACAGACAAGTTCCGATGAAACAACAAGAGTTTATGGAAGAATGGCGGGTATAACTAGATTTTTATACGAAAATTTACCAAGCTATGAAATTGCAGGCTATGTTGTATTTCTTCTTGTATTTGCACTTTCTGCCATTGTCTATAAGTTAGGCTTTGCCAAGAAATTAAAACTATCTCAAAACATTATTATTTATGCGTTCCTATTTTTAGGTTGTATCATGCTAACGTTTTTCGCCCTATTCTTGCCAATGATTGAGGGTCTGATTGTGGCAGCCTTAATTTTAATCGTATATAAAACAAGATTATGGCGTGAAAAAAGAGAAGAGCAACAAGCTACCAATCAGTAACAAGTATGTATTTTATAATAAGAATTTTTATACAGTCTTAGCGATTATTACGCTAAGGCTGTTTTCTTTTGTATCAATTCTCGAGCTTGTTCGAAAAGTGCCTTCTCAAAAATATTATTTGATGTACCTGACGCTAAATAATTGCTAAATCAAAATAAATTGGTAGGCACCGAAATCTTCTAATGTGAATAAGTTAATGTCGATAGGCTTATTTTCATCACATCAAGGAGGAAAGGGAATGCGTGGGCTTACAAAAGGTTTGCTATTAGGTGTCATTGCTTTGTTACTCCTTTCTTTGACAGCATGTAATAAAGCAGAGCTAGAAAAAGTCAAAGTAGGAGAAGTAACTCGTTCAATTTTCTATGCGCCACAATATGTAGCACTTGAGAAAGGATTCTTCGAGGAGGAGGGTCTTTCTGTTGAGCTACAAACGATTGCAGGTGGCGATAAAACTATGACGGCGTTACTGTCAGACGGGATTGATATTGCTTTAGTTGGATCAGAGACATCTATTTATGTCACTTTACAAGGTGCTAATGATCCCATTCAAAATTTTGCACAGTTAACACAAACTGACGGTACTTTTTTAGTAGCAAGAGATAAAATGAATAATTTTTCGTGGGATCAATTAAAGGGCTCAACATTTTTGGGGCAACGTAAAGGCGGTATGCCTCAAATGGCAGGAGAATTTGTGTTGAAAAAACATGGCATTGACCCTGGAGATGATTTAACACTTATTCAAAATATTGATTTTGCCAATATTGCTACTGCTTTTGCCTCAGGTACTGGTGACTATGTACAATTATTTGAACCAACTGCGAGCGTCTTTGAGAAAGAGGGGAAAGGCTATATCGTAGCTTCGTTTGGAACGGAGTCTGGCAATCTTCCTTACACGTCTTTTATGGCAAAAAGTAGTTATTTAAAGGATGAAGCGAAAACGGTTCAGGCTTTTACAAATGCATTGCAACGAGCACAGGATTTTGTACAAAATGAGAGTTCAGCAGAAGTAGCAAAAATTATTCAGCCATATTTTGAAAATGTCGATATAGCGATCATTGAAACCGTGATTGAGCGTTACAAAGCGCAGGGCTCTTATGCTACTGACCCAGTTCTCGATGAAGGAGAGTGGGATAACTTGCAAACAATTATGGAGGAAGCAGGTGAACTTCCTCAACGAGTGGAATATGAAAAACTTGTGAATACAACCTTTGCCAAAAAGGCTGCTGAGTAATATGGAATTTTTACAGCTGGAGAACATTCACCATAGTTATTTTTCAAACACACAGGCAAAGGAAGTATTACGTGATATTAGTCTAGCGATTCGTGAAGGAGAATTTGTGTCCTTTATTGGACCGAGTGGCTGTGGGAAAACAACATTATTATCAATTATTGCAGGATTATTTCCTGCAACTGAAGGCAAGGTCTATATAGATGGTGAAGAGCTATCAGCACATAATCAATCTAGTATTGGCTATATGCTTCAGCAAGATTATTTATTTCCGTGGAAGACCATTGAGGAAAATGTAACAATCGGTTTGAAAATTATGGAACGAAGCAATAAAACACATAAAGTGACAGCCAATGCACTGTTGCAGGAAATTGGCTTACCACATGTCGGGAATAATTATCCACGAGAATTATCAGGAGGTATGCGACAGCGTGTGGCTCTTGCTCGCACATTAGCCGTAAACCCAAAAATATTATTATTAGATGAACCATTCTCCGCTTTGGATTATCAGTCGAAATTAAAGCTTGAGGATTTAGTTGTGGAGACCTTAAAAACGTATAAAAAGACGGCTATTCTTGTAACACATGATATTGGCGAGGCTATCGCGATGAGTGAGCGTGTCTTTCTATTTTCAGCCAATCCAGGGGCATTGCACAGAGTGTTTGAAATACCTGATGCTCTTCGTGAGCTGTCACCCTTTGATGTAAGACAGCATCCAGCCTATACAGATGTTTTCCAAACCATTTGGAAGGAGCTGGAGAGTCTTGGATAACACATTATTTAAACAATATCAGCAATTACTAAAAAAAGAAAAACGCTTTGTACGGTTATATCAGCTTATCATTCTACTGCTATTCTTTGGTGGGTGGGAGCTTCTTTCAAGACTAGAGTGGATTGATCGTTTAATATTTAGCTCACCGACACATGTTTGGCATACATTTATTGAAAAAGTAAGTGATGGTACATTAACATTACATGTTGGTGTGACATTAATGGAGACGGTGATTGGTTTTATTGCTGGTACTTTACTTGGAACATTAATCGCTATAGTATTGTGGTGGTCTCCGCTACTATCAAAGGTTCTCGACCCTTATTTAGTAATTTTAAATGCGATGCCAAAAGTTGCGCTCGGCCCTATTTTGATCGTTGCGCTCGGACCAGGCTATTTTTCCATTATCGCCATGGGTGCATTGATTTCCATCATTATTACAACCATTGTTGTGTATACAGCCTTCAAAGGTGTCGATCCAAATTATAGTAAGGTCTTACAAACATTTGGGGCAACTAGATGGCAAATCTTTCGTGAAGTAATTTTGCCAGCTTCATTTCCTACGATTATTTCAACTTTGAAAGTTAATGTTGGCTTATCATGGGTAGGGGTGATTGTAGGTGAATTTTTAGTAGCTTCAAAAGGGCTTGGTTATTTAATTATTTATGGCTTCCAAGTATTTAATTTTAACCTTGTGCTCATGTCGCTTCTGATCATTGCGTTTTTTGCGACCATTATGTATCAAGTAGTTGAATTGGTTGAAAAAATAATTATTAAAAATAACGGATAAAAGAGGTTCTCTATAGTTGAGGTACTTCTCAGACTGTTGACAAAAGGAATCGAGTGTGAACTTCTCGATTCCTTTTGTCATTTTTGATACCTTTTTTTCCATTCGCAAAGACATGCTTCAAGGTTCCTCTGCGCTTTGCATAGATTTGTTTAATATTATAAGGATGTTGTAAATATTCAACTTCCGCTACCACGATTCCCCGATAGGACGTTGAATGAGTTTCTGATGATTATTACTTTTTGTTCATTGTAATAAGGCTTAGGCGAGGGCACTTAATACAAATCAAAGGATTTGGTTTATTTGGGTAATATTCCACATTGAATGTGGTTTCTTTCATAGTTTGGGCATGGAGCCAATGCAAAAGATAAATAGAATAAATGTAAGAAAACATACTTGGACGTCCATAAGCTGAAGGGAGTTTTTCTACTAAGTTAAACGACAATCGATAGCAGCCTCTAGTATCCATACTAAGTAAACTTTGGGTATTAATGGATCAATCGCTAATTGTTCACGTTTATTGGTTTGCTTCATGGATTATCACCACAAAGGTTTACTTTTCATCAATACATGTAGATGGAGTACTTTATGTAAAAGTTGATTGGAACGAATGGCAGTGACTCCGCCCACGAAAAGCGTCCACCTGTAGTGGAAAGTAAAAGAAAAAAGACTGAAGGCAAACGCTCGATTTTTTTGAGTTTGTCTTCAGTCTGAGAGGTGTCTCTATAGTTGAGGCACCTCTTTTTAATCTGTCATTTAGTTAAAATTCTTTATCCATTTGAGGTGAAGTACGATAAAAACGGAAATTGCCCGTTTCTATTCGTGCAAACGTATTTTCTTTAATACGATCATGACAAATTGTACACATATACGTATGAATTGGACGATTACGTAACTTCTTTGCTAAAGGCAGATTATCATCTAAATTATCAATCGTATCGCAAATAACGCATTTTACGCGCATTGCCTTCCCTCCTATTCAGCGCGAATGGCTGATATGTTTTTAATAGGATTGTCAATATTTGAACCATCTTTTAATAATACATGGATTGGGCCATCTTCTAAAAGAGGCTTGCCGTCTTGGCTATATTTTAATATTAGTGTTGAAGCTTCTTCAATTGTGAATGGGAATTCTTGTCCATCTTTGCATTCTAAAACAATTTTTGTCGCTTCAGGTTTAATTTCAGCATTCTTCAAGAAATGACTTAATTGGATACCAAAAGTACCTGTTTCCATTCCTTTACGGTCAAATTTACGCTCTGATTTTAATGTAGGTGGGAATGTGGCCCCCTCCATAATTTCACGAGACCAGTGAGCACCAACCTCACGCATATATTTGATGTCAGAATCTTCCTCAATGTTTTGTGTCGTAAAGTAAGTGTTTAAATCTAATTTACGATCGTCGAATATCCATACAGTGGGATCTAATGTTAGTTGGTATGAGACGGCACCTGTGATAGGAATTATTGTTTCCATAATAGAAATCCTCCTTAAATCTTGTATATCCATGACATAGTATAACGCTAATGCCTAGAGATAATAAAGAAATATAAACCGAATTCTCTATTTTCCAATGAAGACACTTGCATTTTTAACGACTAGAAGATAAACTTTATTAAGATAGAATCGAAGAAATATCAGATAATGGGGGCGTCCTCATGGATACGAAATCACAAACTTCTTTTCAAGAGAAGGCTTTGGAGCTATTAGTTGCTGATGCAGACAAGATTGCTCGCCTTATTCGAGTACAAATGGATCATTTAACAATGCCACAATGCCCTTTATATGAGGAAGTATTAGATACACAAATGTTCGGCCTATCACGTGAAATCGATTTTGCTGTGAAGCTTGGACTGATTGAACGTGATAAAGGCAAAGAAATTCTCGATTCACTCGAGAAGGAACTGTCTGTGTTGCACGACGCGTATACAGACAAATAAAAAGAAAAACTCAAACGCTTCTTTGCGCTTTGAGTTTTTTTACTAGAACGAGGTTTTCTAATGAGACAATACTTAAAAAGATATGCACAAAATTTTGATTACCCCTTATTTTTTACGGTCCTATTATTAAGTTTATTTGGGTTAATAATGATTTACAGTTCAAGTATGATGGTAGCGATTGCGCAAAAAGAGCAAGCACCTGATTTTTTTTATCAAAAACAAGTTACCAATTTATTGGTGGCATTTATTGGTTTTATAGTGGCAGCCTTTTTCCCCTACAAGCATTATTCGAATAAGAACATTATGTTATTACTAACGATCATACTAGCGGTGTTATTCACATGGTTAAAATTGTTTGGTCACGGGGCAGATCAAGTAGGCTCTCAGAGTTGGATTGCTATTCCAGGATTAGGGAATTTTCAACCTTCGGAATATGCGAAACTATTTATTATTTTATATTTTGCAGCTGCTTTTTATAGAAAAGCGCAAAAACATACGTTTGAAAAGCTACAACCAACTGAAATTTTTTATCCCATTTTCCTATGGATTTTAGTGGTTGCTGGGGTAGCTTTCGAAACAGACTTAGGAGCAGTTATTATTCTGTGTGGAATAGCTGTATCTGTAGTAGCTTCAAGTGGCATTCCCTTTAAAACATTTTGGAAGTTCTTTGGTGTATTAGTAGCCTTCGGTACAGCAATCCTTGGTATCCTTTTGCTATTCAAGGGGGAACTACTGACTGATAACCGTAAAGGACGGATTCTATCTTATTTAAATCCGTTTGAATATGAGAGTGGTAGTGGTCACCAAGTGGTGAATAGTTATTATGCCATTGGCGGAGGTGGCTTAGAAGGACGTGGTCTTGGTCAATCGATTCAAAAATTAGGGTACTTACCTGAACCACAAACAGATTTTATAATGGCGATTATAATGGAGGAATTGGGAATATGGGGAGTTTTAATTGTCTTAGGTGGTTTAGGATTTATTGTATATAAAGGTTTTTCCATTGCATTACGAACAAAAGATCCGTTGGCACGCATGATTGCAGCTGGTATTGCGAGTTGGATAGGCTGGCAATCGTTTATTAATCTTGGGGGGATAACCGGGTTAATCCCGTTAACCGGTGTAACGTTACCTTTTATAAGCTATGGCGGTACATCTATAATCATTCTATCTTTAGCGATGGGAATATTAATCAATGTTTCTATGTTTGAAAAGGTAGAGAGGAAAAAAACACAATCATAAAGGGGGATATCTATGGAATCAATCAACAAAATTCTCGTAGCTAATCGAGGAGAAATTGCAATTCGTATTTTCCGTGCCTGTACGGAGCTGAATATCCAAACCGTTGCCATCTATTCAAGGGAAGATAGTGGTGCCTTTCATCGCTTTAAAGCTGATGAAGCTTATTTAGTGGGAGCTGGCAAGAAACCAATTGATGCCTATTTAGATATTGAAGGTATTATTGCCATCGCAAAAGATGCAGATGTTGATGCGATTCATCCAGGGTATGGTTTTTTATCAGAAAACGTGGAATTTGCACGTCGCTGTGAAGAAGAGGGGATTGTCTTTATTGGACCAACTTCTCAGCATTTAGATATGTTTGGGGATAAGGTCAAAGCACGTTCGCAAGCTATTGCGGCTGAGATTCCTGTTATTCCTGGTACAGATGGTCCTGTAGCCGATCTAGCAGAGGTAGAGGCATTTGCTAACGATTATGGCTTTCCAGTTATGATTAAAGCGGCACTTGGCGGTGGTGGGCGTGGGATGCGTCTTGTGCATACACCAGAGGAGCTTGCTTCTTCTTATGAAAGGGCAAAATCAGAGGCAAAGGCTGCTTTTGGATCTGATGAGGTGTATGTTGAAAAGGCCATCATCAAACCAAAACATATTGAAGTACAAATTATTGGCGATCAGCAGGGCAATATTGTGCATTTATATGAACGTGATTGCTCGATTCAACGTCGTCATCAAAAAGTGGTTGAGATTGCGCCATCCCATTCGATTTCACAAGAGTTAAGAAATCGTATTTGTGATGCTGCGGTGAAATTAATGAAGAATGTCTCGTACATAAATGCAGGGACAGTGGAATTTTTAGTTGCAGGAGAAGATTTTTATTTCATCGAGGTGAACCCTCGCATTCAAGTAGAACATACGATTACAGAAATGATTACAGGTGTCGATATTGTCCATGCCCAAATTAAGGTGGCAGCAGGCTATGGTCTACACAGTGAAGAAATTCATATGCCGAAGCAAGAGGATATGCCAATGATTGGCTATGCTATTCAGGCTCGTGTGACAACGGAAGACCCTGCTAATGACTTTATGCCGGATACAGGAAAATTAATGGTTTACCGTTCAAGTGGCGGTTTCGGTGTGCGTTTAGATGCAGGGAATGGATTCCAAGGTGCTGTCGTTACACCATACTATGATTCTTTACTAGTGAAAATCTCAACATCAGGCATGAACTTTAAAGAAGCTGCTGCGAAAATGGATCGTAATTTAAAAGAATTCCGTATTCGTGGTGTCAAAACAAATATCCCGTTTTTAAATAATGTCGTCACACATGAAAAATTTTTATCAGGTGCTTTTGATACAAGCTTTATTGATACAACACCAGAGTTATTTGAATTCCCTGTTCGAAAGGACCGAGGAACTAAGCTGCTAAGCTATATTGGGAATGTTACATTAAACGGCTTCCCTGGAGTAGAGAAAAAATCTAAGCCCATTTTTGTGCGACCGAACATACCTAAAATCGATCCACTTATTGTGCCACCAGCAGGTACAAAGCAAATTTTAGACACACAAGGGGCAGATGGCTTAGTACAATGGATTTTAGCACAGGATGATGTACTGCTAACAGATACAACATTCCGTGATGCTCATCAATCCCTGCTCGCTACACGTGTTCGATCACAGGATATGTATCAAATTGCTGATGCAACAGCTCGTATGATGCATCAACTATTCTCGCTGGAAATGTGGGGTGGGGCAACATTTGATGTAGCCTATCGTTTCTTGAAAGAAGACCCGTGGGAGCGTTTAGCCAAACTACGTGAGCAAGTGCCAAATGTGTTATTCCAAATGTTATTGCGTGGAGCCAATGCTGTTGGTTATACGAACTATCCTGACAATTTAATCCGTGAATTTATCGCCGAATCGGCAGCATCAGGCATTGATGTCTTCCGCATTTTTGATAGCTTGAACTGGATTAAAGGCATGGAAGTAGCTATTGATGCAGCGCGTCAATCTGGAAAAATTGCGGAAGCGGCGGTTTGCTACACAGGAGATATTCTGGACGACAGTCGTGCCAAATATTCGGTGCAATATTATAAAGATATGGCGAAAGAGCTTGAAGCAGCAGGTGCCCATATTTTAGCGATTAAAGATATGGCTGGTTTATTGAAGCCAGAAGCAGCTTATCGTTTAATTTCCGAGTTAAAAGAGACGACAAGTCTGCCAATCCACTTGCATACACATGACACAAGTGGTAACGGGATTTATTTATATGCGAAAGCCATTGAAGCAGGAGTAGATATCATTGATACAGCTCTTGGCTCTATGGCTGGCTTAACATCTCAGCCAAGTGCAAACTCTTTGTACTATGCGATGAAGGGCGGTAAACGCGAGGTACGTGCGGATATAGATGCTTTAGAGAAATTATCGTACTACTGGGAAGATGTACGTAAATACTATAAAGATTTTGAAAGTGGTATGATCAGCCCACATTCTGAAATTTATGTGCATGAGATGCCTGGTGGACAATATAGTAACTTACAGCAGCAAGCAAAAGCAGTGGGTCTTGGCGATCGTTGGGAAGAAGTAAAACATATGTATTCCCGTGTAAATCTACTATTTGGTGATATTGTTAAAGTAACACCATCTTCCAAAGTGGTAGGCGACATGGCACTTTTCATGGTGCAAAATGATTTAGATGAAAACACAGTGCTAACTCGAGGGCAAACGATTGATTTCCCAGATTCTGTTATTGAATTCTTCCAAGGCTATCTTGGACAGCCACATGGCGGATTCCCAGAGGCACTACAGCAGGTTGTGCTCAAAGACCGCCAAGCAATTACAGTTCGTCCAGGAGAGTTATTAGAGCCTATTCAGTTTGAACAATTAGAGACTGTACTGGAGGATAAGTTAAATCGTCCTGTTACGAAAAAGGATGTATTAGCCTATGCACTCTATCCAAAAGTCTTTGAAGAGTATGCGAAAACGGAAGAATCCTTCGGCAATATTTCGGTTCTAGACACACCTACATTCCTATATGGCTTAAAGCTAGGGGAAATTATTGAAGTCGAAATCGAAAAAGGAAAAACGTTAATTATTAAACTTGTTTCCATTGGTGAACCTCAGCACAATGGGACGCGTGTTCTGTACTTCGAGTTAAACGGACAATCTCGTGAATTGGTTATTCAAGATATGACCGTAGAGATAGATGGTAATCTAGCTTTAAAAGCAGATCCAAGCAATCCAAATCAAATTGGTGCTACAATGCCAGGTACTGTGTTAAAAGTCGTTGTTTCCAAAGGTAGTCCAGTTAAACGCGGTGACCACCTATTAATCACAGAAGCAATGAAAATGGAAACAACCGTTCAAGCACCGAAAGACGGCGTTGTGAAAGAGGTTTATGCAAGTGCAGGGGATGCCATTTCAACAGGGGATTTATTGATTGAAATTGAATAAATAATCATGAAAAAGGTTATGAGATGCTATTTGAGCATCTACATAACCTTTTTCATTGTATTTAAATATTAAATCCTTTAAAATTTGATTAAGTAATCAAAAAAATAATTAATTAATCAGAAGGAGGATCTATGGATAGCCATAAAAACACGTTTATTCAGGAAGCTAGAAAGCAACAAATTATTGCAGCAACTATAACGACGCTAGATGATATTGGTTATATCAAGGCAAGTTTAGCACAAATTGCTAAACGGGCTACTATCAGTACAGCATTAATTTCATACCATTTTGCAGATCGTCAAGATTTGATCGACCAAAGCCTGCAAGCGTTACTTGAACAATCCGCAACATTTATTTTGACAAAAACATATGCTGCCGATGATCCAGCTACACAATTGGCAAATTTCATAGAGGCAAGTATTGCTTATCAAGCGACACATCCGAAGGAGAATGCGGCATTATTAGAAATTATATTCAATGCTCGTACAGCTGAGGATGTTCCTTATTATAAAATTTCGGATGATGGTGAAGATCCTTTATTGAAGGCTTTATGTAAAATATTAGAGGATGGTAAAGAACAGGGGACATTTACTGTTGACTCTGTCCAGGTGATGGCAAAAGTGATTCAAGGTGCTATTGGTGAATATATGCTAATAGGGGGACCGATTTCGGTTGAGGCAGAGGAATATAGTCAAGAAGTAATTAAGATTATGTGGACAGCAATGAAAGTAGAGGGACATAAAAATGCTTAAAGCACTATTTAATTGGATGTTTGTCATTGGTTTAATTCTATTAGGAGGTCGTCTTGTAACGGTTATTTGTCGATATTTCGATATTCCTTTTACAACATTTTTTAAAGACTATGCGCTAGTATCTATGATTATTTTAATTGTAGGAATTATAGGAACGGAGACCTTGAAGAAACAAAAATAAGAATCATAGAAAAAAGATTCGTCACATAATAGGTGGCGAATCTTTTTTGATAGCCTATTTCTTTTTTTCATTATAATTACTACGAGCAACTAACATGATCATGTAGCATAATAGACCGAATAAAAGGGAAATGAATAATGAATGCAGTAAAGCGACTGTTAAATTCAGTCTAGTGAGGACTACTAACATACCAGCAATCACTTGTAAAACTACTATAGTAAAGGCAATAACCCATCCATAGTAAATAACACGTTGATTTTTATATTCTTTCACAGCGTGCCAAGTTATGTATGCAATCCAAATGAAAATAATAAGAACAGCTAGTCGATGTCCCATTTGCACCCACTCGTACATGTTATTCGGTAGTGCGAAAGGTGTTTCATTATAGCAAAATGGCCAGTCAGGACAAATTAAGCTCGAATCTGTATGACGAACTAACGCCCCTGTATAAACAACTAAATAAGAATAAATTGTGACAGCAATTGTATGCCAACGTAACTTTTTACCAATAAATACGTTATCGGCATCAAATTTTCGATCGACCTCAAATACAATCATAGAAAGAAGAAGAACCGCAGCAAAGGAAATAAGAGAAATCCCAAAATGAAGTGCAAGGATGAAATCACCTTGTCCCCATAATACTTGAGCTGCTCCAATAAGAGCTTGTGCGATTAAGAAAAACATCGCTAAGAAACCTAATAGCTTTACTTCACGAATATGTCCGAGTTTACGCCATGTCCAAATGGTTAACACAAGAATTGAAATAGATACGACTCCAGTTACAAGACGATGTGAAAATTCAATCAGGACTTCTGGTGTAATCTCCTTTGGAATAAGAGATCCATTACAATCAGGCCAGTTTCGACCACAGCCTAAGCCACTATCTGTTTTGGTAACGAGAGCTCCACCTAGTAATATAAGGAGCATCCCTACTGTAGCGGCAACAGCAAACCACTTTAAATACCTGTTGTGTTGCATAAAATGAGTCACCTACTTTATCTATCAACATTACAAGAGCGTAATGTTTCTGCTACTAGATAATATCGAAAATACGTATAAAAAACAACTTGTAAAGAGAAGGGAGTAATAGATGTCGAACCCATTTCACAAATTGTTCATAATTTCGTGCTTTAACCTTCACAATTCATTTTAGAAAATGTTTTACTATAGATATGTTGTTTTTATTTATATTTCTAGACAAAACTAATTTTTACAACTTCATCTAAATTTCACTTAATGTCTAGAAATCAATCGCAAATTTCGCTATAGTTATTGTTAGCGGAATATGCTTACAAAAATGAAAGGAGAGGTATTATGTCAAACGGTCGTACACTGGCGGCTACTAGAAATACTGGCCCAGAAACAACATCTGTTGTAAAAGATTTCTTAGCACTAATAAAAATTGGCATCGTTAACTCGAATCTTGTCACAACGTTTACAGGGATGTGGCTGGCTTTTCAGTTTACTAGTAGACATTTCTTGCAAGAGCTTGATGTTATATTCTACACCATGCTGGGTGCGGCATTAATCATTGGTGGCTCAGGTGCAATGAATAACTTCATTGATCAGGATATTGATCCTATCATGAAAAGAACAAAAGCAAGACCGACAGTGACTGGCAGATTCAAGCCGAATTTTGTATTGACCATTGCCCTCTCATTTTTAATTGTAGGTGAAATTTTGTTATTTGCGGCATCGTTTGCAGCCGGCATGTGGGGACTAGCAGGAATATTTGCTTATGTCGTTCTGTATTCAATGTGGTCAAAGAGGAAGCATGTTAGTAACACGGTTGTAGGAAGTATTTCAGGGGCTATACCTCCGGTTATTGGATTTGCAGCGGTTGAACCTGCTTTAGGTCTAGGAGCACTTGCCTTATTTCTTATTATGTTTGCATGGCAGCCACCACATTTCTATGCGCTTGCTATGAAACGTACGGAGGAATATCGTGCAGCTAAAATACCAATGCTACCTGTAGTAAAGGGATTTAAACGTACAAAGTACTCAATGTTATTCTGGATTCTTTTATTATTACCGTTACCTTTCCTTTTACCAGAGCTTGGAATTGGCTTTTTAACTCTTGCCACTGCATTGAATTTGGGTTGGTTAATACTAGCTCTGAAAGGCTTTACAACAAAAGATGATATGAAGTGGGCAAATAAAATGTTTATTTATTCGTTGAATCATATGACCATACTATTTGTAGCCATCATAATATTTGCGCTGTTTAGCTAAAGTTAGGAATTCTTTCTTTTTTTTAAGAATTCATATAGACAGAACTAATGTCCTAGGAACACATGAAAATACAACAAAGAAAGAGGGGTTTAATTAAGCATGATGAAAGGGCTTAAAAAATGGCGTCTTTTTTCACTTCTAGCAGTGATGATGGTTTTCCTTTCAGGTTGTGGTGAAGATTATCTTTCTACACTAAAACCATCTGGAGAAGTAGGTAAACAACAATTAAATTTATTACTGTTAACTACTATAATTATGACGCTAGTAGTAGTAATCGTATCCGTTATTTATTTACTTGCATTCCTAAAATACCGTCGTTCACGCGTTGGTGAAAATGTTATCCCTAAGCAAGTAGAGGGTAGTCACACATTAGAAGTGATTTGGACAGTTATACCGATTATTTTATTATTAATTATCGCTGTACCAGTTGTTACAACTACTTATAAATTTGCAGATGTTGCTGCAATGGATGAGGTAGATGAAGAAGGGAATAAAACTGCCCTAACGATCAATGTAACAGCAAAATTATACTGGTGGGAATTCGAATACCCTAACCAAGGTATCGTAACGGCTCAAGAGCTAGTAGTACCAACAGGTGAAAAGGTTTACTTTAATTTAAAAGCTGCCGATGTTAAGCACTCATTCTGGATTCCTGCTGTAGGCGGTAAAATGGATACAAACGTAGAAAACTTAAACAAATTCTACTTAGTATTTGATAAAGAATCTAAAGATCTTAAAGATGGCGTATTTTATGGAAAATGTGCTGAATTATGTGGACCTTCACATGCATTAATGGACTTTAAAGTAAAAGCATTAAGCCCAGATGCATTTGACGCATGGGTTGATGCAATGAAAGCAACAGAAGGACAAATTGCTGACAAAGCTTCAACAGATCTTGGTGAAGCAACTTTTGCTAACAGCTGCTTAGGCTGTCACGCTATCTCAGGTTCAGGAGCAGGCGGTACACCAGGTCCAAACTTAACTACGTTTGGTGACCGTAACCGTGTTGCTGGTTTCTTAGAACACAATGAAGAAAACTTAAAAGCTTGGATTAAAAACCCAGAGGAATTTAAACCAGGTAACTTAATGATGAACGCTGAAGGCACTGCGCCTATTTACGGTGATTTATCTGATGAAGAAATTGAAGCTCTTGCAACTTATATCATGAGCTTATCAGTTGAAAAATAAATTTCGTTCTATGTAACAAATTTTGAGGGAGGTAAAAGTTGTGAGCTCATACACACAGAAAAAGGGCTTTGGAGCAACTGTCTGGGATTACATTACTACTGTTGACCATAAAAAGTTAGCAGTCATGTATTTATTAGCCGGCACATTGTTCTTCGCTATCGCTGGTTTTGAAGCGTTATTAATGCGTATTCAGTTAATGAAACCAAATAACGATTTCGTGTCAGCTGGTTTTTTCAATGAATTATTAACAATGCACGGAACAACAATGTTATTCCTAGCTGCTACTCCATTACTATTCGCATTTATGAACATGCTTGTACCATTACAAATTGGTGCGCGTGACGTTGCATTCCCGTTCCTTAACTCTTTAGGGTTCTGGTTATTCTTCCTAGGTGCTGTATTCCTTCACCTGTCATTCTTTATGGGTGGCGCTCCTGATGCGGGCTGGACTTCTTATGCATCATTATCTTTATATTCTCCAGGACATGGTATTGACTTCTATGTTCTTGGTTTACAAATTTCAGGGGCAGGTACATTAATTTCAGGTCTTAACTTCATCGTTACGATCATTACAATGCGTGCTCCTGGTATGACATTCATGCGTATGCCATTATTCACATGGACAGCTCTTGTATCAAGTGCATTAATTTTATTCGCATTCCCTCCATTAACAATTGGTTTATTAATGATGTTATTCGACCGTATGTTCGGTGGTAACTTCTTTGACCATACAATGGGTGGTAACACAGTAATTTGGGAGCACTTATTCTGGATCTTCGGACACCCAGAGGTTTATATCTTAGTATTACCGGCGTTCGGTTTATTCTCTGAGATTATTCCAGCATTCTCTCGTAAACGTTTATTCGGATACTCTTCAATGGTATTCGCAACAATTTTAATTGGTTTCCTAGGGTTCATGGTTTGGGCTCACCATATGTTTACAGTTGGTCTTGGGCCAACAGCAAACGCAATCTTCGCTGTTGCAACAATGGCAATCGCGGTTCCAACAGGTATGAAAGTATTCAACTGGATCTTAACTATTTGGGGCGGATCTATTAAAGTTACAACACCAATGCTTTATGCACTTGGTTTCATCCCGTCATTCGTTGCGGGTGGTGTTACAGGGGTAATGCAAGCATCTGCACCTCTTGACTATCAATTACACGATTCTTACTTTATCGTTGCTCACTTCCACTACGTAATCGTTGGTGGTATCGTTACAGCATTATTTGGTTCAGCGCACTTCTACTGGCCAATTTTCTTCAACCGTATGTTAAACGAAACGCTTGGTAAAATTACTTTCTGGGTATTCTTTATTGGATTCCATTTAACGTTCTTCGTTCAACACTTCTTAGGTTTAATGGGTATGCCACGTCGTGTATTCACTTACATGGAAGGTCAAGGTTGGGATCAGTTCAACTATATCTCTACAATCGGTGCATTAATGATGGGTGTAGGGGTTATCTTAATGGTAATCAACTGCTTAATGTCTATTAAAGGCAAGCCAGCAGGTCGCGACCCATGGGGCGATGGACGTACTTTAGAATGGTCTATTCCACAACCAATTCCATTCTACAACTTCCGTCAAACGCCACTTGTACGTGGTTTAGATCCATGGTGGATTGAAAAACAAGAAGGTAATAAAGAAGTGACATTTGCTGAGCCAATCGGTGATATTCATATGCCAAATAACTCAGCGATTCCATTCGTTATTTCATTAGGTATGTTTATTGCAGCATTCGGTGCACTTTACAATCCAGATGCAGATAAACCATGGTCTATCTATGTATTAATCATTGGTTTAGCTATTACATTTGGGGCGATGATTGTTCGTTCAGTTAAAGACGATCATGGTTTCCACTTACACAAAGAAGAAATTCTTGAAATTGAAGAACATCTTTACGGCAAAGGAGGAAATAAATAATGGATTTCAATACTAAATTTACTCCTCATACTTGGCCAGATCATCCTGAACAAGCTACGATGGAAGGTAAAAATAAAGTCGTTGGTTTCTGGATTTTCCTTGCCTGTGAAGTTGTACTTTTCGCAAGTTTATTCGCTACTTATTTAGCGCTTAAGAACAAAGGGCCAGCTGGCATGGAGTTCACAACTCAAGGTTTATTTGAATTACCATTAGCATTTGCTATGACGATGTTATTATTAACATCATCACTAACTTCTGTTTATGCAATTTACCATATGCGTAACTTTAACTTTAAAGGGATGCAAACTTGGTTAGCCATTACTTTAGCTTTAGGTCTTGGATTCTTAGCACTTGAAATCTATGAATTCCAACACTATGTGCACCTTGGTTTTACATTTAACCAATCTGCATTCGCAACTGCGTTCTATTCTTTAGTTGGTACACACGGTTTCCACGTAACTTTAGGACTTGTATGGATTGCAACTTTAATGATCCGTAATGCGAAACGTGGTTTAAACTTGTACAATGCACCTAAATTTTTCGTAGCTGCTTTATATTGGCACTTTATTGACGTTGTTTGGGTATTTATCTTTACAGTAGTTTACTTGATGGGAGTGATCGGATAATGTCTTCACACGATACACCTATAGTTGCTAAGTCACAGGCACAGTATGAGTATGATCGTCATCATAATGCCGTTCATATGCGTAAACAAGTAATCAACTTTGCGATCATGATTTTCTTTACGTTTATCGCATTCGCAGTAGTTGCAGCTGATTTTTCTAAATACTTAATCATGCCATTCGTATTATTATTGGCTGGTGTTCAAGTTGTACTTCAGCTTTATTCTTTCATGCACTTAGAGGACAAAAAAACACACTTTGGTGGTGTTATTGGCTTCTTCATGTGGATGGGGATGTTAATCGCATTTACATTCTTCTTAGCATTTTTAACAATCATTTGGTGGTAATCACCAAAAGAGCACGTTCGTTATTTGTACGAACGTGCTTTTTCTTATGTTTTAAAGTTGTGAAGGTTTCAAAAAGAGACAAACACTGTTAAACTTAACATTTGTTCACCTTTCGTTCATTGCAGTATAGCTGTAAGCGTTTTATAATAGGAGTACTGAAGTTTAAAGGAGTGCGTTCTATATGCCACTTAGTATATTTGGTTTCCAAGCATTGTGGAGTCCCTATTTAATAGGAGTTCTTGTTTTTATAACGATTATCTATTTTTTAGTCACAGTAAAGTGGCGTAATGATTTTAAAGTAAGTGAACCTTTGAAAAAGGGAGAAGCCATTTATTTCGTGTTAGCCATGATTACTATTTATATCATTAAAGGTTCTCCAGTTGATTTAATGGCTCACATTATGTTTACCATGCATATGGTTCAAATGGCGATCTTATTATTGCTTGTTCCGATTTTCTTAATTAAAGGAATCCCTTGGTGGGTTTGGAAAGTTGCGATTGAAGCACCGGTTGTTAGAACGTTGTTTAAAGTACTGACATTACCAGTTGTTGCAGTCTTTGTGTTTATTGGTCTATTTTCCTTCTATCATTTGCCTTCAGTATTAGATTACATTAAATTAAATGAAACATTACATGGTACCTATACATTTGTATTATTTCTTTCAGCTATTTTTATGTACTGGCCTTTAATTCAAAATATGCCTAATAGTGCTAAAATGAAGCCTTTGCATAAATTAGCCTATATTATTGCAAATGCTGTGTTAATTACACCTGCTTGTGGATTAATCATTTTTGCTCCTAATGCAATGTATGAGACATATACAAATGGTGATGCCTGGTTAAAAGCAATGGAGCTGTGTGTACCAGCCTCTACATTATCAGGCTTATCATTATCAGGACCAGAGCTGTTTACAGACATGAAACCTGTTGCAGACCAGCAATTAGGTGGCGTATTAATGAAAATCTTACAAGAGCTTATTTTTGGTGTATTAATTGGGACAATCTTTACGAGATGGTATCGTTCTGAACAAAAAGATCCAGATAAAATTACGGCTGATGCATTAGCTGCACACCAAAAAAAATGGGAAAGTCAACAGCAACATTAATTGTAATATAGAAATTTACTTTGTATAAGGGGTTTTGACAATGGAATTGCAAATTTTGCCTACTATTAGTACATCGTTTATCGTCATTAGTGCTGTACTAGTAGCGATAGGATGGGGCTTAATTATAAAAAGAAATGTAGAGGGGCATAAGAAAGTAATGCTTGCTGCAGGTGTTGCGGCACTTATATTCTTTATTATCTATGCATCCCGTACAATCTTTATTGGAAATACGGCTTTTGGCGGTGGAGAACATTTAAAACCATATTATACGTTCTTTTTGATTTTCCATATTATTTTGGCGACATCTGGAGCCGTGTTTGGTATCGTTAGCATTATTTCGGGTTTGAAAACAAATATTAAGTTACACAGACGTATTGGACCAATCACAAGTATTATTTGGTTCTTTGTTGCCATCACTGGTGTACTTGTTTATTTATTGCTATATATTTTATTTGAACCAGGTGAAACAACATCCGTTATTAAAGCCATTTTAGGGTTTTAAAAAAAATCTCCCTCTTTATTATTGTAAAGGTGGGAGATTTTTTGTAGTTGGTTGAAATATAGAAAGTATCACTACAACAAGTAAAGGGCCTATTAATATCCCAAGAAAACCAAATATTTTAAAGCCGATAAACATGGCAATGAAGGTATTTAAGGAGGAAAGGCCAATTTTATCACCAATAATTTTTGGTTCAATCATTCTGCGGACTAGAAATTGCCCCACATTTAGTAACGTTAGAACGACAGCATATATATAGTCGCCTGCAAATACTTGATAAATGGCCCATGGGACTAAAAGGATAAATGAATCGAGAAAAGGGATAAAATCTAATACAACGAGTGATAAAGCTAACAGTATGGGAAATGGCGTTTTTAAATAATAAAATGCTGCGAAGGATATCGCAAAGATACTAGCACCAACAAGCAATTGTGCTTTTAAAAAGCCGAATAAGGCTAGTTTAACGCGCTGCCCAATAAAAATGATTTTTTGATGATAGTGAAAAGGAAAGGGCATTAATAATTTCCGATTAATGGCTGGCAAATCTAAGAGCAACATATACAAGACAATCCAATAAACAAAAACATCAAATAAAAGGGAGGGGATATATGTTAGTAAAGTAGACAATACATTCACATTTGTTAAGGATATGGCGAATTTTTCTATAGAGGCTAAAGCATTTTCAATCATGAATTGAATTTGTAAAACGAGTTCTACAGGTAAATGATAGGTGTAGTTACTGAGCTTGGATTGCATTTGAATCCATAAGGCCGATAGTTGATTAAGGTACTCAGGAATATCGATGATAAAAGAAGAAAATTGTTTCCAGCTTATATAGAGTATAAGTGTACATAATAATAAAGAGATACTGAGAAAAAATAAAAAAAAGATGAAAACAACTATTTTACGTTTTTTTCGAAACCGTTTGCACATTCGAACAATAATCGGTTCTAAAAGTAACGCGGTTAAGTAGGCAAGGAGGATTGGTAACGATATAGAAATGAACCAGAGAAGCAGAAGCCCAATCGCTATGACGATTATGGGATGCCGAAAAAAAGGACGATTAAAAAAAGATAACATTTTTCTCACCTACATCCATGTAATAGATATAGGTAGTATGAGGAGAAAAAATTTTTTTACTCAAAATAAAAAAAGACTGGACCACCAGTCTTTTCATAAAATGAAGCTACTTACGCTATACTTGCTGTCACTTTAGTTTAATAAAGATTAGCGTGCGTTAACAGGTTCGAAGTTATTTTTATTTGTTGGCTCAATTGAGAATTGATCTAATTCTAATTTAACCTTTTTTAAGATTTCTTCACATTTTGTTACAAGATGTGCTGGGTAAACTTCATCATCCCCATATTCAACACCATGTGGGTAATAGTATTTACCTAGGGCTGGTTTCATTAACGTAAGGATGGCATCGTGTGCACCTACATCACCAGAAATGGCATATGCGAATACGCGTAGGTAATAGCGACCTTCACGAGTATCGAAACGTTTATCGAATGTCATACGTTCGTAATCCCAACCGCCATCACATTCTAAACCATGCTTTTTCATAATGCTGACAATTAGTTCTTGATCAGCTGTTAAATTTTCAAGGTTAGTATTTTCAAAATACATGTATAGTCCTCCTTTAGGTTCTCGTACAAAGTATACGCTCATTTTTATAATAGAGCATATTCGACATTGTTGCAATGACAACATTGTGTCAACCCAATTACAATTGATATAATAACTTACAATAATGGTGATGAAAAGGAGTCCTGTATGAAAGCTTTATTCCGCATTTTAATGGTTTGTGGCGCAATTGCATTAATTGGCTTTATGTTTTTCAATACCCCGCAGGAAAATGAGCCGTTAGAAGGACCAAATACCAATTCTAATATAATCCCTCAAACACAACTAAAGCAACAGTCTGCTGTAGGAGCAATGACACGACCTCAAACAGGCATATCAACTTTGGTAGGAAAAGGCATTCAAACCGTTTTAGAGCAATATGGGGAACCAACGAGAAAAGAACCGTCTTCATTTGGCTATCAATGGTGGGTCTACAATAAAGATGTTGCTACGTTTTTTATGATTGGTGTTGAAAATAATATTGTAACGCAAGTTTACATAGCTGGACAAGAAATCGATGCATTTCCTTTTAAAGTTGGACAAAAACGCGATGAAATATACCGTATGACGATTATTGATTATGAGGTAGCGGCCACTGTGGGAGAAAATATTTTCATTTTCTCGATGAGTGAAGAAGATATGCAAACAAGGTTGCTTGTCAAATTTGATGGCCTTTATGCACAGCTTTATATAGATAGGGAGACAAGTGAGCTACAGGGAATACGTTATACAGACAGTGAAACACTTGTCCTTCATCAACCATATGAAATGAGTTATCAAGGTGAACTAGTGAGACGTACGCCACCGTCTTCATTTTTGCAGCAAGAAATCGATGTAGCTAGCGCCAAACAGCTTGATGATCTCTTAAATGTTACGAGGGTACATCATGAATTACCACCTTTAGCAATGGATGAATCATTAGAAGAAGCTGCAAAAATGCATAGTGAAGATATGAAGGTGCAAAATTTCTTATCACATGAGTCTCCAACTAATGGAGATTTAAAAAAGAGATTACAAGCACATGACATCGACTATAGTGCAGCGAATGAAAATCTTGCCACTGCTTATTTTGATGCGATAGAAGCTATGCATGGTTGGACAAATTCGCCTGAACATAGGAAGGTGTTATTGGATGATCGATATACACGCGTTGGTTCCGGTGCTTTCGTAGATTATTATACGCAAATCTATATAGAGCCTACTGCACAGACGATGGATAGTGAAGAGCAAGATAGAAAAAAACAAGATATTGAAGAACAGGATAACGAAGAACAGAGAAATAAAGAACCAGATAGTGAGGACCCTGTAGAGAATACAGAGCAATCCTCCTCATCCTAACAACAGAATATCAGTTTGAAGACAAGCTCGAATAGCCGAGCTTGTCTTTATTTTTTTATAAGGTAGTACTTTCACTGTGGGCTTCTACATTTTTCGTCACACCGTTACAAACGCCGTCATATGATAGAGAACGGAAAGGGGGAATGAGGCTTGCAACTAGCTGAGTTATTAAAAGATTGGCCATGTAGTGTGACAGGAGGATCCATTCGAACAGAAATTACAGGCGTAGAAGATTATGCACAGGCCGTACAACCCGGCGACATTTTTATTGTACGAAAGGGCAAAAAAACATCAGGAAGTCGTTTTGTTAAAGAAGCGTTGGCACGGGGGGCTGCTGCCATTGTTTCGGAAGAAAGTATTTCTTTGCCGATTATGGATAAAGAAATTCCTTTTGTGTGGGTTCCGAATACAGCATTATTTTTATCGTATGCGAGTGCGAAGCTTGCTGCTTTTCCAGCAGAGGCTTTAACGGTTATTGCCATTACCGGTACAAATGGAAAGACCACGGTGAGCCATTTTGTTAGTCAGCTTCTAAATGCCTTACATAAAAAAGCAGCAGTTATTGGAACGGTTGGCTTTTTCATCAATGGCGAGAAACAACAAACGGCTTACGAGCAACTAACAACATTGCAGGCCAAAGAATTGCATCCGATATTAAAGCAATGTGTACGAAAAGGGGTTACACATGTTGTGCTAGAAGCTTCTTCAATGGGCTTACAGCAGCATAGACTCGACCATTGCGATATTGACTGTGGTGTATTTTTAAATCTATCAGAAGACCATTTAGAAGATCATGGTGGTTTAGAAGCATATAAACGTGCAAAAAAAAGATTAGCCGATTTATCCAAAAAGTTAGTATTAAATGGAGATGATAACTTTTGTCGTTCTGTAGGGATTTATGATAAGAAAAAATCCTGTTCATTTGGCTTTGATAATCACAATGATCTACATATTCAAATTGTCAGTGAAACAGTTGGAAAAACCGTACTTTGCTTACAAACAACAGCGAGTGAGCATATTGTGGAAATTCCTTTTGTCGGAAAATATCATGTACAAAATACTATTGCTGCCTTAATGGCTATATGGCGCCTAGGTGTCCCGATGGAAGATCTAGTTGGTCATATGTGGTCCTTAAAACTACCAGAAGGACGACTTGAGAAGATTGATAATCCTTTGGGTATAGAGGTTTATGTAGATTATGCGCATACAGCAGAAGCCTTACAAGCCGTTTTACAAACCTTTAATCGTTCCAAAACAATTTACCTTGTTTTTAGTTGTGGTGGAAATCGTGATAAGGCGAAGCGCTTCGCCATGGGAGCGGTAGCAAGTAAATACGCGGACGTTATTTATTTAACAACAGATAATCCACGAGATGAAGATCCAATCGTGATAAATGAAAGCATTATTGCAGGCTTTACAGAGCAACAATATTATGAAATTTACTTAGATCGGAAGCTTGCTATCCATCAAGCGTTAGCAAAGGCGAAAAAGGGCGATATTGTCCTTGTGGCCGGAAAAGGGCATGAACAAACACAGCAAATTAAAAATCAAAAATTGCCTTTTTCCGATCAACAATGCATCAAAGATTATTTTGCCAGTCTCATTACAGACGACGCTGAATAACAAAGAAAGATCCTGTAGCAATAGCCAGCTTGCGACCTGTCTCATCTTCGATATCACATGCCATGACGAGTGTTTGACGTCCTTTATGAACAAAACGACCGCGCGCAATCAATTCTTTATTCGTTGTTGTGGCAATATACGATAGATTCATATTCGTTGTAACCACATTATATCCCTCTGGTACAGAGCGTGAAGCAAGTCCGCCCATAGCTGCATCGGCAATTGTTGCAATAATGCCACCATGAGGCACCTTAATTGTATTATGAATAACTGGTGTAATAGGGATACGAACCTCACTAATTTCAGGCTCAAACTTACCTACCATATGTAGGGCAGCATTAAGATAACGACGGTGAATGCCTTGCTGCTTCTCTCTTAGCCCATTTAAAAGATGTAATAAAACTTCTTCATCTTCCTCAGTACTTTCTTGTAAAATTTCAGCTAGTAATTGTTCTATCTGTCCTTTAGATGTTGTCATTAATTGGAAAACCTCTTTCATTAAAAGTATCAATAATGTAAAATTACCATAAAATCTGTTATGATGGGAAAGAGATTGGGGGAATTAAAAATGATGATGACCTCTGACTGGGTACTCATTTTGGATGAGACCGAAGCGCTTTGTGAGATGATTCTTTCCTCAGAACCTGCGATTGCGCTACAGCAAGCGTATGATGCAGTCTATAGTGATGCACAAATTGTAGAAGCTATTTACGCATTTAATCGCATGAAAGAGCAGTACGAAGATGTACAACGTTTCGGAAAATATCATCCAGACTACCATACAATCATGAAGTCAATTCGCCAACAGAAAAGGGCACTTGACTTGAATGAAAAAGTTTCAGCTTTAAAAATTGCTGAAAACGATTTTCAGGATTTACTCGATGAGATTAGCCTATTAATAGGTAAAACAGTCTCTGAAGCTGTAAAAGTTCCTGTTAGTAACCCATTCTTTGCATCTGGTTCATCTTGCGGAGGAGGATGTGGCTCGGGCGGCTCATGCTCTTGCTCAGCATAAAATACGATGTGTATGTTACACATCTCTTCTAGACTGTAGACAACTCCAAGTATTCACAGGAGGTTGTTTACAGTCTTTTTTCAATTGATAGGAGGAAACATACTTGAATGGCTGTCATCCCTGGTGACAGGATAGGAAAAAAGTTGTTTAGGCTGCTAAAAAGGTTCTAAATCAAGTAACTTTATTGGATGGCCTTACAAATATCCTTTTATATTATAGTCTAGTTGGATCCGTGGTATGCAAGGTCAAAAGGATTGGATACTCGATTTGAGGATTATTAAGATTTAGAGGCTTTCCTCAGATTTAAGACAGGGAGTTGGCCCATTTTTAAGGAGCTATCGTGGGAACCATGACGAGTTAGTAACGGTTTCTGGGGAAGAAAACGAATACAGTAATTCTTCAATATATTATTGCTCATGAAATCCATCAGATTAGACAAGCCCATATCTGCTCATTATATAGGTAGAACATTCAAATGAAGGGAAGGCACGTAACTAGTGTCCTTCCCCTTTATGTTCGTATCATGATAACGACTCTTGTTCCTGTAATAATTCAGCAGCTATATCAGGGCGATCTGTAATGATCCCCTTGGCGCCATTATGGATTAATTTTTTCATCGTGTCGATATCATTGATTGTCCAATAGTGGACAGGTATGTTGAGATGATTCAAAAATTGAATAAATTTAGGTGAATCTAATGCGATAACGCCTGATTTAGGTGGGATTTGGAAAACATCAACTTTCGGATGATATAAGTGCCCAAATTGACTTGAGAAGGAGGCAAATGCTTTTCTCACATCTGATTCACCGGCACCAAGTGCTACTTGATTTTGGGCATATAAATTAAAACGATCGATTTGCTCACCATAGAAGCTTGTCACAACGACACGCTGTTCAGCGCCTAGCTCTTCGATTAAGCGCCAAAGTTTAGAAGGCATCAAACTTCCCTCATAAGTATCTGGAGCATCTTTAATATCAATATTGATGAGCATATTTGGATAAGTTTCTAGTAGCTCTCGTAATGTCACTACATTAATTTTTTCCTCTCGATATGGAAAAGCGCCATCCAAATCTTCAAATTGATAGCCGTGATTTAAGGCATTGATTTCTGCTAAGGTCATATCGGCAATGAGACCATAGCCATCCGTTGTACGATCAACTGTATCATCATGGAAAACAATGATTTCCTCGTCTTTTGTTAAACGGATATCAATTTCAAAGCCATCGACTCCTAACTGTGCTGCTTTTTCAAATGCGATCATTGTATGCTCAGGTGCTAAAAGAGCCCCGCCACGATGCGCCAGAATGATGGGGCGATCAAATTGCAATGCTTGTTTGCCTTCACGTTGCTGTGGTTTAGAAATAGCTTTACTACCTGCCCAAGCCGCTGCACTTGCCGCAGCAATAGCAAGGGCAATTTTTGTTTTCTTACCCATATTCGTCCTCCTTAACAATTATCTTCATATAAAAAGTAATGGTGAATTCATTGTCAGTATTGATAATTAAAGTACCTACTAAAACTAATAGCTAGTAGAAGTGAATGATGCTTTTTTCATGCTGATATATGCAAAAGCAAAAAAATACGGAGCTATTACGCGGAGGCGTAAATGTTCCATGAAAACAACTAATTCATATCTCTACGATGTTTCTCGCAGTATGCTTTTCCATTATAACGGAAAATTGAGCTTTCTGTCAGCTAAACTCTGTTGCTATCATTTTCCGGTCTATGGTATTCTTTTATGTAAGAAATGAGGGAATCCAATATGAACGAACGACAAGGGCTAATCGTTTACGTCCATCAATTAAAACATGCTAAATCTCTTCGGAAATATGGTCATGTTCTTTATATTTCAAGAAGGCAAAAATACGTAGTGCTTTACTGTAATCGTGAGGACATTGATATGATGACAACAAAACTACAACGCCTTCCATTTGTGAAAGACGTTGTGGAGTCTTATCGTCCATTTGTGAAAACTGAATATGAAAATGCAAAACCAGATAAAGCAAAGGAATATGACTACAAAGTAGGTCTATAATCTTACGTCAATGCAGGTATATAGTTATTTAGTCTTAATATACCGATTAAGTATTGATAAAATAGTTTTGATTCCGAAAATATAGATGAGTGCTTTATTTCTACAACAACTGCTTTCCGATCGAGTTGTTCTATTTGTGCTTCAAACATTTTTTGTCGCATTGTAGGTTGTTCTTCATTATATGGGATGCCTTCTCGGCAAATATAGATAGGCATGAACTTACTTTCACCAACTGGTTTGAGAGCTACAGCTAATGAGATCACCTTTTTATCTTCTTTTGTAGATGTTAGTATAAAGGCTTGATGAAAGCGTTCCTGATTTGTTTTGATAATTTCGAGTAACTCGTAAACATCACCATAGCCTTCTCCTAATTCTATAAATTGTTGTGGCATAATAATTGCACATCCTTTCCAATACTCATAGTATCATGCTGCGGGAGGTCAAGCACATGAAATTTGCATTAAGCTTTTTTTCTATTTTAGCACTAATTATTACAGGAACGATATTTTTCCAGTATCATGCTTATTCATCTGATTTAGAAACAGGCATAGGGGATTTTCATTACTCTCAAGAAATAGAGATTGTCTATCGTGAAAATAGCTTAGATATTCGCCAGCATTTTAAAAATTTACCAAATCAAAAGGTGAAAATTAAATGGCCAGAAAAAGCGACAAATCCTAGTTGTTTTATCGAGAGCGAAAATAGCTGTGATCGTTTATCAGATGAGGTCTCTTATTTTGCCAAAGGGGAAACGAAATCACAATCTGTGTCATACATAATTCCAATTGAGGGCGGCTTAAAAAATAAGATGCTCCTTCAAAATGTTTTTGCTACACTAATAAATGGTGAAGCATCGTATTCAATTGTTCATATTTCTACAGATAGTAAAGTGAATGGACAGTGGATTACAGGTTTACCTTTAGTAGGGCAACAACAACTGTCTCTTGTGAATTACACAATGTTTAAAGGAAACGGTACCGTTCAAGATCTTTATTGGCAAGCAGGTAAACTTAAAGTACAAGAGCAAACACCGATTTTATCTATCTATGCACAGCAGTCAATTCCTAATGATTTCCTAAAATCATTAGAAAGCTTGCAGTTTTTGAATGATGAGCATATTGCTATTATTCAAGAAAAAAGTCCGGTAACAGCTCATGATGAAAGATTGTTATTTTTACCAACACTTACTGCACAAGCCGTTGAGCAGGAAGTGATTTTATCACAAATCAAATCACAATTTAAATTTGTAGATTCTCCAGAATGGTTGCCTGAAGTTGTGGCATCCTATTTAGTAAACGATTCAATTGGTGGAGACAAAACAAAGAAAATGGTTAAGACATTAAATGACTATATGACAGATAGTCAACAGCAAGCTTGGCAGGAAAAGCTGAAAAACCTTGGGGAAGAACCGCTTTCGCCTGATACATTGGACAAGTATTTATCACAAGCGTTAGATGCGAAAACATCTTATTTTACATTAAACGCAGCTCAGAAAGATGGAACATATCCGCTCTTATTTGAGGATGCTCGTGATGTGTATGTGGATGATGTATTAAAAGAAGACGTTCATGTTATTCTATATGAGGGTCAAGTGTTGTATACGGCAGATACGTTATTGCCTTATCTTGGCTATTCGGCTGAGGAAGGGAAGAATGGCTATTACGTAAATAGCGAGCATCGCACATTCCGATTCCCGAAAGAGCCTGGTTTCTATGTATTTAATCAGCGGAGATATGCAACAATTTCAGAGCCAATTATTAAAATTGCTGATCATTATTATGTGGAAGAAGCTTGGTTGCAACGTTTATTCCTAGTTGAACTACAAAAGAAGGACGAGCGAATTCAAGTATTAACACAAGAACAACAATAACTTTTGCAGCGGAGGGTCATCCTTTCGCTGCAAAAATACTTTATATGGATGAAAGTACGGTGATATGCTGTTATGAGAGTTGTAGCAGGAGAGCGCAAAGGAATGCCGCTAAAAGCAATAGCTGGAAATACGACAAGACCTACAACGGACAAAGTGAAGGAATCGATTTTTAATATTATAGGTCCGTTTTTTGATGGAGGAATCGCGCTTGACCTGTTTGCAGGAAGCGGTGGCTTGGGCATTGAATCACTAAGTCGTGGGGCAAAGCAAGCAATCTTTATTGAAAAAGATGCAAAAGCATTCCAAGTGCTACAAGAAAATATAAAAAAATGTCGTTATGAAGAAGATACAGAGCTTTTTCGTATTGATGCAAAGCGTGCTGTGAAAGCGCTGTTAAAACGTGATCTTACGTTTAAATATGTCTTTTTAGATCCACCTTACCATCAACAGGAATACTATGATTTAGTTCAGATTCTTGTGGACAATGATAAAGTTCAACGAGATGGTATTATATTATGTGAACATGCGAAAGAGGTACAATTGCCTCGAAATTTTGGTGAATTTGTGTTAACAAGACAAGAATCATATGGCGGAACAATTATTTCTGTTTATCGCTGTACAGAGGAAGAGGGAGAATAAGTTGTCTGAGAAAATTGCTGTAGTTCCAGGAAGTTTTGACCCTGTCACATTCGGCCATCTTGATATTATCAAACGTGCGGCAGATGTGTTTGACATCGTATATGTAGCAGTATTAAACAATTCAGCAAAGAATCCGTTGTTTTCTGTAGAGGAACGCATGGCCTTAATGGCTGAAGTAACAAAAGCATTACCGAATGTCCGTATAGAAAGCTCTTCAGGTCTTTTAATAGACTATGCTAAAGAAAAAAAGGCGAAGGCCATTGTACGTGGCTTACGAGCTGTTTCAGACTTTGAATATGAAATGCAAATTACCTCTATGAACCGTTTTCTAGATGAAACAATTGAAACATTTTTCATTATGACGAAAAACCAATATTCATTCCTAAGTTCCAGTATAGTAAAAGAGGTTGCGAAATACGGTAGCGATGTTAGTGAGCTAGTTCCTACTTGTGTCGTAAAGGCTTTACAAGATAAATATGATTTTGCGCAATAATTATGCAGAGGATGTCAAAGCAAAGTGACATCCTCTTTTTGGTACATAGAGCGATCATTATTTCAGAAAAAATAGAGCATAAATAGTCGGAACAATGATTATGCTAAGGAGGCGGAATTTGATATAGGGTCTGACAGAAAGTTTTGCTGATTTTGCGATAACGAAGATTTGTAAGTGAATACTAATACTTTGCATCGTTAATAAAATGACAACTAGTAAGGTGATATGTGGAAGATCTGGGAAGGCTGTAACGGTCATTTTAAGACCATTCGTCACCTCAAGAATAGCTGCAAGAGAAAGTTCAATCGTATAGGGAAGTTTAGGGATTAGTTGATCTAGCCCCTGTTGGACAATGGTCTGAATGGTTGTGAAAAAGATGATGGTTGTACCAACTAACAGAATTGTTGGAGCTGTTTCTTTAATACTTTCTGAAAATGGTGCACTATACAGTGGTGTGTTGTGTACGGAAATAGTGGGTGGGTCAGTTTTGCGAAATAAGTAGTAGCCAATTACTAAGCAACAAATATTAAACGTATGTAGTAAACATAAAAACAACCATCCAAACGTATTACTGTGTAGTAAATCAAGACTTACAAAACCTAAAACGAACAGTGGACTTGGTGCATGACAAACAGCTAGTAGAAAATTTGCCTCTTTGGGGTGTAATTGACCACTATTTTTTAAATAAACAATGGTTGTTGCCCCTGTTGGATAGCCTCCAAGTGCGCTAATAATGTAGGCTTGTACGTATAATGAGGCCCTTTTCGTTTTAGTACGCATAGGGGCAGTTAAACGCAGAAGCCATTGTGTTAATACTAGATACGGCAATAAATACGGAAAAAGTGCTTCCATGAAAAGGTTAACGCCTAAATCAGTACCACTATGAGCGGTTTGTGGGAATAACAAGAGTAAGAGAATTAGAATTACGCAGAGCACTATTTGAATTGTAGCAAACATGTTATCAACTCGTTTCAACTTTTTGTCATTCACATAGGCAAATGCTAAAATCAATATATGTGAGAAAGGCAAAAACATGAACGTATGGTTTTGCAAGCGTCCTAGGAGGTGTTTTCAAGTGAAGAAAAAAATTGGTATTTATGCAGTGTTAATAGTCGTGATTTGTTTTATGATGTTATACCGACTAGACGCGTATATTATGAAACCTGGAAGTGCATATGATGTCAGTAAATTCGTGACGGTAGATAGCAAAGAGGCTGATAGTGTGGGGTCTTTAAGCTTAATGACTGTCGCGATGCAGCAAGCCACCCCATTTTCGTATTTGTGGGCTAAAGTTCAAAAATATCAAAAGCTAATGGATATTGAACAAGTACGCAATCCTTTAGAGGATGATGAGGAATATAATATTCGACAGTTAAAATTAATGTCTGATTCCCAATTTAATGCGAAATATGTAGCTTTCCAAAGAGCAGGATTAGAGACTAAAGTTCATTTTAACGGTGTATTTATATTAAATGTGTTAGATGGAGGAGCGTCTGATGGCATTTTAAAAGCTGGGGATGAAATTATCGAGGTTGACGGTCAAAAAATAACTAGTCAGCAAATGCTTGTTGACCTTTTAAAACCTAAACAGCTTGGAGATAAGGTAACAATACAATTTATACGTAATGAAGAGCAAAAACAGGAGACGATTACCTTACAGGAGATTCCGAATACACAGGAACATAGAGCAGGGTTAGGTATTTCTTATACGGAAAGTAAATCGATTGAAACAATGCCAAAAGTGACGATGAAAACAGAGGATATTGGAGGGCCCTCTGCTGGCTTGATGTTTACACTTGAAATATTGGACCAGCTTCTTGATGAAGATTTAACAAAGGGTTATGCTATTGCTGGTACGGGTGAAATGTTAGTAGATGGATCGGTTGGTAGAATTGGCGGGATTGATTATAAGGTCATTGCCGCTGATCGGGACGACATGGAAATCTTCTTCGCGCCCGATGATGAAATTTCTCAAGAAATGAAAGCGAAATACCCAGAGCTAGAATCTAACTATTCGACGGCTGTTAAAACGGCCAAAGAGATCAAAACTAAAATGAAAATCGTTCCGGTGAAAACGGTTGACGATGCCATTAGCTATTTAAAGCAACTACAGCCGAAATAATAGAGCGAAAAAGGGATGCTAGAATTTTACTAGCATCCCTTTTGATAGCCATTAACAACGGATAGGGGGTGTTTGATAATCTTTGGGAAGAGTCCAATCCTTTGTGCCTTGTTCGATACTTAAATTGTATAGCTCTGCTGCATGTATATCTATTGCTAACATTGCATCATTGGTAGCTGCCACTCGGCTAATTAAAGGTAATTGGATATCCTTTTTTTGCTTACCTAAATAAGCTTGCCCCACCGAGCTCATACCTAATAGCCGAATATAAGAGGGTGCTTCGAAACTTTGAAGCTGCTCTTTTGTAAACCCCGTGTATATATGTGTTATCATGCGTTGAAGGCGGGTCCATGTATAACGTTTAGATTTAATTTTTTCCATAAAGCTATTGAAGGAGGAGCTAGTTTTGGCTGCTTTCACAATAGCATTTTCAATTCCCTCTGTTACTTCTGCATAACGAGTCAGTTCTGAAGGCGTGTGTCTGATGATGGTAAACTGTAATAACGGCCAAAATGCTTCCCAGCTTGCAAATTGACTATACTGTTTATGCCAGTCTGTTAAATAACTATAAGTAGTCTCAGGAACAACATTTTGCACACTCTGTAAAGAATTTGTAGACGCAAGTGCTTTACGTATACCAGTGGCACTTGCAATCGATGTGTCTTCCTTTAATGCATCATGGTATCCTGCAGCTACGCGAGAAATAGTTAGTGGTTTGATGTGACTGTTAAGTGATTTCGCTGCTTCAAGATAATGAAAGCCTAGTATATTATTTGGCTGTGCGAGATCAATGTATGGAGCAGGGAACTTCTGAGAAAGCTGTTCATAGGCATAATGTAGGCTTTTCGGATAGCTTGCACCTGTTTTAAGGCTGTTTTTAATAAGCATGTCATATTCTGCACGGTTGTGGTCTATCAACTCATATGTGTTTAAAAAGGGTTGAATCGAGCCTTCTTCACTTCCGAAGGCAAATGAGTCACAGCCAACGGCGCTTAATAAGGAAATGGCACCTTTTGCGAAATCTGTGGCTGGTGCTGTACTATAGACGTAGGGCAGCTCAATAACAATATCTACACCACCAGCAAGCGCCATTTTAGTACGTGTCCATTTATCTACCATGGCTGGCTCTCCACGTTGTAAAAATGTGCCGCTCATAACAGCGATAACAAGTTCCGCCTGTGCTACTTTTTTAGCCTGTTTTAAATGATAAGCATGTCCGTTGTGAAAAGGATTATATTCAACGACAATTCCAACTGCTTGCATGCTTTTCCCCCTTATAATTTGTGTCATTATTTGAAACTGTTAGGAGCAAATACACTTCTCATAGTATTTAATTATAAGTGGGTTTTTAAGTGGTGACAAGAAATTATCTTGACATCTATTTTTACACATTATATAATCAACATTGTTGTCTCGAGGTGATTAAACGAATGAAATGGTCAATTCATCAATTATCTAAATACCGCCAAAACGGGATGCCAATCGATGCCTTTGTCCAGCTGGACGAAGTGATGGAGCGAAACCAGGATATTCGAGCAATTTCGCCCGTTCATGTAAAAGGGCTATGTACTTTTGGTGCATCGCAAATGACATGTCAGTTAACTGTGACAGCAACGTTAACACTGCCATGTGCTCGCACGTGGGAGGATGTTGAGTTTCCAATTGAAGTCGAAACAGTTGAAATTTTTAGCTGGATTGATGAAGATAAACGAGGAGACGATGACGGAGACATTCACTATATAGAAGGTGAAGTCATCGACATGAAACCAATTCTCGAGGAATTAGTATTGCTTGAGGTACCAATGCAAGTGTTCAAGGAAGATTCTGAAGGACAAGTGCAGGGCGGTAAAAACTGGTCTTATGCAACAGATGAAGACGTAAAGCTACACAAAAAAGCTGACGAACAAAAAGTGGATCCAAGACTAGCTTCTTTAGCTAAGTATTTTGATCAAACAGACGAATAGACGATCTGTAAGGAGGTGCCATCAATGGCTGTACCATTTAGAAGAACTTCTAAAACTGCAAAAAGAAAGCGTCGTACGCATTTCAAATTATCTGTACCTGGTATGGTAGCTTGCCCTAACTGTGGTGAGGCAAAATTATCACACCGTGTTTGCAAAGCTTGCGGACAATACAAAGGTAAAGAAGTAGTAAGCAAATAATACAGTGTTTGCTCACTTAAAAGGCTAGTAGAGAGACCATGGCTCTTTACTAGCCTTTTTGTTAGCTTAAAAAGACGGAATATTTCGTTGATTATAAAGTTCTTTACAATAGTAAAATAATTGTGTGATACAATTTATTCACAGGAATAAAGGGGGTAACAGTATGTCTTACACAATTGATAATCATGATGGCGTTATGACATTTACCATTAACCGTGAAGAGAAGCGGAATGCTGTCAATGATGAGGTTATGAATGGTCTTCAAGAAGTCATTACATATATTCGTCAGCATGAAGATGTGCGTTTTTTGGTAGTGACAGGTGCAGGCGATAAATCATTTTGCTCAGGAGGGGATTTATCTGAGTTTCATTCACTGGAAACAGAGGATGAGGCATTTGGTATGTTAAGTAAGATGGGGAAAATATTATACGATCTTGCTACGTTACCTGTGCCCACTATAGCGCTTATAAATGGTACTGCTGTTGGCGGCGGCTGTGAAATTGCAACAGCTTGTGATTTCCGTTTAGTGGCAAGTCACGCGAAATGTGGCTTTATTCAAGGTACATTAGCCATTACAAGTGGATGGGGTGGCGGTACATATTTATTTGAACGAGGTTTACGCCATGATCGCGCGATGAAGATGCTAGTAGATGCAAAGCCGTATCCTGCACAACTACTATATGAAATTGGATGGGCGATGCGTGTATTTGAAGGCTCAAAAGAAGAGGCTTTAAATGATTTTATTGAACATATGCGAAAAATTCATCCTGCTGTTCATAAAGCCTATAAGGAAATTGAACTTCGGAAGTGGCGTGAACGCAATATGTATGAGCGTGTGATGGAGGAAGTTCGTACTTGCGCGAAGCTGTGGGAAAGTGAAGCGCATCACCAAGCAGTTAATAATTTCTTGACCAAGAAGAATAATAAGTAATGTATAAAGGCAGTGATGAGAGGGAAACATCATCACTGTCTTTTTTCATGCAATGATTCTATTTTGCCCACTTGTGCATATAGTAGTAAAAAATGCGAGGGTGATAGATTATGGAATTGAAAAAAAGAAAAGATCAATGGACAAAGGAAGACGATGAAAGACTAGCAGAAATTGTGTTGCATAATGTGCAAAATGGCAAAACACAGCTAGAAGCCTTTGAAATGGCGGCTGTAGAATTGGGTCGTACAAAGCAAGCTTGTGGCTTCCGCTGGAATAAAACATTGCGTGGTCAATATAGTCAGTCACTATTAGCTGTTCGAAATCAGCCCCAACAATCTATGCGAAGTCACTTGAAATTGGCATTGACAAGTTTTGACGAATTAACGGAGGCTTATCAAACGCTTGAGATGAAGCATCGTGAATTGCAAAATGAGCATGATAAGTTAGTGAAATGGCTACAACAGGGCTACTCATTGATGAAAGATTAAAGTTCTAAGTATGATGACTACATTATTTTTCTTTCCTGGCGATAAAACCCTTTCAGTGTATCGTCAACAATCGGTCTATCCTGTATAATAAAAGAACCTGCATAGAAGGTGCCTTAGAAGTAATCTGAGGCACCTTATTCTTATAGTTTTATTTTGGTTTAGCAATTGTTTTTTTGTGCCGAAAACATTCAAACGAAGGAGGGGTGGAGAAGATGGACGTAGCGGTAATTGGTGCAGGAGCGGTAGGTCAACTAACAGCGAGCTTTTTAGCGGAATCGGGTATGTCAGTAACGTTGGTTGCAAGGAGGCAGGAACAGGTCAATGAGCTAAATACAAAGCAGTTAACACGTATCAATGTTGATGGTACCAAAACTGTGCAAAATGTTGTTTCTACTACAGATTTGGCCACTCTACCACCACAAGATTTACTTGTGATTGCTGTTAAATATGGTCATTTGCAAAAGCTCTACAAACAATTTGCTGCATTATCGAGTGATATGCCATTGCTTTTTATGCAAAACGGCTTAGCGCATTTCGAGGAGGCACTCACCTTGCCACAAAAAAATATTGCCTTTTGTTCAATTTCTTTTGGTGCTCAAATGATGGGGCAAGCAACAGTTCAACATAGAGGAGTGGGACGCTGTAAACTTGCGGTAGAAAGAGGGGATCAACGGATCTTTCAAAAACTATTACAATTACAAAATTCTTTGTTTCCTGTTGAGCTGGTTCGTAATGCTGAGCAAATGCTTTTTGAAAAAGCAGTGCTAAATAGCTTAATTAATCCATTATCAGCTGTATTGCAAGTGAAGAACGGTGAGTTGGTAACGAATCAACAGGCGTTTTTACTTATGGAAACTATTTATAAAGAGCTTACAGAAGCTTTTGAAGCTATTGAACAGACTATACCTTTTGCTGATGTGGTAGACTTATGTAGGAAAACGGCCAAGAATACATCATCTATGCTTACAGATCGTCTACAGGGTCGAAAAAGTGAAATTGAAACAATTGTTGGTGTCATTCTAAACAAAGCTTTGGCTAACGGTCATAATTTACCTACTTTGCGTACTTTATATCACCAAGTACTTGCAATAGAGGAGAGCGGTGAACGAAGTTGAAAGACTTTTTACATATACTGATTAGTATCATCATTTTTTGTCCAATTGTTCTTTTTGTCATTGTTTATCTTGTTGGCAGAAAGGTTAAAATTCGCGGCACACATGCTTTTGGAGCAGCATCTGATGTGACGACATTGTGCTTGTTTTTTTCTGTTCCATTAGCTATTGGGGTGCTGTGGCGCGTGAATGTAGGAGCACTTTTAGTCATGCTTGCGATAATGATGGCTATGATTTTTACATATATTGATTGGAGAACTAAAAAGGAAATAGAAGTAAAGCCGTTACTAAAGAAAATTTGGCGTTTTTTATTTTTAATACTTAGTACAGCCTATGTAGTGATCTGGATAGTGGGGGTTATTCAATCCATTGTAGAATATTTACAGGTTGTCTAAGCATTTTCTTTTCATGTTGAAGCTATAAGCGTTAAAATAATAGCATCAAAATTAGTTATAAAAAAATCATTCTTTATGAATGGGAATATTGATTAAATTCATAGATCTTAGTGCTATAAGCTTAGTTTAGTCATCTTGTGCTGTTGCTAGCTTATGTAATGATGAAAGATGGGCTAAAAACATTTAAGACATCATGTGCATAGTATGAATGGAATTAATTTCTCATTATGGAGTAAGAAAATGATTTAGTGAGTAGAGGAGTTTATGTTAAATGAAACTGGAGTCTATCCAAGTACCTATAAAAAATCATGTGCTAGCAGATTACTGGTCGCCAAATACCGCCATTCATCAATTTTTTGAGTATGAGTATAATGATCAAGCTTTTGAGGAAAGAGCGAAGCATTTAGCACAACATGCTCGAGACCAAAAAGAATTAACAGCCATCATTCGTCAATTTATGGAGCCGCTTGGGCTTTCTAACAAGGCGAATGAACATTTAGAACAACTAGAGCAAGGAGCTATGGTGGTAGTCGGTGGACAACAAGCAGGTATCTTAACTGGCCCTCTTTACTCCGTTCATAAAGCTATTTCAGTGATAGCATTAGCGAAAGAGCAAAGTGCTAAGCTTCAACAGCCTGTCATTCCTGTTTTTTGGATAGCTGGAGAGGATCACGACTTAGAAGAGATTAATCACACTTATACAGTACATGGAGAATTACTAAAAAAGCGTGCGTATAGTGAGCGCTCTAGACGTAAAACGATGGCTTCTGCAACAGTTCTAAATAAAGAGTTGATGACGCAATTGATTAATACAATTGTTCGGGATATTGGTGAGACAGAGTATACGGAAGCGTTGATGAAGCAACTAGTAGACGCGCTGAACGAAAGTGAAACATTTACAGACTTCTTTGCCTGTTTGATGAATCAACTATTCAAAGAGGAAGGTCTGCTGTTAATTGATGCAGCCAACTTCCAATTCCGTCAATTTGAAAGCAAATATTTTGCGCAAATCATCCACTACAATGAAGAAATTGCTAGAATAGTAACGGAACAGGAAGAGGAACTGGAGCGTGCTGGCTATGGTAAGCCTATTTTGGCGACATATGAAGCGGCCAATTTATTTTATGTAGAGGATGGAGAACGTCATCTTTTAGAAAGAAAAAATGAGCTATTTGTTAATTTAGCGGCAAATCTCAAATTTACACAGGATGAGCTGTTGGCAATTGCTGACAAGCATCCTGAACGTTTAAGTAATAATGTAGTGACTCGTCCGTTAATGCAGGAGATGACACTGCCTGTGTTGGCATTTGTTGGTGGCCCAGGTGAATTGGCTTATTGGGCAACACTGAAAAATGCATTTTCAGCATTAGATTTACAAATGCCGATTTTTGCGCCTCGTCTTCATATCACAATTGTTACACGTCACGCAGAGCAATTATTACGTGAGCATCAACTAACTGTGACGGATGTATGGGAAGGCAAAGCATTGCAGTTAAAAGAACGTTTTATTGCAGACGTGCAGGACAGTGAAGCAAAACGACAAATACAAGCTATGCAGCAGATAGTAACAGAAAAATATGAGGAGCTAGCTTCCTATTTAGAAAAACAGCATTTGCATTTAGAAAAGATCCTTGTAAAAAACCAAGAAAATCATGAGAAGCAATTTGATTATCTACAGCAAAAAATTGAACAAACTGTACTAAGCAAGCATGAAGCGACGATTCGTAAATTTATGACGCTGCAACATGAATTGTATCCAAATGATGGTTTCCAAGAGAGAACCTATAATCCATACCAATATATCAATGAGTTTGGACCTATGCTAATTACCGAAATGCTGAAACAAAATTACAGCATTGGTAAGCACCACTATTTACTCTATTTATAAATAATGAAATAAGTTCTTTTTACCTAATTATTTGTTTACCTCCATATGGATTTGGTGAATAATGTCGAGAAAAATAGTATATAAAGAGCTATCCTACTAAGGGTAGCTCTTTTCTTATGTCCTTTAGCATATATCAAAAAAAATCCTAAAGGCCAAATTGCATATTAAGTGATAAAATGTCAAGTTTTTTTTAAAAAAAGTGGAGGAAAGTGGGGGGATGTGGTACATTATTTAATAAAGTGGGGTGAGTAGTATGTTCATGGGAGAATATCAACACTCCGTTGATGCAAAAGGGCGAATAATCGTACCGGCAAAATTTCGTGAAGCTTTAGGCGAAACGTTTGTTGTCACAAGAGGTCTCGATAACTGTCTATTTGGCTATCCTATGAATGAATGGCGAAAACTCGAAGAAAAATTAAAAGGTTTACCAATGACCAAAAAAGATACCCGAGCATTTGCAAGGTTTTTCTTTTCTGGAGCAACAGAGGTAGAAATAGACAAGCAGGGGCGTATCAATATCCCAACTACTCTCATGCAACATGCACATCTTGTAAAAGAGTGTGTGGTGTTAGGGGTTTCAAATCGAATTGAGATTTGGGCAAAAGATGCTTGGGAAGCTTACTTTAGTGAGTCTGAACAATCTTTTAATGAAATTGCAGAAAATATGATTGGCTTTGATTTTTAACTTTTATAGGTATTACAACGCGATAGTTGTATGAGGTTAAGGCCTGAAAGGAGCGTGTGGTATGTTCGATCATACAACCGTGTTATTAAAAGAAACTGTTGATGGGTTGAACATCGATCCTGATGGTGTATATGTGGACTGTACGCTAGGTGGTGCAGGTCACAGTGAATATTTAGTACAACAATTATCAGATAAAGGTCGTTTGATTTGCTTTGACCAAGATACGACGGCCATTGAAAATGCGAAAATTCGATTAGCGCCCTATATTGAGCGTGTTACATTTATTCATTCGAATTTCCGTTATTTAAAAGAGGAACTAGTAGCTCATGGTTTCGAGCAGGTTGATGGCATTTTGTATGACTTAGGTGTATCTTCTCCACAATTAGATACACCTGAACGAGGCTTTAGCTATCACCATGATGCACCACTTGATATGCGTATGGATCAAACAGCAACGCTGACAGCATTTGATGTTGTTAATCATTGGGCATATGAAGATCTCGTTCGGATATTTTTCCGTTATGGGGAAGAAAAGTTTTCAAAGCAAGTGGCTCGTAAAATCGAAGAAGCTCGTAAAGTAGCTCCAATTGAAACAACTGGTCACCTTGTAGAATTAATTAAAGAGGGTATTCCAGCAGCGGCACGCCGAAAAGGTGGACATCCAGCAAAGCGCATTTTCCAAGCAATACGAATTGCTGTTAATGATGAGCTAGGCGCAGCAGAGGATTCATTAGTCGATGCGATTGATATGATTAACGTAGGGGGGCGCATTAGTGTCATTACGTTCCATTCATTGGAGGACCGCCTATGTAAGACAATCTTTAAGGAAGCGTCATCATTACCGGAATTACCACCAAACTTACCTGTAATTCCTGATGACATGAAGCCAACTTTAAAGCTGATTACACGAAAGCCAATTATTCCTTCTGATGAAGAATTGGCAGTCAATAATCGTGCACGTTCAGCGAAGCTTAGAGTGGTGGAGAAAATTAACGACAAAGGGCGTGAGTAAATGGCAGCAGTTCGTGTAAGGCAGCAGCACCAACATCAACAAGTGCAACAACCGATAACACCACCTAGTCCACAACCCACTATCATACGTCGTAAAAAACCGAACCAGAAGTTTGAAAAGACAATGCTACTTGCTTTAGTTGGCATTATTATAGTTTTAGGAGTAATAGTGTTAAATAAACAAGCAGCTATTCAAACAACAAGTATAGACATTCAAAACATTGAATCAGAAGCAGAAGAGATTGCGAAACAGAATGTTGACTTGACGGTTCGTGTGAGTGAACTTTCTACATACGAAAACATATGGAAAAAAGCGAAAGAACTCGGTTTAACTCAAAATGAGAAAAATGTAAAGGTAGTGCCGGGAGAATGAAAAAAAAGAGATTTCGATTCCAATGGGGAGCCTTTCTATTATTAATTTTTTATGGAGGGCTCTTTTTTCTATTATTTACAAGAATGGTGACGATTCAGGCGACAGGGGAAGTAGAAGGACAAGAGCTTGCAGCGAGAGCCGCAGCGAAGTATGGTAAAGAAAGTGTACTTACAGCAAATCGTGGGAAGATTTATGATCAAAATGGGCAAGTAATTGCGGAAGATACATTAAGTTACCGCATAATTGCCATTGTAAGCGAAAAGGCTACGACAGATCCTAAGAAACCAAGACATGTAGTAGATTCTGAAAAAACGGCCGAGGTTTTGGCTAAGTATATTCCAGCAATGAAGGACAATGAAGAAGAGATTGTTAAAAAACTGAACAATCGATATAGAAGTGATGGCGAGCCTTTATACCAAGTTGAGTTTGGCAGCGCTGGACGAGGCATTAGTCACGAAGTCATGAGTAAAATAAAGGATGAAAAATTACCAGGAATCCTATTTGTCAGTGACTTAAAACGTTATTATCCAAATGGTGTATTTGCCTCCCATTTAATAGGCTATGCACTGAAAAAGGATAATGAAGATGGAACAGTTACAACAAAGGGAGAAATGGGCCTAGAGTATACGTATGATAAAGAGCTAACAGGCGTCAATGGCAAGATTAAATATGAGACGGATGCATTCCATTACTTACTCCCAAATAGCGAGAAAATGGTGACACCTGCCAAAAACGGGAATGACATTTATTTAACGCTCGATAAAACAATCCAAAGCTTTTTAGAGGAAGCAATGACAAAGGTTGAACAGGAATATAATCCTGAATCTATGACAGCGGTCGTAGCAGATCCGAAAACAGGGAAAATTTTAGCGATGTCTCAGCGTCCTACGTTCAACCCTGAAACACGTGAAAGTCAAAATATGAAGTGGTTGAATGAGGTGATTGAGGAGACAATCGAGCCTGGATCAACGATGAAAACATTCACGCTTGCTTCAGCTATTGATACAGGAAAATGGACACCGAATGAATGGTTTATGTCAGGATCATATACAGTATTTGACCGTACGATTCGAGATCACAATAGATATGGTTGGGGACCGATTACTTATTTAGAAGGGTTCCAACGATCTGCCAATACGGGTATGGCCCATTTATTAACGAAGATTGGTGATGATGTCTTTATTGAATATCTGGACCGCTTTGGTTTTGGTCATAAAACAGGTATTGATTTACCGAATGAAGCGGCAGGTACTATTTTATCGAAGTATCCTATTCAACGAGTGACAACAACTTACGGCCAAGGTTCTACAGTAACGCCTATTCAGTTAATCCAAGCGATGACAGCAATTGCGAATGATGGAAAAATGATGCAGCCGTATGTTATTGATCGTATTGTCGACTCATCAACTGGAAAAGTTATTCAAAAGCATGAGCCCGTGGAAAAAGGACAACCAATTAAAGCTGATACAGCGAAACAAGTACGAGAAATCCTTGCTTCAACGTTAACCTCAGAAAAAGGTACGGCGAAGGATTTTATACTGGAGGATTATGAGGTTGCTGGGAAAACGGGGACTGCCCAAATTCCAAAAGCTAGTGGTGGATATCTTTCAAACCAATACCTCTATTCATTCTTAGGCTTGGCTCCTGTAGACGATCCACAGTTAATTGTCTATGTCTCAGTGAAAAAACCTAAGTTGAGCAACGAGCTTGGATCTGTACCAGTGTCAAAAGTATTTAACCCAGTTATGTTAAATAGCTTAAAGCATCTTAACATCAATCCAGATGATGTACAGCATGTCAATAAAGTTAGTATACAAGATTATACAGGTCAAAGTGCTGAAGCGGTGGAGGTAGAATTAGCGAATGATGGTTTACAGCCAATCATTGTTGGCGCTGGTGGTAAAATTATTGAACAATATCCAACGAACACTCAAAAACTTGTAAAAGGTAGTTTTATATTTTTAAAGACAGATGGCGAAATAACATTGCCAGACTTTACGAATTGGTCATTACGCAATTTACTTGTTTTTAAATCCATGACAGGGCTAGAGATGGAAATTTTCGGTGAAGGCTTTGTAGCGAGTCAAAGTGTATCCGCAGGAACTATCATCACTGATAGTTCACCGATTGTTGTTAAGCTCAAAACACCTGCAGAAAGCTTTGTGCAAGATGTTGAAGCCCCCGCTGAGGGTGAAGTTGAAGAAATAGAGGATGAATAATACTGAATAGAAGTCCACTTTATTTCATACGTTGTAAAAAACAAGGTGTGATGTCGAATGAAGTGGATTTCTATCCATTCTAAAAAGCGTTTACGTATTTTATATGTGTTGTTTATGTGTGTGGCTGTGGCAATTATTGTAAGACTGCTCTTTTTGCAAGTATTAGATCAAAAAGAACTGACAACGAAGGCAGAGGAGAATTGGGACCGAGAAATTCCATTTGCAAATGAACGTGGGCATATTACAGATCGAGATGGTGAAAGCATCGTAACCAATAAGCTAGCTCCAACCTTGTATTTCATGCCTTCACAAAGTAAGGATATTGAAGGGGCTGCAGAAAAAATTGCGCAAGTTCTGGAAGTAGACAAAGAGAAGCTACTAGAGAAAATGCAGAAAAAAGCCTATTTAGTGAAGTTAGCGCCGGAAGGGAAAAATATACCCTATGAAAAAGCGGTGGAATTACAAGGTATGCAAATTGAAGGATTATACAGTGGTGTGGACTATTCTAGGGATTATCCTTACGGCACACTCTTATCTCGATTTTTAGGCTTTACTGGCTATGATGCTCAAGGCTTAGCTGGGATTGAATATGAATATGATAAATTATTGCAGGCTAATTCTTCTGCGATTCGCCTCTTTACAGATGCAAAAGGTAATAATTTACCAAATGTTTCGAGTGCATGGAAAGCGGGAGAGGATGGTGCAACGATTGAGTTAACCATCGATGTCGATGTCCAGCAGGTTGTTGAGCGTGAATTGTCACAAGCTATGAAGCGCTATGAAGCTGACCAAGCATTGGCTATTGCTATGAATCCAAATAATGGTGAAATTTTGGCATTAGCCTCCTATCCGACTTTCCATCCAGCTGAATATCAATTAGTAGAGCCTGCGATTTATAATCGAAATTTACCTGTATGGATGACATACGAGCCTGGTTCAACTTTTAAAATTATTACCTTGAGTGCAGCCTTGGAAGAAAATTTAGTGGATTTAGAACATGATACTTTTTATGACCCAGGCTATACAATGGTTGCTGGTGCAAGGCTTCGCTGTTGGAAGCGTGAGGGGCATGGGCATGAAACATTTTTAGAGGTAGTTGAAAACTCCTGTAACCCAGGTTTTATAGAATTAGGACAGCGGTTAGGTAATGAGCGGTTGTTGCAATATATTAAAGATTTTGGTTTTGGTCAAAAGACAGGATCTAATATTGCTGGTGAAGCTTCAGGGATTTTATTTTCTAAGGAAGCCTTTGGACCTGTTGAGCAGGCCACCACTTCATTTGGGCAAGGGGTAGCCGTGACACCTATTCAACAAGTGCAGGCAGTAGCTGCTGCAATCAATGGAGGCAAGCTCTATACGCCATATGTTGTGAAAAAGGTATTTAATCCGAATACAGGGGAAGTTATACAAGAGACGGAGCCAGTTGTTAAAAATCAGGTGATTCGTGAGGAGACATCTGCCAAAGTACGAGGCGCATTAGAATCGGTAGTGGCGAATGGTTCAGGTCGACAAGCCTTTCGTGATGGCTTACGAATTGGCGGTAAAACAGGAACCGCACAAAAGGTTGAAAATGGTCGTTATAAAAGTGGAGAATATATCGTATCATTTATAGGCTTTGCGCCTGCAGACAATCCGCAAATTGTCGTCTATGTAGCTGTTGACAATCCGAAAAAGACAACACAGTTTGGCGGTGTTGTAGCAGCACCGATTGTTGGGCAAATTATTGAGGATGTTGCACCTTTTGTAGGTATTGAAAAATCGAAGGAACAGCTTGAAAAGGATTATCGTTATGGTGATCCAATTACTGTGAAGGTACCGAATTTTATTGGTCAAACAAAAGATGATATTGCCAAGCAATTTTATCCATTCCGCATAGAATGGCATGGGGAAGGGACCAAAATTGGTAACCAATTACCTGAAGTGGATAGTGTTATCAAACAAGATGGTACCATTCATTTATATTTGGAGAACTAAAATAACTTTACCTTTAAAAAATGGGAAAGAACCACTATTATTATGAAGGGTAGTAATAAATAAATGAAAGTTTATGCTTTTTTCTTAAAGAAGAAAGTGAAACAAGATTTAAAGGAGATTTTTCAATGAAACTCGCAACAACACTTACCATTTTAGCTCTTGCTTTTATAGTAACAGTTATCCTGGCACCAATTAGTATTCCACTTCTTCGTCGTCTAAAGTTTGGGCAAAGTATTCGTGAAGAGGGACCAAAATCACATATGAAAAAAGCTGGTACACCAACAATGGGAGGAATCATTTTTTTAATATCTATCGTCCTTACAACTGTTGGTGTAGGTAGCTTTTTAGATTTATTAACGACACAAACCGTAGTACTTTTATTAGTATTAGCAGGGTTTGGTTTAATAGGTTTATTGGATGATGGTTTAAAAGTTGTATTTAAAAGAAATTTAGGTTTAACTTCTCTTCAGAAGTTGATTGGTCAAATTGTTATTGCTATTCTTGCTTATTTCCTGCTGTATGTAGGATCATTTGATACAACGCTCGCTATTCCGTTTACTGAGTGGACAATAGATCTTGGGGTATTCTATGTAGCCTTTTTAATTTTCTGGCTAGTAGGCTTCTCCAATGCCGTAAATTTGACGGATGGTTTAGACGGGCTAGTGGCAGGCACTGCTTCAATTGCCTTTGCAGCATTTGGCGTTATTGCGCTCTTCCAAAATCAAGCGGATATTGCACTATTTACATTTGCTGTAACAGGTGCTTTATTAGGATTTTTATTATTTAATGCCAATCCTGCCAAGGTATTTATGGGAGATACGGGTTCGTTAGCATTAGGTGGGGCATTAGCGATGGTATCTGTGCTAGTAAAGGAAGAATTCTTGCTTTTGCTAGTTGGTTTAGTGTTTGTTATCGAAACATTATCCGTTATTTTACAGGTAGGTAGCTTTAAGCTTCGCAAAAAGCGTATTTTTAAAATGAGTCCTATCCACCATCACTTTGAATTATCAGGTTGGTCAGAATGGAAAGTCGTGCTTGTCTTCTGGTCAACTGCTCTAGCAGTAGCATTGATTGCAGTCTTATCGGAGGCGTTCTAATGAAAAACTATACAGATTTACAACATAAAAAAGTACTTGTGTTAGGTCTAGCAAAGAGTGGTGTAGCCGCTGCTGAAATTTTACATGAGCTTGGCGCCTTTGTAACCGTCAATGATTCCAAACCATTTGATGAAAGTCCAGATGCACAAGGTTTATTACAAAAGGGGATTACAGTGATTTGTGGTCGTCATCCTGAAGATTTACTAGATGAAGGCTTTGAATTAGTAGTCAAAAATCCTGGGATACCATATAGCAATCGAATTGTGGCTGATGCCCTTCGTCGTGAAATACCTGTCTGGACAGAGATTGAGCTTGCTTATTTAATTAGCGATGCGCCATTTATTGGTATAACAGGATCAAATGGCAAAACCACAACGACAACTTTAATTTTTGATATGTTAAATAGTGGGAGTAAAAATCCTCTAATTGCGGGGAATATTGGGACAGTAGCCTGTGGTGTCGCAAAAGAAGCTAATAAAGATGACATCATTGTAACTGAATTGTCTTCATTCCAATTGATGGGAATAAAAACGTTTAAGCCAAAAATCGCTATTTTAACAAATCTTTATGATGCACATCTTGATTATCATGGGACATTTGACAATTATGCTGGAGCAAAGTTTGGTGTGACACGTAATCAAGATGATAGTGATTATTTTATTTATAATGCGGATCAACCGATTGTTGTTGGATATGCAGCACAATCGAATGCTCAAAAAGTTCCATTCAGTTCAAAGGGACGTACTACAAGCGGCATTAGTGCAGATGAGACAACGATTTATTGGCAAGGTGAGCCATATATGGAGCGTGCTCATATCGCCCTGCCTGGCAAGCATAATTTAGAAAACATCCTAGCAGCCGTTGCAGCTTGTATTTTAGTTGGCTGTGACAAGGCGAAGATGGAAGAGGTGTTAGCGACTTTTGGTGGCGTTCGTCACCGTACACAATTCGTTCGCGAATGGAATGGTCGAAAGATTTACAATGATTCTAAGGCAACCAACTGCTTAGCAACAAAGAGTGCTTTAGATGCTTTCCAAGCACCTATTATTTTACTCGCAGGTGGCTTAGATCGTGGACATTCTTTTGAAGAACTTCGCCCTTGTATGCAGCATGTAAAAGGTGTTGTTGCATTTGGAGAAACAGGCTTACGCTTTGTAGAATTTGCAAAGTCGTGTGGTGTCCAACAGACAGTCATTGCCCAAAATGTAGAAGACGCTGTACACTATGCAGCACCGATGTCGGCAGAGGGAGATATTATCTTACTATCTCCAGCATGTGCAAGCTGGGATCAATATGACAGCTTTGAAATACGCGGAGATGTTTTTATTGATGCTGTAATGAAGCTGTAATGAGCCTGTAACTATTTTAGAATATACTTGACTTGGAAGGATGGCATTACTGAGAGGTAAAGAAAGTTACTTATTGCTCGTCACAACTTTGATGCTATCAATAATCGGCATTGTTTTCGTCTATTCTGCAGGTACCTACTGGAGTGCCGTTCATTATAGTGGAAAAATGCCGTTTTATATGAAGCAAAGCATATACTTTGTGGTAGCCATTGTCGTATTTTTAATCACGATTCGATTAAATATTTTGAGAGAGCAGTCCTTTTGGAAAATGGCCTATATATTTTCGTTAATTTTACTTGTTCTCGTATTAATTCCAGGTATTGGGCTTGTGAGAAATGGCTCGCAAAGCTGGATTGGTTTAGGTCCATTAACAATTCAGCCAGCAGAGCTAACGAAAATTACAGTCATTGTGTACTTGAGTCATATATTAGCGCAACATAAAACAGGAAAACCGATTGTTAATTGGCGCCATGGGGCGATTCTTCTACTACCCGTTGCCCTTATTATGTTGCAGCCTGATTTCGGCTCAGTATTTATTCTTGTTGTCTCTGTGTTTTTATTATTTTTTGTCGCTGGCTATCCTCTAAAACTGTACGCCATGATTATGCTAGTTGGTGTTGCTGGATTGGTAGGGCTCATTGCGACAGCACCGTATCGTCTAAAGCGTATAGAAGCATTTCTTGATCCATGGGCAGATCCCCTAGTAAGTGGGTTCCAAGCAGTGCAATCCTTAATGGCAATTGGTCCAGCAGGGATATTCGGTCATGGTTTTGGTCAAAGTCGTCAAAAATTCCTTTATTTACCTGAACCGCAAAATGATTTTATTTACGCGATTATTTTAGAAGAAGTCGGATTAATTGGTGGCCTTGTCATTTTAGCGCTCTTTGTACTGACAATTTATGCAGGCTATAAATTTGCTGTACAGGCTAAAAATCGAACATCCTATTATGCGATTATCGGGCTTGTTACGATGTTGATGGTGCAAGCATTTCTAAATATAGCTGTCGTAATAGGTTTAGTGCCAGTAACGGGTGTTACATTGCCCTTTATTAGCTACGGAGGTACATCTTTAGTAACAATGTGGTTAATAATAGGTATTATTTATCAATTTGCGAAATAAATATAAAGGAGGAGTACTTTTTGGAGAAAGTAATCGATATAGAAGATCGCATACCTACGCTTAAAAAGCGACGAAAAAAGCGTACTAACCGGAAATTTATAGTGCTAATATTACTTTTCTTTATTGTGTTAGCAGTACTCCTTTATTTTCAATCTCCATATAGCAATATCAAGAAAATCACAGTTCATGGTGCTAAGCTAGCGAATGACGAATATTATTTGGAGACAAGTACCCTTGTTCCAGGTAAATCAATGTGGGGTTTCAAAGTGGAAGATGTTGAGCAGATTTTATTAAAGGATAAATGGGTAAAAGAAGCACATGTTAAACGTAACTGGCTACAAGGCGTTACAATTGAAATAAAAGAATGGAAAAAGGTTGCGTACTTAGCTGGAGACGGCACCTACTATCCTTTGCTAGAAAACGGCAAACGCTTTGAACAAACTGGTAATGATACACCAATTGATGCACCTGTTTTTATCGGGATAACCGGTGAAAAAACCATTAATAAGCTTGTTGAGCAGCTAGCGCAATTAAAGCCGGAAGTTTTGGCTTTAATTTCTCAAGTTAACACGAATAGTAATGATGCGAATCCAAATGCAGTCAAGCTTTATATGAATGATGGCTATGAAGTACGTGCTGTGATTCAGACGCTGGCGGAAAAGTTAGATTACTACCCCTCGATCGTTGCGCAAATTGCCAACTTAGAAAAAGGTGTGATTGATTTAGAGGTCGGTTCATACTATCGTCCTTTTAATGAGGAGTACAACAAGATAAGTATTGACTTGGAAGCAAGTGCAGATGGGGAAATGGTTAACCAGGAAGTGACGGAAGATGAACAACAAGAAGAATAGCAAAGGGAGTTTTTTTTCTAGAAAACAATTTGAATTACTAATTGTTTGTGTAACAACAGGATTTATCATAGGCTATTCATACAACCAAGCAAAAGACAATAGGGAAGCAGGCACTATTAATTCAGAGCTTTTTGAGCAAGAGGACTCTTATCGTGAGGAGTTAATCACTCAACAAGAACGCAATAAAGAGCTTACAGAAGAGCTAAATAATTTACAAGAACAGATTCGAAAGTATGAAAAATCATTTGCTTCAAATGAAAAGGATTATAAGAAGCTTGTTGAACAAGCAGAGGATTTACGTTTATTACTTGGTGAACTAAAAAGTGAGGGAAAAGGCATACGTGTAACTCTTCAAGATGGAGACTATGATCCGAAATCTTTGAATCCAAATGATTATATCGTTCATGAAAGCCATGTTTTTAAATTGTTGAACGAACTGAAAATTTCAGGTGCTCAAGCCATTGCTATCAATGGACAACGTGTTATGGCTAATTCCTATATTCGCTGTAATGGACCAGTGATAACAATTGATGGGACACAGCACCCAGCGCCATTTGTGATAGAAGCAGTAGGTGATTCAGAAACTTTAATGGCTTCTTTAAATTTAAATGGTGGTGTGGTGGATCAGCTATTAAATGACAATATTATCGTGTCATTGGAAGAAAATCAAAAGCTGACAATGCCAAAAGTAAAAGTAGAGAGTTAAGGACAAGCTTTATTGATCCTACTTAAAGTCTAACTTAGCCTCCAGATAAATAGACGATTGTAGTATTTACAATTCAAATATGAATTCTGCGGGGCATGCGATACGTCTAGGAGGGGCTATTTTGAAAAGAAATATGTACACCCGAATAACGATCGTGCTATTTATTATCGGTTTGATGATAGCGGTACAATACAATACCATACAAAAACCAGCTGAGCGAGATACACGAGATATTTGGGCAATAAGAGAGGAATTAGCACAAGAAAAACAAAGACATTCCGCATTACTGGCAGAAATTCGCTCACTTCATGAAGTAGTGGATCGCTATGAGCAATCTGAGAAAGTAAATCAGCAAGCAGCTTTAAATGAAACATTAAATCGTTTAAAGCTACAGGCAGGATTAACAGAAGTTATGGGGGCAGGCGTCATACTACATGTTGAACCTGCACCAGAATTAATTGAAATGGGGTATGAAATTAAAGAAATTTCACCCGATTTATTAACTCAGTTATTAAATACGCTTTTTAAAAATGATGCTACGAGTGTTTCCATCGATGGCAACCGTGTTGTACAAACAACAGCCATTCGGGATATAAATGGTAAGACAACAGTGAATAGTATACCATTGTCTTCCCCTACTTTCGAGGTTCATGTTGGGACAAGCAATTATAAAGCAGCACAAAAATTGTATAATTCACTACAAGCCTCAACATTTGTAGACTCATTTTATTTAGATAATTTTAATTTAGTGATTGAAGAGCCAACTGAGCAGTTACAAATTCCAGCATTTGATCAGCCATTGACAAATGATTATTTAGCAGAGGTAAAAAAAGGAGATTAATATATGTGGCTACCATTTTTAGGTTTGCTATTTGGACTTGCCCTTGGCTTGTTAACAAATATACAAATCCCCTCTATGTATGAAAATTATCTGTCAATAGCTGTTTTAGCAGCTTTAGATACATTATTTGGTGGTATTCGCGCGCAATTACAGCAAGTTTACGACGATAAAGTATTTGTATCAGGATTCTTTTTTAATATAGTTCTAGCAGCGGGTTTAGCCTTTATAGGCGTGAACTTAGGGATTGATTTGTATTTAGCAGCCATTTTCGCTTTTGGAGTACGTTTGTTCCAAAATATAGCAATAATTAGGCGTATATTACTAACCCGCTTAGATGAAAAACGTCACAAGAGAAAAAGAACTTCCATAGAATGAGAGAAAAATTGACCAAAATACTCGATTTGCTTAGACATTATGCCAAATTTACAATAGAATGAAAATAAGAGCATTTTTCAAGGAGGTGCAGCGAATTGAATCAGCAAGATTTATACATTTCACTTGATATTGGGTCCTCCTCTATCAAGGTATTAATAGGTGAAATGAGTGACGGGCAATTACATGTAATTGGCGTCGGAAATGTAAAATCGAATGGCGTTCGAAAAGGTGCAATTGTTGATATTGATGCAACAGTACAATCTATTCGAAAAGCAGTAGAACAAGCCGAACGAATGACAGGTTATCAAATTCATGAAGTCGTTTTAGGCGTTCCAGCTAACCAGACGATGTTACAGCTAGTTAAAGGTGTTGTCGCTGTGAATAGTGAAAATAGAGAAATTACAGATGATGATTTAGACAGAGTGGTAGAATCTGCACAAGTCATGTCGATACCTCCTGAACGTGAATTAGTTAACATCATTCCAAGACAGTTTATTGTAGACAACCTTGATGAAATTAAAGATCCTCGTGGTATGATTGGCATCCGCCTTGAGATGGATGCAACAATGATAACGACTTCCAAAACGCTTCTACACAACGTTCTTCGCTGTGTAGAACGAGCTGGTTTAAGTATACGAGAAATATATTTGCAGCCATTAGCATCAGGCTACTTTGCATTAACTGAAGATGAAAAAAACCAAGGGACTGCCTTTATAGACTTAGGAGGCGGATCTACAACAATCACGGTATTTGAAGAGGGTTTGTTAACGCATACGGGTGTCATACCAGTTGGTGGTGATCATATAACGAAAGATATTTCAATCGTTTTAAAAACACCAACAGAACAAGCAGAGCAGATCAAACACCAATTTGGACATGCCTTTTATGACGATGCATCTGATGATGAAGTCTTTGAAGTGCCTGTTGTAGGTACAGATTCAACTGATCAGTACAGTCAGCGTTATATTTCAGAAATTATTGGCGCTAGATTAGAAGAATTATTGGAGTTAGTGATTGATGAGTTGGCGCGTTTAGGTGTTCGAGATTTACCAGGTGGCGTTGTTTTAACCGGTGGCGTTGCAAAGCTTGAAGGAATAGCCCAATTGGCACGTCAAATTCTACAAACGCGTGTAAGAATCTATACACCCGATTATATTGGCGTTAGAGAGCCTTCATTTGCGACGGCAGTTGGACTTATTCGTTACGCCTATTTAGAAGATGATTTTTACGGTAAGAGTACGAATACGCAACCTGTTGAATATGCAGCTGTAGGGGCTCAACCAGCTATAAATAAAAAGCAAGAGTATTCTACACCTTCAGAACCAAAAGAAAGCGTAATCGGGAAAGCAAAAAAATTATTTGATAAGTTTTTTGATTAACTAGAATGCGTAATGAATGATACAGAGTCGAGTTACCGTGGGAGGAAAAAGAGATGTTAGAATTTGATACAAGTGTTGATGAACTTGCAGTAATAAAGGTCATAGGTGTTGGTGGCGGCGGTAACAACGCGGTCAATCGAATGATAGAACATGGTGTACAAGGCGTTGACTTTATCGCAGTGAACACAGATGCACAGGCATTAAACTTATCCAAAGCGGAAATAAAGCTACAAATTGGTGCTAAATTAACGCGTGGACTAGGTGCAGGTGCAAATCCTGAAGTAGGAAAAAAAGCTGCTGAAGAGAGCAGAGAACAGCTAGAAGAAGTTCTTCGTGGGGCAGATATGGTATTTGTGACAGCCGGTATGGGTGGCGGAACAGGTACTGGTGCAGCCCCAGTTATTGCACAAATTGCACGTGAATTGGGAGCCCTTACAGTAGGGGTTGTCACACGCCCATTTACGTTTGAAGGACGTAAGCGCCAAACACAAGCAATCGGTGGAATTGGTGGCATGAAGGAATCAGTAGATACACTGATTGTGATTCCGAACGATAAGCTTTTACAAATTGTTGATAAATCAACACCAATGTTAGAAGCCTTCAGAGAAGCTGATAATGTTTTACGTCAGGGTGTACAAGGTATTTCGGATTTAATTGCAACACCTGGTCTTATTAACTTAGACTTTGCTGACGTGAAAACAATTATGTCTAACAAAGGTTCAGCATTAATGGGCATTGGTATCGCAACAGGCGAAAATAGAGCTTCTGAAGCTGCGAAGAAAGCAATTTCAAGTCCATTGCTTGAATCGTCAATTGATGGTGCTAAAGGTGTCCTTATGAACATTACAGGTGGTTCAAATCTAAGTTTATTTGAAGTACAAGAAGCGGCAGATATCGTAGCTTCTGCGTCAGATGAAGAAGTAAATATGATTTTCGGTTCTGTTATTAATGAAAATCTTAAAGATGAAATCATTGTTACAGTTATTGCGACTGGCTTCACTGAAGAAGCACTACAGCAACAACGTAATACAGCAAAACCGTCACTCAACATAAACAGACAATCTGCTCCACAACAACAGGCGCCGATTCGTGAACAACGACAAGAAACGCATGTTCAACAAGAGCAGCCACGTCAAAATCAGCAACATTATGCACAGGATGACATGCTTGAAGTACCTGCATTTTTACGTAACCGCAAAAATCGCGGATAAAACAAGCATAAATCTTCTAGAAAGCTCGTATTCTACTTAGGTAGGGTACGAGCTTTTTATATTGCATAACATGTTGTTCAAATGTGTAAGGAAACCATGTATTTTGTCAAAACATTTTCAGGAAATGATGCGATTGTTTGACAATATTTGTGGGAATAACGTGCTAACTTTGTAAGTAGGAGGCGGCTGTTATGTATGGAGAATGGCTGGTGCTCATTAATACGCTTTTTAATCTAGCAATACTCACGTTTACGGCAAGAGTAACAGGGGTCTTGGTGAAGAATTCAAGATTATTAATGAGTTCAATTTGTAGTAGTTTTGTAGCTGTCATTGGCGGTCAAATGCTGTGGACGACGATTCTTAGTTTTATATTGCTAATTGGTATAGCATTTCACTTCAAGATTCGAAGTTTTCAGAAGCAAGGTCCTATTGTATTAACAGCAACAATCGTTATTGGCGGTTTATTAACAGCTCTACAACCTTTTTTGAAAAATCTTTCTGTTACCCATTTTATTATGATTTGCTTTTTACTTGCAGTTTTAAATCTTATTGCATTCTACAAGCAATGGGGTTTTGTAAAGCTAGAACGCTTAAGTGGTCAATTTGTTTTTGATACAACTTTAAAAATTTTTGGGGCAACCATACCACTTTCTGCTTTTGTGGATACAGGTAATCAAGCTATTGAGCCATTATCAGGAAAGCCGGTTCATTTTGTTTCCTATACAGCTTTACGGCCACATTTACCTTCAGCGTTCCGTCAATCATTAATAGAATGGCAAGAAACAGATCCGTACAATGTATCCATGTTTTCAGAAGATTATCAGCGTTATATACGATTTATTCATGTTAATACGGTACAGCAGCAAACCGTAGTGCTTGGTTTTCGTTTTGATGAGTGGCATATAAAGGGGGAGCCCTCACAAGTGAAAACGAATGAATATATCGTTTTAACCAAGAAAGCTAAAAATTTTCCACATAGCACAGCAGCAATTTTACATTTTTCAGCGCTTTCAAATAACTCATAGAGGGGGAGAACTATTGCTTCTTAGGCTACTTGCTAGCTTGAAAAAATTATGGAGTAAGTTTCGGAGTCGTGAAACGTACTATATAGGGGGAAATGATTCATTGCCAGTGCCATTAAGTCGAGAAGAAGAAGTTACAGTCATTGCATCCTTTATGAACGGTGATTTACGTGCTAGAGACACACTAATTGAACGTAATTTACGTCTTGTTGTATATATTGCAAGACGTTTTGATAACACAGGCACGCCAATAGAAGATTTAATCAGCATAGGCTCGATTGGTTTAATTAAGGCGATTGAAACGTTCAATACTGATAAAAATATTAAGCTTGCAACATATGCATCACGTTGCATTGAAAACGAAATTTTAATGCATTTACGAAAAACAAGTCGTATGAAGGGTGAAGTTTCACTAGATGAACCACTAAATTCTGATGCAGATGGAAATGAATTATTACTGTCAGATATTTTAGGAACAGAAGAGCATATTATTCTTGATAATGTTGAGAAGAAAATTGAACGTCAGCATATGTTCCATGCGATTAATTTATTAGGTGCGCGAGAGCGGTATATTATGGAATGTCGTTTTGGTCTCAATGGAAAAGTTGAAATGACTCAAAAAGAAGTGGCAGATCATTTAGGTATATCGCAATCATATATTTCCCGATTAGAAAAGAAAATTATTCAAGATTTACGTGAAAATTTAAATCAACCGATTTCGTAGAAAGGGAAATTTAACCTACCTAAAATTGGTCGCAGCTTTTGTGCATATTCTTGTTTCTCTCGGACAAACTGATGTCACGGTTTAGTCAGAGAATAACATCCGGAGGAATCGAATATGCGAACAAAAGTAGATCTTTGCGGCTTAGATACATCGACTTTGCCAATTTTAAAGCACGAGGAAATGAAGGAACTCTTCATCCGTTTACAAGCTGGAGAAACTGAGATTAGAGAAGAGCTTGTCATGTGCAATTTAAGGTTAGTGCTTAGTATTGTCGGTAGATTTGCCTATCGGGGTGAACAGGCAGATGATTTATTTCAAGTGGGCTGTATTGGGCTCATGAAAGCCATTGATCATTTTGATTTAAAGCATAATGTACGATTTTCGACATATGCTGTACCAATGATTATTGGTGAAATTCGTCGCCATCTGCGTGATCATCATGCATTGCGTGTATCGCGCTCTCTAAGAGATATAGCTTATAAGGCAATGCAGGCAAAAGAGCAATGGATAACCGATAATTTGCGTGAACCAACGATTGAAGAAATTGCTGAGATGATTGACATGAAAAAAGAAGATGTTTTATTCGCTTTAGATGCCATTCAAGATCCAGTTTCATTACAGGAGCCCATTTATTCAGACGGTGGAGACGCTGTTTATATGATGGACCAATTACGTGATGATGATGTATCAGAGGATCAATGGGTTGCCTACGTGTCGGTAAAGGAAAGCTTGCAAAAGCTAGATGAACGTCAGCAAATGATCGTTGCAAAACGTTTCTATTATGGTGAAACGCAAACGGAAATCGCGAAGGAATTGGGGATTTCCCAAGCACAAATTTCACGTCTTGAAAAAAATGCTATTGAAACAATGCAAAAAGATTACAAATAAAAAAATGCGCATCGGATTATTCGGTGCGCATTTTATCTTCATTCAATGAACAAGTGATACATAAATATAAAGTAACAGCTAAGTTTGATGATAGAAATGAATGTACAAAAATAAAGAATAGAGGAGGTATGTCATTGCGTTTTTCATTATTACAGCAAAAAGAAGTGATTGAAGCAGGAAATGGGCGATTTATAGGTTTTGTAATAGATGCTGAAGTCTCAAAAGAAACGGGCTATGTGACAGCATTTTTGATTGCAGAGCCTCGTAAATATCTTGGTTTTTTTAAAGGGGAAGAGTCTGTAAGAAAAGTGTATATGAAAGATGTGCTTGTCGTTGGCAAGGATGTTATTTTAGTTAAAGCACTTTCCTAAGGCATATGTTAATAAAATTGTGGTGAATGTAAACTGACATAGGTCAGGCTATTCATTGATAAATCAAGCATTGCTTGTTACAATAAAAGAAACTATTGTTGTAAAGTTGGGAAAAACAGTGACAAAAATCTTAACAAATTTAAACAAACTACATGATTTAATAACAGCAGCAGAAAAAAAAGGCAATCGTCAGGGTGATAAAGTCCAAATAATTGCCGTAACGAAAGAAGTTTCTGTTGAAAGAACACAAGAAGCAATTGATGCAGGACTCTCTCATTTAGGAGAAAATAGACCTGAAGGCCTGCAACGTAAAATTGCAGAGATTCATGCTGATGTACATTGGCATTATATCGGGTCACTTCAAACACGTAAAGTAAAACAAGTCATTAACAGCATTGATTATTTACACTCCTTAGATCGTTTGAGTCTGGCAGAAGAAATTGAAAAAAGAGCAGATCGGCCAGTTAAATGTTTTGTACAAGTAAATGTTTCGGGTGAAGAATCAAAACATGGCTTAAGTATCGAAGAAGTTTTGCCTTTTGTAGAAGCGTTAAAGAGTTTTACAAAGATTCAAGTTGTAGGTTTAATGACCATGGCACCAAATACAGAAGACGAAGCAATCATTCGCTCTGTTTTCAAGCAATTAAAACAATGTCAACAGCAAATAGCCGAGCAAGGATTCGCACATGCACCTTGTACCGAGTTATCAATGGGCATGTCTAATGACTTTGAAATTGCGGTAGAGGAAGGGGCTACTTTTGTTCGAGTCGGAACGGCTCTTGTTGGAAATGAAAGAGGGGAACAGGATGAGCATGAAAAATAAAATTAAAAACTTCTTTTACCTTGAAGAAGAACTAGAAGAAGAAATCACGCAAGCTCCTATTCAGCAGCAACAGCCCATACAACAACAGCAACCGATTCATTCCGTAAAGCCAAAAAAAACGATTAAAGAGCGTAGGGCGCCTATTCAAGAAATTATGCCGCAAAGTTCAGCAACGCCTAACAACATTGTAAGCTTGCAGGCAGCTATGAGCTCTAAGGGAGCAAAAGTTGTTTTAATTGAGCCTAGAGTTTATGCAGAAGCACAAGATATCGCGGAGCATTTAAAAAATAAGCGTGCTGCAATTGTCAATTTACAACGTATTGAACGAGAGCAAGGTAAACGCATTATTGATTTTTTAAGTGGTACAGTCTATGCACTTGCCGGGGATATCCAACGTATCGGTAAAGATATCTTCCTTTGTACGCCAGATAATGTAGAAGTGACTGGTGAAATTACAAACTTTATTTTAGACGATAATTAATAGCGAGGATTGTAGTTTATATGACTTTTTTTATAATACTTGGTTATGTATCATTAGCATTTAGAATCTATTCATTTATGCTAATTGGCTATATTTTAATGTCTTGGGTGCCTGCCGCTCAAAATTCAGCCATTGGACGTATGCTTGAAAAAGTGTGTGAGCCGTATTTAGGGATTTTCAGAAAGTTCATTCCACCACTTGGAATGATTGATATTTCACCAATTGTGGCTATCTTCATGTTGAATTTTATTGAACGAGGGCTTGTTATAGTCATCCAGAAAATATTTCTTATGTTCGTTTAGCAGTAAATCCTCACTCTTAGGTGGGGATTTTTTATTTAGCAATGTTTTTGTACGGAAAGAGCAACGGTGGTTCAAAAAAATAGAGGGTGATAAAGGTTTGTTTAACGGGTGTTCAAATATCCTTGTATAATGAGACTGCCCCAGTGGAAAAAAGAACTTTTCAAGTAAATGTAAAAAAATTATACTCAATGATGCAAAGACGTCATAACTTGGAAATACTATGTTCATCCAGCCCACCAAGCATATAGAACTAGTGAAAGAGGAGACAACGAGATGGAACACTTAATTCAGCATTTTCGAAAAGATGAACAACCGTTTATTGAACAAGTAATAAGTTGGCAGCGTGAGGTAGAGGATCGCTATGCACCTAAGCTAACAGATTTTCTTGATCCCAGACAGCGTTTTATCGTGACATCTATTATCGGACAGGACGACACATTGAAAACGGCATGTGCAGGGTTATTTGACGGGGCAGAGAGACAGCGTATGCTTATTTATCCTGCTTACTATGAAGTTATGGAGGAAGACTTTCAGCTGACAGCATTTACGATTCACTATCCTATGAAATTTGTCCAGCTCCGGCATCCAGATGTGTTAGGGGCCTTGTTATCATTAGGCTTGAATCGTGGTAAATTTGGTGATATACGTGTCAATGAGCAGCAGGTGCAATTTGTAGTAGCACAAGAGGTAGCAGATTATGTTCGTTTGCATTTAACGGGTATTGGTAAAGTCAAGGTACATGTTGAATCTTTAAAGCAAGACGAGCCACTTCTCTTCAATGAGGATGAGTGGTTTGAGGAATCTCATACTGTTTCATCCATGCGTTTAGATGTGATTATCGCTACCATTTTAAATGTGTCACGTCAAAAGGCACAAGCTTTGATTACTGGGAATAAAGTACGTGTCAATTGGACAGAGCGAGATACAGTTGCCTTTGAATTACAAGAAGGGGATATTTTATCGATACGAGGGAGCGGTCGTGTGAAAATTATTATGACAGAAGGCCGTACAAAAAAGGATAAAATCCGTCTGCAAATCGGTCGATTGGCCCAAAAAAGCTGAAAGTGAAGTAAATTTCATTAATTTTTACTGCTAAGTTGTCGGAACAATTGTATAATAGAAATTACGAATGTACATGTAAAGGAGAGAAGGATTGTATGCCATTATCACCTATTGATATACATAATAAGGAGTTTACAAAAGCTTTCAGAGGTTATGCTGAAGATGAAGTAAATGAATTTTTAGACCAAATCATTAAAGACTACGAAATTTTGTTACGTGAAAAAAAAGAGGTTGATAAGCAATTAGAGATGGCCTTAGAACAGGCGAGGCATTTTAGCTCCTTAGAAGAAACTTTGCAGAAGTCCATTGTTGTTGCACAAGAAGCGGCTGATGAAGTGCGAAGAAATTCACAAAAAGAGGCTAAACTCATTGTAAAAGAGGCTGAGAAAAATGCTGATCGAATTGTCAATGATGCTTTAACAAAAGCTCGTAAGGTGACGATTGAAATTGATGAGCTTAAAAAACAATCTAAAGTATTCCGTAATCGTTTCAAGATGCTTGTTGAGGCACAGCTTGATTTGCTTAATGCTGATGACTGGGATCATTTGCTTCAATATGATATTGATTTAACAGAAATTCAAGCATCTGTTGAGGAAGCACAAGAATCTGAAGAGATGTAACTTTTCTTTTTAATGGTTGCACTCGACAAATGAAACTTGACGCCATTGTTTGAATTTCATATACTTTGTAATAGTAATTATTTTGAAAAGATATGCATACAGGCAGAGACGAAGACAGTATTTGTTAGGCGTAGTTAAGCGATTTGGGGACAGTGAGAGCCCAAACATGCAACTAACATTGAACATCACTTCTGAGCTAAATAGCTGAAAAAAGTAGGTTATTTCGTGATGCACGACGTTAACGTGCTTGAAAGAGGTAGTGCAATATTTTTGTGCTACAAGTAGGGTGGTACCGCGAGTAGAAGCTTCTCGTCCCTTAGTGGGATTGAGGGCTTTTTTTATTTGTTCACGAATTGTTTGAGTTGCGTTTGCCAATAACTGTCCTAGAAGTAATTGTCTATATGCTTGGGTAAAATAAAGGAGGAATTTTAATGGTTGAATACAAAGATACGTTATTAATGCCAAAAACAGATTTCCCAATGCGTGGGAATCTACCGGCGAATGAGCCAAAAACGCAAGAAAAATGGAATGACATGGATATTAACAAATTACAGATGGAACGTACTGCCGATCGTCCAGAATATGTTCTACATGATGGTCCTCCCTATGCAAATGGTGATATCCACATCGGCCATGCCTTAAATAAAGTATTGAAGGATATGATTACACGTCATCGTTCAATGACTGGCTACCATGTGAATTATATTCCAGGCTGGGATACGCACGGTCTACCAATTGAACAAGCACTGACAAACAAAGGTGTAAAGCGTAAAGAAATGTCAGTAGCAGCATTCCGCCAACTTTGTGAAGAGTATGCATATGAGCAAATTGATAATCAACGTGCCCAATTCCGTCGTCTAGGCATTCGTGGTGATTGGGAAAACCCTTATATTACATTAAAGCCTGAATTTGAAGCACGTCAAATTGAAGTGTTCGGTAAAATGGCTGAAAAGGGTTACATTTATAAAGGCTTAAAACCAGTTTATTGGTCACCATCTTCTGAGTCTGCTTTAGCAGAAGCTGAAATTGAATATAAGGACATCAAATCACCATCAATCTATGTTAGCTTTGCTATTAAAGATGCGAAAGGCATTGTACCAGCAGATGCTAAATTTATTATTTGGACAACAACACCTTGGACATTACCAGCAAACTTAGGCATTTCTTTAAATCCTGAATTTATGTATGTTGTAGTTGCTGTAGCTAATAAAAAATTCATCATTGCCAAAGAATTATTAACATCAGTAGCGAATGCCCTTGGATGGGAAGACTATGAGGTTGTTCAAGAAGTAAAAGGGGAAGCACTTGATCGTCTTGTAGCGCAGCATCCATTTTATGATCGTGAATCTCTTATTATGGTAGGAGAACACGTAACTGCTGAAGCGGGTACAGGTTGTGTTCATACAGCTCCTGGACACGGGGAAGACGATTATCATATTGGTAAACAATATGGTTTAGGCATTCTTAGCCCTCTTGATAATAGCGGCTGTTATACAGATGAAGCACCTGGTTTTGAAGGCGTGTTTTATAATGATGCCAACAAACTTGTAACAGAAAAACTAAAAGAAGTAGATGCATTAGAAAAACTTGACTTCTTTACGCACTCTTATCCACATGACTGGCGTACGAAAAAACCTGTTATTTATCGTGCGACACCACAATGGTTTGCCTCTGTTGAAGCATTCCGTGGTGAGTTGTTAGAAGCTGTAAAAGCTACAGCATTTACACCAGCTTGGGGAGAAACTCGTCTTTATAATATGATTCGTGATCGTGGAGACTGGGTTATTTCACGTCAACGTGCTTGGGGTGTGCCGATTCCAATTTTCTACGCAGAAAACGGAGAGCCAATTATTACACCTGAAACAATTAGCCATATCTCAGCATTATTCCGTGAGCATGGATCCAATATTTGGTTCCAAAAAACAGCAAAAGAATTATTACCAGAGGGCTTTACACATCCAGGTAGCCCGAACGGCGAATTCACAAAAGAAAATGATATTATGGACGTCTGGTTCGATTCAGGTTCATCCCACCAAGGTGTACTTGTAGAGCGCGGCATGAAATATCCAGCTGATTTATACTTAGAAGGCTCTGACCAGCATCGTGGTTGGTTTAACTCATCTCTTATTACATCTGTTGCTATTAATGGCTATGCACCATATAAAGGACTATTAACACATGGTTTTGTTCTTGATGGTGAAGGACGTAAAATGAGTAAATCATTAGGAAATGTGATCATTCCACAAAAAGTAATGGATCAGTATGGAGCAGATATTCTTCGTCTATGGGTTGCTTCTGTTGACTATACAGCGGATGTACGAATTTCGATGGATATGTTAAAGCAAGTATCAGAGGTGTACCGTAAAATTCGTAATACATTTCGTTTCTTACATGGCAATATCGCTGATTTCGATCCAAAGAAAGATCGTGTTGCCTATGCAGAGCTTCGTGAGATGGATCAATATGTCTATATGCGTTTACAGGATGTCTTACAAACTGTTCGTGCAGCATATGATCGTTATGATTTCGCTGCTGTTTATCACATCGTCAATAATTTTGTCGCAGTCGAGTTATCTTCATTCTATTTAGATATTGCAAAAGATGTTGTCTATATCGAAGGTCACGACAATAAAGATCGTCGAGCGATGCAAACAGTTATTTACGATACATTAATGACATTGGTTAAAATCATGACACCAATCATCCCTCATACAACAGATGAAATGTGGTCTTATCTACATGCCCAAGGTATTGTAGAGGAAGTTTCTGTTCAATTAACGGACTTCCCAGAGGTAGATGTTCAAGAGAATTTTGAAAGCCTACGTACAAAATGGGAAAATATTATTGATGTACGTGACGATATCTTAAAAGCATTAGAGGAAGCTCGTAATGCTAAAACAATAGGTAAATCACTAGAAGCAAAAGTAACAGTATATGCCAAAGAGGATGTTGTAGCCTTATTGAATGATGTGAACATTGACTTTGCACAGCTTTCAATCGTTTCTGCTTTTGAAGTAGCTACTATTGATGAGGCGCCTGCTGAAGCTTTAGCACTTGAGCATGTATCCATTGTAGTTGAGAAGGCAACAGGGGAGAAATGTGAGCGTTGCTGGTCAATTTCTGAAACAATTGGTGCAAATGAGGCACATCCTACAGTTTGTGCGCGCTGTGCAGAAGTTGTAGAAAAATATTACGTTTAACGGAAATGAATAATAAGAATCTGCATTTCTATTGTAGATCATACGCAAGTCTCCTTGATGGGGGCTTGCTTTTTTTCATGGAGGTTTTGCAGATTCTTGTTAGATTATTTAAATAAAATTTCTGTCGTATTGCGATAGTCCGTTGGAGAGATTCCTACATATTTTTTAAAGGTTAAACTATAGTAATTAGGTGTATTAAAGCCACAGGTGGAGGAGATCTTTTCTACGGTATAGTCGTACTTCCGTAGAAAGGGTAAGCTCTTGATGAGGCGTGTAAAGGCAACATAGTCAACGAAATTACGACCAGTCTCTTTTTTAAATAGCCTGCTAAAATGTGTGGGACTAAAGCTTATATATTTTGCAACATCACGAACGGTCAATTGCTCATCATAATGTTCTTCAATATAATGAATGGCCTTTTGAAGCTGCACATGCTTTGTTAAATCTTCATAATATCTGATATGAATATTATCTATAGGTGGTTTTCTACGTGCTTTTCGTGCTTGACTATAGGACTCCTTTACGTGCATTGCGTCCTGAAACACTCCTCCAACCCCCATGAAAAGATGGATACAATAGTCCTTTTTAAGTGTCTCGATGACCTCCAATAGACATGATTCGCCTACTGTCCAATGTTTAAAAGAGTTATACTCAGTCGGAATTCTCATGAGAAGTAATAAGTAGCGTTCGAAATGTAAAAAAGATAAGGGTGCTTTATTGGCAAAATGCTGACGAAAAACATTTGTAATGTTACTGCTTGCGTCATGAGGAATAGCATCACTATCGATATAGCCCTGAATTAAGAACACAATATTAGGAATACAATTTGTTGATAAAAATGATGCAGATTGAATGATTTCTTGTTCATTATCAATTTCGCCACGTATAAGACGTTTCAAAAATGCTTCTCTGAACGGAGAGGTATGATGCTGGGACACTTGTTGTGATAGCTCAAGCATTGTGAGTGTACTTGCTTTCTTGTCCTGATAGGATGTGTACAGTTTTTTTACGATTCGTAAAAATTTTGATTTCTGTAATGGTTTAATGAGAAGTGCAGGTAAAACTAATTCAATTGCTATACCAGTCGAGTAGGTGAGGTGTTCTGTAACAATTGGGACAATTATACTATTAGGATAATTTCTTTTTAATCGATTAATCTTCACCCAATCAAATAACCGATTGACCTCATAGACAATAATGACCTCATCTTCTCGCTTAGGCACTTTACACTCCTCCAAAGCATTTGGTAAAACCTCTTTTAACCATTCACTCATTTGCTGTTTATCAAATGAGCTTTCCATATACCATACCACCTTTAAAATGCTACCAGCCTCCTACGAATGAAAAGATAAAAATATTTTAACTTAAAATAGCAATTATTTGTACTAATACAGCAAAATTTTATATCTATATTGTGGTTGAAATAGAATAAAATAATTGTAGTGAATAATAATTTGAAATTTCAGATAATTATTCACTGATATGACAAAGGGGGAGTTAGCTTATGGCGGAAGTAGGCAGTCATGATTATGACTACGTGGAGGCAGGAACAATTGATGTGAAAGATCTACCGCCTCTAGATGCAACAACAAATAAAATTATGAAGGATGAATTTACAACAGGTTTAGGCTTAACGGTATTTTACTTTATTTTGATTTTTAGTATTCCTGTTATGAATTGGTTTGCTCCAGCATTTGCATTCAAGAAAATATGGGGCGGTATGACAGTCACATGGTTTGTGACAACGATTGTCATGATGGCTATGGCTTTTATTATTGCGTATGTGCATACGGCCATGTATGAGAAGCGTTTAAAAAAATACGATATAGCAAATAAGTAGGTGAAACAAAGGGGGAAGTGTTGAATGATGGAAGCTCTTTTAGAACCAAAGATGTTAATGACCGTTGCGTTAATGGGAACGATTGTCTACATTACGTATTTAACCAAGAGAAATGCAACAGCTTCGGATTTCTTTGTAGGTGGCCGAAGCTTTGGATGGTTTACAAATGGTTCTGCCATTGGCGGAGATTATTTAAGTGCAGCAACATTTCTTGGAATAGCTGGTTTAACATTTCAACTAGGTTATGATGGTGCTTATTATGCTTTTTGTTTCTCTATTGGATTAACATTATTAGCTATTTTCGTAGCGGGCCCTTTAAGAAGATTTGGTGCATTTACGGTTGCTGATTTTTTAGGTTATCGTTTTCATAGTAGCAGGGCTCGACTCGTAGCGGTTGCAGTCGTTTTAGCCATCTCAGGCTTTTATGCGGCTCCTCAATTACTAGGTGCTGCTCAAATATTAAGTATGTTTTTTGGTACTTCCTATGAATTTGGCATTATCTTTACATGTGTTGTCATGGTTTTTTATGTAGGGATAGGTGGAATGAAAGGTACGACAATCAACCAAGCTTTGGAGCTGTGGATTCGCCTTGGCGCATTTATTGTGATGTTAATTGCTGCAGTTTATGGTGGTTTGCATTACGATAAAATTTTAGCTGCCATCCATTCATTCAGTGGCCCTATTACAGGAACTTCTCCGTATGCCTTAGATGGTAATGATGTGAATTTTGATGGTGCCGCTTGGACAGGCACAGGCTTTTATTTCCCAACATTTTGGCAAACTATTAGTATGACCATTGGTTTAGCCTTAGGGACAATTGGGCTTCCCCATATATTATTACGCTTTTATACAAACCCAAGTGCTAAAGCAGCGCGTAAATCTGCGCTCATGGCTATTGGCATTGCTAGTACGTTTTTCTTATTAGCTGTTTATTTAGGTGTTGTAGGCCGATCTATTTTCATTTCGGGAACAGCTAGTGAGGAGGTAATGCGTGATTTAGTATTAGGTGGGAATAACATGGTCATTCCGACGACAGCCCTTGCGCTAGGTGGTAAATGGTTACTTGGTTTAGTAATTGCAGGTGCATTTGCAGCTATTTTCTCTAATCTTTCAGGGCTATTTATTACAAGCTCTGGCGCATTAGCCCATGATTTATATGCCAATATTATGAAAAAGGATATAACACAAAAACAACGTGTGGTTGCTGGTAAAGTGGCCATTGTATTATTAGGGATTTTATATGGAGCACTTGGTTTACTTGTCAAGGATGCATCCATCGGTCATTTAGTGGCGCTCGCCTTTACGGTTGCAGCAAGTACATTCACGCCAATCTTTATTCTCGGTATTTGGTGGAGGGGCATGACAGAGAAGGGTGCCATTGCAGGATTGCTCATTGGTCTTGGCGTGTCAATGTGGATGATCTTTTTACCAGGAACATTACCAAGTTTCTTGCAGTTTAAAATACCAGGTATTGTGACAGTACCGGTTGGCTTCTTATCTGTTATTATCGTGTCACTACTAGATCGTAAAGTTCCGGCTGATGTCAATGATTTCATGAAGCGAGTGCATTCGAAAGAATCTGAAACCGTTTAACTCAATAAGTCAGAGCTATTTCTATTGCTTAAAAAGTAAATAGAAATAGCTTTTTTATATTCTTGAAAGAGATTGGGCATCCGCCATCTTTTGATGTGATATTAGTTATTGTGATGGGTGCTGTTATGGTAGAATAGGTAAGATGTTGAGTGAACGGAGGAATGACTGTGTATAAATATTATGGATTGGCTGCTTTTGTCGTTTTATTAGATCAATGGACAAAATGGCTAATTGTGAAAAATATGGAGTATGCTGAACGTATTGCTGTGTGGGACCCATGGTTTGGCATTTTATCTCATCGTAATAGAGGTGCAGCATGGGGGATGCTAGAAGGGCAAATGTGGTTATTTAGTATCGTGACAGTTGCTGTCATTTGTGCCATTCTCTACTTTTATCATAAAGAGGCAAAAGGAAAGCCCGTTTTTCAAGTGGGTTTAATGCTATTACTTGGTGGCGCATTAGGAAACTTTATCGATCGTCTTTTTAGAGGAGAAGTGGTCGATTTTGTTGATGTTTTAATTCCAATTATTAATTATGACTTCCCTATTTTTAATGTGGCAGATGCTGCATTAACTATAGCTGTCGTTGTACTAATGATTGGTTTGATTATGGAAGATAAAAAAGAAAAGAAACAGGTGAAACAATGACGCAAGTAACATATACAATCGAAGAACAGCAGCAAGGAGAGCGCATTGATAAAGCACTTTCAAGCTTACAATCAGAGTGGTCACGTACACAAATTGGGAACTGGGTTAATGATGGGATTATCAAAGTGAATGGTGATGCTGTAAAAGCAAAATATAAAGTAAAAGCTGGTGATGTCATCTTGATTGATGTACCAGAAGTAGAAATTCTAGATGTAATAGCCGAAAAATTAGATTTGGATATTGTTTATGAGGATGCAGATGTCCTTGTTGTCAATAAACCAAAGGGGATGGTCGTTCATCCAGCACCAGGCCATATGTCCGGTACACTGGTAAATGGTTTAATGTATCAATGTAAGGATTTATCCGGTATTAATGGTGTGATGCGACCTGGTATTGTCCATCGTATTGATAAAGATACGTCAGGTCTATTAATGGTGGCTAAAAATGATACAGCCCATGAATCGTTAGTGAATCAGTTAGTGAATAAAACGGTGACACGTAAATATATTGCCCTTGTACACGGTCATATCGCACATGATAAGGGGACAATTGATGCACCGATTGGTCGCGATCAAAAGGATCGTCAAAAACAGGCAGTCGTTGATAACGGTAAACATGCGGTGACACACTTCCAAGTTGTGGAGCGTTTTGGTGATTATACACTAGTAGAATGTCGTTTAGAAACGGGACGTACACACCAAATTCGTGTGCATATGAATTATATCGGCTTCCCACTAGTGGGAGATCCAAAATATGGTCCGAAAAAGACAATAGACTTTGGTGGACAAGTTTTGCATGCTGCAACTTTAGGATTTGATCATCCTTCTTCTGGTGAATATTTGGAGTTTGAAACACCACTTCCAGTTGATTATGAGCAATTATTAAATGATTTACGAAATAGGCATTGACGAATAAGAAAAGAAAGTCTATACTAACCACAGTGAATGAACAACATAACTAAATATTCACCTTTAATAGCAGTCCAGAGAGGCTGAGAAGGGACATGTGATAGTGTTGCAAAAATTTGTGCTGCAAATTTTTCGACATGCTTTTTTCGACACGTATACAACCCCTCTCAGGCTATTCGCCTCGAGAGGTTTTTTTATGGACACATGGCTGACACTAGAGTAGAGAGAGGAGGAACGGATATGGCACAAAATGAATTATTAGATGGCCCATCAATGACAAGGGCACTCACACGTATTGCCCATGAAATTATTGAACGCAACAAAGGAATCGATGAATGTATTTTAGTTGGCATTAAAACAAGAGGTGCCTTTCTAGCCAAACGTTTGGCACAACGAATTGAAAAAATTGAAGGTAAACCTATTCGTACAGGGGAAATTGATATTACGCTATACAGAGATGATTTAACAACCAAACATGAAAACGAACAAGCACATGTAGAACAAGTTGATATTGAGTATGTAGTGAAAAATCAAAAGATCATTTTAGTAGACGATGTACTTTATACAGGACGAACAGTACGTGCAGCACTGGATGCTGTAATGGATTTGGGGAGACCTGCTCAAATTCAACTAGCCGTGCTAGTGGATAGAGGGCATCGAGAGTTGCCAATTAGAGCAGACTATGTAGGGAAGAATGTTCCAACTTCTGGCTCTGAGCGCATCATTGTCAACTTACAAGAAGTAGATGGAGAAGATTGCGTCATTATTTATAAAGAAGACGAATAATAAAGTGAGGAAACAATATGTCAAATGCAGTTTTAGATATTAAGGATAAACCAACTCCACTTCAGCTTGTGACATTAAGTTTCCAGCATATGTTTGCGATGTTTGGATCAACAATTTTAGTGCCACAGTTAGTAGGACTTAGTCCAGCGATTGCTCTTTTAACAAGCGGGATTGCTACATTATTCTTCCTATTAATTACGAAATTTCAAGTACCAGCCTATCTAGGGTCGTCCTTCGCCTTTATAGCACCAATCATACTTGCGGCAGGCGGTTTAAACGATGATGGCTCGAGTGTCCACCCAGGCAATGCCATGATCGGTGCGATGGCTGTCGGGATTACGTATGGAATTGTATCCTTAATCATTTGGAAAAGTGGTTATAGGTGGATTATGAAAATTTTGCCGCCAATCGTGGTAGGTCCAGTTATTATGGTAATTGGACTTGGACTATCTGGTACAGCTGTGAATATGGCCATGAACGTCAATGGAGAGTATAGCTTTTTACACTTCTCAGCTGCTTTAGTTACGGTCTTTACAGCGATTATCTTTACGATTTTCTTTAAAGGAATTTTAAGCACTATGCCAATTTTGATGGGCTTAATCGTAGGGTATATTTACTCCATGATCGTAGACATCGTAGATTATACACCAATTGCCCAAGCAAAATTCTTCGCAATGCCTGATTTCTTAATACCAGGTGTGCATTATGAGTTTGAAATAACAACAAAAATTCTACTTATCATGGTACCAATCGTGATTGTAACAATTTCGGAACATATTGGTCACCAGCTAGTATTAGGAAAAGTAGTAGATCGAGATTATATTAAAGAGCCAGGGTTGCACCGTTCCCTATTAGGAGACGGACTTGGAACATTTGTGAGTGCTATAATCGGGGGGCCTCCGAAAACAACTTACGGTGAAAATATTGGTGTACTAGCTATTACTCGAGTGTACAGTATTTACGTTATTGCAGGTGCAGCAGTGGTTGCCATCTTACTATCATTCTTCGGGAAAGCAATGGCAGTGATTGCAACGATTCCAACCGCAGTACTTGGGGGAGTGTCCATCTTACTCTTCGGAATAATCGCAGCAAGTGGCCTACGTATGCTAGTAGATAATCATATTGATTTTGGTAATAGCCGTAACCTAGTTATTGCTTCAGTCATATTAGTCATTGGTATTGGCGGTGCCAAGTTTGTTATCTCTGAATCATTAAGTGTTGAAGGGATGGCGCTAGCCGCGATTATCGGTGTGCTATTGAATGCGATTCTACCAGGTAAGAAAGAAGCAGATATACCTGTACAATACAATCAAAATAAAGATTCATAGTAGTACCTTTTAATGAATTGTCCAGAGAGGCAAAAAAAGGGAAGTTGTGGACAGGCTGAAGTAGGATGTATGTCTTGCTGTAGTTTGTCACGCCTCCTTATGCCTCGTTGATGACATCAACGGGGCTTTTACTTTATATACAGAGAACGTCATACATAGACGTTCACGATTCACAACCTAATGGAGGTCACATGATGAAGAACTTATTATCGATGGAACATTTAACAACAGAAGAGATTAACCAAATCCTAGATCTTGCGCAAGCATTTGAAAATGGTGAAACATCATCGTTATCTCGCCCGTACAAAGTGACCAATCTATTCTTTGAACCAAGTACTCGTACAAAAACAAGCTTTGAAATGGCAGAATACAAAATTGGCTGTCATGTTATCCCTTTCGATGCAGGGTTTTCGAGTGTTACGAAAGGGGAAACGATGTATGATACTGTCAAAACGTTAGAAATGATTGGTTTAGATGCTGTCATCATTCGAGCTTCAGAAGATGAATATTACAATGAGCTGCTGGATGGTATTAATGTAGCGATTATTAATGCAGGGGACGGTGCTGGGCAACATCCTTCACAATCCTTATTGGATCTTTATACCATCAAAAAAGAGTTTGGCTGTTTCGAAGGGTTGAATGTCACAATTGCAGGAGATATCTCTCATAGTCGAGTAGCCAAATCAAATGCAACAGCATTACAAAATTTAGGGGCAAATGTTCATTTCCTTTGCCCACAAGAATGGTCTGGCGGTTTTGAAGCGCATCATTCATGGGATAATCTGATCGAAATAAGTGATGTCATTATGTTACTACGTGTGCAACATGAACGTCATAAAGTAAATAAAAGCTTCTCAAAGGAAGGTTACCATCAAGAGTTTGGTTTAACAATTGAACGAGAAAAGCAAATGAAAGAATCCGCCATTATTATGCATCCAGCACCCGTAAATCGTGATGTTGAAATTGCTTCTGAGTTAGTAGAGTGTGATCGCTCTCGAATTTTTGAACAGGTGCGGAACGGTGTTTACACACGGATGGCTATTATGGAAACCATTTTAAAGGGGAGAGAATAACATGACAAAGGTACTTCAAAATGTACAAATGCTAGATGAACAAGGTGAATTGAAGACAGTCAATATTGCAATGGCAGACGGAAAGATTACGGCTATTGGTCAGAATGTGACTGTAGCAGGTGCAGAACTGATTGAAGGACATGGTTTAATTGTGGCACCAGGCTTTATCGATGTTCATACACATTTACGAGAGCCAGGATTTGAGCATAAAGAAACCATTGCTACAGGCTCCGCCTCAGCAGCAAAGGGTGGCTTTACGACAATTTGTGCGATGCCTAATACAAAGCCAGTACCTGATTCGGTTGACAACATGCAGCTCATCAATGGGCTCATTAAGGACAGCGCTGTTATTCGAGTACTCCCATATGGTTCCCTAACAAAGGATATATCGGGCGAGGTTCGAACAAATATTGAAGAATTAAAAGCACATGGAGCCGTAGCGTTCTCAGATGATGGTGTAGGCATTCAGCTAGCCTCAACGATGTATGAGCAAATGAAAGATGCGGCCCAGCACGATATGGTTGTTGTAGCACATTGTGAGGACAACTCATTAATCTATGATGGTGTGATGCATGAAGGAAAGCGTAATAAAGAGCTTGGGCTTCCAGGGATACCTTCCATTTGTGAATCAGTACAAATTGCACGAGATGTACTACTAGCAGAAGCGGCAGGGGCACGCTACCATGTTTGTCACGTTTCTACGAAGGAATCGGTTCGTGCAGTAAGAGATGCGAAGGCAGCAGGTATTCGTGTCACAGCAGAAGTTTGTCCACATCATTTATTACTAGAAGAGATGGATATACCATCTGACGATGCAAATTGGAAAATGAATCCACCATTACGCGCAGCTGATGATAAGGATTCTCTACATGCAGCACTACTTGATGGCACAATCGACTGCATCGCAACAGATCATGCACCACATACAGTAGAAGAAAAATGCTGCGGTATGGTTGGCGCACCATTTGGTATCGTCGGTTTCGAAACAGCTTTTCCATTGCTTTATACACAATTTGTTGAAACAGGAAAATGGACTTTAAAGCAATTAATTGATTGGATGACAGTGAGAGCAGCTGAGATTTTTGATCTGCCATATGGCACATTAGCAGTAGGCGCTTCAGCGGATATGATTTTAATTGATATTCAAAAAGAACAAACAATTGATGCAGATGGCTTTGTATCAAAAGGTCGTAATACACCATTCAACGGCTGGGTGGCAAAGGGTTGGCCAGTACTAACAATTTTTGAAGGCAATATCGTATATCAGGAGGCAGAGTAATGAAAAAACGTTTACTAGTTTTAGAAGATGGCACAGTATTTACAGGTACAGCATTTGGTAGCGAGCGCGCTTCACAAGGTGAGGTTGTATTTACAACAGGGATGACAGGTTATCAGGAAACGATTTCAGATCCTTCATTCTATGGACAAATTGTTACATTGACATATCCTTTAGTTGGTAATTACGGCATTAACCGTGATGACTTTGAATCGATTACGCCAGCCATTCGTGGATTCGTTGTGCGTGAATTGGCTAAAAAACCTTCAAACTTCCGCTGTGATTTAACTTTAGATGACTATTTGACAGCAAAGGATATCCCAGGAATTGAAGGCATTGATACGCGAAAATTAACACGTATCATACGCAGTAAAGGATCGGTTAAAGCGATTTTGACGGCTGCTGATGAAGAAGTAAATGTGGATGAAATTGTAGCACAATTACAAGCGACACCAGCCATTACACACCATGTCCGTGAAGTATCTCCAAAAGCTGCTTATCCATCTCCTGGTCGTGGTAAACGAGTTGTCTTAATTGATTATGGTATGAAGCACGGAATCCTACGCGAATTAAACAAACGTGATTGTGATGTGTTGGTAGTACCTTATAATACACCAGCTGAGGAAATTTTAGCTTGGCATCCAGATGGTATCATGCTATCCAATGGACCAGGGAATCCTGAAGATGTTCAGGAAGGTATTGAAACAGTACGTAACTTAATAGGAAAAGTGCCAATGTTCGGTATTTGTTTAGGACACCAAATCTTTTCATTAGCTAGTGGAGCAAAAGCCTTCAAACTACCGTTTGGACACCGCGGTGGTAACCACCCAGTCAAAGACTTACGCACAGGACGTACAGATTTAACATCTCAGAACCATGGCTATGCTATCGACATCGATTCATTAAAAGAAACGGATTTAGAATTAACACATATCGCATTAAATGATGGAACATGTGAAGGTGTGCGTCATAAGAAATATCCGATTTTCACAGTGCAATATCACCCAGAAGCATCACCAGGACCAGAGGATTCAAACCACTTATTTGATGAATTCATCGAAATGATGGAAGTAGAAGCAGGGAAGGGGAAACAACATGCCTAAACGTACAGATATTGAAACTATTTTAGTAATTGGCTCAGGCCCAATCGTTATCGGACAAGCAGCAGAATTTGACTATGCAGGTACACAAGCTTGTCTTTCATTAAAAGAAGAAGGCTACCGTGTTATTTTAATCAACTCAAACCCTGCCACAATCATGACAGATACAGAAATTGCGGACAAAGTATATATCGAGCCAATTTCTCTTGATTTTGTCTCTCGTATTTTACGTAAAGAGCGTCCAGATGCGATTTTACCAACACTTGGCGGTCAAACAGGTTTAAATATGGCGATCGAGTTAGACAAATCAGGTATTTTAGACGAGCTTGGTATTGAAATTCTTGGTACAAAACTAGATGCTATCCATAAAGCAGAAGATCGTGATTTATTCCGTAATTTAATGTATGAGCTAGGTGCTCCAGTTCCTGAGTCTGATATTATTCATAACTTAGATGAAGCGAAAAGATTTGTTGCGAAAATTGGATACCCTGTAATTGTTCGACCAGCATTTACACTTGGCGGTACAGGGGGCGGGATTTGCTACAACGATCAAGATTTAGAAGAGATTGTGACATCGGGTTTAAAATATTCACCCGTAACACAATGTTTATTAGAAAAATCAATTGCTGGCTATAAAGAGATTGAATATGAAGTAATGCGTGATGCGGCTAACAATGCCATTGTTGTATGTAACATGGAAAACGTTGACCCAGTAGGAATCCATACAGGTGACTCAATCGTTGTAGCACCAACGCAAACACTATCAGATCGTGAAAACCAAATGCTACGTAATATTTCGCTAGATATTATTCGTGCACTTAAAATAGAGGGTGGCTGCAACGTCCAGCTAGCACTTGATCCATATAGCTTTAATTACTATGTGATTGAAGTAAACCCACGCGTATCGCGTTCATCTGCACTAGCATCTAAAGCAACAGGTTATCCAATTGCTAAGCTAGCAGCTAAAATTGCAGTTGGTTTAACATTAGATGAAATTAAAAACCCTGTAACAGGATCAACATATGCTTGTTTTGAACCTGCACTTGATTATATCGTAGCTAAAATTCCTCGCTGGCCATTCGATAAATTCGAATCAGCTAAACGTAATCTTGGTACGCAAATGAAAGCTACTGGTGAAGTAATGGCATTAGGTCGCACATTTGAGGAAGCTATGTTAAAAGCGGTTCGTTCTCTTGAGACCGGTCAAGTACATTTAGAGTTAAAGCATGCTGAGGAAAATTCAGATTCTTGGATTGAAAAACGTATCCGCAAAGCTGGAGATGAGCGCCTATTCTTTATCGGTGAAGCTTTACGTCGAGGTGTAACAATTGAACAAATTCATGAATGGTCAGCGATTGATCTATTCTTCTTAAATAAGTTTAAAAATATCGTTGATATGGAACAAACACTTGCTGACCATAAAAATGATAAAGATGTCCTACGTACAGCAAAACGTTTAGGCTTTGCAGATAAGAAGGTTGCTGAGCTTTGGGAAACAACACCAGAAGCCATTTATGCTTATCGTAAAGAACACGGCATTATTCCAGTCTATAAAATGGTTGATACATGTGCAGCGGAATTCGAATCGGAAACACCATATTTCTATGGCACATATGAAGAAGAAAATGAATCTATTAAGTCAGAAAAACCTTCTGTTGTGGTACTTGGATCAGGCCCAATCCGCATCGGCCAAGGGGTAGAATTCGATTATGCAACAGTACACTCAGTATGGGCGATTCAAGAGGCTGGCTATGAGGCAATTATTATCAACTCCAACCCAGAGACAGTATCAACAGACTTCTCTGTTTCTGATAAGCTCTACTTCGAGCCATTAACAATTGAGGATGTTATGCATATTATCGATTTAGAACAACCAATTGGTGTTGTTGTTCAATTCGGTGGTCAAACAGCCATTAACCTGGCCGATAAATTAGCAGCAAATGGTGTAAAAATCTTAGGTACATCTTTAGAAGATACTGACCGTGCAGAAAACCGCGATAAGTTCGAGCAGGCTTTACGTGAATTAAACATTCCGCAGCCGCTAGGGGAAACAGCCGTTTCTACAGAGGAGGCTCTTGCCATTAGTGAGCGTCTAGGCTTCCCAGTACTTGTTCGTCCATCGTATGTACTTGGTGGACGTGCAATGGAAATTGTCTACAATCAAGATGAATTACAGCACTATATGGAAAATGCAGTGGAGGCATCTCCAGATCATCCTGTTTTAGTAGACCGTTACTTAACAGGACAGGAAATCGAAGTAGATGCTATCTGTGACGGCGAAAATGTTCTAATTCCAGGAATTATGGAACATATTGAGCGTGCAGGGGTTCACTCTGGAGACTCAATCTCTGTCTATCCACCACAAAAATTAACACAGGCACAAAAGGATACATTAGTTGATTATACAACTCGTCTCGCGAAGGGCCTAGGCATCGTTGGCTTAATGAATATCCAATACGTAATTTCACAGGGCGAAGTATTTGTGATTGAGGTAAACCCACGTTCATCACGTACAGTACCATTCTTAAGTAAAATTACAAATATTCCAATGGCTAACATTGCAACGAAAGCAATCCTTGGAAAATCTATTGTAGAGCAGGGCTACCCAACAGGTTTAGCGCCTGAACAAAAGGGTGTATTTGTAAAAGTACCAGTGTTCTCATTCGCAAAATTACGTCGTGTAGACATTACATTAGGACCTGAAATGAAATCCACTGGTGAGGTAATGGGGAAAGATGCAACATTAGAAAAAGCCCTTTATAAAGGTTTAGTTGCAGCAGGTATGGAAATTCGTACAGAAGGTACAGTATTGTTTACTGTATCTGATAAAGATAAGGAAGAAGCGATTGCATTAGCAAAACGTTTCTCTACGGTAGGGTATCGCATTGTAGCTACTGAAGGTACAGCAAAAGCATTTGAAGAAGCAGGAGTACGTACAGATATTGTTGGCAAGATTGGTGCGAAAGGACAAACATTGATTGACCTTATCCAAAATGGTGAAGCTCAGCTTGTTGTCAATACATTAACTAAAGGGAAGCAGCCAGCTCGTGATGGCTTCCGAATCCGTCGTGAGTCTGTAGAAAATGGCGTACCTTGTCTAACATCTTTAGATACAGCAGAAGCAATGGTTCGTGTTATCGAATCCATGACATTTACAGCAGAACAAATGCCAAAAGCGGAGGTAGTACACTAATATGATACGTCAAGAGAAAATGACGGTCGTCTCTCAAAAGCAAATTGCGACAAACATTTTCGAACTGACACTTCATGGTGAACTGGTTCAGGAGATGACTCCTGGCCAGTTTGTCCATGTAAAGGTGTCAGATTCATTGGAGCCGCTTTTACGTCGACCAATTAGTATTGCAAATATTGATAAAGAAAACAATGAGTTTACTATGATTTATCGTGCTGAAGGACGTGGTACGAAAGTGCTGGCGACGAATCGAGAAGGTCAACAAGTCAACGTGCTTGGTCCAATAGGTAATGGTTTCCCAGTAGATGCGGTACAAGAGGGAGGCACTGCACTATTAGTTGGCGGTGGAATTGGTGTACCACCTTTACATGAATTATCCAAACAATTGAATGCTCGTGGTGTGAAAACCATCCATGTCCTAGGCTTCCAAACAGAGGATGTCTGCTTTTATGAGGATGAATTTAGTGCACTTGGTGAAACACATTATGTGACTGTGGATGGCTCGAAAGGTACAAAAGGCTTTGTAACAACTGTATTAGAGTCAAGTGCCCCAAAGTTTGATGTATTTTATTCCTGTGGACCATTACCGATGTTAAAAGCATTAGAGGGCTTTTATCCTGAAAAAGTGGGTTATTTATCATTTGAAGAACGTATGGGCTGTGGTATTGGAGCTTGCTTTGCATGTGTATGTAAAACAACTGATGAAGTTGAAAAAGACTATGTTAAAGTATGCTCTGATGGTCCAGTTTTCCCGAAAGGAACGGTGGCACTATGAGTCGTTTAACCATTCAAATACCAGGCTTAGCGTTAAAAAATCCAATTATGCCAGCTTCGGGTTGCTTTGGCTTCGGCCGTGAATATGCACAGCTTTATGATTTGTCAAAACTAGGTGCTATCATGATTAAGGCAACAACGGTCGAAACACGTGCCGGTAACCCAACGCCACGTGTTGCTGAAACAGCGGCGGGGATGTTAAATGCAATTGGTTTACAAAATCCAGGCATTGAAAAAGTGATGAATGAAGAATTGACATTTTTAGAGAGCTATGATGTGCCAATTATCGCTAATGTTGCTGGTACTGAAACGGCAGATTATGTGGAAGTAGCACGTCGTATTTCAGCAGCATCAAATGTCAAAGCGTTGGAACTGAATATTTCTTGCCCTAACGTGAAGTGTGGTGGCATCCAGTTTGGGACAGACCCAGCCACAGCACGTCAGCTTGTTGAGGCTGTCAAGGCTGTGTCTGAAGTGCCAGTCTATGTGAAGCTATCACCAAACGTGACAAATATTGTGGATATTGCTTTAGCTGTTGAAGCAGGTGGAGCAGATGGTATTACGATGATAAATACATTGGTAGGTATGCGTTTAGATGAGCGTACAGGAAAGCCTGTCATTGCTAATGGAACAGGTGGACTATCAGGTCCTGCTGTTAAACCTGTAGCAATCCGAATGGTTTATGAGGTGTACAAGGCTGTCAATATTCCGATAATTGGTATGGGTGGTGTAACAGAAGCACAGGATGTCATTGATTTTATGTCTGCAGGTGCTTCAGCTGTAGCAGTAGGAACAGCAAACTTTGTTGACCACTTTGTCTGTCCAAACATCATTGAAGAATTACCAGCAAAGCTTGATGCATTAGGTGTAGAACATATAACAGAGATTATCGGAAGGAGCCATCGCTGATGAATACGAAACCAATATTAGCACTAGATTTTCCAGGAGAAAAAGAAGTGTTTGATTTTCTAAAACAGTTCAATGAGCCTCTTTTCGTGAAAATTGGTATGGAATTATATATGCAAGAAGGGCCTGACATTGTTCGAAAAGTAAAGGATTTAGGTCATGATATTTTCCTTGATTTAAAATTACATGATATCCCGAATACAGTAGGCTCGGCGATGAAGGGTCTAGCAAAACTAGGGGTAGATTTAGTCAATGTCCATGCTGCTGGGGGACGTCCTATGATGGAGGCAGCACTAGAAGGACTTGAATCGGGTACACCTGCTGGCAAAGAACGTCCAGCATTAATAGCCGTTACACAATTAACATCAACAACAGAAGAACAAATGCAAGCAGAACAACAAATTGCTCTATCTTTACAAGAGTCTGTCTTACATTATGCGAGTCTTACAAAACAAGCAGGTTTACAAGGTGTAGTTTGCTCTGTACATGAGGCGAAGGCAATTGCAGAAGTGTGTGGAGATGATTTTCTACGTGTAACACCTGGAATTCGTCTAGCAGGCGGTGCTGCACACGATCAAAAGCGTATTGCCACACCAGATGGCGCAAAGCGTGACGGTTCATCACTCATCGTTGTTGGGCGTGCCGTAACTGGTGCACAGGATCCAGTAGCTGCATATAAAATCGTAAGTGAATTATGGGAGGCATAAATGATGACATTACAAAATGAAATTGCACACGCTATGTTAAAAGTGGGTGCTGTAGAATTAAATCCAACTGAATTATTTACATGGGCGTCTGGTATTAAATCTCCTATTTACTGTGATACTCGTTTAACAATCTCAGACCCAGTTATTCGTAAACAATTAGCAAATGGCTTAGCAGCTGTTATCAAAGAGAATTTTGGTGCAACAGAAATCGTAGCAGGAACAGCTACAGCGGGTATCCCACACGCAGCATGGGTAAGTGATATTTTAGAATTACCGATGGTTTATGTACGATCAAAAGCAAAAGAGCATGGTCGTGGTAATCAAATCGAAGGAAAATACGCAGCAGGTCAAAAAGTAGTTGTTGTGGAGGATATCGTTTCCACAGGCGGTTCTTCGATTACAGCAGTAGAAGCATTGCGTGCAGCTGGCTGTGAAGTATTAGGCGTAGTTTGTGTCTACACCTATAATCTTCCACGCGCTGAGCAAGCATTTGATGAGGCTGGCATTCAGTATGTATCGTTAACAAACTTCGATTATTTAATTGAAGCAGCAAACGAATCAGGTGCTATTAAAGAAGAAGATATTCCATTTTTAAAAGAGTGGCATGCGAAATTAAAGGCTGGAGAGTTATAATGAAAAGCTGTTCTATAGGTTATTTGACCTGTAGAACAGCTTTTTTCTTTCTATTTAAATAGGATGAGGGTATTTAAAATTGAATACTAAAACCATTAAAACGATGAATACCTGTCCCAAAACGTACTAGATTATTCTCACGAAGTGTCATAATTGCCCGTTTCACCTCCAATAAAATAGAAGGATCAAGACCTAATGTGTGATGTGAACCAAAAATTTTCGTAAGCGAAGGTAAGTTAGCTATTTTTTCTAAAGATTGAACTAAATCCTCGGGGGAAGTAGTTGGAAAAAATGCATAAATAGGTGCTTGATCATAGAGTAAGTCCCCTGTAAACAAATAACCATATTTATGATCCAAAATAGCAATATGGCCAGGCGAATGCCCGGGTGTGTGGAGAATTGATAATTTTCGGTTCCCCATATCTATAACATCCCCATCTTCTAAAAATCCAGAAGGCTGTCCCTGAAAAGGCTTGTAATTCGATGGATTAAACGTTTTAGGTGTAGGTAATGTAATATTACGTCCAATATCCTTTCTAATCTGTTCGATAGATAATTTAGGGATACCATTGATTAACCAATCAACTTCATCCTTATGAACATAAATATCATCAAATGCTCCATGGCTACCAATATGATCCCAGTGGACATGTGTTGTCATCACAGAAATGGGCAAAGAGGTTAATTGTTTACTAATCCTTTGAATATTATCAATGCCAAGACCTGTATCAATGAGAACAGCCCGTTTTTCTCCAAGCAATAAAAAGGAATGTACTTTTTCCCAATGACCATATTCACTTATAGCATATGTTTCATTATTGATTTCTTCTACTGTAAACCATTCATCATTAATTTTTGCCATCACAGACAACCCTTCCTTATGTTAATAATTTAATAAAACTTTGTCATTGGAAATTTTAACATAAAAACATGTAATTTCCTTTAAAAATATTCTAAATAGTATTTCTATATCGAAAATCGGAGAAAAAATCGGCAATCAGAAATAATTAAGAAGTATGGTAGATAGCTATAAACTAATAGCTATAAATTATTTTTTTAAAGTAATTTGAAATATTAGCACTTCAACGTCCAAAATTATTTATTGAAAACAAAAATGTGTGAAATATAACTTTTTCATAAAAAGTATTTTTTTTACTTTTTGCTTTAAAATACTGAATTAATTGAATTTTTAAGCATTTTATTTGCGCGAATAAATATAATGTGAAATATCATTAATTATATTTATATAACATTGATTTGTGAGAATTGTAACTTTGTAAAGAAAAAGTAAAATAATTCTTAACTTTAAATACTGAAATTACTATTTTTTTAAGGAAGAGGTATGGTGGAAATTTATATTTTGGTTTGTAATAATTTGAAAAAGGTACTTGCGTTTATACATGTTTTCTAGCTAAAATAATAGCACGGTTTAATTTTCAGATAATTCTATCAGCGGCTTACGCGTTTAAAGCGAAAAAATTATTAAAATTATACTAGCTATAATGAAAAAGAGAGGGGAAGAGAGAAAAATTAAATATGATTCTGATATAAAGTATCATTTGTATTTTCAGAATATTGAATAATAGAGGAGAGATTGTTTGAATACAGCAAAAGACTTATTAACAATTACAAATTTGTCTACAAGTTTTCGCATTAAAGATACATACCACGCTGCTGTAGATGATGTCTCACTTTCCCTTAAAAAAAATGAGGTATTAGCAATAGTTGGAGAATCTGGTTGTGGTAAAAGTACATTAGCGACTACTATTGTAGGCTTGCACAATGAAGTAAATACAAAGGTTTCTGGTGATATTTTTTATAATAATCAAAATTTAGCTCAATTGAATGACCAACAATTTAATAACTTACGTGGTAATGACATAGGATTTATCTTTCAGGACCCACTTTCAGCACTTAACCCTTTAATGAGAATTAACGAACAAATTGAAGAAGGGTTAATCTATCATACTAAGCTTTCAAAACAACAGCGAAGTGAAAGAGTATTAGAACTACTAAATCAAGTTGGGATTGCGAACCCAAAACGTGTTGCTAGACAATTTCCGCATCAGTTATCTGGTGGTATGCGTCAGCGTGTCATGATTGCAATTGCCTTATCATGTAAGCCTGCTATATTAATTGCTGATGAACCGACAACAGCTTTAGATGTTACGATTCAGGCTCAAATTTTGGACCTGTTAAAAACATTACAGACTGAAACGGAGACAGGCATTATTCTCATTACTCATGATTTGGGTGTTGTAGCAGAGATGGCTGATCGAGTTGTAGTTATGTATGCAGGGGAAGTAGTGGAAGAGGCTCCCGTTCAGGAATTATTCAATAATCCAAGACATCCATACACTCGCTCGCTATTAAATTCAATTCCACAAACACATAGCGAAAATGAAAGACTCGAGGTTATTCAAGGGATGGTGCCATCTCTAATAAATTTACCTCGAGAAGGTTGTCGTTTTTCAGGAAGAATTCCGTGGATTGATGCATCTTCACACGAGACAAAACCTCAATTACATGAAATTGCACCAGGACATTTTGTGAGATGTACCTGCTGGAAACACTTTCATTTTGAAGGTGAAGAAGGGGGCGGGGCTATATGAGCTTTATGCAAATTAAGGATTTAAATGTTCATTATCCAATACGTGGTGGATTTTTTAATACTATTGTTGATCGAGTATATGCGGTGGATGGCGTGACAATGGAATTTGAGAAAGGGAAAACTTATGGATTAGTAGGTGAATCAGGATCTGGTAAATCGACTACTGGAAAAGCGATAATTGGCTTAGAAAAAATCACCTCTGGTCAAATTTTTTATGAGGGTGAGAATGTGACAAATCAACAAAGACAGCGTGATTCTGCCTATAACAAAGATATTCAAATGATTTTCCAAGACTCTCATTCAAGTATGAATCCTAGAAAACGCGTTCTTGATATTCTAGCAGAACCAATTCGAAATTTCATGAAGCTAAGTGATCAAGAGGAACGCAAACGTATTAAAGAACTACTAGCTATTGTTGGGATGTCAGAGGATGTCTTACTTAAATATCCACATGAATTTTCGGGAGGACAAAAGCAACGTCTTGGCATTGCGCGAGCGGTTGCATGTAACCCTAAAATGATCATTGCGGATGAGCCTGTTTCTGCGCTAGATCTATCTGTACAAGCACAGGTCTTAAATTTTATGAAAGATATCCAAAATGAATATGGTCTTACTTACTTATTCATTTCCCACGATTTAGGTGTTGTTAAACATATGTGTGATCATATTTCTATTATGTATAAAGGACGCTTTGTGGAAACTGGTACAAGACATGATATTTATAAGAATCCACAGCATATTTACACGAATCGACTTTTATCAGCCATCCCGAATATCGAACCAGAGACTAGGAATGAGCGCAAATTAATTCGACAAAAAGTAGAAGAGAATTATCAACAAGAGCAACATAAATATTATGATGAGCATGGAAAAGTCTATCCACTGAAATCCATTTCAGAGACACATATGGTTGCAATGTCGGGAGGAATGTGAAATGTGGAAAACAATTATTAGAAGAGTAATTTTAATGATTCCTCAAATGTTTGTATTAAGCTTAATCATTTTTATCCTAGCAAAACAAATGCCAGGTGATCCTTTTACGGGGTTAATTACTCCAGAGACGGATCCTGCAAGAATTGAGGAACTAAGAATTCAAGCGGGTTACTATGACCCTTGGTATGTACAATATTACCATTGGGTAATCAATGCCTTTCAGGGCGATTTTGGACAAAGCTATACATATAAACTTGCAGTGTCCACATTGATTGGCGAGCGTGCATTAAACACATTCTGGCTCGCTCTACTTAGTACCATTCTCGTTTATTTAATAGCTATTCCATTAGGAATGATAGCTGGACGTAAGCAGGATACTTTGTACGATAAGTCGATTACTCTGTATAGCTTTATAAGCTATGCAATACCGACCTTTGTATTGGGTTTAATCTTCTTATATATCTTTGGATACCGTTTAATGTGGTTCCCAACGAGCGGAACAGTCGATGTAGGTGTAGAGCCTGGAACACTCGAGTATTATTGGAATCGTTTGTATCATTTAATATTACCTGCAATGACGTATGCAATATTAGCTACAACGACGATTATTCAATACTTACGTTCAGAAATTATCGATGCCAAGACACAGGATTATGTTAAAACAGCACGTAGTAAAGGTGTACCGATGAAAAAAATCTATAGAAGACATATTTTCCGTAACTCCTTATTACCAATTGCAGCCTTCCTTGGCTTTACAATTACAGGTTTATTAGGCGGCTCGATATTCATAGAGACAATTTTTGGCTTCCCGGGCATGGGGCAATTATTCATCCATTCCGTAACAAGTCGCGATTATAGTGTTATTACAGCTCTTGTTATGCTTTATGGCTTCTTAGCGTTATTAGGTAGTCTATTGTCAGATATAATTATGAGCATTGTTGATCCACGTATCCGCATAGACTAACAGCTAAATTGAACGCATAAGGAGAGGTGAATAAAATGGATCAAAAAAATGATGTAGTGAAAGTTGAAAGTACTCCACCAACAGGAATTCAAGTGGTTATACGTGAATTTAGAAAAGATAAATTAGCATTATTTTCATTTATAGGAATAACATTACTTATAATTGCGATATTAATTATGTCCTTTTTTATGAACCAGGATGAAATATTACGAATTAAATTATTAGAGCGTTTTACAGAACCCGGCGTTAATGGATATATCCTTGGGGCTGATGAAGCTGGGCGTGATATGTATGGACAGCTTATTATCGGTGCGAAAAATTCTATTTTAATTGCAATTGCTATCACTCTTATTGCAAATGCTTTAGGGATCGCACTAGGTATAATAATGGGCTACTATGGTGGCTTTATTGATAATTTATTTATGCGTATCATTGATTTTCTTATGACATTACCGACATTAATGATTATCATTGTATTAGTTACAATTATTCCTAAATATGGTGTTTTAGAGTTAATTTTGATTTTAAGTGCCTTTCAATGGATAGGTACTGCACGTCTTGTTCGAAGTAAAGCTTTATCTGAAGGACGACGAGATTATGTAAGTGCCTCCAAAACAATGGGGACTAGTGATTTTGCCATTATGTTTAAAGGGATACTACCAAATTTAAGTTCGTTGCTAATAGTAGAGTTAACGTTGAACTTTGCAGGGAATGTGGGTATTGAAACAGGTCTATCATTTTTAGGCTTTGGTTTACCTCCTTCTACACCTAGCTTAGGGACATTAGTAAGCTATGCAACAAACCCGATAGTATTATCTACAAAATGGTGGATTTGGTTGCCCGCATCATTATTAATTTTAGTTTTGATGCTTGGTATAAATTATGTTGGTCAAGCGCTAAGACGTGCGGCTGACGCAAAACAACGATTAGGATAAAAGGGGAGGATTTACACATGAAGAAGAATTGGTTATTCCTATCCGTACTTTTTGCATTCATGCTAATTTTAGCAGCCTGCAATGGTGGTGGAGGCAGTGGGTCTGAAAAAGGCTCAGAAACAGATAATACAGAAAAGTCAGGTGAAACAGAAAAATCCGGTGAATCTGAGGCAACAAATGATTCGTTACTTCCAATGGAGGTAACAAATGAAGGAGAAGCAATTCAAGGTGGTACATTACGTGTAGGACTTGTAGCAAGCTCTCCATTCCAAGGGATTTTCAACTATGAACTTTATGAAGATGCCTATGACTCAGATATTTTAGCATTTATGACAAATTCAATATTTGACGTTGATGGTGACTTCCTTATTACTGATAAGGGCGCTGCAAAATTAGAAGTTGACACTGATGCTAAAACAGCAACAGTCACATTGCAAGGTGATTATAAATGGTCTGATGGTACACCAGTAACAGCAGAAGATTTAATATATCCTTACGAAATTATTGGACATCCTGATTATACAGGTGTACGTTACGATGATGACTTCAGAAATATTGTAGGGGCTGAAGAATATCATAATGGCAAGGCTGATACAATCTCAGGTATTACAAAAGTAGATGATAAATCAATTAAAATTCAATTTAAAAAAGTATCACCTGCAATTTATTATGGCGGGGATGGCTTATGGGGTTATGCAGAACCAAAGCATCAATTAGAGTCAATTCCAGTAAAAGATTTACTAGCTTCAGATGCAGTACGAAAAAATCCTGTGACTCTTGGCGCATTTAAACTTGATAAAGTTGTTAATGGTGAATCTGTACAACTTGTAGCTAACGAACATTACTTTAAAGGAAAGCCGAAAGTTGATAAAGTTGTAATCGAAGTTGTTCCACCAACTTCAATTGGTGAGGCGTTAAGAACAGGGAAATATGACCTAGCAACATCTTATCCAACTACTCAATTTGATAGTATTAAATCTTTAGAAAATATTTCTGTACTTGGTCGACCAGAATTGTCTTATTCTTATATCGGTTTTAAGTTAGGAAAATATGATACAACGGCAAAAGTAAACGTGTTTGATGAAAAATCAAAAATGAACAATGTAGAGTTACGCCAAGCAATTGCTTTCGCAACAGATGTTGAGGGAGTGGCTGAAAAATTCTATCAAGGCTTGCGTGTACGTGGGAACTCTTTAATTCCACCAGTATTCTCATTCTATGATGAAACATTAGAGGGTTACCATTACGATCCAGAAAAAGCGAAAGAGTTATTAGATAAAGCTGGTTTTAAAGATGTTGATGGTGATGGAATTCGTGAAGATAAAGATGGTAAAAAATTCTCTATTCGTTTAGCTTCTATGGCTGGGTCAGAAACGGATGAAGCAATTGTTGAATACTTCCGTCAAAATTGGAAAGAAGTTGGTTTAGATGTACAGTTAACAACTGGACGTCTTATCGAGTTCAATGCATTTTATGATAAAGTACAAGCAGATGATCCGGAGATCGATATGTTTATGGCAGCTTGGAATACAGGAACAAATCCATCTCCAGCGGGTTTATATAGTGTAGGTGCTGAATTCAACTTTAGCCGCTATGTATCACCTGAGTTAACAAAATTATTAGCAGCTATCGACTCAGAAGATGCTATGGATCAAGATAAACGCTCTAAAGCTTTCCGTGAATGGCAAGAATATATGAGTGATAAAGCAATGGTAGTTCCAACATTCTTCAGAACTGAAGTTATTCCAGTTAATAAACGCGTGAAAAATTACAATGTTGATTATGCAAATCTTACAGAGTTACAAGATATTGAATTAATAGCAGATGCTCCAATAAAATAATAGGTATCAAAGAAGCAGTCTTTCTTGATAGAAGAAAGACTGTTTTTTCAAAACCTATTTAAGGATGCTGTGAATGAAAGAAAATTAAAGAGGTTATAGAGTAGAAAAGTTAATAAAATTTATTGTAAACATTCAATAACAATTATGTAAGTCTGGTATAGATGCCTTTTATAGAGAATTACTTTATACGGGTTTAGACTACAGTTAAATGTGGGTATAAAATAAAAAAACTCCTATCACAGCTGTAAACTGCGATAGGAGTGTCAATTTTATCGATTAGCAACCCAAGTTTTTACTAAATCAGCAGTACCATAAACATAATGTTGGTCGCCTACTTCATGATAGGCTGCACTTTGGTCAACCTCTGTATGCTTGTACTGAATACGTTGACGGCGCTTCTCTGACATTGGATCAGGAAGTGGGATAGCTGATAATAAAGACTTTGTATATGGATGAACAGGATGATTATAAATATCATCTGCTTTACCGATTTCCATGATTTTTCCACGGTACATTACAGCAATTCGATCACTGATGTATTTAACCATGGAAAGGTCATGGGCAATGAAAAGATATGTTAAGCCACGTTCTTTTTGTAACTCTTTTAATAAGTTAACAACTTGTGCTTGGATCGATACGTCAAGCGCAGAAATTGGCTCATCCGCAATGATGAATTTAGGGTCTAGGCTTAATGCACGAGCGATCCCAATACGTTGACGTTGACCACCAGAAAATTCATGTGCATAACGATTCGCGTGCTCTTTGTTTAAACCAACAGCTTCAAGTAACTCTTGGATTTTCGCACGACGTACCTTTTTATCCTTGTAAAGGCCATGGATATCAAAGGCTTCACCAATGATTTCACCAGCTGTCATACGAGGATTTAAAGAAGCATAAGGATCCTGAAAAATCATTTGCATTTGACGGTTAAATTTCTTTAACTCAGTTTTAGATTTTTTTCCTTGGACATTCTCACCATCGAAAACAATCTCGCCACCTGTAATATCATATAATCGAATGATTGAACGACCAGTTGTTGATTTACCACAACCTGATTCACCCACAAGACCAAGTGTTTCGCCTTCATAAACATCGAAGCTAATACCATCTACAGCTTTGATCGGATTACTTGGTGAACCAAAATACTGCTTTAAATTTTTGATTTCAAGAATTTTTTTCGCACCAGCTTTAGTCATTTTCTTGTGCCTCCTTTGCTAAATACCCTTCAATACGTTTAGCAACTGCTTCAGGAAGAGGAATCTTTGGTGCATCAGGATGCAATAACCACGTTTTTGCAAAATGCGTTTCACTCACTTGGAACATTGGTGGTTCTTGTTCATAATCAATTGCCATAGCATATTCGTTACGAGCTGCGAATGCATCACCTTTAGGCGGATTCGTAAGATCTGGTGGTGAACCTGGTATTGTGCGTAATAGTTCATCAGTGTCATTGTCTAAATCAGGCATTGAACCAAGTAGACCCCATGTGTATGGGTGTTTCGGATTATAGAAAATATCATTAACAGTACCATATTCTACGATTTGACCAGCGTACATTACTGCTACACGGTCAGCGATATTTGCAACAACACCTAAATCGTGTGTAATGAAAATGATAGATGTTTTTGAGTTTTTCTGGATTTCTTTCATTAGCTCTAAAATTTGTGCTTGAATTGTTACGTCAAGGGCTGTTGTTGGCTCATCAGCAATCAATAGCTTCGGATCAGCTGCAAGGGCGATGGCGATGACAACACGTTGACGCATACCACCTGAAAACTCATGTGGATATTGGTTATAGCGTTTCTCAGGGAAGGGGATACCTACCTGTGTTAAAAGTTCAATTGCACGTTTTTTGGCATCAGCTTTGGAAATTTTTTTGTGTTGCAAAATTACCTCAGTAATTTGACGTCCGACCTTCATAGTTGGATTCAAACTAGTCATTGGGTCTTGGAAAATCATAGCAATTTCATTTCCGCGTACTTTTGACATTTCTTTATCCGTTAACGGAACTAAATCACGACCATTAAATAAAATTTGTCCTGACTCATAAATACCGGGTGGCTGTGGAATTAGTTTCATTAACGCATTACTCGTAACACTTTTACCAGAACCAGATTCTCCTACTATAGCGAGTGTTTCACCCTCTTTTAAATCAAAGTTAACACCACGTACAGCACGGACAAGCCCTGCATAAGTTTTAAAGTTAATTTTTAAATCTTTTACTTCTAGAATTGTTTTACTCATTTCGGCCACCTCCTTATTTACGTAGTTTTGGATCTAGTGCATCACGTAAGCCGTCACCAACTGCGTTAAACGCAAAGATTGTTAGTGAGATAAATACCGCTGGGAAAATCAAGCGCCATGGAGCATTGGCAATGGCTTTATTTCCGTCAGAGGCCATTGTACCCCAAGAAGCTGTTGGAGCAGGAACTCCAAGACCAAGATAACTTAGGAATGATTCAGTGAAAATAGCAGATGGAATTGTTAAAGTCATCGTAACTAAAATAGCACCAAGAGCATTCGGAACTAAGTGTTTAATGATTAAATGGCCTGTACTAGCACCTAATGTACGAGCTGCAAGAACATATTCTTGGTTTTTAATAGATAATACTTCACCACGTACAATACGTGCCATGTTAATCCATCCAGTGATAGACAGGGCAATAATCATTGGGAATAGACCTGGTTGCATAACAACTAAAAGTACGATTACTACTAAAAGGTAAGGTACAGCTGTTAAAACGTCAGCAATACGCATCATAATGTTATCAACACGACCGCCTGCTAAACCTGAAATACTTCCCCAGATAACACCGATAATTAAGTCAATAATCGCCGCTGCAATTCCGATAAATAGGGAAATACGAGCTCCTTCCCAAATACGAACGAAAATATCACGACCTAGATCATCTGTTCCAAACCAAAATTGTGCAGATGGAGGTGCATTGTAAACACCTAGTTGATCACTTGATTTATACTGAGAAAGCATTGGTACGAAAATAGCCATTAAAATAACAATGATTAAAATAATTATCCCAATGATGGCCATTTTGTTATGAGAGAAACGGAGAAATACTTCTTTCCAAAAGGAAACTGATTTATCAGCTAATTTTTCCGTTGCTTCATGATTGCCACCAACAATTTTGAACTTATCTTTTTCAATTTGCTGCTGTGTCATTATTTTTTCGCTCCTTTCAGTTTAATACGCGGATCAATCACACTATATAGTATATCAACGATTAATACCGCAAATAAAAGGATGATGGAATAGAACACAGTCGTACCCATAATGACTGTATAGTCACGGTTTGTAATACTTTGTACAAAGTGTTTTCCAAGTCCAGGAATAGCGAAAATTTGTTCAACAATGAAACTACCTGTTACCACACCAGCTGTTAATGGGCCTAGGTATGTTACAACTGGTAAAAGAGCATTTCGTAATGTATGGCGGAAAACAACTGTCCATTTTCCAATTCCTTTGGCACGAGCCATTTTTACATAATCACTATTGTTTTGCTCAAGCATACTTGAACGTGTTAATTTTGCGATAAAGCCCATATGTGAAAATGCAATCGCAAGGGCAGGTAAAATGCTGTAACCGAATCCTTTCCAGCCACTAACTGGGAACAACCCTAATTTAAAGGATAAGAAATACTGCATTAAACCCGCTAAAATAAATGAAGGTACTGAAATACCTAGCACCGCAAAGGACGTTGCCAAATAATCCGGGAACTTATTATGGTATAGCGCGGAAACTACGCCAATTAAAACTCCAAATCCAACTGCTAATAGCATAGCTTCAATCCCTAATGTTAAAGACACAGGGAAACTTTCAGAAATCATATCATTTGTAGAACGCGCTTTATACTTCATTGACTCACCGAAATTGAAAGAGGCCGTATCGATTAAATAATCTTTATATTGAATATACCAAGGGTTATTTAATCCATACGTTTCGTTTAACTTCTCCTCGATTTGAGGTGGAAAATTACGTTCACTCGCAAATGGACTACCAGGAGCGAGACGCATTAAGAAAAACGTAACCGTTACGATGACGAAAAGCGCGAGAAGTATATACATCAGCCTTTTCAAAATATATTTAATCACATAAAACTCCTCCTTCTATTTGTCAATTGTCAGACAAATATATGCCTTCGTATTTTAAAAAGAGCTGACTCGAGCCTAAGAGACTACGAGGCAGCTCTCTTTTTATAGAGCTTAATTAAACAATAGAATTATTCAGTAATTTTAACATCTTTAAGTTGAATGATACCGATTCTATCTGGAGACATATTTTGTACTTTATCATCTTTAACATATAAGTTAGTGTAGTAATAAATTGGTCCAACTGGGAATTCAGTCATAGCAATTGCTTCAGCTTGTTTTAAGATTTCAGAACGCTTTGCAGTGTCTATTTCTGAAATAGATTGTTTTAATAAATCTTTATATTGAGAGTTTTCCCAACCAGTATCGTTATTACCGTTGGCAGCAGTATCGTACATTTCTAAGAATGTATAAGCATCGTTGTAGTCAGCAATCCATCCCATACGACCAACTTGATAGTCTAATTGGTTAAGTTTTTCTAAATATACTTGCCATTCAGAGTTATCAAGGTTTACTGAAATTCCAAGGTTTTTGCTCCAACCTTCTTGGATAAATTGAGCGATAGCAGCATGTCCTTCACTTGTATTAAATGAAAGGTTGATACTGATTTCTTTTGGATCAGAAATACCAAGCTCTTTCATTCCAGCTTCAAGTGCAGCTTTTGCTCCTTCAATATCATTGTCTTTATAATAACCACGGTCTTCTTCAAAACCAGAAATTGCAGATGGAACCATACCTAGAGCAGGCTTTTGTTCACCTTTAGTAACGTTATCGATTAAGCTTTGGCGATCAATTGCTAATGTTAAAGCTTTACGAATGTTAGCGTTTCCAGTAATTTTATCTTTTGTATTAAATTTGTACCAATAAATAGCTGCATAATCCTCAATTTGTAATGAGCCATCAGTTTTGAAACCATCAATTGCATCAAGTGCTACTGTTTGGTATGGAGAACCTAAGTAGTCAATTTCTCCATTTTTAAACATTGTTACTGCCGTAGCTTCATTCTCAACCATGCCTATATTAACTGTTTCAAGGTCTACATTTGCAGCATCCCAGTAATCAGTATTTTTCTTAAGAACTATTGAGTCACTGTGTTTCCAAGTATCTAAAACGAAAGGTCCGTTTGTTACATAGTTTTCACCAGCATCAGTGTACCATTCATCATTACCTTCAACTACTTTTTGGTTAACAGGTGCGTACGTTTTGAAAGCAGTTAATTCTAAGAAGTAAGCAGTCGGATTTGCTAATGTAACTACTAAAGTTTTATCATCTTCAGCTTTAATTGCTACATCATCAACAGCACCTTCACCAAGATTGTAAGCTTCAGCACCTTTAATTGGGTAGAATACAGAAGCATATTCCGATAGATTTTCAGGATTTAAAGCCCATTTCCAAGCATATTCGAAGTCACCAGCAACTACTGGATCTCCGTTTGTCCATTTTGCATCACGTAAATGGAAAGTGTAAGTAAGACCATCTTCACTTACGTCCCATTTCTCAGCCATTGCTGGAGTTGATTTACCTTCTTTGTCTGTACGTGTTAAACCTTCAAAAATGTTAATTAATACTGCGCTAGATGTAGAATCCGTCGCAAGTTGTGGATGTAAAGATGGTGGTTCAGAAGCTACAACTAGGTTTAAGTCTTTAGAAGCTGTCCCAGATGAACCAGAATCTTTTCCATCGTCTTTAGATTTTTCAGACGAATCTCCACCGAAGCCACATGCAGCAAGTACTAAAGAAAATACTGCAAGAACTGTTAATAATAAAAACTTTTTGTTTTTATTCATGTGAATCCCCCTTATACAATTTTTAAGCCTTTTGTGAAGCTCCTATTTAATATACCAAAAAAATCATTGTGCACAAAATAAAAAAGATTCAAATTTATATAGTATTATCTGACATTTAATAGAGTGATAAATTTTTCTGATTTATCACTCTAATGGAATAGAGTGTTTATATGATAATATTTTGATAATTATCTATTTTGAATATCAAAAATAAATCAAAAATAAAAAAATGATTTACTATACCGAAAATTCCTATTTTTTTGATAATATTATCGATATTTGAAAAATGAATCAAAAGTCATGGATGTAATACCTTGAGGGATTTGTATAGATTTGTAGAAAATCTATGTAAAACTAAGTGAATTAGTTTCTTTTGGAGGTAATTTCTTGTAATTTATGATCGCGAAACATGATTATTTTTATCTATTAATGATATATAAGAAACTTGTTTTGTAATTTTCTAGGATTAACCAATTGTGGATAGGAACAAGAAAAAATAGAGCAAATCTATGAAAAAAGGTACCCATTCTAAGAAAATTTTGGGTTTAACGAGAAGTGAATGATGATAATTATATTTTTTTGAAATAATTTACTAGCTAACTGACTATACATGCATATATGCAATGCTAACCTATTTTATTCATCCATTAATTAATGCAAGTATTGCTTGATTTTTGACCATATTCTCCCAAAACAGCCAACTATGTCAATGATGTTTTTTTAAGGATGTCATTTGTCTTGCTGACAAGGATTGATTATGCAAATAATTACTAAAAATCTGATTTTTAATTGATTGAAACCGCCTTCATTAGCTTTTCAGAAAGATATGCTTCTGGATTCATGAGGATAATATGTATGAAAATTACAAAAACAGTGCTCTCATATATATGAAATGCACTGTTTTTTAAGTTAAAGTTTGAAATGATTGATTTGATTCTGTAAATCTAAGGACTTTTCACTTAGATCAGAGGCAACTTGATTTATTTGTTGCATCGTAATAGATTGCTCCTTACTTGCTGTAGCTACGATTTGAGTATTGTCTGAGCTAGTTGAAGCACCATGAGCAATTTCTGCAACAGAGGCGGCTACTTGTTCGGCACTGGCTGAAATTTCTTCAGAAGTAGCTGATATATCTTCTATTTGATCTGTCATCGTATTAATCGCTTTTACGATTGATTCAAATGCTTGCCCTGCATGTCCAATGGTTTTTACACCCTCTGTGACAGAGTGAAGCCCATCGAAAACTGCTTTTTCTACATTATGTGTATCTTCCTGAATTTCCTGTGTTAATGTAACAATTTGATTGGCTGATTGCTTGGACTCTTCAGCTAGCTTGCGAACCTCATCTGCAACAACGGCAAATCCTTTCCCATGCTCTCCAGCACGTGCCGCTTCAATCGCTGCATTAAGTGCCAATAAATTCGTTTGATCGGTAATGGCTGTAATGACAGCTGTGATTTGACTAATCTCTTCGGATTGTTTGCTCAACTTTTGAACAAGGGTATTGATTACTTGTGTTGATTCATGAATTACATTCATTTGTTGTTGAGCTTCTTCTACTGTGTTATTGCCATTTGTCGCTAATTCAGATGTTGTAACAGCATTATGATGTAGTTGTTGAGTTGCTTCCGCTATACGTTGAACACCTACTGCCGTTTCATCCATAGCATGTGCGCTTTCGTTGGCTGCAACTGTAGCGGCTACAGCTGCATTAGCTGTTTCATTTATACGCATTGTAATCTCGTCTGCAGAGGTAGTGATTTCTTCAGTTGAGGCAGAAAGTTCTTCTACGGAAGCTGTTAAATGCTCTGCATTATCTTGAATATGGGTTAATAAATTTTTTATATTTCCCTTCATTTCATTAAAAGCTGTCGATAGCTGACCAATTTCATCCTTTGAATAGTGAGTAAGATTTTCATGAAACAATTCACCGCTGGCAATATGGTTAGCTGCTTGAACTACCGATTTTAAAGGACGAGAAATAGTGCGTTGTATGTAGAATATTAGGAAAACACCTAGGGCAATACCAATAATAATAGCAATGACAGAAATAATTTGAGAGTTGGATACTGCCTGTTTCGATTCTTTTGTCACCGTGTCAAGCTGTTGTTTTTGATAGTTCCCAATTTTATCTGATATGTCCTGTATATTTCTATTGGCTTGCTGTACGTCACCATTGACCTTTTGCAAAGCTCCTTCAAGATTACCAGCTTCAAATAGTGCCAGTGCTTCTGTTGCCGACTTGTTAAAAGCATCATTATATGTAGCTAACTCGTTTGCATATGTTTCCATTTCAGCTGAATCCGCTTTTTCCGTTATTGCTTCTACATGCTTATCTAGCATACTTGCATATTTTGTAAAACTCTCTTTATTTGCTGGATTGTCTTCAATGATAATGGCACGAATGAAAAGTCCTTGCATGGCCATTTCAAATTGAATATCATCTGCTAACTCTACAAGAGCGACATGTCCTTCTAATGCATTTTCAATCTTTTTTTCAATGTTTGAAAATAGCAGGAACATAATCATTAATGAAATGATTAGCGTGAGAATAATTGTAAAGAAACCAAAGCTTAATTTTTTACCTACAGACATGTGGATACGCCCTTTCTGATGCTATTCAAGTTTTATATTTAAATATTGCTTTTCTGAAAGGGAGAAGTCAATAACTGATGGGAGAAACAGTTCAGATTATTCATATGTTTTTTTAATGTTATTATAATAAGGAAGATTGTCTGTAAAAAACAATGAAGATATGGCTGTTTTCATCGTTTTATAGTACGGATTACGTGTTTGTACTATAAAAAAGAAGAAACCGAGATGTTTTGTCTCGGTTTCTATCTTATGACTGTTTTTTTAACTGTAAAATGACAGCCTCATCAGGGTCAATATACAGTGTTTTCTGTTCAAAGTAAATGACAAAACCCGGTTTAGCCCCATTTGGTTTCTTGACCTGTCGAATTTCTGTGTAATCCACTGGCACAGAAGAAGATTCTCTAGCTTTAGAAAAATAAGCGGCTAATGTGGCAGCTTCTCGTAATGTTGTGTCGTCTGGTTCACTTGAATGGATGACAACGTGAGATCCTGGAATATCCTTTGTGTGCAACCAAATATCTGTGCGTTTTGCTATTTTAAACGTCAACATATCATTTTGCTTATTGTTTTTTCCAACAGAGATCGATACTCCTGTAGATGAAACATAGCGCTCTGGTTCTGGCTTTACTTGTTTTTTCTTTTTCTTGGCATGACGTAGTTTTAAGTAGCCTTGCTCTGCCAGCTCTTCGCGAATTTCCTCAATATCCCCTGGAGAAGCTTGCTGTACTTGTTGTGCCAGCATTTCAAAGTAGGCAATTTCTTCTGTCGTTTTTTCAAGCTGCTCTTGAACCATAACCAAGGCGTTTTTTGCCTTTGTATATTTTGTGTAATAGCTTTGCGCATTTTCAATCGGTGTTTTACGTTCACTTACTGGAATCGTAATCACTTCGCCTGTTTCACTATAGTAGTTTGTTACCGTTACCTCTTTGACACCTTTTTCAAAGGCATAAATATTTGCCATTAATAGCTCACCATAAAGCTGAAATTGATCAAGCTTGGAGGCACGCTCGTAGTCCTTCGTCAGCTTTTTCGTTTTTAAGGATAGCTTATCAATTTCATTTTGTAGCCAGCGTTCTAAATCACCTGCTTGTTGTTTCACACGGTCTCGTTCTGCACGTGCAAAAAATACGCGGTCGAGAAGCTCGTGAACATTAGGGTAGACAGTTACTTCTCCCTGCAAATGACTCAACTCAATAGGTGAGAAATACGTTTTGTTATTAGAAAGTACATACATTGGCTTCATACCACCGTTTGCAAAGGATGTCATAAATTCCTTGAAACAGGCTGGTGCATTAGATGCTGTTGTCATGCGGTACAATAATTCTTCAGCGTGAAGAGGCGAAAAACCGGCTAACTGTGTTACGATCTCTTTGGTCGTTTTTGCTTCAGCGAAAAACATTGTTAGCTCTTCATCTGTAACCGTTAATGGGTTCCATTTATTTTGTGTGGGTGGTGCAATATACGGTTGACCTGGTAACACAGTTCGGAAGCTATTTACGGATGGAGGTAAATGCTTTAAGCTATCAATAATTTTCCCCTGTTCTTGATCAATCAACAGTAGATTGCTATGTCTACCCATGATTTCAGCGTGTATTTCCCTTACAATAGGATCGCCAATTTCATTTTTACTGTGAATTTCTACTATTATAATACGATCAAAATCATGTTGTTTTATGGATGAAATAAAACCACCCTCTAAATGTTTACGCAAAAGCATACAAAACATGGGAGGCTCTGCTGGATTTTCAATCGTATGCTCCGTAAGATGGACACGTGCATAAGAAGAGTGGATGGAGAACAGTAGTTTTTGATTTTTTCCGTTTGCCCGCACATGTAACACAACTTCTTGTGCATTAGGTTGATGTATTTTTGTAATCCGACCAGTGACAAGCTGTTGTAGGTCGGCCGTTACTGAATAAGTAAATAAGCCATCAAATGCCATATGAATTCCTCTTTCCAACGATATCAAGCATCTTGGTACTTTCGTATTTTTTTCATGGTGTAGTTGCTTTCGCTATCTGTCAGCTCCGACAAATACACAATTTGTATGTTTATCATAGCATTTTTTAGGTGAATATTAAAATATAGCTTCAATTGTGGTAGAATTAGCTTTTATTCTAACCAATTTTTTTGGGAGAGTCGTCATAATCGACAGAGCTTATGTTATAATAATCCCAGTATGCAAAGAAAGGTGTGACGAACCTTGGTGCGTAGTATGACTGGTTTTGGCAGAGGTGTCACAACAACTAGAGACTTTCAATTAACCGTGGAAATGCGCTCGGTCAACCATCGTTTTTTAGAAATTAACGCAAAATTTCCGAAAGAATGGCTTGAAGCAGAAATTTTTGCAAAGAAACTAATTTCACAAGCTTTGTCACGCGGCAAAATTGATGTGATGGTATATGTGAAAGACTTAGAGAACGTAGAGCAATCTATTGAAATTAATTGGTCATTAATTGAAGCGTATCGTAAGGCAAAAGAGCAATTAGCAAGTAAAGTACCACTTGAAGAAAAATGGACGATGCAAGAGCTTTTATCGCTAGAACAGGCACTTGTACAGCAAAAGCCACAGCTTACACCAGAGGATTTGCTAAGTGCTGTTGAACAAGCGATTTCACAAACAATTAAACAGCTCGTACAAATGCGGGAACGTGAAGGGCAAGAATTACAAGAAGTTGTTGTACAATATAAAGAACAGTTGATGGAACAAGTGAATCAGATTCGTTTGTGCTCTTCTCTTGCTGTTGAAAAATATCGTACACGATTAATAGAACGAATTGCTGAAGTCGCAGATGGCACATTGCTAGATGATCGTTTACTAGCAGAAGTAGCGATTTTTGCAGAACGCGTAGACATCTCCGAAGAATTAGACAGACTAGATAGTCACTTTAATCAGCTGGAGGAAACATTACTTGAAACCATTTCAGTTGGACGTAAATTAGATTTTTTAATGCAGGAAATACATCGCGAAATTAATACGATTGGTTCAAAAAATCAATCTACAGAAGCAGCGGTTGCTGTTGTTCAGGCGAAAACAATTTTAGAAAAGATGCGTGAACAAGTGCAAAACATCGAATAACTTGCACGTGTCTGTTATAAATTAAGGGAGATATAGAGAATAAATGATAAAAGAACGTGGATTATTAATTGTTCTGTCTGGCCCATCTGGTGTAGGTAAAGGGACAGTGCGAAAAGAATTATTTTCTCAGCCGAATACGAATTATGAGTATTCCATCTCGATGACAACACGAAATCCTCGCGAAGGGGAAGTAGATGGTGTAGACTATTTTTTCAAGACACGTGAAGCATTTGAAACGTTAATTGAACAAGGTGGCTTATTAGAGCACGCTGAATTTGTTGGTAACTATTATGGAACACCACTAGCCTATGTGAATGAAACACTGGATGCAGGTCGTGATGTATTTTTAGAAATCGAAGTGCAGGGTGCAGCACAAATTCGTAAAAAAGCACCAGATGCCTTATTTATTTTTTTGGCCCCTCCAAGTTTAACGGAATTAAAAGACCGTTTAGTTGGGCGTGGGACGGAAACAGAGGATATCATTGCGAAACGCATAGCTACTGCAAGTGAAGAGCTTGAAATGATGAGCTTGTATGATTATGTTGTGGAGAATGATGAAGTGACGAATGCCTGTGATCGTATAAATGCGATTATTAAAGCCGAGCATTGTCGTAGAGAACGTGTTGAAAAAAGATATTTGTCAATGTTGAGAGGAGAATAAAACAATGTTATACCCATCAGTGGACGCTTTAAAAAAAGAAATCGATTCAAAATATTCATTAGTGAGCCTTGCTTCTAAACGTGCTCGCCAAATGCAAGAAGAGCAAGATACAGAACGTTTACACAAGTATGTTTCTCATAAATACGTAGGAAGAGCACTTGAAGAAGTAGCGGCAGGTGTACTTACGAAGGTATCACAGGATGAGTCCGCTGTGTACGAAGACGAAATTTAACATACATGTAACGTAGTTGGGTTACATGCATGCTAGTTCGCAGTAGATTTTGATTATACAGAATGCCGAGAGCTCCCAGGGAATCCTTCTTTGGGAGCTTATCATTTGAAAGGACGACACCTAGCATGAATAAAAATATTTTACTATGTGTTTCAGGCGGAATTGCAGTATATAAGGCTGTTGCGCTCGTTAGCAAGCTATCACGAGCAGGGGCCAATGTAAAAGTTATGATGACAGCTTCTGCTAGACAGTTTGTGAATCCATTAAGTTTTCAAGTGATGTCCAAAAATGACGTTTATTTTGACACGTTTGATGAAAAAGATTCAAGTGTGATTGCCCATATCGATTTAGCAGATTGGGCTGATTTGATTTTAGTGGCTCCCGCTACGGCCAATATGATTGGCAAATTAGCCAATGGTATTGCTGATGATATGGTCACAACAACCTTGCTTGCTACTACAGCCCCTGTCTGGATTGCACCAGCTATGAATGTACACATGTATGACCATCCAGCGGTAAAACGAAATTTAGATCGGCTATCAGCTGATGGATACCAATTCATTGAGCCTTCAGAGGGGTTTTTAGCATGTGGCTATGTCGGGAAGGGACGTTTAGAGGAACCTGAAAAAATAACGGCCCTAGTAAAGGCTTTTTTTTCAGGACAATCCAAACCATTAAAAGGTAAAACCGTAATTGTGACAGCAGGTGCGTTGCAAGTACCATTAGATGAAAAGCATATGATTAGCCCACAGGCAAGTGGCATTATTGGACGAGCATTAGCGAATGAGGCAAGGATACGTGGGGCACATGTGATTGAAATTGAAAATAGCAATTTGTATGATGTTATTCAACAACTGGAAGCCTATAAAATCCAATATCCCCAAGCATTTTTTATACATGCAGCGAATGTACCAACCATCGACGAAACGCCGATTATTTCTGTAGAAGGAACGAATGCAATCACTTTCGGACAGCAAGTGCAAGGTAAACCAATGATCAATATACTTTCTGATAGCTGGATTGATTTTAGTGAAAATGCTCAGCTTAATGGACAATTTTTGGCTACGACAAATCCCCAGCTTTTTGCACAGACACTCTGGTCTCATATTACAAAGGATGAGGGGCAATGAGCTTTTTAATAGCAGAGGTCATTGTAGACGTCTCTACCTACCATGTAGACCGTCCCTTTGATTATCAAGTACCTCTCGAATGGGTAAACGTAATAGAATTAGGCTGTCGTGTGAAAGTGCCATTTGGTCCAAGAAATGTTTTAGGCTTTATCGTTGGCTTGAAAAAGGAAACAGATGTACCACTGAATAAATTAAAGGCTATCACTCAAATTTTAGACATGGAGCCGGTCCTGACAGAAGAAATGCTGCTAATGGCGAAATGGTTAAAGAACAACACGATTTGCTATGAAATAGATGCCTTGCAAGTGATGTTACCATCTGCACTTCGGGCTAAGTATGAAAAAATAATTAAATTACAACAGTCTCAAAGTCTACCAGAAGAAGTACAGTACATTTTTGGTAAACGCCAACAAGCCAACTTTAAAGAATTTGAGCGAGCAGGTTTACTTCCTTTATTAAAGCAGTTGGTTGCAGAGAGCATTGTTTCAATTGAGAATGTTGTGAAGCAGCAGGGCAATGTAAAAGAAATCCGAATGGTTCAAATTACAGAAGACCAGCAACTTGTAGAACAGGCTTTGGAACAGTCAAAAAGAGCCGTTAAACAACGTCTATTACTACAATGGATGTGTCAACATCTAGGAGAAATTTTATCACCCCAGCACATTTGTGAGGAAACAGGAGTCTCGATATCGGTATTAGAGGCAGTAATTGAAAAAGGAGCTGCCCAGTTTATTCAAGAGGAAGTTTTTCGTGATCCATTTACGAAGAAAGTTTCTCGTACACAGGCCTTACAATTAACAGAGGAGCAGAGGGGTGCTCTTCAAGCTATTACTACAGCTATAGAGCAGCAACAAGCGCAAACATTTTTGCTACATGGTGTAACAGGGAGCGGTAAGACAGAGGTTTATTTACAGGCTATTCAAAAGGTGCTAGATGAAGGGAAAGAAGCCATTATGTTGGTACCTGAAATCTCTTTAACACCTCAAATGACTGAGCGATTCCGCAGTCGCTTTGGTGAGATGGTTGCTGTTATGCATAGTGGATTATCTGTTGGAGAGAAGTATGATGAATGGCGTAAAATTCAACAAGGTAAAGTGAAAGTAGTAGTTGGTGCTCGTTCCGCTATTTTTGCACCCTTTACGAATATTGGTCTTATTATTTTGGATGAGGAACATGAATCAACGTATAAGCAAGAAGACTCGCCGCGTTATCATGCAAGAGATGTCGCCATATGGAGGAGCGAATTTTATAAATGTCCTATTATTTTGGGTAGTGCAACACCAGCTTTAGAGTCATTTGCCAGAGCTAAAAAGGGCGTATATACGCTACTCTCATTAACGCAACGTGCTTTACACCAAGCATTGCCGACTGTTTTTATTGCAGATATGCGTGAAGAGCTTCGTCAAGGAAATCGTTCGATGTTCTCAGACTCTCTTGCTGAGGCGATTCGTATAAGACTTGAGAAAAAAGAACAGATGGTGCTGTTTTTAAATCGTCGTGGTTATTCATCGTTTGTTCTATGTAGGGATTGTGGTACGGTTGTACAATGTCCAAATTGCGACATTTCCTTAACCTATCATCGGACAACGGAGAAATTAAAATGCCATTATTGCGGTTACGAGGAATCTGTTCCTAAAATATGTCCACAATGTCAAAGCGATCATATTCGTTACTTTGGTACAGGTACACAAAAAGTCGAGGAAGAACTTTTTAAACTATTTCCTGATGCAAGAGTGTTACGTATGGATGTAGATACCACGAAGCATAAAGGGGCACATGAAGAAATCTTAGATACATTTGGAGCTGGACATGCAGATATTTTACTGGGGACGCAAATGATCGCAAAGGGTCTTGATTTTCCTAATATTACTCTTGTCGGTGTACTAAGTGCTGATACATCCTTGCATTTACCTGATTATCGTGCAGCAGAGCGCACATTTCAGCTACTAACACAGGTAAGTGGAAGGGCAGGACGACATGATAAGCCAGGGGAAGTAATTATTCAGACGTATACCCCTGAGCATTATGCAATTGAGCTAGCCAAAACGCAGGAGTATGAACCATTTTATGAACGAGAGATGTTTTTACGTCGTCGCTCCAGCTATCCACCTTATTATTTTGTAGCCCTTATTCAATTATCTCATGAAGATGTCATGATGGCTGCTGAATATGCTGGACGAGTGGCAGATTGGCTACGAGGAAATTTATCGAATCAAGTAGCCATTATAGGACCAACAACGGCAAGTATTGCTCGTCTCCAAAATAGATATCGTTATCAATGTTTGATAAAATATAAAATTGAACCAAATCTAATTCCAGTGTTACAGCGACTGCTTGCCATGTATCGAGCAGAATGGATTAAACAAGGAATATTAATGACGGTAGATTTAGATCCGTCTACTATATAGTGAAATTAACAGCAAGATTTTTTTACAATAGTAAAATGAACAATCAGCTATTGCACTAGCTTGAATACAGAAATGAGGAAATGAGAATGGCTATAAAAAAAGTAATCGAAAACCCAGCAAAAGTACTATCAACACCATGTGCAGAAGTGACAGAAATTAATGATGGAATCATTGCATTACTAGATGATTTATATGACACAATGGTGGAATATGATGGCGTTGGTATTGCAGCGCCACAAATAGATGTAGGCTTACGCGTAGCAATTGTAGAACTAGGTGAGGAACGCGATATTTTAGAAATGATTAATCCAACGGTTATTGAAACAGATGGAGCGGAAATAGATATTGAAGGTTGCTTGAGCTTTCCAGGGTTATATGGTGAAGTAGAACGTCCTAACTATGTTAAAATTGAAGCTTGTGATCGTGAAGGACGTGTATATGAATTAGAAGCAGGAGGCTTTGATGCCCGTGCCATCTTACATGAAATTGATCATTTAGACGGCGTGCTGTTTGATTCGAAAATCAAGCGTATTATTACAGCAGAAGAACTTGAAGAACTGTACGCAGAAGAGGAGGAATAAAATGACGTCTATAATTTTTATGGGGACACCTGACTTCTCAGCACCTATTTTGCGTATGCTACATGATGAAGGATACGATATTAAAGCAGTTGTGACACAGCCAGATCGTCCAGTTGGGCGAAAGCGTGTATTGACACCACCACCTGTGAAGGCTGCAGCTTTGGAACTTGGCTTACCAATTATTCAACCAGAAAAATTGCGCGGCTCTGAAGAGTTACAACAAATTCTTGCTCTACAGCCAGATTTAGTGATAACAGCAGCTTTTGGACAAATACTACCAAAGGAGCTATTAGATGCTCCTGCTTTTGGCTGCATTAATGTTCATGCCTCACTACTTCCAAAATACCGTGGAGGCGCTCCTATTCATCAAGCTATTATAGATGGCGAGAAAGAGACTGGGGTAACCATTATGTATATGGCAGAGAAGCTTGATGCTGGAGATATTATCTCTCAAAGAGCGATTCCTATTGAAGAAAACGACTATACAGGTGGCCTTTTTGAAAAGCTAAGCATAGTGGGTTGTGAGCTCCTAAAAGAGACACTTCCTTCTATTATAAATGGTACAAATAGCCGAACAGTCCAAGATGAAGCACTTGTTACCTTCGCCAGCAATATTTCGAGAGAGCAAGAACGCATCGATTGGACAAACGATGCTGCTACTTTATACAATCAAGTACGTGGTCTTCATCCGTGGCCGGTTGCTTATACAACTTTTGAGGATGGTAATTTTAAAGTATGGTGGGCAGCTATTGGTAAATGCAAGCATGAGACGAATCCAGGTACAGTTGTAGCGATTGAGAAAGATCATTTTGAAGTAGCTGCTGGCAACGGTACAACTTTAGCCTTATATGACGTGCAGCCAGCTGGCAAGAAGCGTATGACTGCAGAGGAGTATTTACGTGGTACAGGTTCTAAATTACAGATTGGGGACCAATTTAAATGAGTAAAAAAAGTGTAGTGATTTGGGATGGAAATGTGCGAGATGCTGCATTATCTATTCTATTAGCAGTTGATAAAAACCAAGCATATAGCAACTTATTGCTAAACGAAACAATTAAACGACATAAAATTGAGGCGAAAGATCGTGCCTTATTAACTGAAATTACGTATGGAACTTTACAGCATAAAATGACGCTTGATTTTTATTTAGAGCCTTTTATTCGTGGGTCAGTCGATCATTGGGTACGTTGGTTATTAAGAATATCGTTGTATCAAATTCATTATTTAACTCGTATCCCACCACATGCTGCTGTAAATGAAGCAGTGGAAATTGCCAAGCGTAGAGGGCATCGTGGTATTGCTTCGACGGTGAATGGGATTTTAAGATCGGTGTTACGTAGCGGCGTTCCTTCTACAGAGGATATAGCAGATCCAATGGAGCGACTTGCTATTGAAACAAGCCATCCCGAGTGGTTAGTGCAACGATTTGTAGCAAACTACGGTTTAGAGCTAGCAACAGCAATGTTGCATGAAAACAATGTGCCAGCTATGCAAACAGTGCGTGTGAATACAACAAAAACAACCGTTAAACAGGCTATTGCTGAACTAGAGGAAGAAGGATTAACAGTACAGCAAAGTGATTTAATGCCTGAATGTTTACGTGTAACCAATGGTCAACCTGCACGTACAAAAGTATTTAAAGAAGGTCACATTACTATCCAGGATGAAAGTTCAATGATACCTGCTAAAGTGTTAAATCCATCTCCTGGCATGCGTGTCCTTGATATGTGTGCAGCCCCGGGTGGAAAAACAACACATTTAGCCGAAATAATGAAAAATGAAGGATCTATTTTAGCGACAGACCTTCATCCACATAAATTAGATTTAATCGACCATAATACAGAACGTCTAGGGCTTGATATTGTTGAAACAGCCCCAATTGATGGACGGAAAGCACCCGAATTTTTACAAGCAGCGTCTTTTGATGCTATTTTAGTTGATGCACCATGTAGTGGGCTAGGGGTTATGCGACGTAAGCCCGATATTAAATATACAAAGCGAGAAGAAGATTTAGAAAATCTACAAAAAATCCAATTAGCTTTACTTGAGGCAGCAACTAAAGTATTGAAAACAGATGGAAAGCTTGTGTACAGTACTTGTACAGTCGATCTACAAGAAAATGAAGGCACAGTTCATGCCTTTTTAACAGCGCATCCAGAAATGGAAGCAATACAACTAGAGTCTTTACCAACAAAATTAGCGGAAAAGCAAGCTAATGGCATGCTTCAAGTCTTTCCACAAGACTTTGGCAGTGACGGTTTCTTCGTTGCCGCCTTTCGTAAAAAAGGAGAATCCAACTAATGGTGGATCAAGAGAAATTTAATGAACGTATTAACGATTTAGTTGATGAAGCGGAAGACAAGCCCGTCCGACGTGTCAAGAAAGAAAAACCAAATTTAAAAGAATCTATTTATTCTTTACAGCCATATCAGTTAGAAGAATGGTTAACAGAAAACGGTGAAAAACCTTTCCGTGCTACTCAAATTTTTGACTGGCTGTATAATAAACGTGTAAAGACATTTGAAGAAATGTCGAACCTTTCAAAGGGATTGCGTGATAAGTTAACAGCCAATTTTGCGTTAACAACACTATCAACCATTATTAAGCAAGAATCTACAGATGGTACCATTAAATTTTTATTTCAATTGCAAGATGGCTATTCAATCGAAACCGTATTAATGCGCCATGAATATGGCAACTCTGTTTGTGTAACAACACAAGTAGGATGTCGAATCGGCTGTACATTTTGTGCTTCCACTTTAGGTGGTTTGAAGCGACATCTACTAGCAGGAGAAATCGTGGAGCAAGTTGTCAAAGTGCAGCAGACTTTAGATGAAGTGGGCGAGCGAGTATCGCATATTGTCATTATGGGTATTGGCGAACCTTTCGATAACTATGATGCGATGATGAACTTCTTAAAAGTAATCAACCATGAAAAAGGGTTAAATATCGGTGCACGTCATATTACTGTATCAACATCAGGGATTGTTCCAAAAATTTATCAGTTTGCAGATGAACAATTACAAATTAACTTCGCCGTGTCACTACACGCACCAAACCAAGAGGCACGTCAAAAGCTAATGCCAATTGCTCGTGCATACAAATTGGATGAATTAATGGAGGCTGTTCGTTACTATACTAAAAAAACAGGGCGACGAGTGAGTTTTGAGTATGGATTGATGTCTGGTGAAAATGATTCAGTGGAAATTGCAGAGGAGTTATCGGCATTAATTAAAGGAATTAAATGTCACGTTAACTTGATTCCTGTCAACTACGTACCAGAACGTGATTATGTTCGTACGTCTCGTAGTCAAATTTTTGCTTTTGAAAAAACCTTAAAGAAAAATGGGATTAACGTAACGATCCGCCGAGAGCAAGGCTCAGATATCGCAGCTGCGTGTGGTCAATTACGTGCTCAAGAGAGATCTGAAGAAACGAGGTGACCAGTGTTGGAATACACAGTCGAAAGTGATATTGGTTTAAAACGATCAATTAATGAAGACCGTGCTGCATTTTTTAAACGTCCTGACGGGCTTGCACTAGCACTTGTGGCGGACGGCATGGGTGGTCATAATGCTGGTGATGTAGCAAGTGATATGGCAATTAAACAGATGGAATCCTTTTTTTTACAGGCAGACGCACATCATTTTGTATCAACAACATCAAAAAAAGAATGGTTATTGCACACAGTTAAGCAATTGAATAAAACGATATATGACTATTCTTTATCACATGAAGACTGTAAAGGAATGGGCACGACGTTTATTGCGGTGTTAATAGAAGAGTATCATTGCTTCATTGCACATGTTGGGGATAGTCGTGTGTATTATTTCTTTGAAGATGGTGCACAACAAATAACAAGAGATCATTCATATGTAAATGTACTGGTAGAAAATGGCGAAATAAGTGAAGAAGAAGCTTTGACACACCCAAAGAAAAATTTCATTTTAAAAGCTGTTGGAACAGAGGAAACGCTAGAGCCAGACTTTTATGAAGTAGATTTAGCATCAGAATCGTATTTACTCATTTGTTCAGATGGCTTAAGCAATAAACTCACTGTCTATGAAATGGCTTCAATTATAACGTATCCAGATGCCATTGAAGAAAAAGGACGTAAGCTTGTAGAATTGGCAAATGCCAGCGGGGGAGAAGACAATATCTCCCTCGTGCTACTAACAAAAAAGGATGAGGAGGTGTAAGAATGCTTGTAGGTAAAAGAATTAGTGACCGTTATAAAATTTTGCAGCTCATTGGTGGCGGAGGTATGTCCAATGTTTATTTAGCGCACGATATGATATTAAACCGTGATGTAGCCATAAAAATATTACGCTATGATTTTTCCAATGAGGATGAATTACATCGACGTTTTCAACGTGAGGCACTGTCTGCTACAAGTCTTACACATCCAAATATTGTTAGTGTTTATGATGTAGGGGACGATGGCGATCTACATTATATCGTGATGGAATATGTTCAAGGAAAAACGTTAAAGCAGTACATACAAGAATTTGCACCAATTTCTCCTGCTAGAAGTGTGCATATTATGAAACAATTAACGTCTGCCATTGCAAATGCCCATGAAAATCATATTATCCACCGTGATATTAAGCCGCAAAATATTTTAATGGATGCGGAGGGTAATGTAAAAATAACTGATTTTGGTATTGCCATGACGTTAAGTGCTACATCGTTTACACAAACGAATTCAGTGTTAGGTACGGTGCATTATTTATCGCCTGAGCAAGCCCGAGGCGGGACGGCTACTAATAAATCAGATATTTATGCACTTGGCATTGTGCTATATGAATTATTAACAGGTGAATTACCATTTTCTGGAGAATCAGCAGTTTCCATTGCACTCAAGCATTTACAAACAGAAACACCTTCTGTTCGTGCTTTTGATGCAACCATTCCTCAAAGTTTGGAAAATGTGGTGCTGAAGGCTACGGCTAAAGATGCTTCCCATCGTTATAATACAGTGGAAGAAATATATGATGATTTGGAAACAGTCTTATCACCAACACGAGTAAACGAACCAAAATTTGTCATACCTGTTGATAATGATACGACGAAAGCTATACCAATTATTAAAGAGCCTGTTCATAAAAAAGGCGAAGATTTAACCCAAACGAGAGTTATGGAACCGATTATGGAAGTGAAAACACCATCTCAAGCAAAGCCTAAAAAAACTGTAGAAAAACCAGCTCCTGTTAAGGGAAAGAAGAAAAATTGGCCAAAGTATGTTGCTGGATTATTGATTACTGTGATTGTCATCTTCCTATTCTTTTTATTTGCAACAGATTCGTTTAGCCCGAAAAAGATTTCTGTACCTGATGTGACAAATTTAACTGTGGAAGAAGCTACAAAAAAATTAGAAGCAGAGGGGTTTGTTGTTGGTGAGGAGCATCAGGAGCGGAACCATGAGGAAATTGAGAAAGGTAAGATCATTGAAACAGATCCAGCAAAAAATGCATTGCGTACAAAAGGCACAGAGATTGATTTAATCGTCAGCTTAGGTGTGGAAATGACGACTGTAGATAATTATGTTGGACAGAATTATAGTCAAGTGGAAGCTTTAATAAAAGGAAAGTATAAAGAAGTACTAAAAGAGGATGTCCCTTCTAATGAACCAGAAGGAAGAATCATTGAGCAAAGTATACCCCCAAATACTGAAGTTGTTGCGAAGGAAGAAACAATTACGTTTAAAGTAAGCCAAGGGGTTAGAATGATAAGGCTTGAAAACCTCAATAATTATACAAAAGCGGATATGGATGACTATGTGAGGAGAGTTGGCCTTAATTGGCGTATTTCACGTGAAGAATATCATGAGTCGATTCCTGCGGGCAGTGTGATATCACAATTGACAAAAGCGGGTACTATGGTGGAAGAAGGTTCCTTCATATCCGTTGTGATCAGTAAAGGACCAGCGAAAAAGCCTGATAAACCACTGGTCATACCTGTAGTCATTGAGTATAAACCTACAGAAGAGGGTATAGCTCAAAACATTCGCATTGAAATTCAAGATAAAAATCATACATTTTCTGAACCAGTAGAGTTTCCAATTTTAGATGATACACCTTACAATATACAGCTTGTTATTGAAGAAGGCAAAGATGCAAGTTATAGAATTATCCGTGACTCAGAAATAATCTTAGAAGACAAAGTTAAATATGAGGATGTCAATTAAGGAGGAATTGGATGGCGCAAGGCCAAATAAGAAAAGCATTAAGCGGTTATTATTATGTTTATGATGGTCATCAACTTATTCAATGTCGAGGACGTGGGGTCTTTCGCAATCGCGGAGAATCCCCGCTTGTTGGTGATATTGTAGAATATTCAACGGAAACAGAAGGATCGGATGGTACCATTCAAAAGATTTTGGAGCGTCAAAATGAATTAGTTCGTCCGCCAATTGCCAATATTGATCAAGGTATTTTAGTATTTTCCGTAAAAGAACCTAATTTCAATACCATTTTATTGGATCGCTTTTTAGTTGTTTTAGAATCATTCCATGTACATCCTATTATTTGTTTAACAAAAATGGATTTGCTGGAAAATGATAAACGTGAGGAATTACAGCAATATATCGTCGATTATCAAAACATGGGCTATACGGTTTTACAAACCTATAAAGATGAAGAAGAATTAGTTGAACGCCTACAGCCTATTTTAAAAGGAAAAACCACTGTATTAGCAGGTCAATCTGGTGTTGGAAAATCAACTTTGCTGAATACACTAATTCCTGAATTAAACTTAAAAACAGGCATCATTTCGCAAAGCTTAGGGCGAGGAAAACATACTACTCGTCATGTCGAGCTTATTGAGGTCTGTGATGGTTTATTGGCAGATACTCCTGGATTCAGTTCTTTTGATTTTGATGAAATTGATAAAGAGGAATTAGGCGCATGTTTTCCTGAAATGGTCAGAGTGGCGGATGATTGTAAATTTAGAGGCTGTTTACACTTGAAAGAACCAAAATGTGCAGTAAAGGCAGCAGTAGAAACGGGAGAAATTCGTGACTACCGCTACAAGCATTATGAACAATTTATGCAAGAAATTATGGATCGAAAGCCGAGGTATTAATGATGATACAAATAGCACCATCAATTTTAGCAGCAAATTTTGCAAAATTAGGGGAAGAAGTAAAAGAAGTAGAGCAAGCAGGTGCAACACTGATTCATATTGATGTCATGGATGGTCACTTTGTACCGAATATTTCATTTGGCTCAATCGTATTGGATGCTATCCGTCCATTAACGAATTTACCGTTAGATGTACATTTAATGATTGAAAATCCAGATCAGTATATTGAACAATTTGCAAAAGCTGGTGCAGATTATATTACAGTGCATGTTGAAGCATGTCGTCATTTACACCGAACAATACAATTAATTCGTTCTTATGGTGTAAAGGCTGGCGTAGTATTAAATCCACATACACCAATAGAGTCGATTCAACACATTTTAGAAGATATCGATATGGTATTGTTGATGACTGTTAATCCAGGCTTCGGTGGACAAAAATTTATTCATTCTGTTGTACCTAAAATTGAAGCATTATTGGCAATTATTAAAGAGCGGGGTCTAGAGATTGCCATTGAAATTGATGGTGGTATTACTGCTGAAACGATTGTTCCATGTGCACAGGCTGGAGCGACGATTTTTGTGGCAGGATCAGCTATTTATAGTAAAGAAGATCGAACAGCTGCACTCCAAGAGATTTTAGCGGCTGGTGAGGCAGCGATTAAGAGATGACGATAGTCGTTGTTTGTGCAGGTGGTCCAAAACAAGAGCTTTGCTCATTTTCATCGTTTCAACAACAGGATGTAGTATTTATTGGAGCAGATCGTGGTGCTTTATATTTACTGGAGCATGGGATTACCCCTCATGCCATTGTTGGTGATTTTGATTCCTTAACAAATGAGGAATATCAATTTGTGATGGCACAAACCAATGACCAACAACGTTTTCAGGAAGAGAAAAATGAAACAGACACGGATTTAGCTTTGCTTAAAGCCTATACTTATGCACCTCAAGAAATTGTCCTAACAGGTGTTACAGGTGGGCGCTTAGATCATTATGAGGCAGCGGTTCGTTCCATTTATCGACTCCAAAAAGAGCATCCTCAAGTTGAGCTGAAGATTATTAATCATGCAAATATGTTGCAATTTTTATTACCTGGTACGCATACTATTTTTGCAGATGATCGATACCGATACTTGTCTTTTTTTGCTCATGAGGAACCGATTCAAAATGTGACATTACGGCAAGTAAAATATGAAACAACGAATGAGGAAATCTCTTTAGGAACATCACGATTTACAAGTAATGAAATAATAGGAACTTCAGGGTCTATATCTTTCTCGCATGGCATATGTTTAATGATAAGAAGCATAGATTAGCGTAAGGGGGAGAGAGTCCTGAAAGTATATACGTTCCAGCTGCCGAAATTCGTGAGTAGTATCACGCGTACGTGTATTAACCTATTTAAAAAAGATAAGAAAGTAAAAAAATCCGACTAATGTTAGTCGGATTTTTTTACGTTAAGTATATTGAATACTGTAAAAAGAAAAAAATCGATTTGCGCCCAATGCGAAATCGATTTTTTAGAAGCGGCGATTAAACGCGCTCGATTTTACCTGATTTTAATGCACGAGCAGAAACCCATACACGTTTTGGTTTACCGTCAACTAAGATACGAACTTTTTGAAGGTTAGCACCCCAAGTACGTTTGTTAGCGTTCATAGCGTGGGAACGGTTGTTACCAGTACGAGCTTTACGTCCAGTGATTACACATTGTTTTGGCATGTTGTATTCCCTCCTTACTGTTGATGCTGAAAGATTATTATTTCAGTTCGGTATTTCACATACCATAATAATTTAACATACGATGGCGTTCAGTGCAATAGTTTTCACATATCCTTTCAAGAAAAAAACCTTTACAGGCAAAAATCAGTTAGTAAAAGAAAGGAAACTTAAGAAAAGAAGTATTACTACCCTTTTCCACGATAACCAAGTTTTGTCGATACACGTTTACCAGTATCAACTAAGCGCTCAATTAATGTATTAATATGATCTTGAGAGACATTAAAATTCACAAAGCCGATGCTCACTGCACCTATCACTTCTCCAAAACCATCTTGTACAGATACCGCAATGGAGGAAGTACCAGCAGTTCGTTCTCCATGACTTATTGCATAGCCCTGCTGTCGGATGTTTTGAAGTTGTCCTTCTAATTCAGCAATTTCGTCTTTCGTTATTAGCTGTTCCAAAATTTCTTTTGACTGAGTGTCAGGCATAGAAGCAAGAATGGCTTTATTGGCTGCGCCGATATGCATAGGTATGCGAATGCCAAGTTGGTCATAAATACGAATCGGATTTGCAGCACTGTCTATTCTTTCTATAATAATTGTATCTAAACCAGCGGGCTTACTTAAATAGACACTTTCTTCAACTTCTCTTGCTAAGCGTTCTAATTCAGGTCTAATTTTACTAATATAATCCATCGTGTCATATACCTGTAAGCCAAGTTCCATCCATATTGTTCCGAGGCGATAATGCTTAGTCTGCTCATCCTGTTCAATCATACCTTGTTTAATCATGGCTTTTAAAATTCTATGTAAAGTACTTAGTGGTAAATTGCATTTTGTAGAAAGCTCTGAAATAGACAAGCTACGGTCATTTGCTTCAGATGCTAAAACCTTCGCAATCGTCATAGCTCGCTCTAATAATTGCATTTGTCCCACCTCCCTTCCTCCTATTTTATTTTTATTCTCCAATTACGTCTAGTTCCAATATTTTCGAGCGAATAGATGTCTATACAAAGATGTGTAAAATGAATCCTCGTACAATTGTTTTTCAATGGATAAATCAAATTTAGATTAAAGGAAAAATAAAAAGTTTTCTAAATATATTGACAGTATAGCATAAAACGAATATATTTTTCATATAAACTTTCCTCTTAACGGAAACGTTTTCCACTACACGGAAAAGGGGTGAAGGGAATGCATTATTGTTCATCAATGTATGCACCTTTGAAACACGTTATAGTAAAACATCCGAAAGATGCTTTCCGAAGCCAGGCACATCTTAGCGATGAATGGAAAACATTTAACTATTTATCTGAGCCTAACTATGAAGAAGCGCTAAGAGAATATGCTGAATTTATTAGGATTCTTGAAAAGTATGTTGATACGATTGATTATTTGCCTGCTAATGATGAAGTAGGGTTAGATTCGCTTTATGCACATGATCCAGTTAAATTCACACCAAATGGCGCCATTATACTGAAATCTGGCAAAAAATTGAGACAGCCAGAAGCAGCAGTATATAAGGCCTTTTTACAGGAGAAAGGTATTCCAATCATTGGGGAACTAACAGGAGAGGCGGTATCAGATGGTGGAGATCTTGTTTGGTTAGATGATCGAACACTCGTTGTAGGTAGAGGTTATCGTACAAATGATGAAGCTATCCATCAATTAAAGGAAATGACAGCGGATATGGTGGATGAGTTTATTGTTGTGCAGCTACCCCATGACTTAGGTGAAGCTGAGTGTTTACATTTAATGTCTTTCATAAGTATGGTAGATCGAGATTTAGCTGTTGTACATTCACGTTTAATGCCAGTATTTTTCCGACAACTGCTTATCGAGCGAGGTATCCAATTAATAGAAGTACCGAAGGATGAGTATGATGCACTGGGCTGTAATGTCTTGGCGCTTGCACCAAGAGTGTGCGTTATTCCTGAAGGGAACAAAGTAACAAAACAACAGCTACTTGATGCTGGTGCAACAGTGTTTGAATATAAAGGTGATGAAATTACTGTTAAAGGAACAGGTGGGCCAACATGCCTAACTTGTCCAGTAGTAAGAGGATAAAGGAGACGAAAATTATGTTTAAAAATGTTATTGTTAAAAATCCAGGAAATAGTTTTGTAAACGGTTTAACAACTAGTGATTTAGGTAAACCCATTTTAGAAAAATTGTTTGAACAGCATGAAAAGTATATAGATGCTTTGAAAAAATGTGGCGTTGAGGTTACACAATTACCAGCAAATGAAGCATTCCCAGATTCAACATTTGTAGAAGATACGGCAGTATTAACATCTGAATTTGCTATTATCTCAAACCCTGGAGCAGCTGCTCGTAATCGTGAAATCGAAGATATTGAACCAGCAGTGAAACCATTCTTTGAAAAAATTTACTATATTAAAGGCTCTGGAACGCTTGATGGTGGAGATGTATTACAAGCAGAGAAGAAATTTTACGTAGGGATCTCAGACCGTACAAATGAAGAAGGCGCACAGCAATTTAAAAAAATTGTTGAGCAAGAAGGCTATGAAGCGACTATTATTCCATTAAAAGAGTTCTTCCATTTAAAAACAGGGGTTGCCTATGTTGGGGATAATCGTATGGTGGTAGCTGGTGAGTTTGTCGATCACCCTGCATTTGAATCTTATGATAAAATCGTGATTCCTAAAGAAGATGAATATTCTGCTAACTGTATTCAAGTAAATGATTATATTATTATTCCAGCTGGCTACCCAGAAACAAATCGTAAATTACAAAATCTTGGCTATCAAACTATTGAACTTGAGATGTCTGAGTTTAGAAAACACGATGGTGGCTTAAGCTGTTTATCATTACGTTTTTAAGACATGCTAACATTGCCCAATCAATTTAAAAGGGAAAATTGATTGGGTACTTTTATTCTTTGATTATCTGAATATTTACACTATATGGGAAGTAGGGATGGATGTTGAATAAAGGGGATCAGCTTCACAACAATCAATTAAATCGATCGATGAAAAGCCGTCACTTATTAATGCTTTCACTTGGGGGTGTTATTGGAACGGGCTTATTTTTAAATGTTGGCTATACCATTAATCAAGCAGGACCAGGTGGTGCTCTAATTGGTTACTTGTTTGGTGGCCTAATTTTGTTTATGGTCATGAACTGTCTTGGGGAATTGGCTGTTTATATGCCAGTTACAGGCTCCTTCCAGACATACGCTACACGTTTCATTAGTCCTTCAGCTGGTTTTTCATTAGGCTGGATGTATTTTGTCGGGTCTGCCGCCACAGCTGGTGTTGAATTTACAGCTGCTGGGATTTTAATGCAACATTGGTTTCCGACTGTACCGATATGGATTTGGTGTGCTGTGTTTATGGTTCTTTTATTTGTCTTAAATGCTTTAACAACAAAGGGCTTCGCTGAAGCAGAGTTCTGGTTTGCTAGTATCAAAGTTGTTGCAGTCATAGCATTTATCATTATAGGTGGTGCGGCCATTTTCGGATTAATTCCATTAGCAGATCGTCCAACGCCACATCTGACAAATTTAGCACCTACTGGTTTATTCCCAGCAGGTATTTCTATTATTTTTGTCACAATGATGAATGTTATTTTCTCTTATCAGGGATCAGAGCTTGTTGGTATTGCAGCAGGTGAAACCGAGAACCCTGAAAAAAATATTCCAAGAGCGATTCGTACTATTCTTTTTAGAATTATAGTCTTTTATATTGCCTCCATTATTGTATTATCGGCGATATTCCCAGCATCAGAGCTTGGTCTTGTAGAAAGTCCATTTGTAACGTTGATGAATATAGCAGGTGTTCCATATGCAGCTAGTATCATGAATTTTGTTATATTAACGGCTATTTTATCAGTCGGCAATTCATGTCTGTATGCGTCAACACGTTTATTATTCTCTATGTCACAAGAGGGAATGGCACCTAAGTTATTTGGTCGATTGACTAAAAATAAAGTGCCGTTAAATGCGCTCATTTTTACAATGGCTTTCTCACTATTATCCTTATTAACAAGTGTAATGGAAGCAGATGCAGTATTTGTGTTACTCATGTCGGTGGCCGGAATCTCTGTCACAATCTCATGGATGGGGATTTGTGCTTCTCAACTAATGTTCCGCTATCGTTATGTAAAGTCGGGAGGAAATTTGGCTGATTTAAAATTTAAAACACCTCTATTTCCTTTAATACCTGTATTTTGTATTATCTTTTGTGTATTTATTTTAGTATTTTTAGCGTTTGATCCAACGCAAAGAATCGGTTTACTTTACGGGATTGGCTTCTTTATTGCCTGTATGATTTTTTATCAATTGAAATTAAAAAATGCAACAACGACAGATAGTAAAAGTGAAGAGTCACTAGAAATTCGTTAACCAAAAATTTAACGAATTGAGGCTAAAGGAGAGTTTGTATGAATAATTATATGTGGAATACACCTGAAAAACTGCGAGCATTGCTATGTGAAATTGTCAGTTGGGAAAGCAGGACATTGACAAAGGGTGAAAATGACTTTGCCTATAAATTAAAAGATAAATTGTTAACGCTTCCATATTTTGAAAAACATCCAGAGCTTATTGAATTACATGATGCAGGGCTTGGAAGAAATGCTGTTACGGCATTTTATAAGCACCCAACAGCAACAGAAACAGTGGTGTTAATCAGTCACTTCGATACAGTGCATACGGAGGAATATGGAGAACTAGAGCCATTAGCTTTTTATCCAGAGGAATTAACAAAAAAACTGATGGAGTCTAAATACAAAGAAGATTTACCAGAAGCGGCTAGAATTGATTTGGAGTCAGGTAATTATTTATTTGGTCGTGGCACAATGGATATGAAAATGGGACTTGCTTTACATATGCAGCTCATTGAAAAGGCAAGCTTTGAACAATGGCCAATTAATTTGATTTTAACTACTGTACCTGATGAGGAAGTAAACTCTGCTGGAATGCGAGCTGCTGTTGTGGAGCTTGTGAGACTTCGTGAACAACATGGGCTAACCTATAAATTATTTTTAAATAGTGAACCTTCCTTTTCGCAAGGGCCATCTGATACAAATGAATATATTTATTCAGGTACTATAGGGAAAATAATGCCAGCTGCTTTATTTTATGGCAAAGAGACGCATGTTGGCGAACCTTTAAAGGGCATGACCGCTAACTTTATTGCTTCTTATATGACACAGTACATGGAGTGGAATCCTCTTTTCCGTGAAACAGATTTGGGAGAAAGTACGCCACTGCCAGTTTCTTTACAATTAAAAGATTTAAAAATGGAGTATTCTACACAAACACCATATCGTGCGGCTGCACTTTACAATGTATTTTTATTAAAACGTACAGCTGCAGAAGTAATGGCTATCTTTGAACAAGTGGCATTACAAGCCATGGCTGCTTGTAATGAGCAATACCAAAAAGTTTGCACTCGAGAAAAAGTACAAGGGGTAGGGAATGTACAGGTCTTGCGATATGAGGCATTGTTGGAGCATGCTATCCATAAATTGGGTGAGGAGGAAGTGCGAACGATCAAACAGCAAGTTCTTCAGCATCACGCATGGGACGATCGTGAAAAATCTATACGTATTGTTGATCAGCTCATGATTCGTTGTCAGGAATTAGCACCAGCAACAGTTTTGCTATATGCACCACCTTATTATCCAGCAATTAATTCATCCAATCATCCACTTGTTATTCAATCGATTGAATTGATGAAGAAAACGGCTCAAACATTTGCTATTGAGGTGGAGCAGATTCATTATTTTAACGGGATTTGTGATTTAAGTTATGTTAACTACACAGATGATTCAAACGAGTGGTTAGCATTCGAACGTAACACACCTGTATGGGGAGATACGTATAGTATTCCGTTTAAAGAGATGTCTGCATTACAGGGGCCTGTATTAAATGTCGGTCCCTTTGGCAAAGATGCACACCAAAAAACAGAAAGACTGCATGTGGATAGTGCCTTTAAAGAAATGCCTGTTATGATCGACAAGCTTATTAAAAGTCTTTTTTAGTCAAATAAATTTTAAAATATTGAACTGAATATAATATAAACAAAGTTGATGCTATAAAAGTATCAACTTTTTTATTTATCAAAAAAATTTCGACCTACTTGTATTTTTCATTCTTTAGACGATACATATAGAACATTATATAACTGAAAGCGGACAATAGGAGCGAGTATTATGAAAAATCAAGAAAAAATAGGTTTTTCTATTCGCAAAGAAATGGTTCAGTCGAATTTAAAAGGGATGAGAACAGTTGCTTGGTCACTTATGTATGTATCGGCTATTATTTCCCTTATTCATTATGGAGAGGTTTTCTTTGTCAAAGCAGAAAGAGCCATGGTCCCCGTCTATATTGCCATTCATATCGCCATGTTTTATATAGATATAGCCGTATTGTTATTTGTTAGGGAAAAACGAATTCACATTACCTCTGTTAATATACAAAAGTATGAACACCTAGTTGTTATTTATATTTACACGATTATGCTATTGATTACGGCAATTTCGGTAATGGATGTTTATTTCTTTCATCATGCAGCATTATATGAGGTGATTTTAATCATTATTTGTACGGTATTTGCATTACCTTTACGAAAAATTAGTTGGATTATTTTACTTTCTGCACCAGCAATTATTGCGAGTACGTATTTGAGTGTTGGCATGTCCAGTGACAATATTAAAGTCATATTACCGATGTCTCTTTTAATTCCGATTGGTATCATAATTCAATATCAGGCCTACAAGGTTCGGAAACAAATAACTACACAGCATATTTTATTGGATGAAGAAATGACCAAAACGAAACAATTATCAGAGCTGTTAGCTGTTAAAAATAAAGCGTTAGCAGAGCAAGCACTAAAAGATCCTTTAACGAATCTGCCAAATCGTCGAGCATTTAATCAGCAATTGACTAAAATAGGACATCAGCTTCATCAACCACAAACATTAACGGTAATGATGATTGATATTGATTATTTTAAAAAGTTTAATGATTACTATGGACATATACAGGGTGACGCGGTCATTGTTAAAGTAGCCTCCTTATTGGCGGAAATTGCAGAGAAGTATCAGGCGTTTGTTGCTCGTTGGGGTGGAGAAGAATTTATTATGATTAGTCAGCATACTGAGAAGTTTGCTGAGCCTATATGTGAAGAAATTTTAAAGGAAGTGCGTGACTTAAAGATTCCACATAGGCAATCAGATATTGTTCGATACGTAACGGTTAGTATTGGAATGTGTCATGCTAACCTGACAATGCATGAGCATTTACAAACATGCTGTGATATTGCTGACCAAGCGTTATATTTAGCTAAGCAGAACGGACGAAATAACTATTTTCGTAAAATGGCAATTTTTTACGGAAAGGAAAATGCGTCTATTTGAAGTCAGAAAACGTTGCTATAAAGCCTTTCTATACTGCCTTAGGTTGCTTAAATTATAACGAAAGTGTTACAATATACTTTAGTCAAAAAGAGCCAAGGAGGCATTCCTATGTCAATTGAATTAAACAATGAATTCGGCCAAATTGATATTTCAACAGATGTACTTGCACAAATTGCTGGTGGTGCTGCTGTAGAATGCTACGGTATTGTTGGCATGGCATCTAAACATCAAATTCGTGATGGTCTAACTGATATTTTACGTAAAGAAAACTTCGCAAAAGGTGTTGTTATTCGACAACAGGACGACGATTTACATATAGATATGTACATTATTGTTAGTTACGGGACAAAAATTTCGGAAGTTGCTTACCAAGTGCAATCGAAAGTGAAATATACAGTAGATAAAACATTAGGTATGAGCGTAAAATCTGTCAATATCTTTGTACAGGGCGTTCGTGTAGCGAATTAAGAGGAGGAACTAAATCGAATGCAGTCTTTAGACGGTATAAAGTTTGCTGAAATGGTACAAATGGGTGCGCATCATCTATACCAAAATGCAAATTATGTAGATTCATTAAATGTATTCCCAGTACCGGACGGTGATACAGGGACTAATATGAACTTATCGATGACATCTGGCGCAAAGGAAACAGAACTTGCCGCTTCAGAACATATTGGTAAAACAGCACAGGCATTATCAAAAGGTCTTTTAATGGGTGCGCGCGGAAATTCAGGCGTTATTCTATCGCAATTATTCCGAGGCTTTGGGAAGTTTATTGAAAAAGAAGCAACCATTGATGCAAAAGGCTTTGCAGCGGCTTTCCAAGCGGGTGTTGATACAGCTTATAAAGCTGTTATGAAACCTGTGGAAGGAACTATTTTAACAGTAGCACGTGAGGCGGCAAAAAAAGGTGTAGAAGTGGCAGAAACTGAAACCGATATCATTGCCGTGATGGAAGCTTTTATAGCAGAAGCAAAGGCTTCATTAGATCGCACACCTGAATTGCTACCTGTTTTAAAAGAGGTCGGTGTTGTGGATAGTGGTGGTCAGGGCTTACTATTTGTGTATGAAGGGTTTCTAGCCTCTTTAAAAGGTGAGCCTCTTCCAGAGAAAAATGATGCGACCTTAGATGATTTAATCAATGCAGAGCATCATAGAGTACAGGATTTCATGAATACTGAAGATATTGAATTTGGCTATTGTACTGAAATAATGGTGCGTTTAGAAGAAGGGAAAGAACCTTTCGATGAGGAGCATTTCCGTAATGAATTAAATCCTTTGGGGGATTCTTTGCTTGTGATCTCCGATGAAGAAATTGCGAAAGTTCATATCCATTCTGAGCAACCAGGTTCTGTTTTATCAATCGGACAAAAATACGGTAGTCTTATTAAAATAAAAGTTGATAATATGCGTGAGCAGCATTCAGCGATTGTTGGTGAGGAGCATAAAGCACCAACGACTGCCAAAAAAGTAGAAAAACATCCGTATGCTATCGTAACGATTGCGATGGGTGAGGGTGTGGCAGAATTATTGCGCTCTATCGGTGCTTCATATGTCATTGAAGGTGGTCAAACAATGAACCCTTCAACTGAAGATATCGTTAAAGCCGTACAAGAAATCGGTGCAGAAAAAGTATTAATCTTACCGAATAATAAAAATATCGTTATGGCAGCAGAGCAAGCGGTTGAACTATTAGAGATTGACGCAGCGGTTGTTCCTACGAAGACGATTCCACAAGGGATGGCAGCGATTTTAGCGTTTAACCCTGAAGCAGCTGTTGATCTAAATAAAAAGACAATGTCCGATGCATTTGCTAATGTGAAGACAGGTCAAGTAACCTATGCAGTGCGTGATACATCTATTGATGGTGTGGAAATCCGTAAAGATGATTTTATGGCATTAGCAGAAGGTAAAATTGTCCTTTCTACACCAGCATTAAAGGATGCAGCAGAAAAGGTAATCACAGATTTAGTCGATGAAGATGCTGAGATAGTTACAGTGATCTATGGCGAAGATACAACTGAACAGGCTGCTTCAGCATTAGCAGCTTTCATTGAAGAGAACTATCCAGATGTAGAAGTTGAATTATTTGATGGTAAACAAGGGTTATATCCATATATTATTTCAGTAGAATAATTACATGCTACTTTGCTATTCCGTAAAGAAAGCAGTGCACAAAACGTGTACTGCTTTTGTTTATGCTACAAAGAGGAGGATGTATAATATTTAGTAAAAACGTGCTAAATATGAACAGCTAGATGTACGTGTCCAGAGGATAAAAAATTTGGAATTATTGGAATATCAACTGTTTTATTGATGTGTATATATGGTGTGGACAAAAAATAAGCCTATATAGTTACTATAAATTATAGTAGTGGTAATTTTCTGAAAGTTGATAAATTAAATGCTTTACTTTTATAGTAGCTATCAAGCATGATATAAGTAAAAATAAATATTATTATATGAATAGAATAGAGGGGTGTTTGTATGAAGTTTACTTCAGTATTTGATATTATTGGACCAGTCATGATTGGGCCTTCCTCCTCTCATACGGCAGGTGCAGCTCGCATTGGGCGTGTTGCAAGGGATTTATTTGGTAGACAACCTAAATGGGCAAAAATTCATTTATATGGATCATTTGCTGAAACGTATAGAGGACATGGTACAGATGTTGCGATAGTGGGGGGCCTATTAGATTACGATACATTTGATGACCGTATTAAAATAGCATTTGAAGAGGCCGAAAAAGTGGGATTAGAATATGAATTTATTCCCGAAACGGCTAATACGGAGCATCCCAATACAGCTCGGCTTGTCATTGGAGACGATGAAGGGGAAATGTCTGTAGTTGGTATTTCGATTGGTGGCGGAAAAATTGAAATCAGTGAAGTCAATGGTTTTAAGCTACGTTTAACAGGTGGTATGCCAGCAATTCTTGTTGTGCATGATGATCGTGCTGGCTGTATTGCCAATGTAGCCAATTGTTTAGCAATGCATGAAGTCAATATTGGGCATATGGAAGTTTCACGTATAGAACGTGGTTTAACAGCTCTAATGGTGATTGAAATTGATCAAAACATTGAAGATAAGGTGCTACAGCAAATATCTTTAATTCCACATATTACAAAGGTTTCTAAAATTAATAACTAAGGGGGGTGTCCCAAAATGGACGTTTTATTTCATAATGTTCGTGAGCTTGTAGAACGAGCAGAGCAAGAAGGAAAATTAATATCAGAAATCATGATCGAACAGGAAATATTGATTACTGGCAGAACGCGAGAAGAAATCATCCAACAAATGGATCGAAATCTAACCGTGATGGAAGAAGCCATTGAACGAGGATTACAAGGTGTGCAATCAGTAACAGGTTTAACTGGTGGGGACGCCGTATTGCTTCAAAATTATATTGCGCAAGGAAAATCACTATCAGGTGATTTATTATTAGATGCTGTAAGCAAAGCCGTTGCAACAAATGAAGTAAATGCAGCGATGGGAACAATATGTGCAACGCCTACAGCGGGTTCTGCAGGTGTTGTACCAGGAACGCTTTTTGCAGTGAAAAATAAATTAAATCCAACTCGTGAACAAATGATCCGTTATTTATTTACGTCAGGAGCTTTTGGGTTTGTGGTTGCGAATAACGCTTCCATTTCAGGTGCTGCTGGTGGTTGTCAGGCAGAAGTTGGTTCTGCTGCAGGAATGGCTGCTGCTGCCATTGTTGAAATGGCTGGAGGTACGCCACAGCAATGTTCGGAAGCATTTGCCATTACCTTAAAAAATATGCTTGGTCTTGTCTGTGATCCAGTAGCAGGTCTTGTTGAAGTACCATGTGTCAAACGTAATGCCATAGGTGCATCTAACTCGCTAGTAGCGGCAGATATGGCACTTGCAGGTGTAACAAGTCGTATTCCCTGTGATGAAGTAATTGGCGCTATGTATCGCATTGGGCAATCTATGAGTCCAAACCTTAAAGAGACTGCACGAGGTGGTCTTGCGGCAACACCAACTGGTAAGGCTATTAGTAAGGCCATTCTTGAAAATGGTGGCTTACAAAGTATTAAAGCACTTCAATAAAACTGGTGAAACATGCTATCTAAAAAGGTAGCATGTTTTTATATTGGTTTAGTTGCGAATGATTTTAGTATAATAAAATAAGCACCCATTTTGTAAGGGTGGCTTTATCAGACGCTCCATTCCTTTGTAGGAACGCTCAAGGTAAATTAAAAGGAGTTTTTTTAGTGGAAATAACTAATCTACCATTTTTAACAAAACAAGCTATAGAGGATCGTCGTTATCTTCATCAATATCCAGAGCTTTCTGGACAAGAATTTGAAACAAGTCAATTTATTCGTAAACGATTAGAGCAGCTTCAAATTGAAATATTAGAGTATGATTCTCCTAGCGTAGTGGCTATGATTCAAGGGACAAAAGGTAAAAAGACAATAGCTTTACGAGCTGATATAGATGCATTACCAATTGTTGAAGAAGGTGATAAACCCTATATCTCTCAAAAGCCAGGTGTGGCACATATGTGTGGTCATGATGGGCATACAGCGATTTTATTGGCAGTAGCACAATGGATAGCGATGAATAAGGAAAAAATCGAGCCAAATATTATGCTTATTTTCCAATCAGCTGAGGAAATCACACCAAGTGGAGCAGATTTTTTAATTCAAAATAGCGTGCTAGAAGATGTTGATGCTATTTTTGGTATTCATTTATGGCAGGGTTTAGAGAAAGGGAAAATAGGCTTAACACATGGGCCAATGATGGCTTCGGTCGATGATTTTGAAATTGAGATTCAAGGTCATGGTGGACATGGTTCAATGCCTCATGAAACGATTGATCCCATTTATATTGCGAGCCATTTAATGCAAGCCTTTCAGAGTATCATTAGCCGAACAATCAATCCTATTGAGGCTGGCGTTATTACAGTAGGAAATATTCAAGCAGGAACAACGTATAACATTATTCCAGAGACAGCAAAATTAATAGGAACGATTAGGGCATTAACTCCTGAAACAGTAGCTACCATTCAAACGAAGATGGTAAGTTTAACAGAAGGGGTTTGCCATGCTTTTGGGGCGAAAGGGACAATCGATTTTATTATAGGGACGCCTCCCCTTATCAATGATCCTCAGCAATCACGCTTCGTAGAATCTATCGTTTGTGAAAATTTTGGGCAGGATGTATTCGAGCTTGTTGATCCAGTAATGGGGGGCGAGGATTTTTCATATTATCTAAAGCATAAGCCAGGTGCATTTATTTTTGTTGGGATGGGTGGCGAAAAAAGCCAATATCCACATCATCATCCAAAATTTGATTTAGATGAAGATGTCTTTCCTGATGCCATTAAGCTTTTTATTGACATAATTTTGCAATATAAATGACAGACGTTTATAACCCTATCATGCATTGATGGGGTTTTTGCTTATGTGTAGAGGCTGCGAATTAATATATGATACATTAGATAGAGGAAGCTAGGATGGTTACATAAAGAGTACCACTTGAATGAAGGGAGTTGTGGGATAGGATGACTGAATTATTTAGCCATGTCAATGAAGTGAAAGGCATCGGGAAAGAAACAGCAGCACATCTTGAATCACTAGGCATCAATACAGTAGCTGATTTATTATGGACGTTCCCACATCGACATGAAGATTTTCGTTTAAAAGATTTAGCGCAAACACCACATAACGAACGCGTTACAGTTGAGTGCAAGGTAGAACGTGAGCCTACGATATTATTTTTAGGTCGTAATAAATCAAGACTTCAGGTAACAGTTTTGGCAGGACGTCACTTGGTAAAAGTTGTATTTTTCAATCAAGGTTATTTAAAGCAAAAGCTTGTACCGGGTTCCATTATTACCGTGACGGGGAAATGGGATCGTGGTAGACAAGTAATCAATGGTACAACTGTCACATTTGGGCCAAAAACAGATCAAGTAGACTTTGAGCCAGTGTATAGTCTGAAAGGTTTGATTCCGCAAAAAAGATTTCGTAAATATATGCGACAAGTGTTAGATGATTTTGGTGCAGAGCTACCAGAGGCGATTCCATATTATTTACAGGAGTCCTATAAGCTTGTTCCGATACGAGAGGGCTTGGAGGGTATCCATTTTCCGCTGGATGCTGGGCATGCTAAACAAGCAAGAAGACGCTTTGCTTATGAGGAGCTATTAAACTTTCAATTGCGTATACAGGCTTTACGTAAAACGCGGAAAGAGAGTGAGCGTGGCACAATCATTCAATTTGATGTGCATAAACTACGAGCATTTATTGCTTCATTGCCCTATGAATTAACAAATGCTCAAAAACGAGTGGTTAATGAAATTTGTAAAGATTTGAAGGAACCACATCGAATGAATCGTTTGCTGCAAGGCGACGTAGGTTCTGGGAAAACAGTAGTAGCGGCAATCGGTTTATATGCAGCTGTGACAGCTGGCTTTCAAGGAGCCTTAATGGCACCAACTGAAATTTTAGCGGAACAGCACTTGGAGAACTTAAAAGAATGGTTTCAACCCTTTGATGTTCGTGTTGCTTTGTTATCTGGGTCAACTAAAACAAAGGAGCGACGTGGGATTTTAGCAGATTTGGCAAATGGTGATCTTGACATTGTCATTGGCACACATGCGTTAATTCAGCCAGATGTTATATTTCAAAAGCTAGGTTTTGTCATCACAGATGAGCAGCATCGCTTTGGTGTGGAACAACGTCGAATTTTGCGTGATAAAGGGGAGAATCCAGATGTCCTCTTTATGACAGCTACTCCTATACCGCGTACACTTGCTATTACTGCATTTGGGGAAATGGATGTATCGATAATTGATGAAATGCCAGCGGGCCGTAAACAGATTGAAACGCATTGGATGAAAAAAGAGCAACTCGGCTCTGTGATGTCCAAGCTAGAATTGGAGCTAGCGGCTGGAAGACAAGCTTATGCTATTTGTCCACTTATTGAGGAATCTGATAAGCTTGATGTTCAAAATGCTGTAGAAATTTATGAGCAACTAGCCACTTATTTTAAAGATCGTTATCAGGTCGGTTTAATGCATGGACGTTTATCAGCCGATGAAAAAGATGCGGTGATGCGCGATTTTAGTGAAGGAACAATTCAGCTTTTAGTTTCTACAACAGTTGTGGAGGTAGGTGTTAATGTACCGAATGCTACCTTTATGATTGTCTATGATGCTGAGCGCTTTGGCCTAGCGCAATTGCACCAGCTCCGAGGGCGTGTCGGGCGCGGTGAGCACCAGTCATACTGTATTTTACTTGCTGATCCTAAGTCTGATGAAGGGAAAGAGCGTATGCAGTCGATGACGGAAACGAATGATGGTTTCCGTTTAGCCGAAAAAGATTTAGAATTAAGGGGACCAGGGGACTTTTTTGGTAGAAAGCAAAGTGGTTTGCCAGATTTTAAAGTGGCTGATTTAGTACATGATTATCGTATACTCGAGACCGCAAGAAAAGATGCAACAGAGATGCTTGAAACAAAAGCGTTTTGGCAGGATGATGACTATCAATACTTGCGTAAAATGCTAGAAGAGTCTGGTGTATTACAAGGAGAGCGCTTCGATTAGTATTGAGGGCTTATGAGCATAGGAGAATGTGAGTACTTGATTTCAAAACAAGTCTTGCATTCTTTTTTTATACTCTATATACTGATATTAGTACCAAGTGCTAATAACAACTCAAAAGGTGGCGAATGATGTTGAGACGAACGAAAAAAGAGCGACAGCGACTACTATCTGAAACGATAGCTGAAAATCCATTCGTCACAGATGAACAGCTAGCAACACAGTTTCAGGTAAGTGTCCAAACAATTCGTTTAGATCGTATGGAGTTATCTATACCAGAATTACGAGAGCGAATTAAAGATGTTGCTTCTAAAAACTATGAAAATGAAGTAAAATCTCTACCGATTGATGAAGTCATCGGAGAAATTGTAGATATTGAATTAGATAATCGAGCACTATCGATTTTTGATGTACAAGAAGAGCATGTTTTTCAGCGCAATGGCATCGCACGTGGACATCATTTGTTTGCACAAGCAAACTCATTAGCGGTCGCAGTAATTGATGACGAACTAGCATTAACCGTACATTCCAATATTACATTTGTGAAACCTGTGCGTGCTGGAAATCGTGTTATTACAAAAGCGATTGTTATCGGACGAGATGATCTAAATCATCGTACAAAAGTCGAGGTAACATCTACCGTAAATGGTGAAACCGTTTTTGTTGGTGAATTTGATATGTACCGCACGAAAGGTAAAGGTGAGTAACAATGAAATTAGCGCTTGATGGAATGGGTGGAGACAATGCACCAAAATCAGTTGTTGAAGGTGCACTCTTAGCATTAGAGCAAATCCCAAATTTAGAAATCCAATTATATGGTCAGCAAGATAAGCTTGAGCCATTTTTAAAACAACATGATCGATTAACAATCATACATTGTGAGGAAATAGTAGAAGGAACGGATGACCCTGCACGTGCTGTTCGTCGAAAAAAGGATTCTTCAATGGCTCGCATGATGGAATCGGTGGAAGAAGGTAGAGCAGATGCTTGCCTATCTGCTGGGAATACCGGAGCGTTAATGGCAGGGGGCTTATTTAAAGTTGGCCGAATTGAGGGGATAGCCCGTCCAGCTTTGGCTACAACATTACCGACATTGGATGGTAAAGGCTTCTTAATGCTTGATTTAGGAGCAAATGCAGATGCACGACCAGAGCACTTAGTGCAATATGCGATTATGGGTGATATTTATGCTAAAAAGGTTGGAGGCTTACAAAAACCACGAATTGGCCTATTAAATATCGGTACTGAGGAAAAAAAGGGTAATGAATTAACGAAAGCTGCCTTCGAATTATTGAAGGAAGCTGATTTGAATTTTATTGGTAATGTAGAAGCGCGTGATTTGCTTGATGGAGTAGCGGATGTTGTTGTAACAGATGGCTTTACAGGCAATATGGTGTTGAAGTCTATTGAAGGGACGGCTGGCGCTTTATTTTCAATGTTAAAAGAGGCATTTATGTCATCAACGAAAACGAAAATTTCAGCAGCACTCATGAAAAATAATTTACGTGACTTAAAAAATAAAATGGACTACACAGAGTATGGTGGTGCAGGGTTGTTTGGCTTACAAGCACCTGTAATTAAAGCGCATGGCTCATCGAATGCAAAAGCAATTTTTAGTGCGATTCGACAAGCTAATACGATGGTAGAGCATGCTGTTATTTCGACGATTACTGATACAGTACGTCACTTAGAAATTGATTAAACAAAGGGGATTATTCAAATGACGAAAATAGCATTTATTTTTCCAGGACAAGGTTCGCAAGTAGTAGGGATGGGTCAAGAGTTTGTTGAAAATGCAGCAGACAGTAAAGCATTTTATGATCGTGCAGATCAAGCTCTTCAATTTGAATTATCTAAGTTAATGTTAGAAGGTCCAGCTGAGGAGTTAACACTGACATACCACGCTCAGCCAGCACTTCTTACTACCGGTGTAATGGTAGCTGAAAAGCTGCGTGCAGCAGGAATTCAGCCACACTATGCTGCGGGTCATTCGCTTGGAGAATATGGTGCATTGGTTTTAGCAGGCGTAATGTCATTTGATGATGCCGTGTCTATCGTGCATAAACGTGGTCTTTATATGAATGAAGCTGTACCAGCAGGACAAGGAGCGATGGCAGCGATTCTAGGGATGGAATTAGAGGCATTGAACGCAGTTACAGAGCTGGTTTCAGCAGCGGGTGATTCTGTGCAGGTAGCCAATGTGAATTGTCCAGGACAAATTGTTATCTCAGGCACTAAAGAAGGTGTAGATAAAGCGATTATTGCTGCAAAAGAAGCAGGGGCAAAGCGCGCAATACCTTTAGTTGTGAGCGGTCCATTTCATTCTGAATTGATGCGACCATCCTCAGAGAAACTGCAAGCAGCATTAGCAGAGATTACTTTATCTGCACCTGAAATCCCTGTTATCGGCAATGTAATGGCGAAGGAATTAAAGGATGTACCAGCGATTCAGCAGGAGCTAGTTGAACAGGTATATAGTGCAGTGCAATGGGAAGCATCTATGCGTGAAATGATTGCACAAGGTGTCGATGTCTTTATCGAATGTGGACCTGGCAAAGTATTAAGCGGTCTCTTGAAAAAAATTGATCGTTCAGTTGCTGCTTATTGTGTCCATGATGAAGCATCATTAGAAGCGGTTTTAGAAGCGTCGAAGGAGTGGTCAATCAATGCGTAAATTAGAAGGTAAAGTAGCTGTTGTAACAGGAGCTTCAAGAGGGATTGGACGTGCTATTGCTGTAAAGCTTGCTGAGGAAGGTGCTAAGGTTGTAGTAAACTATAGTGGCTCACAGGCAAAAGCGGAAGAAGTCGTTGAGATGATTCAAGCAAACGGTGGGGAAGCCATTGCGGTGCAAGCTAGCGTTTCACAGACGGAAGAAGTAACCGCATTAATGGATGCCGCTGTGAAAACATTTGGTTCTCTTGATATTTTAGTGAATAATGCAGGTATTACTAGAGATAACCTGTTAATGCGTATGAAGGAAGACGAATGGGACGATGTATTAAATACGAATCTTAAAGGGGTTTTCCTTTGTACAAAGGCGGTAACACGTCAAATGATGAAGCAACGTGCAGGTCGTATTATTAATATTTCTTCCATCGTTGGTGTAGCGGGTAATGCTGGTCAAGCAAACTATGTTGCGGCTAAAGCAGGTGTTATTGGACTCACAAAAACGACGGCAAAAGAATTAGCTTCACGCAATATTTTAGTTAATGCGATTGCGCCAGGCTTTATTGAAACAGAAATGACAGAGCAACTACCAGAAGATATTAAAAAAGGTATGCTTACGCAGATCCCTCTTGCGAAACTTGGACAGCCAGAGGATATTGCCAAGGCAGTAGCTTTCCTTGCTTCCAATGATGCTAACTATATGACAGGGCAAACGCTTCATATAGATGGTGGTATGGTAATGTAATTTCGATTAGGCATATACGCTGATTTTTTGTATAATCATTTGAGGGGAGGTGAATCATTTGTCTACAGTATTAGAACGTGTAACAAAAGTAATCGTGGACCGTTTAGGTGTTGAAGAAAGCGAAGTAACACTTGAAGCTTCTTTCCGTGATGATTTAGGTGCTGACTCATTAGACGTAGTTGAACTTGTAATGGAACTTGAAGACGAGTTTGATATGGAAATTTCTGATGAAGATGCTGAAAAAATCTCAACAGTAGGTTCTGCAATTTCATACATCGAAAGTAAATTAAACTAATTTCGTTAAAACTTTATTTAGCGAAAATGGATCACCTTTATAGATGTGATGGTCATCATAATACACAATGGTATTTATGATAGCATGAATAAAGTAGAAATAGTTTGTCTGCTTTGACTTGATAGAAGAAGCAGCTTCAATGAACAAAGATGTATTCAAAGGGGACGAAATAGATCGATTTTCGATCTATTGACGTCCCTTTTTCATGTTAAAAATCGGGGGCATAATGTCTAAAATTTTTTTGAGCTGACGACTGGAGTTAACCAAAAATCATCCCACAAGCATTCAACTTTCATTTTAGAGGAGATCATTTTCTATGAATAAGATAAATTTTCGAAAAAATTTCCAAAACATTGTGTTTAAGCCGAAATACTTTTGCATAAACGCCTTGAAAAAGGTACACTAAAACGGTAGAAACTATTAGGAAGGCAGATTTGTTCAATGGCTATGAAAAGAAAAGGAACTATGCAGAAATCTGGCGTACTTCCTGAAAAAGTACGCAACCAATTCGAGCTGTTACAGCATGAATTAAATATCACTTTTATTAATAAAAATTTATTGTATCAAGCATTCACGCATTCATCTTATGTGAATGAGCATCGCCGTAAGCTATTTACGGATAATGAGCGTCTTGAATTTTTAGGAGACGCAGTACTTGAACTATCTGTTTCTAAATATCTTTTTGAGAAATACCCAAATATGAGCGAGGGTGAGTTAACAAAGTTAAGAGCTTCGATCGTTTGTGAGCCATCACTAGTTATTTTTGCGAATGAATTAGGATTTGGACGCTTTGTGTTACTTGGAAAAGGTGAGGAATTAACAGGTGGTCGGGAACGCCCAGCGCTACTTGCAGATGTGTTTGAATCATTTGTAGGTGCACTCTATCTAGATCAAGAATTACAAACGGTCGTGTCGTTTTTAGAGCGTATCGTGTTCCCAAAAGTAGAAGTAGGTGCTTTTTCGCATGTGATGGATTTTAAAAGTCAATTGCAAGAAATGGTACAACAAACCAATAATGGACTTCTTCATTACGAAATAATCGATGAAAAAGGCCCAGCACATAACCGTACCTTTGTATCAAGCGTATTATTGAACGGGCAAGAGCTTGGTATTGGTCGTGGAAAATCAAAAAAAGAAGCCGAGCAGCAAGCTGCACAATGTGCAATGCGAATGATGCGTGAAGAAGCTGCAAAAGAGGAGGCTTAATAGATGTTCCTAAAACGACTAGAAGTGATTGGCTTTAAATCCTTTGCGGAGCGCATTGGAATTGATTTTGTACCCGGTGTTACAGCGGTTGTTGGACCAAATGGCAGTGGAAAAAGTAATGTCACAGATGCGATTCGTTGGGTACTTGGGGAGCAATCGGCAAAGTCGTTACGTGGAGCAAAGATGGAAGATGTTATTTTTGCTGGCAGTGACTCTCGTAAGCCACTCAACTTTGCAGAGGTAACACTTATATTAGACAATACTGACGAGCAACTTGCTTTTTCTTATACAGAAGTCAGCGTAACAAGACGCGTATACCGTTCAGGTGATAGTGAATATTTATTAAATAACCAACAGTGTCGCCTGAAGGATATTACGGACTTGTTTATGGATTCAGGGCTTGGGAAAGAGGCATTTTCAATTATTTCTCAAGGCCGTGTTGATGAAATCTTAAATAGCCGCCCTGACGACCGTCGTTCGATTTTTGAAGAGGCAGCTGGCGTTTTAAAGTATAAAATAAGAAAGAAAAAAGCAGAGCATAAGCTTGTAGAGACAGATGAGAATTTGTATCGTGTATTAGATATACTCCATGAATTAGACAACCGATTAGAGCCGCTTGAAATGCAGGCTTCTAGTGCGAGAGACTATGTCCAAATGTCTACCGAGCTAAAAGATTTTGATATTGCCATTCTTGTGCATGATTTTAAAAATTGTGCACAATCTTTGCATGCACTAAAAGCTGAATTTACCGAGCTGTCTGCAACTGAGCAACAACAAGCTCAAAATATTGCAACAATCGATATACAAACAACCAATATTCGCAAGTTATTAAAAGAACTTGATGATTATTTGGATGTTTCACAGGCTGATCTTGTCAATGCCACAATGGAGGTAGAGCGTTGGGATGGTCGTAAAGCACTAATGGCTGAAAAACGACAAAATGCTTCCAATCAACTACTGCAGCTGAATGCGACATTACAAGAAGCAAAAGAAGAAGTAGACGTACTGCTTGTACAAGAACAGGAGAAAAAAGAAGCATTTTCAGAGAAACAGCAAGCACTCTCCATACTCAAGCAGAGCATTAAACAGTTAGAACAGTCATTAAATCGTTCTGTTACGGAAATTGAACAAGAAATTGAAGAACAAAAAAATCGATATATTGATTCATTGAATGAAGAAGCAACTATTAAGAATGAATTGAAAAATATCGATCAGCAATTAGCGCAACAAAAGGCTATGGCAGCAAGAATGTCCAATCAAACTGATGAAATTGGACAAGAGCTTACGCAAATTGTTGCTGAGAAAGAAAAGCTAGTCGCTGAACACACTTCCACAACAAATGATTTGCAAGCTAAGCTTGAACAATATGAGTCGCTGCAAGTTCAGTTAAAAAATACAAATTCTTCCTTTGTTGAGAAACAGGATATGCTGTATAAAGCTTATCAGCATCAGCAGCAATTAAAGGCGAGAAAAGATACATTAGCCGAGTTGGAAGCCGATTTTTCAGGATTTTTCCAAGGAGTTAAAGAAGTTTTGCTCGCTCGTGATAAAGGTGAATTACAAGGAATTGAGGGGGCTGTCGCTGAATTACTACAAGTTGAGGGGAAATACTCTCAAGCGATAGAAACAGCTTTAGGTGCAGCCTCTCAGCATATTGTCACAACGAATGAACGACATGCACAGCAAGCCATTCATTGGTTAAAGCAAAAACGAGCTGGACGAGCTACTTTTTTACCAAAAACCGTGATGAAGTCACGTAAAATTAATCCAGCTACGATCCAACTAGCGATAGAGCATCCAGCTTTTATTCAAATAGCAGATGCGCTTGTGACATTTAATGAAGATAATCGTACAATTGTTGAAAATCTTTTAGGGCATGTCATTGTGGCAGCAAATCTGGAAGGGGCCAGTCAAATCGCTCGATTATGTGGTTTCCGATACCGAGTGGTCACACTTGATGGAGATATTGTCAATGCAGGGGGTTCTTTAACGGGTGGTGCTATGAAACAGCAATCCTCACTCTTTACAAGAAAAGCCGAATTAGATGATTTAATCCTCAAGCTAGAGTCATTACAGGATTCCATTTATAGTGCTGAACAGGCTGTAGCAACCGAAAAAGACAAGCTTGCAACACTTCGAGATCAAGTAGAACAGTTAAAGCTTGAAGGAGAGCAATTACGAAAAGATGAGATGCAACAGGCTGGTCGTATCCGCGAGTTAGAGGTTGTTGAAAAAAGCTTATCAGCCCGAGTATCTTTTACTTCAACTGAAACTCAAGATGTAAAAACACGTGAGGAAGCATTGTTATCACAAAAGCAAGAGGCAATGGAGCGATTAAACGCACTCGCCGATGAGCTTGTCGAAATCAATGATACTGTCGAGCAATTAAGTAAGGTAAAGCTACAAGGTGAGACAGAGAAGGACGTATTACGAGAGCAACTAGCGGAAAAACGTTCACAATTAGCAGTAATGCAAGAACAAATGTCGCAAGTTCAAATTTCCACTGCTGAGCTAGCACTACAATTGAACAAAGCTCAACAAAAAGTTGAAAATATTTCTCAGGAAATATTATGGCTTCAATCCGATGAATCGACAAATCATTTAAGTGATGAAGAGGTTGAGGAGCAGGTAATCACATGGAAAGCGAGAAGAGATGCCTTACAAGAGACTATTTCTCGAAAGAAAGAGGAGAAGGTAGGGCAACAACAAGAACTCACAACATTAGAAGAACAACTGAAAGAAATGCAACGTATACATAAAGGATACCTTGAAGCAATACGTGCAAATGAGTTGAAACAAAGCCGTTTAGAATTTGAAATGGATAATTTCAAAGAACAACTCGAAGAAAACTATCAGTTAACATTTGAAGAGGCAGAGGAAGAAGCTCTTTCGATAGAAGACGAAGAGTTCGTACGACGCCGTGTGAAACTGTTGAAAAAATCCATTGAAGAGCTTGGTCCTGTTAATTTAGGGGCGATTGAGGAATATGAACGAGTACTTGAACGTCATACATTCTTAACTGAACAACGAGAGGATTTACTTGCTGCACAGGAAACATTGCATGAAGCCATTAAAGAAATGGATGAAGAAATGACATTGCGCTTTAGTGAAACGTTCTATGCAATACGAGAACAATTTAAACTTGTTTTCCGTGAATTATTTGGCGGTGGGCAAGCGGATTTAGTGTTAATTGATCCGCAAAATTTACTAGAAACAGGCATTGAAATAGTGGCACAACCTCCAGGGAAAAAACTACAAAATTTAAGTTTGCTTTCTGGTGGTGAGCGAGCACTGACAGCAATTGCCTTATTATTCTCTATCCTAAATATACGACCTGTACCATTCTGTATTCTCGACGAAGTAGAGGCGGCTTTGGATGAGGCAAATGTTGTGCGCTATAGCCAGTATTTAAAAAGATTTAGCCGTGACACACAATTCATTGTTATTACACATCGTAAAGGGACGATGGAGGGAGCTGATGTCTTGTATGGTATAACAATGCAAGAATCGGGTGTATCAAAACTCGTATCAGTAAAATTAGAAGATGAACCCGTACTTGCGGAGCAAAGGAGCGAACAAGCATGAGTTTTTTTAAGCGTTTAAAAGATAAATTAATGGGAAATCCAGCCGAGGAAGAAAAACTAGAGGCGCTTGACAATGAGCAGGATGCTGATCTTCAAGAGCTAGATCTAGATGAAGCAAACGAAACGGCTGCTATTGAGACTGTTGATGTAGAAGTGGTTGAGCAAATAGAAGAATCTCCAGAGATGGAAATTGTGAAAGAAGCAGCAGTAGAACCTTCAACTGAAATAGAAAAAGAACAACCAGAAATACAGCCAGAAGTACAAGATCTGGAAGTACAAGAGCTAGCAGTTATTGAGGATACACCAGTAGAGGAGAAAAAGCCTTCTGCTTGGTCGATTACACAAAAATTCAAGGCTGGTCTTGAAAAAACACGTAATTCCTTTACTTCTAAAGTGAACGACCTTGTTGCGCGTTATCGTAAAGTGGATGAGGATTTCTTTGAAGAATTAGAGGATTTATTATTACAAGCTGATGTCGGCTTTGAAACAGTTATGGAGCTAATGGATAAACTGCGTTTCGAAGTACAACGTAAAAATATAAAAGATACGAACGGTATCCAAGCCGTGATTTCTGAGAAGCTTGTAGAAATTTATGAGCAAGGTGAAGAAGATTTAATTGATCTAAATATGCAGCCAGATGGTGAGCTGACAGTTATTCTATTTGTCGGAGTAAATGGCGTTGGAAAAACGACAACGATCGGCAAACTAGCGCATCGCTTAAAAACACAAGGGAAAACCGTTGTTTTAGCTGCTGGTGATACGTTCCGTGCTGGTGCGATAGATCAATTACAAGTATGGGGAGATCGTGTCGGTTGTGAAGTTATCAAACAATCTGAGGGCTCTGATCCAGCGGCAGTCATGTATGATGCGATTCGTGCAGCCAAAAATAGAAAAGCCGATGTATTAATTTGCGATACAGCTGGTCGCTTGCAAAACAAAGTGAACTTAATGAATGAACTTGAAAAGGTACATCGTGTCATTTCACGTGAAATTCCAAATGCGCCACATGAAGTATTATTAGCATTAGATGCCACAACAGGCCAAAATGCACTTGTGCAAGCACAAACATTTAAAGAAGCAACGAATGTAACAGGTATTGTCTTAACGAAGCTAGACGGTACAGCTAAGGGCGGGATTGTGCTTGCTATTCGCAATAAGCTGCACATTCCTGTGAAATTTGTTGGTCTTGGTGAGAAAATGGATGATCTACAGCCATTTGATGCTGAACGATATGTTTATGGTTTATTTGCCGATGGTTTGGATAAAGAATTAGAAAATAATGAAGATTAACAGCGAACATCGCTGAGTAATTTTATAAAACGCTCGACTGTGTATAGGTGAATTGACTTGTTTAAAAGAGTAATACTTGCTAAAGGCGTAAAATATGCCTGCAAGCAGACATTTAAGCTTTTAGACAAGGAGATTACCTTGACACAGACGGGCGCTTTTCGTTATGATACAAATGACTAATAGCGGGAGGAGAAACATTCGATGCTACTTGAAAAAACAACACGCATGAACTTTCTCTTCGACTTTTATCAAGCATTATTAACAGATAAGCAAAGAAGTTATATGGAACTATACTATTTGGATGATAACTCTCTAGGAGAAATCGCTGAATCGTATGGAGTTTCACGCCAAGCTGTTTACGATAATATTCGTCGAACAGAAGCGATGCTTGAGGAATATGAAGAAAAATTATGTTTACTTGAAAAATTTCAACAACGTACCCAAATGCTGTCACAGCTTACAATGGGGATTACAGAGAAAAGTATGACAGATGAACAGCAGTTAGCACTTATTGAACAGCTGAAAGAATGGGATTAGGAGGCGAAAGCAATGGCTTTTGAAGGATTAGCGGAACGACTCCAAGGAACGATCCAAAAGATTAAAGGCAAAGGGAAAGTATCAGAGCAAGACGTTAAAGAAATGATGCGAGAAGTCCGATTTGCTTTAATCGAAGCGGATGTTAACTTAAAAGTAGTCAAAGAGTTTGTGAAAAAGGTAAGTGAGCGTGCTGTCGGTGTTGAAGTTATGCAAAGCTTAACACCAGGGCAGCAAGTTATTAAAATCGTACAAGATGAATTAACGGAATTAATGGGTGGCGAACAAAGCCCTATTAAGTTTAATACAAAGCCGCCAACAGTCATTATGATGGTCGGTTTACAAGGTGCGGGTAAAACGACGACTACAGGAAAACTGGCAAATGTCTTACGGAAAAAATTTAATCGTAAGCCGTTACTAGTTGCCGCAGACGTTTATCGCCCAGCAGCCGTTCAACAGCTACAAACATTAGGTAAACAGTTATCATTACCTGTTTTTGCTTTAGGAACCGAGGTATCTCCAGTAGAAATTGCTCGTCAAGCAATCGAATTGGCAAAGGAAGAGCATCATGATGTGGTGATTATCGATACGGCTGGTCGTCTTCATATCGATGAAGATTTAATGCAGGAATTAAAAGATATTCGTGCATTAAAAGAGCCAGATGAGGTATTCCTTGTTGTCGATGCTATGACAGGTCAGGATGCTGTCAATGTGGCAGAAAGCTTTAATGAGGCCATTGGTATTACAGGCGTTGTTTTAACAAAACTTGATGGTGATACTCGTGGTGGTGCTGCATTATCCATCCGTTCTGTAACGCAGAAACCGATTAAGTTTGTCGGTATGGGTGAGAAAATGGATGCGCTAGAGCCTTTCCATCCAGAGCGTATGGCGTCTCGTATATTAGGTATGGGAGATGTTCTGTCGCTGATCGAAAAGGCGCAAGCAAATGTAGATGAAGCAAAAGCCAAAGAATTAGAAGAAAAATTCAAGTCCCAAACCTTTACATTTGATGATTTCGTTGAACAATTACAACAAGTCAAAAAAATGGGGCCACTTGATGAAATTTTAAAAATGCTCCCAGGTGCAAACAAAATCAAAGGCTTGGATAATGTAAAAGTAGATGATAAACAAATGGGGCGTGTAGAGGCCATTATTTACTCGATGACCCCTGCTGAAAAGACCAACCCAGAAATCATAAATGGTAGCCGTAAAAAGCGTATTGCTAAAGGCTCTGGGACATCTATTCAAGAGGTGAATCGTCTCATTAAGCAATTCGATGAAATGAAAAAAATGATGAAGCAAATGACTGGAATGGCAAGTGGTAAAGGCAAGAAAAAAATGAAATTACCAGGCTTTGATTCATTGTTTAAATAATAATTTTTAGGTGTTAAGAAAAAACACTTTACAAACAACCTAAACATTGATAATATACTATCTTGTGTGAAACTTATTCGGAGGTGCTATTAAAATGGCAGTTAAAATTCGCTTAAAACGTATGGGAGCTAAAAAATCTCCTTTCTATCGTATCGTAGTTGCAGACGCTCGTTCACCACGTGACGGTCGTCAAATCGAAACAGTTGGTACTTACAACCCACTAACTCAACCAGCTACTGTAAACATTGATGAAGAGAAAGCTCTTAAATGGTTAGCTGACGGTGCAAAACCATCAGATACAGTGCGTAACCTGTTCTCAGAACAAGGTATCATGGAAAAATTCCATAACCAAAAATTCAGTAAATAATCGGGGGCGACGTCTTTGAAGCAGCTGATTGAAGCAATCGTTTTACCGTTAGTCGATTATCCAGAAGAAGTTCGTATTGAGACGGATGAAAATGCAAATCGAATTGTTTATAAACTTTTTGTTCATCCAGAGGATCGAGGGAAAGTCATAGGCAAGCAAGGGCGAGTAGCGAAAGCGATTCGTACAATTGTTTATTCAGCGGCAGGTAGTCACCATCAAAAGAAGACCTACGTCGATATATTGGATTAATAGAAAAGATTTTCACGCTCTTGCAACAAGTACAAATGAGTCCTGATAGGTGTGTTTACATGTCGCTTAGGAGTTCAAAGTGGCTTTTAGCATGAAACGTAAAATCTGGACAAAGAAGGAGGGAGCTTGTAGGTTCCTTCCTTTTTTTATCTTGTTTTAACAGCAGCATGTATCTAGTACTTCTGTTTAAGCAGAACAGAAAACTGTTATAACGATTACAGCTAAAGGGTATTGCTTATATTAATAATGACAAGACAAATCAGTCTTAGCTAAAACGACATTCTTCCAAGCATATCTGTAAGCGGTGATAAATGAGCGAACGGTAGCTATTTATTTGGTGAGCAGGATGCTTTATGGAGAGAAGTTTTTTACGAGGTGAAAGTTGAATGGAATGGTTTAATGTAGGTCGTATTGTCAATACACACGGTATTCGTGGTGAGATACGTGTATTATCGACAACAGACTTTGAAGAAGAGCGTTTTGCAGTAGGAAATAAACTTGCTGCCTTTAAAAAAGACGATAAGAAGCCAACCTGGGTAACGATTGGTTCGGTGCGTCGTCATAAAAACTTTATTCTTTTAACTTTTGAAGGCATGAACAATATCAACTTGGTTGAGCCGTTTAAAGAAGGCATGCTGAAAGTAACAAAAGATCAAATGACAGATGATCTACTTGCAGAAAATGAATTCTTTTTCCATGAAATAATAGGCTGCACAGTTATTTCTGAAGAGGGCGAAACAATTGGTGTTGTGGCAGATATCCTGCAAACAGGAGCAAACGATGTATGGGTAGTTAAAGGCTCGAAGAAAGAGCATTATATCCCTTATATCGAAGATATCGTAAAAGATATTGATGTTGTAGATAAAAAAATTATCATCCATGTAATGGAAGGCTTATTATGATGAACATTCATGTATTAAGCCTGTTCCCTGATATGTTCTCAGGCGTTTTTGGTGCATCTATTTTAAAGAAAGCGCAAGAAAAAGGTGCTGTAAAGCTAGAGGTCACGGATATTCGTACATTTTCAGGGAACAAACACAAGCAAGTCGATGACTATCCATATGGTGGTGGTGCGGGTATGGTTTTAAAGCCTGAACCTATGTTTAGTGCAGTGGAGGCCATCACTGCTGGCAAACAACCACGTATCATTTTAATGTGTCCTCAAGGTGAACGATTCACCCAGAAAAAAGCAGAAGAGCTAGCACAAGAAACGGAGTTAGTGTTCTTATGTGGTCATTATGAAGGCTATGATGAGCGTATACGTCAGCACCTCGTGACAGACGAGATTTCCATTGGCGATTTCGTGTTAACAGGTGGGGAATTAGGCGCTATGACTGTTATTGATAGCGTAGTTCGATTGTTGCCTGGTGTCTTAGGGCAAGAGAATTCGCATATCCAGGATTCTTTTTCAACGGGTCTACTTGAGCATCCACATTATACACGACCTGCGGAGTTTCGTGGGATGAAGGTACCTGATGTTTTAGTATCGGGGAATCACGCTAGAATCGAGCAATGGCGAGAGGAACAATCGCTGAAAAGAACTTTTGAGCGCCGTCCTGACTTATTGGAGCATTATCCATTAACAGACAAGCAAAAATTGTATCTAGAAAAACTAAAAAACAATCATCAAGATGCTTGATTGCCTGCTCTATTTATGATAACATCTAATCTGTACTTCTATGTGAAGTGCTGAATCACGGTGTTCCGCTGTGGCATAGATTGCGTGCAAGAGCATCTGTCTAAGGAGAGAAAACAATGTCAAACATTATTACAGAAATTACAAAAGCTCAGCTTCGCACTGATCTACCAACTTTCCGTCCTGGTGATACTGTTAAGGTACACGTGAAAGTAGTAGAGGGTACTCGTGAACGTATCCAACTTTTCGAAGGTGTAGTAATTAAACGTCGTGGTGGCGGTATTAGCGAAACTTTCACAGTTCGTAAAATTTCTTACGGTGTAGGTGTTGAGCGTACATTCCCTGTACACACACCAAAAATCGCTAACTTAGAAGTTGTACGTCGTGGTAAAGTACGTCGTGCTAAACTTTACTACCTACGTAACCTACGTGGTAAAGCTGCTCGTATTAAAGAAATTCGATAATTATGACTTAAAAGTGAGGGGCTTGTGTTCAAGCCCCTTTTCTTTTTGCTTGTCATCTTTATTCACTATCATCTAAAATAGTGTTAGACAAGGGGGCAATTCTCAATGGAAAAACAAGTGAAAGAAAAGAATGAATTATGGGAATGGACAAAAGCACTATTAATTGCATTTGCGATTGCTGCAGTGATTCGATATTTTTTATTTACACCCATTGCAGTTGATGGAGAGTCCATGATGCCAACCCTTGAAGATGGCGACCGGATGATTGTGAATAAGATTGGTTATAAAATAGGTGAACCAAAGCGTTTTGATATCGTTGTATTTCATGCACCTGAACAAAAAAATTACATAAAGCGTGTAATAGGACTGCCAGGAGATACGCTGGAATATAAGGACGATCAATTATATATTAATGGTGAACCAATAGATGAGCCCTATTTAGATGCATATAAAGCGCAAATTGCTGGGGGGACCCTAACAGAAGACTTTACCTTAAAAGATATTGATGTTTCCGTGGATACTATTCCAGAAGGATATGTTTTTGTCATGGGGGATAACCGTCGAAATAGTAAAGATAGTCGTCATATTGGCCTTGTTGAACAAAAGGAAATTATTGGTAATACAAGTTTGATTTTCTGGCCATTTAGTGACATAAAAATTGTAAAGTAATGCAAGAAAGGGAGAGCTTAATCACTCCCTTTTTCTTTTAGTTTAGGAGGTATAGCTATGACAATACAATGGTTTCCAGGGCATATGGCGAAAGCCCGACGTGAAGTAACGGAAAAATTAAAGCTTGTCGATATTATATTTGAATTAATAGATGCACGTTTACCGCTATCCTCACGTAATCCGATGATCGATGAAGTGATTAACCAAAAACCACGTCTTTTAATTTTAAATAAAGCGGATATGGCAGATGAGCAAGAAACACGTAAATGGGTAGAATATTTTGCACAACGTGGTCATAAAGCCGTAGCCATAAACTCACTTGAGGGTAAGGGCTTACAGCAAGTAACAAAAGCGGCGCAAGAAATTTTAAAAGAGAAATTTGATCGCATGAAGGCGCGAGGTATGAAACCTAGAGCTATTCGTGCCATGATTGTTGGAATACCTAACGTAGGGAAATCCACACTGATTAATCGCTTGGCGAAAAAAAATATCGCTAAAACCGGAAATACACCAGGTGTAACAAAAGCACAGCAATGGATTAAAGTTGGTAAAGAGCTAGAGCTACTGGATACACCAGGTATTTTATGGCCAAAATTTGAAGATCAAGAAGTAGGCTTTAAATTAGCTTTAACTGGTGCGATTAAGGATACCATCACAAATATGGAAGATTTAGCTGTCTATGGCTTGCGTTTCTTATCCGATCATTATCCAAAGCGTATGGAGGAACGTTATGGTTTCGAATTTATCCATGAGGAGCTAGTGGATACTTTTGATCATATTGGCAAGCTACGCCGTGTATTTGGACCTGGCGGAGAAATTGATTATGATCAAGTAGCACAGCTGATTGTTCGAGATATACGCGGCTTACAATTAGGCAAACTGACCTTTGATTTTGTTGATGAACAGCTAAAAAAAGAGGCTGAACAATTATAAGTATTGAAACTGTCACATGTTCTTTTGTGACAGTTTTTCTTTTAGGAATGAATTTTCTTACCGATAATGACTATAGAGAGGAAAATAGTTTTCAAGTGAATGAGACTACATAAAGAACTGAACATGATATAGTTTTATTGAGTAGAAGCAAGAAGGAGCACTTAAATGAAAACCATTAAAGAAATTAACACTGCATTGAAAGGTGCAGAAGAATGGCAAGATTGGATGATAGAAATAGCAACGGATGAAAGAACAGGTGTACAGAAGGCGTGGCATACTTGGCAAAAACGACAAGATAAAAAACGTCAATTACTGCAAGAACATCAAGCGAAAGTAGCATTTGATTTAAGCTATGGGAGTATCGATACATTGGTTGCGGGTGTAGATGAAGCAGGACGTGGACCATTAGCGGGACCTGTTGTGACAGCAGCTGTTATTTTACCTACAAATTGTGAGGCCCTTGTTGGTCTGAATGATTCAAAGCAATTATCAAAGGAGAAACGAAACGCCTTTGCAACGTTAATTAAAGAGCATGCCATTAGTTATTTTGTTCATTTCCAATCCGCTCAGCAAATCGATGCACTGAATATATACGAGGCCACCAAACAATCTATGAAAGTAAGTGTAGAATCATTGGCGACAAAGCCTGATGTAGTTTTAGTAGATGCTATGACATTACCCATTTCGATTCCTCAGGATTCAATTATCAAAGGGGATGCCAAGAGCTTAGCAATCGCAGCTGCCTCCATTCTAGCTAAAACAGCCCGAGACGATTATATGGAGCAACTAGACAAAGAATTTCCAATGTATGGCTTTGGGCAACATGCAGGCTATGGGACAAAGCAACATTTAAATGCATTGGAAGAATATGGACCAACAATTCACCATCGTAAATCATTTGAACCGATAAAATCAATGATTCAATAAAGCTACAGAATGGGACAATGACACGAGGGAGTAATTGATGAAAGGAGTATGTATATGTCAGCCACATCATTTAATCCGATTCAACTACAACAAAATGCCATGACTTCAGCAAATCAGCCACTTGCTTTAAAGCAGGGACAAGTATTTCACGGTACCATTAAGCAATTATATCCAGATCAAATGGCAGAAATACAAGTAGGTAATCAAAAATTTATAGCGAAACTTGAAGTACCGTTAAAGACGGGTGATGCCCATTTCTTTCAGGTAACAGGAACAAATCCACAAACCGAATTAAAAGTGGTTACAGGACCAATGGCACAAGCATCTTCTCCAAATCAACAAATCAATCAGCTACTAGAATCCATGAATTTGCCTAAAACAGCAGAGATGCAGCAATTGCTAGGACATTTTATGAAGGAACAGTTACCTATTTCAAAAGAGCAATTAATGCAGGCAGAAATGTGGCTAAAGGCATTACCAGAGGGCATTTCAAAAGCGGATGCACTACAGGTCATTCAAAAAATGATAGAGCTTAAAATGCCAATGACGAATGATGTTTTTCAAGCCTTACTAAGTGGACAAAAAACATCTGGTATGGCGATGACTATGGATAATTTTGCACAGCTTTTAGCAAGGGATACTACTTTATCTGAAGTGCTTAAGCAAAATTTGATGCAGCAGGTACAAGCGATTGCTAAACCTTTTGAAATAGAAACAGGCAGTCTGATTTTAGCTAGAGCGATACAGAGCTTAACAAATGATGCTGCTGCGATGAGTGAAAAAATGCAAGCCTTAACAATTTTAAAGGAAGCAGGCATACTGCCACAACAAGCAACATGGCAAAACTGGACGAATATCAATGACCCTAAAGCGGCACAACCAATGCAGCAGGCTGGCCAAGTTGTACAAACGATCCTTGCATCAAAGCCTGAAAATGTAAGTCAGCTAATTGAACAGTTGAAATCATGGACAGCCAACCAAAATTTCTTAACAAATGAACAAAAACTACAGCTCAATCAGTTAATGGATCGTTTTAATCAATTACCAGTATCGAAGCAAACATTAGAAATTTTTGCTAAACAAATGCAGGAGCAGTTAATAAAAGCGTTTGCTCAAAATACTGCTGATCGTTTATTTACACAGGATGCTAATGCATTGTCTAGCAAGGAACATTTGCTATCTCTTATAAGGCAAGAAGCGACGACTCCATTACAAAATGAAGCACTGATGCGTAACCTTGTTAAAACTAGTGTTGAATCACCGCAACCGATGATTCAACAAATAGTGACACAAGCTGATGCACTTGTACAAAATTCGGTGGATAGTAAGGCGATGCAGCATGCCCTTAAAACGGTGTTAAAAAATTTAGGGATTAGCTATGAGGCGACATTGGGGAACAAATCAGCAGATATACAAATGATTACCCATCAATTAAAGCCACAGCTCCACACATTATTGCAGGAAAGTAATATTACACCACAATTGAGAGAAGCGGCAGAAATGTTGATGACGCGTATGAATGGTATGCAGCTATCTTCAGGAGAAAATGGCCATCAACATCAGCTCATTATGCAAGTCCCGCTTGAATTTTTCGGCAAAAAGATGGATGCAACGTTACAGTGGAATGGTCGCATGAAGGAAGATGGCAAAATTGATGCCAATTATGCACGCGTATTATTTTATTTACAGATGGCATCCATGCAAGAAACGGTAATTGATATGCAGGTTCAAAATAGAGTAGTTACAGTAACGATATTTAATGAAAATTCGGATATTCAGCCACTTGCGGAGCCATTAAAGGCTGCCTTGAAAATGGGATTGGCAGAAAAGGATTATCAACTATCAGGTGTTTTTATTAAACAATTTGACAAGGGGCAAACAGAAAAAGGAAGTACTGTAGTAGAACAGCGAGAGGAACAGAGTGGGGTGGATATCCGCGTATGAGCGAAGAAAAATTTACTCGAAAAGAAGCAATTGCACTTACCTATAAACTTGGACAAATGGATAGTCCGACTGTTGTAGCAAAGGGAAAAGGGAAAATTGCCGAGAATATTTTGGCGCGTGCAAATGAGCATAATGTGCCGATTTATGAGGATCCTAACCTTGTGCAGTTGCTTGGTCAATTAGATTTAAACGAGTCTATTCCAGAAGAATTATATCAGGCGGTTTCGGAGGTTTTTGCTTTTATTTATCGTTTAGATCAACAACATGCGCAAAAATACAGAAAAAATGAAGTATTCTGACTGTTTTGCAAGCTGTTTTAGTACACAAAATAGAAAAAAGCGTCATAATAAGAGAGAAAATTCGAACTAAAGACAAAGTGTAGACTTTATCAGAATGTTTCGTTAGAATAGTCTATGTTAGTAAAACAATTCTATGCAAATGTTTGATGGGAGGATGTATTATGAATATCCATGAATATCAAGGGAAAGAGATTCTGAGAAAATATGGTGTAGCAGTACCAAACGGAAAAGTTGCTTTTTCCCCTGATGAAGCAGTAAAAGTAGCGAAAGAACTTGGCTCAAACGTAACAGTTGTCAAGGCGCAAATTCATGCAGGTGGTCGCGGTAAAGCAGGCGGTGTAAAAATCGCTAAAAATCTTGACGAGGTGCGCACATACGCAAAAGAGTTATTAGGGAAAATTTTAGTGACTCATCAAACAGGTCCAGAAGGAAAAGAAGTAAAACGTTTGTATATTGAAGAGGGTTCTGATATCCAAAAAGAATACTATTTAAGTCTAGTATTAGACCGTGCCACATCTCGTGTTACGATGATGGGATCTGAAGAAGGCGGTATGGATATTGAAGAAGTTGCGGAAACAAATCCGGAAAAAATCTTCAAAGAAGTAGTAGATCCTGTAGTTGGATTAACAAGCTTCCAAGCACGTCGTATGGCGTTTAATATGAATATTCCAGCAAACCTTGTGGGGAAAGCTGTTAAATTAATGTTAGGCTTATATCAAGCATTTATCGACAAAGATGCATCAATTGTAGAAATTAATCCACTTGTAGTAACTGGACAAGGTGATGTAGTGGCATTAGATGCTAAATTCAATTTTGATGCCAATGCATTATATAGACATAAGGATATTGTCGAATTACGCGATTTCGACGAGGAAGATCCAAAAGAAATCGAAGCATCCAAATATGATTTAAGCTATATTTCATTAGAGGGTAACATTGGCTGTATGGTTAATGGTGCTGGTCTTGCTATGGCAACTATGGATACAATTAGCTATTATGGCGGTAGCCCTGCTAACTTCCTAGATGTAGGGGGCGGTGCAACAGCTGAAAAAGTAACAGAGGCTTTCAAAATTATCCTTTCTGATTCAAACGTAAAAGGCATTTTCGTAAACATTTTTGGCGGAATTATGAAGTGTAACATTATCGCTGAGGGTGTTGTAACGGCTGCTAAAGAAATCGGTTTAGCTGTGCCATTAGTTGTACGTTTAGAAGGTACAAATGTAGAACTTGGAAAAGAAATTTTAAATGCGTCTGGTTTAAACATCGTTGCAGCGGATTCAATGGCTGACGGTGCACAAAAAATTGTGGGACTAGTAGGCTAAGGAAGGCAGGGAGAGAACAATGGCTGTATTTATTAACAAAGATACGAAGGTAATTGTACAAGGGATCACGGGCGAAACAGCTCTTTTCCATACGAAGCAAATGCTTGAGTATGGCACAAAAATCGTAGCAGGTGTAACACCAGGTAAAGGTGGACTTGAGATCGAGGGAGTTCCTGTTTTCAATACAGTAGCAGAAGCTGTAGCTGTAACAGGTGCTACAACTTCAGTTATCTATGTACCTGCACCATTTGCGGCAGATGCAATTTTAGAAGCTGTTGATGCTGAATTAGAATTAACGATCTGTATCACAGAGCACATTCCTGTCCTTGATATGGTGAAAGTTAAACGTTATATGGAAGGTAAAAAGACTCGCTTAGTAGGTCCAAACTGTCCAGGTGTTATTACAGCTGATGAATGTAAAATTGGTATCATGCCAGGTTACATTCATACAAAAGGCCATGTAGGAGTAGTTTCTCGTTCTGGTACATTAACATATGAAGCAGTACACCAATTAACGCAAGCTGGTATTGGTCAAACAACAGCTGTAGGTATCGGTGGAGACCCTGTCAACGGTACAAACTTCATTGATGTTCTTGAAGCGTTTAATAATGATCCAGAAACTTACGCAGTAGTTATGATTGGTGAAATCGGCGGTACGGCTGAAGAAGAAGCAGCTGAATGGATTAAAGCAAATATGACAAAACCTGTTGTAGGCTTTATTGGTGGACAAACTGCCCCTCCAGGAAAACGTATGGGTCACGCTGGTGCGATCATTTCTGGTGGTAAAGGAACAGCAGCTGAGAAAATTAAAGCAATGAACGCTGCTGGTATCGAAGTTGCAGAAACACCTTCTGTCATTGGTGAAACATTGATTAAAGTAATTAAAGAAAAAGGGCTATACGAAAAGTGTAAAACCCATTAAAATGGAAGATGTAGCTATTGCGGCTACATCTTTTTCATTATTTACACGCTGCTATCATATTTCATGAAACAAATTCCTACTTACTTATGAAAAAAACGACAATTTTATGGCAGATGTATAAATAATGATGAAAAGTTGTGTTGCATTATCATGCGGTCATTTAATTTCTTCTATTATAAAGGAGGTTTATTGAATGATCCTTGCAGTAGATACACAGAGATTACTAGCTTTGCATTATATATACCCGTTACCTCTTCAGAAACTTCAACAATTATTGTCCCCGGTAAATATGTTAAGCTCTTTTGAAGACATTCATCATGATGAGATAGCGAAAATTCTACAAATATCGGCACAAAAAGCATATCAGCTCTCTCAAAGTTTTCGACAAATTATGATAAAACCTTTTGGTGCTGCGTATGCACAAGCCAATATTTTCCCCATACCGTTTTATCATCCATATTTCCCGGCGCAATTATTTGAAATATCCAATCCACCTACTGTATTGTATGTGAAAGGTCAGTATTCTTTGTTAACAAATAACAAACAGATAGCTATTATAGGCTCTAGGAAGGCTACAGCGTATTCTAAGAGGGCAATGGACCTCATAGTACCGCCTCTTGTTCAAAGTGGTTATACGGTCGTTAGTGGGCTTGCTAGAGGTGCTGATACAATGGCACATAGAGCAACAATTGATATGGGTGGTCACACAATTGCTGTACTTGGACATGGTTTTAATTATCTCTATCCAGCAGAAAATCAGATTCTTGCTAAACAAATGGCAGAGCACCAGCTATTAATAACGGAATATCCCCCTCATATGAAGCCTGAAAAATGGCATTTCCCGATGCGTAACCGAATCATTAGTGGTTTATCCCGAGCTTTAGTTGTGACAGAGGCTGCCCTAAAAAGTGGTACGCTTATTACGACAGAGCTCGCATTAGAGCAGGGGAAAGATGTATTTGTGGTGCCTGGACCTATTGATGCGACACAATCTAAGGGGACCAATCAATTACTTTTAGAAGGTGCAATTCCAGTCATGAATGGTCATCAAATCGTTGAAACACTGGAGCTCTTTTCTAACAAAAATTGAAAAAAAGTTGCATTATCTTAAAATCTGTTATACATTTTGCAACAGGTAACTTAAAAAAATTAGTAATAGACCTCGCTAAGGGGGAGACATAGATGGCGGATTATTTAGTGATTGTAGAATCACCAGCAAAAGCAAAAACGATTGAACGATATTTAGGAAAGAAATATAAAGTAAAAGCGTCGGTTGGACACGTACGAGATCTTCCACGTAGCCAAATGGGTGTTAGTGCAGAAAATAACTTTGAACCTAAGTATATTACGATACGCGGTAAAGGACCTGTTTTACAGGAATTAAAATCTGCGGCTAAAAAAGTGAAGAAAGTATATCTAGCGGCCGATCCAGACCGCGAGGGAGAAGCGATTGCTTGGCACCTTGCGACTGCGCTAAATATTGATATTCACTCGGATTGTCGTGTGGTATTTAACGAAATTACCAAAGATGCGATAATAGATTCCTTTAAAAACCCACGTCCAATCAATATGGATTTAGTAGATGCACAACAAACAAGACGTATTCTGGATCGACTTGTCGGCTATAACATTAGTCCGATACTGTGGAAAAAAGTGAAAAAAGGTTTATCTGCAGGTCGTGTACAATCTGTAGCGCTACGTATGATCATTGATCGTGAAAATGAAATTAAAAACTTTAAACCAGAAGAGTATTGGACAATTGAAGGAACGTTTGAAAAAGGTAAAAAAACATTTGATGCGCTTTACTATGGAAATGGTAAAGAGAAAATTAAATTAACAAATGAGGCACAAGTAAAGGCAATATTAAAAGATGTAAAAGGAACAAACTTTGATGTTGTCAATGTTACGAAAAAAGAACGCAAGCGTAATGCTGCACCAGCCTTTACAACATCTTCCTTACAGCAGGAGGCAGCAAGAAAATTAAATTTCCGAGCTAAGAAAACGATGATGCTAGCTCAGCAATTATATGAAGGTATTGATATTGGGAAAAAAGAGGGAACAGTCGGGTTAATCACCTATATGCGTACCGATTCCACACGTATTTCAGATACGGCAAAAGCAGAAGCGGTTACTTATATTGAAGGAAAATATGGCAAAGAATTTATTGCAACAGATATAAAACAAACGAAGAAGGCTTCGAATGCACAGGATGCTCATGAGGCGATCCGTCCAACGAGTACAATGAGAACACCAGAAGAATTAAAAGCAGTTCTTAGTCGTGATCAGTTACGTTTATATCGTTTAATTTGGGAGCGCTTTATCGCGAGCCAAATGGCACCAGCAGTTCTTGATACAGTAGCTGTAGATCTTCAAAATGGTGATGTACTATTTCGTGCAAACGGCTCACAAGTTAAATTCGCAGGCTTTATGAAACTATATATCGAAGGTACTGACGATCAAACAGAGGAGACGACAAAGCTTTTACCTGAGATGGCAATTGGTGATCAAGTAAAATCGCTCGAAATTGAGCCTAAACAACATTTTACACAGCCACCACCACGTTATTCAGAGGCGCGACTTGTTAAAACTATGGAAGAACTAGGCATTGGGCGCCCATCCACATACGCACCGACCCTCGATACAATTCAGCGCCGTGGCTATGTTGTATTAGATGCTAAACGCTTTATGCCAACAGAGCTAGGTGAAATTGTACATCAACTCGTACTAGAATTTTTCCCAGATATCATAAACATCGAATTTACAGCACAAATGGAACAAGATTTAGATGATATTGAAGAAGGCAACCGTCAATGGAAAAGTGTTGTGGAAGAGTTTTATACAGATTTTGAAGTGCATGTAAAACATGCGGATGAAGCTATGGAAAAAGTTGTGATTAAAGATGAGCCTGCTGGAGAGGATTGCGAACTTTGTGGATCTCCTATGGTCTTTAAACTGGGTCGCTATGGTAAATTTATGGCTTGCTCAAACTTCCCAGATTGTAGAAATACAAAAGCTATTATGAAACCAATTGGTGTAAAATGTCCTTCCTGTGAAACAGGCGAAATTGTGGAGCGAAAAAGTAAAACAAAACGTCTATTCTATGGTTGCAATCAGTATCCAGAATGTGAATTTGTATCATGGGACAAGCCAATTAGTAGACCATGTCCAAAATGTAATGCATTATTAGTAGAGAAAAAGATAAAAAAAGGTGTGCAAATTCAATGTACGAAATGTGACTATGAAGAAGCACCAACTCAATGATAGGAAGATGGTAAGAAACATGACTGAACAAGTAGTAAATGTAATAGGAGCAGGTCTTGCTGGTAGTGAAGCTGCATGGCAAATTGCAAAGCGTGGGGTAAAAGTAAGACTTTATGAAATGCGTCCAGTAAAGCAAACTCCGGCACATCATACTGATAAATTTGCAGAGCTTGTTTGTTCTAACTCATTGCGTGCAAATGGTTTAACAAATGCTGTAGGCGTTATTAAAGAAGAGATGCGTACGCTAGATTCGGTTATCTTAAAGGCAGCAGATCAGTGTTCAGTACCAGCTGGTGGTGCATTGGCGGTAGACCGTCATGAGTTTGCGGGCTATGTGACAGAGACTGTGAAAAACCATCCACTTGTGGAGGTCATTCATGAAGAAGTCACAGAAATTCCTGAAGGTATAACAGTTATTGCTACAGGTCCACTAACATCAAAAGCTTTAGCTGAAAAAATTCAAGGTTTAACTGGCTTGGATTATTTATACTTCTACGATGCAGCAGCACCTATTATCGAAAAAGATAGCATAGATATGGATAAAGTTTATTTGAAATCTCGTTACGATAAAGGAGAAGCGGCTTATTTAAACTGTCCTATGACAAAGGAAGAATTTGATCGTTTCCGTCAAGCCTTGATCGAAGCAGAAGTTGTGCCATTGAAGGAATTTGAAAAAGAAATTTACTTTGAGGGTTGTATGCCGATTGAAGTTATGGCAGCTCGCGGAGAGAAAACCATGTTATTTGGACCGATGAAACCAGTTGGTCTTGAAGATCCAAAAACAGGAAAACGTCCGTATGCGGTTGTGCAACTTCGTCAAGATGATGCTGCTGGTACCCTTTACAACATTGTAGGCTTCCAAACTCATTTAAAATGGGGTCCACAAAAGGAAGTGCTACAGCTAATTCCAGGGTTAGAGAATGTAGAAATTGTACGTTATGGCGTCATGCACCGAAATACATTCATTAATTCACCAAAAGTTTTAGAAAAAACATATCAGCTTCGTGAGCATAAGAATATTTTCTTTGCAGGTCAAATGACGGGTGTAGAAGGATATGTTGAATCAGCAGGAAGTGGATTAATTGCAGGAATTAATGCAGCTCGTTTAGCACTTGGACAAGAGCCTATTATTTTCCCATTCGAAACGGCATTAGGAAGTATGGCGCGTTATATAACAGAAGCACAGTCGAAAAACTTCCAGCCGATGAACGTTAACTTCGGTATATTCCCTGAATTACCACCTGGTCGTCGTTCAAAACCAGAACGTGCGGAAATGCATGCAACACGCGCAATAAGCTCAATTCACAATTTTGTGAATTCACAAACAATTTAATTGCAAAAAGCCTCTAAAAGTTGATATACTCTTAGAGGCTTTTTCTTTTTGTAGACAAAATGCTTAATTAGACGTATTTTATTATTTTGTATGAAGATTTTCTCAATTTATAACTAATTACACTTGCTATATTATGAAGATAGGTTTAGTGTCAGTATGTATGTTTATTAATGAAATGAAAAACGATACAAACTTGTAAGAGATGACAAAGAAATATTTATCCGTTATATTACAAGTGTCAGTCATTTGAGAAAATTATTAATAAATCATTGGTGGTGAATCTTTCCATGTTAGTTTCGTCCCAAGATGCACTCGAACAGTTCATGCTTTACATCCAAGTTGAAAAGAACTTCTCTGTTCATACAGTGCGAGAATATGAATCAGACCTGCTAGATTTTTTAACCTTTTTACAAAGAGAGGGCATCGATGATTTAGCGAGTGTTGAATATATACATGCACGTCTTTATGTAACAAAGTTGTACGATGAGAAAAGAGCAAGGGCCTCTATTTCTAGGAAAATTTCCTCGATACGCTCCTTTTTTCGCTTTCTAAATAGACAGTACGGATTAGATGACGGAGCATTTCGTTCTCTTTATCATCCAAAAAAAGAATCACGTTTACCCAATTTTTTCTACGAAGAAGAATTGAAGCAGCTATTTGATGCGAATACTGGTGATGATTTGAAATCATTGAGAAATATAGCTATATTAGAGCTGTTGTATGCGACAGGTATTCGTGTAAGTGAACTGACTTCAATCCAAGTAGGGGATGTAGATTTTCATTATTCGATTATACGGGTAATGGGAAAAGGTCGAAAAGAACGAATTATTCCATTTGGTCAATTTGCGAGTTTAGCAATGCAGGACTACATAGAGCAAGCTCGTCCACGATTGATGAAAAAAACTAGTCACCAGCAGTTGTTTGTCAATATGCGTGGTGGGGAACTTACTCCTCGAGGGGTACGTCATATTTTAAACGAAATGATTGACAAGGCCTCACTCCATACGAAAATTTACCCACACATGCTTCGTCATACTTTTGCCACACATTTATTGAATAATGGCGCAGACTTGCGGACAGTGCAGGAGTTATTAGGTCACTCACATTTATCTTCTACACAAGTTTACACACATGTAACAAAAGAGCATCTTCGTCAAACATATATGAATGCCCATCCAAGGGCATAATAGAGCTAAGGAGGAAGGCAGATGGGACAAATTCATGCGACAACGATATTTGCAGTTCATCATAACGGAGGCTGTGCCATGGCTGGTGATGGTCAAGTAACATTGGGAAATGCAGTTGTGATGAAGGGAACAGCAAAAAAGGTCAGACGTCTGTTTAATGGGCAGGTCCTTGCAGGTTTTGCAGGTTCCGTCGCTGATGCATTTACACTTTTTGAGATGTTTGAAGGCAAACTAAATGAGTATAATGGTAATTTACAGCGTGCAGCAGTGGAAGTAGCAAAGCAGTGGCGCGGTGATAAAATGCTTCGCCAGTTAGAAGCGATGTTATTAGTAATGGATAAAACGACATTGCTACTCGTTTCAGGTACAGGGGAAGTCATTGAACCGGATGATGGCATTTTGGCTATTGGTTCTGGTGGAAATTATGCATTATCTGCAGGTAGAGCATTGAAAAAATATGCAGGTGAAACAATGACTGCTCGTGAAATTGCTGAGGCGGCATTAGAAACAGCTGCTGAAATCTGTGTATTTACGAATCATAATATTATCGTGGAGGCGCTGAACTAATGACGCAAAAAAATTTAACGCCAAGACAAATTACTGAGCATTTAGATCGTTATATTGTTGGGCAGAATGAAGCTAAGCGCGCTGTAGCCATTGCGTTACGTAATCGCTATCGTCGTTCGTTGTTACATGAGGATATGAAGGATGAAGTTATTCCTAAAAATATATTAATGATTGGACCAACAGGTGTCGGAAAAACGGAAATTGCCAGAAGAATTGCTAAGCTTACAAATGCTCCTTTTGTGAAAGTTGAAGCGACAAAGTTTACTGAGGTAGGTTATGTAGGGCGTGATGTTGAGTCAATGGTACGTGACTTAGTAGAAGCCTCACATCGTCTAGTAAAGGAAGAAATGATGGAGTCTGTTAAGGAACAAGCAGAAGAATTAGCAAATGAAGCGATTGTGAAACTTTTGGTGCCTTCTTTACGTAAGAAACAGGCGATGCAAAATCCGTTTGAAATGCTATTTGGTGGTAAAGAGCAACCAACGACTGATGATTCTTCAACAGATGAGGTTGAAGTACGCTCTAAGCGTGCACAAATTGCGATTGATTTACGTAACGGTAAATTAGAAAATGAGTGGGTTACTGTGGAGGTAACAGAACAAAATCCATCTATTTTTGATGCGTTACAAGGAACGGGAATGGATATGTCTGCGAATAGTGGCATGCAGGATATGTTATCCAGTTTGATGCCGAAGAAACAGAAAAAACGTCGTGTACAAGTGAAGGACGCCCGTCGTATTTTAACAGTTGAAGAAGCGAATAAGCTGATAGATGCGGATGAAGTGGCACAAGAGGCTATTACTAGAGCTGAGCAAACAGGTATCATTTTTATTGATGAAATCGATAAAATTGCTAGTAAAGAAGGCAATTCTTCAGCAAATGTCTCACGTGAAGGTGTCCAACGAGATATTTTACCAATCGTTGAAGGTTCAACTGTTACAACGAAATACGGTGCGGTGAAAACGGATTATATGCTGTTTGTAGCTGCTGGTGCATTCCATATGTCGAAGCCATCAGATTTAATTCCTGAATTGCAAGGACGCTTTCCAATTCGTGTAGAGCTTGAAAAATTAACAAAACAGGATTTTGTACGTATTTTACAAGAACCAGACCAATCACTTATTTTGCAATATAAGGCATTGTTAGAAACGGAAGGCGTGGAAATTCATTTCACAACAGATGCTATTGAACGAATTGCTGAAATTGCTACGGAGGTTAATCAGGAAACTGACAATATCGGAGCTCGTCGATTACACACGATATTAGAACGTTTACTTGAAGAACTATCGTTTGAAGCTTCTGAAATTGCACCAGCAAGTATCCCGATCAATGCTGCGTATGTAGATCAAAAACTTGCGGGTATAGTAAAAAACAAAGATTTGTCACAGTTTATATTGTAAGAAAAAGCTAATTAGTATCATTCAATAATAAAAACCTTTAGAATATTTAATAAATACTCTTCGGATTATTTATAGGAGGAACATATAATGAATTTATTAGAAAAAACACGTAAAATTAACTCGATGCTTCAAGCATCTGCTGGTAAACCAGTAAACTTTAAGGAAATGGCTGATACATTAGGCGATATTATTGATAGTAATGTCTATATTTTAAGTCGCAAAGGGAAATTATTAGGTATTTCAATTCACCAACAAATTGAAAATGAGCGTATGAAAAAAATGTTCGAAGAGAGACAGTTCCCAGAAGAATACACACATAGCTTGTTTACGATCTCTGAAACATCATCAAATTTAGATATTAACAACGAACATACTGCTTTCCCAGTTGAAAACAAAGATTTATTCCAAAACGCTTTAACAACAATTGTACCGATTGTTGGTGGTGGAGAACGTTTAGGTACATTAATCCTTGCTCGTTTATCTTCACAATTTGAAGATGATGATCTAATTTTAGCAGAGTATGGTGCGACAGTAGTTGGTATGGAAATTTTACGTGAAAAATCAGAAGAAATTGAAGAAGAAGCTCGTAGCAAAGCTGTCGTACAAATGGCTATTAATTCACTTTCATACAGTGAGTTAGAAGCAATTGAGCATATCTTCGAAGAACTTGATGGCAATGAAGGCTTACTAGTTGCTTCTAAGATTGCTGACCGTGTGGGTATTACGCGTTCAGTGATTGTCAACGCATTACGTAAACTTGAATCTGCTGGTGTCATTGAATCTCGCTCTTTAGGTATGAAAGGTACTTATATTAAAGTGCTAAACGATAAATTCTTAAATGCTTTAGCAGAAATTAAAATGAAATAAATACTTCTTTAAGAAGATTCTGAAAGCGTCTAGGGTAAAACTAGGCGCTTTTTTTTGTGTATTAGCCCGTGAGGGAGGAGATTTTTGTGCTTATTTTTTTGCCATAAGTACAAAAATGCTGATTATTGTAGGTTCTTATTTCTTTCTTCCTAATGCTGTTCAAAAAATCGTCACTACCTTTAGCATATAAAAATGTAATGTGTGTTACTTTAGAAGAATGGTGAAAAACTTGTTCAAATATGTGTCACATTCATAGGCAAAATATGCTTGTGTTGATTGAACTAGTAAAATGGGACCTTTATTTAGTCAATATTTATAAGGCGATAAAGCTCAGAAAAAGGCATATTTAATACAAAAACCGTAAACACTGTCGAAATGGTGTAAAATAACTAGATGTCTAATAACCTTTGATAAACCTTAGAGACATAAGGGATGCAGAAGTTTTGTCATGGTTATACATTAGAAAAAATAGGGCGGATAGACTATTAAAAAGTGACAAAAGACAATAGACACTAGGTATCATCTTAATTACAATTGTATTATTGGATAAATTAACAAGTACATAAATTGAAATAAAATGAGGTGAACAGTTTTGAATTTATTTGGTGGAACTATTAGTAGCCTGGAAAACGGACTTTCCTATGCAACTTTGAATCATAAAACAATCGCAAACAATATTGCGAATGTCGATACGCCTAATTATAAGGCGAAAAATGTTAGTTTTAAGGATATGTTGGTAGAACAGCAAAGTATGTCTATTTCCGCATATCGTACTGACAGCAGACATTATGATTTCACAATTCGACAATCTACGCCTGGCGTTAATAATGTTGAGAACTTGCGATATAGAAATAATGGCAATGCTGTAGATATGGATGCTGAGCAGGCAAAATTAGCAGAGAATCAAATTTATTACAATGCTTTAATTGACCGTGTTAATGGAAAATTAAACACATTGAATACCGTTATAAAGGGAGGTAAGTAATAGATGTCTATATTTCATGGGATGAATACCACTGCCTCTGCTTTAACAGCGCAACGATTACGAATGGATGTTATTTCTTCCAATATGGCAAATGTGGATACGACTCGTGCTCGTCAAGTGAATGGGGAATGGGAACCGTATCGACGTAAGTCTGTGACGTTCGCAGCACAAGAAGGACAATTCTCGAAATTTCTGAATGTAGCCCTTGGTAAAAATGCGAAAAGTGGTGTTGGCAATGGTGTGAAAGTTTCTCGAATTTCAGAAGATCAAGAAACACCTTTCAAACTTGTTTATGACCCAACTCATCCAGATGCAAATGCAGATGGTTATGTGAATATGCCAAATGTGGATCCATTGAAAGAGATGGTAGATTTAATGTCAGCAACACGTTCCTATGAGGCGAATATAACTGTATTTAACGCAAATAAATCCATGCTAACAAAGGCTTTAGAGATTGGTAAATAAATAAGTAGAAAGGAAGATACATAATGACTATTTCGTCCGTTTCGCTAATGACACCTACTCAGGTTGTAAATGAAACAAATAAACTCAATACAACACCTTATGAAGCGCAACAAAGCTTCGCGAACTCGTTAAAAGAAGCAATAGCCAAAGTAAATGATCAGCAAATAACTTCTGATAAATTTACTCAAAAGCTAATTAAAGGTGAAGATGTGGAGTTGCATGAAGTGATGATTGCTTCACAAAAGGCGAGCATTACATTAAACGCAACAATTGAAGTTCGCAATAAGGTGATTGAAGCTTACCAAGAAATAATGCGAATGAGTGTTTAATTTTATTGTCTAGATAAGGAAACTCTTTTCAAACTAGATTAATAACCACTACTATAGTGGACTCATTATGTTCGCAAATTATTGATGGCTAGGTTATTCACTATAACCGGAGGATTCATAATGAATGAACGATTGACGAAAATAAAAAACGACACCAGTCAATTTTGGACAAGTCGAAGTAAAAAGCAAAAAATAGTTATGATTGGCTCCGTGGTAGGCGTCATCGCACTTGCAGCCATCGTGACGTTTTTTGCTTCGAAAACTACATATGTTCCACTTTATAAAGATTTATCAACTAGAGAAATTGGACAAGTAAAGGAAGCACTAGATTCCCAAGGTGTGAACTATGAAATTGCTCCAGGTGGAACATCTATTTTAGTGCCAGAAGAGCAAGTTGACTCCTTGTTAGTACAATTAGCTTCAGAGGGCTATCCGCAAACAGGCACAATTGATTACTCATTTGCTAATAGTTCAGGATTTGGTATGACAGATAATGAATTTAACCTCTTAAAAAAAGCAGCAACTGAAACTGAAATTGCTAAGCTTTTTAAAAATTTAGAGGGTGTAAAAGATGCCAAAGTAATGATTACAGTTCCTGAAGAAGGGGTATTCGTAACGGATGTGCAAGGCGAGGCAACGGCATCTATTGTTTTAAATACAGACCCTGGCTATAAATTTACAGAACAGCAAATTACTACTATGTACAATTTGGTGTCAAAAAGTATTCCCAATTTAAAAACTGAAAACATCGTAATCTCTAATCAATTCTCAGAGTACTTTGATTTGAATGCTGCTACTACTGATGGTACTTCCACAGCGACAGCCGAAGGTCAATTACAAATGAAGAAATTAGTAGAACGTGATCTACAGCGTCAAGTGCAAAATATGCTAGGAACGTTGATGGGACAAGATAAAGTGATGGTTTCTGTTACAACGGATATTGACTTCAAGAAAGAAAATCGTGAAGAAAACCTTGTGACACCTGTTGATGAAGAAAATATGGAAGGTATCGCAATTAGTGCTCAACGAATTACAGAGCAGTATTCTGGTACAGGCGCAGCAGCTGCAGGAACACCTGAAGCTGAAACAACTACAGATAACTTCACAACGTATAACGAAGGTGCAACAGGGAATGGTGACTATGAACGTACAGAGGAAACGATCAATAATGACGTGAATCGTATACGTAAAGATATCCAAGAAGCTCCTTATAAAGTTCAAGATATTGGAATTCAAGTCATTGTTGAACCACCAACAGCGACAGATGCAGCGTCATTACCAGATGGTGTTCGTGAAGATATCGAGAAAATTTTAAGTACAATAGTTCGTACAACAATTTCCAAAGATGTGGCAGCAGAACTTACACAAGAGCAAATTGACGAGAAAGTAGCTGTTTCAGTACAACCTTTATATGGTAAGGCGACAGAGGTCGCTGATGAAAAACCAGTTATCCCATGGTGGGTTTGGGTCATTGGCGGTATCTTATTAGCTGTTATTTTATTACTAGCATTCTTTATTATCCGTTCTCGTAAGCGTGCGCAGGAAGAAGAAGAGCTAAGTATCCTAGAAGAACAAGAAGAATTAATGATTGATGATATTAATGAAGAAATTGAAACGGAAGCTACAATGCGTCGTAAGCAGCTTGAAAAAATGGCTAAAGAAAAGCCAGACGATTTTGCAAAGTTACTGCGTAGTTGGATTGCGGAAGACTAACTAGGAGGTTCGGCTGTGTCCAAGAAAGATAAGGAATTAACCGGAAAACAAAAGGCCGCACTCTTGTTAATTTCATTAGGGCCTGAGGTTTCAGCTTCTGTCTATAAACACTTAACAGAGGAAGAAATTGAACGTTTAACATTAGAAATTTCAAGTGTTAAAAAAGTAGAATCAAATGTCAAAGAAGAGATTATTGAAGAATTTCACAATATCGCACTAGCGCAAGACTATATCACACAAGGTGGTATTGGCTACGCGAAAACAGTATTAGAAAAAGCGCTTGGTGTTGAACAAGCGCAAACGATTATTAATCGTCTAACATCTTCTCTACAAGTGCGTCCGTTTGATTTTGCTAGAAGAGCTGATCCAGCACAAATTTTTAACTTTATTCAAAATGAACATCCACAAACAATTGCCCTGATTCTCTCTTATTTAGAGGCGGGGCAAGCGGGTGTTATTTTATCTTCACTACCACAGGAAGTACAGGCGGATATTGCTAAACGTATAGCAGTAATGGAATCGACTTCTCCAGAAGTAATTAGTGAAATTGAATCTGTATTAGAGCGTAAATTATCGTCAACAGTTACACAGGATTACACTGAAACAGGTGGTATCGATGCTGTCGTAGAAGTGTTAAATGGCGTAGATCGACAAACAGAAAAAACAATTCTCGATGCACTCGAAATACAGGATCCAGAACTTGCAGAGGAAATCAAAAAACGTATGTTTGTGTTCGAAGATATCGTTACACTCGACAATCGTTCCATTCAACGTGTTATTCGTGACTGTGAAAACGAAGACTTACTGCTTTCAATGAAGGTATCAAGTGAAGAAGTAAAAGATATTATTTTCCGCAATATGTCACAGCGTATGGCTGATACATTTAAAGAAGAAATGGAAATTATGGGACCTGTACGATTACGTGACGTAGAGGAGGCGCAATCTCGAATTGTTGCTGTTATTCGTCGTCTAGAGGATGCTGGAGAGATTATTATTGCTCGCGGTGGAGGAGATGACGTCATTGTCTAGAATCATCCGTTCTATTTACACCCAGTCTGATAGCGATAGTATTAAAGAAATCCAAATCCGAGATATGTTTGAACCGATTGAAGTAGACCAACATGAAGTCTCATCACAGCATCAATTAACATTGGATGAAATAATGGCAGAGCGAGATCGTTTACTTGCAGAAGCTAGAGCTACTTTGCAAGCAGAACGTGAGATGTTTGAACAAGAAAAGCAATTACACTTCCAAGAAATTGAACACTTAAAGTTAAGCTGGGAAGAAGAGAGACCGAATCGAGTGCAAGAGGCGTATGATGAGGGGTTTGGGCAAGGCTATGAAGATGGTATGAACAAAGCCTCTGAAGCAATGGCCCAGTCACTTCAAACTGCGAATGAAGTTATGATTCAAGCGAAACAAAATGCACAAAAATATATTGAAGATCAAGAAGCGGTCATTTTAGAGTTAGGCTTAACTGCAGCAGAACGAATTATTGGCACCTCACTAGAGCAAGATAACGAACTGTTTGTGTCAATTGTGCGTCGAGGGTTGAAAGAAGCAAGGGAAATGAAAGAAATTAAAATTTATGTTTCCCCAACATACTACGCTTTAATTACCACTAATCGAGATGAATTAGCAGAAATGTTCCCGATGGATGTACCATTTATGATTTTTGTGAATGAAGATTTAGACAATGAAACAGATTGCTATATTGAAACAAATCATGGTCGCATTATGGTTAGTATTGATGAGCAATTGAATGAGCTTAGATTAAAGCTACATGAAATATTAGAGAGTAAGGAATGATCTTGATGAAAACGGCTCAATTAATCGAACATATTCCTCATATACCTACTTTTAAAAAGTTTGGTAGAGTAACTAGAGTTGTCGGCTTGATGATTGAGTCGCAAGGTCCAGATAGTTCCATAGGTGATGTCTGTAAAATTCATGTGGAAACTGTAAACAATGGTCACCAAATCATTTTAGCAGAGGTTGTTGGTTTTAAAGATGAGATAGTTGTCTTAATGCCATTCACCTCTTTACGTGAAATATCTATTGGCTGTCTTGTTGAAGGGACTGGTGCCCCTCTAGAAGTAAAAGTGGGCCCTGAGTTAATAGGAAAAGTATTGGATTCTATGGGGAATCCAATCGATGGCACCTTATTACCGAAAGGGTTAATGACCGTCCCTACTGAGCAAGATCCACCGAACCCACTGACTCGTCCACCAATTGACGAAAGACTCGAAGTAGGGGTGAAGGCGATTGATGGCATGCTAACAGTTGGTAATGGTCAACGTGTTGGTATTTTCGCTGGTTCTGGGGTCGGAAAAAGTACGTTACTAGGTATGATTGCTAGAAACACGCAAGCAGATTTAAATGTCATTGCGCTCATAGGAGAACGTGGTCGTGAGGTTCGTGAATTTATCGAACGTGATTTAGGCGCAGAAGGTTTAAGTCGCTCCATTGTTGTTGCAGCCACATCAGATCAACCAGCATTAATGCGGATTAAAGGCGCTTTTACAGCGACAGCGATTGCCGAATATTTTAGAAATCGAGGCTTAAATGTCATGCTGATGATGGACTCCGTTACACGTGTAGCCATGGCACAACGTGAAATTGGACTTGCCACGGGAGAACCACCGGCACAAAAAGGGTATACGCCTTCTGTATTTGCGATATTACCTAAATTATTAGAACGTACTGGTACTAATGAAAAGGGCTCAATCACAGCATTCTATACCGTTTTAGTTGATGGTGATGATATGAATGAACCAATAGCTGATACTGTGCGAGGGATATTAGATGGCCATATTGTATTGGATCGAAATCTAGCCAATAAAGGTCAATATCCAGCCATCAATGTTTTAAAAAGCGTAAGCCGTTTGATGAATCATGTTGCAGAGCCAGCGCATAAAAAAGCTGCTGAACGATTAAGGGAACTCTACTATACATATGACAAATCTGAGGATTTGATCAATATTGGAGCTTACAAAAGAGGAACTTCTAAAGAGATTGATGAGGCCATTCATTATGAACCGCTCATTACGCATTATCTTAAACAAGGCTATTTAGACAAAGTAACATTAGAAGAAAGTGTCAATGAGTTAATAACATTATCGAACGGTGGTGCGAAATAGATGGTCAGTTATGTGTATCGTTTTGAAAAAGTGTTAACAATTCGTGAGCAAGAAAAAAACGAAACCGAAATGGCTTATAAAGAATCTGTCCGTTCTTTTGAAGAAATAGCAACAAGATTATATGAATTACTTAAAAAGAAAGAAGACTTAATCGCATTTCAGCAGGAGCGTTTAACGATTGGCTCATCTATTGACGAAATTCATCATTATAGTCGTTTTATAGATAGTCTTGAGAAAACAATTGCAGATGTACAACAGAAAGTGATACAAGCTCGTGCGAAGATGAATTGGCACGAGGAAAAATTATTAGAAAAAAACTTGGAAGTACGTAAATTTGAAAAAATGAGAGAAAAAGATTTGAAGCTATTCCAGCAAGAGCAAGATCGTATAGAAAGCCTTTTTCTAGATGAAATTTCATTACAAACGTATAACAAGAGAGAAATCAGGTGATTTCATGGCAAAAAAAGACAATCGATTGACAGCGGAGTTAGTAGAAGTGCAGTCAAAGAAAAAAACAGGGGGCTTTCTAAAGTTTTTTACTTGGATTGTACTACCGATTATGTTTGTAGTAGCGGTTTTACTTGTTGTGGCAACGTTAATGAATACGAATGTCTTTGATTTAGGGAAAAAGGCAATAGGAAGTTTACCCTTTGTCCCATCAGAAGAGCAACAAGCTAAAGATGCTGCCATTAATAACGACTCTAAATTAGTTAATTTACAGGCAGAGATACAAGAAAAAGAAGCTGAAATTACACAGCTACAAAAAAAGCTTGATACAACAACAACTGAAAAAGAGAAGTTAGTGATAGAAAAAGAACAGTTGCAATTTGAAATTGAAAAATTGAATCGACAACAAGATGATGTAAAGCGTGACTTTAATGATATCTTATCAACGTTCGATAAGATGTCTCCGAAAGCTGCAGCACCAGTATTAATCAATATGAGTGATGCGGAGGCGCTACGAATTTTAACGAATTTAAAGCCTGATAAGTTAGCAGCCATATTAGAGAAAATGGATGCCAAAGATGCAGCAAAATATACGGAGTTAATGGCTAAACAATAAGATAAATGAAAGGAGGTGAAAGAACAATGGATGTAGCAATGATGCAAATGATCACTAAGTCTGTACCTAATAAAGCAGCAAAATCTTCAACCGTTAATAGTCCTGAAGGTAAGGTCAATGGAACTCCGAATAAAGAAAATGTATCGAATTTCGGGTCTGTTTTTAGTAAAATGATGTCGTCTTCAACGCAAACAAACCAATCTTCGCAGTCAACTGCAACAAAGGAGCTAGCCGATTTACAAGCGGTTTTAAATGCTGATTCAATGGAGGAATTACTAGATTTACTAGGAATCCCTCATGATGATGGGTTATTAATGCTTCAGCTTGGCGAAGACAATAAAGCAGTGGCAATGGATGAAATGCTTAATTTAGAAAATATACTAAATGCATTAGGTATTGATGAAGAGCAACTTCAAAAAATAGTCCAACAGCTGCTAGGAGAAGAGAAGAAAGCTAGTGATGTTTGGGAGCTACTATCACTAGTAGATGCCCAAGCACCGATACTGCAGGCGCAAATAGGAGCTGCTTTACAAGGTGAAGGACAAGTAACACCAAAAGACGCTACACAACTGCTTCAAGTATTGAAGCTAGCACAATTAGTCGGACAGAAAACGGACTTAACAACTTCACAAGAAAACTTATTAACAACGGTTAAGAGTCTATTAACATCATTACAAACGCAAGTAGAAACTACACAACTAACAACAACCAAAACAACTGGAGCATTGCCATTACAAGGCTTTCAGCAAGTAGTTCAGCAAGTACAAGTGACGAAGCAGAGTGAGACAAGCACAAATGACATGGTTACACCGCAAACAGTTCAAACAAAACCGGATACATTCCATGTCACATTACCAACTGCCAAACCTGCGCAGTCTGAGGCTTTGTTAAAAGAAATGCAGGCTATTATGAATAGAGCACAAATTTCAAATGCACAAGGGATCACACGTTTAACGATTAAATTGTACCCAGAAAATCTTGGGACAGTTCGTATTGAACTTGTACAAAATGATGGCGTACTGACAGCTCGTTTACTAGCTTCTACAGCTCATGGACGTGAATTACTTGATAGTCAAGCACATCAGCTAAAACAAGCTTTTGTTCAACAAAACATTCAAGTAGATCGTCTTGATATAGCACAATCACTACAAGATGCAGATCGCCAGCAACGCGATCAAAGCTTCTTCAATAATTTCTTTAAGCAGCAACAGGATGAAGAGCAAGAACATAAAAATGAAGATGAAGATGAAGGACTATCCTTTGATGACTATTTAATCAATGAGGAGGTGTAATAATGGCAGATGCAACAAAAAATGTAAGCAATACATCCATAACGGATGATTTGTATTACTCGAATTATAAAAAACCAACGAAACAAACAGGTAATAGTGAGCTTGGCAAAGATGCCTTTCTACAACTTTTAATTACACAATTACAGCATCAGGACCCTACAAATCCTATGGATGACCGAGAATTCATTTCTCAAATGGCACAGTTTTCTTCTTTAGAACAAATGCAAAACATGACAAAGACAATGGAGTCATTATTGGCATCACAGCAACAAACACAGATGATGAATTATGCATCCTTTGTTGGTAAAGAAGTGAAATGGCATGAAATTACAGATAAAACAGATGAAAAAGGGGATCCTGTTGTAAATGAAGGAACAGGTGTAATTGAATCCTTGAAATTTGTAGATGGTAGTGTTGTATTCAAATTAACAGATGGAAAAGAAATAACGCCTGGTAATATTTCAGGAATACTAGGTGGCTCTGGAACAAATACAGATGGCGGTAATACTGTACCAGAATCTCCGCTTGTACAGGCAAGTAAACTGATTGGTAAAAATGTTACGTATAAAGATGGCGACCAAGAATTACAAGGTCGAATTGTCTCTGTTTCAAATAAAGATGGCGTTATCTATTACGTATTAGATAATGATAAAAAACTAACAGATAAAGATTTTACAGTAATTAGCGAATAAAGGTGGAGAAGAATGATGGATAAATTTTCAATTCATCGTGTACCCTTGCATCCATCTATTCACACAATACAACCTAAGCCAATTCAATCGCAGCAATCCTTTAAAGCTCATTTACAGGAGGCTGCAAAGCAAGAACTAAAGGTGAGCAAACATGCGCATGAACGGATCATTGAACGTAAAATTGACATCTCTGAACAAGAATGGCAGGTAGTATCGGATAAGGTATTTGAAGCACACTCAAAAGGTGTCAAACAACCATTAGTCTTGATGGATCAAGCAGCTTTAATTGTCAGTGCTAAAAATGCTACTGTCATTACAGCAATGGATCGCACGGAGGCAAAACAACAGTTATTTACAAATATTGATGGCACCATTGTGCTGTAAAGGCTGGACCTTCTTATGTAAGGAAGCCTTGGTGATGCTGATTGATAGAGGCACACCTATAAAAAACGAAGGGAGAACGAAAACTTATGTTACGTTCTATGTATTCAGGTATTTCAGGTCTTAAAAACTTCCAAACGAAGCTAGATGTTATTGGTAATAACATCGCAAATGTTAATACTGTTGGCTTTAAAAAGGGGCGTGTTCTTTTTAAAGATTTAATGTCTCAAACACAAGCTGGTGCATCTGCAGCAACAGCTACACGAGGTGGTGTTAACCCACAACAAGTTGGTTTGGGTTCTCAATTAGCTGCTATTGATACAATACATGGTGGCGGCTCATTACAAGGTACTGGGCGTGGACTTGACTTAGGGATTGAAGGAGATGGCTTCTTCATGGTAGCTGACGCAAATGGAGCTCCAGACCCAGATAGTGGTTTTATTGGCGAAGAAGGTTTCAATAATACCCTATTTACTCGTAATGGTGTTTTCTATATGGATAGCAATGGCTATATAGTAAATGCTGATGGTAAATATCTAGTAGGAGTATCTGCTGGAGAAGAAATTGTTATGGAAACTGATGACGATGGTATCAATCCAGATGAAGCACCAGTCGCTTCTGGAGATGAAGGTGCTAACTTATTTGATGATGATGGTGTACTAGACCCAGACGATGGTGAGGTAGGGCCAATCCGTATCCCAACGACTGCTAAAGAAATTAGCATCGGAGCTAATGGTACGATTGAATATGTGGACCTAAACGGTGATCGTAAATGGGCAGGACAGCTAATTATGGCTAAATTCCCAAATGCGGGTGGTCTTTCTAAGGTTGGAGGAAACTATTACCAACAAACAGCAAACTCTGGTGCTGCCTATGCACAAGTAGCCACTGTTGCAGGGATGGGTAAAGTAGTACCTGGCACAGTAGAAATGTCCAATGTAGACTTATCGGAAGAATTTACAGAGATGATTGTGGCTCAACGAGGTTTCCAAGCGAATACTCGTATTATTACAACATCAGATGAAGTGTTACAAGAGCTAGTAAACTTAAAACGATAATGATTATATAGTTCTTTAATTCATAACAGGTGTTTGATAAAACATATTTTCATATGAGGGAGGGTCGGGCCGGCTCTCACGCTAGACCCGGCCCTATTTCAATGATCGAACTAACACGTCTTAATGGCAAAGCATTTACATTAAATGCTTTATACATAGAAACAGTCGAATCGTTTCCAGATACGACTATTACTTTAACAACTGGAACAAAAGTAATTGTTTTAGAGAGTGAAGATGAGGTGCGACAAAAGGTAACTGCCTTTTATAATAATATACAAATTTTATCCAACCCGCATCTACGAGGTGAAAAAGATGAAGAATAATAAAATGTTAACAATGATTATTATTTTGCTAGTAGCAGTCATACTGATTGGCGTTATTTTATTTGTATTGCTTACACAATTTAATAAGCCAACAGGAGCTGTTGAGCCATCCATTGATGAGATTGTAGAATCCTCTGTGGAGGTTCCTGAAATCACGACAAATCTTGCAGATAACAGAGTTGTACGCTTGTCATTAAAAATTCAAACGACAAGTAAAGATGCTGCTACAGAATTAACAAAGCGTGTTTTCCAAGTGCAAAATATTGCCATTCAAGAGCTTTCTGAAATGGAGCAAAAGGATTTAGAGGGTAAGCAAGGGAAACAAATTTTCCAAAAATCATTAAAAACAAGGTTAAATGAATTGATGCAAGAGGGAGAAGTTCAGGAAGTATATTTTACCTCCTTCATCACTCAATAAAACAGAAACTGCTTGAAATGGAGGTGGGCAAATGGCAGGAGATGTGTTATCTCAATCCGAGATAGATGCGCTGCTTTCCGCTATATCAACTGGGGAAATGTCAGCTGACGATATAAAAAAGGAGGACGAGGGACGTAAGGTTAAAGTTTATGACTTTAAACGAGCACTTCGATTCTCAAAAGATCAAATCCGAAGTTTGACCCGAATACACGAAAACTTTGCACGACTATTGACAACCTTCTTTTCTGCACAGCTTAGAAGCTATGTACAGATTACGGTTGCATCGGTAGACCAAATACCATTTGAAGAGTTTGTACGTTCGATTCCGAATATGACACTCATTAATGTGTTTGAAGTGCCACCATTAGATGGTAATATATTGATGGAAATAAATCCGAACATTGCCTATTCCATGTTAGATCGTCTAATGGGCGGTAGTGGGGCAAGTCATAGTAATGTAGATAACTTAACAGAAATTGAAACAAAGATTATGACAAACCTTTTTGAACGCTCATTCGACAATTTACGCGAGGCATGGGAAAATGTTGCAGAAATTGATCCAATATTAGTGGAGCTTGAAGTAAATCCACAATTTTTACAAATGATCTCACCAAATGAAACAGTGGTCGTAATTTCGTTAAATACGATTATTGGTGAGACAAGCGGTATGATTAACATCTGTATCCCGCATGTTGTGTTGGAGCCTATTGTTCCAAATCTATCTGTTCGCTACTGGATGCAGACAAATACAAAAGAGATGTCTCCAGAGCAAACAAAAATGCTGGAAACACGTGTGAAACAAGCACAATTACCACTTTCAGTTGAACTGGGTCTGTCGGACATTACCATTGAGGATTTCCTTACAATGCAAATTGGTGATGTTATACAATTAGATCAAAAAATCGAAGATCCATTAATACTGAAAGTTGGAACATTGCCAAAATTCACGGTTCAACCAGGTAAGCAAGGCAAAAAATTAGCAATCCAGATTATCGACCCTTTGAAAGGAGGAGACGAAGATGAGTGATGAAATGCTCTCCCAAGAAGAAATTGAAGCGTTATTAAGGGGCGAGACGTTGGAAGATAAAAACAGCGACACTGCAGCTTCTTCAAATGATGAGACTAATGATTTAAGAGTTGAGGATTACCTTGATTCGTTTGCACAAGATGCATTAGGTGAGGTAGGTAACATTTCTTTCGGAAGTTCTGCTACAGCACTTTCTGCGTTATTAGGTCAAAAAGTAGATATTACTACTCCAAGTATTTCCATGATAAACCGTAATAAATTAGAAGAGGAGTTTCCTCATCCTTATGTGGCTGTACAAGTGGAATATACGATTGGTTTAACAGGTATGAATTTACTTGTTATTAAACAATCGGATGCAGCCATTATTGCTGATTTAATGTTAGGTGGCGATGGTTTAAATCCGAAGCCAGACTTAGGTGAAATTCAACTAAGTGCTGTTCAAGAGGCTATGAACCAAATGATGGGTTCAGCGGCAACATCGATGTCGACTGTATTTAATAAAAAAGTGGATATTTCTCCACCGACTATTGATTTAATGAATATTTCACAGGATGAAGGCCGTGACAATATTCCAGAAGACGATTTATTAGTTAAAGTATCCTTTAGACTACGCATTGGTAATTTAATTGATTCAAATTTAATGCAATTATTACCGCTTAAATTTAGTCAAAACATTGTAAAATCTCTTTTAGGTGAAACAGAGTCTATTGAAGAACCAGTAGCTGCAACGATTGCCCCTGAGGCACCATCAATTGCAGCGTCACCAGTTCAACAACAAGCACCTGTAACACCACCACCTGCACAACCAGTATATCAACAGCAGACAGCACCAACGCAGCAACCTATTTATCAAGAGCAACCACAGTTTACGCAACCAGCAAGACCTGCACAACCTGTGAATGTGCAACAAGCACAGTTTGCTAGCTTTGATCCAAATGTAATCTCTCAATCTGAAGCTAGAAATTTAAATATGCTACTTGATATTCCATTGCAAGTTACTGTAGAGTTAGGACGTACGAAACGTTCTGTTAAAGAGATTTTAGAACTATCGAGTGGTTCAATTATTGAGCTAGACAAATTAGCGGGGGAGCCTGTTGATATTTTAGTCAATAGTCGTTTAATCGCTAAAGGTGAAGTCGTTGTTATTGATGAAAACTTTGGTGTCCGTATTACAGATGTTTTAAGTCAAGCAGAGCGTTTAAATAATTTAAGATAGTTTCAATTGGAGGAGTTAACCATGTCTAAAAGAATTTTAATTGTAGACGACGCTGCATTTATGCGCATGATGATCAAGGATATTTTATCAAAAAATGGATTTGAAGTTGTTGGAGAGGCAGCAGATGGCTTACAGGCTGTTGAAAAGTACAATGAATTAAAACCCGATTTAGTAACAATGGATATCACAATGCCTGAGATGGACGGTATTGCGGCTCTTAAAGCGATTAAGGGAACAGATCCAAGTGCAACTGTAATTATGTGTTCAGCCATGGGACAACAAGCAATGGTAATCGATGCAATTCAAGCTGGCGCGAAAGACTTTATCGTGAAGCCTTTCCAAGCAGATCGTGTAATTGAAGCGATTCAAAAAGCACTGGGATGATTGTATGAGAATGTTAAAATCATTTCGTTTCACGATGATTTTCGCATTTCTTGTATCCTTCCTGTTTTTGTACCCGACACCAACTTCTGTTTATGCGGATGCTGATACGAATAGTGTCACTGATTGCATTGAAAACCCAGAAGCTTGTAATGGAGATACTACCGATCCAGCTGCTAAACAAGAAATAAATGTATCAGCAGCTGGAGATATATCTGCATGGGAATACATAAAAATGGTTTTGGCGCTTATTTTTGTTGTAGCTTTATTTTATGGATTGATGAAGTTTTTAAATAAACGAAATTTAAACTTCCAACGTAATCAAATGGTACAAAATTTAGGCGGTTTATCGTTAGGTGCTCAAAAGTCAGTTCAGCTTTTACAAGTAGGTAAATCATTGTATTTAGTAGGGGTTGGAGAAGATGTGCAACTGTTACGTGAAATTACTGATCCTGAAGAAGTTGAAGCATTGCTAGCACTCTATAACGAAAGGCAAGAACTTGCAACAACATCACCGTATATTGCAGAAGTACTTTCTAAGTTTAAGAAAAAAGAGCAAGTGAGTATGCACAATGAACAAAAGCAAGATTCATTTGGCAAACTATTTGAAAAAAAGATATCTGAAATAAAACAGGAGCGTAGTGATGAGATAGAGAGATGGAAGCAAAAGGAGAAGGATGATAAATGAATGATTTAATCAATGTTTTTTCCAATAGCGATCCAACCAACGTCTCTACATCTGTTAAGCTCCTACTGTTACTAACGGTTTTATCTCTTGCACCGAGTATCTTAATATTAATGACATCTTTCGCTAGAATTGTCATTGTCTTATCCTTTGTGCGGACGGCATTAGCGACACAGCAAATGCCACCGAATCAAGTGATTGTTGGTCTAGCACTATTTTTAACGTTCTTTATTATGGCACCAACTTTTCAAGAGGTGAATAAAGAGGCATTACAGCCGTTATTTGCTGAAGAGATTGGTTTAGAAGAAGCATATGATCGTGCTAGTGCACCATTTAAAGAGTTTATGAGTAAGCATACAAGGCAAAAAGACCTTGAATTATTTTTATCTTATAATCAAGCAGAAAAACCAGCATCAGTGGAGGAAATCCCACTAACAATGCTCGTCCCAGCATTTGCTTTAAGTGAAATAAAAACAGCATTTCAAATTGGTTTTATGATTTTTATACCATTCCTTGTCATCGATATGATTGTTGCGAGTACTTTAATGTCGATGGGGATGATGATGTTACCACCAGTAATGATTTCCTTGCCATTTAAAATCTTATTATTTGTTCTGGTAGATGGCTGGTATCTAGTCATGAAATCGTTACTACAAAGTTTTTAGGGGATGATACAGTATGACAGGTGAATTGGTTATTTCCATAGCAGAACGTGCCATTATGATTATCCTTCTAACAAGCGGTCCGCTATTATTAGTTGCTTTAATCACTGGTTTAGCGGTAAGTATCTTTCAAGCAACAACTTCGATACAAGAGCAAACATTAGCATTTGTACCCAAAATTGTCGCTGTCCTAGTGGCCATCGTATTCTTTGGCCCATGGATGTTATCTCAAGTTACTAGCTATGCGAGAGACATATTCGAGAATTTAACACGTTATATAGGGTGAGTCCATGAATGAATTAATTCCACATTTAACGGTTTTCTTATTAGTACTTGTGCGTGTTTCAGCATTTTTTGTTACGGTCCCCTTTTTTTCATATAGGACCATTCCGCCACAAGTCAAAATTACTCTCGCACTGGTATTAGCTTGGATGATGTACTATACAATTGATGTTGAGCCATTGGTCTTCAATGATGAATACATATTATTAGTGATGAAAGAAGCACTTGTTGGACTATTGCTTGGTCTTATGGGCTACATCATCATGTCTGCAATACAAATTGCAGGAAGCTTTATTGATTTTCAAATGGGATTTGCCATTGCCAATATTATTGATCCACAAACAGGTGCGCAAAGCCCATTAATTGGTCAGTTCTTTAATATGCTAGCACTTCTTTTTTTATTAGCGATTGATGGCCATCATATGATTCTGAATGGAATTTACTATAGCTATCAATTTTTACCGATGGATCAATTTCCAAGCTTTGCTAGTGAAAGCTTACCGAAATTTATTATGACGACTTTCACAGCCGTTTTCGCGATAGCATTTCAGATGGCTGCTCCTGTTGTGGCGACCTTATTTTTAGTCGATTTAGCTTTAGGAATAACAGCAAAAACAGTACCGCAATTAAATATTTTTGTGGTCGGTTTTCCGATTAAAATCGGAGTTAGTTTTTTAGTAATGTTTACAATGATGGCTGTGATGATTCAAGTTATTCAAAAGCTCATTACGATTATGATCTACGGTATACGAGATTTAATGGCCATTTTAGGTGGTGGATGATATGAAGCTACTACTAAGTTTAGATATCCAGTTTTTTGCAGGTGAAAAAACAGAAAAGGCAACCCCTAAAAAACGTCAGGATGCTCGAAAAAAAGGGCAAGTTGTAAAGAGTCAAGATATTTCTAGTGCCATTGTCATGCTTATGGTATTTATCTTTTTATTTTTCTTTGCTGGCTCCTTGCGTGATGAATTATTAGCTTTTTTTAGACAAACATTTATTCATAACATACGCATCGAAAAATTAACGATTGATAGTGTGATGCGCTTATTTACAGAAACATTGATACAGATGGCTTTTATTATTGTGCCCATCATGGCGATTGCTTTTGTTGGAGCTCTTGCGGGTAATTTCCTGCAGTTTGGCTTTTTATTTACATTAGAACCAATGAAATTTGATTTAAAAAAGATGGATCCTATTAAAGGGTTAAAAAAAATATTTTCTGTTAAGGCCATTGTTGAACTGCTGAAGTCGGTCTTAAAGATTGGCTTTATAGGAAGTGTCACAACAATTATTATTTGGACAAACCTACCAGAAGTTTTGGCTTTATCTTTTAAAAGTCCATGGATGACGCTCATTACAGTAGGGAAGCTTGTCGGCATAATGGGTATAGCCGCATCTTTAGTTTTACTTTGTGTATCCGTTCTGGACTGGATGTATCAAAAACATGAGTATGAAAAAAATCTTAAAATGTCTAAGCAAGATATTAAAGATGAATATAAAAATAGTGAGGGTGACCCGCTGATTAAATCCAAAATCAAACAACGTCAACGCGAAATGGCGATGCGTCGTATGATGTCAGAGGTGCCGAATGCAGATGTTGTTATCACCAACCCTACTCACTATGCGATTGCCCTCAAATACGATGAGGACAATATGGATGCCCCACGTATCGTTGCGAAGGGGACAGACTTTGTCGCCCAAAAAATTAAGCTGATCGCCAAAGAGCATGATGTCATAATGGTTGAAAATAGACCTTTAGCACGTGCGATGTATGATCAGGTAGAAATTGGTGATCAAGTACCAGAGGAATTTTTTAAGGCAGTAGCAGAAATACTCGCTTATGTTTACCGTATTAAGCGAAAAATTTAAAGCTTTTAAGTAGGAGGGACACAAATGAAAGTTCGCGATATTGGGGTTTTAGGTGCGGTTATTTTAATCGTTGCGATGCTCATCATCCCTCTTCCTCCGTGGATGTTAAGTTTCTTAATTGTCATTAATATTACATTAGGATTAATTGTACTGCTAACAGCAATGAGTATGAAGGAAGCATTGGACTTTTCTATCTTCCCATCGGTCATTTTACTGTTAACCTTGTTCCGATTAGGACTAAGTGTTTCCACAACCCGTGCTATTTTAGCAAATGGTGATGCAGGGTCAGTCGTTGAAACCTTTGGTGATTTCGTAGTTGGCGGGAATGTTCTTGTTGGTTTAGTTGTCTTCTTAATTCTAGTGTTAATTCAGTTTATTGTAATTACAAAGGGCGCGGAGCGTGTAGCTGAAGTAGCAGCACGTTTCACACTCGATGCAATGCCTGGTAAACAAATGAGTATTGATGCTGACTTAAATGCAGGGGTCATTTCCGAAAAAGAAGCACGTGAACGACGTGAAAAGGTATCGGGAGAAGCAGACTTCTATGGAGCGATGGATGGTGCCACAAAATTCGTAAAAGGGGATGCCATTGCCTCAATGGTAATGGTTATTATCAACCTATTATTTGGGATCATTATCGGGGTAGTGCAAATGGGTCTTCCATTTGCAGAAGCAGCAACTCATTTTTCTAAACTAACAGTTGGAGATGGTATTGTATCCCAAATCCCGGCTTTACTTATTTCAACAGCTACAGGGATTGTTGTAACCCGTGCCTCTTCAAAAGGAAGTCTTGGCCAGGATATAACAGGACAATTATTTGCTCAGGCAAAGCTTCTTTATGTAGCTGGTGGAACGATTATCTTACTTGGATTATTTACACCAATTCCAGATTGGATAACGATTCCAATTGGTGCGTCACTCATTACAGGAGCATATATGATGGGGCGTAAGAAGCCAGAGGATGAAGAGGAATTACTTGAAATTGAGGAAGAAGTGGCAACAGATGGCATGAAGAGCCCTGAAAATGTTGTGAATTTATTAAATGTGGACCCGATCGAATTTGAATTTGGTTATGGATTAATACCTTTAGTAGATGCTACACAAGGTGGGGATTTATTAGATCGTGTTATTATGATTCGACGACAGCTAGCATTAGAATTAGGTATCGTCATCCCAGTTGTTCGTATTCGAGATAATATTCAGCTGCAACCAAATGAATATCGAATTAAAATAAAAGGGAATGAAATGGCACGAGGCGAGCTCTTATTAGATCATTATTTAGCGATGAGCCCTGGTGATGATGACTCTATTGAAGGAATTGATACTGTGGAGCCATCATTTGGACTACCAGCGAAATGGATTACGGAGCAAGTGAAAGAAGATGCCGAAATGTATGGTTACACAGTTGTTGATCCACCAAGTGTGGTGTCAACACACTTAACAGAAATCATTCGAGCAAATGCACATGAGTTACTAGGACGCCAAGAGACGAAGCAGTTAATCGATCACTTACGCGAAACACATCCTATTTTAGTCGAAGAATTAACACCGACTCCTTTGTCTACTGGAGAAATCCAAAAGGTACTTGGCAAGCTTCTTCGAGAAAATGTGTCTGTACGTAACTTACCTATAATTTTTGAGACATTAGCAGACTATGCAAAATTAACGAGTGATACAGATATTTTAACGGAGTATGTCCGTCAAGCATTAGCACGTCAAATTACTGCACAATATGTTGGAGATAGTTCAGCATTAAAGGTGATTACGGTGTCAGGTAAAGTAGAAAAAATGATTGCTGATAGTATTCAACAAACGGATCACGGAAATTATTTAGCAATGGATCCTCAAGATTCTCAAACCGTTTTAGAGACTATTGCAGCAGAAGTAGAGCGTGTTTCCTTTATGGAGCAATCCGCTATCATTTTATGCTCTCCAGCAGTTCGTATGTATTTACGACAATTGACGGAGCGTTATTTCCCTCAAATTCCAGTTCTCTCTTATAATGAGCTGGATGCTTCAGTTGAAATTCAAAGTGTTGGGGTGGTGAATGTTCAATGAAAATGAAAAAATATTATGCATCATCCATACCAGAGGCGATGAAGCAAGTGCGGGCAGAATTAGGTGAGGACGCAGTCATTTTAAATTCAAAAGTAGTCATCACAAAGAAATTTTTCGGTATGATTAAAAAGAAAAGTTTTGAAGTGGTCGCGGGAGTTGATGTTATGGAGCCAAGTTATGTGGCTCCAGCACCAGCTGTACTACCTGTAGAAACAAAAGAAAATGCAAGGTTACAAGAGATTACAAATGCTATTCAAGCAAAAGTCCATCAAGAGCCAACACCACATGTTGCAGCAGTGCATGAGGATACTAGCATCTCTGAAGAATTGAGGAAGGAAATTGCAGATTTAAAATCTTTAATGCAATCGATGCATAAAAAGACCACCCAAGCTCAATATCCCGATGAACTCTTCCCCTTCATTGAATACTTAAGACAGCAAGAGCTAAGTGAAGAGCTCATCACAACGATAGGTGATGAGCTTTTTATGCATTTCAAAGAAGCGTCAGAAATAAATTTTTCACAATGTAAATTAATAACGAAAAATTTACTACGTAAGCAGCTAGAGGCCCTTCCTGTTGGAGGATTGTCCTATGAAAGAAAGTATATAAATGTTTTAGGCCCAACAGGAGTTGGAAAGACTACAACGATTGCTAAAATGGCAGCGCGAGCTGTGTTAGAAAAAAAGAAAAAAGTCGGCTTTATTACGACCGATACGTATCGAATTGCTGCCATAGAACAGCTAAAAACATATGCAGGTCTTTTACAGGCTCCAGTTGAAATTGCTTATAATGCGACCGATTTCGAGCAAGCAATCCAAAGTTTATCCCATTTAGATTTGGTGTTTATTGATACAGCAGGTCGCAATTATAAAGAGGTCAAGTATGTGGATGATCTCCAACGTCTCATTAAGTTCGATGATCAAGCAGAGTCTTACTTAGTCCTTGCTATGACAACGAAAGAAAAGGATATGGAGAACATTGTAGACCAATTTAAGCAATTACCAATTGAAAAATTCATTTTCACAAAAATTGATGAAACAAATTCTATTGGCACAATGATCAATTTAATGATTAAATATAATAAAGGACTTGCTTACTATACGAATGGTCAAGAAGTACCAGAAGATATTGAGGAAGCTGATTTAGAAGCAGTACTTAATTTGTTTTTTCAAGGTGAAGAAAAATGAGAGACCAAGCTGAAACATTACGCTTGAAAATGATGAGGCAGCAGGGCGAACTAGGTAGAGCCATCGCAGTTGTCAGTGGCAAAGGTGGAGTAGGTAAAAGTAACTTCACCATGAATTTTGCTATAACCTTGGCCCAAAAGGGAAAAAGAGTTGCCATTGTAGATATGGATATTGGGATGGGGAATATTCATATTTTAATTGGGAAAAATGCTTCTTATAGTTTGAAAGACTATTTAGAAGGAAATAAATTACTAGATGAGGTAATATTTGAAGGACCTTATGATCTAAAGTATATTTCAGGTGGGTCTGGTATGACGAGCGTTCTAGATTGGTCACAAAGTATGTTTGAGCGATTGATTCATGCCTTTGAACAGCTTCAAAAAAACTATGATTATATTTTATTTGATATGGGGGCTGGTGCGACAAATTGGTCATTAGACTTACTGACATCCATTGATGAAATTATTGTCATTTCAACAGCGGAGCCTACTTCTATAACAGATGCGTACTCCATGATGAAATATATTCATGTACGTGATCCAGAGAAGGAGTTTTATATTCTTTGTAACCGTGCTTTTAGCAAAGAAGAAGGAATTGAAACGAATGAACGTTTAAAAATAACGATGAAACGTTTTTTAGACAAAGAAATAACCATTCTAGGTTCATTACCTGAAGATCCAGTTGTGCGTAAGGCTGTGCGTGAGCAAGTACCATTCTCGCTTGCTTATCCAGACGCACTAATATCAAAGACATTACAACTTATAGTCGTTCGTTTTATGGAACATCGTGCAGAGGAAATACACGCACATGAACAAACAGCTAAAAATTTTTTATCGAAACTCAGAAGTATTTTCTCGAAAGGGCGTGATTAATTGGACTTTTTACATAAAAGCAAGCTATTAGTTGTGGATGATTCTGCTTTTATGAGAAAGCTAATTAGTGACTTTTTTGTTGGCAACTCGAAGGTGGAAGTAGTTGGAACGGCACGAAATGGAAAAGATGCGATCAAAAAAATACAGTCGTTGAAGCCAACAGTTGTGACAATGGATATTGAGATGCCTGAAATGAATGGGCTCGATGCTTTAAAAGAAATTATGATTCAATGTCCAGTTCCTGTAATAATGCTCTCGAGTACCACTCAACGTGGGACAGAAAATGCAATAGCAGCAATTGAGAGTGGTGCAGTAGATTTTGTCGCAAAGCCAAGCGGAACCATTTCTCTTGATTTACATAAAATCCAAAATGAGCTTGTTCACAAAGTAGAGCAAGCGGCAATGGTGCCGATTTCCAAATTGAAAAAACCTTCTGGTAGTAAAAAACAACAAGAACCAGTGACAAGAGCGAGTACCGTAGTAAAGGAGCCACAACAGCATGGACGAACACCAACTCTTATGAATGTTGCTGCTAGCAATGTAGCTACATCAAAGCCACTGGTAGAATGGAGTAAAGTTGGAAAGAAAATGGTGTTAATTGGTACATCAACTGGAGGACCTCGTGCACTTCAGGAGGTCATTACTAAAATTCCTAAGTCCATACAAGCACCTATATTAATTGTTCAGCATATGCCAGCTGGATTTACTAAATCACTTGCTACTCGTCTGGATCAGCTAAGTGAAATTGCTGTAAAAGAAGCGGAACAGGGCGATATATTGCAAAATGGAGTAGCTTATATTGCACCGGGTGGTTATCATTTAAAGCTGAGAAAAGTAGGAACGACTTTTGGCATTGTTCTTGATAATCAGGAAGCACCGAGATCAGGCCATCGCCCTTCTGTAGATGTAATGTTTGAAGATGTTAGTCAATATAAGGATTTTGATAAAGTGGCAGTCATTATGACTGGTATGGGCCATGATGGTTCTAATGGACTGAAAGCATTGAAAAAAAGTGGTAATGTCATAGCTATTGCAGAATCAGCCGAAACTTGCATTGTATATGGAATGCCAAAAGCAGCAGTAGAAACGCAACTTGTTGATGAAGTTGCAGATGTAGATGATATTGCACAAACAATAATGAAATATTTGCCTTAAAAGGGGTGTCCTCTTATGGAAGTCAATCAATATTTAGAGATGTTTATCGAAGAAAGTAAAGAGCATTTACAAGCATGTAGTGAACATTTATTAGAATTAGAGAAGAATCCAGATGATTTGGCCATTGTTGGGGAAATATTCCGCTCTGCCCACACGTTAAAAGGTATGTCTGCCACAATGGGCTTTGAAGATTTAGCGGATTTGACACATAAAATGGAGAATGTTTTAGATGCTATTCGTAATGAGAAAATCCATGTCACACCTGAAATACTAGATGTTGTCTTTGAATCTGTTGATCATCTAGAAGAAATGGTGATGGATATTGCGAACGGTGGAGATGGTAAACGTGATGTTTCATCAACTGTTGCTCAACTGAAGCGCATTGAATTAGGTGAGGAAGCAGTACCAGAAGTGGTAGCAACAGTGGCACCAGCAGTCGTTGCAAGTGTTTTAGAATATGATAGCTTTGAACAAACAGTTATTACACAATCATCTGAACAAGGCTTCAATGCATTTGAAATTGCAGTTACATTACGTGAGGATTGCCTATTAAAGGCTGCACGTGTATTTATGGTGTTTGAAATTTTAGAAAAAGATGGAGATGTCATTAAGTCCAGTCCATCTGTTGAAAAGCTTGAAGATGAACAGTTTGATCAACAATTCTATGTTGCTTTTGTGACAAAAGAAACAGCCGAAGATATGCAGAAAAAAATAATGAAGGTTTCAGAGGTTGATGAAGTCGTTGTGACAACAATTGACCTGAAGAAATTTAGTGAAAAACAATATGAAGCCCATCAGGAAGTAGCAGCAACAGCAGTGGTAGAAGCAGAACCAACACCAGCAGCTACGCCTGCGAAAGCTGAACCTGTTGCGGCACCAGCCAAAGCAGCAGCACCAGCTAAAGCTGATAAAGCTCATGCACCTGTAGGGAATAAAACGATTCGTGTAAATATTGAACGTCTTGATATTTTAATGAACTTGTTTGAAGAGCTTGTCATTGATCGTGGTCGACTACAATCGATCGCTACAGAAGTGAATCATGGTGAGTTAAATGAAACAGTAGAGCGCATGAGTCGTGTGATGGGTGATCTACAAACAATTATTTTAACGATGCGTATGGTACCAGTGGAAACAGTATTCAACCGATTCCCAAAAATGATTCGTCAGCTATCACGTGACTTAAATAAAAAGATCAACCTAGAAATCATCGGTGCAGAAACCGAGTTAGATCGTACGGTTATAGATGAAATTGGGGACCCACTAGTTCACTTAATCCGTAATTCTGTGGATCATGGGATTGAGAATCCGACGGCTCGTCGTGCAAAAGGTAAGCCAGAAGAAGGAACAGTTGTCCTACGTGCGTATCATAGTGGAAACTATGTCTTTATTGAAATTGAAGATGATGGCGCGGGCATTAATCGTGAAAAAGTACTAGCGAAAGCTATTTCAAAAGGCATTGTGACACAAGAACAATCATATTCAATGTCTGATAAACAGATTAATGAGCTTATTTTAGCTTCAGGCTTCTCAACTGCCGATGTCATTTCTGATGTTTCTGGTCGTGGGGTAGGTTTAGATGTTGTGAAAACAACGATTGAATCACTTGGTGGCAATATTTCAATTGAATCTACACAGGATGTTGGATCTATCTTCTCGATTCAATTACCACTGACATTATCGATTATTTCAGTCATGCTGGTGGAGATTGAAAAAGAAATTTATGCAATTCCACTATCTTCTATTATTGAAACATCTATTATCCGTTCATCAGAGATTATGAATGCGCATAATCAAAAAGTAATCGACTTCCGTGGCAAGGTTGTTCCATTGGTATTCTTAGAGGAAATCTTTGAGGTTCCTCGTAAAGAGTCACAAGATGAAGAATTCCATTCAGTTGTAATTGTTCGCAAAGGTGAAAAACTTGCTGGTCTAGTAGTGGATTCTTTCATTGGACAACAAGAGATTGTCTTGAAGTCATTAGGAAATTACTTAACAAATATCTTTGCCATTTCAGGTGCAACGATTTTAGGTAATGGTAAAGTAGCCTTAATTGTAGATTGCAACGCACTAATTAAATAAGGTGAATGAATAAGAGAGGTGTAAAGTATGACAAACGCAGTGGAACAAGAAAGTATTAAAGTAATTGTTTTTCAGCTAGCAGATAAAGAATATGCAATTCCCGTGTCCCATGTACAAGGAATTGAAAAATTAATGCATATTACGCGTGTACCGAAAACCGTGAAATATGTGAAAGGTGTAATCAATCTACGAGGTGTTGTTACACCAATAGTCGATTTACGTGAACGCTTTGAACTACCTGTTTCTGAACATGAAGAAACAACACGCATTATCATTATTTCATTAGAAGATATGGAAGTAGGTTTTGTTGTAGATTCAGCGAACGATGTTATTGATATTCCAGCAAGTGCAATTGAACCGCAACCAGAGGTCGTTGGCTCACTTGAAGAAGAATTTATTTCAGGTGTTGCCAAAGTAGAGAAACGATTATTAATCTTGTTACATTTAGAAAAAGTATTAAATCCACTAAAGTAGGGATCGATAATGACATTTAATCAAAAGATTACATCGCTACATTTAGATGTATTAAAGGAAATTGGAAATATTGGTGCTGCGCATGCCGCGACAGCACTTTCCAATTTACTTGGGAAAAAAATTGATATGCGCGTTCCAAAGGTAGAAATGGTGTCCTTTAACGAAATGATGGAACTGGCTGGCGGATCTGAAAACGTTGTAGTTGGTATTTACCTTCGTATTGAAGGAGATGCTGAAGGAAGTATGTTCTTTATTTTACCTATCGAGCAAGCAAATCGCTTTATCCGTCGTCTTATTTTTGATGATACATTTGACTTTAAAAAACAACCAGTTTCAGAGCTAGGCTTATCAGCTATGCAAGAAATGGGCAATATTTTATCGGGCTCCTATTTATCTGCCTTATCGGACTTTACCAATTTGAAAATTTACCCAACAGTACCTGGTCTAAGTGTAGATATGTTTGGCGCTATTATCAGTATTGGTTTAATCGAATTATCACATGTAAGTGATAATGTTATTGTGATAAATACATCCATTTTTGAAGAAGGTGTAGAAGACCACGAAACGGTGAGAGGTCATTTCTTCCTGCTTCCCGATCCCGACTCATTCGATGCAATTTTTAAAGCATTAGGAGTTTCATGATGATGTTAAGCAGCAGTAGTGGACAAGTAATTAAAGTGGGAATTGCACAAATGGATGTAGTAAAGTTACCTAACACCATTCGAACTTCTGGTCTTGGTTCTTGTGTGGGCGTTATTTTATATGATGAGTCAAAAAAAATTGCTGGTTTAATCCATGTGATGTTACCAGATTCAAGCTTAGGTAGAGCTGAGTCAATCAATGTGGCAAAATTTGCAGATTCAGGTATTGCAGCAATGATAGATTTATTAAAATTAGAAGGCGTTCAAAAATTTAAACTAAAGGCAAAAATTGCAGGGGGGGCGCAGATGTTTCAATTTACATCTGACAAAGATACGATGCGTATCGGTCCCCGCAATGTAGAAGCAGTTAAACATGAGTTAAAGAGACATGGAGTACCTTTAGTGGCCGAGGATACTGGTGGAAATAGTGGTAGAACGATTGAATTTAATCCTGCAACGTCGATATTACATATTCGAACAGTTAACCAAGGAGTGAGCGAAATCTAATGTTTGGTTCTATTTTTTACAATCTATGGGGAGCATTAATTGCTTTTTCAATTTATTTTTTCAGTACATTTCAAAAACCTTCTACTCCCCTTCGCATAATCATCAGCGCTTTTGTTGTAGCAATTATCGTCTTTATCGCTATGTATATAGTACGTTTTTTAATTGCTTACATCATGTTTACGCCAGAGGCTAATGAAGAAGTGGATGAAGATGGTCTAACAGATCATGAACTTGATGCTACTGATGGCGCAAAGCAAGAAGCTCCAGCAGTTAATTCAACGGTTGAATTTCAAGATGAAAATTCCGAGGAAATTGCTCAAGTAGTACGAACGATGATGAATCGAGAAGAAGAGCAACAAGTGAATGCGTAAAAATGAGTCGCGAATAGCGGCTCTTTTTTTATTGGGCATTTGAAGGCTTTATTATACGAGAAACTCAAAAGCTCAGGCTAGCTTATTAGCGCACTTTATTACAGGAGGAAAACCACCGCTTAATGAAGCAGATAAGCAAAAATGGTCAAAAGGAGGGGAAGGGCGAACATGGTATTAGTAATGGGCTGAAGCAATCGCTCGTAGATCTCAATATTCAATGGAAAAATTATAGCACGTTTTTGAAACGACAATTGGTACATTGTGGATGCAATGTAGGTATTATAACCTTTTTGTTCAATGTCATAGTTATGATGCACCTTAGCATCGAATTAAATAGCGTCCTAAATTATAAGTTTAATTCTGTAGACAAAATTTTAGAACTGTATCCAACTGTTCATCATAACAAGGGTACAGTTTTTCTATGAGATTAAAAAATGAAGGAATATATTAGAGAGTAAGAGAAACAAATGAAATTATAGTCGATTCTTGTTATAATATAGGAAAGATGGCAACTGCTTATCGAGTTTTTAACTATTCGAAGCTCACGTCTAGATTAGCTTTAATGTGGATTTTTTACAAAGATTAACCGAAAAATCCTGTTGAATGATTAATTTTATGAGCGCAAATAGTCAGTGGCAAACGGGCGCGTAAAGCGTTTTTAGAGAGGTGGATTTCATGACACAACCAATTCTGAACGATGAGCAAAAACTATGGAATCGCTGGATTCATGAGCGTGATCCAGATGCTGGTGATTTACTTATAAAAAAATATATTTCTTTAGTATCTTACCATGTCCAACGTATTGGTGCGGGTTTGCCAAAGAGCGTATCACGAGACGATTTAACGAGTTTAGGCATGGTAGGGCTTTTTGATGCATTAAATAAATTTGATATTAACAGAGATTTAAAATTCGATACATATGCTTCGTTTAGAGTAAGAGGCGCTATCATTGATGGTTTACGTAAGGAAGACTGGTTACCGCGTTCAGCGCGTGAAAAAGCCAAAAAATTAGATGCTCAAATTGAACAATTAGAGCAAAAATATATGCGTCATGTAACACCTGAGGAACTTGCGGAGCATATGGAAGTATCTGTTGAAGATGTGTATCAGACAGTGCAAGAGCATTTTTTTTCAAATGTTCTTTCCATTAATGAGCAACAGGATCAAGAGGAAGCGGACGGTAAGTCATTTGTCATCCGAGATGATACGACAAAAACACCTGAGCAAACTGTTATTAAATCGGAGTTATTAGGTGACTTAGCTGAGAATATTCAAAAGCTCAATGAAAAAGAACAGCTTGTACTTAGTTTATTTTACACAGAGGAATTAACTTTGACTGAAATTGGTGAAATGCTTGAACTGTCAACATCACGTATTTCACAGATTCATTCAAAAGCGCTATTAAAGCTACGAAAGCTATTATCAAGTGAAATGATTAATGCGTAAATATCCTTGAGGGAGAGATTCCAATGAGTTTAAAAGGTGTCGAATTACAAATTGCTATTCCAAAAACATTTGAAGCGGGGAAAATGGCAGATCAGGCACAGCAACAAGCATTAGCCCAACAGGCACACGCAAATGAAGCATTAAAAAAAGAAGTAGAGCGCAAGCAAAAAATTGTCAATACAACAGAAGGTATGGATGAAATTAGTGAGGATGAGGATGCAGGTGGCGAATATTTAACAGGTATTCATAAAAAGAAGAAAAAGAAGCAGGGTCAACAAGAAAAACAGGCACAACATCCGTTTAAAGGGAATTTCGTGGATTTTAGTGGATAGGAGTTTACAATGACAACCATACTAATAGCGTTACTATTCTTTTTACAGCTACTTTCATTTTACTTCCTTATTATTTTAAATACAAAGCTAGCAAAATTTAAGGATTTAGAAAAGAAGCAAGAACGTTTAATGAGGGAAATGGACGATACGATTACGGCTTATTTAGCAGAAATGAAAGATGAAAATGACCGTCTTATTAAAGAGTTACAAAATGTCAAACAGCCCGAAATAGCGGCGAGTAGCTTGCAGCAAATAGAACAAAGTGTGACACCAATGGAACAGTCGTCTTCGGATTTAACCCAAGGGACTAAAAGTGATAGTTCGCTAAGTTTAGATAAAGATTCTCGTATCTACGTACCTAAAAAAATTGTAGCAAATGCTTATTCACGTCAGCAACATACTGGTGCAAAAAAGGCACAAGCAGTGCCATCTCCAAAAGAGGAGATGGCAAGTCTACCTGAAAAAGAAAAAATGCTGACGGTGGAACAGCAAGCGCTAGAATTAACAAAGCAGGGAAAATCGGTAGAGGAGATAGCGAAACAACTGCAAAAGGGGAAAACAGAAATCGAGCTTTTACTGAAATTTCATCACTAAATTGTTGCGAATCAATCAAAGCTATGATATAGTTGCAAATGGTGTTATTACTACACACGCATTTTGATGTAGTAAGTGGTGCTCTAAGCTTAGGGTAGCTTGTTGCAGATGATAAATGCGGAGGATAAAAACCAAACATACTAGGAGGAAATTCACATGTCAGTAATTTCTATGAAACAATTACTTGAAGCTGGTGTACATTTCGGTCACCAAACTCGTCGTTGGAACCCAAAAATGAAGAAATATATCTTCGTTGAACGTAACGGGATCTACATCATCGACTTACAAAAAACGGTTAAAAAATTAGAGGAAGCTTATGACTTCATGCGTCAAGTTGGTCAAGACGGTGGTAAAGTTCTTTTCGTTGGTACGAAAAAACAAGCACAAGAAGCGATCAAAGATGAAGCTGAACGTTCAGGCAACTACTACATCAACCAACGCTGGTTAGGTGGTACTCTTACAAACTTCGGTACAATTCAAAAACGTGTTGCACGTATGAAACAAATCGAAAAAATGGAAGAAGAAGGAACTTTCGAAGTTCTTCCTAAAAAAGAAGTAATCCAACTTAAAAAAGAACACGAACGTCTAATCAAATTCCTAGGCGGTATCCGTGATATGCACGATCTTCCAGACGTAATGTTCGTGGTTGACCCACGTAAAGAGCGCATTGCTGTTGCAGAAGCTCGTAAATTAAACATCCCTCTAGTAGGTATTGTTGATACTAACTGTGATCCAGATGAAATCGACTACGTAATCCCTGCTAACGATGATGCTATTCGTGCTGTTAAACTTTTAACTGCTAAAATGGCTGACGCTTTAATCGAGTCAAAACAAGGTGAAGAAGAAGCTCCAGCTGTAGAAGCTGCTGCTGAGTAATTCACGTTTACAAAAAGGTGATAAGTGGCTCAAAACCCTTATCACCTTTTTTAGAACCTATCATTAAATAGTTCAACCAATTTGAGGAGGAAACACTAAATGGCAAACATTACTGCACAATTAGTAAAAGAATTACGCGAAAAAACTGGCGCTGGTATGATGGATTGTAAAAAAGCGTTAGTAGAAACTGATGGTAACCTAGAAGCTGCAATCGACTTCCTACGTGAAAAAGGTCTTTCGTCAGCTGCTAAAAAAGCTGACCGTATCGCTGCAGAAGGTACAACTTACATTTTAGAACAAGGTAACGAAGCGATTATCGTGGAAGTAAACGCTGAAACTGACTTCGTTGCGAAAAACGACAAATTCCAAGTATTAGTTTCTTCTTTAGCAGAGCAATTACTTGCTGCTAAACCAGCTTCAGTTGAAGCCGCTTTAGAGCTTACAAATGCTGAAGGTGTAAAAATTGAAGATCAAATTTCAACAGCTGTTGCAACAATTGGTGAAAAAATTACACTTCGTCGTTTCGAAATTAAATCAAAATCTGATGCAGATGCATTCGGTGCTTACTTACACATGGGCGGCCGTATTGGTGTATTAGTGACTTTAGAAGGTTCTACTGATGCAGCAGCAGCTAAAGATGTTGCGATGCACATTGCAGCAATCAACCCAACATATGTTTCTCGCGATGAAGTTTCTGCTGAAGAAGTTGAACGTGAGCGTAAAGTATTAACAGAGCAAGCTCTTAACGAAGGTAAACCAGAAAACATCGTTGCGAAAATGGTTGAAGGCCGTCTTGGTAAATATTTCGAAGACGTTTGCTTGCTTGATCAAACATTTGTTAAAAACTCAGATCAAAAAGTACGTGATTTCGTAGCTTCAACTGGTGGTTCAGTAAACGGCTTTGTACGTTACGCTGTTGGTGAAGGTATCGAAAAACGTGAAGATAACTTTGCAGAAGAAGTAATGAGCCAAGTTAAAGGTAACTAATTTCGCTTGCATTTGATTCTAATCAAATAATATCTAGATTATCTAGACTAAAATGGGGAACACAACATAGCGTGTTCCCTATTTTTCCGAAATGAAAAACGGATATAATTTTCTATTCTGCCTTATTCACAACTAGCAATTATTGTTAGATATACTATAATGGAAAAGGGAATAGAAAGGTTTTAAATAAAGTCTTACGGAGGTTTACAATGAGTGTACCGCAATATAAACGAGTAGTTATTAAACTAAGTGGTGAAGCGTTAGCTGGAGAAGCGGGCTTCGGTTTATCACCAAAAATAATCAAGTCTGTTGCAGAAGAAGTAAAAGAAGTAGTAGATCTTGATGTAGAAGTTGCTGTTGTTGTAGGTGGCGGTAATATATGGCGTGGTAAAATAGGTAGTGAAATGGGAATGGATCGTGCTGCAGCCGATTATATGGGCATGTTAGCAACCGTTATGAACTCACTAGCTTTACAAGATGCTCTTGAAAAATTAGGTATTGAAACACGCGTTCAATCTTCTATTGTGATGACTCAAGTAGCGGAGCCATACATTCGTCGTAAAGCAGTTAGACATCTAGAGAAAAAACGTGTCGTTATCTTTGCAGCAGGGACAGGTAATCCGTTCTTCTCTACTGATACTACTGCCGCATTACGCGCAGCAGAAATTGACGCAGATGCGATTTTAATGGCTAAAAATAATGTCGATGGCGTTTATTCGGCAGATCCAAAAGTGGATGAAACAGCCATTAAATATGATACACTCACATACTTAGAAGTTATCCAACAAGGCTTACAAGTAATGGATTCAACGGCTTCCACTTTATGTATGGATAACGATATCCCGCTAATTGTTTTCTCAATTACGGAGCCAGGTAACATTAAACGTGCTGTACAAGGCGAAAAAATCGGAACAGTTGTTAGGAGGAACGTATAATGGCTAAACAAGTCTTAGAACAAGCAAAAGAAAAAATGAACAAAACAATCACAGCTTTCTCACGTGAACTATCATCTATTCGTGCGGGTCGTGCGAACGCATCTTTATTGGATCGTATCATGGTAGACTACTATGGGGCACCAACACCAATTAACCAACTTGCAGGTGTTTCTGTACCAGAAGCTCGCTTACTAGTCATTACACCTTACGATAAAACAATTTTAGGTGATATTGAAAAAGCAATTATGAAATCAGATATCGGGATTACACCAACAAATGATGGTTCGATCATTCGTTTAATGATTCCAGCGCTAACAGAAGATCGTCGTAAGGATCTAGTAAAGCAAGTGAAAAAAGAAGCAGAAGACGCAAAAATTGCTGTACGTAACGTTCGTCGCGATGCAAACGATGATTTGAAAAAACTTGAAAAAGCTGGCGAAATCACAGAAGACGATCTACGTGGCTATGGTGACGATATTCAAAAATTAACAGATGAATTCATTGTGAAAGTAGATCAAGTAGCGAAAGATAAAGAAAAAGAAATTTTAGAGGTGTAAACAAGACGTTTTACATGTCTATGATGGAACTTTTTGATGAGATGAAGGCGTCCTATACATAACAGGACGTCTTTTCGCTTTATTGTTCATAATCAATTGCTTTGTCATATAAAGAGCATACATGAAATGCGAAAAGATCATTAATAACAACATCATCGATTTTCTAACAAACTTATTCTTTATTATGTGTATAGTTCTAAAATAAGCTAGTACATACATAGTCAATTTAGAGGGAAAAAAAAGACAAAAAGCGCTTTTGTTTGTTATGATAGGTTAGTATACGTCCGATTAGTTGTAGTGGGGGAGTTAGCATGTTTAAAAAGCTATTAGGAAAACAAATAAATATGGATACACTATCATTGGAGGAGCGTGTGGCCCTAACTAAAAGCGAGCCGATTCCTGCCCATGTAGCGATTATTATGGACGGAAATGGACGTTGGGCGAAAAAACGTGCTATGCCACGAGTTGCTGGTCATCATGAAGGAATGAAGACCGTACGTAAAGTAACTAGGTTTGCGTCGGATTTAGGAATTAAAGTTTTAACCGTATATGCATTTTCCACAGAAAATTGGAAGCGACCAAAACCAGAGGTTGATTTTCTTATGCGTCTACCTGTTGAATTTTTAGGTTCTTTCTTACCAGAAATGATGCAGCGTAATGTACGTGTCGAAATGATTGGCGATCCATCCTTATTACCTGCTCATACGCAAAAGGCGTTGTATGAGGCAATGGAAGAAACAAAGCATAATACAGGGCTTGTCTTAAATTTTGCGCTGAACTATGGGAGTCGTTCTGAAATGGTCAATGCCATGAAAACGATGCTGCAAAAAGTGCAGGACGGTCAATTAACGATGCAAGACATAACAGAAGAATGCTTAACGTCTCATTTAATGACGGCCCATTTGCCTGAACCAGATCTTCTAATTCGTACAAGTGGTGAAGTACGATTAAGTAACTTTATGTTATGGCAGCTCGCCTATACAGAATTTTGGTTTACAGATACATTGTGGCCAGATTTTAGTGAGGAAAGCTTACTGGAAGCGGTGGAAAATTATCAGAAGCGTAATCGCCGTTACGGTGGGTTGAAGGGAGAAGAAACAACTTGAAACAACGAATTATCACGGCAATAATTGCAGCAGCACTTTTTATTCCGTTCGTTATTTATGGCAAAGTACCATTTACCATACTTGTGCTTGCAATGGCTATTGTCGGTTTTTATGAAATCTTAAAAATGAAAGGGATTTCCATTTTTTCTGTGCCTGGTTTTCTAGGGTTAATAACATTAGTATTACTTGTTATACCGAAAGATTGGAGTGAAAAAGTTGTAGAGACAATAGGCTATTCATCCAATTTAATGGTTGTTTATGGTCTAATGATGTTACTGCTGATTTACGTGGTCCTTGTAAAAAATAAAATAACCTTTGACGAAGTGGGCTTTATTTTATTGGGTGCATTTTATGTGGGGTTAGGATTCCATTATTTAATTGAAACAAGAAATGTTGGATTAGAGTATGTTGTCTATTGTTTATTAGTTGTTTGGACAACAGATTCAGGTGCCTATTTTGTAGGAAGAAAATTAGGAAAGAATAAGTTATGGCCTGAAATCTCACCGAAGAAAACGATTGAAGGTTTTCTAGGCGGAATTGTCATTGCGGTTATTTTTGCAGTTGGTATGCAACTCATTTACCCATTTGCAAATGGTTATATATCACTTGTTTTTGTCACGATTTTTGCCTCTATTATTGGACAAATGGGAGATTTGGTAGAATCAGCTATCAAACGTCATTTTGATGTAAAAGATTCGGGCAATATTTTACCAGGGCATGGCGGAATTTTAGATCGCTTCGATAGTCTATTATTTGTCGTGCCTCTCCTTCATTTTTTACATTTGTTTGGTAATTAATCTGTATATTAAAAGACATCTTGCTAAATCATTTGCTTAGATAGAAAAAGGGGACAATTTGTTGTGAAAAAAATTAGTTTATTAGGTGCAACGGGTTCAATCGGTTGGCAAACCTACGATATTTTAAAAGAACAACGTGATGCGTTTCAATTAGTGGCTTTTTCTTCAGGGAAAAACATTGAGAAAACACGAGAAATGATTGAAACATTAAAACCCGAGCTAGTTTCTGTGCAGCTAGAAGAGGATGCACGAGACCTTGCGAAAGATTATCCTGAAATCCAATTTACATTTGGGGCGAAAGGTCTTGTAGAAGTTGCTACACATCCAGACTCAACTGTACTCGTCAATGCTGTGCTAGGCAGTGTTGGTCTGGAATCAACATTAGCAGCTATTCGCATGGGCAAAACGATTGCCATTGCTAACAAGGAAACACTTGTTACAGCTGGTCATTTAGTCATGGCAGAAGCCAAAAAACATAAGGCCACGATTTTACCTGTTGATAGCGAGCACTCAGCCATCTTCCAATCAATGAATGGCGAAAATCCCAAAAATATTGAGCGTTTAATTATTACAGCTTCAGGTGGTAGCTTCCGTGATAAAACACGTGACCAATTACAACATGTGACGGTCGCAGATGCATTGAATCACCCGAACTGGTCTATGGGCGCAAAAATTACGATAGACTCCGCAACAATGATGAATAAAGGATTAGAAGTCATTGAAGCACATGTTTTATTTGATATGCCATATGATAAAATAGATGTACTTTTGCATAGAGAAAGTATTATTCACTCTCTTGTTGAGTATCATGATACTAGTGTGATTGCTCAGCTAGGCACGCCAGATATGCGCGTACCGATTCAATATGCTTTAAGCTATCCTGATCGTATACCATTACATAATGGTCAGCGACTAAATTTAGCGCAAATTGGACAACTACATTTTCAAGATATGGACTTTGAGCGTTATCCGGCTTTGCGTTTAGCATATGAGGCTGGTCGTACAGGTGGTACCATTTTGACAGCGATGAATGCAGCAAATGAAGCGGCAGTTGCAGCCTTTTTACAAGGGAAAATTACATTCCTTGAAATTGATGAGACGATTGAACGAGTAATGCATGCACATCAAAACATTGCAGTACCAGATTTACAAACGATTTTACATGTGGACAGTGAGACAAGAAAAATAGTGTTAGACATGGTAAAATAACGAAAGTACTGTATCGTTAACTAATCGCTATTAAAGGTGGGATATTATGCAAACAGCCATTGCATTTATTTTAATATTTGGGATGCTCGTCTTCTTCCATGAACTTGGACATTTCTTATTTGCTAAACGTGCAGGTATTTTAGTGCGTGAATTTGCTATTGGAATGGGTCCCAAAATTTATGGGAAAACGCATGGAGAAACAATGTATACTATTCGATTATTGCCTATCGGTGGGTATGTTCGTATGGCCGGCGAGGATATGGATGGCACTGAACTACAGCCAGGCTATCGAATAGGGCTAATTGTCGATGAAGATAATGTTGTGAAAAAAATTATTTTCAATCAAAGTAATAAGCAGCTACCAGATTTATTATTTTTAGAAGTTGAGCGTGCTGATTTAGAGAAGAATTTATTTGTAGAAGGCTATGATGAAGAAGAACGTCTAGTTCGTTATGACGTAGCAAGAGATTGTGTTCTTGTGGAAAATGGTCGTGAATTGGTCATTGCACCACATGATCGTCAATTTAATGCAAAAACAGTTGGTCAACGTGCGATGACAATCTTTGCAGGTCCTTTGTTTAACTTTATTCTTGCGTTTGTGATTTACTTGGTAATTGGGTTAATCCACGGTGTCCCAACATACGAGCCGATTATCACTGAAGTAGTAGAAAATGATCCAGCTGCACAGGCAGGAATGCTTGCGGGAGATAGAGTAACAGCCATTGACGGACAAGCCGTTGAAAAATGGCAGGATTTAGCCGCTATTGTTCAAGATCATCCAAACGAAGAAATTACAGTGACTGTGGAACGTGATGGACAATCTATGAACTTAAATATGACTGTGAAAGAAATCCAGCAGGATGGCGAAAAATATGGTCAAATTGGTGTGCGCTATGACAGTCCGAGAGAATTTAATCCATTAAAAGCTGTAGTTTATGGAGCACAAGAAACCTATAATATGACCATGAAAATATTTGAGCTTCTTGGTATGTTGATTACTGGTAAGTTCACAATAGATGCGCTTTCTGGACCTGTTGGCATTTATAAAGCAACAGAGCAAGTAGCCCAGTATGGTATTATGAACTTAATGAATTGGGCCGCAATGTTAAGTATTAACTTAGGAATTATGAACCTACTTCCATTACCAGCACTTGATGGTGGTCGTTTATTATTCTTTGGTTTTGAAGCTTTACGTGGTAAACCAATCGATCGTCAAAAAGAGGGAATTGTCCATTTCGTAGGAATTGTCCTACTGATGATTTTAATGGTTGTCGTGACATGGAACGATATTCAACGATTCTTCTTTTAAACCAATGACAGTTAAATGAAATTTCATTTTCTAGCTTTGAGCGCAATTACTATGAAACATTGCGCTCAAAGCTAAATTTGTTTATGCTATTGAGAGTATAAACTTATCTATTAAAAAAGGTGGAACACTGAATGAAGCAAAGTAAAACATTTATCCCAACATTACGTGAAGTACCTGCGGATGCTGAGGTAAAATCACATAAGCAATTATTACGAGCAGGGTTTATTCGTCAAAATACAAGTGGGGTATACTCGTATTTACCGCTTGCAAAACGTGTCTTAACAAAAATTGAAACAATTATCCGTGAAGAAATGGAAGCCATCAACTCTATTGAGCTTCTAATGCCTTCTTTACAATCTGCTGAGCTTTGGCAGGAATCAGGTCGCTGGGAAAAATACGGACCAGAATTAATGCGCCTAAAAGACCGTCACAACCGTGATTTTGCATTAGGACCAACTCATGAAGAAGTGATTACAACTTTAGTACGTGATGAAATTAAATCCTATAAAAAATTGCCGTTAACATTGTATCAAATTCAAACTAAATTCCGTGATGAAAAGCGCCCTCGCTTCGGCTTACTACGAGGAAGAGAATTTATAATGAAGGATGCTTATTCTTTCCATGCATCACGTGAAAGTTTAGATGAAACATATGAAGATATGTATCGTGCGTATTCAAATATTTTTTCCCGCCTTGGCTTAAACTACCGCGCTGTCATTGCAGATGCAGGTTCGATTGGCGGTAAAGGTACACATGAATTTATGGTGCTATCTGAAATTGGGGAAGATACGATTGCCTACTCAGATACTTCTGACTATGCAGCAAATATCGAAATGGCTGAAGTCATTGCGGATTATCAACCATCAGATGACGCTTTAAAAGAAGTTGAAAAAGTGGCAACACCAGAGCAAAAAACAATTGAAGAAGTATCAGCGTTCTTAAATGTAGAGCCAGCCAGTGTGATCAAATCTTTAGTGTTTGATGTAGACGGGGAGCTTGTGGTTGTCCTTGCACGTGGGGATCATGAAATTAATGATATCAAGCTGAAAAATGCACTTGATGCAGGTTCTGTGGAGCTGGCTAGTGAAGCAGCAATCCGTGAATTATTAGGCTGTGGCGTTGGTTCAATTGGGCCAGTGAAATTACCAGTAGACGTAAAGGTAGTAGCGGACCAAGCTATCAAATCTATCCGTAATGGTATTGCAGGTGCAAATGTAGATGGATTCCATTTAGTGAATGTCAACCCAGAGCGTGATTTTGCTGTGAATGACTACTTAGATATTCGTTTTATTAAAGAGGGAGATCCTTCCCCAGACGGACAAGGGTTTATTAAATTCGCAGAAGGTATCGAAGTTGGTCATATTTTCAAATTAGGTACTACATACTCTGCTAAAATGAATGGTACTTTCTTAGATGAGCAAGGGAAGGCTCAACCGTTTATTATGGGCTGTTACGGTATTGGGGTATCTCGTATTCTAGCTGCCGTGGCTGAGCACTTCCAAGATGATAATGGATTTACTTGGCCAATACAATTAGCACCATATGATATTCATGTTGTGCCAGTTAACACGAAAGATGAGGCGCAAGTGGCATTAGCAGATGAACTTTACGGTTTATTAAAATCATATCGTTATGATGTACTTTTAGATGATCGTGCCGAGCGTGCAGGTGTAAAATTTGCAGACGCTGATTTAATTGGTTTACCTGTGCGTGTAACGGTTGGTAAAAAAGCATCTGAAGGTATGGTAGAAGTGAAATTCCGTCAAACTGGTGAAACATTTGAATGGAAAAAAGAAGAGGTCATTGATCGCCTTAACGAATTTTTCCGTAAAAACTAATGGCTTGTTAAGAGATCGGTTATAATTGGAAGTTAATGCTTTTGATAGAGGCTTTCGTAAAATTTTGATAAGATAGAGATAAATAATTCGCGACACTTCTGCGGGACAGTGAGCCAAGCAAGAAACAACAGATGGTAAAACTCTGTTAAGCTTGAAGAGCGCCCGCAGTGAGGGAGCGAATTTTTTTCTTGAATTCTCTCGTGTCTTTGAGACGAATTAGAAGAGGAGGCTTAACAACCTACCTCTTTCTGAAAGTAGGTGTCGTTAGATTGGAACAGCAACAAGAGGCAAGAATGAGACTTCGAATGCTCTTGCAACAATTAGAATTAACAGATGATGTGTACATGTCATTTTTTGAGGAAGGTGAATTATCACGCCTAACAGTCCATAAAAAGGTTAGACTTTGGCATTTCACCATTAAATTACAAGATATACTGCCGTTTCCGTTATATCAGCTTTTCCGTACACATTTAACGGAGAAATTTTCAGCAATTGCACAAATTAATACTACCTTTGAAACGGTAGAGAAAAATGTGACAGAGGAACTGGTGCAAGCTTACTGGTTAAGTGTTGTGGAACAAATTGATGAGATGGCACCGACGCTTAAAAGCTGTCTCATCTCTCAAGTGCCAATGTGGAATGGCCAAAAAATTACTTTGTCCTGCATGCAGGAAATGGAATTTATGATGCTGAAAACAAAGTATGCTGACAAGCTTTCCGAAAGCTATGGTCAATTCGGCTTCCCCCATATGGTAATCGACTTTGTACTACAAGAAGAGACGGAAGAAATGATCGCGGCACAAGAGGCGTTTATGGAGCAGAAACGTATGGAAGAAGTGGCCCTAGCGCAGCAAGCGATGCAAGATTTCCAAAAACGTGAGCAAGAGAAAAAGGATAACCCGGCATTGGCGAATCTTGGTGACCGTCCATTCCAGCTTGGAATGCATATTAAAGATGATGAAATAGTGGAAATTAAACGGATTGTCGAGGAAGAACGCCGTGTCATTATTGAAGGGTTTGTTTTTGATACGGAGATTAAAGAGCTAAAAAGTGGACGCTCCTTATTACAAATTAAAATTACCGACTATACAGATTCCATCATCGTTAAAATGTTCTCTCGTGATAATGATGATGCAGAATTAATGCAGCATCTGAAAAAGGGCATGTGGGTTAAAGTGCGAGGCTCTGTTCAAACGGATACATTCATCCGTGATTTAATTGTCATGGCGAATGATATTAATGAAATCAAAAAAGAAACACGACAAGATTTAGCACCAGAGGGCGAAAAACGTGTTGAGTTACATTTGCACACACCGATGAGCCAAATGGACGCAGTTACACCTGTTGACCGGCTTGTTGCACAGGCCGCAAAATGGGGGCATCCAGCAATAGCTATTACGGATCATGCTGTTGTGCAATCCTTCCCTGAAGCATATGCAGCAGGAAAAAAACATGGGATCAAGGTCATTTATGGTCTAGAAGCAAATTTAGTAGATGATGGTGTACCGATTGCCTATGCTCCTGAACATCGTTTATTAGCAGACACAACGTATGTTGTCTTTGACGTAGAAACAACAGGGCTATCTACGGCTTACGATACGATTATTGAATTGGCCGCAGTAAAAATTAAAGACGGGCATGTCATAGATAAATACGAAAGCTTTGCCAATCCACATCATCCACTTTCGGCTACTACCATTGAACTAACAGGAATTACAGATGATATGGTTCGAAATGCACCTGAAGTGGAGCAAGTGATTAAAGAATTTCATGCCTTTATTGGTGACGCAATAGTTGTTGCTCATAACGCATCATTTGATATAGGTTTCTTATATACAGGCTATAAGAAATTTGGCCTTGAAGGAACAACCCATCCGGTCATTGATACATTAGAGCTTGCAAGATTGCTTTATCCTACTATGAAAAATCATCGTTTAAACACACTGTGTAAAAAATTCAATATTGAATTAACACAACATCACCGAGCGATTTACGATACAGAGGCGACAGGCTATCTACTATTACATTTATTAAAAGATGCAGATGAGCTAGCGATTAATTACCATGACGACTTCAATAAGCATATTGGTGGTGGCGATGCCTATAAAAAAGGTCGACCAATGCATTGTACGATTTTAGCCGTTGATAATGTGGGCTTAAAAAACTTATTTAAAATCGTCTCACATTCTCATACGAAAACATTCTATCGTGTTCCTCGAGTGACACGGGCTGTACTCGAGCAGTATCGCGAAGGTTTATTAGTAGGTTCAGGCTGCAGTAATGGTGAACTCTTCGAAACGATGATGAATAAGTCACCTGAGGAAGCAGAGCAAGTTGCTCGATTCTATGATTATATCGAGGTACAACCGAAAGCTGTGTATGCGCCACTAATTGAACGCAATGTTGTACGTGATGAATGGACGTTAGAGGATATTATTCGTAAGCTTGTTAAGCTTGGGAAGAAGATAGATAAACCTGTTGTTGCCACTGGAAATGTCCACTATTTAGATCCAACAGATGCCATGTTTAGGCAAATACTTATTGGTTCACAGGGTGGAGCTAATATTTTAAATCGATCCAAGCTACCTGAGGTTCATTTTAGAACAACGGATGAAATGCTCAAGGAATTTGATTTTTTAGGACCAGATCTTGCAAAAGAAGTGGTTGTAACGAATGCGCAAAAAATTGCAGAGAGTATTGGTGATGTAAAACCGATTAAGGATGACCTCTATACACCAAAAATTGAAGGCTCCGATGATGAGGTAACCAATTTAACGTACGAAATGGCCCATCGTATTTATGGTGAGGAGTTACCAGAAATCGTGAAAGCTCGAATTGAAAAAGAATTAAAATCGATTTTGGGACACGGCTTTGGTGTTATTTATTTAATTTCAGCCAAACTGGTGAAAAAGTCATTAGCTGATGGCTATTTAGTTGGTTCACGTGGTTCGGTTGGTTCTTCATTAGTCGCAACCTTCATGGAAATTACAGAGGTTAACCCATTACCTCCTCATTATATTTGTCCTAATTGTAAGCATTCTGAGTTTTTTGATGATGGTTCGGTCAGCTCAGGCTTTGACTTGCCAAATAAAGACTGTACGGAATGCGGCACACCTTATAAAAAAGATGGACAAGATATACCATTTGAAACCTTCCTTGGTTTTAAAGGTGACAAGGTACCCGATATCGATTTGAATTTTTCTGGTGAATACCAACCACAAGCTCATAACTATACGAAGGTGCTATTTGGAGAGGATTATGTTTATCGTGCTGGAACTATTGGTACAGTGGCAGAGAAAACAGCATATGGCTATGTAAAGGGCTATGCAAATGATCATAATTTACATTTCCGAGGTGCGGAAGTCGACCGTTTAGTGCAAGGCTGTACAGGAGTAAAACGTACATCTGGGCAACACCCTGGGGGAATTATCGTTGTACCTGATTACATGGATATTTATGACTTTTCTCCAGTGCAGTTCCCTGCAGATGCACAGGATGCAGAATGGCGGACAACCCATTTTGACTTCCACTCTATTCATGACAATATTTTAAAGCTTGATATACTTGGACACGATGATCCGACGGTTATCAGGATGTTGCAGGATTTATCTGGAATAGATCCAAAAACAATCCCAACCGATGATCCTGTCGTAATGAAAATTTTTAGTTCTCCAGAAACATTAGGAGTCACAGAAAAGCAGATTGGCTGTAAGACAGGAACATTGGGTATCCCGGAATTTGGTACACGTTTCGTACGTCAAATGCTTGAAGATACAAAGCCTTCCACATTCTCAGAGCTTGTCCAAATTTCTGGACTTTCCCACGGAACCGACGTATGGCTAGGCAACGCACAGGAATTAATTCAAAACGGTACATGTGTGCTGAAAGAAGTAATTGGTTGTCGTGATGATATTATGGTGTATTTAATTTATCAAGGTCTAGAACCATCACTGGCCTTTAAAATCATGGAGTCTGTACGTAAAGGGAAAGGCTTATCTGAGGAGTTTGAAGCTGAGATGCTCGCCAATAAAGTCCCAGGCTGGTATATCGAATCTTGTAAAAAGATAAAATATATGTTCCCGAAAGCCCATGCGGCAGCATATGTGCTAATGGCTGTACGTATTGCTTGGTTCAAGGTACATTTCCCAATCCTCTATTACGCAGCGTATTTCACAGTTCGTGCAGATGACTTTGATTTAATTGCGATGGTTCAAGGGTCGCAAATGATTCGAGCACGTATTGATGAAATCAATATGAAAGGTTTAGATGCATCCACTAAAGAGAAGAACTTATTAACGGTGATGGAGCTTGCATTGGAAATGTGTGAACGAGGCATGAGTTTCCAGAAAGTTGACTTATACCGTTCTCAAGCAAGTGAATTTGTCATTGATGGCAATTCATTAATTCCTCCGTTCGATGCGATTCCAGGACTTGGAACCAACGTTGCCAAAACGATTGTAGCCGCTCGGGAAGAGGGAGAGTTTTTATCCAAGGAAGATTTACAGCAACGTGGGCGTGTATCGAAAACACTTATCGAATACATGGACCAACTTGGTTGCTTAGAAGGCATGCCTGATGCCAATCAGTTATCACTTTTTTAGTAAGTGATTTGTGTCGTGGCGAAAGGTCACTGTAGAATTTCAAAATCCTGACACAATATGGTTAACTGTCATGAAGGAAATTTGCATTGTGCCGAGAACTGTGCTATCCTTATGGTAATAATTTGTTGATATTTTTCCAGCAAAAGAGTGGGGCATACCCGCTCTTTTCTGTTGTTATACCGTAGCAAAACAAATTTTGACTAACAGCAGGTAAGACCGTAAAATTTCACCAAAGCAACTGGTGGAATTTCTGTTTTATTATGATTCATTACTGCATTAACTTACAGTGATGAACAATTCATACGCTAGAATTTGATAAATACAGGAGGCAACAATGAGCAAAGTACCATCTTTAATTGAAGAGCTCGCTAAACCAATTGTGGATGAGTTAAATCTTGAGCTAGTGGATATTGAGTACGTCAAAGAAGGACGTAACTGGTTTTTACGTGTTTATGTCGATACGCCTGAGGGTGACATTGACATTGACCAATGTGCTCAAGTTAGTGAACGACTAAGCCTGTTATTGGATGAAAAAGATCCAATTACACAAAACTATTATTTAGAAGTTTCTTCACCTGGAGCAGAGCGCCCCTTAAAAAAAGATACGGATTTTGAAAAAGCAATTGGCAAATTTATTTATGTAAAAACCTATGAACCCATTAAGGACATGAAGGAATTCCAAGGCTACTTAACGTCATACGATGAACATACATTAGTGGTGGAAGTACGTATTAAAACACGTAAAATGACAGTAACAATTGAACAAGAAAAAATCGCATTGGCACGACTTGCCATTGATTTTTCAGCATAATGCATATTTAGGAGTGAAAACAAAATGAGTAGTGATTTGTTAGATGCGTTGAATGCGCTAGAAGAACAAAAAGGAATTTCAAGAGATGTGTTAATTGAAGCCATTGAAGCGGCATTAGTTACAGCTTACAAACGCAACTTTAATCAAGCACAAAATGTTCGAGTGGACTTAAATTTAGATAAGGGCTCTATTCGTGTATTTTCACGTAAAGATGTTGTGGAAGAGGTAGAAGATGATCGTTTGCAAATTTCTTTAGAAGATGCAAAAGTCATTAATCCAGCTTATCAGCTAGAAGATATCGTGGAACAGGAAGTAACACCACGCAACTTCGGACGTATTGCCGCACAAACAGCAAAACAAGTTGTCACACAACGTGTACGTGAAGCGGAGCGAGGATTAATCTATGAGCAATATGTAGACCGTGAAGATGATATCGTAACAGGTGTCGTGGAACGTTTGGATGCTCGAAATATCTATGTAGGTTTAGGGAAAGTAGAAGCTGCATTGCCAATTAATGAACAAATTCAAGGCGAATCTTATCATCCACATGATCGTATCAAAGTATATATTACAAAGGTTGAGCGTACGACACGTGGACCACAAGTGATTGTGTCTCGTACACATCCTGGTTTATTACGTCGATTATTTGAGATGGAAGTACCTGAAATTTATGAAGGTATTGTAGAAATTAAATCAATTGCTCGTGAAGCTGGAGATCGCTCTAAAATTTCTGTCCATGCACATAATGAAGAAGTAGATCCAGTAGGTTCATGTGTTGGAGCTAAAGGTGCTCGTGTACAAACGATTGTCAATGAACTAAATGGTGAAAAAATTGATATTGTAGAATGGTCTGAAGATCCAATTGTATTCGTAGCCAATGCATTAAGCCCATCGAAAGTATTAGATGTTCAAGTGAACGAGGAAGAAAAATCAACTACGGTTGTCGTACCAGACTATCAATTATCATTAGCAATTGGTAAACGTGGGCAAAATGCACGTCTAGCTGCAAAGCTTACTGGTTGGAAAATTGATATTAAGAGTGAAACAGATGCTCGTGAATTAGGTATTTATCCTTCTGCTACAAGCACTTTCATCCCTGCTGAAGATGAAGAAAGTGATTTTGATGACGTGGCAGTTGACTTATATCAAGACGACGAAGAATAAGTAAGAAAGCCCGTGTGACGAGTTAGCTGACAGTATTCAGTGGGCCCCCTACGCCGACTGAATACTGTCAGAGCGTCAAGTAGAGCATGACTTGTCCACCTCTTACGACAAGCTTCAGAGAGGAATGGTGATTCTTATGGCTGTAAACAAAAAGGTACCTCTTCGTAAATGTGTAGCAACTGGAGAAATGCTACCAAAGAAAGAGATGGTACGTGTTGTTCGTTCAAAAGAGGGCGAAGTAAGTGTAGATATCTCCGGAAAAAAGCCTGGGCGTGGTGCATATGTATCTAAATCAGAGAATGCAATCGACATCGCGCGCAAAAAAAATGTATTAGGGCACCAGCTTGATGTTAAAATTCCTGAAGAAATTTATGAGGAACTTATTTTGCTGATTCGTAGGGAGTCAATTTTATGATAAATCAAGCAATATTTAATTTGCTTGGGATCGCAGCAAGAGCACGTAAAGTGATTTCAGGAGAAGAGTTAGTAGTAAAGGAAGTTCGGAATGGCAATGCTAAGCTAGTATTGCTTGCAAACGATGCCTCTAAAAACTCTAGTAAGAAAATTCAAGATAAGTGCACGTACTACAACGTTGAGTATCATGTAATTGGAGATCGCTACGATCTAGGACATGCTACAGGTAAGGAGGCCCGAGTGGCTTTAGCTATTACCGATAAAGGTTTTGCACGTAAATTGTCTAGTCTACTCAACGAAAACTAATCGGGGGTGAGCAGATGACCAAAATCAGAGTTCATGAATATGCGAAGCAAGTGAATAAAACGAGTAAAGAGGTTATTGAAGCACTAAGTAAATTAAATGTGAGTGTAACAAACCATATGTCGATGTTGGAAAAAGATATTGTGGCAAAGTTAAACCAATCATTTAAAGCAACACCTGAGAAAAATGTAGCAGCAAAAAAACCCATTCAAAATATGGGGCAAAGACCTCAATCGAATGGACAGCAAAAACCACAGCATTCGGTGAAAATGCAAGAAGGACAAAGGCAGCAATCTGCTACTTCTAAGCCTAAAGCAAACAATCAGCAACACACACAGCAAAACTCAAATTCGTCTAACGAAAAATCTAAGAATACAAAAGGTAATCAAAATAGAAATATGACACAAAATAATAATAATAACAATAATAATAATAATCGTAGAGGTGGCGGTGGTTACAACCAACGTCCAAAACCAGGCATTCATGGAGGCAAACGTCGCCATCCAAAAACGCATCAACCGTCTATACCAGTAAAACAAAAGGAACTGCCAGAAAAAATTACTTTTGTTGAATCATTATCAGTAGCGGAATTAGCAAAAAAATTACACCGTGAGCCATCTGAAATCATTAAGAAATTATTTATGCTTGGTGTAATGGCAACAATTAACCAAGAATTAGATAAGGATGCAATTGAATTAATCTGCGCAGACTACGGTGTAGAAGTGGAAGAAGAAATTCGTGTAGATATTACGGATTTAGAAACACACTTCGAGCAAATAGAAGAAGTGAACGAAGCAGTATTATCAGAACGTCCACCAGTTGTAACAATCATGGGTCACGTTGACCACGGTAAAACAACATTATTGGATTCTATTCGTAATACGAAAGTGACAGCAGGAGAAGCCGGTGGTATCACACAACATATTGGGGCATACCAAGTAACGGAAGGCGACAAGAAAATTACTTTCCTTGATACACCAGGACACGCTGCTTTCACAACAATGCGAGCACGTGGAGCAAAAGTAACTGACTTAACCATTTTAGTAGTTGCTGCTGACGATGGTGTCATGCCGCAAACAGTAGAAGCGATTAATCACGCTAAAGCAGCCGAAGTACCAATTATTGTAGCTGTGAATAAAATGGATAAACCATCAGCAAATCCTGATCGTGTCATGCAAGAATTAACAGAGCATGGCTTAGTTCCTGAAGCATGGGGCGGCGAAACAATTTTCGTACCGATTTCTGCATTAAAAGGTGAAGGCATTGATACATTGTTAGAAATGATTTTACTTGTAGCCGAGGTTGGTGAGCTTAAAGCGAACCCAGATCGTTTAGCGCTTGGTACAGTTATTGAAGCACAGCTTGATAAAGGACGTGGCTCTGTTGCTACGCTATTAGTACAAGATGGAACATTAAAAGTAGGAGATCCAATTGTTGTAGGTCATACGTATGGTCGTGTACGTGCGATGGTGAATGACAAAGGTCGTCGTGTAAAAGAAGCTGGCCCATCGACACCAGTAGAAATTACAGGTTTAAACGATGTACCTCAAGCTGGTGACCGCTTCGTAGTCTTTGAAGACGAGAAAACAGCACGCCAAGTTGGTGAAACTCGTGCCATGTCAGCAATTCAAGCACAGCGTTCAGAAAAACAACGTGTTACGTTGGATAACTTATTTGAACAAATGAGCCAAGGCGAAATGAAAGAGCTTAACTTAATTGTGAAAGCTGACGTTCAAGGTACTGTTGAAGCAATGGCTGCCTCATTAATGAAAATTGATGTAGAAGGCGTAAATGTGAAAATTATTCACACAGGTGCGGGTGCTATTACAGAATCTGATATTTCTCTTGCAGCAGCTTCCAATGCGATTGTTATTGGATTTAACGTACGTCCAGATGTTAACGCAAAACGTGCTGCAGAAGAAGAGGGTGTAGATATTCGCTTACACCGCATCATCTATAAAGTAATTGAAGAGATTGAACAAGCGATGAAAGGTATGCTTGATCCTGAGTTTGAAGAAAAAATTATTGGTCAAGCAGAAGTTCGTCAAACAATTAAAGTATCAAAAGTTGGTACAATTGCTGGTTCATATATAACAGAAGGAAAAGTAACGCGTGATTCAGGTGTACGTGTAATCCGCGATAATGTGGTTATATTTGAAGGTGAGCTAGATACGCTTAAACGCTTCAAAGATGAAGTGAAAGAAGTAGCAAGAGGATACGAATGTGGTATTACGATTACAAACTTCAACGATATTAGAGAAGGCGATATTATTGAAGCCTATATTATGGAAGAAGTTAAACGCGTCTAATGATCGTTTATGCAGAGGTTGAATTCATCATTCAAACTGCCCATTCGTTAAAGGAAAAACGCGCTGTCTTACAGCGTATGATTACCCGCACAAAGCAGAAATTTAATGTTTCTATTGCGGAAATTGACCATCAAAATGTATGGCAGCGTACGAAATTAGGACTTGTTGCTGTTTCTTCATCAAAAGATGCAGCTGAACGGGAAATAAATCATGCGCTCCATTATTTGCAGTCAAATCCATCATGGGAACAGCTTGATGTGTGGCGAGATTATTTATAAGCAATAGTAGATAGCTGTAAGCTTGATACAGCAATGAAATGCACAGCTATCTGTACATCGAAATAGAGGTGACAAATTATGTCTCTACGTTCAAACCGTGTTGCTGAGCAAATGAAAAAAGAGCTTGGCGATATTATTGGCCGTAAAATAAAAGATCCGCGTGTTGGTTTTGTGACTGTTACAGGTGTTGATGTAACGGGTGATTTACAGCAAGCGACAATTTATATTACATCTTTAGGCAATGAGCGTGAACGTGAAGAAACGCTTAAAGCTTTAGTAAAAGCTTCTGGCTTCATTCGATCAGAAATCGGATCACGCATTCGTTTACGACGTACACCAGAACTACTCTTTGAATTTGATTCATCGATTGAATATGGTAACCGTATTGATTCATTGTTAAGAGGTTTACACAAAGAATAAGCTAAAAAAGTCTGCCACATGCATGTTAATGCAGGCAGACTTTTATCTTTATGGAAAAAGATTATGTCAATACGTAGTCGATGATAGAGAAGGTAACTGGGAGGCACTAATATGAACGGTATTTTACCACTTTGGAAAGAAAGAGGCATGACGAGCCATGATTGTGTCTTTAAATTACGGAAAATTTTGCGCACAAAAAAAGTTGGGCATACAGGGACACTAGACCCGGGAGTAGAGGGTGTGCTACCTATTTGTATTGGCCAAGCAACGCGTATTGCTGAATATTTAACCGATGCAGGAAAGGTCTATGAAGCTATCATTTCAATCGGCCGTACTACAACAACAGAGGATGCAGAAGGCGAAACGGTTGCGCAAGATCAGACCACAAAAAGCTTTTCTCGTGAGCAGCTGTTAGAGGTGTTAGCTACATTAACAGGTGTTATTGAACAAACGCCACCAATGTTTTCAGCGGTAAAAGTAAATGGAAAACGTCTCTATGAGTATGCCAGAAAAGGCGAAACGGTTGAAAGACCAACACGTCAAGTAACGATTTATGCTTTAGAGCTGCTTGATGAGATTGAACAATATGAGGGGCAAGAGATTACATTTCCGGTTCGTATTGCTTGCAGTAAAGGGACCTATATTCGTACACTAGCTGTGCAAATTGGTGAAGCTCTTGGCTATCCTGCACATATGAAGGAGCTCGTACGCACAGCCTCAGGCACCTTTACTCGTGATAACTGCTTTACATTAGCGCAGGTTGCTGAGCTAATGGATGCAGAGCAAGCAGCTACCTGTATTTTACCTGTCGAGTATGCATTAGCAGACTATCCATATATTGAGATTACTGCCGCCAATGAAAAAGAAATTTTCAATGGACAAGTGCTTCCAGCAGATGCATTATTAAAGAGTCATGATAAAATTGTGTTTGGAATCAATGGAAAGGCAGTGGCGGTTTATCAGGCTCACCCTACGAAGGATGGTTTGATGAAGCCACACAAGATGTTTCCGACGATAGAGTAGGAGGATTTTTCAATGGAGGTCATTCATTTAAAATACCCACATCAATTACAGCAACGAGAAAGCATGCAGCCATATTCGCTTGCTCTTGGCTTTTTCGATGGTGTACATAGAGGGCATCAGGCAGTTATCAAGACAGCGAAGGAAGAGGGAAATAAGCGGCAAATTCCGACTGCAGTGATGACATTTGATCCACATCCTTCATTAGTTCTTGGTGGACGTAATGAAAAAGTTTTTTATATTACACTCTTACAACAGAAATTACAGCTCTTTGAAGAACAGGGTGTGGATACGGTGTTTGTTGTCCATTTCACCTCTGATTTTGCTAAGCTTTCACCAGCAGCATTTATTGATACTTTTATTCGTGGATTAAATATTCAACATGTTACAGCTGGCTTTGATTATTCGTTTGGGGCATTCGGAAAAGGAACTATGGACGATATGCGTGCATTAAGTAATGGTGAGTATGGTGTAACCATTGTGGAGAAGAAAACAGACGATGTTGAGAAAATCAGCTCTACCCGTATCCGGAAGCTACTACAAGAGGGCGATATGGAAGAAGCTACAACACTATTAGGCAGACCATTTGAAATCAATGGGATTGTTGTACACGGTGATAAACGCGGACGTACTATTGGCTTCCCTACAGCAAATGTCCAAGCTTTAGAAGGCACTTTCATTCCAGCAAGTGGTGTTTATGCTGTTCGTTTACTCGTGCAAAATAACTGGTATGATGGTGTTTGTAATGTGGGCTACAAACCAACTTTCAAAGATCCAAATGATAAGCAATTATCGATTGAGGTCCATATTTTAAACTTTGATAAAAATATTTATGGTGAAGAAGTACATGTAGCTTGGTACAAACGGATTCGAAGCGAACGAAAATTCGATGGGATTGAGGCGTTGAAAGCGCAAATCGAAAAGGATAAACAAGAAGCTATCCGATACTTTAACGATTTGTAAGCGTCACAGCATGATGAGATGACAACATTCAAGCCGACGTTTTACTTGCTTGATCAAATGATTTATGGTAACATTCATAAGTGCATAAATGCTTAACCTTAGCTCGGTATATCGATGACTCCAACGTTTACTGTGCTAATGGGGATTCATTATATTTTAGGAGGTCCATTCAAATGGCTATTACAAAAGAACGTAAAAACGAAATTATCGCTGAGTACCGTACTCACGAAAGTGACACTGGTTCACCAGAAGTACAAGTTGCAGTATTAACAGAGGAAATCAACGCTCTAAATGCTCACTTACGTACACACAAAAAAGATTTCCACTCTGAGCGTGGTCTTCTTAAAATGGTAGGTCGTCGTCGTCACTTATTAAAATATCTTCGTGAAACAGACGTACAACGTTACCGTGAACTAATCAACCGTTTAGGCTTACGTCGCTAATTCAAAGCGCAAGTATAGCTGTATTAGACTGTAGACAAATTTTAGTTTGTCTACAGTCTTTTTTTATGGTTGAAACTTGCGACATATATGCAGCGTATTGTTCATAATGCAGGTTTATTCTCGTCTATTATTTTATGTTGTTCAACAATAAGCCATAACTTTATTACACAACGATGAACGAATCATCAAAACAATTTAGTATGGTTGAAAAGGATGGTATATTCTAATCACATTTCGCAACCAAATTCAAAAACTATGCGATAGTCTATCTTTGTTGCTGCTCAATGCATTGAACGAATTGAATAGTGGTTGTTTTTTCGTTTACGAATGAATAGTCATTTATAAAATGTTCACAATCTACGAAGGACAACAGGGTGCAAGTGTGGAGAATAGCTGATCTCTATAGATTTATTGAAGACCGTTGTGAAAAGTAAAAAATAGAGAGTAGGGATTGGTTAATGTTTAATACATTTTTAAGAGAGAATAACATTGTTGCTGCTATTCTAACAGCCGTGCGTATTTACTTGGGCTGGCATTGGCTGACAGCAGGTTGGAGTAAATTGACGAATGGATTTGATGCCTCAGGGTTTTTAACATTTGCATCAGAGAATCCTGTCATGAGTGGAGAAAAAGTGGTATATCCTACATATGTAAAATTTATAGAGTCATTTGCCTTGCCAAATGCTGAAATATTTAATGTGGTCATTCCTTGGGGAGAATTCCTTGTCGGTCTTGGCTTAATACTAGGGTGCTTAACTACATATGCAGCATTTTTTGGAATGGTTATGAATTTTGCCTTCTTGCTAGCTGGTACGATTTCTAGTAATCCATTTGATATTCTACTGGCGATCTTTATCGTTGTGGCAGGCTATAATGCTGGAAAATTTGGGCTTGATCGCTTCGTAATGCCTATCATAAGCAAAAAAATGAAGCTAGAAAAAAATACAATGCACTCCATGACGAAAACTACATAACTTACGATTTCATAAAATCAAATACCCTGTAGCAAATCGTTACAGAGTATTTGATTATGTTGTTGAAAAAAGGTGATAGCAATAGCAGAAAAAGAACCTTTCGCAAGGCGAGGGGTTGATTTCCGTTCCGCCAGTGTCCTTTCCAGGGGGCGTCCGATGAGCCGCTTCACTCACTGCGTTCGCTCCGGGTCTCAGCTATGACGCTAAATCCCCTAGGAGTGACGCTGGCTCCACTCAATCAACCATTCTACAAAAGTGTCTTTTCCTGAACAAAATTGCCCTTCATTTATATTATTAGAGAGAATAGGCTCTTATTTCAATGTAGAGAAGTGATGAGTGACAACACCTCTCTGTAAAATGAGTAGTGAACATCTTCACTCGAACCTTCGCTAAAAAGTGAACATTTTTATGGATTGGAGTGGAGGAAGCGGCTTGGCGCTCGCCTACAGGAAAGCAAGTAGCCTGCAACGGAAATCTACTTTCATCTTTCACAAAAATGCTCTAGATGGTTTTGTTTTTCAACACTAAGATCAAATACCCTGTAGCAAATCGTTACAGGGTATGATTGATAGTACCTCTATTTTTGTTTTAGCTTTACTTGCTATGTGACTTTCTTTATACTGATAAGATGTTGTATGATGAGCGCAATGTTATCATAAATTGATATTTAAGCTTGTACCTTTTGGTAGGAATCCATTGAAAATCCGTATACCAATGTAAAAAATGCTTTTTCAATAAAATATAGAAATAAATCTTAAATAAATTGGCAATAACTGAATTTAAATGTATGATTATTTCATGAAATATTATTTAGCATAGAACAAGCATTTTTGGTACACTTACTATTAGTACATACAGACGAAGTAAGTGTTTTTATAATAGAGAGGGGTTCATTGAATGAACGAAAAGAAAGTCTATTCCTATGAATGGGCTGGCCGTCCACTTGTAATTGAAGTTGGACAGTTAGCAAAACAAGCAAACGGAGCCGCATTAGTACGCTATGGCGATACTTCTGTACTTGCCACAGCAACAATGTCAAAATCACCAAAACCACTTGATTTCTTCCCATTAACAGTTAACTATGAAGAACGTCTATATGCTGCAGGTAAAATTCCTGGCGGCTTTATTAAGCGTGAAGGGCGTCCATCTGAAAAGGCGATTTTAGCAAGCCGTTTAATCGACCGTCCAATTCGTCCGATGTTCCCAGATGGTTTCCGTAACGAGGTACAAGTCATTTCGATGGTTATGTCCAATGATCCTGACTGTACATCTGAAATGGCAGCGATGGTAGGTTCATCATTAGCATTATCTATTTCTGATATTCCATTTGATGGACCAATAGCAGGTGTACAAGTAGGTTATATTGACGGAGAATTCATCGTTAACCCGACAGTGGAGCAATCGAATCACTCAACAATTCATTTATCTGTAGCAGGCAACAAAGATGCCATCAACATGGTTGAAGCGGGCGCACTTGAAGTGCCAGAAGAAATCATGTTAGAAGCTATTATGTTCGGTCATGAAGAAATCAAAAAAATCATTGCTTTCCAAGAACAAATTGTGGCAGAGGTAGGTAAAGAAAAGTTACCAGTGACATTATTTGAGATTGACGAAGCGATTCAAGCCGATATAAAAGCAGCTTGTGAGACTGATATGCATGATGCGATTCAAACTGCGGAGAAGCATGCGCGTGATGAGGCCATTCAAGCTGTAAAAGATCGTGTTATCGCTTCCTATGAAGAGCAAGAAGCCGACGATGAAACAATGAAACAAGTGTATAACATTCTTGATAAAATGGTAAAAGAAGAAGTGCGTCGTCAAATCACGGAAGATAAGATTCGCCCAGATGGTCGTAAGCTCGACGAAATTCGACCACTTTCTTCTGAAACAGGCTTATTACAACGTACACACGGTTCTGGTCTATTTACACGTGGACAAACACAAGCCCTATCTATTTGTACATTAGGGGCGCTAGGTGATGTACAAATTATTGATGGCTTAGGTGTAGAAGAATCAAAACGCTTTATGCACCATTACAACTTCCCTCAATTCTCTGTAGGGGAAACAGGTCCAATCCGTGGTCCAGGCCGTCGTGAAATTGGTCATGGTGCGTTAGGTGAGCGTGCGCTTGAAGCTGTTATTCCAGATGAATCGGCTTTCCCATATACAATTCGTTGTGTATCTGAAGTACTTGAATCAAACGGATCCACTTCACAAGCTTCTATCTGTGCATCTACATTAGCCATGATGGATGCAGGTGTACCATTAAAAGCACCAGTTGCAGGTATTGCAATGGGTCTTATCAAAAAAGGCGAGCACTATTCCATTTTAACGGATATTCAAGGGATGGAAGACCATTTAGGTGATATGGACTTTAAAGTTGCTGGTACAGCTAAAGGTGTAACAGCACTACAAATGGACATTAAAATCGACGGTTTATCTCGCAATATTTTAGAAGAAGCACTGACACAAGCGAAAGTTGGTCGTATGCATATTCTAGAGTCAATGCTTGCAACACTTGCTGAACCTCGTGAAAAATTGTCTGAATTTGCACCAAAAATTGTCATCGTGAAAATTAACCCAGATAAAATTCGTGATGTGATTGGACCTGGTGGTAAACAAATTAACAAAATTATTGAAGAGACAGGCGTTAAGATTGATACAGAACAAGATGGTACAATCTACATTTCTTCTGCAAATGAGGAAATGAATGCACGTGCAAAACAAATTATTGAAGATATCGTACGGGAAGCAAAAGTAGGGGAATATTACTTATCGACTGTGAAACGTATTGAAAAATTCGGTGCATTTTGTGAGATCTTCCCAGGAAAAGATGGTTTGCTACACATTTCCGAAATTCAAGAGGAACGTACAAAGCAAGTAGAAGATGTCTTAAAACTTGGCGATCAATTACTTGTGAAGGTTATTGAAATTGACAAGCAAGGTCGTGTGAATTTATCTCGTAAAGTAGTAATACAAGAGGAAAAAGAACGCGCTGAACAAGAAAAATAATAATGATTCCAAAGGCTGCGTATGATTGCGCAGCCTTTTTAAATAGTAGCAAAAAGACTAGTAGAGAATTTTTATAATTGGGGGAGATTTTTTGGTTCAAGTACATACATGTCAAAATGGTGTTCGGATAGTATCAGAGCATATAGATCATGTGAGGTCTGTTGCATTAGGTATTTTTGTGAATGCAGGTTCTCGCTATGAGCTACCAGAAGAAAATGGCATCACACATTTTATTGAACATATGTTATTTAAAGGAACAACAACTCGCTCAGCCCGTCAAATTGCTGAAGAATTTGATCGAATTGGCGGAGAGTTAAATGCGTTCACATCGAAAGAAAATACATGTTATTATGCAAAAGTTTTAGATCATCATGCAGAGCTTGCTGTCACAATACTAGCAGATATGTTTTTTCATTCTACGTTTGCGGAAGAAGAATTAGAAAAAGAGCGACAAGTGGTATTAGAAGAAATATTAATGAGTGAGGATGCGCCTGATGATGATGTTCATGAAAAACTGTGGAGTGTCATGTATCCGAATGATGCACTTGGTCGTCCGATATTAGGAACTGCTGAGACATTAAAGACTTTTACAGCTGACGCCATACGACATTATATGGACAAACATTATGGTCCAGAATCTGTTGTTATATCCATTGCAGGGAATATTTCAGCTCAGCTTATGCAAACGATTGAAGATTTATTTGGACACTACCAACCTTCTCCACAAGCGATTGCGCCTGTACTGACAAATCCTGCATTTTATCCAGGAGAAATGACGAAAATTCGTGATACCGAGCAAGCACATCTTGCGATTTCATATCCAGCAATTGGTGTGAAAGATCCAGATATGTATAGTTTTATTGCACTGAATAGTATTATTGGGGGCAATATGAGTTCTCGATTATTTCAAGAAGTACGAGAGGAACGTGGGTTAGCTTATTCTATCTTTTCCTACCAATCCTGTTATGCCGATGTTGGCGCGTTTACGATTTATGGTAGTACTAGTCGCCAGCAATTAGCTCAGCTTCAGCATACCATTGATGCTACTTTACTGGACATTGTCGCTGGTGGCATCACAGCAGAAGAGCTTGATAATGCAAAAGAGCAGCTGAAAGGTAGCTTTGTCCTTGGTTTAGAAGGCACGGGGGCCCGTATGAATCGCAATGGGACAAGTGAGCTGGTGCATCGTAAGCATCGTACTGTAGACGAGGTACTTGCATCTATAGATGCTGTATCCATGGAGTCAGTAGATCGACTAATTGCCAAAATTTTAAAAGCCGAACCAGCTATCTCGATTATTGGCCCAAGCGAATAAAAGAGCTTAAAATGATACTAATTATCCAAGTTATAACAATTTATTCATTATAGTAAAAAGGAGAACTTTGAATATTTCCAAGGTTCTCCTTTTAGTGTTGAAAAACAAAACAGTCAATTGAAAGGTAGAAATGGATTTCCGTTGCAGGCTACTTGCTTTCCTATGGGCGAGCGCGAGCGCCGGAGCCGCCTCCTCCGCTATCACTCCGTTTAGAGGCTCGCCTGTCTCGTTATCCCACGGGAGTCAAGTAGCCTCCACTCCAACCTACAAAAGTGTTACCTTTTTAGCAAAAGTTTTCAAATAAAGCGAAGGTCTTCACTACTCTTTATGGAGAGGTGTTGTCACACATCACTTCCCCACATTGAAAATAAGAGCTTATTCCCTCTAAAAATAATGGGCTATTTAATCGCTATATTACTATGAAAAAAAGTAAAGACACTTTGCAGAATGGTTGATTGGAGTGGAGCCAGCGTCACTCCTAGGGGATTTAGCGTTACAGATGAGACCATGGAGCGCACGTAAGTGAGTGAAGCGGCTCATCGGACGCCCCCTGGAAAGGACGCTGGCGGAACGGAAATCACCCCTTCCCCTTGCAAAGTTGCTTTTTCTGCCTTTGACATGATCTTTTTTCAACAACATGAGGAGAACTTTGAATATTTTCAAAGTTCTCCTTTTTTAATGTTTATTTTCTTCTCAATTAAGCATTGAAATTCTCAATTAACTTTGATAGTATGGATGATATTGAAAATCATTCGCATTTAAATTGGAGGATATTTATCTTATGAAAAAATGGCTTGCTGTCAGTACCCTTACATTATCACTAGCGCTAGCTGGTTGTGCAGATCAGGAAGAAAAGAGTACTGACAAAGAAATAAAAGAAGAAGCAACAACACAACAAGAAACAGCAGATACAGCTGATGTGCAAGAGGATGCATTTCAAGATGGTGTCGATGAGGAAGCATTCCAAAAGGTATTAGCAAGCTTCCCAACAACAGCACCAGAAAAAATTGTCACGACATCTGTGCCTTTAACAGAAATGTTACATCTTTTGGACATCACACCAGTAGGAGTGCCAACATCGACAAACCCTATCCCAGCAGACTTTGATTCTATTACAAAAATCGGCTCGCCAATGTCGCCCGATTTAGAGGTTATTTCAAGCTTACAAACAGACTTAATCCTTGGGGCATCATCATTACAAAGCTCACTTGATCAAGCACTACAGGGAATGAATTTACCGACAGCTTATTTACCAACGGATTCATATGAAGACTTAAAATTAAGCTTTAAAGTGCTCGGTACGTACTTTGGTAAAGAAGAAAAAATGAATGAGGTTTTACAAAATCTTGTAGCAAAAGAAAAAGAATTGGAAGAGAAAGCACAAGGAAAAGAATTACCATCTGTGATGCTTGTCATCGGTACATCTGATTCCTTTATGGTAATGAACGACCAATCCTACTTAGGAAGCTTAGTAGAACGATTAGGTGCAGACAATATTGCGAAATCGGTACTAAAAGCAGAATCAACGTATTCGCCAATGAATTTAGAAGATATTGTTGTAGCTGATCCAGACATCGTTTTTGTTTTAGCATCAGGTGATCATGGAGCAAATGAAGATAAATTTAAACTAGAGATTAAAAAGAATAGTGCATGGCAACAATTATCAGCCTATAAAAATGACAAAATCTATATGCTTGATTATAGTACATTCGGTGTCACATCCATTACAAATGCTGAGAAAGCACTAACAACAATTGCAGATTATTTTTATAAATAAGTTCGTGAGGTAGAGGTATGATTCATACAGCAAGAAGTCGCATGATTATTATCACGACCTTTGTGGTAACGATTTTAGCAGCCATTGTAGCGATCGGGTTAGGCAGTGTTCATATTTCCGTACCTGATATTTTATCTACCCTGATCAATGGACGTGATCAAGAGGGTGTTTATACAACCATCATCTGGGATATTCGCCTACCGCGCGTGCTGCTCGCATTAATTATTGGTGCTAGTATCGCCATTTCGGGTGCCTTATTGCAGGCAGTTATGGGCAATCCATTAGCCGATCCTGGGTTAACAGGGGTAACGAGTGGGGCAGCGGCCTTTGTGTTACTTATTCTTTTAGCTAATCCAGAGCTAACGCATTTGATTCCGCTTGCAGCTTTTGTTGGTGGCTTAATTGCAGCAGCCATAGTATATGCTCTTGCATGGAGACGTACAGGCATTACACCCATCACCATTATTTTATCAGGGGTAGCCGTAAATGCATTGTGTGGTGGAGTCATTGGATTCTTATCCATTCTTTACAGTGATCGTTTACCATCAGCTGTGCAATGGATGAATGGTAGTCTTGCAGCAAAAGGAAATGCATCACTGCATATGATTTATGTGTATGCCATTATCGGCTGGATTCTATCCATTTTTGCCATCCGAAAAGCTAATATTATTCGTTTAGGCGATCAGGTCGCAACCAATTTAGGAGAAAGTGTGACCCGTATTCGTATTATGTTATCTATTTTAGCTGTCTTTCTAGCAGCAATTTCGGTTGCAGCAGTTGGCATGATTGGCTTTGTTGGATTAATCGTCCCGCATATGGCTAGGCTACTAGTTGGCTCCGATTATAAGTACATGTTGCCTATGAGTATGGCTATGGGGGCTATTGTCTTATTGATTGCCGATACGGGTGGACGGACATTATTTGCACCACTTGATATTCCAGCAGGTATTTTAATGGCTGTTCTCGGTGGACCTTACTTCTTATATTTAATGAGAAAGAGGGCGTTCTAATGTTAACAATTGATCAGCTATCCATCAGCTATGAACAAAAGGAAGTTGTCCATAATTTTTCATTTGAAGTGAAACAGGGCGAAATTTTATCCATTATTGGACCGAATGGCTCCGGTAAGTCAACGATTTTAAAGGCGATCGCACGGATGCAGCCGTATCATGCAGGAACCATCCTATTTGATGGTGTAAATATGCGTCAATTATCCTCAAAGGAAATCGCACGCAAAATGTGTATGCTGAGTCAACAAAATCAAGCACCGAGCGATATTTCCGTCAAAAATTTAGTCGCCTATGGTCGTTATCCACATAAAAAATGGTTTGAGCGTCTCAATGCAGAGGACGAGGCCATAATTGATTGGGCATTGGAAAAAACCTACCTCTCACATTATAAAGAAAAGCCTATTGCCGCTTTATCTGGTGGGGAGGCGCAACGTGCGTGGATTGCAATGGCATTGGCACAACGGCCCCAAGTGCTATTATTGGATGAGCCCACGACCTTCTTAGATATTGCCCATCAGCATGAAGTGCTAGAATTAGTGCGAGAGCTTAATCGTGATATGGGCATGACTGTTGTGATGGTGCTCCATGATTTAAACCAAGCCTCTAGCTATAGCAATCAAATCGTTGTTGTAAAGGACGGCTTACGAGCACAAATGGGTACACCGGATGAGGTCATGACGGAGCAAATGATCCAACAAATTTATCGTATGGAAGCAGAAATTCAATATGTCACATGGGATAATGCCCCACGGATTCAATTAAAAAATACGGTCAAAGTATAGGAGGAAACAGCATGCCAAAAGCAATTGATATTGAACAAGTAAAACAAAACTATGAAGCATTTATTCAAGGTAAAAAAAATTGTGTATTAAGCTTTGTAGATGGGGAAGGCAAGCCTTTTAGTAGTACAACGCCTTTTATACGTTTGAATGGGAAATTTTATGTGTATATTAGTCGTATTGCCGAACATTACCAGTTAATGGAGCAGTCAGAAGTAGTCGATTTAATTTGTGTAGCAGATGAAGCTGTGACAGCCAATCCATTTGCCACAGAGCGAGCACGCTGGCAATGTCAGCCTAAAAATTTAGGAAATGAAGGTCATGAGGAGATTTTTGCTGCCTTCGATCAACTATTTAATGCAAAAATGATGGAAATGTTACGTTCACTCGATTTCTCATTATTTGAATTAACACCTCTAGACGGACGCTATGTAGTTGGATTTGGCAAAGCCTTTACGATTGATATTGCCAATGACACATTAATCCATGTTGTAATTGATAAAAAATAGGTTGCCAATAGGCAGCCTATTTTTTGATGGTGATTAGCAAATTTCTCGCGTCGTATATAAATGAAGCCATTTAAGGTTTTTCAAGCCTGAAAGCCTCATTTCCTTCATGTTTAAGTGCTAAAGCCTCGATTCCAAACGCTCCCGGACGTCTTCTCACAATCGCATGCTCTGGCAAATCCCTTACTTCCTCACTATTCCCTTTGAAAATCCCATAATCATAAGAGGGCATCCTTACTTTCGCTCAATAAAATTTCACCTTTATGAATCAACTTAATATAGTCAGCATTTTTTTCTAAATCGCTTGTAATATAGGAAGAAAATAAAATGCTATGTGTTTCATCCTGCATCAATGCTAAAAATAAATCCAAAATTTCAGCCCGAATGATAGGATCGAATCCACTTGTTGGTTCATCTAAAATCAATAATTTTGGATGATGTGACAATGCTAATGCAATTGACAGCTTCATCCTCATACCTCTTGATAGTTCCTTGATCTTCTTCCTCTTTGGGACATTAAATTGAGCTAATCGTTCAAAATAATAGCCTGAATCCCACGTTTGGAATACTTTTCTCATGATTTTGTCGAGTTGCGTCGCATTTAGCGTTTCTGGTACGTGTAAATCGTCAAATACGACTCCGCTGTCGTTTTTTATCGATAGTTCATGTTCGACATGATCTTTATTAAAAAGCAATATTTCGCCATATTCTTTTTTTAGTAAGTTCAGCATGCATTTAATGGTTGTGGATTTTCCAGCTCCATTTTCTCAGATAAAGCCTACACGGTTCCTTGAGGGACTGAAAAGCTTACATCTTTTAAAGAAAAGCCTTCAAAGACCTTATGTAAATCATGAATCTCAATGGCATTCCTCTTAATTGTCCACCTCTACTGTTAAAGATAGGAGTTCCTGCAATTTTTCATTAGAAAGACCGGCTGTTTTCGCTATTTTTACGGCCTTTTGCAAATGCTCCTCAAGCTGTCGCAGAAGTTCCTTGCGTAGAAAATCTTGATTGCGCTCTGTAACAAAGCTCCCTTTGCCTGCAACTGTTTTGATGAAGCCGTCTCGCTCTATATCGGTGTATGCACGTTTGGTCGTCATGACACTGACCTTTAAATCCTTTGCTAGAGCACGGATAGATGATAGTGCATTACCTGCATGTAATTTATTCGCTAGAATGCCCTCTTTGAGCTGTATCGTGAGGTTTATCACTGGCATTACTTAAATGGATATGCACAAATCCTCACCCGTTATAACGGTGTATATACACTATGTACAGATGTCGATGGGAATGCAACACATTCCTACTTTTGGTAGGGGGCACGATTTGCAAAAACTCGCATATATTGAGGTAATGGCACAAGGAGGGAGATGAGGCATGCTACTATCTGAGATGGTGGATAAGGAGTTAATTCAAATTGAGGGTGGCGTACATTTTGGCATCTTGGCACATACAGAATGCCTATTAGATGTGCAAACAGGGAAAATACATGGCTTTGAAATTGTGAAAGATAAACTACCATTCCAAAAAAAGAAAATGAAAGTTAGTGAAATGATACCTTGGCACGAAATTATCTTAATTGGTGAAGATCGGATTTTATTTAATAAAACATCTTCAGTACAGTCAGAATATTTACAGTGAGGTGAGCTTTTGGAAAACGAAAAATGGCTTGTTATCGGTGAGGACTCACGATTAAAGGAATTAGCGACAATGCTAAGAAGTCCATCGAGAACAGTGTTTTATAAAAGAACGACCGTTTGGAACGAGGAGTTAAATAAACTGGTTTTAGAATACCAACCAAATAAAATTATCCTACCAATTCTTCCATTAAAAATAGAAGTTGAGCAGCTCTATGGAATATCACAAGTTAAATTTTATACAGGCCGATTAACGATGCATTGGAAGCAATTACTAGAGAAAAATGAATCCATTTGCTATTTGCAGCAAGAATCGTTTATATGGCAAAATGCTCGGTTAACAGCGGAGGGATTTATCGCCACGTTTTACGGACTCGAGCAAAAATGTATTTACGGACAAAATTTTACAATCGCAGGCTTTGGACGCATCGCCAAAATGCTCGCCTCTTTACTAGTTAAGATGGGGGCGAACGTCCACATTGTTGCACGTTCTGTTGTACAAGTGAGCGAGGCAAAAGCATATGGCTATAAAGCTACGAATTTAGATGATCGTCGATGGTCTATTACGGATGATATTTTCATCAATACAATTCCAGCAAAATGGATTACAGAATCATTTATAGAGCATGTTCCAGCAGTTTTATATGATTTGGCCTCAGAGCCAGGCTGTTTAGATATAGATGCGGAGCAATTACAAACGTATGTACTATTGCCATCATTGCCTGGGAAATACTTTGCACATGACGCTGCTACAATCTTGTGCAAGGCAATAGAGGAGGAAGAAGATTGTTAACGGGGAAACGAATTGGGCTAGGTATTACAGCCTCACATTGTACGTATGAAGATGTCATACCTAAAATTCAAAATTTTATTGATGTCGGAGCAACGGTTGTGCCAATTATTACTCACTCCGTTTTACATGCAGCTACTCGCTTTGGTACTGGAGAGGAGTGGATTGCCAAAATAGAAGCATTAACAGGAGAAAAGGTTATTTCTTCTATAAAAGAGGCGGAACCATTTGGTCCATCCAATCCATTAGATGCAATGGTGATTGCGCCAATGACGGGCAATAGCATAAGTAAGTTTGCGAATGCAGCAACAGATAGTCCCGTATTAATGGCAGCGAAGGCAACATTGCGTAATGGATCACCTGTTGTATTAGGTATTTCAACAAATGATGCACTTGGTTTAAATGGTATAAACATTATGAAGCTGTTGAATGCCAAAAATATTTATTTTATTCCTTTTGGTCAGGATGCCCCCCTCTCCAAACCGAATTCTTTAATTGCTGATTTTGATCAAATGGTGGATACTGTTCATGCAGCAATTACGCAGAAAAAGCAATTACAACCGCTGTTGATACAATATTTCAAATAAATCATAGATTACACACAATTTTCAGTATTTTTGTGATACAATAGCACACATTATGGAACATGTATTCAAGGAGAGATGACAGATGACAAAGCAGTTAACAGTTGCGGTTGTTGGGGCAACAGGAGCAGTAGGTTCGAAAATGATGGAGCAATTAATTAAACGTAAATTTCCGATTGGGCATATTAAATTTCTAGCCTCTGCTCGTTCAGCGGGAAAATCAATCGAATTTAATGGTCAAACATATACAATTGAAGAAGCGACACCTGAAGCTTTCGAAGGCGTCAATGTCGCTTTATTCTCAGCTGGTGGGTCAGTATCAGCTGTGCTTGCACCAGAGGCAGCTAAGCGTGGTGCAGTAGTTATTGATAATACGAGCCATTTCCGTATGGATCCAGAGGTACCGCTTGTCGTACCTGAAGTGAATCGAGGCGACTTAGCGAAGCATAAAGGGATTATTGCGAATCCGAACTGCTCTACAATTCAAATGGTGGCTGCACTTGAGCCAATTCGTAAAGCATTTGGTTTAACGAAAGTAATCGTTTCAACATATCAAGCCGTTTCAGGAGCGGGTATTTCTGCTATTCAAGAATTAAAGGCACAGAGCGCAAATTGGGAAGCAGGTAAAGATGTAGAAGCAACTATTTTGCCGTCTGGTAGTGATAAACGTCATTACCCAATAGCACGCAATGTCATTCCACAAATCGATAAATTCACAGATAATGGATTTACATACGAAGAAATGAAAATGATTAATGAGACGAAAAAAATCATGCATGCACCAGAGCTCAAAGTAGCTGCTACTTGCGTTCGTGTTCCAGTCGTTTCAGGTCACTCTGAATCTGTTTATATTGAGGTAGAGAAAGAAGCGTCAATCCAAGAGATTTTTGACGTATTACGCAATGCACCAGGTGTAGTATTACAAGATGATATTGCAACACAAACTTACCCAATGCCTATTTATGCAGAAGGGGAAGACGCTACTTTTGTAGGACGTATCCGTCAAGATTTAGACAACAATAAAGGATTCCATCTATGGATCGTTTCTGACAATTTATTAAAAGGCGCCGCATTAAACTCTATCCAAATTGCAGAAGCAATGCTTGAGGATAACTTACTATAAGAGGGGTGTAAGGATGAATTTAGGTCGAATTGGGACGGCTATGATTACGCCGTTCAAAGATGATGGCACGATTAATTATCCAGAACTAGAACGTATTATTAATCATTTGATAGACAACGGTACAGACTGTATCGTTGCCTGTGGTACGACTTCTGAAAACCCAACAATGTCTACTGAGGAAAAAATCGAAGTTGTGCGCTTTACAGTAGAGAAAGTAGCAGGACGCGTACCGGTTATTGCAGGTACAGGGGACAATGAAACAGCCTACTCGATAGCGATGACTCATAAAGCAGAAGAAAATGGAGCAGACGGTATTATGCTTGTAGCTCCATATTATAATAAGCCGAATCAACGTGGTATTTTCGCTCACTTTGAAACCATCGCTAAACAAACAAGTCTACCTGTTATGCTCTATAATGTCCCTGGGCGTACAGGTGTCAATGTTGCCTATGAAACTTCTGTTGCTTTAAGCAAGATTCCAAACATTGCTTGGATTAAAGAAGCGAGCGGTAACTTAGATCAGATGGGAGATGTTATAGAGAACATTGATCCAGATGATGACTTCTTAGTGTATAGTGGGGATGATGGTTTAACATTACCGTTAATGGCCATAGGCGGAGCAGGCGTTATTTCTGTAGCAGCCCATGTTGTAGGCAATGATATGCAATTAATGATTAAAGCGTTTGAAGAAGGAAATCATAAGCTAGCAGCCAAAATTCACCGAGCATTATTACCTTTAGTACGTGCGCTGTTCGCTCAACCGAACCCATCGCCTATTAAATATGCGATGACAAAGTTAGGCTTTGATACACTCAATGTACGTCTGCCAATGATGGAAATGACAGATGAAGAAAAAGAGAACTTTGACCGAATTTGGGATACGTACCAAGAAAAAGCGAAAAATTTTCGATAATGAGCAACGAGGCTGATAACTCTATCGGCCTCGTTTTTGTATGCTATAAACATCCATTCATCACTTCTCATCCTTAAAAATACTTGATTAACTCTATTCGTACAAGGTATCCAATATTTGTTTTTCCATCTACTAGCAATCAGCAAATCAAAAGAAAATCTATTTCCTACGTGAAACATGTATTTTTAATTTGTGCAAAAGCTTTGCAAACCGTATAATAAATGTTAAGTGGTTGCTGTTCGGGATATTTTTTAGGAGGAAATAAATTGACAAAAAAGAAAAATGAATTGATTCGTATCATCCCTCTTGGGGGTGTAGGCGAAATTGGGAAAGCAATGTACGTAGTAGAAATTGATGAAGAGCTATTTGTAGTGGATAGCGGCTTAATGTTCCCAGAAGATGAGATGCTAGGTATAGATATCGTGATTCCTGACATTACGTACTTAGAAGAAAATAAAGAACGTGTGAAAGGTATTTTCTTAACACATGGTCATGAAGATGCGATCGGCTCTATTGCCTATGTTTTACAAAAAATAAAGGCACCTGTGTACGGATCGAAATTAACCATTGCATTAGCAAAGGAACATTTAAAAGAATTACCTGCACCACATCAGGTGAAATTTTTCGAAGTAACAAACCGTAGTCGTATGAATTTTAACTCAACGTATGTAACATTCTTCCACACAACACATAGTATTCCCGATTCGTTAGGGGTAGTGTTCCATACATCTGAAGGCGCGATTGTTCATACAGGAGAGTTTAAATTCGATCAGTCAGCGACAGGTAAATTTAAACCTGATTTAGCAAAAATGGCACAGTTAGGGGAAGACGGCGTCTTTATTCTATTATCTGAGTCTTGCGAAGCTGAACGACCAGGCTATACGACATCGGAAATTGTGATTGAAGAGCAATTATCAAAAACATTCCACTCAGCACCAGGTCGTATTTTAGTAGCTGTCTATGCATCGAATTTTATTCGTATTCAGCAAGTTTTTGCCCAAGCCCAAAAATCATTCCGTAAAGTTGTGATTGTTGGTAAGCCATTGGAAAAAGCTGTTGATTTAGGTGTACAGCTTGGTTATTTAACAGTTGAAGAAGAGACAATTATTCCAATTTCAGAAATGCAAAAATATCAAGATGATGAAATTATCATTATTACAACTGGCAATAGAGGAGAGCCTCTAGATGCATTAGAAAAAATTGTCCGTAAGCACCATCGTGACATTAAAATTAAACAAGGTGATACGGTGTTAATTACATTTACACCTTCTCCTGGTATGGAAGTACAAATGGCTAATACGATGAACTCTATGTCAAAAGCAGGCGCTGAAATTTTGACTTCTAGTAAAAATGTCCACGTATCAGGACATGGTAGTCAGGAAGATTTGAAGCTGATGCTGAATTTAATGCAGCCAAAGTATTTTATTCCTGTTCAAGGTGAATATCGTATGCTCATTGCTCACTCGAAGTTAGCGCAACAGCTCGGTATGCAAAAATCACAAATCTTTATCGCCGATAAAGGGGATATCGTAGAATACAAAAATAATAAAATGCGCATGAGTGGTCGTGTACAAGCTGGTAACGTATTAATTGACGGTATCGGTGTAGGCGATGTAGGAAATATTGTACTTCGTGATCGTAAATTATTATCGCAGGATGGTATTTTCATTGTAGTCGTGACATTAAATCGAGCACAAAAGAAAATTGCCTCTGGCCCAGAAATTTTATCACGAGGCTTTGTCTATGTACGAGAATCAGAGGAATTAATGATTGAGGCATCTGACATTGCAAAAAATGTGATTGAAAAATATGTTGGGAAAGATACATTTGAATGGACGAATATTAAACAAGAAATTCGAGATACACTCAATACGTATTTATTCCAAAAAACAAAACGTCGTCCAATGATTATTCCAATTATTATGGAATATTAATTGAACGAGCTCATCGTAAAGGTTTTGAGGAAAAAGTAGATGAAAAGGATTTTCTCCCAATTGCGGTGGAAAATCCTTTTTTTGAAATATTCGAGTTCTACATGTTATGATTCGCTACATATATAAAATGGATCGCAGAAGAAGGTGAAATAGATGGCAGTTAGTAAAAGAAAAAAAGTGACTAAAAGTAAAGCGACAACTGAAAAAAAAGATATGCATCCGCTTATGTATGAAATTTTAGGACTGCTTTTAATTGCATTAGCAGTCATTATGATTTTTGAATTTGGCATGATTGGTCGGATTCTAGAAAACATCGCAATGTTCCTTTTAGGTAATTTACATTTTGCTGTTCCATTTATGCTTATATTTGTTGCATTGTTAATGATGATTGGTCGTAAAAAAGTCAGTATGAAGGATCGATTAATACTTGGCATGGTACTCATTATTATGAGCTTAACGATTTTTAGTCATGGCATATTATTTGAACAGTTATCAAAATCAGGTGGTCTATTATCTGATTCTGTGCTGCGTGAATCGTGGCGAATATTAATCAATACAGATGGCATTATTCACCGCAGCAATGCTCTGGGCGGTGGGATGATTGGCGCCCTTTTATTTAGTGGGCTTCATGTATTATTTGAAGCCTCGGGGGCAAAAGTTGTTGCTTGGGTCATCTTCTTTATTGGGCTCATACTTGTCACTGGCAAAGCATTAGTGCCTTATTTAGCAGAAAAAACACCAGATCTATTTGGCAAATGGAAAAAAAAGCATCATGATAAAAAGAAAAATAAACCGAAAAAACCAAACAATCGCCGCTCAAGGGTAGAAAGTGGAGATGAGGTTGCGGCTGTAAATCAAATTACGGATGTGCCTGAACAAGAGGAAGAAATACCTCATGAGCCGATTATCTCTGCTTTTACGCAAAATGTCTCGCAGGAAAGAGCTGTGTTTGATACGCCTGCTATGGTGGAAAATGAAGTAGAAGAAGCAACGGATGAGGTTCATATTCAAGGTACAGATGCAGTGGAAAATGCAGACTATCAGCTACCGTCTTATAGCCTATTACAACCACCACCTCAACATGATCAAAGTGGTGAATATTCAGTTATCCAGGCGAATGCCAAAAAGCTTGAGCAAACATTACAAAGCTTTGGTGTAAAGGCAAAGGTAACACAAGTGCATTTAGGACCAGCTGTCACAAAATATGAAATTTTGCCAGATATAGGTGTGAAAGTAAGTAAAATTGTCAATCTGCAAGATGACCTTGCATTAGCACTTGCAGCTAAAGATATTCGGATGGAGGCCCCAATCCCTGGAAAATCTGCGATAGGTATTGAAGTGCCAAATAGCGAAGTGGCTATTGTAACACTTCGTGAGGTATTGGAATCGAAGGACGGTGCGAAGCCAGAAGCATTATTACAAGTAGCCTTCGGGCGTGATATTACAGGACAAGCTGTACTAGCCGAACTCAATAAAATGCCACATTTACTTGTAGCTGGTTCAACAGGCAGTGGGAAAAGTGTTTGTATAAATGGCATCGTTGTATCCATACTAATGCGTACAAAACCGCATGAAGTAAAACTTATGATGATCGACCCAAAAATGGTGGAGCTCAACGTTTATAATGGCATTCCTCATTTATTGGCTCCTGTCGTAACAGATGCACGTAAAGCTTCGCAAGCACTGAAAAAAGTGGTATCTGAAATGGAACGTCGCTATGACTTGTTCTCTCATACAGGTACACGAAATATTGAGGGCTACAATGCACATGTTCAAAAAGTGAATGAACAAACAGAGGAAAAAAATCCAAAGCTACCTTATATTGTAGTCATAGTGGATGAGTTAGCAGATTTGATGATGGTCGCATCAAGTGATGTTGAGGATTCTATTACACGATTAGCTCAAATGGCACGTGCAGCAGGAATTCATTTGATTATTGCAACACAACGACCAAGTGTAGACGTTTTGACAGGTGTTATTAAAGCGAATATTCCATCGAGAATTGCTTTTGCCGTTTCGTCAGCCATCGATTCAAGAACGATTTTAGATATGGGTGGAGCTGAGCGCCTACTTGGACGGGGTGATATGTTATTTTTACCTGCGGGCGCTTCCAAACCGAAAAGGGTGCAAGGTGCCTTTTTATCGGATCAAGAAGTAGAAGCAGTCGTTCATTTTGTTATAGAACAGCAAAAAGCGCAGTATCAGGAGGAGATGATTCCTACCGAAGAAGAAACCATTTTAGAGGAAACGGATGAATTATATGATGAAGCTGTCCAATTAGTTGTCAATATGCAAACAGCATCCGTTTCCATGCTGCAACGTCGCTTCCGTATTGGCTATTCAAGGGCTGCACGAATTGTCGATCAAATGGAGCAACGTGGGGTTGTAGGGCCACCAGAGGGCAGTAAGCCTCGTCAAGTACTTGTTCACCAATATGATAACTAAGCAAAAAAGCTAGATGTCGAAATGGTGAGAACTACTGTATATTTGTCCAAATATTTGCAAAGAAAATGAAGAAAGAATGAATTCTATAACAGATTTTATTCAAAACTGTTTATTTCATTCTGCAAAAATGTTATATTTATGAACGATTAGTAGGAATGTTGTACATCAGATGTCTGATCTCTGATTTGGTGGTGATATATGTGACTATTAAAGCAGATCATCGTCATCTCTATCTTCAAGTTATCGATCGTTTAAAATCTGACATTGAGGCTGGCATTTTTAAAGAAAATGAAAAGCTGCCTTCAGAGTTTGAATTATCGAAATCACTAGGAGTCAGTCGAGCTACTCTTAGAGAAGCTCTTCGACTGTTGGAAGAGGAAAATGTGATTGTGCGCCGACATGGGGTTGGGACTTTTGTCAATCCTAAGCCGTTGTTTACATCAGGCATCGAGCATCTATCGAGCATTTCTTCTATGATCGAAACAGCAGGTATGGAGCCGGGTTCCCGTTTTTTAAAGGCAACTGAGCACACACCTTCTGAAGAAGATTTAAAACGCTTCCAATGTGATGGCGACGATAAAATACTCACGATTGAACGTGTCAGAACAGCGGATGGTGAGCCAGTAGTTTACTGCATAGACAGGCTACCCGCAAGCTTCCTGCCTACTGACTTTGTCGAAAAAAAAGAAGTTTCACTGTTCTCTGCTTTAGAGCAATCAGGCAAAATTCATGTAGCCTATGCTGTAACGTATATTGATCCAATTGGGTATCATGAACAAGCCTCACCGATTTTAAATTGTGGACGTGAAACAGCTCTTTTAGTGTTAAAGCAGTTGCATTACGATGATCATGATCAAGTAGTGCTCTATTCAAAAAATTATTTCCGAGCTGATAAATTCAGCTTCCATGTAGTTCGTAAACGGGTGTAGAACATTTCTAAATTTTTTTCCTGCTAATTACAATACCTTTGGGGGGTTAATTAAATGAAAAAACGTAAATTTGGTTTAGTATTAACATCAGTATTAGCGGCAAGTGCTATTTTAGGTGCTTGTGGTACGAAAGACGACGAAAAACCTGCAAAAGACAATGACAATGCTTCAGGCGGCGACAAAACAGAAGAAACTTTCTCAGTAGCAATGGTTACTGATGTAGGTGGCGTTGATGACAAATCATTCAACCAATCTGCATGGGAAGGTGTACAAGCTTACGGTAAAGAGCACGGCTTATCAAAAGGTGATGGTTTTGATTACCTACAATCAAAATCAGATGCAGACTATGATTCAAATTTAAATGCATTATTACGTCGTGACTTCAATTTAATTTTCGGTATTGGCTATATGATGGAAGATGCAATGGCTGCAATTTCTGAGGAAAATCCAGATGGCCAATTTGCAATCATTGATGCTGAAGTAAAAGCAGACAACGTAGTATCAGTAATGTTCAAAGAGCAAGAAGGTGCTTTCTTAGCGGGTGTAGCGGCAGCGAAAATGTCTAAATCAGGTAAAATCGGCTTCGTAGGTGGCGTAGATATCCCAGTTATTAATCGCTTTGAAGCTGGATTCCTTGAAGGGGCAAAAGCTGTAAACCCAGATATCATCATCGAAGATAAATACACAGGTGCATTTGATAAAGCGGATGTTGGTAAAATTACAGCAAGCGGTATGTTCTCATCAGGTGTTGATGTAATCTTCCACGCTGCTGGTGCAACTGGTAACGGTGTATTCTCTGAAGCAAAAGAACGTAAGAAAAAAGATCCAGAGGCAAACATTTGGGTAATTGGTGTAGATGCTGACCAATACGAAGAAGGTAAAGTAGACGATAAAACAAACGTAACATTAACTTCAATGTTAAAAGGTGTTAATACAGCAGTAGTAGATATTTCAAATAGAGCAAAAAATGGTGATTTCCCAGGCGGAGAAACACTTACTTATGGTTTAGCTGAAGACGGTGTTAAACTTGCAGATTCACGCGGTGCGATTCCAGAAGATGTACAAAAAGTAATTGATGAATATAAAGAGAAGATTGCTAAGGGTGAAATCAAAGTTCCAGAAAAAGTGGAAAAATAATTCAACTCTTGATCATCATAAGGGACTTTTAGAAGGACCTTATGATGATTTTTCAATCTATCGTTATATTTAGATTATTCGCAATACTCTATTTAACTAGATTTATAGGAATCTTATAGAGGTAAATCATGATGGTAATAAGTTAATAGAAGAAAGGTTTCTAACGATGACCTTTCCTGTATTAATTTAGCAAAACAACTACCTCTATAGGTAGGTTTAGATCAAGCAATAATTCTAGCCTCTGGTAGAAATCGACTACTGGACGTATGGCTTATCTGTACCATCAATCATGTAGCAGCAGATACTATACGCTAAGGCAAAAATACTTAATAAGTGCCTATTAAGGGAGTGACAATTTTGGAATATGTGATTGAGATGCTTGGAATCCGTAAAGAATTCGGGAGTTTCGTGGCGAATAATAACATCACCCTCCAACTGAAACAAGGCGAAATCCATGCATTGCTTGGTGAAAATGGTGCAGGTAAATCGACTTTGATGAACGTCCTTTTTGGTTTATATCAACCAGAGGGTGGCGAAATTCATGTTCGTGGGAAGGCTGTAAAAATTACAAACCCGAATGTTGCCAATGATTTAGGAATTGGCATGGTGCATCAGCACTTTATGTTGGTAGAAAACTTTACGGTTACAGAAAACATTATTTTAGGCACGGAGCCTACTAAAATGGGTATTGTCAATATAAAAGATGCGGCGAAGAAAGTACACGCACTTTCTGAAAAATATGGATTGGATGTTGATCCAAATGCCAAAATCGAAGACATCACAGTTGGTATGCAACAACGTGTTGAAATATTAAAAACATTGTATCGTGGTGCCGAAATTTTAATTTTTGATGAACCCACGGCTTCATTAACACCACAAGAGATTACAGAATTAATTCAAATTATGCGTCGACTGATTGCAGAAGGTAAATCTATTATTTTAATTACGCATAAGCTAAAAGAAATTATGGAAGTTTCAGATCGTGTGACGATTATCCGTAAAGGAGAAGGGATTGGCACTGTTGTAACCGCTGCCACAAATCCTGATCAATTGGCTGAAATGATGGTTGGCCGTCAAGTTGAATTTAAAACAGAAAAAATTGACGCAAACCCAACTGAAGAAGTGCTATCGATTGAAAAGTTGGTAGTAACGGATTACCGAGATATTGATAAGGTAAAAGGTTTGAACTTAAATGTTTGCAGAGGTGAAATCGTAGGTATAGCTGGTATCGATGGTAACGGTCAGTCCGAATTAATCGAAGCCATTACAGGACTACGTAAAATCAAAAGTGGGACAGTTAAGTTAAATGGCAAAGATATTACCAATATGAAGCCTCGTAAAATTACAGAGGAAGGCGTCGGTCATATCCCACAAGACCGTCATAAGCATGGTTTAGTGTTAGATTTCCCGATTGGTCATAATATTGCACTGCAAACGTATTACCAACCTCCAATTGCAAAGGGTTTTGTCATGGATTATAAAAAAGTGTCGGAAAAAGCTCGTCAAATCATTGAAGAGTATGATGTGCGTACAGGTAATGGTGAAATGACACCGGCTCGTGCATTATCTGGAGGTAACCAACAAAAAGCTATTATCGGTCGTGAAATCGACCGTAATCCAGATTTATTAATTGCTGCTCTACCAACACGTGGACTTGACGTAGGGGCTATTGAATTCATTCACTCTCGTCTCATTGAGCAACGTGATAAAGGAAAAGCCGTTCTGTTAATCTCATTTGAATTAGATGAGGTCATGAATGTATCGGATCGTATTGCTGTTATTTATGATGGACAAATAGTAGATGAGTTAAATCCAAAAGAAACAACAGAACAAGAGCTAGGCTTACTTATGGCAGGGCAAAGTAAAAAAAATAATAAGCATGATGCGAAGGAGGGGAACGACTAATGTCAAATCGTGTCATTAATCTACTCGTTCCTATCATCTCTATCATTATCGGTTTAATTGTAGGGGCTATCGTTATGGTAGTCAGTGGCTATGACCCAGTAGAAGGTTATATTGCTCTTTGGACAGGTATTTTTGGAGATTCATATTCAATTGGGAACACAATTCGTCAAATAACACCTTATATTTTGGCAGGTCTTGCAGTAGCATTTGCATTCCGCACAGGACTGTTCAATATTGGGGTTGAGGGTCAGCTGATTTTAGGTTGGCTAGCAGCAGCTTGGGTAGGATACGCATTTGAGCTACCTAAAGTTATTCACTTACCATTGGCATTACTTGCTGCTGCAGCTGCAGGTGCATTTTGGGCCTTTATTGCAGGTTTCTTAAAAGCGAAATTTAAAGTCCATGAAGTTATTGCGACAATTATGCTCAACTATACTGCGCTTTATATTGCCAACGCAGTGATTAAAAAATTGTCCGATGGAAGCTTTAAAACAGAACGTATCCATGAATCAGCTTCTTTACGTTCTCCGTTTTTAAGAGAGCTTACAGACAATTCAAGTCTTCACTATGGGATCATTGTTGCACTATTAATGGTAGTAGTTATGTGGTTCATTTTAGAAAAAACAACACGTGGATACGAGCTAAAAGCAGTAGGCTTTAACAAAAATGCTGCCGATTATGCAGGTATGAGTGTTAATAAAAATATTATTTTAGCGATGACGATTTCAGGAATGTTTGCAGGTCTTGGTGGTGCGATGGAAGCTTTAGGTACATTCCAAAACGCATCTATTAAACCTGGCTTTACAGGAATCGGTTTTGACGGTATCGCCGTTGCGCTACTTGGTGCGAATACACCACTTGGGGTAGTGTTTGGAGCATCACTATTCGGTTCATTAAAATATGGTGCATTAAATATGCCAAATGCTGCAGGTATTCCAGAAGAAATCGTATCCATTATCATCGCATTGATTATCTTCTTCGTTGCATCAGGCTATATTATTCGAGTAGGCTTGCAAAAGCTGAGCAAGAAAAAGGAGGGACAATAACATGAGCTTTTTAGAAATGTTATATTTCATCATCCCTTCAGCGATTCTTTATGCAACACCTTTGATTTTTACTGCTATCGGTGGAGTATTCTCTGAACGCTCTGGTGTAGTCAACATCGGGCTAGAAGGCTTAATGATTGTCGGTGCTTTTGTTGGTATTTTTGTCAATTTAGAATTCGCTTCATCATTAGGTGTGGCAACGATTTGGGTAGCGATGTTAGCAGCTATGATTATTGGTGGGATTTTCTCTCTTTTCCATGCTGTTGCTTCGATCTCTTTCCGTGCCGATCAAACAGTTTCAGGTGTAGCCATTAACTTACTTGGCTTAGCTGCTACAGTTTTCTTAGTTAAAATGATTTATGATAAAGGTCAAACGGATATGATTACACGTCCAATCGACCGTTTCGGTATTCCTTATTTAGAGAATATTCCATTCTTTGGTCCTTTATTGTTCCATGATGTTTACAGCACATCTATTTTAGCATTTGCGGTAGCCATTGGTGCTTGGTTTATTATCTATAAAACACCATTCGGCTTGCGTTTACGTGCTGTAGGTGAACACCCAATGGCGGCAGATACAATGGGGATTAATGTTAATAAAATGCGCTATATTGCCGTTGTTATTTCTGGTGCATTAGGTGGTCTTGGTGGTGCAGTCTATGCACAAACAATTACACATGACTTTTCGCATGCAACAATTGCTGGACAAGGTTTCATGGCCATTGCCGCTATGATTTTCGGGAAATGGCATCCAATTGGTGCATTAGGAGCAGCCTTATTCTTCGGTTTAGCGCAAACATTAAGTATTGCAGGAAGTCAAATTCCATTCATCGAGAATGTACCAGCCGTTTATCTGCAAATTTTACCATACGTCTTAACAATCCTTGCATTAGCAGGCTTTATTGGTAAAGCGAATGCTCCAAAAGCAAGTGGACAGCCTTATATTAAAGGTAAACGTTAAGAAAAATGAATCAAAAAGACTGAGTGAACGATGCTCAGTCTTTTTTTACATATGAAATTGGTGTATTTTTTAATTTTTCCCATACATACTTTGGATTCTTTTTGCAATTATAGACAATAGACATGTATAGTATGTGTAGTACATCGTTATATTAAGAAGGATAGGAGGGTTTCATATGTTTAAAACAATACCTTTTGCAAAAGGTGTCAATTTGCATATCCGACAAACAACCCAATTTAAAACCGTAAATTTTTCGATTAAATGGAGAAGAGCATTAACTGCTAAAAGTGCATCGGAACGTACAGTGTTAACCAATGTACTACAGCATAGTAATGCTAAATATAAAACAACTGCTGCTTTCCGTAGCTTTTTAGATGATTTATATGGTACTGTTTTATATTTTGATACATCAAAACGAGGTAATGAACATACGGTGCTAATGAATGTGGAGACTGTGAATGATCATTATCTAGCAAATACAAGTGTCTTAAACGACGTACTTGGTTTATTGCACACAGCTATTTTTGAGCCTAATTTAGAAAACGGTGTCTTTAAGGAATCGATTGTAGAACGGGAGAAGAAAACAGTCATTCAACGGATTGAATCTATTTTTGATGATAAATCTCGTTTTGCTCAGTTCCGTTTACAACAAATCTTGAGACCAAACGAGCCTGCATCGATTTCGGCTAATGGTAGCGTAGAAGAAATTCAAAAAATTACGCCTGCTTCTTTATTTGAGGCATACCAATCCATGCTCGCTAACGACAAAATAGATATTTATGTTGCTGGAGACATTAATGAAGAGGAACTTGTAGCGAAATTAAAAAAAGCGCTACCATTTAATGATCGCACACCAGAGGAAGTGCCAGCAGTATTACCACAACAGCATCCTGACAATGATTACGTAAGAGAACAGCATGAAATGAAACAAGGTAAGCTTCATATTGGCTTTAGCACGCCTATTCGATTTGGAGATGCTGATTTTGCTAAAATGCAGATTTTTAATGGCATTTTTGGAGGCTATCCTCATGCTAAATTATTTATGAATGTGCGTGAGAAAGAGAGTCTTGCTTATTACGCATCAAGCTCCTATGCATCGCATTACGGTCTTCTGTTTGTTGTTTCTGGGATTGAAGCTAAAAATGAAGAAAAAGCATTGTCTTTAATTAAAGAACAACTTGCTGTCATGCAGGCTGGAGACATTACAGATTTAGAGCTGGAGCAAACAAAGGCTATGCTGACAAATCAGCTAAAAGAGTCCTTGGATTCTGCGCGTGGACAAATTGAAATTTTTGACCAATATAAAGATTTACCTGAGGAATTCTCTGTTGAAGCCTGGGCAAATAAGTGGAAAGCTGTAACAAAGGAAGACGTTGTTGCAATGGCTAAGCAAGTGCAGCTTGAAGCGGTCTATTTCTTATGTGGAAAGGAGCAAGCCGCACAATGAAAACAATTGAATTTAAACAACTAGATGAAACACTTTACTATGAAAAACTAGACAATGGCTTAGATGTATATATTTTACCAAAAAAGGGCTTTTCCAAAACATTTGTAACATTTACAACAAAGTACGGCTCTGTTGATCGTACGTTTGTACCAATCGGTGAAACGGAAAGTATTACAGTGCCAGATGGTATTGCACACTTTTTAGAGCATAAAATGTTCGAAAAAGAAGATGGTGATGTTTTTCAAAAATTTAGCGAATATGGTGCTTCGGCGAATGCCTTTACGTCGTTCACACGCACAGCTTATTTATTTTCATCTACTGACAATATATATAAGAGCACAGAAACTTTATTGAATTTTGTGCAAGAGCCATTCTTTACAGAAGCTACTGTCAACAAAGAAAAAGGAATTATTGGGCAAGAAATTACGATGTATGATGATCAACCAGACTGGCGTCTATATTTTGGTACGATTGAAAATATGTATCATCAACATCCTGTAAAAATTGATATAGCAGGAACGATTGAATCGATTGACGGCATTACAGCAGAGCATTTATATACGTGTTACAATACGTTTTATCATCCTTCAAATATGTTATTATTTGTCATTGGCGCTGTAGAGCCAGAGGAAATGATGACTTTTATTCGTGACAATCAAGGTAAAAAAGAGTTCCCAGAGCCAACACCAATTCAACGTTTCTTTGATACAGAACCAACAGACGTAGCGATTAAAGAACGTACATTAAATATGGATGTACAAAAGCCGAAAATTTATGTTGGTTTGAAAGCAAAGGATACGAATTTATCAGGACAGGATATGTTAAAGCATGAGCTGTCTGTTCAAATCGCGCTTGAACTTATTTTTGGCCGTACATCTAATTTTTATGAACGTGTCTATGAAGAAGGTTTAATCGATGAGACATATGCATTTGATTTTACGTTAGAAAATGGCTTTGGTTTTGCCATGATTGGTTCGGATTCAGCAGAGCCTGATAAATTGGCCCAAGCGATAAAAGAAGAATTAGTGAAATATGAGGGGAATAGCCAATTGGATAGTGCTGGTTTGGAACGTATAAAACGTAAAAAAATTGGCTTCTTCCTACGAGCATTAAATTCGATTGAATTCATCGCAAACCAATTTACACGTTATTCCTTTAATGATATGAATTTGTTTGATGTGGTACCAGTTCTTGAAACATTAACAATAGAGGATTTACACAAAGCCTTTACTTCTATTCAAGGAGAATCCCAACAAACAGTCTTTAAAATTTTGCCAAGCAAGCAGGGAGCACAGTGAAAAAATTTGCCCTTGTTTTAGGCGCATCAGGTGAGATTGGTCGTGCCATTTGTCAAAGTCTTGCAGAAGATGGATGGTCCATCTATGTGCATTATTCGAATAATAAAAATGCGGCACATAAATTATGTGATTCGCTTTCTAAAACCTTCCCTGCACAAGAGTTTATGCTTGTGCAGGGGGATTTTTCTATTTTAACAGGAGCGGAAATGGTAGCCGCGCAAATTTTTAATGTGCAGGCCATTGTCTTTGCAAATGGGCAGGCACATTATTCGCTGCTCGAAGATACAACAGTGGAGGATATGGATGCTTTATGGCGTGTCCACGTTCAAAATCCAATGCGACTGACAGCTTTACTATCTGAGAAACTGCGTAAGCATGAGGTGAGCTATGTATTATTCATTGGCTCCATTTGGGGAGAGGCTGGCTCAGCGGGTGAGGCACTTTATGCAACCGTTAAGGGAGCACAACATGCTTTTGTCAAATCCTATGCAAAAGAAGCGGCACTATCCCGTATTCGAGTAAATGCTGTTGCTCCAGGGTTTATAAATACGTCAATGAACAGCCATTTAAATCAAGAAGAACTTAATTATATTTTAGAAGATATTCCTTTAGGTACCATTGGTCAGACAAAGGATGTAGCTGAAATGGTACGTTTTTATTTGTCTGGTAAAGCAGATTATGTGACAGGACAAATCATACGATTAAATGGCGGTTGGTACATATAATATTCTTTTTTGCACATACTACATGTGTAAAGGAGGAGGAAATATGACCATTTTAGAAAACTGGCAAAAATGGACATCGTTTTTAGGACAAAACGTTATGCAAGCTGAATCGAGTGGTATGCCGAAGAAAATGATTCAAACGGCTGCTGTCCAAATTGGGGAATATTTAGCGACAAATGTCGATCCTAAAAACGAACAAGAGCGAGTGCTGTCGGATTTATGGGGCGTTGCCTCTGAAGATGAGAAGCATGCATTAGCGAATTGTGTCATTAAGCTTGTACAAAATAAGCATGTGCAGTAAATAAAAGAGGAGAGCCAATCTCCTCTTTTTTCTATATAAAAAAGCTATTTATCTACGAAAAAGGGAACGTATGTAAGCCTAATCTACATGCATCAAAAAAAATTAGTAAATAACGCCGTAATTCCATGTATTCTAACTTTCCATTACATAAAAAATCAGCTATGATGGAACTTATAAAGGATTTTTTACGTTAACTAATAGGAAGGGAACGAGTGTGTTGAGCGATTGGTACTTTGAATATGAAATTCAGGTGAATCGCCCTGGATTATTAGGAGATATTGCTTCACTTTTAGGGATGCTTCGTGTCAATATTATATCAATAAATGGTGTCGATGAGGACCGACGTGGTATGTTAGTGCATACAGACAATGATGAGGCGATTGAACGTTTTCGTACAATTGTTTCGACAATGGAACATATTAACGTAACCAAATTTCGACAACCAAAACTTCGTGACCGCCTAGCTATTCGGCATGGTCGTTATATTCCTCGAGATGCAGACGAAAAAAACACTTTCCACTTCGTAAGAGACGAACTTGGTATTTTAGTCGATTTTATGGCAGAGCTTTTTAAAAAAGAAGGACATAAGCTAATTGGTATTCGTGGTATGCCACGCGTTGGAAAAACTGAATCCATTGTAGCTGCAAGTGTTTGTGCCAATAAAAAATGGATTTTCTTATCGTCTACAATGATTAAACAAACTGTTCGTAATAAACTTGTGGGAGACGAATTTAGTCGTAACAATATTTTTATTTTAGATGGTATTGTGACTCGGCGTTCATCTGATGAGCGACATTTGCAATTAGTGCGTGAAATGATGAATATGCCTTGCATTAAAGTTGTTGAGCATCCAGATATGTTTGTGCAGCATTCAGAATATAAAATAGAGGATTTTGATTATATCATTGAATTACGTCATCACACGGATGAAGAAATTACTTATGAAATAATGGAAAAAAATCACATGTCCGAATCCGATTCATTTGGAGGATTTAATTTTTAATTTGATGTTAAAGTAGGTGTTATTAGTGGCAGAATTAGGTACTCGACTGAAAGAGGCGAGACTGTCTAAAGGCTACAGCTTAGACGATTTACAAGAAATAACGAAAATTCAAAAGCGTTATTTAGTAGGAATTGAAGAAGGCAATTATTCCATTATGCCTGGTTCGTTTTATGTACGAGCTTTTATTAAGCAGTATGCAGAAGCTGTTGGTTTGAACGCAGAGGAAATTTTAGAGACTTATAAAAAAGAACTACCGAGTACTCCAAATGACCAAGTAAGTCAATCGATGACGAATAGTCCAAGTAGAAGAAAAGTTACGAAAGGCCCTTCGAATAAAATGATGGAGGCTATGCCAAAAATCATTGTAGCTTTATTTATCGTTGTAATCATTGTGGCCATATGGATACTATGGCAATCTAAAAATAGTTCAGGGACAAGCGAAGTAGAAAATACTACTCCTGAAATGGAATATGATACTAATATTCAACCAATTGATAGTGAAAAGGATAAAAAAGACAAAGAAAATAAAGATGCACAGAAAAAAGATAAAGAAGATACAAACTCTACAGAGGAAACACCAACTGATGAAGATCAAACTGATCAAACAGAAGAGATGAAGCAAACAATTTCCGCGGGGACGGTTGAGGCGGATGGGGCGACGACTTCTTATACCTTAACAGGTACAGATACAATGAAAATTAAAATCGAAGTATCAGGTCCTACATTTGTGGGTATTCGCAACCAACAGCAACAAGAATTATTAACGGACACACGTGTCTATAATGCTGGAGAAGTAGTTGAGTTTGATGCTACAACACAAAACTATGTACGTGTCCGTCTTGGTAATTCAACGCAGGCTAAAATCTATATTAATGACGAACTTCTACCGTATGCACAGCAGATTGTAACGCAAAATATCGTCATCAATTTCAATAAAGAACAGTAGTCATCAGGTGATGGCTACTTTCTTTCATCATGAAAGGTGTTAGAAAAATGAACATTCCAAATAAAATTACCATCTCTCGAATTTTGCTTATTCCATTTTTTGTCATCGTGATGATGTTTGATTTCCACTGGGGAACTTTGACACTATTTGGCGCTGAGATGCCGATTCACCATTTTATAGGTGCACTTATTTTTATCTTTGCTTCAACAACAGATTGGGTGGATGGTTATTATGCACGTAAGTATAATCTTGTGACAACATTTGGGAAATTTTTAGATCCCTTAGCTGATAAATTACTGGTTTCAGCAGCCTTCATTTTAATGGTAGAACTTGATATGGCACCTGCCTGGGTAATCATCATTATTATTAGCCGTGAATTTGCCGTAACTGGCTTACGTTTGATTTTGGCAGGTGAGGGAGAAGTTGTTGCTGCTAATCAGCTCGGTAAAATCAAAACTTGGGCACAAATTGTAGCGATTGCAGCTGCTCTTTTACACAATACAATCTTTACACTGTTTGGTATTCCATTTGATACGATCATGCTCTATATTGCATTGTTCTTTACGCTTTGGTCTGGGTGGGATTATTTCTATCTAAATCGACGTGTTTTACTTGAGTCTAAATAAGAAAGGTCTTGTGAATCATGAATGCTGAAATTCTTGCGGTTGGCTCAGAACTATTATTAGGTCAAATTACGAATACAAATGCGAGATTTATCTCAAGTCAATTATCCGAGCTTGGTATCAACGTTTTTTATCATACGGTAGTAGGCGATAATACGAAACGTTTAGAACAGGCTATTGAAGTGGCGGAGACTCGTGCCGATTTAATTATTTTTTCGGGAGGACTTGGACCTACGAAAGATGATTTAACGAAGGAAACGATTGCTCGTCATCTTGGTGTTTCGCTTGAGTCTGATGATGTAGCATTAACGTATATTGAGCAATTTTTTGCCAAACGAGGTCGTCCAATGACGGAGAATAATCGGAAGCAGGCATTAATTTTAGCTGGCAGTGAAGTGCTAGCCAACCACCATGGAATGGCGCCAGGTATGATTTTCACAAAAAATGACCGCACCTATATTTTACTTCCAGGACCACCAAAAGAGCTGGAACCTATGTTTCAATTTGAAGCAAAACCAAAGCTTGCTGCGATGCTTAATGATGGAGGGATCATTGCATCACATGTGATGCGTTTCTATGGGATTGGTGAAGCAGAGCTTGAGGTACGAGTTCAAGATATTCTAGATGCCCAAACAAATCCTACAGTTGCCCCACTTGCCTCTGATGGAGAAGTAACATTACGTGTTACAGCTAAAGCGGCTACAGAGCAGGAAGCTCAACAGCTTATAGCTACAAAGGTTGCTGAGATACAGGCACTTGTGGGAGATTATCAATATGGTGTAGATGACGACTCTCTTGCCTCTAAAACGGTAGAAATGCTACTTGATAATCAGTTAACCATTGCTGCCGCAGAAAGTTTAACAGCTGGGTTATTTCAATCTGAGCTTGCGGAAATTCCTGGGGTAGGCAATGCACTGATTGGTGGCGTTGTTACCTATGCTGCTGATGCAAAGATAAAACAGCTTGGCATTTCAAAAGAATTAATTGATACACATGGTGTCGTTAGCAGTGAGTGTGCGGCGGCAATGGCAAGTGCTGTTCGCGAAAAGTTTGCTACTAATATTGGAATTGGTCTTACAGGAGAGGCTGGTCCGACAGCGCATGATCACCAGCCAGTAGGTACGGTTTGGATTGGTATTGCTATCAATGATGAGGAGCCACTTACTTATTTACTGCATTTATCAGGCATGCGAAATACAAATCGACTACGTGCGGTGAAATTTACATGTCATTATTTAATGCAGCTTTTAGAAGAACGCGGTTATACAAAACGATATTAAATAGAGTGAAATAGAAATTTGGGTAGAGGAAAACTATCCAAATTTTTATTTTGAAGAAAAATCGAATAAATGTTCGCTTTTTTCTTGCGCGTTTTCTTAAAAACAAGTATAGTAGAGATAGATAAAAACAGTGAACAGTTTTCGAAGGAGGAAAATGAATGAGTGATCGTAAAGCAGCCTTAGAACAGGCTCTAAAACAAATTGAAAAGAATTTTGGTAAAGGTTCCATCATGAAACTTGGTGAAAGAACCGATTTAGAAATTGCGACATCTTCAAGTGGTTCGCTAGCACTTGATGCAGCATTAGGCGTAGGTGGTTATCCACGTGGACGTATTATCGAAGTATATGGTCCTGAATCATCTGGTAAAACAACAGTTGCTCTACATGCTATTGCAGAAGTGCAGGCAACAGGTGGACAAGCAGCATTTATCGATGCAGAGCATGCATTAGACCCAATCTATGCACAAAAATTAGGTGTTAATATTGATGAGCTATTATTATCACAGCCAGATACAGGGGAGCAAGCACTTGAAATTGCAGAAGCATTAGTGCGTAGTGGTGCTATTGATATTATTGTTATTGACTCTGTCGCTGCCTTAGTGCCAAAAGCAGAAATTGAAGGCGATATGGGTGACTCTCATGTCGGCTTACAAGCACGTTTGATGTCTCAAGCATTACGTAAGCTTTCAGGTTCGATTAATAAATCAAAAACGATTGCTATTTTCATTAACCAAATTCGTGAAAAAATTGGTGTCATGTTCGGAAACCCAGAAACAACACCAGGTGGACGTGCGCTGAAATTCTATAGCTCTGTCCGTTTAGAAGTGCGTCGTGCAGAAGCAATTAAACAAGGTAATGATATTGTTGGTAACCGTACAAAAATTAAAATTGTTAAAAATAAAGTAGCGCCACCTTTCCGTACAGCTGAGGTAGATATTATGTATGGAGAAGGAATTTCTAAAGAAGGCGAAACAGTTGATTTAGGTGTAGAATTAGATATTGTGCAAAAAAGTGGTTCTTGGTATGCATATGGTGACGAACGCCTAGGTCAAGGTCGAGAAAATGCTAAACAGTATTTAAAAGAAAATGTAGCTGTTTTAGAAGAAATCGCTAATAAAATTCGAGCTTCTTATGGTATCGCGGCTTCTTCTTATACAATTGCAGCACATGATGAAGAAGAGATGGATGACGAATTAATGTTGCTTCTTGAAGAAGAAAAATAAACGATTGCATTGTTCCTGCTTTATTTAAGGGGACAATGCATTTTTTTGTCTATAATCTTCAATTTTTACACATAATAAGAGAGAGGCTCTAAGCCTTAGACGTGTTATTTCTAATGTACTGTTTTTATGGTAATTGTTTTGAAGGTGAATTTTTTTCTAGTGTAAAAGTAATAGGGAAAAAATTCACTGAATGGATAGGACTTACTTTTTTTTATCCGATGGGGCGAGCAGACGCCTGACTAACCTTGACAGAGTTTGAGGCTAGCTATACAATTAAATATGTATAATTTCTGAATTATGACTTTAAATAGGCAGTACATTTTGTCTTCATTTAGCAAATGTTTATAGTGAAATGGACATTACACTTTTTAAGATTTCCTTGTTATGGGTGGTTGTTGTTCCTTTTCAATAGATGTCTAAACACCTACTGAATGAAGCGAAAGCTTTGGCTAATAAAACGGATTTTGCACAAGTAAAATCTAGCACATTTTTGCCAAAGTGACATAGATGTATGCGCCGACTGAAACTGTAATACCCAAATAGCAAGAGGAGGTGTTCATATGGATGGAATTACTATCATCTCCGCTTTGCTTGGACTCATCGTTGGTGCCGCTGTTAGCTATATCTACATGAAAAAAGTGAATGACTCAAAAATCACTGGTGCTAAACATGTCGCTGAAACAATCGTTGAAGAAGGAAAACGAGAAGCGGAGGCAATGAAGAAAGAAGCACTACTTGAAGCCAAAGATGAAACTCACAAATTTCGTACTGAAGCCGAAAATGACATTCGTGAACGTCGTTTAGAACTTCAAAAACAAGAGAACCGTTTATTGCAAAGAGAAGAGAATCTTGATCGCAAGGATGATGCTCTAAATAAGAGAGAAGCAAGCTTAGAGCGTAAAGAACAAGCTCTAGCTGAAAGACAACAGCATATTGAACAGATGGAGAGCAAAGTGGATGAGCTCGTTGCATCACAGAAAACAGAGTTAGAACGTATTTCTGCTTTAACTAGAGAAGAAGCTAAATCAATTATCCTCAATGAAGTAGAAAAAGAACTGACAACTGATATAGCTGTGATGACGAAGGAAGCTGAAACACGTGCAAAAGAAGACTCAGATAAAAAAGCACGTGAAATTTTATCATTAGCACTACAACGCTTTGCTGCAGATCACGTAGCAGAAACAACTGTCTCTGTTGTGAACTTGCCGAATGATGAAATGAAAGGTCGTATTATTGGTCGAGAAGGCCGTAATATCCGTACTTTGGAAACGTTAACAGGCATTGATTTAATTATTGATGATACGCCAGAAGCCGTTATTTTATCAGGCTTTGACCCAATTCGTCGTGAAACGGCTCGACTTGCACTTGAAAAACTTGTACAAGATGGTCGCATTCACCCAGCTCGCATTGAGGAAATGGTGGAAAAAGCTCGTCGTGAAGTGGATGAACAAATTCGCGAAACAGGTGAGCAAACTACATTTGAAATTGGTATTCATAACTTACATCCGGATTTAATGAAAATTTTAGGCCGCATGAAATATCGTACAAGCTATGGACAAAACGTCCTAAAACATTCAATTGAAGTCGCACATTTAGCAGGATTACTTGCTGCTGAACTTGGTGAAGATGTAGCATTAGCTCGTCGCGCAGGTTTATTACATGATATTGGGAAAGCAATTGACCATGAAGTTGAAGGTAGCCACGTTGAAATCGGTGTGGAATTAGCAACGAAATATAAGGAACATCCAGTCGTTATTAACAGTATTGCTTCGCATCATGGTGATACAGAAGCAACATCTGTCATTGCGGTATTAGTCGCAGCAGCTGATGCATTATCAGCAGCTCGTCCAGGAGCACGTAGTGAAACACTTGAAAACTATATCCGCAGACTTGAAAAGTTAGAGGAAATTTCAGAAAGCTATGATGGCGTAGAAAAATCTTATGCAATTCAAGCTGGACGCGAAATTCGAATTATTGTACAACCTGAAAAAATTGATGATTTAGCCTCCCATCGTCTTGCGCGAGATATCCGCAAACGTATTGAGGAAGAATTAGACTATCCAGGTCATATTAAAGTAACAGTCATTCGCGAAACACGTGCTGTGGAGTACGCGAAATAATATTGAAAGTTAGAGGTTTCTTTAGATTCATATCTAGAGAGCCTCTTTTTTACTTTCAGTAGAGTCATGTTTAAGGAGCCCTTATCATAAAAAAGAACAAGGCTATATTTTGATTAACGATGAAAGATGTGATGATCCTGATTGATCTCCATGCACATGTATTATACGGTGTAGATGATGGACCGAAAAATGAAAGAGATTCCTTGAATATGTTAAGGCAAGCTGCTAAAGAAGGAATTACAGAAATCATTTGTACATCTCATGCCATGCACCCACAATATCATGTCCCATATAAAAAAGTCGAAGAGCGAGTCAAGAGTTTACAACAATTGTTACAGCATGAGCAAATACCAATTACACTCCATACTGGCCACGAAATACGCTTACATGATGAGCTTCCTACACTACTTCAGCAACAACAGCTCCATACATTAGCAAAGTCCAACTATATTTTATTGGAACTTCCTTCTAGCACTATCCCCGCCTATACGGTAGAGATGATAAGACAATTAAAAATAGCGGGTTATAAACCCATTTTGGCCCATCCTGAACGAAATATGGCTATTAGAGAAAATCCAAAAAGGCTGAATGCCCTCATTCAACAAGGGGTATTTACACAATTGACGGCGGGTAGTTTAACCGGATTGTATGGTAAGGAAGTACAGCGATTATCACTTGCTTTAGTGAGGGCCAATTACATTCATATGATAGGCTCTGATGCCCACGATCTACGCACAAGATGCTTTTATTATCAAGCAGCACTGCAATATCTGGAGAGAAAGAAAGAGGGAGATTCGATCAATCGCCTCTTAACGAATAATGCAAGCATTTTAGCAAATAAGCCAATTTTGCCACTCGAATTGGATGATATGGCTTTAAGGAAACGATGGTATTTCTTTCATATGTCTTTGTAGGATTTGAGCGTGACAATCACATGAAAATATTCTACACATTAATGTTTAGCACACTTATTTTTATGAGTCTCATGCAGCCAGTCGCTGGTATTTATCATAAATTATCTTTAGTAATCGGCTTGTTCATCATAGTGATATCTGTACTCCTGCATAAAAAAATACATATTCACAATGTACAAGCCTGTGTTTTCTTTAGTCTGTATACATTTTTTTGTGTCATAGCAGCAGGTATGAATCAGGACATGATTTTATTGAAAAACAGTTTACAATTGATGTGCCTGTTTATAGCTGTTTCTATTTTTTTTAATGATCTTGTGAAAGCACAAGTATTAGAAATCGTGTTAAATAGTGTGCTAATCGCCTATATCCCATTTTTAATGCTATGTTTTCAGCAAGCACATTATATGTTTGAAGCTTTTGCTGGTGTATTTGAAAATCCAAATACAATGGGGTTTTCTATGATTGGTTTAGTGATAGTAGTATTAATGAAACTGTATAACGTGACAATACAGATGTTACATGGGCAACAAAAGGTAAAATACATGCTGTCTTTTATACTTTATACGGTCGTCTATTTAATTAGTTTGTATGTTATTTTGCTATCAAATGCGCGTACATCATTATTAACCGTTGCTCTTGCCACAGTTGTTGTCATGGTTTGGATTGTTAAAAGCATGAACAAAACCTTCCTGCCCTTCATAAAGTTGGTCACATTGTTTACATGTTTAGGTGTAGTTGTAGTAATGGTAATGATGAAAATGGACATGATGCAAGAGGCGGTACAAAGTATTCTATTAAAAATGGAGAAAAAATCTACGAACATAACAGATGGTCGCCTTGAAATTTGGCAATATGTTTTTGAGCATTTTCATTTTTGGGGACACGGTGTTGAATCATTGTGGTCTATAGGTGTTTCCCATGCACATAATACATTGATTAATATTTTACAGGAGGCAGGCTTGCTGGCACTGGTTAGCTACTGTTTGTTTCTTTTTGCCATTGCCAAGGGTTATCGTCAGATGAATGAACAGCTTATCGTTTTTACAGCCTTGGTCGTGGTTGCCGTATTAGGGGTTTCTACATTTGAAATACTTTATTTTAATATGCTTCATCTCCTTGTATTTGTTGTAAGTGGAAGTATGAGGGATAGGGGCAAAAGAGCGACTTTGTCCGAATAACCAGTAGGCTTGTTTAATATACTTTATTAATATTGTGCACGATTTGCCTATTAGGAGGGGATCCATTTGTGAATGAAGAAATGACAATACAAAGTCTCATAAAAGTATTGCTAAAACGCTGGTTCTTCATCCTCATGCTCATGCTTCTATCTATGGGCATCGCTATATTGATAAGTTATTATATTCAAACGCCGATATATGAAGCGGAAACGCAATTATTGGTCAATCAAAAAAGCTATGAAAATCAGCAACTAGTAGGTGCACAAAATGTTGATACGGATCTGCGACTCATTAATACGTACAATGTGATTATTAAAAGTCCTGTTATTTTAGCGAAGGTTATTGATGTACTGTCACTTGATACGACACCAGATGAATTAATGAAGCAAATAGAGGTTTCAAGCGCCAATAATTCCCAGGTGGTGAATATTCGCGTACAGGATAAAAATGAAGAGAATGCAGTGAAAATCGCCAATTCAATTGCCGAAGTGTTTAAAGAGGAAATTCCTGTCTTGATGCATGTAGACAATATTAATATTCTTTTTGTTGCCCAAAGCAGTGAGCAGCCAGTACCAGTAAAGCCAAATAAAATGCTGAATCTTATTATAGCTGCTATTTGCGGCTTCGCTTTGGCTATTGTGCTAGCGTATTTTTTAGAAACGATTGATAGGACCATTAAAACAGAGCAAGATATCGAGGAGATTTTATCATTACCAGTGATTGGGGTCGTCAGTAATATCGAATTACAGACGAGAAAAAAACTGAGGGTCAGGGGGCCATCCTAATGTTTTTTAAGAGAAAAACAAAGAAAATACCAATGGCTCGAAAGCTGATCACCGTTTCCGATATGTCGTCGATTCCATCAGAGCAATATCGAACAATTCGCGCAAATATTAAGTTTTCACAGCCTAATCGAGATGTGAAGACGATTTTAGTAACCTCTTCCATTGCTGGCGAGGGAAAATCTACAAATGCGGCGAATATTGGTGTGGTATTTTCGCAAGAGGGTAAAAGCGTGCTGATTGTAGATGCTGATATGCGTAAACCTACTTTGCACCATACGTTCTATCTAGACAATATTTTAGGGCTTTCCTCAGTATTATCACGGCAATCTGCACTACAAGAGGTGATTCAAGAAACTTTCGTCGAAGGAGTAGATATCATTTCGAGTGGGCCAATTCCTCCCAATCCGACAGAGTTATTAGCTTCAGAAACGATGACCTCCCTCCTGGCTGAAGTGAAAAATATATACGATATCATTATTTTGGACGCACCACCGTTACTTTTTTTATCGGACGCACAAATTTTATCGAATAAATGTGATGGCACCCTTTTAATTGTCAATACAGGGGCGGTTGGGCAAGCAGACGTTATCAAATCGAAGTCAATCTTAACAGTTTCTAAGGCTAATATTTTAGGTGTTATCTTGAATAACTATAAGATCAAGGGCAATACGTACGAGCATTATTATGGCAAAGAATAAGGATGGAAAATAGCTTTGAAAAAAATTTTGCATATTATTCCAACAACAGATTTCGGCGGTATTACATCGATGGTTGTCGACATTTGGACGAATACGAATAAATCAATGTACCATTTTGATTTTCTATCGTTTAATAAAGGGCAATACCATGAGACATTAGTTCAACAGGGCTCCAAGATATTTTACGAAACATACATTACCCAGCAAGGACCACTTGCTTATATGAGGAAACTTTATCGAATCCTAAAGCAGCAACAATATGACGCAGTTCACGATCATACAGGCTATCGAGCGGTCTTTACATTGCTGGCAGCTCGTTTAGCGGGTGTTCAATGCCGTGTTTTACACAGCCATACGAATGTTGCTGAGGAGTGGAACAATAAGATTATGTTAGCATTGTTGAAAAGACTAAGTGTTTACAATGCAACAAAATTGGTGGCATGTAGTCAAAAGGCGGGGGAATTTTGTTTTAGTAAAAGGCCTTTTGAAGTAATAGCAAACCCAATTGAACTTCAAAAAGTAAAATGTATATCATTTGAAGAGAGAAAAAAATGGAGAGAAGAACTAGGGATAAAAGATGATGAATTAGTGTTAGGGCATATTGGACGCTTTGTACCAGTGAAAAATCATTCTTTTTTAATTGAACTCTCCGTCTATTTAAAACAGCGAGGTATCCCTTTTCAACTATTTTTGATAGGGGATGGGCCTTTAGAGCAAGAAATTCGACAGCTCGTCCAACAAAAAAATGTAGAGGACTGTGTACGAATTTTAGGACAGCGTGCAGATATACTCACGCTCCTTCAACTCTTTGATAAATTTCTCCTGCCATCACACTTCGAGGGCTTTGGGATTGTCCTTTTAGAGGCACAAGTTTGCGGGACACCTGCTATTGTTTCTTCCTCTTTACCGAGAGAAGTAGATTTACATATTGGTTTAGTGCATTATCTAGATCTACATGGAGAGATTGATAGTTGGCTTCAGGCCATTGTAACTCAGAATGGTCAAGTGGATCACCAAATGATTCATGACCATATTAAAATGAAAGGACTTGATGCACAAGCGATTGCAAGCAAATTGTGCACGCTCTACATATAACGAAACTACATCAAAGGATGAGACTATTCAAAAGAAGATTAAAATTACGCATATCATCACGACCATTGGCCTTGGTGGAGCAGAGGCCATGCTTTATCGTCTCTTAGAAAACATGGATCGGGATGGTTATGAGGTAGAGGTCATCTGTTTAACGGAGATGGGAACGTATGGTGAGTTAATAGAAAAGCAATTAAATATTAAGGTAACGATATGCGATCTGCGTAGCAATCGTGTCAACGCGTTTATGAATTGCTATCGTTTATGTCAAGAAAGCGACATTATTCAAACATGGATGTATCATGCTAACTTACTAGGATATATCCTAGCGATATTGCTAAAAAAGAAATTAATTTGGGGAATTCACCATAGTAATCTCAATAAACAAGATAATAAACGCCGGACAATTTTTATTGCCAAGCTTTGTGCAAAATTGTCAAAACGTGTAGATGCTATTATTTCATGTGGACCAAAAGTAAAAGAAATCCATGAAGCGATTGGCTACAGTGGTAAGCAGCATCGTGTCATTGTTAATGGCATCAACACAGATCAATATCAGCCAAGCACGAAGAGGCAATATTTTGTAGAACAATTTGACATCATCAATCAACCCATTTTATTGCATGTTGGCAGATGGGACCCATTAAAGGATTATGAAAATTTGATGGCTAGTGTAAAAAAGCTAAGGCAGCAACGGCAAGATTTTTATTTGTTTTTAGTAGGCTTTGAAATTGATGATGCCAATAGGGATTTACTACAACTGATTGAGTCGGCCCAGTTAGAGGAAGTGACGTTCTTATTAGGCAGTAGAGAGGATATTCCACAATTAATGGCAGCAGCTGATGTATTCGTTTTATCCTCAGTAGGAGAGGGGCTACCGAATGTGCTAGTGGAGGCATTGGCAAGCGGCACATGCTGTGTCACAACGAATGTTGGAGATTGTGCTTATTTGGTCGGGAATAGTGGTGAGGTTGTAGCTGCCAAGGATGCAGAGGCTTTAGCAAGTGGAATTAATACGGCTTTAAATTACAGTTCACGGCAATATGCACAAAAAGCGAACCTTGGTCGTGAACATGTGTTAGCAAATTTTCAAATTCAACAGGTTGTTGCGCAATATCAATCATTATATCCAGCAATTCTAAAGGAAAGTCCATCCTAACTAATAGAAAGGTGTGCTCATGAAAGAAATAAAGATTGGAGCCATTCTTTCTTATATAACAATCGGCTGTACAATGCTCTCTTCACTCATTTTCACACCTATTATGATATCACTCCTTGGTCAGAAAGAATTTGGTCTATATTCCTTAATGATTGTACTTGTAGGTTATCTCTCCATTTTAGATTTGGGGTTAGGTAATGCTATTGTACGCTATATTGCTAGAAATCGAGCAGCAGCAGATCCAACATTAGAAGCAGCATTAAATGGATTTTTTCTGAAATTATTTGTTGGTATCGGCTGTCTTACTTTATTAATAGGATTTTTCTTATTTTCTCATGTGGATATTATTTTTGGGCAAAGCTTATCTGGGGAACAATTAGAAAAGGCCAGGTTAATGGGCTTTATAATGACGATTAGTTTAGCAATGCAATTTCCGCTAGGTGTCTTCACTTCCATCTTACAAGCATATGAAAAATTTATTTTTATTAAATTAACGACATTATTACAGGTGATTGTGCAGCCCCTGACAATGTTGTTTTTTCTTTTACAGGGAACAGATGCGGTGACATTGATCTATATTATTGCTATTTACAACATACTTTTTTTACTGTTAGATGCCATTTATTGCATGAAGGTGCTGTCCATCCAATTCACATTTAGTCTCCAAAATACAACTCTCATAAAGGAAATTTTCATCTATTCATTTTTTATTTTTATTACTGTGATTGTTGATAAAATTTATTGGCAAACAGATCAAGTGTTATTAGGCATATTTAAGGGGATCGAGGATGTTGCCATCTATGCAGTAGCGATTCAAATTGTGTTGATCTTTATGTCACTGGCTTTAGCGATTAGCGGATTGTTTTTACCTCGTATTTCTATGCTAGTGACAAAAGAAGATGGCTTAGTAGAAATAAATCAGCTATTCGTAAAAGTTGGCGCGATTCAATTTTTAGTTGTGGGCTATATATTAGGGGGCTTTTTTCTTTTTGGTCAAGAGTTTCTAGTATTATGGCTAGGTCAAGAGTTTATTGCCATTTATGCGATTGTCCTCATTATTATGGTGCCGTTTAGTATTGATCTCATACAAAATCTGGGTCTTAATGTGTTGAAGGCAAAAAATTTGTTTAAATTTAGAACCATTTTATTAATCATTGTTGCCGTTGCAAATATTTTTGTATCAATACCGGCTATTTACTTTTATGGCAAAATCGGTACCGCGATTGTTACAGCTTGTTCATTATTTATTGGAAATGTAGTGATTATGAATATGTATTACCACAAGAAAATTGGCTTGGATATCTTTAGGTTTTGGCGTACTATTGGCAGGCTAGTACTGGCCTTTGTTGTTGCTATTTGCTGTAGTGAACTTTTATGGGAACTAACAAACCCTTCAGTTACTTGGCTATCTATTAGCCTATCTATTTTTTACTACACGCTACTGGCAGGTATCAGTCTATTTTGTATTGCTTTGACGAAAAAACAAAAATCAAAGTGGCTAAAGCTTTTTCGTAAAGGAGGCGCAATATTTTGGCGTCCAAAATCTTAGTGAGCGTTATTGTACCTGTTTACAATGCTGAGCCCTATTTGGAGAAATGTTTAACAAGCATTTGTCAGCAAACATTAAAGGATATTGAGATAATTGTCATTAATGATGGCAGTGAAGATCAATCATTAACGATCTTACAAAAGTTTGCACAAATTGATGCACGTATGACCATTTTTACGAATGCCAATAGTGGTGTTAGTAAAGCAAGAAATGTTGGAATAGACCATGCCAACGGTCAATATGTTACCTTTGTTGATGCAGATGATTGGCTAGAGCTAACGATGCTTGAAGAATTGTATCAAGCATGTAAGCTGACAGGCTCTGCTATTGCAAAATGTGATTTATTTTGGCAAGCAGCGGAGGGCAGCAGGTCGTTATATTATCCATCCAACAGTTACTGTACTTACAGTGCCATTGATTGTTTACACAAATTATTTACTGAAATAGGAGAAACACATTTTGGTTTTGCCAGCTGTAAATTGTATAAAAAATCCTTTTTAGATTTCCATAGGCTACAGTTTGATGAAGCGATGAGCTTTGCAGAGGATACAGTGTTTCTGACAAGGGCTGTCATACAAAATCAGTCCATCTGTTATGTGCCAAGACAGCTTTATTATTATAATGTGGCGAATGAAAGCTCCTTAACAAAAAAAGCCATGGTCCATTTACGACACAATTATGATGTATTGTATAAAAAGCTTTTGAAGGAATTACAGGATGGCGAGGTTTATGCGGAAGTGAAAAATAGCTTTCTGAATTACCAATTGGAGGGGCTATTGATTATTCTTCATCAAAGTGCTACTGCACAAGAGATGAAGTATGAGATTCAATCCTTTTTAAAGGCTTATCCAGACGTATTAAAGGTTAAGTTAATGAAACGAAAGATGAAACAAATTGTTTTTTTAAAGCTTATCAAAAACAATTGGCTTACACTATCTTCAACACTAATTTATTTAAATGTGAAAAAGCATCAAGTGATTTCGCGTTGTTAGATTGATCTTGATTTAGCCGATGTTTTTTGCAATGAAGACGCCAACTGAAATAGGGAGACACCAAAAGGAGCAATAACGGTGTGACCAATATCATGTTGCTCCAAGGATACTGGTGGAGGTTATTGATATGGAAGAAAGCCTGCACGATGCAGGTCAGTTAATTGTTGTCACAGGTCGTGACGGTCTTAGGTTAACTTCTACTTGTTAGCTCGAAAAAATCTGGAAGCATTGTTTATCTGCGCAAAGGCGAAGTATCAGCGGCAATGACGCCGAGGCGTCATTGATATTTTATTTTGCGTAATCCTCCTCCTAGCGTTACAATTAGTGATGGTATTCAGGTGCGAAGTTAAAGTCTCTGAAGCATAATGATATAGAGGCGTAATGGAAAGAAAGAGTGGTTAAAAAATGAAGGTTTTATTTATTGGCGATATTGTAGGTTCAATTGGTCGAGATGCGGTGGAAAAATATTTACCTCGCTTAAAAAAGAAATATAATCCAGACGTTGTCATTGCCAATGGTGAAAATGCTGCGGCAGGACGTGGCATTACTCATAATATTTATAATAGCCTGCTACAAATAGGTGTAGATGTAATTACAATGGGTAATCACACATGGGACAATAAAGATATTTTCGATTTTATCGATGATGCGGATTATTTAATTCGTCCTGCTAACTTTTCAAGTGAGGCACCTGGTAAAGGTATGGTGCAAATTTCTAAAAACGGTGTGACATTATCTGTCATTAATTTACATGGTCGTGTATTTTTACCTCCTCATGAGGACCCATTCGCAATGGCAGATAAGCTAATAGAGGAAGCCCGTCAAACGTCACCACTTGTTTTCGTAGATTTTCATGCGGAAGCGACTAGTGAAAAGATTGCCCTTGGCTGGCATTTAGATGGCAAGGCTTCTGCGGTTGTGGGGACACATACACATGTACAAACGGCCGATGCAAGAATTTACCCGAACGGCACAGCCTATATTACGGATGTAGGTATGACAGGTCCATATGATGAGGTTTTAGGCATGACGAAGGATAGTGTCATTTATAAATTCCAAACAAATATGCCATCCCGTTTTGAAGTACCGAAAAAAGGACGAGAGGTTTTAAGTGGTTTCTTTGTAGAGATGGATGATCGAACAGGGAAAGCTACTGCCTGTGAACGCATTTATATAAATGAAGATTATCCGTTTCAAGGATAAATAAGTCGAAGTATGTTGGTTTACGACTCTTTTGCTGTGGATACAGGTTTATTTGTGAAACTAGTCTATTTCCGTTTTGCGGAGCATAAAATGTGCTACGGACAATAACTTGAGGTCCAAAAAGGGGGACATGAGTTGTTGAGCGTAAACACTATTCGCGAAACGGGGAGGAATAATTGTGGATTCATTAAAAGTATCATCACGCTCTAATCCAAATTCAGTTGCAGGTGCATTAGTCGCGGTAATCAGAGAAAAAGGGCAGGCAGAAATGCAAGCAGTTGGGGCAGGTGCACTTAACCAAGCCGTAAAAGCAGTGGCCATTGCACGCGGATTTGTAGCGCCAAGTGGCACAGATTTAATTTGCGCACCGGCGTTTGCCGATATTTTAATTGCTGGTGAAGAACGTACAGCCTTGAAGCTGCTCGTGGAAAAACGTATTCGATAAAAAAGTAATGAACTAAAATGCCTTGTCACATAATAACGTGGCAAGGCATTTTTTCGTTTTCCTGTTTACATATGATACATGTCACTTGAAATAGAGGTGTGATTTTGCTTGGATTTGAAAATTACAACTTTATGAACAGGATTTTCAGTCAAAGGTCTGATTTTCGCCTAAATCGTTGAGAAACAATAGTGCAGAAGGTTTCTTCGTGTTAAACTTATGAAGGAAAAATAATAGTACACATTGGATTTAAGGAGTTGTTGACATGTTACATCAGCTTTCATGGAAAGTCGGTGGGCAACAGGGTGAAGGGATTGAGAGTACAGGTGAAATTTTCTCAATGGCAATGAATCGTCTAGGCTATTTCCTATACGGTTATCGTCACTTCTCTTCTCGAATTAAAGGTGGCCATACGAATAATAAAATTACAGTTCGTCCAACAGAAGTGCGTGCAATTGCGGATGATTTAGATATTTTAGTGGCATTCGATCAGGAAACAATCGATGTCAATTATAAAGAGCTCACAGAAAACGGTGTTATTTTAGCGGATGCAAAATTTGACCCGGTCAAACCAGAAGATTCAAAGGCGCCATTATTTGCTGTTCCATTTACAGAAATAGCAGCAGAGCTTGGTACATCGTTAATGAAAAACATGGTAGCCATCGGAGCAACAGCATCATTGCTTAACCTAGAGGATGCAGTGTTCCAAAATGTTGTTGATGATATTTTTGGGAAAAAGGGCGAAGAGGTCGTTCAAAAAAATATGGAAGCCATTACACGTGGTCGTCAAATTATGAATGAGCTTTTGGGTGAACGTGTAGGCCAATGGGAACTTGCACCTGCAGACGGCAAACGTCGTATGTTTATGATTGGTAACGATGCAGTGGCACTTGGTGCATTAGCTGCTGGGACACGCTTTATGGCAGCATACCCAATTACGCCAGCTTCTGAAATTATGGAATACTTAATTAAGAAGCTACCGAAATTCGGTGGGACAGTTATCCAAACGGAGGATGAGATTGCTGCGGCAACAATGGCAATCGGAGCTAACTTTGGTGGTGTACGTTCCTTTACTGCTTCAGCAGGCCCTGGTCTTTCATTGATGATGGAGGCAATTGGTCTTTCCGGTATGACAGAGCAACCATTAGTAGTAGTAGACACGCAACGTGGAGGCCCTTCAACTGGACTACCAACAAAGCAAGAACAATCGGACTTAATGGCTATGCTTTACGGAACACATGGAGAAATCCCTAAAGTAGTCATTGCGCCTTCAACAATGGAGGAAGCATTTTTTGATACAATCCAAGCATTTAATATTGCAGAGGAATTGCAATTACCAGTTATTTTAATGACAGATTTACAATTGTCTCTAGGGAAACAATCGGTAGAACCGTTTGATTACGATAAAATTGAAATTCGTCGAGGTAAAATTGTGATTGATGACCTTGATGAGGCTGTCGATAAAGCCTACTTCAAACGCTATGAAGATACTGAAGATGGGATTTCACCTCGTGTTTTACCAGGTACATTGCATGGTATTCACCACGTTACAGGTGTTGAACATGATGAAACAGGGAAGCCATCTGAGGCAACGGGCAATCGTCAAACACAAATGGATAAACGCTTCCGTAAATTAGAGAGTTTGAAATTTGATAACCCTGTCTTTGTCAATGCACCACATGAGGAAGCGGATATCTTATTAGTAGGCTTTAACTCAACAAGAGGAGCTATCGAGGAAGTGCAAGAACGACTTAATGCGCAAGGAATGAAAGTGAATCATGCGCATATTCGTTTAATTCACCCATTCCCATCTGCGGAAATGGCACCTCTTGTAGCACAAGCGAAAAAAGTGATCGTTGTAGAAAATAACTATACGGGTCAATTGGCTAATATTATGAAGATGAATATTGGTGGTCACGATAAAATCGCGACAATCACTAAATATAATGGTACGCCATTCTTGCCAGGTGAATTAGAAAATCGTGTGAAGGAGTTGACTCGCTAATGGCAACATTTAAGGATTTTCGTAATACAGTGAAACCAAACTGGTGCCCAGGTTGTGGAGACTTCTCTGTACAAGCAGCTATTCAACGTGCTGCAGCAAATGTCGGAATTGAGCCAAATGAACTTGCTGTGATTTCAGGAATTGGTTGTTCAGGACGTATTTCGGGCTATATTAATTCTTATGGATTCCATGGTATTCATGGTCGTGCACTACCGATTGCACAAGGATTAAAAATGGCCAATCGTGATCTACATGTCATCGCTTCTGGTGGTGATGGTGATGGATTTGCTATCGGTATGGGGCATACAATTCATGCTATCCGTCGTAATATTGATATTACGTATATTGTAATGGATAACCAAATTTATGGTTTAACAAAAGGTCAAACATCGCCACGTTCTGCTGCTGGATTTATTACAAAATCTACACCAGGTGGAGCGATTGAACCATCATTGAAACCATTAGAGGTAGCATTAACAAGTGGTGCAACATTTGTGGCACAAGGCTTCTCTACTGATATTAAAGAGTTAACAGCTTTAATCGAAGCTGGTATCAACCATAAAGGCTTCTCATTTATCAATGTCTTTTCACCTTGTGTAACGTATAACAAAGTGAACACATACGATTGGTTTAAAGAGAATTTAACAAAACTAGCGGATGTAGAAGGCTATGATCACAATGATCGTGGTATGGCAATGCGTACAGTGATGGAGCATGAGGGCTTAGTAACAGGTGTTATTTATCATGATACGGAAACAACATCGTATCAAGAAAAAGTACCTGGCTACTCAGAGCTACCATTAACAGATATCGATATTAAAATGAGCGAAAATGATTTCAATGATTTAGTAAAAGAATTTATGTAAAAATGATAGAATCAAAGCATTTGGAATGAGGACATTCCAAATGCTTTTTTTATGCTTTAGTAAGGAATCGCGAGTAAAAGCCTAGCCACCGCGAGTATTTGATATTGAATCCTTATAAAATCCTTATAATTGTTTTTTATACTAAGGTCATCGAAAGGATGATGACTAATGATGACAGATTTAATATTGAAGATAGAAAATCTTAATAAGTCGTTTAAAGGGCAAAAAATTGTGGATAATGTATCGTTAGAAATCCAACGTAATACAGTCTACGGTTTACTTGGACCAAACGGAGCGGGGAAATCCACAACATTAAAAATGATGACAGGTATGTTACGACCAAATGCCGGAAATATCATTTTTAATGGACATACATGGACACGAAATGATTTACAGGACATCGGCGTGTTAATTGAAACACCTCCCTTGTATGACAATTTAACAGCAACGGAAAATTTACAAGTTCGCACGATAGCGTTAGGTCTACCGCAAAGTCGTATTGAAGAAGTATTAAAAATTGTAGATTTAACGAATACAGGAAAAAAACGGGCGGGGCAGTTTTCCTTAGGTATGAAGCAACGATTAGGTATAGCGATTGCGCTGCTAAACAAGCCAAAGCTGTTAATTTTAGATGAACCTACAAATGGACTGGATCCGATTGGTATACAGGAGCTTCGTCAGCTTATTCGCTCATTTCCAGAGCAAGGCATCACCGTTATTTTATCTAGTCATATTTTGTCTGAGGTGGAACAGGTCGTGGATGACATTGGCATTATTGCTGATGGCAAGCTTGGCTATCAGGGACCGGCACCACAAGGTCAGGAATTAGAATCACTGTTTATGCAGGTTGTAGCTACCAATAGAAAGGTAGGTTACTAGCATGATAGCCATAATGAAAGCGGAAAAATTAAAATGGAAACGAACATTTATTGCCAAACTACTTTGGCTTACGCCCCTTGTGACCTTACTGATAAGTGCCGTGCTGATGGGTGGCGTGTATTTTCAAACAGGTGCTTATAACTGGTGGTATACTATGCTGCTGCCAGGTGCACTGACGATTTGCTGTGCCTTAGTGGTCGAAAAGGATAAAAAAATAAAATACCATAGTATTCTTGCTTTACCACTGGATCTTAAAAAGATTTGGCTAGGAAAAATAGTATCATTAAGCATATGGCTTCTTTTGATTACGATTATTTTCTTTGGGGGAATCACGGCTGGGGGCAGGCTATTCGGTCATAGTTTACCAATAGCGAGCAGTTTACTAAGTACTTTTGTTATTTTCCTGACGTTTTTGTGGCAAATACCTTTATGTCTTTTCCTAGCAGCTAAATTAGGCACCTATTTAACCATCTTACTCAATGTAGTAGCCAATATCTTAGGGATTGTTGCCTTTGCGGATGGGGAACTATGGTATTACTATCCATTTGCAATTGGTGCACGTTTATTATGTTCAACACTTGGCATATTACCAAACGGTCTACCAGTACCACAAGGCAGTCCTTTATTGGATAAAGGCGTTATACTTCCCGGCTTACTGATAGCACTAGCTTGGTTTATGATGATTAGCTTTCTAACTGCGAAGTGGTTCCAAAAAAGGGAGGCGAACTAGCGAATGGACATGTTACGATTATTGAGAGTGGAATGCCTTAAAACAAAACGAACACCTTTTTTGCTGACACATATACTTGTCCCCCTTGCTATTTCTGGGCTATTTCTAGCCTACTACTCCTATTCGCCATGGGATTTTCAAGGAAAAGTAACTGCCTATTTTCAGGGGTTAGCTTGTGGGCTACCGATTATTATAGGATTAGTATGTGCTATGGCATCTGAGCAAGAAGCAAACGCTGGTCGTTTCCAAGGCATGCTAGCTACAACAAACATAAAAATAAAGGCATACATGAGCAAGCTCATCTTATTATTATTGTTTAGCTTTGGAGCCATCTTTCTATCTATAGCTATTTTTAGTTTTGGCTTTAGAGAATTATTACATGAAGTAGATTTGAGCTATTCATTTTATAGTATGGCTGCTTGTATTCTATTCGGCAGTCATGTGATTTTCTATATGTTACATTTATTTGTAAGCCTCCAATTTGGTAAAGGCGCTTCGATTGGTTTAGGTATTGTAGAAGCGCTGTTGGTCGCCTTATTGCTTACAGGCTTAGGGGATCGTATTTGGCCCTTTTTACCTTATGGATGGAGCGGTCATTTTGTTTCATTATGGATTTTAACATCGATGGGAACCGATTTAACATTGCTCAAAACAAGTATTCAAACTGGCATAATGGCGTGCTTAGGGGGTATCCTATTGACTTTTGCGCTGTCTTGTTTATGGTTTTGGAGATGGGAAGGTAGAGCATCTGAAAATTAGAGGGTGAATTATGGCAAATATATTAGTAGTGGATGATGAAGTAGATATTTTAATGTTGATAAAGAATGCACTTTATAAAGATAAACACTTAGTAACCATTGTGTCCGAACCGACAGAAGTAGGAAAGATGGATTTAGGTTCCTTTGATTTAATTTTGCTTGATGTGATGATGCCTATTATGGATGGCTTTACATTATGTGGGCAAATTCGGCATGCTGTAGATTGTCCGATTCTTTTTCTTACAGCTAAATCCTTAGAAGAAGATGTGATGTATGGTTTAGGCTTAGGTGCAGATGATTATTTGATTAAACCATTTGGCATTGGAGAGCTACGGGCAAGGGTGAATGCGCATATCCGACGGGAAAGCAGAGAGAAGCGGAACATCCTTTATAGTGATAAAGTTCATTTTAATCTTTCTGGTAAAGAACTGTTTGTTCAGAATGAGCGCATCCTGCTAACTAAAAGTGAGTATGAAATATGTGAATTTTTAGCACGGCATCGTGGGCAAGTTTTCTCAAAAGAACAGATATACGAATCAATTTTTGGGTTTGATGGCAAAAGTGACAGTACAGCGATAACAGAACATGTCAAAAATATTCGGTCAAAGCTACATGCGTTTGACATAGATGTTATTGATACGGTTTGGGGGATCGGCTATAAATGGAGATGATAAAACCGAGGAAAGGAACACACCTTCATACATTTTTCCTGAGATATTTATTCTTTCTTTGCTTAAGTATCATTTTATTAGGGGCACTATTAATCGGTTTATTTATGTTTGCTTTTTCAGCTACTATTATTTTGCCAGCCAATTATGCTGAAACACAAATCACTTTTGCGAAAGACCGTATTGCTACAAGCAGTGAGGTCACAGATGATATGATTCCTGATCTTGTAGACTACGCAGTGATTTCTAATAAGGGGGAATTTCTTTCTGGTACTTTAACAGAAAAAGAGGCTTCCCATGCATGGCGTTTAAAGCAAAGGGGAGAGACGAAAAGTAATGTTCGATTTTATGCATTTGTTGAGCGAGAACAGGAAGTGTGTATTTTACGCTATGGTTTAGTCCCTGAGTATCGCTCACCTGTTATGAGAAAATATTTACCTAATCCCCAATTAACGGCTTTACTATTGTTTATTATAGGCGTTATCGTACAGGCAACGGTGCTTGCTGTGCATTTCGGCAGAAGACTTAAACGAAAAATGTTGGGCCTACAAGAAGCCATTGAAAAAATCCAACATCAAAATTTAGATTTTCATATAAAACCATCTGGGATTCGAGAAATTGATGATATTGCACTCTCCTTTGAGCAGATGAAGGAGGCATTAAATACTTCATTGACACAACAATGGCAGGCAGAAAGAGCACGCAGAGAACAAATTTCTGCACTTGCTCATGATTTGAAAACACCTCTTACAATTATTAGAGGTAATGCGGAACTTTTATTGGATACTGTTCAAGATGAAGTACAAAAAGAATACAACACTTATATATTAAAAAATACGCTAGAAATTGAAAAATTCACAAAGCAATTAATGGATATATCCAATATGGAGCAAAGTGTTGGTGGTGTAAAAACAACTGTAGAGCTGGCTTCATTTATACAACAGCTAGAACAGCAAATGAAGGCGCTTGCTTTAGAAAAAAATCTTGAAGTTAGTGTAGAAAAGGATAAACTGCCTGATGCCTTTATGATAGAGGAAGAGCTTTTTTATCGAGCTTTATTAAATTTGATCGTTAATGCTATAGAGCACACGCCACATAATAGCAAAGTCACTTTATCTGTTCAGGGAGAGTCCGATATTATTCATTTTACTGTGATGGATAGTGGGGCTGGTTTTTCATCGCAAGATTTAAAGAGAGCCACAAAGCAATTTTATCGGGGAGATCCAAGTAGAAATGCAGCAAATCATCATGGCATGGGGCTTTATATTGCCGAGTCCATCATTCAAAAACATGGTGGAACACTAACGTTGGCTAATGATTCAATAACGGGAGGAGGAAAAGTGATAATCACCATTGCGACGTCTTAATTATAAGATGTCTTTTTTTATTGTTAGCGATCAATCGCGAGTAAAAGTACTGCTACCGTGAGTAAAGACACTGCAATCACGAGTATTCAATGTACAATCGTGAGTAAAAGCACAATTAAAGGTTTCATGTAAAAATTGTAGGGGGTGGTGCGGGCAATGTTCTTTTAAAAAATGCTACAATAAAAGAAAAAAAGAGGCGATGCACGTGAATAACGTCATTGATTTTATTGCAAAGAAAAAGGAACGTGAAGATCGAAAGCGTGCTCAGGATTTAGAGCGTTATGTAGCTACACAGTGTAATTTTCAGCAACCTGAAAATATTGATGCTCTTGTAGATGACAAACTGATTGAAGTGAAGGATCATACGTTGTTTCTGGGCTTTCTATCTATTTTAAAAGATGAGCAAATTGAGCCGCTCACGATTTTTCAAGATGTCTTTACGTTAGAACCTTCTCGTTTTGAGATGTCCTACAATATGAGATGGTGGTCAGTTGTGCAACTGGCGTTTACATTTTTAACAATTTTAAAGGAAAATGAGCCGCATACATATGCAGATTTTTTAGGTCTCTCCAAATAATCTAGGTATGTGTACGTCTGGTAAAGCCAACGTACACATACAAAACTAGATTTCTTCTTCATCTCCTCCATTCAGCTTTACAATGCTCCTTCACTTATTAAGTATTTTCATAGATATTTATAATTTCTCAATAATTTTTACTAAATATTTTTAAGACCTCCATACTTGCTTAATGTTTGTTTTATACCATTAGGGTTGTAAGCAAATAAAAATAAACCAAAACAAATGGAGGGTCCAACACATGGCAATTCAAAAATTGTGGAAAAAAGGTCTAATCGGTGCATTAGCCATTTCCATGTTGGCAGCTTGTTCTGACAGTTCATCTAGTGCAAATGAGGTAAACAAGGATTTATCGCTTGAAGAAATTACAGAAAAAGCAAAGGAAGAGGGCACTGTTAACTCTGTTGGTATGCCAGATACATGGGCGAACTGGGTGGAAACTTGGGAAGAGCTAGGAACCGAATATAGCATCAAACACAAGGATACGGATATGTCGAGTGCTGAGGAATTAGCGAAGTTTGAAGCAGAGAAAGATGATGCGACAGCAGATATTGGGGATGTTGGAATTGCTTTTGGACCAATCGCCAAGGACAAGGGCTTAACATTACCATATAAAACTTCCTACTGGGATGAAATACCGGATTGGGCAAAAGACGATGAAGGAAACTGGATTGTTGGCTATACTGGAACAATTTCATTTTTAACAGATACAAATAATGTAAAGAATGCCCCGACCTCATGGGAGGATCTGAAAAATGGGGATTATACAGTCAGTATTGGAGATGCATTAACAGCTAACCAAGCGCAGTTTGCTATTTTAGCAGCAGCTATGGCCTTTGGTGGAGATGAGTCAAACATCCAGCCGGGCGTTGATTTCTTTGCTGAATTAGCGAAACAAGGTCGTTTACAGGGGGATCCATCAGTAGCAAACTTAGAAAAAGGTGAAATCGATGTAGCGATTTTATGGGATTTTAATGCATTAGGCTATCGTCACCAAATCGATGAGGAGCGCTTCGATGTAGTGATACCAAAGGAAGGATCTGTTACTTCTGGTTATGCAACAATTATTAATAAATATGCCAAAAACCCTCATGCTGCCATGCTAGCACGTGAATACATTCTATCTGACGCTGGTCAAGAAAATTTAGCAAAAGGCTATGCGCGTCCGATTCGAGACAACGTAGAACTTCCACAAGATGTAAAGGATTTATTATTACCAGCAGATATGTATACGAATGCACAGCCAGTAAAAGATCAAAAGAAATGGGAAGAAACAACAAAGCAAATCCCTCAACTCTATCAAGAGCAGGTGTTAATCCATGCAAAATAACAAAGTGGTTCTTATTGTCATCGATGCATTGCGCTTTGATACAGCCTGTACACATATGGGATTCTTGCACCATTTAGTGGAGCGTCAGGTGGCTGCTCGCTATAAGATTTGCGCAGAGGTGCCATCATTATCAAGGCCATTATATGAGACGATTTTAACGGGGACACCCCCCATTGTTCATGGCGTTACTAGCAATATGACGGTACGCTTATCGACGCAGAAAAGTGTCTTTCATGTCGCGAAGGAGCATGGTTTATCCACGGCAGCCTCCGCCTATTATTGGGTGAGTGAGCTTTATAATAGAGCACCATTTAACTATATGGAGGACAGGCTACAGCTTGATACGCAATTACCGATTGACAATGGCTTGTTCTATTTTGAGGATCATTATCCAGATAGTCATGTATTTGCTGATGCAGCTTGGTTAATGGATCAAAAGCAGCCTGATTTCCTTTATATTCATCCTATGAATGTTGATGATGATGGTCACAAATTTACGGCGGATTCTGCACAATACCGCAATCGTGTGTTAGCGATGGATGCTCTGCTCTCATTATTTATTCCAAAGTGTATGGCACAGGGCTATGAGGTAATTGTGACGGCTGACCATGGTATGACAAGTGATGGTAATCATGGTGGAACAACGCATGAGGATCGTCATGTCCCACTGTTTGTCATTTCGGATTCCGTCAAGGCTGGTATAAAAGAAGAGATTATTTCGCAATTACAAATTGCACCACTGTGCTGTCATTTATTAAATATGGAGCCTGCGGATGATATGGAGCCCCTTTTGCTAGAAGGTGTGTATACAGCAAAAGAGGTGTAACTAATAGTAGTCGCTCCTTTTAGGTTGGAGCGACTACTATCCTTCTTGAGCCGCAAGTAATTATAGAAAGAAGTGGTTGTGTTGATATCGAAGCGGCAGTCCATTGCCTGGCTTTCGCCTTTTCTTGTACTACTCTTATTATTTTTCCTAGTGCCTTTACTGTATATGCTTATTACGAGCTTTCAAAATAGTGAGGGCTTTACATTAACGCAATACGAGTCCATTTTTACGAACGACTATATATTGCAAGGCTTTAAAAATAGTATTACATTGTCTGTTGTATCGGCTGTTATTGCATTAGTAGTCACATTGTTCGCTGTTTATGCCATGATGAAGTTGACTGAGCCAGTACGGGAGAAAATTTTAATACTAACGAACTTAACATCCAATTTTTCAGGTATACCGCTAGCATTTGCTTTTATCGTTTTACTTGGTAATAGTGGTCTATTTACATTGTTATTTGAAAAATGGGACATTGATGCTTTGACATCCTTTTCTCTTTATAGCTGGGGTGGTTTATTACTTATTTATATTTACTTCCAGCTGCCATTATCGCTAATGTTGTTATATCCCATTTATGATGGGATTCAGCAACAGTGGAAGGAGGCAGCAGCTTTATTAGGAGCGTCTAGTTGGCAATTTTGGCTGAAGATTGGTTTACCAGTTATGTTACCTGGGATTGTAGGAACGTTTAGTGTGTTATTTGCTAATGCAATGGGAGCGTATGCCTCTGCCTATGCTCTAACAAGCAGTAATTATAATTTAGTGGCCATTCGTATAGGTTCCTTAATAAAAGGTGATATTTTTGCTCAGCCAGAGCTAGCTAGTGCCATTGCTGTTATATTAGCAGTGACAATGGTGACAGCCATGCTAATTAGTGAGTGGAGTATCTCTAAAACAAGGAGGAAAGTAAAATGAAAAAGCGAGGCTTGGCTGATTTCTTTTTCCTCTTGTTAGTGGGGTATTTACTATTGCCAGTATTGGCAACGACGCTTTATGCATTTGCATCGAAATGGAATAAAACAATATTACCAGAAGGACTTACATTAAAATGGCTTGCCACATTGTTTCAGGATACCGATTTTATCCAGGCATTTGGCCGTTCTGTGTTATTAGCAAGTGGTGCGGTTAGTATTGCACTCCTTGTCATTGTGCCAGCCATTTTCGTTATTGTTTTGTATTTTCCTACATACGAAAAATGGATACAGATAGCAGTGGTCATGGTCTATTCTTTCCCTGCAATCATTTTAGCTGTAGGGCTCATTCGAGTGTATAGCCAAATAGGTATACCAATGATATTCGTTGTTCTAGGAGCCTATGTGGTGGGGATTCTTCCTTATATCTATCAAGGAACAAGAAATAGTTTAAGAAATATAGATGCAAGGCAGCTACTTGATGCGGCCCAATTGCTTGGTGCATCAAAAAGGCAGGCTTTCACAAAAATTTTACTGCCTAGCGTTTATCCAGGCTTATTTGCAGGTGCTTTGTTATCATTCTCCGTCTTATTTGGTGAATTTGTTTTGATTAACCTTGTGGTTGGTTCTCGCTTTGAAACAGTTCAAATTTACTTAATGAAAAAGCTTAGCACAAGTGGACATATTGCAAGTGCAGTTGTTTTTATCTATATCGTGCTAATGGGTCTATTAACATTTGTCATTGCCATTGTAACAAAACGATCGAAAGGTGCTACAAATCTATGAGTTATCTTATTATTGAAGGGCTTCATAAAAAATATGGACAAGCAACGGTTTTAAGCAATATTCAGATGAATATCCAAAAGGGTGAATTTATTACATTGTTAGGTCCTAGCGGCTGTGGCAAGAGCACCATTTTGCGCATTGTGGCAGGCTTAACAGATGCATCGTCTGGTAAAATTACAATTGAAGGAAAAGATATGAGTGGCGTACAGCCAAAGGATCGTCAAGTGGGCATGGTCTTTCAATCCTATGCACTCTTTCCTAATATGACTGTGCAAGAAAATGTTGCCTTTGGTTTGCGCATGCAAAAAGTCAATGCGGCAGACATCGAGCAGCGTGTTCAAGAAATGCTAGCCCTCGTTCATCTAAGTGAGAAAGCCAATGCTTACCCGAACGAATTATCGGGGGGGCAACAGCAGCGTGTTGCTCTGGCACGTGCGTTAATCGTCCGTCCTAAAGTGCTGCTATTAGATGAACCCCTTAGTGCACTCGATGCTCAAATTCGCAAGAAGCTACAAGCAGATTTACGAGCTATTCAACGTAAGCTCAATATGACAATGATTTTGGTAACGCACGATCAGGAAGAGGCTATGGCCGTTTCAGACAGAATATTTGTCATGAATAATGGGAGCATTGCTCAAAACGGTACACCAACAGAGATTTATACAAGACCGAATAATGAATTTATTGCAAACTTTATTGGGCATTATAATGTCTTTACACGCGAGACTTTAGAAAACATGCTTGGAGAATCTTTAGTCGAGCAAGCCTCTAAATTTGCCATTCGACCAGAAGCACTGCATCTCAATCAACGAGAAGGAGATATGTGTCTAGTAGGAATCGCTAAACAATCATTAATGAGTGGCAATATTATTCGTACTACATTTGATGGTGAAACGGTGTTTACAATGGAACAACTACATCAACAAGGCTATTCGATTGAAATGGGCAAACCCTATAACTGTTATGTCGCAAAAGAAGATGTGATTGCACTATCATGACGTACGCCAAACTTGAAAGATTTGATTTTATATTAAAGCAATTAGAGAGAGACGGGAAAATCATTGTTGCCAATATTGCCGATGCCCTTCAGGTAGCACCAGAAACAATTCGCCGAGATTTTGATGAATTAGAGCAGCAGCATTTATTATCGAGAGTCCATGGTGGGGCTATTAAATATACGAACGTGCGCAACGAGCCTGTATTTTTACGCAAGCTGCAAATGCAAAAAGAGGCAAAGCGCCAAATTGCTCGTATGGCAGCAAAACGTATTTGTGATGGTGATACCATTGCAATTGATACAGGTACGACAACGGTCCATATGGCCGATTTTTTACTAGCGGTTGATGATATAACGGTTGTAACGAACTCGATTGCAGCAGCAATACAATTTAATTTAGCCATAGAAGAACGACGTATGACAGGCAAGGTCATATTACTAGGAGGCACTGCGAATCCAAAACAATCTTCAGTTGCAGGTGCTATGACTTTAGAGATGCTTGATAATATGAATTTTGATAAGACATTTTTATCGTGCGGTGGCATTAGTGAGGGCATTGTTTATGATTACGATTTGGATGAATCCCTTATTTCTAAGAAGATGCTCAAGCATAGTAAAGTGAGTTATTTATTAGCCGATGCAACCAAAATAAATGGCAAATCATTTTTTCAAATTTGTCATCTTGATGAATGTACAGAAATTCTTTGTGAAAGTACTTGTCCATTAGAATGGCAAGCCTATGAGGAAAAATGGACGGTATGTAATGGAGGGAAAAGCTGATGACAATTGATTATCATGTACATTTAGAAGAGGGACCTTATTCATTTCGCTGGCTAGAGCGTACATCACAGGCACTGGAGTTTTTCCAGCATGAGGATGAGGCGAAAAAAGGCTCCAAGCAACAAATGTCCTGTCAAGTACAGCGGTTAGTACAGCGAGTACAAAAGGGGTGTTATAGTGAGGAATGGTTGGATTTATATCTCGAACAGGCCAAGCAGCTTGGCTTGCGTGAGGTAGGCATTGTTGATCATTTATATCGTTTTCAAGAAACGCGTGCCTATTTCGAACGCTTTATGAGGTTGGATGATAGTGAGATTGGTCAAGTACAGCGCTATTGGCTAGATCGCGTGATGACAGAGAACATAGATGCCTTTGTGTCGACCATTCAGCAGGCGAAGGAAAAATGGCGTCAACATGGCATTACTTTGAGACTGGGTATAGAGGCAGATTATTTTATTGGCGGGGAAGAGCAATTAGCTGCTTTATTAGTTGGTTATCCTTGGGATTATGTGATTGGTTCTGTCCATTTTGTTGACGGCTGGGGCTTTGATAATCCTCAAACACAACATCTTTTTGAGCAAATGGATCAGTCTGCTTTACAACAAAGTTATGAGCAATTTTTTAAGGTTGTCGAGCAAATGATTCATTCCAATATGTTTGATTTTGTTGCACATTTAGATAATTTTAAAGTATTTAATTATCAGGTGGAGAATCATGCTTTTCTTGATGCCTGGTATAAACGGATTGCCCAGGCCCTAACGACAACTCAAACTGCCACTGAAATCAATGCTGGGCTGTATTATCGTTACCCTGTAAAGGAAATGTGCCCAGGCCCTCGTTTTTTACAAACCTTACTTGACCATGGAGTGGCTTTTACTATATCCTCTGATGCGCATTTCCCTGATGATCTAGGTAAATATACAAGTGCTAATACCGAGCTACTAAAAAATCACGGTGTTCAAGCTATTGTTGCTTTTGAGCAGCGAGTCAAAAAAATGATAGCATTAACGTGATGGAAAAAGGTGATGTCAACAGCAGAAACAGCCATTTTGAAAGGCGAGGGGTTGATTTCCGTTCTGCCAGCGTCCTTTCCAGGGGGCGTCCGACGAGCTGCTTCACTCACTCCGTGCGCTCCAATGTCTCAACTGTGACGCTAATCCCCTAGGAGTGACGTTGGCTCCGCTCCAATCAACCATTCTGCAAAAGTGTCTTTTCCTGAACAAAATAGCCCATTATTTATATTATAAGAGAGGAGATAGCCTCTTATTTTCAATGTGGAGAAGTGATGTGTGACAACATCCCTCCACTTGAACCTTTGCAAAAAAAGTTAACATTTTTATGGAGTGGAAGGCTACTTGACTCCCGTGGGATAGCGAGACAGGCGAGTCGACAGGAAAGTAAGTAATCTGCAACGGAAATCCATTTTCACCTTTCACAAAAATTCTATGGATAGTTTTGTTTTTCAACACTATGAAAAGGCACTAAAGTTACATAATAGTGCCTTTTCATTCTGTTACATAAGTATAATGTAGCTGGCATACAAATGATTAAATTCATTTTTATAATGTGAGGCGAGTCAAATTGACATGTATAAAAGAACAACCTTTTTTACCTATTATTATACAATCGGGTCAGCATGCCTACGGGGTGGCCCGCTCTTTTTATGAAGCGTATCGTATCAAGAGTCTTGTTATTGAGCCCACCGTAAAAGGGGCAACAATGCGTTCACTCTTTTTGGGAGGCTCACAGGGAATTGCTACGCAAAATAGTAGCATTCTGGATTTTCACTATGTAGAGCGTCTAGATGACCCTACCCATTTTGTACAAGCTTTAATCGAGGTTGCCATGCAGTGCCAACAGAATAAATTGATTTTAATCGTTTGTGACTGCTATTATGCAGAGCTTATCATTGAAAATAAAGAACGGCTTGAAACATATTTTATTTTACCTTATATAGATCAAGCTTTACTAAAGAAGGTGCAAACGAAGGAAAAATTTTATCAGCTTTGTGATCAGTATAAGTTAAACTACCCCAAAACCATGATCATAACTAATGAGCATCACGCAGTCAGCGAACTCCCTTTCCAGTATCCCATTATCATTAAACCTTCCAATGCAGTGACATATACGCACTGTTCATTTCCCGAAAAGAAAAAAATATTTCTTGCAAATAATGCCAGTGAGATGCAATACATTATTCGCAGTATTTATCGTTCTAGCTATGAAGATTCCTTGATTGTTCAAGAATTTATTCCAGGTGATGATTCTTCTATTCGTGTACTAGATGTATTTGTAGGAAGAGATCATAAAGTCAAATTGATGTGTGTCAGCAATAAACTGCTTGAAGATCCTTCTCCGCAAAATAAAGGTATTTCTTTAGCTGTTATGACAGACTACGATGAACAGCTAATGGATTCCATTCGATACTTTTTAGAGGACATTGGCTATACAGGTTTTGCTAATTTTGATATGAAATATGATGCTCGAGACGGGATCTATAAGCTATTTGAAATGAATTTGCGAGCAGGGGCTTCCAGCTACTATGTGACGGCGAGCGGTCATAATTTAATGCAGTATATGGTGGATGATTATTTGCTTGGCGTTTATCATGAACGAACGTATGTCCAAACTAAGCATCTATGGTCACTACTTCCGCTAAAAACTTTATTTAAACACATGAACAATGAAAAATTAAAATTAGAAGCAAAGCGATTAGTGAAAGAAGGACAATACACAGATGCATTACTGTATAAAGAAGATATGAATATTAAACGTTGGATGAAGCTGAAATTGTATAATCAGTACTTACATGTAAAGTACAGCAAGTATTTTAATGAAAGCGATGGTTAGCATATGTAAACGAAAGGATAGCGCTTCAAAACTGAAGGATAGAACGCTAAAGCTGATGGATAATTACTCCTATCATCATGTAATTAAGTCGAAACCACGACATTTGAGGCGCAAACCTTGTAGGAAGTATCAACTATTCAGTATAATAATAAAATGGGAATTCAAGTGCATGGATTTCGTTTGAAAGGAGTTACCTGATTGCGATGAATGAGGAACAACGCTTAGCTAATCAACAGGTCAATCAACCAAAAAAAGAAGACAAGCCTGAAAAGGATTATAGTAAATATTTTGAGAAGGTCTTTACAGCACCTTCCTTAAAAGATGCTAAAAAACGTGGCAAAGAAGATGTCAAGTATCATAAGGATTTTAGCATTGCAGAAGAGTTCGCAGGAATGGGCAAAGATCGCACCTTCTATATTCGTACTTATGGCTGCCAAATGAATGAGCATGACACAGAAGTGATGGCCGGGATTTTTATGCAGCTTGGTTACACACCAACAGAGATGATTGAAGAGGCTGACGTTGTCTTGCTGAATACATGTGCTATTCGTGAAAATGCAGAAAACAAAGTATTTGGAGAACTGGGTTTCCTGCTGAAATATAAACGAAAAAACCCTGAGATGCTTATCGGGGTTTGTGGCTGTATGTCGCAAGAGGAATCTGTTGTTAATAAAATTTTAAGAAGCTATCCACACGTCGATATGGTATTTGGTACGCACAATATTCACCGTTTACCAAACATTTTAAAAGAAGCCTATATGTCGAAGGAAATGGTGATTGAGGTTTGGTCTAAAGAAGGCGATGTCATTGAAAATCTGCCGAAAAAACGACTTGGCTCCATTAAGGCTTGGGTTAATATTATGTATGGTTGCGATAAATTCTGTACGTATTGTATCGTTCCATATACTCGTGGTAAAGAGCGCAGTCGTCGTCCAGAGGAAATCATTGCCGAAGTTCGTGAGTTAGCGGCTGCGGGCTATAAAGAAATTATGCTGCTGGGACAAAATGTCAACGCTTACGGGAAGGATTTTGAGGATATCGACTATCGTCTTGGCGATTTAATGGATGAATTAAGAAAGATCGATATTCCACGTATCCGTTTTACTACGAGTCATCCGCGTGATTTTGATGATCATTTAATCGAAATCCTTGCAAAGCGTGGCAACTTAGTGGAGCATATCCATTTACCAGTTCAATCTGGCTCGAATGACGTCCTAAAAATTATGGCGCGTAAATACACACGTGAGCATTTCCTTGGTTTAGTAGACAGAATTAAAGCCGCAATACCTGAAGTAACATTAACAACAGATATTATCGTTGGCTATCCGAATGAAACAGAGGAGCAATTTGAGGAAACATTGTCCTTATATCGTGAAGTTGGCTTTGAGGCTGCATTTACGTATATTTATTCTCCTCGTGAAGGAACACCAGCTGCCAAAATGGTCGACAATGTACCTGAAGAGGTGAAAAAAGAGCGTCTTCAACGTTTAAATGAAGTGGTGGGTGAATACTCACGCAAAGCATTAGAACGGTTAAATGGTGAGGTTGTCGAAGTATTAGTTGAAGGTACAAGTAAACGACGAGACGATGTGCTAGCGGGCTATACGCGGAAAAATCGTTTAGTTAACTTTAAAGCACCAGCAGAAGTAATTGGTCAATTAGTAAAAGTAAAAATAATAGAGACTACATCTTATTCACTTACGGGTGAATTTGTGGAAGTCGTAAAAAATGAAAAGGTGGAAGCGTAAATGACACAAGTGTTATATACAAAAGAAGATTTAATTAAAAAATCACATGAAATTGCACATATGATTGCAAATACACCAGAGGTTGAATTTTTCAAAAAGGCAGAAGCACAGATTAATGAAAATCAACAAGTACGTGAACGTATTGCAAGCTTAAAAAGCTTACAAAAACAGGCGGTTAATTTCCAACACTTAGGAAAAGAAAAAGCATTAAAAATGATTGAAGATAAAATTGCTAAAATCGAAGAAGAAATTAATGCTATTCCAGTTGTGCAACAATTTAAAGAATCACAAGGCGATGTCAATGATTTATTGCAACTGGTATCGAATACCATCGCAAATAATGTTACAAATGAAATTGTTCGCTCAACTGGTGGCGATGTTCTTCGTGGTGAAACGGGTTCATACGTAGAAAATACTCAGCCAGGTAGCTGCTCTTAATAAATCCTCGAAATCAAAGCTCGAATGACAGCATTCGAGCTTTTTTCATGTCTTCTTCTATTGAAGCATTCCCATGCTATAGCAGACCTCTCACGGAAAAAGATTTGGACGATACTTTTCATTCTCTAAAAATATATGTTCACCCAATGGGCGCTACCTGCATATGATGGAGTGAAAAGAGTCGAAGGAGGAATTGCGCTGAAACGTTTACGACAAATCGTGACGAAAGCAGTAGTTGCCAAAGGGAAGAAGAGAACGGAAGAACGTGTAACATTATCACCAACAAATAAACCGACAAGTATTTTAGGATGCTGGGTAATCAATCATACTTGCTCTGCGAAAAGAGTCGGGAAATTTGTAGAAGTAACTGGGAAATTTGATGTCAATGTGTGGTATGCCTATAGTAACCATTCGAAAACAGCTGTGTTTTCCGAAACGGTTCACTATAAAGACAAAGTGAAGCTTCATTATCGTGAAGGTGAAATTAGCGTTGGTGATGATGTTCGTGTACGTGTGATACAAGAACCAAATTGTATTGAAGCGATTATCTCTCCATGTGGTACGAAGTTTGAAATTGTTGTAGAACGTGAAGTAGTTGTCGAAGTAATGGGTGAAACAACAATTTGTATTAGTGTCCATCCATTAGACTATGAAGAAGATTGGAGCTTTAATGATGAAAGTTCTTCATCCTCCTCATCAAGCTCCAGCTCATCTTCCAGCTCTGATGGAGAAAGCAGGTATGTGTTAGAGTCCTCATCGTTTCCTGATGAACGACCAAGATAAGTCTAAAAAACATCATTTTTTGATACATGCGAAATGCTAGCATCTTAAAAAAGGTGAAGGAAGCGTTTCGCATGTATCTTTTGTTATAATAAAAATATCTATATGGTAAGAGCGAGGTAAATAATTATATGACAACATATACACCAATGATGCAACAGTATCTACAGGTAAAGGAAGACTACAAAGATGCCTTTTTATTTTTTAGATTAGGTGACTTTTATGAAATGTTTTTTGAGGATGCCATCAATGCCTCACAAATTTTAGAGATTACATTAACGAGCCGAGATGCAGGCGCAAAAGAGCGAATACCAATGTGCGGTGTGCCGCATCATTCGGCTAAAAATTATATTGAAACACTTGTGCAAAAGGGCTATAAAGTGGCGATTTGTGAACAAACAGAAGATCCAAAGCAAGCAAAAGGTGTGGTCAAACGTGAAGTGGTTCAGCTTATCACACCCGGAACCATTATGGAAGGTAAGGCGCTTGACGGTAAAACCAACCACTTTATTGGGGCAGCAGAGCAATTAGATGACACGACATTTGGCTATGCCTATTTAGATTTATCGACAGGTGAAGCAGTGGCTTCTTCTATTGAAGGCGATGGAAAAGCCCTCTTAATGCAAATGCAGGCTTATGGTATTCGAGAGCTTATTGTAACGGATAGTTTACAGCTACTATTAGCAGAGCACGCCGTTCATGCTGGGATTGTGCTATCAGTTGAAGTGGATGAAATGCCTATGGACAAAGCAGCAAGCTATTTAGAAGCCGTACCTCAGCCATTACAAGTTGCCTGTCTTCGTTTGTTAGCGTATATCGATCAAACACAAATGCGCTCTTTATCGCATATTCAAGCTTTCACGTTTAATGAAATTAAAAATTATTTACGCATTGATTCTAGCTCCAAACGAAATTTAGAGTTGATTCAATCGATTCGTGGTGGAGACCAAAAAGGAACACTTTTATGGCTATTAGATGATACCGTGACAGCAATGGGTGGGCGAAAATTAAAACAATGGCTACATCAGCCGCTGGCTACTCGTACAGCGATTGAGGACAGGCTGGCGATTGTCACGGATTTATTGGAAGAATATTTTGTGCGCACTGAGCTACAAGCTTCCTTAAAACAAGTATATGATTTAGAGCGTTTGGCTGGTCGTGTTGCGTTTGGCAATGTAGGCGGACGTGATTTAGCCCAATTACGTGATTCATTGCGCCAAGTGCCAGCTATTCAGCAGCAGCTGATGGGGGCAAATAAAGAGACGTTACAGCAACTAGGTGCAGCACTTGATACATGCACAGATGTCGAGGCTTTATTAGCAATGGCGATCACTGATAATCCACCTATTACCATTAAAGAAGGGGATGTCATCCGTGATGGCTACAATGAGCGCTTAGACGAACTACGCTATGCTGCTCGCAACGGTAAAGATTGGATTGCCCAACTTGAACAAGAAGAGCGAATGAAAACAGGCATTAAAAATTTAAAAATAGGCTATAATCGAATTTTTGGTTACTATATTGAAATTACAAAATCGAATATTCATTTAGCGGACTTAACACGCTATGAGCGCAAACAAACGTTGGCGAATGCAGAGCGCTATATTACACACGAACTAAAAGAAAAAGAAGCATTAATTTTAAATGCAGAGGAAGAAAGCTTAACATTAGAGTACAATCTGTTTGTGGAAATTCGGGAGGCATTAAAGGCATATATCCCACGTGTACAAGCACTTGCAGCAAGTATTAGTGAGCTAGATGTTTTACTAAGCTTTGCAAGTGTTTCAGAAAAATATCGTTTTACAAAACCAGAATTTCATGGTGGACGTGCGCTCGAAATTATAGAGGGACGACATCCAGTTGTTGAAAAAATGTTAAATAAGCAAATGTATGTACCAAATGATTGTGTGCTAGAAGAGCAGCATAATATGATGCTTATTACAGGGCCGAATATGTCTGGTAAAAGTACTTATATGCGCCAAGTAGCCTTAATTGTTGTTATGGCGCAAATGGGCTGTTATGTACCTGCTGAAAAGGCGAGACTGCCTATTACCGATCAAATTTTTACGCGCATTGGAGCGGCTGATGATTTAGCAGCAGGACAATCCACATTTATGGTAGAAATGCTTGAATCACAACATGCTATTATGCATGCAACAAAAAATAGCTTGATGCTATTTGATGAAATCGGACGTGGCACATCGACTTATGACGGCATGAGTTTGGCACAATCGATGATGGAATATATTCATGATAAAATCGGTGCAAATACGTTGTTTTCTACGCATTATCATGAATTAACGGCACTGGAAAAGGATTTACCTCGCTTACAAAATGTCCATGTATCGGCTACGGAAAAAAATGGAACGGTTGTGTTCTTGCATAAGGTGAAAAAAGGAGCCGCTGATAAATCCTATGGTATTCATGTAGCACAGCTCGCACAATTGCCAGAAGAAATTTTAGCGAGAGCGCGTGTTTTACTGGAGAATTTTGAGGCTGGGAAAGAAGTAGTTGCTGAAACACAAGTAATGGCTGAACAACCCGTGCAAATGTCTTTGTTTGCAGAGGAAGAGCCGATTTCACCAGCCGAGGCAGAGGTGCTAAAAAAATTAGAAAAAGTCAATATTTTAGGCACTTCACCTATGCAGGCAATGAATATTTTATATGAGCTACAGCAAGAGCTAATCAACGTAAAAAAATAGATAAAGGAGTGATACGTTAGTGGGAAACATACAAATTATGGACGAGTGGCTATCCAATAAAATCGCAGCAGGAGAGGTAGTAGAAAGACCAGCTTCTGTTGTCAAAGAGCTAGTGGAAAATGCCATTGATGCGGGGAGTACGTCCATTGATGTTTTTTTACTAGAAGCGGGTCTCACTTCCATTCAAGTAATAGATAATGGTAATGGTATGGATGAAGAGGATGCATTGATGTCATTCTCTCGCCATGCTACTAGTAAAATTCATCAGGAACATGATTTATTCCGCATTCGTACACTTGGTTTCCGTGGGGAAGCATTGGCATCCATTGCTTCTGTTTCTAAAATGACGCTGATAACATCAAATGGTGAATCTGGAACGCATTTAGAGCTTGAAGGTGGACATATCCTAACACATAAGCCTGGCCCTTTGCGTAAAGGTACGGATTTAACGGTATCTCAGCTATTTTTTAACACGCCCGCACGCTTAAAATATATGAAAACTATTCAAACTGAACTTGGGCATACGATAGACCTAATGAATCGCCTAGCACTTAGCAATCCACAAATTGCATTCAGATTACTGCATAATGGTCAACAATTATTGCAAACCAATGGGCGAGGAGATGTGCAACAAGTACTGGCCGCTATTTACGGTGTACATAATGCCAAGAAGATGGTGCCGTTCCAAGGCGAATCATATGATTATCGAATTTCTGGCTTTGTGTCCTTGCCTGAGGTGACACGTGCTTCCAAAAATTATATGTCTCTGTTTGTTAATGGTCGCTGGGTCAAGCATTATTTAGTGCAAAAAGTGGTTGTGGATGCCTACCATACGTATTTACCCATCGAACGCTATCCGATAGTTGTCCTTTATATAGAGGGAGATCCTTATTTAACAGATGTCAATGTGCATCCTGCGAAACATCAAATTCGTTTAAGTAAAGAGCCAGAGCTTTTGAAATTAATCGAGGAAACCATCCGTGAAAAAATACGCAGCGTTATTCGCGTACCTCAGATGGAGAAGAAAGAAAAAAGTGTCAAACCTACTAATGAGCAACTTAATATTTGGAAGCCTGCTCCCAAAATAGATGTAGAGAAGATGCATGCAATTGTTGAGAAACTATATGATGTCCAAACCATTCAAGAGAGCAATCGTGAACAGTTGGTCGTGCCAGAGCCTGTACCTACTATGATAGAGGATAGCTGGCAGCCCGATCTGCGATTGGAGACTGAGACAGTTGAACAAGTAACCAGTGTAGAACAACAAGAAGTAATTGAGAATGAGTCTACGAAAGAGCCATTTCCTGAACTAGAAGTAGTTGGGCAAATCCATGGCACATACATTGTTGCACAAATGGAAGATGGTTTTTATTTAATTGATCAACATGCTGCACAAGAACGCATTAAATATGAATTTTTCCGTGAAAAGGTCGGTCAAGTCAATCCGCATGAACGTCAAGCATTATTGCTTCCACTAACTTTCCACTATGCGGCCGATGAAGCACTTATTTTACGAGAATACAAGCATGAGCTAGAAGCTGTAGGTGTATTTTTAGAGGAATTTGGTCAGTCATCTTTTGTTGTACGTGAGCACCCAAGTTGGTTCCCACAAGGGGAAGAGCAGGAAATCATTGAGGATTTAATTGAACAGGTGCTAACAACGAAAAAGGCCGATGTCAAAAAATTACGTGAAGCAGCGGCGATTATGATGAGCTGTAAAAAATCGATCAAAGCCAATCATTATTTAACAAAAGAACAAATGGAAACATTACTACGAGATTTACGTAATGCAGATAATCCATTTACATGCCCTCATGGACGTCCAGTGCTTATTCATTTTACATCGTATGAAGTGGAAAAAATGTTCAAACGGGTTATGTAGAGACAAGGGGGAAGTTGGGATGGGCGAATTTATTTTAGCGATTGATCAAGGAACGACAAGTTCAAGGGCTATTTTATTTAATAAAAAAGGTGAAATTGTTCATGTCGCACAAAAAGAATTTCAGCAAATTTTTCCGAAGGCTGGCTGGGTAGAGCATAATGCAAATGAAATTTGGGGTTCTATTCTAGCCGTTATTGCGGCGGTCTTAACCGAAAGTGGGCACGAAGCAAGTGAGGTACATGCCATTGGCATTACCAATCAACGCGAAACGACAGTTGTATGGGATAAAAAGACAGGTCAGCCCATTTACAATGCGATTGTCTGGCAATCGCGCCAAACACAGGACATTGTGAATACCTTAAAAGATCAAGGCCATGAAGAGCTTTTTCAGCAAAAAACAGGGCTACGCCTAGATGCTTATTTTTCTGCAACAAAAATTAAATGGATTTTAGACAATGTGGATGGTGCACGCGCAATGGCAAACAATGGAGATTTGCTATTTGGGACGATTGATTCTTGGATTGTTTGGCGATTATCAAAAGGAAAGGCTCATGTAACCGACTATTCAAATGCAGCTCGAACATTGCTTTACAATATTCATGAATTGCAATGGGATGATGAGCTTTGTCAGCTTTTAGCTATTCCAATGTCAATGTTACCTGAAGTGAAAAATTCATCTGAAATATACACGGAAACAGCACCAAGTATTTTCTTTGGTGAAAAAATTCCGATTGCAGGGATTGCAGGTGATCAACAAGCCGCTCTTTTTGGTCAAACTTGCTTTACAAAAGGAATGGCTAAAAACACTTACGGTACTGGCTGTTTTATGCTATTAAATACAGGCCAGCAAGCAGTGACCTCTGAAAATGGTTTACTGACGACTATTGCTTGGGGGATAGATGGAAAAGTGACCTATGCATTAGAAGGTAGTGTTTTTGTAGCAGGGTCAGCAATCCAATGGCTACGAGATGGGCTACGTATGATTCGTACTGCTGAGGATTCCGAAACCTATGCTAAAAAGGTGAAGAACACGGATGGTGTCTACATTGTCCCTGCCTTTGTTGGTCTAGGAACTCCTTATTGGGATACAGATGCTCGTGGTGCCATTTTTGGCTTAACACGAGGAACATCAAAAGAGCATTTCATCCGGGCAACACTTGAATCATTAGCCTATCAAACAAAGGATGTACTGGATGCAATGGAAGAAGCAGCGGGTACCCCGATTGAAGTACTCCGTGTCGATGGTGGGGCTGTTAAAAATCAGTTTTTAATGCAGTTCCAAAGTGATGTTTTACAGCTACAAGTTGAGCTAGCACAGCTTAATGAATCAACAGCACTAGGTGCAGCCTATTTAGCAGGTCTTGCCACAAACTTTTGGCCAAACCAAGAGACCTTATCTGCATTATGGGTGAGTGGCCAAACCTACCAACCACAAATGGAGGACGAGCAAGCCACAGCTCTTTACACTGGCTGGCAAAAGGCTGTAGAGGCCACACGAATTTTTAAATCATAGCTATTGGGGGAGAAAGGTATGTTTTCATTTGAGCATCGTCCAAAAATTTTATATTATCTAGAGCACTATAGCTTTGACGTATTAGTCATTGGTGGTGGTATTACAGGTGCAGGAATTGCATTAGATGCCGCATCAAGAGGCCTTTCTGTCGCATTAATTGACATGCAGGATTTTTCAGCTGGTACGTCGAGCCGTTCAACCAAGCTGATTCACGGTGGCCTACGTTATTTAAAGCAATTTGATGTGGGTGTCGTAGCGGAAGTGGGGCGTGAACGTGAAATCGTTTATGATAATGCGGTTCATGTCACAACGCCTGAAAAAATGCTATTACCTTTATATAAGAAGGGCTCACTTAGTCCGTTTACAACATCTATAGCATTAAAGGTTTATGACCGCTTGGCGGGTGTCAAAAAACATGAACGTAGAACAATGTTAAACGTCCAAGAAACCCTAGCATTAGAACCTTTACTTAATGAAGATGGACTTGTGGGTGGAGGGTATTATGTTGAATATCGTACGGATGATGCACGTCTGACGATTGAAGTATTGAAAAAGGCTGCAGAATATGGAGCATTGTGTCTCAATTATGCAGAGATGACGGAATTTATCTACAAAAAGAAAAAGCTTGTTGGCATTAAAGTGAAGGATCATGTTACGGGAACAATACTCGATGTACATGCAGCACAAATTGTCAATGCTACAGGCCCTTGGGTAGATGACGTACGACACAAGGATAAAGTAACAGATAACAAGCAATTACGTCTGACAAAAGGCGTTCATATTGTCCTCAACCAAAAGGATTTTCCACTGAAGCAAGCTGTTTATTTTGATATTCCTGATGGACGTATGGCTTTTGCAATTCCGCGAGATGACAAAACCTATATAGGGACAACGGATACAGTCTTTGAGGGAAATCTTGTACACCCTGTTGCTACACAGCAAGATGTAGATTATTTAATTGAGGCTGCTAAAAAAGTCTTTCCAACTGCTACTATTACAAGAGAAACGATTGAATCATCCTGGGCAGGAGTACGCCCGCTCATTTATGAAAAAGGAAAGGACCCTTCTGAAATTTCAAGGAAAGATGAAATATGGACAGCGCCAAGTGGTTTAATGACAATCGCTGGCGGTAAGCTCACAGGCTATCGTCAAATGGCTGAAACAATTGTCGATAAAATTGTAAAAGCTCGTCGCTATAAGCATGCAAGTGCTTGTTTAACACGTGAGCTCTCACTGTCTGGTGCAAAAGGAATCAACGCGATTAATTTCCCTGACTATATGGCTTATAAAGCACGAGAAGGTGTACAATACGGCTTAAATTATGATGAAGCCAAACAGCTTGTACAAAAGTATGGCACAAATGTAGATGGATTATTTAATCGTGTTAAATTTTTACATGAACATGGCAGTACAATGCCTCTAGCTTTACACGCTATGCTACTGTATGGCATGGAAGAGGAAATGGTCTATACACCGAGCGACTTCTTTATTCGTCGTACAGGCTTGCTTTACTTTGATATTGAGGCCGTCAAGCTTTATAAGCAGCAAGTAATTCAAGTGATGCAACAACACTTGAATTATACGGAGGAACAGAAACACAAGTATATGGCTGAATTAGAGCAAGCCATTAAGGATGCAACAAATTTTGTGAAAAAAGGGGAGTAAGGGATGGAGCGTTATATTCAAATGTCGGATGGACATTTTGTCTTTACTCGAACATTGGAGCCCACAACGCCATGTATTGGCCATATTCACATTTTGCATGGTATGGCAGAGCACAGTGGTCGCTATTTAACATTTGCTAAAACACTCAATACGGCAGGCTATGCTGTGACGATGCACGATCATCGTGGTCATGGTGAAACGGCGGCCTATAATGGCACATTAGGTTTTTTTGCTGAAAAGAACGGTTTTGAGCGTGTGGTAGAAGATGCCCATGAAGTGGTCACGCAATTACATGCACCCTATGCAAATGTACCATTCATTATTTTTGGTCATAGTATGGGGTCATTTATTACTAGACGATATATTCAACTGTATGGTGAACAAGTAGACAATGTTATTCTCTGTGGTACGGGAAATGTGACAGCTCTGCATGCTGTTGGAAATATCGTAGCCAAGGTATTAGCTAAGGGGCTGGGGAAAGAAACTGAAAGTAAGCTGCTAAATCAATTGAGTTTTGGTAGCTTTAATAAACAGTTTCCAAATCCAAAGACGGCCTATGACTGGCTATGTTCTGTCCAACAAGAGGTGCAGAAGTATATAGATGACCCATATTGTGGCTTTATTCCAACCAATCAATTTTTTGTCGATTTAACAACGGGCTTTGCAACACTTAATCGTAAAAAAGAATTAGCAAAAATAAGAAAAAATCTTCCCATTCTCTTGATAAGCGGAAGTAAAGACCCGGTTGGCGAACAGGGGCTGGGCGTTTACACAGTTGCTGAACAATTGGCAACAGTAGGAGTAAAAGATGTAACGGTTTATTTATTTGAGGACAAACGGCATGAAATTTTAAATGAAGACAACCAAGAAGCGGTCTTTCAAGTATTATTACGGTGGTTAGAAAAATATGATAGAAACTAAATTACAGCAGGCAGAGGTCGTAGCGATTGTAGGACCAACTGCCTCTGGTAAAACAGCTTTAAGCATTGAACTGGCGAAAAAATATAACGGTGAAGTCATTAATGGCGACTCCATGCAAATTTATAAAGGACTCGATATTGGGACTGCTAAAATTAAGGAAGAAGAGATGGAGGGCGTACCACACCATCTACTCAGTTTTTTAGAGCCGACAGAATCTTTTTCAGTAGCGGATTATCAAAAATTAGTCCGAGCAAAAATTGCAGAAATCCAATCTCGACAAAAATTACCCATTATAGTAGGTGGCTCAGGCTTATATGTACAAGCGGTCCTCTATGATTTCCAATTTACTGATGAGAAAGTTGATGAGGAAGCACGAAAAGCCTACTATGATGAATTAGCAAAGCTTGGCCCTGAGGCAATGCATGATAAATTAAAACAACTAGACCCTCAAACAGCGGAGACGATTCATCCAAACAATACGCGTCGTGTCATTCGTGCATTAGAAATGCTGGAATTAAGCGGTGTATCCAAAGCAGCTGAAGCACAAAACCGAGGGGAAGTACCTCTCTATAAGCATGTCATTTTGGGGTTAGGTCAAAATATGACCCGTGAAGTGCTTTATGACCGCATTAACCGTCGTGTTGATTTAATGATGGACAATGGCCTTTTAGAAGAAGTCAAAGGTTTATGGCAGCAAAATATTCGAAATGTGCAGTCCATACAAGCAATTGGCTATAAGGAATTGTATGATTATTTGGATGACAAATGTACCCTCGAAGAAGCTATTGATAGCTTAAAACAAAATTCACGCCGCTATGCAAAAAGACAACTTACCTATTTTCGCAATAAAATGGATGTCCATTTTATTACGACGGATGAACAATTATAATAATTAAGAAAAATTTCTAAAAATTACTAATTGATAAATTGGTAGAACATGCTACTATAGGAGTGAAGAGGTAGAAAGTTAGTGGGGAGGCTATTTGATGAAATCAATCAACTTGCAAGATACGTTCTTGAACCAACTACGTAAAAACAGTGTTTTTGTAACTGTATTTCTGTTAAATGGATTTCAGTTAAAAGGGACTGTGAAATCATATGACAATTTTACAGTTTTATTAATGGATGCTGAAAATAAGCAGCACCTAATCTACAAGCACGCCATTTCTACATTCGTTCCAGCAAAACAAATAGAGTTTTTAGAGACAGAAGGATAAAAAATTGTTAAACAGCTTGTGTTCACCACACTGGCTGTTTTTTTTGTTACAAGCTATAATGTAAGTGGAATTTGAAATTTTGGAGGAAAAAAGTTCATGAAATCAATGGAAACAACACAATTACTAGAACGATTAGATGCAAATGAGGACCTATATATTATTGATGTACGTGAAGAGGATGAAGTAGCACACGGCATGATTCCTGGTGCCAAGCACATTGCCCTTGGGACAATCCCGGAACGTTTAGAGGAATTAGACGTAGAAAAGCCATATATTGTTGTTTGTAAGGCTGGTGCTCGTTCTGCTAATGCATGTGCTTATTTAGAAGCGCAAGGATTTGATGTAACAAATCTTGAAGGCGGCATGCTAGCTTACGATGGGGAATTAGAATTTAAATAAATGCCAAAATGAAAAATAAAACCATCCATAGCATTTTTGTGAAGGGTGAAAATGGATTTCCGTTGCAGGCTACTTGCTTTCCTGTGGGCGAGCGCCGAGCCGCTTCCTCTGCTACCGCTCCGTTTAGAGGCTCGCCTGTCTCACTATCCCACGGGAGTCAAGTAGCCTTCCATTCCAATGCATAAAAATGGTACCTTTTTAGCAAAGGTATTCACTACTCTTTATGGAGGGGTGTTGTTACTTACCACTTCTTCACATTGAAAATAAAGGGCTATCCTTTCTCTCATCAGACAAATAATGGGCTATTTTGTTCACTACGGTTCGTATGAAAGAGAAGGAAAAGCCACTTTTACATATGGTTGATTGGAGTGGAGCCAGTGTCACTCCTAGGGGATTTAGTGTCACAGAGGGGACCTTGGAGCGAACGCAGTGAGTGAAGCGGCTCATCATCGGACGCCCCCTGAAAGGACGCTGGTGGAACGGAAATCAACCTCTCGCTTTTCAAAGTGGCTGTTTCTATCATTGATATCACCTTTTTTATATACTTATTTTCGGAGTGTGTTCATGATGAGGCTGAAATTTTTTTCAAAGTTAATATACGGATTCACATTTTTTTGCCCACGAACCTTTAAAGCATAACTGGAAAAATTTAAACCAGCACCATATATTTGTAAAGCACCATTCGCAAGATCCCCCTTTTGAAGAAGTTCAAGACCATCTTTTAAGAAATTTTCACTCTCATCGAAGTGACATTCCGTCATGTATTTATCCCCGCTATAATATAACTTCAAATTTTCGATGATTATATTCGCTGTTTCGTTACTTATACTAGCATCGACATTCATTAATAACTGATTGATTGGTTTCACTAACTGAGCGTAGTGACTATCATAATTTTCACAAGTCTCCGCAATGGCATTTCTCAATTCTCTTGCATTCATCCTAACTCCTCCTCAAAGAAAATTTATGACTTACCTTATATTGTACATACTCATAATAGTATGAAGGGATTAGTGACCCCTTTCTTTATAAAACTTACTCTTTAATTTTCAGAAATATGTTACAATTATGTAGATGAAGGAGGGATTTTGTATGTTTTGTTCAATAGCACCCCCAACAATGTCTTTACAGTAGAATCTACTGTTTAGGCATACAATAACAGTTTGCTCATTTTCAATAGATTCTACTGTATAGGTTAATACTTTATACGTAGAAAGTAGGTATTTGTAATGAGCGGAAAATTAGCATTTGTATTATCCATGATTATTTTTGGAGCAGTTGGTGTTTTTGCCAAGTATATTCCGTTATCTTCAAGTGAAATCGCTTTTTGGATGAGTTTAATAGGTGCTTGTTTTTTAGTAGTGATTTTTATTTATAAAAAGAAAAGTTTTTCGAAATTAGAGATTATAAAAAATAAGTGGAAATTAATACTTTCTAGTATCGCCTTGTGTGGGAACTGGATTTTTTTATTTCAGGCTTATAAAGCAACAACGATTGCCAATGCTGCATTGAGTTATTATTTTGCACCAGTACTCGTTATCTGTTTATCTCCAATTATTTTAAAAGAGAAGCTAGTTGGCAGAAAAATAATGTATGTCTGTGTGGCCCTTATCGGACTATATTTGATTGTCCAAAGTCAAGGCACTGGGGATAGTGAGCATTTTATAGGCATTGTCTACGGTCTTATCGCGGCATGCTTTTACACAGCGCTAACATTGACAAATAAATTTATATGTGGCTTAAAGGAACCAGAAAATACAATGATTCAACTTTCTTTAGCAGCATTTTTCCTTAGCTTCTATCTACTTGGAACTACAGGATTTCAGGTCATGAAAATCAGTTTTGAATCAGTCCTATTCTTAATTACATTAGGCCTTGTCCATGCAGGGGTTGGATTTTTATTGTTCTTTTTAGGCATGTCACAGTTAAAAGGACAAAGTATAGCCATTCTTAGCTATATTGATCCACTGACATCATTAGTAATTTCCACGATGATTATAGGAGAAAAAATGGCGCTTCTACAAATAATAGGAGCGGTCCTATTATTAGGCTCAACATTGCTAAGCGAAATAGAAAAAGAATAGGTAACCGAAGAAATGGTACAAGGCGAGTATTCTAATATTGACAGAAAAAATACGCTGTCGTAGATTATAAATAGTTTAATAAAAGCATTAGGTGCCCAATAGGGAGAATAGGGAATAAAGTGAAAAACTTTAGCGGACCCGCCACTGTATAAGGGAGTGTCATCGTAAATGCCACTAGCGAATCGCTGGGAAGGCACGATGATATGTTGAACTTGAGCCAGGAGACCTGCCTACTTGCTTCGGAAGTATATAGATGATGGAAAAGTCTGTAGTTTATTTGTCATGACAATAAACTACAGACTTTTTATTTTGTCTTCATGTAGAACGAGAGGAGAAACAATAATGCAATTATTACAAGACACGATTCAAAATATCCAAGAGGCTGATATGAATAGTATGGACCAAGCTAGAAAGCGAATTGATGCGCTTTGTAAGCCCCCAGGTAGCTTGGGTAAACTAGAATCACTTGCCGTACAGCTTTCAGGCATAACAGGACAATTATATCCAATGGTCGATAAAAAAGTGATGATTGTCTGTGCAGCAGATCATGGCGTTTGTGAGGAAGGCATAACAACGAATCCACAAAATGTTACGGTCTTTCAAACATTAAATTTTCCTAAAGGAGGTACAGGCGTTTGTGCGATTGCGGGCATTACCAATGCAAAGGTAGTAACAGTAGATGTTGGGGTAAAAGAAGATATTCCGCTTGATGCAGGTGTCATCATTCATAAAATTAAGCATGGCACAGATAACATGGCACAGGGCCCTGCTATGTCAAGAGAAGAGGCTATTCAATCCATTGAAGTGGGGATTCATGTGGCAACAGATGAAATCACAAAAGGAGCCAACCTACTTGGAACAGGTGAAATGGGCATTGGTAATACAACGCCGAGCACTGCCATATTAGCTGCTTTGACTGGCTATGACCCTATTGAAATAACAGGGTTTGGCGCAGGAGTTGGTCAAGGAGGGATTGCTCATAAAGCAGCAGTAATTGAAAAAGCAATTACTCTCAACAAACCCAATCCTAACGATATCATTGATGTTCTAGCTAAAGTTGGAGGGCTAGAGATAGGGGCTATGGCTGGTATCATGCTGGCTGCCGCAAGTCACCGAAAACCTGTTATTATTGATGGTTTTATTTCGACTATTGCTGCGCTTATTGCTTATCAAATTGAACCGAAAGTAAAAGACTTTATCATACCTTCCCATGCTTCAGAGGAACCAGGGGCTAAAATTGCCGCATCATTACTTGGTGTAGAGCCAATGCTGCATATGAACATGCGATTAGGCGAAGGCTCTGGTGCTGCTCTAGCCTTTCCTCTTTTAGATGCTGCTTGTTCTATGATGAAAAATATGGTGACATTAGAAGAAGCCATGAATCTTTTGGCTAAATAGTTACTGAATAACAAATAAGCGCAAATAGTTAATGAACTCTTTGCGCTTATTCATTTTTTTATCAATTACAGTATCTATGCCCGATTCAACCTTCGCAAAGGCAAACGCCACTTCATCATATAGGAAAGAATGCGTAATGCTGTAATCACTGCAAATAATACATAAAGGAAAATGTCTCCAGTCAAAACTTCAAATCCGATAACAAGCCCTGCGAGAGCAGCCCAAACACCATAGACTTCATCACGGAGAACTAGTGGCTTCCGTCTAGCTAATAAATCTCGCACAATACCACCACCTGAACCTGTTAAAACAGCAGCTACAACGACTGCGCTAATTGGCATATCTAGCTTCACGGCATAGAGTGCACCTTGAATAGCGAACGCGGATAAGCCAATGGCATCTGTGAAGTTGCCCCAACGATGCCAATGCTGAATCAGATGATGCGGGAAAATAAAAAATATCGTAATCGCAGCTAGTGCAATTTGAAACATCATATCCTGTCCCCATAAGGTTGTGACAGGCAGCCCGATGAGTAAATTTCGAATAGCTCCTCCACCAAAAGCAGTGACAATACCGAGTATATATACACCGAATAAATCGTATTCTTCTTCCATGGCAATGATTGCCCCAGAAATAGCAAAGGCAATTGTTCCAATAATACTAAAAACCTCCCAAGCCATCCCTTTCACCCCTTCTATCAATAAATGAACTTCTTTTTTAAAAGTTAAAAGACTTTTTTTGACGTAACAGAATCTATGAATTTAATAGCCAAAATCAGTCATTACATACGCTTCTTGAAGTAAGTCCGCACATTAGCTTAGCGTAAAATTCGCTTAGAAACAATAGGCAAGTTTTGCAGGGGTTCATACAAATTGATAAGATGTTATTGAAATAAAGAAAAACATTCGTCAAAAGCGTTGATATACCAGTAGTTATTTAGGGAATTCTAGAATGAGTGAAGTCAATTTAGAGAGTCGATAGATCTTACTGATTGAAATGCGGGACAATTGTGAAATGGAGAAGAAAAGAATGACGTTTACATCTAATTTATCAGCACAAACGCTATCCTTAGCGTCAAAAATAGAGGAGCAAGTTCGACCCTATCATGCAAAGGTAGAAGAAATGGCGTTTTATAATCAACAGAAGGTGCTAGCAGCATTTCGCAAGCATCAAGTAAGTGACTATCATTTACATCCATCCAATGGCTATGGCTATGACGATGAGGGACGCGATAATTTAGAGCGTGTTTATGCGGAAGTTTTTGGGGCGGAGGCTGCCATTGTACGACCACAAATTATTTCAGGAACACATGCAATCACGCTTAGTCTATTCGGTGTCCTTCGTCCTGGTGATGAGCTGCTTTATATTTCTGGTCAGCCATATGACACATTGCAATCCATTGTCGATGGTGGTAACAAAGATACCGGTTCACTGAAAGATTATAAAATAGGCTATCGACATGTGGATTTAGTGGAAAATAAAGCAATTGATTGGGTAGGTGTAGAAGCAGCCATTACTACGCAAACAAAAATGATTGCCATTCAACGTTCGAAAGGCTATGCGACACGTCCATCCTTTACGATTGCAGAAATTGCTGATATGTGCGCAAAGGTGCGCAAATTAGCCCCACATGCCGTTATTTTTGTAGATAACTGCTATGGTGAGTTCGTAGAGGCGAAGGAACCTACAGAGGTTGGTGCTGATTTAATGGCAGGCTCACTCATTAAAAACCCTGGTGGAGGATTGGCGAAAATTGGTGGCTATATTGCTGGCCGTGCAGATTTAGTAGAGAAATGTGCGTATCGTATGACATCTCCAGGTATTGGGGCAGAGGCAGGGGCAACATTAAATACATTAGGAGATTTTTATCAAGGATTTTTCCTAGCCCCACATGTCGTATCACAAGCCTTAAAAGGTGCGATCTTTACAGCAGCTATGCTGGAGGAAATCGGAATGAGCACTTCTCCAAGCTATGATGCAAATCGTACGGATTTAATCCAATCCGTTTCCTTCCAAACTGCACAGCAGATGATTGCCTTCTGTCGTGAAATACAAGCCAATTCTCCAATAAATGCCCATTATGCTCCAGAACCAGCTTATATGCCTGGTTATGAAGATGATGTCATTATGGCTGCGGGAACATTTATTCAAGGCTCCAGCATTGAGCTGACAGCAGATGGTCCAATCCGTCCACCATATACAGCCTTTATCCAGGGTGGACTAACATATGAACATGTTAAATTTGCTATTTGTAGTGCTGTTCAAGCCATTCAAAAAAAGTAATATGAAAATAAATAAACCTTAAATTTGAATAGTTTTTTACAATTTTCTATCGGATTGAAAAAAATAACGCCTTACATGTTAGGAAACCTCACATGGTTGGTTGACAGTGAAAAAATTTCGTTATATGATAAGCGGGTATTGGAGGAGGACTTAAATGAGTCGTGAAATTAGACGAACTATGCCGTTATTATCAATGAGTATTGTGATGCAATTAACTGAACTCTCGGCACGACAAATTCGTTATTATGAAGAACACCATTTAATTGAGCCGCACCGAACAGAAGGCAATCGTCGAATGTTTTCATTAAATGACGTCGACACATTGCTTGAAATTAAAGACTACTTAGAGCAGGGTATGAATATGGCGAAGATTAAAAAATTATTTGCTAAAAAGAAAGATCCTGTTGCTACAGATGAACAAGATTTAAGTGATTCAGAATTACGCCAAATCATGCGCGAAGAAATGCGTCAAGCTCAGCGCATGCAAAAATCATCCATCCGACGAGGGGATTTATCTCGATTCTATTAATAAATAGGGTAGGGTAAACATAAAAGCTAGACAAATTATAGGAGTGTGGAAAACTGTGGGTAAATACACAAAAGAGGACATTAAACGTCTCATCGAAGAAAAAAACGTAAGCTTTATTCGTTTACAATTTACAGATATTCTTGGCACAATCAAAAATGTTGAGATTCCTGTAAGTCAATTAGACAAAGCATTAGAAAACAAAATGATGTTTGATGGCTCATCTATTGAAGGTTTCGTTCGAATCGAAGAATCTGATATGTATTTATATCCTGATCTTGATACTTTCGTAGTATTCCCTTGGACTTCTGAAAAAGGGAAAGTGGCACGTCTCATTTGTGACGTATACACTGCGAAAGGCGAACCATTTGCTGGTGACCCACGTAACAACCTAAAACGTATTCTTAAAAAAATGGAAGATATGGGCTTCTCAAGCTTCAATTTAGGGCCTGAGCCAGAATTCTTCTTATTCAAATTAGATGCAAAAGGCGAACCAACGTTAGAAGTAAATGACCATGGTGGTTACTTCGACTTAGCTCCAACAGATCTTGGTGAAAACTGCCGCCGTGATATCGTATTAGAGCTAGAAGAAATGGGCTTTGAAATTGAAGCATCTCACCATGAAGTAGCTCCAGGACAACACGAAATTGACTTTAAATATGCCGATGCTGTTACAGCTTGTGATAACATTCAAACTTTCAAATTAGTTGTTAAAACAATTGCACGTAAACATGGCTTGCACGCTACATTTATGCCAAAACCATTATTTGGTGAAGCAGGCTCTGGTATGCACTTTAACGTGTCACTATTTAAAGGTAAAGAAAATGCATTCTATGATGAAGCTACAGAATTAGGTCTTTCTGAAACAGCTATGCAATTCATGGCGGGTGTTCTTGCACATGTACAAGGTTTCACAGCTGTAACAAATCCAACAGTAAACTCTTATAAACGTCTAGTACCTGGTTATGAAGCACCATGTTATGTAGCATGGTCTGCGCAAAACCGTTCACCACTAATTCGTATCCCATCAGCACGTGGACTTTCAACTCGTGTAGAAGTACGTTCTGTGGACCCTTCAGCAAACCCATATTTAGCAATGGCTGTTATTTTAGAGGCAGGTCTTGAAGGTATTCGTCAAAACTTAACGCCACCAGCAGCTATTAATCGCAATATCTATGTGATGTCGGAAGAAGAGCGTCAAGCTAATGGTATTGAAAACTTACCAGCAGCACTTGATGATGCTTTAACATTACTTGCTAAAGATAAAGTAGCGCAAGCAGCTTTAGGTGAGCATATTTACGCAAACTTTAAAGAAGCAAAAGAAATCGAGTTCGATATGTACCGTACAACCGTTCATCAATGGGAACGCGATCAATATTTAAAAATGTACTAAGAATTAATAAAAATATAAAAAAACGAGTGCCTCTTCACTTGGAAGGTACTCGTTTTTTTGTCTATAGTTCCAGAGCATGATAGGGCAGCATGGCACCCCATCGTTATTGTTAACGGCCCATATGTTTACGATGGTGTGGCATATGACAAGGGTTAGGTGGCATACCGCACATTGTATGTGTTTCACAGCATTCATTAACAACAGACTCTGTGCATGGGAAATAGTATTGATGATCAATCATATGTTTATTTACTGTTGTGACATGTGCTGGTTGTACATGTGGAACAACCGTATGGATATAATTTGTGCGAACATATTGCTCTGGTGGTAAAAATTGTGGTGGATCAAATTGCGTTGGCATTGTTTGTGGCGGACAGCAGTGTGGACCTTTTGCCGGATGGCGTCTTCGTTGAAACATGTTATTACCTCCTGTTTTGATAAGTTGTAGTTCATTATTAAGATATGAGATATACGTCGATAGGGTCTATTTATTTGCCTATTATTGAATAGGTAAATCTAACAAGTCGCTGAAATGGTAGAAAATCTATAGCTGGTTAGATACATATTGGGTGAAAGAAGCAGCTACTGAAAGCCTCTCCCAACATCAAAATGACATTGCTTAGAGCTATTGTTTTAAATAAATGCCATGAATTTTAGTCAATTATCTATTACACCTCAGCATCATTGCGACGAAATTTTCATAATAAATACAAAAATCCTACACCTTCTAAACTATATGGGAGGGAGCTGTAGGCTAATCAAGATAAAAAATTATTAAAAAAGTATGTTTTTTGAAAAAAAGATATTGTCAATAAAACGGTCGTACAGTATACTCTTTAATTGATAATGAATATCATTATTGATTATATTTTAGGAGGAAATGTATGTCGAAATTATCACTACGCAATAAAAATGTTTCTATTCTTTTTGCGCTATTCTTAACATTCTCACTTTTATTGGTGGGATGTGGAGATAAAGCATCGAACGGTAGTAGTTCACAAGAAAATGACAAAGCAGAAGAAAGTAACACAGAAGAATCTTCTAGCCGTGAGATTACACATGCTATGGGCACTACCACAATTGAAGGTACACCTACAAAAATCGTTACGCTATACCAAGGGGCTACAGATGTAGCAGTAGCGATGGGCATTAAGCCAGTGGGGGCAGTAGAATCTTGGGCTGAAGCACCTTTTTATAATTATTTGAAAAAAGATTTAGATGGCGTTGCGATTGTTGGACAAGAAACGCAACCTAATCTTGAAGAAATTGCAAAACTTAAACCAGATTTAATCATTGCATCGAAAGTGCGTCATGAGGAAATTTATGATCAGTTATCACAAATTGCACCGACTGTTGCTCATGAAACGGTTTTTGATTTCAAGGGAACAGCTGAAATGATGGGTCAAGCAATGGATCAGGAAGAAAAGGTGAAAGAGTTACTAGGAGATTGGGATACGCGAGTTGCTGATTTCCAAACAAAAATTCAAGAGAAGCTTGGCGATAAATGGCCATTCCATGTTTCAGTTGTTAACTTCAGAGCAGACCATGCACGTATTTATGTAACAGGATATGCAGGTTCTATATTGTCAGAGCTTGGCTTCCAAGGTCCTAAAAATTTAACAGATGACTCATTGGAAATCGTGAAGCTAACGGATAAAGAAAGTATTACACAAATGAATGCCGATGTTATTTATATGTTTATGGAAAATGATGACGCAGTCAAGAAAAATTATGAAGAGTGGACAAAACATCCGCTATGGAAAGAGCTTGATGCTGTGAAGGCAAATCAAGTTTATCAAGTAGATGAAATTAATTGGAATCTAGCTGGTGGACTTATTAGTGCTAATTTAATGCTAGACGATATTTATGACAAGTTTGAATTAGAAAAATAGTAAAAGAGACTAGGGCTGTTGAAAGTGTTATAGAATACTTGAATGACAGCCCTCTCATTATAGGGATTGGACATATTAGAAACCTACAATCCCTTTCATAAGATAAATTGTGGATCAAGAAAGTTGGCGTAAAATGAGAATTATTCTTTCCAGTACCTCGATGAAACAAGTAGGCTTATTCATCAGTTGTTTGATCCTTTTGCTGGCATTTTTAATCAGCATAGCTATTGGTCAAACGTCCATACCCTTCTCGTCAATCTATGATGCCATTTTTCATTTTGATGCTGCTAATAAGGAGCATGTTATTATTCGGACATCGAGATTTACAAGAGCTGTGATCGCTACAGTAGTTGGCGCAAGTCTTGCCATCGCGGGAGCATTAATGCGGGCATTAACAAGAAATCCTTTAGCAGCTCCTGATATTTTAGGGATTAATGCAGGGGCGATATTTTTTATTGTTAGTGCCATTACTCTTTTTTCCATCAATTCTTTAATGAGCTATATGTGGATTGCCTTTTTAGGTGCAGGTGCTGCGGGAGCTATGGTATTTTTCCTAGGGTCATTAGGAAGAGATGGTTTAACACCGATTAAAATAGTATTAGCTGGTGCAGCGATTACAGCTCTATTTGTCTCGTTTACGCAAGGGCTTTTAGTGATTGATGAACAAGGCTTACAAAGTGTTCTTTTTTGGTTAGCGGGATCTGTATCAGGTCGTAGCATTGACATGCTTATACCAGTTTTACCGTTTATTTTAGTGGTCACAGTTGTGGCAATAGGTATGGGTCGTTCTATAAATATTTTACAATCAGGTGATGATATTGCAAAAGGCTTAGGACAACGAACTATGATTACGAAAATCACACTCGGTCTCATTATTATCATTCTTGCAGGTAGTTCAGTTGCTGTAGCAGGTTCAATTGGATTTATTGGTTTGATTGTCCCTCATATTGCGATTCAGCTTGTTGGTACGGATTATCGTTGGATTATTCCGTACAGTGCAGTATTAGGAGCAATATTGCTGCTGTTAGCTGATATGGCTGCGAGATATGTGATCATGCCATTAGAAATGCCAATTGGTGTAATGACTGCCTTTATCGGAGCTCCTTTCTTTATTTATATTGCACGAAAGGGGTTAGCGAAAAATGTCTAATTATAGGATAGTTCGAACGAAATCTGAACGTATATCTTTTCAAATTGCCAAAAGAACTAGTTGGATTTTACTTTTATTAAGCTTATTATTAGTCATCATAACAGTCCTTGGTTTATCTGCAGGTAGTGAATTTATCCATCCTATCACAGTGGTGAGGGAATTATTGGGCTATGGTAATGGAGAGTACGATTTTGTCTTACATACATTAAGGCTCCCACGTGTATTGATGGCATTATTAGTTGGTGCAGCGCTAGGAGTTGCTGGTTTAATTTTACAAGGGATTATCCGTAATCCACTTGCTGCTCCAGATATTATCGGTGTAACGAGTGGTGCATCCATGGGGGCGATTATCTTTATCGTGTACTTTATGGGGTCAGTCAGCATTCAATTTTTACCGTTAGCTGCTATTTTAGGTGCTGGCATTGTTTCCTTTATCATTTACCTACTGTCATGGAGAAAAGGCGTCACACCTATTCGTATGGTGCTTATTGGTATTGGGATTTCAGCCTTAGCAAAGGCTGTTGTGACGATGCTGCTTGTAATCAGTAATGTAGCCGCAACAACGAAGGCCTATTTATGGCTGACAGGTAGTTTGTATGGGGCTAATATGCAGGATGTCTATTTGCTTTTACCATGGGTTGCTCTGTTATTGCCACTAACGTTTATTTTGGCAAGAACAGTAAATGTGAAGGAATTAGGAGATGAGATTGCGATAGGGCTAGGGGTAAAGGTTCAAGTGTACCGTTTACTTTTTTTACTCATTAGTGTGATGCTAGCTGGCTCTGCGGTTGCATTTGCTGGTGGAATTGCCTTTGTTGGATTAGTAGCCCCTCATATGAGTAGAATGCTTGTAGGGCGTTCCTTTGCTGGATTGATACCTGTGACTGCTATAATCGGTGGGATGATTGTTATCGTAGCCGACATCGTAGCACGCACTGCTTTTTTACCAAAGGATTTACCAACAGGTGTCTTTACGGCTGCAATTGGGGCACCATTCTTTATTTATTTACTATTTAGAACGCGCAATCAATAAAGCTACAGGAAATAACAGTTAAAAGCGTGAGAAGAAGGTGACGGGATTTTGAAAAATGTTTTAGAAGCACAAGATTTACATGTAAGCTATGGTGAAAATCTTATTTTGGAGGATTTGAATCTTCAAATACCAAAAGGGAAAATAACAGTACTAGTAGGTGCTAATGGTTGTGGAAAATCAACGCTACTACGAACGTTTGCACGATTACAAAAACCAAAGTCGGGTGAAATTTTCTTAGAAGATGATTCACTAGATACGATTTCAACGAAAGAGGTGGCTAAACGGTTAGCCATTCTCCCACAGGGACCTGTTGCGCCAGAAGGACTAACCGTTCAACAATTGGTAAAACAAGGTCGTTATCCACATCAGAGCTGGTTGAAGCAATGGTCTACTGAAGATGAAAGTATTGTGAACAATGCGCTTGAGGTAACACAGATGACAGAATTTGCAGATCGACCAGTAGATGCATTATCAGGTGGTCAGCGTCAACGTGTATGGATAGCCATGACATTGGCTCAAAAAACAGATCTTATCTTACTAGATGAACCTACAACTTATTTAGATATGGCCCATCAAGTAGAAATTTTAGATTTACTATTTGATTTAAATGAAAATGAAGGGCGTACAGTCGTGATGGTCTTACACGATTTAAACTTAGCCTGCCGCTATGCCCACCACATTGTAGCTGTGCGAAATAAACAGGTGTATGCGCAAGGTAAGCCAGAGGAAGTGGTAACACCTGAGCTTGTACAAGCTGTCTTTCGTATGGACTGTACGATTATGAGAGACCCTCTATTTGGTACGCCTTTATGTGTTCCACATGGCAAGGGACGAACAGTTCAGGTGGAGAAATTAGAGGAGGTAGGGTCAGTTGAGCTTACAACTGTCAGCTGAAGAAAAAGCAGTACTATTACGTGATTATCGATTGACAATTGAGCCAGCGGTAGATGCTGCTTACTCTCTACTAGCCCAAAATTTATTAGACACTGAACAAGCTTTAGCCTATTTACAAAAAATCGCACCTTTCTTTCATTCCACATCTACATTAGTTACAGCATCGTTATTTGCAAAGCGCTATAGCGTCTTAACGATGGCTTCAGCATTCTATGCTATGTCAAGATATGATAAGGGGCTAGGTGTTGGTATCGACAATATTTGGGTGGAAGCAGAAGATCATGCGAAACCATGGCTTCCAAATATTCGCTTAATCGATGACTCAGTGTCAGTGCCAACACAAGATCGTGAAGCATGGCGTGATGAGGTTCTCCAAGGAATTTTTGTAGGTAATCTAGCGAAAGTGTGGCAGTCATTAACAAAAATAAGTAAAATCCCAAAAGCGATTTTATGGGAAAATACAGCTATTTATGTCAATTGGCTATATGAAACAAAAATAAGCGAAGGGGCCAGTGAGCAAGAAAAAGCTCGTATACAAGAAGACTATCACTATATTGTCAATCAAGCGCCAGGTTCTCTTTTTGGCGAAAGGAAAAATCCTTTGACAAATTATTGTGGTCCCAAAGTGACAATCAAGGAATCAGAGCAACCAATACGCTTGAGAAAAACATGTTGTTTCTATTATCACACCTCTGATGAAGCAAATGACTTTTGTATCTCTTGTCCCAAAATCAAAAGACTTGGCTAACCTCATGAAGCATTGACAATTCCACAAAGTGAATAAACAGTCGTGTGGTTTATTCACTTTCATGTTGGTGAAAAAAGATGATGTCAATAGCAGAAAAAGAACCTTTGGCAAGGTGAGCGAGTGATTTCCGTTCCGCCAGCGTCCTTTCTCCAGGGGGGCGGTCCGATGAGCCACTTCCAGGGTCTCAGCTGTGACGCTAAATCCCCTCCAATCAACCATATGCAAAAGTGTCTTTTCCTCTATCTTTCATACTAGTCGAAGTGATCAAAATAGCCCATTATTTGTATAATTAAAGAATAGAGGTTCTTATTTTCATTGTAGAGAAGTGATGAATGACAACACCTCTTCAAATAAAGTGAATACCCTTCACTTTATTTGAAGACCTTTGCTAAAAAGGTACCATTTTTATGGATTGGAGTGGAAAGCAAGTAGCGTGCAACGGAAATCCATTTTCACCTGTCACAAAAATGCTATGGATGGTTTTGTTTTTTAACACTATGCAAAGAGGCGGAAAAGTTATTATCTATTTTCGCTATTTTCGAAATAATCGAGTTTCTTCCCAGCCTCGTTTCCTTCCTATTAAAATTTCTGTTTATCATAATATAATATTGATATACTAGTTTTAAAGAAAAAAACTATACTAATTGTGTATAAAAATTCAGAAAATTGTAGAGTTGAACCATATGTGTTGTTGCGTTTACAATAGTTTTATAACACGATTATGTTATAAAAACATGAATAGAGTCATTGTTTTTCTATTTAAAGCTCAAAACTTCATTGTTTTTGTAATAGTACTATAACAGAAAGAGGAGGGAGGTATTGAATGAACACTACATGTTTAGCTTATAAAGTATTACAGCAAACGAAGTATAGTGAAAGATAAAATTGGGGAATGCATCATACATAGTTACAAGTTTAAGCAATACTAAGAAATGAGGTTTCAGTCAAAAATGAAAAAGTATTCTGTTAGTACATATATTTATTTCATCATTCCTTCTTTAATTGGTATTTTTCTATTTATGACTCCTGTATTAACGGATGAGGGCTGGAAAGTACCGATTGCCATTTTAGCAAATATTTTAGCAGGTGTAGTGGCTCCAGTCATTAGTTATTTTACGATTATTATGTTTGCAATTTCCGCGTTTGGCGCACTTATAGCTAAATGGATTCCTCGAAAAAATATGAAAGAACCTAGTATTTTAGATACATTGTTTTATGTCAATTGGTTTTGGACGATTACTCGCTTTTTAGGTTTAACTTTTGCTTCGATGGTTGTCTTTCAATTTGGACCTTCTGCCATCAACAATGAAAATACAGGTGGGCTACTGATGGATCCAAACGGTGGACTTGTGACGTTTTTATTTACCATTTTTTTATTCGCAGGTTTCCTTTTACCATTTTTAACAAACTTCGGTTTACTTGAGTTTTTCGGTACAATGATGGTGAGAATCATGAGACCTCTTTTTAAAAGCCCAGGGCGTTCTTCGATTGATGCTCTTACGTCATGGGTCGGTGATGGAACGATTGGAGTGTTAATGACGAGTAAGCAATACGAGATGGGGAACTATACCAAAAAAGAAGCAGCGATTATTGCTACTAGCTTCTCTGTTGTCTCCATCACCTTCTGTATCGTAGTATTGGATACCGTCCACTTGGCACGCTATTTTATTCCTTATTATTTAACAGTAGTACTTTGCGGTGTTGTACTAGCGATTATTATGCCTCGAATTTATCCTCTTGCACAAAAGGAAGATACGTATATCGATGGTACTCCAGTAGACTATTCGCGTGAGGAATTGCCAGAGGGCTATAATTCTGTGTCGCATGGCTTAGAAAATGCACTTGCTATTGCTCATGCAAATCGGGATCCGCGCCAATTTTTAAAAGATGGTTCTAGAAATGTTATTGATTTATGGGTTGGCGTTGCTCCTATTGTTATGGCTTTTGGTACAATTGCCTTAATGCTTGCTGAATTTACCAGTATCTTTGTGATTTTAGGAAAACCATTTGAGCCGATCCTAACTGTACTAGGCTTACCTGAAGCGGCAGAAGCGGCTCAAACAATGGTCGTAGGCTTTGCCGATATGTTCCTGCCTTCAATTTTAGGTGCAGGGATCGAATCAGATGTTACTAGATTTGTCATTGCTGTTGTTTCTGTATCACAGCTAATTTATATGTCTGAAGTTGGTGGACTTATTTTAGGAACAAAAATTCCATTGAAATTTTTCGATTTAGTCGTTTTATTTATATTACGTACACTTATTTCCCTACCAATCGCTGCATTGGTTGGTCACATACTCTTTTAATGAAAAAGCCAAGTCTAGATCGACTTGGCATTTTTCATGAGATAATGATAACTGCCTTTTTTACGTATACATAAATAGATATAATGAGATACAAATTTGGAAAAAGTAATTTAAAACACAAGGAATAGATGCACTTCAATCAAAGAATAAGGGACAACCATTCATAAAAAGAATCAAATAAACAACAGAAACATCCTATTCCTATACAAAATAAGGTTTCTAAAAAGCCTTCTCAATTATGAGAGGGCTATTTTTGATGAGACTTTCCAATCAGATAAGCACTAAAAGGGATAAATGAAATGATTTTGATGAGCAGCATACAGACAAGTAAAGTGGATAAAAAAAGAGAAATGACTTGAAGAGCAGTAGTGGGTAGTAATGCGCTATAGGGAGCTAAATATTCTTGAATTAGCCAGTGAATTAAAAAGATCCCAAAGGAATAGCGACTTAAAATAGGGATAAAAGGGAGCTTAGACAAAACTTGTGCAAACGCCAGTATGCAAAACGTCATCGCCAACACGAATAGCATAATATCAATTCTTCTTGATGTAATCTGTTGGGCACCTAAATAATAATTTGTATATAAAATAGCCATTGCAAGTATGACAGCTATAATTGTGAAATATTTATATTGGACGAGGTAGTGCGTGATTTTTTCATAATGACTACCGATAATATAGGCTAGTGCAAAATATGGGAGCCAGCCGACAAAGAGCAGGCGCATAAAATGTTCATTTTGTATGAAATAATCTATATTGGCATTTGCTAGTGTCATATAGAAAATGCCAAGTAAGAACATAATGGGCGTAAACCAGATGCTGGATACCTGATATTTCTTGACAATATAGAAGAGAATATAGAGTTGAAAAATAGTCATGACAAACCATCCCGAAAAATCTCCTAAAATAATATGGCGATATAATGACTCCCAAAAGCTTTCATCATAATGAAGAGCCGCGTTGGCTGCATATAACATGCCTGCAGCTATAAACGGAATAACAATAAACTGAAAACGACGCCCTATAAAATGGGGAGGTAGCTGATGTTGGTAGCGTTTAGCTAAAATTAAAATGGATAATAAGATAAAAGTGGGTGTAGCGAAACATAATAATAATCGAAAAAACTGATAGTAGGGTTGATCCATATAGCCATTAATACTTTCAATATTGGTCGTTGCATGTAATAACACAATACTCAGGCAAGCTACTACCCTTAAGACGTTCCACTCATACACCATCTTCATCACCCTCATTTTCAGTAAATTGTTAGGCATTTCGTTACCGAATGCAACCTAACTATATATATGAACATGTCTAGCGTGATAAAACCTACCTTACTTGCTATGGCTGAAAATAGTTTATGCCGCAAAATATTATTAAAAAATCCTAGTAACATGGCGAGAGCTCCATTTTTGCATATGTGTCACATAACCACTATGCATATACTGTGGCAAGAGGGGGGGAGGTGAGCTTTTATGAGAATTAATTGGAAGGTTCGTCTTCAACATATTCCATTTCTACTAGGGCTATTTTCATTGTTACTCTTACTCGCACAACAAGTTGCAGCGATTTTTGGCTATGATTTCACAGGGGTAATGAGTGAGCAAATGTCATCTATTTTAAATACAGTTTTATCCATTCTTGTATTAATGGGTGTTATTGTGGATCCAACGACACGAGGCACCAGTGATAGTGAGCGTGCCTTAATGTATAGGAGACCGAGATAAATTAAACAAAAAGTGTAATTTTACAATAAGGATAAATATGTTATACTGTTAGAAAATTGATAAAGTAGGGAGGATGATTGAATGTCTCTTGAATTGGAGCGAAGAATTGCTAAGCTCGAAGAGGAAATGGCAGATTTACGTCAGGAGTTGTCTTCGTTAAAAGGTACACAAAGTACCGAAAAAATAAATACTCTTGATGCCAGACAGTCGATGATCAAGCAATCAGAACCAATAAAACCAAAACCAGCACTGGAGTCGAAGCCTGTCCCGACTAAAGTAACGGAAAAAGAAGTGCAACCGCAGCCATCGATGGAGGAGCGTGTTATGTGGGCACTGCCAAAAGTATTCATGGTTATTTTAGTAATGGGCGTACTTTGGGGCCTAAAACTTGTTAGTGATTATGGTTATGTATCGAATGGCGTGAAAATCATCCTTGCCTATGCATTATCGGTAGGTTTGGCGGTTATAGCCTATGTACTAGAACGTAGAAAAGTAGGCTCATCTGCTATAACGATTTCCTTATATGGCGGGGCATTTATTGTCGGTATTTTAACAACTGCCGCGAGTGCCATTTTATATGAAATCATTGGTCTTACTCCAGCACTAGGCATTACACTTCTTTATATTGGCTATGGTATTGCCATTAGTTATTGGAAGAAAAATGAAGCACTTACCGTTTTTGTAGCCTTTACATCGTTATTGCTACCTTATTTATTAGAATATATGGATTTTAATGCGGTCATTATCTTGCTTTTTGTCGTGATATTATTTGCTTCATTGCAATGGGTCATTTATCAGCACAAGCAAAAGCTAGCTCTCTATATTGCTACATTCTTCTCGGTGCTAGCGGTGAGCGTAGTAGCGTTTATGAATATTGATAAGCAAGTTATCTTCGCATTTGGTTTATTGGTGATTCTATCAATATTTTACGTAATTTGGTGTTTAATGTATAACGCACAATCCAAATGGAAGCCTCTTCATATAGGGCTTCAATTTTCCTTAGGCTCATTTAGTTTATTGCTGATGAATCTTATTATTCGTTCACTTCCGCATGGAGAAATGCTGCTCCTTGTCCTAATGGCTTTATTTGGAGCGGTGGCGTTATATAGCTATCGCCAAAAATGGCAGGAAGTATTGGATAGCGCTGTTACACTCGCATTTATCACCCTATGTAATACGATACTTTTAATGAATATACCAAATAAAGTGGATGATTTACTTTATCCGATGATTGCTTTTGCTGGCGTGATGATGAGTTTGCGACTACGGGCAAGTATGATGAAGGTCGTTTCTTCATTTGTTCTTATCATCACATTCATTTTAAATTTCATCTTTCATGAACCAAAACCATTTTTCAGCATAGATCATTTAAGCTTGTTCATGCCAATTATTTATTTCGTTATTATTTACTTATATGCAAGACGTCCAAAAGAGACACTTACGGCATTTGAAAAGGTCATGAAGGATCTGTATGTGATTGATATTTTAGCAGTGGCCACAACTGGCTATTTCTTAGCCTATATTGGCAAACTAGATACCGTTTATTTTGCAGCAACAAATGGCATTCCATATATGATGTGTATCGTATTAGCTGCCTTATTTACTGGCTCTCTATTTGTAGAGGAAACCTATAAAGGTCGTGCTTTAACACCAGTTCTCGGCTCATTTTTCCTATTATTCTTCTTGATGATCAGCACCAAGCCGACCATGATGGAAAGCTTAAATATTATAACTAGATTGGTATATATGGCAGTCATTGTCGCCATCATCGTAGATATTCTAGTAAAAGGGTTTATTTATCGATTGTATGAAGTGCGTCTGGGGAAATATGTAGATGCTATTGTAAGCACTGGTATCGTGCTCACGATGATTTCAATATGGGGGCTGATCCATCAATTTACGTTTAACAACGTCCTTGATTGGAAGCTAAGCATCGCACTGACAACCATTACATTATTTTTGACGGCAAGCGTTTCCCTATGGATAAGCTCCACACATCAATTAAAAACACTGCGCTCAACAGGTTTTATTCTGTTAGTCATGGCGTTTATTAAGCTAATTTTCTTTGACTTATCTGCCCTTGATTTATTAATTAGAGCTATTCTATTTATAACGATTGGTGGTATTGGCATGCTGCTATCGGGTAGGTTGTTGAAGAAATAAAGAAGAAGAGATTCCAATGCATTTTGGAATCTCTTTTTCTATTGTTCTACTAATTCATTTTCTTTTATTAAAGTGATAGGATCGCCAATTTCTGTATGTCCTGAAGAAGGTGGTTGGATTGTGCCTTCTGTAAATGTAACGGAAGTACCTCCATTAGCTAGTAAATTATCAGAAATAATAGCTCCTTTAATGTGAGCGCCGCCTTCTAAAATGACAGAAGCATTTGGTGCAATAATATGTTGACCATTTGAGTTTGAACCACCATTAAAAGTAACCTTAGTTGCTCCTGCATATATATTCCCCGTTAATCCTATCCCCCCTGTGAATGTTAAATTGGCTTGCTTAGAATAAAGAGAGGCAGCGCTTTGTGTTTCTCCTGCAATTGTGATAGCTGATGCTCCGTTATAATATAAATTTATTTGATTAGCATTACCGTTCCTGTTTAAAGATCCTTTTAGATTAAAAGTATTATTAATATATACATTTAACTTTCCTGTTCCTACAATTTTAATATGCCCCTGTAGTATATTAAAATCTTCGATATATAAATTTTTATCTGTATCTCCTACATTTATAGTCAACGTATTATTTTGATCCACTTTGAACTGTTTGAAATGTGTATCACCATTTAACTGTAAAGTATAGTTATTAGTCATCCAATTATCAGCTAAAAAATGTCCATTATTAATAATGAAGGTTTTGTTGTGTGGATCTTTGATGACTTCTTGATTTGGAGGAACAGGTAATTTTGATAATTGTTGCATTTTCTCTAATGGAAATAAAGGCAGGATACTTGAACCAGGATATTTCCTACTTTGCGTAAGTTTGCTTGATAAATCTCCCATCCAAGATGGATATTGGAAATGATCACTTGAAGCACCTACAGTACCAGAAATAGATGAACCACCATCCAATGAAATTATACCGATGTCAGTAGCTACATCTCCCTTTATGGATGCCCCACCTGTTAGCTTAATATTGCCTTTAGTTTGTACTGCAAATTCAGGGGTAGCAGTATTTAAATTTTCCTCATCATCCCCACCATTATTATTAGTTGTTTCGGCATCAAGAACAAAGTCTACACTTTGCTGTAGTTCTCTTTTTTGTGAAGGCGATTCTCCATATGTACCGATAGAAGTTATCCAATATCGAAGATTCGTATCTAAATCCTGTTTTAGGGTAATCCTGGCAATAGGTTGCATTCCTAGTTGTTCTTCAAAATTATTTATAATGTTTTCGTTATTTAATAGTGGTTCTATTATGCTTTTAATATTCTCTTCATATAATTCTACAAATTTTTCATACTTTTTCTGTTGAATTGGTAAACGATCGTATTCTGCTTTTGCACTTTGATAAGCTTCATTCGCTTTTTCTAATAAAATTGCTTTTTCATAATTTACACCTGCCTCAGCAATGTAATAAATGGATTGATCTTCTCGCTCATGTTTAGAGAGTTTTAAGGAATTTGAAGATACAGCAAGTAAACCTAGACCTAAAATCGTCACTAATACAATGGTTAAAAAAACTAATAAAAATGAAAAGCCTTCATCATTTAGTAGATTTTTTTTCATCTTTTGCACCGTCACCACTCCTAAAAGATAGTTGTGTAGAGATTGTGTGTTCGTTAATACTTTCAATATTAATGGAAATAGAGTCGCCAATACTTGTTAAGGAAAATGAGTGTATATGAGTTGCAATAACCTCGTTGTTACGAGTAATCGTATTTTTTTCAGCATCAAAGATATATGTGTATTGAATAGAACCATCTCTGTTTTTAAATGTTGAATTATTAGGATCATACGTAATGGTTTTTCTCATATCTTTCGTAATGAGCTTTAAAACATAAGACAACTCGGATAGCTGTTCATTATTTTCAAGTTGTTTTTTATTAGTTTCTTTGCTAGACGAAAGTATACTAAAAAGAATTGTTGAAACAATGCTTAAAATTAAGATAACAGCAAGTACTTCCACGAGTGTAAAACCTCTGTTATTTTTTATGAACCTCATGTATTCACTTCCTACTATATATATTTTCCATCTTGCTTTTGAGTACATCGTTCTCATAAACTTCGATAACAATAGTATCTAGATATTCATATTGACAATGGCGCTTAATGGTTAGAATAAACCGTCTATCTTCCATCTGTTTTTCATAGCTCCAAATAGTTGAAAATTTACTATTTTTACTACAACTAATATATTGAGGATTTTCTGTACTTGTATAGAGTAATTGTCTAGCTAGTTGTTCTTCTGTTCTGCCTTTGATTTCTCTAAATATATTTTCCATTTCATTTTGAGCAAGATAGGTAGAATCTACGATTGTGCTAGAAGTTTTGGAAGTTTTGTTAGATTGAATAAATAATCCGAAAAATGAAAGCAATATTATTGTAATTAGAATTAAAGAAGCAACGACTTCAATTAATGAAAAGCCACCTTCATTTTTAAAATATTTTTGCAATAATATCGCCCCTTATAAGTTTTTTGTGTCAAAAGAACCAAATGGTTATTTAGTGAATTATGTATTATGAAAAGAGTAGTTCGAAAAGCGTGATTCTAATCAACTAGTAATAAAGTATTCATAACGATAATATAACATTATATAAGAGATAAACTAGTCTAAATCGTGAAATTTTTATATATTTTGAAGGGGTTATTTAAAATAAATTAGGTTTTTAGTAGTGTAATGTAGTAGTAAATATAGTATTCTAGTATCTGGATGAGCATAAAGTTGCAAACCAATAAATTACGATGTTTAAGGGGGATTGACAGATGAAAAAAATTATAACCATTACTGTATTATTGATTGGAATATTTATACTAGCTGTAGTCTGTCTACCTAATTTTATAATAAATGGGAAAGTTTTTGCTAGTGATGAGACAAAAAGTTCAACAATTGGAGGTATAAAAGTCGGGGGTGTTAATAGTGCAAATTTATTACCAACTGTGGAAAAAGCAATTAAAGACTGGCAGCAAACAGAAATAAATGTTAAAAGTACTAATATCTCTAAGACCATTGACCCGAAACAATTAATTTTTGATACTACTACAGCCATATCACAGTTTGAACTGCTGACAAAAAAACCATGGTATGCCTTTTGGAAAAATGAAAAAATTGTACATATCCCCATTCCTGTAACTGCCAGCGACACTGTTATTCAGGAACTAGATGAAATGGGCATTTTGGATACTGATAAAACGCTTCAAAAAATAATAGTACAAGCAAGTTATTTGAAAGAACATGAGGTTGAGGCAGTAATCAATGCTGCTGCTTTGCAAATGCAAGAAAGGATTGCCTTTCAAATTGCGGATGTACCGACAGATAGTCAAGGGGTTGCAAAACTAATCCCTTTATTAAATGACGTCACACTTGTACCGAACCAGTCATTCTCCTTGCTTTCACTTTTAGGGGAACAGGCTGGAGCTGCGAATGATACAGGTTTAGATTTTGTAGCTTCCATCCTCTATAGTGTAATTCTTCAGACAGAGTATGAAGTTCTAGAAAGACATTCTCAACAAACAAAGCCCAACTATTTACAACTGGGGATTGAAGCGGATGTCAATGCTGCATTAGCGAAAGACTTACAATTTATTAATCGTTCTCATCAGCTTGGCAAAATGCAAGCTACAATTGAGGGCAATCAATTAAAAATAGAAATATTTACAGCAGTAAAAGACAAAGATATAACGGTTCGTATCAGTAAAGATAAAATCGTTAAGCCACGAACTATTTACCGTTATTCAGAAGATTTAAAGGCTGGTCAAGAGCGTGTGGAACAAGAGGGGAAAGAAGGGGTGAGAGTTGAAGTTTATCGTTCCATTGTAGAGAACGGTGCAATGGAAGAACAGTTTATTAGCAGAGATTACTATGCGCCTCAAAATCGGATTGTGACACGTTCATCGCAGGAGCCTATTACAGTCACTCCACCAACAAAAAACGCAGGGCAAAGTATAGCAGATCCTGATTTAGAGATAGATTTAGATGGCAACGGCTTACCTGATATAAAACCTTCAACACCTGAAGAATCTGAGCAAGAAGATGGACCAGAAATTGTCTATGGTTATTATGACAAGGGCGGTAATTTTGTACAAACAAGTCCATAATGATTGGAGGTATTTTTATGGCGATGAAGCCAGGTCGTAAACGTTTAGGGGATTTACTTGTTGAATCAGGCGTTATTACAGCAGAACAGCTAGAGTATGCACTGACTACTAAGTTGAAAAATGAGAAACTAGGTGATTTTCTCATTAAAGAAAACGTCTTAACGGAGCAACAACTCATTGAAGTTTTAGAATTTCAGCTTGGTATCCCTCATATTAGCTTAAATCAATTTTCAATCAGCCCTGAATTATTACAATTAATTCCTGCTGAGTTGGCAAAGCGGACAAATATTATGCCTATCCGCAAAGAGAAAAATAAATTGTTTATTGCGATGGAAGACCCGATGGATTATTTTGCTATCGAAGAAGTCCGTATGACGACAGGTTGTCAGATCGAAACAAGCATTGCTGCAAAAGATGATCTATATCGTACAATTACCAAATATTATGATTTGCAGGAGTCGATGGATGCTGCAATGTTAGATTTAGCGGCAACTAGTACTGAAACGCAAGACGAGATTGAGAGTGAAGATTCACCCATTGTTCGTTTAGTAAATCAAATTATTGCCAATGGTGTAGCACAAAGAGCTAGTGATATTCATTTTGATCCACAAGAAACAGAGCTACGTGTGCGCTACAGAGTAGATGGAGTACTTCGTACAGAGAGGTCATTGCCCAAGCATATGCAAAACGTAGTATTGGCTCGGATTAAAATAATGGGCAATTTAAATATTACAGAAAATCGTATTCCACAAGATGGGCGTATAAAAACGAATGTCAATTTTAGACCAGTTGATATACGATTAGCCACATTACCGACTGTCTTTGGAGAAAAAGTTGTTATGCGTATTTTAGATTTAACCAATTCGTCCAATGATATTGAGAAATTAGGCTTTAGTGCTACGAATGAAGTACTATTCAGGAAAATGATAAGCCGTCCCAACGGCATGATGCTTATTACTGGACCTACGGGTTCTGGTAAATCCTCTACGTTATATGCAGCTCTTTCGCATTTAAATGAGGAAGGCGTCAACATTATTACGGTTGAGGATCCTGTGGAATACCAATTAGATGGCATCAATCAGATCCAAGTAAAGGAAGAGGTTGGCTTAACGTTTGCGGTAGGGTTACGTTCGATTTTACGACAGGACCCTGACATTGTGATGGTAGGGGAAGTTCGTGATCTTGAAACAGCGCAAATTGCTATACGTGCTTCACTTACAGGACATTTAGTGTTAAGTACGCTGCATACTAATAGTGCAGTAGAATCCATCTCACGTTTACATGATATGGGCATTGAACCATTTCTACTATCTTCCTCACTTGTAGGCATTATGGCTCAACGACTTGTACGTAAAGTTTGTCGTGATTGTGCTGAACCATATGTATTCACCTCACGTGAATTAGAAATACTAGAGGAAAATGGGCTGGAAGGTGTTACCCAAGGTAAAAGGGGGCGTGGTTGTCCTGCATGTAATCATACAGGCTATCGAGGACGTATGGCGATTCATGAAATCCTTCCAGTGGATAGAAAAGTGAAGGACATGATTTTAAATCGAGAAGGTGATTTGGTTCTTCGGGATTATATGAATGACAAAGGCTATCACACCCTATTAGTAGATGGACTATTAAAGGTTGTAGCAGGTCAAACAACAACATCAGAAATTTTACGTGTTGCAAGTGTAGATTAGGGGTGATAAAAATGACATCTTATTCAATCGTTGAATTATTAACACGTGCGTTTGAAGAAAAAGCATCGGATCTTCATTTAACAAAAGGTATTCCGCCAGTATATCGTATTCATGGGCAGTTGGAACATTATGGTGCAGATCCATTAGATTCTGAAGAATTAAAGGGAATGGTAAATGCCATTCTCCCTGTACATAAACAACAGGAGTTTGAGGGAAAGGGAGAAACTGACTTTAACTTTTCATTGCCTGGGAAATGTCGATTCCGTGTAAATGCCTATCATCAGCGAAATGAAGTGACAATAGCGGCTCGTTTAATTGAAGCTAAAATTCCATCTATTGAAGCACTTAATATGCCACAAGTGTTATATAAGCTTGCGGAAAAACCACAAGGTTTAATTTTAGTAACTGGTCCAACAGGCTCAGGTAAATCAACTACATTAGCAGCAATGATTGATTATATCAACGAGACAAGATCAAAACATATTATTACTTTAGAGGATCCAATTGAATACTTGCATACTCATAAAAAGTCTATCATTAATCAGCGTGAGGTTGGTGTCGATACAATGAGCTTTGCGAATGGTTTACGAGCATCATTGCGTCAAGACCCAGATATTATTTTAGTTGGGGAGATGCGAGATTATGAAACGATTTCAACGGCTATCACGGCTGCTGAAACAGGGCATTTAGTAATGGCAACACTTCATACAAGTAGTGCACCAACTACAATCGACCGTATTATTGATGTATTTCCACCGCATCAGCAAAGTCAAATTCGAGTGCAGCTTGCGAATGTACTCCAAGGTATTGTTTCTCAGCGTTTATTTATTCGTAAAGATGTAAAAGGGCGCATTGCTGCGACAGAAATTTTAGTACAAGCTCCTGCCATTTCGAATTTAATTCGCAATGAAAAAATTCACCAAATTCCAAGCGTAATGCAGACAAGTAAAGCATTGGGCATGCACACATTAGAATCTTCGATGCAGCACCTGATTACCACAGGTAAGATCTCGCTAGAAGATGCACGGCCATACATGAACGCTGGTGATTATAGTTGACTGTATTTCGTTATAGTGGTCGCACCAAAACAGGAGCACCTAAAAAGGGCATTATTGAAGCCCCAAATAAAAAAATTGCTATGGAGAAGCTTCGTGCACAAGGAATAAATGCGCGAGAGCTTCAAGAATCAAATAGCATTTTACATAAGGACATTGCCATTGGTACAAAAGTGAAGCACCAAGAGTTTGTTATTTATTGTCGGCAGTATGCGACATTAATTCGTGCTGGTGTCCCTGTCGTTGAAGCGACGCGTATTTTGGGTGAGCAAACACGGAATAAACCACTAAAGCGAGCATTGATGCAAGTTGAAGAGGATATTCGGAGTGGGATGGCATTTTCAGATGCAGCAGGCAAACATACCAAAGTGTTTCCCTTGCTTTTTGTCAATATGATGCGTGCTGGAGAGGCTACTGGTAACGTTGACGACACATTAGATCGTCTGGCAAGCACACTAGAAAAGCAATATAACATCAAGAAAAAAATTCAATCGGCAATGACCTATCCAGCAATATTATCCCTTTTAACGCTGGTGGTTGGCATGTTTTTAATGGTTTTTATTGTGCCTACCTTTATGGATGCATTTAAAGATATGGACTTAGAAATGCCGCTAATTACAGTTATTGTTGTTGGTATAAGTGATTGGCTGATTCAGTTTTGGTATCTCGTGATTTTAGGGCTATTAATGTTAGTAGTGGGATCACGTTATTTTTATAAAAATAATAAAGAGTTTCATTATACAGTTAATGTTTTGTTACTCCGCATGCCTATCTTTGGCCAACTTTTACAAAAAGATATTATAGCGAGAATGACGAGAACTCTATCTACTCTTTTTAGTAGCTCGGTGCCGATTTTACAAGCCCTAACGATTGTTGAAAAAGTCGGAGGTAATCCAGTTATGGGAAAAGTAGTGCTGGAGGCCCGCGATAATTTAGAAAAGGGTGGCACATTATCAGAGCCACTTGAAAAAAGCTGGCTATTTCCACCTCTTGTTACACAAATGACAGCAATTGGTGAGAAAACAGGCTCCTTGGATTACATGCTTGAAAAAATTGCTGATTTTTACGAGGAAGAAGTAAACCGTGCCGTCGATACAATGAAGTCACTTATCGAACCTTTAATGATTATAGTACTTGCTCTTGTTGTAGGAGTAATTGTTGCGGCTATATTCTTACCAATGTTCCAACTATATGAAAATATGTAATTTTTAATTATATAAAACTTATTTAGAAATTGAATTAGAAGACCGTGTTTTCACACTTCATATAAAACTACTAAGGAGGAATTCTCTATGTTTAAAAAATGGAAAAATAAAAAACTATTGAAAAATGAGAAGGGTTTAACATTAGTTGAACTTTTAGCTGTAATTGTTATTTTAGCAATTATCGCAGCAATCGCTGTGCCTGCAATTGGTAATATTATTAATAAGTCAAAGGACCGTGCTATTTTAGCAGAAGCATCAAATATTCTATCTGGTGCTAAGATTGCTTATATTGATGGCGCTTGTAAAGGAGACAGCTCAGATAATGAGTGTGTGAAAGATGAATTAGAAGCGTTTGTAGATGGTATTGAGCTAGGAAGCAATGATAAAGTAACGTATAACGAAAGTGAAAAAAAATGGTCAATTTCATATGGTAGATTTGAAGAGATTAAAACAGAGAGTCTCAAAGTTAGCTCAACTGCAGGTGCAATAACAATATTTGAAGAAGAACTTAATAAACTATTAAAAAGTGCAGGAGTAGATAAGAAAAAAACAGAAAATACTAAAACTCAATAATCAGTCCTCCCAACCCATTCAGAAACGATAATTTTCTTGCGTTTCTGGCTGGGGAATGGATGACTAATTGATAAAATCATTTATACTGAATAGGAAAAGGAGGTCTTTTCACATGTTTAAGAGAAAGAGAAAGTCGCATGTATCGATTGAACTGAAGGATTATGTGCTACGTGCGATTGTGGCGAAAGGACCTGAGCCTAGTCAATGGCATGGCTATGAATATCCTTTACCAGCTGATATTGTTGAAAATGGAGCAATCATAGATGAGGTGGCTCTTTTTGAAATTATTAAAGAACAGGTTGTGAAGTGGACAGGAAAAAAACAGGCTGTTCGTATGTTTGTGCCTGATACAACTGTTTTATTAAAAACTTTCGAGCATCCTAAAGATGTTAAACCTCAGGAATTACGAGGATATGCTGAAATGGAGTTGGGCCATTCTATTCATTTACCTTTTCAGGACCCGTTAATTGATGTTTATGATCCCGATGCGGAGGACGGTAAAGCGATATTATTTGCAGCACCTTCAGAGGAAATTACGAAAATAGTAGGAATGCTGTTAGATGTCTCCTTGGACCCTGAAGCGGCCGATATTCGAGCATTATGCAATATACGTTTATTAGAACATATGTCAATGTTAATGCCTAATAAAACATATTTAATTGCTGAGTGGTCTATCAATGAACTTTCCATTAGTATCTTTTCAAACGGACAGGTTGAGTTTTTACGTTATCAATCAATTGAAACAGATATGGCACAATGGCAGGGCAAAAAAGTCGATGAATTTAGCTACCAATTTCTCTACAATGGTGAAACCGAAGATTACCAGATGGTCGTCATGGATCAGGTTTTAGAAATTGATCGAATGATGAATTTCTTTAAGTTTTCTTTACATAAAGGGGAAAAAACAGTAGATGAAATCATAATGCTTGGTGATAACCCGTTACTTAAATCAATAGGAACCTTATTATCTTCTAATTTAGAGACACCTTTGATGATTGTTGATGGAGCAAAAATTGAAAAGTTCTTTCCTTATTTTAAAAAAGAATTTTCAACATTGCTAGGCTTAGCTTTGAAGGAGGTTCATTAATGGTTCCAGATATAAACCTCTTACCACAGCTTGAAAAACGGTCTACTTCACCAAAGCTTTTTTATAGCTTGATAATTGTCATTGTGGGTCTAATAGTAGCTTATTTACTATTTATATTTTTTACAGCTAAAAGTGATTTGTCACGTTTATCTGCTGAGGAAAAGACATTAACGACACAGCTTGAACAATTACAGCAAGAGTTAGATGTAAGACAAAGTGTTGATCAGGGATCATTGGAGGAATCTGTTGCCTATATTCAAGGTGTTTCTTATCCTGTAACCCCATTAATTGATGAAACGAAAACTTTACTACCAACTCAAACATACTTGCGTAGCTACGTTTTTGGGGAAAATACAGTTACTATTGAAGTGGATTTTGAAACGATGACCGATATATCGAAATATGTAGAGCGACTTTTAATGAGTAGTTTTTTTACAGACGCACAAATTAATACAGTGTCAAACTTCGATATAGAGCTTGGCGAACAGAAGGAATTAACGCCTGAACAAAAATTTAAAGAAGTACCACGTTATTCAGTGTCCATTACGGCGACAATCGACTTTATGTATTTAGCTGGAGGACGACGCTCATGAATAAATTAACGAGTAGTAAAAATTCATCTATTATCTTGTTATTGACTTTAATCGTTTCTATTTTATTTGCGCTTTATTATTATTTATTATTACCAAGATTAAATGAAGTAGAAGCAAAAGAGAGTCATGTATCACAACTCCAGCAAGAGATTTCTAGTGTAAAAGAAAAATTAGCTCAATTAGACAAGGAGCAGGGTCAGCCGACTATCAATGTTTTAGCGTTAAGACAGAAGCTACCTACAACAAGAGCTGTTGAAAAGATCATACTAGATTTAGCTGAGATTGAGGAAGTGACAGGAACACGCATAAAGTCATTAACAGTTCAAAATGATGATGCGGCTGTTTCGCAATCAGATGTATCGCAAGACCTTAATCTGTTGGAGCAAGCTGAAGAAGAGGTTAATGGTGAGCAGGATAACAAGATTACGAGTTCACCGATTTCATCTATTTCAAAGGATTCCTTACCATCGAATTTAAAGTTGATTACTTTTATATTAGAGGTTGGGGCGCTTGATTTTAATTCTCTAGAGAGCTTTTTACAGGAAATTGAACAATTACAGCGTGTGATGAAAACTGATACAATCGAATTCAAATTGCCTGGAGAGCAGGATCAATTAGAAAAAGATACGGATCTTACTTTACAAGCTACCGTCCAGGTGACGACGTTCTATTACGAAGGAGAGTAATAATTGCATTGATAGGCGTTCCATACTGCATCTGTATGGGCGCCTATTAGTTTAGGAGGACAGAAAATTGGAAATGGCTTATACAATCTTTCTATTTTTATTTGGGCTTGTCTTTGGCTCTTTTTATAATGTGGTGGGCTTACGTGTGCCACAGAAGGAGTCGATTGTACAACCTCCTTCACATTGTACTAAATGTCAAAGGCAACTGACGGCGCTTGATTTAGTGCCAGTTTTATCTTATGTGTTTTTTGGGGGGAAATGTCGGAGCTGTGGTAATAAAATAGCTTGGATTTATCCAGTAATGGAATTATTAACAGGATTATTGTTTGCCTTTGCATATTGGCAGCTTGGTTGGAGCATAGAGTTTATAGTAGCCCTATTTTTTATTTCATTATTAGTCATCATTGTTGTTTCTGATATAGCCTATATGCTGATTCCGAATAAGGTGCTTTTATTCTTTTTACCCTTCCTTATTATTGGACGAGTATTGTCGCCATTAACACCCTGGTGGGACTGTGCTGTAGGTGCAGTCGTTGGTTTCGGCATATTATATAGTATTGCTGTGATATCAAACGGGGGCATGGGTGGAGGCGATATTAAATTATTCTTTTTAATTGGACTTGTTCTTGGTACAATGCATACACTGTTAACATTATTTATAGCTGCAGTTATCGGCATGATTGTCGGGCTTGTCGTGTTAACGAAGAACAAGCAGGGGAGAAAAACACCTATTCCTTTTGGACCTTCTATTGCATTAGCCGCTATCATTGTCTATTTTTATGGGGATTCATTAATCGATTGGTATTTAGGTTTTTGGTAATTGTTCAATCTTCAAGCATATGGAGGGAAGCAAGTGAAACCGATTATTGGCATTACAGCCTTTGTGGAAGATGATTTATCCTCTCGATTAAATGCTGCTTACAGTAAAAGTATCATTGATGCAGGTGGGATTCCGCTTATTATTCCACTTGGCGTAGAGGAGGATGCCACACAAATTCTATCCCTTACAGATGGTTTATTGTTATCTGGAGGCTATGACGTGCATCCATTTCTGTATGGGGCAGAGCCTGCACCAAAACTAGGGAAAATTCATCCAGCAAGAGATACGGTAGAGTTAGCATTAATTGAAGCGGCATTCACACGAAAGATGCCTATTTTGGGTATTTGCCGAGGCATTCAAATACTAAATGTAGCACTAGGTGGTACTTTATTTCAGGATATTGATAGTGACCATTTTAGTACTAAGCTGCTCAAGCATGTACAGCAATCTGCTCGAGCTGTAGCTACTCATTATGTACAAATTATGGAGGAGAATTTATTAGCGACCATTTTACAACAAGAGAAAATAGCGGTAAATTCATTTCATCATCAGGCAGTTAATGTATTAGCAGAGAAATTAAAAGTAGCAGCAAAATCGAGTGATGGCATTATCGAAGCAGTTGTTCATGAAGAGTTGCCATTTTGCTTGGCTGTTCAGTGGCATCCCGAGGAACTAGCTATAGCAGGAGATGAGCCTGCACAAAAATTATTTTCAGCCTTTGTTGAAGCTAGCTTAAAATTCAAAAAGGAAGCGTAGCAGGGGGACTGTACAAAGAATCCAACCATATATGGATTCTTTTTTTGCGTAAAAAAGAGGATACATGCTCTTAGAAGGAACACATAATCCTCAAAACCTACTTTAAATGATTAATGTACACGACGATATAGTCCTACAACTTGTCCTAAAATAGAAACTTGATCGACGATAATAGGCTCCATAGATGAGTTTTCAGGCTGTAAACGGAAATGATTTTTTTCCTTGAAGAAACGTTTGACCGTTGCTTCATCCTCTGCTGTCATGGCTACAACAATATCTCCGTTATTAGCTGTTGCCTTTTGCTTCACAATAACTAAATCGCCGTCTAAAATTCCTGCTTCAATCATAGATTCCCCCATAATCTCTAGCATGAATAACTGATCCTCGCTTGTGCCATACGTATCTGGTAATGGGAAATATTCTTCAATGTTTTCAATAGCAGTAATTGGGGAACCAGCAGTTACCTTCCCCACAAGTGGTACATGAATGACTTGCTGCTTTTGAATAGACTCTTCAGGCTCTAAAATTTCAATTGCACGTGGCTTTGTTGGATCTCGACGAATAAAGCCCTTTTGTTCTAATCGAGCTAAATGACCATGAACAGTTGAACTTGAAGCAAGTCCGACTGCTTCCCCGATTTCACGTACTGATGGTGGATATCCCTTAGCTCGTACCTCTTCTTTAATAAAAGCCAAAATGTCCTCTTGTCTTTTCGAAACTTTTTTCATGAGTGCTCACCTCTTTTTTCTAATATCATTCTTCTTATTTGATAGTATAACAGAATGCGAACATGTATGCAAACATAGGTTCGAAAAGTGTTTGACAAAAACGTTTGTTCGCTTTATTATGAGAACATACATTCCGAACAAACATTCTAAAAAAGGGGTTGTAACTATGACATGGTTAAAGAAAAATACACATATCTCCATTTTATTAGGAGCTTGTCTATTATTTGCAGGATACCTTTACATCACTGATCCAGGAGATGTTAACTACGCAGAAATTCAAATTGAACATGGGGATAGCTTGTGGTCGTTAGCAGAGCAATACCGTGGTAAGATGAGTACAGATGATTGGATTAAGCTGGTCAAAACAGAAAATGAATTAGCAGATATTAAAATTGTGGCAGGAAAGTCTCTAGTTATTCCTGTATTGGGTGATCAAGCCAATCCCATCCATACTATCGAAATTGCGAGAACTGAACAATGATGAATAAACAAATGTCGGCTGTTGTCTATTGCCGTGTAAGTACTGAAAAAGAAACACAAAGCTCCTCATTAGAGCGCCAACAGGAAGAGTTGCTGCGCTACGCTAGAGAGCAAGGCTATGAGGTAAAGGGTGTATTTAAGGATAAGCATAGCGGCTATGATGTGGAACGCGATGGCTTGCTTGAAATGCTTGATTTCATTAAAGAAAAGGGAATTAATGCCCTTTTTGTACAAGATGAAACACGATTAGGACGTGGGAACGCAAGGATGGCTGTGTTGCATTTATTGCAAAAATCAGCAACAGATGTTTTTTCCATGCGCGATGCAGGACCCGTTCAACTAAATGAAATGGACACGATGCTGCTTGAGATTTTAGCAATCGTGGAGGAGTATCAACGAAGAATCCATAATGCTAAAATACGTCGAGGCATGCGACGCGCTGTAGAAAATGGCTATCGTCCTGAAAATAATTTATCGAACCGAGGGAATCCCTATGGGCAGGAGCGAAAGGATCTACCTGTAGATGAAATTGTCAAGCTACGCAAACGTGGATTTACCTTTGAGGAAATTTCGATCACGCTTCGAGGGTTGGGCTTTGAAGTAAGTAAAGCGACTGTTCATCGTCGCTTCCAAGAACATCAAGAAAGATTAGCAGGCAAATAATATCGCCTGCTAATCTTTTTTATTCACAGTAAAAAATGCTATTGATAGGAAGCCAAACTGTCGATGATGATGTTAGTAGGTAGTTGAAAAGGATACTCTTTATTTATTCGATCATAAAACATTATGCCATTTAAATGATCGATTTCATGTTGGACAACGATCGCCCCATAGCCCTGAAACGGCAGGATGAATTCTTGACCATCAATGTCATATGCTCTGACCTTAATACGCTCGTATCTTGGCACAAAACCATGGACAGGTCGATTAACCGACAGGCAGCCTTCTCCATCAGGTAAATAAATCATATTGAGGGAATGACTTATGATTTTGGGATTGATAAACACCATTTCATTATGATCAAATAGTACAGCAAACATTCGTTTGTCTACACCTATTTGATTTGCAGACAACCCAGTTCCAGGGCGAAGCTTATATTTTTTTGCTAGCGTTGGATCTTGGCTGTTTTTGAGATATTGCAGCATAGCTAATAAAGTATTTCGATCCTCTTGGTTTAAGGGTGTCGTCACTTCTTCGGTTTGTTTTCGTAATAATACCGAGTCTTCTTTCACAAAATCTTTCATGGTAATGATCGAATCAGGAAGAAATTTAGTCATACATAAACACCTCATCAATACGGCTATTGAGGACTTTAGCCATCTTCAAAGCTAATGGCTCGTACTTATCATTTTCAATACAATTAATTGTCTGTCTAACAACACCGCATTCTTTCGTAAGTATAGCTTTGGTTATCCCTAATTTGTTTCTCACCATTTTGATCATACTCCTCAGGTGTATCCCTCCGTTTTGTCCGAAGTGTTAGCCATTTATTTTATACTCTTTTTACTGAATGACCAAATGTTGAAAAACAAAACAGTCAATTGAAAGGTAGAAATGGATTTCCGTTGCAGGCTACTTGCTTTCCTGTGGGCGAGCGCCGAGCCGCTTCCTCCGCTGTCGCTCCGTGCAGGGGCTCGTCTGTCTCGCTATCCCACGGGATTCAAGTAGCCTTCCACTCCAATCCATAAAAATGTTTCTTTTGAGCAAAGGCAAATAAAGTGAAAGTATTCACTACTCTTTCTGGAGGGGAGGGTGTCACGCATCACTTCTCCACATTGAAAATAAGAGCTTATTCCCTCTAAGAATACAAATAATGAGCGATTTTGATCGTGACGGCTCGTATGAAAGAGAAGGAAAAGGCACTTTTGCCAAATGGTTGATTGGAGTGGAGCCAGCGTCACTCCTAGGGGATTTAGCGTCACAGCTGAGACCCTGGAGCGAGCGGAAGTGAGTGAAGCGGCTCAGCGGACGTCCCCTGGAAAGGACGCTGGCGGAACGGAAATCAACCCCTCACCTTGCAAAGTTGCTTTTTTTGCCTTTGACATGATCTTTTTCAACAACATTTGGTCATTTTATAGAATTTTATGCCATTCTTCCTGCAAGATTGCGTAATAGTATTCATCCCACCAATTGTCACCATGCGGTATACATTTTTTAAAAAATCCTTCACGCCGCATACCGATCTTTTCCATCACTCGGTAAGAAGCTATATTTTCGGGTTGGCATGTTGCTATTATTCTATGAAGCTTCAATTTGGAAAATCCATAATCTAATAGGGCTTGAGCAGCTTCTGATGCATAGCCATGTTGCTGATAAGCAGGATTCAATACCCATCCAATTTCATAGGTATGTTCGCCAAAGCATCGATGAAAAACTAAATGACCAATAACTTCTGGTTGATCGCGTAAAGTAATGGCAAAATGCTTAGCTTGATCCGCGCTATTTTCTGTTATAAATTTTTGGACTTGTTCTTCCGTTAAAACTCCTTCAGGCATATAATGCATCACCGTTTCATCAGACATATAGCTATAAACAGCCTGCCAATCTTGGGCTTCAAATTTTCGGATAAGTAATCGCTGTGTTGTGATGTTCATTTAATTTCCTCCAATAAATATAAATTTTTTCCTTTTATTATTAGTTATACACGACTAACATCTGGAAGTCATGTAAATTATGGCTAAGAAGTGTTATTAAGGGTTGGTATAACTGCATTTTAAGGGAAAGCATGCTATACTTTGCATACTGAAGTCATTAAGCTAGGTATTGAAAGGTGTGTAACAATGTTATCAAAGGAAAAAATTAACCGAATTAATGAACTTTCTGCTAAGGCCAAAAGTGGTCAATTAACAGAAGCAGAGGCTAAGGAGCGAACAGCGCTTCGCAAGGAGTACTTAGATACGTTTAGAGCGACTATGCGAGATACGATTGAAAATGTAAAAGTGGTAGATGCAGAAGGTAATGATGTGACACCAGAGAAAGTAAGACAAGCTAAAAAAAATAAATTTCTAAATTAATGTGACACAATTCAATAAAGTATGTATGAAAACGCAATTAGTATAACAAAAGCATTGTTTTCTAAAGCAATGTTGACTAAACTGTAAAAGAACAATATAGGACGAGAAAGGATGTCACAATATAATGACTCAACACGCGGATCTTTTAGCAATTAATGCTATTCGAACTTTGTCAATCGACGCTATCGAAAAAGCAAATTCTGGTCACCCAGGTTTACCAATGGGGGCGGCGCCAATGGCTTATACGCTATGGACAAAACAATTACGCCATAATCCAGCAAATCCAAAATGGTATAACCGTGATCGTTTTGTACTATCAGCTGGTCATGGTTCTATGCTTCTGTACAGCTTACTTCATCTTGGAGGCTATGGTTTACCAATGGAAGAAATTCAAAACTTCCGCCAATGGGATTCATTAACACCAGGACATCCTGAATACGGTCATACAGTAGGTGTGGAGGCAACAACTGGTCCGCTTGGTCAAGGGATTGCTATGACAGTTGGTATGGCAATGGCTGAGCGTCATTTAGCGGCTACTTACAATAAACCTGGTCATGATATCGTTGACCACTACACATTTGCCCTTTGTGGTGATGGTGACTTAATGGAAGGTGTAGCAGCTGAAGCTATTTCATTGGCTGGTCACTTAAAACTTGAAAAATTAATCGTACTTTACGATTCTAATGATATTTCTTTAGACGGTGACTTAGAAAAGTCATTCTCAGAAAACGTACAAAAACGCTTTGAATCTTATGGCTGGAATTACTTAAAAGTGGCTGATGGTACAGATGTAGATGCCATTAATGCCACAATTGAAGAAGCGAAAAAATCAACTGGCAAACCAACATTAATTGAAGTAAAAACAGTGATTGGTTTTGGTTCTCCAAATAAATCTGGTAAAGCAGATTCACATGGTGCGCCACTTGGTACAGATGAAGTTGTCTTAACGAAAGCTGCGTATGAATGGGCACACGAGCCATTCCAAATTCCTGCTGAAGTGTATGATACATTTAATGCTGCTGCTGAAATACAAGGTGCACAATCTGAGGAAGCTTGGAATGCTAAATTTGCTGCATATAAAGAAGAGTTCCCAGAGTTAGCGGCTCAATTTGAAAAAGCGATGAATGGTGAATTACCAGAGGACTTTGCGTCAGAGCTACCAGTATATGAGGCAGGTAAATCTGTAGCAACACGTTCTTCTTCTGGTGACGCGATTAATGCCATTGCGAAGAAAACTCCTTCATTCTTTGGTGGTTCCGCTGACCTTGCTGGCTCCAATAAAACAACGATGAAGGGCGCAGGCGATTTCTCTGCAGACGATTATGCTGGTCGCAACATCTGGTTTGGTGTTCGTGAATTTGCAATGGGTGCTGCGATGAACGGTATGGCTCTTCATGGTGGTTTAAATGTATTTGGCGGTACGTTCTTCGTATTCTCTGATTATGTTCGTCCAGCAGTTCGTCTTTCTGCATTAATGGGGCTTCCTGTAACATATGTATTTACACATGACTCTATTGCAGTAGGGGAAGATGGTCCAACACATGAACCAATCGAACACCTTGCATCACTACGTGCGATGCCAAATCTATCTGTTATTCGTCCTGCGGATGCAAATGAATCAGCGGTAGCTTGGGAGCTTGCCGTAGCATCAGAAAAAACGCCAACTGTTTTAGTATTATCTCGTCAAAACTTACCTGTCCTTGACGCTTCTATTGAAACAGTTCGTGATGGTGTTACGAAGGGTGCTTACACAGTATCTCCTGCTACAAAAGAAGTAGCAGATGCTATTTTAATCGCAACAGGCTCTGAGGTTTCACTTGCTGTTGAAGCACAGAAAGCATTAAAAGCAGAAGGTGTGGATGTGGCAGTTGTTTCCATGCCGTCTATGGATCGCTTTGAAAAACAAGACGCAGCTTATAAAGAATCTGTCCTACCAAAAGCTGTGACAAAACGTCTTGCGATTGAAATGGGTGCATCATTTGGCTGGCATAAATATACTGGCTTTGAAGGTGACGTTCTTGCAATCGACAAGTTCGGTGCATCAGCTCCAGGTGAATTAGTAATGGAAAAATACGGATTCACTGTAGAAAATGTCGTAGCGAAAGTAAAAGCACTATAATTTATATTAAAATACCGCAACACTCAGTCGATGTTTAAGTTCGCTGAGTGTTGCGGTATTTTTTATCGTTTTTCATTATGATAAAAGTGAGATTATTGCAGAGGTGCTGCATCATTTTGCCAAGTATCCAAAGGAACAATTTATCATGATCGGGGCTTGTGAAAATGATTTTGATGCTATCGGCGTGACATATGGTTATGGATCACGACAAGAATTAGAAAAGGTATATTGTGGATCTAATCAAGTATCTCTAAATACATGAAAAAACTGCATGCTGACATGCAGTTTTTTATGTAGGTGTTTATTTAGCAAGGCCATTTTGAAAAGCGTAGACAACGGCCTGTGTACGATCTTGCACTTCGAGCTTTGCTAAAATATTGCTAACATGTGTTTTTACGGTCTTTAAGGCAATGTATAGTTCGTCAGCGATTTCCTGATTGGCTTTACCCTTTGCCATGAGCAATAATACTTCCATTTCACGGTCAGTGAGCTGTTCGTAAAGGGGCGTATTATTACCGTGGCGCATACGGTGCATCATTTTGGATGTGACTTCTGGCTCTAATACTGTTTCGCCACCTATGGTTTTACGAATAGCATCGGCAATTTGTTTAGCATTAGAAGTTTTTAAAATATAGCTTACCGCACCAGCCTCTAAAGCAGGGTAGACTTTATCGTCATCTAAAAAACTAGTCACCATCATGATTTTTGCCTCTGGCCATGCCGTTAAAATTTCCGCTGTTGCCTCTGCTCCTGTCATGATGGGCATGACATTATCCATTAAAATAATATCAGGTCTTAGGGCAAGGGCACGCTCCACAGCCTCTTTGCCGTTTTCAGCCTCACCTACAACTGTAATATCTGGTTGTGCTGAAAGATAGGCTGAAACGCCAATCCGTACCATTTCATGATCATCCACTATGAGCACTTGTATCATCGACATGAACCTCCTCCTTCTGTAGCGGAATTTTAACCTCCACAATCGTTCCTTCTTCAGGCACGGACACAATTTTGTATGTGCAGCCAATTTCAACAGCTCGTTCAGCTATATTTTGTAAGCCGTACGAAGTTGATTTATCGGCCTCCACATCAAAGCCTAACCCATTATCCTGAATTCGTAAAATGGCTAAGTCATCTCGTGCAACAAGCAGTAACTCCACTTCACTTGCTTTGGCATGACGGAGCGTGTTAGAGAGGGCTTCCTGTGCAATACGGAATAAATGGTCTTCTTCTGCTTTTGTTAAGGCCATTTCCTCTAGCTCATATTCAATATGGAAATAAACTTTTTGTTGAAGTTCAATAATCAATTCCTCTAAGCCTTGTGCTAGCGTTTTATTGTGTAGAGCTACAGGTCGTAAGTGGAGCAGCAATGCGCGCATTTCTAGCTGTGCCTGCTGAACAATCTTTTCCACCTGTTTTAAGCTAGTAGCATTTTCGTCATTTTCAGTTAATGCTGAGAGTAACATAGAAGCCGCAAATAATTGCTGTGATACGGAATCATGCAATTCCCTAGCAAGTCGTTGGCGTTCAGCAATAATACGCTCCTGAATAATTTTATCATTTGCTTCTGCCCGTTCATTGGAGAGTCGCTGTAAGCTTTTTCGCTGTGTATCGATTAATTCACTTGTTTGAACTATTGCCTTTTTTAATGATTTCGGAAGTGCTTGTTTTTTAGGGAAAATAAAATCAGGCTCGATTAATTGCTTCACAATGCGTGTTGCTTGAGCTTCTCGTGCCCGAGCAGTCATGCTGATCCAGCTAGCAAATAGGAAGCTAAGTACAAACAGGCTAACTACGATGATGCCTCCTAGCGGAATATTATCGTAAGTCTGCTGCCACAATGGCTCCCATGTTTTTTCATCCGGATTGCCCCATACCGCCACAAGCAGACCGAAAACAGCACTCATTAAAATGAAAAATAGCGTAAACAATCTTGAGATAAAGGCAATCATTTTCGTAGCACCTCCAAATCTCCCAGCCAGGTTGCGACATGAATAATTAAAACGCGTTTAGCATCCTCAGGGTTGCCGTCAGCGAAAGTAATACTTTCATTTAAGATGCGTTGTGGCCCCTTATGTAAGCAGATAAGCTCACCAAATAACGTCGTATACTGTAAACGGAAAGGGATTTCATAGGGAATATAGATTTGAACTTTCCCGATCCCTTGGCGAATTGTAATGAGACTAGTGCCAGCAGGTAAAATTGTTTGTGTTGTATCAATCGTAATATCTCCTGCAAGGCGTTGAATTTGTACATCTTGCCATTTGTACGCTTCTGTAGGTGCTGGCATTGTGCCAATCAAGTCATTTTTAGTTGTAGGAAGCTTTTCAAAAAGCTCTGCACCGACTACCTTTGGTTCGTTTTCTCGTTGTAGGTATTGATAAAGCATATATAAGAGCATGATGACGACGAATAAACGTAGGCTCCACATGGTAAACAAAGCAATAGCAATGAAGAAAATTCCTGTCCATTTAAAAAAACGAACTTTTTTGGAAAAACTTAAATAAAGAAGTACTGCCCCAATCAATAAACAGAAGGCTCCGCCATTATTAAAAATAGTAAGCTCTACAAAGACGAGTAAAAAGAAGCATAGTACCCAAAACGTGAGCTTATTTGTTGTGAAATTTTGCAAGAGGGTCACCCTTCCTTCTACTAATAGTATAAGAGAGGGAATGGGACCCTCTATTTTTAAACGTGAAAGAATGCGCCTTATAAAGTTGGCGCATTGCTTTCATTATAACATGTTATTTATTTTCAATTAGCAGTGGTGAGTGATCTTCTGCTGCTTTTTTTTCTAATTCTGCCAGTCTTGCCTCGAAAGTTGTTACCTCATGATCTTTATCGATTTGGTAAGCTAATTTATCGATATAGGCTTCTAAATCTTCAAAATTTGTTTTATTGTTTTTGGCAATCATGCCGTCCATTTGATGGTGAGCACGTGTTACATTTTCTTTTCCCATCAGCTGTAATTGACGTACTTTCATATCTTTAATTTTATGCTTCATTGTTTCGAATTTACGCTCTAGCTCGAAGTATTCACGTGTACTCGATTCAATGCTCGCTTGTAGTGTATGATTACGAGCTGTGTAAGCCGTTACTTCATCTGTAGCGAAATCAATTAAATCCTGTTCACCACTAGTTGTTGCCAATGTTAGTTGGGCTTCACGTTTAGCTAGTAATTCAGCATTTTGCTTATATTCTTGCTCTAGCTTTTCTTTTAATTGCCCTTGTCGTTCTAATAATTTACCTGTTTGTTCTGTTTGTTTTTCTGCCTCGCGAATGTATTGATTTAACATTGCAATCGGATTTTTTTGTTCCTTTTTATCAAATATTTGATGTAAGTCTGCCTCTACTGTATATCTAAAACGTTGAAATAAATTCATTTAATTTCGCTCCTTTTTATTTTGTTAAGTTTGACCATTCTTTTTCAAAGTTTGTAAACGGATCTTCTTCTTTTTTCCCTTCGATTGTAGGGATTTTTACATCTTCGCCATTCCATTTTTTATAGATGACATAGATAATAGCGATAGCTGCAAGACCGATCATTGCTGGAATGTTAGACACTGCTGATAGAACACCGATTAGACCAACTGTAAACCAGAAAATTTTACCGAATGTTGATTTGCTTGCCATGTAGAAATGCATGCCTAGTGCTACAAATAATCCAGAGAATAGTAAACCTGCCAGTGGTCCTATTAAGGCAAGTGCAACACATGCTGCGATGACGCCTCCAGTTAATAAAAGAAATTTTTTCATTTGTTTTAGCTCCTTTCGTTTGTACCTTTATGTTACCTCTATACAAGATTGTCTAAAACGGACTCGAAATTGATTTTGATCTAGGTCTTGAGGCTGAGAACCATCTAAGCTGTAACGAAAGTGGGTTTTTGGCGTATAAAACGAGCTGCTTTTTCTTGTTTTTGGAAAATAACTATTTTGTTTTATCAAAAAATACCATTTGTCATAAAGTCATTTATAGATGCGAAACTAGAATTTTTTCGACAAAAATAGAAGATAGATCCTTCCTTCGTTTGACAAATTAACAAGGTTGGATGAGCTATACTTATGGAAAAGAAACTGAGCGAAGGAGGATTTCTGGTGAGAACCTATTCTATATATAAGATAAAAGAAGAGCATTTAACATTTATTTTTGGCAGAGAGCGTAAGTTGTTAGAGATGATGCAAGGCTGTGAAGACGCCAACGAGAAATCCTTAAAAGAGCTTGCATATATATGTGAATCTGTTCGTTTTGAAGAAATTGCAGCGATGTTGGAACATCAACTTGATTCCAAATATGCACATTTAGAAAGAGCCCGCAATGCTTTGTTTTTAGAACATCCGATAAAAGGCAAAATGGCTATTTATTTGGTCGATCGTAAAATTTGCGTTTATTGTGAAGGTTCGCGAATGCTAGATTTAGATTTATTTCAAATGCTTGCCAAAATGAGTGAACGGTTTATTGCTTTTAATAAACAGGATAATGAGTGTGGGTGGTTAAAGCCGATGAAGTATACAATGCACTAGATAAATTCACTACAATATATAGTAACACGCTATCATTTGGTGTATAATGGTGCGTGGAGAGTTTTTCTCGGTATATTGTAGTGGAGGAGGTTGGTTGTATGCCTACATGGGGCTGGATTATTATCGTAATTATCGCATTAGCAGCGGGAGCGGCACTTGGTTTCTATTTCGCTCGTCAAGCTATGATGAAATATTTAAAAGAAAACCCACCTATTAATGAGCAAATGATTCGTATGATGATGGCACAAATGGGTCGTACGCCGTCTGAAAAGCAAGTACGTCAAATGATGGCACAAATGAATAAATTCCAAAAGTAATCGGAATGATGAGAGCAACTAGTTCAAACTTAACTAGTTGTTTTTTTTTATATTTTTTACAGTATTTAAAAAATTCTTGAAAATCATATAATTCTATCGGGAAACTATGTATAATAGAATTACCATACGGAAAGGGGTTATGTATTATGCAAAAAGAAAAGACAAATGTAGAAAGCTTTGATCTGGATCATACAAAAGTAAAGGCACCTTATGTTCGTTTAGCTGGTATTAAAACGGGCCAAAATGGCGACGAAGTGTACAAATATGATATTCGCTTTAAACAGCCAAATAAAGAGCATATGGATATGCCTGCCTTACATTCTTTAGAGCATTTATCTGCTGACATTATTCGTAACTACTCTGATCACATTGTTGATTTTAGTCCAATGGGTTGCCAAACAGGCTTCTATGTATCACTGATTAATCATAATGATTATGAGGAATTATTAACTATTTTAGAGAAAACATTTATTGATGTGACAAAAGCAACAGCTGTTCCTGCATGCAATGAGGTGCAGTGTGGCTGGGCTGCTAGCCATAGCTTGGAAGGTGCACAATCATTAGCTGAAGAATTTTTAGCAAAACGAGATGAATGGCATATCGTTTTTGGAGAATAATCATTTATAAAACCTTGCGGAGATAATTCCGCAAGGTTTTCTTAGTGTTGAAAAACAAAACAGTCAATTGGAAGGTAGAAATGGATTTCCCTTGCAGGCTACTTGCTTTCCTGTGGGCGAGCGTCCCGAGCCGCTTGCTCCGTTTAGAGGCTCGCCTGTCTCGTTATCCCACGGGAGTCAAGTAGCCTTCCACTCCTACCTACAAAAGTATTACCTTTTTAGCAAAGGTTTTCAAATAAGGCGAAGGTCTTCACTACTCTTTATGGAGAGGTGTTGTCACACATCACTTCCCCACATTGAAAATAAGAGCTTATTCCCTCTAAAAATAATGGGCTATTTAATCGCTATATTACTATGAAAAAAAGTAAAGACACTTTGCAGAATGGTTGATTGGGGTGGAGCCAGCGTCACTCCTAGGGGAATAGCGTCACAGATGAGACCCTGGAGCGAGCGTAAGTGAGTGAAGCGGCTCATCGGACGCCCCATGGAAAGGGCGCTGGCGGAACGGAAATCAACCTCTCACCTTGCAAAGTTGCTTTTTCTGCCTTTGACATGATCTTTTTTCATGTGTGCTAAAAATGGAATGGAATGACATTGGAGGAGGAAGACTCGGGATTGATTTTTTGGTAAATAAAACTTTCTAAAAAATCATGAATTAAATCCTCATATTCATCCATATTTTCATTAAAGGACTGTGCATGTGCCCCAGTGTCAAAAAGTTTTAATTTTTTGGGACCTGCTTTTTTATTGTAGAGATCTAGTGACATCGACGCTGGAATAAATGTATCAGGAATACTGTGAATAAAGAGTACTGGTTTTTCAATATGTGTCACGGCTTCAGCAGGTGTTACACTTTTGAAGGAGTAACCATCTCTGAGGCGAACAAAGAAATCGGCAAAGCGAATGGGAATAATGGAGCCATATTTAAATTCGGTTTTGGCGATTTGCTTCAACAACATGGAAAAATCGGAGAACGCACAGTCTGAAATATAGAAATCAGCACCATCTTCCACTGTTCCAGCATAAAGTAGCATAGTTGCTGCCCCCATGGATTCACCGTGAATCCCAAGGATAGCGTCTTCACCAATCATGGCTTTCACTGTCTTTACTACTGCATCAAGATCATTTTTTTCATAGTAGCCATAACTCGTTGTTTTGCCCCCAGATTCACCATGACGACGATGGTCAAAAATAACTGAATTATAGCCAAGTCTTTCAAATAATCGAGCATATTTTACGGAATTTATTTTATTTTCAGTGACACCGTGACAAATGATGATGGTGTTATTAGTTTGCAAAGGCTGAAACATAATGCCTCGAATTGAGTAGCCATTAGGAGAATCAATATTGAGTTCACATTTCAAGTTATTATTGTACCAAGCTTCATCAAAGCGCTTGGCAGTCGTTTCTCGTTCTCGAACAAACTCCGGGTCTTTTTGTTGGATATACATTAATTTATTGGAAAGCGCGAAGCCGAACAGACCTGTTGCAGCTGCGGCTAGCGTTGTTGTAATACCAGAGAATAAAAGCATCTTCTTTTTCATCATAAAACACCTCCACATGCTGTTTCTTATTTGTAATGTTCCCAACTAAGATTGTTTAAAACACGTCAACATTTTACAATATCTTTGGCAAAACTGCGATTATTTCTATTATCGAAAATCGTCAAAATATTTGTTAAAATATACATATCTGCTAGTAGCATATGCATGCAGTGTTGATTTTTGAACGGGGAAAAGGGGAGAATGATTATGACAAACGAGGTAGTAATCGTGAGTGCTGTGCGTACAGCGATAGGCTCATTTCAGGGGACATTAAAAGACGTACCAGCGACAACGTTAGGTAGCATTGTCATTAAAGAGGCGTTAGCACGTGCAGGTGTAGCAGGAGAACAAGTAGATGAGGTCATTATGGGGAATGTCTTAGCGGCAGGGCTTGGACAAAACCCAGCTCGTCAAGCGGCAATTAAAGCGGGGTTACCTCACGAGGTATCAGCATTAACAATTAATAAAGTATGTGGATCGGGTTTAAAGGCTGTTCATTTAGCCACACAGGCGATTATAGCGGGAGATGCTGAGATTGTTGTTGCGGGGGGCTTTGAAAATATGAGCCAAGCACCTTACGTCTTAAAAAATGCACGAGAAGGCTTCCGAATGGGTGATCAAAAGGTAGTAGATACAATGATTCAAGATGGCCTATGGTGTGCTTTTAATGATTATCATATGGGGATTACCGCTGAAAATTTATGTGATATGTATCAAATTTCTCGAGAAGAGCAGGATGCTTTTGCGGCTCGTTCTCAGCAACGTGCAGAGGCAGCGATTGCAGTTGGCAAGTTTGAAAATGAAATCGTGGCTGTCGAGATTCCACAGCGTAAGGGAGAGCCACTTCTTTTCAATAAAGATGAATTTCCACGAGCAGGTGTGACAGCGGAGTCCTTAGCTAAGCTACGACCAGCATTTAAAAAGGATGGCTCCGTTACCGCAGCGAACGCATCGGGTATTAATGATGGTGCAGCAGCAGTTGTGGTGATGTCAAAGGAAAAAGCACAAAAGCTAGGCATTCAACCAATGGCGATTATTACAGCGAATGCCAGCGCAGGTGTCGATCCAGCTATTATGGGGACAGGTCCTGTAAAAGCTGTCCAAAAAGCACTAACAAAAGCAGAGACAACTTTAGACGATATCGATTTAATTGAAGCAAATGAAGCATTTGCAGCACAATCAATTGCTGTAGATCGTGAATTAAGCTTTAATCATGATAAACTAAATGTGAACGGGGGTGCTATTGCTCTTGGTCATCCAATCGGTGCAAGTGGTGCTCGTATTTTAGTGACGCTATTGCATGAAATGGAAAAGCGTGACGCAAAAACGGGCTTAGCCACATTATGTATCGGTGGAGGACAAGGCGTAGCAACTGTTGTAAAGCGCCCTTGATATCAATAAGAAGGTGAATGTAATGGGAAAGAAACGAAAACAGCAGCAACGCACTGACAATAGCATGACAGCTAGCCTACCTAAGCAAGAGGCGGTCACATTAGCGGATCAGCTTGGCGGCGATGTGCTCGCAAAATTAAAAGCGGCGAAGCAAGATTTAACTGCTAAAGAGCAGGCGGCAGAGGAAGAACGTCAAGCAAAATTAGCGTTTGAACGCAAACAACGTGAAAAAAATAAATCGTTTGAAGAATTACTAAACGAATACGGCGATAAAGGCTCTAAATTTTAAAAATAAAGCAGTGAATTCACACAGGTGGGTTCACTGTTTTGTCTTTTACAGCATTTAAATTATGTCGTTATAGTCGATATACAAAGAGAGATTTTTGAATTTAATGGAACGGGAGACGCTGCCAATAACATATACCTAATTGTAGTTTAGTATCAATTAAATTATGTTAGGAGAACAACATGGTAGAATTACAGACAGAAAGAATAAGATTAATTCCTTTAAACGCCAAGTATCTAAAATTACTAATAGAGCATGAGAAACAAATGGCCAAGCAGTTGTCATTAAGTATGGGTGAGGGGCGTTTAGATTGCGAGCTTAAACAAGCATTGTATTTTAGACTTTCCAAAGTCGTAGAAGATGAGCAAAACTATCTTTGGCATACGAACTGGTTACTTGTGTTAAAAGAGAAAAATTGTGCTGTTGGTGGCATAATGCTAAAAGGTATGCCAAATGACCAAGAGGAAGTTGTGATTGGGTATTATACTTTTCCTCCTTATCAGGGGCAGGGCTATATGACAGAATCAATCATAGCTCTTCAAAACTGGTTACTTCATCAACTAAATGTAAAATACGTTATTGCAGATACCGAAAAAGATAATGTGGCATCCCATCGAGTTTTAGAAAAAGCAGGAGCTGCCTTGTATAAAGAAACAAACTCCCTCTATTTTTGGAGATTCCAACTTTAAAAAATGGCTAAGACAAAAGACTATGATTGTGCCTTTTGTCTTTATTTTGGTTAAAAATGGTAATGTCACAAAAAAGATTTTTTAGCAAGGCGAGTAGTTCCGTTCCGCCAGCGTCCTTTTCAGGGGGCGTCCGATGATCTGCTTCCCTCACTTACGTTCGCTCCAGGGTCTTCTCTGTGACGCTGGCTCCACTCCACATTAACCATTCTGTAAAAGTGTCAGTAGCAGTAGTGAATAAAATATTTCTATTTTTAGAGAGTGGAGACGCGATTAATCACCACTACCATCAATAAAGTAGTGAACACCTTCATTTTATTTGTGAAACCTTTGTAAAAAAGAGAACTCTTTTGTAGAGCGGCAAACCTTTTTTTACTTTAAATTCTATGGATATTTTGTTATTCAACACAATGAAGACAAAAGGCTACGGTAATGCCTTTTGTCTTTTATTTTTAAGTATTTTTCTCAGTGCAACAACGATACTCACAAAAACAATGGCTCCAGCTGTATCGACCAAGACATCTTGGAAGCTCATTGTGCGACCTGGTGTAAAGCTTTGACGAAATTCGTCAATGATAGCAATTGTAGCTGTTCCTGCAATGGCAATACTTGCTGCCAAACGTCTTTTTCCCCAAGCAAAATACAGACCAAGTGCAATGCATCCAAACCCAATAAAATGTGTCAATTTACGAATTAAAAACTCTACAAATGGAAAATAACCACGTTCTTCAACGGAAACGATGGTTCCCCAATAGGGAATTTTTAAAACAGATAGTTGTTTTTCAAAAGGTTTATTGGCAAGTAGATCTTCTAATTCTGGTAGGATACTCTGTTGCTCATAGGTCATACTAGAGGAGATTACTAATATGACAAGACAGATGATGAAGACCAGCCATTTTTTCATCGGTGTTCTTGATACTGCTCATTTTTAGTCAGTTTATTGGCTGCATTAAAATCTGTGATTACGTTGATTTTTTCATAGGCAGCTAGCGTTTGAGCTAGCTGTTGTTGTGAGCTTGCCCCAATTACCGTTGAAGCGATCGTAGGCTCTTTCAAATTAAAGGCGATGGCCAGCGCATGTAAATCATCATATTGTAAAGCTAAGTCTGTTAACGATGCTGTTAATTCCTCTGCCGTATAGCCGTTAAAACCATTGACCTGTTGTAGACGTTGTTGCCAGCTATTTGTTAATAAGCCTTTTGCCACTGTGCCACGTGTTACAACAGATGCACCTTGATTTGCAATAAACTCAAACCATTCTTCAGGGCGACGATCTAGAGCACTATATTGCATCATAACGCTTTTAGCTGAGCTTGCAGGTAAAAATCGCTGCAATACATTTGGACGAATAGAAGAAATGCCATATTCACGAATGAGCCCTTCTTTTTTAAGTTCTTCAAATGTGTCAATAATTCCATCCCAATCATCTTCCATTGTGCCGCCATGTAATTGATAGACATCAATATAGTCTGTACCTAGTCGTCGTAAGCTAGCATAGGCAGCTTCTTTAATATAGTCTGGGGATGCGTCCCAATGCCAACCATCGACGCCTTCTGTCCAACGGTTTCCTACCTTTGTTGCTAGGATGACATCATGACGACGTTTACCTAACGTTGTACCAATGATTTCTTCGTTTGCACCAAAATCATATAAATCCGCTGTGTCGATATAATTAATCCCGGCATCTAATGCCATATCGACAATGGCAGCTGCTTGCTTTTTATCTGTCGAAAGAGACATGCCTCCTAAACTAATCTCTGAAATAAACAATTCACTTATGCCAAGCTGTCTTTTTTTCATATGATCGTCCTCCTTCGATTTCTCTACTTGTAATGGTACAATGAACATATCTGAAGAACAAGCGAGGTTATCGTCAGTGAAAAAGTTTGAGGAAAAAACAACGACAACAACACCAATCTATGATGGAAGAATAATAAAACTACAAATTGATGAGGTAACTTTACCAAATGGACAGGTTGCGAAACGTGAAATCATAAAGCATCCCGGTGCCGTAGCAGTTATTGCCGTTACGGACGAGGGGAAACTAGTGTTGGTAGAACAATATCGTAAAGCGCTTGAACGTTCAATCGTTGAAATTCCGGCAGGGAAGCTGGAACCTGGTGAGGAGCCAGTGGTGACAGCACGTCGTGAATTAGAGGAAGAGACAGGCTATGGAGCGCATAAACTGACTTTTTTACAAACATTTGCAACATCACCAGGCTTTGCGGATGAAGTTATTCATTTGTTTGTAGCGAGGGAATTATATACAATAGATAATAAAGCAGATTTAGATGAGGATGAATTTGTCGAATTATTAGAAGTTTCGTTGGAAGAAGCACAAATAATGGTGGCAGATCAGCGTATATATGATGCTAAAACGGCATTTGCAGTACTCTGGCTGGCTGCCAATTTAGAAAATAATCTTTTAGCATAATAGAGACGGACGAGCATAAGCTGTACAAACCTTGATAGAAAAGGAGCATGTTTATGTCTCGTACGGTGTCTATTTTTTATCACGCTTCCATCATTGCAGTAAGTTTTGTTTGCGGCGTTATTTTCTTTCATATTATTGGTGGACCGAAAGCGGAACCATTTATATTATTTATAGAGCCTCGTTTAGCAGATGGGGACAGGCACTCCATTTTTCGTTTAGTACTGCCTGTCACTATTTCTATAGGTCTTGTATTATTACTAGCAACACATAGCGTATTAAAAGTTTTAGTGCGTGTGACAGTAGCCATACGTGCCACTTTTTTTGGCTTTAGTTCTGTTTTTTTATTACAAAAACTTGAAGCTTTTTGGCTTTATACGATTTGGTGGTTTCCATTTCAGCTCATCTATTGTATATTGTTGCTAGTCCTATGCAATTTACTTGTACCCGCTTGGTCCAAGCGAAAAATCGGGAAACAAGTATCTGGTCGAACAATTTTGTTGAATTTTATCGCATTTTTCATCATAATAGTTGCTGAGTTTATTGTTATTGCTTATGTGTTAAAATGAAGGATTGAATGGACAGAAATTGTGATCAGATAAAAAATAGAAGCATGTTAGAAATCTATTCACTATCTTGTAATAGGATTTACTCCTTTGGTATAATGGAAAGAGTTTAGGGGGGCGTCACATGGAGAGCCGAATTGATCGTATAAAAAAACAGCTGCATAGTGCTAGTTACAAGCTGACGCCGCAGCGAGAAGCGACAGTTGCTGTCTTGCTTGAGCACGAAGAGGACCACCTAAGTGCTGAGGATGTTTATCTTTTAGTAAAAGAAAAAGCACCAGAGATTGGTCTAGCTACTGTTTATAGAACGTTAGAATTATTAACTGAGCTCAAAATTGTCGACAAAATCAACTTTGGCGATGGCGTATCGCGCTATGACCTACGCCAAGAGGGAGCTGCCCATTTCCACCATCATCTTGTTTGTATCGAATGTGGTGCTGTTGATGAAATTCAAGAAGATTTACTTGAAGATGTGGAAGCCGTTGTTGAAAAACGTTGGAACTTTATTATAAAAGATCACCGACTAACTTTCCACGGCATATGCTGGCGCTGTCATGATAAAAACGACGAATCGAATGAAGAAAAATAACAAAAAGCTGTCTGTTTTAATCTTAAGTATAGATTGAATCGGGCAGTTTTTTGTTTTTTTGAGGCAGCAAATGTTTTTGTTCCGAAAGCGAAGTGTAAGAACAGAAGTCTCCTCGGACGAGCTTAATGAAAGAGTTATTAATAACTTGGACACATTTAAGTAGGGTGGCCTTGGATTAATTATAATGTAACGATAATATGGTTGGATTATGTCGAATAGAGGGGGCTTTAGCACATTTCTTAAGGCCATGATAAAATAGAGAATAATTGACAGTGAGGGGGCGTTATGATGAATGAATTTCAATATGCAGTAGAGGACTATATCCATTTTATTCAGGTGGAAAGGCAGTTATCTGTTAATACATTAGCATCCTATCGCCGTGATTTAGAAAGCTATGTGCATTTTTTGCAGGAAGCAGAGGGGATGGCTGATTTTAGCCGTGTGGAACGAACAACTATTTTGCGGCATTTGGAGCAATTGCGAGCACAGGGGAAGACAAGCCGTACCGTTGCCCGTCATATTTCTTCTATCCGGAGCTTCCATCAATTTTTACTGCGAGAAAAGCGTGCAGAAACAGATCCGACTGTTCATTTAGAAATGCCAACTATTGAGCAAAAGCTACCGAATATCCTATCTATCGAAGAAATCGAAGCGTTACTAACAGCTCCGAATCGAAGTAAGCCACAAGGTATACGTGATCTTGCCATGCTAGAGTTACTATATGGATCTGGCATGCGCATCAGTGAGCTCATTGCACTGGATTTAGCCGATATTCATTTAACGATGGGCTTTGTCCGTGTCTTTGGGAAGGGTGGGAAGGAACGAATTATTCCACTTGGCAAAAATGCCCTTTCGGCGATTAATGCCTATTTAAACGGTGCTCGTGGTCAGTTGCAAGGAAAGCACCCAAAAACAGATGCGTTTTTTATTAATCAAAGAGGGAAACGTTTAACAAGGCAGGGTTGTTGGAAATTAATGAAGGAGCATGCTTTAAAGGCAGGCATCCAACATGAATTAACCCCACATACATTGCGTCATTCCTTTGCAACTCATTTGGTCGAAAATGGCGCTGATTTACGAGCGGTGCAGGAGATGCTTGGTCATGCAGATATTTCTACAACGCAGATTTATACACATATTAGTAAAACAAGATTATCTGAGGTCTATAAGCAATTCCATCCACGTGCTTAAAACTCTTCAATAAGTAAAAATTATTTTAGTCGGATGTCTGACCTTTATTTTTCGCATTTTTTTGGTAAAATAGAGTCATGAGATTAGGAGGCAACCATTATGAATAAACCGTTTAACAAAATCCATGTTGTTGTCATGGACTCAGTAGGTATAGGTGAAGCGCCAGACGCAGCAAATTTTGGTGATGTTGGTGCACATACATTAGGACATATCGCTGAAAAAATGAATGGGCTTACAATGCCAGTGATGGAGTCCTTTGGTTTAGCAAATATTGAATCATTGCAAGGTATGCACGCGGCTACAGAGCCAAAAGCATACTACGGTAAAATGCAAGAAGCATCTGTCGGCAAAGACACGATGACAGGCCATTGGGAAATCATGGGGTTAAATATCGATAAACCATTTAAGGTTTATCCAGAAGGATTTCCAGCGGAGCTTATTGCTGAGTTAGAGCAACGTACAGGTCGTAAAGTACTGTGCAATCAACCAGCAAGCGGTACACAAGTGATTGAAGATTTCGGTAAGGAACATATGGAAACAGGTGCGATTATTGTTTATACATCAGCCGATCCTGTTTTACAGATTGCTGCTCACGAGGAAATCATTCCATTAGAAGAATTATATAAAATTTGCGAAATGGCGCGTGAATTAACATTACAGCCTGAATATTTAGTAGGACGTGTCATTGCAAGACCATTTGTTGGTACGCCAGGCAACTTCACACGTACTGCCAATCGACATGACTACGCATTGAAGCCATTTGGTCGTACAACAATGAATGTTTTAAAGGACGCAGGATTAGATGTCATTGCCATTGGAAAAATCTCAGATATATTCAATGGTGAAGGTGTCACTGATTCGGTACGCACAAAAAATAATATGGATGGTATGGATCAATTTGCAGAGGTTGTCCGCCGTGATTTTCGTGGGATGAGCTTCTTAAATTTAGTGGACTTTGACGCCAACTTTGGTCATCGTCGTGATCCATTAGGCTATGGACAGGCACTACAAGAATTTGATGCACGCCTACCAGAAATTACAGAAGCGATGTCAGAGGATGATTTATTAATCATTACTGCCGATCACGGAAATGATCCAACCTTCCATGGAACAGATCATACACGTGAATATGTACCGTTAATTGTCTATTCACCACGTTTCAATGGTGGAACAGAACTAGCTTTGCGTGAAACTTTTGCGGATATTGCAGCGACAGTTGCTGAAAACTTTAGTGTAGAAGCACCACCATTCGGCAAAAGTTTCTTACATGATTTGAAATAAGGGGGTTTTTCGTATGAATATGGTTCAATTGTTTGAAAAGAAAAAACAAGGAATAGAGCTATCTCAAGCTGAAATTCAGTATTTTGTTGAAGGCTATACGACGGGTTCCATTCCAGATTATCAAGCAAGTTCACTTTTAATGGCTATACGCTTACTAGGTATGTCTGATGATGAAACATTTTATTTAACAAAGGCCATGATCGAATCAGGGGATGTTATTGATTTAACGTCTATTGATGGCTTTAAAATCGATAAACACTCTACAGGAGGAGTTGGTGACAAGGTCACACTTGTTGTCACACCAATTATCGCTTCTTTAGGAATCCCTGTGGCGAAATTTAGCGGTAAGGGTTTAGGCATTACAGGTGGAACAATCGATAAACTTGAATCCATTGAAGGCTTCAAAACAGAGCTTTCATCACAGGAGTTTATTGACAATGTCAATCAGCATAAAATTGCAGTTGCCGGACAAACAGGGAATCTTGTACCAGCCGACAAAAAATTATATGCATTACGTGATGTGACAGGTACTGTCGATTCTATTCCATTAATCGCTGCGTCGATTATGAGTAAAAAAATTGCAAGTGGTGCAGATGGTATTGTACTTGACGTAAAATGCGGCTCAGGTGCGTTTATGAAGACGCAAGAAGAAGCACAGATTTTAGCGGATACAATGACGGCCATTGGAGAAAAACTTGGGCGTAAAGTTGTCGCACATATTAGTGATATGGATAATCCTTTAGGAAAAATGATTGGCAATAAACTTGAAGTTGTAGAGGCGTATGCCTTATTAAGTGGACGCTTGGAAGAAACGCATGAAGATTTGTTGGATGAATGTATTGTTATTTCTTCCTTAATGTACCAAGTTGCCGCTGGCGTGAATGAAGCGGAAGCGACCGCTGAGGTTAAGCGCGTGCTTGCTGATGGTTCTGCTGCTGCAAAATTTGAGGAGTTCATTGTTGCACAAGGTGGCGTAGTTTCTGATATTGTCCAAAATGAAACCGCTCATAAAGTAGCAGTGACAGCTGTTGCAGAGGGCACTGTGGAAACCATTAATGCGTTATTAGTAGGTGAAGCGAGTGTCAGTCTAGGTGCTGGACGATTAACGAAGGAATCGGTACTTGATTATGATGCAGGCATCCAGCTGATTGCTAAAAAAGGTGACCATGTCAATCATGGCGACACGATTGCTTATTTATATGCCAATCAACCAATTGTTGAAGAGACAATCAATAAAATACAGCAAGCATATACAATTGCATAAAGATTCGTTAGCGAGGGCTCTCACTTTAAGTGAGCTCTCGCTTTTTTGCGTTCTAAGGATCGTTAAACTTTAGCTAGCAATGGCGTTTAGAAAATGTAGATTTATCCCATACTGCACTTAACCTAAAAAGCTATAAGTATGTCGATTAGACACTATTTCGGAAGACTTTGCACTAGTTCTGTCAGCCGCAAGGATTCATTGCATTGAATGTGGAATTGCACGAGGAGGAGGCGATGTTCATGCATTATCAATTAGAAATGGTCACAAGAGAGACTGTCGTTATACGTTTGTTTGGGGAGCTCGATCACCATGCAGTAGAACAAATTCGAGCGAAAATTTCTACAGCAATTTTTCAAGGCACTGTGACGACCATCATTTGGAACTTAGAAGGGCTTTCCTTTATGGATAGTTCAGGCGTTGGCTTAGTGCTTGGTCGAATGCGTGAGTTAGAAGCAGTTGCTGGGCGAACTATTTTATTGAATCCATCGCCAACAATGCGAAAAGTATTTCAATTTTCAGGATTAGGGCCATGGATGATGGATGCAACAGAGGAACAAGCGATTGATCGCGTAAGGGGGATTGTAAATGGATAACGAAATGACATTAACATTTTTAGCACTTAGTGAAAATGAAGCCTTAGCCCGTGTGGCTGTTACAGGTTTTATTGCACAATTAGACCCAACTATTGATGAGCTATCAGAGTTTAAAACAGTTGTCTCTGAAGCGGTTTCCAATGCCATTATTCATGGCTATGAAGAAAATGGTAAGGGTGTTGTTACAGTTCATGCAAAACGTGAGGATGACATTGTAACGGTATCTGTCATGGATAAAGGAATAGGAATTGAGGACGTTAGTCGAGCGATGGAGCCATTATTTACAACGAAAAGTGCGATGGAGCGTTCGGGTATGGGCTTCACCATTATGGATAGCTTTTCAGATCAGCTAACAGTAATGTCTAAATGGCAAGAAGGAACAACTGTAACGTTTACGAAGAAATTTTACACAGTTCGCACAGCGGTAATGTGAGGTTGAGACAGTGAAGCCGCTAGAACAGTCGTCCGATAAGCTATTGTCTCAGGAGGAAATGCGTGATTTAATTGCACGCGCACAGCAGGGCGATCATGAGGCTCGTAAACGAATGGTAGAAGGCAATACGAGACTTGTGTGGTCCATTGTTCAACGTTTTACAACGAGAGGTGTTGAGCTTGAGGATTTATTCCAGATTGGCTGCATAGGGCTGATGAAATCTGTAGATAAATTCGATTTAACCTATGATGTGAAGTTTTCAACCTATGCAGTCCCTATGATCATTGGTGAAATTCAACGCTTTTTGAGGGATGATGGCATGGTGAAGGTGAGTCGCTCTATTCGTGAGCTAAATTTTAAAATTCGTCATGCTACAGATGAATTTATTAAGAAAAATGAACATCCACCAACCATTCAAGAACTTGCTCAGGTACTTGGTGTGACAACGGAGGAAATTGTCACAGCATCCGATGCGCTGAGAGATCCAGCATCTCTTCATGAGCAATTGTATGAAAGTGAAGGGGATTCCATTACATTGATGGACCAAATGAAAGATGAAAAATCTGAGCAACCATTTGATTATATCCCATTGAAGGAAGTACTCACGAGACTTGAACCGAGAGAGCAGTCTATTATTTATTTACGCTATTTTTCAGATTGCACGCAAACAGAAATTGCGAATAGGTTAGGGATATCACAAGTACAAGTGTCTCGTTTAGAGAAAAAAATCCTTGCCCAGCTGAAAAGTTGGATGGCTACAAGCGCTACCGTGGAGCAGGAAGCTATAAAAAAAGACATCTAAGAAAATGGTGACAGCATGACAAATAAATTATTTAACAGCTTAGAAGAAGCCGAAGATTTTCTTATTGAACATTTTGGTGACGACGAATCATTTGACGTTGGTATTAAACACTTATTTGTCAAGGATTTGCCGGTCCTTTGTGCATATATTAGCGGGCTTGTGGACGGAGAAGCTTTAACACAGTTACTCTCTAGCATGCTTCCAAATGAAGACATTGACATTGATGTGGAGGATGAGAAGGAATATTTTGAGTCCTATTTTAATTTCCATGGGCGTTCAGAGGAAACAGAGCGAAAAGCCTATTTATTAGCCATTTTAAGTGGACAAGTCACCTTTATTACTAAAAGTGGCTATTGCTACGTTGCAGAGCTGAGGAATTATCCAGGACGTTCTCCAGAAGAGCCAGATAATGAAAAGGTAATTCGTGGTTCGCGGGATGGCTTTACAGAAGGAATTTCTCAAAATACGGCTTTAATACGTAGGCGAATTCGCAATAGTAATTTACGTTTCGAGCTACATAAAATATCCAAAATCGGCCAAACCGACGTGGCGATCGCGTTTATGAAGGATATTGCCAATGAAGATATGCTCGAAAATTTACGACAGCGCCTTGGACAAATTAATCACGATGGCTTGACGATGGCCGATAAATCATTAGAAGAATGGCTTTTTAAGCAAAAATTCCATCCAGTGCCATTTGTACGCTATACGGAACGACCTGATATTGCAGCAGCGCATCTGCTTGAAGGGCATATAGCGATATTGGTCGATACCTCTCCATCCGTGATTTTAGTACCTGTTACTATATTTCATTTATTACAGCATGCGGAGGAATATCGACAGGCACCAACAGTTGGTACGTTTGTGCGATTTATGAGGTATTTTGGTTCTGTCATGGGTTTACTTTTATTACCATTGTGGTATGTGTTTGCTACAAATGAATCCTTACTGCCGGATGCCTTATCCTTTTTAGGCACCGAAGAGAAATCGCATGTACCATTATTATTGCAAATATTGATCGCAGATATAGGTATTGAATTTTTAAGGATGGCCGCCATTCATACTCCGTCACCATTATCGACTGCGATGGGATTGGTTGCGGGGGTAATCATTGGTCAAATTGCTATTGATGTAGGATTATTTTCTGCGGAGGTAGTTCTTTATACAGCAGTAGCAGCTATTCTTATTTTTATCATTCCATCATATGAACTCAGTATCTCGATCAAAATTTTTAGGTTGCTGTTATTAATTATAACGGGTCTCTGGGGTGTCAATGGCTTATTTATTGGCTTATTTTTATTGTTTACGTATTTATGTTCATTACGACCTATGCAGGCACCTTATTTATGGCCGCTTGTTCCATTCTTCCCAACGGCAATGCTTCGTGTCATCATTCGTTTCCCAATGACTTCCGATGCATTAAGACCTTATGTAGTCGCTTCCAAACAGCGAAAAAGATCATAGGAGCCGTTGCACTCGTTTTTTTCATGTGATAAAGTTCACATATAGTATTTTGTGATTTTTGCAAAAATTATTTTCATTCAAGAAAAAGTAGGGTATATACATTTTTCTTTTAATATTTTTATGGAAATAATTACTTGATGGGATGCCACGAAAGTCCCTACAAAGTGTGAAAATAACAAGATGGAACGATGTGAAAAGGGAGAGATGCACATGCATTTATATGGAACACAAGCGATTTCTGAAGATGGTCATTTAACAATTGGACAGGTAGACACACTAGAGCTAGCAAAAGAGTATGGTACACCACTTTTCGTGTATGATACTGCACTTATTCGTAAGCGTGCACGCGGCTTTATCGATACGTTTAAAAAATTAGGCGTAAAAGCAGAAGTAGCTTATGCTTCAAAAGCATTTGCATGTGTAGCGGTGTATCAATTAGCAGCAGAAGAAAATTTATCCTTGGATGTTGTATCTGGTGGGGAGTTATTTACTGCCTTAAAGGCAGGCTTCCCAGCAGAGCGCATTCATTTCCATGGTAATAATAAAAGCATTGCTGAAATAGAGCTAGCTTTTGACTCCAAGATTGGATGTATGGTTGTAGATAATTTCTATGAAATACAGCTTTTAAAAGAAATTTCGGAGCGCCGTCAGCAAAAAATGCGTATTTTATTACGTGTTACACCAGGTGTGGAAGCACATACGCATGATTTCATCACGACAGGTCAAGCAGATTCAAAATTCGGCTTTGACTTAAACAATGGTCAAGCGGATGAAGCATTCCAACAAACATTTAACCATGAATTCCTAGAGCTACTTGGCTTACATTGTCATATTGGCTCACAAATTTTTGATACTGCTGGCTTTGGCTTAGCTGGAGAAAAATTGATTGACAAAATTTCTGATTGGAACAAGACTCACGAATTTACGTGTACTGTGTTAAACTTAGGTGGGGGCTTTGGTATTCGTTATACTGAAGAAGATGCACCGCTGGAACCACAAGTTTATGTAGAGGATATGATAACAGTTGTGAAAAATAAAGCAACTGTGCTTGGACTGAAGATGCCAGAAATTTGGATTGAACCAGGTCGATCACTTGTAGGTGATGCAGGAACATCTCTTTATACAATCGGTTCACAAAAAACAGTGCCAGATGTGCGCAAATATATTGCGGTTGATGGTGGGATGAGTGATAACATCCGCCCAGCATTATACGATGCTAAGTATGAGGCAGTCATTGCAAGTAAAGCGAATGAGCCGAAAAATGAACTCTATACAGTGGCTGGTAAATTATGTGAATCTGGCGATAAATTAATTATTGATGCGAAACTACAAGATGCTGCTTCAGGCGATGTGTTAGCCATATTCTGTACAGGTGCGTATGGTTATTCGATGGCTAGTAACTATAACCGTGTGCCAAGACCTGCTGTTGTATTTGTAGAAAATGGACAGCATCAACTAGCTATTCGCCGCGAAAGTTATGAAGATATTGTGCAAAACGATCTCCCGCTAACTTTAAAAAAGGGTGAGTAAATTTGAGGAAAAATAAGTGGGTATTACTAGCGTCCATTTCAACTTTTATTTTGTTGTGGGGCGTTGTCTATTGGGTGTTGGCGTCTAAAGGTATTCTCGGACCTGGTTCGTAAGACAGAAATTGGCTTGCGGTAAAAGTACAAATCGTGTAGGATAGTCAAAGATTATGTACAGCTAGAAAAAGAGGGAATAGACAAATATGTTAATTCGATATAAGAAAGCTTTAGAGAAAATAGCAATGGGGCTACTTTCATTTATGCCTAATGAAAAAGACGTAAAAAAGCTTACAGAGACCATCCACTCCTATGAAAATGACGATAATTGGGTTTTATATTTATGGAAAAAGAATGATGAATATGTTGGCATTGTTGGGCTTGTCATTGATGAGCATAATACAGCTACCATCCAGCATGTATCGGTGATCCCTTCCTATAGGGGTGAAGGCGTAGCAACGGAAATGCTTCAAGAAGTGGCAGAACTTGGCCAATATGAAAGTGTACGTGCTACCGATGCAACACGGAGCTTGGTTCAAAAATGTATCCATTGTAAAGATGAAAAAGCAGACGATTAACAGCGTCTGCTTTTTCTTTGTTTGCTTTCTTGCCGCTCTGCAAGAATATGTGAGCGATCTCGTAGCATATGTTTATGAAGAAGATAGTTTGAACTACTAGAAGGCAAGAGCTGTATACGTGCAATCGTTAACTCCAGCAAATTGGGAGAGAGAGGGAGCTGGATAGCTTGAAAGGAATTGCCCGTTTTCAACGAAATAAGGGTCGTTGTTACTTGTGTTAGGAGTTGCTGATAATCGATTTCTTGGAAAAAAATATGGCCTTCATTTTCTTGGAAATTATGAAGTGCCTTTTCTAAAATTCGTATAGCGCCAGTATTGTTACCACGTCGCCAATGATAGAAACCTGTTGCAAGCTGCACATAGCCAACAAGCGGATGCATTTTATCACCAGGTGCAATTTCCTTCCAATATTCCTCCAGTACTTCATGGCATTCAAAAAAATCTTGATTGCCATTAAAATAAGCACAGTAATCTATAAATAAAGTATGATGCTGTGGATGCATTTTGGACTCCTTTCCACTATACTAAAAGAACATAGAATCTCAGGGTGGTAAAATAATGTCTTATGAAGTAAAATTAGAAGCCTTTTCAGGGCCTCTTGATTTATTATTGCATTTAATTCACAGATTGGAAATTGATATCTATGATATCCCAATGGCTGAAATTACACAACAATATATCGACCATATACATGCAATGCAAGTACTGGAATTAAATGAAGCAAGTGAATATTTAGTAATGGCAGCAACATTGCTGGCAATTAAAAGCCGCATGCTATTGCCGATTCATGAAGGTGAAATGGAAGACGCAGAATTAGAAGTGGACGGCCCTGACCCTCGTGAAGAACTGGTGCAACGCTTAATTGAATATAAAAAATATAAGGAAGCAGCCAGTAATTTGCAAGAGCTTGAAACGGACCGATCACAAGTATTTACAAGGCCTCCAGCTGATTTAACAGGGTTGGCCTCGGATGAACAAATGGCTTTGTTTGATTTAAATGTGAACATCTATGATATGCTTGGAGCATTTCAAAAATTGATGCGTCGCAAAAAATTAAAGAAACCACTAAAAACGACAGTAGCGAGGCAAGAAAGATCAGTAAAAGATCAAATGCGTTCTGTTGTTGATTCTTTACGTTTAACAGGTGGACGTGCATCATTTTTCGAGCTTTTTCCCTATGAAGATAAGCCGACACTTATTCTGACGTTTGTTTCCCTTCTAGAACTGATGAAACGTCAGGTCGTCGTCGTAGAACAAGATGGTAACTTTGAAGAATTAACGGTTACCTTGCAGAAGGAGGAATGGGAAGATGACGAAAACTTTGATGTTACAGAGTAGAATTGAAGCCTTATTATTCGTTGTTGGAGATGATGGCTTAACGATTAAACAGCTATCGCAACTTTTAGGAGAACAGGAAGAGCTGATTGTTCAGGCGATGAGTGCATTGAGAGAAGCCTTTGACGAAGATGTAGCAAGAGGCATTACTGTGAAGGAAATTGCAGGCGTTTATCAGCTCATTACAAAATCTGAGTTTGCTGATACGATTCAAAGATTAGTAGAGAATCCAACGGCACAATCCCTATCCCAAGCCTCCTTGGAGGTGCTGGCGATAGTGGCTTACAAACAGCCCATTACACGTGTAGCAATAGAAGATTTGCGCGGTGTAAAGTGTGAACGACCAATTCAAACATTAGTGTCACGAGGATTAATTAAAGAGGTAGGGCGTTCAGAAGGAACTGGACGTGCCATACTATATGGAACGACAAAAGAATTTTTACATTATTTTGGCTTAAATACTATTGAAGAAATGCCGCCTCTACCTGAAGAGGATCTTGTTGAAACAGAACAAGAAACAGATTTATTTATGACAAAGTTCCAAGAGACATTTAGCAGTGCAAAATAATGATTAGGTATAATGCGTAGCCTTCAACATAAATATGAATCTATATTTTCCTATCACATTAAATAAGGAGTGGCTCGTTGCTTCGGTTATTTCGTTTAACACTGTTCATGCTCATGATATTAATGGTAATGCTTCCTCAAACTAGCTTTGCCAGAGGGGGAAGTGGCTATGCTGTCTTAGATGGTGCTACAGGCCGCGTTTTAATAGGGTCTAATAGCGATGAACGCTTACCTATTGCTAGCCTAACAAAAATTTGGACAGCACTTGTTGCAATCGAAAATAGTGACCTGCAAGATGAAGTTGTGATATCACCGAATGCCGCTATGGCTGAGGGGAGTTCTATTTATTTACAGGCTGGCGAAACAGTAACAGTCGAAACGTTATTGTACGGTTTAATGCTGCGTTCAGGCAATGATGCTGCGACCGCTTTAGCAGAACACGTAGGGGGTTCTGTGGAGGGCTTTGTCAAATTAATGAATGAAAGAGCTGTGATTGCAGGTCTGACTAACACCGTTTTTATGAACCCTTCTGGTCTTCATCATGATGAGCATTTATCGTCAGCAAGAGATACTGCTGAGATGTTAAGACTTGCTTTGCAAAATAAAACATTTGAGAAAATTGCTTCAACGATTCTTTATCGGGCGAATACGGTAAACGGAATGCTTTGGGAAAATAAACACCGATTATTAAGAGAAGGTTCAGGGATGGCTGCAGATATAGATGATGAAACGGAGCAGCCTGTTAGTTCTTTAAAATCAGCGACTGGCACTGCGTTCGCTGGAAAAACCGGCTTTACAAAGGTTGCTGGACGTACACTAGCAACAGCCTTTCAAAAGGACGGGCAAATCTGCATTGTTGTCACTTTAAATGAATCCGATGATTGGAATGTACATCGAGGTTTATCGAATAGAGTATGGCAAGACTATAGCCTTGAAACCGTAGTGAAGAAGGGCAAATACAACGTCAACAAAAAGTTAGCTATTCGATTAGAAGAGCCCGTTCGCCTACAATTAAATAAAGAAGAAAAAGAACAGGTGCGGCAAGTTTTACATGTATCAAGAAAACGTCAAGAAGCTGTCTTGTCGATCTTTATTGGTGAAGAGCGTATTTATGCAACTCCAGTAAAAGTTGAATCAGCAGATCGTTAAAAACGATTTGCTGATTTTTTTAGTATGGAATCTCTGCTAAATGACGGATGACTATAGCATAAACAGCCAAGTGATTCAGTGCAATATGCTTTTATTTTGAGCCGTTCTTTCGTGCTCCTATAATCTGCATTACTAGACAACTAACTGCTTGGAAGAAAGGTGAGTAAATCAATATAGAAAAAGCTGACGTAACAATACATGCTAAAATTTTTTTGTGCTACAAGATGTTTTAACAATTGAGCAAACACTAACAAAATGATAGCTTTCTTGTCTGTTAAAATAAAGATTTTTAAGTCGATTCGCTTTTTTGCCAAATGAGTATACTGGTTATGAGGAACGTAAAATGTAGGTGCAAATGATAAGAAATTTGTGAATGAGAAATAATTTGGAATACTCAATTAAAAAATGTGAAATTTGTTTTTCTTTAATAATGCTTAAAAGTATGACATAATTTTCACAGATTAGCGGGAAAGATAACCCTATTCATTAGAGCGAAATCGAATGATGACGAAAGTGTCAATGTGAAAGAAAACTAGAGGTGAAAAAATGGAAAGATTACAAAAGGTCATTGCCTATGCAGGAGTTGCTTCAAGGCGCAAGGCAGAGCAATTGATAGTAGAAGGCAAAGTAAAAGTTAATGGTGTAGTTGTTCGTGAGTTAGGAACGAAGGTTTCTAATTCTGATACAATTGAAGTAGAAGGTGTGAAATTGGAAAAGGAAGATAAGGTATATTATTTACTTTACAAACCACGTGGAACAATTTCGGCTGTGACGGATGATAAAGGACGCAAAACTGTCACAGATTTATTTCACCATATTCCGCAACGTATTTTCCCAGTTGGTCGTCTTGATTATGATACATCTGGATTATTGTTATTGACAAATGATGGGGAATTCTCCTATATGTTGACACATCCGAAGTTTAAAATTGATAAAACCTATATCGCGCGTGTCAAAGGTATTCCAACAATTGAAGGGCTTAAAAAACTTCAAAGAGGGATTAAATTAGAGGATGGGAAAACAGCTCCAGCTAAGGTTAGTATGACATCCTTTGACGAAAAAGCAGGCAAAGCAATTTGTGAAATTACGATTCATGAAGGACGCAATCGCCAAGTTCGTCGTATGTTTGAAGCCATTGGGACACCTGTTGTCAAATTAAAACGTGAACGCTTTGCATTCTTAGATTTATTCGGCCTTACACCAGGAGAATACCGTGAATTATCAAAGCATGAAGTCAAGCAATTACGTGTTTTAGCGGAGACTGGAAAGCTTGATTAAAGAACATTTGCCAAAAGAAAGTAGGTACCACAATAGGTATTATTTGGGTGTTTACACTTTCTTTATGGTGAATTCGTTCATAAATCATTCATAATTAATAGCTAAGTGTTTTTGTATCATTTTGCTATAATAGGTGAGAATAGTACACCTAGTAACAGTTTGTTCAAAAGAACTGTTACACATACAATCTGGTATTGTTGACGTCAATTTGAAAGAAGTTTTTACATAATTAAAGACGTATATAAAATGAAAAAGTTCATTGGGTCTGCATTAGGTAAAAGCTTCGCGTTTACAAACTTTACGCTAAGCCGTAATTGATAGGGGGTTTATTAACTTGGAGAAAAAGAAAAAGCGTCTCGTACTGCGAACGGTCATCTTAGCACTGCTAGCGTTGGCAATCGGGTACACAGTATATGGAACAGCGACAAAGGAAAAAGTAGAGTTAGTGGCAGTAGGCTCTGAAGCACCTGACTTCACGTTAGTAGATTTAAACGGTGAAAAACATAAATTGTCGGATTATAAAGGACAAGGGGTATTTTTAAACTTCTGGGGAACTTGGTGTAAGCCTTGTGAGAAGGAAATGCCTGCGATGGACAATCAGTATCAAGAATTTAAAGATCAAGGTGTACAAACTTTAGCGGTCAATATCGCTCAAACTGATTTTGAAGTGCAGAATTTTGTTGATCGGTATGGTTTATCATTCCCAGTAGTGATCGACAAAACGAAAAGTGTTATGACTGCTTATAATGTAGGTCAATTACCTGCTACAGTATTAATTGATCCTGAAGGCAAAGTGACTAAGATTATTACAGGTGAAATGACGGAGGAAAATATCGCTTCGTACATGGAATTAGTGAAGCCGGAATAAGGAGTATATGACGATGGAAAAAATCATTTGTGCTTGCGGTCATAGTAACCCATACGGCACGAAGCTTTGTGAGAAATGTGGTCGTCCTTTAACCGAAGAAGAACAGCAAAATAAAGTAGTTGATATGCGCTACGATGGTATGGCCATTCGCTCTAAAACATATAACAAGTCATTTATTGATAAAATATGGAATTTCTTCTCAAGTGTTAAAGTCGGTATATCCTTAATTATTATCACATTAATTGCTGCTTCAATCGGAACATTACTACCACAAGAGTTTTACGTGAAAGCTTCTGATTTGGAGAAGGGAGCTTATTACGCAGACGTTTATGGTACATTCGGTAAAATTTATTATACGTTAGGCCTTTCAGATTTATATAGCTCGTGGTGGTTCCAAATTTTGGTTGGTATGCTTGCTGTATCCATTATTGTGGCAAGTCTTGACCGGGGAATACCACTTTATAAATCATTGAAGAATCAACGTGTGAAAAGACATGAAAGCTTTATGAAGCGTCAGCGCATTGTTGCAGAAGGACAAGTGACAGCAGGCGCAGAGGAAACGCTTGATAAAGTGGCACAAAAAATGTCTGAGATGAGATATTCTGTTCGTCGAGATGGTAGCGCTCTCTTAGCTGAAAAAGGACGCTTTTCTCGTTACGGTCCGTACATAAACCATGTCGGTCTCATTATCTTTTTAGGTGGGGTCATGCTACGTCTGGTGCCAGGTTTCTATGTTGATGAATCAATCTGGGTACGTGAGGGCGAGACACGTGCGATTACTGGCATGGACGGTTATTTCATTGAAAACAATGATTTTGTTTTAGAGACACATGATAATGAACCACAGGGTGAGCAAGTAAAGCAGGGTGTAAATGTTGTTGCGAAAAATTTCCAAACAGATATTACACTATATAAGCAGCCTAAAGATGCTTTGCCAGGTGACACAGATAATCTAGAAAAAGTAAAAGACTATTCCATTCGTGTAAACCATCCTTTAAAGGAAGATGGCTTTGCGCTTTACCAAATGGATTATCGTTTAAATGAATTAAAGCAAATGAATTTCGAATTAATCAATAAAACGACTGAACAATCACTTGGTAAGGTGGAAATTGATTTAACAAACCCAAAAAAGGAATATGATTTAGGTAATGGTTCTTCCGTTCAAATTCTTGTTTATACACCAGATTTTGATGGATTTGAAAATGGTGAGCCACAAACAAAAACATCCATTCCAAATAACCCAGCATTCTTATTTAAAATGACAACACCAGAAACACCTGAAGGCGAAGTGAGCTTTGTTGAAATTATGCAACCTCCTTTAGAGCCGCTTGGTGAAAATAAATACAGAATGAAATTTGCAGCAGCAGAAATGCGTGATATGTCAGGTATTACAGTACGTAAAGATCGTACAATTCCTATCTTATTTGTTGGGGGCGTCATCTTTATGATTGGTGTTGTTATTGGTTCTTACTGGAATCACAGACGTTTATGGATTCAAGTGGAACCAGATGGCCGTGTGTTAATGGCTGCCCATGTTAACAAAAATATGTTCAGCATGAAAAAGGATTTAGATGCTGTTACAACATTTGCTGCATTGCCTCCGTATCAAGATCAGTTAGAGAAAGATGAGGCTGGCGAAGAGTCCACAAATGGTGGCATTAAAGAAAAGGAAGGTGACAACACCTTATGAGTTTGATTGACTTAAGTGGAAACCTATTATTTGTAGCTTTTATTGCTTATCTAGTTGCGACATTATTATTTGGTGGTTCAATTAAGCAAGCAAATGCTACTGGTAAAAATACTGGCAAATGGGGCAAGCTTGCCATTGTGGTAACCATTATTGGTTTCTTATCACAGCTAGGTTATTTTATTACGCGTTGGATCTATACAGGACATGCACCAGTAAGTAATATGTTTGAATTTACGACTGCCTTTGGTATGTTCATTGTTGGCGCGTTTATTTTAATTTATTTTATTTATCGTTTGACTGCACTAGGGCTAGTTGCATTGCCTGTTGCATTATTAATCATCTCATATGCAGCAATGTTCCCGAAAGAAGTAAGTCCGTTAGTACCATCGTTACAAAGTCATTGGCTAACGATTCACGTTATTACAGCAGCATTAGGACAATCTATTTTAGCCATTAGTGCTGTAGCAGGGCTCATTTATTTATTAAAAGTAGTTGATTTAACAAAGCCTTCTAAACAACGTTTTTGGTTAGAAGCCGTGATGTACTGTCTTGTAGTTGTAGTTGGTTTTGTCGCAGTGACATCTACATTCGGTGCTATGGATTATGAGTCTAGTTATAATTATGTGGATAAAGAAGGAACTACTCGTAAAATCATTTACAATTTACCGCCAATTTTCGGTATGAATGAATATGAAGCAGTTGAAGAACATGGTATGTCACCGTTAGTAGAAATGCCTGCATTAATTAATGCCAAAAAATTAACAACTGTCTTTTGGTCATTATTGGTAGGATCAATCTTGTATTTATTAATTCGTTTAATCGCTCGTCGTCGAATTAGTGCCATTTTCCAACCACTTGTTAAACGCGTTAATTTGCAATTATTAGATGAAGTTGGTTATCGTTCGGTGCTGATAGGATTCCCTGTATTTACCCTAGGTGCTTTAATTTTTGCGATGATTTGGGCACAAATTGCTTGGAGTCGTTTCTGGGGTTGGGATCCAAAAGAAGTATGGGCTCTTATTACATGGTTATTCTATGCAGCATTCCTACATTTACGTCTATCAAAAGGCTGGGAAGGTCGAAAATCTGCTTGGTTGGCATTAATTGGTTTCGGAATTATTTTATTTAACCTAATTGCTGTTAACTTAATTCTTGCAGGTTTACACTCTTACGCGTAACTTGTAAAATAACAAGCCTTTTCGCTGTGGCGAAGAGGCTTTCTTTTCTTTTCAATATGTGTCACACCATGTACAATAGAAGTTAGAGAAAGATTGGAAGAGAGGGATCGTGAAAGTGTCAGAAAATATTTCAGTATTAGTAGTAGACGATGAGGATCGTATTCGCCGATTATTAAAAATGTACCTAGAGCGAGAAGGATACCTTGTTGACGAGGCAGAAAATGGTGAACAAGCGATCGAAAAATCTTTAGAAAAAGAGTATCACTGTATTTTACTTGATATTATGATGCCTGAAAAAGACGGGCTAGAAGTGTGTGCGGAAATTCGAGAACGCGCAGCAACGCCGATTATTTTATTAACTGCAAAGGGCGAGGAAGCGAATCGTGTACAAGGCTTTGAGCTTGGCGCAGATGACTATATTGTAAAGCCATTTAGTCCTCGTGAGGTTGTGTTACGTGTGAAGGCTATTTTACGTCGTTCACAGGCTTTCTCACCAACGACAAATGCCTCTTCTTCAAAAGATTTAGTAGTGTTCCAGCATTTAATGATCGATCATGATGCACACCGTGTAACGGCAGAGGGCATTGAGGTTAATTTAACACCGAAAGAGTATGAATTATTATACTTCTTAGCAAAATCGCCAGACAAAGTATTTGACCGTGAACAATTACTAAAAGAGGTTTGGCATTATGACTTCTTTGGTGATTTACGTACAGTTGACACACACGTAAAACGTTTACGTGAAAAGCTCAACCGAGTTTCTGAAAACGCTGCTAAAATGATTGTGACGGTTTGGGGCGTTGGATACAAATTTGAGGTTGTCAATGAATAGAATATGGAATAGTGTTGTCGGGAAGCTATGGGTAACCATATTGCTTCTCGTTTCATTTGTATTATTTGTTTTCACGGTATTGATGCTTGAATTTCTTCAAAACTATCATATGCAGCAAGCCGAAATATCTTTACGGCAAACAGCTGCAACAGTAGCAAGTATAGTGGATGACAATGAAACAGCGGAATCTACTTCGGAATTATTAAAAGATATCTTACCTACAGGAACCAATGCATTAATTGCAATCAATCATGTTGAAGTATCCTTTGCCATGCAGGAGGGTGTCAACAAAAAAGAAATACAAGAGACCATTTTAGCCAATAAATCGTTTCGAGAAGTATTTCAATCAGATGAACCTATTACGAAAGAAATGATGATGCCTTCTTCGACAGATCAAGAAAAAATGGAATCTTATGTCGTGCTAGGTTTCCCATTAAATGTTGAAAATGCAGTACACGGAGCTGTCTTCATCTATCAAAGCCCAGATGCACTACATAAAACATCTAAGGAAACAACGAAAATTGTTTTTTTGGCGGCTTTCATTGCATTCGTGTTGACGACATTCTTCGCGTTTTTCCTTTCCTCACGTATTACGTCACCACTTAGAAAAATGCGAGAGTTGGCTTTTGAAATTGCGAAGGGTAATTTTGAAGCGAAAATGCCAACAACTCAAAATGATGAAATTGGTCAACTTGCTGTTGCCTTCAATCAAATGGGCCGTCAATTAAAGCATAACTTAGAGGTCATCAATCAAGAAAATGAACAACTTTCAAATATTTTGACATCTATGACAGATGCAGTTATTACATTTAACCGTGACCTTACAATATTATTAAGTAATCCACCAGCTGAACGACTTATGCAAAAATGGTTCGTCAATAAAGGCTCACAAAGTGCTAAACCTATTCCTCCAGAGCTGTATCATATGCTTGATCATGTGCTAATGTTTGAGGATAAACTAGAAGAGGAAATTGAAATGGATGGTAACTACTATACATTTACTATTAGCCCTCTTTATAGTGGTGACATGATACGTGGCGCTGTGGCTGTTATTCGTGATATGACTGAGCAACATCGCTTAGAAAAACTACGATCCGATTTTATCGCCAATGTCTCTCATGAGCTACGGACACCAATTGCCATGCTGCAAGGATATTCTGAAGCATTAATGGATGATGATTTTATTCAGGATCAGGAAGAACGTAATGAGATTACTAAAATCATTTATGATGAATCGAAGCGGATGGGGCGTCTTGTAACAGATTTATTAGATTTAGCACGCATGGAATCGGGACATATGACGCTGTATAAAGATGAATTACCGATTAATTCTACATTCGAACGTATTACTCAAAAATTTGCACAGGTTGCAAAGGAAAAACACGTTCGTCTATTGTTTGAAAGTGAATTTAATGACGATGCCATGATTAATATCGATGAGGATCGTATTGAACAAGTGCTCACAAATCTAGTAGATAATGCACTTAGACATACGGATGAAGGAGCAGTCACTGTAAAAGTTGAGCAGGAACCAACATTCGCTAAAATATCTGTTCAAGATACAGGGCACGGCATTCCTCATGACGACTTACCTTATGTCTTTGAACGTTTTTATAAAGCAGATAAGGCACGTACCCGTTCAAAAGGTGGTACGGGTCTCGGCTTAGCCATTGCGAGAAATATTGTGAAGGCACACTCAGGTAATATTATGGTAGACAGTGTGCTGAAAGAAGGTACGACCTTCACGTTTTATTTACCGTTCGATTAATAACATGTATTGCTATTAATTGGCTGTAACTTTCACGAATGTAAGACGACAAATATTATAGAACGGGGGTGGAGTGCTTTGAATGACTCCGTGTTCCATCGACTATACGATGCATATCACCAAGACGTGTTCCAGTTTTTAATATATTTAGTAAAAAACCGTACATTGGCTGAAGATTTAGCACATGAAGTTTATGTACGAGTATTGCGCTCATATGATCAATTTGCAGGTAATAGTAGTGAGAAAACATGGCTTTTTGCTATTGCCAAAAATGTAGCGATTGATCATTTTAGAAAGCAGGCTGTACGCCAGAAGCATTCACTTGATTTCTTTGACTGGGAAACGGAACAGCTCCATTCAACCACACCATCACCGGAAGATATGCTACAGGCCAGTGATGAATTTATGCAAGTAGCGTCAGCACTGGAAAACTGTACAGGCGACCAAAAAATGGTCATTATTATGCGCTATTTTCAGGATTTATCGATTGCAGAAACTGCTCAAATATTAGATTGGACAGAAGCTAAGGTAAAAACGACCCAGCATCGAGCCATAAAATTTTTAAGGCAACAGCTACAGCCGATTAGAGAACAGGAGGCGAAACGGCAATGACGCATAAGCCATTTGATGATGAGCAGCTTGAACATGTATTGAACAATGCCCCTAAGCTTTCTGACCACCGTTCAAAAGAGGACATATTAAATCGGTTAATGGCAGATGCTCGCTTGCAGGATAACAGTTACCTTCAAGAAGCGATACAACAACCAAAAGAGGATGAACAAAAGCAAAGCAATTCCTCCATCCAAGAAGAACGAACAACACGATCTAAGCTTCGTAAAATGCCAATTTTTATGAGCATTGCAGCAGTTTTTGCGTTAACGATACTTGTAGGCTCAATGGTCATGAATAATGATGTTGGACATAAAGATCAAGCTAGTACTGCCGATACGGCTACCTATTCTACTTTACAGGAAGATCTTTCTCCAAAGGAGGCTGCTACGCAAGACGAAGCACTCCAATCTCCTATCGTAGCAGAGCATGAGCGCATGTTATCTTTACGGTCATCTGTCTATGAGGAAGATGTGAAAGATGCTGTCGTTTTCCGTATTGGCTTAGCAGGGCGAGATGCGGAAAGTGTACCAATGACGTATGTGATACCAAATGAGCGAGTAGCAACGGATTTTGGAACAGAAAAACCTTCTACTTTACAGATGTATGAAAAATACGCGCCTCAAATAGATGAGAAAGCTAAAGGATTTACTGATTACCATCCTTACAAAGGTGAGCTGAAGGAGAAGGACGATAAGCTTGTCCATGTGCTACCAAAGGACAATAGCTATGATGTTGCTTCTGCTACTGTCAATGAGTACAAAGGAACTTTGGAGGATACATTCTCTGATTCTGAATATACAGAAGTTGAGATTCAAAATGAAGATGGAACACCTTATGAGTTTTCTCAAGAAGGTGAGCTAAGTCCACCTATGTCATTAACGAACGCCAAGCATTATAATTATTATATATATCAAGATGGTACAGGTGCAGAATATTTATCACCAGATTTCCGTCAAACATTTGCAAATGTCACAGAGGCGCTCACACTGATGAAAAATAAAAATGATGATGTCTATGTGTCGGTTGTTCCTGAAAACGTATCATATACGGTGACAGAGGAAGCAGAGGGTGTAGTCGTTACATTTGATCTTCCGCTTGATTTAACATCAATGGAACCGATTCGTGCCACACAACTGATTGAGGCCATGATGTTAACGGCTGCTAGCTTTGATCAACAATTACGCCTAAATAATGTTGTCCAAGAAAGCTGGGAGGGCTTTGATTTAAAAATGTTTTTACCAAAGCCTGTAGGGCCAAATAAGCAATATATGCCTTAGTCAAAGAAAATAACAATAAGAAATGGAGCATTCCTGTTCGGTGAGGATGCTCCATTTTTTTTTACAATGCATACAAGTCTAATAGGTTTTTTGAGCAGAACTATTTACTTTTTGTTGATAATTCTTTATAGTAAAACTGTAGTATAAAATAATAGTGATTCATCTTCGGGGCAGGGTGAAAATCCCGACCGGCGGTAATAGAGTGCTAAACCGTTAATGTTTATTCATTAACTCGAATGGTTTAGGCAAAACTCTTTAGCCCGCGACCTGTGCAAATTTATTTGCATGGCTGACTTGGTGAAATTCCAAGGCCGACAGTTACAGTCTGGATGGGAGAAGATGGAGGTACGATCGTCATTCATTGTTATGAAATGAACTATGACCGAGCGCTTTTTTTGTATGGCTTTTAAAATAGTGCTCAAAAAATAGTTTAGATTGACGCTTATTCGTCATGCCTTTCTCCCTTGTGCTTTTTAATGCATAAGGGTTTTTTCATGCTAACAATTGAAAGATCGTCACCTTTCTTCTTGCGAGATTGAATCAGCAAAGAGGAGAGAGTTTTCTATGAAGAAAAATGTTAAACTTCAATCGTTTATTACGATTGGTATGCTGAGCAGTATTTCGTTTTTATTAATGCTTTTTAATTTCCCAATACCGCCGTTCCCAGCATTTTTGGAAGTGGACTTTAGTGATATGCCTGCATTAATAGCGGCCATCACAATGGGACCTGTAGCTGGTATTTTAGTAGAATTATTTAAAAATGTGTTGGATTGGATTTTCTCGGGTACGCCAACAGGTGTGCCAGTAGGGCATATTGCCAACTTTACAACAGGCATTTTATTTATTTTGCCAGTTAGCTTTATTTTTAATCGTTTTAAAACGACTGCTGGTCTTGTTGGAGGTTTAGCGACAGGAACAGTCGTGATGGCAGTAGGAATGAGCGTTTTGAACTATGTTGTATTTTTACCGATGTACACATATTTCCTTGGTATGGAACCTGTTGTAGGTGACTCCCTTTATAAAATGATCGTCGCTGGAATTTTACCATTTAATATTGTAAAAGGTATTTTATTAACAGCTATTATGGCGTTTTTATTTACTACAATGCGCAAATGGATCGACCGCCAGCGCTCTATGTATATAGCAAAATAATGGACCATAAACCTCGAGTAGTTAGCTCGAGGTTTTTTTGTGGGAAGAAGTGATGGGACGAATAAAATTAGAAAAAAGTAGTAGAAAATGCTCGTGCTCTAGTGCTTTATTATTATAATCTAGTCGAAGAACACATTTTCATGTAGAATAGAGGGGAGTTTAGAAAGTTTGAGGAGTTTGAAGAGATGAGTGAAAAAAAGGGACAGTGGTCTAGTAAATTAGGATTTATTTTAGCATCAGCGGGTGCTGCGATTGGACTAGGAGCAATTTGGAAGCTACCGTATGTAACGGGGCAAAGTGGTGGAGGTGCATTCTTCCTAATCTTTGTGTTATTTACGTTATTAATAGGGTTGCCAATGCTATTGTCCGAGTATGTTTTAGGGCGTGGTACACAATCGGAGGCGGTAACCGCGTATAAAAAGGTTGCTCCGACAAAAACAGGATGGGCTTGGATTGGCCGAATGGGTGTGCTAGGTTGTTTTTTATTATTAACATTTTATAGTGTTGTTGGAGGTTGGATTTTTATTTACAGCGGGCTAGGCGTCGCTGGTGCTGTGATAGATCCTGCGATTGATCCAGCTGCACTATTTGGAAAAATTATAGGTACACCTTGGATTACGCTAGTAGGTTTAGCTTTGTTTACATTAGCTAACGTACTCGTTATTTCATTAGGTGTACAAAATGGTATTGAAAAGGCGAATAAATGGATGATGCCGTTACTCTTTGTGATGTTCATTGTTCTGGTTGTGCGTGCTGTTACATTAGATGGCGCAATGGAGGGAGTGAAATTCTTCTTATGGCCTGATTTCTCAAATATTACTGGTAGGGCATTATTAGAAGCGTTAGGGCAATCATTCTTTGGATTAGCTGTAGGATTTTCTTGTCTTGTTACATATAGTTCCTATCTAAAAAAAGATGTCAGCCTTCCAAATTCAGCAGGTTCTGTTGTGCTCTTAACCGTGCTTGTATCATTTTTAGCGGGTTTAGCAATCTTCCCTGTTGTGTTTGCCTTTGATTTAGAGCCAGCCGCGGGACCGGGCTTGTTGTTCATGGTGCTGCCGACAGCTTTTAGTCAAATGCCGTTTGGAGAATTATTTTTAGCGATGTTTTTATTGCTATTTTTATTTGCTACATTAACGTCATCATTTAGTTTATATGAGATTATCGTAGCGGCATTTATGGAACATAGTCAGAAATCTCGTCCGATGTGGACGCTTTTACTTGGTGTAGTCGTATTGATTGCGGCTATTCCAGCGGCACTTTCTTCTAGTGTTTTATCGGATGTAACCATTTTTGAGAAAAGTATTTTTGATGCCACTGATTTTTTAGTGTCGAATATAATGCTGCCATTAGGAAATTTATTCATTGCTATTTTTATTGCCCACATAGTGGATAAGGAATTTGTAAGGAAAGAACTGTTAATGGGTAGTCACTTAGGGCAGGGCTATTATGCAACATATCGTATGTTAATGTTAGTCGTTGTACCGATCGTTATTCTAGTTGTGTTCATTAATATGCTATTACAATATTAAAATAAAAAAAGTGTATCCATTGTGGAAATGGATACACTTTTTTTATGCATCGAAAATCAAGATAAATATATTCTAAAAAAACTATGTTATAAAACATAACATGTCTATTGCGTGAATTTCAATTTTCATGTATTTTAAGAACAGTTATAAAAACATATGTTAACTAAATTTACATTGGAGTGGTGAAGAGTGAAACATTACACAAAAGAAGATATTATACGCCGAGTAAAGGAAGAAAATGTGAAATTTATTCGCCTACAATTTACAGATATATTAGGAACAATCAAAAATGTGGAAGTCCCTGTCAGTCAGTTAGAAAAAGCATTAGATAATAAAGTCATGTTTGATGGTTCATCCATTGAAGGTTTTGTGCGTATAGAGGAATCTGATATGTATTTAAAGCCTGACTTTGATACATTCGTGATTTTTCCTTGGACTGCTGAGAAAGGCAAGGTGGCTCGTTTCATTTGTGATATTGCCAGACCAGATGGAACGCCGTTTGAAGGAGATCCGCGCTCCAATTTGAAACGCGTTTTAAAGGAAATGGAGGAGTTAGGCTTTACTTCCTTTAATTTAGGGCCAGAGCCAGAGTTCTTCTTATTCAAACTGGATGATAAGGGGCATCCAACACTAGAGTTAAATGATAGTGGAGGCTACTTCGATTTAGCACCGACAGATTTGGGAGAGAATTGTCGTCGTGATATCGTTTTAGAGTTAGAGGGAATGGGCTTTGAAATTGAAGCCTCCCATCATGAAGTCGCACCTGGTCAGCATGAAATTGATTTTAAGTATGCTAGTGCCATTGAGGCATGTGATAACATACAAACGTTTAAGTTAGTCGTAAAAACCATTGCTGCACAGCATGGTCTCCATGCAACATTTATGCCGAAGCCATTATTCGGTGTAAACGGCTCAGGAATGCATTTTAATCTATCATTATTCGAGGGTGATAAAAATGCCTTCTATGATGAACATGCAGACTTACAATTAAGTGCAACGGCACGTAGTTTTATGGCAGGGATTATAAAGCATGTACACGGCTTTACCGCTATTACGAATCCACTTGTTAATTCCTATAAACGGCTAGTGCCTGGCTATGAGGCTCCTTGTTATGTCGCGTGGTCTGCTCAAAACCGTTCACCACTAATTCGTATTCCAGCAGCTCGTGGACTATCTACTCGAATTGAATTGCGTTCAGTTGATCCAGCTGCAAATCCATACTTAGCAATGGCTGTTATTTTAGCATCTGGACTTGATGGTATACGGAAAGATTTAACGCCACCTGCAGCAGTAGATCGTAATATTTATAAAATGACAGCAGGAGAGCGAGAGTTGAACGGAATTGATAGCTTACCTTCCTCATTAGAATATGCGTTGATTGAATTAGAGATGGATACCATTGTTCGTAATGCACTAGGCGATCATATTTATGATAAATTTACAGCCGCCAAAGAAATTGAGTGGAATAAATATCGCACACGCGTCCACAACTGGGAACGTGAGGAGTATTTAACGATGTACTAAAAAGCGTTGGAGCTGTTTTGGCCCCAACACTTTTACATTTCCTTTCTTTTCATCTATTATTAGAGAAAAGGAGTGTGGGCAATGACACAAACGACCCAGGTTGTGACCATTCAAAACAATGATATTGTGCAATTTGAACATGACATTAACCGGGCTTTAGTAGATTTAAGAAGCTTTTTAATACTTGATATCAAATACAATACGCTCTATATTGGCGAACAGACAGTCATCCATTCTGCTTTAATTATTTATCAACAAAACGATTAGCAATATGTACTTGAGATGAGTCATGTCATTAAGACGTGACTTTTTTATTGAAATAAAGATAAAAGAAAGGCACGATCTTCTGGAAAAGTTAATGACAATTGGGCCACTTCATTTTTTGATTGCCAAGCAATGTCATAAATTAATTCGTCAGGATCATGAATCATCATTTGTCCGTCAATCATAACTGTTTCAAAGTAATGAACTTCCACAGCTTCATTCTGCTTACAATAAATTTCTTTTAGAATAGCTACTATATAGCCCGTTTCTTCATAAACCTCTCGAATACAGCAAGCCTTAAAATCTTCCGCTGCTTCTTTACCACCTGATGGAACAGCCCACGTTTTTTCTTCTTCCACCGTTCCTTGTAAAACCATTAATAATTGATTGTTATCGTTCAAACAAATAGCAGCAGCACCTTGCCATTTTCCCAAGAGAAAAACCTCCATTTCATTTCTATTTATACTTAATTTACCTATTAAAGAACGTAGTTGTAAATATGTGTAGGGTGGAGGGTGAAAATAAGTAGGGAGAATCGTCGGGAAAATACTTCCCTTTTAACCTGTCCAAAGTTAGCATAAAAAGACAGGTTATACAGCAATATCTATTTTATGATGGAATCAAGGAGTGAAAGCAATGAGTTGGATTGAGTCGATTCAAAAGGCCATTAATTTTATGGAGGATCATTTATTAGAGGACATTACGATTGAACAGATTGCACAGGAGGTTAATTCATCTGTCTTTCATTTTCAACGCACGTTTGCAATTTTGACGGATATGTCCATTGCAGATTATCTGCGACGAAGAAGATTGACATTAGCTGCACAAGAATTAATAGGCACGGAACAAAAAATAATCGATCTCGCCTACAAATATGGCTATGAAACTCCTGAAGCTTTTACAAAAGCGTTTCGTAAGCAGCACCATATAACGCCTAGTGAAGCAAGAAAGAAACAAGGGCCATTACAATCATACAATCGCCTGGTCATCCAGGTAAACTTGAAGGGAGCAGAACCAATGAAGTATAAAATCGTAGAAAAAGAAAAGTTTCAAATTGTTGGAGTGAAAAGAACGTACAACTGTCAAGACGGGGAGAACACACGAGAAATTCCTCTATTTTGGCAAGAGGTAAATCAAAGTGGCTTCGACCATCAACTATACCAATTAAATAATGGTAATATCAATGGAGTACTAGGTGTTTGTGTACCAAATACAAACCAAGGACAAAAGGGTTTCATTGATTACTGGATTGCTACAGATCATGTAGGGGAAGTAGGAGAAGATCTATTAACAATGGAAGTACCTGCCTCCAAATGGGTTGTCTTTGAAGTACATGGCCCTATGCCAGATGCGATGCAAAATACGTGGAAGCAAATTTATTCAGAGTGGTTCCCGTCCAATCCATACGAACCAGCAGGAACAGCGGAACTTGAGGTTTATCCTGAAGAGGATGCCTATAGTCCTGACTCCTATTCTGAAATTTGGATTCCAATTAAATAACAAGAAAGCCAAGAATGCATGGATTGATATGCTCCCCATTAGGTAGACAGATTAAAAAAATAAAATCTGTTGATCAAATGGGGAGTTTTATCATGCCTAAAAAATCATTTTCACCAGATGTGAAAATTTTAGTACTTCAACATTTAGAGGAAGATCGTCATACTCTCGAAGAAATCTGCATGATGTTTTCTGTAAACATGACCACTCTATATGCCTGGCGTGCTCTTTATAAATATGGTGGGGTAGAAGCTTTTGCGCTCTAAGAAAAATAAGAAGTACTCAGAAGAATGGGAGCTGCGTGCTGTAGAAGATTATTTAACGAAGAACTACTCCATGTTTGACATTCTCGCCAAATATGGAATTCGCAGTTTATTAGTATTCAAAAAGTGGTTGAAAATCTATACTAGTCATAGTGAATTAAATGATTTGGGTAAAGTAATGAGCCAAGCTATGAAGAAAGGAAGAAAAATAACCGTAGAAGAACGTATTGAAATTGCAAAGGTTTGCCTAGCAAAAGGGAAAAATTATCAAGCAACGGCAGCACAATATGAGGTGTCTTACCAACAAGTGTATCAATGGGTGCGTAAATTTGAACAAGATGGTGAAGAAGCGCTTCAAGATCGACGTGGCCGCACAAAACCAGCAGAAGCGCGTACACGAGAGGATGAATTGCGCAAAAAATTCAACAGCTGGAACGTGAAAATGAGCGATTGCGTGCAGAGAATTTACTGTTCATGCCCTGCGAATAGTTCATGATTTGTTGCTTCTGTCTTGCCACTGGAGTTTTAGAAACATTTACAGAGCTTATCGTGACAAAGGAGGGCGTAACTTCCGATATTGGGGTAGTGACCTGTATCAACCACTTGTCATTCCTTATTCTTATCAAATCAATAATACTTCACAATGGAAATTATAGGGAATTATTAGGGGAGGTAATTGCCAATGATTTTGATATGAAACGTAGATATATAAATAGCTCAGTAGGAAAAAGAATACTACTTCTTGTTTGTTCTTAACAACTGAACTATTCATAGCAATTTATAAAATCTTAGTATTCTAAGTAAGGGTTACCACCAAATCATTTAAATAGTTACAGTGTAATTTTTTTATTGAATCGGTATAATAAAGTATAAATAAATAAATAAATAAATAAATAAATAAATAAATAAATAAATAAATAAATAAATAAATAAAATAAAATAAATAAAATAAAAAGTTGGCAGGAGGAAGCATAGTGTTAGATCAAATCAATGAAAAAAAGGCGCGCTTAGATGCACTTCGACCACTTCCTAAATATACATTGAAAAGTTTACGAGAAAAGTTATTACTAGAATGGACGTATAATTCTAATGCAATTGAGGGCAATACACTAACAATTAATGAAACAAAAGTTGTTCTTGAGGGAATTACAGTCGGCGGAAAAACGATGCGGGAACATTTAGAAGTAATTAATCACCGTGATGCTATATCGTATGTAGAAGAAATTGTTCAAAAAAAAGAACCTTTATCTGAGTGGCAAATTAAAAATCTTCATCGTCTTGTGTTGAAGGGGATAGATGACGAGTATGCGGGTGTTTACCGTGATCAACAAGTGTTTATTTCAGGTGCAAAGCACACACCCCCAGCTCCTCTCCTCATTCGTGAAAGGATGGACCAGCTAATGGGTTGGTATAATACCGAGGGTATTAAATTACATCCTGTTGTCAGGGGGGCTATGCTACATGCGATTTTCGTTGGTATTCATCCATTTATCGACGGTAATGGCCGTACATCAAGATTATTATTGAACCTTGAGCTGATGAAAGATGGCTATCCACCAGTAGTTATTAAAGTGGAAAATCGTCTAGCTTATTATGAAGCGTTGGATAAAGCACATACAATGCAAAATTACGATGATTTTATTCAGTTGGTAGTAGCAGAAGTAAATGATTCGTTAGATCTTTATTTAAGTGCGATGAATTAATCTCACAGGCTTTTTTTAAGCGCTTAGTAACGGAAATATCTTCTGAACTTGGATCACAAACATTGCTTGGATGATTGTGTGCTACAATCATTGAAGCAGCATTACTTAATAATGCAGATTTAAGAACCTCGCGTGGATGAACGATGCTAGAATTTAAACTATCGATATGAACAGTTTGAATGCACGTTGGCTGGTTTTTGGTATCTAAGCACATTACAATGAAATGTTCACGATCGACATCACCCTGAGACATATATATATCATAAAGAAAAAAAGATATTTAAACGGAAAAAGCCCAAAAGAGTAGGGGGGAAGGCTGGAATACCTCAAGGTGGAGTCTATTCAGGTTTAATAGCAAATATTTATATGCATGAATTTGATAAGTGGGTTATAGGGCTAAAAGAAAAATATGACCTTAAATATATACTTCAGTTTATCCTGTGTCGATTACATATAATATAATCGACCGAAGAATTTGGATACTCTTTAAACTTTAACACTTGAAAACTAGTAAAAAAATATAAAAGTTTACCTCGCAACATATTTCCATCTCCATTCAAGATTTTTAACAATAGAAATACTGTTAAATAAACGTTTATAAGAGTTAGGGCAACTTGAGGAAGGTGTTAAACTTTCAAAAAGAATCCTAACTTTTTTCGTTTTTATGGGTACATTTAATTGAATACTGACATTTATAAACCTTCTAATTCACACGATGAATAGGAGGTTTTTTATTTGGATAAGAGCAGAAAAAATGATGTTTTTTTACAGGAGAAGTGCGGCATATCAATCTTAAAGTGAGAAATGACCATTGGATACCAGTGTCTGTGCTTTTTAATTTTTGTAAAAGGTGATTGAATCGATATTCTTTTAGGGAATTAATACTGTTATAATAAAAATATGGAAACAACTTAGTGCGCTTTAACACTAAAAAGGAGGAAGTTATATGGTAATAGGAAAGTTATTCGGTACTACTTTATTGGAACATAATTTGAAAGAATTAAATGATTTAGCTATAAACGGTTTAGTTGAGAAATGGGAACAGTTTGAGTCTAATTATAATAAAAATTTTGGGAATTATTTCGAAAAATCCATAACTAATCTTAATAAAGTTAGAACAATTTTGAATGATAGAACTCAAAATTTAACTGAGATATTTCAACCAACTGCTTTAAATGAAAGGATAAGAGAAGGAAGAAAAATTTCTGAGAAAGCAATTTCATCTAGAGAATTTTTACCCTATATCAACAAAAAGAAATATGTATGGATTACTGGACATGGTGGTATTGGAAAATCCACATTATTAAAACATACTATGTTAACGATTCTTATGGATGAGAAAAAAAGTAAAAATAAAATTCCTGTATATATTGAACTAAGAAAATATAATCATGAAGAAATTAAGAGAAGAAGTATTATTAATTTTATTTATAACGAAATGAATGTAACTGGATTTGAATTAAATTTTGAAATTTTTGAATACATGTTAAAAAAAGGTAGATTTTTATTTCTATTTGATGCCTATGACGAAATTTCATCTGATAAATCTCAAATCTTCTTACAGGAATTTGAAGACTTTTTAACAAAATATGAGAAGAATGAGGTAGTAATTTCTAGTAGATTTATGCCAGAAGGACATTTGGATAATTTTATTAAATTATGTGAGTTGAGAACAAATGGCCTTACTAAAAAAGAAGCTATACAGATGATAGAAAAAACTAGATATGATGAAGAAATCAAAAAAGAATTTATAAAAAGTCTATCAGAAGGTCTATATGATGAATATGAAAGTATAGCTTCAAATCCTACATTATTGCTATTGATGCTTTCTTTATTTAGAGAAAATTCTAACTTTCCAAAGGAAAAAAGTACTTTCTTAATAAAGGCATTTGAGGAATTATTTGAGAGACATGACGGTAGAAAAATTGCTTATATCAGAGATTTTCGTAGCAAAGTTTTATCTAAGTATCAAATGATGAAGGTTTTTTCAGCTTTCTGCTTTTTAACTTATTTTGATACAAATGCTTCTCAAAATGAATTTAGTGAACAGTATATCAAAGAAAAACTTGATAGAATAATTAAAAGCTATTCATGGTTGAAAAGTTTAAGTATCAGCGGAGATGATCTTCTTTATGACTTTAGAGTATGCTTATGTATTTTATATAAAGAAGGAGAAAAGTACTATTTTGTACATAATATTTTCCAAGAATTTTTTTCAGCCTATCATGTATATAAGAGTGATGAAGAAACTCAGAAAAAGTTTTTGAAAAAATATGTTCTCACTGATATCAGTAATGAAATTCAAGGAAAACGTTCATACAATTATAGAACGATACTAACAACTTTTGACTACATATGTGAACTAGACAATTCTGAAGATCAAAGTGTAATTAAATATAATTTATTATTACCTTTATTGGAAATGAGTGAATCGGATTCTTCTTTTATCGACTATCATCACTTAGAAAAAAAAGTTTCTTATGGAATAACAAATTTTGAAGATCAAATTGTAATTAATTTTGTACCTACACCAGTGAGTTTATCAATACATCGTGCTATATTACGTCTTTATTATCTATACATTGGTGGACCTAGAGCACTTTCTTCGAAAGGTCCTGGATATATCCGAAGAAATGAAGTAATTATTTCAAAAGAAGATTATGAGAGTATTATTGCTTTACCATTGCTTAAACATATTTCTAGAAGAGATGAAGAAGGGCGAAGAAGAGATTATATAGATGCAGGTATTGAAACTGTATTTGCTAATGATATATTAAAGCGTATGTATATGGAGAGCGCTAGATATAAAAGAAATGAAAAATTAATGGGATTGTGTGAAGTTCTAAGAGAAGATAAGCGTAAGCGTAATAGTGAAGAGGAAAGCTTATTATAGTAAAATTTTGAACTACTCATGAGGATTTGAAATTCTTGGTCATATAATAAATTAATTTGAAAATTACCTGCCCCCGCAAAGTATATTTTTAATCAAAAGTAGTCAAAAATGTAGTCGAAAAAATCATTTGCCCCCGCAACCATTGATATAACAACATTCTGAGGCGGTTGGTTCGACTCCCGCAGTCTCCATACATGAAATTTAACAGTAGAAATGCTGTTAAATCAACGTTTATAAGAGTTAGGGTAACTTGATGAAGGTGTTAAACTTTCAAAAAGACTCCCTAACTTTTTTCGTTTTAAAGGTACATTTAATTGAATACTTATTTTTATGAACCTTCTAATTCACACGATGAATAGGAGGTTATTTTGTTTGGATAAAAGCAGAAAGCATGGTGTGTTTTCGATGGGAAATGCAAGTCACGTTAAACCTAAAGAAGTAATAACCATTGACGGTGTCCCCATAAAAAAGTGGGATTCTTCCTGTTTTCTTCCTAGCTACACTAGGCTCTACCTAGTCTAACACCCAAGTGATAGCAGGTTTCCCTTATGCTCTTTTCACTACTGCCTAATCCTAGGCATTTGAACAAAGCGACAATTGTATTGAAGAAAGGAATTTGAAATAATATGTCGAAATTTACATGATAAATTGAAAATAGAAATACGAGGTGATATATATGGCAAAAGTTAATATTGAAGAAATTATTGATCCCTTGAGTTCAGAAATGAGAAGGTCATTAAAAGATTCAGTAAATAGCGTTCTTCCAGGAGCGACTTTTGATGACAGAGAACTTTTTAGACGTTTTAAAAGAGAAGTACGTAGAAAGTGTAGTACATGGGAAAGAGTACCCGATCGGTATGTTGATTCTGAATAGCAATTAAATTCAACTGTATACAATTGAATATTAAAGTAGAAAAACGTTCCCAAATGCACGTTTGGAAACACATCGAAAAGCCATGAACATTGTTAAATCAACGTTTTATGGCTTCTTATGAACATTGTTTATACATCTTTTTATACAAACAGCGTAAACGTTGGTATAACAGTATTTTTACTTGTTTGTTTGTTCTTTGCTTTGCATAAAATCGTGTATATTTCATATGACAAATGTGGCTATTTCTTATTAGTAATGATTGATTCAGAGATTTCAGCTAAGTTGATGGTGTGAAAGTTCCTGAAAAAGCAAAAAAATTGAAAATAAAAAAGCCTCTGTTCATATCGTTATGATATTATCCCCTTTAGGTAGACAATGTTAAAAAAACTACAGTACGCTGTAGATAACAGTTTACTTTAAGGGGGTTTTTCTATGTCGAGAAAAAATAATACGTATTCAAATGAGTTGAAATTAGAAGTAGCACAGGCTTATTTGGCGGGAGAAGAAAGTATGCAAAAGGTTGTGGAAAAATACGAGATTCGTAATGTTTCACAAGTAAAGGTATGGTTGAGAAAATTTAAAGAAGTAGAATCGATTGAAGCGTTTAACCGTCTTCCATCTTCAGGGTCAGGGGCAAAAGGCGTAAAAAATCCGTTCAAAGGCAAACGGATTCACTTCAAGGATATAGAAGAAGAACGTGACTACTACAAGGCACAGATAGAATACTTAAAAAAGCAGTACCCAAATCTGTAAATGGAGGAATGCCCACTTATCCAGATCGTTATCAAATAATTGAAGAAATGAAAGACCGTTATCCGATTACGTGGCTTGCAGAAATGGCGAAAATCCAACGTTCCGGCTATTATAAGTGGTTGAAAAATAGCAAGGTATCGTTGCGGAAACAGGATGATATCCTTTGAAAAGAACACATTTTAACCATTCATCAAACAAATAAAATGTATGGTTATCCACGCATAAAAATCGCTTTACGTGATAAAGGATTTAAGGTGAATCACAAAAAGTGTATCGATTAATGAGCGAATTAGGCATCCAATCCATCATCCGTAAGAAACGTCGCGTGTGGAAAAATCAAGTATCACGTACATTTGACAATGTGTTAGAACGCCAATTTAAAGACCGTGCAAAGAATGAAGTATTCGTCACAGACATTACGTATTTACCGACAGAAACAGGCTTTCTATATCTGTCTGCCATTCAAGATTTAAACAACAACGAAATTGTGGCTTGGCAAGTAGGCAAATGGAATGATTTACAGCTGATGATGGACACATTAAGCGAGTTAACGACAAAAAGAAATGTGTATCGAAGTATTCTCCATTCAGATCAAGGCTTTCAATACACATCGATTAACTATCATCAAACAGTGGAACAACTCGGCATGATTGGCAGCCATTCTCGTAAAGGGAACTGTCACGATAATGCCTGTATTGAATCATTCTTCTCCCATTTTAAAAGCGAGTGTTTGTATCTACTACAGGATAATTCTGAAGTAGAGATAATCCAAGCAGTTGAGCAATATATCTACTTTTACAACTATAAACGTTTTCAAAAACGACTCAACCATCTAGCGCCGATAGAATATCGACACCAGATGGCTGCGTAGTGTTTTTTAGTGCTGTCTACTTGACAGGGGGTAAGTCCATTAGAGGCTTTTTTATTTTCTATTTATATTTCATCACGATAAATATCAATATCATATTCTGAGTTGGTGTCATAAGCAAATTTGATAAGTTTTTGGTCGAAGAAAAGGCCTGATGTTTCGGGGAAAATAAGGACAACTGCTATTTTACATTTTAAATTAAATTCTTTTTGAAAGTGATTAATGATATTTACTTTATTTGTGAAAATATCAATTAGTTCATTAATTTGTAAAGTAGGATCACTTGTCAATTGGTAATCTATTTCGTAAGTCCATGATGTGGTATAACTTTCGTGTTGTGTCTTTCCAATTGTATAAATTTCTCCTTTTGTACGTGTTTCTGTTGGTGTTATTACTATTTTTTGTGTGAATTCATCTAATGGAAAATCATCTCCAAATATACAGAAATAAGTTCTTATATTAGTAGTTGGCTTTTGCATTTTTTCCCCTTTCTATATTTCTGATTTTATGGAATATATTGAAAATAATTATAACATAAGTTAGAATATTCCAAAAGGGGGTATATTATGATAAAAAATGTCAAAAAAGTATTTTATAGTTTTTTCGCTTTTGTATTAATGTTAGCAATAATGATACCTTCAGTTAGTGCTAACACACCTAGTTCTTCAGATGAAGATTTTGCTCACCTTGAGCTAGTTAATCTTGAAGAGGTAGATGGTGAAGAGCTAAATGGCGAGGAAATAGAGGCTGCTCCATTTGCTGGCCCATCGAAACCACATTTTGAGCATTTCGGAGGTATAAGTGGCCTTACTCAAATGGGTTCTAGTCGAGCTGCTTCATTTGTTAAAGCAAATGGCTACAAGGATGCACATGATTACAAATATTCATATCTAGGTAAAAATACTTCTATAAGCAAGTACAATATTTACTATGTTAAAGGCTCAGGACAAGTGTACATACTTGATTCAAGTAACCGAGGTGTTAAAACGTACGAATTTCTTGCTCCTTGATAAAGTAAAAAAGTAAATATTCATATTAAAGGTTGCTTTAAAACATATAAGAAATTGGTCACGAAAAATTTTTTTATCCTTAAGGATAGAGCGCTTTGTGCTGCTCCAGACTGTAGACAAAAGCCCATCGAGAAGTTCACTCTCGATGGCTTTTGTCATTTTTCTTCCTATTTTATTTTCAACATTTGGTAATATACTACCAAATTCAACATACTCTTCGAGCATAGTTGCTCTCTTAAGCTACTTGCCACGTCCAAGTAGCCAGTTTCTTTAAATTCATGGCAGCAAAAGTAAGCATCGCCTGCATGGACAATTTTTTTAGACCTCTTAAGGTTGTCCATCGCATACCATGCTTTTCTTTTGCATCGGCAAAGACACGCTCAATCGTTTCTTTGCGCTTTGCATAAATCTGTTTGATGTCATAGGAATGGCGTAAATGTTCAGCTTCCTCCACATACGACTCCCAAATATGGCGTTGAATGAGTTTTTGATGATGCTTACTTTCTGTACATTGGGAAAGGCTTGGACACTTCGCACAAATCAAAGGATTCGATTTATATTGGCGATATCCTTCCTTCGTCGTTGTCGCATACTTCAATATCTGCCCTTGTGGGCAAAGATAACAATTATAGTGCTCGTCATATGTATACTCGTGCTTTCGGAAGAATCCATCTTTCGTTTTAGGACGTGTATACGGAAGAACAGGCAACATTTGATTCTCTAACAAAAAGTTCGTAATCGCTGGTGTTTTATAGGCTGCATCTGCCGCAACGGCGATTGGTTTTTGAACATTTTGAATGACCCTTTCAACAAGTGGCTGCAATACATGGCTATCGTGCACATTTCCCGGAGTCACAATGGCACCTAAGACAAAGCCTTTTTCGTCTGTGGCTGCATGAAAGGAATATGCAAACTGCTTCGTACGTTCATCCTTCACGTAATACCCACTTTCAGGATCTGTCGTGCTTTCCTTTATTTCTTTCCATTCTTCCTTTTCAAACTTCTCCGGGGGAAAGGGCTTTTTTCCGTGTTCTTCACGATCCATATTTAACTCTAATTGAAGCTTCTCTTTATAAGCCCGTGTTTCTTTTCGCACGACCTTTTTATCATACTTCCGTTTATTCGCACTCGCTTTCACATGCGTGGAATCAATAAATAGATGGTCTGCATGGAGGAGTCCCTGATGCATAATCTCTTTTAATATACGATAGAATATCTGTTCAAATATATCGGTGTCTTGAAAGCGACGGGCATAATTTTTACCGAAGGTAGAGAAATGCGGGACTTCTGTATGGAAGCCAAATCCTAAAAACCAGCGATACGCCATATTCGTTTCAATTTCTTTGATCGTTTGACGCATGGAGCGAATGCCAAAAACATATTGAATAAACGTCATTTTAAAGAGAACAACAGGATCAATACTAGGACGCCCATTAGGTGAATAGAGATGTTCTACTAAAGGATAGATAAATGAAAAATCAATAGCAGCCTCTAGTTTTCGCACTAAATGATCGTTGGGAACTAATTGATCAATCGTTAACATTTCTAATTGTTCACGTTCATTGGTTTGATTCTTCGTCATCATGGTTGATCACCTCAAAAGTTTACTTTTCAACACCCTATGTAGATAGAGTACTTTATGTAGAAGTTGATTGGAACGAAGGGCGGCGACTCCTGCGGGAAAAGTGAAGTGACCCCTAAAAGTTAGACACGGTTATTTCGTTTAGGCAGCTTGGGTAAAATGAGTCCGGTGCAGCACCGCACCGGACTCATTTTTAATTTTGCCTTCATACGTTTCGTGTTGTAATAGTTTATATAGTTTTCAAGTTCTTTTTTTTAAATGCTCGACACTTTCAAATTCCTTTAAATAGAGAAATTCCGACTTCATGATGCCAAAGAAATTCTCCATGACAGAATTGTCGTAACAGTTGCCTTTACGCGACATACTTTGCACAATCCCTCTTGATTGAAGGGCGTGGCGATATTGTTTCATTTGATACTGCCAGCCTTGATCGGAATACATGAGGAGGTGGTGTTCTTCTGGTAACCGCTCTAAAGCCTTTTCTACCATCTCTGAAACTAACGAATATGTATCGTGGAGATGTATTGGCATTAACAGATAAAAACGGTGATATTTCCGCAGAATACACATATGATGCATGGGGAAATATTATGAGCCAAAAAGGTAATATGGCAACTATTAATCCCTATCGTTATGCAAGTTATCGATATGATGAAGATACTAAACAATACTATTTAATGGCGCGCTACTATAATCCAAATACGGGTGTGTTCTTATCATTAGATCCGATTCGTGGAGATACTATAGATCCTTTAACACTGAATGGTTATGCTTATGCAAACAATAATCCTGTGATGAATATAGATCCAAATGGTGAATGGGCTCAAATTTTAATAGGGGGAGCCATTGGGGCCATTTTAGAAGTTATAAGTTATTATGCATCTCTAATTGCAAAATACGGGAAGAAGAAATATAGATCTCATGTTAATAAATGGACTCTTGTGGGGGAATTAGGGAAAGGCTTTGCACTAGGCGCAATTGGGATTGGTCTTCCTAATCATCTAATGAAGGCTGCAAATGTTACATCTAAAATTACTTCTGCATTTTTTGCAGGTCACTTTGCAGGAATAACTTATATGCTCGCAAACATACGGAATCTAAAAAAATTAAGTGTGAGGGGGTTCACAGAAAATCAAATTTTATCACTTTTTAGAGCTGAGGCTAGCGCTGTTTGGTATATGGTGAGTAGTGAAGTAACTAGATTATATAGAAAGTATAGATGAGGTATATAATGGATGAACTTTTAAATGTAGTAATATTTTCAATTATAGGCGCGATTGTCTCATTAAGTATAGTAGTTCTATTTTTTTAAAAGAAAAAAATCATAAAGATTTTAAAGCAGTGGTTTTTACTTTTAGTCTTTTTTTATTGATTTGTTTATATCTAAGTGTCACAGGTTTGATAGATATAATAAATATAAAAAACGGCAATGTTCAATCAAGTGGAATGTGTAAAGTAGTAGAATTCAATAACGTGGGAGGGAGATTTGGAAGTGAATCTTTTTTTCAAATTATAGTTAACGATATTACAGTAGAGGCAGATCACGAGGAGTTTTCTTATTTAAAAGAAGGCAATTATAAATGTACAATTCAATATGGGGAAAATACACATAAATTAATAGATATAGAGTTCAAATAGTGCTCTAGTCTTCTTCTTAAATAACCTCCCCTGATTTAATTTTCAACAAGCAGGGTTTTGAATATCCCTGTTTGTTTTTTTATGGTCTAACATACATTACAAAGGATGAAGACCTTGAATTTAACAGTATGGTAATGAAAGACGTTATGACAGTAGCAAACGCTATTAAAAACATCTGGGTATCGACTATACAGAAATTTGGTCTATAAGAAATATGCATAGATATTGGCCCAGAATCAAAGGCAATATCTTATGTAAGAATTATGGATATGGTTCAAATCAACATCAAAAATTAACTAAATCTGCTAGAAATCAAATCAGGAAATATAGTGCAAAAATAGCAGGAAAAATAATGCTTAAATCTATTTTCATATGGCATATATAGGTATTATTGGATATTCTAACAGATATGAGTGGAGTAGGGGTCAGTCCCAGATTAAGCATTCTTGGCTTTTATTATTCAAAAGAAAATTTATCCTTTTTTTAGGTGTGTTAAAGATGTAAAATATATGTATGTTTAAAATAAACGATTGAGTTAATCGTGATATATTTTCATGAGGGGGTTAAAGTATGATGAGAGGTACGATTCAAAACAAGCGTGTAGAAATTTCACAAGAGGAAGCACAGCATTTCTTAAAAGTAGGGCAAGTAGCGCATGTTGCAACGGTTGATGAGGAAGGTTTTCCATACGTTATTCCGTTTGTCTATGTATATGAGGGAGAAGATAAACTATATTTGCATATTGGCAATATTCGAGAAAGTCATTTTTGGTCAAATATTAAACAAAATCCTAAAATCTGTATCGAAGTGAGTGAGATGGGCGATTTACATCCAGGGAAAAAATATGCCTGTCAATCTGCACTTGTGTATCAAAGCGTGGTGTTGTTTGGACAGGTCGTACGCATTGAGGAGGAGTCGAAGAAAGAATGGTTCTTTGATGCACTGCTTGAGAAGTATGGCAATCCTGCATGGACATTTGAAAAGGAAGGCTATCCAATTCTGCCTAAAATAGAGTTGTTTGAAGTACAAATAGAGAAGTTAACAGGGAAAATTAATCACGGCATGTATCACTAAATGAAGAAGCTAAAGCGTATAGTTAGCCAGCAAAGTAAAATTTAATTTTTTCCAGCCTCCAAGATTTTCGTGATGTTGGATGCAAAATATGGCTATCTGCGCATCATTCAGTCCCTTTAACTAAATTTATCTATTATTATAAGAGAATAGAAATAACAGGAGGAGGTAGCATGATGAAAGTTATAGAGGCTCATTACCCGATTATTAAACAAACCATTAAAAGAGCCCCGACATTTGTGTATAGTATACTAGATCAATTAATAGAAGGTACGGTCTATACAGACACAGAGAATTTACAAACATTATTATTTCAAACAAAATCAGGAATCTATTTTGTAGCTGGCGATTCAATTCATACGGTACTTGACGATCAGCTTGTCTGTTGTTTTCAACAGTCTATAGAGCAAAAGAAACGTTTTACCTTATTTTCTTATTCAGAACAGTGGAATATTAAAATTGAACAACTGCTACATGATCAACTTCGAAAATTAGAGCGCTATACCTTTACTTTCGATGAAGGTTTGTATGATTCTAGAGAGGAGCGGGAAGTACCCAATTTTGAGGTTATGCCTATTACTCATCATCATATAAAAAATGCACAGGAGTTTACCTATGCTTACTACGATGAATATTGGGATTCAACAGTTAATTTCCTTGAAAATGGTTTTGGCTATTGCTTAGTGCAGCAAGAGCAAACTTGGTTTTACGACTCCGCAAAAATATGCTATTTATACAAAAAAGTAGCCCACGCTGTTTGCAAAAACATCGTGAGCGTCATTGTTAAAAAAATCGATGACGTAATTCGAAAACGCGATAAAACAAACGGGCATCTCTAGCCATTTTATGATTTGCATTCATATGGGGGCGGAGGCATTGTTGAAACAATTCATCACAGAACTTTGTGCTACCATGGCGTGCATAGCATTCATCATGCAATTTACAGCAACTATCCACAGCATTCGTAGGCTCACCTGGTCCTGAGCAACCAGGTCCACAGTATCGATAACCAGGATAACAAAAACCGAGCTTGCGATTTCTATTCATCTGTTAAACCTCTCTTTACGATGTTTTTATTATAAAATATGAAACATTTTTTTGAAGAAGCGGATGAAAAACTATAAGACTATTTTTGATTTGTAAGGTTCCTGTAAGCTTAAAAAAAAATAGCTGTAAGGATGGGGAGTTATGCTAGCTATAGCATAAAAGATAAGGAGTTAATTCAACATGAATCCATCTGTTACACAAAAGGAACGTATCGTTTCCTTAGACATTATTCGAGGATTAGCGTTATTCGGTATTTTATTTATTAATGTAGGTGCCTATGTGGTCATCATAGAGGGAGGACCCATGCCTGATATGAGCGGTATCAATAGCGTGATTAATTCACTTATTGATATTTTCATTGAAAAGAAATTTTTCTCTATTTTTTCATTTCTGTTTGGCGTTGGTTTTTATATTTTTGCTTCACGTGCAGAAGCTCGTGGGGATAGTCCAAGAAAGCGTTTTGCTAGACGTTTATTTGCGCTATTATTGATTGGCATTATTCATATTTTTCTATTTTGGGGTTCTATCTTAGCCATTTACGCAGTGATTGGATTTTTATTGCTACCATTTTACTCTGCAAAGATTTCAACCATCTGTAAATGGTTATTTACCCTAATCTCACTTCATATTCTTGCTATATTAGGTCAAATGTATATGCCGAATAATGCTGTTTTATCAGCTATTTATGGCTTATTAGGCACTGATGCCTTAGCGATTTTTATCATGTTTTTAAGTGGTTTTTTAGTAGCAAAAGCTGGTTGGATTGGTCATATTGGTGAGCATGCTCAAAAAATAAAAAGGGTGCTTTATGGTACATGTCCATTCTTTATTGGATTTGCTCTATGGATTTGGTTCGCATCACAAGCAGATGACCAACAGCTCCAATCAATTATTGGCTTAGGAGTTGTGCCAACAACCTATTTTTATTTAAGTTGTTTATTTTTACTATTAGAAAATAAACAAATAGCGAAGCTGCTTCAACCAATTGGACGTGTAGGACAAATGGCGTTTACAAACTATTTGATGCAAAGCTTCATTGGGACGGCTATCATTTCGTTAATGGGCTTACAAGTTGTTTCACCATCAGAAATAGTAATCATTGCAAGCATTACTTTTATCATTCAAATTATCTTTAGTGTGATTTGGTTTAAATTCTTTTCAATTGGACCATTCGAAAAGCTATGGCGATTTATGACTTATGGCAAAAAAACTGTGACAAAGCAATCATAAAACTCTGGAAATCCCAAACATACATACTGTTTGGGATTTTTTTGCTAAAATTAATTGTATGTTTTTGTAAAAGTGAAACCTATCATGATAGACAATCGTAAACTAGAGAACAGAAATAAAGGAGCGTTTATAATATGGCAAAGCAAATGAAAAAATATATGGCTGTGACCACGGCATCTTTTATGGCTGTCCAATTAGCAGCATGTGGCAATAGCGAAACACAGACAGTAGCTTCTTCTACGTCTACCCTAGTAACGGAAGATCAAGGTCAAGGAAACACAAATGAAGAGATAGTAAGTGTTTATAATAGTGAAATGGCAGATGCCTGTGATGAATGGCAAGAAGGGGACGATGGCTCCTATGAATGCCTTGATGAAAATTCTCCTTACTATGCACAGCATTTCTTTAATGGGCTTATGTATGCAACTGCTGGAGCAATGATTGGAAGTGCTATTTATAAAAGTCGTAATTTAAAAAATGGCACAGATCGAAATGAGCAAAATGGTGGCGGTTCTGCAGTGCCGCGATCGACACAAAGTGGTAATGCAAATAATAAATCTACAAATGGTATTACAAACAGTTCACAAAATAAGGCTGGTACAACTTCAAATGGTTCAAATACTTATTCGAGTGGACAACGCTCTTATTCAACAGACAGTTCATCAAAAAGCACGAACTCCTACACTAATAGCTCCTCCTCCAGCACAGGAAAATCTGGTTTTGGTTCAGGTGGAGCATCCCGTGGCGGCTCGTCCTCCTCATAAAGTGTGGAAAGGGAGCAAATAACATGATGAATCATACACAACAACGGCAAGCGTTCTATTCAAAATTCCCAGACTTTTTTCCTGACTTTGAGGATTTAGAGTATGCGCTATATGATGTCTTAGAATTGCCAAAGCAGCAGATCAATCAACTTCACTACGCAACACAAATACTTTGGCGCATCTTTTTAAAAGTAGGGAAACAATTTAAGCATTTGTCGATTGATCAACTTTTAGCTTTAGGGATTCGCCCTGAAATGATACCGTATATTCAACTAGACTATTTACAACAGCAATCTGTTTTGGCGCGATTTGACTTTGTTTGTACAGAGGAGGGCCACATTAAATGTCTAGAGTTGAATGGAGAAACACCGTTCCTTGTACAAGAAACCTTCGAGATAAATGAGGCACTTTGTCAGCATCTTGGCTATAACAATCCAAATGATATAATAGCTTTACAAAAAACATTGTCAGGTGCGCTTTTTGCTGCCATGCAATATTTACATAATGTTAAAAAGCCAAAGGTTGTCATCACGGGTAAAGCAGCCAAAGAGGATTATGAGGAGTATTGCCAGGTACAGTTTATTAAGCGCTGTATTCCTTTTGATATTGAGTATGTACCTATCCAGGATCTCATCATATTTACTAGTGATACATCACATATAGTACAAGGTCTTTATACACCTGCAATGGAGAAAATCGATATATTATTTCGACCTGCACATCCTGTAGAGTTTTTAATGGATGATGTAGCATCAGATGGTGATCGCATTGGGCTGCATTTGTTAGAACTTGTCAAAAAACGACAGTTAGCTATCATTAATCCGCCTGCTGCTTATGTATTACAATCGAAAATCTTATTGTGGTTAATATGGGAGCGGAGAAACGATCCTTTACTCTTTACCGCTGAGGAACGGGTAGCTATTCAGCAATATATGCTACCAACCTATCTTTCAGCTGAGCCGTTTATTCGTAATAATCTTCCTTATGTGAAGAAGCCTGTTTATTCTCGGGAAGGAAATACAGTAGAAATTTTCGCAGCAAGTGGGCAGAAAATAAATGCCTCCACATCCACACATTATGATGATAATTTGTTTATTTTCCAACAGTATGTGGAGATGCCTAGCATGACAATTCAATTAAAAGAAGGATATCAGACTAAAAAATGGCTAATAGGTTCATTTGTTGCTGACAATCGAGCATGTGGTTTAAGCTGTCGTGTCGGTAATCAAATAACAGAATGGGATTCACATTGGCTAGCTGTGGGTTATAGGGATTAACAAATCTAATTTTGTAGAAGTGGCGGGACTATTAATAGTCTCGCCAATCGTTTAGTCCTTATTCATTCCAGCCTTTACAGACATCAATCCATTCTTTATAGGGGGCATACGTTTCGAGTTCTGAAATCGTTACCTCAATGGCAGAATTGCTGCTACCACATGCAGGAAAAACAGTGGTAAAACGTTTCAGAGATTCATCTAAATAAATGGCTACACCTTCGTTCACACCAAAAGGGCAAACACCTCCGACATCATGACCAATCATCGTCTCCACATCGTCCTTGGATAACATCTTTGCCTTTGTACCAAACATTGCTTTATATTTTGCATTATCGATTTTAGCATCCCCTGCAGCAACAATTAATACCGCACCATCATTCACAAGAAAAGATAATGATTTTGCGATGCGTTCGGGCTCACAGCCAAGGGCCTGCGCTGCTAATTCAACAGTCGCTGAACTTTCTTCCAGCTCTTGTATTTTGTGCTCAACATGCCATTTTGCTAAATGACTACGTACTTTTTCAATCGCCATATGTACATTCCTCCTACTTTTATCAATGACGCCTCGTCATAATGGTGTCCTGATTCATTCGAGCTTGTTCTTCAAAAGCGCCTCTCCCTTTAAAGAGGGACTTTTCCGTTTTTTTTGTAAAAACAAAAGAAGTCGTTAAATCAAGATAAATTTAATTTTAGCATAATTTTCAGAATATATAGTTGTGAATGCTCTATCTTTCAAGTATGCTAACTATAGGGAGTGTAAAATTACACTAAAAGGGGGTTCCAATGTTAAAGTTTATACAAATCGTATCTGTGTTGATTGGTTTATCAGTAGTGACATTAATGGTTGCATTGATTATCACACTGAATGGCAGCATTCATTTGATACAGTTAGTTTGGACAGTACCCGTTTGTTTATTTGTCCTGTTTATTTGTAGTGTATTTAAATGGACCAACACCAAAAGACGAAGAGGATGGTTATTTGGAGTAATGGGTATTGCCTTATTAATAGCTTCCATCAAACCAATCCAACATTATTATAAAATGAGTATTCCTACTGTTGATGCGGAAATTGATGTATCTGCCTATCAGCCATTTACGCTGGGCAATAAAGTGATAAAGCCTGACACAAAAGCATCCTTACAATTGACCGAGTCATTACCAAGATTAGATGGTGCAACAGCCATGTATCCTTTGTATGCGGCTTTTGTAGAGGCTACTTATCCCAAAGGTGACTATCAGCCAGATACTAGTAGAGTTCAAGTAAGCCGAACACCTGAAGCCTATCAAAATTTAATAGCAGGAGATGTGGATCTTATCTTTGCAGCAGCACCGTCCACCTCACAAGAGTGGCAAGCAGAAAAGGAAGGTCTTACATTTGACATGACACCAATTGGACGTGAAGCATTTGTCTTCTTCGTGCATCATAAAAACAGTGTGGATAATGTCACGCTTGAGCAGGTGAAGAAAATATACGCTGGTGAAATAACCAATTGGCATGAGGTCGGTGGGGAGAATGAGCCAATCCGTGCTTTTCAACGCCCAGCAGATAGTGGAAGTCAAACAACATTAGAAAAATTGATGGGCAATACGCCAATTATGGCGGCGCCTTCTGAAGATATTGTGTCGGGAATGGGAGGAATCATTCGTGAAGTATCACAATATCGAAATTATAAAAACGCAATGGGCTTTACGTTTAGATATTATTCTACAGAGATGGTCGGTAATCAAAAAATCAAATTACTATCCATTGACGGAGTAGCCCCAACAAAAGAAACGATTCAAAATGATACATATCCTTTAGTTGCTGAATTTTATGCCATCACAGCCGGAACAGAAAATCAAAATACGCAGAAACTTATTGAATGGATACTTTCTGAGGAAGGGCAAGCGATGGTTGAAAGGGTCGGCTATGTACCAGTGGAAAATTATTAAAAGGTTTGCTATACTAAGAGCAACAATCGAATGAAAAGTTTTCTAGGGTTCCGTAGCTTTTGCTAGTCTGGTCCGAGAGAAAACCACAAATTAATTTTGTGACACGGAAGGATAAAAGCCTGGGAGATACTGTTTAATGACAGTTTCTTCAGGCTTTTTTGTTTGGCTAAAATCATGTTATTTGGCGAAAGCTGAGGAAGGTGCTTTATCAATCAGTTAATCGACCGTGTCTCATAAAATGGAGGGATTTAGGATGAATAAACAGTGGATCAGTGTCATTATAGCGGCTTGCTTTGAAGTAGGCTGGGTCATTGGTTTAAAGCATGCAACGAGTGTGCTGGAATGGATTGGGACAGTTATTGCTATTTTTATTAGTTTTTATTTACTTATAAAAGTGGGGGAGCATTTACCTGTTGGTACGGTATACGCTGTCTTTGTTGGATTAGGGACAGCGGGGACTGTTTGTGCGGATAGCTTGTTGTTTGGGGAGCCGTGGAAATTAGCCAAAATAATATGTATTGTTGTTTTACTTGCAGGAGTTGTGGGCTTAAAGCTTGTAACGGGAGAGCCGAAGGAACAAGAGGTGAATGAATAATGGTATGGATGGCATTAGTTATGGCAGGGTTATGTGAGATGATGGGCGTATATATGATTAGTAAATATAATAAAACAAAGACTATAAAAAATTTAGGGCTGCTGATTTTTGCATTTACCTTAAGTTTTGCGGGTCTTGCTTATGCGATGGAAACATTACCAATGGGTACTGCCTATGCTATTTGGACAGGAATTGGAGCAGCTGGGGGAGCACTACTGGGTATGTTATTTTTTAATGAGTCAAAGGACTGGAGACGAATGGTTTGCATTGTGCTTGTTTTAGGAGCAGCCATTATGTTGAAGCTATTGTCTTAAGAAAAACAAAACGATCTATAGAATTTTTATGAAAGGTGAAAATGGATTTCCGTTGCAGGCTACTTGCTTTCCTGTGGGCGAGCGCCGAGCCGCTTCCTCCACTGCCGCTCGTCTGTCTCGCTATCCCACGGGAGTCAAGTAGCCTTCCACTCCAATCCATAAAAATGTTTCTTTTGAGCAAAGGCAAATAAAGTGAAAGTATTCACTACTCTTTATGGAGGGATGTTGTCACTCAGCACTTCTTCACGTTGAAAATAAGGAGCTATCCTTTCTCTCATCGTACAAATAAGGAGCTATTTTGATTGTTACGGCTCGTATGAAAGAGAAGGAAAAGGCACTTTTGCCAAATGGTTGATTGGAGTGGAGCCAGCGTCACTCCTAGGGGATTTAGCGTCACAGCTGAGACCCTGGAGCGAACGGAAGTGAGTGAAGCGGCTCAGCGGACGCCCCTGGAAAGGACGCTGGCGGAACGGAAATCAACCTCTCGCTAAAAGTTCTTTTTCTGCTATTGGCATGATCTTATTTCAACAACATGAAAAAATGCACTTCCCTTTGTAAAAGCGGAAGTGCATTTTTTATATTATTTTTTTACGTCTTTTGTCCATTCTGCTACTTTATCTGGATTAGCTTCCACCCATTCTTTTGCAGCCTCTTTTGGATCTTTGCCATCCATTACTTCAAGCATGACACTTTCTAAATCCTCTGCAGTCCAGTGGAAGTTATCAAGCACCGAGTATACATCTGGTAAATCTTCTTTTAAGCCTTTACGAGCGAATGTATTAATTGTTTCTTCGCCACCATATACACCTTTTGGATCTTCTAAGTATTTAAGATCATATTTTGCAAATTTCCAGTGTGGTGACCAACCAGTTACAATGATTTCTTCTTTATTTTTTAACGCTTTTGCCAATGAAGTTGTCATGGCACCAGAAGAAGATGTAATAAAGTTCCAATCTGCTAAATTATCATATTCTCCTAAAGCTTTTTCTGTAGCAGCAGTAATACCAGCACCAGGCTCGATACCTGTAATAGTATGATCAGCTTCATTTGTTAAATCTTCAATAGAATTTACATTCATATAACTTGGGACAACTAAGCCAATTTTTGCACCAGCAAGGTTTTCGCCAAGCTCATCTAAATTAGCTTTATATTTCTCATATTGTGAGGCGTGTGTATGTGGTAACCATGCCGCTACCATTCCATCAGCCTCTCCTTTCGAAACAGCCTCCCACATAATCGCATTATCCAAAGGAGTTAATGCTACATCATAGCCTAAATCTTCGAGTACTTGCCCCACGACATTCGTTGAGGCGATTTCTGTATCCCATTCAACATAGGCTAAGTTGACCTCCTTAGAATCACTGTTTTTACCAGAGCTTGACCCTGTGTCGCCTCCACTACATGCAGCAAGCATGAGGCCTAGACCTAGAGCCATTCCTAACTTAGATAGTGTTTTCAGTTTCATCGAATCTCCCTTTCTATTCATCGTTTTGTATCAAACTGCCGACACCTATCGCTTGATGGCTGCAGGCGAGAAAGATTAACTATATTCTATAAAGCTTTCTTTTTATTGAAGCTTTGTGTTAAACGGTCAATGATAATCGCAAAAATAACTAAGCCTAAGCCTGCAACGAAGCCATTCCCAACTTGTGTACGCTGTAAGGCTGTTAATACTTCACGTCCTAGACCTGGAGCCCCAATCATAGAGGCGATAACTACCATAGAAAGTGATAGCATAACGGTTTGGTTAATTCCTGCCATAATCGTTGATTTCGCAAGAGGAATTTCTACTTTAAATAGTTTTTGACTAGCCTTACTACCATAAGAGTCTGCGGCTTCTACTAATTCCTTTGGTACCTGACGAATACCTAGGTTTGTCATACGTACAGTTGGGGGTAAAGCAAAAATAACAGAAGCAAAGACACCAGGCACAATCCCGATACCGAAGAAGGCAACTGCTGGGATTAGGTACACAAAGCCAGGCATTGTTTGCATGAAATCGAGTATTGGTTTAATAATGTTTTCAGCTATTGTTGATTTGGACATTAGAATACCAAGTGGAATACCGATGATGATGGATATAATACTTGAAAAGATTACAAGCGTGGTTGTCTCCATAAGGTGAGTCCATAATCCTTGGTTATAGATAAACAGCAAGCCTATTAATGAAAATGCGGCAAGCCCGAATTTTTTACCAGCTACAAAGAAGGCAAATATCACGACAAGTAATATAAGAATAATGGCTGGGATACTAATTAGTAAATCAGTGACCTGATTCATGAGTAGTTTTCCAAATTGTTGAATCGTGTTAAAGAACCCTGAAAAATTACTCGTCAACCAGTCCATAGCTGATTCAACCCACGTAGCTAGTGGAATTGTTGGAATATTATCTAAAAAATTATTCATGTGCTTCGGCCTCCTCATCGCTCGTTGACAGTGCTTGGATGACAACGCCTCTAATCAGAACACCCAGTAAGCGGTCATCTTTGACAACTGCAATAGGAGTAGGTGAATTATAGATCATTCCTAAAATATCCTGTAAAAGCATATCTGGCGGAACAGTTAACACCTCTGATTGCACAATAGAATGGACTGTTTGTTCATGCTTTTTAGCTGCAGCCAGTGCATCATCAGCTGTAATAAAGCCTTTTAAATGTCTATTTTTATCAACAGCCATTAATAAACTGACAGCCTCTTGACGCATACGTTTAAGCGCTACTTTAGGACCGTCAAGGTCTACATTGACATAAACAGGACGCACCATAACGTTTTCTGCTGTTAATACTTTCGAACGGTCCACATCTTCCACGAATGTTTTGACATAGTCATTGGCTGGATTGGTTAATATTTCTTCTCCTGTACCAATCTGAATGATTGAACCATCCTTCATAATGGCGATGCGATCCCCAATACGTAATGCTTCATTTAAATCATGTGTAATGAATAAAATAGTTTTCTTCAATTTTTGTTGTAGATCAAGTAGCTCATCTTGCATTTCTTTACGGATCAATGGATCCAGTGCAGAAAAAGCTTCATCCATTAATAGTATTTCAGGATCGTTGGCAAGGGCACGTGCTAACCCAACACGTTGCTGCATACCACCTGATAATTGACTTGGGTATTGATCTTTGTATGCGAGTAATCCAGCATTTTCGAGAGCCTGTTCCGCTTTTGCTTGGCGTTCTTGCTTTGAAATACCTCGAACTTCAAGGCCATATTCGGTATTTTGAAGTAATGTGCGATGGGGGAATAAACCGAAGTTTTGAAAAACCATACTCATTTTATTTCTTCTGACAGTCCGTAGACTTTCTTTTCCCATAGTAGAAATATTTTCTCCATCGATATATATATTTCCGCTCGTTGGTTCAATAAGGCGGTTTAAGAGCCGTATAAGTGTTGATTTACCACTTCCTGACAGTCCCATGATCACGAAGATTTCTCCTTCGTTGACCGTAAAGCTTGCATCGTATACACCAACAGTCGCACCTGTTTCTTTTAAGATATCAGTTTTACTTTTTTGCTGTTTAACGAGTTCTAGTGCTTGGGGAATATGTTTACCAAACACTTTTGATACGTGTTCTATTTTAATTTTTTCCATAGAAGCACTCCTTTCGTAGATTATTACTATGTGAGGATAATGATACCCAAAAATAAACAAGTAACAACCTTACTGTAACAAAGGGTTGTTACTTTTGTCAAATCGACTAATAAGAAAAAAACCGTTTAAACGCTGTTATATCAGCGTTTAAACGGTTTTTAATTTGGATATAAAAAGCTTTGAACTCTGGCGAAGCTTTCATCATTTCCGACAAAATAAATAATGTCACCTTCCTCAAATGAGACATAAGGACCAGGGGATAGTAATAATTCATTGCCACGTCGTATACCAACAATGGTGCTTGATGTATTTTGCCAAAAATTTAAGGTTTGTACAGTTTGATGAATGCATGGACTATCAGCTGTCATTTCTAATTGATAAGGAATGAATGGATTGACCGAACGGTAATGCTCAGTGCGGCTAATGAGCTGCTTTGCCTTGTCTTGTAAATTAATTAATTCATGATGCTGCTTTTGAATACTCGTCAATAGTTCATTTTGTATTTCGTGAATGGATTGAACATCATGAAACTGTCTGACGAATTGTGCTGCTTTTTCATACGATTTAATAATTACGCCGCTACCTTTAGAAGCCTCAACAATTTCTAAGTCTTGTAACACGGCAATGGCTCTTCTCGCAGTCTCTGCTGAAACATTGTATTGACTTGCAAGAGAGGATCTTGCGTATATTTTATCGCCAATGCGGTATTTTCTTTCTACGATCTTAGAGGCAAGGTCGATGGCTATTTGTTGATATTTTGGCTGCTTTACTTGAACATTTTTTTCTAAGTTCATTTTAAACTTCCTTTCGTCATTACAGTACCACAGCTTATTATAGACTAGCCTGCACAGAAAAAATAGCACCTCCATAAGCTAGTGGTATATGATGAAAAAGTAATGCTAAAATTTTAGTATCTATCATTTATATTAAAAGAATAATAGCTGTTGTTTGACACTTTTTAGTTATTATTATAAACTAAGTTACGTTATGTAAGTGATGTAAAAATACATGTGCTCAGTTGGCGAATTCAGCCAACTGTTTCTATAGAAGGTTGGAGATTAATATGACAATTACGACTAAAGTTATGGACTTAGTGAAGGATAAAATGACAATCGTGAAGCATACAAATACAGAAAATATTTGTCTAGTTGGCCCAGTGAATTTACCTGTAAAACAAGGCGATTTTTCTGCATCATTTCAATGGTATAACTGGCTAACAGTTGATGCAAATTTAACGAAAGAGGAAATTATTGATGGTTTAGCAAATGCCAATTTAGCATTTTTGCAACAATCATCTGTGCTGGTGTATGGTGATTTTACCCATTCCGAGGATGCTTTAATCCGAATGCATAGTATTTGTCACACTGGTGACATCTTTGGCAGTCAGCGCTGTGATTGTGGCTACCAGTTGCATGAATCCATGAAAATGATCGCAGAGCACGGCTGTGGCGCTATATTTTATTTAGCCGATCATGAAGGTCGTGGCATAGGGTTATTCTCTAAATCTCTTGCTTATTTATTACAAGAGGAAGGGCTAGATACAGTAGAAGCAAATCATGCACTCGGCTTCCCAGATGATACTCGTTCATATGACGAGGCACTTGCGGTATTAGCTACTCTACGCACAAAACCTGTCACACTTATTACAAATAATCCGAAGAAATTGGCTGCTTTACAGGCTCGCGGTATGGCTGCTGAAGGGCATGTTCCATTATGGGGCGGTTTGACAGAGACAAATCGTTTTTATTTAGAAACAAAAGTTGAAAAATCTGGACATATGCGCGAAAAACAATAGGTGGAGGTTGTGATGATGGCAAATGTTGATGAAAAGTATATGCAATTAGCACTCGATTTAGCAGCGAGTGCCAAAGGAAATACGAACCCTAATCCACTTGTTGGGGCTGTGATCGTGAAGAATGGCGTAATTGTAGGCACAGGCTTACACAGAAAAGCAGGTGAACCACATGCTGAAGTGCATGCTTTTCGTATGGCTGGAGAGCATGCACAAGATGCTACATTATATGTAACGTTAGAGCCTTGTTCGCATTATGGGAAGACACCACCTTGTGCGAAGCTAGTGAAGGAATCTGGTGTAAGTCGAGTTGTGGTAGCCATGCAAGATCCAAACCCAGCTGTAGCAGGGCGAGGCATTCAATTGCTACGGGATGCGGGAATAGTAGTTGAGGTGGGAGTTTTGGAGCAACAAGCTCGCCGTGTTAATGAACGTTTCATCCACAATATGCTGACACAACGCCCATTTGTTATTTCCAAATTTGCTATGACTTTAGATGGGAAAATTGCCACACATACAGGGCATTCTAAATGGGTAACTGGCGAGGCTGCACGTGAGGATGTTCACTATATTCGCCATGAAGTAGACGGAATTTTAGTCGGTGTGGGTACAGTCATTGCTGACAATCCTACTTTAACAACAAGATTAAAAGAAGGATACGGAAAAAATCCAACACGTATTATTATGGATAGTTCTCTACGCACACCCGATTATGCAAATGTGTTAAATACGGAGGAAGCACATACGATTCTTGTATGTAGTGAGGACGTAAGCCAAGAAAAAATGAAGCGATTTACAGACAAAGGTGTGACGGTTTTACCAGTACGTAAAAATGAATATGGACTTCAGCTTGATGATATGCTTGAAAAGCTTTATACACATGGCATTACGGATATTTTGCTTGAAGGAGGAAGTAAAATAAATGCTTCTTTTTTACAGCAAGAAGCGGTCGACAAATATGTGGTGTATATAGCGCCTAAAGTTCTCGGTGGGAATCTATCATTAACACCGTTTGCTGGTTATAGTCCTTCTCAAATGAATGAGGCATGGAATGTTGAATGGACTTCATTTGATAAGGTAGGCGAGGATTTGCGTATTATTGCTTATCCAAAGCAAGGTGAAGAGAAGTGAACTATCAAGCAGATGTTTGTATAGTAGGGGCAGGACCAGCTGGCGCACTGTTAGCCTACTTGCTAGCCAAAAAAGGGCTAACAGTGATCCTACTTGAGCAAAACGCAGCACTTGGTCAGTCATTTCGAGGCGAGCACTTAAATGAAGAGGGCGAGGCTGTTTTAAAAAATCATCATCTTTTTGAGGCAGTTGAGTCACACGGTATATTACGAATGGAGAAGCTGGAATATTACGCAGATGGTAACGCCTTTAAAACGATTTTTCCTGATGAAGCAGTAGGTCATTTAGGCATACATGTCCCACAAGCTCATTTATTAAAGGGAATTTTACAAAATACACGGCCGTTTCCCAACTTTACATGCTTGCTACATACAAAGGTAACAAAGCTCATCGTAGACACTTCTGGTCATTATAGAGGAGTTATAGCAATAAAAAATGGAAACACTATCAAAATTGATAGCCAATTAATTATTGGTGCAGATGGTCGCTATTCTACCATCCGTAAGGAAGCACATATTGATGTTCAGAAACAGAAACATGGCTTTGATTTACTATGGGCTAAAATTCCTGCACCTTCAAATTGGGAACCTTCTATAAAAATGGCACTAATCGATGATAAGCAGCTGTCATTGTTTACGCAAGTTGGTGGTTATATTCAAATAGGCTGGAATATCGAACAGGGTAGTTTCCCTCAGCAGCGCAAACAAGCTTTTACTCCTTTTATCCAGCAGCTTACAACACAATTTCCACTATTAGCTAATACAGTACAAGAGCATATTCAGTCTTGGAAAGACTTTGTGTTATTAGATGTTTTCAGTAGTCACTGTGACTGTTGGGGTACCCAGGGCATTGTATTGTTAGGTGATGCTGTCCATACGATGACACCAACTGGGGCATTTGGATTAAATAGTGCTCTAAAAGATGCCGATTGTTTGGCATCTTTGCTAAATAAAGACACGTTAGCACAATTTAATGTACAAGATTTTCAACAAATGCGTAAGCAAGCCATTGAGGAAGTATTAGCAAAACAAATTGAAAAAGAGCAAACATTTGCTTCTAACTTTATAAATAAGGCTTCTTGAAAGGGCGAACAACTAGATGAAATTTGGCTTTGATATAGATGACACTTTAATTGATTTACGAGCACACGCTTTTTTACTCTATAATAAAAAACTAGGTAAAAATGTTTCCTTTAAAACCTTTCAAGCCTTACAACGTGTAGAAATACATGAGCCTTTTGGTTTAACAGACGAAGAAGGTTATGCAATGTGGAATAGTACAATGGAGGAGATTTATTTTACGGACTGTCCTTCTTTTGAGGGGGCAATAAAAACGCTCCAAGCTCTAGCGGCGCAAGGGCATGATATTTACTATATTACATCTCGTCCCAAACAATACTGTACACAAACAAAAGCATGGATGGAGGCGCAAGGTTTTCCAATAACGGATGGTCATTTTTTCTGTGGAATGCAGGATGCAGAAAAAGTCAATATTATAAAAGAGCTTGCGTTAGATGTTTATGTAGATGATAAACCAACAGTGCTGGAAACACTTCATGATGTGACAACTAAGGTGATTTTAAAAAATCAATCCTATAACCAGCATGTGAATCTTCCACGTTTATATGATTGGCAAGAGTTTCAAGTGCTGATACAAAAATAAAAGATTGGTACAACGATTATGCGTTCGTTGTACCAATCTTTATTTTTTTAAAATCGATTCAACTTAAAGGTTGATAAATCCTGTTTACTTTTGCCATCTACAATTAATTCCGCTAGTACTTCCCCTACAGCGCTACTAAATTTAAAGCCATGGCCCGAAAAACCTGCAGCAATAATAATATTTTGATGTTTAGGCAAAAAGTCAATTATAAAATCTTCATCAGGAGTCATCGAATACTTGCATGTTTTGCCGTATTTTATTGCACCATGCTTGGGCATAAACTGATGAATGAAATTTTGTAAATCAACAAGATCTGCATCATCAAATGGGCGCAAAGGAGTATTTGGATTGATCACTTCGCCACCATCATGTCGCCCAAGTTTTAATCCTGCTCCATCAATACTAGGAAAGCCGTAGTAGGTTGAATCTGCAAATTCAAAGCAATAGGCTGGGAAATTTTCATCACGATAAAGCTCCTCATCTGCCTCAAACCATGCAAACGTTTTACGTGTTGGGGTAACTGGGATGGTTACGCCCATCGTTTGTAGTAACTCGGTTGCCCATGCACCAGCCGTTACTATTAAGTGCTTTGCTTTGTAAAGGTTATGTACAGTTTGAACCTGTACAATTTCTCCAGCTTGAATAGCAAGTACTTTTTCATTCGTCTGTAAGCTTGCACCAGCCTCTAACGCCAATTTTTGATATGCTCGAATACATGCTTCTACCCGAAGGACGCCTGCTGTCGGCTCAAAGCAAGCCACTAAATCTTCTGGCAAGAATAGCCCTGGCCATTTGTTCATCGCTTCCGCTGCTGAATAATGTTCGAGTGCTAAATCATAGAGTGCTGAGCTTGCCTTGACATTCTGAATAAAGTCACAGGTTGGTTCTCCAATATTGACTACGCCAGTTTGTAAAAATAAGTTCTCATTGGCTAAAGACTCTAGCTCTTGCCAAAGCTCACCAGCTCTTTTTACAAAAGGTACATAGCTAGCCCCTTCACCATAAGCAAAGCGAATGATTCTTGTATCTCCATGATGACTACCTTCTTCATGCGGGGGAGTAAAGGCATCTAGCATAAGAACTTTGTTACCTTTCTTTGCTAAATAATAACCAGCCGCCATCCCCATGGAGCCAGCACCAACTATTATGACATCATATACCATTCTGAATCCCTACTTTTTTGCTCTAGTATAACAGATTAGCAGGGAGGGAAACAGAAATTTTAGAAAATAAATAGGCACAACACCTGCAATCCAAATGGACTAGAGGTGCTATGCATTGTAGATACTTGCTATTTTGAGCTTGGTAGAATTTTATTAAGGAAAATCGCTACTAGCGCAGCGGTTGCGATAGGCGATCCAAATAAATATTGAACGGTTGTAGGTAGTGAATAAAGGAAATCATCAGGCAATAATGTCAGAGCTAACGTTAAAATGACAGGAATCGCAATGACATACATTTCCTTTTCGCCAATATGTTCATTTTTCATCACCTGTAATCCGCTAATGGCAATAATGCCACAGACGATGACAAATACACCACCAATGACTGCTGAAGGAATGGCTGAAATAAGTGCCGCTAATTTACCAGAGAAGCCGAAGATGATAAACCAAATACCTGCTGCTATAAATACTCGACGGCTCGCAATCCCTGTAATTGAGATAACACCTGCATTTGTAGAGTAACCCGTCACAGGTGTAGAGCCTAGTAATGAAGCAATAAAACAGCCAATGCCTTCACCAATAACGCCTCGATTAATTTGTTGATCTGTTAATGGTTTGTCGATGACATTGCTAATGGCAAACCATGTTCCTGTTGTTTCCGCCATTAAGACAATATAAATAATGACCATTGTGATAATGGCTGAAATATTAAAGCTAAAGCCGAAATCTGCAAATGGAATTTGCGGCATACTAAACCATTTTGCTTGTGATACAGGAGATAAATCTAAAACACCCATCCTATTTGCCGCAATACTGCCGCCGATTAAGGCAATGATGACAGATGCAATACGGAATAGACGCCCTTTTTGGTGGAAGACTGTCCCTAACATGACACAAATGATTAATACAATGGCTGAAATCAAAGCTAAATAGATGTTCTGATTAATGGATGCACCTGCTCCATTAAAAATATTATCACTTAAACCGACAGGCATTAAGGAAAGACCGACAACAAAGATAATCGTACCGCCAACAATCGGTGGAATAAATGTTTGAACAATTTTATTGAAAATGCCTGTATAGCCTAAAATAATGACGCAAATAGCACCGATTAAGCTGGCACCTAGCACAGTGCTCCAGCCTAAATCACCACTGCCACTTGCCGCATAGATTCCAACAATAGCCCCTAGTGGAACATAGGAAGGGCCTTGTGCCATCGGTAATTTCATACAAAAATGGGTTTGTACAATAGTCGCAATTCCTGCCGCAATAAAGGTGGATTGAATTAATGCACCTGCCTGCCCTGTTTGTAGACCAATGAGCATGGCAATTAAAAATGGCACAACGTAAACATCCATGGCCATGACATGCTGTAAACCTAATAGAGCTGATTGGCTGAACGAGATTTTTTCATCTGGTAACACGGTTAATTGTGTTTTTCTTGTTTCGTTTGTTCGTTTACTATGTTGCGTTTTCACGAAGTTGTACACCTCAAAATGATAGATTTTTAATGAATAAGAGAATGACTAGTCTCTCGCATGAACTTTACTTCCTTGCACCCATACCTCACGGATATTTTCTGGGCGTACAAGATACATTATTTTTTGGAATATATCGAGTAAATCTTCCTTTTGATCAAAAATTGGAAGCTTAGCAGTAGGGATTTTTGTATCTATAATTTGTACATCCCATGTATAGTTTTCTTGTAAACGCCCAATTGGAAGGCTTAAGCTTTCACCACCACCAGCAGTGGCTAGATAGAAGGCTTCATTAATGGTAATACGTGAATTTGGCACACCTCGTTTTTCAGCTGCAAGGGTTGTATCGACACCATCCTCTAACATTCTTGATGACATAACAGCTTGTCTTGCATTATCAAAAAGACTTGGAGAAAATCCCCCTGAAACATCTGAGCCTAATCCAATATCAATGCCCATTGCATGGAAGTGGGCGATTGGAATCACACTGTTAGCAAAATAGGCATTAGAGATTGGACAATGACCAATGGCAGTGCCTGTTTCAGCAAATAATTGAGCATCATCATTACTTAAAAAGTTACAATGAGCCATAACCGATTTATCACCTAATAAACCAAAATCATGTAAGGCTACTGCATCATTCTTATTAAATCTCTCTCTGACATAACCATGCTCCCAGTCACTTTCGCTACAGTGAGATTGAATATGAGTATCGTATTTCGCTGCTAAATCACCTAAGCCTATTAAGGCATCATCTGTACAACTTGGAATAAAGCGAGGTGTGACCACGGGGTAAACACCTTGTTTAGTTGTTTTCGCTAATTCTTTTACCGCTAAAATAAACTCTTCTGTATCAGCTAATGCGGTTTGTGTGTTTGCATCTCGATAAAAATCGGGATTTTGCTCAGGATCATCCATGACCACTTTTCCGACAAGGCCACGTTGCCCCTTTTCAGCACAGATTTTAGCTAATAGTATGCTAGCTTCTTTATGAACTGTCGCAAAATATAAGGATGTTGTTGTGCCATTGGCAAGCAACGTGCTCACTAAATCCTCGTAAACCTCTTGTGCAAACGTTAAATCCGAAAATTTTGATTCGATTGGGAACGTATAGGTGTTTAGCCAGTCATAAAGTGGAATGTCTAAGGCTGTACCCGATTGTGCCCATTGTGGTGCATGAACATGCAAGTCAACAAATCCTGGTAAGAAATATTGACCTTCAGCTAATGGATGGAAATTAGGTTGATGTTGATATGTAGTTAATAGTTGTTGGTAATCAGTACGTTCTGGACCGACTGCTTTATCAATCATGCCGTCAGCATTTATGAAAAACAAATAATCTTTTAAAATTTGAACTTCAGTAGCAGATTTACTAGTAAAAGCTGTCCCTTTGAAAATATACGTATATTCAGTCATAAAAACCACCTTAATGTTCGTTTATTGATAATAACACGGATTATTATAGGCTATATAAACTATTAAGTCTATAAAAAAACGAATATTGATGAGTTTATGAAAGAAAAAAGAAGCTTTCCAACTACATTTTTACAGCTTTGACAAGCATTGATGGATGAGAAGAAGGCACATGTTTTAGCGTGCCTTCTTTTTATAGAATGGATTCATTGATGATATGAAGAAAGTTATGAAAGGAGGGGGAATGGTGCTGTTCATTTTTTCGTGTACAAAGATAGATAGGACGTTGAATATCAATATCCTTAATAAAAACACGGGCAACTTGTTGCTGCTGGATAAAGCTAGAAGCTGCTATGGACGGAGCTAGCATTGTTCCGAAACCTGCTGCAATAGCATGGATCGATTCATTAATTCCATCTAGTTGCAGTCCTACTTTCGGTGGGGGAATTTTATGCACTTTACATAAAGCATTTAAATATTCTTTTGTGGAACTCCCGTCTTCCCTTGTCACAAAGGGCTGTTCCATAAGTTCTGCGAGGGAAACCGTTTGACCTGCTAATGGATGACTGTATGGCACGATAAACCAATAATCTAAATTCATCAGAAATTGATAATTAATATCAGGATGATGGCCATCTTCTTTAACGATAAAGGCTAAGTCAGCTTTATAATGCAATAATTTCTCAATGACTTGCTGTGAATTAGCCGTTTTTAAATGGAGATTTGTTGCTGGATAAATTTGTTTAAAATGAGCCAACCATTTGGGCAGTAAAAAATGGGAAGGCACATGCGTCGAGGCAATTTGTAATTCCTCATTGCCTGTATATTTCAGTTGTTCAATTTTATATTCAATATCGATTTCTAAATCAAATAATCGCTGTGCCTGTTTATATAAAAACGTGCCATTTGGTGTTAATGCAATGCCTCTCCCTTTGGATTCTATCAGGGTCAAACCTAGCTCTTTTTCTAAATTTCGTATTTGAATGGTGACAGCAGGCTGACTAATCATAAGCGTTTGTGCCGCTTTGGAAACACTATTGTGCTCAGCCACCTTTGTAAATAGCCGTAAAGCGTGTAAATTCATATGCAAGCACCTTTCATTAATTTTTTTTATGATTTTATATACATTATATATTAGATTTATTAATTTACGCTCTGTATCCTTATAATTACAGTAGGAAAAAGGGGAGGGGGATAAAAATGACTCGACAGCATATGGGGGTTGTCTTTGGAGGAATTTTATTACTAGTTGTCGCAATGGGAATTAGTCGATTTGCATTTACACCGATTTTGCCATTTATGCGTCATGATGTAGGATTTTCGTTAGAGGTGGCTGGATTTTTGGCTTCAAGCAATTATATTGGCTATTTCATTGGCGCATTATGGGCAGGATTTATTCATCGTCGACGTAAAAATATTTTATTGGCAAGTGTCGTTTTCAATGTTCTATCGGTGGGATTAATGGGCTTGCTAGAGGTGTATTCTGTATGGCTAGTTCTCCGTTTAATCGCAGGCATTACAGGTGGGCTTATTTTTGTTTTAACGTCTAGCATTATGATGGATTATTTGGCGAGACATTCATTATCGCGATGGTCTGGCTATGTATTTAGTGGCATTGGTTTGGGAATTGCTATTTCTGGCTTATGTGTTCCTGCAATAGAAGCGAAATTTGCTTGGGAGGGAACATGGCTAGGTTTAGGTATGCTATCAGCTATCTTTTTACTCATTACCTTTATTCTGTGGAGAAATTTAGAAGTTCAAGACAGCATAAAAGTGATGAAAACGCTCGATACCAAAATGACAAGAGGTTTTATGCCATGGCTGATTCTATCCTATGGTTTAGAGGGATTAGGCTATATTATTACAGGTACTTTTTTGGTTGATATTATTCATAATATCCCTTCTCTCCAAGCTTACTCCTCTTACAGCTGGGTTATTGTGGGACTTGCAGCTATTCCATCAGCACCTGTTTGGACAGTCTTATTGGAGAAGTTTTCAGCGATAAAAATTTTGTTTGTGGCATACATACTTCAAGTGATTGGCATCCTATTACCCGTATTTTCACAAACTGTATGGAGCGTATTGTTAGCATCATTTTTATTTGGTCTGACCTTTGTAGGAATTGTCACGTTAACTACTTCCTATGCACGACAGCTTTTCCCAACACAGAGCGGTTTTGTTGTATCTTTATTAACAACCTTTTATGCTTTTGGACAAATTATCGGACCGATCGTCGCAGGAAAGCTGGTTGAAGTTTATAGTAGCTATAAAGCAGCACTTGTATTTGCTGGTGTCATCGTGTTTTTTGCATTGCTCGTTATGGTAATTGGTAGATGGCTAACTGTAAAAAAAGAAGCTGTTGCAGAACATACAATTTCTATATAGCGCATAAAAGCCAGAAATCCTATTTGGATTTCTGGCTTTATCATTTACTTAAAGAAGCCGTGCCTCTATCTACATGATATTAAAAAATATAATAAAAGTCTATATATTTTTTTCTTTATATGGAAAAATAGATAAGTGCACAAAGGACGTAACGTTACGATTCTACATTGAAATGGGGACTTTATATGAACACAGAACAAGCTATTCAACGTTGGAATCAATATGCAGAGCGGTATACAGCTACCTACGATGAGCAGGGTGACAATCATCGTGTAGTACTGTTAAATCCCACCATCTTTTCTTTACTGGAAGGGCTAGATGGAAAGTATGTATTAGATGCAGGATGTGGAGAAGGATATTTAAGTAGGTTATTAGCGAAGAAAGGGGCAAGCGTAACGGCTGTTGATTTTTCACAAAAAATGCTGGATATTGCTATGGAAAGAACACAACAGCAGGAAGCTATTCAATTTTTACACGGGAACTGTGAAAATTTAGCGTTTCTAGCAGATGAGCAATTTGATGGTATTGTGTCAAATATGGTTCTTCAAGATTTAGAGGACTACAAGGCTGCATTGCATGAAATGTATCGTCTTTTGAAACCTAATAGCATTTTTATTTTTTCAATTCTGCATCCATGTTTTGTGACACCAAATAGTGGATGGATAAGACATGAGCAGCTAGATCAACAGTATTGGAAAATCCAGCGTTATTTTTATGAAGGGGTTTACCAACAACTAGATGCTGACCCCTCAATTGTGCTGTATCACCGTACATTAACAAGCTATGTGCAAGCCATTATTCAAAGTGGCTTTACCATTGAAGCTATTGTAGAGCCAAAGCCATCACAAGACATGCTAGAGAAGTATCCTCAATTTGAGGAAGATTTGCATTGTGCAGATTTTATCGTCTTTAAACTTAGAAAATAAAGGAGAGTGAATCCATGCGTTTATTTCATGTCAGTGAGAACCCTACTATTACGATGTTTCATCCTCGACTACCTGAGCGAGCAGATTTAGATGCAACCAAAGGGCTTGTATGGGCCATCAATGAGAGATGCTTGCCAAATTATTTAACGCCGAGAGATTGTCCTCGTGTTTGCTTTCATGCAGGGGTACAAACAACAGAGCAAGATAGAGGGCATTATTTAGCACAAGCTTCTCATGTAGTGGTCATTGAAAACAAATGGTTTGAAGTATTGAAGAATACGAGACTTTACCTATATGAGTTTGATAGTAATGGATTCTCATTACTGGATGATAATGCAGGTTATTATACAAGTGAATTAATACAAATGCCCATTAATGTCTCTGAGGTTAACGATATAGCTAAAGCATTATTGGAACGGAATGTTGAATTGCGAATAGTGGATCGCTTGTGGGATATCCATGACGAAATCCAGTATACAAGCTTAAATTGGTCGATGTGCAGGATGCGCTTTGCACAGCCAAGACACTAAAGAACAAGCCTCGTCATGCTGCTAGTGCATGGACGAGGCTTGTTTGTCTATTAATTAGATAAAGGTATACAGCTAATTACGAGAAGCAGGGTGATATTCATTGAACCCTACCATCTATCCTTTGGTGGAAGAGCCAGATGGAAAGCATGTATTAGATGCAGGATGTGGAGAAAGATATTTAAAGTACTACTCTAACAAATTTTCAATCTCGTCTTCCAGTACGATCAAAATGAGGTAGTTTTAAAGGGTTTAGGTATATCGTTCATAGTGGTGTTCACTACTGAATGAAAAAGGAAAAGATACTTTTGCAGAATGGTTGATTGAAGTGGAATCAGCACCACTCCTAGGGGATTTAATGTCACAGACGAGACACTAGAGCGAACGCAGTAAGTGAAGCGGCTCAACGGACGCCCCCTGGAAAGGATGCTGGCGGAATGGACATTAGCCCCTCGCCTTGCTAAAAGGTCTTTTTCTGCTAGTAACATGATCCTTTTTCAACAACATTCCCTTTATAACTAGACAGCATGATAACGGCCAACAGGAACAATTAAAGGTGTTTTAGAAACAGGGTCTTCAATAACCATGCTATCTAAGTCAAATGTATCTTTAATTAACTCGCTTGTCACAATATCTTTTGGCGAACCTTCTGCAAGTAAACGACCATTTTTTAATGCGAATAAGTAGTCTGCATAACGGGCAGAAAGATTAATGTCATGTAATACCATGACAATGGTTGTACCATATTTTTTATTTAAATCTGTTAGTAAATCTAAAATTTCAACTTGATATGTAATATCTAAAAATGTTGTTGGCTCATCTAAAAATAAAATATCAGTTTGTTGCGCTAATGCCATAGCAATCCACACACGTTGACGCTGACCACCTGAAAGTTCATCGATATTGCGGTCAGCAAACTCTGTAATGTTCATCATTTCAAGAGCTTCTGCAACTGCCTCATAATCTTGTTTGGACCAACCTTTAAATAATGTTTGATGAGGAAATCGACCACGGCCAACTAAATCGGCAACTGTAATTCCTTCAGGAACGATAGGGGACTGAGGTAAAAGTCCTAACACACGAGCTAATTGTTTTGGCGGCATTTGATGAATGGATTTGCCATCTAGCATGGCATGACCACCAGTTGGCTTAATCAGGCGTGCCATTGTTTTTAATAATGTAGATTTTCCGCAACCATTCGCACCAATAATAATGCTAATTTTATTACTTGGAATAGCAATGCTGACATTTTCTAAAATCGTCTTTTGCTCGTAACCAGATGTTATATGTTCAGCCTGAAGCGTATGTGTTGGTTTCATCATATATCTCCCTTTCGATTGATTCGAATTAACAAGTAAATTAAGTAAGGTGCACCAATGATTCCTGTAATAACACCTACTGGATATCTAGCTGTAAATGCGAATTGACCAATTAAATCAGCAGCCAATACTAAAATAACACCAATTAGACCAGCTGGAAGTATATTTGAAAACCCGACACCAACTAATTTTTTGGCAATTGGTCCAGCAAGGAATGCAACAAAGGCAATCGGTCCTGTAGTTGCTGTAGCAAGTGCAATGATTAATACAGAACAAAGCATTAAAATGATTCTTGTTTTGTTTGTGTCTACACCTAGAGAGGTGGATGTTTGTTCACCAAGCTCAAGCATTTCTAAATGCTTCCCGAAAAATAACAGTACAGGTGTAAATACAATGACGATCATCATTAATGGATAGAGTGACTCCATTTTCGCACCATTTAAGCTCCCACTCAACCATCTCATGGCACTTGGAATATCATGTGTATTGCCAATTAGCATTAAATAAGAGATGAATGCATTTAGCATTGCTTGAATACCAATCCCGATTAATATTAATTTGCCAATTGAAAAAGAAGAGCCTCTTGATAAAGCATAAATAATTAGGACAGTAGCTAAACCGCCAATAATTGAAGCGATGGATACAACGATATTACTTGCTTGCAGGACAATAATACAAAATACAGCAGCAGCACTTGAACCAGCTGTAATACCAATAACATTTGGATTTGCTAAAGGATTGCGCAACATAGTTTGGAAAATATAACCTCCAACACCAAATGCAAAGCCAGCAAATGTACCAGCTAACATGCGTGGTAATCGAATTGTGCCTACAGCGAAAGAGGCACCTTGTACATGTTGGCCAAGGAGAACACGGATAACATCTTCAACAGGGTAAATCGTGTTACCAAGCATTAGCATTGTGCAACACAGTATTATGGAAATAACAGTCAATACAGAAGTTATTATGACAAAGCGTCTTTTTCTTCGTTGTCTGCCTTTCATTATGGATATCAATGTTTCATTCATCATAACGCACGCATTTTCGCTTTCATCGTAATTAAAATCAAGATAGGGGCACCAATAAAGGCTGTTAAAATACCCACCTCTAGCTCACCAGGACTGCCGAGAAGTCGACCACAAACATCTGAAAACGTTAAAATAATTGCTCCTGTTAAGGCAGACATAGGAAGGATAAAGCGTATATCAGGTCCTATAATAAGGCGGACAACATGAGTTGCTAATAAACCGATAAAACCAATAGGTCCTGCTAGAGCGGTAGCAGCCCCACATAAAAGAACGCCACCTAGTGCTGCAAACATACGTAGTGTACCAGTACGAACACCTAAACCAGTTGCCACTTCATCCCCGAGTGCTAAAGCATTTAGTGCTGGAGCAGTGAAGAGGGCAATCAATAGGCCTACAACTAAAAATGGAATAAATAGCTGAATAGCGTCCCAGCTTCCAGCTCCTACACTACCAACTTGCCAAAATCGAAATTGATCCATTACATTTGTACGCGGAATCATAACCGCAACGACTAATGAAGATAAAATGGCACTTGTAGCAGCCCCTGCAAGTACAAGCTTTAATGGTGTAGCACCACTTGCACCCATAGAGCCTATTCCAAATACAAAAATAGCAGTGATAATGGCACCCGCTATTGCTAACCATATATATTGATTGGCTGAACTAATGTTTAAAAAGGCGATACCACAAACGACAAAAAGTGATGCCCCTGTGTTTACCCCCAAAATACTTGGATCTGCAATTGGATTACGTGTAACGGCTTGCATTAGTGCCCCAGAAACGCCTAATGCCGCACCACACAGTAAACTAAAAATTGTTCGGACGATTCGTTTTCGAACAACAACGGCTTCATGTGACTGAACATCAGGATGGAACAAGCCATCCATTAGTCCAGTCCAGCCAATTGTACGAGAACCGAATAGTAGCGAAGCAATTACACATAACGCAAGAAAAATGATAAGAAAAAGCAAAACTTTAGCGAAATTTTTAGGGATAAATAACTGTTTCTGTTCGGTAGCTTGTATCTTATTCATATTACTTTATATTTTTTGCTACGTCTGAGATTAATGATAAATAGTCATCAATTGTATAGGCAATTGATAGTGGGCTAGGGGTACCAGCAGCTGCAAGTGGCGTATTATCACCAATAACAACAACATTCCCATTTTGAATAGCAGGTACTTTCCCTAAAATTGGGTCAGCTTGTAATGCTGGTAAAGTTGTTTCATCTCCGTAAGCAATAAAGATTTCTACATCAGCTAAAGCATCTGCATTTTCAGCGCTTAATTCAATATAGAAGCTGCTATCATCCGAAATTTGTTTTGTAACGCTTTCAGGATATTCCATACCTAATTCCATTAAGAATTCACCGCGTGGATCTGCAGGTGTATAAACATAGAATTTTGATAAATCTGTTGGAGTAAACATAGCGAATGCAGCTTTTTTACCTTTAATAGCAGCATGTTCATTCACTTTATCTTGGATCAATTTTTCAGTGTCTTTGATTAATTGTTGACCTTGTGCTTCCATACCCATACCTTGAGCGTTTAATGTAACTTGGTCACGCCAAGAAGTTACCCAAGGAGTTTCTTTATAGGCTACAACAGGTGCGATTTGACTTAATGTCTCATACTCTTCTTGCGTAATACCAGAGTATGCAGCAAGAATGACATCTGGGTTAGAGTCAGCAATGGCTTCGAAGTCTAAACCGTCAGTATCTTGATAAATATTCGGATTTTCTTCACCAAGCTCTTTTAATTTTTCAGCAGTCCAAGGAAGCATACCACTACCATCTTGTACACCATAGTTAGCTGCAGAGAAACCAACTGGCACTACACCAAGTGATAGTGCAACGTCATGGTTAGACCAAGCAATTGTTGCTACACGCTCAGGCTTTTTCTCAATAACAGTTTCACCAAAAGCGTGTTTAATTGTAATCGGATATTGCTGTTCATCAGTAGTTTCTGATGTATTGTCTTTTGTTTGTTCTTCTTTTTTAGCAGTGTCTTTATTAGATGAATCAGAACATGCTGCTAAAGCTAAAACCATTAATGATAAAAGCATTACTATGAACATAGAATTTTTAATTTTTGACATTTTTTTTACCTCACTTTATTTTAAAAAATGATAATGATAATCCTTATCATTCAGAGAAAAATATTACGCTAATTTCAGTAAAAGTCAACAAATATTTTTGCATTTTTGATGTTTTTTTGCTTTATCACAATTATACGATATTCGGTATAAAAACTGAGCTAGAAAAAAGCGGAAATGCCCCGCACTTCTTGGTTGAGAATTCTTAAACTATTATCCTTAATTACACATCCCTAAATTGGTATATGTAACGAATTTTTCCTAGAAGAGACGTTTAGAAAGCAAGCCCCGTCCTACACTTATTGCATGGACGAGGCTTCCTTGTCTATTAGACTGTAGATGTTTGTTCGATTGGTGTGGAAGAAATATGAACTAATTGTTTGTCTTGATAAGTGAAGTTGTAATCATAATTAGTTGCCTCATTGAGCATTGTTGGTAAATAATGTTTTAAATCTGCAATGGCAACATTTTCAGGGTGGAAAATCCAAGTAAGGTCCTTCCAATCAAGAATACCCTCTGCAACTTTTATAGGTGTTATATATGTAAAAGATTCAGGTAGTTCTGCTATAAAAGCATACATACAGCCATAGTTAACAACACCATCTGTCCATGTGATTTTTCCTTTATAAGTAATTTCTTCAACCGTAATACCTGTTTCTTCTTTAATTTCTCGTATAGCACCTGCTAATGGCGTTTCGTCCTGTTCAATTTTACCACCTACACCATTCCAGGCTCCCATCCATGCTGGGTAATTTCTATTCAATAAAAGAATTTGTTCACCCTTCTTTAGAAAACAAATTGTAAATTCAGCCAAAATTGTTTCTCCTTTTCTATTTAGTCGTTACTAAAAATATTGTATCAAAGAAATCATTCTATCACGTCAAAATTGCATCCTGTATGCGTGTTATAGTTAATAAAGATAGTTGAAGGAGTGAGAATCGCTGTGATATTAATAAGTGCTTGTTTAGCAGGGTTAAGTGTTCGTTATAATGGCACCAACAGTTTAGATGAAAAAATACAAAGGCTTATGTTAGAAAATAAAGCGATTACTGTTTGCCCAGAGCTGATGGGCGGTTTTTCAACCCCTCGGGAGCCTGCTGAAATTGTGGGAGGCAATGGAGAGGATGTACTTGATGGCAAAGCAACCGTTATTGAAAGGACTGGGCGTGATGTCACAGAGCTGTATTTAAAAGGAGCCTATGCGACTTTACAAAAAGCACTTGAAGTAGACGCCTCTCTGGTCGTTTTAAAGGAGTATAGTCCATCTTGTGGTAGTGCAATGATTTATAATGGGGCGTTCAATGGTACTAAATTATTGGGTGAAGGGGTAACTACAGCATTACTACGAAGGCATGGGATTGAGGTTCTATCAGAAGAGCAATTTTTATGAAAGATCGGTTTTAACGAGAGAGTAACCTTTGTCAGTTAGAAACGTCTGAACTGGTGGGAGGTGGCTTATATGCCATTAACATTCGCACATCCAGCCGCAATTTTACCTTTTTCAAGACGAAGTAAGTACATCCATTTTTCAGCACTTGTACTAGGAAGTATGGCACCTGATTTTGAGTATTTTTTTAGAGGTAGACCAATAGGTGAGATAGGTCATAGCTTAACGGGATTTTTCATTTTTAATTTACCTCTTATTATTGTGATTTACATCCTTTATTGTAAGTATGTTCGGCAGCATGTAGTTCATCATTTACCAGTATGTTTACAGGATACAGCTAACCAAACAACTTCCAGGAGTAAACGACTCAATGTCATTGTCTTTGGTTATTCAGCGTTTTTGGGTATGCTCACACATGTCATTTGGGATTCCTTTACACATAAAAATGGATTTATGGTTTCGTATCTATCTATTTTATCAGAAACAATGCCCATTTTCGGTTTTCAATTCCCCCTTTATAAATACTTACAGCATGGCAGTACTTTAGTAGGCATTACGTTGATTATCGGTTATGTCTATGTTAGAGCAGCCCATCAATCAACGAATGCATTGCTCACTATTCATCCTAAACAAAAATTATTTTTCTGGATACAGGTACTTGGATTAGCAATCTTCTATGTATGTTGCTGGTCTATTATAGATGGGGTATCAGTTAGCAATTATGGTGTATGGGTGGTCCGTATGATTGATTCATTTTTCTGTAGCTTGCTAACCATTTGTTTATTGAAAACATATTGGCAAAAATAAATAATAACGAGCATGACAGGACTTCCTTTAAGTGGGAGTCCTTTTGTTCGTTACCTCCTTTTCAGTTTGGATAAAAAGAAAAATACATAGATAACGAAGCTAGCATAAACTAGTATCCAGATGAACTGCCAATAGAACTTACTAGGGATGGATTTTATTTGATCGCCAACAGTCATTATTTCTAAAGAAAGATGGAGTGGTGGTAGAACCAAAATAAGACCTTTCATTTGCGGGATTGAATCTTTTAACGTTGCGACTACCAAGGTTAATAATAAGACGCTAATGACTCCCCACCAAGTGTTTTGTTTATTTTTGACAAGCTCTCTTGTAAAGATAGCAGAGAGAGCAATCCCCAAAATCGCTAAGCTAACATGAGAGAGAAATCCAAGAAATAGGTGTGTAAAGCTTGGTTCCTCGGCAAAAGCATGGATAGCTGTGGGATAAATAACAGAAACCATACTTAAGCTAAAAGCAATCAAAATGGCAATTATAAACAGGCTGAAATGATAAGATGTCGCACCATTTGCATGTAATATCGTTATCATTTTTTGCCCTTCATCCTCTGAATGAAATAGTGTGACGGTAAACCAGCCCATCAGGAAAAAGAGGATTATAGAGGTAAATGAAAAGCTATCTAATATAGGGTTTGGGACGAATGTGTAGTTAACAACAAGACATAAAATAAAAATAGAAAAAGGTGGAATATACTGATAGGTTCTCAAATAATTTTGTAACTGATATCGGCCTAAACTAATCATGTTGTATGAACTTCTCCTTATCATTGATCGGTATGAGTTGTTTAATAGAAGCGTTTTTATCAAGTAGCTGTTGTAAAAGATGGTCAGTACGCTGTGCTTGGATATGGACAATCACTTCATAAAAACCATTCGCTAATGGTGATTGCTGCTGTATTTCCGTTACATGTAATAGATCTTTTATGTATGTAATATTCGAAATTTCAAAAATTAATTGATTGTAGGTTGTAGGAGTAACAGATAAATCCGTTTGCATCACTTCTTTATGGTGAATCATTAGAATCGTATCAACGACATGCTCCAGTAGCTTTGTTTCGTGACAGGATAAGATAATCGTCATCCCTTGTTGTTTGAGCGTCTTCAGTGTTTCTTCCAAATCATTCTGTGTTTGCAAATCCAGCCCTGATAAAGGTTCATCTAATATTAACAAGTCCGTTTCGTTGAGCATAGCCTGCATAATCATTATTTTTTGTTTCATACCTTTAGAAAAATGGGTCATTCTAGTATCCTGTACATCTTCCAGATGAAATAGTATTAATAAATCATTTATTCTCGATAAAAGTTTTTGTTTAGCCATCCCACGGATTCGCCCCATATGCTGAAGATATTCCTTGGGGGTAAATAGAATAGTGGAAGGGGCAACCTCTGGTACATAGCCAATGTTTAAAGCTTGTTTAGAAGACATAAAGGAACCATTGTCTGGCGTAATAAGCCCAGCAATCATTTTTAAGAGCGTGCTTTTGCCAGATCCGTTTTTTCCAACAATAGCTATTATTTGATTGTCGTAGATGGTAAAGGAGACATTTTCTAAAATGGAAGTACCTCTGTATTGCTTAGTGATGTTTCGTGCGTCGAGCAATATGTTCATCAATCTGCACCTACTTATACTGAAATTCATTCATTTCATTGTAAATGATTTGTAGTATGTATGGCAAAAGAAACCATTTTTATTGAAAAACAGTAAGGAGCTGTTGATGATGAACAGAACCTTACTGTATTTTTTACAGCGACCGATATTTTTTTAAACTAATGATATTTAAGGTAATAAATACTACAGCGAAACAAGCAAGAATACTGAGATTCATTATAATATCATTGAAGGAATAACCTTTATACATAACCCCATTTAATGCGTCCGCTGCGTAGTAAAGTGGCATGATACGTCCAATATTTTGAAGCCATTCCGCCATACTATCAAGCGGAAAAATGCCTGAAAAGAATACTTGTGGAACAATAACAAGCGGAATAAATTGCATCATTTGGAATTCTGAAGCGGCAAAGCTTGAAAGCAGGGCACCTAAGGATAACGATACAAGGGCAATCATCATATTAATGAGTAAGACAAGCCAAATGGAGCCTACATGGACAATATCAAGCACATAGATGCCAAACAGTACGATAATAATTGTTTGTAGGAAGGCAAATAAACCATAACCGACCATATAGCCTGCTACAATTTCTGAGCGTTTGATAGGTGTTGCAAGTAAACGTTCCAATGTCCCAGATGTTCGTTCCTTTAACAAGGCAATCCCTGTAATTAAAAAGACAAAGAAAAATACGAAGAAGCCAATGAGCATGGGACTAAATATATCAAAAATGGCCGTATCCTTATCACCATAAACATAGTCTGTTTCTAAACTACCTATGGAGTCTTGAGAAGTCTGTAAAAGTTGAGCAAGCTGCATTGTTAAAGCTTTTGACTGGGAAGGATCATCATTTAATAAAGTTAACTTTAGTTCGTTTTGCTCTATTGCTAGCCATCCATCATACTCTTTGTCCTGTAGCTGTTTTTTCGAAAAATCATCGTCTTCAATAATTGTAAAATCCGTCTCTTTCAATTTGTCAATCAATAGTGCGGGACCATTAGAGACGACAAGTGTGACAGAAGCCTCGTTACTATTGAAAATAAAATACATTAATGACAAGACAAGAAGTGGGGCTAAAAATAATAAAGCAAGTGTCCGCTTATCTCGTTTCATTTGTTGTATGATTCTTGTGACGATAGCACCCATTCTCATTGTACGTCACCTCCAGCCTTTAAAAACACTTCATCAAAATCTTTTGCCTGATAAAAGGCTTTTAATGCCTGTGGTGTCCCTTGTGCAATAATATGCCCGCTTCTGAGCATAGCTAATTGATCGCATCTTTCCGCTTCATCCATCGCATGTGTCGTCACTAAAATCGTTTTATGTTCGTGTTCTTTTAAACGAATAAGTTCTTGCCAAATTTCCTTTTTTAAAACAGGATCAATGCCAACCGTTGGCTCATCTAAAATCAATACCTTAGGATTTTGAATAAGGGCAATGGCAAGGGACAGCCGACGTTTCATACCTCCAGAATAATTCATCACTTTAAGCTGTAAGTCATCGGTCAAACGAACAAGGCTTGCGGCATAGGCTACACGCTCCATTTGCTCCGCCTTCGATAATGAATAAAGCTTGGCAAAAAAATGTAGATTTTCTTCACCAGTTAAATCCGTATAAAGTGCATCTGACTGTGCCATATAGCCGATATCATTCAATAATTGCTTATGTGGAACAGCTAAATCTAATACTTCAATAGTGCCATTATCAGGCTTTAGCATGCCCATAATCATTTTAATTAGCGTTGTTTTTCCACAGCCTGACGGACCAAGTAAGCCCATCAATTGTCCCTTGGGAATATCTAAGGTAAGGGGGGCAATAACTTGCTTATGTTGAAATCTTTTTTCAAGGGTTTTAATAGAGATTGCATGGTTTCCCATATGGATCTCACTCCTTCACTGAACACTATGTTGATTTGATAAAAATTTTACGGTAGCATGTGAACAAATACAATCAACAGTTTGCCTGTAAGTGTTAAGTAACTGGAGGGAAGTTTGTGTCTGTACATGAAAAGATGAATTTTGAAACAAAGCAAGCCATTAAAAAGGTTTTTATCCAGCAAGTAGAGGAGGTCGGCTTTGAACGTGTGACCGTCAAAAATTTAGCGTTAGCGGCCCAAATCAATCGTGGAACGTTTTATTTACATTATACGGATAAATATGACGTAATGGAGGATTTGCAACAGGAGCTATTAATGGAATTAGAACGCTATGTCAAACATGTTCAACCAGTGGAAGCATTCCAAACATTAAAAATGGGTCAATTCTATCAACCCTTTATTAAAGTGATAACATGTATAAAAGAGCATGCAACAGCCTTTCGTATGTTATTAGGAGAGCAAGGAAGTCCTGCTTTTACACAAAAGATGAAAACTATCTTTGGCAATCATATTTTGGACAGATTATCAGTGATTCGTGAGGAAGTAAAGGATCCAGAATTTCAGCAATACTTACAAGCCTTTATCGCATCTGCCATTCTGGGTGTAATTCAGGAGTGGCTTGACAAAGGCAATGAAAATTTAACGGTAGAAGAAATGGTCGCCCTCCATTTTCGATTATTACGATTTTTAGGAAATGTAGTAGCCAATAGTTAACGGCACTGTAGCGGTTGGGGATGATAATTGTCAATCTCGTTTAACGAAAAAATGACTAGCTAAACTATCGCAAAGTACACCAATTAGAAAATGACTGCCAAGCATCCACCGGTAAGAGCAATCTAGTTGAATTTTATTTGAACCGAACAATGTATAGATTGCCCCCTATTATTAAGTGCTTCAATGTGATAAAAGATATTAAAAATTCCAGCACGATAGGCATAGCAAGTTTTAAAGCCTTACTGCTACAACAAACATAGACCGAAATTTTGCAACAATAGCCTTGTTATGTTTAGCTCATGAGAAAACAACATTTCGAAGATTGTCACCAAGGTAGTAATAGTAAGGAGTATAAATAGCTAGCGCATTATGCGCATATAAAAAAGAACATGACGATGAGCCTTTTAGCTAGTCTCACGCATGTTCTGCTGATAACCCTTTGTTCAAATTTATTTGTCATAATAATCGTTCAATGCCACTTCCAAGCGTTCTTCTAAATGCTGAGAAATATAGCTTAGCACAAATTGCTCCTTATCCATCTCAATTTGAGCTGACTTGAACATTTTAGTGAAAAAACTTACTTTATGCTTCTCTGAAAAAAGCCGTAATGCTTCCGTTCGCAAAGTAGATACAATCTCATTTTCTATATGACGCTCTCTAATCTTCTGCACAATATCCTTCACACTGTTTTCTTGTAGCTCTGAAATTTGCTGTTGGAGATGTTCATTTTCTTGTTTCAGTTCTACTGTTTCTTTTTGAATTTCCTCTACTTGAAGAGCGGAGTCTGCGGATAATCGCTGAATGTTTTGAGCAAGAAAATCCTGATTGATGTTTACTTGTAATGTTCCTTGCTCTTCATCTGGCAAAATCTGAAAGAGGCCGGTTTGGATCATCTGCTGTAGGACGTTTCCAAGCACATCAATTTTATGTGATAAATCATCAGAATCCATAGTCGTTGCGGTAATTTGATGTTTCAGCAACTGACCATTATCATCAATGCCTAGCAATAATTTTATCCCCCTCACACGATACTCATCCTTCAATAATAAAATCATTCTTAGCCTTACTATAGCAGGTAGGTTTAAACGAATATTACCATTCACGTTCGGCGATGTATTGTCAAAAATGTATTGTTCAAATGGTTTTAAATAGTAGCGAAGCATAGCGTCTGTAATATCAAACCAGCCCGCGACTTCTGCTATTGTATAGTGTTTGGATTCATCGATATCCGTTAAATAAGCATCCTGATAAAGATTCTCCTCTAAAGGCGTATGTTGTAGTGCAACAAACAATGGGTCATCTTGCACAATTCCAAGTACCATTTCTTTTGCATCATTTACTTTAAGCATCCTTTCACACCCCACTTTATTTTTCCCATGACTAATTGTTCTCTATATAGGTTTCTATTCGTTTGGCAGCAATTGTATGCCTATTTTATGTAGGAAATAATCATTAGAACAATGGACCTTTTAATCTTTTATGACTCTTGAGGAAAAAAGTCGTTCTCAGTGGGAATGTATTGATACATAAGTGATAGCGGGGGACACATATAATGTCTACTCCAATGTGTACCTCAAAATTTAATAAATCATACAAACTTCAGCAAGTAATATGTGAGGAACTAAAGAAAGACTCAAAAATCAAATTAGTTTTCAAAAACACCCTCCAACTGTTTGGAAGGTGTTCTAATAATTTAAAATTGAATTCCTGGTGACTTTTCATTGTATACTTCATATTTGAAAAGCCGATTTTACTTAAAAACACTATGTACTATAGTAATATGAAGCTATCTTTTTCAAGTCAGATGCTTGGAAATTAGCTAAATCAATCTTGTCCATATCCGTCTTTTTAATGACCGTGGTCATTGCAGACCCAGTAGTAGGGTTACCATAATCATCTTTGAAGTGATCTTGCCAATTGATGTGGATATTACCCATATCCTCTACATCCTTTAAAATTTTAAGTAATTTAACTGTATTTTGTTGAGCATCATTTAGCTTTTTCTTTTTTGTTATGGAATCATCAATCATCAGCTTTAAATAATAGGTATCTCCCATGCTTTCAACCCTAATATCTCGATCGCGACCATCAGTTGTAGTAGTTCCAAATAAATCAGTAGCTATCTTGGCAATACGTTCCTCTAGGGGGATACTTGTATCATTTGCAGCTTTCATATCAATAACGATGGTATCATTTTTCTCCTTTAATTCCTTTTCAGAAGTTTTCTGATCGTCACCAATCATTGTAGTTCCAATAGCACCAATGACAATAAATGTGATGATTAAAATAAACCACCATTTTTTATAAAAAGGTTTATTCATAAATGTTATCTCCTTACATAATTCGTTATTCTATTAAATTATATCAATAATGGAAGGTGTTGTCAGCAGTCGCTCCATATAGCTATTTGTCAAAAATTACTCATCTCAAAGAATGAGTGATTTTTTTTATTAACCTACAAATATTCCATACAAAGATGTAACCATTATGGAATCAACCAAATATTGTAAAACCTTAAGAAAAAGTTAAGAATTCTCCTTGCAAATCTTTAAGAAATACTCTTTATAGTTAGAACCATCAACAATGTAAGCAAAGCGAGGAGAAAACGACATGCAACTCATTACCTTCCTAACTGAATTTATCAAACATCCGAAAACAATTGGAGCAATATCACCTAGCTCCAAAAAGTTGGCTCATAAAATGGTACAACCCATTTGCTTTGAAACGGCTCAATGCATTGTCGAGCTTGGACCAGGGATGGGTTCCTTTACTACAGAGCTTGTGAAAAGAAAGCAGCCAGCTACATTGCTTATTCTCATTGAACATAATGCGATTTTTTGTGAAAAGCTACGTCATCAATTTGCACATGAAGCCAATGTTGTGGTAGTCAATGGCTCAGCAGAAAACTTAAGGCAGTTTATGGACGAACTCCATATAGAAAAAATTGATTATGTCATTTCTGGGCTGCCATTTACCTCTTTAAAGTCTGATGTATCATGTTGTATTTTAAGCAATGTGAAGGATTGTTTACGCAATGGAAAATTTATAACATTCCAATATTCACTTGTGAAAAAAGCATTCTTTCAATCATATTTTGAGGATATTTCTCATGAAAAAGTATGGATGAATATGCCGCCAGCATATGTACTAAGCTGTAAACTTGGTCATACGAGGGCTAGTTAATGGAGCTACAGGATCTTTTAGGATTCATTGAACAATATGGCTATTTTGCTTTGTTTTTTAGTTTATGGTTAGGCATTATAGGGATGCCGCTACCAGATGAGATGATTGTGATGAGTGGTGGCTTTTTATCTTCGTTAGAAAAAATGGTCGTATGGAAATCCTTTTTACTGACCTATCTAGGTGTTATTTCGGGGCTTTCACTAGGGTATTTCCTTGGTAAAATCTTTGGACATCGAGTGCTCGACAAACTTATCAAAAAGAACAAGGCAAAATACCTTGTAAAATCAAAGGAATTACTAAATAAATATGGTCGCTTTGCATTAGTACTGAGCTATTTTATTCCGATTGTTCGACATATCTTGCCGTACTTGGTGGGGATGAATAATATGCCCTTTAAAACGTATGCCTTGTTTTCCTATACAACAGGCTTTGTTTGGACATTGATGTATTTTACACTTGGTTTATTATTTGGCAGTCAAATGGAAGTTATTTCGATGCTGGCTACTAAATATGGTATTTATTTTGGAATTATCAGCGTAATCATCAGCAGTTTTTATTATTTTTATATACGAAAATTAAAAAAATAGTTAAAATGAGGAAACGTTATAATGGACAAATATTTGATTATTGGTGGGGTTAGATGAGTAAAGAAACCATTTTAATTGTAGATGATGAAAAAGAGATACGGAATCTTATTGCTATTTATTTAAAAAATGAAGGCTATCATGTGCTAGAGGCTTGTGATGGGGAAGAAGGCTTGCAGCTATTAAAGAAGCATCAGGTGCACTTAATTGTACTGGATTTAATGATGCCTAAAGTGGATGGTACTGAAATGTGTATGAAGGTAAGAGAAATTGCGGAAATGCCTATTATTATGCTGACAGCAAAATCTCAGGATATGGACAAGATTGTTGGCTTAACAATAGGCGCTGATGACTATGTGACAAAGCCCTTTAATCCGTTAGAGTTAATTGCCCGCATTAAATCACAGCTTCGTCGCTATCTGAAAATGAATGGCATGAATAGCAGCAATAATGAAGAGCTGGAAATCGGTGATTTACGTATTAATACTGCGACACATGAGGTTTTTGTCAATAATGAAAAAGTCAAGTTAACACCAAGAGAGTTTGCGATTTTAGAATTGCTTGTCCGTAATCCAGGCATCGTGATGAGTGCAGAGCAAATTTATGAAAGGGTCTGGAAAGAGGAGGCTTTTCAATCAGAAAATACAGTGATGGTCCATATACGTAAAATTCGAGAGCGAATTGAAACAAATCCAAGAAATCCTCAATATATCAAAACAGTATGGGGAGTAGGATATAAAGTTGAAAAAGATCTTTAGGTTTTTATGTAAGCTCATAGGGCTCTTCAAACATATCGGTACGAAGATAAAAAACAATATCCAGCGTAGCATTCGAATTCAACTATTTACAACGTTTATCCTATGTGCGCTGGGCAGCTTTTTGGTGTCACGTGCAGTCCTCCCATTGTTTGAGAATATCAATGAGACCGTGATGGTGGATTATAGTGCCAGTATGCAGATGATGTATTATCAGGCACAGGATACAGCAGAATTAGCGATCCAAGAAAATAGTGTTAATGTGTTAAAGCAATGGATTGACCAAGAAAATGACAAGGTGGACAGTGCCCAGAATGCTTTACAAATTATTGTGACAGATGAGGGCGGGAAGATTTTATATAAAACCAAGCAGGTCAAAGAGCAAGAAATTGATCTGCATGAAGAAATAAGAAATGTCATGGATTTTGCAATCAATCAACCGTTTAACCATACGTATCCAGGTGCGATAGAAACATCACGAGAGGCATTTACCACGTTAGTGCCGCTAACCCTGCAAGATAAAAATTATTATTTCTTCGTGAGTGGGCTTCCACAAGGTGAAGCGATAACTAGTACAAGCGAAGGGCCCATACCTTTTTTCATTGGGGTTATTTTGTTTATCGTATCTTTTTTCTATAGTACCAAGCGTAAAATGAATCAAATTGAGGCATTGGCAGAGGGGGTTATGGTCATCGCAAAAGGAAATTTAGCTTATCGTATTGAGAAAAAAGGACAAGATGAAATTGCATTACTAACCGATAATATTAACCAAATGGCGGAAAAAATTATGACAAGCATCGAAATGGAGCGAAAAATCGAGCAACAAAAAAATGAGCTTATTACAAATGTTTCACATGACCTGAGAACACCTCTTACCTCTATTATGGGTTATTTACGTTTATTAAGCGAAGAGAAGTATGAGACGAAAGAGCAGTATGACGAATATTTGAAAATAGCTTTTTCTAAATCTGAGCAATTGAAAAATTTAATTGATGATTTATTTGAGTATACCAAGCTAACGAATGATAAAAATACAATAGTACGACAACAGGTTTGTGTGAATGAGCTACTCGATCAACTAATGGAGGAATTAGTACCCTTAGCAGAGGAAAAACAACGGATTTTTATGAAACATTTCTCAGAGGAAAAAATTTTTGCGGCGCTTGATTCGGAAAAAATTGTTCGTGTGTTTGATAATTTACTCATCAATGCTATTAATTATAGCGCTGATGATGGAAAAATTATGGTTTCTCTTGAAGGGCAAGACGATCATATGCGTATCTGCGTGGCAAATCAAAGTGATGCCTTTACAACGGAGGAGCTTGATAGTTTATTCGAGAGATTTTATAAAAAGGATCAAGCGAGAACAAATGTTACAGAAGGTTCGGGACTTGGGTTAGCGATTGCCAAAAGCATCGTAGAGCTTCATGGAGGAACGATTCACGCTAAATATAAAAATGAGACATTGTATTTTATTATTACATTGCCATTAGCAGCTTCATAAGTTCAATTGCAGTGGAAGAATGTAAATAGCATGCTGTCTGTGTTTATGATGACCTAGCATTTCCTGCATGGTTGCTAGGAGAGCTGTGTCCTTGATGAAGAGTTGAATTTCTGTTTGCTTGTATTGTTTTTGAAAGTCAAAAATATAGTCTGTAATGATTTGTAAGTTATAGTGGTTTTGAATCTCTACCTCGACGAAAAACGGCAGTGTTAACTCTGGCAGTTTTGTGCTCCCTCCACGACGAATCCAGACCGCTTCCTGCACATAGTAGCGGATAGGTAATTGTCGATTACTAGCGATAAAAATATCCATAAAAAGCTCCCTTCAGTATGTAATTACAGCCTAAAGGAAATGTATTCAGTCGTCAAAAGAAAACATAAGCTGCTCAGCCAAGGATTATGTGCTGAACAGCTTTTTAGTAGAAGGTGGATAGTAAAGGATAGCGTTACTAAAGTGGTGGATAGCGTTATCAAAGTGATGGATAGCAATACCAAAGTGATAGAAAGCATTTCAAAACTTTTGGCTAGTATTCTCGCAACGTTGGTAAGCATCAAGAGATTCTAAAAAATACTGTAGTATAGGAGACTGTACATCATCCTTACGATAAATAAACCACGTAGGAATTTGTGCTTGCTTGTTCGTGATCGCATGCAGTGCCAATGCTTGTGTGGCACTATATTTTTCCGCGATGGCACGAGGAAGTAAGGTAAAACCTAATCCCGCAGCAACACAGCCTAAGATTCCATCAAGTGTTCCAAACTCCATTCGATTTTGTGGGCGTACACCATCCTCATGTAACCAATGATCTAAAATAGCCCGATAGGAACAGCCATGACGGAATGTAATTACAGTGCTACTCGCTAAATCTCGCAGCTGCTTAATTGGTTTATGCTTGCTAGATGTGACAATAACAAGCTCCTCGTAGACAAACTCCTTTACCAATAGATTTTCTTTATAAACAGGTCCAGTGACAAATGCACCATCTAATTCATAATTTTCTAACCGGTCAATATTATCCTGTGAAGGGCTTGTCAAAATGGTAATATCCACCTGTTCATGAGCTTGATGAAATATGGTTAATAACGCTGGTAAGTTTAGTGCTGCAGTCGTTTCCATTGATCCAATTCGTAATACACCTTTTGGTTCTCCTGTATCCTGAACAATCTCAAAGGATTTTTCATAGAGGTGAAGCATTTTTAAGACTAGCTCGTAAAATTGTTCTCCTTTCGGTGTAAGCTGTATTCCACGATGTCCGCGATAAAAAAATGTTGTGCTATACAGCGTCTCAAGACTTTGAATTTTCATAGAGATGTTGGATTGCGTGTAATTAAGTGCTGTGGCAGCTTTAGAAAAACTACCTGTTTGGACGACTGTCCGAAAGATCGTTAAATCATTAATATTCATAGATCCTCCAACTATCAGTTTTTTTGATACCTATTATAACGAATTGAGTCTATTTGTGATATCTGGATATTTGTTATAGTAAATTGGAAGGGGTGATTCTATGCACAAGCAAACGATTCAATATGTAATTGGTGGGATTTTTACATTGGTAATCGCCATGGGCATCACTCGTTTCTCCTATACAGTTATTTTACCGTATATGCAAGAAACATTTGAATTTAGCCTTGCAACAGCAGGATATTTAGCCACAAGCAATTATTTAGGCTATCTAGTAGGAGCATTGGTGGCAGGGCGTTTACCTATAGCAAATAAACGCATTCCTTTTTTACAGCTAGCACTCGTTATTAGCATTTTAACTACTGCCTTCATGGGCATTATGAATGCAATCCTTATATGGTACATACTGCGGTTTATCTCAGGTATAATGAGTGCCTTTATTTTTGTCGTCATTGCGAGCCTTGTCCTTGATCAGTTAGCTAGCAGTCGTAACATGCATCTATCAGGACTTTTCTATAGTGGGGTAGGGACAGGTATTGCTTTAAGTGCCATCATTGTTTCACCAATACATGCCATTTTTCAATGGAATGGAACTTGGATTGCTTTAGCTCTGTTTTGTGTCGTATTGTTTGTGCTGATTATAAGATTCATCAAACCGATCCCACCGTATGAACAACACTTAGTAAGTCAAGCCATTGCGCCTCAGAAAGCTCCACCGAAGACGTGGCTAAAATGGTTAATCATAGCCTATAGCCTTGAGGGGCTTGGCTATATTGTCACAGGTACCTTTATTGTGTCGATTGCACAGGAGTCAACAAGCTTTCATGGAGATGCAGCTTTTGTATGGTTTGTAGTGGGCGTTGCGGCGATTCCTTCATGTATTGTATGGTCGAAGCTAGCACAGCATTATGGCTATGTAAGAACATTACTGATCTCTATGCTATTGCAAGCATTTGGTATCGTGTTACCTGCATTTACAACGAATACGCTTACCCTTTATGCCAGTGCCTTTATTTTTGGTGCAACCTTTATGGGCATTACAACAGTTGGCACAACATTAGCAAGACATATTGTACCGATAAACAGTCATCAAATTATAGGCTATTTAACTGCTGGTTATGCATTTGGCCAAATGATTGGCCCATCCATAGCAGGGACAATTGCGAATGTGACGAATAGCTATCAGTATGCATTGATAGGCGCTGCCGCTGTAGTAGTGCTTGGGGCTCTATGTTTAATTGGTGGAGTAAAATATGATAGGATGGCTGCTCCCATAAGTAAATAAAAAAGTAAGTAAGACCTATCTGCGTCTTACTTACTTTTACATTAATGGATATCTCGTTTCTTAAAGTTCCCACCACGAACTTCAGAAACATCAGAAATGACAACAAAAGCACCTTCATCGATATCCTTTATAATTGAAACTAATTTATTTTCTTCCATACGGTTAATGACACAGTTTAAAATTTCCGTTGGTTCGTTAGAGAAACCACCACGTCCATGTGTATAAGTAACACCACGTCCTAGACGAGCTTGGATCGCGTCCCCAATTTCCTCAGATTTTGCACTAACCACACGAACTTCTTTTGATTTCTCTAAACCAACTTGGATAATATCAATAACATTTTTTGCAATATAATATGTTAAAGCTGAGTATAAAGCACTCTCTAAGCCAAAGATAAAGCTTGCCCCTAAGAAAATAAAGGCGTTGATAAATAAGATAATATCGCCGACTGAAAATGGAATTTTACGTGATAATAGTACAGCTAAAACTTCAGAACCATCTAAAGCACCACCGTTACGTAATACAATCCCGATACCCACACCGAGCAGCATACCACCAGATAAGACAATCAGTAAGGGATCATTTGGGCCTAAAATGGTTTTAACATCATGTAAAAGCACCGTAGAAATGGATAATGCTGCGATACCAGCACTACTCATTAATGCAAAGGTTTTTCCAACTTGCTTATAACCGATATAAATGAACGGAATATTTAAGACAAAGAGCAGTATGCCTAACGGGATTCCGAAGAGGTGAGCCCCCATAATACTTAGACCCGTTACACCGCCGTCAATGACAGCATTTGGAATTAATACAGCTTCTAGTCCATAAGCGGCAATCACTGCTCCAATAATAATCATAATTAATTTTCGTATATTTTCTAGTGACTTTCCTTTTTTCATAAATCTTCTCCATTTCTTTACGTCAATAGTACTTAAGGTTTTGGAATAATATTTATCGCAATTGTTTTAGTCTCAGAACCTTTATTTGAGTCGGCCATATTATAGTATTTAGTGAGTAAATTGTTAAGATCATGTTCGAAGCTTACAAATTGATCAGTAGTTAAGGTTAAATCATGTAAAGAAAAAGTAGCTAAGTCGCTTTCACTTTCTTTTTCTTCAAGTGAGGATAAATAATGTTGATATTTAGACAGTAATGTTAATTGATAATAGGACATATACGTTAATTTTTGCTTCTTCGTTAGTTTTCGCCAATCCTCCTCGCTAAATTTTGCCGCATGTTCATTTAAGGCATAAAATTTTTCTGTAACTGAACGGATTTTTCGCTCTCTAACAATTTTGATGATGTTTTCGTCCATAAGGATTTGAATGTGGCGATATAAAGTAGCTTGTGGCACATCCTTAATGATTGTAATCATCTCTAAAGTACTTAAGCCTTCCTTTTTCATATGCAACAGAGCTTGTAAAATCTTCATTCTCACAGGATGTATTAAGACATCTGCTTTGCTGTGCATCAATTCTCCTCCTTCTAAAAATGAGATGGCTTTAAGGAAAGAAAGTAATATTATCAAAATGAGAACGTTATCAAATATAATATATTTTTTTTAAGATGTACAGTCAAATGGCAAGTGAATTTTCCTCTTTTATAGAAGGAACAGGAAATAATTCATTGTATCACTCTCTACTAAGATGGTAGATTAAAAACATAGCAACTATCGCAACAAGCCCAATGACCACAGATATTAAATTTCGTCTTGTCAGCTCAAATGGGCTCACATTACAAATGGCAGCGGCTGGAATTAATGCCCAAGGAATCAATGTTCCGCCACCGATATAAAACATATTAGGACATTCTAATTGAAACCGCGTCATTATTATTACCCTGAGCTGTTTCCAATTTAGACATATTAAGTAGGTCAAGTCCATGAAAGTTTTTTAAATTATTAAGGTATAATGTTTAAAATAAGGATATAATTAACAAATTAGTGTTATGGAGAGTAGGAAAATAAAGTACCTGAGAATTATCTCTTTTTGCTCTTTATAATCAAGACTTTAATAATAAAAAGAATGGAGTGATATTGTAATGTCATGGTTAGCAATTGTCGGATTTTTTTTACTCTTTATAATATTTATAACTTGCAGTATATACTTATTACTTAAAAATAAAAAGGAAAAAAATGTGCATAATAATATATTAGCTTTTATTTTTTTATTAGTAGGGATATGTCTATTAATATTAAATTTATTATTTTTGCTCGATTAATAATTAGAATAACATTCCCTAAAACTATATATATAACCAATTATATAGTAATATGGAAATATAGGGGAAATTAATAAAGGATAGGAGAGTGAGGGAGATGTGAGGAATTTAACTATTCCCTAAATAACTTGAATGGAGAATAAAAAATGAAAAAAATTATTAAAAGTTTAATTTTTGTGATTACTGCTGTTCTTATATTTTCAAATTTCGCTCCAATTCTAGCAAACGCTAACGAAATGGAAAAGAATAACTTCCTATCTTCGTCAAAAAAATTAATTGATAATTCGGACTTTAATTCAGAATTAGGTATGGTTGATAAGGAAGCAATTGAATACCTTGGTAGTCTTCAAATAAATGTAATTGAAGATAATGAGAATTTTAGAATAGTAGAGTCAATTGAAAATGGCAAACCAATGGTCGCAATATTTGATAAAAATTCGAATGTTTTAACAACTCAAATTAAGGGTGATGATTCATCCAAATTAGTAATAGATTTGAATGAACTTGCAGCTTTAGAAGAGTCATTGAAAGAATCGATATCTGGAGATATTAGCGCTTTCGCATCTTCGATGAAACAAGATACTTTCACAAACTATGAATATACTATTGAATTTACTTCACCTGAATCATGGCAATTACGCAGACCAAATCCTGATAATCCAATAAACTGGTTGTATAAAGATGTAAAGAAAACAACTGGTAACGCAACTAACCTAGAAAAGTTTAAAAATGCTGTTAACGATTTAAATGATTATGAATGGAAGTATATTGGTGCAGCATCTGGAGCTGGCATATTAGCTATAGCTGCGCTAATAGTTGGTGCTATAAATGGAGGTGCAGGGATTGCAGTCGGATTAGCTGCAGCTGGAGTAACTGGTGCTGCTTACAATTATGCAATATCAATGAATAGAGCAGCAAAAGACGCTCATTATTATTACTTCCAAGTTTAAGATTATACGTATCACTAAAGGCCATCTGTCTGGAATTTTTTAGATAGATGGCTAATTTGTATGTTAATAAAATTACTTTGAAACGAGCAATCTATAGAGCTCGTTTTTTCTGTGTACACTTGCCATGTTTGAATTTTTAATAGTACATGCAATAAATTGACTCGAGGAAAAAGGACTACCGATATAGTCCTGTACCCCAAAAGTTAGATTTTTGACTCTAACTTTTGGGGACATCAAGGAGCCTTATTTAAATCAAAAACACCGCAACTATCGTCGTCGCAACAAGCCCAATGACCACAGGGATTAAGTTTCGTCTTGCTAGCTCAAATGGGCTCACATTACAAATGGCAGCGGCTGGAATTAATGCCCAAGGAATCAATGTTCCGCCACCAACCCAAATAGCTGTGATTTGTCCTAAAGCAGTTAACGTTGCGGTTCCTTCACCAAGGGCATTGCCGAACAGACTGCCGACAGAGCCAGCTAGGGAAATTCCCGAAAAGCCTGAGCCATCTAACCCTGTAATAGCGCCAACCACTGCTAAAGTGACCACGGCAATTTCCTTTGTTAAAGGTACTACCGCAGCAAGACCAACACCAAGATCATTGACAATTCCATGTGAGGTAGCGGGTAAATGGTCACCGAGAATTTGTGTAAAGCCAGCATCTCCAAGATAGAAAAAGGCGGCAATAGGGATGACAGGTCCGAACACTTTAAAGCCGAATTGGAATCCTTGAATCAAATAGCTTGTCGTCTTTTCGAGCCCCTCAGCTTTGTGAGTAACAACACTAAGCAAAAGTAAGATGAAAACAGAGGTTCCTCCGATTAAAGCTGTTGCATCGCCGCCTTGCAATTTAAAGACAGCCATTGCAATGACATCTAAGACGAAAGCAATGGGAATGAGTACAGCAAAAAATCGTCTTTGCCCGACAGACAGTAAATTTTCCACAATTTCATGTCTATCTTCACCAGCTTCACCGACAGTATTCAAAAGTAAGGTTCCTCGTTTCATATCTCGTCGTAAGAAAAAATAAGCAACAATTGTCGTTACAATCCCCATTGTAATGACGAGTGGAATACTAGCTGAAACGACATCACCAACAGGAATTCCAGCAGCATCAGCCGTTAGTTTTGGAGCCCCTTGTATGACAAAATCACTTGATAACGCAATACCGTGCCCAAATAAGTTCATCGCCATGGCAACGCCAAGTGCTGGGAGGCCAGCCCGAATCGCAACAGGTAAGAGCACCGCCCCTAACAGTGCGACTGCAGGGGATGGCCAGAAAAACCATGAGATAAACATCATTAATAGACCAATCGTCCAATAGGCGAGTGCTGGTGTTTTAATAATCTTCGTGAAAGGTGCAACCATAACCTCATTAATACCAGAAGTCATCATCACTCGACTCATGGCAACAATAATCGAAATAATAAGAATCGTTGATAGCAGCTCTGTAATAGCATAAATAAAGCTGTTAAACACACCACTTATGGACGAAGTGAAATCGCCAGTCGCAACAATCGCTAGCATAAAGATGCCTACTACACAAATGAGGGTGGTATCGCGACGTTTAACCATAAATCCGATGATGAGTACAATAAAAACAACATAAATCCAATGGAGAGCTGTGAATTCAATCCCCATACGTTTCCCCCTCAATATTCTGATTCTATAGAATATGAAGAGAAAAAAAGATGGTGATGATTTTGAAAAATTTTGACCTAGGTGAAATGCTGTGTGAATTGAAAATAGAAATAATTAACTAATAATGATGGGAAATTAAGTTATTAATGAAGTGCTCAAATTGTAAGGAGAACTTTAAGCAATCTAAACTATAGGATTTTCTAGTGTCTTTATCTGCATCTTTGCCAACTATCTCAATGAAATGCCTCTTATTATAAACAAGTAATCAACTTAACAACCACTTTCTTAGCAAATTAAAGGGCCTCTTAAAAGATGCTTGATGTTATACAATAGTGGCCGAAAACTACACCTCAAACAAGATAATTGAAAGAAATGGATTTTTATATTAAAATACTTTTATAGATTATCGATAATCTATAATCCATAATATATAACACCTATAGCTAATCACCCTATACACTAAACTATGTTAAAATAAAGGATATAAATTTAATGGAGTGGTTTGATGGGGTTTGATGAAAGTTCAATTTCAAAAAAAACAATTTCTGAACAAATAGCTGAACGATTATTATTTCGCATATTTTCTGGTTATTATGAACAAGGTCAGCGCTTAATCGAAGCGGAAATTGCAAAAGAGTTACAAGTAAGTCATGCACCTGTCCGTGAGGCTCTTTATCTTTTACAAAAAGATGGTGTAGTCGAAAAAGTACAACATAAAGGTGTAAGAGTTAAGACTATATCGGATCAGGAATTGAAGGATTATTTGGAAGCGCTTTATTACCTATTGGATTCTGCACTTACAAAGTGTGAACCTAAATGGAATGCCGATTTGCAAAATGAACTATTACTTCGTTTTGAAGCGATGAAACAAAGAAAGTCTGCTGAAAATATTTATGAATATGTTGTTTCGTTTGCGCACTTGTTACAATTGTTTTTTGATGTTACAGGAAATATTGCGATGCTACGATTCTTTAAAGAAACCATATTTGTTACAAATGTAGCTGCACAAACAAAATGGAAAATGGATCTAGTTGAATCCTACCATCTGTCCATCAACACGTTTATCAGGTGTATAGAAGTGTCGGATTTTAATCATGCACGAGTGGCTATTAAAGATGTTATTTTATGGTACCAATTTAAATAATTTTATGGGGGTAACATAAATGAAAGCTGCAGTTTGGCATAATGTGAAAGATATTAGAGTCGAAGAGGTTGAATTACGAGCTTTAAGAGAAGAAGAAGTGAAAGTAAAAGTAGCATGGGCTGGTATTTGTGGAAGTGATTTGCATGAATACGAAGAAGGTCCAGTTTTTGTACCAGTTGATGTAAAAGCTGAATTAACAGGTGAAGTTGCCCCGCTTACAATGGGTCATGAATTTGCTGGGATTATCGAAGAAGTTGGCTCTAAGGTTACGGACTTAAAGGCAGGAGACCGAGTTGTCATCAATCCTACATTAACTTATAGAAACAAACATGAAGATGTCGATCGATATGATGGATTTAATTTCATCGGACTACATGGAAACGGTGGATTTGCGGAATATGTCAATGTCCCTGTAACAAATGTACACCGTTTAGCAGATAACTTAACATTAAAAGATGGTGCACTAGTAGAACCAATGGCTGTTGCTGTACAAGCAGTCAAAGATGCTGGGGTTACATTAGGAGATTCTGTAGCTGTATTTGGTGCTGGACCAATTGGATTGTTAACAGTAATCGCTGCAAAAGCATCGGGTGCAAGTAAAGTTATCGTATTAGATTTATCCGATGATCGATTAGAAAAGGCAAAAGAATTAGGTGCAACCCATGCCATTAACTCTGGTAAAGAAAATCCTGTACAAGCCGTTCGATCGATTGTAGCAGGTGGGGTTGATGTATCCTTTGAAGTTGCGGGAGTAGCTCCTACCTTTAAACAAGCAATTGATGTTACAAAACCACGCGGTAACATGATGATCGTTTCGATTTTTGCAAGACCAATCGAATGGAATCCAATGCAGCTTACAAACACAGGTGTTAATGTACTGTCATCAATTGTTTATACACCGTCAATTTTCCAAAGAACAATTGATGCAATGAGCTCTGGTCAATTAAATCCACAGGGTATCATCACAAGTCAAATTGAATTAGATGACATTGTTGATAAAGGATTCAAAACGTTAACAAACGACAAATCACAATCTAAAATTTTAGTCGCGATAAGTGGAGAAAATTAATAACATGGATAGATTAAAATAAATCTATCCTAACAAAGGGAGTATGGCTTATTATAGTCATGCTCTTTTCTTATAGCCTGTTTGATGATTCAAAACTGTTTTTCAAAGGATTTGCTGAACTTCATTGAGGGGAAGAGGGGCGTTGCAGCTTAAGAAAGCGTTTATACTCGATATTTTTGAAATATAATAAGAGAAGAAAAATGACAAAAAGAATCGAGAATGAATTTCACGATTCTTTTTGTCATATAGTTTAATTTCTTTCTCTTGCCCTCTGTGTGTCTCTAATATTTTTTTGAACTGTTATGGAGGCAAATAAACTAAGGACAAATGACATACCATAGAATCCTTTTTCGCTTAAAACAATACTTCCAGCATTATATAAACCAATACCCATTAATAAAATAGATACAATAAGTGCAATCCAACTAATACCATAATAAATAGTAGTAACTGGTATTCCCTCATCTTTATCTCTTACTGATTTTTGTAAAGATACTGCTGAATAGAGCCCGAATACTAAAACAGCTAAGTAATATCCTTTTTCGTTTAGTTGCATCGTTGCGTTAAATAGGCCTATAAGATAAGCAGTAACACCTACGAACAGTGCTGCCCAGGAAGCACCCTTGAAAGCAGCAGTCGGTTCTCCCTCTTTCCTTTCTACTTTTATTTTCGGATCAGGCTGTTTTCCCTTATCTAATGATGTCTCATTTTGATTAGACAATATCTTTCTCCTCCTTCTATCTCTGTATCAAAACATTCTTATTCTACAGGGATGTGATGAGAACAGAAATTTCTCTAAAACTGGCTTTTCAGTAATAAAGCAACCCCCTTTGAAGGAAGCGGCTTTATACTTGACCGTTATTTTGCTGCACTATAGATAGTCAATGTGGCTTCATCGAATTTAAAGGGACGATTATTGTTTCTTGGTAAATTTGCGCTTTACCCCGAGACAATTTTTTCTGTCCTTTGTTGCAATTCCTTTTTAGGGGCAGGAATCTGTTGTACCGATAAGAACTAGGTGTATAACTTTTTTTCATTTTATTCAAATAGACAGCAGAATATGTTAGGTAGATGTGGCTGCCTATTGTTGCTTTGCCCACTGTTATTGACGAACAATGAACGAAATAATTTAAATGGTTGATAATAGCTAAGGCATAAATAAAGCTGTGTAAAACCTGACTTATGGTTGAAATTAAATTGGTCAGTTGCAACAATTGTATTTAAATGCTAATAAAAGGCTTTTAAAGAAAATTTAAAAGCCTAGGCCCATTTGAAAGTGAGTAGCTGGTTTCAAAAAAGTACCCCTCACGTAGAAAGAGATTGTGCCACTGCAACCAACCTTTTTACTCCTTCCCTTAGTTGTTTTTCATTTGCATAAGAATAGCTTAAACGTACCCAGGATGATAGTTGTTTTAATGGATCACAAATTTGACCCGGTACAAAGGATATAGATTGTTCAATACTTTTAGATAGTAATAATTCAGTTGGAACATTATCTGGGAGCTGCACCCATAAATTCAGACCACCTTTTGGGCTAGTCCATCGCCAACCTGTTACAGCTAGCTCTTCTTCCATGATTTCCTTTCGAATCTGTAGGGCGATCCTAATTTTCTCCAAATGCTGTTGCAATCTTAGGGATGAAAAGTAATGGAGAAAAATTTTTTGATTGAGAAGTGGTGAGCCATTATCAGCCAATGATTTTTCTATTAGGAGTGAGTTCATTAATGATGATTGACAAATCACAGTCGCAATTCTCAAGCCAGGAGAGATATATTTGCAAAAGCTTCGGATATAAATGACTGTTCCAGCACTATCGTACGTGTAAATGGGTGGTGGTGGGGCTTGATCAAAATAGATGTCGTGATAGGCATCGTCTTCAATTAATAGAAATCGATATTGTTCAGCTAGTTCTACTAATTTTTTGCGCTGCTCGACAGAAACAGTATAACCAGTCGGGTTATGGAATGTGGGGTTGAGATAAAATAGGCGCGGCTTGTATTGTTTAATATAGTATTCAACCTGTTCTAAATCGTAGCCCTCTGGATGGATATCAACCGTTACAATCTGTGCTCCTTGTGCTCTAAAAATATCAATCGCAGCACTGTAGCTTGGACGTTCAAATAAAACGACGTCTCTTGGTTTAATAAAAGCTTGAGCGATTAAGTGAATCGCTTGCTGTGAGCCAGAAGTGATTAACAGATTATCTGCACTCAAATGAGTTTTATACTGGTTGATAAAATAGTGAGTGAGTGTTTCACGCAGCTCTAGATCACCTTGTACAGTTGAGTAGGTGGCAAGTACTTTAGGATAAAGATCAAACACTTCCTTCACATAATCTGAAAAATAATGATTAGGCAAAAGATTTGGATCAATCAACGCCTGAGAAAAATGATAGGAAACAGAGGGTTGATGGATTTCGGATAAATGATTTTTTTTTACGTATGCAGAAACAATGGGATTGTCCTGATCTAGATATTCAAGATTTTTCGTTACAGTTGATTGGACATAATAGCCTGCTTTATCTTTTACATAAACTTTGTCATGCTGTTTTAGTAATTGATAAGCTTTTAATACCGTTAATCGATGAACATTCATTTCAGATGCTAATTGTCGGACGGAGGGAATCTTGTCATGTTCTTTCCATTCTTTACGTTCTATACGGTGCAGTACATAATCGTAAACTTTGTTAAAAAGATAATCTTCATTTTGATTTGCTTTGCCCATATTGATTCCTCCTTTTCAAAACGATTGTACCACGAACCTATCTAATCTGTTCTATCCCTTTTAATCTGTTCTATTGTCTTTCTTTTATGATAGAAAAAGAGGAGGAGGTTTATATGGTACTTATTAATTATTTTTTCATGTGTTTGATTTTTGGAACGACTTTTTTAGCGATTAAAATTGGTGTTGATGCAGGAATGCCTCCGTTTTTATCAGCTGGCCTCCGTTTTTTTATTGCCGGTTTACTGCTATTTAGTTTTATGGTTTGGAGAGAAAGAACGACAATACGGGTGTTATTTCGTAAAGAGATGTTTTTTACAGGAGTGGGCTTAACCTTTGGGACGTTTGCCACATTATATTGGGCAGAACAGTATGTGACATCAGGGATTGCAGCTGTCTTATCTGCTACAGGTCCAATGATGATCATTATTATACAGACATTCCTATTGAAGCAAAAAGGAAATCGAAAATCATTTATTGGTTGTGTTGTCGGAGTCATTGGTGTTACGTTCTTGATCTTACCTAGCCTTTCAATTGAGATTAGTCCCTTCTGGATGGTTGGTTGTTTTGCCATAATACTAGGGGAAGTTTTTTATGCATCTGGAACCATTTATACGAAACATGTCATCCGAAAATTTGAAACGACATCTCCAATTGCTTTAAATGCAGCGCAAATGATGCATGGTGGGATTTTATTAATCGTTTTGTCACTTTTTACTGAGAACATTCAGCTTCATTATCTTTTAAGCCCAGCTTCAATTGGCTCTCTTCTTTATTTAATTATTTTTGGTTCAATGATCGGCCATAGCATTTATTATTGGCTTGTTTCCCGAACGAATCCTGTTTTTCCTTCTACATGGCTGTATATCTCACCAGTCATTGCCGTTACATTAGGTGTGACCCTCTATCATGAATATATTTCTTGGCTAACAGGCATAGGTACTCTGACGATTATTGCTGGAACGGTTCTAGTCAATTTCGAAACATTGAGGGAGTTGCTTTGGCGCAATAGGACTATGCTTCAGGATGTGAAAAATTAATATAGCTTGAATAAGAGAGGTAAGAAATTCTATTATTCTACATTGATTAAATCAAATTTAAAAGGAGAATGAAGCTATGAAAATTTCTAAGGGAGTAGAGATTCTGGCTCTTGAATTTAATGGGAACATCATTCATCCAACACTTTTATGGGATCAGGAAATGGCTGTTTTAATAGACACTGGATTCCCAGGTCAAATGGAAGATTTGCGCGTAGCAATGGATAAGGTAGGCATGTCGTTCGATAACCTAAAGGTTGTGATTTTGACACATCAGGATATAGATCATATAGGCAGCCTCCCGGAAATAGTGCGAAATTGTGGAAGTAATATAAAAGTCTATGCGCACGAACTAGATAAGCCTTATATCCAGGGGGATTTACCACTTTTGAAAGACGCGCACATAGCGAATCCACCCAAGGGGAAAGTGGATGTGGCCTTGAAAGACGGTCAAGAACTACCGTATTGTGGCGGAATTCGAGTGATCCATACTCCAGGGCACACGCCTGGCCATATCAGCTTATATTTAAAGCAAAATAAAACACTTGTTGCTGGAGATTCGATGTATAGTGTAAACGGTACACTGGGAGGAATTCATGTTCCAACTACTTTGGATATAAAGGTCGCTCGTCAATCTTTGAAGAAATATTTAGACTTAGACATTGAATCTGTAGTTTGTTACCACGGAGGATTATGTAACGTAAATATTAAAGAGCAGATTCAAAAATTTTACAAATAATGATCTCTTTTTTTGAGGAACTATTGCTAAGTGTAAATGGAAGTCTGTTTTATTGTTAGCCAGCTCATGTTATAATGAAGAGCTTAAGATGATTAAGACCTTTTTATAACGGATGCCAAGAAAAGCCTCCGCAAAATGAAAAATATGGAGGTGTAAGAGAATGAATAAGCGTTGGACGATTAGTGAAATTCAAAAGTTTGTTGAGAATAATTCGGAAAGTAAGTTGCTAACGACTGAATATCATGGTTTTTCTCAAAAGTTATTATTTAAATGTGCATGTGGAAGTAACTTTGAAAAAACATTTACGAAATTTAAAAATAAACATCAACGAAAATGTGATGTATGCCAACCGCCAAAAGAGTCACGCTAAATGTATTGCCAATTTTCACTAAAGAGAAATAGACTTTTTCTATGTGACTGATAGAAGAAAATGTTGATTAAAATCACTTTACTCTTATAGGTAAGGTGATTTTTTTGCCTAGGATTACTACTGAAAAAGATGGTAAAGTAACATACTTAAGCAAATACAGAATAAAACATCACCAATTTAACCTTCTGTATTAATGAAATATCATGGATAGAAGCCAAACCCTTGATACATCTGGGTTTGGCTTTTTTAATATTTCCAAAATTTTTCTTTTTTCACTGAAAAACTCGGTTTGTAAACCATTATTGCCGAAAAAAAGATTGTAAAATAACAATCAGTGATTTATATTGGAGATTATGATTTTTTTTCAAAATCTCAAAATCATAATCGAAATTTAATTTATATACAAGTTTTAAGAGGGAAGTGAATTAGCAAAATGTATCTTTATCCCCTATTAGTCATTATTGCAGCTAGTAGTTTTGGAATCGTTTCAACTATCATAAAACTGGCAATGCGTAGTGGCTTTTCTGTATCAGAGGCAGTGACAAGTCAGTTTTTTGTCGGCTTCTGTATAGCAGTATGTATCAGCTTAGTTACAAACAGGTCAAAATTTAGCTTTAAAGGTGTTAAAATCCTTCTATTTGCAGGTATCTTAACTGGGTTAACAAATATTTTATATGGTCATTCTTTGAACTTTTTGCCAGCTTCCTTGGCAGTAGTACTACTGTTTCAATTTACATGGATCGGTATGTTGATCTCTTGTATTACAAAACGGCAATTTCCAAGCAGAATTGAATTAATCTCTTTAATTATATTGGTAGCTGGAACCATACCAGCTGCTGGAATAATTGATGTTGATTTATCCCAAATACCTTTGCAGGGATGGTTATGGGGATTAGCAGCTGCTCTTTGTTACTCTTTATTTTTATATGTGAACGGTAAGGCAACTGCAAGTATGACAACCTCTAACCGTTTAGTATTGGTTTCTTTCTTTGCTTTTATGATTACGGCGGCTTTTCAGTCTCCAGAAATTATTTGGAATGGTACTTTGTTTAATGAGGGGCTTTGGATTTATGGATTGGCATTAGGGTTATTTGGCATGATTATCCCCGTTTTCTTATTCACTATTGCAGTTCCTAAAGTTGGATTAGGTATGTCCTCTATATTGAGTGCTGTTGAATTGCCAATCGCCGTGATGGTATCTGTTATCCTATTAAGCGAAACGGTTACCATTTTGCAAATAGCAGGTATCGTCACGATCGTTGTCGGTATAAGCTTACCAACATTGCTAGATAAAGATGGATTGTTAAGTAGCGTCAAAACTAAGTACAAAAAATCCAGCAAAGAAGTAGCGAAAGGGTCTTCGATTTGAAGATCCTTTTTTCATGACAATCAAGCAATGTGATAACAATTGGGTTTTCTGATACGAATTTAACGTCCTCCTTAGTAGATTCAATTACACCTTTTATGCAACGCTGTAAATTTTTTTGTTCATACTCCGTTCATATTGTTGTCATAAGCAGTACACCTTCGTTGTATAAGCTATCCTTAACGGTTTATGAAAGTAGCCGGAATCCACATAGAGATAACGAAAGGGAGGTGTGGCACGAGAGCAAAGGAGAAAACGGTGATCGCTTACCGTTCTATACTATCGTGCAAACATAATGAAAAAAATGATCATCATTTTAAGTAAATTAATAGCTGTTTTTGCTGTAGCCATCATACTTTTTTTAGCGATTGTTTTCCTAGTGAATATTGTCTGCTCTAAAATAGAGCAAGGAAAAATAGAAACTTATGGGCAGTCTGTAGCAGTGGACGGGAAAACGATGAATGTCTTCATTCAAGGAGAAGGCGAAGAAACCGTTGTGCTTTTACCTGGTTATGGAACAGCGGCACCAGCACTTGATTTTAAATTTCTAGTAGATGAATTATCTCCATTTTACAAAGTGGTTGTCATCGAGCCTTTTGGTTATGGGTTAAGTGATCTAATTGAAAAAGAACGTAGCACAGAGAATATTGTTAGTGAAATACATGAAGCTTTACAGCGTCTTCATATTGAACGTTATATTCTGATGGGACACTCCATTTCAGGCCTTTACGGATTGGATTATGTGAACAAATATCCAGAAGAGGTGAGTGCATTTGTCGGGCTTGATAGCAGTGTTCCAACGATAAGCGAGAAAAAGATTGATTCTTCTATAATAAGAACTATAAAACTACTTAAAAAATCGGGTTTAGCGAGATTGCAAGTAAAGCTAGGGGATGACCCATACGCCGTACTACCATATGATGATAAAACAAAAGAACAATTGAGAATTCTTAAACACAAAAACATGTATAACCCAAGCCAGTTAAATGAAGCTGAAATGATGTATGAAAATTTTAAAGCAGCTGAAAATAGATCCTTCCCAAAAAATCTCCCTGTGATTTTCTTTATACAAGAAAATCATCCAGTAACTGACAGATGGATACCAGAGCATAAAAAACAAATAGAAGATTCTATAAATGGGAAAGTGATGACATTTGAAGGGGATCATTATTTATATCGTACCAAAGCAAAAGAAATCGTTGAAGGCTTCAGAGAATTTATGAAGGAAGTACAGTGAAGGTACTGAGAAAGATCCTTTATTTTATCTTATATTAATGGTCAGTAAGCGCCTATCTCGATTGGGGAAATTAGGGTGAGCCAACTAAGTGCCTCCGATCAAGTGTAATATATTTATTGTAGTTAATTATTTTGTGCGTATGAACAGCCAGTATCTATTTTGAAGCCAATTAAATAAAGTTCTTGAAACGAATAACCAGGCGCTCATATGAGTACCTGGCCTTTTTTATGCAGTATTAGAAGTGTTCAAAAAGGTTCTGAAAGGTGTAACGATAACGCTGAAACCATCATCAGGAGGCTCATGGCAAAAATCATGGGGAACAGCTCTGTAATGACATAAATAGAAATAGCGCTAGCCAATTTACGTCCAACTACTTGCTTGTAGATTAGCTTCTATCTAGTACAACTTGATTATGTTTAGATCTCTGAACGGAAGTTGTTACCTAGCTTGCTTCCCAGACCAAAATAATGCCGAAAATTATAAATAAGTGGGCTCCATTTATTTGGATCAATATGATTTTCTTCAATAATAATTTCCTCATGAGCATGTACATGTATCGTTTGTGTCTCAACAATTGCAAAAGTAGGAGAATAATCTGGGATACGAATATGTTTTACCTTTGCCTCGATTTGAATGGGACACTCCATAATCCGAGTAGGAATGACCGTTGTAGAATTAATAGGTGTGAATCCACAAATATCAAATTTCTCTTTTCTATATGTAAAACCAATTTGTTTCTTAAAATCTGGAACTGGTTTTTTTCCTGTGTAAGGAGCTAACTGCTCCACATTTTCCCATAGAGAGGGTTCAGGAATATTAATGACACATTCAGGATGTCGTTCTAAATTTTCTATTGCTTTTCCACCAAGGCCAATACCTAAGACAATACAGTCTCCTAATGCCCAAGAAGATGACAAAGGGCTAATATTCACTGTTCCATCCTCATTTAATGTACTCAGTAAAATTACAGGAAATCCATAATATAAAATTTTAGGATTTATCATTTTTGTATTTGGTATTTGCTTTGTTATTGTCATTTTAAGTTCCTCCTACTAAATATTTTCGCTGTCATAACTCATTGTAAAATATAAAGATTTCGATAAGCATCGAAGTGTTGATTACAAAATAATTACTTCAACAAAAGAATATGGAGGAAAGGTAAAGTTTAAAGTTCTTCATTTCATCTCCTTGATATTTCTAAATTTTTTATGCCAATTTCCTTGACTTCATAAGAAAAATATGGAAATATATAAATAAACCGTTGGTCGGTTTATTTATAGGGGGTTTATGATGGCAAGGACAAATAAAAACTATGAACATAAAAAAAACGACATTTTAATTCGAATTTGGGAGGTTCTTCTGCAATATGGTTATGAAAAAATGACACTTCCGATAATCATAAAGGAATTGGGCATATCAAGAGGAGCCTTTTATCATTATTTTCAGTCAAAAGAAGAATGTGTAGATGAAGCTGTTAAATTGTTTGTTGAAAATGCGGTAGTGGAAATAAAGACGATGGATAATAAGACATTGTCCGCAGATGTAAGACTTAAAATGGCAGTTCAAAATAGTATTTCTCTTTTTCATCAAAATAAAGAGCAAGATCGAATGATGAATCAACCTGAAAATGCTGTATTCCATCAAAAACTGATGATAGGTCTAACTAAATATCTTGCTCCGTATTTTGCAGAAATCATTGAACAGGGAGTGGAGGAAAAAATTTTTTACACAAATTATCCCTTAGAAATAGCTGAAATGTTATTGACACTATCAAATTTTTATTTAGATAAAGATTTATTTCATTGGGATCCAGAAACCATTCCATATAAAATAACAGCCTATGAAGAATTGATCAATAAAGGTTTAGGAACAACTGATAATATTGGCTTTTTTACTAACTAAAAAGGAGATTGGTAAATGGAAGCTGTTTTAAAATTACAAAATATAAGCAAAAAATTTAATGATTTTGATACAGTTTTACAAGAAATTAACCTTTCATTTTTTGCCCATACGTTTAATGTGATACTCGGACAAAGTGGTTGTGGGAAATCAACACTCATCAATATCATGTCAGGACTAATGAAGCCAACAAGAGGAAATGTTTATTATAAAGATTTAGATATTTCTCATGCGGAACAAAAAGAGATGATTCAATTCAGACGCTATAATTTCAGTAATATTTTCCAAGACTATTTACTATTGTCGGAATTAACGGTACGGGAGAATATTGAATTAGGGAAAACAGGGAATGCTCAAGATTTAGAATTCCGTGAACTTATAGCAAGGCTAGGGATCGAAACATTAGCAGATCGATTTCCCAATGAATTATCTGGTGGTCAGCAACAACGAGTTTCTATCGCACGTGCAATGATTAAAAATCCTGAAATTTTGTTTTGTGATGAAGCAACAGGAGCATTGGATGAGCATAACAGCAAACAAGTTGTGGACTATTTAAAGGAATTAAATAAAACCTATGGTACACTCATTATTTTTTCTACACATAACCTCAAAATTTCCACAGTGGCAGACCGTATTATTGTCATGAAGGACGGTCTTATTGAGGACGATTATTTAAATACTTCTCCACGGAGATTCTATAATGAGTAGGGTGTTTAAACAAATTTTCAAGAGTTTACTATGTGAAAAAGCGACTATGTCTGTGTTATTTTTTCTGAGCTGTTTAGGCTCATTTATGTACTTTTTTGTTCAAGTATCTATAGATGGGAATCTAAAACATTTGGCTTACAATAAAGCAAATGGGATATTTATTAATAGTTCGCAAAAAGAGCTATTGATTGCATTGCATTCTAATCAAATTTTAGCAGCTACTTTTTTAATCATTTTTTCTGTAATTGCAGCCTTTGCATTTTATATGTTTTTTTTTAAATATTACCGTAATCATCTGAAAGAAATTGGTTGCTATAAGGCTTTCGGATGTTCAAATAAACAAATAATCGCAGTTATGTTTTTCATTAATAGTAGTCTTTCTTTTATTGCCTTTATAGTAGGCTTCATATTGGGATGGATTTGCTCAGATGTATTATTACAATTATATCGTTCATCTTTTGATATTGAATCACTTCAAAAGGGAATTTTCCCTTCAAATTTAGCAATAGGTTTCCTATTTATTGTTGTATTATCGGGAATCATGGCAATAGTGCCATACTATAAGTTTTTAAAATTTGATATTTCCTCATTATTATGTAATTTCCCTGAAGAACACCAAAATAAATGGATAGTTTTCATTAGCAATAAACTATCCAATGCAGTTCCAATCAAATATCGGCGCTCATTTCGCATAGCTTTACGTAAGCCATTAGCAGTGTCTTTACTATTCCTGTCAGTAGGCTGTTTTACAGTTTTATGGATTATGAGCATGTCACTTCATTTCAGCAGTCAATATATTTATGAAACCCAGACACTTGGTAGGTCCTATAAATATGATATTCAGTTTGAAAATTATCAGCCGTATCATCCACTAGAAGAAGATAGTACTTTCTATTTAAGAAGTAATGTGAAGATTTCATGGAAAGGAAATGAAATTAATCAACAAGCAATAGGATTTCATAAAAAACCAAATTTGTTTCAATTTTATACATTAGATCACAAGGAGCTTTTCTTACCTAAAGAAAAAGAGGTGTATATAAATGAAGCTTTATCTGAACTCTATGGAATACGACAAAATGATTATATTGAAGTAAATATTAAACATAAAATCTATAAACTAAAAGTTGCTGCTATTGTGGGAAATGCAGAGAATAAGACTATTTATCTTTCAGAACCGCAATTAGCAAGTATGTTATCCATAAAAGAGTCAAGCTATAACGGAATACTTTCAAACACTGTTCCTAAACAGTATGAGAATAAATCAATAATAACAGAAAAGGAACGTTTAGCTTATTTACAAAAAAATAATGTTTCAAATAAAATAAGTGCAGTGATAAATCAACTATTAGGATGTATGATTGGCTGTTTGCTTCTTTATCTTGTCATACTGCTAAATTTTCAAGATTGCACAAGAAATATTCTTATTTTAAATAGGTTAGGGTATTCTGCAAAGTCCATTAACAAAATGTTAATCAGTATTTATAAACCTCTTTTAAATGTGGCATTTATCATTATGGTTTCATTAAGTGTTATAGTTTGTCAGTTCATACAAAAAAGCCTCTCGATAAAAACGGGTGATTATATACCGTTTCAAACGAATTTGTTTATAATTGGCGGTATATGGTTGTTGCTAAATCTACTTTATCATCTTATCCACTGTAGATTTAATAATAAAATTGAAAAAATTCAAAATGCAGAACAGACTAAAAAATACATCCTTTAACACCAACATAAGTAAAATGATGTGACTATTAAGGAGATAGCAAACGAAGATGTTTTGAATGTAAAGAAATGCACTTCAAGGAACAGTGCATGGTAGTTGAAGATGCTGTTTGTTTTATCTTTCGTACGAGGGAAACTAAGGAATACAACATTAATTTTATGAGCAGGGTAAATCATATTACTATATAAATAACTTCTTCTACTGGTAGAAATCTAAAGAGAATTCAATCCCCATTTAATTATGAACGGTGGGGATTATTTAATGCTTATACAGTAAGCGATTTCGAAAGAATGGATGACAGAAATGAGCGAACTAACTGTATCATCTTTGTTTAAATGTGAGCATTCACCATATCCTAAGGGGTGCTTGAAAAGATGTATAAAATAGTGGTTGTAAAGTACAATAAGATGGGATATTCATAAGCTAAATTTCATTACGAGAGTTATCTACTATTTTCTTCATTCAATATAATTCTGTCTCTCTAATTTAGAAGGGTTAAATACGATGTTTAAAAATAAAAGGATTACATTAAAAACGAAAATACTAGGGTTAATTAGTTCCCTTATACTTCTCATTATTACGCTGCTTGCAAGTGTCTTTGCTTATTTACAAGCAGTAGATACTAGAAATCAAGTAGAACAATTAGCATTACAAGCGGCAAAATCGATTTCACTTATGCCTGAATTAAGAGATGCAATTGAACAAGAGGACTTAGAAACTCAATTTCGTCCTATCGCTGAGCAAGTGATAGATCAGGTAAACGCAGCAAATATTATCATTGAAAATCGTGATAAGATCATTTATTCTCATGTAGAAAATGATATTGAAGAAAGTGGTTTAGATGATACCAATGATCTAGCACTGCTATTTGGAGGCTCAAATATTTTTGAAGTTGAGCGAAGCAGTGGCTCCGTTATTATGGGGAAAGTGCCAATAATGGCTGACTATGGTGATTTCCAGCGCATAATTGGAGTCGTTTCGGTAGAGTTTTTGGAAACAGACATTTATCGAAATATTATTAGTAGAATTAAGACCATTGTCATTGCCTCTATTGTGATACTAATGCTCGGTATCATAGGTGGTATTTTTCTAACAAAAAGTATTAGAAAGGATACCTTAGGTTTAGAACCACACGAGATTTCATCGCTATACCTAGAAAGAAGCGCAATTCTTTTGTCTATTAAAGAAGGAATTCTTGCGATTGATCAAAATGGATTGTTAACATTAATCAATCATTCGGCTAAGAAAATGATGAATCTTAATGAAGAAAGATTAATTGGTCAGCATATCAATGACGTTCTAAAGAATTCAAAAATTGAAGAGGTTTTGCAAACAGGAAAAACGATGCACAATGTTGAGATTCTCTTGAATGATATCGTTTTTATCTTTAACGTTATTCCTATTATAAAAAACAATCAAATTATGGGGGCTGTATCTAGTTTCCGTGATAAGACTGAATTAAAGAATTTAATCAATACTATATCAGAGGTTAGGGCTTATTCAGAAGGCTTACGAGCGCAAACTCACGAATACACCAATAAATTATATTTAATATCTGGTTTGCTCCAATTAGAACGATATAAGGATGCTTTTGATTTTATTCAAAAGGAGTCAATCACTTATCAACATAGAAATCAAATATTATTTAATCAAATTCATGATGCTAATGTGCAAGCAATTTTGTTAGGGAAACTCGGGAAAGCTTCTGAAAAGAAAATAACATTAGAAATTGATCCTGATAGTCATGTCGATCCTTTGCCAAGCAATATTGAGGTAACAGATATTATTACAATTATCGGAAATCTCATTGATAATGCCTTTGATGCGGTCACTAATCAACAAAGTAAGAAGGTATTGTTTTCAATTACTGGCTTTGGCAATGACATCATAATAGAAGTAACAGACAACGGAAAAGGGTTGTCAGAGGAACAAATAGATACCATATTCACTTTGGGCTATTCTTCTAAAGGGGAGAATAGGGGATATGGCTTATTCAATGTTAAACGAATTGTGGAGTCATTAAGGGGCACAATTGAAGTGCATAATGATAAGAGTGGAGGCGCCATTTTTACAGTATACCTGCCAAAAAAGGCTTTCATATGAGGAGAGAAGTAAAGTGATAAAAGTTGTGATTGCAGAGGATGACTTTCGAATTGCACAAATACAAGAGGGATTTTTGAAGAGAGTATCTGATGTAAGCTTGGTTGGGAAGGCGTTAAATGCTAAAGAAACATTGAACCTGCTTGAGCAAGAAGAAGTTGATTTACTTCTATTAGATATTTATATGCCCGATGAGCTTGGAACTGATTTACTTCAGAAAATAAGGGGAGACTATCCAAATGTAGATATTATTATGGTTACGGCAGCAACTGAAAAAGCTATGCTAGAAAAGGCTATGCGTTTTGGCGTTTTCCACTATCTTTTAAAGCCGGTAACAATGGAAAAGTTTATTGAAATCATCGAGGAATATAAAAGGAAAAAAGAGCTCTTTAATAGTAGGGATGAAATCGATCAGTCAATTATTGATAGTTTCTTTGGCACTTCTGTCCAAACTGTGATGAATCAAAAGGACCTTCCTTCAGGGGTGGATCGTTTAACCTTGCAAAAAGTCAAAGAAATAATGTTTGAGCTTAAAGGTGGCGTTTCAATTGAGGAAATGGGGGAAAAGATGGGGGCATCTAGAACAACGGCAAGAAGATACCTAGAGTATTTGGTTTCAATCAACGTCTGTACAGCTAAACATGATTATGGAATTGTCGGAAGACCTGAAAGGAAGTATTACCTAATATGACAAAACACTGTAAATTTATGATAAAGGTCTAACGAATGAAGAAGAAACAACTCATGTTATTCCTACTGTTCATGATAATTCTCTTTACTTGCTCTACAAATGAATTTAAAATCGAGGAACCAATCACAAAAGAGGTAACGATTATTGCACCTAGCTCAATTGGTGGGGGATGGGATGTAACAGCTAGGGCTATGCAAGATATATTGATAAGTGAAAATTTGATGAATCAGAATATTTCTGTTATTAATAAAGTCGGTGTTGGCGGGGAATTAGGCTGGAAATATACAAAGGATCAAACAGATTCAGTAATAGCCATTAATTCAAGTCTACTTATCACTAATTATTTATTGGGTCAAAGTAAATTAACGTATAAAGACTTTACACCAATTGCCACCTTAGCGACTGAATGGGAAGTTACCATTGTTTCAAAAGGTTCGAAAATATCCAGTGCTAAACAGTTAATGGACGATCTCAAGAAAGATCCGCATGCTTATAAAATCGGTGTTTCCCCAAGGCTTGGAAATGATGATCAACTTTCCTTTGTATTAGCTAGTCAACAGGTTGGGCTGAAAACGGAACAGCTCGACTTTTATGTTTATGAAAATAGTGAACAAGTGGTGGAGGCATTATTAAAAAAACAAATCGATGTTGCCACGATGTCTTTATCAGAGGCGAAAAAATATGCTGAATCAAATCAAATAAAATTACTAGTGATTTCTTCTGAAAAAAGATTAAAGGAGTTACCAGAGGTTCCGACATGGGCTGAGCAAGGAATTGATTTAGTTTTTGAACATTGGCGTGGAGTGATGGGGCCTCCGAACATGTCAAATGCTGAAATTGAATTTTGGGATGCAACAATCGAAAAAATGGTGAAGACTGAGAAATGGAAGAAAACGCTTCAAATGTATATGTGGAATGATTTTTATAAAAATAGAAGAGAAACGATTATTTTTCTAGAAAATCAAAGTAGGATGTATGAACAATTAATGGGTATTCATATGGATTCGTAAATAAAGGGGCCGCTACATCTTAAAAGTAGCGGTCCCTTGTACTTAGTACTAGCTTAATGATAAGCCGATAGGAATACACAGTGGTGTTTGATCAACAGGATTTTCAATAATATAGCAATCAAGTCCAAATGCTTCTCTAATCATGCTTTTGGTAAATACTTTTTCAGGCGGCCCCTCTTGAAAAATTTTTCCTTTAACAATGCTAATAAGGTGGTCAGCATATTGTGCTGCCTGATTTAAATCATGTAAAACCATAACAATTGTTCGACCATGAGTTACGTTTAAATTGCGTAACAATTCTAGTATTTCAATTTGATGAGCCAAATCTAAATAGGTTGTTGGTTCATCTAATAATAAAAGATCTGTGTCTTGTGCTAAAGCCATTGAAATCCAAGCCCTTTGCCTTTGCCCTCCAGATAGCTCATCCAATGTACGATCTACAAAATCGGTCATTTTGGTGGCCATTAACGCACGGTTTACAATCGCATCATCTTCCAGCGTTTGTCTAGACAATAAACCTTTATGTGGATGTCTACCATAATAACAAAGATCTTTAACAGTTATATCTTCCGGAGCTTCTGGACCTTGAGGTAAAATAGCCAATTTCTTTGCAATTTCTTTAGAAGATTGCTGATGAATGGCTTTTCCATCTAAATAGACTATTCCTTCTTGAGGTGTTAATAATCTAGCTAAGGAGCGCAAAATAGTTGATTTGCCGCAACCATTCGACCCAATAATAACACTAATCTTACCTTCAGGAATGACTAAATTTATATCATCAAGGATTTGAGTTGATCCATAGGACAGTGAAAGATGCTCGGCTGATAATGTTGTCATAAATGTTCACCTTTCTTATGCTTTTTTTCGTTCAGCACGTAATAAATATAAAAAATATGGTGCACCAATCACTGCTGTAATGATACCAGCAGGTATTTCTATTGGAGGAAATAGACCTCTACCTAGGCTATCAGCGACTAAGAGAAGGATAGCACCGAAGAGCGCAGAAGCAGGAAGTAAAACGTTAAATTTAGATCCTACAATTCTTCTGGCAATATGAGGAGCGATTAAACCAATAAATCCGATAGAACCTACTGTGGCAACACATACGCCAATTAAAATAACGGAAACGCTTAGTAAAATATATCGCAAAAATTTTGAGCGTTCTCCAAGACCTGTAGCTATATCATCACCAAGGCTCAAAATATCTAATTTAGCAGTTAATCCAAATAGTATTGGGATAAGAATGAGGCATGGCAGCAAAAGATACACTTGGTCCCATCCTCTTGCCCAAAGACTTCCAGTCAACCATAAAAGAGTCATGCTTACATCATCTGGAAACTTAATCATTAAATATTCTATCCCTGCTTGACATATTGCTCCTAAAGCTATTCCCACTAAAGCCAACGTATTTGGCTGAGCACCTTTTTTATAAACAAACAGCATTAGAATGGCAGCAATGATAGCTGCTCCAATAAAAGCTGAAAGGGGAAGAAAAATAATAGGTGACGTTGGGAATAGAACAATGATGATAACGGCTGCTAAACCAGCCCCTTTCGTAACGCCGATTACATCTGGAGAGGCTAATGGATTACGGAGAATTCCTTGCAAAATTGCTCCAGCTGTTGCTAGTCCAGCTCCTACGATGATAGCGATTATAATACGAGGAATACGATAATTGTTTAGTATGAATCTTTGACTTTGTGTTCCTTCCCCAATTAAATTGCGAATGATTTCTGATGGTGTAATGTAAATAGCTCCTAAACCTAGACTTACTATTGATAAAATGAAGATGATGATTAAAAGCACAGGAAGAATAAGATTAGGATGAAAATGTTGTTTTTGCCTAAACTGTTGTCTATTATTCATTGTTTAATATGCCTTCCTTTCCTTGCTAAATAAAGGAAGAATGGTGCCCCAATGATTGCTGTAACAATTCCAACTGGCGATTCAAAAGGGTAAGCGATAAATCGAGCGAGAATATCTGCGTAAACTAAAAGTATAGTCCCAAAAAGTGCAGAGAATGGAATGATTCTTTGATAATCTCCTCCTAGCATTCTCCTAACAATATGAGGAACAATTAATCCTACAAAGCCTATTGGACCTGCGACAGCTACAGAGGAGCCAGCCAAAATAATGACCAGTATGCCAGCTAGAATACGGATGCGATTTACTTGTTGTCCGAGACCTTGGGCGGTGCTTTCTCCTAGGACAAGTATAGAAATAGATCGAGAAAGTAATAAGGCAATGAATAGCCCAGAAATAGACCATGGAAGAATGATCATAACATGTGTCCATGATTTTCCATTAATTGACCCCACTAGCCAATACAGAACATCCTTTGCCTGCTCACTAAAAATAATGATTCCTTGAGTTAAAGAGGACAAAAGAAAATGTACGGCCATTCCAGCTAACGCCAGTTTTACATGTGTCATTCCTCCTCCAGAAGCAAAGGAATAGACTGTTATTCCTCCTATAGCTGCCCCGATAAAAGCAGAGAAAACGAGCGATGGGGAAGAGAGAGCAGGAAAGAGGGCGAAAGCAGTGACAATAAACAATGAAGCACCTGCATTCACACCAAATACTTGTGGGGAAGCTAATGAATTTCGAGTAATCGCCTGCATAAGAGCACCTGCTACGGCTAAATTAGCACCAACTAATGCTCCGATGATAGCTCGGGGCAATCGAAGGGTCTGAATAATTAATTGATCTTTTGATGGATTGGTTTCGAAGAAGGACTTCAAAACCATTAATAGATTGACATCTGCTACCCCTACAGAGACACTAATGATAATTCCTAAAATCAATAAAACGATTGCAGTTATTGCTGTACTATATATTTTTACTTTACCTTTAACTATAGATTCCATTAACTACAACACACTTTCTTACAAAAGATAAGACTTACTAGAAAGAGAAGTAAGTAGAATACTTTACTTACTCCTCTTTTATTTATTTTATTTTTCATTCAGCTTTGTTAATGTGTCTTTAGCAATTGCTTCTGCTGAAATAATGCCTCGGAATCTTGTCCATAAATCTCTATCAACACTATAAATCTGTTCATTTTTTACTGCTTTTAAGTCTTTCCAAAGTGGATTTTCCTTCCATTCATCAGTAAGCAGTTTACCTTCATTATTAGCTAAAAGTAGTACATCTGGATTGATTTCTACAAGTTGTTCCAGACTCATTTCAACATAAGGTTGTTCGTTCTGAATGGCCACCTTCAGACCTAATTGTTCAAGCAATTCTCCATCATAAGAAGAAGTAGTATGTGCTTGAAATGATGTATCTCGTACAACCGCAGGTAAAACAGTTAGATTCGAATCATGGCTTAGCTTTGAATTAATTTCGTTTATAATTTGTTTATGTTCATTTAATCTCTTTTCAGCAGCTTCCTTTTGATCTAATGTTTCTGCAATTGTTTTAAAAGAGTCCAAATTATCCTGGTATGTCGATTCACGACTTTTTAAGACAATTGTAGGAGCTATTTGCTGCAAGTCTTTGTAAATAGCACTGTGTCGCTCAGCATCTGCAATGATTAAATCTGGCTGTAAAGAGCTAATAACCTCTAAGTTAGGCTGTTCACGAGTCCCTACAGAGGTATAATCTATGTCACGACCAACAAGCTTGGCAATCATATCCTTTTTATTATCATCCGCAATTCCTATAGGATTAATTCCTAAAGTATTTAAAGAATCAACAAAAGATAGTTCTAGAGTAACTATCTTTTGAGGAGTGTTAGTAATAACAGTTTCTCCCATCTCGTGTTTAATTGTTCTACTATTAGATTCTTTTGCTTCCGTAGAAGTTTGTTCCTTTTTCTCTGTTTCTGTATTTTTTTGAGTAGCATTGCATCCAGTTAAAACCATCATGACTGTTAATAGGAGCAATAGCGTTATACCACTCAATTTCCCTAACTTAGTAAATCCTTGCATTAGTCTAATCATTCCTCTCTGGTAATGTAAATGAAAATGATAATCATTAACAGGGATTATAATAGAATGTTCAATGCGGAGGGTCAATATAAAGAAAGTTATGTGACATAAAATTAATAGGAGTAAAAAGTTCATTTTGAACATTTTGTTCATAGCGGGTGACTAAGTTGAATATTCGCTTCGATAACATCGGGAGAGTGAGGGGAATAAACAGATATTTTATTTTCACCACCTACATACTTCCTTTAAATTCATACGAATAGATACGATTTTTTTGGCATACAAAAATCCCCTTTAAGTCTCAACGTACTGTAGTTTTTGAACGTTGTCTAATGAAAGAGGACAATATCATGTGCTCAAAAAGGTGAAGGTAATTTTCTTATTTTTTAGCTCCTTCATCCTTTATGAAAACATTTATATTAAATTTTTTAATTGAATTTTCAGTAATGGAGTTTAATTCATCTACAGTCCATGATTGGGGCTTGAAACGATAAGCTTTTTCTGAGAAATTGAAGACATCAGTGTTTATTTCCAGCCCTTTATTAAATGTACTTTGAAACTGTGATAAAATAATATTTTTAATATCATTTTCAATTGTTTCTTTTCCAATATTTTTTGGATTTTCTCTGATAGAAGCTTTTATTTCTAAATTAAGTATATATTTAGGAATCGAATTATCCACAATTTCTATATGATAATCTATATTATCAATAAACATCGAAACAGACTTATCCTTTATTGATAATTTCATGTTTTTAAAATCCTTATTAAACCAATCTAACCCTGATAGTTCTTCTTCCTTTATCCAGCCATTGAATTTTTGATGTGAAAGAAAATAAGCACCACTTATTTTTAATATATCTTTAGATGTATTATCCTCCATCCAATAATCTTCACTAATCTTTATGGAAGGAACCATTATTGATCCAACTGGTTCATAATATCTTTTAATCATGTCTTGTACAGTACTGGTGGAGATGAACGAATTAAAGAATAATTGTTCATTTGGATCATAAGGAAATGTTAAGATAGGTGGTTTATAAAAGAGACCATGTACATTCATTATCTCTTTAATATCATCATCTTCAAATCCATAAGCTAAAGTATTGTAACGTAAATAGTAATCCCTACTAAAAAAATCAAAAAATTCATCTAAATGTCCATCCAATATGTTTTTGGAAATAAAGAAAGTTTGTATATGTCCATAATACAAAGGGTTAACCGAATTCTTTTCTATATCATCGATTGCTCCCTGTATTGTTTCACCTTCTCCATGTCCAACAACAATTGGAGCAGGCTCAGATGAAATGCCAGGATCTGAGCCCGCAACATTTGTAAATCCGAAAGCTTGAAAATATAAATGATACGCATCATTAGAATAATCTATACCAAGAGCGGTAATATAAACTTCACTTTGTATTTCCTTCGTGCCTAAACAACCGCCTAGCATAAATAATAAAGGAAAAATGAATGTTATTTTGAATATGCAAGTATAGTAATGGGACAATTATAATCTCCCTTCTGCTGAAAAAGCAGTCAGTCTTTTATTTTAATTCTAAATGGCATTTTTAAAAAACCTTTAATAAGATTGGGTATACTTACTTTGTAAAATGTAGAAAGGTAAGGATGCCCGAAACTTTCTAATGATGAGATATATGTTAAGAAAAATAAGACGCTTAAAACAAAGCCATACATTCCAAAAAAGGAGGCAATTACTAATGTAGCAACTCTTATTAAAAATACATTTCCTAGTATATTTTGATTAATTAATGTATAGCTAGATATAACAGTAAGTGCTCCAATTACTAATGTTGATGGTGATGTAAATCCTGCTCTTATGGCAGCATCACCAACTATTAAGCCTCCTAAAACTGCAACTGTTTGACCTACAGCTTTAGGTAAACGTATGCCCGCTTCTCGAAAGAGGTCAAAAAAAACGAGCATAATAAGAATTTCGAACGAAGAAGAGACGGGTAGTCCAATTTTAGATGCAGATATTGAAACTAGTAAGGGAAAGGGTAACTGGTTAAGTTGATGGACAGTTAATGCAATCCAAAACCCAGGTAAAAATATACTTGTTAATAAAGAGGTAATCCTTAAAATTCGTGAAAAACTCACAAATAAAAAATTAGTTTGATCATCTTCCGGGGCTTTCAAAATAAGTAGTAAATTTGCGGGTCCAATTAAACAGCTTGGACTTCCATCTACCAATATGACAAAACGGCCCTTATTGAGAGAACTTACTACAAAATCGGGTCTTCCTGAATAATCAAGGAGGGGGAAGAGGGTCAACTTATCATAAAGTAATTCTTCAATATGATAACTACTTGCAATATTATCTACTTTTATTTTATTTAGTTTGTTTTGTACATTCTTTAAAGTGGTCTGATCAATATTGTTCTCAATGTAGAGCAATAAAACTTTTGTTTTACTTATATCACCAATTGTAAACTGGTCACTTGATAAATTTTTACTTTTTAATCTCATTCTTATTAAAGAAAAATTGGTATCTATATTTTCAATAAACCCGTCTCTGGGTCCTCTTAATGAGACTTCCATATTTGATTCTTCAATGGATCGTTCAGGTAGTTTAGCTAAATTGGTTGAATATAGGCTGTTTGATGGAACATGAAAAAAATATAAAAAACCTGAGAAAATTTTGCTATTTATTTCATCTGTCTTCGTTCTGAACTCTTTTCTCTCCTGTACTTCTAAATAGCGATTTATAATTTCGACATCGTGTAAATGGCCTTGTTCAGCCAAAAATCTAATATTTGGTAATAATGAATTCAAAAAAAGTACACTATCAATTAAACTATGGCAATAGATAAATATAACTTCATGTTTTTCGTTATTAAACATATAGAATTTACTACTTACCGTTATATCTGATTGGTGACTTAATTCTTTATAAAAAAAATCCCTATTTTCAGTCAAGATGATGAACTCCCTTTTGCTTTTTTTCTAATACGTAGAAAACAGTCATAAATAAGAATAAAAATACAAAAATAGAAAGGAGATAAGTGCTTTTTATAAATGATAAAAAATCAGAAACAGACCAAGGAATTAATAATCCTATTGTTAAACATAGATAACAAATAAATAATATTAATTTTCGGTTTTTAAAAAAGGAAGATACAATATACATAAATAAACATATGCGAATAAAAGCCACTGATAATATTTGGAGAACAGATAAAGAATCCAATCTTGTAAAGTACTTACCAAATGATAAAACCCTCCATTGTTCGTTTAGAGGAAAGAGCATTTTCTGGGTTATATAGATGCCGAATTCAGATATAGCAGTCGCAATGGAAATAAAAACCAATAGGGCAAATATAATAGAAAAAACGAGTATTCCTTTTCTTTTCATTCTCTCTTTTACATAACCATTTAAAACAATTAAAATAAAACCCATTTCTAAAATACCAATACATATGTATAATATTCCCCATAAAATGGACGGAGTATTACTTGTATATACTGGTAATAATAGTTCATATTCATTGTTCATTGAGTTCCCTAAGTTGAGGAGTACAAACAAAAAAATGTAGAGTGAACAAATAATTATGGACTGGATAGCTATGGTTTTGATCCCTTTTAAGGAACCATAAAAGCATAATAATATAAATAAAATAACTGTTATAAAATATGGATAATCAGAGTTAAAACTTTCATCTGCCCAAATAATTGTAAATTTGAGTGAGACGAAAGTGGATGAAATAAAATAAACTATATATGAAGTAATGATGAATAAATAGAGTGGTCTGCTAGTCTGGACAGATGTTAATTCAAGGAATGAAGTATTATTTGTTGTAATTCTAGAAATAAGTAAGGCAAAAAAGAATATTGGGATTACACTAGCTAATGCACTTATCCATGCTTCACGTTCGACCACTGTGAAAATTGTGGGAATTAAAACGAAATGTGCTAAAAAACTAACTGATAAGAATAACAAACAATATACATGTATTGGTTGTAAAACTTTGTTCATTTTATCTTAAACCCCCTCCTAACAATACTCCCCATGTTTGTTGTCATCTAATCTAAATGGACTTCTTTTTATTATTGACACACATGAACCCCGTTATAGCTCTAGCTCAAAATTTCACTCTCTTCATGGAAGTTAAAATGAGGCATTGCATAAATAATTAATCTAACAATGATGCTACTAATTATCAAAGCAAGTTAAAAAACTATCAAAAGTAGATTTTGATTTATTTTATATAACTGCTAAGATTTAACTAAATTAAAGCCTTTTTTAACAGTGCGAAACTGAGAAAAGGTTTATAAATTATTAAAAAAATTACATAGATTATAAAATTTAATGAATATTTTTATGATTTAAATGAAAAGGGGGACTTTTTCAATTTGCTTAAGAAGAATATGATCATTTTAGAAAACAATCTTTATTTGAAAATGGGCTTAGTGAAAATACTGGAAAATGACTACAATATTTATTCAGACATTGACTTATCAAAAAATCTTTATGATTTAATGAATCATTACAAGCCAGATATTATTGTCATCAATGATCTAAAAAAAAATAACCTAGAACATGTAAAACGGATTCGATCCGAATATCCGAATACGTATGTTGTCATTCTTACTTCAATTATTTTAGAGGACGAAATTCATGAGGCTTTGTTAGCTGGCGTCACAGGTTATATTTTATATAATATAAAATCAAAAGAATTAAGAAAGGCAATAGATTTAATTTCCAAAGGTGAATACTACTTTAATAGTTCGACAATGACCATTTTTATAAAAAGCTATTTAAAACTTTTTGATTCGAAGGAAATCATATCTCATCTTTTTACAAAGCGTGAATATGTCATTTTGCTCATGCTTGCAGAAGGTAAAAATGTACAAGAGATTAGTCAAACACTTAATATCTCGGAAAAATCAATCCATATAAATATTAATAAAATTTATAATAAATTATCAGTAAAGACTCGTATTCAAGCAATAGATAAAGCAGTTAAAAACAGGTGGATTCCTTATAATTTAGCTATATCTAATTTATATGTAAATTATAATAAAAAACGTACATTACTATAATAAAAGAAATCCGAATATTATTTATATTCGGATAATTTTGTTTTATTGGGGAATACTCCCTTTTAAGCAGCTAGCTCATTTTCTTTTAACTGATTTGTATCTATATAAAGCCTTTGACACCAAAATCGTTAATTGCCATAACGAAATTTCTTATATTACAAATACTTCTTTTTTCTTATATCTAATTATCAAATTATGCTTCATTTGAAACAAATGTTGATTTTGAAGACATGTGAATAGATGTTATGGTATTTGTTAATTAGAGATAAAGAGGTACCTAACATAGGTATTTTTGATTATTTCAAATGAATTTAATAGGGATTCTTTGCTCGATAGGTTTTAAAAAAAGTGCAATAAACCATAATGTAGTTACCAGTTCTATATATGCGTATTTTCGGCGTATTGATAGACAAATTAGTAAGAAATAGAGGTGAGAGTATGTACAATTTTTTAGATCGTTTCACTTTACAAAAGGTGCAATTATTAGATCATATCCATAATGAAAAACGTTTTTTTTCTAGTCAGGAGTTGGCTAAAAAAATGGATTTATCTGAAAGAACCATCTTAAAAATAGTAACAGAACTCTCAGGTGATTTACAAAAATTTGATGAAGCTACTTTTTTAAAAGAAATTAAACATAAGCAATTTAAATTAGATTGTAAAGATTATTTTTCGATTAAAGCAATAGAAAGGTATTACTTACAAAATTCTTTGGCATATAAAATCTTTAATGATATTTTCTACAATAAATTAGTCGATTTTAATATGTTTATTATAGAGAATTTTACAAGTCAAGCTTCTATATATCGCCAAATAAATAAGATTAAACCTTTATTAAAAGAATTTCAATTAAAATATACTTCTCAGGATTTCATTACACTTGAAGGATCTGAAAAACAATTCCGCTATTTCTATTATTTGTTCTATTGGAATTCATGTTGGGGAGAAATTTGGCCTTTCACAGGAATATCTAGAGAAGAAATATTAGAAGTAATTAAGGGGTATAATCGAGAACTTCCAATATCTGTTTTATATTTGCTGGCTATTTGTTTAATAAGAGCTAAAATGGGTTTTGTCATAGAAGAAGACGCAGCATATACAAGATACACAGAACATCATTATCAATATGAAAAGTTTTCACAAACATTTAGTTCTTTATTTAAAAAATTCACAGCCCTTAATGATGAAGCAATAGAAAAAGAGATAAAGTTTTCATTTTCATTTCTAGAATCTCAACATCGTTATGAGAAAAATGAAAGTACAATAAGTTTAATGATGAATTTTGCTCAATACCATAATCAAGAATTATTTGTGCAAGCTACTTTGTATTGGATGGAGAAATTCAGGGAGTTTTTTTCTATTACTTTAGATATAGAGGAATATGGCGTATTGTTTGTAAACTTACTTAACCTTCATTATTATACGGTGAATTTTTCTGGTCCTGCATTTCTATTTAAAGAGGATCTTTATAAAAAGAGATTTGATAGTCATGCCACTATACAAATTGAAATTATGAATCAATTTTATGATTATCTCTTAGAGAATGAAGCATTTTATAAGATTTTTGAACGTAGGGAGCTTTTAATTGGTAGATATCATCGATTACTAAAACAATCAATCGACGTACTTAAAAGAAGCACAATAAAGGTAAAAATATACTCTGTGATAAATGATGTTCCTTATTTATTTGATAAGGTCAAACGCGTTTTTTCGCATGTTGATTATTGCACAAAAGATGAAGAAGCGGAATTGATAATCACTGATCGCCTATACTTAAATATTGCTAAAGATAAAGAAGATATTTTTGTGTGGAATTCTATACCTGAAAGGGAGGATTTTTTCAGACTAGGTAAAAGGCTTCAAAAAATTTATTTTACTAAAGAACAACAGCCAGACCAACTACTTTTAAAAACATTATTAAGTCAAGTATAGAGTGGGGGAGTTTAATTGATCTTGAGAAAAGGATACTGGGATAAAAATTATTGGATTATTTGGAATATTGAATTTAAAAATGATAGAAGGAGAATATAAAACTAAGTTATACATGATGAAAAATATTATTGATATAAATCTATTATCATTGATTTTAAAATACATACTTTTGTTGGGTTTGATGTTTTCTTGAAAATTACTGGAGGAAAGGATACTAGACTCATAGATGATAAAAAGTTAGACAGAGCAGACTATACATCAGAGGTTAGAATGGTACCGTGCTATATAAAATAGTTTGGATAATAGAGACACGAACCAATGATAAAGTAAGACCAGCCTATTACCTATTGTTATTAAATGAATAACCAGTAAAACAAACAAATTTTCGTTTACTACATTTTCGAATCAGAGGGGATAATTATGATGTTACGCAATCTTTCCACAATGAAAAAATTATTAATCTTAATGTTAATATCCATATCTACAGTTGGTATTATTCAAGTGGTTGGGTATAACACGATGAAATCTTTAAAAAATAATATAGAGGATATATTTAAGGACCGCTTAGAACCAGGGATTATATTGACTGATTACAGGCTAAATAATCGTATTATTTTAACAGATATGTATAGATCCTTCCTTTATACTGATGAAAAAACGATAGAATTAATCAATAATGAGGTGAACAAAGCTTTTGAAGATAATGAAATGAATCTTCAATTACTTAATGACACCAACTTGAAGTCAGATGAAGCAGAAATTATAAGTGAACTGGTGGAACAATATCCAATTTTTAAAGAGACTATGGAGCAAGTATTCCAACTGAGTCTTGCTAATAAGAATGAGGAAGCGTTAAACCTCTATTATTCTATAGGTGAGCCTGAGTATAATAGCATTTTATCAAAAGGTTTAAAGTTAACAGAACTGAATAGAGATTATGCAAGTTCTTTATATAAAGATAGTGTAGACCAAGTAGATAAAAATACCAGAAATACAATGATCATTTCAGTGGTATTAAGCATACTGTATGTTGTAATTGGGTTTATTGGTGTTCGAAAATATATAACTGCTCCAATAGAAAAAATAAAAACTGCTGTTCAACGAGCAGAAGCGGGAGAATTAAATTTTAGTGTAGATTATAATTCTAAGGATGAATTTGGGATATTATCTACCTCACTTAATCGTATGATTGCTCAATTACGAGATTTAATTGGTCAGGTAAAGCAATCGTCTGAACATATGGTAGCGTTTTCTACTGAACTCACAGCAAGTACAGAACAAACAAATTCAGCTAGCGAGCATATTGCGACTGTTACGTTAGATATTGCAAGCGGATCAGAGCATCAAGTTAGAACGATAATAGAAACAGAAGATATTGTTACACAAATGGTACAAGATGTCCAAACAATTGAAAGTAATTCAACTAGCGTATCAGAGGCAGCTATCCACGCAGAACAAATATCAGTGGATGGGAATGAAATCATTAAAAACGCTGTTCAACAAATGGACAAAATCCAAACTTCTATCGATAATCTAAATAATGTGATCTTTGGTTTAGGTGATCGCTCTTCAGAGATTGGACAAATCGTAGAAGTTATAACAAGTATTGCTGAACAGACTAACTTACTAGCATTAAATGCAGCGATTGAAGCGGCAAGAGCAGGGGAAAATGGTAAAGGTTTTGCTGTTGTTTCAGAAGAAGTTCGAAAATTAGCTGAAGAATCCTCTTTATCCGCACAGAGAATTTCTGTGTTAATTGATGGAATTCAAACGGAAACGAATAGAGCAGTAGAATCAATGCAGTTCACAACAAATGAAGTGGTTATAGGTATGAATAGTGTAAACACCGCAGGAGAAGCCTTCAAAAAAATTCAACATGCTACCAAACAAGTATCTGTTCAAGTTCAGGGGATTTCTACTTCGGTAGAACATATGGCTATAGAAATGAATAATATGACTGATTCGATGAAGCAAATCAATGGAATCGCCCAAAGTTCTGCAGAAGGAACACAAAATATTTCTGCAGCTACAGAGGAACAGCTAGCCTCAATGGAAGAAATTACAGCATCTACTTTTACACTTTCTAAAATGGCAGAAGAATTACAAAATAAAACAAATATGTTCAAAGTATGACGTGTATGATTTATTTGAAATTCTTAGGCAAAGATAAAATGGTTTGATAAACAGACATTATGAACTATAAGCCAATAAATTAGTATTAAATGTTACTATAGTATTTCACACGAAATGTATTTACATTTAACTATTTAACGCTCGACCAGGAACTCATATAACAAGTGAGTTTCTGGTCTTTTTTATGTGGAATCATAAGAATTAGACAGATTCCTCATCAATGATATAAATCCATATGTTTAAGATTTTATATGCATATGAAGATGCAAGCGTACCTCTTACAAAAAAATATAACAGCTTTAGCACAAGTGTCTTCTAATATATACGGTTATGATTTTGCATTTGATCGACTATCAATCCAATAGTTGCTACAAGGATTTAAGATGGGGTAAACCTTCCATTGCTATTACTATTTACAACTTCGCGGCTTTCTATATTTGGGGGATACAATGAATCCCTCAATTTTTTACTAATTATTGAGGACGTTAAATTATTTACATAACCAAGGAAGTGTTGAAATAGTATTAAAAGTGTATGCATATATTGAACTTTAATCCTCAAATATAGGAGTGGGGCAAGTGAAGGATATAGAGTTGTTTTTAAAAAAATTACATTACTTTGATAATAAATTTAAGTTATTTATTTATAACAAGGATCATCTACTAGTTGATTATTTAGAGTTGTGTGCGTTAATTGATGAGTATTCTTCTTTTATTATAAATCATGACAATGAAACACAATGGAATAATTTAGGGCGGTCAATTGAAATAGTATCATTAGTTCAAAATCTACGAAAGAACTCTTCTGTTTGTGTCCAAATCATGGAAAAATACCGGGCTTTATTATTAAGTCATGAAGAAAAGGAGATGACGGATTACTTTCGTAATATAGGAGACTGTATTGGCAAGGAATTCGGAGGTTTTCAAGTTACTAGTCAATCGAAGGTGCTTTTAATAGGATCTGGGTCTTTTCCTATAACATTATTAATGGTTGCGGAACAAACAGGAGCAGACGTTTTTGGAATTGATATTGATGATGAGGCGATTCAGTTGGGGAAACATGTAGTAAATAAATTAGGAAGTCATTTATCCATTCAGATTGACAAGAAGACAGTAAGGGAGCTCGCAGTTATGGAACAGATTAGTCATATTATATTTAGTTCAACTGTAAGCAGTAAATATGACATATTAGACCAATTATATGATGTAACAAATAAAGATGTACTGATTGCTATGCGTTATGGAAATGGGTTAAAGTCTCTTTTTAATTATCCAATGCAGAAGGTAAATAAAAATAAATGGCATATAATAGAAGAAATTATCCATCCTCAACATGTCTTTGATGTTGTTTTATATCAAAAGGTACAATGATTTTAATAGGTGAGGAGAAGACTATGTCTTATTTTAATAAAGTATTACTGTTAGGAACAGGGCCTACAGTAATTCAATTAGCTGTGAATTTCAAAAATTATTGTAATAGTAAAGTAGCTATTGCAGGTCGAGAATCTTTACGCTCCAACATTTTCTTTGACACGATCGTTCAGCAACAACTTGCACTCAAAGTATTTATTCAAAATACACAACATCAGGCTGTTGCGGGAAAATGTACGATTGATGCGTTTTTTAAGGGTTATCATAAAATATCTGGAAATTGGGATACCGTAGTTCTTTGTGTTACTACAGACTCTTATCTTTCAGTATTAGCACAAATTGATACGAAAGTGTTGAAGCAGGCTAGCTGCTATATATTAATGTCACCTACATTTGGTTCTAGTCATTTAATAGCAAATTTCCTAAAGAATCTAACTCCTCAGGCAGAGATCATTAGTTTTTCAACATATTATGGGGATACTAGATGGATAGATGGAATACCATCAAATGAAGTATTGACAACAGGAGTGAAGAAAACAGTTTATGTAGGTTCAACTTACTCAAAATCACATAGACTAGATAAATTATCTGAATTATTTCATCATTTAGGGATTCATTTAAAAAAATTAGCTTCTCCCCTTGAGGCAGAAACAAGAAATATTTCTTTATACGTACATCCTCCCTTATTTATGAATGATTTTTCATTAAAGGCAATATTTGATGAGGATAGTATAACAAAGTATGTGTATAAGCTTTATCCTGAGGGTCCTATTACTTATACAATAATTCGGCATCTATTAAATTATTGGAAAGAAATGATGGAAATTGTGAAACACTTCGATATTCAACCTCTCAATCTATTAAAATTTATGGTAGACGATAATTATCCATTGCAGCCAGCAAGTATAGACGGACAAGAAATAGAGAATTTTAATAAACTCGAATCTATACATCAAGAATATCTGCTCTATATTCGTTATGCATCCTTATTAATTGATCCATTTTCTATACCAAATAAAGAAGGAAGATACTTTGATTTTTCTGCCGTTCCTTTTAGAGGTATTTATAAAAATCTTGATGGAGAATGGGATATTCCTAGAATGCCAAAAGAGGACTATTTCCGTATGAAAATCATTCAAGGGATTGCGCATGCCCTGAAATTGAAAAGCCCGACGCTTGATTATTTTGTACAAACCTATGAAGAAAAACTACAACAAGTTGTGGCTTCATCTAAGCATAAAATCTTTTCTGATGCCTTTCAAATAAAATCTTTTTCACAAGAAATAGAGATGATTTGTAAGGAGTTAATTTTGAGTAAGAAAACAAAAGAAGGAGAAGAAGAATATATAAAATGATAAAAAGCTATTAAGTTTACAATAAGGTTTAACAAAAAAGCCACTATAGCGGTGTGCGAAAACTAAGGGCAATTAGCGGACCTTTCAAAATTCTTTAGACATGGCTCAGTTTCCGAGCTTTTCATGCGTAGTGCAAGCCACCAATTAGTAGATGGGTGGTTCTATTTCAAATTGACAATGATAATCATTATCGATAAGGTGGGGATAGACGAAAGTCATCATGCCCACCTTTTCGCATTTCAGGGGCTAAACATGATCAGTAATTTGGCTGAGATGACTCAACCCGCCGATTGATTATGGAATCCTTAAAATCAGTTCTCGATGCCACTGAAACTTACTTTGAACAGTAGCTTGTTGAGGGGTCCATGCTATTTGTTGTCAAAAGCCATTACTAGTAAACAATTTTGAAACGAGGTATGCAATTTGAAAATCGATGTGAATCAGTTAGCAGAACATTTAGCACATATTCCTTTCCAAGTAGAAGGAATATATCGATATACGAGTTATTTAGGTGTGCCGTACGCTGATTATACAGATTCCTTTCCTGGATTTATTTTTCCACTTACAGGGAAAATACAATTTCAATTTAATGGCACGCCTTATATCTTTTCACCAGGAAAAGTTGTGCATGGTGGTGCAAAAATGAAACTAGATCAAAAAAATTTTGATAATGCGAACTGGGAATATATTCTTGTTTTATACCGAATATGTAACTCAGAAATACAAGAGTCCAGTTTTTCTCATCAGCATTTTGAATTATCGACTGGACAATCTCCTCGTCTTATTGAGTTACTTATGCGTCTTTGGCATGTGTATAATCAGCGCGGAGGTATTTCAATGTTTCAGACCGAAATGCTGTTTCGCGATGTACTGAATGAAGCCTTATTATGTGTTGCTAATAGGCAAAATAGCTGTGAATCACATACTTTATTCGAACGGGTATCTTCTTATATTCATGAATACTATCATCAAAGCCTTACAATCCCCTTGCTTGCAGAACAATATAACGTGAATCGAAATCGACTTTCTTATGTATTTAGAAAACATGCAGGTATGGGACCAGCAGAATATTTATTAAAATATCGTATCAACATGGCGCAAAAAATGCTTTTTACAAGTGATGCGCCTGTACAATATATTGCGCAAACTGTTGGAATTGCTGATCCCTTTTATTTTAGTAGAGTGTTTAAGAAACAATTTGGTCTTTCTCCTACTGAATATCGAGAGAAGTTCATCAATAATCCATGCTAATTTCAACAAGCATCCATTCAAATCCGAAAATTCCTTTACTATACTAATAGCGTATCAAAGATAATTTGTTGGAGGAATTTCGGATGCACAAGATCAAAGGACTATTATTCTCAACGCTATTATTAGCAGGCATACTAGCAGGTTGCAATGAAACATCAGTTGAGAAGAAAGGCGTAGCTACAGAAGACACTTCTACCTCTGCGGTTAATGCAGATGCAACTCATTGGCCAAGAACCATTAAGGATGCTTTGGGTAAAGAAATTGTTATCGAGAAAAAACCAGAAAAAATAGTTTCCCTATGGTATTTTTATCCTGAAATACTAGTTGCATTAGGTGAGCCGCCTACAGCTTCTACTGACAAAGAGTATCTATCTTCTTTATCTTATTTAAATGGAAAGCTAGATTCAACTGAAGAATTAGGAGATAAATTGTCTCCTAGTATTGAAAAAATTTTATCGACTGAGCCTGATTATATTTTAGCAACGGAACATCATGAAAAATTATATGAGTCACTAGAAAAAGTTGCGCCAGTCATTACGCTGAAATCTAAGGACATCTATGATGACTGGCAATATGGCCTTCGTACAGTAGCCGAGATTATTGGAAAGGAAGACGAAGCGGAAAAAGTAATTGATAAAATGATGCAAGAAATTACAATTGGTCGTGAAGCATTAAAGTCGATTCAAGGAGAGTCAGTAGCACTTGTGTTGTCTTGGGATGGAAAAACTTTTAATGTTCTAGGTGAAGAAAATCCTGTATATATTCTTGCGTTTGATAAAGAAAAGGGATTGGGGCTTACACCAGATATCACATTTAAAGGAAAAAATAATCAGTTTACTGCATTCGAAGGAATTTCAACAATTCAAGCAGACCATATTTTCCTTATAGGTGACATTACAAAAAAGGAAACATTAATGAGTGAATTACAACAAAGTAATGTATGGAATAATATGAACGCCGTAAAAAAAGGGAATATTCATTTAATGGATACTTCCGCTATTACTGGTGGTCCATTAGCTATTGAATATGCTTTGCAAAATATAACAAATGCCCTGCAAAAACAATAAAACGAAGAATTTAATTCGAGAAACAAACAGTGTTAAGAAGGTCAATAGATGACAAGGAGAGATGGTTATGCCCTACCAAGTTATAAATATAAAAGAAAATTTGTCTCAAATAAATGAGCTCTGGTCTCCGAAAGTTGTAGGTGAAATAAACGACTTTCAATTCAAACTAATTAAGATTGATGGAGATTTTATATGGCACGAGCATCAAGGTGCAGATAAGGTATTTATTGTGCTAGAAGGAGAAATGTTCATTGCTTTTCGTGATGGCCAGGTAAAAATTTCTAAGGGAGAGATGTTTATTGTTCCGGGAGGAGCAGAGCAAAAGCCTTTCGCTGAAAAGGAATGCCATATTATGTTGGTTGAGCCTAAAGTTGCTGTAAACACTGGCGGTATTGAGTCTAAATAAACTGCATCAAATGCTACAGAGGATCTAATGTTTGTCATTAGTCCGAATTCAATATTTGAGAAAATGGTTCACGGCTACTGAATGGGCAGTAAATGGATTAAATTGCTGTATCGCAAATCGTAGAATTAACCTCTAGATAAATAAGTAGGACAAGAGGCAACATACAATGAAGGAGACCGTTCGTGTTAATTAAACGGTCTCCTTTTGTTTTTCTTATATTTATACTTCACTTCATTACATGTGGTCTATCTTCTGGATTCTGATTACCTACCTTTGCTACAGCATATGCAACAGTAAAATGAGATTGTTTATTTGATTTCTTTCTATTGATTTTAATGAGTAGCTAAAATTGAAAAGATTGAAATTCATTCTAGGTAAAATATATTATTTTCATTTAATGCCATTTTTTTAACCTGATTTTAACCTTTCTACATTAATTTAGTGTAAGAGATACATCATTAAAGGAAGGTGTTTTAAATGGATCCATATGTTGGAGAAATTCGAATGTTTGCAGGTAATTATGCTCCAGATGGCTGGGCATTGTGCAATGGGCAACTCATATCCATTGCAGAAAATGAAGTACTTTATTCCTTAATTGGTACAACTTATGGCGGGAATGGACAAACGACATTCGCGTTACCAAATTTTCAAAGTAGAGTAGTTGTCCATCAAGGACAGAATCAAGCAACTGGTACGAACTATGTGATAGGTCAAATAGGAGGGGTGGAAACTGTCACTTTAAACACTTCACAGCTTCCAGCTCATACGCATCAAGTAAATGCTTTCTCACTTGAAGGTACAACACTGAGTCCTGAAAAAGCTGTTTGGGCAAAAAATATACAATATTCAACACAACCAGCAAATAGCACAATGAATGCAACAGTCGTTTCAAGTGTTGGAGGAAATACTCCTCATGACAATGTAATGCCGTTTCTGACAATTAGTTTTATTATCGCTCTTTACGGTATATACCCATCATTTTGATTAGGAGGAATGAAAAGATGAGTGAGCCATATGTAGGTGAAATCAGATTATTTAGCTTTGGAAGAGTCCCAAGAGGATGGGCATTATGCGATGGTCGAGTTTTGCCAATTAATACAAACCAAGCCCTATATTCCATATTGGGAACAACTTATGGTGGCGATGGCAGAACGACATTTGCATTGCCTGATTTAAGGGGGAGAGTTCCCGTTCATGTAGGTAACGGTGTCTCACTAGGACAAAAGGCGGGAGAAGAGACACATGTATTAACTATAAACGAAATGCCAGCTCATACACATGCAGTCAACGGTAGCTCGGACAGTGCTACGGTGAAAGCGGCTGCGGGTAATGTATGGGGGGCATCCACTAATAATATCTATTCTGATAATCAACTGAATACTTATATGAACACACAAGCATTATCAACATCAGGAAGTTCACTGCCCCATCAAAATATGCAGCCTTACAGTGTGGCAAATTATTGTATGGCTCTAGTTGGAATTTATCCATCAAGAAATTAAGAAAAAAGGAGATGCAGGAAAATGTCAGAAGCCTATATTGGAGAAATCAGAATATTTGGCGGTAATTTCGCACCAAAAGATTGGGCTTTATGTAATGGTCAGCTCTTATCAATTACTTCCAATACAGCATTATTTGCCATTTTAGGTGCAAATTATGGAGGAGATGGAAGGACCACCTTTGCTTTACCGAATCTAAATGGTAGGGCAGCGCTTCATCAAGGAACAGGAGCTGGATTAACACCGAGGAGTGTTGGAGCATCAGGGGGTGAAGCTACTGTTACGCTATTAACAACTCAAATGCCTAGTCATCATCATATAGCTGCTTGTAACAATGTTCAAACTTCAAATAATGACCCAACTGGAGCAATATGGACAGAGCAACAGGGAAGAGGCTCTGTCCCTGTCTATGCGACACAAGTAAATACACAAATGAGTTTATTGGCAATAGATGTAGTGGGTGGGAATCAACCACATAATAATATGCAACCATATCTTGGGTTGAACTTTATCATTTGCTTAGCTGGAGAATGGCCTCCAAGGAGTTAAGAATGAATGAAATGAAGGATGTGAAACAATTATAAAGGAGTAGTGTAGAGAATGGGGAAAAAGATAATAGCCATAACCTTGTGTTTTATGTTAGTAGTTTATAGTCAACTGACAGTCATATTGTTTGTTGCCCCTTTAAAAGCAGAGGCGGCTAATTGTGGAACGTCTAATTATCCAACTTGTGTTCAAGATTTAACACAAGCAAATTGGCTAAGTGATACAACGAACGGATTTGAAGTGTCTGGCATTGCAGGGAATGATGGTATTCATTTATTCACGTATAGTAATGATGCACAATTTCCAGCTGGCTATTATTTTAATGCAGATGAATATTCAACACCAAAATCGATTAGAATTTCTGCAGGTGAAAGTTTTTCAGGTGGTGTCTTTGATTTAAAAACGTTAAAGATTAATACTATCAATTCACATGCCGAAAATGATGCCTTGTCTCTGACGATTCAAGGGTATGATGAAGTAGGAAATCCAAAAGGAAATCCAGTTATTTTTAAGACAATTGCCAAGCATGACCCTATTTATGATATACCTATTAATATTGAGGGTATTAACTCTTTTATCATTACTGCAAGTGTGCAATTTATCAATACTGTACAGGCGGGGTTGTGGGATTTAACGTTTACGGAATTTACGATAGATATACCAAATAATAACCCTCCCAATAATCCACCGACATCTAGTAATGGAACCGTAAATGTAAATGAGGGGCAAGTGTATACATTTGATAGTACTTCCTTCACTTTTAATGATGCAGATGCTGGAGATACTTTGAAACAGATTCAAATCTCTACAATTCCTAATAGCGGACAACTCTTTCTCGATAACAATAATAATCAGCAATTTGAGGCAGGGGAAGCTATTGCAAATGGTGAGACAATAAGTAAAGCTGACTTAGATGTAGGTAAATTCAAATATATGACGGAAAATGGCTCTTCTGCATCTTTTACATTTAAGGTAAGTGACGGTATTGACTATAGCACTGTCTATACAATGAATCTAGTCGTCAATGCACGTCCTTCCGTGACCATTCCAACAACTATATCTAGCCCAACAAATAGCAATCCAATTTCTATAACGATTGTTTTCAGTGAGCCAGTGACTGGTTTAGCGGCTGGAGATATAACTGTTACAAATGGAACTATTCTATCTATCACAGGAAGTGGTGCCACATATACTGCCCAAATATCACCAAGTGTGGATGGAGCAGTGAAAATTAAAATTCCTGAAAATGTAGTTGCTAATAGCAGTGGCGCATTGAATAAAGCATCTGCGGAATATCAAATAATCTATGATAGTACACCACCTACGAATATTGAACTCAGTAATACTACTATAGAAGAAAAGAAGCCCATTGGTACAACTGTTGGAACAATGACGGCAACAGACTCAGGAAGTGCACAAACTTTTACGTATTCACTGCAATCTGGGGATATAAGCTTCTTTACAATTGATGGAAATGTATTAAAGACAAATGCCCCGTTTGCCTATGATACGAAAAATAGTTATAAGATTACGATAAGAGTAACAGATGCTGCTGGTAATACGTTTGATAAGGAATTTACAATTCAGATTACTAAAAATCATGCCCCAACAGGCACTATTATGATTAATGGTGGAGCAGGCTATACAAATACTACTAATGTTACTTTAACAATGACTGCAAGTGATTTAGAAGGAGAAGCGATAGAAATGCGCTTGTCAAATGATGGTACTACTTGGTCCGGTTGGGAGCCGCGTTTATCTTCAAGAAATTGGACATTGTCACCTGGTGAAGGTAGTAAAACCGTTTATATGCAACTAAGGGATACTGCTGGCAATATATCGAATACACTATCAAATACAATTGTGTTAGATACGACCCCTCCTACCATAACAGGAGTGACAAATAACGGTGTTTATAATACAGACGTAACAATTAGTTTCAGTGAAGGAACAGCGACATTAAATGGTGCTCTCTTTACAAGTGGAAGCATTGTAAGTACATCTGGAAATTATACTTTGGTAGCAACAGATAACGCAGGTAATACAACAACAGTTTCATTTGTGATTGATAAAACGATGCCACAAGCTGTAGAGGTGACGATTAAGTCGAATAATCATGATCCGACAAAGGCCAAGATAGGGGATACTATTACATTAACAATTAAGACAGATAAAAGTATTCAAGCACCTACAGTTAAGATTGCAGGAAAAGCCGCAACTGTCAATGGAGCTGCAACAAACTGGCAAGCAACATATATGGTAACAAATGGAGATCTGGAGGGGACAACACCCTTTACCATAAATTTCAAAGATTTACTAGGCACTCCAGCAACAGAGGTCACTGATGTAACTGATGGAAGCTATGTCATAGTTGATAGTAGGAAGCCAACTGTTCAGCAGGTGACAATGGCATCTAATAATGCCAATCCATTAGTCGCGAAGATAGATGATATTATCACAATAGATTTTGTGACAAGTGAGGATATTCAATCACCCAATGTAACGATTCTCGGACAAACAGCCATCATAACCGATAAAGGTGATGGAGATGCTAAAACTTGGCAAGCAAGCTATACACTGAAATCTGGGGACACAGAGGGACCAATTAGCTTTGCAATTGATTATCGGGATTTAATGGGGCATGAGGGCATACAAGTAACGGAGGTTTCTTCAGGATCAATTGTGATATTTGATAAAAAATCTCCAGAAGTAACAGCTTATTTCCCAATACATCAAGCAATGGATGTACAGTTTACAGAAAATCTCGTATTAACATTTAATGAAAAGGTTTTACCTGTAACGAATAGAAATATTGTCATTCGTAATAGTTCAGACAATCAAGTTGTTGAAACAATTGAAGTTACGCAAGCAAACGTCTCTATTATTAATGAATCCGTGACAATTAATCCTACATTAGAATTAACCCAAAATACAGCTTACAGTATTCAAATTGATGCAGGTGCCTTTACTGATTTAGCGGGTAATGTGTATGAAGGTATTACTGATAATACTACCTGGAATTTTACAACGGGCGCACTGCCAACATATACAGTTACGTATGACGGTAACGGAGCTGAAGGAGGTAAAGTGCCAATTGATTCGAAGCAGTATATTGCTCACGAATTAATTAAAGTTATAGGCAATACAGGTAATTTAATGAAAGTCGGCTATACATTTATAGGATGGAATACAAGGTCTGATGGAAAAGGTGTTACTTACAAAGAGGGGCAAACCATTCAAATGGGGAAAGTGAATTTGATGTTGTATGCTGTATGGACAAAAAACATTGTACCGGGAGATGGAGGATCGTCCACTCCAAGTCCAGCACCTGAACCAGGTCTGCCAAGTAATCAAGTAAAGGTGAATGTTGTAGATCCGAATAAGCCAAACGAGGTTCTTCTTCAAACAGTGTTAACACGTCTATATATCAACGGTGAGATACAAGATACGGTAGCGTTTTCAATTGCCAATGCACAAGAGTTTCTTCGGAAATTAGTGAAGCTGGAAGAAAAACAATCTCGAATTGTCATACCAAATATGGAACCATCTGCAAGTGAAACAAAGGTGATACTTGCTAAAGAGGCAGCTAAACTATTAGTAGAAGGAAAATCTAGCTTTGGGATAGATATGAGGAATGTTAAAATCGAAATTCCATATAATTCAATGTCAGATTTCAACGAGGATATTTATTTCCGAATTGTACCGATTAAGAGTACAATCTCACAGGAAGATATTGAAGAGCGTGAAAGGGCATTGGGATTAACAAAAGGTACGAAAGTGAAAGTTATCAGCCAACCATTAACAATTGAAACGAACTTGCAAAATCGTCAAGTGTCATTGCTACTACCACTGCCAAAGAACCTGACATCCGTGCAAGAAAGAAATATAAGGGTTTATGTAGAACATAGTAATGGTACATCGGAATTATTGTCTGGAAGATTGGTAGAATTCAATAAAGGGCAGACAGGTATCATTTTTGATGTACAGCATTTCTCTACTTTTTCTTTAGTACATTTAGAACAAAAAGAGCTAGAGAGAACATCCGTCCCTTACATCCAAGGCTATGAAGATGGTACTTTCCGTCCGAATGAAAGTGTTACACGTTCACAAATGGCCGCAATGTTGGCAAGAAGTTTGAGTAATAATAATGTACCAGAAGTAACTGGAACTTTTTATAGAGATACAGCTCATTCATGGGCTAAACATGATATTGAGTATATCCGTACACAAGGAATCATGGAGGGACGACAAGATCATTCTTTTGGCCCCAATGATGAAATAACAAGAGCTCAAATGGCAGTTATTGCTATGCGTTGGCTTAATAAGCAATGCTCAGAGGAGACGACTGCTACTCCTTATTGCAATCTAAAGATAGGTGATAAGAAATACCATGATGTAGCTTCTACGCATTGGGCTGCCCAGGCAATAGAGGCTATTAGTGAGATGGAGATCATGGTAGGTTCTGGAAATGGACAATTTAGCCCAGATGAAAAGCTAACACGTGCCCAAGCAGTAAAGGTATTAAATCGAATTTTTAATCGTCCAATACCAACTTTAGATTCAGAACCAATCTTCAAGGATATACCAAAAGAACATTGGGCCTTCTTTGAAATTCAAGCAGCTACAATGAAATAAAAACATAATGAACCTTTTAACGGATTTGGAATTGCATAACTTCCAAATCCGTTTCTTTATTATTGATTTTTTATAACTGATAAAAGATTCCATATTCGATTCATCTAATTCTAGTAACACTGCACGAATTAAAAGCACATTCCTTAATCGAGCTACAGCAGGAGATGACCCGAAAAAACAAGAGATAATCAATTTTAAAATATGTCAATGGAAGTTTTATTTTGAGACACCACTTTTTTCATAAAAATAGAGATTTTTTTCTTATCAATCTGTTTTCATTGCTTCATAGACTTTTTGATTCTTACTTAACTTTTAAAATTGTTTAGGAAAAATAATCTATTTTGTATTAGTATTGACAAATTAATGTATACATAATATCATTCAATTAGTGATAATGATTATCATTATCATAATTAATATGTCGAACACGCAGAATAATAAAAAGGGATATTTTCTAATATCCCTTTTTATATGCATAGTGTTGATAATGATTATCAATTGAAAGGGGGGTTTACTATCAAAAGGTTAATTTCAGTAATGTTAGTCGCATTTTTAACAATTTTCGTTACACCTAATTTAAATGCTTCTGCTGCGCTTGCAGATGGGAAATATACAATCAATTACCAAGTGAATAAACCAGATTCTTCATCTGCTTCGATGGCAAATGATTACTTTTTGAAGCCTGCAACAATTATTGTTCAGAATGGTACTTCGGTTGTACAAATGAAGATGAAAAAAAGTGCGTGGATAACGAAATTTGAATCAAGTACAGGCGGTAATAAAGTCGTCAGCGAAAATAAGGCAGAGGATACACGTATCGTCCAATTTGCATTACCTGCTTATACATCGAAAACTGCTGTTACGATGAAGGTGGACATTGATGACTTAAATTATCATCATGAATATACAGTAGATTTTGTATGGGATGCGGCATCATTGAAAAACGAAGATGGTAGTGCAGTAGCAGCTACAACAGTACAAAATAACTCTAACACGACTAAAAAAACAGATAATACTGGTAAAACAGATATTTCGTCAGTTAAAGAAAAAGAAGTAAATCCACAAACAAGTGATGCTTTTCCAATAGGTATACTTTTATTGTTCTGTGTCAGTGGATTTATCCTATTTAATTTTAAAAAACGCATGAAGGAAGAAATCCATTGAAATATTTCGGAAGCACCCTCATCTACTTCACTCAGGTAGGAGTAGGGTGCTTTTTAAAAGGAGTGAATGGACATGATAAAAGAAACAAAAGTAAATAGTAGAAAGTTACATATGGTGGTGCTATGTATTATTTTTGTCGTTCTTTCAGCATGTACTAATTCAATTAAGGAAAATGAAAATAAGGTAAAAGAAAAAAAGGATGAAAATAAGACAACTGTTCAAGATGAAAATCGAATTATTCCAACGACAGTTGCAGTTGCTCATATTCTAGATGCACTAAATTTAGATGCCGTCGCTATTCCTACGACGATATATGATTTACCTAAACGCTATAAGGGTTTACCCGAGGTTGGTAGTCCGATGTCACCTGATATGGAAATTGTAAAATCCTTGAATCCAACAGAGGTTTTCTCAGTGACTACGTTGGAGGCAGATTTGAAAAAGACATTTGATGAAGTTGGTATTAATGCTTCATATGTGAATTTACAGAGTATTGATAGTATGAAAGCTGCTATTTTAGAAATTGGAGAAAAATATAAACGGACAGAAGAGGCCATGAAGCTAGTGACGGAGCTAGAAGGAAAGATTACAGCCATTTCAATGAAGGCGGAATTAAATGAATCACCAAAGGTGCTGATTTTATTAGGCATTCCAGGTAGCTATTTGGTGGCAACAGAAAATTCATATATTGGAGACTTAGTGAGATTGGCTGGAGGTCAAAATGTGATGAGCGGGCAAGAACCGGAATATTTACCGTCTAATACGGAATTTTTACAACAAAGCAATCCAGATATTATTATTCGTCTGGCACATGGTCTGCCTGAACAAGTTGTGGAAATGTTTAATGAGGAATTTACTACGAATGATATTTGGAAGCATTTTGACGCAGTAAAAAATGGACGTGTTTATGATTTAGATGAACCGTTATTTGGTACAACAGCAACGCTTGCAGTACCTCAAGCGCTAGAAGAATTAATTAACATTATGTATCCATAATGAGAAATGTAGAGGACTGAGATGAATAAAAAAATAAGTAGTTTTTTAGTTGTAAGTCTATTACTTTTAGTCGTTATTATATATTCAGCCATTACTGGCTCTATTAAAATGGATACGATGGAGTTTATTAGGGCTCTTTTTGGGGAAGAAAACTCAAATTACACAGTCATTAAAGATTTACGATTTCCACGGATTATTGTTGCTTTATTTGCAGGAGCATCATTATCCATTTCCGGCGTATTATTGCAGGCAGTTATGCGTAATCCATTAGCCGATGCAGGTGTAATTGGCATCTCAGCAGGAGCATCATTTGTACAATTATTAATCATTACATTATTTCCAATGATGTTTTTCTTTACGCCATTATTAGCTTTTTTTGGAGGAGCCTTTGCTTGCTTTTTAGTATTTATGTTGTCCTGGAAATCAGGATTAAATCCTTTGAAAATAATTTTAGTGGGTATTGCGATTAATGCGATGTTTACGGGTCTAACAGAAGCCTTTGTTACGCTATGTAGCTATATGAATGTGATGGTTGGCGGTGTAGGTGGCTCTAATTTATCGATGCGAACTTGGAGTGATGTACGTTTAATTTCATTTTACGGTTTGATTGGTTTACTAGCTGCTCTTCTAATAGCCTCTTGGTGCAATTTATTGGCTTTACAAGATAAAACGGCCAAGAGTCTAGGCTTTAATGTAACACGTGCACGACTATTTATTGCAGCGATAGCGGTATTACTAGCGGCTATTTCAACTGCTACAGCTGGTGTTATTGCATTTGTCGGTTTATTAGTACCGCATATTTCAAGAAGGTTAGTAGGATCAGATCATAAATGGTTAATACCATTCTCGGCATTAGCTGGTGCCCTGCTAATTTTGACTGCCGATACATTAGGTAGAATATTAGTTGCGCCACTGGAAATACCAGCATCCACAATCATGGCGATAATCGGTGGACCATTTTTAATCTTCTTAATTCGAAAAGATAAATAAAGAGAGGTGAGTGTATTGAACGTTTCTCAAATTAAACTATCTTATGATCAGAAGCAAAATCATTTAGATGGGGTTACGACAACTATTGAAAAGGGAAAAATCACGACGATTATTGGCCCGAATGGTTGTGGAAAAACAACATTATTAAGTGTTATTTCACGTAATAATATGCCGCAACAAGGATCAGTAACGTTAGAACAGAAGGATATAATGACATACAAGGCCAAGGAATTTGCGAAAAAACTAGCCATTGTTTATCAGCAAAATTCAGTGCCGCAAGATATCACGATTGAAAAACTAGTTGCTTATGGACGGGTACCCCATCAACAATTAATGAAAAGAAATGTTGAAGAAGATGAGGCGGCAGTCAATTGGGCACTGGCAGCAACAAATTTAACACAGAAACGTACATGTAAATTGGATGCATTATCGGGTGGTGAACGTCAACGTGTTTGGATTGCCATGGCACTTGCTCAAAAATCATCCATTCTTTGTTTAGATGAGCCAACAACATATTTAGATATTTTTTATCAAATAGAATTAATGGAGTTAGTGAAGAAATTGAACAAAGAACATGCTCTAACAATTGTGATGGTGTTGCATGATATTAATCAAGCAATAAAATATAGCGATCATATTATTTTGATGAAAGACGGTAAAATATTATGCGAAGGTGCACCTATAGAAACCGTAACAGCAGAACGGATGAAAGAAGTGTATGGTGTAGAAGTGATTATTCAAACGCAAGAAAGTGTTGGTACATATATGATTCCATTAAGCATTTAGGAAAATTATATGAGGCAGATTAGCAGCTTCTTAGAGTTAATGAAGGTAAATTTTTAATCCTTTTAAATTTACAGTAAATATTTCAATGACAGTATGTTATTTAGCATTATTTACACAAAATAAAATAACAAAACATATTTTAACTTTCTTGACAATAATAGTTTGTGAGTTATAATTGGTGAGAATGAGAATCATAATCAATTAAAAAGGTAGATTTACTCACTAACATCCATGTAATTAATAGATGTTTTTCTTTTAATTTTAATTGAGAATGGTAATCATTTGGGTTTGTGGTAGTACTAGTTAAATTGTTTATACAAAAGGAGGTAATAACGCTTAGGATAGGTTGAAATAATTAAAAAACTCAGGAGGTTAGAATATTGAAGAAATTTTTACAATATGTAGCAATGATAGTGTTGATGTTAGGTGCAGTATTACCGAGCTTGGGAATGGAAGTAAAGGCGGAAGAGAATACCGGATCTAGCTGCGTAGTTGACTATTCGGCAAATATCAAAATGCTCAACGAACAGCAAACAGCAGATTCAATGATGAATAGCTATGTTCAAAAGGAAGCTACTGTTCAACAAAAAGATGGTCAATTTACAGTAGACATTACTGTGCCACAAGCATATACAGCGTGGTACCAGGATTTTAAAGTAGAATCTGGCGGAGAATTAAAAAAAGCTATTGAAAAAACAACAGACACTAATGGTAACGATATTTACACATTCGTAGTCGATCAATATGAGCAAACAATAAAGGCATGGGTTGATGTTTATATTCCAATGCTATCGTATGATCATGACTATATAGTGTATTTAAAAATTGCTGATGTTACGGAAGTTAATCGTGTATGTGATGAAGCAACAGAACAACCAGAAGATAACAAAGATGAAATTATTACAAAAAACGTTCCTTTTACATTTTTAACAAATAATAAAACATATGATACGTATTTTAAAAGTTATATTAATTATGCTGATTTAGCGACAATTGGTGAAGAAAAATATGCCTATATTAAACTAACAGGTCACACATATGCATTTACGACACTAAAAGTAGGCAGTGAAAACGGAGAAGACGTAAAAATCGTAAGCTCTGAAGGAGAAGGCAATTCATTAGTACGTGTTATAAAGGTAAAATTAGATGCTGATTTAAAGGCTACAGTGATTATGTCAGGTGACAAGTATCCAGCAACACCGTTTACGTTTGATTTTGCACCGATAAAAGAACAAATTGTATATTTACCTGAGCATTTCAACTCGAACAATCAAGTAATTGAGTTTGGACTGACACCTGTTAGCTCTGGTGCACCTGCTCATACAATAATCGCATCCCTTTTAGGACAAGCATATGCTACAAAAACAGCAGACAATAAAATTGCTGTAACAATTAATTTAGTTGTAAATGGTACAACGAAGGGCTTTTCTGTAAAACAAGGAAATAAAATGATTGCAGAATGGACAGCAGGGGACACGAAAAATGTCATTAAATTTACAGTAGATTCATTAGAAAATTTAGCATTCACGTCAACAACTGAGCGAAATGGGAATGCATCCACAATGAGTACGACAGTTGAAAAAGTACTATTAACGGGTGAGATTGCTAAGCAAGAGGAGAATAGTTCGGAAGGAAATACCAACGGCAGTGAATCAGGTTCTGGGGAGAACAATAATAATTCAAATACCGGTGGCAATAACAATTCTAACACTGAAAACAATGAACAATCAACTAATGGGCTGTATACAGTGAACTTTACGTTCTTAAATGAATCAGGTACGGGTAGCTCTATTATGAACACATATGTTGATAATCAAGCATATGTAGTGAAAAATGGCTCTTCCTATCAAGTTCAATTAACACTAAAAAATAGTTCATGGATTACTGGATTTACAGTGAATGGTGCAACACCTAGTACAATTAGCGATACAAATGATGTACGAGTAGTGCAATTTACAGTATCGAATTTAGCTACTCTTCAAAATGCGTGGGTAAAAGTCGATATTGCGGATCTTAACTATCATCATGACTATAATATTCTATTAAAATTTGAAGAAGCGTCACTTTCAAAGATTAATGATAGTACAACATTCCCAAGTACAGGTGGTTCAACTAATAGTGGTTCAACAAATGGTAGTTCAACTAATAGCGGAACAAATACAAGTACTACAGGGAACTTTAGTCAAGAGGGAGTAGTTAAATTTGAATTTGCAAACAATACAAAAGAGATAGCTGTCTTCCTACAAAAAGCAAAAACAGTATTTGAAAATAACAAATATAAAGTTATGCTTTCATTAAATATTGAAAATAACTTACAAAATTTTATTGTCAAACAAAACGGTAAAGAAATTGCAAAATGGTCGAATAAAGTAGCTTCATTAGTACCGATTGCAACTGCAAAAACAACAACACTTTCATTTGAAATTGCTACACTAGATAATCTTGTTTTTGAAGCAATAACGGCGGATAAGACGATTTCCACAAATGTATCAGCAACGACAACAAAGACAAATGAAAAGAATACTCGTCAGTCCATTACGTATAAAATGGTGGCTGATCCAAACGGTAATATGGCTGATTTTATTACAAACTATTTAGCACCATACTTCACGAAAGCTGAATTAGTAACACTTGACGGTAAACGTTATATTGAAATGACACTAATTGGTAAAGCTTATGGTTTTGAAACACTTGCTTATATTGATGAAAATGGTAAGCAACAAAAAATCGAAGTGATAAGTTCTACAGGCGAAAAAATGGATCAAGTACGTGTTGTACGTTTACCATTAATTCAAGATCGCAATGGCGTAACGAAAATATTTGTAGATTCAGGTAGTTTAGGTTATGGGGCGTACACATTATTCTTTACGTTTGATGTGCCAGCTTTAGAGGAAGAAACAACAAACTCTAATAATACAGAGAAAACGGATAATATTAAAAATCCTTTTACAGATATTGGTAATATATTCAGCAAAGATGAAATTTTAGCTTTATACGCTGCTGGAATTTCAACAGGTACAACAGCTACAACATTTAGTCCAAATAAAAATATAACTCGTGCACAATTTGCAGTAATGGTCGCTCGAGCTTTAAATATTCAATCTGCTAAAGCAACCGCGTTTAAAGATGTTAAAGGTCAGTGGTTTGAAAATGAAGTACAAGCACTTGCAGAGGTAGGTATTGTAACAGGTGTAAATGCCACAACATTTAACCCAACAGCAAATATTACACGTCAGCAAGCAGCGGCAATGATTTTACGCATGCTTGAATATAAAGGCTATAAAGTAACGGTTGATAAAAATGCCTTATCCTACAAAGATGCTAATCAAGTAGTTGACTACTCAAAGCAAGCCGTATCGGAATTACAGGCACTAGACATTATGACAGGGTCTAATGGCTATTTAAATCCAGAAAGTAATTTAACACGTGCTCAAATGGCGAAGGTTTTAAAACGATCACTAGAATTAGTCAATTTAATTGATTAATAATTAAAGCAAGATACTATTACTATCCCATAAACTCCTCTAACAGTTGGATGAGGTGACTATATCATGTGCTTCTATGAGGTTTTCAGCTTGAGCTATTGCCGAAGGGGGTCGCCTCATCCAATAAAAAAATGCAATTCAAGTAGAAATTGAATTGCATTTTTTAAACATTTATACATCCGATTTTTTTTGTTTGCCTAAAACAAGCGTTTACTTTTCTAGGCTAATCTTATAGTGAAGACATGCGAATGTTAAGGGAAGCGTTCTAAACATAAAATTTGGCCAATATTAACTGCAAAAGTAGAAATACGGTGATTTATTTTGAAAATAGTTCATAAAAACTGTTGTCTTAGAAGAGGGATCCACAATAAATTATTGTGGAGGTTTTATAAAATAATTTAAAAAACGTTCTTAAACGATGCGAGTTTGAAATGCCAGGCTGTAAACTCGATGAAAAACGTCTAAGAACGTATAGTTATTATTCTTGTATTTTTACTGATATGTGTAATGTTAATCTTACAGATGGAAGAGGGAGCTGGCACATCTTTATCCTTTTAAGAAATCCTTGTACAGAAATTGCTGCTACTTTACTAAAGTTGCAGCAATTTCTGAAATAACAACCCGGTTACCCATTATTGGGGAAGACTCATTGTTTTCTTTGTTACCAATCTCTTCACGACGGTGTAAATTTTTAAAGTCATCTGATTCGCGCCATGCTTTGAATTGCTCGACTGTATCCCAGAACATCATAACGTTCATTTCATCGTGATCTTCTGGTTCAGAGCAAACGTTCACTTCAACTTTATTAAACCCTTCCCAGTTCAATAAATTTTTATCAGATATAAATAATGGTGCCATTTTATGAGCAAAACCTTTTTTTACTAAAAAACGGTTAGTTACTGTAATCATCTATTATATTGACCCCTTTATGACATTTTTAATTGATATTGATTTTCATTATCAATTAAAACATACATTAATTGGCTATGCAATAAAAAATTTTAAAAAATAACATTAAAAACGTTTGTTGACAATTATTTTTATTTCAAATAGAATCATAAACAACTGTATGAGAATGATTATCAATTTCAATTTGGTTTTTTTAAATAAAGAAAGGGTTGGTAGTTACCATGAAGAAGTTTAAATTTCTATTAGTAGGTGCGTTAGCATTAGTATTAACAGCATGTGGAGAGGAAAGTAAACCAGCAGATGTGGGTGCTTCAACAGATAAAATAGAAATGGAACAACAAGTTGAAACAGGGGGGGCGGTAACATTAATAGATGACCTTGGAAATAAGCATGAATTTGAAGCAATACCGAGTTCAGTTGCTACATTAAATCCAGGAATGATGAATATTTTGCTTGCATTAGGTGCAAACGTTACTGGTCGACCAACGATTACATCCAATATGAAGGCAGAAGTAAAAGCTATTCAAGAGATAGGTAACCCACATGAACCATCATTTGAGCAAATTGCTGCATTGAATGCGGAAATACTTATTGTGCCACTTAGCTTCCAGCAGTTCGCTAAAACGGTAGAAGCTACAGGTACGAAAATTGTGTACTCAAATATGAATTCAGTAGATGATATAAAAAAGACGATTACAAAATATGGAGCATTATTTAATAACACAGCAAAAGCGGAGAAGTTAGTTGGACAAATTGATGAGGAAATTGCAAAAGGCTCAACAAAATCAACGTTAGATGCTCTCATTGTTTACGGTGCACCAGGTACATATTTAGCCGCGCTTGATAATTCACTATACGGAGATATTTTAAATAAGGCAGGTGGTAAAAATATAGCAGCTGATTTACCAGCGACAGATAAGTTTCCAACATACGCAACATTAAGTGTTGAGAAAATTGTTGAACGTAACCCAAAAATAATTATGCTAATTACGCACGCCAATCCAGCAACAGTAAAAGAAGGTTTTGAAAAACAATTGAAAGAAAATGCAGCGTGGAAAAACTTAGATGCAGTAAAGAATAAACAGATTATTATTTTACCAGCAGAATTGTTTGATAATCCTGGTACACAAGTTGTAGAAGCTATTGACTATATGCGCGGGCTTTTAAAGACAGCTGAAGAAGCAGTTAAATAATTTTATTGTGGGGAAATAACGATGATAGCAGAAGCGGAAAAATATGCACACCCACTTGCTAAAAAACGAAAAATAGCGCTAATTGTGTTACCTATACTATTAATCATTGTGAGTATTGGCAGCCTTATGATAGGACAAGTTTCGTTTTCAGTAAGTGAAGTGTTTAATGGAATTTTTAGTTCAGAAGATACTATGGCACGACGAATTGTTTGGGAAATCCGAATGCCCCGTATACTAACGGGTATGATTATTGGTGTTTGCTTGGCTATTGCGGGTTCGATTTTACAAGGAGTCATGCAAAATCCATTAGCCGATCCAGGAGTTATTGGAATTACTTCTGGCGCTGGAATGATGGCTGTAGCGGTTATGGTTGTATTTCCTGGCTATATTATTTACTTACCTATAGCAGCTTTTTTAGGTGCTTTTGTAGCGGCAATGATTGTGTATTCATTATCAGTGAAAAAAGGTGGCACATCCCCAATGCGAATTATTTTAGTTGGGGTAGCCATCAATGCACTTTGTGGTGCAGGAACAAATGCATTAATGATTCTTTATAGCGATCGTGTACAATCTGTATTGCCGTGGTTGTCAGGCGGTTTAACGGGTGTTGGTTGGATGCAATTAGAGATGATTGTCTACTATGTCCTTGTAGCTATTATATTATCAATTTATGCGATTAAACATATTCGTATAATGCGTCTAGGCGATGAAATGGCAAGTCTTTTAGGACACAATGTTGAACGCAGTCGATTCTTTTTAATTGTATTAAGTACGTTACTAGCAGGAATTGCAGTAAGTGTTGCTGGTTTAATTGGTTTTGTAGGTTTGGTAGTACCACATATTTTACGATTAATTATCGGTGGAGATCATAAGTATTTAATACCTACTTCAGCATTGGCTGGTGGCTTACTTGTTGTTTTCGCAGATACAATTGCGAGAACTGTATTTGATCCTATTGAATTTCCTGTTGGCATTTTACTAGCATTTATCGGAGGGCCATATTTCCTGTATTTAATTCATAGAAAGGGGAATTCCATTGCTACGAACTGAGCATATCAATTACCAACATGAGTTCACCAACTTCCAGTTAGATGATATTTCCTTGACAATCAATGAAGGAGAAGTTGTTAGTTTAATAGGACCAAATGGCTCGGGAAAATCAACTTTATTACGTGTAATTTCACGTCTTTTAAAGCCGAATAGTGGGGCAGTATATTTAGATGAGCGGAATATTCATGAAATGAAGTCTAAAGAAGTGGCTAAAACATTAACGATGCTCCCACAAATGAATAATCATCAATTAGATTTAACGGTGCGTGAGTTAGTTGAATTTGGGCGTCATCCGCATAGTGGAGGGAAAACGTCGCTGTCAAAAGAGGATATAAAAATTGTCGATTGGGCAATTGATGTAACTGGATTGAATCACATGCAAAATCGGGTACTACCTTCGATGTCTGGAGGAGAACGCCAACGTGCTTGGATTGCAATGACTGTAGCACAGCATCCCAAAGTTTTGCTATTAGATGAACCAACAACATATCTAGATATTGCTCATCAATTAGAAGTGATGGAGCTTGTAAAAGAGTTAAATCATAAATACAATATGACCGTTATCATGGTGTTGCATGATATTAACCAAGCTGCACAAAATAGCAAACGTCTAATTGTACTAAAAAATGGGAAAATTCATTATGATGATTCACCTCATTGTGTAATATGTAAAGAAATGTTTCAATCCATTTTTGAAATTGATGCTGAAATTTATATGCAGCATGGAAATCCTGTCTTTACCCCAGTAAAATTGTGTTCAAGTTCTTGTAAATGAACGTATTTTTTCTATGGTCACAAGATGCTTCTGTTAGAAATAGTAATTTGAAATTTATGAAGCATCTGTAGCACATATAAAATTAACTTATTCCATTGAAGTAAAGGAGTTTATAAAAATGATTGGTATAATTTATTACGCTTATGGCGCACCAAAATCTTTAGACGATGTTACACCTTATTTTTCACATATTATGAATGGTAAAACGCCACCACCTCATGTGATTGAAAATATTACAGCGCAATTTAAAAAATTAGGTGGTGTTGATCCGTTAGCAGCCAATACGAGCCGTATTGCTAAAGGGCTGGAACATGCTTTACAGCAACGCTTAGCCCAGCCTGTAAAAGTATATAATGCTTACAAACATACAGAACCTTACATTCCAGATGTTGTTAACACGATGCTTGAAGATGGTATCTCAACTTTTATTACGCTACCTGTAAATCCGATTATGTCTTCAGGTGCTGCTGCGTTTCATGATGAAGTAAGTGCATTGCTAGCTTCTCATGATGTTACTATTATAAGTGGTCAAAATTGGCATTTAAATACAGAATTACTTGCTGTTTATAAAGATCGTGTTCATCGTGCCTATGAATGGATTTCCACTGAAAAACGAACGCACACTCATGTTTTATATACCGTGCATAGTCAGCCAATTAATCCTGAACGTAATGAACTGTATGTACGCCAATTCTCCGAATTAGCAGAGGCCATCTCAAAAGCTGCTCAAATTGATAACTGGCATATTACCTATCGAAGTGGTCATGGCAAAGGTGACTGGCTTGCTCCAGATGTAAAGGAAAAGATTAAAACATTACATGCAGAAGGTGCTCAAGGTTTTATCACATGTGAACTCCTTTCACTTTCTGCGGATATTGAATCCTATTTTGAAATCGGAAGTGAATGTCAAAAAATTTGTGAAGAACTTCAAGTTGATTTTGCCCAAGCGGAATTTCCAGGTGACAGCTACGATACCATTCAAGCATTAGCTACCATTGTTGAATCATTTATTCTGGCACAATAACAAAGGCTCAATCATATACATCATCGAAGCGCTCCCACGGATGTAGTGGTTTAGCCAAGGCGACAACATACCTTAGTTTAATGGAGTTTCTTGTATTATAACGCTAAATTTTATGACTATGATGTAACTGACGATCAACTAAAAGACGCTTTAAATCCACCGTCTGAAGCAGCAAAATATTAGTGAAGATGAAGTTACTCACTGGAGCAAAATTGCTGGTCGTCAAACTGCTTTAAAGGATGAACATTGTGTAATAGTCGTTCGCCCTGTCATTATAAATAAGAAGATATAGCCATCTGATACCGATATTGAATTGGTGTCAGATGGCTTTATTGTTTTAAAATTAGAAAAGCAGCAGATACAGTTTAAGCACACTTCTATTACTGTTCCTTGCTCCGTTTTTAAATAATATTGCTAAAAAATGCGAGATAGTTAGTTGATGATAGAAAATAGCTTTTAAATATTTTTGTGAATAAAGTTTAGGGGACTGGGGTTAATATTCATTTAATCGATTTAGACAAAATAATTTTAGCAATCAACTAATTATTAACCTAGAATTTAACACTGATAGAGCTTTAATTTTGTTCAGCTATTATATTAAGAAAGTAATAAAACAAATGTAAATGAAAAAGAACTGATTACATATAATCCCTTTAAGTAGGTGAACTTTATGCCTATTCTATCTATTTTTCTATATTATAGAAATTTTCTATGAAAAGATTACCTATATAACCAATCTAGTAGTAAAATTACCTTATTTTTAGCGTTTATTTATTGGTAATCTAGTTATATTATTGTCTTGTAAAGCAAATTACAGTTTGATTGGGATATTTAATCTTGGTAAATTTAGAAGTTTGCTTTCCCTATAATTGGTTGTAATTATTATTTGCGAGAACAATTTATACATATTTTAACAATTGAATAGCGCGATAATATTGTTCTCACAGAATAATATAATTTATTAGAATTCTGGAGGAATATACTATGAAGAAACAAAACAAAGGTCGTAAATTTTTCGCAACTACTGCAACAGCAGCACTTGTAGCATCAGCAATCGTACCAGTAGCATCGGCTGCCGAATTTAATGATGCAGATAGCATTTCATCTTGGGCAAAAGAAGCTGTACAATTTTTAACTGACAAAGGCTACATCCAAGGTGATGAAAAAGGGAACTTCAACCCAGCTGGTACGCTTACTCGTGCAGAAGCTGCTGAAATTTTATCAAAAGCTTTAGATTTAAAAGCTACAGGAACAGAAGATTTTTCAGATGTTGATGAAAATGACTGGTTCTATAATGCAGTACTTGCAACTTCACCAGAATTATTTGATGGTATGGGTAATGGCAGATTTGAACCTAAAGCTCAATTAACAAGAGAACAAGCTGCGAAAGTTATCGTACAAGGCTACCAATTAACAGGTAAAGCAGACCTTAGCCAATTCGCAGATGCTTCGAAAGCTTCTAAATGGGCTGTATCTTACTTAGAAACGGCTGTTGACAACGGCGTAATCAATGGTAAAGGTTCATTATTAGCACCACAAGATAAAATCAGCCGTGAAGAATTCGCTACTATGGTAAAACGTACAATTGATGCAACTGTGAAAGAGGTAACACCAGCTGTAGCATCTGTAAAAGGGTTAAATGCAAAAGAGCTTGAAGTAAAATTCAACACAGCTGTTGATGCAAAAGATGCGGCAATCACAACGAAGTATGCTATTGAAGGCGTAGCTATCACAAGTGCAGTAGTGGCTGAAGACGGCATGTCTGTTACTTTAACGACTGATAAGGAGTTAAAATTAACTAACGGAAAAGTGACTGTAAAACCAGTCAAAACAAAAGCAGATGCTAAAGTTTTAACTGAAGAATTTAACAATTTATTAACTTTTGCAGATACAACACCTGTTAGTGTGAATACTGTAGAAGCAAAAGGTACTACAGCAGTGATCACTTTCGATGAGCTTGTACAAAATGAAGGAACAGTAAGCTTAAATGGTACTGAACTGTCAAAAGATCGCTATACTTTATCTGGTAAAAAATTAACAATTACTGGATTGACAGCTGAGCAAACTTATAAAGTAGATATTGTTGGTGCCACTGATTTCGCGAATAATATCGCGAATCCTATCGCTGTGAACTTCACAGTTGCTAAAGCAGATGTAGATAATTCAAAACCAACTGTTTCAACAGCTGTAAACGGTACAGAAATTACGTTTGATTTCTCAGAAGAATTAATGAAACAAAAATTTGTTGTAGATGCTGATGCTTCAGTTGAAGGGTATGCGAAAGTAACTGTAGGATCAACTGTTTTCTACTTAAAAGATGCTGATTTGAAAGATGTAGCTGATAAAACTGTATTCACGATTGATGCGAAAGCAGTGTTAGGTTCATCAACATTTATTAATACAAATATTAAAGTAGAAGGACAAAAAGATGTAGCTGGAAATGCTGGAGACGCATTTGAGTTCAATGCTATTCTAACTAAAGATACAACGCCTGCTACACTTGTCTCTGCTTCTACAAAAATGTTAGTAGCTGATGATGTGAAGGTAACTACAGATGTAGATGCTTTATACCTTACTTTTAGTGAGCCTGTCAAAGTAGATGGTATTTTAACAATTAAAACTCAGAACGGTATTGCTTACACTGCTGGAAAAGAAATAGCGGTAAAAGACGTTAAAGGTACTGGTTACGATGTAGATGGTAATGGCAAAATTGAGGGTGCAGAGAAAAACACAGTTAAAGTTGACATTGATTTAGATAGCAATTCAACATACACATTTGAATTATCTGCTGGAGCAGTGAAAGATTTATCTAAAAACGTGACTGCAGAGACGATTACATTTAATGTTACAACTGGAACGTTCGAAGCTACACCTGAAACGCCTACAGATTCATTAGTATTTGGAGCTACACCAGTTGTTGTAACAAATAACAATGTATTCACTGTTGAATATGCTACAGATGTGACTGCTACAGCAACAAATGCTGCTAACTACACACTTGGCGGAAAAGAGCTACCTGCTGGAACTCAACTTCAATTTGTAGATGGTACTAAAAAAGTACGATTCACTTTACCTGAAGGTTCTATTACTGCTAATGGTAATTATGTACTTGAAGCTAAAAATGTAGTTGACACAAAAGGAAATACACTTAAAAATGGGAAAGCTACAACTCAAGTAACACTGAAAGAAAATATTGTCCCTGTAGCTTCTCAAGTAACAGTAGTAGATAATAAAACATTTATCGTAGACTTCTCTGAAAGTATTGTAAATGAAGCTACACCAACAGGTTTAACAGTGAAAATTGCTGGCTCTACTGTGAAAATTACTGCTGCTGTTGTAGAAAACGGTAAACTTAAAGTGACAACTAAAGATCAATATGCTTTAACAGATAGCATTGTAGTAGAATTCAAATCAACTAACTTAGCTGATGTGAATAACAATAAAGTAAAAGACGGTTCTATTTCAAAATAATTCAACCTGTCAATTATAAGAAGCCCTGTAGAGACATCTCTACAGGGCTTCATGTTGTTGAAATAAGATCATGTCAATAGCAGAAAAAGACTTTTTGGCAAGGTGAGGGGTTGATTTCCGTTTCACCAGCGTCCTTTCCAGGGGGCGTCGCTTCACTCACTGCGCGTTCGCTTCAGGGTCTCTGAACTGCACCCAAAATATTGGACTTAAAAATCTACTATAGGGGGTGCAGTTAGTGATTTCTGATGAACAAAAGTTAGCCGCAGTTCTAGCTTACTTTGAAGAAAAAGAAAGTACGTATCAGATTGCCAATCGATTACAGAGGGATCGACAGTACGTTCGATTATGGATTGAATTATATCGCTATCATGGCATCGAAGGAATTATTCGTCCTCAAGGGTTCACGAATTACGAAGATTCTTTTAAAATAAAAGTAATTCAACATCTGATAGAGACGGGCGATTCGCTCCTTCAGACTGCTGCGAAGTTTAATATTCCTTCTCGTGAAACCATTCGGAGATGGAAAAAACAATGGATGTCCAAGGCTGATAAGGTACTCTATCAAATAGAAAAGGAGTGCCAATCGATGCCAAAAAAACAACCACCTTCGTCTGACTTAAACGAAAAAACAATGGAAGAGTTAAAAGCGGAAATTGACTATTTACGTATGGAAAACGCCTATTTAAAAAAGTTGAAAGCCTTAGTTCAAGAAAAGGAAGCATTCAAACCGAAGAAAAAGTGAGAGCTGTGTATGAGCTAAGGCTGGAATTTCCACTTCAAGCTCTATTCAAAGTCGCGAAACTTAAGAAAAGTACGTATTATTATCATCTTCAAAAATGGGTAAAACCAGATAAATATCAGGCGATCAAAGAACGAATCCAGACAATTTTTCATCACCATAAGGGGCGTTATGGCTATCGTCGTATTTGGCTTGCCCTCCGAAATGAAGGGATTTTAATCAACCACAAAGCTGTCCAACGATTGATGCAAGAATTGGGCTTAAAAGGGACGGTACGCCCTAAAAAATACCGTTCGTATAAAGGGACAGTCGGCTATGTCGCAGAAAATGTCATCCAACGTGATTTTGAAGCTACTGCACCCAATCAGAAATGGGTAACTGATGTAACGGAGTTTAAAATAAACGGTCAAAAAATCTATGTATCGGCTGTATTAGATTTATTCAATCGAGAAATCGTTGGATATGAGGTATCAAAATCACCTAATTTTGAGTTAGTCCAACAGTCTTTTAAAATGGCGTTTACGTATACACAGCTATCAGAAAAGAGTGACTTAATCATCCATTCTGATCAAGGATGGTTATATCAAATACCACGTTTTAAAGCGTTATTGGCAACGTACGAAATCAAGCAGAGTATGTCACGGAAAGGAAATTGTTTAGATAATGCCGTGATCGAAAGCTTTTTTGGTATTCTGAAATCAGAATTTCTGTACACGACTACGTTTAAAAACTATGTAGAATTGACAAAAGCATTAGCAGATTATATTTACTATTACAATCATGAGCGGATTAAAAGAAAACTCAACGGAAAAAGTCCCGTTGAGTATCGAAAAGCTTCGTAAAAAAGTTTATATTTTTGGGGTCAGATCACTCGCCCACAGGAAAGCAAGTAGCCTGCAACGGAAATTCATTTTCACGTTTCACAAAAATTCTATAGATCGTTTTGTTTTTCAAAATTTTAGTTTTACGATAGGAATATTCCCTTGTTCATCTATGAATTTTATTTATAAGGGAACTTTTGCGGAATAGGCCCAAAAGCAATCCAATGGTATTTGAAAAATTTGCCCATTAACAGCACAATCATCCATGTAATAAATAGAGCAAAGATAAAGCCACCAGCACTCCATAAGTGATAGAGGACACTATTGCCGCCAGTACTAATTTGTCTGTAAAGGAAAAGGAAAAATGGATGCAATAGATAGACGCCAAATGATACTACTCCTAAGTTTATGAAACCGTTGACCCATGTATGGTTCCATTTATTATAGATCCAATAAGAAAGCTGTAATAAGACGATACAGGCTGTTAAAGATTGTAGCTGAAAAACTAGTTCAAATACGGTGCTGTTCACTAAATAGGTTTGTGACGAAAAAACATAGTAATATAAATAAACATTATAGATAGTAGATAATAGCCCTACACACCATATAAAAAGGAGGGGGATAGGAAAATTTCCTTTTTTTAATTGAAGCCATCCTTTATATTTTTCAAAATAAATACCTAAAAATGCACCAGCTAAAAAATAGCAAATATAAGAGAAGGAAATACTCCCTCTATAGGGGTACTGCCAAAACTCTGCATTTAATAGAATAAAGGCCCATTGAAGAACGAAGCCAATCCAAATTAGATGAGGAGATAGGGCTGGCTTTTTCTTTAAAACATATAAGAATAAAGGGAATATAAGATAGAACTGTACAATAATAAAAATATAATACAAATGAGTGTACGCTTTTCCTATTAATAGTTTTTCGAGAAATTCAACACTAAATAAAGCATGCCATGTGGATACTAAATCATGTGTCACATAAAATTGCATGGCTATATAATAAAAAATAGAAAAAAAGAGATAAGGGATGAGTATTTGTGTCACTCTTTTTTTATAAAAACGAATGATAAGCTCTTTCGTTAGTTCTTTTTGTATATAGTTGTAAAATAAAACGAATCCGCTTAAGAAAATAAAAACAGGTACAGCGAATTTGGGAAAAATATTGAGAAATACATATAGTGGATAAAATTTTGACTCACTAGATAATGCTGTAACAGGTGTACTAGTAGAATGGATGAGGAGTACAGCAAGAATGGCTAATGCACGTGTAATATTTAATTCATTGATATGTGCTCGCTTCATATGATCATCTCCAAAAGTTGATTATAGTTTTCAGTTCCCAAAATGCTGCCTACATACTCTATGGGTATGCTCGTTAATGATAAATTAGACAAACATTATCGTCTGAATTTGTCTAAAGTGAGCAAGTGGGTCGTTCATGAATTACTATAAATGGCCATTATGTCAGGGAGATGTCAGCCATAAAAAAAGCTACCACGCTTTATATGCGTAGTAGCCTTTGTATCATTGATGAAGACTATCAATATTTTCTGGGAAATAAAAAGGGGAATGAGTATATCAAACCTTTTTAAATTTAAATCGAATAACTTATAAAGTAACAAGAATTCTTCCTCTTGCTTGGCCTTTTAGTAAAAGAGGTAAAACATTTGGAAGTTGCTGTAGTGTGACCTCTTGCTGAATGAAATTGTCAAGGTTTGCTGGTTTAAAATCTGTCGCTAGGCGCTGCCAGATGTTCAAGCGAATATCCATTGGACAATAAACAGAATCAATTCCAAGTAAATTTACCCCTCTTAAAATGAAGGGGAAGACACTTGTAGGAAGCTTTGTGCCTGCAGTTAAACCACTAATCGCAACAGCACCTCCGTATTGAATTTGACTTAATAAAGAGGCGAGTGGCTCTCCGCCAACAGAATCAACAGCAGCCGCCCATTTTTGTTTACCTAATGCTCTAATCTTCCCATCATAAACTTCTTCCCGACTAACGATTGAAGTAGCCCCAAGAGTATTTAAATAGTCCTGTTCAGCTTTTTTTCCTGTGCTTGCTTCTACTTGATAACCAAGTGTTGAAAGAATAGAGACCGCAAAACTACCGACACCACCTGTTGCGCCAGTAACAAGAATTTTTCCTTTTTCAGGGTTAATGCCATTGTCCTCTAATTTTTTGATAGACAATGCAGCAGTAAATCCTGCAGTACCAATTACCATTGCTTCCTTGAGCGAAAGCCCTTTTGGAAGTGGCACAATCCATTTAGCAGGGATACGAGCATATTCACTAAAACCACCAAAATGGGAGACCCCTATTTCATAGCTAGTCGCAATGACCTCATCACCTTCGTTAAAGCGAGGGTCTTCAGAGGAAACAACGACTCCAGCTAAATCAATACCAGGTACAAAAGGATAAGAAGTGACGATTTTACCATCAGGAATAGAAGCAAGACTATCTTTATAATTAATGCTTGAATAACAAATCTTAATTAATACCTCACCTTGTGGTAGGTCTGCTAAAGTCAATTCATTTACTTTAACTGTAAACTCTTCCTCTTGATTGACAACTAACGCTTTAAAACTTCCTATTGTCATAGTAAACATCCCCTTATCATTTAATTCCAATAAACAGTAACAAAATTATTCTGACCGGTCAATATAAAATTGGCGTTTACCTATTCTTCCTGTATAATAGCTTTAACTTGATTCAGCATATGTTTTTGTATCAAAAGCAAAGTGTTATATACAGAAATCCCTCTCATTTATAATGGGAGATAGCCGTTGAATCCTCATAAAGCCGCCAGCGGATGTCACAGTTTTTAGAAATGAGCTTTCGAGCAAAATCAAAAAAATCTGGATGCATTGTTTCTTCGCGTACAAGCGAAGCGTCAGCGGCAATTACACTAAGGCGTAATTGATTAAATCACCGGAGGCATCTATGAAAAAGAAAGAGGAAGAACGTAAAAAACAAATTATGAAAGCAGCCTTTAATGCTGTTTCAAAGTTAGGTTATGATAAAGTTACACTACAAGACATAGCCGATCATGCCAATGTTTCAAAAGGGGTAGTTCACTACTACTTTACAAGTAAACAAAATATATTATTGGCATTACTGGAATCCACTACGAGCAAAATCTATAGTGTTGAAATACAAGAAATAGGCAAATATCAAACAGCTATAGAAAAGCTTCAAGCCTACTTAAACGCTGTTTTTGTGTCACCCCAAGATAATAAAAAGTTTTACAGAGTCTATTTAGATTTTTTAGCCAAGGCAAACGGCAATGAGGATTATAAAAGAATCAACTTAAAATTTTATGAGAATTGCTGGGGAATTGGTCAAGAAATTATTGAATTAGGAAAAAGGGAAGGTGTGTTTAGCCCAAACATTGATTCCTTAGCCTCTGCAAAAATGATGAGAGCAATGATTGATGGTTCGTTAATACAATGGTTAACTTGTGATTTAGAAGAACAACATAAATTTTATAAAGAAACCTGTTTGAATAGTATTGTGAAATTATTAAAATAAGGATAATAAAGCCTAATTACTATTGTAGTAAGGCTTTTTTTATGTAGAAAAAAAGGGGTTAATTTGAATAAATTGTAAATTATTTATCAATATATTATCTTTTTTGCTAAAATTACCATCTTAATTTTCAAAAAAAACAATGGAAATAGAATATTTTTAATATTCATTTTGGTAGTTTATGTAAAATAATCGCTTAAAATAGGAAAAAATTGTTTTAATATTCACTGAAATAGCGTTTATGCAATCGTTTATACAAGCAAATATCTATGTTTTCAATAATTTAAACTGTATAAAAATTTAAAATAATGTCGAGTTGAGTCAGTATATCATTTTCTTTATACTGTGAAAGTAATTATTGGAGAGGAGAAATGATCATGAATAAAGAAGTGACAATTATTGGGGTACCCATGGATTTAGGCCAAACTAGAAGAGGGGTAGACATGGGACCAAGTGCTATTAGATATGCAGGGGTAACGGAACGACTTGAGGGCCTTGGTTATTCCATACATGACGAAGGGGATTTAACCATTGACATCGAACAGGAAGATAAAGAAATAGAAGGAAAGACAAACTTAAAAAATTTAAAAACGGTCACAGAAAGTAATGAAAAACTAGGTCAGAAAGTAGATCATGAAATTTCCTTAAAACGTTTTCCTTTAGTTTTAGGTGGAGATCATAGTATTGCGATTGGCACATTAGCAGGTGTCTCAAAGAATTATGAGAATTTAGGTGTCATTTGGTATGATGCACACGGTGATCTAAACACAGGTGAGACATCTCCTTCAGGAAATATTCACGGTATGTCTTTAGCTGTAAGTTTAGGTCTTGGCCATCCTGCACTAACGAATATCGGAGGCTATGCGCCAAAAGTTAAGCCTGAAAATGTTGTGATTATTGGTGCTCGTGATTTAGATCCAGGTGAGAAAAAGCTTATTAAAGAAATTGGTATTAAAGTGTATACGATGCATGAAATCGATCGTTTAGGGATGACAACTGTAATGTCACAAACAATTGATTATTTAAAGGAGCGTACAGACGGTGTTCATTTATCTTTGGATTTAGATGGACTTGATCCAAACGATGCGCCAGGTGTAGGAACCCCAGTTGCAGGTGGTATTAGTTACCGTGAGAGCCATTTAGCGATGGAAATGCTGTCAGAAGCAAATATCATTACTTCTGCAGAGTTTGTTGAGACAAATCCAGTATTAGATCAATATAATAAAACGGCAATTGCTGCTGTAGCTTTAATCAGCTCTCTATTTGGTGATACATTACTGTAAACAAAGGATAGTGACATCATTTCTCTCGTAAAGGAAGAACTTTTCTTAGACTATAAGGTCGCCACAACCAAATATAAGAAAGTAGCTCTCCCTAAATAAAGTTTACTATAGAAAAAGCAAATGCTCTAGCACATCAATAGCCTTTATTTTGTCAGAAAATTGACAGTTTATAAAATATATTAACTTGAACATCTATCAATTATTTAAATTTCAAATAGTTATCTGTCGTGCACGAAAAAAAGAAAGTGCTTACAAGATAATTAGTGTAAGGAGTTTTTTATGGCAGCAGAACAATATGAATTGAAAAGAAGTATGAAAGCTAGACACTTATTTATGATTTCTCTCGGAGGATGTATTGGAACTGGTTTTTTTCTTGGCTCAGGGTACACCATTAATCAAGCGGGGCCAACCGGTGCCATTCTAGCTTATTTAGTAGGCGGAGCAGTAATGTATTTAACAATGCTATGCTTGGGTGAATTATCTGTTGCTATGCCAGTATCTGGTTCATTCCAAACATATACGACGAAGTTTATCGGTCCTGCCACTGGTTTTGCTGTTGGCTGGCTGTACTGGCTAGGCTGGGCAGTAACTGTTGCACTCGAATTTTTAGGTGCTGGACAACTTATGCAAAGGTGGTTTCCTGATTCTCCAGTATGGATGTGGTGCCTAATATTTGCTGCACTGCTCTTTGTCTTGAATGGTTTATCTGCAAAAGCCTTTGGCGAAGCAGAATTTGTCTTCTCAAGCATTAAAATTTTGGCCATCCTGATGTTCCTTGCGGTTGGGGGAGCAGCTATGTTTGGGCTGATCGATATGAAAAATGGAACAGATTCCCCATTTCTTACTCATTTTTATGAGGGTGGTCTTTTTCCAAATGGTTTAACAGCACTGCTCATTACCATGATTACCGTGAATTTTTCATTTCAAGGTACAGAATTAATCGGTATTGCTGCTGGAGAGAGTGAAAATCCCGAAAAAACAATCCCTAAATCTATTAAACAAACCGTGTGGCGTACGCTGTTCTTCTTTGTGTTATCTGTCTTTGTATTGGCAGCTATGATTCCTATGGATAAAGCGGGTGTTGTTGAAAGTCCATTTGTTGTTGTATTAGATAGTATAGGGATTCCGTATGCAGCAGATATTATGAATTTTGTTATTCTAACAGCTTTATTATCGGTCGCTAACTCGGGTTTATATGCTGCAACACGTATGCTGTTTTCTCTTTCCGTTGAAAAGATGGCAAGTCCATTGTTAGGGAAGGTGAATAGAAGAGGAATTCCAATGAATGCATTATTGATTACCCTTGCTGTTGCTGGTTTGTCATTATTGTCAAGCGTATTTGCCGCTAATACCGTATTTGTGTGGCTTTTATCCCTAGCAGGTTTAGGTGCACAAATTGGGTGGATTGCAATTACTGCTTCTCAAATTGCATTTAGACGCTCCTATTTACGCCAAGGAGGAAAAGTGGAGGATTTAAAATTCAAAGCACCATTCTATCCGGTTATTCCTATTTTAGGATTATTGGCAAACTGCATCGTTATGGCAAGCTTGGCTTTTGATCCCGCTCAACGATTAGCCCTTTACTGTGGTGGAGCTTTCTTCATTGGCTGTTATATTATTTATTATTTAAAAGTGAAAAAAGTTACAAATTTAGTAATAAACCAACAAGAAGTCCAGTTAAAATTAGATCAAAAAATGTATCTTTAAGTAATAAGAGTAGCTGTATTATGTGGCTACTCTTTTCTTTATTAATAAAGAACAACAAAGACGAAACTACCAAAGAATAGTTCCAAAATAAAACGAAAAAATTTATCGTTTTTCGATAAAAAAATATTGAAATAGGATAATTTATCGTTTATTCTTCATACAAGAATAAATTTAGTTTTGAGCTAATCTGAGGTGGATTCATGTTAAAAAATTTTGTTAAAGATTTAGGAATCTTTACGTATCAACAATCGTTATCCTGTATTTTTCCTGTTGTAATATTTTTTACACTTGCATTTTCTAGAGCTGTTCCAATACCAGGTGTAGCAAGATACGATTTCATTCTAGTCATCTGTCTATTGACGCAATACTTGATGTATAGATTTGGATTAGAAACAAAGGATGAAATAAAAGTCATCTGTCTGTTTCATATTATTGGACTTGTGCTAGAACTGTATAAAGTGAATTTTAATTCTTGGTCTTATCCTGAAGAGGCATGGTCAAAAGTAGGAGGTGTGCCATTATATAGTGGATTTATGTATGCTAGTGTGGCGAGTTATATTTGCCAAGCCTGGCGTAGATTCGATTTGAAAATCGTGAGTTGGCCAAAAAGTTATGTAGCCATTCCACTAGGAGCCATGATTTACTTCAATTTCTTCACCCATCATTTTATTTATGATTTTAGATGGCTGTTAATGGCATTACTTTTTGTGGTGTTTTATCGAACAATGGTCAAATTTAAGGTGCGAAATAAAATCTATCAAATGCCCATCGTTGCGTCTTTCTTTTTGATTGGCTTTTTCATTTGGATTGCTGAAAATATCGCTACTTTCTTTGGGGCATGGTCATATCCTAATCAAGAGGTAGCATGGTCGATTGTGCATTTTGGCAAAATAAGCTCTTGGTTTTTACTTGTAGTCATTAGCATTCTGATTGTTGCACAGCTTAAATTATTTTATCGAGATGCAGGTGAATAAATAAAGTGCATAACTAACTTTCATTTCAATATTTGAAAGTTGTACCCATCCCTTTTCATAAAACTGTCCCTTTTTTAGAGGGCAATCCTGCTGTAGACTCCTCTTTAGTAGAGGATAGGGGGATAAAAAGATGAAAACAGACATTCGAATGCTGCAAAGAGCTTGTACAGATGAAAAACAAATTCAACCATTTTTAAAAGACGCACAAACCGCTTTTCTTGGTTTAGTGGATCAACATACACCATATGTTCTGCCACTAAATTATGTCTTCAAAGATGGGAGTTTTTATTTCCACGGTGCCAATGAAGGCAGGAAAATAGACATCCTAACAGCCAACCCAAATGCATGTATTTCTATATGCGAGAATTATGGAACAATGGTAGATCCCATTCCTGCTAACACGGATACAGCTTATATGAGTGTCATCGCAAATGGTTTGGTGGAAATTGTCACAGATTTAGATGAGGCTACTGTGGCAATGCAGGCAATGCTTGATAAATATGTCCCAGGTTATTATCACGCCCCTTTGTCGAAAACACATATCGAAAAGTATCAATCATCACTCGGGAGTAAGACGCTTGTTCTGAAAGTAAGGCCAACCAATTTAACCGTAAAAGAGCATAAATTAAATGAACAAATGCACTATTATTCAGGCAGAGTGGTAACACAGGATTTGAATCGGAAATCTACTACTGTGGCGACCAATTGAACAAATTAAATATCGAATAACGATAAGGCTTGGGATTCAATATGGAAAGTAGAGTTGGAAAGAGGTTTTTTCCATCTCTACTTTTTTATTGCGCTTTAAATAACCTATTCTTATTAATAGATATAGCTATTCGTAAGTGCTATAATGCCTGTGAAAAATCATTGGAAATTGTGTAAGTAGAAGGAGAGGACAATTCATTTGAATATTTTAGTTGTTGACGATGAAAAAGAAATTGCAGATTTAATTGAGTTATATTTAAAAAATGAAAACTACCATGTATTTAAGTACTATACAGCTCAAGAGGCTCTGGCGTGTATTATGCGGGAAAATGTGGATTTAGCTGTTCTCGATATTATGATGCCAGAGATAGATGGCTTTACCATTTTACAAAAAATCCGAGAAACATTTAATTTTCCAGTGATTATGCTTACGGCAAAGGAAGAAGAGATTGATAAAATAAATGGATTTTCTTTAGGAGCAGATGATTATATAACAAAGCCATTTCGTCCATTGGAATTGGTTGCTCGTGTCAAGGCACAAATAAGAAGATTTACATTGTACAACCAAGGTTCGAAGCAAACAGAAGATATCATTGATTTCGCTGGTTTGATGATCAATCAGAACACACGGCAGGTCTTTTTAAATGAAAGACAGGTATCCCTAACCCCTACGGAATTCGCAATTCTATGGTATTTGTGTACAAATCGAGGGAAGGTCATTAGTTCAGAGCAATTATTTCAAGAAATTTGGGGGGACAAGTATTTTAACAGCAATAATACCGTAATGGTTCATATACGACATTTAAGGGAAAAAATGAAAGATTCTGCGGAAAACCCAAAATTTATTAAAACTGTTTGGGGAGTGGGGTATACCATTGAAAAATGAGTTTGGCGGATTGAAGAGGAAGATGATTTTACAAATCGTTTTTATTCTTATTATAGCAATCATAATAGGTTTTATAATCAACTTTGCATTCATTGATGGTGTTTTACAAGCTCCCTTTGCAGATGCTTTTATAGCCTTTTGCGAAAATGTCTTGCAGCTCGATTACTTTGCTGCACAAAATGCCTACAATGTGTTATTTCAACAAAATAAACCTCTTTGGCTTACTATAGGATTTATCCTATTATTGTTGATCATTTTTTATATTGCCCTCTCTCGTTTTACTCGTTATTTTCATCAAATTAGTAACAGTATCACTATGCTTGCAGATGAGTCAGAGAAGGAAATTCATCTTCCGACAGAGCTCGATTTTTTAGAGAAGAAATTAAATGATGTGAAATATAAATTAGAAAAGCGTGCAAGGGATGCACAAGAAGCAGAACAACGTAAAAATGATCTGGTTGTTTATTTAGCTCATGATATAAAAACACCCTTAACATCTATCATTGGTTACTTAAGCCTTTTAGATGAGGCAAGGGATATGCCTGTTGAGCAAAAAGAAAAATATGTAACGATTACATTAGAGAAATCCTATAGACTAGAACAATTAATCAATGAGTTTTTTGAAATCACAAGATTTAATTTACAATCCATCGTTTTAGAGAAAGACCTTATTCCTCTTAACTATATGTTAATGCAAGTAGCCGATGAGTTTTACCCATTGTTAGCACCAAAGGGTCAAAAAGCCATCGTCAATATAGATGGAGAGATGACTATCTATGCAGACAGAAATAAATTAGCAAGGGTATTTAATAATATTTTAAAAAATGCAATTGCCTATAGTGAACCCAATAGTACAATCGAAATTAGTGCACAAAATGAAAACAATCAAACGTTTATTTCATTTAAGAATACAGGGAAGACCATACCGCCTGAAAAATTAAAGATGATATTCGAAAAGTTTTACCGTTTAGATAGTGCAAGGTCTACACAAACGGGTAGTGCTGGACTTGGTTTAGCCATTTCAAATGAAATTGTGCAAGCCCATGGAGGGACAATTACAGCTACTTCTCATCACAATCAAACCGTGTTCATAGTTATGATTCCAGCCAATTCTTAAGAAACCTTAAGAATTCACTAATAGTTAATTAAAAATAAGCTCCTTTTTTTATGGTTCAATAAAAGCATAAAGAGAAGGAGTTGTTTTTATGTTCACAAGAAAAGGTATTGTAAGTATATTGTTCCTGTTCATGATCGTATTTGTTTATTTGATATTGAAAGAAACACCTGTAACATTACGTCAGGAGATGGTTGATTCACCAAAAGTAATATCGACGATGAGTAGCGATATGCTCAATATCGATTTATATAGTTCTAATGCCATTTTAGTGAATTTAGATGAAAATCAAGTACTATTAGATAAAAATAGTGAGGAAGTCATTTATCCTGCATCTTTGACGAAAATGATGACTGTTTTAGTCGCGATTGAGCAAATTCCAAGCTTACAAGATGAAATCGTTTTACCTAAAAACATCTTTAATGATTTATACGAGGAAAATGCTTCAGTGGCAGGTTTTCTTCCGAATGAGAGGTTGACGATAGAGGATTTATTGTATGGTTCCATGCTGCCATCAGGTGCAGAGGCATCCATTGGTTTAGCTGAATATGCTGCTGGTTCAGAACGGAAATTTGTAAAGCTTATGAATGATAAGGCGCAGCAACTGGGAATGAAAAATACTCATTTTATGAATACAACAGGACTGCATCATCCAGATCATTATACAACTGTGAAAGATATGTCACTACTCTTACAATATGCCTTAACAAATGATGAGTTTCGAAATGTTTATACAGCAGAAAGATATTCTATTAAGTCAACGAACCTTCATCCGGAGGGTATTACATTTACTAATCGAATGTTTCAGCATATGACATCAAGTGTATTGCCAGGAGGGAAAATCCTAGGTGGCAAGACGGGTTATACAGAGGATGCAGGATTATGTTTAGCAAGTTTAGCAACTGTTAATGGACAAGAATATGTGTTAGTGACAGTAGGAGCTGAAGGAGGTCCTCGGACGGAGCAATATAACATTACGGATGCATTTTCTGTGTATAGTCAATTGTAAAACTGGTGACTATTTTCTATATGTTTTAATTTTCAATCTTTTTGAAAATGCTATATAGTGAATATATTCATCTTGAAGGAGAGGGTACTATGGGAAGATTAGTTCATTTTGAAATCCATGTAAATGATATGGAGCGGGCAAAGCATTTTTATGGGAAAGTATTTGGCTGGTCATTTCAAGACTGGAGTGACTATGCAGGCATGCCGTACTTTGGAGCAGTGACAGGTGAGGAAGATGAACTTGGTATTAATGGTGCGTTAATGCAACGACAAGGTCCACCACCAGAAGTCAATCAAGCGTTGAATGGCTTTGCTTGTACCATGGGTGTCGAAAGTTACGATGGAACAGAAGCCAAAATTCTTGAAAATGGTGGCAAAGTAGCTATATCGAAACATGCTTTACCTGGGATGGCATGGCAAGGCTATTATATCGATACAGAAGGCAATATTTTTGGCATTCACCAACCCGATAAAAATGCAAAGTAGCATTCGCTCCATAGTTGAGGGGTAATGCTCAAAAATGGGGAAGCCGCTTCAGTTGGAGGCTGCGCTGGGAAAGTGAGGAAGTTGCTTAGAAAAGATTGGTCTTGGCTCATTGGAAGAGCGACCTCCTTATAAACATGAAGAAACCACTCCAAAGCTAGAAGACTGCACCTGATCAAAAATAAACTTTTCTCACAACCATCTACAATAGTAAAGACCTATGTTCATTTTTTCTTGAACATAGGTTTTTTTTGATCTCACTATAGAATGGTGATATTTGTAAATATATGATGTTTTGTTTTGTAAAATTTGGTATGGTTAAATTATGGAAATATTAAATATCTACATATGATCAAGGAGTATTTGTGATGAAAAAGAGAAAGTGTTTATTTAGTTTAATCGCATCCATAGGGTTATTAGCATCTTGTAGTAGTGGTGAGGTTGAGCCTGATACGACGAATGAAAAAATGTATATTTCATCTATTCAAAAAAAGGAAGCCTATGAAATTCAACAGCCTGCAAAAAGTAATATTGCGCGAGGCTTAATGGTTAACAATATGAATAATGCGTTAAATATAAATGAAATAGAGAGGGGGCTCATGGATTTATCTGTGAATCATTTTGCAACTGAAAAGTATTATTTGCAGGAAGGTCAATATTTGGATGAGCAAATGATTAAGCAATGGTTAGCTAGAAAAACAGAGGAAGGTATTGGCTTGAATCCAGCCATTGAAACTAGAACTGGTGATGTTTTAGAGGATGAGAAAAAGTATCCGCTAATTCTCTCTCATGTAGTAGAACATAATTTTATTCATAAGGAAAGTAACAAGCTAGAGGGAATGTCGATTGCGATATCGTTAAATGAATTTTATGATATACGTGTATCGGATGACAAAGGGTTAATTTACACAGGACAAGTGAAAGTAGATCAAAATGATGATGATAGCAATGATGTGAAAAATTACGGCAAAAAAATAGCTGGCAAGATCATTCAGGATATAAGAAACAATAAAAAGATACCGGAAGTCCCTATTTATTTAACTTTATATCAGGAATCCAATATAAATGATATTATTCCTGGCTTATTTTTAGCTGAAACCTTTATTGCAAAAGGAGAAAATACTATAGCAAAGTGGTCTGAGATTGATAAAAAGTATTACTCATTTCCATCAGAGGCATTATATAGCTTAGATCAAAATATGTATAATAAATTATTAATTTTTAAAGAAGATATTCAAGCAGGGTTTAAGCATTTAAACCCTAAAATTATAGGGAGACTTCGCTATGAAGAGGGCAAATTAACAGATATTAAAATGGAAGTACACGCGCCGCTAATCAATGATACGGAATTAGTAGGCTTGTTACAACTGATTAGTACAAATTTAAATACGATTTTATTTGAGTACATCCCTATTACCGTTCGGATCATTGATCAGAAGAAGGATGTGGGAATTGTTCTATGGGAACCGACAGAAAAACAAATTTTCGCAAATCCTATCTAACTATCATGTAAAAAGTCGTCGCAACTCAAATGAGAGACTCATGATTTTCCATGGGGCATAGTAAACGAAAAGTAATAAATAGCAATCAAAATAACAGGTCCTTATTCATTAGGTACCTGTCTTTTTTTGTATGTAAAGGATTTGGTTGCAATATTTAAAAAGTAAGCCTATTATGAAAATGATAATCATTTTCAATTAAAGAGAGGAGAATATAACAATGAGAAGACATCTTATTATTGGCATGCATATAGCTGTACATGGTAATCATGGTAAGAAGGGTGCATTACTTGATGAACATATTGCATTTGCACAGCGTGCTGAGGAAGCTAAATTAGATTTTTTATTTAAGGCAGATTATTTAGTAGCACATCCAGAATTAATGGCTAAAACAAAAGGAACGGTTGGCTTAGATCCTAGCTTTTTAATGGCAACGGTGGCACGAGAAACTAAGCAGATTGGTTTAGTGACTACCATCTCGACATCCTTTATACCACCATATTTGATTGCACGTCAATTGCAATCGTTGAATTGGATTAGTGAGGGACGAGTAGGCTGGAATATCGTCACTTCCATTGATGGGGCCAATAATTTCAGTAATGAACCTATGGCTTCATCAGAGGAGAGGTATGCTAAAGCCTCAGAATGTATAGAGGTCGTGAAACAGCTATGGCATAGTCATCCCTATGAAGTATTGGAAACAAATGGTGATTTAGAGAAAATAAATGAGCTTGTCAAGCCGATTGAGCATGAGGGTGAGTTTTTCCATATTAATGGCCCTTTAAATCTACCTATGCATCCAGCAGGAGATATACCATTCTTCCAAGCAGGTGCATCGGATGTAGGTCGTCAATTTGCGGCTACTGTTTCCAATGCGATTTTTGCAGCGACACCTGCTATGGAGGTGGGTGTTGAAATGCGTAATGACTTGCGTAAACGCGCGGTTGAGGTTGGTCGTTCAGCCGATGATATTCGGTTATTACCAGGGCTCTATTTCTTTATAGGCGATACATATGAGGAAGCACTCGAAATGTACCGTCAAGCACATGCACATTTAACACTTGAGCGTCGCTATAGTGCTCTAGAATCAGTGATAGGCATGGATATTCGTCATTTGGCACTGCAAGATCAGATAACGGCTGATATGCTGCCGCCAAAAGATCAAAAAGTACGTAGTAAAACACATGCCGATTTGGTGCGTCGTTATATTATCGACAATGAACCAACTGTTGAGGTATTGCTTGCACGTCCAGAAGTAATTGGCTCAGCTCACCTTGTGGCAATCGGCACACCACAGGACATTGTCAATCAAATCATTACTTTTTATGAGGAGGGTGCATTGGATGGCTTTATTGCTGTACCAGGTGGACCTCCGAAATCTTTAGATTTATTCTTTAGTGATGTGATCCCTATGCTAGTAGAGCGGGGGCTATTCCGTGCTGAATATGAAGGGAGCACATTACGTTCCCATTTAGGTCTAGATGTACTATTACCCAATTAATAGATGAAAAAGGTGATGTCAACGGCAGAAACAGTCATTTTGAAAGGCGAGGGGTTGATTTCTGTTCCGCCAGCGTCCTTTCCAGGGGCGTCCGATAAGCCGCTGCTCCAATCCACCATGTGGTAAAAGGATAGACTCTTATTTTCGATGTGGAGAAGTGATGAGTGACAACACCAGTAGTGAATACCTTCACTTTATTTGAAAAACTTTGCTAACAAGAAATATTTTTATAGAGTGGAAGGCTACTTGACTCCCGTAGGATAGCAAGACAGGCGAGCCTCTAAACGGAGCGGCTCGGCGCTCGCCCACAGGAAAGCAAGTAGCCTGCAACGGAAATCCTTTTTCACCTTTCACAAAAATTCTATGGATCGTTTTGTTTTTCAACACTATGAAAGGGCAAAGATATAAACTTTGCCCTTTCATGTTGCTAGAAACTCATTCGAATATTTATGGGGTAAAGATATGGTGATTCAGGCTGTTCAATTGTTACCCAATCATCAATATGAATAACGGGTAGGCTTGCACCCTCATAAGTTGTTTGACCGATTGTACCGATTACCTCAATCCATGTATCCTCTTTGATAGTTGGAACCTCAGGAAATTCTGTCAAAAAGCCTACGATACTTGCATCAGCAACACAATGGGTAATAAGGAATCTGGAAACCACTAGTTGCTTTTCTGTAAAGCTATCTTCTTTCAAAACGAAGCCTTTTAACTGGATTTGCTTCCCTAAATAGTTTGCTAGATGTTGATGCATGTCCTCGTAATAAATCGTATAATCCTCATCTGTCATTTTCAGCATAGTTTGTTGAGATAGCTGTTGCTTTAATTGTTCATATTGCTTTTTTGTCATTTCCTGCTTTTCTTCCATTAGTTTAGGGTCAGGATCATGCTCGTCATAGATATTTTCATCAATCGTTTCATTTGAAGTGAGGTAATCCTCAATTTTGGATGGTTGACTTTGCTGAGTGAGAAAGAAGGCCCCACCCTTTTTATCAGCGATTGCAGCATCTAAAATTTTGGCAGGCACGAAGAAGCCCGTCAAAATCGGTGTCATAATAATAAGATAGGCTAGCCATTTTTTGCGTGTAAAGACTGAATGACCATGGTCATGATGTGAACAGCAAGCATGTCCACTGTCGTCGCAATGATGGGTCGTCTGGGTAAATGATATGACTCTTGTTAGCTGAACAAGAAACAGTATAAAAAATAAAATGGCAGCTGTTTGGCTAAGGCTTTCATATTTGGGGTTAATGAATTTTGTTAGTTCCCCGGTCCAATGCAGGCTCGCAATCATAGCTGAGAAAGCAAGTAGAATAAGGGCTCTTAGCGCTTGCTGAACGTGAAATTTCATGGTTTTCCCCCTTAGAGATACGGTGAAAGAATCCATATACTAATATAGACAATGATAGCCACTAAGGCGGCTAACCAGAAGACAAATTTGAAGCGAAATACGCTCATTAACATAATGGTATTTTTCAAGTCAATCATGGGACCAAAAACAAGAAATGCAAGAATGGATGGGGTTGAGAAAGTAGCACTAAAGGATGCCCCAATAAAGGCATCTGCCTCCGAGCAAAGTGAAAGAATAAAGGCTAAGCCCATCATGACCAAAATAGAGGAGGATACGCCATCTCCAATTTCTACGAGTGTTTTGGTAGATACATAGGTTTGGACAAAAGCAGCTAAAAATGCCCCAATAATTAAGTATTTGCCCATATCAAAAAATTCATCAATGGCATGTTTGAACATATTGAATAGTTTTGTGACAAAGGATATTGGTTGGTTAGCTGTTGCCAATGAATGAGGTTGTAAGGAGCTTTTAAATTGTGAACCTTTAAAAAACAAGCTAATGAGTAATGCTACGACAATAGCGATAACAAAACCTAGCAGCATTCGTAAGCTGGCTATTTTCAAATCATTTCCAAATGCCATATAGGTAGAGAGAATAACGATTGGATTAATGAGTGGGCCAGTTAACATAAAGCCTATAGCTGCATGAATCGGTACACCTTTGGCAATCAATCTTCTCACAATAGGCACGATTCCACATTCGCAGGCTGGAAATAATGCACCTACAAGACAGCTCATGACAACGGCCATTACCGCATTTTGAGGAATCCACCTTTGAATATGTTCCTCTGTGATAAAAATCTGAATAAAGCCCGCAATGTTGATACCAATTAACACAAACGGTAATGCCTCAATTAAAATACTTAAAAAAATAGTATGCAGACTGAGTAAAGAGGAACTTAAATCACTTAATGCTGAGATATTGAATAACAGGAATGGTAGCAAGCTTACTAATAGCATGAAGATGAACCAAAAATTCAATACATATCTTGAAAGATGGAGACGTTCCACATGTACCTCCTTAAAGTGTAATGATTACGTTTTAAAATATGCAAGTGGTACTGCAAGTATGACTTTTACTATGTAAAAAGAAAGTAAAAGCTGGTCACGAACATTCTTTTACTTTCTTTATTATTGATGGACATCCTTATTTCTATATTGCTTAGGGGTGATACCTGTAAATTTCTTGAAAACTTTAATAAAATAGCTTTGATCTGTGAAATTAAGTAATGAACCAATGTCTAAAATGGGGTAGCTTGTATAGGTTAATAGCTTTTTTGCCTCTTCAATCCTTTGTTGCTGAATATATTCACTAAAGGAAATCCCTACTTCCTTTTTAAACAAGGAAGAAAGATAATTGGGGCTTAAGTGGCAAATTGCTGAAAGTTGATTGAGTGTTATTTCACTATATAGTTGATTTTCGATCGAATGGATGCAGGTTGTAATGGGTGCTGAATATTTGTTTTGCTTAGCTTGTGACACACGACGTGTAAAATCATAAATAGCTTCCTCCATTAACGAAAGAATGTCGATTAAGCTGCTTTGATCCTCAAGTTTTTGAATGTAAAAATCACTTAATGTAAAGGCTGTTTCTTCATTTAATCCACCTTCAATAGCAGCACGACAAATTAGTGCAATTCCTGTAATCATCAAATATTGTACACTTCTTAAATGATTGTGCTTTGAAAGCACTCCAAGTTGTGCTTGTCCGACAATGGAATAGTTCAAGACTTCGTTTAATTTCTCCATCCGCCCATTTTTCACATTGTCTAACAATATTTTTTCATAGTAAAGATTTGTATGCACACTATCTTTTCTTCTTGCATAGGAAAGTTCAAGCGCAGTATGTCCCTCATGACGAATAAGGGGCTTTAACGCGTGGTTGTGGTGAATCACAGCTGTTTTAGATATTTTTTTTTGGTAGATTGAATAATAAACAAATAAACTGATGGCTAAGCATTGCTGATAATGGAGAGTAGGAAACAAATCAGGCTCATGATAAATAGTTGATTTTATAGTGTCTTCTATTACTGGTGAAAGGGACGGCCCAACTACAAGCGCCCCTAAATATTGATTGTCTACTGTTAAGTTAATATAAAAATAATTGCATTCAGCTATAGAGAAAAAAATAGGATAGCTATTTGAAGCCGTATGATATGGGTATGTTTTTAGCTGTTCCTTTAGAGAAATATAGGATGGATTACTGGTATATTCTGCTGATGAATATTCAAAAACTACTTCTCCCGCTACATTAATATAAGAGACAGGGAGATGATGTATTTCAGAAATTAGTTGACTTATATATTGAAGATCGATAGTGGATATTTTCACGTTTCTGCACCTCCGTTCATAATGATACTATCAAAATGAAAGCAGTTTCAATTTTTATTGTATAGACAATGAGAAAGTACTATTTTGTGTAAAATAATACAATAAAAAAGAGAGAAGTAGCAATAAAATAGACAATGACTTCAAAATGTTAGGGAGGAATAGAAGATGGATCTTTTGAATAAAATTGCAGTTGTAACAGGTGCTGGAAGCGGTATTGGAAGAGCCAGCAGTTTGAAGCTTGCTAGCAATGGTGCAAAAGTGGTAGTCGTTGATTTCAACAAAGCAACAGGGGAAGAGACATTAAGCTTGATTAAAAAGCAAGGTGGAGAAGGTATCTTCGTTCAGGCAGATGTTTCGAGAAACGAAGATGTTCAAAAATATGTAAATGTTGCTGTTGATACTTATGGACGCATTGATATATTTTTCAATAATGCAGGAGTTATTCAAAAAATTTCTCCATTAACAGAGATTGAGGATGTAGAGTATGAACGTATTATGGCTATCAATGTGAAAGGTGTATTCCTTGGCTTAAAATATGTTTTAAAGGTAATGGAAGAACAAGGTAGCGGCTCTATTATTAATACGGCTTCAACAGCTGGAATTCGTAGTGAGCATAGTATGGCTGTTTACTCTGCAAGTAAGCATGCAGTAGTAGGTTTAACAAAAGCAGCTTCTTTAGAGTATGTAAAAAAGGGGATTCGAATCAACGGAATTTGTCCAGGAGGCGTAGAGACAGCATTAACAAACAGTGTAACAACTATGTTTGAAACAGGTGGCTATATTCCAGAAGAAATTCCAAATATGAGAATGGGACGCTATGCAAAACCAGAGGAACTGGCTGAAATGGTTGTTTTCCTAGCATCAGACAAAGCAAGCTATATGACAGGCTCAATCGTGGTAGTTGATGGCGGCTTAACTTTATAATAAAAAGAGGAAATCCAGTGAACATTATTCACTGGATTTCATGTTGTTGAAAAAAGGTAATGTCAACGGCATAATAAGCAATTTTGTAAGGCGAGGGGTTGATTTCCGTTCCGCCAGCGTCCTTTCCAGGGGGCGTCCGATGAGCCAGCTTCACTCACTGCGTTCGCTCCAGGGTCTCCTCTGTGACACTGGCTCCACTCCAATCAACCATTCTGCAAAAGTGTCTTTTCCTGAACAAAATAGCCCATTATTTATATTATAAGAGAGGATAGCCTCTTATTTTCAATGTGGAGAAGTGATGTGTGACAACACCCCTCCATAAAGAGTAGTAAAGACCTTTGCTAAAAAAGGCAATATTTTTGTAGGTTGGAGTGGAAGGCTACTTGCCCCCCGTGGGATAGCGAGACAGGCGAGCCTCTAAACGGAGCGGTAGCAGAGGAAGCGGCTCGGCGCTCGCCCACAGGAAAGCAAGTAGCCTGCAACGGAAATCCTTTTTCACCTTTCACATAAATTCTATGGATGGTTTTGTTTTTCAACACTAAGAAATCCAGTGAACATTCATTCACTGGATTTTGTTTGGCAAAGATATTATAAGGTGAATTTTTTCAGCTCATGCATCAATGTATCTGTCATACCTTGCAGATCGTCAATTTTAGCGCTAATTTTTTGGAAGGCAAGTAACTGATCCTGTGTCGAAGCTGAAATCTCTTCTGTACCTGCTGCTGTTTCTTCTGTAATGGCTGAAATATTTTCTATCGTACTATTCACTTGCTGGCTCATTTCATTCGTTTGAACCATTTCCTTTGTAAGGCTTTGTAAATCATGATGAATGTCTGCGATATGTGTCGCAATGACAGCAAATGATTGTTCCGTTTCTACCATTGAATGGGACTGTTCATTTGAAAGCTGATAACCTCGCTCAGCCGTAGTAAGAATATGTGAGATGCCATCCTGTATATGTGTGACCATAGAAGTAATTAAATTCGTTGCATTCTCCGTTTCAGAAGAAAGCTTTTTCACTTCCTCTGCGACAATGGCAAACCCCTTACCGGCTTCTCCAGCACGGGCAGCCTCAATGGCAGCGTTTAAAGCTAATAGATTTGTTTGGCTAGCAATAGTGTGGACAGCATTGGCCGCTCCTTCAATTTCTGAAGTGAATTGCGAAAATTGCGTAACAGCCTCTTTAATATCAAGTGATGTCGTCGAAATATCTTTTGCAATGGTTGATTGTTTTTCTAATGAATACTGACCATTTTGAACAGCCTCTAATGCCTGTTTACCATTGTTAGCGGATTGCTCACTTGTTTGCATAACCCCCTTAAATTGGTCGGTCATATTATTCATAAGGATGGCCACAGATTGAATATCTTCTGACATCGTATAGCTACCTTTTGCTAATTCGTCAGTAGAAGTGGCGATTTGATTACTGCTTTCATGAATATTTCTCATATGGCTTGTCACATCTTGTGTGAATACGTTAACATCCTTACCGATATGATCGATGGATTGTACAGTACTTTTCAAATTATTCATCATCTGTGAAAAGCTTTCCGATAGTTGATCAATCTCGTATCGACTGTTTGGTTGATAGGAGAGTGTAGAGGTATCTATAGTTAAATCTCCTGTAGCTGCCCCCTGTGCACACTCTACAATCTGATTAATCGGTTTGGTAATTCTTTTTGCTGCCACATAGGAATAAATAATCGTTGCCAAAATTAATAGCACACTGCCGATGATTGTAGTGGTTGTAATAAAACCAATTTTTTGCTTTGTCACTTGTATCATCTCTTGATACCATTCGTTCGTTTCTTTTTTGAGCAAATGCATATCGTTTAAAATACCTTTAATTCGGATAGATTGCTTTTTTATTTCAGAGCGGTTGTTTTCTTGAAAGCCGCTTTCTGTAGCTTTTTCTAGGTCATCAAATTTATCAGAAATTTTGTCGATAATCTGTTGATGGTCAGGTATTCTTGTGAGAGCAGCCAATGCTTCTAAATTGCTTTTTGTTTCTTGTAAAATAGCAAGTGCTTCATTTTTATTCGCTTCACTATCTAAATAGGTATAATTATTTAATGATTGGCTGGCCACAACCAAACTTTGCTCCAGCTCTTTCACTGCAAGCAAAAGTTTCGTGTCATCCTGTGCGGTTGTTTGGATATTAAATGTTTGAATGATAATAAAGCCAATCATAGCCATAGCCAGTACGATTGGGATGAGTGTATTCATAAATAATTTTTTACGTAATGTCACTGGCCATTCCCCTTTTCTGCAGTAACTTTTATCTTGCCCGAGATAATGGCTTCTTGTGCCTTTTCAATGGCAGCCTGTTGCTCTGATGTTAGTTGAATGACACGAATATCAGCTAGTCCCACACCTTGATCTGCTAGCCCTAATGCAAACGATTTTTGGGTAATTTTTCCGTCCTCTACTAATGTTTTAGCAAGTTGATAGACAGCAAGATCAACATTTTTTAGCATGGATGTGACAACCGTCTTTTCGGCAACAAAAAATTGATCGATATCAACACCCGCTGCATAAATCCCCATTTCCTCGGCCTTTTTAATGGCGCCGAAACCAGTAAAGCCAGCTGCATGATAAATAAAATCAACGTTATTTTTTATATATTGATCTGCTATTGTTGCACCAGCCTGCGTGTCATCAAAGGTACCCGCATATTCGCTCATAATGTCAATAGTTGGTTGTACATAACGAGCTCCTTCGATAAAGCCATTTTCAAAGTGATGAATAACAGGGGCATCTGCACCACCAATAAAGCCAATTTTCCCTGTCTTGCTTGTCATAGCAGCAACCATACCAACTAAAAAACTGCCTTCTTGTTCTTTAAAGGTAATCGAAATAATGTTGTCAACATCAGATTGCCCATCAATCAATATGAATTGTTGGTCGGGATATTGTTTCGCAGTTTTCTCTAGTGCTTCCTGTACAGAGAAACCAAGACCAATGATGATATCATATTTTTCTGCTACAAGCTCGTTCAGCTTGTCCTCATAATTACCATCAGGAGCCTCTTTGTAATCAAACAAAATGCCAAGCTCATCTCGAGCCTTTTCGAGCCCTTTAAAAGCTGAATCATTAAATGATTCATCGCCTAGTCCCGCGTCTGATAGTAAAACGCCTATCTTATATCCTTCAGTTGATGTCTCTGTCTGTGCGGATGAACAGCCTGTTAGCAATAGACCCATCAAAAGAAAAGTAATCATCAATTTCTTCAAAATGTTTGTACCTCCTGTTGTTTATAGCCTATATATCGGCAAAATGTGAATTTTTTTAGTCTGATGTCAGACTACAATGAAAATAAATTTTTATGTAGAGCATAAGAATAAATAGTCATTTCTATATACATAATAAGTTAATATTATAAACCTAGATGACTAATTAAGTAATATATTTATGAAGGTTTCTACAGCAAGCTCTGTATGCCTAATCAATAATAAAGCCTAACGCAGATAGCGTTAGGCTTTCATGTTGTTGAAAAAAGGTAATGTCAACGGCATAATAAGCAATTTTGCAAGGCGAGGGGTTGATTTCCGTTCCGCCAGCGTCCTTTCCAGGGGGCGTCCGATGAGCCGCTTCACTCACTGCGTTCGCTCCAGGGTCTCCTCTGTGACGCTAAATCCCCTAGGAGTGACGCTGGTTCCACTCCAATCAACCATTCTGCAAAAGTGTCTTTTCCTGAACAAAATAGCCCATTATTTATATTATAAGAGAGGATAGCCTCTTACTTTCAATTTGGAGAAGTGATGTGTGACAACACCCCTCCACAAAAGAGTAGTGAATACCTTCACTTTTTTATGGATTGGAGTGGAAGGCTACTTGACTCCCGTGGGAATAGCGAGACGGGCGAGCCCCTGCACGGAGGAAGCGGCTCGGCGCTCGCCCACAGGAAAGCAAGTAGCCTGCAACGGAAATCCTTTTTCACCTTTCACATAAATTCTATGGATGGTTTTGTTTTTCAACACTATGAAAGCCTAACGCAGATAGCGTTAGGCTTTACTATATGTTCTAAACAGCTCCGAATAATTTTAATAGATTAATAATAATAATGCCGATAACACCGAAATCTGAATCGCCAAAGGTTGTGCCTTCATAGCCGATGTCGCCCATAAAGATTAGGAGTATGGCTGGAATAAAGCTAATTAATAGACCATTAGCAAAGGCCCCAGACATGGCACCGATTCTGCCGCCTGTAGCATTGCCAAAGACGCCAGCTGCAGCTCCCGTGAAGAAATGGGGAACGAGGCCAGGAACAATCACTTTTAAACCAATGAAGGGGAGGATAAACATAGAGACAAGTCCTGCTAAAAAACTAAAGATGAAACCAATGATGACAGCGTTTGGTGCAAAGGGGAAAATAGTTGGGCAATCTAGTGCTGGTTTTGTGTTTGGGACAAGCTTATCAGCAATTCCTTTAAAGGCTGGAATAATTTCAGCAATTAACATACGGACACCCGCCAAAATAATATAGACACCTGCAGCGAATGTGATCGCTTGCATAATAGCGAAAATAATAAAATTAGAGCCAGCTGATAATTGTGCCTCAATATAGGAGGGGCCTGCGAAAAGGGCAACAATGACAAAGAATACGCTCATTGTTAAAGAAATAGCGACAGAGGTATCTCGTAAAAAGCCTAATGATTTTGGAACCTGTATGTCCTCAGTTGATTTCGTTTTATTACCAAAGAGCTTACCAATTTTTGCAGAAACATAGTAGCCAACACTGCCGAAGTGACCTACAGCAAAATCATCACTACCTGTTATTTGCCGAACAGTGGGTTGTAAAATGGCAGGGAACACTACCATACAAAGACCAAGAATGATAGACCCTACGATAATAAGAGGTGTACCACTCATTCCACCAACTGACAATGAAGCCGCGATTAAACAAGCCATAAATAATGTATGATGCCCAGTTAAAAAGATATACTTTAATGGCGTAAATCGCGCAAATAATAGATTCATTATCATACCAAATACCATTATCAATGCTGTAGCTGTACCAAAATTAGTCTGAGCAGCTGCCACGATGGCCTCGTTGTTGGGAATGACTCCCTGTACTTGAAAGGCATGATCAAACATTTTACTAAAATGGTCTAACGAGCCAATCAAGACAGTGGCACCAGCACCAAGAATGACAAAGCCCATAATTGTTTTGAATGTACCTGAAAGAACAGTGGAGCTAGATTTTTTTTGAATGAGTAAACCAATAAAAGCGAATAGGCCGACTAGTATAGCTGGTGTTCCTAAAATGTCATGCATGATAACATCCAACATATCAACACCTCATCCTATCCAAATTTTCCGTACTTAAAGCAAAGGTTCTAGTTTTCCTTTTATTTCCACAATACTCATCATATTGACGATGCTCACAATGGTTCCATTGTCTTTCGCTAATTCATTCACAATGTCTGCTGCCCCTAAATAAATATCTGCTTTCTCCGCCTTTGCAGATGCTAAGTCTGTATGGGTTACCTCAGCATTTTTACCCAATGCCTCTAATGCCTTTTTTACATTCCATTCTAAAATCAAGCTACTACCTAAACCATTTCCACACACGACTAAAATTTTCATCCTGGTGACTCCTTTGTCGTATATTGTTTGATTTTTTCACAAATCATGTCTGCATGCTGACAGGCAATCAGGCCTTCAATCTGGTCAGGGTCTTGTAACACTGCTGCCAAATCAGCTAACGCCTGTAGATGTGACGTATTGTCGATGGCAGCTAGCACAATTAGTAAGTAAACAGGCTGATTAGGGCTAAAAAAAACAGGCTGCTGTAACCGGAGCAAACTCATGGCAAGCTCATAAACACCATCAGATGGCCGTGCATGGGGAATGGCCACTTTTGGTGTAATGACGATGTAGGAGCCATATTGCTCAATAGATTGAATCATGGCTTCGACATAGCGTTGCTCAATTTTATTTTGCTGTACTAATGGTCTTGCAGCTAAATGAATCGCTTCTTGCCACGAATGGACAAAGTTTGCAAGCTGTATACAATCCTTTGTCAGAAGCCTAGTTAGCAAGGACAACCCTCCTTTCTTAAAAATATCCTCCCATTTCATGTTATTACGACTACCTGTGGAATTATGTCATAACAGGGGATATTTTTAATTGCTTTGCTACATCGTAAACCGACGTTTTGACAAATTCATCAAGGGTATGATCTAGATAGAAAAGCCATGTTTGTTTCAAAGATCAGCATTTTTTATGGTGCTCACAGAATCCAGCTCAATCGTATAAGTAGAAGGCTGGAAAGAGTCCATCCACTTCTCAATGAAGTGATTAGTGGAGCTAGAAGAGGTATGCAATAAAAGCTTATTTTTAAGAATATCTTCTTTGGTTCTGTCCTATTTAGTCGCTAGTTTGTGTGAAGGGCTAAATGCCAAAACAAGTGCATCTTCCCCAATTGTTTAATAATGCAGGAAGGGATTTTCCTGTTGGGTCTCTATGATAAGCACGAAATCTAATTCTTGAAGTGCTCCTTTTTTTTCAATTTCAGGTGCTGTTGTTACGTCTAATGAAATGCGGATATCTGGATAAGCTGTTGAAACTTGATGAATTAAATCTGGCATAAAAATATGGGTAGGTAAGCAGTTGCCCCAAAACATATCGTGATATACGCCTTCTCCTGCCAACGAAAGGTGTTTTGATTTTATTTGTCCCTTCAGTACGAAGACAGCTATATCGAGAAGAGATCTATTTTTATGTTACTATTTTTGAATAGTGAAGAGTGATTTTATGGTAATTAAGAGGAGGATATAATATGGTGCAAACAGTTATTTTAGAAGGATTTGAAAATCGTCAACTTATTACGACACAATCAAAAGTAGAGCCATATAATATGTATATTATGAGTAGAGATATAAGTGAAAGTTGGAGCTATTTAACTGGTTATTATGAAGGTATTGTTCGCTATAATTATCAACTTAATCAAGTTGATCAATTGCTAATTCCGAATGGATTTCAGTTATCAAGTAATTCTTTTTATAATGAATATTTTTATTGCAGCAGATTGATGTGGGAAGGAAAAACTGCAAATTTAATATTAAACCAAATTGATTGCAAAAACCTAATTTTAAAAGATTCAATAACATTAAAAATAGAGGATAATAGTTCCAATCCTGAGAATTCTTCTTTATCTGAAACAGAGCTGTATGGCTTGGGAGAAAGATATTTAGTTGTATGTGTACCACAGATAGAATCGCAAAAATTTACTAGGCACTCAAATTGTATTCTCGTAGATTTTTTAGAAAATAAGTATTACTCAATACCTGAAAAAATAGGACAGGATGATACCTTTTTAAATGTTAATAACATAAAAGTAATTGATAAAAAAAATAAAAAATTCGTTTATTTTACAACTGGCTCATTATCCTACAGTAATAAAAAAAATGCATGGAATCATAGGGAAAAGGAAAATTCAAATTTTACTGAGAGCATTGTAATCATTGACTATAATTTATTTATAGAACAAATAAAAAATGATTTGCCAATTTCAGAGACTTGTATAGTAGGTCAATGTGATAATAGTGAAAGCTTTGTATTGGAAAATAATAAAAACGAATGTGTTTATTGGTATAAACATAATCTTAGAGATGAAACATATATTTTGAAAATGTTTAATCCATTCAGTGAAAATTATCTAGAAAAAATTATTGATGGGAAGTATGATGTCATCTATTTCTTTAATGATGATTTATATGGAGTAAAAGAAAACGAACATACACAAGTATTATATGATGCCAGTAATAATAAGGAGTTATATACAATAGGAAATTCAAGTTATTTCTATTATGGAAACAAAGAATGGGTTGTTTTCTTTAAAACTCCAACTAATAGTTTTAATATGAAATGGATTGTTCATGATTTAATTCATAACAAAGAAGTTGCTTCAATGGAAAGCCCTCATCCAACAGTAGATTATATTAAAGAAAATAATACGATTATATTTATAAAATAATTGCCTCTCCTCTTTTTGCTTGGGGTATGGTAGCAGGGAGTACGAAGGGAGCCTATCATACTTTTGTCTCTTACGATACGGTTGATGCGAGTGTTGCCCAAAAATTGATTCTCGAAAATTCGGCAAAGAAATTGTAAATTGGCATTCAGAAGCATGGTATAAAAATACGTTAGCTCAGGTAGTAGAATATGGATCTGCTAATGCCATAACTTATAAAGAAGCTTTCTAGGGCAAGAAGCAGATATTGAGGTGTGGCAGTACAAAGGAGACATTATGGTGGAGCTTTCTACAAAAGCAGATAATGCCAACCAAGCGGCTGTTATCGAAAAGCAATGGTATGAGCAGCTATTATCTGCAGGCTACTTAAGTATAGATCAGCGTGGAAAAACCGCATTTGTCATGAATAAATAAGTAAGAACATAATAAATTCGCAGCATTTTGAAACAATGAGAAAGATTTTGTATGCTCATTGATAGAATTGAGGCGAATTTTTCCTTTGTGAACAGAGATATTAAAAAAGTAGGTCTATGTTGTTCTAACTTTGATATTTTGGCTTACACTTACTATAGGACGAACTTTGGATGATATGAGGGGGAATTAACATAGCTAAGAAAATGGGCATTGTTACGCTGCTATTATTCGGTGTTTACGTGCTTTGTATGTACTGGTATATATTCCATAGCGGCGGAGGAAAAATACCTAGCGCCTTACAAGGAACGGTGGCAGATCCAGTAATGTTTATGTCTGGTAAGGAACTTTTTTTAAGTGGTGAATATTCAAAAATACGGAATTTTTTATTCTTTGTAGCGACTCCTTTGGAATGGCTTATTTACTTTTTGATTTTATTATTGGGCATCTCCCGTTATTTTGAAAAAGTGACGACCTCCCAAACGAAGTGGAAGCTATTGCAAAATGCAGGCTACCTATTCCTGCTATCCCTATTGCTCTATATTGTTTTATTCCCGCTTGATTATTATCGCTATTACCTCAGCAAAAGCTATGGCATCAGTACGCAAGCATTTGCGTCTTGGATGAAAGATGGTGTTATTGATTTCTGGGTGAACTTTGGGATGAGCTTCATCATTGTGACGGTTATTTATTGGCTCATTAAAAAGAGCGAGAAACGGTGGTGGCTTTACGCTTGGCTATTAACCATCCCCTTTACAATCTTTGTGATGTTCATCCAGCCAGTTGTCATTGATCCTTTGTACAATGATTTTTATCCGTTAAAAAATAAAGAGCTGGAAACGAAGATACTCTCAATTGCTGAGCAGGCGAGTATACCAGCAGAGCATGTTTATGAGGTCAATATGGCACAAAAGACCAACTCCTTAAATGCTTATGTGACAGGGATTGGTAGCAATTCGAGAATTGTACTGTGGGATACCACATTAAATAGACTGACGGACAATGAAATTTTATTTATCATGGCACATGAGATGGGCCATTATGTAGAAAAGCATATTTATTTTGGCATTGCAGGTTATTTATTGCTTACGTTGGTGGGGTTATGGTTTACAGCGAAGGTTATGCGACGTTTGGTTGGACGCTATGGACAGGTACTGAAAATCAATAAAGTTGGCAACATTAGCTCATATCCATTATTTTTGCTCATTACCTCTATATTGTTATTTGCCTCTAATCCAGTGTCGAACTTCATCTCAAGATATCAGGAGACAAGAGCAGATCAGTATGCAATTAACCTCATGAATGATCGCGAAGCGGCCGTAACAGCTTTTCAAAAACTAACGATTTCAGGATTAAGTGAGGTCAACCCTCCGCTTCTTGTTAAATGGTTCCGCTATACACATCCGCCGATGCTAGAGCGTATTTACAAGGTGGCCGATACAGGTGATCACAAACAGACTGCCCCTTTAAAGGAAGAACAGAAGAAAAAGTAGGAATATAGGTTTTTCATCGGCAGAAATTGGGTAATCTATGAGAAAGATATATCAAAATTTGGTCGTTGATTGATAGGGGATATCGTTATGCGTAATGTGATTATAATTACTCTTTCTTCCATTTTAGTGGCCTTTACCTATAATTATTTATTAATTCCCCATGAAATCTTGAGTGGTGGATTGAGTGGTATCGCCATCATGCTTGGCATTATTACCCCTTGGAATACAGGGGTATTAAATTTACTGCTTAATTTGCCTTTACTGATTTTAGGTGTGATGAAGCTTGGTAAGCGATTTATCAGCTATACGATTCTTTCTGTAGCCGTTTTGTCCGTGAGTTTATATGTTATTCCAATTCACAAGGCAACACAAGATCCTATCCTTGCATCCCTATTTGGAGGAGTTATTGTAGGCTTTGCGATGGGTATGATTTTTCGTGCAGCAGGCTCCTCTGGGGGCTTTGATATTATTGCCATGCTACTAAGTCGTAAACGAGATTTTCCACTCGGTACATTAATTGCTGCTATGAATGGTGTTGTAGTGGCAGCTTCTGGCTTTGTCTTTAGCTGGGACGCGGCATTATTAACGCTTGTTTCCATTTATGCAACGGGAAAAGTGGTAGATACGATTCATACAAGCCATATTAAATTAACGTTGATGATTATTACGAGTAAAGGGGAAGAAGTCAAGCAGCAGCTGTTGCAAAAACTTCATCGTGGTGTAACGATTATCGATGCGAAGGGAGCTTACTCTGGTGAAGGACGAAAAGTGTTAATCACTGTCATTACGCGTTATCAACTCGCGGATGTAAAAAGTACGATTAAGGAAACCGATCCAAAGTCGTTTGTGAATATCCTACAGACAACAGAGGTTATGGGCATGTTTGATCGAAGTACGAACTAAATAAGGCTAGTCCCTACACACGTTTTAGGTTATACTAACCATAATCGAACGTGTGTTTTATTTTGTGTCGAAAGGGGAAGAAATAGATGGAAAAAGAAATGATTCATGCTCATTGTCTACAACTACAGGGAACGATTTATGACTATAAGGAGGAATGGCAAGCAGACCGCTATCATATTGGTGGGAAAATGTATGCCATGATTGGGGGAAATGCTACAGGTAAGCCTGTATTAACGTTAAAATGCGAGCCTGCACGAGCAGAGGAATTACGAGAATCCTTTGTCAGTATTATACCTGGCTACTATATGAATAAAACGCATTGGAACTCCATTTATATGGATGCTGAAGATGTCCCGATGGATTTGGTAGAAAAGCTTATCCAACATTCCTATGAGCTTGTTTTCAGTAAATTAACGAAAAAAGCACAGCAGGAAATTCAGTTGTTAGAAGTGACAAAATAAACAAAGAAAGTTAAACTGTCTCAACCCAACTGAAAATGCTATAGGGTGGAGAAAATAGATGAGAAAATTATTGTTATTAGCAATAGTCACTTTAAGTGCCTTATTATTGTTAGGAGGCTATCGTTTAACTGCATTAAGCGCTGCAAAAGCCAATTTTTTTATGACACCTGAGTATAAGAATGTTGAAAAGATTCAAGAAGGACACGATATTTTTTATTTGTTTAAGCGTAATAAAAAAGAAATCTATCAAACTGTTTTGGTACAAAAAAACGCATTTCTATATAAAAGGGTTTATGCTACGGGTATCTCCTCCACGAATGATTCATTAGAGACAATAGGAGGCATGAGCTATCATTTGCATCATGAAGGAACTTTGTTTGTTGTATTATCTCATGATGAAAATGTTTCCTATATAACAATTAACTCAAAGAAAGGAATTATCAAAAAATCCATTGAACATAGTAAACTAGTTTCGTTTTATATACCTTATGCGCAGCAAATTGATTTATTGGAAGCTGTTGCTTATGATAAGAACGATCGCCCCATCTATTATTATGGCTATGATGATGATAATTTAAGATGGAATCGTGTGGATGAATAAAAAATAGCTGAGGACACAGTTAAATTTTCATTTGCTTGTTTACTCAGCTAACTATTGGATAAATACTAAGAATTATAACCGCGCTCACCATAAGGTATTAGCGTGTTAAGCCATTTTTGCTCTAGCTTTTCAAGCTCTTTTTTAGCATCGAAATAGCCCTCTTCCTTCTTCTTTAAATATTCAACGATTTTCACCTCAAAAGCATCTTGACCAAATGAATTGTAATCTGCTTGAAGCTCCTTATTCGTATGTGTATTGGTTTTAAGCATAAACTGAAAACCATTTAAACGTTTTAAATTATTAAAGCTCCCCACAAACACTTTCCCAGTTTCTGTATTAGTCATCGTAAAAACGCCCGCTTCAATTTTCATGTCCTTATACATCTCTTTTAACTCTTTTTTATGATCCATTTCAAAAACCTGCTTTCTTATTTTTTAACCCAGTAAGCACTACCGTCAGCTTTGCGGTCCAAAAAACCGTATTCAATTAAGTAGCGACGTATATGAACGTAGTCTTCATACATCGGTTTGATGATTTCATTTAATTCTTTTTCTGTATATTGTTTTTCTTTGTCAAAAAGCATTGTAATGGCACGAAGTACTACAATTTTTTGTTTTTCACGCTTAGGAAAACGAACTAGCTCCTTACCAACACCATGTGGAAATAATTTCGCCAATAATTGCTGTTCTTCTGAGAGAGTGACATTATAGCGATCGTCAACCATTGTAGCTGTTTTATGAATAGACACAAATGGTTCCTCCTTCCGATCTTGTTCCTTCAATAATTCCATCATGACCAACAATGTTTTCGCTTGGCGTTCCTTTTCCTTTAAAGCAAAACGATGGTGGCGAATGGTCGTGGCACTACCAATCTCTAATTCCTCTTTTATTTCCTGATCTGATCTACCTTCATAAAATAAGCGTAAAATATGGCTTTGATGTTCTGTTAAGCCTGTCATTTTTTTATTGAGACCGTTTAAATAGTGAAAAACAGATTGATGTGTCATTGTCATATGCTGCTGCATCATTTTTTCGGCTTCGTACAATAAGCCTTCATAAGGATAAATAATCCCTTTCTCTACTTTTTCACCGCATAGAAGGCAGGTAAAATGTGTTCCCTCATTGGTATAACCCTTTTTGAGATCATCGATAGGAGCTTGCCAAAATAGTTCATTTACATCCATAGGGGAGTCCTCCGTAAATACAAACGATATTTATTTTTGTTTATTAATTTATATTTAAAATAACAAATTGTTTGTTTGAATGCAATAAAAAACACATCGTTTCCTAAACGATGTGTAAATCTGTTGGCTAAAATTTATTTATATTTTCTTTTAAATAACATCATAGATGCTAGCGCAAGTATGACGATTGTACAAACGATAATGATGAGGCTAGTCGAAGTATTGAGTATTTTTCCATGAAGCTCATAGACAATGCCATAATTGATTTTATAGTCTTCCACATAGGAAGCAGGCACACCTTCAAAAACATCGCCAATAGAGCTATCCATAAATGCATTGCGTAACAGTAATGTTGTATGACTAATGGGGAAATACATGATTAAATTTTGAGCAAAGCCTGGTAGAGCACCAAGAGGTACATAGACACCACATAAAAAGCCGAGTACTGTTCCGACGATTGTGCCGAGTGTTGAAAAAGCGTTTTGCGTGGACACAAATAATGACAGAAATAAATTAAAGACACTTGCTAGCAGGACAGATAAAAACAAAATGCCGAGTACATGAACAAAATCCCCAAAGCTTAGGAGCTTACCACCTGTTGCTACAAGAAAGATTTCACAGCCGATGAGTGCGATAAAGGAAAAAATACTGCCGATGATAAACGCATTGATGACATAGCTTAGCTGAATCGTTGAACGGGAAAGGGGCGCTGTTAAAAAATCTGCTTGTGCTTTTGACTCCTGATCCTTAACGGCAATGCCATATGCACCGAGTGTAGTAGAAACAGCAATCATGGACAGTAATCCTGCTACAAGCCATTCATTGACCATCGTAATTAATTCTGGTGTTGCTTCTGTTAGTCGTTCAATGGCATCTACCTGCATTTTTTGGAGAAAGACAGCGTACAGCACAATGACAATAATGACTGACAGTAGGGAGAAGAATACCTGCGTTTTATCTCTTCTAAATACTTTATTATTCCGCTGAACTAGACTAATTAATGCTTCCACTACGCGATCTCCTCCTCTGCCATAATATGAAGAAAGACATCATCCATCGATCCTTTAATGACCTCAAAGGAAGCAATGAGTTTCTCTGCTTGTTTTAATAGGGTCAGCGCATGTAGGGTAGAGGATAAACGAATAGTATATATCCCTTGTTTCTCTGTATAAGAGAGCGCATTTTCCTCTAGCCACCTTACACCTTTCAATGGATTGTGAAAAACGAGAGCCATTGAATCATAGGCATATTTTGTTTTCAGCGCATCGGGTGTACCCTGCGCGACAATTGTCCCTTGCTTTAAGACAAGGACTTGATGGGCTACTGCTGCTTCCTCCATATAATGAGTTGTTAAAAAAACGGTCATATTAGTTTCCTGTTGAAGCTGCTTGATAGCCTGCCAAACGAATTGTCGTGTTTGTGGATCTAAACCCGTTGTAGGCTCATCTAGAAATAAAATACTAGGGCGATGAATAAGTGCACGAGCGATATCTGCTCGTCTTTTTTGTCCACCAGATAATGTTCCGTATTTTTGCTTTTCAATATCATCTAAATGCAAATAGGTGGAGACAAATTGGTAGTTTTCTGTGAGCTGTGTTTTTGATAAACCATATGTTTGACCACGATGCAGGATATTTTCGCGCACAGTTAATCGTTCATCTAATATACTTTGCTGGAAAACGACACCGATGGACTTGCGAATATCCCCATTATCATTGCTTGCGTCAAGAGTGAAACCATTAATGGTTACTTGACCGCTTGATTTTTTTAATAATGTACAAAGTATTTCAATGGTAGTAGATTTACCAGCACCATTTGCCCCTAAAAAAGCAAATAGAGTGCCTTGTTCAACTGTAAAAGAAATGCCTTTGACAGCTTGCTGTTCGCCATAGTGTTTACATAAATTCTCAACTTCTATTGCAATGGTCATCTTTGTTAATCCTTTCTTTTTTGAATTTCTCGATTCATTTTTTCAATATCCCTTATTTGAAAAACATATATAATACACCAAACAATGGAATAAATGATGGCTTCCGATAGCAGCACATATGTCACACCTGAATGCTCAAACCAATTCCCGAAATAGCCTGCCGTTAATACACATGCTGTGACAGCGATTAAATGTAAAAGTAGCTGAACCGTAAAAGGTATTGGCTCGATATCAAAAATGGCGGAAAATAGTCCAATCGCAATACCAAGAAGGGTAGCAATGATAATCTCCTCCAGTAATTCTGCTCCTGACATAACCGCATTGTTTGAAAGGACGCTTAATGTGACTAAGATGTAAGAAGAGCTAAGGGAAATGAGTAGTCCAATAATCATCATGCGTAAATACTTCATGCTATAGATCCCTCCCAATACCTAAATGTCGCTTTAATTCTTTTAAGTATTTTCGACTGACATGAATGGCTACTTCATTTTCGAGTAATAGTTGTGTAGTGCCGATTTTGCCCATTTGAATAGAGGCGATTTTATGGATATTGACAAGTGTAGATTTGCTCACGCGTACAAAATCTTTGGCTAGCTGTGCCTCTAGCTCATATAATTTTCGCTTTGACTCAAACTCTTGCTCATCCGTTTGCAAAAATACTTTGGCACCCTCCGCGTAAATGGAATAAATATCAGAAATTTTTAATAGATGAATTTCTTGTTGGAAATACCCGTCTAGCATCGTCGTTTGGGATGCTTGAAGCTGCTTCATCAATCTTTCAATTTGCTCATTATATTCCTTGGCATGAATATGAACCTCTGTTTCTTCAAGTTCATGATGGATGGTTAAATGAATTTTCATAGGAGGCCTCCTTTTAAAACACTGAATCAGGTATTACTAATGTAGCATAGAAAATTTTAACAAGGATAAAATCTTCGATAAGAGGTTTTATTTTATAGATAACGGGTTCTTTTTAAGCGATACAGTTCACAAGTCGGCCCGGTAGAAAAAAAGATGCTTAAACGTCATAATAGGCTTATCGAGTTGAAGGGGTTGCTACCATGTTTGTTTTTGATAAGCATATGTTCATCACATTATGCATTGGTTTAATAGGTGCTGTGATTTTTCAATTTTTACATATACCGATGCCTTGGTTGCTAGGTGCGATTACAGCGGTGCTCATCGTGCAGCTGTCAACCAACGTGCAATTGAAATGGCATCATTCTTTTCGTAATATTGGTTTAATCGTAGCGGGGTACTCCATTGGCTATGCTTTTACACCAGAGGCTGTTCAGGATATTAAGCTTTTTTTAGGGAGCATGGTCATTTTAAATATATTATTTATTTTGCTATTTTTCGCTGTTAGTTTTCTTGTAGCAAAGCGCACCGATTTGGATTTTGCGACTGCCTTGACGTGCTGTGTCCCTGGTGGCATGTCACAGGTTGTGGCATTTGCTGAAGAACAAGAGGAGATGGATATGGTAGTTATTACGTTCTTTCAAATCCTTCGTGTCCTTTTAATCGTCGGCTTTGTTCCTTTAATGGTAGCAGGCGCTGGTAGTAGCAGTTCTATGATTGATGGAATGTATACATGGAATCTTGTTGGTATACTTATGGTATGTGGTGTAGCAGGGTGGCTAGCTCAAAAGTTAAAAATTCCAACAGGCTATATGCTTGGACCAGTGTTTTTACTAATGGGTATTAATATGGCAGGGGTAGAGGTACCCAAGCTACCATTATCATTACTGCATATTGCTCAACTCATGCTAGGAATTTATATCGGCTTATTGTTGAAAAAAGAGGATCTCCATTTATCGAAGAAGCATATTTTTTATGCGTTTGTCTCAGCAGGTATTTTTATAGGAGCAGCTTATGGTCTAACATTTGTGATGACAGTGTTGTACAGTCTCGACTTTAGGACAGGCTTTTTAAGCATTGTACCTGGGGGACTTGATCAAATGGGAATTATCGCCGCTTCTGTACATGCAAACGTGGCAATCGTGACGGCTTTTCAGCTATTCCGTGTACTAGTGGTCTCGATCTTCCTTGTGCCCGTGGTAAAAATGTTTGTGAAAAAAGTGAAAACATGAGGGGATAGTAGTACACTAAACCCTCATGTTTTCTTTTATTTAATATTTAAATTGATGAATCAAATCCTGTAATGTTTCAGCGTTTCTCGTTAGCTGTGACGCAGCATCATTAATATCATCCATTGATAATAGATTGGTTTCCGCAATCTGAGTAACGACTTTTGATTGCTCACGAGCATCTATGGCAATTTCGGCCATAATTTGTGTGGAAGCATTGGCTTGTTCAATTCTTGCATATAACTCCTCTGCAATTCCTGAAACCTCTTGAATCTTATTCGTTACAAGCGACACTTTGGTTGTAATTTCTTCAAAGGCTTTACTTGTCGTGTGAACCACCTCGGCACTTGTTGTGGCTTCTTGCTTACTTTGCTGCATGTGAACGCGGGCTTCCTTAGAAAGCTGTTGCATAGTATGGATTGTGTCTGTAATTTCTGCTGCAGAAGTTTTGGATTGTTCAGCAAGTTTACGAACCTCTTCTGCAACGACAGCAAAGCCTTTGCCATGTTCACCAGCGCGTGCTGCTTCAATGGATGCATTGAGTGCTAGTAAATTCGTTTGCTCAGCAATCGCATGAATAACTTCCACAATTTCATCAATTTTATTAGCATGTGTGTCAAGGGCTGCAATGGAATTAGCACTTTCTTGAACAGCCTCTGACATCCTGCGCATTTGAAGCTGCATATCTTGTGCCGCTTCTTCTCCATGTTTAGCTGTATCCCAAGCCTCGGATGCATAGGAGGATACTTCACCATTTGTTTCCGTAACGAGCTGAATCCCTCCAGCAATATCTTGCATTGCTTCAGCATTCTCATGAGCACTATGCTTTTGTGTACTCGCACCACTCGCTAATTCTTGCATATTAGCTGTTAATTTTTCTGTCGTTGCCGTAGTTGATCCCGCAGTGGCAGACAATTCCAAAGAGGATGCGGATACCTGATTGGCTGTTTCATCTACTTGTTGCATCATGCTTCGTAAGGTGGTAAGCATGGCATTAAAGGATTTTGCGACTTGGCCAATTTCATCTTGCGAGTTCACCACAATTTGCTGAGTTAAATCGCCTTTCCCAGCTGAAATGGTTTCTAGCTGGTGATTTAATTGTTTCAAAGGTTTGACAATACCTCGTACGAAGAGCATGCCTGCAAGCACAGCAATGATAGCAGAAATCACAGCTATAATGCCCGTTTTTAGCAACATTTTTTGAGCTACTACATCAATGTCAGAAGAAGGTACGCCAGCGAAAATCATGCCAATAATTTCTCCATTTTTAGTTTTTATGGGCTTATATTTTGTAAAGTAGGGTTTGCCCACAACTTCAGCTGTACCAGAATATATTTTCCCTTTTGTTAAAACTGTGTCCGCTACTTTTGGATCGACAGTTGTGCCAATAGCACGTTGACCGTCAATGACAATATTTGTGTTAATACGTGTTTCTCCAGAAAAAATCGTAATCGCAGCCTGTGATAATTCTCCTAATGTATCAATAAGAGCTGTTTCCTTTGCGATGTTGACGTTTCCTTTGTACAGTTCCCCGTTTTTTATTTGCCAATCACCTGGGTGTGTTTGATCAAGATTATGTATACTTACATCTAAAATTTGATTGAGCCTTGTTTGGTACTCATTTTCTAAAGTTTTTTTCATTTCGCTTGTATTCATGAGACCGATGGCAATTAGCACAAACCCAATGATAACTACAATTAATAAGCTCATTTTACTTTGCATTCCTAGCTTTTTCATTAAATGTCCCTCCACATTTTTAGCTACATCATAAAACATGCATGAAAAACCATTACCAATAACCTAAATATTGAAATTAATTGGTAAATAATTTCTATTTTATATTAGTATATAACTAGAATGTCTATTTGTATATTTATAAAATTTAATGATTAGTGAATTTTTTCCTTTCCAAATAATCTGACTAATGTTATGATACCTATAACTATTATGAACGGAGGTGAAAAGGAATGAATAAAAACGCTACGAAAACATGTGTAAAAGTGGATACAGCTATGTATTTTGCACGTGTGATTACTTTCGATTTTGCGAACAACGGGATAGGTCTGTCCATTTTTAAGCAAAATCAAATAACAAACGTAGCGAATTAACCATTCTTTTTCACACATTTATATGAGAAGAAGACTGCTTGTTAAGGAGCAGTCTTTTTTGTGTTCTAAAGATGTTTTCGCACGTTTCATTGGAGGAAAAAACGATGCAAATGAAAGCTGAACAACTACAAAAAATTATGGGTGGCAATATAGTATTCGAAAATTTACAGCTAGAGGTAAATAGTGGCGAACATGTGGCGATTGTCGGTGTGAACGGCAGTGGTAAAACGACTCTCCTACAGCTACTTGCAGGTGTAGAAATACCTGAAAAGGGGCGAATTATTAAAAGTAAGGAAGCGACGATTGGCTATTTACATCAAATTCCCCACTATCCACAACATGCTGTGAAAGAAGTGCTGGAGGAGGCACTTTCGGATATTTATGCAATGAAAGCAAGAATGACAGCACTTGAGCAAGAAATGCAGTCAACGGTAACGGATAAAATATTATTGCAATACGGGCAAGTGCAGGAGCAGTTTATGTTGCTGGGGGGCTATGAAGTAGACACCCAGTTAGCCATGATCGCAAATGGACTAGGTATTACGGATATGCTAGAACAGCCATTTCACAGTTTAAGTGGCGGAGAAAAAACAAAGGTAATGCTTGGGCAAATTTTATTGAAAAAGCCTTCTATTTTGTTATTAGATGAACCAACGAACCATCTTGATATGCAGGCAATTGAGTGGCTTGAAAACTATGTACGAAACTTTGAGGGCATTGTCATTGTCGTCTCTCATGACCGGCATTTTATGAATCAAGTAGCGCAAAAGATTATCGAAATTGAGGATGGAGAGGCTTTTACGTATAACGGCGATTATGATGCTTTTATAGCACAAAAAGAAGCAAAGGTTGAACAACAGTTTGCAAATTATGAGGAGCAACAAAAGAAAATTAAAAAAATGCAAGAAACGATTAAACGTTTAAAGCAGTGGGCGAATGAAGCGAACCCGCCAAATGCGTCTATGCATAGACGTGCTAAGAGTATGGAAAAAGCACTGGCACGTATCGAGCGAGTAAAGAAGCCAATCACCAAAAAGAAAATGAATTTAGCGCTAACAATGGCTGAGCGTAGTGGCAAAGAGGTAGTGCTATTAGAAGGGGTTCATCATGGATATGATAAACCTTTATTGAAGGACAGCAACCTCGCTGTTTATTTTGGGGAAAGGTTGGCGATTGTTGGGAACAACGGTAGTGGAAAGTCAACGTTATTAAAAATGTTGCTAGGGGAAATCATTCCGAAGCGTGGAATCTGTTATGTTGGTAGCAATGTGAAATTTGGCTATCTCTCACAGCAATTTGAACATCAAAATCCTTCTATCCGATTAATTGATGCCTTTCGTGAAAATGTTGCAGTGTCAGAGGCTGAAGCCCGGCATATTCTCGCACGATTTTTATTCTATGGCTATGATGTCTTTAAAAAAGTGAAGGACTTAAGTGGTGGAGAAAAAATGCGTCTACGTTTGGCACAACTAATGCATGAGGATATTAATGTACTAATCCTAGATGAACCGACCAACCATTTAGATATTGAAGCAAGAGAAGTTTTGGAAGAGACACTAGAATCCTTTGAAGGCACAATCATCGGTGTGTCCCATGACCGCTATTTCTTACAGAAAATTTTCGCGAAAACAGCATGGATAGATAATCAAACAATTCAGGTTTTTGAGGGAGATTATGAGTGGGCTAAACAAAAAAGACAGGAATTCACAAAGAAAACGATTGAAAAACAACCAGCAAATAAAACACAGCCACCTAAAAAAGAACTACTGATTGAACAACAAATTGAAAAATTAGAGATAAAACTACAACAACCATCGCTTGCTAAAGAACAACGGCAGAAGCTTGAAATACAATTAGAACATTTATATGAAAGATGGTTAGAGGGGGGCGCAGAGCATGTTTAATTTAGAACGCATTATGCAGCTAGATATAGAGTATGTGAAGAGTTTCAGTGAAGTGGAGATTTGTAAGGAGGGGGTCTTATTTTACAATCAGTCTATTCCAACCTATTATGATGCAAATCATGCACAGATTTGGAGAAAGATTGAACAGCCAGATGCGTTTTTACAAGCTATCAAAGCGTTTTATCAATCAAAATCTCTGATTCCACGGATTTATTTATATAATCTTGAAGAAAATCAGTTATGTATGAAAGCATTAGAATCACATGGCTTTCAATATGAGCATTTTGTCAACGAAATTCAGTACTGGAACGGTGAATATGCGATACTTCCACCTAATCCTGCCATTCAAATTGAGCGTGTAACGGATGCAAATATGGAGGAAGCATTAGCAGTAGAAATGAGCATTGCTGCATTTGGAGAGCCTTCATTAATAAAAAAGGCATTTGAGCAAACCTATCATTCGTCACATTTTACGTATTATCTATTAAGACTAGATGGGGTGGCGTGCTGCTCGGCAAATATTTTTGTGTCAGGAAATCAAGGAAGGATCGAAAGTGTTGCAACAACTGAAAACTATCGTGGTCGAGGTTTAATCGGCTATATGCTGCAACATATCCAACAGCAATCAGTAAAACAGGCATTAGAGCATCTTTGGATATTACCGATTAGTGAGCAGGTTGCCAACGTCTATGACAAGGCAAATTTTAAATCGGTGGGCTCCATTGCATCAATTCATGCGTTTACTGAGGGGAAGAGCATTCAAGACATTCGCCAACAGGCTTAAATAGATACACATAAAGATTGCCAAATTCCTGTAGTGCTTACAAGGAATTTGGCATTTTTATTTAGAACTGTACTTGCCAATTTTGATTACAAGTTACTTTGATGAAGGGATGCTTTAAAATATAATCAGCCATTATTTCGGTCATATCAATTTGTATTTCTTTTACAATGGGGCAATTTCTTAAAAAGTCAAAATTCCCTGCTCCTGTAGCACGATAGCTGCTCATTACAACATCAAATTCCGCATCCATTTGGATAGCCTTGTCATTGTACAAAAGTTTCGTCACACGTTCACCAATCGGTTTGGATATGTCAAAGATGTATTCAATACCCTCCCACATATCATAATTATAGGGCTGTGCCTTAGGATAAAGAAATGGCTCTGCCACTTTTAATTGTCCTGCCTCGACCGTAAAATAACTAGCAGATTGTTCAAGTGCGAGTAAGATGTCCTGTCCTGATAGACGAAGTACCTTTAATGTATTGGCATAGATGTAGTTTGTAACAATATCACGCATGGTGACAGCTTGCTTTAAGCCACCTCGTTCATCATGGAAAAGAGCCGTACAAGAAATAGAAGTTCCGGATGTCGCCATTTGAATGCGATTGATAAACTCTATATAAGGATGCTCTTGAATGCGTGCTAGAAACGGATCTTTGATTTGTAAATCTCCTTGGATCACACCAATCGTTTCATCTAACCAGGCTTCGGTTTTTTCAAATGTAGGAGAGATAAGCTGACAAACAGCTGCATTAGGTATTGTACTTTCAGCGCTATAAATAAGAGATGGTGTATGAGAAATCGTTTGGATCGTATGCTGGTCATCCATCTCGATTTCGAGTTGAATGCTACCGAGACAAACTCCTTTAGTACCAGGTTGAACAACGGATTTTCCCATAACAGTTGTGCAAATCTCACGATGTTGATGACCAGAAATAATAATGTCGACTTCATCAATTTCTGCGCACATGCGGTACCCTTGATTTTCACCATCCTCTGCTTCAAGCAATTCTCCCGTTTCAAGATTTCGCTCAAATCCCCCGTGATAGCAAAGAATGAGAATATCAATTTGTTCATTAGCACGAATCCATTTTGCCCAGTAGCTAGCACTCGAAAAGGCATCCTCAAAGTGAAGACCTTGGATATGGAGCGGTTCTTCCCATTTTGTTACAAAATGCGTGGTCACACCTAAAATAGCCAATCGAACACCATCTACTTCTTTTAGTATATAAGGCTTCGTAAATGGCTTGCCATCCTCTGTCACGATATTTGCTCCTAGCCATGGAAAATTGGATTGGCTCCTAATAGATTGTAACGTCTCTTGACCATAATTAAATTCGTGATTGCCGAATACCATGGCATCATATTGAAGCTCATTGGCAACTTGAATCAATGGATTCGGTTCTTGTGTTTGGAATTTCTGGTGATAAAAAGTCATGGGACTTCCCTGAATAAAGTCACCATTATCAATTAAGAGGGTAGGCATTTCAAGCCGTTTTTCCTCGATGATGGTTGCTAGCTTTGCTAAGCCAATTGCTTCATTATGATTGTTTCGGAAAGTAGTTGGCATAATATAGCCGTGAATATCGCTAGTTGCCAGTATTTGTATGGTTTTTATCGTCATAACTGATCCTCCGATTAGTAGTATATCCACAGTATATAAAGTAATAGCCAGGAAAATAGCGTATTTACAATATCAAAATACTATTTTACGAATTAGATACATAGATTTACTCGCTTTTAACACTAGGAAAATATTTACTGTATATACTGAGGAAGCATTTCAAAAATGGGGAGGATAACACTTTGAAGAAATTACTACTTTTAACGTTAACGTGCACGCTTTCTGTGTTCTTAATGGCATGTGGAAATGAAGTTACTAGTACATCAAGTGCTGATAAAACTGTAGAGACGTCTACTGAGGCAAGTGGCAATGAATCAGTAGAAAAATTAACGATTGGCTTTGTGCCTTCACGTAATCCAGATGAAATTATTACAGCAACAGAACCTTTAAAGGGGTTGCTGAAGGACGAGCTCGCAAAATTAGGCTTTGATGTAGGTGAGATCGATATTACAGTAGGAACAAATTTTGAAGCAGTGGGTGAAGCCTTATCTGCAGGTACGACCGATATTGGCTTAATTCCTGGGGGAACTTATGTGCTCTATGATGATGGTGCAGAAGTCATTTTAACAGCTACACGTGCAGGCTTAAATAATGACTCTGATCATCCAATTGATTGGAATAAAAACAAGCCAACTGCTCCGACAACAACACAGGCCACTTCTTATAGAGCCATTTTGGTGGCAGGGCCATCTGAAAAAGGGAAAGCATTAGCAGCGAAAGTCAATAACGGTGAAAAATTAACGTTTGAAGATTTAAATGATGCTACTTGGAACGTCATGTCCTCTTCTTCACCAGCGGGCTATATTTATCCAACATTATGGTTACATGAGAATTTTGATAAAACAATTCCTGATTTAACGAAGGTTGTTCAGGCGGATTCTTATGGGAGTGCCTTTGCCCGTTTAGCAGCAGGTCAAACGGATGTTTTGGTCACATATGCAGATGCACGTCGCGATTATGAAGAAAGCTGGCAAGGCGAATTTGCCCGCTCTGCTTCCATTTGGGAGGAGACAGATTTGATTGGTGTTATGCCCGCTATTTATAATGACACGATTAGTGTGAGTAAAAACTCAAAGGTTATGACAGCAGAGTTGAAAGAGGCAGTTCAACAGGCATTCATAAATATTGGCAACACTGACAAAGGGAAAGAAGTGATTGCTATATATAGCCATGAAGGCTATCAGGCTGCAAAGGATAGTGACTATGACAATGAGCGTAAAGCACAGAAATTAGTGCAAAATCTAGGTTCGAACTAAAGTCAGTCTTGAAGGTGAAGAATCTGTGGCTTGCGGTTATCCCGCAGAAAGCAGATTCTTCTTTCATTCATTCATTCGGTGAGATTCTTTTTTAGAAATGGAGCGGTACAATGATTGAGTTTAAGGAAGTAGAAAAACGTTATCCAAATGGTTATCTTGCCTTACAGCAAATTAATCTTCAAATTGAGCAAGGTGAATTTGTGGCTATCATCGGTTTATCGGGTGCAGGAAAATCAACACTGTTGCGCTGTATTAATAAAATGCATGATATTACGGGGGGAACATTGCATGTTAATGATGTGAATGTGCACCGACTCAAGGGCAAGGGTATTCGCCATCTACGCCGTAATATTGGCATGATTTTTCAATCTTTTAACCTTGTTACTCGTGTATCAGTTTTGCAAAATGTGTTGGTTTCCTTTGTACCGACTATGCCTGCCTGGCGAAAAATTTTAGGCATTTTTACGAAAGAGGAAAAGCGTAAAGCATTAATGGCACTTGATCAGGTTGGCATTTTAGATAAGGCCTATGTACGTGTCGATCAGTTATCGGGTGGACAGCAACAGCGTGTTGCCTTAGCTCGTACGCTTGCTCAAAATCCTCAAATCATTTTAGCTGACGAGCCTGTTGCATCGTTAGACCCTGTAACAGCAAAGCAAGTTATGGAGGATTTTAAACGGATTAACCAAGAGCTAAGCATGACCATTTTGATTAACATTCATCATGTTGATTTGGCATTAGCTTACGCAACACGTGTTATTGGTGTACGTGGCGGTGAAATTGTCTTTGATGGACAAGCCGATGAAATCAACGAGGAAACGCTTGCGTTCATCTATCACAATACGAATCAGGAAAGAGGCGTAACGAACCATGCAATGGAAGCTGCTATCACCGAAAAAAATAGTATTGCCTAATGGCAAAGAAGTGCTGGAAAAACGGTCGTTCATGCCAATCGTGTGGCTTATTCTATTCGTATTAACTGTGCTTGCCATTCGTATTACAGGCTTTAGCTTAGAAATTTTAGTGAACCGAATTCAACAATTTTTTGTCATCCTACAACAGATGATTCCACCGAATTGGGCCTACTTATCAAAGCTATGGCAGCCGCTCTTCGATACGATTAAAATGTCGTTATTTGGCTCTATTGCGGGGGCTATATGTGCCTTACCAATAGCCGTTCTCTCAGCGACCAATATAACCAAGCTTAGAGGAATTGCGCTGGTAAGTAAGTTTATTTTAAGCCTACTTCGAACTTTACCGACACTGATTATTGCACTTATTGCGACATTTATTTTTGGGCTTGGAACGATGGCTGGCACAGTAGCCATTTTCCTATTTACCATTGCATATGTTGGAAAGCTATTATATGAGCAAATAGAAAACGCTAATATGGAAGCCTACGAGGCCATGCAGTCGATGGGGCTAACGACCATTCAAGCCTTTCGTTTTGCCATCCTGCCACAAATCCTTCCTAACTACTTGTCGACATCATTGTTTTGCTTTGAAGGGAATGTTCGTTATGCGTCTATTTTAGGATACGTCGGTGCAGGGGGAATCGGCCTGCTGCTCAATGAAAGTTTGGGCTGGAGAAGCTACGAGAATGTGGGCATGATTCTTTTAATGCTTGTTGGTACTGTTTTTATCATTGAAACATCGAGCGAATATTTCCGTAAAAAATTAATGTAGAGGTGATGTTATGAATGCAATCGAAAAACAATTACAGTTACAACCAAATCGACGCATGACATACACCATGATAATTGTGATCGTTTGTCTTTTATTTATTTGGTCTATAACAACGATTCATTTTGAGAATATATCAGTGAATGGGATAAAAATCGTTAAAAATATATTTGTAGGATTGCTGAATCCCGATTGGTCATTATTAGTCAATACGACAACAGCAGGTGTACCTTATTTATTAATCGAAACGATGGCCATAGCATTTCTTGGAACCATTGTCGGCGCATTGCTAGCCATCCCTTTAGCCTTTTTGTCGGCTTCTAACATTGTGCCAAAGCCTATTGCTTTTGTTGTCCGTTTACTGTTAATAATCATTCGTACGATTCCTGCCATTGTCTATGGTCTTATGTTCATCAGAGTAACAGGCCCTGGTCCATTTGCTGGTGTACTGACGATGTCATTAACTTCTATCGGAATGCTGTCAAAGCTCTATGTTGATGTTATTGAGGACTTAGATAAAAGTATTCTAGAGTCAATGGAGGCGATTGGTTGTACGTTGCTGGAAAAAATACGTTACGGTATTTGGCCACAACTAACAGCATTATTTTTATCCATTGTGATCTATCGTTTTGATATGAATTTACGAGATGCAACCGTACTCGGCTTAGTTGGAGCAGGTGGAATCGGTGCGCCATTAATTTTTGCGATGAACGCATATAAATGGTCTGAGGTAGGGTCCATTTTATTGGGACTTGTCCTGCTTATTTTACTCGTGGAGTATGTTTCGAATCGCATACGTACGAAGCTTGTCAAAGGGTAAGTATGAATTGATGAAAACTAGTAAAATCCTGAATAGTATCGACTATTCAGGGTTTTTCATTTATTGTTAAAAAGAAGGATTTTCAATTATTAAAAGTTTTTTACTTGAAAAAATGTCGTATTCGATTTATTGTCTTTAGAGATACTTGTTTAATGGACTTGGAGGATATAAAATGCACGGAATTTATATACGCTATAATGTCTCAGAAGAAACCCAAGCAGCACAATGGCCCAAAAAAATGGATGCATTTGCGTATGTTCAACGAGGAAAACCACAACAAGACAATGTTAGCTTGCTGTCAAAAGAAGAGCTGAAAAACCATGCCATTCGCTATATTAAAAGCTTAAAAGACAATGCAAGTGTACATTTAGTAGAGCAACGCAACGGCGAAATTGAACATTTTGATCGACGTTATATGGAATCATTAAAGTTAAAAGAAAGCATCGATTCACAACTTATTAATCTAGAAGAAATTCGTTTATTATTACAATTAATGAATGTCTTGAATTTATCGCATGCATTTGGAGAAAATGCTGGAAAGCTATTGCGTCAAATTACCCCTTATGCAAAAGATGTGGAGCATCCAACATTCCAAACAACACGTGTTGAGCGCCATTTCTATTCGGAATTAATTGAACAAATTGAAATGGTCTATGCCCGAATTATGCGTCAACACAACCCATCAACGACTGAAATGCAGCAATCAGAAAAGCTCTGGACAACAGTCTGTGAGCAAGCAATAGAAAAGGTAGAAGCCCGCATTGAACGTTTATCTTCTATCAAATTAAAGCATGAGAAAAATTTACTAGAGTTTAATCACTTAAAACAGCAAAATATCGAGGCGAAGGAACGCTTAGATCTAGCTGTGAATGAACTGGATGAAATTTTAAATGTCCTAGAATCATAAGAAAAGCATGTCTACCGATTGGAGTGCCAGTCGATAGACATGCTTTTTATGCTGTAGACGGATAGAAACGCCAAAGTGACGGATAGAACCTTTGATATGAAGGATAGAAATGAGAAAATGATGGATTAAGCCATAGAAGTGACGGATAGCACCACTCTTGCTTTACTTTTCCTCATTTTGATCGCGTTTGGTTTGGCGTGAAATACGCAGTAAATCAAGTACAAGCAATACGACAATGATATAGAAAAGAGGGCTAGTAAACGATAAACCGATTTGCGACTGGCCACCAAGCAATGTTAAAACAATCCATAAACCAACTGTATACAGCGTCAAACCAATATAGGCTTTTTTGGACAATTTTTTATATCTACCTTTATCGATAGCTAGCTGTATGATAACTAACACGACTAATAGAAGAAGAATGATTTTTTTAGTTAAGACTGTTGCAATCGTTGTGTCAGGGAAAAAATCATTCACGAATAATAATGTGAAAAATACTAGAATTAAAAAATTTAAGATCGTTGAAAGTTTCATGCCATATCTCCTTAGTTGCCAAAATTCTTTTCTATTGTAACATGGTTCAGTTAGAGAGAAATGAAATTATGATATATTGAAGCGAAAATTATGTATGGGGTAGGAAATATTAATTTTTATTGAAAGAATCATGATATCTTTTTAGCATTGTCGCAAATTGCTCACGTGTTAAGAAATTTTGAGGATGAGTGCCATCTGTAATACCTTTATTTCTTAACCACTCCCACGCAGCATTATGCATGTTTGAGGCTTTTCGAGCAGGGACAATAGCTTGCTTTGTTTTTAAAGCCTCCTCAAGCTCTTTTATTTTACTGAGTAATTCTGTATATTGTGACATTGTTAGTTCTCCTTTATTAGCTAAGATAGTATTTTGGACAACTTTAAGAGCTCTTAAAAAATTGTCCATGCAGGCGATTCTTACTTTTACTGCCCTGAATTTAAAGAAACTGGTGACTTGCTCCATTTTTGTTTGAAAAATGCGAAAAATTTCGAAACTTTTCCAGGGGTATATCCGTATAGTAGGTAATATGATGAAAGGGGTGAGCAACTTGACGCTATTTGGCTATTCACTCGAACAAATCTTTTTGGTTGTTTTGATTTTTGCTGGTCTTGCCACAATACTCGTTATGTTTTTTGGTGATGCTGTCGAAGGTATTGGTGAAGGACTGCCCATTTTTAATCCGAGTGTCATTCTATCTTTCATTACGTTGATGTCAGCAGCAGGATTTATTTTAGAAAAACTAGCCTGGTTCTCTAGCGTTTGGAACATTATTGCTGCATGTATCATCGGCGTTATTTTAAGTACTTTGTTTTATTTATTCGTCCTTGTTCCGCTGCGATCAGCTGATGTTTCATTGGCTTATACGGAGGAATCACTAGGGGGGCAATTGGGAAAAGTCATTGTACCAATTCCTGTAAATGGTTTTGGTGAGGTTGTTATCGAAACGACAAGTGGTATGATTTCGAAACGGGCAACAGGCTATGATAATGAAGCCATTGACTATGATGAGACCGTGCTTGTTGTAGATGTGAAGGATGGTACACTTTTTGTCAGAACGTATGAGAAAAAATTTGTATAAAGGAGAGATCTATCTATGTCAACCGATATTTTAATTGTTTTAGGAATTGTAGCGTTTGTATTAATCGCCCTAGTCGGCTTATATGTGACAAAGTATCGTACGGCGGGTCCTGATGAAGCACTGATTGTGACAGGTAGCTATCTCGGCTCAAAAAATGTACATAAAGATGAGTCGGGGAATCGCATTAAAATAATTCGTGGGGGCGGTACATTTGTATTCCCTATTTTCCAGCAAGCACAGCCATTAAGTTTACTATCTAGTAAACTAGAGGTAACAACGCCTGAAGTTTATACAGAACAAGGTGTACCTGTTATGGCTGATGGTACAGCCATTATTAAAATTGGCGGCTCCATTTCTGAAATTGCAACAGCAGCAGAGCAGTTTTTAGGAAAGCAAAAAACGGAGCGTGAAGCGGAAGCACGCGAGGTTTTAGAAGGCCATTTACGTTCAATTTTAGGCTCCATGACGGTGGAGGAGATTTACAAAAACCGTGATAAATTCTCACAGGAAGTTCAACGTGTTGCTTCTCAGGATTTAGCTAAGATGGGTCTTGTGATCGTATCCTTCACGATCAAAGATGTACGAGATAAAAATGGCTATTTAGATTCACTTGGTAAACCAAGAATTGCACAGGTAAAACGAGATGCAGATATTGCGACGGCAGATGCAGAGAAAGAAACGCGTATCAAACGTGCAGAAGCCTCTAAGGAAGCACAAAAGGCAGAGCTAGAACGTGCGACAGAAATTGCGGAAGCGGAAAAGGAAAATCAATTAAAGGTAGCTGAGTTCCGTCGTGAGCAGGATATTGCAAAAGCCCGTGCTGACCAAGCCTATGAGCTTGAAACAGCTCGTGCTAAGCAGGAAGTTACGGAGCAAGAAATGCAAATTCGCATTATTGAGCGTCAAAAGCAAATTGAATTAGAAGAAAAAGAGATTTTACGTCGTGAGAAGCAATATGACTCTGAAGTGAAGAAAAAGGCTGATGCGGATCGTTATGCAGTGGAACAAAATGCCGCTGCCGAAAAAATGCGAGAGCTTGCGCAGGCTGATGCGGAAAAATATCGGATTGAATCGTTAGCGAAAGCAGAGGCGGAGAAAATTCGTTTGGATGGTCTTGCTAAAGCAGATGCCGAAAGAGCGCAAGGTGAGACAGAAGCAGATATTATTCGACTACGAGGTCTTGCAGAAGCTGAGGCTAAACGTAAAATTGCCGAAGCCTTTGAATACTATGGTCAAGCAGCTGTGCTGGATATGGTAGTGCGTATGATGCCAGAATATGCAAAAGAGCTTGCGAGTCCTCTTGGTAATATCGATAAAATTACAGTGGTCGATACTGGTGGTGGCGAAGGCAGTGGAGCAAATAAGGTTACGTCTTATGCAACTAATTTAATGTCTACACTACAAGAAACATTAAAAGAAACTTCTGGTATCGATGTGAAGGAACTGATCGAAAGCTATGCTGGTAAGCACACTTTGCGTCCAGAATTAGAGCAAATTGCCCTAGGTTTGGAAAAAAAGCAAGCACCTGTTGAAGCAGTAGAAACAAAAGAAACTGTAGAACAATCCTAATAAAAATATATTTACCCAAAGAAAAATGGCATTTCCAATTGTGATAGGTTCCCTATTAGGTAGACAGATTAAAAAATAAAATCTGTTTATCTAATGGGGATTTTTTTATGACAAAATATTCTTTCACTGAAGAAACAGTTAGCCATTATATCATTCTAGCAGGAGGAGCATTACACATTAAATGAAGTAGCAAAAAATTTAGATGTACACCAAGATACAAAAAAGATTGGCAAAATAATGATCTTTATTTTGAAGAAGGGGTCTGAGCAATTAAACCAATAGAAACCTACTCTAAAGAAATAACATTGAGACAAATATTTCGTTTTACAACAATGAATGCTACCAAGAAAATTTAATAGAATTTAAGGATCAACACTCATAAAGAATTTTTTATTTTCACTGTCTACTTGACTGGGAGCACCACACCCACATTTTTATGCAAAAAAGCCCAATCCTTTCAAATTGCGCTAATTACGTTTCATATTTAGTTTTACATAGTTGTCACATTATTTTTTTCTGAGGAAACCCGTAATTTTTTTGCCAGTTCGGGATGATTTTCAGCTTTGCCAACTGCTTTTGTTTCGTTTCGGCACTGGTTTTCAAATAACGTCTTGTGGTGTCAATGCTTTTATGTCCTAAAATATCCGCTAAATCCGACAGTGGATTGCCGCAGTCTAAAAAGCTTCGGGCGAAGTAGTGCCGCAGATTATGGGGGAAAACCATTGCTGGATCAACTCCGCATTGCTCTGCTACTTCTTTCATTGCACGTGCAATATAGGAACGGCTAATAGGGCTGCCTTTACTGCCCGTAAAAACAATACCGCTTTTCACATTTTTTTCCTTGCAATATAAGGATAAATGACCTTGTAAATCCTTATGTATGACAATCGTGCGTACAGTTCCTTTATTGTTAATAAGAACCTTACCGCTCTTGATAGCCTCAACGGTGATAAACTGCAGTTCCCCTATGCGTATTCCTGTGTAGGCAAGCGTTAGCATAATCATCGCAGTTTTCGTCTTTTTATTCGTGAAGGCGCTTTCAATCAACTTGTCAAATTCCTTTTGGGTAAGCTCATGTTGAGCGGTGGTCTGTTCTTGAATTCTCAGAGCCTTTAGGGTGAGATCATCCATCTCCATAAATTTTAAAAATTTGTTGACCGCCGCAATGCTGCGGTTGACGCTTGAAGGTTTCAGCCTTATTTCCATTGATTTTTTATACTCTATTAAATATTCCTTTTGCAGTTTCCCATCTTTTCCCTCTAAAAAATCAATCAATTTCAAAATATCTTTTTGATAGCTTCTGATACTATTTTTTGCGTATTCATTGTATGTTAAATGTTTAATGAATTTAGGCAAACCACCCTTTAGCTTGTTTAATAACATAAAAATAATATACTCCTTTTTGACTTTGACAAGAGTATATCAGCAAGTATTACAATTTACAACATAGTTGCGATAAATATAATTATCGCAACTCAAATAAAAAGATATGTAGGCAAAGGAACTGGTTCGGCTGGGGGGGAGAAGCATATTAACACATACTTATGCGATCTTTTTGTTAACAGAATACATCACAAAAGTAATACTAATCCAAATTTAAAGTTGTCCAGAAGGAAGTTAGTAACAAATTGGAGGTAATTAAAAAATGAATTATTTTAAAAGAATAACGGGTACTGTAAAAGGAATAGCCAATAAGCGAATGATTTCACTGCTGTTATTTCTGACAATGTTTTTTTCACTCATGCCACAGTTTATGTTGTCGGCAAATGCGGATAGCGAAGTTACCCTGTTTGTATCACCCAGTACAGTTTCCAACGATACTGCTCCTAGAGCGGATGGCGCAACCTATGCCACGCTGCAGGGAGCGATAAATGCAGCCCAGAACAATGATACGATTGCTGTAACAGAAGATATAACGATGTCAACGACAATTTCAATTATGAAAGATATTACGCTAATAGCTAGTGGAGGAAATTCCAAAATTACATTGGGTATTAATGCTAGTTTTTGGGTCCAGAATGGCTTTGATTTGACTTTGGGTGGAGGCTCGGATACTGAAGTACTTACGCTTACGGGTTCTCAGAGAACACTTATATCTGTTGCAAATGGCAATATTGTAGTAAACAACGGAGCAAAGCTTTTAGCAACTGGCACTGGGAATATGGTACTGGATTTATACGATCCGAAGGCGTCCGGAAAAATAACTGGCGGACATTTGGAATCTTCCGGATCAATCGCCATTTCGATGACGAATGGTGCTACACTGGAGGAAATCAGTGGCGGAACTATCATTGGTAAAATGCACTCGTTATATATGTATGACGAAGGTACAAAAGTCAATCTAATTTCGGGTGGCACTTTCAAAAATTTGGCTGCTGCTCCAGATAGGTGGGCAAATGTTCAGGTGGACGGTAAGGCACAAATTGGTGAGATTTCCAACGGTGATTTTTTTGCGGAACATGAGATTTCCGCTCTTCGCCTAATTCGAGGTGGAAAAATTGGGGAAATCAGCGGTGGGAGATTTATTTGTGCGTATACTGGACTTACTACTAATAAAGAAGGAAGAGGAGTTGACATTGTAGCATTGGACTATCCGTCAGGTATCGATGAAATATCAGGCGGAACTTTCGACGGAGAGATAGGTGTTCTGCTGATCGAGGCCGGCGCTTATATTAACACGATAAGCGGAGGAACTTTTTCAGGTGGACAATCTGGCCTCCAAAATGATATTGGCGGTACTATTGGTACCATTAACAATGCCGTTATCACTTCAACGAACATTGGTCTTCTGAATGTTGGCACGATTAATGAAATCGGCAGTGGCACAGAAATCACTGGAGATTCTCTTGCCCTTTGGAACTATGCGTCGAATAATCCAAATGCTATTATCAAGCTCATCAGTGGGGGCAAATTTACCACCGTTAGCGCATCTGGGGAAGCTTTTCTAAACGAAACCACAGTAAACTTGATTTCAGGCGGCATTTTCACTGGTGGGTTCTATGCAATCAATTCAACTACATCAAGCAGCACTTCTCCTGCAAAAATCGGCACTATATCGGGAGGCGTTTTTTACGCCCAAACAACAGGTGGTGCAAGCCTTGTAGCTATCAAACTAGCCAATCCGTTAATTTTGGAGCCTGCTTTAATTACTAATAAGGGGGTAGCGCGTTTTTGGGGAAACGGAGGCAGTATTTTTAATGATGAATCCCTTGTAATCTACCCAGCAGGTTATCATATGAGTACTGCTACTGAAGCGGTAAGCAGTATTGCAGGTGTAGAATTTAAATATTTGACAAAGTCACTTTATACGGTAACCTTTAATTCCAACGGTGGTTCTGTAGTGGCAGAAAAAACGGATATACCCCTAGGTAGCCTTATAACCGAGCCAACGTTACCGACCAAAAGTGGCTATACATTCAGCGGTTGGTATAAAGAAGATTCCCTAACCAATGCATGGGACTTTGCTATAGATACTGTTACCGACAACATTACGTTATACGCAAAATGGATAAGTAAAGGTGGTAGTGGTAGCGGTAATGGCAGTGGCAGTGGCGATGGCAGTGGTACACCTACGGCAACATTACTAGTTCAAGGCATAGACAAGCAAACCGGGGAAATTATTTATAGTAAAAGTTCAAGTATTACAGTTGGCAGCACAGAAACTATAAACGCCCCGGCTATTGAGAGTTATCAATTGGATGCAGGCAGTAAAAGGACGGAAACGATAACGATCAAATCAGGTGAAAACAAGGTTGTATTCTACTATAACAAGAACACAGTCGCTATCCCTGAGCTTGAAACCGGTGAGCATATCAAGTATATCAATGGCTACCCTGACGGCAGCGTAAAGCCAGAAAGCTCAATCACAAGAGCGGAAGCAGCAGCAATATTTTTCAGACTGATAAAAGACGAAAATAAGAATACGGCTGTAAGTGGAAAGTTCAGCGATGTCGGTGGCGGCACATGGTATGAACAGTCGGTCAATTACCTTGCAAGTCAAGGTATACTGAAAGGGTATGGGGATGGCACGTTCAAACCTAGACAGACAATCACAAGAGCGGAATTTGCAGCCATAGCCTCAAGATTTGATAACCTGTTAACAAGCGAAAACACTTCGTTCAATGATGTGCCAATCAATCATTGGGCGGCAGAGTATATTGACAGCGCGTATACTAAGGGTTGGATTAATGGCTATCCTGACGGCAGCTTTAGACCAGCAAGTTCAATCACCCGCGCGGAAGTTGTGAAAATTGTAAACACCATGTTAAACCGCAAAATCGAACTTAACGATATTCCATCGGACGCGCCGCAATACAAGGATTTAAATAAAACACATTGGGCATATTGCCACATCATAGAAGCGTCTACAGAGCATACCTACACACGTAAGGAAAACGGCTATGAGCTGTGGAAATAGTAAAGTAATTATTTTCTATTATTTTACTCTGCATGTTTCGATCTATGTGCCGAAAGAAAAAACAAAATCAGCGGAGGAGACCTTAAATTTGATATAATGATCGTTCTTCCGTTGAATTGTTAAAAGCATAGATAAATAAACTGGTGATAGGTATGCAACAAGAGTTCGATTAGGGGAAATTGATCTGGCTGATTCTCATATTCGAAAGTGAACTGCGCCGAATTGTTAGATCCACTCTAACAATTAGAGGTGCAGTTTTTCTATGGATAAATTTACTGCTGAGGAAAAATTAGGAGCCGTTTTACGCTATTTAAACGGCAAAGAAGGTTATAGAGAAATGGGGGAAATTATCATCTGCTGATAATACCCTATTGAATCGTTTCTTCTGCATTAAAATCTGAAACGTTCTATATAGACAATTGAAAGCGTACTATGACGGCAATCGTCAAACAAACTGTCAAAGACTATATAAATTTTGATAATGATATCCGAATACAAGCGACACTAAACAACCAGTCGCCGATTTAGTACCGACAACTGATTGGATAATGCTTTTTGATCCCTGTCTTATATTGGGGCAGTCTCAAATTGATTCATCAGGACGCTACTTTTATTTTTGTTGCTGCCATTCACTTACAAGCATGCCGTATACAACATGATCCACATAATGGTCATAGAGCCATTCTGCTGAGCGAATCGTACCTTCTTTTATTAGGCCAAGTCGTTCGGGTATTGCACGGCTTTTGTGATTGGTTTCAGCAACACGAATTTCCACTTTATGCAGCTGCAATGTTTCAAAGGCATATTGTAAGAGAGCTTTTACCGTTTTTGTCATAATGCCATGTCCCTGAGCACCTTCACTTAGCCAATAGCCGATCGTACCAATGTTATTATTCGGATTAATGGCATTAAAGCCAGCTATGCCGACGATTTCATGGTTAAAAAGAATAACGAGGGAGAGACTACTTTTTGATTCATGTCCTTTAATACAGCCCCCAATATAAGCTTTCGTGTCTGCCACTTCCTTCGTGTAATCCAACCATGGTAGCCATTCTTTTAGATACTCTCTAGAGGCATCTGTTAAGGCAAAAACCTTTTCTGCATCCTCCAAGGTGATTGTACGTAAAGATAGATCTTGGTCAAGGGTTATTTGCATCTTGTGCACCTCCCAATTATTTTAATGCATCGTGCATAAAGCCCTTCATTTCGCGGCTTAGTACAGTCAGCTCTTCAATGATTTCGCTAAAATCCTGTACAAGCTGTGCTTGCTCATTCGTTGCATCATTGATTTGTCCCATATTTTGCTTTAAGTTTTCAAGATTTCTATTAATATTACGTAAGGAAGATTCTATATTTTCGGTAGCACTAGATGTCTCAAAGGACAATTTTCGAACTTCCTGTGCCACAATATTAAAGCCAGCACCATGCTGTCCAGCGCGAGCAGCCTCTATGGATGCATTTAAACCAAGTAAATTGGTTTGGCGGGAAATGCTTTTGATTAAATCCGTTACGGCATTGGTTTTTTCTGAATCTTCTAGGGCATGCTGTGCCTGCTTATTTATTTCCTCACTAGTAGCCGCTAATTCCTCTGAATGGGAAGCGATTGTGTGGACTTTATCTTGTAGGCTATTGACGATATTATCCATAGTACTCATATAATCTTCGAGTTTAAGCTCATTATCTATTGGTAGGCCAAATGCTAAGGCACCTACTACTTGACCATTTTCACGAATGGGGAATGAAAAAGCATTGATTGCTACGCCGTAAACATCCTTTGGTATAACCACATCTGCATTTTGTCCGTTAAAGGCAATGTAAACATTTTGGTCATTAGCATTTACTTTTTGTCCATCATGATAGCCTGAATCTACACGTTTCCCCGCTAAATACTTGATGACTGTTTCACTATCCTTTTCAATAACAGCTACAATGGCTTCTTGCTTTAATGCAAGGTGAATATAAGGTGCTGCAAGGGCTAAAGCTTCAATAATTTTCATAAAAATTCCTCCAAGTCTAGTCAATGAAAAATGGTTGTGTCATCTGTATTCATTGTGACAATGGTTCTAGATGATTACCTTTACTGTAGCATAATATTTGCCAAGTCAAAATAGTAAATTCCTTTTTATAAATAGCTTTTAAAAAGAGAGTTGGCGTGTTTTGAATGTCAATTAAAATTTGCTTTTTCCGGGTGAAAATGGTGATGAATTTGTCTATTATTTGACGGAGGGATCGTGTGTTTTACGAAATATTGTATTAGAATAATAGTAGTATGTTGAAGAGCTGAAGGAGAGAGAGTCATGGAATATATACAAAAAGGCACGAGAGCGTTTCATAAAGCAAACTGGGCCTTATTTTTGGCAGGCTTTATTACTTTTGCAAATCTCTATATAACGCAGCCATTACTACCGACATTTGCAGATGTGTTTCACGTCTCGCCAGCTGTAGCAAGTTTATCTCTTTCTGTCACTACCTTTGCCTTAGCAGTGAGTTTAATTATTGTTAGTTCTTTATCTGAGGCATGGGGAAGAAAATCATTGATGACGATTTCTATTTTTGCAGCCTCTGTATTGACAGTGGCACTAGCTTTTTCACCTAACTTTGAAATAATTTTAGGATTGCGTGTGCTACAAGGCATCGTTTTTGCAGGTTTACCGGCAATTGCCATGGCTTATTTGGGGGAGGAAATGGAACCAGCAAGCTTAGGTGTTGCCATGGGCTTATACATTAGTGGTAATTCTGTGGGAGGGCTTAGTGGACGAGTCATTATCGGGACATTAACGGACCATTATAACTGGCATATAGGGATGATGGTGCTAGGAGGAATTAGCCTTTTTGTCAGTGTGTTGTTTGTCTGGATGCTGCCAAGCTCCAAGCATTTTAGCCCACGTCCTTTACAATTAAAAGCATTAACTAAAACGCTGTTGCAACATCTGAAGGACCCTTCTATGTTGTGTCTATATGGTATAGGATTTGTTCTAATGGGAAGCTTTGTCACACTTTATAACTATATTGGCTTTCAATTAATGGCCCCTCCCTATAATTTGAGCGCGACCATTGTAGGCTGGATATTTGTCATATACCTAGTAGGGACATTTAGTTCAGCATGGTTTGGTAGCCTAGCCGATCGTTACGGACGCCAACAAATGTTATTACTAGCCATTGCCATTATGTTGGCAGGAGCCATAGTAACACTTAATGGGCTCCTTACTTTAAAAATTATCGGCATTACGGTGTTTACCTTTGGCTTTTTTGCAGCTCATTCTATCGCGAGTGGCTGGGTGAGTAGACGGGCAACACATGATAAAGCGCAAGCATCATCCCTTTATTTATTTTTTTATTATGTTGGTTCGAGTGTTGGCGGGACAGTAGGTGGTGTTTTTTGGATGAAGTATGGCTGGGTAGGTGTGATCGCCATGATTGCTCTATTTTTACTAATTGCTTGCGTGTTATCTTTCTTATTGAAGGAATTGATTGCTAAGCAACATGCTATAACCACTCTATAGTACTAAATGATGTGAGGTGTCGTTTTGCAGGAATTACTTTTGTACTTTTTTATTATACTAACAGCTTCCATTTTGCAAACAAGTACGGGGTTTGGTTTTTCTATCATGGCCACCCCTTTTTTACTGTTGCTTTTTTCTCCGCAAGAGGCAATGCAAATAAATATCGTACTGTCCCTTGTTATTTCATGTTCTCTCATTTGGAAGGTGAGGCATGATATTGATGTCGCTTTGCTGAAGAAGATAATAATTGGTAGTGTTGTGGGCGCTCCTTTTGGCAGTATTTTATTTGCCTTAGTCGATGTCACGACATTTAAACTTATTATCGCCATCCTCTTAATAGGTCTTACGTTTCTCTTGATGAAAAATCTCTCCATTCAACAAACAAGTGGTAGAGATTATGGCGTTGGTTTAATCTCAGGAATGTTTACAACAAGTATTGGTATGGCAGGGCCGCCATTGTTGCTGTATTTTGCGAGCACCCATCGAAATAAGGAAACCATTAGAGCTATTTCACTAGCCTATTATATTTTTATCTATCTTATTAGTTTACTATCTCAAGTCACTGTTGAGGGCACAAGTAAACTGGTTTGGATTTATAGTTTGTATGCCTTGCCTATTGTTTTCATCGGCCTTATTTTAGGACAAATCTTGTTTACTAGGCTCAATCAAAAGCTATTTAAATCATTAATTTATCTTCTTTTAATAGCAGCAGGTATAATTTTATTGATACAAACTATATGGACGATGCTATAAAAAAGAATGGAAGAGAATATTTATCTTCCATTCTCATAGTGTTGAGAAACAAAACCATCCATAGCATTTTTGTGAAAGGTGAAAAAGGATTTCCGTTGGAGGCTACTTGCTTTCCTGTGGGCGAGCGCTGAGCTACTTCCTACGCTACCGCTCAGAGGCTTGCCTGTCTCGCTATATAGTTAACCCATAATATTGTAGCCAGCGTCGATGTAAATTGTTTCACCAGTTACACCACGTGATAGGTGAGATAGCATAACAATCGTCATATCGGCTACTTCGTCTTGTTGAACATTCCGTTTTAATGGAGCTGTTTCTTCAATTTTGTGTAAAATGGTATTAAAAGAAGGTACACCTTTTGCAGCAAGTGTACGAATAGCTCCAGCTGAAATGGCATTGACACGAATATTATTCTGACCAATATCAGCAGCAAGATAGCGCATGGAAGCCTCTAATGCAGCTTTTGCTACACCCATAACATTATAGCCATCAAGCACACGTTCAGCCCCTAAGTAACTCATCGTGACAATAGAGCCACCTTCTGTCATATACGGATGAGCCGCTTTTGCTGTTGAAATAAGTGAATAAGCACTTGTATCTTGTGCAAATGCATAGCCTTCACGAGTTGTTTCAAGGAAGCGGTTGTGTAAGTCTTCGGCGTGGGCAAAAGCTACTGAATGCACAATACCATGAATAACGCCAACCTTTGAGCCGATTTCATCGAAAGCCGCTTTTGTACTGTCATCACTATTTACATCGCATTGCACGATGAGTGAATCAGAATGGCCAATTGTGTCTAATTGCTTTTGTAATTTCTTTAATGAGCGTTCTTGTCGATAGGTGAAAATAACATTTGCACCTACGTCAAATAAGCGTTTCGCAATGCCCCAAGCAATACTACGATCATTTGCTACACCCATAACTACAATGTTTTTATCTTTTAATTGTAATAAATTATCCATCATTATAAAGAACTCCTTTGCGAGATAATATCTGTTATTAGTACCAACTACTAAAATCTTATCATACATAAAATATCGTTGCAATAACAAGATGAAAAGAGAAGTCGTTTCATAAGCAAAAAAAATTCATCTCTTTCTTATGAGAGACGAATTAAAGGTAGTCCTATTTTATTTGTTACCATGCTGTTCATACAGATATACTGCTCGATTAACAGCACTGCTGACGGTGATTCTAAAGCTATTTTGTGAGCGAATGACTTGAGCTAGTATTTTGATTGCTCTTGTTTGATCTCGGTGGAATGTAGCATTGTCTGTTTGAAAATCATCCTCTAAATGAGCGAGAAAATATGGTTTTAGGTGTTGAGGGAGTAATAAATCAGCTTCAGAGCTTTTTTCAAGCGTATTGTACACCCACAGGTCTATTGCATTTGCTAATTGGAAAGCGACAAAATACTGTAAATCATCATTCTCAAATCCCTTTGTTTTTTGAATTATTTGAATCTTTTTGAGCTCGTCTATTAAAAATGTATTGATGGAATAGTTAATTGCTTTAGAAGGATTGAGAATGAGTTCATCGTTGAACTGAGATTTTAAGAAAACCCAGTTATTTAACACGATGGCCCATGAATCTAGTGTATTCAAACATTTAGCACAAACATCTGGAAAAACTGGTTGCCATTTAGCAGCAAGATTTTTAAATAAATTCATATGGTCTTGATTAATAAGAAATAAACTATGTTCAACTTGTAGCTGCTTAAACATTATCATTCCTCCAATAGATTGGTATGTATAGCAATAGACCATATGATTATCTCTTGATGCAAATATTTAATACACATAAGAAGGCACCCAAAGTAGGATGCCTTTTAGGGTATACATTTACTTGAAGACTATTCGAATTTTAATGAATCGCCATCGAAAGTTTCGTCGGCTACTTTGATGGAGTCTGTTGGACAACCTTCAAAAGCATCTTGCATATCTTCTAATAGATCTTCTGGTACTTCAGCAGTTCCCATGTTATCATCTAAAATAACGAAGGCAATCCCTTCATCATCATAATCATAAATGTCTGGCGCTGCGGCTCCACATGCGCCACAGGCGATGCATGTATCTTTATCAACTATTGTGTATTTAGCCATTTTTTTCTCTCCTTTAACGATGTTCCTACAAAGCTTCATACTCATTTTAAAGATGTTTATCTTACATTTCAACTTAAATACTATTAAATTGGAGGAATTTGCGTCAATGTTTCATCAAATTTTATTGCAAATCTTTCAAAAACTCCATAAGGAGCGGACAATTTCGGCAGCCTATCATGTCCTAAGAGGAAAGCGTTCAGGCCAGACAATTCAAGATATTGGTCTTTTTCAGTTGCATCCATATTTTGGTCTGTTGCCGAAACTACCTCGTGCCACATTTGACGAGGCGGTTACCTTATTTATGCAATATAGTTGGTTAAACGTGCAGGAATCCGGTCATTTTTACATGGAAAAGCTAGGATTGCAGCGTGCACAGCAAACACCGACCTTTTTCTTTGATGGTTGGCATTATCGAGGGAATGAGCATGTTTTTTATGCAAGGCTTTCTCTCCTTGTCCAAAGCTTGTCACATCAAACTGCAACAGTTCGTTCTTTTTCACCAATCAGTAGGGATCCAGTAATTCAAGCATGGGTGCGCTCTTTTTTACAGGAGCATCATTACAAGGAGGGTCATTTGCAGCAACAATTAGTGGTAGAATGCACAAATGTACTCCAAACGATCCCTGTTTCAGATGCCAACAAACAGCTTGTTCTTTACCGCCTCAGTGGTTATCGATTACCAGGCTGGACTTGGCAACAGCTTGCATTTGAACGGAAGGAGAACGTGTTAGATAGTCAATTAGCATTTATAGAAACACTACATATATTATTAAATGAAGTGCAACAAAAATTAAATGATTACCCACTGCTTGGTCGAGTGGCTGAAGGGTTAAAAGTGACAATTTTATTAACTGATTCTGCCCAGCAAACAGCACAGTTATATGAGCAAGGCTATTCAATGGAGGAAATTGTACAAAAGCGAAAATTAAAACAAAGTACAATTGAGGATCATTTTGTAGAATTAGCCATGTATGAACCGAACTTTTCTATTGGACCATTCGTCTCATATGAAGAAGCACAAAAAGTTTGGCAGGTATCCAAGCAATATCAAACAAAAAAATTGAAAATATTACATGGAGCATTAGAGGACATGAGTTATTTTCAATTAAGGCTTGTCCTTGCGAAAGGAGAAGTTTAAATGGAACTTGAACAATTATTGCACAAGCATTTTGGTTATTCATCATTTCGACCAGGGCAGAAAGAAGTCATTGAAGCTTTGCTGCAAGAGCAAGACGTTATTGCCTTATTGCCGACAGGAATGGGGAAATCACTCTGCTACCAGCTTCCAGCCTATATATTAGAAAAGCCTGTCTTAATTGTGTCACCATTGCTTTCATTAATGCAGGATCAGGTAGAAGAGCTGAAGCGTTTTGGAGAAAAGAGAGTGATCGCTTTAAATTCTTTTTTATCCCAAACAGAAAAACGCTATGTACTACATTATCTAGAGCAGTATCGGTTTATCTTTACCTCACCAGAAATGTTATTACAGCAGCAGGTACAAGAGAAATTAGCGCAAATGAAGCTTGGCTTAATCGTAGTGGATGAAGCGCACTGTATATCACAATGGGGCTTTGATTTTCGACCGGATTATTTACGAATTGGTGAATGGTTTTCGAGGGGAAATCGCCCGCCAATATTGGCGCTATCCGCCACAGCAACGGATAAGGTCGTTCGAGATATACGTGAGACCCTATCACTCAAGGCGCCATTTGAATTTATGTATAATGTTGACCGTGCAAATATTCATTTAGGTCGTATAGTAGTAGAGGATAAGGCTGATAAAGCTAGGTGGCTCATGCAGCATATTAAAGAAACAGCAGGGCCAGGTATTTTGTATGTATCTTCACGCAAACGTGCGCAGCAATATAGTGAAGCCCTTTTACAAGCAGGTATTCGCACCGCAGCATACCATGCAGGCTATGGAGCAGAAGACCGTCAGTTTATTCAGCAGCAGTTTATAGATGGTGAACTGGATTGGATAGTCGCCACGAATGCTTTTGGTATGGGCATCAATAAACTTAATATACGTCAGGTTATACATGAATCGATGCCTGCCAACATAGCGAATTATATGCAGGAAATAGGTCGTGCAGGGCGTGATGGTCAGTCTGCACTTGCCATTTTGCTGTATAGTGAAGGGGATGAAGAGCTAGCGAAATTTGTTGTGACAGGTGATTTGCCGACACCACACCATGTTGATCGCTATCAGGAGCTGCTTTCCCAGCAAATACAGCCAACACAGATGCTGAAAAATGGTGAGCTGAGCGAGACAGCTTTTCGTGTGCTGGATTATTGGGTGCAACAAGAATCTAGTGAACAAGTGAAGGCTCGATTAAATCATTTAGCCCTAGAGAAATACAGTGCGGTGAACGAAATGCTAAAAATCATTCAGACAAAAGACTGTATTCGTGAACATTTAGTCGGGTATTTTGGGCAAAAATTGCAGAAAAAGCCGGAAAACTGTTGTGAAAATTGTGGAATCCATTATGATGAAATCAAGAAAACACGCTTACAAGAAGATAAGAAAATTGAAATGGTTTCGTGGGAAAGTCGATTGCAGCAACTTTTAATGGGTATTTAGACTAAAACTGACGGTCATTTACTTTTTTCGTAAAATTCGTCATAATAGACATGATAGAAAGCGTAGTAAGGTTGGGGGAAAGGCGAATGAATAAAGAAGATTATCGCGATAAAATAGAAGAACATCGTCAATCATTTGAAGATGAACAAAATGAACAGCAATCCTTATCAAGAGTTTCCAGAATGAATAAAAATGGCAATAAAAATAAAAAGCCAAAAAATACAAGACGGAAAACACCGTTAATGACGATTTTGTTTGTTATTTTTATCCTAATTCCATTAACAATTCTTATTTATTTTTGGAAATTTTATGAGCCAGGAAAAACGATTGAACAAGCTGAAAAAGATACAGCAGAACAGGTCGTCGAATTAGATCCTTCCGAGTCATCTGCATCTGATAAAGAGAAAGATAAAGGTAAGGGACAAGACGATCAAGGAGATAAAAAAGCACAGGAGCAATCTCAAAAAGATGCAGACAAATTAGCAGCTGAACAAAAGGCTGCGGAAGAAGCGAAAAAAGCTGAAGAAGCAAAAAAAGCTGAGGAAGCGAAAAAAGCCGAAGAAGCTAGAATAGCACAACAACAGGCAGAGGCAGCAAGAAAAGCAGAAGAGGCGAAAAAAGCCGAAGAAGCGAAACAAAATGCTAAAGCCACTACACATACTGTCAAAGCGAATGAGAACTTATACCGAATCGCATTGAATCATTATGGCGATGGTAGTGAGGCGACATTAGCTAAAATTCGTGCTTTCAATGGTATGTCTTCAAATACGGTCAGGGTTGGGCAAGTAATTAGGCTACCTTAATAAGATTTTTTAATGGTTATATAGTTTTTCTAGTATAAAATAACAGACAAACGTTCACACCAAAACGTACGTCTGATTTAGCGAAAAGGCGATTCTTCTTAAGAAATGAATCGCCTTTTTGCTGTCGTAAGGAGAAGTGAGGAAATGCTATATATAGGGCTATTTCTTTTAGTTGTCATCGCCTTTCTACTTTATATGTGGAAGGTAGCGCATGAAAATAATGTATTACATCACCAGCTTTCATTACACGGTGAACAGGAACAGGTACGATTATTTTTTATTTCAGATGTACATTTACGTAAAATAAATAAAAAAATGATTGCACAATTAGAGGGACATTTTGATGCTGTGATTATTGGTGGTGACTTTGCAGATAGCCGCACACCTATTGAACGGATTCATGAAAATTTGACTTTATTAAAGTCTATCGCACCAATCTATTTTGTGTGGGGCAATAATGACAGAGAAATTGGAGAAGAAAGGCTAAAGGACATTTTACAGGCCTATCAGGTTCAAATCATTGTCAATGATGCTGTGCTACTTCCTGTAAAAAATCGTTTTTGGTTAAGTGCAATTGAAGATACAACAGTGAAAGAATATAGCTTTGAAAAGGCCTTTGAAAAGGTAGGAGAGCAGGATTTAGTTGTTTTCATTGCACATAACCCAGGTGTTTTTGCCAAAGTTCGAGCAAAGTTCCGAGCAGATTTAATGATGGGGGGACATTTACATGGGGGGCAGATTCGATTCGGTCCTTATGGTGTTCATCCCAACGGTTCCTATCGACAGCGTGATGGTGTCATGACCTTAGTAAGTAATGGCTATGGCACGACATTAGTGCCTTTTCGACTTGGCGCAAAACCTCAATGTCATATTATTGACATTGATATTTCGAGTAAATAACCAACCAATTCTTGTGAGAAGGCGTATAATAAAAAGGTATCGTCTATTCTATAATTATGTGAAAGCATGAAGCAGCAACTAATGCTGTTCAAATTCGATTGGAGTGTCAAGAAATGCAGCAAGCAGATGCAATTATTGTTGGAGGTGGCCCATGTGGCTTAGCAGCAGCAATAGCTTTGCAAAATATTGGATTACAACCTATTGTGATCGAAAAGGGCAATATCGTGAATGCCATCTATCACTATCCTACACATCAAACTTTTTTCAGTACAAGTGAACGTTTAGCTATTGGTGACGTACCTTTTATTATTGAAGGCCGTAAACCAAAACGAAACCAAGCACTTGTTTACTATCGAGAGGTTGTCCGCTTGAAAAATATACAAGTAAATCGCTTTGAAAAAGTGCAAAGTGTTGTGAAAAATAACGATGTGTTCACTGTCACATCTGATAAAGATACGTATGAAACGCCGTATGTAGTAATTGCAACGGGCTATTACGATCACCCGAATTATATAAATATTAAGGGTGAACAGTTACCCAAAGTATTCCATTACTTTAAAGAGGGACATGAATTTTTTGATACGGATGTACTTGTTATTGGTGGCAAAAATTCAGCTATAGATGCTGCGTTGGAATTAAATAAAGCAGGCGCTCGTGTAACAGTTGTCTATCGTGGTAGTGAATATTCTTCAAGCATTAAACCGTGGGTCTTACCTGAATTTGAAGGGGTAGTCAAAACGGGAGAAGTTGATATGCGTTTTAATACGAATGTGCTAGAAATTCGTGAGCATGAAGTGGTTTTAGAAGTAGCTGGGCAAGAGCAAGTAGTAAAAAATGATTTCGTTTTTGCTATGACTGGCTACCATCCAGATCACACTTTTGTCAAAGCGATGGGCGTTGAGATTGATGAAGAAACAGGGCGTCCTTTTGTTACGCCAGAAACGATGGAAACTAATGTCGAGGGCTTATTCATTGCGGGAGTTATTGCAGCAGGGAATAATGCCAATGAAATTTTTATCGAAAATGGGCGTTTCCATGGTGAATGTATTGCTCGAATTATTGAGCAAAGAAAAAAATAATGACCGAGGCTGTATAGGCATCTAGCTTATACAGCCTTTTTAGTAAGGAGGAATCACATTGATTGGGTTGTACTGGGCCCTTAGCTATTTAATGGGAAACTTCATGACAGCTTATTTCGTTGGTAAGGTGTATGGTGTCAATTTGCAGGCAGAGCGTAGTAAAAACTTGGGCGCACGTAATGCGGGAAGTGTTATTGGAAAAGCGGCTTTTGTTTGGACTTTTCTTGGTGATGCACTGAAAGGAGTACTAGTCGTTTGGTTAGGGTATTTGTGGCAATTAGAAGAATGGGTCATGATTGGTGGAGCTGCATGGGTGATAGCCGGACATTTATTTCCTATCTGGTTGAAATTTAATGGCGGAAAAGGTGTGGCTACTTTTATCGGTGTTGGAATCGCCTTATCACCGAGCCTATTTTTATGGATGATTATTGGTACCATGCTTTCACTTGTCTTTACACGAAGTTTGACACTTAGTATGGTTGGAGGCTTTATTTTCTATATAGGAGCTATTATTCAGGCGGGGAAATTAGAGCCATATGGACTGCTCATTATAGCAATCATGTGCATGCTCATCAAGCATATGTCTAATATTCAGGAATCGTTAAAAAGGAGGAAGTGAAGAGATGTATTGGTGTAAAATTGCCCAAACAAATGCCGAGTTTGAGGCTATCGCTCGATTGAATTATGAAACATTTGTTGAAGAGATTCCACAGCATGAAGCGAATTCGACAAGAATAAAAGTTGATCGATTTCATCAGGAGAATACATATGTCGTTGTGTATAAGGAAACAGAATTAATTGGAATGGTCGCGTTTAGAGATCAACGACCGTTCTCGATTGATGAAAAAATTGGCGAGATTGAGGGATATTTACCTAAAGAAAATTGTGTGAAACCTTGCGAAATTCGATTACTTTCAGTGAAAAAGGGTTATCGAACGGGGCGGGTACTATTGAAACTTACACAAGCTTTAACTACCTTTGCCTACGAAAAAGGCTATACAGCAGCAGTAATTTCAGGGACAACAAGAGAAGAAAAGCTGTATAAGCAGATGGGCTTTAAACAATTTGCACCAGCTGTAGGAGCAAAAGATGCAATATTTTTACCGATGGTGCTAACAAGACATGAATTTGAACAATCATTACAACATAGACTAGCGACGGAACAGTTTACATTTTATCCAGGACCTGTGAAGCAATTGGAGATGAGTAATTATTCAGATTTATCGCACCGATCGTTACCATTTTATGCACTTTATGAACGAGTGCAAAAAAAGCTACTGCATTTATCGAATGCCAATTATATTGGTGTAATCGTTGGTACGGGGACATTGGCAAATGATGTGATGCTGGCCCAATTAAAGGCGCAACAATTAGGGAAAGGGCTTATTTTAACAAATGGTGAATTTGGCGAACGTTTACGGAAGCAGGCTACTCGCTGGTCATTATCGTTTGATGTAGTGGAGAAAGACTGGGGGACAGCGTTTGATGGAGATGAGGTGGCGTCACTGCTTGAAACGGGGGCTTATCAGTGGATGCTAGCAGTGCAGGGTGAGACTTCCACAGGGACTTGTAATGATTTAGAGCATTTGAGTGAGCTAGCTAGGCAATACCATGTAAAGCTATGTATAGATAGTATCAGTACGTTTGGTGCCATGCCATTTTCTTTACAAGACTGTTATTTGGCTACAGCAGTGAGTGGCAAAGCCATCGGTGCGTTAAGCGGGCTAGCATTTGTGTTTTCACAATCCCTTGTACCACCAGCTGCTACATTACCTGCTTATCTTGATTTAGCAAATTATCAGCAAGGTGCCATACCATTTACACTACCTGCAATGTTATTGGGTAATGTTGAGGTGGCATTACAAGCCTATCCAGCACGCTATGAGCAGCTACAGCAACGCTTTCAGGCACTGCTGCAGCTTCCCATCATGCAATATCAATACCGAACAGTCCACTATCCAATGCTTGTAACTGTTCGATTGCCAAGTACTTATTCTAACCTACCCATTGATCTAGCATTAAATGGGCTATTGGTTCATGGTGAAAGTCATTATTTACAACAAAGGGGATTCATTCAATTTTCCGTAATACAACCAGATTTCGACGAAGCCTTAGCTCGTCTTCGTGAAATATTGTACTACTATGAACAAGTGATAGCGGCAGAGCAAAGTACCAGCTAAAAATATATTGCCTTTACAGGAAAAAGTCCTTTAAGTTAATAGGCGTGCCTGTAGTGTTTAGACCTATTAACAATTTTAAGCGTGCCTTTTGGCCATTAATACCTGTGGCGAAAATTGCACCTAAGTCTTCCAGCATTTTCCCTCCACCAATGTAGCCATAAACACCCTCTGCAATCCCATTGAAGCAGCGGGATACGAGCACTACTGGAATGTCTCGCTGTAAAAGGCTTTCAATTCCTTTTACTACAGATGGAGGGACATTCCCTTGACCTAGTCCTTCCAGTACGACGCCATCATATTTGCATGCAAGCACGATATCTAGTAAATCTTCCTCCATTCCAGCATACACTTTTAACATCGCCACGCGCTTGGATAAATTGTTAACATCTACATATTGTCGACGAATGGGTGCATGATGGAATAGGATACGTGATTTTGTAATTAATCCAATCGGCCCATACTGTGGAGATTGGAAAGTATTCACTGAGCTCGTGCTTGTTTTAGTTGTGTTAACAGCAAGATGAACCTCATCATTCATGACAACAAGTACCCCTTTATTACGTGCTTCTTCATCGACGGCTACTCGGACTGCTTCCACTAAATTATAAATGCCATCTGCCCCTAGTTCGTTAGAAGAGCGCATGGCACCTGTCAGTACAATGGGGATGTCTAAGTTCGTTGTTAGCTCTAAGAAATAGGCAGTTTCTTCTAAAGTATCCGTACCATGTGTGATGACAACACCATCGATTGGCTGTGCTGTCATTTGCTCCATAATCACGTTGCGCAATTGTAGCATTTCCTTCGGTGTGATATGTGGAGAAGGAAGGTTAAAAGCTTCTATTTCGATGATGTTTGCAAGTGAAGCTAGTTTATTACTTTCCTTCATAAGGGGATTTTCTTCATTCGGCATGACTGCTCCTTCAGCACTCATAGCCATGGAGATTGTGCCGCCAGTATGAATTAATAAAATTGTTTTTTTCATAAAAAATAAAATCTCCTTTTAAAAAGTTTTTTTGTCATTACATGGTATAATAATAGCAGTCTAATTGTTGAAAGGAGCCGGCATCATGATCATTTTATTATCTGCTGCCATTGCTCCCGGTCTAGCGCTTTTTAGTTATTTCTATTTGCGCAATCAGATGGCTACGGAGCCAAGAAGAACTTTACTACAAACGTTTTTATACGGTGCATTCTTAACGTTCCCAATCATGTTTTTACAGTATGTATTAACAGAGGAAGGGGTTTTTCGATATCTTTATCTTCAAGACGTTCTTTTTTCTAGTGTCATTGAAGAGTTTTTTAAATGGTTTGTGCTATTAATTGCAATCTATAATCATGTAGAATTTGATGACCCATACGATGGTATATTATATGGTGCCAGCATATCACTTGGTTTTGCTACGATTGAAAATGTTCTCTATTTACTGTCCTTTGGCTTGGACACGGCATTCATGCGAGCCTTATTACCAGTATCGAGCCATGCATTGTTTGGTGTCGTAATGGGCTATTATTATGGACGGGCTAAGTTTTCAAAGCTTGTTAAGACGAAAGAAATGATTGCTATGGCGCTCTGTGCACCAGTTGTACTTCACATTCTATACAATACAATATTATCATTCAAAGGTCACTGGGTTTATTTAATGATACCTTTTATGTTGTTTTTATGGTGGTTTGGCTTGCGCAAAGTAAAACTTGCTCATTACCATCTGGTACAACATCTCCATATGCAAAAGAAAATTTAAAGCGTAGAAATCGTCAAAGATTTCTACGCTTTATTTCTGTTTTAGCATGTATAAATTACTCCTTTTGTTTCAAGCTATAAAAAAAGGAGTGATAAAAGTGCGTTTAGTAAGCATACTTTTTGCTTTGATATTAGGAATTAGTATAATTGCGATTCCTCAAAATGATGCCAATGCATTTAGCGATCAGCAAATTACTCGTGGTGCCTATGGAGATGATGTTATTGAATTACAGGCTAGGCTACAATACTTAGGTTTTTATAAGAGTAAAATTGATGGCAAATTTGGCTATAACACATACTGGGCTTTGCGTAATTTCCAAGAGAATTATGGTTTGCCAGTAGACGGAATTGCCGGCACTAAGACAAAAAAAGCATTAGCAGGCAATTCTGATTATGATGAAAAATGGGTTAAGGCACAATTGAATGCAGGAAATCAATTTACTTACTATGGTGGTAAGCCACTTGATCAACAAGTGAAAAAAGGCACTGGCGGTGGTAATAGCAGTGGAAGTAGCAATAAGAATGGTACACAGACACAGGTTCCACCAAAATATACGGAACGAGATTTACAATTAATAGCCAATGCCGTTTATGGAGAAGCTAGGGGAGAACCTTATGAGGGGCAAGTAGCAGTAGCGGCCGTTATTTTGAACCGCTTGGAAAGCCCAGATTTCCCGAATACTATTTCAGGTATTATCTTCCAACCGTTAGCGTTTACAGCAGTAGCAGATGGTCAAATTTGGCTAGAACCAAATGAACGTGCAAAAGAAGCTGTTATTGATGCTATGAACGGCTGGGACCCATCTGAAAATGCATTGTATTATTTCAATCCTAAAACAGCAACAAGTAAATGGATTTGGTCACGCCCACAAATTAAACAAATAGGAGAGCATATTTTCTGTTCATAGGAAGGAGGAACATAGATGAAAACTTGGCTCGTGGTCTTAACAATCGCTGTCATTGGATTAGGAGCATATAGTATTAATTTACATGGAGATAAAGAAGATTTACAACGTACCGTGCTCGCACAGTATACAGATAAGTTAACAGATGCTTCTGAAAAACTGTCCCATCTTCAGCGTTCAGTATCGCAATCCCTCTTGTTTCAAGACGAGCAGGCGATTCACAATGAGCTAGACTCAGTTTGGCGTTTAAGCTCAGAAGTTCGTTCTTCTATTGCAAATATTCCTATTGGACAAGAATTATCGAATCAATGGATGAATTACTTAGGGCGACTTGGCGATGAAGCTAAAAGAACAGCCAAAACAGGTGATTATGATGCTTGGCGTGAAAAGATGCCACAGGTGTCAACCAATTTACAGTCTCTTTCTGATGAATGGACAGCTGCAACCGTTGATTTTTATAAGCATGATGGAAAAATGGATATTTGGCTACAGCAAGTAGATAATAAAAATCCAAATACACAATTTGATACTGTGAAAGATACGTTAAAAGGCTACGGTGAAAAGGATTTCCCATTAACTTTATCTGAATCTGATTGGCAGAAAAAAATTGAGTTAAAGGCATTGCAGGATGCCGTTATTACCGAAAAAGAAGCACTAGAAAAAGTGAAATATTTATTCCCAGTCATTAAAGATGCTACATTCACTGTCACAAAAAGTAGTGATACAGCACCATATCCTTTCTATCATATCCAATTCCACCAAGGGATACGTCTAGGGTATGTTGATTTAACAGAAAAGGGTGGCCATTTATTATCCTATTTAGTAGAACGACCTGTTGATGAAGCTAAGCTATCACAAGAAGAAGTTCTTAAAAAGGCACAAGATTATGTTAAGAAATTAGGCATGAAGGATGTAGCCTATGTGGAATCACGTGAAAACCACCAAGCATGGCATGTGACATTTGCCCGTGTAAATCCAGGCGATAATGCGTTAATTTATGCTGACGGTGTGCAATTAAAATTAGCGAAAGATACAGGTGAGCTATTAGGTGCTAATGCGATGGAATATATTCAAGAAGAGAATATCAAACCGCAAACCGCTAAGCCTATTGATTGGAAAACGTTCTTCCAGGACGATATTCAAGTACAAGAAGTAAAAAATATTTATACAGACAATGGACAATTTGAACAACGTCTTTGCTATGAGGTCATTGCATTACGTGACGGAAATACACAAGAAACATTCCGAATCGTTATTGATGCGGAAAATCACAACGTATTAAAAGTAGAATATCTCACTTAGTAATAAGAAAATACTACCAATTTTTATAGCCAAAATAAACATCTCATGAGATAATTAAACTATAATTTTCGTACGGGGAGATGCTCATGGAAATAAAAATTGGTACACAATTACAACTTGAACCTACTTATACCGAGCGTGTGGAGAAATTCCAATGTAAAGTGGTAGAGCAGCAAGACAATATTCTTTATATCGACTATCCAGTTAATACGGCAACGAAGAAAACGGCGTTTTTAATAGATGGCTCAGAATTTAGAGCGACTTTTCGAACCGAAGATAAACATTCCTTTGCTTTTAAAACAGAGGTCATTGGTCGTAAAGCAGGTAATATACCGATGATTATGTTGCATTGTCCAAAGCCGGAGGAATTTATAAAAATTCAACGACGAGAATATGTCCGAGTGGAAACACCAGTGGATGTAGCGGTCCAATTCAAGGATCATAAATATCAACTTGTGTCAGCAGATATTAGCGCAGGAGGCTTGGCAATCATCTTGAAGGGAACAGTAGCTTTCAAAGATGATGATGAGGTAAAATTAACGATCGCATTGCCGTTTACTAATGGAGAAGTCAAATACGTTATTACAGAAGCTACCGTCGTGCGCATTTTTGAAAAAGAGGGTAAACGCATTGCGACAATCCAGCTAACGGATACAGATGACGTCGACCAACAGCATATTGTGCGTTTTTGCTTTGAGCGTCAATTAGTCAATCGTCGTAAGGAATTGAATCCATTTAATGTTTAATGTTCATGATGAATATTTTTATTTAGCCCTCTCCTAGCAGAGGGCTTTTTTTAGGTTATATGGTACAATAAAAAGCGATAGAAAGTAGGGAAGAATATGAAAAAAAACATTCAAATTGCGATAGACGGACCGGCTGGTGCTGGTAAAAGTACAATCGCGAAAATTGTTGCAGAAGCACTTGGATTTACTTATATTGACACAGGTGCAATGTATCGAGCAGTTACGTATAAAGCGATGCAACAAAACATACATTTAAATGATGAAGCAAAATTAGCAGAGATGCTAGCGGCTAGCACAATCGAATTGAAACCATCCCAACAAGGACAGCTAGTCTTTTTAGATGGTCACGATGTGACAGCGGAAATACGCTCAAATGAAGTCACTTCATCCGTTTCTCAAGTTGCTGCCCATGCGAAAGTTCGTGAGCTATTGGTTGCGCAACAGCAAAAGCTGGCAGCTAATGGTGGAGTGGTCATGGATGGTCGTGATATTGCGACACATGTATTAAAACATGCAGAGCTCAAGATTTTTATGTCTGCAACAGTAGAAGAACGTGCTAGACGTCGATTGATTGATAATCAAAAAAGAGGAATTGACTCCTCTCTTGAAAAACTTCAAGAAGAAATTGCGCTCCGTGATAAAAAAGATAGTGAGCGTGAAGCATCGCCACTGATTCAAGCGGAAGATGCCCTATTTTTAGATACGACAGCATTATCCATTGATGATGCAGCACAAGCTATTTTAAAATTAGCAGAAGAAAAAATGCTATAAATCCTAAAATTTCAGACATTTTTAGAATTTAAAGGATTTATTTTTGTCTTTGTCTTCAATATCGAATAAAATAGTAAGGGAAGATGCGAAGGAGGGTTACATATGTCTGAAGAAATGAACTATGCAGAACAAACGTTTAACGAAGGTGATATCGTCAAAGGTATTGCAGCGCAAGTTGATGAAAAGGCAGTATCTGTGTCAATTCCAGGTGCACCGTTTGATGGAATTGTACCGATTAGTGAATTATCAAGCTTACACATTGAGAAAGCTTCTGATGTCATCTCTGTAGGGGATGAATTAGAGTTGATGATTACAAAGGTTGAAGAAGAGAACTTTGTCTTATCAAAACGTAAAGTTGATGCTTTAAAAGCATGGGATACACTTGAGCAGCAATTTGCCGCAGAGGAAATTTTCGAAGCGGAAGTAAAGGATATTGTTAAAGGTGGTCTTGTCGTAGATTTAGGTGTACGTGGCTTTGTACCAGCATCCCTTGTAGAAGACTACTTTGTTGATGATTTTGAAGGCTATAAAGGCAAAACATTAAGCTTCAAAATTGTTGAGCTGGATAAGGACAAAAATCGCCTTATCTTATCACACCGTGCAGTAGTAGAAGCGGAAAAAGCTTCTCAAAAGAAAAATGTCATCAATCAAATTAAAGCTGGCGAGGTATTAGATGGTAAAGTACAGCGTTTAGCATCATTTGGCGCATTTATCGACCTTGGCGGTATTGATGGCCTTGTACACATTTCACAAGTGTCACATGAGCATGTGAATGATGTGAGCGAGGTTTTAGCTGAAGGACAAGACGTTAAAGTAAAAGTTCTGTCAGTGGACCCAGAAAATGAACGTATTTCATTATCCATCAAAGAAACGATGCCAGGACCTTGGTCAAGTATCGAAGAGCGTGCAGCGAAAGGCACTATTTTAGATGGTCGAGTGAAGCGTCTTACTTCATTTGGTGCATTTGTGGAAGTATTCCCAGGTGTGGAAGGCTTAGTGCATATTTCACAAATCGCACATAAGCATATTAACACGCCACATGAAGCGTTAAAAGAGGGACAAGAAGTACAAGTAAAAGTGCTTGATGTCAATGCTGAAGAAGGCCGCTTAGCGCTAAGCATTAAAGAATTACTAGAAAATCCCGAAGCAGAAGAAGTGATCGACTATGAATTACCTGAAGAAAACACAGGTTTCTCATTTGGCGATGTGATTGGCGATCAACTAAAAAACTTTAAATAATAATGTATGGAGCGAGGATGCATAAAGGTATCCTCGCTTTTTTATGTTGACGATGCAGATAGAATCTTCAGGTTGCGGGATAGTATTTTGAAAGCGGTGGAAAGAATTCTTAGATTGAGGGATAGAATTGAAAAAGCGTTGGATAGAACTTTCAGATCGAGGGATAGAATTGAAAAAGCAGTGGATAGAACCCTCAAATCGAAGGCTAACTCATAAAGAGGCGGATAAAAACTTCAAATGGAAGGATAGAACAGAAAAAGTGTTGGATAGAATCTTTAAATGGAAGGATAGAACAGAAAAAGCGGTGGATAGAACCCTCGAATCAAAGGCTAGCACATAAAGTGGTGGATAAAAACTTCAGATAGAAGGATAGAACTTATAAAGAGGTGGATAGAATCTTTAAATGGAAGGATAGAACAGAAAAAGCGATGGATAGAACCCTCGAATCGAGGGCTAGCACATAAAGCGATGGATAGAATCCTTAAATCGAAGGATAGAACAGAAAAAGCGATGGATAGAACCCTCGAATCAAAGGCTAATGCTTAAAGCGTAGGATAGAATCTTCAAATCGCAAGATAAAACTCAAAAATCAGAGGATAGAATCAAATAAAATTCATCAAACGTCTCGTTATTGCCATACATAGCGTTCTACATTATGGATATGATATGATATAATGGCATTTTTCGTGTATAATAGCGAAAGACAAGAAGTTGGAAGGATGAAGTACAGATGACGAAACCAGTAGTAGCCATCGTAGGTCGTCCGAACGTAGGTAAGTCGACGATTTTTAATCGTATCGTTGGAGAGCGTGTTTCGATTGTGGAGGATATCCCAGGCGTAACGCGTGATCGTATTTATAGTTCGGCAGAGTGGTTAACACACGATTTTAATATTATTGATACAGGTGGGATTGAAATTGGAGACGAGCCGTTTTTAGAGCAAATTCGTCAACAAGCTGAAATCGCCATTGATGAAGCGGACGTTATTATTTTTATGACTAATGGTCGTGAAGGGGTAACGGCAGCAGATGAGCAAGTTGCTAAAATTTTATACAAAACAAAAAAACCAGTCGTATTAGCAGTCAATAAAATTGATAATCCTGATATGCGTGAAATGATTTATGATTTTTATGCACTTGGCTTCGGAGAGCCTTGGCCGATTTCTGGTTCGCATGGCTTAGGTTTAGGGGATTTATTAGACGAATGTGCAAAGCATTTCCCGAAAGAAGATGAAGAACAATATGGAGATGATGTGATTAAATTCTCTTTAATTGGTCGTCCGAATGTTGGGAAATCTTCATTAGTAAATGCTTTCTTAGGGCAAGAACGCGTTATCGTTAGTAATATTGCGGGGACAACACGTGATGCTATTGATACGCCATATGAGTATGACGATCAGGAATATGTCATTATTGATACAGCCGGCATGCGTAAAAAAGGGAAAATCTATGAAACCACTGAGAAATACTCGGTTTTACGTGCGCTACGTGCCATTGAACGCTCAGACGTTGTTTTAGTGGTAATGAATGCAGAAGAGGGTATTCAGGAGCAGGATAAAAAAATTGCAGGCTATGCACATGAGGCTGGAAAAGCTGTTGTGATCGTAGTGAATAAATGGGATGCCATTGAAAAAGACGAAAAAACGATGAATGTCTTTACACAGCAAATTCGTGAGCATTTCCTATTTTTAGATTATGCCCCGATTATTTTTGTATCGGCTAATACAAAGCAGCGTGTGCATCAAATTTTACCGATTATTCAACGTGTAAGTGAAAATCATGCGATGCGTATTCAATCTTCTATCTTAAATGAAGTGATTGAGGATTCCGTGGCACGTAATCCCGCGCCGACGGATAAAGGTCGTCGTTTACGTATTTACTATGCTACTCAGGTTGCGATTAAGCCACCGACATTTGTTGTGTTCGTGAATGAGCCTGAGCTGATGCATTTCTCATACGAACGTTTCTTAGAAAATCGAATTCGTGAAACATTTGACTTTGAAGGAACGCCAATTCGTTTAATTACACGTGCTCGTGCTTAAGGTACTAGCTATACACATACAATACGCCAACCCGACATATTTGTTGGGTGGCGTCTTTTTACAAGAACAGAAATTATTATAGACAACCCAACAAAGGGAGGATTTTTTATGGAAAAAGTTTGTGTGTTAGGGGCAGGCTCATGGGGTACTGCACTGGCGATGGTACTAGCGGAAAATGGACATGATACGCTTGTATGGACACATAGAGCTAATCAGGCAGAAGAAATCAACCATCTGCATACGAATAAAAAATATTTACCAGAGACCGTTCTGCCTGCAAATTTACATGCGACGAGTGATATAGCAATGGCAGCTACGCATGCAGAGACTATTGTTGTGGCTGTTCCTACGAAAGCTATTCGAGAAGTTTGTGAGAAATTAACGGCTAAACTAGCTAGAAAAGTGTTATTTGTCCATGTTTCTAAAGGGATTGAGCCAGATTCATTAAAACGAATTTCTGAAATTTTAGCGGAAAGTTTGCCAGCTGAAAATGTGGAAGAAATTGTCGTTCTTTCCGGACCAAGTCATGCCGAGGAAGTTGTGCTGCACCACCCGACAACGGTTACTGCTGCTTGTGCTAACATAGACGCTGCTGAAAAAGTTCAGGATTTATTTATGAATCAATTTTTCCGTGTTTACACAAACGATGATGTGATCGGTGTAGAAATTGGTGGGGCACTGAAAAATGTCATTGCATTAGCTGCAGGTATTACAGATGGCTTGAATTATGGTGATAACGCGAAAGCAGCACTTATTACACGAGGACTTGCGGAGATTACACGTTTAGGTGTAAAAATGGGCGGTAATCCATTTACCTTCTCAGGGCTTACAGGCATGGGAGATTTAATTGTAACCTGTACAAGCGTTCACTCCCGAAACTGGCGAGCTGGGAATATGCTAGGGCAAGGGATGAAGCTACAAGAAGTGTTAGATCAAATGGGCATGGTTGTAGAAGGTGTACGTACCACAAAGGCAGCCTATCAATTAGCAGAAAAGTATGGTGTGGCTATGCCGATTTCCACAGAGCTTTATAGTGTTCTATTTAATGATGTTGAACCGAAAGTGGCGGTTGACGCATTAATGATGCGTATGAAAAAACGAGAAATAGATGATATGAAGCATTAATATTAATTTTTTGATTAAATCTGTCATAAAACGGACATAAATAAGGTGTCTCAACGAATCTGTTGAGACGCCTTATTGTGTGCTATTAGTTGAATAGTGCAAGCACTGTAAAAGAGTTGTCCATTTCTTGATAGTTATGGGACAACTATTTCTTTTTAGCGAAGGCACATAGTATAATATACTTTGATTGTTTCTTGACATTGAACGAAAGGTGGTTATTTGAAATGGGCCCGTTAGCTCATATGCCTGCACTGGATGTAATGTGGGTGTCGTTTTATTGTATAGGCTTTATGATAATATCAGTCGGCTTAATTTATTTAGCTCGGAATAAGATTTCAAATGTATTTTTACGAACAATCGTAAATTTATGTGCATACATACTGTTTGGACTTGGCACATTTTTAATGGTACTAATAGTTGCCACATGGCCAGCATAAAAAATTAATGAGGTGTTCAGTAACATGAAAAAACTAAGTGCTTTTCTGTTGGTATTTGCAACTGCCATACTGTTAGTAGGGTGTGCGTACCCAGAAGACGAAAAAAGGGCAAAGGTCACGCCTGATGTCGACCAGCTAGCTGCAGTTCAACGTGCCGTGAATGAATACCGCGAAGCAACTGGTGGGCTAGTACCAATTAAAAATAGTGAACTTGATACAGACATTTATATCAAATACTTAATCGACTTTGAAAAGCTTATGCCGAAGTATTTGACGACAATTCCTGGTAATGCCTATGAAAAAGGCGGTATATATCAATATATTATTTGGGATCCTGAAGATCAAGCGACGGTCAAATTAGTAGATTTAAATGCGGCTGAGCGTATACGTGAAATAGGTATTCGTAAACTATCTACACAGTATTTGCCAATCAAAGGTTCAATGTCCGATAATGTTTATCAAATTAATTATAAAGATTTGGGCTATAAAACAGATGTGACAGTGAAAAGTCCTTATTCTGGCGTCGAATTACCGCTCTTTATGACAGGTGACGGTGAATTGCATGTGGATTATTCTGTGGATTTAGGACAACTTTTAAAAGAAGACAAGCCTGATGTCAAACCTGGTGATGATATTCGTCAGTTACTTGTCGACAAATATCCTGTAGTGCCTGCTTATTCTGTTCCCTATACAGTGGATGATAATGGTGAGCCAATTTATGATATGGAAACGTATAGTGTAGATGTCCAAAAGGCGAAAGAACGACAAAAACAAGAGGCAGAAGCCGCTGAGAAAAAAGAAGAATAAGAAACAAAGCTCCTTACATTTGTGAGGGGCTTTTTCATATTTGTCTACAAGCTTGCATATAGTGAAAAAGCGTAGATAAAGGAGGCAGAAACCTTGAGTGAAGCAGTATTTAGAGAAATTGCAGAGCGCACAAATGGCGATGTTTATATTGGTGTTGTCGGTCCAGTACGTGTAGGTAAATCAACATTTGTAAAAAAGGTAATGGAATCAGTCGTGTTACCAAATATTGTGGATGAAACAGAAAGAATGCGAGCACAAGATGAGTTGCCACAAAGTTCTCCGGGGCCTGTCATTATGACTGCTGAGCCGAAGTTTGTGCCTGCTCAAGCAACCCGTATTGTGGTCGGCGAAGATGAGATGCCATTCCAAATTCGTTTAGCAGATTGTGTTGGTTATATTATTGATGGGACAAAGGGCTATGAAGATGAAAACGGTCCTAAATATGTTCATACGCCTTGGCATACAGAGCCAATTCCATTTCAGGAAGCCGCTAAAATTGGCACAGATAAGGTGATTCGTGACCATGCGAATATCGGTATTGTTGTTACGACTGATGGTACCGTTAACGGAATCAGTCGCCGTGCCGCAGAGAAGGCAGAAGAGGAAATTGTTGAACAGTTAAAAGAAATCGGCAAGCCTTTTGTCATCCTTCTGAATTGCCAAATGCCAGCGAGAGAGGAAACGGTTCAGCTTCGCAATGAATTGTTTGAACGTTACAATGTGCCTGTTATTGCCATGGCGATTGACCAAATGAGGGAAACGGATATTCAATATATTTTACAAGAGGCGTTATTTGAGTTTCCTATCCGTACAATTGAGGTGGAAAAACCAGATTGGCTGGACGTTTTAGATGCTACACACCCATTAAATGTTGCCTTGATTGATTCCATGGAGGAAGTACTCTCTTCTGTAATGAAAATTCGGGATGTGCAACAGGCGTCAGATGCCTTTAAAGCCATTGATTTTATCGATCAAAGTGAAGTCGTTCATGTAGATGCTGGTGTGGGAACGGCGGTAATTCGTGTATCCCTACAGGGCGAATTGTACAAATCGGTTTGTAATGAATGGCTAGAAGAGCCGATTGAAACGAAAAAGGATTGGCTGCTCTTTATTAAAGAGGCGGCAGAGGCAAAAGAAGCCCAAAAACGCTTCAAAAGTGCGATTCATGATGCTGATACGTCAGGTTATGGTGTGACATTGCCGATGATGCAAGAATTTGAGCCAACAGCACCAGAGCTCATTAAGCAAAATAATTTCTTTGGTGTACGAATGAAAGCAAAGGCGCCATCTTACCATATTATCCGTGTAGATATGGAATCTGAGTTTGCACCGTTAATCGGTTCGGAATTCCATAGTCAGCAACTGCTAAAAGATTTAAATCATGCTTATTTACATGATCGTGATGCATTATGGAATACACAGCTTTTTGGAACGCCACTACACGAAGTATTAAAAGAAGGAATACGCTACAAAATGGATGCAGTTCCATCTACTGCTAAAAAACGTATGCGTCAAACGATTGAACGTATGGTCAACGAAGGTGATCGAGGTTTAGTGACATTTATTTTATAGTGATAAAAATCAAAAAAAAGTACGAAAAATAGATGAAGGGCTTTTCGTTTTTATGCGAAAAGTCCTTTTATTTTTGTTTTTTGGGTGAAAAACTGATTTTTTGGTTATAATCATGTATGAATACAGTTGCGTAGCGGTTTTCTATGTGTTACTCTTTTTACAGAATTGGTTCATGACCCTTTGAGAGGAGGTGAATGGTGTGAATAAAACAGAATTAGTAAACTCTGTTGCTGAAGCTGCAGGTCTTTCTAAAAAAGACGCTTCTAAAGCAGTTGAAGCTGTATTTGATACAATTCAAGATGCTCTTGCAAAGGGTGACAAAGTACAATTAATTGGTTTTGGTAACTTTGAAGTACGTGAACGTGCGGCTCGTAAAGGTCGTAACCCACAAACTGGTAAAGAAATCGAAATCGCTGCTAGCAAGGTGCCTGCTTTCAAACCAGGTAAAGCGCTTAAAGACGCGGTAAAATAATACACGTCTAGTAGTTACATAGAGCAGTCTTCATGTTAACGAACATGAAGGCTGCTCTTTTTGTTAACGTTAAAATTCATTTTACATAACATTAATACGGGAATTTGCTGAGCTAGAAATGAATTTCTAATGAATCAGGTAAGTCATTTTGCGCTTCCCTTTTGGATATGCTACGATGCATAGGGAAATGTGTAATGTTTTGATACGCAGGAGGTTTTTTCGAATGTCGAATATTGATTTATTAAAAATAGAAGAAGCAGTAAAAATGATTTTAGAGGCGGTAGGTGAAGACGTAAATCGCGAAGGTTTATTGGATACACCAAAACGTGTAGCAAAAATGTATGCTGAGATGTTTAGCGGCTTGCATGAGGATGCAAAAGATTATTTTAAAACGGTGTTTCATGAGGATCATGAAGAATTAGTGCTTGTCAAAGATATTCCTTTTTATTCGATGTGTGAGCATCATCTAGTACCTTTCTATGGCAAAGCACATGTCGCATACATACCAAATGACGGCGTTGTAGCTGGCCTTAGTAAACTTGGACGAGCAGTGGAAACGATTGCCCGCAGACCGCAATTGCAAGAGCGTATTACCTCTTCAGTAGCGGAAACAATTATGGAGATGCTTGCACCAAAAGGCGTTTATGTGGTCATTGAGGCTGAGCATATGTGCATGACAATGCGAGGACTAAAAAAACCGGGTTCCAAAACGGTAACATCTGTTGCTCGTGGTATTTACGAAGAAGATGAAGTGAAACGAAGAGAAGTACTGTCATTTATTCAAATGTCTTAAATTGCATGTCTAATTATGTTATGATGTACTAAGAATTTGTCGGATTTAAGGAGTGTACAAAGATGTCACAAGATTATATTGTTATTCAAGCAGAAGAAGATGGTGTCCATGTCATTGGTTTAACTCGTGGAACAGATACTAAATTCCATCATTCAGAAAAGCTAGATGCCGGCGAAGTAATGATTGCTCAATTTACAGAACACACATCTGCCATGAAAATACGTGGTAAAGCACAAATTCATACAGCACATGGTGTGATCAATAGCGAAGCAAAAAAATAATAAAGAGTTCTTTCGATAGGTTTTGCCCTGTTTTAAGTATGACAGGCACATAGAAAAACAATCATTGTGAAAAACTGAGTAAGAGGTTTCTGGGCAGTTAGTATTCCCGCATCAAATAATGGGAATGCTTTACTGCCTGTCCTATGAAGAAAGCAAATTTTTTTTATTCCACATCGTTGCATATGCTATAATGACTCAGTAAGCAAGCGTTAGGTCTTAGATAGGACTAGCGTATCTGAAAGTGAAATGGAGTAAGGTCTATGAATGCAACATACATTCAAAATTCAATTGCACAGTTAAAAACAGAGATTTTCATGGATGTTCGTCATAGAACTTTGCAAAAATACACAGGAGTTCCTGTGATAGATGAAAATCAATTGTTTTATTTGTTAATCCCTTTTTTGAATGGTGAAGAGTGGCAACAAGAGCAACAAGAGGCTGCAATTACTGTTGGCATTGTATACGCAGCATTAGCGGCTCACGATCATATAAAAGAAATAGATGCAACATCAAAAGAACAGCAGCTTACCGTTTTAGCTGGAGATTTTTATAGTGGTCGTTATTATGAAATATTAGCGATGTCAGGAAATGTCGCATTGATCCGAAATTTGTCACAAGGTATAGTGGCTCGTTGTGAACACCAGATTAAAGTTTATGAAGCAGAGCAACGAACAATCGAGCAATGGTATGCGTCGTTGTGTAATATTGAAGCGGGATTAATTGCTCAATTTTTCGGTCTTTATTCTTTCAGTGACTATATACCGCTTATAGAAAAAAGCTTATTAATCTTGCGTTTAGAAAGAGAATGGGCGGCTTATCAGCGTGGGCAAATGTCTTTAATGGGTAAGGCACTTGAAGCAAGTGTCAGACAAAATGGCGCAACCTTTAATAGCGTCATCCAGGAAAAAATTGTGCATTTAAAAACAGAGCTATCACAGATCATCAATCATTCAACTTTTTTACAAAGTGATATCAAACAAGCTTTACATGCACACGTAGAGGCATCCATTGCTTCTACTAACGGATAAGAGAGGTTTTTCAAAATGGCTAAAACGAAAGAAGAACACGTTCACGAAGTATTTGAGAGTATTTCGGACAACTACGACAAAATGAATGGTGTAATTAGTTTCCAGATGCATGTTGGCTGGCGTAACGATACGATGAAGCATATGGCTGTAAAACCTGGAACAAAAGCGCTGGATGTATGCTGTGGCACGGCAGACTGGACAATCGCTTTGGCAGAAGCAGTAGGTGAAAGTGGAGAAGTTAAAGGTCTCGACTTTAGTCAAAACATGCTGAAAGTTGGCGAACAAAAGGTGCAGTCATACCCGCAAATAGAACTAATTCATGGAAACGCGATGGAGTTACCTTTTCCAGATGATACGTTTGATTATGTGACGATTGGCTTTGGTCTTCGCAATGTACCTGATTATTTACAAGTCTTGAAGGAAATGCATCGTGTCGTAAAACCAGGTGGTATGGTGGTATGTTTAGAAACATCTCAATCTGAAATTCCTGGTTATCGTCAACTGTTCCGTTTTTATTTTAAATATATAATGCCGATATTTGGTAAAATATTTGCGAAAAGCTATAAGGAATATTCTTGGCTTCAGGAATCTGCGAATGATTTCCCAGGTATGAAGAAGTTAGCGGCATTGTTTGAGCAGGCAGGATTAGAAAAAGTAACGTACAAAGCATACAGTGGCGGGGCTGCGGCAATGCATATGGGCTTTAAAAAGGTACGTTAATGGGGGAAGGTTTTCACACGTGGAAAAGATGAAGTTAAAACTACTCTATTCCGATTTGAAATCAGATATCGATATCATTGAACGAGAGTTAGAAAAAGCGGTGGACTCGTCTTCATATTTGATCAACGATGCTTCTCTCCATTTATTACAAGCTGGTGGCAAACGGATACGACCAATTTTTGTGTTACTAGGTGCAAAATTTGGCGATTATGACATTGAGAAGATGAAGGATGTAGCAGTGCCTTTAGAACTCATTCATATGGCATCACTTGTGCATGATGATGTCATTGATGATTCCAATATGCGAAGAGGACGCCCGACTGTCAAATCACAATGGAATAACAGAGTAGCAATGTACACGGGCGATTTTATTTTTGCACGTGCACTAGAATATATTACAAAGCTGGAAGACCCGCTTGTTCATCAAATTTTAGCCCGTACCATGGTAGAGATTTGTAACGGTGAAGTCATTCAAATTGAAGATAAATTTAGATTAGATCAAGGCTTAAAAGATTATTTTAGAAGAATCAAACGCAAAACAGCATTACTTATTTCCTCAAGCTGTGAGCTAGGGGCTGTAGCGGCAGGTGTTGATGCTAAAACAGTGCGACATTTAAAACGCTTCGGCTACTTTGTAGGCATGAGCTTCCAAATTATCGATGATGTGTTAGATATCATGGCAACAGATAAGGAGCTAGGGAAGCCTGCAGGTAGTGATTTATTGCAGGGCAATATTACATTACCGATTCTATTGCTGAAAGATGAGCCAGAGATGCAGCCATACTTAGTCAAAGTATTTGCAGGCACATTAACAGAACCGGAACGTCAAAATATGTTGCAATATGTGCGTAAATCTCATGCAATTGAGCAAGCTAATCGTATGAGTGATAAATATTTGAAAAAGGCCTTACAGGAAATTGATGCTTTACCAAAACATCCCGTAAAGAAAAAACTGCGTGATGTAGCATTGTTCATGGGTAAGCGCAAATTCTAGCTTTTTGTTGTATAAAGGCTCATTTTTTGTTAATATTTATCGGTAGGTGTAAAACCTGTTAGACGAATTTAAGGAGTGTTTTAAACATGGCAATTGAACAAACTTTTTTAATGGTTAAGCCTGACGGCGTTGAACGTCAAGTAATTGGAGACATCGTTGACCGTTTCGAACGTCGCGGTTTTGTAATGAAAGGTGCTAAATTAATGGTAATTCCTAAAGAATTAGCAGAAAAGCACTATGCTGAGCATGCTGAGCGTCCATTCTTTGGTGAATTAGTTGATTTCATCACTTCTGGTCCTGTATTCGCTATGGTATGGGAAGGCGAGAACGTAATCAAGCTTGCTCGTACAATGATGGGTGCAACTAAACCTGAAGAATCTAACCCAGGTACAATCCGTGGTGACTACGCAACAACTGTTTCTCACAACATCATCCACGGTTCAGACTCTCTTGCATCTGCAGAGCGTGAAATTGGCTTATTCTTCGGTGAAGATTTAGTTTAATTTCGAATAGATTAAGCGTAGCGAAAATAACTACGAATAGAACTCAATAAAAAAATCATCTATTTTTCCGATGTAACTTTTACCTTCTAACAAAAAATGTTAGGGGGTTTTTTATTTGTCAAAATCATTTAATAAAGTTAATACAAACATTGATTTAAACTTATTGACTATCAAAACTGAAAAAGAACCAAAGAAAGAAATGGTGACAAAAATCAATAACTCAATAGTTAAAATGGATACGTTTGATGAATTGGACACCAGAAATATAACAATTAAACACGCCATACAAATTTTAAATCAACAATGGCGACTAAACGGATTAAGACCAAGGACAATTGATAGTTACAACTATAATTTTAAGCGATTTGTTGAAGTTACTAAAGTTGAATATCTCCATGAAATCAACAATGAAAAAATTTATCAATATTTATCAAGTTTCAAAAATGCAAAGGACACATCTCTACATGGTCGTTTAAAGCAAATTAAAGCCGTTTTAAGCAAGTGTCACGATAATGGTTGGTATAACTCGAAGTTTTGGACAAACATCAAAATAAAAGTAAATACAAGCGTTAAGGAAGCTACTACGGAAAGTGAACTGGCACTCTTGTTATCACTTTTGGATAAATCAACGTACTCGGGATTACGTGATAGTATAGCGATTTTACTTTTATACAAAACAGGTATTCGAATTAAAACATTGGGAGCTCTAAGAGAACAGAATATTGATTTTGAAAATATGCTTTTGAAGTTACAGGGAGAGATAATGAAATCGCATAGACCATTGGTTCTCCCTTTAGATGATGAAATGTGTACTTTATTAAGAGAGCTAATTTCAATAAATGATGATGTTAGGAAAGAACATAGAGAAAAGAATGATTATATTTTTCTTTCAAACATAGGCGTACCAATGAAGAAGCCCATTAAGAAGAATGGCAAATCGAAGCGTGTACAACAATGCTTTGGTGTGATTAAAGGCGAGTTGGAGGGATGTTATAGAAAATAAAGTAGAGCAAGGTCATACGAATGGCAATGTGGTCAATTTAAAGGATTTAATGGGATAAGCATAATTAAATATGAAGGAGCTATTTTATGAAAAACGATAAAAGTAAAGTTATTCAAGTAGATTTTGCGAATAAAGGTCAAGAACAGGAAGAGGGCATTTTTATTGAGGAATTCAATGAATTGCTTGGGGTGAGCAGCAATGAGATTGATTTAGAAGGTTTTTCATGTGACTATGAGGCGTTTATAGAGCGTGGTTTTTAGGTATCTTTAGCAGCGTATTATCAAAATGTAGCGGAAGAAAAAGTGGCATTAGAAAAAATTTTTTATTTGCACAAATTGCACTTGAAAGAGCCGTAGAGATAGAAGGTTTTATTGTCTTGGTATTTAAAGAATGTGAAATTGATGAGGGGATTTTTACTGATGAGGTAGAAGGTATTTGTACAGTAGAAGAAATTAAGGAATATTTTAATAAAGCAATTTTTAATAGTTTAAGTGAAGAGCGGCAAAAATATTTAAGAAGCATCTTTGAAGATACAGGGGAATAGGGAAAGTGAATGGAATGAATAAAGTTCCATTCGCTTTTTGTTTTATATAACAATTGTAGTAAAATGGGGATAAGATTAATAGGTGGGTGTATTTTTTTGAAATTTTCTTATTCCTTAGACATAATTCAATTGTTTTTAGATATTATCAGCTTTTAGACTTTATAAGATTCAGAAATAAAGTTTTTTTATAGAAATGCCAGAATTGTACATGATATGCAAATTTAAAGGGTGAATATAGAATGAGTGAATATGATTTTTTAGTCCTTTCTTCAGATGAATTTGAGTTGTTTTGTAAGGATATATTAGAAATTGAATTAGGTATCAAATTAGAAAACTTTAAGACAGGAAAAGATGGTGGTATTGACTTAAGGCACGCACCTTCAGACGATGATGTTTTAATAGTCCAATGTAAAAGGTATAAAGATTATGCTAGTTTAATTAGTACATTAAAAAAGGAAGTAGCGAAAGTAAAAAAATTAAATCCAGATAGATATATATTAACAACGTCAGTTCCTTTAAATCCAAATGAAAAGGATTCTATAAAAAAATTATTTGAGGGATTTATTAAAAGCACTGGAGATATATATGGTAAAGATGAATTACAAACAATTTTAAAAAATCATCATAGTATTGAACGTAAACATTATAAATTATGGTTAGCTAGTACGAATGTATTAAGTACTATTTTACATAGTGATGTTTTTAATCGTTCAAAATTTACTGAGGAACAAATAAAGGAAAAAGTTAGTTTATATGTTCTGAATGAAAGCTTTGATATAGCATTAAAACATTTAGAAAAAAATAAGGTGATTGTATTATCTGGTGGACCAGGTGTCGGTAAAACGACACTTGCAGATATGTTATATTTGGAATATTCAGCGCAAGGTTATGAATTTATTGAAATATCAGATGATATTAATGAGGGAGAGCAATTATATAATCCTGAAATGAAACAAGTATTTTACTATGATGATTTTTTAGGAAGAAATTTTTTGAACGATAAATTATCAAAAAATGAAGATAGAAGGATTATTAATTTTATAACTAAAATTATGAAATCTAAGGATAAAATTTTTATTATGACCACTAGGGAATATATATTAAATCAGGCAAGAATTAATTACGAAGTACTTGATGATCAAAAAATAGACATTAATAAATTTATTTTAAATGTGGAAAATTATACGATAAATGTAAGAGCTAAAATTCTTTATAATCATTTATATTTCTCCAATTTACCAGAGGAATTTATTGAAATTATAGTGAAAGAAAGAACATATAAGAAGATAATAGAACATTCTAATTATAGTCCTCGTTTAATTAGCAGAATGACTAGCGAATTGAATTATAATGACATTGTTATTAAAGATTATCCTGAGATGTTTATCAGAGAAATGGATTATCCTTATCATACTTGGGGGCATATATTCGAAAACCAAATAAACAATTATTCAAGATGGATTTTGAAGTTGTTGATGATTATGGGAGATAGAGGTGTACTTTTAACCAATTTAGAGAATAACTTTAATGCATTAAACTTATATCTTGGTAGACCCTTTGAAAGTATAGCCCTTAAACAAGGAATAAAGGAGTTAGAAAAATCTTTTATTCGAATTGATGAAGAGTTGCTTTTTGGTACAGAGTTAATTAGATTTTTAAATCCATCAATTGTAGACTTTTTAATTCAATATAATAGTGATAACAGGTCAGATATTATTACACTATGGGAATCAACCAAATTTTTCCACCCCATGTTTGAAATATTTTCGTTTTCAAATGTTCAAGGAAAGCTTTTAATTCCTAAAGATTTAAAAAAAGAATATATAGATATGATGATTAAAAGATTAGACGAGTTTGAAGACTGCCAAAGTGTATCTGGAAAAATTAAAGCTATTAATAAATTGGATAAATTTGTTGATTTTGGAGTAGGGATAGCTAAAGAAGTATTGATAAAAGCTTACGATGATTATAGTGTTCATAATTCAAGAGCATTTGTTGACCTATTAATTAAATATAAAGATATCCTCACTCAAGAGTTGGATATTATGGAAACACTAACAATTTTGATTGATTATACAGGAGATTATGATGAAGTTGTAAATCTTATTAAATTGTATGATTTTTATCAAGAAGAATTAAAAGAAGTCTTTGGTGAGGTTGATAAGCAAAGGGTGTTGGAAAATTTAGTTGATGATATAAATTCTAATTTAGAAGACCATTATGATTTCGAAGAAGTAGTTGATGTAGTAGAAAAATTTGGTGAGATATTTGATGTAAGTGTGGTTATGGAAGTAAGCGTAATCTGCGAATTATATGATGAAATTTTACAAGCATCTGAAAGTGAGCCTGATTATGATTATGAACATCAGAGAGCTTATAATAAAAATTTAAGTAATGAAGATGACTATGTAGATGATTTATTTGAGAGTTTAATTTATGAATAACTATCAAAACAGATGTGAGGGGCTTGTTGTTTGTTCCTGTTATCCATCTAATAGTTTATAGTAACCTAGAGACATTTGTGTATACCTCAATAATTTCTTATTTATTGATTACGTCATAAGTAGAACGAGTTTTCAGACACTCCATAAAAACAATTGTAAAAATCTCTGTGAATATCATAGAGGTTTTTTGTTTGTACAAATTATTTATTGATGAGATGAAGTATTGTAATTGAATGTATGCTTTTTGGAATTAGCATACATACGAAATGTTGATATGAAGCCATTCTTATATTGATACTCCATTGAATGTATGGTAATATTAAAATGTTTAAAATAGCATACATAATAGAGGTGGTAAAATAATGGCTAATTTGAATGAAAAGAAAGGCATGTTAATTGATGTACAACCCATAAAAAATAAACGAGAAATTAATGAATTAATCGAAGCGTTAGGAATGTCACAAAATGGATTACGTGACCAGCTATTATTTAAATTAGGTGTTTCAACAGGGTTGCGCTGTGGCGACTTAGTGGCTTTGAAAGTGGAACAAGTGAAAGGCAAATCTTCATTCAAGATTCGTGAAGGTAAAACGAAGAAGGAAAGAACTGTTTATTTAAACAACTTAATGGCTGATATTGCAGATTATATTGAAACACTGCCAGCCAATGCTATTTATTTGTTCCCTAGTCGCAAAGGTGGTAGCCCTATCACTACGACACAGGCTTATCGTATTATTGCTAAAGCTGGCGATATGATAGGCAACCATTCAATCGGCACACATACAATGCGGAAAACGTTCGGCTACACGTACTATCAAGCAACTAAAGATGTAGCAACGTTGATGGAGATATTTAATCACTCCTCACAAAAGACTACATTGCGTTATATTGGTATTACAGAAGAAGCGATTGAAAACAGTATTAAGAGCATTTCATTCTTTTAATAAAGTTATTACTTTGATGAATTGGTTTAAAAAATTTGATAGTAGGAGAAAAATTAAGATATGAAAAAAGAAACAGAAGAATTTGAGTGGTATTATTATATTATTTTTGCATTAGTATTAATCTTTTTATTTTCAGCGTTTACAACACCTTTTGAAAGACTTGTATTAAGTGTTTGGATATATTGTTTAATATATACTGGGGTGTTAAAAGTATTAAAATTTTTTTTAAAAGAACGTACATTATTTATACGCATATTTGAAAATACATTTGGTTTACCAGTTAAATTATTAAAAGTTCTTTTTTATTCATTTGTTGTTTTTATGCAGATTACCGTCTTTTTGGTAGTTACTTTTGGATTATTGCCTTCTGTAATAATGGCAAATGTTTCAGAGAAGTATTATTTAGGGGCTTTATATTTAGGGGTATTATTAAGTGTAGTATTATTTGCTTATTTTGGGGAAGTTATTTGGAAATTTATTAAAAAGTATTATGGTAATAATAGTGAAAGTAAGCTAATAAAACAGTCAAAAAACATAGCAATCATGTACATAGTTATGATAAGTGTTTATATTATTTATAATTTTGTAGAATTTTCTAAACTTAATATCTCTAACTTTATAGAGCCGACTACATTTTTAGTTTTAAAAGAAGTGTTAGTAACATTTATTGCTATAGATGGTTTAAGACAATTATTTAAGAAAATAGAAAAGTAGTATTTTAATTTTTATGGACTTTCTTCTTATTTAATATATGTTTTTTTATTTGCCAAACCAAAAATTAATGTTGCATAAGAAATTATTTTATTTGATAATCAATGAACCAAGTTCGTAAATATTCAATATTCCACTGAAATATAAGAATTTCTAATCTTTAATTGAAGGCATTTTAAGTCATGTTAAAGGTAGTGTCAGAAAGAAGGATTCAGTTCGGATTTTACCGTTATTGCATCTATAACGCAACTTTTTATATGTAATCGAAAAAAAGGGAAATAAAAACGATTCTCGATAATGTAGTAGGCGAAGAACTTAATATTATCAAGGATATAGCGATTTTTCTTGATAATAAACATATGACCTGCTACGATTGGGCGGGAATAATGGAATAAATTTAAATGACCCTCTGCCCATGGTGGTTAAGGGTTGTTCTTATAAAAAAGGTGTTTTGAGGCGATAATGAAAGGTATTCTCTTTGAATATTATTTTTTGATAATATTTTTATATTTGAATTATACTTTAGTTGCAATTCGCGAAAATCGAACTTATCCGTCTAATTAGCGAGCTTGCAAATAGAGTTTTTTATTGATTGTTAGAAATATATGTCCTCTCAATATTAACTCCAATGTCATACTTCTTGTCCGGTGTAGATATAGTTAGTGTATTAGCACCTTCATTAATCCACTGGTATACATTTTTATTACAGTTAACAATTATTGTTCCTACGTGGTTTGATTTACTCTCTATTCTTAATCCAGGATAAACCAACTTGATTTTATTTAATTCAATTGTACTAAGGCTTGCCGGTTTCAAAGTTCTACCTTGCAATAATTTCTCTTTAAGTCTTTTAGGATTCATCATATAGTGATATTGAATACTCGATTTTCCCTCCTCAATTAAATCACTTTTCAATTTATCATCAACAAAAAAGGTAGGTTTAAGTCGTACGCCATTAAATAATATATCCGTAATACTGATTGCAGCATGACTTTTATTGGTGATATTTAGTGAAATCACTAGGATATATAATCCTAATTCTGTATTCCACAAGTCGGACGATTGCTCACTGTTTATCAAAACTCTATTTTCATAATCACCTGAAAGGAAATCACTTTCAATCTCAGTCTGTACAATATTTAATTTTGTATTATTCTTTCTTGAAGCAGTAATTGAATTAATTAAACTTATTATAGATATTATTATAGCTATTGCTGACATAGTAAGTGTGATATAGTCTTTTTCTGTCATAATGTTTTCCTCCTCAAATACTAACGATTCATAGTAATTATACCACTCTTATAATGTTGTGCTAAGTATTTCCAAAAACATGAAATTACAAATTATATATTTAAAGAACAGTGGTATATAGAATTACGAAGGTGGTTGTATGTTTCCGATTATTTTTTGTGAAAAGATATTAATAGTGTAATAATTATCATTGTGTTAAAAGGAGCGAAATGATTTTTCGTCCCAACATGTGATTTATTAAAATATAACGCGTACTCTATATCCTATCTCATATTTTCATCACTATGAATCCTGTGATTATTTCATTAAAAAAGAAACTACAATGGAAATGTCTTTTTTAAGAGATATCATTTTTTATAGTACAGCTTTGATAAACCTTTAAAATTAGTGATTCTGATTAATATTCCGAACCCATAAAGTAGAGTGGGAATGATATTTGTTGAATTTTTAAAGGGAATCTTAATATATAAAATGTACCCTATAAGATAGACACTTTCCAAAAGGTCATCTTATAGGGTATTTTTATTTATAATGAAGAAAAAAACGAGCGGTGGTAAATAGTATGACTAAAAATTTTTTTTCGGAACAACAACAGGCACAATTAAAATTAAATCCATACGTCAAATCAGTAAGCGCGAAAGCCATTACTTATACAGATGAATTTAAAGAATTTTTTATTGATGAATACGATAAAGGAAAATATCCAAGTGAAATTTTCCTTGAGGCGGGTTTTGACATTGAAGCCCTTGGTCCAGCGCGTATTCGGAGAGCTTCGAATCGTTGGCGCACAGCTTATAAAGAGCATGGGCTAACAGGTTTAGAAGATGCTAGAAAACATGCTTCAGGTCGCCCTTTAGAACGCGTATTAAGTATAGAAGAAAAATACGCCCGCTTAGAAGCGAAGATGAAATTGTTAGAAGCAGAAAACGAATTTTTAAAAAAGCTAGATCAACTCGAAAGGCAGCTGATAAGGAAGAAATCAAAATAAGTACTACACAAAAATTTGAGTTAATCCATCAAATTATTGAAAAATATCAATTAAAACGAATGGTACGATATCTTTGTGAAATGGCACATGTTTCACGCTCAGGCTACTATCGCTATTTTAGAGTAGAAGCTGTCTTAACTCGTCAAAAACAGAATGAAGAAGATGAAGTGGTGAAAGAAGTCATTTTAAAGGCCTTTCATTTCCGAGGACGAAAGAAAGGCGCACGTCAAATAAAAATGACACTAGAAAACCAATATGAAATTACGTACAACCTTAAGCGTATCCGTCGCATTATGAAAAAGTTTAATATTATCTGTCCCATTCGAAAAGCGAATCCAGCGCGTCGTATGGCAAAAGCAACGAAGGAACATCGTATATGCCCTAACAATTTACACCGCAACTTCAAGCAAGGTGTGGCAGGAAAAGTATTACTAACCGACATCACATATTTAATATATGGAGGCGGTAAACGTGCTTATTTATCAACGATAAAAGACGCCGAAACAAATGAAATTTTAGCTTATGAAGTATCTTCTACATTGAGTATAGAAATTGCGCTCAATACCTTACATAAATTGAAGAAACATCGCCATTTAAGGGAAGATGCCTTTATCCATTCGGATCAAGGTTTCCATTATACGAATCCAAAATTTCGAGCCTTAGTGAAGAAAATTGGCTTAGGACAGTCCATGTCACGTCGAGGAAACTGTTGGGATAATGCGCCACAAGAATCATTCTTTGGGCATTTTAAAGATGAAACAACTATTAGAGCATGTGAAACGTTAGAAGAAGTAAAGAAAGAAATTAAGAGTTATATGATTTACTACAATCATTATCGAGGGCAATGGAATTTAAAAAAGCTGCCGCCTGTAAAATACAGACAGCAGCTTCAAGAAGTTGCCTAACCTTTTTCAAAATGTCCTTTACAAAGGGTACACTTTAATAAGGGAGTATCTTTTTATTTTGCAACCCTTAGATATATACTAGTATTCAGAAGGTCTTTGAACCAAGTTCGTAAATATGTAATACTCCCTAGTGGAGAAAACGTAAAATAAGCGCATAATGTTATAAAACTTGCTAAATTATCTATAAGTAATGTATATTTACTATTTATAGAAGGTAAAAGTTTGGTTATAATTTAGTTATTTTCGTTTATTTTGGAGAACCCATGATATTAGTGATTTCAGAGACAATAGTTATAGACTATTTTCTTGGTAGTAACCCAGGTACAATCCGTGGTGACTACGCAACAACTGTTTCTCACAACATCATCCACGGTTCAGACTCTCTTGCTTCTGCAGAGCGCGAAATCGGCTTATTCTTCGGTGAAGATTTAGTTTAATTTGCGAATAGATTAGGCAATCTCAATTTACTTGGGATTGCTTTTTTTATTGCCTAAAAAGTAAGGATAGATAGTATGGCAATAGGGGAATTATCTATTTCTAGATAGATATAGAATTGTTAAAAGCTTTGTCCTCCTGTACAATTAAAGATGTAATATTCTGATAATTAAGTTAGGAATAGATTGATAGGCCTGTCAATAAACTGTGAGGGATGACAAGGAAAAGGGGTTATGGATATGAGAGAAGTGGTAATCGTAGCAGCTGTGCGAACTGCTGTAGGGCGTAGTAAGGGAGCATTAAGTCAAGTTCGAGCGGATGATTTAGCGGCAGATGTGTTACAGGAGGCTGTAAGGCGAGCAGGGATTGGCAAGGAACAAGTGGATGATGTCATATTAGGCTGTGTAACGCAAACAGCTGAACAAGGGGGGAATATTGCACGGACAGCTTTATTGATGGCTGGCTTTCCAGATAGTGTGCCAGGGGTAACCATTGATCGTCAATGTGGCTCTAGCCAACAGGCCGTCCATTTTGCAGCACAGGCCATTCTAGCGGGAGATATGGATATTGTCATTGCTGGTGGCGTGGAAAGTATGTCAAGGGTACAGATGGGCTCAAATATGCAAAATGCACATGCTGGCAAACGCTTACAGGAGAATTATGATATTATCCATCAAGGATTATCAGCGGAGAAAATCGCCTCACAATGGTCTTTATCAAAAGAACAGCTCAATAGCTATGCTTATCAAAGCCATCAACGAGCAATCGCAGCCATTGAAGCAGGTCATTTCAAAGATGAAATACTACCTATTCGAGTTCCACAGGAGGATGGATCAGTGACAACATTTACTGTTGATGAAGGTCCTCGTGCAGAAACAACTGTCGATATTTTAAATGGGCTAAAAACTGTTTTTCAAGAGGATGGCGTTATTACTGCTGGCAATGCAAGTCAGATGAGTGATGGGGCATCAGCGGTAGTGGTGATGTCCTTGGATAAAGCCCAGGAACTTGGTATTCAGCCACTTGCTAAAATTGTGGCAAGAGTGGTCGTAGGCTCTGATCCAACATTAATGTTAACAGGGCCAATCGAAGCTACGAGAAAAGCGCTAGAACGATCAGGTCTCAACATAGAGGATATCGACACATATGAGGTAAATGAAGCCTTTGCACCAGTACCGCTCGCATGGCTACAGGACATGGGTGGAGATCCGAAGAAGCTCAATCCTGATGGGGGAGCGATTGCATTAGGGCATCCATTAGGGGCAACTGGTACAAAATTGTTAACGACTATGTTATATCGCATGGAGCGAGAAAATTATCGTTACGGCTTACTGGCAATCTGTGAGGGAATGGGGATGGCAAATGCCACGATCATCGAAAAAATGTAAGGGGGATATGTTTGATGAAACATCATGAAGTGGTAGCGGTAGTAACGGGTGGTGCTTCAGGTTTAGGGGAGGCAACTGTCCGTCACCTTGTTGAACGAGGTGGCAAAGCGGTTGTTTTTGATGTCAATGATGAACGTGGACAAGCTCTAGTAGAGGAATTAGGGCAAAATGTCATCTATGCACGAGTGGATGTTACGAAGGAGGAGGACGTGGCAACAGGTCTTGAGCAGGCCATTGCAGCATTTGGCAAGATTAATGTAGCGGTGAATTGTGCTGGCATTGCTGATGCGAGTAAAGTGATTTCGAAGCGAGGCGTACATGCCCTTGCTTTATTTGAAAAAGTGATCACTGTTAATTTAATTGGTACATTTAATGTCATCCGTCTAGTCGCGGAGAAAATGCAGCACAATGAGTCGAATGAGGATGGGCAGAGAGGTGTTATTATTAATACTGCGTCTGTGGCTGCATTTGATGGTCAAATTGGACAAGCAGCTTATAGTGCGTCAAAGGGTGGAGTGGCAGCGATGACATTGCCAATTGCACGAGAACTTGCGGAGATCGGTGTACGTGTGATGACCATCGCGCCAGGTTTAATTGAAACACCGATGTTTGCTTCGTTACCTGAGCCTGCAAGAACAGCTCTTGCTCAAATGACACCATTCCCTAAGCGGCTTGGAAAACCTTCGGAGTATGCCCTTTTAGTTGAAAGTATTATCCATAATGGTTTGTTAAATGGTGAGGTCATTCGTCTGGATGGTGCGATCCGTATGCAGCCTAAGTAACAACAACAATATTTAATTTTTGAAGTGGTTTGTCGCAGCTAGTAGTCTTGGTCGTTTCAAAATTTGATGTATGAAGGGACGCGGTATAATGCATATGATGGACACACCTTTATTATTAACAAGTTTTTTGAATCGCGCAGAACGATTTTTTCATTCGAAGAAAATTTATTCTAGAACAAGTGCGACAACTATTCATGAGTTTACGTATAAAGAATATGTTAAACGAACGCGCCGATTAGCGGATGCACTTACCAAGCTTGGAATGGAGCGAGGTATGAAGGTAGGCACATTTGCTTGGAATCACCATCGACATTTGGAAGCCTATTTTGCAGTCCCATGTGCAGGAGCAGTACTGCATATGATTAATATTCGGTTAGCACCTGAGCACATTGCTTATGTCATCAATCATGCAGAGGATGAAATATTACTAATTGATGATAATCTAGTACCACTTATTGCACCAATCTTGTCACAGCTGAAAACGGTAAAACATTTTATCATTATGGGAGATGCTGTTGCAGTCGAATCTATCCCCATCCCAAATGCTCTTTCTTATGAGGCTTTGCTCGCTGAGGCCAATGAACATTTCGTATTCCCAGAAGATTTAGATGAAAATACACCTGCTGGCATGTGCTATACAAGTGCAACGACAGGCATGCCCAAGGGAGTTGTTTATACTCATCGTAGCATCGTTCTGCATAGTTTAACGGCTGGCCTTGCTGATAGTATTGCTATTTGTGAATCGGATGTAGTGTTACCAGTTGTCCCAATGTTCCATGCTAATGCATGGGGATTACCTTTTGCCAGTGTCGCATTTGGTGCTACACAGGTCTTACCAGGTCCGATGTTTACACCACAGCTTTTACTTGAGTTATTTGACGTATATAAAGTAACGTTGACGGCAGGAGTACCTACGATATGGCTAGGGGTTTTACAGGAGCAACGTCAAAATCCGCGTGATTTATCATCGATGCGATTAATTGTTTGTGGGGGATCTGCCTCACCAATTGGCCTAATTCGAGGCTTTGAACAAGAACTCAATATCCCTTACATGACAGGCTATGGTATGACCGAGACATCACCGCTCGTAAGTCTCTCCACCTATTTAACCCATATGCAAGACTACACAGCTGATGAGAAAATGCATGTTCGAATTACGCAAGGTATGACCATGCCTCTAATTGAAACACGGGTAGTCAATGAACATGGTGAAGTGCCATGGGATGGCAAAACGATGGGAGAACTAACGATTCGAGGTCCGTGGATTGCTAATGAGTACTATCATGATGAGCGCACAGATGAAGCCTTTAAAGATGGTTGGCTCTATACAGGCGACATCGCGGTGATGACAGCAGATGGCTATATAAAAATTACCGATCGTACAAAGGATTTAATTAAGAGTGGTGGCGAATGGATTTCTTCTGTAGAGCTTGAAAATGCATTGATGTCCCATCCAAAAGTATTTGAGGCTGCTGTTATTGCTATTCCGCATGAAAAATGGTTGGAGCGACCATTAGCATGTGTGGTAGCGAAGCCTGAATTTAAAGAATCGATTACCAAGGCAGAGCTACTAGAGAGTTTACAGCAGCAATTCCATAAAACGTGGATTCCTGATGATATCGTCTTCATTGAAGAGGTACCGAAAACGTCAGTAGGTAAATTCCTAAAGGCCAAATTACGAGAAGATTTAAAGGCGTATCGCGTACAAGTTTAATACAATGGTTAGCATGAAGGTAGTGAAAAACTACCTTCATTTTTTGTGCGAAATTTATTATATATCAGTGCATCTGAACAACTACTGACTAATGCAAAAAATATTGTATTAGAAGAAGATAAATTCCTGAAAAATGAAACTATTTTTTCCATTTTGCCGTATAATCTTAGTAACGAAAGGATGTGGATGGATTGTCAATTGCCATTGTAGCGATTATTGGAGGCGTCATTATTTCATTAGCTGGGATTTTTACAGACGCTCGCACAAGACAACAAAAAATTAAACTGAAGGCTGTTGAGAAAGAAGTAGAGTTAGAAAAGCTTAGATTGGAAACGTATACGATAGAAACAGAAAAAATGCGCCTAGAATTAGAACAGTCGAAAGTGTTACTATTAGAAGAAAAACAAAATGCAAGCAAGTAGATTGGCTTACCCAAGAAAGACTATTTCAGGATTGGGACTTTTCCGCTATAATGGAAATACGACGCTAGAGGGGAAGATGACCATATGTCTGATTATGAACAATTTATAGAAGGTATTAAGCGCAAAACAGGAATAGATTTAGCGTTATATAAAGAAGCGCAAATGAAAAGACGATTAACCTCTCTTTATGAGAAAAAGGGCTATCGTAATTTTGTAGACTTTCTAAAGGCACTTGAACAAGATCGTGATTTAATGAATGAATTTTTAGATCGTATGACGATTAATGTTTCTGAATTTTATCGCAATGGAAAGCGTTGGGAAGTATTACAAAAGAAAATCTTGCCGAAGCTATTACAAACAAATAAGCGTTTAAAAATTTGGAGTGCTGCTTGTTCAACAGGAGAAGAGCCATATTCTTTAGTAATGGTATTATCTCAATTGGTGCCTTTATCTCAAATTCAAATTATTGCTACTGATTTAGATGAGAATGTCATACAAAAAGCGAAATTAGGTGTTTATCCTGAACGTTCTTTAGCAGAGGTGCCAAGTGACATTAAAGCAAAGTATTTTGAACAAGAGGGCTCCTACTATCGAGTGAAGGATGAAATTAAGCGTTGTGTAACCTTTAAGAAACATAATTTACTGAATGATTCCTACGACAGCCATTATGATTTAATTGTTTGTCGCAATGTCATGATCTATTTCACAGAAGATGCAAAAGATCAAATTTATAATAATTTTAGTAAAGCCCTGCGCAAAGATGGTATTTTATTTGTTGGCTCAACAGAGCAAATTTTTAATCCAGCACGTTATGAATTTGATGTAGAGGACACGTTCTTCTATCGGAAAAATAGCTAATAATATGGATGAAAAGCTTTGTACAAATGACCAAAATAGTCTTGTACATATAGTAAGCAAGTATTAAACATAGATATTTCATACGCTTTTCGCTTATCATAAGCAAAGGCGTATTTTTTATAAAATTTAGCACTTCACTTTAGTAGTGCAACGAGTACTTTGTCAAATGCATGTTGTATCGAAGGCGAAACGTCAGCGGCAATTATGCTGTAGCGTAATGGATACAATTCAGCACGCCATTTCAGTAGTACACCGATTTCCTTTATAGACGTCGTTCAGAATATTCGCATTTAGAACGATGGAAATGGGGTGTACTGAAAAGACATTTGTAAAAGGACTGTTTTTTTAAAGAATATATGTTATAGTGAAAAATACATACTTTAGCGAGTTGAAGGGAGAAAGTGTTTATGCGTTACTTAACAGCAGGAGAGTCACACGGACCTCAATTAACGACAATTATTGAGGGTTTACCGTCACTCTTACCCATTACAGCAGAAAAAATTAATCATGATTTAAAACGACGCCAAGGAGGTCATGGACGGGGGCGCCGCATGCAAATCGAAACAGATACAGTAGAGATTGTTGCTGGTGTTCGACATGGTCAAACACTTGGCTCTCCTGTCGCACTAGTTGTAACAAATGATGACTGGAAGCACTGGACTAAAATTATGGGTGCTGAGCCATTAGCAGATGATATTAATCCTGAAGATATTAAGCGTCAAATTTCACGACCTCGTCCAGGTCATGCGGATTTAGTTGGGGGCATGAAATATGGTCACCGTGATTTACGCAATGTATTAGAGCGTTCTTCTGCACGTGAAACAACTGTGCGTGTAGCAGTCGGCTCTGTGGCAAAAGCTTTACTCAATGAATTAGGCATTTCCATTGTTGCACATGTGACTGAAATCGTAGGAATTAAGGCAGATACATCTGTACTAGAAGGAAAAACAACAGAAGAAATTCGTGCTATTGTCGAAGCAGATCCTTGTTACTGTGCTGACCCTGTAGCGTCTGCCAAAATGGTAGAGGCTATTGATGAGGCGAAAAAAGCTGGAGATTCTATCGGTGGTGTTGTAGAAGTCATTGTCGAAGGTATGCCAGCAGGTGTCGGCTCTTATGTGCATTATGATCGTAAGCTTGATGCGAAACTAGCAGCAGCCATGCTATCGATCAATGCATTCAAAGGTGTAGAATTTGGTCTAGGTTTTGAAATGGCACGACGTAAAGGCTCTGAAGTGCATGATGAAATTATTTGGTCTGAAGAAGAGGGCTACACACGAGCAACGAATCGACTCGGTGGCTTAGAGGGCGGTATGTCAACAGGAATGCCGATTGTCGTACGTGGTGTCATGAAACCAATTCCTACATTATACAAACCATTACAAAGTGTGGATATCGAAACAAAAGAGCCATTTAAAGCAAGCGTTGAGCGCTCTGATAGCTGTGCAGTACCCGCAGCATCTGTAGTTGCAGAACATGTTATTGCCTGGGAAATAGCGAATGCTATTTTGGAGCAATTTCATAGTGATCAACTACCTCAATTACAAGCTCAAATTGACGAGCATCGTCAATATACAAAGGGGTTCTGATTTATGCGTGTACCAGTTGCAACAAAATCGCATCAGTATGAAGTTGTTCTCGGTCATCAATTTCTAACTGAAGCTGTTCAAGCATTTGCAGATAAACTTCAAAAAGCAGATAAGCTGATCGTATTTACAGATAGCAATGTTTGGGCTGCACAGGGAGATTATTTCAAGGCAAATTTCCCATATGATTTTGAGGTTTTTATTTTACCTGGTGGTGAAGCTTGTAAAACCTTTGAACAATACAATGCTGCTCAAACATTTTTATTGGAACAAAAATGCTCGCGGAAATCATTTGTTTTTGCTTTTGGGGGTGGAGCTGTCGGCGATTTAACAGGCTTCGTTGTGGCAACCTATATGCGTGGAATTCCTTTTATTCAAATTCCAACGACCATTTTAGCCCATGATTCTGCAGTTGGTGGTAAAACAGCTATTAATCATCCGTTAGGAAAGAATATGATTGGTGCATTTTATCAGCCTGAAGGTGTTATTTACGATACGGCTCTTACCGAAAGCTTATCCGAACGTGAAGTGCGTTCAGGAACAGCAGAGTTAATTAAACATGCGATGATTTCTGATTCTATTTGGTTAGAGGAATTAATGACAGCTGATTCAGTGATTCATTTTAATCAAAATGAACTGGCCAAGCAGCTGAAAAAAGGAATTGAAGTGAAAGCTCAAATCGTGGCTGAGGATGAAACAGAGCAGTCCGTTCGGAAATTTTTAAACTTAGGCCATACATATGGACATGCCATTGAGGCAGCAGCTGGTTATGGCAAAGTAGCACATGGAGAAGCCGTAATGATGGGGTTGGTCTATAGCCTATTGTTAAGCGAGCGTTATGGAAAGCTGGAGCGAGCTTTCACCAAGTCATTTTTACAGTTCGCAGTGAAAAATGGCTATCCATTTGAGCCTGTGAATGATTATTCATTTGAACAGTTAACTAGTTATTTAATGAAAGATAAAAAAGTGGAATACGGCATTTTACAGTTCGTTCTTTTGGAGGAAATAGGTAAACCTTTTGTGAGAGCCATTGATTTAGAAGAATGCAAAGAAGTAGATGCCGAATATAGACAGTTATTAGCGGAGGTGCTTGTATGATTCGTGGACTTAGAGGAGCAATAACAATTGAATCGGACAGGCCAGAGCTTGTATGGGATGAGACAGCAAGATTAGTGCGTGAGGTTGTGGCAGCAAATCATGTGGAGATCGATGATATTGCATCAATCCTTATTTCTACAACGCCAGATATTACCTCTGCATTTCCTGCCCGTGCAGTACGCTTGATGGACGGCTGGCAATATGTCCCTGTTATGTGTACACATGAAATGGATGTGCCGAACGCTTTACCTTTATGTATTCGTGTATTAATTCATGCGAACGTAGAGGTAGCCCAAAAAGATGTAAAGCACTTGTATCTCAACGATGCAGTGAAATTAAGACCAGATTTGGCGCAGGCTAAATAAGTAGAGGAGATGTTTTAGATGAAGTGGAAACAACAATTGGACGGTATGCAAGCATATAAGCCAGGGAAACCAATTGAAGAAGTACAACGTGAATACGGCTTAAAGGAAGTCATTAAATTGGCATCGAATGAAAATCCGTTTGGGTGCTCACCTAAGGTAACAGCTTATTTACAAAATAATGCAGTGAATCATGCCCTTTATCCAGATGGCTATGCACAAAATTTACGTACAGCTGTTGCGAATCATCTAGGTGTCAAGGAAACACAGCTTCTTTTTGGCAACGGCTCTGATGACATTATTGCTATTATTACGCGTGCACTGTTGTATCCAGGAGTAAATACGATTATGGCGGATCCTTCCTTCTCTCAATACTGGCACAACGCTGAAATTGAAGGTGCTGAGGTACGAAAAATTCCTTGTGTTGAAGGTGCCCACGATTTAGATAGCATGGCAGCTGCAATTGATGACCAAACATCGATTGTTTGGGTATGTAGTCCAAATAATCCTACAGGAGTTGTCATACCTGATACGGCATTACGTGCTTTTCTTGCAAAAGTACCAAGCGATGTCCTTGTCGTGTTGGATGAAGCTTACATTGAATATGTAACACATCCTGGCCATAAGGATACGTTACCAATCATTGATGAATATCCGAATGTACTTCTATTACGTACATTTTCTAAAGCCTATGGACTAGCTTCATTCCGTGTTGGCTATGCGATTGGGCAAGCTGGCGTTATTGCTAAGCTTGATCCTGTTCGCGCACCATTTAATAATACAATCTTAAGTCAAGCTGTGGCAGCTATTGCACTCAGCGATCAAGCTTACATTGAAGCATGTCGTGAAGCCAATGAAAACGGCAAAAAGCAATATGTAGAATTCTGTGAAAAGCATAATTTAAAATACTTCCTATCTGATACGAACTTTATTTTCTTTGATACTCAAGCTGATAGTGATGTTGTCTTCCAAGAGCTGATGAAAAGAGGCTTTATTGTCCGCAGTGGCAATGCTCTAGGATTACAAGGGTTTATCCGTGTCACAATTGGTACAGAGGCACAAAATGCAGCATTACTTAGCCAGCTTGACGAAGTATTAACACAGCAAGGAGTATTTGCATGACACGCAAAGTACTCGTTATTGGGCTAGGCTTAATCGGCGGTTCGATTGCCCTTGCTTTGCAAAAAGCACCCGAAACAAAAATTATTGGCTATGATATGGATACACAAACACGTGAGCATGCAAAAACATTAAATATTGTGCATGAGATTGTTACAGATCCGCAGGCTGTTGCGGCAGATGTCGATATCATTATCTTTGGTACACCTGTTAATGCAACACTTGTGTGGATGGAGCAATTAAAATCATGGCCATTAAAAAATAAAGTCATTATAACAGATACTGGGAGTACAAAAAAATTAATTATGCAAAAGGCCAGCGAATTACGTGAGCTTGGCATTACATTCATTGGTGGACATCCAATGGCAGGTTCTCATAAAAGTGGTGTGTTGGCTGCAAAGGCGCATCTTTTTGAAAATGCGTATTATATGCTGACGCCGCTTGCTGGAGAAGAAATCGTTCATATGGCTAAGCTTGAAAGTTTGCTAAAATTTACACATGCAAAAGTAGTCAGTGTATCTGCGAGTGAACATGACCATATGACAGCTGTGGTGAGTCATTTTCCACATGTTATCGCAGCCTCATTGGTCCATCAATTAGGTGAGGAAAATGGAGAATACCCGATGACACGCTCGCTTGCAGCAGGCGGTTTTCGTGATGTTACACGAATTGCTTCCTCGAACCCCGTTTTATGGCGAGATATTACGCTACAAAATCGTGAGGAGCTACTTACTCAGTTAGAAGGCTGGGAAAAAGAAATGACTCGCATTAAGGAACTGCTGACGGATGGTTCTTCACAGGCTATTGAAAACTATTTTTCTGTTGCCAAAGAGCTGAGAGATGAATTGCCGATTAGTGCAGGGGCCATGTATACGCCATTTGACTTATATGTTGATGTTCCTGACTATCCAGGCGTTATTTCAGAAGTGACGGGCTTGTTAGCGGATGAAGCGATCAGTATTACGAATCTACGAATCGTTGAATCACGTGAAGATGTTTTCGGTATTCTCGTTATTAGCTTCCAAAGCGAAAATGATCGCGAACGTGCTGCGGCATGTATCCAACAACGAGCAAATTTCGAAACGTATATTTCATAGCATAAGAAAGCGTCGGTATTTCGGCGCTTTCTATCTTCATATTGAAGGGAAGAAAGTTTATGAGTGAAAAAATTTTGCAATACAATAAGCCTTCTTTACAGGGCACTTTAACCATTCCAGGCGATAAATCTGTATCCCATCGTTCTGTCATGTTTGGAGCTATTGCTAGTGGGACAACGACAGTAGAGGGCTTTTTACTAGGGGAAGATTGTTTAAGTACAATCGATTGCTTCCAGAAGCTTGGCGTTCAAATTGAGGTCGAAGGAACTAATGTAACGATTCATAGTCCTGGCATGGATGGCTGGCAGGAGCCAACAGACGTGTTGTATACGGGTAACTCTGGCACAACAACACGCTTAATGTTGGGTATTTTAGCTGGTTCTTCGGTTCATTCCGTGATGACGGGGGATGCATCTATCGGCAAACGACCAATGCGACGTGTGATAGACCCACTGCGTCAAATGGGTGCTCATATTACAGGGCGTGCTGACGGGCAGTACACACCCCTTGCTATACAAGGTACAAAACTACAGGCCATCGATTACAAGATGCCTGTAGCAAGTGCACAAGTGAAATCTGCTATTTTACTAGCAGGCTTGCGTGCTGAAGGAACAACGATTGTTAGAGAAATGGAAGTTTCAAGAGATCACACAGAGCGAATGCTGCGACAATTTGGTGCACAGGTAGAAGTAGACAATGGCGTTGTCTCCATTGAAGGCGGACAGTCTCTCAGCGGGACACATGTTGCTGTTCCAGGGGATATTTCCTCGGCAGCCTTCTTCTTAGTGGCAGGAGCCATTTGTGAGCATAGTCACGTAACATTAAATAATGTTGGTATTAACCCAACGCGTGATGGCATTGTCGAGGTACTTGAAAAAATGGGCGCAACAATGACCGTGACACCGAATGAGGATAATCAAGCTGAACCTACAGCAACCATTCAAATGGCCACATCTACTTTAACAGGCACAACAATTGAGGGGGACATTATTCCTCGTTTAATTGATGAAATTCCGATCCTTGCCTTACTCGCTACGCAAGCACATGGTCAAACAATCATTAAAGATGCTGAGGAGCTAAAAGTGAAGGAAACGGATCGCATCACGGCGGTTGTAACTGAATTGAAAAAGCTAGGTGCACAAATAGAAGCAACAGAAGATGGAATGATCATTAATGGACCAACACCATTAAAAGGTGCAAGTCTTCACACATACGGCGATCATCGAATTGGTATGATGGGGGCTGTTGCAGCTCTAATTTCGGATGGAGCCGTAACATTAGATGATGCACAATGCATTGCTGTATCCTACCCATCGTTCTTTGAACATATTGAGGCAGTGAAATAACAATTCAAGATAGACTCTCCAGCTTTTGGGGAGTTTTTTCTTGTTTCAATGGTAAATGTTTTGTAGCATAAAGGTATCAATGAAAGAATAGGTGAATGACTGTGAACAATGCGATGACTGAAATGATGCAAGCACTTGAACAAGGGGACTTAGCATTAATAGATCAGCTACTAGAATCATTTTTAACGAAGGAGCTACCTGAGGAGATTTATGCACTCGCTGAGATTTTTATGCAGTATGGGTACATGAAAGAAGCTGACCGTGTGCTGGAGCATTTACAATTTTTATTCCCAGAAGAGGCACAGTTAAAAATAGATCGTGCAAATGTATTAATGGAGCTTGGTGATGAAGATGAAGCATTGGATCTATTATTAGAAATCGAAGAAGCATCACCAGAATATCCGCAAGCCTTATTAGTTCTAGCCGATTATTATCAAATGCAGGGGTTATTTGAGGTTGCAGAAAAACGTATAAATGAAGCATTAGCGATTTTACCTGACGAGCCGTTATTACATTTTGCTAAAGCAGAACTTTTATTTGAAACAGGTCGTTTTTTAGAAGCTGCAAGGTTGTACGAAGACTTATATGAGCAGCAAAATGAATTTGCAGGTATTCAACTTGTTGAACGATTGGCAGAGGTGTATCGTGCAGGGGCTGCCTATGAAACGGCTTTTGATTATTATGTCAAGGCCCTTGAGGATGAGGTAAAGCCAGATATTTTATTTGGAGCGGCTTATTCCGCTTTCCAATCACAAAAGTACGAGATGGCTATTAAACAACTAGAGGAATTGAAAGAATTAGATCCGGATTACTTCTCAGCCTATTTATTGCTTGCGGAAAGCTATGCTATGACAGAGGATAATAAAAAAGCTTATGGGGCCATTCAAGAGGGGCTAAAACGCGATGAATATGATAAATCATTGTATTTATTTGCTGGTAAAATGGCGTTGAAAAATGGTTTGCCAGAAGAAGCGGAGCAACATCTGCGAGAAGCTATAGCGTTGGATCCTGAGTACATGGAGGCGGTATTAGCCCTTATTTCTGTGTTGGGACAACAGGAGCGTCATGAGGATGTTATCGAATTATTTGAAACGCTACAGCAAAATGATTTTGAATGGAGCACATTATATCCATTTGCAGCAGAGGCATATGAAAATTTAGAATTGTACGACCGTGCATACGAATTTTACCGTTTGGCATATAATGATTTTAAGGAAGACGCAACATTTTTAGAAAAATATGTTTACTTCTTATTAGAGGAAGGAAAACGTTCAGAGGCAAAAGAGGTTCTTGGACAATTAATCAACATTCAACCGGGTGAACCAGAGTGGCAAGAGAAGTTAGAAGCCTTAGAATTTGAGTAAAGGAGGGAGTGGGTATGACTGCTTCTGTATCAGTTGTTGATAAAAAAGCATTTGTTCGATGGTTTTTAAAAAATTATCAATTGAAACGTCGTGAGTGTGTATGGATTTTAAATTATTTATTAAGCAATGATGACTTACTAAAAAGAATCCGATTTGTGGAAGAAGCTCACTATTGTCCTAGAGCGATGGTGATGTCGACAGTAGACTCAACAGGTGTACCTTTTCGTTTCTACAAAGGCAATGTGATGACAGCAGATGCTGAGAAGTCTTTCCATGATTTACGCTTACATGAACAAGAAGATATGTATATACAATTGAATTTTCCAAATATACCACCAAGTGCACAATACTTAGCAGTTCTCGAAGAAAACCCTTATATGCCAGAAACACTGCTAGTCAGTGAAAAAGATCGTTTACTGGCAGAAGAGCTGCTTTCCAATAGCTTACTCGTATTCCAAGAAGAAAAATTACTCGCACAAATTGATGAAGCCCTCGACCAGGGAGATGAAGAACGCTTTTATGAATTGTCTAATTTGTTACAAGCATTAAAGGAAACGGCTAATTTACGTTAATCATAGGTAAAAATTGAATGTCCTTTATCCACTTCAATATGGTAACATTACTAGTGAATGAATGATTGTTTTCACTTTTAATTGGGTATCCTATTTTAGAGTGGATAAGGGCATTTTTATTTTGCGATAAAAGGAGGTTTGTTGAATGTATTTTAATGCAAACGATGTGACATCGTTTCTGGCACAGAAGGATTTCATTGATACCGCTATTGTTCCACTTGTATCCATCGATCTCTCTTCTGAAAAAATGAAACAGAGTGGTGCCGAAGTAGATTTTGTTATGTCTTTAACTTCGTTTATAGAGCAACAGTTCAAAGGCCGTTTATTAGTTATGCCACCATTTTCTTATATGACAAATTTAAAAAACGATGAATTTCCACAGCAATTAGAAGCACAATTACATAATGCTGGATTTAAGCATGTGTTCTTCATTACTTGTGACCACTATTGGACAAAGAGTGAAGAGAAAGTCAATATAGTTTGGTTACCAGCTATTCCGTTAGAGAGCATGGATGCAAGTGTGAAAAAATCTATTTTAGAAGATCAATTACGCCAGGTGATTCCAATGCTTTCGACTAAATGGGCACAGATTTAACAATTAGTTTCAATAAATGTTCACATTCTCCAGCTTTCCACAGAATGCTATATTGACCAAGCTATGGACTTGATATATCATATATATGTCCTAGTATTACTATTTGTAAAAGTATGTCCGTTGGACTGACCTTTAAGTTAGAGGGGGGAAAATAATGAGTAATAATCGAGTTTCACGTCGTCAATTTCTAAGTTATACTCTTACTGGTGTAGGTGGATTTATGGCGGCAGGTATGTTAATGCCGATGCTTCGCTTTGCAATTGATCCAGTGTTACAAAAGCATGATGGTGGAGATTTTGTAGAAACAGAGCATAAAATCGCTGACCTCACTGAAGAGCCTGTCAAAGTTGACTTTTCATTCGAGCAAGTGGATGCATGGTACAAATCGAATGTTACAAACGTAGCGTGGGTTTATAAAAATGGCGATCAAATCATTGCTCTATCACCTGTTTGTAAGCATTTAGGATGTATGGTTGATTGGAGTGGAGATTCTGGACACCCAGATCAATTCTTCTGCCCATGTCACGCAGGTCGTTACGAGAAAAACGGGAAAAACGTTGCAGGTACACCGCCTCTAGGTCCGTTGGATGAATTTGAAGTACAAGAAAAAGATGGCTATTTAATGATTGGTCCAGCAAAAGCAAATACTCTAGTTAAATAAGTAAGGGGGTACGACAACAGTGCTAAATAAAATTTATGATTGGGTCGATGAACGCCTAGATATTACACCGATTTGGCGTGATATTGCCGACCACGAAGTGCCAGAGCACGTTAACCCTGCACATCATTTTTCAGCATTCGTTTATTGCTTTGGTGGATTAACATTCTTCATCACAGTAATTCAAATTCTATCTGGTATGTTCCTAACAATGTACTATGTACCAGACGTTGTGAATGCCTGGAAATCAGTTTATTATTTACAAAACGAAGTAGCATTTGGTGAAATCGTACGCGGTATGCACCACTGGGGAGCTTCATTAGTTATCGTAATGATGTTCTTACATACACTTCGTGTATTCTTCACAGGTTCTTATAAAAAACCTCGTGAGTTAAACTGGATGGTTGGTGTAGGTATTTTTGGTGTAATGATGGGTCTTGGCTTTACAGGATACTTATTACCATGGGATATGAAAGCATTATTCGCTACTAAAGTAGGTATCGAAATTGCTGCATCTGTACCGTTTATCGGTGGGATGATTAAAATATTATTAGCGGGTGACACTACGATTCTTGGTGCTCAAACGTTAACTCGATTCTTTGCGATTCATGTATTCTTCTTACCTGCAGTATTGTTTGGGTTACTTGCAGCGCACTTTATCATGATTCGTCGTCAAGGAATTTCAGGACCGTTGTAATTGTCTTGACGGTTCGATGATCTTTAAAAGGAGGGGACACTATGCATCGCGGAAAAGGAATGAAATTTGTCGGCGATTCTCGTATTAAAGCGAATCACAGAATGCCGAATGTTCCAAAGGATTATTCCGAATATCCAGGTAAGACGGAAGCTTTCTGGCCGAACTTCTTACTGAAGGAATGGATGGTAGGTGCTGTATTTTTAATTGGATACTTATTATTAACTGTCGCTCACCCGTCACCACTTGAAGGGCCGGCAGATCCAACTAGAGCATATACACCGCTACCGGACTGGTACTTCTTATTTATGTATCAACTTTTAAAATACTCATTTGCTTCTGGTCCATACAATGTAATCGGAGCTATTGTAATTCCAGGTCTTGCATTTGGAGCGCTATTATTAATGCCATTTTTAGACAAGGGTCCAGAACGTCGTCCATCTAAACGTCCATTACCAACAGCGTTCATGTTATTAACTTTAGCTGCTATGTTCTACCTAACTTGGGAGTCAGTTGTTAACCACGACTGGGAAGCTCAAAAAGCTATGGGTGCGATTGTAGAAACAGTTGAGTTCGATAAAGAATCAGAAGGTTATAAAGTTTACGCTGGTTCAGCATGTATTACATGTCACGGTGAAGGTTTAGAAGGTGGAGCTGGAGCGCCTACTCTAATGAACACAGGTTTAACTGCTGATCAAATTAAGGACATTGCTCATAACGGTACTGAGAGCGGTAAAATGCCACCAGGATTATGGACAGGTTCAGATGAAGATCTTCAAAAACTTGCTGAATTCATCGAAAGTTTAAAAGCAGAGTAATAGTAAAAGAGTCAGGGAACTGGCTCTTTTTTTCTACCTTGTTATACTATTGGGACTGAGAGCCAAGTTAAAAGGTTCCCTGGTATAAGAATTTTTAGCGAAAAATGTCGAAAAATATTATTTTGTCTGGATTCAGCAAGTATTAGTTGTATCGAAAGTGAAGCATCAGCGGCAAAATTAATGGGACAAATAAGCGCATTAAATCAACAAACTAACACATATTGATGGTGAGGAACAATTGAAATGTAGAGGGATTGCTCTAGGATTTCAGAACAATACATAACGAATGTTTTTTAAGAACGGAAGGAGTTGACTTCATGCAACTAACAAGAGCAAATATTTGGTATCTTCTGACCCATAAATCATTCTTAATAGCACTGCTCATTATTAATCTATTAGGGACAATTTACGGCTATTATTGGTACGGTTGGCAGCTGGCTATTACCAAGCCGATTTTTTATATTTTTGTTCCTGATAGCCCGACAGCTAGCCTATTCTTCTGTTTTGTGCTGATAGCGTGGATTATAGGAAAAAGCTGGCCACTAATGGAGGTGCTCGCTCTCGTTACATTGGTGAAGTATGGTCTTTGGGCAGATGTTATGAATATTTGGACATTGATTGAAACTGGTACCATTGGCTGGCAGGGCTGGATGTTAGTTGGATCGCATTTTGCTATGGCAGTCCAAGCTATACTTTATTTGAAGAAGTATGTCTTCACTTATTGGCATGTAGCTATAGCAGCAGTGTGGACATTGCATAATGATGTCATTGACTATGTGTTTGGTCAAATGCCTATGTATCGAGATTTAGCTCAATACACAAGCTATATTGGTTACTTTACGTTTTGGTTATCCATTGCGTGTATTTTTCTTGCGATTTTCTCAATTAGGCAGCGCAAATATTTGCCGAATTAAGGTATAAATTATAGAATTATAGTATTGAGGTAGAAAGGGGTTAGAAAATTGTCAACTAGCATGTATATTGTTTATTTTGCCATTATTATGCTGCTCCCACTTTATGCACAGATGAAGGTAAAGGGGACGTATAAGAAGTTTGCAAAACAACGTACAATGAAGGGGCAGACTGGTGCAGAGGTAGCGCGTGCGATTTTAGATGCGAACGGCTTATATGATGTACGAGTTGTGCCAACGCAAGGTGTGTTGTCTGATCATTATAATCCGGCAACAAAAACAGTTGCTTTATCAGAAAGTAACTTTTATGAAGCGAGTGTTGCAGGTGCTGCGGTTGCTGCCCATGAGGTAGGTCACGCCATCCAACATAAAGAAGCTTATTCTATGCTTACATTACGTAGTAAGCTCGTTCCCGTAGCAAATATTTCGTCTAATATGTCTTGGATTTTTGTAATGATTGGTATTTTTGCAAGTAGTACGAATTTCTTGCTGTTAGGTATCATATTATTAGCAGCAGGTGTTGTTTTCCAATTAGTGACACTGCCAGTGGAATTCGATGCTTCAAAGCGTGCCTTAGTTCAAATGAATTCATTAGGTATTGTTACAAATGAAGAAGAACGTCCGGCACGAAAAGTGTTAAGTGCAGCAGCGCTAACATATGTAGCGGCGGCAGCAGTAGCCGTACTTGAGTTATTACGTTTAGTGTTAATTTTTACAAATATGCGTAGCGACGACTAAGAAAAAACTTGTTATAGTGGTACACCACTATAGCAAGTTTTTTATCTTCGTATGCTTAATGCAGTGGCTGCTTTTGATCGTCTAAGGTGAAGCCTTCCCCAGCCACATCTCGTACTTCTATAATGGAAACAAAGGCGTGCGGGTCGACTTCATGCACAATTGATTTTAATCGTACAACTTCATTGCGGCCAATGACACAATAGATCACTTCTTTAGGCTGTTTGGTAAAATGACCATGACCTTCTAAGATCGTTATCCCTCGCTCCATTCGTAGCGCGATCGTTTCAGCAATTGCACCAGACTTTTCAGATATAATAAGAGCACCACGTGCAGCGTAGGCACCTTCTTGGACAAAGTCAATAACACGAGCACCTACAAATACAGCAACTAGTGTATACATCATCGATCGAGCATCTAAGAACGTTAGCCACGAAAGGATAATGACAATGGCATCGAAGACAAACATAGTTTTCCCCATACTCCAGCCAAAATATTTATGACCAAGCCGAGCCAAAATATCGACTCCACCTGTAGTGCCGCCAAAGCGAAAAACAATACCAAGTCCAAGTCCGACGAAGACACCAGCAAAAAGTGCCACAAGTAACATGTCATCCTCTAAATGAATGGTAAATTGGTATTTTTGAAAAATCTTTAGAAAAAGAGAGACAGATAAAGTGCCGACAAGTGTATAGACAAATGATTTCTTTCCAAGCAATCGATAACCTATGATAAACATGGGAATATTTAATAATAGGTTCATTAAGGCGGGGTCCCATCCTAATGTAAAGTACAGTATGAGTGTAATCCCACTTAGCCCACCTTCACCCAGCTGATTTTGGATGTTGAAGTGAACAAAGCCGAAGCTAAAAACGGCGGCTCCGAGCATAATTGCGATAATATTACGAATTTTAATCTGTTTTAGCATTTGACCTCCTGTAGTTCCAAACAAATGAAGTAATGTTATCTATTATCTGACATTTTATTGGTTTTGACAACAATGGTGTAAATTTTATAGGATGGTAAATAGGAGCGTGATGATAATGACAGATCAATTAACAATGCAAGCATTGCAACAGCGTGTTGATGATTATATAGGACAATTTAAAGAAGGCTATTTCCCACCATTTGAGCTACTTGCGCGTTTAACAGAAGAATTAGGTGAACTGTCACGTGAGGTTCAGGATGTATATGGCCAAAAAAAGAAAAAAAGCACAGAGGACACAAATAGCATTGAAGAAGAGCTAGGAGATTTTCTCTTTGTACTAGTATGTTTTGCAAATGCACAAGGTATTAAACTAGATGAAGCACTTTTACGCGTCATACATAAATTTGAAACTAGAGATAAGGATCGTTGGACTAGAAAGGATGAAGAATGATGTCGATTCGTGTAGCCATTGCGGGTGCAAGAGGAAAAATGGGGGCTGAGGCTGTACATACGGTCATGAAACATGACAAAATGGAATTAGTAGCTGTACTAGATTATAAGGAAGTAGGAAAAACATTAGCTGATTTAGACATGTTTCCAGCAAGCTATACGGTACCTATATTTACTGAAATGCATGACCTTGTAGAAGTCACTGCACCAGATGTATTAGTAGATTTAACCAACCCACATGCAGTCTATAAGCATACTAAGGAAGCATTGAATTTAAATGTACGACCTGTAATTGGTACAACAGGATTTACAGATACACAACTAGAAGAATTATCAGCCATGGCCAAAGAAAAAGAGTTGGGTTGCATTATTGCACCAAACTTTGCGATTGGCGCTATCCTAATGATGAAATTTGCAAAAGAAGCGGCCAAATACTTACCAGATGTAGAGGTTATTGAAATGCACCATGATCAAAAGCTCGATGCACCATCTGGGACAGCGTTAAAAACAGCACAGCTAATACAAGAGGCCCGTATGCAAAAGACTCAAGGACACCCAGAGGAACAGGAAACCATTAAAGGTGCAAGAGGTGGAGACTTTGATGGCATGCGCATTCACTCCGTTCGTTTACCTGGTTTAGTGGCACACCAGCAAGTATTATTTGGAGGAGATGGGCAGCTACTGACGATTCGCCATGATTCATTAAACCGAAACTCCTTCATGTCAGGCGTTGCATTTTGCATAGAAGAGGTTATGAAAATGGATCAGCTTGTTTATGGTTTAGAAAACATCATCTAAAGATTGGGATGGAAGCTATATGAAAATCGCATTGATTGCACATGATCGTAAAAAAGACAATTTAGTACAGTTTGCTATTGCTTACAAAGATATTTTACTTGAACATACGCTATATGCTACTGGAACAACGGGACAACGTGTCATTGAAGCTACTGGTTTAGAAGTCACACGTTTTCGTTCGGGGCCGCTTGGTGGCGACCAACAAATTGGTGCTATGATTGCCAATAACGATATGGACATGGTTATTTTTTTCCGTGATCCATTAACAGCACAACCACATGAGCCAGATGTTTCTGCACTTATCCGTCTTTGTGATGTTTACCAAGTGCCACTGGCAACAAATATGGGAACAGCAGAAATATTATTAAAAGGCCTACAAGAGGGCTTTGTGGATTGGAGACTGATACAAGAAAGACGTAACTAATAAAAGACGTGATTTAGAAAGGATGATCATCGAATGAAAAAGCTAAAAATCGGCATTACCTGTTATCCTACAGTTGGTGGCTCTGGTGTCATTGCAACAGAATTAGGCAAAATGCTTGCAGAAAGAGGACATGAAATTCATTTCATCACCTCAAGCGTACCATTTCGATTGAATAAAATTTATCCAACCGTCTTTTTCCATGAAGTCGAAGTTAATAATTATTCAGTGTTTCAATATTCTCCATACGATATTGCATTAGCGAGTAAAATGGCAGACGTCATTAAGGATGAAGAGTTGGATGTGTTGCATGTGCATTATGCCATCCCACATGCGGTATGTGCGGTATTAGCACGTGAAATGAGTGGTCGAGATGTTGGCATCGTCACAACCCTTCATGGCACAGATATATCGGTGCTTGGGCAAGATTCTACGTTGTCACAAGCCATTAAGTATGGAATTGATAAATCTGATATTGTGACAACGGTGTCACATGCATTAAAAGAACAAACCTATGAATTGATTGATACAGTAAAACCAATTGAAACGATTTATAACTTTGTGGATGAGCGTGAGTACTATCCTCGTAATTCAGGAAATTTAAAAGAGCAATTTGGTATTCAAGAAGATGAAAAAGTGCTTATTCATGTGTCAAACTTCCGTAAAATTAAGAATCTTCCGGATATTATAGATGCCTTTATGAAAATTCGGGCTAATATGAAGGCGAAACTCTTATTGGTAGGAGATGGTCCAGAAAAGCATCGTGTCATGGATCAAGTAAAGGAAAGTCTGTATATGAAGGATGTTTTATTTTTAGGGAAACAGGAAAATTTAGCAGAATTATATGCGATTAGCGATATGAAACTACTACTTTCACAGCAGGAATCGTTTGGACTGGTTTTATTAGAAGCAATGGCTTGTGGCGTACCTTGTATTGGGTCAAATGTAGGCGGTATACCAGAAGTTATTGAACATGGTGTAGATGGCTATATTGTGGAATTAGGGGACACAGAGGCAGTTGCAGCGTATGCGACTCATTTACTGCAGGATGAAGAACTATTATTGCGTTTCCGGGAAGCGGCCATCCGAGCAGTAGATAACAAATTCCACTCATCTAAAATTGTTGAACAATATGAAAAACTGTATGAGAAGGTTGCGGAAAGAAATCATGCAAAACAATAAAGAATGGCAGGCAGCCTATTCAGTCATTGAACAACTAGAACAGGCTGGCTATGAGGCAGTTATTGTGGGTGGCGCTGTAAGGGATACTTTACTTAATCGCCCAGCTCATGATGTAGATGTTGCTACAAATGCCCTGCCTGAAGAAGTGAAATCGGTATTTCCACGAACTGTAGATATTGGGATTCAGCATGGGACGGTACTTGTTATCGTACCCGCTGGACCTGTTGAAGTGACTACCTATCGGACAGACGGGGAATACACGGATCACCGTCGTCCAGAAAAAGTACAATTTGTACGTTCACTGCAAGAAGATTTACAACGTCGAGACTTTACGATGAATGCCATTGCAATGCGTCTTGATGGCTCTTATGTGGATTATTACGGTGGTTACCAAGATATTGAAAAGCATATGATTCGAGCAGTAGGAGATGCACAACAACGTTTTTCAGAAGACGCTTTACGCATGCTGCGAGCGGTACGCTTTTCAGCACAGCTTGATTTTGCCATAGCAGCAGATACAATGTCTGCGATTCAAACTAGAGCATCTGATATTGCTTTTATCGCAAGGGAACGGATCAAAGCAGAGCTCGATAAGCTATGGGTAGGACAAGCAGTTTTTGGTGGTATTCAAAAATTAGAGGAAAGTGGTTTGGCTGCCTATTTACCAGGTGACTTTCAGGCTGAGTATTGGCGTGGCTTTCATACAGAGGACAAGCTCTTGGGCTGGGCTTATTTTGCCTTACTGCAAGGGACAGATTGGCGAGAGATAGTGAGAGATTACCGCCTATCTAATAAAGAAATGGCGTTTGTCAAATCGGTTTTGAGCGCATATGAAGCGTTAAAAGAGGGATGGACAAATACCCATTATTTTATGTACACAGCACAAGAGTTAGAGGCTGCCCAATATTTTGCACGGCTTCGCCAATTGGACGCAGCGCTACCACAGCTGTCTATTCGAGAATTACAGGCAATGCTGCCCATTCAGCAAAAGCAAGATTTAGTGGTGAATGGGGCGGATTTATTGAAATGGTCTGGAAAAAAAGGTGGACCATGGCTAAAAGATGCATTGGAGGACATGTTGAGCGCTATTATTCATCATGAACTCCAAAATGATCGACAACAGATTAAAAACTGGCTAGAGCAGCACTATTTCTAGGAAAGCGGGGCTGACTTATGGCTAACACAATATACAACAAGCAGCCGTCTCAGAAACATGGGACGGCTTTTATCTTTGGTGGTCATTTAGACTGATTTACAGTATGATAAAGACAAAATAGGTTACATAAAAAATAGCATAGTTGACTAAAGGATTGATGTGAAGATGACAATTTCCATGAAAGACGAAATTTTAAAAAGAATACTGGCTGCTGATGGTGAAGCAGTTTCAGGTCAGGAATTAGCAGATTCTTTGGGTGTCTCTCGGACGGCTGTCTGGAAGCATATGCAGACATTGCAGGAGGAAGGGTATACATTTGAAACCATCAAGAAAAAGGGGTATGTATTGACGGGTGTACCTAATAGCTTGAATCCAACCCAAATTGAGCTCTTTTTAAAGACAGCGCATTTTGGACGTGAAATCCATTATTATGATGTGGTAGATTCTACACAAACGATTGCGCATAAGCTAGCTCAAGAAGGAGCCCCACACGGTACGATCATTATTGGTGAGGAACAAACAGCGGGGCGTGGCCGTATGGCGCGTCCTTGGGAATCTGCACATGGTACTGGGATTTGGATGACCATTATTGTACGACCTGATGTTACCCCCCAACAGGCATCCTCCTATACACTTGTGGTGGCAGTAGCAGTTACAATGGCTATCAAAACATTATATAAGCATGTAGAACCAGCCATTAAATGGCCCAACGATTTATTAATTAATGGCAAAAAATGTACAGGTATTTTAACGGAGATGCAGGCAGAGGCTGATCTTGTGCAAGCTTTACTTGTTGGGATTGGCATAAATGCGAACCAAGCAGCAGCTGATTTTTCACCTGATATAGCAGATATAGCTACTTCATTACGATTAGAGGCTGGAGAAGAAATCAACCGCGCAGCCCTTGTGGCATCTATCTTGCACTATTTAGAACAATTTACAGAGTTATATGTGAAAGAGGGCTTCGCGAGTATCAAAACGCTATGGCAGCAATTATCCTGTACAATTGGTCAACGTATAGAGGTGAAGACATTACGTGAACGTTTTGAAGGGATTGCTAGTGGAATTACAGATGATGGCGTTTTACAGCTTACTCAGGACAATGGGATAATCCGAACGATTTATGCAGGGGACATTAAAATATTATAGAAAAGAAGCTGCAAGGAATTTTTCTTGCAGCTTCTTGAATTCAACTTTACTTCAGTGATACATCTAAATCACCATGTGATAAGGAAACATGCAGTTGATGGTCACCATTAGTTACTTGCGTCACCTTGCCACTTTGTTCTTCACCATCCATCGTAATATCACCGAAACTAGTTTTTAAGTCATAGCCTAAATCACTTTGTTTGTTTTGTAAGTGAAGTGTCATATCGCCAAAGCTAGAAGAAATGGTGGATTGACCATTTAATGTACCATCTATAGTGATGTCACCATGCTCACTTTCAATGCTAATGCCGTTACTAGCATATTGTTGGAGCGTCAAATCACCAAAGGACTGTGTAATCTCTGTTTTGTCACCAGTCGTGTTGTTGAAGGTAATATCTCCGTAATCTTGCATGAGTTGAAGCTCCTCATAATGTAATCCACGAACAGCTGTATCACCAAAATCACTGTCTATTACAACTGACTCTATTTTTGTATCTTTCGGGACATAGAGCTTGATAGAGGGAGAAGAAAAGCTATTGAAGCCAAATTGAAAACCATCCCTTTTCTTCGCCTTTGTTTCAATCGTTAAAACACCATTGTCTATATGATAGGTTACGTCTTGCTGCTCAAAGACCTGTGTCTCTAATCTATAGTCGTTATCTCTCGCAATAATTTCAATATCTCCATAGTCATTCACTATATTAATACTTGTAAACGTATCTAACTCATGTGATTGACTCACTAGATTTGTATGGCTTGGGACGTGAAGACCGTCGGCATCTTTGAAAATAAGCCAGCGACCGCCCGAAAAATAACCAACCAATGCAAGTAAAATACCTAATGCAATCATTGTCATGGCGATAAGGGTATTTTTAGATGTCATTTAGAAGCCCCCTTTCCGTTTTTTCGTTATTTTGTGGAATAGTCTTCCTAATGCTTCAACAGAAACAAGAACCGTTTTCTTAATAAAACGTGTGACAAAAGGAAAGAGTAGGACACCTAAGCCCGTTACAACCAATCCCGCACCCATAAAGAGCAGTGCAGTAGGCCAATGCTCTGTTAAAATCAAGAAGCCTGAAATAAGGGCTACGATGCCACCAGCAAAAATACTAATGACTGTCGCGATAATAGCCAGGATCAAGCTGACGATGACTGCGCCGAATGAAAAAATAAGTGCAATAGCTGTTGCCAGTAATGGCAGTGAAAGTGGCGCAGACAATATGGCTAGAATAATGAGCCAAATGGCTGACATATTCTTTTTCGTTGATTTGGCTGAGGAGGTTTCCAAATCCTTTAGTGCGAAATCAGCTAATATTTGTGAGGCGACATGAGAAGGGGAGCCAAGTTGCGACATGACCTGTTGCTCATTTTCCTCTCCAGCTTCCGCAAAGTATTCTTCATAATAAGTAAGTGCAGCATCTAACTCATGCGCAGGAAGCCGACGTAATTTTCCTCGTAGCTGTTTCAAATAGCTTGCTCTATCCATCTAAATTCCCTCCTAAAAGTACACAATCAACCTTTTCCTTATACACTTGCCATTCTTTTAATAGCTCTAATAATCGTATACGTCCTTGCTCTGTAATTTGATAATAGCGTCTATTTCTACCTTGATAGGGCTGATCGTATGTTGTTAAGTAATGTGCTTTTTGTAAGCGGCGTAATACTGGGTACAGTGTAGACTCCGAAATCTCCATGACCGATTGTACTTGCTGTGTTAAAGAATAGCCATAGGCGTCCTCTTTATCGACGATAGCCAATACACAAGCATCAAGTAAAGCTGAACCAAGCTGAAATGTCATCTCTCCACCTCACATATAGTACCTATACTTCATTTTATATTATATGACGTATAGTATGTGGATAGTATATGACTTATAGCATTAATTGTCAATTCTAATGAAAGATAAATTTTACCAATGTCGTTAAACGATGATATTGTAAAAAAATAATATTTGAAGATTAGTAGGAGAATCTGTTATAGTATGAGCTGAAGGGCAGTATCCATTGTGAACGGCACCTTCAAAAGCGCAAGATCCCATATTAACCAATATCTGCCTTGATCTTTTTAGACAGGGACGGAAGAAAACGATACGTTCAAATAGCTTTCTTTTTGTAAGCTATTGCCTCTTGATGAGGTTTTTTCCAATGAACGAAACACTACCCTTCTGTCCGTTTTCGGCACAGAGGGGTTTTTCTGTTTTCTTCCCTTAAAAAAGGAGGACTACAACATGAAAACGACGACAGATTTTTTAAAGATGAAAGCAGCAGGCGAAAAAATCGTAATGGTGACGGCATATGATTATCCGGCTGCTACATTCGCTGAAGACGCTGGTGTCGATATGATACTGGTCGGTGATTCACTTGGAATGGTCGTGCTTGGCTATGATTCTACAATGCCAGTGACTGTAGCGGATATGATTCATCATGCTAAAGCGGTTCGACGTGGAGCAAAGGATACGTTTATGGTCGTGGATATGCCATTCGGTTCTTATCATGGCGATGTCAATGAAACATTAACAACAGCCATTGCGATGATGCAACAAACTGGGGCTGACGCCTTAAAGGTAGAGGGAGCGGGTGAGGTTATTGCTGTCATTCGTAAATTAACATCAGCTGGTATTCCTGTCGTTGCTCATTTAGGTTTATTGCCACAGTCAGCAGGGGTGCTAGGCGGTTATAAAGTACAAGGAAAAACGGCTGAACAGGCTGCCGCGTTAATTGAAGAAGCAAAACAATGCGAAGAAGCGGGTGCTTGTGCAGTCGTATTAGAATGTATCCCTCACCAGCTGACTGAGGTTGTCTCCGCTAGTTTAATGATTCCGACCATTGGTATTGGTGCAGGAGTAGAAGCTGATGGACAAGTGCTGGTGTATCATGACATGTTAAGCTACGGCTCACATCATGTGCCGAAGTTTGTTCAACAATTTGCCGATATGGGCAAAGAAGCAAGCGCTGGCATGGTTCGCTATGTTGAAGCTGTGAAAGCAGGTACTTTCCCTGCACCAAAGCATTTCTTTACGATGAAAGAAGAAGCATTAGATAAGTTATATGGGGGCGTCCAAGCATGAGAGTCGTAACTACCATACAAGCATTAGCTGAAGAAATAAACGCAGCCAAGCAGGCTCATCAAACCATTGGACTTGTTCCGACGATGGGCTATTTACATGAAGGTCATTTAACATTGGCACAAACAGCTCGTGCTGAAAATGATGTAGTCGTTATGAGTATATTCGTCAACCCAACACAATTTGGACCAAATGAAGATTTTGAAAGCTATCCTCGTGATTTACCTAGAGATACTGCATTGGCACAGTCTGTTGGTGTTGATATTATGTTTGCACCAAGTGTGGAAGAAATGTATCCCCACGATGGTGGCATCCGTATACAGGCTGGTGAGCAAGCAACCATTCTTTGTGGTGCGAGTCGTCCAGGCCACTTTGATGGCGTGTTACAGATTGTCTCGAAATTATTTCACTTAGCACAACCAACTCGGGCTTATTTTGGACAAAAGGATGCACAGCAAGTTGCCATTATTGCAACGATGGTACGTGATTTTAATTTCCCATTAGAAATACGTGTTGTCCCAATTGTCCGTGAGGAAGACGGTTTAGCGAAATCTTCTCGCAATGTCTATTTAAGTGAGACAGAGCGACAGGAGGCCCCAGCCATCTATGAAGCATTACAATTGGCACGTGATAGCTTTCTAGCGAATGGTGATGCTGTGCGTGCACTGGCTAAAGCAAAAGCTCATATTCATGCACGAACGCATGGTCAGATTGACTATATCCAAATATTAGCTTACCCAGATTTAACACCCGTGACTGCTACGACACAGCAAGCTCTGTTGGCAGCAGCTGTCTATATAGGTAAAACACGCTTAATCGATAATTGTATCTTTACTGTGAAAGAAGGACTGTAAATATGTTACGTATGATGATGAATAGTAAAATCCACCGTGCAACAGTGACACAGGCGGATTTAAATTACGTTGGCTCCATAACAATTGATGAAGATATTTTAGATGCAGTAGGTATGCTAGCAAATGAAAAAGTACATGTCGTGAATAATAATAATGGTGCTCGTTTTGAAACATATATCATTGCTGGTGAACGAGGTTCAGGCGTAATTTGTGTGAATGGTGCAGCAGCGCGACTTGTGCAACGTGGTGATATTGTAATCATTATTTCCTATGTCTATGTGGATAATCATGAAGCCAAAGAGCATAAACCAACAGTGGCCATTATGGGAGAGGGCAATACTATTAAAGAAATGATTGCACATGAGCCAGAAGCAACAGTGATGTAGTGAAGTGAGTAGCATTCATTAAGATGGACGCAGCAATTTATAATTTGATATTAGATAGGAGGATGGCAAAGTATAGCCGATCCTCCTTTTTTCTGTATTCGTATCCATTACAAAAGTTTTGGAAAAATTTTTCTTTTCTTATTATTAAACTAGTTTTAAGATTATAATTTTGTAAAAAAATTCGAATGTTCTAGTATTTTGTGTCATATTTATGTAGAATTTAGTTGTTAGAACATCATTTTACTAGTGGAGGTATCATTTGTAATGGAAAATAAACGTAACAAATTTTTAACAGCAACTGCCGCAGCGTTAGCTGTAACAGCGGTAGCAGTAGCACCAGTATCGGCAGCAAGTCCTTTTTCAGATGTAAAAGAAAGTCATGCAGACTTTGATGGCATCGCTACTCTTTATGCAGCGGGGATTATTAGCGGATACCCAGATGGTACATTTAAACCTGATACAAATGTCACACGTGGACAGGCTGCTAAAATGATTGCAGGTGCCTTAAAGCTGGATACGAAAGATGTTGAGAATCCTAACTTTACGGATATTGGTGCATCCAATCCATATTATGGTTCCATTGCAGCGCTTGTAGAGCTAAAAGTTATTTCAGGCTATGGGGACAAAACATTCCGTCCAAACCAAACAATTACACATGGTGATTTAGCAAAAATCTTGTCGTCTATTCCAACATTACCAGAGTTAGAAAGTGTAAAAAACCATGCGGCTAGCGAAAATGTTACACGTGGACAGCTAGCAACTGTGATTGCAGAAGCCCTAACAAAATCAACGCCAGAAGATGGATTTACTTTATCAATTTTACATGTAAATGATACACACGCTCGTGCAAATGAACTACCTAAATTAGCAACAGCTGTAAAGGAGCAACGTGCAGCAAAGGAGAATGTTCTAACATTACATGCTGGTGATGCATTTAGCGGTACACTATACTTTAACGAATTCCATGGACAAGCAGACTTAGCATTATTAAATGAAATCGGCTTTGACGCCATGGTATTTGGTAACCACGAATTTGATTTAGGTTCATCACCTGAAGGCCATCAAGCACTAGTAGACTTTATTAAAGGTGCTAAATTCCCATTTGTGGATGCCAATACAGATTTCTCAGCAGATGACAAATTCACTGGTTTATTTACAGATTTAATTTCAAGTGAGCCTGAAAACGGTAAAATTTATTCAGGTATCGTGAAAGAAATCAATGGAGAAAAAGTAGGTATTTTCGGCTTAACGACAGAAGAAACGAAAGATATTGCTTCTCCAAACAAAGTGAAATTTACAAACTATATCGAGGAAGCGGAAAAAGCAGTGGCTGCCTTTGAAGGAATGGGCGTCAACAAAATTATCGCTTTAACACATATCGGTTATAATGATAACCCTAATGTGGATAATGATATTTTACTAGCACAAAACGTACCAGGCATTGATGTCATTGTTGGTGGTCATGATCATACAAAATTAGAGGAACCATTTGTAGTTGACACAAACACGGTTGGCGAAGCAAAAGATGCTACATTAATTGTACAAGCAAATGAGTATGTAAAATATTTAGGTACACTCGATGTAACATTTGATGGAGATGGTGTTGTCACAAAGTATAAAGGTGAATTAATTGACCTTGGTAAAGTAGCGGAAGATAAGAAATTAGTGAAGCTGCTTGCACCGTATAAAGCAAAAGTAGATGAAGTGAACAACAAAGAAATTGGTGTAACACTGAAAGAAGCATTAGCCAACCCTCGTTCAAGTGAAACTAGTCTTGAAAGTGTGCGTAGCAATGAAACAGCTCTAGGTAATATTATTACTGATGGTATGTTAGCAAAAGCACAAAAATTTACAGATAAAACAGTTGTAATGGCATTGCAAAACGGAGGAGGTATCCGAGAAGCAATTCCAGCAGGTAATATTACTGTTGGTCAGGTTATTACAGTCTTACCATTTGGTAATACATTAGCATTAATGGACGCAACTGGTGCTGAGCTAAAAGCTGCGTTTGAAGTATCATTGAAAAATGTACCGAATGAAAATGGTGGCTTCCTGCACATCGCTGGGGCAAAATTACAATATGATTCATCGAAAGAAGCAGGCTCACGTGTTGTATCTGTGGAGTACTTCGACAAAGCGACAGGTAAGTACGTTCCGTTGCAGGATGATAAACGGTATACAGTAGCAACGAATGCATACACGGCTAAAGGTGGAGATGGCTTTGATATGTTTGCGAAAGCATATGAAGAAGGTCGTGTTACAGATTTAGGCTTGTCTGACTGGGAAAACCTTCAAGAGCAATTACTATCCCTAAAAGAAGTGAAAACAACAACAGAAGGTCGTATTGTTGACCTAGCTAAAAAACAATAAACTTCTGATTGATTAGGTAAACAGGTAATCGTATTTTCTTTTACGCAACCTTAGGGGCTTCCTCTAAGGTTGCGTTTTTTGTATGGATGAAGTGGCTCATCAAAGGAGGAGAAAGGATGCCGTAAAGACAAATCTATGATAAAATTCAACTTATCTAATGTGAACTGTGAGTTGAGATGTATGATGGAAAGTCAAAAATATGCAATTGTAGATTTGGAGACAACTGGTCATTCACCAGCAAATGGAGACCGGATGATTCAAATCGCGATTGTTATTATGAAAGATTGGGAAATTGAGCGTACCTATACGAAGTTCATTAATCCAGGAAAAACCATTCCATCTTTCATTCAAGATTTAACGCATATCACGGATGAAGATGTTAAGGATGCCTTACCATTTGAGGCACATGCGGATTACATATATGAACTCTTAACTGATTGTGTGTTTGTCGCACATAATGCAGATTTTGACTTATCCTTTTTACAAGCAGAATTTAAACGTGCCGGACTATTGAAGTGGCAGGGTAAAAAAATGGATACGGTGGAGCTAGCTAAAATTTTGTTTCCGATGTCCCTCAGCTTTAAGCTAGGAGATTTAGCAGCAGATTTAAATATCGAGCTAGCCAATGCACATCGAGCAGACGACGATGCTCTTGCTACGGCAGAGCTATTCAAATATTGCTGGAAGGAGCTGTTAAATCTCCCACAGCTAACGCTAGAACAGATGCACAAGCGTTCATTTCGCATGAAATCAAATATTGCTCAGCTTTTTTTCGAGGCATTACAAATTAAACGTCAGCATCTGACAGGTCATGAAAATGTGCATTATTACCGCAATTTTGCCATTTGTAATGGTCGTAATCAGCATGAGAATGAATCACAAACGATGGACTATCCGCAAACGGTGGATGAAAAAAAGGCATTAATGGCAAAGGCACTCCCAAATTTTGAGGTAAGACCTGCACAATTTGAGATGATGGACACGATTTGGCAGGCATTACATGAACAAAAAGAGTGTGTGATTGAAGCTTCTACAGGTATTGGCAAAACCGCTGGCTATTTACTTCCTGCGATTTTGTATGCACGAGCTGTCCATAAAAAGATAGCCATTAGCACCTATACTTCTCATCTACAGGAACAGCTTGTAGAGGAAGAGCTACCTAAGATTGAAAAAATTCTTGGGACAAAAGTGAATTTATGTGTGCTAAAGGGAATGCAACATTACATTGATCTGGAACGCTTTGAGCAATGTATGGCCCATGCTGATGAATCCTATGATGATACATTTACTATTTTACAAATACTCGTTTGGCTGACAAAAACAGAGACAGGTGTGTTAAGTGAGCTCAATGTTTCTGGTGGCGGCCAACTGTTTTTAGAGAAAATCCGCAAAATACCGAGTGACAAGCCTTCAAAGGGCTTTGATTTCTATGAACGAGCGTTAAAGAATAGCACTGTTGCGGACTGTATTGTGACGAATCATGCCATGGTATTGAGCGATTTAGTGCGTCAAACACCGCTCTTTACACAAATTGATGGCTGGATTATGGATGAGGCACATCAATTTATTCAGGCAGCAATGCAGCAAGATGAGGTTGTCTTCTCCTATACACAATGGAAGTATATTTTCGGCCAAATCGGCACGATGGAGGACAGTGCTTTATTTCAACAGTTTTGCCAGGCAGCAAAGAAAAAACAGCGAGTAGCTATGCAAAATTTACAGCGACTGGATGCACAATTTATCCGTCTACAACGAACATTTGATGAAACAATTCAGCAAGCGATTCAAAAAATGCAACAGCAAGTTAAAGGGAAGCAAACTGGTAGTAAATGTACCTTGTTTTTAGAGGATGTTTCATTGGCGAAAGAGCCATTTGCACTAGTCAGTAAACTGACACAGCAATGGTTGGATCTAGCTAGTGGAATTACGCAGGCTTTCGAAAATAATATCGAGCAATTAGATAAAAATGACCTTTTTGTATTGTCTGAATGGCAGTATTGGATTCGAGAAGTGAAAATAAAAATTGCAGAATGGGAAGATATTTTTCTCTCCCCGCAGGACGGCAATTCTGTTTGGTTAGAATTTGATGTACGAAGTGTTCCAGGCAGTCTCCATGTCTTTAAAAAGCCCGTCAATGTCACACCAATTATTGAACAAGTGTTAGCACCTCTACGTCAGCAAGCAAGTATTGTTTGGACATCAGGTACATTAACGGTACCTGGCAATGAACGTTTTATTACACGTCAGCTAGGCATCTCAAATGAAGTCAAAGTTATGAAACTACAAGCACCACCAGCCTATTATGCGGGTGCTAAGGCATTTATTGTAACTGATATGCCAGATATTCAGCATGTCAGCCAAGAAGAATACATTGAGGCTGTTGCCCATGCTATTACACGGACAGTTCGTATGACAGAGGGGCGTTGCTTTGTGCTCTTTACGGCACAGGATATGCTACGAAAAACGGTCGAGCTTATTCAAGATAGTGAGCTTTTAGATGACTATATGCTTTTTGCACAAGGTGTGACAGGCGGTAGCCGTATGCGCATTTTAAAATCATTCCAAAAATTTAGCCATGCCGTGCTTTTTGGCACAAATAGCTTTTGGGAGGGTGTGGATGTGCCAGGGGATGCCCTTGCCTCTGTCATTGTCGTACGCTTACCATTTTCTTCACCAGAAGAGCCCGTTTTTAAAGCGAGAGCAAAGCATCTAACAGCTCAAGGCCGTAATTCCTTTACAGAGCTTTCCTTACCAGAGGCCATTATGCGCTTTAAGCAAGGCTTTGGTCGATTAATTCGTTCTTCACAAGATAAAGGTGCGTTCATTGTACTAGATCGTCGTATTACTAGTAAGTCCTATGGAAAAGAGTTTATTAAGGCATTACCGCCCATCGACGTAAGGAAATTACAGCTACCCGAATTGTTAAAAGAACTAAATCATTGGCAAAAATAACAGTAACCCCTTTTAGCATAAGCTAGAAGGGGTTTTACTATTGTACTGAGGGGTTTGATAATATTATTTTGCTATCATAATCACTGTTATTTGTTTTTATTTTGCACATCAAAAAGGTTGGCGTTTCGAACAATCTCAGTAATATAGTTCATGACGATTTCCGTTGCTTGTTGAACATCATAGCCATTATTGGGTTTATTACAGTGGTCATTTGGCAACGTGTAACGAAAGAAAAACGACAAGAGATTGCCTTCCAGCGTAAGCATGCAAAGGAACAGGCGCTTACTTAATGTAGTTTGATTTGAAATAACATGAAAAGACGTCAGGACAAAGCGATTGTTTTGGACGTCTTTTTTGTATGCCCCTATTGCGTCCAACGAGACCATAATAGCAAGATTGAGGACGAAATAAGTGGAGAATTCCTGATAATATGAGGTCAATCAAACAGTATGGAGGCTTTCGCTATGTCAAAAATTCAGGAATTCAATGATTTACATTGTGCACAAGAGCTGTTGTTTTTAGGAAATGCTTGGGATGTATTATCGGCATTAGCATTAGAAAAAGCAGGTTTTCAGGCGATTGGCACAACTAGCTGGGGTATAGCGAATTCATTAGGCTATGCTGACGGTGAATGGATAGACTTTCAACACCATCTAAATATTATTCAAGCTATTGCAGAGCAGGTGAACATCCCCGTATCTGCGGATATTGAAGCGGGGTATGGTCATGATGAACAAAGTATTATCGACAATGTGTTAAGAACAGCAGATGTTGGAGTAGCAGGAATTAACATCGAGGATTCCTTTAAAAAGCAAACTGGATTAAGAAATATAACAAAACACTGTCACCTGCTAGCAAATATGAGGGCAAGGCTAGATAATCATGGCTATAAAGATTTCTTTATTAATGCAAGAACAGATACGTATTTGCTGCTAATGCATCCGTTCGAGGAAACCATGATGAGAGCACAAGCTTATAGCGAGAGCGGAGCAAGTGGGGTCTTTATCCCAGGCTTAATAGATGTCAATGAAATAAGTGCTATCACAAGCAATGTGGATGCACCCATCAATCTTCTTTCTTTACCAGGATTAACAAATTGCCAACTATTAAAAGAATTAGGGGTAAGGCGTTTGAGCTTTGGCAATGCACTTTCAGATAAAATCATTGCCTATTTATCACAGCATGCTGCACAATTAGTAAAAGACCAAGATACTTCTTCTTTATATGTGTAATCTATGAAATTGAGGTGGTTCATTCGTGGACAATCCAATCAATTTATCCTTTGAGGAAAAGTGGGAAAAAATCATAGCATGTGATCAAACCTATGATGGGCTATTTTATACGGCAGTTAAAACCACTAAAATATATTGCCGTCCTTCCTGTAAATCAAGAAAACCGAAAAAGGTGAATGTTGAATTTTATGAAGATATTCAAGAAGTAGAAGCAGCCGGGTATCGTGCATGTAAACGTTGTCAGCCTGAAATAGAACATTCACCACATACCCAATTGATTAAAAATATTACAGCATTTATCATCAACGAGTATAAACAAAAGCTGACATTACAGGATATGGCGGCGCATGTCGGCATCAGTCCATTTCATCTTGAACGATTATTTAAACAAGAAACAGAAGAGACTCCCAGAACATATCTAGAAAAAATAAGAATTGATAAAGCTGCCCACTTATTAAAGCATACAGATGCTACAAATTTAGAAATTTGCTATGAAGTAGGATTTCAAAGTCCATCCAATTTTTATAAAGTTTTTCGACGGTTGAAAAATTGTTCACCTACACAATATCGACACCTTTCATAGAAAGGAGACCTATTATGAATTGGATAAATGCCGATTGTTATGTAGTCATCGAACCACCAAAAGAATTCAATTATATGGAATGTTTGCTGTTCTTAAAGCGCTCCAATCAAGAAAATTTGCATCATATAAAAAAGGACACACTCTTCAAATTATTAAAGATAAATGAACGGCTTATTTTATGTACCGTCACCGAGCAAGACAATAAAATAAAAGTATCCTTTCTGATGAATCAGCCAGCTGTCCATGAACGAGCAATCATCGTACAATATATAACAGAGTGGTTTGATTTAAACAGGAACTTGCAGGACTATTACCAGATGGCTGAACAGGATCCCATCTTATGTTCACTTACGAAAAAATATAGTGGATTACGTTTAATCGGAATTCCTGATTTATTTGAAGCACTGGTGTGGGCTATTATTGGACAACAAATCAATTTAACATTCGCTTATACGTTAAAAAAACGATTTGTAGAACATTTTGGAGAGCATGTTCACTTTAAGGGACAAAGCTACTGGCTCTTTCCGACACCAGAAAAAATAGCAGCCATTCAGGTAGAGGACTTGAGAAGCCTTCAATTTACATTGAGGAAATCAGAGTACATTATTGATATTGCGAAAAGTATAGCAAATGGTCAATTGACAAAAGGTTTATTGCGTCAAAAAGACGGCTACGAGGACATGAAACAAAGTTTAATGGCTATTCGAGGCATTGGTGCATGGACAGCCGACTATGTGTTGATGAAATGTTTACAAGAGCAATCTGCTTTCCCTATTGCAGATGTTGGATTGCATAATGCAATAAAAACACAATTAGCATTAGAGCGAAAACCAACGCTTGAGGAAATTCATCACTATGCGAAACATTGGCAAGGCTGGCAAGCTTATGCCACCTTTTATTTATGGAGGTCACTAGTATGAAACGGTATAAATTAGATTACAAATCGTCCATTGGAATTATTGAAATCGAAGGTAGTGAAACAGCTATTGATGGGATTAATTTTGCAGAGCGAGGGGAGATTGTCAATGTCCCTCAACAAGATACTCCTCAAGTGCTACTAACATGTGCTAAGCAATTGCATGAGTATTTTATTGGTGAACGTCATGCATTTTCATTTCCCTACACCTTTAAAGGTACTGATTTTCAGCAAGCAGTTTGGCATGCCTTACCTAGTATAGGCTATGGTGAAACAGCTTCTTATAAAGATATTGCAATGGCTATTAATAATGAAAAAGCTGTAAGAGCTGTCGGTAGTGCCAATGGCAAAAATAATATAAGCATTGTTGTTCCTTGCCATCGAATTATTGGCTCCAATGGAACGTTGACAGGGTATGGTGGCGGGATGTGGCGCAAAGAATGGCTACTTCAGCATGAGCAAACCTATAAAAACCCATCCAAGTAATGTTCGTTCATCGTCGTACCTTTCTTTGTGATAATAGCATCACTGCAATTCCATGCTGTATAAAAAAGTAGTTATTGCAAAAAATAAGACCGTCAAAATGGCGGTTTTAATGACTAGTCTTTGTCATTTTATCGCTTCTTATGACATCTCCCTGCTGCAAATTTAGCTTGGAGTAAAGACGATAAAGGAGGTGTACGCATGAGCGTGCTTTATAGAATTGCCTTAGTATTAGTCATTATAGGTGCAATCAACTGGGGACTCATTGGATTCTTTAGATTTGATTTAGTTGCTTATTTGTTTGGTGGACAAACTGCGGTCTTATCTCGATGGATATATGCCCTTGTTGGACTTGCGGGTCTAATCACCATACCAATTCTTGTGAAGCGATTTGAAGACGAGGATGATGTAGATACATTCACTCGTATGGACAGAAATCCTAGCTATGGCATGGAGGCTGGGGAGGAAGCGGATTTCACTGAAGTAACAAAGACAGAAGTGAAAAAAGTGGAGAAAAAAGAGAACGACTAATTAATCTGCAAAAACTGGTGACCCAATTTGGTTCGTCAGTTTTTTTAATAGAGCAAAAACATTCGCATGGCTCCTTTAAGAAGCAACACGAATGTTTATTTTAGTGATTAGTCTTGATTACTCGGAAAAGCAAAGGATGAGGTTACATCATTTCCTTGTTCCACCCATCTTTCTGATATGGTTTTCGCTTTTGTGAAGAAACGTACTTGGTCAGGGCCAAACATATGCCCTTCACCGAATCTTGAACGTTTCCAGCCACCGAAATTGTGATAGCCTACTGGAATAGGAATGGGCACGTTGACACCTACCATTCCAACTTCAATTTCAGTGGTAAATTTCCGAGCAGCCGCACCATTGTTTGTAAAGATTGTCACACCATTCCCTAATTCATGGGCATTAATAAGAGCAATTGCCTCATCCAATGTAGCTACTCGAACAATATTCCGTGCAGGTCCAAATACTTCTTGCTCATAAATTTCCATCCCAGGCTTTACGTGATCGAGTAGAGTAGGACCCAAGTAGAAACCATTCGATTGCTTGGCGATATTAGGATTTCTTCCATCACAGACAATTGTAGCACCTTCTTCCACGCTACGATCGATAAAACCAATAATGGCATCCTTGGACTGCTGTGTAATAACTGGTCCAAAATCGACTTCGGAGTCTGTATACGGACCCACTTTTAATTTGGCAATTTTATCAGCAAGAATACTGACTAATTTATTGGCTGTATCCTCACCTACAGGAATAATAGTTGAAATCGCCATACAACGCTGAGAGGCAGCTCCAAAGGCAGCACCTAGAAAGGCATTGGCAACGTGCTCTAAGTCAGCATCTGGCATAACCACCATATTATTTTTACCACCACCTAACGCTGTCACACGTTTCCCATGTTTAGAGGCTGTGGCATAAATAGCTTCTGCGACGGGTGTAGAGCCGACAAAGGAAATTGCTTCAATGGCTGGGTTGCATAACAGCTCATTGACAGCCTCTTTATCGCCATTAATGACAGTCCAGACACCATCTGGTAAACCAGCTTCTTTCCATAGCTCTGATAAAAATAGAGCGGAGCAAGGAACACGCTCTGATGGCTTTAAAATCACACAATTTCCTACGGCTATCGCCATGCTTGTAATGGCTAGTGGAACCATGGCAGGGAAATTAAATGGCGAGATAGCCGCCACTACGCCTAATGGTACTTTCATCGAATAGGCATTGATATGACCACCTACATTAACAGAATATTCACCTTTTAGTAGATGTGGGGCATTAATAGCTAAATCTACTGACTCTAAACCTCGTGTAATTTCGCCTTTTGCATCCTCCATTGTTTTGCCACTTTCAGTACAGATCATATCGATTAACTCATCCATATTTTCTGTTAATAGTTGGCGAAACTTTAGGACGATTTCTGCTCGTTTCCCAATAGATAAAGCACGCCAAGCTGGGAAGGCAGCTTTGGCAGCAGTAATCGCTTCCTGCACCTCCGCTGTTGTTGCTAAAGGAACACGAGCGATGACAGTGCCAGTACTTGGGTTGTAAACATCTGATAACTGGCCACTTTTCCCTAAAATCGTTTGTCCATTGATAAAATGACCTAGCTCTTTTATGTCAGTATTCGTTACCATCTAGCCATTCCTCCTACAGTTTAATAGATTGTAATGCCTGCACAAATTTTTCAATAATAAAATCTTTCTCATCTGAGGAGATAATCAATGGCGGAGATAATGTCAATACATTATTGAAACCTGCAACGGTTACACCATTTTTCCCAATGATTAATCCGAGTTCCTTACATTGCGCAATCACTTTGTTTACAAGCGTAACATCGAGTGGTGTTTTGCTGTCTTTATCTTGAACAAGCTCAACGCCAATCAATAAGCCTTTCCCACGAATATCCCCAACATATGGATGTTCCTTTAATTGCTCCTGTAAGGTAGCCAGAAGTGTTGCTCCTAGCGAAGCGGACTGGGCAAATAAATCTTCCCGCTCCATTATTTCAATATTTTTTAGTGCTACGGCACATGCCGCTGGTGATCCACCGAATGTGTTGACATGGCGGAAAAAGTCATATTCCTCACTCCCTGCAAAAGCCTCATAAATTTCACGGCGAACAGCTGTAGCTGACAGAGGCATATAAGCACTTGTTAAGCCTTTCGCCATTGTCACAATATCAGGCTGGATGCCGTAATTTTGAAATCCAAAAGCTTTGCCAGTACGTCCAAAACCACAAATTACTTCATCGACAATAAGCAATGCACCATGCTTTTCACAAATAGCTTTGACCCCTTGTAAGTAATGGTCATGGGGCATAAGCACGCCACCACCAGTGATGATCGGCTCCATAATGATAGCTGCAATGGAATCGGACATTTCCCATGTCATAAGATGATCAATCGCTTGAACGGATGGTAATGCACAAGGGTCCTTACTTTTAATATGATCTTCATTTGCACGATACGTGTCAGGCGGTGTGACATGAAGAAAACCAGGTGCCAGTGGCTCATATTTATATTTTCGCTGAGCTTGTCCAGTAGCTGCCAAAGCACCCATTGAGCTCCCATGATAGGCACGATAACGAGAAATAATTTTCGTTCGATTGGCATGACCTTTTTGTTGATGATATTGTCTAGCGATTTTGAAGGCAGCCTCATTTGCTTCAGAGCCACTATTGGAGAAAAAGACGACATAATCATCTTCTAAAAGCTCACTAATTTTTTCGCTTAATTTAATGGCAGGGATATGCCCTACAGATAATGGTGTATACGTATTTTCAATCAATTGCTCATAGGCAACTTTGGCAATGTCCTCTCGTCCATAGCCAACATTCACACACCATAAACCAGCCATAGCATCTAAATAGCGTTTTCCTTCAATGTCGGTAATCCATGCTCCTTTAGACGATTGGACAATCATCGTTGCATTCGGATTGTATGGCTTCATAGAGTGCCAAACAAATTGTTCATCTTTCACTTGCCAATTTGGGCTTGTTACATTAGTCACGAAGCTTCACTCCCTCTGTATAGGTGGTTGAATAGCATGCATATGTTTGTATCAGATGTGGACAACGAAAATGCACAGTTGACCCCATTTGTACTTTATATGTATGCCTTAAGTGTTTTAGAAGGGGTATTTATCTTGATTGAACTGAAGATTTCCTCCTACACTGAGGGAGATGAGTGTTTGCAGTGGGTGTTCAATCAATCGCTGAAAGAAAAGAACACCGTCAAAAAACACCACGTTCTGTGGCAATGACGGTGTGACCAATATCATGTTGCCTCACAATCTCAGGAGGATGTCGCAAATTTTGTAGCCGAGTTTTTTTGAAAAAATAGCAGAAGTAAAAAAGATTGAAAAATCAGATAATTAAGTAATCTACTGATGTGTTAAAACATCCTCAATTAAAAAAGCAATATACAGGTTAGTTTTCGTAAAGGGATTACTTAAGTCCATGTCCAATAGCATTTCGATTTTCTTTATTTTATAAAGAACCGTATTACGATGAATAAATTGACGTTCACTAATCCTACTTGTACTGCCATTTTCCTCAACAAATATGCGTAAAAAAGGAACGTAATCTGTGTTGTGCAATTCATCATAGCGATAAAGCTGTCCTAAAATATCCTGACTGAAAGACTTCATCAAGGGCTGATTTTGCACAGCCATAAGTATTTTATAGGCACCAATTTCTTGATATTTGTATAAGTAACGGTTGTTATGAAGCTGTGCTAAATGAATGACAGTTAATGACTCATCATAGCTTTTACGAGCATTTTCTAGCTCTTTATAATAGTTCCCTTTTCCGATAATAATATCTAAGAAACCGTTTTTTAAGGTGATTTTTTCATAGATTTCTTCCACGACTTTTGAGAAGGGTACATTCGGTGTTATGATTTGAGCTTTATCAATTAGAAAAATGAGGTGATTTTTATGCTTTAATTTTAAGAAGCGTTGATAGCGATTTTGAAAAGCGAATTGCATCATCACCTCATAACGGTCAATAGAGGCTTGGGTGCCAATGGTTGTGCAAGTAATGATCGCTAATTCTCTCCCGTGGGGAAATCCTAGCTGTGCTAGTTGATCTTTCATCGTGTTAGCGTTTTGTTTGTAGTGAAATAGTAGATTGAAAAGTACCTTTTCTTCGATGGAGAGCTCTTGATGATGGTTGGCAATAAATTGAAAAGTAGTTTTTAATAGATCGGCAATACGATAATTCCATGGCATTTGAAAAATAGGGAAATCATGTTGATTAGCGAAAGAGATGACGGCTTCAGGAATATCAGGAATGAAAGGCCCTGTATTAATGATAAAGCCAGCTACTTTTTTGGTGTAGGCTTGTTTGACAAGCTGTTCTAAGGAAGCTGCTTGTGCATCTAAATGAATGCCTGTTGTGACGACTAATTCATTAGGTCTACAAAACATGATTAAATCACTGCTCTCCACAACGTTAATACCAGTAACTCTGCGATACGTACCACTATGTCCAGCGACTAATGTGAGCATTGGGAATTGAACACCCTCTACAATTTTACGAATCGTCCCCATATTTACCCCCCTTAATTATGAACATAACTTACCATATATGATGTGCAGTTGCACATATTTTTTTAGTTTACTATCCATATCTCACAAGTTTTATTTATTTTAGAATGTTTAATAACTACTGTGAAAGAGAGGACTTGCATATGTATAAATGTAATAGTAGACGATTGCAAGAGTTAATTGAACAATTTAGTCAATTTGGAGCCACTGACAATGGTGGTGTCACACGTTTGTCTCTTTCGGATGAGGACGTTTTAGCAAGAAACTATTTTTGTAAGTGTTGTGAGGCGTTAGGTATGAACATTCAGGTAGATGATATGGGGAATATTTATGCCACGCTTCCTGGGAAAAAGAATGTGCCGCCCATCGTTATGGGTTCCCATCTAGATTCTGTTGAAAAAGGTGGGAGATTTGATGGCGTGTTAGGCGTACTAACAGCTATCGAGGCCATTCGAACAATAAAGGAAAATGACATTGAAGTGGATATTCCACTCATGATTGTCAATTTCACGAACGAAGAGGGGGCACGTTTTGATCCAGCCATGATGAGTTCAGGGGTCATCACCTCGAAGTTTGATAAAGAAAAAATGCTGCAATCCACAGATAAAAATGGCATTCGCTTTCAAGAAGCATTACAAGCAAGTGGCTATGAAGGAGAGCAGGTCAATCGTCTAAAAGAAGCACTGGCTTATATTGAATTGCATATTGAGCAAGGGCCAGTACTAGAGGCAAAAAAACGTGAAATTGGTGTTGTTGAAGGTGTACTAGGTATGGTCTGCTACGAAATCACCATTACGGGGCAATCGAATCACGCAGGGACAACGCCAATGTCAATGCGCAAAGATCCGATGATTGTTGCATCGACGATCATGACAGAGCTCCATGAGCAATTAGGCAAGGTGGATGAACAGCTTGTGTTTACCTTTGGTCGTATGCATGTTTCTCCAAATATTCATACAGTCATCCCGAATAAGGTGACATTTACCATTGATTCCCGTCACCAAAAGCCAGAGGTCATGCAACTGGTTGAGGATATTCTCAATGCACTTCCAGAGACAGCAGGCGGATGCCATATTCAGCCTGTCAAGCTATGGGGAAGAGATACCGTGCATTTCGATAGCGCCATTTGCAATGAAGTAGAAAGAGCATGTCAAAGCTTTGGTTACTCAGCTCATCGTATGTTTAGCGGCGCTGGTCATGATGCACAGTATATGGCAAGTATGGTTCCTTCCGCGATGATTTTTGTCCCAAGTATCGAAGGCAAGAGTCATTGTGAAGAAGAGGAAACAACCTTTGAGGATTGTGCAAAGGGAGCAGATATTCTGCTAGAAACGGTGTTAACGCTACAAACAAAGTTTAGTCTGGGCGAGACATATACACTGCATTAAACATCAAGGATTCTCTAATTTTGTGATGAAGGGTGAGGGGCACAATGAAAAAAATCATTAAAGGTGGACGAGTTGCAACTGCTGCTGACGTATTTGAGGCAGATATTTTAATTGATAACGGTAAAATTGTTCAGATTGGACAAAATTTAACGGATGCTAATGCTGAAATAATTGATGCAACAGGTAAGTACGTATTACCTGGTGGCATTGATCCCCATACGCATTTAGATATGCCATTCAATAATACGGTGACAGATGATGATTGGAAATCAGGTACAATTGCAGCGGCCTATGGTGGGACAACTACTATTTTAGATTTCTGTTTAACAGCTGGGGAAGAAAAATTGTCTACAGCGGTGGAGAAATGGCATGACAAGGCTAAAGGAAAGTCAGCTATTGATTATGGTTTCCACCTAATGATTGGCGACTTAACACCTGAAACGGAAGCTGAATTACCGAAGCTACTGGAGCAAGAGGGCATTACCTCTGTAAAAGTCTTTATGGCGTATGCAAAAGAATTCCAAGCAACAGATCGTACTTTATTTAAAGCCTTTAAAATCGCTAAAGATCTTGGTGCTGTGGTGATGGTACATTGTGAGAATGGCTATGTTATTGATGAGCTGGTAGAAGAAGCTCGACGTGCTGGTCATAAGGAACCCATTTATCATGCACTGACTCGTCCAGCCGAATTAGAGGGAGAGGCAACAAAGCGTGCCATCGAATTAGCCCATATTGCTGGAGCAAAGCTCTATGTGGTGCATGTGACATGTAAAGAAGCAGTGGATGAAATTATTGCTGCTCGTGAAAAAGGCTATGACGTCTATGGTGAAACTTGTCCGCCATATTTAACACTCGATCAATCAGCCTTAGCACAGCCAGGCTTTGAGGGAGCCAAATATGTATGGTCGCCACCACTTCGTCCGAAGTATCATCAAGAGCATTTATGGCATGCATTAAAGGCGAAACAGCTTCAGACCATTGGCTCAGATCAATGCTCCTTTAGCTTTAAGGGCAAAAAGCAGCTAGGCTTAAATGATTTCTCGAAAATTCCAAATGGCGGGCCATTCATTGAAGATCGATTCAGTATTTTATATTCGGAGGGCGTAGCAAAGGGGAGAATTTCAATCCATGAATTTGTGGATATGATTTCTACTAGTGCGGCAAAAATATTTGGCTTATTCCCGCAAAAAGGAACGATTGCGATTGGTTCTGATGCGGATATCGTTATTTTTGACCCAGAGGCAAAACGCCAAATTTCGGCTAAAACGCATCATATGAATGTTGACTATAACCCATATGAAGGCTGGGAAGTGACTGGGGAGCCTGTTAGTGTCCTAGTCCGAGGGGAATATGTCATTAAAAATAAAGAATTTGTAGGCATACTTGGCAGTGGACAATACATTAAACGTCCATTAAGAACAGTAGTTGCGGAAGCGTTAAATATTTAGCTTCCTTCAGTAGACGACCGATTGTTTTGACTGGAGAACAAAACAATCGGTTTAGTAATTGATTCACGGAAAAAATGCTCACATGAGGGGGATGTGGAAATGGTTCCGATTCAAGAAAACGCGATGACCATACAGCTTAGACGTAATTTCATGGAATTAAAAGGAAAGATGACAAAGAATGAGGCTATTGAGGAAGCCAATCGTTGTCTATATTGCTATGACGCTCCATGTATTAAAGCCTGTCCAACAAGTATTCAAATCCCGAATTTCATAAAAAAAATTGCATCTGGTAATATGAAGGGTTCTGCTACGACTATATTAGAAGCAAATCCTATTGGTGCAAGCTGTGCGAGGGTTTGTCCAACAGAAGAACTGTGTGAAGGGGCGTGTGTCTTAAATTCTTCAACAAAGCCAATTAAAATTGGTGAGTTACAGCGTTATGCAACGGATTGGGCAATGGAAACAAATGCCCAGCTATTCCAACCAGGCCAGCATAATGGACAGAAAGTAGCCATTATTGGAGCAGGCCCTGCTGGTTTATCGGCAGCACGTGAACTCAGCCGCTTAGGCTATCATGTAACGATTTATGAGGCGGAGGCAAAGGCTGGAGGTTTAGGTAGCTATGGCATTGTAGCGTTCCGTTTACCAAATGAAGTTGTAGATTGGGAAGTGGACCAAATTGAACAGCTCGGTGTGGACATTCAAACCAATACAACTGTAGGTGTGGATATTACAGCAGCTGAAATTTTGGCGCAATATGACAGTGTGATATTAGCTGTCGGTATGGGGGCTGTGCCGAATCTGGGCATTAAAGGTGAAGAACTAGAAGGTGTACATGATGCCATTGACTTTGTGCGAAAAACAAAAATGGGACCGCTTACAAATGATATTGTAGGAAAACGAGTAGCTGTGATTGGAGCAGGAAATACAGCCATTGATGGTGCTACAAGTGCAGTGCGCTTAGGTGCTGACAATGTGCAAATTCTGTACAGAAGAACGCAAAAAGAAATGACAGCGTACAAATTTGAATATGAATTTGCTAAGCAGGATGGCGTGGAATTTAAATGGCTAACTGCACCGAAGAAAATTATTGGCAATGAAGCGGGCAAGGTGACAGGCATTGAATGTGTGAAAATGAAGCTTGGTGAGGCTGGTGCTGATGGGAGACAACGACCAGAAGAAGTTGAAGGCTCCAATTTTATCATCGAAGTGGATGCGGTGATTAAAGCCATTGGACAAACGCGTTTTGTATCGTTAATTGAAGCCTTTGGTTTAGCCCATACAAATGGGGTTGTCGATATTGATGAAACGACAATGCAAACGTCTCATGACAAAGTATTTGCTTGTGGAGATGTTGTCTTTGGTAATGGACAGGGGGAAGCGATGGTGGTGACCGCTGTACAACAAGGAAAAGATGCAGCATACAAGATTCATGAACGTTTAAGAAAACCAAGTGAGATTGCATAAAGTGAACCTTCAATCCGTGGAGGTTTTTCATCCTCCACGGATTGTTCGTTTCACCAATCGGGTTTTTACAGGCTGTTGATTCAGCATTTGAATATTTGGGCATACCTTTACATTCTGAAGTCGGGGTCTTACAGCTTATACCTGATGCTATGCTTTCGGTACAAAATAGCTTGTTAATAAGGGATAGAGGGGGAACTTATATGGCTGACTTACGCATTAATTTAGCGGGTATCAAATCACCTAATCCATTTTGGCTAGCATCCGCACCACCAACGAATTCAGGTTATCAAGTACAGCGTGCATTTGAAGCAGGCTGGGGTGGTGCTGTTTGGAAAACATTGGGGGAACCAATTTTAAATGTGTCCTCTCGTTTTGCAGCAGTTAGTTTTAATGGTCAACGTGTCGCAGGCTTCAACAATATTGAGTTAATTACAGATCGACCATTAGAAGTAAATTTACAAGAAATATATGAGACGAAAAAGAGATTTCCGAATCATGCGATTATTGCCTCGTTAATGGTAGAGCCAAAGCAGGAAAAGTGGCATGAAATTGTGAAACGCGTAGAAGATGTGGGGGTTGATGGTCTTGAGCTTAACTTTGGTTGTCCACATGGGATGGCAGAACGAGGCATGGGTTCTGCCTCTGGTCAAGTCCCTGAGTTGGTGGAAAAACAAACGTACTGGGTAAAGGAAGCAGCGCGTACACCTGTTATTGTGAAGCTAACACCAAACATTACAGATATTACTGTAACGGCGGAGGCAGCGACAAGAGGTGGAGCAGATGCAGTTAGTATGATTAATACGATTAATAGTTTAGCAGGTGTCGATTTAGATTCGTGGAATACAGTGCCTAATGTAGCTGGCAAAGGGGCACATGGTGGCTATTGTGGTCCAGCAGTTAAACCGATTGCCCTCAATATGGTTGCAGAATGTGCCCGTAATCCATTAGTCAATGTACCGATTTCGGGCATTGGTGGTATCTCGAACTGGCAAGATGCAGCAGAGTTTATTTTAATGGGTGCCACAGGCGTCCAAGTATGTACAGCAGCGATGCATCATGGCTTTAGTATTGTGGAGGATATGATTGATGGACTGAATAATTATTTAGATGATAAAGGCCTAGCTTCGGTCATGGATTTAGTAGGTCGCTCTGTGCAAAGATATTCAAGCTGGGGTGATTTGGATTTAAATTATAAAATTGTTGCAGAAATTAATAATGATGTTTGTATCAATTGTAATAAATGCCATATTGCGTGCGAGGATACTTCCCATCAATGTATTGATCTCTATACAGAGGGTGATCGTCCAATGCTAAAGGTTCGTGAGGAAGACTGTGTCGGCTGTAACCTATGCTCCATTGTTTGTCCTGTCGACGGTGCCATTACAATGGTAGAACGTCCATCAACGATTCCGCCAATGACATGGAATGAACGTCAAGCCCTTCTGAGCAGTCTGTCAAAATAATGGCCTCTTTAGCTCAATACTGAATATAAGATAAAAGATGATTAAAATCGAAATTCCACCTTCCTTCAGCATTTGGTGGAGGAAGGCATAACTTCAAGTAGGTTGTCACGGAAATTAGAGAAAAAGGAGAGAAGTAGGATGGAACGTGAAGGGAATTATTTGAAATCCCCAGATTTACTTCCAGTGACACATCAACAAAGAAATATTGGAACATTTGGTTTTGCAGTGATTTGGATTGGCATGGCGATTGTTCTAGCGGCTTTTGCCATTGGTGGCTCAGCCATTATGAACTTATCACTACCAATGGTTATTGTAGCAACATTGGTAGGCTCTTGTTTAATCGGTGTCTTTATGACGTTAATTGGTGATATAGGAATTGAGCATGGGCTATCATTCCCAGTCTATATGCGTGCACCTTTTGGCACATTCGGTACACATATACCTTCCCTTGTACGTGGTGTCACAGCTGCTTGTTGGTTTGGTCTTAATACGTATTTCGGTGCTTTAGCGATAAATGGTATTTTAAATTTAATGTTTGGCTTTAATAATTGGTTTATCTGTTTCCTTGTATTTGCTGCTCTTCAACTTTTTAATACATCCCTAGGTATTAAATCCATTGAGCGCTTTGCTGATTTAGCAGCACCTGTCATTATTTTAATTTCTTGTTGGATGTACTACACATTAGCAGATAGTGCAACGTCACAAGGAAAAAATATTTGGACGTGGGTGGAAACCCCAACAACAGGCATTGCTGCTTTTACCGCTTTTATGGTAGTCGTGATGGCAAATATGGGCTTTTGGGCAACACTCGCAGCCGATATGCCTTCCCTATCTCGTTTCTTTAAGGCACCTAAAAATGAGCGAAATTGGTTTAAGCGTAATAAAACACAGCTTGTTGGCTCATTAATTGTTATGCCAATTACCAATACATTCATTGTCGCAATTGGAGCAGTTTGTTATATGGCTGTTGCATCGGCTGATCCGATCAACGCCCTACAACAAAGTGCAAGCGGCTTTATTTTAGGTATTTTATTGTTGATGATTGTGTTAGCGCAATGGTCGACTAATACCTCTGCCAATGTTGTGCCAGCTGCGACGATTTTCTCTAATATTGGCGGACCTAAAGTACCGTTTTGGGTAGGGGTTGTCATTGCAGGAATTATTGGTATTATTGCACAGCCTTGGAGCCTATTTGATGTGATGGTCAATGTCCTATTAATAATTGGCGGTATTTTAACGGCCATTGTAGGTATTTTATTTGCTGATTATTACCTAATTCGTAAACGCCGTGTTCATGTTAAAGAGCTTTATGAGTTAGATGGGCAATTTAAATATTATAAGGGCTTTAATATGGCCGGGTTAATTGCCTGGGTCATTGGGGGAGCGGTCGCGAATATTTTTGCAACTTATTCCTCTTTAGTAGGATTTGTTGTTGGAGCGGCTGTATATTATGTATTAGCGAAGTATTGGTGGTTTAAAAAGTATCCACAGGCGGAGCTAGAAGACCCGAGTGATGCCAAATATTTAGGCATTACAGTCGGGCATAATTTGGATGAACTATTTGGGCAACCAGCATCTGCTCCAACGTCGGCCCTAGAGGAGGAAGAACTTGTGGAGCAACCAGATCCTCTGTTAGAAATGAAGGGCGCCGAGTAAGATAGACTACATCAAGACATTTTCAAAAGAAGGTGAGGTGATGACATGTCTGAATTCCAACAAAGCACAGAGGAAATCCAAAAAGTAGATCATTATTTAGATAGTGGCTTTAAAATCAAATATGTCTACGAAAATTTAAGTGGGATGTTTGTAGAATTTGCTCGTCAGGAAGAAGTGACATTGTTGCAAATTCTGACAGCGGATGCACGTAAATACTTCTCTGCAAAATTACAAGAACAAACATTATTACAATAATGACCTACACTCTATTCCTTTCAATGAGATGGGAATAGAGTTTTTTGTATCTTTTGAAACGATGCGAGGGTTCCAAAGAGCTTCTAGCTATAGACAAGAAAAAAACCCCTTTCGTACAATGAGGTCTGGTCAATCAACTCCGTACGAAAGGGAATCCAAATGGATTATAAAAGTTTAGCACACAACATGGAATTGTAAGTATTAAATCGTCTTTGCTCCCCAGTATAGAAGACAGATTATTTATGGGCAAATCAAAGCAGATATAGGTAAAGTTTTACGCCAGATGGTAAGCATAAGAAAGCTACTCCTGCTAGAAGCAGTAATACTAAAAGCTTATACATTTCATTATTTATTCCTTTGTTGCTTTAAACATATAGCCGCTATAAGATTTGTAGATAATCATCACAATACCCATTAGCATAAAATTTGATATTAGTGAACTTCCACCATAGCTTAAAAATGGCAGTGTCATACCAGTTACTGGTAGAAGTCCAATGGTCATACCAATATTTTGGGTAATTTGGAAGGCCAATAAGCTAGAAATTCCTGCACCCATCAGTGTCATAAATGGGTCTCTTGCTTGTACTGTAATAACAACAATACGGTAAATAACAAAAAATAAAAGTGCAATTATAAAGGATCCTCCAATAAAGCCTAGCTCTTCGGCAATATTCGCAAAAATAAAATCAGTATGTTTCTCCACGACATAAACATTATTGTTCATGTATCCTTTCCCAGTAAACTCACCTGTACCAATTGCTAAAAACCCTTGCCTCGTTTGATAAGAAGAATCTGGATATTCATATGGCTGTAACCAACCATGAATTCGAGAAATTTGATGCCCTGATAATTTATTTAAAATTTTATCTGTAAAAAAATCGTGGGATTTTACATATAAAAGTACCACAACACTAATAATTGATAGAGGGACGGCTGTAAAGATGACAAGCAATTTTCTTTGTATACCTGAAAAGAAAATCATTGGTAAAATCATCGACATATAAAGCATGACCATGCCTGTATCAGGTTGCTTGTAAACGGCGAGCATCGGTGGAAGTGATATAATAGCAATTATGAAGAGAAGCCTCATATCCGTGAAAAAGGTAGGACGTTCGTATTTCTCTCGATGTGCGACGATAACCTTGCTGACAACGATTAAAAAGGCGAACTTTAAAAACTCTGACGGCTGAAATGATCCTAGCAAAGGAATTTGGTACCAGCGCTTCGCCTCGTTTATAGTTCTAGCTATACTTTCAGGTGCAATGAATAAGCTAAATGTTAATAACACCATTATCCAATAAAACGGCCAGCCAATTTTTTTAAGCTGTTCAATATCAAGTATGGCTATCCCATACATAGTTAAAAATCCGATTATGTAATAAATAAACTGCTTTATAATAAATGAGCTTGAATACTGTTCGAACACCGTACTACTGGAATGGACAAAGAGACAACTAATCATACCTAGTAGCATCAAGCTAATTACTAAACTTTTATCCAATTTATTGAAATGTAACATTCAAATATCTCCCCTTTGTTAGAAGCAACTATTAACGATAACGATTGGTAACTATGGAAGGTTGCGACATAACGGGGTAATAAATTTGACTTCAGATTATTTTGCTTAACTATTCATCCAATTTCCACAAAAATAGAACAAGTGATTTCTAGCTATATACTTTAATTATTGGTGATATATGGATAACTGGTTTTTTGATACATATGGGAAAGACAAGCTACTTGTACTATCGAATGGATTATTAGGTATTTTTAATGTTGATAATTTAGGGAAAAGTTATACTAGCCTATTAATCAAATTAAGCGTTAAAAGAAGTCTCTACTAACCTAGTGGAGACTCCTCTTAGTGTGGAAAAACAAAACAATCAATTGAAAGGGAGAAATGGATTTCCGTTGCAGGCTACTTGCTTTCCTGTGGGCGAGCTCCGAGCCGCTTCCTCCGCTACCGCTCCGTTTAGAGGCTCGCCTGTCTCGCTATCCCACGGGAGTCAAGTAGCCTTCCACTCCAGCCCACAAAAGTTTTACCTTTTTAGCGAAATTTTCAAATAAAGTGAAGGTGTTCACTACTTTTTATGAAGAGGTGTTGTCACGCATCACTTCTCCATATTGAAAATAAGAGCTTATTCCCTCTAAAAATAATGGGCTATTTAATCGCTATATTACTATGAAAAAAGTAAAGGCACTTTGCAGAATGGTTGATTGGAGTGGAGCCAGCGTCACTCCTAGGGGATTTAGTGATCTGACCCCAAAAATATAAACTTTTTTACGAAGCTTTTCGATACTCAACGGGACTTTTTCCGTTGAGTTTTCTTTTAATCCGCTCATGATTGTAATAGTAAATATAATCTGCTAATGCTTTTGTCAATTCTACATAGTTTTTAAACGTAGTCGTGTACAGAAATTCTGATTTCAGAATACCAAAAAAGCTTTCGATTACGGCATTATCTAAACAATTTCCTTTCCGTGACATACTTTGCTTGATTTCATGCGTTGCCAATAGCTCTTTAAAACGTGGTATTTGATATAACCATCCTTGATCAGAATGGATGATTAAGCCACTCTTTTTCGATAACTTTGTATACGTAAACGCCATTTTAAAAGACTGTTGAACTAACTCAAAATTGGGTGCTTTCGAAACCTCATATCCAACGATTTCTCGATTGAATAAATCTAATACAGCCGATATATAGAGTTTTTGACCATTTATTTTAAACTCTGTGACATCGGTTACCCATTTCTGATTGGGTGCAGTAGCTTCAAAATCACGTTGGATGACATTCTCTGCGACATAGCCGACTGTCCCTTTATACGAACGGTATTTTTTAGGGCGTACCGTCCCTTTTAAGCCCAATTCTTTCATCAATCGTTGGACTGCTTTGTGGTTGATTAAAATCCCTTCATTTCGGAGTGCAAGACAAATACGACGATAGCCATAACGACCCTTATGGTAATGAAAAAGTATCTGGATTCGTTCTTTGATCGCCTGATATTTATCTGGTTTTACCCATTTTTGAAGATGATAATAATACGTACTTTTCTTAAGTTTCGCGACTTTGAATAGAGCTTGAAGTGGAAATTCCAGCCTTAGCTCATACACAGCTCTCACTTTTTCTTCGGTTTGAATGCTTCCTTTTCTTGAACTAAGGCTTTCAACTTTTTTAAATAGGCGTTTTCCATACGTAAATAGTCAATTTCCGCTTTTAACTCTTCCATTGTTTTTTCGTTTAAGTCAGACGAAGGTGGTTGTTTTTTTGGCATCGATTGGCACTCCTTTTCTATTTGATAGAGTACCTTATCAGCCTTGGACATCCATTGTTTTTTCCATCTCCGAATGGTTTCACGAGAAGGAATATTAAACTTCGCAGCAGTCTGAAGGAGCGAATCGCCCGTCTCTATCAGATGTTGAATTACTTTTATTTTAAAAGAATCTTCGTAATTCGTGAACCCTTGAGGACGAATAATTCCTTCGATGCCATGATAGCGATATAATTCAATCCATAATCGAACGTACTGTCGATCCCTCTGTAATCGATTGGCAATCTGATACGTACTTTCTTTTTCTTCAAAGTAAGCTAGAACTGCGGCTAACTTTTGTTCATCAGAAATCACTAACTGCACCCCCTATAGTAGATTTTTAAGTCCAATATTTTGGGTGCAGTTCATAGCGTCACAGATGAGACCCTGGAGCGAGCGTAAGTGAGTGAAGCGGCTCATCGGACGCCCCCTGGAAAGGTCGCTGACGGAACGGAAATCAACCTCTCACCTTGCAAATTTGCTTTTTCTGCCGTTGACATCATCTTTTTTCAACAACATGAGAAGTCTCTACTAACCTAGTGGAGACTCCTTTGCGTTATTTAGTAAAGTTATAAAATGAAAGAACGGTATGAGCTAAATCTATCAAAATATCATTATTTTTTGTTTTTCCTAAAAATACATTTGTCTTTTTTAGAAAAATTGATTATGATTTTAAAGGTATTCAACGTAGAGAGAACATCGGAAAAGAGGCGTTAACGAGTGGCCAATAAGGAATTAAAACGAGGATTAGAAGCACGTCATATCCAAATGATTGCACTTGGCGGTACGATTGGTGTAGGGCTATTTATGGGCTCGGCCAGTGCAATTCAATGGACGGGACCTTCTGTACTCCTTGCCTATGGTATTGCAGGTATTTTTATTTTTTTCATTATGAGGGCAATGGGTGAGATGCTTTATATGGAGCCGAGTACAGGCTCTTTTGCAACGTTTGGCTATAAATATATCCATCCTTTAGCGGGGTATTTAACAGCGTGGAGTAACTGGTTCCAATGGGTTATTGTTGGGATGTCTGAAATTATAGCAGTCGGAACGTATATGCAATACTGGTATCCAGAATTACCAGCGTGGATACCAGGTCTTATTGCGATGATTATTTTAGGTTTGGCGAACTTTATTTCTGTCAAATCATTTGGGGAATTTGAATTTTGGTTTGCGATGATTAAAATTGTCACGATCATTTTAATGATTGTAGCAGGTGTAGGGCTGATCTTCTTTGGCTTTGGCAATGATGGTATTGCCATTGGTTTATCTAATTTGTGGAGTCACGGTGGCTTCTTTACAGGTGGCTGGACAGGCTTCTTCTTTGCCTTATCTTTAGTTGTTGCTGCATATCAAGGGGTAGAGCTTATCGGGATTACGGCTGGAGAAGCAAAAAATCCACAAAAAACGATTACTAATGCCATTCAAAGTATCATTTGGCGTATTTTAATTTTCTATATCGGTGCGATCTTTGTCATTGTGACGGTGTATCCTTGGGATGAACTTGGGACAATAGGTAGTCCATTTGTGGCGACATTTGCTAAAGTAGGTATTACAGCTGCCGCAGGTATCATTAATTTTGTTGTAATCACAGCAGCTATGTCAGGCTGTAACAGTGGGATTTATAGCGCTGGACGTATGTTATATACTCTTGCGATGAATGGACAAGCACCAAAATTTTTCGCCAAGCTTTCAAGGAATGGCGTACCTTTATTTGGAACAGCAGGTGTGTTAGTCGGGCTATTCATTGGTGTCATCCTAAGCTATATTGCTCCTGAAAATTTATTTGTTTATATATATAGTGCGAGTGTTTTACCAGGAATGATTCCATGGTTTATTATTTTAATCAGTCAAATTCGCTTTAGAAAAGAGAAGGGTATGCAACTGGCTAAGCATCCTTTCAAAATGCCTTTCGCACCCATTACAAACTATGTAACGATTATCTTTTTAATCATGGTATTAGTTGGTATGTGGATTAATGATGATACACGTATATCATTAATTGTTGGTATTATTTTCCTAATCCTCGTAACAATTAGCTACTATGTGTTTGGGATTGGCAAAAACCGCTACAGTAAAGATTCTATAGAATAAGCTAGAGGGATGTATCTCAACGTGAGATGCATCCTTTTTTCTGTCTATTTTTACTAGCACAATTTTTACATAAATGAACGGATAAAAGCCAAACTACTAAAAAATGAATGACAATGACTGGTATTCATCGGAATTAAAGGGGTTGAAAGAAATGAACGAGATACCGGAACAAATTGTAGCTAAATTGACGCAGGAAATCAACGAAATTGATGATGTAAAACTGAAAATGGTGGCGACAGAAGAGGGAGATGTCACGGTCATTTATTTCTCCTCGCTCATTGAAAAAATGACCTTACAAACCATGGTGACGATTCCGTTGGCTAATAATTTAAAACAAATTCATCAAATCGCTCAATATGTGGACCCAAAGGATGTCCAGGGAGCCGTTAAAAAATTGAATGCTGGGCAAACCCTCCTTTTTTTTCATGAAACGAATGCGTTGTTAAGCGTGGATACGTATAGTGCACCGACAAGGGCCATTACAGATACTGAAACGGAGTCCACAGTAATCGGTCCACAGGATGCATTTACAGAATCATTAGAAACAAATATTTCATTGGTGAGAAGACGCATACAAAGCGCTATGCTTAAAAACGAAAACCGTGTTGTCGGGTCTGAAGCCAATATTAAAATCTCGATTATGTATATGGATAATATTGTGAGTCATAAAAATTTAGAGGATTTAAGAAATCGGATAGATCAAGTAGATTATCCATTATTTACGGATATATCTGTGCTGAAGCAATTAATTGAGGATAATCCGTTATCACCCTTTCCGCAATATTATATGACAGTTCGTCCAGATAGTATTTGCCGTTATCTTCTAGATGGTAGAATCGTCGTTTTTATGGATAATAGTCAGTTAGCAATTGTTTGTCCTACGTCTTTTTTTGAAATGTTTGTGTCGATTGAAGATTATTACAACCGATGGACAACGGCAACTTTACTAAGGATGTTACGCTTTTTTGGTTTTTTCCTAACAATTATGATTACCCCCATGTATATATCAGCTCTAACCTTTCATCCAGAAATATTGCCCTATGAATTATTATTAAATCTTCAAGAGTCGAGGAGTAAAGTACCATTTCCACCGCTGATTGAAGTGCTATTTATCGAGCTGATTATTGAAGTGTTACGAGAAGCGGGTTCTCGAATGCCTGCCAAAGTCGGTCAAACAATTGGTATCGTAGGAGGTATTGTCATTGGGACTGCTGCTGTAGAAGCGGGGTTACTCAGTAATATTCTCATCGTGCTAGTCGCGACATCGGCCTTATTATCGTTCCTACCGCCGATTTTCTTAATGAGTAATACTAGCCGTTTTGTGCGCTATATTTTTATCTTATCAGCAGGACTCTTTGGCTTATTTGGCCAGATGCTCGCCTTTGCCTGGTTAATTCATCATTTATTAAGTTTAAAATCTTTAGGAACGCATTATATGACACCCGCTATTCCTAGAAAGCCAAGCGATTTATTGGATGGTGTCATCCGATTTCCAACTAAATACCTAAAAAGTAAATCAGGTCTTTCAAAAGCACAGAAAAAATAGAACTAGAAGAATGAGGTGGTCAACTTTGAGTACAACGAAAGGCAAAGTATTAAATCGCTATCATGTCATTTTTTTAGCTCAAAGTGTAATGCTTGGTACGGGTATCCTTTCACTACCTCAAAAATTAAGTTCTATGGGATATTCTCAAACATTTATGCCGCTTTTATATGGTCTGATAGCGACTCTTACACTGTTTGCAATGGTATGGCTGTGTTCGAAATTTCCTAATGATGATTTATTTAAGATGAACGAAATACTTTTAGGTAAATATATTGGGAAAGCCATCAATTTTTTCATCATTTTACAATGTACTGTTTTTAGTGCAGGGATTATAAGTAACTATATGCATTTAATACAAAGTACAGCGTTACAGGAACAAACGATTACATTACCTGTACTTTGCTTTTTACTTTTGCTTATTTACATCGTAAATGGCGGTATAAAATCAATTGCAAGATTTTGTATCATGACATTTTTTATTACGATTTGGATGTTCTATTTTACAAGGTGGGCGATTGAAAAAGGGAGTGTAAGTCATTTTCTTCCTCTCTTTAATTTTACGACTAAAGAGTTTTATGCAGCATTCAAGCAAGGCTATTTTTCATTTCTTGGATATGAATTAATTGTATTTTATTTTCCTTTTATCATTGATAAAAAGAAGGCTTTTCGTCATTCTTTATTAGGTGTTTGGATTAGTGTTTTTTTATGTTTTATAACAACGCTTATCAGTGTGATGTATTATTCGGAATGGCAATTGAAAAATGTAGAGTTTTCGGTGTTGAATTTATTTAAAGCAGGGGAATTTACCTTTATAGAGCGTATTGATATTATTGGCATTACACTTTGGGTATTTCTGATTTTAACTTCTATGACTGCTTATGTATGGTGTGCCAAACAAGGTGCCCATGCATTATTTCCATTACCTAAAAAAAAGAAGAATTATTACTTATATATGATTACCTGTCTGATCTTTGTCATTATTAAAATGCCTGTTTCGAGAGAAGTTCAGGATAAACTATTTTTGGCAAGTAACTATATAGGTTATATCTTAATTATATGGCCACTATTTTTAATCATGATCTACTTATTTAGGAAAAAGCAGGTGCAAGTATGAAAACACGTCTATGTATACTCAGTTTGATTGTTTTAATTTTACTTGTGGGCTGTTCTCGAAAAGAACTAAAAGTGCCATTAGAGGATATTGGCATGGTTGATTCGATGGCATTTGATTACATTGATGAAAATGAGATGAGGCTTACAGTGGCTATTCCTCAATACTCTCCAGAGGCAGAGCAGGATACGCAAAATTTTTCCATTACGACAGATCTAGTGTCCAGTGGCATAGTCAAAATAGAAAAACAATCAGATAAAAAGATTGTTTTCAATCAATTACGTGTGGTATTAGTCAATGAGGATTTTGCACGAAAAGGAAATGTCAGAAAGATTATTCAGCATTTATATCGCAATGCAGAGGTGGGAAATAAAGTGCTCATCGCTGTTGTAAAAGATAACGCAGAAGCTATTCTAAAGGGAGATTATCCTGATAAACCTAATATTAACTTTTATTTAAATGATCTATTAGAACCTAGTATTAATACAGCCTTTAATCCAAACACCAATATCCATGATTTTATGTATACAATTACGAATCCAGTAATTGATACCATTTTACCTTATATTGAAAAGCGAGGAGATAAATTAGAGGTGGAAGGTGTTGCAATTTTCAAAGGAAATCATATGCATGAACTGATTAAACCAGAGGAAGCACTGGTGATTCAAGCTTTGAATGGACGGAAAAATCTTGCTCCGTTACACTTAGACTTAAACGCAGGGCATGGGGAAGAGAAACTCATGATTGATTTAATTGAGAGCAGTGTAAAAAAAGAGAGTAATCAAAACGTGAATTCACCAAAATTAACGATTTTCTTAACAATCAAGGGTACATTAAGCGAGTATAAGGGTAAAAGAGAATCTCATTTGTTTACAGTTGAAAGCATTAGTAATTTAGAAAAAGATGTGAATAAACAGCTTGAACAGGATATTGGTGATTTTTTAGAGCGATTAAATAAAGCAGAGGTGGACCCAGCTGGCTTAAGTGAAGAATTTAGAATGTACTATCATGGGAAATGGACGACGAAAAAAACGAGGGCGCTTATTAGTAAATTAGATGTTAAAGTCCATGTAGAAACGTCCATTATTAGTACAGGTACATTAAAATAAATGGAGGCCAATTCGTCAAGAATTGGCCTTTGCTATTAGGATGTTTTCCGCATAATAAAGCTTAAATGTCTTCCTGCCTGTTTGTCCTGACGGTAGGAAAAGCCATTTGGGCTAAGGAACGTACAAGTTTCATCAATTTGAATTTGGTCAGCTGGAATACCAGCAAGCTCACATTGTTTTTTTACTGTTTGCTGATTATCAATATGATATTTATTCGTTTCTGCATTGTAGTACATAAAGTCTTCCGCATAACCAAGGCTGTGAAACTTTTCGTAGACATCTGCGTCCACCTCAAACTTTTGCTGACTCAGCGCCATACCAATTTGGACATGAAAATCCTCTGGTCGACATTGTTCTTCATTCATCAGATGCTCAAACAATTTGGGCGTTATTTCTTTGACAGTTCCTTGCCAACCTGAATGAATAACGCCAACTAGTCCGTTCACAGCATTATAAAAAATAACGGGAACGCAATCAGCCGTAAAACTACATAATAATAAATTCGGCTCTATGGTATAAAGGGCATCGGTATTTTTAACTGCTGTATCGATTTGCTCAGCACCTCGCCCTTTATCAGCTAATGTGACTTTATGAAAGTTCGCACTATGTGTTTGCTCGGTGCAAATAAAATGCTGCAAATCACAGTTCAACGTAGCGGCTAAATGCTGCCGATTGTCGATGATAGCTTGAACATTATCACAAATATGCAAAGCCATATTGTTTTGCTCTAGTTCCATGTCATCTTTCAAGGTAGTCCCAGCGATAAATTGTTCATTATCCACATAAATTTTTGTTTTCATTCAATCACCTCGTTTTACTATATAGGATTACTTATGGAATGTATAGGTTGCATCTATTTGATATTTAGCTACCCCTTTACCCTTCTATTAAACTTTTAGACATAATGAATCGTTTTCCTCACATATAGTAGGAGGAATGCTATATAGGGGAGAGAGCGAACATTGACTGAACTAAACCTATTATTAATTTGCCAATTAGGAATGGGTCTGTTTTGGATAATTACATACATACTCGTGATTTATAAAGGGTGGCAAGATAAAAAATATGGAATGCCTATGGCCGCTATTTGTGCCAATATTTCATGGGAGTTTATCTTTGCTTTTATTTACCCACAAAATGATCTCCAACGATACATTACACTCATTTGGCTTGTATTGGATATCTTTATTTTAATGCAGTTTTTACGCTATGCGCCAAGTGAATATCGTAGGATACTTACTAAAAAAATATTGTATGGCTCCTTTTTGGTTACGTTACTTTTCAGCATGTTGATGATTTTTGGCATCGTCTATGAGTTTCAGGATTTTGAAGGGAAGTACACAGCATTTTTCCAAAATCTTATGATGTCAGGGTTATTTATCGCTTTATTGTTGCAAAGAGGGAACTTAGCCGGTCAATCAATGGGAATTGCCGTCTGTAAAATGGTAGGTACATTGTTTGCTGCGGTTGGCTTTTATCTCTACTTCCGTACGCCATTGATTACCATTATTTCCATGGCAACGCTCTTTTATGATGGGCTCTATATTCTACTAATTTATCGATTAAAACGTAAACAATTAGCAAAATAGGCTATTTTGAGTAATTTTAAATAGCTGAATGTATTAGTAATGTATGCCAATTACAAAAAGATTGCAACTTGATGACAAAGCATATGATGAAAAATAGCGTAATAAAGGGTTTTGTTCGTTTGTGTTGTGCCGATGTCATACAATTGTAAAAATCCTTCCAAATATTTTGTGATGATTATGGCTCTGAAACTATTTACGATAATAGTAGAGCAAACAGGAAGGATGATGAACATGTTCAAAAAAATAAAAAAAGCAACACTCGCTTCAGTAATCGCAGCTTCATTATTAGTACCAGCAGCGGCAATGGCAGCCGAATCCTATACAGTGACATCTGGTGACACACTTTGGAAAATAGCGTTGAAAACTGAGACAGGCGTACAAGAATTAATAGATGCCAATCCACAGCTTGCCAATCCGAATCAAATTTCCCCTGGGCAAAAAATCAATATCCCTGTAAAGGAACAGGCCACGGTTGAGCAAGAGGTTGTTAAACTTGTTAATGCAGAACGCGCCAAAGCAGGTCTGCCAGCATTACAGGAAAATTGGGAGCTATCCCGAGTAGCCAAATATAAATCTCAAGATATGCATGATAAACAGTACTTTGACCATACAAGCCCAACATATGGCACACCTTTTACCATGATGAAAAACTTTGGTATTACGTACAAAGCTGCTGGTGAAAATATTGCAAAAGGTCAACGCTCAGCTCAAGAAGTTGTAACAGCTTGGATGAACAGTGCAGGACATCGTGCCAATATTCTCAATAAAAGCTATACCCATATCGGTGTAGGCTATGTGCAGGATGGTCATTATTGGACACAAATGTTTATTCAAAAATAAAATAGGACCCTGTTCTGTACTTGAGCTTTTTTACAAGAGTTAAAAATGATAGAGCATCTACTGGCTCATTTGATAGCTAGTAGATGCTCTTTTTTACGTAAACTTTGAACGTCATTTCTGTTGCTTCGAGAGTAATTTCCCTTTCTTCACGGGAATTCATCTTGCTTATCGACAATAGGGCGTGCTAATTAGTAGAAATAACTTTTCATGCGATACGGCTGAAAGTTGATAATTAAAATTCCGATGATTTCTCTATAAATTAGAATGGACGAGGGTTTTCAGTTAAGATTCTATATTAAAAGTTGCACAACAATATATTAACCCTGTTCTAAAATTAGGACAGGGTTAACATTATTTTATTGTCCTTCACCATATAGGTGTTTCTCATTTACATAAAATAATTTGACGTAAAAAAGACTGTTTTTTAGCAATACATCGGTCAACTATCTCGAATCCAGCTTCTTCAATTAAGTCATCAATCGTATCAATTGTAGCAATAATAATTTTATCTGAAATTCGTCGAGCGTGCTTTAGTATCTCACTTTGTTCTTCCCTTGATGCGTGAGTAAATAAGTTATATGGTAAATCAACAATCGCTACATCATAGTGCTCCGTTACCTCTGAAATCGGTCCTAGTGTAATTTTACCTTCTAGTCCGAAATAAGTGATATTACTTCTGGAACCCTGACATACATGATAATTAATGTCTCGACCTTCAATATCAATACCCATTGAAAGTCCCTCAATTATGACAGTTCCTATTCCACAACAGGGATCGATAGCACGTACATTTTCTATATGTGGAACTGCAATATTAGTAATAGCACGAGCAACTCTTGTGCTCAATGCGGTTGAATAATTGTGTGGCTTCTGTTTATGTTTAAGCCAAATGGGTTCACTTTTTGTATAGTTGCCAAAATACCAACGACCGTCTAAAGTAATAATCCCCAAGATAATTTCTGGATTGTCTAAATCTGGTTCTCCGTTAATCGACAATCCAATTTCTCTTTCAATTTTACGACGCTCTGCATGGTCTATTTTATTAGTAGTATTTATGACCATTTTATTTAAACTAATTACTTTGTAAGTGTTTTCTCCTACATTGAAATGCTTAAGACGATCCTTTAATACGTCTAAATCATTCTCTTCATATAATATCTCAAGTCTTTCTTCAATAAATGGGCTACGGCTTGGATCAATTTTAACATCGCTAATTAAATAGTTTGAGTCAGAATCTTTTCCAAAAAATGAGCGCATCTCCATTCTACATAAATCATATTCATCAATATGATGAATATAAGTGTAGATATACTTATCACGTATTTTTAAATCATTAGTCAATTTATTTTTCTTCCTTTAAATTCTATATTTTTATTTGTGGGAAATGTAGGTATAAGTAGTGTTTTAATATAAAACAAAATTTAGTCATTTATTTTAATCTAAAGAATCATTCTACTAAACTTTAGCCTTATATGCCATTTTATTTCTTTGAGAAGTAATGTTTTTAGGCTGTATAAATGATTCATGCGGAATAATCTTATCTAAATTAAGATAGCGAAGAGAAAATAGCTGCACCAAATAGTACTTATAATCCTCTATCGTCTAAAGGTTTATTCAATCATAAAATTTCACAGGTAATGGTGGCCTTCATATAGTGTGTTTTTGCAGTATTGACAAATAAAAATCATCAAAAAACAACACACTATGAGCAATCTACGAATAAGATGTCTCTGTAGTATGAAGATAGAGGTAGGTGTTCATGGTTGAGAAAGAAGTGGCTGGCTATATGCGGCATTATCTGTACGCTTGGGCTAGTAGGATGTCAGGACAAAGCGGCAAACGATAACAAGCTAGAACAAGAAATTCAACAACATGAAGAAGCTCAGCAGTCTGTTACGTATGAACAAGAGCACCCAATTGAGCCTATTGTAGAGCTTATTGATCCCGTAACACAGCAGATGGTTCAAACAATCTCTCCTAAGGAATTTGGCTTTGACACAGATCCGCAAGCTTATTACCAGCAGCTAGAACAATTAGCAAAGGAATTGGCGAGAGGAACAGACACAATGACTGGCTATGATCAACGAATGGTGCTCGATCGATTGGGAGAAGAAGGGCAAGTAATCAAAGGAAGACCGCAAACTATTTTAAAAGAAAGCGAATTAGTAGAGCGAATTCTAGAGGCTTCAACGACGGGTGGTCAAGTGGAAATGCCGCTCTATGTAACAGAAAGTGGCTATTATTTAGAGGATCTTCCTTTATTAGAGGATGTCGTTGTTGCATCCTATACGACATATTTCAATAGCACAGATAGTGGAAGAAATAAAAACATCGAGCTGTCGGCTAGGGCAATCAATAATGTCATTGTAGGTAGTGGTGATTATTTTTCTTTTAATACGATTGTGGGTCCGAGGGATGAAGCGAATGGCTATCAACCTGCACCGGAAATTATTAATAAGAAGGTAGTCATGGGGATTGGCGGTGGAATCTGTCAAACGTCTTCAACCCTGTTTAATGCTGTCGATCAAATTCCAATTAACTATGTGGAACGTCATCACCATTCCTTAGATGTGGGGTATGTACCAAAGGGAAGAGATGCTACTGTTTCCTACGGCAGTTTAGACTTTAGGTTCCAAAACACGAATGATGTACCATTTTTAATAAAGGCTACCTATGGCAATGATTTTCTAACAATTGAAATCAGAACGGCAGCGAAATATGTAGAAAAATTGACAAAGTCATAATGGCATGACAAGACACCACTGGACGTTGGTGTCTTTTTTTAAGTGACATGATATAGTTAAATTGAGATATTTTACAAAAGCTTTGGGAGAAGGGGAAAGACAATGCATCTAAAACTACAGGCAGCGATTGATTCGATTGATTTATACCAAGCAACTTATCCAGAGGATGCTTGTGTCATCGTGGCAGATAGAGAGAAAGTTCTTGCCTATAAACCGGGGAAACGTGTTGATTTAAAAGTAGGGGTTGGTGAACCAGTACATAAATATCGAGGGACTGCAACGGAAATAGCCTTAAGCTCAGGTCGCTTTGTGAAAGAAGAGCGCGGGGCGGAAGGGTTTGGCATGGCATACATTGCCTCTGCACAGCCTATTTTTGACGGAGGTCAGGTAATTGGTGTAGTAAGTGCCATTATTTCCAATGAAAAAATGGATAGTATGCGCTTGTTGGCAACTGAGCTTTCAAGTGCTGTTGAAGAAATGACGACTACCAATGAAGGATTAGCTACTTCCAGTATGGATGTGTCCAATCGTTTAGAGGAATTATCGAACTTCTCGGAATCGATGGCAAGTGATATTAAGCAGATTAATGACATTGTGAATTTAGTAAAGGATTTGGCTATGAAATCCAAAATTCTCGGCTTGAATGCATCCATTGAAGCAGCACGTTCAGGTGAGCATGGTCGTGGCTTTGCCGTGGTTGCTTCAGAAATACAAAAAATGTCCCAAAGCAGTACAGAAAGTGCTGATAGCATTACAGTGCAACTAGAAAATATTAAACAATCCATCGATCAAGTCAATGCGTCAGCAAATCAAATTTCTGCGTTTACACAGCAATTTGCTGCGAGTATGCATGAATTAACAGATGCCTATAAAGGGGTTAATAGCACGGCAGAAAAGCTCATGCAGATTAGTGAGATGAAAGGATAATAATATAAAAAAAGGATAATAGACAGGTAACATGCTATTATCCTTCCCCATAATTAAATAATCGCTAAAATTTCCTGTGGTGTAGCGACCTTATATTCAGGATTTTCGTTTTGCACGACCTCTATGGCATCATAGCCCCATTCTACCCATACAATCGGGACACCTGCTTTCTTACAAGCCACGATATCCCTTTGTTCATCCCCAATATATAACACGTCAGCTGAGTTGACATTTGAGTCCTTTAAAAACTTTTTCATCACTTTATCCTTGCCAAAAATTCGATTGGAGCAAAGAACATCTGCTACACAGTGAATACCGTTCATTTTAAGAAATGCTAAAATATTTTCCTTAGAATTAGAGGAAATAATAATGATTTTATAGCCTCTCTTATCAATTTCCATCAGGACTTCCTTCATTCCATCAAAAAGATGAACATCATTTAATGATTGACGATACAATTTATAAAATTGCGGTAAAATCATGGGCAATTTATACATTGGGAAATCAAATAATTTACTGCGTTCAGAAATCGATAATTTTTTCAGTGTATCAATTTCCTTTAATTCGATGCCTTTAAATTTATATTTTTGCGCTAATGTATTCCATGCTGATGCAAACACTGCGGTTGAATCTGCCAGTGTTCCATCAAAATCAAAGATAATATGCTTCATTGCCAATTTTCTCCTTTTCCATCTCGTTGTAATTGACGTTTTATCTTAATTCAGCAAGTGTTTTTTGTACCAAAAGTGAAGCAGTACTTTAGAGAAAGAAAAATACTTGTGTTGTTTTCTCCAATGGGTGTTCAAATGCCCGCTAAAAAAGCTGAACTCAGGCTAAGAATGCCACATCTTGTGCCATATCTGAGTAATCATCATCATGTTAACCCGAAGCCTCGGCGGAAGTCACTGATTTTGAAGTTGACCTGCACGATGCAAGTCAGTTAACTGTTACAGGACGTGATGGTCTGAGGTTAACATTCTACTCATCAGCTCGAAAAAACGGGGCGCAAAGTTGATCTGCGCGAAAATGCAGAATCAGCGGCAATTACGTCAAAGGCGTAATTGATGTTTAAAGATATGACATAGGATGGGCGACCTAGTGTAGTGCATCATGAAACAACAACTATTTTGAGCGTACGTAAACATCTTATGGTAAATATTATCAGAAAATACTGCGATTGCAACGGAAATGACATAACAAAAGGAGGTGCCTTAAAATTCCTTCGAGACACCTCCCTTCTATACTAAAATTATTGAGTTTTTTTCAAAAAGAAAGAGAGTATGACATTGATGAATGCCAGAGCAAAACTGATTGCAAAGACAAATGCAGAGCCTGAAGCCGCCGCCTCTTGAGCATTAGTTGTACTGTCAGTTAAGAATTGCTGTTGCTTAGCTGAGAACAACGAGACCATTACAGCAATGCCTATGGCACCTGATACTTGTTGAGAGGTTTGTGTAATCGCAATACCATCAGGAAAATATTGTCTTGGCAAAGCATTGAGCGTATTCGTTTGGACAGAGGCCAATACCATACCAACCCCAAGCATCATGATGATATGTGTTAACACTAATGCCCAAGTAGCTGTTTCGGTACCATTTAAAGCATAAAGTCCATAGCCAATCACAACAAGTATGGTTCCGGGGGTAATGATTGCACGTGGTCCGTATTTATCGAAGTATTTACCGATGGTTGGTGCTAATAGGCAGTTTAGTAGACTACCAGGAAGCATCATTAAACCTGTTACAAAGGCCGATACCAAAAGTGCCGTTTGCATATACATCGGGAGCACCACTAGCATAGACAGCATATTGAAGAAGGTAATCATATTCATCAGAAGACCCAATACGAACATTGGATACTGGAAAGCTCTCAAATTTAACATAGGATGGTCCATTTTTGATTGACGCAACACAAATAAACATAAGGCAATTACACCTAGTAAAATGGTACTAAGTACGTTGATGCTTGTCCAACCCAATTCTCCACCGCTACTTACACCATAGACGATGCCACCAAAGCCAATCGTAGATAAGATAATAGACCATATATCTATAGTAAGCTGCTTTCTTTCATTCACATTGGGAATAAAGATAAAACCAAAAATGATCGAGAATAATAAGAAGGGGACAGTAACCCAAAATATCCAGTGCCAGGATAGCGTGTCTAAAATCATCCCTGCTAATGTCGGGCCGAAAGCGGGTCCTGCTAAAATGACGAGACCCATCATCCCCATAGCACTACCACGTTTATTAGCTGGAAAAATCGTGAAAATCACATTTTGCGTTAATGGTAATATAATCGCTAAACCTGCAGCTTGAATAACACGTGCTATAAGTAAGACAGCAAAGATTGGTGCAACAGCGGCAAGTATGGTACCAATTATGGAAAAGAGTAAAGAGATTATAAACATTTGGCGAGTGGTAAATTTTTGCATTAAAATGCCTGTAACAGGTACTAAAATGCCTAATGTGAGAAAATAGCCTGTTGCTAGCCATTGGATAGTTGTGGCATCCACGCTGAAAAGTTGGCTAAGTTCCCCTAGTGCAATATTTAATGCTGTCTCACTAAATAGCCCTACAAAGCCGGCTACTAAGAGAGCAGCCATAATTGGACCTGTTTTTATTTCCTTATTCACTGTAAAAACTCCTTCAAAAATGTTCAACTTTCATAGAATGTATAAAAACAGAATATTCGGAAAAATAAAGTTGCGATGCTTCTACTATTTCATGTTCTGCATTATAAAAAAGTCTATGAAGATATAATCGTGATGTCGATTATCAGCGATCATGATTCCTTTTAGCTAGTACACCTCCGCGATACTAACTGCTCTGTTTTTTACTATAGCAAAAAAAAATTCTCAAATGTAAGTACTAATTTGAGCGATTACTATACGATTTCATCATTTAGACACATTTTTTTGAGATAGCATTCATTTTTTGAAGGAGAGGAGGAGATTTGTCCAGACCTCTCACAAACGAGTGATAGGTCTGAACTCTTTTATGAGAGCTTTTCGGTTTTTTCACGTGTTCGAATTAAGTAATAGGCATTGACGGAGGAGGCGATCGGAATAATCAGTGCAATACCGATGCCAGCACAAAAAATAGTCGTCATTTCAGCACTAAAAACCTTGGAGTTGACGATTTCACCAATCGAATAGGAGAGATCTTTGAACCATATTAATAAGTTTAAATAGCCACCAAAGAAAGCGAAGAATAACGTATTCGTATCGGTTCCTAAAATATCTCTCCCGATATTTAAGCCGGATGTAAATAATTTCTTTCTACTAATCGAAGGGTTACGATAAAAAATCTCATGCATGGAAGTAGCAATGGAAATAGCGACATCCATAATTGCTCCAATCGTACTCATAATAATGACGGAGGCACCAATCTGCACAAAATCAACACCAATATAAAGGGAAAAGATGCTTATTTCTTCTGTTGATTCTTCACCAAATCCTTGAATCATCAACTTTTTCGTTACAAATGTAATAAAAAGAAGTAAGACAACAATCGTCACCATAGTAGAGATAAATGCTGTAATGGTTTTACTGTTTGTTTTATTGATATAGAAAAGGCTAATACAACTAATAATTGTACAGGCAACGAACGTTAAGATGATGGGGCTATTTTTAGGGTTGGTCATTAAAAAGATCGTCACAAAGAGCACACCGAAATTTAGGAATAAAGAAAGAAACGAACGTACACCTTGCTTCCCGCCAATTGCGACCATCAATAGACATAAAATAAAAGCTAATAACACAATTACATTCATTCTTGAACCCTCTTTCGATTAATGAAAAATAGAGCAGTATACTGACTGATCGGAATCGTGAGGACAACGCCAATACCACCTGCTAAGGCGCGAGCTAATTCTAAAGAAAGATTCAAGGACAGCGTGAGTCCTAAAGTAGAAGAATTTTTCAAATAGAGAATAACCATCGGTATGGAGCCGCAAAGGTAGGCAAAGAACAAAATACTCGTAATGGTGCCCATAATATCTTTCCCGATTTCATGCCCTGAAGATTTAAGTGCCTTCACAGAAATAGTAGGGTCTTGTTCATATAAAGCAAAGATTGAAGAAGCCATCGTAATAGAGACATCCATGACAGCCCCAAGTGAGCCAATAAATAAGCCAGCCATAAAGACTGTACGATAAGGGCGTGTTAAAAATTGCATTTCTTCATAGCGAAGACCGTTTTCACCAGTTAACCACATCACGACAGAGCTAATGATGAGTGCCATAACGGTTCCTAAAAGTGTAGACACAATAGCTGCATACGTTTTCGTGTTCAAGCCGCTAATAAGTAACAACGAAATGATCGTAAATAGAAGAGCGCAAATACCACTGATGACTAACAAGCTCAGGTTACCATGTTTCACATATAAATCTAACGCGAATGATAAAATCAATGCATTGACAATTAAACTAATGATGGAAAACAAGCCTTGTCTTTTTCCTATAAGGAGTAAGACAAAAATAAAAATCCACGCAATCATGAGAAGGGTTTGATCTCGTTTTAAATCGAGAATGGTCCCAGTTAGCCCTGACTGTGATGCGTGATTATCTATGGAGACAAAGATTTCATTGCCCACACGGTATTCTTGATCGAAAGCTCCAGAGGCGGAATAGTCATTCGTCAAATGGATGGATTGCCCTTTATGTGGTCCATTTTGTATCACGGCTGTAATATGCTGTGTAAATAAATAATCATCATTATCATACATATCTGTCATTGGTTCTGATTCTGCTACATCAGCTTTTATCACCTCAGCAATCGGTCGATCATAAAATGATTCATTATGATGAACGAACACAATCGAAAGCACGCAGCAGAGCATTAATAAGGCATAGAAAATACCTTGCTTCAATGGGATGTTTTTAAAAAATAGCAAGTAAATGACCTCCAAAGTGCTGGACTGAATTGTCACTTGTAAAGGAACGTTTTAGTGAAAGGGAAGTTCCATGCACAGTTTAAATGTTATCAGTTTAATGATTTCGTTTACATTTATCAAGTCATTGTTATATTAAGCTGAAGACTCCCTTGCTGGCGAGTGATTAAACACCCGCTGAAATAGGGGAACACCATCAAAAAACGCTGCCTCCTGTGGCAATAACATTGCATGTTGCCTCAATGCCTCAGGCGGACGTACAAACGCGAAAAAACTGGATGCATTGTTGATCTGCTATAATTCTTTTTGAAAAATTTTTAAAAAGAAGGATGGATAATAGAATAAAATAGTGTTATCGTAAGATTAGCTAAATAAAAAATCCTTCGGGGTAGGGTGAAATTCCCGATCGGCGGTGATGAAGTAATTCAAAGTCCGTGAGCGCAAGCTGATTTGGTGCAAATCCAAAACCGACAGTTATAGTCTGGATGGGAGAAGGGTAAAAATGCGAGCTTTTTAAATTGATTGTAATTTAGAAGGTCTATTTTCCTATGCATTTATTACACTACTTCCCACAAGCTTGTTGGGAAGTTTTTTTATTTAGTGCCAATCGAATAGAAGATGTTCTTCGGGGTAGGGTGAAATTCCCAATCGGCGGTGATGAAGTAATTCAAAGTCCGTGAGCGCAAGCTGATTTGGTGCAAATCCAAAACCGACAGTTATAGTCTGGATGGGAGAAGAACAAATGAGATGACAGTCTATGGAAAAAATAGTTTTCAATTAGGCTTATTTGTTGATGTCTTATACTCCCAAACCCCTTTGCTGAAAGGGGTTTTTGTTTTTTATCGATAGCTAGAGCTAGAGAAGGAGGAGACGGATAAAACTGGAGAAGTGACGGATAGACCTTCGAAACTGATGGATAAGACTTCAAAAGTGAAGGATAGAAGCCTAAATCAATGAAAAGTAGGTGATGGAATGTTTACAGGGCTTGTAGAGGATATTGGCATTTTAAAAGCCATGCAAAGCGATAGGGACAGTATGAAAATAACAGTTCAATCAGCCAAAATAGCAGAAGATGTCAAGCTTGGAGACAGTATCGCGGTTAATGGTGTTTGTTTAACGGTGACATATTTTACGGAACAGACGCTTACGATGGATGTGATGCCTGAAACAGTCAACGCAACCAATTTACAGCAGCTCGTGGTAGGGGATTCCGTGAATTTAGAGCGTGCCATGCCTGCTAATGGGCGATTTGGCGGTCATTTTGTTGCTGGGCATGTGGATGGGGTCGGTAAAATTTTGCGCAAACGTCCAGTAGCCAACGCAGTCTATATCGATATCGAATTGTCAGAGGAACTAACCAAATTTTGCATTCCGAAGGGTTCTATTACGATTGATGGCACAAGCTTAACCCTTTTCCATGTTGACACGAACAGTGTCACGATTTCACTAATTCCCCATACGTACAAAGAAACCGTATTAGGCATGAAGAAGGATGGAGCGATTGTGAATATCGAAACAGATTTAGTTGGTAAATATATTTTACAGCAACTGAAAAAAGGGCAAGCAACACCAACCATTACGAGAGATTACTTAGCACAACATGGTTTTTAACAACTGAACGAGGAGATGACAAAAGTGCTATATGCAATTGAAGAGGCCATTGAGGATTTAAAGCAAGGCAAATTGATTGTAGTGGTTGATGACGAGGATCGGGAAAATGAAGGAGATCTTCTGGCACTCGCTGAATTCATGACACCAGCAACTATAAACTTTATGGCAACCTATGGTAGAGGATTAATTTGTACACCGATTTCACAGCAGCTTGCACAACAGCTAGATTTACATCCGATGGTTCAGCACAATACGGATAATCACCAAACAGCGTTTACCGTAAGTATCGACCATGAGGATACAACGACAGGAATTAGTGCGTATGAACGAGCATTTACGATACAAAAAATGATTGAAAAGCAAGCGAAGCCGATTGAGTTTCGTCGACCTGGTCATGTTTTTCCGCTCATTGCGAAGGATAATGGTGTTTTAGAGCGAAGAGGGCATACGGAGGCGACTGTCGATTTGGCAAAACTTTGTCATAGTGTGCCAGTGGGTGTTATTTGCGAGATCATGGGCGATGATGGTCATATGCTACGCTTTGAGGAATTGATAAAGTACGCAGCACAGCATGACTTGAAAATGATATCAATAGAGGCACTTGTAGCATACCGCAGTCAATTGCTGACAACTGAAAATAAAATTTCTATTTAAAAAGGAGAAAGAACAATGGGTCAAACATTTGAAGCACAATTAATTGGAACGGGTTTAAAAATTGCAGTTGTGGTAGGTCGATTTAATGAATTCATCACAAGCAAATTATTGGACGGTGCAATGGACGGCTTAACACGACATGGTGTTGATGAAGCGTCTATTGATGTTGCTTGGGTTCCAGGAGCTTTTGAAGTTCCTTTTATTGCGAAACAACTAGCAGAAACAAAGAACTATGATGCCATTATTGGTTTAGGTACGGTTATTCGCGGCTCTACAACACACTATGATTATGTTTGTAATGAGTCAGCAAAAGGTATTGCCAATGTATCGCTATCAACCAATGTCCCTGTTATTTTCGGTATTGTGACGACGGAAAATATTGAGCAGGCGATTGAACGTGCTGGTACAAAATCTGGTAATAAAGGATACGATGCTGCCATGTCTGCCATTGAGATGGCTAATCTAAAGAAAATGATTGGATAATGACCAAATGTTTCTTTGAATATTTTGCACATCCATGGGAAAAATATGCTTAAGTGTATTTATTGAAGGTAATCGTTTTTCATAAATGTACTAATCTGGAGCTGGCTCAGTAGGAGATGAGAAGTATTTCATCAATGGAACAAATGATCAATTTGAAAATGTTGAAATCACTATTTCAACGCTCTGCTGATGTGATTTTTCAACAATATAAATTTCAGCAATATACAGTACATTTGATAACTTGTGATGCAATGATCAACGAACAAATACTTCAGACGGTAGTTGTTCAGCGAGTCCAATCCTTATTAAGTGATGTCGCTGATGACATGTTAGAGGAACAAATCGACCAGCATTTACACATTCCCTATTTACAAAAGGTTTTAACGCAAGAGGATGCCATAACAAGAGTCTATAAAGGGCATGTATTATTGTATTTTGAAGAAAATCAATTACTATTTTCTAGTGATATTTCTAAAAAACCGAATCGAGAGCCCGGAGAAACATCGCTAGAATTAGTGGTCAAAGGGCCAAGAGATGACTTTATAGAAGATGTTTTTATTAATATTGCTTTATTAAGAAAGCGTTTGCCCACTAATTCTTTTAGTGTAGAAACATTAGAAATTGGGAGACGTTCCAAAACCACTGTAGCGGTACTCTATATGGATGACATTGTGAATTTAAATATGCTAGAACAAATCCGTCTACAATTACAAAAGATTGATACGGATATTGTTGTCAATGGTGATTTATTGATGGAAGCAATTGAACAAACAGCCAAAGTACTGCCCAGGCATGATTATACCGGGAGACCGGATTTTGCTATGCAGGCATTAATTAGGGGAAGAATACTAATAATGATTGATGGTGTTTCCTACGCATTGATCACACCTACGAATATAATGTTGCTCTTTAAATCGGGTGAGGATAATGATTTTCCTGTCATTGTCAGTTCAATGGAAAGATTGCTTCGTATTGTTGGGATATTAATTAGTATGCTAACACCAGGCTTTTGGCTTGCGCTGACTACGTATCATCAAGAACAACTTCCTTTTCTTCTTCTAGCAACAGTTGTTGAGTCGAGAACGGGACTGCCATTCCCAACGATTCTTGAAATACTAATGATGCTATTTATGTTTGAATTGTTTCGTGAAGCCAACTTACGTCTTCCGAGTGCAATTAGTGGATCAATTAGTGTTGTGGGAGGTTTAATTATCGGAGATGCAGCGATAAAAGCTGGCGTTACGAGCCCTTCAATGATTGTTGTCATTGCAATTTCGAGTATTGCGGCTTTTACATTGGTTAACCAATCATTTGTAACAGCCATGAGTATTTTTCGACTAATCATTATTATAGCCTCTGCCTTTTTTGGATTATTTGGTTTTTTTATTGCAGTATTTTTCATCATCTTATACGCAGCGAATATGCGTGTGCTAGGTGTACCCTATTTAAATTTTAGTGCACATTTGAAGAAGGAAAATCTAAAAAAATCATTATTAAGACTTTCATCAAAGGGCTACAGTAGACGACCTTCCTTTTTAAAGCCACAGGATCGAACACGTACTTCGAATAAAAAATAAACAAATTTCATTGAAGATCAGGTATTGTAGTAGGTACCTGATCTTTTTGTGACTTTTGCTTTAGGAAGGTATTACATTAGCCTATAGGATAGGAAATGAGACATAAAATGTTATTAGTTACCTTTTTAGTTTACTTTCTTGTAAAGGATTATTAAACTATTGGTTACGGTGTGTAATTTTAGTAGAGTTCAAGTAAAATGGATTTTCTGTTTTCATTTCTGTAGGATAATCAAGAAATGTTCACTTTACAAACAAAAAATAGAGTTAATTATTATATAATGATATTCCAGAATATTTATAGGTGAGGAAGTCCCGTTTTATATGAAAAATCGAAAAATAAAACTAATATTAATTCTATCAACGCTTTTATTATGTTTGTTTACAAGTTTAAACATCATTACATCCTATGTGAAAATTAAAAAGACCGTTGAAGAGTCAATTGCCAATCAAAGCTTAGAGGCTGCCAACTCCATTGCTTCTTCTATTGATACAGCTGCTTATCAGCAGTTTTTGAAGAATCCACAGAAGAATGATTATTATTGGGAAGTAAGAAGCTATTTAAATGATGCCAGAGTAAAACTAGGTGCATTGTTTGTTTATACGTTGAAGGTGGATAATCCAGAAGTATCAAGTGCGATGATTATGGGGCTGCCAAATGAACTGAAAAAAGGCTTTGATATAGGAGAGGTTTGTACTGTCCCAGCAAAGCAAGTGGCAAAAGCCTACAAAGGTGAAACCTATGTTACAGAGGTGATTCATGATTCTGTACATGGTTCTTATTTATCGGTTGGTACACCTATCAAAGATGAGAATGGTAAAATTATTGGGTATCTAGGCATTGATATCAGCGCAGACACATTAAATGGCATTAAGGGAAAAGTCATTGAAGACAATTTATTTATTTTTATTTTTAATGGTGTATTTATTTTAATTGTCATTGGTTCTTTTTTATTTTTACAACGATGGTATCAAAAAGAGGTAGCGAAAGAAGTCGGCGCTACAGAGGACACATATCAAGCAGAAATTAAAACTTTGATTACTTCGGTATCATCATTACGTCATGATTTCACTAATCATATTCAAGTGTTACATGGTCTTTTACAATTAGAAAAAACAGAGCAAGCAAAACAATATTTGTCTTCACTATCTAAAGAAGTTCAAGCGATTAAGTCTTTAAAATTAAATATTGACCACCCAGGTCTGTCCATCTTATTACAAACGAAAAAATTAACCGCTCAAAATCATAATATTGATATGGACTTTACCATTTCTCAAAATGACTTTAATAAGATTAAAACGACAGATTTAATCAAGATTCTATCCAATTTAATTGATAATGCCATTGATGCTGCGGTTGAATTACCTGAAGGACAACGTAAAATTATGATTTGCTGTACAGCTGATGAAGTACAGTATGAATTTAAAATTACTAATACAGGGCCAAATATTGTGGATGCTGACCACATATTTAAGCAAGGGTTTTCAACGAAAAGGCATGAGCAGGGTCGCATAAGAGGACAAGGGTTATTTATTGTGAAAGAAATTGTCCATAAATACAATGGTCATATTTCAATCGACTCATCGAAACATTTAGAAACAACTGCTATTGTCCATATTCCCATTAAATAACTGAAAATAGGCTTCCTACAAATTGTAGGGAGCTTTTTTCTATTTGTTAGACATACATTACAAAATAGAAAGTGTTATGATGAAGGGGATGAAAAAAATGGAAAAGGATCTCCTGACGTTATTGAGAAAGGGTGGGCTTCATTTATATGCAAGGCATGGAACGGCCACAGTTGGTGTAGATCAGGCATATGGCACGTTTCACAGTTGCCGCTATCAAAGAAACCTATCAGAGCATGGTCGTAGGGAGGCTGTTTACTATGGTCAAATGCTGCGTTATTGGCAAATTCCCATCCTTTCGCCCATTACAGCAAGTCCGTTCTGTCGAACAAAGGAAACGGCTCTACTTGCATTTCCAACTAACGGTGTACAAATTGACCCTTTTTTGTTTGAGATCTTCATGTTAGGTGGCAATCTTACCAGTGCTGAGCAAACTAGCATTTTAACGACACTGACATCCAAGCTGGAAATAAAACCATCACAAGGCATGAATAATGTAATGATTGGTCATAGCTTTCCGAGAGACGTGGGCCTTGGCATCCTTTCGAATATGGGGACGGTTGTCATCAAGCCTAAAGGTCCAGGGCGTGGGTATGATATCGTGAAAAAACTAACCTTAGAAGATTTAGCGACATTAGATTCCATTTGAGAAGAGGGAAAATATGAAGGTCAAAACAGTTGAACAATGCACATTAGAGGAAGTATTGAAAGCATGGAACAAAGGCTTCGAAGGCTATTTTGTGGATATCCATATGACGGCCGAAATGTTTTTACATCGACTGGCTGGGGAGGGGCTGTCTCCTAAACATTCCATTGTCATTTTTGACCAAGATGAACCGATTGCAGTTGTTATGAACGGTTTCCGTATCATAAATGGCAAGAAAACAGCTTGGAACGGTGGTACAGGTATTTCCCCAGCCTATCGTGGTAAAGGCGTCTCACGCTTATTAATGGAGGAAACCTTAGCTATCTATAAACGAGAACATGTAGAAATCGCTACGCTGGAGGCAATTAAAGAAAATCAGGTAGCTATTGCTTTGTATGAAAAATATGGCTATGAGGTTGCTTCTTCATTATTATTTTTAAGTGGCGAATATGGAGCGAACGTAGCGCCTACAGCCGCCATTCACGTTGCAACCATTCGCCCTGAGCAGCTAGCATATCTCTCTTTTTATCAGGAAGATGTTCCTTGGCAGTGTGGCTGGCAGAGTGTGAAGCAGGGGGAAGCCAAGGTTTTCTATAATGACAACAATGAAGCCCTAGGCTATATGCTATACAAAACCGTGTGGAATGACAGCGGTGAGATGGAGCGTATTCTACTCTATCAATTGGTGATCCTAGCAGAAAGTCATATAGATTTAATACCGCAATTTTTAGCCAGCGTCACAACACATAAAGTTCAGATAACGACAGTGAACTTTTTAGCAAGCAATCCAGCAACAAGCTATTTATTAAAGAATGGGCTTAAGGTGACAACAGAGCAGGTACAGATGACAAGGAGATTCTAGGCATGGTTGCCAACCTCCTAAAAATCCAGTATACTAATGCGATAAAGAATGGAAATAAAGGATGAATGAGATGACTTTTGAAGAAGTATTACCACGCTTAAAAGCAGGAGAAAAAGTAATTCGCAATGGCTGGGGTGGTGCTGAGCTATATGTGAAGCTGGTTGGTCAAAGCCAGCATGATGGTGAGACATTGAATCCTTATTTTTTAATTAACGTTCGTGGTGAGGGCTATACAATGTTCACACCTACAGTATGTGATCTATTAGCGGAAGATTGGATAATCGTAGAATCGTAATGAGTGAAGTCATCTCTTCTAGTGAGATGACTTCTTTCTGTAAGGAGACACAATATGAAGTTTGATGAATATAGAGAAAAGACGGTTTTTATTACGGGGGCCGCTTCAGGCATTGGACATGCTCAAGTTATTGCATTTTTAGAAAATGGAGCAACTGTTTTTGGATTGGATGTAGAGGAGCAGGGGTTAATACAGTTACAGCAGCAATATCCTGATCGTTTTGCCTATAAGGTTGGCTCTGTAAGTAGCCAACAAGATGTGGAGCAGTCGTACAAAGAAGCTATTTCACTATTTGGGCAAATTGATATTTTATGTAATACTGCTGGGATTTTAGATGGTTTTGCGAAAACTTTGGATACAGACGAAGCGCTGTGGGATAAAATTATGAACACGAATGTGAAGGGCACGTTTTTTGTGACGAACACGATCTTACCACATATGGTAGAACGTGGCACTGGTACAATCGTCAATATGGCGTCGATTGCTGGACTTGTTGCTGGTGGTGGCGGTGCAGCCTACACAGCTTCTAAGCATGCCATTGTCGGTTATACGAAGCAGCTAGACTTAGATTATTGTCGAGCGGGTATTCGTGCGAATGCGATTGCGCCTGGAGCCATTCAAACACCGATGAATAAGGCTGATTTTGAAGGGGACGGGGAAATGGCTGAATGGGTAGCTGAAGAAACGCCAGCAGGTCGATGGGCACAGCCTTATGAGGTGGCGAATTTGACTTTATTTTTAGCAAGCTCGGCTGCCGATTATATTCATGGGGCAGTGATGCCGATTGATGGTGGTTGGCTGACAAAATAGCATTGTTCAATTCGATATTCTTCTGCTATAATACGCAGGTAAGCAAAAACGGCTTGCACTACGGCACTTCAGATAGGGCGTGAAGCTCTCTTCCTTTGGTCGTAGTTATTACTAAAATAGCAACTAGCTATTTTACAAAGGAGAATAAAATTGAATACATCTATTGTAAAAGATTCTAGCCGTGTTTCTGTAAGTGAACTTACAAAAACGGCACTTGTTGCAGCCCTTTACGTCGCTGTAACGGTTATGTTGTCAGTCATTAGCTTTGGCGCTGTTCAGCTACGTTTGTCAGAAATGTTTAATTATCTGGCACTGTACAATAAGCGCTATGTGGTAGCGGTGACGATTGGCGTCATACTTGCAAACTTCATGTCGCCAACATGGATTTTAGATGTGCCAATCGGTGGAATTGCGACCTTTCTTGTCTTATTACTTTGTAGAAGCGTCACAAAACATATGACAAATGACATTGCAAAAATGGTTGTTACTGCTTTGATTTTTGCTGTCTCCATGTTTACGGTGGCTGGTCAATTAACTATCCTTTACGATCTACCATTTTGGGCGACCTGGTTCACAGTGGGCGTTGGGGAATTATTGTCTATGACTGTTGGTGGACTGACTATTTACTTATTAAATAAAAAAATTGATTTATCTAAATAAATTCGATGAATAAAAAAGACATTATCATCGTAAGGGTGAGAGTATCAAGTTTAGAATAACTCTAACACTTCGGCTGAGTTATCCGTTCAAACTACCGCTTTAGTTATTACTTCATCTACTTAATATAGTATTTTTCACTGAATATCAAAAAAGCCTCTTTGCCCGGATTCTGTCTAGCATTTTTCAGAACAAAATCCGGGCTTTTATTTATTTCCTCACGACCTAGGATATCCCAAATAGCAAACCAATAGCTAACTCCTTATAAGCCGATTTTAGCTCACTTCCAAGCTACTTATGCCAAACAACATATCCAACTGCTAGAGCACAATTACCTTATTTCTATGATCCTTAAGCGGATAAGCGCATTTTACATATTATTAAACTGACTTTCACAACGACTTGATTGCTATCGATGCTTGTCAGACCAATCATTTGTGGAAGGGTCTAGAGACAATGTATTGCGCAGCACACAAAAAGAAAGGACTCCCGATGATCCATAAAGGAGCATTGGGAGTCCCTACTATAAAGAAATTCTTTGTCCTATTGATTAATTGGAGTGTCTTGGGACGGCTCAACATTGATATTATCAGGCTTTGCCAGAAGCTGCACCGAATTAATAGACGAGTTTGATAGTATATAATTTCCATTTACCACAGCTAACACCTTAGCAACGTATTCTGTGGAGGAAGTGAGTGGGTTACCAAATGCATCCAATTCTATGCTTAGATCTTGACTTACATTGGAGAGCCCATTTTGATAAATTCTAGTACTATTATCATTATTCATTGCATTACTTTCTTTGAAACCATCTGCTGCATCTTTAGGTAACATAAACACTCTATACTCCGTTACGTTTTGTCCGTTTTTGACATCGAAGCTAATTTTAATATCGGAATATTTATTTTTGTCCCCTTGAACACTCAGTTTCACATTCTCCACCGCTACAGGTGCTGAATGATCCACTAAAGTAATAGCAGAAGATGCGAACGATAAGTTATACATTGCCTTGGAATTTCCATTACCTATGGACAATATATACACGCGATATTCTTGGCCATTTGTTATAAGTTTTCCATCCGTATCTTTACTACCAGTTCCCAAACTCATACTATATTGGCCTTTATTTATATCTGTATAATCAGTGACTTTAAGAGCTGCGTTCACATCAAAGCCATTTGCTTTTGATGCGGGTACGACAAGAATACGGTAATTACCTATATTGGATTCATCAGAAGGCTTCGAGAATGATATTTGTAAATCTCGACCATCTCCATAATCCCCAATATCGCTTACATTAATATTACTTACCGCCTGAACAGCTTTACTTTTACTAAGTGTAATCACAGGCGAAGCAGAGGATAGGGCATAAGTATTTGGAGTATTTCCATTGGCTACAGTTAGTACATAGACGCGATAGCTAGTTCCTTCCGTAATAAAATTACCGCGCACATCCCTAACTCCATCCAACGTTCTAGTTGCAGCTATATTCCCACCTTTGCTTTCTGTAATGTAATAATTGCTACTATTGGCTTGTGAAAGATTAAAGCTGCTGTAATAAGCTGTAGGTACGATTAGAATTCGATAATGATTGACATTTGCTTCATTAGAGGGCTTCGTGAACGTTACTTGCACATCACGCCCATCTCCATTATCAGCTATATCCGCCACATTCAGATTGGTTACAGCTTGCACATTAAAATTCTTATTTAGCGTAATCGTAGACGTCGGTGCAGATAGTGCATTGCTTCCTATTCCATTCGCTACAGTTAAAACATAGATACGGTAGCTAGTACCTTCTTTGATCGTATTACCGCGCACATCCCGAGTATTTTCAGCTAACGCCTGCTCATATGTGGACTTTCCAGATTTGTAGACAGTCGTGTAATTGTTGCTGGATACATTATTGGCTTCCGTCAGACTGAAGTTATTGTAATAAGCTGTTGGTACAACTAGAATCCGATAGTGACTAATAATTGACTCATCTACAGCTTTATTGAAAGAAACAAAGAGGTCACGCCCGTTGCCATAATCACTTACATCGCTTGCATTGAGATTCGATACTGCACCCGCATTGCTGCTAAATAGCGTAATCGTATTGGAGGCTGAAGACAACACGTTATTCGCTGAGTTATTTGCTACGGCCATAACGAATACACGATAGCTAACTCCATTCTGAATGGGATAACCATCAGTATCTCTTGCCCCTGAAGAGAGCACCTGCGTAATATTGTAGCCTGTCTTGTTCACTTGTGTGTAATAAGTGTTAGATAAACTGTTCGCCTTCGTCAATGTAAAGTTCGAATAGTTGTTAGCTCTTACAACAAAAATTCGGTAAGCGTTGATATTAGATTCATTGGACACATTATTGAAGCTTACTCTCAGGTCTCGACCATCCCCAAAGTCATTGACATCACTCACTTGTGTAATAATCGGAGTAGACATTGTATTTTGACTAAGTGTTACTGATGATGAGGCAGACGACAGTTTATTGCCTACTGAATTCGTATTACTTACAGACAGAACGACCGCTGTATAAGGTACGTTATTTCTAATGAACTCACCAGAGGTATCACGTGCTGAGGAAGACAAAGTTCCTACTAACGTACTGCCGTTACTCCCCGATTTACTTACAGTTGTATAGTAACTGCTTGATAAATTATTCGCAGTAGTAAGACTAAAATTGCTAGCATCCTTGGTTTTTACGATAAACACACGATAATTGGAAATATTGTTATCATTCTGCGGACGAGTGAAGCTAACTGAGACATCGCGTCCATCGCCAAAATCGTTAATATCGTTAATCTTTACATTTGTTACCTCTGTAACAGAAGACAAATTGGTTAAGGTCATCTTCGGAGAAGAAGTCGATAAAACGCTAGAATAAGAACCTTTCCCAACAGCAAGTATACGAACCACATAAGGCTGATCATTTCTAATGTAGTCTCCGTCCACATCTCGTGAATTCTGCGATAAATTGATGGTACGGTTCGAACTTGAAGTAGTTACCACTGTATAATTAGAAGGGGAGACTTTCAAGGCAGATGCTAAATTAAAGCTTTTTGAAGCCTTCACAACCATAATGCGATAATGATCGACGTATGATTCTGTAGACGATCTGGAAAAGCTAACCTCCATGTCACGTCCATCTCCCTGATCATTAACATCGCGAACGGATACATGGCTCGCAGGAGCAATACTGATATTGCCTGGAATGTTTGGATTGCTTGGAGTGTCAGATTGAATCGTTACGGTCTGATTTACTGAGTTCCAGTCAACATCCTGACCAAGCGCTTCACTAACGAAGCGGACTGGTACCATTGTTCTGCCTCTTAAAATTTGTGCTGGTACATCAAGCGTAACTGACTTGCCATTAATAGTAGCTACCTTCGATTTCATCTTGAGCACTACTGTTGTATCTTCTTTATACCCTGTTACCGTTTGACTCTTTGAATCCCAATTTACACTGGCACCCAATGCCTCAAAGATTGCTCTAAGTGGCAGCATAACACGCCCTTGAATCATCGCTGGCGGTTGATCGGTCTTCAATTGAACCCCGTCCACAGTAATTGTGATGGCTTTTGCCGCTTGTGCGGTTGCCGGTTGCAGCAATAGCGGTACAATAAGCATTGCTGCGAAAAATAAAGTCCATATTTTTTTCATAAATTCCACCCTTCTTCATGCCATATGACTGACGCAGCATGACAATTAATTTAACGTATCAAAGGGCTAAAAGTTTCATCCTTTTACCTAGTAAAGAAAATTTAACCATTTTAGGCTATATCGATGCTATTTTCTGATTCACTTACCGTAACAAAGATTGAGAATTTTGAGGGGAGGTGCCCAACTATTCGGTGCAGGAGGATCGGTTAATAACGAGGATTATACTTAGAGTCTTTACGAAACAAAGGAAGCAACTCCCTTGCCCATAGTCGTTTCCACTAAAGGTTGTGGATTTCTATCATCAGTTTCATTTTGTCAACTGAATCAGAGGTGTTTGACGTGACTATAGATAAAAGAATTGCCGAGAAATATCATATACTATGGCTTGAACTATAGAAGTGTTTACTTTTTAGTTTTTATTCCACTGTCACTGAAAGTTCCTTTACAAGTAGCGAAGAGGAGCCATAGCCTTTTGGCAGGAAGTAAAGCTCAGAGCTAGTTTCTTTGATACCATTTAAGAACTCGAAAAAATTTCCGGCTATTGTCATTTGCTTAACAGGGGAGGCAATTTTTCCATTTTGAATATGAAACCCTTTTGCAGCGACTGAAAAATCACCTGTAACCGTATTCGTACCAGAGTGAAGCCCAGATAATTCAGTAATAAATACCCCGTTACTAACCGAGTGAATTAACTCATCAAGAGATTTCTCGCCAGTTGAAATATATAAAATTTGGGGCGCAATCGTTAACGTTCCTTTGTAAGAATCTTTATGGGCATGCCCTGTTGTTTCACAGTTATCCTTTTTAGCTGTTTTCCTGTTATGCAAAAGTGTTTGGAGTGTACCCTCTAAAATAATTTCCTGCTCTTTTGTTGCAACACCTTCACCATCAAAGTTTGCTCCAGACAATGCGGCAGGATGGAATGGCGTACTCAGCAATGTAACTGCTTCTGATGCCACTTTTTGTCCGACTTTTCCTTTTAATAGAGATTGATCTTTTTGAGCATTTTCAGCTGATAGTATTGGCATAAAAGTGTCTAATAAAGAGGCTGATGCATCAGAGCGGAAAACGATTGGATATTTTCCACCTGGAATCGATTTTTCACCTAAATTGGCAAGGGCTTCCTCAGCTGCTTCTTTTGCAATATCATCAACATGAAGAGAATGGAAATCACGTGTCATTTTCAAATAACGGCCTGTTTTCATTTCTTCACCCTCCTTTACAACTGTGGAGAGGAAAATCACTAAGCCGTTCTCTTTATGTGATAAGTCAAGATTTTTACTATTTACTAATGAACGTTCAGCTGTATATTCTTGCAGTAAACAATAATCAAGAGCAATGATGCGTGAATCGTATGCACGAATCTTTTCTTCGATGGAACGAAGAAGCTCTATTTTTTCTGGAATTCCGATAGTCTCTAATTCTTCATTGTAATATTCATAAGATGGATATTCAGAGCTGCCATTAAAAATAACTATGCCCTCATCCTCATCAAGTATGTTTGCATTTGCTTTTGCGCTATTAATTAAAAAGGAAATCGAATCATCGTCTAACTTTTCCGTATAGGAATAGCCCATTTTTCCGTTGTAAAGTCCTCGTAGACTTAGACCTCCGTCTTCAGACGTTTCGTAGCTATCAATCTCGCCCTCGTAGAGCGTGCATCCAATAGATTTATTTTGTTCATAATAAACCTCAGCTTCTATAAAACCAGCTTCTAGCGCCTTGTCTAATAGTTTTTCTTGAAATTTAGCAATGTTCATCAATTACTCCCCCTTCGTTCCACCAACTGTTATTTCACTTACACGTATCATTGGCTGACCTACATTGACAGGAAGGCTCCCGCTAAGTGAACCACACATACCCGCTCCATGGGCGAGATTATTACCTACTCGATCAACAAGTTGCAATGTTTTTGCGCCATTGCCTATGAGTGTTGCGCCACGTACAGGGCGTTCAATTTTTCCGTCTTTGACGATATAGGCCTCCATCACCGCAAAATTATAATCGCCAGTAGCAGGAGAAACTTGTCCACCACCCATATATTTTGCATATATACCATACTCTGTCGATGAGATAATATCGGCTGGCGTAGATGTACCTGGTGCGATATACGTATTTGTCATACGTGATGTAGGATTAAATCGATAGGATTGTCGACGAGAAGAGCCTGTGGGCTGAGCATTCATGCGTCGAGCATTAAATTTATCGATTAAGTAGCCCTTTAAAATACCATTTTCAATTAAAATATTCTTCCTTGTTTTTTCTCCTTCATCATCAATATTTAGGGAGCCCCACTCGTTCGGTAGTGTGCCATCATCGATATATGTAACAATTTCAGGAGCGACTCTTTCACCGATACGATTGGCGAAGACCGAATTGTTTTTGGCAACAGCAGTTGCTTCTAAGCCATGTCCACAAGCCTCATGGAAAATGACACCACCAAATTCATTATCAATAATGACAGGGAATTTACCGCTTGGACATTCATCTGCGTGAAGCATTGTGACAGCGATACGTGCAGCCTCTCCTGCATAATGGTTAAGGTCTAGCTTTTCAATAAATTCAAAGCCTGCATGCGCACCTGGGCCATAGAATCCTGTTTGTACTTCAGTCCCTTCTGTAGCCGTCGCTTGCATACTAAGTCTACTGTGAACTCGCGTATCCTCTACAAATTTACCCTCTGAATTTGCGATCAGGACGTTTTGTTGCTCATCAAGATATCGAACTTTTACTTGGTGAATCCGAGGATCATAATGTCTTGCAATAGCGTCTGCTTGTCGCATGACCGCTGTTTTTCTTGTGTGCTCCACTGTATGAGGCATGTGGAGAATTTGATGAATAGGCGTGATGATTTCTTTGTGAAGAGGGTGAATGGTACCCGATCCACCACCTTTGATAGCTAGGGCTGCACGTTCTGCTGCTGCTAGTAAACCTTCCTCAGAAAAATCATTGGTGTAAGTATAGATGCTTTGAAGTCCTGAAAAAATACGGATGCCGATTCCAAAATCACGCCCAGAAATACTTTGTTCAATCTTGCCACTTTGTAAGACAAAGTCATTTACATATTTATCTTCAATAAAAATTTCAGAAAAATCCCCACCAGTTGCTAGCGCGGCTTCAAGTACATTTTCAATAATGGATTGTTTAATCATATATCTTCCTCCTTTTCTTGATTGTGCCAAATAGTTAAAAAATTCTGTATTATACGATCTTCTCAGATTTGAAGTTATGGTCACATAAAATTATGTATAGTACTTAAAAAATTTTTTTATGACATATTTCTCTAACCATTTCACCACACTAACGGAAAGAAAGAGGAAGGTGAAGAAATGCAACAACCATATAATGTCGGTGATATCGTTTATATTTTTTATCGGAATCCTCATATTCAGGATGTAGCGAATATACAGGAAGCCGCAGTGGTTTATCATCCAGAGCAACCAGAGGAGCTGGCTCTATTTTTATTTGAAACGTATTATCCAATTTCAAATGATATGTTAATTTTTTCAAGCGAGATGGCGGCTGAGCAAGCCTATCATCAGTATTTTCATTGAGGGAGGGCTACTATGATCAAACCGTTTATCCCTCAGCTCGTCTATTTTGAGCCTGATGCGCTCCAGTATCCATTAGGTCAGGAGCTAAAAGAAAAATTTGAACAAATAGGGATTGAAATTCGCTATACGACTTCGCACAATCAAGTAAGAAATCTTCCTGGCGACAATGATTTTCAAAAGTATCGAGTAGCGAAATCGACATTAGTAGTAGGCATTCGAAAAACGTTAAAGTTTGATACATCTAAGCCCTCAGCAGAGTATGCGATTCCGTTTGCAACAGGCTGCATGGGGCATTGTCATTATTGTTATTTACAAACAACAATGGGCAGCAAACCTTATATTCGTACGTATGTGAATGTTGATGAAATTTTAGAGCAAGCAGATCTTTATATGGCAGAACGAGCTCCTGATATCACACGCTTTGAGGCATCCTGTACTTCAGATATTGTAGGGATTGATCATTTAACACATACGTTGAAGCGCGCTATTGAACATTTTGGACAAAGTGAGTTAGGCCAATTACGATTTGTGACGAAGTTCCATCACGTAGATCACCTATTGGATGCCAAACATAATGGTAAAACGAGGTTCCGCTTTAGCGTCAATGCTGATTATGTCATTAAACATTTTGAGCCAGGAACATCACCATTAGTGAAGCGTATAGAGGCTGCGGGGAAAGTGGCAAGGGCTGGATATCCGCTTGGATTTATTGTTGCCCCAATCTATCTTCATGAGGGCTGGCAGGAGGGCTACTATGAGATGTTTGAGCGTTTGGATGCGGAATTGCCAAAGGATGTACGTGACGACATCACATTTGAGTTTATTCAACATCGTTTTACAAAGCCTGCCAAACGCGTAATTGAAAAAAATTATCCCATGACGAAGCTAGAACTTGACGAAACAGTGAGAAGGTATAAATGGGGGAAATATGGGATTGGTAAATATATTTATCAAAAAGAAGAAGAGGAAGATATAAAGGAACACTTGTATGGCTATATGCAAAAATTCTTCCCTCAAGCAAAATTAGAATATTTTACATGACAATAAGAGGGAACAATGTGTTCTCTCTAACTTATTATTTGTGTATGTTAAATCATCTGATAAATCCAATAATGAAAAAATACCACATTGTCTCTGATTCACGGTAATTAATGACTAAATCATCTGTAGTATTCTTGTAAACTAAACGGCAGTTACAGAGTAAAGTTCATCGCCATTAGATAGTAATCAGGTCCAGAAAAAATTAAGATTAACTGTAAATCTGTGCTGGCTAGTCCTGTTTCTTCTGGTCTCTCTCCTTTGTTAAGCTATCCACTAATTCCATCAAGTCACCTGGAAGCCCCAACCACCATTATATCTCTCTTGCCATAACACTACGTTTTCACTATTTAACATGATGATAACGGAACTAAGTAAAAAAGATTGGTTGATGCCCTCTATATTTATTTAGAAAATCCTTCTTATTTATTGTGTTTGTATAATCTAAATGTCAATGGTAACGCTAACAGAGATTGAATAAGAAGGGGAGAGTACTGGATGGATTCATTTCAAGTAAATTGTTGGTCTGAATATGACGAACTGAAGGTTGTGATGCTTTGTGCACCTTCGATAGTAGATGTAACAGATAGCACAATAGCGGAGCAGGTTGGATGGAGTGATACAGTCAACCATAATAAGGCGATGGACAATTTCCTAGCACTCAAAACAATTTTAGAAAACGCTGGAGTAAAGGTTCTAGATTATGCAAATGAGCTAGCCCATGAGCAGCAATTGTTAAGTGAACAGCTTATAAATCGTTATTTTGTGCGTGATCTTGCCTGTGTCATTGGTAATCGACTTTTACCTGGAAGGGCTGGGAGCTCATTAAGGAGACCAGAATATCCTCTAGCCCATGCCCTTTTAGAGAAATGGTTTCCTCAACAATTTACGGCACAGTCGCAAGCACTTCATTCATTTGAGTGTGGTGATCTGTTGATTTTAAACAAGGATGCTGTGCTCATTAATCTCGGAATGAGAACGACATTAGAGGCCATCGACAAGATAAAAGAAAGCATTTTTCAAGAGGGATTTTCGGAAATTGCCGTTATTGATTTACCGAAAAGTAATGACACACTGCATTTAGATATGAATTGTAATGTTGTGAACGTTAATTTGGTCATCGCTAAAAGCTTTGTGCGCCTTTTTCCTGTACAGGTGTTGACAGCACAAAGCAGCCGTTTCGACATGATTGAGCCATTTTTAAAGCGTCATGGTTTTGATGTTTACTGGCGTGACACCTATAAGACAATACCAGATATTAATTTCATCAACCTTAATCCAGAAACACTATTGATTAGCAAGCAGGCGACGAAACAGCAATTCTTGGCGCATCCACTTCTAAAGAAAAAGAACGTGCTTGAAGTCGACGTCACAGAGCTTGAAAAGGGTGGCGGTGGCATTCGTTGTATGACATTGCCATTGGTAAGAACGTAGCGAAGGACTGATAAACATGACTTCTACTTCAAATAAAGGAAGGTTGTCTTGGTGGCAACTTTCGCTTCTCGGTATCGGTTGTACACTGGGAACAGGCTTTTTTCTTGGGACAAGTATGGCCATCCATAAAAGTGGACCGGCTGTGCTCATTCCTTTTTTGTTAGCAGCTATATGTACGTATATTGTGTATGAGGCACTTGTCAAAATGTCTGTGGAAAACCCTGATAAAGGCTCCTTCCGTACTTATGCCAAGCAGGCTTTTGGGCGATGGGCAGGATTTAGTAATGGCTGGGTGTACTTAATTTCCGAGCTATTAATCATGGGTAGCCAGCTGATGGCACTCGGTATATTTACGAAGTTTTGGTTCCCAGCGTTACCACTCTGGGTTGCTGCATCGATTTATGCTGTCCTTGGCTTAGTCGTCATTCTTACTGGCATGAAGGGCTTTGAAAACTTTCAAAATATTTTCGGGGCATTAAAAGCCGCTGCGATTGTCATGTTTATTATCGTAGCGATCATCATCATCATAAGAGCTACACAATCAGCTCCAATCGAATCATTACAGTCAAATTATGAAGGATTTTTCTCACAAGGAATCAAAGGAATTTGGCTTGGCCTGCTCTATGCATTTTATGCCTATGGTGGAATTGAGGTGATGGGTTTAATGGTCATCGATTTAAAAAATCCAAAAGAGGCGCCAAAAGCAGGGAGAATTATGCTCATTGTCATTACTATTATTTTTATCATGGCTATTGCGCTTGCGTTGGCACTTGTTTCCTGGAAAGACTTTTCGATAGATGAAAGTCCTTTTATTACAGCGCTTCAAGGTTATCATATCCCTTTTGTGGCAGATATTTTTAACGGTGTTTTAATCATTGCTGGTTTTTCAACCATGGTTGCTTCGCTTTACGCGGTCATAACCATTCTCACTACACTTGCCGAGGATCATGATGCGCCTGCCATCTTAGCAAAAAAGGGGAAGATGAAAATTCCTTTTCCTGCCTTTTTATTTTTAACAAGTGGCTTAGTAATTACGATTGTCATTGGTTTTTTGATGCCCGAAAAAATCTTTGAATATTTGATAACGGCAGCAGGTTTAATGTTGATCTATAATTGGCTCTTTATTTTAATAACATATAGAAAGCTAATGGAGCTATCGAGGTGGGAGCAAATTAAGAACAGTCTTGGCATGTTGCTTATTGCTGTAACCGTGTCTGGTACTTTAGGCGAAAAAACGAGCAGACTCGGTTTTTGCGTGAGCCTGCTCTTTATTGTCCTAATCGGTGTGGCGACCTGGATCGTTGTGAAAAGGCAAAAAAACATTGCGTAATGTCCTATTTTCCTGTGACATCCGTAAAAAAGGGCATTCGGATGGACTATGATTGTCATCACTTAAAAAATATTGCTTCCATTCATAGCTATCCTCTTGACCATACCATTTTAAATCTGGATGCCCTGGAATCTCGTCATATTCTGCGATGCGCTGGCGGATAAGTTTTTTGATTTTTCGTCCAAATGCAGTAGTGTCGTTTATATCGTCAAATATCCAACGTGGCTGAATAGCCATTAGCAAAGTAGAAAAGTGACGACTCTTCCGCAATTGATGAGCTGGTGTTGCACAAGAAATAAAATAGGGTTCTCCATTAAAGCAAAACTCCCATTCATGATGGTCTGGATTTGTCGGTATTGCCTCAGGCCAATCTAACTCATCCATATTGGTTAAATTGTTTAAAATGGACCAAAATAATTGCTGGTAATCCGCCACCTTATAGCTATCAAGCATATCATGAGGGGTATGAAAGAACACCGTGAGCGTTGTATATTTTCCAAAAGATCTGGATGCCTTCCCATATTCCTTTAAGCATTGCGCTAACATCTGAATCGATTGCTCCTCCCGTGGATCCCCTATAAAGCTATAGCGTAAATGGTTCGATAAAAACCCCATTCTGGCTGGTACACAAGGAAACGTATTCCCTTCATCGGCAATTGTGGCAGCAAAGTCAGTATAGGCTGACTGTTGCCACAACGGCAATGTTTCCAACTGTTCCTCAATCCACTTCCGATCAAACACGACTACTTCCACTGGAAACTCCTCCTTTTACTCACATTTATTCTATTAAAGAAAAAGCAAATGGGTTACGACCCTGTGCAGCGTGCAAGGATGTTCTTTTTAAGGAGATTTTTAAAGATTTAAGGTAAATCATCAATAGTCAATTTTAGTTAAGGGATTGCTTTGATTAAGGAAATAGCTAAAAATCATCATCTTTTGCAGAGGTTTGGGCTGTTGCGAGCGCTTCGGGCAAAGGAAAGAACGGTTTTGAAGCAAAAGAGAGCACTTCGAGCAAAGATATGAGTGGAATTGAGCCAAAAGAGAGCGCCTCGAGTAAAGGTATGAGCGGTGTTGAGTCCAGGGTGAGCGCTTCCAGTCAAAGAATGGGCGGTATTGAGCCAAGAGAGCGCTTAAATCAACGTTAAGAGCGACTTTAACCTCAGAAAGAGTGATTCAAGCCGCTAACACACAATCGAGGCTTAGTCTTTTTGTTGAAAGACCTTTTGCTCAAGGATGGTTAGGGCATGCTGGATGTCCTTTAAATCATCCGATGTGGCATGCTGAATAAGCGCTAAAAAGCGTTCCTCAATACAGGCGAATGCCTCTGCCATCATTTTTTCACCTTCGGGTGACAGGCGTACATATTGCTTTCTTCGATCCTCTGTGTCGCTAAATTTTTCAATTAATTGGCGTTCTTGTAGTTTTCGTAATTCACGGCTTGTATTCGGTAAGGACATGTGCTGACATTCACTGATTTCGGTTGGTGTGACAGGTTGGCTTACTTTAATATATTCAAGAATTTTATAGTGAAGCGGTGTGATATTAGCTGTGGTTACATTTTGTGTGAGATCATGTGTCACTTGATGGATCGTGGCTGTGAATGATACAAACTGATGAAATAAAGTACTTTTATTCAATGGGATCACCTCTACTGACAAGATAACAAATAACTTGTCCTAAAACAATTATCATTTGACAACTAAAAAGGGATGGTTTATTATTTTGTTATCAAATGATAAGTAATGGGAGGGCACATGATGAAAACGTTAATTATTTATACATATCCAAATCATAAAAGTTTAAATTATGCTTTTTTACAGGAAGTATTAAAGGGTTGTCAAGAGAATCCTGCCATCGAAGAAATACAGATACTAGATTTATATGAAGAGGAATTTGATCCACGTTTAATTTTCCATGAGCATAAACGACGTCGTGATATGTATCAGGATCCGAAATTGGAAAAATATCGACAACAGCTTTCCTGGGCGGATCAGCTTGTATTTGTTTATCCGATCTGGTGGGGAAGACCGCCAGCAATGTTGTTAGGTTTTATTGATCAATTGTTTGCAGCTAACTTTGCTTATCGGGATACAAAGGGATTATTTCCAGAGGGACTTTTAAAAGGGAAGTCGGTTGTTTGTGTGTCGACGATGAAGGGACCAACCAATTATCCGCTTTTATGGTTGAATAATGCGCATAAAATTTTAATGAAGAGAGCATTGTTTAAGTTTGTTGGGATGAAAAAAGTAAAGTTTTTTGAGTTTGGGAATATGGAAAGTAAAAAGGGGAAACAGCAGCAAAAATTGGATAAAGTATATCACTATTTTAGAAAAGTTGCTTACTAGTTAAAAATAACTCGTGCAGACCGCTTTTAGTCGTTTGCACGAGCTGATGTACTATCGATGGGCACTGTAACCAAAAAGCTTGTAAATTCAGCGAGCTTGCTCTCCACAGCAATAGTTCCATGGTGCATATCAATAATTTTTTTGACAATGGCTAATCCTAAGCCACTGCCACCATTAGCCGATGTTCGTGATTGATCAGCCTTATAAAACCTTTCAAAAATATGCATTTGTTGTTCTTCTGTTAGACCAATTCCAGTATCTTGAATAATGACAGTGATCGAATCTAACTGCTTCTTCATAGACAACGTGATGGTCCCTTTAGCAGGTGTAAATTTAATGCTGTTCGTCAGCAAATTCATCCAGACTTGATTCATTAAATCCTCATCTGCTGTGATGCTTATATTGTCAAGATGGAGGTCAAAGTCAAGCTGTTTGGCTAGCCAATTCGGTTCAAGAGCTAGGACAACAGTGCGTAATTGTTTATCAAGCCGATAATTTTTAGGTTCAAAGGGATGGTGATGTGATTCTAAGGATGTTAGTTTGAGTAAGTTATCACTGATTTTTGATAAACGATTACTTTCCACTTCAATAATGTCTAAATAATGCTGACGCTTTTCTTCGGGCAAATTAATATTTTTAAGTGCCTTCGCAAAGCCATTAATAGACGTTAAAGGTGACTGAATTTCATGAGAGACGTTTGAAATGAACTCTTGACGCATTCTTTCAAGTTCACCTAATTCAACGGCCATATGATTGATGCCATGGATTAATTGCCCAAATTGGTCTTTTTCATCTGCTTTCAAGTCTAACTGGACATCAAAATCACCTTTTGCCATGCGACTTAATGCATCAACGATTTTATCCCAGTAGTTACGTTGTCGGTTCAGTCCAATTAAAAAGATAATTGCAGCAGAACAGGCAAAGAGTACAAATACACCAATTACCGTGCCTAATTGTAGCCAGAAACCATGGGGCTCTGTCCCCAATCGAGCATACAGCCAAGTGGTTGCGTGATAGGCAATAAAAGCAAATACAGTATTGGCAATAAGGAACAGGCAAAAGACCATTGCCAATCTTACAAGGAATCTTCGTTTTCTCATGACATTAATTCCAAACGATAGCCAAGACCACGAATAGTGCGAATGACAAAGCCACTCAGCTCTTGTGGGAAACGCTCGCGTATTCTTTTAATATGAACATCGACTGTTCGCTCATCTCCCTCATAGTCATAGCCCCATATTTCTTCAATTAATTGTTCTCTTGAAAAGGTTTTACCAACATAGCTGGCTAGGGTAAATAAAAGCTCGAACTCCTTTAAGCGAAGTAGAATAGTCTGTCCATTCATATCTACTTCATGTGTATGGCGATTGAGTTTGACGTTACCTGCTTCGACAACCTGAGAGAGAGAAATGCGATATCTTTTTAAAATCGATTTTACACGCACGATTAGCTCGGCTGGCTCGAATGGCTTCACGAGATAATCATCTGTCCCTAAATGAAAGCCTTTGACCTTTTGAGAAGTTTCGCCCTTCGCTGTCAGCATCAGGATAGGGAGGTCTGTATCAAATGAACGTATTTCCTCACATAATGCCCAGCCATCCATATTGGGCATCATAATATCCATTATGACCATATCCACTTTTTCAGTGGCTAATTGGGACAGTGCATCCACACCGTCCATAGCCTCAATCACCTCTAAGCCTTCATTTTGTAGAAAGACTTTTACTAATTCTCGAATATGTGCATCATCATCCACCACTAATAGTTTTGTCATCTCAACAAACCCCTTTATTCATCCTCTTTAATACGTAATTGTTGCATCGCAAACTCACGGTACATAGCATGTGTTTCAAAGAGCGTTTCGTGTGTACCACATCCTGTAATATGCCCTTTCTCAATAAAGAGTATTTGATCGGCATCTACTACTGTTGATAGACGGTGCGCAATAACCAATGTTGTGCGACCTTCCATTAAGTTGTCTAATGCTTTTTGTACATAAATTTCTGACTTACTATCTAAACTCGATGTTGCTTCATCTAACATTAATATTTGTGGATTACGTAAAAGCGCTCTTGCAATAGAGATACGTTGACGCTGTCCTCCTGAAAGCTTAATGCCTCGTTCTCCAACTTCTGTATCAAACTTATCTGGCAGCTCGTTAATAAATTGATCGGCATAGGCCATTTTGGCTACATTTTCTAGCTCATCATCTTGCACATCTCGCTCAATACCATAGCAAATATTTTCTCGAATCGTTCCTGATAATAGGGCACTTTCCTGCGCCACATAGCCAATTTGACTGCGCCAAGAATGGAGTGAGAATGTTTCTATTGGTATATCTCCTAGCGTAATACTACCGCTCGTCGGCTGATAATATCTTTCTAACAGTGAAAATGTAGTTGTTTTACCACCACCACTTGGCCCGACGATGGCTGTTACTTTGCCTGGTTCAATCGTGAAGTTTATATCAGATAAAATAGGTTCTTCCCCATAAGAGAAATCGACATTTTTAACATAAATGGGTTGATTTACTTTTTCAACTGTTAAGCCTTCTTCAATATGTTCCTCTTCATGTTCAAGCAATGCACTAATACGTTCTGTTGCACCCATTGCTTTTTGCAGTTGAGTAAAGAACATTGTCAATTGCGTCATTGGCATAATGATTTGGATTAAATATAAAATAAATGCCACCATATCGCCAGCCGTCAGCTCCCCAGAGGAAACACGGACACCGCCATAGCCAATAATAGCTACAAGCACAGACATCAGCACAAATGAAATAAGCGGTGAAATCAATGCATGGATTTTTGCTTCTTTTAAGCCAAATGTAAAGAGATTAGAAATACCTTTTTTTCCACGCGCATATTCAATTTGTTCAGCATTGGAAGCCTTGACTAGACGTGTTTCGGGTAAAACTTGATTCAATACAGACGTAAATTTCGCTGTCTCATCTTGCATACCTTTTGAAATGACAAACATGCGTCGACCAAGCAACATTAAAATGACCATTGCCAGTGGTACAGCAATCAGCATCACTAACGTCATTTTCCAATCTAAAAATAACAGAATGATGATCGAACCAATAATCGAAATAACACCAGATAAACAGTTTGCTAAATGCTCTGTAATCAGTTCTTTCACAACAGCTGTGTCATTTGTAACACGGCTCAAGGTTTCCCCTGTATCATGTTCATCATAATAGGGGATTGGTAAGTGTAGCAGTTTTCTCCATAACTGATCGCGTAATTTTGCTACAACATGATGACCAACTCGATTTAAATAGTAAATAGATAAGCCACTCGCAACAGCTTGTGCGATAAAGGCAATACCTAGCACAATGATTTGCCAATAATTAAGTGATTCTAAAGAAAAGCCATCCACTAATTGTTTTGTAAATAATGGAACAATAAAACCTACACCCGTTGTCGCTAAACTCATCACTAAAGCGATGACGAGTAGCCAAATCGGCGGCTCAGCCCGTTTTATTAATTGTATAAAGCGTCGCCAATCTTTTTGTTTTGTCGTATCTTTTGATGTCTCTTGCAAAGAAATAAGCCTCCTTCATTGTTCGAAAACAATGTTTTTCGTTTCTATGGCTTTACTATAGCATGCGATTATGAACTGAATATGAAATGAATCGTCATTAAAAAAGGTGATGTCACCATCATCTTTTGCTATTAGTCTGCGAATTCATCATGGTAGCAAGACTTCCCAAGCAAGCGATAGGTTCTAAGCTTTAGTTGAATTTGTAAAAGTTCCTCATAGCTTTTTAAATCAGTTTATAAAATTTCTTTAATCTATTCGATACGATAAATCAACATTTCCTTGGCGGTTTCGCTAATTTTCATATTTATGTAGATGCAATATGAATTGCAGAGGTACCCATTTAATGAAGGCCAACAAACGATTCAAAAATAAAAAGACGACCTACCTTGCTAGGAAGTCGTCTTTTTCATATGGATATGAGGTTGATTCTGATTGCCAATTTTTAGTTGAATCAGGACCATAGCTAGAACGATGATAATCATGCCAATAATCGCAACTGAAAAATTGCCTGTGAAGTCTCGTACTAGACCAACAAAAAATGGACCCAGGGCAGCGAATACGAAACCAATTGATTGTGTCATGGCTGCCAGGAAGCTTGCCTCGCTCATATCCTTGGCCTCATCGATAGGTAATGTTAATCCTAATGAGAATAGCCCACCTGCACCAATGCCAATCAACATACTACTTAACCAAGGATTATAAGAAAACAGTAGCATCAATAACCCAATTAATTCTAATGATGAACTGCTGATTAGCCATACAGCTCGATGCTGAAAACGATTATTTAAGATAGGCACTAAAAACGTGGCAGGCATTTGGGCGACGGTTAATAGTGTCAGCATCATGCCAGCATCGTGTTTGCTGTAGCCCATATTTTCAGCGATTGGTGGTAACCAAGCCATTATGGTATAAAACATGAAGGCCATTAAACCAAAAAAGCCTGTTAAAAGCCAAGCCTTTTGATTCGTTAGCATGTGCTTCACATTTATACCAGCACTAGATGGTTTAGCAGCGCCTGATTTTTGTTCGACTGGTTTCCACCAAAAGACTAAAGCAATCAGGGCAAGTATAGCCCATGAAGCGGCAGAAGCTTGCCATGAATGAAAGAGATTGCTCAATGGGATGGAAAGCCCTGAACCAAGTCCAGCGCCTACAACAAGTGCTAACGAGTAAAGACCGATTACACGAGACGGATTCGAAAACTTCTCCTTAATATAGCCCGATAATAAAGGACCCGCTATAGCAATACCAATGCCTGATAAAAAAGCCGTAACTAGCATCACCCAGGCAGAATAAGCAAAAAATCTTGCAGCTGTTGCTAGTCCAATAAGAATAAGGGAGTAAGCAATGGCTCTCTCAATGCTCCAACGATTGGCTAGTTGTATCGCAAAAGGAGCAAACAAGCCCATACATAGCACAGCTAAAGATGTTAATAAACTTGCAGTAGCCGCACTCATATGTAAAGATTCGCGGATGATGCCTAACAAAGGTGAGACCGAAGTAATCACAGGACGTAAATTAAATGAAGCTAAAATAATAGCGATAATGGGTATAATTGTTTGCTTTGCATTCATGTTATTTCAACTCCGATACAATTCATAGTAAGTTCAAATTGAAGTCTATACTAACCAAGATGATTGAACAATACTATTATTACTATTACAATAATAGATAAAAACTATGATTGGGTGTGATCGGTGTGGAAATACGTCATTTACACTATTTTATGGCAGTCTGTGAGGAGTTACATTTTACAAAAGCTGCTGAGAAACTTGGCATTTCTCAGCCAACATTAAGTCAGCAAATACGCGTGCTTGAGGACGAGTTAGGTATGCCATTGTTTGATCGGATTGGAAAAAAGATTGTTGTAACAGAGGCTGGCTCTCTATTATTTAGCTATGCTACGGAAATGCTCACAACATTACAAAATGTTAAAGATGCTATCAATGATTTACAGGAGCTGCAAAGAGGACAAATAAGTGTTGGCATTATGCCATCTGATTTAGATTATCGGATTACACAGCTTGTCATTGACTTTCATCAAAAATTTCCGAAAGTAAAACTGAGGATACTGGCTTCTATTGATATTATGCGGCAGGTTCTTGAAAATGAAGTGGATATTGGCATTGGGACGAATGTGGAGCCAGATGATCGTTTGGTAATCATTCCTTTACGTAGAGAGGAGTATGTGCTGACCGTTTCACAGGAGCACCCATTGGCGAATCAAACCGCTATCACCATTGCTGAATTGAAAGGCCTGCCTATGGTGATGTATCCAGAAGGCTTCTTTGGCAGAGAGATTGTAGAGGAGGCTGTAAAAAAACATGGTTTTCAGCTTCATTCTATTCTTGAAACAAGCTCTGTCACGTCGATTATGAATCTTGTCCGTGCCAATATTGGTGCGACAGTGCAACCATACCATCTAATCCAACAAATAAATGATCCTACTTTGTGTAGTATACGTATTTCAGATGGAGCACCTAGCCGTAGCTTGTCTATCATTTACCGAGTAGATCGCTATGTCAGCCAAGCAACAACAGCATTTATTAAACAAATTAAAGAATATTTCAAGGCTTGAAGCAAACAGTTAAGAAGATAAATTGCCAAATAAAGTTCCTTTTTTTGGTGAGATTACATATACTATTTATAAACCGACAGTCAGTCTAATTTATGTAGGGCAAGATATGAAGCGTGTAAAGTTTCACTTGTGCCTACACTTTTTTTACACAAATAATGACCGACAGTCGGTCTAATAAATTGAAGAGGTGGTCATTAAATGGAAATAACAATAACAGAAAAGGGCTATTCGAAAGATTTTTTTATAATGGTAGTTGGGCAAATTATTTCTATTTTGGGCTCTGCACTTTTAAGATTTGCTTTGTCACTTTTTGTGTTAGATATGACAGGACGCGCAGATCTTTTCGCTTTGCTTTTTGCTATTTCATGCCTACCTATTTTACTTACGCCATTTGGTGGTGCTATAGCAGATCGATTCAATCGACGTAATTTAATGGTCCTATTTGATTTTATCAGTAGTGCTATTGTCTTTATTTTCTTTTTCGTGTTACTGACAGACAATCATTCCGTGTTATCGATAGGGTTTGTTATGGTGCTGTTATCACTTGTCAGTGCAATGTATACACCAGCCGTAATGGCTAGTATCCCTATATTGGTTAGTGAACAGAAACTAGAACAAGCCAATGGCATTGTCAACGGAGTGCAGGCTTTGGCAGGTGTGACTGCACCTGTACTAGGGGGAATTTTATATGGTGTGCTCGGCCTAAAAATGCTGGTCATTGTAAGTGGTTTTTTATTCTTCTTTACAGCTATTGTAGAAATGTTTATGACGATTCCCTTTATAAAGCGAGACTACGATGGGCATTTGGTGCAAATATTAATGAAGGATATGAAAGAAGGTTTTACCTATGTGGTGAAGCAAACATTTATTTTAAAATGCACGCTACTAGCTGCTTTATTGAATTTATTATTGACACCGCTTTTTGTTGTGGGCGTGCCGATTATCCTTCGCGTCACAATGGAAAGTAGTGATGCATTATATGGAATAGGTATGGGTATCATTGATTTGGCAACCATTTTAGGAGCATTAACGATGGGCTATTTTGCACAAAAGCTTCGTATTCACAACCTCTACATTTGGGTGTTGCTGTCGGCATTATTAGTCATTCCTATGGCGATGGCTGTGTTGCCTCGAATGTTACTAGTAGGCTATTATCCTTCATACGGCATCTTTATTGGGTGTGCCGTTGTGATTGCGATGATGATGACGATCATTTCCATTTACGTGATGACCCTTGTCCAAAAGCAAACACCAAATGATAAATTAGGGAAGGTCATGGCAATTATGATGGCAGTATCACAATGTATGGCTCCACTTGGGCAAATAGGGTATGGTATGTTGTTCGAGGTCTTTCAAGGTAGGATTTATATACCTGTTCTCATGATAGCTGTATGTGTACTATTGTTAGCGTTCATAACGAACAGAGTATGGCGATTTGAGACTAAATGATTTGTTATAACAAAGAAAACCACCTTTTTAATGGTAGTTTTCTTTGTAAAGCTTAAAATCTTCTCGCTCTATGACGCCTCTGCCTGTTAGTAGGAGCCTGCGTAGGCAAGAATGGGAAGAGAAGTGGTGGCCTAAACTGTGCATTATTGCCTACATGGACAGCCAGCGATTCCTTTTCACTCGTAGGAGCCGCACTCTCTTCCTCCTGTGCTATGGCGTTTAATAGCGGTGCTGGAGACTCGTTATGATGTGTAGTACTGGTAGTTTCAGTAGGATTTGTTGTAGCAGTCGCTTCTTGATGTTGTGCTGGATGTTCGATGGCAGCATGTGGCTGCTGGACTGCATGGACGTCTTTCATGACGAGGATTGGCCGCATCATATCATGGTCCTCGTGCTCAAGGAAGTGACAATGCCACATATAATGACCAATATGATCTTTCCAATGCATAATAATTTTCGTTACCTTACCTGCATCAGCTTTCACTGTATCCTTCCAGCCTCGCTCATAGTCACGTGGCTCCTCAGGTGGCCCTGTGAATTCTATAATGCCTTCATTTTGATAAAGTTCCAGATTAAAAGGTCTTCGCTCCAAAATTTTAAATTGAATGAGATGTAAGTGAATAGGGTGAAGAAAAGGTGTAGCATTAATAAAATTCCATATTTCCACACTATCTAAAGATGGTTTTTCTGTTGCTGGGTCATGGTACATACGGTCATTTAATAATAACATGGGGCGTCCAAATTCATCAGTTGTAGCTGTCAAAGGCAGTTGTCTTTCAATATGTGCATGGTGTGTATGGAGATCCATCGTAACGGCTAGCCTTTCAGGAATATCACTTGTATCTTCACATTTTAAAGGTACTGTGACTCTAAATTGCATAATGACATTTGTGTGTTCATTACTGAAATCTGTATCCGCATTGATTAAGGTGATTTCCTGTCCCGCACAGTTTGAAAAATCGATAATCACATCTGTACGTTCTGCTGGCAGCAACTCGACAGATTGGATCAGTTGGGGGGCGGATAAGAAACCGCCATCTGTACCAATTTGAAACATTGGCTGACCATTTGACAGGCTGATAACATAGCCCCTCCGATTGGAACCATTAAGAAAACGAAATCTATATTTACGTGGCTCTACATCTAAGTAAGGCCATAATTTTCCGTTCACTACGATTGTATTACCAACAAAACCAGGTGTAATAGAGGGGTGAACGGGGACTGGAAATGGTGGTTCATCAGGATAAAACAACGAGCCATCCTCATTAAAGGATTTATCTTGTATTAAAACCGGATATTCGTAGTCACCGCATGGTAAATTAGCGCGTTCCTCAAGTGCATCTCTCAGTAAATAAAAGCCTGCTAATCCTGCATAGACATTTAAACGTGTTAAGGCCATTGCATGGTCATGATACCACATGGTAGTGCCAGGCTGATGATTTGTATATTCATGTATTTCCTTATTAAATTTTGGCCCAGTATGCCGATAGTCTCTTGTGTACCATGCTTCTGGATGACCATCACTCTCCCAATCCACATTGGCGCCATGTAAGTGAGTGACGGTTCTTACCTCTTGAGAATCGTTGGCGGCATGAAGTGTAAAATCTACGGGCAAAAAGTGCTGTAAGGGTAGCTGATTTTTATATTTCACATAAATGCTTTTGTCTTTAGTAGCTTCAATGGTTGGTCCTGGATAAAGCCCGTTATAGCCCCAAATGTATGTTTTGGGGAAATGCTTATGAAAACGGTGCTCGCCTTCCATCATGACTAATTCGTAATAATCATTTTTTTGTTGCCCTCTACTATATTTGGGTTTAGCTGTCATTGGTTTTGGAAGTTCATCTACAAATTTTGGAATAGTTGCTGGATCAGAAGGGTTAATTTGCATACTCACAACATCACGTCCTTTTTCAATACTTAAAATGGCTAATTATTTCATCATATGGGTAAAAACAATAGGTAACGGGGACAATGATGGAGAAAAGTGTGTGAAGGCATAAAAATTTAACGACAACTATGAATGGAAAGCGATGATTCATTTTGAAGGTGTAGCGCAAGAAAAAGATGGTTGGACCTAGTAAGAGATTTTGAAATGCAGGAAATAGTTGGTTATCTAATGAAAAGGGCGGACGGAGTGAATAAATATACCTTATAATTGAGAAAGCACAAAGTGTATAGGGCTTGGAGAAGTGGTGAAACGGTGAAATTAACATTAGAAGAGTTAAATAAAACGATTATGGAAATGCGCACGAAGGGGTTTTTAACGGAAGCACTAAAACTAGCGGATCAAGGTCTTTTAGTCGCATTAGAGAGCGAAAATTATGCATATGTATTGGATTTGTACTATCAAAAAATACTAGTTCACCATTCTTTAGGTGACACCTTAAGCATGGTCAGTCTTATGCATGATTATGAGGCGATTTGTCAAAAATATGGTTCTAGCAAAGATTTAATGCATTATCATTTAATCATGTCTTTAATCTATGACTTGGTAGGCATACGTGAAAAAACAGTAGAGATGACGAAGAAATCGATCGCCTATGCACAAGAGTTGCAGGACGCCATCATGCTTGTTCGGTGTCATAATAATTTATGTTATTTAGAGGTGGAGAAGGGCTGTACGAAGGAAGCACTTCAAGCAGGGCTTTTAGCTAGAACATATAATCAGTCCTTATCTAAGACAATGCCCGATCTTGCAAAATTACATGATATTCGTATTAATAATAATTTAGCAGATGTTTATATTTTAGAAGGGGATTTTAAAACGGGGAAGGCCTTGCTGGACAGTACGTTATCCTCTGACATTATTCATCAGCATAAACGCGAAAAAGTAGCTGCGTTGTTTGGCTATGGCTTTTTATATGAAAAGCAGCAAAAGCTTGAAGAAGCCGTCCCCTATTATAAAAAGGCTGTAGAGCTTGCTAAATCCTACGGGGATAAACCGACAACGAAAAAAGTCATGCGTTTACTGTTAGATGTATTGTATCAATTGAATTGGCGGGATGAAATTTTTGATGTACAGCGTGAATATATTGATCTTACAGAAAAAATGAGTGTTGCGAATTTACTACAGCAAGTCATGAATTTGGAATTTAAGCGTCAAAAGGAGAAGCTTGAGAAAAAAGCCCATTATGATCCATTAACGGGCGTGTTAAATCGTCATTTTTTGGATCATGAGCTACATGAATGGTTAAACATAGCCGAAATGACGCAATCATATGTGTGTATTACGGTACTAGATATTGATCATTTTAAATTGTTTAATGATATGCATGGTCATCTGTTTGGGGATATGGCTTTACAGCTTTTAGCCAAGGGCTTGAAGAACTTTTTACATAAGGAAGATGTGAAAATTATTCGGTATGGCGGAGATGAATTTATCCTTTGTATCAAGCATCAACAAAAGGACTATATCAAAACACTTGTCAACAACACGCATGCTTATTTACTCACTTTAAAGCTAGAACAAGAGCATCAAAGCTATCCGTTAAAGGTGAGTATGGGTGCTTGTGTCAACAATCAGCAAAATTATCAGTATAAAGAGTTATTTGAGCGAGCAGATAGCTGTTTGTACGAAGCGAAAGATAATGGCCGTGCCAGCTATGTTCTGTGCGAACTATCATAAATTTACGCATTCCTATTTACTTGGTTGAATAGGAATTTTTCAATGGAATTAAATTTGCTATACCAATCATTTGAAAACGTTATTCTAGCAACGTACAATATATGAAATTAGGAAACACGACAGTACAAAATTGTTGTATAATGTTGTGGTATGAGGAAAGAAAGCAGGTTGACAAAATGGAAAGCAAAATGAATGGTTATACAGTGATAGACATACACAAGCTTCAGCTATGTGTTATGCCAAAACAGCTCAATAGGAAACATAAGGTGAATAGATGAAAAACTGGTTAATTTTCATTTCTGTCTTTATTGTTTCATTGTCACTTGTCATTAGCATTTTAGTACTCTGGAAAGCCGAGGCTCCGTTCCGTTCAATTGAAGAGAAGGCTGAACAGTTGGCACTCGATGCCAAAGCCCTTGCAATTGTCTCGGAGTCCTACACATATAATGGCAAACATTCGTATGTTACTGTGTTCGGGGTAGACGAATACGGTGATAAAAAAGCTGTCTTTGTTCCAACGAATCTAGATGAGGATTCCATTCAGGAAGTGTTATTAGAAGATGGTATTACGGAAAAGCAAGCATTATCGGTTTTTAAAAATGAAGGAAATGTACAAAAAGTCCTCCACATGAAATTAGGTTATGAGGAACCTGGCGCTGTTTGGGAGATTACCTATCTAAACAACCATGATCAGCTCAACTATGTCTATATCATGTTTAAGGATGGCGACTGGTGGAAGCGCATTACGAATTTATAAGAGGAGTAGATCCCAGATGAAAAATTTATTAGCAACACGTGTAAAAACTTTAACACCATCTTCAACATTAGCTATTACTGCGAAAGCAAAAGCATTGAAAGAGCAAGGTATTGATGTTATTGGTCTTGGGGCTGGTGAACCAGACTTTAACACACCTCAAAATATTTTAAATGCAGCCATTGATTCAATGGAAAAAGGATTAACAAAATATACACCTGCTGGCGGACTTCCAGTTTTGAAAAAAGCTATTATTGATAAGCTTCAACGCGATAATAATCTTGCCTATCAATCAAATGAAGTCATTGTCGGCGTAGGGGCAAAGCATATTTTATATACGCTATTCCAAGTTATTTTAAACGAGGGCGATGAGGTTATCATTCCAATTCCTTATTGGGTGTCTTATCCAGAACAAGTGAAATTAGCTGGTGGCGTACCTGTATATGTTGAAGGTACACGTGAACAAAGCTATAAAATTACAGCGGATCAACTAAGAGCAGCTGTGACAGATAAAACGAAAGCTGTTATTATCAATTCACCTAGCAACCCATCAGGCATGATTTATTCTCGTGAGGAGCTAGCAGAGCTTGCAGCTGTTGCAGAAGAAAAAGATATTTTAATCGTGTCAGATGAAATTTATGAAAAGCTTGTATACAATGGTATTGAGCATTTTTCAATTGCACAACTTTCTGATGCAGTGAAAGCACGTACAATCGTTGTAAATGGTGTGGCAAAATCTCACTCTATGACAGGCTGGCGTATTGGGTATGCTGCAGGTGACGCAGACATTGTTAAAGCAATGACTGACCTTGCATCACATTCAACATCAAATGCGACAACAACAGCACAATATGCAACTGTGGAGGCGTATAATGGCCCTCAGGACGCAGTAGAAGAAATGCGTCAAGCATTTGAATCTCGTCTTGAAAAAATTTATCCACAGTTAAGTGCAATTCCTGGCTTCCATGTCTTAAAACCACAGGGTGCATTCTACTTATTACCAGACGTAGCAGAAGCTATGGCTCACACTGGCTATGATTCAGTAGATACATTCGCTGCGGATATTTTAACAGAAGCAAACGTAGCAGTGATTCCAGGCTCTGGCTTTGGTGCACCAACTACAATGCGATTATCCTATGCTACATCTTTAGAATTATTAGAAGAGGCAGTCCGTCGTATTGATGCATTTGTAAAATCAAAATGGCAAGACTAATCCCTCTAGTCGACTTTGGAGGATTTCTATGAAAAAAATTATGATTAAAGATATGCCACAGCATATCGGTGAAACAGTCAAAATTGGCGTTTGGTTAGCTAACAAACGTTCAAGCGGAAAAATCGCGTTCTTACAGCTACGTGATGGTTCTGGCTTTGTACAGGGCGTTGTCGTGAAAGAAGAAGTAGGCGAAGCAATTTTTGCTACGGCAAAAGGAATGACGCAAGAAACGTCTATGTACGTTACGGGCGAAGTGAAAGCTGACGAACGCTCAAGCTTTGGCTGTGAGCTTGCTGTAACAGGTATTGAGGTACTACATGCAGCAACAGATTTCCCAATTACACCAAAAGAACATGGTCCTGAATTTTTAATGGATAACCGTCATTTATGGCTACGCTCTCGTAAACAGCATGCCATAATGAAAATCCGTAACGAAATTATTCGTGCCACATATGAATTTTTCAACAATAATGGTTTTACAAAAATGGACCCACCAATTTTAACAGGATCTGCACCTGAAGGTACTTCAGAGCTATTCCATACAAAATATTTTGATGAAGATGCTTATCTATCTCAATCTGGTCAGCTTTACATGGAAGCGGCTGCAATGGCGTTAGGAAAAGTATTCTCATTCGGTCCAACTTTCCGTGCTGAAAAATCTAAAACACGTCGTCACCTAATCGAGTTTTGGATGATTGAGCCTGAGATGGCATTTGTAGAATTTGAAGAAAACTTAGAAGTACAAGAGCAATATGTAGCGCACATCGTACAATCCGTACTGGCAAACTGCAAATTAGAATTAGAGCGACTTGGCCGTGATACATCGACACTTGAAAACATCAAAGCGCCATTCCCTCGTATTTCGTATGATGATGCGATCAAACTTTTACATGAACAAGGCTTCGACGATATCGAATGGGGCGATGATTTTGGTGCGCCACATGAAACAGCTATTGCGAATTCATTTGACAAACCCGTATTTATTACTTGTTACCCAGTAGGCATTAAACCATTCTATATGCAACCACATCCAGAGCGTGATGATGTTGTCTTATGTGCTGATTTAATCGCACCAGAGGGTTACGGTGAAATTATTGGTGGTTCTGAGCGTATTCATGACTATGAATTATTAAAATCACGTTTGGAAGAGCATAATCTATCATTAGATGCTTATGCATGGTATTTAGAGCTTCGCAAACATGGTTCTGTCCCACATTCAGGCTTTGGTCTTGGATTAGAGCGAACTGTAGCATGGATTTCTGGCACAGAGCATATCCGTGAAACGATTCCATTCCCACGTTTACTGAACCGCTTATATCCATAAGCTAATCAATTTAAAAGTCGCGTAGTGAAATATCTACGCGGCTTTTCTACTTACTAAAGAAGGAGTCTGGAGAAACATGAACGTAAATAATCATCGACTCCGTACATGGACTGAGCAGAGAATGATTCCCATTCCTCAGCTTTTTTTTCAGTTTTATAAGGAGTTAAATATGGAAGATGAAGAGGCACTCATTGTCATGCACTTATTAGCCTTTCATATGGAAGGGAATGATTTCCCAACACCTAATGATCTCAAAAATCGCCTCACAATGTCTGACCATGACATCACATCACGTTTACAACGCTTAATGCAAAAAGGTTTTCTTGAAATTTCACGCGATGTTGATGCGGGAGGCAAGCTATATGAAAAATATTCCGTGTACCCACTATGGGAGCGCATTGTGCAGATGATGGATATGAAAGAGCAGCAAAAAACGGCAGTGACACTTCGACAAGAAGAAGGCGAGCTATTCCGTCTATTTGAAGAGGAAATGGGGCGTCTTTTATCTCCTTTAGAGCTTGAAAAAATAGGATGTTGGCTTGATGAGGACAAGCATAGTCCAGCGCTCATTAAGGAAGCACTAAAGGAGGCTGTCTTTGCTGGGAAACTGAGTATTCGTTATATTGATCGCATTTTATTAGAGTGGAAAAAGAAAAATATTACGACACCACAAGCCGCACAAAAGCAAAGCGAGCAGTTCCGTGAGAAACAGACATTTAACAGAGCACCAGCGCGGACAGCTCAACAAGAAACAACGCAACCAACGAATAAAGTACCATTTTATAATTGGTTAGAGGAAAGAGAATAGGGGGGCATCTGGTTTGTTAACAAAAAAACAGTGGGAGCATTGTCTAGAAGAGATGGATCGAATGTTTCCAGATGCACATTGTGAGCTCGTGCATGACAATGCCTTTGAGCTGACGATTGCTACATTATTATCCGCACAATGTACAGATGTACTAGTCAATAAAGTAACGAAAACATTATTTCAAAAATATAAAACGCCAGAAGATTATTTAGCGGTATCCTTAGAGGAGTTACAGCAGGATATTCGTTCTATCGGTCTTTATCGTAATAAGGCAAAGAACATTCAGGCATTATGTCAACGATTGCTCACTGAGTATGGTGGTGAAATACCTGCAACACGTGAAGCACTTGTGACATTACCAGGCGTAGGGCGAAAAACAGCCAATGTCGTGCTTTCCGTTGCCTTTGATATTCCAGCACTTGCAGTAGATACGCATGTGGAGCGAGTTTCAAAACGGCTAGGGCTCTGTCGATGGAAAGATTCGGTGCTTGAAGTAGAAGAAACGATTATGAAAAAAACACCTATGGACAAATGGTCGAAAACACATCACCAGTTAATTTTCTTTGGACGTTATCATTGCAAGGCACAAAATCCTGGGTGTCATGCCTGCCCTTTACTCGCTGATTGTCGTGAAGGTCAAAAACGCTTAAAGAAAGGCTTGGTGAAGGAAGCGTGAACAATGAGGCTATCGCAAAAGATAAAGTAGATGCATGGTTTGCTCAATGGTCAACCTTGCAAGCAGCGATCCATACAGCCCACGATGCGAGAAACGGTACAGCTAAAGGGCTAATGGAACAAGCCATCGAGCTATTTGAACAACTTGTACAGGCAGCAGGCGATGAGGTGCTACCGATCAATGGTGTTGAAAGACTTTCCTTTATTAAAGCCAAGCCAGGCCAATACGCATGCTACCGTCAGCTAGATGAATTATTCAAAGAAACCAAAAAGCGCACAGCTCGATTGCGAATTCAAGCTAGCAAAAGCTAGGAGTCGATAGACCACCAAGATGCGGATAAAGTGCAAGAAGTGGTGGATAGAAAGTCAAAAGTAGCGGATAGAATGAGCAAAGTGATGGATAGAGTGCCAGAATTGATCGATAGAGCACTAAAGTGCAACAAAGTGTTAAGAACGAATTTAAAAAGCCGAGAAGCAAATTGCTGCTTCTCGGCTTTGTGTTTATTCTGAGCTTTGGTCTTCTTCTATTGGGTTGGTTGGTTCGGTAGGAGGGGTTGGCTGTTGATTGCCATCATTGTTACCACTGTTGCTACCGTTACCGTTATTACCTTGCCCATTACCATTATTATTGTTGTTATTGTCATTGTCGTCATTCCCGTTGTCATTGTCTTCTTGACCAGGATCTGTTGGTAAATCGATTTCTGGCTCATCTGGGTCTTCTGTTTCTAAATCTTCCTCAGGCGTACTTGTGATTTGGAAGGTAGTTGTGCCAGGTTCACTGCGTGTGCCATCTACAATGGCTACGACAGAGATTGTGTAATTACCATCTTCAAGCGTGTTGCCAACAGTTAAGCCTTTGCTGTCTGTTGTACCAAGCGTTATTGATTCTCCGCCATCACGTTTGGCAGTTACTTCAAATGAAGTTGGTAATGGTTCATCTGTTTTTGGATCTAGGATCGCATCATGTTCCCAAGAGATATTAATAGACTGTGCTCCTAAATCTAGGCTTGCTGATACATTGTAAGGTGTAGATAATTCTGGAGCCTCGTACACACTCGACACCTCTGTTGGTTCAGTACCACGAACGAATAGTTCTGTTTGACGTAGTTCGCTAGGTGTATAATCACTTGCTAATTTAAGTGGTTTAGAGCCGACTTCAATCGTTGCTTCTACAACGGTATTTGGCTTTTTAAAGCTTGTATTTTCAACATTTGATGAAATATCTTGCATAATTGATTTAAATAAATTTTGTGGTAATCGACGTTCTTCCCACGTTGTAATTGGATCAAAGTGTTTTTCATAACCACTCCAGATAGCAATGGAGTAGTTTGTTGTGTAACCCGCAAACCATGAGTCTGGTACACTTGTATTTGGTAAATTATATTTGCTAAAATCTTCTGCTGAGTAGTTGGTTGTACCTGTTTTACCTGCGATATCTAAGCCAGGTACATTGGCAGCAGTACCAGATGCATCTGGTTTATTGCCAACTACATCACGTAGCATATCTGTCACCATATAAGCTGTGTAATCGCTCATAGCCACTTTAGGCTCAGGTGTGTAATTTTTAGATGTTTTACCGTCACGGTAGACGATTTTTGTAATGGCATGTGGATCTGTATAGACCCCGTTATTGCCGAAAGCAGCATAGGAAGCAGCCATTTGGATAGGGGAGATTGTAATGGCACCTCCACCAATCGCATCTGACTCATATAGATTTTCCGTTTCAATTCCTAAACGCCCTACAAATTCTTTTGCTTTGTCAGTACCAACCTCTTGTAATGCTTTGACAGCTGGTACGTTACGTGATGCATATAACGCTTTACGTGCCGTCATGGCCCCCATATATCTGCCATCCCAGTTCGTGATTGTTTGTTTTGAATTTGTATAGTTCATTGGTTCATCGACAAGTGTTTGACCTGTAGACCATTTTAAATATTCAATTGCTGGACCGTAGTCAACTAATGGTTTCATTGTGGAACCAGGTTGATTTTTTGTTAGGTCATCTGCATAGTTGAAACCACGCTCAGCACCGTAATGACGACCACCACCAACGGCTTGAATGGCACCAGTCTTTGTATCGATGACAGCTACACCTGACTGAATTTCTTCAGTAGGGAAATTACTGTCGTCGTTCATTACGTTTTCTACAACTTGTTGGGCATTCGGATCAAGTGTTGTATAAACTTTAATTCCTTCTGCCATCGCTGTTCCATCACCATTATTTTCTAATTCATTAATCACAATATCGAGGAAGGCATCATATTTCGAACCTGCAAATGATTGACGTGTTGCATCATCCGCTAGACCTGATTGGACTTCCATTTGTTTTGCTTCTTCCATCTCAGCTTTTGTAATTTTTCCATGTTGATGCATTAAGCCTAAAACCGTATTACGACGTTTTTTCGCAAGCTCAGGGTTTTTTAATGGATTATAAGCATTTGGTCGTTGGACTAATCCTGCTAATAATGCTTCTTCATCTAATGTTAAATCTTTTAATTCTTTACCATAGAAATATTGTGCTGCTGTTCCGAACCCGTAAATACGACCCGACATGAGCATTTTATTGAAGTACATTTCAAAAATCTCTTCTTTTGAATACTTACGTTCTAGTTGGAAGGCTAGCCAAGCTTCTTGTGCCTTACGCTTTAGTTTTTTCTCGTTTTGTAAAAATGAGTTTTTGACAACTTGCTGTGTCAGGGTAGACGCACCTTGTGCACCAAAGCCATCACGGAAGTTTGCCAAGATAGCACCGCCTAGACGATAAAAGTCCATGCCGTGGTGCTCAAAAAAGCGCACATCTTCCGTTGCGAGAATAGCATTGACCATATCTTCAGGTATATCTTCATACTTTATATATTTACGGTTTTCAGCACCGATTGTAGCAAATAGTTCACCGTTTTTATCGTAGAACTCTGAAGAAACAGGGTCCTTTAATAATTCTTCATCAAGCTCTGGAGCTGTGCTTGCATAGTAGGCAAACAATCCAGCGCCTCCAATGAAGCCCGCCACACCGATTGCTAAGAGTGTTAAGAAAATACGTTTAAACCACGTCTTAGCAGGTGAAGATGATGTTGTTTTTTTCTTACCTTTTTTATTTTTTTCAGCGAGAGCTTTTTGGTGCTCTCCACGTGTTCGACGACGTTCAGTCATTCTTATTTCTCCTCACTTTCAGACCTGAAGCATGTTGCATCGATCCATTGTTGGATAATGGGTAAGTAATCGATACGTGGATAATAACTTGTAGGAATTTCATATGCCTCTTCTTCAATCGTTGAAAAGGGTATCGATTTACGATCGCCATTCTCCATTGCTTGCCAGGCCTTTTGTAAAACTTCGTAGGGCACAATAAAATATCGTTCAAAGGCAGAAAAGCGAACGATAATAAAAGCCATACCATTTTGTTCCGTCACTTGCTGCATATGGATCATTTGATGCTCATGAATATTTTTTAAGGGGAAGCTCGTTTTGGAAGCCGTTTCCTTTGCATCAAAATCTATATAATGCCCATTCCAAACACCATTGTAGTCGGTTGTAGAGGGTGTTCGAAAATATGCTTCACGAATAACAGCAGCACTTCGTGAAGGGTACTCTACTTTGACGATTTGCACAGGAACAGGTTTCTTATGAATGATAGCAAGTCGCCTTTTTATATAATAGTCGTTTGCTTCATTAATTTCATCTTCTAGAGTCTTGCCACGATTACTAAAAGACAAATCTTTGCTATTCCTTTTTTTTTCTGTTTTCTGTACAGACACATTCGGCGTATACAATTTTCCGTTTGGATAACGAATTGTCATTCAACTCACCCTTTATCATACTGCTTTTCTATACACTAGTTTACCATGTTTTAGCGGCTATTCTCTACCTCCATCAGTCATGTTATTGCTAATAGAATCGTAGAGAACAGATGGGAAGTAGAAACAAATTACGTCGAAAAATCACTAGCTTCTATTTTACTCGAATCGTCAAAATAACTGATTAATTTTAGTCATGAATTGGCTGAAAATATGTCCCTTTCAGATCTTTCATAGAAGACGTTTTTTTTAGGTTGAAGGTTCATTTTTAAAAATTTATCGAAAATCTTCTTCTTTCAGCTAACTTACGCTTATTTTGTCACGCTTGAAGGTAATTCTATACATACGAGGAATACTAAAGTAAAGCAAAGGAGGCGTTATATTGAACAAGTTAGAACAATTAGTTGCGCAGTTAGATCTGGTCAATCAATTACTTTTCACGAGAGTGTCCCTGGAAAACAATGCACATAGTTTGCACTTTTTTATGCAGCTTCAAGCGGTTAGCCAGAAAGTAAGCTTAGCAGAAAAGAACTGGCAAGTAAAGAATGCTTGTTCGCCTATTAGTAGTGAAAAATGATAGACTTTGGTACACTTATCTCATAAGCAATTGAACTAACACAATAGCATTAAAATTGATACATTATTTACCGTGAAATAGCGGTGAATAAAGATCAAGAGCGTGATATTTCCATAGTTGCTTTGTTGGACAAAATATACTCACCATGTATATGCAGTGACTACGAAATATATTTGCTTATGCGTAATTGATGAGAGATGAGGTGCAAAATTGTTAGTGATTCAGCAAACATCCCAATTAATAGATGAATGTGAACAATGTGTTTTACGATTCTGGCAAATGCGTGAGGAAGATCGGACACCTGATTTTTTCCAAGAGGTGAAACCACATGCTGATGAAATTCATCAACTATTGAAGGAATGGCAGCAAGAGGCCAATACATGGATTCAAAAAAATAAACCGAAATATATGCATACACAGCAAATTGCTTCAGTGGTAGAATCGATGGAGCAATTTGTTGTGCAATCTTTTTATAAAGAAACTAGTAAAAAACGTTTTTTAGATGCGACCCATTCTACCTCCTATACTTTAAAAACCTTTGAACGATTACTAAAGGAGGAGGAATCGAATGCTATCGAAGAAACGAACGATTAGGGAGCTTTTACAGGAATGGAGATACGATGAAGAATTAAAAGAGCGTATTTTACATTGGCAAACACTAGAAAGTCGACCAGCCAAATATGCACCTTTCCCAGGAAATTTACACCCATCCCTAGTGAAAGCACTACAGGCAAGGGGTATCGAGCAACTATATACACACCAGCGAGAAGCCTTTGATTTGGCGCAGCATGGTACATCTTTTACAGCGGTTACGCCAACTGCTTCGGGTAAATCCTATTGCTATCATCTACCAGTGCTGCAAAAAATAATAGAAGATAAAAATGCGCGGGCCATTTATTTATTTCCAACAAAGGCATTAGCACAGGATCAAAAAAATGATTTAAATGAACTCATTGAGCAAAGTGGCGAGGAAATTTTAAGTTATACGTATGATGGAGATACGGCGCCAGGCATTCGCCAAAAAGTTCGAAAGGCAGGGCATATCGTTATGACGAACCCCGATATGCTGCATTCCGGAATTTTGCCACATCATACTAAATGGGTCTCACTCTTTGAAAATTTGCAGTATATCGTTATTGATGAATTGCATACATATAAAGGGGTATTTGGTTCGCATGTTGCCCACGTTATTCGAAGACTAAAGCGTATTTGTGAGTTTTATGGTAGTAAGCCGGTGTTTATTTGTACATCAGCTACCATTAAAAACCCGAAAGAACTTGCTGAGCTTCTGACGAATGAATCACATGCACTAATTGCTGATTCAGGCGCACCTGTTGGCAAAAAAACCTTCCTTTTTTATAATCCACCAATTATTCATAAAACATTTGGGGTGCGTAGAAGTGCCGTGTTAGAGGTTAGTGATTTAGCCAAAAGGTTGTACATAGCTGGCATTCAATCCATCATTTTTGCCAAAAGTCGAGTACGAGTCGAGATGATTGTCACGTACTTAAAGGAGCTCACTCGCAATAAGCTACTCGATGAATCTGTGCGTGGCTATCGAGGTGGATACTTGCCCTCTGAGCGACGTGTCATCGAAAAAGGCTTGCGTGAGGGTACGATTCAAACAGTGGTTAGCACCAATGCATTAGAACTAGGTGTTGATATCGGTCAATTACAAGCTTGTATTATGACAGGTTACCCGGGAAATATTGCAAGTGCTTGGCAGCAAGCAGGACGTGCGGGAAGACGTCAGGATGAGGCATTGATTATATATGTTGCACAATCTTCTGCATTGGATCAGTATGTGGTCAATCATCCTTTGTTTTTGCTTGGTAGTACGCCAGAGGAAGCGCGTATCTATCCAGAAAATATGTTGATTTTAATGGATCATTTGAAATGTGCCGCCTTCGAGCTACCCTTTTCAATAGGCGATTCGTATGGAGAATATGACATACAGGAATTGTTGGATTACTTGGCGGAGGAAGGGGTTGTCTTTAAGACGAGTGACAAATGGCATTGGATGAGTGATCGTTTCCCTGCGCATGATATTAGCCTGCGTTCTGCGTCACAGGAAAATGTGGTCATAATTGATCTGTCCGTCCCTGCACAGACAAAGGTGATTGGAGAAATGGATCGTCATAGTGCCATGACCCTTTTACATGAAGAAGCCATTTACCTACACCAAGGTATTCAATTTCAAGTGGAGAAGCTCGATTGGGAAGAAAAAAAAGCCTTTGTACGTGAAGTAGATGTGGATTACTATACAGATGCCAATCTAGCAGTCGAAATGAAGGTGCTAGAGGAGGATCGTAGCCGTCCCTATGGAGGCGGTACAATTAGCTTTGGCGATGTTGGCTTAGTCGCACAAGCAACGATCTTTAAGAAAATCCGCTTCGGCACACATGACAATATCGGTTCAGGGCCTATCCACCTCCCGCCAGATGAAATGCATACAAGTGCTTCGTGGCTTTCGTTCAATAGGGTGTCTCAATGGTCAGAGGCAGAATTAACGGATGCTATGGTAGGAGCTGCTTATGCGATGAACGCTTTTATCCCGATTTTTATCCAGTGTGATAGTAGTGATGTAGCAGTTGTGCCGCAAGTAAAGGCATCACACAATGAGTTACCAACGTTCTTTGTTTATGATAAGTATCCAGGTGGGATCGGTTTAAGTGAGAGAGTATTTGCACTATGGGAAGAACTGTTAAACAAAACGCTACAACATGTATCGAGCTGTCCTTGTGAATCAGGTTGTCCGTCTTGTATTGGGGCGCAAGATAGTTTAGAGCAAGGGAAGAAAAGAGTGATAGATCTTCTTCGAATGTTAAATTAAATAAAAAGGGCTTAGGGAATAAGCAAGTTCGTTCCTCAAGCCCTTTTATATTTTATAAATAGTATCATCTTATTTGTTAAAACGAGGGTTACCTACTACGCTTGTGGGAAGGAGGAAGTCGATTTGCTATTCGACCAAATGACACATTTTCTTTTTCATTTTCTTGATATTAAAATTTTATCAAGCAAGACGAAACGGCATTATCAACAAAGACTTGAGAGCCATTGCTTACTGTTTACCACAAAGGGGACTGCTAATTTGGCTTTTGGAAATCACCAACACAGGCTGCTTAAAGATAGTGTCTACCTTTGCCCTGCTCAGAGCGAGCTTATCTTAAAGGTGGATTTAGAGAAGTTAACTACCGTTTACCTTATTACCTTTAATGCTCTCCCACAGATGGAGGCGAAGACTGATAGAGGAGAAGAGATAAATCTTGAACAAACAGAAGAAATCATCCGTCTTTGTAACAGTCTAATGGCATTGGTTGAGAGTCCTATCAAAGAGGACATTTTATTAAGCCAAGCACATTTTTACTTGCTTTTACATACCATCACTCAGCATCGTAAAACCTCTAATAGAGACTTGCAACATATGTTAGAAAAAACAAAACAACATATGGAGTATCATTTTCAAGAAGCTATTCAAGTGAAAGATTTAGCCCAAATGATGAATATAAGTGCAAAATATTATATGGAACTATTTCGAAAACAGTTTGGTATTAGTGCCATCCAGTATTTAATGAATATAAGAATGGAAGCGTCTAAATGGCTTTTAATAAAAGGAGGTAAAACCCTTCGAGAAATTGCAAGTGAGGTTGGGTATAAAGACGAGTTTTACTTCAGTCGTCGATTCAAACAACAAATGGGTATGTCTCCCTCTCTATTTATGAAAAGTCGTAGAAAAAACATCGCTGTTTTAGATAGTTCTTTTTTTGGCTTGCTTGCACCACTACATTATATCCCCATTGCAGCACCGCTCCATCCAACATGGCGATTTCATTACTATAAGACTTTTGGCAATCATGTACCTATTCAGCTAGCTGTGGGCAGAACGCCAGCCGTTTTAAATGAAAATATCGCGTTACTTCTACAAGAAAATCTGCAATATGATTATATATTTTGCTTAGATAATGTGACGGATGAGCAGTTGACGATATTACAAAAGAGAGGCCATGTTTATCGACTTGCGTGGAGCAGTTTATCATGGCGTGAACAGTTGCTAGAGGTTGCAAAAATCCTAGATGCAGAGATGGAAGCAAGGAAATGGCTTATAGAATACGAACAAACTGTACAAGAGGCGGTTGCTAGCTTAGCGTACATTTGCCATGAGCGAAGTATGTTATTTTTGTTAGTGAGAGGGGATGAATGCTATCTGTATCAGGATAGAAGTATTCAAGAAGTTTTGCTGGAGGACCTAGGACTAAATGTGATGATCTCTGACACACAAGAACCTATTACAATTGGGCAATTATCTGAAATGAATCCAGATTTCATCATGGTACTTGTTTATGAAGACGAAGAATCGATGATGAAATGGGACGAGCTTCAATCAGATGAGCTGTGGCTTGAATTGAAATCAGTGCGAAATGATTCCGTCTATACACTTACTCATTTTCCATGGCGCGACTATGCTCCGTTGCCACATTTACTGATTGTAAAAGAAGTCATGCAATTGTTAACCGCAGATAATTCATTATAAAATCCGCCTTTTCTACATGGACGCCAAAAGAACGCTTGTTTATTATTGATAATAGTTTTCATTCTCAATTGAGATTAGCGTAAAAGGAGGCGTTCTTGATGAAAAAAACTATGGTCATTTTAAGCATCATAGTATTAACTTTAACTTTATCTGCATGTACAAAAGATAAGGAAGAATCAACATCATCTGTCTTGCAAAAAAAGGAAAGTGAAGAACAGACAACAAAAATTACTTATTTAAATAATCATTACAGCGTTCCAGTAAAACCAGAGAAAATTCTCTTTTTAAATGCCTTTGAATCCATTGAGGATGCTGTGATTTTGGGCATAGAACCCTATGCAGCAAGTGCAATTGGTAGTGATGAGGAGCCATTCCCCAGTTTTTTTGGCGACGTTACGGCGAATACAATTCCTTTATTAACAACGAGTGGGGACAGTTTGGAGTACGTTTTGCAACTTGCACCAGATTTAATTATCAGTACAGATATGGAAGATCCAAAAGTTTTAGAACAGTTAGAGAAAATCGCACCAGTAATTCCAACTTCTCATTATGGACCAGATTGGCAGGAGAATCTTGAAATGCTAGCTGAGATTACTGGAAAGGCTGAAAAAGCAAAAACACTTATTGATAAATACCATCAGGATAAGCAAAATGCTATCCATTATCTCGATTCATTCCAAGACAAGGATATAGTAGCCATACGTATTCGAGGTGGCGAAATGATGATTTACCCTAAAGACGTATTTCTCAATGATGTACTATACGGTGAATTGAATCTCCCTGTGCCAGAAGCTATTAACAAGGTGAATCAGCAAACCGTTATTACTTTGGAGGGCCTCTATCAAGCCAATCCAGATTATATTTTTATTCAGTATGATCTTTATGAAAATGATATGGATGGAAGTATACTTGAGGAGCTTCAACAAAGCCCAGTTTGGAAAGGATTAAAGGCAGTCGAAAGCAATCAAGTTTTTATTAATGCTGTAGATCCATTGGTAATGGGTGGAGGGACATTGAATGGTCGAATTCGTATTTTAGAAGCAACTATGGAAGCATTAGGTAACTAAAATACGTAAAGGTGATAAGGAGCGATTGTGTGAAATTATCAGAGGAACTTGAGCAACTATTTATGTCAAAATTTGAACAAGGGCTTTTCTCAGGCAATATTTTAGTAGCGAAGGAAGGTAAACCTATTTATATAGGTACTTTTGGCTTATCAAATTACCATAGTGGCAAGAAGCTTTCCGAAAATTCCTTATTTGAGTTAGCTTCAGTAACGAAGCCTATGACAGCCATGGGCATTATGATTCTCGAGGAACAAGGGAAACTTAATTATGATGACACTATCAAGAAATGGATTCCCTCATTTCCATACGAAACCATTACTTTACGACATGCATTAACACATACATCTGGATTGCCAGATTATATGGAATTATTCGAAAGCCACTGGGATCATCATTGTATTGCGACGAATAGAGATGTACTACGTTTACTAACGGAACATAGACCACCGCTCTATTTTGACTCAGGTGAAAAGTATCAATATAGTAATACAGGTTATGTTTGCCTGGCAATGATAATTGAAAAAGTATCAGATATGTCCTATGCCATGTTCATGTTACAGCATATATTTAAACCGTCAGCAATGCAACGAACAAGGGTCATGAATCGCAGGTATCATCCTGAAGATGTTGAGGATTTTGCTTTTGGCTATATCCGTGATGAGAATAGTGCATTAATCTCCTTGCCTGACGACCTTCCAGGTTATGAGTTTGTGAACTATTTAGACGGAATCCAAGGAGATGGAATGATTCATTCAACCATAATGGACTTACTTTCGTTGGATAGAGCACTAAAAAGGGGGGATTTGCTTTGTGCATCATCTCTTGAATTGGCTCTGTCCTCAATTGTGACAAAGGATGGTCAAAAGACACCATGTGGCTTTGGTTGGTTCATTGATCAATCACCAAAAACAGGGAAAAAGGTATTCCATAGTGGTGGTTGGCCAGGTTATACCACGATGTTATGCCGTTATATAGAGACTGATTACACCATTATTATCCTCAATAATGTAGAATACCATACAGAAGATAACCTGCATGAAAGCGTATCAGATTGGTTACAGCAAATTGAAACATATATATTTCATTGAATGTGATACAGATAGAAACTCAGTGGGACTTTTTCCATTGAGTTTTTTTATCTTAATTCTGTGGATAGTATGCTATAGGTCGTGATAGTTTTAGGTTAACTTCTGCTCGTCAGTGTGAAAAACTAGACGAAATGACTTTGAATGAGTCTAACAATCATGGTAATCTTGCAAGAGAGTCTTATACTATAAGCAGAAAATGAGTGAAATGCATGTCTTACGAAAATAAAATACTACAAATGAAAAAAATGCTTGGTAAAAAACCAACGGCAGCTCAACAAAAGGTAGAAGAACTAGCTTATCAAAAGCCAGCTAAGCCGAGCTATACCGAGCGCTGGGAAAAGGCGGGGCTTACGGTTGTAGAAAATGATTTTGGGATTGTGTTTAAGCGCCATGTGCAGTATCCGTTTTCTTATCAGCATGGTCATTATCAGCTACAGTCATTCTTTGATGCCTTGAAAAAATGGCAGGGTGCCGAATTTGACCATCCTTATGCACTTGATTTACAGGAGCCTGTATTATTTTTTGATACGGAAACGACGGGCTTAAAAGGTGTTGGTACGCATATTTTTTTGCTTGGGTTTTTAGAGGTAGACGAAGAATGTTTTAAATTGACTCAATATATTCTTGCAGATCCTGCACATGAGGCAGCTTTCTTGTTTGAATCAAAGCTTTGGCAAAAATCAGCGACTGTGATTACCTACAATGGGAAAAGCTTTGATTGGCCGCAACTTGAAACGAGATGGACGCTCCATCAAAAAACATTACCAAAATTACGAGCGCAGCGACAGATTGATTTGTTGCATAGTTCGAAGCGTTTATGGAAAAATGATATGGAGCGCTTAAAATTAAAATCTGTGGAGGAAGAGAAACTTGGTTTTTCTCGTATAGGAGATATTCCAGGCCATCTTGCACCAATTATTTATTTAGATGCTGTGAAAAGTGGCATACCTGACGCTCTTATGAAGGTGCTGCTTCATAATGAGTGGGATTTACTGTCCCTCATCACACTTTATAGTCATTCAACGCAATTATTGTTTGAAGAGGAGCATGAGGAATCAGCAAAAACCTTCACCAATATTGGGAAATGGTATGGCGATTTAAAAGAAAGCACACAAAGCGTAAGGGTTTTAGAAAAGGTGACAATGCAATTTGATGCACTAGAAGCGGGGAATGCTCAATATTATTTAGCGTTACAGCATAAAAAGGGAAAACGTTATAATGAAGCTATTGACTCATTTGTAGCCTCTCTCCATTTTGTTGAACCAAGGACAAAGTTACATGCCCTTGAGCAGTTAGCCATACTTTATGAGCATCAAATGAAAGACTATGACCAGGCCCTTTATTATACGCAAGAAGGCATACGTCTTATTCAAAATCATGAGCAATGGAGAATAGAACAAAAACAAAAATGGGAAATTTCGTGGGAAAAGCGATTACACAGATTAGGAAATAAGAAATAATTTCCTGGGGAAGCGCAAGAAACGACAAGTTTAGCCTTACAATTGGTGTTTTCAGACGATATAATGTGATGAAGTATGCTATAATGTATTCGTGTATGTAGTGTGAGGAAGGGCGATGTGAATGGACATTAAATTAACGTCAAAAATGATCCTTGAAAAGGAATTTAAAAAGAACTTTAAAGGCTACAATGTAGAAGAAGTAGATTCTTTTCTTGATGAAATTATTCAAGATTATGAAACGTTTGAAAAAGCGGTGGCCCAACTACGTGAAGAAAATAGACAGTTAAAAGAAGAAATTGATAGTACCCCAAAGAGACAACCAGTTGCATCAGCAGCTGCTGGTACAACTAATTTTGATATTTTAAAACGTCTTTCTAATTTGGAAAAGCATGTATTTGGCAGCAAGCTATACGAATAATTTTTTATTAATTATATTGTATTTAACATAAAACTCTAGTATAATCTTTCGTATCATCATGAAATTCTGGTAATCGCTGCGGCGCTAGACGTCGTAGAGGAAAGTCCATGCTCACACGGTTCTGAGATGTCCGTAGTGTTCGTGCTTACTGAAAAAATAAGGTAAGGCAGCTGTTCAAGCTGACGGCGGAAGGAAAACCTAAGTCCTAGGATATGGTTGACACTTCCTGAAAGTGCCACAGTGACGAAGCTTGCTTGGAAACATGCAAGGTGGAACGAGGTAAACCCCACGAGTGAGAAACCCAAATTATGGTAGGGGCACTCTCTTGAAGGAATTGAACGGATAGAGGGACAGAGTATGCTCTGTAGATAGATGGTTACCACCTGATCGTACGAGGCGCAAGCTGTTTGAGTACTCAGGAACAAAACATGGCTTATGGAATTTTTTGATGCTTATCTACGAAATATCAAACGCTCTCCAATTCGGTGGAGAGCTTTTATTTTGAGTTCATGAGGAAAAAGTAACCTTGTTAATCAAGTCTTGGTATGCGCGATACGTTTGAAAATGGCGAATATATCGCTACCGCTTCTAAGTCATAACATCTGAAAACGGCTATCGCATCCACGTGATGTATTGCTCTTGATGGCATATTTTATCGGGTGTCTAAACACCCGTTGATCAAGATAAAGCCTCTGGCGAATGGCGCAGATTTTAGTAATTTGCAGAACATGTAAGTTCGAAAATATCTGGACACAATTAGCTGAGGCGGAATGGATTACATACCGGTTAACCTGACATAAATGCCCTTTGAGGGGGAGTATAGAGAGATAGGATGGAGCGGAAACATGAACGGAGTAAACAATTGGGAAAGTATGGATAAACTAAAGCTAATTTCTAAATATCCGACTACCTTAATACTTAAAATCTTCGAAAATGTATCTGAAGGTATCATGATTACAGATGAATTCAAAAAGATAGTAATGGTCAATCCTGCCTTTGAATTTGTTACAGGCTATACACGTGATGAGGTGGTTGGAAAAACGCCAGCCGTATTACAATCAGGTGTACATGAGTTGCCATTCTATTTAGAGATGTGGGAACAGATACGACAAGAAGGCATTTGGCAAGGTGAGATATGGAATCGTCGTAAAACTGGAGACGTATATCCTGAATGGTTAACAATTGTTTGTGTAACCAACGATGAGGGTGAGGTTACAAATTACTGTGGTATTTTCACAGATTTGTCTGAAAGAAAAATAGTAGAAAACGAATTAGAAAAGCGTTTGCTTACGGATTCATTAACAGATGTATCCAATCGTTTTGCCTATATTGAAAGAATGGATAATCTCTTAGAATCGACTTCTGCTATTTCTCATTCAGTGCAGCATGCGATCTATTTCTTAGATTTGGATCGATTTAAGCAAATTAATGATACATTAGGCCATGCTGTTGGAGATTTAATTTTGAAAGAAGTAGCAAATCGTCTAAAACAGCTACTAAAAAACAAAGACATTATTGCTAGATATGGTGGCGATGAATTCGTCATTACTTTAACCAATGTGAAAAATGTGAAAGAGGCTGCAAAATTTGCTGATCAAATTATTAGTTGTATCGAACAACCAATGATGATTAACGGTCAGGAAGTTTTTATGTCGACAAGTGTGGGTATTAGTGTTTATCCAGTAGATGGTAAAAATACAGAACAACTCATCAATTGTGCAGATCGAGCAATGACCTATTCCAAAAAGAATGAATTAAACGGCTATTCCTTTTATTTTGATGAACTACAAACAGACGCACAGCGCGTTTTATTGCTAGATTCAGAGCTAAGAAAAGCTATAGAAAACCGTGAATTTGAGCTGCATTTTCAGCCGAAGATTTCGATGGAAGATGAGCAAATTCAAGGCTTAGAGGCACTGGCTCGCTGGAATAGCGAGAGGTTAGGCTTTGTGTCACCTGCGGAGTTTATTTCCTATGCGGAGGATACGGGTTTAATCATTCCGTTAAGTGAGCTTATTATTGAAAAAGCATGTGAGGCAGTTATTCAAATGCAGCAACAGGGTTGGAAAATACCTGTTGCCATTAATATATCGAGTATACACTTTAAACAGCAGAATTTTTTAGAATCGATACAAGCCATATTAGAGCGCTATAATATGCCAGCTAATAATTTTGAAATAGAAGTGACGGAGCGAACGGTGATGAACAGTGCGAACGAGACGGTTAGTAAATTGGTTCGTTTGAAACAATTAGGCTTTAAAATCTCAATCGACGATTTTGGGACAGGCTATTCATCCCTAAGCTATTTAGTTCGCTTTCCATTAGATTGTTTAAAAATTGATCGAAGCTTTATTCAGCATATTGGCTCACTCGATGAAAAACAGGCAGTTGTAGATGCGATTATTCAAATGTCCCATCGCCTAAAAATGAAAGTTGTTGCTGAGGGTGTAGAACAGGCACAACAAGTGGATATACTACGTAAAATGAACTGTGATATTATCCAGGGCTATTATTACAGCAAACCATTACCATTAAACGATCTCATTGAGTTTATGGAGTTTTGGGAAATTGAGCATCAAGGAAGGAAATAAGTTATGGCAAACTATCAATTAGTAGCTACGTCAGCAATGGGCTTAGAGTCTATTGTGGCCCAAGAAGTAAAAGCTCTTGGCTATGAAACAACTGTTGAAAATGGCAAAGTATATTTTGAGGGCGATGAAACGGCTATCGCACGCACCAATTTATGGTTGCGTGTAGCGGATCGTGTCAAGATAGTCGTTGGACAATTCCCAGCAAAATCTTTTGAGCAATTATTCGAAAGTGTCAAAGCATTACCATGGGAAAAGTATTTACCTGTGGATGCGGCTTTTCCGGTTTCAGGGAAATCTGTAAAATCGAAATTATTTAGTGTACCAGATTGCCAAGCAATTACCAAAAAAGCAATCGTTGAACGAATGAAACAGCATTATAAACGACTTGGCTTTTTAGATGAATCGGGTGCGACTTACAAAATTGAGGTTTCGATTTTAAAAGATGTGGCGACACTGACTATTGATACATCTGGCGCAGGCTTACATAAGCGTGGCTATCGTCAGGCACAAGGGGAGGCACCGTTAAAGGAAACGTTAGCGGCGGCACTTGTGCAAATTTCGAAGTGGAATCCAAATCGTCCGTTCGTTGACCCATTCTGTGGCTCTGGTACTATTACACTTGAAGCGGCAATGTTTGGACAAAATATTGCACCAGGGTATAACCGTGAATTTATTTCTGAGGATTGGCCTTGGATGAAAGCGGCCATCTGGGATCAAGTCCGTGATGAAGCGGAAAGTTTAGCCAATTATGATCAGCCATTAGAAATTATTGGTTCTGATATTGACCATCGTATGGTCAGCATTGCACAAGAAAACGCAATAGAAGCGGGCTTTGGTGAGTTAATCACGTTTAAGCAAATGCAAGCACGCGATTTTACAACACAGTTAACGGATGGTGTCATGATTGGGAACCCACCATATGGAGAACGTATTGGTGATGTAGAAGTCGTGGAGCAGGTAATCCGTGATGTCGGGAAAGTCATGAAAAACTATCCATCTTGGTCTGTGTATATGCTATCCTCCATGAAAAATTTTGAAGAATTATATGGACGCCAAGCGACGAAGAAACGAAAATTATTTAATGGTTTTATTGAAACAAATTATTATCAGTTCTGGGGTCAAAAGTCTAAAAGAGATTAACGAATAGTAACGGAAGATAAGATCTTTTCTTATCTTCCGTTTCGTCGCGTATAATAGCATCAGATAGTTAGAGGGGGAACATCAATTGCGTAAATCTTTACCATTTGCATTATCAAAGGACCGTTCATTTTTTGAATCATTAGGTGATTGGATGGGCGATGTCCTTTATGATGAATTACCTGAAAAAGGCTTTGAATGCCGTGATGAGCAAATTTTTATGGCTTATCAAATAGAGCAAGCACTGAAAGAAAAAAATATCCTCTTTGCAGAGGCAGGCGTAGGAACTGGGAAAACAATCGCTTATTTATTACCAGCCATCTCTTATGCACGCTACACAGGGAAGCCTGCGCTAATTGCTTGTGCAGATGAAACATTAATCGACCAACTCGTGAAAGAGGGGGGCGATATTTATAAACTCCAAAAAACGTTAGGGCTCGATATAGATGTTCGTCTTGCAAAATCGAGAGACCAATATTTATGCTTAAAACGCTTTGAGGAAGCAGAAAAAGTGGAGACTGATGAATGGATTGATGATATTGCCTTTTCCATCCCTGATGGTGTCTATGCACAAGGCTCTATGATTGCTTTACAGCCATATGGAGAACGTAGTGACTATCCAACGGTTAGTGATGAGGATTGGCAAAAAGTGAATTACAATGCCATTATGCAATGTTCTGTTTGTGAGCTGCGTAATCGCTGTGGGCAAACGTTGCATCGCTCCCATTATCGTAAATCAACAGATCTTGTCATTTGTTCTCAGGATTTTTTAATGGAGCATTTGGCTACAAAGGAATCTCGTGAGCGTGAAGGTCAGCTTGCTTTACTGCCAGAGGTATCGATGATTGTGTTAGATGAAGGGCATTTATTGGAATATGCTGCGCAAAAGGCAATGACATATAAAGTTCAGGCAACTACCATCGTACAATTATTAGAGCGATTGATGGTAGATGGCGTACGCGAGCGTACACTGTATGCGATGGAAAAATTACAGGATGATCATGAGCTATTTTTTGATCAGCTTCGTGATGATATCGTTGCTTCAAATGAGGATCGTAAACGTATAAACAAATCGAAAGCATTACTTGATTATGGGAAGCAGCTAATAAATGATGTGGAAGTTTTGATGGAAGAATTCGTCTTTGAATCAGAAATGTATATGATTCCTGAATATGAGTTAAATATGGCGGAAGAATACTTAGAACAATATGAGGCTTCCTTACGTATTTTCATAGCACAGGGAGATGCGGTGGATTGGTTAGAGGAAACAGATGGCGAGGAAACGCTTGTCATTATGCCTCGTTTAATCACAGAAGTTTTAGCAGAAAAATTATTCTCTAAAAAGCTTCCAATCGTCTTTTCTTCTGCCACATTATCGGTCAATAAAGACTTTTCTTACATTGCCTACAGTTTAGGTATTCGCGATTACCAATCATTTTCTGTGCCTTCTCCATTCGACTATGAAGAAGTGATGAAAATTTATTTACATGAGCTTACACAACGTGACAAAACAGCGCGTGTTCAGCAATTGCTGCGTGATGGCGAGCAAACATTGATTTTATTTAAATCAAAGCAAGCCATGCTAAACTTTAAGGCAGAATTGCCGATTATGGAGCGTATGTATGTAGCATTTGAAGGAGATCGAGAGCTATCCGCCATTGTTCGAGATTTCCAGCAGGGGACTATTAAAACATTATGCTCCTATCATTTATGGGAAGGCTTAGATTTACCTGAGGAAGCCTTAACACGTGTGATTATTTATGATTTACCATTTCCTCCACAGGATCCATTATTTGATGCGAAACGTATGTTTGCTGAAAATCCATTTGAAGAAGTGGAACTACCTTTCATGCAACTACGCTTGCAGCAAGGGATGGGTCGCTTAATCCGTACATCTAATGACCATGGAGATATTCATATTTTATTAAATGAAGAAGAACAAAAACAACGTGCAGCCTTTGAAAATATAGTAGCGGTTGTACCAGAAATAAAATAGAAAGAAGCGAGTTTGCCATAAAGGTAAGCTCGCTTTTTTAATATATTAAAATAACATTATGGGTATGGATATAATGTGGTGGTTTAAAAAACTGTTGAATATTTCTCTTTTAAGCTATATAGTTCTTTGTAATGCAACGAAATTTGGTGAAAGAAAATATTTTTTGTATTGAAAATAATTTCACAAAAGGTTTATAATAATGACAAGAATTTTTAAGAATAGTCAAATTGCTTGCTGACTATTCCTTGATAGGGGGCTTAAACCTGTCGAACATTCAATCATTGTGTAGAAAATATACAAATCTATCGGCAACGGATATTGACAAGTTAATAGAAATTGAAGCTACGCTAACGTATTATGCTGAGTTGACTGATTGTTATATGTTCATAGATTGCCTGCTGGAAAATTTACCGCATGCAATTGTTGTGGCAGAGGCATTCCCGAAAAAGGAAATTGGTTTATATGAAAAATCAGTTATCGGAAAATTCGTATTTGAAAGTTTTGAACCAGCTGTATTTGCTGCATTCAAACATCAAGAAAAATCTTCTATTTCCAGAGCGATTACGCAGGAAGGGATTACGGTAGAGCAAAATGTGATGCCTATTTTTAATGAGCAACAGCAAGTGATTGCTGTGTTGATTCAGGAAAAAATGGTGAAGATGCAAACGACACCGAAAGATGATTTTCAAAATATGCCTTTTGCTTTAATTGAGCATATTGTAGAACCGAATCCGCAACCGATACCCGTAGTTTCTGATTTACTTGTAGAGTCCATAATTCTCACCAATCATGAAAATAAAGTGATTTATAGCAATCCTGCTGGCTATCATTTTATTTCTGAGCTATCGGGATTAGAGAACTTTGACAATGTTGCATTGGATAAAATTTTACCTTTTTTACAAGAAGTCTATGATAAAGGCGATGATGTCTTTTTCTTAGAAATTACAATTGATCGTAAATCCTTTATTGTAAAGAAAATTCCGATTCGCAGTCAAAACGAGAAGGTCACTCTACTCATTATTCATGATCTAACAGAGCTTAAGCTGAAAGAAAATGAGTTAATGATGAAAACCTTTGCGATACGAGAAATTCACCACCGCGTGAAAAATAATCTTCAGACAGTGACAAGCTTATTACGCCTGCAAATGCGCAATGATCGGTCTGCTGCGAATGCAAGTGCTTTTCAAGAGGCATTAAATCGAATATATAGTATTTCATCTGTTTATGAGCTTATTTTAGAAAATGAAGATAACGCTGAAGAAAAAGTAGATGTTATCGCGTTAGCTAAAAAAATTGGTCATAAAATGATTGATACGTCCAATACAGCAACTATTCAACTAGCCTTTCAACATGATAATTTGCAGCTATTCTGTCATTCAAAAAAAGCGGTATCTCTCGCACTCATTATTTGCGAGCTCCTGCAAAATGCATTAAAGTATGCTTTTATCGGTCGTGATGAAGGAACCATTGATATTCAATTCATTCAGGAAGAGTCTACTATTTCACTCCATATTTCTGACAACGGCGTTGGAATGCAAGAGGTGAAGGCATCTTTTGGGATGGAGATTATCACAAGGCTTGTAGAGTATGATTTAGCTGGCTCATTTTCAATTATCCCTAGTGAAGAAGGTACACATACTCAAATTCAGTTTCCTGTAAGTGAGGAGGTATTTATCGTAAATGACTAGGAAAGTTATGATTGTCGAAGATGAATCACTGATTGCGATTGATTTGAAGTTTATGTTAGAAGACAATGGCTACGAAGTAGTAGCACAGGCGAGTAATGGGGAAACAGCCATTGAATTAGCCTTTTTACATAAACCGCAATTAATCTTAATGGACATTAAAATGCCTAAACTTGATGGGTTGAAGGCAAGTAAAATTATTGAACAACAGCTTGGTATACCCGTTCTTTTCATCTCGGCATACAGTGAAAAAGAATTGTTGCTATACATGAAGCAAGACAATATATTAGGCTATGTCATGAAACCGTTTTCTGAGAAAAATGTGTTGCCTGTGTTAGAGGTTGCTTTTCATCAAATTGATAAATTTAACCGACTCAATGGCGAGATCTTACATAAGCAAACACAATTGGAAAAACGAAAAATCATTGAACGAGCAAAGGGTTTGCTCATGCAGGCTGAAAACATTAGTGAGGACGAGGCTTACCGTAAGATTCGCAATGAAAGCATGCAAACACAACAGGAAATGGTACACATTGCACAGCAAATTATAAACACCTTACAAGTCAATAGTTGAAGCAAAGGCGCTTTAAAGAGATTTTTTCTTTAAAGTGCCTTTTTTTATATAAATTTAATAATGAAAAAGGGGTGATGAGTAAGATGGCAATGATAGGAACGATTATCGTTTATATTATTATGATTTGTGCTGTTTTAGGGGCAATCGGGGCTATCCGAGATGCTGAGTATGGGATTGGGAAAGAATTTATGAATGGGATTCATACCGTTGGGCATATTTTTGTTCCAGCAGCAGGGATCATGGCAGCTATACCTTACTTAACATGGTTTATTAGTCATTTTATTAGTCCGATTTTTGAGTTAATTGGTGCAGATCCTGCGATTGCAGCGACGACGATTTTAGCCTCGGACATGGGTGGTTACCAATTAGCCAATGCGTTAAAGGAGTCTTATGAGGGATGGGTAATGGCTCTTGTTGTTGGCTTTATGTCAGGTGCTACCATTGTATTCTCAATTCCAATGGGTCTTGCGATGTTAGATAAGCGTGATCATAAATATATGGCGCTAGGTATTATGGCTGGCGTATTAACAATTCCGATTGGTGCATTTATTTCGTCGATCATGATCGTGCTATTTAACACAGAAGTGCGTGAAGTTATTAGTACAACAGAGGCACCTACATATGTATTTGCCATTTCTGTTTTACAAATATTAATTAATTTACTACCGTTATTCATTTTCGTTATTTTAATCGCACTAGGCTTAAAGCTTATTCCGAACGGTATGATTGCAGGCTTCATGATATTCGGACGCGTGATGGATGCGGGGATTAAATTAGTGTTAGTGTTCTCGATTGTAGAGATTTTCACAGGTATTTTTACAAAGATATTTGGTGCGTGGGGCTTCGATCCAATCATGGCTGATGAAATCGACCAATTCCGGGCATTAGAAACAGCTGGTTATATTGGAATTATGCTAGCGGGTGCGTTCCCAATGGTGTATTTAATTCGAAAATATGCTTCCAAACCACTTGAAGCGGCTGGTAAAAAATTAGGTTTATCATCTGTAGGAAGTGCGGGGATTTTAGCAACAATTGCTAATATTTTGGCGATGTTTACACTGATTCGCCATATGCCACCGAAGGATAAAGTAATTAACATCGCGTTTGGTGTATGTTCGGCCTTTTTATTAGGCGATCACTTATCATTCACAGCTAACTTCCAGCCAACCATTATTTTACCTGTAATCGCTGGGAAGTTTTTAGCCGGTGTTATTGCGATTATTTTTGCTTATAAGCTTTCTGTACCAACTGCATTAAGGCTGGAAATTGAGGATCGCAAGGCAGGCATTATTAAAGAAGGCGAATATTTAACAGATCAAAAATCTTAATTGATTAAAAAGTGAGGTGATGACGTGTGAGTGAAGAGAAAAAAAGATTTATTCAGGAGTTTGTGCCGGGTAAACAGCTAACATTGAGTCACCTTATAGCCAATCCTGATCCCGATATGTTTCAAAAGCTGGGTATCCAAGAATCGGGCGCACTGGGCATTATGACGTGTACCCCAAGTGAAACGGTGATTATCGCAGGAGATTTAGCGACAAAGGCTGCCAATGTCAGACTAGGATTTTTAGATCGTTTTACAGGTAGTCTCGTTATTGTTGGTAGTGTATCAGAGGTGGAAATGGCGATGTTAGAAATTAATCGTTTTTTATCTGAGGTATTAGGTTATACACCATCAAAAATAACAAAATCATAGGATGTGTCATATGAAAAATCGAGTAATGATAATAGGCGGTGTGCAGGCAGGAAAGTCAACATTGATGAATACGTTGTTGGGTAAAGAAAGCAGTGCCAATAAAACACAAGCACTCGTTTATGATGACTGGATTGTTGATACACCAGGTGAATATGTTGAAAATCCAATGTATTACAGGAATATTATGGCAACATCATTGGAAGTAACCCATGTCATTTACTTGCAGGATGCCACCTCTGCAAGAAGTGTGTTCCCTCCGCAATTTAGCTTAGGGATTCCTAAAATACAGATTGGTGTTATTACCAAGATAGATGCCCCTAATGCCAATATGGAAAGGGCTATAGCCTTATTAAAAAATGTGATGACACATGGGCCCATCGTGAAAACCTCTTCCTGGCAAAAGTTAGGCATCGAGTTGATTGAACCATTGATTCAACTTACGACACAGGAAGAAATTCGTCAATTCGTCAAGGATCGCGATAGTCCGTATCTCATGTATTGCTCACAGTAGCGAGAGGGAGGTATAGGGTGAAAACTGAAAAAATATTTAGTGCAGGCATTGATATTGGGACAAGTACTACCAAAATGGTGGTCAGTAGTTTTCTGTTAAAGAATGTTGCTGGTGTGACACATGTGCCAAGGATTGAAATTATTGAGAAAACGGTGTTACATCAAAGTCCAATCATTAAAACACCTTTTATCAATCGAGACATCATCGATATGAAAAAAATTGAAGAATTTATTTTTCAGCAATATCAATTAGCACAAATCGCACCAACTGACATTTCAACAGGTGCCATTATTATTACAGGCGAATCGGCCACGAAGGAAAATGCAAGCGAGGTTGTCCATACCATTGCCGATGGTGCAGGTCATTTTTTAGTTGCTACCGCTGGTCCTGATTTAGAGGCCATCATTGCTGCTAAAGGGGCTGGTACCCTACAGCAATCAAAGAATTCAGCTAAGGTGATTGCCAATATTGATATTGGCGGAGGAACTGCCAATATTGCTGTGATGCAGTTTGGAGAAGTTATTGGTACATGTACCTTACATGTTGGTGGTAGATTGATTGAATTTAAGGATGGGAGGGTTCAATCAATTTCTCCGCCACTCATGCGACTAATGGAACAATGGGCTAATCCGTTAGCTGTCGGTGATGCGGCCGATGATGCTCGTGTTTCACAATGTATTGACGAAATGGTTGGAACACTTGCCATGATTCTTAGTGGACAGTGTACCGATGGAGAGCATCCATTATTACTAGGGCATTTACCGAACTGGCATAAACCAGTGGATGCCATCGTCTTTTCTGGTGGTGTAGCTTCCTGTATTTATGAAAATGAATGTACTCAGCGCCAATATGATGATATAGGCGAAAAATTAGCGAAAATGCTTATACAACATGAGCAACTACAATCGTTTTTATGGCTACGACCAGAAGAAACAGCACGTGCAACAGTCACTGGAGCGGGTACACAAACAACTGAAATTAGCGGGGCAACCATTCAGGTAGATGCCGAGGTGTTACCACTAAAAAATGTACCTGTTTTCAACTGCCATATGGAGTCAGCGAAAGATTTTAATACTACGGTGAAGACAGCCGTAGAGCGAGCAGATGATTTATTTTCCATCCAGGATAATCGTTCGCCTTTCGCACTCTATTTTAGCGAATTGCCGTATTTAAGCTTTCAGGATGTACATGCATTGTGCCAGGCTATTTTGCAACATTTGGCGACAAGATGCTCCAAGGACATACCAATTATCATAGTCATTCAATCAGATTACGCAAAGATTATTGGACAGACCATACAAGCCATTCATGCGACAGTACCAATTATTTGCATCGATCAAATTAAAGTGGAGACGGGCGATTATATCGACATTGGAGAGGCTCTGCCATCTGGCGTTGTTCCTGTTGTGGTGAAGACCCTTGCCTTCCACTCAAAGTAAGGAGGATGAATGTGAATCTATCGGTGATATTTGGTGGAGAAAAATATAATTTTAAATCATTAAAAGATGTAATGGCTAAGGCCAATGAAGAAAAATCAGGCGATCGGCTAGCTGGTATTGCAGCTGAGACGGTTCAACAACGAATCGCAGCTAAAGCTGTATTAAGTGAGCTTTTAGTCAAAGATATCCGAGAAAATCCATTAGTGCCGCAGGAAAATGATGAGGTTTCACGCATTATTGAGGGCGATATTAATGAGCAAATCTATGGAGAAATCAAAAACTGGAGCATCGAGCAGCTGCGTGAATATATTTTATCGAATGACACAGGGGATCGTGAATTAAAGCGATTAAGTAAAGGGATGAATTCAGAAATTATTGCTGCTGTCACAAAGCTCATGTCAAATCTAGATCTTGTTCATGCAGCCAATAAAGTAGAAATACTGTCAACGTGTAATATTACCATTGGGCAAAAAGGGACACTGTCCTCTCGCCTACAGCCAAACCATCCAACAGACAATATTGATGGCATCATCGCCTCACTAAAAGAAGGACTGTCTTATGGTATTGGAGATGCTGTTATCGGTATTAATCCTGTAGATGATTCAGTTGAAAGTGTCAAAAAGGTACTTACGGCTACAAAAGAATTTATCAATGATTGGTCCATCCCTACACAAAACTGTGTCCTAGCTCATATCACAACACAGATGAAAGCAATTAAGCAAGGCGCACCAGCAGATATGATTTTCCAAAGTATCGCTGGGACGGAAATTGCCAACCGTTCGTTCGGTATTTCTGCGGATTTAATAAGAGAAGCAGAGGAGCTCATTAAAAAGCAAGGAACGGGTACTGGCCCAAATTTATTCTACTTTGAAACGGGCCAAGGCTCAGAGCTATCGGCAGAGGCTCATATGGACATTGACCAAGTAACACTCGAATCTCGCAATTATGGATTTGCAAGACATTTTAATCCTTACATTGTGAACACAGTAGTGGGCTTTATCGGTCCAGAGTATTTATACAATAATAAACAGGTTATTCGAGCAGGTCTAGAAGATCATTTCATGGGCAAAATGCACGGTATTCCAATGGGTGTAGATATTTGTTATACCAACCATATTAAGGCGGACCAAAATGATGTTGAAGATTTAAGTGTGCTACTAACAGCAGCTGGCGTTAACTTTATTATTGCTGCGCCGATGGGTGATGATGTTATGCTCAACTATCAATCAATGAGCTTCCATGATGTGGCTACATTACTCCAAACATTTGGTAAAAAACCAGCACCAGAATATTTAGCATGGTTAGAGAAAATGGGCATTTATGAAAATGGTCGACTTTCAGCAAGAGCTGGCGATTTATCCATTTTTGAAAGGTAGGTGAGTCCAGTGAATGATCAATTAGTCTCTATGATTACACAGCTTGTTATGGAAAAGATGGAGAAAAGCACCGAGAGCCAAGTGCCTGAAACGGTAGCTACTCCAACAGAACAACCTCTTATTACGTTTTATGATACAGCAGCACATCAGGCAACAGAAACAACAACATCAAGAGCAACATCGCAGGAGCCATTAATTCAGCTGTATCAGCATGGAGCTCCACAGCAGGCGACGGTAGCTCCTACTGTTACTTTCGAACAACCCATCAATGTAGCTGTGCCGATTAAGCCTTTTCAGTTTGAGGCAGATACGTTAACGGATAGTGTACAAGCCGCTAAAAAACATACACCTGCTCGAATTGGCGTTGGAAGAGCGGGGACAAGACCAAAAACAAAAACTTGGTTAAAATTCCGACTCGATCATGCTGCTGCAGTGGATGCCGTGTATGGTGAAGTGTCCGAGGGTCTTTTACAAAAGCTTGATGTCTTTCAGGTCACAACGAAAGTCACGGATAAAGAGGAATACATTACAAGACCTGACTTAGGTCGTCGTCTATCAGACGAATCAAAAGCGTTAATTCAGCAAAAATGTAAGCCGCAACCAAAAGTACAGATTATTATTTCGAATGGCTTAAGTGCTAGTGCGATTGAGGAAAATGTGCAAGATGTGTACTTAGCCCTTCAGCAAAGTCTTAGCAATTTAAATATTGATATCGGCACAACTTTCTATATTGATAAAGGGCGTGTTGCTTTAATGGATGAAATTGGTGAGCTGCTACAGGCAGAAGTGATTGTTTATCTCATTGGTGAACGTCCAGGACTTGTATCTGCTGAATCGATGAGTGCGTATCTATGCTACAAGCCAAAAATCGGTACAGTGGAAGCGGAGCGTATGGTGATATCAAATATCCATAAAGGTGGTATCCCACCATTAGAAGCAGGTGCTTATCTAGGAACCATTGTAGAAAAAATCTTGCATTATCAGGCAAGTGGTGTAGAGCTTGTCGCAAAAGAAGGTTAGGGGGCTGAACCATGAATCCTCAAAAAATTATGGCGCAAATTTTAGCGATGCAAACCATTCCAAGAGTGAACAGTGAACTAGCAGAGCAGTTAGATTTGAAGCCATATCAACACAGCATTGGACTTGTCACACTGACAATCGACGATGTGGGTTATGTTGCCTTAGACGAGGCAACAAAAAAGGCAGATGTCGATGTTGTCTATGCGAAAAGTTTTTATGCGGGAGCGGCTCATGCATCTGGCCCATTGTCAGGTGAAGTAATTGGCATCATTGCGGGAAGCTCACCTGATGAAATTCGTAGTGGACTTGATGCCATTCAACAAAAAATTGAATTTGATACGTACTTTGAAGCTATTAATCATAATGACAATCACGCCCTGTTTGCCCATACCGTGGCAAGCTGTGGTACGTATCTTGCCGAGCTTGCAGATGTAAAGGTTGGCACACCACTTGCTTATTTAATCGCACCGCCATTAGAGGCAATGATTGGATTAGATGCAGCATTAAAAGCGGCAGATGTGGAGTTAAAGGTTTTCTTTGGTCCTCCGTCTGAAACCAATTTTGGTGGCGGCTTATTAAGTGGTAGTCAATCGTCATGTGAGGCTGCGGCGAATGCTTTCAGAGAAGCTATTGAAAATGTAGCTAGAAATCCAGTGATCTAGAAAGGAGGCGGCTTTATGGCCACATTAGACAAAGACTTATTAGCGATTCAGGAAATGAGAGATGCTGTAAAACATGCTAATACAGCACAGGCTGCCTACATGCAATTTTCACAGCAACAAGTAGACAACATTGTGAAGGCTGTTGCGGATGCTGCCTTTAAGGAAGCAGACCGTTTAGCAAAAATGGCGGTGCAAGAAACAGGGATGGGTATTCCCAACCATAAAAAGATGAAAAATGAAGTGGCTTCAAGAGATGTCTATGAGGATATCAAAGACTTAAAAACGGTTGGCATTGTGGGTTATGACCGCATGAAAAAAGTAGCCGAAATCGCTAGTCCTTTTGGCGTCATCGCAGGTATAGTGCCAACGACGAATCCAACCTCTACAGCCATCTTTAAAACACTTATTTCTTTAAAAACAAGAAATGGCTTAGTACTTAGTCCACATCCATATGCCGTGAAATGTACGAAAGAGGCTTTAGATATTTGTCGAGTAGCTGCTGAAAAAGCAGGTGCACCAGAAGGTTTACTACAATGTTTAACGATGTCTTCTATGGAGGCAACACAGCAGCTAATGAAGCATCCTGACATTCATTTAATTTTAGCGACTGGTGGCGGTGCATTGGTGAAGGCAGCGTATAGCTCTGGCAAACCTGCTTATGGTGTAGGGCCAGGGAATGTACCAGCTTACATCGAAAAATCGGCTAATCTTCAAAAATCTGTACGTCAATTAGTGCAAAGCAAATCGTTCGATAATGGCACAATCTGTGCAACAGAGCAAGCCATTATTGTGGATAAGGCAATTGCAGAGCAAGTGCAGACAGAATTAAAGAAAAATGGTGCTTATTTATTAAATGCTGAAGAAAAGGCCAAAATGGAGAAATTGATTTCGCCTGTTCCTGGAAAAGTAAATCCACAGATTGTTGGCAAATCAGCTACTTGCTTAGCAGATTCTGTTGGCATTACGGTACCAGACGATACAAAAGTACTCGTTGGATTGGAAACGATGATCGGTAAAAATATTCCGTTTTCTCTTGAAAAATTGTCACCAATCTTTGCCCTTTATGTAGTAGAAAACAGTACAGAAGCAAAGCAAGTCATGATTGACCTGTTAAATATTGGTGGACGCGGACACACATGCTCTATTCACACAGAAAATGCAGCATTAGCTGAGCAATTCTCCGTTGAATTGCCAGTATCACGCATTGTGGTCAATACATTATCATCTATCGGTGCAGTAGGTGGCACAACGGGGCTAGCCCCATCCTTTACATTAGGCTGCGGTACATTTGGCGGCAATATTACATCAGATAATATAACAGCAAGACATCTATTAAATATTAAACGTATGGCGTACGGTATTAAAGATGTTGAAGTGCCAAAACCAGAATTTGAAGTACTGTCCGTTGTCGAGTCGGTTGTAGCACAAGAACCTTCTTTAGATATGACAATGGTTCAGCAAATTGTCGATCAAGTATTAAAACAAATCACATTACAAAATAAATAATTTGGAGGAATGACAAATGAGTACAGCATTAGGAATGGTAGAAACAAAAGGTTTAGTAGGAGCAATTGAAGCAGCGGACGCAATGGTAAAGGCAGCAAGTGTTAATTTAGTAGGCAAAGTACATGTTGGTGGCGGTATCGTGACAGTTCTTGTACGCGGAGATGTGGGTGCGGTGAAAGCAGCAACAGATGCAGGTGCAGCAGCAGCACAACGTGTAGGAGAACTATTATCTGTGCATGTAATCCCACGTCCACACCATGAATTAGAAATGATTTTACCAAAAGCAGAAGCATAATTTACCTTCTTTCAGTAGGAGACGCTTATTGCTATAGATGGTGTGAGATAAATGCCAATATAGCTTCCATTTACAAAACACGTACTGGATAAGAAGCCATTATGCCAAGACGGAATGGATCAGCATGAGAGCTGACCTAACCGTAGGAAAGCTCTTATCTTGTCCAAGTCAAAACAATTTATGAAATATAGAGGTGGCTAACGTGACAACAGCGACAAAAACATTTCCAGTGGCCATTTCGGCTCGTCATATCCATCTTAGTGAAGCGGATTTACAAGCACTTTTTGGTCCAAACGCAACGTTAACAAAGGATTTTGACTTATCACAGCCAGGGCAATTTGCTGCCAAGGAGCGTGTCTCAATCGAAGGGCCAAAGGGCATTATTCATAATGTCCGTGTCCTTGGACCAGTAAGACCAGCAACCCAAGTGGAAGTCAGCCGCACAGATGCCATGAAGCTTGGGGTTACCCCTCCTTTAAGGCAATCAGGAAATATTGAAAACTCGGCAGGCATTAAAATACTTTATCAAGACAAAGTGTTGGAGATACAGCAGGGGGTCATTATTGCACAGGCACACATCCATATGACAGAACAAGATGCCAAAGAATTGGAAGTACACAATAATGAATTGGTTTCAGTGGAAGTCATCAGTGATCGACCTGTCACTTTCCGTGGTGTCGTTGTACGTGTTTCAAATGACTTTAGTTTAGAGATGCACATTGATACAGATGAAGCAAATGCAGGCTTTATCGAACAACAAGCACAAGGTAGATTAGTAAAAGTATCATCGTAAGGAGGAGGCAAGATGCAAGAAGATTTAGTGCAAAAAATTGTGGAAGAAGTTCTGCAACAAGTTTTAAAAAATCAATCTTCCTCTCCACATGACGGTAAAATTCCCGTTGGCGTATCCGCTCGCCATGTCCATCTTGCACAAGCAGAGGTGGAGCAACTTTTTGGTGAGAATTATGAGCTTACACCAAAGTTTGAGCTTTCACAGCCAGGACAATTTGCTGCGGAGGAAACCGTTGTCATCGCTGGTCCCAAAGGATCGATTGAGCGAGTTCGTATTCTGGGCCCAGCTCGCTCCTTGTCTCAAGTGGAAGTAAGCTGGACAGATGCAATGAAAATAGGATTGAAGCCCCCGTTAAGAGTATCGGGTGATATTCAAGGCTCTAGCCCTGTTACATTGATTGGTCCAAAGGGGAGTGTTGTGTTAAATGAAGGACTCATTGTAGCACAGGCACATATCCATATGTCCCCTGCAGATAGTGCGAGATTCAATGTAGTAGATGGACAGTCTGTACAAATCAAGGTAGGGGGTATTCGCCCCATTATTTTATCGAATGTGATCGTCCGCGTATCAGAGCGTTATCGATTAGAAATGCATATTGATACAGATGAAGCAAATGCAGGGTTCATTCAACAAGGAACGTTTGCTGAAATGGTCCATCATCAAGTAAGCGAGCCAGCCATACCTGAGAAAGAACAGTCACCAGCTATACAGAAAGTAGCGCAACCATCTGTCTATCATTATGACAAAAAGCTACTTTCACAAATAGAAGTGCTAGATATCGATGCACAAGAAATTGTGGTCCCGAAGAAAACGATTGTGACAGCACTGGCTTATGATAAATTACGAGAGTTAAATAAAACATTAACAATTCGTTCAGAGTAATAAGAAAATCTGTGTCGCATAAAGAGGGTGAAGTTCATGCAAATGGGAAGAGTGATAGGCAGTGTATGGGCAACACGCAAGGAGGAAGGGCTGAATGGTTTAAAGCTACTCATCATTCAACCAATTGACTCCAATCAACAGCCGATTCGCACAGAAATGGTGGCAGCTGATCGTATTGGTGCGGGTATTGGTGATGATGTACTCATTACAAGCGGTGGGTCATCACGCTATATTATGAAAGAAAATCCGTTACCAATCGATGCAGTGGTCATTGGTATTATTGATTCTACTGAAGTGATGAGAGGTGAGGACAATGAGTAGTGCAATTGGTATGATTGAGACCAAAGGATTAGTTGGTTCATATGAAGCGGCTGATGCGATGATTAAAGCGTCAGATGTGACAATCGTTAAACAAGAATTCGTCGATGGTGGTATTGTGACGATAGTCGTGAAGGGCGACGTAGGTTCTGTACAAGCAGCAGTGGAAGCTGGTAAGGCTGCTGCCATGCGTGTTGGTGAATTATTAGGTGCTCACGTCATTCCGAGACCTGATGAAGAAGTATTCCAAATGATTAAAGGACCAGAGGCATCAAAGAAAAAGCCTGCCACTACAACAGCATCAACACGTGCTAAAAAAACAGCAGACACAACATCACCGACAGATAATAGAGGTGACGCATAATGGCATTTCGTAAAAATAAAATTGCTGTGATTGGTGCAGGTCATACAGGTGCTACATTAAGTTTATTTTTAGCACAGAAAGAATTAGGTGATGTGGTGCTAGTAGATATTCCAGAAGCGGAGAACCCGACAAAAGGGAAAGCATTGGATTTACTACAAACAGGCCCTATCGAAAAATTCAATGTGTCGATTAAAGGGACAAGTCATTACGAAGATATTGCTGGTGCTGATATTGTGGTCATTACAGCAGGTATCCCTCGTAAACCAGGGATGAGCCGCGATGATTTAGTCACAACAAATGCGAAAATCATTCAACAAGTGTCAAGACAGATTAAACACTATGCACCCAACAGTATTGTCCTTGTGTTAAGTAATCCGGTTGATGCCATGACCTATGTGTGTCATAAGGAAACAGGCTTTGCCAAAAATCGGATTATCGGTCAGTCTGGTGTATTAGATACAGCCCGTTTCAATACATTTGTTGCACAAGAGCTACAAATTGCTCCAGAGGATGTATCAGGCTTTGTGTTAGGTGGACATGGTGATGAAATGGTGCCATTAATTCGCTATTCCTATGCAGGAGGCATTCCATTAGAAAAGCTAATTCCCCAGGCTCGACTACAACAAATCGTTGAACGTACACGTAAGGGCGGCGGTGAGATTGTCGGATTGCTAGGCAATGGTAGTGCCTACTATGCACCAGCAGCAGCGTGTGCACAAATGGTAGAAATTATTATGAGAGATCAACGAAAAATTATCCCCTCTATTGCCCTATTAGAAGGAGAGTATGGCTACAACGATCTGTTTTTAGGTGTACCAACTATTTTAGGTGGCAATGGGATTGAATCTGTGATTGAATTGCACCTAACAACTGAAGAACAAGCAGCTCTCCAGCATTCAGCTGAGGCTGTGAAGCAAGTGATTGCTATTTGCCAAAACATTGAATAGGGTAAACAGACTCTGTTCTTTGATAGAAAGAAAGTATCCCCAACTTTCTTTCTTATTGCTCTTAATTAATGTTTGATTGGAAACCGAACATGACTTGAAAGCTAGTTAAAATCCCCCTAATAATATATAAAGCTCTTATTTGTAAGAGGATAAACTGTAGCAAGCTCAAAAGTTTGCTACAGTTTTTTTATTGTGTGCTTTGAAAACCCCCTGCTATGCAGGGGGTTCCGGAAAGCTTTTAGCTATGGACAATAAAAAAACTCCAAACGTACAATAAAGTCAGGTCTAGTCAACCGACTTCGTACGAAAGGAGCCACCATAAATGGATAATAAAAGTTTAGCACATACAACGTGGAATTGTAAGTATCATATCGTCTTTGCGCCAAAGTATAGAAGGCAGATTATTTATGGTCAAATTAAAGCAGATGTTGGAAGAATATTGCGCCAATTATGTGAAAGAAAAGATGTAGAAATCATAGAGGCAACAGCCTGTCCTGACCACATTCATATGTTGGTAAGTATTCCACCGAAATTGAGTGTATCTGCGTTCATGGGTTATTTAAAAGGGAAGAGTAGTCTAATGATTTTCGACCGACATGCGAATTTAAAGTATAAATACGGTAATCGTCAATTCTGGTGTCGAGGATACTATGTGGACACAGTCGGCCGAAATAAGAAAAAGATACAAGAGTATATAAAAAATCAATTACAAGAAGATATCCTGCAAGATCAAATGACGATGAAAGAATTCATTGACCCATTCACAGGAGAAGAAATCAAGAGAAAGAAAAAATAAGTAAGCCGCTTTAGCGGTTTGTGTGAAAACGGAGTGCGGTTGGCAGACCATTCAGAATGTCTTTAGACATGGGCCAGTACCCCAGCGTTTCACGCGCAGAGCAAACCACCAGTTATACTGGTGGTTCTGATTGCACATTCACAACTTATATCATAAAAACAATGATGCCTTCTACTATAATCAAAGTAGGAGGGATGTGGATGAACAACATCGTACAGGAGATGATTGATTGCATTGAAGGTCATCTCTTAGAAGGGTTTTCGTTAGAGCAATTAGGGAGGGAGATGGGCTATTCTCCTTATTATTGTTCTTTCAAATTTCATCAGATGACGGGGATGACGATTAAAAAATATATGTCATTACGAAAAATCTATCTTGCATCCTTGGTATTAAAAGAGACAGAGGAGAAAATTATTGATATTGCTTTCTGCTATGGTTTTTCATCTCAGGAATCCTTTTCAAGAGCATTTAAAAGGGTCTTTGGCATAAGCCCGTATGATTATAGGAGGTCTCCTCAGCCTATGCAAACATTTGTGAAGTTAAATTTAAATGATGAAAGAGGCTGGTTTATAATGGACATTTCTCAAAAATTGAAAATTAGGGAATTGCAGGAAAGTATTTTTGAGCAATTTGATCAAGAGACTTTGAATGTATTAAATGGTCAGATGATGTATGAAGAATTTGAAAAACATCAATTAATGGGAAATAGTGATTATGTACCTTTCAATGAAGCCATGTGTACGAATCCGACTGCTAGCCCGATTTTCAGCGAGGAATTCAATCAAATCCGAGCGGCTGGGCATCAAGTGTCATTACAGGCATACGAGCAAATGACATTGAATCCTTTGAAGCCTCTATGGACAAAAGACTATCAATGCATTGTGTTATGGTTTGGGGATGATATGTTTTGTCAGATGAATTTATTGACCATGCTTGCTTTTCTCGAACAACAAGGATATCAAGGCAAGGTCTATTTCCATATGGTCAAGGAAACGACCTATGATGTAGAGGAAACAGAGCTGGAGCTAGGGGGCTATCTAGAGGTCTATCAAGAAGTTTTCATGTACCATCGTTTTCCGAAGGCTACACTTTTACCCGTCATGTATCAGGGCATTCAATTATATTTTAATTATTTACAGGAAGAAAATGATATTACGACGTATATAAAAAAGCATCTTGAGCAGCCGCTAGGGGATTTAATGAAGCAATTATTTTCTCTCTTCCCTCACTATGGGTTAGGAGATAGTCAATATTTAAAAATAATAGAGAAAGTAAAAGACGAATATTCTGAATAAAAATACTAAAAAGTCCACAATATACAAAATTTTTGAAAATATGATAAACTTATAATGTAAAAGGAGGATGAATGCATGACAGTTCAACAATTTACAGACTATGTGAAGAAAATGCAGCATTATGAGGAAGCACTCAATGTCGTTTATTGGGATATGCGTACGGGTGCACCGAAAAAAGGTTTAGCACAACGTTCAGAGGTAATCGGTACATTATCTGCTTCTTTATTTGATATGCAAACAAGTGAAGAATTGGGGGAGCTTTTAGTAGCTTTAGAGTCACAAAAAGCTAATCTTGACTATGTAACATTACGTTTAGTGGAAGAAGTAAGAAAGAATTATGATCAAAACAAAAAAATTCCAGCTGACGAGTATAAAAAATACGTCATTCTTCAATCGAAGTCTGAAACTGCTTGGGAAGAAGCGAAGGCAAGTAATAATTTTGCATTATTCCTTCCATATTTAGAGGAAATCATTCAATGGCAGAAAAAATTCATTCACTATTGGGGAATTAAAAATGGATCTCCTTACAATACATTACTCGATTTATATGAACCAGATATGACGACTGATGTTTTAGATCAAGTATTTGGTGACCTACGTACATCCATTGTGGAACTTGTCCAAAAAATTGCCAATTCATCGAATAAACCAGATACAAGCATGTTATTTAAGCATTTCCCACGTGAAGCACAGCGTGAATTATCGTTAGAATTGCTTGCTCAGCTTGGTTATGATTTTGATGCAGGGCGCTTGGATGAAAGTGTGCATCCATTCATGATTGGCTTAAACTATGGAGATGCTCGTATTACCACTAAATATGATGAAAATGACTTCCGTTCAGCCATTTTTGGTACAATTCATGAGTGTGGTCATGCGATGTATGAGCAAAACATTGATGAAAAGCTTGCAGGTCTGCCATTGGCTACTGGTACTTCAATGGGTATTCATGAATCTCAATCATTATTTTATGAAAACTTTGTCGGCAGAAATGAAAAGTTCTGGGAGCATAACTACGAGCGTCTTCAGCATTTCTCACCAGCACAATTTGGCGATGTTGCATTAGGCGATTTTTTACGTGCCATCAATATGGTCGAACCATCTTTTATTCGTATTGAAGCGGACGAATTAACGTATCCACTACATATCATGATTCGCTATGAAATTGAACGTGATCTGTTCAATGGTGATTTACAGGCGAAGGATCTACCACAAGTTTGGAATGATAAATATGAGGAATATTTAGGCATTCGTCCTGAGTCTGATGCACAGGGAGTGCTACAAGATATGCATTGGTCAGGTGGCATGTTCGGTTATTTCCCATCCTATGCATTAGGAATGATTTATGCAGCACAATGGAAGCATGCGATGGATAAGGATATTCCTCATTTTGATGAGCTATTAGAAAAGGGAGAGCTACTACCAATTCGAGAGTGGCTAACTGAGAAAGTTCATCAATATGGAGCATTGAAAAAGCCATTCGAATTACTTAAAGAAGCGACAGGGGAAGGCTTAAATGCTAAATACTTAGCAGACTATTTACAAGATAAATATAGGAAGCTCTATCAACTATAAAAAAACAAGCGATTTCTCATTGTAGAGAAATCGCTTCAGACTGTAGACAAAAGCCCATCGAGAAGTTCACTCTCGATGGGCTTTTGTCTACAGTCTGAACATACTAATATGTTAGTATGTTTACTGTTTATATTCATTTTAATTATATATTTTTATAAAAAATTAGAGTTGCCAAGCTTATCTTCTTTTAATGAACTTTGAAAATGTATAACAAAGTTCGATAATTTTAAATGAAAATTGATTAAAATCATCTCTCCCGCCTTTAGTTTTTAGTTGAGAGATGTTCTTTATTGGATATTTATGTTAATATCAATGTGAAGTTTGTGAAGAAATGTACTCAAACTAACAGTGTAGGTTCGTTATACAGGGTTTGGGTATATTGGTAAAATTAATACAAGAAGTTGAAATGTAATGGATGATAAAGTGGAAAAATAGTTTTTATTTTTTGACCAATCAAAAATTTAGGGGTGATTAGTGGTGACACTTAAATGGTTGTGGATATTGGTTATTGCATTTTGCGTACTAGAATGGATTTCAATCCCATTCTTAAGTGCATTTACAGGAAAACTATATCAAGTAGTTGATGGTGTATTAATAATTACTTTTATTATTTATCCATTATTTTTCTTGACTACTCTTTTATTATTACAAAAGGGGAATAAAAAAATTGGTGCAGTAATTTTGCTTATTCCACTAATTGTGTATACCCCCGTGTTAATAAGTCTTCAAACGTTGGTTAAATAATGTATTACTAATTGGGTTAACGGGGTGTTTTAGTACAACAAGAGTTCAAAAATTATCGAACTTTAAAAAATTTAATCTATCACATTAAATAAGAGCATGTTTTGAACAATCATTTTTTCAAAACTTGCTCTTTAGTTTTGTTCTCATATCAAGGTTGATATCGTTAATTTAATCAAACTTTATTACAAATCTACATCAACAAGAAGCATTTGGGTATTTATGTTAGAATTCGATTAAGTTTGTGAAGAAATGTACTTAAACTCATGGGGTAGTTTAATACAAAAATTTTCATGATATTATAAGAAATATATCTGCAAATTGAGACTAGGGATGATTAAATTTGCTGAAGGATTATTAGGTTAAGACTTAGTGAAAACATGGGTGAATATCTGTGCTATGAAATTGAACGTGATCTGTTCAATGGTGATTTACAGGCGAAAGATCTGCCACAAGTTTGGAATGATAAATATGAGGAATATTTAGGCATTCGTCCTGAGTTCGATGCACAAGGTGTGCTCCAAGATATGCATTGGTCAGGTGGCATGTTTGGCTATTTCCCATCCTATGCATTAGGAATGATTTATGCAGCGCAATGGAAGCATGCGATGGATAAGGATATTCTAAACTTTGATGAATTACTAGAAAAGGGAGAGCTACTGCCAATTCGAGAGTGGCTAACTGAGAAAGTTCATCAATATGGAGCATTGAAAAAGCCATTTGAATTGCTAAAAGAAGCGACAGGGGAAGGCTTAAATGCTAAATACTTAGCAGACTATTTACAAGATAAATATAGGAAGCTCTATCAACTATAATATAAAAAAAGCGATTTCTCGTTTCTGAGAAATCGCTTTTTATGTCTAAATGCTTACCACAATTGATAGCCTTTGGAGCCAGCCGGTGAGTTCGAAATAATATCGATAATTGGCACTGTGTAAGCGAATAAAATTAACGCTACTAAAATAACAAGCCATACTTTGAAGTTTTCTAAAATAGCTGGTGTTGGGCCGCTAAGCTCATGTACATCACCAATAGGGAATTCTTCTTCACCTTTAGGTGCAAACCAAGCTAATTTCACGACGATATACATAATGACTAGAATCGCGATAAAGAGAATCGTTCCGCCTACAGCTTGTGCGATTTGATAAGGAATCCAATCATAGGCCTGTGAAGCACCACCATATTCTGAGTAATCTGAGCGACGAGGTGCACCGATAAGACCAGCAATATGCATCGCAGAAGACATAATCGTCATACCAGTAGCCCATAAGATACCAGCGAAATTACTAAGATTATTTAATGATTTCGTCAATGTACGACCTGTTAAATGTGGAATTAACCAGAAGGCCGCACCGAAGTAAGTTAAAACAACAGCTGTAGCAATTGTTAAATGGAAATGCCCTGTAACCCAAATGGTATTATGGATTAATTGGTTCATTTGATAGGAGGCATTGACAATACCACCTGCACCACCAGGAATAAATGCCACCATACCGATAAATGGAACGAAGAAACGAGCATCTTTCCATGGTAATTTTTTAAACCATCCGAACAGCCCTTTACCACCTAATTCACGACCACGTAACTCGAACATGGCAAACATCGAGAAGGCTGTCATAAGAGATGGGACAATTACAGCGAACGTTAATACAACTTGAATGAACTTCCATGTACCATCAATACCAGGCTCTGTTAACTGATGGTGAATCCCAACAGGAATAGAGAAGAGTAAGAACAGCATGAACGAAAGTCTTGCTAAAGAATCGGAGAAAATTTTTCCGCCAATTACTTTTGGAATAATCACGTACCAAACCATGTAGGCAGGTAATAGCCAGAAGTATACAAGTGCATGCCCGAAATACCAGAAGAGGGTACGGGATAATGCAACATCGACACGTTCAATTAAACCTAATGACCATGGTAACAGTTGAATTAATACAGAAGCTGCTACACCAAGTGTTGCCACGAACCACATTAAATTATTGACAACTACCATAAACGATAATAATGGACTGCGTTGTCCGCTACCTTTATTTTCTTTGCGCCACTGTACATAACGTAAAATTTGACCTGCGCCGCCAACCCAAGAACCAACCACGACTAATGTAAGGCCTAAATAGAAAATCCAGTGTGCCTTTAGGGGTGCATAGAATGTATAAAGTACAGTTGCTTTATTCAATAAAACCATGGTTGCTGAAGCAGCTGTACCAATTGTCATTAACCAAAAACCGATCCAGCCAAGTCTACGTTGACTATCAGTGAATGTACCAGATGTACGACTTACACTAGCAATTTGGAAGCCGTAAATAAAGAATGTAGTTAAAATAAGACCAAGTAATACACCGTGTACTGTTAAAACTTGATAATAGCCAATGCCTGCTGGTAATGTAAATTGACCAGAACGCACAAATACTTGTAATAAACCTGCAAGACCACCTAATAGCAATGAGATGAATGCCACATAAATATGTGCCATTGCTAGCTTTGCATCGCGACGATCTACTTTTGTCATCGAATTAGTGTGACTCATTTGAATCCACCACCTTTAGCATAGAGTGCATCATCGTATGTCCTGTACCACAATACTCATTACATACGATTAAAAACTCGCCTACTTTGTTAACTTCTGTTACGTATTCCGAAATATAACCAGGCTCAAGCATCATGTTGATATTCGTACCTGCCACCTCAAAACCGTGCATAACATCTTCGCTTGTTGCGATGAATTTCACCTTTGCACCAAGTGGTACCTCAATTTGTGGAGGATTATAATTGAATGCAGAAGCTACTACTACCACTTCATAATCCCAATCTTTTCCCTCGACCTTATGAACTCCTGGATTATCAAAAGGTGCTGTCTCTTTCACTTTCTCGTAATCTAGTGTTTTTTTACCATTGTTCGGATGGGAGCCTTGATGAAATGCCCCGATACCGAGAATGATCAGGAATGCAACTAAAGTAGCAACTCCGAACACAAGCCAATACTTCTCATACTTATGTATGTGCATATGTTTCTGTCCCTTCTTTATATATTAAAATCTTCCAATGAACAAATCGAAGCAGTACACCCAAAGTAAAATGATGATAATACCAACTCCAAAAACTGCATAGAGTGAACCTTTTAAATTTTCATCTGACTTCTTTTTGTTGTTTGCCATTTTTGCCCCTCCTACGCTTTTTATTGTTGTGTTTCTTACTGTCATCATATAAAAATCCATATCATTTTGATGTGAAAAAAATCACACTTCTACATGTATTATGTGAAGAAAGTGTGAAGAATTAAAAAAAGAAAAAAACAAGCCATCTCAAAAGTCATTGAGAGAGCTTGTTATCTTATTATATTTTGCTTAATTTTAATAAAAACAATAGATGGAGAAAGACTTGCACATTCCTTCCCGTTTTTTCTACCTATACATGAAGGCTGTAGGCTTTTGCATACAATGATCCATTCTAGTTTTTTATCCTTCTTCCTCGATGGTTAATAGAACTGTTAATGCACCAATGCTTGGAACCGAAACTGGGAGAACAAATGCTTTTTCAAAGCCGTATAACTTTGTATTGCCCACCATCACGGTTGGAGGAGTGATATCAATTTCTAAGCTTTCTTGCCCAACAGTTGTACATAAATTTCCTGCAATCATGTTACCAAATTCTCCAGTAAAGGATTCTAGCATTTCTCCCTCCAGTGGCATACCGAACATGGTACTCCCAATCCCGCTAAACACATCGGGGGATGAATCAATGATAACGCGACCCTTTACATCTCCAATTAAACCAATTAATACGCCCATTTGCTGCTGTTGAAAGGGTTCAGAAATAATACTAGGCGACTTTACTTCTATATCCATAGGAAGAATGGATTTTAAAGCGTGAATAGTCCCGTTTAAAATAGTTTGAAAGTACTTCGAATTACTCATCATTACCGCATCCTTTTTCCGACTTTTCTACATCTTACCATGTAAAAAGGGTAAGATGAAAGTATGTCTTGACGAATTAACGTGAAATTTATAATATAATAATGAGAATGATTTTCAAATTCAATGAGATGGTCTGAAAGCCTAATAAAAAAATACATAATTTATATGAAAAGGAGCGGTTAGCAATGACATTCGTATTGATTGGAGCAGCTGTAGTGATCTATATTGGTGTTGGGAAATACGTCATGAAACAGGCGACTGCACATTTGAAATAATTACAGCCAAAAGAGTATGGAGCATCAGCGCTTCATACTCTTTTTACTTGCCCAAATGAAGAGAAATATTTATTTTTTCAGAAAATTGTTGTAAAATAAAGCCAATCCTTTAGGGTTATACATAAAGAAATCAGGTGACTAACATGACAAAACTATTAGTAACGGGGTTTGAGCCATTCCTTCATTATAAAATAAATCCAACGATGCAAATTGTCGAAAATTTAGATGGAGAAACAATAGGAGACTATCGCATTGTTGGACGAATTCTTTCTGTAGATTTTCAGCAATCGGCGGAACAATTAAAGCAGTATATAGAGGAAGTAAAGCCACAAATTATTATTTCTTTAGGATTAGCAGGAGGGCGTTTTAAAATAACGCCAGAGCGCATTGCCATTAATGTGAAAGATGGTGAGCCTGATAATAATGGCTACACGCCGGTCGATGAAAGCATTGATAAGGATGGAGCGGATGCTTATTTAACGAATTTACCGATTCGCAATATGGTGAATCGCATACAGGCAGCGGGGTATCCAGCAGAAATTTCAAATACTGCAGGTACGTACTTATGCAATAATATTATGTATGAAGGACTTGTTTATGCACAGCAACACGAAGGGGTTCGTGCTGGCTTTATTCATATTCCGGCATCATTTGACCTGGCCATCCAACATGGCAAAATTCCTGGCTGGCATATCCGAGATTTAATAGCTGCGGTAAAGCTTTGTATTGAGGAGAGCATACGTGCAACCAATCATTGAATTTCCTCATGCGATGTGGATTAGCCAACATACTATTCGCTTTGCATTCAAGGAGGAAATCTCCCACGCCAACTTTCAGGCAGTCCAAGCATTTAATCGGTTTCTGAAACAGCAGCTACAGCATAATCTCGTCGAAAGTGTTGCAAGCTATCATACTGTTACAGCCTATGTCAAACAGCCTCTAGATATCGGTTCATTGAGAGGGGATTGGCTAGAGATGCAAACTCTCACAGCAATGGCAGAAGGAACGAAGAAAATTTTAAGAATACCCATTTGCTATGATGAGGAATTTGCCTTAGATAAGCAGCGAGTCATGAACTATACAGGTTTATCATTTGAAGACTTTAAAACATTACACTTATCGAAAAGCTATTATGTTTATGTTATGGGCTTTTTACCAGGTTTTCCTTATTTAGGTGAATTAGATACTAAGTTGTGTGTACCACGCTTAAAGAAGCCACGAGCTACTGTTTCAGCTAGTTCTGTTGGTATAGGCGGTAGGCAAACAGGCATCTACCCTGTTGAGTCACCAGGTGGCTGGAATATTATCGGGAAAACTCCTCTAGATTTATTTAATGTTGATCGCCAAGAGCCATTTTTATTGGCTCTTGGCGATGAAGTTCAATTTTATGAAATAACTAAACAACAGTTTTGGGAAATGAAAAGCAAAGGAGTGTAGCGATTGAAGCCACTTCTGCTCGTCACTAAACAAGGTGTCTATGGTAGCCTACAGGACCAAGGTAGATTTGGCTATCGGGCATTTGGTATTCCGTTATCTGGACCGATGGACAAAGTATCGTTTCAAGCAGCACAGCTAATCTTAGAAAATTCTCATGACCAAACATCCTTTGAAATGTTTGTGGGTGGCTTTGAATTTGAGGCATTGGCAGATGGAGTCTATGTATTAACAGGTGGACATTGTACATGCTTGGTCAATAATACACCGATAGAGATGTGGAAAACATTCCACTTAATGAATGGCGATCAGTTGGTGATTAAACATGTGAATCAAGGCGCGATTGTTTATTTGACACCTCTTGGCGGGTTTACTTCACAAGTTAAGCTTGGTAGTCGCTCAAACCTGTCACTTGGTCAACTAGGAATAAACATCACAAAAGGTAGCATTTTGTATGGGCAAGACTCAGCGCCATTCCGTTATAATCGAGGTCTTTATGCGCCATATCGTCCAACTTTTGATCGTGCTATTTCAGTTAGAGTACTGAAAGGCCCTCATTTTCATTTATTTACGGAAGAGAGTCAACACCATTTTTTACAAAATGCTTTTCAATTTATTGGTGGTAATCGCATGGGCTATTACGTAAAGGGAACTGTTTTACAGCTGCAAGAAATGCAAGATATTTTGTCAGAGGCGACCCAGTTCGGCACCATTCAAGTGCCGCCAAGCGGTCATCCTATCATTTTAATGGCCGATGCCCAAACGGTAGGGGGTTATCCTATTATTGCGACGGTACATGAAGACGATTTACATAAAGTAGCTCAAATGCGTATGTTTAACACGATACGATTTGCACTGGAGGTAAGAGGATGCCAATAGATATTAACTGTGATTTAGCTGAATATGATGATGCTTTTCTAACAGGAAAAGAGGAAGAAATATTGGACTATGTCACATCCATTAATATAGCATGCGGCTATCATGCAGGGCATCATACGTTGATGCATCAAACTGTTCGCAGTGCCATTCGTAAAAATGTTCATATTGGTGCACATCCAGGCTATCCTGATCGAGAGGGCTTTGGTCGTCGAAACATGGCATTTAGCGCAGCAGAAATTTATGATATGATGGTCTATCAGATTGGCGCATTACAAGCCTTCGTTCAAATTGAAAAAGGCATGCTCCATCATATTAAGCCACATGGCGCACTCTATAATCAATGCGTAAATGATCGGGAAAAAGCGTCAGCTGTCGTCGATGCAGTCTATGATCTTAATCCACAGCTTATTTTATATTGTTTATCTGGTAGCCAAATCGTAGAGATTGCAAGAGGCAAGGGGCTTCAAGTATATGAGGAAGTTTTTTCGGATCGACGTTATAACGATGATGGCACTTTAGTGGATAGACAGGAGCCTAATGCCTTAATACAAACAGAGCAAGAAATGCTGATACATGTAAAAGGTATTTTAACGGCCAATGAAGTCTTGTCTGTGCAATCTAAAAAAATAAAAGTCGCTGCTCAAACTCTATGTATTCATGGAGATGGCCCCCGTGCGCTAGACTATGCAAAAAAAATTGCCGCGCTCAGACAGCAACTATAATAGTAAAATAGATGCCCTAAGGAGAGTTTAGTGCATCTATTTTGTTTAGATAGTTGTGACTAATGCTACAGCTTCAAACACAATAATTGCAGCGAGTTTTTTCCGCAATGATGGTTGGAGCATATAAAAGTTCGCATCTATTACGAACTTTTTAAATCTAAAGACCTCTTACTTTGCATATATTTTCTTGCGTAGCAAGGTAGATTCCAAAAGACGACCTAATAACATAACTATGTAAGTTACCCCTAATCCAATACATGCACCTGCTAACACATCTAGAAAGTAGTGCACACCGATAAAAATTCTTGAAATGGCCATTAAGCAGGCCAGCAGGATGAGTACAGTGCCCATTTTTCTTCGTTTCCAAAACAAAGCGAATGCCAGGGCAAATGAACCAGCAGCATGATTACTTGGAAATGAAGGATCCAGATTTGATTTTTCGAGTAATAATGTTACGCTATGATTGACAAATGGACGAGGTCGAAAATACGCCATTTCTATAATTTTATCTATACCAAGTGTAAGAATAACAATCGTTAATGCATATAATACTATTTTTCTATTTTCCTGCTGATTTTGGGATTTTGAAAACCATAGCCATATAAATACCAGTCCAAATAGAATGGGTCCATACTTTGAAAACAAGAGGACAAGTTGATCTAAAATCGGATATTTTCCTGCAAACTGGTTTAGTAGTTTGAAAAGTTGATAATCTATATTCATATTCTCTCTAAGATGAAACTCCTTCTAATTTAGTCACTTGTACATTGTCCTCTGATGATAAAAACTCTTCCAATGCACTTTTGTTCTTTTCCAAATCAATATCTAGCACTGCACCTACATTTACATGTTTGTTGTCAAAAGAACTGGCGACAGGAATTCGTAAAGTATCCACACCATTAGATTTCCCATCCATTAAACCTTTCCCAATTGCAAGAATGGTTTTATTGTCAATATTAGTATCGATATATGCCTCTGCAACACCAAGTATTTTGGGTAAATTTATTAAACTTTGAAAGCTAATTTGTTCTTTGACCTTTGTCATAACTTCCTGTTGGCGTTCAACTCGCCCGAAATCACTTAAACGATCGTGGCGGAATCGTACATAAGCTAATAACTGGTCACCGTGTAAAGTTTGTTCTCCAGGAAATAATGTCATACCAATTCCATATGACATTTCATAAGGGATATCAACTTCAATCCCATTTGGTGCTAGAAGATCCACAATTTTGGGGAATCCTTCAAAATCAACGATAGCGTAGTAATTGACATCAATATCAAAATTCTGCTTAATTGATTTCCTTACAAGTTCTGGGCCTCCAAAAGCAAATGCAGCGTTTATTTTATTCATCCCGTAATCTGGGATGTCAACATACGTATCTCTCATAATCGAAACGATTTTTACATTATTCGTAGTTTGATTATAGTGTGCAATCATTAAAGCATCAGATCTACCTTCGTCTCCTCTAGAGTCACTGCCTATCAATAGCACATTAATCTCACCAAATTGCGGGTCTACACCTTTGAAAGGCTCAAAAGTCTCTTCATCTTCTTTATTGATATCGTCTTCTGCCATAGCCAATCCACTATTGTACTGATATATCCAATAAACAATCCCTATTGAGATGATTAATGCAAATGCTAAAAACGAATTTCTTAGCCATCTACGGCTCGTTTTACTATGTTTCATAAATTAATTAATCCACCTATCAGTTATTTTTTAACAAACCTTTTGCAGTAAGTTGTACAGCTATCGCATCGTCCAAATAACCAATAGGAAATAGATAATCCGGAATGACATCCACTGGAATAATAAAATACAATAATGTACTTCCAATTATTGTTAATTCAAATAGTGTACCCTTATTTGTTGTAAATTTTTCATATAACTCTTTCAACTTGCTAATAAATGGTCCAACGCTACCTACACTCTGAATCTTTTCGTTAAAACTTTTATGAATTGTATTTTTTCCTTCTTCTGTTTGAGCAAATAATCCATAATCGTCTAATTTTTTTTCAACATCTTGCACTGAAAATTGATTGTCATAAACATTAGAAGCCTTAAGAAAAGTCTGTATTGCATCAACAGAAGTATGAATATCTGATTGAGACTCTTCATGTCTCTGTTCGATAGGATACCCTGCAGCTTCAACAAGATTAATGAAAGGAATACCAAGACATTCAGCGAATTTTTCTAAATGTTGAGGTGTTGCCTTTCGTTTATTATTGATAATCCGTGAAATCGTAGCTGTATCGACCCCTGTAAGTTCACTAAACTTCCGCATGGATAATGAGCGTTCTTTTAGTAATTCTTTCAACAATAAACCTAGAGTAGTACTTTCTCTATTTTCTGCCATATTCGATTCTCCCTTCTGTTAGTTCCTTAATGATTGTCTAATGGAAAATTACCGTTGTACAGAAGTGTAATATTATGTTGACAAAATGTCAACATAATATTAATAAAATGCTGCAAAAGCAAGCAGTAACATCAACAAACCACTAATTACTGTGCCAAATTGCCCTATAGTAAATGAACTAACCTGAACATCAGCGACCTTACTTCCTAATTTGACTCCTGCCCAAACAGTAATAAAGCTCCCGATTGCAGCTGTTAACGAAATGACAACAGGTGAAAGTCCGAGTAGGCCAGCGCCCACACCATTTGTAAGTGCATTTGCTGATAATGCAATACCAAGAAGTATAGATTCTCCCCAGCCGATTTCATCAGACTTATTAAAATCAGCTTCCTCAGGGTTTTTAAAAATACTTTGCCCATTTTTGGGCTGTAACGCCTCTTTTGAAGGTTCATTTTTACGTGGTTTAGCTAAAAGAATGATGCGAATTCCAATGATAAATAACAATAAGGCTCCAAAGATTACAGGAAGCATACCTGGAAGAATAGTCGAGAGCCAAACCCCAAACGTAATGCCTCCCATACTCATAACAAAGCATATAATTGCTATTAATAAATTTTTCCCAAAACTAACATGTATCTTTCGAATCCCGTAAGAGAGCCCTACGCCTAAATTATCTATACTTGATGAAAGCGTAAAAGCTAAAATGATTAACCAAGTCACAGCTTACACCCCTTATTTTTTTATATCATATTATTTATGTTGACAATTGGTGCCTGTTTTCCTAAAATTGTTGACAAAAAAGCAACGGTTATGCCACTTAAAAAAACTCGTCCATTATTGAGTACCATTGTTTTGTTTCATGTACTTACAATGTATTAATTAAGTGTCCTTTGATTTTGGAATAAAAAAAAGACCCAATCTAAGCCTAATAGACAAAGAATCGGAGTTTTCGGTTTTCATTATTTTTTTACTTATTTTAACAGGGGAATCCAAACTACCACCTTGTACAATTTTCCGAACAGTTTTCATTTTTGTTAGAAGTATTGGTTCGAAGTCTATTGCCTGTAAATTTTTTCTTCAAGTGACTTAGATTTCTGTGAATCAATGGACAGAGCAGAAGTACCTGTTACATTAACATGACTATTGATAATGGAAAGTACCACCGATTTACGCCCTTTAGGGTCTTTATTTCATGGTGAAGCCTGTCTGTGCAATCTAAAAAATAAAAGTGGCTGCTTAAACCCTATGTATTCATGGAGATGGGCGTCATGCGCTAGACTATTGTAAGCGCTCAGAGAGCTACTACAATTGTAAAATAGATGCCCTAAGAGAGTTTAGGGCATCTATTTTAGTTAGGTAGTTGTGACTAATTCAACTGCTTCAAGCACAATTGGTGTACCAGCAGAAAGTGATGCTGTAACAGTGTTGAATGTAACTTCAGTTGCAGAAACTGTATAAGCATCACCCTCCTGTAGAACGCCATTGATATATAAATTATAGTAGCCGTTTGTAACTACTGGAAATGCAGTTGCCGCTGTACCGCTATCATCTAAAAACGTTGTAGCAGCGACTGTAGTACCATCTGTAATGGCAAGAGGTGCAGCTAAAACGTTAAAAAATCGTGTAGATGTACCTGTGACATTGACATGAATATTAATAATGGAAAGTGCCATATGATTCACCTCCTTTCTTGGATATTAATTTGTCATAAAGCCAAGCGATTCAATGATAATGGGTGTTCCTCGATACAAAGTGGCATTGTAGGGTACGATTGTTAAGGCGGCTGGTGTTATGGTGTAAATGCCACCTTCTTGCATCACCGCATTAATATAAAGATTGACGTAACCGTTTGGCGAGAAGAGGGTAAACTCTGTAATATTGTCAGCATTATCATTCCAGAAGAGAGTCGCTGGCAGCGTGACCCCATTTGTTAGATCAAGATCGGCTGTGACGATATAAAAATAGCGGTGGATAATCGGCAAAATAGTGCCATCTGGAACGATAGGAGGAGGGACGATGGGCGTGCCGTTTGTTGCTTTGATACGGGGCCAGAAAAATCGATCCTCACAGTGACACGGACAACTTTTTTCTATGATTCGATGAGACTTAGGATTCAGCATGTGCGATCACACTCCATTCTTAAAAAATAACCTTTGCCCCGAATACATTTACTATAAAATATGAAGAAAATAGCAAGAGAACTAGTTGACCATCTATCATTTGAGGAAGATTATTTCGGATCATCAAGATTTTATGATGGGACTTATTAGGATAGAAACGTTGGCATACATGCTTTTTACCGTAAATTAGTGTTATACTTTGCTAGTTGAATAAGGTAGAATACTAATTATGAATAATTAACGAAAAAGGGGTAACTGGTTTCATGAAAGATTTTGAACAACAATTGGAGGAGCTATTAAAGCAAGCTTCTTTGCAATACATAATCTATCAGCATAATGGTGATACAGAACGCATGGATAAAACCTCTCTTTTTGCTCGAAAAATTCAGCAAAAAGAGTATGTGATTGGCTTTGCGGGTCATTTCTCTGCTGGGAAGTCGAGTATGATTAATGCGCTGTCTGGTGAAAACTTACTGGCATCTAGTCCAATTCCAACAAGTGCGAATATCGTAAAAGTGCATAAATCAGAGGAAGATTTTGCAATTGTCTATATGCACAATGAGAAGCCTGTGAAATTTGAGGCAGGCTATGATTTTAAAACAGTAAAAGAGCTTAGTAAGAATGGGGATTTAGTGTCACAAATCGAAATTGGGCACAGTGCCTCTACACTACCACTAGGTGTTACTGTCATGGATACGCCAGGAGTAGACTCCACAGATGATGCACACCGCATGTCAACGGAATCGGCGCTCCATATTGCAGATATCGTATTTTATACAATGGATTATAACCATGTGCAGTCGGAACTGAATTTCCAATTTACAAAGCAATTAATGAAATACAATCCAAACGTTTATTTAATTGTCAATATGATTGATAAGCATAAAGATAATGAATTGAGCTTTGAAGACTTTAAAGCAACGGTTCATCAATCCTTTGCCGCATGGGGCGTTGTGCCGAAGGGTGTATTTTTCACATCATTGAGAGAGCCTGAACATCCACATAATGATTTTGAGGTCGTAAAGAACATCGTGATGGACAGTATGAATGATTGGCAGGAGCAGCTTGTACAAACGGCAACGAATACATTGCGTTTACTGCAAAGTGAGCATGACCATTATTTAATGGAAGAAAGACAGGATCGTTTAACTATTGATGAAGAAATTTTAAGTGCGGACGACTGGGCACACCATCAAGATATTTTGGAGCAATACAATAAATTAAATCGTCAAGTTGAATTATTCTCAGTAGAGGCATGGAATGAAACATTTGAGGAGCAACGGAAGGAACTACTAGCCAATGCAGCCATCATGCCAGCTGATGTACGTGATCGCCTCCGCCTTTATTTAGAAAGTGTGCAGGAGGGCTTTAAAGTAGGGGGACTCTTTACTGCGAAGAAAAAAACAGAGGAAGAGCGTAACCGTCGTAAAGAGGATGCATATAGTGCCTATCAGAACGTCGTTCATGCACAAATTACTGGGCATTTAAAAGGACTTATGAAAAAAGCATTAAAAGATGTAGGTGCATTAAATGAAGAGCGTGCTTCCGCCATTGATGCCTATGTATTTGACTTACCTTTTTCATTGATTGAGCAGCAAGTTCAAACTGGTGCCCTGTTAACAGGTGATGCTGTGTTAAACTTCGCCAACCGTGTCGCGGAGGCAACGAAGCGCTACTTTATTCAGGAAACAGATAGCTGGAAAAATGCGCAAGCAACAACGCTTGAAGCTGTGGCAACAGAAACGGCTGCACCATCAAAATTAAAAATGGCGGGTATGCAAGACAAAGTGGATGCAATTAAGGCAGTGCTTGAAATCGAAGGCTATCAGCAATATAGTGCAAGCATTATGCATCAAGCGAGCAATGAAATCCGTAAAGTTGCGAATCAGCAGCTAGCCAATTGGGCACAGTCATTTAAGCAAGATTTAGCCGATATACGTTTGTTTGATGAGTCCATGCTGAAGCCAAAAGAGCAGGTCATCGAACAAGAGGAAACGCAGCAAGCCATCAGTGCAACGACTCTTCCAATCGATGGTGTGATTAATCGCGCACTGCATACAGCCAATGCAGTCAAAGAGGTTCAAGGCTTTGCAGAAGTTGCCCATTACCTTGAAAATAAAGTGGAACGTTTACAGAAAAAAGATTTTACGATTGCTTTGTTTGGCGCATTTAGTGCAGGGAAATCATCCTTCTCCAATGCATTAATGGGTGCAAAGGTGTTACCTGTATCACCGAACCCAACAACAGCAGCCATCAATAAAATTCGTCCAGTAACACCAGAGCATCCACATGAAACGGCCGATGTACAGCTTAAAACAGCCGAGCAAATGCTAGAGGATATTCAAGGCTCGTATGCGGCAATTGGCTTGTCTGTAGCTTCGTTGGAGGAAGCCTATAATCGTGCTGATGAAGGGCTTGCCGTTCAGTTAACGGATGAACGTTTAAATGTTCATAAGTCATTTATTCGTGCCTATAAGGAAGGCTATCCAACATTTAAATCTGAGCTTGGTACGATCATTCGTGTAGGCCGTGAAGAATTTGAAAAATTTGTGGCGCAAGAAAACAAATCATGCTTTGTTGATAATATTGATTTCTATTACGATAGCCCATTGACACGCATGGGTGTGACACTTGTTGACACACCAGGAGCGGACTCGATTAATGCTCGTCATACAGGTGTAGCCTTTGAATATATTCGCAATGCTGATGCCATCCTATTTATTACGTACTATAACCATGCCTTTGCTAAAGCTGACCGTGAGTTTTTAATTCAGCTTGGTCGTGTCAAGGATGCATTTGAACTTGATAAAATGTTCTTTATTGTAAATGCCATTGATTTAGCAACAACAGAAGAAGAACAGGAAGACGTAAAAGGCTATGTTCGCTCAGAGTTACAACGTTTTGGCATTCGTTTCCCACGACTGTATGGGGTATCCAGTCTTTTAGCATTAAAAGAAAAAGTAGAAGGTGCTGATTTAACATCTGGCATGCCACCATTCGAAAGCGACTTCCATACATTTTTAAATGATGAATTAAGTGCCTTAGCAGTACAGGCTCTTGCAGAAGAAGTCGATAAAACAGAGCAACGTTTAGCCGATTTAATCGCACAAACGGAGGAAAACTTAAAACGTAAAGATGAGCGTTTAGAGGAATTAGCAACACTTGAACAACATATCCAATCGAAGTTCAGCGTGCTCAATACAAGCATGCTAGAGAGTGAAACAAAGCAAGAGCTTGATGAGCTCCTGTATTATGTTCTCCAACGTGTCTATTATCGTTATCCTGAGTTCTTTAAGGAAGGTTATAATCCTTCGACATTTGCTGCGATGCCAGCACAGCAAGCATTGGAGCATGCACTGAAGGAAGTGATGCAAAGCTTGCGTTTTGATTTTACACAAGAAATGCGTGTTACAAACTTCCGTTTATCACAGTTCATAAGCAAGAAAATGCAGCAACGCTTCAAAGATGAGGTGCGTGAGCTGAAAGAGTTGAATAGAAGCTTCTCGTTCCTAACCTTTGAATCTTCAGAGCCAAATTTACTGGATTTTGAAGGGCCATTCACAGATATTTCAAAATATACTAGCGTAAAATCTCACTTCCGCAATCAAAAAGCTTTCTTTGAGAAGAATGAAAAAATAAAGTTGAGCGAGGCGTTGGAAGCTGTAACAAAACCAGATGCACAAGATTATTTAGATGCACAGAAAGTTTTTCTTATGACATGGGCCATTACGTTTATTGCAGAGGAAGCCGAAAAATTACGTTTATATATTTATCATCAAGCGCTTGAACAAATTGAGACAGAAAGACTTGCCTTACAAGAAGAGAGCCGTTTAGCTTCTTGGAAAGCAATTTACGCACAATTACAATACGCATGAGGTGATTTATATGGGAAAAGTATTCAAATCAGTGGATGAAATACAGTTTGATGGCGTCCGTTTTATCGATGCTCGCTTCGATCTTCAGGACAGAGAAGCTGGAAAAAAAGCATTTGAAGAAGGACATGCAACTGGTGCTATTTATATTGATTTAGAACAACAGTTATCCGATATGGACAGTAAGGACGGCCGTCACCCGATGCCGAGCAAAGAAAAGTTGACTTCCGTATTTCAAGAATTAGGTTTACGCTATGAAGATCAAATTGTTGTCTACGACCAGGGAGCAGCCCCGTTCGCTCCGCGCGCCTGGTGGATGCTGACATACGCTGGTTTCCCAAATGTAGTGATTGTCAATGGCGGTGCCCCTGCGCTAGAGGCAAAAATTCCGTTCACCAAGGATATTATAAAATATCCCCCAACGATCATAGAATTTGATTGGAAGGATGAACTATATGCGCCACGCCAAGCGGTAAAGGCAATAGTAGACGGCGAAGTACAAGCAACCTTGCTCGATGCACGTGCAGCTGAACGTTATCGTGGCGAAATGGAACCACTGGATAAGGTAGCAGGCCATATTCCAACCGCAAAAAACTTTGACTGGGAGCAATTAAAGACAGACGGTCAATTAAAAGCGAACGACGCATTACGCCAAAAAGTTACGCCTGATGAGCAGATTGTCGTCTACTGTGGTAGCGGCGTGACAGCCTCACCGTTATATGCAGTGCTAGCAGATGAAGGCTATGAAAACATCCAATTATATGTAGGCAGCTTCAGTGATTGGATTACCGTGTATGATGTGGAAAAAGGCACAAATGAATAATTAAATTGAAACGCTCACTTCGGTGGGCGTTTTTTGGTTTGGAGAGCGCTTAGAGTGGTGGATAGAGCGTAGAAAGTGAAGGATAGAACAGAAAAAGAGGTGGATAGAAAGCTCAAAGTGAAGGATAGGCTCCATCGAAGTGGATAGAAAGCATAAATTGATGGATAGAACAGAAAAAGTAGTGGATAGAATGTACAAAGTGATGGATAGAACAAAAAAAGTAGTGGATAGACTGCTCGAAGTATCAGATAGCACGATTAAAATAGAAAAACGTACCTAGAGAATCGAAAAATAAACACTGTTTACTTTTTAAATTTAAGATGCTAAAATATTCTTAAAATTTAGAAAAGGAGTGTGTATATTGGTGCATGTTGGAGAAAAAACATATAGTTTTCGAGAATTTATTGACAAAAGAGATGCTATGAATGATTTAGATAATCCTTTTTTATTACAAGTTTTGCAACAGTTTTGTCATGAAACATGGGATGAGATGCTGCCGAGACTAGAGCCTTTTGTGGAAAAAGGATCATCGGACTGGCGTGCAATGGCTGCTGAAAGTGCACGTCCGGAAAATCAGCCTAAAATAAGACATTACAATGCATATAATGAGCGCATTGATCGCATTATTCGTTCAAACCAGATGCAACAAATGGAGAAAGACATATTTGGACAGGGTCTATTTTCTAAGGAACAGTTGAAAAATGAAGGGATCATTAAGCGCTTTTTTTTACATGGTAATGGAGAAGCTGGTATTACTTGTCCACTAGCATGTACAGACGGACTGGTTGCTTTAATCGATCATTTCAAGGAGGAGGTTCCTGATGAAGTAAAGCGTATATATGAGCATGTGACAGAAGGCTATGAGGGACATTTTGGCATCGGTGCACAGTATATGTCAGAGATTCAAGGGGGATCAAACATTCCAGCGAATGTACTAATGGCTAAGCCTGAGGGCGATCATTATCGGTTATTTGGCAATAAATTTTTCTGCTCAGCAGTGCATGCCGATTATGCTGTAGTGACTGCGCGCATCGAGCACACTGATGATATTGCGGTGTTTATTGTACCTACTTGGCTTCAAGGGGATAAGGAAAAAGAGAAAAGAAATCATCACGTGATCAATCGTTTGAAATGGAAAATTGGTACTGCAGAGTTACCATCAGCAGAAATCGATTATCAAGGAGCTATTGCTTATCGCGTAGGCCCACAAAATAGAGGTGTTGCTCTTGCTGTTAGTATTGTTTTAACCCGCTCAAGGTTGGATATCGGATTTGCTAGTGGTGCTTTTTTAATGAGAGCAGCACAAGAAGCTAAGCTATACGCAAGCTTTAGATCAGTATTTGATCGGCGCATTGATGAATTTCCAATGGCTGCAGCACAGCTTGAGGATTTAGAATATGCTGCTAAACGTATTGTAGGCTCAGCCTTTTATATTTACCAAGCGTTTCTTCAAACACAACAAGAACCTAATACTCTTGAAGCGTTCGTTGTGCGTGAATTAATTTTATTGCAAAAAATTTATGCTTCTAAAGAAGCTGTAGATAAGCTAAGGTTGGCTATTTCTATTTTTGGTGGACATGGGGCGATTGAAGATTTTTCAGTCATTCCAAGATTGTTTAGAGATAGTCTAGTGAATGAATTATGGGAGGGGCCAAGAAATGTTTTATTATCTCAGATATATAGAGATCTTGTGAAGATGAGACCGCAAATTTCTATTTATGATTTAATTGCTAGTATTCTTGTAGATAGCTCGGCGAAGGAAGTAAAGCGGTTTGCAGAGCAAATCGAACAATTAATGCAGGTGAATTTAACCGCGTTACCAAACTTTGAAAATCGACAAGCAGCAAGGAAATGGGAACAAATCTGGGAAGAGATATTTACCTTATTCCAGGAGCAAACGATAAAGGATATAAAGGATTTACCAATTGCACTAGATTAATATGTGGACAAAAATTGTTTAGGGGTGACAATTATGAACATTAATATTGGTAAGTTATTACGGGATCGTGCAGTTTTAATGGGGGAGAAGGAGGCTTTTATTCACAAAGACAAGCGGTGGACATTTCAACAAATGAATGCGAGGGCCAATGGCTTTGCTCATTTTTTAAAGAAGCAAGGTTTTGCTAAAGGGGATCGTCTAGCGATTTTATCCAAAAACAATGAGGATTTCATTGCAGTGTTAATGGGAGCAGCGAAAATTGGTGTCATCACCGTTGTTTTAAATTGGCGTCTACAAGTGCCGGAGCTTCAATATATTGTGGAGAATAGTAAAGTAAAACTCATTGTTTATGATGTTGATTTTGCGTCAATGATGCAAGCATTACAAGTACAAGGTGTCAATACTGACATTCTATCACATGCAACTGTCCCTTCCTTGCAAGCTATTTTTGAAGAGAACAGTCAAGAACCTGTTTATGATGCAAGTAATGATGACGTAGCGCTTATTATGTATACATCGGGTACAACAGGTAAGCCAAAGGGAGCGATGATTTCCCATAATAATTTATTGGCTGCTGGGATGGGGTTATCGCAAACCATCGATTGGTGGGAGGATGATCGTTTTTTAATGGTGGCACCATTTTTTCACATAGGTGGCATCGCTCCGCTCATCACAAATATTCTGTGTGGTTGTACAATGGTACTCATGGAAGCGTTTGAGCCTATGGCAGCTTGGAAAATTGTCGAACAAGAAAAGATTACGACCATGATGACAGTACCAACAATGTTAGCATACTTATTAAAAACGTATGAGGTTGCTAACGCTGACTCATCTTCTATTCGTAACATTACCTGTGGTGCTTCATCTGTGCCTGTGCCACTTATTTTAGGATTTCGTCAACTAGGTATTCCGATTCAGCAGGTATATGGTATTACGGAATACACAGGGGCAGTGACAATGTGGAAGGAGCAAATGAATAAAGATAAGTATGATTCTATGGGAAAATCGATGATGCATGGTGAAATAGCCGTAGTTGATGTGAAATCAGGCGAAGTGTTACCTGCAGGTGAGGTAGGAGAAATCCGCTTACGTGGCCCACAAGTGTTTGTTGGCTATTTCGAAAATAGGGAAGCGACAAAGCAAGTATTAAAGAATGGTTGGTACCATACTGGAGATGTTGGTTATATAGATCGTGATGGCTACTTATATGTTGTTGATCGAATAAAAGATATGATTATTAGTGGCGGAGAAAATATTTATTCTGCAGAATTAGAATTAACTCTTGCCAACCATCCAGCTGTTGCTGATGTAGCGGTGATTGGCATGCCGGATGAAAAGTGGGGCGAGATTCCAAAAGCTTATATAGTGGTAAAACCAAACATATCGATAACAGAAGCGGACATAATGGCGTTTTGTAAAGAAAATTTAGCTTCTTATAAAGCAGTGAAAGAAGTAGAGTTTGTTGAACAGCTTCCTCGCAATGCTGTTGGAAAATTACTCAAGCATCAGTTAAAGCAGGTAGTCAAACAACCATAAAAAAATAAAAGGCAGGTATTATTTTTCCTGCCTTTTTATTGTATGGACCAAAAGATTTGTTAGTTGCTTAATATGTTGCAAATTGGAGTCTGATGAACGACCAGGTAAATTTTTATAGGTAATTAATAGGCCATTTAACGATGCGAAAAAAAGTTGAACAGTATGTTTAAGATGGTCATTAGGGAGATGTTGTCTTAAAGCTTCTCTGAAAAGTGAAAATAACTCATCGATTATGTCATGTAGCTCTTGTGAGACATTGCCATGTTGTTCGTTTTCTAGCATGAAATAGGTCATCATATGATATAAATTATCGTGCATATACATGTATTCTATATATTTTGTTGCCAGTAATTCGAGTTGATGATCTTGTCCCTCGACGGTTTGGTGCAATACGTTTAAAAGGCTGGAGCTTTCAATTTTAAATGCCGTCATAAATAAATGTTGTTGATCATCAAAATATTGATAGATTAGACCTGGAGAAACGTTTGCATGTTTAGCGATAGCCCGCATGCTCACCTCAGCAAATGACTTTGAACTAAATAATTCGATAGCGGCATTAATAATATTTTCTCTATTGATCGTTTTCTTCTGTTGTCGCTTGGATACATGCTGAACCTCTTTTGTCTCCATAAGTATTGCTCCTTTACACTTTATATAAATAAGATTCTATAAAAAACATCAGATATTGACAATCAAATTACGTGATACTCAGTGTAATAAAATTGTATTTTTTAAGATAAATGGATTTTTTTGTGTTAACTGGGAGGTAAGCAAGTCCAGTTAACACGCAACTGTAAGAGTGTTAAAAACTTTTCATCATTGTTAGTTAGAAATTTTTACAAATGACTGGCAGGTAGTCATACATTGCTTTTGCTGACTGTCAATATATGTTTATTTCTTTATGTGTTAGCATTTCGGAAAACGTGTAAAGAAAAATTCCGTTGTTGTTACCTATTCGCAAAAATGACTCGCCATTCATTATATGCTACACTTTTTTGTACAAGGGGCAAAGGGGGAAGAGGATGTTTACACGTGAGAAAAGTCTAGAGATTGAACAGCATCATGATGTACGATGTGCACATGGTAAAGTAGCAGTTCAGGGGATTGGCATGAGTGTGTACAGTTTTTTTGTGGATGGGTTACTGATTGATACAGGCTCCTATTCGCTGTCGCAGGAATTCCAATCCTTTTTTAATGAAATACCAATAGAGCAATTGGCCTTAACGCATTCTCATGAGGATCATGTAGGCAATGCTGCATGGATTCAACACCATCATAAAAATGTACCTATCTATATACACCGAGATTCAGTCAGCATTTGTGCAGTGGATGGAGATTATCCGCTTTATCGTCAGGCACTTTGGGGGGAACGACCGGCGTTTGTTGCCCAAGCAATTGGCGATACTATTCAAACGAAATCAGCTACATGGGATGTCATTGAAACACCTGGGCATACAACAGATCATTTGTCGTTTTACAATCGGGAAACAGGTGCTATGTTTACAGGAGATTTGTTTATTCAGCCAAAGACGAAGGTTGTGCTTGATGAAGAAAACATCGTACATACCTTGGCGTCTTTGAGGAAAATAGTCAACTACGATTTCGATGTCGTCTATTGCTGTCATGCGGGCTTTATAGCAGATGGGCGAACAAAAATACAGGAAAAAATTGCTTATTTAGAAGACATGGAGGGAAAAGTAAAGCAATTGTTTATGCAAGGTTATACAATTGAAGAAATGACCAAAACAATTTTTCCTCGTGATTATCCGATTACGAAAGTATCTGGGGAACAATGGTCTTCCAAGCATATTATCACGGCTTTTATCCATCACTTTACGCAGGAGTCCTTAACATAAGGGCTCTTTTTTTGTTGGTTAGCTGTGACTTACATAAATACTTTGAGATACATAATAAAAAACTTTGTGAAAAAATGTGAATAAATTGTGACAAACTCAATTAAGACAATGGATGCGCTTACATAAGTTTGTGAAAAAATTCTCATTTACATAAGAAAAATACTATGTGAAAAGATGAACAGGTGAAAAGGCTACAGTTGTACATTTTATGCGACGTAATATAGAACATTAATTATCTTAAAATAATTGATTGTGAAGTGTTTAATTTGACAGAAAAATATATTCAAAGGCATTAAATACTGTATTTTTGAAGGGTAAAATAAATTGACAGAAAATTTGTTGACTATGTTTTCACAAAGTATTATGATTCTGAAATATAATGAAAAACAAAGGGAAAAGGATGGGATGGAATGGACGTAATGAAAAAAGCATTAGAAATGCATGCACACTATAGCGGAAAATTAGAGGTTATTTCGAAGGTGCCAGTACAGGATTCTTATGATCTTAGTTTGGCTTATTCACCTGGAGTAGCAGCTCCATGTGTGGAAATTGAGAAAAACCCATCACTTGTCTATGACTATACGATGAAAGGCAATATGGTAGCTGTTGTTTCGGATGGCACGGCAGTTTTAGGCTTAGGGGATATTGGACCTAAAGCGGCATTACCAGTAATGGAAGGGAAGGCGATTTTACTAAAGCGTTTTGCCAATGTTGATGCTTTTCCAATCTGTTTAGATACGAAAAATACGGATGAAATCGTCAGTATTGTGAAGGCGCTTGCCCCGACATTTGGTGCTGTGAACTTAGAGGATATTTCAGCGCCTAGATGCTTTGAAATTGAAGATCGCCTACGTCAGGAATGTGATATTCCAGTATTTCATGACGATCAGCATGGAACAGCAATTGTTGTAGGAGCAGCCATGATTAATGCCAACCGTATTGTGAAGAAGGATGTTGCAACGATGAAGGTTGTGATAAATGGTGCTGGTGCTGCGGGGATTGCGATTTTACGAATTCTTGTACAAATGGGCTACAAAAATATTTATATGTGCGATACAAAAGGCATTATTTATGAGGGACGTACAGAAGGGATGAATCCGATTAAAGAAGCAGTGGCTCATTTAACTAATCCAGAAAAACTGCATGGCACACTGGAAGATGCGCTAACAGGTGCGGATGTCTTTATCGGGGTTTCTGTCGCAAATTTATTAACAGAGGCACACATTGCATCCATGAATGAAAATCCAGTCGTCTTTGCCCTAGCCAATCCAAACCCTGAAATTACCTATGAAAATGCTAAAGCTTGGGGTGTGCGTATTATGGGCACGGGTCGTTCAGATTATCCAAATCAAATTAATAATGTTCTAGCATTCCCTGGTATTTTCCGGGGGGCTTTAGATGTGCGAGCAACGGATATTAATGAAACGATGAAATTAGCGGCAGTTGAAGCCATTGCTTCTCTTGTAAGTGACGCCGAATTAACAGAGGAATATATTGTACCGAAATCTTTAGATGAGCGTGTTGTGGCAATCGTTTCACGAGCTGTAAGTGGCGCTGCTGTTGAATCGGGCGTATCGGAATTATTCCAACAAAGTACGGCTCTATCTGTCTAGTGAATAACCGCTTTCTAAAAATAGATAAAGAAAAGTGATAAACTTTTCTTTATCTATTTTTTTGTGATTTAATGGCGAATATGCTCGAAAAATGTTGTTGTTTGATTTTTTATGTAATAAAATGAATATGAATAATGTAATAATTTACATTTTCTGTTTTAGAGGAATAACTGCTTAATTTTTCAATTTTATTGTGAAAATTAGGTCTAAAGTACATATAAAATGAAAGAGGTGTTGGCCATATGAAATCATTATTTCAATTTCGATCCATTAAGGCGAAGCTGATTGCTTTCTCTTTGCTGCTTTTATTGATTCCCCTTATTATTCTTGGCTTTTCAAGCTATCAACAAAGTAAAGCAAATTTAGAGACAGTAGGAAAAGAGAATTTACGAAACAGTGTAGAAATGACCATTGCCATGATTGAGCAATTCAATCAACAGGTAGAGGCAGGCAATCTATCCTTAGAGGAAGCGCAAGAAAAAGTAAAGATTGCGATTTTAGGTGAGAAGGATAGCGAAGGAAAACGACCGATTAATAAAGAGATTAAGCTAGGCGATAACGGCTATATATTCGTCGTAGACCAAAAAGGGAACTCCATCGCACACCCTAACATAGAGGGCTCCAATGTCTGGGATGAGCAGGATGATAGTGGCTTTAAATATATGCAAGAAATCATTGCCGTTGGGAATGATGGTGGTGGCTTTGTAAGCTATGAATGGGCATTACCAAATACAGATCAATTGGAAGAAAAGGGTGTTTATACAGAAACAGACCCTTATTGGGGATGGGTCATTGGTGCGAGTACTTATTTAATGGATTTCAATAAACCAGCAGAAAGTATTTTAAAATTAACAATCATTGTGATTGCTATTGCGGTTATTGTGGGCATATTTGTGATTTGGCAATATGCAAGTAGTATGGCAAAACCGATTAACCGAGTGGCTCAAGCTATGGAACAGTTTGCGCAGGGTGATTTATCTCAAGACAGCATATCTATTCGATCAAAGGATGAAATAGGCAAGCTGGCAAATGCAATGAATCAAATGCAACAGAAATTGAAGGGTATGATTCATAATATCGCGCAAGCTTCTGATTTGATTAATACTTCTAGTAAAGAACTGACACAATCAGCAAATGAAGTGAATATGGGAGCGGAGCAAGTGGCGATTACGATGCATGAATTAGCATCAGGTGCAGAAGGACAAGCTCATCATTCGAATGAATTAACATCCTTGATGGAACGCTTCACGGCGGATTTACAGGAAACGAATCAGCATGGTGCTCATATTCATCAATCCTCTGTGGAAGTATTAGCATTAACAAATGAAGGAAGTCAGCTAATGACATCCTCCAATTCTCAAATGGTGAAGATTGATAGCATTGTGCAAAATGCGGTAGAGAAAGTGAAAAATTTAGATGCCCAAGCTCAGGAAATTTCAAAGCTGGTCGTTGTTATTAAAGATATAGCAGATCAAACGAACCTGCTGGCTTTGAATGCTGCCATTGAAGCGGCTAGAGCTGGTGAGCAGGGCAAAGGATTTGCAGTGGTGGCAGATGAAGTACGCAAGCTGGCAGAACAAGTAGCGTTTTCAGTTAACGACATTACATCAATTGTCACGAACATTCAGCAGGATTTTGATGTTGTCACAACCTCTTTAGAGGATGGTTATCAAGAGGTTAAAGAAGGAACGAATCAAATAAAAGCTACTAGCGAAACGTTTAATACAATTAGTTATTCCATCAATGATGTAGTAGAAAGTGTTAAACTAATTTCAACGAATTTATCGAAGGTTACAGAAGACGGCCGTAAAATGAACAACTCGATTCAGGAGATTGCTGCGGTAGCAGAGGAATCTGCTGCAGGTGTTGAGCAGACAACGGCTACAACGGAAGAGACAAGTAGCTCTATGGATGATATGGCAGGAAAATCTGCCCAATTATCAGAGTTAGCCTTACAATTGAAAGCGTTGATTGCCCAATTCAAACTATAGCCAAAAATCTCCCGCTCTCTTCAGAGAGGGGAGATTTTTTTAAATCATACCAACACCGATAATGCCGATGAGAATGATAAAGAAAAGAACAAACAATACAACGAAAAGAATAATTCCTGGAATAAAAATAGTGAAGAAGGCCATCCAGTTAGAGATTTGATGTGCTTCGGCAACAACACCTACTGAAATAACAAAAGACCAGATACTAACAACGATGGTTACTAAAATAGTTGGCCAAAAAATCCACGGCAATGAACCGATAAAGTTTGGGTCTAATAAAGAATCTGGGGAAGTTATTAACCAAATTAAATAAAGTGGGATTAGTACAATAAATGGAATGGCTGTAAGGCTCAATCCTTTAAATAAGTCCGAATAAGTACCAGTTCCTTTGAATAATTTACCAAATAGCCATGAAATGAGGGCGGAAAAAGCCGTACCAATAATCCCAGCGATTGGCGCAAAAATAACACATAATAAGGCTAAAATCCATGGTGAGAGATTAGGGAATAATTCCGAATCAATCAGCCCTGACATAAGAGAGCCGATATAACCAATAGACAAAACCAAAATGGCAAAGCCAATCGATTTTTCATTAATCATATAACGAGCTGCTTGTTTTGGATGCATCCAAACTGCTAAAAACGGATTTAGTTTAGGCCTCTCTTCTTTCGGTGTCTCCGTATAGTTTTCCATTAAACTACCTCCAAAATTATAGAATAATTGCTTATTACAATAGTTAATATACGAGTGGTGGAAGGAAAAGTTTCGTCAAAAATAAAAAAAGAGCCGCAGCCGACTCTTTTTCATAATTGCTTCTATTATTCAGCTAACATCATTTTTTCAAGCTCTAACGGTTCAATATATTCTTCGCCTTTGTAAGCACGCATATTACCGCCAGAAATTTCATCAATTAATAAAATATCATTTGTTTTAGCATCACGACCGAATTCTAATTTAATGTCATACAGTGTTAAGCCTTTTTTAGCAAGCTCTGCCGCCACAAATTTTGAAATTTCAATTGTACGTTGTTTTAAAATGGCGTATTCTTCGTGAGTTAACAGGTTTAACATCGCTAAAGCATCTTCAGAAATAGGGGGGTCTAAACGATCATCATCTTTAATCGTTACTTCCACAAAAGAGTCCAGCTCCTGTCCTTCCTTTACATAAGCACCATAACGGCGTAGGAATGAACCGACTGCCTTGAAGCGGCAAATGACCTCTAAACCTTTCCCAAAAACAGTTGCTGGTTTCACGGTCATAGTGGCATCCTCAAAGTTTGCGTCAACATAGTGCGTAGGTACACCTTGTTGATTTAATTTCGAATAGAAATAAGAAGTTAAGCGCAAACCAGCTAAGCCCGCACCGTCAATCGTTAAACCAACAGTATTAGCACCTGGGTCAAACACACCATTTTCTCCTGTAACATCATCTTTAAATTTTAATAAATAATGGCCGTCTTCTAATTTGAACACATTTTTTGTTTTACCTGTATACAATAATTCCACAAAAAAACCTCCAATATTTCATAGTACTCCAAAATTATAACACGAATATTTCAAATGTTTAATAACAAAACGTTCGTTTAAAACGTTTATTTATATGTTTTATAACGAAATTTCTAATAAAAAATAAGATGATAACGAATGTTCGTTACCATCTTGCATGAAATTAAGAATATTCCCAATTCAAATGTTAGGAAACTGTTAAAAAAAAATGTTATTAATAGATACCTTCAGTAAGCATGCCATCTGCTACTTTGATAAAGCCAGCGATGTTTGCACCAACTACTAAGTTCCCTGGGAAGCCATATTTTTCAGCTGCTGCTTTACTATCTGTATAAATATTTTTCATAATTTGGTGAAGTTTCGCATCTACTTCTTCAAATGACCAAAATACGCGACTTGAATCTTGTGCCATTTCAAGAGCAGATACAGCAACTCCACCAGCATTCGCCGCTTTTGCAGGACCAAATAAAACCCCTGCATTTAGGAATTCATTGATGGCTTCAAGGTCTGATGGCATATTTGCACCTTCACCAATTGCTTTAACACCATTTGAAATTAATGTACGAGCTGACTCTCCGTTAATTTCATTTTGCGTAGCACATGGTAGGGCAATGTCACAAGGAATTGTCCAAATACCTGTACAACCTTCTGTAAAAGTAGCATTTGATCGGTAATTAACGTAAGTTGAAATACGGTCACCTTTAACTTCTTTGATTTCTTTAATAGCTTCTAGATCTAAGCCCTCTGGGTCAAAGATATAGCCTGAAGAATCCGAACAAGCAACCACTTTTGCACCATATTGTTGTGCTTTTTCAATCGCATAAGTAGAAACGTTACCAGAACCAGAAACAACTACTGTTTTTCCTTGGAATGAATCGTTCGCATCTTTTAGCATTTCATTAACAAAATAAACCGTGCCGTAACCTGTTGCTTCTTTACGTGCTAAAGAGCCACCATAGCCAGGCGTTTTACCCGTTAATACACCAGATTCATTTGCTTTTGTTAAACGTTTATATTGGCCCCATAAATAACCTACTTCACGAGCACCAACACCAATATCACCAGCAGGAACATCGACATCTGGACCAATATGACGGTATAATTCAGTCATGAATGCTTGGCAGAAACGCATAATTTCTGAGTCTGATTTGCCTTTCGGATCGAAGTTTGAACCGCCTTTACCACCACCGATTGGTTGCCCTGTTAAAGCATTTTTAAAGATTTGCTCAAAGCCTAGGAACTTAATGATGGATTCATTCACGGAAGGGTGGAAACGAAGACCGCCTTTGTAAGGTCCCATTACATTGCTGTATTGAACGCGATAACCACGATTTACCTGTACTTGGTTGTGATCATCTTGCCATGCTACACGGAAAGAAATAATGCGATCTGGCTCCACGATACGAGATAAAATATTGGCCTTGATATATTCAGGATGCTGTGTGAATACAGGTACTAATGAGATGAAAATTTCTTCAGCTGCTTGTAAAAATTCCGCTTGATGACTGTTCTGTTGTTTAAGTTGCTCAAATACGCCATCTACGTATTCTTTTGCTAATTGCTCGTTGCTAACAGTTGTCATTGTCATAGTTAAAACCCCCATTTAGTTGATAGGTGTATCGTATATCTATTTTTCAAACTATTCAATAAAATACTTTTTAAGTTTGTGAAAAATTGAGCAAGAGAGGTTACGAAAATAATATATTAAAATAATTTTATTTAAAGTGATTTATCTAATTATGAGAAAGGAATGATGCTTTATTGTGAAGGTTCTAATTGACGCAGATGCTTGTCCAGTCGTGGATTTGGCGCTATCTATATCATCTGAATTTGAGATTGAAACTATCTTGTTTTGCGATACATCCCATCGGGTGGAACGTGATAATGTAATAACAATTATTGTACCCAAAGGTCCAGATTCAGTTGATTTTACGCTAGTGAACGCGCTTTCAAAACACGATATTGTTATAACACAGGATTACGGATTAGCTGCAATGGTTTTAGCAAGAGGAGGCTATCCAATTGATCAAAATGGACGAGAAATGTCTGATGAAAATATCGAACGTTTGCTCGATATGCGTCATGTTGGTCAAAAAATTAGACGGGCAGGAGGAAGAACAAAGGGACCTAAAAAAAGGACACAAGAAAACAATAATTCGTTTGAAATGAAATTTCGACAAATTTGTGAACGAGCAATTTTAGCTCATAAAATGGAGGAATCTACAGGTGAAAAATGAACGTAAACGCGAACTATTTCAGCAATATCCACAGCTAAAGGAAATAGCAAATAAGGGCACTGTATTGTGGGAAAATACAAATTGGATGGAAAAACCAGAAACAAGACTCTTTACTATGGCCGAAGTCGAGGATGCGGAAAACACACTACAACGATTTTCTTCTTATTTAAAAGTGGCATTTCCTGAGCTCGTAGAAAGTGATGGCCTAATTGAATCCACGATTCAGGAGATTCCAGCGATGAAAAAGGCACTTGAACAAAAATACGGTGTGTCTATACCAGGTCACCTGCTATTAAAATGCGATCATGCGCTACCCATCTCAGGCTCAATCAAAGCACGAGGTGGGATTTATGAAGTATTAAAACATGCAGAAAGGCTAGCGGTGGCAAGTGGAAGGCTCAAAGTAGAGGATGATTATGCACTTTTAGCAACAGAGGCATTCCAGTCGTTTTTTCAGCAATACACGATTGCAGTAGGCTCCACAGGAAATTTAGGTTTAAGTATCGGCATTATGGGCAAGAAGCTCGGCTTTAATGTCGTTGTACATATGTCGAGTGATGCCAAGGAATGGAAAAAAGCCTTGCTCCGAGAGAAGGGAGCTACTGTAATTGAATATGAGGCTGATTACAGTGTAGCCGTAGAACAGGGTCGACAAGAAGCTGAGCAAGATCCAATGTGTCATTTTATTGATGATGAAAATTCAAAGGATTTATTTGCAGGCTATGCAGTAGCCGCAAAACGATTAAAAGACCAGTTAGAAAAGAAGAATATTACAGTCAATGAAGAGCAGCCATTGTTCGTCTATTTACCATGTGGTGTCGGTGGAGGACCAGGGGGGGTGGCCTATGGATTACGGGAAATATTCGGCGAGCATGTGCATATTTTCTTTGCTGAGCCAGTCGCCTCTCCTTGTATGACGATTGGTCTAATGACTGGTTTACATGATGCCATTAGTGTGGAGGATATTGGCCTTGACAATAAAACAGAAGCAGATGGTCTAGCTGTTGGTCGTGCATCCAAGTTTGTTGGCAAAGTGATGGAAACCTATATAAGTGGCTGCTATACAGTGTCAGATCAAGAATTATTTACATCATTAGGGTTAGCTATGGACAGCGAAGCATTGTTTTTAGAACCATCGGCAAATGCCGGAATGTTTGGCGCTATCCGCTTACTCCAAAAAGATTCGTCCTATTTCGAAAAGCACAACCTCGTCAGCCACCTATCGCAAGCCACACATCTTGTGTGGGCAACAGGTGGCAGTATGGTCCCTGCCACAATGCGTGCCGCTTATTTGGCGAAGAGCAGGGAGTTGGATTAAAGGCAGTGCTTTGTTTTGATTGGGGGGATGATGGTAGTAGATTCGCTCCATTTTGATGGAGGAAGTGGGAATGCCTGTAAAATGTACTGGACCCGCTCAAGAGGAGAGTCAAGTGCTCAAGAAGTATACTGAACCGCTCAAAAAGAAGGTCACAATGCTCGCCAAGATGTTACCTCACTCAAAAAAGGAAAAGCCCTCACCAAGTATAACTAGAACACCGCTCACTGCAATTTCAAAATTAACCAAAAAAACAGGTGGAGAAATTTTTCTCCACCTGTTGGTTGTTTTAACGTTGCAATGCTTTGCGTTGTGCTGCTAGAAATACTTCGTGTGCAGCAAGGACGCCTGCCCCTAGCTCAAAATCGTAGGAGAAGTCTTGGAGGGCAGCTTCCATTAGGGAAACGGCTTGTAAAATGTCACTTGGGAAGCAGTAGCCCATATGACCGAATCTGAAAATTTTCCCTTGTAGATGACCAAGCCCGCCAGCAAAATCTAGATGATAGTGCTGTTTCAGATGGGCTAAAAATTCGCCAAGATCGATTCCTTGAGGGGCCTTGATTGCTGTAATGGTTGGTGACGCGTATTGATCCTCTGTTAATAGCTCAATGTGTAAGGCTTTCATGGCGCTACGTACCATATTTTTCATAAGTTCATGACGAGCTACAGTTTGCGCAAAGCCGCCTTCCTGCTCAATCAGTTGACATACCTCGTGCAATCCATAGATTAGTGTGATGGCTGGGGTATTTGGCGTCATGCTCTTTTCGGCCCAGCTTCGATAGCTTAATAAGTTTAAATAGTAAGCGGGTGTTTGATTGTCCTCGATGACTTTCCAAGCTCTTTCGCTGACGCTGATAAGGGAAAGTCCTGGAGGTAGCATCATAGCCTTTTGAGAGCCTGTCACCAAAATGTCGATGCCCCAAGCATCCATTTCAGCAGGGGCACCACCAATACAGCTTACGCCATCTACAATAACAAGGGCATCTGTTTCGTCGCGGATTACCTGCGCTAAGTCAGCAACGGGGTTTATAATGCCTGTAGATGTTTCATTGTACGTAACAAAAACGGCTTTAACGTTGTGCAATGGCTGTAAAAATGCTCGTAGTTCCTCGGCTGTGCAAGCTTGTCCCCATTCTTTTTCAAGCTTATGTACATGGAAGCCATATTGCTCACAAATGGACACGAAATAGTCACCAAATGCTCCAACGGTAATGACCACAACTTCATCACCCGCAGTGACGGTATTGACTGCCGCAGCCTCCAAGGCAGCTGTTCCACCTGATGGCAAAAGTAAGATGTCCTGTGTCGTACCAAAAACAGGTTTTACTAATTCAATTGTTTCTCGGTATAACGTTACAAATTCTTGACTCCGATGACTAAAAATATCCCGATTCATCGCCAACTGAACCCTTTTTGGTATCGGCGTTGGCCCTGGGTGTCTTAAAATATTTTCATACACATTCATCAATCCCTTTCGTTGTGAATTCTAAATTTTCTAACTATAATAATACCATATTTATGATGATAGCTAGCTGCTATTTTAAAAAATGTTGGAAGAGATTAACATTAAGATGCAATAAAAAAGGGGACTGTACAGATGGAAACAATCATGCATTATCCATATATTTATTTTTTGTACAAACCAAATCAGGTATTGGTATATAAAATTCAAACATTTGAATATATCAAGCTAGCGGATGTGATGGAAAAGGGTGAATGGACGAGCTATGCACTGCAGCCATCTGAATCATTTACAGCTTTTCACCATGAACAACGTCAGCTGCAGGAGGGTTGGACCTTTTGGATGGAGTAGGAACAGCTTTATTTTTTGGTAGAAATGATTAATGACTATATTCAGCAGGTCATGATCACGACTACTGCACAAGCGGTACATATTGTTTGCTCTGAAGCTGTAGCTGGCTCTTTACGAGGGGCCCTTGCTCCACCGAAATATGTTATCGGGTTTCCAGAGGATTTGTCGATCGGCCCTCTCTGGAAACTCGATGAAGAAAGAGGACAGGCATTTCGTCATGAATGGTTAAGGGAAAATATAAATGATGGGTTGGACGATTTTGTCAATGACAATCATTTTAAGAATACGATAAGAGAAATACAGGATATTCCAAGTCATCTACCCATCTATATTTGGTATGGACATAATGCAGAAGAACAATGTGGCCTTCGTTTTTTCCTTTGTTTATTGCGCGATAAAAGCAATGACATCATGCTCATTAACACGGGTGAACAGAATGTGATTAATCGTCAATGGGACATAGCGCTATATGACAACAAGCCATTGACTACTAAAGAACACCTGATGTTTCAACAGCAATGGCAAGATTTGGCCCAAACAAAGGATGTATGCCGTTTATGGCGGCATCAGCGAATACAAGGAGTGTCAGAGAATCACTATGATTCCGTCATTATTTCGATGCTAGGACAACTTCATCATGAACAAGGAAGTATCGATTTTATACAAACAGGCGTATTCCTTTCAGAGCTACTTGTAAGAATGGAAGAACCACCAAATATCTTCTTTTTAGAGTATAGAATTCGAACTTTAGTCTATAGTGGGGAGTTTGAATTAAAGGGGATTCCTAAATCCATGCGACATTATCAGGTGAGATTACGTCAAAAAACCTCTTTAGCCTGAAGGCAATAAAGAGGTTTAACAAGTTGTATTAAGCGGCAACGAATGGTTTGTTCATACGCATTAAACCGTAAATGGCAAAGAATAATCCGCCCGTAATAACCGTTAAAATTGTGTATAGTACAGCCTTACCTGTTTCGCCACACCAGCGATAGAATAGACGATACATGAAATAAATTGAAAAGCCTACCATACCTAGAGAAGCGAGTATGCCGAGAAATGGAATAAACGAAACGATGAACATGCCCGCATAAATAAGCGTATTTTTTAACGCTGTGGCACGTACCGTTTCCCGATTATCCCCACCAGCAGTCAGTAGGAAAAGACTGTATACATTAATAATAGGAATCCAAGCGATATAGGCTACATCTCCAAAACCATTTGTTTTAGACGTCATAAAATAAATGAGTGCACTAATAATGTAGGCGATTAAACCAAGAACAAGAGCTGCTAAAATAAGTATTATAAACAGACCACCCATAGCTGCATCCCAATCATTAGAGTAATAAGAACTATCGTAATTATACATCAGTGAAACCTCCCTTCATTTGAAAATACCAACTAATCATAACAAGCCTAGCCTGTTTAAGCTACAACGAATTTAATGTAATATTTAGTAGAAATCGCACGAATGTACTAGAATATAATTTATTTTTAAGTCTTTGATGATGATTTTTTGAGTAATAAATACAAAAAAAGCAAAAAATATCCTTGTGAAAATTATTGTGCTAGTTTTGGAGAACCATTTTTAGTGTTTTTCATTTGCTTTATACAAAACATTACTATCCTATGATGATAGAAGGTCAGAACATGCCATTGAATTCTAAAAAAAGCCATCCTACTAAAATATAGGGTGGCATTTTTGCTTGGATTAAATGAATTTAGCGATATGCTCTAGCTCAATACGAGAAGAATTATATGCAGGAGCGGCTGCTTTACCAATCGCAATTAAAATGACGGGTACGATATGGTCTTCTAATGCAAAGTGTTGAGCGAAGGCTTCTTTATTAAATCCGCCCATTGGGACTGTATCATAGCCCATGTCTTTTGCTAAAAGCATAATTTGCATAGAAATTAGACCAGCATCAAATGTAACGATATTCTTTAACACTTCTTGTGGAAGCTGAGAATACAAGTTTATCGAGTTATTGATCATTAAATCTTTGGTTGCTTCATCAATATAACCAAGATCAAAGTTTTTCGTATAAACAGCCTCGGCATTTTCGTACATTTTTGTATCGCCTAAAACGGCAATAATCGCTGAGGATGTTTCGATTTGTTCTTGATTGTTTGCGATGGCACGTAATTCTTTTTTGATTGCCTCGTCTTGAATTACTAAAAAGCGCCAAGGTTGTAGGTTGCTAGATGATGGAGCAGAAGTCGCTTCTACAAGTAATTGTTCTAATTGCTCTTGTGGGATTTTATAGTTTTCGTCGTATTTACGAACAGATTTACGTTCATGCATAATTTTATTTAAAGAACTTTTTGTCACTGTCATAATTTTTTGTCTCCTTCATTATATGATGCGTTTTTTACTATACGATAAACGCATTCATTTTCCAAGTAAATTGCTCGAATTAAAGAGTCTTGAAAACAGGATTTATTATCTGCCTATCATTTAAAAAGTTACAAAAAAAATATATTTTTATAGAGGTAATCCATTTATACTAGAAGGTAAATAGAGCAAAAATAACAGGTATGGAGTGACAGACAGATGAAAAAACTATTGGGAAATTTAAAGCTTATGGCAAAAATAGGGATACTTATTCCTATTATTATTGTTTTTCTAGGTGGTATGTCCTTCCTTAATTATTTGAGTGCATCACATGAACTTGAAAGCTCTATTGAAAATGAAATGTCTTTACTGGCAGATGATGTAACGGGCTCTGTTGAGAGCAAATTACATGCGCATATTCAGTTGATTTATAGTGCAAAGACAACGATAGAATCAGCTGACAGTATGATGACGAGAGAGCAATTTATTCGCTATGTACAGCAGCTATTGCCATACAATAAGGAAACTTATGGTATGGGGTTATGGCTAGAGGAGGATGTGGCAAAGGGGGAAATTTTTGGCCCGTATGCCTATAAAGAAGGAGAAAAAATTGTCTCTACGGATACGTATGAAGATCCAGCCTATCATTTTCATGAGCAGGAATGGTACCGCAACAGCATCCACTCGAATAGCATTGTCCATACAACACCTTATTTTGATGAGGCCTTAGGAGAAATGTTTATTTCATTTGGCACACAAATTGTGAAAGATTCTAAGCCAGTGGGGGTTATTACAGGGGATTATGTGTTAGATTCTATCCAATCCATTGTCTCTGATGTGCAAATTCGACAGAGTGGCTATGCCTTTTTAATAGATGATAGTGGGAATTTTTTAACGCATCCTGATGTAGATAAAGTAAATAAAGAGACGATTCAGCAATTTTTAAATATTCCTGTTGAGCAGCTAGCTGAGCAGAAAAAGCTAATACAGACAACGATTGATGGGAATGACTTTACGCTACAATATCAGCAAATTCAGAACATGCCGTGGAAATTGGTTTTACTTGTTCCTACAGATGAGCTTTACAGTGAGGTACAGGCGATGCTTCAGCAGCAAATCGTGATTAGTGTATTGCTTATTGTCCTGATCACCATCATTATTTATTTCCTTGCTCGCTATATACGTACGGAAGTGAAAACGATGAATACATATTTAGGCTACCTTGCTACGGGTGATTTAACGAAAAAAATGGCCATTCATACAAAGGATGAATTTGGTGAAATGGCACAGTACTATAATGAGTCTGTGGAAGGGTTAGGGTCTATGATACAGCGCATTGTTGCTGAAACGGAGACAGTTGCCTCCACTGCCGAAGAATTAACAGCCAGTGTACAAGAGGTCAGTAAAACCGTCACGGAAGTAGCTGTTTCTATGCAAAATGTGGCTGAAAATACGAGTTCACAGCAGCAGGTGAGTGGTCAATTAGCAGGTGTCACAACACAATTAGGTGATGACATGAAGACTGCCATGGACGATTTACAAGAGGCAGTGCAAAAGTCGGTAACAACCTCTCATCTAGCTACAGGGGGCTCGCAAAAAATACGGGCTTTTGTGGATGACATTGTCCAGCTTCATGCACAGGTAGACAGCAGTGCTAATCTGGTGAGTAGCCTGAAAGTGCAATCCGCTCAAATTGAGCAAATGAGTCAGCTTATTTCTGCTATTACTGACCAAACCAATTTATTATCTCTCAATGCGGCTATAGAGGCGGCACGAGCAGGCGAGGCAGGAAAAGGTTTTGCCGTTGTAGCTGGTGAGGTTAAAGCACTTGCTGAACAGACAAGTAGAGCCTCTTTAGACATTGCGAAGGTCGTGCTGACGATTCAGGACCAAATGAATGAGGCGGTGGACATGATGGAGCAAAGTCGAAAAATTGCTCACCAAGGTATTGGTTCTGTCCAGCAAGCAGGTACTACCTTTGATACGATTGCTAGTGCCATTGAAGGGCTCCAGATGACGATACGAGAAACGAGTAATACAACAGTAGATGCTTTTAAAAACTTGCAGGAAGTGACAGCACAAGTGCAGATGATTAACCAACAGGCGATGGCAACAAATGATCATACATTAAATGTTTCGGCCATCACTGAGGAACAAGCCTCCACCATGAATGAAATGGCTGTAGCCTCTGAGCAGTTAGCACAGCTTGCTCAAAATTTGCAGGAAGAAACAGCTGAATTTACTGTCTAATAGTAGGGCGTACATCGATAGGAAGATGTACGCCTTTTTAGGATCTAAATGAAAAAGCTTCCCACTCCACGCTTTTTGTAGGCAGAGCCGATTTGAATTGTTTAATCATTTTTGGGGGTCCACAAATAAAAACACTTGTTTCAGCAGATAGTGACAGCTGATGGAAGGATAGCTTTTCTTCATGAGCTGTATTAATAAAGGTGACAGTGAAATGATCGTTCATTCGAGCATAGCTCTGTAGAAAATCTTTGTAGATGGCATTGTCTTGACCATGGAAGGAATAATACAAGTCAATTTTCTTATCAGGCTTTGTTTGTAAATAGGCAAGAAAAGGTGTAATGCCCATGCCACCAGCAATCCAAATTTGCTGATTGGCCACTCGATCAAAGTCAAAATGACCATATGGCCCAGCTATGGCAACTGGTGTATTGAATTGAAGATCGTTGTAGAGCTGTTTCGTATAATCTCCAATGGCTTTGATTGTTACCGTGATTTGTTCGCCATTACCACCAGTAATAGAGAAGGGGTGTGGCGCTTTTTCGATACCCTCTTGAAAAATTTTTAAAAAGAGAAATTGTCCAGGTCGATAGTCGAGTTTTTTTGTGAGTGTCAGCTCAACTTCAATCACATGGGCGTTCAGCCTTTGAATGGCTGAAACATGACCTGTATATGGAAAGAACATATCTTGATACATTGTCAACATATACAGAGCAGACATAAAACCAATCGTTGTTGTCAGTGCTGTGAAAATGCCTAAAGGAGAAGGTTGTAATAAATCATATTGGCTAGAAAAATAAGCATGATAAATACCGAAAGTATAAGGTACAAGTAGTAAACGATGTAGCCAGCGCCAATGCTCATACTTTAAAAATTTTGCAATGAACGCTAGGACAATCAGGGCAATAAAGCCATATTGGGCAAGCTCACCAAGGTTTTTAGCGAAGTCTTTTAGTGAGGTTTCTTGTATGACTGCCTCATCAGGAATCATTTTCTGCAACTGACCATGCAAGAGGATGAATCCAAGTGAAAGGATTGCGAGTAATTTATGATAAAAATAAACATGCTCAAGACTAGAAAACCAACGCTCTAACAGTTTCATTCTGGTAGCTAATAAGAACACAAGAAATAAACTAGTCATGGCTAAGCCTCCAATGAGATGGCTTAGTATGTTCAATGGATGGATGGGCTCCATAGGTGTAGCGACATACCAAAGAAAAGCACTAGTGCCCATTATGCAAAAGATAAAAAGTAGTCCTTTATAAGCTCTCATATATAACCTCCATCCCTATTTTTATCCATATTCTATATCGCTATACAAATAATGAGTTGAAAAATATTTTCGAGCGTATGTTCGGAATGTACGTTCCCTTTCGGGCGGAATTATGGTACAGTAAGAAGGAAAAAATAGAGAGAGAAGGAGTGGAAGTAATTTATGCAAGGGAACACCCATATTGTTGGGGGCATCACAGCAAGTCTCGCCTTTGCACAGTTTTCAAATGATAACCCACTTGTCTTAGTAGGGGCAGGTGTTATCGGTGCATTACTTCCAGATATATGTCATAGAGGTAGTAAAATCGGTCGAACATTTCCCATCCTAGCGAAGCTGGTTAATACAGTGTTTGGACATCGTTCCTTTACACATAGTTTGCTTTTCCTATTGTTCGTTATGGTGGCGTTACATACTTTAGTTCCTTACAAAGCAATTTCCATTGGGATTATTATAGGGATGGCTAGTCATATCCTGCTTGATATGTGTACAAAAAAGGGCGTTAAACTATTTTTCCCAGCGACTGTATCCATTCGTTTTCCACTTACAACGAAAACGGGTAGCAAGGTGGAAGGGATCGTACTTATGTTGCTTTCGATGCTGTCCATCTATTTGAGCTATGAATTGATTGTCGAATTTATAGATTCGATATAAATTAAGAAGAGCCCCAGTATTGATTTACTGGGGCTTTTGATGTTAGTCAGCTTGTACCTCTTCCACAGTTTGCTCTACTTCGGCGCGCGTCATTTTTTCTCGACCTTCTTGCATCGCCTTCAACGTTTTGTGGGCTAAGGCAAGTGGAAGGCGGCAAAACAGCAGAATGGTACGTTTATTAATATCTTTCATATAGAGGTCTGCTTTGGCTAAATTTTCTTCAGCATAGACAAACAAATCTTCGCGTGTCCATCCATCAGGCACGAAGTTGACACCACGTTCATCTAAATCCTCATGCTGATTACGTAAGATGTTGACAGCCTGGAGTCCACGACCATAGCCTATTGCTAGCTCACGATCAGTTTGAACGTTGGCACCCCACTCCCAAAGCTCAGACAGCATCGTCCCTACAAGCCCTGCCACGTAGTATGTATAATCATCTAAATCCTCGCGTGTATGCACCTGCCAATTGGCCTTTGCCCATTTGGCCATACCAAAAGCCATTTCGCTTGTGGAAGCCTGAACAATTTTTCGCGATTCCTCAGGGCAAAATGTTAGCCAATCTGCTAATCGAAGGGATACTTCTGGCAGTTGATCGGCATAAGGTGCTAATAATGCTTGATAAGCTTCTTTATTAAATGTGTCCTTTAATAATTCACTTGTTGCGGACAATAAATTAAATTTCACATCATTCGAAAGCTGTTCATGATCTTCAATTTCATCAATGGCACGCATGGCTAAATAGGCAGCAGCCACCGATATCTTTAAATCATTTTTTAAAAAAGTAATAGGTATATAAAACGTGCGGCTTGTATCTTTTAAAACCTGCATCGCTTCTTTGTAAAGTCTTTTTTGTTCGTTCACTTGTATTCCTCCGTTCAAATGGTTCCATATCTATAGTATATCGTATCGTAAAAAAAGGGAAAGATAAAACAGATTGTTCATATTTAGAGAGATATTCTTTGAAAACGATTACTACAAATGATATAGTTTAATAATAAACTATTTAAATCTATACTTTTATGGTGGTCAATAAGAGTGGATTTATACTAGTATAGCTACATCAATTTCAAATGAGAGGAAGTTTAATGAAATGGGACGTTTAAATAATAAAATTGCTATGATTACAGGCGGCGCTTCTGGTATGGGTGCAGCGATGGCTAAACTGTTTGCACAAGAAGGTGCTACAGTAATTGCAGCTGATATTAATGAAGAAAACTTAGCAAAAATTTCTGAGCTAGAAAATGTAGAGGGAATGAAATTAGATGTTTCCTCTGACGAAAACTGGGCAGATGTAACAAAAGCAATTGTTGAAAAATATGGTCGCATTGATATTTTAATTAACAATGCGGGTATTTCATCAGAAAAAGGACCCGATCAAATTACACAGGCAGACTGGTCAATTATGCATAATATCAATGCATTTGGACCATTTCTTGGCATTAAACATGCTGCGCACTATATGAAAGAAGCAGGCAAAGGCTCCATTGTTAATACATCGTCTTACACAGCGATTATTGGGGCAGGCTTTAATGCCTATACAGCCTCTAAAGGTTCTTTACGTGCGATTGCTCGTGCAGCAGCTTCAGAGCTTGGTGCTTTCAATGTCCGTGTGAACACGGTATTCCCTGGTGTCATCGAAACACCAATGACAGCCAAATTATCAGAAGCAAAAGAGGCAATGGATATGTTAGTAAGAGCTACACCAATGGGGCGTCTTGGTCAACCAGAGGAAGTAGCAAATGCTATTTTATTTTTAGCATCAGACGAGGCTTCTTACATTACGGGTGCCGAGCTTGTCATTGATGGTGGCTATTCAGCACGCTAGTTAAATATAGTAATTGAAAAGTGGAAATGCCTGTTCAAGCAGTGCATTTTCACTTTTTTTGTTTTTTTAGTAGAATGATGATAAAGCTTTAGAAATTCGTCAAAAAACAGCTATTGATTAGATAAATTTTGATATTTTTCGTGATTTTTTCAAGAAAGTGTACGAAGTTATTGCACAATCATTTCAACAGCGTTAAAGTTTAGAAAGGGCAAAATGTCATTACACGATTTGGGGGACTGTACTGAGCGTTTAGCTTTTGTACGAACAAAATCAGGAGTCAGGATTTTGGCATACATAACTCCTTGCAAAATCCTGGATACCAAAGAGGGCATGAATTTGATGAATTGCCTGAATCATAGCGTAAACCGTCATCATAGTATGAGAAAATTACGTAATAAAAACAAAGGAGAATTGTATGCCAAAGGCTATAGGTATTGATGCAGGCGGCACATTGACAAAGGTTGCTTATTTAGATCAAGACAATGAACTTGTGTTAACAACCTTTCCGTCGAATGATTTGCAATCTGTCACAAAATGGATTATTGATCATCCAGATATTGAGGATATTGGTGTTACGGGGGGACGTACAGAGCAATTACTTGATGTCATTAAAACAATGAAATCGATTCATTATATAGTGGAATTTGAAGCTACATTAAAGGGTGTCCGATTTTTGCTTAATAAAGAAGGCTACTTTTTTGAGCGCAGTATGATTACCAATATTGGGACAGGTACGTCCATTCATTATATGGAAGGTAATACACATATTCGCGTTGGTGGGACAGGCGTTGGTGGTGGGACACTAATTGGTTTGTCAGCGCTTACAACGGGCATTACAGATTACAATGAAATCCGTGAAATGGCTGCCAATGGCAATCGTGAAGGAATCGATCTATTGGTCAAGGATATTTATCAAGGTATGGATACACCGATTGACGGTCATTTAACGGCTAGTAATTTTGGGAAAGTAGGCATTACAAAGTCGATAAAGCATCCTGCTGAGGATATTATTGCGACCGTTCAAGGACTAGTAGGCGAAGTCATTACAACACTCAGCATTCAATATGCGGAGGAAAAAAATGCACAGCATATCGTTTATATTGGCTCCACATTAAGCAATAATGATCATCTTACCCGAGTGATTGCAAATTATACACGCACGAAAAAGCATACACCTGTCTTTATTAATGACCATGGCTTTTCTGGTGCTGTCGGAGCATTACTTAATATTACAGAATATACAATTGTCTAACGATTTAAGGACATAACATATTGTATGACAACTAGTTATGTCCTTTGTTATTCAACTACAATAAGAAGTTATTTAAACACTTTATCTATTTTGTCTTTATCATAATCTAATATCCAGTCATTGTATGTATAATAAATGTCTCGTATAGATTCAGGTGAGGTAGCAAGTAAATCACAGCCTCTATCATCGTAAACGTGAAAAATGGTTTTCTTTTTGATATTTAAAAAATATATCCTATGAAAAATACTTGGTTGGATTCCTAAATCTTGATTACATACTGCTTTTAACAATGGAATGTACTTCAAATCAGATGTTTTACATGCAAGTGTAAACCTATGTGTTTTATATTTTCCGTCCTCATCATCTTCGGGGAAAATAGAAGACATTTCTGTATGCTTCAATTTATATAAGACTGATTTATCATAGATATATGGAGAAAAAATTCTCGCTTTGTGCTGATAGGTTTTTCTACCTCCAAAATCATTGACATCTACTACCATAAAAATTTCCTCGTCTTGTAAATGTAGTGCTTCAAACAGCGTGACAGCCCTTTTATAAACCTCCTGTATATAAAGACGATCTTCATAATCGCAATCTCTAGCTCGCTCTACCCCTAGTTCGAACCGTATGCCAATTTCCCAGTTATAAAACAAAGGTGGTCTAAGAAGTAAGGAAGGAAAATTTTCATTCATATAGTCATTTAAAAGCATATTTGCACCTCAACTTTATTTTTAAAATTTTACCTTTAACAAACCGCCAGAATAATAGTCAAAGAAGAAAATGACTCTACCCATTAATTTAGAAATTATATTTCGCTTTCGTTACTGCATTGGGGTAGATGATCAATTTGCCAGTTAGCATCTACAAATTCAATATTACTAATATAAGCATTTATCAATTTTGTTTTACCTGAACCTATTCTACCATTTAAAAATTGAGCTAGGAAAGTATTGATAACTCCTCCGAAGCTACTATTAACAGCTTCCATGCTACTAACGATTTTTACATAATCCATTCATAACACCATCATTTAATCCCAACGCTTGTAAATACATAACCATGAGAAATCTCACCATTGGGATTTTTAAGATAATCAATTGGTGTCGAAGAATTAATTGGTATTATATACCATTCGTCATAACTCATTCCTGTTGTAGTTTTAAACCTCACTTCTCCTTTTGTTCTCCTGTATTATACATAATATTCCAATTATTCGATATATATTTAACATCAAATTGATCATGTTCATTTTTTTTACAAATAGCGAAGAAACTTACCTACATGAAAACATCTCGAACTGAACAAATTAGGTAGTAGGAGGTGAAGCTACGTGGGAAAGCGTAATAATCGAAACAACAGTAAAACCATGAATATGAGAACACATAATCCTTTTGGCACTTACAAAAGCAAAGACCTCGATCGAAGTAATAGCAATAATAACAACCCAAATGATAACTTGAATGAAGAGTTCGCGGCAGAATTTGATGCAAAGGCTAAAAATAAAAACAATAAAACGAATCATGATAAAAACCAACAGTCGAATAAAACAAAATAGTGGAGGTACAAATCATGGCAAAAAAGAATAAGACAAGCTTTAAAAAGAAAAAGAAGGAAGATACACATAAAAAGAATGATCGTGAGGAATATTCAGCAGAATTTAATCAGGTCATTCATAATAATCCCCAACAGCCAAAGCAATAAACACAAGCTGCTCCAAAGTCTTTTGGAGCTCTTATTTTTTACTGTTTGTGCTGCTTTATACAGTCAAAAAGGGAGTGATTCAAGTGAGAAAATTTTATTTACTTGGGCTTCTTTTTGTTTCTCTAGCTATGTTTATACAAATACCAGTGGTTGCCAATGCACAACAAGAAACACCAGCTTATGCAAAATGGGGACAGCTGGCCATCAAAGAGGTAAAGGCGAAATATCCTACGGCTAAAATTGTGGATTATTTGCATGAGGGCAAGGAAGTACAGGGGGCATCAACCATTGAGAAATTTAAGCTTTGGCTCAAGCAGCCTGACAAGGAATTTGGTGTTCATGTCAGAATCAGCTACCAAACGACAACGCAGGAAGTAGAAAAAATTGAATTTCAAGAAAGTACTTCATAAAATAAGGATGCCCTATTTTAGGCATCCTTGTTCTTTAACCCTCTAGCTTTTGAATAAATGCACGCATTAAGCCTGGTAAATCAGGCCATGCATGCCCACTTATTAAATTACCATCTGTGTGAAGGTTGGCATCAATGTAAGTTGCTCCTGCCACCTGCACCTCAGGCTTGCAGGCAATATAGGCTGTTAGCTCACGCCCTTTTAGCACTTCAGGAATGGTCGCGAAAATTTGCGCTGCATGACAAACGGCTGCAATTGGTTTATTCGTTTCAAAGAAGTGGCTTACTAGTGCTGGGACATGCTCATTCAAACGAATGTATTCAGGTGCACGTCCACCAGGAATAATGAGCCCATCGAATTGTGTTGGATCAATAGCAGCAAAAGCAGCGTGGGCCTCTAATCCATAAGCAGGACGCTCGATATATGTATCGACACCCTCTACAAAGTCGTGTAATACGGTTTGTAATTTCTTAGCGGATGGTGCTGCAATTGTGACATCATACCCTGCTTCAAGACAACGATAATAAGGATAAAAAATCTCTAAAGCCTCTACTGCATCTCCTGCGAGTATTAAAACCTTTTTCCCCATGCTTCCATCTCCTTTACATTGTAAATCTACTAAGTTTTATTCGACACTTGCAAAAAATTTCCTGCTTACAGTAGGGCTACCTTTCCAAATTCCTTGCTTTACAAAGGAAAAAATGAAGCGTATAGTATTTATTTAACTAGGTAAATAAATTCGCAGGAGGTAAACAATATGAATCCAATATTTCATGCTTTATTCCAAAAAAGTCGGTATTTAACGAACTGCTTAAATGAAGTATTAAAGCAACATCATTTATATAGCTCCCAATGGGCCATTTTATATTGCTTACATAAAAACGGGCCAATGACCTTAACACAAATTTGGAAATATTTAAATGTGGAAGCGCCCAGTATTACAAGAGCTATTACACGACTAGAAACATTGGGCTGGGTCCAACGATTAGATGGAGAGGATAAGCGAGAAAAAATTGTGACTCTTTCCGCTCTAGGGGAAGAGCGCTTACCAGCGATCACCGTAACCATATTAGCATTTGAGGAAGAAATGGTGGGCTCTTTAACTGTTGAGGAGCAGCAGCAATTTCTGAAGTTATTGGAAAAAATGAAAGGTTGATGGACATGCAGCAAGAAGAAAATACACAAATATGGACGAAGCGTTTCATTAGCCTCTTTTTAACGAATATCTCTGTATTTTTTGTTTTTTATGGACTTGTAACGACTTTGCCACTCTATGCGATTGGTGAACTACATCAGACAGATAAGGAAGCGGGCCTATTATTGTCAGGCTTTTTATTGTCAGCTATTATTGTACGCCCGTTTTCAGGTAAGTTATTAGATGTTTTTGGCAAGAAAAAACTGTTAGTCCTATCTATAGTGGGCTATTTTATCTGTACCGTTTTATATTTATTTATTCATCCGTTTGGACTTTTACTTGGTCTTCGCTTTATTCAAGGGATTTTCTTTAGTATTATCACAACAGCTGCAGGATCTTTAGCGGCTGATATCATTCCTGCTAAACGAAAAGGAGCAGGGCTAGGCTACTTTACGATGTCTACGAATCTAGCTGTCGTCATTGGACCATTTATCGGCTTATTATTAATTCAATATAGTACCTTTAATGTCTTATTCATAGTCATGAGTATATGTATTCTAGCAGGAGGAATTTTAGCATTAACGGTCAATACAGATGATTTACCAAAGCCAGTGCATGAAGGAAAACTAACTTTTAAATTGAATGATTTATTTGAGCGTAAGGCGCTTCCTGTTGCAGCAATTGCCAGCCTCGTCGCTTTTTCGTATGCCAGTGTGCTATCCTTTTTATCGGTCTATGCACAGCAAAAGGATTTAATGGCTGTAGCTAGTCTCTTTTATGCAGTATTTGCAGCGGCAATGCTCATTACACGTCCATATACAGGAAAACTTTACGATACGAAGGGACCGCAATTTGTCATTATTCCTGGCATTATTTCCTTTGCCATCGGTCTAGTCATGCTAGCATTTGTTGAAGGACCAATGTTATTTTTAAGTGCTGCTATTTTTATAGGCTTTGGCTATGGAGCTGTAACGACTAGCTTACAAGCATTAGCAGTTCAATCCACTGCCATTCAACGAAGCGGCTATGCAACAGCAACCTATTTTACGATGTTTGACCTGGGTATCGCACTAGGTTCGTATATTTTAGGAATGGTAGCTGTACAGGCAGGCTATGCTTCTGTCTATTTATCGGGGGCAGGCTTACTGGGGGTTGTCTTTATTATTTATCTATTACGCCTTGCAAAGATGAAACCGAAAAAAGTAGTGCATATATAGTCAAACAGTTGGGGTTGTGCCCAACTGTTTTTATAATTGTCCCAGCCTCATCAAAATAAATTTTGTTCATTTATAAGAAAGATACGATTTATAAAAAGTTTTAATGAGCTCTTTTTCAAAATGAGTATTACTTTTGTCCTTTTTAAATCTAACGAAAACTACTTTTTGTTTACTTATCTTTAATAATGTTGACAATTGTCGGAAATTCTAATCGATTTCTTAAAACGCAGTACTGGTATTGGATTCATGATAAAAATTATATAATAGACGATTAAAGGAGAGCCACCCAAGCATGCTCTCCATTTTTATATTCTTATTTCTTTATCCTAGTCCAACATTAAAGCCTGCAGCTTAACTAAATTTTTCATTTCAAGCTTTTGTATTTAGCATAAAGAATGCATAGAGAAAAGCACTAAGAAAATCTTAAGAATTGATGTCGGAGTTTGTTAAGATTTAATTAGTATTATATCCTTATACGAATCCTATAGGGGTGATGACATGAACCTAAAGTGGTGGAGGAGTGAATGTAGTTGAACATTTTGATTTGTGATGATGATAAAGAAATTGTTAGGGCGATTAGCATTTATTTAGAAAATGAGGGCTATCATGTATTCAAAGCTTACAATGGTATAGAGGCAATCGATCTTATTCGGGATCACGTTATTCATCTTATTATTATGGATATTATGATGCCAAAAATGGATGGGATTACGGCGACGATGAAGATTAGGCAAGATAATATGATTCCGTTAATAATGCTTTCTGCTAAATCGGAGGATTATGACAAAATACTCGGATTAAATATTGGAGCAGATGATTATATGGCTAAGCCGTTTAATCCATTAGAACTTGTGGCTAGAGTGAAATCACAGCTAAGAAGGTATACGACATTTGGGAGCCTCGAGATGAGCAGTTCTGTATTTCAAACGGGCGGACTTGTGATTGATGATGAACAAAAAGTCATTACTGTTGATAAACAAGAGGTTCATTTAACACCAGTGCAATATAAAATCTTAAAGCTTCTGACAGCCAATGCTGGTAGGGTGTTCACGATTGAAGAGATTTATGAAAAGGTATGGAATGTCAGGGCTATTAATCCTGAAAATACGGTTTCGGTTCATATTCGAAAGATTCGAGAAAAAATTGAAATTAATCCAAAAGAGCCAAAGTATTTAAAAGTTGTATGGGGAGTTGGGTATAAGGTTGAGAAAGTTGAGAAGTATTAGTCATGCACTTATAACGAAAATAGTTGTGTTTCTAATTGCCATCGCTTGTTTAATTGGTATAGCGAGGGTAATAATCAACATGGAATTTAATGGAATTCACCTTAGTAGTTTAAATCAAGATAATTATTTTGAAAGCCGAGCATTCGCTGATGAAAGTTACAGCATTATGGCTCCTTTAGCGCAATTAATCGGGAAATATAAAAGTGAAGAATATATTTTAAGTGGTAAAACACTAACAGAAGAGGATAATAGAAGAATCGAAGAGGAATTATATTATGATTTTCGTAATTCTTACAGATATAATTCGAATTTGAGTGAAGAGGAAAATAAGCATATCTATCAAGAAAAATATGCAAATGACATTGCTAGAACAAAAGATGAAAGCATAAATGAACAGGTAAGAAATTTTTATCAGTTACGTAGTACGTTAGAAGCTTATGAAGGAATTGTGTTTTATGCGAGTGACGGTGAACATGAATTTTCCAATAGTGATCTCAAGAAGAAAGAGCAATTTAAATCCTTTGATGCATATATGCTATTTGAGGATTACCAACAAAAGCTTTATCCAAATGAAATAAAAGAAAGTCAATACTTGGGTTACATTACACACGAAGTTGACACGTTGAACCCACAGACAGATGTTATGTATGTGGCGTTTAAAGATTCTTTCTTACAACAAAAAATGGCGGAATGGGAAAAAGATAAAGAGAATGCCCAAAGTTTTCTGAATGAATTCATGGTATTTTTAGCAGGGTTTATTTTATCTTTTGTTTATTTAATCATAGTTATTGGAAGAAGGTCATTTAAAGATAAAGAAATTCATTTCCATGTCATAGATAAACTCTATAATGATTTCAATATTGTGCTAGTTGGTTGCTTAACAGCGATGTGGATCACCATGATTGTTGAAGTGTTCCATGATATGTACATGTTCTTCACCGTGCCTATTTTTATCATTGCCTTACTATTGATTTTATCGCTCGTAAAGCATATTAAAAATAGATCGTTATTTCAGCATACACTGCTCTATCAAGTTTTCAAAAAGCTATTTATTTGGGTGAAACATGTTTTTGACAGTGGTAGTACAGGCGTGAAAATTGTGCTACTAGTCATTGGCTATCCATTAGTTGTAGCGGCAACATTTTTTATATTTCCCATTACGATAGGTGTAGCTGCCTGGTTGGCGATGCGAAAGGTGAAGTCATTTAATCGCATTAAAGAGGGCGTAGAGCAAATTAAGAATGGGGATCTTCATCATCGAATTGAAGTCGATGGAAAAGGGGAGTTTAGTCAACTTGCAGAAAATATTAATCGTATTACAGATGGGTTAAAAAAGGCAGTGGATAGTGAAATCAAGAGTGAGCGTTTAAAAACAGAGCTTATTACGAATGTTTCGCATGATATCAGAACGCCTTTAACATCAATTATTACGTATGTCGATTTATTAAAATTAGAAAACGATCCTGAAATGATTGCTGAATATGTAGACGTGTTAGATCAAAAGTCGAAAAGACTCCAGCACTTAACGGATGATTTATTTGAAGCGGCTAAAGCATCAAGTGGTAGTATACCTGTCCAGTTAGAGCGGATTGATATCGTATCATTACTAACACAAGGAATCGGAGAAATGGATGAAAAAATTGAAGCCTCGTCATTAGATTTTAAGTTAGCCCATCCAACAGAAAAGGTGTATGTGAAGGCTGATGGTAAACTTCTATGGCGTTCCATCGAAAACTTATTCTCGAATATTTTTAAATACGCACAGCCTACATCAAGGGTATATATTAGTGTTGAAGATTTAGGGAATGAAATACTTGTGACATTTAAAAATATTTCAGCATACGAATTAAATATCTCAGTCGATGAGCTAATGGAACGTTTTAAACGAGGAGATGAATCGAGATCAAGTCAAGGTAGCGGATTAGGGTTATCGATTGCTGAAAGCCTTATTCACATCCAGAACGGCAAGTTCTTAGTTCAAGTAGATGGCGATTTATTTAAGGTCATGATTTATCTACCGAAATTTCCAAATGAATAATGTCCTATTCCTTTATGACTGTAGACAAACTCAATGAATTTTGAGTTTGTCTACAGTCTTTTTTCTTTTACAATGAAATAAAGTAAAGCCGTTGATTTCCACTACGGGCGGATGCTTTCCGCGAGCGGGGTCGAGCTGCTTCCCTCGCTTCGTTACTGTCGCTTCGCTTTCGTACAGAAAACATCCGCTCAGTCCATTTTCTATCGTATATTAAAAGAGATTATGCATCAGGGACTCCTCCATGTAGACCATCTATTTATGGATTCTACGCATGTGAAAGCGAGTGCGAATAAACGGAAGTATGATAAAAAGGTCGTGCGAAAAGAAACACGTGCTTATGAAGAGAAGCTTCAATTAGAGTTAAATATGGATCGTGAAGAACACGGAAAAAAGCCCTTTCCCCCAGAGAAGTTTGAAAAGGAAGAATGGAAAGAAATAAAGGAAAGCACGACAGATCCTGAAAGTGGCTATTACGTGAAGGATGAACGAACGAAACACCTCCTTGAAACCGAATAAGAGAGCAACATTTCAAATGATGTTCCTTGATATAATTCTCTATGTAATATAACTATGTTTGAACAAGGAGATGGAAGCATGAGTAAGTTAACAGGCAAAATCGCTTTAGTTACAGGGTCAAGTCGAGGAATTGGCCGCAGTATTGCACTGCGTCTGGCACAAGAGGGAGCCTTTGTCGTCGTTCATTACGGGAAAAGACGTAGTGAGGCAGAAGCGGTTGTTCACCAGATCGAACAAAGCGGGGGAAATGCTTGCGCGATTGGTGCTGACCTTAGTACTCAAGATGGTATTCAAGATTTATTTACTACTTTGGATGATACTATTCGGGAATACATGGGCAGTTATGGATTCGATATTCTTGTCAACAATGCTGGGATTGGTCAAATTATTAGTTTAGAAGAGACGACGGAAGAATCATTTGATGAGGTAATGAAGATTAATGTTAAAGCACCACTTTTTGTTACTCAGCAAGCTTTGCCACGTTTAAAAGATGGAGGACGTATTATTAATATTTCATCTTTTGTGACACGTGTAGCCTCGCCAAGTGTCTTTACGTACAGTATATCCAAAGGTGCTATCGACACATTTACGCGACTTCTAGCCAAACAGCTAGGGAGCCGTAATATTACGGTAAACGCCATCCAGCCTGGAATTATTAATACAGAAATGAATGCTGATACTTTGGAAAACCTGGAAGGACAAAAATATGCTGCTGGTCTTTCCATTTTCAACAGATGGGGTGAACCCGAGGATGTGGCAGATATTGCCGCCTTTCTTGCTTCCTCAGACAGCCGTTGGGTAACAGGTCAGTTGCTTGATGCAAGTGGAGGATCTCATCTATAACAAATTTATAAGGAACTTCAAATGAAGTGACTCCAAAAAGTTAGACACATATTTTAAGCAGTTACTGAGGAATGAACTCTGTATTGGGCGAGGCCACTGAAAAACTTGCGTTTTTTATAAATAAATTCGTTTTAGAAAAAGATAGGGCGCTTCTTGTTCAATTTTGAACAGGAAACGCCCTATCTTTTTCACCTATTTATTACCCTTTTCCATTCAGAAGCTTTAAGATTCTTTTTAGATTGACAGCGAATATCGTCGTTGCTCCCTGAATTTGCATGCCAAATGAACCCGCAGCCGATGCTTGATCGTACCCGTGTTTATTTTTTAACTCACTATTTTTTGCTTCGATTTTATAACGTTCTCGAGCTAAGCGTTTAAATTCTTCTGTTTCTTGAAAAGCTTGTTGGTCTAAATGTTCTTCTGATTTAATGGCAACAGAATAGGTCTTAGTTTTTGCACCTTCTTTAAAACACCCTTCTCGGAGTGGACAGACCTTACATTTTTCAATGTCAAAAAAATAAACCATTCTTGCACTTGCTCCTGGGTGTGAATCTGGTTTTTTACTTTTTCTATTTGCTAAATGTCCTGCTGGACATACAAATAAACCTGCATCTTTATTAAAGTCAAATCCTTTTCCGTTTCCTCGCCCATTTTGAGTAATCATTGGATTTAACTTAGAAATCAGTTGAATGCTTTGTTCTTTTGTATAAAGTAAATTGTTTTTCCCTGAATAAGCTGTGTCAGCGATGACTGTTTCAACTTCCATTCCTGTTACTTTACTTTTTTCAATCAGTTCTTGTAGATAATGTCCATCTGATTTTTCACCTGTTGTAACGACTGCTGCTGTAATTATACGTTCATCACTAATTGCTAAATGTGTTTTATAACCAAAGAAAGAACTGTCTGCTGTTTTATGTCCTACTCGTGCATCGGTGTCTGTTGAATAATTTAGATGTTCTTGCGTATCTTCTACAGCTTCTTTTAACACGTTCAATTTTTCCTTTACAGCTGGTAGATGAGCGATTTGTGGTTTATTTTCAATAATGGCAATCAATCTTTCACAGTAAGTTAATTCATCTTTTACTTCGTTAGAAGTATTCTTCTTTGGAAATTTTTCTTTCATGGATTTATCAAATTGATACACTGCTTTGCGGGTATATTTTGATTTTTCTTGTAAAAATTCTTTCGGTGATTTTTGGTTATAACGTGCTTTGGTATGTGTTGCGTCCACAATGATTGTTTTACTTTTGATAATGTTCTTTTCGAGTGCGATTTCAACTGTTTTTCCAATGAGCATATCTAATAAACTTACATTTTGAAGACGCAGTCTTCGGAATTTTGTGAGTGAACTTGAATCAATCACGTCATCTTCTGGCGCCATACCTAAAAAATACTTGAAAGACATGTCATATTTTGAACGTTCGACAAGGTCTACATCAGATACATTAAAAATGGCTTTTAACAATAAGTACTTAAACATTCGAATCGGAGGAATCGCATTTCTTCCATTGTCTAAACAATATTTTGTTTTCAATTCTTCTAAAATGAATGAGAAATCCACTAGTTCGTTAATTTGACGAAGCATATTATCTTTTGGCACGACAATATCGTAAATGGCCATATATGGACTTAAGTTGAAAGTCTCTTGGTTTGAAATCATTGGGAACACCACCTGCATTTAGTCACTCAATTATAAATTAAAAAGGCGAGGTATTCGACGATTCAATCGTCGAATACCTCGCTAAGTGGAACCAGATGAAGTTTTTCAGTGGCCTCGTATTGGGCAGGTCTCATTCCTTTTTGCGATAAATTTCTCAACACGTATTGTTTCTGTGCTTGCATTGTTATTTACTTTTGCACAAGAAAGTAAATAACAATGCCTCGCCAGCATGTAAGATGGTTTACTTTCATCACTTGGCAAATCGCCTTTGAAGCAATTCGTATTTACTTATATACATGGATAAACGTTTTTTTAAATATTGTAAATTTAATAACTCTGGATAGAAACAACGAGTAAAAGAGTTCAGCTATTGAAGAAGTATATTCAAAAATGCTTATTAGTTAAATGAAAGAGGAGCCCTCATTGAAATCTAAGAACATTGTCAATATAACAATTCTTTTTCAATAGCTTAATTTCAAAGCTTTCAATATCCTCTCTGATTACGTTACTTATCTTTAATACCACCGAACTTATTATATTTTTTCTAATCAAGATTGTTTAATTTTAAAAATTATGAAAGCATAGTAGTAATTTAAATAATGGGAAGAACCCACTTCAAAAATCACTATTTGTCGTAACTATTTTGTTATGGCTACTTGATGGTGTTTTGAAGCGGGTTCTTTCATTTTATTAAAATCTTTTTCAGGAATGAAGGGACTAACTAATGACCTTCGGGAGTTTGATAGATCCTCTAAAAATAGTAAAATTAGAGTATACAAGAATCTAATTCATTTGGAGGGAATAAATATGAAACGTGGTACTTTTAGAAAGAACTCAAACAAATTATTACTTGCGACTTTAGCTCTAGCTGTGGCGACTCCGGTGTACGCTATATCTGCTACTTATACTGTTGCAGAAGCGGCAACGAAAACGACATTTAAAGATGTCCCTAAATCGCATTGGGCATATGAGTCAATTAAACAAGTAGCAGAAAAAGGGCTTGTGGCAGGCTACAGTGACGGTACATACAAACCATCTGCACAGGTAACACGAGCAGAGTTTGCAACATTCCTATCACGCGTATACGACGGAAACGACCGTACACCATCTAAATTTTCAGATGTTGGAGCTTCACATTGGGCAAATGACGCTATTCAAGAAGGACTAGCAGTTGGATTCATTAAAGCTAGTGATTTCTCAAATAACAAATTTGAACTAAACAAAGCAATGACTCGCGGTGAAATGTCTCGTTGGTTAGCAAATGGTTTAGCACATGCGAACGCTGATTATGGTAAAGCGATTGAAGAAATGGCAAATTCAAGCCTTACAATTATTCCGATTCCAGAATTTTATGGTGGAGGGGTTAATAAGAAGGATCTTCCGTATATCGGGGTAGCACTTGGTACTGGATTACTTTCAGGCTATGAGGATTTCACATTCAAGCCAAATGGCAATACAACACGTGCCGAGGTAGCAACCATCCTTATCCGCTTCATGGATGCAATGAAGAAAGCACCTTCCGACTTCACAGGGTTAAAAGAACTTCGTGAGGTTTCTGAAACAGGAACAAACATTTTAACTATTTCTAACTTCAAGAAATCAAAATATGGTGGATATGAAGATATTCTTGGTAAACCTCATACGTATTTAAATAACACAGGTGTCGCTACAATTGAACATGCCATTTTTGTAGATACAACAGGCACTAAACCAAAAGGTATTTTTAAAGATATGTTTTTTAATGAAAAAGGTGAAGATAAAATTCTACTGAATAAAGGGATTTATGCAATCTACTATGAATACACATTCAAGCCAAGTAGGGACGTAAGTGTTCAAAGTGTTAGCAATGGATCTAATCTGCACTTTGCTTCGAACCTATTGGTAGATAAAAGTAAAATTGCGCTGTTTAATTTATCATCCCCAAAAAGTACATCTAAAAATGAATTTTTAAAGGGTGAAACATATCGCTATTGGGCATCTAACGGAGTATTGCCTAAACCTGGTGAAATGTTTGGTAGCAGAACAGATGATGATAGCATGTTCTATTATGAACTGAAATAGGAGTTGATAATTCGATTGAAACTAATAAAAAAAGGTACGATTGTGATCGTATCTTTCTATAGGTCTTTGCATGTCAGTAGGGAAATATAGGGATTTTAAAAAACTTAACGAGTTTATAAACAATTTATTTCGAAGCATACACAAGGAAGAAAAATAAAAAGTAGAGCGACATAAACACGCTCTACTAAAGATTCTTCTGTAAAAATGCCTTGGTGCGGTCGTTTTGTGGGTTTGTAAAAAAGTTGTCTGGATGATTAGATTCAATGATCTGACCATCATCCATAAAGACGACTTTGTTCGCTACCTCACGCGCAAAGCCCATTTCATGTGTGACGACAATCATCGTCATGTGGTCTTCAGCTAAGCTTTTCATGACCTTTAAGACTTCTCCTGTCAGTTCAGGGTCTAGGGCAGAGGTTGGTTCGTCAAATAATAAAATTTGAGGATTCATCATCAAGGCACGGGCAATGGCTACACGCTGCTTTTGACCCCCAGATAGATTGGCAGGATAGGCCTTTGCTTTGTCGGCAAGTCCAATTTTCTGCAGTAAATCCTGACAGCGGCTCGTAATAGCCTCCGCTGATTCTGTTTTTAATAAGCTCGGCGCCATTTCGAGGTTTTGCTGGACTGTTAAGTGGGGAAACAGATTGAAGTGTTGAAAGACCATCCCCATTTTAGCTGTTATCGCTTTGATGTGCTGTGGCTTAGCATATTGACCGTTTTGAACAAGAAAATCGCCATCAATCACTATACTGCCACCTTCAATTTCTTCTAAATGTATTAAGCTGCGAAGCATGGTACTTTTCCCAGAGCCAGACGGGCCGATGACAGCAATGACATCGTTTTTCTCCACTGTAAATGTAATTTGTTTCAGCACTTCCACCTGATCAAAAGATTTCTTTAAGTTTGTTACTTGCATCAATGCCATATGTGTCACCTCTATTCAAATGTAAAACGTTTTTCAAGCCATTTAAAGAACATCGTCAAGACAAGCGTCATAACTAAATAAATAGCACCCGCGATAAAGAACGGCGTAATCGTGAAGTCACGATTTACGGCTGTTTGCGCAAAATGGAGTAATTCAGGCACAGCTACTGCATAGAGTAGGGCTGTATCCTTAATAAGTGTAACGGATTCATTTGATAATGCGGGTAATGCGACGCGGAACATTTGTGGCAAAATTACACGCGTCGTCGTTTGCCACTTGGATAAGCCAAGTACCTGAGCTGCCTCATATTGTCCTTTATCAATGGCAAGAAGACCGCCACGGAATATTTCTGCAAAGTAGGCAGCATAATTTAAAATAAAGCCAAGGCAAGCGGCCACAAAACGATCAAGTACTAAGTATTCACCGATTACTGGCAGCATAGGTAAACCAAAGCAAATTAATAATAATTGTAGTAATAGTGGTGTACCACGCATGATATAAATATACGTATGTGCAAGCCAAGAGATTGGTTGAATGCGACTTTTTACTGCGAGTGTTAGTAAAAAGCCTAATGGAATCGAAACCAGAATAGCGATGAAAAACAGTAACACTGTCGTTTTCGCACCTTCTAGCATCGGCCATATCATAGTTTGCCAGTAATCCGCCATAAAGATGTCCCTCCAAAAAGAGTAAGAGTTTCACAAAGGAAACTCTTACAAATGATGTGTCCTGTCATTACTTTAATACTTTATCTTCACCGAACCATTTGGTAGAAATTTCAGCAGCTGTACCATCTTCGTTCATTTTGTCTAATGCGGCTTGTAATTTGTCCAATAGGGCTTCATTGCCTGGTTTCACGCCAATTCCATACTGTTCTGGTGCAAGTGATTCCTCTAATAATTTAAATGTATCAGGCTCCTGTGTCATATAATATTCTGCAACAACCGCATCGATAACAACGGCATCAACACGACCTGTTTTTAAGTCGGATAAAGCTAAAACATTATCCGCAAACTCTGTAATTTTTTTCACTTCTTTGTGAATTGGATGCCCGTTTAGTGCATCTGCCGCAGAAGAAAGAGATTGAATACCTACTTCTTGTCCAGCTAAATCACTTAGTTTTGAAATCTTTGAATCTGCTTTTGTCATGACAACTTGAGCGTTTTCAAGATAAGGCTTTGTAAATAGTACTTTTTCTTTACGCTCATCTGTAATGGTATAACCGTTCCAAATTAAATCAATTCGCCCACTTAGTAATTCTGCCTCTTTTGTTTTCCAATCGATTGGTTGAAATTCTGCTTCGACGCCCATATGCTCAGCTGCCGCACGGGCTAAATCGATATCGAACCCAACGATGTTGTTCTTGTCATCACGGAAGCCCATTGGCGCAAATTTATCGTCAATGCCAATAATCATTTTTTCTACATCAGCAGCTTTGTCATCTTTCTTTGCTGCATTTTCTTTCGATGTACCACACGCTGCTAAAACGATCACAGCTGTCAGCATCATGAATAAAGTCAATACTCGTTTCATTTTGTTTCCCCCTATAATCTATCGCTTTCGTTTGCTAAACTACTAATGTGTTAAAGGATATCATCGTGATCTAACAATGTCAATATCGTTTTGGATTAATCAGAAAATTAGCTGCATTTCCTAGCATTTTTTGAATGAAGCTTATTTTCATAAAAAGTTTGAATAGGGGGAATAGTAAACAACGGAAGAAAAGGGGAAAAGAAAACGAGACTGTACATGACGGACAGTCCCGTGAAATAGGATTAAGTATTTTTACTTTGAATTGCTTTTCGAGCCAAAGCATCGGCAGCTTTATTTTGTGAGTCGGGCACCCATTTAATAAAGAATAAATCAAAGCTAGTGGCTAGTGCTAAAGCTTTTTCAAGATAAGGTTTAAATTCCTCGTTTTTAACATATTCTTTTTCCATAGAAGCGACAACGATTTTAGAATCCGAGCGTACGGATACTAGTGTTGAGCCTAGCTTTTGTGCTTCTTCAAGACCGCGAACTAATGCAGTGAATTCAGCGATATGATTATTTGTTTCGCCAATATACTCACTAATTTGGATATGATGGCCTTCACCTTTAATAAATAGCCCGATCCCACTTGGACCAGGATTTCCTGCACTGGCAGCGTCTATATAAACTTCTAACATACCATCCCTACTTTGCAATGTGACTTCTCTATAATTGTACAACAAGGATCAGAATCATAGTCTGTAAAAAATGGAACAAACAAAATAGTTGCTTGTTCAAATTGAACGCTTCATAATAATAAGAAGTGAATTTTGGACGTGAAAGGAGCGGGGGCTCAACATGGATAAAGTGACGGTTATGAGGGATATTGACGAACTGCATGATACGTATTGTGCGGATTGCTTGGTGATTAAGCAATTACGTAAAGAACGTGGTAAACCAGGAGCTCACCGTTTCTGTATTGAGGCGTGTTCAGTTGGAGAAAAGTTACAGTTTTTGGGAGAAGAGCTTTTGAAAGTGTATAGTAAATAAAATACGAACCTCATGAGAAAAAGCTACATTGATTAGCAATCCGCTGGTCAATGTAGCTTCTTTCATTATTACTATTACTTTTATTTTGTTTCAGCATAACTGCTTAGGTCTTGATAATATTTTGTCAGAGACGAAGCAGAAATATCAAAAGTTGCAGCAATTTCCTTTACGGTCATGGATAGGGACTCGAATAGCTCTTTTTCCTGACCATAACGAATCGCACCAGCTGCAATAGCCGCTTCTTTGCGAGCAGTCGGTTGTCCTTCGATTAAATAGTCCTCTAAAAGTTCAAGCATCGGAGCTGATTCACGCTCATTTTGCTCTAAGAAATCTTTTACTTGTGTCAGGACATTGCTTTCGAAGTTTGAAAACTCCTCACCTTTATAGCCATTCGATACTAATAGTTCCCAGAATGTTAGATGCTCTTCTTTTAAGAATGAGCTTACCTTCTTCTCGGATGCCTCATAGTTTTTCTTAAATTCTTCAAATACTTTTGCATGATCCTCAGGGAAGAAAATTAGGGTAGACACAGCTAAATAATGTGTCGATTTCTTCGTTCCATCTGGTAAGATAAAGGCAAATACATGCATACCTTCAGGAATCGGTTTATTATTTTCACGACGAATAGAAAGCTCTTCATTCGTAAGTAAATGATTAGCCTTGAAATATTTTTCCTCAACAACAGACACCGTACCAATAAATAAAGCCGGCTGAGACCAGTCTTCAAGTACCTTGACAGTAGATGGTCTTACTGCCTTTTTCTTCGTTTTCTTTAAGTAACTTTTCCAAATAGATGGCTCTTGATGGAAGAAAAAGTCGTCTAAAGCGATTGCTTCAATGAGCTCACGCTGTAGCACACTCTCTAATTTAGGCTGCCATGTGCCGACATGCTCAATATATGCACGAACATCTTTACGTTCGGGATATTCTAAGTAAAAAGTTTGTAGCACACGCTCTAATTCTTCGATTTGTACTGTTTCCACTGTTACTTGCTGTTTGCCTTCACAACATTTTTTATATTTTTTGCCGCTACCGCATGGGCATGGATCATTACGTTTTACCATAATTAGAACACTTCCTTTAATAATTGTTAATCGTATATTGCTAAATAATTTGCGCACTCTTAATAATAACGGTACTTTTGTATGAAGAAAAATGATTGTCTATTTTGAAATATCTAAAAAATGTAGAGGGACGCCCTGATTCTATTATATGTACGTATTTTTCCACTTAGAACTAAAAAAAGAAAACGATCTGCACCTTTAACAGGCAGGACCGTTTTCTTGCTAGATTATTGCTGAACCGCTTCAATTTCCAAAGTTAGGCGTTCAAGCTCATCAATCAAATGACCGATATAGGCAATCGTATCACGAAGCGGTTGGTCTGTTGTAATATCGACACCAGCCATTTGTGCTAACTCTACTGGTGATTTTGTGCCACCAGCCTGTAAGACAGCTAACCATTCTTCAACAGCTGTGTCGCCCTCTTTTAAAATACGTTGAGACACTTGTGTAGAGATGGTTAACCCAGCACTATATGTGTATGGGTAAAGACCCATATAATAGTGAGGTTGACGCATCCATGTAAGTTCTGCACCTTCAGAAATGTCGACTGTATCACCCCAGAAATCTTCTAGCACAGAGCGTTTTAATTGATTTAAAATTGTTGCATTAACAGCTTCACCAGCATCAATTAATTCATACACTTTACGTTGATAGGCTGCTTCTAGTAAATGAGTGACAAAGTTATGATAATACGTTTTCGACACAATATTTGAAATCACCCAACGTTTAAACCGTAAATCATCGTTATGTGTTAGTAAATAATTCGCTAACAGCATTTCATTCATTGTTGATGGTGCTTCAATAAAGTATAGAGAAGGTCGGCTATTAAGATAAGATTGATGTTCATGCGTATTCGCAAAATGCCCTGCATGACCAAGCTCATGAATAAGAGTAAAGACTTCATTCATGCGTTCGTTCCATGACATTAAAATATAAGGATGGCTACCATACGGACTTGAGCAAAATGCCCCTGTAGATTTTCCTTTGTTTGGTGCATAGTCAATCCAACGTTCATTGAAGGCTCTATCCATTAAATGATTATAGTCTTCCCCCATAACAGCTAATGCTTTTTCAACATATTCTTTCGCCTCAGCCATCGATAATTTTGGATCATAATCAGAATCAAGCGCTATTTTTAAATCTGCAAATGTCATTTTATCGATACCATTGGCTTTTTGAATTAAAGCTGCATAACGACGCATATGTGGGGCAAGCTCTGTCGTAATTAAATCAATTTGACGATTATAGAGCGAACGATCGACGTCCTGATCAAAGAGTAAATAATCAATGACCGAGTTAAAGCCTCGTAGGTCTGCCATTGTTTTTTCCTGCTGAATATGCGTGTTATACACTTGTGCTGTTGTATGCTGGTAATCGCGTAGCTTGCTTGAAAAGGCTTTAAAGGCAGCGCGGCGTATTTCTGTATTCGCTTCAAACTCCCAGTCATTTTCGTAAAGGACGAAGCTAAGTGGATGCTTTTCACCATTGGCTTCAAATTGACCAAAGTTCATGTCTACTAATTTCGTCGTATTGTATATTTCATATGGTGCATCGAATGTAGCACTAAATGCGGCCAATGCTTTTTCGACTTCAGGATGTAGCTGGTGAGGCTTTTGCTTTAACAGTTCCTCTAGATAACGTTTGTAAAGAGGGCTTGATGCTGCCGCTTCTTGTAAAATAGCTTCATCCAACGCTAGTAACTCACTGCGCACGAAGGAGAGAGCGCTGCTTACCTTTCCAATAGCTGTAGCAAATTTTGCAGCCCGCATTTGCGCTCCATCATTTGTACGATCTGTTTCAAGGTTTAAGCTGGCATACGTGCCAATCGGAACAAACCTTTTTTGTAGCTCTTCAAAGGCAGATAGCACGTCAATAACTTTTTGTGCATCTGTAATCGTTCCTTGGTATTGCTGCTCGAAGCTAAGTGCGTCTTCCACCAATTGTGCTAAAGTAGGTTCAAAATCAGCATCATGGCTCAATAAATCTGTTAAATCCCAAGTTTCTTCTACTGCTACATCTTTTCGTAATGGTAAAACTTCCATTCATAGACACCCCTTTACATGTAAGTGATTTCATTATAACGAAACTATTTCGGAAAGTGAAATAATTTCATAGAATAGTTGCAATATTCTTAATGTAGATCGTTTGTCGAAGACATGTTTGAAATATTGTCGGGCGGGAACAATAGATGTATAGCCGACATCATTTGTTACACATATTAAAGGCTAGAACAAGACATATTGGAGGAGAAAGTGATTATGACACAAAACTTAAACAAACAATTAAATAAGCTAGTGGCTACATGGTCTGTACTTTATACAAAGCTGCACAATTATCATTGGTATGTGACAGGACACTCATTCTTTACACTGCATGCAAAATTTGAAGAGTTGTATAATGAAACAACCTTGAATTTAGATGAAATTGCGGAGCGTATTCTTTCAAAGGATGGCAAGCCAGTCGCAACATTAAAAGAACATCTAGAGCTTTCCTATGTAGAGGAGGCGGCAGGAAATGAGACGACAGAGGAAATGGTCGCTACGATAATTTCGGATTTCCAAAAGCTCATGAAAGCATTAAATGCCACAATGGAGCTAGCAGCAGAAGAAGGGGACGATCGTACAGAGGATTTACTTAACGCCATGTACCAATCTCTTGAAAAGCATACATGGATGTTAAAAGCCTTTCTTGACAAGTAAAAACGACAGTTACAGCATGTTGGAGATATTAAGTACTCTGGCATGCTTTTTTTCTGCAATTAATGCTTGATGTCAAAGCCATAACATGTATTAAGGGTTCATAACAATTATGACAGTTTGGTAAAAAGCGTTTGCTTGTGTACAGCAAGGGTAATTATCTAGTAAGCCATATAAATTAGGAGGAATTGAACATGATGAATGAACAAAACCCACAAATTGAGGTGGCCCATACGAGGGATGAAATGCTTCACATTTTAGAAAGTATGCGGTTAGAAGGTTATCAACAAGATGATATTCATATTATTGCGAAAGATTCCGAACAGTTTGAGGATGTAAAATGGGATGCTGATGTCCAAACACATGAGGCTGGTAATTGGGTGGACCAATTTAAGTCTTGGTTTACAGGTGACTCGGCTGTGACAGAGGGCTTAAAACGATTTAATCTATCAGAGGGACAAATCGCTTATTATGCACATCTTGTGGAGCAAGGTAGTATCGTCTTATATGCGGAACGTGAGGATGATGTAGATCCGCTACAAGCACATTCTGAGACAGTTGCCGAGCAAGAGGCACGTTTAAAACAGCAAGAGCGTATGATAGAGGCAGAGCAATATAGAAGGTTTTTATAATGATCAAACCAGTGAGATATGGCTCTGGCTTGCTGGTTAAAATATAGACAAAGTCGTTTTATTCGACTTTGTCTATTATTTTATTTAATATTGTTGTCCTTTAAATCCCATATCTATATTTAGCAATGTTATCCTTCGCATTTAAAATCGAAAGTATCGGGTCACTTGTAGGCTTTTCAAATGGCTGCTTAAACAGGTTATGAGGCATAGTATGTAAATAGCTAGCTTCTTTATTGTCATGGCTTTGTTTAGTTTCCATCAGGAGTACTCTTTGTCCATTTGGTTTAACAAGATATTGACGCACATAGCCATTTTCGTGTCTGATTTCAATTTTCGATTTGTTCTTTTTGGCGTCTTCCTCTTCACTGCCATCCACATATTTGAGTAAATCCAATAGGTTTTCTGTTTTAATAGGTTGATTGACCTTAGCTGGTAAATAGTATGATGCATTTCGGGGTTGAATTTGCATAGATGACTCTCCTCCAATTAGTTTCTGTAAAAAATAGACTGTATAGTAAACTATTTTACATGTAGTGATGCTATAAATTCAATACATAGTAGAAAAGGAAGCTTGAGATATAACTCTCAGCTTCCTTTTTCATTCGTAAATGAAGTGACATGACACACTATTTTATTGTATGACTTTTTCCTGTGCTTCTTTTTTAATAAAACGTAACGCATGAAAGTGCTCTAATTGAGCCACTAAATTACCAATAAGGATAAAGCTACCGCCAATCACTAATTTCACTGTTAAACTTTCACCAATAAACATCATGGCAAACATGGCTGCAAAAATTGGTTCTAATGAAAAAATAAGTCCTGTATGTGTAGCAGAAGTATACTGTTGTGCAACAGTTTGCCCAACAAAGCAAAATGCACTACAAATGATACCGAGCCCTAAAATAGCCAGCCAGGATGACATTGAATTTGGCAATGTCGGTGTTTCAAATATAAATGTTAAGACAAGGGCATAGATACCAGCAAAGCCGAGCTGATAAATTCCGTATGAAATGGATTCAACATTTCGTGTAAATGAGCTATTCAGTAGTAAATAAATGGAATAGCATAGTGCTGCAATGGCTACTAATAAATCCCCTTTATGGAAGGTGAATGAGCCATGTGCTGTTAAGACTGTAATACCAATCATCGTGCAAATGACCGCAAAGCTAACGGCTCTCGATGGTAATTTTTTTTCAATGAAACTGCTGAAAATCGGCACTAATACTACGGTTAGGCTTAAAATAAAGCCTGCATTTGAGGCAGAAGTAGACTGTAAACCAAATAAACTTAACGCGAACACAATGAATAATAAAAATCCTTGAATAGCCGCATATTTTAATGTTTTACCATTTACTTTGATCATCCGTTTATAAAAAATAAGTCCTGCTACGAAAAATGCAATGATACAACGCAATGCCACCACATTATAAACTGCCAATGTTTCAAGCCCCATGACCATAAAGGTATAAGATAGTCCCCAAAACATTGTGACAATAACCATCAATACATTTGCTTTTCCTTGGATACTCATTATGTTCACCTACCATCTGTGTACTAAAACAGTTTTTATACTAAAATTTACTATATATCTTGTATTGTGATTAGTAAAACGAATGTTTATAATGAATAGGATTAAAAAAATTCATGTATATAGAGGGATGACGAATGAGCTTAGTTAAATATGAGATTTTAACAAAGGTGGCAGAGGTAGCAAGCTTTACAAAAGCAGCGGATGCACTAGGACTAACACAGTCTGCTGTGAGCCATGCCGTGTCTAGTTTAGAAAAAGAATTTGGCTTTGCTCTCATTCATCGAAGTCGTGCAGGTGTAACACTGACGAGTGAGGGGCAGACCATGCTAAGGGCGATGCGTCAGGTTCTGGATGCCCAGGAATTATTGCAGCAGGAAGCGGCCCATATACTGGGTGTAACACGCGGAAAAGTTCGAATTGGCGTTATTTCAAGTATTTCCTCGAATTGGATGCCAGAAATTGTTCGTATTATGGATCATCAATTTCCAGGGATACAAGTAGAGTTACGAGAGGGAGATTATTACGAAATTGAACAATGGCTGCTAAGTGGGGAAGTCGAAGTAGGATTCTTGAATGGTCAAAAATCAGAGCAATATCAATTTATGGAATTACAACAAGACCCTTTATTATGTATTGTTTCGGATAAAAGCCCTTTATTTCATAAGACAGAAATTGATATTGTTGACCTAGAAGATATGCCTTTTATCATGACTTCCTATAAAGGGACAAATGATGTAAAGGTACTGTTGGAGCAATATCATGTAAAGCCCCATATTCGCTTTGAGCTTTCTGAGGAGGTAGGGATTCTTTCAATGATTTCCCATCATTTAGGCATTAGTATTTTGCCTCAATTGGTCATTCAACATTTACCATCAACGTTAAAAGCAATCCCGCTAAAGCAAGGAGGCTACCGTACCATTGGAATTGCGATGAAGCACCATGCTTCCCCTGTTACCAAGAAATTTGCGGAAATATTAAGTGCTTGGTTAAAAGAGCAAAATAGTACGCTATGATTGTGGCTATTGAAGCACATCCTTACATTACGTTAAAATAGTATTTGTATATATTGTAGAAAATAGGTGAGTGTATGGGGACATTACAAGGCAAAACCGTACTCATTACAAGTGGGGGAACACTTGAAAAATGGGATCGTGTACGAGGGCACACGAATTTATCAAAAGGGACAATGGGCTGTTATTTAGCAGAGGCCGCATTGGCTAAGGGTGCGAATGTAATATATATGCATGGCTACTTTGCACAGCTTCCAGCAAATCACGACAAAATGACATTGGTAAAATTTGAAGGTATTGAGGATTTAGGAGAAAAGGTACGTCATGCGGTTCAGCTACAACAAGTCGATATTGTTATTATGGCTGCTGCTGGCTCCGATTGGGTTATTGACAAGGTTTATGATCAATCCGGTAATTTAATGGAGGAAGCGGGGAAAATGCCTTCTGACGAACCACCTATTATCCATTTTAAAAAGGCACCAAAAGTATTAGGGCAAATCAAGGGCTGGCAACCGAATGTAACGCTAGTGGGCTTTAAGCTAGAAGCTACAAATGATGAGGATTTTTTACTCGCTCGTGCAAGACTGCGTATGGAAGCCGCGCATGCTCAATTTATGGTTGCAAATAGCTCGCAGTCTTTATATGGCGGGGATGAGCCTCATTGGATCGTGCCTGCTGAGGGACAACCAATTAAGGTGATGGGCAAGCAACAGACAGCACAAACTTTAATGGAATGTTTGCATAGGGAATAACGTGATGAACTGTGGAGAAGGTCATACTTCTACACAGTTTTTTTCTTTGCCATTGTGGTTAGATAGACTGACATAGCATACAATACGATAGGATTATGAGTGAATTGTAACAGAGAGGATGCTATTACAAAGTATTCAGCTAGGTTTTCTAATATTTTATATTGACATTCGGATAACAGAATTATAGAATTATTTTCAAGAAATGCAGTACTCTTATCAAGAGAGGTGGAGGGACTTGGCCCCATGAAGCCTCGGCAACCGAGAAGATAGGTGCCAAATCCAACAGATGGTGTCTGAGAGATAGGAGGGGCTATCAATCGGTTTGATGCGTTGGCCTCTTTTGTACAACTAGGAGAATAAAGAGGGGGTGTATCGTATGGCTCAATCGGCAAAGGTAGATGATAAAAAATTAGAGGCAATTGCTAAGGCAATTCAAAATCTTGAATTTGGTGAAGTGAATATTACGATTCAAGATGGTGTGATTGTGCAAATTAATAGGCTTGAAAAGCAGAGATTTCCACAGAAGAAATAATGCTCATTTCAGTTGAACGATGTGAAAAGGCCACTAATAAGCATGGTTTCCATTGCTTACAAGTGGCTCTTTTTTATGGAAATTAGCTATAAAAGCTTTTTGGAATTGGACCGATATGACGACGATGATAGAGAAGGGGTTCTTTTTGAGAATTTGTAATGTCTAGCACTTGCCCAATAAAAATAGTATGATCGCCTGCATCTATTTGCTGAAATGATTTACATTGTAAAATAGCTGCTGTATCATGTAAAATCGGTAGCCCAAAAGTAGAAGTAGACCATTTAGCTTGAGCAAAGCGATCCGGGACTTTACTTGCAAATAATGTACATAAATGTTCTTGATTACTCGCTAAAATATTGACAGCGAATTTTTCCGCACCCATAAAGTAAGAATGGAGCTGAGATTTTTTATCAAGTGACCATAAAATAAGTAGTGGGTCAATGGAAACAGATGCAAAAGAATTGACTGTTAAGCCAATTGGATTCGTTTCATGACATGCTGTCACAACCGTTACACCTGTAGGATAGTTACCTAATGCCAATTTAAAAGCAGCTACTTGATCTGTCATTCAAATCACCTCTTTATAGTTAGTCATAAATTAGTTAACGGAGTTAGTAGGTAAATTGCACTTTTTTTCATACCATATAGTAACTCCTTTTCTTAAGTAAATTTTAAATCAATTAAACATCCAGGTAAAGCTAATGGGGGAAAGAAAGGGGAATTGCCATGACTTTATATTTTGATCATCTGGTACATCAAGTAGAATCACCAGAAAATATAAAGGTTTTCTTCAATAAACGAAATGTCCGTACAGTGAACGGTGGTCAACACACGATGTGGGGGACTTATAATACGCTAAGCTATTTTGGCTTAAGCTATATTGAACAAATCGCTATTTATGATCGTGATTTATTTGAGCAAGCGGCTCTGTACCCTTATTCCCTACATTATACGTTTAAACGTGATCGTGAGCGCCAAGGATTTTCACGAATTGCCTTGCGCACCAAAAATATTGAAGACGAGGGTCAACGATTGCGTGCATTGGGCTTTGAAGTATATGGTCCCGATGCTTGTAGCCGAACAAGACCAGATGGCACGACACTAGAATGGAAGCTATTGCATTTTGGCATGCCCAACCTTTCATTGGATTTTCCATTCTTAATTGAATGGGCAGATGAAGATGAGGAACGTTTGGCACAATTAAAAGCTAGTGGTGCAATCGATGAAAACCAAGCCATCACAATGGAATCTATTCAGTTTTTTGTCAAGGATGTGGAGGAGACGGTTCAGCTTTGGCAAAAGGTATTACAGCTACCCGATTCCGAGCAGCATGAGCAATTTGTGTCACTACAGCTACCAAATATGCGCTTGGATTTTTATGAGGAGACGGCAGCATCTGCCATGACGTTAGGGCATTTAAAAGAAGGACCCATCGGTGTAACATTGAAAGATCCACACCGAACAAAGGAAACATTAGTTTGTCCAGGTGCTTTTTATTGGATTAATAGATAAATTAAAAATCCACTTCAATTGTTGAAGTGGATTTTTATGTGCAAACATGTCAAAAAGCGGATTGAGCACTATTCATCTACCTCATCCACTTTCAATTTTGGAGCTTATAATTTTACAACATTTGATGCCTGGGGTCCTCGATTGCCTTCCACAACATCAAATGACACCTTCTGACCTTCTTCAAGTGTACGGAAGCCTTCCTCCTGGATGCCCGTAAAATGTACAAATACATCTTCTCCATCATCACATTCAATAAAGCCATAACCCTTTTCATTATTGAACCACTTTACGATCCCCTGTTGCATAAGCATTCGCCTCCAATGCGCTTGAATGTAAAATAAAGTTAACTAAGTTGTGCTATCATTGAGAAAATGTGAAAAATTGCATTTTCTCTTAGAACATACATGAATTGAACAAAGATGTCAATTGATTGTCGAAATGCTTGTGTATCTGGCTTTCTTTTTTTTCACAATTAAGACTATAATGGAAATGAACAACATAGAAAGTAGGATGCCAAATGACAACGAAAAATCAACCATTATCAGATTTAGAAATCGCTAGTCAAGCAGTAATCAAACCGATTACGGAAATTGCCAATGCTGCGGGTATTCCAGAGGATGCTCTTGAGCAGTATGGACGCTACAAAGCAAAAATTGATCCTTTAAAAATTACAGCTCAGGGTGAGGACGCAAAGGTTGTGCTAGTTTCAGCTATTAGTCCAACACCAGCAGGTGAAGGGAAGTCGACGGTTACTGTAGGACTAGCAGATGCTCTTCATCAATTAAATAAGAAAGTAATGGTCGCTTTACGTGAACCGTCATTGGGTCCAGTTATGGGCGTAAAAGGCGGGGCAACTGGCGGCGGCTACGCACAGGTTGTACCAATGGAGGATATTAATTTACATTTCACTGGCGACCTTCATGCGATTACAACAGCCAACAATGCTTTATCCGCATTCATTGATAATCATATCCATCAAGGAAATGCATTAAACATTGATCCACGACGCATTATTTGGAAGCGTGTGATGGACTTAAATGATCGTGCCCTTCGTAAAGTGGTTGTGGGATTAGGTGGCCCTGTTCAGGGCATGCCGCGCGAGGACGGCTTTGATATTACAGTGGCCTCCGAAATTATGGCGGTGTTCTGTTTAGCGACAAGTATTGAGGATTTACGTGAACGCATAGCTAGCATTGTGGTTGGCTATACATTTGAGCGTGAGCCTGTCTTTGTACGTGATTTACAAGTAGAAGGTGCCTTAACATTATTATTGAAAGATGCCTTCAAGCCAAACTTAGTTCAAACATTAGAAGGAACACCAGCTATTATACATGGTGGTCCATTTGCTAATATTGCCCACGGCTGTAATTCCATTATGGCGACACAAACTGCTCGCAAGCTAGCGGACATTGTCGTAACAGAAGCGGGCTTTGGCTCCGATTTAGGTGCTGAAAAATTTATGAATATTAAAGCACGTAAAGCGGGCTTTAAACCAAGTGCAGTCGTTATCGTAGCAACGATTCGTGCCTTAAAAATGCATGGTGGTGTACCGAAAACGGCACTTGTTGACGAAAATGTGAATGCCCTGCTACAAGGAATTGAAAACTTAGCTAAGCATGTTGATACGGTACGTACATTTGGTGTTGAACCGATTATTGCGTTAAATCGTTTTATTACAGACTCAGAGGCGGAGCTAGAGGCTGTTCTGAACTGGTGTCAGGAAAATCAAGTTCGTATTTCCCGTACAAATGTCTGGGAAGAGGGCGGGAAAGGCGGATTAGCGCTAGCTGAACAAGTATTAGCTGTGCTTGAAGAAGAAAACAACTTCTCTCCTTTATATGATGTAACGGAGTCCATTGAAGAAAAAGTGCGTACGATTGTGCAAAAGGTATATGGCGGAAAAGATGTACAATTCACTGATCAAGCCAAAAAACAAATTGCTCAAATCGAAAAATTTGGCTGGGACTCTCTGCCAGTTTGTATGGCGAAAACACAGTATTCTTTATCCGACCAACCAAGTTTACTCGGTCGACCAGAAGGCTTTACGATCACAATTCGTGAAGTTATTCCAAAGCTTGGTGCAGGCTTTCTCGTTTGTCTGACAGGCGATATTATGACCATGCCAGGACTACCTAAAACTCCAGCTGCCCTTCGCATGAATGTCGATAATGAAGGCCATGCGGTAGGATTATTCTAATATCTTCTTTAAAGCTGCCCAACTTAAATGGGCAGCTTTTTTTAATGGATAAAGGGGAAAACTTGGTTCCTAGATGATCTCTGCATAATTTGGAAGAGAACTACTATTTATTTTCCGCACGACTCATCGTCTATCTATAATTCAGGCATGGCATAAATGTGAAATTTTAGTTGATTTCTTCATCCGCTGCATGATTGAAAATTCATAAAAGTTAATTTTTTAAAAAAATTTTAAGATTCTAGTGAAAACTAGGATCTTTTTTATGTTCCAAAAAATCATGAGAACTTTCCTTATATAAATGTGTTTGGTATTTTTTATCAATAGTTCTCTGATTTTGGAAAGATAGAGCGGATTTTTACAACGCAGATTAATTGTCAAATGAATTTTTATTTAAAAAATACATTGAATTTTCTTTTTCTTTTAAATATAATTTACTTAATTCTAATTCGGAACACTGTTCCGATAATAGGAACATGGAGGGATGCAGTCTTGAAAATCGCAACAGATATTGGCGGTACTTTTACCGACTTAGTTTTCACAGATGAAAAAGGAAATCTTCATTTTGATAAGGGACATACAACACCTGGTCACTTTGAGGATGGCATATTAAATGTATTAGGACGACATGTTACAGAAGAATCTCTGATTGAATCATTTATTCATGGTTCAACGGTTATTATCAATACATTAACGGAAAGAAAAGGGGGCGTAGTTGGGTTAATTACAACTAAAGGCTTCCGTGACGTCATAGAAATTGCACGTGGGAATCGACCGGACTTATATAACTTTAAATATAAAAAGCCACAACCATTTGTAGAACGTTACTTACGACAGGAAATGGATGAACGCATCGATTTTAAAGGAAATATTATGAAAGCGCTTAACACCGAAGAAGTCGATGAAATCGTTCGTAAATTTAAAAAATTGGGTGTTGAGGCGATTGCCATTTCATTCATTCACGGCTATAAAAACCCTATTCATGAACAACAGCTAAAAGAGGAAATTTTAAAAATTTGGCCTGAGGTGTATATCACACTTTCAAGTGAAACCATTAAAGAATATCGTGAGTATGAAAGAACGAATACAACGGTGTTGAATTCTTATGTAAAGCCGATTGCCCATGCCTATTTAAAAAGCTTAAAAGAAAAATTAAGTACGATCGGTATTACAGACCATTTAAAAATTATGCAATCAAATGGTGGGACGACAAGCTTTGATAAAGCAATGGAGCTACCGATCAATTTAGTGGAATCTGGTCCTGTTGCGGGGATGTTTGGGGCAGCCAAATTAGGGCAGCTACTCAATGAATCGAATATTATTGCGTTCGATGTTGGTGGGACGACGGCAAAATGCTCCCTTATTACAGATGGCAAAGTAAATGTGACAACAGATTACTATATCGAAAGAAATGAAAAATTTGCGGGTTATCCAATTAAAACGCCTGTAGTGGATATTGTTGAAATCGGTAATGGCGGTGGCTCCATCGCACGTGTAGATCCATTTGGCTCGTTAAAGGTTGGTCCAGATTCTGCTGGTGCAAACCCAGGGCCAGTGGCATATGGCTTAGGCAATACACAGCCGACGATTACCGATGCAAATGTGTATTTAGGAAGATTATCATTAGAAAACTTTGATAATCCAGTATCCATTGACAAAGTAGAGGAGGCTCTTGTGGAAGCCATTGCGAAACCGTTTAATGTAACGGCAGAAGAAGCGGCTCAAGGTATTTTAGATATTGCGAACTCTAATATGTTAAATGCACTGAAGTTGATTTCGATTCGTAAAGGCTATGATCCAGAAGACTTCACAATGGTAGCATTCGGTGGTGGTGGCCCACTACATGCGATTAACCTAGCAGAAGAATTAGGTATGAAAAAAGTGATTATTCCATATGGTTCTTCCGTCTTTTCAGCATTAGGTATGATGATGACAGAATACCGACAAGATTATATTCAAACAAGTTTAATGGGCTTTGATGCCAACCATCTTGCGGCAATTCAAGAAAATATTGATCAGGCGATTGCCAATGCCTATGCGGATGCCCCTTTATCAAAGGATCATTATTATTTTGAGATTAATTATGATTTACGATACAAAGGACAAGAGCATGCAGTGAAATTGAACGCATCGACTAGCACGATTACAGAAGAGGGGCTACGCGAATTAGCGGAGGCTTTCCATGTTAAACATAAACAAGAGTTTTCATTTGATTTACCAGCTACGCCCATTGAGTTAGTCAATTTACATCTTACAATCTACGGAAAAGATGAGGCAGTTCAGTTTAAGGAACTAGACTTCTCACAGGTCGACGCTTCCACATGTATCAAAGCACAGCGTAATTTATATGTGAAGGGAACAGGTTGGGTAGAGGTCAATGTCTACGATCAACAAAAGCTCGTACCAGGTTATGTCATTGCAGGTCCTGCTATTGTGGAAAATCCAACATCTACGGTCGTAATCAATGACAAGCAATCCATTGAAATTGATAAATATGGCAATTTGATTGTAGAGATGGAGGGGAAATAAAACATGAAAAAAGACGTTTTTGCAGTAGAAATTATTCAAGATTCATTGCTAGCCATAGGGGACGAAATGTTTGTGGCTCTAGCACGTTCATCCATGAGCCCAGTTATTTATGAAGTATTAGACTACGCTTGTGGTTTAACGGATGCCAAAGGTAATTTAATTAGCCAAGGGAATGGTGTCACAAGCTTTATTGGGATGCTAAGTCCAATGGTGCAACGTGTTATTGAAAAATTCGATAATGGAAAGTTGCATGAAGGCGATGTCATTATTATTAACGACCCATATGTTGGGGGTGGATCGCATTTATCGGATGTGGGCTTAGTATTACCGATTTTTTATAAAGGTGAAATTATTGCTTACTCTGCCAATAAAGCACACTGGACAGAGGTAGGAGGGATGGACCCAGGTTCGTTTACAAGTAATTCTAATGAAATCTATCAGGAAGGTTTACAGCTACCGGGTGTCAAACTTTATCATAAAGGGGAGTTGAACGAGGCGGTCTATGAAATTATAGCAACGAACGTTCGTTTACCAGAGCTTTCAATTGGCGATATGTTTGCACAAGTGGCAGCCTTAAAAACAGGTGAAAAACGCATTGCAGAGCTTTGTCAGAAGTTTGGTGCTGAATCGGTGAAATTGTCCATTCAAAGATTATTGGACAAGGGGGAGAAAATTGTAGAGCTTGAGCTTCAACATTTACCAAAAGGTGAATTTTATGCGGAAGACTTTATTGAAGGGGATCCATTAAAGGGCGGACCCTATCCAATTAAAGTGAAAGTAACGATTAGTGATGAAGAATTTATTTGTGATTTTAGAGGCTCGCATCCTGCGGTCAATGTGCCAGTGAACTGTTCACAATTTGGTTTAATGGCAAGTGTGCGCGTTATGTTCTTAGCTTTACTTGGCGATATTGATGTAATTAACGAGGGTGTCTTTAAACGCTTAACGATTATCACAGATGAAAATTCGATTGTTTCCGCTAAACGTCCACATCCTGTATCCATGAACTTTGAGGCGCGTATTGGGGCTGCGGATTTAATTTGGAAAGCTCTTGCACCGCATTTGCCAGAAAGATTATCGGCAGGGCATTTACAGTCCGTTTGTACATTTATCTTAACAGGTAAAAACCCTGAAAATGATGAGTCGTTCCTAATTGTTGAACCATCTGTTGGTGGTTGGGGAGCAGCAAATGATGAGGATGGTCAAAGTGGGCAATACTGCATGGGAGATGGTGAAACCTATAACCTTCCTGTGGAAATTGCAGAAACAAAATACGGTATTCAAATTGACGAATATAGTTTAAACTGCGATGGTGCTGGTGTCGGTCAATTTAGGGGTGGCTTAGGTGTACGTCGTGTCTATACAGTCAATCATGATGGTCAAAAGGTTTCTGTGAACCTAGGCAGACATCAATTTGCGCCATTCGGTTTAAATGGTGGTGGGGAAGGCTCTCACAACTATTTAATCGTTCATAAAAAGGATGGAACGAAGGTTGGACCAGTAGGTGTACTTGCCAATTATGAATTGCAAAAAGGAGACCGTATTGAGCTTGTTACAGCAACTGGCGGTGGTTACGGCAATCCATTAGAAAGAAGCACGGAAGCCATTGAACGTGATTTATTAAATGAATATATTTCTGAAGAAGTGGCGAGAAAGCAATACGCTTATCTAAACGCTTAAGGGAGAAATAAATGACTGTCAAGACATTAAAAAACTCATTGGATATACTAGAATGCTTTGCTACGACAGAAAACGCATTAGGTGTTCGTGAAATTTCACGCATGATGAAGTTGCCGACAAGTGTTGTGCAAAGAACCATTAATACATTTACAGAAGCGGGTTATTTAATACAGGATGAATACACTAAAAAATATAAATTAGGTTACAAAATGTACCTTTTTTATGATGTGCTATCGAATTCAAAAGACCCACACTCGACCATTTATGAATTAATGCAAAATCTTGCTAGTGAAATGAATGAATCAGTATTTCTTACTTATATGGACAATGAATATGGTGTCACAACAAAAATAGCCGAAAGCAATAAAAATGTAAAGTATGCGGTGTCTTTAGGAACGAAGACACCCCTTTACATCGGTGCCTCCTGTAAGGTGATGTTTGCCTATTTAGAGGAGAACAGACAGCTCGAATTAATAGCCTTCTTTCAAGAGGAACAATCGAAAGAAGAACATAAGTCCTACCTTGAATCATTAAAGGGAGAGCTGCAGCAAATCCGTCGCAACAACTGGTGTGGAACGGTTGGGGAGTATAATGAACATGCATTTGGCATCAGTGTACCATTATTTAACTATAAAAAAGAAATCATCGCATCTCTTACAATTTCTGGTTTGGTATATGATTTAAATGATCAAAGGGAGAAATATATGCTTGAACAGTTAGTGAAAGTAGCTCAGCAAATACAATCACACATTTCAAAACTATAACAACAATAGGGGAGCTGTCACTATGAATAATAAAGTATTACATCCTAGGGCTTTAGAGCCTGTAACGTTACTAATGATCGTCTTAACATCTGTCGTTGGGGCTATTATTGGGATTCAACTGATTACAACTTTAGGGATTTCTGCTAATACATCGATCGTTGGGGCAATATTTGCGATGATTCTCGGAAGAATACCAATAGGAAAGCTCATTGCATTCAAATCCGTGCACAGACAAAATATTATTCAAACGGCGATTTCATCGGCTACATTTAGTGCAGCAAGTAGCTTAATGCTGCCAATCGGTATTCCATACGTTTTAGGTTATGAAAATTTAGTTTTACCATTATTTATCGGTGTTATTTTAGCGATGTTTGTTGATGCTTTATTATTATATAAATTTTTTGATACAAAGATTTTCCCGGCAGCAGGTACTTGGCCACCAGGGATTGCAACTGCTGAAGCTATTAAAGCTGGCGATAAAGGCGGTAAAAATGCAAAGGTATTAGTTGGTGGTGTATTAATCGGTATCGTGGGAGCTGTTCTTAAAATTCCAATGTCAGCTTTTGGGGTGGCGTTCATCGGCAATATTTGGGCGCTGACGATGTTTGGAATTGGTCTTTTACTAAGAGGCTATTCTGTTCAATTATTTAATGTTGATTTAAATGCCTATTATATTCCACATGGTATTATGATTGGTGCCGGAATTGTGGCTCTTTTCCAAGTAGCATTTACATTAATGAATAAACGCTCTGCTAAAAAGTCAGAAGAGTTAAGCTATTCAAAAGATGCTAAAGAAATTCGCCAAGGTTTTGGTGTAGGGTTTATTGCTTATTTAGTCATTGCATTATTAATCGCCCTTTTAGGCGGAATAATTACACATATGTCATTCGGTATGTTAATAGGCTTTATCATTTTCGCAACAATCGCAGCATTTGTCCATGAGCTAATCGTTGGTATTGCAGCGATGCATGCAGGTTGGTTCCCAGCATTTGCAGTGGCATTTATTACACTAATTGTTGGTATTTTAATAGGTTTCCCAGCACCAGCACTTGCTTTATTAGCAGGCTATAGTGCCGCTACGGGGGTAGCATTTGCCGATATGGGCTATGATTTGAAAACAGGTTTCATTTTACGTGGAAATGGTAGTGACCCAGCTTTAGAAAAAGAAGGACGCAAGCAGCAAATGATTGCGGGTATGTTAGCCTTCTCGATTTCAGCAGTAGTTGTTCTACTTTCCTATAAATCTTATTTTGCACAAGGTTTAGTAGCACCTGTGAATCATGTCTATGCAGCGACAATTCAATCAGGTGTTACAGGCGATGTAGCGAAACAATTAATGATTTGGGCGATTCCTGGTGCATTGATTCAATTAATAGGTGGTTCAAAACGACAAATGGGTATCCTGTTTGCTACTGGTTTATTACTGATTAACCCGATTGCTGGTTGGGCTGTATTAGTGGGTATCTTGCTTCGTGTTATTTTCACGTATATGACGAAAGGCAAGAGAGAATCTGAAATGACGGTCTTTGCAGCGGGTGTCATTGCTGGAGATGCGTTGTATAGCTTCTTCTCTTCTATTCTAAAAATAGGGAAATAGAAAGGAGTAAGGAAATGGCAAAAGTATTATCATATGAGGATGGGATTGCTGCAGTTTATGGAGGAGCAATCCTTGGTGGTGGCGGAGGTGGTCTCCTAGAGGAAGGGCTCAAGCTAGTGGAGGAAATCTTTGCTGCTGGGACACCTCAATTAATGGATATCTCTGAATTAAATCATGAGGACTTAGTGGCATGTGTAGCAATGGTCGGCGCACCATCAGCAGCCGATCAATACATTTCTAGCGAGCAGCTTTGTTGGAGCTACCATAGTATGAATCACTATTGCGATCAACGTCTGAAGGGCATCATTACGAATGAAAATGGTGCCAATACGACGATTAATGGCTGGTTACAGTCGGTCCTATTAAATGTCCCAGTCGTTGACGCTCCTTGTAATGGTCGAGCACATCCGACAGGTATTATGGGTTCTTTAAATCTACATGAACAACCAAATTATCAATCCGTACAATTTTACGCAGGAGGAAAAGCTCATTTTGCAGTTCTAGGCTTTGTGGAAGGAACTTTACACAATACGGCAAAAACAGCACGTCAAGCCTCTATTTTAGCGGGTGGGCTTGTAGGCGTAACAAGAAATCCAGTGACGATTGACTATCTACAGAAGCATGGTGCACCAAATGCCATCACAATGGCCATTGAGCTTGGCTATGGCTTTTTAAAGGGACAAACTTTTGAAGAAAAATTAGCTCATGTTTTACAGCAATTGAATGGGGTACACATCGTTTCAGGTGCAGTAAAGAAATATTCATTAACGAAGGAAAATGGCTTTGATGTTGGGAAATTAGCAGTTGGTGATTATCACCTAACTTTCTGGAATGAATATATGACGTTATCGAAGGAAGGACAGGTGCAATCGAAATTTCCAGATCTCATTATGACATTCGATATCGAAAAAATGATTCCTGTGCCAAGCGCAAGTATTCAAGAGGGGATGCATGTAGCAGTTATCCACGTAGACCAAGCTAATTTGAAATTAAGTTCAACGATGCAAAATGAAGCCCTTTTACAGGAAATTGATGTAATCATTCAAGACGTACTGTAAAGAAAAAAGACAAAACAGTAAAAGCTGCCATCATCTACTTGATTGTAAGATGGGCAGCTTTTATTTGTCCTTCAGCGGGAGGGTCATACTTTTTATCAAAATTGTTCCTACTTCCTTTATCGCTTCATACATTTATGGCTTACATGTTTTTCATTCTAATGAGCACAACTCATTGAACATGGTGTTCACAAGCTGTAAACAAGGATCGTGCACGATTTTCATTAATGGGAGGAGCTACGTTCATACATACTCAAATAATTGACTAGAAGAAGGTAACAACCATTAATAAAAAACAATTCACTTTTGCTACATCTAGTGAAATCCTTTTGGTCATGCATCAAACTAACTTGTTGTTCATATTTTTTGGCATGTACATATGGCTATGCGGGTTAAACAAAGAATTTCTAAGGGAAAGTGTTCACTTTTATTTGTTTAGATGATTGGTTTTCAATACGCACGTCATCTTTAAAACAGGTTATTCAATTGTAAGCCCGCTGAAGTTGATGTTCCATTTGTCAAACACATAGCTGTTGTACACGACTAAAAAAATATGAGATACAGAACAAATAGATTGTTCTGTACGTTTATCATATAATATTCAGAAAAATTTGTCAATTGAAATGATGTTGTTTTTTTATTTTTCTACATTACCTTTTACTCGAAAAAGTACAGTATAATCTTATAGGAAAGGAATGAGAGTACATGATGGATCATTTAATGAATAAAGTACGTGAAGTATATGCACAATTTGATGCTAGTCATGATTTTCAACATATTGAACGCGTTTATCAAAACGCATTAGCTATCTTACATACCGAGCCTACAGCAGATGTTGAGGTGGTCAAAATAGCGGTGCTTTTGCATGATGTTAGTGACAAAAAGTATACTGATAGCAAGGAACAGGAAGAACAGCTTATTGCAGAGTTACCTGTTAGCGAGGAAAAAAAGCGGCATATTCGAGACTGTATCGCACAAGTGTCGTTTAATGGTGGAAATGAGCTAGAAGCAACCTCATTGGAAGCAAAAATTGTTCGAGATGCTGATCGTTTAGATGCGATTGGGGCTATTGGCATCGCTAGAACATTTGCTTACGGTGGAGCAAAAGGTCGCAAGCTATATGATAAGGACGAAGATGCACGTACAAATATGTCTGAGTCAGAATATCATCAAAAAAATACTGCATCTGTTACGCATTTTTATGAGAAATTATTACTACTAAAAGATTTAATGGTGACAGAAAAGGGCAAGCAAATGGCCTTAGAGCGTCATCAATTTATGGAAAGCTTTTTAAAGCAATTACAGCACGAAATCGGTCAATAGCACAAAGAACCGCCTTTCATTAGAAGGGCGGTTCTTGTTCATTCGGGTATTTCTTTCGTAACACCAAAATTGTGAAGAATGCGTTCAGTATGACAAAATAAAAGACTTCTATCGCAAATAGCATTTTCGTTTTCACATCGATGGCCGTATCATTTTCTGTGACAGCATCGAATTGGCTAATAGCAAAAGCAAATTGCAGCAAGAATATACCACAAGCTAATGATAGGAAATTGAGTAAGGTAAATATAATTTTCCCCTTCAGTACACTGCTGTTTTTTACATTTTTTTCTAAAATAAACACAGTGTTGGCAATATATAAAACTAAATTTATGACGACTGCAAGCTCCATAAAAAATTCCCCTTAAAAAATAGGATAGTTGTTGTTGACATAACCCTTTTATTGTAATGAATTATTTGAAATTTTCTTAATAAAATCGGCCGTACTTGATAGACAATGTATTTTTGATCCGATGGGAAACCAGAAATAAAACCTTTATTTTTTATGATTATATCCATGGCATATTTGTCTTTTATAAAGATTCTCACTTGTCGATCATCATTTTCACTAAAAATATATAAAAAAAGCACCTACCATCAAAGTAGGTAGAACGACAATGAGTCGGGAAATTTTTATCATGTTACTCTTCTAAAAATGGATTGGAATATTATGTTACACTAATGTTTTTGTTATCTCAAACGGTAATTTTCACCATTGTGGTACATCAGCATAAAAATGCAATAAGTGGCTATAAAGGGCCTTATACATTTTAGCGTGATAGATTAGAGGAATCTATGGAAAATAGATGATCTTACTAGCGTAAATGCTTCTCAAATAATAATCAGGTCTTCTGGGGAAGTGCGCCAATTGCTGAAAGCCGAAAGTATGTAGGAAAGCTCTAATATGAAAATCAGTTATTCCTATTCTAAACCACAGGACATAGAACAAGGAATCATCAAGCTTTGTCAGCTTATGCACACGAATTTACAGGACATTCACCCATCGTAAGTACGGGTTGTTGTTCTTTGTTTACCTGTCAAATGATGTTATGATGAATAATGGATATCAATAATCGTCTACATAAAAATCGTGTGGGCATGAACAATACCTAACATGAAAGAGATGGAATAGTGGAATGAGTCATTTAATCGTACAAAATCTAACCAAAACGGTGGGCGATAAAACGCTTTTTCAAAATATTGAATTTACCATTTATGAAGGAGAGCGAGCAGGCTTAATCGGTATTAATGGAACGGGCAAATCAACCCTGTTATCCATTTTAGCTGGAGATATAGAAGCAGACATGATAACAGTCGATCGTCCGAATAAATACCGTGTTGCCTATTTGCCACAGGAGCCGACATTTAATGCTGGAGAAACGGTTTTACAGGCTGTCTTTGCAGGCGATTCACCGATTTTACAACTCAATCGCCAATATGAAGATACAGTAGCTGCACTAGCTGTCAACCCAACATCCGAAAGTTTACAAAAGACATTGTTTAGTCTGCAACAGCGCATGGATGAAGAGCAGGCATGGGATGTTAATGCCCTTGCAAAAACGGCATTAACGAAGCTAGGCATCGAAACATTCGATAAAGAGGTGTTAACGCTATCAGGTGGTCAGCAAAAACGAGTTGCCTTAGCCAAAGTGTTAATTGAGCCTGCAGATCTTTATTTATTGGATGAGCCTACCAACCATTTAGATGTGGAGTCAACGGAGTGGCTTCAAGAAATGGTGCTACGTCTAAAGGGTGCAGTCATTTTCATCACCCATGATCGTTATTTCCTCGATGAATTATCGACACATATTTATGAGCTTGCAGATCAAACGTTGTATCGTCATACAGGAAATTATGGTGATTATTTAGAGTCACGTGCTATTCGTGAGGAAATGAAGGCTGCCTCTGCGCAAAAGGATCGCAACCGTTATCGTTCAGAGTTGAAATGGATTCGTCGTGGTGCGAAGGCACGTTCAACTAAGCAAAAAGCGCGTATTCAACGCTTTGAAAAGCTGGAGGATAACCTAGAACGCAAATCAGAGGATGTTTCATTGGAATTGGGCCTTGCAACTACACGCCTTGGTCGAAAAGTGCTAGAGGCTGAAAATATTTCGAAAGCCTTCGGACAGCAAAAAATTCTTGAACACTTTTCATTTTTACTACAGCAGGGGGACCGAATCGGCATTATTGGTGCGAATGGTGTAGGAAAATCAACTTTATTGAACATGCTGGCAGGGGAGCTAACACCCGATCAAGGTGAAATTCTTGTAGGGTCAACAGTGAAGCTTGCACATTTCAAGCAAACATTGCCGAAAATGAATGAAAATGAGCGTATGATTGAATATATACGTGAGGCTTCTAATGATATTACCGATGCAGAGGGCGTTCGCTATTCAGCGGCTCAAATGTTAGAGCGCTTTTTATTCCCGCTGCACGCACATGGTACACCAATTGGAAAATTATCTGGTGGTGAGCGCAAACGTCTTCATTTATTACGTTTATTAATGGAGCAACCAAATGTTTTATTACTTGATGAGCCAACCAATGACCTGGATATTGAAACATTGGGTGTGTTAGAGGATTTCATTGAGCATTTCCCTGGCGTTGTCATCACGATTTCCCATGACCGTTTCTTCCTAGACCGAATTGCGAAAAAGTTATGGATATTGGATGGACAAGGACAGGTAGAGGAAACGCTGGATCTATACAGTGAGTATTTAGAGAAGCGCGAGCAGGCAGCTACTGTCAAAGCGGAGGCGCCAAAAGTCGAAAAGGCGAAGACCGAAAAGCCAAAATCAGACAAGAAAAAGCTATCGTTTAAAGAGCAAAAGGAATGGGAAACGATTGCAGATGACATTGAAAAGACGGAAACAGCCATTATGGAGACCGAAGACGGAATCGCGAATGCGGGCTCAGATTTCACGAAATTACAGGAATTAACAGCTAAGTTGGATGAGCTAAATGCTCACTATGAGCATCTGATTGAAAGATGGTCTTATTTAGATGAAATTGTCAACGGATAAGGAGCGATAGACATGAAGATTATTACAATTGAACCGACGCCAAGTCCCAATTCGATGAAGATTGTCGTTGATACAGAGCTACCGTTCGGGAAAAGCTATAATTTTACAAAAGATAGTAAAGACGAGGCAACTGGCGAGGCTGCAGCCATTTTAGCTATTGAAGGGGTAAAGGGCGTTTACCACGTAGCCGATTTCTTTGCTGTTGAGCGTAATGCCAAATATGCATGGGAAGGTATTCTCGCAAGCATTCGTCAAGTGTTAGGGGAAGATGTACAAACACAGGATGAAACCGTTGTAGCCAATGAATTTTATGGTGAGGTTTATGTGCATGTACAGTTTTACAAGCAAGTGCCACTACAAGTAAAAGTTTTTGATAATCAGCGCGAACATCGTGTTAGCTGTGGTGACCGCTTTGTTGATGCCTTTAATCAAATTATTGAGTCGGCAGTAGATGAAAACTATATTTTCCAACGCAAATGGATTGATTATGGTGTACGCTATGGCGAGCTTGAGGATATAGCAGAAACAGTCAAGCAGGAGATCGATGTCACGTATTCTGCGGAGCGTTTAGCAGAAATTGTCACAGCTATTAATAATGATGATGAAAAAGCAGCTATTAAAACAGCTAAAATAAAAGTGACAGTGAAGCAGTTCAATCAACCAGAATGGGAGAAACGCTTCCAGTTGCTCGATCAAATGGCTGATCCAGAGCTAGATGATTTACCATTACTTGATTTAGCCTTACAGGATGAACAGATGTCCATTCGTCGACTAGCGACTGTCTACTTAGGCATGATTGAAGATGTGGCTGTTGTGCCTTATTTAGAAAGAGCCTTACAGGATAAAAGTGCAGCGGTACGTCGAACAGCAGGCGACTGTATGAGTGATCTTGGCCTTGTAGAATTTGAAGAAGCCATGCAGCAAGCCTTGCAAGATAAAAACAAATTGGTTCGCTGGCGTGCAGCGATGTATTTATATGAGGTCGGCACGGAGCAATCTTTACCAGCACTAAAAGCGGCTGAGGATGATAAAGAATTCGAAGTGAAATTACAAGTGAAAATGGCTATTGCTCGTATCGAACAAGGTGAGGAAGCAAAAGGCTCGGTCTGGAAGCAAATGACCGAATCCCGTCAACAATAAACAGGAAAAAACCAGCAGCTGCTGGTTTTTTTCGTTTTAGGAGGGGATAGGGTGGTTGTTCGCTCTCAAATAAAAGAAAAGGTCGCTCATAAGTAGCGTGAGGCTCAGCTCTAAAAGGAGAACAAGTCTTTCAAAAGTAGGATGCACCGACTTACTCACTATAAAATCAAGCACCCCAAAATCGAACCATAAACTCTTCTTCATTCAAAAAATCTATCAAAAATTCACGTAAAACAGAATAATTTGTCATTTTCTAGCGTTTTATTGCTAAACAAAAAGTTAAGGTCATTCTAGGAATCATTAACATATTGTCTAGTTTCATAGAGAAAGGACAATGATAAAATAACATAAATTCAGAATATTCTCTAAAAATAGGGGGCCTTTGCATGACAGTAACTAGTTTGAAAGCAACGAAATCGTATGTGCGTGATCGGGAGGCGGTCATTGCATTAACACAGAAGCTTGTGCGAATTGAAAGCGTTTACCGTGAGAACGATCCGAAGGGTAATGAGCAAGAGGTGGCAACTTTTGTAGCCTCTTATTTACGAGATATTGGCATCGAAACGCATGTAGAGGAAGTTGTGCCAGGGCGACCGAATGTCATTGGCATTATTGATTCGGGCAAGCCTGGGAAAACATTACTTTTCGAAGGACATACAGATGTCGTGACAGAGGGCAATCGAGAGGCTTGGGCTTATGATCCATTTGGAGCAGAGATTGTGGATGGGCGTATGTATGGCAGGGGAACGAATGATACAAAGGGGAATTTGGCTTGTATGATTACGGCTTGCCAGTCATTGCTACTAGATCGAGAGGAGTTTACTGGCAAGATTATTTTATGTATTCCTTGTGATGAAGAGGGGCTAATGCTTGGCATTAAGCATTTTATTAAAAATGGCTGGGCTGATGGAGTGGATGGTGCAATTATCTGTGAGCCACAGGAAAATAATGTATGTATTGCACAGCGTGGGGCCATACGTTTACAAGTAGATATTTTCGGTAAAATGGCGCATGGTGCTATTTCGTGGAGCGGTATAAATCCAAACTGGCGCATGGCGCGTTTTATCGTAGAACTTGAAAAATTGGAAAAAGAGGAGCAAGCACGATTAGGGCGTGATCCGATGCTGAATTGGCCATCTATCACACCAACGATTTTACGTGCGCCGGTTAAAGGTGATGCACAAATCAATGTCATTCCAGATCATTGTATGACGACGCTCGACATCCGCACAGTGCCTGCTCAGGATCATGATGAGCTAGTAGGCAAAATCGAGGCCATTATTAAACGATTACAAGCAGATGACCCTGATTTTAAAGTCGAACTAACGGTGCTTGATAATCGGCCGGCTACTGCAACGGCTAAGGAAGATCCTGTGGTACAGGCTATTTATGAGGCGGTGGCAGAGGTGACGGAGAAGGAACCGAAATATAATGGTGTTCCGGGTGCGACAGATGGTACGTTTCTTCATGTTCATGGCATCCCGATTGTGACGGTCGGTGCTGGAGATCGCGAAATTCCTCATCAAATCAATGAATATGTAGAGCTTGAAGAATTAGCAGAAACAACGGCTATTTACCGTTTAGCAGCATTAAAATTTTTGGTGGGTGATGAACAATGACGTCAATAAAAATGGCCGTCATACCAGGGGATGGCATAGGAAAAGAGGTAATGCAGGAAGCATTAAAGGTGCTGACATGTTTGCAGGAACAGGACAGTTCCTTACACATTGAAACGACCATTTTTCCTTGGAGCTCTGATTATTATGTGCAGCACGGCTGTATGATGCCCGAGGATGCATTGGAAACACTTCAAACATATGATGCGATTTTATTTGGTGCAATTGGCGATGCTCGTGTGCCAGATGATGTCACGGTTTGGCAATTAATTATGCCTATTCGGAAACATTTCCAGCAGTATGTGAATTTCCGTCCTATTAAATCGTTGCCAGGGATAGCATCTCCTTTAACGAATGGTAAAGACATTGACTTTGTCATCTTCCGTGAAAATGCGGAGGGCGAATATTCGGATAGTGGTGGTCGACTGTATCAGCAGCAGCCACAGGAAATGACCATTCAAAATACCATTATGACGCGGATTGGCATTGAAAAAATTGTCCGAGCTGCCTGTAATTATGCCAAGCAACATGGTAAAACCAATATCACCAGTGCGACAAAATCGAATGCCATTATTCATTCGATGAAATTTTGGGATGAACAGACAAAAAAAACGGTGGCACAAAGCTCATCAGACCTACAGTTGAAATCCATTTATATTGATGCTTTGGTAGCCTATTTTGTCGAACGTCCACAGGATTTCGAGGTGGTTGTGGCGTCCAATTTATTCGGCGATATTTTATCCGATTTAGGCTCAGCTATTGTCGGGGGACTTGGTCTGTCTCCATCGGCAAACCTGAATCCAGAAAAGGATTTTCCATCGATGTTTGAGCCTGTTCATGGGTCTGCACCAGATATTGCAGGTAAGGGCATTGCTAACCCCATTGCACAAATTTGGTCGCTTGCCTTACTTCTTGGACATCAAGGTAGAAGCGATTTAGAACAGCTCATTGTTAAGGCGATTACAACAGTGCTACAGGAAGGTATCGTAAAGACAGCAGATATTGGTGGACAAGCGACAACGGCACAAATGGGCGATGCAATTTGTCAGGAAATCATTAATAGGACTTTAACAGCAGGAGGTGTTTAGGATGGCAATCGAGCAAAAGGTGGTCGTAGTTACAGGTGCAGGAGGCGGTATGGGAAAAGCGATTATTCAAGAGCAGCTAAAGCAGGGTAATCAGGTTGTAGGGCTTGATTTATCAATAGATGCACTATCAGATATCGCCCATGATTCATTACAATGTGTTGAAGTCAATGTATTGCAGGAGGAACGTGTTCAAAGCATTTGCCAACAGGTTTTTGACAAGTATGGCAGAATAGATGGCCTTGTCAATGCACTAGGAATTGCCCAGTCAGCGACACCGATTGAGCAGGTCACGATGGATGAGTGGAACCGTTTAATGGATGTCAATGTAAAAAGCTTGTTTATCACGACAAAAGCAGTTGTTCCTTTTATGAAAAAACAGCAAGGGGGCTCCATTATTACAATAGCCTCTATTTCTGCCGTGCGTCCTAGACCAGGCTTACAGGCTTATATTGCCTCAAAGGGGGCGGCAGAAAGCTTTACAAGAGGGCTTGCAATTGAACTTGCATCAAGCCAAATTCGCGTTAATACGATTCATCCAGGCCCAGCTGACACACAAATGCTTGGTCAATTTGCTGCACAGGATGCTGATATAGAGCAAACGAAGCAAAATGTGTTTGTGCAGTCTGTCCCACTTGGGCGCTTAGTACAGCCAGCGGATATAGCAGGGGCAGTCAGCTATTTATTGTCTGATGCGGCAAGTATGGTCACTGGAACGACATTGCATGTAGATGGTGGTCGTGGATTATAGGAGGGGTACGATGAGAAAAATTCCTATGTTAATTAATGGGGAGTGGGTTCATGGTGAAGAAGAGACACACCTAGAAGTTAAAAATCCCTCGACAGGGGAAGTGATTGCACAAATTAGCAATGCAAGTAAAGCGTATGTGGAACAAGCAGTACATTCAGCCCGTCTAGCGTTTGAAGGACAAGACTGGCGTCAATGGAAGGCCTATGAACGGGGGCAGTTATTAATTGAATTTGCCCATTATATTCGACAGCATGCAGAGGAATGGAGTTTACTAGAATGTCGAGACGTAGGAAAGCCCTTATCACAGGCAAGAGCAGATATTGAAGCAGCGGCTCGCTATTTTGAATTTTATGGTGGTGCAGCGGATAAGGTGATGGGGGATACCATTCCGATTGAGGATGGACTATTAAATGCGGTAGTGCTAGAGCCAGTTGGCATTACGGTACATATTGTGCCATGGAATTATCCGATTCAAATTACGGCAAGAAGTGTCGCAGCGGCTATAGCAACTGGTAATGCTGTGATTGTGAAAAGTGCAGAGGATACACCCCTGACAACACATGCCATCGCTGAATGGTTTGCCAATAAAGTGCCGAAAGGGATTTTCCAGCATATTACAGGATTGGGGCGAGAGGTTGGGCTCTATTTAACGTCACATCCCGATATTAATCATATTACGTTTACGGGTTCTGTGCCGACAGGGATAGCGGTGATGAAGGCAGCAGCAGAAAATGTTGTGCCTGTGACATTAGAGCTTGGAGGAAAATCGCCTAATATTGTGTTTGCAGATGCCGATATGGAGCAAGCATTAGAGGGGGTTGTACGTGCCATTATTCAAAATGCCGGTCAAACTTGCTCTGCAGGGGCACGTTTACTCATTGAAGAAAGTATTAAAGATACATTCATTGCACAACTAGCGCAAAAATTCCAAGCGATACAAGTTGGACCTGGGGAAGCGGATATGGATATGGGACCGCTATTAAATGAACGCCAATATACGAAAATCACGGCATTATTACAACAAGCAAAGACAGATGGCTATGTGATTACGGGTGGCGAACCAGTGACGATAAAAGGCTATGAAAAGGGCTTTTATGTACAGCCAACTATACTGGATGGCGTTGATCCAAATGATCCATTAGCGCAGGAAGAAATTTTCGGCCCTGTCTTAACCGTCCTGCCATTTTCCAGCGCAGACGAGGCCATTGCATTAGCCAATAGCACTGACTATGGCTTAGTCGCTGGTGTTTGGTCACAGCATATTGATACAGCTCATTATGTGGCAAGTCGCGTGCAGGCTGGACAAGTATTTATTAATAATTATGGGGCTGCAGGTGGCATTCAAATGCCATTTGGCGGCTATAAAAAAAGCGGAATTGGTCGAGAGAAGGGCTTTGTTGCACTGCGAAACTATACGCAAATGAAAAACATCGCTATACGCTATGCACCACCTAATCAACAGTGAGATGGAGGGACGCATATGGAACAGCCAAAAGAAAAAGAAGTGCTTTTAGAGGTCAATCAATTATCCATCCAATTCCAGTTGAAAAATGGCAAAGAGGCGAAGGTTGTTGAAGATGTAAACTTTACTATTCATAAAGGAGAAACCGTTGCACTGGTAGGTGAATCAGGAAGCGGCAAAAGTATCACCTCCTTAGCGATTATGCGTTTACTGCCCATACCACCAGGTGAAATTACAGCAGGTTCCATTGCCTTAAACGGTAAAAATCTACTCGCCTATAAACAGAAAGAGATGAGCCGTATTCGTGGTAATGAAATTAGTATGATTTTTCAAGAGCCTATGACCTCTTTAGATCCCGTCTTTACGATTGGCAATCAAATGATTGAGGGCATTCGCAGACATCAAAAGGTATCGAGAAAAGAGGCATGGAAGAAAGCATTACTACTTTTACAGGAGGTAGGGATTGCCAATGCAGAAAAGGTGATTGCTGAATATCCTCATCAACTATCAGGGGGAATGCGGCAACGTGTCATGATTGCTATTGCGATGTCTAATAATCCGCAGCTATTGATTGCAGATGAACCAACCACAGCACTGGATGTGACGGTACAGGCACAAATTTTAAAGCTGATGCTGAAAATGAAGAAAGAGCATCAGTCGGCCATTTTATTTATTACACATGATATGAGTGTTGTTGCAGAAACAGCCGATCGTGTCATGGTGATGTATGCAGGGCAAATTGTCGAGGAAGCTCCAGTGAGAGAGCTCTTTTTAAATCCGCAGCATCCTTATACAACTGCTCTCTTAAAAACGATGCCTAGCCTTGATTCAGATGTCAAAAGGCTGCCGTCGATCCCTGGCACCGTACCACCAGCGTATGCATTGCCTGATGGCTGTCGCTTTGCCCCACGCTGTCCACATGCGATGGCACATTGTCATGTGGAGCAACCGGCTATCCATTACATTCAAGAGGCACATAAAGTACGCTGTCATTTATTCACAGAGAAAGGGGAGCTGGCTCATGATGGAGAAAGAAGTTTTGCTGGAAATTAATCATTTAAAAGCCTACTTTCCTGTGAAACGCAAATCGATGAAGGAAGAAAAAAAGGTCATCAAGGCGGTTGACGATATTTCAATAGAGATTTTTAGAGGAGAAACATTGGGCATTGTAGGAGAATCAGGCTCAGGCAAATCAACCTTTGGGCGAACGATTTTAAAGCTCGTTGAACCAACAGCAGGGGAAGTATTGTATAAAGGGCAGCCAATCCAGCATTTAAAGGGCAGTAAGCTACAAAGTTATCGCAATCAAATGCAAATGATTTTTCAAGATCCCTTTTCCTCCCTTAATCCTCGGATGCGGGTCGGCTCTATTATCGAGGAACCGATGAAACTGCAATTAACATTGACGAAGGAACAACGAAAAGAGCGTGTGAAGGAGCTCTTACAAAAGGTAGGGCTACCTGAGGATGCCATGCATAAGTTTCCGCATGAATTTTCTGGTGGGCAGCGACAACGAATTGGTATTGCCCGAGCATTAGCGATACATCCAGAATTCATTATTGCTGATGAGCCGGTATCTGCTCTGGATGTGTCGGTGCAATCGCAAGTTCTTAATCTCATGATGGATTTACAAGATGAATTTCAATTAACCTATTTATTTATTTCACATGACTTAAGTGTTGTGAAGCATATTAGTGACCGTGTGGCAGTGCTGTATTTAGGAAGAGTTGTGGAGATTGGGACAAAGAAGGAGCTCTACGCCAATCCATTACATCCCTACACACAAGCATTGCTATCTGCTATACCAGTCGTTAATTTTGATGAGCCGAAACAAGAAATACTTTTACAAGGTGAATTACCAAGTCCAATGAATCCACCTGTTGGCTGTGTCTTTCATACCCGTTGTCCATTTGTGATGGAAAGATGTCATCAGGAAAGACCGATGCTTCAACATGAAAATAATCATCAACGAGTGGCTTGCTTTTTATATGATAAATAATCAGAAAATTGAATTTATTTTAGAGTGGAGGTGTTGCAGATGTTTGGCAATATAACGGATGTGCCAGGTGTCAAAGTCGGACATCGTGAAAATAAGGAAGGGATTACGGGCTGCACGGTGCTATTAGTAGAAAGTGGGGCGGTGTGTGGAGTGGATGTTCGAGGCTCTGCACCAGGCACTCGTGAAACAGATGCATTAGACCCTATTAATGAAATTGATCGAGTCCACGCCATCTGTTTAGCTGGGGGCAGCGCCTTCGGATTAGATGCTGCCACAGGTGTCATGCAATTTTTAGCCGAGCAAGGAATTGGCGTCGATGCAGGTGTGGCAAAAATACCGATTGTGCCGAGTGCTGTTCTCTTTGACTTATTTATCGGTGATCCCCATGCTCGACCTACTGCGCAAATGGGCTATGAAGCGGCACAAGCAGCACAAGTTGGCCCATTTACCAATGGCAATATAGGTGCTGGCTATGGCGCAACTATTGGCAAACTAGCAGGACCTAATTTTGCGATGAAGGGTGGGCTTGGTAGTGCTTCCTATGCGGGGAAAGATGGTCTCGTAGCAGGAGCCATCGTGGCAGTGAATGCCGTGGGAGATATCAAGGACCCTGCTACACGGCAAATTTTAGCAGGAGCCAGAGATGCGCATTCTGGTCAGTGGGTGGATTGCTGTGCCTATTTAGAGCAGCATGCACAATCAGAGGCATTAGCTGGCACTAATACAACGATCGGTGTGGTAGCAGTGAATGCCAAGTTAACGAAGGCAGAGGCTAAAAAAATTGCACAGCTTACGCAAAATGCTTTAGCACGAACGATTTATCCCGTTCATACCATGCTGGATGGCGATACGATTTTTGTGCTAGGGACAGGCGATCAACCTTATGCACTTGATTATCTAGGACATTTAGCAACAAAGGTAATGGAGGAAGCCATTCTCGCTGGCATTAAAGGCGCTGATAAATTGGCAGATGTTGAAAGCTATACAAGCATTCAAAGATAGGCATATGGGAAAAGGGGGAACGACTATGCAATGGAAAAAAAGAGGACTGATGCTCGTGACATTGTTATTAGCAATTATCATGACAGCATGTTCAGGTGATGGAAAGAAAAATACGACAGGTTCAAGTTCTATAGATGGTCAAACGGTAGCCGATGTTCCACAGGAAATCGTTGTACGTGTCAATGACGATCCAGATTTTTTAGATCCACATAAGGCTACAGCGTCTATTTCCTATCAAATGATTCTTAATCTGTTTGAAGGGCTTATGGCACCTGAAACGGATGGTTCCTTGAAAGAGGGGCTTGCAGAGAGCTACGACATCTCGGAGGATGGTTTAACGTATACGTTTAAAATACGCCAGGGTGTGAAGTTTCATAATGGTGATGATTTAACGATGGAGGATATCCAATATTCCTTTGACCGTTTAATGGGGAAAAATGGTGGGGAGAAAATGTCTAATAACTTTGATAATGTAGCATCTACAGAGGCACCTGATGCGACAACATTTATTATCAAGCTAAAAGAGCCGAACTCTAATTTCTTGTATTCATTAACAGCAAGACAATCAGCTATTATTCCTAAAAGTAATGATGGTAAGCATAATGAAAACCCAATTGGGACAGGACCGTTTGCCTTTGTAAAATACGCACCTGGCACCAATTTAGAGCTCAAGAAAAATGAGCAGTATTGGCAGGAAGGATTGCCTTATTTGAATAAAGTAACCTTTGCCTTCCAATCAGATGATCAGGCAGCCATTATGAGCTTGATGGCGAATGAGGTAGATTTAACGAGTGTTCCTTGGCATCGTGTTGGTGAGGTAGAGGGTAGCTATAATTTATCCCATCAAAATAATAACTCATCATTAATCGTTACTTTTAACGAAACAAAGGCACCTTTCGATAATGTGAAGGTTCGTCAAGCGATCAATTACGCCATTAGTAAATCCGATATTATTGATTCTGTATTTGCGGGCTATGCTGTTCCTCTAGGATCTAATATGAGTCCAGCAATGGGAGACTTCCAAAAGAAGGGCTTAGAAAGCATGTATGAACGAGATGTGGAAAAAGCGAAAACCTTATTAGCGGAAGCGGGTTATCCTGATGGCTTTAAAACAAAAATAACGGTGTCTTCACATAATGATATTTACTCAAATATTGCCCAAATTGTAGTGGCTAATTTGCAGGAAATTGGCATTGATGTAGAAATTGAAGTAGTTGAATGGGGTATCTGGCTAGATCGTGTGTACTTTGGCCGCGACTATGAGATGACAACGATTGATTTAACAGGTCGTGCATCTGCCTTTGAAATTTTGAATGACTATATCTCCACAAATGATAGTGAAAATTTCTTCCTGTTTAAAAACGAAGAATACGACAAAATTATGGCTGATGTCTTGAAGGAAACTGATCAAGCTAAACAAATCGACTACTACCATCGTGCACAGGAAATTTTAGCAGAGCAAGCCACTGCGGTTTACATTGCTGATTATCAAATCGTGTGGGGTACTGACAAACAAGTGACGGGGCTTAAGAGTTATCCATTCTGGTTCCATGATATGTCTGAGGTTAAGTTTTCAAACTAGAAAGGGATGAATGCTTATGATGTATATCCTACGTCGAATCATCCTGTTAATAATCACCATCCTTCTAGTATCCATCATTACATTTGGCGTTTTTCAAATATTACCTGGTGATCCGGTTCGCACGATGTTAGGGACGGAGGCGGATCCCACACAAATTGAAAATTTACGATCTGAGCTCGGCTTGGATCGTCCTCTTTATGAACAATATGTAGATTGGATGAAGGGCTTATTGACAGGGCAATTAGGGAATTCCATTCGATTTTCCATGCCAGTAAAAGAATTATTATTTGATCGACTTCCTGTCACCATGTCATTAGCAGGGCTTACCCTTATTATGGTCTTAATCATTTCCTTACCTTTAGGGATGTTTGCTGCAAGAAGACAAAATAAATTAAGTGATGTGTCATTATCCACTATGACGCAAATTGGGATGGCAGTACCATCCTTTTGGCTAGGGATGATGCTTATTCTTTACATTGGCTTACAGTTTAGCTTCTTTAAAATTAGTGGCTATATTCCTTGGACCCAAAGTATAGCAGGAGCACTTAGCACGCTTATTCTTCCAGCTTTAACGATTGCCATTCCACAAATTGCGGTGAATTTCCGTTATGTCCGTACAGCTATTCTAGAACAAGTCCAACTCGATTATGTCCGTACAATTCGCAGTAAAGGGATGTCTGAACAAAATGTAATGTATAAGCATGTATTAAAAAATTCGATGATCCCGATTTTAACGGTTTTTGGTTTGATCATGGCAGAGGTAGTAGCAGGAACGATTATTGTGGAGCAGGTGTTTTCCTTGCCAGGTATCGGTCAGCTACTAATTACGGCTATTAGTAATCGTGATTTTCCACTTGTGCAGGGGATTGTCATGTATATTACAGTAGCTGTCGTCATGATTAATTTTATCGTTGATGTTTTATATTCTGTGTTGGACCCTAGAATTCGATTACGTTAAGAGGTGGCTACCATGAAACAACTACAGCGCTATACTAAAAAAATCAATTTAGTCATTGGTCTCCTCGTTATTGTCGGCTTTTTGCTCGTCATGCTTGTTAGTTTCTTTTATACACCACATGATGTCAATGCGATGAATATACCTGAAAAATTGCGTGGACCTGGTGGTGCCTATATGTTTGGAACAGATGAATTCGGGCGTGATATTTTTAGCCGCATTATGAAGGGGACACAAACAGCCTTTGCTGTGGGTCTATTAACCGTGGCAATTGGAACGGTGTTTGGCATTCTTATCGGTGGTATTGCGGGCTATATTGGTGGCTGGATCGATGAAATCTTTATGCGGACGATGGACGCTTTAATGGCTTTTCCAGGCATTATTTTAGCCTTAATGCTTGTAGCAGTATTCGGTCCAGGGATTACAAATACCGCTATAGCGCTTGGCATTATCGCTATTCCAGCTATTGCAAGGATTGCACGTAGTGGCTTTGTGCAGCAACGTGACTCGGAATATGTACTGGCAGCGAAATTAATCGGGGTCAAGCCTTATAGCATTATGTTCCGCCATATTTTACCGAACATTTCGTCGCAAATTATTGTGGCTGCAACCGTGACATTTGCGACGGCGATGTTAGCCGAGGCAGCACTAAGCTATTTAGGGCTTGGAGTACAACCACCAAACCCTAGCTGGGGCAGAATGTTAAAAGATTCACAAGCCTATTTAATCGGTGCCCCTTGGTATACGTATGCGCCAGGAGGAGCCATTACCATTCTTGTTCTTGGTTTATATATGCTCAGTAATGCTTTACGAGATTTTATGGACCCACGTTCAAAATCGTAACACATCAGGTGCTGTTTTTTGTAAGAGTTCATATGCCTTAACAGCCATTTCAATATTGAGGCGATGGGGAGCTTGTAAAAAATCAGCACCTAATATACTTTCTAGCCGTTCAATTCGTTTATAGAGTGTTTGACGGACGATAAACAGCTGTTCTGCTGTATCATTTTTAGCCCCGTTACAGGCCAAATAAACAGCTAATGTTTGAAATAAATCAAGGCTACTTTTTTGATCTAATAACAATATCTCTTGTAAATAATCTTTCACAAATTGTAGGAGAGCTGTCTGATCCTGCTGTAATAATAATCGATAGACACCTAGATCCTTATAGTAGATGGAGCTAGCCAATTGCTGATGTTGCATTTGAATGGCCGATTTCGCCTCTTTATAGCCAAGATGAACACTTTCAATCGACTGATAGACATTGCTAATGCCACAGCTAAGGATAAGCTGTTCAAAAAACTGTGCTGCTTTTCTCGCTATAATCTGTGAAATGGCTTGATCGAAGGAATCACGATTGTCTTTCATATAATCTGCGGCAATAAAAAAGGCTAAAATAATAATCTCATGCTGTCGTACCGAAACAGTAGGGAAAAATCCGAGCTTTTTTAAAATTGAGCGAATATACATGGCATTTTGGAGCTGTATTTCCTGCCACTCTTCTTCAGACACAGTATTAGCTTTATCATGAAGATTGAATACGACGACTCGGTAAAATAAATTACGACTCTCGATTGGCAAATAGCTTTGATAGTATGGTATATCAACGGGCTGTCCTTGAATTAAGGCAAGGATAAATTCATCCTCACGGCTTTGCTGTCGCTCCTGCAGCATGCGATTACGCATTAAAATATGGGCTATCGACATCGTAGCCCGTTCTAGATTCAACAAGGTGTAATCACTCGGCTTTGGCAGTCCAGAATGCATACATAAATAGCCCCAAACTTGTCCAAGTCCATTCACAGGGATGATGACAAAATGATCCTTATCAATGGATAAAAGGTGCAGAGGCTCTTGTATTTCTAACTGCTGACAATGCTCCTCCATAACACGCAAGTATTTTTTAGCCTCCACGGGATAATAAAAGCTTTTTGTATCTTCTGAGACAAATAAAAAGGGCGCATCCGTATCTTGGTGGAGAACTTGTAATATTTTTAAAATTCCATTTGGCATTAACGATAATTCCATAAATGTTTTGGAGAGTGTATCTAGCTGTGTTAGTGCCTGCTGGTGTTGATTAATTATGTACGTGTGTAAATCTTGCGTAATATCGATAAATCGTACAATGTCTTCAAAAATAATAATTGGGAAATGATGGGCGTTCGCCATAGCAATCAATTCTACAGGGACATGATCGAAATAGTCTCCAATTTCTATACAAAGACCAGCAGCTTCATTGCGAATAAGGTTTTGTAAGTAGGCGATTTGTGTTTCACGTTCGAGCTGTAAACCAACACCAGTAGTTAAAATCAATTCACCACCATTAATTAATGTATCAAAATCTTTGATTTCTAATATATGTGTCCATAAAACTTGGCGATCAAGACCATGCTGCCCAGCGATAAGCTTCGCTGATTCAAAATGCTTGCGCTTGAGGACATCACGTACGAGTAGAGGATGTTTCGCCATCAATTAGCACCTGCCCTTCGAATGTACAATGTCTATTTCATTATGTTAGAGAAATCAGAAAATTTCAATATTAACTAGTTTAATAGGGAAAATGGTGATAGATAAAAAGACATCGATGATCACGATTGGAGGTCATGATATGGAGCAGAACGATCAATTCACACATGATTTACAGCAAAAAGACCATGAAAATGTTTGGCATCATATGTCTATGTACAATGACAATGCGCCCCCTATTATTGAACAGGGAGAAGGAGCATGGATTACCGATAGTTTAGGCAACCGCTTTTTAGATGGCATGTCAGGCTTATGGGCAGTGAACGTAGGCTATGGCCGTGAGCGTCTTGCTAAAGTTGCGTATGAGCAACTGAAAAAGCTATGCTATGCCCCTTTAACCCAAAGTCATGAACCGGCCATCAGACTCGCTGAAAAAATGAACAGCTTACTAGAAGATGACTATATGATGTTTTATTCCAATAGCGGTTCGGACGCGAATGAAGTAGCCTTTAAGCTAATACGTCAATACCATCAACAAAATGGGGAAGGAACTCGTTATAAAATCATTGCTCGTTATCGAGGTTATCATGGTAGTTCACTGGGAGCATTGGCAGCCACAGGACAGGCCTTACGTAAATATAAATATGAACCCTTAACACCAGGCTTTTTGCATGTTGCCCCACCTAATCATTATCGTCGACCAAAAGGGCAGTCCGTGGAGGCGTATAGTTTAGCATGTGCTCGTGAAATCGAGGAAAAGATCATTTGGGAGCAAAAAGAAACAATAGCGGCCGTTATTATGGAGCCACTGATGACTGGTGGCGTTCTTATTCCACACCCTACTTATGTTAAGGAAGTCGAGCGCATTTGTAGACGACATGGGGTATTACTTATCATTGATGAAGTCATATGTGGCTTTGGACGAACAGGGATGCTATTTGGTCATCAGCCTTTTGACATTCGACCAGATGTCATTACTATGGGAAAGGGGTTAACAAGTGCCTACCTACCGTTATCCATCACGGCTGTACGCAAAGACATTTATGAAAAATTTAAAGAGATGGATGGCTATAGTCATTTTCGGCATATTAATACGTTTGGTGGTAATCCAGCAGCCTGTGCAGTGGCTTTAGAAAATATAAAAATCATAGAAGAAGAAGGGCTCGTACAGCGCGCAAGAGATTTGGGTATACAATTGCTACATGATTTGCAAGACTTATTGGAGCTACCCTTTGTTGGAGATATACGAGGGCTTGGGTTGCTCATAGGCATCGAGCTTGTCGAAGATAAACCATCACAAGCACCCGCAAAGCCAGAGCGAATAGCGAAAATTATAGCTGATTGTCAAGCAAACGGGTTAATTGTTGGGAGAAATGGCGAAACAGTAGAGGGCTATCATCATATCATTATATTAAGTCCGCCACTTTGCTGTACTGATGAAGATCTTGATTTTATGGTAGCCGTGTTAAAAAGAGTATTGGCAGCCAATGTTTAGTACGTGGCGATTCCAAACATGTGGAAATACAAGGAATCGCCTTTAATAGTGTCGTTTATGCCCCTTTTTTACATCCTCCCAGTCAATCTCGATGTTATGCAAAACACGCGTTAGTAGATTGTGGATGCTGTCAATCTCTCCAGTGGAAAAACCTGCAAGTGCACGAGCATTGGAATATTCGCCCTCTCGTTTCAAGAAAGGATAAATCTCTAAGCTTTTTGCTGTTGGGAAGAGCAATTTATTTTTTTTATTTCCTTGTTCAATACGCTTTTCAATAAAGCCCTTGGTCTCTAATTTTTGAATAGCCCGCGAAGCAGTCGTACGATCCACCTTTAATAGCTCTGCAACTTTTTCTTGAATGATACCAGGATTTTCACAAATTCGGATGACATATAAATATTGTCCCTTTGTTAAATCCAACTCCTTAAATTCAATATTACTAATTGAGTCTAATGCCCGTGCAATAGCACCTATTTCACGTAAAATTTCTTTCATGGTCGATCCTCCTGAAATTTTTATTGTATTTGCAATAAAAATTATTCTATACTAATAGTATCATCTTCGAAGTGAAATTGCACCTAGTGAAGATGGTCAATAGGAGAAACTAGGAGGAATATTCATGAGCATAAAAAAAGTGACAACTGAAGAAGAATTACAAACAGCGTTCGATTTTCGTCGACATGTTTTTATTGAAGAACAACAAGTACCTGAGGTAGAAGAGTACGATGAATTTGATTCGCTCGATGCACCATGTGATCATATTCTTGTGTATTACAAGGAGCAACCTGTTGGAACAGGCAGGCTTCGCATTGTGGAGGGCTATGGCAAACTAGAACGTATTTGTATATTGGAACAATACCGTAAATTTGGCCTGGGGAAAGAAATCATTATGGGCTTAGAGCAAATCGCACGAGACAAAGGTTTAACAAAAGCAAAGCTGAATGCCCAGTCCTATGCAGAAGGTTTTTATGAAAAATTAGGCTACCAGCGTGAAGGCGAAGAATTCATGGATTGTGGCATCCCGCATATTTTAATGAAAAAATATTGGTAGTGGACGAAATCGTCTTTTCAATAACCTTCCTCATTAGTGCTAGATTTTGTCACTTAGTATTCGTTTGCAGGGGAGAAGGGGGAAGATCTGTTTTCGATAAAGTATACAATTCGATGGCACTACTTATGTTTAGCTGCCATTAGAAAAGGCTCCTCCTTAGCTAAGGGGGAGCCATTTTTGCACGACGGATTCTAGTTTCAATTAAAAACCACCTTCATAAAGAAAGTTGGGCAGCTTTCAATTATTTTTCTTTGACAATCGTACCTGCGAAATTGTCATGAGGTAGACGTTGTCCATGCTGTTGCTCAAAGGTCTGGCGATTTTTTAGATAATCAAACGTACTGAGGGTGTCTCGATAAGCCATTCGTTTAATTATTTGACCGTCTGATAGTGGATGACCATCTTCATTTTCGAGTGCCAGTTTCATTGCTTTGTAGCCAATGGTTTGTCCATTTTGACGGAGCTGTGCATATTCTAGTGCCCATAGCACGGCTGTTGGCGTAACGAGCGCATGAACGACTTCGTTTTTCACTTTTTTTCGTAGGAAATATTCAACACCCAACGTGACTGCGGTTGATATCGCTGTATCGATTAAAAATGCTGCTGTTCGTCTTTTTGTGATCGACTCCATGTATGTCCTCCTTTATTACTCTGTCACTAGTACATACGAAACATAAGGACAAGAAGTTTCGCGTTAATCTTGATTTATTTCCAATGGCAATACGGGATAAGAGGGAATGGCCCCATGCTTCGTTGTCGAAATCCCTGCATAACGGTTTGCAAAAGTGAGCAGGGACATCGCATGCTGTTCGCAATAGGTTTCAACATCAGCTACTGCTAGTTGATGTTGAAGGAATTTACTTAAAACTGCCCCAATAAATGCGTCTCCAGCCCCTGTTGTATCGACAGTTTGTACCTCCTTAGCAGGAGCCTTTACATGAAGCTTTTTCGTATATAAAGTAGCCCCAGCAGCGCCATGTGTAATGATGATGACGGCTACATGCCCCTGAAATAATGCTTGGACAGCCGCCTGTTCCTCCTCTACTGCTGTTAAAAACAATAGCTCCTCCTCTGAAAGCTTCACAATATGTGCTTTAGGTAGAAAGGTGAGGATGGTTGCCCGACACGCAGTCTCATCCTGCCATAAAGGTAAGCGCACATTCGGATCAAAGGAAACAAGACTACCTGCTTGATGTGCCTGTTCAATAAAAGCAAGATGTGCTTGCTTCATAGGGCTTTCCACAAGATTAACAGAGCAAAAATGAACGATATCTTGTGCAGTGAGTAATTGTAAGGGGAGATAGTCTTGCTTGTACAATAAGTCCGCAGCATGTCGGCGATAAAATTGAAAATCACGCTCACCGTGACCATTTAATGAGACAAAAGCAAGACTTGTTTCTCCATCAGCTGTTTGGCGAATGTACTGCGTGTCTACACCTGTTTGCTGTAACGTTTTTATTAGGAAATCGCCAAAGGCATCTTGACCGACCTGTGTTAGAAGAGCTGCCCGCTGACCTAGCTTTGCACAGACGGCTGCTACATTTGCAGGTGCACCACCCGCATGTTTAGTAAAGTGCTCGATATCGGCAAGGGAGCCATGCTGCTCTGTTGGCGTAAAATCAATTAGTAATTCCCCTATAGTAAAGAGCTTGCTCATGAGGATGCCTCCTGTGGCAGCCGCTTTTTCTTCGGAATGTAAACTGTATAGAAAATACCTCCGAAAATAAGCAGGATACCTAACGTTTGCATAATGCTTGGCATAAAATCAAGCAACAGCATATCCAGTAAAATCGCGACAACAGGGTCAACGAACACTAATACGGATACAAGAATAGTTGTAAGGTTGCGAATACTATCAAAAAATAAATAGTAAACAAATCCTGTATGAATAAAGCCTGTGCCCAAAATATAAAACCAATTGGAAGTGGTTAATCCCTCAAACAAGGAGAAGTCGATGAAAGGCAGTAGTATGACGATACCAACCGTTGTTTGAATATAGGTTAACGCATAGGAGCTAAGCTTCGTAATGGTTTTGCTTGTTAGCATGGTGAGGGCATAAAAGACCGCTGACAGTAATGCCCACACAAAACCAGATTGCATAAACTCTGAGAAAGACACAAAGTTATGGAGACCAATGATGAAAATACTACCAATAAAGCAAGTGATGGTTGCTACAAGTGCTTGAATGGTCATTTTTTCCTTTAAAAAGATAGCGCCTAAAATTAAGACAAAAATAGGGGCTAAATTATAGATGGAAATGGCAATCGAAATCGACATTTCTTCAAAGGCTTTAAATAAAAATACCCAGTTTAAAACGATAAAGACGCCACAAATAATTGTTTGGAGAATTTCCTTCTTATCCCAAACCTCTGATTTATGCCCCCCTGTAATAAGCCACATTCCTCCTAGAAAGAGGGTGGCACAAATGCATCGAACAAAGACAAGCTCTGTAGCAGGAACACCAGTATGAACCGTAAAAAAGCCTATGGAACCAAACAGTGCCATGGAGACGGTTAGTTTAATCATTGCGGAGATGTTCATACGACACCTTCTTTCTATTTTTTGTAAAATTATTAAAGCAAATAAGTAACGGGCGGCTTCCTTTTATTCACGAATTTGGCCGTTGCCATATATGAAATATTTAGTTGAGGTTAACGCTGGCAAGCCCATTGGCCCACGAGCATGTAGTTTTTGCGTACTAATGCCAATTTCTGCACCATAGCCAAATTCAAAGCCATCCGTGAAGCGGGTAGAGGCATTATGATAAACAGCCGCTGCATCGACATTATTTAAAAATGTTTCTGCGACCAATTGATCTTCTGTAATGATCGCTTCAGAATGGTGTGTGCCAAAGCGATGAATATGCTCAATTGCTTCATAGACATTTTCCACCAATTTAACACTTATTGTTAAATCAAGATATTCCATCGCATAGTCTTCCTCCGTAGCTGGAAGAGCAGCCTCAAATAGCTGACAAACTTGTTCATCACCGATGATGGTCACACCTGCGTCATGTAGTGCTGTTAACAGTTGCATACCATGAGACTTAAACCAAATAGGATGAATGAGTAAGCTTTCTGCTGCATTGCAAACAGAAGGGCGCTGCGTTTTAGCATTCAGGCAAATTTTTTCTGCTTTTATGTAATCCGCCATTTGATCCACGTAAATGTGACAGTTGCCCGCACCTGTTTCAAGTACAGGGACAGTTGCTTCCTTCACAACTAAATCAATAAGCGCTTTGCCGCCACGAGGAATTAATACATCTAAGTACTCTTTTAAATGAAATAATTCTTTCACCGTTTCACGACTTGTATCCTCAATTAATTGCACAGCCTCTATAGGAATAGATGTTTTAGCAAGTGCACGGTGGATACTTGCCACTAGGGCGGTATTTGAAAATTTAGCTGAGGAGCTGCCACGTAAAATGACGGCATTACCCGTTTTCAGAGAGAGAGTCGCTGCATCTACTGTGACATTTGGGCGTGCCTCATAAATCATACCAATGACCCCAAGTGGTACAATCCGCTTTTCGATGTGTAAGCCATTCTCTTTATCAATCTGCTCAATAACTGTGCCTACTGGATCTTGTAGGGAGACAAGTAAATGAATGGCATCGGCCATTGCCATTATACGTTCTTCATTGAGCATCATTCGATCTAGTGTAGAAGCAGGCAAGCTCTGTTTCTCACCCAGTGCTAAATCTTTGGCATTTTCAGCCATAATAGTATGCTGGTCAATGATTAACTGTTCTGCAATTTTTGTTAGCGCCTCATTTTTTTCACAGGTCGTTTTAATATTTAGTATGTAGCTGGCAGCCTTTGCCCGTTGTCCTTTTCCTTGAATTTCACTTGTCATTCGTCATTCCTCCCTCATTCGTTTGAATTTTCAGCCATTTATCTCTGTGTATCACCTCAATAGGGCATTTCGACAATGTATCCGTCCGTTTTCCCATTGCTACAGTTAACTCTAGGGAAGAGTACAGTACTTCGCCACGTCCTAATAAACCTTGTTCACTATAAACTTCTACAACATCCCCATTGTCAAAATCACCTTCTACACGATATACGCCAGCGGGTAATAAGCTTTTGCCATTGTCCATTAACGCCTTTTCAGCACCACTATCTATAAAAATTTTACCAGAAACTTCCGTAAGTGCAATCCACTGTTTATGATTTGTTAAAATCGCAAGTTCATCATGCTCGACATAGGTGCCATCCCCATGGCCTGCTAAAATAGCAAGTAGTTTATGTGCACCTTGACCTGTTCCGATAAATACTTTCACACCTGCACGTAGCGCTGTTCGGGCTGCCAATAGCTTAGATGCCATGCCACCCGTGCCAACCTTTGAACCTGTACCATCAGCAAAGCTTAACATGTCATCGGTAATAGCTGTTAACCGATCAATACGTTCCGCCTGCGGATTTTTAGCAGGATTGGCATTATATAAGCCATTGATGTCTGTTAAAATGATGAGCTGATCTGCATGGACAAGACCACTTACAAGTGCGGACAGCATATCATTATCCCCAAATGTCAATTCACTAATAGATACTGTATCGTTTTCATTAATAATTGGTAGCATGGAACGTTCTAATAATTCCTCGAAAGTAGCATAGGCATTTTTATAGCATTCTTTTTTAGAAAAATCTGTGCGTGTCAGTAAAATTTGAGCAGGCGTTATATCGTAAATGCTAAATAAGGCACTGTATGTTTGGATCAGTAAGCTCTGTCCAACAGCTGCCGCGGCCTGTTTTCCTTTTACCGTTACAGGACGAGCAGGGTAGCCAAGTTGTTTAAAACCAGCGGCTACTGCACCCGATGATACAAGCAAAACTTCATGACCCTGCCTCTTTAATTCGGCGATTGCCTGCACATGATCCATTAAACGAACTTTATCGATTTCGCCTTTTGCATTTGTTAAAGAGCTACTGCCAATCTTCACAACAATCCTTTTTCTCTCCATCACACTACCTCCAGTTGTCTTATGTTCGTCATTGCTTTGTTAAATAGAGCAATGACGTTTCATCTTTGACACCAAAATTTTGCTGAATCAAGATAAAAAAAGCCTTTTCATCCTAAAAATTAGGACGAAAAGACTTGCCTTCCGTGGTACCACCTACATTGAACATCATGCGACATTCCACTTTTCTCATAACGCTAGAGACTGCGCCTAGTTTGGCCAGGACGTTTTACGAAGTAGGTTCATCAGTCTTTCTTGTACAATGCCTTACAGCCGATGGGCATTGCTCTCTTTTCAAGCAGTGGCTAACTACTAGTCTCCGTTCGTTTTCTCATCATGGAGTTGGTAACTATTGACTAAAGAATGCACTACTTCCTAAAGTCTGTCAAGTTGAATAGTGAAATTACTTGAAAGTTTTGATAAATTAAGAAGGAGAGATTCAAAAATGCTAAAGAGGCAACCTATTCGATTATTTAAACCACCAAATGGCAATGAACAGGGGAAGCATAGCCAAAACAATGACAAAAAAACTCCAAATAACTTGTTTACCTGTTGACATATTTCTTGGTTTAATACTCATTTGTTCATAAAGCTGGTTAATGGCACGTTGCTCTTTCGAATAAAGCATTGCTTGAAATTCTTCGTAATCTTGAATATAGCTGGAGGGGGGACGTGGACTAAAGCGTAAATTTCGAATGGAGTCCGTAATCTCTTGATCGCCCATCCAATAGGTGATCACTGGAGCGAGACCTGCGTTTTGTGCGGCCTTGACGTCAATGTCATGTGATTTCATTTTATAGTAAATCTGTCCATGCTCATCCTCATACTGCGTAACAATATCACTTACTGCCATTAACAATCACCTCTTATGGAAGTTATCTATTTTTTCATGAGTTTCTACTATTATAATGGATTAGGGGAGAAAAGTATCGCATGAACGAGCAGAATTTGTGAAATGAAAATTTGTGAAAAATTTTTGATAAAGTCATAAACTTACATCTAATGAGTACAACGTCATGTAGTATAATGTAAATAGTTTTTTAAAAGAAGTTGAAAGAAGGGAAAGTTTTGGAAATTTCAACGTTATTCGCGTTTTTAGGGGCTGCTATTATTTTAACCATTATGCCAGGGCCAGATAATTTATTTGTACTTGCCCAAAGCATTACACAAGATAAAAAGGCTGGTATTGCTACATCCCTTGGTCTATGTACAGGGCTCCTTGTCCATATTAGTGCAGCAGTACTTGGTATATCGGCGATTATTTATCAATCCACAATCATTTTTTCAATTGTCAAATTTGCAGGAGCAGCCTATCTATTATATTTAGCTTGGCAATCATTTCGAGCCAAGGGAGATCCATTTACCTTACAGCAACAAAATACACAAGCTTATATTACATTATATAAAAAAGGTATTTTAATGAATATTTTAAATCCAAAAGTATCATTATTTTTCTTAGCGTTATTACCACAGTTTGTGAATCCCACACAGGGACATGTTGCGTTTCAAATGCTTATTTTGGGTATAGTATTTTTAGTGCAAGCACTCGTATTATTTTCGTTATTTAGTATATTTGCAGGGAAAGTCAGAAAACTCATTATTGGTCAACCTGCAATTGCCAAGCGATTAAATGTGATTCAAGGTATCCTCTTCACATTTATCGGGATACAAATTGCCATCAGCAAACAGTAGGAGGAATGGTCATGGCTATTTTACATATTACCTTTAGCTTAGCAACGCAGGGCTCCCTGAAGCTTGCAATTCGTCAGCATCATTTGCAGCGTAATGAAACGGTTTTAAGTGTCCATGATGATTTCTCAATTGGGCCACTTCAACATTTAGAAGAACGTAAAACTTGGTTAAACACTCATATTTTTAAGGATAATGAAGATCAGCAATTGTATGATGATATGTATGAGAACTGGATGAAAAAAATCGCAAGTTTACCTTGTGATTTGGATGTATGGATTTGGTATAGTCAAAACACACACGAACAAATTGGCCTGCGCTGTGTGATGAGTGAGTTGATTCATAAATGTAGTATGGTTTATGGAATTGATACAACTGAGGGTTTGAAACGATTGCAGCCTAATATGAGTATTCGTCATACAGGGGAACTTTCCTCCAATATGCTCATGAAGCTTCGCCCTGAGGCCAAACGATTTTCTGTTCAAGCATGCCAACAATTCGCGAAGGAATGGGAAGATATCAAAAAACAGCCAAGTACGTTGCGATTATGGAAAAATGAGCTAGTGCATGTAGAGGAAGATGCGCTGGATGCACTCATTATGGCTAGTGCAAAAGAGTTGCAGATCCAGTACAAGGAAGAATGGCTGATGCCTACACATATTTTGGCTCAAACATTTGGGGTAATTGATCATTATGTCGGGGATGAATTTGTAGAGTATCGCTTACGGACCCTCGTCGAGCAAGGATTGTTTGAGATTCAAGGTGATATAACGGACATCTTTTCATATCAGGTTAAAGTACGTTAGCGTATGGAAAATAACAACACAACTAAATGAACGAGCAATAAAAAAGATCAGGAGCGCAAAGCCTGATCTTTTTTATTGTTCCAAATTCATGAAGCAGTTGGTTCTATGCATAACAGGATATTTAAGTCTCTATCTAGTTATACGAAGTGCTTTCATGTTGATAGCACGTTACATATTCATCTTTCATTAACAAGCTTTGACAAGCCAAACCATTTTCGTGATAAATCTCTTTATCCACATTTAATTCTATACTTCTATTTGAATTTGTATACTTAGACTCATGATTAACAATAGATAATTTAACCTCGTCTAGCCATTCCATTGAAAATTGACTTTTTGCAGCTGCATAATAGATAGTTTTGATTGTATGATTCTCGTTATTTGAAATTTCTACCCATACATTGACACCACTACTTGGACCTGCACCACCATAGGGTTCATAATAAGCGTTCGCTGTGTATTTTCCAGAAGGGGATGATACAGATTCGGGTCCTTTTTGCATCAGTTTTTTATCTATAGTTCTAAATGTAAAAAAGTATTGGATAGATATAAATAGACCAAAAAACAGGACTAAACCTGCCACAAATGCTGTTAATGTTTTTTTAGGGAAATGATTCCGCTTAAAAAAGAAAATGATTAATTTGCTAACAAAAATGAAAAATAATAGCAATGTAAATAAAAAAACAAAGAAGCCAATAGTGTTAAGGTATAAATTCAAATTATTACCTCCTTAGTATGATGAACAGGTTAATAGATTGTATAGTGGTAATTAGAAATTTAACATGTTTTTCTACAGTTATCGTTAAAAATCTTTATGTTCAAAGCAAAAATCAAAATAAAGCGAGTAACATTGACACCGAGGTGATGTTGTTACTCGCTCTTTTTCTATTTTTTTTCATAAAAATCGAAGACAAACTGTTTAAATTGGCGTGCAGAGGGGGGAAGATAGCGATTGTCAATCCAAGCCATGCCGATAATTCGTTCACATACCATATCCTCAACATGGATTTTAACGATTTTCTTCGGATTTAAATCCTCATCATCTGGAAGTAAGGAAACGCCTAGCCCCGCACCTACAAAACCGGCAATGGTCGATACTTCGTCCCCTTCATAAGAAATTTTAGGCTTTATGCCAGCAGCATTTAACAACCGATCAGCAGAGCGGCGCAATGCATAGCCCTTTTTCATGAGTACAAAGTTTTCATGCTCCAGCTCTTTCATTTTAATGCTTTTACGATGTGCAAGCGGATGGTCAATCGGCACCATAATAAAAAGCTCATCTCGCCATAATTCCTTCCAACATACTGGCGGCTCTGTATCAATGGCTGCCAATAAGCAAAGGTCTAATTCACCAGCCAACAATTGTTTTAATTGTGAGTGAGAGTAGTTTTGCGTGAAATGAAAACGGATATGGGGGTGTTTCTGACGAAAAGCACGAATCAAGTCTGGTACGATACTCGTTCCAAGCGTATGTAAAAAACCGAGTGATACATCGCCGAGCTCTGGATTATTAAGTTCTTGTAATTCTAAAACTGCCTTTTCATATTCTTTGCGCATTCGCAGTACACGATATAAAAACAGTTCACCATATCGGTTAAGCATAATTGAGCGCCCTTGTCTGTCGAAAAGCGGTACACCTAATTCTTCTTCCAGCTTTGAAATAGAACGACTAAGTGCTGGTTGTGAAATCGCTAATGCTTCAGCAGCTCGTGTCATATGCTCTAACTTTGCCACGGTTACAAAATATTCTAATTGTTGCCACTCCATTTTTTCACCTCTTTTCTCGTTATTTTTAAGTTATCTGCATTATAACGGGAAACAGAGTGGAAGTATAGGTTGCAAATTATTTTTAAAAGGACGTTGCATTTTATTAGCAGAATGGAAAAGTTAAGTAGCAAAAGTGTGATAGCACAGCGGTTAAGTTGACATCATTCATGCATGGTACACATTGATTTGATAAAAACTATAAATTATACATTATGAATAAAGGGTGGTAAGATAGACACATAAAATACACAATTATAAATTTCCGTGAAGGGGATATCATAAAATGAAGTTAACTAAGCCACAACCTCTAACTATTGAGGGAGGCAAAAAAGCCGTACTATTACTGCATGGATTCACAGGTAGCACAAAAGATGTGAAAAAACTAGGAGAATTTTTATCTCAACGAGGTTATACCGTTCATGCACCAATTTATAGTGGGCATGGTGTAGAACCAGAAGCATTATTAGAAACAAAACCAGAGGACTGGTGGAACGATGTAGTGGAAGGTTATAACTTCCTCCAAGAGAATGGCTATGAAGAAATCGCTGTTGTTGGGATTTCACTTGGTGGCGTCTTCTCATTAAAAGTAGCAGAGACGTTTCCAGTGAAAGCGTGTGTAGCGATGTGTGCACCAATTACACGTGATAATTCAAAAGGCTTATTTACACGTTTGTACCATTATGCTCGTTTATATAAACACTTTGAAAATAAATCAAAAGATCAAATCATTTCAGAATTACATGAATTACGCATTACACCAAAAGATTCTTTGGATGGCGTAACACGTTTAACAACTGAAACTCGTGAAGAATTATCAACGATCAAAGCACCTACACTTGTGTTACAAGGTTCACTAGATGATGACCTATACCAAGAAAGCGCACCTTTCATTTTAAATACAGTAGAAACAGACGACAAAGAAATCATTTGGTATGAAAATTCTGGTCACATTATTACATTAGATAAAGAACGTGATAAAGTGTATGAAGATGTTTATAAATTTTTAGATCATATTGAATGGTCAGTTGCAAATTAGGGAGGGGCTGTCAGCAGGCAGCTCTTTTTTTGTTCAATCAACTGAACTTTGTAGCATTCATCTAGATAAACGAAAAAACTATTGTAATTATAATAAATGCTTGATAACATGATGAAATTATAGTGAAAAATCATTCGATTTAAATAATTTGCTATGGTCTAAAACTTCTAAGGAGCACATCAATTATGCAACAAAAAATACCTTTTTCAACCTATGCAGTCATCGGAACAATGCTATTTGGACTGTATTTTGGAGCAGGGAACCTCATTTTTCCTATTCAAATGGGTCAATTTGCTGGGACTAATTTTTGGTTTGGGTTAATCGGATTTTTAGTTACTGCCATCGGGCTACCATTCCTCGGAATTTTAGCGATTGGTTTATCAGGTAGTAATGGTTTACGTGATTTAGCGAACCGTGTTCATCCTATATTTGGCATTATTTTTTCATTGGCACTGTATTTAACAATCGGTCCGTTTTTTGCCATTCCACGTACAGCAACCGTACCATTTGTAGTAGGCTTTGAGCCATACATTCAACCACAACATGCAACGCTGCTACTAGCAGTATTTAGCTTTGTATTTTTTGCCGTTGTCTATTATTTCTCTTTAAATCCAGCAAAAATTATGGATTACATCGGTAAATATTTAACGCCTGCTTTTTTAGTCGTCTTATTTATTATAATTATCACAAGCATCATCAAACCAATGGGTGATTTCCAGCAGCCAGTCGGTGATTATTTGGATGCTGCTTTTATGACGGGCTTTAAAGAGGGTTATAATACGATGGATGCCCTAGCATCGCTGGCATTCGGGATTGTTGTCATCAATGCTATTAAAAGTGCAGGAATTACAGATCGCAAGGAAATAGCCAAGGCTACATGGACATCGGGTATTTTTGCGATGGCTTTAATGACACTTATTTACGGCTTAATTACGTATATGGGAGCTTCTAGTATTGATGCTGTTGGTACTTTTGACAATGGTGGTTTAATTTTTGCCGCAGTAGCAGATCACTATTTCGGCTCTTTTGGGGCCATTTTATTGGCACTTATTATTGTCCTCGCTTGTTTAAAGACAAGTATAGGGTTAATTACGTCCTGTAGTGAATTTTTCCACGAAGTGTTTCCAAAAATCAGCTATAAATGGTTTGTGTTCTTACTTTGTCTTGTGTCCTTTACGATTGCAAACTTTGGCTTAAACAATATCATCCAATTTGCGATCCCTGTTTTAATGTTCTTATATCCACTAGCCATTGTATTAATCTTGCTTGCTCTTTGCTCATCTTTCTTTAAGAATAAGCAAACAGTTTATGCCATTGCGATGATTTTTACATTTTTCATTAGTTTAATTGATGGCTATAAAGCCTTGGTGGAAAGTGTGCCAGGAGCGAAATTAGGCGTTTTGGACGCAGTGGAGAAGCTGTATTCAACGATCCTTCCTTTTTATGACATCGGATTAGGTTGGATACTACCAGCTCTTGTAGGAGCAGTGATTGGGAGCTTGTTCCCGTCTAGAAAAGTCATATAAATGAATAACCACGCACAGACATAATTCACTGTGCGTGGTTTTTTTTATGGCTTAATAAGCTGTCCAGCCACCATCCACCGCAATCACTTGTCCATTCACAAAGCTTGCTTCGTCTGAACCAAGAAAAATAGCTAATTGTGCGATTTCTTCTGGTTGACCAGCACGAGGATTAATCGATAGTCCAAGTGATTGGCGTGCAGCACCCGCTTCACTCATACTAGTCATAGAAGAGGCGATATTAGTCATAACTGCTCCTGGTGCAATCCCATTACAACGAATATTTTTATCAGCATACATAAACGCTGTGTTTTTTGTTAAACCGACAACGGCATGCTTCGAAGCTGTATAGGCTGCCCCTGCGCGTGCCCCGTATAAGCCACCAGCAGAAATATTATTCACAAAGACACCATGCCCTTGCGCAAGGAAAATTTCTGTAGCCATACGCATAGAGCGCATAACGGCTGTAGTATTCACGGCGAATACTCGATCCCAACGTTCATCAGAAATTTCACCAACTGGCTCCATCCCATCCATAATGCCCGCATTGTTCACTAAAATATCTAATTGACCGTAGTTCGTGTTCGTTTCGTCAAATAAACGTTGTAAGTCTTCTGTTGATGCGACATTTGTTTGAATGGCAAATGCTGTACCCCCAGCTGCTTGAATACCGTCCACAACTGCTTGGGCACCCTCTAAATTTAAGTCTGAAACGACAACCTTAGCGCCCTCTTTTGCATATCCTTCAGCAATGGCTTTCCCCATGCCTGAAGCTGCACCTGTCACAATGGCTACTTTACCTTCTAATCTCATCTCAAAGACCTCCTCATGTATGTCGATAGTTATTGAACATCTGTTCATTAAAATCATATAATAAATATGAAAGCGATTTCAATATGCAAATTATCATGATGTGTTGAGTATTCAACACTTTTGGAAAAACTGTTGAATAAGGAGCTGAAAAAATTGCGTACAACCGATTTACGGATTATTAAAACGAAACAAGCCCTGCACAACGCCTTATTGACCTTGCTCAGTCAAAAGCCATTGGAGCAAATATCGATTGCAGAAATTTGTAGAGAGGCGAAGATTAATCGAGGAACATTCTATTTACATTACGAGCAAAAAGAGGGGCTCTTTGAAGAATACTTTCAGGAAATTATGGAGGATTTATATCAATCCTATGAAGAACCCTACCGTGCCGTCCCAACCTTGGACACCCATCAACTCGATCCAACAACCATTCGGATTTTTCATCATATTGAACGCTTTAAAATGTTTTATCGTATCGTATTTTCTAAAAATGTCCCGTTGACCTACTATTACATGCTATTTGACGGGATTTATTCACTGTTAAAGCGAGACATTACTACACACCATGAGCATCAAATAGCGGACCATATTTCGATCGACTATTATAGTGCCTATCAAGCGAACGCCATCATCGGACTCATCATCCAATGGTATCGCGGCGATTTTAGCGACAGTGTAACAGTTCTAAACCAGCAACTAGCTTCGATTTTAAAAAATGTTCGGAGTGAAGGGTAGAGAGACAAGCGTAGGATAGAACCCGAAAAGAGATGGATAGCCTGTTGAAAGTGTAGGATAGGAAAGGAAAAGCGGTGGATAGAACGCTCGAAGTGAAGGATAGGGAGAGCAGCGCAGGATAGAACAAGAAAAGCGAAGGATAGCCTGCTGAAAGTGTAGGATAGGAAAGGAAAAGCGGTGGATAGAACGCTCGAAGTGAAGGATAGGGAGAGCAGCGCAGGATAGAACGCTAAAAGCGAAGGATAGCCTGTTAAAAGTGTAGGATAGGAAAAGAAAAGCGGTGGATAGAATGCTAAAAATGAAGGATAGAGAGAGAAGTGTAGGATGAAACCGGAAAAGCAGAGGATACTCCGCTCAAAACGAAGGATTTGCTTATCTCTTTCAAAGTGATAAAGCGATGGGCTACTAGCAACGTAGCCCATCGCTTATTTGAATTATGGGATTGGAGCAGGTTTCAGAGCGACAACGATTGTCACAAGGATGATGAGCTGTATAGCCCTTTTCACTTATCAATTGTAGAGCAGCTTCGATAATTCGTTGTGCAGTTCCTTTCGTGCAAGTAATTACTTACATGCTAACGAAGTATATTTTTATTTGCAACATAATGGAAGAGCATTGACAACTATATCGACTGCTGATATATTTTAATTGTATCGACTGACGATATATTGATGGGCGATATAAGGGGGGATTTAGATGACACAGGAACATCCGCCATTAACAGAGGGCGTTTATTATATTTTATTAGCATTATACGAGGCTAGGCATGGCTATGGCATTATGCAATTAGTGGAGGAAATGAGCAATGGGCGAGTGCGTTTAGGCGCAGGTACCATTTATGGTGCGATTAAAACATTGCTAGAACGAGGCTGGATAGAGGCGCTTGATGAAGATGGGCGAAAGAAAGAATATATCATTACCGCTACTGGAAAAACGGTCATTGAATATGAAATTTTAAGATTAAGGGAACTTTTTGACAATGGTATCCGTATAACGAAAGGAGTTGAATAATATGCATAAATATCGCTTGATGATTAATCCCTATGCAATAGAGAAGTGGGTTAATGACATGGCTTGTCAGGGCTGGCATTTAAAAAAATTCACATGGATTCGGTTTACGTTTGAACGAGGAGAACCAGGTCGCTATATTTATCGCCACGATGAATTGGAGCGATTTGGCAGTCACTATGAAGAGGACTACCTGGAATTTCTTCAATCCTCTGGCATTGAACAGGTTGATCGCTCTGGCAATTTTGTGTTTTTTAGAAAAGTAGCACAGGAAGGTCCATTTGAACTCTATACAGATAAAAAAACCAAAATTGGCAACTTGTCAAAAAAGATGACACTGTTGTTTTCCCTTATTCTACTTAATTTGTTCATTGGTATCATCGGTTTAATGGGCGATTTTTCGGAGCAAACGACTGACTGGGTTGGTTTCACATTGAATACGTTGAATCTAGTTGTTGTCGTATTATTCTCTCTCCCACTCTATAAGCTTATGCGTGTACGTAATCGATTAAAGAGAGAATTAAATGTATTTTCAGATTAACAAGCGAGCATTATTTTCCGGGAAATCAGAAAATAATGAAAATTTAAGCATGACTTCATAGTAGAGGTGATATTAGATGAAAAAAAGGATGTATCGTTTTTTTATGGATTACGAAAAGGAAGAACGATGGGTCAATGATATGGCGGATCGGGGGTGGAATCTAAAAAAAACAGTGGCAGGTTACTTTGTATTTGAAAAAGGCACACCAGAACTATATATTTATCGAAATGAATTTGTGAATAGAAAATCAAAGGATTATTTTGAGTTTCTAGACGCGATGAATATTGAGTGTGTGTCCAAATTTGGTGGATGGGCCTATTATCGAAAACTAAAATCAGAGGGACCCTTTGAAATATTTACAGATACCACTTCCAAATTTAACTATATAAAATCAATGAATCGCTTTTTTATACTCGTGTTACTGTTAAATTTAATGACTGGTATTTATAATATAGCGCTAGGTTTATGGGAATCTGCTGCAGGACTAGTGAATACTAGTGTAGGATGCATGAGCTTGATCGTAGCCTTACTGCTGGTCATTCCTATTGTGAAAAATGAAAACCGCAAAAAGGGCTTAAAACAAGACTTACATATATTTGAAGGATAAGGAGGATGACAACATGACATTACAGTTACAGCGTGTTACAAAGAAGTACAAGGATTTTACAGCTGTGGATGATTTGAATTTTACCATTGAAAAAGGTGAAATTTTTGGTCTGATTGGACAAAACGGTGCAGGGAAGACAACGACATTCCGAATGATTTTAGATTTACAGGAAACGACGGCGGGTACGATTACTTGGAGTGGTCAGCCAGTCAATGCCATTAACCGAGATATCCTTGGCTATTTACCCGAGGAGCGGGGTATTTTCCCAACGATGAAGGTAGAGGAGCAGTTGTACTTTTTTGGTGAGCTACGTGGTATGAAAAAAGCAGCGCTAAAAAAAGAAATAGATTTTTGGATTCAACGCTTTGAACTGGAAGAAAAACGTAAAGATAAGGCAGAAACATTATCAAAGGGGAACCAGCAAAAGGTTCAGCTCATTGCAAGCTTTATCCATAAACCAGCGTTTTTAATTTTAGATGAACCATTTAGTGGACTAGATCCCGTTAATAAAGATTTACTGAAGGATGCGATTTTACTATTAAAAGAGCAGGGTACAACCATTTTATTCTCCAGTCACCAAATGGATAATGTCGAGGAGCTTTGTGATCATTTGTGCTTATTAAAACGAGGTGTCTCTTTATTTTCTGGAAGCTTACTAGATTTAAAGAAACAATATGGTAAAACAAAGCTTGCAGTTCGTACGGATTGGTCGACAACACAGCTATTGGCGCTAGAAGGCGTCAAAGATGTGCGTGTAGAGAAGGAGCAAACGGTTCTTACATTAGCAGACGAAAGCTTTGCCCAAAGTATTTTTGAGCAGCTGTCCAATGGGAAATATATTGAAAAATTCAGCTTGGATTATTTATCGTTAGATGAAATCTTTAAAGACAAGGTAGGTGGCCATGTTGTCGAAGTTTAGTTTACTAATGAAGCAATTATATAAATCTAAAATCAAGTCCAAATCGTTTATCTTAATGACCTGTTTATATGTCCTTGTCATGTCTGTAGCTGTATTCTGGTCAGAAATTAAAGAGCTATTTACGGGTGATGATGAAGCACAGCAAATCGCAATTATTAATGAAACTTCTGCAGATTTAAGTGGAATCTTTATCTCCAATGGGGATATGGCCTTTATTCAGGATGAACAGGATGTTTCAAAACTTGAAAAAAAAGTAAAGGATGGCAAGCTTGATGCGATTGTGACGATTAACGATCAAGATGGTCAGCTACAAGCAGAAATAGCGACGTTCACACCATTGAAATTGAACGATCAATCCACATTGTCATCCTTATTGCAGTATGCTGGTCAGCATTATGCCGTACAGCAATTATCGTTATCACCTGAGCAAGCAGCACAAATTATGGCAGCTCAAACAACGATTTCAACGAAAAACTTAAATGAGGAATCAGCAGGTGGGAAAAGTGAGGAAGAAAAGCAATCAGGGTTAGTTGTTTCCTATGCTGTCGGCATTTTAATCTATTTCTTCATTTCTACATTCCTATCGATGATTACGACTGAAATTGCCTCTGAAAAAGGCTCACGAGCAATGGAAATGCTCCTAGTAAGTGTCAAACCAGCGACACATTTTAAAGCGAAAATTGCTGGTGTATTATTGCTGGCTTTAACACAGATGGGTATTATTGCAGCAGTTTTCCTCATCTATGCGAAATTTATTAAAGGTGGCATGGTATGGGATGCGGCTGCTAGCATTATCAAGGAGTTATCTATTGGCTATGTAATCTATGCTATCGTATTCCTGTTGTTAACGGTCATTCTGTATTTAATCATTGGTGCATTATTTGGTTCATTGGTATCAAAGGTAGAAGAAGCGGGTCAAGTTTTAATGCCAGCGATGATTATTACGATCATTGGCTTCTATGTCATGCTTACAGGCATGGGGAATCCGGATACATTAATCATTAAAATTTTCTCTTATATCCCGTTAACTTCTGGTATGATCATGCCAATGCGAATTGGTGCTACAGATATCGGAGGTATTGTTCCACTATTATCCTTAGGTATTTTAATCGCAACGATTGTTGTCGTGTACCTATTTAGTTTATCGTTCTATAAACGCAGTGTATTGACATATAGCTCTGGCGGTGTCATTCAAAAAATTAAAACGGTATTAAAGGTAACAACATAACACAAGACCAAAAGCAGCTACATGGATGATGTAGCTGTTTTTTTGGTCATTAGATGCCATTGCTAGCAAACAATGCAAAGGAATTTACGGAATCAGTCGAATTTTGTATAGAAAGAAGCTATAATTTAAAAAAGGGGTGAGACTATGTTAACTAAATCAGAGGTGGACGCGCTTCTTGCCCTAAAGCCAAAGTGTCGTTTAACAACACCTGAGGAAAAAGCTCAGTTCTTTCAAAAACTTCAACAGCGATGTCCCATCAATAAAGAAATGGAAGACATTCTCCTTCATCGTGCCCAGATAGAGGTTTTTATTCATAATGCTCACCCTAACCAATATAGCTTACAATATAGGCTTCACCAGAATGACTATAATGTAACAAACTCGTATTTTTTCATACTGTAGGAAATGAAACTTTTTTACATGGTAATCGTAAGTAATTAGTAGAGATAAATTGCAGGGGGTAAAACGTATGTCTGAATTCAACAATGATCTTTTAAAACCCAAGGACCCATTCGCTTCAGAAAATCCTTTATTACAGCCAAATCCACTAGTTCAACAGGCATCTGAGCAAAAGCCGGTACTTGTGTCAGAGCAGGAGTTATCGCAAATTGCACAAAATCAGCTGGTGTTAAAGCAAGATCCTGAGGTTCATGCACTGGCACAAAAAATTGATGTGAAAGATCAAATTGCTATGCTTGAGCTTGGTAAAGAAACAGCAAGTGGCATTTCTACCTTTTCAGATAAAATGCTCGCAACGATGAAAGCCAGTAAGCTGGAAGAGTCGAGTGTGCTATTAAATAATCTTAATAAAATTATGGATAAGTTCGATCCACAAGATTTTGCGGAAGAGAAAAAGGGCGGTTTCATCTCCAAGCTCTTTAATAAAGGGAAAGAGCAATTGGAAAGGTTCTTATCTAAATATGACAGCATGAACAAAGAAGTAGATGTTATTTTTCGTGAAATTCAAAAGTATGAAGGTGAAATGAAGCGTAATACCATCGACCTTGAAAATCTGTATGACCAAAATTTAAACTACTTCCAGTCATTAAGTAAATTTGTTGCAGCGATTGAAGTAAAAACAGAAGAGGTTCGCGCATCATTACCTGCACTTGAGCAAAAGGCACAAACAGGTGATCAACTGGCAGCAATGGAATATGAAACAATGCTACGCGCTGTAGAATTATTAGAGCAACGTCGCTATGATTTAGAAATGGCACAGCAAGTATCATTCCAATCAGCACCTCAAATTCGCTTAATGCAGCAGGGGAATAACCATTTAATTGGTAAGATTAACTCTGCCTTTGTGACGACGATTCCCATCTTTAAACAAGGGTTAATTCATGCAGTCACATTGAAACGCCAAAAGCTAATTTCCGATTCGATGGTTGAACTGGACCGTCGTACAAACGAAATGCTTGTTCGCAATGCTGAAAATATTAGTAAAAACAGTGTGAATATCGCACGTCAAGCTGGTAGCCCAAGCATTAAAATCGAAACGATTGAAACAACATGGCAAACGATTATGGCTGGTATTCAAGAAACGAAGCAAATACAAGCAGAAACAGCTAGAAACCGTGAAGAAGGTCGTAAACGAATTGAACGTTTGCAATTGGAATATGAAAAACTGAAAAAAATGTAAGTCTAAAGCTTCCTGCAATCATTTGGCAGGAAGCTTTTTCTATGCCATGTATGACGTGACTCTGTCTCAAATGGAAGTATTACGCCAAGTGAAAATTGTTTTTTGACAAAAAGCAAAATACTGATTATGATAAAATTAAATGAGAATGATTATCAAATGAAAAAGGAAGCGGATAAATGTTACTTCAAGCAATAGGATTACATGAATTGATTCGTGGAGGAGTGAAAAACGAATGCCAAATAAACTAAAGCCCTCTACATTGTCGTATGAGCCTTTTAAAGATGGCACGATTGCTCTCTATACGACAGATAGCTTAATGATCGTTCCACAAAGCCGCTATTTAGAACTGTTGCATATGGAAGAACTGTACAATACTATGCATACAGATTTAGATAACAAGCAAACAAGTTTAGAACGAGAACGAAAAATGCTAAAAAAACAAAATGCTCAGCTTACAGAGGATTTGCAAAAGGTCAAGCAGCAAAATATGGTGCTACAGAAAAAGGTAACCGAATACAATTGTGTGATAGAGGAGATGAAGGTGCTCCGCCAACAAAATACGGAGCTACTGATTGAATTAAGTAAATATACAGCTATGTCTAGAGAGTCACTGACGGGTCCTTTGAAGTCGATGATTCGAGATATGCGTGAACAAGGGGTTGGAATTAAAGAAATCCATATTCGCATCAAACGCCAGATCAATCCAGATATTAGCTATAGCACCGTGCGAAGATACATTTCCGAGCTAGAATCTGAGCCAAAAGGCTAACAGCTATTGTCAGGCACTTGAAATTTGGCATTTACAGTTGCCGCACAAAGTCCTATAATGGGTCTATTCTTTAACTAGTTTAAGAGTATGTGAAGTCGTTCATCGATTTCAATAAGAGTAGGAGCGTTATTGGCCATGTCAAATGAGAAAAAAGGGGTTTTGGCTGCTATTTTAGCCTATGCCTTTTGGGGAGCATTCCCTTTATATTGGAAACTACTTGAACATGTACCAAGTATGGAAATTTTATTATCCCGTGTCATTTGGTCTTTTGTCTTTACGGTACTGGCTGTCATCGTCTTTCGAATGCGGAAGGATCTTGTTGCAGATTTAAAATATTTATGGTCTCATCAAAAGCATTTTTGGCAGCTTGCGGGTGCATCCTTTGTTATTTCAATGAACTGGTATTTGTATATTTGGGCAGTCACACATAACCATTTAATTGAAACGAGCTTAGGCTATTATATTAATCCGCTCTTGTCTGTTATTTTTGGGGTGATTTTCTTTAAAGAATCGCTAAGTCGTGCACAATGGGTAGCGACGGGAATTGCTTTTATTGCGGTAATTATTTTAACGATTAATTATGGCTCTGTGCCATGGGTAGCATTGTTGATCGCGCTATCTTTCGCTATTTACGGTGTACTGAAAAAGAAAATTACACTGGACCCTACAAGGGGATTAGCGATTGAAACATTATTGATTTTACCGTTTGCATTAGGCTATTACATTTATCTGTTTACAACCCATCAAGCCTCATTTTTACATGTCGATGTCAAAACAGACATTTTGATGATCTTCAGTGGGTTAGTCACAGCTGTGCCGCTTATTTTATTTGCGAAGGGCGCACAAAATATTCCTTTATATTTACTAGGCTTTATTCAATATGTGGCGCCAACCATTGTCTTGATTTTAGGCATCGTGCTATACAAAGAGCCGTTTAGTCAAGTAGAGTTCCTCGCATTCAGCATTATTTGGGCGGCTTTACTGCTATTCTCAGGGTCTAAAATCATAGAAACAAGGAAGGCCCATCATAAATCCGTTTCGTAAAAGACTTGTAGAGTTTCTACAGGTCTTTTTTTGTGATGGAATTATGACGTCCACGATAACAATAATGGAGAAGTAGAAAAAGAGGTGTTTTAAATTGGAGGAAGTTTTCCTTTTCAACCTTTACTTCCATGCTAGCATATAGTAAAATGTCAATAATTAGATAACAATGATAATTTAATGCGAGGTGCATGTTTGTGAGTGCGGTAGGTTCTAACTAGGTAAAAATTGAATGAAATAAAGGCTATGACGACAGGGGATATATGTCATGAACACACCCCTTAATTTGTCATGGATTTATTTCAAAAACCTATGTAGATACCTACAATACTTTATGAAGCGTGGCACACATGCTTGGAACTTCAATTAGATGAGGTTTTATTTGTGATGCTAAAAAACTCGCCTTTTAAAGATGAAGCTGTGGGGAATCCTCACAGCTTTTTTATGTTGCTGTACCCATATGCTTTTGTGCCGAAAGTGAAGCGTCCATTACTTAGAGACGCAATTGCTATGTTCAAAAACCATCATTGCTATCTAATATTGGGTAGGTATCTTCATGTATGATAAAACATCACAATGAGGAGCATAAACAAATGAATAGTACGACTCTTGATAAATTACAATATGATGAATTAAAAGATATCGTTAAATCCTACTGTGTTAGCGGATTAGGAAAACAACTTTTAGATAAATTAATGCCCAGCTCAAGCTTAAAGGTAGTCAAAACGCGCTTGAATGAAACAACAGAGGCTCGTGCGATTTTAGATGCAGAGGGTCATGTACCCTTTTTAGGGGTATCGAATATAGAGCATTTGATGACGAAGCTTGAAAAGGGCATGATTTTAGATCCAAGTGAGCTAGTCAGTATGTCAGACTTTTTACGAGGCTGTCGTAACATCAAAAAATTCATGCTGGATAAGGAATTTTTTGCACCAGTTCTTTCATCTTATGCCCATTCCATGGCTGAATTTAAAAGCGTTGAAGAAGAAATTAATTTTGCAATCAAAGCCAATCGTGTGGATTCGGCTGCTAGTCGCGAATTAAAGCGTATTCGCCATCATATGGAGACGACAGAGGAAAAAATGAAAGAACGCTTAACGAAATTTTTGAATAACAGTGCCAATAAAACATACATTCAGGAGTTTTTTATTAGTCAAAAAGATGATCGTTATACGATTCCGATAAAGGCTTCTTATAAAAACCATGTACAGGGGACAGTAGTGGAAATTTCCTCAAAAGGGGCAACCGTTTTTATGGAGCCGAGTGTAGTGGCTAAATTAAATGTGGAATTGGCGACCTTAAAAGCCGAGGAAGCGGTAGAGGAGTATCAAATTTTAGCAACTTTATCTGGACTTTTAATGGAACATCTACAAGCCATCCATATTAACATGGAGTTAATTAGCCAGTATGATATGGTCTTTGCCAAGGCAAAGTTCAGTAGACAAATTGGTGGTATGGAGCCACATATTAATGATTATGGCTTTATCCAATTAATCAATGGCAAGCATCCTTTACTACCAGGAAATGCAGTACCTCTACAGTTTTCTATCGCGAGGGACTACCGTAGCTTAATTATCACAGGACCAAATGCTGGAGGGAAAACGGTCGTGTTGAAAACAATTGGTCTCTTAACATTAGCTACGATGTCAGGCTTTCATATCGTGGCGGATAAAGGAACTAAAATGGCGATATTTGATCATATCTTTGTTGATATTGGCGACAATCAAAGTATAGAAAATGCCTTAAGTACGTTTTCGTCCCATATGAAAAATCTGTCCGACATTATGAGCGCAGCAAATAATCATACACTTTTACTGTTCGATGAAATAGGCAGTGGAACAGAACCAAATGAAGGAGCTGCACTGGCAATTGCAATGCTAGAGGAATTTTACCAGATGGGCTGTATCACCGTAGCGACAACACATTATGGCGAAATTAAACGATTTTCAGAGATGCATCCTGATTTTATGAATGCGGCAATGCGCTTTAATAGTGAAACACTAGAGCCTTTGTATCAATTACTAATTGGCACGTCTGGAGAGAGTAATGCCCTATGGATCTCTAAAAAAATGAATGTCCGTGAAACGGTTTTACAAAGGGCAAAGGATTATTTGAATAATAAGGATTATCAGCTAATGCTTGTTCAAGACAGCAAAATTCGTAAGCCACAAGCAGAGAAAACGAGCATGGGGGCGACATATGCCTTTGCCAAAGGCGACCGTGTAAAATTATTGGATTATGATGATGTAGGCATTGTCTACGAAGAAATGAATCCATACAATAATGTCAGCGTATTCTATAAGAGGCAAATGCTAGAGGTGCATGTCAAACGACTTACCTTGGAATTACCAGCAGAGGAGCTATATCCTGAGGGGTATGATCTCGAGACATTATTTGTAGACTATCATGAACGTAAGCTTCAGCATGATATCGAACGAGGCTCCAAAAAGGCGTTGCGTAAAATCCATAAACAAATGAAGAACGATCGTCAGCAGTAAAAATAAGGGATTGCACGAGGCTGTGCAATCCCTTTATTTTAGGATATGGAATCAATTTGTGCCTTAATCGTCCGATAGACTTCCTCAATTTTGTGTTTATAGGGTAAATCAACTAATTCCAGTGAATCCGTGTAGGCCATTTTCGCAATGTCATAGGCTGTTGTTAGCTCCCCAAAATGGGCATAGCAAAGGGCTTTATAGGAAAAGCACTCATTTAAAGCTAGGATGTCATACGGATGGCTAATAAAGATCGGTTTTTTTGTAAAGTGTTCAAATGCGGCCTTCGCTTCCTCATAATGACCAAGTAAATAGCAGGACTTTCCTTTTTCAGCATAATAATAGTTTGCATCCAAAATTTCAAAATCTTCATGTATGAGCTCATTAAAACGCTCTATCTCTATCAGAGCCTGCTCATAATTAAGTTTGTAATTATTATAATAATGTGCTCGTAAAATAAAAATTAAAGCATCTACTTGAACACGTTCGGCAAATGCCCGATACTGTTCCAACTTCATAAACATATGCTCCGCTTGTTTAAAGTCATGGTCAATCATGGCACAATACGCACCAATACGATACATATCATCAATTTTATAGAAAAGTTGGTTTTTATGTGCATTGGCAATTGTCTCGTTTATTAACTTTTTCCCTTCCTCATGCTCCCCAATGGCAAGCTGTAAAACGCTTGAATAATAAGTCATTAACAGGGCATCCCGTGAATCAAGCTGATAGTCCTCTTGTTCAATGATTTCTTTTGCCTGTAAAATACAGCTATAAGCCAATTTATATTGACGTTTTTCAGCGAAAATGGTCATTTGTAGAACGAAGGTTTTAAACCAATGGCTCAGTAAATTAATTTCTTTAAAGATGATGCGTGCTTGTTGAAGTGGGGATTCCCATGTGGTTAATCCCGCTTCATACTGTGCATCAGCGTAAATATACAATAAACGGCCTGCTTCATAACTAAGCGGAAGCCCCTCTATAGACGGCCTAATCAAATCTGCAATTTTTTGATGATGGTCTGCATCACCACGTTTTACTTCTGCAAATAAAATTTCAACCTGCTCTAAAAGCTGGCGAATGGAGGATGAGGTTACTTCTTCCAGTAACTCACTAGCCTTTACACCTAAACGCTCAGCAATATAGTCAAGGCTTTCCATTGAAGGCTTGGCCTTATCATTTTCTATTTGACTTAGCATTCCTTTTGTTAGACGATCACCAGCAAGTGCTTCTAATGTTAATTTTTGTTCTTTCCTTAATTTGCGAATGCGTGTGCCTAAAGAGTCCATTACCTCGCCTCCTTTTGTTTAATTATATTAAACTTTTTATTGCGTGAAAAGGGGGAGCTGTGGTATATTTTGTTTAATATAATTAAACTTTTTAATTTAGTTAAAAAACGGAGGGATTTATGGATGAATGAAGCGGATAAATTAAAGAAGGCGACCTACCATTTGTGGACATTCACGGCAAGCAAAATGATTGCCATGCTAGGAGCAAATGTCATGGCGTTTGGCTTCAGCTTGTATATTTTAGCGATGACAGGATCGGCGATGAGCTTTGCAACGAATATGATTTGTTCTGTACTACCACGTGCACTTGTAGCCCCTTTAGCAGGCTATGTTGCGGATAACTTTTCGAAAAAACGAACGATTTTAATCGCACAGGCAGGGACTATTTTGACCGTAGGGGGTTTGCTGCTCTATACAGAAACAGTAGGAATGTCTGTTTATGCCATTTACATAGCTACTGTTTTTAATACGATTTGCTCAGCATTTTCTGGTGTAACGTTCTCATCTGCCATTGCAACGCTAGTCAATCCAGAGCGTTTACAGCGTGCGATGTCCTTTAATCAATTGTCGATGTCTGTGGCTGCGATTGGGGGACCAGTCATCGGTGGTATGATGTATGGATTTTTTAACATGGATGTATTTTTAATGGTCAATATGGTGGCCTATACGATTGCCTTTTGTTTAGAGGCTACGATGGATTTTAATCTTTATAGTACAAGAGGGGCAGATGTGATAAAAGAAAAGATGTGGGATGGACTGAAAAATGGGTTTCATTACATCAAGCAACGTACAGTTATTAAAACCATTATGTGGGTGGCATTATGGATTAATTTGTTCTTTTCTGCTATCGCTGTAGGGGGAACATACATTATTATTGAATTGCTAAAAGTAAAATCCATGCATTTTGGTTTTATTGAGGCTTCAGGAGCAGCGGGTATGCTTGTGGCATCCCTTTATTTCGCAACAAGACCAGAAGTGAAGGTGCCGTTACGCTTTTCGAAAATGAGCTTATTGCTATTGGCTGGAAGTGTTGCCTTAGCAATTATCCCATTACTCACAAGCTTTTCCTATATAGCCATCATCATCTTTTATTTAATCATCTACTTTATTTTCGCAATTTTCGAAATGGGCATTAATATGCCGATTGGGGTGTATATGCAAAAAATTATTGCAGAGGAGTATCGCGGGCGTGTCTTTGGCTTAATGGAGACAATGGCGATGTCCATGATGCCAATTGGTATGGTGGTCTATGGAATGTTATATGATACATTACCAGCAACTATTATTTTACCAGTAACAAGCATCATTATTATTATCCTTTCGCTAGCACTGCTACGTCCATCTATCTTGAAGGAAGCACATCCAGAGTATTATGAAAAAGAAAACTCAAGTGAAAACGTTCCAAATACAACAACATAGCTCGAGGAATTGAAAACCCAAACGATCAAAAACACTTCAGCGTTTTGTAGATCGTTTGGGTTTTTTGATGAAGCCATTTCAACGATCCTCAATAACCAAATAAGTAGCTTGAATAGGGCCATGTACACCAACGATGAGAATCATTTCAATATCTGCTGAGTTGCTGGGACCTGTTATAAAGTTAATGCAGGAAGGAATGTTGTCACCACGACGGATTTTTTCGCTAATCCAACGTGCTGCTTGTGTCATACGAGGGACAATCGTACTTTTTGGGATTAAAATAATCGATTTTTCTGGTAAAAAGCTAACGCTTCTCCCTCGATTCTTACTACTAAAAAGCACAGCAGTTCCTGATTCCGCCAAAGTCATTTCACTTATCGTAATGCCAATATTTGCTTTTTCTGCTTGCCTAATATTTTCCTCAGGTTGCTGTGCATTCCATTCATAGAGTTCGATATTGGCTTGTGGCCATTGTTCGGTCATTAGTGGAGATAGTCCATAATCTTTCAATCTTTCGTCCTTCCATGTAATGACGGACTGACCACCATAATGGTCAACAATAGCTTGTAAATCCTGGGGAAGTGTGGACGTACTAGATATTTTAATATCCGTATGAATGTTAGCACATTGCTTGATTAAAACCTCTACTAATTCATCCTGTGTCGACTCCTTGAGCACACGATCTTGTGGCTGATACTGCCAAGTTGGGCGTGGAAGTTCTGTTTTAGGAGAACGGCCAAGCTGTTTAGCAATGTTAGCTAAAAAGCTCTCTCGGTGTTGAATCATACTTGTCATTCATGCTTGCCTCCTTTTGTACGCTGCTTCATCCAATCTCGGAAACTATCTTTATTTGGTGCTGGGAAATCCCTTGCTTCAGTCCAAGCCTTTAATGGGCCTGGCCCCTTTGAAATGGTATGGTCCTTCGTAAAAGGGGACATAGCTGGAGCAGCTATTTTTGTTGCCATTTTATAGAGAGTAGGGGAGGAAGCCCCTAAACCGAAAGCCTTCATTAAAAGCTTTTCAGACATGGGTGCTTTGCCTTCATTCTCTACAATAACTTGACGATGTCGATGAATCAGCTGATGTAAAGGAATTTTAACAGGGCATGCATCCGTGCAAGCACCACACAATGTAGAAGCGTATGGCAGTTCTTTAAAATCATCATAGCCTCCTAATAACGGAGACAGGACAACCCCAACAGGACCAGAATAGATAGAGCCATACGTATGCCCGCCAACATGTCGATAGACTGGACAAGCATTGACACAGGCAGCACAGCGAATGCATTGTAAAATAGGTTGAAATTCGCCACCTAAAATCGCAGAGCGCCCATTATCAACTATGACTAAATGGAATTCCTCAGGTCCATCCGTTTCGCCCTCGCCTTTAATCCCTGTTAGTGTGGTAATATAGCTTGTTAGCTTTTGACCAACCGCACTTCTAGTCAGTAAGCTAACAAGGACCTCCATATCTTCAAATGTAGGAACAATTCTTTCCATCCCCATGACTGTGATTTGCGTTTTCGGCAGCGCTGTTACTAAATCCGCGTTGCCCTCATTTGTGACGAGTGTAATCGAACCACTTTCTGCGATAGCAAAGTTGCAGCCTGTAATACCGATATTTGCGGTTAAATATTCCTGTCTTAATTTTTCCCGCACATAGAGAGCAAGCTCCTCAGGCTTCTCGGTTTGACGATAGCCTTGTTTTTCTTTAAAAACATCGCGAATTTGTTCCTTATTTTTATGCAAGGCTGGCGCCACAATATGGGATGGCGGCTCGTGATCTGCGACCTGCAAAATATATTCGCCTAAGTCTGTCTCAATCACTTCACAACCAAGCGCCTCTAAAGCCGTGTTTAAGTTAATTTCTTCTGTCACCATGGATTTTGACTTCACAATTTTTGTCGCATTCTTTTGTTTCGCAATACTTTGAATGTACGCTGTTGCTTCTTGTGCGGTTTGGGCAAAGAAAACATGTCCACCTCTTTTAGCAACATTTTCACTTAATTGATAGAGGTAATAATCTAAATTAGCTAAAACATGCTTGCGAATTTCCTCACCATGCGAGCGCCATTCTTCCCAATGTCCCAATTCTCTTGTTTGTTGAAGGCGGCGTGTTTGGAAACGTTCTTGGGCACTCGAAACAGCATGACGCATAAATTGATTTTCCAGCTCTTTCGTTACACGTTGATGAAAGCGATCATCACTTGTTTTCATAGCCATTCTAATTTCCCCCTCTTAACGGCAGTTTAAGACTTCTGCAATATGCATCACTTTAATCGGCTTGCCTTGACGGTGAATGCGGCCACCAATATTCATTAAACAGCCAGCATCTGCCCCAATTAAAATATTTGCCCCTGTTTCTTCCACATTGTGTACTTTTTCATTGACCATTTCTCCAGAAATATTGCCCATTTTGACTGAGAATGTACCACCAAACCCACAGCATCGATCTTTGCCAGGGAGGTCCACATAGTGTAAGCCCTTGACATTTTTTAATAATTGAAAAGGTGCATCTGTTACACCAAGCAATCGTGTCATATGACAGGATGTGTGATAAGTAGCTTTGCCTTCTAAATGAGCTCCGACATCGTTTATCTTTAAAACGTTGACAATAAACTCTGTAAATTCATAGGTTTTATCTGCTAATGCTTGTGCCTTTGTTGCCCAGATCAGGTCTTCTTTAAAAACCTCAGGATATTCTTTTAACATATAAGCACAAGAACCTGAGGGGGAGACGACGTATTCAGCATGCTCAAAGGCTGTAATCATTTTTTTCATCGCATTTTTCGATTCCTTCACATAGCCGCTATTGTAGGCAGGCTGACCACAGCAAATTTGATCCTCTGGAAAATCAATCTCACAGCCAAGTCTCTCTAACACCTCAACAACGGCTTTCCCTACATCCCCTTGAAACAAATCCACTAGGCAAGTGGCAAATAGTGTGACTTTCATCTTTATCGCTCCTTTTAAAAAACAACTGGTCATCCGATGACTTATCGGTGATTTTATCATACAACAAATTTTACAGAGAATAAAACTATTTTTCATGAATTTTCGGAAAATAAAAAAACTACCTAGTGAGTGCTAGGCAGTTTACTATGATTGAGACTCAGTTGTTTCAAAATATTGTAAGAGCACTTTTTCAACATTGCTTAAATGAGACGCCATGGCATGTTTGGCTAGCTCCTCATTTTGTTGTTTAATTGCGAGGAAGATTTGCATATGTTCGTCATATAATTGTTCGCTCGTTGTTTTCTGGGAGTACAACCATATTCGTCGCGTTTCTTTCATCGTGTCTATCATTAGGCCAGAAATTTGATCTAAGATTGTAGCGAGTAGAGGGTTTTGTGAGGCAGTGGAAATAGCTGCATGGAATTGATAATCTACTTTTTCACCGAGTTCACCATCCCCATGTGCTTGCTTCATGTTCTCTAAAATTTGTAACATCGCTTGTACATCCTGTTCTGAACGATGGATTGCTGCACTTGCTGCTGCTCCTACTTCAATTATTTTACGCACCTCTAATAAATGTGCAATATCCTGTTTATTTGTTAACATGGCAGTGGATAAAGGAAAATCAAGTTGCTTGGCTGGTACACTTTTGACAAAAGTTCCAGAGCCTTGCTTGATTTCAATTAACCCCATAGCTTTTAATGCAGAGAGCGCTTCTCGAACGGCGGATCGACTCACTTGTAATTGTTCGGCAAGCTGTTCTACAGAGTCCAGTCGATCGCCTGGTTTTAGGACACCAGCCCTGATTTTTTCATGCAGGATTTCGGATACTTCTTCATAAATCTTTTTTGGTTTAATTTTTCTTAATTTCAAGGGCTACACCTCTTTTTTTCGATCCATTGCACATCGGTTATCAATATTATACATGAAAAGTAGTCATATACTCATGGTTAACATGAACACTTTGTGGAGTAGGGGATTCTTGTCGAAATGTAAGATAATAATATTGTTAATGTTACCTTATAATATGGTCATCTGATGAATTGGTGTTATGATGAATCTGTTCGTCTGAATAGTTTCTTACAATAATTAAGAGGGTTTCACTACTAAAGCCTCTTTCAACAATAACGGCAAGCAATCGACAATGTCAAGGCTAGAGGAAAGGAGTGAGCGATAACTTCTATAATAGGGTAGAAGAATGACGGATTATGTTGACAGAAAATCAAGAGGAGGGCATAATGCAGAAGGAGCTTGATGGAACTTCTTAAAAACCTCATTATTTTGCCATGAAACGTTCACAAACAGAAAGGACGCTTTTTAGCCTTTTTTTTGGTACGATGAATGCAGTAACTGTAAGGAGCGATTAAAAAATATGGGATCTGATATTAACGTATTTTTAGCTTTTGGTGCAGGGTTTTTAAGTTTTATTTCACCATGTACTCTTCCACTATATCCAGCATTTTTATCGTACATAACGGGTATGACACTAGATGAGCTAAAATCAGAAAAAGGCATGCTTCAAAAACGTGCCATTTTCCACACATTATTCTTTTTACTAGGATTTTCAATTATCTTTATCATTATTGGACTAAGCGCTTCATTTGCGGCGGAGTTTTTCCTAAATTATCAAACTTTATTACGACAGGTTGGCGCTATTTTAATTGTAGTATTCGGTTTAATGATTGTCGGATTATTGCAAGTAGACTTCTTAATGAAGGATCGAAAGTTCCAATTTAAAAATAGACCGTCTGGCTATTTTGGATCTGTCTTAATTGGTATTGCCTTTGCGGCAGGTTGGACACCATGTACGGGACCAATCCTTGCGTCTATTATTATGTTAGCTAGTACAAATCCTGGTGCGGGCTTTAGCTATATGCTTGCGTATTATTTAGGATTTGCGATTCCATTCTTCGTGCTATCTTTCTTTATTTCACGTATGACATGGATTCGTACACACAGCCAAAAAATTGTGAAAATCGGTGGTTATGTCATGATTGCCGTGGGGATTTTATTATTCTTTGACGGCTTAACGTATATTACCCGCGTTTTACAGCCTATTTTCGGTGGATTTACAGGCTTTTAATTTGTTAAACTAAAAGGCATACCGAACTTTAACGCGGAGGGAGATGAACATGTGCCTACAGTTTTAGTAGTGGATGATACGCTATTCATGCGTGTTGCAATCAGTAATATGTTTTCAGAATGGGGTTATGAGGTAGTCGGTAAAGCAGCAAATGGCAAAGAAGCTGTGGCGATGTATCGTGATTTACAACCAGATTTAGTCACAATGGATGTAACGATGCCCGTTATGACCGGTATTGCGGCAGTAAAAAAAATCGTCCCAGAATTTCCAAATGCAAAAATTATTATGGTGACAGCATTAGGTCAGCAAAAATTAATCGTAGAAGCGATTGAAAGCGGCGCCAAGGATTTTATCACAAAACCTTTCGAGCCAGAAAGATTAAAGGCTGTCGCCGATCAATTACTTGGTCAAAATTGCTAATTAGACATTAGAGGAGGATTTTTATGTTGAGCAGTATCCCTTCTCACTATTATGTTATAGGGTCAACTATCATGGCCATTCTTATGGGCGGCTTTGTGATGATCATACGAATGAGAGCTTCCAAAAAGCCGACAAATGAGAAGAAAATTATTATCCCACCAATTGCCATGTCTTCTGGTGCACTCATGTTTTTATTTGAGCAATTCCGCGTGCCAGCCATGCAAATTTTAGAAGCAGCCGCGGTGGGCATGTTGTTCTCGACAATCTTAATTGCTACTTCGAAATTTGAAGTAAAGGGACGAGACATCTATTTAAAACGTTCCAAAGCCTTCGTTTTTATTTTATTCGGTCTGTTAATATTCCGAGTCGTAGCGAAAATGATTTTAAGTAGTTCCATCGATGTCGGTGAATTAGCAGGTATGTTCTGGATACTAGCCTTCGCCATGCTATTACCTTGGCGAATCGCTATGCTGATCCAGTTTAAAAGAGTCAAAAAAACAATTCCAAAACTACACTAGTGCAGAAGCTAGTGTAGTTTTTTTGTGCTTGAACAGCAAAAGTGTGGATAGAAGCTTAAAAGTAGAGGATAGAATTTTGAAGCGTGGATAGAAGCTCAGAAGTGGTGGATAAAACAGCAAAAGTAGCGGATAGAATGAGGAAAGCGAAGGATAGCTTTGCGAAAGAAGAGGATAGAACCAGAAAAGCAGCGGATAGCCACGAACACCCACATTATAAATAAGAAAAAACGCTGCACATAGCTTCGTGCAGCGTTTTTTTAATCAAATAAATGTTCGTAGGGGGCGATGTCAATGTGCATTTGTTCTAATTTTTTGCGTAAAAATTTGTGATCGCGTTTTGGTGTGGCCTGGATATATCCACGAATAATAAGGTCATTATTGATGGCAGCAGCTTTTTCTTCTAATGCGAGCTCGCCAATTTTTCCTGCAATTTTTTCCTTTGCTACTTGTCTAAAGAGCTCAGGTACAGGGCTTACTAGCTCATAGAGTAAGTCTTTTTCAGCTTGTCCCCATAAGTGAATCGTTCTATCTAAATAATATTCTTGCCAATCTAAATCTGATTTTCCATCTTGTTTAGGGAGTGCCTTTAAAAATTTTCGGAACATGAAGAATCCGCCAATAGCCATCAATGAAATGAGGACGACAACCCAAAATAAAATAAACCATAAAAACCAACCTTGTAACAAATCGTTCACCTCTTTGCCTTCTCTCATTCTATTATAAGAGCTTCCGAAAAAAAATTCATCCTATAATGTCCCTTTTTTAGCAATTCGCCATTATATAGTGTGCAGAAGGGAGGTGAGACTCGATGGTAGACGTTCACTTTTTAAATGCAACACTGCGTCTTAAGTATGTGACGGGCTATGATGAACAAAATGAACCAATATTCATCACAAAATCATATCGAAATATTAGCCCCTCGCATAATGAGGGCGACTTAGTAGCGGTTGCACACGTCATTGCTAGTCTTTCATCACAGACATTGGCTAGTATTGTCAAGCAAGAAACAAACGAGTTATCTTAAGGAGGAATCAAACATGACACAAGTTTTAGAGTTACTCTTTGCAACGACTGATGGGAAAACGACAACACTTACAATTGATGCACCAAAGCCGCATATCACAGCGGCTGAAATTCAGCAGGCTATGACAACGATCCTTGCTAAAAATGTCTTTGCTGGTCAGACTGGTGCTTTATCTTCCATCAAGGGTGCACGCATGGTAGATCGCCAAGTAACAGAATTTGATGTAGCAACAGAATAATTCAAAACAGGTCTTTGCAATGAAACCGCAAAGACCTGTTTTACTGTAGGAGAGAGGGGGAGACAAATGGAACCGTGGCTGAACATGATATCCGATATCGGTTTTCCGATTTTAGTGTCATTTTATTTATTGCACCGTGTCGAAGTAAAGCTTGATGCGATTCATGCGGCGCTCGTTTCGTTAAAATGAAATTTATTTCACAAAGATGTACGAAAGCTGTCACGTAGAAGTTCTTGTCAACGTTTACAACCTACGGTAGGATGAGGGTAGTGTAGGTTAGGGAGAGTGTTGACATGAAACGTAAGTTAATAGGGCTAGTTCTACTTTTAGCCTGTGCATCTGTGCTTGGCGCATGTGGAAATTCAAAATTTAAAGCAGACTACAGCCTCGAAATACCCGATTTTGAACATATTAATCAACGTGGTGAAACCGTTTCGCTCGAAAGTTTAAAAGGTAAGCCTTGGATCGGCATGTATATTTTCACGAACTGTATATCGATTTGCCCGCCGATGTCATTGAACATGGCACAAGTGCAGGAAAAGCTCCAGAAAAAAGGAGTAGAGGATTATCACATCGTTGCCTTTTCAGTAGATCCAGACGTTGATAAACCAGAAGTGTTAGCTAATTATATCAGTAAATACAATGTGCCAGATGAATCTAAGTGGAATCTTCTGACAGGCTATTCACAAAAATATATTGAACAGTTTGCAGTGAAAAATACAAAGATATTAGTGAAAAACGACCCTAACAGTGACCAAGTCATTCATGGCAATCAATTTTTCTTAGTGGACAAAGATGGTGTAATGGTCAAAATGTATAATGGCTTTGCTGAAAATATTGAAGATGTACCAATTGATACGATAGCTTCCGATATCGAAACATATATTGATGAAAATTTATAAAGTAGCAATAAACCGTCTCGAATTTTAGAGGCGGTTTTTTTATGTCATTTTAAGCTGGAAAAATAATCTTTTTCTGGTTGGGAATCGTTTATAGTGTGGAAGGAGGGAAATCACATGTCAGATAACGAAAAATTAGAGCAGCTAATGGCTATACATACGGAGCAAATGTTTCGAATTGCTTATTACTATACGAAGGATTTACAAATAGCCGAAGATATTGTGCAGGACGTATTTATTAAATTTTATCATCAAAAGGATTATGAAGAGAGAGGGGAGATGAAAGCATATCTTGCCCGCATGACAATCAATAAATGTAAGGATTACTTAAAAAGCTGGGCATACAGAAAAATTACATTGCAGCATAGATTTTTTACAAAGCAAAAAATGGTCTTACAGGACACACTGATTCGTCAAGATGAGCAAGCCTTACTAGATGAAGCGATTTTACGCTTACCAATCAAGCAACGCGAAGCAATCGTTTATTTTTATTTAGAGGAGATGACGATTAAAGAGATTGCGGAATTACTTACAATTCCTGAAGGTACTGTGAAATCTCGTTTAAAGAAGGGGAAGGAGCTATTAAAAATAGATTTGCAACATATTGAATGGGAGGTACTTTTCCATGGATAAGCATACAATGCAGGCGTTACAAGATGTTTCAGCACATAAAGAAGCAATCATACATAAGGTTCGCCAACAAATTCAGCAAGAGCCTTATCCGTCCAAACCAAAGTGGACGTATCGTGCAGTTACCATCATGATGACATGCTCTATTTTATTTTTCATTGCCTGGCAAGCAGCCAAACCGTCTAATCAACTGACGACACAGGTAATGAATGAAGAAGAAAAACCTCCTTTTACGGATTTGTTTCAAACAGAAGTGGAAGGAACAGATACAACATACAGTCAGTTTTTCCCGCTAGCCAATTTTTTAAGTCAGGCAAAAAATATCAAATATTATGCACCACTTCAGGGTTTCGTGGCTATGCAATCAGTAGCAACCTCACTGGGCAATGTCGTTCATCTTACTACACCGGAAGAGTTGCCATTTCAACCAAATATTCAGGAGGTCTATGCGGTATCATCCAAAATGGATGATGGCAGTCAACAAACGCAATTTCAATTTAGCTATAAAGAAAAATCCTCCACTGGCAGGGATCTACAATACATTAATTTCTCAGTGACAAATGTAAATCGTAATCCCTTATCAACATATATTAAATCGAAAGATATTGAGGAAACTTTAGGGATTAAAGTTTCAAATGTAGGTTTAAATTTTATGAATCCTTTATATTATCGGGAGATGACACCAGATCGAGGTTTTGTTTACATTTACTATAATTACGATGAAACAGATAAGCGCATCTTTCAAATGACTACAAATGCCAATGAATTTTATACGTACTATAACGGCTATGTCTATCATATTGGTTATCAATTAGATGGCGACCCACAAGAAGTCCAAGAAAAAATGGCGACCATCGTAAGGACGTTTATTCTTGGCGATTAGTAAAGCGCAGATGAGACAATCCCTTTGAACTATTATAGAATGATAGAAAAGAGGGGATGGGTACAATCATGACAATCGCACACACTTATTTACAAGTTGTTCAAAAAAGATTTAACAATGTGAAAGAGCAGGGGGATAAGGCGCTTGCCCAATTAGAAGAGGCACAGTTACATTGGGCGTATAATGAGGAATCCAATAGTATCGCAGTTATTGTGAAGCATGTTAGTGGCAATATGATTTCACGCTGGACAGATTTTTTAACGACGGATGGTGAGAAGTCTACACGTAATCGAGATGATGAGTTTATGGATAGTCTTCACACGAAAGAGGCCATGCTCGTAGCTTGGGAAAAGGGTTGGCAAGTGTTTTTAGACGCCTTAGCGAGTTTAACAGAATCTGATTTGCAGCGATATGTCACAATTAGAGGAGAGCAGCTAGCAGTCATTGATGCCATTGAAAGACAGATGGCGCATTATGCACAGCATGTCGGTCAAATTATTTATATTGCGAAACAAGTTAAGGGCTCTGCTTGGCAAACGCTTAGTATTCCAAAAGGACAGTCACAGGCTTTTACAGAATCCATGCTAGATAAACAGCAACGTTAACTAAAGAAAGATCGTAGCCAATAACATGTGCTACGATCTTTTTATGTTAAATATAGCTTGTACATGGTCGTTTCTGCATCAATAGCTTGGGCGAGTTCGAATGCTTCCTGCTGATTTCTTTGATTCGTGATGATCTCATAGAAAAAGCGAATAAGAAACATGAGATTTGCGTTACCTTCTATATAATCATCGGGTGCTAAATAGGAGTGACAGCCACTTTCTAAAAAGGCTGTCGCTAGCTGTTGCCAGCCTAATGTACAGCCAGCTGCTATCACCTTGACATCCTGTAGCTGACAATAGGATAGGACATCCTGTCGTTCAAAGTAGATACTTTTAGGTTCATTGTCTTCATATACATCTTCGCCTAACTCGGGTAAACAAAAGCGTCCCTCATTACCGTGGAAGTTTAAAATAAGATAGTCCATTTTGCTTGGCAGATCCTCTCCAGACAAGACATCAATCAAATCATTTGGTCTTCCGATTAAATGAATTGTCACCCGTGCATCAAAGGATTCTAGTGCCGCTCTGATGGCCATGGATTCGAAATCACAATCAGGTCCAATGACTAAATGTACGTATAATGCTGGTTTACTCATATTTGCTTCACCTCTATTATTAGTATAGATGAAACTTATTGGGAGTGTAAACCGTATATTACAATAATTACTATATATAAAAGTCTGTAAAGGAGGCGTAGGGATGCACAAGGGAGGCCATATTTATACACTGTTACTAGGCATTATTCTTAGTATAAGTACACTTCTACTTTTCAGTTACAATGAAAGGCAGCGAGAGGAGCTAGTATCCCTGCATCATAGTGAATTTCAAACAATTCAAGAGGCTTGGTATTTGTCTGGAAGTGATAGCAAGGAGCAATATTTGTATCCATTAAAGCAAGTGTTCTACATCAACCGTTATGAGGTGAAAGACAAGGAACATCTCCAACAAGCATTACAGTCCCCAAAAAATCCGGTTAGTCGACCAGCTAATGCTACTACGGTAAGCGACTTATATATACGTCTTTATAATGGCAAGGAAATGGCCGTGAAGGTGATTAGCAAGGATGAACGATTATTCCTAATGGATCAGAAAACGATGCAGTATTATGAACTAAAGGCACAAGATATGGTGGATTATTTTCATTTGTTGAATGAAGAAAGTAGAATGCCGTTTCTATTATTTATTGTGTATACAATTATATTTTTCAGTCTAGCCTTTATGCTAGCAAAGAAACTTACAGGGGCTAAATCGATAGAAAAAGAAACGGCTCCTCCCATATATTTAAACAAAGCGAAGAGCAAGAGACCGTTAGCAGATTTTATTTTTCCAGCCGCCTTGCCATTCGTTATTACATTTTCTTTGCAGATCTATGGGGCTCAGCATAGCTTATTGTTACTAAGTGCTATTATGCTTACTTCAGGCATTCGAGAATATGTTGAAAAAAGAGGGCTTTTTCTTAAAATGGTTCTGTTGCTCCCTCTCTTTTGGGTTTACCTCTACGGTTTCCAAATGCTTTCTACCTATTTAAACTAGCGATATAGTGGATATTATTGTCAATAGATTGAGCGTGGAGTTCTTATTTTTGTTAAATTTTAGCGATAATTTATGAGGATAGATACATATTATATAGGTTAATAGGTTTAGGTAGGCTATACTCAATATGATTATAGTAGAATTGAGGGAATCATATGAGACTAACTGTGGAACGAAAACTACAAATTGCTTTTGGCATTGTACTCGTCTTCCTACTGCTTATTTCAGGTATTGCATTATACTACTTGAATCATAATAATCAGACTCTAGCAGAAATTGAAGACAAGACAGAATTTATTCATTTATATCAAGATATCTCGTTCCAAACAGTTCGAGCAAATGCAGCTATTCGTGGGTATATATTATATGGCAAGGAAGAAATGCTTAACAACCACCATGAAATCCGCGAGACCTTACATACGTCGATTAATCGTCTCCAAGAAAAAGGCGATAGCAATGAAGAATTTGAGCAGTTTTTACAGCAACTAGCCGATTGGGAAAAGGCGATAGATGGGCAGATAGTGCCACTTTATCAACGAGGAGATCATCAACAAGCCCAACAGCAAGCATTGCCAATTTTAGGTGAAGGTTCTCTGAAGTTAGTTGTCTTTGGTAAGACGATGGCAACGGCTCAACAGGAAGAGATGCAAGCTCATATTGAAGCAACCAAGCAAGAAGGAGAAAGAAGCGGGGTAGAAATTACAATACTAGCCGTTATTTCTTTGATTGTTAGTATCATCATTGCCACAGTATTTGGGAGACGAATCGCTAAAAACATTCAGCAAACAGTAATAGAAATGGATAAATTCTCTGAAGGGAATTTGCACACGCATTTACAATTTAAAACCAAGGATGAATTCGCCCATTTGGCCGAGTCCTTTAATAGTATGTCACAAAAGCTTCGACTGATGATGAAACAAGTAGGCAACTCCTCCGAACAAGTTGCAGCCACATCAGAACAACTGACGGCTAGTAGCATGGAGGTTACACAGGCGACAGAAGTGGTGACGGAATCTATTCACGATATTGCACAAGGAATTGACCAGCAGGACACTTTAACAAGCGATGTACGGAATTTATCAGCTCATATTTTAAAGAAAATGAATGATATTTCTACAAGTATCCATAACGTGAATCATGCAACCGTCGAAACGAAAAATATGGCGAGTATAGGGCGTTCTTCTGTGCATGATGTGACGGAACAAATGAATGAAATTTCTGCCAATACAAGCGAGTTAAATACCCGTGTGCAAGATTTAGATGACAATACAGCGGCGATTGTAAAAGCCGTGAATGTCATTAAAAGTATTGCGACACAAACTAATTTACTGGCAATCAATGCCTCGATTGAAGCGGCAAGAAGCGGTGAACATGGCAAAGGCTTTGCGGTTGTTGCAGAGGAAGTACGCAAGCTAGCAGATGAGTCCAATCTTGCAGCGGGGGACATTGAAAAAGTAGTGGCACAAATTACCGATAGCACGAGAGTCATTGAAGAGGATATGGTCAATAGCAATGATTCGGTCCATGTAGGACGTGAAAAGGTCAATGTGGCAAGAGATAATTTTATACAGATTGATGATGCCATTAATGATGTACAAGCACAAACTGAGATAGTGACAACAGCCATTCGGACTATTCATCAGGATGTAGAAAAGTTAGTCAAAGAAATTGATTATATTAGTGAAGTCTCAATGAAATCGAGTCGCCATGTACAAAGTGTTGCAGCCTCTTCAGAAGAACAAAATGCAGCAATGGAGGAGGTAGCAGCTTCCTCTACACATCTAGCGAAAATGGCGATAGATTTGCAAGAGTCTATACAGTCATTTAAATATTAACGAAACACTACCTCTGTATATTTACAGGGGTTTTCTAGTTGTCTGCAAAGCCTGAATAATAAGAAATTCAAAAATATGTTTGAAAAATAATATTTCATCCGATAAAAGCTTTGGGAGAAATGTGAAGCAGATAAAGAGAGGGAAATACTGTGGAAAATAGCTTGCTATTTTTTCACGACAAGAATCAAAAGGAGATTGATATATGAAGAAACTATTTAGCAGTTTTAAGGGCAAGCTTTATACTTTATTTGCGCTAGTATTACTAATTCCTGTCATTTCTGTTGGGAGTTTATCTTATTTATCTGCAAAAGACTCAATAGAAGAAGAAATATTATTTAGTGCCAATGAAAGTGTGGGCATTTTAAATAAGCTTATTGATAAAACCATTAGCGAAAAAATGGATGATATCAATGTATTTAGCAGTGAATTAGATGCAGGAAAATATCAGCAATCCCAAGCCTCTATTGAGACGAATTTGCATCAGTATGTAGAGCTAAATCCAGATGTGCTAAGTATTTATATTGGCATGAACGATGGCTCCTTTACACAAGAGCCAAAATTAAATGATGCAGACTATAATCCACTAGATCGAGATTGGTATAAAGAGGCAACAGCCCTCAAAGGAGAAACGTTAATCACAAATCCTTATAAAGATGCAGGAACTGGCGATATGGTTGTGACGGTTGCCAAACAGATTAAGGATCATGCTGGGGTTGTGGCTATTGATATTAAACTGACAGACCTTCAAAAAATTGCAGATTCCATTCGAATCGGGAAAAATGGTTATCCTTCTATTTTTGGTGAAGAAAATATGGTTATCTCACACCCTACGCTTGAAGCTGGAGGAAAACTAAAAGAAAGCTTCCTCGATCAAATGTACGAAAATCCTTCTGGTACCTATAAATATGTCTTTGACGGTGATAACCGAATCCTGTTCTATACAACAAATGAACTGACTGATTGGAAAATCACAGGGACCATTTTTGCCAAAGAAATTGATGAATCGGCATCTAAAATTTTATACCATACGATTTTAGTGCTGATTGCGGCTATTGTTATTAGTACGATTGTCTTTTATTTTGTTATGAGGGCTGTGTTAAAGCCAATTAAAGCTTTAAAGGATAGTGCTGTGACGATCAGTAAAGGCGATTTGACAGAAACGGTGACGGTTACGTCGAAGGATGAGATTGGTCAATTAGGACAAGCCTTTAATGATATGCAAGAAAGCTTACGGACACTTATTCAAAAAATTGAGCAAAATGCAGAGGAAGTGGCTTCGTCAGCAGAGGAGCTAACAGCCAACGCGAATCAAACAAGCATTGCAACGGAAAAAGTGGCGATTTCTATTCAGGATGTTGCCTCAAGTGCTGATTCGCAAACGATCAGTGCCAATAAAAATGCAGAATCACTGCATGAGCTTTCAACAGCTATTTTGCATATTGCCGAAATATCCTCTGCTGTGACAGACCTTTCGCAGCATGCAACATCACAAGCAGATGAGGGTGGACAAGCTGTGCAGAATACGAAGGATCAAATGCAATCCATTCATTTATCTGTAGCAGATTCCAATGCGAAAATTCAAACCTTGCATGAACGATCTCAGCAAATTACGTCCATCTTAGATGTCATTACGAGCATTGCCGATCAAACGAACTTACTTGCATTAAATGCAGCTATTGAGGCGGCAAGAGCAGGTGAGCATGGGAAAGGGTTTGCCGTTGTGGCAGATGAGGTTCGCAAGCTAGCAGAACAATCACAAGAATCGGCCAAACAAATATTTGAGCTTATTCGAGGTATTCAGCAAGAGACGGAGCAATCTGTCAGTATTATGGCGAAGGTAACGGAGGATGTGCAAAGTGGTCTGCATATTTCGGATGAAGCCATTGCAAAATTCCAAGTCATTATGGCAAGCATGAATGAAATTACACCTAAAATGGAGGAAGTCTCTTCAGCCTCTGAGCAAATGTCAGCAGGCGTCCAAGAGGTGGCAGCCGTAACAGAAGATTTGGCATTCTCTGCAAAAGGCAATGCTTCTGCATCCGAGGATGTAGCGGCATCAACAGAGGAACAATTAGCCTCAATGGAAGAAATCAATGCCTCGGCACAAGCACTCGCACATATGGCGGATGAATTAAAGCAACTGATTAGTCAATTTAAATATTAAAGCACAAACGCCACTCCTATCAAAAGGAGTGGCTTTTCATAGTGTTGAAAAACAAAACCATCCATAGAATTTATGTGAAAGGTGAAAAAGGATTTCCGTTGCAGGCTACTTGCTTTCCTGTGGGCGAGCGCCGAGCCGCTTCCTCCGCTACCGCTCCGTGCAGGGGCTCGCCTGTCTCGCTATTCCCACGGGAGTCAAGTAGCCTTCCACTCCAATCCATAAAATAAAAATGTTCACTTTTTAGCAAAAAAGTGAACATACTCACTACTCTTTTATGGAGGGGTGTTGTCACACATCACTTCTCCACATTGAAAGTAAGAAGCTATCCTCTCTTATACTATAAATAATGGGCTATTTTGTTCAGGAAAAGACACTTTGGCAGAATGGTTGATTGGAGTGGAGCCAGTGTCACTCCTAGGGGATTTAGTGAGCTGCACCCAAAATATTGGACTTAAAAATCTACTATAGGGGGTGCAGGTAGTGATTTCTGATGAACAAAAATTAGCCGCAGTTCTAGCTTACTTTGAAGAAAAAGAAAGTACGTATCAGATTGCCAATCGATTACAGAGGGATCGACAGTACATTCGATTATGGATTGAATTATATCGCTATCATGGCATCGAAGGAATTATTCGTCCTCAAGGGTTCACGAATTACGAAGATTCTTTTAAAATAAAAGTAATTCAACACCTGATAGAGACGGGCGATTCGCTCCTCCAGACTGCTGCGAAGTTTAATATTCCTTCCCGTGAAACCGTTCGGAGATGGAAAAAACAATGGATGTCAACGGCTGGTGAGGTGCTCTATCAAGTAGAAAAGGAGCGCCAATCAATGCCAAAAAAACAACCACCTTCGTCCGATTTAAATGGAAAAACAACGGATGAGTTAAAAGCCGAAATTGAGTATTTACGGATGGAAAATGCCTATTTAAAAAAGTTGAAAGCCTTAGTTCAAGAAAAGGATGCCTTCAAATCCAAGAAAAAGTAAGAGCTGTCTATGAGCTAAGGTTGGATTTTCCTCTTCAAGCTCTATTAAAAGTCGCGAAACTTAAGAAAAGTACGTATTATTATCATCTCCAAAAATGGGTAAAACCAGATAAATATCAGGCGATCAAAGAACGAATTCAGACGCTTTTTCATTACCATAAGGGGCGTTATGGCTATCGTCGTATTTGTTTAGCCCTCCGAAATGAAGGGTTTTTCATCAACCATAAAACGGTCCAACGATTGATGCAAGAATTGGGCTTAAAAGGGACGGTACGCCCTAAAAAATACCGTTCGTATAAAGGGACAGTCGGCTATGTCGCAGAGAATGTCATCCAACGTGATTTTGAAGCCACTGCACCCAATCAGAAATGGGTAACCGATGTAACGGAGTTTAAAATAAACGGTCAAAAAATCTATATATCCGCTGTATTAGATTTATTCAATCGAGAAATCGTTGGGTATGAGGTATCAAAATCACCTAATTTTGAGTTAGTTCAACAGTCTTTTAAGAAGGCGTTTACGTATACAAAGTTATCGAAAAAGAGTGGCTTAATCGTCCATTCTGATCAAGGATGGTTATATCAAATACCACGTTTTAAAGCGTTATTGGCAACACATGAAATCAAGCAAAGTATGTCACGGAAAGGAAATTGTTTAGATAATGCCGTGATAGAAAGCTTTTTTGGCATTATGAAATCAGAATTTCTATACGCAACAACGTTTAAGAACTACGAAGCATTCAAAAAAGCGTTAGTAGACTATATCCACTACTACAATCATGAGCGGATAAAAATAAAACTCAACGGAAAAAGTCCAGTTGAGTTTCGAAGAGTTTCTTAAAAGTTCAAATTTTTGGGGTCAGTTCATAGCGTCACAGAGGAGACCCTGGAGCGAACGCAGTGAGTGAAGCGGCTCATCGGACGCCCCCTGGAAAGGACGCTGGCGGAACGGAAATCAACCCCTCGCCTTACAAAATTGCTTATTATGCCGTTGACATTACCTTTTTTCAACAACATGAAACGCCACTCCTATCAAAAGGAGTGGCGTTAGCTGTTTATCGATCTTCTTCCCAACAATCTGTATTTTTTAAGGTTGGAATTGATTTTGCATAAAAGACAGGATTTTTACCAGCTTTACGTTGCTGTGTAAAGTCGTCTAATACAAGGAAGGCAATTTTACCGAGAATAATAATAATGGCTATATTGATGAGCGCCATTAGACCCATAAATAGGTCAGCTAAATTCCATACAAGCTGTACCTGAGCTACAGAGCCAAACATGACCATAGCTAACACTAATATACGATAGCTAAACATCCAACCTTTATGCGCATCCATAAACTCAATATTGGATTCACCATAATAATAGTTTCCAATGATCGAACTGAAGGCAAAGAAGATGATGGCGATAGCAATAAAGTAAGGAGCCCAGTCCCCAACTTGGACAGCTAAAGAATTTTGCGTCAAGATAATGCCGTCACTTTCGCCTTTATCATATAAGCCAGCTAAAATAATGATAAAGGCAGTCGCTGTACAAATCATGATCGTATCAAAAAAGACACCTAAGCTTTGTACCAGCCCTTGTTTGGCAGGGTGTGAGGTATTGGCAGTTGCCGCCGCATTAGGTACACTCCCCATACCAGCCTCGTTGGAAAATAAACCACGACGGACACCTTGCATAATAGCCGCCCCAATTGCACCACCAGCAGCTTCCTGTAGGCCAAATGCATGCGTGAAAATTAAGTTAAAAACATGCGGGATTTCCGAGAAATTTGTCACTACAACGAAAAGGGCTACAAGTAAATAGAAAATCGCCATGACAGGTACAAGAATTTGCGTCACCTTCACAATTCTATGAACACCGCCAAAAATAATTAAGGCTGTTAAGGCGACAAGTATTATCCCAATGATCGCTGGTTTGATATCAAATGCTTCTCCAACTGACGTGGCAATTGTATTGGACTGTACAGCATTAAAAATAAACCCAAAGCTAAATGTTAATAAAATACTAAAAATAATTCCTAGCTTTCGTTGACCTAACGCTTTTTCCATGTAGTAGGCAGGTCCACCCCGGAAGGTATTACCATCCTTCACTTTATAAACCTGTGCTAAGGTACTTTCAATGAAGGCAGTAGCCATCCCTAAAATAGCGATGATCCACATCCAAAAAACAGCACCTGGTCCTCCTACACCAATGGCTAAGGCAACACCTGTAATATTCCCTGTGCCGACACGTGAAGCAGCACTAATAGTAAAAGCCTGGAACGGTGATACACCTGATTCGCCCTCTCTTTTTTCTACAATTAAACGAAACATTTCAGGAAACAGACGAATTTGTACAAACTTCGTACCAAATGAAAAATATAGTCCTGCTACGATTAATAAGATAATTAGGATATATGTCCATAAAATATTATTTCCACTATTTACAATACTTGAAATCCATTCCATAAGTTGTCCTCCTTTTACAATACGCTTTAGTCTACACTGTTTTTTTATAAAAAATCAACATTTCTAAAATAATGAAAATAATCATAATGTTTTGTGATTTTAAAATATTTAAATGGATAGAGTTGCTTTAAATACTATTTTTCTGTCATATTCGATAGGGAGATAAAGCATTAAATTTGGAAAATTCTCTTATTTCATTGCGAGTTATGCGTATAATAATAGAAAAGGAGTGTGATGTTGATGAAAACAATCGGCTTAATTGGTGGGATGAGCTGGGAATCCTCCGCTGCCTATTACAGGCTCATGAATGAGCAGGTCAAACAGCGACTAGGAGGCTTACATTCTGCCAAATGTATTTTATATAGTGTGGATTTCCAACAAATTGAGCATTTTCAAGCGAAAGGAGAGTGGGACAAAGCGGGGAATGTTCTGGCACAAGCAGCGCAATCACTTGAGCGTGCAGGTGCAGATTTCGTTATTATTTGTACGAATACGATGCATAAGGTCATTGATATTATAGAGGCAGCGATTACCATCCCGATTTTACATATTGCGGATGCAACAGCTAGACAAATTAAAGAAGCAGATCTACAGAAAATAGCCCTTCTTGGCACGAAGTATACGATGGAGCAGGCGTTTTATAAAGCAAGAGTGGAGGGTTTCGGTATTGAGGTTATTGTGCCAGACAGCCACGAACGAATGGAAGTAAATCGCATTATTTATGAAGAACTGTGTTTAGGTATCATTAAGCAAGACGCCAAATCGTACTATATCCAAGTTGTTGAGGAGCTTGTGCAAGCGGGGGCACAAGGAGTGATTTTAGGCTGTACGGAGATTGGTTTATTGATTCAGCAGGAGGATATTAGTGTGCCAGTGTTTGATACAGCAGCCATTCATGCACAAACTGCGGTGTCCATGGCGATTCAGGAGGAGTTGTAATATGCCAGGCAAGGTACGACAAATGGGCATCAAGATTGGCAAGTTACCAGTTGGACCAAAAAACTGTATGACCGATGTAGCGGGAGTTCAGGTGGGACATGTCACATTGGATGAGCCATTAGATCAGGACGGTGCTTATGCGTGTACAGGAGTCACAGCCATTTTACCGCATGGTGGTAATTTATTTCAGCAAAAGGTAACGGCGGCAAGCTATGTGTTAAATGGTTTCGGAAAAACAACGGGACTTGTGCAAGTCAATGAGCTTGGTGTGATCGAATCACCTATTATGTTAACGAATACCTTTGGCGTGCCAGCCGTTACACAAGGAACATTAAGCTATATGTTGGACTTGAATGAAGATATTGGGCTCATAACAGGAACGATTAATCTTGTGGTAGGCGAATGTAATGATAGTTATTTAAATTCGATTCGAGCGTGTCCCGTGACACCAGAACATGCAATAGCAGCCATTCGTCAAGCCTCTACGGATATAGTACAGGAAGGAGCCGTTGGAGCAGGGAAAGGTATGATGTGTTTTGGCTATAAAGGGGGGATTGGTTCGTCTTCTCGCCTTGTTAAAGTTGAACAACAGGAAATTAGCTATACAGTAGGTTGTCTAGTTCTCAGTAATTTTGGTCAAAGCACTGAGTTTTTAGCCGAGCGTTACAACGCTTCCAATAGGCAAAGCCAATCAACATTATCTCCTACAGATGGTTCAATACTTATTATTCTTGCAACGGATGCCCCGTTGAGTAGCCGCCAATTGCTGCGTGTCATTAAACGCTGTGGTATCGGTCTCGGTCGGACAGGTAGTCACTTTTCACATGGTAGTGGGGATGTAGTCATTGGTTTTACAACGGCACACAGTATTCCTCATACGACAGATCAGCTGATGGAAACAAGAACACAGCTACGTGAGGATCACCCCATCATGAATCAGTTGTTTGCCGCCGCAGCTGAAGCGACAGAGGAAGCGATACTCAATTCATTATCTCAGGCCCAGACTACAACGGGGCGCAATGGCCATACAGTGGAAGCTTACGCTTTTCATAAGGCATAACGATTAAAGCTATTGAGACATCATCCATGTTTCGATAGCTTTTTTTGTACTTCGTTAGCATGAGCGAGCAATGCGATGAATAAAATCCTTAACTAGAGGACAAAAGTGATTTTTCGACAGTGTTTTGCTGGAATATGAATCATTATAGGAGAAAAACTATTATATTGTAATTATTCCTTTTTTATCTAGTCAATGCTAGGGAGATATGATAACATTCATTTTAAAAAACTGAATTATCTAAAAATTAAGGAGGTGTGCCAATATCATCAACCTATTTCAACCAATAGCGGCAGCTATAAATAGGAATCCACCTCTATCTCCGTTTGTTCGTGAAAACGGTGAGCCGCTTATCCAGGTCACAGCTACACATCCGAGACTATTCATGGAGCCTATCTACTATCAGCAACAGATTCCTGATAGTTTGCAAGTTATTTATGTGCGAGAAGGGGTCTATAAGCGTTTGCAGCAGGCGTTAACGTTATTACCACAAGAATATAGTCTCTTACTTTATGATGGGTATCGTCCGTTTCAAGTACAGCAATATTTGTTTACCCATTTTTCAAAGCAATTAGCACAACAAATGCCACAGGCAACACCACAGGAGCTTGTGCAGGCTACGAAAAAATATGTAGCTTTGCCAAGTGAAGAATTCGCCCATTTAGCCCCACATTTAACAGGTGGTGCAATTGATGTCACACTGGCTGATGTCCATGGTAAAGCGTTGGATCTTGGTACAGCTTTTGACGAAATGCATGAAAAATCTGCGACACGTTATTTTGAACAGCACTTGAAGGAAAATCCGCTGGCCTGTCAGCATCGGCGTCTGCTGTACAACTGCTTGTCACTTGCTGGATTCACGAATTATGCAGAAGAATGGTGGCATTACGATTATCACAATGTGGCATGGGCAAGACGTGTGCAAGCGCAGGTAGCCCATTATGGAGCAGTACACGCAACAATACAAAATCATAATGTAAAGGAGTTGCGATTTCTATGAAGGTTTATATTAGCGCAGATATTGAAGGGATTACAGGTACAACATCATGGAGTGAGACCGAGTTAAACGCACCGGACTATCTGTTTTTCCAAAGACAAATGACACGAGAAGTAGAAGCAGCCATTGAAGGAGCGATAGCAGGAGGCGCCACAGAAATTTTATTAAAGGATGCCCACGATTCTGCTCGCAATCTCGACATTTCCAATTTACCCATCAATTGTAAAGTCATCCGTGGCTGGACATATGATCCAATGTGTATGGTGGCAGGTCTCGATCAAAGCTTTGACCGTGCCATTTTTATTGGCTACCACAGTAAAGGAGGAAGTGAGCGCAATCCACTTGCCCATACACTTTGCACATATGCCGACGTCAAAATTAATGGTCATTATGCAAGCGAATTTTTAATCAATACGTATGCGGCGGCTTTACATGATGTTCCTGTATCCTTCGTTAGTGGGGATGTGGGGCTAACAGAGGAAATACAGGCCTTGAATGAACACATGATTACATTTGCCACAAAGGAAGGCATCGGAAATGCAACGATTAGTGTCAGCCCACAGCTAACCATTATGGAAACCAAACGTCTGGTAGAGTCTGCAATGAAAGTGCCACGTGCTGATTTGCAGGTAGCGTTACCAGAACGCTTTGTGGTGGAGATTATTTATCGAGACCATACACGAGCTTATCGCAATTCTTTCTATCCAAATGCCACATTCAAACCACATAATACCGTAGAGTTTATCACCGATGATTTTTATGAGGTGCTTCGTATTTTACAATTTTTAACATGATGCTACTGAGCTTGCTTTATCAATGAATGATCAATAGTGATAGCTTCGTTCCAAAATAGGAATAGAGTGCTCATCCAGGAAAATACTTACAAAGTGCTCATCGAAGCGATGAGCTCGCTCAGAAAGAGGAGAGGCGCTCACCCGAGTGAAGAATTTGCTCAGTAAAGCGCTTGCCCCGATCACAACAAGGCAAAATCGCTCATTCCAGCGAAGCCACCACTCAAAGATGTAGTCAAAAAGCAGTGGGACACGCTGTCCAATATGTTTGATTTGATAGAACCTACAAATTTATCTCATTACCGTGACAACGAGCATGGAATCGTTGTGCATTTCATCGATAGTGGGTCGATTTAGAAGGACCTAGCTTATGTTTGAAAGATCCTATTGAAGGTGCATCCGTCCTTGCAATAGGATTTTCATTATAAAAAGATGATTAGGGGGATGCTTGTGAGAAAGTCTTGGTTGCTGTTCATATGTCTGGTCGTATTGTTTTGTGTAGCCTGCAATGATGAATCATCGAGTGAAAAGGCATCGGAATATCGTGTTGTGTATTCGGGAGAAATTAAAACGTTAAATTATTTAAAGACGTCTGAAACAAATGAATTTGCGGTGGCCGCAAATATGGTGGATGGACTCATAGAATACGATCAATATGGAGTCGTTCAGCCAGGATTGGCGAAGGAATGGTCTGCTAATGAGGATGCTACTGTTTGGACGTTCAAGCTACGTGATGATGCTAAATGGGTCACACATGAGGGGAAGGACTATGCAGATGTTGTGGCACAAGACTTTGTGGATGGCTTACATTATGTGCTTGATGCTAAAAATGAATCATCGACGTCTTGGATTGCGACGGTCGTAAAAAATGGGGAGGCCTTCTATAACGGCGAGTTGGCTGATTTCAAGGAGGTTGGCATAAAGGCGCTAGATGAACATACAGTAGAATATACTTTAGAAGCCCCGACACCCTATTTCCTTTCTATGTTGAACTATGTTTGTTTCTTCCCGGTGAATGGCAAGTTCATTGCCGAGAAAGGGAAGGATTTTGGTACGACGCGTGAAAATTTCCTTTATAATGGCGCTTATCTTTTAGATAAATTTGAACCGCAAAATGAGCGTGTTCTTGTGAAAAATGAGTCGTATTGGGATAAAGACAAGGTGCTGATTGATCGCATTCGCTATAAATACAATAAAGAAGCGGCAACAGTGGCACCAGAGCTATTTTTACGTGGAGAAATTGATTCTGCTAGTATTCCAACCTCTATTATTGATGAATGGTTTAAAGACGAGAAGAAAAAATCCCAGGTTCGTCAAACACAAAATAACTTCTATACCTACTTCTATGCACTTAACTTTAATCCACAATTTGACGCCCAATATGAGCCAGATAACTGGAAGGTTGCAGTCAATAATAAAGATTTCCGTAAATCCTTATTCCATGCACTGGATCGGGTGTCCGCAATGCTGACGGTTGAGCCTTATAATCCAGCAGATTTGCTGAGCAATACTATTACACCGAAAAACTTTGTCGATGTGGAAGGGGTGGATTATACCCAATTAGCGCCACTTACGACCATTTCCAATGAAGATTCCTTCAATAAAGAGCTCGCTCTAGAGTACAAAGAAAAAGCGAAAACAGCATTAGCAGGTAAAGCCACGTTCCCTGTAAAAGTATTAATGCCCTATAATGCAGGCAGTCCAGATTGGGCCAATCGTTCTCAAGTAGTGGAACAGCAGATTGAAAAATTACTAGGGACAGATTATGTCGACATTATTGTAGAGGCTGGCCCATCGACAGGCTTCTTATCAGAGGTGCGTCGTCCTGGCAAGTTTGCGCTTTTAGAAGCGAACTGGGGTCCTGACTTTGCAGATCCCTCTACGTATACAGATCCATTCACAGTGGACGGTACTTACAATAAACCAGAATTAGCAGAAGGCTATAAAGAGGCAAATGGCAAAACGACGTACCAAAACCTTGTGGATCAAGCGAAAGAAACGATTGATGCCGCAAAACGCTATGAGCTATTTGCAAAGGCAGAGGCCTTTTTAATTGATGAAGCCTTTGTGATCCCTTATTCAGTAGGGGGGAGTGGCTATGTGGCGTCTAAATTAAATCCATTTGAGGCGCAATATTCGCCATTCGGTGTAACGGCAGAGAAATTTAAAGGACAGCAAGTGCTGGAGAAGCCAATGAGTAATGAAGAATTTAAAAAGGCGCTCGCGCAGTGGGAGCAAGAACGTGCGGAAGCGTTAGCGAATGCTGAAAAGTAGTATGGCTTCGTAGAGGAAAAGGAGATACCGAAAGAATAGTCGGCATCTCCTTTAGTCTTTTGGATAAAGGAGGATAGCGCCATGTTGCAGTATATAGGAAAACGTCTCTTACAATCCGTGTTTACCCTTTTTATTATCATCACGATCGTCTTTTCATTATTACGATTAATGCCGGAGGAAGGATATTTAGGAGCGGCAGCCGATAAAATGTCACCGGCTCAGCAAGAAGTTTATTTAACAAATCTTGGCTTGCGTGATCCATTGCTTGTTCAGCTAGGAAATTTTTATAAAAATTTGTTGCAATGGGATTTAGGCAAATCGGTCACTTATCGTACGGATGTACCGGTTGTGACGATTATTGCGGATAAAATTATGTATTCTCTGCTCTTTGGTTTGGGGGCAGTAGCTTTATCGCTACTCATTGGTGTGCCGTTAGGGATTTTGATGGCCTATCGTAAGGGGCGTTGGCTAGATCGGCTAGGGACAGGCTATATCGTCTTTGTCGTTGCTGTCCCTGCAGCAGTCTACTACTTAGTCATTCAAATGTATATTACGGAACTCTTTCAATTACCGATGCTGTTTGATGCGTACAGGCCGATTACTTGGATTTTGCCACTTACCTCCATGGCGTTGGCGCCGACAGCCTCTTATGCGATGTGGATGCGACGATATATGGTAGATGAACTGAACAAGGACTATATTAAGCTAGCAAGGGCGAAGGGTGTGAAGGAGCGGACATTGATGTTCCAGCATGTACTGCGAAATGCCTTTATTCCAATGGCACAATACTTACCTGCCACCATTCTATTTACGATTACAGGCTCTATTTATATCGAATCGCTCTATTCCATTCCAGGGATGGGGGGCTTGCTCGTGGATGCCATTCAGCGTCAGGATAATACGATTGTGCAAGGCTTAGTGCTAGTGTTCTCTTCTCTTGGCATCATCGGACTTATTTTAGGGGACATTGCCATGGCACTTGTCGATCCACGCATTAAATTAGGCAAGGGAGGGGGTGTACGCTAATGGGTATGTATACAGATGAAATCAATAATATTTCGAATAAGTCCCGTCAAACATTGTTTGAATTTGTTGAAGTTGACGCAAGACAGGCAGAGGAAACTGGCTATTCCAATTACTCTTATTGGCGGTCTACATGGCAATCCTTTTTAAAAAATAGACTAGCCGTTTTTTTATTAGTGGGAGTGTTCATTATTGTCAGCTTCACCATTCTCCAGCCCTATTTACCAGCGCAAAAATCACCAACTGAAATTTACTTGGATGAACAAACAGGGATGCAGGCACGCAATATTACCCCCAATGCAGAGTTTTGGTTTGGCACGAATTCCATTGGTCAGGATTTATGGTCTCGTATTTGGGCGGGCACAAGAACATCTCTCTTTATTGGCTGTGTCGTAGCCTTGGTAGAGGCAGTAGTCGGTATTACAATCGGTACACTGTGGGGCTTTTCACGAAAATTAGAAGCACCGATAACGCAGCTTTATAATGTTGTCGATAATATCCCCACAACCATTGTGCTCATTTTAATGTCTTATATTTTACGCCCAAGTATTTCGACGATCATTATAGCTATGTGTATAACGGGATGGGTGGAAATGGCGAGATTTATTCGCAATCAAATTGTTATTTTACGTGACCGTGAATACAACCTAGCCTCAAAATGTTTAGGCACTCCTGATTATCGTATTATCCTAAAAAATTTATTACCATATTTAATTTCAGTGATTATGTTGCGTATGAGCCTCGCTATTCCCTTTGCGATAGGAGCCGAAGTATTTCTAACATATATCGGTTTAGGGCTACCAATCAGCGAGCCGTCCTTAGGAAATTTAATTAATGAAGGACGCGTACTCATGATGTCACCAGATTTACGTTATCAGCTGATTTTTCCAAGTATTGTGTTAAGTGTCATCACGATAGCATTCTATATTATTGGTAATTCTTTTGCAGATGCAGCAGATCCGAAAAACCATGTGTAAGGAGAGGAAATAAGTGACATTGAAAAAATCGCGCATATTAGTCATACAAAATTTAATCATTCAGTTTACGCTACGGGGTCGTGTCTTAACAGCTATCCGCGATATTTCACTCGACCTTTACAAGGGAGAAAGCTTAGCCATTGTTGGTGAATCAGGTTCGGGAAAATCGGTGCTGATGAAATCCATTATGGGCTTGCTAGATAAAAATGGCAGCATTCAGCAAGGACGAATCATTTACAATGCACAGGATGTAACTCAGTTTACGACAGAGCAAGAATGGTTGCGTATTCGAGGTAAGGAAATTGCGATGGTAACGCAGGACCCAATGACATCGTTGAATCCGCTCAAAACCATTGGGAAGCAAATTGAGGAATGTGTCGTCATGCATCAAGGCTTAAGAGGCAAGGAAGCCTATGAAGAAACATTAAAGTTGCTAACAGATGTAGGTATTACAGATGTGAAAAAACGCTATAAGCAATACCCACATGAATTTTCGGGAGGCATGCGCCAACGTATTGTCATCGCTATTGCGATTGCCTGTAAACCGAATATTTTAATTTGTGATGAACCAACAACCGCTTTAGATGTGACCATTCAAGCTCAGATATTACAACTATTAAAGAATCTTCAGCAGAAATATGGCTTATCGATTATCTATATTACGCATGATTTAGGCGTTGTCGCAAAGGTGGCTGATCGTATTGCCGTGATGTATGCGGGTGATGTCATTGAGGTCGGGGAAACGCATGAAATTTTCTTTAATAGTAAGCATCCTTATACGTGGGCACTCATTTCCTCCTTACCTCAGCTTGGCTCAAAGGGGGAACAATTATATTCAATTAAGGGCACGCCACCGAATCTTTTTCAGGAAATAAAGGGTGATGCCTTTGCACCACGCAATCCATATGCATTAAAAATTGACTTTGTAGAGCGTCCACCTTTTTTTCAGGTCAGTGACACCCACTATGCGCGCACATGGTTATTAGATCCACTTGCACCAAAAGTAGAGCCGCCAGCCGCTTTACAAGCATTTTTTGTAGAAGGGAGGCAGTATGCTAATGACCGATAAAGAAGTGCTAGTAGAAGTGCAAAATGTATCCGTCGTATTTGGTAAAGGGAAACATAAATTTACAGCGATTGATGATGTCAGCTTTCATATTTTTAAAGGTGAAACATTTGGCATTGTAGGTGAATCAGGATCTGGGAAAACAACGATTGGTCGGGCTATTATGCGCATTAATGAGGTGACAGAAGGACAAATTTTGTATCATGGCAAAAGTATACAGGGCAAAATTTCGAAAGAGTGGGATAGAGAAATTACGCAGAAAATCCAAATGATTTTTCAGGACCCGATGGCCTCCCTCAATGAGCGAGCAAAAGTAGATTATATTATTTCCGAAGGATTATACTCTTCAAAGAAATATAAGGATGAGGCAGACCGTCAGCAAAAGGTTCGCAATGCTTTATTAAATGTAGGCTTGCTGCCAGAGTTCTCTAGCCGCTTTCCTCATGAGTTTTCAGGAGGACAACGGCAGCGTATTGGCATTGCTCGTGCTTTAGTGATGGACCCCGAGTTTATTATTGCAGATGAGCCTATCTCTGCCCTAGATGTGTCCATCCGAGCACAAGTATTGAATTTATTAGCTAGTCTGCAACAGCGTAATCATTTAACGTATTTATTTATTGCCCATGATTTATCAATTGTCCGTTTTATTACCGATCGGACAGCGGTCATTTATAAAGGGAAAATGGTTGAGCTGGCAGACACAGAAAAGCTATTTGCCCATCCGCTGCATCCTTATACAAAGGCACTGTTATCTGCAGTACCAGAGCCGAATCCCTATAAGGAACGAGGAAAAATCGTCGAAGTGTATGATCCGTCACAGCATCGTTATGAGGAAAATCCTCCTTCATTTGTGGAAGTAGAGAAAGGTCATTTTATTTTGGCCAATGAAGAGGAACTAACGCATTATCGTACTTCACTGAAAATGGAGGGAAAAACATGATTCGTCCAAAGGCATTGAAAAAAGGTGACACTATTGGTCTTATTAGTGCTTCTGGGGCAACACCACCAGAAAAGCTGCAGCCTGCTATTGCGAGTATTGAGAAGCTAGGGCTCAAGGTGGTCGTTGGGGAGACCTGTCACGCAAGGCATGGTTATTTAGCAGGTGCTGATGATGTACGGGCGGCAGATGTCCATCGCATGTTTGGTGATCCGACTATTGACGGCATTTTTTGTATACGTGGAGGCTATGGGGCGACGAAGATTTTAGCACAATTAGATTTTGAGCTGATTCGAGCAAATCCTAAAGTATTTGCAGGCTATAGTGATGTGACTGCCTTACATATAGCCTTTCAACAGCTATGTGGCTTTGTTACGTATCATACCCCTATGCCATCCACAGAATTTATTAGACAGGAAATGGACGACTACACATGGCAATCCTTCAGGCAGCAGATTATGGACAATGACAAAACGTCGTTCTACTTAGAAAATCCCTCTAACCAGCCCATGTCAACACTTGTCAGCGGGAATGCTACAGGTCAGCTAATTGGTGGTAATTTAACCTTGATTACAGCGTCACTTGGCACACCCTATGAAATTGATACAAGAGGTAAAATTCTGTTTTTAGAAGATGTCGATGAAACGCAACAACGGGTCGATCGTATGTTGACACAATTAAAACTGGCGGGGAAGTTGGATGACGCGGCAGGTATTTTGTTAGGAGCATGGACTAATTGTGGGCCTGAAAATCTGCAAAGGCCAGAGCATAGCTTATCACTACACATGATTTTCCAAGAAATACTAGTGCCTCTAGGTAAGCCAATTATAGCCGAAATGGCATGTGGTCATTGCTTACCAACGATGTCGCTGCCTTTAGGAAGAACGATCTCAATGGATGCGGACAACCAGCGAATCCATGTGATTGAGTAGGTATTATATGGAGCAGATTATTGAAAAAATGGTTCAGGAATCCCCTTACAACGTACATCTATTTGTTCATAATCTCACAACCAATCAATTGCTTACGAGTCATCAGCTAGAGACTGCATTTTCTAGTGCCAGTGTCATAAAAGTTCCAATTCTAATAGCCTTGCTCTCATATATAGAGCATAACAAATTATCACTTGATACTACGCTGCCGATTTCACCAGACGATTGGGTGGGTTTTAGCGTGATAAGTGAGCAACGGCTTACCCAAAGCACTTTATATGACCTTCTTGTATGGATGATTATTACGAGTGATAATACAGCTACGAATGTCTTAATTGATGAAGTAGGGATGAGCTTTTTGAATGACTATTTTCGGCATATTGGGTTACAGGACACGGTGTTACAGCGAAAAATGATGGATGTAGAACGGCTAGCTCTGGGCATAGACAATCGCACGTCAGCACGGGATATGGCGCATCTTTTTACGCGTATCTATCGGCAAGAGCTACTAACAGCCCCTTACAGTCAACTGGTCATTGATATCTTAAGCCGTCAGCGTGTGCACGACTCCTTAAAGCGTTATCTTGTGGAGGATGTGAAGCTGGCACATAAAACAGGCGGGCTTGATACGGTGGATCATGATGTCGGGATTGTTTATAGTAGCACAATCGATTATAGTATCGGTGTTTTTATGACAAACGTGATGGATAATGAGCAGGCTCGCCAACTAATCGGTCGTCTATCAAAGGTTGTTTATGCGCAGTTGGTGGAGGGAAAGGAGGGACACAGTTGAAGGCTATCGTGACAGCAATGGTTGCCAATTTACAGGCCAAGCCAGATGCAGCTTCTGAATTAGTCGATGAGGTACTTTATGGGATGACAGTAGATATTGTCAAAGAGGTGAATGAAGCTTGGGTATATGTCCAAACAGCCTATCGCTATGAAGGCTATTGTCTGAAGACAGATTTACTGTTAGATGCAGCAATTGCCTCTACGTGGCAACGGGAAGCACAGCATGTCATTCGTCAAAGCTTTGCAGATGTTTTGCAGCAACCACGTATCCAAAGTACCAAACGACTCACGCTTGTAAAGGGCTCGTTCGTCAAAGTCATGTCTTTAAAGGATGTACCAGAAGAATGGTCGGCCATTCAACTCGTATCGGGACAAACAGGGTATGTTCGGACAAAATGGCTGCAGCCGAAAATTTCAGTTCAGGCATTATCGGAGGCACAGTTTCGAGAAAACGTTGTGGAAACGGCACTTAGCTATTTAACAGCACCCTATCGATGGGGTGGTAAATCGCCTTTAGGGATTGATTGCTCTGGCTTATGTTCAATGGCCTATCTGTTCAATGGCGTTTATATTTTTCGAGATGCCAAAATAGTAGAGGGCTTTCCGATTGTCAAAATAGACCAAGACCAAATGCAAAAGGGTGATTTAATCTATTTCCCTGGTCATATTGCTTTATATATGGGCGATCAGCTTTATATCCACTCATCACTAGGAGGCAATGAAGTGACCATTAATAGTCTAGATGAAAAACATCCGCTCTTTAGACAGGATTTAGCTACGACGATAGTAGCAGTAGGTACTTTTTTTCAGGAGAAGCCAAATATTTAGGCTTCTCTTTGAGTTTTTATAAGAGAAAAATCGATGGCATGTCTGTCCAATCAACAATGAGATTTAAGTCGATCCAGTTTTTTTAAGGACATCCCAATTTTGGTGATAACTAATGTACTAACATTCACAAGCAGTAACGCTACTAGCTGCCACACACCGATAAAAAAAGTAATCATACATAAATCAAAGGCTGCTTCACCTGGGGGCATGTCTGGATAGGGCTCTAATTGCCAATAATGCAACACAAAATAACAGGCTAAAGCTGTTCCTTGACCGACATAGATAAAGATCCAATGGATAGAGGATGCTATTTTGAGTCGACAACACCAAAGCGCTAAATTTAGCAAAAGGATAAGTAGCGGAAACAGCAACAGTTGAAACATACTTTCAGCTATGGTCGTGATGAAAAATAGGTTATAGCTTAGCTGAATGACTGGCAAAAGGATTAAGTTGACGGTGATAACACTGAGCAGTTGTATGCGCGTCATGATATGTCTACCCTTTCCGTATTTTTACATAAAGACGTTTTGACAAAAGAAAGGGTTTCGTCCACTATAAGAAACCCTCCATACGCTTGTTTGTTGGCTGAGTACGGAGGGTTTTGGATTAATAATGATAAATATTAAGTTGTTGGCCTGCTTCAAGGCGATCTGATCGCAGTTGATTCCATTGTTTAATTGATGTCACCTTTACATTATAGACCTCTGCAATCTTCATAAGTGAATCCCCATCAGCCACCGTAATCGTTTTCTTATCTTTCACAGGGGTGTCATATTGTTGTAGATCATATTTTGCAATTAGTGCATTTAATTTTTCACTGTATGATGAATCAGTAGCATAGGAGCCTGTTAAAAACGCCGTCGCATCTGTATAGACCTTTGTGTTGCTTTTGAAAACGCCCGCGTAAAAATCCTTGTTCCATGAAACGCCATTACGCATTAACTTTACATAATCTTGCATGGATGCCTCATAGGAAGGGTATTTGCGGAAGGCAGCCATGATTGTGGAAAGATTACCTGAACCATCATCCTCTGATGTTTCGAGTGTTACGGAATCATTTTGGTAGCTGCCTTTCATGCCAAATAAATTATAATTGGGTGCAGAACCTAGTCCACTTTGACCATGCTCACTTTCTAGAATCGCTTGGGCAATCATGACGGATGCGTATAGGTCATTATCAGCACCAAGGTCCCGAGCAGTTTCGGCGATTTCACCAATAAACTCCTCCACACTTGGGCCATTATCAATGACGACAGGCTCTTCTCTGTCAGTCGTATTCAATAACTGTGTTACCATATAAAACGAAATACAAATAACAACAATGGTAATCATAAGTCCTTTAAAAAAGTTTAGCACGTATTTCATTGTAGCTGGATGTTGGTCGTGACCACATCTCCCTCCCTTCTATTAAAAGTTTAGCTATCTCTCATTATTACAGAGAGTTTAAAAGAAATAAAGAGCAGTCTAAATAAATAGATTTCATCATTAATAGAACGCTACCAGTGCTAATTAGTTCCTCGTTATTGCTCACTTATACTTTAAAATTTTGGGACATAAATTGTTTGAATCTCTCAAAATATTGCTCGGAGGCTTCCCATTGCCTAGTGTTCAAATAAGATAGCTCTTGAAGACCATAATAATGAGGAGGCTGATAATAACGGGAAACATAGGATTGATTTTCAAGTGTATAAAAATAATACGCTTCGTCAGGCGTCTGAATTTCAATGCGAGCATGTATCCTATCACCATCCTCATCCAGATAGGCTTGACGGAAACTATAGCATTTGGAACCATCCCAGAAACCATCATGGTCTTCTTCTAATTCTTGGATTGCTGACTGCTGGAAAATTTGTCGTACATATTGTATCTCGATAGTATGCAAGTAAAGCTCTGCTACATTGATGCACGTTAAAAGCATGAGCCAGTGATCGTGAATATCCACTAAATGCGCCTGCGATGATTCTGTAATATCCCACCATTCAGCTTCTTCCTCTAGTGTTTTTCTCAAGAGGGAGACGGATTGATCCTCATTAAGCCAAATAAAATAGTGATACTGAGAAGTCTTCATATAAACACTATCATTGCGTTTGTCTCCATCAGCATTGGTATGTGCGCGCTGGATCATGAAATAAACATCCTGTTCCGTCAAATCAAAAGAAGGCTTGTCTGGTGTCATCAAAATACATGTAGTCAGTTTCAGTATGTTTTCCGCATTAATCGAATGGTGCGTGAAATAAACAGAAGATGCTATCGTCCTTTGAGGAACGCTTGTAAAATGAGTGAGTGCGGAACGTCCTTCTTTAAAAATTTGCACCAGTGAAGCGAATGAAAAGCCGACCTCATCTTCATCTTCATCCTCGTCTAAAAATACTTCATCGATTAATATGTCCTGAATACGAATGGGGAGTTCTTGAAAAATACCGTCTCCGTGCCAAATATTTACGATACACTGAAGCGACCTCTGGCCATTTACATTGATGCGATACTCGTCATCCTGAACTAATGTTGCTGCTTGAAGATTGCCGTTAACAATAGCTTCTCCATGATTGTATGAGCCACATAAAATATTCTCGACCGTCAGATTTCCATGTACATAGATTTCCTGACCACCGACCGCTATATTTTTAGCCATTAAATTGCCCATCACCATCAGCCCAATTGCACCATCTGTTTCTAAATTGTATAGGATGTCAACGGTTAAATGGCCATTGATGAAAATAAGAATGGTTTTATCTTGCTGTGGAAAAGGCATACCCCAATCCAAATTAAGAGAGGGAAGTGTCAAATCGCCCTCATAGTACGCTACTAGATCATCCTCACTAAAATCCTTGTAAAACTTTGCCCACCAAGAGTCTGCTGGAAATCTTTCAGCTAGTTGGGAAATCGCCATGAATTGATAGACATTGTGCATACGTCACGACCTCTCTATTGCTATTTTTTTTATCTTCTCACAGCGAGTAATTGGCAGTCAATTTCATAGATTGGTAGAGACAAGCACAATTTAATAGAAAATGGTATTATGAACCTTTAAAATGATTAGTTGAAAGGAAGTTTTGATTGAATACGATTTTTAGTGTTACACAAAAACAACTATACGATTTTCTACTGAATGTAGCGACGATACGACCTGTCTTTATTTGGGGAGCACCTGGCATAGGGAAATCAGCGATTGTTGAAAATTTTGCTAGCGAATTAGGCTTGCCCTGTGTTTCGTTATTGGGCAGTCAGCTAGCACCCGAGGATATCATTGGCGTTCCGCAAATTAAGGATGGCTACAGTGTTTTTTGTCCACCCAAAATGATTGCGCGCAATGAGCCTTATTGCCTTTTTTTAGATGAATTAAATGCTTGCTCACAGGAAGTACAAAAAGCTTTTTATAGTCTCATTCATGAACGCAGAATTGGAGAGTTTACGTTGCCAGAGGGCACGATTGTCATTGGCGCAGGCAATCGTGCTCAGGATAATGCGATTGTTAAACCGATGTCCTCAGCATTAATCAATCGTATGGTCCATGTTCAGCTAAGGGCATCGCACAAAGATTGGCTTGAATGGGCCTATGCACATGAAATACATCCCTATGTGATTGAGTATATTCAAATGCGTCCCGACCATTTATGGAGCGAACCGCCGAAAACAGAGGAACCATTCTCTACACCACGTTCATGGCATATGCTAAGTGATTGCTTGTATGCATACGGCAATAGCTTGCCAGAGCAAACAATCGATCTATTAGCAAGCAGCTGCCTATCTGCACATATTGCCAGTCAATTTAAAGCCTTTATCAAACAAGTGCAAAGTAAATATGATCTAGCCAAAATTATCAATGGTGAATTGCGTTGGCCAGATCGACCGGAAGAAAGAGATTTGCTTTATTTCATGGCGCAATCCTTCCGTGCGCAGTTACTGAAGGAGCTTCCAAACGAGCATACGACATTGAAGGGGAATCAACGACAATTAGCCTTTCGTGCCAAAGATTTGATCAAGGACTTAGCGTCCATTAGCTTAGAAATTGCACAGATGGTTGTGTCAGAGCAAAAGGGTGAAGCTTTACCCGCTTGGTTTATGCTGGAGGTTATTCGGGATTTACCACGTTTAGTAGCTAAAAAGGACGGTTAACATATGGCCAAAAAAAAGAAAGCATCACAGCAGGAGCAGAAAAATGAGAAAGCGATTGCGCGTGGGCATGAGATTGTCAGTACACATCCCTTGTTCGAGGCGTTATGTCATGCTGTGTACATGCAATATGAAAGTATGTCACAAAAGGATTGGGCTTACGTCACAAGCGCGGGTGTCATCTGTGTTAATCAAGATAAAAAAGGACAGCCCAACGAATGGGCCTATGTCATAGCGCATTGTTTGCTACACCTTGGCTTACATCATCATCAACCAAAAGAGCAGCAGGAACTGTGGAATATCGCCTGTGACTGCTATATTACAAAGTTTCTAGCAGAGCTAAAATTTGGTCAAGCACCTAAAGACATGAGTAATCCGCTTTTTGAAGCCTTTAGCTCGGAGGAAAAATTGTATGACAGATTTTTACGCGAAGGTGTGCCAGACGATTTGAAAGGCTATAGTACAATGCCAGGGCAAGTGGACTTTATTATTTCACAAAATAAAACAAATGTTCTTTATAGAGGCGCTAGCAATTACGCTGCGTTATTTGCAGAAGGTTTATCGAAAGCAGTGCAAAGCGCCATTCGTGTAGCAGGTGGGGTAGAAAACACATTTGGAGAAACAACGAGGGTAACACAAGCACAACGCGCAAAGGCTTGGTTTATGAGCTCATATCCCTTATTCGGTGCTTTAGCTGCGGATTTTACCATAATTGAAGACCCACTTGTTTGTACAAGAATGGATATCTCGGTTGCCGCCATCGCAGTGGAAACGAAGGAGATTTATTTGAATACGGCTGTAGGCATGACCGATGAGGAAATGCGCTTTTTAATGGCACACGAACTGCTGCATGCGGGATTAAGCCATGCTACGCGCAGACAAGGACGTGATCCCTATCTATGGAATGTTGCTTGTGATTATGTCATCAATGGCTGGCTCATCGATATGAAAATTGGCGAGATGCCAGCATTTGGCGGGCTATATGATCCAGCCTTAAAAGGGCTCTCGGCAGAATCTATTTATGATCGCATTGTTACGGATATCAGGATGTATCGCAAATTAAGAACCTTTCGAGGGCAAGGCACAGTAGATATGATTGAAACGAATCCACCAGACTTTTGGGAAGGTAAGGCAGGTGTGGATTTGGATGCTTTTTATAGAAGAGCATTGAGTCAAGGATTAAGCTATCATATGGCACAGGAGAGAGGATACTTACCACAAGGACTCATTGAGGAAATTCGTAGTCTAGCACAGCCACCTATTGCTTGGGATGTGGCCTTAGCCAAATGGTTTGATCGGATGTTTCAACCGATAGAGAAAGTGAGAACATATGCCCGTCCAAGTAGAAGGCAAGCATCGACACCTGATATAGCTAGACCAAGATGGGTTCATCAAAGCGGAGAGGAAGATGGGCGTACTTTCGCAGTCCTTATTGATACCTCAGGCTCTATGGATCGTCTCTTACTAGGAAAAGCACTCGGCACAATCGCGAGCTATAGTATTGCCAGAGATGTTCCCCTTGTACGAGTGATATTTTGTGATGCCGTTGCCTATGATGCAGGCTATCTAGCACCTGAAGAGCTATTGTCTAAAGTGAAAGTAAGAGGCAGAGGAGGCACCGTGCTACAGCCTGGTGTCCGTTTACTAGAAGAAGCGCAGGATTTTCCAAAGGATGGTCCTATCCTTATTATTACGGATGGTCAATGTGATCGTTTAACCATAAAAAGAGAGCACGCCTTCGTATTGCCACAAGGGGCCAAGCTACCGTTTGTGCCAAAAGGCGAAGTATTTAGAATGAAATAGCCAAACCTACCTGCACATGTTTGAAAGAACTGTTGTTGGTGAAATATAGAAGTGAACTTATTCTCATTTCATTCGCAAATTTAAAAGGAGATGACAGATGATTACATTTGACAATGTCTCAAAAAAATATGATAACGACCATACAGCTGTCAAAGCTCTAAATGTCGAAATTAAAAAGGGTGAATTTTTTGTCATTATCGGCCCTAGTGGATGTGGCAAAACTACTTTATTGAAGATGATTAATCGATTAATTCCATTAACAGAAGGAACGATTTGGATCAATGGTAAAAGAATCAGTGACTATAATATCCATGAGTTACGTTGGAGTATCGGTTATGTATTACAGCAGATCGCCCTGTTTCCACATATGACGATTGAAGAAAATATTGCGATTGTGCCAGAATTGAAACATTGGCATAAAACAAAAATTCAAAAGCGTGTGGAGGAACTGCTGGAGATGGTTGGGCTTGAACCAGAAAAATATCGCCAGCGTAAGCCACAGGAGTTATCAGGTGGCGAACAACAAAGAGTGGGCGTTATTCGTGCCTTAGCGGCTGACCCATCGATTATCTTAATGGATGAGCCGTTCAGTGCCTTAGACCCCATCAGTCGTACAAAACTCCAGGATGATTTACTGGAGATGCAACGTACGATAAGGAAAACCATTGTATTTGTCTCACATGATATGCAGGAGGCACTGAAGTTAGGGGATCGCCTCTGTATTATGAAAGATGGCGAAATTGTCCAAATAGGTACGCCACAAGAATTGATACAAAACCCTGCCAATGACTTTGTACAACAGTTTATTGGTAGCAAGCATCAGGTAGAGCATGCGTTTACTATCCATGCCATCATGCAACCAATCATGACAACAAGCGAGTTCCAGGATACGATACTTGTGGATGCTTCACTTGCGACAATTTTTGACAAGCTAGCCCAGCATGACTTATTAGGTGTCGAGGAGGATGGCAAGCTCATCGGTATGGTGACAAGAGCCTCTATGCTGCACTATTTAGCAAAGGATTCAAAGGAAAGAGGTCTTGCGCATGACTAATGTGATGGAGATGTTTCAAGAACGGAAGGCACAACTGCTAGCGGCATTGCTAGAACATATCCAACTATCCTTCATCGCTTTATTTTTTGCTGTTCTCATTGCCATTCCTCTAGGTATCTATTTAACCAATAAAAAGAAAATAGCTGAAAGTATCATTGGCATCAGTGCCGTTTTGCAAACGATTCCTTCTTTAGCTTTACTGGGCTTATTAATACCTCTATTTGGTATTGGGAAAGTTCCCGCCATTATTGCGTTAGTCGTCTATGCGCTATTGCCTATTTTGCGAAACACCTATACGGGCATTAATGAAGTCGATCCATCATTAAAGGAAGCGGCATTAGCCATGGGGATGAATAGACCGAAGCGTTTATTGAAAGTAGAATTACCACTGGCCATGCCTGTCATGATGGCAGGTATTCGAACAGCGATGGTGTTAATTGTGGGGACCGCCACATTAGCTGCTTTAATTGGAGCTGGGGGATTAGGAGACATCATTTTACTTGGAATTGACCGTAATAATACAGCCCTCATTTTAATAGGAGCTATACCGGCAGCCATGTTAGCATTGATTTTTGATGTGTTGCTCAAAAAATTAGAATCCCTGTCCTTTAAAAAAACATTGACTACATTGAGTCTCGTTAGTTTGACGGCATTCATCATTATTTTCTTCCCGCTATTTAGTAATAAACCACAAGATGAAATCGTGATAGCAGGAAAGCTAGGCTCTGAACCTGAGATACTCATCAATATGTATAAATTATTGATTGAACAGGAAACGGACTTAACTGTGCAACTAAAGCCAGGGCTTGGTAAAACCTCGTTTGTATTCAATGCGTTAAAATCGGGGAGTATTGATATTTACCCTGAATTTACGGGCACAGCTATTACGGAATTTTTAAAAGAGGAAGCGATCAATCATAACCAAGCCGATGTCTACCATCAGGCAAAAGATGGCATGCTGGCGCAATTTGATATGGTCATGCTAAGCCCCATGAACTATAACAATACGTATGCATTGGCCGTATCACAGGATTTGGCGGAGACGTATCAATTGCAAAAAATTTCTGATCTGCAAGCGATAGAGCAGAAGGTGAAGGCAGGCTTTACATTAGAATTTAATGACCGTGAAGATGGCTATGTTGGCATTCAAAAACGTTATGGGATTGTGTTTCCAACACTTGCAACGATGGAGCCAAAGCTTCGCTATCAGGCGATACAATCGGGCGATATCAATTTACTGGATGCCTATTCAACGGATAGTGAAATTCGTCAATACAAGCTACATGTATTGGAGGACGATCAAGCATTGTTTCCACCCTATCAAGGAGCACCATTACTAAGAAAAGAAACGCTAACAAACTATCCAGAGATTGAAAAGGCATTAAATCAACTAGCAAACCACATTACAGACGATGAAATGCGAGAAATGAATTATCAAGTAAATGTGGAAGGAAAGCTCGCAGCAGACGTAGCAAAAGCATTTTTAGTAGAGACAGGATTATTAAAATAAAAGCCAGGCCCTCTAGCATTAGAGGGTTTTATTTTTAACGATAATTATTGATAGGGATAAAAAAGGAAGGAAAGGGGATGCTGATTTTTGGCTTGACGATGCTTGCGATTCTTTTGGTAGGAACAATGAAGGTATCAGAACAATTAGTAGCCAAGGGGAGTATGGCGGCTTCTATTCATTTTAAAGGGTTGGAAATGCTGTTGTCCGATTAGGTAGGCAAGGATATGCATTATGCAAAAAAGATGTCATGACCCTTTTATTTACTGCTACAATATACATAGCTATTGTCTTATTGATTGTTGTCTAATTTACAAAAGGTATCCTATTTTCGTTAGCTAATAGTAAAAAAATAGCAAGAATTAGATACTGTGTGATCGTGTTGAGCTTGATAGCTAATGCATTCCATACCTATTTCCCCTATCTGATGATGCAACAGCTTAGGAAGTGAGAACATGACCATAATGATTCGCTTAGATCGTATGCTAGCGGATCGTAAAATGCAGCTAGGTGATGGTCAATCTCTCTAATTTAAAAAACGGGTAAGGTAAGGCGATTCGTAAAGCGCAATCTATTGGAGTATGTTGAGGAAGAAGATGACAGATAGAAGTGAACTAGAAAGGATTTTCAAGAATGATGGTTTTTAGTTTTTTATTGATCGCCATTGTAGCAGAGGTTTTTGCAAGCTCCATGCTAAAGCGCACAGAAGGTTTCACGCGCATTTGGCCATCTGTTGGTGTGGTGGTTGGCTACGCAGCGGCATTTTATTGTTTAGCCTTGACATTACAGGTTATCCCTATCGGCACAGCCTATGCCATATGGGCAGGTTTAGGGACAGCGTTAACGGCTATTGTCGGGGTTGTCCTTTATAAGGAACAATTTAATCGCAAGAAGGTCATAGGGATACTATGTATTATTTTGGGTGTCGTAGTACTCAATCTTGCAGGTGGACATTAGGAGGCGAACAGCATGAAGGGCTATTTATTTTTAACATTATCGATTATAAGTGAGGTTTTTGCGACAACTATGCTCAAGCTTTCTGAAGGCTTCACCGTGCTGGGTCCCTCTTTAGCGGTGGCACTTGGCTATGGTATTTCATTTTATAGCTTATCCTTATGCCTAAAAACATTGCCATTAAGCCTAGCCTACGCTATTTGGTCAGGTGTTGGGACAGCTTTAACCGTTCTCGTAGGTATGATTATTTGGCACGACATGTTTAATCTCTACTCGGCACTTGGCATAGCCCTCATAATCGGCGGCGTGATTTTGTTAAATCAAGGGGATAAACGTGACAAGGTGATGGATAGTTTGCAGGAGTAGGTGGATAGAGTTATCAAAGTACTGGATAGCAGGAAAAGAAGGATAGAGTTGCAAAAAAGGTGGATAGAACAGTGAAAGCGGTGGATAGAAATGCAAAAGTAATGGATAGAACAGCAAAAGAGGTGGATAGAAATGCAAAAGTAATGGATAGAACAGCGAAAGAGGTGGATAGAAATGCAAAAGCAACGGATAGAACAACAAAAGCAACGGATAGAACAGTAAAAGCAGAGGATAGAACAGTAAAAGCAGAGGATAACATGCTGTATAGAAGTACGATAGCGTTGGATTAGTTCAAAGGGGGAAAGTAGGATGTTGAAAGCGATTGTTTTTGATTTTGATGGTACGATTATTGATACAGAAACGGCGTGGTATACCGTTTTCAAGGAGGCCTATGCTCATTATGGTGTTGCGTTATCCTTAGAAATGTATGCAAAATGCCTTGGTACAAATCTTCAAGCCTTTAATCCTTATACATATCTTGTTACACATCATCACATCAAATTAGATGTGGAGGCATTTCGAGCATCTATTCAACAAAGTCATGCACAATTAATGGAAAAGGAAACGCTCAGACCGGGTATATTAACACTGCTGCAGCAAGCAAAGGAAGCGAGTTTACAAATTGGTCTTGCTAGTAGCTCGAGTCGTCAATGGATTGATCAGTATGTTGATAAGCTTGGCATTCAAGATTTTTTTGATTGCTATTGTACCGCGGACACCGTGACAAATGTTAAGCCTGATCCAGAGCTATACTTGCAGGCGCTTAAACAATTAGGTGTAAAGGGCAAGGAAGCGATAGCGATTGAGGATTCACCGAATGGCGCACAAGCAGCTGTGGCGGCGGGCCTTTATACAGTGGTTATCCCAAATGCTATTACGAAGCAATTACCATTCGGCACAGGGCATCATACAATGGATACATTAGAACCGAATAATGTACAAGAACTGCTGACATGTTTCTCTCAATGATCTCATGAAGAAAGCCTCTCCATTCTATGGTAGAGGTTTTTTTAGTTTCTGTGTGAAAAAGTCGTCATATTTTTTGTCGCTACATATTATAACGAGAGGGCAACTTACATGGACCAACAGACATATTCAAACTAGAGAGGGGGCTACAATTTGAACAGTGAGAAGAAAAGAAATCACTTTTTATGCGAAGCTTTAAGTGATTTGAAGGATCTTCAGGATATTATGATGAATTTTCATTCTAAATATTTCGGTCAGCTACTTGTCAAAATAGTCGGTAGTGATACGATTCCATTTTTTTTAATTACACATAGTGGCGCTCATTTAAGGTTAATGGATACAGTGAAACAATTTGAAACGGAGTATTTCCGTATCGAGGCGATTGATAAAGAGCGTTGCCGTGGCACAGTGTCGTTGTTGCGCGCTTTTGATTATGAAGGAAATGATACTAATTCGATTGCTGACGTGGTGAGGTTAGAAAAAACAAGTACGCACAAATCGATTGAACTTAGTGGGATATCGGCGATTCAGCTCTTAAAGCCAGACATGTTGAAGGGGAAATTTATCATTGAGCCTAAATGGTAGCGCCATATTAAACTACTAAAGCTAGAGCATCTGTCTATATGTGAGGGATACAAAGTGAATGTAATAGAGAGAGAATCTAATGAAAGGAAGTTTAACTATGACGATTATTGGTATGCTGCATCATCGACTTGATCCAACTACAGTTCTCAAGTCATATGCCTATGCAGCAGTTGCGAAAGCAGAAGGGGCACAGTTTTTTTACTTCACCCCTAAAAGTGTTGACTTTGCCAAACGCTCCATTCAAGCAAAGATCTATGAGAATGGCGAGTGGCAGGAAAAAACGATGCCCTTTCCTGATGTGATCTATAATGCGGGGAGCCCAGAGAAATTATCTGTTTCTAAAGATATTATCGATCGTTTAAAAGAAGAGATTCCATTTACGACCCATTCGATAGGGAATAAATGGAATGTCATGAAGCGATTGAAGGAAGCAAAGGAATTTGAACAGTATTTGATTCCATCGGAAATTGTAAAGGATGTCGATTTATTTCACAAGTTCATTAATTATTATAAACGGGTTGTCTTCAAGCCGATTGATGGACGTAAGGGGAAGGGCATTTATTTTATTACGAAGGCGGGAACTAAGCATTTCGAGGTTCGAAAGGATAGCACCAATACGGTTTATTCAAAGCCTCAATTAGATGCATTGATAAAGGAGCAGCTTGCGTCTGGTACGTTTATTATGCAGCCCTATATTCAATCGGTCACAAAGTCGGGTCAGGTTTATGATTTCCGTTTGCATGTTCAGAAAAATGGAGAAGGCAAATGGGTAGTGACGACAGTGTACCCACGAATTGCACCAAATGGTTCCATCATACCGAATATTAATAATGGGGGCTATACGAATTATTTAGATCCATTTTTAGAACAGGAATTTAAGGAAGAGGCTTATAATATTCGGCGAATGCTGGAGCATTTCTCCTTAGCGCTAGCTCATCACCTGGATGAAATTCAAATGGTGAAGTTTGGGGAAGTGATTGATGAAATTGGGATTGATGTTGGCCTAGATCAGCAGCAAAAAATTTGGATGTATGAGGTCAATTGGCGACCAGGCTGTCCTCCTGCCTTTTACTTGGAGCTAGATGTGGTCATTCATTCCATCCGCTATGCGATGTATCTTGCGAAAAATCAAAAACCTCTAAAAAAGAAAATTGTCCAACAAAAAAGTAAGCAACAGGCTGACAAGAAAAACTTGCCGATTATTGCCATTACGGGAAGTGCAGGCAAAACAACAACAAAGGCATTTGTCGGCTCGATTTTATCGAAAAAGTGGAATGTTTTTGAGTCGAAGGATTATTGGAATACGACTGAGCATACGAAAAAGCATAAGGAAGAAATCAATGATACACATCAGGCTGTCGTATTAGAGTATGGTATGGCCTACCCAGGTATTATTACCAACCACTGTAGTATAATTCAGCCGAATATTAGTATTGTAACGAATATTGGCTTAGCGCATGTGGGGAACTTTGATGGGGATGTAAGAGGCGTTGCCAAGGCGAAATCCGAATTGATTCATGGTATGGATCAGCAGGGCTTACTCATTGTCAATCAAGATGATGACAATTCCAGATACTTAGAGACAGAGCAATTTAAAGGGAAAATCTTGACGGTGGGTATTAAAAAAGAAGCCGATTATCGTGCCTATGATTTGCAGTATAAGGATATTGGCATGTCCTTTAAAATGAAGCTACATGGGGAAGAAATCGAAATGTATATTCCAATTTTAGGGGAACATCATGTTTACAATGCGCTCAATGCAGTGGCAGTGGCAGATCTTTTAGGGTTCACGCCCTTTGAAATTCAGGCGGGGCTCAACTTTAAAAAACCACCAAGACGTTTAACGATCTATAACTTGCGTGATGATATTACGGTCATTGATGATACGGTTCACTCTCATCCACAAGGGGTTCGAGCTGCGATTGATGTACTAACGAATATCGCGAAGGAACGGAAAGTAGCGATTATTGGACAAATGCGAGAGCTCGGCGTCTTGAGGGAGGAAGAATATAAAAAGGTTGGGGAGTACATTTACGAGGTAGGCATTGATGAATTCATTACCTATGGCTTTAGGACGGAAGAAATGAGCAATGCCGCCATTGCGAAGGGCATGGACCCATCCAAGGTACATCATTTTATCAATAAAGACGAATTGCATGTCCTACTAGAAACATTGGTAGAGCCTCATGATACCATTCTTGTAAAAGGTGCTAGTAAAACGAATATGTTTGAAACTGTGAAATTTTTAGACGAAACGTTTAAGGAAGAATGAAGTATGCTCTGATGTAATTGCGGCTGACGCTTCGCTTCCGTGCAGATACAATAATGCGTCCAACTTCATATTGAATAATGAACAGACCTGCATCGTGCAGGTCTCTCTTTCATGATATCTGTCAAATCAAGATAAAAAAGCCCGAGTAACTGTCCACTGGCAAGCGGCAATTATTCGGGATATTTTTTTCAAACTCTCAAAATAAATTTAATTTCTTTTGCTGCATTTGTTGCATGATTTCTAGCTTCCCTCAATGTTGACCCTTCTGCAATTACATAAGCATAACGATGTCCCATCGATAAAGGTGGCATTAGCAGTGTCCCTTTTCTCGGTTTGACATACACTTCTACGACACCTGTTGATCTTGTCGCTCTTGCCTTGCCAATCACCTTCTCTAAAATGCCTTTACTTTCCACAATAACATATTTTGTATAAACAAATTTTTTATGTCTTGGCTCGAGATTAGGCTGTTCACCAAGTAATAGTTTCAATGTTTCTTCCACTAAACTAAATCCTAGTGCTGCCTGTAGCATATTGTTCATGGCACCACCAGAAATCCGTGGATTGATTTCGATAAGCTTCCATCCATTTTGCGTTAATCGAAGCTCTAAATGGAGTGCTCCATTTTCGATATCAAAGGCCTTCACAATGGAATGGAGTACCTCTTCGATTCCTGATTGGATGTCTTGCGGAGCTTTCACTAAAACACCGTAGCCTGTAATAATAAATCGTTTTCCTTGCGTAATTTCCTGTTCAATAATGCCAATGACATGTGGTTGTTGTTGGTACACAACCGCTTCTACTAAATATTGTGGACCATCCAAATATTCTTCAATCATGATGGATTCGTAGGGATTTTTACTGCGTAATGCTTTGAGGTGATGATTAAGTTGCTCTGCATCTGTTGCTAATAATACATCTTTTGAACCTGTTGATTTTGGTGATTTTACGATTAATGGGAAGGTCAAATTTTTAGCAATAGGTTCCTGGGGCTTCAGAAGCGAAAACTTTGGTGAGTATGGTTGGTCTTTTAAAAAATTTCTTGTTTTCTCTTTATCCTCCATCATTTCAATAGCAGTGGAGGATGCATAGTTATGACAAAATTCATCACATAGCATAGAAGCAACATGGACAAATGGATCAACAAAACTAACGATACTTTTAATCTCTAATCCGGTTTTCCCTAGTTTATCAATTTCCTCTTTCATTCTCTCTATATTCAAAGTATCAATGAGTATCATTTTGTGGATGTCGGGGTAGGCACGTCGCTGCTGAAGTTGTTTTTCATTATTTGTGAAAAGTACTGTGAAGTAGCCTAGTTTTTCTGCTGCTCTTGTTGCTTCACGACTAGACCCGGATTTGTTTGTACCGATAAATACAATGGCTTTCAGGTATATCACTCCTTCTATTGGTACTTAGATACTTAATCACCTTTATATATATGCAGTGAAATAGTTTTCTTCTAGTTATGTATCTTGTCTACATCCAAGCAACTTTTAAGAGGTTACATATACTAGAAAAGAAAGGAGGGAGAAAAGATATGAAGCCTCTTTCGGTGAAAAATTTAGCAATGATTACGGCAGGCTATCTAGTGCAAGGGTCAGAGGATGTACTGATTCAGCATGGGGCTTATCGATTAAAACAAGTGAAAAAGTCCAATACGGCACTATTTACAAGTAAACGTATTGTGAATTGGAAAAGTCTTGAGCCGCTTTCTCCTCTAGTGCTAGTGACCGATAGAGCTTATCGGCCAAATGACATTCCAAACCAAGTCATTATGATACAGGTAGCGAATGCAGAAGAGGCCTATTGGAAATTTGTTCATTTTTATCGCAATCAGTTTCATATTCCGATTGTAGCGATTACAGGTACTTCAGGTAAAACAACGACAAAAGAGATGATTAAACATCTTCTTTCTGCTGATCGGAAAGTGACAGCAACGACATTAAGCAGTAATTCTAGAACCGCTTCATTGCAATATTTATTGGGCATTGAGGAAGAAACAGAGGCAGCCGTCTTTGAAACAGCAGTTGGCTCGCCAGGAGATGTCACGAATGCGGGAAAATATTTTAAACCGACCATAGGGATTATTACTAATATCGGAGCTCACCACTTAAACTATTGCAAAACATTAGAAGGCTATATACAAGCAAAGGGAGAAATGCTAGATATCATTCACCCCAAAGGTACATTAATTATTAATGCGGAAGATAGCAATACGCAGAAGCTAGATATTTCTAGATTCCGTGGTCGTTTGCTTAAAGTAGGGAAGCATGAGTCCTGTGATTTTCGAGCAAGTCATATCCACTACTATCAAAAAGGGATGAAATTCGTTCTTCAGCACAATAAAAAAAACTATGACATTCTTGTGCCAGGATTTGGAGAACACCAGGTCTATAATGCGCTTGCTGCCATCGCAGCCGTCTATGACATGGGAATGCCCATTCCAGTCGCAGCCAAACTACTCCAATCATTCCGTCAATTGAAAAAACAATTACAACTTTTTGAGGGCATCAATCATTCCATGCTATTGGATGATACCTGGAGTATTACAACCACTTCCTTGGAGGCAGCCTTAAAAGTGTTGAATGAGCTAGGAGATGGCAAGAAAAAGATTGCTGTCATTGGTACGATTACCGACTTAGGTTCATGGGGTTATATTATTCACGAGCAAGCGGGGGAATTAATAAAACGCATTGGCGTGGATGTCTTGATTACCATAGGGGAGCATGCAAGGATTATGGCTGATCATGCAGTCAAGTTAGGATTTAGCGAGTCTGTCTATACATTTAAAAATAGTACACTCGTCTATCCGTTATTGCAGAAGATTGTCGATGACAATACGATTGTGCTCATAAAGGGAGATATGTATAGCAAACAGATTTCTAAACTAGCAGCGGAGCTAAAGCTGAAACCTACCCCACCTGCTGATTAGTCAGCTTCTTTCTATATAGGATATTGACTGTGCCACATAGAAGAACATTCTAATAAGGTATAGTAATTGATCAGAATATAACACGCTGAATCAAGAGAAGGAGTAAGTCATATACAAGATTGATAAAGAGAGGAGGCGCAGTACACTTGCAACCCATTAGTGTGCAAAAACTTAGAACCGTTCTACAAGGAAAGCTCATTCATGGATCAGAACAATGGTCTGTGCAGCAGGCCATTTACTATAATCGGCATGACCTAACAAAAAGTCATTCCCTCATGTTTGTTAGTCGAAACGATAAAATCAACTGGCAAGAGGTTGATCGGAAGGGACCGTCTTTAATCATCTCCGATAAACCGTCTACAGAATTGAAAAGCGCTTTAGCTAATACAACCGTTTTACAAGTGAAAAGTGTTGCACAGGCCTACTGGACATTTATCGAGTATTATCGTGGTCTTTTTCAAATTCCTGTTGTGGCTTTAACAGGAACTTGTGGTAAAACAACGACAAAAGAGATGCTAAAACATATCGCTAGTAAGCATTGGCAAGTGCAGGCATCCGTTAGCAGTAAAAACGAGCCAAGGCAATCATTGCCTTATTTAACGGGGATTGAAGAAAAAACACAAGCCGCTATCTTTGAATTAGGTTTAGGCAACACAGGGAATATTAAACATCAGTGTATGATCTATCAACCGACTATTGGTATTATTACAAATATTGGTGTGCATCATTTAGATGGCTGTCTCAACCTAGAAGGCTATATAAAGGCCAAGGCAGAAATTGTGGAAGGCATTAAGGAAGATGGTACGTTAATTATTAATGCCGATGATACCAACATCAAAAAAATTTCGCTGAAAAAGTTTAAGGGGAAAATTATTAAGTTTGGTTTACATGAGACGGCAGATTTTAAAGCGTCGAATGTAGAGTTTGCCAATACGGGCATGAAGTTTACTTTAGAAGTAGATGCTATCACGTACAATGTATTTGTCCCTGGCTATGGTGAGCATCAAGTCTATAATGCATTAGCCGCGATTGCAGCTTGTCGTGAAATGGGGCTGACAATTCGTCAGGCTATAGCTGGGTTACGAACGTTTAAACAGATGGCAAGACATTTAGAATTTACGACAGGGCTTGGTGACAGTACGATTATTGATGATACGTGGACAAATAACCCGACATCTGTAGAGGCAGCTCTAAAAGTGCTAGATACGGTAGGAAAAGAGAAGAAAGTCATTCTCGTTCTAGGGGATATTAAACGATTAGGTAATTTTGAAGAAAAATACCATCGCGAAATTGGCTCCATGGTAGCAGAAAGAAAGATTGATACATTAATTACCATCGGCAAAAGGGCGGAAAAGATTGCCGATCAAGCTCAAAAAGATGGAACCAGCGCAGAGGTTCATACGTTTAAAGAGGTAACAGGCGTTTTAGAATTATTGAAACCAAAGCTCGATGCAGACACAATTGTCCTAATAAAAGGACCGATGTCGAGTAGATCAATGATTGAATTTGCCAATACGCTTAAAAACTCATCCTAGCAAAAAAGGGTGTCTCAACATCATTGAGACACCCAACCATTCTTATTTTAAAACACGTCGAGCTGTTACAAAATTCTTTTGTGCCCAAGTGGAAGAAATGTTTTGTTTCACAATACCATTAGTAGTCATACTAATATATTGATTATTTCCTAAATAAATACCAGTTTGCGTGATATCTTGTCCACCATTATTCGTTGAGAAGAACAGTAAATCACCTTTTTGAAGCTGTGATTTTTGGATACGTGTCCCTACTAAAGCTTGCTTACTTGCTAGCTTATCCTTTAAATCAATACCATGCTTTTTAAAGACATAGTACGTAAAACCAGCACTTGTAAAAGTCAGTGCACTTTCTTTGTACGTATAGCCGAATTTTGCTTTGCTTGTTAACCCGGTAGCTGTTGCAATAATTTGATTGGCTGAAGTACTAGCTGAAGGTGCACTTACACTGGGAGATGAGTTGGAATCAGAGAAAACGCGCTTCGCTGTAATATAATGTTCAGTATAATAATCTACAAATAACACTCTTGTCATCACACCGTCTGAATTAGGAATGATGATTCGATGATCGCCCGCATAAATCCCTACAAGCGAAGGTGTCTTAGAGCCTTTAACACTATTAAAGAAGACTAAATCGCCCTTTCTCAAATTAGCACGAGCCACTGTTGATCCTTGGTTCATTAAATTGCTTAACGTAGTAGCGCCGAGTGTCACGCCACTTTTACGATAGATGAAATCAACAAATGCTGGAGCTGTGAAGCGTAGGCTTGACTCGCTTGTTGAAGTGCCAATCGTTACTTTGTTTTTATACGTCAGGGCATTCTCTACAATTTTATCGCCTTTTGTTGCAGGATTGGCTGATAGTAGGGTAGGCAATACTCTACGTGCAGATACATAGTTTTCTGTATAATACGGCTTACTGTTTAAATCAGAAATGACAATATTTTGTTTGGAATCAGCCATGTGGATGATTTTATTGTCACCGATATACATGCCGACATGATCGGGGTCAGTCCCTGTTTTTTTACTTTTAAAGAACACTAAATCGCCTTTTTGTAATTGGTTCCTTGCTACATATGTCCCTTGCTGAATCATATAATTTTCATTATATGTCCCAAGGTCTACACCATTTTTCTCAAAGATGTACATTAAAAATGAAGCACAAGAAAATTTATATGGATATGTAGACTTGTAAACCGAATTGCTATATGTCGCTTGACCCATTAAGCTTTTCCCTGTCTGAATGAGTTGATCTGCTTTCGCTGCAACAGCCTGTGCGTTGTTTTGAGCATTTGTTGTAGCAGCCTCGACCTGTATCGGCTGGATGGCTGTGTGCACCATTCCGAATGAACTGAAGCCAATTGTTAAGGCAAGTGTTGTAGATAAAAATCGTTTATTCATGTTGTTATAACCTCCTGAAGCATCTAGTAGAATTTCTCCTGTATAGCTTTGCCATGGAAATAATCGTAGCATGAAAATAGAGGGCTTCCGGGAGGTAAATGTTACCAGGGTAACTAGAGGGAGGGCTTCAACACTTGCTATAAAAGGCTTTATCAAGGGAATTTACAGTTTTATTACAAATGTTTCAACAAGATGTAATATGGAACAGTTCCATGAAAAAACTGCCCTAATAGCAGGGCAGTTTATCTTAATTTTTGAATCATTTCGACGCGATTACCAAACGGATCTCGAAATTCAAATCGCTCATAATGAGGGATTGGCACAGAATCCAGTATGTCTATTTGATGTTCTGCTAGTTTCCTCTTCCAGTACTCAATATCTTCTACTTGATACGCAATATGCGCCTTTGTTGTCAAGCGATCAAAGCCATCTTCCGTGCCCACATGAACCTCCTGCTGACCAAGCTGTAACCAGAATCCGCCTCGTCCCTTCAGCGACTCAGGCTTCTCCAATTCCTGCAAACCTAAAACCTGACAATAAAAAGCTTTCCCCTGCTCCTCTGATCCTTGTGGAATGGTAATTTGCACATGATGTAAACCGATAATCATCTCATAATGCCCCCTTTTTCTTTAAGTATAGTTTAATTTTTGAATATTTAAAATGTTGGCGGATAGCAATGGGAAAGTGATGGATAGCTTTTCAAAAGAGGAGGATAGAATCTTCGAAGAGAAGGATAACCTTCAAACAGAAGGAAAGCCCATTAAAAGTGATGGATAAAATCTCAAAAGAGGTGGATAGAACCTTCTAAGTGCAGGATAACCCATCAAAAGAGGTGGATAAAACCTGCAAAGAGAAGGATAACCCTCAAACAGGTGGATAGAACCTTCTAAGTGCAGGATAATCCATCAAAAGAAGTGGATAAAACCTGCAAAGAGAAGGATAACCTTCAAACTGGTGGATAGAATCTTCTAAGTGCAGGATAACCTATCAAAAGAGGTGGATAAAACCTGGAAAGAGAGGGATAACCCATCAAAAGAGGAGGATAGAACCCCTGAAGAAAAGGATAACCCTCAAAGAGGTGGATAGCACCTTCGAAGAGAAGGAGAACCTATCAAAAGAAGTGGATAAAACCTGCAAAGAGAAGGATAACCCTCAAACAGGGGGATAGCACCTTCTAAGTGCAGGATAATCCATCAAAAGAAGTGGATAAAACCTGCAAAGAGAGGGATAGCCCATCAAAAGAGGAGGATAGAACCTTCTAAGTGCAGGATAATCCATCAAAAGAAGTGGATAAAACCTGCAAAGAGAAGGATAACCCTCAAACAGGGGGATAGAACCTTCTAAGTGCAGGATAATCCATCAAAAGAAGTGGATAAAACCTGCAAAGAGAAGGATAACCCTCAAACAGGGGGATAGAACCTTCTAAGTGCAGGATAATCTATCAAAAGAAGTGGATAAAACCTGGAAAGAGAGGGATAACCCATCAAAAGAGGAGGATAGAACCCCTGAAGAAAAGGATAACCCTCAAAGAGGTGGATAGCACCTTCGAAGAGAAGGAGAACCTATCAAAAGAAGTGGATAAAATCTGCCCTCAAACAGGGGGATAGAACCTTCTAAGTGCAGGATAATCTATCAAAAGAAGTGGATAAAATCTGCAAAGAGAAGGATAACCCTCAAACAGGGGGATAGAACCTTCTAAGTGCAGGATAATCTATCAAAAGAAGTGGATAAAATCTGCAAAGAGAAGGATAACCTTCAAACTGGTGGATAGAATCTTCTAAGTGCAGGATAACCTATCAAAAGAGGTGGATAGAACCCCTGAAGAAAAGGATAACCCTCAAACAGGAGGATAGCACCTTCGAAGAGAAGGATAATCCATCAAAAGAAGTGGATAAAACCTGCAAAGAGAGGGATAGCCCTCAAACAGGAGGATAGCACCTTCTAAGTGAAGGATAAAATCTCAAAAGAGGTGGATAGAACCTTCGAAGAGAAGGATAACCCATCAAAAGTAGTGGATAAAAACTTCAAAGAAAAGGATAACCCTCAAACAGGAGGATAGAATCTTCGAAGGGAAGGATAACCCTCAAAGTATGGATAGAACTCAAAAAAGGGGGATAGAGCCCCCAAAAAGCAAAGGATAGTCACTCATACAACACCTACATATTCGCTTATTCTTCAGCTCCAAAAAGATTCAAATTATACTTTTCTGAAAGGGATATGATAGTATTCCATGATTTATTTAGTTCCTGTAAAGATTGCTCATACTCTTCTTTAGCATTTACTCTATCAATTTGGTATGTTGCATCGACTAATCTAATAGTTGGAAAATCATGAGAGCTTTTTTTTTCTTTAAAATCAATTATCGCATTATAGAGTTCTTTTTCTTCTGGGGAGCTTGTTTTAGGTTTGAAATCTATTTTATTATGTGAATAGTCTATTGCATCTTCATAATATGCTTGTTGTTGTGAGAGTGCTTTTTTTATTCCATCGCTGGAATGGGCCATTGAATATGTTTGTGATTCATATAAATTATTCAAGTTATTTATATTATTTTCTTCTATGTTTTTATATTTCGCTTCTACTTGAATATAGTCTTTTAAATCAGCGATAAATTGATCATCGAAGCCTGTCTCATTTTCTTTACTACAGCCAGATAAAAGTAAGATAAAGAGTAAACTTTTCAACAGTAGTATTGCGGTCTTATTGCGTTTCATATGTATTCCTCCTGAAATCTATGTTTCTTTATATGGTAACATAGTAATAAAATAGAAGAAAGTTAAGTGTAAATGGAAGTGCCGATCAAGTCATTACATCTATCACAGTATTTTATGAAGATCGGGTCTGTGCACACAAATCTTTATGGTATAATAATAAAAACGGAATAATAGGATAGAGGTACAAATCAGATTTTAGGATTTGTTTAAAAGGGAAGATCGGTGTAATTCCGACGCTGTCCCGCAACTGTAAATGGGAGCACTTTTCAAAAGGCCACTGTTACGTGTCGTAATGGGAAGGTGAAAGGTGTGATGAACATAAGCCAGGAGACCTGCCTTTATCTAGTACAGCCAAAAAACCTACGCGGATAGGGGGTGTTGAGTGTGACTAGAGAAATTCTCCTGCATGCTCATAGTACGATGACTGCTAAAAAGGTAGCTTCTATGTTGAATAGAAAGCTTATTTCCAGCTGGCAATCACCGTATTATGTCATGTATTTGTCATAGTAGACATCTTTCTAATAAGAGAAAGATGTCTTTTTTTATGTAAAACATTAAAGGAGCGGTCCACATGAATCCACAAGTTGTTGAGTATTATGAGAGCCTATTAAAAATTGAAATTATGCAAGAGCCTTATGCTGCAAAGCCTCTAAAGGAGCTTGTTGAACAATATGTTGGGCATGATGCTGCACATGAGCAATCCATTTTAGCAGCGTATACCAATGTTTTAAAAGAATTACTTGGATAGAATGGTTTTGGCTACTTCGTTTTTCGAAGTAGCCATTTTTAATAAGCGCATGCTTTGACAATTAATAAGAGAAGGCGTAAAATTTCGTTGAACAATTGTTTTGAACGTTTGTTCAAAAAAGAGGTGAGTACAGTCGATCAGAAAGAGAACGTATCAAAAGAAAAAAATAAAGAGGTAAAGGATCAAATTTTACAGGCCGCGAAATCGTTGTTTTCGTCCAGAGGCTATGATGGGACGACGGTGAGACAAATTTGTGATGAGGCAAATGTGTCACTTGCGCTTGTTTCCTATCATTTTGGTGGCAAAGAAAATGTATTTAATGCATTGTTTGAACCGCTACGCCACACCTTTATGAATGCCCATTATGATATCCATGATTCACTTGGTGCACTTCGTAGCTTTTGCCGAAACTTTGTGCTTTATCGCATTCATGAGCATGAATTAATTGATATTTTACAGCAAGAGATTGTTATGAATAGTCCTAGGTTAGAGATGCTTAAAGATGTTTTTTTACCTTCCTGGGAGCAACTTCGGAAGATTTTATTAGCTTGTCAGGAGCAGCAGACCATTCGCTTTGAGTCGCTTGACGTTGCGCTGAACTTTATTATGGGGACGTTAATGTACTCCTTGAACAATCCATTTTTAAATCGTTCTTCCTTACAATCAACACCTGAACAAATTGCAGAACATGCAGTCAACTTTGTGTTATACGGTCTTCAAACTAAATCATAAAAAGAAGGTAATTCTAATGAAAGCAGCAAAATATTACGGTATTCAAGATATTCGAGTAGAGGAAGCACAATTGCCAGCACTAGAACCAGGCATGGTAAAAGTAAAAGTCGCATTTGCAGGAATTTGTGGTAGTGATTTACATGAATATGTAGGGGGTGCCTATGCATTTCGTACACAACCTGTATTAGGTCATGAATTTGCAGGTGTTGTTGTAGAGGTCGCAGCAGGCGTTACTCAAATAAAAATAGGGGATCGTGTAGCAGTGGAGCCACCGATTCCTTGTGGAAAATGTAATAATTGTCGACGTGGGTATACTAACTTATGTAAACGTGGACAATCCTACGGTTATACGATTTCAGGTGGATTTGCTGAATATGCTATTGTGCAGGAAGAAAATATTCACCACCTTCCGGATGACATGAGCCTAGAGCTAGGCGCACTTGTTGAACCTACAGCAGTAGCCGTTCATGCAGTGCGTCAAAGTCAATTAAAGCTGGGCGATACAGCAGCTATTTTTGGCGCAGGTCCTATTGGTTTATTAGTCTTACAGGCTGTGAAGGCAGCGGGGGCAAGTGAAATTTTTGTCGTGGAGGTTTCTGATGAACGACGCCAAAAAGCACTTGAATTAGGCGCAACCTATGTCATCAATCCAATTGACACAGATGCTGTCGCGTTTATTCGTGAAAAAACAAAGGGTGGGGTGGATGTTGCGTATGATGCAGCAGGTGTGCAGGCAACGTTTACAAGTGGTGTCAGTGCGGTACATCCAGGCGGCGAATTTAAAATCGTTAGCGTCTGGGAAAGACCAGTAGAATTTAATCCAAATGCGGTCGTTTCTCCAGAAGTGAAAATTAGTGGCTCATTTGCTTATGTTAATATTTTCCCCGAAGTAATTCGTCTACTCGCTCGTGGGGTCATTGATGGTCAAGCTGTTATTACAAGCCAAATCGCTTTAGAGGATATTGTGGAAAAAGGTTTTGAAGCATTAACGAAAGACCGTAGTCAATGTAAAATTCTTGTCAATATGAATCTATAAATCTTACTGAAAATCGTAGCCAAACTTGCGTTAAAACAGGTTTGGCTACCATTATTTTTGGTCTATTAAATAGCATAATACCAATTGGATTACATTTATTTGTCATAAAACTGTCTTTAGGACTTCATTCATATTTCACTTTTACTTTATATAATAAATTTGCTATTTATAAATAGAATGGAGATCAAATATGAAAAATCTGCTTTATTCAAGGTTTTGGCGATTGCATTTTTTCGCAGCACTTTTTATTACACCATTACTGCTGTCTCTCACATTAAGCGGGATTGGCTATTTATTTTTCACAGATGTAGAAAATCGATTATATGATGATTACTTCTTTGGCGAAAGCCATAAAGAAGAGGTTTTAACGATGGATGAAGCCGTGGAAAAAGCGGAAGCGGCATTTGCAGGCTACTCCACTACGAAAGTTATTATGCTGGAAGAGCCTTATAATACGCGTTTAACTTTATCAAATGGCAAAGAACAGAAGTACGTATTTTTAGATGATCACAATCAAATGGTTGGTAGTCAGGATGCGAATTATACATTTTCTAATATTATGAGAAATACACACAGCTCCCTATTTATTGGCGGTACTTTTGTCAATTATTTAGTGGAACTAGCGGCATGCTGGACGATCTTTTTATTATTGTCAGGACTTTATATGACATTTAAAGGAAATCTTTTGAAGAAGCCAAAGGCAGAGAATAAACGACAAAAAAGTAAGAGATTGCATGCACTCGTTGGGACAATCATTACAATTCCAATGGTGCTGTTTATTTCTACAGGGCTATTATGGTCTGCTTTTCAAGGGTCGATTCTTGTGAATATAGCTTCAGAAAGTCCAACTTTTGGTTACCCATTATTACAGCAAAAGCCACCAACATCGGATGTCTCTGAAATTCCTTGGGCCACTCGACAATTAGAGGCGCCTATATCAGAAGGTGAACATGCGCAGCATCATGGAGGCGGAGCTGTCCGTTATACAAATGACAGCCAAATTTCGATTGCTGATCTTGAAAAAGAAATCAATGTCATGAATATCGCAAAACCTTATTCGATTATTTACCCGTCAAATGAGGAGGGCGTATATACAGTGGCGAAGGCGAGTAATTCAGGTGTAACAGGTCTGGATGTGAAGCCTTCAGCAGAAGCAACGATGTATTTCGATCAATATAGTGGGAAGTTTATCGATCAAGTAAATTATGCTGATTATGGCATGTTGGCTAAATTCTTTACATGGGGCATTCCTTTACATGAAGGTCACTTATTTGGCTGGCCTAATAAGATTCTAAACTTAGTGGTTTGTCTAGCCTTTTTAGCCGTCATTATGTGGGGCATTCGCACATGGATTTTACGTAGAAAAAAAGGGGAGCTTTCTGCACCACCGCAAATTTCTCATAAAATGTCCATGCCGTTTATCATTTTCCTTGTTATTTTAGGCATTATAATGCCGTTATTTGGCGCCTCCTTGATCGCTGTCGTATTGATGGAGCTCATCATTATAGGCTGGCAAACAAAGAAGAAGTTAAGAGCAGAAGAAACTAAATAATGCGAATGGATACGGTACAACAGGATTGTGCCGTATCTTTTTTGTTTATTTCGTTTATATGAACGCAATACTATACTGAAGCTGCAAAAATGTTTATAGATTTTTCAGCCCAATTTTATAAAGTTTTAAGATTTGTATGGTACATTGCTAGTAGTTTCAGCTTATTGGGGGAGTGTAGATGTCAATTAAAACGAGGTTTTTGCTATCTTATGTGGGTGTTATTATCATTGCTATCACGCTTTTACTTGCAGCCGTTTTTCTTTTTTCCTTTGCGATTACGGGTGATATCAAAGCAATAGAGCATTTTTATAAAAAATCCTATGTACAAAAGCCTTTGACGACGGTAGAAGAAAACGCTTTTCTAGATTTAAAATTACTAGCTAAAAATAATCCCCAGCAGCTTTTAGATCTCGAACAGCTAGAAAAAATCAATGCACCTTCGATTGAGATTGTGGTACGAAAAGATCATCAAATTGTTTATTCAACGCAGAAAGAGCATGAACAATTATTACTTCAAAGCTTACCTGGCTTTGAAGCGACCAATATTAATTCGCGTGATACCATCATGATTAATCAAGCCTTTTATACGTATGTAAAATTTGATTTTTATTTTCCAGATAAAACCGAGGGAAGTATTTTCGTTTTAAGAGAGGTTAGTTCTCATGCGGAAGTAACGCGTGAACTGTTGCCCATTCTTTTAGGAATCTTATTTGTACTATTTATGATGATTATTGGCTTATTAAATTATTTAGTTTCAAGAAGTATTATTAATCCAATCTCAGCTTTAAAGGATGGGGCTGAACGCATTAAATCGGGCGACTTAGATTTTGAAATTACGTCTCATTCCAATGATGAAATTGGTCAGTTGAATCGATCGTTTGAGGAAATGAGAGTTAAGCTAAAAGAATCAATCCAGCTTCAGCTTCAATATGAGGAAAATCGGAAAGAGCTATTATCGAATATTTCCCATGATTTAAAAACGCCTATGACTTCCATTATCGGCTATGTAGAGGGCATTAAAGATGGCGTGGCGAATACAGAGGAGAAGATGGATAAATATTTAACAACCATCTATACAAAAGCAAAGGATATGGATGTATTAATTGATGAGCTGTTCTTATTTTCTAAATTGGATTTAAAAAAGGTTCCATTCCAAATGGAAAGCGTCAATCTCCAGCAATATATGCATGATTATGTAGAGGATGCGAGCTTTGATTTTATTGCACGAGACATTCATTTACAATATATATCAGCAGGTTCTCCTCTTTTGGCCATGGCTGATCGTGATAAATTAAGACGTGTCCTGTCAAATTTACTAAGCAATAGTGAGAAATATATGGATAAATCCTATAAGCAAATTATTATTTCGTTGCACGAGCGAACTGAGGATGCGATTATTCAGGTAACAGATAATGGTACGGGCATTGATCCTGCTGCGTTACCTCATATTTTTGATCGTTTTTACCGTGCGGAGCCTTCCCGTAATTCGCAAACAGGGGGCAGTGGCTTAGGGTTAGCGATTGCGAAACAAATCGTCCTTGAAATGGGCGGCGACATTTGGGCGAAGAGTGAATTAACGAAGGGAACGAGCATATTCATTTCATTGAAAAAGGCTGAGGAGAAGGGGAGTCATCATGAAAAAAATTCTGTTAATTGAAGATGAAGTGAGCATAGCAGAGCTCCAACGAGATTATTTAGAGATTAATGGTTTTTCAGTAGATATCCATCATAACGGAGACGATGGCCTGAAGCAGGCACTAAAAGGTGATTATGCTTTAATCATTTTGGATATTATGCTGCCTGGGATGAATGGCTTTGATATTTGTAAACAAGTTCGAGCAGTGCACAATATGCCCATTTTATTTGTTTCAGCCAAAAAAGAGGATATTGATAAAATTCGTGGCCTTGGTCTAGGGGCAGATGATTATATTACGAAGCCCTTTAGTCCAAGTGAGCTAGTAGCAAGAGTCAAGGCACATTTAGCCAGGTATGAGCGCCTCGCTACGAATCAGCAAACAAATCATACGATGTCCATTCATGGCATTACGATCGATACATCTGCTAGAAAGGTTTTTGTCAATGGGGATGAAATTGCCTTTACAACAAAGGAATTTGATTTACTCGTTTTTTTTGTTAAACACCCAAATCAAGTATTAAGTAAAGAGCAGTTATATGAGCGAAACTGGGGCTATGAATCAGCTGCAGATGTTTCGACCGTTACCGTTCATATTCGCAAGCTACGTGAAAAAATTGAACGTGATCCAGCACAGCCAAAGTTTTTGGAAACGGTATGGGGAGCAGGCTATCGTTTCAATGTTTAAGAGCAAAATATCTCGTCCATGTGGCGAGGTATTTTTTTGGCCAATTTTTAGACTTTTTTAAGAAATGGTTAATGGAATATTTAGCATTACCACTTACACTAAAATAAGGAAGACAGCAATAAATAAGAGAGTGTGGTGCAAGGGGTGAAAAAAATACAAACGGTTATGATCGCATTATCACTTTTGCTTCAAGGATGTGCCTCCAACGAATCAGAGGCAATACAGTTTGATAAAGGGGAGAGTGAAGTGGTGAAATCAAATTGGAAGAGTGAACGGTTTAAAGCAGCCGAAATGGGAGATATAGAAGCGTTACAACGTGCTTTGGATCAAAAAGTTGATATCAATGTCCAAGATTCAAATAGCAGAACAGCCTTGATGATTGCAACCTATAATCAGAATGTCGAGGCAGCACAATTATTAATAAATGCTGGGGCCGATGTCAATATACAGGACAATAGGCAAAATACGCCCTTTCTTTATGCTGGAGCAGAAGGCTATCTGGATATATTAAAGATGACGATTCAGGCTGGTGCTGATCCTACTATTTTGAACCGATATGGAGGAACCGCATTAATCCCAGCTGCAGAGCATGGTTATGTGGAGGTCATCGAGGAGTTGTTGCGTAACAGCGACATCGACGTCAATCATGTGAATCATTTAGGATGGACAGCGCTGATGGAGGCGATTGTGTTAAATAACGGCAATCCAACACAGCAAACGGTAATTCAGTTATTGATTGAGCATGGTGCTGATGTGAATATTCCGGATCAAAATAATGTGACACCATTACAACATGCGAGACAGCGAGGATTTAACGAGATTGAACAAATCCTGATTGCAGCGGGAGCGAAGTAATGCAAACTGTAGGGATTTTTATGAAAGCCCATTACAAATTTTGTAGTGGGCTTGGAAACATTAATTCAGTATACGTATTACCAATTGGAGTTGCAGTTTCAGTACGTCTTTTTTTACACCAACACGGCTATATTTATTAGGATACAGCGATAACGAAGATTTTAAAAAAGGTGGCATAAGAGTGGTGAAAAACAGGCGGATTTTTTGTGCTTTACTTGGACTATTGTTTACGCAAACGGCTTGTAGCAACGGTGTGAGAGTTGATTATGAAGAGGAATTTGTAATTTCGGAAACCGCGCAATTAGAAAATGTAAGAGTACTAGAACTGGACACTAATGACGAAGATAATCAAAAGGTACTTAACGTATTTAGAGGAGACTTAAAAAATGGCGTTTATGCTTATGACGAGAATAAGCATAAAACCTATATCTTGATAAATGCCAATACTAGGAATTATGCTGATTATTCGTTTAAATTAGATAAGGAAAATAAAATTCTAACACTTTTCTATACAACTACAGAAGGAAGTGTTACAAATAAAAAAACGCTATTCCTTATAGAAAGTAAAAACAAGCATCCATTTGAGGAAATAAAATTGATTAACAACGGTAATGATGATGGTTTTATAGGAGTGTATACTAATTAAAGAAGGTCTGACATCATTTATAATTATCCATTGATTGTGTGGCTAAAAATAGCCCCACTTCAAACCAACAATTGCGTGAAGTGGGTAAACTATTAATAATCAAGCGAAGTATCTTATTTTAAAATGGTGAAAATCTCGTCACGGCTGTGGCGAGATTTTTTGTTATAGCCAGCCTTTGTCACTTGCTATCTGAGCAGCCTGCTGTCTTGATTCCACTTGCAGCTTTTGAATAGAGGTAGATAAATAATTGCGAATGGTACCCTTTGTTAAAAACAATTGCTTGCTGATTTCATTTGTGGTCAAACCCTCTTTGACAAGCTGTAGTACTGCAATTTCTCGTTCGTTTAAAGGGTTTTGCTCCTTCATAAACAAGGTAGCGGCTAGATCCTTACTAACCACCTTTTCTCCCTGCATGATTTTTCGAATGGTAGCGATTAAATAATCGATCGGTTCATCTTTCAATAGATAGCCGTGTACCTCGCAATCCATAGCCTTTTGTAAATAGCCAGGCCGAGCAAAAGTTGTGACAATCATCACTTTACACGGTAGGTTAGCCTGTTTAATTTTTTCAGCTAGCTCTAGCCCAGACAGATGGGGCATTTCAATATCTACGAGGCAAACATCTGGTAGCTCCTGTTGGATGTAGTCCCATGCTTTTAGCCCATCTGCCACCTCGGCTATGACTTCAATATCTGGTTCAAACGATAAGAGCGATGTTAAGGCACCGCGTAGCATTTGTTGGTCCTCCGCTAGTAATACACGTATCATGATGTGGGCTCCTTTCCGTCTTGAATTGGTAGCGTAAGAGTTACGCTCGTGCCTGTAGGTGTATGGCTGTTAATTGTGGCATAACCTTGCAGGATATGCATTCTTTCCTTCATCGAGTGGATGCCATTGCCAAATCCTTTTTGCTGTAAGCCTATGCCATCATCTTTCATGATTAGCGTGTATTGTCCCGTGTGATATTGAATGATGATGTGGCATTTTTTTGCCTGACTGTGCTTGAGTATATTGGTCGTAGCCTCTCTTACACATAATGCGAGCATCGTTTCCTCCACACTAGAAAGAACAATTTGAGGGCATTGATTGTGAAGGCTTGTTGTGATATTTGCACTTTGTAAAAGCTGTTTGCAATGCACTAGCTCCGTCTGTAACGAAATGAAATTCATATCAGATACTAGCTCACGCACTTGTTTTAAGGCTGTACGTGTAGTGGCTAATATATCATCCAATTCTTGCTTCACCTTTGAAGGATCTCGGTCAATTAGTTTTGTCGTTAGTTCCGTTCTAATTTTAATCATTGTGAGTGTATGACCAATTGTATCGTGAAGGTCTCTTGCAATACGCTGTCGCTCCTCCTGCTGAACAAGCTGCATATTGACGTCTGCCAATTCAGCTTGCAGATTTTTCGACTTTTCCACAAAGTAAATAAGAATTGGCAATACTAGCTGAAACATCATGATAGGTACTAACACCTGTGATTCCTTCTGTAAAAAGGAGTCTGTCGCCAGATACATGACCGTCAAAAACATGATCGCGATGGCTAATATTCCACAGCCGATATGCCATTTTGATTTCGCCCGTCCAAGTAAATCGGCAAAGGTAAAGCCAAAAATAAGCATAAAGGGCTCTATATAAATACTTAGTATAGTGATAACGATGAAGCCTACTAATGATGCGACAAGGAGTCTCCCATTTTTATGCCATAAAGCATTATAGAAAGCTCCTAAGTATAAAAGGAGCAATGTTATTTTCATAGCTAAAGGAAGTGATCCAGACCATAGTACTATTGCGATGAGAAAAATCACAGAAGCTACATCGATGATTAAATAATGCTTTATTTGTTCTCTAGGATATATTTTTATTGCCTACACCTTCCTTTGTTGCAAATTGTTGCGTCATTGCTCGAATGGATTTTTGACGAATCCATTCCATAGGACCCAATTGAAAATGCTGTAACCAAATAGACGCTATGACCAGTTGTAGGAATGACAAAGTTAGCCAAATGCAAATGACGATCACGCTATTGACATGCCCTCCTAAGCCAAGGCCCCAACCATAAAAAATAAATGATGCAAGTATGTTTTGAAGGACATAACAGCTTAAAGACATTTTACCGACTTGTGCAAAACGTTGCCAAAGCCAATTGAACCTCTTATATTCTACCAGTTTCCCTAAAATTCCAATATAGCCAATCGATAGAATAGGGGCACATAAATAGCGAACAGGAAAATCAAAAAGTCCCCCTGGTATAAAGATAAGTAAATTGAGGGGAATGCCAATGTATATACCAATCGTAAACAGCTTTTGGCGTATTTGCCGTCCTCTATCTGTTTGTGAAAATACATCGTTGCGCATAAGCTTCACACCAAGTAAAAATAAAAAGATATTCATAGGGATAATGAAAATAGCTTCTGATCGATAGAATAAAAAATTTATCAGACGATGCTGTACTTGTGCTAGCCATGAGCCGTTTTCATACAATGTGGCAACGCTCTCCATTCCATTTAAGGAAACACCAACACCTTGTAATGTACTGATAAAAATAAGGAGGATTAGTAGGACATGAAGGCTGCCAAAAAGATAGAAAGCCCATGTCATGGCTTTGTTACCTAATCGGATGAGAAAGGCAACGATGAAGGCTGTAGCAGCATAGCTCATTAAAATATCATATTCCATGACAAGGGTATAATGAAGCAGTCCCTCTAGCCCTAAAAAGACGATTGACCAAAGATAGACCCCAGGCCAAGCATTGCCTCTGCGTAAGGCTTGCTGATATTTTAATTGTAAACCTACCCCAAACATAATCGTTAACAAGCCTAGTAGCTTACCGTTGACGAAAAATAAAACTACCATTCGTAAAAAATCCTGGAAGGACCACCAACCAGAGTAGTTGCTTGTTGTGATATACGATAAATCACCTAAATAAGCAAAAATCCAAATATTGGTGCCGAGCGTTCCTAAAACGGCGAAGCCTCTTAACATATCGATAAAGGGAAGTCTTTGTTGCATTTGCATATGTTCAATCACTCTTTCTGTATTTTCTTACCTTCAGGATAAGAAAATACGAAGAAAAAACCTATTCACACCAGTCAAAGGAATTTTATGACAGGTGTCATAAAGTGATTGGGATCACATAAAAAACCAGCACGCTTTGGGTGCTGGTTCGTTTATTTCGTACAAGTATAGATGCGATAGTCTAAAAATGGCTGATATTTTTCGTTCATGGCAAGATGCTGATCCATGACCTCATAAAACTCGGATTCAATCGCTGCGGAAACATCAAATTCAGGCTTGGAGGAGATGGATTGATTTTTTTGTATGCGAATATCGTGAAAACCAGCCTGTTGCAGTAGCTTTACCCAATCCTTTTTCATAAGGAGGGACTTGAATCCGTAAAATTGTTGGATGTCGTCTGCTAGGTCAGGGGGGAGAGTTGTAGGTTTGGTGAATTCAATAGCAATGAAGCGTCCACTTTTCTTTAATAAACGATAAATTTCTTGCAAAGCCTGTTGCTGATTTACAAAGGCTAGTACTGATTCAGCTAGAATCAAGTCAAATGATTCATTTGGTAACGAAGTTTTTTCAATTGAGCCTTGCAATAGACGGACGGGTAAACGTGCTTTTTGCATTCGTTTCTGCGCCTTTTTGATCATGACGGGGTGAATATCGATGCCTGTGACACTAGCTTGATAGGCAGTCGCCAAATAAGCAGCCGTTTGTCCTGTACCACACCCTACATCTAAAATATCGGCGCCTGGCGTAATGTTCTCTGTTGAAAAGAGAGCCTTTGATAGATTAATTCCTCCTGGATGCGCTCCTCCAATGCCGAATTGAGCTAAAAAGGTAAGATAATGTGAGCCTTGAATGCGTATCACCTTCTTTTTTCTTATAGTATGACAGGGAAACTAGTCTTGTTCCCTCAAACATCTTGAGTGGGCAAGAGAATATTTTTACAGCCTTCTTCAAAAGTCTATTTCACTACTAAAATTCCCACATATACTAGTTAGAAGCTTTCAGACAGGAGGTGTATAAATGCCATATTTTCAGCCGAATGCTAGAAGGGGTCCCTATCCGCCAAGCAATAGACAATATTTTGGCCCACCTTTTCGAGGTAGAATGGTGCAACCTTACTATTCTCCCTATCAACAACAACAAGGATCCAGATTAGGCAGTTTGCCAGATCATTTAAATACGATTATGGGGCATGCTGGGACGATTACAAATGGAGTCAATATGTTGAGGCAGATGGGATCGTTACTAAGTTTATTTAGATAAAGCTAGAAACCCTCTTAAGAAAATATCTTAAGAGGGTTCATGTTCGTGCTTAATCGGCTTGGACAAGTTGTTTTTCAATAATCGAGCGATTCTTTTCTTTAAATAGCTCATTATGAGACGATACCATGCCATGACGATAGGCTGTTGGCTCCAAATACGTTTTAATGGAGTTGACCGCATTGGCTGCATCTTGGAATGTTCCAAGTAGCAAGTGGATTTTTCCTTCAAATGATAAAATATCACCAGCCGCAAAAATACCTGGCTGTGCCGTTTCACCTGTTGCTTTCCCTTCAAAATAATAATCATCCTTTTTGGGAATAGCAATGGCTTCATCAAATGCGAGAGATGCCTCACGGTTATAGCCATGACTAACGATCACCTCATCGATTTGACGGGTATAACTTTGCTGCGTTTTCGTATTTTCACATGTTACTAATTGAATAGCCGTTTTATCAGCATTCGCTGACAGCTTTGTAATCGTCGTATTGCACTCTATATTTACTCCCGCATCAAGTGCTTCCTGTACCGTTGCTTCATGCGCTGATAAATGCTCTTTACGGTAAACGAGGGTCACGCTTTTAGCAATTGGGCTTAACTCAACAGCCCAATCGATGGCTGCATTACCACCACCAGAAATCATAATATCTTTGTCGACAAAACGTTTATAGGATTGAACGGTATAATGTAAATTTGACATTTCATATTTTTCAGCGCCCTCAAGCGTCAGTTTTTGAGGGTTAATAATACCACCACCTACAGCTAGCAGCACCGTTTTAGAATAATGCTTTTCACCAGCTGCTGTATGGATAATAAAAACATCATTCTGGCGTTCAATCAAATCTACTTTTGTATCTGTCAAAATGGTAGGATCGAATGTTTTGGCTTGCTCGATTAATTGTTTGACAAATTGCTCGCCTAAAACAGGAGGATGTCCGCCAATATCCCAAATCAGCTTTTCAGGATAAAGTAATACTTTTCCGCCAAGCTGTGATTGACTCTCAATCAATTTTGTTTTTAATCCACGCAGACCGCTGTAGAAGGCACTATATAAGCCAGCAGGGCCGCCACCAATAATTGTCACATCATATACATGTTGCATTTTTATTGCCACATCCTTAAAAAATAGTAAAAAGTAATTGACAAATTCTTATCAGAAACTAGACTGAATCTAGTGATAATGATTATCATTTTAAGCTGTGAATAGCATAGCATGGAAAGATGTAAAAAGAAAGAGAGGCTCCGATTTGCAGGATGCGCTAGTGACTGCTGCTGTCTCTATAACAGATGGTGTAGCCTTGTTGGTTCATATTGCCACTTTTCAGTGGAGCGAGCTTGCTGAAATGGTTATGTCGGCACACTTCTTGTATTTATTGAATGACTAGAAAAGTATTAGCAAATGTTAGTTGCTGCTCGAAAGAACAGACTTTTGATCTAATAAAAACTGTGAAAAATTAATTTTACAACATCGACCTTTCAAGTTTTTGAGAACCTCATTTGTTGTGGTTCTTTTTTTATATAATCAGGGCAGGAGGTGAATACATGATTCTATTAGCACGGCAACCATCAGATTCGCAGAAAATACTGGAGGCGATGCTACAAAGATTGCCTCAGACACACAAGGAATACGCGTATGTACGAGAGCGTTTAGGACGTGTCAAAGCAGGGCTCGCTGGTGAACAGCGTGTCGATGCAGAATGGCTTGAGCTGGACTTACCAACCCCCCATTATTTTCTCCATGATTTTCAAACAATGAATGACTTCGGTTCAACACATCAAATGGACACCATCTTTCTCTGTCCCCATTTTTTACTGATCCTAGAAATCAAAAATATAACAGGCATTCTCTCATATGATGCTTCATACGCTCAACTAACACGCACGACCATAGAGGGTACGGTCGAAGGGATGGTTGATCCATTTCTTCAACTGGAGCGGCATGTGGCCTGGATGAAAAAATTATTACAGCGTGAACGTTTTCATTTACCAATTGTGCATGCAGTTGTACTGGCAACGAGAAATGGAATTTTAACAAAGGGGTTTGAGGAGCAGCCTATATTTCATGTGACGGGGCTGCGTTCTTGTATCCAAAGATGGACAGAGATGTATCAACCCGTAAAGGCAGAAACCCTCTTACCCTTTGCGACACGTTTATTGTCGATGCACACAAGGTTAAAAAAAGAGATGACTGTGCCTTTTAAGGAAATGATGAAAGGCGTAGTATGTCCTCATTGTGGGAATGGACAGCGATTACAGTATCACTATAGAAAATGGACTTGCCCTCACTGTGGATTGGTGGATCACAATGCATTAAATCGAACATTGGAGGACTACTGATTACTAGTCGGACCACAGCTGACCAATCGAAGCTTTCGTGAATTCTTCGCCATTGAATCCCCAAACCTAGCGTACAAATTGTTGCAGCAACTACCTTTGAAAGCAGAGGGTGAAAAAAAGCATAGGAAGTACTGGATTATAGATTAAGGATTTAAAAGCCCAGCAACCATTCAAGCGGTCTGAATGTGTTGCTTGGTGGATAGAACGCGCAGAGTGGTGGATAGAGCAGAGAAGGAGGAGGATACGCGTGAGGATGGTGGATAGGAAAAGAAAAGTGTTGGATAAATTAGAGAAAGTAGCGGATAGAACGCGCAGAGTGATGGATAGAGCGGAGAAAGAGGAGGATACGCATGAGGATGGTGGATAGGAGAGGGAAAGTGTTGGATAGAACAGAGAAAGTAGCGGATAGAACGTGCGAAGTGATGGATAGAGCGGAGAAAGGGGAGGATACGCATGAGGATGGTGGATAGGAAAAGAAAAGTGTTGGATAAATCAGAGAAAGTAGCGGATAGAACGCGCGAAGTGATGGATAGAGCGAAGAAAGGGGAGGATACGCATGAGGTTGGTGCATAAACCAGAAAAAGTAGCGTATACGCTTGCTTCAATTGGACAGGATAGAACCCCAAAAGAGCGCTATAACCTGCCTTTCGGAGCAAGGGTTCGCTTATTTCCTACTAGACAAATGGATTTTTTAAGTATATAGTTAGCTAGGCTAACTAATTTAAAAGGAAGTGATAGTGTGACAATTGAACAGGAATTTTTTAATCAGTACCGCTTAATGTATAGGCCATTTATTAATCAGCTGAATGTGCAGCTTGAACCTTATCAGTTATATAGCTCGCAGTGGGCAGTGCTTCGTTTCTTGAAGGATAAGGGTCCACATTCTTTTGTAGATATCGCTAACTTCATGTCTATAGAGAAGCCAAGTGTCACGAAGCTTGTACATAAACTAGTGGAGCTAGGCTATGTGGAAACGATGACGGGCAAGGATAAGCGTGAAAAACTGGTACATCTATCAAAGCATGGGGAAGAGCTTGTGCTGGAAATAAAGTCGCATCTAAATCCGTTTTTTGTGCAGGCATTGGCAGGTGTGCCGAAGCAAGATATTGACATTGCGACACAGGTTTTAGCAAGAATTTGTATGAATATCAATTAGTAGGAGAGAGTAACGTGGAAGCAACTAGAAAGAAACTATGGACAAAGGATTTTTTAATTGTCTCACTTATTAATTTTACCATTACGTTAATCTTTTATTTATTAATGGTGACCATCGCGGCTTATGCTGTGGAGCATTTTAATGCTTCTACAAGTACAGCGGGGCTGGTATCGAGTATTTTTATTATTGGAACATTGTTAGGGCGGCTTGGTACAGGGCGTATTATTGGTGATTGGGGTAGCAAAAAAACATTGTTTTGTGGCTTGCTGTTATTTATGTTATCCACGATGTCTTATTTTGTAGCAGGCAATTTACCGCTGCTTATGGTTAATCGTTTAATACAAGGGATTGCTCTTGGAATTGCTAGTACAGCAACGGGAACCATTATTGCACAAATTCTACCGCCGGAACGACGTGGCGAAGGGATTGGTTATTATAGCTTAAGTGCGATTTTAGCGACAGCTATTGGTCCATTCATTGGCATTTTATTAACACAATTATTTGAGGATTATCGCATGATCTTTGCAGTCGATTCGGTTTTAGCTATTATTTGCTTTTTTATGTACTTCATAGTGACCGTACCAGATGCACCGAAAAAAGCGACGGATACAGCTGTGAAGGCAGGCTTTAAGGTGACAAACTTTATTGAAATGCGTGCGGTGCCGATTGCCTTTGTGGCACTTGTTATTGGCTTTGCCTACTCAGGTGTCATGTCCTTTATGACGTTTTATGCAAAAGAGCTACATTTAGTATCAGCAGGAAGCTATTTCTTTATTATTTATGCCATTGTCATTTTGGCTACCCGCCCATTTACAGGGAAATTATTAGATACGCGAGGGGCTAATATTATTATCTATCCTTGCTTAGTGCTTTTTGCAATTGGCATGTATGCCTTTAGTTCAGCGACAACAACGATCGCCTTTTTAATCGCTGCTGCCTGTATCGGGGTTGGCTATGGAAACTTCAACTCCGTTGCGCAGGCGATTGCTATTAAAGTGACACCGAATGAGCGTTTAGGACTTGCGACATCCACGTATTTTATATTTTATGATTTAGGTTTAGGTATTGGGCCTTATTTCTTAGGGCTATTTGTTCCTTCTATGGGCTACAGTACGATCTTCTTTGCTATGGTCTTTGTCATTTTTGTATCGATTGTGCTTTATTATTTCTTACATGGAAAACATGAAAATTTGAAACAAGCAAAAATCTTGTAGATTAGAATCATTATATTGTAGAAAAAACGTTATTTTTCTAGTTGTGTATACAGATCAACTGAAAAATGACGTTTTTTTCTATTTCAAAAAATAGTTGTTGCAATAGATGATGATAATCATTATCATCACAAATATAAAACTAATTCGGAAGTAGGTACTAAGTATGAAAAACAGATCATTTTTGTCGGTATTAGTAGCAGGGGGCATTTTAATGGCTGGCTGTGGCAATACAGAAGAAGCTAAAAAAGAGGACAAGCCGGCAACAGAACAGGCAGAGCAAGCGACACAAGAGGTGGATTTATCTGCTGAACTATCAGCCTATCAGCAATTTGCTTTAGAGCAAATGGATCAATTTTTACTGGACACAGAAAAATTCGTGAATTTATTCAAGGCGGGCGATATTGAAGGCGCTAAAGCAGCGTATGCGCCAGCACGTATGTATTTTGAGCGCTCAGAGCCAATCGCAGAAAGCTTTGGTGATCTTGACCCTCGCATCGATGGACGTTTAGCGGATATTCAAGAAGAAGGAAAAGGCGAGGAAGAATGGTCAGGCTATCATAAGCTTGAGTATGCACTATGGGAAGAAAATACAACTAAAGGTTATGAGGCTGTAGCAGATCAACTGCTTGCGGATGCGAAGGAATTACATGCACTAGTGCAAACGGTGGAAGTGACACCTGATTTAATGATTACTGGTGCGGTAGATTTATTAAATGAAGTTTCAACATCTAAAATTACTGGTGAGGAAGAAATTTACTCACATACAGACCTGTATGATTTTAAAGCGAATATTGAAGGCGCAGAAAAAATCTTTGAAATTTTACGTTCAAAATTAGAAGCGAAAGATTCAACACTAGTGTCAACACTTGATGAAAAATTTAAAGCGGTGGACGATTTATTAGCGCAGCATGCAACGGCTGATGGTGGTTATGTATCCTATGAGGAATTAACGGAAGACAATACGAAAGCACTTGCGGCAGCGGTGAATCAGCTTGGTGAACCATTAAGTCAAATGGGGATCATTTTGGAGTGAAAAAAATGACAACGTCCAATGAAGAAAAATTGATTAATAAAAAAATTTCTAGACGTGATATGTTGAAGCTGACAAGCATCGGTGTGGCAGGTGTTGCCATCGGTGCCTCCGGTTTGGGTGGTGTCATGAAAGCGATGGGCTATGATGTTTTTGAGACAGCAGCAGATAGCACGACGGCTAGCAATAAGATCAATTTCTATGGCGAGCACCAGTCGGGTATCGTGACACCTGTTCAAACGAATATTTATTTTGCTTCTTTAGATGTGTTAGTGACATCGAAGAAGGAACTACAAGAGTTGTTCCAGCAATGGACACCTCTTGTTGTGCGTTTAATGAATGGTGAATTAATGGTCGATGTTTCGACGAATACGAGAGTACCAACAGGTGATACAGGAGAGGCAGAGGGCTTAGATGCAGCCAATTTATCGATTACTATCGGTGTAGGTCCTTCGCTATTCGATAAACTGGGAATGCAGCATGTAAAACCAGCGGAGCTAAAGGATTTACCACATTTCCCTAAAGATCAGCTACAGAAGGAATATACAGGTGGTGATCTGTGTATTCAAGCCTGTGCAGATGATCCACAGGTGGCATTCCATGCAGTGCGCAATTTAGTACGAGCTGCTTCTGGTAAAGTAGAGATTAAATGGTCACAGGCTGGCTTTAACTCGTTTCCAGCTGGTGGAGGGACACCTCGAAATCTCTTTGCCTTCAAGGATGGTACGGTGAATCCAGCCATTACGGATGAAAAAGACTTAAATAAGATTGTGTGGGTGGATAAAGGCTGGCTAAAGGGCGGCTCTTATTTAATCGCACGAAAAGTTCAAATGCATCTTGAAACATGGGATCGCACATCATTGAAAGATCAAGAGGCTACATTTGGTCGTTATCGTGACAGTGGTGCACCATTTGGCAAAACAAAGGAATTTGATGATTTTGATGTAGAGGCAAAGGATGACAAGGGCAATTATATTATGCCTGATACGTCACATGTTCATTTAGCACGTAAATCGGGTGCACGTGTTTTACGACGTTCTTACTCGTATGCATCGGGTGTCATGTCGAATACAGGAACCCATGATGCAGGGCTAATCTTTATTTCTTTTCAAAAAGACCCAGCCCAATTTACAACAATCCAAAATAGCTTAGGGCGTATGGATAAAATGAATGAATACATTACCCATCGAGGCAGTGCCGTGTTTGCTTGCTTCCCTGGTGTACAAAAGGGGAGTTATTTAGGTGAAGCACTTTTTAACGCGCTGTAGTATTATCATTGCCTTAATCCTAACTTTAGCTCTACCTGTGCAGGCAGCGCAATCTTATAGCCATTTATATATTGCGATTAGTGATGCACTGATGAATACGAAGCAGGATAAAGAGACGGAGGCCAAGCAGGCGCTCGAACAATTTGCTGCGGACTGGGCTAAAGTTTCTTCAGAGCAGAAAGATGCCAAAGCAAAGGTCGATGAAATGCTTGCGCAGGCTACTGAAGCAACATCCAAAGACGAGCGTTTAGAGGCGTTGTCGGCACTGTCGAATGCATTACGTGCCCTAGAAAAACTTGAAAATCCAGTGGACGAAGCGGCACAGCGAGCAGAGTTTGGGCAAAAGTTTAAGCCGATCATGGCAGACTTCGAAAAAGCTTTAGCCAGTGGGGACATTCAGGCTATTGATGAAGCCTACAAAGATTTTAATAGCAAATGGAATAAAAATGAGCGCCCTGTGCGTGAGCAAAGCATTGCGATGTATGGGCAAATCGAAACACAAATGGCGTTTCTACGTATCGCCATTTCGGCAGAGGAGCCAGATATAGCCCTTATGCAATCTCAATTTGAGGATTTGCAGCAAACGATTGAGGATTTTGTGGCTGGTAACGAAACAGCTGAAGTGGTTGAAGGGGACTATTCGTTAGCGACATTGATTGCTTATATCGATGAGGCAAAGGACTTTGTTGATGCTGGTGATTATCAGGCGGCTTCTGATAAAATACGTGAGTTTATTACCATTTGGCCAAGTGTAGAGATTGAAATTTCCACACGTAATGGCAGTCTTTATACGAAAATCGAAAGTGATATGCCGATTATCGCAAGTGATTTATTAAAATCCAACGTCGATCAGCAAGCAATCACAAAAAAATTAGATACTTTCCGTACTGAAATCGAACTGATTCAAGGGGATTCAGATTATACAATTTGGGATGCTGCATTAATTTTGCTGCGTGAGGGACTAGAGGCGTTACTGATTATTTTAGCCTTAGTATCATTCCTCAATAAATCAGGACAGAATAAGATGCGCAAATGGATTTATGTTGGAGCGTTTGTCGGCGTTCTATTATCAGCCATTGCTGCCATCCTCATGTCCACGATTTTGAATTCAGCAACAATTGATACGAATCGAGAATTAATGGAAGGTTATGTTGGGCTAGTTGCAGCAGCGATGATGATCGGTGTTGGTATTTGGCTGCATAGTAAATCAAGTGTAGTCAGCTGGAATCGTTATATTTCGAAACAAATGGGCAATGCCATTTCCAGTGGTTCTATTTTTGCGATGGCTGCCATTAGTTTCTTATCGGTCTTCCGTGAAGGAGCCGAAACACTAGTCTTTTACGCGGGTATTGCACCGAAAATGGAGACTTCGCAATTTATTCTTGGGATTGTTGTAGCACTGCTTATACTTGCTGTACTGGCTATTGTATTATTTAAAGCAAGTGGCAAAATTCCCATTCATAAATTTTTTGCTGTCGCAACGGTGCTTATTTATGTATTAGCCTTTAAAATTATTGGTGTCAGTCTGCATACATTGCAGCTCACGGATAATCTGTCCACGACGATTGTTGATGGCTTACCTGTCATTAGCCTGATTGGCTTCTATCCAACAGCGGAAACCATCATTGGGCAGGCAATCTTACTTGTGTTAGTAGCAGCTACTATAATCTATAAAAAGAAACGAGCCTAACGATAAAGGGTAGATGAGCGTACGTAAACCGCCATCTACCTTTTTGATTGCCAATGGGCAGGTCGTTTCAGATAGGAAGGCAATTTAGTAGAGCGGTCACCTTGTGCGGCGTTCATTTGCATTTGTGTTAAAAACAGACTTGTCGAAAGGTCAGCCCCACGTAAATTGGCATCACGTAAATCAGCCCCGATGAAATCTACTGCTTGTAAATTAGCATCTTGAAGATTGGCTGCGATTAAATAGCTACCCCTTAGATCAGTCGCTCGTAAATCCTTGCCTTTTAAATTTTTGCCCATCCAATCCGCTCCACGCTGATTCAAATGTCGCGTGATTTTGCCTTTCAGCCTCTGTTGACGAATTTGTTCGCTTGTTTGTAGTAATAGCGCATTGACAGGCATACGAATAGCCATCATATCGAGTGCTAATAAGGCATCGGCATCAAGTGATTTTGCTTGTTGTAGCTGCTCCAATTGCGTTAGAAGCTGCTCATCAAGCGTGCTGTTCACCTGATAGGATAAGGCCTCAGCTACATAAGCAAGCATTTCGTAAAGCTGTTCCATGATTGGGAAAACCCGAAACAACTTGTCAGCATGCTCACGGGATTGTCGCCAATCTTGTCCATGAAACGTGACCTGTGACACTTGCTGCCCAGCACCCAAGCAATCAAAAACCGTACAGCCTTTAAAGCCTGTGTCTTGTAGCTTGCTATGGATATGACAGCTATAGTCATCCTGTAAATTAGGGCATGGGGAGCCAGCTGGTTTATTGATGGCAAAGTCACTGGAAGCAACGATATTTAAAGCGGTACAGCATAAGCCGAAATAGCTTTGGCAATCCGCCTGTAAGCTTTCACGGATTTTTTGCCAACAGAGGTAGCTCTTTTTGTCTGATGTGACATCCTCATTGTCCTCTCTTACCTCATTCATATAGTTAATAGTTTATTATTAAAGACAGACTAGCAGTTAAAATAAGGATAAAACTGTATTTTGAAAGATCGTAGGGGATATGGTATTCTTCTTCAAAAGAGTTGTGAAGAAAAGTGGTGGTGAAGCATGGGGTAACGGTCAATGAATTATTACAATTGCCATCCTTTCGGGGGGCAGAGGTGCTAACAGGTCGAAATAATTTACATCGTACGGTATCTTCCTTATCTGTATTAGAGGTATCCAATGTTGATTTTTATTCTAAAATTATTAATCGTGTGCAAGAGGAATGGTATGCAGAAGAGATTGTCATTAGCTCTTTTTACTCCATAAGAGATAGTGTGGAGCAGCAATGCGAAACGATTCAGCATTTACATGATTTAGGAGAGCTTGGTCTTATTTTATATTATGTCGGTATTGTCTTGCCCGATATTCCAAAGGAAGTGCTTGACTTAGCGGAGGCGCAAGGATTTATTATCATTTGTATGCCAAGAAATGATTATTCACTGCGTTATAACGAGGTAATTTATGAGGTAATGGAGGCAATTGTTAGCAATCAAGGTGTGAATGATCATTTTGTGAAAGAAACGTTGGAAAAGGTATCCTTACTGCCAGAGCATTTAAGAAGTGTTGAAATTACGCTGAAAATGCTCTCAGATCGTTTGAAAGCCAATATTGTGCTCACAAATAATCATTTTGATATTGTGAATCAAGTGATGTGGCCACGAAATTCATCATTAGATGTAGCGAACGTTATTGAAGAATGCTCGCAGGCCAACTTCCAGCACGAAACAGGAAAGCTAGAGCTAGAAAGAAGTGATGTCTCCTGTGTCGTTGACTATAAAAGAGTGCATCAGAAAAATGGCGAGCCCCTCTTTTTATTCTTAATTAAAGAAAATACAAAACTGCCTGCCAAAACGATTGAAAAAGTAAGTGAGGTTGTGCAAGTAGCCATTAATTTATGGGGGGACAAGCATGATGAGGTAAGTGAGTATGCCTTAGTGAAAGCCATTATTAATGATGAAAGTGAAAAAATGAGAAGATTAGCGAATCTCCTTCATATAGATGTTTCCGCCATTCAAATGATGTGGCTCGTCTACATGCATGATTTAGCGGACGAAAAAAGAATTCGCGATGAATTAGAAGAGCAGCTGTCCAAGTATTACCAAACAAGAGTGATACAATGCATTGATCATTGTATAATTGTGTTACTAGGGAATTGTTTGTATAAACATCATGAATTTGAAATTGCCACTGAATTTAACGATACTACAAGCTATACTGCTCAAATAGCGGAAATTGTTTATGCGCCCAAAATGAGAAATACAAAGTCTGTTCGTCAAATGTATCAATTGGTCAATCAGGTGGGGGACAAGGCCCATACCATTTATCCAATGCAAAAGCTGTTTACGGCAGCGGAAGTACGCTCCATGAAAAGGGCGATGGATGTCAGTATACAGGGAGAAGAAATGATTGAAGAGTATTTGTCTGTCATTGAACCTATCTTGCGCGATCATGATTCCTTACAGACCTTAATTACCTTTTTATTAGACGCAAATGCTAGTGTGGAGCGCTGTGCAGAGCTACTTTATATTCATAAAAATACAGTGAAATATCGCATTAAAAAAATTAGTGAGTTGATTGGCACAGATGTCACAGTATACGCAGAATTTTACGATGTGTATATGGCTTGTATGCTGTATCGATTAATTAATGATTGATTAGAATAATCTGAAATTTTGTCATTTTGAACAAAATTTCAGATTATTTTTTTCATTTACGCAAAAGACGTGAAACCACCCTTTCTTTTATAATGAAGAACATTAACCAATCAAGCAATAACAAGGAGGGAGTCATATGCAAAACGAAAACAAAGGTCAATCATGGTATAGCTTAGGCATTATTTGGGCGGGTGCCATGATTTGTATTCCCAGTTTATTAGTAGGTAACGCACTCATAACAAATATGAGTCTATCAAAGGCACTTGCTGTCGCTTTTGTAGGCTACGCGATTGTCGTATTCATTATGATTTTACAAGGAATGCAAAGCAGTGATTTAGGAAAACCAACTGTTCATGTGGCAGGGCAAGTGTTTGGTAAAAAAGGCTCTCGTACTATTTTGTCCATTATTTTAGCCATTGCTTGCTTAGGCTGGTTTGGTATTCAGGCCAATGTTTGTGGCGTTGCCTTAGCGAATTTACTAGCAATCTATCATTTGAATATACCTATTCCGCTTGCTTCATTGATAAGTGGTATGGTGATGGTCGTATCCGCTCTTTATGGAATGAAAGTGTTACGTGTATTAAGCTATATCGCCGTACCATTACTTGTCATCATTTGCCTTTACGGTTTAGGGCAAACATTAACGGGCGATCAGCTACAGCTTATTCGAGACTATCAGCCACAGGGGAATATGAACTTTATGGATGGTTTAGCTGTAACGATTGGATCTTTTGCTTTAGGGGCTGTCATAGCGGGAGATTATTCGCAATTTTCCAAAAAGCGTTCAGATGTAGTCAAGGCTGCTGCATTGGGCATTATTCCAGCTGGTGTACTAATGATTGCGGTAGGAGCCATCTTAACGATTGCCTATCAGACAAGTGATATTACAGCTGTCTTTCTGCATATCGCAACACCGTTTATTGGCGGGGTTGGCTTGATTTTAGCGACATGGAAAACGAATTTGGTCAATGCCATTTCTGGCGGTATCGCTTTAATTAATGTGTTCGATGTTGCCAAAAACAAAGAGCGCTTAGCGATTGGGGTTGCAGGAACAATTGGCACAATTTTAGCGGTAGTTGGGATATTAAATTATTTTACACCTATTATGTCGATCTTATCGGCCATGATTCCACCTGTTGCAGGGGTGATGATTGCCTCCTATTGGGTGATTCATAAAGGCAAAGCAGCTAGCTGGCATGAGGTGGAAGGGGTCAATCGATTAGGCGTATTTTCTTGGTTAGTAGGGGCTATGATTGCCTGTATGCCAGTGGTATTCTCTTTATTCCCTGAGTTGCCATCACTGCCAAATCAACCGATGATTGGCATTATTATTTCATTCGTTATTTATTATATTGGGTATCGTCTATCCATACAAAAAACGGTCATACTGGAGGAACATAGATGAGATATTTAGATCAAGCAGCTATTGAACATATTGCCATTGGTGCAGCATTTCTAGGAACAGGTGGAGGCGGAGATCCATACATTGGGAAACTTATGGCGCTTTCTGCCATCGAAAAAAATGGGCCTGTGAAGTTGTATTCGGTGGATGAAATTGGGGATGATGACTTTTTCATTCCAGCAGCGATGATGGGTGCACCTTCCGTGTTAGTAGAAAAATTTCCACGTGGGGATGAATTTGTCAAGGTATTCCAAAAGCTTGCTCAATATTTAGGAAAAGAAAAAATTGCAGGCACTTATCCAATGGAAGCGGGCGGCGTCAATTCGATGATTCCGATTGTAGTAGCTGCACAGCTTGGATTACCGCTGATTGATTGCGACGGGATGGGTCGTGCATTCCCGGAATTACAAATGGTGACCTTTAACCTAGATGGAATTTCGGCAACCCCAATGGCCATCACAGATGAAAAAGGGAATATTGGTATTTTTGAAACCATTGATAATAAATGGACGGAGCGTCTCGCCCGAACTGCAACGGTAGAGATGGGCGCAAGTTCATTAGTGAGCTTGTATCCTACGACCGGTGCACAAATTAAGAAAAGTGGTGTTCATCATATTGTGACGCTTTCTGAAAAAATCGGTGAAATTATTGCCTCTAAAGATCAAGAGGTGAACGATAAGCTAGAAAATCTTTTAACGCTTGTAGAGGGCTATGAGCTATTCCAAGGAAAAATAGTAGATGTTATTCGTGAAACAAAAGGTGGCTTTAATCTAGGTAAAATGAATCTTGAAGGGATTGATTCCTATAAAAACGATCAAATGAAGGTTCATTTCCAAAATGAAAACTTATTAGCAGAGAAAAACGAGCAGGTTGTTGCGATGACGCCAGACTTAATTTGTTTGGTGGATTATGAAACATTATTGCCTGTTACAACAGAAAGCTTAAAATATGGTAAACGTGTGCGTGTGATTGGCTTACCAGCACATGAAAAGTGGCGTACAGCAAAAGGCATTGAAACAGCAGGACCAAGATACTTTGGCTATAATTATGATTACATGCCAATTGAGGAAATGGTGAAAAAGGAGGTAGCAAAACATGTATAAAATTGGAATTGATGTAGGCGGAACAAATACGGATGCCATCCTTTTAGATCATAATAGTCAACTTATTTACAGTGTGAAATCACCAACAAGCTTAGATATTAAAACGGGTATTGAAAAGTCCTTGCAACAATTACTCAAGGGTGCAAATATTGATAAAGCAAAAATAACACATGCAATGTTAGGGACAACCCAATGTACAAATGCCATTGTTGAACGTAAAAAGCTAGCAAAAGTCGGTGTTATTCGGTTAGGCTATCCAGCAACGGCATCAGTACTTCCTTATACAGCTTGGCCAGCGGATATGATTGATCAATTGTCGGGTCATTATGCGATTGCACATGGTGGCTATGAATACGATGGTCAATTATTAAGTGCTCTTAATCAAGAAGAAATTAAAAAACTATTAGAGGAATGGCACGACCAAGTAGAATCGATTGCAATTGTTGGTGTCTTTTCTTCTATTAAAAACGATCAAGAATTACAGGTTCGTGAATGGATTCAAGAGGTCTATGGCGAGGAATTTCCTATTTCCTGCTCCTCATTAATTGGTTCTGTCGGGCTAATTGAACGTGAAAATGCAACGATTCTCAATGCGGCATTATGTAAGGTCATTGAGACAACAACACAGGGCTTTGTCCAGGCGCTTCAAACGGAAGGTATTTTTAATGTAGACGTTTATTTATGTCAGAATGACGGTACGTTAATGTCCATCGATTATGCAAAACAATTCCCAATTTTAACGATTGCCTGTGGGCCAACAAACAGTATTCGTGGAGCGTCGTATTTATCCCAAATTCAAAATACAATGGTGCTGGACGTTGGGGGAACGACTTCAGATATAGGCGTATTACAGGATGGATTCCCACGAGAATCTTCAGTTGCTGTGGAAGTAGGAGACATTCGGACAAACTTTAGGATGCCAGATATTATTTCAGTTGGTCTTGGCGGTGGTAGTATTGTTCGTGTGAACGGCGACAAAATTACCGTTGGACCAGATAGTGTAGGCTATCAAATTAGTGAGGAGGCACTTGTCTTTGGTGGCTCGACTTTAACAACAACGGATATCGCTGTCCGTCTAGGCTTAGCAGAAGTAGGCGACCCCACTTTAGTCGCACATATAGATGAAGCATTTGCCAAAGCCGTTCAAGAAGAAATTTCTTCCTTACTGGAGCAGGCCATTGATAAGATGAAAACCTCCTCAGAGGATGTGTCACTGGTCTTAGTAGGCGGTGGGGGGATTATCGTGCCAGAGCAGATTCGAGGCGTTTCCACTATTGTGAAAAATGAATATGGTGGTGTGGCGAATGCCATCGGTGCCTCTATTGCGCAAATTAGTGGTCAATATGAGCAAATTTATATTTATGCCAAGGAACCTCGCGAGGAATCATTAAAGGATGCCCAAAGTAAAGCGGTGAAACAAGCAGTATTAGCAGGAGCCATTAAGGAGACGATTGAGCTGGTAGAAGTAGAAGAAACACCACTAGCCTATCATCCAGAAAATGCAACAAGATTAAAGGTAAAAGTAGTAGGGAAAATGGTCTAACACATAAAGGAAGAGTCCTAGTCAAACAGGGCTCTTCCTTTTGCTAATGGATCAAACGAATGAATCTCTGCATAGGGTCTGATGTCAGTATCATTTTTGCGCCTATATGGATTGAACCATATACCCTTGATCTTTGCATGCTGATAGCCGCCAATATCCTTTTCTAAGTCATCTCCAACGATTAATGCATCTTCTGGTTGCACTTGAAGCTTGTTTAAGGCAAGTTCAAAAATGCGCTTGTCAAGCTTGCTGTAGCCCACTTCCTCAGAAATAATGAGGAGATTGAAACAGCTAGTTAAATGAGTGTGCATGATTTTTGCTTTTTGTCTCTGAGCCGACCCGTTTGTGATAATGCCAACTTGTACATGCTTTTTGATAGAATGGATAATATTCAACGTATTTTGATTGATAGAAAAACAACAAGGGAACTGTCGATTCCAAAAGTCTTCGATTCAGTAATGTATCGTCTAAATCAAATAGCATCGCTTTCAACTAGCTGTGAATTTGTAAAAATTTATTAAAAATCATTTCAGCTTCGTAGATTTCTGAAAGTGAAATAGTTTTTTGAAGTTGCTATAAAGATTGTGAAGAAAGATATTGAAACGAACCAAAGCAGATTTGCTGAATAAGGTTACACAAAAGTTTTTAAACTTTCCCTCTAAAATTTTCAAGATATTGTTAGGCAGTAAATAAATGTCTCAAGTTGTAACCTCCAAAATATAATATTGTAAAAAATATGGAATAATGGTATATTCAAATAGTAATGGGTTTTTTATGCAGATGAGAGGTGAATATATTTCCTTTATAATGAGGAAAATTCCATTACATTAAGATATTTAATTTACTATTTTCTCAAAAGTTTTATCCTTTACTCATTCTAGAGATTGAAAATTTACCGAGTTATAGTTGAATTAAGTGGAAAAACTATTAGTTGGAGGGAGAAGTTAAGATGAAAAAAAATAGCAAAGTAATAGCGGGAGTACTTTCCTTGGGTCTTTTAACAACTGGCGTGTTAAACGTACAAGCTCTTACAGAGCCCCGTAACATCAATGCGTCTGTTCCTGGTTTAAATCAATCATCAGCTGATGGATATCAACAGAAATCTATCTCAGATAAGGATGGATATTTATTTATTGATTCTATCTCTAACGAGAGTAAACTAGATGCAAGAGCAGAGACGGCAAAACTTACAAATACGGGTCCTTGGGTACGTTTATCTCATGTTAATAAGGGCTATCTATTAGAAAATTCAATTAAAAAAGATAAATATATACAAGCAAGATTCAGTTCTGATGTAACATCATTTTTACCTATCACCGTTACTGGAACATTCCAAGGTAACTAATTCACGGATTTTGTCAACCTGTTTAAACAGATTTAAAGACCATGAGGATTTTAAATCCACATGGTCTTTGTTAATAAGTAAACTTTATTTTTTATTTTACTCCTTTCATTAATTACTATTTAATCTATCTTTTTTAGAGTTGATACTATTAATTAGGGAAACTAGAATTTTGTAAAGTTACCGTTATTTTAGATGTGTTATTTTAAGTCGAAGAATAGGAGAGAGAGATGTTAAAACAACAAATAGGGGTTGAATTTAAGCAAATACTTACGTTTAATAGAGTTCTAACTTGGTTTCTTATTATTATTTTACCCGTATGGATACAATATTTAATAATCCATGAAGGCTATTCCTTCACTGACAATATTGATCTCTATGGGCGTTTGCTCAATGGTATTGGAGCAATGATTTTTCCAATTTTAGTATTATTCGTTTTTGCAGATACAATCATTCATGAGAGAAATAATAATTATTTAACATATACCAAAATAAGAATAGATTTTAATATCTATTTGAACGCTAAAATCATAGTAAATGCACTTCTTTCATTTGGGGTTTCATTTTTGTATGCGTTTTTACCATTCCTCTTTGCTCAATATATAAACCCCCAATTTGCATTCATCACTAATATTGGAGATAGTGGGAATATGCCTGGTACGGTAACATTCGATCAACTCTTAGTTTACGGACCTTTTATGTATGGATTTATATACTCCCTCTGGGTAGGTATCAATGGAGTTTTATATGCTACTTTACCTTTAATCTTATGCTTGATCTTAGATAATTCCTTTGTTGCTTTATCGATACCATTTGTATGGTATCAAGCAATGAGCTTTGTTTCTGCTGTGTTAGGTATTTCGAAGTTTGCACCATTATATACAGTTTTTCCGTACTCTATAATGCAACAAGACTTATGGACTGTATTTGTACCATTTATGTTTTTATTAATAATTGTGATTGTGAGTTATGTATATCTTAAGAGAAGGAATTCGACAGAATGGTTATTTTGAGAAGTCTTATCAATGAGTTGCTGCAGTTAAGGTGGAATGTGTTGGGTTTCGTTATTTTTATTTATTGTTTTGGAATAAGAAGAACAATTATTGAAAGTTATGCACCTGTTAATGCTTGGGATCTACTAATAATATTATTAAGTGATGTTAACTTAATTATTTATTTCGTTTTACCATTCCTCTTATATTTCTATGTAACTTTTTTAGTAAAAGGCTTTGAATATCATATATTGATCAGATTAGGCTCATATAAAAAGTGGGTACTCATGGCTTCTAAGAAAATTTTATTGTATTTAGCTTTGACGATTATAGTTTGGCTATTAGTTGCATTCATCATGAGTATAGGGCTTCCCTTTGCAAGTGAATGGAGTTCTGGAAGTAAATTATTCGAACCTACTGCCATTATGAGACAGTATTTTGATCTCCCTCTTCTTGCTCTTTTATATCAAATAGTTATGTTCGTTATTACGACATTTATTATTTTAATGTCGGTTACTACTATATATGTCTTTCTTCAGTCATGGAGATGGATAAGCTTTGTTGTTACGGTTCTATATATATTTTCTTTTGTATCCTGGAAACTTTTCCCTGAGTATTTAGCGAAATTGTCTTTATCAAACTATGTTGTTATGTTCCAAACATTAAATCTTTGGAATAACACATTAACTATCCCTTTAATAGCAATTGTTTCTCTTGGATTAATCTATTTAGCCGTGCAATTTAAAGATGGAAAACAAATAGTCAGCTTTACTTCTTTTCAGACGGGCATAGTAGTATACCTTTTTGTATTAGTATTAGGAACTTACTTTATGGCAGATACCCGAAGTAATACTGTAATTGATCTATTTCTCCTTAATTTTTTCGGTACATCATCTGAGGGTTATACTTTTTTGTCGTATTTGTATTACATAGTAATTTTCTTCGGCTTTTTATATTTGGCACAAATCTATTTAGCAAGTGAGTTTTCTGAGTTGAGCTACTACAAAATTATTCGCTACAACTCTATGTTTAAATGGATGGGCGAATGGTTGCGTAATATTTTATTAATGGCAATATTGTATTTGTTTTTTATATTTATATTGACTTTAACAGTGGCATATTTTAAGGGCATTGAATTTTCCTTTCGAGTGACAGTAGTGGAAGATATGAAATTTACTTCTTTGCTATATCACTTTTTTATCAATGGCTTTCTACAAATAAGCATTTACATTCTGCTGTCGATTACATTACAAATAGTTTCAAAGAGCAGTTCAACCAATTTGGTTACTATAGGCATCTTTATCGCATTATTATTCCCTGGTTATAAATACATTCCAGTGGGTTTAAATGGGTACAGCCATTTGATATATGGCACATCACCAATGATCGTATCATTGTATTTGATCCTTATAGTATTAGTTGAAGGGGTATGTATATTTTATTTACTTAACAAAAAATATATATTTGAGGGAGTATGACTATATATGAGCCTTATTGAAGTAAGAAATGTCAAAAAGTCCTATAAGGGCTTAACTATATTTCAAGATATAGATTTAACTATTGAAAAGGGGAAAATATATGGAATTGTAGGTCCTAACGGTTCTGGGAAATCTGTATTATTTAAGTTGATTTGTGGATTTGTTAGACCCGATCATGGTGAAATAGTAATCAGGGGAGAATATTTACATAAGGATATAACTTTTCCTAAGAACTTTGGAGTCATAATTGATAGGCCAGGATATTTAGGAAATAAAACGGGTTTTGAAAATCTAAAATCTCTGGCTATGATACAGAATAAAATTGATGATGAGCAAATCATTAAAACAATGGAATTAGTTGGACTTCAGCCCACAGCTGAACAGAAAGTACGGAAGTATTCACTAGGCATGAAGCAAAAGCTAGCTTTAGCACAAGCATTTATGGAAAATCAAGAAGTATTAATATTAGATGAACCATTTAATGCTTTAGATTTTGAAAGTGTAGAAAACTTACGTAGCCTCTTACTTAATTATAATAAGGAAGGGAAAACAATTATTATGACCAGTCATAATCAAGAGGATATCGATCTTCTTTGTGATGAAGTTTATAGAATAAATAAATTTAAGTTAGAGAAGTTATAAAAGTAATATTATTAACAATTTAACTCAGAAGCTATAATTAGAAGGATCAACTTCTAAAAGCTATAAGTGAATAGAGGACCTTTCTCAAATAGCAATTGATTATAAGTGTCCAAAATATGATGAAGATTTTTACAGACTATGGTATTTTAATAAATTGAAGAAGCATTAGAAGCTCATTTAATTGATTAAATATTCTTATAAAAATTCCATACTTAGTTAGAAAGATTAACTCCATTTTGATCATTTTTTTCAAAATGGAGTTTTTGCATTTGCTGATAAATAAAGGATGAAGGAAATTTTTAAATCAAAAGCAATACTAGCTCCATATCCTTTCTTATTACTCATTAAGAGTGCTTCGCTTATGCTTTTCAGTAATAATTTTCTTATTGAGGATTTGCACCTTATCTACCATAAGCAAGCGCATATCTTCCACAATATACTTTGCTAGCTCTTCGTCCGATATATCATCTCCATTAAGATCAAGACGGAATTCCTGCCCTTGTATGCCACCTCCATTTGTAAACTCAATTTCAAAGTCAAAGACAACTCTTTTCTCCATTCATATACCACCTTATCTCTTAGAATGCTATCAATATATTCTGTTTTTCACATGCGAATACCTTCTTTCGAGAAGCAGCGTTTAGAAAAGAAGTGTTTCTGCATGCACAAATGAGCCCCGTTCATTCAATCAAATATTCATTCATATTGCAAAAGAATAAAGGAATGGAAGGCTTTTTAAAAGGACAGACCTAAAGAAAAAGTTTTTTCCTTTTTCTTGTATTTGCCACTTGAAAATTAAAAAGTCATAGTGTACTATTTGACTAGTACACTATGACATGAGGTGTTGAGGTTGAAAAGTTTTGCAGGGCTTTTAAAAAAAGAATGGGTACTTTACCGATCATGGTTTCTAGTGGGGATATTTATTGGTCTCATGTTATCTTGGATCGTTCCCTATGTGTTACATCAATATGTTGATCTTTTTGCGCATGAGAATCAACTAGCATTTGCCTTTACGATGCTCGTCCTTGTTCTAGGCGGATTTTATTCTGTCTTACAATTTTTAGCGACGTTGCGTTTGGATATTAAAGCAAAGGAGAGCTGGTTACATTCAACAAGCTCTATCACGAAGCTTATCGGTGCAAAGTTGGTTTGCTCGTTAATAGGCTATGTCCTCTTCAATACACTTTTTACGAGTATAGCCATCTACAATATTAAAGATGAACTGATTGTAAGTACTGGACAAATTTTATTGACTTTGGTATTAGTTGTTATTGTGTTAATGATTTTCCAATTAATGCTATTTATCCTTCTTTTATTCTTTTTAGCTTTTTATTTGCAGTTGAAGCGCGTAATAGGACGTTTTTCGATTGTGCTGACAATGGCTGCATTTTATTTAACGACAGCTGGTTGGGTGCGAATGACGGAAAGTGAGCTGTACCAAACGATCTTCCTCCGTGGAGAAGTTTCGCTTCGCCATATCGAACAGTACTTACCAAAAGGGAAAGAGATGACAATGGAATGGATGCTAGGTTCGTTTTATGTTGTCGAAGAAGTGGCAATGACATTATTCATGCTACTGCTCTTTTTAGCAGCATCCAAATGGCTTGAAAAGGTGGTATTACGATGACAATGGATTTTTCACGTGATAAACCGATTTATAGCCAGCTTGTCGATCGAATTTGTGGGGACATTTTGAAGGGAAAGTTACGGCTGGGAGATCGACTGCCGTCCGTTCGAGAATATGCAGTTGAAACAGGTGTGAATGTCAATACGGTGCAACGTGTCTATAAGGAGTTAGAGGCGATGAAGATAACGGAAACCAAACGAGGTCAGGGTACATTTATTACAAGCAATGAGGAACGCATTGAATTATTACGAGAAGAAATGAAAAATCAGCTAGCTGAAAACTTTTTAACATCGATTGAGGCATTAGGCTTTTCAAAGGAAGAAATGCTTGATGTTTTGAAAAATAAAGCGTGAGGTGAAGGGTATGTTAGAGCTATCAAATGTGTCTTTTCAATATAAGAAACAGCCGATTTTACAGGATATATCCTTTTCCTTCCCGATTGGACAAATCATTGGGCTTGTAGGGGAAAATGGAAGTGGTAAATCTACGCTAATGAAAGTATTAGCGGGTTTATTACGACCTTCTGCCGGTAAAGTCACACTGAATGGCAAGCCTGTCACACGTAGAAGTGCGGACCAAATTGCTTATTTACCCGATACTGATTTGTTTTTTGAGTATTATACGGGCGAACAGCTATTCCAGTATTATGCCTCTCAATTTGAAGATTTTTCCTATGATAAGGCCTGTATCGTCGCACAATTTTTACAGGTGGATAAAAATACGAAGCTACGTCAATTATCAAAGGGTAATCGTGGTCGGATGAAAATGGCTGCTACGCTTGGTCGAGAGGTTCCTTTTTATGTCATGGATGAGCCATTTGCTGGGCTTGATCCCATTGTGAGAGAACAGCTGATTAAGGGCTTAATTCAATTTACAGATATCGAAAATCAAACGATTTTGCTATCAACACATGAATTATATGAGGTAGAACCTATTTTAGATCAAATTATTTTATTGCAGGCGGGGTCCATCACGGCTTATGAAGAAGTTGAAACCTTACGCGATGTGGCGAATAAGGACGCAGTCGAGTGGATGAAGGGATTTTATCGTCTTTGAGTACAAGATACCGATCTCTCAAAGTGAAGAAAGGATCGTCAGTAAGCATTTTTAGCAGTGTTGCTTCAATAGCATCCACTGATTGAGGATATAGTCGCTGGCAGATGTCATAGATTTTGATCGTGGAAGAAGTACCATCAAAATCTGGACGCCATTACGCCAAGGCGAAATCGATAAGAAAGGGTGAAAAAATATGACAGAACCAATTGTACAATTGCAAAATTTATCGAAAACAATTCGAGGCAAGCAATTAATTCAACAGTTAAATATTGATTTATATCCAGGGCAGATTACAGGATTTTTAGGACCGAATGGAGCGGGGAAAACAACGACCATACGAATGATGACCGGGCTGATGCATCCAACAGAGGGCAATGTCATTATTGATGGGCTTTCCCTACAAGAGCATTATGAGGAAGCCATTAGTAAGGTTGGCGTAATTGTCGAAAATCCAGAGATGTATAAATTTATGTCAGGCTATAAAAATTTACTCCATTTTGCACGTATGCATAAAAACGTGACGAAAGAACGAATTCAAGAGGTCGTTCAACAGGTGGGTCTTGAAAATCGTATACATGAAAAGGTTTCTACGTATTCACTAGGTATGCGCCAACGACTAGGATTAGCGCAGGCGCTGCTACATCGACCGAAGTTTTTAATTTTAGATGAACCAACAAATGGCTTAGACCCTGCTGGTATTCGTGAGTTCCGTATGTACCTGCGCAAGATTGCTTCTGAAGATGGCGTATCCGTTTTTGTATCGAGTCATTTATTATCTGAAATTGAGTTAATGTGTGATCGCGTGGCAGTGATCCAAAATGGGCAACTTATTGACCTCCGTGATATTCATAATGAAAGCTCATCCTTTTATTATGTGGAGGCACAGCCAAAAGAACAGCTGTCTGCTCATTTTGAACAGCATGATTACCATTTCGTTGCTGAAAATGATGGCTATGTAGTGGAAATGAAGAAAGAGGATGTTCCTGCATTGACGACTCAATTAGTGCAAGCGGGTATGCAACTATTTGCTGTACAGCCACATCAAAAAACATTAGAGGATCAATTCTTAGAAATGACTGGAGGCGGACAAATTGCTGAAGCTAATTCAAAATGAGTGGATGAAATTATGGCATAAAAAGGGAACCTGGGCAATGGTGGCGATGCTCATTCTTGTTATTCTTGTTCCTGGTGCTATCATGAAATATTATGAAGTAAAATCAACAGATGAAGGCTCCTGGCAGGAGATCGAGCAGCAAGCAATCCAAGCGAACAAGGAGATGCTTGCAAGTGATGATTTAATGGAGGAAGATAAGGCCCGTTATGAAGAGCAAATCGCTATTTCTGAATATCGTTTAGCCAATGATGCGCCTAGTCAAAAGGATAATAGTTTTGCGAGCTTTATGTCCTTTACAAGTGGTATGCTTACACTTGTTACGTTATTTACGGTCATTACAGCGGCTAGTATTGTGTCGAGCGAATTTTCAACGGGTACGATTAAAATGCTGTTAACACGTCCGATGTCTCGTGCGAAAGTGTTAACGTCCAAACTACTGTCAACCTTCCTATTTGGTTTATTCTTATATGCTGTGAATGTGGTGGTAAGCGCTCTTGTGGGCTTGATCTTGTTTGGTATGGGAACAGGTGTCGAATTAGAAATCGTCAATGGTCAAGTAGTTGAAAAGGCTGTATGGGGGGATTTAGCGTATCATTATCTACTTTCTAGTGGTGATTTTGTTATGTCTACATTATTTGCCTTTTTAGTAGGTTCGGTGTTCCGTTCAAGCTCATTAGCGATTGGTTTAACGATGTTCCTCTCCTTTACAGGTGGCATGATTGTTATGTTCTTGAGTAGATACGACATTGTCAAATACATTTGGCTCACGCATTCAGATTTAACACAGTATGAACATGGTGGTGGCTCCATGATTGCGGATGTTACGATGCCTTTCTCTTTAACTGTGCTTGCTGTTTATGCATTCTTGTTCCTTGTGATTAGTTATACAACCTTTATGAAACGTGATATAACTGCATAATCTAAAATAAGAACTGTGCCCTAATTGAATTAGGGTGCGGTTTTTTTATTGGGCAACACGAAATATTAAAAAAGTATTTATTTTTTTTTGAATTGCGCCTATAATAATAGCAACTTAGTGAAAACGCTTTTTTTTTACTAAAGTGGTCTAGACAACTATACCAAAGGGGGATAAATAATGTTTGCTTTCTTACAAAAAATCGGTAAGTCTCTCATGTTTCCAATCGCTACATTACCAGCAGCAGCATTACTATTGCGTTTAGGTTCAGGGGATATGCTTGGAGCCGTACCGAATGAAGCAATCCAGTACATTGCTAGTATTATGGCCGCTTCGGGCAATGCTATACTTGGCAATTTACCAATCATTTTTGCGATTGGGATTGCGATGGGATTTGCACATGATAGCAGTGGGGGCGCAGCACTTGCAGGTGCAATTGCTCATCTTGTATTAGTGGCCGTTTTAGGAACTGTTAATGAAGAATTAAATATGGGTGTGTTTGGTGGTATTATTGCCGGTATTACGGCAGGCTTATTATATAACAAATATTATAATGTGAAATTTCCAGAATGGTTATCATTCTTTGGCGGACGGCGCTTTGTACCGATTATTACGTCCATTATCATGGCGATTTTAGCTAGTATTTTAGCGATTGTGTGGGCACCAATTCAAGGTGGTATTGATTCTGTCGGCAATTGGATGATTGGCGCAGGATCACTTGGTGTTGGAATGTATGGTTTCTTCAACCGTCTATTAATTCCAGTTGGTTTACACCATGTCATTAACACGGTCATTTGGTTTGATTTTGGTGAATTTACGAATGCTGCGGGCGAAGTGGTGAAAGGGGACATCCACCGTTTCTTAGCGGGAGACCCATCAGCTGGACATTTCCAAGCTGGTTTCTTCCCAATCATGATGTTTGGTTTACCAGCAGCATGTTTGGCGATGTACTTTGCAGCGAAAAAAGAAAAACGTCCTGTTGTTGGTGGGATGTTCTTTTCCATCGCTTTGACAGCTTTTTTAACAGGTGTTACAGAACCGATTGAGTTTTCATTTATGTTCTTATCACCAGTTCTATATGGTATTCATGCTGTACTAACAGGTATAGCACTCGCTGTGGCCTATATCGTTGGATTCCGTGATGGCTTTGGATTCTCGGCAGGTTTAATTGACTATTTATTAAACTTAGGTCTAGCAGATAAACCATTGCTCTTACTGCCTTTAGGCTTAGGCTTTGGTGCGATTTACTTTGTTGTATTCTATTTCTTAATCAAAAAATTAGACTTAAAAACACCTGGACGTGAAGACGACGAGGAAGAGGATGGAGAAGCAAATGCTGCCATTTCTGACGATGTTGATTTACGTGCCTACTATACAATTGAAGCATTAGGTGGAAAAGAGAACATTCAGCAAGTGGATTACTGTACAACTCGCTTACGACTGTCTGTACAGGATGCCAATGTTGTAGATGAAAAAACATTGAAGCAAACAGGTGCACGAGGGGTAATGCGCATTAGTAAAACGAATGTTCAAGTGATTATTGGTACATCTGTTGAGTTTTTAGCAGAGGCTATCAAAGATCGTTTGAAAAAAGGCAATCCAGCACCTACAAATACACAAGTGCCAACAGCACAGCCTGTAGTGCAAGAAGCAGTCAAAAATGAAACAACGAACTTCCATGATTTTGAAATGCCCATGACAGGTGATTTATTGCCATTATCAGAAGTGCCAGATGAGGCATTTTCGGCAGGGTTGATGGGTCCTGGGTTTGGTATTCGTCCAATGGATGGCACAGTTTATGCACCGTTTGATGGGGAAGTGGTGATGATTTTCCCAACGAAGCATGCGATTGGCTTGAAATCAGATGCAGGTCTGGAAGTATTAATTCATGTTGGTTTAGATACAGTCAAACTTGATGGTAAAGGCTTTGACCTGTTCGTCACGGATGGTCAAAAAATTCAGCGTGGAGATATGCTTTTAAAGGCTGATATCAATCAGATTAAAGACCAAGTACCTTCTGTGATCACACCAGTTGTTTTCACAAGTTTAATGGGTCAAGAGATTACACTCGGAAAATCTGGCTATCAACGAGCGGGCTCTACCAATATTATTGCAATGAAAAAGTAACAACAAATAGGGCTGTTTGCAAAAGCTACACATAGGCAATAGGAAATGGCAAATGGACACCTTTTCAACAGCCCTTGTTCAAGAAGAGGAGATGTTTTTCTTGAGTTTAATAATTCGGAACATCACAGTGGTCAACGCAAATGGTCGAGATGAGCAAGTGGATGTGTGGATGAAGGATGGCAAAATTGCACAAATTGCTACACAGCTCAATGTTAATCATGTGGAACAGCTAGATGGTTCAGGGAAATTTTTATTGCCTGGATTTATTGATATGCATATTCATGGGTCCGCTCAAATGGATACAATGGATGCCTCAGATGAGGGACTTCATATAATGGCACAATCGTTACTCAAAGAAGGTACGACAAGCTTTTTAGCAACAACTATGACACAAAGCTATGACAAAATTGAGCGGGCCATTGCCAATGTGGCACAGTTCCAGCCACAGTCAGATGAGGCGGAAATATTGGGGCTTCATATTGAAGGACCATTTGTTTCAAAAGAGCGGGCGGGAGCACAACCTCTTGACTATATTGTCCCGCTTGATATGGCTATATGGACAAAATGGCAGGAATTAAGTGGCCATAAAATTAAGCAAATTACGCTAGCACCAGAGGAAATGAATGGCATGGCAGCAGTGCAAAGCATTTCTGCAAGCGGTGTCATCGTATCGATTGGTCATTCAGATGCAACATTTGAGCAAATGCAAGAAGCGGTTCAATTAGGTGCTTCACAGGGGACACATTTATACAATCAAATGCGTCCATTCCATCATCGTGACCCAGGTGTCGTTGGTGGCGTCTTGTTGCTAGATGCCATCAAGGCTGAGCTCATTGTTGATTTTATTCATATGCATGAAGGGGCAGTGGAAATGGCCTATCGGTTAAAGGGAGCAGACGGTCTTATATTAATTACTGATGCGATGCGCGCAAAGGGTATGCCATATGGAGCGTATGATTTAGGCGGCCAAATGGTTCATGTGACTGAAGCGGGCGCTCATTTATCAAACGGTGCTTTAGCGGGTAGTATTTTAAAAATGGATCAAGCTATACGAAATATGCGTCATATTACGAAATGTACAATGGAGGAGCTTGTGAAAATGTCAAGCTTCAATGCTGCTCAGCAATTGAAATTAAACAATAAAGGGCAGCTTGTGCAAGGCTATGATGCAGATGCTGTGATTATGGATGAACATTTAAAGCTTTATCAAACAATTAAGGCAGGCAAGGTCTTATATGATGCCATGCAATAGGCGATGACCGTTAACGTCAGAAGGCATGCAAACATCTAGCATGGAACGATCGAAATGAAAAGGTGATAGAACATGAATACCTATTTTCAACAAGTCAATCGATATTTAACAATGGTGGCACAGCAGGAAAGTGAACAAATTAGACATGTTGCCCAGCAAATTGTTGAACGTCTCACAAAGGGAGGCATTATCCAGCTGTTCGGCTCTGGTCATTCCATGTTATTAGCACAGGAATGTTATTACAGAGCGGGTGGCTTAGTGCCTGTTAAACCGATACACATTGAATCGTTAATGCTGCATCAGGGTGCACGGCAATCCTCGCAAAATGAAAAAAAACAGGCATTTTTAGCCTCATATAAGGATCAGCTACAGTTTGATGACCACGATGTTTGTATCATCATTTCGACATCTGCCAATAATCCAGCACCAATTGATATGGCTATCTACGCTAAGGAAGCGGGTGCTTTAACCATATCCCTGCAATCACTGGAGTATCAGCAACAGCCATCACGACATCCATCAGGCAAGCGTTTAGAGCATGTGGTCGATGAAGTATTGAATACGCATGTTCCATTAGGGGATGGTGTGTTAACTGTTAATCAGTTGCAATATGCACCTGTGTCCACCGTCTTAGGTGCGACATTATTAAATGCTTTATTCGCACAAATTATTGAGCTAATGCATGAACAGGGTGCAAATATACCAGTGTTTGGTAGCAATAATCTAGGTAAAAATAATAACGATGCGCTCATTGATCAATATGGTCAGCGTATTCATTTTTAAGGCACGAATGAAGGAGGATGAACGGTGAGATTAAAAAGATTTTCCTCAATTGATGATTTATATGCACAAGCCGTGACAACAATCGTTGAAGCTAAAAATAATGGGGCGATAACTTTTGGATTGGCTACTGGTGGAACAATGGAACCGTTATATGCTAAAATCTGCAAAACAGATCTCGATTTTTCACATTGCATTAGCTTTAATTTAGATGAATATGTGGGGCTTGAGGCAACTCACGAGCAAAGCTATGCCTATTATATGAACAAACATTTATTTCAGCAAAAACCATTTCGAGCATTCTATTTACCAAATGGTCTAGCAGCAGATCCTTTAGTGGAGGTAGCTCGCTATGAAGCCTTACTGCAACAGTATCCCTTAGACTTCCAATTGCTTGGGATTGGTCAAAATGGTCATATCGGCTTTAATGAACCAGGCACGTCATTTGCTTCCTTGACGCATCTTGTCACATTGGAAGAATCTACTCGTCAAGCCAATGCTCGTTTTTTTTCATCCATTGATGAGGTGCCGACACAGGCATTCACGATGGGGATTCAATCAATTATGCGTGCAAAGTGCATTTTGTTAATCGCAGTGGGAGAAACTAAGCGTGAGGTTTTAGAGCGCATGCTGGCATCTGATTATACAGAAGATGTTCCAGCAAGTGTGTTGTCCAAACACCCAAACGTTATCATTTTGACAGACTTACAAGAAGAGGAGAATATATAATGAAAACACAACAATTTACAGTAGTCGATCCTTTAGGAATTCATGCACGTCCAGCAAGCCAACTTGTGGCAAAAGCAACACCATTTACTTCATCAATTGAAGTGCGTACAGAAGAAAAAGCAGCTAATTTAAAATCCATTTTAGGTGTGATGGGATTAGCCTTGAAGCAAGGCTCACAATTTACACTTGTTGTAGATGGGGAAGATGAAGAGCAAGCATTAACAGCTTTAACGACACTCATAACAGAAATGGGGCTTGCACAATGACACAACTCACTGGTATTGCCGCTTCAGACGGCATTGCCATTGCCAAAGCATATTGTTTTGTCCAACCAGATTTAACATTCACGAAAACAACGGTTCAAGATATCGAGGCTGAGCAACAACGTTTAGCAGCCGCTCTTGCCAAAGCAGAGCAAGAGCTGGTGGTCATTCAACAGCAAACATTGAAAAAATTTAGTGCTGAAGAGGCTGCGATTTTTGAGGCGCATTTATTAGTGGTGAATGATCCAGAATTAATTGGGCCGATCAACCAAAAAATTGCAGATGAGGCGGTTAACGCAGAGTATGCCTTACATGAAGTATCGTCTATGTTTGTGGCATTATTTGAAGGTATGGACAACGAATACATGAGTGAGCGTGCATCCGATATTAAAGATGTGACAAACCGCATATTAGCACATTTGCTCGATGTACATATTCCAAATCCAAGCAGTATTAACGAACAGGTGATTATTGTTGCGAATGATTTGACCCCTTCAGAGACAGCCCAATTAGACCGTAATTATGTCCTTGGTTTTATTACGGATATCGGTGGTCGTACATCCCATTCAGCCATCATGGCACGCTCGTTAGAAATTCCAGCAGTCGTAGGGGCAGGGACGGCAACGACAACGATTCAAGATGGCGATTGGTTAATCGTCGATGGTTTATCTGGTCAAGTGCTTGTAAATCCAACAGCAGATGTCATTGTTAATTATCAAGAAAAGGCACAATATTATCGTACACAACAGGCGGAGTGGTCTACATTAGTAAACGAACAAACTGTGTCCAAGGATGGCGTACATGTTGAACTAGCTGCGAATATTGGATCACCAAGTGATTTGGACGGTGTGCTGCGTCATGGTGCTGAAGGAATTGGCCTGTATCGTACAGAGTTTTTATATATGGGTCGAGAAAACTTGCCATCAGAGGACGAACAATTCACCGCATACAAAACAGTCATTGAAGGAATGAAGGGTAAGCCAGTAGTTATTCGAACACTGGATATCGGTGGTGACAAACACTTACCATATTTGCCATTGCAAGAAGAAATGAACCCATTTCTCGGTCATCGTGCCATTCGTCTATGCTTAGAGCAACAAGAGCTATTCCGTACACAATTACGCGCTTTATTACGGGCTTCTGTATATGGTAACTTAAAAATTATGTTCCCAATGATTGCGACCATCCAAGAATTTCGGGAGGCAAAAGCCATTTTGCTGGAAGAAAAAGAAAAGCTTGTAGCGGCATGTATTGCTGTAAGCTCAGACATTGAAATCGGAATGATGGTTGAAATTCCAGCCACAGCAGTAATGGCAGACATCTTTGCGAAAGAAGTGGATTTCTTCTCCATTGGTACCAATGATTTAATTCAATATACAATGGCTGCGGATCGTATGAATGAAAAGGTTTCTTATTTATATCAACCGTATAACCCAGCCATTTTACGCTTAATTCAAATGATTATCGAAGCTGCCCATAAAGAACAAAAATGGGTAGGGATGTGTGGTGAAATGGCAGGCGATGAGTTTGCTGTTCCACTATTGCTAGGATTAGGCTTAGATGAATTCTCCATGAGTGCTACATCTATTTTAAAAACACGCTCCTTACTGAAGCAATTATCTGCCACAGAAATGCAAGCTTTAGCAGCACAAGCCCTCCAATTAGCAACAGCCGAGGAAGTGCTGGAAAAAGTAAAGCAGGCTGTGAAATAAGATAGACCAAAACCCATCTACCTATACACAATTATGGTAGATGGGTTTATGTTGTTAAAAAATAACATTAAAAACATTATAGCAAGGCTAGGGGTCGATTTCCGTTCCACCAGGGTCCTTTCCAATGAGCACGTAGAAGTTATATTGCACTCTAATCAACCATGCTACCAAAATAATCGAGAAAGGATTAGACATAACATCAATAAAATAAGTAGTTTTTTACCTTTCATAATAGTTCTATTCTAAATAGAATTTAAATAAAAAGCAGCTGAAGATAAGCTTCAACTACTTTTTTAGTGAATTATGCATGTTTTGAAATGATTTGCTGAAGCTTAGCTTGCAGTGTCGGTAGGTCATGCATCGTAATCGTTGTTCTGACATAGCGTTCATCCATATCTAATGCCTCTGCAAAAAAGCTACCAATGCCTCTTACCTTGCGATCAATTTGCATTAAAATTTCCGCTGAATGATTAGACTGGGAGAGGAAAACGATTTCCAGCTCATCTAAATGCCCTCTATATTGTCCAGTTGGTACAAATTCAAATTCCTGTACAAATGGATAGTAGCCACGGAAGCGGGAAGGGGCTTGTTCGCATTCAGCTTCCCGTAAACGGAAACCTAGGCCTTGAATTGTATCCAATATATGCCCTGCAAGCGTTGTTGGCTCCACACGAATATAATCCTTATCACTTGGATCGACAGCATTTTTAATATCAAGGCCCGTTTGAATCCAAACCTGTGTTTTACCAGCACTAATCGGTGTTTCAAATGGCAGTGTTATCGAAATAGGAAAGGCCTTTTCTTCACCAGCCGCCAGTGTGAAAGGCTCTGTTACTTTGACTTTTTGTAGAGCAGCAACCTCTGTATGTTTATGATCATTGGACTCGCGAATATAGGTCGTATTAACTGACAGATAAATAGCATCAACTTGTTGGTCAATTTGACCGCCACGCACGATGATTTCCCCCTGCATAACCTCTCCAGCGCGATAAGTATCCTTTGCCAATCTTGTATCCACTGTTGCTGCACCTATTCCAAAACTTGCTAATGCTTTATGAAAAAAAGACATCTTTCATTCCTCCTACTGACATGGTTAGCTATACATACGCTCGTGTTGAAAAAAGGTTTCAAGACTGGCAAATTTTTCGCTATACTAGTTGGAAAATGAAATTTTTAAATGCGTGTTGTTTTTGTAAGAATACTAAGGTAAGTAATGATTTCTGCACCGATTATTCATATTTAGCTTTTATACTAAATGAATGTAGGTCTTCCTAATGATGAAAGATAGAGGGTGTTGAAATGTATAGTGTGATGTCCACCATTAGTCAGTTTATTAGTGAGCCAATTACGCAATTATTACATGGCTATGAGCATTCTGCATGGATGATGGCCGTTCTGCTTGGCTTGATAGGTGCACTTGCTCCATGTCAAATAACAGGGAATATGAGTGCCATTACGTTTTATGGCAGTCGAACGCTTCATAGGAGCAGTATTTTGCAGGAGATTATGTTTTTTATGATGGGCAAAGTGGTTGTTTTTAGTGGGCTTGGACTGCTAGCTTGGCTGTTGGGTCAATCGTTTGAAACGAAGATGACGCTATATTTTCCAATCTTTCGTCAGGCAATCGGACCAATGCTGCTATTAACAGGATTCGTGCTAATCGGTTTAGTAAAATTCACCTTTCTGCAACGCTTGTCATCGAAATTACCACCTATAGTAAAAGAAGGGAAATTGGGTGCCTTTTTGATGGGTGCTAGTTTTTCGATTGCCTTTTGTCCGACCATGTTTGTCTTGTTCTTTGTGTGGCTCATGCCCGTTGTAGCAAGCACTTCCTATGGCTTCATCCTACCAAGTATTTTTGGCGTGGCAACGGCTGTACCGCTTATAATCATGCTCCTCTTGCTATATGTTTTTAATGCCAAACGTCTTATTGTAAGGACAAGCATGAAGATGGGGAGAAGTATGCAAATGATTGCTGGTTTATTATTACTATTAGTCGGCATGATAGACACGATTACATATTGGGGATTATAAGGATAAAGAGAACATAGCCGAGTGTTTTTGCTTGGAAACAATAAGGTAAATCGTCCGTGCCAAAGTGACATCTTACAATATACTCGATTTTTGCAGAGCTAGATTTTCGATTAAACATATACCCAATTTGGCAACGAAATTTAGTTTTTCACCATATCACGTCATCATCTTTGCGTATGCAGATGCTGGCAATATACCGATTAGTCTCTTCATGGTAATTACTAATAAGATGGTTGAGTGAAAGGGAGATGAATGGTTATGGTATATCCTGCAAAAGTAAACAAGGTTCCGGTTATATTGAGCTTCTTAATGGTCTGGCTCATGGCGGCTATGGCACTGTGGCCCTTCGCAACATCTTTAATGGTCATGATTATGTCGGTATGTTTTATTCTTTCAGCAAGCGTCGTCTGGTGGTACGCCACATCTATTCAGTTTGTTTTTGATGAAGAATATCTATTAGTGAAAAGTGGTCCATTTAAAAGTAAAATCCCATACCAAGGCATCACAAAGATTGCTCCTACAACTGCCGAATTTACGGGTTATCAGATTTCTACAGCTGATAAGGGATTAGAACTTTTCTATCAAACGCCAGCTCAAGGGAGTGTAAAGATGTTGCCACAGGATAAATGGGCATTTCTTAGTGAGCTAACAAAGCGATGTCCCCATGTACAGATTCCACAAGCCCAACATTTCAAGTAATGCTAGATAAGTTAAAAAAGGTAGCTGATGTGTTGATCAGCTACCTTTTGTTATTGATCAAGCTTTGTTAACGTTTTGCCGCTCCAACCAAAAATAATCGTTAGAATGGGACCTAGTAAGCAGAAGAAGGTGAAGGGTAGATAATCCAGTGTGGAGATACCGAGGACACTTGTGATGAAAATACCACAAACACTCCAAGGGACTAGCGGATTGACGACCGTACCAGCATCCTCCATGACACGAGAAAGGTTTTTCGGCGCAAGACCTACCTTGGCAAATTGCGCTTTAAAGGCTTCACCAGTTAACAGAATGGATAAATACTGCTCACCGATTAATGTATTGACACCAATGCCCGTAATCGCAGCACCTGTTATAACGGAGCCAGCACTTTTAAATAAGCTTTCAACTTTCCCTAAAATACTTTGAATAATGCCGAGTGTAAATAATAATCCACCCATTGTTAAAGCAAGTAAGACAAGGGCGATTGTAAAGAGCATACTATTCATGCCACCACGCGTTAGCAAGGCATCTACTTCCTCATTACCAGTTTGAGAGACATAGCCATCAAAGAGAATTTTGAAAACATCTGCAGCTGGTAACGGGTCAAGCATATAGGAAAGACCTACACCGATAATGGATACGACTGCCAAAGTAATGACAGCAGGTGCTTTATAAAAGGTCATGATTACAAGGACAACAATTGGCAATAATGTATACCAATGAATCAATCCTGTCGACAGTAATCCGTCTTTAAATTGCTCCACAGTCTCAAACGATGTTGAAGCACCAGATGGCGATAAAATAGCGTACAGCACAAAGGAAATGATGAAAGCAGGAATAGTGGTCCAGCCCATATTTTTAATATGCTCAAAAAGATCTACACCAACCGTACCTGAAGCAAGATTGGTTGTATCCGATAAAGGAGACATTTTATCACCAAAGAAGGCACCAGAAACAATCGCTCCAGCCGTGATCGTTAATGAAATGTCCATCGCACCAGCAATGCCCATAAATGCCACACCAACTGTTGCCACCGTTGTTAACGAGCTCCCAACAGAGATGCCGACGATGCTACATATAAGGAAAACAATCGCAAAGAAAAAGTTCGGTGAAACGGTTAAAAAACCATAGTAGATGAGCGTTGGGATCGTTCCACCCATAATCCAGCTCGAAATTAAAATACCAATGAAGAAGAAAATAAAAACGGCACCAAGTCCAGCACTAGCACCAGCAATCATACCGCCTTCCAGGTCACGAAAAGATACTTTCTTCCATAACCCATAAGCCAGCAAAATGGCAATCACTAAAAAAATCGGGATGTGGGGTGCTGCTTTTAAATAGCCAATACTATAAGCCATTGTGATAATAATTAACAGTATAATAAAGAATGCCTCTATAAATCGAGGGTTACTCTTTGCTTCTATTCGAAACATGTGAATCCTCCTAATACGAATAAATACTTCTGCGCTTCAATGCGGTGAAGCCCAAAAGTATTATAGCACGCTAATATTTTTTGTCAATTGACTGAAAACAGAAGGCCCGCATGTTTTCATGCATTTATTGTATAAGCAACTCTAAGGACGAGCATAACAAGAAGGAATACGTTTGCGCGTACGATAAAATACAAAAAATAACAATGAAATTCCAGCATTTTCATGTAAATTTCGTTTACAATTCCTTAACATTTCACATCATAAACAAATAAGCGAAAAAAAGTTTATTTCAAGTATTTTTATAAAAATAACAGAAAAAACGGTTATATTTAAAGAAAAAACGGTGATTTTTAATATTTGATTTCCAACGTTTGCAACTTGAAAAACAGCTTAAAAATAAATGTGGCAAAATTTATATTACATTTTTGTAAAATCAACATCTGCATGTTTAAAATTTTGTTGAATTGTGTAAATGTTTTGTTATGATGATTCAGAAATCGACAATATTTATTTCACAGGAGGAACAGGATGTTCAACTCAAATAAGCAAGATCCATTTTTTCAGTCATTATTAAAAATCGCAAAAAACGTGAATGAAGGTATTTATTATGCACATAATGCTCGCATTCAAGATATAGATGCGTTAAAAGAAATTGCCGATACAATGAAGCAATATGAAACAAGTGGCGATAAACTAATTCATGAACTTATTGTGATGCTAAATAAATCTTTTATGACGCCTATCGAGCGTGAGGATATTTTAGCATTAGCGAATAAGCTAGATGATGTGATTGACGGAATGGAGGGCTGTATTGCTCACTTCAATATGTACAACTTAACGGAAGTGACTGAGCCAATGCGCCAATTCCTCACATATATTGCAAAAAGCACAGATGAAATGGTACAAGCCATGGAACTGTTAAATAGTAAAAAGCTTGTAGAAATGCGTAAACATGCTATTCAAATTAAAGATAATGAACGTGAATGTGATGAAATTTTCCGTTCTTCCATGAAACAGTTATTTATCCAAGAAAAAGATCCAATGCGTCTGATTGTTTTCAAGGATATTTATGAGCAATTTGAAGATATTGCCGATAGCTGTCAAACAGTAGCTAATACAATTGAAACAATAATTATGCGTAATGCGTAAGATGGAGTGTACGAAATGGATACGATATTATTAATCACCATACTAGTCGTTATTTTCGCACTTGTGTTCGATTTTATTAACGGCTTCCATGATACAGCAAATGCCATTGCCACTTCTGTATCAACCCGTGCCTTAAAGCCACGTACTGCGGTTTACATGGCAGCGGTAATGAACTTCGTCGGAGCCATTACCTTCGTTGGGGTAGCGAAAGCATTAACAAAGGATATTGTGGACCCGTTTACTTTAAATGCCTATGACGGCGATATTACAGGTTCTGTAGTGATTTTAGCAGCTTTATTATCTGCCATCACATGGAACTTGTTAACATGGTACTTTGGGATTCCATCCAGTTCTTCTCATACATTAATTGGTTCTGTTGCAGGCGCAGCCATTGCCGCTGCAGGATTTGATATTTTGAACTATGCTGGGTTTATTAAAATTCTTCAAGCACTTATTTTTTCACCATTGCTAGCATTCGCAGCTGGTTTCCTAATGATGACAATATTGAAGATTATCTTCAAAGATATGAATTTATATCGCACAAATAAAGGCTTCCGTACCATGCAAATTGGGACAGCTGCCTTACAATCTTTTACACACGGAACAAATGATGCTCAAAAAGCGATGGGGATTATTACACTAGCTCTAATCGCGGGCGGCCTACACCATGGGGACGATATCCCATTCTGGGTACGTTTTGCAGCAGCAACAGCGATGGGTCTTGGTACATCTGTAGGTGGCTATAAAATCATCAAAACAGTTGGTGGTAAGATTATGAAAATCCGCCCAGTAAATGGAGTAGCGGCAGATTTAGCTTCTGCTTCTATCATCTTTGGTGCGACGTTGATCCACTTACCAGTATCTACAACACATGTTATTTCTTCATCCATCATGGGTGTAGGAACAGCGCACCGCGTCAAAGGCGTTAAATGGGGCATGGCACGCAAAATCGTCACAACTTGGGTCATCACAATGCCAATCTCAGCCGTTATGGCAGCCTTGATTTACTATTTTTTAAGTTTATTTTTCTAGTACGATAAGAGGAATGCACAGCAATTGTGCATTCTTTTTTTATTAGCGTAGATAAGTGAAGGATAGCGAGAGCAAGAAACAGGATAAAGGAGAGGAAGTGGATAGCAAGAGCAAAGTGGAGGATAGAACGAGAAAAGTGGAGGATACAACGCTTAAAGTGGAGGATAGCGAGAGAAGAAAGCAGGATAGAGAAGAGGAAGTGGATAGCAAGAGCAAAGTGGAGGATAGAACGAGAAAAGCGGTGGATAGAACGCTTAAAGTGGAGGATAGAACGAGGAAAGTAGTGGAAAGAACGCTTAAAGTGGAGGATAGCGAGAGAAGAAAGCAGGATAGAGAAGAGGAAGTGGATAGGAAGAGCAAAGTGGAGGATAGAACGAGAAAAGCGGAGGATAGAACGCTTAAAGTGGAGGATAGCGAGAGCAGAATGGAGGATAGCGGAGAGGAAGTGGATAGGAAGAGCAAAGTGGAGGATAGAACGAGAAAAGCGGAGGATAGAACGCTCAAAGCAGAGGATAGCCTGAACATAGCGGTGGATACAACGTGCAAAGTAAAGATTACACCTAGTAAAATGCTGGGAACATTCCTACTTGTGCGAGGAGCGGATTCTCTCTAAGGTTAATTATAAAGAAAGTATAAACTTCGGAGAAAATCACTTTTTCCATAGTAAGGTGGAAATAGGAGGAGAACGAATGAAGGAAAAGTTACTACTAATTGAGGATGATGTCGCTATTGGTCGGATTGTCAAAGAGACGCTAGAGCAGGAGGGGTACGGTGTGGCGTGGGCGACTACGGGCCTTGAAGGGTTAGCAGATTTTCAGGCGGATTCCTTCGATTTAGTGTTGGTGGATTGGATGCTGCCAGAGATGGATGGGCTTGCGGTTTGTCAGAATATACGCTGGGAAAGTGATGTGCCGATCATCATGATGAGTGCTCGTAAGGAGGAAGCGGATAAGGTGGAGGGCTTGCAGGGGGCAGATGATTATATTGCAAAACCGTTTAGTTTAGAGGAGTTGAAGGCACGTGTGGCTTCCCATCTTAGGCGCTGGAAACGTTATAACAAGCTAGAGGAAGTAGAAGATCGGACTGCCTATGCCTTTGGATTAATGATTGATTGGCAACGAGAGATAGTGAGTGTTAATCAGCAAGAGCTAGCGTTAACCCAAAAAGAATTTGCTCTTTTCAAGCTACTTGCTAAAAATCCGAGTCAAACCTTCACAAAGGAGGAACTGTATCAGCATATTTGGCAGCAGCCGAGTATAGAGGACACACATACGGTCACAGTACATATCAAGGCATTGCGTGAAAAGCTCAATGATTCTGTGAAAAGCCCTCATTTTATTCAAACTGTATGGGGCAAGGGATACCGTTTTATAGGTGAACCATTATGAAAATTAAAACATGGTTACTCCTTACTTTTTTTCTTGTCATGGTGTTACCGATTGCAGGGGCATACAGCCTTTATGTATGGATAAATGCTTATTATCAAGATAAAAATGTTGCGGAATACTTTGATAAGTGGACTGAGCTGAATCAAATAAAAGCAACCATTGACAATCCAGCGCTCTATCAAAAAAACGCGGATTTACAAGAGTTAGAAGAGCTGACAAATGAGCAGCTAGGAATTACCCTTTATACAAAATCTGGCTTTATTTTATATTCCTCCAATCCTTTGTTATCAGGCTATGTTGGAAAAGAGCGCATGTTTAAAGGATTATTTGATTTACAACAAACATACAACGCCTTTACCTATAAGGAGCCTGTCTATCAACAGGGCGATTTATTGGGTGTCTATGAAATTCAATTAGTTAGGGCAGATTGGGTAAAGGGTGTTGAAAATCGTTCATGGCTTGTTATAACAGGTTCCATTCTACTATTCCTTGCCATCTATTTAGCTGTCCTGTTCGTGCTTAACCGTAGACTAAATCGACCATTAAAAGAGCTGATGCAGCAAATGCGCATTTTTGCAAAAGGTGGTCATGTGGAAACAAATCTTAGCGCAAGAAAAGATGAAATTGGAGAATTAGCTCAATCATTTGTGGCCATGCAGAATGAAATTGAGAAGACAAGAGCTTCCTTAAAAGAGGAGCAGCTACAAAAAGAGTTGATGATTGCAAGTATTTCCCATGATTTAAAAACGCCCCTGACTGCCATTCAAGCCTATGCAGAATCTTTACAAAGCAGGGGGCTTACAGAACAGCAACAAGAGGAATATCAGCAGGTCATCGTAACGAAGGCTGATCGGATGAAGCATATGCTAGAGGATTTACTCATGTATACATTGCTCCAATCAACGAATTATGAATTAGAACTGGTTGCTGTTGATGCTGCAGAATTTTTTGAGATGGCATTGTCTGACTATGAACCATTATGTGAAGAACAAGGATTTACTTTAAACGTTTTCTGCGATGTAGATGGGCTATATGCGGTTCACCCGAAACAATTACAGCGCGTGATTGATAATTTAATGAGCAATGCATGGCGCTATGGAGATATCGGTACATCTATTGGCTTAGCGGCCGTCAATGCTGGGGGTTATCCAGTATGGAGTTTTGATTTCCTGAAGTCAACCTTGAACAAGCAAGAAGGTGTATATATCATTGTACAAAATAGTGGTCAAGGTATTTTGCAGGAGGACATCACAAAATTATTCGAGCCCATGTATCAAGCAGATCGTGCAAGAACGAAGGCTGGAGAACGAGGGACAGGTCTAGGTTTAAATATTACAAAACAAATTATCGAAAAACATGGTGGTACAGTAGAGCTGTTTTCGCAGGAGAATATCGGAACAGCTGTAGTATGCTGGCTACCACCTTTTAAAGGAGCAAATCAAAAATGAAATGGAAAAAAACATGCCGAACAGCGGGCTTAATTGCTGTGATGACATTTAGCTTAGTGGGCTGTAATACGGAGGCATCGTATTCACCACAGGAAATTATTGAGCAAGCACTACAAGAATCCAAAGAACCACTAACTTATTATGGCGAATACACGTTAGATATGGGGGAGCTTGGTGGCAAAGCCCAAGTGAAAGAGTGGGTCAAGGATGGCAATAGACGTATGGAGATGACAGGTGACAATGGTGAACACGTCATCTCAGTCATGACTGATTCACAAGTGATAAGCTATGATGTTGCTGAAAATACAGCCTATAAAATGGCCTTTCCACAAGGCGGACTAGATGGGCTTCAATCACCTAGAGATCAAGTACAGCTTATTTTTAAGTTAATCAAGGATACACATGAGATTAAGATCGCAGGTGAGGAAAAGGTAGCTGGAAGAGACACGTATAAAATTGTAGCCAAAACGAAAAAAAGCGAATCGTTATTTGGGGATATCGAAGTATGGATTGACAAGAAAACATGGCTGACATTAAAAACGAAGACAGATAATGCAGGAAATCAAATGATCACGGAATTTACAAAGATGGAGGAGGGTAAAAAAATAGATGACCAACAATTTACACTAGATCTACCTAAGGATGTAACGATTGAAGAAATTAGTGGGGAGGATACTTCAGAATCTGTTTCGTTAGAAAGTGCCAAAGAAAAACTAGGAGCTTTTTTAGTAGTCCCACAAGAAAATGATCTAACGCTAGACAAGATTTCCATGGCTAAAGGATTAGAAGATCGACCTGAATATTCGTTTGACTATGGATTAGATGGGCAGCCAGCATTTTTTGTTACTATTTTCAAGGCAGATCCGAGTTTGGCAGAAATTGAGCCAATATTAAATGAAAAAGAGATGGTTATTCGAGGGCAAAAAGGAACTGTTATGGATGATGAAAATTTTCGTTCCATTTCTTGGCAGGAAAATGGCTATCAATACAATATCGTTGGGGAAAATCCAGCGTTAACGCTTGAGGATCTTTTAAGCTATGTGCAACAAATGACATTTGTTCAATGAGGTGATGCTATGAAAAGAGCAGAAGGGCTGAAATGTCTTGCATTGTTTTTATTTACCACTATTTTCTTATATGGAGTAGGGGAAACCTATGGAGTATCTTGGCTACAATTTCACTTTTTAGGTCAGTATGATGATGCAGGTTTTTATTTTAGTTTTACATCCCTGATTCCCATCGTGATTGGCCTATTTATGGTAGGGCTTTATGAATCCATCTTAAAACGTTTCATCTAAATAGAACAGTGGTAGGATCACAGATGGATGATCCTGCCTTTTTATGGTTTAATTTAAAAAAAGGAGGTTTTGACGATGTCTACATTTATAGTTGGCGTACTCCAACAATTGACCTCACCCCTGTTGATGGTTGTATGCTTTTATTTTACATTAACTTATTTTCATCATCTAAAGATAGGTGATGATAGGGGCATCAAGAACACAAAATGGGCAGCGGTGCTGTGCTTAGCGCTTGCTTTGATATTACCGTTTATTTACAACTTTCTTATCTTCATCATGAGGGGATAAAGTGATCCGTACATAGTAAATGTAGCAGGTTTATGATTTATAAATAGATGATCTATTAGTTTAAAAACAACCACTCTATACGGTCACCGAACCATGTAGAGTGGTTGTTTTTTTGTAATACTTACGTAATTTGCTGTAAATGTGTTTTCTGAAAGGCTTCCTCATATTTTAAACCGTAGCCAAGTGCGCGATCTAAGAAAATATGTGCGAGCCAAATTAAAGCAACCATCAGAAATATAGAGCTAGACATCATAAAGCCTATTACTAGAAGGAGGGCAGGCAATACAAAGCTATGCCCAATATTATAGAAAACAGCGCCTATTTTCGGATTGAGGAGATAGCCGATCATAGTGATGTCAGGGAGTAATAAAAACACCATAAAATACAGCCATGAAAAATCCAAGTGCCCATAGAAAAAGACGGTGATAATCAAGGCAATCACATATTCTAAAGAGATGATTTTACGTAATTTCATCATAAGCCACGACCTTCCAATAAATTTTGATACATCCCCTCAATGAGAGAGGCAATTTTTTCTTGATTTTTTTCATATTGTCCGTCAGCCATTAATGTTTTAGTCAATTGTAATGATTGCAGTGCGTGCTGATAAAAACGTAGTTGTTGCTCGATTTGTGCTATTTTGACTGAAAATAGCTGTACGGTTTCTTCATTACAAGCTGTGGAGATAGGTTTTTGTTCCAATGTCAGTAAATGTTTAATTTCTTGTAAGGTAAAGCCGAGTTGACGTAAGACGATGATGAATTTCATTGTCTGCTCACATGCGGCATCATACACACGATAGCCATTGTCCTGTTTTTGGGGATGTAAAAGACCCTCTTTTTCGTAGTAACGGACTGTATCAGTTGTGAAGTGAAATTTTTCGGCGAATTGTTTAATTTTCATACGAGCACCTCCTAAATTAATCCTAACATTGGAGTATGCTCCAAGGTCAAGGTTCTTTTTGAATAATAGTTAAAAAAATGAAACGGTTATTTAGTGGCAGTCGTTTATAGTGTAAGAAGGGGAGGTGGACGGCATACTTGAAGAAATAATCGATGAACATGCAGAACATTTATTACGTCTCGCCTATTTTTACGTGAAAAACCGGCAAACAGCCGAGGATATTGTGCAAGAGGTCTTTATTAAATTTTCTCAGCGTGACTATGAGGAGCGAGGGCAGCTACGTGCATACTTATCCACGTTAACGATTAATCAAAGCAAAGATTATTTAAAAAGCTGGCATTATAGGAAATTACTATTCCAAGAAAAACTATTTCCGCTACAGGGGCATAAACAGCGGGATGAGCTCGTTGCAGCAGAGGAACGATCTCAGATTGGGGCAGCCATTTTAAAATTGTCCTTAGCCTATCGTGAGCCCGTCATTCTTTATTATTTTGAAGAAATGAAGATTCGTGATATTGCTCAGCTACTAGGAATTGCAGAAAATACGGTGAAAACAAGGCTGAAACGGGCAAGAGAAGCATTAAAGCCCCATCTAAAGCAGGAGGAATGGGAGGTGCTAGGGCATGAATGATATACAGAAGGAATTAGTCAATGTAGCAGGGGATGTGACAGTGAGCAAAGAAAGAGTCAAAAAACATGTGTTACAACAGCCGACTAACAGAAAAAAATCTGTACGATTCACGCTATTAACGGTTGTGCTCACTCTTTGTGTTGTGGGTTTTATAATGATGCAGCTTTTAACGAATGAAACAAAGCAGACGACCGCCCTATTCCATGAAAGGCAACTGGAGCACTTTGAGCGTATTAGCCATATGATACGGTCAGGGCAAGAGCAGGCATATTATAAAGAGGAGGCGTATTTTTCATATGAAAAGCTTGTTGCCTCCTACTATTTTGCGAAATCATTAGGGGTTACCTATTCTAAGAAAGAGTTAGAGGCAGAAAGAAAGAAACAGGTTGAGCAATTGGAAATGCTACAGCAATCGCCTGAATCTGAAGCTCTTTTTCTCGGACTAGAGCCGAAACAATATGCGAAAACATACCTTGAACCCCTCCTGCCAATGTATACCGCTAGGACGAAGCTGTATACGATATATCAAGAAAAATATCCAACCTTTTATGCTTATCAAGAGGTAGCCAATATTGATGCCAAACGGTATTTCCAAGCGCATTTTGCTGAGCAGGCAAGAACCTTTCAAAAGGAGCATAACATCGAAATACGTACCAGTGCACATGGCTCTTCAATGGTCGGCACAGTTGCGAAGGTCGAATCGAATGTTTTCTTATTTATAGAAGGAGTGATTCCTGAGGATCTTAATCATATGACGGAGGGACAGCTTGCGGAAAAATATGAACAAGCCGATTGGTATCCTGTGCTGGATGAATTTCCTGTCAAGCAAGGGGATTATATTACTTTCACTTCAATGGGAACAGGGAGCATTGAGGAAAACGGAGTCATAAGAAAATATGGTTTATTAACTAAATTGGAAAAACTAGAGCCAACCATTACAAAGGTGCTTGAGCTGGAAAATGAACAAGAAGTCGCTCAGTTTTTGCAGGATGTCCCATGGCAGCCAGCCAATAAGATAGCAAGACCTCCCGAGTATTCTTTTCAGGTTGATGGCGTGCGTATCGAAATGTGGAAGGGCTATGGTGGATCTCTTTATCTTCAAAAAGTAGGGAGTGGAGAAATCCAGCTGAATGCTAAAAGAGCAATGCAGTTAAAAGCGCTAATAGGTTTACAGGAATCTTAGCAAGTCTCTTTGAAAGAGGCTTGTTTTTTGTTGAGGAGAAAATTATAGTGAAAGTACCATGTTAAAATAACTTTTCATTACATCTAGGATAAAATACATAGAGATATTTGTTGTTAGGAATAATTGCTTAATGATGGGAAATTAAATGAGTCCAAAGAATTGTAATATTTTGTGTGCAAAGGTAGTATTAAAGAAGTAAGGGTGAAAATAAGGGGGAGCGGTATGAACACACAAGAATTTGAAGAATTATGGATTACGCTCAATGAATTATATAATGCTGATCGCTTTTTAGAATATATAGAAATAAGTAGTGCCGCAATCGAGAGTGCCATTGAGCTTGGAATGTATGATAAGGCTATCCTGCTATTGCGCTATAGTTGTGCTAGTTATTTTCAAACGGGTGATCTACAGCTTTCCATCAGTGTCCTTGAACAATATCGTGAGCTAACCTTTCAACATGGCAATGATATCGATTTAATTCAATACTACAATTTAGCCGCTATTTATTGGGGAACATTTGGTCATTTAAAGAAATCAGAAGAGTTAATGCTGAAGGGCTTAAAAATAGCTGAAACGATTCATCATGTGGAGAGTATGGGGAAAATTTACAATAACCTAAGTGATTTAGAAATTTCGATGGGCAACTATCGCACAGCCAAGGAATTTGCCCTAAAAAGTCTTTACTATTCGAATGCATTTGAAGTGAAGCATAAAGAGCCCTATACAGGGGTTATGTATCCTAAAACGAACCTAGCTGTTGCACTTATCTGGCTGGAAGAATTTGATGAAGCGAACGAACTCTTACTAGAATTGCTGGCAACGATTCAAGATCCGCCTTATTCGAAAGTACAACTAGAGGTATTCAATGCGTACGCCTTCCTATGTGAAAAACAAGGGCGTATCAGTGAAGCCATTGATTTATATCAAAAGACGAAACATTATGCCCTGCAAAACAATGACCTGTCCTTGCTGCAAATCATTTATAATTCTTTAGTGAAATTAATTGAGGCACAGGGCAATAAAATTGTGTTATGTGCTATACAAAAAGAATTTATAAATATTTTATTAGAAATTCAACGTGAAAACTATTCACATGTATTGTTTGAAATGGAATACAACGATCATAAGAAGCAATTTGAAAAAAATGCCTATATGGATCCGCTGACAAATATCTACAATCGACGCTATTTTGATGAACAGGCGAAAAAGATGGTTGAAAAAGCGGCCGAAAGTAATCAGCAACTAGCTTTAATGATGGTGGATTTAGACCATTTTAAAGAAATCAATGATATGAATGGACATTTAATTGGCGATGATGCGTTGACGAGTACAGCCAAAGCATTAAAGGACTATTTTGAACCGTTTGAGTCCATTGTTGCTCGTTTTGGTGGGGATGAATTTATTGTGCTAAGTCAGGTTAAGGAAGGGGAATCGGTGCAAATATTGGCTGATAATCTTTATCACGCATTAACGGCATTGTCTCTGGTAGTGAATAATGAAAAGGTTCATTTGGAATTTAGCATTGGAGTAAGTACCAATCAGCGAGGCAGCATTGTAAAAGTGGAAGAACTAATCCAACATGCAGATGAAGCGCTCTATAAGTCCAAGCGCAATGGTCGCAACCAAATTACGCACTATAATCATTATTCCGATGTGGGAAATGGTATATAAACGAGGGAGAGGCATATCTGCATAGGAAGTGCCTCTTTTGTGTAAGTTGTCAACTAATGGTTTGGATTGATTAAGCCATAATAAACAATATCTTCGAAAGCACCATTTTTATACACATGCTGTTTTAAGGTTCCCTCATAATGCATCCCGCATTTCTCCATGATTTTGCCGGATGCAGGATTGGATTGAAAATACTGAGCATAGACACGATGATACTTTTTCTCTTGAAACGCAAAGGCGATGATTGCTTGGGTTGCTTCTGTCCCATAGCCATTTCCCCAATAGGGCTCCCCAATCCAATAGGCGATTTCGCCCCTTTGATGTGGCTGCTGATTGGACAACCCTATCGCCCCATATAATTGTCCACTGTGTTTATCTGTTATAGCCCATTCGTAGAGGCGATTCTCCTCAAAGTTTTGTTGATGAGTGGCTATCCATGACAATGCACAATCTATTGTGTAGGGATAAGGTACGTTCAGTGTGCTTTTGTAAATGGCATAATTGTTACATAAAACACTTACCTCAGGTGCATCTGCTTCTGTAAAAGGGCGGAGTAATAAACGCTCAGTCTCCATTGTTTTTTCTGCTGCTCGGTAAATCATCGAATTCCTCCTTTGTCTTCAGCGATATTTTTTAAAGCTTGAGAAGATGAATCGATTATAGCACAATAAAAGGGAAAATAAACCAAATAACAGTTAAAAATACATCTTGAATCAGAATAAATATTTATTGAAAAACGATAAAAATTATGATAAATTGTACAGGAGAATAAATAAAAGAGGTGCGTCAGATGAAACGAGAAACGCTCTTTTTAAAGATAGCTGTTTTTCTAATGGGAATACCGGTTCTTGCCTTATGTCTATTGGTAGTTCCTCGTGTAGCGATAGGGGCAGCACAGCATTTTCCGAAAACAACCATTTTTGCTTTACTAGGTGTTTATGCAACGGCCATCGCCTATTTTGTTGCTCTGTATACGACGATTAAACTACTAAGCTATATCGATCAAAATATTGCGTTTTCAGAACGATCCGTGAAAGCTTTAATCAATATTAAATATTGTGCAATTATCATTAGTGGTGTATACGTGGTAGGCATGCCACTGATATACTATGTGGCGGAAGTAGATGATGCCCCTGGTCTTATTATTATCGGAATGGTTATTATTTTTGCTTCCTTTGTCGTGGCAGTCTTTGCTGCTGTGCTGCAAAAGCTTCTAAAAAATGCCATCGATATCAAATCAGAAAACGATTTAACGGTTTGAGGTGAATACTATGGCAATGATCATCAATATTGATGTAATGCTGGCAAAACGAAAAATGAGCGTAACAGAGCTTTCAGAAAAAGTGGGCATCACGATGGCAAACCTTTCTATTTTAAAAAACGGCAAGGCCAAAGCCATTCGTTTTTCAACGTTAGAGGCCATTTGTGAGGCATTGAATTGTCAGCCTGGCGATATTTTGGAATATCGAAAGAACGAGGACACGCAAAAATAAGAGTCTGCTTCATGCAGATTCTTTTTTTGTAGGAATTATTGCCAGTAATGGTCGTCCTATGATACGATAAAGAAAAGATATATCGACAGGCAGTCGGTCAAATGTAAGGGGTTGTGATTATGAGGGAAATGAAGAAGGCGGAAGAGCGTCGCAATGAAATATTAGATGCAGCAGACGAATTATTTACACAGAAGGGGTTTGACGGTACTAGCACCAGCAATATTCTTGAAAAAGTGGGCATTGCACGGGGCACGCTTTATTATCACTTTAAGTCTAAGGAAGATATTATGGATGCCCTCATTGAGCGTTATACAAGTACGATGCTTGCAAAGGCAAGAGCGATTGCAGAAGACAAAAGCATTGCTGTGAATGAGCGCATTCTACGTGTTGTGATGGCATTAAACATACAGCATGAAAATGGTGGTCAGGAGATTATGGAGCATGTGCATAAGCCGCAAAATGCATTAATGCATCGAAAAATACAGCAGGTGGTGATGAATCAAGTGCCACCAATCCTTACGGCCATTATTCGTGATGGTATTGAACAGGGCGTTTATCATACTCCCTATCCATATGAGTGTATGGAAATGATTATCGCCTATACCAATGCTGTATTCGATGATGATTTAGTGCTGATGACAGATGAAGAACGAGCGGCACGCATTCCAGCATTTATCTTTAATGTCGAACGAATGCTTGGAGTGGAAAGTGGTAGTTTGCTCTATATGATGCAAATGTTTGGCAAGGATGGTGAAGGTAGTACGACATAAATACGAATGAGGGTCTTGTTAGGTTTGATGGTAGTTAAAAACTTCCAAAGAGGTGACCTATGTATTGGAAATTTGTGCGAAATGATGTGGCAAAGAGCAAGCTTATAGCAGGTATCACGATACTGTTTGTGGCAGCTGCTGCTATGCTTGTCACGCTCTCGGCAATGCTCATTGTCCATTTAACAAGTGCGATGGAAACGATGATGGAGCAAGCAGAAACGTCTCATTTTCTACAGATGCATGCAGGCAAAATTGATCAAGCACGACTCACTGAGTTTGCGGAACGTGATGAACGTGTAGACGAATTTCAGGTCAATGAATTTCTCAATGTAGATGGGGCCAAGATCCATATTGCTGGCACCACACTAGCGCATAGTGTACAGGACAATGGCTTTAGTACGCAAAGTGAGAAATTCGATTATTTACTGGACCTGGATGGTCATGTAATTGAAGTGGCGAATGGCGATATTTATGTGCCAATAGGCTATTGGAAGGATGGGACAGCCAAACTGGGTGACACCGTGATTGTTCAAGATAAGCACTTGACGATTGCAGGATTTTTACGAGATTCACAAATGAATGCTATGCTGGCCTCTTCAAAACGCTTTCTTGTCAGTGAACAGGACTATGCAGCCATCAAGGGAGCGGGCACGGTTGAATATTTGATTGAATTTCGGTTAAACGATTTGGCTGAATTAAAAGATTTTGAAGAAGCCTACACACGTGCAGGGTTAGAAGCGAATGGACCATCCATTACGTTGCCGCTCTTCAAAATGCTAAATGCACTATCGGATGGGCTAATGATTGCTGTCATTTTATTAATCAGCCTTCTTGTAGTATTCATTGCTTTTATGTGTATTCGTTTTACATTACTCACGAAGATGGAAGAGGATTATCGCGAAATTGGTGTCATGAAAGCGATTGGCATTCGTGTTGCGGATATTCAAAAGATGTATTTTGCCAAATATGCTGTGATCACGGTAATAGGCTGTATGCTAGGGTTTGCTAGCTCTTTCTTGCTTCGAAATAGGCTACTTGAAAATATCCGTTTGTTCATGGGGGAAACGGGCAATACCTCACTGATTTGGCTGTTCATCTTCATCGGGCTATTGCTCGTATTTATCGTGATAATGGGCTATGTACAATCTGTTCTGAAACAATTTCGCAAGCTATCAGCCACTCAGGCGTTGCGTTTTGGTACAACACAAGGAAAAACACAGCATACAAAATGGTTGAACCTCAGCTCAAATAAAAGACTTCCCATTAATCTCTTTCTTGGGGTGAAGGATGTCCTGTCACGGAAAAGGCTGTATGCCACTATGCTGGTCGTCTTACTCCTGGCAACATTTATCATCATTGTACCTCATAATTTACACAATACAATTGCCGCCAAAAGCTTTATGACGTATATGGGCATTGGCAATAGTGATATTCGAATAGATGTCCCACAAAGCAAGCAAACTGCCCAGCAGGTGGCAGCTGTCATTAAGACATTAGAACAAGACAAAGCAATCGAGCATTATAGTGTGTTGACGACAAAAAAATTCACGACAATGGCTGATGATGGCTCGGAAGCAAGCTTAAAAATAGAGCTGGGCGACCATACCATTTTCCCAGTAGAATATGCACATGGCAGGGCACCAATTGCCCACAATGAAATCGCGCTTTCTGTGCTAAATGCTGAAGAGCTTCACAAAAAGGTTGGCGATGCTATGTCATTGATCATTCATGGAGAAGTGAAGGATTTGACTGTTAGCGGCATTTATTCTGATATTACGAATGGTGGCAAGACAGCAAAGGCAGCTTTCTTTGACCATTCTACAGAAAGTATGTGGAGTGTCATCTATGGAACGATGTCTAAGCCATCGCAGGTCGAGGAGAAGCGAAAGGAATATGCAGAAACATTTTCTTTTGCAAAGGTCTCAGGCATTGATGATTATATCAACCAAACCTTTAGCACGACCATCCATGCCATTGAAAAAGCATCTCGTGCAGCACTTGCCATAGCCCTCTTGCTGTGTTTGCTCGTCACGCTGTTATTTATGAACATGCTAATGGCGAAGGATCAAACATCTATCGCTATTATGAAGGCATTAGGCTTTACCAACAGAGATATCGCTACACAATATGCGGCTCGAGCCGTGTTTGTTTTACTATTGGCTATAACAATGGGGACGTTCCTCGCCAACACGCTAGGTGAGCTTGTGACAAGTACGGTTATCGCATCATTTGGTGCGGCTTCATTTAAGTTTACGATTCAACCTCTAGCGGCCTATGTTTTTTGCCCATTAGCGCTCACAAGCGTTGTTCTGCTAGCTACACTCATAGGTACGTCCAGGGCGGGGCATGTCAAAATGATGGACCATATAAAGGAGTAGAACCTTATGAAACTAGTGAGTGGTAAGCAAATAGCAAAGTCATTTCAGGTCGGCGATGAACAGTATAATGTGTTAATGAATATTTCCGTTACAATAAATAAAGGGGAGTTCGTTGCCATTATGGGGCCCTCTGGCTGTGGGAAATCGACACTCTTGTATGCACTTAGTGGGATGGACACTATCGATCATGGGCAAGTGATCTTTGATGGCATGGATTTAGCCTCACTTCGTGACAATGAGCTTGCGGATTTGCGCAGAACAAGAATGGGCTTTGTGTTTCAGCAGCCGACCTTTCTAAAAAACTTAAATATCCTTGATAATATTTTGTTACCTGCGATGCGTGATCAACGAAAAAATGTGAGCATCTTAACAGACAAAGCGCTGTCCATCATGGAAAAAATGGGAATTGCGGACTTAGCAAAGCGAGATTTGACACAAGTTTCTGGCGGACAATTGCAACGAGCAGGCATCTGTCGTGCATTGATTAGCGATCCTCTAATGATTTTTGGAGATGAACCAACAGGTGCTCTGAATTCAACATCTGCACAGGAAATCATGGATTTATTCACTGTCATCAATAGCGAGGGTACAACGATCATGCTTGTGACACATGACCCGAAAATTGCTGCCAGAACGGAGCGTATTCTCTTTATGTGTGATGGAGCCATCGTAAATGAGCTACGATTGCCCACCTTTACAGGCATAGATTTAGACGATAGAATGGCCAAAGTAGTGGGTACTATGCGAGAAATAGGTATTTAAATAGATGAGAATCCGTAATGATTAAAAAATTACGGATTTTTTTGTGAAAATTGAATCGTAATGGCAGTGGCGTCCGTCAGTAGTGTAGAAAGAAGGTGAGAGCAATGATGGATATTGAACAGATAATCGAGGAGCATGGTGATTACTTGCTAAAGGTCGCCTATCTATATGTGAAAAATAAGACGACAGCAGAAGACATTGTGCAGGATGTGTTCATCGCCTTTTATCAAAAGCAGGAACAGTTTCGCCAGGAAGCATCATTGCGTACATATTTAGTGAAAATGACGGTTAATCGAAGTCATGATTATTTACGGAGTTGGAAAAGCAAACGGCTGACACTGTTTGAAAAGATTACAGGGCGCACGACAACGGTCACACCTGAAAAGGAGATGCTAGAGAAATCCGTCAAAAAAGAGCTAATGGAGGCATTGTTTACGTTATCAGTCACCTATCGAGAGGTCTTGATTTTGTATTATTTTGAGGAGATGACGACTGTGGAAATTGCCCAGCTCGTGCATTGTCCAGAAGCAACAATTCGTACAAGACTACAGCGAGCCCGTAAACAGCTGGCAGCAGCAATGGGTGACTTTGATTGGGAGGGGCTACGTCATGAATCAATTTAAAGAGGATTTGCTTAAGGAGCTACAGGATGTCAAGCTCTCACAACAGCGCAAGCAATTAATCGCTGACAAAGCGCGACGACAAGGGCAACGTAAAACAGGAGGGGAATGGACATATCGTCTCGTGCTGGCAACCTTTACTGTTTTCGTCATTGGTTTTAGCTATATTTTGACACAGCAAAAGGAACAGCGTACCACAGGACAGCAAGCAGCTAGTACATCATCAGATACATGGCACTGGTGGTCCCTTTTTGACTCCGATTATGTAAGAGGCATGTTATTGCTTGGTATATTTATCGGAGCAACTTTTATTGTCAAGCGTTTGTTAGTGAAAAAAGGATATGGCCTACCTGTTTGTATTGAATGTGGGGAGAGCTGGTCTGAGAAAGATGCACGTAAGTTGTATCGCAAAAATGGTGAAATTGTGTGCCCTCATTGTGGACAAAAACAATATCGCACAAAAAAATCCATTCAAATCAGTGGTGTGATGACGATGCCAGTGCCGTTATTGATTATGCTGCAGCATGTTTTCCAACATTTTGTTATCGGACTTATTTTCTTTTTAGTGGGCATGTTCTTTTATCATCATCAAATTGCGCCATATGTGTTTAAGCTGCAAGAAAAAGATCCAATGAATGAACCTTTATGGTAATCATTTTGAAAGGAAATTACTATTGTAATCTAGCAATTTCCTTTTTTATTCGAAAATAGATTGACAATGGTTTTTATTTGCTTTATCTTTGTGTTAACTTATTTTAATTATTGGTTAACGCAAAAGGGGAGGCTTTTTACATTGAAAAAAGGAAGTACATATCAATACGTGTTAGCAGCATTTGGAGCTGCGATTATCGCCGTTCTAGCACAAGTAACGATTCCACTACCACTTATTCCGATTACAGGACAAACTTTAGCGGTTGGAATTGTCGTAACCATTTTAGGGACAAGATTAGGGACGATATCTGTCCTGCTTTATATACTATTAGGCGCAGTAGGTTTACCTGTATTTAGTGGGATGTCAGGCGGACTCGGGATTTTAGTTGGTCCAACAGGTGGATATATCGTCGGTTTCCTTGTCACAGCGATTATTATGGGCTTATACTTAGATCAATTTGGTATTACATTTGTTCACGCTATTATTGCGAATATTATTGGCATGATCATCACATTAGCGTTCGGAACAGTGTGGTTAAAAATTGTAGCAGAATACACGTGGACAGCTGCCTTTATGGGTGGTGTTGCACCATTTATCGTAGTGGGGATCGTCAAAGCGGTACTTGCAGCGTGGATTGGTGTCATTGTCCGTCGTCGCTTAGAGAGCGCACATTTAATTGAAGCAACAGCATAGGACATGGGAGGAATTGTTTTGGCAACATTATGGACAGGTGGCAAGATTTACACGATGGCTCAGGTTGGTGAAACAGTGGAAGCAGTCCTTGTAGAAGATGGAAAAATTGTGGCGACAGGCTCAGTGGAGAGCTTGTCGCCACTAGCTGCTTCTATCCAACATTTAGAGGGCAAGACCATGTACCCTGGTTTTGTAGACAGTCATTTACATATTATTGGCTACGGTGAAAAGCTCAAGCATATTGATGTCTCAGCAGTTACCAGTAAAGAGGCATTACTCAAGAAGCTTCAAGAGCGAATGTCCAAGGCCACGGCACAGGAATGGGTCATTGCAATCGGGCTAAATGAAAACCAATTTGATGAACCGATTTTGCCGACATTAGCGGAGCTGGATGCACTTGGAGAAGCCTATTTAATCATTAAACGGAGCTGTCATCATTTGATCTTAGCCAATACTAAGGCACTCACTTTTGCAGGAATTACACATGATACCCCTTCACCAGAGGGCGGTGTCATTGACAAAGTCGACGGTCAGCTCACAGGTGTACTAAAGGACGCAGCATTGTATTTAATTGTCAACCATATGCCGCATATTACACCTGCGTATATCGAGGATGCTTTGGCAAAAGCGGTGGCCTCGCTTCAATCCTATGGTTTAGTAGGAGGGCATTCTGAGGACTTAAGCTATTACGGACCACCAAGCCAACCGATTCTGGCTTATCGTAAAATCGTGGAGGCACAGCAATCCTTTAAAGTTCATTTATTACAGCATCATACGGTCTTTGAAGCGGTCGCAAAAATGGATTTAGCCCCATCACCATTTTTAGAGTTTGGCGCTATGAAAATTTTTATTGACGGAGCCTTTGGCGGTCGCACGGCGGCGCTACGTCAACCGTATAGTGATGACCCTAACAATGCTGGGATGCTCATTCATACAACAGAGCAATTAACAACCTATGTTCAGCTTGCTCGTCAGTACGGACAAACTGTGGCCGTGCATACGATTGGAGATTTAGCAATAGCAACGATTTTAGACGTTTTTGCGGCCTATCCGCCGCAGGATGGTCAGTTTGATCGCGTGATTCACTGTAGCTTAGTTGATGATGAACTATTAGCCAGACTAGCTACTTTACCTGTTGCGGTAGATATGCAGCCGCAATTTGTACAGGGAGAATATCAAGCAGAGTTATCGAGACTTGGAGAGGCGCGCGCTCAAGGCTTACATCCTTTAAAGTCCCTTCTTGACCGAGGGCTGATTGTGGCAGGGGGCAGTGACGCCCCGATTGAGGTTCCCAATCCGCTACAAGGCATTTACGCTGCTGTCACAAGAAGAAATATTGGCGAAAGCCATGAGGGCTATAATCCGCAGGAGAAAATTTCACGGTTTGAGGCCGTCCATCTGTATACCGTAGGAGCAGCCGAAATAATCGGTCAGTCACATAAACGTGGCAAAATTGCAGCAGGCTATGCAGCCGATTTTACGGTTTTACAGGAGGATCTTTTTACTGTAGATATTGAACAACTACCACATATACAAGTAGCTTGTACGGTGGTGGATGGGAAGATGGTATATGAAAATCGCTGTGAAGGATAACCTTTGCAGCGATTTTTTCTCGGTCTATTGTTTGTCAGCAAAATTTTTTACTTGCTGCTCTAAGCTCGATACACGTTTTGTTAAGTCCTCTACTTGCTGTTGCATGGTTGGTGGAGGAGGCACAGGGACGGTTGACTTCATTTTTTTAATCATATGAATCATCACGAAAAAGATAGCTAGAAACATACATAAAAGAACAGTTGTACTAATGATATCGCCAAGAGTGAATTTCATGTTTGCGCTCCTTTCTCTAGTGGGTATCTAGTTATATACTGGATAGCAACATGAAAAGTTTCAAAAAAATGGAGAAAGTCACGATAAATACACAAATCTTCTCTTACTTTGATGCATAGGATACTTGAACAAATTGCTATTTTAGCGGCTTTCAGTACTGTGCTATAGCTATTTGAACATACGTTAGAAGAGAGCTATTCTAACAGCATGACAGGGGTGAGTACGTGCACAAGGCAGGACAAGTAATGCGACAGGCTGTCCACAATATTTATGCGTATCGGTTAGATTATGTACAAGTTTTCGCATTGATTAGAATTTTTCAGTTTTTATTGATAATCCCTGTAACCTCGATCGTCTTGAAGCTCATGCTCCGAGTAACAGGGTATACACATATTACTGAGCAAAATTGGCAAAGCTTTGTGGCGCATCCCTTTGTCATCATGATGATTTGTCTATTAATTTTGCTGTTTTTATTATTTGTTTATTATGAAATGGGCTTCCTCTTTCTCATGGCCTTTCATCAGCAAAGGGGGATGCGCTATCGCTTTCTTCCTTTATGGCAGCAATTGAATCGAAAAGTTATTTATTTTTTTAGTGTCCAAGTCTTATTTTTAATTGTCTATCTTGCCCTATTAATGCCATTAGCTTCCTTTATGCTACCACTTACCTTAACGCAATCCGTTTCTCTGCCACATTTTTTAACAGACGAAATAATGAGCAGTCGAGCTGGTAGGCTAGCATATGCTGCGGTGGCAAGCATCGTAGTGATGATTGGCATTCGTAGTATTTTAACGTTACCAATTTTTACAATTCAGCCCAACATCTCGATTCTACGTTCCTTTAAGCAAAGCTGGCGTTTTTCTAAACGAGGTTTATTTGAACTGTTAGTATTATTAGCGATGCTTTTAACAGGTCATTTGCTAATGATGCTAGGAATAACGGTCATCAGTACGTTTCCGCTCTATTTAATAGAGCGCATAATGCCGAGCGCAGCATTGGTCACAGCGGGGCTTACACTTGCCTTGTTGGAAATGGTCTTTGTAGTGCTATTTAGTTTATTACAGGCTATGTTTTCACAAGTCATGGTTGCCATTACGTATAACACGCCAGTGCTAGGCAAAGTCAGAGTGGCTACCAAGAGACAGCGACGCTATAAGCCATTACTATTGATCAGTTTCATCGTTTTTATCGTATTAAGTATGATGAACATCAATTCTTTAGAGAAAAGTGTTTATGCCCCAGATACTAAAATTATTGCCCATCGAGGCTATGTTGCAGGTAATGTAGAAAATACGATTAGCGGGTTAGTAAATGCAGCGAATGCGGGGGCAGATTTAATTGAAATCGATATTCAGCAAACCGTAGATGGTGAATTTGTTGTCTTTCATGATCGAACATTAAGACGGCTAGCCGGTAAAAATGGTGTCATTGCGAATATGACCCTAAGTGAACTAAAGTCATTAACCATTCACCAAAATGGCTATAGCGATAAAATTGCATCTTTAGAGGATTGTATCGAAATTGCCAAAGCGTTAGATGTGGCGTTATTAATCGAATTAAAGGTGCACGGCCAAGAAACGGAAGATGTTTTACCTAAATTAGTTGAGAAGCTACGTCAATACAAGGTGCTGGATTCCTACTATGTGCAATCCGCTGATGTACAGAAAATGGCGCAATTAAAAAAATTGGTGCCCAATTTGCGAGTGGGCATTGTCTATGCACTCAACATCGGACCAATGGAGGAAAATGTTGATTTTATCGCATTAGAAGAATCCTGGGTAACCGAGCAGCTGATTGAGGAATTAAAGCAGCACCCAACTGACTTATTTGTTTGGACACTCAATGACGACCGTTCCTTGCAAACCTTTATTGAAAAAAACGTCAGCGGCGTCATCACCGACCACCCCGACGTCGCCCGCGAGCTAAGAGCACAACAAAGCGAACATCAATACTTCTTACAGCGCATCCTCAATCGACTGCGATTTATCTTTTGAGGAAGCGAAGTGAACGTTCGCGAGCGAAGTGAATACTCGCGGAGGAAGTGTGAATACTCGCGGAAGGAGAGTGAATACTCGCGGAAGGAGAGTGAATACTCGCGGAAGGAGAGTGAATACTCGCGGAAGGAGAGTGAATACTCGCGGAAGGAAGGTGAATACTCGCGGAAGGAGAGTGAATACTCGCGGAAGGAGAGTGAATACTCGCGGAAGGCAAGCGAATACTCGCGAAAGTAAAGCGAACATCCAGATGCCCTCAAATCAAAGCGAACAACATAAGCGTTTCATCATATGCAACCGTTCAAGAGCAGTGTGACTTCGCTGAAAATAAAAAAATCGGTCAGATTGTAACCTTTTTCATGCAGAGGCGACTACTTCTATGAATTCGAGATATGAAGGAGATGCTTTTTTATGAAAATGACGAAAGTCGTACCATTTGCTATGTCAGCATTATTATTAGGGGGCGCGATTGGAGCTCCAACTGCATCAGCTAACGAAGGTGAGGCTGTGGTGACGAACGCAGAAACTACGGAGCAACAAGTGCAGCCGACTTTTATTAAAGTAACGGGTACAGTGGAGAATGTAGATGTTCGTGAAAACGGAACGTCCTATACAGTAATGGACGGTGACAATACGAACATTGTCATCGCTAATAAAGAGTCATTCATTTTCGATAATACAGGAAAAGAAGTCAAGCTTCAAAAAGGGGATAAGGTGTCGGCTTACTCTTATGCGAAAAAACCTATGCTTGCAATTTATCCACCGCAGTATAACCCAGAAGTAATTATTGTTGAAACAGAAGCAATGGGTAGCGTGGAAGTTGATTTCTTCGATAAAAATTTAATCGATACAGACAACAACTTAAAATTAAATGTTGGAGAAGATACTAAATTAGTAAGTGCTTCTGGTAAAGATGTAAAATTGGATGATTTAAAAGAGCAGCATTTAGCCGTGTTCTACACAATTGCTACGATGAGTATTCCTGCTCAAACACCACCTTCTAAAGTCATCGTGTTGGACACGATCGAGAAGGAAGAACCAGTTGAAGTAGATCCAGAGCCAACTCCTGAACCAGCACCATCGAATCCAGCTGTTCAAGAAATCATCAAGAAAGACTTTTATGAAGTAGAAGGGACGAAAATGGTGCCACTACGATTAATCGCAGAAGAACTTGGCTTTAAAGTAGAAGTTACGCCAAAAGGTGCTATTGTTTCGAAAGGTGCCGTTTCCTATACCATTACTCGTGGTCAAAAGGAATATGGCTATAATAAAGCGCTTCGCCAATTTAAAGTAGCGCCCGCTTTATTAGAAGCTGGCAAAACATATGTACCTGTTGAATTAGCAGAAGAACTAATGAAATAATGACATTGAAGTATCTGGCAATTCGCTGGGTACTTCTTTTTTTATTTCCTTCTAATGGAAAATTCAGTACAATGAAAAAGAAAAGTCGAAGCATAAAGGAGAACGTTATGAAGCAAGCACTCATTATTATTGATATCCAAGAGGCTTTCTTTTTGGATAGCCAACAAAATCTATGGAATGATGAAACGATTATTAAAAATATCAATACGGTAATCACATGGGCACGTCATAACGAAGTCCCAATTATTTTTATTCAACATACAGAGGCCAATGATGTTGATTTTGCAATGGGTCAGCCAGGGTGGGAGCTGTATCATGGACTGCTTAGACAGGCACAAGATAAAGTGATTCAAAAAACAACTTGGGATGCTTTTTATCAAACGGATCTTGCACAATATTTGAACGAACAGCACATCGATCAGTTGATTTTCGCAGGTGCTCAAACAGAGTTTTGTCTTGATACGACGATTCGCAGCGCGTTTAGTCATGGCTACCATCATAATATTTTAGTCGAAGATGCACATAGCACCTTACATAGTCAAGTACTCGCAGCACCTCAGATTATTCAGCATCACGAATCCGTATGGCGTAATCGCTTTGTAAAAATTCAGCCAGTTGAGGAGTTCCCAAATGCTCATTGACCAAAAAGCGTTTCATATAAAAGAGCTAGACTATATTATTCGCTGTGCACAACTTGAGGATGCTCAAGCTTTATCGGATTTGCGCCTGCAATTGGACGGTGAAACAGAAAACTTCGACCGAGAGCAGGGGGAGGCATTGATCGATCAAGCGGGCTTCGAGCAGCTTATTCAGCAGGATACAGCAAGTCCGAAAAATCTGTGTTTAGTAGCGGTTGTAGGTGATCAAATCGTTGGGTACTCCAGATGTGAGGGATCTCCATTAAAGAGACTTGCCCATAAAGTAACATTTGGCGTCGGTGTTAGGAAGGCTTTTTGGGGCTATGGTATTGGAAAAGCTCTACTACAAGTATCTATTGATTGGGCAGATGCCAATGGTGTACGGAAAATGGCATTAGAAGTGCTAGAAACGAATGAAAAAGCTATACAGCTCTATGAAAAATGGGGCTTTACAGTAGAAGGTATTTTGAAAAATGATAAATGCCTTGCAGATGGTAAGTACTATCACACAATCATAATGGGTAGATGGCAACCCTAGTTAAGAAGGAACAGATATGACCAATTTTATGTATATTTTTTGTTTAATTGTCTGGGGACTTAATTTTATTGCAGTAAAGATTCAAGGAACCCCAGTCAGTCTAGAATTATCTTTAACCTATCGTTTAGTTATAACTGCTTTTTTATTTGGCCTACTTGCTTGGTTGATGAAACCACAGGGGAAGCCGCAGCAGCACGATTTTCCATTTATTATCGTCTTTGGTATTTGTAATTTTGCCTTCAGTTATTTAGCTCTATACTATGCGACGATGTTGAGCTCCGCTGCGATTGTCACTTTAATTTTTTCATTAAAAGTAATTTTAACGCCCATTGCTCTTCGAATATTTCTTAAAGAACCATTACATCGTCGCGTTTTAATCGGTGGTATTTTAGGGGTAATCGGTGTTGGGGTATTAATCTATCCCACTTTACATAGTTTTTCAGGTTTGGCTGATTTAAAAGGGGTCCTAATTGCTTTACTCGGTACTGTTCTAACAGCAATCGGGGATGCAAGCTCTGCAAGAAATGCAAAGCGCCAGATTGACCCCATTTATGCCAATGCCATTGGTTTTACAGTCGGCAGTGTAGTCATGTGTGGTATTGTCTGGATACAAGGACAAAAAATCGTCTTGCCTACATCCATTACCTATTTATCAGCCCTACTGTATTTAACGATCATCGCATCATTTCTTGCCTGGCTATTTTATTTAAAGCTAGTAGAAAAAATTGGCGGGGCGAAGAGTGGCTACATGGTTGCGTTGTTCCCTGTGATTGGCGGGATTGCTTCTGTTGTCATAGGGGAATCTACGCTTAATCTGTATTTAATCATAGGCTGCCTCTCTAGCTGTATAGGAGCTGCAATTGCCTTAGGCTTTCAATTTAAGCCTTTTTTACGAGGAACGAAAACCTCCTCCCCTTCATAAAATAGAGAAGAACGCTTGAAAAGGGTGAGGACAAAATGTCATTCGTTCAATCGAGTACAATGGCAAGTAGCAGAGAAAAAGAAGAGGATCATTGGGACATTGACCGTTGGGAAAATGATGGTGGCAGAAGTTTGCAGACGTAAGGGGGACGAAAATTTGTCTCCCTTATAAAATGTTGAAACCTTTTTTCGTGTTGCTCGTATGATTAAGTAGACAAGTTTTAATAGCAGATTTGAAAAAAGGGAGAAATATTTTTTGAACCATTGAACAAAACGATTATTATTCATTATTTATTTGATTGTCATTGCGGATGCATATTACACAACACTGTATATTGAACAAAAAACACCACCGCAATATCAAACCATCAAAGCATCAGCCTTTACAGTTAACATGGTACGGTAGCAACCCTTACAAAAAGAAGCGGACAACCCGTCGCTTGAAGCCTATGTCCTTCAAGCCATTGCTTCAGAGAGTGACCTATGGCATGGTGACACAGGTAAGGAATTTAGAACATCGTACAAAAATGCACGTCTTTTTACGATACCAACAGCTACGTTGCTGACACCCTGTACATTTACAGGGTGTTTTTGATAAGGAGAATGAATGAAATGAGCATGGTAACCTACATAGGATTAAATTTCCAGGCTGCAATAAATGACGACGATATGGAAGATGAAGTTGAAATAACAGATTTGTTCCTTAGTAGCGAAGAGCGTCAAATGCTTCAGCATCAACATTTTACAACGCCATACCTATATGAGCTTGAAGCAAAAGGGAGTCCCATTTGGCAAATGCATAACGACAATAAAGTGCATTCGCCACATAACTACGAAAAATCCAAAAGCACATTACTTCTTGTTTGTAACTTCCTGAAAAAACTTCTGCCAAAAGGTGATTATTGCGAAATCTACATTTGCTGGAAGGGGGAAGAAGGGGAGGATAGCGAAAAGAAATTCGAGCTCCTGTTAGACCAACTCTCAATCGACCAGCTCGAAATGAATGAAAAATACTTGATTACAATAAAAAATCAATTCTAATAAAGATTGAAGCGAAAAGCCTCACCCTTTATTAGAATTGTTTATTGGAAGTCGATCGGAATAAAATCGTCCCCGAAGAATGCTAGGATATTGCAAAGATACTCAAAGACATTCGCGAAACTCGTTTCTCGGATGGCTTGTCTTGTCTACATTGTGTTAGTATATCGGTATAGTTAGTTGCAAAAAGTTTATTTGTTTCGTATTATGAAACAATCTCACATTTCAAGGTGTTTCGATTTACTGTGATATATTCCCCAGTTGATTTATTCATTACTTGTGACACTTTCTTGGTATGCGTTATCTCGCACCAATCATTTTGTACATCCACCAATATTTTTATTTCCACACCACTTTCTCCATATTTTAAACCACTATAAGATAATTTCGTCATGATCATCCTTCCTTTCTTAATCTTTAATATATTGTCAAATATGATATTTCAATCTACCTGTTTCTATTATACTGCACATTTATTGATTTATAAAAAAGCAATAATCTTTACGAAACCAGCCTAAAATAAAACGAGTATAGATATTATTAAACTGCCAGGGCAGTTTGGTTTAATAATCGTACAATTGTTAGAATTTGGTATAATTATTTTGGAGGTGAACGATTCATATATGATAGTATTTGTGTTCATTAGTATTTATTTAATGCCAATTTTAGCAATTATATTTTGTCTAAACCTTGTAGAAATAATAAAGAAAGTAAAAAAAGAACAACCAACTACTGCTAACACAGTTTGGTTAACAATCTCTTTTGCATTAATTGTATGGAGCATCGCTGTTACAGCTTTTGAATAATAGAAACGCTTTAGCCAAAGCAATCAACAGCTCTCCCTTAAAAATAAAATTTAACAACCAGCCACGATTCTGCTAAAAGAATTGTGCCTTTTCTTTAGGGGAAGGAACAGATTGCTAAACGGATAGTAGTTTAAGGCGAGGGGAAAATAAATTTCAGTTAATCGTTCAAGTTGCATACAAATATAAAGTGTGATGAATATTAGTAACTCATTAGCTATAATTATTCCAGAAAAAAGCGCTATTTGTGAGTTGAAAAAAATCCCAATTCCTCAATTTGAACACTAGGAAATTGGGATTTTATTTGATATAACAGTCAGATTTGCTTTTAAATCGCTTTGTTGTATGCAATAGTCAAGCGATTTTAAGCATCGTTTATAAATAGGAGCGTTTAGCTGGCCATGAACCTTGTAGTTTACGAAGTTGTACAATTTGTCCTGTATGATAAGCATCGTGCAAAAGGATATTTAGATATTGTTGCCAAACTGGAAGAGAAGGACTAGGTTGATCCAATTCTGCTTCTTGAAGGGAAGCTAATGAAGATTGTAAGGCATCATGTACGTGAAGGGTTCGCTTCACTGTTTCTTGCCAAGCATCTTCATCATTCGCTCCACCTTGGACAAACGTTTCATCATTATTTTGTGGAGCAACAAATGAGTTATCTTTATGTAAGCGAGAAAGTAAGCGCTCTTTAAAGGCTAGTAAATGGTTAGTATTTTCCCAAATCGTATTAGCGGCCTTTCCTTCTGGTTGCCAACATGCTTGTGCAGCAGTGAGATTCTTTAATGCTTCTGATAGTGGTGGATACCATTCTTCTTCGAAAAAAACTTGATTGACTCCATTTTGCAAGAGTTCCTTTTTACTCATTGAGATAGCCTCCTCTTTTGTAACCTTCTAAACATGACTTACTATTAATTTATCAAATTTTCCGAAAAGAGTATATAGGAGTGAAAATATACTAACAGGGACGTTAACTAAAGAGCATTGAGTTGCTTAGGCTCAGTGCAGGTTAGAAGAACAAGAAAGGCTATTGAATGACGTTCTGTTTTGTATCGGGATCTGATGGATTTGCTTAAGTATTTATTTATAATATAAGGGAAAAATACTTACAAAATTTACATTAGAGGTGGCGATAATTCTTGAGAAGGTTAGTCATACTAGTCATGGTGATTTTTGGATTATTTTTCCCGATACAATTGCTATTAGTAAAGGCGAGTATTCAACCAAAATTGGAAAAAGTAGATGTTTCATTTATTCAAGTAAATCGTTTAAACGGGGAAACTCGTTTGTTTAAGGAAAATGATGGATATGAGGAAGTGATTATCGATAAGATTGTTAACTGGATAAATACATCAAGCCCTTCCGAAGAAGCAAATGAGTTAGAGTTAAATCAAACTTCCATCATCTCGATAATGAAAATAAAACTAAAAAACGGAGACGTTGCAGTTATTGAACCAGCTTATAATTGTGTATCCCAAAACCAAGTAAAAACATGCACGATTGCAGATGGTGAGGTTATCTATACAAGTAATAATAAAAAGCTTCGATTGAAATCAGAAGAACTTTATGATTGGCTCTTAGTTGGCTGGAAATATGAAAGTGTTGGAGCACCAAAAGATGAGTTGCTTGAAGAAACTTTATATAGCAAATATTTTTCCTATCTCGATGAAACTTACGCAGATTTTATCATGTGTCCAAAAATCGATAAAGTTGAAACAATAGATGGCAATACAAGGAGACATATTGTTCAGGCAAGTGCGTTAAATTATAGTGCACATCATGGTGATGTTCCTTTTGATAGAATCCATATAATGTTGACTGATACGCCAGAAAATGGAGTGAAAATAAATAAAGTGACAATACAAAAGGGGATTATTGAAAAAGAAAGCGCTATACAATGTAGGCGAGCGAGCTAAAGGATGACAGTGTGAATGGATGGAACAATTGATAAAGGAAATAATGTCTCAGAGTAGCCAATATAAAGTTCAAATTATTAAACGTAAGGATTGTCTCTATACTATAGAAGTATTTATGTGGCAAGAAGAGTATGGATATGAGTATTGGCGTCCAATAAAAAAAGATTTGACTTTGGTTGAAACGGAGGAAGGTGCAATAGCATTAGCCATTGAACATTTAAGCGTGTACTCTGGAGAACAATGCTTTTATTAATGTGCCCAATTTTGGATTGATGTTTTAGAATGCACTTGCTTCGGCAGGTGTTTTTTTCATTATCGATGCTCAGATATAATATGTTTAATAATACAAAAATGGTTAAATATTGTATAATGAAGTTAGGATATTTTGATATTAGTAGCTTGTAGAAAAGAGAAAGTGGTTGAGAAAATGAAGAATAAAAAAGGCATAGTTATTGCTAGTATTATATTATTATACTGTGTGATTTCAGTTATCTATACGCTTTTACTGGATGGAAAAATCAATTGGTCTCTATTATTTTTAGCAATATGTATGATTTATATTATAGAAGTTGCTATATCTAATAATAAATTACTTAAAAAGAAATTGACTAAGTAGGGCCAATACCAAAAGCTTAACAGGTTAAATCAGTTTTTACAGTTAAGTTACATCTGTTGGTAGGGCATCCACTCACATTCCAACGGTTTTATTATTCTCCATTTGCATTTAATACCTCATATTATCAGGTGAATAAGAAGGTGGGTATGCTATTGTTTAAAGAAGTTTCAAAGCTACAATTGGTACTATCTTTTTTGATGGCTTTTATTGGCTTCTCACAAGCATTTAACAACTGGGGAGAAAAGAGAATGTTATCTTTATTCTTTTTGATTGCTAGTATATTCGTTTTAATTGTTGCGAGTTTAGCTCTGATTTTTTATAGAAAACGGCAAATCATTAAAGAGTAATGATGGGCTTCAAAAAGAAAAAGATTGAAGCTTTTTAGCTCCAATCTTTTTTCTTGTGCAATCATACCGTATTTTCTAGCCGAGGCTCAAAATAGGGGACATGATCTAAAACATTGATATATCAACTTGCATTTATTTTATTTGACGTTTGGATAAATCATCGTTGCTGGGTCGACATATTCATCGAATTGCTCTTCTGTTAGTAAACCACTTGCGATAGCTGCTGCTTTTAAAGTAGTGCCTTCTTTGTGCGCTTTTTTCGCGATTTTTGCTGCGTTTTCATAACCAATGTATGGATTTAATGCCGTTACAAGCATTAATGAATTTTGTAAATTATGATCTAGTACTTCTGTGTTAGGCTCAATGCCTACAGCACAATGGTCGTTAAATGATTTCATTGTATCGGCTAATAGGCGAGTCGATTGTAAGAAGTTGTAAATAATAACGGGTTTAAAGACGTTTAGTTCAAAGTTCCCTTGAGAAGCGGCGAAGGCAATTGTCGCGTCATTGCCGACTACTTGTGTGACAACCATAGTCATAGCCTCACTTTGGGTAGGGTTTACTTTACCTGGCATAATCGATGAGCCTGGCTCGTTTTCAGGGATTGTGATTTCGCCAATACCAGAACGAGGGCCACTCGCAAGCCAGCGAACGTCATTAGCAATTTTCATTAAATCAGCTGCTAATGCTTTTAATGCACCATGAGCAACAACAGCTTCATCATGGCTTGTTAAGGCATGGAATTTATTCGCAGCCGATGTGAATTGTTTGCTTGTTAGTTCACTAATTTCTGCTGCTACACGATCACCAAATTCAGGATGAGCGTTGATACCAGTACCAACAGCTGTGCCACCAATCGCAAGCTCCTTCATATAGTCAATATTTTGGAGTATCATATGCTCGGATTTTGCTAGCATGGCTGCCCAGCCGCTAATTTCCTGACCCAATGTAAGAGGTGTCGCGTCCTGTAAATGCGTACGACCAATTTTAATAATATCTTTAAATTGAGCTGCTTTGTCTTCTAACGTTGATTTTAATAGACGAAGTCGTGGTAATAAGTAATCTTCCACTTTTAACACAGCTGCAATATGCAATGCTGTTGGGAATGTATCATTTGAGCTTTGTGATTTATTGACATCATCATTTGGATGAACAATATCAGCTTCGCCAGCGTCCTTTAATAATTGGTTCGCACGGTGTGCAATGACCTCATTCACGTTCATGTTGGATTGTGTACCGCTACCTGTTTGCCAAACAACAAGTGGGAATTGATCGTCCCATTGACCATTTAAAATTTCATCTGCAGCCTGTACGATGGCATTCGTTTTAATATCAGAAAGTTTGCCTAGTTTGTTGTTCGCAATCGCAGCACTTTTCTTTAAAATAGCCATGGCTTGCACAAGCTCAATCGGCATTTGCTCTGTACCAATTTGGAAATTCTCTTTACTGCGCTGTGTTTGCGCACCCCAAATTTTATCAGCAGGTACTTTAATTTCACCCATTGTGTCTTTTTCAATACGATAATCCATGTTCAAACAGCTCCTTTATTATGTAAAACTCTCCTAATATACAGATAAAAACGGATACTCTTAGTCTGATGTAAGAATATCCGTTTGATACATGCTTATTCAAAAAAGAGGGGGATTCTGAATTAAGCAATTTGGAGAAAAGAAATAATCTACTGATAATGATAATTGTTATCAATTAAAAAGTCAACGGTTTTTCTTGAAGAAATTAATGATGAGAATAATTCGCAATCGTTATCTTTGGTTTTCCCGAATTTCTAAGAAATAAACGGCGCTGTGAGGCGTTATCTCTTTTTCTTTCCGATTTCTTTCAACGGTTGTTTTTTAGGGATTTTTTCAAATAAAACCTTTACCTGAAAATTATGGTCATCCATTTGAAGTACCTCTATCACCTTGGCTTTGCGCCCTTTAATTCGAATATCCTCTTCCACTGTAGGCAGTTTAACGAGCAATTGGCTTAAAACAGACGTCTTGTTTTCATAAAAATGAGTCACAAACATCGCTCTTCTCCTTCTAACATTTGATGTTACTCAATTTATGAGTGGGGCATAGTAGATAGAACTTTTGGTGAAGTGGTTGATTAGATTGGAGCTTCTTTAAGCGTTCATCAATTGAAGGGACTCGCTCACCGAGATTTCCAAATTGCTCATAAAGCATTCCCCATAAGTAATCTCCCAAAATGTCTGCGCAATAAAATCATTGAAATGAGCCAATTGCTAGGAAAACCAATGATTGTTGCGGAGAAAGCGTGGTTCATTCTGAAATACTTCACCAACAAAAGGTTTTATTTTATTTGAAAATCAAAAATATGACATAATTCTACGTATGAGAATTGCAACTTTCGACATATCCTTTATTTATTTCTCGGGAAATATATCTCATAGGATTATGAGGGAATAGTAAGGATTTCGTAAGCTATTTCAGACAATGATTTGATTAGGGATTCAGATGGGTTCTTTTAGAGAAATATAATGTGTTTATGATTTGATTGACTATTCTTATTTTTCTTTTGACTCGTGAGATAGGTGTATTATGTTTCAGCTAGGGCGATGTTCGTTATAATAAGAGAAAGGAGGAAACGAGATGTATTTAAAATCATGTAAGGTATTACAGGACACGATTCCGAATAAACAAATGTATCCTTTTAATATCCCAAGCTTGCAGGATTTATATGAGCTGGAGTTTCCGACAAATGTAACGTTCTTTGTTGGAGAAAATGGGTCGGGGAAATCAACATTACTTGAAGCAATTGCAGATCGCTGCGATTTTAATACAGCGGGTGGTGGTCGCCAGAATTTATATGACGTACATAAGGCAGAGTCTTCACTGGGTGAATATATCCGCTTGTCGTGGATGCCGAAAATCTCGAATGGCTTTTTTCTACGATCAGAAACATTTTATCAATTTGCCAGTCATATTGATTTGTTAGAAGATCCAAGGAAATATAACGCTTTTGGTGGGAAGTCGTTGCACCACCAATCTCATGGTGAATCTTTTCTTGCATTATTTATGAATCGTTTTAATGGCAAAGCTATCTATTTATTGGATGAGCCTGAGGCAGCATTGTCTCCAACGAGGCAGCTAAGCCTGCTGAAAATTATCAAGGATCTAGAGCATGAAGCCCAATTTATTATTGCCACACACTCGCCCATTTTACTGGGCTATCCCAATGCTACAATATATAGTTTTGATGAAGGAGAGATTGAATCGATTCGCTATGAGGATACCATTCATTACATCGTCACTAAACGTTTTTTAGATGCACCGCAATCCATTTTACGTGAGTTATTTGATGAGGAGAGGGAATTATGAATCAACGAAAAGGCTTAGTCATGCGAGAAATTCGATTAGACGAAATGGCACAATCCATTGATTTACTGAATTATGTATTTCAGATGTCTATGTCCATTCACAAGGATCGCCGTTTTGTAAATGCCAAGAGCAGGCAGTTTAATGAAGGGCATGCCATTGGTTGGTTTGATGGCAAACAGCTTGTATCCCAAATTTTAAGTCTACCTTTTGAGGTTAATGTACATGGCAAAATTTATGAAATGGGCGGCATCACAGCAGTTGGCACATACCCTGAGTATTCTGGGCATGGCTTAATGGAGAGCTTGATTATTGAAAGCCTGCAAAGTATGCGAAATGAAGGACAATGCATTTCCTATTTATTTCCATATTCTATCCCTTATTATCGCAAAAAGGGATGGGAAATTATGAGCGATATTGTAGAGTTTCAGGTGAAGGATACACAGCTTCCGCATTATGCGGGACTCAATGGTAAAATTCGTCGTGTTGATCCCAAACATGAAGATGTTGTAGATATTTACGCACGTTACGCACAGAAAACGCACGGGGTAATGGTGCGCAATAGTATTGCGTGGAATGAAAAATTTCAGGAGGATTTCTGGGAGGAGAAATTCATTGATAGCGATGTCCAACTACAGGCAGCAGTCTATTATGATGAAGACGATGTAGCGCAGGGCTATATGTTCTACCGTATAATGGAGGAAAATTATTACATTGATGAAATCGTTTATTTACAGGAAGAGGCTCGTAAAGGCTTATGGAACTTTGTCTCGGCACATAGCTCGATGGTTTATAATGTTTACGGGAAAACAACGGGAAATGAAGCTGTGGCCTTTTTATTAGAGGATAGCGAGATTATTCAAAAGGTCTCTCCTTATTTCATGGCGAGAATTGTCGATGTCAAAGAGTTTTTACTACGCTATCCCTTTGTCGGTCAGGATTTCGAGCTTCAGCTTGCTGTCAGTGATCGCGTTGTGGCGTGGAATAATGGTACATTCATCATCAAAATGAAAGATGGAAACCTGTCTGTGCAAAAGGTAAGTGAGACGTTAAACGATAATGCTGTTCATTTAACTGTGCAAACATTGGCTACGATGCTGTTAGGCTATAAACGCCCAAATTATTTAGAAAAAATTGAACGGCTACAGGGTCGTGCTGAGGAAATTGCGTTGCTTGAAGCCGTCCTACCAGTGGGTATCCCAACATTTATTGATTATTTTTAAGCCTTTTAGTGCGCGAGGGGGAGAGCCATAACGTTGCCAGTTATGGCTGCCATGCCTCTTTTAGCCGTTCGACACCCAGTTTGATTTCTTCCATTGTTAACTTACTAAATCCTAATTGTAGCAATGGGTCCTCACTTGTTTGATTAATAAAAAACGGGCTTGTTGGATAAACCTTCACACCATAAGTCTCGGCTCGCTGGATGAGCTGTTGTTCTGAAAGCGGAGACTTGACCTTCACTACTATATAAAGCCCCGATTGCTCGCCCAATACAGCTATTTGTGGACCAAATTGTCGTTGCAGCTCCTGAACAAGGTGCTGCATTTTTTGTTTATACGTCAAGCGCATTCGTTTAATATGACGTGTCCATTCCCCTTGTGCCATGAATTGGGCCATTGTCCGTTGATGAAGGGACGAGGCATTTTGTTCAAAATGAGCAAAGCGCTCTTTAAATGGCTGTACTAGCGTATTCGGCAAGACCATATAGCTTAATCGTACACCAGGTAAAAACGATTTTGAGAAGGTGCCGAGATAGATTACCTTTGAAGGGTCGATCGAGGCAAGGGCAGGAAATGGTTGTTGTGTATAGCGAAATTCGCCATCATAATCATCCTCAAGAATATAGCCATTGACTTGCTGCGCCCATTGAATTAAGGTTTGTCGCTGCTGAATGGTCATGGACACACCGTATGGGAAATGATGTGAAGGGGTGACATACAATAAGCGTGATTGACAATGTTTAAGTATATCAAGTTGTGCTCCAGTCTCCATTACTGGCAATGTCTCTATGACAAAACGATGTAACTGAAAGGCCTCACGCGCCCCATTATAGCCAGGGTCTTCTAAAAGAACACTTAGGAAATGGTCTTTTAATAAAAAGCCCACATACAGTAGCATTTGCTGTGTACTACTGCCGATCATGATATTTTCGCTCGTTGTCGATACGCCTCTTGCTTGTAGTAAATACGGTACAAGCTGCTCCTTGAGCAAGGGATCTCCAAATAGCTCTCCATATTGATAGCATGATGGTTCCTGTAATACTTGATTGGCTAATTGACGCCATGTTTTCATAGGAAAATATGTCTGGTCAACAGCCCCAGCACGAAAATCTACAAGCAATGATGTTGTGTTGCTGGTTGGCTGTGATAGAACTGGCTGTTCCTGTTCCTGTTCCTGCAAGAAAACTGGCTCTAATGCATTGACGAAATAGCCTTTGCGTCCTTCTCCACGTATATATCCCTCAGCTACAAGCTGTTCGTAAGCAGTTAACGTTGTATTACGGCTAACCTGTAACGTTTCTGCTAATTTTCGAATGGAGGGCAGAGAATCGTTTGTTTGAAGTGTTCCTTGTGTAATGAGTATTTTCATTTGCTGATACACTTGTTTATATTTAGCCTCTTTTTCTGTTAATAGAAAGATAAAGTCATCCATATGATACCACCTTGACATGTTGAAATATTTGAAATTGTTTCTTTTGGAATGTCAGATTATTTACTACCATCATATAAGAAGAACAATGAAAAAGAAATGGGGAATCGAAACATGAAAATTTGTACAGTGACACAGGCGACCATTGAGGATGTTGTGCCTTTATTTAATGCCTATCGGGAATTTTATGGGCAATTGTCTGATATACAGAAAGCGGAGCAATTTATACGTGAGCGAATAGAACGGGCAGAGTCCATTATTTTTCTTGCGTATCAGGAGGATGAGGCAGTAGGGTTCGCTCAATTATTTCCTCTCTTTTCATCCGTAGCCATGAAAAAAGCGTTTATCTTAAACGATTTATTTGTCGCCAAACAAGCCAGACAACAAGGAGTGGCACAGGCTTTAATGGAACAATGCTACGTCTACTGTAAGCAGGAAAATGCTCGTTACATGATGCTTGAAACTGCAACGGATAACATCAATGCACAGAAGCTCTATGAAAAGATGGGCATGACGATTGATAACAATGTCTATTATTATGGTATTTATTGGTAATTAAGCTGTATGGTTGCTTAAGCGTGGAGCTCGATTGGTTGGTGATGGGATTGCTCATAAAAGGACGAAAGTGCTAGACCTCGCCATGTCTAATTAGACATAGCGGGGCCTTGTGCTAGGCATGACTCATCCAGCCTGCGAAAAGACCAGAGGAGAAAAAGCGGGTAATGTTTTTGAATCCAGCTTCACTTAATAATTGTTGGGTTTCTTGATCGGAAATGAAAGAGATATTCATGATGACTTTGCCCATATTTTCTACTTTCTCTTTTGTGTAGCCAGCGTCTAAAAAGACACTTTGCCAGATTTTGATGCGATCTTGTAGTTCGTCACTTTCTCGGTCTCCATAGGCACAAGCAAGGACGAATGGTTTTCCGGGCTTTAATTGATCGTGAATGTTTTGAAGTAGATGTAGTTTTTCCTGACGATCTACAATGAAATGAAGGACGAGGATACAGCTGGCCGCATCGAATTTTGGCGTGGTTTGTGGCAAGCTCTCAATAGTTCCTTGTAGCAGTCGAACTCGGCTTTCTAATTGGAGTTGTACGGCCTTGTGTTGAGCGATTTGGAGCATTTCCACAGCTGGGTCAATGCCTGTGAATGTCCACAGAGGGTTCGTTGGTCCCCATGCGGAAAGTTCATTGCCACCGCCAGCCCCCACAACTAGCAGGGATGCCTCTTGTTCACCTAAATGAGAACGGAAATAGGCTTGAGCCACGGCAAATAATGTGTCATAGGCAGGCACCGAAATACGAGTACTTTGCTCATATGTACGTGCCTTTTCTAATAAATGTGTTGATAGTTTATCCATCGATATAGCCTCCATTGCTTTATTATATATATTACAGACCCTTATTGTCTGTAATTGAGTATAAATGAAAATGATTGAAAGAACAAAGAAATCGCTTTTTATAAAAGAGATTGGCGAAGCCTTTTGGTTTTCAAATGAGCAATTTCATGCAGGGCATCGTGTTTGGCTGTGTCCATGGAGCTACGTTGTGGGGACACTTCCCGTTCATGTGACCTTGTTAGCCGTGCTTATGACGGCATTTGCGGGCTATGTCATATGATAGATGAATGAACGGATGACAGGAGGCTTCATAGTATCGCGATTTTGGTAGCAGCAGGTTTTTCTATGTTTCCAATGCTATCATGATGACATTTTGACTTATTTGCATTTCTTGGCGGACGCTTGCATAATAGGGCAGAGAAGATTTTTTCGTGAAGGGACGTGCAAGCATGACAGAATGGCCTAAGGGAGTAGCAAAACCAGCAATTCGTGCATTACAGGCAGCGGGTTTTACAGAATTGAAGCAGCTGGAAAAAGTGGACCTTACGACACTAGCTCATTTACATGGGATGGGACCAAAAGCGTTAGCGGCGATTGAAGCGGCTCTAAAGGAAGGTAGTGAGCCTCGTGAATAAGCTAACATTGTTTTTACTAGCTATGGTTGTCTACTATATTATCGTTGTATTCCTTATTAGCAAGCTGTTTATTATTCCAATCATGAAAGTGATGGCCTTGATCTTTTTTATAGGGGCAGGCTATATTTTTTCTCGTAAAATGCGTAGAAAATTACAGTAGGAGGCAATATGAAAATTGTAAATCTAACATTCTTTTATGGAGCGGTTATTATCTTAGCGATTACGCTGTCATTAGCAGGTGTTCGACTATCCATCTCACTCGGGATATTTGCGTTATTCGCAATAGGGGTAATTTATCGTCATATACATATTTTATATCGCACCAACAATATGGAGCAGGTGGATAAATGGGTGAAAAAACATAGAAAAGAACCCATCTTTGCTGCACTTTATGCCAATGCTTATGAGACGAAGGAAGAACAGATTCGTGCAGTTGATGCTATCATCGACTATTACAAGCAACCTGCCGTAAAGTATAATTATCAATTTATTAAAGCAATCATGGAAGAGAACTTAGGTGACGCGAAAGTAGCGGCAACAAAAATTGGCAAAGAACCTTTAGCTAGCTATGCACATTGTTATATCGCTGCTCTCGAAGGCAGAACAGCTGACATGACAAGTGATAAACTAACACAACCGTGGATGCAACCCGCAATCGAAGCAGTCTATGCCTATACAGTAAAGGATCAAGCAAAGTTTCGCCAATTTGCAGATGCGAGCATCGAACACGCTCGTGGCATACAGAAATATGGTCTTATACATAATTTCAAGCAACTAGAAGAAGATTTGGTCATTCAATAATAGTTGGGCTACTTGGTAACCAGTACATACGGTATCAAGTAGCCTGTTTTCGTGTAGCTTACAATAAATGAAAAAATGATTTTATGAGGTGACAATGATTGTCTAAAATTGATCATATGATGCAGATTCTATGGATGCTGCATGCAGGCAGGAAAATTACCGCGAAAGAAATAGCTGAAAAATTAGAGATGAATATAAGGACAGTATACCGATATATTGACGCACTTTCTGCCAGTGGTGTACCGATTATAGCAGAAGCAGGTCATAACGGAGGGTATACCCTGTTGAATAATTTTATTAAAAGTCCTCTTCTATTTGATATTGATGAGAAAGCGGCATTACTTCATGCTGCTATTTTTGCAAAAGAAGCTGGTTATTTTTTAGATGAGGCATTAAATAGTGCAACATCAAAGCTAACAAAATTTTCAAATCAAGAGCAAGATGAAATGATTAAGCAACATTTAGAAGGATTCGAAATTGTAAGTCCTAATGCTCAATCATCTATGGAGCCGATATTGAAAAAAATAGAGGAAAGTATAGTAAACGAAACATCTGTTGAAATGGAGTACCGTACAAATAATGAAGAACAACCTAAACATAGGTTGATTAACCCGTATGGCTTAGTTTATTGGAATAATAGCTGGTATGTCATTGCCTATTGTCATTTAAGGAAGGAGATCCGTAATTTTAAAGTAAGCCGCATTATCAATATGAACCAAACAGCCATTACCTTCCAGCGACCACAACCTTTCTCGGCAAGTGATTTTTTTATGAAAAGCATTCTACCACAAGTAGAAGATAAACGGGAACTTACACCTTTCATCATTTGTGGTAAGACGGATGCGGTAGATGACATAAGTCAGCATTGGTTTTTAAGGGATCACCTCAAAGAACGGACCTCAAAGAAAGCGATATTTCTAGTAGAGGAAGAAGCGTTACATAAATATGTTCCCTATTTGCTATTACCATATGGAAAATCAATACAAATAGTAGAACCAATAAGCTTAAAGCAAAAAATGATTGACGTACTTTATGAGCTAATTAATTTTTATCAAGTTGAAAACTTTACTGACGGAGAATGTCAGTGAAGTTTTTTTATAATAAGCGTAATTCATTTAAAAGGAGTGGTTATTATGCATACAAGAAGAGTGTATCTTTATGTATTTAATACGATGTCAGACTGGGAAATAGGCTATTTAATTGCTGAACTGAATTCAGGAAGGTATTTTAAAAAAGGATTAGCGGCTTTTGAGGTAATTACGGTAGGTATTGATAGAAGCCCTGTTACTACGATGGGAGGAATTACAATACTTCCTACTATTTCCATTGATGAATGTCAATTGAATAGTACGGATGTCTTAATTCTTCCAGGAGGCAATACATGGCTTGAGTCTATACATGATCCTCTATTGAAGAAAGTATCCATAGCGTTGAACGAAGAAATTATCATAGCTGCAATATGTGGCGCAACTATGGGTCTCGCAAAGATTGGTTTGCTAGATTCAAGAAAACATACAAGCAACGATTTAGAATACTTGAAAATGTTTTGTCCACATTATATAGGGGATAAACATTTTGAGGAAGGCCCTGCTACAACGGATGGAAATTTAGTTACGGCATCAGGTACAGCCCCACTGGAATTTGCTGTTCATGTTTTGAGGCTACTTGACGTGTTTAGACTAGAAACATTACAGGCGTGGTTGAATCTTTATCAAACGCATGAAAAAAAAGACTATTTTGAATTAATGTCTTCTATTGAATAATTAAGGTCTCAGTGGAGCATGTGTAACAACATGCTCCTAAATTTATTCTTATATAAAGAGATACATTATCGCATTTTCTTTTCCAACAAAATGCCTCGTACGATGCCACCAATAAAGAGGATGCCTAACACGAAAAGAAATAGGTAGGCATGCCACTGCTGTAAAATACGCTCGTGACCTAGTGCCACTGTCAGGTCATTGAAAAGGGAATAAGTAAAATATAATAATATACTATTTTTTATGAGACAAAACGTCATAATGCCATTTTGTCGCTGTCTATGGGACAGGGGTGCTTTATTTTTGCGCATGACAGGGTAGGCAGCTTTCATTTCTAAATAATGTAAAAGTAAAAATAGCATAAGTGCGATAAAGGGTAAATAAAAGATCGCAATTTTCGGTCCAAACTGGGCTTGCTCATTCGTAAAGCTTTGTAAGACAGGAATCGTTGCAGGGAGCTTTGAATATTGGATTAGAGTGGCGGTGATGCCAGCTCCAAAAATAGTGGCCGCTATAACAGTCAGCTGGTGACAAAAGCGCGGTGTGGGTGTTTTTTGTTGTGTATGCATCCTTGCCCCTCATTTCTCATCATTCAAAATGTTAATCTGTTATACTGTAACATAGAATGATTGCTTTTTGTGTTAGAGAAAGAAGGATACTATGGAATACTTGTTGTTTTTACTAATTGGCATCATTGGGAATGTCGTGGGCACATTAGTGGGTGGTGGCGGCTTAATTACCTTGCCTACCATGATGCTTATGGGCGTGCCCGTCCATTCGGCTATTGGCGCGAATAAAGTGTCCAATATGGTGAGTGCCTTTTCCAGTTTTTATACGATTTATAAACGAAAAGAATTAGCCTGGACAGAAATGCGTGCTGTCCTACTTGTATCCTTGATTGGAGGCACACTTGGTGGACTTTTCGCTTCGTTCATGAGCAGTCAAACATTGACATTCATTGCCATTATGTTACTAGGCTTTGCACTCATCATGTCCTTTATGGGTGGGGCTGATTTTGGTGACAATGAATGCTTTACAATGAATCGAAAAAACGGTCCAATCCTTCTTGGGGTTGGTTTTTATGATGGTATGTTTGGCCCTGGCAGTAGCACATTAGCTCTTTATACATATGCACATGAGAAGATTTCCTATATCAAAGCAGTAGGGCTCTCACGGGTGGGGGTATTTGCCATGTGCTCAGGAGCGGCGATTACGTATATTGCGACGGGAAAAATTGAATGGCTATTAACACTTATTTTGATGATTGGCTCAACGATTGGTGCACAAATTGGGCTCGTGCTTGCAAGAAAAGTGAATGCGAATCAAGTGAAGCTATTATTGCGGATCGTAACGATTGTGCTGATTGTACAGCTTCTTTATGATTTTATCCATCAGCTTTAGGAGGCGATTATCCTGTTTGAAATAACACCATACCCAACCTTTTCGTGGTCACTCTCGCGTCATAAAACATTGACAAGCTGCGCTCGCAAATATGGCTATGAATATTATTTTTCACATAACGGATGGCTCAGCTATAATGTAGAGCCTTACCATCAACTGGTGTATCGCTTAAAAAAGCTACAATCGATGCCTATTTTATTTGGGCAAATTGTCCACCGATATATTGAACAGGCCATTAATGATTATCTACAGACAGGGAAAGCTTCTACACTGGAGGAGCTGATGCAAGGGGCACGTGGACAGCTTAATGCAGCCTTTATTGATTCTACACGCCATGTGGAGTTTTGGAGGCAAAAGCCGAATAAATACTATATGATGCAGGAAATTTATTATTACGGCACACTTTCTTCTGAGCTTGTGCAGGACTATAAAGAACGTTTACAGCTTGTGTTTGACCATTTTTTGATGAGCGAAACATTCCAACAAATCACGGCACAAAAGGGCGCTCTCCGTATTGGGGAACCAGAGCAATTCCGCTCGATGAAAATCGACGGCATCCAAGTATTCGTCGTCATGGACTTTCATTATTATGATGAACGAGCAGATAAATGGATTATTGTTGACTGGAAAACGGGCGGGGAGTCTGATGATGACCGCCAGCAATTAGCGCTCTACGCCTACTATGTTCAGCAAAAATACCGTGTATCCTTGGAGCAAATTGAGGTCTATAACGAATATTTATTAACGGGAAAACGGAAGAAATATAGGTTTACTGCCTACGATATGGATAATATTTTGCATACATTTCAACGCAGTGTCTTAGCAATGAAAAAATACCAAGCCGATATTTTTTCTAACGAGCCTGTGGACTTGGAAGATTTCGAACAAACACAAGAAAAATGGCATTGTCGAGGTTGTAATTTTAGAGAGTTGTGTGGGACAAGGTGAGAAAGTAAAAGAAGCGAGTGCTAAAATAGCCACTCGCTTCTTTTTATGTCATTTAGGGATGACAATCCAGTACTTCTTCAAGAGACCTTTGTAGTGGTTTTCCTAATAAAATAGAGAAAAATGAGCTGAATGAGCATAACAACTAGAAACACGATGCCCAAAATAATGAATGACACCATTTTAATGGCAGGAGTTTGCACCATCCCAGCAGCATCAACATTTCTTACCCCAATAAATACTGCGAGGGCAGAAAAAATCAATAACCATACAATATTTATAGCCCACCATATAATTTTCGTAAACAAAATGAACATCCTCTTCCTATTTATAATTTCCTTTTATGGTTTTATTATAGTGTTTTTGTTTGTTTTTGGAAACACACTTTAGACGGTGTTACCTCTCCGCCTTGAGACGGATTGACTTATTACTCTTCGGTTGGTGTGTAGAAGGTAAAACAATTTTGCCATTTGTCTAGAGCTAAAAAGGCTTTATTCCTTATTTAGGGTATATATGGTAAATTTGGTATATGTAAATATTTAGGTATAAAAGGGAGAGAGAGTATGTTACATAAGAAATCATCTAACCATCACTTAATGGGTATAGCACTGGTAACAAGTGAGGAGACTTCGCAATGCCCAAACAATTTCAAAACACTTTCTGGAGAGGGGGGAGAAAATGATTAATAATAAAAGGGCGCTTATTCGTTCAATCGTAATTTTAGGTATATGTATGTGTCTTTTTTTCCATATCCTTCTAATGAAGTGATGCATGCCCAATCTTCCTTTATGTCTTTTCCTATACAAACACAAGATGGCTATGTGTTGCTCGGCATCATTGGCTCGATTTTATTTATATTTGCGATGATTTTACTAGCTAGGAGCATAAACAAATATCACCTTACAACAATTGTTTCCGTAGTGTTACTCTATTCATTTTTACCCCATTTTCTCATAATGGCGTATCAAGAAACCTTAGCTACTGGTATTATGGCCATTTCATACAAAGGGGATGGCAACTGTGATTTTGAGATGGTGAGCAAAGATTTAATGAATGGGGATTGTACCCTTATCTTACATAATCGAAACAATGAAGCTGTGTCATTTGATTTAGTATTTTTAGATAGCCATTTCTCGAAAGAAGATGTGCGTATATCATCACTTATGAATATAGCAGGTCCATATCATGTGACAATCGAGGCCAATCGTGAAAAATTGATTCATCTGAAGAAATTACTCGATTTATCAAAAGTTCCCCATCCTATTTATGGTGGAGGTTCGTCCAATGTGCAGGTTAAATTATTGGATGGAAACAATGAAAGAACTTTATAAATAGTCAAGGAGGGGGAAAAGTATGAGTAAATTATCATGGTTTTACTATGCTACCAGCCTAATCATAACGGCTATCATTTTTAGTCTTATACATGTTTTCACTGAACCAATTGTGATAGGAAGCTCCAATGGTATAAGTAATGGTAATCCAGGACTCTTTCCCTTAGTATTTTTCACACCGTTCTTCATTGTTTCCATTATGGGTACATATAAACTTGCCAATAGACTGGCTCTAAAAACGATGAAGACGATGTCATTTTACAGCATGATAGTGCTATCCTTTCTGTTTCCAAGTATTGTCTATTCATGGACTTTGAAAAAAGCACAAGAGCTAAGAGTGTTCGTGTTTGAACATAATCAGTTAGTTACGAAAATAGCTGAAATTCCATTGTTGAACACTTATTCCAATTCTATTTTTTTTACTGGATGGACCTTCCTTGCGCTACATTTTACAGTCATTTGGATCGCTTATGTATTAGCATTTCTAAAGCATAAAGGTTAAACCGTTAGCCACTCCAAACAGTTGCAACCTTAGCTGAACCAGATAGGATGGGTTGTGGATATTAATGCTTCTACATTACAGTTTACTCGTTATCATCACTACTCTAGCACTCTGTGTGGGAACACAATTTCCTAGTATAAAATTGATTCGTTCAACATATACAAATAGTAGAGAACGTATTCCTTTTGACATAATAGAGGAGGATGTAGATGAGTAAACAAATGTCTATGTTTGAGCTTTTGGGAACACCAAAGACCGTAGATGAAGCTATCAAAAGTGTGGAAAAGAAAAATGTAGTCGTACCTCGTAAGGTGGGCTATATTGTGCAGCGATAAAACATGCCGTGTAACAGTAAATTAAAACGCTGTATTTGCTTTTATGAGTTACTTGTATTAAATTATAATAAGCTATTCATAGATTTTTAGAGAGGAGGCAAAATGTGATGGAAACTGTTTTCAGAAGAACTGCCGTTGAAGTAAAGACATTTTTACAATTAGATGATTACTGTTCAAAGGGACCAGTCTGCGATTTTTTAGAAAAACACCATATAGAACTCAGTAACCGGAAGCTTTTTGCCTTTGTATGTCATTCGTGAAATACGTATTTTAAAAACGATACAAAGTAATGCTTAGACGCCGGTTTTATGGCGTCTTTTTTGTTGTGATAAAACTTAGAGAGGGTGAGCAAATTGCTGAAAAAACTAAGGCAATTAAGGGATGTTTCAGTGTTCCAAGCGCTTCTAATTTAGCAAAACAATTAGAAGCGAGGAATTTTAACTATGAAAAAACAACCCATTTTTACTACATCATTTCTTTTTCTATTTATAAGTAATTTTTTCATTTTTATAGGATTTGAAATGTTACTGCCTATCTTACCGGCCTATTTATTAAGTATAAACGCCACTCCTATGCAAGTAGGTTTGGTAACGACGGTATTTACACTAGGCGCCATTATAATAAGACCTTTTATAGGTTATTATTTAATCGATCATAAGCGAAAACATCTAGCTATTGGGGCGGGCATCATGTTGCTGATGATTACAATGTTATATCCTTTTCTTAGCACGATTTGGATTTTCCTATTGTTACGGTTTTTCCATGGAACAGCGTGGGGGATTTCTACTACAGCCAATAGTACAATGGCTGTAGATATCATTCCTAAAGCTAGATTAGGAGAAGGAATGGGTTATTTCTCGGTTTCAACAACAGTAGGAGCTATTGTTGCACCAAGTTTAGGTATCCTTATGTATAATTCCTTTTCCTTCCATACACTGATTTGGTCATCTGCATTACTCTGTTTATTTGCGGTTATAATGCTTCCATTTATTCATTCAGCTACACCTAAACAATTTGACAAGCAGCCATTTCGATTTATGGAAGCGATTTTTGAAAAAGATGTATGGTTTCAGTCTTTATTGACTGTAGTGACGACGCTTGGTTTTGGAGCCGTCATTACATTCTTAGTCCTTTTCGGAGAGCAAAAGGGATTAGATCATATTTTTCTATTCTTTTTTATCAACGCAATTGTTTCCACTTTATTACGTCCATTTACAGGAAAATGGTTTGATAAAAATGGACCATGGTCTATTATCATTGTGTCAGCAACACTTGGTTTCTTATCACTAATTGTGTTGTCCTATACAACAAATAATCACACTCTTATTTTGGCAGCCATTTTATTCGGTGCAGGTTATGGGACCGTTATGCCATGTTTACAAACATGGACTGTTCAAAAAGTAAGTGAAGCCAAAAGCGGTGCAGCTAATGCTACTTTTCTTTCAAGCTTTGATGTTGGTGTTGGCGTTAGTGCATTTTTCTTAGGGATTTTAGCAGAATGGATGAGTATAGCAATGATTTTCCGTCTTGTTAGCTTAAGCTTTCTTATTGTTGTCCTGTTAGTATACTACGATTACATTACCAATAAGAAAATGAACCAGTAATATAATAATAGGGACCAGTCTCAAATGTCTGGTCCTTTTACTATGAATGATAAAAATAAAGGAAGAAAGCAGGGAATCCTGTTTAAAAAACAGAAACTAGCTAAATGCCATAATTTATAAGAAACGGTGAAGGAGGCGCGTGTTATGCAAATGGCGAACGGGATAGCAATGCTGGAACTCCATTATCAGGGCTTTGTGATTCATCCTACATTGGTGTGGGACCAGGACATGGCGGTGTTGATTGACACTGGTTTTCCTGGGCAAATGGAAGAGCTGCATGAGGCGATAGTACAGGTGGGTGTGTCGTTAAATCAGCTCAAAGCGATTATCTTAACGCATCAGGATGTGGATCATATCGGCTGTCTACCTGATTTATTACAGGTGTGTGGGCCACATGTTCAAGTATATGCACATGCTCTCGACAAGCCCTATATTCAAGGAGAGCTGCCGCTAGTAAAAGATGGACATTTAGAGAACCCTCCGAAGGGTAAGGTGGATGTGGTGCTGAGTGATGGTGAAGAACTACCATTTTGTGGCGGGATTCGTGTTATTCATACACCAGGGCATACACCAGGTCATATTAGCCTGTATTTAACACAGAGTAAAACATTGGTGGCGGGTGACGCGATGTATAGTGTAGACGGTCATATTGAGGGCGTTCATGAACCAACTGCATTGGACGTAGAAGAAGCTCGTCAGTCTTTACAGAAATGCCTAGATATCGACCTTGAAGCGGTGATTTGTTATCACGGAGGCATCAGTAGGGGAGCAGTCCTTGAACAAATGAAAAAAATATTGTCATGATAAAAAGACCACGCCAAGAAGGGTGGTCTCTTCCATTATTCGGCGATGGTCTCTTCAAATGTTTTACGACCAGGGCTTACTTTATTAATATGAATATCGATTTTACGGATGGAATCCTTCGTTAATGGGATTTTGCCATCCTTTTCTAGTTTCTTCCATGCCTTTACATTATCGCGGTAGAGGTATTCTGATAAGCGAAAGACATCCGCATCCATTTTCAAGCCTTCCTCGAAGGTAGCCATAATTTCATCTTTGACTGCTTTTTCTACTTTTTTTCTTACTTGATCGGGTGTCAGCTTCCCTTTAAAGCCATTTAAAATTGTGTTGAATTTTAAATACACCTCAAATTGGACTTGATTGTTTTGGACGATAGGTTTGACATCGACATCTAACTTTTGAATATCGACAGTTAAGAAATCACTTTTCTCGTTATTTTCCAATTTAACAGTGATTTCCCCTTGCTTTGTTTCATCGTTCATCCATTCAATACCGCGAGCGGCTTTACCTTTAATATAGCCTTTAAAACTATCCTTTGAGAGGATACCGACACCTGCAAAAACGGTTTCTGTTTTGGTACCATCTATGGTTTCCCAGTTTTCATTGACAGTTACGTAAGGGATTTTCATTTCATGGTTTGGCTCATTTAAGCCAATCACTAGCTGTCGCAAATTAACAGGCTCTACAAAGGACTCCTGCTTAGCCGTATTTTTAGGCTTACTTAATTTCGCGGCAGTCGGTGACTTCTCTAATAAAGGAGAAACTAATAAAACATCCTCGATTGGGTCTTGTGTACAGTAGACCCAAATATGATATCTCGTTTCACGAAAGCGTAAAAAAGTATCGATTACAGCAATGGCATGCTCATCCTTCATCGCATTCTCTGAGAAAAGAAGATAGGTCATATGCCCCCAAAATACTTCTTGGTCCATGGAACGATATAATTTGTAAATCGCTTCTTCTATTGTTTTTCCCTTCGCTTGACCAATTTCTGTAGGTGAGGCTTGAGGGTTAGATTGTTCTGTTTTCGCTACGTTGGCAAAGTTGATAATTTGTAAGTACACAGTATATTCATTATCCTTATAATCAACCCCAACACCTTGCACATAATACATTCGTTGAGGCTCTGTAACATCCCAGCAGCCTGACATGAGTAGTGTAGTCGTAAGCATTAAAATAACAATCGCAATATTTTTTTGACTCATATGTCTCCCTACTTTTTCTAGTTCATGTATAGTAGTTTGGACAAGAACACATGGTATTATAAGTACAGATTATGTAGGAATGACAAAAGAAAGTGCTATCCCCAGTCAATGTGACATGGTGACAGCACTTGTTGTTTTAGTGGAAATATTTTTCGACACGTTGAATGACGTCATTTGCTGACAAGCCATCTGCATCAATGACAGGGCCTGCCATGACAGGATCACTAATGCCCATCACGTCTCTGTCCTGACCTGTAATGATACAAGCATCACATTTTTTGGCATCCTCTTCATTGCGAAGCTGGATGACCTCATAGCCTTTTGCTTTTAAAGCATCCTCGATATTAGATAATGATTGTTCCACACCAATAATTCTAGACATTTTTTTGTCCACCTCCTATAAATAATGTGCCATTTCAGCTTGTTCATTATTCATATTATTTTTTAGGGGAGATGGATGATGTCTATGCATTTGTCTGTAATAGTGGTTGTGTACTACATCTAAAAGAACCACCAAAGCTTCGGGAGATGTTAAAATCAATGTATTCTACAGTGACACCTCTTTGTACTAATTGCTCGCCAATCCATGTAAATTCTTTATCTGTAATGTAAACCTCTTCATTGATAGGGAGACCGTTTGTTGCAAGTCGTGAGGCATCTTCTAGGGAAACATGAATTTTATCCCAACCCTTCAGCTGTTCGGGGATTCCCTCTAAGAAAGCATCCTCGCAGACAATCATCAGACCATCCCTTACCAAACTAAGTGCACAGTCTAGATGGAGAATCGTTGGATGAAGTGGAACCTCGACCACTGTAAAATCAAAATGACTGGCTAAATTACGCAGCCACTGCACGCCATTTTTATTGGAGGCTAGCCCTGAATTTCCTACGAAAATCGTTTTATCTAGCACTAACACATCGCCACCCTCTAAAAATGGGCCAGCCTCAGAATCCAGCCCGTCTGCGATATCAGGCTTTGGAATGGACACATAGAAACATTGGTTATCGTTTGCTTCCTGAGCTAAAAGATTACGCACTGGCAAGATTTCGTTCCGTCTATGAGGAAATCGAAGGGAGCCTTCAATTAAAAAATGACCGATAGTGAAAAAGGGATCACGAACAAAGAAATTGCTATAGCCATCCTCTTGTCCTAGCTCTTTTTCATAATCTGTTAAAAGTCGTGGCACCTGTACTTCCACACCATATTTTTCAAGTACCCTTTTAAAATTTGCTCGTTCTAATTCCCATTGCTGCTGTCTTTCTGGAAAGACCTCTTTGAAGTTTTTACCGAGCGTATCAACGCCTGCATAAATGGCTAGCGTTTCTTCTGTTAAAAATTCGTCATCTGTTGGATTGCCTGTAGCGGGAAAAGCAAACTCTGATTGAGCCATAACAACTCTTTTTAACGGAGCAAACTCACTTTTTACAAAAATATTCGTCATAGTACGACCTCCTGTTATATCATTTAGAGAAAATAGTGAAATTTTTTCCTGCGTTGTTCCATATCGTAAGGGATATAGTTACTACATAGTCAAGAAAGGTTGTAGGGTGGTGAAAAGATGGGCATTGCAGAAGTGTTGACCATAGTCTTTGTCGTTTTAAAGCTAACAGATGTGATTGCTTGGTCGTGGTGGGTCGTTTTATTACCAGCCATACTCTCATTCAGTTTGTATGTCATTGTGGTAGTAATAAAGCTTATGACGGTCCTTATTGCGGTAATCGCTGTTAAAAGGCGGGAAAAAAGGGTGGATCAATAAAACAAGGAGAAAATCGAACAAATTCGAAGATCACCTTATTCGTTGAAGTAGCTTGATTTCATAGTCAAAAATTATTGCACACCGTTCCTCTGGATTCGCTAAAGAAAAAATGATAGAAGCATCTGTATGAGGGAATGAACTTCTTTTTCATTACGAGCTTATCTAATATCGAGATCAGTTACGCTGTTTCCGCTGGATCAGTATAATACGATTTTTCCCTCGTATCTGAAATTAATACAGTATTGACTTCAGATATAGCATCATACTAGTGGTCTACGATAAAATGATAGTAAATAGTAATCGGAAAATAACCAAGTCCATCTTCTTTTAAGAATCGCGGTCGCCTCCCAGTTCTTGCGCCAATATAAATTAATTTTGGAAGTGGGGGAATGATGTTGTCAAAAACTTCAAAGTGGTAAGATCAGCCCGCCTAGGGCCAACCTTACCACTTCACTATTTGCTTAATTCATAGGTTTTCACAGCCGGAGCAACAAAGCTTTCACATTTATCTAAAAGCGTTGCAGTGTCTTCAGCGACAATTAATGCTTCACGATTTTGAGCTTTTAAAAATTGTTCATTTTGCATATGGTCAAAAAATGAGATTAATAAATCAAAATAGCCTTCCATATTGAAAATCGCACAAGGCTTTTGAAGCAGCCCTATTTGATTCCAAGTAAACACTTCGAAAAATTCCTCTAAAGTACCAGGACCACCAGGAAGGGCAATAAAGCCATCAGCTAGCTCCATCATTTTACTTTTCCGTTCATGCATCGTGTTCACAACAATCAGCTCGGTTAAGTGCTGATGCGCAATTTCACGTTCTTCTAATAATGTAGGAATGACCCCTATAACCTTGCCACCTTCTTGTAGCACGGTATTCGCTACTGTAGCCATGATGCCAACTGAAGCACCACCATAAATAAGGGTAATTTGTCTTTTAGCTAATTCTTTTCCTAGTAGAATCGCACCTTCACGATAAGCATCAGAAGCGCCAAGACTTGATCCGCAAAATACAGCAACACTGTTCATAGTAGATTTCCTCCATAACTGATTAAATTCTTCTTGTACCGAAAGCAGTGTAAACGCCCGTTGAACTTAGGGAATAACGTAAAAACGCCACGCCTTTAGTAATGACAGTCTCATGCTGTTCCCAAAGCCTCCCATGGGTAGCATAGATTTTAACAAGGGCTTTGGCTAAGGCACAAATAATAGTATAATTTATTTTGAAGAGGAAGGAAATGGAGGAAAAGGAATTGGAACTAAATGAATTTCAACGTTGGGTAAAGGATTATTATGAAGCACGAGGCTGGTCAGAGCTCAACATTTTTACACGTATTGGCTTCTTGGCAGAAGAAACTGGTGAGGTAGCGAGAGCCATTCGAGCGATCGAGATTGGTAGAGATCGACCAGATGAAAAAACACAATCCTATGAGGAACATAAACAAGAGCTTATTGAAGAGCTAGGGGATGTACTAGGCAATCTTATTGTCATTGCCAATCAATATGATATTCCATTAGAAGAAATATTTGCGGCTCATCAAGACAAGCTAGTAAAACGCTATCAGGACTAGGAGGAACTCGATGGAATATCAAGTTGAGGTTTTACATAAACAGCATGAAGCGTTTACGAATTTTTTAAGTGAAAAAATTCGCGCCTATAATAATGAACATTCCTCTTATCATCGTGCAAGTAGACAGCAGGGGGCAATCCAACCATTGCAATTGATAGTCACAGATTTACAGCAGCAATGGGTAGGTGGTATAACGGCTGAAGTCTACTGGGGATGGGTGGAAATACATAAGTTTTGGTTTAGTGAAGAGTATCGTGGAAAAGGAATTGGCACAAAGCTCCTAGCCAAGGCAGAGTTAGTAGCAAAGGAAATGGGTGCTACAAAAGCTCTGCTGACAACCTACGAGTTTCAAGCTCGCACATTTTATGAGGCACAAGGCTATCAAGTGGTAGGAGAAATTAAAGATTATCCACCAGGTAGTAGTTATTATACGATGGTGAAAAATCTAGTGTAAGAGCGGTCAATGAGGATAGAAGCCGGCTTTAATTGACATCTCCTAAATAAATCGCTGTTTGTTGTCCTTGGATAAAGTGCTGTAGAGGGCGGATGAATGCTTTAGGATAAAATCTATAAGTGTGTAGCTCTTCTATAGGTATCCACTGTGTGCCGATTTGATGTTGATCTGGATTGGTTGGCTGACAAACTTGCCCATTGAATTGACATTGAAAATAATATTCTACCTGGTGGACATTTGCGTCAAAGGCGGCATGCTCATGATTTTTTCCAATATATTCTCGTATAAAAAGAAGCTCTCCAATCTGAACAGAGGAGCCGATTTCTTCGAGGCATTCTCTTTGCAGTGTTTTAGGGAATGTCTCACCATGCTCTTGTCCACCACCTGGGCAAAGATAAAAATAGCCCTCGTCATCTTGATTTTTTATTAGCAATATATTGCCATCAACGATAATGATGGCTTTTACAGAATTTCTAATCATAGGTATCTCCTTTGGATAGTTATTTTTCGTGGTCATGACTAAAATGCTTCATGAATGTCTACCTTAGTAAAAAGGGGAGATCAAGCGTGTATTCAATGTCCAATTTTAAACTACTTGTCGAAAAACAGGCTGAAATCGATACAATTTATCAGCGTTGTGATGATTTAATTGAGAAGACTGTTACACCGCAATTAGATGAAAAAGTAGAGCAGTTTTTAAAGATGGTCGAACAACATTTAACAAAGCAGGGCTTTAAGGTTACGAATACATCCACAGGTGTAATTGCCAATTATCAAGAAGCCGTCATTAATGTAGATAAACATTCCAAGCATTTGGAAGAATGCTTTTTTATCAATTTAAATAGCTATGCTGAGGATCAAGTATCCATTGTTTTGAACATCTCACCCACGATGCTACCGAAAATATCTAATCAACTCGATGGCTACACGGATATTATCGAGCAAATGACCGATAAGCTAAAGCAAGCCAAAAGTCTAGAAAAAGCCTGTACGAATCCAACATTTCTTTATAAAACGCAAAGCAATAAGGTTTTTCATTCGGCACAGGAAGTATTGGATTATTATTTTCAATAATGTCGTCAATAGGAGAAGCCACCTTAATTATTCAAGGTGGCTCATTTTTATGCTGACGATAAGATGCCCGCTTTCATCGATTATCGTATAAATTTTCTCCCATAAAGCCACATCGTCAGGGATAGACCTAAGAAATAGAGTGGCATTGTTAATAAAGAACCGTTGTGTAGCAAACTCATACCCGTTGTGATGGCACTGACTAATAGGTAATAGCCGAGACTAAAAATCGCGCCTGCTGTCCCAATAACATCCTGAAAGTCTACTAGTGCAAGACTTAGGCAGTTAGGAAGTGCCATGCCAGAGCCGAGCAGTAGGACGAAAACGGTCAGCAAGATGCCGATTTCTACGAGTATTGCATGCAGTGGCATCAAACAAACGATAGTCAACAGCACAGCACCCAAAAGCATCACCAGACAGCCGAGGTGAATGATTTTTTGCGGTGGATGGTTGATGACCAGTCGTTTTGAAATCATGGCCCCTATGATAGAAGCCAATGCCACGATGATGCCAAGAAAACCGTATAGGCCTGGTGACATTTGAAAATGACCAATGAAGATAAAGGGTGCTTCGGCATAGTAGCTAAATAGTACACCATTGATGCCCCCAATCAGTAGTCCATAGACAAGAACGGTTGGCGAAGCAACAATGCGTTTGACGACAGGCCAAATCGCTATTCGTTGTCTTGCGGCTGGATCTGTTGTTTCAGGAAGTCTGTAATAAGCATACATGAACAACAAGATACTCATCACCACAAGGACAAAAAACACGGCTCGAAAGCCAAGTGCTTGATCGACCCAGCCACCAATCAACGGCCCTACCGCAGGGGTAAAGGCAATGACAGCTGAAATTTGTGCGAACATAGCATGTCGCTGGCTACCTGCTACGCTTTCACGCAAAATGGTCTGTGTAATAATGGAGCCAGTGGCAGCCCCAAACGCTTGAATAAATCGACTTGCAATTAGAAAAGGAATCGTCTCTGCGTAAACACAGAGCAAGCTCCCTATACCGTAAAAAAGGAGACCGGCTAACATGGCAGGTCGACGGCCAATGAAATCAGAAATCCATCCCCAGCAAAAAACACCTAATGCAAAGCCAATAAAATAGATGCTTAAAGTTAATTGGACAGAACTATTGGATACACCAAGTGCAGCGGCAATATCCGGTAGAGATGGTGTGTATATCGTTTCACTAATTTGTGGAAATGCCACAAGAACAATCATTAATAATAAAGATGGTACTGCCTGTTTTTTCAACATATTGCCCTCCTACAAGCAAAATCTACTTTGTTCGTTACAAGTAGATAGCGTAGCTAGGGAAACGGCGGGACCATTATAAGTATACGTTCATAGGATGTCATGTTGAAAATCACCTTTATCTATACTCAGCAAAAATGGTATACCGAAAAATACGGAAGCTGAGCTGTAATGGATATGCATGTAGTAGGAGTGCATAGTCTGATTACTATTATAAGCTATTTTATAATACCTTTATAGTAATAATTGCTAATCTTATCAATTTTTAAGAGATAGAGCTAGTGTCAAAAAGGATTTTGAAGGTGGATTAGAGAAATGGTAATGGGTGGTAGAGGAGGAGAAGGGAATGTTTCCAGTTTTAGAAACGGCAAGACTTAGGTTAAGAGAGCTAACTTTAGAGGATGTACCAGCCATTTTCCGCTGCTTTTCGAATGAGGCTGTAACACGCTATTATGGGCAGGAACCCTTTGTCGATACACAGCAGGCTGAACAGGCTATTAAGCAGTTTGCTAAAAACTTTGAACAAAAAAGAGGGATTCGTTGGGGCATTGAACGCAAAGATTCGAATGAAGTCATTGGTACGATTGGCTTCCATTTATGGTCGGCTGCGCATCATCGAGCAGAAATTGGCTATGAAATTCATCCCGATTACTGGCGACAAGGTTATATAAAAGAAGCCGTGCAAAAAGTGATAGCCTATGGCTTTCAGGACATGAACCTGAATCGCATTGGAGCTGTTGTCTTTTTAGAAAATGAAGCTTCCAGTCAACTATTGATGAAGCTAGGGTTCCAACAAGAAGGCATCCTAAGAGACTATATGTATCAAAATGGGCAAGCCTATGATACATTCATTTATTCTTTATTAAAAAAGAAAGAATAGTGCCAATTTTTATTTTAAAAGAATGATATTTAGTGAAAAAAAGGATGATAAATAATGATTTAGGCTGAGTTTCGATGCTGCTTTTTTCGGCTATAGTACTAATATGAACAACAATTCATTTGTTCGTGTAAAAAGTATGTGACGAGGGGCTGGGTGTTATGGAGCAATATAGCGCAGCTTATTTTCAAAAGCTAGATTTACTAGCAAGCTTATACGCAGGGCATGCCGCTTTAAAGGATTCAATATCAACAGAGAAAGTCAACCAAATGGAGCGCTATCAACAAATCGAAGCGGCAATTGCCAAGCTAAATAATGAAATAAGACTGATTGAACGGACTATTTTAAAGTCCTCAAGAAATCGTTAATAGCAGCTCAACCCATGCGTGTACATGCATGGGTTTTTATCTGTAGAGGGGAGAAAACATTGCAACATGCATCGATGAATAGAAGATCTTATTGTTGTATAGTTAGAGATCATTTCTAAGATAGACAGAAAATTCATGGAAGGAAGCATTAACAACCCATATTCCTTTTCAACATGTGGCACAGGTGGTTGATATCTGCTGTGGAGGCGGCATCTATACCAAGTCACTTATCAATACGAGGGTATCCTCTGTAACAGGAGGAGATTTTTCACAAGCCATGATAGAGGGGCAAAAGAAAATTGCCGAGCTTATCCACAATTTGTCCAAGGGGATACTTTAGCAGCAGGCCATGCAGAAAATACTTATGTTGTTGTGCTTAAACGGGTATTGATACATTATCTAAAAGATCTCAACGCATTCTTTCAAGAGGCTTATCGTCTCTTACGGAACAAGATCGTACCCTAGAAGATTGCATTCTTCAAGGAGATACACATCCTATAAGAAGGTATTTCTTTGAAAGCTTTCCATCGCTCATTCAAAAGGAAGTGGTGCGTCGACATAGCAGTCAGGTAGTAATAGAAAGCTTAAAAGAAGTAGGTTTTCATGAAATTAAGGAAATCACACTCTAGGAACAAGACAGGTTCATACCAATAAGGAGCATTTGTAAGGAAGAACGAGACATAGTCTTTTGCATGAATTAAATGACGTATAATTATCGGCCCTTCTTGAGGATATAAAGAAGGCCATTACCATAGAAGGATCTATCTTTGAAAAGGATCGCTGGACAATTTGGATTGCTAGAAAAAAGAAATAAGATCCATTTACTACTATAAATAGTAAAGAAATGTAGAAATTTAAGAGAAAGGAGAATAATGATAGTACGCTTAAGATGTAAAAGTCTACTTATAAGAAAAAATGTGGAAAATAGACGAAAAATATATATAATTTTTAACAGATAGTATAGTAAATGGAAATGCTGTGAATTGTAATCGCTATTATTATAACTATAGGGGGTGAGGATGATGTAACCACTATTCTTCTAGTTGTTGTATTAATTTCCTTAGTCAGTGACAAACCTAAATTAAAGGAGAGGGCAAAATATGTCAAAATTTAAACATGTATTAATGGTAAGTGCTTTATCACTAGGTTTTTTAGGAGCAATGAATGGAGAAGCGTTAGCAAAGGATCCACAAACATTTACAAATTTCACAGTTACATATTCTGGGGCTGAGAAGTTTGCTCCTTACTCAGTAAGACATTCTGATACTGACGCAATTGTTAATCTAGCAAACGACTCGGGTACTGCATGGATTACTGCGACAATGAAAAATTCTAATGATGTTTATCGAGGAGGAACGACTCTTCAACGAGGCGAAAGAAAAACGTTTGCAGCTGTAAACGCAGCAGTTAACCATCAGTACAAGTTAGGACTTCGAAAAACAAACGACACTGGTGGCGGTTCAGTGACAATTAGTGGTTCATGGGCGGCAAGTAACTAAGCCAGATTTAAATATCGTCCAACTAGAGATAACCTAGTTGGACGATATTTTATCTATTTATGTAATGGAGACAGGAGGTTGTTTTATGCCTAGTTTAAAAGTTAAAAGCAGATACATATTACTGAATGTCCTTTTTCTTGTTGGAGGACTAGCCTTATCGTGGGGCTTTGCCAGTCATTTTTTTGAGATTCTAACAATGGACTATAATGCGGAAGATTTAGTTGGTACAAAAGAAGAAATTAGACGTAATTTTATTTCCCAAATTTCAACGTGGGAAATATTTGTAGACTCTTCTATGTTTTATTTGATTAATTTTATTCCTGCCTTATTTATTTTAACGACTTTAGGTTTGTTTTCGGAGAAAAGGAGCTTATATGTTTTTGGAAGGAATCGCTATAAATCTTTAAAAAAGGCGATTTACAAAGATGTAATTCAATATGTGTTACTCTCAACAAGCATCGTTGTAGGCTCATTTCTTATTTTTTATTCAATTGGAGCCATATTTGTCTATCGAAGTATTGAGAATATAGGTGGTTTTGCATCAATGCTTCCTAAAGACTTTTATAGTAATCATCCCTATTTATTTTTTATTTTCATGACTTGCACCATATACTTGGCACTAGCATTTGTATTTAGCTTATTATCTTGTGCTTTAATACTATTAACAGATCGTGAATATAAAGTTATTTTATTAGTAGTAGTTATTTATTTTGTATATGGGAGAATTGGAAGTTATACAGGAAGTGTATGGTTTGATATTTTTGCAAGTTTCACGGCATTTAATACTTTATACACGACAGTGGAAGTTTTTCTGCCACTGATTCTATTATTCATTATTTCTTTATGTTTACTTGTAGTTGGTGTCAATAAAACTGTACGCAATATGGAATATTAGGAAGTGAGTTAGATGGAGGCAAAAGGAAAGCTAATCAAATATGGCGTGATTATTCTTTCTGCACTTACATTGGGGTATATCAATTTTAAACAAGGGTTTCAAAAGATCATTATCTACATGGATGACTATGATGTAATTTTACCGAAAGAGGCGGTATTTGATAGAATTTTTATCAATATCAATTTCTCAATGTACGAATATATGGAAGGGAATAGCCCGTTTCACTATATAGGACCATTTATGTTTTATTTATTGGCTATATTTTGGGGGGCATATCACTTTTTATTGTTAAAAAAAGGCTATTATCAATTCGTTTTCCTTCGAGCCCATACAAAAAAAGAAGCATTTAGATTTATTAAAGGATCGTATATAAAAAATAGTATCGTATTTATTTTTGTTTACTATGTTTCAATTTTCGGTTTTATTTATACAATAAATAGCTTGGAATTTCTAGATGTGCAAACACTCCTGTTAAAAATGATCTTTTTAGCCCTAACGAGTGTTCTATTAGTGATTGGCCTAACACAATTAATGTTTTGTATTTATTTAAAATTTAATGAGGTTATCGCATTATTTGTAATGTTTATAGGTATTCTTTGTCTATTTGCAATAAATCTAAATATCAATGGACTAAGTCTTGTTTTTATAGGAGAAGATCCTTTCTTTAAAAGTGGTATTACTTTAGGGGTGCTTATCATTGTTGTTTCAAAAATTATGCTAAGGAACGCAAAATATGAAATAGGGTAGGGAGTCAGCGTCATGATTGAAATAAAAAAAGTTTCTAAAAGTATAAAAGAACAAACGATTTTAAAGAATATTACCATTACAGTTAAAGATGGTAATTGTATAGGTTTGGTTGGTCATAATGGTTCGGGCAAAACAATGCTGTTAAAGGCAGTTAGTGGTTTTACAAAAATTGATTCAGGAGAAATTTGGGTTGACGGTAAACAAATTGTTTTTGGTAAAGAATATATCAAAAATACAGGTATTATCCTTGAACAACCTCCGTTTATTACATATTTAACAGGCTTAGAAAATTTATTAATTTTAGCAAATATCCAAAAAAAGATTACGAAAGAGGACGTCATACAAACCTTAAAAAAAGTCGGATTAAGCGAAGCTCAAAATAAAAAGGTACGAAATTATTCATTAGGCATGAAACAACGATTAAGAATTGCACAAGCCATTATGGAAAATCCACAAATTCTGATTTTAGATGAACCGTTTAACGGGTTGGATAAGGAATCGGTAAAAGAAATTCAAGAGCTTTTGATTGAATATAAAAATAAAGGAACCACAATTTTATTAACAAGTCACGATGAACGTCATATTGATTACCTATGTGATCAAGTATACGAATTAGAACGAGGTGAACTAGTTGAATAAATTAAAGTATTGTCTTGTAGTTGGAACATTGTTATTAACCGCATGTGCACCGTATGGGGTGAAGGGAAATCCTCATAATACGTCAACAACTGAACAGACTTCTGATGATCAGACAGATGAATCACTTGCCAATCTGAAGACTTTCCCCATGACAATAGGGGAATTTGAACGTCATGTACAAAAATATGATGTTTCTAAGTTTCTGAGCGAAACAGAGACGGGTTATGAAACTGGTAAACAAATTATGATAATTGAATATAAAAACAATCACAGTAAAGAGAATGATAAATTAGGAAACATTAATATTTTGATTAACCAACCTGGAAAAAAACTAAGTGAGATAGAGGACGATGTACTGCGTTTATTTGAAGTACTATTTACATCGCTGAATGTTTCATATGAACCAGAACAGTTAATCACGAATATAAAAGCAAATCAAATCAAACTTTTAAGTTCCGAAGAAATTGAATTGGAGTTAACAAATTATGTTGATGATATCCAAGTAATTATTGAACCCAAGTAAATAAGCAGCTGTAGGGCAAAAAATTTATAAGCTGACCTAAGTGAAGCTTAAAAGTAATATTCAAAGTGGGTGAATGAATCACTAAGTACAATTATGCTATCGACAATTTAGAGTTAGATTAATATGGGGTGATTGATTGCAGTTCTTTGCCTATGAAGAAAAGTTGTTAAATAAATTTATAACAGATTCGATGGATTCGAAAGAGCAAGTAAAGTTGAAATTCGGATTTTATATCGTAGCAGATATTATTAAAAAAGGCTTAGTTGTTTATATTTTAGCGGCTTTACTAGGAGTATTTTTGAAAGTGTTAATTGTCCATTTTAGTTTTTTATTCCTCCGACAGGTGACTTACGGATGGCACAGTCGTACAAATAAAGGGTGCATTTTGGGAAGTGTGTTTGTATTTGTAATTTTCCCTTACTTTTTAAATCTTGTTGATTTGTCAGCAACTATGGTTTATGGAAGTAGCTTAATTGTCATTGCTTCAATTTATTTAATAGGACCTCTTGGAACACTGATAAATCCAATTCAAGATGAAAAAAAAAACTTTTACAAAATAAGCTTCTAATACGATTATTTTTATTATTGATTCTCATGGTTGTCATTCCTCTAGGAGTGTTTCAGTACATTCTTATTGGTATAACTATTCAATTGACAACATTACTTATTCAAACTTTAAAAAATGGAGGTGTTACGTATGGCTAAATTTTTTATCAGAACTTTACGTAGTTTATTTTTATATTTAGGAGCTTTAGGAGCCTCTCAGATGTGTTTTGGTTATCTTCATGAAGTATCAGTACCAGAAGATTTAAAAGAAGATAGAATATTATGAAAATTGATCTAACCCCTTTTATACTTTATTATGTATAAAAGGGGGATTTTTCAAAATGTTGCACGAATGGACCATCAACCTTATTAATTTACCTATACAGTATGCTTTATTAATGGCCTCTTTTTATTACTTAGTAAATGAACGGCCATCATGGAAAAGAGTTTTATTCAGTTCACTAGTTATCTTTCTTCCATCAGTATTTCGATATCAAATGATATTTTGGAGCGGAATACTTTATCTACTAGTTGGAATGACTATCTTCTTTTTATGGGGGAATCCAAAAACAAAATGTCTGTTTTATTGGGGGATTGTTATTATTGTCGCTATAATTTCTGATCATTTGGCTACAATTATTATTTTCAATCTGTCATTTAAGGATGAATTATTTCAATTTTTTTTAAGAACAGTTGTATTTATCTGTATACATATTTTCATCATTTACCTATTGTCCTTACTAATTAAAAAGATATACTTCAAATTGCCGAAAAAAGAAATTTGGCTGATTAATGTGGCTATAGTATGTACTATTGGTGTTTTTTATTTTAATATTTTTCGTGTATTTAAGTATTCGAAAATTGAAGTATTAAGGTTTAATACAATTTTGTTAACAGTATATTTTATATTATTAATAGTCTTAATTGGGATTATCATTAGTATTTATCTAAAAAAATATGAGTTAACGGTTAAGGAAAAGGAACTTTCAAACTTTAGCGTTTATATTCAATCTTTAGAGCAAGTGAATAAAGATATGCAAAAGTTTCGACACGATTATTTAAACATTTTACTTAGTTTGAAAGGCTATATAGCGGATAAAGATTGGGAAGGTTTAGAAACCTACTTTGAACAGGGAATTTTAAAGTTTGAACAAAAAACATTGGAGAGTAATAAAATTCTAGCCCATTTAAACAATATCCAAAACCTTGCATTAAAAGGTTTAATTTTCAATAAGGTAAGTAGTGCTATTGAACAAAATTTGAAAGTATCACTAGAGGTTCCCAATCCGTTAAAGTTAGAGGAAGATTTGATTGATTTAACTCGAATTTTAGGTATTCTACTGGATAATGCAATCGAGAATTGTGTAGAAGATCGTCAAGAATTTATTCAACTGGCTGTAATAGAACAAAAGGATTCTACGCTTTTTGTTATTCGAAATAAAATGAATAAGAAAGTTATTGATATAAATAAACTTTTTTGGGAGGGGTATACCACTAAAGAGCAAGGTCATGGCTTAGGATTGAGTACCGTGAAAAAAATAGTAGATTCCTCGTCAGATATGTTACTAAATATAAGCGTAGAGGATAATTGGTTTAATGTAGAGTTGTTGATCTTGCGTCAGCAGAAGACTTCCTCCTTTAAAGGGAGGAGATGAATACTTGTTTTGCTTTTTCAGTGGGTCTTCAAGCCAAACACTAGCTGAAATAGGAGTACCGTTAAAAAGCGCATAATTTGAGGTAATGATGGGTGTTACCCACATCATCTCATTAAACCATCATTATTAGCTCTATAAAATGTGCGTAGCTACCTTACTAACCTACGTAATGGATAAAAGGAGAGAAATTATGAAAGTGGCAATCTGCGAAGATAATGTAGTATTTGCAAAGCAAGTAGAATCCTATATTAATAATTATACGTTTATTGAGGAAAACGGTATTAAAGTAGTATTAAATACGGCATCTCCAGAAGAGTTAGCAAAGTTTATTCAAAAAGAACAGGTGGATTGTTTCTTTTTAGATATTGATTTCGGTACAGCTATAAACGGACTAGAATTAGCGAAGATCATTCGGGCAGCTCTACCTTTAGCAAGTATAATTTTCATTACTACACATAATGAAATGCTGCACTTAACATTTAAGTACCAAGTAGAAGCCCTTGATTTTATTATAAAAGACGAGGAAGAAGACTTGCAGCATAGTATTATCAGCGCTCTAAATTCTGCTTTTACAAAATATCGAAATATAGGTGAACGACTTGACACCCACTATTTTCAAATTAAGGTAGGTGAATATGTAAAAAATATAAATTTAGATGATATTTTATATTTTAAAGCTGCAGATGTCCCTCATAAATTGACTTTATCGACAAAGCAAGGGTTTTATGAGTTCTACGCAAAATTGAATGAGATAGAAGAGAAGGAGGGTTTTGATGAAATATTTTTTCGCTGCCATCGTAGCTACTTGATTCAATTGAATAATGTCCTCGAAATAAATTGGAAGTCAAAGATGATTATTATGCTAAATGGCGACAAGTGTCCTATTTCATTCCGAAAAGTTAAACTTTTAAAGGAAAAATTAACAGCATTTAAGTCATGATAAATCTTTCTCAAAGAGCCGTTTCTCATTTCTAGTCAAAACGTAAGGCGGAACATGCATTTTCTTTATTAACCATTTGGATAATTATAAAAAATATCTATGAGACCGTCTGTATCTGTATGTTTCGTCACCGCCCTTCGTTACACAAAAAACCCTCATAGACTAGCTATAAGGGCATATATCCTTTATTCTTGAACAAGCGTCAGTAAAAATTGATCGCGTTCTGCTTCCTCTTGCATTTTACTATCAATAAGCATTGCACCAGATTGGACATTTGTGATGGCATTGTCTACAAGAAATTGCACATTGACCTTGGCTATTTCATTGTCAACGGGGCAATCCCCCTTGAACTCTACGACGTCCTGTCCCTTTTGTGTTTCAAAATAAACCCAATATGGATTTTCACAGGCAGCGGCAAAGGCACTTTCTAATGTTTTTGTACTATTTTCATACGTATAGTTTTGTACATATGTAATATATTCATTGTTTGTAATATCCTTTTGTGGGCCATAAAAGTACCAAAATACCCCTAAAATACCGATAGGCACAATCCATAATATATTCCTTTTACTTAATTTCCCCATGCTTTGCTTCCCCCTTTATGTGAATATTTTAACATCTTCTTTTGCATTTTTGCTAGCTTACGATAATATTTTCTATAGAAGGCCGTGATTCTGTTCATAGCGTGAGCTTTGAATTCAAGTGGCAGTTATGATAACGTTAGTTGATAGATTTGTTTCGAAGTCGCCATTTTGTTTGGTGAAGGAGGTTTTTGCATGCATAAAAGAAGACGTGGTTTGCTCCTAGTTCTCGTGCTGATATTACTGGGTTTGTTCTTTTTTCTCGGCACAAAAATGCGGCCGGCCACACAAACGACAAGAAATTCTGAGCCATCCCCAGTCCAAGAGGAAGTATCTGAACAAGAGGGGGTGTCAGAAAATGTGGAGGTCATCCTACAGGACATAGCTAGTTTAGCACTAGAAGGAAGAGTCCCTTATGTGCCGTTTGCAGCAGGTGAGGCGGATCAACAAGTGGTTCATCAGCAATGGGGGGAGCCTCAGCAAGTAACGGAGTCAGTGAATGGACGATATGAAGCTTATCAGGATGTGACGATTGGCTTTCAAGGTTCACATGCTTTTGATATTCGTTCATTTAAAGAGGATATCAAGAAAATTCATTTAGCCGATATTAAAAATAAGTTAGGTGAACCCGATGAGGTTCGTTATTATCAGGATACAACGACCAATCAAATCATTCTTGTCTACCAAGTGAATGCCGACTATCAATTAAAATGGATTTTACCAAAACCGACTGACAGTGATCCTAATCCTGTCGTTCATCATATTTCGGTCTATACTGAATTAAAGCAACAAGCAGCTGATACGGTCAAGCAGATGACATTGGACGAAAAAATTGGTCAAATGATGTTTGCAGGTGTGTCAGGTACGACGCTTCAGCAGGACACAACAAGCCTCATTCAAGATGACAAAGTGGGCGGTTTGATTCTTTATGGTAATAATCTTGAAACCCCTCAGCAAACAGTCACATTGATGAATGACTTAATGGCTGCCAATACCAATAATCAGGTGCCCCTTTTCATAGGAACCGACCAAGAAGGTGGGAAGGTGGTTAGATTACCAGGGCCTTTAAAAAACTTCCCAACGAATAAAAGCATTGGGGATATCAATCAATCCCAATTGTCATTTAAAGTAGGTCAATTGCTAGGGGAACAATTAAAGGCATTTGGCTTTAACCTTGATTTTGCCCCTGTACTAGACGTCAATAGCAATCCGAATAATCCGATTATCGGAGATCGCTCGTTTTCGAATCATCCCGATATTGTCAGCAAATTAGGCATTCAGACAATGAAAGGGCTAGAGTCCAAGCAAGTAATTCCAGTAATCAAGCATTTCCCTGGGCACGGTGATACTTCCGTGGATTCCCATTTAGAATTGCCAAAGGTGACGAAAAGTTTGGCCGATTTAAAGCAACTGGAGCTTATACCCTTTAAAGATGCCATTGATAACGGTGCCGATGTGGTCATGGTTGCTCATATTTTATTACCAAAGATTGACCCACAATACCCTTCATCGATGTCGAAGGAAGTTATCACAGGTATGTTAAGGGAGCAGCTAGGCTTCGATGGGGTTGTTATGACAGACGATATGACGATGAAAGCTATCACGAATCATTTTGCTATCGGTCAAGCGGCTGTAGATTCAATCAAGGCTGGCAGTGATATTATATTAATCGCCCATGAGTACACGAATGTCGCATCAGCCATAAAAGCTGTGAAGGCAGCCGTCCATGATGGAGACATAACAGAGGAGCGCATTAATGAGAGTGTCCGTCGAATCATGCAGCTAAAACAAAAGTATCAGCTTGTCAATCAACCCGTGACAGCAGTTGATATCAACAAGCTCAATACAGACATCGAAAACGTATTCAATATGTATAAATAAAGATGGAGAGGGACATACAGCAAGTAATGTATGTTCCTTTTTGTGAATGATGGATAAGGGTGAGAACGTGGATAAGGAATTCAAATTAGCTAGTCGATTATTAACGCTGTTAGATGCTGAACAAAGATGGTTTACTTTAGCGGAGGTTGGAAAAAGTTTACATGTTTCAGATAAAACCATCCGTAAGCTAGTAGAGGAGATCAATAAGCAATTGCCATCTGCGATGATTATTGAAGTGTCTAGAGGAAAGGGAATCTTTCTACAACGCGATGGGCGAAGTACAACAGTTAGTGAAGTGGTTTCAAGCATGCTTAGACAAACAATCTTCTATCGACTAATGCATTTATTGTTTACAAATGGGCATCAATTCACCATGGAGGAGCTTGCAGAAGCTATGTTTATGAGTACCTCATCTTTGAAGAAACTGATTATGCAATTAAATAATCACGATTTGAAGCCATATAAGCTACGAATTACATACTCGACGCCAGCCGTAAAGGGAAATGAATTGAATATCCGCTATTTTTACTGGAAGTTATATGGTGATGCTTATGAGTTTACAGGATGGCCATTTACGAATAGTGACTTTGATTTTATCAATCAATCCATTACGAATATAGAGAATGAGAAGAACATTGTTTATTTTATCAATTCCAAACGGAAATTATCGTTTTTAATAGCGATTGTACTTGAAAGAGTGAGAAAAGGGAACTATGTCAAAATTGCTGAGGGTGATTATCTTTGGGAAAGTGGGATTTTCTATTTGCCAGTAAAAGACTTTGCGCTGGCACTGGAAGAAAGATTCTCTATAGAATTACCAAAAAGTGAATTGTTTTTCATGCAATCCCTATTTAGCCTAAGCCAATATCATTATTATGAAGGGTCTGACATGACGCCGGAGAAAGAAATTGAATTGTACAAGAATAAAGAAGTCGATCAAATGGCGCAGCAGTTGTTAACAATATTGGCCAAGGCTTACCCCAATCTAGATAGGCAAGAGCGTTTTATCTTGGAAGTATATGAGTTTCTTGACAAGCTTTTAATCGATAACGCCATTCCTGAATGGTTGACGATTGCAAAAAGTAATTTAACAAACTATGTTCAAATCGAGTGTCAGCAGATTTATCAAGATATGCAGAACTGCATGCAAAAGTGGCAAAAAACATACCCTTCTGTCCTGTATAATGACTTTCATTTAACCAAACTCACCTTACTTGTTCGTTCAGGACTACGCTATAAAAGTAAACGAGCCTTCTTGGTCATTGGTGAGGAGTTTTCTATCCGTCATTATATAGCTAATTTGATAAAAAACGAAATTGGAGACCAACTCATTATTAATACTTCCATTATGAAGGGGCTAACCGATGAAATGGTGGAGCAGCATCACATTGATTTTGTCATAAGTAATTTTCCTGTTGCCTTAACGACAGTGCCCGTTGTTATTATTTCAACGATCCCTTCAAAAAGGGATTTAGATAATATTCGCCAAGAATTGCTTCAGTAATTTGGTCAATTATTTCCTGTACACTACGTAACAATCTGGTCTAGTTTGTTATGATAAAAAAATCTTATACTCATAGTAGTTTCTGAACCGATTTCTTTTAAGAGAAATTGGTTTGGAAACAGCTATGGGTTTTTTTGATGGCAAATGAAAACGTTTACCTTATGGAATTTGAGATAAATAGTTGGAGGGATAAAGATGAGTAGGCATTTAGGTGCAAAAAAGGGAGAAATAGCAGAGCGTGTGCTGCTTCCTGGAGATCCTTTGCGTGCAAGATTTGTAGCAGAGCATTTTCTAGAGAAGGCTTATTGCTATAACGAAGTAAGAGGGATGTATGGTTACACAGGAATGTACAAAGGTGTGCCGATTTCAGTTCAAGGTACTGGGATGGGCAATCCATCGATGAGTATATATGGTACGGAATTGGTCAACGATTATGGCGTTAAGAAACTGGTTCGTATCGGAACATGTGGTGCGATGCAAAAGGATATTAATATCCGTGATATTATATTAGCCCAAGCAGTGTCCTCAGATAGCAATTTGACGGAGAAAATATTCTACGGTAATAATTACGCACCAACAGCAGATTTTTCTTTATTAATGAAGGCGTATCAACAAGCACAAGACAAAAAAGTAAATGTCTTTGTTGGCAATATTTATAATTCTGATGAATTCTATCGTGAAACACTAGACAGGCTTCATAAGTTTATGGAATTCGGTGTGTTAGGTGTAGAAATGGAAAGTACATCCCTCTATACTTTAGCTGCTAAATACGGGGTAAAAGCATTATCTATTTTGACGGTAGGTAGTCAATTATTAACAAATGAAAGCTTATCTCACGAGGAAAGTGAAAAGTCCTTTTATGAAATGGTGGACATTGCACTTCAGACAATCATCGATGAGTAATGCAATAGTAATCGTAAGAAAAGGGGAAGACCGTAATGAAGGCAATATTGTCTGGATTACAGTGGATGGTATTTATGCTCGCTGGTGCTATCGCAGCGCCGATTGCTATCGCAGATGTATATAATCTAACACCTATTGAGACGTCTGGGCTAATCCAAAGTACGATTATTACTTTAGGGATAGCTGGTTTTTTACAAGGGCTGATTGGTCATAAATTACCAATCCATGAAGGGCCAGCTGGTTTATGGTGGAGCATTTTTACCATTTATGCGAGTTTGGTAGGGGTATTATATTCTTCTCACATGGCTGCCTTACAAGCTTTATGTGGAGGAATGATTATAAGTGGTATTTTATTTATCCTACTTTCAGCACTTAAGCTAATGGATAAAATTGCTTGTTTATTTACACCGACCATCACTTTTATCTATTTGCTTTTATTAATCTTTCAATTAAGTGGCTCCTTTATGAAAGGAATGATGGGTATTTCGTCAAGCCACGCAACAGTAGATATTAAAGTATTTCTACTTAGTACGATGGTCATTTGTATCACCTTTTGGTTAGGCAACAATCGCTATACTATCCTGCGTCAATTTTCAATCATTATTAGTATATTGATAGGTTGGTTATTATTTGTGATTTTTGGTCAGACATCTGGGATTTCACAGGCAAATACGCTAGTTAAGCTCCCTGAATTGTTCCCATTTGGAAGGCCGAGATTTGACAGTGGCACCATCACTACAGCATTTTTGTTAGCATTGCTATTAATAGTTAATGCGATTGCATCAATCCGTTTGATGGAGACAGTCATGAAACAAAAACAATCAAGGGATGATCGCCGTTATTTGCGTGCTGGATTTATGTCAGGGATTACACAACTAATTTGTGGAGGCCTGGGTGCGATCGGCTCAGTGCCAATTTCGGGGGCAGCAGGATATGTTGAACAAACAGGTATGAAGGAACGCAGGTCGTTTTTAATTGGGTGTTGCTGCGTTATCTGTATCTCCTTGCTGCCACCCTTTATGAATATATTAGCGGGTATTCCAGCACCAATAGGCTATGCCGTAACATTCGTTATTTTTGTCAAGATGGTTGGAATCTCCTTGAAGGAATTGAAAATGGTTACGCACGAGGAACGAACGTATATCGTGAGTGGCGTATCTCTTTTAGTTGGTGTTGGTTTAATGTTTATTCCTTCATCTGCGACAAGCCAGTTATCTCCTGTCGTGATTGCTATTTTAAACAATGGGTTAATTTGTGGAAGTTTTTTAGCAATTATTTTAGAACAAGGATTAATCTGGAAGGAAAAACATTCGAGTAAGTCTATATCTTAAACAGAGTAAAACACGGAGGGGACAAGATGCATTATTTAATTTCTATAGTAGGACTCATGCTAGTTCTATTATTAGCATGGGTTGCAAGTAATAATAAGAAAAAGATTAAATATCGCCCCATCATGGTGATGATTGCTATCCAACTTATTTTAGGCTTTCTTTTACTTAAAACGGGTATCGGGGAATTTCTAATTAAAGGTTTTGCTGATAGTTTTGCAAAATTACTTAAATACGCCAATGAAGGTACTAATTTTGTATTCGGTGGGATGGCCAATGAAGGTGCACATACATTTTTCCTTTATGTATTAATGCCAATTGTATTTATGTCAGCAATAATTGGAATATTGCAACATTATAAAATCCTCCCATTTATTATTAAGTATATTGGTTTAGTATTAAGTAAAATAAATGGGATGGGTAAACTAGAATCATATAATGCAGTTGCAGCAGCTATAGTAGGACAAAATGAAGTATTTATTTCCGTGAAAAATCAAATTGGATTTTTACCGAAACATCGTCTGTATACATTATGTGCTTCTGCGATGTCAACGGTATCTATGTCGATTGTCGGCTCCTATATGACGATGTTAGAGCCTAAGTATGTAGTGGCAGCATTAATATTAAACTTATTTGGCGGTTTTATTATAGCCTCCATCATTAACCCGTATGACGTAAAAGCCGAAGAGGATATAATTGAAGTACAAGAAGGTGAAAAGCAAACCTTCTTTGAAATGCTAGGCGAATATATTATGGATGGGTTTAAGGTAGCCATCATCGTTGGGGTCATGTTAGTAGGTTTTGTTGGGTTGATTGCCTTGATTAATGGTTTATTTAGCGGTATATTCGGCATCTCGTTCCAAGACATCTTAGGCTATATCTTTGCTCCAATTGCCTTTGTCATGGGTGTACCTTGGCATGAAGCTGTCAATGCCGGAAGTATCATGGCGACAAAGCTTGTGGCAAATGAATTCGTTGCCATGCTGGATTTTGTTAAAATACAAGATAGTTTCAGTGAGCGCACAACAGCCATCGTATCTGTTTTCCTTATATCCTTCGCGAACTTTGGGTCCATTGGTACCATCGTGGGTGCGGTGAAAGGGTTAAATGAAAAGCAAGGGAATGTGGTTGCGCGCTTTGGATTAAAATTGCTATATGGTGCTTCACTTGTAAGTGTTCTATCAGCTATCATTATCGGCATTGTATTTTAAATAGGCTCATAAGATTTGAATGACTTAAGAGTATCTACACCATTTCCTATCACCTAAAATTGCTCAGTTACTTGGAAAAAGGGAGGGTAGATCTCTATAAATAAATATAATTTTTAACCCTTTCGTTGATAAGAAAGGGTTTTTGCATATTATGTAAAAGGCTAGGAACATTCATAACATATAGACCTTTCACATATGGCAAAATTCTTTTTATCTCCTTGTAATATTTCTCCCTCTCAAAGTACCATATATTAATAACCTCTTAATATCCTCCAAGAAAAGGCAACAGCTTCTACACTTTTACCTATTTCGATGGTTTAAATTGCCATATAGGTCTTTAGACAGTTGAGTCATTTCTGTCTTTCTTATAATATGTAATTATTGTTGAAAATGATAATCATTATCAACGTTTGTCAACAATTCAATTGTTTCCATTTACTTCTTATCATCTCATCAGTCTTTTTAATTTGGAAGACTCATTTTTTTAACAGTGAATGATAATAATTATCATTTGATAGGGAGAAGGCTCTGTGAAAGGATGGTTAATGAATGCAACAGATGGCTAAACAGATTGCAGAAAATGCAACGTTTCAAGCGTTTATGAATTGTTATATACGAGAGGTGAGTAGCGGACACTGGGTCAGAAAGGAGGAATGGATAAAAGAACAGCGACTATCTATCCTGATGACAGAGGAATATATATTAGAAATCGAGTTGCCATTACAAAACACACGTTTTGCATTTGGCATGGAATACAAATCTCTTGTTGGAAGACATAAATTTGGTGACTCGTTGAAGTATTGTACGAAACAAAACCAATGGCTTGTTGAAGATAAATTAACAATACTCATCACATTTATTCAGGAACTCCATTTTATGGCAAAGAAGGATGGATGTCATGAACTTTCCTCCCATTTTGATGAACTCATTCTTCGCATAATTGAGAGCTATCAAACGATGACAAATTATATTGAAAAGCGTCTGGAAAATAAGAAACAAAATGGAGCTAACGGTACGTTTATTGAAGCTGAGCAATCACTCTTACTTGGACATTGGCTCCATCCAACACCTAAAAGCAGACAAGGGATGTCAGATTGGCAGCAAACGAGTTTTGCTCCAGAGTTACAAGGTTCTTTCCAGCTTCACTATTTTCGTGTTGACCGTAAAAATGTAAAAGAGTCCTCTGTATTAGAAAAAAGTGCAAGTGAACTCATTTCTCAGTCTTTAACAACATCACAACCTGATTTTGTGATGTCAGAGAAGGATTGTCTCATTCCGATGCATCCGCTTCAAGCACAATGGCTTTTGCAGCAACCGCATGTAAAAAAAGCGCTTGCTGAAGGATGGATAAAATACGAAGGTGCACTTGGGGCACTTTATACAGCAACCTCCTCGATAAGAACGGTATATAGCACAAATGAAGAAATGATGTATAAGTTTTCAATTCCAGTCAAAATAACGAATTCATTGCGGGTGACTAGAACGCATGAATTAAAAGCTGGGATTGTTATGGCTCGGTTAATGAATAAGATTGATTTCTTACAGAACCATCCATCTTTTCGGATGATTGATGATCCAGCCTATATGACTGTAGAGTTCCCAAATCAGGCGGAATCAGGGTTTGAGGTTATTTTTCGCTCAAATGTATTTCCTGAAGGACAGGATGAAGGAATCTGCATGATCGCTACGCTTTTGCAAGAGCCCCTACCAAAAGAAAAATCAAAATTATGTCAGCTCATCATGAAAATTGCTCAATCAGAATTCCGATCATTAGAGAGTGTAAGCTTAGATTGGTTTAAGGCTTATTGGAAATGTTCGATTGAATCGTTATTAAGATTATACGATGAGAATGGAATAGCTCTCGAAGCACACCAGCAAAATAGTTTGTTAAACATTTCTTCCAGTTATCCAACTACTTATTATTATCGTGATAACCAAGGTTATTACTTATCAAAAACATATAAAGAAGTACTTCTTTCAATAGAGCCTTCTTTACATGAAACAGAAGAGCTATTTTACGAAGATGCCCTTATTCATGATAGATTTACATATTATTTATTTATGAATCAATTGTTTCCCGTTATTTCTCGATTTGGAGCCGATCAGCTAATCGATGAAAAAATTCTTTTGAAGTGGTCTATCGATCAACTGCACTTATTAGAAAAAGAATTTACAGGTTTCGGGAAGGCATTTATTCGTAACATTCTAAAGCAAGAGGAGCTTGCGTTCAAAGCAAATTTATTAACAAGATTTCATGATGTAGATGAACTAGAAGCCGAGCTTGAACAAGCGGTATATACGAAAGTGCCAAATCCGTTCGTTGTTCAGTATGAGGAGGCAGAATATGAAGCAGCTACAGCCTTTAGTTACTAAACAAGAAGAGCTACGTGTAAGGCGGCAGCTTGTAGAAGCAATGATGTTTGAAGGACTAATCAAATATGAAGAAACGCCTCTAGATAAATGGTCTTCCATTTTTACTCTTGTTGGACAGAAATGTACCTATCGTTGTGAAGGGCGAAGAATGGCCTTTGATCGTATCCGAATAAAGGGCGATAGTATTTTTCTAGTAGGAAAAGATGAGACGTTACTAGAAGCTACGCTTGAGGATCTAGTAGATGAATTACTATCTACTCGTAAAGACAAAGTTCGTTTACTGGAAGAACTTCATTTAACGAGTAAGCTTTGTCAATGGAATGAGCGTCATCTCCAAATGCCCATGTCGAGAAGAAATTCGAGCTATGAAGAATTAGAATCAGAAATCATGGAAGGGCATCCCTATCATCCTTGTTTCAAATCTAGAACCGGTTTTACAATTGACGACCATAAAAACTATGGCCCTGAGGCAAAGCAATCATTTACCCTTCAATGGGTTGCGGTGAGAAGAAGCTACGTACGAATCACCGTTCTTGAGGAAGAGAGCTTTTGGAAAAGAGAGCTAGGACATTTTCTGTGGGAAGACCTTCTAGCAAAGCTTGCGATTTTCGGTGGAACATTTGACGACTATACGTTCCTCCCTGTTCATCCTTGGCAATGGCATAACCTGAAAATGGAACTAGCTGGATTAATTGAGCAAAAAGATTTAATCCCTCTAAATGTGAAAGGAGATTACTATAGGGCAACCCAATCAGTACGAACATTATGGAATGTTTCACATCCTGAAAAGGCGCAATTAAAATGTGCAATGAATATGGTGAATACTTCTTCCTTGCGAAAGTTACATTCTCATGCTGTTTGTGCCGCTCCTCCTATTTCATCATGGCTTAAACAGGTGATTCAATTAGATGCCTATTTACAAAAGGAAGCATCGCTTATTGTACTGGAGGAATATGCAGGTATTATTTTTGAACCGAATGCCAAAAAGCATAGTAGCAAACTAGAAGGTCAGCTTGGTACCATATGGCGAGAAAGTGTGCGCTTGTATATGAAGGATGAAGAGGAAGCGGTTCCTTTTACAGTACTAATGATGATGGAGAGAGATGGGCGTCCATTTATTGATGATTGGCTTTCCCGATATGGAGCAGAGGAGTGGGTAAAACGCTTGATCGAAGTGAGTGTTATTCCTGTGTGGCACTTGCTGGTCGCTCATGGTATTGCGCTGGAGGCACATGCACAAAACATGATTTTATTGCATCAAAATGGGTGGCCCACTCGGGTTGTACTGAGGGATTTCCATGACAGTATCGAATATATGGAAGAATTCATTGCAGACAGAAGCCTCGTTCCAGACTTTGCAACGATACACGAACGTTTTAAAGATGCACCTGTCGATCAGTATTATTGGATGTCTTCTCTAGAGGCTTTACGAGAGTTAATTATGGATACACTATTCGTATTTCATTTAAGTGAACTATCGTATTTGCTAGAGGAGCAGTATGACTTTGCAGAAACACATTTTTGGTGTCAAGTTAAGGCCAGCTTACAGAAGCACTTGGAACGCTTTCCATCGTTATGTGCAAGACATGAACGGCTTCAGCATACTAGCACACAAATTTATGTTGAATCTTTGCTAACTAAGAAAGTTCAAAATCAAGAGGAAGGTAATTTTCGACATATCGTCAACAATACGTTGGCGCAAGCGGATAAAAAGGAGAAATGATGATGTTTTATGTCAATGATCAATTTTATGCAGTAGAAGATATTGAGAAGCAATTTGAAATATATGAAAGCTTACCTCATTTAAGGGAGTGTAACAATCGCAGACTAGCTATTTGTACGGATGATACTTTCCAATATATAGCTCTTTGTTTATACATTCGCGAAAAAGGGGGATCAGTTGTCCCCATCCATTCAGCAACGCCGAAAGAGGGAGCTGTGCGGCTTGCTTCTTCAGCAGGTAGTCATCTGCTGTTGTTCCAATCGATTGATACTTTCATTGAACTATCAAATCATTGCAATAACCAAGAGGGCGTATTAGTTCAAATGAGCTCAGGCACAACAGGCGCTCCGAAATGTATTGAACGAACGTGGGGCTCTGTGGAAAAAGAGATTGAAAGTTATGTGACGATGTTACCTGTCGATTCCTTGACAAATTCGGTTGTTGCTTGTCCAGTAACTCATTCCTATGGCTTCATTTGTGGTGTCTTGGCTTGCCTAAGAAGGGGAGCAAAGCCAGTTATTATTACAAATAATAACCCTAAATATATTTTGAAAAAGCTAAAAGAATATCCTCAACACATACTCTATGGGGCCCCAGCGTTACTTTATACATTAAGTCGATTATTACCGATGGGTGAACAATTTGATCGTGTTATGACGTCAGGAACTTTGATGCCGCATAGCTGGCTGACAACATTAAGGGAGAAATCTCGCCAAGTACTCCAGCAGTATGGCTGCTCTGAAGCAGGCTGTGTTGCGATTCACCCTAATGTGGAAGATCCGAAAGAAATGGGTTACCCACTTCCTCATGTAAAGGTAACAGCCGGTGATAAACAAACACCGAGCGAAATTATTATTGAATTGTCTACACAAACGATTTATACGAAAGATCTTGGCTATATAGAAGATAATGTTCTGTCTTTTCTAGCAAGAATAGATGACACGATTAATGTAGCAGGCTTGAATGTGTATCCGCAAGAAGTGGAAACCGTGTTAATGGATGACCCAAGAATAGTCGAAGCAGTTGTATATAAGAAACAAGATAACCTATCAGGAGAGCGGGTATGTGCACTATATGTGTCTACTGAACCAATCGATAATATGGAGCTTCGAGAATGGTGCCGAAAATTTCTAGCTCCACATCAAGTTCCAATAGAGTTTTTGCCTGTTCAAGAAATTGAAAAGCTGCCTAATGGAAAAATAAGTAGAAAAAAACTTGGAGGCATACCAGTATGACGCGACAACAATTGATTCAGAGCATCTATGATATTATGGAAAATTCATTAGAGTTGCCGACACTTTCTTCTTTCAATGAAGATGCCCGATTAAATGAGGATTTGTATATGGATTCCATTATGGTCCTTCAACTGATTCTTCATATAGAGCTGGATCTTGGCATTGCCATCCCCGATGAGGTTCTCGTTCCTAAAGATTTCAAAACAGTAGGAACATTAGTAAGCTTTTTAGAAAAACAGCAAAAGGTAGAATAATCGGAGGCCAAAAATGATAAAAGTTCATTGTTTTGTAAGCTGTGTTTGTGAGGTTATTAAGAAAACGAAAGGTGTCGATCATAGGCCCTACTATTTTGGGGTATGGGACGCTGATTTTGATGTGCTTGATAATGGTGTGCTAACATACCATTCTGATCAAATCGATCATGATTTCTTTCAAACATGGTATGAAATGCTCTATGGCATCAAGCTTTATAAATGGTATGACGAAAAGCAGTCTAAACAAGAAAATATAAACAAATTGCTAGGGCTAGTAGAGAATAAATCGCCACATCAACATGTGATGGTGATGCTGGATTTATCGATGCTGCCAGAGCGAGAGAATAAATTTCATCAACGTCCATTCCCTCATTATGTGATGCTAGAATCGACCGAAAATGAAGAAGAGTGGTTTATGTATGACCCTGATTTTCGCTGGGAAGGAATTTTACCGAAGGAGCGAATTTTAGCTGCAATCCAAGAGCCAACTGTCAAAGGTGGCTATTACTTTGATTCTGAGACGATTATTGCTCCTACTACAGAGACGGTTGAAGCCTATTTTAATACATGCATCAAGCTTGATTGTAATCCGTTGACAGATGCCGTTACCGAAATTATGAAAAAGTCTATCGCAGGAAAAGAACGTCTGTCAAAACTACCGACGGCCTTAAAGCAATTGCCAGTTATCGCGATTAGAAAGTATGCATATGAGCATGCATTTGCATTTTTTTGGGAAGCACTTGGCCGCGAAGAGGAAGGCTTTGACACATGGTGTGATGAAATTGAGCGTCTAGTGACTGGCTATACAACGATTCAGTATCGAGCGATGAAGCTGGCGATGACGCAAGATTTGTTATTGGCGGAAAATATTTTTGTGAAGTTAGAAGAACAAAATCAGCTTGAGTTCAAAATCAAGCAAGGATTACAAGAATGTTTTCAAGCATGGTTAACATTACAGCACAAGAAAGAGGTCATGTTATGAAACTATCAATTTGTACAATCTCGTTTCGGCACCATCTCCACTCGATGGAGCAATTAGCTCAATTTGCAAAAACACAAGGCTTTCAAGGAATCGAGCTCTGGGGCATTCATGCAAAGAACTTGGCAGATGAACCTCATTATGGAGCAGATTGGCTAAGCTCCTACGGTTTGGAAACGAGCATGCTTAGTGATTATTTGCCATTAGATGCACCCGTTTCGGAGATGATGGCTGAAACAGAAAGATTATCTGCTCTTGCCAAGCGCTGGGGAACAAATAAAATTCGTACATTTGTAGGAAAGCAAGGCAGCTCAGACACGAGTAAGAAAGAAAGGGCAGAACTTATTGTCAGACTTACAATGCTCTGTGATTATCTTGAGTCACAAGGACAAAACTTGCTGGTAGAAACTCATCCAAATACATTAACAGATAATCTACCTTCAACCATGCAGTTACTTGAAGAAACGAATCACTCAAGCCTACGAGTGAACTTTGACGTTTTACATATATGGGAATCAGGAATGAACCCGATTGTCGCCATGAAGCAACTACGTCCTTATATCTCACATTTTCATTTTAAAAATATTGCCTCACGTGCTCAACTAGATGTTTTTTCACCAAACAATGTGTATGCGGCAGCAGGGTCTAGGGAAGGAATGGTTCCTTTGTTTGAAGGTGCTATTGATTATGGTGAATTCCTAGCAGAAGCAGTTTCAACGATGGAGGTAGATGCATCATTGGAATGGTTTGGATCGAATGTGATGAGCGTATTAGCAAAAGATAGTCAAGAGGTTAAGAAGGCGTTGCAGTTGGTGCAAATATAGTGTAAGGCTGTTTATACTCAGTGAACCCAGTTGTACCTTAGGGTTGGATGGAATTACCTAAAGTTAAGCTGAAAATACTGGAGTCTGCACACAACTTAGTTCTGATGCAAGAAACATTTGTGAAAAAAGATGATGTCAACGGCAGAAAAAGCAAATTTTGCAAGGTGAGAGGTTGATTTCCGTTCCGCCAGCGCCCTTTCCAGGGGGCGTCCGATGAGCCGCTTCACTCACTTACGCTCGCTCCAGGGTCTCATCTGTGACGCTAAATCCCCTAGGAGTGACGCTGGCTCCACTCCAATCAAACATTCTTTTTTCATAGTAGTATAGCGATCAAATAGCCCATTATCTGTATTCTTAGAGGGGATAAGCTCTTATTTTCAATGTGGAGAAGTGATGCGTGACAACACCTCTCCATAAAGAGAAGTGAACACCTTCACTTTATTTAAAAACCTTTGCTAAAAAGGTAACACTTTTGTGGATTAGAGTGGAGGGCTACTTGACTCCCGTGGGATAACGAGACAGGCGAGCCTCTAAACGGAGCGATAGCGGAGGAAGCGGCTCGGGACGCTCGCCCACAGGAAAGCAAGTAGCCTGCAAGGGAAATCCATTTCTACCTTCCAATTGACTGTTTTGTTTTTCAACACTAAGAGGTTTATTAACTGTTATCAACAGTAAATAAACCTCTTTTACATGGATAAGAACTTCTCTGGACACTTTTGTAATTGGACTCTAGATATATGGGATCTAAATTTATTGGTAAAAACAATTCAACAGTCGTCCCTTTTCTCTCTTGACTTGTAATTTTAATTATGCCTTTATACAATTTCATAATACTATTCGCAATGCTTAGTCCTGAACCAAAACCTTCTTTTTTACGCTATTTTTAATAAAATAATCTTAAGGAAAGATAGGGTTAATTTTTACTATACCATTTCCAGTTATAAGTGATTTTCTTTATTTTTCGGACTTTTAGGGGGAGAAATTGAGTTTTCACAAAACTTTAAAAGAATAAGGCCATTCCCAATTGGGAATGGCCAAATTTTTAATTAGAGAGTTCACTTTGGATAATTAATTTGCTTTTACGTTTTTCATCTGAAAGGTCTTGGTTAATAATATAGATATCATTGTCCGCAGAAAACCTGTAAACGTCAGGTGTCTCCAATTCGCTATTTTCAACCAGTAAATTGTTCTCTAGCTTAAATTTTATCAAATATTTATCGTTATAAGAAAAAAACACTTGATTATTAAAATCTGTGTAAAGAGCATTTACATTTAATACATCCGAAACAACTTCTTGCGTATGTTTATTAGAAATATTATAAAAAAGAAGCTTTCGTTTATCAACTTTAGATTCACTAGGGTCATTAAAGGTTAGATAAATAAGTTGTTGGTCATTTAGCATACTTGCCCAACCAATCAATTCATAATCAGTTTTTATTTCTTTGATTTCTTTACTTTTCACATCGTATAAATAGAGATAACCAACATTATTTTTTTTATCAGTAAATAATATTTTCCCATCTTTTGCAGATAAAAACATATTCATAAAAGTATAGGTATTTAAATCAAATATACTTTCAGTTTCATTTGTTTTTAGATTTTTTAACATAACTTTCGGCTTGCTTGTCCTACTATCTATTGATATCCAAGCAGCATAGTCTTCTACAAGTACAGGAAAAGCATTATTGATATTTGGATCATTTTCTTGTGTTAATGGTTGTATTTCATTCGTATTTAAATTCATTGAATATGCATTTTTCTGTGACCCAGTTTCATCAGAATCAACCCAGACTAACCAATTATCATTCAGTTCTAAACCTTGGACAGACGGCAATTCAAATTTACTGTTAAATATAGTTTTATATTTCTGAGTCTTTCTATTATATTGAATGATTTTATTATCTAGACCGGATGAACTCTTATGATCTGCACTCATAAAAATTGAGTTAGCGTTACCTCTAAAAGAAGTTATTCTAGAAAAAGGAACATCTACTGTTTTATTAAAATCTTCATCAACTATTTGATAGTTTTCAAGAGTCTCATTTTCTTCAGCATTGTTAGTGTGTTCATTATTTAGAACTACTTTAGGAATAACTAGTAGAATGATAACTAAGCTGACAATTAATCCGAGTGCTACTAATGCTTTTTTTTTCAAAATAATCTCCCCAAATAAACCTAGTTATTTAATTTTGTTCTATTTTACCAAATCATTGCAGGGTTAGCACCATCAGCTTTATAAGATTTTGAATGATATATATTACATGTTTAAATGTATTAGCGTTAGTTAAATCACAGCCGCCTAATTCCGTCAAATATTCAAGAAGCTAAACGAAATCGATTGGCTTGCATCAACCATTTGAAGGCTCCTTTTAGTTCATAGATTTTAATAAGTGATATTTTTAATTGTTTAAAGTAAAATAGTAGTAAGGTATTCACCATCAACTCAACTAATCTGATTAGTTGAGTTTTATGTTTTTATAGAAAAGCTACGAAACTATTTTAAAGAAGATGTGATGATCAATGGGGAAAATCGCCGTTTTGGCAGAGAAGCCATCTCAAGCAAGGGCTTATGCAGATGCATTTAAAATAAAGAAAAAAGAGAAAACATTTATTGAACTGGAACCTTGTTCAACTTTTCCTAATGGTGCAGTCATTACCTGGGCAGTGGGTCATCTTGTTGAATTAAAGGAACCAAAAGAATATCAGAAGGAATGGGAGAAATGGTCACTGGGATCATTACCGATCATTCCACAAAAATTTGAAGACAAAGTTGTCTCTAAAATGTATACACAATTTCATGCAGTCAAAAAAATCTTTAATGATCCGCAAGTAACCATGATTTATAATGGCTGCGATAGTGAACGTGAGGGTTCAAATATCTTCTACTCCCTTTTAAAAATGACGAAAGTCAACAAGCCTGTTAAACGATTATGGATCAATTCATTAGAGGTTGAAGAAATACGAAAAGGTTTTAATCATATGCAAAGTAATGAGCGTGATTTGCTCATGTACCAAGAAGCAAAAACACGTCAAATTAGCGATTGGTTAGTAGGGATGAACTGTAGTCGGTTGTATACGTTGCTGCTACAACAAAAAGGATTTAAAGGCAGTATATCAATTGGGCGAGTACAATCGCCAACAGTTTATTTAATTTATAAAAGACTACAAGAAATCGAAAATTTTAAACCTGAAAACTTTTATGAGGTTGAAGGCGTATTCAAGGCGCAAAATGGTGTTTATAAAGGAAAAGCGAAAATAAAGACAAAGGTAAAAGAAGAAGCAGAGCAGCTGTTATACCAGCACGATATTCAACCAATTGATACAGGACAGATTGTGAACGTTACAAATAAAACAAAGCGTGTCCAGCCACCAAAGTTGCATGCATTATCAACTCTTCAGGCCGCAGCCAATAAACGTTGGAAATATAGTCCAGCGCATGTGTTAAAGTTGACACAATCGCTGTACGAAAAAAAATTAGTATCGTATCCACGTACTGATTCGCAGCTCATTACACAAAATGAATTCGAATACTTAAATAATGCTTTACCAAGATTCCAACAGCTTATTGGACAGGCGTTTGCACCAGTACTGAGAGGCCAAAATAAACGCTATGTTGATGGCTCTAATGTCGGTGAACACTATGCAATTATTCCAACTAAAAAGGTCCCGACAGAAAAAGCACTGCAAACAATGCCTGCGGATGAACGTAATATTTATTTCGAAATTTTGAATACAACGCTAGCAATGTTTCATCAAGATTATGAATATGATGAAAAAATGATTTTGACAAGTGTGAGAAACCTAGAGTTTAAATCGATAGGTAAAACGGAACTAGTGAAAGGATGGAAAGAGCTTTTTACAAGTGATAAGGACTTTAAGGAGCGCGAGGAGGTGCTACCCGCAGTTTCCCAAGGTGAAATGGTACAATGTAAGGTTAGTGTTATTGAAAGCACTACAATACCTCCAAAGCCTTATACAGAAGGTCAACTTATTACAATGATGAAAACATGCGGGAAATCAGTTGAAGATGAGGAAGAAATCGAGGTTCTAAAATCCATAGAAGGTATTGGTACTGAAGCAACTCGAAGTGGAATTATCGAAACAATTAAAAAGCATGGATTTATTGAGGTAAAGAAAAATATTGTTAGTATTACTTCTAAAGGAGAACTTTTATGTAGAGCAATTGAGGGTACCTTGCTTTCAAGTCCCTCAATGACAGCAAAATGGGAAATCTATCTACAAAAGATAGGTCGAGGGGAAGGTTCAGCAAAACACTTTATTGAGAATATTGGGAAGTTTATAAATCAGTTAATTGGTAATGTACCTAAACAGATTGATGCTCTTATTATAGAGACAGAGCGGTTTACGAAGCCGACTGCTAAAGATATTGCTATTTGCCCAACATGTAAAGTAGGTAAAATTAGTTTACGTAAGAATTTTTATGGTTGCTCAGAATATAAAAATGATTGTAAACAAGCATTCCCCGAGCGATTACTTGGAAGAAAGTTATCTGAGAAGAACATTAAAGACTTATGTGCAATCGGTAAAACGTCAGTTATTAAAGGATTCAAGGCTAAGAGTGGTAAGCAATTCAGTGCTGCACTTCGTTTAGTTGAAGGGAAAATTGAATTTGAGTTTAAAGATAAATAACAAAATTTCTTTTATGTTTCACTAAGATAAGTTAATTAATTAAATGAACATGGAAAAAATGTTGTTAAAAATTGAATTTTATTAAGATAACCAATCAGAAGAATATTATGAGGCTTAAAAATAAATACTCTTCTATCCCAAAATATTTCAGATAGAAGAGTATTTTCATATAAAGCAAGCTAATTCCAATAATATTATAATTTCACTTCGTTTCATTAATTGTGAGTGGTAGTTGCACGTATAGTCCCAGATAGTAATTTACTCTCATTTAAACTAATCCCTAGGAAATCGTAAATAGTCTTTAGAGTTGCTAATTTTCCTAATAAAAATAAAGCTAAATTATATGAATTTAGAATTAATTCCTGACTATTTGTAGAAGCCACTCTATTTAAATCACTATTCATTATGATATTTAATTTTTCCTTACAGAAGCCGCCGTGTTCCTCATGCTCTATTGTACAAAATTTAACGCTACTCCAAGATGCTGAAGTTATTCCGTTCTTCTTGAAAATTGATGTGTAAATTGAAGAGTTGATTAATGCACTATTAGAAATAATCTCTTCAGCAAGTATAGCTTCTTGAGCCCACATAGTAACAGGTGGATTAGATTCAAAATGATGTCCTAAAGTATGACCACAATCTTTTTTAATAGCTAATGATAATCTACTATAAGTATATTTTATTATTAATTCTTGTAGCTGTGCAGGCACGTTGCTGTATGAATTTAAGTTTACACTTAATTTACTAAAATATTCATGTAGTTTACTCAACAAAATTCCCTTATTGAAATTAACATCATACAAAGTACGATAATTATCTCTAGACATAACTCTATCATGACTTTCATGATGTAAATAATGATTTTTGTAAGTAGGCTTGTTTGAAATATTAATTAGATGAAAATCATCGATTATTTTATTAGTAAATTCTACAATGTAACCTTTATCTAAAATTTGATTTTGGAGTTCGGTTTTTAATACGTTTTCTTCTTGTTTATATAACGGTTTCTCAAGCATATTATGTAACCTAGTTTGAAGTTCTTGGTTAAACTTTTGCTCGGCAAAATTTACTCTTTTTTTATGGAAATTCCCCATAGGTATTACGGATTTTATAGGATTTAGTAATTCAATGCTATTTTCAATTATAGAGTTTGTTTTTAGAATCGCTAATTTACTTTCAAAATCTTTCATTGCTTTAATGGTAGTATTGAGCGTTTCTTTATAATCTATATCATCTAATATTTCATCACGAATATTATAAATGAATAGTACTCGTGCGCCACCTATAATCGGTTCCATTTTTTTTACTGACTTTTCATATTCAGAAAGGTTATCTGATCGCATCATAAACAGATATAAATCAGCATCATTAATATTTTCTAACCCTTCAACATTCCCCGATACCCCGGGAGTGTCAGTAATAATTAGACTTTGGATTCTATTCCCCATGATTTCTGTGGCTAATTGACTAGGTCGAGAATTAATTTCAATTACGTCCAATTTTGGATCTAATTGTTTATTTTCTCCAGCATTTTCTGAAGAAAGTTTTGAGAAGGTATTATTATGTGTAATTTGATATTCAAAGTCTTTTAATCCTTCCTCCGTTAAAGGATATCTAATCCCATTTAAAGATGAATTAGGACTAATAAACCGAATAGTTTGTTGTTCTGATGAAAGATTATTATTTAAAACATATTGAATATTAATTTTAGTGAAATCACCTCCATCTGATGCGAAGTGTTGTCTAATCAAATTTGAATCCTCACAAAATCTTGAACATAATAAACTTTTCCCTACACGAGCACGTCCCACGATACCGATTTTTTTAATCATTAATTTCGCCTCCTTGGTAAAATTTAACCATATTTATTTTTATTTGTATATAACACTTATTTTGGTTGAATTAGAAAATGTAAAAATGAAAGATATCTAAATTTAGAGATAAAAGGATTTAAAGCTAAAAGTGGGAAACAGTTTAGTGCTGCACTTCGTTTAGTTAAAGGTAAAATTGAATTTGATTTTAATGTAAATAAAAAATAATAATTAAGGCGGTTTGTATTCGTACAAACAGCTTTTTATATTGTGAATAATTGTTTCTAGAGATAGTGTTAAAAAATGAAAATTTAAAAAGTGTAGTAAAAATTCGTACCCTGTCAGTAAAAGAGCTAGAGGACTATATAGAAAATCTGTTAACCATCAATTTGCTTGAGCTTTTTCCTAACAAAGTTATTTGTAATTTGCAAATAATTGAAGAATAACTAATAATTATGGAGCTGGTTGTTGTTCTTACTTTCCCCTATTCATAAAATGCTAAAGAAAGCTTAGAAGTATTATTAATGATAGGCGTTATTCCGTATTCGCCACTATTTATATGTTTATCAATCAATTTTGTGAATAAAACTTTTGGCATCGGTCTCCCTAGAAGTGAAAATGTAAAAAGTTCATTGACTATTAAATTACAAAGTATCTTGATATTTCCAATTTTCGACTCTTTGCCATTACGTATTGCATTTTCGCTTTTTATGTATCTTAACCGTAAAATCTAAGTAGGAAGGCGTGTAAATCAATCTTAAAAAATGTAATTATGTTCAGTGAGATTAATGAATATAACATTTCCGGATAAAAAAGCGGTAGTAGAGTGCTTAATATAGGAAATTCTCATAACAACATCAAGAATTGGATGGATCAATTTCATTTAAAATCGAGTAGAAACGATGGGGAACTAACAAATTAGATATACCTTGTCGTATAATAGGTATAGAACATCCCCAAGTCTGTTAATGTTTGTATACAGGAAATCGAACATTTCAAGCCTGAAAAATTTTATGAAATTGAAGGGGTTTTCAAAGCACAAAATGGTATATATAAAGGGAAGGCAAATTTAAAAACGAAAGAGCGTGCAGAGGCTGTGCAATTATTGCAACAGCATGGGATTGAACCGCTGGATACGGGTCTAATTACAAGTATAACGAATAAAAAGAAGCGGATCGCACCACCTAAACTACATGCGTTATCAACATTACAAGCTGCTGCCAATAAGCGTTGGAAATACAGTCCATCGCATGTGTTGAAACTTACGCAATCACTTTATGAGAAAAAGCTCGTTTCTTATCCACGTACTGATTCTCAGCTCATTACACATCATGAGTTTGCCTATTTAAATGACTCATTGGCCAACTATCAGCAGCTCGTGGGAAAGTCATTTCATGCAATCAACCGAGGGAATAACAAACGCTACGTCGATAGTGCCAACGTTGGGGAGCACTATGCTATTATCCCAACGAAAAAAGTGCCGACAGAAAAAGCGTTACAATCCATGAATGCGGATGAACGAAATATTTATTTTGAAATCGTCAATACGACACTCGCTATGTTTCACCAAGATTATCAATACGACGAAAAAACGATCATAACGAATGTCAAAAACGTTGCGTTTAAAACGGTAGGGAAAACAGAGCTTGTAAAAGGTTGGAAAGAATTGTTTTCAAATGAGAAAGAGTTGCAGGAGCGTGAAGAGTCGTTACCTGTTGTTTTCCAAGATGAGATGGTACAAAGTAAGGTTTCTATTTTAGAAGGCACGACAACGGCTCCTAAGCCTTATACAGAAGGTCAACTCATTACGATGATGAAAACATGTGGTAAATCGGTTGAGGATGAAGAGGAAATCGAGGTGCTGAAGTCGATTGAAGGTATTGGGACGGAAGCAACTCGTAGTGGCATTATCGAGACGATTAAAAAGCATGGATTTATTGAAGTACGAAAAAATATCGTGAGTATTACGTCTAAGGGTGCGCTTTTATGTCGAGCAATTGAAGGAACATTACTGTCAAGTCCATCGATGACGGCAAAATGGGAAATTTATTTACATAAAATTGGTCATGGAGAAGGGTCAGCCAAACATTTCATTGAAAGCATAGGCAAGTTTATTAATCAATTAATAGCGGAAGTGCCTAAACAGTTAGAGTCACTTACAATTGAAGCGGAGCAGTTTAAACCAGCTGTTGTGAAAGATATTGTGATGTGTCCGACATGTAAAGTTGGAAAAATAGGTTTGCGTAAAAGTTTTTACGGTTGTTCGAATTATAAAAATGGTTGTAAGCAAACGTTTCCAGGAAGGCTATTAGGAAAAAAACTAACGGAGAAGAATATTCATGATTTATGTAAGATTGGTAAAACAGCTGTGATGAAAGGGTTTAAATCAAAGAATGGCAAACAATTTAATGCGTCACTCCGTTTGGTAGAAGGGAAAATTGAATTTGAGTTTAATGAAAAGTAAAGCGGGGGAGCTTTATGATCTATGGTGCAAAAAAACTGATCAATTGAATTCATTTTATAGTTTTTGCTAACGCTCTTATGTGTATCGAGCAATATAGACAGAAAACCCGAGCTAGTCAAATCATATAGTTCGGGATTTTTTATGGGCTAATGTGAGGTTAATTTTTGATAGTGATGAAGGAGATTCTCTACTTGGTCTTGGATTATTTGTTGTAATGCTTTGGGCTTCACGGAGATAATATGCTGACCATACCTCATAAAATAATTGCTGATGAATGTTTCTTCTCCTGGGTTGTAAAAGCCCTTAATTACAGTTTTATCACCCATTTCTAGTGTCATAGAAGGGTAATGTTCTTTATAAAAAATATCCTTTGCCTGTGCTGAAATTTCTACCTCAAATGCAATACGTTTCTTTGGTTGATCCATTTCTAATGACCGATTGATTAGTGCGTCTAGAGAAAAGTGCATGCTACTATCTATTACTTCAATGGACGTTATTTTATCACATCTGAAAACCTTCACCTTCTTCGTATCCACTTCTATGCCAGTTACATACCATTGCCCAAATTTAGCAGATATTTTGAAAAATTGAACATGGTAATCTTTTTGCTCATTATTTTTTTGATATTGAAATTGACAGCTATATTCATGAAGAATACTCATTAAAATCTTATCTAAAAAAAGACTAATATGATGATGTTGGTTAGCTTCAAATTGCAGGACTTTTTTCATTTGATGCATCTGTTCTACTTGATGTTTAGACAGACAGCTTTCAAATTTTTCATTTAATTGATTAACACTTAGATGAAAAGGTGTTGATTGGTAAGATTCTAATGTGAGCATAGCAAAGTACAAAGCATACACCTCATCCAATGTAAAAATAATAGGGGACAATAGCCTGTTTTTTAAGATGCCATACCGTCCATGTCTTCCATGCTCGGCAAAAATAGGCATGCCTAATTGCTCTAAAGAATGAACATCACGTAGCGCTGTACTTTTAGAAATGCTGTAGGTAGTCATTAAATCTGTTAAATTAAAAAATTCCCGACCATTTAAGTATCTGATCATATCATTAAGTCGTTCTGATTTTTTCATGGTCATCTCCTTAAAAGGTGTCATGTTTTGATACCTTTATATTCTAAAATAAGAGTTAGGTAATATCAATGGAGTTATTATCTAACAATTTTACTAAGGGAGATTGATACGATGAGTGCCACACTTGAAGTCGCTATTTTTTTATCCATGAACGGAAAGGCAAAAGAAGCTGTCCAATTTTACAAAGAACATTTGAATGCGGAGGAACTGTTGCTTGTGACATATGAGGATATGGCAAAACGTGACAAGACAATGCGTCTTACAGAAGAAAATAAACAGCATATAGCACATGCTGTTTTATTAATTGGCAAAACAAAGCTAATGCTAGCAGAAGCTACAATGGATGTTACGGAACATTATGTAGTAGGAAACCATTCCTCATTATGTATACAGAGCGCAGACCTAGAAGAAATGGAGCATTTTTACAAGAGCTTAACGTCAGATGAAAGAGTAAGAATCATTGTTCCGTTATCCAGTAATGTTTTTAGTAAAGCTTATGGCATTATCGAAGACCCGTTCGGCATTCAAATACAATTAATGTTTGATGAAAGATTACTAAATGGCGCATAAGCAAGTCCTTTGGGTATGGGCTTAACCTATACCCAAATCTTCTTTACTTTTCAAAGGGATTGTCAATATAAGGCCCTTTAATGGTAATACGCATGAGCTGGGTCGCCATAAATTTTGGTGTATACGGCATATCATGTTCCAACCACCAAACAATCACTTCAAGAAAGGCAGCGGCATAAAACCGTACAGCCATCTCACGGGGCACTGTTAGCTTTTGATCGTTAGGCTCCATAATTTGAATGCCACTTGAGACGAAATTGATAATAATGTTTTTCAAACCATCAGAGAAATAAGGGATATTCTTTTCCGTGAGATAAACCTTATAAAGCTTACTATTCAGCGCTATTTGTTCAAATAAATGCATAAATGTCTCGTGAGGCTGGTCATAATTTGGTAATAAATCAAAATCCTTTTTCTCCTCAAAGTTTGGACGAATACTACTGACAAGCTCATGCAAAGTTTCTTCTGAGCTTTGATAGAGAAGGTCCAGCTTATCACGGTAATGTAAATAAAAAGTGGCACGATTTAATGTGGCTCGTTGTGTAATATCTTGAACTGTAATCTTCTCATAGCCTTGTTCATCAATTAATTCCACCAGTGCATCTCTTAATAATTGGCGTGTTCGGATGACGCGGGGGTCCATTTTTTTCGACATTTTTATGCTCCTTGTATCAAATTTTCTATTTAAACAACAGATTTATTGTGAATGTTGTGTAAGCATCATAACAGGTTTTTGTGTTGTTTGCCCTTTTTAAATAGCGAGTTATAATTATATTAACGACACGGTGTCGATAATACAACTGGTTGTTAACGTATTCACGAATTGTTCATTTATATAGAAGGAAGGAAGTTTTTATTATGGGTCGTTTAAATGGAAAAGTAGCAATTATTACAGGAGCAGCGATGGGGATGGGTGCATCCGAAGCAAAATTATTCGCACAAGAAGGCGCAAAGGTAATTGCAACAGATGTGCAAATCGAGCCATTGCATAACTTAGTTAAAGAAATTAAAGAAAATGGTGGAGAGATTATGGGGCTTTCACATAATGTCACTTCAGAAGACGAGTGGAAAGCAGTAATTGCGGAGGCTGTAAAGGCTTACGGCAAAGTCGATATTCTTGTCAACAATGCAGGCGTTTCATCACCAAAAACGATGGCTGACATGGAAATGGCTGAATGGAATAAAATTATGGATATCAACCTGAATGGCTGTGTTATTGGTATGAAATACGTGATTCCTGAAATGCAAAAAGCGGGCGGCGGTTCAATCATTAATATTTCTTCCATTGGCGGAATCGTTGGGATGGCTGGTACAAGCCCCTATACAGCAGCAAAAGGTGCGCTGCGTGTACTTTCTAAATCGGCTGCTATCGAATACGGCAAAGATAAAATTCGCGTGAATTCTGTGCACCCAGGCATTATCGTCACACCGATGACAGCACCGACAATGGTAGAGGGAGGCGCACTACCATTCTATCAAACTTACACACAACTACCATATTTCGGTGAACCGGAAGATGTAGCCTATGGTGTAGTCTTCCTAGCATCTGACGAATCTCGTTTCATGACAGGCGCAGAGCTAGTGATCGATGGTGGCTGGACAGCCATGTAATCCAATAGCACAAGTAAAACTAGGCATCACATAACGTGAGCCTAGTTTTTTTATGTAGAGGAAGGCAGCTGCTCATGAAAGATTGTTGCATCCAAGCAATTGAGCGAGAACTTCAATGATTAATAGAATACTCGCGGAAGGAGGAGGAATACTCGCGGAAGGAGGAGGAATACTCGCGGAAGGAAGAGAAATACTCGCGGAAGGAAGAGAAATACTCGCGGAAGGAGGAGGAATACTCGCGGAAGGAAGAGGAATACTCGCGAAAGGAAGAGAAATATTCACGGAAGGAAGAGAAATACTCGCGGAAGGAAGAGAAATACTCGCGGAAGGAAGAGGAATACTCGCGGAAGGAGGAGGAATACTCGCGGAAGGAAGAGGAATACTCACGGAAGGAGGAGGAATACTCGCGGAAGGAAGAGAAATACTCGCGGAAGATCGAGGAATACTCGCGGAGGGAAGAGAAATACTCGTGGAAGATCGAGGAATCCTCGTGGAAGGGCAAGAAACTCTGTGAATGAGATAACGCCCTTGAAATCAAGCGTTAGAACTCTGCTCAAGTCGTCTTTTTTACATATAAAATAGCACAAACATAGTGGCTGTTTGTGCATATCATAGTTGGAGTAAGCGTTTTCTTCATTATATAGAAGAAAGTCAAAATGGAAAATTTCACGAATATGTGAATGTCACGAAAAAAAATTCATAAAAACCTTAACTATTTCATGCGAAATCCGTATAATAAATCAAACAGTACGAAAATTGTCCATATTTCTCGATAAATTGCGTGAATTTTTTAAATTGTATTGACGTAGGAAACGATAATTTGTACACTGTGTACATTCAATTGTTTTTTGGAGGAATACAATTAATTTGAAAAGTTAGGATTTGATAGATATGATCGTGTGTAAATTTGGTGGAACATCTGTAGCAAGTGCAGAACAAATTCAAAAAGTGGCAAACATTGTGAAATCTAATCCGGCACGTAAGATTGTTGCCGTTTCAGCACCAGGGAAACGTTCTGATGACGATATAAAAGTAACAGACCTATTAATACAATTAGCAAATGCAGCGTTACAACATGAGAATACGGAAGAAAAATTGCAAACTGTTGTGAATCGTTTTCGAGCGATTGCAGATGGTTTGGGATTAGACCATGCCATTTGTGACGTAATTGCGGAAGATTTACGTGAACGTGTACAAGGTGACAAAACGAACGTGGAATTATTCATCGATAGTATTAAAGCAGCAGGTGAAGATAATAATGCCAAGCTGATAGCAGCTTACTTTAATGCCATTGGTATGCCCGCACGCTACATTAGTCCAAAAGAAGGTTTAGTGGTCAATGATTTGCCTGAACGCACATTTGCTTTACCCGAAGCGTATGCTAATTTAGCCCCTTTAAAAGATACAAAAGAAATTATTGTGTTCCCAGGGTTCTTCGGTTACACTAAAGCGGGCGTATTGCGAACATTTGACCGCGGTGGCTCTGATATTACAGGTTCCATTTTAGCAGCAGCCGTTGAAGCGGAGCTGTACGAAAACTTTACGGATGTGGATTGTGTGTTCTCTGCGAATCCGAAAGTTGTCAATGATCCAGTGGAAATTAAAGAAATTACGTATCGCGAAATGCGCGAATTATCATATGCAGGCTTTTCAGTGTTCCATGATGAAGCGTTAATGCCTGTCTACAAGATTGGGGTGCCCGTTAACATAAAAAATACAAATAATCCATTAGCCCCAGGTACTCGTATCGTACCAAGCCGTCCTGCAACAGGTCGTCCCGTTACAGGAATCTCGGCAGACAGTGGCTTTTCAACTTTATATGTTTCTAAATATTTGATGAATCGTGAAGTAGGCTTTGGACGAAAGCTGCTCCAAATTTTAGAAGATGAGAATATTTCTTATGAACACACACCGTCTGGCTTAGACGATATTTCTGTCATCATGCGTTCAAACCAACTAACTCCAGAAAATGAAGCACGTATTATTAGTCGTGTGAAAGAAGAGCTACATGCTGAGTATGTAGAAATGCGTCACGGTTTTTCGATGATCGTGATTGTTGGCGAAGGGATGCGTCATAATACAGGTTTAGCTGCCCGTGCTGCCACAGCGATTTCAGAAACTGGCGCAAATATTGAAATGATCAATCAAGGTTCTTCTGAAGTCAGCCTCGTATTTGGGGTCCTTCAGGAATATGAAAACCGTATTTTACAAGCGTTATATGAAGAGTTTTTTGCTCATGCGAAAGCAAAATGACACAATCATCACTAATCCAAGTGTTTCTTGCTTGGATTAGTGTTTTCTTTTTGCTTAGAATACGGTAAAATCGAGGGCGTACATAAGTTGGGAGGGTTTTTCGTGAAGAATTTAACAATTGGGATGCTTTTCTCCATCCTTGGGATACTTTTTGTCTGTTTAACGATTATGGATATTTTACCGTCATCGACCAAAACAATGAAAATTGTTTACATTGGCATTGGCTGGGTCTTTATTATTATAGGCTCTGTGATCCGCTTTAAAAATCTCAAACAAAAGCAACAATAACGCCTTGAAATTGGAATTGTGACAATAGCCAAAGTTATGATACAATTTCAAAGAAAATAAATAATTTGAGTATTATGAAGTTGTTATTCTGTACATACGTTCAGAAGGTTCAAATTTGAATAAAGAATCGACAGTACAAATTCTTCTTTGTAAGAATTTGTTTTTTTATGTTCCGTAACTATCTCGTGCGAGGAGGCGATGAAATGCCTATACTGACGAAAGACCATATTCAACTATTTGATCATTATGTTGCTCTTCAAACAGCTTCACCTATGAAGGTCGTATCCTCCGCCATGCATAATCCAGGCTTTGGACATTATACGCATCTCATGAATCGAACAGTACCCATTACTTATGATGAACGGCAACCCCATCAGGAATTACAGCAATTTTTGCAGGCACAGGGCTTTCCGCCCCACAACACTGTAGCCATGATGACGGCCGTTCAGGCCCAATTTGCGACCATTCGCGACTTTACATTTGAAGGCATCCAACTTGTCATTATGATTACTGCGGGGCTAGGTAATGCGGTCGATATTACACGTGCTTTTCATCGGGAGGAGCAGTACCATGCAGGGACGATTAATACATGGGTGCTCATCAACGGAAAGCTATCGGATGAAGCACTATTTCAGGCAATGATTTCAACAACAGAAGCCAAGGTGAAGGCGTTAGTGGATGAAGCTATTACAGACCCAACAACAGGTACGCAAGCTACAGGTACTTCTACCGATAGCTTGCTAATTGCCTCCACAGAAGAGGGGGACTACCATCAGTATGCAGGCCCCATTACGATGCTCGGCAAGGTCATTGGCTATGGCGTCTATGAAACGATGCGTGAGGCTGTAAGGAAATACAAAAAAGATAAAGAGGAGAGAGCTTGATGATTGCTATCGTAATTGCCTGTATCATAGGGCTTGTTTTCGATTTATTAGTAGGAGACCCTCCAAAGCTTTCCCATCCTGTACGCTGGATTGGACATTTGATTCAATCGCAAACAGCTCTATGGAATAAGGGCAAATGGCGAAAGCTGCGTGGGATGGTGATGGCACTTGCTGTTGTTGGGACGACCATGTTTATAGTGACATTGATTCTGCTCCTTAGTTATCAGGTAAGTATCATTTTTGGCATTCTAGTAGAAGGGCTTCTCATTGGGATTGGACTGGCACAGCGTAGCTTGAAGGAGGCGGCAATGGCTGTCTATGAGCCGCTTGTCAAAGGTGATTTTGCGGAAGCGCGTGTCAAGCTGTCGTGGATTGTTGGACGTGATACCGAGAAGCTGGATGAAGATGAAATTGTGCGTGGTGTGGTAGAAACGGTTTCTGAGAATACAAGCGATGGCGTGACAGCACCGCTCTTTTATGCCTTTTTATTTGGGGCAATTGGGTTATGGGGCTATAAGGCTGTCAATACATTAGATTCGATGGTCGGCTATAAAAATGAAAAATACAAAGACTTTGGCATGTTCTCTGCCAAGCTTGATGATGTGCTGAATTTTATTCCAAGTCGTATTACAGGCTTGCTAATTGTGCTTGGCACAAAAAATGAAACAAATTATTCGCTTGGCAAGCGTTTAAAGCGATGGGCACAGGATGCGAAAAAGCATCCAAGTCCAAACAGTGGCTATTTAGAGGCAGCGACGGCTGTGCAGCTCGGTGTACAGCTCGGTGGAAAAAATACGTATAAGGGTGTTGTCTCTCATCGAGCAATTATGGGAGAAAAATTAGTTCCTTTAACAAAGGAGCATATTGCTACATCTATTCTTCATATGCGTATTGCCACAGTTCTCTTTACGCTTGTCATGCTAGCAGTGGAGGTGTTCATTTATGCCATTACCTAATCACGGAGCAAATCCGCATAATGTGTATCAGCAATTAGGCTTAACTATGCCTGAAGTAGTGTATGATTTTAGTGAAAATGTGAATGCCGCGGGACCGCCATCCTTTGTGGAGGCACGGTGGCGTACATTTTATCCGCTAATTCAACGTTATCCAGATCCTGATGGAGAGCCCTTTTTAACAAAGGTTGCAGCTTTTCATCAAGTGGCAAAGGATACGATTCTATTAGGTAACGGGGCATCAGAGCTTTTTAGTGTGCTAGCAAGACGCTATGCGAAAAAGCGTGTCATCATTGTGCATCCGACTTTTTCTGAATATGAGCGAACATTGCGTGCAGTGGGTGCTGATATTGTGCCCGTTTTGGTGACAGACTTCATCGAGTACACATTACCTATGGAGCAGCTACAGCATGAAATGATGGAGGCAGACGCAGTTTATATTTGTACACCTAATAATCCGACGGGCGTCCTGCCGAAAAAAGAAGATTTACTTGCCTTAATAGAGCATGGAGCTGCCGTTAACTGTGAGCTTGTCATTGATGAAGCCTTTATGGATTGGGTAGATGAGGCGTATTCGCTAATTCATAATAGTACACAACAACCGCATGTCATTGTCGTACGTTCGATGACTAAAATGTATGCGATTCCAGGTTTACGTCTAGGTTATTTAGTTGCACATGCTTCCATTGTGAGCACTTTAAAGGACATGCTGCCTCATTGGAATTTAAATGCCTTTGCGCTTGTTATTGGTGCGAGCTGTTTAGATGAACAGCATTATTGTCAGCAAGCCATTAGCTATGCGACAGCGCAAAGAGAATGGCTGCATCTTTATTTACAAGAAAATGGCTGTCAAGTAACCAATAGCGTTACCAATTATGTGTGCTTCTCACTACCAAAAACACAGCAGGCAGATACCTTTTTCACCTATTGTCTAGCACAAGGTATTGTTCTGCGTCATACGAAAAATTTTCAAGGTTTACAGGGTGAATGGTTCCGTATTGGAATAAAAGATATTGCGGCCATGACTTCTTTACATAATTGTCTGCAAGCTTGGTTTAGCGCAAATAAGGGGAGAGAAAAGTGACAACTTTTTATCTAGTAAGACATGGGGAAACACAATGGAATCAAGAGCAACGACTACAGGGGTGGCTGGATTCACCATTAACAGAAAACGGTAGAGCAGCGGCTGAACGGCTACACAAGCAACTGCAACAGATCCCATTTGCTGCTGCTTATTGTAGCTCAAGTGGTCGTGCGAGGGAGACGATGGCTATTCTCACAGCCAATCGCCAGCTGCCTATTGCCTATGAAGATGATTTACGAGAAATCTATTTAGGGGAATGGCAAGGTCATACCATCGGGGATATACTAGCGACAGATAGGCTGAATTATGAGCTATATACAAACTATCCAGCACAGTTTATTGCTACTCATACCGAAAGCTTCGGCGCTGTGACAGAAAGAGCGATGTTTACACTCAAAAAAATAGCAGCCCAATATCGGGATGAATCAATCCTTATTGTCTCTCATGCCGTCACCATTAAATGTATTATCAACGCTATTTTACAGCGTAGCATTAGTGAGCTGTGGACAGCGCCATATATTCATGGGACGAGTGTAACAGTGATTGAACGACAAGCTCAACAATGGCTTGTCCAAGATATCGGTAATTTGCATCATTTACAATAGGAGGTGCCTGAAAATGCCACTCATTTTTATTACAGGTGGTGTGCGTAGTGGTAAATCTCATTTTGCTGAGAAAGCAGCGATGCAGCAATATCAAGCGCAGTTTAATACTGCAAAACGCTTGATATATTTGGCTTCTGGTCTTGCTGTAGATCGTGAAATGGAGAAGCGGATTCATCGTCATCAGGCAGATCGACAGGCACAGCCTATCCAATGGCTGACGGTGGAGGCCCCATATGCGATAGCAGAGGTGTTTGAGACACTTCAAGATGGGGATGTGGTGCTGTGGGATTGCGTCACAACTTGGCTGACCAATGCTTTTTATGAAGGCTATGACAGTGGGACACCGTGTGTACAACGGCCTGGGTGTTTAGAAAATAAGCTACAGGTTGTTAAACAGGCTATTCAGTCACTACTAAAGAAGAACATGACTTTTTTTGTTGTCTCCAATGAACTTTTTGATGAGCCACCTTATAATAGTGATGAAGTAGAATTATACCGACGAACACTCGGACAATTCCATCAATGGTTCGTTGCAATGGCACAGGAGGCCTATGAGATGAATGACGGTATTGTGAAGAGGTGGAAATAAATCGAGAAAGAGGGCAAGACGATGAAAAATTTTTGGCATAGCCTGCTATTGGCATTTCAATTTTTTACGGTTTTGCCAGTACATAAAGAGTTACCATTAACGAGGTTCACCATCACAGGCATGTTCGCTTGCTTACCGTGGATAGGGGCTTTGATGGGGACGACGGTGGCAGCCGTGCTGTATAGTCTCACGCAGTGGACCGCAAGCAGTGAAGTGATGCTAGCTTTTATTGTCATAGGGCTATTTGCTTTATGGACAGGTGGTTTACATTTAGATGGCTTTATCGATATGGGCGATGCCTATTTTTCTTATCGAGATCGAGAGAAACGATTGGAGATTTTAGATGATCCTCGTGTAGGGGCATTCGGGGTATTGTCTGTCGTGTTTTTATTAATGGGTAAATTTGTCATTCTACATGAGCTATTTGTACAGCAGCAATTCGCTTTATGGATGGTGTTATTTGTGCCATTTCTAACGAGGGTGGGTATGAGCTTTTATTTTATGTCACTCCACTGCTCCAAGGAAAAAGGTCTTGCCTATTTTTTTAAGTCTCATATTAATGCCAAGCTACTGCAAATATGGTTGCTGTTATCGCTCCTCTTAGCTATAACGGCTGTATTTGTCTTTACTGAGTTCTCTCTGCTACCCATTATATTAGTGATCGTTTTAGCCATTGCGCTTTTTATTTTTCGCCAATTTACGTTGCGTAATTTTGGTGGCGTATCAGGTGATTTACTAGGTGCATCGATTGAAGGGATGGAGGTTGTGCTATGGGTGACATTGTTACTGTGTGCTTAATGAGGCATGCACCAACGAAAGAAAATTTAGAAAAGCGCTATCTTGGTTGGACGGACGCACCATTAGCAGCGACAACCAAGCTTGCTGTTGTAGATGCGAATGTCGATAAGGTTTATGGCAGTGATTTACTACGCTGCCGAGAAACAGCGGCTCATTATTTTCCGAATGCAAGCTACCAGACAGAGCCACGCTTTCGTGAGACAAACTTTGGTGCGTTTGAAGGACAAACTTATGAGGAGTTAAAAATGAATGCCCATTATTGTGCATGGCTTGACGATCCGATTCACACGCCCCCACCACAAGGCGAAGCGTTTGATGATTTTGTAACGCGTGTTATAGACGGCTTCAACCATTTACCAAAGGATGAGGATCATTATTATTTAGTTGTTCATGGCGGGGTCATTCGTGCGTTACTCGTTGCTTTTGCCCCAACAGAGCAGCCTTTTTGGTCCTATCAAGTGCCACATGACAAACAATTTGTTTTAACGTTTTCAAGAAAGGCTTGGGAGGAGGGAGCAAGATGCATGTCTTTATCGGAGGCGCCTATAACGGCAAAACCGACTATGTGAAGGGTTTGTATGAACAGCATCAGATGGTAATGCTTGATGGCGAATTACCAGAGGTGGCACCAGCCTGTGATGTCCTCGTCATAAAAAATTTAGAAAAATGGCTCGTGACACAAAATTTGGAGGAAGATGAACAAGTGGTTCAAACGGTGCTAGCAACAGTACAGACATTGGAACAACAATGTAGATTAGTGCTCATTGTCACGGATATGGGGCGTGGTGTTGTGCCGATGGAAAAGCAAGCACGTCTACTAAGAGATTCATGTGGTCGTTTATACCAAGCTTTGTTCAAGGAAGCAGAGCAAGTTGTACGAATTTGGTATGGATTGGCTGAACAGCTGAAATAAGGTAAACACTCAGATAGAAAAGAGGAGAAGGCATGGAACGACAAAGATTAAGGAAATGGATATTGACGGCAATGGTAGCGGCCATTTGTGCTGTAGGGGCAATGATTAAAGTGCCAACATTTATTTCAACGGCGGCTCTAGACTCGGCTCCAGCCTTTTTAGGGGTTGTCTTTTTATCACCGCTACTAGCAGGTGTCGCTGGGCTGATCGGTCATTTTATTACAGCGCTCACGGCTGGATTTCCACTAGGTCCTCTACATCTACTAATTGCCGTAGAAATGTTGATGGTTGTCTGGATCTTTGGTGTGATGCATAAAAAAGGCATGCATTTTTGGAAATGGCCCGTTGCCCTAGTATTAAACGGCATTGTGGCGCCACTTCCGTTTTATTTTATTATTAGCCCAGCATTTTTCTGGGGAGCGTTAGGGAGTATTTTGATGGCAACGGTAATCAATTTAGTGATTGTCGCTGTAGTTATGCCCGTTTTGTCAAAGGTTTTTGTGCGTAAGGAAGGTCGTGTGCAGTGAGAAATGCGATGAAAGTAGGCTCGTTGGTTGCGACAATGGATAATGCGGCAGCCATTGGAGAAAAACCTCAGGATATTGTGTCTGCATCCGATCAATTGACAGCCTATATGACGGCACGTGTATCGTTTTTAGAGCAGCTTGCCGCGCAGGCATTGCCCATCCAAATACTGCTTGCTAATTTTTCTGGTGATGCCGCATGGTCACGCTATGAGAAAGGCATTCAGCAAGTGTTTGAAGAGGCGGGTCTTACATGTCCAGCCATTGCAGGTAGTACAGAATCCAATATGCCCACACTGCAGTCAGGTTTAGCTATTACGATGCTAGGGGAGGGCCAACAGCGCTGTGCATTTGACCATGAACAGCTTAGCTGGTACACCTATGGCTTGCCACTTGTGGGCGAGGAAGTGTTGGCTCAGCCTGAAGATGTTGCACAGTTGCAGCCAATTTTTCAGGCATGGCGAGCGGAAATGGTTCAGCAAGTATGGCCTGTTGGATCAAAGGGGCTGCAAGGAGAATTCGCCCGTCTATTTAGGGGGCAGCGTGTTGAAAGTTCTATTGATTGTACAAAATCCGCAGGGCCCTGCACGGTCATTTTGCTAGGCATTGATCCTAATAAAGAGCAACAGGCACAAAAGCTTTTCCTGCGAAACTTCGAAAAACTACGCATCATTACACTGTAACAGAGCTTGCTTCGAGCAATGGTCATCCTAAGTAAAATGCAAGGAGCATGGCCAGGAAAACGCAGCTTTATTGGCATAACAATGGGAACGTCCACATCTGGGCGTTCCCTTGTTTTTTACAAAGCTTTTATTTTCAAGGTTTATGTCCTGCGCATATAAGCACGTATTGTGAGAGGGGCCAAGGTTGCCACCATCACTACACACCGTAAATGCTTCCAGCACGAACGTTCAGATCGACACCATCAACAGCACGATTATTTCCAAAAAGCTTAACCAAACGATTGGCTTCAATTGCCCACTCGACATTCGTTGCTAGTGATGCTCCCATGGAATTTCCCCTTATATCTACAAACAGATCATACATGACATTTATGAACTGAATATTAACTGGCTAAAAATATGCTAGATAGCTACCTAACTTAAATGATTGATAGGGTTGTAAATATTACGAGACCCGAAAAATTATTGCCAAATGGGAATGATTTTCAGTTATAATGAGGAACGAATGGGATTTAAATAGAACGGAGACGAATGTATGCAGGTAGTTAAACAGTTAGGGCAGTATTTGGGGCCTTATAAATTTTTCACTTTGATTGCGCCGTTATTGATGGTGCTAGAGGTGACAATGGATTTAATTCAGCCAACCATCATGCAGCATATGATTGATACAGGGATTGTCAATGGGGATAATCGTTATGTATTGACTATGTTTGTCTGGATGCTTGGTAGCGCAGTGCTGGGGCTTATTGGTGGAGTCGGTTGCTCGTACTACAGCTCGAAGGCTGCGATTCATTTTGCATCGGATGTTCGACAGGCTCTTTATGAGAAGATGATGACGTATTCAGCCAAGGAGCGGGATGCGTTTACGACAGGGAAGCTGATTACGATTTTAACAAGTGATGTGGAAAGTATTCAGCGCGCATTTATGATGACGCTACGGATTTTTGTGCGTGGGCCTTTGCTTTTTATCGGAGCAGTGATTATCGTGTTTGTGACAGCGCGTGAGCTTTTTTCCATCCTTCTCATTATCGTGCCGTTGTTGATGATCGCCATGTATTTTTTTACGAAGTATTCAGGTGTGCTGTATCGTCGTGTTCAGGAGGCGATTGATGGGGTCAATACGAAGCTACAGGAAAATTTGGCGGGTATTCGTGTGGTCAAAGCGTTTCGTCGTGAGACACAGCAGGTGGCACATTTTGGAGAATTAAATGAGGCGCTGACAAAGCGTTTCATCACTGCAGAGCAAATCGTAGGGGTACTTGTGCCCTTTACGATGTTTATTGTCAATCTGGGCATTGTAGCAGCACTTTGGCTTGGGGCCATTAAGGTAGAGGCGGGTACTTTGAAAGTTGGGGTCATTCTGGCGTTTATCAACTATTTAACGATTATTTTAAATGGCTTAATGTCTTCTAGTATGGTGCTAATGCAAATTGCACGAGCATTGCCTTCAGGCGAACGGATTGTGGATATTTTAAATAAAGACATTGCGGTGAAGGAATCGGAACAGGCGATTTCTGCATCCATACAAGGTGCGATTGACTTCGATCAGGTGAGCTATCGATACTATGATACAGCAGAGGATGTCCTCAAAAAAATTTCGTTTTCTGTAAAGCCTGGGCAAACGGTAGGCATCATTGGAAAAACAGGTAGTGGCAAATCAACGCTAGTAAAGCTGCTTCCTCGCTTATTTGATCCAACAGATGGTGAAATTCGCCTAGATGGCAGACCACTCAAATCGTATGCCCTCGCAACATTACGTACGCATATCGGCTTTACCTCCCAAAAAGCGTTATTGTTTTCTGGAACGATTGAAGAAAATATTCGACTCGGCAAGGATGAAGCGACAGCCGAGGAAATACAACAGGCAATAGAGGCAGCCTGTGCGAGTGAATTTGTGGAGCGACTTGATAAAGGCTTAGCCCATGAATTGTCACAGGGAGCTACAAATTTATCGGGCGGGCAAAAGCAGCGCCTTGCTTTAAGTCGTGCATTTATTCGTAAGCCTGCCATTCTAGTGCTAGATGATACTACCTCCGCGCTCGATAGTGCGTCGGAGCAGCATGTGCAGCAGGCTATTGCCACACAGTATCAAGACACAACGACATTGATCGTAGCGTCGAAAATTGCCTCGATACAGCAGGCTGATATGATTTTGGTCTTAGAGGATGGCGATATTGTTGGGCAAGGAACCCATCAGCAGTTACTACAAGCCAATACGCATTATCAAGCCATTTATGCGTCGCAGCAAAAGGTTGGTGAACAGGAATGAGTCAAAATCAACCAAAGCAAATGAATTTTGGACGTGGCCCACGTATCGGAGGGCCATCTGAGAAGGCGAAAAATCAAAGAGCAACACTGTTCCGAATATGGCATTATGTCAAACAGCAAAAAATAGGGATGTTTTTAGCCATCTTTTTTGTCGTTGCTTCTACCTTTTTAAGTCTAGCAGGGCCCTATTTGATTGGGCATATTATTGATGATTATATTATGAAAAAGGATATCGACGGCACGATCCGTTTAGGTATCATCTTAGCTGTTATTTTTACAGTAGCATCTATTCTGACATGGCTGCAAACCTATGTCATGATTCATGTGGCGATGAAAACAATTCGGACATTGCGGCTGGAACTGTTTCATAAGCTTCAAACGCTCACATTACGATTTTTTGATCAGCGTGCACTTGGTGATTTAATGAGCCGTGTCACAAATGATATTGATAATTTAAATACGGCCCTTGCGCAAAGTGTGACGCAAATCGTGTCATCTATTTTAACTGTCATTGGTGTCAGTATCGCGATGTTCACATTGAGCTGGCAGTTAGCCATTGTGACATTGATTATTATTCCGCTTATTGTGTTCACAACCAAGCAAATTATTAAGCGCAGTAGTAAAAATTATGCAGCAAGGCAACGGGATCTTGGCAGGCTGAACGGCTATATTGAGGAAATGATTACGGGTGCGGAGGTCCTCATGCTTTTTGGGAAGGAGCAGCAAACGATTGATACGTTTCATCAGCAAAACGAAAATCTGCGAAATTCCGCCCAACGAGCAGAAATTACCTCTGGCTTATTAGGACCGATTAATAACTTTATGAATAACTTGGGCTTAGCTGTCGTTATTGGAACGGGTGCCTTTTTAGCCGTGAAGAGCATCATTACAGTTGGGATCATTGCCGCCTTCGTGACGTATACACGGCAATTTTTCCGTCCGCTTAATCAGTTATCGAATCTGTTAAATACCTTTCAGTCGGCCATTGCTGGTGCAGAGCGTGTGTTTGAGATTCTAGATGAACCATCCGAGGTAGCAGATCAGCCTCATGCCATCGAGGCAGCATCGCTCAATGGGGATGTTATTTTCCAGCAAGTATCTTTTAGCTATGAGCCAAATAAGCCTGTGTTAAAAAATATTCACTTCCATGCCAAGGCAGGAGAGACCATCGCTCTTGTTGGTCCGACAGGCTCAGGGAAAACGACGATTATTAATTTACTGACGCGTTTCTATGACGTGGATCAAGGGGAAATTTTGATTGATGGGCACAATATTGAACACTATCAAATGGCGACCATTCGCCAAAGAGTAGGCGTAGTTTTACAGGACACGTATTTGTTCTCTGGCACCATTCGTGAAAACATTCGCTTTGGGAAGCTAGATGCCACAGATGAAGAGGTCGTGGAAGCGGCGAAAATTGCGAATGCCCATCACTTTATTAAATATTTACCAGCCCAATACGATACACCTGTGCAGGCAGGTGGCGCTAATTTAAGTCAGGGACAACGCCAGCTCATCGCCATTGCTCGTGCTATTTTAGAGAATGCTGATATTTTAATTTTGGACGAAGCGACATCGAGTGTGGATACGCAAACAGAGGTCGATATTCAAAAAGGCTTACAGCATTTAATGCAGGGACGCACAAGCTTTGTTATAGCCCATCGTTTAAAAACAATCGAGAATGCCAATCAAATTCTCGTCATTCAACAGGGGGAAATTGTCGAGCAAGGTAATCACCAAACGTTAATGCAGCAGCAGGGCATTTATCGTCATCTCCAGCAAAAATTATTGTTAGAGCAGGTAGAATAGGGAATAATAAAGGTACATCTTCCAGAAAGCGAGGGATAGACATGTATGAATTAAAAATGAAAGAAACAGATGCAAGTGTCATTGAATTTATTGAAAATGTGGACCATCCACAAAAACGAGAAGACGCCTTTCGGTTATTGGACATTTTTACAGAGGTCACAGGCTATGAAGCCAAAATGTGGGGACCGAGTATTATCGGCTTTGGTAGCTATCATTATAAATACAAAACAGGCCATGAAGGGGATGCACCCCGTGTTGGCTATTCCCCACGCAAAGCAAAAATTAGCCTGTATTTCGCCCCAGGTGATGAGCGAGAGCAGCTATTACAGCACTTTGGCAAGCACACAACGGGGAAAGCCTGCGTGTATATTAATAAGCTTGCGGATGTGGATGAAGACATCCTAAAAGCCCTTATACAACAAACCATCGACTTTGTACAAAAAAACTATCCAGATGCTTAATACTAAGAAAGCTGCCTATCTCAATGTAGGCAGTTTTTTTGATGGAATCACTGCAACGTATATATACAGGAGACGTCTAAAAATACTAACAAAAAAGAGGGTGTAACATTATTGCGGCCTTCATTGTATTTAAATAAAAGGAAGTGGTAAGAGCAGTAATACTAGATATTACAGAGAAGTTAAAAAAAGTAAACAGATGATATTTAGAGATAGCTAGTCCAAATGCTTTAACAGTGTCCTATTATACTACTAATGATTTTACTATTGGAATAAAATGAATCGTTCAAAGCTATTTAGCCATCTGGTGTCGATATTCAATCGGGGTCAGATGGCTGAGTCATTTTAGGAAGTGTGCAACTATAATTTTTCTCCAAAAATTAATTAGAAATTTATTTTTAATGTGTATCCTTGCAAGTATGAACGGAGAGGAGCTACGTATGAAGAAATTAAAGAAATTATTGGTATACATAGGAGCATTAATCATGCTTGGAATGGTGGTTGTTTGGATCTACCATTATCATTTAGTACAGAAGGAATCTGCTATTTTACAAAATAATGGCACACTAGTAGACGTCGATGGTCATCAAATTAATGTCTATCAGGAGGGAGTTGGCGAGGACACGTATGTATTTATGGCAGGCTCAGGTATTGCAGCCCCAGTGTATGAGTTAAAGGGGCTGTACCGTAAGTTTTCACAGCACCATCAAATAGCCGTAGTGGATCGAGCTGGCTATGGTTATAGTGATGTAGCCCATGATGGAAGAGACATTGAGACAATCCTAGCGCAAACACGAGAGGCTCTGCTACAAAGTGGTCTTCAGCCTCCTTATATACTCGTACCACATTCCATTTCAGGGCTAGAAGCCATTTACTGGGCACAAAAATACCCCGAAGAAGTAAAGGGAATCATCGCGCTGGACATTGGTTTACCTAGTCAATATGTAAAGCATCCAATGGGAACCGTCGATAGATGGATGGTGAAGGGGATGAGTCTAGCAACTAGAATGGGTTTACACCGACTTCTGCCATCACAGGTCTATAATCCGCAAGTATTGAAAATGTCCTTTTTAACAGCAGAGGAAAAGAAAATGTATCAGGCATTGTCCTTTAGACAGTTTTTTAATGAGGATATGAAAAATGAGCTGTTACAGGTCTATGAAAATAGTTTACAATCAGAACAGCTTCCAAAGCCGCAAAACACGCCAATCTTGCTGATTGATGCCATTGCAGAAGACAATAAAGATTCGCAATATACGAAGCAGAAAAGGCAGGATTATGCAGACTTTGCACAGCAATTCACCTATGCACAGGTGGAAGAGGTCAGTGGCACACATAGTATTTATCTTTATCAACCCGATGAAATCTATCAACTAGCCATGATATTTATGAAAACGAATGCTGATAAGAAAGGTCGATAATATGAAAGGATTTACCATTTTAATTGTAGAAGACGATCAAATGATTGGGGATTTGCTACAAAAAATACTACAGCGAGAAGGCTATGAAGTGATTTGGAAAACAGATGGTCGAGACATTATGTCACTCATTCAGCAAGTGGATTTAGTCATTATGGATATTATGCTGCCAGGAGAGGATGGCTATCAATTAAGCAAAAATATTAAACGATTAGGCTTAAATATCCCCATTATTTTTCTATCGGCACGGAATGATATCGAAAGTAAGCTAGAGGGCTTAACGGTTGGGGAGGATTACCTGACAAAGCCATTTGATCCGCGTGAGCTTTTGCTCAGGATGCAAAAAATGTTGAGCCAGCAATATGGTACATTGACGCAAATCCAGCATTTATTTATTGATGGGGAGCGCCGTAAAGTGTTCAATCAAACTCTCCATGACGAAATTGCATTGACAGCGACAGAGCGGAAAATGTTCTTTTATTTATTCGACAATCGAGACAGAGTGTTAACAAAGGACCATTTCTTCGACTATCTTTGGCCACTGGATGAACGCAATCATAATATTCTCAATGTTCATATTAAAAAGATTCGAGCAAAGCTACATGATCCAGCAGGCAGCATTGTGCAAAATATTTATGGAGAAGGGTATCGTTTGAATACCTATATTAAAAAATGACCTTAAAAACGAAATACCGTACTTTATTATTTTTGGCGATTGCGAGTGTACCAATTGTGTTATTAAGCATTAGTGTGGCTATAGCTGTTGTTTATGACAAGGTCTTTAAATTGAAAAATGAAGGCATTCCGTTTCATGAATCCTTTGCCTATCCTATTATGCTCGTAGCGTTTGTGCTGTCATTAGGACTGTTAGCATTATTATTCTCAACAACTATCCATTCTTTATTGTCAAAAATCACGATGCTCAATAAAACGATACGGGAATTAGCTAGTAATGAACGGATACCAAATACGTTAACAATTAGTAGTGAGGATGAAATAGGACAGCTTATGCAGTCTGTCAATCTCTTAATTGAGCGGACGACTTACCGAGAATTAGAGTTAGCGCAGCAGCAGGAGCTCCAAAAAGAGCTGCTGCAAAAGTTACGACATGACATCCATACGCCCTTGACGGCCATACGTTTACAGTTATTTTTTCTAGAAGATCAATTACAAGGGCAGCCGAAATTGGTGGAATCCTTAAATGCACAAATCCACTATATAACGAATTTAACAAATGCATTTCAGTTACAAGCCTTTGATACAAGTGAAAATTCCTTTGTTGTCCAGGAGGAAATCCAGCTTGCACAGCTACTAGAAACGATGATGAAGAAGTGGCGTTATTTATATCGCATGCAAAGCATAGCCCTGCATTTTCACCATGACGACCCACATGCTATTTGGATTAGCAATGAATTATGGCTACAACGTTTATTTGATAATGTTTTCCAAAATACATTAAAGCATGCCCAAGCAACGCAGCTAGAGGTTTCAATAAACAATGGTCAAGTGTTCATGTGTGATGATGGAGTCGGCTTCAAGCCCGATGCCGATTATGCAGGACTTGGGCTCAAAATTATACAGGACATTGCCAAAACATTGAACATCGACGTTTCATTACAATCAAACGACACGGGGACTTCCTTTGGCTTTGCCCAAAAGTCCCTGCAATAAAAAAACAACGGCAGCCTTTGCCGTTGTTTTGTCTTAATGAGATTTTCGTTGTTGCAGTAAAAAGAGCGCAAGTCCTAGTAAAATGACGATAATGCCGATCCCTTGTTGAATAGAAATCATCTCATCTAAAATAAAATAAGCTAATATACATGTACCGATCGTTTCGCCTAAAATGCTCATCGAGATAACGGTTGTACTTAACCATTTCAATAGCCAATTAAAAATGGTTTGCCCAAAAATCGTTGCAATAACGGCTAATCCTACAAGAGACCACCAAGTGGATGCTGAATAGTCGAAGAACGATTCCTGCATAAAGAGGGCGTATACCGCTAAGAAGATGGAGCTGCTTCCATAGCCAATGATCGAATAAGGAACAAGTGATAAATCCTTGCGAACAGATTGTCCGATAAAAAAGTAGGCCGTAATAATACCTGCCGCTATAAAGGCAAGGATATCGCCATAAAGAGCTTGTCCACTAATCTGGAAATCCTGCCAGCCGATGATGAAACAACCGATAATGGCTACGCAACAGCCAACAATTGCTCCTTTAGAAAAACGTTCTTTAAATAAAAAATAGCTTCCCACTAAAGAGAATAAAGGTTGTAGTGTTACAATGACTGTTGAACTAGCCACCGATGTGTAGTTTAATGATTCAAACCATAAGACATAGTGACAGGCTAAAAATAATCCTGATAAAATGCCCAGTCCCCACTGTTTTTTGGAGAGGCTCGTCATTTCCTGTCGCAATCCCTTTTGCGCTAATAAAAAGGGGAGTAGCACTAGTAGCGCAAAAAATAATCGATAAAAGGCCGTAATGGCTGGTGGCGCATCGGCAAGCTTGACAAAAATAGCTGAAGTCGATAATGCAAAGACAGCAAAAAATAAAGAGATGTAATAAAACATGATGAACTCCTATGTATTTGTTTATAATAATAAACAAGATTAATAATATTGCCTAACCTATTATAGTGTAGTCTTCCTCAATAAAATAGGGTTTTTAGAATATCAGCACAAAACTAGAAAAATACACATTATGATAAAAAGGAGTCGTGCCATGCAGTATCATCAATTAGGACAAACCGTACTAAGTTATCGGAAGAAAAATGGTATGACCATTAGAGAGTTTGCAGATTACGCAGGCATTAGTACTTCTTTAATTAGTCAAATCGAACGTGGACAAGCGAATCCATCGTTAAGTGTGCTGGAGTTAATTGCAAAGGCTTTACATGTACCATTGTTTACACTTTTTATTCATGATATCGATACAAGTACACTTATTTCACGCAAGCACAACCGCAAAAAAATATATCGAGAAAACAAGGATCATATTGTCTATGATGTATTAACACCTGACTTTATGAAAGCTCGAATTGACATGCTCATGATGGAATTAAATCCACACGCAGTGACCACGGAAAGTCATTATTGTCACAATGATAAAGAAGAGATAGCAGTGATGATGAGGGGGCAAGGCTATGTAGAGCTAGAAGGAGAAGAGTATGAGCTATTGGAAGGGGATGTTGTGCGGATTCCGCCGAATGTTCGACATCGTTTCCTCAATAAAAGCAATGACAGCATCCACGTATTATTCGTTCTAACACCTTCATTAATATAGAATAAGCAAGGACTAGCGAAGCCTTGCTGTATTCGATACTATTCCGTTTCAAGCAAGGACTCTATTACCTGCTTTAATTGCATAATAGAGGAATGCTTGCTGTCGTTTTCATGATAAATAAAGACCGTTTCAATTACTTTATTGAGATCATCCATGTCATAAAAGTGCAGGTCAGGGCAATGATAAAGTGCCAATAATTTCGTATTTAAGACTGCAATCGTATGCTCAATTTCTAAAAAATCAAGAATACTACTAACGGATTTAATTTCTTTCATTGTGAAAGGAACTTGCTTCATTGTTAGCCATTGTGCCAATGCATGTGTATACATACAGCCTTTACTTAAGACGAGTAGTGTTACTGGCGTTCGTTGCTCAAAATCGATGACATGAGAAGGGCTTGAAATGACCTCAAATGTTTCTGACGCAATTAGATCATAGTTTAAATCGGCATACTGTTTAGTTGGATTACTAGTCAGTGCACAATCCAGCTCAGCATTATGTACTTTGTGATTTAAAGATGTACTTGATTCGACAGTGAAATCGACATCAATTGGACTATGACTCGTTTGGAGTTCGTTCATAATGGATGCACCATAAATTTTAATGGTTGTATGAGAAGTTCCAAAATGGAGGCTCGTTTGAGCAGGTCCGATCATTTGTAAAAATTCTTCATAGTTTTGGGCAACCTGTTTTAAAAATTGTAAATAATGGCTACCTACCTCCGTCAGCTTTAAACCTTGTGGTGTTCGTTTAAAGATCTCCTGTCCAATTTCACTTTCTATTTTTTTTACCTTCGAAGTTAAGGCAGATTGTGTATAATTAGTGATTTCAGCGGATTTACTTAAGTTTTGCCTTTCTAAAAGCTCTATTTTTAAGGCAATGTCTTCAATGTTCATATTGTTCGTCACACACCTATTAAATTTTTTGATAGCTGCTATCATTTTCCTCCATTTTACGTATGCTATCAGTCAACGTAAACTCTAGGTAGCGACAAGGTATACTGCATAAATAAAGCGGTATCAACCTGATGGAGGGTTAACATGCATACATATTATCAATGGGTTATTTTACTAGTGGCTACACTGTCACAGACAGCTTCAACCTTTGTCACCTATGGGATGGGGCCAGTTGCCTCTTTTTATCAAATGGAATGGCACTTAACGTCCTTTCAAACTGGACTGATTGTTTCAGCCGTCAATATAGGGCCGATTTTCTCCATGCTGTTATTTGGCTACCTTATGGATAAAAAAGGAGAAAAGCGGATTATTGGATGGGGCTCCGTTATACTGGGCCTGTCAGCCTTCCTGTTAATACCTGTGAACCATTATACGACATTGCTCCTCGTATTAATAGTTGTTGGTATCTGGTATGGTAGTGCACAAACTGGCGGCAGTACCGCTATTGTGAAGTGGTTTCCAGATAAGCATCGTGGGCTTGCTATTGGTATTCGCCAGACAGGTATCCCCATTGGTGGGGCACTTTCTTCTATTGTACTAACGTATTTATATCAACAGCACCATCTGTCCACTGTGCATTTGGTACAGGGGTTAGTGGCGATAGGTGGGGGACTTTTATTTTTACTGCTGTATCATGAACCAAAACAGCACGTAACCGTTGCCGCAAATCCTATTTCCTTTAAAGAAAAGATGATGGCTATTCAACATAATCGAGCGCTCTATCCTCTATTTTTTGTCGGCATTGTCATGATGTCCTTACAAATGGTCATCATTGCTCATTTTATGAGCTATTTACATCAAGAGGGCGGCTATACATTAACAGAGGCAGGGAGCTATTTAAGTTTGATTTTGCTGGGAGGCATGCTAGGGAGAATTGTGCTTGCTTGGCTGGGTGACCGATATTTCGCTCATAAACGTGCGTCATTGTTAGTGCTTGTCATGGTTGCCACATTTATGATGATTGGCTGTTTGCCCTTTGTCATACATGGGAAGAGCTTGATGATTATTTTTTGTGGTGTGTTTGGTTTTTTAGCACTCGGCTGGTATTCCTTATATATTACCTGTGTCACCGAGCATTCTGATCCTCAAGCTGTGGGACTTACCGTGAGTGCAGCTTTAACGATTAATCAATTTTTTATTGTCTTAGCACCAACGTTGTATGGCTTATTAGTTGCTATTTTCTCAAGTCATCAAATAGCCTTGGATTTCTTGGCCATGTTCATCATCATTGGGGCATTTCATTTATACCGAACATCCCAAAGTAGTCTATCGCTTGAAAATTCGGTAAAATAATGGAAAATAGAAAAAGGTGGTAATGGTGAATGACCAGTTCGATTTGGATTGATGCGAAAATGGATAGCGTGTGGCAAGCGATTACAGAGGAACAACTCCTCTCGCAATGGTATGCACCAGGCTCCACCTGGGATATCCCTAAACTCGCAGATGGTGAAAAGATAACGTTTACGTTAATGCCTAATGCGCATAATCAGCTATCTGAAAAGCTACCTATGCAGCTCACGATTCAGCACGTAAAAAAACATGAGGAGTTTTCCTTTTACTTAGAGGTGCCGGAAACGTTGATTGCCATTACGCTAGTACAACAGCACGAGGGGACAACTGTAAGCTTTAACTCACCAGGCTATGAGGCTTCGCTGGCTAATTTAAAGGCATTGCTGGAAGGGGGAGATATCCCTTATCAGTAGCGAACCCTACGTCTTAGGTCTTAGATAAATTTCGAGCGCAGGGTCGTATTTTAAAAGGTTGACTCCTATATAATGAAATTATTGGTAGATTATATGGTGGGAGGAAATCATGTTGAAAAAATTAGTTGGTTTAGGTGTCATAATGGGTACATCTGTATTGGTCTTATCGGGGTGTTTCTCCTTTATTCCAAACAACAAGATGCGAGAGGAAGCCATCTTGGTAGAAAAGGATAAAGTGAAAGCATTAGAGGTAGACATTGATCTAGGTGTCGGTGAACTGACAGTATCGAGCGGTGCGAAGGAATGGGTAGAGGGCAAGGCCGACTATAATATTAAAAAGCTAGCCCCACAGGTAGACTATGATGTCCACGGCGATACGGGAGAAGTGGATATTCAGCATAAAGGCTCTACAAAGCTAGGAATCTCAAATATTAAAAACACTTGGGCAATCCAACTGAATGACAGTATCCCGATGGATTTGACAGTTGAAACAGGCGCATCCCTTGCAAACCTAGATTTACAGGGGCTCCAGCTGGAAAAGCTTGATATTGATGCAGGTGTCGGTGATGTAACGGTTAATTTAGGTGGCGATTGGAAAAAAAGCTTTAAGACATCGATTGAAACAGGCGTCGGTCAAACAACCGTTATTTTACCATCAAAGGTTGGTGTCAAATTAACGACAGAGAAGGGCATCGGATCTTCAAATATAGAGGGTCTTGTATCCAAAGGCCAGGGTGTCTATGTCAACGAAGCCTATGACAAGGCAGATGTTGTGCTAGAGGTTCATTCGGAATTGGGTGTCGGAGATATTACCTTTAAATTAGATCAATAAAGGAAAATGTAGTAGGCTACTTAAAATACAGTAGTCTACTTTTTGTATGGCCAAAAAAATAAATAAAAGTGAAACCTTTTGCTTGGATAAAAGACTCTAAGTATGGAAGGAGGGGAAACAAGTATGGAACAAAGCCTTTGATCCAATAGCACAACATGTTGAAAAATTAATCATTACGCCTTATGTTTCCATTCCATCAGGAGGTGGGAGCGTTCAAATAGACGCTGATGGCAAAGAAACACATATCCCATTCAATCCATCAGCCTATAAAGAAGTGAAGTTCCAACCATTTACAGTAGAAGTACCCATACAATAATAGGAGCGTCAAATACATCCTTTGTATTTGGCGCTTATTTTATGGTAGCTTTAAGAAAGTTATTGTTTTGAAGGAGCGAAAGTCGTGAAAATTTATACATACAAGCAACCAGCAGCCATCGAGTCAACAGAGGCCATCCAAATTATCAATGAAGCGGGGGAGGTATCGTCCACTGTTCAACGTGTTTATTCCAATGCTCTAAAAAAAGCATTTGACCGCACAATGGACTATCGTTATTTTGTTCGCTTTGATGTCAATGATCGCAACGGTCGACCACTTTTTACGTGTAAAAAAGTATCCCGTCGTGGGCGCGTACATTTCAGAGGCAAGGATTTGGTGTCAGGCAAAGACTATATGATTGCCTATGATGGCTGGCAAATCATGATTCCTGATTTACTGATTACAAATGGTGAACAGCAAATCAAGCTCAACAAAGAAATGGAGGGCTGGTCTGTATTTACAGTGAATGAGCAGCCTATCGCACGTTGGCAAGCTACTTTCTGTGAGACGCATTTTGATATTACGCTAGAAATTGAAGACAGTAGTCCCATACAGGAGGAAGCCTTTTTTATTGCGATAGGACAGGCAGTATTGTTTGTGGGGGCATAAACTAATTCGAGAAAGGGCTTGATTATGTGCTAAAGATACTACCAGCGAAAGAAATTTATTTACAGGGAAACGAGCATGCCGTATTACTTTTACATTCTTTTACGAGTCATACAAGAGATATGAAGAAAGTAGCCACTTCATTACATGCACAAGGCTACACTTGCTATGCACCATTATACCGAGGACACGGTCATACCCCAGAACAGCTATTACACTATCAGGTAGACGACTGGTGGCAGGATGTAGTCGATGCCCACCAATTTTTATTGAATGAAGGCTATCAGAAGATTTCGGTCATTGGCTTATCCATCGGTGGCATTTTTACTTTAAAGCTTGCCCAATTCGAAAAGCTATTACAAATCATTGTCTTATCAGTACCAATTGATAAGGAGCCAGCGCAATTAAAACAAAGAATAATTGATTATGCCTACAATTATAAAACGATAGAGGGCAAATCAGCGTCTCAAATTTCACAGGAAATGGAGCCATTTCAACACATGGCGTTAGATGCTATGAGCGCATTTCAACAGTTTATCCAAGCAACGATGCAGCAGCTTGATAGAATTACCGTTCCTATCGCTATCTACTACGGTGAACGCGACGATGCATCATATGCACAAAGCGCTGAAACGATTTATCAACATGTTCACTCTTCCACTAAGCAGAAGAGGGGCTTTGAAAACGCTAAACATTTGATGACATTAGGCCGGGATCAAGATGAAATCATACAGGAGATAATAGATTTTTTGGAATAAATGCTAATGGAGGAATGTTGCAGGACATACCAAAATGCCTTTTTGCCAAGCATCCTGAATATTTTTGAAAAATAATTCTATATTAAGGGGTTTTCAATAGAATACATAATTATTTTAAAAACATGTAATAGCTTTTGATAAAATTTGAAGGAAACCTAATTTTTGCGGGTTTCCTATTCTTATTAAGTAACAAATTTTACAATGTAACCACATTATTTTTAGACAGGATTAAATAGCAGTTATTTGATTCCCGCTTATAGTGTCCTACATGAAATTCATTCAGGTTTATTAAATCCTTGAAGTATTTTGGGACAGGGCAATTCCAATTGATATTTTCTATTTTTAGTGGAAAATTGTCTTCATTAGGATTGGGCGTATGAATATAGACTGAATCCAAACCACAATCTTCATCTACTAACTCAATCCACAATTGATATGGTTTTCCGAGTGTTTCAAGCTTTTCTAATAAACTGTTATGTAAGGCTATATAGGCTTTTATATGCGTTCTTCGTATTTTCAAACTGGTATTCCCCAATCCATAAAAATCAAGATGGGTGTGCCACAAATCAAACCAACCTTCTTTGCCAAAGTCTAAATCATATTGCTCTGCTACTGTTTCTTGCCATAAGTTACGGAAATAACGCTTTTTCCCACGAAACTTTTTCAAAATGATTGTTCCCCCATTTAAACATGTTTTTAACTTTTTGAACCCCTCTACACGAATGCTTGTTCTTGTGTTGATTATAGCAAGGATTCGAGCGTGCATCCAATATCAAAATTTTCCTTGAACAGAGCATTTTGAAAACCTGATGTGCAATTCATAACAATGAACAGAAACGATTCTGTCTGCTATGGTGACGATATTGTAATTGGTTCTGGTGATAGAGGTTTTATCAAAAAATTGCAAGACTGGGGAGACGAGCTGATTCAAAAAATGAAGTTTTAAATTATCATTATTTTTTCACTAGGCATTTTTAAAAATTGAAAAAACGGTTTCATGCTATTTCATCGTATTGACGGGACTTCGTATTGGGCCAAAACGTAATAGTTGTAGAATGGATTCATGTTCAGTTAATGGTGCACGCTAGTTGAAGAAATGGTAACTATAGTGTGTTCGATGTTTAGTTTATATAACAGAGTTTTGCGAAAATTATCGTTGTATGCTACATTCAAAATGCTCATATAACTTGTGCTGGTATCTTTAATAGTTAAAAACAGAGTAATGTTGCATAGTGCCTTCAATCATATTGGGGGCATTTAGGCGACACAGTTCCAAAAGGTTCCTATCAATTACTCGGCTACACAAATGTAGCTCTGCTCGTCATTCCAGAGGAAAATGTAGTAGCAGTAAGAATGTTCAACCGTTATGGTTCATCTGAAGGATACGATTATCTAAACGACATTCGGTCTTTTGGAGATACTGTTTATAAATGTTCCTTAAAGACAAGTACAACCCAATAATGGTAGGTGTTTCAGATTCGACGACAGCTCCCAAAAAAGGTTGGAAATTAATATTAGACTTTGGTAAATTAGAGCTTTTTTATTATTTTACTAAAGGGGGCATTAATTAAATAACAAGAAAGAGGTATCCATCTCATATGAGGTGATCTTTTTTATTTAAACGGTGTCAAGATGCAAGAGTTGTGGAACGGATTCTTATTCAACTAACGAAGTAGTTTAGTTGAATATGTAACTTTTGGTAGACAATTGGTGTCTATATAAAAGAGGTGGGTGGATTGAAAATAAAAAAATTATTCTATGGTTTGATCGCATTAGCTTTATTCATGATTACAGGATGCAATATTCAAGGAGGAACTACAACAGTATCAATTGACAGTATAGATGCCGAAGAAGTTTTAACATTAGATTCTGATGCTGATATTTTCCAGTATGATGGAGTTATCTACAAAACTAATATTGATTGGGTTGAAGAATTGTCTTTAACAAAAGATGTTCAAATCAGTGAAATAAAAACAAAAAATGATGCTAATACAGATTTTAGAGATGAGATGTCGAATAAACTTCCTGTTGGTACAAAGATTTTTTCTACCAAAGAACGAGGAGATATTTTAATTGTTGAATCTGAAGGACAAATCAAAAAATATCTTGCAATTGTTGAAGGGTAAGCAAAGTATCTTGTTCAACAAGCGTGGTGCGCTAATTGAATAGCTAGAATGATGTATCCATCTCATACGAAGTGGTCTTTTTTATTTATACATGGTCAAAACGTAAGAGTTGTGGCAACGGATTCTTGTTCAGCTAACGACTCGGGTTGTGTTAGAAGGAAAATTAATGACAATCATAGAAACTTACTTATAACACCTAATTGGGAGGGGCATGTATGACAAAGGAAATTTATGTTGTGAGACATTGTGAAGCAAGGGGACAAGCTGCTGAAGCACAGCTAACAGAACAAGGAGAAAAACAAGCAGAATTATTAGTGAGGTTTTTTTCCAATAAAAAAATTGACCAAATAATTTCAAGCCCATTTTTACGTGCTATTCAATCAGTTGAGCCTATAAGCCAGAAAAAAAACTTAAAAATAGAAATAGATGAGCGTTTGTCAGAACGTATCCTTTCTACAACAGATTTACCTGATTGGTATGAAAAGCTGAAAGAAACATTTAATGATGCAGAGTTAAAATTTGAAGGAGGAGAATCAAGTCAAGAAGCAATGAATCGAATAGTAAATGTAGTAGATGACGTTTGTAAAAGTGAAATTGAAAACACATTGATAGTTACGCACGGTAATATCATGTCGTTATTGCTAAAAAATTTTAATAATGACTTTGACTTTGAATGTTGGAAAAATCTTCGTAATCCAGATGTTTTTCAATTATGCTTAACAGAAAATGAAGTAAATATAGAACGAATATGGCAAGGTTAAACGACAATAAAATAGTAGGTTTTATTTCGCTAATGGGGCCTTTAACTGAATAGCTAGAAAGATGTCCCTATCTCATAATTAGAATTTTCACCTTTTCATCCAATGTCATTCTCAATTGTTAGGATAAAACCAATAGATGCACCCAATCGTTAGGGAAAATCTAATGACTGAGGTGCATGTTTCTTTCTAAATTAAAGGATCTTTTGTTTTTGTTTCTCCAGTTGGATTCTTTCGTATTCCACCTCTAATTCTCTGTGTTTAATCAAATACTCTTTTTTTATTTGATACACCTTAATCACACTGAAAATCGCAATAATAAAGGCAAATACAAGCATTAATAATTGTATATTTGAGAAATACAAAAAAACACCTCACTTTCTTTATATATTATACATTTATCTGGATATTATGTATAATGAAGTTAATATTACATTATCCATTAATGTAATATTTTAACATAAATAAATAAAACAAGGAGGTTTGCTGTGATGAAGAAGCTTCAATTTTTTATTTGCGGTTTGATTGTTACGTTGATTGTTGCTACAATTTTTCCGAATTTTGCGAATGCTAATGAATTTGGACGTAAAGAAAGTGCTTTAGCCGAATCCATCTACTATAACTTGGCTACACAAACATTAGAGTTTGATGAAGAAGCTGCCCAGGAATTATATCATTTCTCAGATGAAGAATTAAATTATTACGAATCTCTCGAATCACTATCTCCTAATGAGGTTCACCATAAACTTTTAACCTTTGGGCTAGACATGGAAAATTACGATGGTACAATCCTTTATAAAGAGAATGAAGATGGAGAAGTAACACCATATGCTGTTATCGCATGGCTTGCCGGAATTGGTTTGGTTTCTTTCATAGGCTATTTCTTCTGGGACCGATACTTGACACATAAAGAAAAAATGAATTACATGAATAAATGCTTTGCACAGGGTGGCAACCCCATCATTGACTCAAGAGATGATGCTGGTTTAAATGGACAAACCAATGCGACGGAGGCTAGAAAAATCGGTGGTTATAATTTTGCTTGCCAAAAACCATAACCTTCGATGGAATGGGCAACTCGTCGAAAAAATGACGAAACGAATGTGAGAGCCCTTCAAAATCTGAATTTTGAACAGCAAAGACAACAGCCTTTCTGAATAGAAGGGCTGTTGTCATAGTGTTGAAAATCAAAACCATCAATAGCATTTTTGTGAAAGGTGAGAGGTGAAAAAGGATTTCCGTTGCAGGCTACTTGCTTTCTTGTGGGCGAGCGCCGAGCCGCTTCGTGCAGGGGATCGCCTGTCTCACTATCCCACGGGAGTCAAGTAGCCTTCCACTTCAACCCACAAAAATGGTACCTTTTTAGCAAAGGTTTTCAACTAAAGTGAAAGTATTCATTACTCTTTATGGAAGGGTGTTGTCACTCATCACTTCTCCACATGGAAAATAAGAGCCTATCCTTTCTCTCATCATACAAATAATGGGCTATTTTGTTCACTACGGCTCATCGGACGCCCCCTGGAAAGGACGCTGGCGGAGCGGAAATCACCCGCTCACCTTGCCAAAGGTTCTTTTTCTGCTATTGACATCACCTTTTTTCAACAACAATAACAACAGCCCTTCTGATATAGAAGGGCTGTTGTTATTTAGATTTCCACGATTTCATTCGCTAATTTTTGTCGGCTAATCCAATAGCCTTGGAGCGTAAAGACAATAAGTGTTGCTATTAAGAAGGCGCTGCTTGTTATGCCTAATGTTAAGTAGTCATAGGACATCGGAGAGCTTTCATCAATGAATCCCAGCATTCTTGTTAAAATAAGTCCAATAAACGTGCCGACAGTGAGGCCATATAGCACAAACGATAGGACTTGCGTCAAAATAAGTTTTATTAAACCATTTGGTGATAAGCCTATCAATCGCTGAATGACATAGTCACTACGTTTAGTATAAATGGTATGCAGTAATGTTTGCAGTACACCAAGGACAGTAGCGACAATTAATAGTACAAAGACGCCGACAAATAGGCTCCAACGTTGGAAGAACATTTCACGGGATTGCTCCATCATGGTCACTTTATCCGTAAATTTCAAGGCTGGCCAGCGCTCTTCTAAGAATGACAAGTCAGACAATGCTTGCTCAGGGTTAGTCGTTTCGACCATAATGTCTTCAATGATTGTGTGGTCCTGAGAAGTGAGGAAGGATGACCAATCCACGATTAATTCTGCGTAGTGAAGAGGTGCATCAATAATTCCTATAATTTGTAATTCACCTGTTGGCCGATCCTGCTGTGCAGCAACATCATAGGAGCCTATTGTAATACGATCACCAACCGATAAATGATGACGATTCGCCAAGCTTTTTGTCACTAACAGTCCATCCTGTAAAGGGCCCTCGATTTTTGGCAACTTCCCTAATTGTCCAAATTTCTCGATATCAATGGTTGTATAGTTCTCTGGTAGCCATTCATCGCCGAGTTGCAGGGCAATGTACGCATTATTACTTTGTGCATAAGCATACTGCACGCTTGGCAAGGCCTCCATTTCCTTAATAACTGCGGGTGTAAGGGTTGGATCATTTAATTCATTATTGATTTTTACAGCGGTTTCGTATTGTGATTCGGTGAAGGCTAGGTCATTATGCTGTAACGTTTTCATTAACGAGCTACCAAAGGTTAAAATGACCATTAACCCAATAATGCTGAGCACAATCGGCCTATTTTTGCGTACTTGTGGCATGACTTGCTGGCACGCTAAATAGGCTTCCTTGCCAAGCACTGCACGAATCGGCTTTAATGCAACCTGAAGGAGGGCTGTAAACAGATAGGGGATGAATAACAGTAAAATCCCACAAATCAATAGTGTTCCGATTAAAATCAATAGTGCTCCTTGATTGCTTCCTGTTCCTGTCAGTTGTGCTTGCAACAAGAATAAAACAGCGATAATTCCTCCAATGCTGACCATGATCGTTTTCCATTTGGTCCAACGAAGACGTAAATTTTCATTGTTTGTTGCAATTTGTAATGGCAATAATCTGGCACTTTTTGCTACTTGCCATTGTGTCATTATCTGAAGAATCAAGAAGCTCGAAAGTGCGATGACAATCACAAAAGGAAGAGGAAGCTCTGTTCTAGCATTTGGTAAATGTAAGAGGCTAATCAATTGTGGTAGCCAGACTTTTATGACCAGTAAGCTCATCGTTGTCCCGAGCATAACCCCAAAGCAAATAATAAGTGATAATTGTAGTTTGACAATGCGCCTAACTTGCTGCACTGATGCACCGAGAGCACGTAAAATCATCAGTTGTTCTTTAATTTTATAAAATAATAGCTGGAAAGTGGACAGTAATAAAACACTTGCAATGAGTAAAATAAAGACAGCTAGGACAATCATAAAAATCATTAAGCTTTGTAAATTTCTTTTAAACAAATCATAATCACTCATGACATCTACACGAAGAGTTTCATCAAGTTGCTTGATCTCTGTGCCAACTGCCTTAGCAAGGCCATCCTCTGTTTTAATAAGTGCAAACATACCAGCAGTTTGTGGCTGACTATTATTCATCCATGTTTTCACAATGGTATTTGGCAACAATATGATATTAGGGCTATCCGTACCTTTCATCGTTGGTAAAATTTCTCGGACAATAAAATTCTTCGTTTGAATATGAATGGTGTCTCCGACGTTCTTCTTGAAAATACGTGCCACATTTTCTGAAATAATGGCATCGTTCGGACCAAGATTCATCTCGAAATGATAGCGGCTTTTCACAAGGTCATCATTTTCTACGCCAACGGTATAAAAGGTTGTGCTTTTTTCTTGCTCAACCTTTGTGTGAGCTAAAGATACATTAGACACTTGGGTGACACCTGCTAGGCTGGAAAGTAACTCTATTTGTTGTGTCGTTAACAGCTGATGTTGATCTGGATTATAGCCGACCATTATATCCATTTCTCCGTACAAGGCTTGGATGTCAGCCTTCATTTGATTATGGGCGTTTAAAGCGTAGACACTCATCGTCATCACAAGGCAAATGGAGATGGTTATAATGCTAATACTCGTTAGGACATTTGCCCAAGCGGCACGAAAAAGTTTTAGGGCAACGGCACGCATTGTAAACATTATCGCTCCCCCCTCGTAGCCTGCTTAAATTTCATTAAAATACAATCCAAATCCTCTTCATTTCGCTGGTTTTGATAGGAGTCTACAATCGCACCGTCATGGAAGAACAACACCCGATTGGCATAGGTAGCAACATAAGGGTCATGAGTGACAAGTAAAATCGTTTGTTGACTCTTTTTTTGAAGCTCAACAAGCAACTCCAATATCTCATCCGTCGTATTGACGTCCAGCGCTCCTGTTGGCTCATCAGCTAGCAAAATAGGCGGATTTGCGATAATGGCACGAGCAATAGCAACCCGTTGCTTTTGTCCTCCTGATAGCTCATGTGGTCGATGCTTTGCCCAAGCGCCGATTTTCAGTTTTTCCATCATGTGCTGCACGCGCACTTTAATGTCCTTACTAGAAACATCATTTAAAATAAGGGGGAGTGCAATATTATCTTCCACGGATAAATCTTTTAACAGATGAAAGGATTGGAAGATAAAGCCGATATTTTCTTTACGAAATTGCGATGCTTTGGGCTCTTGATATATATCCTGAGCCTCCTGACCAAATAAAAATAATGCCCCGTCTGTTGGTTCATCAATCGCACTAATCATATTCAGTAGGGTACTTTTACCAGAGCCGCTTGTCCCCATAATGGCCACCATCTCTCCTTGATAAATGGTGCAATGGATATTTTTTAAGGCGTTCACGGTGTGATGCTTTTGCTGATAAATTTTGGACATCCCTTCAACACGTAACACTTCCGTTAAACGTCCTTCAGGGATGGGTATTGCATTAATGACTTCTTTCAACGGATTGAACCCACTCATCAAGATATGCCCCCTTTAATTGTTGTCGTAATGCTTGCAAGCCACGGCGAATATGTGTTTTGACGGTGCCTTCAGGGCATTGTAAAATCGCTGCAATATCCTTGACGGAGTAGTCCTGATAAAATCGTAGCAATAACACCGTTTTATACTTTTCCTCAAGCTGGCAAAGAGCCTGCCATAAATCCAGCTCTTCCTCGATATATGTAGGAGATGTACTTTTTAAATCCTCTAAGGTTTGTGGTTCGACAAGCTGAACCTTCTTTTTCTTGGCTATATAGGTTTTACAGCAATTGATCATAATGCGGGTTAGCCAAGTGGTAAAATAGTGCGGCTCCTTTAATTGTGCTAAGCCCTCAAAGGCTCGAATAATCGTTTGCTGAAAAACTTCTACGGCGTCGTTTTCATTTTGTACATAGACATAAGCCATACGATAAAGCTTATGCTGCTCCAGCTCAATTAGCTGATAAAACGCTTGCTCATCGCCATGTTGGGCTAAGGCTACAAGAGATTGTTGCGTGGTTGTAATGAAAATCGCCTCCTTTTCGACTATTAGACTCGGCAAGTCGTCATTTCGATTCAAGTTTTTTATTTTTAGGAAGAAACTTAATAAGCATACCCATTTAATAGAAGTTTATCAATTTACTGCTATAATGATAGTGGTTTAATCGAAAAAAAGGAGTGAGTTTATGAGCAAAAAACCTATTTATGTTGAGATAGACATCCAGGCTCCTATAGAAAAAGCATGGGATTATACACAAAAACCACAGCTGCATGAGCAATGGGATTTACGTTTTACATCCATTACATATATACCGAAAAGAGCACCTGAGGAGTCACAGCGTTTTACCTATGAAACGAAGGTCATACCAGGCTTACAGGTTAGTGGCTGGGGAGAAAGCAAGGGGGAGCATCATAAAGAAAATGGCATCATTGACCGCTTTGCATCGGATGACGATATGGGGGATTCCTTTTTTACAAATTGATTATCATATTGAAAGAAATAAGGGAGATTGGCAGGAAATGACTAGTTCAAACGAGAAGGTCCTTATAGAGTCAACTAAAAAGGAGTGATGGTTTGCGTTTAACAAGAGGAATTACTGGTTTTGATGCCGAGCATTTAATCGAGCAGGATATGCGTACGTTTCAGTCAATGGTGTACCATTTAGTGACAAGTGAACAGCGAGCAAAAGTAAGACAATTTATCGATGAACCTCCCTTTGTCTACATGCAGGCAATGGTGGACTTAGATGGGGAGAAGCTGACAATTCTTCATCATCGATATATGCCCTATATTGCGTTTGCCAAGCAGAATGAGGAGCTTCCCTTTACATTTTTATCAAAGCCTCGGCTACACAAATATTTCCCCATGCGTAAATGCTTAGAAGCGACTACTCTTATGACATTACTATCAAAGGATCAGGCTTTACATAGCTTATCAGTGACGGAATGGCAGTACATCGCTTATTTTAATAGCCAAACGATTGGCGACGTTATGTTTAATGCTTGGGATTGATTGTAGTCCAATATACTCAAGACGAAAGATGCTATAAAAAACACTATATTGACCAAGTTATTTCTGGAAATCTAGTAAAAATTCCTAAAGCCACCAATCCTTCTTGTTAAATGGTAGATTACTATTTATGGAATAGATATGGAAAATAAGGAGTTTTTGCAGATGAAGTTCAAAACAATCAGTCGACGCATTGTTTTTTCCTTTAGTATTGTCATCGCCATCATGATAGGCTACATTGCGTACAACTATTATGCCATCACACAAAGCAACAATGCGACAGAACAAATTGTTCAGCAAGAATTACAATTATTAATTGCAGATTTTGAGCAAGCACAAACAATCGATTTAAGAATAGCGGCAGTTAGAGGCTATGTACTGTCTGGTAATGAAAAATATAAAGAGATTTTCCAAGATAATGTGGCGAAGGCAGCCGACAACGAGGAAAAACGATCAGCACTCACAACCTCAGGTGAATTCGGGAAATATGCGCAAATGGCAAAGGAATGGAATCGTTATATTGAACAACAAGTATTTGCAGTATATGACAAGGGTCAAACCGAGCTTGCTATCCAAAATTTAACGAAAATGGATGACACGGCAACCGCGATTCGTGAGGGCTATGAAGGGTTAGCGGCGCAACGAAAGCAAGCCATTAATGAGGTAGGCACGGACATGATTGCTGCTGGTGAAAATAAACAGCTAATTGCGATTGTCGTAGGTATTTTCATTGTCCTTCTAGCCGTGATGATTGAACTACTAAGTGCCCGTGGTATTTCAAGACCCATTATTACATTAACAGAACGTATGCAACGAATGACGAAGGGGGATTTAAGCGAGCCCCCTTTACCTATTCAATCAAAGGATGAAGTGGGCCAGTTGATGGAAGCGACCAACACAATGGCAGATATTTTAAATCGACTCTTGAAACATATTCAAACAGTGTCGGATGAGGTAGCGGCTCATAGTGAGGAGCTTTTGCAGTCAACCACAGAGGTAAAAGCAGGTACAGAACAAGTTGCCACTACTGTAACAGAAATCGCCAGTGGTACAGAACGACAGGCAAACCATGCAGCAGATGTCGCTTCCTCCATAAACGACTTTGCTGTCAAAGTAACGACTGTTCATGACGGCAGTAAAGACGTTCAACAATATTCGCAGGAAGTCAAAGCTTTAACAGAAGAAGGTAGAGATGCCATGATCTCTTCCACAAAGCAAATGGAAGCGATTCAGCAGATGGTAAAGAACGCGGTGGATCAGGTAACTGGTTTCAGTAAACAAACACAAGAAATTTCTAAGCTTGTAGCGGTCATTCAAAATATTGCGGCACAGACAAATTTATTAGCACTGAACGCAGCGATTGAAGCAGCCCGAGCTGGGGAACAAGGAAAGGGCTTTGCGGTGGTAGCCGACGAGGTTCGCGCATTAGCCGAGCAGGTGGCCTTCTCCGTTGATGATATTACAGCCATTGTAGGAGCCATTCAGGATGATTCGAGGACAGTGACCTCCTCATTAGAGCAAGGCTATGGGGAAGTAGAAAAAGGCACAGCGCAAATTGCCACGACCAATACAACATTCTATCGTATTGCAGATGCGATCGATGCCATTGCAGCAAGCATTAATGGGATGTCCTCCGATTTACACGGGGTTGTTCACAATACTGTCACGATTCACCAATCTGTCGATGATATTGCGGTTGTCTCAGAGCAGTCAGCGGCAGGTATTCAGGAAACATCGGCGACCATTGAGCAGGCTGCAAGCTCTATGGAGGAAATGAAACATAGTGCCGAGCATTTAGCAGAAATGGCCGAACAATTAAATGGCCTCATTCGTCGCTTCAAACTATAGAAAATTGCGCTTGATTTCAAACTTCCAACACATTTACGCTGTATACTATTGCATTGGAAGGTGGAATCATTTTGAGAAAATATTTACTTTTATTATTAATGAGTACTTTATTCATGGCACCAGTTGCCTATGCCCATACGATGGATAAAAGTACACTATTCACAGATGTCTCTGAAACAGCCTCCAATATTCAGGACATTATGGTATTACACAGTATTGGGCTTCTTGGGTACAATGGCAAAGATATGGCCTTAAACCCAACAGACAACTTATCACGCAAGGATTTTGCAGGCTGGGTAGGTGGCTTCTTTGGCCTAGCAGGATCGACTGTAGATGAGCTAGCACAAGCAGCACAAAAAGAGGATTACGTTTCTTCCTTAGAGGGGGACCTTACGTACAAAGAAATTAATACTGCCCTTTTTCATCATAAACTAGAGCTAGCGAATCCAGATGCGACCATGACAAAAGAGGAGTACATTGCGTTCTTAACAGAGAACCTAACATTTGATATGGGTGGTCATACGCTTATTCAAATGGGCGGCTTTGCAGAAGGACCAACAGGTACTATTGAAGATGTCGTAACAGGTGACGAAACAGGCATCATCATTGGTGGTAAAACATACATGCTGTCAGGACACCCGCGCATCTTTGCTGATTCAACAGATGCCAAAAGCTGGGTAGGTCAACAACTGGAACGCTCTATTTTCACAACAGCAGGAGATCATCATCATGGTCATGACGGTGGTCAAGAAGAAAGTCACGGGGATCATGCCGAAGGGCACGGCGACAGCCATGAACACGAAGCATCAGCCTCGAATGAAGCTACTCTACAATATGTACAAATTAGCTCTGCACAAGTAGCAAAAGAGGACGCCAAAGAAGTGCAGTCATCGAATGCCACGCCAAAAGAACAACAAACAACTGCAGCAGATGACACTACATCCAACTCAAATACAGTATGGATGATTGCCATCCTAGTAGTTCTAGCAGCCATTTTTGCTATTGTTTTTGTGAAACGAAAAAAATAAAGCAAATTTTAAGAACCAGCAATGATCGAGGAAATTCGGTTATTGTTGGTTTTTTTAAAAGGAAATAATTGCTATAATAAAGTAAAGTGCGGATAGTAAGCTAACATGATTTCATAGCATGATTCGCACCAAAAATATTGATGAAAATGCCGCTTGGACAGAACTGTATTGGTTATTAATACCTATTTTTTATTTATAAACATTAATATTGAGGATATTTTGTTGAGAATTTACTTATTTTCGCAGTCACTCTCTGTATAGAGAGTGTGGATTGAAATATTTCCTCGTATTGCAACAAAGGAAGGTACATAGAGTCACTCTCTGTATAGAGAGTGTGGATTGAAATCCGGTTGGTAACATAACAGGTACATGGACGTTTGTCACTCTCTGTATAGAGAGTGTGGATTGAAATGGTGATGTTTTTAGGAATGTACGGATACGTTATGTCACTCTCTGTATAGAGAGTGTGGATTGAAATTCAAAATAAATGCCCTTCACATAAATTGTGAAAGGCGTCACTCTCTGTATAGAGAGTGTGGATTGAAATCGTTTCAACCATCTTAGATCGGTTCAAACTTTCAGTCACTCTCTGTATAGAGAGTGTGGATTGAAATATTTAACCCAATCACTAGGCCTTCACCTGTCCATGTCACTCTCTGTATAGAGAGTGTGGATTGAAATACATTCGCACCTAATCCACTAATTGCAAAATCATGTCACTCTCTGTATAGAGAGTGTGGATTGAAATGGAGCATGAAATACACGGCCGGCCCATATTTTTGTCACTCTCTGTATAGAGAGTGTGGATTGAAATTAAATCACCTAAGATATCCTCAGTACCTGAACCCCGTCACTCTCTGTATAGAGAGTGTGGATTGAAATATACGTATGTAAGCCATTTGCTGACAAACATTATGTCACTCTCTGTATAGAGAGTGTGGATTGAAATTTTTGTGATAAGAGGGTGTTAGTGAGGCTAAATGGTCACTCTCTGTATAGAGAGTGTGGATTGAAATCTCTTGAGATTGTGGAGGGCGGTATTGAAATGGGGGTCACTCTCTGTATAGAGAGTGTGGATTGAAATAGCAACTACTGACCAGATGAATCGTGCTCTACGGTCACTCTCTGTATAGAGAGTGTGGATTGAAATGTTTTATCGATAAATCTGTTTCTAACAGTAACTCGTCACTCTCTGTATAAAGACTATGAATTGAAATTAAATGGTGTTTTTTTAAACAACAACATTTCTTATGTATGTAGAAAAAGAGTTAACCATATTTTGTAGGCACTTAGACATCTGGTCGAAAGTTTGGTATAATTGTTCAAATATTACAATTTCACATACGAGAGAAAGGCGGATTAGATGACTACTTTAGATATTATTGCTCATATTCGATCAAGTGATGGTGCAGAGCAACGGTTGGTGGATCATTTAAAAGAGGTTCAAGTTTTGGCAGAAAGAATTGGACAGAAAATTGGTCTTTCACATGTCACTGGCCTTGCAGGAATGTTACATGATATGGGAAAGTTTAGCAGAGCGTTTCAGGAATATATTCGCGAAGCTTTCTCTAATCCCGATAATCCTCCAAAACGGGGGAGTGTGGATCATTCTACAGCAGGAGGGAAATTTTTACTGGAGCATTTTCATCAAGGTGGGCCGATAGAACGGATTTTAACGGAATGTGTAGCAAATGCCATTTTTACACATCATGGGCAATTACTCGATATGGTAGACAGTGAGGGGCAATCGCCATTTGTAAAAAGATGGACGACTGAAAAGGATATTTCATTTTCACAAGTGAAGCAAGACTTTTTACATCATATGTATGACCTTGATTATATGCAGATGTATGTTCAAAAAGCGGTTGATGAATTGCAAACTTATCTCAATAATAGACTGAAAAATGTGAAAACTACAAGTGAAGCTGCTGGTATTATGCAAAAGTTAACAAGTTATCTCACAATGTATATATTTAGTGCATTAATTGATGCAGATCGTCGAAACTCACGAGATTTTGAAAAACAGGAAGAGTGTTCTAATGACGATTCTTCTGTTCCTTGGTCAACATTTGAACAACATTTAAATAATGAACTGGTTGAAAAACAACGCCAAGCTTTACCAAATGAGATTACCCGTTTACGTGAACATATGTCAGAGACTTGTTTAGAAAAGGCAGCTCTTCCTACAGGTATTTATACACTTTCCATGCCTACAGGTGGTGGAAAAACATTAGCTAGTCTACGTTTTGCATTAAGACATGCACAGCTTCAACAAAAAGAACGCATTATCTATATCGTGCCTTTTACTACAATCATTGAACAAAATGCTCAAGAAGTGCGTGATGTATTACATGCAGAAGATTATGTTTTGGAGCATCATAGTAATGTTATTGAAGAATCCGAACATCTTGAAGGTTTGACTTTCAGGGAATATCAGGCTACAAGAAGACTAGATGCTGCTAAGGACGATTGGGATATACCAATTGTTTTTACGACAATGGTGCAATTTTTAGAGACCTTTTATAGTGGAAAATCACGTAGTGCCAGAAGATTACATAGCTTAGCGAACAGTATATTAATATTTGATGAGGTACAGGCTGTGCCTATACATTGTGTGTCTTTATTTAATGAGGCCTTAAATTTTCTAAAAAACACATGTCAAACGACATCGTTACTTTGTACAGCTACCCAGCCAGCACTCCAATATGTACGTCATAATATAAAGATAGATGGAGAACTGATGGACAATTTACCTTCCATTGTAGAAGCTTTTCAACGGACAACCATAAAGCCTTTGTTAAAAAATGAAGGCTGGTGTACCGATGAATTGTACGATTTTCTTAAAGTAAAACTGACCGAAAATAACAATGTATTAGTCATATTAAACACAAAAAAAGCGGTAAAAGATTTATTTGAACATTTTATTTATGATGATATTGAAGTCGTACATTTGAGCACAGGTATGTGTCCTGCACATCGAAAGCAAAAAATAAAGGAGATGCGAGAGAAGCTACGAAAAAAGGACAAAATCATATGTATTAGTACGCAATTGATTGAAGCAGGCGTTGATATCAGCTTTGATTGTGTGATTCGCTCATTGTCAGGGTTGGATTCCATTGCGCAAGCTGCTGGACGATGCAATCGTCATGGTGAAGTGGCGTTACGAGATGTCTATGTGATTAATCATGCAGAAGAATCTTTAAGTAAACTACCTACTATTAAAAAGGGTGGTGAATGTGCCAACTACATCATGAAGGACTTACAACATGATCCTACATTATTTGGGGGAAATCTATTGTCGACTGCGTCCATGATACATTATTTTAATAACTTCTATCAAGTGTTTGAATCTAAGTTAAATTATCCAATTCCAGCATTACAAACCTCTATTTATGAGCTTTTATTTCGTGTAGATACGGACTGGAATAAAAATTATCTGAAGGAACAAGGTAGACAAAATCCATTAGCAATACTAACGAGCTTTAGAACCGCTTTCTCACACTTTGAGGTGATTGACGCAAAGACACAAGGGATACTTGTACCATATGGAGAGGGGGAAGAACTTATAACCCAGCTTACGAGTGGTGAGCCAATTCCAGATTATCCACTATTTTTGAAGAAAGCCCAGCAGTACAGTGTGAATGTTTTTAAGCATGAGTTTGAAGCTCTAAAGCAAAATAATCAGTTGATTGTTGTTCATTTTGGTTCATTGACGATTTATGCAGCAAAAGATGCAGCTTATGATGAACAGTATGGCATTAGTACGCAGGGAGAAGCACAGCTAACGGATTTTATTGTGTAGAAAGTGAAAAGCAGCTCATTGCTTTTCAAGTAGTGAGCTGCATTCAAACATAAATCATATAATATATTTTTCAATCCACACTCCCTGCTGAAGTGACATTATAATAATAGCATATTCGATTTAAATTGATTTTTTTCATATAATATATTTATTTAAAGTTATATAATGTAACTCACAAAAAATTTATTGACAATAATTGGTTATGTAGAGATAATATAGTTAGATAATTTGAAATTATCTAAGGTTTTGGGTGAGAGATCAACTATTTCCCCCTATAGTTGATCTCCCTTAAAATCTATAAGGTAATTTTTCACAATATTATTTAAGGAGGTGAGAACATGACAAAAATACGCAATCAAATTGAATTTGAGGTGTATGGTGCTTATGCATTATTTACAGATCCACTCATGAAGCTTGGTGGTGAGAAAATGACGACACAAATTCCTAGCTACCAAACGCTAAAGGGGATCGTTGAATCCGTATACTGGAAACCGTCCATTATTTGGTATATCGATGAGATCCGTGTCATGAATGCGATACGTATGGAATCAAAGGGTATACGCCCTATTGATATGGCAGGTGGTAATACATTGGCGAATTATAGCTATTTGCGTGACGTACGTTATCAAGTAAGGGCGCATTTTGAGTTCAATACTAATCGTTCAGATTTACAACAGGATTTCAATGAATTTAAACATCATAACATTGCTAAGCGTTGTGTCGAAAGAGGGGGGCGTCGTGATGTTTTTCTAGGCACAAGGGAATGTCAGGCCTATGTCGAGCCATGTGAATACGGAACTGGAGAAGGGTATTATGATGACTATGATGAAGTACATTTCGGTACGATGGTGCATGGTTTAAATTATCCTGATGAAACGGGACGCAATTTGCTAGAAACAAGACTTTGGCAGCCTCGAATGATAAAAGGGTATATTACTTTTATTCGCCCAGAAAAGTGTTCACTTGTTCGTCCAATCAAAGAAATGCAAGCAAAATCATTTAAATTAGGTGAAACAATGACAGCGGTGGGTGAAGAATACGCGGAACTAGAGGTGAATGAATGAGTTATTTACGTGCTTTGTATAAAACATATGAGGAACATGAAGCACAAGCGGGAGAGGTTTTTACAAAAGAAGCGAAAGATAAGAAAGAAATTGAATATACATTACTGCCGATTTCTCATACAACGCAAACGGCACATATTGAAATGGTGATTACCTTAGATGGGACATTATACGATGCTCAGGTCATTGAAAAAATAAATACAATCTTACCGTTTACGGAGAGTTCTGGTAGTCGTTCGGGGAAAAACTATGTGTCGCATATGTTGCAAGATAAGTTGATGTATGTTGCAGGTGATTATGTCACTTACACTCAAGAAGAGGATAAGCGTGATGCCCATTTGTTCTATTTAGAGCAGCTTGGTGAATGGTGTACATCCGCTTATAGTCATCCGCATGTACAAGCCATTTATGAATATGTAAAAAAAGGGACACTTATTCAAGATCTTGTGGAACGCTCAATACTACATGTTACAGAGTCGGGGTTATTGCGTTCGAAATGGGATACAAAGCAAGATGGAGATAAACCATTGATATTTCAAATGTTAGCAGGGGCTCAAGAAAGTGCCTTTGTTCGTTTCAATGTACATGTACCAGAGAAAGTCATAGATCCAGTTTGGAGAAATAAGGAAATCTACGATGCATACAGTCATTTTTATCAAACGAAATTACAGGATAATGACCTATGCTATGTGACAGGTGAATACAAGCCTTTTACTGTTCGCCACCCTAATAAATTGAGAAATTCAGGCGATAAAGCAAAGTTAATTTCAGCAAATGATAGCACGGGTTTTACTTATCGTGGACGATTTAAGGATAGCTTTGAGGCTGCTAATATTAGCTATGATGTTTCACAAAAAGCACATAATGCCTTGAAATGGTTGATTGAACGACAGGGTAAGCAAGTAGATGGTCGTATCTTCCTTGTTTGGGGATCAAAAAATCCAGATATACCTGATGTCTCAAATGATTTATCTAATGACGTTTTTCGAGGGCTAAATTCTTTATTAGAGCAACGTGATACAATGCTTATCCAAAGTGAAGATTCTAAAAAAATACTGGCAGACCAGCATAGTCAAATCATTAGCGGTATAAAAAAGAACATGAATTTTCAAGAATACGAGGATGAAAAAGTCTATATTTTAACGCTGGATGCAGCAACACCGGGACGTCTAGCAGTACTTTATTATCGAGATTTAGATATCAAAGACTATTTTACTAGGCTATTAAAATGGCACGAGGATTGTAGTTGGCAACATACAAGGAAAAAGAATGGTGAGTGGGTACGATACTTCGGAGCGCCTTCTTTTTATACGATTGCACATGCTGCTTATGGACCAAGACCAAGTGATAAAGTCGTTAAAGGGGTTATGGAACGGATGTTGCCATGCGTGCTGGATGGGCGGAAAATTCCGATGGATATTGTGCGAAGTGCTATAGTACGAGCTTCAAATCCACAGTTTTATGATCAATCATGGGAGTGGGAGCAAGCACTTGGTGTCGCCTGTTCTGTTGTGAAAAAACATTACGATGACAAAGAAAAGGAGGTTTACACAGTGGCACTTGATACGAAAAATTCGGATCGTGATTATTTATTTGGTCGCTTACTTGCAGTTGCAGATGTGTTAGAGCGTAATGCATTAGGTAAGGAAGAAAATCGGCCAACAAATGCTTTACGTTATATGAATGCATTCTCTCGCCATCCTGCTAGAACGTGGGCTACAATTCAGCGCAACCTACAACCTTACCAAATGAAACTAAGAGAAAAAGGCATTTATTATACTAAGCTTATAGATGAAATTGGTGCTCAAATGGGGATTCAAGACTTCACTGATATACCACTTACTGGGAAATATTTACTTGGTTACTACAGTCAACGACAGGCATTGTATTCGAAAAAAGAGAAGAATGAGGAGGAATAATCCATGACAACATTAGATCATAAAATTGATTTTGCAGTAGTCTTTTCAGTACAAAATGCTAACCCTAACGGAGATCCACTAAACGGGAATCGACCACGTCAAAATTATGATGGCTACGGTGAAGTATCAGATGTATGTATAAAGAGGAAATTGCGCAATCGGCTTCAAGATATGGGAGAGGTTATATTTGTCCAATCCGATGATCGTAATAACGATGGTTTTAAAAGTTTAAATGATCGGGCAGATGCCATTCCCGAGTTGAAAAAAATTAAAGCAGATAAAAAGGGAAATGCCGATATGTATGCTACGATTGCAAGTCAGACATGGTTTGATGTAAGGGCATTTGGACAAGTCTTTGCTTTTAAAGGGGATTCGCTATCAGTTGGCGTACGTGGACCAGTCTCTATCCATACAGCATTGAGCCTTGCACCAATTGATATTACAAGTATTCAGATTACGAAAAGTGTTAACTCAGTGACGGGTGATAAAAAAGGCTCTGATACAATGGGAATGAAGCACCGTGTAGACTTTGGCATTTACAAATTTTTTGGCAGCATCAATACACAATTAGCAGAAAAAACAGGCTTTTCGAATGCAGATGCTGAAAAATTAAAAGAAGCACTGATTTCATTATTTGAAAATGATGCCTCTTCTGCCCGACCAGAGGGCTCATTGGAAGTACATAAGGTGATTTGGTGGGAGCATAATTCTAAGCTTGGCCAATACTCATCTGCCAAAGTTCATCGCTCATTACACGTAGAAGGACAGTCATTAAGTGATTTAACAATTTCTGTAGAACCTTTAGAAGGGTTAGAAGTTTATGAGTTGGATGGAAAATGATGATGCTGACTATTTAATGCTGTCAGGGATTCAACATTTTCAATTTTGTCCTAGACAATGGGCGCTGATACACATTGAACAACAGTGGGCTGAAAATGTTTTGACAATTGAGGGTCAGCATGTACATGAAAAAGCAGATCAACCCTTTTTGCGTGAAAAACGTGGAAATAAATTAATTGTGCGAGCGATGCCTATTCGCTCGCATTCTTTAAAAACAAATGGCATATGTGATGTGGTGGAATTTCTTGAACATCCAAATGGTGTACCTATCCAGGGTGAGGAAGGCTGTTATTTGCCTATACCTATTGAATATAAACGTGGCAAACAAAAGAAAGGACAGGAAGATATTGTCCAACTGGTGGCACAAGTTATTTGTCTAGAGGAAATGTTAGTTTGTGAGATTCCCTTTGCCTATTTATTTTACGATGAAATAAAGCGTCGTGTAAAAGTAGAAATTACGAATGAGCTGAAGGAAGATGTGAGGTCTATGTTTAAAGAGATGCATCGCTATTTCGAGCGGAAGCATACACCAAAAGTTAAAACTGGTAAACATTGTGTGAGTTGCTCGCTACAAAATTTATGTCTACCAGAGTTAATGACATCAACAACTGTTCGTCGTTATATGGAGAGGTATTTATAATGCGGAAATTATTAAATACGCTATTTATTACAACCCCTGATATTTATCTATCTTTAAAAGGAGAAAATGTGGTCATTACACAGGAAGAACAGCAATTAGGGAGATTTCCTTTACACAATTTTGAAGCCATCTGTACATTTGGATATGCAGGAGCAAGTCCGAAATTAATGCATGCGTGTGCAGAACGGAATATTAATTTAACTTTTTTATCGCGGTCTGGAAAATTTTTAGCACGGATTGTTGGAGAAAGCAAAGGAAATGTAATCCTTCGGAAAACACAATATCGGTTGTCAGAAAGTGAAATAGAAAGCGCCAAAATTGCTCGAAATTTTATTTTTGCTAAAATTTCTAACCAGAAATGGATAATAGAGCGTATGGCTCGTGATTATCCGCTGCGATTAGATGTTCCTGTTTTTAAACAGGTTTCTCGTGATTTAACCACCACAATGAAAGAAGTGTTACAGGCAGAGGATTTAGAGAGATTACGAGGATTGGAAGGGCAGGCAGCAACAGCTTACTTTAAGATTTTTAATCAAATGATACTACAACAAAAAGAGACGTTTGTCTTTAAAAATCGTAACCGACGCCCTCCAACAGACCATGTCAATGCTTTATTATCCCTAGCTTATACATTACTTGCTTCAGATGTAACGTCTGCATTAGAAATGGTAGGATTAGATGCATACGTAGGGTATTTACATCGTGATCGCCCAGGGCGTGCTTCACTTGCACTTGATACGATGGAGGAACTACGTGGTGTTATGGCTGATCGCTTTGTGTTAAAACTTATTAATAAGAAAATTATGCAGCCGATTGATTTTGTACAAAAAGAAAATGGTGCTGTCTTGCTAACAGATGAGGGTCGCAAAAAATTCATCAAAGCTTGGCAAGAACGAAAGCAAGAAAGCTTAACACATCCCTACTTAAATGAAAAAATAAATTGGGGTCTTGTACCACATGCGCAAGCTATACTACTTGCACGATATTTACGAGGTGATTTAGAAGAATACCCACCCTTTTTATGGAAGTGAGGTTTGATCATGCTAGTATTAGTCACATATGATGTAGTCACGAAAACGGCTGCTGGTCAAAAGCGATTACGCAAAGTAGCAAAAACTTGTGAAAATTATGGCCTACGTGTTCAAAATTCCGTTTTTGAATGTGTAGTCGATGCAACACAATTTAAGCAACTTCAACTTGAACTTCAGGCAATTATTGATGTAGATATGGATAGCCTACGCTTTTACCAGCTTGGCAACAACTACAAATCGAAAGTCAAGCACATTGGTGCCAAAGAAACGTTTAATGTGGAGGACACCATAATTTTATAAATATCATGTCGGTGCGGATGCAAAGCAAACATAAAATTCCTAGAAGACCCGCACCTATTTTTGTTAAGAGTTTAATCAAAATTACTATCTTGATGAGTAGAAAGAAAGATCATATTTAAATAATTTAGTGAAATTATATTAAAAGTAATATTTTTTAATGAAATTTCGCTGTCACTCTCTGTATGGAGAGTGTGGATTGAAATGCCTCCTATATAAGCTGATACAGGCTCATAAGTTGTCACTCTCTGTATGGAGAGTGTGGATTGAAATTACACGGATTACCCGCTCTGATAATCCTGTAACGTCACTCTCTGTATGGAGAGTGTGGATTGAAATTGTTTCGTCAGCATCTGTATAGTCAAAATGCTCGTCACTCTCTGTATGGAGAGTGTGGATTGAAATGAATCTTGCTCAGCTTTGAATGCGTTGTATTCTGTCACTCTCTGTATGGAGAGTGTGGATTGAAATTAACAGGGAATGAGAGTGCCTACTATAGCGTAAAGTCACTCTCTGTATGGAGAGTGTGGATTGAAATTACAAAACGGCGTCCAAAGTCTTTCGCCCAAGTGTCACTCTCTGTATGGAGAGTGTGGATTGAAATTGTATAATGAATCGAACGCCCTTTTTCTGGTGGTGTCACTCTCTGTATGGAGAGTGTGGATTGAAATCTAGTAATCCCTCCGCACCCGCACCAACCATTTCGGTCACTCTCTGTATGGAGAGTGTGGATTGAAATTTTCATGGACTCTATTTCTGTCAATCCTTTGTCGTCACTCTCTGTATGGAGAGTGTGGATTGAAATATACCAGGTAAAACAGGTTCAGGAAAGTCATTTGTCACTCTCTGTATGGAGAGTGTGGATTGAAATATAGGATTAACCGCACCTGTAACTAAATCTGCTGTGGTCACTCTCTGTATGGAGAGTGTGGATTGAAATATAAAGAAGATGATACCTACAATTAAGAATAGAAGGTCACTCTCTGTATGGAGAGTGTGGATTGAAATGTCAATAGCACCAACACTAGAAATGACAGAATGGTCACTCTCTGTATGGAGAGTGTGGATTGAAATCCTATACCATACGGTAAACCGACAATGTACCACGGTCACTCTCTGTATGGAGAGTGTGGATTGAAATCGCAAATATAACAGTTACTATGATAGCATGGTTGACGGTCACTCTCTGTATGGAGAGTGTGGATTGAAATGAGAAAACAGCGTATTTATTTAAAGATTTTGTAGAGTCACTCTCTGTATGGAGAGTGTGGATTGAAATCTATTATCTCTGACGCTGAGATTGGACGTGACTGTCACTCTCTGTATGGAGAGTGTGGATTGAAATTTACAAGTTTCGGTACAACTCTGAACGCTAAACGTCACTCTCTGTATGGAGAGTGTGGATTGAAATAACTTCCGATTTCATTTTATTATCTCTGTATGAAGTCACTCTCTGTATGGAGAGTGTGGATTGAAATTTATGAGTGGTCGACTCACCCTCAACTGCGCTCATGTCACTCTCTGTATGGAGAGTGTGGATTGAAATGGACGGGCTGTCACTCTAGCATTTTGAAAAAGAGGTCACTCTCTGTATGGAGAGTGTGGATTGAAATGAATTACTCCATCACTTGGCTGTGCCCAAAAAGCGTCACTCTCTGTAAGGAGAGTGTCGATTGAAATCTCCTGCCCCTCGTAACTGCCTGAGTGAATCCGTCACTTACTGCATAAAGAGTGTGCTATTCTTTAAAACTAAATAACCATCACAGATAAATAAAAAAGGTGAACAGCAACAGGTGGGGTCAGTTGACCTACAATCGCTGTTCATTTTTTATTCCCCAAAACCGTACACATTCATTAAAATGTCAAACCTTTCATGTGAATGCATGCATATTGCAGCAATTTTGCACAAAATTGAATAACCCTAAGCATGTTCGGTATATAAATAGGGTACGATCATTTTTTAGGCTAAGGAGTGTGCAAATGGCTGTACTTGTGGTGAAGAGGAGTATTATGCATCGGTATCAAAGTATCGGGCAGGCAATTGAAGAGGCAATGCCTGGTGATATGATTGAGATTCGGGATGGGATTTATGAGGAGAGCTTGGATATTTCCAAGCGGCTGACGTTGTATGGGGTTGGGAATGTGACCATCAAGGGTGGCGTTTTTATTCGCTATCAAACTCATGTGGATATGCGGAATTTACGGTTTCGGCAAGGTCAAGGGCTATATATCAAAGGGGATTTACAGTTAGAAAACTGTATTATTGAGGAGCAATTGATTCGGACACAGATGATGGTGAGCTATGGTAGTTTGCTGATGAAAAATTGTGCTGTACTGGCGACATCGCTAAATCATTTTGGGCTGCGGGTGGCAAATGGTTCAAGTGTGATCCTCGTTGACACGACATTTGAGCATCATGTGAAGGCCCAAATCATTGCCCAAAATTGTGAGCTGACGTTGACGAATTGTCTGCTGCTGGAGGGGAAAAAGCATGGTATTTTTGCCATTCGTCATGTGAAGCTGGTGCTGGAGGACTGTGAGATTCATGGGCATGCCAAGGCACAAATTATTGCAGCAGCGAGTGAAATGGCTATGACGAATTGTCTGGTTCATCAGGGGCAAGGGGTAGGAATTCAGCTATTTGATGGCACAACTTTGCGGATGGATGGCTGTGAAATAAAAGAGCATCTCGATACGAATATGGTTGTCCACCGCAGTGAGCTAATGATCGCTGATTCAATCTTTTCAGATGGGCAAGGTCACGGTCTTTACCTTGGTGAAAAAACGGAAGCGAAGTTATATGATTGCCAATTTTATCGACATGTGAAGGCACAGATTCTGATTGAAAATAGCCAGGTAGAATTTCGTAAATGCCACATTCGAAATGGCATGGCTGTGGGTGTAGCGATTGTCGACGAAGCAGATGTTTCGTTGACGGAATGTCAAATTCAAAATCATCAGCAATTCCATATCATTGTGGATGCCAGTGGACTTCAGCTTCGTCAATCTACCATTCAATTCGGACAATCGGGTGGTATTTATGGCAATGATCATGCCAAGATTATGATGCAACATACAATGATTCGAGAGCTGCAAAGCCATCACATCTATATAAACAATGCCCGTTTGTTTACACAGTATTGTACCTTTGAACAAATGCAAGGAAATGGCATTACTTGTATTGATGCCATTTTTGAAGTAGCCCATAGCTATTTTAAAGACGGTCAAGAAAGTCCTTATGCCATGATTTGGTCAGATCAATCAATGGGACGTATTGAACATTGTACGGTGGATGAGGCAGCTCGACCATTTTTAGCATTGTCCAATAAATCATTAATGGAGATGCGTCATACGGATATTCATGCAGTAAAGGCTCCGGCTGTGGTCCAGGAAAATAGTCAATTATTTGTGCAAGGGCAAGTTCATACAGGGACATGGCAAAAGGATGCAGCGTCCAAGGTTTCCTCAATTGAGGGTATGCAGGTGATGAAAGACCATAAGATAGAAATCACGAAACATGATATTAAAAAAATAATATAAAAGCCGATTATACAAATAAGATAAGTAGTTTCAATTTTGAAATTACTTTTTTTATGGAATGGAGAAAATAGGTTTTATTCATGTGAAAAGTGGGTAAAGGAATATGTTTGCACAGTTGAAAAACCTTGAGTTTGTGCAAAAGAACACGATAATTCGACAAAATGCATGATTATTTTTATAATAGAATAGATGTCATCCTGCGATTTCTGTAATATTTTGAATATTTTAATGGAAAAGCTATACAATTCCTTGTAAAAGTTATGATGAAAATAATAAAGTATAAATGAAATGTAAAAAAATTATTAAGTAATAATCGATAAGAGATTGATTATTTACGATGTTTTATCCTATAATTAGTAAAAATGGTTCATGTGATAAGATAATTATACGTTATTTGAGAAATGTGTGTAATGATTTTACAATAATAAAATGACAGAGATATTGGGGTGATATGTGTATGTTTGGGCTGACAAAAGAAGAAATTATGTTGCTGCTAGAGGGGATTGAGTTAGCAGAAAAGCAAAAGAATGTGATTGCTGATATCTTACATTTAAACAATATGCGAATCGAACAACAACTCGCATTAATGATCCATTTAATCATAGATGAGCGCGAACGAAATATTTCCAACAATACATATCTAAACTAAAAAGTATCGAAAAATCACAGGTGAGCTACACAAAGCACCTGTGATTTTTTTGTCAGCCATTTTTATAATTTTTTTGTGAAGCAGATAATGCGATTGGCTTCTGTAAAACCGAGTTGTAGATGGACGCGTAAACTTTCTTCATTGTGCCATTCACAGTCACTAGCAAACGCTTGACAGCCTTTGTTCTTTGCCCATTGCTCACAGTGCGCTACAAGCTGTCTTGCATAGCCTTGCTGTCGATAATCTGCCATGACGAAAAGACCTTCTAAATAACCTACAGGGCTAGAGTTAGTACCTTCTACATAATCCGTTCGCAATCGGCATTGAGCAAATCCAATGGCTTTAGCCTGGTCATAGGCTAGAAAAATAGCGGCGTTGTCTTCCTTTAAGAGCTGAGCCATCTGTTCGGCAAATGCCTCTAGTGAATGATTGGGCCAAAGCAGTAAGGCTAATGTGGCTGTTGCTAGAGCGTCCGGTTGTGTTGCTTGCTTGATCATACAATCCCCCCTGGAAAAAAATGAAACGAAACGATTTTTAGCACGTACAAACTAGTAAGAGCTTCCACTAATGTTACATTTTCTATTTTAACACCAGTACTGAAAAAGGGGGAATCTACTGAATGTCACTCTTACAAACGTTAATTGAACAAGCGAAAAAACCTAATGGCTGGATTGGCTCATGGATGCTACGGATGATGAATATTGCCCATCGAGGTATGTATGCATGGCTCATTCGGCAAGGCGCCATCAATGATGGGGATCGTGTGTTAGACATTGGATGCGGGGGCGGAAAAACGCTTCAAATTCTATCCAATTTGAATCCAAATGGTATAATCTATGGTATAGATATTTCTGAGCAGGCAGTGAAGGAATCCATCAAGCTGAATGAAGCACATGTCGCCAGTGGCAAAGTAGTGGTTAAAGAGGCGAGTGTGACAAGCATCCCATACGAGGATCAATTTTTTGATGCCATTACAGCCTTTCAAACACATTATTTTTGGCCATCATTAGAACAGGATGTCAAGGAAGTATGGCGGGTGCTGAAAAACGGAGGAAAATTTATTATTATAGCAGAGCTATATAAAATGAATTACCATATGGAAGCTTATCAAACACCAGCTGCTATGAAGCAATTATTAGAACGTACAGGTTTTCAAACAGTCTATGTTACGGAAAAATCGAGTAAAGGGTGGCTCTGTATGACAGCCATTAAGTAAGAGATACATAAAATGGAGGGAATAAAATGAAAAGATGTGATTGGGTCAAGTTAGATGAGCCTTTGTATGTGGCATACCATGACAAGGAGTGGGGAGTGCCAGTCTATGATGATCAGCATTTATTTGAAATGCTTTGTCTAGAGGGAGCACAGGCAGGGCTAAGCTGGTGGACGATTTTACAAAAGCGTGAAGGCTACCGTGAGGCATTTGATCAATTCGATGTGGAAAAAATTATACATTATACAGAGGACAAGCTACAGGCATTACAGCAAGACACACGAATCGTGCGCAATAAATTAAAAATTGCTAGTGTGGTGACAAATGCTAAAGCCTATCTACAAATCAAGGAAAAATACGGTTCATTCTCTGACTATATTTGGGGATTTGTTGATCACCAGCCATTGATGAATGAATGGGCATCTATAAAAGATGTACCTGTGACGACAGAAATTAGTGATCGTATGAGCAAGCAATTAAAGAAGGACGGCTTTAAATTTATCGGTAGCACGATTTGCTATTCCTTTATGCAGGCAGTTGGCATGGTGAATGATCATACAACGGATTGCTGCTGTCGCCAGAAGGAGCTAGCGCATGACAATTGAATATATTCGTGCGCAACTAGCAAAGCAGGCCACGATTTTTCAAACAGGTGGTATTCGACCGACACATGATTTATTGGAAAGCTGGATTGGCTATGTCGGCTGGTCTTTACCAGAGGAACAACCACCCTCTGGCTATCAGCCGCTTGCTACCTTCTTTTTAAAAGATCTACCCTATGTACCAGTAGCGCTAAAGCCTTTTCAATTAGTCACACTGTTTGTTGATGAACGTCTTTTGGATCATCTAACGGAGGATGATCTTAGTCCTTATTTTCATATTAGAACATACACGACATTGGAAGGTTTAGTAAAGCGTGAATGGCAGCATGATGGCATTCGTGCATTTCCTCTCCAACCAAAGCTTATTACGAATGACTATCCAGTATGGGATGGGGGAGGTATACCGCTTCAAATAGAAGAAGATATTTTGACCTTGGAGCATGAAGAGGAGCTAGAATATTTTGAGGATATCGTAGAAGACCTTTATCCGCTTCATAAAATCGGTGGCTACCCAAGCTTCTGTCAGAGTGGCTATGATTTTGGAGAGGATACACCATTTGTCCTCCAAATTGCCTCGGATGCGAAGGCACGATTGAACATTGTGGATCATGGCAATTTTTATTTTTTCTACAATCCAACAACGCAGACTTGGCGCGTCTATTGCGATTTCTACTGAAGGGAAGAGGGCTTGCCTTTTTCACGAACGGTCCAATCGATGATTCGGTTAATCAAGTATAGACCGAGATACGCTCCTGTCAATAGAAAAAGAGGGTTTAAGAAAACCGCATGAATCGTTGTCATAAAAACCGCATCCTCAAGAATAATGTGCGTTATAGAAGTAGCAGCAATCGTGCTGAAAAGTATGGCAGCGATGATTCCTACTATGTTGAACAGCAGGCGAAAGATCGCCCATTTGAGCTGTAGATAAACCATAAGACTCGGGATCACAATGGTGGTAGCCAAAATGAAAATGGTCATAACATCACATCCTTTCTTTCAGGATGCCCTTGTTCGCTTATGCATAAACATCATTGACGATAGGAGGAAAACATGTTGCGCTGGCAAGATGGAGAGGTGAAAAGAACAAAGAAGGTGAAAAGAGTGGAGCATAAAACGGTCGTAAAAAATGGCATTGGCTTTGGTTCAGTTTTAGCGATAACGATTTCATGGAGTGTCCATCATTCGATTATTTGGGCAATCATCCATGGCTGTTTTAGCTGGTTGTATGTTGTATACTATGCCATTACGCGCTAAGCTTGTCTGTCAAACTATCAACGAAGAGGTTGTTTGAATAAAAATAACTGAGGGTACATAAAAACAAATGTTCATAATTTTTGATTTGCCCGCATAAATAACAAAGTGCTCTTTTTCCAAGGCCAATTAAACTGTATGAACGTAGAAGAAAGGTTGATAGTATGACACATCAAGTAACGGCTTTAAGTAATGTTAATGGAAATGCTACGGGAGTGGAAGGTATTTTACAAAATGTAGCATTTATTTTATCAACGTTTACGATCCCTTGTCCGCTTCGAGAATATGCGATCAAGTGTGAAACTCGTAAACCCTTCCAACGTATAAAGAAGCTGAACACAACTCGCCTCATAGAATGTATTCAACGTTTTGAGCCACGAGCTGTTGTAGTAGATGTTGATTATCTTGGCGATGTCAATAGAGGAAAACTAGAGCCCATTGTCAAAGTGATTGTGAATGCATAATAGAAAAAAATGTATTCTGCCAGGTTTGAGTCAAATAACCTGGCAGAAGATCAAATTTGCTAGTAGTGGTAGGATTTATAGTATATGAATTGGTATCCAACAGGGCGTTCAAACATTTACGCTAGATTGGCACTTCTAATGGCGATAATTTGTTGGCAATCGATGATGAGTGGTGACGCGGCTGCACCGGCTACCTCAAAGAATGTTGCACAGCAAGTTTTAGGATCTAAGCTGATAAAATAAATACCCGCGAAGCTACCGCCACCTGCTAAAATAACATCTACGAAAGCCCCAGTAGACAGGCATTTTAATTGATGACAAATACAGCCTTTACAGTGGTGATCTTTAGCATGCTCCGCCTCGTAGTAATAATCTTCTTCATCACAGTATTTTTCCTCTTTTTTGCAATGGCAGTGCTTATGCTTTTGTTCCCGCTGACATGGCTCATTTTTTTGCCAACACTTGCATCCATCCTGTTTATGTTCCCATTTATATTGGTCATATTTATGCTTGCACTTGCATTCTTCTACTTTGTGCTCACATTTCTTCTGTAAATGACAATTACATTTTACATACTGTTCACAGCACTTTTCTTTTTTCTTATTCCAATTCATATAATGGCTAAATCTACTATCTTGCATCTTTTAATCTCCCTTTTTGTTAGTTTTTTAGTAATGGTAGCGCTAACCTTTACACTTATAATCTATGAAATGATGAACGATACTTCTTGGTAATTGCCCCCTGCGACAGCTTAAAATTATTTTTTGAAAAATCAAGAGAGAGATAGCCATAGATAATTGTGATAACCCTAACAGTTTTCAGGAGAAAAGATTGCTAGACTTCCGCCTGTTAATTTCATGAAGAAATGGAGTGAATGTATGAAGAGAATACTGCAAATCTTCTTTCTTTTCATGTGCTTAATAGTAGTGATCTCATTGCTAATTGTACAAAGGCAGCCTTTAACCACAGCGACCAGTACGAATAGTCCAACTCCCTATGCAGAGGAGCTTGGCCAAAAATTACAGACTACAGATTTTACGAAAAAGGTGTTGCAGGCGATACGAGAGGTAGGCTACGCCCCTGATAGTACGGTTGGCTATTTAATAGACTCGCCAGAACATCAGGTCATCACGATTCAATTACACAATGGTGAAGAAATTGATGTAAGTACAGAAAGTGAGATTCAATCCATCATCGACGAGCTAGCCAGAAAAAACAATATCCCTCTATTTATGGTTAATGTCCAGCTAATAGAGGCTAAATGAGCTGAGAGGGAGGCACATGGGATAGTGTCTCCTTTTACATATAAAGGGAAATTAAAGCATGCTATAATAAGAAAAGAGGTGAGATCAATGAAAATCTTAGTATTAGGGGCGAGTGGACGTGTAGGTAGCCATCTAGTTGAGCTGGCATTAAAGGATCAGCACGAGGTCACTATATTGGTCCGTGATCCTGATAAAATACAGCAAAATCATCAACAGCTGCGTGTTATTCAAGGAAATGTTTTAAATAGGCAGGATGTTGAGCAGGCAATGGTTAATGTGGACGTGGTGGTCAGTGCATTAAATACAGATGGTCGCGATACATTATCGGCGAGTTTACCGTTGATACTTGAGGCGATGACACAACAACAGGTGAAAAGAATCATTACAATCGGAACAGCAGGGATTTTACAAAGTCGTGTTACACCGACGATTCTCCGCTATCAATCGACTGAATCTAAACAAAAATCCACGTTTGCCGCACAGGAGCACCAACATGTATTCGAACAATTACAGCAGTCTGATAGGGACTGGACGATTGTCTGTCCTACTTATCTACCTAAAGGAGCTTGGACAGGGAACTACCGAATCGAACGTGATTTCTTGCCAGAGGGTGGCACTCAAATTTCAGTAGCAGATACTGCAGACTTTGCCTATCAACAAATCTTTAGCGAGGAATTTTTGAAGACACGGGTAGGTATTGCGTATTAAAAAGGGGAATGAGAGATGAAAATTATTCATGCCATCATTGGTATGGTTATCATTGTCGTGGGACTTACATTCCTCAGTACAACGATTGAAGAGGCGTCTGTTAGAAATGTGATGCTGAAAATCTATGGCAGTATTCTAGTTTTTATGGGTACATTCTATCTCAAAAAAATTGCGAAATTTGGTAAGCAAATAGTCTAAATGAACTTATTGCTTTAACTTCTTTTCATACCAGCAGTCAATCCAATATTCAAAATGAGTGAAAAAATATACTGATATTTTCCTTTTTATAGAAGGTTTGCTATACTTTATGTCGAATATATCATTGAAGAGGTGATTGTATGGACAAAGAAATATCAAATAACTGTCAATATCCTCAACACCTAACAGGCCATGATGGAATCGAAACGACAGAATTATATGTCATCAAGATCACAAAGGAACAAGTCGATAGGTTGATTGAGGATATCGATCAAACATTAAAGGCGTCTACATGACGTCTTTTTTAATGGCAAAAAGGCCACCTTCAGGGGAAAGTGACCTCAAAACAGGAGAGCTTTGGAAAGGCTAGATTTGCTTTACACTACTATACATATGAAAAAGTAATTTTGTTCGCTAGCCATTTGCCCGAGAAATAGATTAGAATTTCTAGCATACCACTGCCTGCATTATGTACAACCTCAGTCCTTTCGACATGAAAAGGAATAATTCAATGCCAAATAATCTCGTACGATTTTTGGCTGTCCTCCATTTTCAAGACATAGCTTACTAGCAATTTTAATTTCCTGCTGATTATAGTGAGATTGTGCCCCAATCAAAAATATGCCTGACAGTATCAATAAAGTACCGATTCCCAAAACATATTTTATAATCCTTTTCAATCAACTGACCTCCATTTCCACCTGCCTATTTTCTAGCATATGTCTGACTAGCAAAGCAATATGTTAATTGACATTTTGTATACAAATGTATACAATCGGTTTAAATAAATGTATACATTTGTATACGAAAGGAGGGTTTTTATAATGAGAGGTTCTGGATTTAGAGAACATATGCGAGAAGGACATCACCGTGGAGGACGTCATAGAGGCATGGATGGTGCAGCACAGCGAGGAGCGAAAACATTCCGACGAGGCAAGGCCATTTCATTTTTAGAAATGCTACATGTTAAGCGAGCAACGATTAAACAGCAATTAGAGCAGCCTGAGTTTCAATCGATTCAGCAAATTTTGATAGGGGAATTAAAAGCGATTGACATGGTCATCCAAGAATTTAGCCAGTTATTTGACATTCAGGAAGGTGAAACAACGGAAGCAGCTGACAGTCGACAGGAGGAAAATGTGCATGAAACAAATGAATAACTATATTGATACGGTATTTTATCAGCAGGATACGCTGTTAGAGAATGTTATTTCCTCGATTGCAGAAAAAGGCATGCCTGCCATTTCCGTGTCACCATCTTCAGGGAAACTGCTGACGATGCTTGTATCGATTACAGGGGCTAAGGCTTTATTAGAAATTGGTGCGCTCGGTGGGTATAGTGGCATCTGTTTGGCAAGAGGATTGGATGCAGAGGGCTCATTGACTTCATTAGAGTTAGATGAAAGCTATGCACAGCTTGCTGCTAAAAATCTTGCCAAGGCAGGCTTTGAGAAGCAGGTTACCTATTTGACGGGCCCTGCATTAAACAGTCTGGAAAAGCTAGTAGCAGATGGACGACGTTTTGATTTGTTCTTTATTGATGCCGATAAGGATAATTATGAAAATTATGTAACGGCGTGCATCAAGCTGGCAAACCCTGGTGCATTAATTGTGACAGACAATGTCCTTGCAGGGGGCAGTGTAGTAGACCCTGAGGCTACACCAAAGCGTTATACAGCCATCATGAAAAAATTCAACGTGACGATCGCTAATCATCCACAGCTTGAGTCCATCCTGCTCCCAATTGGGGATGGTATAACCGTTTCCAAGGTTAAAAAATAGTATAACGAACTGACTATTAATGGTAAAATGTTGTTAGCAAACAATAAGGGAGAGATGCTTTTGAAGCAAGCACTAGTGGTGATTGATGCACAGCAAGAACTAATCGAGGGTAATCAGGATGAACAAGCCGTCTATCAGAAAAACGAATTACTGGAGACAATCAATGCCGTCATCCAGAAGGCCGCGGAAGCCCAGGCACATATTATTTTTGTTCGTGACCAAGATGTGGCAGGTGGCGAAGGGGAAGGCTTTCAAGTACATCCAGCGATCCAAGTTCCAACGACAGCTGTCTTCTTTGATAAACTGGCAACGAATGCTTTTTACAAAACAGGCTTACTGGACTATTTACAGACCCATGACATTAAACATTTAGTGATGATGGGCTGTAAAACCGAGCATTGTGTGGATACAGCAGTAAAAACAGCAACCGTTCATGGCTTTGATGTCACATTAGTGGCAGAAGGTCATTCCACTAACGGCTCCGACTGTTTATCACCAGAAGCTATTATTGCACATCATAACGACATTTTACATGGCCATTACAATGTGGATCATTTCTCACTTGTGCGCAACGCCGATGAAGCACTATTTAAACCAACACATAATAATTATCGCTAACAAAAAATGACCAAGAATCTAGGTTCTTGGTCATTTCATATTAGGATTGAAAATCATCCTACTACAGTACATACGATGCTAAAACGTATCAAACATAGCTCCTGAATATTCAAAGCCCCCCTTAAATAAAGCGCATAGTATGCTTGAAAAAGGATCGCTTGGCTATATTTAATAATAGTAGTAAATGGAATATACAGAAAATTTAAAAATTACATTGCATCATGAGTTCTTCTATTTATAAGGGTGTTTTACAAATATTGACATGTAAGCTATTGCTGGTCATAATGGATAGGGCCACCGTGCGAGCAGTGACCCTAAGTATCAAGTCAGGAGGTGTAAGGCTAAAAAATTAGCTTTACACTATTATATATATGAGAAAATAGCTTCGAAAGTTAGTTATTTGCCTGTTCGATAGATTATTTTTTGAAAGGCGACTAAATGGTGCATCAATTGTCGGATGTCGTATTGTTATGCCTGTTAAGGTAGTGATAAGGAAGGTGATGGATATGGATTCTTTAACAAGATTAAATGAGGCAGTAGCTTATATTGAAGCTCATCTAACAGAAGAAATAGACTTAAAAGAGGCTGCAAGAATAGCTTATTGCTCGGACTATCATTTTAAACGAATGTTTTCCTTTCTAGCAGGGGTATCGTTGTCCGAGTATATTCGTCGTAGGCGGTTGACACTTGCCGCTCTAGAACTGTCGCATTCCTCTAGGAGAGTCCTTGATATTGCCATTTGTTATGGCTATCGCTCCGCAGATGCTTTTACAAGAGCCTTTCAGCAAATGCACGGCATCACACCATCCGAGGCGAGGCAAAGTGGCCAAATCTTAAAAGCTTTTCCCCGGATGACCTTCCAACTTACTATTAAAGGAGGTAGTGAAATGAATTACCGACTCGAGCAAAAAGAAGCATTTCACATTATCGGACTCATGAAAAGAGTACCCATTGTTTTTCAAGGAGAAAATCAAGCAATAACAGAGCTGGCTCGCTCTTTGACAATGGCGGACATTGAGCAACTGAAAAAGCTGTCCAATATCGAACCAAAGGGGATAATCCAAGCCTCCACCAACTTTTCAGAAGGGAGAATGGAAGAAAAGGGAGAACTCGACCATTATATTGGAGTAGCCACAACAGAAAAAGGTACCCACCACTTTACTGAGTTGGATGTACCTGCGTGTACGTGGGCCGTATTTGAAGCGGTCGGACCATTCCCGCAAACACTACAGGAAATGTGGGGCCGCATCTATGCCGAATGGTTCCCATCATCTGGCTATGAGCAAGTAGCTGGCCCTGAAATCGTACGCCATGCAAGCACCGATTTCTCCTCCCCAACATTTACAAGTGAAATATGGATCCCCATTTATAAAAAGGAGCCTTTTGCGTAATGCAAAGGCTCTTTACTGTATTTTTGTGCCATTTGGTACCTGCTGATCAGGTGTTAACAGGATCACATCGCCCTCTACAGGCACTCCACCAATAACTAATACCTCAGACTTAAAACCAGCCACACGGCGGGGAGGAAAATTAACAATTGCCACTACTTGCTTCCCAATCATTTGCGCCGGTGTATAACGCTTGGTAATTTGTGCAGAAGACTGTTTAATGCCAAGTTCTTCACCAAAATCAATGGTCATTTTAATCGCAGGAACACGCGCTTTTGGCAATTCCTCTGCCTCTAAAACCGTGCCAATTCGTATATCAAGTGCTATAAAATCTTCAATGGTAGCCATAATCATACTCCTTCTTCTTTTATGACAATGCTATCATTGAATAGAAAAATATTCAAAAAAAGAAGAGCACATGCAGCGCTCTTCTCTCATTAACGACGATGCTCTACCAGGTCAATAGCTCCTAACACAATGTGTGCTAGCCCAAAACCAAAGAGGGTATTGGCCACCATTTTGTTAGAGCCATGCTTTTGCTTCATGGCATATCCAGCAGCAGTAACAGCCGACCCTAGGATAGTAGGGATTAAACCTTCACGAATTCCATTCATAAATTGATCCCTCCGTCGTATGATTCGGTGTGAATTTCACACCATACTTACTATGAACGTTTGGCGATCATACTATACTAAGCATCAATCAAATAGCGTATTTTTGTACTAAAGGAAGAAAGCCTCCTGCAAAAAAAACGTAATAGAATGGCCACTCTCATTTACATAATGTATGTAATTTTTGAAATTATTGAAACAAATAGGAGACATTAGCCGTATAATAAAATAAGGGGGGCTGAAAATGAAGTATGTAGGCATTGGCACGATATTATCGATTCTAGGTGTTGTATGTTCCATCTTCATATGGGGTACCGAGCAAGCGCATTTGCTCTCAGGGATACTAGGCGGAATTTTCATCTTTGTCTCGATAGTAACGTCAGGAGCAATAGCGAGCGGAGATAGAATACGAGCCAATCTCGCTACAGAAACAAAAGAAGCTAGAAACGAACGCAATCGCATGATGACTAACGCGTCACTATTAGCCTTACCCAACATTATTGTAGCCATCTTCGCCTATTATCTCTGAAGCATCCATCAATCTGAACGAACACTCCATTCAAAGTAGTTCTATCGCTCAAAATAGTGGTTCGATCAACATGCTCTATACACCAGATTAGATGAACACTTCACTTAGAGTAGTTCTATCAATCAAAAAAGCGTTTTATCGATCAATTTATGCATTTTATCCACTACATTTTAAGTTCTATCCACCAAATTAGATGAACACTTCACTTAGAGTAGTTCTATCAATCAAAAAAAGCGTTTTATCGATCAATTTATGCATTTTATCCACTACATTTTAAGTTCTATCCATCAATCTAGATGAACGCTCCATTTAGAGCAGTTCTATCGCTCGAAAAAAGAGTTTTATCAATCAAAATAAGTATTCTATCGCTCAATATATGCGTTTTATCCACCACATTTAGAGTTCTATCCATCAATTTGGATGAATGCTCCACCTAGAGTAGTTCTATCGCTCAAATAAAGGTTTCTATCGCTCAATATATGCGTTTTATCCACCACATGTTGAGTTCTATCCATCAGTTTGGATGAACGCTCCACTTTAGAGTAGTTCTATCGTTCAAAAAAAGGTTTCTATCGATTGATTTATGTGTTCTATCCACCACATGTTGAATTCTATCCATCAAACTAGATGAACAATCCAATCATAGAAGTTTTATCAATCAAAAAAAGGTTTCTATCGCTCAATATATGCGTTTTATCCACCACATTTAGAGTTCTATCCATCAATTTTAGATGAACAATCCAACCAGAGCAGTTCTATCAATCGAAAAAAGAGTTTTATCAATCAAAATAAGTATTCTATCGATTAATATATGCGTTTTATCCACCACATTTAGAATTCTATCCATCAATCTAGATGAACGCTCCAACCAGAGTAGTTCTATCGCTCGAAAAAAGAGTTCTATCCATCAAAATAAGAATCTATTCACCTCTAATAGAAAGGATGTCGCGTGCTATGGATGAAGAAAAAGATTATTACCCAGAAGCTTCTAGATACACACTTGCTGTTGTTCTTTTGACACTAATTATTTGGGGTATTTATGATTGGCGCAATGCACATGCAAATGGTTTTCAATTCCTGTTAATTAATGAAATTGTAATCACACTTGGGATCACGCGCTATATGTTGAAGAAGCGAGATCAAAGAAGGAAGCGCTCTCAATAATCGGTACATATAAAATTCATAAAACGTGTCACATCTACCCTAGGTGTGACACGTTTTATTGCATTTAATAGTGGATGAGTACATTTGTAATAGAGAGGTGGTACTATGCAATTAACAGATGGTACACGGACATTTGACACGGACATCATTGATGAGGCTGCCAGAAAGAAAGAGCGTGATGAGCAGGAGCGGGAGATGCTCAATGCCTTTGCACGTTATGCTTATCTTCGCTACAAGCAAATACGAGATAAAGTAAATCCACGCAAATGTAAATATATGTATATCCATCAAGTTCGCCAGCAAATAACATCACCTGCTAGGCTTCAACGTGTTTGTAAGCTTCTGACGATGACAGAGGAGGAAGTTCTGTACATTGTGGAATTTGTGCGAAAGTATTTGAAATATGTGAAGTAACCTCATCGATTGATGGGGTTTTTTTACATAATTTCTAGGGAGAATTATTTCTCAACGACCTGCTCCATATAGTATGATGAACGTGAGTAAAGGAGTGAGAATTTGAGATTCATTAAATTTCTAGTAGTGATGATTATTTTCCTTGGCGTAGCTGGGTATGGTGTGTTACATTTCGGCACAAAATTTGCCTCTGAAAAAATCGTAGATACGTTGTCAACGGAATTAGAAAGCAGCGGACAAAAGGAAGAAATCAAAAATACCATTGAAAATGACCCTCAATTGAAAGCCTATATGGAGGAAGCAAAAACGGTTGACAGCAGTACATTGCCGTTTACGACAAAAGAAGAGGCGACTAAAGTATTAATTCAAAAAGTGGGGATCACGGATCTGAACGACATTCGTGTGAAATTACAAAATGGCTCGATGACACAAGAGGAGGCCCTGCAAATGGTTGAAGGAAAATTGTCGGATGAAGAGCTTGCTGCGTTAAAAGTAATCGTTTATCAAGAGCTTTATCAATAAAATTCGGACATGCTGTTGTGGCATGTTCTTTTTTTATGTCCCTTTTTCGAAAAATCCCCTTTATATAATAAGAAAGGGAATTTGACAGAAAGAGGGGATCATAATGATTTATAGAGTAGCCAAAAAGGAGAATTTCGTTGTCTTGGATAAGGGATTTTTAAATGATGATCAATTAAGCTGGAAGGCGAAGGGGCTGTTTGCTTATATGCTGTCCTTACCAGATGATTGGTCTTTTAGTCTTGCTGATTTAGCAACCCGCAGTAAATGTGGACGAGAAGCGACTGCACGAATTGTAGATGAACTGATACAGACGGGTTATCTTCAAAAAATTCAAGAGAGAACAAAAGATGGTAAGTTCCGTAAGGTGGAGTTTCTCGTATATGAAGCTCCAGCACTTGCTGCCATGCCGTCAACGGGAAATTCGTCAACGGTAGCACCACAAACGGAAAAGCCCACACTACTAAATAATGAATTACTAAATAATAAATTACTAAAAAATATAGATGATGATAAACAGTCTGCACCCTCTGTCTATCACTTTTACGAGCAACAAGGCTTTGGTGCACAAACTGCCCATATTGGTGAGAGAATTCGTCATTGGCTCGCTATTTTTACGGAGGAAATGGTTATACATGCGATGAAGCTAGCAGTGGAACACAATGTATTACGCTGGCGGTATGTAGAAAAGATCTTGCAAAATTGGTACAGCAAAAAAATAAAAAGCATGGAAGATATAGCCATTGAGCAGCAGCGATTTCAGGCACGCAAGCAACAGATGGCACAGCAGCAAGTTAATAGACGTCAAGAAATCATTCCGAAGTGGTTTCATCAGCGTCATGAAGAGGAAGTACTATGTAATCAACAGCCAACAATGGATTTTGCAGCGGAACGTCAAAAAATATTAGCATTATTAGAGAGCGTATAATCGTCCGAATACCATAAAGGCTTGGTTAATGAAAAGTCATCATGATCCTGTAATATCAAGTGAATTCTTGCCAACGCATCGTCAAAAGAACGTGGGTCATATTGGCGTGTCCAAACAATGGTTGAAAAGACCATCATTGCCGCATATAAGGCATAAAGCTGCCAAAATGTATCGTCTGGAGTAGCCGAAAAATAGCCATTGATTTGCCCGATGCAGTAGGGGATGCTGTGACGCTACTAAATAAGGCAAGATTATAAAAGTCATGAGAAGGGTCACAGGTCGATGTTTTAGCAGTGGCAGATGCGCCTCAATAAAGCTTCATCATTTTGCTTCCTGTGGTATGTGATAGGAACCTTGCTGGTATGCCTTCCAATAAGCAGAGAATTTCTTGCGCTGTGTCGCCTCCCAATTGAGCATTGGCGGAGCACTCACTTGATGGATTTTTCTCAATTGTTGCCCAGCAGCAAGACCGAGATGGAATTGCTCAAAGTCAGTGAATTGCTGGATGACATCATCCGCGGGTATTCCTTCTAAAAAACGAACGACCGTTGCGGTTAAATGGGCTTCTTGCAGCACCTTATAGTCAATCGCTTTATGTGTTTTTACACCCTGTTTTTCTAATTCCTGTAGCAACATAAATTCATTTTTGCGTTTTTCACGATGCGCTACATCTGCTAATCGTACAAAAAAGCGCGTTTCTCCCACAGTTACGAGATACTTAGTATCAGGAGAATAGCCTTTGAGGACTTTGGTTATTTGCGTAAAACCATCTAAGCTTGGTAATGGCTGAAATATATCTACTATACGCACATGTCATCCCCTCACTTTCAATATTTTAGAAGATACAAAATACTATAGGAAGCAATCTTTGTCAATGTCTTGGATAGTAGGAAGGGGTAAAAAAATCATATATAAAAAATAGTAAAAGAGCACAATTAACTAGAAATCACTGGTATGGGAGCATTTATTAACTATAAGTGAATGTCTTTGTATCATTCACACTCAGAAAGAGAGGTGAAATGATAGCAATAGTCGTATGCAAGAAAAGAACCTGTTAAGCCCCGTAAGGAATACCTCTGATTAATTATCGTTTTTCCCTGAACATCACAAATAGTAGAAATGGATAACATAGCTGTCATTCACGAAAAAATGATAGGAAAGGGTGGTGTAGTATGAGTTATGTTATTGAAAAACAGATCATGTCAGGGTTACCGAATCAAGCGCTCACGGCTATAAAATATGTGGTGGCGCATGAATCAGGTAATAGCAGCAATACTGGTCCAAACGCATTGGAAAACGAGATTGCCTATATGAATAGAAATAAAGCGAATGCTTTTGTATCCCACTGGGTAGGCGGTGGTGGACGAATCGTACAAGTAGCCCCCGTGAATCGTGTGCAATATGGCTGTGGTCCAAAAGGAAATCCATATAGCTATGCCCAGGTGGAGCTGGCACGGACAGCTAATAAGGAACAGTTTAAAAAGGATTATGCAGCGTATATTTGGCTGTTACGTAAGCTTGCCATAGAGGCAGGAGTCCCAACTGTTTTAGATGGCAATGGTAACGGCATTAAGTCACATCGATGGATTACGGAAAATCTAGGAGGTACCACACACAAAGATCCTTTTGCCTATTTAAAAAGTATGGGGATTTCAGAAGCACAGTTCCAGCTAGATATTAAAAATGGACTTGAGGAGGGATTAACAGTGTCACAATATAATGAGCTGAAACAAGAAATTGCGATGTTAAAAAGCTTATTAGCTGAAAAAGCTAGCCTACAAGCAAGCAGGGAAGTAGGAGCATCTCATAAAGAGGCATGGGAATGGGCCGTTAACGAAGGAATTATCCGAGGCGATGGCAGTCAGAACATGAATCCGGCAGGCGCTCTCACACGGGAACAAATGGCGACAATGCTTAAACGTTATTACGATAAATTTATAGCGAATTAACTGGGGAGGATAGAGCTTGCATGCAAAAGCGAGCTTTATCCTTTTTCATTAAATAAAGGTTTTTTCAAAGTTTTGTCGAATGTAGTAGAAGAGAGGAGGGGTTTTGATGTTAACGAAAATAAAAAAAGTGAAATTCGAGCAAGAAAGAAAAAAACCATTGTACAAGGTGATAATGGAATGTCCAGAGGGGAAACAATTATATGTGAAGTTTGATTATACTTATAAAACGGAAAATTTCTGGCCTTTAGAAGTGAATTATAATAAAAAGAACTATGGTGCGAAACTAGCATGGTATACAAATGAAGTCGAGAATATGACAGTGGCATCATTTTTAGAAACCATTGCTGGGAAAATTAATAAGAAGTACGACTTTGACTTTAAGCAACAATAAAAAACAGCATCCTGAGGAATGCTGCTGTAAAGCCTATCTATTAATTGGTCGAGATATAAACAATCAATGCTGCCTCATCAAATGTTACATTTGCACCAAGTGCTTGACTGACAAATCTTAGAGGAACCATCGTTGTTCCTTGATAAATTTCAGCTGGATGGCTGAGGGCGATAGTGGATGTAGTACCATTTGCATCAACATAAGCCATTTTATTCCCCACACCAAGCACAATTTTTTTACTGCCCTTTGTTGCCGTTACTTTTTTCGTTGCACTTTCATAAGCAACAGTTGCTCCAAGTGATTCAAAAATGGCCTTCATCGGCACTAATGTTGTGCCATTTTTCATATAAGCGCCAGGCGTGTAATGTTGCTTTACATTATTTAAATAGACAGCAACTTTTGTCAACACTGGGGCTGTAGTTGCTTTTGGTGTCGGTGTAGATTGGCTTTGACCACCTGAGGAGGACCCTCCATTATGATAATGGTAGCCTGAACAAAGCCCTTTCGCTTTGGACTTGTCCGAGCAATTATGCCCACCATTGCCATCTAAACGCCCAGGATGCGCTTCCGCAATAGAGGCTGTAGCGAGAAATAATGTAAACATCGCCATTAATAAAACCAATTTCTTCATAAATACCCTCCTATTATTGAAATATGTAATTATTATACTGTTAAAAAGTAAATTTTGATATGTTTTTATAGTAAAATAGTTGTAAAAGTTGGAGGGAACTAGAGCAGTAGGCATGTGGCGTATAAAATGAAGCCCTTTTACGAAGAATTTTCGAAACAGCGGAAGTAGTAGGACATGTATAGGCGATAAATTGGCACTAACAATTAAAAGTTGTTAGTGCCAATTTATTTTGCTTCAGCGGGTGTTGAAACCCATGTCTTATGGCAAACCAATATCCTGTGCCCTTGACGGATGGCACTGGTTTTCGAGCAACTCGAAAAAATGTGGATGCAGCGTAAGCGATTATGTCGAGTCGTAATAGATTAGACCGTTAATTCATTTTCGTATTGTAGCTCAACGGTTATTGGTAATAGTTGATGCAGAATAGCTGCAAACATCGCAATGCTGCTTGAGGTAAAGATGCAAATGAGTGCCAGCATCATAATGCTAGTTATGTCTTCCTTGTCAGTAAACATGATGATAGATGCTGCAATGCCAGTGCAAGAAAGAGAACAATCGTGAATGCACAATATTTGATAGTTCTCAAAGCCTTTACAGACGATGCCGAGAACGCTTTATGCTGGTCGATGTTGATTAAGAGACGATAAGCTTGATATAACGCAATGTAGTAGGGAACACATAGAGAGACACAAAAGATAGGACAAATAAGCAGATTCGAGATGTGCTACTGCGTCTCGATTAGCCATGTCAAGTAACCAACATAGCCCTAAAGCTAAAGCAGGCATACCTAGCAGAATAGTGACAATTTTTAAGAAAATGGTTGCCCTTTGTTTCTGTTTCATTCAAAGCACCTCACTGGTTACGGTACCTTGATTTTAAAATTCATTGTTTTTTATCTAAAAAAGACATCCGTCCTTGTGGGAGGGATGTCTTATTAGACACGGTGTTTAACATCTTACATATTTTCGTTTAAAACCAAGTCTGCCTCGCTCTACTTCCTTTTGAATCGTTTCATAAGCATTTAGCGTAGTGTTTTTTTTGTTGTCTCTTTTCATTTCCACTGGACCAATTGCCTGTGCCGTTTCAATGGCTTGCTCATGAAGTGGTACATAGGAAATGGCCACTGTGTATAGAAAATTATTCATCGCAGATTTCGTGCGTGCTGGTGCATCATGAATTGTATTTTTTACCACTCCCAGCATGTTGGCTAATTTGCTCATAGAAAATTCGCTATCCTTGCGATTTCCTAAAAGCCAGCAATAGCAGCTCCAGCCCGCTGACATTCTTAGCTCCTCACCGCTGGCAATCCATGCATCCGCCACCTCCTGTGCAATAGGGGCTTCCGCTAACGTGACCGCTACAACATAATCAGACAGCATATAAAAATAAGCCGCATCCATCCAACGATCAAAATCTTCCACAGTCATTGCTTTGGGATCAGCAATAACGCCTGCAAAATACATCGCATCATAGTTACCTGTAGCATAAAGTTCTTCTGCTAGAGCTTGATTGATTTTGATTTTCTTCGCAATAGGCTTCATAGCTCCTGTTGCCACACCAAACAGTGGCTCCTGTGCACCATTTGACAGATACATTTTTTTCGTCCGTTCCTTGCCTAGAGCCTCTAGCTCCTGCATCACCATTTCTGCATTCATCCAGTAGCACTTCCTTTACCTTTAATAGACACAAGCCCATTATCCTATAACAAACACTCATTTGTCATGGAGGATACAGATAAAATCGCCTAATAATAATGATTTTATGTTAGATGAATGCCTTTTGGGAGATTTAGCTTGGTTGAAGAGGTTAGAGCCTATTCCATATAAACATAAATTGGGCTGCATCGGATTCCAGCGCAATTCGATGATCGTCCGTCGATTGATCTTCAGTCAGCAGGCGACCTTTTTGCACGTTTAAAATGGCATGTTTAATAGTGTCAGGGTGTTCTATTTCGTAGTGAGAGTTTTTCAGGAGGGTTAAGGCAGATTGGCATTTATATTTATCAATGCGCTCATTTTTACCTTTGAAATACAGCTTAATCAAGTAGGGGATATCGTCGATGATTAAACCAAGTTCAGGATTGGAACGCACCGTTAATGCATCACTATACCAATTAGCCTTACCTGGTGCAAACCATTGAACATTTTTATTTTTTAAAAATTTTAAATAGGCTTTTACGACATCCTGATAATTTTTTTGCCGTGCAGGGAGGGCATTATCAATAATATCGAGTAAATAATCGTCAGGCAAACCCTGTTCATGGTATTTTTTTAAACCATCGCGTAATGCCTTCCAATAATCTTTAATTGGATGATAATCTCCCTGATATTTAATATCTTTCACAAACTTCGTCTTGGCTGTACTTCCCTTCATCGTGAAGTCTGTAAATTGGGTTAAGCCAATGGATGGCTTTGTGATAATCGTCATTATTCCATCGCCCTTCTTTCCTTATCAATGACATGTTATAGATTATATTGGAAAGGGGGACTGTATATGATTTTCTGGCGTGTTAAAAGTTATCAATGAAAAGAATTTTACTAGGCATCGCTTTCTCGTACAATTGACATCTTTACAATGAAAAAACAACATTCTATAAAAGAAATGTACCGCCAAGAACACCTTCTATCGATGCTCATTGAAGAACATGAAAGGAATAGTCAATTTAAGCAAACCGCATGGATTCTTAATTGTGCTATACCAAGCAGCATAGCCTTGCGACCTACCATAAATTATATGAGCAACTGTATGACCATCTTTTGAACCAGCAGACAGTGAAATTAGTTTAGCTAGAAATAATCATTTCATACTGTACTGGGAATAGATCAAACCAAATAGGGCAATGTAAGACTACTTGGAGGTGATCATTTTGTCGAAGGGCAAGCAATATAAACGTCAGTCAGAGTTGGCAGAATTAGCGACAGATTTAAGTCCAGATGATTTAGATGTGCGTGAAGAAAATGCTTTAACACAAGAGCAAAAGAAAAATTCGAACGAAGGTACTCGCTCGAAAAAATCTGCAACACGTAAATCGCAATCATAATACTGACACCACAATCATCGTGATTGTGGTGTTATTTTATCTTTCATTTCACGTCCACTAGACCAATGCCACCTTTCTACAAAACACATTAGCAATAAAAGAAATCCAGAAACAATCCATAGTATACTGTAAACAATAACAATAAATGGTATAATATATAAAATGGTTGAGAGGAGTTGATATAAATGACTTTATTTATCTTGTTTATTGGGATCATCGTTGTCGTCGGTATAGTCAGTATGCTCAATCAACCGTACAATAAATCGAGCGAGCAATCACACCATAGTCACCCAACAAACGATTTTCTAACAAATGATGCACAGATTTCCTCACAGGAAAGCCATCATTGTGCTGATTATAGCGCATCCACTAGCGATTCCTCATGTGGCTCATCAGGAGAATGAACGAATGGTTTAGATAATTTGCTATATTTCCTTGTAATTCCGCTCAAAGGCAAAATCACAAGAAAACGCAGCCAAAAGCGTGTTATAAAATAACCGAATTGTCAGGAAGCATCTCAAAATCGGAGCATAAGCATCCACCACGAAAAAGCTGGAAACCGGTAGTAAACTGGTCTCCAGCTTTATTCATATGTAAGGTTATCTTAAATGTCTTGTTTCTGCATCAATCATCTAGTTAGCCAAATTGACACTCGGAGCGATAGTACTAAAGGAGTACTTGATGTTTACACAGGACGCGGTATGAATGATAGAGGAGCCAGTAAATAATCAATATTCGGAGCATTTGTTTCTACAATCTCTATTAGTTGTGCAGAATCATCGGTGAATGCTGATAAAATGACGATTCATTTGGGTCGAACAAAGGGACACCACAATGAGAAGCATCACCCTATCATAAGAACAAACAAATGGCGAAGATGGGGCAATATGGCGTAAGATAGAGTAATAGATAGAGAGAATTTTGGAGGGACTCAATATGATACGATTCGAAAATGATTATGCAGAAGGCGCACATCCACAGATTTTGCAACGATTAGTGACGACAAATGAGGAGCAAACACCTGGCTATGGTATGGATGAGCATTCGGAAACAGCTAGAGCTTATATTAAAAAAGCGATTGCAGCAGAACAAGCAGATATTCACTTTTTAGTCGGTGGTACGCAAACGAATACAATTGTTATCTCGTCTATTTTGCGTCCTCATCAGGGAGTCATTGCCGCACATACGGGACATATTGCGGTGCATGAAACAGGTGCAATTGAAGCCACTGGTCATAAAGTGCTGACATTGCCGAGCGAGGATGGCAAAATAACGGCGGCACAGGTGAAAGCATGCTATGATGCTCATTGGCAGGATAGCACGCATGAGCATATGGTGCAGCCGGGCTTAGTGTACATATCTCATCCTACAGAAAATGGCACGACGTATAGCAAGGCGGAATTAACGGCTTTAAGTGAAGTTTGTCGAGAATGTGGCTTACCGCTATTTTTAGATGGGGCGCGACTAGGATACGGGCTTGTAGCGCAAGATAGCGATTTATCCTTAGCAGAGATTGCGAAGCTTTGTGATGTTTTTTATATTGGTGGCACGAAAATGGGCGCATTATTTGGCGAAGCGGTCGTAATAGTGAATCCTGCGTATCAAAGGGATTTTCGCTACATGATGAAGCAAAGAGGAGGGCTGCTTGCTAAGGGACGTTTATTAGGCATTCAGTTTGAAACCCTATTTGAAGAAGACCTTTATATGGCTATTTCTCATCATGCTGTAGACATGGCGATGCTAATTCGACAGGCGTTTATCAACAAAGGCTTTGCATTGCGCTATGATTCGAAAACCAATCAGCAGTTTCCGATTTTACCAAACGACATGCTGACGGCTTTGGCTGAGAAATATTCCTTCTCTACTTGGGAAACCTTTGATGACAACCATACCGTTGTGCGCTTTTGCACAAGCTGGGCCACAAAAAAGGAACAAGTAGATCGCTTGATAGAGGACATTCACCAATTAGCCTAATCATTGAACTGCACCTGGAATAAAAGGGTGCAGTTTTTTCCTATTATTCCCTAGAGGTTGCTATACTAGAGGATGAAAGGAGAGGTGGAATGGCATGACGAAATATATAGCATTTTTAAGAGGCATTAATGTAGGTGGACACAATAAATTGAAAATGGCTGAATTAAGAGAAGCGCTTATACCGCTGGGATTACAAAATATTCGGACATATATTCAAAGCGGCAATATCCTGTTTGAATCAAGTGAGTCTGAGGTATACCTACAACAGCAAATACAAGCAACCATTCAAACAGTTTTCCATATCACAAGTATCGTGATAATCAGAACAGCCGAAGAACTGCAATCAATCGTCCATAATTGTCCGTTTTCAGAGCAAGATATGGCTGAGGCAAGTACCACAGCTACAGGGGAAAGTCTCCATGTCGCCATGCTACCAGTTGCACCTACTGAAGTGAATGGTGCGAAGTTATTAGCCTACGAAAGTGAAAAAGAGCGTTGTCTCATCAAGGGCAGAGACGTTTATCTGTTATTTTACGAGAGCATCCGCAATGCCAAGCTGGGTCAACAGCTACACAAGCTGGAGATACCTGCAACGGTGCGCAATTGGAAAACGATGAACAAGCTTGTGACGATGATTGACCAGTAAGAAGACGGATAATAGAGGTGTAAGATTGAGACGAGACCAAATAAGTTATTTTATCTATCCTTGTGCTTATTTCATTGTGAGAACGATCAATCAATGGAGAAAACAAGAATCGATTACATGGGGAGAAAATGTCATGACGATGATCGGTCTAATGTTCTTCATCTATCTGTTGATTCTCATGTGGAATTGGTCAAATAAGCCCTATCAATGGGAGAAAAAAGATAAAGAAACATAAAACAAGAGAGCCTTTCATTTTCTTTTAAATGATTGCTCTCTTTTTTTCAACTCGTCAACATATAAAAAAACCTGCAGCGAAGTTAATCGCTACAGTTCAGAATTGGTTGATACCCTTTGAGTATTCTCATGTATTATAGCATAACTCTTTATTTCCTGTATAGAAATGTTTAAGTCTAAATCAATTTATGCAATTACTGCTTCATCATCACTTGAACGTTTTATAAAAATAGGACTCGATGTGCAGTAATCTCCTCCAAGCAATGCGACCAAAGATGTTATGGTTTGCTGAAGCGATTCAACCGTTAGCTAATCAAGCAATTTTTGTGTAGCAGCAGCTTCACATGTCCAAGAATGTAAAAAATGGTCCATTGTCTGAAACATAAAATCCTCCCCAAAATAGCATAGGATGTTTTATTTTGCTATGTGCCCAAAATAAAAGCAATACAAAGTACCGCATAAAGAGGCAAGGCAATCGAAAGCATGATATACATGGTCCATTCACCAATTGTTAGTGTTCTTTGCCATTTCGTTAATTTTAGCTGTCGACGATATACCATACTGGCAATTAATATGACTAACAAAGCGAGTTCCTTTAAGTTATCGAAAAAGGTAATCATAGTATCAGCTCCTTTAGGCTTTTGCAATATATGAGCCTGCAATTGTCAACATGACTAGCTAAGGTAGCGTCTAGATGTCAACATAAAAAGTGCGTCTCTATATAAAATAGAAACGCACGTCCATTTATTCATCTCGAATGACGATAAAAACACCACTCAATATGAACAGGGAGCCTAGCCAAAAGGACAGTCCTATCGTCTCTCCTAATAAGAGCCAGCCTAAAAATGTGCCGACAATGGGCTGGAAGAAGAAAAATAAGCCGCCACTTGACGCATTCATTAATTGAAGCCCTTTATTCCACAATAAAAAGCCACCCGCTGTAGAAACAATGCCTAAGTAAAGCAAGCCGCCTGAAATCGTTGGCTGCAAAATAGTTGTTAGCGCCAAATCCTTTAATCTTGGCAGGATAAAAGGTGTCAACAAAATCACAGCTACTATAGATGAATAGGTTGTCACGACAATTTGTGAGTAGTGGCTAGGCACTTTTTTTACTAATGCCGACATGAATGCCCACGTTAAAGCAGCGATTAGTAAGTAGAATCCACCTAATTGCTGTGTAATATCGATTTGGGCGTTGCCCACAATGATCCCAACGCCAATGGTCGCGAGGACGATGGACAAGCATTTTTTAATCGTAATGTTTTCCTGTAAAATGAAACGAGCGAAGACAACCATAAAAGCAGGGGTTGTAGCAGTAATCATCGCTCCCATTTGAGCAGTGGAGAGCATTGTCCCCATTTTTTGCGTGACAATCGAAATCGTATTTCCGATGAGACCAACAAGAAAAATAATCAACCAATCTTTTTTAGCGATTGTCCAAGATTGCTTCATCACGATGCCGATAATACCGAGTGCAATCACCGCAATCAAATAACGAATCCAAACAAGCTCCAATGGTGGCACAACCTCCACCACTACTTTAACTACTACATACATGGCGCCCCAAATACTTGCAGCAAGCGATAAAAAGATGGCGCCGATACCTTTATTTCTCATGTTTTTTCCTCCGTTTTCATAGATACCTATGCCCTTAACGGAGAAAAAGCGCTTCTACCGTTAAGGAAGAAGGATTGCTGGTACATCCTGTTCAAATAATGGAGCAAACATCATAATAATCCCACCATCCCCAAGTCATTTTTATTAAGTATAATAGACTATCCATCGTTTTCCTAGGGGAGGTGGATGATAATGGTATTACTTCAATACGCAATGGGAGAGAAGGATTTACCAATAATAAAGGAGGTTTACCAATCTGTTGGATGGAAGAAACATGATGAACAGATTATCAAACAAGTTTTCAATGTAAGTACATATCAAGTATTCACTATGGTGGATGGAAAAACAGTGGGCTTGGCCAGATGGAGTATTTTATGCCGCCATTTACAGTGTGGTTGTACATAAAGCTTATCAAGGCTCATTTACTCCTAGAGGATATGATCGTCCAATGAGGAGAGGTATCCTGTAATCAGTTAATCATTACAACAGAAAATGAACCGTATTTATGTAAAAATGGGCTTTGAAAAATATGAAGCTGGGTATGACCATCTATCAAAATTAGCAACTTGCTCAAGAATATCTGGAGTAAAAGGACGCTTTTTCCCACGAAATTTTTTCAAATTACTGTTCCTCCATTTAAAGAAGTTGTTCTTTTCCTTGCTTTCCATTTATTAAAATAATGGCTTTGGCAATCCATTAAGGTGCGCGATAACGGAGATTTGCCCAATATGGTAAGCTTCATGCGAGTATACATGATGAAACAACCAGTTAAGTGTAGGTACGGAGGGTGGTGTCCAACCATCGGAAAATTTAGGAACTTCAACTAATTGATTGAGTTGCGAATTGTCCAATGTATGTAGAATATTATCCGTATAATTTCTAATTTCAATATAGCTATCTAGTATTTCCTTCGGCGAACAATCATCGTGAAGGTTTAACATACAAGGTTTTTTAAGTCCAATTTCATTCACCCAATAGTCTTCACTACTTGATAAATGCAAAATAACCCATGCTATATTATTTGGATAAAAATCTGACTTTTTAAACCAAAATGCCTCATCAAGTGTGTTTAGGTAAGGTATTAATGTTTTTCTAAGATCATTCCGATATGGAAACAGCAAATCCATCCATCCTTTCATTTATGAATACGTTTATTGTAAAGGGACAAACAAGGGGTAGGAAATGAATACTTTATTTCTCAGGTTGAAGGAGGTCTGGAATAATTAAACGATAGATAGTGTCCAAAAAAATCACCTAGAGAAAGGTGATTAAATCGGATTGACTTTAAGTTCTCTTAGAATCAAAAGAACGCCCATTCCATACACGATAGAGATTGCTAAAGGTACAAGTGTGTAAGCTTGATCGACAAAGAAGCCACCTAAAATCAGAGCAGAAAAACAGACGCCTAAAGTCACAAATAAATAAGCTTTACTTTTATAAATCCATATGTAAGGTAGAAAATGAGCGCCTGCAAGTAAACCAATTGTGAAGGGAAGGAATTCAGGTATGTTCATATACACAATGATAAATACAGGTATGTAAAAAGCTTGAGGAGCGGCAACGATTCCTCCTAACGTCCCTAAAGGGTTACCAGTAGCGTTTAAATTAACACCAAGAATTTTACTAACGAAGAAGCCGATGGGAAAAATAGCTCCTAAGCCAAATATCCAAATTAAACGTACAACTTCTATTGGCAAAACTAAGGGCATTAGGGTGAAAAGTAAAAAAACAACGGCACCAGAAAGTAAAATAGGGAATCCTTTTTTAGCTTCAACGATCATTTCTCTTTGTAAATCTTCCAGCGTTTTATCCATCAACGCACCACCTTTCATGAAATAAATACAACCTATAATATACCAGTAATTATCTATTTTTACCATATATGATTTGACATGGAGTTTTTGAAAGGAGCTATGCTGAAAAAGATTGAACATAAAAAAGCCGATTAGCTCGCCTAATCAGCTTCTATTTTTTAGCTTTTTCTCCGTTTCCATACCGACACTGAAAGCCGCGAATACCATACCAAAGAAAAATATAATTTGAACGAATCTGTCTGCGGTCCAATGCCCTAAAAAATTCATGAAGACAAAGATCATAATGAAAATGGTTGAAACCACTTGTATATAGAAACGTAAATTAACAACCATTTGTACACCTCCAATTTATGTAAATCACATCACACTTTAAGGTTAACATGACTAAGGGGGTAAAACCATTATTATTGAATATTGGAAAGATAATGTTATGTAAAGTTATTTATCTTTTTGAGGTTTTACAAAGAATGAAATGAACATAACAGAAACCCCCATGGCAATAAATAGTACTGCAATAGATTTATTTGAAATAAATCTATTGTATTCTAGGGCACCAGTTAATCTCGCTGATCCGATTGAAAGCGATAAGATGCCTAAAACAAATATGATGAACATGACAAAAAAGCCCATAGAAATGTATATTAGTGCAACAAATTTATTTGGAATAACTGAATCATATTCAAAGAAACCAGATAATCTTCCCACTCCGCTTATAAGCAAAGTAATGCCAAAAATAAATATGATCCATCCAAGTGTAGACATTGTTTTCATTGCATAACAACTCCTGATATATAGGTAATTACCTATATAAGGACAATATAATTGGGTAATATATGAAAATATGGAATGATGCATTTACTGCACAATCTGAGGATTGCAGTAAATAAAAAGGAATTAATAGGACAATTAATTGTTAGGAAATTTGAAAGAAGGTTATAAGCATGAGAGATAGAAGTTCGGTTGTAATAATTGAAAGTAAAATGGTTGCACTTATTAGAAGGGAAAGAGATGGTACCGTTTATTATGTTTTTCCAGGCGGTGGAATGGAGAATAATGAAAAACCTGAAGATACTGCAAGGAGAGAAGCATTAGAAGAATTAGGCGTAATCGTTAGGGTCAAGGATTGTATCGCAGAGGAAAAATTTAATGGCAATCAATATTTTTTCTTATCAGAAATAATTGGGGGTAAATTTGGAACAGGACAAGGTGAAGAATACTCAGACAGCAAAAAAGATAGTGGAACTTATCTACCGATATGGATAGAGATTGAAAAGTTGTTGACAATTGATATTAAACCAAAAGAAGTTGCTTTAAAGATTCAGTCTTTATTTCTATAGAGGTCTCTCTATCTATTCAGGATGGACCAATGATACTATACAATATGCTTTTTCTTTTCATATTTTTTACTATCCCATGCCCAATTTAAAAAAGCATAAACAAGTACTGCCCATAAAGAAAAGATTATTAAGAAAATCCCAATTCCCTTTTTTGAAATAATCCGAAATAGATAAAAGTAAAAAAAGGGTAACGAAGTAAACAATATTTAAGTATTTTCTGAGAAATGTCATTAGAATCACCTTAATATGTATTTTGTGTAAATTATAACATAAAAATGCCTTAGTGATTTGTGGCTTAATTAGTTGTTAGTCAAGAATTCTTTACTGAACACTTTAAGGCGATTATGCAAAAAAGAGATTTAAAATCAAAAAAAGAGCTGTCCAAAAGAACAGCTAATTATTTGGCAGCTTTAAAAAGAGTTTTTCCCTTATTGTAGAGAAATCTTTCCCAGTTAGCTAACAACCCATTGCCATTCTCGCCATTTTCTATTGCTAACGAATGATTTTTATGGAAATCTTTTACTCGTTTATGATGTTCTTTTTGCCATGGGTGCAAAGGTTGATGTTTCATTTTTTAGCCTCCTTTTCGTTACTTAAGTATATGATGGAGTCAGATAAATTAACAGTAAGCTAGATCATCTAGTTAAACAGAAAAAATTAGTTTAATAAGGGGATGGAAATGATGGAATTTGAAGAATTATATACTATAGCAAAAGGTGCTTTAAATCCAAAACAAATTTCAAAAAACCTTATGCAGGTTCTGTTGCTGCTGCCATTTTATGCGAAAATGGTAAGGTATAAAGGGGTGTGTTTCGATATGCCTTGCTCTATGGGATTTTGTGCAGAACACGAAGCGATAGCAGCGATGATTACGGATGGTGAATGTAAAATAAAAGGAATCATTGCAGTTTACAAGGATGGAACAATCATACCATCGTGCGGAAGATGTAGAGAGTTTATTTGTCAAATTCATGATGATGACTATCAATGCGAAGTAATGATAGGAGAGAATAAGATCTTGACGATAGGTGATTTACTTCCTATTCGTTGGGCATGAGGATGTTGATACAAAGGAATGCATTGCAAAGAGCTGAAAGTGTGAATGGATTAGAAAAACTACCTTTATATTGAATATGCCGATTTTCAATATAAAGGTAGGATAAAAACATTTAATATTTTACTTTAGTCATAAAAGGAGTTTCAGTCCTACTATTCATTTTTTTGAATAGCAAGATAGCAAGGAATAAAGCCATGCTTACAATGCCAAAACCTACCGAATTCAAGTTTAGGACAGAGGTATGGCCGATGACAAATCCACCTAATGCAGACCCTAGCGCAAAACCGAATTGGATAAAGGAGGTATTTATGCTTAGGGCTATGTCTGGATTTCGAGGTACTAGCGTGACAAGAAGGAGCTGCTGGGCTGGGGAAATACTCCATGTTGCTACCATAAAAATCATTAAAACTAAGATCAATACAAAGAGATTGATACCAGCTAATGCAAATAAGAGGAGCGTTGTTGCTTGTAGCAGCAAGCCAAAATAAATGGTGAAATGCGAACCCTTTGCATCAGCCAATTGCCCACCCATTCTTGATCCAAGGAAGCTACAGATTCCAGCCAGAAATAGAATGCCGCTAATTTCGGTTATAGAAAGAGTGGATGTGACTTGCAAGAAAGGCGTTATATAAGTAAATAGGGTAGCGTAGCCACCTACATAAAATAAAGTAATAGCCAGTGCAGTTAGAATTTTTGAATCTTTTAAAATGGAAAGCTGCGACCGGAGGGTAACGGCTTCTTCTTCCTTGATTACTGGAACTTTTTTATAGAGGATAAGCAATGGAAGAATGGTTAATAAACCGATCAACATAAATAAAACTCTCCATCCAAACATTTCGCTAAAAAATGTGCCAATTGGAACACCCAGCACAAGCGAACTGCTTAGGCCCATCAAAATTATGCCGATAGCACGGCCTCTTCGTTCTTTTTCAACTAGTCGAGTAGCTACTGCCATGGCTACCACTGTAGCGATTCCTCCGCTAACTCCTTGAATAATTCGTATCCATAGTGCGAATTCAAACGTAGAGCTTATAAACATTAGCCCGTTGCTAACAATAAACACACTAACGGTAGCCATAAGCAACTTTTTGCGATCCATATTTATGGTGAGCGCAATGAGAATTGGAGCGAAAATGGCTGCGGCTAGGGCAAATAATGTCACTAATAACCCAGCTTCTGAAATTGTTACTCCAAAGTCTACTGCAATCATTTCAATAACGCCTGTAATAATGTACTCAACGGTTCCGATTAGAAAAACAACAAGCGATAGAACATAGATAATTAGATTATTTTTCAACTCAATTCACTCTTCTTTCAGCTATCTATTTGTAATAGGTATTTGTATTTCCATTAATTGGACGTTTTGTGTTGTAGATAATGGTAAATATATTTCTCTACCTGGTTCGTTTTCCTTGATCTGATAGTTATTTTTCACAATCCAGTTAGCTAAATCAACACAGGCCGTACAGGCAAAGTTAGAATCCGAACGAAAGGTCATTGTGGCCATCATCGGCTCTGGAGGAAGCGTCCGTAGTTGAAATGTATCAGGGAATGATGGAAGCTCCTTGGTTAAAAAATAACCGACTTCAAATTCAAACTCATCTTCTTTTTCCTCTATTTCTTTCCATAAAACGACCTGGGGACTTTGAGCCAAATGGCGCATTTCCTTTTTTAATAATTGATTAAATGTACGAAACAGGTCTGGAATATCTTCTTCTCTCCCACGTGCTTTCAATGAAAGGAACTGCTGAACACCTTCTGCCTTGATTCGGATTTCTTGATCTGATTCCACTTGTCCCTCTCGTTCTAAAAGCTGCATACGCTCTTCAATCCGTGCGAGCTTGGCTTGTTCCGTATCGATAATCAGTTGGATTTCACTTTTTTTCAGCTTAAACATCCCTTGAATATCCTTCAACGAAATATCATCGTGGAGCAAACGTATAATCTGTGGCAAGGTGAACCCCAATTCCTTATAGAGAAAGATTCGATTGAGCTCAAGTAACTGGTCTGCTGAATAGTATCGGTAGCCAGTGTCATCGTCCACCTTTCTCGGCTTTAAAAGGCCAATCTGATCATAATAGCGCAATGTTTTTAAGGATACTTTGCTTAGTCTAGAAAATTCACTGATTTTAAACACAATATCATCTCCAATCTAATAACTTAATGTAAGTATACAGTTTCCTGTGCAGGGGAAAGTCAAGTGTGCAAAAGGAACTTTTTAAACAACTTTAAGGAGCCTTACTTCAATAAAATGTAGTAAGGCTCTGTCCCTGTAAGCCGATTTTGCGAAAAGTCCAGTTTTCCTAAAGAACCTTCAACCCTTAGTAGCACATTCGCATCATTTTGAATCAATGTAAATCAATCAAACTACATTTTAAAAATCTTAAGTAATAGTGATTTCACAAGGAGACCATAATTTTTAACATAGGCTATCAAACGATGGTTTGGGGGGCTATATTTCATTCAAATAACGAAGCAAACTACTTTAGCGAAGAAAAATATTTAATACAAATTGACTGAACATGATATGATAAAATGGTTATTAATTCCATTGAGTGATTTTAATTTATATGGAGGGTATTTATGCATGATTTTTATTTAATAAAAAAGACTGAAACACAAGATGAAGAGTTTTTTGAATATTTTTGGAGAGACATAGAGCAATACAAAGATTTAATTGTTGCATACATTGGACTTGAAGACAACATCGTTGATTATATTTTTGATTCGCTTACATGGATTCCATGCAGGAACCCAAGCTTGCCTGGAATGCCTCAACACATAGGCTTTAATAACATTGGTGTCACCCTATTTGATGAACATTCGGCAACTTCCCTTATTTCGATTTTCACTGCTTGGTGTGATTTATTAAAAAATGGTCCAGAAGAAATCCTCAAAATGATTTATTACCATGATTACTCTGAGGATGAATTACTGCGTTTCGATAGAGACTATGCGATAGCCAAATTTGAAAAAATGAGTTCTATATCTAAACAACTGTCTGAGGGCAATTATTATATCTATCACATGGGGATATGAAAATCAAAAACTAATTTTTCTTTGAGCAGAAAGCGATGAGCGTTTATCCTGATTAACAATCATAAAGCAATAATCGTACCACACACGGCTTTGGGGATTTCGGAAGGTGATGTTGTTAATGGAAAACAAAGAAATAATACTTAAAATCTTAAATGAACTCAAAAATGGCAATATACCTGTTCATACAGATTACAATTTTAATATAGACATGTGGGCAGATCTTATTGAGTATATGCATGATAGAGCATATATTGCTGATGTTACAATTTATTGGTTTGACGATGATGATACATATAACGATGAAAGAGTTTACTCTGTCGATCTATCTAAAGTCATAATGACAACTTTTGGAGAAAGATTTTTAACAGAAGAAATGAATTAATTATGTCATATCCTTTTATATACAGCTTTGGTTAGTAAATCAAAATGAAGAGACTAATGGTTTAAAGCCATTACAGTAACAAGTCCGCAGATGATATACTGGTATTCGTCGTATAAGATAGGGAGTAAAACTATGAATGAATTTAATAAAGCGTTAACATATGTAAATGAATTACTTTATGAACCTCATCATTTGACTATAAAAAACATCCAAGAGGAAACTCAAAATGCTGATTACGGGGCTGGGATTTTTCAGTTGGATTCGAAATCTGTTAGATTTAGAGTCGCAAAAATAACGCCTACCAAGGTAGGACAGTTTGTTTCCTTTTGGGAAAAGGATGCTGCTAATAAAAACCAAGCATTTTCATATGAGAACGCCACTGATTTACTGGTAATAAACACTTTTCATACTAATGGTGATTTTGGCCAATTTGTATTTCCAAAAGAAGTTCTTTTACAACAAAACATCCTTAAAACGGCTAATACAAAGGGGAAAATGGCTATTAGAGTTTACCCAAGTTGGGATACGCCCACCAGCAAACAGGCAATCGCAACTAAAAAGTGGCAATCACCGTATTTTGTTAAAGTGGACGCTACTACTCGTTTATCAATCCATGAGCTATTAAAATTATACGCCCTCTAAAATTAGATATTTTTAACTGTGTCATTCATTTCGAGGGGAAATGTTGTCGCTTCTTCTATAATCAGACGTCATCCTGTAGCATGGATAAATGTAGGTGTAGGATCATCGAATATTAAAAACTTATCAGCGCTCTACTTAGGAGGAATCTTACTGAAGATGAATGAACAAAGCATAAAAAATAAAAAGGCGTGGGAATATCGAGCATATGAATTTTGGCATAAAAGTAACGGCACTCCAAAGGATTTGGCTATTCATATATTAGAAAACCCTAGCGCATGTCTGAAAAAGCACAAACAATACTTTGAACATATTGAAGGAAAGAAGATTGCCAATATTTGCGGTTCAAATGGCAGAAAAGCAGTACCATTAGCATTATTAGGTGCTGAAGTAACCGTATTTGATATTTCAACAGAAAACCAAAAATATGCCTTGGAATTAGCAGAGCATGCAAATACCTCTATTCATTATATTGTCACTGATATTGATGAAATTGACTTAACAAAGTATCGATGTCATTTTGATATGATCTATTTGGAAGGTGGCATATTGCACTATTTTAATGATATTGATAAATTTATGTTGATTCTGTTTTCTTTACTAAAAGATGGTGGGGAAATGATTCTCAGTGATTTTCATCCTTTAAGAAGATGTATAGTTAAAGGGCCTAACGCTGAATGCCAATATCAAATCCAACAAGGTTATTTTGACCAAGAATTACAAAATGGAGACGTAGCGTATAAGCATTTCTTTGATGAGCATGAACAACAGGACTTTCCTGATGTATCTATACGATTTTATACACTTAGTGAGATAATAAATGCTGTCATCACATCGGGTTTCAAATTAAAGAAATTTGATGAGCATCGTGGTTGGAAAAATGAAAATATCCCATGGGAATTTACGATTTTAGCTTTTAAATAAAGACAATCGAAGGAGAAGTAACCACGACGGTCCTGCACCCCTAAAGTTAGAGTCAAAAATCTAAACTTTAGGGGTGTTTTTATATGGCGAAATACAGCGAAGAATTCAAAATACATGTGGTTAATGAATACATGAAAGGCCCTTTAGGTTATAAATTATTAGCGAAAAAACATGACATACCAAATCATTCGCAAATAAAGCGGTGGGTACGTGCCTTCAAAGAATTTGGAGAAGTTGGATTACGTAGAAAAGTAACAAAAAAGGCTTATTCTGTTCAATTCAAGCTCGATGTATTACACTTTATGAAACAAACAGGTGCTTCTTATCAAGATACAGCGATTGAATTTAACATGAATAATCCAGGCTTAATAGCGAACTGGAACAGTAAATTTTTGAAGGAAGGTATAGAAGGCCTGCAAGAAAAAGCGAAGGGACGGCCACCTATGTCTACTAATCCTAAAAATAAACCTGTCAAACAACCAAACACATTGTCTCGTGAAGAACAGCTAGAACGTGAAAATGAGCTTCTCCGATTAGAGATTGCGTACTTAAAAAAGTTAGACGCTTTCGAGGCGAATCCGGATGCCTTCCTCGAAAAGCACAAGCAGCGTTGGCATTCGAACTCAAAGAAGAAGGGTTCCGATTGAAAGATGTATTGAAAATCATTGAGATCCCAGAAGCAACGTATCATTACCATATTCAACAGTTAAAAAATGAAGATCCCAATCAAGAATGGAAAACGTTGATTTCAGCGCTATTTGAGAAGCATGAAGGTAGATATGGTTATCGCCGAATCCATGCAGAATTAAAAGCGCAAGGATACGTCATCAATCACAAAAAAGTACAGCGAATCATGAAGGAATTGGACTTAAAGTGTGTAAAATTCGTTCGTAAATCTCGTTATAAATCGTACAAGGGCAAGGTGGGTAAAGTCGCAAATAATCGATTAAACCGCCGTTTCAATACGCCAAACACTTTACAAAAACTGGTGACAGACGTAACAGAATTCAAGTGTACAGAAGATGAAAAACTTTATTTAAGTCCAATTATGGATCTCTATAATGGCGAAATTATTGGGTTTAGTATGTCTAAACGCCCAACATTGGATTTCGTATTAGAATCGCTACATCAAGTTCTACCAATTATTCAGAACCAAGCTACATATCGTGCAACAATTCATTCGGATCAAGGCTGGCATTATCAACATAATTCATGGGTGAAAACATTACGGCAAAACAAGGTTTTCCAAAGCATGTCTCGCAAAGCGACATGTGCAGACAATGCGGCGATGGAAAACTTCTTTGGCATACTCAAACAAGAGATGTATTACGGTGAAGTATTAATCCCGTTTGAAGAATTGAAGGAAAAAATCGAATGATATATCGACTACTATAACAATGAACGTATTAAACAAAAATTGGCTGGCATGAGTCCAGTAAAATACGAGGCCACTGAAAAACTTCATCTGGTTCCACTTAGCGAGGTATTCGACGATTGAATCGTCGAATACCTCGCCTTTTTAATTTATAATTGAGTGACTAAATGCAGGTGGTGTTCCCAATGATTTCAAACCAAGAGACTTTCAACTTAAGTCCATATATGGCCATTTACGATATTGTCGTGCCAAAAGATAATATGCTTCGTCAAATTAACGAACTAGTGGATTTCTCATTCATTTTAGAAGAATTGAAAACAAAATATTGTTTAGACAATGGAAGAAATGCGATTCCTCCGATTCGAATGTTTAAGTACTTATTGTTAAAAGCCATTTTTAATGTATCTGATGTAGACCTTGTCGAACGTTCAAAATATGACATGTCTTTCAAGTATTTTTTAGGTATGGCGCCAGAAGATGACGTGATTGATTCAAGTTCACTCACAAAATTCCGAAGACTGCGTCTTCAAAATGTAAGTTTATTAGATATGCTCATTGGAAAAACAGTTGAAATCGCACTCGAAAAGAACATTATCAAAAGTAAAACAATCATTGTGGACGCAACACATACCAAAGCACGTTATAACCAAAAATCACCGAAAGAATTTTTACAAGAAAAATCAAAATATACCCGCAAAGCAGTGTATCAATTTGATAAATCCATGAAAGAAAAATTTCCAAAGAAGAATACTTCTAACGAAGTAAAAGATGAATTAACTTACTGTGAAAGATTGATTGCCATTATTGAAAATAAACCACAAATCGCTCATCTACCAGCTGTAAAGGAAAAATTGAACGTGTTAAAAGAAGCTGTAGAAGATACGCAAGAACATCTAAATTATTCAACAGACACCGATGCACGAGTAGGACATAAAACAGCAGACAGTTCTTTCTTTGGTTATAAAACACATTTAGCAATTAGTGATGAACGTATAATTACAGCAGCAGTCGTTACAACAGGTGAAAAATCAGATGGACATTATCTACAAGAACTGATTGAAAAAAGTAAAGTAACAGGAATGGAAGTTGAAACAGTCATCGCTGACACAGCTTATTCAGGGAAAAACAATTTACTTTATACAAAAGAACAAAGCATTCAACTGATTTCTAAGTTAAATCCAATGATTACTCAAAATGGGCGAGGAAACGGAAAAGGATTTGACTTTAATAAAGATGCAGGTTTATTTGTATGTCCAGCAGGACATTTAGCAAATAGAAAAAGTAAAAAACCAGATTCACACCCAGGAGCAAGTGCAAGAATGGTTTATTTTTTTGACATTGAAAAATGTAAGGTCTGTCCACTCCGAGAAGGGTGTTTTAAAGAAGGTGCAAAAACTAAGACCTATTCTGTTGCCATTAAATCAGAAGAACATTTAGACCAACAAGCTTTTCAAGAAACAGAAGAATTTAAACGCTTAGCTCGAGAACGTTATAAAATCGAAGCAAAAAATAGTGAGTTAAAAAATAAACACGGGTACGATCAAGCATCGGCTGCGGGTTCATTTGGCATGCAAATTCAGGGAGCAACGACGATATTCGCTGTCAATCTAAAAAGAATCTTAAAGCTTCTGAATGGAAAAGGGTAATAAATAGGTGAAAAAGATAGGGCGTTTCCTGTTCAAAATTGAACAAGAAGCGCCCTATCTTTTTCTAAAACGAATTTATTTATAAAAAACGCAAGTTTTTCAGTGGCCTCGTAAAATACCGAACTCTAGCCAGCCAATTAGCTGCATAATAAAAACTCTAACTTTAAGGGGTCACTACCGACAGCAGAAGGCTTAGCAGTCGGTTTCTTTCCGATTGGTCGCCTAATTAATAAGGATAGCAGGTGAATTGAATGAATGAATACTTTAGAGGATGGCCCTCAAATAGCAGGAAAGAATGCCAAAAGTGCAGGATAAAACTAAAAAAGTAGCGGATAGAACTGAAAAAGTAGCGGATAGAACTGAAAAAGTAACGGATAGAACGCTCAAAGTGAGGGATAGCCCTCAAATAGGAGGAAAGAATTCTAAAAGTGCAGGATAGAACTGAAAAAGTAGCGGATAGAACGCTCAAAGTGAGGGATAGCCCTCAAATAGAAGGAAAGAATTCTAAAAGTGCAGGATAGAACTAAAGAAGTAGTGGATAGAACGCTTAAAGTGAGGGATAGCCCTCAAATAGAAGGAAAGAAATCTAAAAGTGCAGGATAGAACTGAAAAAGTAGCGGATAGAACGCTCAAAGTGAAGGATAGCCCTCAAATAGGAGGATAGAATTCTAAAAGTGCAAGATAAGACTAAAAAAGTAGCGGATAGAACGCTCAAAGTGAAGGATAGCCCTTAAATAGGAGGAAAGAATTCTAAAAGTGCAGGATAAAACTAAAGAAGTAGCGGATAGAACGCTCAAAGTGGAGGATAGCCCTCAAATAGGAGGAAAGAATTCTAAAAGTGAGGGATAGAACTGGAAAAGTAGCGGATAGAACGCTCAAAGTGAGGGATAGCCCTCAAATAGAAGGAAAGAATTCTAAAAGTGCAGGATAAAACTAAAGAAGTAACGGATAGAACGCTCAAAGTGAGGGATAGCCTTCAAAATAGAAGGATAGAATTCTAAAAGTGCAGGATAGAACTGAAAAAATAGTGAGCGCTATCCATGAATAAGGATAAGCGCTCCATTTTTTTCCTGAACTTTTAAGCATTTAAACTAGTATTTAACCTTCAAGCCTAGTAATGAAGCAAAACCTATCGCTTGTTCAGAAGATACTTCACAGCCATTTAAACTTTCAGGAGTTACTTGCAGTCTTTTAAATTTACATGTACTGATGTCTATCCCTTTTAAGGAAGTTTGAGAAAAATCAACATCATTTAAATCACTTTCATGAAACGCTACTTTATTTAGTAAACAATCATAATAATTTGCACCCTGTAGGGAGGTGTTATCAAATAATACTTGTTTGAAACGCACTTCAGGGAAATTGCATAAGTTTGCAATACAATTTTCAAATGAAACATTGCCAAGATTAGCTTCAGTAAAATTCAGCCCTAATAATTTACAGTTTTTAAAAGCCACTCTATGAATGATGCCTTCACTTAAGTTTGAGTTAGACAAATCACAGTTTTCAAAAATGACATCCGTTAGATCAATTTTTTTAAAGGTACAATTGATGAATGTGACATTTTTAAACATAACTTTAGATACAATGAATCGTTCAACTTCTTCGTGATCAATGACCGTATCAGCAATCATGCCATTTGTTAAATACGGTTCTTCATCATAAAAAATATCCTGAAAATTTGCCTTTTTAAGATTAGTAGGTATTTTTGGTGATGTAATTTGGAAACTGAATGACATATCAGCACACCCTTCAAATGTAAAATAAAAAGATTTTCCTATTTAGTATAAATGTAAATCTAAAATAAAAACACCGTCTATACAACGGAGCTTTTTGTCACCAACTTACTAAAAACAGAAGCTAGCACCTGTTGAAAGAGCATACCGAACACAACAGGCATAGCGACTTTACCTGGAAAGTATGTTGTGGCAACAATAACCCCGACAGCTATATTTCTCATACCGCCCGTAAAGACAAAGGTCGCCATTTGAGGAGCGTCTTTTAAAAGCGTCCGACCAATTAGATAAGCAAAAGCATAGCCTGACACAGCAAGCAAGAACACTAAAAGTATGACGAAAAATAGTTGTAAGTTTATATTTTTTAAATAGGTTGAGATTGCACTACTGTTAATCATGATGACCGCAAATAAACATAGCTTTGAAAAAGGAGCCAGCTTCTTGCCATACTTTTTAGGTATTTCGCCCTTGGAAAGCTCATTCACCAATATGCCTAAAATCGTAGGTAACACAATCATCAGCAATAAATTCACAATCAGTGAGGCTACATCCAATTCAATTTTTTCACCCGACACGATATAGAGTATGAAGGGAAGAATGAATGGAGCGAGTAATGTATCAATTAAAATAATCGATAAGCCTAACGGTAAATTGCCTCTACAAATATTAATCCAAATCACACTGGTTACACCTGTTGGGAGGGCGACAGCTAAGACAAAGCCAACCGTCAACAAATGGTCATCGAAAATAACGGTGGATAAAAAATAAGCCCATAAAGGCATCAAGAGATGAAGAAAAATGATGGAGAATAAAATGAGTGCAGGATGCTTGGTAAAAATCTTTACATCTTTAAATTTCATGGATAAGCTTCCTGAGAATGTCATGAATGCAAATAGCCATGACACAAGGAATAATAAATGATGTCCAACACTTTCTAAGAACACACCTACAATTAAACTTAATGGTGTCAGGAGCGCTATGTATTTTTGGAGAAATCTATTTAATTTTTCTAACATACAAAGACCTTCTTTTTTTATCTGATTTTATCACATTATTATAATAGTAATCATGGAATAGTAGGAGTATTTGTAGCAAAAAAAGCAGAAGGTTCACTTCTGCTTGATGAAAGTTTACTTGAAGGGGGATAAGACCTGCTAAGTATTTTCATGTTTTTATCCGTTTCTTTAGTAAATGGAATCCATACAATGTCTACGCTAAATAAAATATTACCTGTCCATCTTATCCATAGATAGTAGGGATGCTCTTTTAAAAAGGACAATGATCATCATCCCAATACCAATCATCCATTTTAAATAAATGGATAAAGAAAACAAGTGTGACGGATGTGAAAAAATAATTAGTAAAAGCGACCCCATCCATGAAGTATTGGTTAGCCATCATGGTGGAGAGACTCCTTGCTGGAAGTGTTCCTAAATAGAAATAAACTTTAGTTTCCTTTAAATCTCGTAATTGTGTAATATATGTAAATAATAACATATTGGTAATGGGCATGGTGAAGAGTTTACTGGCAAAAACAAGCAGAGAGGAACTTATCTATTAATAAAGATTGCTCAGTTGCTGCTATTTGATAGTAAACCAAAAGGAGTTGTGTTAAAGGTTTAATTTAAATCAACGTAGAGTTTCGTTGAATGAAAGAAATCGGGGTGGAGTTGTGAGCGGGATAGATAAACGAAATAGGCTAAACGAAGAGCCATTTACTTATCAAATCACAAAAAAAGGGACTATTGTTATTTATTATGAAGGTAAACAAATTAAAATCGTGAAGGAGAACGAGGCTGAGCATCTTCTAGCAAAAATTCATAAAGTGGAGGGTCAAACAAAGGAAATCCAGTTATTGTTAGCTAAAATGACGGGTAATTTTAAGCGTGGTAACGAAAAATCGGGGAAAAATAAAAGAACATTTTGAATGGGGAGAATAACTTTTTAATATAAGAATTATGCAAATCTAGTATGAACATGCTATATCTAGTTGTCCTTTTTAAGGCAGAAGGTATAGGAGTTAATTCGAAGTTATTGAATGCACATAGTTCGACTCGCCATTTGAATCCAATTCCTTGACCTTGCTAATATAATATTCATAATAAAAAACATATTGATAGGATTGATTAATGGGAAGAGGAGAGGTAAATGAGGTTATGGCATGTAGATTTAATCGAATATCTACCGAAAGGGCAGCTACTTTCACAGTGGAGAGAGCTAAATAGCATATTCGCTAAAGAAGACCAGCATATTTTGATTAATTATGTCTACGAATACCCTAAAGAGGACCTGTATGTGTATAGCGAAAAAGTCATGGAGGAAATGAAGAAGCGCGGTTATCAAATTAGAACATATGAAAAAATGAATCGTTACTTTGATGGCTTGGGACCAGTAAAGGATAGGAAACCGTTTCAACAGCATCATGATAAGGAATATCTTGAAATTTGTTTTTATAATTTAAAAGAGAAATATATTCGTGGTCAGAAGGATTATGCAGAGGAACTATATCAGCAATTATGCATGTATGTAAATAACGTGCTTTAACTAGGAGGAACACTCATGTTGAGAGCAATTATTTTTGATGTAGACGGAACGATTTTGGATACTGAGCAAGCGATTTTACAGTCATTGCAAAAAACGTTACGGGAAGAAACACAAAAAGAGTATTCATTTGAGGCACTGCGATTTGCTTTAGGCATCCCAGGGAAAGATGCATTACAGAGGCTCGAAGTCGACAACATAGAGGCTGTACATCAGAAATGGTCTGCGGCAGTTCTTGATTTTTCACACGAGGTGGCCGTCTTTGAAAATCTAGAGGCAGTCATCCAGCAGTTAGCAAGGACATCGCTACAAATGGGCATTGTGACTTCTAAAACAGCTCAAGAGGTTGCAAATGAGTTTGATCCGTTTAGGCTAAGTGGTTATTTCCAACATATTGTTAGTGCCAGTGATACGGAAAAGCACAAACCACATCCAGAGCCCCTTTTAAAATGTCTGGACACATTGCAGGTAGCACCAGAAGATGCTATCTATATTGGCGACTCTATCTATGATTTTCAATGTGCCAAGCAAGCCGGAGCCAAATTTGCCCTTGCCCTCTGGGGAGCCAAAACCACTACTGGATTTAAGAATGCAGATTACGTGCTACAGGAGCCAAAGGATATTTTGACACTCATTAGCTAAGAAAAAACACCCGAACTATGACAAAACACTTAAGGTATGGAGTGTTTTGTCATAATTCGGGATTTTCATTGCTTACAATTCTTTTGTTCCCGTCCCTTCGATTGCTTATGTAAAAATTGGAGAAACCTTTCTTGCGCTTGCTTATTCTTCATCATTCGCTTGACCCGAACATTACTTTGAAGGTATTTTCTGACATGGCGATTCGCAAAAAATAGGCTGCGGTATTGATCATGATGGTAAATGTCGTGAAACCAATCGCAGTGCTGTAGCCTTGCTATATTTTGATCAATTTTTCTTGTATGTAAAGTTGGTTGACCGACATAGGTATTTGATAAGAAATTGATAATAAATTCTAACATAAATCCACATCCCATAATGACGAATAAATTTTATCGTAATGGATGTCGTTGAAGTGTGCAATAGCAAAAAAATAGAAGGGACACTCGATAGAAGTGCCCCTTAGTAACAAATCGGGAGGTGCCATGTTAAACGAATTCGCTTAACACTACTATTTATATGATAAGATTACTTGGTTTTATAGACCATCATCCTGAGTAAGCTAAAATTTACACTTCGTATCGAAGAATGGCTGTTATCCATTCTTTTACTAAACGTTCCCGCTGTAGCAGTGAGCTATCTAAAGGAAGAGAAAGACTTTGCAACTCTTTGGGGAGCAAGTGTATTTTGTGACGAATCATTTCATTGTCAGGTGATTCTGTATCGATAAATAAAAGATAGCGTCCGATTAAATCTTCCTTGTACATAGATGGAAAATCAAGAGCTTTTAATACACGTGTAGAAAATTCTACACCATTTAGGTTCACTTCAAAATGTCCCCGCACATTAAATTCACAGCGAATATGTGTACCAGGCAATCGATGTAGCGCTTGGACAAAAGCAGCTAATGTGTTTTCACTGATGAAATAGGTTTCAAAATAGTATTGATTCTCTGTATGAAGATTTGAATTAGCATCATATGTATCATATCTTATTTCTAGTGTGTCTTCTGCTGCGTCAGGTTTTTCCGTAGTGAGGTAATGCCGAACAATTTTTTTAATGGTGTGATGATCTAAGTCACATCCATAGCTGAGAATAGTTACTTGTCTACGTTGTGCTTTGGCGAATAACCACATTTCCAAATGTGCATCACTATTTAAATCCCAGCCATAGCGTGGGTTGTAATGGATATATTTACTTTTGTTCATTGCGTCCTCCTTTTTGCCTTGTCTAATAATAGTATAAATAATTTTGTCTAATTTTCCTTATTTTTCTTTTGAAACTTTTGGATTTTAAGTCTCGTATAAACTGGAAAATACTTTTTTAGGAGGTAAACATGGCACAATCCTTCTATGTACTTTGCTATTAACAGCCTGTACAGCGGAAACCGTTCAACCTAAAGATCAAATACAAGAAAAAACGATGAAAATATTGTGGTGACAAAGGATGGCAAAATAACTTTTGAGATTAAGAATGATATCAACGTTCCAAAAGAAAAAGTAGTTATCTTAAAAGATGAAATCCTTACGGCGTATGATAACATTCAGCAATCCATACATACTTCCTATGTGCCATCTGACAAGATAACTATTTGACGGTCAATCATGGGGCGTAGCATCAAAAATCGAGTTAACTGGCGTTAAAGAAGATATATATCCACTTGTCCATGAAATGACACATTCTTTACTTGGTTATGGCAATAATTTTGGATCTGACCATGGCTATTTTACGCAAGAGGGTTTTGCGAGTTATATGGAGGATCAATATGGAAAAAATAAATTATATTTGAAAAATACATGAAGCATTATATGGATTCAGACAAGTTAATTCCTATTAGTAAGTTAATTGATCCAAATCAAGATGATGCCTATTTTCGCCCAAAACTTTCAAATATAAAAGAGAATCAAATCCTTATGGAGCTGAGCTACACACATGCGGCTTCATTTACAAAATATTTAATTGATACCTACGGACTAGAAAAGTTTGAACAGATCTACAATGAGAAAGATTTAGCAAAAAAAGTAGAGGAAGTTTACGGAAAGAATAGCGGTGAGTTAGAAAAGGAGTGGTTAGCATTTATTCAAAATCAAAAAGGATTTACTCATGAGGAAAAATTTAAGTCGGGAAATTTTTATGATATGAATACAACTCTTATTCAATTAGATCTAAAATATTTTGAGAAAGAATAATTTTTTCTAAATCATCAAGCATACCCAAGTGCTCTTTATTTTGAGTTCTTGGGTTTTCTTTTGTATGAATGTGGATGAAATTGTCTATGTAATAAATGAACGCCCTGTAAAATGGACAGGACACCAATGATTCTTAATAATATATTTTTGAGCCATACCGTATCGTCAACCGTAATGGCAATCAACATAGGACCAACCATAATCAATGCGATTCCTAGTAATGCTTTTATTACTCTCAACATGTAGGGTTCACCTCAATTTGCCATTTCAGTTAGGTGGGATATTGTTACAAAGCTAATTCTTCTTCATTATCGCACGTCTGTCTGAAATATAAAAGGGTCACTAGGCTGGTAAAGCGACCCTTATATAATGGTTAAAATGACTTTACACGGCTTTAGCAGCGTGTAAAAGGGTGTTCTAGGTGCTAGTTGGGATGATTAATACATGAAAGAAGCGCCAACGATAACTAATAAAATGAATAACACGACGATTAATACGAATGTTGATCCGTAATAGCCGCCACCGCCAGAGTCGCCGCCATAATAGCAGCTGTTGTTGATATTACCTACGTTTCCACTGTATCCCACTGAAAATCCCCCCTTTCTACAACATATAATATGTATCGATGCAGAAAGGGGAAATGGTATTTACCCTATGATTGCTTTTTTTCTTTTGATTCGCGAGAGATTCATATGCCAATATAAAACATAAATAGAGGAAAAAACCTTTGTTTGTCGAATGACTAATCATTGAAAGAGGGAGAATATGCAACGAAAAAAGTTAACACAACGAATCATCTGGCTGTATCATTTATTTGAAAGAGCTAGTAAATGCCCGTCGAATTTATGATGGAGAAATACTGGAGGTCATTATGCTGGTCATTACAAATGGCCCTGAAAGCTTAACAGCTCCACAATGGGATGTCTTATTAGAAAAAACTTTATTACCCGATTATTATGCAGAGTGTGAACGATGTAAGGAACCCATACTTTGGGCCGATATGTACCGAGCAATTTTTATAACAAAAGACCATTGTTGCTCTTTTTGTAGCTTTCTAGAAAATAAAGAAGATGTAAGGCTATTAGAATAGAAGGGAAGGTATAACAATAATGAAATGGTTCATGACGATAGCTGAATGGTTATTCTTTTTTTGTGTGCTGATTTGTCTATTGATTTTCAACATGATTCACTTTGGTAACCTTCTCTATGTGGATATGCCGTGGGAAGAGCCGATGACTGTGACATCCTCCTTTACTCAGACATCACTGTTGATCATAGGGATCGGTGTTGTTTGTTTCTTGTATATGAGATATTTAAGAGGCGACAACGTTTATAAAAGGACGAAAGCGGCAATCTGGGGAGGTTTATTTGCTTGTAATGCGTTGGGAGGTGGTTTTTTTATGTTTATACGACATGGACTGCCATTTAATCAGCTCGAAACTATGGAACTTTTATTATCGACTTTGATTAGTTTCATTCTAACCTTTCAGGCTGTTATGAAATATTACGCGTGTAATATGACCGAAAACTGATTGTGTAAAAAGTGAAAGAAAGTGATTAATGGTATTGAAATCGGCTACTGTTTAATTAACACCTCTGTTCTTCTTAAACTTATGGAGCAGAATACTTGAACTAGCAAGTAGCTTTGAAACGTATGTGGTAGTAAGAAACGATAAACCAAGATATAAATGAAGGGAATAGGAATGGATTTAATCATTGGAATAGCTATTGTACTAATTGTATTTTTCTCTTCAAGCATAATTGAAAAAAGGTTAAAATCGATTGAAAAACAAAACAATCGTGTAATAGAAATACTAGAAGAAATAAGAGATAGAAAATAAATTGATATTCCACTAATGGGGTGCGTTAGTTAAAGTATCATGAGGTTGCCATAGGTAATGCTAATTTCTTTTTCAAACAACGCAACCGTTTTAAGGAGGAAGTGAATGACAATATCTATTCACGATGGTGTGATAGTTGGATACTCAGTAAATTTTCTAGAAAATGAATTGCTAGTACATATCGAAACAATGGCAGATGAAATTGTAACTGTTACATTCGGGAATTATTTAGCGCATGATTTCGACCATGTAATGGCGGGTAGTATTTTATTCGATATTAATGAAATAGATTTGCAGTCTTTTTTTGTAAAGAACAGAGAAACATTGGAATCACATAAATTATACGCTTGGCCGATTGGTTACGAAGATACGAATGAACTTGAACAATACTTACAAAAAAATAATTATAAATGCTATGTTATTAGTGCGTCACTAGGATTATCAGGTTATGTATTCGCTAAAACGCAGAAAACCAAAAGAAATTAAGTTGCGTGAGAAAAGCTAGAGCTTGTGAAGTATTCTGCTTAAACGGATGCTATTGTTAAAGAAAAAACTTTGATACAGTTTTACATATATACTTTTAGTAAGTCACATTCTACTGAGGATGTGGCCTTTTTTGAAGTCGACAAACTATGAAGTAATAAAATGCTAGATGTGTTTTCTTCCCTTTTTACTGTTGCAGTAAGGAGTTGAATCTTGTTGATAATAATAAGTGTGCTTATTATCATTGATAAGTGCACTTGCTAATTTGATGTATGGATTATGACTAAGGCAACACCAGAGTCAAATTGAGCGTTATATAGTAATAAAAAGGCGGGTTTGTACAGTTTTGTAAGAAGGTATTTTTTCATTAAAAGGATATTGGTTAATAAATTATTCGCCAAAGACTAAGTTAAATGACCCAAAGGACAGTACGGATTTTTTATTATGGCAAGTGATACATTACAAAAGAACTCAACAAGGGCGGTTTGACATATGCACAGTTATACTATTAGCTACATGTGATTACCTCCACACGCACGGAGAGCTCATAAATTAAAAAACATGCTGAATTCACAAAGTTAAACATCATGATGATTTCAGATATTGCTAGGACGCTTGAAACTAAAGGCTTTAAACGTAGAAATAAGAATCCTTTAGATAAGCGTGAAATCTTACTTTCACCCACTGAGGAAGGAGCGAGTCTCATTAAACACCAAAGTTGATGACTAAAATTATTGGATGAAGCGTTGCTCACGGTGATGGCAAATGGTTGAGGCATTACATACAATTTTGACACCTTTCAGGAAGCATGTTATTTGGATATGTTAAGATTAAATTTGTGAAGAGATGTAGCATAGTTAAGTGAAACAGGAGGACAGAAGATGGATAACCAATATTTCGCAGGTTGGGGCACATTGGCGTTGATAAATGCTGGGCTTGCACAAGGGAAGAATAGATCGGGGTTAAATTGGTTTTTACTTTCTCTTGTATTAGGTCCATTGGCAACACTCATTTTGTTGTTTGTTGAAAAGAGACAGTAATACAGTAAAAGCACTATTCTTATGCGAAATAGTGCCTTTTTTGAATCCCTCTATTCTGTTTTCAGAGCCAATGCTATTCAATTTTACTAAAGATATTACATTTTTATTTAAAATGGTGTCGAAACTGAGTATGCAATTAGAAAATGTTAAACATAGTATTGACAATCGAGTTAGAGTTGTAAAGTATGTTAGAATTAGATGCGGGATTTGATGGGAGGACTTAATTTGGCTGCAGAAAAAAAGTTAAAAGTTTGTGAAAAAGGACATACCTTTTACAAAAGCACGGATTGTCCAAGTTGCCCTACATGTGATCAAGAACATAAACCAACTAGTGGCTTCCTTTCAAAACTTAGTGCACCTGCAAGAAACGCTTTAGTACATGAAGGCATTGATACGTTGGAAAAGCTATCTACGTATACGGAAAAGGACATATTAAAAATACATGGTATTGGACCAGCCTCCTTACCCATTATGAAATCTTCATTGGAAGAAGAAGGCTTGTCATTCAAATAAGCGAGGGGGAAGACAAAGATGACAACGAAGGAATTATCACAAGAGCAACGCGAGGAACTAATCCATACTTTGCAAGTTCGTTTTGAGAAAAATACGCCTCGTCATGAAGGGCTTGACTGGGCTAATGTACAGGCTAAGCTAGAGACTAATATGGAAAAACTAGGGTCGCTCCATGAAATGGAAGCAACGGGCGGTGAACCAGATGTAGTTGGCTATGATGCAAATACAGACGAGTTCATTTTTTATGATTGTTCTGCGGAAAGCCCTAAAGGTCGCAGAAGTTTATGTTACGACCGTGAAGCATGGGAAGCCAGAAAAAATCACAAGCCAGAAAATACGGCGATGGATGTAGCCAAGGATATGGGCATTGAGCTTTTAACAGAAGAGCAATATCGACATCTACAAGAGCTTGGCAAATTCGATTTAAAAACATCGAGCTGGGTACAAACACCCGACAACATTCGAAAACTCGGCGGTGCTATCTTCTGCGACCGTCGCTATGACACGATCTTTATGTATCACAATGGAGCAGAATCCTACTACGCAGCAAGGGGCTTCCGTGGCTCATTACGAGTTTAAGAAATAAAGGCATGCGTTCGATATACGGTCGAGCATATGCCTTTTTCTATGGGAAAGAGGGTTCACCCTAGCCTCTAATGCTGAAAACATAAGGAAACAATATTACATAAGAAGCCTCTCGAACGTCTAGTTATCTTACATTGTATGATAAACTAAAAAAGGGGGTGGAAAGTAATGTTAAATTGTTTGAAAATTATTTTCTCAATCATTGGTATTTCTCTCGCTGCTTATGGACTAATCACACGTGACTTCCAACTGAATTACCTCATGATATTGTTCTTAGGTTTATTCTTGTTCACTTTAGGCATTCAAGAATGTCAAAAACAGAGAACCGTTTATGGGTGGTTGCTAATCGGGCTATTTTTATTTTCAATTTATGTGTCCATTCAAAGCTTTGTCTTGATTTAACGGAAGAAGTAAGGTTGTTCCAAGAATCAATTAGTTCGATTAAAGTAGGAATCACTTCTTCATTCAAATAATACATATCGTATAAATAAAACCTTCCTTAATCAAATCCTTCCAGTTTATATAATGGTTCTTCATCTGTATGAAGTTCTATTAAAATGTTGGCGTTTTGCAAGGCATTTTTAATTCGATGTTCACAGCATGTCGTATTTCTTGTCTATTCCCTTCACTATTTGCCCCTTGTCCCGTCACCATTCATCAGGAAATGCAAACATTGTTACTCTGTTTTCACATTACACCCTAAAAGTAATAACAAACTGAATAATAAGAACGTTTTGGTCCTTTTCCGTTTGATTATATACATAATGTTGAAATTTTGAATGGACTGACACGATCCTCAGCGTTAGCTAGAGCGTGTAACGAGATGGAGTGATTTATGTTATAATTTACATTAATTACATAAAGAGGTGAGATAATGGGAAATGAAAAGTTAGTTTGCAAGGTTTGCGGTCGAGATACCTTTACAACTGGGCAGGTTGGGGGTACGACGAGTCAAGGTAATATAAGACCTATAGGAGCAATAATGGCAGTAGGGTCACCACTTTTGATGACTTTCTGTAAAAACTGTGGGGAAGTAGCTTCCTTTAAAGTGGTAAAACCAGAAAAATTTTAAATAATTGGTGAAAGGACCACTGAATGGAAAGTGACTCTTTTTATATAGTGAAAGTTTCAGATTACCAGATATAATCAGAGAGTCTCAATAAATTTTACTTTCACTAATGGGAGGGAGCAGGCTTAATGATTGAAATAATTTATGATACGAATTCACTCGAAGGTTCATGTTATATTGAGATTTTGCCAGATCAATACAGGGGCGAATGCTGGAATAGTTCTTCTATTTACTTTACCGAAGACAACTTCGGATACATTTTGCCTGCGATCGACAAGCATTACAAGAAATTCGATTATTTTGCTTTCAATGAAATCGAGATGGATATATGGGATTTAATCAATCAGGAATTGGAAAGAATGAAACAATTTTTAAATAGTAAGCCCAATCCTAATTCATTAAAAGAGGGTATAGGATTTTTATACGGCTATTCAGAGCAGGAGTTCATAGAAAACTATGATACTAATGTCCAACAGCTAATTACTATGATAACGGAATTTCAATCCTGGATCATGCAAAAAAGGTCAACAACCCAGTTCATTTCTGTTTTGGGGATCTAATCTATAAGACAGGTGTGAAACGACACCAATTCAAGCATCTCGCCGTTCATTTCTCCTGAAACCCGCACACTTGAGATTGAGTAATTAATTAATCGAGTCATATGTAGGCTATTCAAAGAGGGTTTGAAAATTAGAAATTTCACTTTGTAAATTTAAAAACACCCTCTAATTATTTGGAGGGTGTTTGAACGCTAATAAAATTAGATTGAATGTCGATAAGCGTTTAATGTTGAATTGTGCTTAGTGTTTGATAAAATTTTTTGGAGATTGTGTTTCCCCCATGGTCCTAATGTTTTAGCACTAGAGCCTAACAAACCATCCTTAGCAGCACTTTTAAGTGTTTCAATCTGTTTCGCAGAGAGTCTGGAGGTTTTGCTTTCTTCAATAATTTTACTCACACTGTTAATTCTCTCTTGACCCTTTGTAGAAGAGTTATTAGCTTCATTGCCAGTCTGTTTTGTTAACCCATAATACTTAGATGAAGACCGACGTGCCATTAAATACTGCATGTTTGAAAATTGAGAAGAGATCATAATTGAATTTACTCCTTTCTATTAAATAATTTATGAATCCATTTTGTTATCGAACAAAATCTGGAATAATTTAGTGTCTGTACATATTTTATAGACAAATATGTACATTTATTGAATTGATTTGAGCCTGGGCGTTTTTGTTTTAATGAAAAAAATATTTCACTCTTTTAATATATTAAAAAATACAGATTTGCACTGAAAAAAGAGAATTTTATTTGGAATGAGTCTAATGAATACTGGATTATTTTGTTTAAATCAACTATCTTTCACAGGCCCAACCATCTTTATCACGATCGTGCTTAGATGCATAAGCAGGATGGTCAGAAGGTACCCCATGTGGATAAACTTTTCTCAGCTCAGTACAGTTTTTAAAGTACTCTTTTTGAGGAGTACTCGGCGTTACAACTGTATTAACAGTTTCTTGAGTATTAGTACCGGGTGTAGTTCCGATTGTATCTGGATTGGAAGTTGAGTTAGTTGAAACATTTGTTTCCTTATTTTGTTCAGTACTTACTACGGACTCCTCTTCAACTTCTTTCTTTTCTTCTAACTTTTCCATTTGAGTAGTAGACTCTGATTCTTGTTTTGAATCCAATTTAGAATTAGGTGAATCAATTGTATTTTTTACAGGGGTCGTTTCGGGTTGTTTCGTCTCGTTTTGCTCCACAATTCTCTTAGTCTCTTTTTTTGTACTTTCTGCATGCTCTTTTTCAGTGTCATTGGTCAAACTTAATGCACAACCTGAAAAAGATAATATACAGCCGAGTGTAATAATAGTTGGTATTAATTTAGATTTAGCTTTAAGGTTTTTATTAATTTTGTATTCATATATTCCCCAGCATATTAGAACAAAACCTATTATAAATAAAGGGAAATTTATAAATATGGCTAGAGCAATTAATATAATAATTAAAGTTAAACAACCATTCATTTCAATTCCTCCACAAGTCTAAAACCTTTAGTTTTAAGATATGTCATATTATGTTCGAATGTTTCAATAGTGTCAGAACAATCTATACTTTCAAATTCTAAATTAGTTAGATTACCTCTGTATATTCGTGTTGAAAGTATACAACCTTTCTTTGGAGGGGAGTCAGCTTGTCCGAAATCATAAACATGGATAAGTACCTTATCGATAGGGAGGATTGCAAATATCTCCCTAGCAATTCGAATGACACAACTACACACATAGTCTTGGTAAAGAGCTAAATAATTCGTTTTCGTCATTTTTTTTCGAGAAAGTTTATTTGTTGCCGTTAGGGTTAAGACATCAGTAGGAACTACTTCTTCATTTCCAACCATTAAAGTTACTATTAGTTCATTATTATTAATATCAAAACTTATTTTGCTTCCAAAGCTTTCAATATCTTCAAATGGCGCATATTCAGTTATAGCAAGAATCCACGCATCACTATTACCAGTCAAAATTTGAAGAGCAGCATCCTTTAATCTTTGCTTTTTTTGATAGATTTCAAAATCTAACTCCTTAGCTTCAGGTAATTTATTTTCAATTATCGTTTTCTTAGCAGTAATTCGATTAAAAAGTTTATCGCGAAGTGTCGGCTTATAGTTTGCTATTTCATTCATAACAGAGGTTACGTTGGGACCTTCATTCAATAAATGTGATAAGTCTTCTTCAGCAACTAAATGCCAGTTAACATCATTTTCTGCTTCTAAATGAACAGAAGTTAACATATTAATGTAAGTATTGTATTTTTCGACTTCTTGTAAGTTTGGCGTTATGTCAGGTAATGTATTATTGGTAGTTTCATATGCAATCCTTTGTGGGCGCTTGTTTCTTTTTGTAATCTGTTTAGAATAGGATATACCAGTTCCAGGGATTGAACTGGAAATGGTAGTTCTGTTTTTTCCAAATGTTGTTCGAGCATACTTATTACCAAATGTGACACTGGCACCTCTCTTAGCTAAGTTTAATTTAACCCCTGGGGCAATTTTAACGCTCTTTCTGAAACGAAATCCCATTTATGTAAACCTCCTAATAAACATAAGTACATTTGACTTGCGTAAATATAACTATAAACGTAACAAAAAGAATATACAATATCCAATATAGTATATATTTTACATATACAGTCTGAAAGGACATGTCTAACAAACATGTCCTTTCAGACTGTAGATAAACTCAAAAAATTTGAGAGTTTGCCTACAGTCTTTTTCTTTTACAATGAAATAAAGTAAAGTCGTTGATTTCCACTACGAGCAGATGTTTCCCGCTTTTCCTGCAGGAGGCACCCGCTCTTTGTTTCAATCAACTTCTACATAAAGTACTCCGTCTACATATGGTGTTGAAAAGTAAATTTTTGAGGTGATAAACGAGAAGCTGAATATTTACGCCATTCCTATGACACCAAACAAATCTATGCAAAGCGCAAAGAAACGATTGAGCGTGTTTTGCCGATGCGAAGGAAAAGTATGGAATGCGATGGACAACCTTAAGAGGTCTGGAAAAATTATCTATGAAGGCGATGCATACTTTTGTTGCCATGAATTTATAGCAACTGGCTACTTAGACGTGGCAGGCGACTTAAGAGAGCCACTCTGCTCCAAGAGTATGTTGGATACGGTAGAATATTGAAAATGAAAGGGAAAGAAAAAATACAAAAACCATTGAGAAGTACACTTTCGACGGCTTTTGTCTACAGTCTGAAGGTACTATGAGTAGTACTTTTTTTAATTTTTAAGAGTTCGGTGAACAAAATATGCGTGTTCCCCGAAACATTGGCCCGCATCCTAGCCGAACATGTAAATATATCTTAGTCGTTGTTTAAGAGTTTTTGTGGCCTAACTCGATTCATAATCGTAGGTGAGCTTTGATGGAAAGAACAAAGAATAACGTCAAAGAGACGTAAGCCTATATTCTGATAAAAGTTATATACTGGGGTTGATGGAAAGTTCTATCTTGATATAATAGAACTACCTGGGACTTGTGTCACAGTTCTTTCGAAAGGTGGGCAAGGGTAGCCGAGCTTCCGGTCTACGCCGAGACAAAGATCATCACTCCATGGATGAAGCGATCTACATGTGATGAGGGTAAAAATTGGGATAATTTTCAAATTATCATTTTACCTTTTTATTACTTTTTCTATACGGTTTATTTCAAATATAGTTAATAATGATATTAAAAAATATTAATAAGTATTCTGTCTTTTTCAATATCACTTTATTTTGCGTTACTGATGGTGCAAGGAGTAAGCAAGTTTAATAATAGGTCAGAAAAAAATGATTTAAAAAAAGAACGTAAGAACAAAGCCTTTATTAATGGATGTCTTTAGAATTTGAGAAAAGTATATTTATGACTTATTGAAAAAAGCAAAGATTTGATTATTACCTTTTTGAAACTCTACCTTGAATGTAGTAGTCAACATAGTTTTTTTAAATAGTATGAAATTTTTGAGTACCACGATTATTACTAGCTTTTTTACAACAATATTGACTCAAGAATTCTTAATTAATAATGTTAAAATTATTTTTAATAACGAAGGAGATTTTACTGGTAAAATTGTAGAAATGCTTAATTAGACTGCAATAGGATGGTAATTATTATCATTTTTTAGAGTCAACCAAAAATAGAAAGGGAGTGGAACTTACAAAGGATTAGCTAGTGAGATTATTAGAGAAAGAGTAAGCAAACTTTATAATTAATTTCATCAGCAAAAAATTTTAATTTGGGGGAATATTAAAAAATGGATAGAGAACAGATAGAGCGTCTTAAAATTAATTCAGATTGTTCTTACACTTACATGAGAAAATTAAAAAAAGAGTGTCTACTTGGCAAAACTATGATTGATGAGATGAATTTTATTGAAGAAATTGCAATAAACCACTCTGTTGTTGAATTAGATTATCTTGAAAAGGGTCTTACATCATCATCTGAGAATTCATTAAGATTTAGTAAAGATTTTTTTAGTATAAATATTTCATTTTATGCAATACTTTTTTCAATTATAGGAGTGGGGTTTGCTGGGTTATATGGTTATTTTAATAGTATCGCTATAAAATTAATTGAGGCTAAAATCCAGAATAGTGAGGGCATTGAAGAAGTTAATCGATTATTTGATCAGGTTTACACAAAAGGGTTTAAAGGACTCTTATGGAGTTCGCTGTTTTTATTAATAGGTCTGTTTGTTTTATATTTTGTTAGACACATTACGGATAGCAGAAGAGTAACGTACTTGAACTACATTAGAAATGCTAATTCTTTTAAGGAAAGAATGCTAATTACAAATATGGAATCAACAGATACTTGAGATCTCTACCGACCCTCTGGAGGACAACAATTCATAGTAGCACACGCTGTTGTCATTTGTCGTCCTCTTTTTTATTTCCTCAAAAAGAAAGGAGCGATACTATGAAGTTAGCACAACCGATTCCTAACGTGGATGAGATGAAAAGTTATTGAAAGTATAAACGAGAGCTTGAATACATGCTATCCTGATCGGTATATCAGTGTGATTGCGTATCTTAGGTATTTTGAAGCTACGGAAAGAGGTTGTACTGTAATTGCATATTGACATAAAGGAAACGAAGAACCAGAAAGTATGGGTAAGTGAAAATGCCACCTTTATTAAGGCAAAATTAAAAGACATGTGTCCGATACAATACCGAACCCATATCCAAACCGCTGTCTAATGAAATAACCGTTTCTAACTTTAGGTGGTTACTTCAAATTTTGAGCCTGGGCTTTTTTTATTTTCATGAAAAAAGTTACTTTGATTGTGCAAACCCCATTTTTTATGGAACGACCTAAATAAAACCATTATCCGTTACACAAAAAAGTCAAATTTCCCCCAAAATCAAACAAAAAGCATGTCTTTGTACATTCACACAAAACCTTGCTATAATAAGCTTTGCGAATACATAGGAAAGAGGGGAAAAGCATGAACGCTTATGATGAATATATGAAGCAGGTTGTGAAGCCGATGCGTGAGGAGCTAGTGGAGGCTGGATTTACGGAGCTGACAACGGCTGATGCAGTGAATGAGTTTATGGCAGAGACGAAGGGGACTTCGTTAGTGGTTATTAACTCGGTATGTGGATGTGCGGCAGGACTTGCTCGTCCAGCAGCGCGCGAGGCAATTGCTGCGGTGAAGCCTGACCATCTTGTGACGGTGTTTGCAGGGCAGGATCCAGAGGCGACTGCAGCAATGCGCGGTTATTTTGAAGAGGTGCCACCGAGCTCACCGTCTATGGCGATTTTAAAGGACGGGGAACTGGCTTACTTTATTCCGCGTGAACAAATTGAGGGATTCCCTGTGGAGCAAATTGTCTCTCATTTAACTGGCGTGTTAGAGCAAACATGCGAGAACTAAAAACGATTGTGACGACAGCGGGCAGACCAGACGAAGTATCGATGGCGCTCGCTGCTTTTGCGTGTCAAACATTAGGTGCTACATTTGAGCCACGGAAAAAGCGCTCTGTTCGTAAGATTTCACAGGAGTTGCAGGCACATGTGATGGTGGCGGGGAAGAATCGCTATGAATATTATGCCTATGGGGCACAGGAGCCCTTTTTCTTTCATCCGAATTCTGCAGCGTTTCGACTAAAGCGTGTTGCTCGTGGTGAGGCAGAGCCCTTTTTGGAAGCGGCACAGCTTCAACAGGGTGATTCGGTGTTGGATTGTACATTAGGTCTTGCGGCAGATGCTATGCTAGCGGCTTATATCGTGGGGGAGATAGGCCATGTAGTAGGGCTGGAAGCAAATCCAAATGTAGCGTTTATTGTCAGTCGGGGGACGCAAACCTATGATACGTCCGAGTTACCATTAACCGCCTGTATGCGACGAATCGAGGTAGTTCAGGCTGAAGCGATTGCTTATTTAAAAACCTTGCCAGACAAGGCCTTTGATGTGGTCTATATGGACCCGATGTTTGAAGAGGTCATCGAAGAGGCGAATAATTTTCAGGCGTTACGGCTCGCGGGTGAGCATGTTACATTAACGGATGAATGGGTCTATGAGGCCAAGCGTGTAGCGAAAAAGCGGGTGGTATTAAAGGCACATTTTCGTTCAGAGTGGTTTGCACAGTACGGTTTCCAGCAATTGACGAGAGTAACCGCGAAGTTTCATTATGGTGTGCTAGAAGTCTGACCGAGCTCCAATAGATATAGAATATATGACAAAAGGTGTCCAACCGTTCGAAATGTCTGACTTGGGCATCTTTTGTCATTTTAATTTTTGCGGAAGTGAAGTAGTAGAGGACATTATAATGCATCAGAATATCTGAAATGTGTGAGTGCTACTGAATATTGCTCTCCATGATCCTCGGATAGAGCAAGCCTTTCAACAATTTTAGCTTGCGCAAATTTTCCATTAAGTTTTTTTGTTGAGATGGTTATTTATGAAGGCTTAAAAAAGTTTATAATAGAATATATAAAAGCTTATGGAGGGATTGTTATGGAATTGAAGACATGTCCAAATTGTAATAGTCAGAACATTCATAAGGGTATTATTCGAGCTGGTCATGCTCCGCTCCACATGTTTCCAGAAGAATCATTTAACAAAAACGCACCACTTAATTCTCATCTAGGAAATTCCTCTAAAATAACCTCATACTATTGTCAAGATTGCGGTTATATTTTAGGTGCATTTGTAGATGAACCGAACAAACTTATTAAATAAGTTAAGGTTAAGAATGAAACTTTTTATGAAAATCTTAGCTATAAAGAAAACGCCACTATTCGGGGCTTTTTGTTCATTTCACAAAAAATTTCATTATACTAAAATATACGAAATGAAGAACGGGAGAAATTAGCATTTCGTGATACTAGTTCACTAACTGACATTAGGCTTGATAATATGGGCAGTTCATTTGGGGGTATTTTTGGAAACAAACAGTGATGGTATCGCCATTCGTGGATTTACAAAATCATTGGCTGTTGGCAATTCTCATCTTTGCCCTCAATATTTTTGGCTATTATTTAGTCGGCTGGCTGATTGGTGCAGGGTTTTATCGCTATGGCGGCTTGTTTGGTCTAGCTTTTATAATCATGGCTTTCGTTATTGTTTTGGTACAGGCTGTTTTAGTAAGGGCTGTACTTGGTTTGCCATTAAACTCAGCGATTGTATCGTTTGATGTGCCTGCTGTGATTGCAGCCATAGGGATTTTAACAGTCATCAGCCTTGATCCGTCAACTAACAAAAGGGTTGTCATTAAAATGTAGAGTGGAAATGGAGTATGCAATAATAAAATCAGTATGCTAGGTGACATGTCCTACCATACTGATTTTTTGTCATATATCATGATGTGTATGTTGTATATAAATTTCCAATGTTTATCTACTTATAAACTGGCTTTTTTACAGAAATCACAGGTATTTGAGATTGTTCGATTTACTGAACAGGCACTGTTTGTTGAAGTAGAACTTTCATTTCTTGTGCATAGGATTCTTGATGGAAGTTTTCAGCGTGAATGTACAATTGTTCAGAGGCTCTTGTGATACCTACATACATAGTTTTTCGATATTTTAATGCTTCTTCTTTTACAGAAGTAGAGATAAATCGATCTGTATCCAATAAAAATACGATCGGAGCTTCTAATCCTTTTGCTGACTGATAAGTTGTCACAATCATTTTATGCTCAGTGGATGCTTTTTTATTTAATGATTCCGCTTTTGCTTGTAACACCTTTGGAAGTGTTTGGATGAAAGTGTTAGCTCTCTGCCAGTCTTTACAGAGTACCATTATTTCATTTGGATTATAGCCAGCTTTATAAATCAATTCCTCAATTTTTATGGCTACCTCTTCAAGTTCTCCTTCAATCATCTCGATGCCATTTTCAACCGAATTTTCATACTCAATTTCCTTCATAGGGCAATAAAATTTTTCTACCTCGGCTTTTAATTTTTCATCTACACTTAAAAATTGTAGAGCTAAATCAATATGCTCATTGGCTGAACGATAGGCTTTTTTTAGTAATTTACTTCTGCCGCGCATGTCTAAAATAGGGTCAATTTCTGTCCAAGGTGTATCTGTTGAACGGTAGAGACCTTGTAAGCGATCGCCAGCTAAAAATAAATTAATGCTGTTTTTTTCTTCTTTTTTACTATCAATAGTTTTAAAAGTCTTACAGCTTTGAATGGCTAAACGAATCCAATCGTCTAAAAAATCTTGGTATTCATCAATTAAAATTGCATCATACATCGGTTTAGCTTTTTGTAGAGACAAACTTGGCAAATCATAGTCCCACCATTTTTGCTGTTCATCACCAGATAGTTTTGGGATAGAGACATGTGCTATATCTAATGCAAACTTGTGGAAGGTACTGATTTCAATATTTTCAATATGTATATCTAAAAATGATAAATTTTCTGCTAAGCTTTTTACTTTTTGTTCTAGTTTTGTAGCTAAACTTCTATTGTATGTTAAAACGCGTATTTTCCAATCGGGGTTTTCTCTAATCAAATGAATTGCTCTTGCTAAAAGCATAACTGTTTTTCCACTGCCAGGTACTCCCGTCACCATATAATGACCGTATGAAATATTTTTAGCAAATCGTTCTTGCTCAGCATCTAATGCAGCAATTAGTTCCTGCGTGTGGTTTTCACTTGTAGAGAGAATTTGAATCTCTGGGAAGATAATTGCTCTGAGCATCTTTAAATACATAGGGCTCAAAGGCTTAATTTCTGAAAATAAGTCTGATATTTCTAAACTGTTAAAATCCTCCGATAATAGATAGTGTGCGGGTTTCTGATTAAAAACATCTGCTAAGTGATTTTCTTCAAAGGCAGCTCTTTTTAAATGAGGCAAAATAGCAAAGGAAGAGAGCTTCACATCTAGTTCACCTTGCGTGTTGTATAATCTATCATCCATTGAAAATAAGCCTTCCAAAGATTTATAATATTGACCAGCTTTAAATACTGGATTATCTAGTTTCCCCATTGATATTTTTAATTTCTAGACGAGTCCAAGTGGCAAGGTAGTCAATACTCCAGTCCTTCACTTCTAAAATACTTACTCCTCTTAAACAATCAATTAGAATAAAATCTGGAATAAGATTTTTAATCTTGGGTTGAATATAGAGATAGGCATCACTTTGTTGTGTTTTATATAAATTTTTAATCTTATTGAGCACACTGCGCTCGCCCTTAGTTAATGTAGGAAGATCATTTGGTATGATATGTAGCAAAATATATTAACCTCCAAATATTAGTGTGTTATACAATATTTATAATACACTATATATTGTAAAAAATAACAACTTTAGTCTTGTGGTAAAAAAGTATTATTATAAGCTAAAACATTGGTTATTTAAAATATGATCCTTTCTAAAGAGGAATTTTTATGAGTCTTTAGGTATATGAATTAGAAAGAGTAAAGAGTGAAAAAAGAGTGTGGAATTGTATTTTGTATAAAATATTTTACTTATTTAATTCACTGTGCTATAATAAGAGACGTGCTATTTTAGGTAGCATATTTCTGTAATCTGGCATTCTGCTTTTTGTTTTTGTAGATACTTATTCACACTGGCGCATGCTTTGGGGCTGCAAGGACGCAAAAGATGGTAGGGTTTGCGTTGCTTAAGTTAGAAGGCACACAGTGGAATTTTACCGCGGTGATGAAACGAATCTGGTTTCAAGATAATATTCCCCAGACGATTGGGTTGAGACTTTTACAATTTACGAGAATGTTACCTATAAATACTAAAGGGGTAGTTTCGCAATAGCGAGGCTGCCCCTTGTCTAATTTTCCCAGCCTGTCGTCCCTAGCTACGACAGGCTTTTTTGGTATACATTACCGTTTACTCTATACCTTAAATAAGTGATAATAAAAGCATGAATTTTAGTAAGAATCTAAATTCCGACATGAAAAAACTGAAAAATCAAAAAGGTGAGGGATATTTATGGAAACAATGAGCACACAATCCACGAATGTGTTTACACAAATAACAGAAATGGCTGCAGCACGGCAAGAAAATAGGGAACAGCTAGTATCACTTTATTGTCAAGAAAGGCTCCTTTATCGTTTATCTGTCTCATCATATAACGATCAATTTTACTTAGCAGGGGATTTATTATTATTTGCATTAACAGAGGGATTGGTGAAGCCCACAAAAGAAATCACACTGCTAGCGAAGCCGAGTGCTCGTCAACAGGAAATAGCGAAACAAGTATTGAAAGAAATTTGTTCGATTGCAGTACCAGAGGATGGCATTGAGTGGAACGCAGAAAAAATAGAGAGTGCTTTAACAGAAGACGGTATTCATTTCACAATACCAGCTACACTAGGCCAAACAACAACATACATAGAAGTAAGAATAACCTATAAAGAAAGTGTGCCAGTGACACCGAAAACCATTATGTTTCCAACCTTACTAGCCAGCGAGGTGGCTGTGCTTTATACATATCCAACGGAATTCGTGATAGCACAAAAATTTATCGAAATGTATCAATATCCAGCCTTAGAGAAAACATCAAAAGCAATGTTGGAAGTTAATCAACTGTTGCAAACCCAAAACATAGAAGGACGTATATTACAGGCGTATATAGAAGCATTATTTGAGCGCCATCATTTTATAATTGAGCTAAACACTACACTCGAATTAACAGGCGTACTAAAACAATTTTTCAGCCCAATTCATGAAGTGCTATTGGCTGAGCATGAATTTTTCCAGCAGTGGCACTTTGACAATCAGGCTTGGCAATAACGATAGAAACCCGCGGACATTATGTTGTTCGCGGGTTTCTACGTAGTATAAGTAGTTATATGGGAATAGAATAAACATTTTTAGTTATTATCTAACGCATCAATGCATTAAGAAGTAGACATTATAAACTAAAAAAGGTGAGGGGATTTATCTATTATGACTGATGAATTTTCTCTTCTAGAATCACAAAGGGATGAGGTGAAGAATAGGATAAAGCTGGCTAGCTTATGTGTTCAGGAGATTGTTCAAACAAGCGAATTGCTGTGCAGCCGACAAAAAATATGTCTGAGGCGGGGAAAATTTTGCAAGAGGTATAGTTAGATAAAGTATTTTTGCTTGCCTTGACATCCTCAAATAGTATTTGTTATGTTGTAAATCTGAATGAGAATGATAATCATTGAAGCTGTATGATCTATGGGAAGGAGCAATCTAATGGACAGGATTAATAACGTTCATTTCGTGGCAATATTATGAATATAAGCGAAGAAATTCAACTATGGAATCAAGTCGTCATTCGTGTACTGGACATTCGGGTAAAACGACTTGGGCGTGGTGACGAAATTCGTAATTATGTAACACCAGCAAGCACGTTTATGTTTGTGGCAAATGGACGGGCTGAGCTGTGGGTAAACGATGAAGTATGGCTATCCGAACGGTTTCATTTAATACATATCGGCAAGGGGCAGCGGATAACGGTTCAATCTACTGACTTTCTTGACATCTACATGATTTTATACAATGCTTCTTTGCCAGCTTCAGCATTGCGGGAGTTTCATATGATGATGCAAACAGACAATCCATTTATGAAAAGTTGGGCAGTGTCGCCATCCGAACCGCTCGTTATGTTGGAGAGGCTAGAAACAATGTTGAGCGATTGGCAACAAATAGATAATGGGCAGATAGACAAAGAGAAAGACATGAAGGATGTCCATGAATTAAGAAGATTGAAGGCTAAGGGGGAATTCATCCGTTTCGTCCATGCAGCGTTACAGGAGCGGATGGAGCTTGCACACGCCCCAACGTTGGCTGAACAAGTTGTCCGCTATATCGCAAGGAATTATCGTGGAATGATTTCCATGGAGCAGTTGGCCCATCAAATGAATTACACCCCACAGTATGTTTCAAGGAAATTTAAAGAGCAGATGGGATGCAGCCCACTTGATTATACGATTCGATTACGCATAGACTTGGCACGAAATTTGCTGTGTGATACCGAAGCGACGCTACAAGAAATTGCTGCTTATGTTGGTTATCCAGACACAGTCTATTTTAACCGTATGTTTAAGAAACAAACAGGTATAACTCCAGGGGAATATCGCAGGCAATACCAGTTTGTAGGTTCGAAAGATACTATGAAGTGGACAGATTTGTCCATTGTTGCTCCACATCCAGCCATGTATCATTTAAACGGTAATGATATTCATTATCAATTAATGTTAGATGGAGGAAATGATATGGCAATGAGTAAAAAAAATATGTTAGCGATGACACTATTGTGTCTAACAATGGTTACATCAGCATGTGGGACATCATCTGAAGGGACAAAGGGAAATAGTGGCGCAGCCAAATCTGATCAAGTGAATGCAGAAGCACCTGCCAATATCGAAATGCGAACAATTAAGACCGCTCTCGGAGATGTGGAAGTGCCTGCGCATCCACAACGTGTAGCAGCATCGGCATTTTTAGGTACCGTGTTGGCACTAGACGTCCAACCAGTGGCATCTGATTTTTTATTGATGGAAAGTCCGTATTTAGAAGGGATGCTTGACGGTGTCACTAATGTGGGAGATTCGCTTGAAGCACTGGTTGATTTGAAACCAGATTTAATCATTACAAATATTAATAAAGAAGAAACAGTGGACAAATATTCGCTCATCGCGCCAACAGTGGCTATGCCGTATAATAGCTTTGAAAGTATTCAGGAGGAAATGCGATATTTCGGTGATTTATTAGACAAAAAGGATGTCGCTGAACAATGGATTACCGATTTTGAGAGTCGCACAAGTAAGTTACATGATGAAGTTCAAGCTGTACTTGATGAGGGAGAGACTGTTTCCATCATGCAGGAGTATGATGGAAAGGTATTCTTATTCGGACCGAAGTCTGGACGAGGTGGTCGAATCATGTATGAAATATTGGGCGCGAATCCGCCTGCTACGATTCCCGAACATATGCTAGCTGAATCATTTTATGAATTCTCACTGGAATTGCTTCCTGAATATACTGGAGATTATTTGGTTTTAACAACAGAATCGACATTGGAGGAACTACAGGCTGATCCGATTTGGGGTAACCTGCCTGCGATTCGCGATGGAAAAGTATTTTTGTGGACTGAAAGCCAGTCATGGTTTCGAGACCCAATTGCTGTAGAAGGGCAAATAGACAATTTAGCTAATTGGATTATGGAAACTGCCAAAACAAAATAGATATTGTAGCATAAGAACTGACTTATTTAGGCCAAGTAGCTGAAAAATATTTTTCTTAGGTATTATTTCAACACCTTCCAAAGGTAAAAATACGATCTACCACTTTGTATTCACAGTAATCTTATTTTTCCTCTATTATTTAAAATGAATTTAATCCCTTTTTAACAGATTTCTAACAAATTTTCCCCATAGGCTCTAGAAAGCAACTGATTAAAAGTGGCTTTCTAGAGTCTTCTTTCGTAAGACACTTTAATTATCATAGAACGCCACCAAAATAGAAATCTTAAGTGTATCTCGTCTGCTATTTGTCAATTTCTTGATAAAGTGTTATGTCGGAGGAAAAATTAATAAATTGTGACAATTAATGCTACCTTCTATTTTTTTATTGCATCCTTCTACCTTAAATACAAAATAAACAATATATTTAGGGAAAGAAACGATTAAAAAACGATTAAAAACAATCCATATGTCTTTATAAAGAATAGTTTTTATCCCATTTTGTCAAAAATAGTGACATTTAATATTATATTTACATTAGATAATCTATTAATAGTAGATATTTAATAAAAAAATATTAGGAGGGTTTCACAATGAAAAATAAAATAATACTGTATGGTGTAGTAACGAGTACTTTATTGGCAGGCGGTCCCTTTTCTAATAATGCAAGTGCTTCTGAAAATCAAGGACTGACGGGGAATAATATTGGAGTTGTTTCAAGCAACATAAAAGCGGCTGAACAAAATCAACATAAGAATAGTGCCTATCAAGATATTGATGACAGAGTGAAAAAGATGTTGATCAGTGCTGCTTTTGATGGTACAGAATATAGATACCATCATATAAAAGATACCGAATTAAACGGTAGTATCATAGAAGGGTCTATGATTGAAAACGCTCAAATTTTGACAATTGGAGAAAATATTTTAGAAAATAATCTAGGGCATGAGGTAACGTTATCTACTAGTGGATATGAGCATGAATTTAAGGAAATGACTAGTACAACCAATACTTCAGGTTGGACATTTGGATATAATTACAATGCAACGCTTTCTGTAATGATGGTCTCTGCTTCGCAAAGTTTTAGTGTTGATTATAATATGTCCACTTCCAACACTACAGAGAAATCACAAGTTAGAAAGTTTACTGTGCCTCCACAAGGAATTCCTGTTCCAGCAGGGAAAAAATATAAAGTTGAGTATGTATTTGAAAAAATAACAATATCGGGTAGGAACAGACTGAATGCAGATTTATATGGGGACGCTACTTATTATTACAATAATTTACCGATGAGCCCTCAACTTTTATATTCTGCCATGAACTTTGCTTCAGATACTCAAGGATTTGAACGCGTAATTAGAGATAATGCAGAAGGAAATGATCGATTTGGAATTAGAGCGACGGGCGAAGGACGATTTAGCACAGAATTCGGTACACGTTTATATGCTAAAATAACAGATATTACAGATTCGAAAAAGCCCGTAACAATAGAAACAAAAAAAATTCCTGTTAATTTTGAAACCCTTTCTGTGGCTACTAAAATAATTGAATAAGAATAGAAGCATGCAATACCCTTAGCGTATTAAAAGTAAGGGTATTGCATTTTTATATTGCCTCTAAAAATTGGATAACATTTTACATTATCAAAATTTTTATAGCTATAGGTATGTTACAATGAATGGCAATTGAAACGATAGATTATCAATCAACTTTGTGAACAAAACGCTCTTGGAAAACACTAAATCAATCCTTATCGTTCAGGTTGACTTCATTTTTTGTGAAATTTACCCTGGGAGAAATACTTCGATATTCTTGCCTAAAGCATATGAATTATTTTTTGTGACATTTTAATATTTAAACGAATGGACCGATAAGAATTATGCGTATTTATCTTCTAATTGCGCTACATTTATACAGTGAATGAACCAATATAGAATAATAAACGATGTTATTTTTAGTATTTTTGTTTAATTTAATGAAGATTCGCAATTGAAAATAATAATCTGTATGATTGTAACAAAGGAAAAGCAACATGATTTCCAAGAAAGGAGGAACCACATGAGAAATTTTTTCGAAGATCAATATATAAATAGTGGTGAGCAACAAATAATAAACTTAGTTAGTGAAATTAGTGAATATAAAGGAAAGTTGACCGCTTATCAAGAGCAAAGACCTGATATGTTCACTAGGCTTGCAAAAGCGATGCCACTACAATATATAAAAAACTATGTTTCGGTATATGAGGATATAAAAGTTTCTAATAAGCGATTAAAAGAACTTATTTTAGAAGATATGATACCCCAATCGATCTCAGAAGATGCGATATTTTGTTATTATGAAACGCTGACACTTGTACATGAAAAATCTAGTGCTTTCTCTATTAGTCCAGATACTATACAAGAATTGCATTTTCAATTAGTTCATTTTATTACCTCTGACGGTGCAAAATGGCGTCAAAAGCCATTCTCTATCCCGGGAATTCCGGAGAAAGGGATGCACACGATTGTTTATCGTCCTCTTCCTCCTGAAAATATCCCAATGGCTGTAGAACAATTATGCAACCAGTACAATGTATTAAACCGTAAAAAAGAGTTACCTACACTTATATTGATAGCTCGTTTTATATTCAATCTTTATTGTATAATCCCATTTAGTCAAGGTAATGGTAGATTAATGCTTATGTTAATGCAATTATTACTAGTAAAAAGCGGACATACATTTGTTAAATATGTTTGTTTAGATGAATATATCAAGAAAAGAGAGGCAGAATACTATGAAGCCGTCTATCAATCATCGGTAAATTGGTATTGTAATGGGCATAATATGAGCTTCTGGTTAAAAACATTCTTATCTATTATTTTAGAGGCTTATAAAAATCTACATAACAGAATACGGGATTCTATATGTAGACATACTAAGATAGAGCGAATTCAGAATTTTATTCTTAACCAAGAACAACCCTTTACAAAAGAATACATTCGAAGTATTTATCCTGATATAGCCGAAAGTACAATTAGTAAAGCTTTAACTGATTTACAAGTAGGTGGTGAAATTAAACTGATTTCAAAAGGGAGAAATGCGTGCTGGATGAAAGTCAAATCTTGAAGTCGGAGGACTGCATAAGTCAGAAAAAATAGTAGTAATGCGAAAAGGAATATTGGAATTACACCAGCCAAGTCACGTATCCATGCTCCTCGTTCGACCACTGTGCAAATGGTAGGAATGAAAACGAAATGTGCTAAAAACTAACTGAGAAAAATAACAAATTGTATTGGTTGTAAAACGTTGGTCATTTTATGTTATACCACCTCCTAATGATACTCCTCTTGTTTGATGCCATCTAATCTAAGTGGACACGTTTTAGTTTCTATTAACTCACATAAACTCCCTTATTATATCTCTAGATAAGAATTCCACGTTCTTCATATTGACGCCAAATAGGTCGAATTTAGTTGGACGATTAAGGTGATATGAAAATAAATTTTTTCAAACGTGCATTCAGTATTAGCAGAATCCACTCATATTTAGCAGGGGGCAACATCTCCTTTTCTTTAATGATTATACAAAGATGAAAGAGTTCCATATTATAAAAATTCCATGTCATGATGAAGAATACATTCCTCCAAAAAAATCAGCAGATTCAAGATTAAGCCTGTGGATATTTGGGGGAATTTTATCCTGTGATGGAACTTATTTTTATGAAATCTAAGTATGACTATAATCGTAGGGTTCATTTATATTTTTTTAGAAAAAACGAGGTATCTTCACATAAACTACAGATTGCGTGGTTATAATGGCTAACTAGGGGGAGATCTTAATGAACTACAAGATTCTTGTAATAGAAGATGATTTAGAAATTCAAGAATTAATTAAGCAGTTTTTGAAGACACAAAATTATACTTTAGCGGTGGCATCAGATGGAGTAGAGGGAATAAAGAAATTGAATACTCAACCCTTTGATTTAATTCTTCTTGATGTGATGATGCCAAATCTAAATGGATTTGAAGTAGCCAAAATGATTCGTAGTCAATCTAATATACCGATTATTTTCCTAACGGCATTAGAAGAAGAACAAGATCAAATGAAAGGCTTTGATCTTGGTATTGACGATTATATAACGAAGCCATTCTCATTTCATGTGTTGATTAGACGTGTACAAGCCATTCTCAGAAGAAGCAATTATAAAAATCGGGGTAACGATTTAAATTTTAATGAACTTAATGTCGATTGTGACGGATACAAAGCTTATGTAAATAAAGAGGAAATCTCTTTAACGACAAAGGAATTCGAGATTTTACAACTATTACTTCATAACGAAAAAAAAGTACTTACTAGAGAAATCATTGTAGAAAAAGTTTGGGGATATGATTATTCAGGAGAAACACGGATGATTGATACACATATAAAAAATTTAAGAAAAAAATTAAATATACCCTATATTAAAACAGTCAAGGGTATTGGGTACAAAATCGATGAGTAGGATTGTACACATCATGAAGATGAAAAAAATAACCTATAAACTTTTTATGATTACTTCTCTTATACTGCTATCTTTTGCAGTATTAATTTATTTAACATTATACTTCTTCCTTCCAACATTTTACGAACAATATAAAACAAACCAACTCCAATCCGGTATGGTCGACATCATTAAAAAATCAGAAAAAATAAAATTAGAACATGCAAGAAATCTTTTGGACGAGTACTCCAAAGAAAATAATGCCATCATTTACCTACAAGAAAAGGACGGAAATATTATATATTCACCTTCGTTCATGATTCAGGGAAATTCGCCGCCACCAATTATTACTGGAAAAACAACACCATTACAAAATGAAGAAACAGTAAATGCATTTCATAAATCTTTCCCCATTCAATTTCTAGATAAAGGTAATTTAATCGTGAATGTATTTGCTACATTTCAACCTATCGATGAAGCTTCACAGGTCTTAGTACGCTTTCTCCCTTATATTAGCATCATAGTAGTGGGTATTGGATTGGGCAGTGCCTATCTATATTCAAGATTTATTACAAAACCACTCCTTTATATAAATGAGCGTGCGCAAAAGATGGCAAACCTTGATTTTTCCGAAAATATAGTAGTTCGTTCCAATGATGAGTTAGAGGAATTATCTAATAGCTTAAATGAAATGTCGAATAACTTGCAAAAGACAATGAATGATTTACAAATAGCAAATGAGCAATTAAAAGATGATATTGAAAGAGAAAGAAAAATCGAAACAAAACGTAGGGAGTTTTTCACTACAGTTGCACATGAATTAAAAACGCCACTCACTGTCATGAAAGGTTATATAGAAGGGATGATTTATAATATCGGACCTTATCAAAATCGTGACTACTATTTAGAAAAAAACCGTAAAATTATTGAAAGAACAGAACAACTCGTCCGTGAAATTTTAAGTATGTCCAAACTAGAACAAGATATATTTAAAATCCAAGCAAGAGAAATAAATCTCCTAGATTTAATTGAGACTATTACGAAGGACCTCGCTTTTTTTGCATCTCAGAAAAATATTAGAATCATTAACAAAATCCCACCAGATAATTACGTATTTACAGACAGTGATTTATTAGAAAAAGCATTAAAAAATATTATCCATAATGCAATTATGTATTCACCACAGGGAGAAACTGTATATTTAGCATTGACGGAGGATTCAAAACAAAACCAGATTCAAATCCAAATCATTAATACAGGTGTACAAATAAAAGCAGACGAACTACAACAATTGTTTCAGCCTTTTTATAGAATCGAAAAATCAAGAAATAGGAACACTGGTGGAAGTGGCTTAGGCTTATATATTGTCAAACAAATATTTCAATCACTCTCTATTAACTATTCCGTGAATAATATGGAGAATGGTATTCAATTTTTAGTGACATTTCCTGAAAGGTAAATAATTGTTACGAAGGGCAGCTCAAATTTTAGAACCGAATGAAACAGGAATCTTGATTCATTAAGTTAAACATGAAGATGGGAGATAGATAGATAATGAAGATCAGGGCAAAGTTAATTGTGATTACATTAAGCCTCTTATTCATTCCAAGCTTAATTATCGGCGTAAGCAGTTATTATTCTGCTAAAGAGCACTTGGATGATATGGGAGAAAAAATGCTGAAAAATAATGTTGAAATGGCACTTCAGTTAATTGATTCAATGAATTATGCCGTTCAAACGGGAGAAATATCGTTAGAGGATGCTCAAGAAAAAGTAAAACAACATTTAATTGGGGATTTACATAGTGATGGTACTCGTGAAATAACTACTCATGTTGATTTAGGCGAGGACGGCTATTTTGCTATTTACGGATTAGATGGTCAAAGAATAGCCCATCCTTTCTCAGAAGGGAAAAATGCTTGGGAGAGCGTTGATAGTAACGGAATTTATATGATACAAGATATGATAAAAGCAGCAGAAAAGGGTGGGGGTTTTACATATTACGCTAGAGCATTACCGAACCAACCTGATACAGAAGAAGACAAAATAGCCTATAGCGCTTTAGATCCGAACTGGGGTTGGGTGGTAAGTGCTAGTAGCTTCATGGCATCATTTAATCATGGCGTTCAGTTAATTCAACATACGATTATGGTTACACTTGCTAGTAGTGTTGTTATAGGTTTAATCGTTATATTTTTATTTTCAAGACATTTAGCAATTCCAGTTCAGATGGTCACTGATAGTGTTCAAAAGATTGCTAATCAAGATTTAACCTTTAAGCATCTAAAAGTTCAAAATAAAGATGAGTTAGGTCATTTAGCGACAGGAATTAATACGATGACTACAAATTTAAGAGGTATGATTGAATCCGTTTCAAGTTCAGCCGAACATGTGGCAGCTACATCTGAACAACTCACTGCGAGTAGTGAACAAACAAGCATGGCTTCAGATGAAATTACTAAGGCTATTCAAGAAATTTCTACAGGGCAAGAAAAGCAACTGGCTGGTATGGAGGAAGCAAATCATTCAGTTTTACAGATATCATCAAGCATCACAGAAATTACGAAAAATATTAAAGAATTAAGCGATCTATCCATTGAAACTTCTAAGGTTTCTCTTTATGGTAATGAAGTCATTACACAGACAGTGGAACAAATGAATCAAATTAATAGACAGAACATCGTGACGACTGAAGCAATGCAATTGCTTGAAAGTAAATCACAAGAGATTGGTGAGATTATTAATGTCATTACTAGCATTGCAGCTCAAACCAATTTACTAGCTTTAAACGCAGCAATTGAAGCAGCACGAGCAGGAGAACAAGGGAAAGGATTTGCTGTTGTTGCAGATGAAGTGAGGAAATTAGCAGAGGAATCAGGCAATGCAGCTAACAACATTTCTGCTTTAATAGGTGATATTCAAATGAATACACAAAATACAGTACAAACTGTTAATGAAGGAAAAATGGTAGTGGAAAAGGGGATAGATCATGTTGCGAATGCGGGGAAAACATTTGAAGAAATCGCATTTGATGTAGACATGATTAACAATAAACTAGCATCTGTCTCTACTGAAATTCAAGATATTAGTGCGAATACAGACATTCTTGTAAATGAAATATGGAAAGTAAAAGATGTTAGCAATCAGTCATCAAGCTATACACAACAAGTCGTAGCGGCAGCGGAAGAACAATCTGCTACGATGATTGAGATGACATTTGCATCCCGTTCTTTAGCAGAGATGTCACAGGAGCTTCAAAATTTAGTATCAAATTTTAAAACAGATGAATAAATAACGATGGTAAAGGCAGCCATTTAAACTAAATATAGTGAGCTAGCAAATTTCTTGAAGTGGTGATTTGTTAGCTCTTTTTTGTGCAAGTAAAAGAGCTAAATTATCCATTTTTAACCAATTGTTAGTACTCCACATAAACTTCACATTCAATACACGCTAACTACAGATTCACTTTATAAAATATATTATATGTATAGTAATTTTTTGATAATAATTGGAGGTTGAAACTACCCAATTGGAGGAATTAGGATGGAGACTGGGATAACAAAATTTGAATCAAATCGTAAGTTTGTATTGACGAGTATTGAAAATAAAAAATCTTTCGCATTAGTATATATTACAATCATAAGTTGGCATAATGTAGATACTTTTAATTGCATAGATGAGGTTAAGAGAGAATTAGCAATCTATCAAACAGAGGTTGAATGTTACAGAGTATTTGATAAGGAATATATAGTAGTCTGTAATGTTCAGTCGCAGGCTCTTTCCATTATTAATGATTTATCACATATTGATTATGTAAGGACACAATATCTATATGTACAAGATAGAAGACTTCCAGCGTTAAATTACGTTAGACAAGTCTATTCGCAAAATAAGGATAGTTATGCTGTAAAAGCACCCATTTCACAGGAATGTTTACTATCGAAAGAGTTTGAAATCGTTTTCCAACCCATATTGCACAATGATGGGCAATTATCCTTTGAAGCACTAAGCAGGTGGAAATGCGAAGAACTAGGTTCCATATCACCAGGTGTTTTTATTCCGATGTTAGATAATGAGAGTTTGATAAAGTTAACTAAGAATATTATTAATAAAGCTGTTGATTTGTTGAAAAGATATAATGAAATAGTTTATGTCTCGATTAATTTAACCGCTTCATTAATCAATGATATCACTTGGCTAATGGAGCATTTGGATGACATTAATTTTACGAACAATAAACGAATTGCTTTTGAATTAACGGAGGAAACCCTAATGGGAATCGAGGCGAGAGAAAATTTAAAAATTATTCGTGAACGTGGTCATATTTTATTAATTGATGATTTTGGTTCTGGCTATTCCAATTTTCAATATATTTCGCTGTTTCCTCTAGATGGCGTGAAATTAGATAGATTGTTTATTGAGGGCAACTCAAATAAAAAGGTAGTTGCATTGCTTACAAAATTTATCAAAACACTAGATTTAAAAGTGATTATAGAAGGAGTAGAAAGCGTTGAGCAGCTTAATTCCTTATCAGAGGCCGAATATGATTCAATACAGGGCTATTACGTATCTAAACCCCTCACTATAAATGAATTGATGCTATTTATGAATGCTTACTAGATAGACAATGAAGCAAAAAGGGAACTCCAGTGTAACTGCACATATAGGATTAACTTGTAAGACAAAATACACCTTAAAAGGAAATGAAATATTATAAAAAGAACATGAGATTGGTTGCTACTACTTTTGATACTATATTTTCTGCATTTGCAGCAAAGTCCCCAACTCAAATTATTGGAAGTAGTGAATTTGTGGTAGATCAAGTGAGTAACCAGCTAACGCTAATGAGATTTCAAAAGAGAAGGTACAAGTCATTTTTAACTAAGCAGAAGCAGAGACATTAACGAAAGAGGAGGCGATAAAACAACTAGGGCGCTTTTCTGAAATAAGAAAACTCCTTTCTCAAATAACGTAAACAATTCTAATATTTTTGTGTATTTATGATGAGAAAAGCGTAAGTTAATAAAATAACCTTTTTATTTATGAGGTTATTTTAAGGGATTTATCAAAATCTATATGGATTGTTAGCTTATCATTCAAATAAGTGACTGATCTAAAATTAATAAGAAACATCTATCAATTCCAATAAGAATTGATAAATTTTATGAAATATGAAATTAGATCCCTTGACGAAGTAATTATAATGAACTGCCACTCAAAGCGTAATCATTACTAATTATGAAGTGTTAGAAATGAGAGTCAATATTACTTTAGCATGTACAGAAACAGGAGATAAAAATTGTATTACGACTAAAAATAAACGAAATAACCCAGAACGATTAGAATTAAAAAAGTATTCTCCCCGATTAAAACGTGTACGTTTCGCCGAGAAACTAAATAATAAAGTAAAAACGCTTTTAGAAAGATTCGTCAGTAATTTTCGAGTCTTCTAAAAGTGTTTTTAATTTTAAAAAATACTTGCAATATGATTAGAAATATGATTAACTAAAATATGTTTCAAATCGTAATGATTACTATTTATTAGTTTTAACATGGATAAAATCACAGTTACATCATTAAGTGGTTATTTAGGGGCTGGTAAAACAACAATACTTAATAATTTGTTATCGAATACAAAAGATTTAAAAATGGCAGTCATTGTAAATGATATGAGTGAAATTAACATTGATGCCGATTACTTTTAGATAGCATTCATCTTACTTTTATATCCCTCATATCATTAAGCTTTGGAATCGTGTGAGATCCATGTAGAATCCTCTGTTATTAAGACTATGAACTGCTTCCCATTGTAAAATACCCATTTTAAAATAGAGTAATTTTTCTATATTTACATTTAGCTTAATAGTGAAATAACAGTCTAAGAGAGGTACATAAAAAGATTATGAAATAGAAATAAAATAAAGTTCCCAGTAGTATTGCGAGAAATGTTATGAAGGAATTTGGCCTAAAGGTAATACTTATTGAAAAGAGGCAGTCAAATCATGAATAGAAGATACTAATTGAAATGTCTAATGGGCCTATTTGTTTGTTTTTTGGAAGATTAATAAATGAAATACAGAAACATAAAGACTTTGGGTGTTTGGAGTAGAATGAAAATAAATAAAAAAATATTGATAATAGTAATCATTACTATTTATAATGGTGGAGCGACCTGTTCAAAGCGTAATCATTACTTTTTGTGAATTTGAAGGAGGGAGGAATAAATAACATTATTTATAAAAAGAAATCAGATTAGAAATTACTTCTTTTTGTGTGGATTGATTTTAGCATCAATTAAATGGAATAACTATGAATTTAAGGAGACTAAACATGTTAAAGAGAAAATATTTTTTATTTATCCCATTATTTGTTTTACTTTTTTTAGTAGCTTGTAGCGATGATACAGCACCCAATGCTGGTGAAGAAAGTAGTGTTAATAAAAATACATTGAAAATGTCTTGGCCGTCAGATATAGGAGAGGCGAACCCTCATTTATATTCACCAAACGAAATGTTTGCACAGGCGCTGCTATATGATCCATTAGTTGCTTATGGAAATGATGGGACAATATCTCCAGGATTAGCTGAGAATTGGGATATTTCTGAGGATGGTAAGGAATATACATTTCATTTGCGAGAAGGAGTAGTATATTCTGATGGTTCTATGTTAACAGCAGATAACGTTAAACGTAATTTTGAGACAGTTATCGGAAATAGTTTAGCGCATAGTTGGTTAGAGGTAGTAACAGTTATTGATGAAGTTGAAGTAATTGATGAGTTAACAATAAAGGTCTCATTAAAAGAATCATATTATCCGTTTTTACAGGAGTTGGCTTTAATTCGTCCATTACGTATGTTAGGTGACGCTGGATTTCCAGACAGTGGCAATACAGCAGATGGAATCAAGAAACCAATTGGTACAGGGCCATGGATTTTAAATGAAGCAGATGAAAATCATGCTGTATTTACGAGAAATGAAAATTATTGGGGAGAAAAACCCTCGATTGAAAAAGTAGAAGTGAAATATATTGCTGATTCACAGATGCGTATGATGGCTTTAGAAAATGGTGAAATTGATTTAATTTTCGGAAGTTCCCAACTTACTCCAATTGAGTTTACCACATTGAGACAGAATGACGAGTATTTGACTGAAGTTTCAGACCCTCTATCAACTCGTATATTATCTCTTAATACCACTTTTGGTGTAACTAAATATAAAGAGGTACGATTGGCGCTTCAACATGCACTAGATCGACAAACTATTATTGATCATATTTTAAGTGGTATGGAGCAAGAGGCACACTCTTTATTTTCACCAGGATTCCCATATAGTGATATTGAAATTGAAGAATATAATTTTGATGTAGAAAAATCTAAAAAAATTCTAGATAAAGCTGGCTGGATAGTTGATGGAAAAACTGGGATTCGTTCAAAGAATGGTGAAAAGCTTGAATTACTAATGGCTTACAATTCAAGCGACCAAATTCATAAAGCAATATACGAGTATTTACAAGGAGCTTGGAAAGAAGTTGGTGCGGATGTGAAATTGGTAGCCGAGGATAATCAAGTGTATTATGCGCGAACAAAAGCAGGTGAATACAACATAGTAATGAATGATACTTGGGGCGCACCTTATGATCCTCATATGTATATACGTACTATGACAGGAGAGCAACAAATTGGTAACTATTCCATTATGGGAACAGATTCGAGTGACAAACTTATAGAGGAAATTACACGTGTTATTAGATCTACAGATGTAACTGAGCGGGCTTCATTATATGAAAGTATAATTCAAACAATTCAGCAAGAGGCTATCTTTATGCCAATTTCATATAAGCAAAATTATCTTGTGGCAAATGATGTATTCAAAAAAATCAAATTCTCTCCTCAACAATTTGAGGTACCAATAAATTTATATGAGATGAAGTGATAATAATGGCAAAGTACTTTTTAAACCGCTTTTTTAGTATGACTATAGCAATGATTGGTTTAACGTTAATTGCATTTTCACTCATGCGTATTATGCCTGGTGATCCGATAGAGTCATATTATATGGCAAACCATATTCCAGTAACAGATGAAATACTAGAGCAAGCAAGAGAGGAGCAAGGGTTGGATAAGCCCTTGCTCACACAATATGTAACATGGCTTGGTGGAGTATTAAAATTAGACTTTGGAACTTCATATATGAATGGAAACGCAGTTAGTGAGGAATTATTGTCCTATTTTGGTGTTACAACTCAGTTGGCGCTCGTAGCTTTTCTATTAATATTAGTTATTTCTATTCCTCTTGGAATTTTTAGTGCAGTAAAAAAGGGCTCTGCTTTTGATAATCTAACAAGAATGACTATATTTTTCATTGCCTCGATGCCTAGTTTTTGGCTAGGTTTCGTTCTGATTTATGTTGTAGCTTTTAAGCTTAATCTTCTTCCACTTATGGGATGGGGAAATTTAGATGCAATCATTTTACCAGCATTAACTTTAGCTTTGGCCAATGTACCATTTTACATTCGTATGATTCGTACAAATATGATTGAGCAAATGGATAAGCCTTTTATAACGTTTGCACGTGCTAGAGGTATAAGTGAGTCAGCCATTATTCGTAAGCATATTTTTAAAGCTACATTGACACCATTTATAACTTCACTTGCGATGACATTAGGGGTACTTATTGGTGGGGCTGCAATAGTTGAAATTATTTTTTCTATACCCGGCATGGGCCGTTATATTGTTACTGCAATAACAGCGAGAGATTATAACGTAATGCAAGGTTTCATTATGATTATTGGTTTCTTCTACATTATCATTAATTTTTTAGCGGATATAATATGTGCGTTTATTGATCCGAGAATTCGATTAAAGGAGGAATTGTGATGAGAAAAAAATGGGCATTTTACTGTAGTACGTTTCTTGTAAGCATCCTATTTTTTGTTGCGATATTTGGGCCATTGCTTATGCCAAATGATCCTCATTTACCGAATATGGCCATGAAGCTACAAGGTTTTTCAATACAATATCCTCTTGGGACAGATCATTTAGGACGTTGCGTTTTATCAAGGTTAATCGAAGGTGCGAGAGTGTCGTTATTTGTTGCACTCATTGTACTACTAGTCACGCTACTAATTAGTATGGTCGTTGGTATAACTGCAGGCTATGTTGGAGGTTGGATTGATTTAGTCTTAATGCGTCTATGCGATATTTTGCTCGCAATTCCAAATTTTATTTTTGCGCTTATTATTGTTGGTGCACTTGGAGCAGGGATGGGAAATCTAGTAATTGCAATTGTCATTGTAATTTGGGTCGGCTTTGCACGAGTTATACGGAATATGGTTGTGAGTTTAAAAGAAACGAATTATGTGGTTTATGCCAAAATTTGCGGTGTCCCGACTTTGAAAATTATGTGGCGTCATATCGTACCGTTTGTATTTCCGCAAATGCTTTTACTAAAGCTAATCGGTTTAGGTTCAACGATATTAATGATTTCAGAGTTGTCTTTTTTAGGACTTGGGATAACGCCTCCAACAGCTGAATGGGGCATGATGATTAGTGAGAGTAAAACATACTTAATGATAAAACCTGAGTTAATGATCATTCCAGGTGTAATGCTTTCAATAACTGTATTGACTTTTAATGCATTTGGTGATTCGTTAAGAGATTTACTTAATCCAAAATCAGTGTGAGAAGAGGTGAAATAATATGTTAGAGATTAGAAATTTAACTGTATTTATCCATGATAAACAGGTGCTAAATCAAGTGAGCTTATCAGTTCCGAAAGGCAAGGTTGTTGGAATTATTGGGGAGAGTGGTAGCGGAAAATCTGTATTATGTTCGACGATTTTAAATCTTTACCGTAAAGAGCGATCTGCAAAGGGAAGTATTGAATTTGATGGAAAGAGTTTGCTTTCGATAGAGGAGAGAAAAATGCGTGAGGTGCGAGGAAAGGAAATTGGGCTCATTATGCAAAATCCAATGTCCATGTTTAATCCAATTGTGTCGATTGGTGGACATTTCATTGAAACGCTTCAAGCACATACAAAAATGTCTAAAAAGGAAGCAATTGAGAAAGCAAAGGAGCAGCTCGCACTTTTTCAATTAGGTAATGTAGAGATCTTAAACAAATATCCAAATGAACTAAGCGGAGGAATGCTTCAGCGTATCATGATTGCCATTGCAGCAAGCCTTGAGCCAAAGCTATTACTTGCTGATGAACCTACCACAGCACTAGATACTATGACACAACTTGAAATATTAAAGGAATTAAAAAAACTTCATGAGAAAACGGCAATGTCGATGTTGATTGTATCGCACGATTTAGGTGTTATTGCAAATTTAGCAGAAGAAATAGTTGTAATGAGAAGAGGGATTGTAGTTGAGCAAGGTCCCACTTCCCATATTTTATTGCACCCGATTCATCCTTACACTCAAACGCTTGTTGCAGCACGAGATGAGCATAGTAAGTTAGAAGAGCTTGCTGATAAGTATGAAGGTTCAGTATCAGGAGAGCTTGTCTTATATGATCAGAACCACTGGGTGAGAATGGAGGGGACAAACAGATGATCCAAGTACAGCAAGTATCTAAAAGCTATAGTCAATCACGATTTTTTAGGAAGAAAAATTCGATGGTAAAGGCAGTAGAAAATGTGTCGCTTAATATAAAAGAAGGCAGTTGCTTTACGTTGCTAGGACAAAGCGGTTCTGGAAAAAGTACGCTTGGTAAAATGATACTTGGAATTGAAAAGCCAGATGATGGTGTGATTTTATTTAATGGGATAAATGTACATAAAACAACTATAAATGAACGAAAACGATTGCAACAATCGTTACAAGTGGTATTTCAAGATTGTCATAGTGCAGTAAATCCTAAGCTTAAAATCAGAGACATTATTGTGGAACCAATACTAGTATATGAAAAGCTAGATATAAATCAAATAGAGGATCGTGTAGGAAAGTTACTAAAAATGGTTGGTCTGTCAGAAGAGGATATGATGAAATATCCTCAGCAATTCAGTGGCGGACAATTACAGCGAATTACAATTGCACGTGCGATTTCCACACAACCTCGATTGATTGTTTTAGATGAATCAGTAAATAGTTTGGATGTCTTGGTGCAAATTAGTATTTTAAAACTACTCAAACGATTACAGCACGAGTTAAAACTAACTTACTTTTTTATCACCCATGACATACATGTAGCTCGACTTTTGGCAGATGAAATCGCGATTATGCATAAAGGAAGAATTGTGGAACAACTACTGATAGATGAGTTAGAGAATGCAAAACATGTGGCCACAAAAGTATTATTGGATTCACAACTTAAAATCGATTCTATTCACCACCAATTGGACCTAAAAGAGGAGTTGGAATTATGAAAGTAAGTCCATTATCTTTTAGCATGCTACAAAACTACGGCTTGGCAATTTTTTATTTTACGGCTAATTCTGTATTAACTGTCATATTCCCTTTGCAGGCAGCTAATCACGGAATGAAAGAGGCAGAAATCGGTCTGATGATGGGAATCTATATGTTTGTTTGTATGGTGTTACGTCCATGGGCTGGTCAAATGGTATCAAAATACAGTGTCCATACAGTAATGAAATATTTATTACTAGGGCATGTAGCAGCACTCCTTTTGTATGTATCGCTTGGTGTTGAAAGTCTTTATGTTGTGCGCATTTTGCAAGGAATCGTGACGGCATTTTTCTCCATGTCGATGCAAATGGGTATCACGGAGACTTTACGAGATGAAGATAGAGGACAAGGTATGGCAATGTATTCTTTATCAAGTGTCATGCCAGGGTTATATGGACCAGCATTAGCAATGGTTATCTGGGTTCAAGGAGATGTATCTTGGCTATTAATTTTTATTACCTGCTTAGCTTTTGCACCTCTTATGTTTTTCATTAGATCACCATTACCGAAAGTAAAAAAAGAAAATGTATCGTTCACCTTGGAGGATATGAGAAAAGGAATGAAATTAGCTCGTGCGCATAAAGGGTTAATCGTTTCTTCGGGGGTAATGCTTATAGGTGCAAGTATATTTGGGGCAATCTCGACATTTTTACCTCTGTACTTTTTAACTACAAATACAGGGAATGTTGGGCTTTATTTATTTCTGCAGGCTCTAGTTGTTGTAGGGAGTAGATTTATTTTTAGAAAATATATTCCATCTGATGGAAAGTGGCATCCAGGTTTCATAACCCTTATATTGAGTAGCTCTATTATTGGGACAACGATGCTAGCGGCACTTCCTCTTATCGGATCGTTTGTCTATATTAGTGTTTTATTTAATGGAATAGCAGCAGCGATGTTATATCCTACATTAACCACATACATTTCTTTTGCAATTCCGGAGTCACATAAACATGTATTATTAGGGTTATTTTTAGCATCGTATGACTTAGGTTTTTCTTTAGGTGGGATGGTAATGGGTATTATCGTACAATTTGGTTCATATCCAATGATGTTTTCTGCATGTTCAGTAATTGGTTTATTGGCAATTATATATAATTTAACTGCTAGTGGAGAATATACTAACTTAGAACATTGTGATGCCCTTCAAAGGTCCAAGTAAAGAAGTCAATGAGAATGTCCAAAATACCTTCATTTTTAGCGTGACTTCGCTTCAACATCATTATATTTAATTTAAGATTGATTAGGAACTGATATTTTTTAGGATGGTTGAAAGAATGAATGATCAGATGGGTGCTATTTAAGGGCCATACCTAGTAAAGAAAAATGAAAAACCCCAAAAGACTGCATATAACAGGCTTTTAGGGCTTTGTAGGGTACATATTACAAAATAAAAAAATTAGTCCGTGAAGCATAAAGATGATAAGTAACCTAACATTAATAAAAGACCAATACCCATTACGATGCTCATGATTTGTACCTCCTTTAAAAAACCGACACATTATTCATAAATATTGTACAATGAATTATAGAAATATGAAACCTTTTAATGGCGAGAACGTATATAATAATAGGAGAATTACCAATTTGTACATAAAGAGTAGGTGACAAAAAATGAAAACGTGGGTTAAAAAAAGTATAGTTATCATGGTTGCGTTTTTAACATTTGGTTTAATAACGCCTACACATGAAATTTGGGAAGCATTTGATCACAATCCTTCGAACCGTGCATCCATCGGCCCTGAACCGAGGACAAGCACTGCTGTTGCTGCTGAGCATGATGATTATCAAGACGAACAGATACAAATTCAAGAAGAAGAGATCGATTATAATGCCTTACTCCTAGATGCAGCAAGAGAGCAATCGTACATAAAATTTGGCACAAAAGTCGGTCCGAAAATTAGCAATGAATTCGACAGCATCATCTTCCCAAAAATGGAGGAAGCAATTGCGATGACAGTGGCTAATCTTGGCGATCAAAGCGCTGCATCATTAACAATCTCTGAAAAGCCAAGTGGTCATTATGGTGAAAAAATTTTCAATGTCATTAACAATGAAACCGGAGCAGATGTAATCCGTTTCCATGTGCGTACAGAAAAAAGACCACAGGAAGGCTACTACTATAACTTCCACTATCACAGTGCCGAGGACGAATTCATGGTACACCACAACCTTGGCGATATCTATTGGGAAAAAAACACACCACCGAAGTGGTTGTCATAAAAGATGTGAAACACTCGTTTACAATGCGAGTGTTTTTTTATTTGGAAACATTGATATATCAACGTTTGTAGTAAATGTTTTTGTCATAGTCTTTTAGAGATATACAGAGTGGGGGGAGGTAATGAAATATATGTACCCTAAAATCATCATTTTTTGATTTCCTTAGATTTAAATGAATCTAAAGTGATGATTTCATCGTTAAAATAATGGCTTTTGAAATCCATTAATGCGGGCGATAAGCGAGATTTGTCCAACATGATATGCTTCATGCGTATACACATGATTAAACAGCCAATTTAGTGTAGGTACTGAAGGTGGCATCCATCCATCTGAAAATTTAAGAATTTCGACTAATTTATTGAGTTGCGAATCTTCTAATGTATGTAATATGTCATCAGTATAGTCTCTAATTTGAATATAGCTATATAATATATCTTTAGGTGAACAAGCATCGTTAAGATTTAAAATACAACTTTTTTTAAGTCCAATTTCATTCACCCAATAGTCTTCGCTACTTGATATATGAGAAATTATCCAAGCTAGATTATTTGGATAGAAATCTGGTTTCTTAAACCAAAATTCCTCATCAAGATTGTTTAGGTAAGGTATCAAAATTTTTCTAAGATCATTACGATATGGAAGCAGCAAATAAATACATCCTTTCACTTATTAATATGTTTATTATAAATGAATTGATAAGAAGGGTTTTTAGAAATTATAAAAATACTTTATTTCATAGTTCAAGAAGTATATGGCTGGAGAATTAAATATTTGGAATGATCAATCGAAAGAAAATGTGACATAGTGAGGTGTAAATAATTGGACGAAAGATTGACTGAGAAATCAGTAGGTGATTTTAAATACGACTGAAAAACTTTAAACATAAATCGAATGAATTCAATGATTATGATACTTTCTTTGCTTATTGCAAAGCTGTTAAAAGGTTGGGAGAATTAGAAGGTGCAAATGAGTCAAAACTAATTAAAGAATGGTGCAAAGATGATGGAGATGTCTCTGGTGGAGTTTCTCTATAGTAGAACCACCGTATGGTAGAACACCTTTAGACAGCGACGTCTCTAATTAAGTTACGCATTCTAGGAGAATTGTGTTGCCAATAGGAGTAAATGAATTTGAATAGTTTAATGTCGCACTTTGAGGATGAAGGATAGCAAATGGAACATTATTATAAAAACCAGCACTCTGTTTTATTGGCACTATTTAGAACTCTATATAAAAAAATCCCCACTAATACGTTTTAAACGTCCTTAGAAGGGATTTTACATTTATTAAATTATTAGTGGATTAGACATACCATAACATGAGAACCTAAACAACTAGCACAAGCAACAGCACCTACAACATTTCCACCAAATATTACTGACGCACATGCAGCACTACATATTTGTTTTGTTAGTTCAGGGGCATCATACCAATAGTTTTTTAAGCATTCCCATGAATCACTCCAATAACCTGCTTTAGCACTATTAGTTGATAAAAGGGAAACTTCTGAATTTTCATCGAAATAAACTTGTTTATCAATTACCTTATTTGTACTTGCTTCAAGAGTCATACCAAGCATGTCTTCGTTATTTAATGTTGCATAAGTAACATTGATTTCATCATTCTCTACATCTAGAGTTGATCTCATTATGATAAATTCACCGACTTCACCAGTTGTTTTATCATAAGTAGTCAGTAATCGTATATCAAAACTTTCATTGTTCTTTTTATAAGGAATCATCAAACCATCTTTATTCTTACCGTAATCCATATATTCAGTATTTTGCCAATCAAAGTCTTCTCTACTGTATTCACTATGTGTGAACTTCTCTGCAATATCTAAATTCTCTTTTACTTCATTTACGACTACTAAGTTATTAAGAAAACCATTCTTTTCAATTTGCAAAGGTGCTTGTTGTGAACAACTATTACAATCATTATGTTCATTTGTTTCTTTAGCCAAAGCACCTAAATTTACAGATAGGGGTTGAAATGCTAAAAGTATAATCATTACAAAAAGGATTAATTTTTACTTCATTTACTACTCCTTCTAACTTTAAATTTACTTTTTGAAAAATTTGTACCACGGCGTACCTATAAAGAAAACAGCAAACAATAGGATGAGAAAATCATAGGTTTGTATCCCATCTGAAAAAAGGATTAGTAATACGGCTATCAATGCCAATACTCTAAGTAGGACTGATTTTTTCATTTAAGACCCCCATTCTTTTCTGATATTTCGGGAACAGTTTATACACATAAACCATTCATAGAAAATTTTAACATTAAAAATGAATGTTTTCCATATAAATTCCAAATGTTTTTCTTTTATATTATGAAGTTTATTCTCCTCTATTAAATATGTGTAACATAAAGTTTCTGTTTTACATAAGCAGGTAGTAAATTAGAATAGTAAAATTAAAAGTAGACAAGAAGAGTCAAAGTCTAGTTTTTTGAGAAAAGGAGTGTTTTTATTAGAATTTAAGATTTAATAGAGTGATAGATGTCAAAGGATTATTAAAATAAAGTAGATTGTTTCTACATGTGTAAACATCTCTGAAAAAAAGTAGAAAAAAGAGCATACATACCAATTTGAAAAATTAAAGCAGTTGACTTTTCAGAGTATGTTTATGCTCAGAAAGGACAAAAATTAGCAGTTAATAATGAATCTACAGGTCAATTTAACTTTATTACTCAATTGGTAGATTCTAATAATAATATAGGAGATGAAGTATATTTCACTGATACTCAATATAGGACTGTACCAAGTTCTGGTAATTACAGGGTGAAAGTATATTGTAGTGATACATCAATAAAGGAAAGATGTACTGGAAGAGGTTCAGTCTCCCAATAAATATAAAGAGTAAGGATTTAAGTTCAAGTGTTAGTGAACTTAGATCCTTTTTCAATTATATTTTGTAATACAGCTAAATAATTCATACTTTTATTGAAATACTAAATATCGAAGGGAGATTTATTGAAAACAGTTCAGAGATTAATGCTTTATTTTATTGATTGGGGTGTAGCAAAATGGTTAAAAAAGTTTGTAATATTTTATTTATAATTAGTTGCATTTTTATTTTTACCTTTAGTGTTAATGTTTATGCAAATACTCAATCGTCCTCTTTAGTGGATAAATATTCTGAAGGAGGATATAAATCCCTTGACAGTGCTGTTCATGCGTTTGAAAAATACTACAAAACTGAAGTAAAGTTACCAACAATTCCTTCTACCATTTCATTTACACACAAATTCGGTAAATTTTATGTAGATTCTGAATATAATCTGAATACCACTTTAAACTTAATTTTTGTAAATGAACATATAAAAGAGAATATATTTAAAATTGATATTCGGTCTTTAAAACATAAATTGGACTTTGAAGGTGAAAGTTATCCACTCAAAGATGGTAGTAAAGGAGTTTATTTTGAACATCAAATATATACGTTCTTTGTCTTTGAAAAAAATAATTTGCAGTATATGTTCGGCATTCATAAAAAAGGTGCCGATTCCATCAAACCAGAGTTACTTGTTGAAATGGCAAATTCAATTTAGCTTTAAATAAAAACCAGGGACTACTTGTGTACCTGGTTTTTTGAGGAATATCTACATCGTTTATTATCGAACATAACATTACTTCATTTGGTTATTTTTGGTATAAAACTATTCGTTTTAAGTAGAATCAAAAGGCTCAATCATTACAACTTTGTAAAATGGCGATAACTCTTCTACTAGCGGCTTAAAATCAAGTGCTGGTGTTCCTGTCCCAAAACCTGGTAGTAGCACGACTGTTTCTGTGCCTTGTCCTTGAATCAAAACATTCATATTTTTTCCATCCACTAATTTTTCTATCTTTTGAAAATTAATTCTTGATAGTCCTCCAAATGTTCAGTAATGGATAATGGATTAAACTACTATATGAATTTTGAGCGTCTAATTTGTAATAACAGTATACTTAGTCTTCATCTGGTTTGAGAATTAGTGTAAACGGAGGGGGAGGGAGGTTTACTTTAAATGCTGCATCATACCTAATGTTTAAATTCGGTTGAAGCTGCCTCTGTTGGAATTGCTAATGCTTAAGGTTTGCTAGCTGAATTTCAGGTTTGGCTACTTTAAATCAAGACACTTCACCACAATTTTTGCAAAACAACAAAATAAGTCGGGAGCCCGAAGCAATTAAAGATCTTATAGGTCTAACATTTCTATCGCAAGATAATTTTCATGACCAAGCTAACCAGTTGCAAAAGAGTTACTACTACAAGCTCTACAGATTTTCCATAATATCACCTCATTGGGTATAACGTGAAAAAAGCTATAGCTTTTGCAAAGGCTACAGCTTGAAGTCTTACAAACTCATCGCATTCTCCTAACTTTCAAAACTACCTAAAACCATAAAATCTACAATAACGCCACTTACTGGATTTTCTGAACCTAATACACTAATTCCTAATACTGTGACACCACTAATATTTGTAATATTAGCAGAGACATATTTTCCAGTACTATTCTTTTCTCTCATTTGTACTCTTGGTCTTGCATTGATCGATGAATTTGTAGAATATACGCTTGCCACGGCATAGTCAATCGTTGATAATAGTGGATTGCCATTAGCTAATGCATTGTCTGTAAAATAAAACGTAGCTATACCATTTGCGTCTGATGTAGCTTGCCCATAAACAATGCGCCTTTCTTTTTTGGGATTCGACTCTCCCGCTTTAAACACATGCAATAATGTTGGTGCTAGTGTGATGAATTCAATACTCATAGCCTTACCCCTTGTTATATTTTGGCATTATTACTATACTATGAATTTTTTATTCGTTTATTACTTCTTCACTGTCCTTGATGATTCTTGTTTAGAGAGGAAGTTGAAAGAAATGATTGAGTGAACTACTTTGAACAGAATGTGCATTTAAAAATATTTAGTATTACAGGTGGTGAGCCAATGATGAGTAAAAAATCTGTCTAAAATTAAAAAGCTGTAGCGTTGTTACACGCTACAGCTCAAATCGGTTAATGCTCTTTGTTGGTTTAGTCATATAACATTATAACATACTGGAGAGCAAAATGGTGTTAAAAGGATAACAGGTAGCTACTACAGATCATTTATGGGTGATAATAGTAGCTATATTCATGCAAAGATAGCCATGTACGAAATCAAGAGGGATGCAAGTAATCAAGTGTTAATTACAGCAGCTTATTTAGTGGTCAAAATTATAAAATGAAGGCATACGAGCAAGCGATTGCAGAGTACAACAGATGCATCCATGATTCCACTTGCTTAACTCATACTGTTGGAGTCAGTGCCTTGATTTCTCAAATTGTCTCCTAGTAGCATTCATGTTAGAGCTTATGCTAGATTTTGAGAAATTTTGTTTTACTAGTATAATTGGAATATATTCGTTATTGTGTTTTGAGATGGGAGAAATGTATGAAAGATCGTAAGCAAGTGGTCATCGAAGCAACATTGCAATTATTTACTGAAAAAGGGTATCAGCACACATCGGTTCAAGATATTTTAGATAAAGCCAATATTTCAAAGGGGACATTTTATAACTATTTTTCATCCAAAAATGAATGTCTTTCAGCTGTGCTCGAACAAAATCGTCTAGAAAGAAATGTTTTAAAAGAGGAAATTCTAGTCGGCAAGAAAATAGATGATATAGAAGTTTTAGTTGAACAATTAATCGCTTCCTTAAGGATTAAAGAAAAATATAACTTAATGCCTTTATTTCGAGAAATCTCTTTTTTGCATGATGAAGAGTTGCAAAAAATTCTTGCTGAACACCGTTTTTATGAAATCACATGGCTAAAAAATAGATTTTATGATATTTATGGGGAGGATGGAAAGCCCTATTATTATGAGTGTGCAATCATATTTTTTGGTACGTTCCAGTATATATCCTTTTATTGGAATTTAGCAACCAAGACAACAATTGATATAAAAAAGGTAGTCTACAGATCGATAAAGTATGTAGAAAGTTTTCTTCCAGAAATGATTGAGAGTGGAGAAATATTATTAGAGCCAAATGATATGTATTTGCTTGAAATGGATTCAGCGTACAAGCCGATCACAAACGATCAAATTCAAAAGAAACTAGAACTGTTTTATAAAAAAATATCGACGGTTGAGCTTCAGCAAAAATCAACGGAACTAACGACGTTGCTTTTGGATGAAATGAGTAGAGAAAAGCCGCGCATAAGCGTTTTAGAACTCATTATCCAACCATTTCGTAGTTCTTTTTCTGACACAATTTATAAATATGAAGCGGAAGAAATCGCTAATCTTTGCTGGCTTTATATGAAAAGTCCAAACAAAGCATAATGACCAGACCAGCTTTTTCTCATAAAGTTGGTCTTTTTCGTCTATCCATGGCCAAATTAATAGGGCGTTGCAATTACTAATTCAGGAAATATTATTTGCATTTTACATTACAGCTTTATGTAGAAAGGTCGTGATGAAAGTAAGGGGATTATGGTTAACCACAATAAAAGTATTGTTAGAATTAATAAGAATTGTTTTGATTTTTCTCATTTTTGGATGCTTGTTGTGGGGAGGCGTAAGGCTTATTTATACTACTTTACGAATAAATGTCGATGGTACTTACGGAGGCTGGCTAGGAGGAATCGCCATATATTTTTTATTGTTTGTCCTCTATCGTAATAAACTACAATTTTCAGGTTTTTATGATGACCCAAAGCAACAAAAACTACCTAGAAAAATAACTTACATTTTAGTTACTGGCTCTATTTTTCTATTAATACTTCCGCTGTTGCTCTCGATTAAATAGCGTCTTGATTTTATGCATTGCCCCACTTTTACGTGGTATATAATGGATATGACTAAAAGTAAAGGAGTTAGGACGATGCCAGAATTTAAGAAGAGGGCAGAAGTATCTTTTGTCACGAATATATCCCCATTTGATTACCTGAAAGAACAAATACAAGAAGTAGCTGAAAAATTTAATTTCAATCATCTTCAGCTTTCCAAAATAGTTGATTTACCGATAAATGAGCTGGAAAGTTTGCTAAATGGTAAGGGGAATATTACGACTGACCAGCAGGAAATAATAGAGCATAAATTAGCCAAGTTATGTTTTGGTTTTCAAGGTTTTGATGCAAAAGAAAGAGCAACATTGCTCTTGAATGATCTCGTTAAGGATTACATGTTTTCAACAGCAAGTATCGCAAAAATAATTCATGTAGAAGAAAAGGAACTCAACGATTTTAGACAAGCACAAGTAATGGATAGAGAGGCAGAATTGAAAATATGTGTGAATGTGATTCTGCTACATTTTGTTTTACATTACTAATAAGCCCACATCGCCTTTACACGGGAATTGCCAGAAGAGATATAGAAGGATATTATTATCCATTTCATTATGACGAAATGCAAAATGGTGTATTGACAGACAAACTTTGTATACGGATTAGCGGATGATATTTATAGATCGAAATCCTAACCGTTACTCGCGATGACAACCACTCCTTGAAGAGTGGTTTTTTGTTGTTTCCGACCTAATAGGCGCTTTCTGTATATTGAATGTAGCAATAAGTTTTTGTATAAAAATATCGTTTAACTCTCAAAATAAAAGAAAATTTGATTGATCGTGGGGTACTCTAATGAAGAATATGATGATGGAACTGAGCTCTAAGTTTGCAGATCATGATGATTTTTTCGTGGAGGAGGAGCTAATAGATCAAACAACCATCTATCTTATGGGATTTAAAACATTGATTGATTTTGCCAAGTCCAATCTATACATTCGGCAAATGGCTGCTTCATCTGCCTCAGTAGGGGAGCTTTTTACAAACCTTAGTGATCAACTTGATATGGATATTGAACAAATTGTCAATGCTGTGTTGGAGGGGAAATTGATCGTCTTATCTCAAGGAGGACGCCAAAATGCGATAGTTGATCCTATTTCCATCAATTTAACAAGAAGTATTGAAGAACCGAAAAATGAAAGCCCTATTCAAGCTTCTATGGATGCATTTGTTGAAGATATTCATGTAAATGTTGGACTTATTCGAAAAAGGCTGAAAACGGTAAGGCTCTCTCATTGTACCTTTCAAGTGGGCGAGCTAGAAAAACGTAATTTGTCCATGTTATATATCAATGGAAGAGCATCAAGTGATCTTATTGAAAAAGTCAATCAGCAGTTAAAAGAAATTGACACGGATATTGAATCCATTGATGATTTGAACAAGCATTTTGGTGTTCGGAGAGGGAGTCCTGTTAGCCATTTTTTCCCGACAGAAGTGCCGATACAAGCCATTCATGCATTAAAAAAGAATAGAATTGTCCTTTTTTTAGATAATTACCCTTTCGCCCTAGTTTTTCCACATCTATTGCCAGATATGTTTAGTATTGTGAATGATCGAAATTTCCCGTATGTGCTATCATTTATGCTTCGCGTTCTTCGGGTCGTAGGCGCTATACTGACACTCATTCTGCCTGCATTGTATGTCGCGTTAGTATCTGTCAATCCTGAGATATTCAAATTTGATCTTGCATTATTTGTGGCAAAAAGCAGAGAAGGGATTCCTGTTCCTGCTTTGCTTGAAACGATCATCATGGTCGTATTAATTGATTTAATATTGGAAGCGATTGTAAGACTGCCGAAAAGTATTGGACCGACCATTTCAATGGTAGGAGGCGTTATATTAGGCCAAGCAATGGTTGAAGCAAAATTAGTCAGTACCTTATTAGTAATTGTCATTACAGCCATTGTTATTTCAAGCTCGGTCGTAGCAGGTATTCAAAATTCGTTATACATTCGTTTATTAAAATATCCTATTTTAATTTTAGCATCTATTTTCGGCATTCTTGGTATATTTACTGGTTTAGCACTTACTGGCATTTATTTGGCGGGTTTAACTTCATTTCATATTCCGTATACGACATTTCGCTTGAAAAGAGAAGGAGATACTAAGTGACCCATAGGTTTCAAATTGGTATAGTTTTTTTTATTATCCATTTAAGCTTTGGTTTTCTGCTTTACCCTGATCTTATCTATTCGTTGACAGATGCGGGGCATTGGTTAGTCATTTTGTGTCAGGGTGTATTGCAATTAATATTAATTTCACTCTACATTAAAGGTTTGAATTTTTTTCCTAATCAAGATATTATTGATATTTATTTGAAAATGGGCCGTTTGGTTGCATGCATCATCCTGCTACCATTTGTCCTGAATTTAACGGTACTTGTTGCGCTTAATATCCGTACCTATACAGAGGTAATTAATTCCTTATTTTTATTACGAACACCGCATTGGCCAATAGCCTTATTGCTTTATTTTATATCGGCTTATACGGCTACAAAAGGCTTAGGGACAATATTGCGATCTTCCGTATTTATTTTTTTTATGATTACTCCTTTCATACTGTTTATCATTGTCTCTTCTATAGTAAATTTTGATTTTCATAATGGATTCCCAATACAAAATTCATCGTTTGAGTTCTTACTAGATATCCATTTTTACTATCTCATTGGATTTTCAGCATTTTTATTTTTAGGATTCATGGTTTCTAAAAAACCATTGGTATTTCGAGATATTTTTATAGCCTGGTTTTCTGTCATCATGGTTTACTTAGCCTTTGTTTATATACCACTTTTTATTTTTGGACAAGAAACAGTTGTTACCATGTCCTTACCCTTTGTAGTAGCGATGGACTCGGTTGATATTCGTTGGCTCGCTTTTAACCGCCAAACGATGTTCTTTGGTATTTCTTCAATTGGCTTTATGTTAATTTTTAATGCTGTGATGCTTTGGATGATTAGTCAAATTATGCAGAAATTATTCAGCAGGCTTCACGTAAAATCAGCATGGTGGATTATGATCTTTTCACTTATTGGATATACTGCAGGATTATTTATTCCGAATCAGGTTTGGACAAATACATTGATTTTGTTAAATAGAGGGGCTCAAGTTTATTTTATGCTTATGATCCCTGTAACGGTATATATCTATGGCGTTGTGATAAAGAGAAAGGTGACGAACGATGAAAGAAAATCATCCTTGTAGCATGCTCATTATATGTATGTTTTTGCTATTACCTTTTCTTGGCGGATGCTGGGATGTAAAAGATATCGATAAAAGATTACTACCTTTGGTTATAGGTATTGCTAAGGAGAATGAGGACTATCATGTGACGCTGCAAATCCCCATTACACAAAAGGAAAATGAAGTATCAAGAATTGTAACAGGCAAAGCTGATACGGTTTTAAAGGTGCTAGGGGAAGTTCGTACAAACTCTGAAGAAGCAGTGGATTACTCCCATATAGAATTAATTGTCATTCAAAGCAACTTGGCTGCCGATCAAGCGGAATTAAGGGAGCTCATAAAATTTTTAATGGATTCGGAAGAAATCCCTTCGAGAGCATTGTTAACCATAACTGATGATAAAATCGACAAAGTCCTTTCCAACATTAACGATAAATTAGGGGTGAATGCGACTTCCATTTACAATTACTTTAACAAAGGGGCAGGGTGGGCACCTGAGATAACAAGTATTCATATTTGGGAAGTATACCGAAGTCTATTTTCTTATACAAAAGATATTACAGTTCCAGTTGTTCGTGCTGGAAATGATACAGTGTTAGTCTATGAAGGCTCTATGGTGTTGAAAAATGGTGAATTAATGGCAAGAATTAATTCAGATGAAAGCCAGCTAAGTAAGCTATTTCAAAACGCGAATGCAAAGGGGAAAATCGAAAGCCTTGATTTAGCGAGTATTATGGTGGTCAACAGTTCCCTTAAAAATAAAGCCTCTTTGAAGAACAATAAACCCGTTGTGGCAAGTCATTTAAAATTAAAAATCGATATTTTAGAGAGAAAAAAAGATGTGTCAAATGACCAAATTACGAAAGAGCTAACAAAGCTTATGGAAAAACGGTTTTATGATATGTTTGAACAAGCCCAAGCAAATGGGGTGGAGATTTTCGGATTTGGACAACTCTTTCGTGATCAGCTCTCCTATCAAGGACTAAGGAACTGGAGAGAAGGCTTTTATCCTTACTTGAAGGTGGATTTTCAGGTGAATGTGAGTGTAGACTCATAGCTATCTTGTGGCATAAGGAAGGGCAGAAATGTTGCTGGCACAACACTTCTGCCCTTAATCAATCGCTATTTTTTCGTAATGCGCTCAAAAAATTCGACGGTTTTATTCATATCTGTAATATGTTCATTGCACGTCTTACTATCCGCACAAATGTAATTGCTATGGGAGGTAAATGTGCCAACGACCTGTCCTTTGATCGAGGTAGTAAACAAGCCAACATCTGCATGGCGATTACAGATGGCGCAAATGCCACGTACAGTGCTGTTGGCAAATGTGCCTTTAATACCTGCTAGCTGTCCATTTTGATCAAGGACGACGTATTTTCGATGTGTGCCAGGGTCATCCCATGCAAGATAACAAATTTGCTGAAAATCGAGTGCTTCTAGATTTGGCAGCTTTAGCTTTTTCTCCTTTTTAAATAAGGTTTTAAGCGTACTGGCTGTCACTGGCTTGAACGGGATGACATATGGCTTTAATTGTTCTAAAAAGGCATCCCCTTGCGCCCGATCTGTTATAGCAAAAAGTTGTTCAATCAGCTTTGTTTCCGTTGCTGATAACTCTAATTTTGTCGTTACCTCTGTATCCACAAGGCCCCGAACGGCTAGGATGACGTTTTTATCGTTCGTTGTCGTAAGAGCATGTAAAATTTTATTTAATTGCTGTTCTAGTAAATGATAATTAGCGACCGTTAAAAACGGCTGAATTGTTTGTTGTTCCATTTGAAATCTCTCCTGTTTAGTAGGCTATTTTATAAACTTTTGGCCTAAAGAGATCATTCAATTTTAGGTTATTTGTATAACTTAATCTAGACCTCTTTGACCTAAAGAAGACGTTCTAGAGCAAGCATTACAAGTGAATGCTATCATTTCGATCCCTCCTTTAAAGGAAACGTTGATTTATATGGGTTTTATATGAGGTTTTATAATAGGTTGAATTAAACAGGCGACCAATAAGCGACCAATCTACATTAATTTGTTAAATATCTTCAAATCTTTGGCTTTATCTTCATCAGTCAGGTGACCATAAGTGCCTATAGACATATTAACATGTGAATGTCCCAATTGCTCTTGTATTGTTTTGAAATTTACTCCCTTTACAATGGCATAAGATGCAAAGGTGTGTCGCAGGCCATGCAAATTTATATCTTTCAAATCGTTCAATTTAACAAACTTTGACCAAGCTCTGGATAACGAATTGGGGAGTACGGGGTAACCGAAATTGTTAGTATATAATAAGTCCATTTCGGTCTCATCTTCGGTAATAGCAGGACACCATTCATTTTTTCTCTGCTTATCTAATTTTTGTAATCTATGATGAATGGCATATTCTTTAATTTCACACATGAACAATTCAGGTACGATAATTGTGCGAGATTTTTTATTTTTGGGTGGACCAAAGGAAAATGTTTTATTTTTTTCGTTATAGTGCAATTGTTTGTTAATAAAGAGTTTGTTATGCTCGTAATCTATGGAATCGTGCGTTAGTCCTGCAATTTCGGAGCGTCTTAAACCTAACATAAAAGCTAATTTAAATGCTAAGCGATGTTTTGGATTAGCATTGTGCAATTTTTCGAGTAGCAACGCTAAATCTTTTTCATCATAGTGTTTTAATTCACGCTCTTTTTTTTCATTTTGAGGTAACTGTATCGTTTCCGTAGGATTTTCACCGATTAATTTCATATTTAATGCAAATGAAAATATGCTTTTTAATACAATATATTTGTTTTTGAAATTTTTGTTACCTGCATCTAGTTCGTGTTTGAAGTATTTTTCGATGTTAAGTGGTGTTATTTTGTCTAAAATGTGCTTTTCAAAATACGGATATATGGATTTATCGATGATCTTTTTATATTCTGTCTGAGTACGTGGGGCTAATTTACTCAAATGTAAATCTTCCCATAATTCTTTAATGAATCGCCCAACTGTCATCCCTTTAACAATGTTATTGTTCTTTTTCAAATTTTCGCGGGCTTCAATTTCAGCTTCTTTAATAGCATTTTTAATAGCTCTAGTAGATAAGCTTTTTAATCGAACAGTTTTATAATCCCTTATACGTTCCCCGGTTGTTTCGTCATACCCTAATTCAATAGTTATTTTAATACCTGGCTCTCCCTTTTTATTAGGAGGCAATTCAACGTAACTAGACATATTAATTCACCTCATATTAAACCTCATATTTAAAGAAAGAGAGCAAAACCCAGTGAGTTTGCTCTAAATTATTTATTTTCCTCAACAATTAAGTATTCAAAATTTTCAATCTAAATCTAATAGTAATTTCAAATTATTTATTTCCACTTCTTCTGTAATAGTTTTACTAGGAGAAGTGGCATCAAAATCTTTGAATTTATCTTGGCTTTTTATTAAAGATTCAAGAAAGTTAAGTACATAGTCTTTGTTGTTCGGAGTTAGCTGGTTAAATAAATGGAACAATCTATCATTCATCTCTAATTTTACACACCTCTCATCCTATTAAGCCTTTTCTTTGCCCTTGTGAAGCTGATGATGTTCTCGCTTTTTTCTCAGCTTCCAATTCACGACGATAGCTTTCTACTTCTGCCTCAATCTCGTCTTCAACAGTTGTAGAAGCAGTTTCAGCATGCTTGTTAAATATTCCACTGAATAGCCCCATGAGTTCACTGCGTGTTTCGGGCGGTAACTCCATATAACCTCTCATAATATCAATCTCCAACTCTGAAAGGTTATATTCTTTGGCCTTTTCATCTAAAGAGAAAGTTTCCTCCTGTACAAACATCTCGCCTTCGCCAGTACGTAACCATCTTTCAGAAACGCTAAATTCATTACAAATGATTGTTATAGTTCGATCTGTTACAACCCGCAAGTCCTTTTCCATTTTAGAAATATTACTGTTCGTCATTTTTATTTTGTCGCCAAAAGCGACTAAAGATAAACCTAGTTCATTTCTTAACATTTTAATTCGTGTACCTATGGTTGTATTCATTTTCCAATCTTCACCTCCTCTAATTGCATTTTACATATATTTTCGTCCTATGGCAACTTTAAAAAGAGAAATATATTGACTAAGGACGAATATATGTATTATTATGTGTTCATAGGACGAAAACGAGTGAAGATATTGGTTCTTTAACAGTTATTACGGTAGGCTAGCAATTTTTTTGAAAGGAGTGAGGTAAATGAATGTGATCTATGACATCAAAGATGAAGCGGTTTTCGACAATTTAGCAACCAAATTGGAGGACATGACTGAGCAAGAAAAACAAGCTTTCATGATGTTGCTTCAGGGGTATCAAGCTGGTATTCGGGTGGGTTTGCGCATTGCAAAAGGGAATCAAGAAGAGCCAGCTTAGAAAAAATTTATGGCTGTTTTAAATTTCAGAGGATAAATAGTGCATGTCGAGTCTGTAGTAGAAGGAAATAATTTAGTTTAATCCTTAACAATAGTAACTATTAATTTCTTTGATGCTACAGACAAGACATGAACACATCAATTGATGGAGGGAAGAGCATGGAAACGGAGAGCATGAGAACTGTTAGAGGCGTAAAAGCAATTGTGGAATACCTAGCAAGTGTTAATTGTCCGATGGGGAAATCAACTGTAGACAAGCTAATACGGACTAAGGAAATTCCGCACATGCGTTTTAGTGAACGGGTTATAGTTTTTAACCTAGATAAAATAGATGAATGGCTAAAAGGTGCAGATAATCAATCAGAATCAGACCAACAAAAGTTGGGTTGAACCTTATTACAAACAAGTGAATGCGCTGTGATACCAAGTCAATGACGGTATAGTCGTAACTTATAGCTGATGTGACGGTAGCAACGTTAATCCATTTTGAAGGTGGTGAGAGTGAATGACTTTAAAAGAAATGTACGAAATAGGGAAAGTAGAACGGGCTGAGATGCAGGAAATGAATGAGCAATTCATGCAATATAGAAAAGCTCACTCATTGGGTGAAATGAGTGAGCAGGAATACGAAAACAAACGCAACGCACACATAAAGAAAGCAAGAGAGTTGATGAGGCAGATTTCTAGGAAGGAAGCAGAAATGCGCCTAAACACCCACTAGAAAATCATCAAGTTTTCTTCCTATTTTTTTAAAAGAAGCATGCATTTTGTCAATGGTTTCTTCATCATCATAAGCACTAATCTTGTAAGTTATTAATTCGGTGTGAAAAAAATGGGTGGCACTATTTAGTGCAAGTAGTTCATCTTTTTCGAAAGTGTAATTTTCGGCTTCGAATTTAAATTTAGCTAATGTCGTGTTACTTCTGGTACGTCTTTCATCAGATTCGCTACAAGAATATAAATGGCAATTCTTGATAGCCCAATCAAGAGCGGTATTTACTAGTGTTTTATCGTAGTCATTCAAGTCTTTAAAGATGCTAGATGCGTTTATCACTGTATATCACCTCACTTTCTAGGTGAATTATACCAAATATTTGAAGTGTTGTGATACCTAACCGACGAAGGTATAGTCGTAACTTATAGCTGATATGACGGTAGCAACGTCAAACCATTCAAAAGGAGGTGAACCAATATGTCAAATGAAGTGACACTTGAAGCGATTAGAGCATTTGCCAATAAAGTAAATGAGAGTCAACAAACAATGAAAACACTATTTGAGTTAGAAATGAAAATGTATCTTTTTAGTACTACTTCTGAGTATCACAATTTGCGTGAAGTGTTAAATAAAGACGCTAAAGCTCTTGGTATATCTGCGATTCGTCAGAGCAAGTGTGGACTGATGGTTACTTTAACAACACAAGTTTTTGAAAGTTTAAATTTAGAAGTCACTAATACAAAAGATTCGGGCATTTTTATATATTGTGAATCTGATGTAGGTGGCATGGTTTTGAATACTTATAGACTTCAATTAACTATTAAAGGGATTTAAACATCAAAATTTATTTAACATTGGAGGAATGGAAATGCTCAATCAATTACAGCAAGCGTACAACGAAGGATTGAAAAACTTGGTATTCGTGGATTTTTCGAATAAGAAGGTTGCTGGTGAAATGAAGAAATCTGAGTTGGAACTTGCAAATCAAAAGGCATGTTGTGAGGATGTCATGCAAGCCATTGCATTATTAATACGTAAAGGGGATTTTGATTCCGTTCGTGAGCGATTGGGAGCTTTAGAAAAAAGCGTTGATTATATGGAACAGTTGGAGAATCACATAAAAGAACAGCGTCGAAGTAGATTCTATGAAATTGCTAATAGTTTAAGTGAGCAAGGTTGGTCTGCGAAAGTGGTGAAATCCAATGCGAATCAAAATTAGAGCATGGAGAAATATGACGGTGAAACAACGTATTAATTGTTTAAGGTATGTTTCCAATAAAAAACTGCTCAATCGTTGGAGCGATCAAGCAGCTTAAATATACTGATTTATTTAGTCGTGAAAACAGTATATCAAGAAACGGTGCGAGTGTCTACTCGCTTCCGTCAAGCAGTCTATAAATCTATAAAATTCCCCTTTAGGTGCAACAAAAGATGCCCTAAACATTTATAGGCTGCTTGATGGGACAAGTTTTCAACCATCAAAAGAATAATGGAAGGAGCATTGTTATGAGAATAAAACGTCCACGAAAATTCACTCGTGAGGAAAAAATGTATCTCAGCAGTATTCGGCTCAATTGTAATAACTGGCTGTTTGTGTCTGCGGACAAGCAGTATTGGCAAATCAAAAATAGAGAAAAGGGGCACATCAAAAAAGTGCCAGCACCGACAAAATAAAAAAAGTTGCTAAACGCTGGAACGATTAGCAACTTGGTAAAAATTGACGCGCCCACGACAGCGCAACACGTTAATTGACTGATGAAAAGTGTATGTGAAAAGCATACCACGCACATATAAAACAGTCAATTAACGTCCTTGTATGGAGTATTAAGTTTACGACCACGAAGAGAAAAAGTGGAGTGACTCTAACAAACATACTAGGGGCTATAAAGGATTGACTGGGGGATAGAGGCATATGAAGGGTGCTCCGTTTAATGCGCTTAATAAAAGAATCGACATAGAAGATTATGAAGAAATATTCACGGTAGATGAAGATACAATTGAAGATCGCATAGAAAACTTACGTGACAAGCAAATAGTTAAATGTCGAAGAAAGACAATTAAGAGCGGAAATATACTTGAATGTGAAATCTATCCTATTCGTTTGGATATGGGTAAGTGGGAGCGTGGAAAAAAGAAGCAAGATGGCAGAAGTAGCATGGCGCAAAAGAATTTGAATATGAAAAATGCTGTAAAGCACTTTGTAAGATTAGTGAATAGAAACTTCACTCCTGAAGATATTTTTTTGCATCTTACGTATGACAATTTTAATTTGCCTGAAAGTTACGAGCAAGCAAAAAAAGATGTAACAAATTATATACGTCGTATCAAGCGTTATATGCAAAAGATGGGATTAGGAGAGCTTAAATACATCTATGTTATAGAGTTTGCTGATACGGAAGGAAAAAAGGTAAGGGTACATGCCCACATCATAATGAATTTCAGCGACCGCACTATAGCAGAGGAATTATGGGCTAGAGGACGTGCTAATTCACGACAGTTGCAACCGAATGAAAGTGGATTAAAAGGGATTGCTCAATACATGATGAAGCAACAGCGCAAAGACAGCACAAAACGTTATACACCTTCTCGCAATTTGAAACAACCAATTATCACAATAGCAAACAACAAAGTAACAAGAAAACGTGCGGAACGTATTGCACTAAATCAGAATACTGCTCATGAAACATTTGAAAAAATGTATCCAGGTTATCAATTCAATGAAATCAAAGTTAAATATAGTCCTTTTACTTCGGGTGTCTATATATATGTGGAGATGATACGAATTGATAACCCAGTAACAACAAAAAGGAGATTAGATATATGAAAATAATCAGCATTATCAACCTAAAAGGTGGAGTAGCAAAAACAGTTTCAGCTATCAATATAGCTTATACATTAGTAGCGGTGCATGGTAAGCGTGTCTTACTAATCGACAATGACAAACAGGGCAACACGTCAAAATTTTTCGGGCTGTATGACCCATACGGCATAGGACTTGCAGAGTTATTAACAGATAAAAAAGTAGATGTGGATAATGTCATTTTGCAAACAGCTTATGAAGGTCTAGACATAATTACGGCTAACATGAATTTGTTACGTGCAAATAAGGAAATCTTGATGGATTCAGTCCGTCCGCAGCAAACTAGGCTGCGTAAAAAATTGAAAAAAGTAAGAGATCAATACGATTATTGCATCATTGATAATGCTCCCGATCTCAATTTAACGGTTGTCAATGCATTAGTAGCTACTGACGATGTACTAGCACCGATCAAAATAGATCAATTTAGCTTCGATGGATTAAATGAAATCTTAGAACAGATTGACGAAGTAAGCGAGTTTAATAGTGCCATCTGTTTCAAAGGGTGCTTTGTCACAATGTATCAGCGGAGTAGTGTTAACGAGCAAGGGACAGCATTGTTAGAGCAACAGGGTTATCCAATTTTTGCAACACGTATTAGAAAAACGGTAAAGGTTGATGAAATGACCTTTGCTGGAAAGCCGTTGTTAGAGTATGCGAAGCGGTCAACAGCTTGCTTAGATTATGTAGCCCTGGTGAATGAATACTTAGATATGTGACACATTCGGACACATGTTACATCTTTTAAGAAAGGAGTGCGCAAATGTCGAAATTCAATCTATCACAACTTATGAGCAAGGAATCACAGAAGCAAAGTGTAGCGTTTAAGGTTGACCATATTCCAATTGAAAAGCTGTTTCCGTCAGAAATGAATAAGTACGTAGTAAAGGACGTAACGGAGCTTAAAGCTAGCATTGAACTTCATGGTCTACAACAAAATTTAGTGGTGCGTGAGGTTGAAGGTGGTTACGAGATTATAAGTGGTCATAGACGTTTTAAAGCCATGCAAGAGCTTTATGAGGAAGGTAACGAGGAATTTAAACGTATACCTTGCAAAATACAAAAATCTGTAGACGACATACAAGCTGAATTGCAATTAATTATGGCAAATTCTACAGCTCGTGAATTAACAGATTACGAGAAAACGTATCAAGCTGCCAGACTAAAAGAATTGCTAAGTGAACTGAAGAAAAGTGGTGTTTCGTTCTCTGGAAGAAAGCGAGACATTATTGCACAGCTTATGAACGTTTCCCCTACGCAAATTGCTCGAATGGACAGTATTAACAATAAGCTAATTCCTGAATTGAAGGAAGAATTTAGCAATGAAAAAATTAATTTTACCACAGCATATGAAACATCAAGACTGCCAGAAGAACAGCAGCAAGAAGCGGTTAAGGAATTTAAAGAAGGTAAACCTTTAACGCCAGCTATTGCAAAAGAGATGCAGCAAGAAGTCGTTGAGTCGGAGCAAAAGGAAAAACCAATGACCCATGAATTAGACAGCTATACACTACAATTTGAAGCGATAAAAGCAGGATTAAAAACTTATATGTATGGCTTTAATAATCAAAGTTTTCGAGTGGGAGACAAATTGAAAATAAATGAATTTGACTTTGACAATCAAGTGTACACAGGTAGTTTTGTTGAGGTAAGAGTCACTTATCTTCAGGAAGGTGGCGATGATGGCATTCCAGAGGATTATGTCATCATGAGCATTAAAAAAATTAGATAACAAAATGCGGTTCATTTATTGGACCGCATTCAATTGGTCTTGTAAGGAGCGTTATGCTATGTCAATTGTGCAATTAAGCATGTTTGAATGCGATACAAATATTCAACGTAACGACTATGTTTATAGGCAATTAGAGGCGTTACAAATTGATGGCACATTGCAATTTGGGGATATACGTGTAAGTCGCAATGAAAAATTCTATGTCGTAGCTAAAGAAGCGGAATTTGAAGAAGTTTTTAACGTTTATAAAATTCAAAAATGCTATGAATTTATCAATGAAAAATTAATGAATAAATAAATATAGAAAATCAAGTGAGGGGTTGAGGCGCAATGAGAAAACAAAAGCAATCTTATTCACGTAGCCATGCGAACAGAGGAAAAGTGTTCGAAAATTTAATTGACGGGACAAACAATCAATATCGTAATAACAACTTTGCTGACGTCCGTAAAGTGCCAACGCCAGTGAGGATTGTTGAGGCAGAAGGAAAAAATGTTGAGGGTAAATTTGGTAGTGCGTCATGGGTGGATTATAGCGGTGTGTACAAAGGGCAAGCCATCATATTTGATGCAAAGGAAATCCGTCGTGGCACTAATTTCCCTTTGAAAAACTTAACTAAAAAGCAATATGAGCAATTACGTTCTTGGCATTTTAACGGTGGTAAATCATTTTTATTAATTTGCTTCTGGCTAGAAGGAAAAAACGAACCTGAAATTTATCTGCTTAAATTTGAGCAATTAGAAACTGCTTGGGTAGCTGCGGAACAAGGTGGTGCAAAATCCATACCACTTCAATTTTTCCGAGATCATTGTACTCGAATCAGATCAGGGATATATACAGTTCATTATTTAGAAGCGGTAGGGGTTGATTAATAATGGCTGAATATTGGAGCGCTAAACAAGGATGTTATATCAAGTGTCCAGTGAAGGATTGCAACCACATAGGCATTGTTATTACTGAAGCTCATTGTCGTATGGAACATGGAATGACTCGTGAAGAAATACGGAAAGAGTATGGGTTGCCACACAATGTATCCAGACGTAAAGCAAATTCAAAAAAATAAAAAGGGTGGGCTAAATAATGTTAGAGGTTATAAAAAAACGTATAGTCGTAACTCGAAAAGCTCATACGTGTTTTGGCTGTGAAAATGAAATAGAAAAAGGTAAAAGTGCGGTTTACGTTAATGCCAAAGAAGATGAGCTGCGTACACAATTTCATTTGCATGAGAAATGCAACAAAATGATTATGAAAGATTTATGGTTTGCTGGTGGCGGTCTTTACCGTGGTTGTATTAAAGATGCTAGAAAGAGATCAGAAGATGCGAACGGAATTAAATTTTCTCCTGATGAAGAATTACCATTTCCAATGAAATTCAATAAAAGGGCGGAGGCGTAAGGAATGAAATTTAAAAAATGGTTCTTGTCGATGCCTCTAGAAAAAAGGTTGTATTTAATCAGTAATGCAATTAATGCAGTCGGAATTTTCAAAAGAAGCGGAAGGGACTGAAGAAAAATGGAAACTACAGGGGAAACGATTGTTCACCAAATGCACTTTCATTATGAGCCTCTTGTATTAACTAAGTTGCTTATGGAAATCCATATTGAAAAATTCTTCGATTCTACAGAAGGGAAACGTAAATCTAAAGCTCATAGATTCGCCAACTTTGAATTTTTGAGAACAATGACAGATGGGGAATTAGAATCTATTCTACATGTCTTTGTAGAAAAAGAAGGTTATGAAGAAATAACATTTAAAGACACTGAACATGATTTTAATTCGATATACGAAATTGTTTATGGATTACAACGTTTTAAAGACTTAGAAAACGATTTCATCAAAAAAGGATATGCAGGGAAAGGTGTGTTCGATGAAAAGGATAAGAAATTTTATCCTTGTAGCTTTGCAGGGCATTGGGCAACCATTACCGCAGTTATAGAAGCGCAATATCCTCACTTATTTAACGCATTCAGTGAAATGTCTATTTTTAATAACAAAGACAGTTTTGAAGGATTTACAAGAAAAGATATTGATGACTTCATATTGTCCAACTTCATTTTGATCGGTGAGACAAGGCAATTATCGAATTACTTGTAGGTTATATATTCAGGAGGAAGTGTTATGGATAATCCTGTTTTAGTCTTTAAGGGCGAGAAAATCGAGGTAAGGAAAATATTTAATTGTCTTTTTAAACACGAAATAACTGAGGAATTAATACGTGTTTGGTATCAAGATTTTGACGGCTACCTCGTTTATGAAAAATGTCTTGATAGTCTGCGGAAGAAAAGAAAAATTACATTTGGTGAATTATTCAGAGACTACGAAAGAGTTTGGGAGGATGAGTGTACGTGAAGATTGTCGTATCAAAAGAGCAATTTGAACAGGTACGCCAAGTTGAAAAGGTGCTAGGGGTAAAAATAGCTTTAGCACCTGAAGAACAGCAGCTACGTGTCGTTGATAATGTAGGAGGGCAATGGGGAGTTTATCAAGTGCTACGTTGTTACAGAGGCGCAATGAATTACTTTGCCGAAGTGAGATTGATTGAGCCAGCTAAATCGGAACAAGAAGCGGTTATGAAATTCATGGCAAATCAACACAAAATGGCGAAAGAAGGAAAATTAAAAGTCGTGCTTTATTGAAAGAAAATATACAGGAAGGATGAAGAAAATGGATATAAAACAAGCGAAAGAAATTATTAAATATAATTATCCACCAGAGAAATACACAATGCTTAGAGAAGCTTTAGATTGGCTACTTAAAGAAGCTGAGACACTAAACAAAATTAAAGTTGAAGCTGAAGAATTATATGCTGAAGAGATTGATCTATCAGATTTCGGTGAGCGAGTATCGAACATCATTTAATAAATATTTGAACCAAAATGTGCAGTAAGTGAGGTGAAAGAATTGAAAACAGTAGCATGGTTTAGCGGTGGGGTAAGTAGTTTCATTTCGATTTATCTTTTAAAAGATGAAATTGACGAAATTTACTATCTGGATGTTAAAGAACAACATGAAGACACGTACCGATTTTTAAAAGATTGCGAGAAAGCTCTTGGACGGAAATTCACAATATTGAAAAACGAAAAAACGTATAGCGCTATGGAGATTATACGTAAACGTAGATATATTAATGGGCCATCTGGAGCACCTTGTACGGGCGAGTTAAAAAGGAAAGTAAGACAGCATTGGGAGCAAACACAGGATGAATTATTACGCTATGTATGGGGCTATGACAGCGAAGAAAAACATCGTGCGGAACGATTACTACAAACAACGCCAGAGCATGAGCATGTATTTCCGTTGATTGACGCCATGTTAACAAAAGAAGAGGTGCATGGAATGTTGGACAAGTTAGGCATTAAGCGTCCCATTATGTATGACTTAGGTTTTAGAAATAATAACTGCGTAGGTTGCGTCAAGGGGGGCATGGGTTACTGGAACATGATTCGGAAGCATTTCCCGGATCGGTTTATTGCAATGGCTCAATTAGAGCGCGAAATAGGAGCAACTTGCATTAAAGGCATGTATTTAGACGAGTTAGAGCCTAATAGAGGACGCATGGAAGATGAAATAATGGGCGAATGTGGCATCTTGTGCGAACTTGCTTATAGCGCAGTATGTGACTAAGCACAATGAGTATAATTTGCAGTGAAACAAGGGAGGGCAATAATGAATTTTAAATCAGAATATGAAGCTTATACTTATATGTTGATTAAAAGGGACGAATTGAAAAAGCAATTAGACAACACCGATATGCAGATGGCTTTTCTCTTAATGAATATTAGAGAAGGTAATTTCAAAGATTTGGATAGTAAAAAAGGTGCTATACAAGAATTAAATTATTTGATTAATTCTTCTGGAAAAGTAAGTGATATGGCTGCTGAATTGAGCGGTATGGCTCTAAATCTTTTTAATGACTTATTAAGCACTGAAAAGGGGTGCGGAAAATGAACATTGAAGCAATACATCAAAATGCAGAGATAACAAGTACATCGGTATGCGGTAGACACTTCAATCGTGTGGCGATAAGTTATGACGAATTTGCATTTTTAACAGAATTAACAGGTGCAGAAAATCCGTATAAGGGTTATGGGGCTGATCTTATAGAGATGGATTATCATGGTGAATTTATACCATTAATTGAAAATGCACGTGATGCAGCTTTCTACAGAGAAGAACAAAAACTAATTGAGCATGATGAAATAACAGCTTGGAAAGCGGCGAATGGCTTATTCAATGATGAAGAAGAAAATTACTACCACGGTTGATTTATCAGATTTTTATATGTTCCTCAGCTGATAAATATCAGAAATTCACAAAGGAGAGAAGGGAAATGAAAAACGCTACAGTCACAATTAACTACGTAAGTTTCCAATCTATCATGGAGAAGGCAGATAAATACGATGAGTTAGTTAGAACCAAAGAAGACGTTTTAAATAAGAATGATAGTTTTATCGACGTCTTATGCACTTGTCTTGAAAAAGCGAACGAACAAAAGGTTTCTGCAAATAAACAATATTTCATTGCAGAAGGTATTAAAGCAATCTGTGACCGTTTTGATTTTGATTTGAAGAGTGAATATGGAGAATTGGATGAAGGGAAAGCTCCCAAGAAGTAATAAACGAAGCGTATTTCAAATGAGTGTAACAGAAAGAAAATATACAGAGGTGATACCGTGAAAGAATCCGATTTATTTGAACCGTTAAAGATGTTCTTGCACCAAGAAATGGGGTGTCAGCAAGTATATGCTGAGGTCAACGATATAGATGCCGTAGGTAAACATGGAAATGTTTTTATTGGAGTAGAAATGAAAACTTCGCTAAATTTCAAAGTGATTGAACAGGCAATAAGTCGGAAGAGTCTAGTCGATTATGTATTTATTCTTGTACCAGAACCGAAAAATCAACATCATCGCAAATTTATCTTAGATTGGATCAAGGGATTAGGTATCGGGTTAATGTATTATAATGCAAATCCGAGAACCATAACAGAAACTAACGGTGTGAAAATAGTTCATTGGGGAAAGAGACAGCGACGTTCAAAGTATTTCCATATTGCAGATTGTATCAACGATGAAATTCATTTGATGAATATAGGTGGTTCTAAGGGTGGAGAAACAATAACGGAATATAAGCTCACAATCGAGAAAATAAAAGAATGCTTATATTTTCATCGTACAGGGTTGACTATTGATGAGCTTCTGGATAACGTGCAAACTCATTACGCTAATCCTAAACCGTCCACAATGGCTACGTTGAGAGCAAAATGGAATGAAGATTGGCTAGAAATTTTCACAGAAGATAAAAAACTAAAATATCGCATGAAAGAATCTTACCGTGAAGGCTACTGGGAGGAACATAAAGAACGACGTGCAGAAATTCGGGCTAGGAATCGTTCTTAATATTTTATAATGTTCGTTTCGGAAGGAATATTGAATAGGAAGGGTGAAATGAATGTCGCAAACTTTATCAATAAATCACGGTGAATATGATTTTACTAGATTTGAACAGGCAGTAAAGACTCTACAAGAAGAATACGGTTATGAAGGTCTCGCTTGGGATATGGTTGTAGCAAGTGATGACATTGAAATATTAGCGGATTTTTTAGAAGCGGATGGGTTACATGTTGAATTGGAGGGGTGAATGACATTGAGTATCAATGAGCTAATTAAATTACTGCAAGAATCCAGTCTATCGAATAAGGATAGAGAAATGGATATTTGTATAAACGTTCAACATGATAAAGAAATAGAACTTGTAATGATAGATCAATTTTCTGTTCGTATTCAATCCTAGAAAGATATTGTACTGGAGGGTTGCAATTTATGTGTGAAAAAGTTTGCTGGACTTGCGGTCATTTTGCCTTTGGGTGCTTTGCAACAGGTGAATTCAACAATACGGTTAAGGTAGATGACACATGTGATAAGTGGTGTCCAGAAGGTACAGAAGGCACTATAACAGACTATGGTTATGATGATGGAAAAAATGAAGAGTGGTTAAAAGATGATATGTCTAATCTTTAGTTGAAAGAAAATGCGTATCACAAAGAAATGTGTTCTTTTAAGGAAGTGGTGGGGTGATTAAATTATTATCACTATTTGGTGGTATTGGTGCTGATATTAAGGCATTAAAGAATCTAGGAATAAAAGTTAAAACAATTGATTATGTGGAGTGGAAGGATAATAGAGTAAAGGCATATAACGCTATGAATCCATTTAGATACACTCCGCAAGATGTTAGAGGCTGGAACTTAAAACCTGATATTTTAGTACATGGATCACCTTGCCAAGATAATAGCGCAGCAAATCTAAACGATGATAAAGGTCGTTCAAAGTTGATGCTTGAAACGATTCGGATCATTCGTGAAATGGGTGAATGGCGACCAAAAGTTGTTATTTGGGAAAATGTACGAGGTGCGTTGTTTAAAAAGAAACGACCAATCTTCAATGAGTATTTGCGTGACATGGAATCATTAGGATATACAAATTCATATCAGGTATCGAATGCAATGGATAGAGGTATTCCTCAAACAAGAGAGCGAGTATTTTGTATAAGTATTTTAGGGAATAATGCTTTTGATTTTAATAAGGTTAAAAAGAAACCATTAAGACCAATGAGTGAATTTAAACAACTTGATAGCGAAATTGAGAACATTGAAAAATATGTGGTTAATGCTCCGTCAATGTTAAGAAGATTAGAAGATTTAGCAAGCTCTGAGGAAATTGAGCGTAATAAAACAAAATTCCGATATGTAAAAACAATTATTGATGTCTGCAATACCATTACAGAGCGTCCTGATCGTTGCCCTAGTGCTGGTGTGTTTAAAATGGCTGATGGTCGTTATAGATACCCAACTGAGCGAGAGTGGTGGAGATTGATGGGATTTGATGACGAGGATTTTGATTTGATGCTAAAAGAATTTCCGCAAAAAGAAAATTGTCGTAGCGCTACACTATATGCGTTAGCAGGAAACAGCATAGTTGTACAAGAGTTAGAGGCGATATTTGAAGTCATTCTGAATGAGGATTATGCTACTGATTTGATTACTGATACAAGTGGTCAATTACAATTGATTTGCTGAATGTATTCTGAATGTATTGAGGATATTAATCATGAACAGGAGGTCATAAGTTTTGAAAGCCGTCACTATTAAACAACCTTGGGCTACATTAATAGCGTTAGGTGTAAAGAAATTCGAAACACGATCATGGCAAACTAAACATCGTGGACAAATTGCAATACATGCAGGTAAGTCAATTGATAAAGATGCATGTAACGAATACTGGATTAAATCAACTTTAGTTGAACACGGTATTAAATCCTTCGAGGAATTGCCTACTGGGGTGGTGATAGCTGTAGCTGATTTAATTGATTGCTATAAAGTCAAAGCTACAGTAGGTTTCGTATCTGTCTTATCTAAAGGAAAAGCATTGGATGGGTTAGAGGTGGCTTTTGGTGACTATACAGAAGGACGTTACGCATGGGAGCTTGCTAACTTACAAGTATTATCCGAACCGATAGCAGCTAAAGGGAAACTAAGTTTATGGGAATGGCAAACATAAATAGGAGCGGTTCATAAGTCAGGAGGAATGATGAGGTGAAAGCAATACGTAAGGAAATAAGAAGCCGTAGAGCGAAATTGATTAATCAGCAAGACCATGTTTTCTACTTTGGATGCAAAGGATGTCCCAAACGTAGAGCATATAAACCATCTCAAAAATGCAGGGGTTGCAAAGTGTATAAGCAGTTAAGAAGCATAGGTAAAGAATTAGAGCAGATTAGTAAAGCTCGTAGATGGTCGAAGAAAAACCCACAAAATTCAAAAAGAGAGTGTGAAAAAGATGGAAGATGAAAATCTGACGAGAGAAGAAATGCTAGCATATCTTACAGCATTCGGACGATTAGTGCCAGAATACTATGAGAAACTAGATGACGAGAAATTAAAAAGGGAATATGAAGAAACAAGAAGTGCGTAAAAAAAGAGCAGCAGATACACACCTACTACTCAGCCAAATTATACAAGGTAATTATAGCATAAAAAAGAAAGTGTTGTAGTTACCTTGATATGCAAATGAAATATAGGTCGAAAATTTGAACACTTCATAGGAGGTAAAGCTATGGCAGAACAAAAGACAGCGGTTTTAACAACTGAGCATATTGAGGTGATTTCTAGGGCTGCGGCAGTAGTAGCAATCGAACAATACAAATTAGAGGCACAAAAAGAAGAAAAACAAAGACATGACCGTCGATTACGTAACGTAAAGCTGTTATTACGTAATTACCGTAGTTTCGTAAAACTTGTTGCTGACGTACAAAATGACATTGTGAAGTTAGACCGCAAACTCATAATTGATGAACTAGACACGGATGATTTCGCTGTAGAAGCAATAAAACGTTCTAAAAGACGAACACTAGCCATAATTAAATTTCTTGATCGAATGTTAAATGTTTATAAAGAGATGTGCGAAGAAGCAGTATTAGATGAAGAAGTGAGGCGATATGATACCATTTACCATTTATACCTTGCTCCTGTTAAAAAAACACATGCAGAAATTGGTGAAATTCAGTTTTTAACCGAAAGAACTGTTTATAATGATGTGAAAAAAGCCTATGAGGACTTGACAGTATTGATTTTCGGGGTGGATGGTTTACGATTTCGACTCTGATATGTCGTTTCAAAAACACTTCATATTATTTTCATTATTAACAATGTATGATGATAGTGTAAGACTAATGTGTATATCTGGTAGCGGAGGAAATTAGTATTTTTATAACTGAAAGGGGTGGTTATCATGTGAAATATAACAATGCCTTTTTGTACAGACAAACTTACTACTGTTAAAGTGCACGGAAATGCACCTAAACACAAGCTATCGTTGCAAAATAACATGGTGTCGCTCTACCGTGAGTCGGAAATGAGCACTCGACAATTGAATATTTTACCGCAGTAGACAAGCCTTATCCCTAGCACGGTAAGGCTTTTTGTTATTTTTAAAATTAGAAGCGGAGGTAAATACAATGGATTTTGGTCAAGCAATTGAAGCTTTAAAGTCGGGCAAGAAAGTAGCTCGAAGTGGTTGGAATGGTAAGGGAATGTGGTTAAAGCTTATTCCATCTGGTAACGCCACGTTTCAGAGTTATCCTATGCAGGATTGTATTGGTATGAAAACGGCCGATAACTTAATGCAACCAGGTTGGCAAGCTTCACAAGCAGATATGTTAGCGGAGGATTGGGAGGTAGTTGAATAATGCCAGAGCAAAAAAAATCTATTAATCCGCAATTTGAAAATAGCTTTATGTACCATGCTCCAAAGGAAGGGCAACCAGAAAAGTATGAAGCAATTCGTGAAAAAATGAAGGAACTAGCATATTTGATTGACGATCTATGCCCAAACAGTCGTGAAAAATCAGTTGCCATGACTAATTTAGAAACTGCAATGTTTTGGGCAAATGCTTCAATCGCTCGCAATTAAAGCATATTGCAAGAAGCTTTAGAAAGGAGGAATAAGAGGTGTTCAAACAATTATTTTGTTCACATGACTTCCGTTGGGATTCTAATGCATTTGGTGATGCTATTAACGCTTGTAATGGGAAGAGAACTATTTTGAAATGCTCTAAATGTGGTAAATATAGAGCAATCAATCAAATGTTAGTTCTAGCACTAAATGCACCTGAGTATACGTCAGACGGTTATCATTCTTTTGAAGAATTATATCTTCATCGGATGGTCTTATTTGCAGCTATATGTAAGAAAAATAAATCAATTTGCTGGAAATCTAAAAAGCATCATGATGATACTATGTACGACAATTATTTTATTGTGGGAATAGATACTCCAAATGGTCAGTTTACGTATCATTATCATCTAAAACATTGGAATATGTTTGATGTGAAAGAACTAGATAACGCACCTGTTTGGGATGGTCATACCAGTGATGATGTTATACGTCTTTTACACTTAGTTGATTATTTTGAGGGTTAGTTTAGCCATTCTATGCGAGTGGCTTTTTTCTTTTTATTTTGGAAAGTGAGTATCTGGCAAGGCTTACCCCCTTTTCCTTGCTAAACGGTACTTGCTTTTGAAAATAAAATTTATGTATCCAATTAGAGAGGCGTGAAAAGGAATGAAGTATCGGAAAAAGCCAGTAGTCATAGAAGCGATGCGGTTAGAGAATAATTATAATTCGATTGTAAATGTTGTAGAGTGGGTTGAAAATATTGACATGAGTACAAGTGTCATTGGAATGAATGCGACAGTCGCAAATATTCAAGATCATGGTTTTTTCATCAATACGCTAGAAGGTAAGATGAGAGCGGATTTTGGTGATTACATCGTAAAAGGTGTAGCAGGTGAATTTTATCCTTGTAAACCTGATATTTTTGAAAAGACATATGAAGCTGTTGAATAACGTTGTTGTGAGAGTAATTGAGACGGACGATGTATCACCTACACGTTCCTCAATTGCTCTCATTGTTGTTTGATGGATAGAAAAAAGAGCAAATAGCGTAAAGAGGGTGATGCCATTGGGAAAATGAATAAGGCTAAGACCAGAGGTAAATACACTGAATGGCTTACAAAAGAAGGTTTATTGAAGATTGAAGGTTGGGCTAGGAATGGCTTAACAGATGAACAAATAGCCCATAATATGGGAATTAGTCGTTCCACATTAAATGAATGGAAAAGGAAGTATTCGGACATATCGGACACCCTTAAAAGAGGTAAGGAAGTCGTTGATATAATGGTAGAAAATTCCTTATTGAAGCGGGCTTTAGGTTACGAATACTTGGAGCGAAAATTTGCTCAGGTGGAGATGGCGGCGGAAGAACACTATGTAAGAAAACAAATTGCTGTTAATCAATACAAGCTAGATCACCCAGAAGCGACATTGGAAGAAATAAAGCTTGTTGAAATGAGTGTATCGAAATTTAAAAGTGTGTTGGTAGAGGAAAAAACGAAAGAAGTAGCACCTGACGTAACTGCTCAAATTTTCTGGTTAAAGAACCGCAAGCCTGACGATTGGCGAGATAAGCAACAAAATGAAATTACGGGTGCTGGTGGCGGTCCAGTGGATGTATTGTTTAACATTCCTAGACCTCCTAAAAAGGGTGAGAAGGGGTGATGAAGGATGACGCAAACCATAACCATTGATTATGAACCAAACGAAAAACAAGCCCTGTTTCATGCGTCTGACGCAGACCAGCTAGTATACGGTGGTGCAAAGGGTGGCGGTAAATCATGCGCTATTGTCATGGAGGCATTAGCGTATGGTATCGAGTATCCGGGGGCTAAGATATATCTATTCCGTGAGACTTATGACGACTTAGAAGCCAATCTAATCAGTGAAATGAAAGCTAAATGGCCCAGCGAACTGTATAAGTACAACGAGTCAAAACATATAGCTACTCTTTATAATGGCACGAAAGTTATGTTTCGTTTTATAAGTAGTAAGAAAGATGCTGATAGGTATCAAGGGCGTTCAATGGACTTTGTAGGAGTAGATGAGTTAACGAAGTTTGATAAAGCTTGGATTCAAATACTCTTATCTTGTTTGCGTTCACCAAAAGGATTTCCGCCACGTTTTAGAGGTACTTGTAACCCTGGTGGTCGTGGTCATGCGTGGGTAAAAGAGGATTTTGTCCTTGGAACAAACTACGGTGAAAAAATTTTAATTGACCCAATTACAGGTGGGAAAATGCAGTTTATTCCTGCATCTGTATATGACAATGTTGTTTTAATGGCGAATGACCCTAACTACGTAAAGCGGCTAGAGCACTTGCCTGAAAATGAGCGTCGTGCTTTCTTGCATGGGGATTGGGACATATTCTCAGGACAATACTTTACGGAATGGATACGTGAAAAGCATGTCATTAAGCCGTTTGAAATACCTGACCACTGGCGTAAGTGGCGTGCAATGGACTGGGGCTTTAATGATAATTGTTCTATTGGTTGGTATGCAGTAGATGAAGAAGGGCATGTTTACAAATACCGTCAACTATACGTGCGTGAAATGCTAGCATCTGATATAGCTAAAAAGGTTGTTGAACTATCGCAAGGTGAAAAAATTAGATATACGGTAGCGGGGCATGATTGCTGGCAGAAGCGAGGTAATGACAATGCGCAAGGTGAGTCGATTGCTGAAACTTTTGCGCAAAATGGTGTACCGCTAGAAAAGGCAGATATTTCTCGTATCGTTGGATGGCAAAGGTTGAGAGAGTATCTTAAAGATGCGCCAGATGGAGAGCCTTGGTTTATGGTCTTTGAAAATTGTGCGGATACAATACGCACCATACCGATGATGATTTATGATGAAAAAAATGTAGAAGATTTGGATGATTCATTAGAAGATCATGCGGTAGATGAAACAAGGTACTCGCTTATGTCTAGACCAATAAAGTCTAAGACTGCACCAAGCAATGAAACTACAATAGGTAAACTTAAAAAACAAGCAATTAAAAAAAGTAAGCAGCACACTAAGCGATTGATTTAGTGTGCTGCTTTATGTTTTAAGGAGGAATTGGTTTGAAGGTTAATCAAGTACAACTATTCGAAAGAGGTTACATTAATCGCTGTTCAACATATGCTTGCGGTGAAAGGGCAACTAAATACGTTGGTCGCCCTGATGCACCGTTAAATGTATCCTATGTGTTGTGTGATAAGTGTATAGATGAGTTAGTTCAATCAATTCGGGCACAATATCCAGTTGAAACGGAAGCTACAAGCCCATCGGTAAATGTGGGTGAGTTGGTTGAAGTAGCGGTTGATGCTACAAGTCCATCAGTACATGCGGAAGGGTTAGCTGAAGCAGTAGCTGATGCTCGTACACATGCGGAAGTAAACAAAGTCGTAGAAGAGTATGATTTGCAAGGCATACCAACTAAAGCAGAGGGAGCAACTGTCCAAGCACGTAAGGATGCGATATTAAAAACAGTGGAATGATGTAGCATTTTTCTAAAAAAAGACTAAGAAATTTTATGCATTAAAACTTGGGAAATAATTTAGAGCAAGCCTTATAAAGCCCGATAAATCAACAATGTATAAAATCATGCATAATCAATAAAAATGGAAGTTTTAAAAACGCTGATATAACAACGTTTGCAGAATATATAACTTCCGGAAACTATTATTATGTAAACCTAAAACTAATATCATATTCAAAATTTGAATAAGAAAACAAAGGGATGAAGCAAATGATTAGCTCAGTTGTGATTATTGTACTGTTACTTGTTATCTTGCTACAAGCGATTATCCATAGCAGGGAACGAAAGGACTTATACACTCGACTCATGGCTCGTGATCTCCACGAATATACGTACATTACAAAAAACGGTGGAGATGATGAGAACAGTAACAAACCAAAACGAGGCACTAACTTACTGCAAAAACGAATTAAAACTTCATACCGACGGTTATATGGTGAAGATAGGGAGGTGTGATGATTGGTAGTAGGTGCGATTAAAAAAATGGTTACAGGAATTAAAAACGTTGGTAGAAGTCATGAGGACAAGTACGATGACCAAATAGCAGAATTTGTTCAACAAGAATATGAGCGTCGTAAATCAGAACGTTTGCCTTTTGAGCTTCAATGGCGACTCAATACCGAATTTTTAAATGGCAATCAGTTTTTAGATATTGACCCTACGTCTGTTTCTATTCAAGAAATCCCGAAACTATATTGGTATCAGGAGAGAGAAGTATTTAATCAGATGGCTACGATTTATGAAACACGTGTGGCTCAATTATCAAGAACGATACCGATGCTTAAAGTACGTCCAGCATCACAGGAGGACGGTGATATTTCCGCTGCAAGGGTATCATCGAGTTTATTGCAGTCAACGTGGTATGACGGGAATATGGATGTCATATGGGATGATTTATGTGCTTGGACAGAGTTAACGGGTACAGCACTCATTAAGAATGCTTGGAATAAAGATAGAGGTCGAACAGTCATGATAATGAGAGTGCCGAAAGAGCAGCAAGAAAACAAAGCTTCAAATGGAGATACAGAACAAGCAAGCGAAATGCTTGAAGGTGAATATGAAGAAGTTGAATTGAAAGAGGGAGATATGGACGTCTGTATTGTGTCGCCATACGAATTTTTCCCTGACAATAACTATGCTGCTTCTTTGCAAGCCTGTCATAGCATCATACACGCTAAAGCATATGACATAAGGGACATAGAAGAAATATGGGGCGTCCAAGTAGAACCTGAAAAAGTCGATGTTATGTCGCTACAACAAATGCAAGCAGGATTGGGAGGCGTTGGTTACAGTGTCGGTGGATACCGAGGGAAATCAATGCAATTAAAAAATCATGCAGTTGTAAAAGAATATTATGAACGCCCGACAAAGAAATATCCAAACGGGCGTTTTATTGTGGTTGCAAACAAGAAAGTGTTGTCTTTGAGTGAGTTGCCTTACAAGGTAGGTGACGATGAGAAGCGGGATTTCCCATTTGTTTTGGCACGATCAATTAAAAAGCCTGGTCAATTTTGGGGTGCATCTGTACTTGAAAGAATTATACCAATCCAACGTAGATACAACGCATTACGTAATCGGAAAGCTGAGTATCTAAATCTTGTCGCTATTGGGCAATGGTATGAGCCTGAAGGGGCATTGGATGAAGATGTTGAGTTAGATAATAGCCCAGGTAACATAATCCGTTATCGTCCAGCAAGTGGAAAACCAGAGCCTGTATCATTCCCTAACTTACCAGCGTCGTTTGAGAACGAAATACAGACACTTTTAAACGAATTTACAGCTATTTCAGGTGTGTCTGAGCTTTCTCGATATTCCCAAGCTCCAAGTGGAGTTAAGTCAGGTGTTGCACTTTCCATAGCCAATGAACAGGATAATACACGTATAAGCAATACTGCCGCAAATTTAGCTCAGTGTGTAAAGCTTATGGGCAAACAGTGGTTGAGATTGTACCGACAATTTGTTCAAGAGCCACGAGTTTTGCGTACTGTGGGGCGTGATAAGGATGTGGAAGTGTCCGATTGGACCGTTTCGCAATTAAAGTCCGATGACGTAATTATTGAAAATAGTTCGGCACTTGCCGAAACACCAGCTCAACGCAGGCAAATGGTATTCGATATGCTTGGCGGAGGTTTGTTTAACAAGGAAGAAGCGTCCCCTATAAGCAATGAAGCCAGAGAAAAAATACTTGAAATGCTCGAATTTGGGAACTGGGAAGGTAGCATGTTGGAAGTGCACCGCTTGCAGGAGCAAAAAGCGAAGCGTGAAAACATGAGATTTAAGCAGGCTCAACCAACCTTGCTAAATGATTATGACGACGATGCACTACACATTGAAGTGCATAATCGTTTAAGAATGAGTGCGGAATATGAAGATTTATTAAATTCGCCGCAGGGCTTAGAGATTGACCAAATGGTAAGAGAACATATTGCTATGCACGAACAACGTATCGTGATGCGACAAATGCAACAGTTACAACAACAGATAGCCATGCAACAGCAGGCTCAACCAATTAATGGAGGTAAAGAAAAATGAAATGGAATTGGATGAAACAACCGTTTGAAACGTATATGACATTGGATTTACAGTATTTTGCTGATGGGGATGGACATCCGTTTGCGGCAGAACCAACACCGCAAGAGCCACATCCTTTTGCTGATGATAATAACAGCACATTTTCACGTTTTACAGAGCAACCTAATCCTTTGATTAGTGATATTCAATCTCCTGAAACCTCTACATTGCAAGGAGGTGAACAACAGCAACAGATTGTAGGTGATGGACAAGAGCAACAAATACAACAACAGCAACCACAAGATGAAGTTCTAAAGTTTGGTGAGCGTGAAGTGAAAGTATATGGTGACGATGTAAGAGAGTTGTACCAAGACTACACTCAATTAAATCAAAACCTCCAAATGCAATCGCAAGAATTAGAACAAGCACGTCAGTTATTGGGACAATATCAGACAGTGATGCAACAGCAACAGCAACAGCCGATGCAGCAACAACAAGTCCCACAACAACAAACGATTGATCCAACACGTATGCAACAGCTTCATGAAGAATATCAGGAACGTATGTATGAAAATAAATTTGAAGCGGATAAATGGTGGAACGAACAGCCTGAAGTCCAAGAAATCGAACGTCAACGGATTGAGGCACTTGTTCAGCAGCGTGTAAATGATGTGGTTGGGCCAATACAACAGGAACGTGAAATTAACCAACAATTAACAGATGCAAAAGCACGTTATCAAGATTTTGATGATTACACTGATACTATGCAGACATTATTGCAAGAAAATCCACAACTAGCAGAGTTGCCTAATGCAATTGATAATCTGTATTTTATGGCTAAAGGACGTGCAGCCCAACCATCTCCGCAACCAGAACAACTTTTGAATGATGCAAGCTTCCAACAACAAATCATTCAAAATGAACAAATTCGTAATATGGTATTACAAACCTATCAACAAACAAAGTTGCAAACTCAACCCCCAGTAGTTATGGCGCAACAAGTATCTCAAACTCCTACTAGCTTAGGAGAACATCGTCCACGCACAATAGCTGAGGGGTCAAAAGCGGCTAGAAAACACTTTGGAATGGAATAATTATAAGAGGTGAAGGAATATGACAAACATGAAACAAGCGCAAGAAGCATTAAAACTTTATTACTTACCGGGACTTCAATATCAACTAAATAACGCAAACCCGATTCTAGCAGTTATGGATCGTGACCAAAAATCTGTTGTGGGTTCAGAAATTCGAATGGCTCTTAGATATGGTCGCCATGGTGGTATTGGTAACCGTACAGATGATGGGGATTTGCCAACTCCACGTTCACGCCAAACAAAACAAGCCAAATGGGAAACAAAGAATATATTTGGGCACATTCAAATTTCTGATAAAACAATGCGAGCGTCCAGAGGTGATGGGGCTTTCATTTCTTTATTAGAGGCAGACTTAGAAGATGCGTTAACTGATGCGAAGGATGACATAGAACGTCAGCTTTTTGGTGATAGTACAGGGAAAATGGCTACGTGTGGTGTAAATACGGCTTCTAATGAAATAGAGGTTGACGATACTAGGTTTTTTGCGGAGGGACAAATTGTTGACATTGTAACGGCTGCTACGGGTGTTGTGTTGGCAGATAATCGTGAAATCACAGTGGTTGACGATGCAAATAATACTATTACAATCACAGGTGCGCCAGTAACAACGGGTAATACAGATATTGTTACTCGTGCTGGAAACTTTGGATTAGAGTTAACGGGGTTAGATGCTATCTTTACTCCTGATAACGTGTTGTATGGTATCGACAGAACTAAAAATAAATGGTTTAATCCAACTGTTGTTAATAACGTGGGCACTATTAGTGAAGTGAAGATTCAAGAAGCGATTGATGAAGCGGATCGTCGAGCTGGTGGTAAAGTTAACTTGATGGCAACGACGTATGGTGTGCGTCGTGCATATCAAGAGTTGTTATTAGCTACTAAACGTACTACAGACACGATGAAGTTAAAAGGCGGCTATGATGTATTGCTTTATAATGATAAACCAATGACAGTTAGTAAATACGCTCCTGAAGGTGTTCTTTACGGTTTAGATATGGATACATTTAAGCTGTATCACATTATGGATTGGAATTGGTTAGATGAAGATGGTGCAATTTTATCACGTGTACCAAACAAAGCAGTTTGGTCAGCAATCTTAGCACGCTACATGGATTTGGGTATGAACAAGCCTGCTGGTTCATTTAAAATGAGTGGTATTACAGAAGCGTAATTTTTTAAAAAAAGGAGAGGGGAAACCTTCTCTTTTTTCATATTCTCATTATCATAACTCAATAGTTTTGACAATGGACTCCTGACTTGATAAGATAGCATCATAATCTTTATCAAAACTTATTATCATAAGTGGAGGGGTTAATATGACAAAATACGGTTATGGTCGAGTATCGACTGTTAATCAAGATTTAGAAGCGCAAATTCAAGCGTTACAGCATGAAGGTTGCGAAGAAATACTAACAGAAAAATTTACTGGCACTACAACAGAGCGTCCTATTTTCAATGATTTACTATCACAATTAAGTGAAGGTGACACGTTGGTTGTGACAAAGCTAGACCGATTAGCACGTAATACACGTGAAGGTATTGAAGTGATTGAGAAATTATTTGCAAAGAATGTGAAAGTGCACGTGCTTAATGTAGGGCTGCTAGAGAATACAACTATGGGTCGCTTCTTCCTTACTACACTATTGGCAGTTGCGGAAATGGAGCGTAATCTTATCATAGAGCGAACGCAAGAGGGTAAGGTAATCGCTAAACAGCGTGCTGATTTCAGGGAAGGTAGACCAAAGAAATATACAAAGAAGCAACTCGACCATGCACTTAAACTTCTGGAAAGTAATAGCTATAAAGAAGTTGGAGCCTTAACGAATATTTCGATAGCGACTTTAGCGCGGGAAGTTAGAAAAAGAAAAGAATCAAAAATGATAAACGATTGAGCTTAAATGTTCAGTCGTTTTTATATTGTACATAAATGAAAAGGGAAGGTGTTTCTAGGTGAAAGAAACAAAAAGAAATCAAATACAAGCGGTATTATTCAAGGATCATGATTTAATTCTTATTGAAAATGATGTATTCAATATATCTAGCCGCATTGATGATTACGACAAAGGTATGTTTATTGTATTTAATAAAAGAAAAAAGGCATTTGAAATCCATAGCCTTGAATATGCTCCTATGATCGCTTCTCCTAAAGACACATTCCAAACAACCATACCATATAAAGAATTAGACATTAGAACGCTACATCACGTTTACGATAATGACATTAAAGTACACGGACGAAAGATATTTGAACGTATTGAAAGACAAGAAGAAATGAATGAAAAACAAAAGCAACGGGAGTATAAAAATTGGTTGCGTGCTGTGGCTAGTGAAACAAAATCCATGTTTGCTAAAGATGCTTGGCTATAGGGAGGGGGTGAGAAGATGAAGCTGAAGGATATTCTGCTGGATGTAAACTTGATGATTCCTAACAGCATAAGCGATGAAATAAAAGTGCGATGGCTCAATGAAACGCAACGGCAATTGTATCGTGATTTTGGCTTTCCAGATACTTCATACGCCTTTGCTCAACAGCCTAATGTAGATATATACCCACTTCCTGAAAATTGCTCTAGGGAGCGGATTTTAAGTGTAACAGTTGATGATTTAGAGTATGACTATGTTTCTATGACTGAAGATTTACAAGATAGATGTTGGACAATAATTGACGATAATATTTGGTTTTATCCTGTGCCAGTACAAGAAAAACAGGTATCAATAGTTTATAAGCCTGAACCTAGAGATATGCGGTTGGACATGCAAGAAGAAGAACCAGAATTTCCGAAAGACTTTCATGAGATTCTAACTTATGGCGTAGCGTTTCGGGTGGCACGGTCATTGCAATTGCTAGATATAAGCGGGCAAGTACAACAGCAAATGTATGCGTTGCAAGAAGAAGCGAAACGGAAGCTACGCCCGAACAATCGGAAAAGGGTTGTACAGACAAGATTATGGAGGTAGGTGAGTAGAATGACGAAGGTTGCTGCTGCAACAAGTAAATCAGCTCAAAGATTGCTAGAGTTCCAACAAAACAACGGATATTTAAATGATGTTCGTTTGGAGTCTTTTGGATTTTTCTTAGACGACTATGTTATCTATGGTGGAAATTTAACATTTGATACGGTAGATGTTTATAAAATTTTACTGGATGAAAGTATTGTTTCGTTGAATGACCAACTATGGAGAGCATTTATAAAAGAGTTTCGTATCACAAAGTACAACACAACTTATTATGTGGGTTTTCTGGACGAAAAGGGTTATGTGTTTGGTGAGACAGAGCCATTTGAAAACTACATGCGACTATGGACAATTCCAGTAGACGCAAATGGAATTATAGGTGTACCTGTTGACCACAGAAATTTATACGGTTATTTGAAATTGAAAGCTAAATATGATGGTGTTTATTTGAATGTAGACGAAGTGCATGAAGCAATCACAAATGCCAATAGTGCTGCTGATAAGGCTAATCAAGCTGCATCGGATGTTCAAAGTGCTGTAGATGCAGCACAAAGAGCTGCTTATGAAGCTCAAGAAGCAGTAATAGCAACAGAAAGAGCTATCGAAAATGTTAATTCATCTTTAAACCAAATAGATCAAGCTATTGAAGCTGTCAATGTAGTTATTGATGAGTCTAATACAGCTACAGAAAGTGCTAATCAAGCAGTTCGAGATATTAATATTGTTAAAGAAGATTTGAGTAGTACTGTGACTGAAAAATTGAATGAAGCGGATATTGCTATTGCTAATACAATTGAAGCGGCAGATATTGCAGTCACAAATGCAGTTGAAGCTACTGAAGTAGCTATTGTAAATGCAGTTGAAGCGACAGATACAGCTAATCAAGCGTCTGAGGCAATAAAAGGTTGGGGCAATAAGCGACAATGGAATAATACAACTGTGTATGAAAAAAATAATATTGTGACATTCAACGGCTCTACTTGGCAAGCGGTGCGTGAAAATCAAGGAGTTGTACCAACAGAAGGGGAAGATTGGTCTTGCCTTGCTCAAAAAGGTATTGATGGTACTGGGGCAGTTAGTTCGGTAAATGGAAAGTATCCTGACGAAAATGGCAATGTCGAGTTAGAGCTTCAGCAAGATGCTGTTCAGAAGGTCAATGGTAAAAGTCCTGATGCAACAGGTGCAGTAACATTAGATGCATCAGATGTCGGGGCATATACAGAAAGTGAAACAGATACACATATTCAGAATCTAAAAGATGTACTTGAAGCGTCAGGGTATGCGGCCTCAGACTTGAAAAACATCACAGAAACTGAATACTCTCAAATGGCAGTTAGTGGTCAGTTTTATGTCACTGCTGATAATTCTGCATTCTTGCCCACGCAAGAACCGTACTTCGGTAGTGTGTACCTAAATGAAGATAGCTTTAACACGTTGAAGTTGCTTGAAGTTGTTAAAATCTCATCAGGTATTACTTATACACGTGTTATCACTCATGATGGCACAACTAATATTGCTGACACTGGATGGATTGAAGGTGGCGGAGGTTCAGATGGAAGTGGCGGAGGAATTACTAATATAAACCCATTGAAGCTTGCTACAACCACTGAAAATCAAAAATCATGGAATATACCTAATGGTAACTATGACCCTTCTACAGACTCGTTATTAGTGTTTCACAACGGGGTGTATCTTCCGACTTTATCATGGTCAGTAACGGGTGTAGCACCAAACTATGTACTCAATATTCCTGATAATCCAATGGTAGCTATTACGGATAACAACGTATCTATTGCAATCTTTAGTAACATGCCGTTCGGACCTACTGAAACAATTACTGGTACGCGCATTACACCATTGACTATAGGCATGGATCGCTTAGAACAATCAGTACAAGATTTAATTAATAGTGGTGGTGCTGAGATTGTAAACAATCTTACTACTGACGATGCTAATAAAGTTTTATCAGCAGCTATGGGTGTAGAAATAAAACGTCAGATTGATGCCGTACCTACTACTTATTTCTCTACCTCATTAACACTTGATGATGAAACTAAAGCAGCTACATCTAAAGCAGTGAAGCAGTTAAATGATGAGAAGTTTAATAAATCAGGTGGTACAATGTCAGGCAGTCTTATTATTGATAAGTCTGTACCTGACATTACATTGCAATCAAGTGCGTTAGATGGTACTAAAAAGAAATTTGTAATAAGAACGTTGACAACGCCATCCAATAATGAGGTAGAGGCAAACATGTTGGTAAATGGTAATGTAGCCTTGAGGATTTTAGGCAATAAAAATGTTCAGTTCATGGACAATTCAAATGTATGGACTAGCCTTCAAGATTTAAAGCAATCTGTCGTTGATGGGAAAACTAAAGTCTCTGCTGCCATCACGACAAAGGGTGTGAATACAGCAGCAGACGCAACATTTGATACACTGGCAACAAACATTAATGCTATACCAAGTGGTAAGAAGTATTTAGCAGGTAACATAGTGTCAACAGTAGGTAGCATGACGGCATTTAACTATGCCGATGGTACTAATGCAGGGTTGCAATATTTTGTAGAATTAACCTTACCATTTGAAGCGGAGATAATTGTTCTGACTTCATTTAACAATATTAGCGTTCAATCTATGTCAGTTTTAATAAAAGAGTCTGACGGAAATTCACCTAATATTGTTAAGATGTCTGCATACAATGCCAATGCTAGTGGTGGTAAAACAAATATGAACTTTAGAGCATATACGTCAATATCTGCTAGTAGTAGTACGTATAGGATACCTATCTATTCAGATGGTTTAACTTATCGTTTTAAAGCTTACTCAGTATAAGGAGGGAGAAAATGTACACTCAAAATAATCAAGTATTCTACGAAACAGGGACAGGACGTATGAAGGTATTGTGTAAAGGAGGATTTGCATGGCATACGAAGGTAATCAATTAGCATTAGGAAACGTGAATACTGAACTACAGCAAATGATTGAGCAGGGTGGTCTATATAAAAACATAGATCCCCTTGAAGCAACTAACGGACCTAATGATTACCCTACAGGAGAATCATTTTTTGCAGATACTAACCTCAATATTGAATCGTGGAGGACAGCGACAGGGGTTGATGCAACATTTACTAGATTGTTTGTTATTACACGTGTAGACAAGCACAGACTACACACATTCCAAGACATCATACTTGCATCACCTACGATGATTAAACACTTTGTACGCTATAATTTAAACGCTATATGGCTAACACCATATGAAGTAGGTGGCGATGATGCTCCTGAATATGGTGTAGAACGTATTAATGATAATCACGCTATCAGGCGTTTTCCTGTTTATACTGAGTGGGCAGGTAATGTTAATCAAGAAGCTTTGCAATATAAGTTTCCTGACGTCCCTCTAGTTGGTTTAATCAAGATAAGAGGTTCTATACCATATGAATCAGGAATAGCAGCAGGTGGTGGGGTAGAGGCTGTTTATAATGTAAATAGAGGTACAGCAGGTTCTACAGCCATAGGCTCAGACCTTAACATTACACATTTGTCTAGCAATTTTGCTAACAGGTTTTTTATGGGTACATCAATAGGTGTTGTAGGTGATTTTAGACCGTATATTTCTATATTAAAGAAAGCTACTGCTAATCCTTTGTATATGGAATTCGAACTTATTACTAGTAATGGTAATGCAGGTGATATATTAGAGGGTATCACTTACAATCTAATTACATCTTACGATTCACCTAATACAACACCACCTCAGCAATCAATTTTTACACATGTAGGTAATAGTAAGCAGAACTTAGCAACCGCTATTACTGGTAAGGGTGTAACTACCTCAGCAGACGCTACGTTTGCTCAAATGGTTGCTAACATTAATGCTATACCTACAGGAAAGAAATATGTATATACATCACTAAATTTTGGTTATGTTCAAGGTTCATTTGAATATGCAGCCTCAACAAGTACAACTACTATGTATTATGCATACCTTGATTTACCTGCCGATTTTGATGTAGATTTGATTGAAATGCGAAGTACGTCAGGGGACAGTTATGAAATACTAATTTCAACAGCAATTGACTTCTATTATAATAATGGCACTATGAAGGTAATGAGGTTTAATGGTAATGCTAATTCATCTACTACTTATAATTTTAAAATTAAGAAGGATACAGCATTCCCTAATAGATTTGTGGTTGCATCTTTAGTGGGGGCAATGACTTATGTAGTGAGAGCATATGCGAAGTAAGAAGTAATGAGAGGAGAAGGAAATATGTACACACGAGGTAATCGAGTATTCTATGACTCTACGGGGATGAAATTATGGGAAACAGGAGAAGTATGGGAATCAACAGAGCCTATGGAACACCAAGAAATTAAAGGTGAAATTAAGTATGTGGATTTAGAGGTCAAGTACTATGACCCAACTAAATGCTTCATAGCAGCAATAAATCCAGAAACAAAAGAACCTATTTTTGAATTTTATCCAGCTCCAGAACCGACAGAAGAGCAGTTGCGTATTAAAGAATTAGAAGATGATATTTTATTATTAAAAACAGACAGTGAAGTAGGAGGAATTTTATAATGAATGGAATTAATCAAGTTGTAGTAAGAATTGCAGCAGAACGCATTATTTCAGGTGGTTTAAATCCAAAGACAAGTCAAGTATATGTCATTGATGATGTTACAAACGAAGATTACCGTGTCGCTGTTGAGGATTATATCCTAGCAAATACTGAAGGTATATAGTTAGGTGAAATTGAGTGTCCTTATTTACAGGATGCTTTTTATTTTACCTATTTAGAGGCAATTGAATTGATAAAGTGAATATTGAATGAATACTTATTCGTTCTAGCTTCCCAAAAGTACAATTATGTAAACTAAAACAACTATTGAAAAGCTGTTAAATCAATGTTTTGTAATGTCGTTGGAAGTAGTATTTATACAATATTTTATGCATGGCTTCAAAACGTAGTATTTACGCATGGTTACTTAATGTAACTATAACAGTACAATTGATTACAAATGCATAAAAGAATGGGGGTGTGATGGTGTTCACCTTGCAACAAATTATTAAAGAAGCGGATGTGCGTGTACCTAATCCTTTTGATATTGCACAAAAAATTTCTTGGTTGAATGAGATCAATGTAGAATTTTTTGAAATTGTTCGTATACCCAAAGTGTTTCGTTTTATGATTACAGGTGGAACAGACACTTATTCATTACCATCTACAATACGTAGTCACGCTATAGAAAATGTTCGTAATCAATCGGTAATGTACGAATCTATCCAATATGAGAAAGTACAACCAGGTCGTAATTATTGGAATTTGGATGATGACACGCAGCAATTAACGTTATTCCCGAGACCAACTGTAAATGCCGAAGCAATCATTAGTTACCGTAAAAAAACTGAGTCAACCTATTTAACAAGTGATTTATCAGCAAAGCCAGATGCTCCAATAGAATTTCATTGGGCGTACATCTTAGCTTTGTGTGAGCGCATTGCTAAAGCAATGAATGATGTGCCGTTAGCTAATAATTATGCTAATGACTATCGAGGACAATTAAGTTTAGCTCAGGAAAGATACAAAAATCGTTCTGAAGTTACAGGGGGCGGTGTAAATGGTTAATCCTCAACGATTGTGGGGAGAGATACAAGGTATTCAATCACCTGAAATCATTCGTCAATTTGGGGGCATTAGTTCGGGGGATGCCTTTTCTTTGAACGATAGCATCATGGTGAAGAATAAAAATATTAGTACCAAAGGTGTTCCAGCCGCAAAAGTCCGTTCGGGTTTTATTAAACTAGGAAATTTAGTTGCACCAGTGACAGGGATTGGTTTGTATAAAGAAAATCAATTGAATGTAATATCAGGCGGTGTCTGGAAGTGGTGGAATGAATCGTCTTGGAGTGATTTAGCCTCGGGGCTAAACAGTAGTGCGAAATGGAGTTTTACAAACTTTAAGGGGAATTTTTCAGATGTGGCATTAATTGCATCGAATGGCGTAGATGCAGTTAAAGTGTACGATGGCACAACGATAACTGATTTAGAAAATGCACCAACGGGCTTGAATTTTGTGACAAGTCACGAAAACCGTTTATATGGAGCGGTAAGAAATGAATTGCATTACTCAGCTTTGAGAAAACCTACGGATTGGAATACAGTAGACCAGTCAGGACAAATTGTGATTGAAAATAAGGGTGGGGAGAATATAAGTTGTGTGGTAGGAGGGACGGGGAAAATCGTTGTATTTTTACCACACTCCATGCATGAACTATACGGAACAGGCCCAATTAATTTTAGGTTGCAACTTATAACTGAAGAAATTGGATGCGTAAGTCATCAAAGTGCCGTCATGGTAGGAGGAATATTGTTTTTCCTTTCGCATGACGGTATTTATCGTTATGCAGGAGGGGCAATACCGAAAAAGGATTTTTCCCTAAAAGTGCAAGAAATCGTAAATCGTATAAATAAAAATGCTTGGTCTGCTGTAGCTGCTGGAACTGACGGAGAGCGATATTACATCAGTCTGCCGCTAGATAACGCAACAGAACCGAGTATAACGCTAGAATATGATCCTGCATACGACATTTGGAATATTTGGGATGTGGGACATGTTCCAATGGTTTATGGCAGAAAACAAGAGAAGATGTGTATTGGTGTGAAAGGTGCAGTATTGCAAATGGGCGGTACGGATGATGCTGGAATTGCAACACCGTATATGCTAGAGACAAAGCCATTCTCCTATGGCTCGTTAGCGGCTCATGCTCGGTTGTATCGCTTGTGGATTGTTGCCGATGTACCAATAGGAGCAACAATGAATATTTATATTTCGAACCAACAACAAGGTGATGCAGATTGGTCGTTGGTTAAAACAATAAATGCTGATACGGCTATTGTAGCTATGCCGATTTATATTCCTGTTGACAAAAGTTTTTATGCGAATTGGATGCGAATAAAGATTGAGGGACAAGGGCAAGTGGTCATTCATGAAATAGCTCGACAGTCGAAGATGTTCCGATTTGGAATAGGAGGGGGATAATATGCCTGTTCCTAATTTTTCTCCTGTTATTGGTACGAACTCTGAGGAAATACTGGATTCTCTAGAAAAGCAAAGGAAAGAATTGCAATGGCTGTTACAATCCTTAGACACCACAAATGTAAAAGAACTTAATGCAGAAGTGATTAATGCGGGGAGAATTTCGGCAAAACATCTAAGGGTTGGTTCAGACACAGAATTTGAAGAAGGTTATGATACTCGTGCGCTTTTTGAGGTAACGAACGATAGGATTACAGCGAGTGTAGAAGCAATAAATGGTGAGATAGCAACTTTGACAATTGAATCAAACCAGATTAAGACCAGTGTAGTCGATTTAGAAAATAACTTGTCATCTAAAATCACTCAAACAGCTAACAGCATTAGGAGTGAAGTTGAAGCGGAAGTTACAACCATTAACGGAAATATAGCGACAACCAATTATAATGTTTCAATGGTGAACCAAAAAGCGGATGAAATAAAGGCTACTGTATCGTCTCAATCAACATCAATATCCAATTTGGGAACACGGGTTACTAGCGCAGAATCTACAATAAGTCAGCAGTCTTGGCAGATAAGTCAAAAAGTATCGCAAACGGATTATAATGGCAACACCATCGCATCGTTGATTAATCAGACGGCAACTAGCGTTAAAATTCAGGCGCAAAATATTGACCTATATGGTGCTGTAATGATAAACGGTAGTATTGAAGGTTCTACTGATATCCGAGTGAATAGGGATGCGTATATAGGTAATAACTTGTACTTAGGCACATCTGGTTGGGGTGGTAAATCAGTTAACTTTGGTGGTGGTAACGGGATCTACTACAATGGAGAGCAAATGACTTTTTCAGCGCCTTATCTAAACTTTGATAGTGTTAATAGTACCTTAAATGGTTATAACACGATTTACGGCACGTTGAACGTACCTTCAACAACTAATTTGTCAGGTCTTGTTCGTGCTGAATCATCAGGGATTGGAATCTCTGTTTCTGGCGGTTATTTATATGTAAAAGTCTATGGTAGTACAGTAGGTTCAGTTAAATTAACTTAAAAGGAGCGTTTTTTTATGGATGAATATATTATTCTAATGCTTAACGGTAGTGTTCCAGTAAGAGTTTCAGGAGTGAACTTAAAATCGCTAGAAATCATAATTAATAAACCAGAATCTTTTGCTGTTAGAATCGGTAAAAAGAGTATGGTTAAAAACCTAATTGCTGCGGTTGTGAAAAAAGAGGCAATTGCTGGAGCGGATGATCGTAACCTAAAAGTGGTAGTTAGGGATGCTGTTACGGATATATCTTTCTTTACTTCAGCCCAATCAGATGCAATTTTAGACTCGTTAACAAACGATATTAATAAAAAAGCTTTTGCTCTTGTTGGTGATGAAATATTAATTAATCGTAGTTGTTATCAATATGCTGAATTCAGTGATAGGATTACCGAAAGTGATGATAAAGAAGGTGAAAAATCACATATTGTTGGTGGAGATGAAACGCAAGCAGATGCTTAGCGTTATTTTTTATTTTACAAGACGGATTAGGAAGGTTGGTGAGTGTGGTGGTAAATAGTAGCGCAGACCTAATGCAACAAAAATTAAAAGAAGCAGCACAAAGGCTTAAAGATTCTAAGGCGAAAGCAAATGCAAATCAGGGAACGAATATGCCGAATGGTGGATTAGCATCAAATAATCAAAATGCCGTTAATAACAAACTACCTAATCAAAATAATCAAAGTGTCCAATCGGTCACAAATGCCCCAAGTGTCGATGAACGATGGCAGTCTAAACAAACTGTACCAGATTATCTAGGGATGACAACAGATATGATACAGAAAGCATTATCAGGGGCTACCAGTGGTTCACAATACTATGACCCTTCCCAAGACCCTGTTTATAAATCTATGGTGGAATTAAGTCAGAAACAAGCGGATGCCGCAGGGTTGCAAGCTATGGAATTGCTCAATGAAAGAGGTATCTTAAATAGTGCTGTGACTACAGATCGTTTAGGACAAATAAAACAGGGTGCGTCAGATGCAGTGTTAGCATCCATTCCGGGGCTTGCTGCAAACTTTAACAACAAGCAGTCACAAAGCGCAGCGTCATTACAGAATCTATTAAGTTCAGTAATCGGAGCTGGTCAATTCCAACAAACTTTCGCTGAAGATAATCTTCGATATGACAAAGGTTTTGATGAAGATAAACGTCGTTACGATAAGCAATTTGCTTTAGATGAAGCAGCGGTTACTGGTAAATATTTAACTCAGGGAACACAAGATGCGGTGCAAGCAATATTAAATGCCAAACAGATAGCAGAGAACCCTAGTGCAACATTGGAGCAGCGTAAAAAAGCGAATACAGACGCAAATGCAGCTCGTCAATTATTAGTTTCGCAAGGTGTGGATGTTAGTATGCTTGGCGCTGATTCTTCGTACCGCCAAGCGATGAACGCTTTAAATAGTCTTGGTGGTGCAGGGATGAACACTATGGAAAACCAGAAGATGAAAGCCAATAATGCTCTTGCAGTTGGGGAAATGACAGGTAGTTATACACCAACTGGTGCTCAATCTTTAGTAAATGAGTTGTTACGCCTAAAACAAGAAAATGAAAAAGGTGGCATTACTAAAAGTGAGAAACTAGGAAACTCGACTAGAGCGCAACAACTTCGTTCTCAATTAAGTTCCATGGGCATTAATGCAGATGCATTGTTTGGTGCGAATGTAACTGCACAACAAGCGGCTGCTAATGCAAGTCGAATGAGTACACAAACTGAAGCAGCACGTCAATTTAATAGTGAACTAGGATTGAAGAAAGATCAATTAGCATTTGAACGAGATTCGTTTGGTCGCAAAATGGATTTTGAAGAAAATTCATTTGATAGAAAAATGAATTTTGAGGAACAGCAAGCAATGATAGAAGCGGATTTAAAATCTAGAGGTTTAGATTTAGATGCAGCTCGCATTGAGATTGATCGCTTTGCTACACAATCAGAAGTACAGTACAAGCAACAATTAGCAGACCTCGAAATCAATGCTAAGACAGCAGAACAAAATACCAATGCAGCCATTGGTGAAGCGTTAAAAGCTAAAAATATAGGTGAGGCGATAGCTTTTATTGCTGAATCAGCTTCTACATGGTCACAAAATGGTGTCAATGTGAAATCGGTATTAGATTCTTTAGAATACAAATTCCCAGGAATCAAAGACGCTGCTACTACTTCTGGTTCGAGTAAGTCTGTTTACGGTACTCCCTAAGCAGTCCTCCACCTCGAGTGGAGGCTCTCATAGTGGTTTAGGTTCGCTTTCAGCAAAGTATGAATCTAGTGGAAATCCGGGTACTGTAGCGCATACAAAAGGTGATATAGGTGGAGCTTCATATGGAACATATCAGTTAACGACTGCTAGTGGACATGCTCAAAAATTTGCTAATCAATATGGCGGTGCATTAAAAGGGTTAAAAGCGGGTACGGCAGCATTTGATAAAGCTTGGAAAGCTGAGGCATCTAAAAATCCTGAAAAATTCCAAGCGGCGCAACATGATTACGCAAAACAAACTCACTATGATCCTGCTGCTTCTAGATTCCAAAAAGCTACAGGTATAGACCCTAGTAAAGTTCCAGCAGCTATACAAGATATGATTTGGTCAATAGGTGTACAGCACGGTGCTGGTGGAGCGTTTACGATTTTCAAAAATGCAGGGGTTAAAAGTGGTATGTCTTGGGAAAACGTTTTGAAGCGAGTCTACAATGAACGTATGAAAGTGAATGTTTATTTCAAATCTTCACCACAAAATATAAAAAACAGTGTATTGAATCGTTTTAAAAATGAGTTAAACGATGCTTTATCTATGTTAAAACGTTAGCAGATTGCTAGCGTTTTTTCTTTTGAAGGAGGAATAGGGATGGCATTTAGTTATGAAGAATGGAAAAAACGTGACCAGCAACGTTTGAAGGCAACACCTACTATGCCTTCGATGGAAGAGTTTAATGGCACTCGTTCTAAGGCGCAATTGATTTCGAAGGGATTAGGTGATGCTACGTATGAAAATCATGCGGCTAAACAATTAGCGAAAGCAATGCAAAAAACAGCAGGAGAACAAGGTCGAGCGGCAAACACAAAAGCGTTGTTAGAGGATACTAAAAAAAGTTCATCTCAACAAAAACAATCAGACTCTCAAAAGTCAACCGAGAAAAAAGAAAAAAAGAAAACATTTTGGGAGAGCATGGTCGATGGGTGGAATGCGGCGAAGAAAGATACAACAGAAAAATTACCTAGCGATTCTATGTTGGGAGGCGCTCTTGTTCATGATAATAAAAACGAAACTCTTCCAGCGAAAATAGGAACAAATTTACGGGCTGGTACAGGCGATTTTATCGGTCAAATAGGCGGTGCTTTAGATTATTTGGGCATGGATACAGTTGGTAAAGGGGTTTCTGACTTTGGTAAAAATATAGCAGAAGGATATGGAGAAGCGTATAAAAATGGCAAGGAATTTACATGGAGTAACTTGCTTGACCCAGAATACTACGCAACAAATGTAACTAGACAGTTACCGCAGTTAGGGACAATGTTGCTTGGTGGTGGTGTTGGTATAGGTATTAAAGGAGCTACAGCTTTAACGAAATTACCTACACTTGCTAGGACAATTGCGGGGGTTGCAGGTGGTACAGCAGCAATGACCACGTTAGAAAGTGCAATGGAAGCGGGTTCTGTTTATGAAGAAGCTAAAAATCGTGGGATGGATGAAAAGGCGGCAAAGGAAGCGGCAGATGAGACATTCAAAAAGAATTTAGCTTTAACGGGTAGTACAAGTGCACTTGAACTAACGCTTGCTATGACTCCTTTAACGAAAGGGCTTTCTAAGGTTGGGCTTGGGCGTGTTGGACAATTAGGTGCAACTACAGCAGGGGGAGCAATGACTGAAGGTGTCCAAGAAGGACTCCAAAATAAAATCTCAGCAGAAGCATTGGGAGATGAATTTAAGTGGACTGACCCTAATACAGTTGAAGCTATGGTAATAGGTGGTTTGCTTGGTGGAGTGGGCACGGGTGGTATGTCGTTATTACATTCCGAAAGTGTAAAAGGGGCAAGTAATCCATCGGAGACGCAAAGTAATTCGCCTAATAGTAGCTCGTTAGATGATATTACCCAACGGACTATTAACTCCTTATCGCAAGAACGTAGAACGGAGTTTGACGAACTAGTAGATTCAGCAAGGCAAGGTGGAAAATCATTTAAAGAAGCGCAATTAGAAGCTTTAGAAGAAATGGCTAGCAAGTATGAAGATGTTCAGGAATCGACGGGACAGAGCGCACGAGAGTATATGATTGATAAGGAACTGGAACGTCAATCTGGTGCTTTAAATGGTGTGTCAGCTATGGAACGTAATTTAAAAGAACAAAAGCAAAGAAATACACTAGAATATACATTCGATGACAATTCACCGAGCTATAAATTTAATCCCCTTGCAATAGCTGAAAAAGGGCAAGCAATTGAATTACCAGGTGTAAGGCAAGCTTCGTTACAACAGCCGAATATTAGTAATGAACAAGTGGTGTCGCCTCTACAGTTGTTGCAACAAGCTTTGGAACAACCTCAATCAAACAATCAGGCAGGGCTTGCACAAGATGTTGCGGCTACAATGAATTCACCATTGCAAAATGAGAAGATTCAGCCAAGTCCGCAACAAGGGATAAGTGAAAATTTGAATATTAACATGCCTGAGATGACTAGTCCTGTTAATAATATTGTGCAAGAACAAGATAATATTCAGGTAAAGGAAAGTGCTTCTAAACAACCAAGAGAGCTGTTTGAAAGCCTAGAAGCAGGAGATGAAGTAAAGTTAAAAGGTACACGAGCGGACACTACTTACACTGTAGTAGAAGATGATGGAGGAAAACACATTCAAGTGGAAACTCCGAATGGTCGTACGATAAAGGTTGCACGTGCCTCTGTTGAACAAGTGAACATGCGAAGAAGTGAAGCGAATGTGTTGGCTGATCCGATTGAAGAAATTGAATATGGTGACGAATTAGATAACGACAAGTATGAGTCTCAACAACCTATGGATAAAGAAATGGTGGGGGACATTCAATTACCTCCTAATTTCAAAAAAGGCCTAGTTGATTCTGTAAATGAGATGATTGAATCAGATGGTATGACTGTAGAAGAAGCTGTTAATGAATTGCGTAATGATGAATATTACCAAGAAAATGCGGATTGGTTAAAAGCATTTGATAAAGTAGTTGAGAAAACGTTCAATTATCGCAGTAAAGAAGTACATTCACCGCAAGACAATGAATCAACTATGCAGAAGGAAAGTGAAAACATTCTTTCGAATGAAGTTGAGGGAAATCAGGAAAAAGCTGAGCCTTTAGTTGAAAATCGAAATGAACGAGAGAAAGTAAATACGCAAGAGGTATCGCAATCTAAAGTGGTCGGTGAATCTGGTAAGGCGTATACGGAAGCGGGTACAGAGATTAAATTCCGTTATGAGGTTATAGATGCAAAACAATTAATAGCTTCACATGATACGGCTCTACGTACAAATCCTGATTATCCTGCTGAGTTACAACCACGAGACCGAAGTCGCCAAGCGTCAAAACAACAAGTAACAACGATGGCACAAAAGTTAAATCCTGAATTAGTAGTAGAGTCGGCTAAGGCTTCAGATGGTGCACCGATTGTATCCGAGGACTACACGGTTGAAAGTGGTAATGGTCGTGCAATAGCGATGCAAAAGATGTATCAAGAGAACTATGATACGGCAAATGATTACAAGTCTTATCTAGAAAGCCATGCAGAAAAATATGGTTTAGACAAAGCTTCAATTGAACAAATGGAACAACCCGTTCTGGTGCGTGTGCGTACAAATGAGGTAAATCGCCAAACGTTTGTTGAAGAAGCAAATGTCTCTAATGTTGCGGCTATGAGCGCAACTGAACAAGCTGTCTCAGATGCAAAAAAACTAACTAATAAGGTTATGTACTTGTTCAGTCCTTCAGAAAATGGTGATTTGAATGTAGGGAGTAATAGAGCTTTCATATCGCAATTCATTCAATCTGTAGTGCCACAAAATGAACGAGGGTCATTAATGACTGCTGAAGGTAATCTTAGTCAGGATGGTTTGAGACGAGTACAAAACGCCATTCTAGCTAAAGCCTATGGTAATAACGATGCGTTGTTATTAATGATTGAATCGAACGATAACAATGTTAAAACATTAACGAATGCCATGTTACAAGCAGCTCCAACTATTGCTAATGTAAAAGAAAATATAGACGCTGGTACTTATTTCAATGAAGATGTATCGCCCGATTTTGTAGCTGCTGTAGAAAAATTTTCTGAGTTACGAAAAGAAGGTGTAACAGTCGAAACCTTTTTAAATCAAGCTTCTTTATTTGATGATGGTTTATCGAATGTGTCGAAAGAGTTGTTACAACTTTTTGATAAAGGAGTTGTACTAGAAGGGAAAGCAAGAAAAAGCACAAAGGCATATAAGAGTTTGTTAGAAGCATATGCAGATGTGTTGAGAAATTCGGGAAATCCTAATCAAATTAGTTTATTTGAAAAGAATGCACCTACTAAAGAAGAATTATTTGAAGCTGCCGTAAAGAAGGTGAGTGCTGATACGGACGATGTACAAACCGATTTATTTGGTGATGAGACCAGAAGTAGTGAAAGAAATAATAAATCGAGTGGACGAAGCGCACAAAGTTCAAATACAGAAACATTCGTTAACGCAAGGCAAGGGAAAAGAAAAGAAGATCAAGTAACACAAGGTGAAACTACACGAGTTGATATTCTTAAATACATTAAAGATAAATTCCAAGTACGTTTAGATGTTGGGCAGTTCCGTCAAAAAGCAAAGGGTATTTATAAAAATAAATTTTCTATTATCCGTACAAAAGATTATGGAGATTTCGAAGTTATAGCCCATGAATTGGGACACCGATTTGATATTCGTCATGGATGGTCAAGCGATCCTGAATTAAAGCAAGAGTGGATTAATTTTGCTGAAGCCAATTTAGAACTTCCTGAATCTATGACGCCTTTGCAAAAGGCTAAAGAAGGTGTTGCGGAATATTTCCGTCAATACTTATATGCTGAAACGGAAGCGAATGTAGATTATCAGGAATTGAGTGACCAACTTCATCAAAAAGTTGCTGAAGGACTTGAAAAAAGTAAATGGTCAAAACCATTAGAAAGCTTACAAGCTAAGATGATGGACTGGATGAATCGTGATGCTGAACAAGAATTGAAAGGCGTTGTATCTTCCATTGGGGACGGGAAGAACAAACGATTAACACCTAAACAATTCATTACGAAGTGGTACGCCAGAGTATTTGAAAAAGAGCATCCAATATACAATGCCTTAAAGCAGATAGAAAAGGAAACAGGACTAAAATTTGAAGGACGTAACAATGCATATGAAATGGCTGTATTGACACGTGGTACTGTAGCAAGGGCTGCAACATTTATTAAAAGAGAAACATTTAATAGTGTCACAGGTGAACGCACAGGAGAGTCATTAGAAAGTATTCTAAAGGATGTCGATGATGTTGAATCATTTGGGCGTTATCTTGTGGCGAGACATGGATTGTACCTGATAGAGAAAAAAGGGAAAACCAAAACGCCATTAAGTCCAGACTTGATGAGGCAGTATTTAGAGTCAGGCAGTAGATACGAGGCACAAGCCGAAAGGATTTATCAGTATCAACATGAATTATTGCAAGTATTAGTAGACGGCCATCTAATTCCAAAAGAATTGCCAGGCAAGTTGAAAGAAGCCTATCCGTACTATGTGCCATTTTATCGTGTTATGACTGAAACGGGAGAAAAAGGTAAGGGTGGTTCTGGTGGAGGAAGTAGTCAACAATACACAAACCAGCAACAAGGAATAAAAAGAATGACAGAAACGGGATCAGCAAGGAATATAGTTAATCCTATAGAAAGCATTATCCGTAACACGCATCTTTATTTCGGTCTATCTGATCGAAACGCTGTTGGGCATGCGATGGGAGAGCTAGCTAATCCTGATAGTGAGTTTGCAGCCGAAGTAACTAGAGACATCATAGAAGAAATTCCTAGCAAAATGAAACTATACGAGGGACAAATTAAGCAAATTCAAAAGTCGCTTTTAGATGCAGGCTTAGAAGCGGATATGCTAGAAGATTTGGACATGGAACAAACGTTTAAAGTGTTTGAACCAATGTTCAAGCCTAGTGCTGCCAATAATGAAATCTTGGTTTGGAAAGAAGGTAAACCAAAACTTTATAAAGTGCATGATGATTTACTTTATAATGCTTTAATCGCATATGACAACCGTGCTATCTCGGAAGTAATGGGTGTTTTTTTCAAACCATTTGAAAAATCAAATAACCTTATTCGGTCAGGTATTACTGCGAGTCCGTATTTTACTGTACGGACGTTTTGGCGTTCATTAGCTCAAATTTTAGTCAAAACTGAGGCGACAGGATTCAATTATGTTACTCACCCAGCACGTGTAGCAAAAGCTTGGGGGTCTGTTTTGAAATCAGTATTTTCAGATGTAAATTCGAAAATTCCTGAGAGCAAGGCTGTTTCGGAATGGTGGAAATCTGGCGGTGCTCAATCTACTTTTATTTCAGTGGAAAAACAGTATTTAAACAAAGAGTTAGATAAAATCGCATTAAATAAAAAAGCGATACATTATCTTAACAGTATGAAAAAAGGAACTTGGAAAGAAAGAAAAGCATTAAATTGGTATATAGTGAAATCTACAGTTAGTTTCCCGTTTAAAGTATTACAGACTTTTAATGATACATTAGATCAAGCGTTAAAGTTAGCTGAATATCAAGTTGTAAAGAAGCAAACAGGTAGTAAGCAAAAAGCTGCACTCGCTTCCCGTGAAGCAGATGTGGATTATAAACGCTTTGGAAGTGCGGTACGGGAATTTAATAAAATCACATTATTCTTTAATGTATCTTTGCAAGGCCCAGATAATATTGCAAGAACATTTGCTAAACATCCTACACGAACATCGATTCGTGCGTTGACACTAGTAACATTGCCTACTTTGCTGTTATATGCATTGAACCGTGATGATGAAGAATATCAAGAATTAGATTCATGGGAAAAAGATATGAATTGGATGATACCTATGGGTGGAGGGGAATTTGTGAAAATACCAATACCATTTGAATTGGGTGTGTTATTTAAAACTATTCCTGAAAAACTATTTGGTGAATTTTTAGATTCATCTAGAGATGAAGATAAACAAAATTGGGATAAGATTTATGGAAATGCCCTATCAACCATGACACCACCTTTGATGCCCACTCTTGCTAACGTCTATTATTCTTATGTATTTGAAAAAAATGCAAACTTCAAAAGAGACTTTGTACCGATGTCTTTACAAAAGCTTCAAAAGCCTGACCAATATAACGAAAATACATCTGAAATAATGAAGTTTCTAGGAAGGAAGTTAAATAAATCACCAATGACACTTGAAGAAACATTTAAAGCGCAGTTTGGGCAAATGGGGCAAGGTTATTTGTGGGGACTAGACAAATTACTTATTACTGCGGGTGTTGTTGAAAAGCCAGATACAAAGGGCTTGAGAAGGAGCTATACAGAAAGGTATCTAACTTCTAGCGTCAATGACGGTGGTACAAATTCTATAACGCAGTTTTACGAAGAACTAGATGAAAAAGAAAGAGATTATGCTTCGAATGGTATTAGGTATTCGCCTCCTGAAGATTTAAAGTTGTATCGAAAAGTGCAAGATGATATGAAAACTTTAAGGAAATTACGTGATGCAATGATGTATGATCGCTTAAAGGATGCGAACGGTCAATCATTTTCAAAAGAAGTCAAAAAAGAGCACATTGAAACAATCAACACTGCTCTGCGAGATATGGCAAGAATTGCACGTGCTCAGGGTGACAAGCCAAATAAATCTGAAGAAGCTATTATGAAAGACTTAGATAAAGCTATTTTAAATAAAGATAATCTAGATAAGGCAATAATTATGCTAGAGGATTATGAAAAGTACTTGAAAGCAGTTGAAAAAGAACAACGTGAAAAAGCAAAACAAATTCAGAAAGAAAGAGAAATGCAGAATCGGTAAAATTAATAACATTCCATGACCAGGACACGACAAGAGTTCTGTTCATGTTTATATAGATACTTTTAAACACTTTCATTAGCGAAGGTGTTTTTATTTTGCTCTATGGGAGTAATAGAGCTGGAAAGAGGAAGGCTTGGTGATGTTAATTGACAGTAGAATTAGGTATTGTCTTAACAATTTTATCGCTAATTGTAGCGATACAGGGATATCAACTTAATAAGAATAAAAGCGTTAAAGATGATGAAAAACAATCAGCAGAGGTCAGTGCACTACTTCAATACATTAGTAAAGGTGTAGATGATATTCGGATTGATATAAAAGCTAATGAGAAACAAGTGCAAGTACTTACTGAACGTGTTACACGGGTAGAAGAATCGCAAAAATCATTTCACAAACGATTAGATAAAGTGGAGGGAAAATAATCATGAAAATTAATTGGAAAGTACGCTTAAAACACAAACCATTTTTAGTATCACTGTTCGCATTTTTGTTATTACTCATTCAACAAGTAACGACAGCATTTGGATACAGTTTACCTGAAGCGGTTGGCGAACAAGCCACTGCTATTTTTAATACCATTCTAAGCATTTTGATTTTGTTAGGTATTGTAATAGACCCGACGACTAGTGAGGTTAGTGATAGTGTGCAAGCTTTAAAATATGAAAAACCAAAGGATGATGAATAATGAGTTATACAATCGAAAAACGGCTAATGACAGGATTACCTAATTATTTATTAAAGGCTGTAAGATATGTAATTGCTCACGAATCAGGAAATCCGAAAAATACTGGGCCTGATGCTTTAGAAAATGAAATCACTTTTATGAACCGTAATAAAGCTAATGCTTTTACCTCACATTGGGTAGGTGATGGAGGTAAGATTGTACAAGTTGCGCCTGTTAATCGTTTGCAGTACGGTTGCGGTAATGGAAATTCATACAGCTATGCTCAAGTAGAGCTAGCCCGAACAAACAATAAAGACCAGTTTAAAAAAGATTACGCTGCGTATATTTGGTTGTTAAGAAATCTTGCAAAAGAGGCTGGTATACCTGTTGTGTTAGATGGAACAGGTAATGGCATTAAATCACACCGTTGGATTACGGACAATTTAGGAGGAACAACACATAGAGATCCGTATTCATACTTAGCAAGTATGGGGATTACAGAGGAACAATTCAAAAAGGATATTTTGAATGACATTGACAAACCAACACAAACAGAAAAGGACGATGATATTATGAAATTTACTAATGATGCTCCAAAGAAAGCCGTACGTGATTTTTTAAAACAAGCTGTAGATAAAAAATTAATTGATAAGTCTTGGTTAGATAAATTTGATAATGGAACTATGACAAGTGGAGATTTTGATGGTTTGGAAATTATAATTAAACAGCGAAGTAACTAAAAATGTAAATCCCGAGATAGCTTGATTGCTGTCTTGGGATTTTTTTATGAATTCAATTTTTCTGCTTTTTCTTTATGGATAAGGTTCGAAACATTTGCAATTTTCATTATTACATACACTAAAAGTGCGGCTTTTATGAGACCTAAATATTCAAGATCACCTAAGATGAACCAAATAACGTATACTCCTACAAGTAAAATTGCTCCGTATTTATTCATGCATAAAAAAGACAAAGTGACAATTATAATTGTTAAACTCAAAGCCATAAGGAAACCTACTCCCTTTTATTATTGATACTTAATACCATTATATTACCAATTTTAATATTTTGGAATACTTAGGTTATTAATTTCATCAGACAGTTGCAAACCTTCCGATCCATGCGCCTCATATTTCATTCTCCATACTTGAAATGTCTGTTCGTTTAATGAAAATTCTTTACATAATTCTCTAATAGTATAGTGACCTTCTTGGAACAATTGAAGGATATGTATTTTTAGATTGAGTGAATGTCTACTTCGCCCCATAAAAATCCCCCTACAATAAACAGATTTTATTTTTTCATCTGTCTACTATAGGGGGAGCATATCATTAATTTGAGCCTGGGGTTTTTTCTATTAAATTTTAAAAATAATGAAACCTATTATTGTCAATGCAGCTAAAATAATGACACTAGAAAATAGTGTAGTTTTGCTATCTTTGTAAGATTTAATACCAATTATAATTAAATTTATTGCAATTATTAAAAAGACAATATTTGTGAGCCACTCAAATGATTTGTTAGTAAATGAAATTATTAATAGGATTACACCAAATATTCCAAGTGTTATTTGTAATTTGTCGATACGGTTATAATTTTTTTTCATAATTTCCCCTCTTTTATTATTAAGGATTATATTTAAAATAATATACTAATAAAATTAGAATGCAACTATAATATGGAAATTTATTTTAATAAATTATAGATATTCTGTTTGAATTTTACAAATGTGTGTGATAAGCTACTAATTGCAAGTAAAATTTGGAAAAATAGGAGGGATTTTAATGAAAAAAACTGCAGCATATGTACTTGGCTTTTCTTTAATAGCTTCTCAATTATCGCCAGCATTAGCAAAAGCTTCTGATACTAATGTAGTTGATTACAAATCCAATGAAGAAATAAGTAAGTACTTGAGTGAGGACTTAGATTATAAAGTCGAAAAAAATGTTTCTGAGAATGTTGATCGAATTGAAGCGAAAATTGGTGAAGAATATGTAGTAGCAATATTTGATAGAGAAAATGGTACGGTTACTATTGACGGAGAAGTAGTAGCAACAATTAAAGAAACTTCAGATGAATCGTTTGATGGTTCAGAAAATAAATTATTACCAGGAGGGATAAGTACATATAATTTTGCTGGTTATCCTGAATACACTATCGGTACTAAAGATTGGGGTTCAGGAACATGGAATATTAATAAAAACAAGACCTCCGTTATTTCTTTCGCAAAAGGAGCTACAGTAGTAGCTATTACTGCAACACTAATAGCGGCATTTTTAGATGATAAACCGAGTATGAAAGATGCTGCTATAATTGCGGCTGCTGCGTCTCTTTATGCTCTATTTGCAGAAACTCTTTCATTTAATGTATCATTTAAGGGTACGACTGATAAGTATGATTCTTATACTCACCGAGATAGCATATATGTTTGGAAAAAAACAGGAGGCGTCAGTGAGGGTATTTTCAAAATTTACTTTAACTACTGGACAAATACTTAATAGGAGTTTAATTGTAAAAACAAAACCGCAGGGCAGTTCGCCTTGCGGTTTTGTTTTTACAACTCTTCTACGTCAATGTAAAGTGCGTGAGTAAGTCCTCATGCATATTTTTTTAACTTCAACAAAATATTTAATATCTCGAATCATTCTGTAATTTCAACAAAATCTTTTTTGTGTCCAGAATTTCAATTGTTAATTACAATATTTACTATTAAATGCTTTATGAAATTAAAAGGTACCTGAGTTATTGATGAATATTGGTTTGTAGGCAATAAATAATTAAGATCAAATCCTGACCATCCAGCAGTAAATATAAATACTAATGTGATCTATGTTTGTAAAATGTCACCACCTAGTAAGAGACTATATAATAATTCTTATTTAACCAGAATGCATACAAAATTATATGAGGGATTATGGAGTACGCTGCAATAAAAATTGATCTTCTTCATGAATTTATTTTATCTTCTTCCATTCATCAGTAAATGTTTTATCTCCGAAAAGTCTATCTAAATATACTTCTAATCCTTTTAAATCCAACATTTCATAAGCACCAAAATGAATATGAAAATATTCATAACTAAAATCGCTGACCTTTCTTTTAAACCTTCCTGAAAAGATTTTAACAAGTTCTTCAAAATCATCAGTTTTAACTTCTAAATAATCTTGAATAGCAGAGTAATGATACCAAGAAAGTTCATCATGAGATTTAAAACCGAAGTTTCTAACTAGAGATATATCTTGCATATTCAAAATATCTAGATAATATTTGAAAACTTTATTTCTAGTTTGAAGGTTAGGAGTTTTTATGACCATTAAAATAAAAGTAAAAAGAAAGATTTCATTTCTTAAAAAGTCCTCCTTTTTAATTAACTTCTGTCTGAGTATGTACCTTTGCAACTTATTTGAGCTAGGTATTTTCTTGTAACCAAAAGCTTTCCATATATGATAGGATTTAGTGTATTTCAATGACTCATCCATAATATTCTCAGTATAGTGAACTAATTCCATAGTGCAACACCACCTAAAAAGTATAAATTCACGCATATTCAATAAAGATAAGACCACTCTTAGTAAGAGTGGTCACTTAAAAATTGAGCGACCAAAAAGGCGACCAACTAGAAAGATTTAAATAGTTTCAAACAACCTATAACAAACAAAAAAATAAGAGAAAACTTAATATATAACAGAAATGTCAACCTAAAAAGTATTAAAAACCTTCAAGTAACCACTAATGAGCATTACAAGTGAATGCGTTCATGTCGATTCCTCCTTGAAAGAAAACTACGATTATTATAACATCTTTTGACATTTTGATAAATGCTAAAGCTCTACTTATTTTCTGAATTGTTTGATAGGTAGAAAATTGGTATAATGGTCTAAATTGGTTGACAGAGGGGGACTTTTTATGAAACAGATGACTGCATGGAAAACAACGCTTACTTGGAGAATTTATCAATTGTAGGAGGCATTATGATACTCAATAAACAAGGCTTTGATTTATGGGCGGACGGGTATGATCAAACCGTGCAACTAAGTGAAGAAAATAATCAATATCCATTTGCAGGCTATAAAGTGATTTTAAATAAAATTTTTAATGAAGTAATGGAGGTTCCTGCTTCCACGGTTTTAGATATTGGCTTTGGGACAGGTGTATTAACAGCGAAGCTTTATGAACATGGGCACGCCATCAATGGCCTCGATTTCTCATCCAATATGATCGCCATTGCGAAGGAAAAAATGCCTCAGGCCAACTTAATCGAGTGGGACTTAACGAAAGGCTTGCCACCAGCGCTATTACAGCAATCATACGATGCCATTGTTAGTACGTATGCGCTTCATCATTTTACAGATGAGCAGAAGATTACGTATATTACACAATTACTACGGCAGCTAACGCCAACTGGTAAAATATTAATTGGCGATGTTGCCTTTGAAACAAGAGCGCAGCTGGAACAATGCCGTCAAGACAGCAAAGGTTACTGGGATGATGATGAATTTTATTTTGTCCATGAGGAGCTAAAAGCCTCGTTACAGGATATTTGTCAGCCTAGATTTTATCCGCTATCGCATTGTGGTGGGGTTTTTGTGATAAAAGCTATTACGAGATAAAATGACAGTTCTTCTCCACATAAAAGGAGCTATCGAATGGATAGCTCCTTTTCCCTGTTAAGCAAACATCGACAAAATATATTTGCCAGATAGCATAGATAGTGAGTGCACTCATGACAGAGATGCCTGGTTTAAACCAGCTAAAGGCTAGCATAGTAAATAACAGCATGCCAACCGCTCCAAAAACGGTGTTTTGTAAGACGGTATGAAAGGTATCTTCCTTCCTATTTTTCATTTGCATGCCTATATTAATTATAAGCGTGAGTATTGGCAGGCTGTACAAAAATCAATACTTAGATTGGCTTAGCAGCAACGCTAACACCATAATGGTGCCACCTACTAAAAAATAGAGAAAGTATAACATAGGATGCCCTCAATTAAATTTAGAATAGAATAATAATACTGTGGAAAATGTTTGTGTGTACAATTACCTCTTCATCCTATTTAGCAAAATATGCAGAAAGATAGGTGGGGACAAAAAATAGAGAGACTATTTCTGAGAAGGCGTGTCTCACTCAATCTATTCAAAAGAAATATCTGAAAATATAAACTTTAATAAGCTATCTTTTAATATATCGCTCTATACGATATAATCGCATAAAGCGATATATTAAAGGAGTTAGCATGATGATTAAAGAGATAAATGACTATTTTACAACGATATTCTATCATCTACATACAACACATGAGGATGTTATTTCCCATCAAAACGTACGTATTTTACAGATGATTCAAAAGGAAGAGGAAGTCACGGTGCGTGATATTGCAGGATTATTAAATATTTCTCATAATACAGCATCAGAGCATGTGAAAAAGCTAGAGCGGCATGGCTGGGTGACGAAAGAACGAGGGCGTGACGACCAGCGTAAAGTGATACTTCATTTAACAGCACAAGGTCTACAGGTGCTGAAGAAAAACTCGGAGTTAGATGATGCTAAGCTACAGCAAGCCCTTCATCAGCTAACTGAACAAGAACAGCAAGCCATCCTCCAGGCATTTCGACGTCTAAGTGAGGTGGCAAAATAATGTATACATTTTTTAAAATCCTGAGCTCAGCAGCCATCATTGGTATTGTGACAGAGGTGGCACGAAGGTTTCCTACCTATGGCGGAATTATTGCCGCATTACCATTGGTCAGTATTTTAAGTATTATTTGGCTAACGGTGCAAAGTGAGCCAAGTGAGCATATTCAGCGCTTTACAGTGGGTGTCATCGTTGGTTTACCAGCAACGATGTGTATGCTTTTTGTTATTTATATGGCGATGAAATCCTCGATGCATATTGTACTCGCGATTGGTCTCGGTGTGCTGTCATGGGCTGTGTTCCTAAGCATACAAAAGGCCATTGCAGGTGTTTTTCATATTTCGATGTAAAAGGGGGAGTTTTATATGACAATTATGGCTATTCATCAAGTGCCAAAACAAGAGGTAAACCAATTTTTTCAGGAGCATTGGGGTTCGACCGAGATGGTCATTTCCAGTGGTATCTATAATTGTAGTGAATTAGACGGCTTTGTTTTTGTAAATGAGCAACAAGCAATGATTGGTTTGATCACCTACATTATACGAGAAAGGGACTGTGAAATCATTTCATTAGATAGTACAGTCGAGGGCAAAGGCATTGGGACAGCTCTTGTGAAAGCCGTCGAACAGACAGCGGTGGAACAAAACTGTGCAAGCATTTCTTTAATTACCACAAATGATAATTTGCATGCCTTAAAGTTCTATCAAAAACGAGGGTATTGTTTAATAGAAATACTGCGTAATGCAGTTGAAAAAGCGAGGGTCTATAAGCCTTCTATCCCATTACTCGGCGATGACGGCATTCCGATACGAGATGAAATACGTTTACAAAAACAACTTGACTTCCAATAAGTCAGGTTGTTTTTTGTTATACTGTGGATGAGGAAAGAGAGGGAAAGCATGAAAAAAATACTATTTATTTTAGTACTGAGTGTGCTTGTGGTCGGAGCTGTTTTTATGATTTATCTCAAAAGTAATCCACCACTCGCCATCGAAAGCTATACAAGTAAGCAGGGGAATGAGGCAGTCAAAATCATTGCACTTGAGAATAAGGGCTTGCGTGATATCAAGCTAACACAGCTACTTGTCAATGACCAGCTTCCTGAGAGTACAGAGCTTGTCATTAGTAAGTCAGAACCATTCGAGGCGGAAACTAAGCTAGAGGGAAATGAGCATCTATCCTTTCATAAGTTATCACAGCGTACGATTTTACCTCGGCAATACATAGATCCACAAGCCATTGGCAAGGAGCCTCAGCATTATGCGGTTCAAGTCCAAGCTCCTGATATCAGGAAAATAACGATTCAATATGAATATTTAAAAATACCTTTTACGCTAACTGCCGAGCTACAAGCATACAAATAACCAATTGCAGAGCAAATTTTGTCTTATCCTTTATGCCTGTGTCAATTCCTAAGATTGTTTGATGAAAAGCACCTATCCCTCCTAAATCATGGTAATCTTATAGTAACAGCAATTGTGATACTAGGAGGGACCTAATGGCATTTATCATTTGTGGTATAGTACTATTTATCTGTGTTATCACTGTGGTTTTAGTGTTTAGGAAAAAGTTTTCAAAAAATGATATTATGCTTGACGTGACAGCCACCTGTGAAGGGAGAAATGAAGACAATCAAGCAATTATGAAAATATATTTTACGTATTCCATTGGTCGTCTTGTCACAAGGAAACGAGATATCATAGGTAGTATTGAGTGGTCTGAAGGGTGGATGCCTGTCAGCTATAACTTAAAAGAGCATGGTGTTTATCGTGAGGAAAAACTTCTCTATGCAACGAACGAGCAGTATTATTCTACCTTTGAAATCAATGCGACGAATGCTATTGATGAACAAGGTCGAGGAGAGGGCTATGTTGTCCTTGTACTGGAAAAGCCGAATCCTTCTCATATGTCCAGAGCAGGTGTTGTACTAGCTGTCACTGCCAATATGGTTACCTATCAATTAGCAGACTCAACCAGCTGGCACAATGATGTGGTGGTCCATTAGCTATCCAATTTATTGGATAGCTTTTTTGGTGCTTAAAAGTAAATTTAGGCCGTTTATGGAACCAAATGGTGGGAATATCGTATAGAAAGAGGAAGGACTTGTAGGGTGAAGGAGGATATGGATGTCCAAATGTTCAAGCAATAGCTGTGACTTAAAGCTAGTCGCAATCGATGAGCAAATATGTGCACTTTTACAGCAACGTAAAGAGGTATGCAGTCATACCCCAGGTTTTCCCTCAGATGAAATCATTTCGGAATGGGCACAGCAATATGGTTTCGATCACACTTTTTTAGCTATGTTCTTTCACTTAATGAGAAGAGAAAAATACTATAATCCAAAAGTAGAACCAACAGGCTTCCGTCACCATATCCCTGTGTTACAAACGGTAGAAAAGGGAGGGCGATTGTATACGCTTTCTTCTATTCGTCAATATGAAAATGCCAGTATTGTGTAGTTATTAGTTGATTGGGATGAGCAGCAAGAACCAGAGCAAACGATTCAACAAAAATTAGAGCGAAAACATCTTGGTCTATTCATTGATGAGTCCTATGAATGCCAAATTAGAGGTACAAGAGGCTCGAATGGGCATGAAAGCAGTACATTTATAGTGACGCCACCCTTGCCAGAAGATATCCAAGGATTTGATTTTGTTTTTACACAATACGAAGATGTTTTTGAGGAAAAACCTACAGGATGGGCTGTCACCATACATGGTTAGGAGGAATGTTCAATGAAAAAATGGCTTTTTCCATTGGTCATCGTAGTCATTCTAGTAGCGGCCTGTCAAAGCCCTGAGCAAGAGGTGCACTATATTGCCAAAAGTGAGCATTGGAAAGCAATCTATCACAGTAATGGTGATGAGGGCTTACGCTTATTTTATCTAGGGAATCATGATGATCTAGGACCTTTAGAAATCACGATTGAGGGGACAAAAGAATCCCAAAGTTTAAGCGATGTTCAGTTAAATAAAGATGGCTATTATTCCTTCACAAAGAAAGAAAGTGAGAAAATGTTTAAACGAGAGGCAAAGCCAATGATTCATGTGCAATGGCAATCTGAGAGCGAGACTTTAGAAGTGAAAAATCATTAGGAGATAACAAAAATATGCGAATTGAACAACGCGAGGATGTAGTCATCATAAATGGATTGGAGATTGGTGGATCTATTCAAAAAATGCACCACATGTCAAACTCAGATTATTTATGATGACACGTTCGATAGTTATTTTTGTGCAAGCTGTAATGAGTGGCTTGAGGAGGCATGTGAAGATCCGCATTGCACCTACTGCGTCCAACGACCAAACTCCCCATTGTCAGACAATCGCTAAATTTTTTTTATTTTCATGTTTGACAAAAAATCCACGATTCGTTATAGTAATTAACAATTTCATACAAAAATGAAATAAGCAATGATAAGGACAAGAGATTCGATTAACCATTTTCAGAGAGGGAAGCACTGGCTGCAAGCTTCCTAATGTTGTGATCCCATCTTACTACCTTGGAGCTGTGCTTGGAAACTTGCACCGTCTTTTGCTACGTTATAGCAAAGTCAATGAGCCACTAGCACATAAACTAGTGGGAATTTGGGTGGAACCACGGGTAATCAACACATACTCGTCCCTTCTTAGGGGCGGTTATGTGTTTTTTTATTTTGATTCAGCAAATATTTTTTGTATCGAAAGCATAGCGGCAGATATAGAAGGCCCTTTCCGAAGGGGAACGGAATCAAGATAAAAAGCCTCTGGCGGATGTCCTAGATTTTGAAGAGTAGCTTTTCGAGCTTGCTTGAAAAAAATCAGGACACAATACCCTGAGGCGTAAATGATTTTATAACAAAAAAGGAGTAGAGAACATGTCAAATCAAGATATTCACATTCAATTTCCAGATGGTCAACAGCAAACTTTTACAAAAGGCGTGACACTAACCGATATTGCGCAAGCTATTCGTCCTGAGCTTCGCAAAAAGGCAGTAGCAGGAAGTGTTAATGGAACCATCGTTGATTTGACGCACCCGATTACAGCAGATGCTCAAATTTCATTGTACGATGCAAGCTCGAAGGAAGGAATCGAGGTTATTCGCCATTCAACAGCTCATCTATTAGCTCAGGCGATTAAACGACTTTACCCCCATGCCCAATTTGGGGTAGGACCAGTGATTGAAAATGGTTTTTATTATGATATAGAGATTGCAGATACGCTAACACCGAGTGATTTGCAGCGAATTGAGAAAAAGATGAAACAAATTGTGCAGGAAAATGTCCCGATTCACAGGCGCGAAGTGTCACGACAAGAAGCCAAACAATTATTTGTGCATGATGCGTTAAAGCTAGAACTGTTGGAGGCAATACCTGCGAATGAGACAGTAACGATTTATGAGCAAGGAGAGTTTTACGATTTATGTCGCGGCCCTCATATTCCATCCACAGGTAAGTTGCAGCACTTTAAATTAATGCAAGTGTCAGGTGCGTATTGGCGTGGCGATAGCAACAATCAAATGCTCCAGCGTATTTATGGAGTAGCTTTTGCCACAAAAGAAGAATTGCACAATCATTTTGTATTTTTGGAGGAAGCGGAAAAACGGAATCATCGCAAGCTAGGCAAAGAACTATCGTTATTTATGTTTTCAGAGGAAGCACCTGGCATGCCTTTTTATTTAGCAAACGGTCAAATTTTACGCAATGAGCTGGAATCGTATTTGCGCAATCTACAAGCGAAGTATGACTATAGAGAAGTACGGACTCCACTGATGATGAACCAACGTCTATGGGAGCAGTCGGGACATTGGGACCACTATAAGGATAATATGTATTTTACACAGGTCGATGATCAGAGCTTTGCCTTAAAGCCTATGAACTGCCCTGGTCATATGCTGATTTTTAAAAATTCCTTACACTCTTATAGAGATTTACCCATTCGTATGGCGGAATTTGGGCAAGTGCACCGACATGAATTTAGTGGAGCCTTGAATGGTCTATTACGTGTACGTTCATTTTGTCAGGATGATGCCCATATTTTCGTAACACCACAGCAAATTGAAGATGAAATTGCCTTGGCATTAAACATTATTGATGAAGTGTACAACGTCTTTGGCTTCGAGTATACGATTGAATTATCGACACGACCAGATGATTATATGGGTGATTTGGCTTTGTGGGTTCAAGCGGAGGGGGCACTGGAAAATGTCCTCAAGAATTTAGGTATTGCCTATACGATTAATGAGGGCGATGGGGCATTCTATGGACCGAAGATTGACATCCATATTAAGGATGCCATCCAGCGCAGTCATCAGTGTGCAACGGTTCAGCTCGATTTCCAGCTACCGGAGAAATTTGATTTAACGTATATTAATGAAAATAATGAAAAAGTAAGACCTGTTGTTATTCATCGGGCAGTGTTTGGCTCGATTGACCGCTTCTTAGGTATTTTAATTGAACATTTCAGCGGGGCATTTCCGACTTGGCTTGCACCACAGCAAGTACTAGTGATTGGTGTAGCAGACGTGCATCAAGCTTATGCTAAGCAAGTAGTAGAAGCTTTACAACAGGAACAAATTCGTGTGCAATTAGATGATCGTCAAGAAAAGCTCGGTAAAAAGATACGCGAAGCCCAATTGCAAAAAATACCGTATATTATTGTTATTGGTGATCGAGAGGTTGCCAATCAAAGTGTAGCTGTACGTAGACATGGTCAGCAAGATTCCACTGACAAAACACTACAGCAGTTACGAGATGAAATAAAGACAGCCATCCAACAAAAAAGTTTATCTTAATAGTCAGCTATAGAAAAGAAAGCTTGCTTTGAATGAAGAACATTCGAAGCAAGCTTTTCAATTATTAAAATTATTTATTTCTATTTTTTGAAATGACTACTAGAATCTACATGATGTGCATACAATGAATTAAAGGTGCTTGGTACTTTCTTGAAAATGCGAATGTCCCAGTAAAATTTCCTGGGTTTCAGCGTCGATGACAAGAAATTTGCGATAGGTCTCATCGGTATTGTGCTGAAAGGATGCTAAAAAATAAACTTGTCGATTGGGATGAATAAAAGTATGTTGAGAGAGGTCTATTGTTTCCTGTTTACCATCTGTTTGTAAATAAAAGCTCTGTGTCGCATTTGCTACATCTTTAAAAGCTATCTTTTGACGAATATTCAATGAAGCATTGGTATATTCCTCATAAATTGCACGATTAAGCTGCTGATAAAATTCGTCCTCATCACGAAACGATTGAAATTGGTTGTTTGGATATTGATATAGTGTGTTTATTTCAGTTGGTGTGCAAAGTGTGGGTGTTGTATGGTCTACTGAATGTTGAGGTGGCAATATTATTTTGGAAACAACCATAAAAGTTAAGAAAAATACGTGCATCGTTCAACCTCCAAATGTTTTCTTATCAAAAACATCGCCTAGTTTTTCTTACTCTATACATAAAAACGCTGGCTAGAGGGAATGCATGTATCATCCTGGATAAAACCAGCCAAAGAAAGTTGGTCTGGCTTTATCACTATCTATTCTTTCTTCTATATATATGCCTCGTTATGATTAGGAAGCTTGTGCTTGTTTTAAATATCTATTAAGTAGGACATCCAATTCTTGACTGTAATCTACTACGGTAGGGTGGGTGAAACCAAGATCCTTTGCTTTTTTATACATAATTCTACGTTTGATCTCAATTTCCGCCTTCAAGAATTGTTTAAGTAATAAGTTTACCAAGATATTTTCCTCCTAATTTTTTTATCCATATTCTTGAAATACATTTTTTATGACCTCGATTCAACTTTCTCATTGTATATCACTTATATTAAAAAAAATGTCATATTGTGTATCATTTCTCAAATTCGTAATTTAGTCATAGATAAGAACCTTCATCCTATTTGATTTTAAAGAAAAAATTTATCTATAATAGATAAAATATACTAATAATTCCTCCCTTTATTGAATTGAATATGAGACTTAAAACCCTATCGGCGGAAAATGGTGGGGTTTTTAGCTTGCTGTAATTTAGAAAGTATTAAGAGAAAAAATGAGAAACTTTAAACCTTTTATACTATGCAAAAAGTTGCTGTTAGAGATCGAATTTTCCGATAATTCAGCGTGTTATTCATATCTTGTCACATTTTAGCAAATTCCCTTTGATGTTGTTTAGAAATGTGGACATTTCATTTTGTATGGTGAAATGTTGAGAATTTTTGAAATTAATGGAATAATAAATGAGAGGCTTGAGGTGATGAGGAGTATGGTGAAAAACACGTTTATATCGTATTTTTTCAAGTTTACTAGCCGTATGTAAAAGAGAGGAGCCTTCACAGGAACCGATCATTGTGTATGGCATTCAGAAGATATAGCTGTGTAGCGGATGTATCCTTGGACAATAGGGAGCGCTATGATGGGTTTCTAAATGATGGGAGAGTAAACCTTTTCACCAGAGGAAATATTGCTAATAATGTTCGAGTTTGTGGAAGAACCTCGTGTTGGTAACTTCCCGTCTACTGCGTTTTTGCACTCATCGGCACAATGCCTTCTTCATGAATACTTACATAATAGCAGGTAGCGTTTAGAGAATGGTAAATGTTTATGCTAAAATATGTCATAGATTACGAGAGAGAGGGATTACCATGCGTACCACTTATTTTAAAAATTTATTACAGCACTTACCTGAAGAAGAACAACAACAATTGCAACAGGCAAATGGTGCAACTGACGCCCATATTGAATCATTGCTAGAGATATTTCCGCTTTGCCCGCAATCATTGCTGGAGCTATTACGGGATGTCAATGGTACTTATTATTGTCGGCATGGTCAAGAAACAATCTGTGCCCTTGTGCTAGGCTCTGATTTAGGGGATTATCCGTATTATTTAAAGTCAGTGGAGCAAATCGTGGCAGACTATCATGACAAGCGTGAAACGATTTATGAACGTTATCAAGATTTTTTAGATTATGTCGAAGTGAATGACAAGATTAATATGCATGTGCCGATAAATGAACGTTTATGCTTTGCTGATTGCATGAATAATGGTGGAACCTCTAGCCTGTATATTGATTTTTCACCAAAGGAAGGCGGACAAGTTGGGCAAGTGGTCCGTTATGTGCATGATCCTGATAGTTTTGAGGTAATTGCCGCTTCCTTTGAAGATTATTTACAGCAACTTGTAGAGGGAGGTTATGAATTCACTGCTATTTACGAGGAGGAATTCGAATGACCATGCTGCTCATGTTCCATGAGGACAAAGCACAAACTTTAGTAGAACAATACACCCTAACAGAAGAACAGCTGCGTTATACAAATTCCCCAAAAGATAGCATTGAACTTGCGAAGCAGGATAATAGTCGACATGCCATTTTAGCGCTGGTCAGTAACAAGCTAGTCACTTTTTTTGTCTTACATGAAAAAGAAGGAGTGAAGCCTTATTCCTCCAATGAACAGGCGTTGTTAATTCGCTCCTTTTCTACGGATTATTATGAGCAGGGCAAAGGCTATGCTAAGAGGGCACTCCAATTATTACCTGATTTTGTTCGCAAGCATTTTCCACATATCAATGAGCTAGTACTAGGTGTAAATGTGCCAAATATAGCAGCTCAGAAACTTTATAAGAGGTGTGGTTTTGTGGATGAAGGCAGACAGGCAAAGGGGATTCGAGAGGAGCTAAAAGTAATGAGCTATTATATGAAGGAGACTCAAAATTGAGCCATATAAAAGAGGCAAGAATGGAGCATTTACAAGTACTTTGCACAATCGATCAAGAAGTGATTGGAGATGCATCCAGAACGGAAGAAATTCAGCAAGCAATCGAAGAGAAACGCTGTCTGCTATACCAATCCACCGATAATATTGCGGGGTTTCTGCTATTCACCAATGACTTTTTTGGCTATAGCTTTATTTCCTTAGTCATTGTTAAGCCGTCAGAGCGTAGAAAAGGCGTCGCGTCTGCCTTAATGAAGGCTTATATGCAAATGGCTAAAACGTCAAAAGTTTTCTCCTCTACAAATCAGTCCAATAAGCGGATGCAACAACTTTTTCACAATTTAGGCTTTGTCAAAAGTGGTGTTATCGACAACTTGGATGAGGGAGACCCAGAAATTATTTATATGAAACAAGCCTCACCACAAGCATAGGGTGAGGCTTTTGTTTATTTTTTGACTTTAATAAATAAAAAGGATGGTCTGCGTAGCTCCTTTTCAATAGAAGGAAGCTGTTGAATGGCCTCTTTGCTTGGGATAGGTTCAACGATTTTGTCAATGGATAACCCGTGCGTAATTAAGGTATTCATCATCGTTGCTATCGTGCGATGATATTTGACAACGCCATCCACCAACCATGTTTGCTGACGTAAGCCCTCTTCATGGTAATGATCCACTGCGTAATGCAAACGGTTATGGCTTTCGTCATAAATCCAATTATCTTCCATAGTGTGACGAGCCGTAGCAATAGGATGCTCCACAGAGAAAATAAATACCCCATTTGGCCGAAGCATTTGCGCAATTTGACTAATTACCTTATCGAAATCTTGGACATAATGAAGAGAAAGGGAGCTGGTTATACAATCAAAGCTATTTGAAGGCGCTTCATAATCCTCTATGGCTTGCAGCTGATAGTCAATGTGTGGATGAGCATGCTTCTGTTTGGCAATAGCTAACATATTGCTCGAAACGTCTAAGGCTGTCACATGCTTAGCGTGATGCTCCAGACAATATTGTGCGAATTCACCCATACCACAGCCAATATCAAGTATTTGTAAATTCGTTAATGGTGGTAGTAAGGACTTCATAGTGGGTTGTTCCAAAAGACCATTATAGTTATACGTTTTTTCTCGTAAAGCCTTGTATTGGTTGAAAAAAATAGGATTATCATAGATATTTTGTTTCATTAATAAACTCCATTTTGTGAAACATAACGTTATGTCAAGTGTGCGCATTATAATTGTCTCATGTGGCAATAAAAAGATATAGACTTTTATTACAATTCTTTGTAAGATGTAGATAGAGGCATATCATTTTTTGATAACAGTTAATTCCCATCTATTTACAAATTAGATGGTTTATTTTTTTAGAGAGCACTAATGAAAATTAATTGATGTCCAGTCTAACTAAGTCGAGCAGTTTCTCCAAGCTTCCTACATCATTTTTTTCTTCACTATCACTATTCTTTGCAGCAACTGAGTCACTACTTCTGTTTATAGTATCCACCAATGTCCATTTGCGAATGGGAGTGAAGTCCAGCATATGACAGGCTGATTTCATACCTTCTATGGATAGATTTGTTTTCCTTTAATGTCATAAAAATGTAACAATTCAAAAAAAGAATTGATTTAAAGGGAAAAGATGACACTTCTTGCAATCTATAACGTTCTTAATAGTTGGAAGCAAATTCCGAAATAGAGACGTTGGAGGGATTCGATTGAATCAAGAAAGCTTATTATCCATTAGTAGCAATGCTTTATTTATTGCCTTTATTCTCTTGCTTATAGCAATTGTGCCATTAGGGCTTGCTGTCAAATCAAAGAGGAAAATGTTCGGCAGGCTAGGTCTGCTTCTCACTTCTGTAGCCTTTGCCTTACAGCTTGTGTACTTTGTTGTGAGGTGGGTGGCGGTGGACCACGCACCCGTGAGTAATATGTATGAATTTATGACATTCTTTGGCATTATGCTCACAGGAAGTTATTTGATTATCCATTTTTTATATAAGCAGCTCGTCGTCGGCTTATTTACCATTCCTGTGTCATTAATCATCCTTGGCTATGGAAGCGTTTTCGCAAAGGAGGTCTCACCGCTTGTGCCATCCCTACAAAGTCACTGGTTAACTATTCATGTTATGACGGTAGCTTTTTCCAGTGCCATTTTATCGGTCTCCTTTGCCACAGGTTTGATTTATTTACTAAGAACGTTGGATGTTTCTAAAAAATCCATCAGTACATATAGTTTAGAATTTGTCTTGTATTGTTTAGTTGTCGTAATTGGCTTTATTGGTGTATCAACTGTTTTCAGCGTTGCCGCAGAAGAGGTGCAAGTTCAATTTGACAATTCACAAGGACAGCAAGAAAAAGCCACCTACTCCATGATGCCCTTGATTGTTAACAAGGGTGCGGTCACAAAAAATGGTGAAGGAATAGGCATAGTAGAAATAACGAATAAAATAGATGCCAAGAAATTAAATTCAATTGTCTGGGCATTTATCGTCGGCACGATTTTATATGGTGTGATTCGATTGATTACAAGAAAATCGATCAGTGCCGTATTAAAACCATGGACAAGCCGTGTACAGCCACAATTAATGGACGAAATATCTTATCGCGCTGTCGTCATCGGCTTCCCATTATTTGCATTAGGTGGTCTTTTATTCGCCATGATCTGGGCCCAAATTGCCTGGAGTCGCTATTGGGGCTGGGACCCTAAAGAGGTTTGGGCATTGATTACATTTTTGTTCTACGCAGCCTTTCTTCATTTCCGCCTATCCAAAGGCTGGGAAGGGGAGAAAACGGCTTGGTTAGCCATTATCGGCTTCGGCATTATTGTGTTCAACCAAGTGTTTGTCAATTTAGTGATTGCCGGCTTACATTCTTATGCGTAGGCAGGGTGAGCTGAGCCTTTCATGTGATTTTATGGAGGGGTTTTGGGTGACATGATTCTCGTTGTGGGAATGAAATGATCCTAGTTATGAGGGAATTGCTCTAAAGAGTGTGTCAAGTACTCAAAGCCACTCCAAAGTGTATGAAAAGCGCTTAGAAAACCCGCTCCATGGAACAGTGCTTATTTTATAAACTGGTGGTTTCATCGTTGGGCATTGTCGTTTTGTTTAGGGCACTGCCGTAGATACGGTGCTGTTTGCTAGGCAGTTTCCAATTGCCCATCAGGGAGAAATGTCTGTACCTGTGCAATCATAAGACAAACAAAAAAGAGACATCCGAAAATGGATGTCTCTTTTTATACGCACGTCTATGTTAAGTGAAGATTATAGTTTCACTACATTCGTTGCTTGAGGTCCGCGGCTGCCTTCTTCTACTCCGAATTCAACTTTTTGGCCCTCTTCTAAAGTTTTGAAGCCATCTGTTTGAATCGCTGAGAAATGTACGAATACATCATTGCCACCTTCAACTGCGATGAAGCCAAAACCTTTTTCTGCGTTAAACCATTTTACTGTACCTTGTGTCATGTAAACACCCTCCCAAAAAAATTCAACAATCAATTGCTTCCATCACATATAAAAACGTTTTCAAAAGCTCTTATACCAGTTGAATCTGCGTTTTTAATCATCGCAATGAAGTAATGTAATTATTAACTATATTATAGTACAGAATTGTTTGTATATCCAGTAAATTCCGTTTTTAGTAAGAAAAAATTTACATTTGTCATCTATTAGTAATATAACGATAGCGTCTCACTAATCTATCCATGCTTTTTCCTTGGCAACAATCACAGCCTCTGCGCGTGATTCTACACTTAGTTTCACAAATAGCTTTGATAAATAATTTTCTACAGTGCGCTGGGTGACGCCGATAGCAGAGGCGATGGCTTTATTCGTACAGCCTTGGGCAACGAGCTGTAAAATTTCCTGTTCTTTGTCGCTCAGTAATACCTCCTGTTGAACATTAGGTAGGTTGGCTCGTTGCTGGACAAAGTCTAAGAAATCAGCTGCCAGTAATATTTCGCCTCTTAGCGCTGCCTGAATCGTTTGGATGACCTGCTCCTTTGTCGCCAATTTTGATAATAGACCATCAATCTTTTTTTCAATTAACAGCTCATAGTAATCAGAAAGCTCGTAGCCTGTATAAAGAATAATAAGTGCCTCAGGTTGCTTTTTCCTAATCATTTCTGATAGTTGAATGCCATTAATAGGCTTCATATTAATATCGATAAGAAATAATTGAAAGCTTTCCGTCTCCATTCTTGGTAAAACGGCGGCACTATCCTGCTCCGTTTTGATTTGAACATTGGCTAAATCCTGTAGCAATGTTTTCGTACCATCTAAAACGACAGGATGGTCATCTATAATAAGTATGTTCATCATATGAATCACCGTCCTCTTGTATTTGTATAAAAATATGCATGCCTTCCTTGTGGCTCGATTGGATGGTGATGTCACCATTAAAAGCACGGACACGTTCACGAATGCCATTAATGCCCATTGAAGCAGAGGACTGAATTAAATCGTCAATGTCACAGCCAATTCCATTATCATCATATTGAAGGATAAAGCCCTGAGGTATCGCCTGTAATTTTAGTGAAACCTCGGTTGCCTCGGCATGCTTGATTGCATTATTGAAAAGCTCCTGAACGAGGCGATAAACCACAAGGTGGAGCGTGACATCCTGGAAGTGCACCCGGTCAATTTGAGCGTCTAATAAAAAGTCAGCACGTATTTTTACCTTTTGAATCAGTTTTTTTAAGGCCATTTGTAAGCCAAAGGTATCCAGGAGTGGGGGACTTAAGTTCTCGCAATATTCCCGTAAGTCCTTTGTTGCATTTATTAGCTGTTCCCGAATAGCTAGTACGGTCTCCTTTTGAATAGTAGGAGAGCTAGCAAGAACATCGAGTTCTCTGGCTAAATGCAGTTGCTCCTGCAAAATGGTATCGTGTAATTCTTGTGCTAAAATACTCTTTTCCTTCTCAATAATATTCCATAGCAATTTATCGAGCCAAGGAAGCGGCGTATCACTGGTGTTTTTCATATGCTGAATTTCGCGTACTAAATCTTCAATTTGCTGTAAATTATTAATAAACATCGATACATACAGTGCCAGCAATTCTAACCAAAGAAGCTCTTCCTTTTGAAGGGCATGTCGTATTTCTAGTAAAATTTTTTCATCCCCAGCATCGTGCAACAACAATTGGGTATAGTTGCTACCAAACTTTGGAGAAGGGGTTTCTTCTGTTATCGTACAGATATGGAATGCAGTTGTGCCTAGCTTCTCGGTAATTTCATATTTAAAACGATCCAATAACTCTTGTTGGTTTTTGGCTTTGCCCATACGTTGCACTGCTGCATATAGATTATGTACATAATTTCCAGTAGAAGAAAAGATAATTTTTCTATACTTAAAATCGATGCGTTCTTTAATATAGAAGCTAGCAATGATCACCATGAAAATTAGTAAAAATATACTTGTGACATGGACGATGGATAATTGACCTAAGAATAAGAGGGCAATCCCCGCAGTCGATAACAGAGCGCTGAAAAAGGCCAGTGTGGAATAATAGCGCAAACGTGATAATTGGTATTCAATATCAAATAATCGTTCGTTTACCTGAATGAACAGAAACGAGAACGGTATAAATAATAGAAATAACGCAGCAATTTCGGCATGTAGTAATGGCCTATGCCCTAAAATTTCAGGTGTGACGAAAAATAATAAAAAGGGTAAAAATGGTACAATAAAAGCAATGGCAATCAAGCGAATTTTCGCCAATTTCGTGCGTAAATAACTCGTTAATAAAATATAAATAGCATAAAGCACAAGAACCGCAAATAAGCTTAAGTTCAAGATAGGCATTATTTCACGTAAAGCTGGCACGTAGCTTTCAATAAGAGAACAGCCAGGAATGATAAACGGTAGAACATAAAGCCATTTGCTGTGAGGATAGGTCCATCTGATTTGTAAGTAACGGAAAAAATGCTGTAAAAAATGGATGAAGAGCACTAAACATAGCACAATGCTAATGCCAATGGTAATCATTCCAATCAGATTGCCTCTTGCCGAAGCGCCAGTGCTTATATAGCCCATGGAGCAGGTTAATAAAAATAAGACCAATAAAAATGTCGAGATGTTATCTTGATTGCGTCGCCAGACATAAAGTGCAACGCTGAAAGCTAAAAGAAAATAAAAGATCGGAAAGAGAATTTGCAAATATAATTCTTCTGGCATATCACTGTGCTTCACAGCAATGCTTTCAATGGTCCCATCAGACTTTTGAATCGTTAAGGTATTGGCACTTCGAATGATGGCATATAACTGAACAAAGCGATTCTCCATGGCTGGTTGTCCATCAATGGCCACAACGATATCGCCTTTTTCAATATTTTTTTGCGCAGCCCAGTGAGGATAGTAGCTATCTATAATGACTGGTTGACCGTTTGTCGTATCGAGAGTGAGGCTAATAAAGGGTGTTTTGATAGTAACGCCTAATACATAAATGCCAAGTATTAAATATGTAAGAAAAATAAAATATGTCCATTTTTTCATTGGGAAACCTCAAATTTGTGTATGATAATAATCTCCTATATATTATCGCTAATTATTGATAAATTTGGAATACCGAAATAACGTGTTTCGGAAAACCACTATTGCCTTTTCGGAATAACGAAATAGTGTTTTCGGACATGGCTATGATACGGTGAATTTAATTATTGTGACGAACAGGGGGTCTATTGCGTGAAAAAAGGCATTTGTACATTTATTCTTTTTTTCCTCATCGCTATGATTACCATTCCATTGACCACGAAGGCCAAAATGGTGAATCAAGATAAAGTCGAGGTAGAAATCGGTCTCATTGGTAGTGATCATCATTTTGTCTATAAGATTCCGAAGCATTTACATAAGGATATGCCCTATACAGACATGAAAAACGGTATTCAAGCTTCCTTAGCTAGTCATTGGGACATTGAAGAGGCCCGTTTCGAAGCCAATAAGTCGGATGTTGCCTATACCTTTTATATTCAGGATTTATTTCAAGAAAAGCGAGATGGCCAGCTAAAAGTAGCAATCCCATATCGTAATTTAGTAGGCATGTTTGGGGAGCAAGATCCCATTCAATTGCGTATTTTAGCGAGTAAATTATCGAGTTGGACTGTCAATACAAAGGACTGGACAGCGTTTGGCTTTATGGAGCCTTTTACTGTTTTAAGTGAGCGTGAATATGTTTATGAGGGAGCAGTTAATGATTTATTAAACCAGAGGGTTGGTCATTTTGATGGCACGATACAAAAAAGTCAATTGCTATTATACAGCATCATTTATTTTTGCTTTATGGCAGTCCAACTGCTTGCTTGCATGATTTTGTCTAGGCGTTTAAAAAGAAAAATCATCGAAAATCCAGACAATATGCACCAGTTCCGTAAACTTAATTATCTGTATCAATTGTTACCGATTTTGATTATAGTTGCCCAAATCGTATTCCTCGTGTTATCGGGCTTGATTACAGCATTCGGGCTTTACTTTAGCCCTGGCATTGATTTATTAGTCATCGTTGGACCGATTTTATTGAATATTATCTTATTGCCTACTTTTTTCGTCACAACCGAGAGTGAAATTTCACGGGAGCTCAATAACAATTCCTACCATTCGGGCTGATGACAGCTTTATTCAACATTTGACATACGAAAATCCGCTATGTAATGGTATAATGGTCAACAGCAAAAGTGAGGAGTTGTTGAACAAAAATGATGCATCCAGAAATGGCGTACTTAAATTTACTACAACATATATTAGAAAATGGCACGAAAAAAGAAGATCGGACAGGGACAGGTACATACAGTGTCTTTGGTTATCAAATGCGCTTTGATTTAAGCAAAGGTTTCCCACTTTTAACGACAAAGCGTGTCCCTTTTAAGCTGGTAGCGAGTGAATTATTGTGGTTCATTAAAGGGGATACGAATATCCGTTATTTATTGCAACATAATAATCATATATGGGATGAATGGGCATTTAAAAAATGGGTGGAATCAGATGCCTATACAGGACCTGATATGACCGATTTTGGCCGCCGCTGTTTAGTGGATGAGTCGTTTAATGCCTTGTATCAAAAAGAGCTGGCTTCATTTTGTGAGCGTGTCTTAACGGATGACGACTTTGCGCAGCAATACGGCGATCTCGGCAATGTCTATGGCAAGCAATGGCGTCATTGGACTACATCTGATGGCCAGAGCCTTGACCAGCTACAGGATGTTATTGATCAAATTAAGCATAATCCTGACTCACGACGTATGATTGTGAATGCGTGGAATCCTGAGGATGTTATCAATGCGGGGGCAAAGGGCAGTAAAGCGGCATTACCGCCATGTCATGTGATGTTCCAGTTCTATGTGGCGAATGGTAAATTAAGCTGTCAATTAATGCAACGAAGCTTAGATACATTATTAGGCTGTCCGTTCAATATTGCTTCTTACGCTTTATTAACGCATTTAATTGCACATGAGTGTGGACTAGAGGTTGGCGAATTTATTCACAGCATTGGGGATGCTCATATTTATGCGAACCATGTGGAGCAAGTGAAAGAACAGCTATCACGGGAGCCAAAGGACCTACCGACATTGCACATCAATCCAACTAAAACATCGATCTTTGATATAGAGCTTGAGGATTTATCCATTGAAGGATATGATCCGCATCCAGCTATTAAAGCACCGATTGCCGTATAATCCTAGCAGCAGCCGTCTTGGTTGCTGTTTTTTTCAAACGAAGCACTAGGTCTAACGATTTGTTTTACTAAATAGGTAAGCAGTTGGATGACTGGACGAATAGTAGTTGATTATAGTAATTATGGGATTACTAGCATTATTTGGAGCGAGTCAGTCCATTATCGTGTAGAGGTGAAAGTTGTGAAAAATACAATAGTACTTCAAGCAGATGAATGTGAGCGGCAGCCGAGTCATCAACGGCAAAAACAGGGTGCTACACAACAGGTGTGTTCTTGTAACACGAAGAAATTATCACAGCAGCAAATTCACGAAATGATGCAAATCATCGAAGAAATTCGTTTGAAAGGCTATAAAGAAACACTATAAATGTAAGCGCCTTCTAAGCTATAATGGCTGTGGAGGTGTTTTTTATGAATGTAATTTTTGTCGATTCATTTTCTGGAGAAGAGTTATTACATACGGTGTCACATGATGTGGCAGGTATATTGGCTGCAACTCAGGGAGAAAGTGTGACATTTCCAGTCGGTCATTTCAAATATGAATTTCATAACTTAGATTTTTATGATGACAATGGACAAATACGTCAGGAATTAGTGATATATGTGAAGAAAATATAAACGGCGTATTTGATGTAACAAAACGGAGAAAATAAATACAGGTGACAAAAGGGCTTGCTTTTTTTTGCACCTGTAACTATAATGGTTACAACAGGTGGTGATACATATGGTGAACAGTCGATTTTCGGTGGCGATCCATATTCTTTCTCTCATTGCTACAACATCTGATAAAAGCTTACTCACGTCCGACTATATGGCTGGGAGCGTGAATACTAATCCCGTTGTTGTAAGACGTATGATTGGCGTTCTAAAAAAGGCTGGCTTACTGTCATCACATTCGGGCATGGCTGGCTATGAGCTATTAGTCGAGCCAAAGGATTTAACACTTTTAGCTATTTATCAGGCGATGAATGGGCCAGAGCAGCTTTTTGCGATTCATGATGAGCCAAACCCAGCGTGTGCAGTAGGGCGGAAAATCCAACATACATTGGAAGGTGTCTATACATCTGTTTGGCAGGCAATGGAGGAGCAATTACAAGCACAGACGCTACAGGATGTGCTGGATCAACTTCGTGCTTAGACGGAGATGGTCTTTTTGTATCCAACCTGTAACTAAAATAGTTACAACTAAATTTGAGGAGGAATAAATAATGAAAATTGCCGTAATTGGTGCAACAGGGAAAGCAGGACAAAAAATAGTAGAGGAAGCGTTACAACGAGGTCATGACGTAACAGCTATCGTTCGTTCAGCAGCTAAAGTGACAGCCGCTATTCCAGTGCTTGAAAAAGATGTCTTGGATATAACAGCAGAAGATGTGAAGGGCTTTGATGTCGTTGTGAATGCATTTGGTGCGCCAGCAGGACAAGAACAGTTACATGTAAAAGTGGGCCGTCATTTGATTTCGATTTTCAAAGGGATTGCTACAAAATTAGTTGTTGTAGGTGGTGCAGGTAGTTTATTTGTGGACCCAGAGAAAAAAGTGCGTGTGATGGAAACACCAGATTTCCCAGCAATGTACTTAGCGACAGCGCAAAATCAAGGACAAAATCTAGAGGATTTACAACAATCCTCTATTACGTGGACATTTATCAGTCCATCAGCATTTTTTGATCCAGAAGGACCACGTACAGGTCACTACACAGCAGGTGTTGACCATTTATTAGTCAATGACGCGGGTGAAAGCTATGTCAGCTATGCTGATTATGCGGTTGCTGTCGTAGATGAATTAGAAAATCCACAGCATGTAAATAGCCGTTTTACAGTGACATCGAATAAATAATAAAGGCAACCGAGCGTAGGAAATGCGCTCGGTTTTTAGCGATTTCTTTGCTTTTTTGAAGGATTTTTTTCGTTTACAGAAAAATGACTGTTTACAATACGACTTTTATTAGCTACTATCAAGTGTGAGTATTACATAAAAGGAGACGACAATGATGTCAACACAACGTATAGAAAAAGATTTTTTAGGTGAGCGCGTATTACCAGCAGAGGCTTATTACGGAATTCAAACATTACGTGCAACGGAAAACTTCCCAATTACAGGCTACACAATTCACTCTTCACTTATTAAGGCGATGGGGATTGTGAAGAAAGCAGCGGCTTTAAGTAATATGGAAGTACACCTATTATCAAAAGAAATTGGTGAGGCAATTGTCGAAGCAGCACAAGAAGTAATTGATGGCAAATGGGATGCAGAATTTCTTGTAGACCCAATCCAAGGTGGAGCAGGTACATCCATCAATATGAATGCTAATGAAGTCATCGCCAACCGTGCCCTAGAAATCTTAGGGAAAGAAAAAGGTGACTATCACACAGTAAGCCCAAACAGTCATGTTAATATGTCCCAATCAACAAATGATGCGTTCCCAACAGCTATTCATATCGCTGTTTTAAATTTAATAGATGAATTATTAGTAACGATGGATTATATGCAATCGGTTTTCCATCAAAAAGCAGAGCAATTTGCACATGTCATTAAAATGGGTCGTACGCATTTACAGGATGCCGTGCCAATTCGCTTAGGACAAGAGTTTGAAGCTTATTGCCGCGTGATTAACCGTGATATCGTACGCATTCGTCAAACACGTCCAAATTTATATGACGTGAACATGGGTGCAACGGCTGTTGGAACAGGTTTAAATGCCTTCCCAGATTACATTAAATCCGTTGATGAGCATCTTGCTGAAATTTCTGGTTTACCATTAAAAGGTGCGACACATTTAGTGGATGCAACACAAAATACAGATGCTTATACAGAAGTATCAGGCGCTTTAAAAATCTGTATGATTAATATGTCTAAAATCGCTAATGACTTACGTTTAATGGCTTCAGGTCCTCGTGCAGGCTTAGGAGAAATCCTTTTACCAGCTCGTCAACCAGGATCTTCGATTATGCCAGGTAAAGTCAACCCAGTTATGCCAGAGGTACTGAACCAAGTTGCCTTCCAAGTGATTGGTAATGACCATACGATTTCACTAGCATCTGAAGCTGGACAATTAGAATTAAACGTAATGGAGCCTGTTTTAGTGTTTAACTTAATTCAGTCCATTAGCATTATGAATAATGTTTTCCGTGCGTTTACGGAAAATTGCTTAAAAGACATCGAAGCAAATGAAGAACGCATGAAAGAATATGTAGAGAAAAGTGTAGGGGTACTAACGGCTGTCAACCCACATATTGGCTATGAAGTAGCAGCACGTCTTGCGCGTGAAGCAATTCTAACAGGTCGTTCTATTCGTGAGCTTTGCATTGAAGAAGGTGTCTTAACAAACGAACAATTAGACTTAATATTAGATCCATATGAAATGACACACCCAGGTATTGCTGGCTCTAGTATCATGAATTTAAAATAATTCCAACATCAAGACTGTAGACATGCTTTACGAGCTGTCTATAGTCTTTTTTTATGCAGTCATCAATAGGCTTGTGTCTTTGTTCTTATAAAAGAGAGCGTATCCTTATGATTTTTAGGATTTTTCAACTATAATAATGGTATGGAAGACATATTTTAGTTGGGGGAATTTGGAATGAGTTTACGAAAAAAGAGTTTACTTGGCTTTGCAGTTTTAAATGTCTTAATGATTATTATTCTCTTTATTGATTTAGCCAATGTAACGACATTAGAATGGCTTTCGACTGTATTAACCATCGTAGGAATAGCCATTACATTAGCTTACACCGTATATGTTCATTACAAAGTGATACAGCCTATCAAACAATTAACAGAGGCTGCACAGGGTATTACGGCAGGCCAATTAGATACAGTTGTCATCGAGGTTCGTGACAAGAGTGAGATTTCTCAGCTAGCGCAATCCTTTTTAGAGATGCAGGAACAATTACGCACAATGACACAAAAAATTGCGCACAGCTCTACAGATTTATCAGCAAGCATCGAAGAATTATCCGCAAGTACGAATGAAATTACGGTAGCTGTGGAAGAAGTCGATCAACAAATGGAGAAAACGTCAGAGGGCTTGAAGCAAGCGGCACAATCTGCCAATGATAGTGCTAATGCTATGCAAGAAACTGTCGATGGAATCGGACGAATTACGGAAGCCACTCAGGATGTGTTTGATCATGCAAAAGATGCCAATGAGATTGCAGGAAATGGAGCGAATATTTTACATGTGGCGAAGGAACAAATGAAATTTATTTCTTCTTCAACCGAAAAAACGAGCGGACTCATGCAGCAATTATCCAATAAAATGACAGATATTAAATCGATGACTGAGATGATTACAGCTATTACGGACCAAACGAATTTATTGGCATTGAATGCCGCCATTGAAGCAGCTCGAGCTGGAGAACATGGGAAAGGCTTTGCAGTTGTGGCAGAGGAAGTGCGTCAATTAGCAGAGCAATCCAAGCATTCTGCTGCACAAATCGTGGACTTAGTAGTGGGCATTGAAACTGACACGAAACAGGTAGCATCCTCAGTGGAGGAGGATTTAAAAAATGTTCAGCAGGGTGTCTATGTCATTGATGAAGCAACAAAATCCTTTGGCACGATTTCACAGCATGTTAGTCAAATGACGAGCCAGCTTGAGGATATTTCAACAACAGCTGAACAGCTTTCTAGCAGTGCCAATGAAGTAGCTTCCTCTGTGACAACGATTGCTAATGGTATGGGTAAGCTATCGCATTATACAGAGGCTGTTTTACATTCAATGGATGAGCAAACAGCCTCAATGCAAGCTGTCAATCATGTGACACAGGATTTAAGCGTACAAGCTGATAATTTACAAAAGCTAACAAATCAATTTCAGGTTTAAGCAAGAAAAACATATTTTCAAGGTTTTTTAGCCCTGAATAGTTATCTAAGAACAAGATGATTTTGCCTCCACAGATAGCTATGCACAAAGGTGGTTTCAGGCGATAGATAAGTAATTTGAAATGCACTTCCTGTCATTAGAATGGGAAGTGTTTTTTATTGGCGGACCAACGTAATTAATTTCTTAGTGAAATCCTTAGAGATCACGTAGATTGTATGCGTAACCTTAACCTACATTCAGCTACTGATTTGTCCTTTTTCACCTTACCAAAGGTGATAGCCATATTTGTTTCTAGCCGTATCCTCTATTTACACCATATTGACAACACCTTCATTTTGGCAGCTGTTGCCATCGCTTCTTGGAATAATTTGAGTGATTCTTCATTCCCATCCTCTTTAAAAAAATCGCTATTTACCTTACCAAAAGAGATGCTAACCTTAATCAGCTTCCTCTCTTCATCACAGCCTAAACAAATGCTAGTAGAGAGCCTATGATTACGTGCAATGCTTCGCCTTTATAGACTCAATAAAACCATTATTTCCTGTCGTAGCGCTATCTTCTTTGTAATACATTAAATAAATGACAATGAAAGGGGCCAGGAGATGGGCTTATTTGATGGATTAATCGGCAATGCGAGCGAGGTGAATTTAGAAAAATTACAGGAGGAGGTCCGTGATTTATTGATTCCAAACGAAACAATCAAAAATGCCTATAAAATTATAAGAGACACGTTTATTTTTACGAATAAACGATTAATCCTTATCGATAAGCAAGGGGTGACTGGCAAGAAAACCGAATATCATTCCATCCCCTATAAAAATATCGTTCATTTTTCAGTAGAAACAGCCGGGACATTTGATTTAGATGCAGAGCTCAAAATATGGGTGTCAGGCAGTTCGTTACCGATTCAAAAAAACTTCAACAAGGCGACGAATATTTACAAAGTGCAAAGTGTTTTAGCGCAGTATGTTTTGGGGACGTAATGTATGGTACTAAAAGCCCGCATTTATGCGAGGCTTTTTTGTTGTGCAAAGAAAGGATGATAAAGATGAGGAAATACCTTGTGAAGGGTGTAAGGGATTCCAGTTCCGATTACGAAACAGGCACATAATGTAGAGAAGGTGTTAAGAGATAATGAAGTTGTTTAACTAAGAAGGACACATATATGGTAATATTTATTTAAAAAAGATGGAGTGAATTATGAGTAATTCTATTAATTATAAAATATGGACGGTGTGTATGATTCAAAGTGAAGAGAAGGTTTTACTTCTGGATAGACAGCACGACCATTTCAAAGGTTTTATTCCACCGGGTGGTAAAGTTGAATTTCCTGAAAGTATTGTAGAAAGTGCTATCAGAGAAGTAAAAGAAGAAACGGGGTTAGAAGTTAGAAACCTTATTTATAAAGGGCTTTATGAATATGTTAATCCAGTCGCAAAAGATAGATATATGATATTTAATTACATAACAAAGGATTTCGAGGGTGAACTCTTGAAAGATGCTCCAGAGGGGAAAGCGGTTTGGGTAGATATAGAGAACGCATATAAACTTCCTATGCAGCCATCGATACGGAGAAGATTTCCTTTATTTTTTCAAGATGGAACATTTGAGATTCAAGTTGAATGGAACCACGAAGAAAATAAAGAAGGGAAAGTTACTATACGTCACACCTAAAACTTGTTATTGGACTGACAGGGGGCAATCGTTCAATAGAGCAGTCGCTTTTCAATAACATCGAGGTCAGTTCAATACATATATATGTGAAGAATAAATAATGGGGCTTAAATTTACCCACTTTGTTAAATAGTTTAACTTTCAATATCTAAATGGTAGAGAGGGATTAAGAATAGCTAGAGAAAATTCTAAAATAAAAGGTGCTTGACCGTCCTTTTGTTTATTTAACGAACGGTGCATATTGTTGAAGAAGAAATTTTATAATAGTGATTTATTAAAGAATAGGGAAGCGGCAGTAACCATGAACTACATAATCAGATTAGCGAATGAAAACGACTTATCGGGTTTATGTGATAGTAGAAATAATAAAGATCTATTCACGAATTATTTAAAGCAATTTGCAAAAAAGGAATTATATTTGGTAATTGCTGAACAAGACGCACTTATATTAGGTTTTGGAGTTCTTAAATTAAAAGGTACTTTGCTTCCTAAATTAAGTGACCTATATGTAAAAGAGGATTATCGTGGTAATGGTATAGGTTCAGACTTAATGAGGTATAGAGAAAATATTGCAAAGAGTTTAGGACGTTCTGAAATATTTGTGAGTGTTGACCCGATAGAAAATCCCAACATGATAAAGTTAATTAGCAAACACGGTTACGAACCTATCTCTTACCTATAATAAAACCTACACAAGAATTGATTTCAAGAAGTTGTTGAACTAACGGGGCTAGTTGAACAAGATTTAAACAACTTTAAAGAGCCTTCTTAATAATATAATTTTTGTATTTTTTGATTAGAAATAACTTTATTATCACTTTACAGAAAGCAATTAAAGTGATGCTCAGTGTGACATGAGGAAAACCTAGTATTCTATGCATCCATTTTACATGGAATTATTTTGAAATAATTAGTATTTTTTAGCATAAATTGACTTTGGACATACAATACTTTACAATGATTAGCTAAGGAATAGAGAATTTTCGCAAATTTCCTTACCAACTGAATAGCGTGTAGTAATAGGTGTAAATTGCGTGCAATTTACTTAAAAGGGAAGTCGGTGCGAATCCGACACTGTCCCGCAACTGTAAATGTGAGCGACTTTTCAGCAACCACTGTCAAATGATGGGAAGGAGAAAAGTGGCAATGACCATGAGTCAGGATACCTGCCTGTTACGAGTACACACCAGTAACCTACGAGGAATAGGAGGTGGCATGTTGACAAAACAGAATGCTCTGTTCGTCACGGTACGTCAAACGCCCAAAGTAAATGAAGGGGTTCGCAATCGGGCTCATTTACACATACTTAGGGTTTGTTTGGCATTGGGTGATGAACGAAGATAAGCGAAGGATTTCCTCAAAAATGGTAGGAAATCCTTTTTGTTTTGACATTATGTACGTAAAGGGGATGCATGTATGACTTCTTTAGATATGACCATTTGTAAGCAGCCACGCACAGAAGTTGCCAAGAAAGCGAAAACAAGAATGGCGGTCGAATCATTGATTGACCAATTATTAGCAACGAAGCTGATCCGCAATGATCGCTTCTTTGAGCAAATTTTATATAATAAAGAAATTATTTGGATACAAAATGGGGATGTGGACGGGCATCTTTTCGCGAAGGCAGCGGTAACCGATCAACTGAAAACGAAGACCAATAGCTTTATGATGTATATGCCGACTAACCCGATTGTCTATGAGGTTAACGGGGAGCCATACCATTTAATTACACGCATTGATTCCACACGTGCCAAGCCCAACCTTGACCGTCTGTCACTGAAGCCAAAGCCTGTTTTAAGTGCAGCGCGTGTCAATGATGTATTATGCTCGATTGTGATGCGTTTTTATGAAACATATATCCATGATTTAGCGCCTCAACATGATAAGTTAATAGCCTTTGTGCAGCAGGAATACGCCCAATTTATTGAAGCGGTTCAGGCATTAAATGATTACCATTTCAACTGGCATCCACGCGGCAACGGTCACGAGCTATTGCTGCAATTAATTGATCAACTGCAAATTTTAAAAAGTTATCCTGGTAAAGTGCTAGTTGATTTCACAAACACGCATGACTACGTGATTGTCGAGCCTGCATACCTTGTGCACAGTTCTACAAAGAAAGCAGTAGGCGCATTATAAACTCAAGCCCTCCATCAAACGGAGGGCTTGTTTTTATTTATTTGAAGGGAGGGGGTAAATACTCTCGTTCGAGCAGCGAATACTCGCGGAAGCAGATGAAATACTCTCGTTCGAGCAAGGAATACTCGCGGAAGGAGATGAAATACTCTCGCTCAAGCAGCGAATACTCGCGGAAGGAGATGAAATACTCTCGTTCGAGCGGGGAATACTCGCGGAAGGAGATGAAATACTCTCGTTCGAGCAGCGAATACTCGCGGAAGGAGATGAAATACTCTCGTTCGAGCAGCGAATACTCGCGGAAGGAGATGAAATACTCTCGTTCGAGCAGCGAATACTCGCGGAAGCAGATGAAATACTCTCGCTCGAGCGGGGAATACTTGCGGAAACAGATGAAATACTCTCGTTCGAGCAGCGAATACTCGCGGAAGCAGATGAAATACTCTCGTTCGAGCAGGGAATACTCGCGGAAGCAGATGAAATACTCTCGTTCGAGCAGGGAATACTCGCGGAAGGAGATGAAATACTCTTGTTCGAGCAGGGAATACTCGCGAAAGGAGATGAAATACTCTCGTTCGAGCAGCGAATACTCGCGGAAGCAGATGAAATACTCTCGCTCCAGCAAGGAATACTCGCGCAAACAGGGTAAATATTCTCGCTCGAAGCAAGTAAACACCCGCGCAAGCAAACGGCTTCGCGCGAGCAGGATTACCTACTTACAGACAATGCATGGCTGCTTGTGCCTCGTGCCAAGGAACAGAATATCCTTTGCCCTTCGCACAAAAGATGCTGGAGGAGCTGTATTCTGGGTCGGCATTTTTATCGTAGCCAATGTGCGAAATAATTTCCTCGGCATTATGACACACATCATAGCCATCAAATTGGAGTGTGAGTGCGCCCTTACCATTGGTATAGGCCGCAAAGGTTGTGCTATAGCTCATTAGGGTGGCGACGGGCGCTCGTCCCGTTAGCACAACATCTGTTTCGGATAAGATGGGGTCATCGAATGTGCCAGCAGCTTGCTGTATGTCGCTCATCATGCGGCCGATAAAGTCGTTCGAAGCCTTCATTTTAAAGCGATAATAAGGTTCAAGCAGGATGTTCTGTGCTTGCTCAAGTCCTTGACGTAGCGCACGGAAACTAGCTTCTCGGAAATCGCCGCCCGATGTATGTTCATTATGTCCGCGACCTGTTAGCAGTGTAAAATGAATATCTGTCAGAGGGAAGCCTGTGAGTAAGCCATGGTGATCACGCTCAAACAGGTGCTTTTCAACAAGGCGTTGGTTGCCTACCGATAAATGATCCGCATGGCAGGCATTGCTAAATGTATTACCTACTCCTCGCGGATTGGGCTCCATTAGTAAATGAACTTCTGCATAATGCTTGAGGGGCTCAAAATGACCATAGCCTGTCACCGTCGTCACAATGGTTTCCATATATAAAATTTGGGGCTCGCCAAAGGAGACCGTTAATGAAAAACGCTTCATTAACACTTCTATCAGTACCTCCAACTGAATAACGCCCATAATGTGCACATGGATTTCCTGGAACTTTTCCTGCCAAACCACACGTAAGGAAGGCTCCTCTGCTTCTAGTAAACGGAAAATTTGTAACACTTCCTTGATATGCTGATGGCCCTCATATTGAACCTTTGCCTGTAGCGTTGGGACAAGCTCATAGGGCTGTGACAGCATAGTAGTGCCGATGCGGTCTCCAATATTGGCCTGACTAAGTCCTTTAACAGCAAAAATCTCTCCCGCTTCAACCTGTTGGACGGTATCAAAGCGACTGCCATTATAGAGGCGAATTTCAGTCACTTTTTCTGTCACTTCTTCAAACGAAAATTCATCCCGAACATGTAAAACGCCCTTGACAGCCTTCATAAATGTTAAACGCTGGTGGCCGTCATGACGAATTTTAAAAACCTCCCCCTCAAACGGTGCATTCACTTCAAAATGGGTGTCTGTTAATAGAGGGAGCTGGGCAAGCAATTCCTTGATGCCCTCATCCTTTAGGGCAGACCCTGTAAAGCAGGGGAAGGCACATTCCTTTTGAATCATGGTCTGTAGCTGAGTAAGACATTGCTCATGCTCCAATGACTCATTCAAAAAGGCATCGAGCAGCTCTTCATTACGCTCAGCCAACCATTCCATGATGCTGCTTGAAACATAATCAGTACGAAGCGGTTCATCGACGAACAGCACCTGCTGGGAACAATCCTTGCGGAGCTGTGTCATAACGGCCTCCACATTGGCTCCTTCGCGATCAATTTTATTGATAAAGAAGAATGTTGGGACATGGTATTTGCGTAAAAGCTGCCACACGGTTTCCGTATGACCCTGTACGCCCTCGACCGCACTAATGATAACAATGGCATAATCCATCACACGAATGGCGCGCTCCATCTCAGGGGAGAAGTCGACATGCCCTGGTGTATCAATCAACGTGTATGTATCGTCGCCTATGTTCATGCGACCTTGCTCGGCAAAAATGGTAATACCACGCTTGCGCTCTAGCTCATGATGATCGAGAAAGGTATCCTGATGATCCACTCGACCACGAGCTTGAATGCTTTGTGTATGAAAAAGTACTTGCTCAGAGAAGGTTGTTTTACCTGCATCCACATGCGCAAGTACACCAATTGTTTTGTACATAACATATCCTCGTTTCTATCTATAGCTATCTTTTCATTGTAACAGAATACTAGCCTATATATTTCTTGTAAAATAGTTCGTATTTTTGTCGAAATAGTGCTAATATAATGATGATTATATATTTAGCAATATACTACTGATTGAGCTACAAATTTTCTTCTGCTAGTCTATCAATAGTATTAACCATTATAGAACGTATTGGTGCAAATGGCATTTGTCATTTGCTTAAAAGGGAAATCGGTGCAATTCCGATGCTGTCCCGCAACTGTAAATGGGGAGTCTGTACAGCATGCCACTGTAGTTTAACTATGGGAAGGCGTATAGATGATGAACCTAAGCCAGGATACCTGCCAGTATGTGTTTTTTGACTAAGAACCACGAGGATGGGGATAGTGATAAAGGTAATGTACCGTTTTTTCACTATGCTACTCTCTTGGCGACAAGAGGGTTTTTTTATGCCCTTCCCACGAATCCTGGTAGCAAAGAAGTCTTTGATTTCTTTCTATAGATGAACAACAAAGGAGAAAAGGACATGAAGAAATGGAAAAGTTTATGGCTGGTGATGGTCATTGCCTTGGTCGCTGTTTTAGGGGCTTGTAATGCAAAGGACAAACCTGAATCAGCAGCGCAAGATGAGAAGGTTGAGCCATCTGAGGCAGCAACGGAAGTAACCATTGACAATAATGAAACAACTCAAACATATAAGGAAGCACCTACAAAAGCGATTAGTTTAAATCAGCATGTGACAGAGATTATGCTAGCGCTAGGCTTAGAGGATTCCATGGTAGGCACAGCTTACTTAGATGATAAAATCTACGAGCCCCTACAAGAAGCATACGATAAAGTGCCTGTGCTTTCTGATCAATACCCAACGAAGGAGCAAGTAATTGATGCCGAGGCTGATTTCTTATATGCAGGCTGGAAGAGTGGCTTTGGTGAAAAGGGTGTTGGAACACCGGAAGAGCTTGAGGAGTTAGGCATTCATACGTATTTACATACGGCTTCCAATATGACAAAGCCAACACTAGAGGATATTTTCACTGATATTCGTAATATCGCAAAAATTTTCCGTATTGAGGATCGTGGAGAAGCCTTAATTGAGCAAATGACGCAAGATGTGGAGGCAATTCAAGCTAAATTACCAAAAGATAGTGAGAAATTACGTGTTCTCGTATTTGATAGCGGTGAAAAGGATGTCTTTACAGCTGGTCAAAACTTTATGAATGAACTAGTGTCAATCGCTGGTGGTCAAAATATTTTTGGTGATGTGGAATCAGGCTGGACAACCGTGTCGAAGGAAGATGCGGTAGACCGTAATCCCGAGGTAGTTGTCGTGATCGATTATGGTGAAACAACGGCCGAACAAAAGATTCAATTCTTAAAAAATGATCCAGCATTAAAGGAGATGGAAGCTGTTAAAAATGATCGCTTTGTCATCCTGCCACTGTCAGCTGCGTCTGAAGGCGTTCGTGCGGCAGAGGCTATTGAAATTTTAGCGAAGGGTTTCTATCCTGATAACTTTTAAAATTCCGAGCTAGCATTGTGCTAGCTCCTTTTTCATAAGGAGCGATATCAATGAATGCATTTCAGAAAAACGTACCAGATCAAACATTTGAAACACTTAATCGTCATGGCGAATTTACACGCTTAGCTGTCAGCCCAGGTATTATTAATAAGCATTATACGCCTGCACAATTTCAAAAAATAGCAGAGATTGTTGGCGAAAAGGGGGCGATTAAGTATTCGGCCTCCTATAGTATTTTAGTGTCCATTCCAACGAGTGCTGTGACAGAGGCTATGCAAGCCTTACGAGAAGTGGGTCTTTATGTTGCACCATCAGGACCCATCATCGCGATGAAGGCCTGTGATTTTTGTGATGGTGAAAAGATGGAGGCTGCTCCGATAACCGAACAGCTTTATCATGCTTTAGAGGGGATCGAGGTACCTGCAAGAGTACGTGTTAACATCAATGGCTGTGCGTCAGCCTGCTACAATGCAGTCTATGATGATATTGGACTCGTTTATCAGCAGGAGAGCTTTGATGTTTACTTAGGTGCTGTACCGATGGGGGCAAAGGCGCAGGCGGGCACGTTATTTGCGAAAAAGGTAGGTGTCGAGCACATTGAAGATTTTTTGCTACAAATGATGAACCTTTATAAGGAACATGCTCGTCCGAATGAACCCTTTTTTAAATTTTATCGCAGAACAAAATCAACCGAATATTGGGAATTAGTAAAAAAAACAATTAACTAGCAGGAATATTACTTAGGGTGTCGAAGTATTGTAGTAGAGTACAGAAAATGACAATACAAAGGAGCAAGAACATGACATCGAAACAAGGGATTCAACCAGAAGATCTTTACCACTTGAAATCAGTAGCCGATCCACAGCTCTCACCTGACGGGACTGAGGTAGTTTATGTTGAGACACGTATTGATGAGAAGAAAAAAGATTATGTCTCGAATTTGTTTTACATAAACCTGAAGAACAAAACACCACAGCAATGGACATTTGGGGAGGATAGAATAAGTTCTCCTATATGGTCACCTGATGGTAGTCAAGTTGCGTTTTTATCCACTAGAACAGGCAAGTCGCAAATTTATGTTCTTTCAAAAGCAGGCGGAGAGGCAAAGCAGGTGACATATTGTAAAAATGGTGTGACATCACCTGTGTGGTCACCATGCGGCAAGAAAATGGCCTTTTCTATCAAGCTAGGTAAAGATGAAACGATTTTGGATAAGGTAACGGATGAAAAGAAAGAAGAAAAAGAACTAAAGCCTCTAGAAATAGACAAGATGAAACATAAATCGGATGCTGCAGGTTTTTTGGATATGGAGCAGTTTAGTCAAATTGCGATCGTCCATTTAGAATCGGGCGAGTTAGAGCAAGTGACGAAAGGAAACAATCATGTCCATCTTGGTACATGGTCACCTGATGGTCAATATATGACGTACTTAGCTGATGTAGCAGAGGATACAGATTTTGCATTTAAGAGCGATATCTATTTATTAGATGTAGAAACAAAGCAAGCGCGTCCGTTAACAGAGGGAACAGGTATGTATTACCAAACGTCATGGTCTCCAAACAGTCGCTTCATCTCTTTCATAGGTAGTGAAAGAGAATTTGAAAATGCTACACAAGCAAAGCTATGGCTCTATGATTTGCAACAAAATCTGCTGACATGTGTAACAAGTGAATTTGACGCCCCTATTGGGGATTTTGCAATCGGCGATTTTCTTCAAGGTGTGGTGTCACCACGTGTTCAATGGTTGAATGATAATCATAGCTTCTACTTCCAAGTAACAGATCACGGTAATGCTGCGATTTATTTCGGAAATATAGATGGTGAAATCTATCCAGCTATTCACGATGATCAATATGTCTATGGTTTTTCACTTGATGCACAACATGATCAAGCAGTCGTAGCCATTAGTACAACGACGAATCCTGGCGATTTATTTTTCGTCAACCTAAAAACGGGTGAAAAAGAACAGCTGACGTCCATCAATGAAGAATTTTTAAAGACAAGAGCATTAGCTGTTCCAGAAGCCATTGAATTTGAGGGAGCAGAGGGCTGGAAGGTAAATGGTTGGATCATGAAGCCAGTTGGTTATGAGGAAGGGAAAAAATATCCTCTAGTGCTTGAAATTCATGGCGGGCCACATGCGATGTATGCCAATACTTATTTTAATGAGTTCCAAATTCTAGCTGCACAAGGATTTGCGGTGCTATATACGAACCCACGTGGCAGTCATGGCTATGGTCAAACGTTTGTTGATGCAGTGCGTGGTGATTATGGTGGCAATGATTATGAGGATCTAATGGCGGCTGTGGACTATGTGCTGGAGCACTATGATTTTATTGATGCAGACCGTCTTGGAGTGACAGGTGGGAGCTATGGCGGCTTTATGACCAACTGGATTGTTGGCCAGACGAATCGCTTTAAAGCAGCTGTGACGCAGCGCTCTATTTCGAACTGGATTAGCTTTTACGGTGTCAGTGATATTGGGTATTACTTTACAGATTGGCAAATTCTTGCGGGACTTGACGATATCGAAAAGCTTTGGCATCATTCACCGCTGAAATATGTCAATAATATCGAAACACCATTGCTCATTTTACACGCTGAAAAAGACTATCGCTGTCCAATTGAGCAGGCGGAGCAATTATTTATCGCCTTAAAGCATCGTAAAAAAGAAACAAAATTCGTGCGCTTCCCTGAGTCCAATCATGAACTGTCAAGGAGCGGAAAACCAACTTTAAGAATCAATCGACTTGAATATATTCGCGATTGGTTTGTGAACTATCTATAAGTAGTATTCAGAGGTGACTTAAGAAATGAATTTCTTAGGTCACTTTTTTATATAAAAAGACAGAATCATAAAGAAATGATTCTGTCTTGAATTCCTGTTAGTCCATTTTTTGAATAAAGACGACCTTCAAATAATTAAATTCAGGGTATTCACGTGAAACACGGAAATCCTTTGGTAAACCGTATTCCTCTACAATTTTATAGCGTGTACGGGTTTCTTTAAATGCTTGGTCAATAAAGCCTTTGAACTTTTTCATCCCAAAGCTAGCATTATTTGTGGAAGCGACAATGATGCCATTTTTAGCGGTAATAGCAATGGCATCCTTCAGTAATTTAGGGTAGTCCTTTGCTGTTGAAAATGTCATTTGCTTCGTACGGGCAAAGCTAGGTGGGTCTAATACAACAAGATCAAATTGTAAGGCGTGACGCTGCGCATATTTAAAATAATGGAAAACGTCCATTACTTTAATATCCTGTGCTTCATAATCAATTTGATTCACACTGAATTGCTCAATGGTTTTGGCAAGACTGCGTTTAGCTACATCCACACTTGTTGTTTTCATGGCGCCTCCTAGAGCAGCTGCCACTGAAAATGCTCCTGTATAGGAGAATGTATTGAGCATGTTTGTATGGTTTGCATAACGCTCACGAATAGCCAAACGTACCTCGCGTTGATCTAGGAAAATCCCCGTCATCGCTCCGTCGTTTAAATGAACTGCGTATGTCATACCATTTTCCTTCACCATGATTGGAAATTCACCAGGCGTGCCCGCCACAAAATCATCCTGTTCAATATACTGCCCTTTGCTATCAAAGCGTTTTTTCTCATAAATAGCTTGGTAGTTCACCGTCTCAGCAAGCGCCTCATATACGACATCTTTCAAGGAGTAAATGCCCTCACTATACCAGCTCACCATGTAGTAGCCATTAAAAAAGTCAATCGTGAGACCGCCGATGCCATCTCCTTCACCATTAAATACACGAAAGGCTGTTGTGTTTTCATTGTTGAAAAATGCTGCACGATTGTCGATGGCTTTTTTGAATTTTTTCATGAAAAAAGTCTTATCGATGGTTTCGTTCACGTCAGTTGTTAGCACCCAGCCAATCCCTTTATTTTGAATACCGTAGTATCCTGTACCAATAAAACGATTATGGTGATCCATGAGCTTGAGAAGCGTACCTTGCTCAGCAGGTAGGCGTCTTGCATCGACCGCATCCTTTGAAATAAGGGGATAGCCTTTTTTTAATTGCTCAGAATAGGGCAGTTGTATTTGTAATGTCATTGTTTGTGTCATCATGTCATCCTTTAAAAAACGTTTTGCTCTATTATCGCACTGTTTGAGCTGGATAGCCAAACTTATTTCAAGAATTCCACAATTTTTGCCACCGTTTCGTTTGTGGCATCTTCAAAATAATTCATTTTACTGAAATAACTATGAATTAGACCTGGCATTGTGACATGTTCTACTACAACGCCACCAGCTTTTAGTTTTTCTGCATAGCTTAGTCCTTCATCATAGAGAACATCGGCCTCAGCAGCTATGATGATTGTTTTAGGCATGTTACGAACATTCTCTAACTGAAGAGGGGACACGAGCGGGTTTGTAAAGTTTGCTTCATCTGTATAATGCTGAGAGAACCACTGCATGCCCTGTGCATCTAAGCCGTAGTTTTCACCAAAAAGCTGATAGGATTCCGTTGTAAAGTCGACATTTGTCACGGGATAGATTAGTGCTTGAGCTTGTAACGCTGGACCACCCAATGTAGTAGTTAAGTAAGCAACAACGGTAGCTAAATTTCCACCTGCACTGTCCCCAGCAACAGTTAAGCGATTGACATCTCCACCAAAGGCTTTGATATGCTCAGACACCCATACTAAGCTATCGTAGGCATCATATAAGGGAGTTGGGAAGGGGTATTCTGGTGCTAAACGATAGTCTACTGATACGACAATCGCCTGTGCTTGGTCTGCTAATAGCTGACAGCCTGCATCGACAGACTCTAAATTGCCGTAAACCCAGCCACCACCATGGTAATAAACAATGACAGGTAATGTTTTGTCAAGGACAGGCGTATAGAAACGAAGTGTAATGTCAGCTCCATCTCGCACCGTAATATTGTAATCTTTGATGGATGCTAGCTTTGGTCTGTGTGGTGATTGCCAAAGCGTAGCTGTGCGCATTGCTCTTGCTTCCTGTGGGGTAACTTGGTAATAAGGTGTGCCCGTATGCTGGGCTTCAATATAATGAACAGCTTCTTTTCTTAAAGTAGTCATCTTCATCATTCCTTTATCGTGACGTTGGATATCTCTATTATAAACTATTCATATAATTTTACTATGATTTAATTTTATAAAAAGAAAATTCATTCATAAATGAGGTGAAATACGCTCATTATGTTTATAATAAAAAAGATGAAAGTATTTGGAGGGACAGTATGATTTCTTTAATTGTGGCACATGATGACAACCATGTCATTGGTTATAACAACGGGATGCCTTGGCATTTACCAGGAGATTTGCAGTATTTTAAAGAGAAAACAATGGGTAAGCCGATGATAATGGGACGTAAAACATTCGAATCCATTGGTCGTCCACTTCCAGGGCGTCGCAACATTGTCATTACGCGCGATGAGAACTACCAAGCGGATGGTATTGAAATCGTGACAAGCTTAGAGGAAGCATTAGCACAAGCTGGAGATGTACCTGAAATCATGATTATTGGTGGTGAGCAAATTTTCCGTTTAGTAATGGAGAAGGCAGATCGTTTATATATTACAAAAATTAATCATGCCTTCCAAGGAGATACCTATTTCCCAAGCTATGAGCAGGATTTTATTGAAATATCATCAGAAAAGCCTGAAACAGCACCAGAAGGCTATACATTCCAATATCAAATTTTTGAACGTAAATAGTGGTGAGACAAGCGCGGTTTTAGTAGACCGTGCTTATTCTGTGTTTAGGGGAGATTCGATGGGAAAATAACATTATTGAGTGGAGAAATGGCTCATGTTGATTGTTTGAGCTGTGCAATCACAAGTGGACAAATTGAACCCAATGGAGGTGTTGTCGTTGAAACGGATTATTTTCACGCTCACCAGGATGTAGCGTACCCCATAAAGGGATTAGTCATTTTAGCTTCAAAACGTCATATTCATGGCTTTGATGAATTAAAAGAACATGAAAAAATGGACTATATTAACCTCTTAACAACAATTAGAAAGGCTCAAAGGGAAGTATTAGGTATAGAATATGTTTATTACTTTTACAATGAAGATACGACACACCACTTTCATACTTGGATGGTGCCTCGCTATGAGTGGATGAATGGATTTGGGCGTTCTGTTGAATCCCTAAGACCAATTTTACTGCATGCTAGGCATAAATTGAATGATGAAGAGAATGACAAAGAGGTAAAGGAAGCCATTGCGCTTTTACGAGAATCCATAAAAAAACGCTCCTTATGAAGGGAGCCTTTTTTTATAAATAGAAATAGACACAAGCATACATAGAAGCACAGCCCGCCAGTACAAAAAGGTGCCAAATCGCATGGTTGTAGGGTAGGGAGCGCCATGCATAAAACATTGCTCCAATGGTATAGAATAGCCCACCTGCTAGCAGCAAAGCAAAGCCATAAAAACCTAAGTAGAGATAAACGGGCTTAATGGCGAAAATAATTAACCAGCCCATACCAATATAAAAAATCAAGGAAAGTACTTCGAAACGATTAATAAAGAAACATTTAAACAGTACACCGAGTACAGCGAGTGACCAAATAATACATAATAATGTCAAGCCTAGTGTGCCACCAACAGCAATTAATAAAAACGGCGTATAGGTGCCGGCAATTAAAATATAAATGGACGAGTGGTCCAAAATAGCAAAAAAGTGTTTATATTTTCCTGGCATACTGTGTAGCAATGTAGACATTAAAAACAAAATGATGACAGACGCACCAAAAATGCTAAAGGTTGTAATATGTAGTGCATTTCCTGTTTGGACGGCTGCTAACAATAAGACAACCAGTGCCGGAATACTAACAACGAAACCAATACCGTGTGTAATGGCATTCCATAGCTCTTCTTTCCATGATTTATAGTCAAATGAATCCACCATTTGAAACACTCCTTTCGTTCATGTATTTACTATACCCCAATAATTTATTCTTGAACATTTACATTTGTCATATATTTCATATCAAAAATGTCATAAGGCTGTCATATTCTTTGAGGGGCATTGATAGACAAGAGGTGGGCGAAAACGCTATAGTATCCAAGGTAGCGTTTACATGCAAGTTAGGACAGGGCATTACCTAATGACAAATGTCATGTTTACATAATGATTCATTAGTCTATATAATAAATTTTAATGAAGTAAAAGGATGTGTCGAAGTGGGACGAATTCATATAATAACGGACTCAACTTGTGATTTAACAAAAGAAGAAGTAGCACAACATGGCATACATATCGTGCCTTTAACGATTCAAATTGATGGTCAAACATATACAGATGGTGTGGATTTAGAGCCGCAGTCTTTTTTAGGCTTAATGAAAAATGCGAAAAATTTACCGAAAAGTTCACAGCCAGCTCCAGGGAAATTTAAAGAATTATATGATGAGCTTGGGAAAGATGGGGATCGAATTATCTCCATCCATATGACAGGTGGTATGAGCGGAACAGTGGAATCGGCACGCCAAGCGGCACAAATGACAGACGCTGATGTAACGGTCATCGACTCACGCTTTATAGCGATTGGTCTCGCTATTCAACTACGTGAAGCCATCCGCATGCGTGATGAGGGCGCAACCGTAGAGGAGATTGTGGCACGTTTGGACAAAGTACGTGACAATACCTACCTATATGTTATTGTAGATACGCTTGAAAACCTAATTAAAGGTGGTCGAATTGGTAAAGGAAAGGGCTTTATCGGTTCACTTCTAAACATCAAAGTCATTGCCAACCTTGAAGGCGGCGTTTACAACCCTGTATCAAAAGTACGTAGCCATAAGCAGGTAGTCAATTACTTATTTAAACAATTTCAAGAAGACACAGCTGGAAAAACAGTTAAGGCAGTGGGCATTTCCCATGCAGATGGCCTATTAACGATGGGCAATCCATTAAAAGCCTTAATCGAAGAGACGGGTTTTAACGATGTAGAAATTGCATTCACATCCCCAATCATCTCGACACACACAGGCCCAGGAGCCATCGGTTTTATTTATTTTGCAGAATAATAGTGAGGAGCTACTACATAAGTAATTGTAGTGGCTTTTTTTCATGCTTAGATCATATTGGACACATTCGAGAGATGAGCGTTTTGTACGACTGCTTTCTAAATAAGAGCGCTTTACCGCTAAAGAAGAGTAGCTTCGCATTTGCCTCAAGGCTGAGCGGCTTCGAATGAGGCATGAGCGCATTTGCCTCAAGGCTGAACGACTTGGAATCAGATGAGAGTACTGCCATCAAAGGTGAGCGACTTTACTCGAAATAAAACACTTCACCACCAATCATGAACAAACACTAGCTATTCCTATTATAAAGCCACATTACCCAGTGAAGAAACTTGGCAGGAGCACAAAATTATGGAGAACTAAGGGTTAGTCACTTTTCATTGCGGCATGAACTATTCTATAATAGAAGTAATAGAAAGGGATGGAAGGTGGTCAAATGGACATTTGGCGATTTATGTTGTCGTGTTTGACCGTCTTAGTACTAAGTGGTTGTGCAATATCAATCGATGAACCGAATCCGCAAGCAGAACCTGACGGTGAGCAAGCAGGGACGGAGCAAGATATGACGCAGGATGAGCAACAAACAGAGGATGAGGAAAAACCCTCTAAGAATATGTTGACACAAATATTTGAACATTTTTTTGAGCCATCAGCAGAGGATTTATCGCAAATTGATGAAGAACAAGCAAAGCAACTACATTACTTGGCACTTGGAGATTCATTAACAGATGGTGTCGGTGATGAGTATAGTCAAGACGGTTATGTTGGAAGATTAGCAGATTCATTGCTCGCATGGCCCTCGATTTCAGATGTAGATGTAGATAATCGAGGCAAACGAGGTAGACGCAGTGATCAACTACTAAAATTAGTGAAAAAAGGGCATTATGATGAAGAGTTGCAAGAAGCACAGCTTATTTCCTTAACAATGGGTGGCAATGATGTCATGAAGGTCGTCAAGCAGGATTTATTTAACTTGAAGCGGGACGCTTTTGATAAGGAGCTGCGAGCATATAAAGAACGTTACAGCAAAATCGTAGAAGGCATTCGTGCAAAAAATCCGACAGTGCCCATACTACTCATTGGTTTTTATAATCCATTTTCAATTGTAACCAATGAGGCGAATGAATTTGATACAATTATCACAGAATGGAATAATGTGATTGAAGAAGTAGCAAGCAAGGATTCCAATGCTTGCTATGTATCAGTAGAAGATTTATTTGATTCAAATGAAGAGCTCGTCTATCATACAGATTTTTTCCACCCGAACGCAAAGGGATATGAAAAAATGACAGAGCGTATATTAGCAGCAATGGAGCAGTGTGGTATGGAAAAAAAGATTAACAAGGCAATAGGCTTCGAGGAGTGACAAAATGAATAAATGGAAAGTCGCGTTTTTCGCCTTAGCAGGCACAGTGCTTTTTGCAATCCTCCTCGTCGTTTTTTTAGCAACTAGACCAGTGGATGGCGTCAACGTTGCGAAGAGTTCAGCAGGTGAAAGTGAAAGCAAAGGGAATGTACTCGTTGTGCAAACAACAACAAAGGAATTAGAATCGATATCGAAAAAGTATTTAAAGGATGCAGCGAAGGGCTCACCTTTACCGCTTGATTTTACAATTGGTAATGATATTCAATTACGAAGCACCCTAACGGCATTTTATACGGAAGTTCCGATTTCCATGAATTTTGAACCGATTGTAGATGACAAAGGCAATATTATTTTAAAGCAGACGAGAATGAATGTTGGACTACTGAAAATTCCACCAGAAACGACTATGAAAATTATGCGCGATTCGGTGGAATTTCCTTCATGGATTACGGTGCATCCGAATGAAGCGGAAATTTATATCGATTTATCCCGCATCAACATCGCTTCAGGATCACGTGTCCGTGCCAAAGAATTAGACTTACCAAATGATAAAATTCTATTGGAAATTATTGTTCCTGGTGAATAAGGAGTGAAAACAATGGCAAAGCAATACGCAACCTTTGCAGGGGGCTGTTTTTGGTGCATGGTCAAGCCCTTTGACGAAACACCTGGCATTGTCTCAGTGCTATCAGGCTATACAGGTGGACATGTTGTCAATCCTACCTATGAACAGGTATGCTCTGAAACGACAGGTCATGTAGAAGCTGTACAAATCGTTTTTGATGATGAATTATATAGCTACGAGCAATTACTAGCGATTTTTTGGACATTGATTGATCCAACTGATGCAGGGGGTCAATTTTTTGACCGTGGAGAGTCTTACACAACGGCCATTTTCTATCATGATGAGGAACAACGTGAGTTAGCAGAACGCTCGAAGGCAGATTTAGCAGCGTCTGGGAAATTTGATAAACCAATCATGGTAAAAATCCTGCCAGCCAGCACCTTTTATCCGGCTGAGGATTATCACCAGCATTATTATAAGAAAAATCCAATGCACTATGAGCGCTATTCGATTGGATCCGGTCGCAGAGCGTTCCAGGAGCATCACTGGGGGAATAAACATGAGTAAAGAACAACGTTTAAAAGAATTAACAGATATGCAATATTACGTCACACAGGAAAATGGCACTGAGCCCCCATTCCGCAATGAATACGATGATCATTTTGCAGAAGGCATCTATGTAGATATTGTTTCTGGGAAACCATTATTCAGCTCACTCGATAAATATAACTCAGGCTGTGGGTGGCCAGCTTTCACCAAGCCGATTGAAAAAGAGCAAGTAACCGAGTTTTTCGATACATCCCACGGCATGCGTCGTGTGGAGGTGCGCAGTAAAGAAGCGGATTCCCATCTAGGACATGTCTTCCCAGACGGTCCAAGTGAGCAAGGAGGCTTGCGCTACTGCATTAACTCAGCAGCGCTCCGATTCGTCCCCAAAGAAGATTTAGAAAAAGAAGGCTATGGCGAGTATCAATCGTTATTTAAATAATCCAATCCTAGCAAGGTAGCTCTTGCTAGGATTTTTTTGTGTGCTTTGAAAACCCCCTGCTATGCAGGGGGTTCCGGAAAGCTTTTAGCTATGGACAATAAAAAAACTCCAAACGTACAATAAAGTCAGGTCTAGTCAACCGACTTCGTACGAAAGGAGCCACCATAAATGGATAATAAAAGTTTAGCACATACAACGTGGAATTGTAAGTATCATATCGTCTTTGCGCCAAAGTATAGAAGGCAGATTATTTATGGTCAAATTAAAGCAGATGTTGGAAGAATATTGCGCCAATTATGTGAAAGAAAAGATGTAGAAATCATAGAGGCAACAGCCTGTCCTGACCACATTCATATGTTGGTAAGTATTCCACCGAAATTGAGTGTATCTGCGTTCATGGGTTATTTAAAAGGGAAGAGTAGTCTAATGATTTTCGACCGACATGCGAATTTAAAGTATAAATACGGTAATCGTCAATTCTGGTGTCGAGGATACTATGTGGACACAGTCGGCCGAAATAAGAAAAAGATACAAGAGTATATAAAAAATCAATTACAAGAAGATATCCTGCAAGATCAAATGACGATGAAAGAATTCATTGACCCATTCACAGGAGAAGAAATCAAGAGAAAGAAAAAATAAGTAAGCCGCTTTAGCGGTTTGTGTGAAAACGGAGTGCGGTTGGCAGACCATTCAGAATGTCTTTAGACATGGGCCAGTACCCCAGCGTTTCACGCGCAGAGCAAACCACCAGTTATACTGGTGGTTCTGATTGTTTTGTAACCTTAAGGTGATGAATTTACTGATGAGAAGGAACTTGCAAAGTGGAAGGGAGACTTTGCAGATTGAAGGATAGAACTCATAGATCGATGGATAGAAGCAGCAAAGTAGAGGATAGAACTCATAGATCGATGGATAGAAGCAATAAAGTGGAGGAAAGCCCAGCAAAATGAGAGGAGAGTCAGCAGAGTGGAGGAGAAAACGCTTAGATTGGTGGATAGAACCAGCAAAGTAGAGGATAGAACTCATAGATCGATGGATAGAGGCAATAAAGTGGAGGATAGAACTCATAGATCGATGGATAGAAGCAATAAAGTGGAGGATAGCTCAGCAAAATGAGGGGAGAGTCAGCAGAGTGAAGGATAAAACGCTCAGATTGGTGGATAGAACCAGCAAAGTAGAGGATAGAACTCATAGATCGATGGATAGAAGCAAAACGAAGGAAAGCCCACCATTTCAACAGAGAATCCTTTATTTGAATGATCGAATCTTCAAATTGAAAGGATAGCCCCTCAAAATGCAGGAGGAACCAGCAAAATGCTGGATCCTCCTTCGAGTGACTTATACTTTAAATTCGCTCACTAGGTTACGTAAGCTATCTGCTTGTTGGGCGAGCTCGGTGGCTGCTGCGTTGATTTCCTGCATGGATGCGGAGCCCTGTGTTGCGGCTGCTGCTGAGGTTACCGTGTTGGCTGCTGATTGCTCGGCATAGGCATTGACATGCACGAAGTCACTTGCTACTGCATTGCTAGAGTCAAGTGTAGTCGCAATTTTATCTACCATAGCTGCGATAATCGTCGTTGTTTCCTCTGTATGCGTTAAAATATTGGCTAAGGATTGGTTCGTTTCATTTGTTACTTCCACGCCTCGGATAACAGTTGTCACTCCTTCATGATTTTGGGCAATGATTGACGTAACTTCCTGCTGGATGGACGTCACAATCGTTGTTACTTCTTTCGCTGCGCTTTGTGATTGCTCTGCAAGCTTGCGAACTTCATCTGCTACAACTGCGAAGCCTCGTCCATGTTCGCCAGCGCGTGCCGCTTCAATGGCCGCGTTTAATGCGAGAAGATTTGTTTGCTCAGAAATGGCTGTGATGGTGCCGATAATCGATGTGATGTCGGCAGATTTACGACCTAATGCTTCGACCGTGGACGTTGTGGAAGCCATCGTTTCTTCAATGGATTGCATAACAAGCGAGGATTGTTCCACAGAGCGGCTGCCTTCATCTGCTGCTTGCTGCATAGCGACAGAGGCACGATGGACGGCACTTGCTTGTTCATTTAATTGATGCACGGCATGCTCTAAGTCGCTCATCTTTTGCTGGGCACTATTCATACTTGAAATCGTATTGTCACTATCACTGGCAATATCAGCTGTGGCATCAGCAATATCCTGAATCGTTCGTGCATTTTCATCAGCTAACGACATCAGCTCCTGGCTACTGCTTGATACATGATCCGCTAATTCACTGACACGGCGAATTAAATTAGAAATTGACTCGATTAATGTATTCGTCGAGGCCGCAATGATTGAAAATTCATCACGATTACGTACTTTTACACGTCTCGTCAAATCGCCTCCTGCCTGTGCAATATCAAGGATGGAGTCATTAATAGCCTGTGTATTTCGTTTAAGTGATTTAAAGAGCATATAACCAAAAATGATGATTGCTAAAAAGCCAACAATTGACACGATAAAGAACGTAGTAATGGAAAGATTGACCTGTTGATTAAGCTTGTCTAATTTGGTTTTATTCGACTCGTCCATGACCACATTAATAGATTCAATATTGTTATCGATATGCGTTTTCATCGTTTCCCCGGTGGCACCCATCATGAGCTTACGGGCTTGTTCAAGTCCGAGTTCGTCGCGCATCGTCATGACTTTGTCTGAATAATCTAGGTAATTTTTATAATATTGCTCAATGGCCTGCATATGACTTAGCTCTACTTGTCGTTCTTGAAATTGTTCTTTTAAGGCAGACAGCTTTTTGTTAATAGTATCAATTTTCATATGATAAGAAGTAGAATAAATACCATTCCCTGTAATTAAATAGGATTGTTCTAAATTTGTTAGTCGAGCAATTTCATACGCAAGCTGATTGACAGTTAACTGCTCTTGGACGTTTTTCTTCGTAAAGTCTTCCATTTGCTGCTGCAAATTTTGTATATTGACATAAGACAATATACCCATGATGCCGTTAATCACAATAAGCAGTGCAAACATAATAAGCACTTTGCCCCGAATTAAATGGTAAAAACGTTGTCGTTTTACTTTAATAGGAGGGGGATTGTTCCCGGGTTCTTCTTTTGTAGCAGCTTGCCTTTTCCTCAAAAAGCTAAGCATAAAGAGAGACGGGCGTTTTTTCGCTGTATTACGAGTTTTTTGAGTTTTTTTCATCGCCATCACCTTCCTATTTTTTTCAATAATCGATTTCAATTTTATCTTATTTTACTAGATATTTCTATTATTATTTCTAAAAATTTAAATTTTTCAGATAAAATATACCGTGACTAAAGTCAGTATTGTCCGAGAAAATAGTTCTAAAAGCATGAATAGGTAAAATATCTTAGTGGTGGGAATTATGACGAAAGCTATTTTTTTTGATACACTAGCGAAAAGCCATTGTTTTAAAAAGGGGAAATTGTTTCATGAAAAAAAGTTTTTATTTGTATGTATTAACATTCCGAGGAGGTGATTGGTCAGACCCTAAAGTTCGCTTTGCAGAGGAAATGTTTCAGGAGCATAATTTTCCAAAACAGAGCACAGACTTTCATGAGCTGTCCGACTATATTGAATCCTACGCTACGGAAAACTTAACAATCGAAACATTCGATACTTTATGGGCGCTTTATGAGGAATAAGCTTGCTTGTATGAAAAGATCGATGATGCTTCGGCGAATTGGCGTCCAGATTTTTCGGGCAAAAGAGTAGAAGTTAACCTAAGCGCTTTATGTTCTGAACTGCGTTGCTGAATCAAGATAAATATTTTTAGTTGCTAGACGTCTAGCATTGCGTAAATGACAGAAACACAGTATTATTTATAGTGATAACTGACAGAAAAGAGGGATTGTAGTATGAGTATTCATATTAATGCAAAAAAAGGTGAAATCGCTGACACAATTTTACTTCCAGGAGATCCATTGCGTGCAAAATACATTGCAGAAACATTTTTAGAAGATGTAATTTGCTACAATGAAGTACGTAATATGTTTGGTTATACAGGTACGTATAAAGGTAAACGTATTTCTGTACAAGGAACAGGTATGGGTGTGCCATCTATTTCTATCTATGCAACAGAATTAATGCAAGAATATGATGTGCAAAAATTAATTCGTGTAGGTACTTGTGGTGCAATTCAAAAGGATGTGAAAGTGCGTGACGTCATTTTAGCGCAAGGCGCAACATCAGACACACGTATGAACCAAATCATTTGGGGTGGTGCTATCGACTTCGCACCAATCGCTGACTTTGACTTATTATTAAAAGCTTACAACGCAGGTAAAGAGGCTGGTCTTAACTTACAAGTAGGGAATATCTTCACAGCAGATTTATTCTACTCAGACGAGCACCAAAACGAAAAACTAGCACAATATGGTGTGCTAGCTGTAGAAATGGAATCAGCAGCCCTTTACACATTAGCTGCCAAATTCGGCCGTAAAGCACTTGCAGTTCTAACAGTAAGTGATCATATTATCACAGGCGAAGTAACAACTTCTGAAGAACGTCAAACAACGTTCAATGACATGATCGTGGTAGCGTTAGACGCAGCGATTCAAGACTAAGCTTACCAAGGGTTTATTGAATTGGACTAAATTTCAAAGGATTAACCTTTAAAGACTTATATGAATGGCCTATTAGGTGACTGAGTAAATCAGAGCCTAATGGGCTTTTTAAATCGAAGTGATTTGAGGAAGCATTACATAAGGACTTGTCTGTAACGACTGCTATTTTAATTTTTGGATAGGTTGAAAGTCACTTCTGATTACACTTTCATTTTTATCGCTTTAATAATTAGTAAAATTCCTAAAATACATAAACTCCCAGATAAAGCATGAAGGATTATATTCCATCCTTCACTGACATTCTGGAAATATTTGATAGATAAAGCTACACCATATAAGCATAATAATATACCCCAAATTCCTCTAAACAATTTCATATAATTCCTTCATCCTTCTTTAATTTTTAATAATGGCTATTACTTTAATTACTCTTATTTTGATTCGTACTAAAAATACTGATAAACGATACTACGCACAGCAGGAACAGTAAAAATAATCTTAACCAATCCATGGAATGCCAAAATTCTCCACCACTAACAATAGAAGGACTTGTACCATACTCATCAACATAAATACCTAAATTCCAAAATAATTTAAGCGAAATAAGTAATGAGAAAAAACTTAGTAAAAATACAGCGATTGATAAAATCGGTTTCTTCATTTTAAATCCCCTTTTGAATAAAATTATTAACTAAATACCACCTAATTTTACCATAAATAACCGTTGTATCAATAAGCTGGTGTGCTTCTTCTTTTTCAAGTGCCACAGAACAGCATTGAGCGAATCGAGATACATTAAGATGGATAATTAGTTACGTAATTTGCTCTCTGCTGTTACATTAAAACCTTGCATTAATGGCTTTATTGGATTGACACAGCAAGCGGTTTATGGACTGATATGTGAGAGAGCCTGTGCGAGCATAACAAAAGGACTTGCCATTAGCAAGTCCTGTTTAAATAATAGAAAACTCATTATTGTAGACCAAATTCTTCTTTCATGCCTAATGTACCGTTATAAAAAATTAATTGAGCAGAACCGCCACTAACTCCTTCATACCAATAGGTCTCTGTTGTAGCATTGGGTGTAGTCATATCTCCTCCAAATTCACCTATACCTAAAATGGATTCTACTTCCTCGAGAGACATTCCCTTCACAGTTGCCTTAACTGCGTTCACGATAAGATTTTGTGCTATTTCCACCCAAAATTGATTGGCTTCATCCAGTGCAGACTCTAAATAAAACTCGGATTCAAGTTCAGCAACAGCAACTTCTTCTTTATTAACAGCCTCTATTTTTTAAAAAAACCTATCAAAGAACCCCATTAATTGCACACCCTCTAATTTTATTGATAAATGATTTTAGTCATTCTGCTTATTTGCTAAATAAACATTTTGTCTATTATAGATGGTAACATAGAGGAACATAAAATAGTATATAAATGGTAAAAACGAATGAGACTTACTACTATTTCAAAACTAGATGAGCATTCAACGTTTTAGCATTCGCTCATTACATCATGATATAGGCAACCAACTCTAGACGACCATTTGATTAAGATGGTCGTCTAGAGTCGGTTGCTTTTTCTTTAATTTGACTTGCTACTTCTTGTTCGCCAAGGGTGTCAAAAGCTAGTTGCAGATGGTGCCCGTTTTTATACCAGTAGGACCGTTAAATCCAGGGATTGTAGCAATGACCATATTGGTCGCTATATCGATAACAGATACTGTATTGTCCACTTGGTTCGTGACATAGGCAAATGTTCCATCAGGCAAAATCGTCACTTGGTCAGGAGATGATCCTACAGGAATTGTAGCAATCACCGTATTAGTAGCTATATTGATAACCGAAACCGTATTGCTACCTTTATTGACAACGTAAATAAGTGTTCCATCTGGTGTAATGGCTGTTCCTACAGGTCCTGTGCCGACAGGGATTGTAGCAACTACTGTATTGGTTACAGCATTAATGACGGATACAGTGTTGCTATTTTCATTTGTCACGTAAGCAAATTGTCCACTCAATGTGAAAACAATGGACCTTGGGCGAATGCCGACAGGGATTGTAGCGACCACCGTATTCGTAGCTGTATTGATAACAGATACTGAATTTGAATTTTCGTTTGCAATATAAGCAAACGCGCCATTTGGAGTAAAAGCAATGCCTTGAGGCTGGAGCCCTACTGGGATAGTTGCGGTTACAGTATTAGTGGCTGTATTGATGACAGATACCGTGTTAGATCCATGATTGGATACATAAGCAAGTGTTCCATTCGGTGAAATGGCGACACCTAAAGGATTAACCCCTACTGGAATGGTAGCGATTGGTGTGTTTGTGGCAGTACTAAAGACCGTAACATTATCCGAGAAGAGCGCTGGAACATAACCAAATGCTCCGTTTGGTGTAATCGCTACTTCGAGAGGAGCAGATCCTACGGGTATGTTTGCGACTATCGTATTTGTCGCCGTATCAATCACAGATACTCTATTATCAGGCAATACTAGCTGACCAGCGTCTGTCACATATACGAGATAGTTACAACTTGGTGGTATCGGTAAAAATGGTGGTTTACATTTACAACGACAACAAGGACAGCAACAACGACAATGACAATTTGGATTTGATTTTAGCTTGAATTTTTTTAAAGATTGATGTTTTTTCTCCACACGAACACCCTTCCTAACATATAGTGATACTATATGCGTACAGAATTGGGCTTATTGTACGTTCACCTAATTCAAATACTTCTGAAAAATGTGGTGGTTGTATAGGATGGTTTGATGAAAGTGATAAAGATAAACTTCCAAAATCAGCATTTTGCCTATTAGGTGAAGGGATTTCTTTCAGTATAATGGCCTTGTATTTCCTTCTAGCAGTATGCCCATCCATGGTGTCACCTTATTATTAATAACTGGTTTTGTTGAAAAATTCCAAATATCAGGAATATACCATATATAAGCAAAGCTGATTGATTTTAAAAGCCTTTTGGATTTTTTATGGTAGATTATAGTTTAGTTGTTTTAAAATAATATTCAACACTATATATGACAGGGGAGGGTCTAGGAAAATGCTAACATATGAGCTTCTGGATTTAAGACTTCTAGCGGACGAGGGAACACTGAGTCCCGCTACGCTGACAGGGTTATTTCCAATGATTATCATTCCTACACAACCGATAGTTATTCGAACAGGGCAACGTACTTGTCGTATAGGAAAAGGGCAATTCGTCTTGCTTTTGTACCCGGAGAAGGACAGCCATATCGTCCCGAGCACTAGCGAAGGATTTATGCCTGTTTACAGCATCTCGTTTAATAGTTATCGATTGGCTAAACGTGAGAAAGAAGCGTTATTATATGTGATTGATACAGCCCATTTGCCTGCGCATGGGCAGGTCATGGAATTTCCTCGATATGCGGTAGGGCTGCTGAAAAATTTGATAGGGCAGTTTTCTCAAACGCAGAAACTAAATGCTGCCCCTAAGCTCCATTTGCTTCTGCACGAGTTCCTCGATACGATTTTTGAAAGAAAGAGTATTGATAACAGTTTTGTGACGAACGATCAAGCTATTCAGCAGGCTGTTACATATATCAAACAACATTTTGAAGCACCGCTAACACGTTCTTTTATGGCCAACATGACAGGCTTTAACGAAAGCTATTTCTCCTCGCTGTTTAAGAAGGAAACAGGGTGGAGCTTTGCTGAGTATGTGAATCAAATTCGGGTTGACCAAGCGAAGCTTATGCTACTTGGAACAAATGACAAATTGCAGGATATTGCGTTGAAAACAGGATTTGCAGACGGCTCGTATTTGGGAAAAACTTTCACCAAGTATGTTCATCTTTCACCTAGTAGCTTTCGCAAGAGGAAGCAGAGCAACCGTATCGTTAGTATACAATTTCTTGGGGCATTACTCGCATTGGGAATTCAGCCTCTCGCTACAACACGAGAGCTGCTTCAATCATCCCAGCTATTGCACAGACGATTGCCGAACATAGTAGAGATAGAATCTTTTGACCAAATAGAAGTGATACATCAACTAGCCCCGGAGTTAATCGTGGCACCAACCTATTTTTATAACTACCCTGAAGTAATGAAAGCACTCGAACAAATTGCTCCTGTTCTGACGATTCCATGGGGACAGTTAGACAAGCTTGAAGAGGTGCGACTGCTTGGGACACTCCTTGGGCGAACACAAGAGGCTGAAGATTGGATTGCGCAGCTACAGCAGTCCGCCATAGAGGCAAGAAAAGTCATCACACCATTTCTTCAGTCAGGCTCAACAGCAGGTATCTTTGAATTAAGTCACGATAACTTATGGCTGATCCCTTATCTATCGGTGCGCTCCGCCTACACTTTATACCAGCTATTAGGACTACGAGCTCCTCAGACCATTCAACAGGAGGTACTTCAACCTGGTAAACATCTGAAAGTTAAAGAGCAGGATTTGCCCCTGTATGCGGCCAATCATATGTTTTTAATCGTACCTACTGATGATACAGAATCTTTCCGCACCAAACTGATGCAGCGTTCCGTGTGGCAACAGTTAGTGTATGAACAAGGCTGCCAATTACACTTACTTAAGCTTAATGAATTTTGGTTTGATGATGGTCTGTCTTTGGAGATTCAACTTGATGTAATAGTAAAATTGTTCACTAATCAAAGTTAAATCCAACAATTTTCCCTATGCAACATCCAATTTATAGGCGTTGTCCTTGTATAAGACTGCCTCTATAATGAATATATCATCGCGAATGATAATCATTATCAAACAAGGAGGTACAATCTTGTACTTACATAAGGTGTTAAAATCAATAGTATTTCTTGCTTTACTCGCTATACTGACGGCTTGTGGCAATGCCAATGACAGCGCCGATTCCAATACTAATAAGGACATTTCCAAAACAGCTGAAACAACAGAATCAGCTACAAAAATAATCAAAACACAACGTGGTGATATTGAAATACCACGTCAAGCAAAGCGGATTGTAACAGACGGCTATTTACCAGAGTTACTTGTGTTAGGTATCAAGCCAATCGGCTCTACCCAATGGGATTTGGAGAACAAAGTAATTCAAGATCAGATTGATGGCATTGAAACCACTGGGGAAAGATCATTGGAGACAATCGTTCAGCTGAAACCGGATTTAATCATCACTTGGGTGGGTGATGAAAAGATTCTTCAGCAGTATGAGAAAATCGCACCTACGCTTGCGCTCCCTTATAGCTCTTCAGGTGATATTTATGAAATAATGCGTCTTTTGGGCGATGCTTTGGACAAAAAAGATGGAGCCGAGCAATGGATTAAGCATTTAGATAAGACCGCAGAGGAAGCACGAGCACAGCTTGCGAACATTATTAAACCCGACGATACTTTTGCACTTATGGGCGTTTTTGTAGTAGATAAAGGATTTTATATTTATGGTGACGGAGGCTATAGGGGTGGTGAAGCCATCTACAAACATCTTCAATTAAAGCCACCAGCGAAACAACAGAAGGAAATGATTGGGAAAGAGTCCTATCGACAAGTTTCGTACGAAGTCATTCCTGAATATGCTGGCGATTATATTTTCATCGATCAGGGAGATTTAATCTCAGAAGTATGGGGTGAGAGTGAGGGACTTTGGAAGTCACTAGACGCCGTGAAGAATGACCGAGTGTTCAAGCTGGACCCAGATTTATTCTGGGGCAATGATCCAATATCATTAGAGCTGCAAATCAAAGAAGTAGTAAAAATGTTAACTAATAAACAATGAGAATGACATACATCATTAAAGGCCGCTCGTGATGAGTGGTCTTTATTGTTGTTAGATAAAAAATAAATATACATTTATTTGTAAAAAAAATGAAGCTTTACGGTACAATGAAAAGAGGCTTACTAATAGCAACTCTTTTGGCAGTAAGTGCAATCTTTATTTATTGTAATAAATTATTTTATCCTCCTTTGCCAATCGACTCCCTCACATCAAAGGAAGCCATACAAAAATTAAATACATTTCCCTTTGATTTAGTGGCGCTCTTCGATGATAAGAATGTAACTTGGTACATCCCAGCAAAAATAAGAATGACAAACAATAGGTCCATCATACACCTTCTTTCTATTTTTACGATCATTGTAACAGGTATTTAGTAGTTAGATGGAGGTGCTTTTAATGGAGAGAGACGGTTGGTCAGGAGCTGAATTCATTAGATAAACAACGGTTTCGTATAGATAAAATAGGTGACTATTAAAATGGTAGAACATGATAGTAATTGACACATTATTCAATGACTACTGATAGAAATAGAGAGGTAGCGTTTTATGAAACAAATTCAATCAAGCAATATCCAACCCGAAGTGAAAGTACTATTATCCTATGCCACTTCAGACAAGAAAGTAGCTAGAGAGTACCAATTATATATGGAAAGTCCAGAAAGAGAGTTATATGGCTATAGCATCGAGCAAGACATGGTGGGGTGTATCGGAATCGCAAAGAGGGATGGAAATCACTGTGAAATTAAACATCTTGCTGTATCACCAACGAATCGTGGAAAAGGGATTGGACGTGAGATGATTCGATATTTGAAAGAACACTATTCATTTTCTACGATTTATGCAGAAACGGACGAAGAAGCAGTCCATTTTTATAAAAATATTGGGTTTCACATTACAAGCTTAGGTGAAAAATACCCAGGTGTGGAGCGTTTTGCCTGCCTTTACAACTGCACTACTAATAGTCTGTAACGGCTATTTTTATGTCAGAGCGTAGTCAATTGCAATGTTAGGTTTCAAAAGAAAGGAGCTACAGAATGAGAAAAAAATGGTGGTTTATTGTAAGTGGCTTGGCGATAATGATAGCGGGCTATTCGGTCGTTCAATATATCGTATTCCATGCACAACAGGCTGGGTTTGTTCAATTAAAGCTCATGCTTAGCGCTACATTGAATTCCTTTTGGTATAGTATGCTTTACATTCATATCATTTTTGGTGTATTAGCCCTCGTAATCGGCCCTTTTACATTGTCCTCCACCTTAAGAGAGAAAAATATGAAACGTCATAAACGATTAGGTAGCATCTACATGGTTAGTATTTTGTTCGGTGGTGTGGCAGGACTTTATTTAGCATTTCACGCAACTGGGGGATGGGTAGCACAGCTAGGCTTCGCTTTATTATCTATAGGCTGGCTCATCACAATGTTTCAAGCACTAGCTAACATTAAAAAAAGAAACATCCAAGGACATCAAAAATGGATGCTAAGAAATTATGCTTTAACCTTTGCGGCAGTGACATTGCGAATCTACCTCCCCTTATTTACTGTATTATTTGGCTTTGAAAATTTCCAGTATAGTTATGCCGTCATCGCGTGGTTGTGTTGGGTGCCAAATTTATTCGTGATGGAATGGTATATTCAGCGCAAGCTTCATATTTTTATAGACAATCGACATGTAACAAAGACGACTTGATTTGCAATAGATTAAAGAGAGTGTAAAGCATAGTGAATTCAATAATCACTAGTAATAATTTCTGTGCTTGTAAAGATAGGATACCAGCAATTGACCCTTTAACCATTCCTCAGTATGCACAGCCTTCTCCTCATAATTATGCGAATATTCTCGACAAGGTAACAGTAGTAGAGTATTGTTTTAGTAAGAGAAGTTATTATTTAGTTAATTTGGATAAATAAGGGGAATGACTATGCATACAAAATTGCAAAATGTTATAGTGGACATACAACAGAATCTTGATTTTTCGGGAACAATTCTAGTGGAAAATCAAGAGAAGGCTGCCTTAGTCAATCAAAGCTTTGGCTATGCAAATCGCTCGGAGCAAATTGAAAATAACACAAAAACGCGTTTTGGTATTGCATCTGGCTGTAAACTTTTTACTGCAATTGCTATTTGTCAGCTTATCGAAAAAGGAAAGCTTTCTTTGGATAGTAAACTAAGTGACTGTTTAAACCATCATTTTAAGCATTTGGATGAGCAGATTACTATTGAACATCTGCTAACGCATACTTCAGGAATTGCAGATTATTTTGATGAGGAAGAAATGGAGAATTTTGAAGAATTATGGGTTGAAAATCCAATGTATCAACTTCGAACATTGCGTGATTTCTTACCTTTATTTCAGGATCGGCCGATGAAATATAGAGTAGGGGAGAGATTTCATTACAACAATGCCGGGTATATTTTATTAGGCTTAGTTATTGAGCATATTTCTGGTATGAACTTTTCTGACTACATTCAAAAAAATGTATTTGATCCAGCGAATATGAAGGAATCGGGCTATTTCTCGTTAGATTCTCTACCATCTAATACCGCAATAGGATACATAGATAACCCGGATGGTACATGGAAAACAAATATCTACTCCTTACCTGTAAAAGGAGGTTCGGATGGAGGAGCATTTGTAACAGCGAGGGATATGTCAAGGCTGTGGCATGCGCTGATGAACTTTGACCTTTTAAGTGAAGCTGTCACAACACAACTGCTAACGCATCATGTTGAGATGAATGAAAGTGATAGTTACGGGTATGGTGTATGGATTAAGAAAAACAGTGACCAATCTATTTTAAAATATCATGTGATGGGATATGATCCAGGTGTGTGCTTCCATTCAGCTTATTATCCTGACTGCTCAACCAAAGTAGTTGTCTGTTCAAATAAATCGAGTGGAGCTATGAACATCATGAAGGGCATAGAAGCAGCATTATTATCAGCTCAACCCTTATAAAATAAATAGAGCCTATGTGGAAACGGCTCTAATGTTTAATAGCATTGGTCGAATATCGCCCTTGTGTGTATGTGCCTTTTCTTCTCATTACCTATGAAGCTATTGACTGCTTGCGAGTGTATAACTAATACTCCAAACAATTAATATAAAGGTTATTATGACAATCCTCGATTCAGTCGTTGTCGTGTATTGTCCCTTACTGAATTTTTTGAGTAGCTTAATAAGGTAATAGCTAAACAAAAAAGCGTAGAGGGGCATTAAATAAAAATTACTAAAGAAAAAAAACATTTCCATAGCTGAACAACCTTTCTTATCCTTATTAAAAATCAAAGGATTATTGTGCAAACTGATTAAAAAGGAGCTACTTTAATAAGTAGCCCCAAATTTGTTAATATTAGTATATTATTTTGTCTCTATTCCTGCAATCGCTACATTCTTATGGAGTGCTATGTTTCTGTTTTTTGATTTTCTTTTGTTTGTAGGTAATATAAGATGTTTTCAATGAAGCGTAACTACCAATGGCTGCGTAGCCATAAAACCAGCCCATAAAAAGCCCAGCAAGAAGGTTATGACGATGGCTGATGAAAATGGAAATGAATAAGCCGACGATTAATGCAATGGTCGGAACCCAAAAAGGTTTGATATGACCCAATTTCTTAATTAGTTGCGTAACAATCATCACGACAGGGACTGCAATGACGGCATCCCAAAAATTTGTATGTATTAGCGGAAAATGCTCCATAACTCTCACCTCAAGTAGACTGACTTAGAACTTATTGTGGACATGAAGTAAGATTTTATGCAAAAGGAGATGAGGAGCGCTTGTAGGAATAGGCAAGCAAAAGAACATGATAATTAGCTTTGTCCTTTTAAGTGTCATCAAATGGAAATAGAGATTGAAATAGTTCGTCGAAAAAAATTTGTTTAACAAATCCATGATTAAAGAGGTATGCTATGTTTCCTATATTACAAACTGAACGATTAGTATTAAGAGAATTAGGGAGTCCTGATGCACAAGCTCTCCTTGATTGCTTTTCGAATCCTGAAGTTTTACGTCATTATGGACAACAACCTTTAACGAGCTTAGTACAGGTGCAACAAATCATTAAAAATTTTGCCAACAATTTTACCGAAAAACGTGGTATTAAATGGGGCATTGCATTAAAGGGACAAGAAGGGATTATTGGTACAATCGGCTTTCAAGAGTGGTCAATAGAGCATCGAAGAGCGGAAATCAGCTACGCACTTTTTCCTGACTATTGGGGAAAGGGCTATGCTCAGGAAGCTGTGAAAAGAGCCATTTCCTATGGTTTTGAAGAGATGGATTTAGTACGAATTGGTGCCATTGTTTTTAAAGAAAATGAAGCTTCTCAGCTACTATTGCAAAAAATAGGTTTCGAACAAGAAGGATTATTAAAAAAATATATGCATCAAAACAATATGCCACATGATACATATATGTATTCACTCATAAAATAAAAATTTTTTTAAGACCAGATTCCCTAAGTTAGGGCTTCCGGTCTTTTTTTATAGTTTCTGTGAATGTTTTGCGACCTGGATTAATTTTAGCTACTTCCACATGAATTTTACTGATAGAATCCTCTGTTAATGGAATTTTTCCATCCTTTTCTAACCTTTTCCATGCTTTGACGTTGTCCCGATAAAGAGACTCTGATAATCGATAGATATCAACATCTAATTTTAAGCCTTCATTGAAGGTTTCATGGATTTCCTTTTTCACCTGTGTGATTATATGTTTTTCCAGCTCTTTTTCCGTTGTTTTTCCTTTAAAGCCATTAATGGTCGCATTGATTTTTAATTCGACTTCAAATGAAACATCTTCCTTTTTGACATGTGGTTTCACAGCGACATGAATTTTTTCAATACTCACGGTTAATTCTTCCTGACCATTTGTTTTTAATTGGAAGGTAATTTCACCGCGATTTGTATAGTTATGCATCCATTGATTACCTCTTGCTGCATTGTCTTGCAAAAATCCTTTAAAGCCATCTTTTGATAGGACACCAACCCCTGAAAAATAAGTTTCTTCTGTTCGATCCTCATCTGTTTGCCAATCTTCTTTAATGGACACATATGGGATGGTCACTTCATGGCTTGGTTCATTTAAACCAATGACGATATCTCTTATATTTTTGGGTTCAACAAAGGTTTCTTGTTCAGTTGGGTTAATCGGGTTACTTAATTTTGATGAGGACAAAGAATTTCTTAAGATGGGTGTGACAAGCAGCACTTCATCTACCGGATTTTTTGTACAGTACACCCAAATCTGGTACCTTGTATCGCGAAAACGTATCAATGTATCAATGACTGGAATAAAATGTTCATTTTCCATGGCCCGCTCTGAAAAGAGAAGAAACCTCATATGACCCCAAAATATTTCCTGATCGGAGGAGCGATACAATTTGTAAATCGCTTCTTCTACTGTTTTGCCAGTGGCACGACCCACCTCCGCAGGAGCCACATCTGCACTGGGCTGAATCGATTTCGCAACATCGGCAAAATTAATCACCTGTAAATAGACAACATATTCATCGTTTTCATAGTCTACACCTACTGCATTAATATAGTACATTCTCTGTGGTTCAGTAATATCCCAGCATCCAGCGAGTAAGGTCGTCAATCCAATAATCATTAAAATTTTGAAATATGGTTTCATCGTTTCTCCACTCAAAAGCTCTACCATTGTATTTTATAATGTTAGCTTAGACAAAAGGTGGTTATTTTATAAAATGATTATTTGTTTGAGTGTGTATATTCAGCACTTGCTTGTTTGCGTTATGATGAGAGAAGAGGTGAATAAGATGACGACTATTTCCTATTCTATAATAAATACCTTTACAACAGAGCTATATAAAGGGAATCCAGCAGCAATATGTCTTGTAGATGCAGATGTTTCTGAAGAGACGATGCAAAAAATTGCACAGGAGGTACCTGTCCCGACAACAGTCTTTATTGAAAACAAACAGCTTGATTTTTCGATAAGATGGTTTACCCCAGAGACAGAAATCCCGATTTGTGGTCATGGCACCCTTGCTAGTGCTTTTTTGCTTTGGCAGCAGGGGATCGTGCCTAAGCATCAGACCATCACATTTCAATCAACAAATGGCCCTTTGCAGGCAAGATGGCAACAGGAGCGAGTGGAAATTGCCATCAAAACGTATCCAATTGATGAAATAGTGTGTCCTCCAGCATTGGAAGACTGGTTAGGAAGTAAACCGATCTATGTAGGGAGTACCGAATTGGATTATATCGTGGAACTAAGCAATGAAGACCTTATTGCACATTTCGAGCCAGATTTTTCTGCGATGGAACAATTTCCTGTTAGGGGGATATGTGTGACCAGTAAGTCGAGGGAAGAGGGCATTGATATAGTATCCCGCTTTTTTTCTCCAGCACAAGGAATTGACGAAGATCATGTTAATGGGTCTAGTCATGGCGCACTTGGGCCATACTGGTGTGAAAAACTATTGAAAAACCAGCTAGTAAGCAAGCAACTTTCCAAACGGGGCGGTATTTTATACGTAACACCCCAACGCGAAACAGTAGCGATAGCGGGTTCAGCCGTTCTCGTGTTGAATGGAAGATTAAGCATTTAAAAGCCGCTTAGATAAGAGAGATGAATGAAAGTTTACAAAAGGATTGTTATTTGCATCCTATTCATAAATACCAACGCCTTTTTGATGTTTGTCAATTTTTATCAACTGACGATGGTTTGCACTATTTGCAGGAAAGAACTAAAAAAATTTTAAATTGGTTGTAACTTTTCGCAATGCTATACGACTACTCTATTAGTAGAATACAAAAAACTAAAGCAAAATAGTAACATTCACTTTTCACAAAATGACCAGGGCTCAATTTCTGAGTGCCTGGTTATTTTGTTGGATACAAAAAGGACATGCATTTTTTGCATGTCCCGTGTCATTTATTCGCTAAGCATCGCTTTTAATGTTCGCTTTTGCCAGCCTAGCTTGAAGTAGGCATATTGCATAATGAAATGGACGCAGAAGGTAATTGGATAGGCTAACCAAACACCGTTTAATGCGAGTGACGTATGGTGGGACAAGAAGTACGCTAATGGCACTTGCACGACCCAAATTGTTATGACTAAGAAGATGGTCGGCCATAGTACGACACCAGTGGCACGCATCGTAGCGGAAACGGTTTGCGTATGTCCAAATATTAAATAGCTCCAAAAGGCGGTATATAAATAATTTTTGGCAATGAGCACAGTATCATGTGAATCGATAAAGAAAGCCAAAATTGGCTCTGCAAATAGATACATGATGAGAATGATTGCGCCACCTAAAAGATAGTTAATACGCACACCCATTTGACGAATTTTTTTAATCATTTCTGTAGAATTCGCTCCTAAAGCCTGTGCTACGAAAACGGATGTAGCAATAGCAATACTCATCGCAGGCACTTGTGCATAGCTAGCTACCTGATTGACAACGCCATAAGCAGCAGTGGCATCAGATCCATAGGCATTGACAAAACCAATAACGGCAATTTCTGCAACTGAGATGGCAACCATACTAATACTTGATGGAATCGCTAGTTTTAATAATGATGTTAAAATATCTTTCTTTAATTTAAAATGCTGTAAGATGGATTTATCAAAACGTAGTAAATGCTTTGTTTTATGCAAATAAGCTAATAATAAAATCATGGTCACTAAGTTTGATAACACAGAAGCATAGGCAGCACCATTTAAACCAAACGCGGGTAATCCGAACCAGCCGAATACCAGCGGTGGGAGGAAGGCAATATTTAACACCACACTAATCACTAAAAAGAGAAAGGGTGTTTTCGAATCACCGACGCCGCGCATAAAGGTTGTATACACTAAATACCAAAACATAATGGGTAATGTGAAAAATAAAATTTGTGCATAGCTAATACTCATGTCTAAAATATTTGCTGGTGTTTGCATAAAGCGTAAAATCCATTCAATGAAAAAGCCGCCAAAGAGCGCCACGATAATCGATAAAATCGTAGTAAAGGCAAGGGTTACCCCAACTACCTCTTTCATCTTTTCATGATGACCAGCCCCAAACGTTTGCCCAACTAAAATAGAGCTTCCCGAACCTATGCCAATTGCGAAGGCCATTAAAAAGAAGAAAAACGGGAAAAATGCGGAAATGGCAGCGAGTGCATCGACACCTAAATTGCGCCCGACGATAAACATCGCAAATACTTGGCCAACAGATTGCAGTACATTCGCTAGCATCACCGGGATTAAGAAATTAAAAAAGGCCTTTCGTAGTTTTTTATCATCCTGTAACATTTGTTCATTCATCGTTAAAATCCTCTTGAGTTTTAATAACCCATTTCTTTTAAGATTCGTGATAGTGAGCGAAGGCGTTCACCGATTAGCTCACCATCATTATTTAATGCTTGCTGAAAAAGCTGAATATCCTCTTTAATTTGTTCATTTTCTGTGCATACTTCCACAGTCATAGCATCACCTTGTAAGCCTACTCGATTAATAACAGGGTTTGCTTCATCATATAAGTGCTCGTAGCGGTATGCATCCTTAAAATAAAGTTGTGTCTCACATACTAGAATAGCGAGGTCAAGCACACGATGGAGGGGTAGTTCTTCCGACTGACGTGACCATTTGCCACCTGTATGTCGCCAAACCTTTGCAGAAATATCAACCTTTCCTCGATCATTCCATTGTGCCAACCCAAGTGAAAGCCCTTGTGTATCAGTTTGATAAGCTGTACGCCCATCGATATTGGCATAGTTTTCAGCAACGATTACAGGTTTATGTTTTAAATGTGTTGGAATTTTCATTGTTAAGCACTCCTTGTTATTTGAATTTAGTAATTTAGTAAATTACTGCTTTAGTAAATTTAGCATTCACCTAAACAGAAGTCAATCGAAATGGCAGTGTAACTTTTTCTGCTAGGCTAAGTCTAATATGTAAGATGATGGAAAGGGTGATGTGATGAAGGGCTATCTGCGGAAGTTTTTGTTTTGTATAGTATGTCTCGTAATAATACCTGTGAACACTGTCGCAACAACTTGGGTCTATCCTTTCGTAGTTTGGGATGGTTATATATATGAGGTAACGGAGGAGAAAGTGCACGCAGTTGAGAATGAAATAGGAAAGGTAACGAAGTATTCAGATATGGAGCAACATGGAGGCAATTTTTCAAATGCATATCCAAAAGGAACCAAGTACTTTGCGATAAAGGGAACCGATACAAAGGTCGCCATCGCGGTACAAGTTGACAAAGGAGCATACCTTAAAGCGGTGAATGATGGAGAATATACGTATCAACGTAAAGCAAACATTGCCTTATATCTTTATAAAGCATTAGGAATCCTCGCCCTGTTCATCGTTATTTATCTATTGTTCACGAGTTTACGCAAGAAGCGTTAAGCAGCAAATTCGTACTTTATGTAGGGATGTTGCTTCTCTATACAAGAAAACGATTATTGCTACTTTGCTTGTTTTTTGCGGTATCGTATTTTTGAAGGAGTTTAACTTTAAACGGTTCAAAGAATAACAGAAGTATGATAAACGTGAAGGGTTAATTTTTTTCAAAATTCCTTCAAAAACCTGTAACCTTTGCAAAGCTGACACGACTACTGTAATAGTAGAATACAAAAACTAAAGCAAACTAGTAAGTTTCACTTTTCACAAAAAGACCAGGACTCTGTTTTTCGAGAGTTTCTGGTCTTTTTGTGTGCTGGAAATAACACCGTTTTATAGTTTATGTTCTTAAAAAAGTTTAGGGAGGTGGTTAGTGCATTTAAACGAAATTAAACAACTTTATTATGCATTTTCAGTATCACCTAAGTGATACACCTGTAAGATAAATTTAATCCCAAATCCGTATTCTTGAAAATCTTGTCATTCTTAAGTAATCCAGCTTTGGACCGTATGTACTGATCACGATATACGACACTTAGAAAAATTCCCCTTAATCTTCTTCTATACCGAGAATGTGGCGTCTAAAATCTTTTTTCTAATTTTCGTTTACAATTCTAGTTCTAACATTATTCAGAATTGCTACCCCAACAGCTAAAACTGTAGCAGCAGTACTTAATCTACCAATAATCTTTTCATCATTTTCCTTTAGGTCATTAAAAGAATCAATAAGCCCGTTCATATCAACATTTTTCCATAGTATGAATATCCATGAAGCAGAAATAACTAAATTACCAAATCACAAACCTTATCTCGTTCAGTCGGCTCCTTGCTTCTTCATATGCATTTAAATTACAAAAAAATAATTATATGGTAAAATAAGTTGATAAACGGAATATAAGACTTTTTCTTAATTTCAGAATACTAGTTTGGAGGGTTTATATGAAAGGCATAAAGATAAGTATAATTACTTTATTTATTATCGTATTTGTGTTGATTATCATGTTACTTAATGCTGGTCCCCCTAAGCCAATTGTATTGTCAGGAAATAATAAGATAACAATAGTACAAGGTTCTTATTGTTGGAAAAAAATAACTGGCACTGAATGTGTTGATAAAATTTCACCACCAGAAATTCTTGATAATAATAAAATTGTCCCTTTTTCAGTATCCCCTCAAAGTAAAATAAAAATCAATTTTAAGAAACAACCTGAAAAAGTAGAAGTTGAGAAATGGATGAATAACGATGAAAGCGAAAAAGTAATAGTGGAAGATAATAGTATTTCTGTACCGAACGAAAAAGGCAAGTATATATATATTATCTCTGGAAGATGGGACAAAGGGAGTTCTTCTTATATCTTTAGTATAAAAGTAAAATGATACCAAATTACCCTTTGTATTGTATTTTAATGTTTATAATTTATGTGTGTAAGTTCCATAAATGTAAAAACAAAGGGGAGTTGGTAAAATGAAGTGGAAATTTAAAGGCTTTTTAATTATGCTATTACTTTGTGTTGTATCTCTACCAATTACAGCTGATGCTTATCAATTACTAGGATTTAAAAAGAAGGATAATTTAGATTTGTATTACAATATTAGTCAAGAGCTAATTGATATGGGTTATAAGCAAGATATTCTAAGAGGATTTACTGCGTGGCATTCAGCTAATAAAGTTAAGTTTACTAAAGAGGTCTCGGTTAGTGGAAATGTTAATGTTGATTATGTAAATAGTAATTATGGTGATGCATATGCTACTCATCGTAATGGTTCCTCTACTTTATCAAACATAACAATGTATAAATCATGGAAGGGATTAGATCAAACTCGTAGAAGGGAAACTGCAGTTCATGAAGTAGGGCATGCTTTAGGTCTTGATCACACTCAAACAAAGAATAATTCCATATCTGTTATGAGGACAAAGGGTTTTAATGATAAAGACTGGCCGTTACAAGACGACATTGATGGTATAAAAGCTTTGTATTAATTACATACGGCTATTACTCACACAAAAATTGTCGACAAAGGGGCAGGTAGTATGAAAAATAGAAAGTTTCAAGTGTTTAGCTTTTTTTTAGTGTGTTTTTGTTTAATATTCTTTATAAGCATTAAAGATAATAAAAAAATAGAGACTATTAATTTTGAAGGTAAAACTCTAGGTTTTGATAATTTAGAAGAGATGGAAGAAGCATCACCTGTAATTGTTCTTGGTACAAAAACAAAAGAAAATGATACTGAAGTTTTTAGATCAGACATTAATAACGATGTAATTGGTGGATATACTAAATCAAGTTTTTTAATTTCAGAAGTTTATAAAAATAACGATAATAAAGAAGATATAAAAACAAATTCTCAAATTACTGTGTCAGAAATGGCTTTTTATGATAAAGAAACAAATGCTATGTATACTGTGAATGATTATGAGAACATGGAGTTTGATAAAGAATATTTACTATTTTTGGTTCCAGTAGATGATGGTATGTATGCCCCTAGAGGTGTAACTACTGGTAAAGTGCCAATGTTTGGATCTAACTCTTCTCTTAATTCTTTAAATACTGTAGATAGTGATAATTCTGATCTAGCCATTATGAGAGATGCACAGCTTAAGTATAAAAAATAATAAAATTTCGTGGTCTACTAAAATGTAGCGTATTTATATCATTTAAAAATAAGCAGCCTATGAGTGAAGTGACCCCTAAAAGTTAGACACGGTTATTTCATTAGGCAGCGGTTAGGGCATGGGTTCGATATTGTATCGGACTCATGCCTTTTAATTTTGCCTTAATCCTTTTTGTATTGTAATACGTTATATACTTTTCTAATTCAGTTTTAAAATGGTCTACACTTTCAAATTTTTTGAAGTATAAAAACTCAGACTTCATAATCCCGAAGAAATTCTTCATTACAGAGTTGTCGTAACAGTTTTCTTTACGAGACATACTTTGGAGAATACCCCTTGATTGAAACGCATGACAATATTGCTTCATTTGATAGTGCCAGCCTTGATCTGAATACATGAGAAGCTGATGGTCTTCTGGTAGACGCTCTAAAGCTTTATCTAACATCTCTGAAACAAGTGAATAAGTTGGTCTAGAGCCAATTGTGTACGTAATAATTTCACCATTAAATAAATCTAAAACAGGTGATAAATATAATTTTTCGCCGAATAATTTAAACTCCGTAATATCGGTTACCCATTTTTCATTCGGTGGGTCCGCTGTAAATTGGCGGTCTAAATGATTAGGCGCAATTTTACCGACTGTTCCTTTATAGGATTTATATTTTTTCATACGCACAAGGCACTTTAATCCAAGTTCTTTCATGATGCGTTGGATCTTCTTGTGATTCACGTTCTTACCACGATTAGCTAGCTCATCACGAATACGACGATAGCCATAACGTCCTTCATGTTCATCGTAAATTGAATTGATTTCTACTTTTAAATCGGCATCTGGATCTATTCGGTTCATTTTCTTTACTAAATCATAATACGTGCTACGTGGAATACCAGCGAGTTTCACAAGCGCCTTCACCGAATATTTATGCCTTAACTCAAAGACTACTTTTACTTTGTCTTGTTTCATGATTTTTCCTTGTTTTGAACTAAGGCATTCAACTTTTTTTAATACTCGTTTTCCATTTCAAGTTGTTTAATACGTGCTTCTAGTGCCTCGACAGATCCTTCAGCCAGGATTGTTTCGTCGATTGTTTTTTCATCGATGGACGCCCCTTTTGTCTTGATTCAAGGGCATCTAAACCGCCAACCTCCATTTGTTTTTGCCAAGTATACACTATTGTATAACTTGAGATTTTAAAAAGAGCTGCGGTATCCATTAATGACGCACCAGATTGAACCATGTAATTTAATACGTCTAGTTTAAATGGTACAGAATAATTTGTATAGGTATTCCTAAACCCTTCATCTCCATGTAATTCATATAACTTTAACCAATATTGAAATTGTGCTCTTGTTACTCCCATCTGTTTTGCATACTCTTGTTGAGAAAAAATCTTTGAATTAAAGCCTTGAATAATCTTTAACTTTATCTCGCTCGTAAATTTAGTCATAAAAAAACTACACCTCCAATTGTTAAATGCTGTGTCTAACAATTGGGGTGCAGTTCATTCCTTATCGGAGTAGCTGCTTTTTTATGGCAAAAAGTTCTAAAAACCCGACTTTACTTACAGGCATTGGATAGAAAGGGTTGTGGAAGTATATGAAATGTTTTGGCGAAATGGCTCAACCAAATCAGAGCCCGTTGTTCGATTAGGACTATATTAAGAATTTGTTCAGAATTTGTAGAGATGTGCTTGGTAGAATTGGAAGGTTGTAAGATCATTACTCGATCAAGACCTAGGAGGTGGCGTTCGCAAAGGAGAAATACTATGTTGCCCTTTGACGAGATTCACTTATGAAAAAGAAAAAAATAGCGATCATTATTCTCTTATTTTTTATTTTGTTAACGAGCACACGCATATTGTGGTTGCATTTATTTACTCAGCCAGACCAACCCTACGCAGAAAAAGGGCAAATCGATGTACGGGATTTTGATTTTCAACAGAATGCTTTGACACTGGATGGTGAATGGACATTTTATTCTTCTCACTGGTTGATGGATAGTAATCAACCACCTTTTCCCCCCACGTACATACAGGTTCCAGATGGTTGGGACCAAATTTTTCAAGAAGGTAAGCTGACGCCATATGGCTATGGCTCCTATCATTTGAATATAAAGGTTAATCCAGAAGAAACAAAAACATTTAGCATAAGGGTGCCTAGCATTCGTAGTGCAGCAGAAATATATGTAAATGATCGTTTAGTTGCGAAGGCTGGTGAGCTAGGTGAAAATCGAGCGCAAACGATGGCCAAAAATGTTCCATTTACAGCTTCTTTTGACACAAAGGGCCAAAGTGAAATCGACATTGTTGTGCAAGTGGCTAACTTTCAAGATCCTCGTAATGGGGGAATTGTGCGGTCTATAAAATTTGGATATGAAGATGTTATCTATCGCGAAACACAATTGTCTATTACCATGCAGCTATTAGTGGCAGTCGTTTTACTTTTACATGCCCTTTACTCGATCATCCTATATTTAGTTGGAAATAAGGAAAGACCTTTACTGTTCTTTTCACTCTTAACCGTCAGTATCATGTTTTATTATCTATTAGGGAGTGACGATAAGCTTCTTTCATTTTGGTTTCCAATCAATTATGATTGGGGGTTTATATTGGTTCACCTTTCGATGATTGGCATTGGCTATTCCCTGCTACAATGTATCGATTCATGGCTACCGCGCCATTTTCACCGTTATCAGCAGGGATTTGCCCTTGTATGTGCCTGTGCAGCTGTGTTGGCTATTGTACTACCAACACGATATGTAGTGTCGATACAAAGTGTTTATATTGTCATTTTAGGCGTTCCCATTGTGATCACCATGATGATGATGCTAGGAAAGGCGCTCAAAGATATCCGTCAGCATGTTTTTCTACTTTTAGCAATCCTTGCATTTATCAATAGTATTCTTTGGGATATCTTGCTACTGATTTCAGGAATCAAGGTGATTTCATATCCCTTTGATTTGATAATGACCATTGCTTGTTTAGCGACATTGTGGTTTAAAGATTACGCAAAAGTGCATGCGGATACAAAAGACCTTGCCCAAAAATTGCAAGAGACAGATAAACTAAAGGATGAATTTCTGGCAAGCACCTCCCATGAATTACGCAATCCTCTTCATAGTATTATCAATATGTCCAAGGCTGTTTTAGAGCGTGAGTCTCATGCACTTAGTCATAAAAGCGTCCATGATTTAGAAACGGTGCTGTCTGTTGGGCAACGAATGTCGCATTTATTGAACGATTTACTTGATGTGATGAGCCTAAAGGATAATACACAAAAATTGCATCTGACCACGGTTTCCATTCATACCATCGTGGCTGGCGTCTTCGATATGCTACGTTTTATGATTGAAGGAAAGCCGGTTCAGTTTGTTCAGCAAATTCCAGCAGACTTTCAAAAAGTATTGGCAGATGAAAATCGGGTAATCCAAATTATTTTTAATTTGGTACATAATGCCATGAAATTTACTAATGAAGGTACTATTACGATTTCGGGCTATACCGAGGCTAGCATGGCGAAGATTGTGGTGGCAGATACGGGCATTGGCATAGATGAGGAAACCATGCAGCGATTATTTGAGCCATATGAGCAAGGTACTGTCAGTAAGACGATAGTAGAGGGCGGATTTGGGCTAGGGCTTAGTATTTGTAAGCGACTGGTTGAACTACAAAGGGGAACATTGGACGTACAATCAGTGGTGGGACAAGGCACCACCTTTACCTTCACATTACCACTATCTGACGAAGCGGAAGCTCAAGAGGTAACGCTTGTACAGCAGGCTCATCAAAAACAGGAAAGCCCTGAGGTACAGCAAGATGGAATGAACGATGTAGGAGATGCGTGGAATCAACCACGAATTTTAGTAGTGGATGATGAGCCCATCAATTTAAGAGTGGTGGAAACCCTCTTGGCGAATGAGCAGTATGATGTCGTCACGGTGACAAGTGGTTTGCAGGCACTTGAATATATACGGTCCCAGGAATGGGATTTAGTGATTTCAGACGTAATGATGCCGAAAATGAATGGCTATGAATTAGTACGAATCATCCGTAAGCAATTCTTCATGACGGATTTACCCGTACTATTACTAACTGCACGTAGTCAGCCACATGATATTGAAAATGGCTTTTCAGCAGGGGCCAATGATTATGTCGTCAAGCCTGTTGATGCCTTAGAGCTTCGATCTCGCGTTGAGGCATTAACAAAGGTGAAGCGATCTATTCAAGAACGACATCGTATGGAGGCAGCGTGGCTTCAGGCACAAATCGAGCCCCATTTTCTCTTTAATACATTAAATGCTATCTTAACGTTAAGTGAATTGGACAGTGAGCGGACAGCTAAATTAGTAGAGGCATTAAGTGATTTTTTAAGAGAATCCTATAATTTTCAAAACGTAGAAGCGCTTGTTCCATTAGAAAATGAACTTCGGTTAATTCAAGCCTACCTCTATATTCAGCAGGAACGTTTTGGTGAACGTATTCGCGTCGTATGGGACTTAGATACAGCGACGAATGTATGGATTCCATCGCTAACCATTCAACCGCTAGTTGAAAATGCATTAAAGCATGGTATTTTAAAGCGTGTTGAAGGGGGAACTGTTCACATTCGTATCATTAATTGTGGTACTCATATCGAAATTAGTGTCTCAGATGATGGCGTTGGTATGGACGAAGAGCAATTGGCGAAGCTACTACAGCCGAACAAACGTCCATCCAGAAGTATTGGCTTATCGAATACCCATAGACGTCTGCAACAGCATTACGGTCAAGGCTTACACATAACAAGCAAGCTGCATGAAGGAACTGCTGTTTCATTTGTTGTATTACCAAAGAAAACAACTAATCAATTAGATGCCTTCTCCCACAGCGAATACTGAGAGGGGGAAGGCATCTTGCATCTTATGTTAATGACAAACTTGATTCTGTGGCATTTTGGTTTTAAAGTGCGTAAATAAATAACAGCCCATAATAACGATCAGTCCTCCAATGCCTTGTAGCCAACTCAGCTTTTCCCCGATAAAGAAAAACGCAAGCAGGGCAGTGAAAATTGGATTGAAGTTTAGGAAAATGCCAGAGGTTGTGGCTCCTAATTGCTGTACGCCTATATTCCAAAAGACCATACAAACGACAGTAGAGATAATCCCTGTATACAGAAGAGAAAGGATGAAAGATGGATTGATATTAGAGAAGGTGAATTCCGTACTGGTGAACGGGACAAGAGTAAGAACACCGAACACTCCCGCATACAATGTGGCCATTAATGGAGAGGTTGTTTTCATAGCCCACTTACTACAAACCGAGTAAAGTCCCCAGACACAAACCGCAGCTACCATCCATAAATCCCCTGTATTCAATTGAAAATCCAGTAACTGCTGCAAATCTCCTTTCGAAAGGACGAGAACCACCCCCATGAAAGAAAGAGTCATAGCCAAAAGCTGCAAGCCATTTATTTTTTCTTTGAGAAAAGCAAATGAAAAAAGGGCTATGGACATCGTATTCATCGTTGAAATAAGCCCTGCATTCGTGGATGTTGTTCGCTCCAACGCTAAAAATTGAAAAATATTAAACAAGGCGACACCTGTAATACCCATGAACAATAACGGCACAAGAGCTGCTTTTGCAGGGACTAGCTTCTTTTCTTTCCACCAGACTAATGGGATAAGGACAATCACCGCAATGAACCATCTTGCCATCGTTAAAGTCATCGGAGAGGCATGCGCCACAAGCGTCTTGGCCACAACAAAATTGCCTCCCCAAAGTAAGCTTGTGACGAGCATTAAGCCCATATAAAATTTGACCAAGGTATGTAACCCTCCTATGATTTTATGTATATTAAGAATCATAGCATTATTGAGGTTTTGGCTGTATAATATTTTGTATAATTGTACTAATTTGAAATAATTAAAATAAATTTAATAAATTTCAGAAGAATATTCTGAAATAGAGTCTAATATGTACTTGCCGAATAACAATCAAAAGGAGAGATAACAATGGAGGAGATTAAAAATAAAGCATTAGACAGTGTGGATCTTCAAATTTTAGCGATTTTGCAGAGAGAGGTGCAACTTAGTAATGCAGAATTGGCTAGACGAGTAAACTTGTCTCCACCAGCAACTCATACAAGGGTCAAACGCCTTGAAACAGAAGGATATATCGATCAGCAAGTGGCTATTTTAAATCAAGAAAAGCTAGGATTTGATTTACTGTGCTATGTCTTTATGAGCACTAATATTCACCAAGCGAAGGAAATCGAGGAATTGGAGGACAGCTTAAAAACGATGACCGAAATCATGGAATGTCATTGTTTAACAGGTGCATATGATTATTTGTTAAAGGTTGTCATTCGAGATCGCAAAGAATTAGATCAATTCATCCGCAAATTAAATAAGCTAGGGGTTTCTAGAATTCAAACGAACTTATCCTTGAGGGAAATTAAATATTCTACTGTGTTACCTATAGAAGAAAACAGCAAGTGTGAGTTTTAGGCTCAAACTTGCTGTTTTTTTAGTTTTCAGGATGACCTATTAAAGGTTTTCTACGATACTTGTGGCATACTTTTTCAGGTTAGACAACGATAGAATTTTATAGAAGCGTGTTTGGATGCTCTCTACTTTTCTCGTTATTCATCCTTTGCTGGGAGTTGGTCATATCCCAAAGTATTCAGGTTTTCTTGTGGCTGCGCATTGACGGTTTGTTCTTTAGCTTCCGCTTCTTCGCTAGGCGGAGCTTCTTCCGCAGAACAGGCAGCTAAGAGGGAAAATAGCACGCAACTTAATAACAGTAGCTTCTGCATGAGGCAAACCTCCATATATTCGATGTTGATATGAATATTTTGTCCATTTTCATGCAGAATATGTTGAACATCGCTTACAAAAAATTATGCTACTGTATTACTAATAATGGTACTAAAGCCATTAGTGGCAGCATTGTTTATAAGCTGTTTTATAGATTGAACTGCTTGATCTGTGAAAATATACCAGCTATCTTCAAACACATCATGCAGTAGATGATGGGGATGACCTTGTAATAGTTCATCAGGGAATGCAGTATTTAATGAATAAATATCAAATTGTTTGACTGTGTTCGTATCATCGCTCATAAAACGATATTGCCCACGTTTAGAATAGGAACCAGGTATGTCTAAATTAATTTGCCATGAATATTCTTTAGGTGCCTCTACTTTGTTTCCTTTTTGCTGGAAAACTTGATAAAGCGCTTTATGATAAGCATTGCCTTTAATGTCTTGAATAACACCACCCATTGTCATTTGATATTCATAGCGGAGGGCTTTTATTTTTTTATTGTCAAGTAGTAGTGGTTCAGAAGTGATACTGACTGTACCTTGATTGTATTGGACCTGACTGCCAAATGTTTCCGCAATAAAGCGAATCGGTACATAGGTACGATTATTTTTCATGTATGGCTGTACATCCAATTGCTCTGTTTTGTCATTTTTAATGACAGTCTTGTTGTTGAGATTTAATACAATCAATGTTTTATTCATGGCAAGGGTAATTTGTGAATCCTTCCAATGCACTTGCGCACCTAGATTTTCACTGATCACACGCAATGGCACCATGATTCGATTGCTTCTTTGCTCGGGTGCTGTATCAGATTTTACTATTACGTCATCTATTTTAATTTGTGTAGTGGCAGCATCAGCCGGAAAAGCCACAAAAAACATAGATGTTAACAATAGTCCAGTGAAGACTTTTTTCATGGTAGTCAACCTCCTATATTCGAGTTTTTAGCATCTTCAATATTTTACCATAGTTATTGGCTATTGGTCGCTAATTTTTTACAGCTATATTCCGTAATTGTTCTCGAATACTAACGGTGAAGGGAGGTTTTTAAATGAAATTATTGACCTGGGGTATTGTTGGTGCAGCACTGTTTGCTGCCATGAAAGGTTATGGGAAATCAAATCAAGGACAGAAGGATAGCTCTCAACAAACGACGACGCCTGTACAATTAGTCGCCAATGCGAATCCACTGACAGCCAATACACCGAAACAGTAAAACGAAGAGAAGCTTATAGATTACTTTGATCTATAGGCTTTCTATAATTTTACATAAATATCATATCATTGGTATAATAGATTGGGAGAAAAGGGGTGTATAGATGCTTGATTTTACAAACTATCATGACGATTTAGAAGAAATTCTGCAATTATTTAACGAAACCGTACATACTTTTATGTCCATAAGGATTTTCAAAGACAGGGGATTGCAGCAGCCTTAGTAGATTTACTAGAAGCGGACGCAAAAAAGCTTGGTCTTACCCATATCTACACAGATGCTAGTCTTACAGCGAGACCCTTCTTTGAACGAAAAGGAGACCAAATCATTCAAAGACAAACTGTCGAGCGTCAAGGCATATCGTTCATGAATGTTAGCATGGGTAAATTATTTATTGATGAAAAGGACGGATGAAAAGGATGCATTATGTAAAGGGTTTTGTCGTATTAATGATGCTATGCTTCGTGTTTAGTGCCTGTGCACAAACAGAAAAGCCTTCCCATAAAAAACCAGATATTGAAAGTATCACGGTTTCATTCGAACATCCAGAAACGAAGCAACCATTTAAAATAGTTCATGCTTTTGAACTTTTTCAAAACTATACGGAAAAGGTAGAAAGTAATCCAGATCGTTCACCATTGGACATCTATCGAGAAGAGGTCATTGATCCCGTTTATAGTGCATGTTTTGAGAATGGTGAATATATAAACATGGCTGAGACGGTGTTAAATATCACGACCAAACAATTGAAAGAAAATCAATTATTAAGCGAAAAAATTGATAGGGAAGCAACAGAAAAGAGTATTAAGGAAGGTCTGTTCAAATCTTCTGAACTCCTTCCCACTAAAAATGAAATGACGGTATGTGTTTTTCCAGCCACAGATGTAAACGCGAATATGGTAACGATTGGTGCAGGTAAAATAACAGCCCTCTATAATAAATATTATACAAATGAATTTATTAGGGCTGTAATTGCCCATGAATATCATCATAGTGTTGCAACTGAAAAACGCCCGCGTAATGAGGGGACAGTGCTAGATCATCTCATATTTGAAGGAAGGGCAGTGATGTTTGAAAAATTAGTTTATCCTGATTTAAATTTTACGCGAATAGATTTGGATTACAACAAAGTTTATTGGTCTGATGTTGCAGCGGATTTGGAAAAGCATAACTTGATTCGTGCCCTAGAAATAATTAGAGGTGGAAATGGTCTACCCTTTAGTTATGGCTACAGCGAAGGCTATAAAATGGTTAAATCTTTTCTCGATTTGCATCCCAATGTATCGATAGAGGAGTGGACTGCCTTAAGTCCGAAAGAAATTTTTGAAAAAGGAAAGTATCTCGAAAATTATCAATAAACAAATAAGCAACAGACCCTGTATTAAACTCGGTCTGTTACTTCGTTTAGGCATCGATGAATGGTGACAATTGCTTGTAAATGCATACCTTCATGAAAGATGGTACGTAGGAGTACTTGTTCAATGGTCTGCATACCCATGTCGATAGGTGGGAATTTCTCAGCCAATCGATGACCGTATCGTTCCTTTATCTGTGAAGGCTGCTGAGCCAAGTACTTTTTTAACTCCTCGAATGTGGGCGTTTTTTCGTCAAAATGCTTAGGCGACGTACCAAAGCTAAACCATTTCATGAGAGCTACTAATGCTGTATCCTTTTCTTTTGTTAACGCCTCTAGCCATAAATATTGATCGAGATAAAGATGGCCCATATTCCAGCGAATATTATTATGAAAACCAGCTGGAATGATATTTGCCTTTTCTTCTGACACATGCTCTAGCAAATGGAGTAACTCGCTACGGTAATGTGCTAACTGCTGAAATAAATTTTCTTGACGTTCATTCAAGTTCACCCCTCCTTTTTAGTATGTATTGGCTAAAATTCTCCATTTTCCTGCAAAAAAAAGAAGAACACTCTTTTGTGTTCCTCTCCAGATTATCTACTTTGTGTCTGTAGTGCTAAACGGACACCGAGACCGATATAGACAAAGCCGACAGTTTTTTCAAGCCAACGTGAGCTACCACTTGTTTTCGTAAAGATTTTTTCACCAATGAAGCTTGTAATAATTGCTAGTAGTATTGTATACAAAGCACTCATCACAACAAAGGTGATGCCTAGTGTTAGCAATTGGCTTGTGACAGATTGCTCGTTGTGCTGTACAAATTGTGGTAAGAAGGCAAGGAAAAATAAAGCTGTCTTCGGATTTAAAATTTCTGCTAAAAAGCCTTGGCGGAATGATGTACTAGCAGGGCTTTGTTCCACAGTTGGTTGTTCAATTTTTTTTGGTTTTGTGAGGAGCATCTGAATACCTAAATAAACAAGGTAGGCCACCCCAATATATTTCACTACCTCAAAGGCTGTGGCTGATTTCATCAAAATAGCAGAAAGACCTAAAACAGCCGATAACGTATGAACTAAATCTCCAAGACCGATGCCTAAAGCGGTATAAATACCATTCTTTTTGCCACTTTTTAATGTTTGTGTAATCGTGATAATAACAGCAGGACCTGGGATTAAAAATAATAAAAGTACTATTGCGATAAAAGATAACATGCGAAACCTTCCTATTCTAATAAACTAATCAATCTAAGGTGAATGCATGGAATATTATATTCCAGCGACTATAGGGCTGTCGATAAAGAAATATTGAAAAAGGAATGAAAAAAAATTCAGAAAATAATTTAGTGAGGAGATGATCGGCATGAAATGGTCCTATTGTCTACAACTATTCATATTTATCCCAATTGTGGTGACGAGTATGTATGGTCTTATTACAAAAGATTTTTCGTTCTTACCAGTTACTTTCATGTTATTAGGTTGTACATTTTTACTCATTGGTATGAGAGCGTGGCAAAGAGCCAAACGATCTGCCATTAGTATTCTTTCTTTTGGTACGGCCATTTTTCTATTTGTCATTGTCAGACAGTCATTTTTTGACTAACTTCATTTTTATTACTAAGTACTAATATTTAGTGTTAGAATAAGGTTATAAAAATGCTGTGGAGGAATCAATATGTTAACAAGTCAACAATTGCAAGAAATATTACCACATCGCTATCCGTTTCTTTTAGTAGATCGTATTTTGGAATTAGAGGAGGGGAAGCGTGCAGTCGGATTGAAAAATGTGACAATCCATGAGGAGTTCTTTCAGGGACATTTTCCACATTATCCTGTCATGCCAGGTGTGCTCATTGTGGAAGCGTTAGCGCAAGTCAGTGCAGTCATTATGCTGACAAAGGCAGGGAATGAGGGGCGGTTAGGCTTGCTTGCGGGCATTGATCATTGTCGCTTTAAAAAACAAGTTAAGCCTGGTGATCAGCTACGGCTTGAGGTAGTAATCAACCGTGTGAAAGGGACAGTCGGTAAAGGAAGTGGGGTTGCCACAGTGAATGGAGAAATCGTTTGTGAAACAGACCTTGTTTTTGCTTTTGGCCAGTAAAAGGAGGTCCTTTTATAAATGATAGTTTCATGCATAGTGTTTTTGTCTTGACTTTGCTTGATGACGTACTACATACCCATCTTATCCTCATGATTCAACTGAAGACTCCCTTCTCTATAGGGGCAATGAATACTTTTTGGCGGGTGAGCGCCACGTGGTAATAATGGTGAAAGCATGTCACAGGATGTAACGATCGGCAAAAGTGAAGCGTCTGCGACAAATACACCATGGTGTGATTGAATGTTGTGGACAAGCTTCAACAAAAAAATTATAGGAGCCTGGAAAACATACGTCATGATAAATTTTAATGAAATAAAGCTAAACATAAGCATTTTTTTATGAAATCCACAAATAATAAAGTACGAAAATTATTTGGGGACGTGAAAATGTGAAAAAATTTTTACTGTTTTTACTACCACTTTGTTTGATCACGGTGTCGTTTTTTTATGTCAAAGTAAGTTCTTCTGAAAATAAAGGGAGAAAGTATTATGAAGAAGCAGGACAAATTCTTTGGGAAATCCAAACAGAGGAAAAAATCATTGCCTTAACGTTTGATGATGGTCCACATCGTACCTATACAGCGGATGTTCTTGATGTATTAGAGAAATACAATGCGAAAGCTACTTTTTTTATTGTTGGTCAAAATGCAGAAAAAAATCCTGAATTGATAGCAAGAATGTATGAAGAAGGGCATGAATTGGCCAATCATACCTTTACACACCCTTTAAAAACAAATGTACCTAATTTAATGAAGGAAATTCAACAAACAGATGAGGTAATTGCAGGAATTACGGGCTATCAGCCAACCTTATTTCGCCCCGTTGAAGGGCAATATACCGATGCCATGATAGAGGCGATTGCCAAAAAAGGCTATAAAGTCGTGATGTGGTCTTGGCATTTGGATACGCTCGATTGGAAGAATCCTGGGGTCAATCGCATCGTTAATACGGTTTTAAAAGGCGTAAAGGCTGGCAATATCGTGCTGTTTCATGATGGTGGCGGAAACCGAGCCCAAACCGTCAAAGCATTGGAGCAAATATTGCCAGAGCTTGAAAAGCAGGGCTACCAGTTTGTGACGGTTTCTGAATTGATGGAACTACAAAGGACTCATCAGAAGATAAAAAAACAGTAGTGTGGTAGGTATTTGGCTTCCACACTACTCTTTATGTAAAGGTTATTTTAACATTTTTTTGATTTGCTTTAGTTCAGCAATTAAATAATCGATTTGTTTCTGCATGTTATCGACTTTGGCTGTTTGATCACCATTATTTGTTGGAGAAGAATCGTTCTTCGCATTTTGTAGTGCCTCTAGGGCTAGACCAGCTGCGATGGTCTGAATGCCATCCCCTAAAGTTGAAATGGCTGTGCCGATATAGGCTAACTTTGCAATATAAATATCCATTGAATCATTGTTCTGGTTCTGTTTATTATTTCTTCCCATTTTCCTGCCTCCTTACAATTGTCATTACTTGCATCATATGCGACAACAATGGAAAAGGCGATTCACGAGGCATTTGAATGATTCGCTAAAATGGTAATGTTAGCTCAGCAAAATTATTGGGGGAAAATAGCATGGGCAAATGTAGAGCTTGTTGAAATGGATAGTGCGTTGCTAGAGGGAATGGGCAGGAGCGATTAGCAAACTTTCAATCTTCCTATGTAGACGTTGCGACGGAAACATTCAAATGGCTGCACGAAAGTTAGGATTGTAGCCTAAGTTGATTGAGCTTCAAGAGATACTGCTTTCCTTCCGTCGATTAACTGTTCATATGGTCTATAAAAAAGGTGAAAAAGAATGAATAGTTGCTAAGGAGCTGCAACTTTTTTCGTCACTTGTACGTTATATTCTTATAGCATTTCTATGATTCTTTGAGTTTTTGGTTGACTGCAACTAGGAAATGAGTAAAATTAAAAGGCAGTACCATTATATACCTAAACTTAACAGTATGATGAGTAAATAGGTGCTAGGATGCTAGATAGGATGAAGCATGATAGGTTAAGGTTTGTCATGAAGTTTTGGCAGTCTTTTTCTTTTCGTCTTCTGGATAACCTGTTAAGATGGTAGTAGTGTGACAACAAGTTAGTGTATATGAGAGTGGTGACAATCAAGATGGATGAACAGAAAAATGAAAGTACAGAACAGCAGCAGGAGCCGACTCCAGCAGAAGTAAAGCCGGCAGGACAATTTATACAACTGAAACCGTTTAAATTTATCATGCTAATGTTCTTTACAATCCTTATTACGGCAGGGTTAACGATTTTTGCGTTAACGTTTGGTGATAAGAAAGTAGTAGAAGTGAAAGTTCCGACTGAACGTGAGGAATTTACAAAATTATATGAAGCATTTGATTTACTGAAAAATAACTATTACCAAGATATTGATGATGAAAAAGTAGTCGATGGTGCTATTAATGGTATGTTCGATGCATTAGGCGATCCTTATTCTGACTTCATGGTAAAGGAAGAAGCAGATCAATTTAATTCTGGTTTATCTTCTAGCTTCCAAGGAATTGGAGCGGAAATCCAAGAGCGTAATGGTTATATTACAGTTGTGTCACCTATCAAAAATTCTCCTGCAGAAAAGGCAGGCTTATTACCAAAAGATATCATCTTAACGGTTGATGGGAAAAGCATTCAAGGCTTGAGTGCAACAGAAGCGGTTGCTTTAATTCGCGGTGAGAAAGGAACACCAGTGAAATTAACGGTGAAACGCGGTGAAAACACAGAGGCTATTCACATGACCATTGTTCGTGATGAAATCCCAGTAGAAACAGTTTATGGGGAAATGCTCGATGGCAATATTGCCCATATTCAAATTACATCATTTAGTGAACAAACAACGAAAGAGCTTGAAAAAATCCTTGCTGAGTATGAAGGCAAAGGAATGAAAGGCATTGTTTTAGATTTACGTCAAAATCCTGGTGGCTATTTAACGGCTGCTGTCGATATTTCTAATTTCTTTGTACCAGAAGGAAAAGCGATTGTTCAGGTACAAGAAAAAGATGCAGAGCCTCAGATTACTAATGCCATTGCAGGTAAAAAATATAACCTACCAATTACAGTACTTGTCGATAGTGGTAGTGCCTCTGCCTCTGAGATTTTAGCAGGTGCATTAAAAGAATCTGTAGGTGCCAAAGTTGTAGGTGAAACATCCTTCGGTAAAGGGACTGTCCAAAATGTAACACCATTAAAAGACGGCTCTAATCTGAAATTTACAACAGGTAAATGGTTAACACCGAATGGGAACTGGATTAACGAAAAAGGCATTGAACCTGATGTCAAAGTTGGTTATCCATCGTATGCTACTTTACCTTACTTGAATGCCTCTTTAGAAATGAAGACAGGCTTACAGTCGGACTCTGTAAAAGCAGCGGAGGAGATGCTTCAAGTGCTAGGGTATGAGCCTGGTGAAATAGATGGTATTTTCGATGACAATACTGCACGTGCTGTAGAAAAACTACAAGCAGCGAATAACCTTGAAGAAACAGGTATTTTAACAGGCAATACAACGTATGCGTTAATGGATGCTTTACGTGCAAAAATGAAAGCCGATGATCCTCAGTTATTAAAAGCGAAAGAGCTTCTTTCAGGAACAGCCGAAAAAACAGAGGACACAACAAACTAACAATGTAGCTGTCGCAACGGTCGTCTTTCACGGCATTTGCGACAGCTTTTTTTATAGGAGGAAAAATGATGAAAGATGTATACCTATTTAGTGGCTTTTTAGGGAGTGGCAAAACATCCATGCTTACAGATGTCATTCGCCAATTAAAAGAAAAGAATCTAAAGCCTGCCGTTATTATGAATGAGCTAGGAAAGCTGCCATTTGACTCACAGGCAGTGGAGAAAGATATCCCGCTGAAGGAGATGCTGGAGGGCTGTATTTGCTGTTCAGGTGCTGAAAAAACGGAGGCACAAATTCAATCTCTTCTATTAGATAGTGATTTTGATGTATTAATTATTGAAACAACGGGAGCTGCTCATCCTGTAGAAGCATTAGATGCTGTGTATTCACCACTTTTTGCAGATCAGTTAAATGTCAAAGGCATTATCACAGTGGCTGATTCCAAGCTCTGGCTGCACCGTGATACGTTAACACCGCAAGTACGCTCTTTATTTATGGAGCAAATTCGACATGCGCACTTATTATTAGCAAATAAAACAGATTTATTAACAGAGGCAGAGCAAGGACAAGTGGTCTACGAACTCCAAGGCTTAAATCCACATGCCTTTATTTTGCAAACAACGAATGGGCGAGTCCCACTTCACTTACTTGAAGGCTTAAAGGCAACGGCACAGGTTGATAAAGCTGACATTGTCAAAGCGCCAATAGCCTCCATGCAGCTTGGCTCACGCTTAGTGGAATTCACAGATAGCGAATTTACACAGGAGCAATTTGAAGATTGGATTCGTACATTACCAGAAACGATTTATCGTATGAAGGGCTATGTGCCGATTGAGGGCATTAAAAATCCGATGCTGTTTCAATATGCTTATGGAATGGTCCAATGGCTCCCTGAGTATATCAAAATGCCAGCAAAACTTGTCATTATTGGAGAAAATGTCAGTTCTTTACCTATCATTGGGGGACAATGAATAAATTTGATAATCTGCGAAATGTTGCATATGTACGTCATATGTAGCTTTACGCAGGTTATTTTATTTTTATGTAAATGAATTGTAATGCCTTTGTAACACAACTGTAATATTGAATAGCAATAAACACGCGACACTAGCTATCTCTAGGTCTATTCCATAATTGAAGGTAAGAAAATAGGCTGAGAATCTAGTGCATAAAACCATCATTTTTTATTCATTTTAGATGCGTATTTTCGAAAATAGTAACGAGTTTAAGAGGGGTGTCAACCCTCTTTCAAACGTAAGTATTTCATAGATTGGCGAAAACTAGTAAAAAATAGTGCAAAAAAAACGCGATTTTTCGCGCATTTCTTTCTTCGTTGGAGACGTTAGCAAATGTTGGTAAGATTTTTATGAAAATCATCCTTTACGATTAGTTGCAGAGAAGGAGGAATTGCAAACATGAAAAAAACACTCACTGCAATTTGTGCAACAATTCTTTTAGCAGCTCCAATTCAAATAGCTTCAGCTGCTGCTAATACAACAGAAGGGGATTCTGTACAGCAATCAACGAACTGTAAAGTTTATTATTATAAATGGTCAAACAATCATAAGTGGAATATCAAATTACCACAGGCATCTACACCATCTAAAGAGGTGCCAACAACAAATAATAATACACAACCAACGCCAAATAATAATCAATCATCACAAAACGAAAAACCAGCAACACCACCAGCTACTTCAACACCATCAACAACAACTTCAGATGTGAACGCATTTGAACAGGAAGTAGTAAAATTAACAAACGCTGAGCGTACAAAAGCTGGTTTATCACCACTTCAAACAGATGCGAAATTAATGGCTGCAGCTCGTGAAAAATCACAAGATATGCAAACAAACAAGTATTTCTCACATACAAGTCCAACATTCGGTTCACCATTTGATCGTATGAAAGCTTTAGGCATCACTTATAAAGGTGCTGGAGAAAACATTGCTCAAGGTCAACGTTCACCACAAGAAGTAGTACAAGCGTGGATGGACTCACCAGGTCACCGTGCGAACATTTTAAATGGTAAATTTACGCACATCGGTGTAGGTTACGTGAAATCAGGTAACTACTGGACACAACAATTTATTCAAAAATAATCACTGCTTACACAAAAGATACCTGATAAGTCTCTAATGGCTTATCGGGTATCTTTTTTTATTTGCAAAAGTTAAATGCTAATGGACTGTTTAATTATTGAGCAAATCACAGGCTTCATCACTCATACATCAACCTTTATCGTCCAACTTTTAAATTTTATCGTCTAACCATCAAAATGATAGTTTTTAAACTATGTTTTTGGGGAATTACTAAGTTAGTAGTAGGTAAAAAGTAGGGAAGGGTGAGGTTGATGAAAAAGCCGAATTTATTAAAGCAATTTTTTGCAAGAGAAGAAAGTACACAGGCGATAGCGCTGGCTACAGTTCAAGATCATCGTTTATTCTCATATGCCATGTCCTTTGCGAAGTATCACCCTGATATGATGATTGTCTTTGCAGCGGATGGAGAAATTATTTATGTAAATCAAGAGGCACTCTATCAACTATTACACTATCGACCAAGCCATGCAGAGGATTTTAAGCGAATTTTGACGGTCCCTGATTATAAGCGGCTAAAAAGAGCATTCAACCAAACATTGCGGGGGAAATCGGTCAAAATTGATATAGAAAGGCTACAGCATCAAGGTCAACAGCTAAGCCTTGTACTAACATTTATACCGATTAAAAATGGTGAGGATCAGGCAGAGGGGCTTTATTTAATTATTGAAGATATGTCTACCTATTCTGCGATGAAGCATCAATTATTGCTTCATGAAAAGCATTTAAATTATGCTCAGCATATTGCCGCAGTAGGGAGCTGGGAATACTTTATTCAGCACGACAAGCTGTATTGCTCCGATAATTTTTATCAAATTTTTGGCTTTAGCCGTTCAGAAAACGACGGTATTGATCGAGCTTTCCAATTCATCCATCCAGATGACCATGAAAAGACCTACGATGCATTTAACAATGCCCGAAAAGGCATCAACTTGAATAGTGAATTTCGAATATATCATGGTGAAACTCATGATTTGCGTTATGTACAAGCAGCGGCAGAAGTAACTTGGAAGGATAATAAGCCCTTTAAGATGGTTGGGGTTGTAAAGGATCAGACAGCTTTTAAACTGCTTGAGCAGGCATTAAATGATACACTCGCCAACTATCATTATATTTTTAATCATTTAGATGCGGGGATTTGGATGCGAGATTCCATTCGAGGAACAATGCTTTTTGCCTCAAAAGGGCTAGAGGGAATTTTAGGCATTCCACTAGCGAAGCTTTACGAAGACGCCGAAGTATGGATTAACATGATTCACCCTGCACATCGCGAGGAGGTACTAGCGTACACCGATTATCTTGCTATCGGCAAGAGCTACCAAGTGATTTATCGTATTTTTACAGGTGAAAACCAAACAAAATGGTTGCTTGAGCAAATTGTACCGAGACTCGATGAGAAGGGAGAAGTAAATCAAATTTTTGGCTTAGTAACGGATATTACAAAGGAGGTTGAACGAGAAAAGAAGCTCAATTATTTAGTGTACTATGATGAATTGACAGGCTTACCAAATCAATTGAGCTTGCATGATAAAGTGGACACGCTCTGTTCGGCAGGCGAGCCATTTGCCCTTCTCTATATTTCCATTAATCGTTTTCATGTGCTAAATAATGCATTAGGTTCACAAATCGGTGATGAGCTTCTTCGAGTGGTGACCCAGCATTTTGCCAAGCTTCTCGATGATACTAGTTACTTGGCACGCCTAGACCATCAGCATTTTATTTTGGTAATGAAAAAATATGTGAGTAAACAGCATATTTACGCATTGGCTAATCGTTTACTGAAAATCTTTGATACCGCTCTGACGATTAAAGACTATCAATTGCATCTCTCTGCTAGCATTGGCATTGTTTTTTATCCTGAGGAAGGTAGAAAGAGAAATATCTTATTAGAAAATGCTTACTCTGCTTTGTGCTATGCGAAGCAACAAGGGCGCAATCGCTTTCATATTTATGCCTTTACAGAAGATATTACTTCCTATAAGCAATATGTGCTAGATCGTGATATGCGTCAAGCGATGTTAAATGAAGAGTTTGAGCTATATTTTCAGCCATTGGTAGAGCCACAAAAAGGCAATATTTATGGGGCAGAGGCGTTAATTCGTTGGCATCATAAAGAATGGGGGCTTGTGTCACCTGGTGAATTTATCCCTTTAGCGGAAGAAAATCATATGATCCATATTATTACAGATTGGGTCATTAAAAAAGCATGTGCTTTCTTGCAGAAATGGAAGCAAGATGGGCATGTACTGCGTACGATTAACATCAAAATTTCACCTATTCGTTTGATGAAAAGGGGCTTTGTCCCATTTCTTCAAGAGCAATTGCAGCTCAATGAAATCCCTGCTCATTATTTACAATTAGAAATTACAGAAAGGACCATTTTAAAAAATAGTGCAAGTGTTATGACGGTATTAAAGGAGTTGCAAGAACTTGGTGTCAAAATTGCTATTGGTGATTTTGGAACAGGCTATTCATCGTTAGAATCATTGCGCACGTTTCAGCCAACAACGCTTCATATCTATGAGGCGTTTATTCGGCAAATTCGCCATGATCATCCTATTGAAAATGGGCTTATCTCAACAACGATCTATTTAGCAAAAATGCTAGGTATTCAAGTAGTGGCAAAAGGGGTCGAAAGCTATGATCAATATATTTTTTTAAAGCAGCATGAATGTCATTATCTACAAGGTAGCATCTATTCAAAAGCAGTTCCTGCGAAGGCTTTTGAAAAAATGCTAGCTAAAGGCTTCTTAGAACCGCCGAAAGCGATTGTCCATCACAAGCCAGCTGTGGAGCGTCGCAAGTATTTTCGCTTTCATTTCCCAGCCTATGTGAAGGGCTCTATGACCATTATTGAAATGAACCAGCAAAAGCTTGCTATCGGTCATACGCCAATCGTGATTGAAAATATTAGCTTAGGGGGAATGAAGATTCGCTCTACACTGAAGCTACCAATCAATCAAACGATGAAGTTTCAATTTAACTTTGTGTTGATGAACCAGTCATTTACTATAGAAGGTACATTTAGATGGACATTAGAGGAAAAGTATCAAATTTATTCATACGGAGTAGCCTTCAATCTAACGCAGGAAAATGAGGGGAAATTAGCGCCTATCATCAATCGTATGACAGCTTTGCATAATCAGCATGAAAAAATAGAGGGGACGCCCTTTATCTATGAAGATATTGAAGCTTATTTTAAAAAATAATCCATTTAAAGATGCCCCTCTGTTTTAACGGGCATCTTTTTTATGGCTATGAATCCCACTATGCAAGCGTTTGAAAATGGCGAAAAATGTTTATACTCTCCAATAGAGGGGGCGTTTTATGGATAAAGTGGAGTATATGATGAAAAGCCTACAAAAAGCATTCTACCATTCCTCGGATTTGACAGTCAGACAAGTAGATTGGCATGAAGGGGATACGGCTATTTTATGCTTTTACGCTTCTCTAGTTGATGCGAAGGAAGTACAAAAAGTACTGGATACCATTTATGCCCGTTTAGATACAGATAAACCTTTTTGGAGTGAAACGTTAATTACGACATTGCAAGATTTTTCCTTACCGCAAGCGATTGAAAGAGTCTGTCAAGGGGAAACGATCGTGATATTGCCTGAAAGGGGAGAGATGCTGACACTTAGCATCATAAATGAGGTGCGTCGAAATCTCGAAGAGCCGATCAACGAACATATTCTTCGAGGCTCGCATGAGGGCTTGATTGAGCGTGCAGACACCAATTTAGCTTTGATACGAAAGCGAGTGAATAATCCCGCACTTGTCGTAAAATCTTTTTCGATTGGCCATCAAACGAAAACAAAGGCCTATTATCTGTATATGGATGGGGTCATACAGCCTGAGACCTTACAGGAGGTTGAAAAGCGGATTGCAGCGATTCAGATCGACTATTTTTATAGTATTGGTCAATTAAGCGATGCGTTAGAGGATTCGGTGTTATCGCCCTTTCCACAATTGTTAAATACAGAGCATCCAGATCGTGTAGTAGCCAATTTAGTGGAGGGCAAGGTCGTGGTCATGACAAATATTTCACCATCTGCCTTAATTGGTCCCGTGACCTTTTTCTCTTTCTATCAAACACCCGATGATTATAATGGTCGGGTTGTTGTTGGCTCCTTTTATAAAATCGTCCGCTTACTGTCGTTTATAACCGCGTTTTTTTTACCAGCTTTTTATATTGCAGTAGTTAGCTTTCATTTTGAGGTACTGCCACTAGAACTAAGTAATCAAGTGAAAAACGATGTGAATGAAATCCCTTATCGACCACTAATCGAAGCGCTCATTCTTGAAATTATTATGGAGCTTATTCGAGAATCGAGTATACGTTTGCCGCAATCTGTAGGGCAAACAATTGGAATCGTTGGGGGGCTAGTAATAGGAGATGCCATCGTTAATGCAGGGTTAGTGTCTAATTTAATGGTCATTGTCGTTGCCTTAACGGCTATTTCAAGCTATGTCGTTCCATCCGTTGAATTGAATAGTACCATACGTATGTTACGCTTTCCGTTTATGGTCCTAGCCTCATTGTTTGGGTTTTTAGGGATTGTCATAGGGGTTGTTATTTTACTCATTCATCTAATCAGTTTAACTTCTATTAAACAGCCGTATTTTTCACCCATCGTACCTTTTCAGCCAAAAGCGGTGTATAAAATTTTTTTACGCTGGCCATTCATTAAACCGACTGTGCAAGTTACTTCCTTTGACCCACCAGAGGATGAACAGCTAAAAAATGAGGATACGCCATGAAGTTTTCGCTATCTAAGGCTCAATTTTTTTTAGTACTATTTATTATTCAAACAGGTGTCGTCTATATTGCCTTCCAAACCCCTTTAATCATTTACAGTCAACATAATGCTTGGCTCGTTTTTATTTTAGCAAGTGTCATTCATTATGGTCTGTTGCTCCTGTTTGAACGCTATTATGCCTACTTTTATTTAAATCGATTTTTTCGCTGGGTCTATCAGCTTTATTGGATTTTATTAGCGGCTGTACTGATTGCCTATATGGGATATGTTTTGGCCACATGGGTATTACCACAAACCCCTGAATGGCTCGTTGTTGTACTGATTGTCGCACTATCCTTGTATGCCAACCTAGTAAGACCAGAAACGGTCATTAACATCGGTGTCATGCTCATACCAATCATTTTCCTTTTTGTGCTTTTTTTAATGCTGGCGATTCCCGATTTAACATGGAGTAATCTATTTCCTATTGAATGGAATCATATGAGACAAATCATGGGGGGCTTGATTCATAGTACCTATGCTTTTTTTGGCATTGAAATGTACCTTCTTTATCGACCATTTCTAAAACAAGATACACAGGTGAAAGGGCGGCCTTTATTCATCTACCAACTGGTCATTTTTGTATTTTATTTGATTTCCGTGCTTTTTACGCAAATGTTCTTTGCCTTAGATGAAATCAAGTTGATCCCAGAGCCGATTATGTATATTTTAAAATCACAGGAAGTGACATTTGTTAAACGACTTGATATTTTCTTCGTCTATATTTGGCTATCATGGTCTATTGTCACGGTCATGATTTTTGGTCTGTCCTTTCGAGTGCTGTATCTTTCAAAAAAAAGGAAGCATCCGAAATGGAGTATTATTATCTACCATCTTTTACTGGCAATACTACCGCTCTTTATGATGCAATTTCAGCGCATTGAGTTTATTAAAAATTCTTTGCACTATGTATTATTCTTTTTTACTTTTCTACTACCGCTCATCATTATCTGTTGGAATAAATGGAGGGGAAAACGTGTATCGTAAAGGGAGTATAATCATCTTATCTATAGTGCTTTTAGCGGGATGTTGGGATGAACGTCTTTATAAAAATGCGTCTGTCGTAACACTCGTTGGTGTGGAAGGCTATGTTGGGGAGTACAAAGGCTATTATGCTTATCCGAATACAACAGCACAGCAAAATGAAGTGATTGAAGCGGAAGGGATTTCACCGAAAGATGTACGCAATAACGCCAATTTGAAAGTCGAGCAAACGCTTGATCTATCGGAGCTATCAACGCTCCTAATAGCGGATCAAACAGTGAGAGAGCCCATTTATGATATCTTGGATATTTATTTTCGCGATCCTCAAAATCCGATATCCATCAAAGTGGCGATAACAGAAGGGGATGTCAAACCATACGTCGACTTAACGAAGGATTTAGCTGGAAGCGCAGGCGTTTATTATGAACGCTTTATCGAAAGTACAGAGGAAAATACCTTTTTTCCGAAATTAGATTTACAAACGATTGGCTCGATGTTATTTGAACAAACAATCGATATCACGCTACCGTATATTCGGCTAGGTGAGGATAAAAAGCACGTTGTTGCGGCTGGTTTAGCTTTATTTTCAGGTCAAACCTTTACGGGCACAGTATTAACGCCAAAACAATCCCTCATCATGCTCATTTTAATGAATCAAACTAATAAGCAAGCACGTATGAGTTATATGTGGAAGCATGACGGGAAAGAAATGCCGATTACGGCAGATGTTATCCATGTGAAGCGTAAATGGATAGTGGATGAGGAACTGAGGCGAATAACGATGGATTACCAACTCGAGGTCGGAATTGAAGAATTCGCCCAAGATCATTTGTATAAAGAAACCATTTTTAAGGATGTTCAACAATTGATTCAAAAGCATTTGCAGGCGGAGTTTGAGGAGGTCTTACGTATACTTCAAAATCAAAAGTCTGATACATTAGGAATTGGTCGCTATATTCGTGCCTATCACCCGAAGATGTTTAAGGACGACTGGCATACGGAATATACATCCTTACAGCTCGTGCCGTCTGTTCAAGTGAAAATCATTCGTACAGGTGTATTACGCTAAAAAATCGCCTTTCTCAAGAGGGAGAAAAGCGATTTTTTGTCGTTAGACGGTAACTCTTTTTTGAACAATTAGCAGACGGATAAGCAGGGTGATTGCGCCCATTGTTAAACCAGCAACAAGTCCAATCCAATATCCAAATGGACCAAAATCAGTATGCGTAGCAAGGATATAGCCCACGGGCAAGCCAATGATCCAATACGAGATAATTGCCATCATAAATGTGATCATAACATCCTTATAGCCACGTAATGCCCCTTGTACGGGTGCTTGAATCGCATCCGAGAGCTGAAAAATGGCTGCATAAACTAAAAATTGTACAGCATACTCAAGTACTATAGGATCTGTTGAATACATATGAGCTACAGGCTCACGTAAAATAAATAAGATACAAGCAGAAATAAAACTAAATAAAATGGCTGTGCCGACACATAGATAACTATAAATACGAGCATCCCGCATGCGACCAGCACCAATTTCAAAGCCTACTAATATGGTAACACCCATGGAAATACTAAGCGGCACCATATAGAGCAGGGAGGTGAAATTTAAGGCAATTTGATGAGCAGCAATAATTTCTGTACTAAAATTACTCATCATCATGGTAACGGCAGAAAAAATGCTTGTTTCTGCAAATAAGGAGATGCCAATTGGCACACCAATCAGTAAAATTTCCTTCCATCGAAGCCATTCCAGCTTCGGCCAATGGTGGAACAAACGGAAACGTTCGAACGGTACTCGTTTGGCGATAATCCATACAGTAATCAAGAAAATGAGCCAGTACGTAATTGCTGTTGCGACACCTGCACCAATCCCGCCAAGCTCTGGTGCGCCGAATTTACCGAAAATAAAAATGTAGTTAAGGACGATATTAATCGGCGTTGTCAATAATGTAATAATCATTGTGACACGTGTCTGCCCAAGGGCATCAATGAAACAACGCATGACAAAAAATAAGAATAAAGGTAAAAGACCAGCACACATCGCATAGATGTAGCCTTTTGCAATGCTATGTACAGCAGATTCTAAATTCATCTTGCTAAGTATCCAATCGATGCCAAAAAAGAGCCCTGTGAAGATGATGATTGCCAGTAAAATGGCTACATAAATGCCTTGCTGAACTGCCTTTTTGGCATCCATCTCTTGTTTCGCTCCGACTAGCTGTGAGACAATCGGTGTAATGGCAAGGAGAATACCCGACAGTCCTGTATAAATCGGCATCCAAATGGAGGAGCCAATCGAGACACCTGCTAAATCGGCTGTCCCATAGCGACTGGACATTAAAATATCAAAAAATGAAATAAGATAAATGGCTACTTGTGTTACTAAGATGGGAACAATCATTTTTAAAAGTAGTGCATATTTTTCCTTAATTGTGGATGTTTGGTACATATTTGATACTTCCTTCGTGAACATAATGAACAAGTATAGCATATGTAAAGAGAGAAAAGCTTGAAATTTTCGTGCTTCATCTATATCTTTTCTTCAGCATATAGTAAAATAGAACACTGTAAACAAAAAGTAGTGCGGACTACAATGGTTTTTAAGGAATAGGAGAATTAATGTGAAACAACAAACTATCATTTTAACCGGTGGTGGGACAGCTGGCCATGTATCGTTAAATCAAGCGATACTCCCGTCTTTACTTGAACTTGGTTATGATGTCCACTATATTGGTTCAGAACAAGGTATTGAAAAAGAATTAATAGGCGAGGCTTTCCCCGATGTTCCATTTTATGGCATTGCGAGTGGTAAATTGCGTCGTTATTTCTCAATGAAAAATTTTACAGACCCATTTAAAGTGCTTGCTGGAATGATGCAGGCTTTTCGTATTATTAAAAAAGTAAAGCCACAGGTTGTCTTTTCAAAGGGTGGCTTTGTTTCAGTACCTGTTGTTATGGCAGCAAAACTGGCAGGTGTGCCTGTTGTTATACATGAATCTGATGTGACACCTGGTCTTGCCAATAAAATTGCCCTGCCTTTTGCCTCTCATGTGTTCACGATTTTTGAAGAAACACTAAAGCATTTACCACAAGAAAAGGCAACTTGCACAGGCTCCATTATTCGTCCGGAGTTGTTTGAGGGCGAACGGGCAAAAGGGTTATCATTCTGTGGCTTTTCAACATTAAAGCCTGTTTTACTAGTGATGGGCGGAAGTTTAGGCTCTGTTGTTCTAAATGAGGCATTGCGTCAAAACTTACCAGAGCTTTTAAAGCAATTTCATATTATTCATTTGTGTGGGAAAGGGAACTATGACCAAGCACTAGAGACAATGCCTGGCTACAAGCAATTTGAGTATGTGACAACAGAGTTACCTGATCTATTGCATGCAGCAGATTTTATCGTGTCACGAGCAGGCTCTAACTCCATTTTCGAATTTTTGGCACTACACAAGCCGATGCTATTAGTGCCGCTATCCGCACAAAAAAGTCGTGGGGATCAAATTTTAAATGCCAACTTGTTTAAAAAACAGGGCTATGCGGAAGTGCTGCAGGAAGAAGAATTAACAAAGGAATCTTTTATGAAGTCGGTTCATACATTAACAGAGTGTAAGGCAGAAATGGTCGAGAAGATGTCCAAAACGCAAAAACCAAAAACACCAGACGAAATGGCAACATTAATTTTGCACTACAAAAAATAAAGGCTCTTTGAAAAAAGAAAAGAAGCTATGAGGCAGGTCAAAGATGACAAAACCTTATAGCTTCTTATTATATATGACACATTACATGGCTTGCTCTTCGCCTTCTTGCATTTGATGTGCTGTTATTAAGTAGAATAAATCTTTTTGAATTTTGAATAAATTAAATTGAGCTTCACCGCTATTGACCTGTGCTAATAAAGTCGGATGACTTTCATTGGCACTCACCACATAAGGTAGCTTTAATGCGGCACGCTGTGATTTTAAATTTTCAACTCGTATACGGAGAAATACCGTATGGAAATTATAATCAAAAAATAACTCATTCAAAAATAGCATTTTTGCCTTTTGATTATAGCCTTTACCCTGGTAAGGGAGTCCAATCCACGTTCCTAAAAAGCCTGCACCGTCCTCCACATCGTGAATACTAATGGTGCCGATTGGTTGACCCCAATCATCAGTAATGGTCCTCGAGATAGCGAGTCCTCTCGCTTCCTCTTCAATCAGTTGTTTTGTCATAAACCAATACTCATCAGCGGATGTGGCTTTCTGACGGACAAAAGGGAATACAGAAGGGTGTGATAATAGCTCATAAAGCTCTGTACATTCATGCAGGTCTCGATGTTTAAGCATACGAAACGCCTCCTTTACTAGGGTAGTTAAAACAATTCCGTTGAAGCATAAAGAAGAAAACTAAAATTCGTACTGGAATTAAAACCCAAAGAACTAGACGTTATAACTATGATATTCCATAATCTCCCGCTGTCTTACTGATTTCGACCATACCGAAAAAAGGCTAGTTTTTTAAATATAATATAACACGAAAGCTGTTTGATGCAATCATTTTGCTCGAAAAAAACAAAATTTGAGTTTAGTAGTCAGTAAATTCTGACAAAAGAAGAGGTGTTGGCGAAAATATTGTTGTTTTTTAGCATTAAGTCTATCCTATCAATTTTATCTAATATTAATCATTTATACACTTCTTTAGTAGGATTTAAATGTTTCTACAATAGGTAATATATCAAAAAATATCCTAAAAAGGATATAATTTATCTTATTCTGTAAGGGTAATTTTTGATTTTTATGTTATAATAGTAGTATTATATAAAATCGAACAAAACATACATACTAGCATTTTTATCATGATTGCAATGGCTTTTCTGGAGGTGACAGCATGGAGTATCTTTTAAGCGAAGATTTTTTTAATTCATTATTTATTGGCAAAGATTTTGCTTTTCTCATGAAAAAAGTAGAGGATGATTATCAATATATTCGCTTAAACCAAGCAGCTCGTGACCTGTTATCAAATGAGGCGATTGGAAAAATGATTTCAAGCGTTACCTCAGAGCGCATTTTTTCGATCATTCAGAAAAACTACGATCAAGCGATTAGGGAGCATAATCAGGTTGACTATGTAGATTATGCGTATTTTCAGTCGGAGGTTCATAAATACGAAACGTCTGTCAGACCGTTGAAATATAATAATGAAGACTATATATTAGCCATCACAAAGGAAATCCTCTATGATCGCAATATTGAGGATAAATTTTTATTTATGCGGTCCATGTTTGACCATGCCTTTTTCTCCACGGTCATTTTATCGGCCGAAGGTATGGTATACGAAGTGAATTCTTGCTTTATGGAAGATTTCCAATTAGATAATGAAACTGTCAAGCAAAAATTGTTTGTTGATTTACCGATCATCCCGAAAGAAGAGGTTGAACACATTGAAGCTTGTTTACAAAAAGCAGCGAGAGGGGAAAACCTTGATAAAAAGCTGATCAAGCTGTTTACGTCAGAAGGTCAGGAGCGCATGTATTTAATGTCCCTATCGCCTGTAATGCAGGATGATAATTCGTTTGCTATCTTTCTAATCATGCAGGATTTTACTCAATTTACTTTACAAAAAGCAGAATTACGTTCGAAGTCTCATGGTTTAGAAGTTTTTAAGTCTGCCTTAAATTCAGCTACAGCCATTGCTGTATTGGACCATAAAGGCTATATTACGGAAGCAAGCGATATGTTTTTACAGGCTTCTGGCTACACTGCGGAGGAATTAATAGGTCAGCCCTATTCATTAATGGAGCCAAGGTTCAATGCGCAAAACTTTTTACAATTAATCGAAGGCAAGCTGGATACAATGGAGATTTGGCGAGGAGAACTGTGCTATCGCACAAAATATCATGCCGATTATTGGGTGGAGGCAACCATTGTGCCGTTAAAAAATGAGTTCGGTAAAATCGAACAAATTTTAACCATTAACTATAATATTACAGATAAGAAAAAAATGTTCACAGAATTAAAAAATATTGAACGTACTTTCCGACTCATTACGGAAAATACAAATGATTTAATCGTGATTACGAATGAAGATGGCATTATTCTTTATGCGTCTCCATCCTATGGGATTTATTTAGGGTATGAAAATGAAGAGCTACTTGGGCAGTTTTACAGTGATATTTTAGATCAAGAAAGTAAAAACGAATGGCAAACATTTTTAAACAATTTTACAGGTCAGCCAGAAACACAGTTTGAGCTTTTACTAAAGGCGAAGGACGGTACACCGATTTGGACAGAGGGCAATGTCACGGTTGTACATGACCCTGAACGTGAAAAGGTTTCACAAATTATGATGGTGTCTCGAGAAATTACTCATCGCAAAGAAAGAGAAAATGATTTGCTCTATTTAGCCTATCATGATGCGTTAACACAGCTACCTAATCGACGTTATTTACAAAAAGAGTTTCCGAAAATACTGGCAAAAGCAGCTGAAAATCAAACCTGTGTCGCCATGCTCTATCTAGATGGCGATGATTTTAAAGAAGTCAACGATCGTTTTGGTCATGACACAGGGGATGCGTTTATTCAGCGCTTTGGTAATGCCTTAAATCAAACGGTTCGCAGTCATGACATGGTCATTCGAATTGGTGGCGATGAATTTATCGTCATCCTAACAGGTTTAACAAGAGAAGCTGATAAAAGGCATGACCAAATTATGCATATTATTCGTCGAATCCGCGATGAACTAGCAGAAGGCTGGATGATTGAAGACCATCATTTTACTCCTACAGCCTCAATCGGTATTGCCTATTATCCAGATCATGCACAAACTTTGGATGAGTTAATGGATTTAGCCGACCGAGCTTTATATCGATCAAAAGAGTTGGGAAAAAATAATCTTTCCATTTCGGGAATACAATAAAAAAGTCTGTCCACAAGGTTTCCCTTGTGAGACAGACTTTTTGTTTGATGTTATGCTAGAACGTGAGAGGGATAAATATCCTATATCGTTATTTTAGAATAGAAGGTGATACAATGCCTAAGAAGATATTGTTGGTAGAAGATGAGAAGCATATTGCGCGTTTTGTTGAACTAGAATTACAGCATGAGGGCTATGAGGTGAAAACAGCCTTTGATGGACGGGATGGACTGGCTTTGGCCACTACGGAAAATTTTGATGTTCTCTTATTGGATGTGATGCTGCCAGGCATTAATGGCATTGAAATTTGCCGCCGTATCCGAACGCAGTCACAGGTGCCAATTATTTTATTAACGGCGAGAGATGCTGTAATGGACCGTGTAGCGGGCTTAGATGCAGGAGCCGATGACTATATCGTCAAGCCTTTTGCTATTGAAGAGCTGCTTGCTAGAATACGGACGATTTTACGTCGTGTCACACCAGAGCCTACTAGCAGCGAATCTTTATGTTTACGAGATATTGAAATAGATGTGGCAGCCTATGAAGTTTTTGTTCAAGGGAATAAACTTGACCTAACAAAGACAGAATATGATTTACTAAAACTATTAATCGAGCACAAAAATAGAGTGTGTACGAGGGAGCATATTTTAACGTCAGTTTGGGGCTATGATACGGATATCGAGACCAATGTAGTAGACGTTTATATCAGACATTTACGCACAAAGCTCCCTGGTGATATGAACGCTTATATAGAAACTGTTCGTGGTGTTGGGTATGTGATGCGTGAATGAATAAATTAAAAAATTATGTACGTCACCAATCTTTACAGAAAAAATGGATGCTGACATCAAGTAGTGTCATCTTTATTAGCTTTACAATTATTTGTATAGTCGTTTATCTTTCGCTTCATACATGGCTCTTAAACGATGAGGAAGGTAAGGTCAAACGTACAAGTGACGATATTATCTCCTTTTTAGAATCACAAGGTCCTAATGTTACCATTCAGCAAATACAACAAAATACAGGTTTGCTCAAATCCATTGCCGATCGCGATGAAACGGTCAGAATATTTAATAGAGATGGAGTGGATATTTTACGTATCAATGATACTTCAGCTGCTGCACCGCTACAATCGATGCAAGAAGTTCTGGAAATGACCATCGATAAGAAGGATGTACTCGTCATCAATGAACCGATACGGATCGGCTTTTTTCAAGGCTATATCCAAGTTATTCATCCTTTGACTAGCTTTCAATCCCTTATGCATTACCTTCTGACAGCGATGCTAATAGCGGGGATAGGGGCATTGATACTATCAGGCTCCATTGGCTATTATTTGGCCAATTATTTAATGAAGCCATTACATGAATTGCGTGCATCCATGAAGACGGTGGTAGACCAAGGATTTAATCAGCCTATCCAGCTAACCTATACATCACAGGATGAGATTGGTGATCTGTTAAAAATGTACAATGCGATGATGAATGAGCTGCAAATTTCCTTTACCCAGCAGCAACAATTTGTCGCAGATGCTTCCCATGAACTGCGAACACCGATTCAAGCCATTGAAGGGCATCTCTCCTTGTTAAAAAGATGGGGCAAAGATGATCCAGCCATTTTAGAAGAATCCATTGATACTTCACTAACGGAAATTGCTCGGATGCGTAAAATGATTGAGGAATTATTAGAGCTTGCACGACGTGAGGAAAAAGATGAGGCAAGTGAGGCAAATGCACTAGTAGTAATAGAAGCCGTCATGGAGGAGCTACAGCTTGTCCATCCACAAGCACGAATATCGCTGTCGAAAAATGGCGAAATCGGTCCGTTATTTATTACCGAAAATGCACTAAGTCAAATCGTTCGTAATATAATAGAGAATGCAATTCGTTATTGTGAAAAAATTCCTGAGATTGAAATTTCTCTTACAACTGCTGGAAAAATTGCATGTTTAGAAATTGCTGATAATGGTATAGGAATAGCAGAAGAGAATATGCCGTTTATCTTTGATCGATTTTATCGAGTGGATGAAGCAAGAAATCGTCAAATTGGTGGAACTGGCTTAGGACTTAGCATTTCGAAGATGTTACTTGAAAAATACAATGCGACAGTAGAAGTCAAGAGTGAGGTTAATATTGGAACCGTTTTCTCGCTAAGAATACCGCTAAAATATTAAGAAAAATTCACGCTTTATTTCATTATTCTATCCTTTGCGAAAAAAATTGCTTAATTTGCTAAAAAGAGTTGTATTTTTTGTGAAGAGTAGTAAGATTGAGATGGAAAAAACGTTCTTTAAAATATGGAAAAGTAGTGTGAAACTTTCTTTTAAAGAACGGCTAAATATTATATAATTAATTGTAATTTAATTAATGGAACTGCCGAAAGGCAAAATTTGGAGGTCATTTTTCATGTCGAACAACGTTACAACTGTAAGTTCTCCATGGTCAGCTTTCTCTGGTCCTAACCTAGGATATGTGATGGAGCAATACGACTTATTCTTACAGTCTCCTGAAGAAGTAGAACCGGAGTTAGTTTCTTTATTCCAACAATTTGGTGCACCAGTAGTAGTAGAAGGTGAAGTAGCTGTAGTTAGTCATACAGCAGCGGCTCCTGCTGGCGATTACAAAAAAGTGTTAGCCGCTGTGAAATTAGCAGACGCAATCCGTTCACACGGTCATTTAGCGGCAGATATTTATCCTCTGAAAAACCGTGAACTACAAACAGCTCAAATTGAAGAAAGCGCGTTCAACTTAAGCGCTGCGGATTTAGCTGAAATTCCTGCAGCAATCTTCTTCAAAGATGTGCCAGCAAACGTGAAAAATGGTAAGGATGCAATCGACTATCTAAAAGCTGTTTATACAGATAAAGTGGCATTTGAATACGGTCACGTAGTAGCTACAGAAGAACGTGATTGGATTCAAGCGCAAATTGAATCAGGCTTATTTAAACAAGCATTATCTTCTGAAGAGAAGAAAGCCTTATTAGATCGTTTAACTCGCGTTGAAAATTTCGAAAAATTTATTCATAAAACTTTTGTAGGGCAAAAGCGTTTCTCTGGTGAGGGCTTAGATACGCAAATCGTTCTATTTGATGAAATCGTTAAAACAGCAGAAGCCAAAAATGTAGAAAATGTACGTATTGGTATGGCACACCGTGGTCGTTTAAATGTTTTAACACACATCTTAAACAAACCTTATGACATGATGTTCTCTGACTTTGCACATGTTTCAAATGAGTTATTTATGCCTGAGCATGGCCGCCTTGAAATTACAAAAGGTTGGACAGGTGATGTGAAATACCATATGGGTGCTTCTTACAACCGTGAATCGGGTATGAATGTTAAATTGGCTTACAACCCATCTCACTTAGAAGTTGGCAATCCAGTTGTACTTGGAGCTACTCGTGCAACACAAGATGATACGTCTAAACCAGGCCAAGCGGTACACGACCGTACTAAAGGCTTAGGTATTTTAGTGCACGGTGATGCTGCATTCCCAGGTCAAGGGATTGTGACTGAGGTTTTAAACTTTGCTAAAACAGAAGGCTTTACAACAGGTGGTACAATCCACATTATCGCGAACAATATGATCGGTTTCACAACTGAGCATTATGATTCTCGTTCTTCTGTGTACTCTTCTGACCCAGCAAAAGGTTACGAGGTACCAGTAATCCATGTCAACGCAGATAGCCCAGAGGCAGTAGCGCAAGTGGGTCGTTTTGCTGCTAACTACCGTCAAAAATTCGGCAAAGATATTATTGTAGACTTAGTTGGTTACCGTCGCCATGGTCATAATGAAACAGATGACCCAACTGTGACAAACCCAGAAACATACAAATTGGTTTCTAAACATGAAACAGTGCGTGCTTTATATGGAGCACAATTAGTGGCTGAAGGTCTTCTATCTGCTGAAGATGTAGCTGCCTTAGATACAGCAATCTATGCAGAAATGCAAGCAGCCTATGACCATGTAAGAGAAATGGCAGATAAAGATGATCATCAGCATTTAGAAATGCCAGCAGAATTAAAAGTAGAGTTCCCACAAATTGATACAGCAGTTGGTGCGGAACGTTTAGAAAAAATCAATGAAGAGCTTTTAGTGTTTGAAGAAAACTTCGAGCCACAGAAAAAGCTTGGCAAAATTTTAGAAAAACGTCGTGATGCCTATGCATCAGCAAAAATTGACTGGGGCCATGCAGAAACGTTAGCATATGCGACAATTATCCAAGACGGCACACCAGTACGTTTTACAGGTCAAGATGCTCAACGTGGTACATTCTCTCAACGTCACTTAGTACTTCACGATAAAAACAATGGGAATGTCTTCACACCGCTTCATCATATTTCTGGTGCGAGTGCATCCTTCTCAGTACACAACTCTCCACTGACTGAAGCGGGAGTAGTAGGCTTTGAGTATGGTTACAACCTAGAAAATAGTCATGTTTTAACAGTGTGGGAAGCACAATTCGGTGACTTTGCGAACATGGCACAAGTGATGTTTGATAACTTTATTTCAGGGGCACGCTCTAAATGGGGCCAAAAATCTGGATTAGTGATCCTTTTACCACATGGTTATGAAGGTCAAGGTCCAGAGCACTCTTCAAGCCGTATGGAACGCTATTTACAAATGTCAGCTGAAAACAACTGGTTTGTAGCGAACTGTTCAAATGCAGGTAACTACTATCATTTATTACGCCGTCAAGCAGCGTTATTAGGTACAGAAGGGGTACGTCCACTTGTAGTCGTATCACCAAAATCACTATTACGTCACCCATTAGCGGCGGCGAATGCTGAACAATTGGCAAATGGTTCATTCCAAGAAGTGATTGAACAACCAGGTTTAGGCGCTAAACCAGAAGCTGTAGAGCGTATCGTTTTAGGAACTGGTAAAGTGATGATCGACTTAGCGGATCGCGTAAAAGACGGAGAAGGCTTCGATCATTTACACATTATTCGTGTAGAACAACTTTACCCATTCCCAAAAGAGCAAGTTGCTGGTATTATTGCTAAGTATCCAAATGTGAAAGAAATTGTTTGGGTACAAGAAGAACCTAAAAACCAAGGCTCATGGAATTATGCATTAGAAACATTATATGAACTTTCAGAAGGTAAAAAACTTCGCTATGTAGGTCGTCCTGCAATGAGCTCAACTTCTGAAGGGGATGCAGATTCTCATAAAGCAGCACAAGCAGCATTAATTGAAGCGGCAGTTGCTGAGCCAGTGAAGGTTAAATAATCACATATAAATTTTTGAAAAAACCGGGCTACTTGCCCTCAAGCAGTAGCCCTTTTATGTGCGTCATGCACGTTAATCAAAGGAGGAAATGAAAGTGGCTGAAATTAAAGTCCCTGAATTAGCAGAATCGATTACAGAAGGTAGTATCGCACAGTGGGTAAAAAAAGTGGGCGATCGCGTTGAAAAAGGTGAATTCATCGTTGAACTTGAAACAGATAAAGTAAACGCTGAAATCATTTCTGAAGAAGCAGGTGTATTAACACAAATTTTAGCTGAAGAAGGCGATACTGTACTAGTTGGTCAAGTTATCGCAGTAGTAGAAGCAGGCGAAGGCGCAGCACCTGCACCTGCAGCGGCTCCAGCTGAAGCAGCTCCGGCTCCAGCAGCGCCACAAGCAGCATCTGCACCAGTAGCAGCGGCTCCAGTTGTAGAAGAAACTTCTGGTGAGCGAGTAATCGCCTCTCCAGCAGCACGTCGTCTTGCTCGTGAAAAAGGTATCAACCTTGCAGCAGTATCTCCAGTAGATCCACAAGGACGTGTACGTGTACAAGATGTAGCAGCTCATGGTACAGCTCCAGCTGTAGCACCAGTAGCAGCACCTACATCAGTAGCAACTTCAGGTGGCCCAGTAGTATTTACACCAGCAGCTAATTCTGACCGTGTAACAGTTGAAAAAATGAGCCGTCGTCGCCAAACAATTGCTAAACGTTTATTAGAAGTGAAACAATCAACAGCAATGTTAACAACATTTAACGAAATTGACATGACAAATATCATGGCACTTCGTAAACGTAAACAAGAAGAGTTTGTAAAAGCAAATGACATCAAACTTGGTTTCATGTCATTCTTCACAAAAGCTGTTGTTGCGGCACTAAAAAAATACCCATACGTAAACGCTCAAATCTCTGGTGATGAAATTCATTTAAATAACTTCTTTGATATCGGTATTGCTGTATCAACTGAAGAAGGTTTAGTTGTACCAGTTGTACGCGATGCAAACAGCAAAAACTTTGCAGAAATCGAAAAAGATATCGCTAACTTAGCGACAAAAGCTCGTGATAAAAAATTAGGCTTAAATGACATGGCTGGTGGATCATTCACAATTACAAATGGTGGTGTATTCGGTTCATTAATGTCAACTCCTATTATGAACGGTACGCAAGCTGGTATTTTAGGTATGCACTCAATTGTTAACCGTCCAGTTGCAGTAAATGGTGAAGTTCAAATCCGTCCAATGATGTATGTAGCACTTTCTTACGATCACCGTATAATCGATGGAAAAGATTCTGTAGGATTCTTAAAAACAGTTAAAGAATTAATCGAAAATCCTGAAGATTTACTATTAAATTCATAATGCGATTCAACCCTGCGAACAATGTTCAGCAGGGTTTTTTTATGCATGACGAAAGATTTTGACCGATTCTATGTTTGAAAGAGTACTAATGTTATATCGTTTAGAGGAGCAAAAAAGACATAAACACAACTTTTCTCACATAGAGCACATACTCTATAATAAAAATTTGTTTTAATTTTCAGAAATATCGATAGAAGCTTAACGATTTAAAATGAATAGAGAACGAACAATATCCTAATATTGTCATTAGTCAGAAAAATGTTAAAACTGTCTTGACGAGTGTACTAGTTTTATAGTAGTATCTAAATATCAATTAAATAAACAAACCTCACTAACATTTACCAGTGAGGTAGAGGCGCGGTATTTATTAGTTCATTGTTGAGTTCAAGCAAGCGAAGACGCAATGAAGAAGGAAATATCGCCGAAGTATAAAAGGAGCTCGTACTTTTATGCTGGGTCTGCAGTGAATAAGTGCAGGACTGTCCTAGTAAATGGATTTCCAGATTTACTAGGTTGTGCTATCTCGGAAAATGGAAATTATAGTGAGGATTTGGGCAACTGTCATACAAGGTAAGACCTAAGTTCAATATACTTAGGTCTTTTTTATTACAGTTGTCTTATTTTTTTACAGAAAAGGGGAGTTTTTTATGAAAAGAAAATGGTTGTTAGTAATGATCTCTATCATGACAGCAATTGTGCTAGCTGCATGTGGCACTAGCGACAAAAAGGATGGCGGTTCAGGTGATGCTGGTGCTGACAAGGAAGCAAGTGGCGGTGAATTCCGAATCGGAATGGAGGCTGGCTATCCACCATTTAACTGGACACAGCAAGGTGATGCTAATGGTGCAGTGAAAATTGCTGATAATGCAGAGTATGCAGGCGGCTACGATGTCCAAATGGCAAAAAAAATTGCTGAAGGCTTAGGCAAAGAGCTAGTCATTGTCAAAATGGAATGGGACGGATTAGTACCAGCGCTACAATCTAACAAAATTGATGCGATTATCGCGGGTATGTCACCAACTGAAGAGCGTAAGAAAACGATTGATTTTACAGAAAACTACTATACTTCTGATTTCGTTATGGTTATTAAGAAAGGTAGCAAGTATGAAAATGCAAAATCGATTCAAGATTTCTCTGGTGCTAAAATTACTTCACAATTAAATACATCGAACTACAACGTTATTGATCAAATTAACGGTGTAGAAAAACAAACAGCAATGGAAAGCTTCCCCGCAATGCGTGTCGCTTTAGAGGCTGGCAAAATTGATGGCTATGTAGCAGAACGTCCAGAAGGTATTTCCGCTGCTGCTGCCAACGATAAGTTCACATATGTCGCATTTGAAGAAGGCTTTGATACGGATCTTTCCAATACTTCGATTGCTGTAGGCTTACGTAAAGACGATGCAAACCGTGAAAAAATCAACGAAATCCTAAAAGGTATTTCGGAAGACGATCGTCAAGCGATTATGGAAGAAGCGATTTCTCAACAACCAGCAGCACAATAATGACAAGGCACGGGCTAGTTGCTGGTCCGTGCATGATCATTTCATCATTATCAAAATGAGAACCTCTCTACATAATGATAATGTCCTAGCGTAACAAATCATAGAATAGTAGAAATAGCTAGGACACGAAGGAAATAAGCAAGCAACATGACATTGTTAGGAGGAACATCATGAGTCTTGAATGGATACTTTCAATTATTGAAAACAACTGGCAAATGTTTTTACGAGGTGCGTATTATACGTTACTGATTTCGATTATTAGTACAATTATTGGTGCATTCATCGGATTTTTCATTGGAATTATGCATACGATTCCAGTTCGTAAAAAAGGTTTAAAATTTTATAGCTTAAAGCTTATTAATTTTATCCTGACATGCTATGTTGAATTTTTCCGTGGTACACCAATGATTGTACAGGCTATGGTAGTCTACTACGGACTAGATATCGCATTTGGTATCGATATGCATTTTATTACAGCAGGTATTTTAGTCGTTTCCCTTAACACAGGGGCCTATATGGCAGAAATTGTTCGAGGTGGTATTGTCTCGATTGATAATGGTCAATACGAGGCAGCGTCGGCAATTGGTATGAATCACTTCCAAATCATGCTGCATGTTGTTTTACCACAAGTAGCACGCAATGTCTTGCCGGCGACAGGTAACCAATTAATTATGAATATTAAAGATACAGCCGTATTAAATGTCATTGGGGTAACGGAATTATTCTTCCAAACAAAATCAATTTCAGGTAACAACTTCCGTTATTTTGAATCATTCTTTGTTGCATGTATTCTTTATTTTATCATGACATTTACCGCATCTCGCATCCTTCTCTATGTTGAAAAACGTCTAGATGGACCTGATGCCTATCAAAAAGAACAAAAAGAAGCTGTATAGGGGGACGCACAAATGGCAGTGATTAAGATTGAACATTTAAGTAAATCATTTGGACGTAACCAAGTGTTAAAAGATGTAAATTTCCAAGTAGAAAAAGGCGAAGTCGTTTGTTTAATTGGCTCTTCTGGTTCTGGTAAATCAACATTACTTCGTTGCATCAATTTATTAGAAACGCCAAGTGGTGGTCAAATTATTTATAAAGGGGAAGACATTTTAGATGATAAGCACAATATTCAAGAATATCGTACACATCTAGGAATGGTATTCCAGCAATTCAATTTATTTAACAATCACAATGTGTTAAACAATTGCACAGTGGGCCAAATCAAAGTATTGAAGCGATCAAAGAAAGAAGCAGAAGAAACGGCGCTTAAATATTTGAATATCGTTGGTATGGATCAATATGTGAACGCCAAGCCTCGTCAGCTTTCAGGGGGGCAAAAGCAGCGTGTGGCTATCGCTCGAGCATTGTCAATGAATCCAGATGTCATGCTATTTGATGAACCGACATCGGCATTAGACCCAGAAATGGTCGGTGAGGTATTAAAGGTGATGCGACAGTTAGCCACTGAGGGGAATACAATGTTAATCGTGACACATGAGATGGAGTTTGCCAAAGAGGTGGCAGATCGTGTCGTCTTTATGGATAAAGGCATCATTGTCGAGGAAGGCCCGCCATCACAAGTATTAGTAAACCCTCAGCATGAACGGACAAAAGAATTTTTAAAGCGGACATTAAAATAAGCATAGAAAAAGTGAGTCCGATTTATTGGACTCACTTATTTTCTAGAATTCCATTCTGCATAAAGAACAAAGCAGATTGCAAATGCTACAGCAATAATAAAAAACCATTGCGGTACACCACCAAAACTCATCATAACACCTCAAATAGTCATTTTTTTTGGATAGAATAGCTATAGTCTTTCTTTTTTCTCCACAAAAGCCCAAAAATATTATAAAATAAGCAATAGACATTAGCTTCGGCTAGTAAAGAGAGGTAGAGAGAATATGTTACATTTAAAATGGAAAGATGCGCCAACACTACGAACGATAACTTGCAAACATACAAATGCATCAAAATACTTAGTGTCCAATGTATTAACAGTAGGGAAAGAATATGAAGTAAAAAATGAAACAGAAGAGTTCATTTTTATCATCGATAATACAGGTAATGTCGGTGGCTACTATAAAGATTATTTTGAATAACATAAAACAGGGTGGTTCAGATTATATGCTGAGCCACCCCTTTTTTGTTAATCGCGCTGATAGCCTCTGGCACCTGCCACATCTTGTAGCTGTTGTTTTTCTTGTTCAGTTGCTGTATGCAGGGCAAACACATCTTTAATCGCGGTTTGCAGTTCTCGCTGCGTTTCTTTAAATTTCGAAACCTGTTGTTCAAACGATGGACTAGAGAAGCGATCATGTGCCTGAGCTAATCGTTCTTCTAGCTGTGCATAGTGATGATCCATATGCATAGAAAGCATCATCGCCAGCTGATTTTTCCAAAGAGGAATCAAAGTGACAATCGAAAATTCAATTTTTTCCGCTAACGTTTGATTCGCCTGTTGAATCATGCGTATTTGAGGAGCCGTTTGCAGCGCTACTTGCTGTGATACTTGTAAATCATAAATACGTTGATCCAACCTTTCAATTTGTGCGGCAAAGTCATTGAGCTGCTGAATAGCAAGCGGTTGTTTCGTTGCTTGAACACTCGTTATTTGTGTGGGTAACTCAACCTCAATGGCTTGCTGTTTTTTCATTTGACCTGCTGCAATAGCAGTAGCCAGCTCCTCAAAAAATCCACGATTATGAGCATAAAGCGCTTCTAAGTTTTCGACATCCTTGATCAACTGAAGCTGTGCACGCTCTAGCTGAACGCCAATACGTTCCACCTGAATACTAATACGCTCAAATTCTGTTAATGTTTGCTTCACAGTCGGCTCTGTTTTTCCAAAGATTTTTTTGAAAAAGGTTTGTTTCTTTGGTTCTAAAGCCGTCGGGTCTATTCGATCTAACGTGTGCATTAAGGAATCAAGCATTTGACCGATTTTTGAGACGTCCTTTTGCTTCACTTGCGCAAGCATGCGATCAGCAAATTGAGACAGAGCTCGCTGTGAATCTTGCCCAAGGGACAGCAATGATTCAAAATCTGTCAAATCAATTTGACTAGCATAAAGTAAGGCACGACTTTGTGCAAGAGGCGATAGCGTTTCATAAGTCGCCATCGCCTCATTTTGTGGAGTTGTTTCTAAATAGGATTGGACCAGTGGAGAAAGCCCTGGTATGGTATTCAGTTGAAATGCGTGTTCATTTGCTGTCATTTATCGTCCCCTCGCCAATCCAATTGTTCTCTACGTCTAAGATTGGAACGATTTGCAAATTCAATCTCCATTTGTAGGGTATCAATATCATTAGCAAGCGCGTCCTTTAAATCAATTTGAATCGTATCATTTAAATCAGTTAGCGTTTCACGTGTTTTTGATAATGTTAATTGAATTTCTTTATCCTTCACAGGCTGCTTCGAAAGCATTGTATACTTATCCGTTAATTCCACAGCAGAAGGTAAGTGTGCATAGAAAAAGGGCTCTACATTATAAAATTTTCGTGGGTCTGTCTTCACAATTTTGACGATATTTTTAGAAATACGCGTCATTTCAAGTAATTGTTTAAACGCAGATACAGAACGTACGCGTAAATAGTTTTGACTTAATGTTTGAATATGCTTATTAGCTGCTGATAATTGTGTTTCAATATGCTTGAATTCTTCTTTTGTAATACCTGCTATTTGCATGACTTTCTTTTTTTGTCTATGTTTCAGCAACGCTGTACTCGTCGCATAGGAACCCGCAAACAGTAAACCACCAAGGAAGAATCCAGGATTTGCCGCAATTGCTGCGATAGAAACGGTCGTAAGCGAAATAAGAAAGCTGGCAGAATGTCTAGAAAAAAACTGTCCGACACTAAGCATTGTTTCATCCTCCTTGCTTTTCAATATGTCTATCTTCTTATACGAAATAATCGACATAAAGTTTCATTGAAAAATGATCCCTTACATAAATTTTACTGCTATTTGTTAACTTTCTCAATGATAATACATAGAATAAGTGAATTGTTTCTCCAAATGCGTCGATTTTGTCCTCCTAATGAACGATTGTGGCATTGGCATGAGCGATTCAACGGTCATCTCCCCATATCAGTACTAATAACCATTCAAGCGTTAACTAAAACAGTAGCATCCATTCATAAATAGGATGACCCAACCCCAAAAACATTATGAATGGGAACAAAATGATAGGTCTTAGCTCAAGGGCACGTCTTTTTTTAATTGAAACTTTACCCAAATAAATTCGTAAAATAGTTAAAGGGGGAAAGAGCATGACAAAAATTTATATGATGTCGATTACTAAAAATATAGATGAACAAGTATGGGAGCAAAAGGTGATAGAAAAGATCTTTGAGAAAAAATCAAAGCTAAAAGCGTATTTATGCAAAGAGGGATATTTGAAGGAATCCAAAAATTAATATGTGAAAATCAATGAAGCATCTATCTATGTTGCGACGATTCAAAAAATAAAAATTAAATAATCGTCAGAAGTCTGAACGTGGCTTTTTGTTGCCTTTTATAGTTCTTACAATAATGCGGTGTAGTATTAATTTAATAGAAGTAGGAAGAAAGGTATGGAGATTATTTGATGAAGAAAGATATTCAAGAGTTGCTTGATGATCACAATTTATTTGCGAGACAAATTGCTAATGTAAGGTTATCGAATTTATCATTTGATGTATATGAATTTAGAGATAACTATGTTATGCAAGTCGATTTAATATTTGCAGAAAAAAGTCAATTTGATACTATTCAAGAGGCATTTTCAGCGATCTTTAAAAAGGAATTGTTTGATGGAGAGGAGTGGGAAGTTAATGATGACCCAGACCCTTCAGATGAACAATGGATAACGGCGTTAGAAATGGGCTGGATTAATGAGTATTACCCCAAAAAATACAGTTATATGGAGTTAGTGAACAAAGATGATTTTATCAGTAGATTTAAAAATGAGTTAGCATACCTTAATGCTCAAGAGGCCATTGTAAAAGAACTTTTAACTAGATTGAATAATGTCGAAATTATTCAAATAAAAAAGGGACATACATATGATTATATATTTGGAAAATCTGATAGTCATTATTTTTTATTTGAATGGGGAATATATGATTAGTATGTTGTTGACTATTACGAACATTAAATAACGCTCAAATGAAAAGATGTTCCTAGTTTTGGGGAATGTTTCATATCAATGTATGGCGAAAAGGGAATGCTTTCTTTACTCTTTTTGACGTCCCGTATAACAGTACAAAAAAAAGAGCCAGACTAAACAATGTCTGACTCCATACGTACGTATCCTTTTAACTCATCGTACAATTCTAATGAAAATGAATTGGAATCAGCTTGAGGGCTGACGCCTTTTTGGACAAAAAGGAGGAATTCATTAAGCGCTTTTTCAGAGCCTTCTACTTCCACTTCAATTTGCTCTGCGTCATTCAATCGGCAGTAGCCTTTTAACCCTAATTCAATAGCTTTTTGTTTGATGAAAAAACGGTAGCCTGTGCCGTAAACATCACCAAAAAATTTGATACTTGCTCGTTTGTTCAAGGGAATACCTCCTAGCTAATGGGGGAGAGGGATGAGCCTCTCCGTTTATTGCATGACACGTTCTTTTTCTAAATAAGCAATTAAGTTATTAATATAATAAAGAACATGCTTAGATGCCTCATCTACTTCCTTTAAATGGACATCGGCTTGCTCGATATGGCCAGCTTTATGGGCTTCTGCAGCAAGCTTCGCTGATTCATGGACACGTAAATGATAGCCATCCAACTCATGATAGTCCTGTAAATGGCCGAAACGTTCTACTGTCCGTGGCGCTGTGTACCATTTGCCAAGTCGGCAATCTCGATGAGAAGAAACATCGCTTGGTTCCACTTTTTCTAGGCCAAGGAACATATTATAAATGCGCCATTTCCATAAAATATGATCAGCCTTCGATAATTGTAAAAGAGCAATAGATGAAAGCTGCACATTATTGTTGGCAATAATATCATTACGGAAACGGTTAATTTCTTTCCCTAATAAATGAATGTCACTGGATGTATTATGGCTATAATCACGAATATCTTCCTGCAAACTTGAAATTTCAATCATTCTCGCAGAGACTTCATCAATTGCAGCTGCTTGTTGTTGTGAAATGGCTGCTGTATTTGTAACATCTAAATTAATGCCTTCAATCGCATGCACAATGGCATTTAATAATGGTAATGAATCTTTTGCCTCGACAGTAGCTTCTTTAATGATGGCTGTCGTTTCTGTAATGGAATGAGACACATCATTGGAATAACTCTTTAAATGATGAACATTCGCAGATACTTCGCTTAGAGCAGAGACCGTGTTTTCAGCTAGCTTTCGTACTTCTTGTGCTACGACCGCAAAGCCTTTTCCATGTTCACCTGCACGTGCGGCTTCGATGGAGGCATTGAGAGCAAGTAAATTCGTCTGATCTGCAATTTGGTTGATTAACGTGACAACCTGCTCAATATCATTTACCCGCTTTTGCAATTCTGAAAATGATTCTACGATAGAAGTAAACGTTTCTTCCGTTTTAAAAATTTCTGATAAGGCATGCTCAATCGCATTTTTCCCTTGCGTTGCATGGTCAACAGATTCAGTCGTTTTCTCAGATATATGAGAAGACATACGCGCTACCTCATTAATAGAAGCGGCAATCTGTTCTGTTGCAGCAGTGGAGGATTGAATTTCCTCATTTTGTTTATCTAAGCTAAAGACCAAATCTTTCATGTACATAATTTTGGCATTAACATCCATTAAAGAGGATACTTCGCCCACTACATTTTCAATAATGCGTTCCGTCAAGACTTCCACTAATAATTCTTGATCGACATTGACAGCGGATTGGAATGATTTCATAAATTGAAATGCCTTATTCGGCTTGATACCAAAATTGTGTAAAATATATGTCGTAATATAGAATGCGAATTGATTAAATACGACAATTAGTTTACCAGGCTCATATTGATGCTTGCGAAATAGATTGAAAAATTTGACAGTTTCGTCTACATAATTATCATCACGTGTTGCTAAGAAAAATTGTGTTAAGTATTGATTGATATTTTCTTCACTAATGGTTAATTGAGAGGTAGGGGATATCTCGCTTAAATAATGATGAAAAATGGCATTCATGGAGGGGGTAATATCTTTTAGCTTTTGATAGAGTGTCCTCAAATGCTCCTCATCCTGTGAATGAAAATGGTTGAATGCCAGTGTTTGATGGAATCGGCCTGTTGCATGCAAATCCGTACCACGTTTTAGAAGTTCTTCTAACTCTGCTTTAGGTCGAATACTTGAAAACATAAAAATTCCTCCCAAAAAGTATGTATAATAAGGTAATAATAGCATAATTCAGGTGGTTTTAATAGACATTTCAGATGTGTTTGCTAAAATGAAATTATCTAATGACAGCAAGGAATGGGCAAATATGTATACAATTATTTACATGAAAGCGGACTACGAGCCTTGGTGGAAATTTGAAGGCTGGGAAGCTTTTATTCAAACACAAGATACATTTGAAACGAAGGAGCTTTTTGAAAGTGCATTACAGCAAAAATTAGCACACTTTCGTTCCTCTTATGACAATGAAATGACGAAAGAAGGGCAGTATTGGGCTTTTTGGTCTGATGACGAAAGCTTCTATTGTGAGGCTTGTGATGACGATGCACAAGTTTATCATGGCATTATTGCTTGTAAAATCGGAGAGTTGTAAAAAGATTTTGAAATAAAGTAAAAAAACAATTTCTTTATTTGACAAAATTATGAATGGCGGTTATACTTAGGTTAACAATTTAATTGCTTCACCGGAAACATGAATTCACATATTACAAAAAGTGATCGCGTTAGTTCGGTACTCTTTGTAATATGTGAATTTTTTTCATTCCTTGAAGAAATTACATATTGTTCACTTTTATTTTTTGGAGGTTTTCTTAAATGAAACAAGGTACAGTAAAATGGTTTAACTCAGAAAAAGGTTTTGGATTCATCGAAGTTGAAGGTGAAAACGACGTATTCGTACACTTCTCAGCTATCCAAGGCGAAGGTTTCAAAACACTTGACGAAGGTCAAAAAGTGGAATTCGAAGTTGTAGATGGCAACCGCGGACCACAAGCTGCTAACGTAACTAAACTTTAATTCTCAGTAATTAAAAAATACTTTCGTTAAACCCAGACATCCTATGCAAATAGGGTGTCTTTTTTTGTAGCATTTAAAAGTTTAAGGGATTACAAATCATTATTTAGGTTATATATAGAGTAGTGGATAGAATGAGCAAAGTGAAGGATAGCCCGCAAAATTGGAGAGCATCTGAGCAAAGCGGTGGATAGGATAGCAAAAGTAGCGGATAGACTGCGTAAAGCGAAGGATAGCTTTATGAAAGTAGTGGATAGAATCTGTAAAGTGAAGGATAACTCGCAAAAATGGAGAGCATCCGAGCAAAGCGGTGGATAGAATAGCAAAAGTAGCGGATAGACTGCGTAAAGCGAAGGATAGCTTTATGAAAGTAGTGGATAGAATCTTCAAAGCAAAGGATAGCTCGCAAAAATGGAGAGCATCTGAGCAAAGCGGTGGATAGAATAGCAAAAGTAGCGGATAGACTGCGTAAAGCGAAGGATAGCTTTATGAAAGTAGCGGATAGAATCTTCAAAGCAAAGGATAGCTCGCAAAAATGGAGAGCATCTGAGCAAAGCGGTGGATAGGATAGCAAAAGTAGCGGATAGACCACACAAAGCGAAGGATAGCCTGCAAAATTGAAGGGCAACCGTGCTAAGTAGAGAAAAGACTGCACTTAATAGTAGCGAATACCATGGAAAAAATTCTAGATTGTTTGTAATAATGAAGGAGGTAGATGGATTTGCAGAATGTAGAAAAATTGCCTGAGGAACAGGAGCAGCAAGATTTTTATCAGAAGTTGCGTATGAAATTAGTAGCTTTTCTTGGATCGAAGAAGGGGAAAAAGAATAAATTTACGCCTTATTTAATGTTTGTGCCTGATTTATTTCATTTATTAATTAAAACAGTAACCGATGCGGGTGTAGATAAGAAAAGTCGAGCTTTAATAGGGGCTTCTATTGCGTATTTTGTGCTGCCGATTGATCTGATGCCAGAGGGATTATTAGGCTTTGGTGGCTACTTAGATGATGTGGTGCTGGCGACTTTTGTGATCAATACGATCATTAATAAATTGGGGCCGGAAGTAGTGGAAAAGCATTGGACAGGGGACGATAAGCTGTTACATGTGCTACAAAAAGTTGCAGAAGTGAGTGATGAGGTAGTCAGTAAGATCCCTGTGAAATCACCAATCGCTCAGTTTGTGAAGCAAGAAAGTAAGGATAAATAATAATATTATGTAAACTCTATTCCCCCAAAAAATGAACCTGCTTACCACAGGTTCATTTTTTATGTTGCGCTTCTAATAAATGATGGAGCTGTTGAACGGGTACGAACAGGCCGACACGACCAATCGGCTCATGTTTCATCGTCGCAAAGATAATGCCAATGACCTTCCCCTGTTGGTCGATTACAGGGCTACCACTATTCCCCCGATAAACCGGGGCTTTCAGCATCATAACGGGCTCCTGCCAATCCTCTAATTGAATGGATTCTAGTAGTGTCCCTTCATTCGCAATACCTGTAAAGGCGAGAGGGTTACCAATAAAATAAATATGTTCATCCGCAGAAAAAGGTGGATCTTCTGCTAGTGGGAGATAGGGGAGTTGCTCGGCCTCCACTTGTACTAGAGCTAAATCTACTGCTGGATAACTTTCGATTAACGTTGCCTCCATCAATCCCTCGTCTGGAAATACAACAGATAATGAAGTGGCATCTTCTACTACGTGGGCATTGGTGACAATAAGCCCGTCAGGAGAAATGGCAAAACCAGTGCCTTTGCTAGAGCCAGTCGAGATTTCAACGACTGCCTTTTTATAGGTTTGTATATCCTCTTGTGCCGAGAGTCGGGTTGAAACTTTGATGAATTCAATCGCTGGAATGGAATAAATTTGAAAAACTAAGGCGAATGTATTGAAAAATAGGACCATTGCCATGCCCCACACCATCCAACGCACAAGAGGTTTTTGTTTTTTGGGCTTTTTTCCATGAAGCCGTTCTTCTCGTTCTCGTGCTAATGCTTTTTGTTGTTCTTCGAGTACGAGCTCAATGAATTCTTCTTCCGTCAATTCTTCTTGCTTGGATGTTGCATTATGTATGTCACTCATATAAGACCCCCTAAGCTAAAATAACAGGTGCCCAAGCTGGACGCCTGTTATCATCAAACTATTCTATTTTTTGCAAGGTGGATGTTACAACAAATGGTTCATCTTGATCTGTCTCCATCGTATCCTCTATGCGAATTAGGCCTATATCTTTCACAAAATATTTGGTCGTCGTCATTTGATCTTTAGAGCGGGTTAGCTGGATCACATCTTGATAAATGTTTGTTCCTGTATCAACAGTGGCGGTCGTTGATTGAATGGTCCAGCCTTGAAAACTTGTCCCAACTTGTAATGGCTTTTGAAGAATTGTTTCCAGTACAGGATAAGAAGCTGCCTCTGCTGCACTTGGCAAACTTGGATTGCTGTCAACTGGTTCCCGATAGACAAGATCAATATTTGTATCCGTTATGCGATAGATTTTTAAGAGAGTCACACCACCATTATCCTCTATTTGTGCAATATGCTGTGGATCGAGATAGGTTGTACGCAGTGTGAAGCTAGCAAACTCATTTCCTTCTCCTTGAAAATAGGCCGTAGACCCATCAGCTGGAAAATAGGAGAGAAGCGATGTTTGTTTCTGCTCAACAGGCTGTTTGTCCTCCGCAGTTGGCGTGGGCTCTACTTTTCCTTCTTCATTACAACCAGTGAGTAAAAATGCAAGAGAAAATACTAGGACAAAGTGTCTCATAGGCATACTCCTTCGCTATTTTCTTTCATTATACGTGAATGCGAGACGTTATACGAGTGATATGAGGTTAATATAAATAATTATATTATGTAAACTATAATCAGAAACTTGTCTCCCATGGGAAAATTAACTATGATAGAAATGAAGTTGAAGAGTGGGGGGCAAAGATATGTATAGACAAATTGATGATTTTTTACAGGAATGGTCGAATGCATCTAAAGGAACACTGCAAGTATTACAGGCTCTAACAGATGATAAGCTAAATCAAAATATTGTGGAGGGCCACAGTACACTTGGCTGGCTAGGCTGGCATTTAGTTGGGGCTGCAGGCTATTTTAGTTATCTGGCAGGCTTAAAGGTGCCAATGATTCGACAAGAAGATCCCGTACCAACGACAGCTGCTGACATTGTGACAGCCTATGAAAATATTGCCAACGGTATTAAAGAGGAAGTGGCAAAGCTTTCTAACGAAGATTTACTAGAGGTAGTCAATGGCTTTACAGCGCCAATGCCAAAAGGGGCTTTATTACGTGTATTGATCGACCATCAAACACATCATCGTGGACAAATGACGGTTCTGCTACGTCAAGCTGGTTTACCAGTACCTGGTGTGATGGGACCAACAAAAGAAATGCAATAATTATTCAAGCGGCAGATAAATCATTTATCTGCTGTATTTCTAAAAATTGACACTTACCTACTAGTAAGTTAGTATAAAACCATGACAAATAGAAAAACGCAAATTATAGAATTATCATTGAAGCATATTCAGGAAAAAGGTTTCACATCATTTAGTTATGACCATTTAGCTAAAGAGCTTGGCGTTACGAAGGCAAGTATTCATTATCATTTTGAAAAGAAAGGAGACTTAGGGGTTGCGGTTTGCGAAAGGATTCAACAAGGGCTAAAAGGGACGTATAAAACGATTCAAGATTCCGCTATACCAGTGGAGGAAAAACCTTTTGCTTTTATTTTGCAACGAGTAAAATGCCTAGAAAAAGAGGGTGTTTGTCCTATTTCAGCTTTACAGGCAGATTATCAAGAATTACCACAACGGATGCAAGACAAGCTACAACAGCTTAGTCAAATGGAAATCGATGTTTTTATAGCCCTATTGAAGGAAGCCAAACAACAGGGTGCACTCCAAGCGACGGATGATTTAGAGTCTCTAGCCATATTGCTTATTTCTAGTACAAAGGGTGCGTTACAATATAAACGCGTTTTAGGAGAAGCCTTTTTTGTAAAAATGCTGGAGCAATTAAAGGCGTTATTAAAATAATTTTCTAAATAAGAAGGAGAGATGTGCATGGTACGAAGAGTCGTTGTGACTGGATATGGTGTTGTATCTCCATTAGGGAATACAGTTTCAGCCCTATGGGAGAATATAAAAACTGGGAAATCAGGAATTCAAAAAATTCAAGGAGAGCAATTCAGCGGTATTAATACGCAAATTGCAGGGACGATTACAGATTTTGACGCAACACAGTATATGGATAAAAAAGAAATCAGTAAGTATGATTTATTTGTGCAATATGCAGTTGCCGCTTCTCAACAAGCTTTAGAGCAAGCCAATTTAAATATGGAGCAGATCGATAAGGAGCGTCTAGGTGTTTATGTTGGCTCAGGCATTGGTGGTATTGAGACGATTTTAGAGAATCATCAGGCAATGCTCGATAATGGGCCTAGAAGGGTGTCCCCATTCATGGTGCCAATGATGATTAGCAATATGGCCGCGGGAATACTAGCGATACAAACGGGCTTTAAAGGGCCAAGCTTTTCACCTGTCTCAGCCTGTGCAACAGGAAACCAAGCGATTGGAGAAGCCTTCTTAGCTATACGACATGGCTATGCGGATGGCATTTTAGCAGGTGGAGCAGAGGCGCCCATCAATCCACTTAGCTTTGCAGGTTTCTCACGAATGAAAGCAATGTCCACCAGAAATGATGAGCCAGCAAAAGCAAGCCGTCCCTTCGACAGTGAGCGAGATGGCTTTGTCATGTCAGAAGGAGCTGGCATCGTATTCTTAGAGGAATATGAACATGCCAAACAAAGGGGCGCAACGATTCTTGGTGAGATTGTAGGCTATGGTGTCACAACAGATGCTTACCACATTACAGCACCTGATTATACGGGCGCTGCCAATGCGATGAAATTAGCCTTAAAAATGGGCGATATAGATGTATCCACTGTCGATTACATTAATGCGCATGGTACTAGTACACCAGAGGGCGATAAATCCGAAACAAAGGCAATTAAAAGTGTCTTTGGTGAACATGCCTATCACTTAAAGGTGAGCTCTACAAAATCGATGACAGGGCATCTCTTTGGAGCGGCTGGGGGCATCGAAGCCATTATTACATTGAAAAGTATAATGGAAGGCATCATTCCGCCAACCATTAATTACGAAACACCAGATCCAGAGTGTGATTTAAACTATGTGCCGAACAAGGCACTGCAACAACCTGTCAATATTGCGTTATCCAATGGTTTTGGCTTTGGCGGTCATAATGCCGTACTAGCGTTTAAAAAGGTGGAGGAATAAAAATCGAGTAATCGTTGATGAAAAGAATGGTAGGAGCATCCAGCTTCTTACCATTCTTTTATTTTTGCCCCTCCTAAGAAATCGTTTCATTCAATAAGCCGTGATAATAATAAATCAATCAAAAGCTATATTATGGTAATTGGAAGAGGTAGAGAATTATCAGCAGAACAAGCAAATCTCCATGTTGTGGGGGAGTGGTTGTATCAGGGGCTTTTCAAGGTTTTGATCAAAACTAGTTATTATCACCTAAACAAAAAATTCTTTCAATCTTTCTTAATCAAATGTCCTTTACCACTGCCTCTAATGCTGTTTTATTTCCGTGGACATCCGAAATAATTGCAATTTTGCCCCTCCAAAATCATCTTTTGTATCTTAATAGCATTCTATAAATTATGACAGCATCCGCTACACAAAAAAATCCTCTACCTAATGCTGGTAGAGGATTTTTGGTGGAAATTAGCTTAAGCCTTGGCTGTCTTTCCACTCTAAGAATTCATCATATGTTAATTGTTTATCTAAAATTGAGCCGTCTTCACGGATTTCGATGACACGGTTGGCGATTGTTTGGATAAACTGATGGTCATGTGATGTGAAAATCATGGCACCTTTGAAACGAATTAAGCCTTCGTTCAGTGCTTGAATGGATTCAAGGTCAAGGTGGTTCGTTGGTTCATCAAGTAAAATCACGTTTGCTGTCGCAAGCATCATTTTTGATAACATACAACGAACTTTTTCGCCTCCTGATAGAACAGCAGGGGATTTTTTCACTTCTTCACCAGAGAATAGCATACGTCCTAAGAATCCACGTAGGAAGCTTTCTGTTTCATCGTCTGGAGAATATTGACGTAGCCATTCCACTAATGTTTTCTCAGAACCTTCAAAGTACTTGTCATGATCGTTTTCGAAGTAGCTTTGAGATGTTGTGACACCCCATTTAAATGATCCAGCATCTGCTTCTTTTTCTTCCATTAAGATATCAAGAAGGGCTGTTTTCGCCATTGGGCTACCAAGTAAAACGATTTTGTCTTCTTTGTTCATAGAGAAGCGAATGTCTTTGAATAATGTTGCGCCTTCATGACTTGCTGTCAAATCTTCTACTGTCAGTACATCATTACCGATTTCACGACCGATTTGGAAGTTGATAAATGGATATTTACGGCTTGATGGCTTAATATCATCGAGCTCAATTTTATCCAGCATTTTTTTACGAGATGTTGCTTGTTTTGATTTAGAAGCATTCGCAGAGAAGCGTGCGATAAACGCTTGTAATTCTTTAATTTTTTCTTCTTTTTTCGAATTTTGATCTTGCGCCATTTTTTGCGCTAATTGAGAAGATTCATACCAAAAATCATAGTTACCTACGTATAATTGGATTTTAGAGAAGTCCAAATCCGCAATATGTGTACATACTTTGTTTAAGAAGTGACGGTCATGGGATACTACGATGACTGTATTTTCAAAGTTAATCAGGAATTCCTCTAACCATTGAATCGCCTTTAAGTCAAGGTGGTTGGTAGGCTCATCGAGTAAAAGGACATCAGGCTGACCAAATAGTGCCTGTGCAAGTAAAACTTTGACTTTGTCAGAACCTTCAAGATCGCCCATTAGCATGTAATGAAGATCATCTGAGATACCTAAACCGTTTAATAATGTTGCAGCTTCTGATTCAGCTTCCCAACCGTTTAGCTCGGCAAATTCACCTTCTAGCTCAGCTGCACGCATGCCATCTTCATCTGAGAAGTCTTCCTTCGCATAGATAGCGTCTTTTTCTGTTTTTACGTCATAGAGGCGTTTATTCCCCATAATAACTGTGTCGAGCACTGTATGCTCATCGTATTCAAAGTGGTTTTGTTTTAGGACAGATAAACGTTCGTCCTTGCCCATGGATACGTTACCTTCTTGGGCTTCAATTTCACCAGAAAGGATTTTTAAAAATGTTGATTTACCAGCACCATTTGCCCCAATTAAACCGTAGCAATTTCCTGGTGTGAATTTTATATTTACGTCTTCAAATAGTTTACGATCGCCATAGCGAAGACCTACATTACTAACTTGAATCATGCAAGTTCCTCCTTTTTTCACAATGGCTCTAGTATAGCATGAAATATGTTCCATAGTCTATAAACATTATTAAATCAAGGTTTGGCGTATTACGGATGTATGGAATGAGTGAAATAGGTGTGGGAAATAATGTGAAATTTGATTTGTATAAATATTTCCATTTATATTTAAACGTTTCTAGGGAAAAGAACTGGGAAGTAAATAAAATAATTTTATCCCAAATTTGTTACCTTCTTTATTTTATTGAAGGGAAGAGGTTAAATGTCTAGAAAGGTAAAAGAATTAAGAATGGAAGATTTAGTTTTTAAGCCAACTTTACAACCTAAGAAATCTGAGAAAAAGAATGTAGTACAAAAATCTGACTCTTTATCTATATTCAAGGCTATTGAAATTGTAAATCGACAAATGCAATTACAAGGATTAAGGCATAAAACTTTGCTAACCTATAACCAGGCGATGCAAAAATATGTAGAATTTCTAAATATTGAGACGGTGGATGATATTAATAAAGAAGGATTCATGAATTGGTTGGAATCACTTAATCATTTAGATAAGACAACTCAAGCTAACAGATTTAGGTTTGTATCGGCAATTTTAACTAGGTTTTATGATAACGGTTGGCTAAAAGGTCAAGGGAAGTTTTGGAAGGATATTAAAATTAAAGTTGATAAAAAAGTTAAAAAAGCAGCAGATGAGAAGGAACTAGAAATATTATTATCGCTGATTGATACTACTTCATGGATTGGTTGGAGAGATGTAACTGTTTTAGTTTTACTTTATAGGACAGGTATACGTATCCATACATTAACAAGTCTAAAAGAGGAGCATATCAATTTTAATGAAAAGATGCTAGTGCTTTCAGGAGACATCATGAAGAATGGACAAGTATTGAAAATTCCCTTAGATGATGAACTGTTAATGTTGCTCGAACGTTTAATTAAACAAAATCACGAGGTGAGGAAACGTTATAAGGAAAAGAACGATTATATTTTTATCTCAAAAAGTGGAAAGCCGACTTTGAATGATTATTCACATAATAATGCTATTTCAAAACGAATAAACGCTTACTCAAAAAAATATGGGCTTTCAATATCACCGCATAAAATACGTAGATTATATGCAACTAATCTTGTACGTAAAAAAGTACCTTTAGCAATAATATCGAAGGCACTTGGTCATAGTTCATATGAAGTAACTCAACGGTATATTGAAATTGATGCAGATGAAGTTGCTGATACTTTACGTAAATATTTATGATGTTTAACAAATATGAAAAGAGATTTAACTATTTACTGTAGCTGAGTCTCTATAAAATAAAAACAAAACACTAAGGTGAGTAACTGCATATGCTACTCACCTTATGTTATAAGTTAAAGCTTAAATGCAACTTTATGAAAATCCTGAATTATTGTATGATAGATAGAATCTATATAATGTATAAAATTATAAAAAAGGTGAGGTAAAAAGAAGGATGCGCCAATTAATTCAAAAGTTAATATCACTGAAACAAGAAGGATCTTATTGGGACTTTAAAAAAGAATGGTATACCAGTGAGAAGAAATCTGACTTACTACACGATATTATTTGTATGGCAAATAATTTGGATAACAGGGACGCTTATATAATCATTGGAATAGATGAAGAAAATAAATATAAAGTAAATAGTGTTGTCAATGATGAGAATAGAAAAAACACACAAATGCTCGTAGATTTTTTAAGAGATAAAAAGTTTTCTGGAGGAATAAGACCGATTGTTTATGTTGAAACAATCTTCGTCAATGACGGTGAGATTGATGTAATTGTGATAAAAAATACTTTTAATACACCTTATTACTTAAGCGAGAAATATCAAGGGGTATTCGCAAACAATATTTACACTAGGGTAATGGATACAAATACCCCAAAAGAAAAGTCAGCAGATATTCATCACGTAGAATACTTATGGAAGAAAAGATTTCGTTTGATTTCTACTCCTTTGGAAAGAGTTAAATACTACTTGGAAAAGTCAGACGATTGGATTTATTCATCTCCTGATGTTTCTACAAAGAAATACTATAAGTACTTTCCTGAGTTCACAATCGAACATGATTATGATGACTACAGGAATGGATATGAATTCTATTTATTCAACCAAACAGATTCAAATCCTTCTTGGTGTAATATAAATCTTTATTACCATCAAACGTTATTGTTTTCTACTGGTGGAGCATCTTTAGATGGTGGAAGATATTTCACTTCTACACCTTCTACAGACGGTATTTCATTAACAGATTATCATGGATGGGATATTTCCTTTAAATATTTTATTAAAGATTCTTTAGAATACTCTATTCATCAATTTTATTATAAACCTGATGGGGATGAAGCTTCATCATCACACAGACGATTTATGGAATGCATGTTGGTTTTTGATTCTGAAGATGAAAAAGAAGAGTTCAAAAGCTACGTTGTATCAGTTTGGGAAGACCATCCTATGCATTCACATGATATATGGACACCCTATATTCCAGAAATAAAAGGACTTAGAACTGAGGTATTTAAAGAGCAGTATAGAAACGTTCAAATATTGAGAAATATATTTGAAGAATTTAAGGTATTATAGTCTGACAACGTAGAGTGAAGTACTTATTTATAACACATACTTAATATTTTATGTTTTACATGGAAAAATAAAATATTAGAATTTCAGTAGAAACTTTAAGTATGCATTGAATGAAAAAAATGATTACATAAAGTAGAGGAAAATCTAAATAATCGTTGAGTAATATTGGTTACTGCTACATCAATTGGTGACGATGATAACGGATATAGTATGGCTTCGACATTCATTATAACATTCAATAGCTATAGGTGAGTTAACAGAAAAACTTACCTAATTATAAAAGGGAATGCTTTACTTCCCTTTTTCTTATAGAATAATAGACACTCTTAATAAAACCTTGAATGTTGGTTTAGCAGCAAACAAGGGTTATTAGTATTTTTATCATCGGTTAAGTTAATCCACTGAAGATGCCACTTTCTTTAGGCTAAACATTTATGTACATGTTACGAGAACGTGTGACAAACTACCAATCGTTTGGAGTGGGGCAAAAATAGGCTAAGCAGAAGGATTTTTCCGTATACTTATAGCCCATTTTTGATTAAAAGAGAGTAAAGTGAAACTAGCATCAGTTGAACTTTTTCTTAGCCAATTGTTTTGCTAAGAGCAGCGAATTTTCTAAGGAAGCTATTAATAGTTCTTTATCTTCCTCATCTAGTTCATTTAAAATCTCCTTCAATTTTTTGTCAGCAATACTTTTATCGTTAGCCTCCAAAGTAAAATAATTTTTTTGATTACTACGTCCTAGAAGATAATCAGTCGATACATTAAAGTGATCAGCTACCCTCTCTAAGTTTTCTGCTTTAGGAGAAGAATTGTCCCAACGACGAATTTGACCATTAGAGATTCCTATTCTCCTTTCTACTTCTGCAAAATTAGTGCTTTTTTCATCACACAGATTTTTAATTCGCTCCACTAAACTCATTTATATCAACCTTTCTAGGGCTTACAAAAGACAGTGCTGACTTTTTCGCTATTAATTTGTTGACAAATAGCTTTTATGCTAGTAAACTGTGTTTATAAGCTAACTTATTTGCTAAAAATATGTATAAAAAATACGACCTAATATAATACATCTTATGTTGGAGAACGGAATAAATGCAATGTTTCTAGGCTTTTTTAAAGTCTTATTTAGCTATGTCTTTATAATAGCATTTAAGTTATTTTAGGTCAATTGATTTTAGCGAAATAGCTAATTTATCTTCTCATAAATTTTAATTATTACTATTAAATAACACACACAAAGGAGAGTATATATGAGCAGTCAATATAGCGTTTTACATTCTAATTATCGAGGAAAAAAAAAATTTAATGTTTTGGTATCAGCGCAAATTTTAGTTGAATCCGATTTTAACGAATATAAAGGAAATAAATTATTAGATCGTAATGCGTATATAAAATATGGAGATGAGTTTAATAGGTTAATGGTACAGCTAGATGGGGTTGAAAACTTATTAGATGTTAAAGAGACTACTTATTCAGTGCTAAATAAGAATTATAATATCGGAGTAATTGATGTACTACTTGCTTTTGATATTTTTGCTAATAACGAAAATGAAGCTGCTGAAAAGATGGGAAGAACCTTAGAAGGGGATATAGCAATCAGCAACTTTACATTAATTGATGCTGATACATCAAGAATGGATTTTGATTGTGAAGTCTTATCGTATCAATTTGATGAAGCATATCTAATTAAGGAGATCACTCACTATGATGAAGCACCAAAAAAATATGAACAACTTGCTTCATTAAAAGTAATTGTGAAAGGCGATATACCCGAAGTACCAGAATGTTTTGGGGAGTGGGGTGTTCCGTACAAATCGGATGACTTATCAAATGATTATATTTACAAGTTTGAAGGCTTTTATTTGACAATTAACGGTTTAAAAAATATTGATTATAGACTAATCCCAGTATCATTTAAAGTGTTAGAGAAAGGTTTAATGGAATTTACTTTTGCTTTTTATTTTAAAATTTACGGTTATAGTCCTGATCATACAAGTGACGTTTTTGAAGAGTATTTTTCCTCTGACAATATTAGAATAAGTGATTTCACATTCATGGACGATGAACATTTTATCACTACAGAATTAGAAGTTGTAAAAATAGTTGAATCGTCAGTCGAAGAGTTGGCGGTAGCATTATGAACGAAGAAATTAAAGAACTCGAAGAATACTACTCTAGTCATTTAAAAATCGAAAATAAAGAAGAATTTGAAAAGGCTATAAGCGATTTATACAGCGAGTTGCGATCACTGGATGCTTATAACCTTCTCATTTAAATTGAATTTTTCTTCCTCACCGTCGGCAAAACGAAAGAAGAATAGTCGCACATAACAATGAGGGGTTAACACCCCTCTCTAGTATAGTATCACGATCCATTACTTTATGCAAAAAAAGGTAGAGTTAAAAAAATTTTGACCTCCACTAGCTACTTACTGAAATTACTATTATTATTTGAATGAGTTTAAGTTTAACTAATCATAAAAAAAATGTTTTTAGGCTCGACTGTCACTTCTCCAACTTTTACATTATAATATTAATAAGTATCCGAAAATCGATTAAACACAAATAAACACATACAAACTACTTGTAAATGTGTCGATTTTATTCTACCTATATTTAAAATGGAGGTGTTTTTATATGTTTAGATTAAGATGTACTTAGTATAACATCAGAAATAATAGATGTAAATAGGTAACGGTGTATATTCAGAAATGCTTCTATAAATGTAATAGAAAAGGAGAGATGGGGGAAACGTTGAGAATTTCAGAGTTAATTACAGTGGAGAAAATAAATAAGTGGAAGTTAGGAGCCATTATTACTATCGATGCACAGACAGGAAAAGGTAAAAGCTATTTTGTAAAAAATATACTTTACGCAATTGCAAAGAGGGATAAAAAGAAAATCCTATTTCTTGTACATCGAAAAACGGTAGATGAACAATTTGTTAAAGAATTAAAAAGAGATAAAAAGTTAGATGTAATTGAAGTAAGGACTTATCAGCATATTGACTCTAAATACAGGGCACATCAAAAGTTTGATTTCTCTGACTATCAATATATCATTTGTGACGAATTCCATTATCATACAAGTGACTCAGCTTTCAATGAATTTACGGATTTATCGTTAAATGCCATTTTGAAGGAAAAGGATAAAACTAGAATTTTTATGTCGGCTACAGGTAGGGATGTTACTCAATACATCAATAATCATATGAAACTGGAAAGTATCAATTATCAAATACCACACGATTATTCACATATCAAAAAGTTAGAATTTTATAAAAGGAAAGAATCTGTACACGATTACATAACTAGTATTATTGCCAGTGATAAAAAAGGATTAGTCTTTGTTAGATCTGCAAAAGAAGCATATGATCTTCATCTCATGTATAAAGAATATTCAATGTTCCTGTGTGGGGAGTCTAATAAACTGTATAAACATGTAGATAAAAATAAAGTAGATTCAATGCTTGAAAATGAACGATTTGAAGATAAGCTTCTGATTACCACTCTTACATTGGAAGCAGGAGTAAATCTTAGAATGGCAGACTTAACTGAAATTGTATGTGATGTTGGATATGATGTTGGAATTTTACTTCAAGCTTTTGGTCGAAAACGAATCGAAATGAAAACGGATTATATAAACCTATACATAAAAGCTGTAACGAATAATCGGTTGGGAGGAATTAAGTCTCAACTCATAATAGAAAATCAGATTGCAATGAATTTTTGTCTTACTACTGATACTGAATTTGCAAAGGCTAATTATCGTAAGAAACTAAGTCCGATGATTTATGATGAACCAACTAAAAATGGGATAGAAAAAAGGTTAAATATGGTGAGATGGTTCAAGGTTCAAAAGGATTTAGAATTGATAGAAAAAATGCTTGAATTGAAAAATAATAATCTTGGTTACTGCCTATACGTATCCAAATTATTAGGAATTCCTTACACAATTAAAGAAGAAGGTGAAGTGTTGTCAGAGTTGGAAATTTATTTAGAATCTCTAGTTGGAAAAATGTTATTTGCTGATGAAAGATGGGATTTGATTAAAAAGATTGGATTGAAAGATAAAAATAGCAAACTCCAAAAAGGTTTAAAGACCATAAATTCATATTTAAATGAAAATAACATCAATTATCAAATAACATCTCATGTAGATAAAAGAAGAAAGTTATCTAATGGGGATATTAATGATAATAGAGATAAAACTTATTGGACTATAAATTGAATGTTGGGGTAAATTTCATACGAAAGGCTCTATATAAGCATTACACATATTTTTTACCCCAAATAAGATAAATACATATACGACAGATTAATTGTTCAATGCGAACGGATAGTGAGTATTTAATAATTAATATGGCGAAGGCAATAGTTTTTAGTTGTTAGTAGAGCAAATTTGCGAATAGCAAGTTTAGCGATACTTACTACTTAAAAGTGTTGACTATCTTTTGACCTTAGATTTTCACCAATACAGAAAGGAGAGCATATATGAATAAAAAGTTAGAAGATACTACATTGATAGAAATCAAGCGATTAGCAAGTAAACCATTCAGTAATCCTCAGAAGCAAAGGTTAGAAATAGTCGAATTAATTAATAAAGTTTTAAATATAAAAAATACATAAAAAGGGATGGTAAATATTTATGACAAATGTAATCAAATTTAAAAAACGTACTAAAACTAAGCAGGAAATTTACTCTAATGCAATGGATAGAGTGTGTGACGAGTTGAGTAAAAAAGATTTAAATAGTGGACGTAGCGAGGTACGTGACATTCTAGCAAAAGTAGCCTACTACGGTGTTATGACTGTAAATAGTTGTGATCCATACAAATTAACCTACAAAGAATTACAACGCCAATTTCAAGTTGCTGAGTTGTCTAAGAGTGCATTATCACTATTATCGTACAAAGAAATTCAACAATACTTCCCGATCGAGAAGGAGTATAACGGTGAACGATGGGAAGTTAAAGATTACTTTTACACAATAAATGAAGTAAATAAATATAATCCAGATGACCATATCTTAGACAATATTGATAATTTATTGTGGGATTACATGAATGTACATCTGTTTGAGTTTCAAGCAAATTTAATGACGATTATGAGCCAAACAATGCGAATGCAAGGGAAGAAAGGTATTGCAGAGCAAGTATTTGAGGATATGGGAATTGATACTTATACGATGAAACCGGATGGTGAATTAGTTCGGAATGAACGTAAGCCGAATTTACGATTAGTGTAAAAATAAATATAAAAAATACATAAACAAAGGAGAAATTACATGTCAAGTAAAGAAAACAAAGGTATACACATTCGCACTATACAAGCATCAAAGGCATTTGAACATTCGGAGAGAGGGGAGTATATAAAAGCTGATTACACTGGTATGATGCCTTACTCATTACTATCCATGAAATTAGATACTATGCGTGAATTTAAAAAACGTACAGTCATTCTTGAAGGAACAAAAAAGAATCCAATAAAATGGAAATATTTAAGTGACGATTTAATAAATGTTAAATTTGATAATAAATCATTAAGTTTAGAAGATACAAAGGAAAAGTTTAAAAAAGATATTGAAAGTCTTAAAAAAAGTATCGCTATATTAAAAATTAAAGAAAAGCTAGAAGATGAAGAAGTGAAATTATTAAAAAGGTTGCATTCTGTCTTAGAACGAAAAGAGAAACGTTTGGCAGAGATTAACAAAGTACCTGTCGATAACAAAGAATGGAAAGAAATGTCCACTGGTGCATTACGTACATACTTATATGAAAAAGGATTTAAATTAGATGATGTAAATTTTGTGCAGTTTGCTAGATCATCATCTAAGAGTCGTAAAGGCGAGGTACTTTTTATCAAAAAGACTTTGCTTGAAACAATTCAAAAATGGACTCGTTTAGGTTTTGAATTTGAAGAAAAAGCACCTTTAGATTTAGTTTCATTACGTGCTTACGAAAGCCTTATTTCTAGCGGTATACAGTCAACCGTCAATATTGATGTTAATAGTATTTTATTAGTTGAAGATTTGCAATCTACTTTCGAAATTGAAAATCCTATAAAAGTAATCCGTACAGGGGCAGATGGAAAACTTAAAGTTGATATTGAAAAACCAAAAGAAAAAGACACTTTTACAATTACAAATGATATTTTTGACGGTGAATCACTAATGGATTATAAAACGTTCTTTGAAGGTAAGGATTACTCCTTTATGTTATTACGGAATCACATGTTTAAGAGTGCAGGATTTAGTTTTGACATTCAACAATTCATGCGTGATAACTGTCCAGAAGGGGAAGAATTTGAAAAATGGAAAGTAAAAGACATGTACGGGAAGTCAATACTTGCAAAAGATGTCAAAATAATAACGACTCCGAATAGTTGTAAATTTTTAAAGTTTGCATATTTGATGACTGATAATAAGTCATATACAGGATTTAAAAAATTACCATCAAAGGAGCAGAAAAAAGCTGAAAAGGCTATTTATAATACTTGGAAGAAAAAAGCAGGTAAAATCTTTGGAGTATGTAAATATGAAAAAGAATCAATTCATACATTTGATAATGATTTTGAGGACTCTGTTCATCGGCTGTCATATCAAATTGTGAATACTCTTATCGCAGATGAAAATGGAATGAAGGAATTAGCGCAGGAAGAAGTAGATTATATAGCTAAATTAAATACTGACAATGAAGCGTTTATTACATATTTAGAAAGAACAAGTAATGATAATAATTCAAATAACTTATATGTTGAGTTATATAGACACAATGAAGAGTTTCAGAATACAAGTATGTTTAAAGATTTCAAATACACATCACTTAATAGCTATAAAAAGAAGATTAAACGAGGTTCAATACATATCAGTGGTGCAGATTACAGTATTATGTGTTCAAATCCATTGGAATTAGCTAAATGGTCGATAGGTCAGTTTGATATTAAAAATTCAGAACCTATTACATTAAAAGGAGATCAAGTATATACAAAATTATGTCCTTTTGGAGATGAGATTTCAGCTTTCCGTAATCCTCATTCATCAACATCATGTATTTATAACTGCACTAATACATACAACAATTTAATTTACAAATACATGGAAAATATATCTAAGAACATAATTATTGTTAATGCTATAGGGACGTTACTTCAAGAAACCACAGGAGGCAGCGACTTCGATTCTGATTCGTTGTTGATTTCTAACAATAAAGCGTTATTACAATTAACAAATGATTCTGAAGGAATGTATGCTACTGTAGTAAGTGGAATTACTCAAAAGCAAGCTAACAGTTATACTTATTCACCAGAAGATATGGCACGTGCTGATGAAAAGATTAGTATAAGTGGGCGATTAATTGGGGAAGTCGCTAATTTGGGACAATTGGCTTTTTCAATTCATCAACATTTGAAAATTAAAGGTGAAGAAAAAAAGGCTAATAAAGTTCTAGCACAAGTTGATAAAATTTGTAGCCTACAGACTTGTGTGATTGATATGGCAAAAAAAGAATTTGATGTTAAAATTCAATCTGAAATTAGTTCTGTTCGAAATGAGTTAAATAAATACATACAAGAATTAAAAAAATTCAAGCTAAATAAAAATGTTATTCATATTAAGTATATTGGAAAAATATCAACTAAATCAAAATTGAGACAAGTTATATCAATTACTAAGCCGAAATTCTTTGAATATGTTGAAGCGAAGAAAATAACAAAAGAAAGAAAATCAAAAAGAAATCGTAAAGTAAAGGTTAAGTACGATTATTTTAATACACCGATGGACTATCTACAAAAAATCATTGACGATACTAAATCAACAACTTCAACACGCACAATAGAACTCAAAAAAATAATGAATCCAGAGATTAAGCGTAGTGAAGCTAATCGAAATCAGTTACCAGAGTTAAAGGCATTAGCTAAAGAAGTTGATTCTTATTTCATTGAATTGAACCTTAAAAACATAGAAAAGGACGAATTGATGAGCAACGCAACTAAAGCTACCGCCAAATTCAAAAAGAAGCTATCCAAGCTAAAGATCAATGCCGAGACTATTTATGTACTAATTGATGACATGTACAATAATAAGAGAACGGAAAAATCCTCTAAAATGATTAATCTTTTATTATACACTCATAGAGAAGAATTTTGCAAGGTTTTTTGTAAAAAATAGGCGAAATTTTAACAGATTTTTTAAAAGTATACCCTCAAACCCTTATGCATCAACGGTTTGAGGGTTTTGTTATTCTTGACTTATAGTAGAAGAAATGAATTATTTCAATCTACTAGAACTAATTCTGAATTTTTCATACACATATGTTATTATTCTCCCTTCTCCTTTTAATTTTTAATATGTAAAAAATAAAATCATTTCTGAACGCCTTATCGCTTTTTGTAAATGATCTCCTCTTTTTTACATGTAGAGACTCTTAATAGAGTCTCTAATCCCTTTTTAATTCAATTAATTGTTTGAAGTTGCCATTAAATTTCTTCTAAACAGTTCTGATTTTTTGAGACTCCGAATCGAGTCTCTCTTTTTTCATTTAATTAATTCATTTAATAAATTTACAAAATACAATAACAGGAGATGATAAAAGTGTCACAAGATGAACGAAACGAGTTGTATCTCGAAATGAGAAAAAAAAGAATAAAAGGTAAAGTGGCTGCGAAAGCAATTGAAATATCACCATCATTATTGAGTCAATATTTTAATCACAGAGCCAACATGAATATTGAAAATGTAAATAACTTAAAAAAATATATCGAAGAATATGAGGGATAAGGATGAGTGTATATACTATTTTTAATAAAATGTACAAACATGCAATTGAAGATGAAAATTTATTGAGGTATTTATTTTATGTTCCACAACATAAAGATGATGATGTGACTTTGGTGACGGCTGAGCGAGCTAATCTAGTGGGTAATTTTGATGTCATTAATCAAATTGTTAAAATGCGTAAACGAAACGAAGACGATTTATCTATTGATGACTCTAAATGCGTTTTGTATATGTACTTAGACAATTTTGAAAATGCAACTACTGGTACTAATAATGCTATTGACCCTTACAGTTTTTTACAATCGGTTAATATTGATGTATATGTGCATCGTGATTATCAAAATACATCTTATAACTTAGCGAGAGTTGTTGATCGAGTAATAGCATTATTTAATCAAAAACACGTAGGTGGAATTGGGAACGTTACTTTTGCGGGAAGTGGGAAGTTGGATGATGTCGAAGGCTTTGAAGGAATGCAAATTAAATTCAAAAACAGATATACAACTAGATAATTTGCGTATTTCTACTACTTTATCATAACATAAAAACTAACTATAAGCAAGGGGAAATAATATGGTGAAATCATTAAGGGATATTAATGAAATTGTTTTGGAAAATATGAATGTAATAGTAATTGACGTTGAAAAAGATGACAGCGACAAGATGATTAGGAATAAGGTTATTACTGCTTTAGTTAATGCATACGCATTTTATACAGTGGGCGAAGCTGATGAAGTTGAATTTAGTTATTTCAAAAATCAATTATCGTATTATATTAAACTTTTCTTTAATGAAAATAATTCATTTGAAGATATTGTTCAAAGAAAAGAAATAAAAATACAAGGCATTTCAAATAAAATCGTTTTTACAGATAAAAGAACATCTTCATTTGATATTAGCGCAAGGGTAATCGAAATTAACGAGGATTATTGTGATTTTTCTTTACCATCTGCAAAAAGACTATTTGCTTCAAAAATTGGAAGTATGCTTTTGAGCATGACGCAACATTATAGTCGAGTTGGAGATGTGATTAAAAACTCTGGAAATAAGTATGGAATTGCAATGTACAATTTAATGTCAACTATTGTAAATAATAATATTGATAAATTGATGTTTGGGGAGCAGCGTGATAAGTACATCAGTATTTTGGATGTCGGGAACTCAAAATATAAGCTTTCTTTTGAAAATGAACTTGAAAGTGAAAGTGAAAAGGATGATGGGGATAAAGTTTATGGACGTTGTATAACGTACAATGAAAATAAATATAGCCCAGATAATAAAATCTTACTTAAAAAAGATATGTCTACAGACTTTACTTTCCAAGTATTTATTCACGAATTATTCCATGCAGTCATAAATGAAAATGAAATTGATTTCGCTGAAATTTACAGACGGTATGAAAAAACTGGAACGAATTATGATGAAATGAATACGGTCATTGAGGAAGAAGTTGTAAGTAAGATGTCTGCAACCTTGTCTTCTGTATTTTTACGAAATAAAGAGACATTCGACCTATTTTTCCCTATTATCTATATCTAGTAATGATGATAAAAGCGAAACTAAAAAGAAAGAGGATGGATAAATGAATGAAATTTGTTTGGAACGATAAATGTGAAAACAGTAAAGAAGGATTCGCTGAAGCAGTTGTAAGCAACAATAGTAATGAAGGGTTTGAAAAGTGTAGTCTTTACGTAGATAAACCATGTCGAATCATTGTGAATGGTTCTATGATTGAAGATATCACATCAAGCTTCGTTATTACTGCTGTATCATTTGGCGAGAAGATAAAAAGTATTGTAATACGTGATAGTAACGTTAATTTTAATTGGGAAGGAGTTTATTGATGTTAAAAACTTATACAGATAATTATATGAATGTATTAAAAAATACATATAAGAGTATGGACGAATTAAAAGATGAACAACTACATGCAAAAGTAGATACAGGATTTTTAAATATTAAAGAGGTTAAAACTTCGTTAGCTAATGAAATTTCAAAGCATTACGGCATAAGTAAAGCAGAAGCAGCTAAACTGCTGAAAGTAGAGGAATTAAAAAGTGAAGGGTAATGGTAGAGGGTATTGGTCAACTAATAATGATATTCTAGGTACTTGTATTGCTGATTTTAATGAGGTTATTCCATCTAAAATTCACGACCACGAATATCCGAAGTTTTATAAATTTAAACTTATATGTCAATTTAATTGTAAAATCTTGATTAACAATAAATTTGAAGTCTGGATAAGCAATAATGAATTTGAAATGGATGAAGGGGATTTACCTATTACCTCATTGAAAATTTTAAATACTGGTGGATGGTATCAAGCGTATGGAGCGTATATGTAATGCACCGTTGTAGCATTAAAAAGGGGATTCAACAATGACAAGAGGAAATCATTTAGAAAAAGCGAGTATTCTTGAACAATTAGAAGATTATGTGTGTGACAATAATCAGGATAATAGAGTCGTATCTGTTGAGATTGATAAGCATATTGAAAAAATTATTGACTCAAAATTTGTAGTTACAAATATCACAATTAGAGCAATGAAAGACGATATTGCACATACATTAGATCCCTTAAAATGGCGAGATGGAAACTTAATTGGACATCTCACAAGGGAATTAGAAAAGGTGAATACTCATGGTTAAATTGAATGTGGATGAGATAGTAAAGCGAATTAAAAAGGGTAAGTCTATTCAATTAAAATTCGGTGTACTTCATGAAGCAATTAATAAGGTGCAAATTGGTTGTGCTTTGATTGATCCTTGGGAGTACGAATGGATTTTAGATGAATATGAGAAAGATATGATATTGTTTTTCTTAGCAGGATATGAGCAAGGTTATGAAAGGGTAAGTGATTACTTTGAATACCTTGCGATAAAATGTTTTATTAATGATAAAAACATAAACTAATACTTAAACGTAAACATGTATGTGTACATATAAGTAATACCGAACATAATAAAGAATACATATAACATAGTGGATAAAAGGGGAGATTAATTTAAGATGAATAATAAAAAGGAATTAGTAAAACAATATGAGGAAGCTTCAGATTATCTGTGGACGTTTGTTAATACAGTTGATGAACATTCAGCATATATGCAACAGTATAAAAATGATTACAAATCATTAATGGACAAATTAGATGATTATTTAGATGCCATTTTAAAGTTACATTGTAAAGTGTTTAAAATTGATGACTATCAAAATATCTATACTGATAACATTTCGGTTTGTTGCAATAATTATTATGATGATCCAATTTTTCCAGTTCCTTTTGTTGAGATATTTAGTTATCTAATTAAAGAAAAGTTTGATAATGTCGATTTGAAAGATTTTTGTCTTGTGTTATTTGGAGAAGAATTTGAGCACATAACAGACGGAAAACAGAAAGAATCGATTTATATGTCAGAAGCATATCGATCAGCATTGAATAGTGCTCGTGAACAGGTAGAAAAAAGTCTTGAAGATGAAAATGCTAAATAAAAATACATGATTAGGGAGGGTTAAATTTGACCTTCCCTCTTATTTTATAAAGGAGTTACCAAATTGGGATTATTCGAATTTTTAACAATCGTATTTTTAGCATTAAAGGTAATGGGTATCATTTCATGGTCTTGGTGGATAGTATTTATTCCTGCATACATAACAACAACTGTTTATGTTATTTGGATCAGTACATCATTAGCTAAAATGTATAAAATGAATAAGGTTATTAAAAATCTGATGAAGTAAGTGATTAGGTTATGATATTGTTTGATTATTTTAACTTAATGAAAGAAGGGTAGATTAGGATGAATACTGATGAAAAATTAAATAAACGTTTTGGGAGATTTTATATTTCAAACGAGTTACTTTTTGATAATTACCAACTCGTTAATTGTATATTGAGTCTTGTAGTGGTAGTTGAGTGTACTCACCATTTTTACAGCAATCAATTTGAGTATATTGCTATTTCTCCATTATTTGATGTAGTGGAAGATGGATGCAAATACAACGAATATAAAGTATTGATAACAGATGATAAAATCAGATTTGAAAAATTAGAAGGACGTTGAAAGGGATGGAATGGGAAATGAAATACGGTATAAGTGAAGTAGTAGATTATCTTCATGATGTATTCGGTATTGAAGAGTCTGAGATTTACGATGGAATTAATAAAGCGTGTGAACATGGATTAAATAAGAATGGTGAATTACTTGATTCATTAATGGAATACAGTACATATTTTATAAAGTCTAAGTTAAGTTTCAATGAAATGATTGAAGTAATGATTACAAAGGAGGTAGTAGAATGAGTCTGAATAAAAACAGTCTAATTCTTATTGAACTTATTTCTGATTTAGCAAAGGAATATGATATTAGGAAAATGAATATAGAGAGTTACAAAAATAAACCATTACATATTGCTTTACATGAATTAATTAGTATTGAAGATGAAGAAAAGTTAATTGAAACTGGATTGATTCTATTTGGAAGTACATTTGTTGATTTAATTGTTACTGAGTTGTAGAAAGGATAATTACATAATGCAACCATTAAATTTAATGTATCGTGGTGTACTTTTGGGTACAGTTCAAAGACAAGGTGATTCAATCATTATTAAAAATTCTAAAGGTATGACAGTTTCTACAAAACTCATAGGTGAATTATTAAAACATTAAGGGTATTGCTAATGCGTTGCCTTTTTATTATGCGAAAAGGAGGGAGTATGGATATGAAATATATGGTTGATAAATATGGAAATGTAACAGTGGTTCAAGATGAACTAGTGTTAAAAAAGTAATACGTTAAATAAATGATTAGGTGGTGATATTCAATGGAAGAAAAAGAGTTGCAAAATGAGATTGCAAAGGTGAGGAATGAATTAAATTTTAAGCAACTTCGTTTTTGTGATGCCTATTTAAATAATGGAGGAAATGCAACCCAAGCATATAGGGAAGCAGGCTACAATTGTTCTAGTGATGCCAGTTATACAACCCAAGCGAGTCGGCTGTTAAAGAAGGCTTATATTCAAAAATACATAAACCTTTGTAATCAATTAAACAGTATCTATTGTTCACTTGATCGTGCTGATGTAATTAGAAAGTTAGAACATATTATTACTGTTTCTGAATTTCCGATTGGTCAACAATTAGAAGCAATGAAAATGCTCAATCAGATGAACGGTTGGAATGCTCCAGAAAAATCTGAAGTTGTCGTTAATACTGATGATAAATTAAAGCGATTATCTGAAATGACTACTGAAGAAAAAATGGAGTTGTTACATAAATTTGAAAACGATAGAATTGAACATTAATTACTCAAGTACCAAAAAACTACCTTTTAGGTATATGAGAAAGTGACTTTTCAAGTACATAAAATATTTGCTTTTTGGTACTTGAAAGTGTATTGTTAATCTAACAAGTATTTCCATTGGGAGGTTAACAATATGACTAATGTTGTACCATTAAACAAAGCGATTCATGAAAAACAAATGAATGAGATAGTTGAGCAAGCTAATTTAAAAAAGTTACAGGATTATAAAGGTGAATTTAATCTATATGTAAAATGGGCTAAGGCTTCATCTTATCCAGTGGATTCATTTGAAACTGTTGAAAAGTATTTACTTGAACAGGTGCAAGTGAAGAGGGTTAAGTTGAATACTTTTAACCGTAAACATGCAGCATTAAAATTTTACCTTGAATATCAGTACGATTTAAAACAAACAGATAAACAAACTACGAATACAAAAGCAATGAGAGCGTTATATAAGACTGGTGAATACATGAAGTTGGCAAGTGTTCAAGCTAAGACTAAAGCCGAAAATAAAGATGAAGTATTAGGCATGATTGATAAATACGATACGAAAGAAAAGAGCGATATTCGTAAACGTGCCATACTACTTGTTAATCTTATTACTGCTAACCGTCCTAGTGAAATGGTAACTATGAAGGTATCTGATTTCAATTTAGATAATAATGAAGTATTGATTTCCCTTCATAAGCAAGGAGTACCACATAAGAAACGATTAACAATTGAATGTGTAAATGCAGTTAAAAAGTATATTAAAATGTTTGATTTGAATTCAAATGATTATTTTGTAGGCAAAGCAGATAAGCATGGTAATTATTCAAGTGCTGAATTAGATGCAAATGTTTATAATAAACATGTTAAACGATGGTTAAACGGTTTAGCTCCTTATTCGTTACGTAAAACGCAAATCACAAACATGTATAAAAATGGTGCTGATATTCCTGTAATAGCAAAGCAAACAGGTCATTCAAGTAAAGAGACAATTACAAAACACTACATCGATGTATACGCTAATGATGTGGATCAATTCTTATAATTTTTGAAGTCGTGCATATCGCATGGCTTTTTTATTTTGCAATAAATTAGGACTACCAACAACAAACTATTAATTAGGGTGCTGCTGAAAGGACTATAAAGGAGTATGCTAATGAATTTAGACCATTTAACTGAAGAAGAGTTAAATATGTATTTGCTATTAAAGCGAGAAAAGATAATTGAAGATGCACAGAATGATTTTTATGAGTTCTGCAAAGTTTTATATCCTAATTTTTATAAGCCAAATCGTACCTTCTTGAAAACCATCTGTAACACTTTACAGGACTTCATAGAAGATGAGCTTATTAATCCTACAACTAATGAGCCTTATCAAAATTTAACACTCAATGTTCCTCCTCGGCACGGTAAGTCATTCACAATTAAGAACCTTGAAATGTGGCTACTAGGTAAGAATAATAAGCGACAGATTATAACCGTATCATATTCACGAGATTTAGCTGATTTATTCGCACAACAAGTACGAGATGGAATTGATGTTGAAGCCAGCGATGATCTTAATATTACATATGCAGATATATTTCCAGATACTAAATTAAAGTATGGAGATTCATCAAAAAGAAAATGGTCATTAGAAGGTAGTGAAAGACCAAATTATTATGCAACTTCTATTGGTTCTGCAATTACTGGGATGGGCGCAACTGTAGGAGTAATTGACGATCCAACAAAGGATGATTCAGAAGCCTTTAATGAAGACGCATTAGAAAAGATATTGAACTGGTATGATAACACCTTTGCTTCCCGAATAGAAAAAGGTGGTAAAACTATTTTAATTATGACTAGGTGGAGTACCAATGATTTAACAGGTCGATTACTTGAACGTGAGAGTTCTGATTGGTACGAATTAAAATTAGCAGCTTGTTTGAATGAAGAAACTGGTGAAATGTTATGCGATGAAATATTTGATTTTAAGATGTATCAAAAGCGTAAAAGAACAATGTCACCGGAAATTTTTATGAGTAATTACCAACAAGAGCCAATCAAATTGACAGGGAGACTTTACACGCATTTTAAAACGTATAAAAAGATCCCTGTCAATGAATACGATAAACCTTTATTCACCAAAATAATAGGATTTGTTGATTATGCAGATAAAGGTAAAGACTGGACTTGTTGTGTAATCAGTGGAGTATTTAATAATGAATTATACATACTCGATGTTCTCTATTCTCAAGAGTCATCGGATAAAACAGAGTATATGTTGGCTGAAATTATACATAAAAATGAAGCGAATGAGGTTACTTTTGAAGGTAATGCAGCAGGCTCAGTAATTGCTCGTAATGTTGAAAAGATATTGCGTTCCCAATTCAATAATCATTTAACAACTATTAAAACGTTTCATCAATCTAAAAATAAGGAATCACGAATATTATCTATGTCCTCGACTGTAGAGCGATTAGTGTACTTCCCTTCAAATTGGAATGAACGATGGAATAAGTTTTATTTAGCATTGATTTCATTTCAACGTATCTTTAAAAATAACAAACATGATGATGCACCAGATGCATTGACTGGAATAGTTGAATTAATTGAAAGTGGTGGTAAACCAATTAGAGCAGTTAAATCAATATTTTCATACTTCAATAAATAAGAGGTGATAAATTGAATACAAAAATACAAAATAAGATTTTACGTAAATTGAAAAAAGGAATTCCAATCAACTCAGAAATGATTGATGAATTACTACAGGATCATAAAAGTAAAATTACAGATGTCGATAGGCTTTGGAATCGATACTTAGGTGATGCGCCAATTAAAAAGAGGGAAATGCCAGAATACGCACTATCTAATGAAAAAATAACTAATGATTTCTTCTCGTTGATTGTAAATAATAAGACTGGTTTCTTTTCGGGAGTACCCATTAATTATACGATAGATAAAAATTCATATGGTGAAATTGATGGTGAAATATCTGAAATAGCATCATTGAAACATAAATCACACAGCAATGTATTAACTGAGTTTTTACTACGTAACAACATGCCAGATCTCGATGCTGAGATGACGAAAATTGTTAGTGTATGTGGTGATGGTGTTCGTAAATATTATACTGATAAACAAGGTTATACAAGAGTCGTAAATCTTAAAATGAATCAGGTAATCGTACTTCTGAACGAACATAAAGAAGTCGAATATGCTTTACGATTTTTTAAGGATTACAACGATGATGATGAGTTAGTTACATATGTGGAGTTTTATGACGAATTTGGAATTACATACTTTGTAGAGAACACAGGTAAGGATAAGGACAAAATCAAATACATTCTTGATGCAGATTATAGTGATAATCCTGTTCAGCATGTATTTGATTTTTGTCCTTTTGTTTATTTCCAAAATAATGAGGAATCAATGTCCGATGGGGAAAGAGTGTTTCCACTGATCGATGCCTATAACACAGTCTTATCAAACAATAATAATGAGTTAAATGGTTTTTCAATGTCTTTGTTACTGTTTAAAAGTAAAAATGGAATTGATGATAAAGTAGTTAAATCAATGATAGATTTAGGTGCATTAGATTTAGATCCCGAAGACGTTGTTGAATATTTAACTAAAACACTTGATGCCACGTTTAGCGATTCCTTTCTTGATCGTGTTGAACAAAATATATTCCAGTTTTCGGAGTCGGTCAATTTCAATGACGAAAAATTTAACAATCTTTCGGGCATTGCTTTGAAGCATAAACTACAGGCACTAAGCAATAAATGTATCGCCTTGGAAGCTAAATTTAAACGTTCATTAACCGAGCAGTTTAAAATCATCACAAGTGGATGGAAGAAAATTGGTATTGATATTGATTATCTTGATATTTACTTTACATTCAAACGTAACCTTCCACCCGACCTGGAATATGAGGCGAATTGGGCAAGTAAGATGCAAGAGACATTATCTCATAAATCTGTCCTTGACCTTATGACAAGCGTAGATAATTCGGAGTACGAATTACTTGAATGGGGAAAAGAACAGCAATCATCTTATGTACAACTAACTAATCCTAATACACCAGTAGAGGAATTATATAATGTTAGAAATTTAGAAGAAGGTAATGCAGATGAATCAAAGTAGATATAAAGAATTTATCAAAATGATTCGTACCATTCAAAATGAAAACGAACGTAGAATAGATAAGTTGTATCTGAATGAATTGGATGCGTTACGTCAACAAATTTCCAAAATGTATGAAGATTACGGTGAAGACGGTTCAGTTACTTTAGAAGGTGTAGAAAAGTATGGCTATTTGAAGTCATTAGAGGATTCATTTGTAGAGCGTATTAAAGTTCTTTCAAGGCAACAGGAACTGATTACGAAAGAAGCTATTACAACCTCATTTACTGAATCATATTATTATAGAGGATTTGCAATTGAATCTGTTGCAGCTATGAGTATCTTTACATTACTTTCTCCACAGGTGGCTAATTCCTTTGTCTTCAATGACTTATTAGCCGTTAAGTGGAATGAGTCGATTAATGATGATAATAATGCATTAATTAAAAGTATTAAAAGTACAATTAGAACTGCTCTAGTGCAAGGTGACGATTACAGAAAAACTATTGATAATGTGAAAGAACGTATTAATGTAGGTAAAAATAAAGCATTACAAATCATACAAGAAGAGACACATCGAGCTAGTGAAGATGCTAATTTAAAGGTAATGCAGGATGCTAAAGATAAGGGTGTCATCATGAAGAAAAGATGGATTTCTACTTTAGATAGTCGCACCAGAAAAACCCATCAACATTTGGATGGTCAGACGATTGAAGTCGATGAATATTTCATTTCAAAAGGTGGTCGTAAAGCACAAGCACCAAAGAAATTTGGTGATCCGAAAGAAGATATTAATTGTAGATGTACTACTATTGCTGTCTTTGAAGGATTAGAGCCAGAAGTGCGTAAAGCAAGAGATACACAAAATAAAGGTGAAATTATTAAGTATAAGAATTACAACGAATGGAAACAAAGATTAAAATAATATACGTATAAGTATTCCTAAATCGTTTACATATATGTGTACATAAAAAGGAGATATAATTATTGTGATTAAACCATATAAAGATTTATTAAAATTAGACTTACAATATTTCGCAGAAGAAACACAAACTACTGAAACGGGTACAGAAAGTGAGCAACAGGAAGAAACTAAAACACTCACAATGGAAGATGTGCAAAAACTAATACAATCCGAGACAGATAAAATTCGTACTGAATACAGTAAGAAGTTGAAAGATAAAGACAAAGAATTAGAAAAGTTTAAAGTCGATAAAATGTCTGAAGAAGAATTAAAGGCACATGAGATTGAGCAAATTAAATTGGAAAACGAAGCATTAAAACAAGAAAAGTTAGGCTTCTTTGTTCAATCAGAGTTAGCTAAACAATCAATCGCACTTGAAGCAGCAGAACTTATTATCGGTAACGATGAGGAAGATATTGTTAAGAAGGTATCTGTATTAAAGCAAATCATTGATAATGCAGTAACAGTTAAAGCGAGTGAATTGTACCGTGAAAAAGGTACAGAACATAAGCAAGGTACAGATAAAGTAGGTAGTATGTCAAAAGCAGAGTTCAATGCTCTTAGCTTAAAGGAACGAACAGAATTATTTGATACGAACCCAACTTTATACAATGAGTTACGTAAATAACTAACCGAATTTAAGAATAGGTCGTGAACCTGTTCTTTTTATTTTGTCTTGTTTTGGATTTTAAGACATTAAAGATAAAAATACTAAAAACAAAAAAAGAAATGGAGTGCATATTGAATATGACACAAACAAAATTAGCAAATCAAATCAATCCACAGGTGATGGCTGACATGCTTTCAGCTCAATTACCATCTAAACTGAAGTTCGCACCTTTTGCGGAAATTGATCAAACTTTAGTCGGACAAGCAGGGGATGCCATTACAATCCCTTCTTTCGTTTATATCGGTGAGGCTGAAGATGTGGCAGAGGGAGTAGCAGTTACACCTACACAATTAACTACTGCTTCAAAAGAAGTACGAGTTAAAAAGGCAGTAAAGGCTGTGGAATTAACAGATGAAGCAATGTTATCAGCACATGGGAATCCTGTTGATGAAACATACTCACAATTAGAAAAATCATTAGCAGATAAGGTGGACTCTGATTGTGTGAAGGCTCTTGAAGGAGCGACATTAGTGCATACAGCAGGTACAGCAATTTCTTACGATGCAATTGTTGATGCTATTGATAAATTCGCAGAAGAAGATGATGAGGTAAAAGTGTTATTTATTCACCCGAATCAAAAAGCGACAATCCGTAAAAGCCCAGAATACATCAAAGGTGTCGAAAAGGCATTTATGACTGGTGTTATTGGTGAAATTGCAGGAGCACAAGTTGTAGCTTCTAGTAAAGTTCCATTCGATTCTGTTGGCAATACGTACACTAACTTCATTATTAAAGAAGGTGCATTAGGTATCTACCTTAAACGTGATGCAAATGTGGAGAAGGATCGTGATGTTCTAGCAGGATTAGATGTGTTAGTAGCTAATCAACATTACGTAGCTGCTCTTAAAAATGAATCAAAAGCAGTAAAATTAATTACAACTAAATAATACTTATTAGTAAAACTTAAACATTTATGTATACATAATAATTAAATTGAAGGGGTAGAAATATCCCTTCTTTTTATTTTTAAAACGGAGGTGTAATTATGTTATTGAATAGACATCGTAAAAAGAATGTTGAAAAAGTAACAGAACAGGATTCTAAGAAACCTAAAACTGTTCCTAAGAAGAATCCAGAAGCACAAAAACAAGTTAAGAAAACTGAAGAGAGTGATAAATGATGACTGAATCATATTTTTCCTCTTTAACAGTTAAATCCTTTTTAAATATTAAAGGTAGCGAGAAAGATGAACAAATCAATATGCTTATCCCTTCAACTGTCAAATTCGTAGAAAATAAAACAGGATTACAGTTAGATTTATCAAATTTAGATGATGGATTAGCTTTCATCATCTCTAAAATTATTGAATATTTTATGACTAAGGCAGGTTTAACAAGCTACAGCTTATCAAGGGAATCAAGTTCATTTTCAGACGAAATCCCTGCATATTTATTGTCGTTACTTGAGCCTTACATTGTAGATGGTCATGGAAATAATTCCAGTAAACCAATTAGATTTATTTCGTTGAGGTGATTCATTATGAACGATTCATTTGAAATTTATCGAGCTAAAGAAACATTAATTAAGGGTAGAACTCATTATGATTACAATAAACATTGTAATGTGAGTGGAGTAATTGATTTGCTTTCTGGTGGTGTTAATTTAAAGGCAATGAAGATGGTTGAAGAATCTACACACATTTTAATCTGTGGTGTAGATGACATTCAAATAGGCGATTACGTGACTTGTAACGGTAATACAAAACGAGTATATGAAGTTACATTTGTTGATAATCCCATGAATCGAAACCATCACCTTGAGGTTGAATTGAAATTTCTACCAGATCAAGAAATAGAAGAATAGAAGGTGAAAGAATGTCAGAAGTACAAGAATTGGCATACATCGATCTTCGTCAATACATAGTGGATAATTGGAATCAAGTACGGTTACTTAATAATTTGGGAGAAGAAGTATTCGTTAAGCCCATCCCTAGTGGGACTCGAATTAGATGGACTCACACAACAACACGAACACAAGTTGTTATTGGGACGGATTTAAGTGGTAATCCCATTTTAGGATATATCAATGTACAGACTAATCCTAAGATGCAATTGCGTATTCAAGTATATGGGAGTGAATTGACTCTCCCTACTAATATTGCATCGGTTGAGTTAGTTAATCCTAATAGCCATGATACGTCAGCACGTATCAAAGAAAGCTTAGATACTGTTGCGAACTTTACTACAGCACAGGATATTTTAACTTACACATTAAACCTTGATATGGGTGATGTTTTATGAGTATCACAGTTACAGTAGAAAGCAATTTAGATGCTATTCTTGATGAACTAGATGCTAAAAAAGCAATTGTGCTTGAGGCATGGGGGCAACTCGGTCAATCTGAAGCTAAAGTACGTGCAGCAGTCGATACAGGTGACTTACGCAGATCGATTCAATATGATGTGAAACTTTCAGAGGACAAAGTGGATATAGGATGTAATAAAGAATTAGGTGAACATGCTCCGTATGTTGAATTTGGAACATCTAAAACTGAAGCACAACCATTTTTAGCGCCTTCCTTACAAGAAAACACTCGTAAATTTAAACAAATTGCAGAAGGTATTTTTGGAGGTGGATGATTAAATGGGGAGTATGACATCTAAATACGATTTCATCATGAATAAGTTATCAAACATTGCGCCTGTTTACACTGTTCAAGCATCATCAACAGCCAAGTTTCCATATATCATTGTCGATTTTACAACTCAAAATGAATTAGATTGTCTCAAAGATGAGTTGTTTCTAGATGTAGATGTATGGCATAAAGCAACCTCTAAAAATGATGTCTTTATGGAGACAGAAGATTTAGCAGATAAAGCTGAAAGCTGTCTAAAGTATCTACGTGACTCTGATTCCGAGCATGGTTATGTGATTAATCAAATTAATCGTATTCGAGTTCCAGACGAAGATAAGACAACGCAACATAGGAAATTAAAATTTTATGTTAAAGCGTACAATCGCTATTAACAAATTGGAGGAATACATAAATGACATTAAATACACGTAATTATTCAAATAAAATTGTAGATCGCATCATGTTGGATGCAGGGGCTATTTATTTGAATACAAAATTAGAAAACGGTGAATTTACAGGTACAGAGTTAGGTGCCACGCAGGGCGGTAATGAATTTTCTATTGAAACAGAAATTCGCCAAATTGGAGTTGATGGTGTAAAAGGTCGAGCAAAGGGATTAAATGTACTCGAATCAGCAAATCCAAAACTGAAAGTAAATTTACTTGAAATCACAGCTCGTAATTTAGCTATGGCAATTGCAGGAAGTAATTTAGATACAACTTCAGATGAAGCTTATGACATTCTAACAGGTAGTGACTCAATCAAATTAGAAGAATATCTAGATAACATTGCTTTCGTAGGTCGATTAGGAACTACTGGTGGAAATAAACCTGTTATCATTGTAATTGAAAACGTTCTTCAATTAGATCCAGTTTCTATCAAAACAACTGATAAAGGTGAAGTAGTATTAGCACTAAACTTTACTGGTCACTATTCAGAGCAACAGATTCTAAATGGTACTCAACCATATAAAATCTACTATCCGAAAGAAAAGGTAGTAACAACTCCACCTGAAACAGAATCACCTTGATCACCTAGCCTAGATATCCTCTAGGCTTTTTATATAGAATAAAATTAAAAAATATGAAAAGAGGAATTATTATGGCTGAAAATAAAGTAACTGTACGTGGATGGGAATTAGATGATTTCTTTGACTTACTAGAAATCTACGACAAGCTAGATATTACTTTTGATACAAATGCATTTAAAGGGATGGATAATAAAGCAATTCAGAATTATATGGTTAATCAAGCTTTACGTAAATTACCTAAAGTTCGCACAGAAGTATATACATTAATTGCTTCCCTTACTGGTTCAACAGTTGAGGACACTAAAAAGAAGGGAATTAAATTCCTTATGGATTTATTTACTGAATTACTTAAGGATATTAATTTTACTGAAGCCTTATCAGAGGTTTTTACTCAAGAACCAATCGAATAGAAATTCCTGATAAATACGATGTCAAGCATGTGCTATATAAAAATTATGGTAGCAATGCTGATAGGATTATTAAAGGTCGTTTTCGTGAGGTTTTTATCTACTACAATAAGGCAATCGAAGAAAAAGAAGATGACAGGCTTTATCATTTATGGACTAATTTAGTTCCACATATGACTAGAGAAAGCTTTGTTCCTTTTAACCAATATAAGCGAAATATATTTAATAAACCTTCCGATAAGTCAAATTCAAATAGCAATTCAATGAGTAACATTATTGAAAGCAATAAATCTGAAGAAGAGATATTACAAGATGCTAAAAATATTTTGAATATGAGTATTGGAAAGGTACACCAGATTGAGGTGAAAGTTTAATTGAATTTAATGAGTCTAGTTATGTCTGTAGTGTTACGAGATGAGGAAGCAAGAAACTCTTTAAATGAATTACAGAACCAAGCGCAACATGCAGGAAATAAATTTAAAGATGTCGGTGCTAACATGGCTAAAATCGGAGCAGGTGTAGCTTTAGGTGTTGGTGCAATTGGTGGTGCCATGATGACTATTGCTACTGATGCAGATAATGCTAACCGTAAAATCCAAGCTACGTTAGGATCAACAGCAGAAGAAACAAAAGCAGTAGCAGACCAAGCTAGAGCCGTATGGAAAGCAGGTTTCACCGGATCAATGGAAGAAGCGTCTGATGCGGTATTAGCGGTTAAGCAACACATGTCAGAACTAAATGATGCTGACTTATCTAAAATTACACAACAAGCTATGTCTATTTCTCAAACGTTCGATGAGGATGTTGGGGCTATTTCACGTTCGGCTGACATGCTAATGAAACAATTTGGTATTTCATCTGAAGAAGCAATGGATAAAATCACATGGGGATTCCAGAACAATCTAAACTATTCTGGTGAATTTCTAGATAGCTTATCCGAATACTCGGTATATGCGAATGAGTTCGGTATGAATGTTGATCAGATGATGTCCATGCTTCAAACTGGCTATGAAAATGGCGCATTCCAATTAGATAAAGTGGGCGACTCAATTAAGGAAAGTTTCCTACGATTATCTGATATGGGTAAAGGCGAACAAGAAGCAATTAAAGCATTAGGATTAAGTGCTGATACTATAATGTCTCAAATTAACGCAGGTGGTGAATCTGCTAGTAAGGCATATGAGCAAGTAAACATGGCTTTAGCAAGTACAAAAGATGAGACAGAACGTAACGCTTTGATGGTTGCATTGTACGGTACACAGGCTGAAGATGTTGGTATGAAGGTAATCGAAGCTATGGGTGGCGCAAGTAACTCAATAGGGGATACGACAGGTAAAGCACAAGCGTTAAATGATACATTTAGTCAATCACCTGCTCAACAAATGGCGGCACAATGGAATACAATGAAGGATTCTTTGGTTCCATTAGCTACTGAAATGATGAAATTAGGTATGGAGATATTACCCTATATTTCATCTGGAATTGAAAAACTGACTGGCTTTATGTCTGGAATGTCACCAGAAACAACTAAGACGGTAGTTGCTGTAGGGGCAGTTGTAGGTGCGATAGGCGGATTATTACTTGTATTATCACCTGTAATTGGAGCAATCGGTTCAATCATTCCGTTATTCGCAGGAGCAGGTGCAGGAGCAGGGATTTTTGCAGGAGCATTGGCTGTTTTGACAGGTCCAGTAGGAATAACTATTGCCGCAATAGTAGGTATAGGGACGGCTGTAGGGTTGGTTGCTAAAGATCTTAGTGAGTCTTCAATTGAAGTGGAATCATGGAAAGATAAAGTGTCTGAATCAACTGCAAAAGCATTAGGTAGCTTTATGGATTTATCGGATGAGGCAACGACTTCATTAAATCAGTTATCTTGGTCTGGACAAGCAGTAACTCAAGAAATGGCTACTAAGATGACTGAAATCTATAGTCAGATGGGCGATCAAGTTTTAAATGAAATGAAAGCTGATCATGCAAAAGAATTAGAAACAATGACTCAACACTTTGCTAATACGTCATCTTTAAGTCAAGCCGAAGAAACTGCTATTTTACAACGTGTTCAAACTCATAATGCTGAACGTGAAAAGGCGACTAAAGCAGGAACGGATAGAATTAAAGAGATATTTGCTAATGCAGCAGCAGAGAATAGAGCAATTACAGAGAATGAACAAAAAGAAATAAATTCAATTCAAGATACAATGAAAAATAATGCTATTAAGCATATGACTGAAAGTGAAGCAGAGCAAAAAGTAATTCTTGAAAATCTTAAAAATGAAGCGTCTAAAATTACAGCAGAACAAGCAGCAGAAGTTGTTCAAAACTCGTTAAAACAAAAAGATGATGTTGTAAAAGAAGCTAACGAACAGTATGACAAAACTGTTGAATGGGCTATTAGACAACGTGACGAAACAGGTACAATGTCGGCTGAAGAAGCTCAAAAAGTCATAGATGATGCCAAACACAAACGTGACGAATCGATAAGAAATGCAGAAGAAATACATGAAAAAGTAGTTGGTGAAGCGAAATCGCAAGCTGAAGAACATGTTCAAAATGTCGATTGGGAAACAGGTGAAGTTCTCAGTAAGTGGCAGGTTTACAAAAATAACGTGTCATCTGAATGGGAAGCCATGTGGAAGGACATTGATAAGTGGTGGGGCGATATGTCTGACTCTATTACCGATAGTATTGATGGTGCGGTTAAATGGGTTGGTGACGGAATCGATAAAATCAAAGGCTTTTTTACAAACTTAGAATTGAAGCTTCCAGAAATCAAACTTCCTAAATTACCTAAAATTGAACTAACTACTACGACTAAGACTATTTTCGGTAAAGATATTGATGTACCTTCTATCAAATGGAATGCTAAGGGTGCAATCTTCAAAAGTCCTACCATTTTTAATACAGCCAATCAAGGTCTACAAGGGGTAGGGGAAGCAGGGGCAGAAGCAGTTGCACCGATTGACACATTAGTGGGATATGTTAAAACAGCCGTAAATGATGTAATAGGTCAAAAAGGTAAAAGAGACATTCACATAGAACAAAATTTCTACGTCAATGGTGATTTGAATGAAGTCGAAGTAGAACGTAGAACAAAGAAATCATTAGAGCAAATGGGCTTTGCTTACTAAGGAGGGGTGATATATTGCAAATTGTAACTTTCATGAATGAATTAAATGAAATGATTGATTTTGATATTAATTCTTCATTTATCTTGAGTAAAATTGATGGAACTGGTAGCGTAGCTGCTAATCATCGTACTTCTAACATCCCTTCTACACATGGTTCGCAGCGTACATTGTCCACTTTAAATCCTCGATATTTAACGCTTCATGGCTCTCTTATTGCATCAAATAGAAGTGAATTGGCTTTACTTAAAGAACAATTATGTGAGGTCTTTAATCCTTCTTTGAAAGATGGAAAGCTTAGATATGATGCAGGTGCAGGTATTAAATTTGTCTATGCTATTGCTGAAGAAATGCCTATTTTCAGTGGGTACATAGGTAACTCTGTTAATTTTATCATTAATTTAGTTGCTAATAATCCATTTTGGCATGATATAGAGTTTTATGAACATACATTTACTACTCCTTATCAATCACTATTTACATTTCCTCAATCCACACCTACACAAATGGGATTACATACTGATACTCAAACATTTTTTAATAAAGGTAATGAGCGTACACCTTTAATTTTAGAATTTGAAGGTGGAATTAAAAATGTGAAGTTTATTAATAAAACAAATGGTGAATGGATCGAATTTAGGAAAAAGTTGAATAGTAATGAAAAATTAATTATTAATTCAACAACCGGACAAAAAGAAGTAAGTATTACTAATACAAAAGGTGAACAAAAACAGGGTTATGGATTATTAACCTTTGACTGTTCTACTTATATACATCTTGAAAAGGGAAACAACGTGATTCAATTTATAGGTGAAACCGATTCTAAAAAAGGGTTAGTTAAATTGAAGTGGGAAACAAATTATTTAGGAGTATGAGTATTATTTATAAGTATTAGTAAAATGTATACATATATGTTTACTTAATTATAAGGAGGTTTATTATGGCTGAAATATCAAGTTTCTTTGATTCATCTGAATACCATGTACGTAAGTATTCGGCTGAAGATTTTAGTGAGGTTTTTTCTACTTTCCTATCAACAGGTTTAGTACATACAAATAACAATCCAATGCTTTATATTGAGCAAGATGTTGAAGATAATTTAAAGGTTGTATTATCAAAAGGAATAGCAATGATTGAAGGTCATATGTATAAAAATACTGACAATTTATTCTTCAATATTAAGCCATTGGAAAATTCATTTTCACGTATTGATCGCTTAGTAATTCGATGTGATGAAAGACCAGAAGTGAAATCAATTAATGCATTTATTGTTGAGGGATTACCTTCTGTTAATCCTGCTCCACCAACTATTACACGTTCAGACGGTGTTTACGAATTGTCGTTATGTCAAATTGTCGTAAATACAAACAACACACTGAATATCATTGATGAACGTTTAGATGATTCTGTATGTGGATTGTCTCACTCTCGTTTTAGCATTCCAATGGATAAGATGATTGAGGACTTTGCTATTTTTAAAGATCAGTTAAACATGCAATATAATGATTGGATTCAAAACGTTGAGCAAGGATTAGATGTGCCAGATTTGCGTAAAGACTTTGAATTACTAAAACGAAATTATACTGAATTAATCATGCAACGAAATCTTGAAGGGAAAGTAGGTGCAGGGGAGCGAGGGTTCTTTTATGATAATTTAGCCGATAACAAGAAGATTGATGTAACTAATACTACTGCTGTTGTTGATACGGATAACATGAGTATTAATTTAAATCCATCTTCTTTAAATGGTCACGTAACATGGAAAACGCATCCAGTAGGATTCGTAGCTAGTAAAATTGAACACTTCCATACACGACCAATCGGACAGTTATTAGAAGTGGTTGAAACTGCTTATGGTGGCTCAAATCAAATTAAAGTTAAAAATATTAAGGTTACGTTAACGGAGGTGATTTAGTTTGAATGTACAATGTATTAAAGATTTACCAATAGGCTCTAAGATTAAAATGGGTAAATTTCAATCCCATAAAAATGACTATCCTATGTCATGGCGAGTCGTATCAACGAACCATTATGAATTAGATAACAACTATCCCTTAAATGCAGTTACTGTTATTGCTGATAAAATAATATATACGATGTCATACGATGCTAAAGAGCCAGATAACGCAAATGAGCAACGAGCAAAGGCGGGGAATAACCGTTATCGCTTATCTAATATTCGTCAATGGTTAAATTCTGATTTGGGAGATGGACATTGGTTTGAACCTCAAAATATTGCAGGAGCAAATCATTATAACGATAGAGACACTCCACCTTCAAAGGAATTTATTAAAAATGAATGGAGGCATGAGCCTTACGACAATTTGAGGGGCTTTGCAACAATGTTTCGTGAGCATGAATTGAATTCGATTCTACCCACGAAAGTCAAAGTAGGGATAAATGAGACATATGATTACTCCCCAACTATCAATGAATTAGAGCGATACGATTTATTAAATGATAAATTCTTTCTCCCTTCTGTCACTGAATTGGGGTATGGGGGTAATACTTATAATACAGTAGATGGAAAAAGCATTTCTGAAGGTGCGGCAATTCCTTATTTTGAAACAGAAGAGAATCGCAAATCAGCTATGCTTAAAGAGTATTTTGTTAATTCGAAATATAATACTGTTCATTCTGATCATACTCATGACTCATTAAATTACTCATACATGACTCGATCCTCTAAATTGGATTCAACTACTCAATTTTATTTAAGTAACGATAAATTAGTAGTTGCAGCACAGCCATTTAATAACTATTGTTTACGTCCGATGTGCAATATCGATGGTGAAACATTAATTACTCTTAATCCAGACGACGAAGGGTATTACACAATTGTTGCAGATGTTCCTCCATTGATCGAAGTGAAAAAGGTTGATGTATTAGACGTACATTTCAAAGTGCATGACATGAAGGGTATACCATTATGCGTTGAAGCATATTTCAATGGGACATTATTAGATACTTTTACAGCTAATTTAAGCAACACTTTAATTACAACTATTCCTTATGGTGCTATTAAATCAACCCAAAATGAATTGATATTTATAACAAAAGACGATGCTAATTTAGAAGGTAATCAAACTTTCAAATTGGATTTTAAAGGCGACTTAGTAAAAGTAGGGGATAAAATCAATGGTAAAAATGAAACATTTGATGTAATCGGTGTAACTGATAACAATGACGGCACATCATCATTAATCGTTGACCGTAATTTAAAGTATCGTATCGAGAATGGTCGCAGCGTTGAGTTGTTAACTTTTAATTATCAACCTAAAGTCCATTTTACAGAGAATTATCATTCAATTCCGACTTATCGAGACATGACATTTAATGAATTATCCATTGAATCAGATGGAATTGTTAGAGAAAAATGGTCATTTGAAGGTGACGGAGTATATAGTAAAACGAAAATTGATATTAAACGTAAATCGGCACATGATCAGATTTTATTGAAATCAATTGCACAAAACTTTAAATTTAAAGATGAGATGTGAGGTGAGTTAAATTGGTAAACTACACGCACACTTCAGATATAAAATTGCCCAATATAGTTGCTTCTGGTGTTTTTGAGTTATCTTTAAAATTTACTATGTCTGATTCATCTACTGTCAAACTAAGCCCAATTAGAGTACACAGTAAAGTTGAGTTTTTTGAAGGTGAAATACTACCTTTAACTGTCACTATGTTAGATGATTTTCATTTAAAGTTGTCATTTAGTCCATCGATGTATAGAGCTAAATTTATTTTAAACGATGTAGACATGAGTGAGATGAGTATTAATGATGCTGAATGCATTTATTATTTAAATCCTGCCATTTTAAAAGAAGGAGATAATATATTACGTATCATTGTTGAGGATAACGAGAGCTTAGAACATTTGAAAGCCTTTAAGGTACATAAAAAACTATCAGATGCAGCACTTAATGCTAATTCAACCATTCATGTTAAAGGTAAAAAATACAAAGTAATAGATGCATTAGGAGAAGTAGTAACATTAGATCAACCATTATTATCCGATGTTGATATATCATCATTTGTTGATATACCAAAATTTAAAACAGTTCCCTATGCGAACCTATCCTTTTACAAAGAAGAAAAAGCAATGTTACCAATGAGTTTTGTTAAATCGGTATTTAAGGACGGATTAGTTGAGGAAATGTATGAAATGGATAACGTTCTGGGGGATGTGCTACATACAAAAATTGAAGTAGTTAGAGATAATTTAGTTGATTCAGTTGACATTAATAATATTCAATATGCTTTAAAGCCTGACGAGGTGTAATATGAAAGTAAAAATTAACGTTTTAAATCATGATTTAAGTCGATTAACTGTAATAGATGAATACGAATCCCTATTTTTTGAACGTAAATATAATGACGTAGGGGAGTTTATTTTAACTTTAAATTTAGCATCCAATCAAGCTCATTTGCTTGGTATGGGTGCTTTTATTATGGTTGGATCAGATGAACGTAAAATAGGGGTTATTGGGAACATAACGATGCAAGATAATGAAGATGGAACAAGTTTGATTATAGTCAAAGGTAAAACATTGGGCATCATTTTAAATTGGAGAGAGATTATTCCTCGTGAAAATGAATCCTCAATTACTTATACAGGTAATGTGGAAAGCGTACTATATTATTACGTGAATAATCACTGCATTAATCCGTTTGATACTTCTCGTAAATTCCCAATATTAAAAGCTTCTAAGGATAATAAAACAGGTAGCGTTATTCGCTGGGTATCGAAGCAAGGAAGGTTACTCGATGAGATAAAAATAATCTCAGAAATCTATCAATATGGTTGGCAAATTAAAGCAGCTATTGATAGCGGTGAATTAATTTATGATGTCTACAAAGGTAGAAATCTAACCATAGACAATGAAGAAGGTAATAGTCCTGTAATATTTTCTAAAAAATTCGAGAATATTTTCAGAATGGAATACATACAAGATAATAATGATGAACGAACATTTGCTTATACTTTATCAGATAATTCAGGAGTAGGTCGTAAATTATATGAATCTAGTAGAGTAAGTGGATTTGACCGAAAAGAGATCACATTACAAGTTGCTTCACAAGAAGATAACGAGTATATAGATGTACCCGAAAGATCGGACGCTTTACTAAAAGAATATAGCAATATTAAAACGGTAGATGCTGAAATACGTGATTGCAAAATGTTTAAGTTTGAACAAGATTATGATCTTGGTGATGAGGTAACAGTTTGTAATGAGACTTGGAATATGAAAGAAAACATGCGTATTATCAGTATTGCAGAGACATACGACAACAATGGAAGTACTATAAATGCACGTTTTGGAAGTAGAATCTTAAGTATTATCGATAAGTTAAAACGTGAAAATAGAGTATATGAAATATAATACATAGCCCACAAACGTGGGTATGTTTCAGTTTAATTAATTCAATATTATCACTAGTTGGAAGGATGGATGTGTGAGCAGGAAAATAAAGATTCATAATACAGATGTTGAAGTAGAGTTAACTGGTACTGAAAAAGAGTTTTACGAATCAGCACTAAAAAGAGCAGAAGAAAGTGGACAAGTACTTAGAGCAAAATTAACTGAACAGGGAACAATCTACTATACATCAGGAGAGCCCAATTTAGATATACTAGCTAAGTTCCTTTACGAAGAAATGAAAAAGAGAGGGTACTTTAAAAAATAAAAAGGATGATTATTATGGAGGATAAGGTGTATTGGAAATGTGATTATACGTACGAAGAAAAAGGCGAAGTCAAGACTACTGAATATAAGTCACCTAAGCAATATGATAAATCATCCAATATAGATATGATTGCTAATATCTTAGCGAAAGAGATAAAAAATGAAACAGGTCGTATCGTTAAAAGTTTCATTAGGTTAGTCAAAAGCCCAGTGGTGGGTAAAAAGATAAATCAGGTTGGAGACATTAAAGTTAGAAATGGAGTAAGTCTTGGTGAAATTGTTTACAATGTGGCTACGACAGAAGAAGAATTAAAAGAAGTAGAGAAAAATAGAAAGAATTTAGAAGATTTAATGGTTAATATGTTCCTTCATTATTATAAATCTAAAAGAGATAATAAAAACCTATAAGGTTCATTTATGTAGTTTAGGGAAGGATGATATTTAATGGGTAAGGTAGTTACTGAAGAAGAATTTATTGAATGGAGTTTAAAATTAGCGCCACCTAATTCAAAAGTACAAAGATACGAGAAAGATGGACGCACATATTTATATATTGGAGAGCCTAATTTAGATTTGTTTGCTAGATTGTTATTAAAACACATTAAATGACATTGAAAAGAGGTTATTCTTAATAGATAGCTTCTTTTTGTTTCCTTCTTAGATAAATCAATTGTTACATGATCATAAAAATTATTCTCTCCTTTAATGTATTTAACTGGTATAATTGTACTAATAATGTATGAGGGGGAGAATTAATTGAAAAAGTTAAGATTTATAATTCCATTGTTGTTTTGTTTGTTATTAGGATTAGGTATTAATAACGCTAATGCATCAGAAGGAATATCAATTTACATAAACGGTGAGAAACAATCGTTTAGTAATCAAGCAGTAATAGAAAACGGTAGTACATTAGTTCCTTTAAGAGGTATTTTTGAGTCACTTGGTGCTAATGTCCAGTGGAATCAATCTACTCAAACAATTGTCGCTTCAAAAGGTAATACAAAGGTATGGCTAAAAATAGGTTCGAAAAATGCTAAAGTAAATGATAATGCTATAAATTTATCAGTTCCAGCACAAGTTAAGAGTGGAAAAACACTTGTTCCACTTAGATTTATTAGTGAGTCATTAGGGGCAAATGTTCAATGGAATCAAAACACTCAAACGGTAACAATTACTGGAGATTCAAATAATGAAAAAACGGAAAAAGAAAAAGTAGAAATCCCTACTTTAAAGTTAGGTGAAACTTATTCAGATAATCAAATAGAAGTTACAATTAAAAAAGTTGAGTATGTCCAAGAAAAATATTATAAAGGCTACAATGTATATTTCTCAGTTAAAAATAAATCAAAAGAAACTTTAGATAGTATGGGTGGATTACAATTTAAAATTAATGAATCTAAATATCAAAAAGAAATAAATAACAACAGTATTATTATACATTTTGGTTCAAGCAGATATATTTACGAAGGTGAAAGTAAGGATGGGTATTATGAATATATCATTGATAGAGATGTGAAAATCGAAGAAATAACATACCATATGATGGATGACGGGGTTTTGAAGGAATCTAAAGCAAAGTGGATCGTTGAATAAATAATTAGGTCACCTTTTGATAGGTGGCTTTTTTAATTGTCTTCCTTTTCGATTAAGCACTTGATGAAAAATAGGTGAGTAGTGTATAGTTTTAGTTAAAGAAGGTAATAGAATTTTATTCTTACTTTTTCATGTACCTAAAACGTTTTAAATATAGCTTTAAACCACGATTCATCTACATTTCTTCGTAAAATGGTTTAAGTAAATAAAGGTTTTGGAATTTTATATTTACGTCTTCAAATAGTTTACGATCGCCATAGCGAAGACCTACATTACTAACTTGAATCATGCAAGTTCCTCCTTTTTTCACAATGGCTCTAGTATAGCATGAAATATGTTCCATAGTCTATAAACATTATTAAATCAAGGTTTGGCGTTCTTTCAATAGTTTTTGTTAAACAAAAACTGAATAAAGATACATTTTTAAAATTTTTCTTGCTGTAACTTTCTTTTAGGATGAGACGTCTACATTGTAGTGTGATTAACTGTTTTTGCAAAAGAATAGAAAAATGACATCATTTACCACATGGATATTGTTTGCTTCTTCACAAAGCTATCAACTAAAATAATGCTGATTGTTTACATTCAAGGAAACAACGTCCTGATCATCACTGGTGTGTAGGCACGTCATCCCCGATTTGATTGCTAGCCGATCGTTCCTTTCAATCATCCTAGTTTTCGCAACTAGCATTGTCTAACAGATGGACAAAAAACATCCAATCCTCAAAAAATGATTACATTCATGAGTTTAGGTGAATCCTTTCAAACCAAAGAATTCCGTAGATGAGGCGTTTTAGTTAGCTTTACAGACATGCTTTCATATGGATGCACAGAAAATAGGACATTCAGCTCTTCCAAGAGGCGGAAATGATGATAAAATAAACATGTTTGTGGAAATATTAGTTATCGGAGGTACTTTATGGGTAAGGGCTTATTATGGACAGCCACTTGTGTAATAGTAGTTTTACTTGGGTTTGGAAGCTACTATTTTATAAAAGAAATGACGAACTCTATGGCATACAATAAATTAGTGGATGAGTATAAAAAGCCAGAGCCAATCAAAAATATAGAGACAGAGTATGATGTCATTGTCATTGGTGGTGAACCTGAGGGAGTAGCTGCGGCAGTGGCTGCGGCACGAAATGGTGCTAAAACTTTATTGGTAGAAAAACGACAAGAGTTAGGTGGATTATTTACATACGGTATGTTGAATTTCCTTGATATTCCGCGTGATGGTCGTAACAACTCAATTAGTGAAGGTATTTTTAAGGAATGGCATGAGCTGGTGACAGGGAAAGATGCGTTTGGCATTGTTGGTGCTAAGGCTGCCTTTAAAAAACTGATCGATGAAGAACCTAATTTAACCTTGTCGGTGCAAACCGAGGTCGTGAAAGCGAATGTTCATCAACAACAATTAACGTCAGTGGAATTAAAAAATGAGTACGGTACATATGTAGTGACAGGGAAATCATTTATAGATGCCACGCAGGATGCTGATTTTGCGGCCATGTCCAACGTTCCTTTCTTTGTGGGAGGAGAAGATATTGGCATAAAAGATAAACGCATGGCTGTGACATTAATGTTGCATTTGAAAAATGTCGATTGGGATGAAGTAAAAAAAGCGGCTAAATCCGATGTGTTTGGCGGTGCTAATTTGAATCATACCGTGATGTGGGGCTTTACAAAGCTCCATGATGAATACAAGCCTTTGCAAGAGGGTACACGATTAAGAGGGTTAAACTTAGCTCGTGTAGATGATGAATATTTTATTAATGCATTACAGATTTTTGGTATTGATGGCTTAAATGACAATTCGAAACAAGCTGCTATTGTCGCAGGAAAGAAAGAAACGTTACACATTCTAGAATATTTACAAGCGAATTTTCCAGGGTTTGAAAAGGCTGAAATTATTAGCTATCCAGAGGAACTTTATGTAAGAGAAACGAGACATATTTGGGCGGAATATCAATTAACGATGGCTGACCTGTGGAAAAATAGTGACCAATGGGATAGCATTGGGATTGCTTCTTATCCAGTCGATGTGCAAGCACAAACGCCGCATGATTATGGGTATGTCATTGCAGCGCCAAAGCAGTATGCTATTCCTTTCCGTTCATTAGTACCGAAGGACATTGATGGCTTATTGGTGGTTGGACGCTCTGCAGGGTATTCATCACTGGCGGCAGGTAGTGCGCGCATTGTTCCGACAGGGATGGTGACAGGTGAAGCGGCCGGGACTGCGGCTGCACTAGTCATGAAAGAGGATGTAACCTTTAGAGATATGAGCAAGGATAAACAGTTAATTGCTACGTTAAGAAAACAGCTCGACAAACAGGGAGCATATGTTGATTCATTTTCTATGGAGTACCCATATCAAGGGAAATGGTATGATGAAGCTATTCAAACACTCATTAACTATGGCCTAGTGGTGGGTGGTTATGATAATGATTTAAAAGTGGACAGCCAGGCGACAAAAATAAAGTTTGCTAAAATGTTAAAAGAGAGTATGCTACGAGCTGGTGGAGAAAGTGCAGCAGGTATGAGTGATCAGCTCGAAATTGTCATCAATAAAGTTTATAATAATGGCGAAGAAGCCATTGAACGTGATGAGATGGCTCAATATTTGGCTGACGTCCTCATTGGTGAATCCAATGCGACTAGCTGGGATACATTAAAGGAAAAAGGAATTGTCACTGAAAAAGTAGCAAAGAAAATTTCAGACAATAAGAAATTAAAATTAAAAGAGATGTACGCCATCATGGCTGATGTCATTCATTATGTAGAAAAGAAGCATTCCTCTTCTTGAGGAATGTTTCAGACTGTAGACAAGCTCGAAAAATTTGAGCGTTTGCCTACAGTTTTTTTATTTTACAATAATATAAAGCCGTTGATTTCCACTATGGGCAGCCTCACTCAGTCAGAGATCTCCTTTTGTTTCAAGCAACCTTTACATATAGTGTTAAACGGAAGTATTAAATTTGATCCTTTTGATTTAATCTATAGCTCATGAATGTTAACACTGAGGCTATGAGCGCTAAGATTCCACCAGCCCACGAAAGTTTGTCTAGACTGCCAGAAGCTACGACAAATCCTCCTATTGCAGAACCTAATGCAATCCCCACATTAACAGCAACAGGGGTTAATGAGGATGCAAAGTCTTTTGCAGAGGGAGAATATCTTTCAGCTAAATCCATGAAGTAGAGTTGGACAGTTGCATTAACAGCATATAGCATGACAGCCATTAACATAATAGTCAGTAGCCCTAACCACATAGAGGACATCGTAAAATACAGAGTAAATAAGATAATGGCCTGAATAATGAACGTATAGCGCAATCTACCTAAACCGTTATGCTGAGCAATCTTGCCAGCTAAAAGATTACTAAAGATTGAAAAGAAGCCATAGATTAAGAGAACAATACCTATGTATTTCGTTTCAATACCAAGTTTTTGTTGTAAAATGGGCGTAATAAAAGTATAGATTGTGTATGTTCCAGCAATCGTAAAAACAGGAATGAAGAATGCTAGAATGATTTTAGGTTGCTTAAATAAACTTAATTGCTCTGATAGTGAACTTTTTGTTGCTTTGATATTTCGAGGTAGCACAAACATGCTGATGATAAAGGCAATCCCGCCTAAAGCTGCCGTTAACCAAAATGTCATGTGCCAATTACTCCATTGTCCAACCATTGTTCCTAGAGGTACACCCATGACGTTGGCAATGGTAAAGCCCACAAATATGAAAGCAATGATAGAGGATCTTTTTTCTTTTGGCATACTATCATTCGCTATGGACATGGCTAATGCTGTAAGTACGCCGCTGACAACAGCCGTAACAACTCTGGAAGTTATTAAAATACCATAGGAACTAGAGAGGGCACTTACAATATTTCCAAGTATAAAGAGGGAAATCAATACTAACATGAGTGGATATTTTGCAAATCTACTAACAAAACCGGTTAAGATGGGTGTACCAATCGCATAGGCGATAGCAAATCCAGAAATCAAGGAACCAGCTGTGGCAATTGGTATACTTAAATCTGTAGAGACCTCCGTTAATAATCCTACAATAACAAATTCACTTGTTCCCATGACAAACGTTAATAAGGTTAATGTGAAGGCTAAAATTTTATGTTTATTGCTAAATGCATTTTCTTTATTCATAATCAAAAAACATCACTCCTTTATATCAATATATCGAGAAATTTCGATGTATTGTGCAAATGTATACGAAACCTAATAACTGTAACGTATCTATTTATCGTGAATAATCGATATGGCATTTTAAACAGAAACCCAATTTTAATCATTTTGGGTATCTGATACAAGAAACGAGGCAATTTGATGAATCGTTTCTTCTTTTAATTTATAATATGTCCATTGACCATGACGAAAAGATTCGAGAAGTCCAGCCTTTTGCATCATATTTAAGTAGTGAGAAACGGTTGATTGAGAAGTTTTAGCTTTCTCCTGAATATCACCAACACATACGCCTCCTTCGATACTCACTTTTGGGAAATGTTCCTCAGGTTCCTTCAGCCACTGTAAGATGTTTAGCCTAGTCTCGTTTGATAACGCTTTGAAAATTTCAATTGGTTCCATATCGCAATAATATATCGAATTATCTCGATATGTCAATTGCTAAGTACCAACATTATATTTAAAAAATGGTTGACGCCAATAAGGAAGTCCTGTAATATATGTCAAAATCATAGAAAAATTCGATGAAGAAGAGAGTAATTGATGGACAACTGGCAAGCGAGTTAGGGTTGGTGTGAGCCTAATGCAGAACCCATGAATGAAGCGCACTTTGGAGAAGATTCTCGAACAAGTAGTAGAGAATAGCGGGGCGTCACCTCGTTAACAATGGAAAGTGGTCATATTAAATGGCAACTAGAGTGGTACCACGGGATTATGATGCTCTCGTCTCTAATTTTAGAGACGGGGGCTTTTTTATTTGGACAGGAGGAGGATCAAGATGAATAAAAAAATCGCTGAAAGTATGGCAGAAGTAGTAAATCATCAATTAACAGCAGATGATATTGCGTCATTATTAGAAAAACCAAAAAGCTCGGAGCTAGGGGACGTGGCATTTCCTTGTTTTACCTTAGCAAAAAGATGGAAAAAGTCACCACAAACTATTGCAGCGGATATAGCAAGTCAATTAAACAATGACAATATCCAGCGTGTGCAAGCTGTTGGAGGCTATGTCAATATTTTTCTAGATCAACAAAAAGTGACGCAACAAGTGCTAAGCAACATCATGCAAGCAAAACAATCATATGGAACTAATCAAACGGGGATGGGAGCTGTCGTCCTAGATTTTTCATCTCCTAATATTGCGAAGCCATTCTCGATGGGGCATTTACGTTCAACAGTCATTGGGAATGCTTTAGCCAATATGGCAGAAAAAAATGGTTATCAAGCGATTCGCATCAATCATTTAGGGGACTGGGGTACACAGTTCGGTAAGCTTATTGTGGCTTATCAATATTGGGGTGATAAGCAAGCCATTACAGCGTCACCAATTGAGGAGCTATTAAAGATTTATGTGCAGTTTCATGAAGAGGCAGAGCAAGACCCAGCACTGATTGAACAGGCACGTGCCGCCTTTAAAGCGTTGGAGGATGGCGATGCAGAGGCACTGGCATTATGGCAATGGTTCCGAGATGTATCATTAGTAGAATTTCAATCAATATACGAGTTGCTAGGAATTCACTTTGATGCTTTTACAGGAGAAGCCTTTTACAATGACAAAATGATGCCTGTTGTGACAGAACTACAAGAAAAAGGGCTCCTAGTGGAATCAGATGGGGCGTATGTTGTGGAGATGGAGGAAATGCCCCCATGCTTAATGACGAAAACAGATGGAGCCACGCTTTATGCGACACGCGATTTAGCTGCTGCCCTGTATCGCCAACAGCATTACCAGCCAGAAAAGATTTTCTACGTTGTTGGCAATGAGCAATCCCTCCATTTTAAACAACTTTTTCAAGTCATCGAAAAAATGGGCTATGCTTGGGCCAAAAATCTACAGCACGTCCCATTTGGGATGATGCTCAAGGATGGCAAAAAAATGTCGACCCGTAAAGGCAAAGTGGTGTTATTAGCAGATGTGCTAGCAGAGGCCATTGCGACGGCGAAGCGTAATATCGAAGAGAAAAATCCCCATCTTCCTAACAAGGAGCGAGTAGCCCAGCAAGTTGGGGTTGGCGCAGTTATATTTAATGATTTGAAATACCATCGCCTCAATGATATTGAATTTTCGATCGAGCAAATGATGAATTTTGAAGGTGAAACAGGTCCTTATGTACAGTATACGTATGCCCGTCTTTGCTCCATTTTAGAAAAAGCAAACGCCCCAGCTGAAGTGATGACCTTCCAGCCATTAGGAGAGCAGGCTTGGCCAATTGTTTTATTACTGGAGCAGTTTCCGAAAGTGGTAGCTACGTCTTTTGATCAGGCTGACCCGTCCCAAATAGCGAAATATGCCTTACAATTGGCCCGTTTATTGAATAAATATTATGCCCAACAGAAAATATTAGCGGATGATGAATATCAAGCGTCACGTCTAGCACTTTGTTCATGTGTTGCGATTGTCTTAAAAGAATCATTCGCCTTATTGGGCATTGAATTACCTGAAAATATGTGACATCTACTGAATCAAGATAAAAAACAGCCATTTTCAAGAAACTGTCCCAAGATTGACCGTCTATCGAAAACATGGTAAAAGGAGAGAGGAATAAATAAACAAACTCTTTCAGCAATGAATGTTGAGTGGCAGTAGAGAGGATATTGAACAAATGGCAAAAAAACAATGGACCCTTTCACTTATACTAGTGGTCATCAGTATATTTTTTGTTGCACTCAATATGAGACCTGCAGTAACAGGGATTGGCCCACTTTATAATGTACTGATGACATCCTTACATGTCTCCAATACAAGTATGAGTTTTCTGACATCCATCCCCGTTTTTTGTATGGGTTTATTTGCACCTTTGGCTGTACCGCTTCAGCGAAAGGTTGGCACGAAATCCGCCATAACATTTTTAGTGGCTATTCTCGTCCTTGCCAATGGACTACGCCTTTTACAAGAAAGCTACGCTTTGCTCATTGTGACAAGCTTTGCAGCAGGCTTAGCTATTGCGATGATTGGTCCTATTTTAAATGCCTTTATTAAGAAAAAGTTTCCACAGCGTTTTACGACTGTGATTGGCATTTATTCCTTCGGCATTGGCGTAGGTGCTACATTAAGTGCGGCCTTAACGGTGACATTTTATCAAATTTTCGGCAATAGCTGGACCGTCGCTCTGGGGATATGGGCTCTACTTGCATTAGGGGCGCTAGTTATTTGGTTATGGGCCATACCATCACAGCAAAATGAACAAGTTCTAAAGATAACGACGACTGAATATGCTCGTAATCCTTGGACATCTGGACGTGCTTGGGCGATCTTACTGTACTTTGGCTTACAAACCTCGCTGTTTTTTTCGATGATGGCGTGGCTTACACCGCTGTTGCAGGATAAAGGCTTATCACTAGAGACAGCAAGTGCTATGCTGACGTTTATGTCTATTGTGCAAATGATCGGCAATATTGCAGTGCCGATGCTCATGGAAAAATGGTCAAGTCGAATGGCATGGATATTGGTACTAGGCTTTGTAGGATTAATTGGTTTCACGCTATTATGGCTTACGTCAGGTGCCTATTTATGGCTTGCTGTTTTATTAATCGGCATTGTTCTAAGTGGTCTATTTCCAATTGGCTTATTGTTACCGCTGGATGAAGCCAAAAATGATCTGGAGGCTAATAGCTGGTCATCCATGGTGCTATCAGGTGGCTTTATGCTGAGTGCGATTATTCCCATTATGATCGGGGTTTGCTATGATATCACAGGTAATCATACATGGACTTATATCATCTTTTTACTGTTGATGGTGGGCATTATCGTATCGACAGGACTGTTAAGAAAAAAAATAATCGAAGAAGACATGTGAAGCAATGCGCATGTCTTTTTTAGTGAAAATTATTTTTAGGTCCAGTTATCCTCCAATCCTCATAACAAATTTCGTATTTCATAAATAATAATAGGTAGAATGAAATATATTTAGCGGTGTTGTCGCATTTCCCTAACATTGTTATAGAAATAATAATATTATGTAAACTTGAAACATCACAAATCCTTGATTATGATAGATAATAGAGAATGATGAATAGAAAGTTTTGGTGAAGGTATGTATAAAAAAATGCTCGTGTTAGGAGCGACAGCTTTCCTCGTTACAGGCTGTGACAGTCAAATAGGCACAGGCTGGTTTCAAAGTAAAAATGCGGAGGTTCAAACAGAGGGGGCAGTGACCAAGCAAGAGGAAAAAATTGTCCCAGAGGTCAAAGTCATCGGAGAGTATGGTGTTGGAGCAGGTATTATTATCAAGCAGCAGGAGGATCAGCTGTATATTTTAACAAATGGTGCATTAGTTGCTTCCAAACCGACGGCCCTTGTTCAGTTTGGTCAGGACAAGCTAATGGCAGCAAACGTACATGTCATGTCAACAGCTCATAATCTAGCACTTCTGCAAGTAACGTATAAAGCGAATGTGCATGTGCCAAAAACGTATGAAGGTGAGCTGAATCAGCTAGCCGTTTATGTGAATGGCTTGCCCTACACAATTCAGAAGTATCAAGATAAGGTAGCGGCCTATTATATAGATGTGAAACAAGCTATGCCTTTAGGAAGTCCTGTGATGGAGGCTGAAAATGGAGCCATTGTTGGACTATATTTTAATCGTCAACAGCAAGGAGAGTCCCAGCCATACATATTGCCGATGAAGGAAATCCAATCATTCGTGGATAAATGGATTGAGGATGGCATGAAAGCCAGTGTACGATTGTCCCAATCCAAAAATTTATATCCCTATATAGAACAAGGTGACAAAGAAGCTGTACAGCAAGCAATCGAGCAATATGGTGAGAATGTGTTTGCGTATAATACAGATGAAATCAAGCTGTTTTTAGATACGTTCCATAAGCATTTAAAGGCGGCTGTGGCCATTCAGGATGCGAGTGTCATGAAACCAATTGTCGGAACAGAGGATTTACAAGAGACCTTGAATAGCATGGTTGCTTATTATGCTTCCAAACAAGCTAAGATCCATTTCTCTAATACCGATATTCAAGCTATTCGTATAGAAGGCCAGCATCTTATTCTACGTGCTAAAACGGAATATGTTTTGACGAATGCTGCAGGGCAGGAGGCACTTGCCCATTCCATCATACTGTATGAAATCGAAAAAAATGAACAGGGCGAGTACATGCTACTTCGTCTAACAAACGAGGAGTGAACTTTGCATGGAGCAAGCAAGACAAATGCTACAGCATCATTTTGGCTATGAAGCCTTTCGCCAAGGACAAGCCCAAATTATAGAACAAACATTACGAGGGCAGTCGAGCCTGTGTGTCATGCCAACTGGTGGCGGGAAATCCATTTGCTATCAAATTCCTGCATTAATGCTAGATGGGTTAACTATTGTCATTTCCCCCCTTATATCTCTGATGCAAGATCAGGTGGAGGCTTTACGTGCGGCGAACATTCCTGCCGCCTATATTAACAGTACGTTGTCGGCACAGGAAGTAGATGAAACGATGCAACTAGCGAGCGCAGGCTATTTAAAACTTCTCTATATTGCGCCTGAGCGATTGGAAAGTGTATCCTTTCTGCAAGCACTATCCTATTTACCTGTGCCGTTAATAGCGGTAGATGAGGCACACTGTATCTCACAATGGGGGCATGACTTTAGACCAAGCTATCGCTCCATTCAAAAGCTGTTTACACTATGGTCACAAAAGCCCGCGGTTTTAGCGCTGACAGCCACTGCGACACCAGCTGTCTGTGATGATATTCGCCAATTACTAACGATTGATGAGCAAGCGACAGTCATGACAGGCTTTTCACGTGAAAATTTGGCGCTGTCCGTACTAATTGGTGAAAACAAAGAACGTTATGTAAAAAATTATGTACAACAAAATAAACAGGAAGTCGGCATTATTTACGCAGCCACTCGAAAAGCAGTAGACGCGATTTATGACATGCTGAGTCGCTCTGGTGAAGCGGTTGCGAAATATCATGCGGGTCTGTCAGAGGACTTGCGAATAGCTGAGCAGGAGCGGTTTTTAAAAGATGAAGCACGTATTATGGTAGCAACGAATGCTTTTGGTATGGGGATTGATAAAAGTAATGTGCGCTTTGTGTTGCATTATCAAATGCCTCGTAATATGGAGAGTTATTACCAAGAAGCGGGTCGTGCAGGACGTGATGGTCTGCCGAGTGCCTGTATTTTATTATATGCTTCTGGGGACGTCCAAACACAGCGTTTTCTAATTGAACAAACACAGGATGAAGCACGTATAGCCCAAGAATTAGCCAAGCTCCAAACGATGGTCGATTATTGCCATACAGAGGGCTGCTTACAAAATGCGATTTTATCCTATTTTGCTGAAGAGCCAGAGGAGCCTTGTGGGCGTTGTAGTAATTGCAATGATGGGCGAGCAGTGACAGACGTGACTGAGGATGCACAAAAGGTGTTAGCCTGTGTGGTACGCATGGGACAAAAATTCGGCAAGACCATGGTGGCTCAGGTGTTGATTGGCTCCAAAAATCAAAAAATAACGGAATTTGGCTTTGCACGTTTATCGACCTATGGCATCTTAAAAGGAAAATATGCCTCAAAGGATGTTTCGAACTTTATTGAATTTTTAATTGCGGAAGGTTTACTTGCTGTGAAGCATGGGACATTCCCAACTATATATGTATCAGCGAATGGCAAGGAAGTACTGCTTGGCAATCGACAGGTTATGCGCAAGGAAGCTGTAGCAGTGAAGAAGCTGGTGGACAACGATCCTTTATTCGAACATTTACGCGTATTGCGCAAAGAGATTGCAGATGAAGAAAAGGTGCCACCATTTGTAGTGTTCTCTGACAAAACATTGCGTGATTTATGTGATAAGAAGCCAGCCGTACTGGAGGATTTACGACAGGTGAGCGGTATTGGTGAGGTGAAATTTGACAAGTACGGTAAGCGATTCTTTGACGCATTACAATCGTTTTTAGAAGCTTCCGTGTAATAGTGCTTATTACGTAGAAAGAGGTGTCTCTCCATTGTGAGGCACCTCTTTTCATTATTGTTCCCAGTGCTTTGTTATGAATGTATCACGGCCAGAAATGGCACGATCTTGCTGATAGTGTTCCGTCTCTTTTTTATAATAATCTTGGTGATAGTCTTCTGCTGGATAGAAGCGTTCAGCATCGCGAATTTTGGTTACAATAGGTTTATCAAAGCGTCCACTATTGGCAAGCTTTTCTTTTGAGGCCTCTGCGATTTGCTTTTGCTCATCTGTGTAGGTAAAAATAGCTGTTGTATAGGATTCTCCACGATCATGGAACTGTCCATAAGCATCCGTTGGGTCAATTTGCATCCAGTAAATATCCAGGAGCTGCTCATAACTAAAAATAGCAGGATCGAATTCAATTTCGACCACTTCTAAATGGCCCGAAGACCCTTCCTTAACATCTTCATAGGTTGGGTTTTCTAAATGGCCGCCCATATAGCCAGAAGTCACTTTATGTATACCGTCCCACTCGACGAATGGCTTTACCATGCACCAAAAACATCCGCCAGCAAATGTAGCTTTTTCGATCATTTACATCATCCTTTCTTTTGTGAAAATATTATAGCATTGTTTTGCTCGAAACTGAGTAATTAGGTGTAAAATAATGATGAGATAGAAAAACATGGAATAGCTGATTGCCAAAATGAAACTTTCTAGCTAATCAATCGTTACATTAACTATATCAAAATAGAGGAGTTAGTTGTTATGGAAGAGCAAGATTATACGAGACGCTCCCAACGTCCTAAAAAACGTAAATTACGTAAAGGGAGAGCAATTTTTACACTATTATTACTGTGTATCATTGTCATCGTCGGATATGCTGTCATGCAATATCGCAGCGGGCTTGAGCTGGCGAATGATACGAAAGTAGCGCAGGAGGATTTTTCTGGAGATACAATCAAAGGGGATATTGAGAACTATTTAATTTTAGGAGTCGATACACGCGGCGAGGAAAAATCTCGTACAGATACGATGATGGTATTATCCTGGAATAAAGCAAACAATGATATTAAGCTTGTGTCCTTTATGCGTGATATTTACGCAGATATCCCAGGCTATCAATCCTATAAACTTAATACAGCTTACTACCTAGACGGTGTACAGCTATTAAAGGATACATTGACAAATATGTTTGGCTTACCGATTCATCATTATGCCCTAATTGATTTTAAAAACTTTGAATCATTAGTGGACATTTTAGCGCCAAATGGTGTGGAAATGGATGTAGAAAAGGATATGTCTGAAAATATTGGGGTAGAGTTAAAGCAAGGTGTTCATCATTTAAATGGACAGGAGCTATTAGGCTATGCTCGTTTCCGTCACGATGCTGAAGGAGATTTCGGTCGTGTTGCCCGTCAGCAAAAAGTCATTGAGGCTTTAAAAACAGAGCTATTAACGCCTACGAATATGTTAAATTTACCAAAATTTGTTGGAGCTGCACAGGGCTATATAACAACCGATTATTCATCTGCTGAGGAAATGCAGCAAGTGCTTAAATTGCTATCTAAAGGCAAGGTCAACATTGAAAAAGCAACGATTCCCATCGAAGGCAGCTATCAATTCCAAAACTTTAGTCATGCGGGCGATTCCATCGTCATTGATGTGGAGCAAAACAAAGCCTTTTTAAGTGAATTTTTAGGTATTTCACTGGAGTGATGTTTCGCAAAAACCAACATTATCCTGTAATATAAAGGTAGAGCATTTGGATTGGGGTGGATATATGGAAAAAGAAAGACCAAAAGAGCGTTCAAGCCTACTAGCAACCAAGTTTATTCGTTTTTTAGGTGGTAGAAACCTATTATTTATGCTGGTGATTTTATTACTAGTTGCATGTGTTATTTTTATGTTTAATCAGGTTTCCTTTATCTTTACCCCGTTACAAGTATTATTTGAAGTAGTGATTTTACCAGGGGTACTAGCCGTCATAGGCTACTATTTATTGCGTCCATTGTTGGCGATCTTGGTCAGATGGCGAATCCCAAGAATTTGGGGGATTTTAATACTATACATTGCGGTTATTGGTGTCATTACACTACTCGTTGTGTTGGTTTATCCATTTTTACGCGACCAGTTCACGAACTTAGCACAGGAATTCCCAGAGTATTTCATGAAGTTTACACAAAATATCGTTGCATTCTTGAACAATTCACGTTTTAACGATTATTTAGATAAAATTAATTTTGATTACAATGAAGTGGTTAAAAACTTCACTACAGATATGGTGAAAACTGTAAGGGAAACAGCTGCAAATGTAGCGCAAGGTGTGGCCACAGGTATTACGGGCTTCCTTTCAACCTTAACAGGTATTGTGCTATCACTTGTAACGGTGCCATTCATTTTATTTTACTTATTAAAAGAGGGCGAAAAATTACCGAAATTTATGCTGAAAGTGTGCCCACCACGTATGCGTAAAGAAGTCACTGAAATTTTCCATGACATGGACAAGCAAATTAGTTCATACATACAGGGGCAAATTTTAGTATCTATGTGTATTGGAGCAATGGTGACCATTGGCTTTTTAATCATTGGCATGAAATATGCTTTATTGCTTGGATTCCTAGCGATGATTACAAGTGTAGTTCCTTATTTGGGGCCAGTCATTGCCATTACACCAGCCGTTATTATTGCCCTTGTCACATCTCCATTGATGTTGATTAAGCTGGCGATTGTATGGACGATTGTTCAATTAATCGAAGGAAAATTCATTTCTCCTCAAATCATGGGGAAATCACTCAGTATTCACCCAATTACGATCATTTTCGTCTTATTAACGGCAGGCTCATTATTCGGTGTTCCTGGTGTTATTTTAGGGATTCCAGGCTATGCGATCTTTAAGGTGCTGGTGACCCATTTATTCAAGCTCTTTAAACAGCGTTACAACCGTTACGAAGATGATGTTCATCAAAAATATGATGTGTGATAAAAACAGCTACTGCCGTTTGACAGTAGCTGTTTTTTTAATGTGTGTTATCCTTATTAGTAGATTCATCAAAAGGATGGGGGAAAAGGGCATGACATACATACCGATTAATTTTCAAGAAAAATTAACTAAGTTTCAAGAGCATTGGTCTCCGAAAGTGATTGCTGAAATGAATGATTATCAATTTAAATTAGTTAAAGTACAAGGGGATTTTGTTTGGCATAAACATGATGATACGGATGAAGTGTTTATCGTCATTGAAGGGCAGCTAATCATCGAATTCAGAGATGGAGAAGTGCGTTTAAATGAAGGAGAGATGTTTGTCGTACCACGCCATGTTGAACATAAACCTTATGCGGCTTCTGAGTGTAAAATTCTACTTGTAGAGCCGATGGGGGTTGTCAATACAGGCGAAGCACCATCAGAGCTAACTGCTGAAAATGATGTGTGGATTTAACATTCCTGAATAGTCATAGTAAAACCCTTCTAACAGACAAGGTTAGAAGGGTTTATTATTTTTCAAAAGCACTAGCTTTGTGCCAGTAATTGCACTTGTGCTAAGCGATCAACAGCTTCTTGAAGAAGTTCCTTTGGTTGCACCAATGCTAAACGTAAATAGCCTTGTCCAGCCGTACCAAATACGGTGCCAGGAACGGTTACAACGCCAACTTGTTCAATTAATTGAAAGGCTAGTTCTGTACAGTCCATATCGAACGGATATTTTGCCCATACGAACATTCCACCATCAGATGGTGCGGCTTCCCAGCCTAATGCTTGTAAGCCGTTCATCAGGGTTTTATGACGTTCTGAGAATGTGGCACGTAAGCTTTCCGTAATTTCTTCTGCGTTATCAAGTGCGACGACAGCTGCATCTTGAATAGGCTCAAAAATACCGAAGTCTAAATTTGATTTTAATTGCTTAATAACGGCGATCATTTCAGCATTTCCTGCGATATAGGCAATACGCGTTCCTGCAAGACTAAAGCTTTTGGAGAGGGAGTTAATCTCCATGCCGACTTCTTTTGCACCTGGTGCTGCAAGGAAACTAATCGGACCGTCACCTGTAAAATAAAACTCGGAGTATGCCGCATCATGAAGGACGATAATATTATATTTTTTGGCAAAGGCAATGACTTTTTCAAAATACGCTAAGGACGGCATCGCTGGTACAGGATTCCCTGGTAAGTTTAAAATCAATAGCTTTGCTCTCTCAGCAATTTCTTCTGGGACAGCGTCTAAGTCAGGTAAATAACCATTATCGGCCGTTTGAGGCATGTAATAAGGTGTTGCCCCTGCTAAGTGAATTCCTGCATCATAGGCAACATAGGCTGGGTTTGTGGATAACACGATGTCTCCTGGGTCACAAAAGGCTATCGGTAAATGGACAAGGCCTTCTTGAGAGCCAATAGTTTGAATAATTTCCGTAGTGGGATCTAAATCGACATGGCTACGACGCTTATAGTAGCGACTAACGGCTTCATAAAAACGCTGTGTGCCTGTCAGTGTGTAGCCGTAAGATTCAGCTAACCCTGCGCGATAAGAAAGATGCTCACGTATTTTGGCATGTGGAGGAAGATCAGGGCTTCCTAAGCTTAAGTCAATCAAGGTCATGCCCTTTGCTTGCTGCTCACGGGCAAAATTTTTCAAATCTCCGAAAATTGCTGGTGTAAATAATGACATTTTTTTAGATGGTACGATTTTCAAAACTAGTACACTCCTTATCGTTGTATAAAGTGCAACGTCAATCCGTAGATGATTCTCTTGTCTACGCTAATTGTTTGTTTGCACAAATCGGGCTTTAACAGACCATTGTTTGCTTACGGGCCTGTTTATGCGAGATAACAGAATAGTAGTACACATTTTATCATACTAAAGCACAGAAATGGGCAGATATTCTGAAAAAAGAAAATATTTATATAATGTAGAGGATGTGTGCATAGGCTAGCGAAAATAGATTGTCTGATGTTGGGATAAGCGACTATAAATACCTTCAAAGAGAAAATTGTATTATACTGAGTATAAAGTTTTTCAGGTGGGGAGAGCATGCATCTTAACGATTGAATAGCTGACTCAGTAGTGAACGATATGTTGCAAGATTTCACTATTGTCTGCGCCGTAACAGAAACAACCTCCTTTTACAAGATTGGACATAGACTTTGCTTACAGCTATACATACTGAATAGTATTAAAGGATAGCCATCGTATTGATGTTCCCCTATTATTGACAGTGGCAATGCTGGATGAGTAGGGGCAAAACAAACTGCCTATGCAAGTGTACGACGAGGCAGTCTTTACAAAACATGATGAATCGTTCAGCATTACGATTTTCAATTGTCTATAGCCAAGATAGGGAGGTATTAAAAAAGCTATATGCCAGCGGACTAGCGGGCATTGTATGTAAAAACCTACGCAGCTGCTGACTATGATACTATGCGGAATACCATAGTTGCGGCATGCACACTATTTCGAAGCATGTATGAATGATACTATCTGATACGCAAACCATTTAGTAAGGGAGGGAGAGGGCAGTGAAGGTATATTCGTTAAGTGGACCAAGCGGCACAGGCAAAAGTACGAGTGCCCTTGCCTTTGCTCATAAATTAGGAGTGGAGGCTATCATTGATGATGGTCTTCTCATTGTCAATGGAATAAGAGTTGCTGGCATTTCTGCCAAATTCGAAAAAAATACAATTACCGCTGTACGACGTGCCATTTTTACGGAACAGGAACATCGAGAGGCTGTCAAAAAAGCGTTAGCAAGTTATAAGGTGCAGTCCATTTTACTGATTGGGACATCCACTAAAATGACGAATAGTATTGCTAAGCAGCTAGATCTTGGACCCATTGAACATTATTACGATGTGGAGGATGTTCGTTCCTTTAAGGAAATTCAAAAAGCTCGTTTTATTCGTCAAACGCAGGGCAAGCATGTGATGCCAATTCCTTATCGACAAGTGGAGCAAAACTTTTTTAAACGATTGGTACAAAAGGGCATGGAGATTTTTTCATCAAAACGCGAAAAAATCGGGGAAACAACGATAGTGCGACCTGATTTTCAACGGGAGTACATTGAAATTAGCAAGCATGTTTATGTTCAGCTACTGACGTATTGCTGTAGTCAACAAGCAATTGTACAAAAGGTGGAACAGGCCCAATTTTTGTTAGGAGATCAGGCTCAAGCTATTCTGACCATACAAGTAAAGCTACCGATAGATTATCCATTAGCAGCGCGTTTACTAGAGCTACAGCAGGCGGTGCAGAAGGCGTTTTATTTACAATTTGGCTATGAATTAGATGCGATTCATGTTCATGTCAAGACGGCTATACAAAAGAAAAAGTCGTGAAAAACAGGTACTCCCAACGCACTTTGCGACGAGAGTACCTGTTTTTATTTTGGTTGACGGCTGAACTGTGGATGACGTTTTTCCACAAAGGCACGACAGCCTTCGGCGAAATCGCTGCCTACAAACGGTGAAGAGCCTTGCCATAATGTCGGCACACTATCGAGACATTCTTGAACGGATTGCTTCACAGCAAGCAAGGACTCTGGTGACATGCCTGCCACAAGCTTGCCCATGCGAATCATATATTTATTTACATCCTTTTCGGCTACTAAGTAGTTAAGCATCCCAAGCTTGAAGGCTTCCTCCGCTTTAAACATGCGTCCTGTAAAGACTAAGTCCTTTGTGGTCGCAGGGCCAACGAGCTGTACTAAACGTTGCGCAAATTTATTGTTTATGGTGATGCCTAATTTTCCGACAGGAATGCCGAGCTTGGCTTTGTCTGAGCCAATGCGGATATCACAAGCTAATGCCAATTCTAAACCAGCGCCCATCGCAGGCCCGTTGATGACGCCGATTGTTGGAATCGGAAGGCGCTCAATTGTGGAAATGGTTTTTTCCATATGTACAAACGCCTCCTCGGCTTGTTCAAGTGAGATGGCATTGAATTCTTTAATATCAGAGCCTGCGGTAAAGCTTTGACCAGAGCCTCGTAAAATGAGTACTTTATTTTTCGGATTGTCTAATACTTGTAGGGCAATCTTTGCTAATTGATCCCACATGTTTGCGGTTAACGCATTTTTTGCCTGTGGTCGGTGAATCGTAATTATCGCTAGTCCAGCTGTTTCTTGATAAATGATTTTTGCATCTTCTGCTTCCAATCGTGTCGTCTTTACTTGCATAGTGGAAAGCCTCCTACGTATTAATGTCTATCTTTATTATATAACACAATCAACTATAAACACGAAATGATATGAATTTTCACATAAAATTGCGTTGTTATACAAGAATGTAGGGAATAGTTAGCATTTATTGTTCTATAACAGGGGAGCGGAATTTACTATTGTAAGAAAGCAAAAGATATGAGAAACTACTGTAGGAACATACGTTTCTTATGCACGTAAGGGGCATTTGAAGACTGGAAGCGGCTTGTGTATCGATATTACAGATTATCCGACACTAAACTATTATAAAATGAATTGAAAAACACGCACCCAAAATATAGTAAAATAAAATGACATGACGCACAGCAAACAAGGAGGGCTATATGGTCACACTCAAGGAAGCATGGAATAGTTACATCTTACTGCTGCAATCATTGAAAAAAAGTGCTGCCACAAAAAAGCAGTACAACATAGATGGACAGCAATTTTTAACGTTCGCCCATGAACACCAATACTTGTATGTGGATCATCAATTAAAAAATCTATTACAGCTTTATTGTGACTATCTCAAGGAAACCTACTGCAATATCAATACATTTAACCATAAAATAGCGACATTGAGAGGCTTTGTAGACTTTATTTTTTTACGAGAATGGGTGACACCTTTTGATTATCAGCCCATTTTACAGCCGAAAAAAAGGCAAAAAGAGGTGCTGCAAGTACTGACCAATACGCAGATTATGCAAATTGCCAACGTTTGGCCAACCTATTTTCAATATGCAAAAACAGAGGAGCATGCTTGGCTGGCTAGACGCAATGGCTGTATAGTCCAAATGTTGATGGAAACAGGTTGTAAGCCTGCAGAGCTTGTGCGAATGAAATGGACTCATTTTAACGAAGAAAAGGCAACCCTTTTTATTGCGAATCGAAATGGCCGTCGAGAAATAAAATGTTCTCCTGTACTAATGGACATGCTAGCTCAGTATAAACTAGCGACAACAGTTTTACATGGACAAGAGGTAGGGGAATGGGTTTGGGTAAGTGAGGCAAGTATTGTGAAGCCAATTTCAACGAAGACGGTGGAGCGTATTTTTCAAACGATGTCACAAGATATAGGAAAAAACATAAGAGCAACCGATTTGCGATATACCGTTATGCAACGGGCTTTTCAGCAGGAAAAAACGCTGGAGCATATCCAACAAGAAATGGGCTATGTGAGGAAATGGGTGCTGACAGAAAGACAGCAACGCTTCGAATAAAAGCGTGCAGTAATCGCGATTTATCACCATTACTGCACGCCTATTATAAATGATTCAATGCTTTGACACTCACTTTGACCGTTAAATCATGCTTGCCTCCACTATAAACACCTTCAACAGGGCTAATATCACTATAATCGCGACCTATACATAAAATAATATGATTTTCTAAAACTTCTACATTATTTGTTGGATCAAGACCAATCCAGCCAATACCTGGTATCATGACTTCCACCCAGGCATGTGTAGCACTATCACCAATGAGCGCTGAATTTTCATCCACATATAAGTAACCACTGACATACCGAGCGGGAATGCCTTTAGCTCGCAAAACAGCTAGCATGACATGGGTGAAATCTTGACAAACACCCCGTTTTAATGCAAATGCCTCACTTGCTGTTGTCGTTACAACTGTCGCTGTAGGATCATACTCAAAGCTAGCATATAAATATTGCATTAAATTAAGTGAAAAGAGCACTGGATTTTCAGCATGACCAATCGCATGATAAACTTCCTCTAATTGCTGATCGGTCATAAAAGTAAAATGAGTTGCTTTTAAATACGGTAAATAATGCTCATAAAATAGCTGTGAATGGAAAATGGTCTGCATTTCGGGCGAATATTGAATACGATGAATAAATGGTGCACGCTGAATACTAACAATCGAAGATGTATGAATTTCGAGTATTTGATGCTGCTCCGGTATATAAAAAGAACCAACTGTATTACCCCAAATATCCGTATGCTCACGGGTCAATGAGGAGGGCGTAATGGCAATTCGATACGATAATAATCGCTGCCGCTCATCACTGCGAGGCTTTAAACGAATCGTATTCAAGCTTTGATCGACTTCAGACTCATATTGAAAAATATTGGTATGCTGAATTTCAAATTTCATCGTGTCCGCTTCCTTCTGCTTACTGACTTGCCTGTTGAAAGGGAGCTGTGGTGGGTTCCTTTCAAGGTTGTATGCTGGGTTCATATAAATGATAAACTGTCGAAAAGGTATCACTAAAAGCTATACATTGCGACAGTCTTTCCTCCATTATAGTCATCGTTTCTTCAAGAGTCATTTGCCAAAAATCAAGATGATTGATTGCTAAGATGAGGCTACGAATGTTTGTATGCTGTGTTAAAAATCTTGAGGATAAAGAATCATGTTCAATCGCCGTAATAGCTTCCTCTATTTTCTTTAGACAAAACATCACAGAACATGGGAAATGCTCATCCTGTACTAAATAGCGAATAACCGCAAGTAAATTCGTCTGGCAATGTTTCCGCATATAAGACTCTCTTGCTGCTGTAAGCGCCAATAAAAAGCTACCATCATCCTCTAACAGGGATAGGCCCGACAGCTTCTGTTGTTCCACTATACTTAACGTCATCCGCAACGTTTTTTCTGCTCGTTCAAGCCATTTGCCAACCTGCATGAAATAAAAGGGAAGATCACGATCCATCGTGCTCTCGATTAACCCGTTCTCCATCCATAGAGTTTTTCTTACTTCCTGTAAAAATGCTTGAAGTTCAATAAGTGGGATTGGGCGTTCTCTTGTCAGTATGGCCTGTTGCTTCGTTAAATAAAAGGTATTTTGTATTTCCCATAGCTCAGTTGGTATACTATCACGCGTAACCCGTGCATTTTCTCGTATGGCACGTAATGTAACGTGGAGGGCATTGCCGTTTTTCTCGGAAAAAAGTAGATAGTCAATCAATGGGTTGACACGTATGGCTGAGTAATTCGCTAAATATTCCTCCTTAGAGGCACAAATAGCTAAGACAGCCTCCCAATGATCAAGATAAGCATGTTCTTGCCCCGATTGCTCCAACATATTCAACAGCTGTACCTGTAATATATGTGCATTTGATTGTGTGCGTTCACTATACCGTGCCATCCAGTATAGCGCGTCGGCTACTCGACTTAGCATGCTGCAACTCCTCCTTTAGTATCCACGTATCCTTAGCACCACCGCCTTGTGAGGAATTTACGACAAGTGATCCTTCTTGTAGTGCCACTCGAGATAAACCGCCAGGCAACACGTAATAATCATCACCCTTCGTGACATAAACTCGTAAATCGACATGACAAGGATAAAATCGTCCATTTTGAAAGGCAGGAGCTCTAGACAATTTAATCGTTGGTTGTGCAATATATTGAAATGGCTGCTTGCTAATTTTTTGCTTAAACAAAGCAATTTCTTCCTCACTTGCATGCGGGCCAATCAACATATCATAGCCGCCAGAGGCACTCACATTCTTAATGACTAGCTCTTGAATATGTTCTAGCACCCATGCTCGTTGCTTATCATCTCCTAAATGATAGGTTTTCACATTCGGTAAAATAGGCTCCTCCTGCAAGTAATACCGAATCATCTCTGGTACATAGGCATACATTGCTTTATCATCAGCAACCCCGTTGCCAACAGCATTTAAGATGGCGACATGCCCCGCTTGATAGGCAGCCATTAAATGAGGAACACCCAATAAAGAATCTTCACGAAAGACAACAGGATCTAAAAAATCATCATCAATACGACGATAAATAATATCTATTTGCTGCAGACCATAAATAGTTTTCATATATACTTTCAAATCCTGTACCACTAAATCACGACCCTCTACGAGCTGTATATTTAAATGCTGGGCTAAAAAGACATGATCGTAATAAGCTGAATTGTACATGCCAGCTGTTAGTAGCACAGCTTTAGGCTCTCTCTCTGCTTGCATGGAAGGTGGGCGGTGCACAAGAAGTGCTTTTTTCATATAAGCGATGTGTTTATCAAGTGGTTGGATGGTATGCTTAGAGAAAAATTCAGGATACACTTCCTTCATGACATCACGATTTTCAAAGACATAGGAAATGCCAGAAGGGTTGCGTAAATTATCTTCCAATACATGATAATCACCCTTTTCATCCCGTATTAAATCAATGCCTGCTAAAAATATATGATTCGCAATCGGTACTTGGAAACCCATCATTGTTGCTGTAAAATACGGATTATTTTCAACAAGCTGTCTTGGAATAAAACCGTCTCGAATAATCCTTTGTTGCCCATAAACATCCTGCAAAAATAAATTGAGGGCTTGCACACGCTGTTTGACGCCTGCCTCAATCATGGCCCACTTCGTTTGAGGAATAATAATGGGGACACAATCAAAGGGCATTGTACGCTCAGTTCCATCTTGCGCTCCATAGACCGTAAAGGTAATTCCTTGTCTGAGAAAGCTTGCTTGTGCTTGTCGATACTTTTCTTCAAGTTGCTCCTGAGAAAAAAAGGATAGCTTATGATGAAAAGATTGATAATGAGGCTTCGGCTGATTGCCATCAAACATTTCATCAAAAAACAGACTAGAATCATATAAATTCATCATATGGATCGCCTCCGAATTCAAGTAGTAGTGAAAACATGTTACACTGTGAATAAATACATATAAGGAGCTAACAATCATGACCATCATTAATTTAATGCAAGCTTATGAATTAGATAAACTATCTAAATTAAATTTTTCAGAAGAAGAGATCTTAGGCGCTTTACGTACGGGGGATGTATCAGCTTGGCAAGAACAAGTACCAAACTATGAATTTAATGAGACAATGGCTCTTTATAAAGAAGGGGAACAACAATTCTTAGAAGCGTACCATGGCCATTATCGAATCAAGTATGTAACATTGCCAGGCATCCAACGTTTATTGCAACTTCGCTTTCAATTAGAAGAAGGGAAGGATTACCAACTGTTAGAAACAGGTATCCAGCATTTAACGTGTAATGAGGAGACAGTCGCAAGACTTCAGCAAATGTTATCGACAAACTGGTCACTAACAAAACAGGCAGACGGTGCTTATTCAGTTTTTGTAAAATAATACCATTCGCATTGTGAGACGAATCGACATGGGTAGTGACCCATCTTCTATTTTTTCAAAGCTTCTCACAGGGTAAGCAAATTGCGACTCCTCGTAATGGCTGCTGACTCTTTGTTTTCAAGTAAATAAACAATGCTCAAGCTACCAAGTAGAAGTTACTTGATATTAATCACTCCGATATTGCCATAAGACATAGCCCTTTTTGACGGTTTAGTAGAAGGTGGGCAAGACAAGCATTTAAGCTGAATCAAGATGAAGTATACTAGATTTTAATATTCATTTAACGTGAACTTTATGACTATTTTCCTGCAACTGTCACAAAAGATTTAAAAGGAAATCCTCTTTTTTAAAAAAGGGGATTTTTTTATTGCTTAAAAAGAACATTTGTTCTATATCGTGAAAAAGGGTATTTTTTTCAATAAAGTTCCCAAATTTATATTTGGGAACGTTTTTTCATGGTAAAATAGAGCAAATAGAGGTGATTAGCATGCAAAATACCAAGCAACCGAAATTCATGAAGGATTTTCTAGTTTATTTAACGACCATCAAAGGAAAATCACAGCGCACAAGAAAAGAATATGAATATGACCTAACCTTATTTTTCCGTTTCCATAAAGCAATCCAGGAGGATCTGGATATAGAAAATTTAGTAGCCATTGATATTGCCACTATTACAATAGAAGAAATTCGTGATATTACATTAGAGGATCTTTATTACTTTATGGAGTACTGTGAGGTACAGCGAGGAAATTCTGCTGCTTCGAGGGCACGAAAAGTGGCGACATTAAAATCCTTTTTCAAGTACTTGAAAGGAAAACGTCGACTTATTGAGGAAAATCCAGCAGAAGAATTAGAAACACCAAAAATTGGCCGAAAAAGACCAATTTATATGAATCTTCAAGAGGCTACTCAATTTATTGATGGAATACCAACAAATCAGGCATCACCAAGAAATTACTGTATGATGATGTTTTTCTTAAATTTAGGAATACGTGTGACGGAGCTTTGCCAGCTCAATAAAACATCTATTCAAGGACGTTATTTAACGGTTGTCGGGAAGGGCAATAAGGAGCGTACTGTCTACTTAAACGATAGCTGTTTGCAGGCACTCGCAGATTATGAAAATAGTGGGAAAACGCCTTATAAGGGGGACGGGGATGAGCCTCTTTTCGTCTCACAAAAAGGAACACGCTTTACGCGCCAAACTGTTGCCAAAATCGTGAAACGTATTAATCAACAATCAGGTCTTCAAAAGGAACGACTTACACCACATAAGTTGCGTCATACATCTGCGACTATGATGTATAAAGCAGGTGCAGATATTCGGAGCTTACAGCATATCTTAGGACATTCAAGTGTAGCGACGACTCAAATTTATACGCATATAGAGGACGAGCAGCTACAACATGTTTTAGAAAATAATCCCTTTAATATTGTGCGCGAGAGATGATTTTTACCCCTCTCTGTCGAATATAGTAGTATGCCAAATGAAGGGGGTTAACTTATGATGTTAGTAGCAAAAGAACAATTCGACGCAACAAGGGCGCAATTACTTCAAACGATTCAAAACTTAGACAATACAAGCTTTAATGACAAACCAGATGCACAAAGCTGGAGTGTAGCACAAATCTGTCATCATCTTGTGTTAGTAGAGGAAGCAGCCAAAAAAGCCATTACATGGGGATTACAAGCCCAGGAACAATCATCACCTGCAAGAAAAAATGTTCAGCTTGTTGTTTTGGATAGAACAAAAAAATTTCAAGCACCAACTATTGTGGAGCCAATAGATCAGCCTTTTACCGTTCAGGAGATGCTAGATTTACTAGCCACAACAAGAATGAATTTTCTCGCTTTTTTACAAACAATTGAAGAACCTGAAATTTTAACAAAATATGCTGTGAAGCACCCAGCCTTAGGTACATTGCCACTCGATCAATGGATTGAAATGGTTTATTTACACGAGCAGCGTCATATCGAGCAAATACAAGAAATAATGAAATAAACATATGGCAAGTAAGTATAGAGGGATTTGAGCACACAAGTGTGAGCCAAATTCCTTTTATTGTTATATGCTTTTTCTATCATAACCTCTTGACGTGCTACATAATCTGTTATATATTAAATAAAAATAATAACAACTGTTATAAAACAGTTTTCAAATCAAGGAGGAATTTTTAATGACAAAGTATCGAGACGGCTATGAATTTTATTGTGAAATGTGTGAGCGTTATGGGTTAGAGCCAATTTCTTTCCGCTATTATGTATTACAGTTATCACAGCAACAACTGTCTGCTTATAACATGCAAGCAAAACAATTAGGCATTTAAAGGACGTGGTTATGACGGAAGCCGACGTGAATATTTTATGAAAAGCCCAGCCATACTAAATACAATGGTTCGGGCTTTTGTGATTTTTAAAAGAAATTTCAGATAATTTATTGACAAGCATTACACTCTGTTATATGTTTTTAGAAAATAATAATGCTGTTATATAACAAAAATAAAAAAACACATTTAGTAGCAACCATGAAAGGAAGTTAGAAGGGTGACAGATTATCGAGAGGGTTATGAATTTTACCGCCAAGTATGTGAGGAGCACGGACTAGAGCCTATTAATTTTCACTATTATATTTTAAATTTATCACAAGAGCAGTTACATGCATATAACCAATATGCAAAATCATCAGATGAGTCAATCGAATATGAGGTTTCTTAACTTGTAAAATACCTTATTACTTCTGTGGGTTCGTAAGGTATTTTTGCTTTCACAAAAAATTTACATAGCTACATTCTCTTTATCTAGCATAATTGAAATTTGTATTTAATAGATAAATAGCCTAAAGAAAGCACTTTCAATAGTACAAAAGTATCAAAAAACTTTACAATTAGGTAAATTTAGGGTGTTTATAACCGCTATTTTTTGGCTATTTTCTCATAAAACATCAAATAGGGCTTTAGATGTTTTTGATATTTGGGTTGAATTAACTGCTTTTCTAAGACTATAATATAATTACATAAAAAAGGGCGATATACCACAACTTTATACCTCGCTGTAAGATAAAGCAAAAGTACCAAACCCTTCATATTTTAATGAACGGAGAATGAAAATGATGAATATCACGCCTAATAGCATTAATCAAATGAACTATAGTCTAAAAGAATTACAAGATATCTTTTCCGCCATGAATAGTTCCATCATTGTAGCGATTACCGATCGTACCGGGAAAATTACGTTTGTTAATGATCATTTTTGCAAAATTTCGAAGTATACGCGTGAAGAATTATTAGGTCAAGATCACCGTTTACTTAACTCAGGCTTCCATCCTAAATCTTTCTTTAGAGAGATGTGGAGAACAATAGGTAATGGTGATATGTGGAATGGCGAGGTGTGCAATCGTGCGAAAGATGGCAGTTTATATTGGGTAAAGACAACGATTTTCCCATTCCTTGATGAAAAGGGAAAGCCTTATCAATATATCGCCATTCGCGTCGATATTACAGCGCAAAAGGACATAAAAAAAATTACCCATATTGCCTATCACGATGAATTAACAGGACTGCCAAATCGTCGTAAACTAGAACAGCGTTTAGAAAATGAATTCCATCAATCTCGACGTACAGGAGATAAATTTGCGTTATTTTTCATTGATGTGAATCGATTCAAACACATTAACGACGGGCTTGGTCATATTATCGGCGATATGTTTTTAGTGGAAATGTCGAATCGTCTACGAAATGTTGATTATACATCTAATTCATTCTATCGCCACAATAGTGATGAATTTGTCATGATTTTAAATGACGTCAGTCGCATTGACGAAATGGCCAAAGAAATCATTAATGTCTTCAATGAAAGTTTCATCGTCGATACCTATGAATTTTATGCAAGCATCAGTATCGGCATTAGTATATTCCCAGATCATGCAAACTCTGTAGAAGAATTATTGAAAAATGCGGATATTGCCATGTATGCAGCAAAATCTACGCGTGGAAATCAGTACCGTTTATACCGTGACAATATGGATGAAGCCAACGATAAATGGCTTCTATTAGAAACAAAATTACACCAAGCATTAAAACAGGACCGCTTAGAATTACATTACCAGCCTAAAATTGATTTAAAAACAGATACGGTCATTGGCATGGAAGCCTTGCTACGCTGGTATGATCCTGAATTAGGTCATATTCCACCAGATCGTTTTATTCCATTTGCAGAAGAATGTGGGCTTATTAATGATATCGGTGTTTGGGTATTACATAAAGCCTGTGCTCAAGCTCGTTTTTGGAATGAAGCACATAATTTAACATTGCGCGTAGCCGTCAATATTTCTCCGATTCATATTAGTACAAGTAGCTTTGTGGACATGGTGTGTGAAGTCATTGCAGAAACAGGCATTGACCCACACTTATTAGAAATTGAAATTACGGAAATGAGTATGCTTGATTATACGGAAGATTTAATTGATACCATCAAGCAATTACGGGCATTGGGCATTACGATTTCATTAGACGATTTCGGGACAGGCTATTCATCGTTAAACTACTTAAAAAAATTCCCTGTGGATGTCCTTAAAATTGACCGTGCCTTTGTCCGTGACATTGTGCCTGAAAAATCAGGGATTGCGATGATTTCAGCTATGATTTCCTTAGCACATGCTTTAAATCTTCAAGTAGTTGCTGAAGGTGTCGAGGAAGAAGCTGAATTGAACGTACTTCGTGAGCATGGCTGTGAGTATGTGCAGGGTTATTATTTCAGTAAGCCATTGTCTGTAGATGATTTTACAGATTTAATCGTTAATTCTGTGACAAAATAGACCAGTTATGAATTGCTATTCCTGAATGATTTTGCTAAAGTAGGATAAAGCCAAACAGTTCAGACAATATTCAATTTGATGATGTGGCCAAGTAAGTAAGAATTGTGAGACAGAAAATATAGCAATTGCTGAGAGCTATATCACCGCTTCTTTACTGAACACCTACCACGGAGATGTTATGCAAACATAACCGAGTCGTTTTCGTTACCAAACGTGAGAGGGTTTTAAGTTCTACTTAAAGCTAAATCAAGGTGGTACCACGTCTATCCAGCACAAAGACGTCCTTATTCAGAGGACAGCTTTGTGCTTTTTTCATTCAGCTTGATAGTAACAGCTCGCTGAAACAAGCTAAACGCCCTGGTAGATGGCACTGTTTTTCTTACACCAAGGCAACAATGATTTAACAAAAATTGGAGGAGATCACATGTCAAAACAATTAGAAGATTTTTCGAAATGGTATATTGAGACTATCCAAAAAGCCGATTTAATGGATTATACACCTGTTCGTGGCTGTATTGCCTTTAAACCTGATGGCTATGAGATTTGGGAGCATATTCAAGAGGAAATGGATCGTCGCTTTAAAGAGACAGGGCATCGTAATGCTTATTTCCCAATGCTTATTCCTGAATCTTTCTTCCAAAAAGAAAAGGATCATATCGAAGGATTCTCACCTGAGCTACCTTGGGTAACAGAGGCAGCAGGGGAACAATTAGAAGAACGTCTGGCACTACGTCCAACGTCTGAAACGATGATTGGCCATCTTTACTCCAATTGGATTAAAAGCTACCGTGACCTACCCGTTTTGATTAATCAATGGGCAAACGTCTTCCGTTGGGAAAAGAAAACTCTTCCTTTTATTCGCACATCTGAATTTTTATGGCAAGAAGGACATACAGCGCACGTCGATGAAGAGGATGCTCGTCAAGAAACGATGCAAATGCTTGAAATCTATAAAGAAGTTGTAGAACAAGTACTAGCAATTCCAGTCTATGACGGACAAAAAACACCTTCTGAACGTTTTGCAGGTGCTGTCGATACGTATTCGATTGAGGCGATGATGAAAAATGGCAAGGCTGTGCAAGCTGGTACATCTCATTATTTAGGTACGAAATTTGCAGAAGCCTTTAACATTAAGTATTTAAATAAAGCGAACCAGCATGAGTATGTACACACAACATCTTGGGGTACATCTACGCGCTTAATCGGCTCGGTAATTATGGTGCATGGTGATGAGCAGGGGCTTGTTTTACCTCCTCGCATCGCGCCAACTCAAGTTGTTTTAATTCCAGTGGGACCATGGAAAAAGAACCCTCAAATTATGGAGCATTTAGATGAAATTTTTGTCGCTTTAAAAGCGAAGGGCATTCGCGTACGCCTTGACGATTCGGACCAATCACCAGGCTTTAAGTTCAATGAATGGGAGCTAAAAGGGGTGCCAGTTCGCATTGAATTAGGACCTCGTGATCTTGACAACAATCAAGCTTTACTTAAAGCCCGTGATGAAGAGGAAAAACGAACAATTGATTTAGCTACGATTATCACAGCCATTGAAGAAGAATTAACAACCATGCAAGCGCGCTTACTCGAAAAAGCACGTCAGTTCCGTGAAGCAAACACACATACAATGATTGATTCATTACCACAATTACAACAGCATATTGAAGCAGCCAAAGCAAACGGTACAATTCCTGGCTGGGTACTAGCTGGTTGGTGTGGAGAAGATGCATGCGAGGAAAAAGTGAAGGAAGAAACAAAATATACATCTCGTAATATGCCGTTTAATCCACCAACAACAAAAACAACATGTATTGGCTGTGGAAATGAAGCTAAACATACGGTTTGGTTTGCACAAGCCTATTAATAACGACTACAACAGCCTCCTATTTAATTAGGAGGCTGTTGTTATGAGGTGGTGATCGATTACATCCTTTGCTTTCGGGAAGTAGTCCAATTTTAAGCTTTCGCCATCCCTCATAGTGAGCCATCCATCTGTCTGATCTGCTAAAAAGACTGCCGTTACGCCGAATACCTCATCCCCATTAGGATATTTAAAATAGTCCTGATAACCTGATAATATCGTTAAAAACTGAAGATTGTTTGCATGCAATTCTGTCTCTTCATACAGCTCTCGTTTCGCTGTTTCTTCAAGGGTTTCCCCTGGCTCCATTACTCCTCCAGGTAATCCCCACATTTCGATATCAGCACGAAATTGAAGGAGCACTTCTTTCGTCTGATTTAAGACAATTACTGTAGAACCTACTAAAATAACAGGCATTGTCCCAACTAGTTGTCTTAATTTGATAACATAATCACTCATAGCGCCCCTCCAACATAGTTAGCCAAATTTTTATTCTACTTATGATAAAATGAAGGGGTGTTATATCTTGAAAATTTCCTGAAGAAATGGGGATATAGCGATTAAAAATGATGCTACTATGACTCAATTTTTTGATAAGGATGCTAACAGACTATTTTTGACAAGGAGATAAGGGAATGACAGATACAACAGGCTGGAAACAGAATGCACAAGATCGTCCATTTATTGCCTCATTTAGTGGTGGAAAGGACAGTACTTTAGCTTTATATAAAGCATCCCAGGTAGGTCAGGCTGTAGGACTGCTTGTGATGCTAGAGGAGGAAGGGAAACGTTCGAGGTCACACGGCATGCCACCTGAGCTTATCCAGGCGCAGGCTGACTCGATCGGATTGCCTGTCTTTACGGCTGCAGCTAGTTGGGCAGACTACGAAAGTGTCTTTATGCACCTTTTAGAAAAGGCAAAACAGCAGGGGGCAGAAGTGTTAGTGACAGGTGACTTAGATATGCCTGCACATGGCTGCTGGCATGATAAGGTCACAAAAAATGCTGGGTTACAGCTAGGCATGCCATTATGGGAAATGGACCATCGCGAAGCAGTCGATGAATTTATTAACTTAGGATTTATCACGATGATTGTCACGGTCAACTTATCCTTAGGCATGACTGAGGATGATTTAGGGCGAATACTTACCCCTGAATATGTATTAGAACTAGAAGCTCGTAAGATTGACCCGTGCGGGGAGGGAGGAGAATTCCATACAACCGTCATTGATGGCCCTCTTTTTCAGCAGCCAATAGCTGTGCGCAAATGTCCAATTATAAGAGATGGAGACTATGCATTTTTACCTTTAGAACTAGCGTAAATCCACAGCCTTTCTTGTGATGATCATGGTTTTTCCTTTTAATGTATATGGTCGTGTGTAATAAAATGATTACAAAGGAAAAATACATTAAATGGGGATGAATTAGTATTAAGTGCTTTGTCAAATCCTTATCGTTTGCCACTCTTCATCAAGAAAAGCAATATGTTAGCTGGCTAGCGCACGAGTTAGGGAAGCTAAATTGATTAATGGTTATCACGAAATTTCTGAAAGTGGCGAAGCATTGAAAAAATACTGAAACAAGTTGATTAGACAAACGAGCGTTTCTTAAATAAACGATTTCGAGTAATAGAGAAAACAATGAGTCAACATATAGGCTTACTACATACTCTGGTTTTTATGGCTCGCATAAAAAATTTAAAGAAATAGATACTAATAAATAATAATGAACGAAAAGTACAAAGGCTCTCACCTCTGTACTTTTTTTGCATTTGGCTGTTTCTTCTTTATAGGTATAGAATCCATCTCATTTTGTCCAAAATAATCATTGACTGGACACTAAATGGTGTCATATAATTAAGACACCATTTAGTGTCCTATTAGAAAGGGTGGTGGTTTTGAATAATAATCATCAAGAGCGTGACGTTTATGTAGCCATTGCTGACCCTACAAGACGAAAGTTGATTCGTTTACTGGCAGAGACAGATGAGTTACCGCTTCACGAATTAACCGCTCAATTTGACATGGGGCGTACCGCTGTTTCGAAACATTTAGCCATCCTGAAAGATGCAGGTCTTGTCGTTGCTCGCAAGGAAGGTAGAGAGACAAGGTATCGGCTGAATGCGGCCCCGTTGAAAGAAATACAGGATTGGGTATCGTTTTATGAAGGATTTTGGAAAGAAAGAATCGCTAAATTACATCTATTATTGGAGGAAAAAAAATGAAACCAGATGTATCATTAGATTTTACATTTACAAGTTCAATCGAGCAGGTTTGGCATGCTTTAACCGATTCAGATACGCTAGCAAAATGGATTTGGAATAATGACTTCCAACCAATCGTTGGGCATAAATTTCAATTTCGTGCTGAACCAAATGAATGGTGGGACGGCATTGTAGACTGTGAGGTACTTGTAGTAGAAGAGCCTCATACATTATCTTACACTTGGACAAGTGCTGGTGAAACAACGACTGTTACATGGACATTAACACAAGATTCAGATGGCACGACTCAGCTTCATCTTGATCAAAGTGGCTTTAGCGAAGAAACAAAAGCTCGTCAAGGGGCAATCGAAGGGGCAACATATGCTTGGACGAATATGAGCACACAGCTTGAAAAAGTACTAGCCTAATACAAATCAAACGATAACAAGGAGAGCGCAATTCCGTAGCAAGAATTGTGTTCTTTCATTTTCACTCAAATTTTTTAATTTTCTAGACATGGAAGGATAACTAAATGAAGATCAATCAACTAATTGCCAACAATATCAACCGTTTAGATGTCGTCTTACCAGAACATCAATCATTGGGTATAGCCGGTTTGTCTGGCTCAGGGAAAACGACATTTTGTCAAACGATTGGGGAAGAATCCAAAAAACGTCTCGTTTCTTTATTACCTAAGGCGGAGTATCAATATTTATTTCCAAACATTATGGAAACGAACTTCAGTGCCATCAAAATGGAGGATATGCCCCTCGTACTTTTTTTAGGAAAATCCTCTATCTCCAGTAACCCACGTTCAACGATTGGTACTCATACGGGTGTTTTTAAAGAAATTCGTAATCGACTGGCGGATGAATTTCAACTTTCTCCAGAGATGTTTTCCTTTAACAATGCATTAGGCTGGTGTCCTGCATGTAAAGGACGTGGCACGACGAAAAATGTAGAATGTAAAAAATGCTCAGGTAAACGCTATAGTCCTGAAGTGGAGCAACATAAAATAGCTTTATGGAATGAATCATACAGTATTTCTGATATTCACAATTTCAGTATCGAAACGATCTATTCCTTATCAAAAGAATTAAATATAAGTGAAGAGAAGCAACATATTCTTCAAAATATTATCCAGATGAATATTGGCTATTTAACATTAAATCGTATTATGGGGACATTGTCGGGCGGAGAATTAACAAGACTTTACTTAGCAGAATTCATGGCTACTAGCGAAAACACGGTCATTATTGTCGACGAAATTTCTGTTGGTCTTGACCATGACACATTACTAAAAATCTTAGAGCAAATCCAACAGTTGGGCACTAAAAACCAAATTTGGCTTATTGATCATTCAGATACGGTGCTAGACATGGCAAATAAGCACCTATTCTTTGGACCAGGGAGTGGGAAATACGGCGGTAAAATCGTGGAAGAATCTCCTCGACCACAGCCTATCTATTCGGAACGAAACCCATCAAAGCCAACATCCTTTTATCAATTCCGAGACTTATATTGCCGCAATATACAAATGGACGAAATAGCCATTCCGCAAAACCGACTTATTACTTTTACTGGGGAGTCTGGCTGTGGGAAATCAACGCTTGTGAATGAATGTATCGCTAAAGATTTTGTCAAACGCTATCCAAAGGACAAACTAGTGATGGTCGGGCAGGATCGGAATCAGTCCATTACTAGTCGATCCACTGTCGCAACTTTCCTCGATATTAAAAAGAAACTAACCAAATATAGCGAGGACATTGATGCTATTTTCCAACGCTCGATTGAAGACATTATTGATGAACTTCCTCATGAAGATATCGCCCATAAACGTTTAAGCTTACTAATTAAACTAGGGCTAGGCTATTTGACACTGGAAAGAAAAACACAATCGCTGTCGACTGGTGAATTCCAATGTGTGCATTTAGTATCGGAGTTATTTGCGAACTCCCGAAATCCACATACACTGTTTATTTTTGATGAGCCTTCTAAAGGATTATCTCAAAACATTTTAAACCAGTTTATTGATAGTGTAAGGGACATCCTTGAGGATGAAGCTATCTCTATCATCATGATTGAGCATAATACCTATATGTTAGAGAGCTCTGATTTCATTGTAGACTTTGGTAAAAGACAGCAGGAGCCTGTGACACATCTTGAGGTAGTTTGTCATGAGGACTATTATAATCAGGTTAACTATACAAAAACGGCTCCATTACAAATCGCGTCTACGCTCGCATCAAGAAATGGTATTCAATACTTAGAAGACCAACCTATAAGCTATTTTAAAAAGGCTGAAAATATTTATAAAGGTGGCATTTTAAAAAGCCTATCTTCAATGGCACGTCTCATTTACGGTGACTACGAATCCAATAAAATAGCGCCTGTTATTGCGATCGACTTGGAAAGACATTTATATAGTCAGTATAGTTTTCTGTATGAAATGGGTGGTCTGATTAATCATATTGTCGCTGCACACCCAACGAATAAGGATACAAGAAGCTTCGATTTCTATAGCCAAGACAATCATTGTCCAAGCTGTTCAGGGAGATTGGAAATTTCCAAATTCGATTTTGATCTAGTCGTACAAGATAAAAACGTGCCATTTTGGGATGGCTTATTACACCCAGATATTATGGAAGTCTTAAAATACTATCAACATGCGAAGCTGGAATTTCTTTTTGAAGAAATTAAAAATGAACTTGGTCAAGACATTAGTAAAAGTTACAATGCTATGACTGAGGAAGAAAAGCATACATTTTTATATGGGTATTGGGATAAGTCCTTTTATGATAAGGCAACAAAATCTTCGAAGAAATGGGAAGGTTTTAACTTTATCATTGGTCGCTATATCGTCATTTCAAAATCCATTATTAAGGAGCAAATGAAGGAAACAAGAGAGATGATGCCTTGCCCAATTTGTCATGGCACTGTGCTTAACCACCAGAAAAAATTACAATTTTGGGACACAGATATTCGTGACTTGATTCGTCAACCTCTTGATGTGGTAATAAAAACTGTAGGGAACTTACCACAACTTGAAAAATTGAAAGCCATTGTAGGGGGTGACATGTCACTTCTACAAGATGTCTCCTTATTGCCAAGAGAAATACAAGTAGCGTTGAAAATGCTGGAATTAGAGCTAGCAAGCTTTGTTGGCTATGAAATGGTCCTACAAAATGCACTTCCATTCTGGGACAAAATCCAAGATTATATAAAGAACATCAGCCTAAAAAACCAAGTAACCATCTGTGATTTTGCCAATATTTACGAGACAAGAGAAAATATCATCGACCAGTATTTTACGAATGGAAAATACAAAAAATTAACGTATGTTTATGAAGCATTTGGCTATAAAAAAATTGTCACTCAAATCAATAAAGTAAAAGCTAGTCATAGTTGTCCATTCTGCAAAGGGAAAAAGGTGCTTTCAGAGGATGGATTGCATGATGGGGTCCATAAATTAACCGTTCCATGTGTCAACTGTGGTGCAAGTGGTATAAACGATGAAGGTCGCCAGCAAATTGTTGATGGCATTGATGTGGAAACGTGGCTAACTGGTACTGTCAGTGATGTAGTAATAGAAGGCTCTCATCTTGAGGCAGTTGCCAATATTCCTATTTTCAATCGCATTCGTGAGCTGAATAAACAGGAAATGATGGCGGTTTATCAGTTCTTACAGCATAATAATTAAAGCCAATATGTTAGAAAGCCCATTTGCACTGAGCAGATGGGCTACTTTCATTTGACTAGAATCACACACTAATTTTTCCAAAAACATTCAAATCTGTATCGTCTTTGAGCTTTTCATCGTACTATAGGAATAGCCAGATTGGCAGGAAAAGGGAGGATATTCATTGGTAAAAAAAGTGCTGTTATTTGGGGATATTGGCATTGATGATACCGTAGCATTAATTTATGCCAGGCTCAATCAGGAAATAGAAATTGTTGGGTTAGTGGCAGACTACGGCAATGTATCGCGAGAAGATGCGGTATCCAATATTTATTATGTCATGAGATTGTTTAACTTCCCTCAAGGGATTCCCGTTATTTTAGGAGCAGAAGTACCTTTAACTGGTGAACAGCCGACTTACTATCCAGAAATACACGGCGAACGGGGATTAGGACCCATTATTCCAAATGATGATCATGAATTAAAAATTGAAAACTTTTTTGAAATCGTCAATATTATAGAAAGATATAAAAATGATGAACTAACAATTGTTAATATTGGGCGATTGACCTCGCTCGCAACAATGTTTATCCTCTACAAAGAGCTTATGAAACATGTCAAGGAATTTTATATTATGGGTGGAGCGTTTTGGGTTCCTGGCAATGTCACAACAGTGGCAGAGGCAAATTTTCATGGTGATCCGTTTGCGGTTAATATCGTGCTTACCTATGCAAAGAATGTCACAATCATTCCCTTGAATGCTACACAAAAGGCGATTGTCACGCCAGGTATGGTAGACTATATTGATTCATTTGGACAAACAAAAATCCTCAAGCCATTAATGGAATACTATACTCGCTTTTATCAAGAACGGGACCCCTCACTTTTAGGGAGCCCTGTGCATGATGCGTTAACGCTGATGGCTATAATGGAGCCTGACATGTTTATATATGAGTCCTATCCCGTAACTGTTGTCGATAAATTAGAAGGCCCTGCAAGAGGGCAAAGCATTGCTGAAACACGGCCTTATGAAAGTATAAACAATGGCGAGAAAAAACATCGTATTGCCTTTGATATCCAATACGAGAAATTTTTCCACCACTTTTTGACGATCATGACAGGGCAACCATTGCAGTAGCTTATTCAAAAACACCGTTCCGTAAAATCACAAAATCAACATGGACATTTACTTTCATATCTTTATACATCTTATGCCATTTTTCTTTAGTGAGTTCAGAATGTCTCACAGAGCTTCGGTATTTTTCACCGAAACCAAAAATATCGGATTCGACTTCCTGACTATGGGCAATCACTCTTGATACTTCCTTCGACAATTTTTTCTCAATCGCTTTTTCTAGTGCCGATACACTTTTTGGGTCACCTTGGTTAATATCTGGGTACACTTCTAATACTCTTGACTTGATTTTGATGTTTAGGTCAAATGTTGGTTTATCCGCATCGATTAATTGTATTTCTCTTTTCGAATGAATTGCATCAAAGGCTACTGTGATTTTGTTGGCTTTTTTTTGAAGGATCTTGGATGGAACATCTTCGTTGTCCAGTATAGTTTCATATAGTCCCACTTTGAATGTGTCTCGAACGATTTTTACGTAAAAGCTATCTTTAACTGGTAGGGTGCTGACCATTTTACTTCCTTTAAAAAGAGCGACACCACTTAACTCCACTAGCTCATCATCTCTTTTTAATATGGGCATAGCTAAATCTTTGCCAATTGAATAATAATCGTGGGCAATTTGATGAAGCGTGGACGAAATCATATATTCCTGCTTGACGTTTTGTTCGATGAGCCTAAAAATATGCTGCCCAATGTCCTCGATATTTTTGTATTCGTATTTCAGTAATGGTGCTGCTTCGCCTTCCACAACTGCCATAAAGATTCCATTGCTGACACTTGCATTTTCTAGATTTGTATCAAGATAATAACGAAGATCATCTTTCGCAAGTTCTTCACCGAACAAAATTACCCTCATTTGACCAACCATGATTTTTTTCGAAAGCTTGCGATTGGCTTCCATTCGATTCCCTTTACTTGTATCGTTTTCCGTTGTTAGAACTTCCACATTGCTTTGGAATTCAGGATTTACTTCACGTATGACGGCTGTCGTTGCAATTTTTTCTTCTTTTCCTATATCGTAGCCGACTAAAGTGGTTAATCCTACTTTATCCAAAATATTCGTTTGGGCACATCCATATAAAAAAACAATCGATAGAAGAACCAACCATTTTCCTTTAAGCTTGTTCATTCTTTTTCACCTTCTTTGATGTGAGGTTCTTCTTCAGTAGGGCGATTGGCCATAGCACAAGAGGGTAGACAAAGATCACAAAAAATGCCACTTGTCCAAACACCGTGTTGATTGTATTGACCTGTGTGCGTGTTTGAATAAGTAATGTTCCAATGAAAACAAAGAACGAAAGTATCCAGACAAAAGTCGTTCCACTTATATTGACTAATCGAATTGCTCCCCGATAGGCCGCCCATAAATACAGACAAAGATTAGGTAAAATAATCAACATCCAAAAACAAACGGCTACAAATTCAAAGCGTTCCATGAAAGGGAAGCTAATAAAGCTAAACAATGTCAAAGTTGCCCAAATTGTTTTCAGTAGTTTGCCTTCACTGTAGTAGGTGATAGACACCAGCATGACGGCTAAATAGATGACCGTTGAAGCTAATAACCCTAAATGGACAGGTTTTCTAACATTTTCCTTGTCTTTCACAAAGGGATAAATCACGTTCAAAATTTCAAAGCCAATGATGGTAAAAGTCATCGAATGGGCACCCTTTAAAATCGAGCGAAAGTCGTTTTCTAAAATAGGAAAGAGACTTTCTGCTGAGGAATACTTCAAAGGGAAGGCTAACATCGGCATAATCCATAACGATAGGATGATACTAAAAAAAGACACCCCAACAATTACTCGAAGCCCACCCGTAAAGGCATAAATAATAATGATTAATAACGTAGCAGATAGAAACCATGTCCCAATACTTGGGAAAATCCATGCTTGTATAACTTCTATATAGTTTCGCAAAACGGAAAAGAATGCTACAGAACAATAGATGACATACATAACATTTAAAAAATTGCCAATCCATTTGCCAAAAATATCGATTTGAATTCCATATAAATCATTGGAGCCATAGATCTCTAAAGTTTTAATCATACAAAATGTGACGATATGTGTAGCAATACCAGCCAGTAGAACTGAAATCCATGCATCTTGTCTTGCATCTTGATAGATAATGCGTTGAAATCCCTGTATACCAACCCCAATTTGTGCACCGTGTACCACAAAAAAAAGCAAATAAGCATTGATCATATCTTTAGGGCTAAGTTGTATAGGTTTTGCCATTTATCTCACCTTCAGTTCAACTTTTTTCCGGTTTTACAGGCTCAGGCTCGAATTTATAATCATCTTTCGGTCTTGTTAAAGCAGGTCTTTTTGCTGTTAAGGGAATAGGCATTCTGATAATACTATCCCGCATTTCCTTCAATCTTGGTGGGTAGAAAGGAGACATATATGGTGCTCCCAAGCTTGTCTGGCGTAACAGATGGATAAGAATAAAACAAAAAGCCAGCATGATGCCGTAAAAACCCCAAAATCCTGCAAGTATAATAATAGGGAAGCGAATAAGACGAACCACATTGCCCATCATATAACTCGGTGAGGTAAATGATGCTAAAGCACTTAGTGCAATAATAATCAGTAAAATATTACTTGTTATACCTGCCTGTACAGCTGCTGTCCCGATAACGATACCGCCAACGATACCAATCGTTTGTCCAATTTTAGTTGGCAATCTGGCTCCAGCTTCTCTCAATAATTCAATGATAATTTCCAGCAGTAAAGCTTCAAATATCGGTGGGAACGGAACCAAAGCCCTCGATTCACTTAATGGTACGAGGAAGGCTTGCGGAATTACCTCGTAATGAAAGGTCAAAGCTGCCACGTAAAAAGGTGTTAAATAAACGGACAAAAAAAAGGCAGTAAGTCGTAATAAACGGAGAAAAGTAGCAATTTGCCATCTTAAATTTTGATCTTCCTGACTTTGGAAAAACTCAGTAAAGGCTTGGGGGCCAATGATGGCCATTGAGCTACCATCTACAAGAACGCCCACCTTGCCATCTAAAACCGCATCACAAAATCTGTCAGGTCTTTCTGTCAGCAGCATCTGTGGGAAGACTGATAATGAATTATCATCAATCATTTCTGCTAGAACCGCACTATCGAGCAATTCATCGATCGTAAGGTCTGTAATTCGCTGGCGTAACGTCTGGACCATTTGATCATTAGCAATCCCATGCATATATAGGAGTGAAACAGACGTATTGGTGCGCGTGCCAACTTTTATTTTTTCATTGCAAAGATTCGGACTTACTATGTAGCGACGAATTAAGGAAATATTCGTTGAAAGACTCTCATTGAAACCAACCTGTGTACCAATTACTTGTGATTCATTTTCAGGAGCTGACAAAGCTCTAGATTCTCGGCTAGCGATATTGGCTAAAATCACTTGTGAGCTACCGTCTACATGAATCACAACAGATCCATTGACCATTGACGCTACAGTTTCCTTTAATAAACTGGCTTGACTTACTTCAGCAATAGAAATAGCCATCACAATGTCCTCTGGTGTTTCATGTGGCTTGTTCTGTAAACAGGCGATAATATCATTATTCAAAGTTTGATCATCAATTAAGTTATCGATATAAATAAGGGTCAAGTTTGGAGGAAGTGATTTAATAATTAAATCAGCTGGATCATTTGTTGCATTTTTGATTGATTGAATAAAATGTTCTGTTGTATGTGCAACCCTCACAAGATTTTCTTTAGGTGCCTCTTTGATGGAAGGTGGCTGTTGTTTATTGAAAGGTAGTTTAAATTTCATGATGAATTGTAGGCTCCCTTCATTGCTAACTTCTTTTATAGAATTGTCTTGAAAGGGGTATTCTATACTTATTTCCTTCATTTTCATCATCAAGTAGACAGTACTTAACAAAAAGTGGTAGTATAATAGTATTCTTAAAAACAGAAGGGAGATCAGCCGTTTATGCTAAAACTAATTATCGCAAATTAAATTCCAATGAATTTAATAAAGGGGCTATTCTATAATTTTTTGTGAATTATAGGGTTTATTTAGTATGGCCCTCTTGCGATAACGAAGAGCAGCATAATCCTGTCTGATCCATGTAAACAGAGATCATTGGTAGTTACTTAAGTGGCTAGCATTATTTTCTGTATATAACAAAGGACTTTATGAGTTTGTTCTCATAAGGTCTTTTTTCTGTTTTTAGGAGGTGAGTATTCCCACAATAATGAGCTAATAAAACATAAAATCGGAGGGAATAGACGTGATAAAATATGAGTTAGTGAGTAATTATCGTCATGATGAAAAATTGAAGGCCAGCTTTAATGATTTAGCCATCGAAACATTCGGCTTAGATTTTAGAGGCTGGTACAACAAAGGCTATTGGAATGATCGATATATTCCGTATTCTTTTGTTCAGGGAGGAAAAGTGATTGCCAATGACTCTATTCATAAAATGTCTGTACTAATAAATGGTCAACAATTAAAAGGGATTCAAATTGGTACGGTGATGACCGATGAAAAGTATCGCCATCAAGGTTTGGCTAAGCAGTTAATGCAGCATATTCTCAAGGAATACGAAGATGCCTGTGATTTTATGTATCTTTTTGCCAATGATACGGTACTAGATTTTTATCCAAAGTTTGGCTTTACACGAATTCATGAAAGCGAATTTAGCTTAGACCTCACGGAAAAGCCTATTCCACGGAGGGAGGATGCCATCGTCCGACAGCTGACAATTGAACAGGATCTAACACTCCTTGAAAACTATGCGAAAAATCGTCATATCCTTTCAAATATTGTAGATGTTGAACAAAACGAGAGTTTATTAATGTTTTATTTCACCCTAGTATTCCAACATGCCATTTACTATTTAGAAGATTTAGCAACCATTGTGTTAATGGAGGAAGAGGACGGGATATTAAATATTTACGATATCATCTCCCAGCAGGCAATCAATGTGGAGGCTGTGTTAGCAAGCATTGTAAAACAAACAACGAAAAAGGTGGTATTTTATTTCACCCCTAACTTTGCGATGGACGACATGACAGCAACCATCACACCAAATGATGACGATGCCTTATTCATCCTATCGAAAAAGCCACTCCTACAAGGTAACTTTATGTTCCCTTTAACATCCCATTGTTAGTCTGGACATGAGTGCTTTTAACAAAAATTCATCAAAGCAAAAATAACATGAATGCTAGCTCGTACCTTCAAAGGTGCGGGCTTTTTTTAGCCATTTATGATATTTTGTCAAATGGCTGTAACATTGTTGTTTTACGATACAAGCATCACATGAATGGAATTGAGGTTAAACACTATGAAAAAAATAATCATCATCTTATTTGCAGTAATGATAAGCTTGTACGTAGCCAAACTATGTGGGCAGGACAATAACGATGAAATGAAATTTGTCGACGACATTGCGCCAATCGCTGTTGCATTACATCAACAAAACGGAGAGATATTGCCTAGTATAACAATCGCGCAGGCTATTTTAGAATCCAATTTTGGACGGAGTGAATTGGCTGTCAATGCCAATAATTTGTTTGGGATAAAGGGACGGTATCAAGGGAAGTCCATCAAAATGCCGACAATCGAATATCAAAACAATAAAAGCTATACAACCGAAGCTGAATTTCGAGCCTATCCTGATTGGAAAAGTGCATTAAAGGACCATCGTCAGCTATTATTAAATGGAACGAGCTGGAATGCCCATCAATATGATGAGGTGCTGAAGGCGACCAATTATCAAGAGGCAGCCTATGCCTTGAAAAAAAGCAATTACTCGACAGACCCTTTATATCCTGAAAAATTAATTGCGATTATCGAACAATATCATTTAGGAAAATATGATCAATAGGAGTTCTATAAAATGAATATACTCATTGCTGATGATGAATTAGATATGTTAAAGATTTTACAAAGCTATTTTCAAAGGGAGGGATTCACAGTCTTTACTGCTACAAACGGGGAGGAAGCACTTGCGATATTTTATCAACAAAAAATTGATTTAGCGATTTTAGATTGGATGATGCCTAAAATAGATGGCATTACAGTTTGTCGTGAGATGAAAAAAACACAAAAAATCAAGGTTTTAATGCTTACAGCAAGGGACACTGGTGAGGATGAATTTCAAGCGCTAGCAGATGGAGCTGATGATTATGTCCATAAACCATTTTATCCAAAGGTACTCATTATGAGGGTGAAAAAATTGCTGCACATAGAGTCTGTCCAGCAACTAAAGGAAGTATCCTTCGATATCGCTAGCAAGCGCGTTTGGCGAGCAGGGACAGAAATTGAGTTAACCAAAACAGAATTCGAGCTGTTACGCGTTTTTAGCCAGAATCGTAGACAAATCTTAACGAGAGATCAGCTCTTAGATTTAGTGTGGGGACTGGAATATGTCGGAGATCCTCGTACCGTCGATACACATATTCGACGATTACGAGAAAAAATAGGAGAGGACATTATCCAAACACATAGAGGTGTTGGCTATAGTACAAGCGAATGAAGCAAAAAATCGGCACTAAATTAACCATTTATATCACATTCGTTGTGATTGTCACGTTTACGATTTCGCTTGTCGTCAGCCAATTTTTTCTGCCTAAATATTATCTCTATCAGTTAAATAAAAAAGTAGCAGACGCTTATGAAACGTATCAGACCAAGGATGAACCTAGCCTAGTGGAACGACAATTTGATGTCACAATCATCACTGTGCCTCTTGAAGGCTCCATCGATAATCTGAACGAAAATTTAAGACTACAGCTGGCGAGAGAACAGATCGCTCTTAATAAATTTTGGGTTTCAGAAGAAGTGCTACAAGACATAGCTGGAGAAAAAATAGTAGGCAAACTGTATGATCAAGGAAAACAAAAATCGAGCTTTCTTGTACATTATGCCAAAGAGGGAAATCAGCTTATAATGATTGGGGCCTCTATGGCTCATTTTACGGATATTGCTTCTTTTATCAATCGCTTTAATTTCGTCTTTTTAATTGCCAGTATTTTAGTAATTATCATGGTGACAGCCCTCTTATCTCGCAAGCTGACCAATCCATTAAATGAGCTACAACAAGTGGCACAGGAAATTGGCGCACTAAATTTTCAGCAGGCAAACATTCAAACAGGTGATGAAATCGAAGAATTAGCCAAAAGCATTAATAAAATGAGTCAAACACTGGAATCAGCCCAACAGCAATTAACGCAACGCAATCTGGATTTGAAGCAATTTATGGTAGGCTTAACACATGAGCTAAAGACGCCTCTTGCCTTAATCAACGTATATGCAAGTGGAATGGAAGATGGGATGGATGATGGAACCTATTTAACCGTTATTCATCAGCAAATAGATCGAATGGAAAAAATCATCACAGATATGCTTTATTTCGCTAGAACTGAAGAAAACGATTCGAAAGTATCCAGCTTTGATGTTATTCAGCTACTGCAACAAATCATTCATAGCTATCAGCCGCTGCAGGGAGATAAACAAATTTTTCTTCAATCAGAACTAACCGAATTCATGCTAAACACCGAGCAAGAGAAAGTCCATTTTATTGTAGAGAATTTGATCAGTAATGCTGTCAAATATACCTCTGGTCGTGACATATTCATCTGCTTCGATTCACATGGTAGGCTAGAAATTACGAATGATACTACACTGCCAGATATCTCTAAAATATGGCAGCCATTTTATGTAGGGGAAAGCTCTCGAAACAAGCATATTTCAGGAACTGGTCTCGGTCTCGCCACAGTGAAAAGTCTTGCTGAACAATTAGGCTACACGACTAAATCCACATTAGCCGATGGGAAAATCACCTTTACAATTAATTTTTGGCAGAGGGGATAGTGCCTTACTCTTTACAATGATGTAGATGGGGACTATTTCCTCCAATAGAGGAGCTAGACAATGTTTTCCACGAGGATTTTCTTTACATGTAGAGGTATTTGCAACAGAGTAAAGTGGGGCAGCCATTATCTATGCTGATTGAAACTCAACAAATCAATAAAAGTGATATCTTTTAGCAAAAATGAAGGTGTTCATCCCTCATTTTATCGATGGCTGTTGTGACTAATACTTCTTCACATTGAAAATAAGAACGTATTCTTCTCCTAATGATGTGCTATTTTATTCATTACTACTTACTAGTAAGAAAGACAAAAAGCCACTTAAGATTGGAGTAAAGCCAGCGTCACTCTTAGGGGATTAGCATCATCTTTCAACATGAAAAAGGGGAGGTCACATGAAGTGACCCCCCTTTTGTCTATTAGGAAAGTATACGCATAGTTGAATCGGTTTTTGTTCTCACTTTTAACGTTAGCAGCATGAGAACAAACATTACCACTAATAGGGCGAAAAGGGCAACGTCAAATGTATTAGTGACATCTTTTATGACCCCAACAAGCATCGGAATAATTCCACTAATAATATAGCCACCAAATTGAATCATGGCTGTCCATTCGCTTGCAGCTTTTGGTGTAGTCGTTGCATCTAAAGGCAGAATCATAGCTAATGGGAATAAACCACCAGCACCTATCCCCGTTAATGCGGCACAGAGAATTGGAGAAGTCCCGCCAATTATTAATAATAGGATGCCGATAAAGGAGCTGAAAGCACATAGTAGCATCCAAGGTTTTCTCTTCACACTATTATTAATGATAATTGGAATAATAAAGCTACAAATCATTTGCATAACAGAAAAAATAGTAACCGTTGTTGCGGCATATGCATCACTATAACCCATGTCCTGTACTTTTGGCGCAAGCCATGTTGCCAAGGAATAATAAACACCCGATTGTAAACCAAACATCACCATCAAAAGCCAAACATAACGATTTCCCCAAGGTAGTCGGCTTTTTTGACTGACAGCTTGCTCTACTATGTTTTGTGATTGATGTGATTTTTTTATAATAGGAATCCAAACGATGATTCCTACTAGTGCAAACAAAGACCAGATCGCTAAAGCGATGTTCCAAGATTGGTGAAAAGCATGCATAACAGGCACAACTAAGCCAGCACTTAAAGATGCACCAATCCCCATGCCAGCTGAATAAACACCAATCATCGAGGATGAGGATTTAGGAAAATGCTTTTTAATATAACCAGAAATTAGTGGACCTGTAATGGCAATGCCTATTCCGCTAAAGACAGCTGTCAATAATAAAAGAAAAGGGAAAGTCGCTACTAAACGTAATGCAGTTGATACGCCAATTAATAAAATCGATAACGCAATCGTCAGCTCAATGCCCCACCGTGCACTTAACTTTCCAGCCAGTGGTGCAAAAAGCCCCATACAAAAAACGGGTAAAGCCGTTAGTAAACTGACGACAACACTCGACAACTGTAAATCGGCCTGGATATTTTTCAGCACGGGTGAGATGGATGTAATGGAAGCTCGTAGATTCATAGAGAGTATGAATAAAGAAAAAACGCTCCAAATAATATATAGATTTTTTGATTTTGCTATCATTGAAAGCACACCTCTTTTTGTCAATATAGATGATTATTTGATATACTATAATTAACTTTTTATTTTAAAAATAAACTATAATTTATCGACTTGTATACTATAATATACTTAATATACAAAGTCAATGAAAGGGGTGCGCATAATGAATGAGGAAAATATTGACTTATCTGGTCAAGTCGGGGTTAATCTAAGAGAAATTCGAAAAAACAAAAGGATGAGTTTAGAGGAGCTAGCGAATGTCAGCAATGTTAGTAAATTGACATTAGGGAAAATTGAAAGAGGGGAAACAAATCCAACCGTCAATATCCTGTGGAAAATATGTAGAGGACTCAATATTCCACTCGTTTCTTTATTAACATTTGAAGAACATACAGAAGTCCATCGATTCGGCTCGGAGTATCAATTTGCAGGGCATAATAACGACTGGTTTGTCGAACCATTATTTAAAACACATGGATCAGAGTGGTATAGAGGCTGTATCGAGCCAAATAGTAAGTACAGTGAATGTCACTTAGCAGGGTCTGAAGAAATTGTACTTGTGTTAAATGGACAATTAGAGCTGAAGGTCGGAGAAAAATGCCATCAGTTAAACCAATGGGATGTCATTAAATTTAAAGGTGAAGAACTTCACACTTACATCAATCGCTCAAATGAAAAAGTACATTTAATGCTGTCGTTAACGTATACAACGCCCTAATTATCCCACAAAAGCTAGGCAGAAACCTGACTCTAAAAAGGTTGATGTAAAAAATAGAAAGAACCCACTTTTAATAAAAAGGTTATACAAATACACAATAAGTATCATTAATTTTCTCAGTTATACCTGTTCTAAAGCAACCCCTTATCAGTATCGCCACAACCATTTACGAATGAACGGGGAAGGCTTAATAAAAATATAATGAAAAAAGTCGCATTCCTATAGTTTAGGAATCGACTTTTTTGTGAAAATAATTTATGTAAACACATTGAAATAAAGCATGTCTTATGATAAATTTATATAGATAGACGTTGTATATTTATTATACAGCGCATTATCCCTATTTTAATTATATAATACATTCTATTCTTCGTCAACACTTTTAATAGTCTTTTTTTGAGGGGTGGTTTTGATGAAATCAACAGGGGCAAAACAGCAGATTGGGGGAAAAATGAACGAAGCAGTTCAAATCTTTTAAGGACTTAAAGGTAATCGAAAGGCTTCCTAAACATGTGAATGAAATTGAAAAAGATAAAGAAAGTAGGACTGATACTATATGTCAGAGAAAACCATTTCAGTTGAGACAAAAACGCCATACGGCATGATTGCCATTTTATTTATTGGGGCATTTGTTGCTATATTAAATGAAACCTTACTAAACATTGCGCTTCCAGCCATTATGATTGAATTCGATGTGAATGCAACGGCAGTACAGTGGCTTTCAACAGGTTATATGTTAATTAACGGTATTTTAATTCCCGCCAGCGCGTTCTTCATTCAACGCTTTACGGATAAAAAATTATTTATTACCGCGATGGCCTTGTTCACATTGGGTACATTTTTAGCTAGTATTGCACCTGCATTTGGTGTGTTACTAGGGGCGCGAATGATTCAAGCTGCAGGATCAGCGATTATGATGCCTCTATTAATGAATGTTATGCTGACTGCATTTCCGGTCGAAAAACGAGGCGCTGCAATGGGGATGTTCGGTCTCGTAATGATTACAGCTCCAGCTATTGGACCGACTCTTTCGGGGTGGCTAATTGAGCATTACAGTTGGAGAATGTTATTTGATCTTGTACTACCAATTGCCATTCTAACATTAATTTTCGCAGCCTTTAAATTAAAGAATGTGACGCCACAACGTCCTATTAAGCTCGATGTAATTTCACTTATTTTATCAAGTATTGGATTTGGTGGCTTGCTTTATGGCTTTAGTTCTGCTGGAGAAAAAGGATGGGATAATGCCCTTGTATACGGAACGATCATTATTGGAACGCTCGCTTTAATTACCTTTATCCTTCGTCAGCTACGACTGGAGGAACCAATGCTTGAGTTTCGTATTTTCAAATATCCAATGTTTGCCTTATCATCAGCCATCTCCATTGTCATTTCGGTGGCAATGTTTTCAGCTATGATTTTAATGCCGATTTACGTTCAAACAATCCGTGGTATTTCACCAATGGATTCAGGTCTACTCATGCTACCTGGTGCGATTGTGATGGGGATCATGTCACCTATTACAGGGAAGCTTTTTGATAAATATGGGGCAAGAAGCTTGGCCGTATTTGGCTTGATTATCACCATTGTGACGACGTATTACTTTAGCAAAATTAGTATGGATACGGCTTATTCTACACTAGTGGTGCTGTATACATTACGTATGTTTGGGATGTCCATGGTAATGATGCCAGTAATGACAAATGGTTTGAATCAGCTACCAGCGCATAATAATCCACATGGAACAGCGATGAACAACACATTACAACAAGTTTCAGGCGCAATAGGTTCAGCAGTATTGATTACGATTATGAACAATAAAACAACTGTCAAAGCAGAGGAATTAGCTGCAAGTGCGATGAACAATATGAGTGCTAATGCAACTCAAACAACGTCACAGTCTGCTGCGGAATTAAAGCAACAATTGATGAACGAAGCCATGCTACATGGTATAACTTATACATTCTTCCTGTCAACATTGATTGCAGCGATTGCACTCGTCCTTGCCTTCTTTATTAAGCGAGTTAAACCTAGTCATGAAAATCATGCTAGTGGGGAAGTTAATGAAAAAATAGTGGAAGAATAAATAAACGGGCGTTGCTAAGCTTAAGCAACGCCCATTTTTATTTGGATAAAGGGGATTTATAAAAAATTATCGATACAACTCAATAATTTGGCCGGCTATCTATTCAGAGCTAAAATGAATCCCATCTTTGAGCAACTCCTAGTACAGAAGAAGCAAGAATATCCATTGATAATGTTATTTCTTTAGGATTCGCAAACTCTCTCTATCACGATCAAGTCCGTTAACATCATATAAACTTTTCTTTTGAAGCAAGGGTGTCAATCTGCAAAGTCAGCGTTATTTTTACCGACAAATCGTTGGAAATATCGTACACTACTTGTTTTAATAGATCGTTCATATCTATAAAATGCAAATAAAAAGTGGCTCGATTTAGCTCGGTACGTTCGGCTAATATAGCGTTTATCTTAATCTATTTATATAATTTTGATGTGAATATAATTAGTGCGGCTTTGGAGGTGGGGAGCTACAGAACAAAAAGGCGTCTCATCCATAGATGAAACACCTCTTTGAAGTTAGTTATTGAGCTAATCGTTGGATAAAAGCATCTAATTGTACGAGTGTAACATTGTCATTCACCCCAAATACATTGTCACCTTTACCAACTGTAACTTTATTGGAAGCGAGGATGGATACATAATTGTTTGCCCAATGCGCACTTGGAACATCGACAAATTGTTCTGCCGCTCCTTGTTGTTTTAAATGAAATGCTTCCACTAAAACTTTCGATAATTGACCGCGTGTCATAGGAGAACCTGGATTGAATTTGCCATTTTCATCCCCCGTAAAAACGCCGATTTTTTTAAGTGCCTCAGCAGCACCCGCATATTTAGACGATGGTTTTACATCAGGAAAACTTGAATTGGTGCTACTAGTATCTAATTGTAATTGCTTAGCCAGTTTAAGAGCTACTTCTCCACGTGAAGCATAAACGCTAAAGTCGATTTCAGCATCTTTTACTTCTCCAAACTCATTTTCAGTGAAGTTCGCCACGCGTTTTGCCCCTACGTAACGAGATCCCCAGTAATAAGGGTCATTGATGTTATCAATTTTAACACCAGAACTTGTAGTAGCTGAAATAAAACTGCTGTCACCTATGTATATGCCGACATGGGAGATACCACTTCCCGAAGTATTAAAAAATACTAGGTCACCAGTCTTCAATTGATCTTTAGCAATCGAAGTACCTTGCTGATATTGAGCTTTGGATGTACGTTCTAGTGAAATCCCTAGCTTTGAAAAAACAATTTGTGTAAATGCAGAGCAATCCACACCTGTCTTAATATTTGTGCCCCCGTATTGATAAGGTACACCTATATATGCTTTTGCTGTATTTGTTATATCTGCTATTGTTGCCGCTTTCGCTTCATGAACACCTATGCCTGTGAAGAACATAAATGAGGCGAAAATGGGTAGTAACCATTTTTTCTTCAATTAAATCTTACTCCTTTCAAAAAACTTTCGCTTTTGAACTAAAGTAAGAATAGCATGAAAAAGACAAGCGTTATTTTTCAATAATATTACCGATTACCCCTAAACAGCTAAATTGAAACCTTAATTTTAACTGTGTAAAACTTCTGCAATAATCACGGGTAATTTTACCAAAAATATATGAAATTATTGGATGTGTAGGGATATAAGTGCTATTTTATATATTTCATCTATATTAAAAAACCAAAAACCATTGAACAAAATATAAAAACATAGAATTATGACAAATGATTTGGGAAGAATTAGTCGATAATCAAGAGGTGAAAATTCCATTCAAAGAGAGGGACATCATTTTAACAGGAAATGAAATTAACCTGTGAACCTCATTACTTAATAACCTGATAGGAGGGATTCTATTGCAGCAGATTTTTAATAAGTTAATAAAACAGAACATCAAGCCATTCCTTTCGATGCTTGGCTACAACAAGAAAAGTTTGAATTTCTATAAAACAACCGACAATCTTAACTATATGTACAATTTCTAAAAATCCGCTGGTAATACAGCTAATAATGTCATGTTTTATATGAATTGCGGTATTTATGCAACCGAGTTGGCACACATTCAATCGAAAGAGATTCTGACAGCACCAAAAGAAGCAGAATGTCACTTCCGAGCAAGAATTGAATCAATTGTCGAAGGTACATTTAATCTCGATTTTCCATCCATCCTACTACGAATATGGATGGTCTAAGAAAAATGCTACTTCGTGGGATGAAAGAGGCTCATCATTTCTTTGAATCGATGACTAATGCCAGATCCATTATAAACTATTACACGTCTGGCCCATTTCTACATTTAAATGATGTAACAGCAGCTAAGCGTTATTATCATGAATGGCAGAAAAAGGATGGAACTGAACAGCGATGGGCCATTTTCGAAAAAAATATAAGGCTATCTTCAATCAATTTGGAGTGAAACTTGATGAAGAGTAGCTATCACAAAACTAGAACTCCTTCTTCATCGAGTAGCTGGTTTTCTATTTTAGCTTTTATTTTGATCATTTACAGTCGTATTCAGTAGAGTATCTAGTATTCTTCCAGTAATGGGCATAAAGAAATGCAGGATAAAGCCACCTAAGCAAACCGTTAATAATGTACCGACACCGATTGGTCCTTTACACAACATCGCCAACACTAAGAAAAAGAGGTAAATAACCGTTCTTGAGAAAAAAATCGATTTGTTTGTTAGCTCTTTTATAATTAAGGTTAGTCGGTCTACAGGAATTGGCGCAAAATTTGTATGTAAATAGGTTGCCGTTCCTAATCCTGTCACAACTAGCCCTATGCCAAAATAAACCACCTGATTATACCATAGTATTGCTAAATCATTTAATAGCAGTAACCACATATCAATTCCTATACCTGTGATAAATGCTGTGATCAGCCCTACTATTTCAGGCTTTTGTCTAGCTAATATGGAGTTACTACCGACTAATAGGATAGCCAAAATGATTTCCCAGCTTCCTACAGTTAGACCTACATGATTAGACAATCCGACTAAAACCGCATCAAAAGGGGAAGTCCCAAGGTTGGAATGAATTGTTAGAGAAATACCTAGCGTTAAAATGAAAATGCCTACTACATAAAAGATATATTTCAAACGAAAGCCCTCTTTTCATTTTTATTGCAAATACAATAAAATTACGTTAAATTGACTATATACTCTTTTTGTTGCATTTGCAATATAAAATCTAGAAAGAGTTCACGATAAGGGAGTGGAAGCAATGACCGTTAAATTAGAGGAATGTAGTCTAGCAAACTTAAAAAAGCTTCAAGAAATAAGCATCGAAACATTCAATGACACGTTTAAAGACCAAAACTCGCCTGATAATATGAAAGCTTATTTAGAGCGTGCATTTCATGATCATCAGCTAGAGCAGGAATTGACCAATGTCGATTCAGCCTTCTATTTTATCTATGATGATGAAGAAGTAGCTGGCTATTTAAAAGTAAATGTCAATGAGGCACAATCCGAACAAATGGGGGATGAGTCACTCGAGGTGGAGAGAATTTATATTCGACATAAATTTCAAGGCAAAGGGCTCGGTAAATACCTCATCAATAAAGCAATGGAAATAGCTATTGCACACAACAAAATAAGCATTTGGCTAGGCGTTTGGGAGAAAAATGACCATGCTATCGGTTTTTATAAGAAACTTGGCTTTGTTCAAACAGGTGCTCATTCTTTTTATATGGGGGATGAAGAACAAATGGATCTCATCATGACCAAAACGCTCGAATAAAGTGATAATGGCAGAAACGTTGATAAAACAACATTTCTGCCATTTTTATTAGTCATTTCTATTTTTCTTCATGGCATCTGCCAATGCATCAGCTTGAGGTTGTTGTTCTTTATAAAGCTCGCTAATAATATTGGCATAATCATTAGCATTACGATTTTGGCTTAATTTATAGGCAGCCTGCACTTCGTCTATCTTTATTTTAAATCCTTTAATCCCTTTTATTTCTTGCTGTAAAAGCTCAGGCGATAGTTTATCCCACAAAACAGAGTTTTCACGGAATTTCTCATATTTTTCTAGTAAGCTAGTCAAATCTTGCTCTAACTCTTTTCCGTTCATAAGGCTTGCTTTTCCGTATATATGGACAGCTTGATAATTCCAAGTTGGCACATTTTCATGCTCATACCAAGAGGAAGAAATATAGGCATGAGGCCCATTAAATATGACGAGAAGGTCATTCACGTCCTCAAAGGTCTTCCATAAAGGATTTCCATAAGCTAAATGACCTGTCAGGTAATAGTCATCCTGAATTTTATTCAGCAGTACAGGGATATGGGCTGCTATTGGTTTACCTTTTCTAATTGAAACAATTGTCGCAAAGGCATTGTTTTGAATAAAATCTTTGATTTCTTCAAAATCTGTTATTTTGTAGTACTTTGGAACATACATGCAAACCTCTCCTTATCTCATCAAATCATTGTGAGCTTTTTGAATAAACAAACTATTGTGATTACACGTCTTTACATTTTCCCCTCTACAATGTAGATTTTATTATAATCAATCACTGGTACCTCTTAAAAGTGCCAGTAAAGCTATTTTCAAAGGAGCCAATAAGCCATGCTCGAAATGACACCTAACTTGCATAATGAAGAACCACTTTATCTTCAGTTATATAGCTATATAAAAGCTGAAATTCAAAATGGAAATATTTTAGCTCAAACCAAATTGCCGTCTCAGCGCAGCTTAGCTAAACATTTACAGATTAGTCGCAACACGGTTGATGCAGCTTACCAGCAGCTCCTTGCAGAGGGCTATGTAATTGGTAAAGAACGAGAGGGGCTTTATGTTGTAGAACTCGAAAGGGGCTATTTTCAAACAAGTTCTAATCATTTTGAGCCGCAGTTAGCAACTCCGCAAGAACAACAACTACCTTCAATTAGGTACAACTTTAATTATGGAGATATCAATTTAAAAGATTTCCCCTATAAAATATGGCGTACATTAACACTGCAAAGCCTGAATGAAGAGCAGGCTCATCTGCTTTTATATGGAGATCCGCAAGGGGAGCTTGAATTAAGGAATTACATTGCAAGCTATCTTTATGAAGCAAGAGGGGTACAATGCCAAGGAGACCAAATTGTCATTGGTGCAGGTTTGCAATTTCTAATGGGCATCGTATGTCATTTAATTGGAAGAAATGAGCTTTTTGCTATGGAAGATCCAGGGTATTATCGCGTTCGTTACTTGTTTAAGGATCATGGTATAAAGGTGAAACCTATCCCTCTCGACGAACATGGCATTCATATCAGCCAGTTAAGAAATAGTAGGGTCAAGGCTGTTTATGTCACCCCTTCCCATCAATTCCCCATCGGAACGGTCATGCCGATTTCAAGAAGACTAGCATTATTAGAATGGGCCAAGGATGAAAATGCTTATATTATTGAGGATGATTATGATGGGGAGTTTCGATATGCAGGTAAACCTATACCTGCTCTACAAGGATTAGATTCGAATGACCGCGTCATCTATATGGGCACTTTTTCAAAATCATTGATTCCTTCCATCAAGCTAAGCTATATGGTTTTACCAAGGGAATTAACCCTTTTATTTAATAACAACAACTACTATGTTCAAACTGTATCGAGACTTCATCAGCATACCTTACAGTTATTTATGGAAAGTGGGCATTGGGAGAGACATTTGAATAAAACACGAAATGGCTATAAAAGAAGATATGAGGCTTTACTAAAGTCCATTCATCAAATATTAGGGGATAACGTGAAAATACATGGGGCTAGTAGTGGCTTACATATTCTACTCGAACCAAATAATAAAATGTCTGAAGAAGAACTAATTGAAACAGCAAAACGGGCAGGTGTAAAAGTATACCCAACCTCTATTTTTTACGCCAATCCTTCCGTCATACGGCACGCAAAAGTTTTGCTTGGATTTGCAAATTTAGAGGTAGAAGAGATTGACAAGGGAATTAAGCTATTAAAACATGCTTGGTTTGATAGCCCCAGCATGTTGTGACTGTCTTTGAAAGCTCTATTTCTATAGATCAGTGGAAGTGGAGAGGGACTTATGCACGTAACAGCAAAAGTTGTGTTAAATCATATTATTGCGGAATCAGCATATTTTATTGGCATTGCACAAACCATCTTATTTCAACAGAAATGCTAAGACTTGGCGAGTTAAAAAATGGAGTTTGGTAGAAGAAACTCTTACCAAATTCCATTTTTCATAACGCTATCTTTGTCACAATATTAACTATTCGGAATTTTCTCTTTATACTTTAAGGAAAGAAGGCTTAAAGAATAATTCTTAAGTGTATCTGTGTTAATAAAATCATTTAGAATACCTTCAATGGAACTACAATGCTGATTAATTAAATTGATTTCTTCTATATAATTTGAATCAATCGAAGCTTCTCTTAACGTTTTAAACACTACTTTCTGTTCATTAAACAAATAGACCAATTCAAACCTAGCATTCAGTATCAAAATAGTAATCTCTGGAAAAACAATTCGATCTTTTAAAACTTCAAGAATGCAATCGACAGACTTTACGCCTTCTATCGCATGCAAAGATGAAAAAACACCATGTAATAATTCTTCAAAATCAACCTTCATTTAAATCCTCCATCAATCATAAATCCTTTCTGATCATAACACTTTCTCAGAAAAATTTTAATGCTTAATATTTTCCTTCAATAATGTGGAATGGACTCATGCAAACGATAAAGATAATAAAGATTTAGCATTAAGGAGTTCCCACAAATGGGATGATAGAAAAAATGTTAATTATAAAATTATTTAACAAAAGAAGAAGAATCGGAAAAATTAAATTTCCCATTCTTCTTTATATATACCAGGGTAATTGATGCTGCATTTTCTTACCTGGCTTACTTGCTTTATTTATTACGGTCCATGTGCCGTCTTTCTTTTGCAGCTGATAGCTTACATTGGTCCCATCTGCCCTTTTAAAGAGCATATAGCCTGTATTGTCTTTGATAAAGGTGACAGGGTCAACTACATTTTTATAGGGTATCTTTCGCTCAGGAAATAAAATATTGTTTGCTATTTCATCTGCAATCGTAGCAAGAGGCTTCATTTCATTATTTATTTCAGCCTTGTATTGCAATTGATTGTATCGATAGGAAATGAACGAGGCTAAATTCAAATTAAAGCTCTGCTGTATGTCTGAAAGTGTTGTGCGATAGAATGCATCTATTGCTTTTTCTACATTATCTGCCTCATGTTTATAGTGAAGGGTGTTCACATCAGTTGGACTGATTTCAAACGTAATGATTTCCTTGCTATATGGTGGGGAATGGGCATGTTCAAAAGTAGTAACTTGAACGTTAACCCTAAAGCTAAACTGACTTTCCCTAATAACGTTCAAAATGTTCGCATCATACAAGCCATACTGCTTAGGATAGCCGTAGTAATGGTCAATTTCCTTTTCTATAAATGGATTAAGGATTGTTATCAATGTATCAGTGATGAGTTTCTCATCAGCTTGTTCGCTTTGTGCATAAATCTTACTGGGCATAATCAAAATAGTGACTATAGTCATTAAAGTAGCGATTTTTTTCATGGGATTGCTAGCCTTTCTATAAAATATTCCTTTATAGTGTGCGTCGATCACAGAAAATTATTAAACGTTTTATAGTTAAAGATAAAAATAATAAAGGTGTCACTTGGTTTCATTAAAAAGAAGAATCCATTTTGAAAATGGACTCTTCTCTATATGATTCCTTTATGACAAAGATATTGTTTTCGTTGCCACGGTTTGTTGAAAGGCTTGGTCATGCTCCACAAAAATCATTGTAGGATTAAAACTTTGAATAAGCTCTTCAATCTGCATGCGCGAATAAATATCAATAAAATTTAAGGGTTCATCCCAAATATAGAGATGTGCTTTTTCACACAAACTTTTGGCAATCAACAGCTTTTTCTTTTGCCCACCTGAATAATGTGAGATGTCTTTATCAAATTGAATCCGCTCAAAGTCCATCTTCCGCAGAATAGATTTAAATAACGTCTCATCTATAGCATGCTCTTCAATAAAATCCGATAACGATCCCTTCAAATGAGCAGTATCCTGTTGAACATAGGAGATAATAAGGCCAGCAGCTAAATGTATAGAGCCTGTATGCTGTATAGGCTTGCCAAGAAGCAGCTGTAGGATACTACTTTTTCCGCTTCCATTTTTGCCATCGAGAACAATACGATCACCTTGCGTCACTTTGAAGCTAATAGGCTGATTCACAAAGTTGTCATCATACTGAATTGATACATCCGTTACAACAACCATGTCTTTTGATGGAAATGCTAATGGTTGTACTTTTAAAGATTCCGTTTTTTCAACATTTTTTAGCAGTTTTGATTTTTCATCAATCGCTTTTTGCTGCCTAGATTCCAAGTTCTTTGCTCGCTTCATCATCTTGGCTGCTTTATGTCCAACAAAGCCTTTATCCAGCTTAGAACCCGAATTCGTAGTTCCATTTTTGGAAGCCTCCACTTGATTAGACCAACCTACCGAACGCTTGGAAGACTGCGTTAAACGGTCAATATCTTTTTGCAGACGTTGATTAGTTGCTTCTTCATGTTCCTGCTGTCGATCAAAATTTAACTTCCAAGTTGAGTAGTTACCACTTTGAACATCAATATTGGCTCTATTGATCGATAAAATATGATCAACACAGCCATCTAAAAAGGCTCTGTCATGCGAAATTAAAATAAATCCTTTTTTCTTGCGTAGATAATTAGAGACCGTCTTTCGTGCATCCGTATCGAGATGATTGGTTGGCTCATCAATTAATAGAAACTGTCCCTCTGTTAAAAAGAGCGCTGCAAGCAACACCTTTGTTTGCTCTCCATTAGATAATGTTTGAAAAGGGCGATACATGACCTCAGCATCGACATCTAGATAGGCTATTTCACGAATATATTCCCAATCTTCTGCCAGAGGGCAAATTTCTTCAAAAATTTCGTACGTATATTTATTTGGGTCTGAAACAGGATAGGGGAAATAAGTAAATTCTACTGAAGAAATGATGTTCCCACTATACTCATAATTCCCTAATAGCAAATTAAAAAATGTTGTCTTCCCACGACCATTCCTACCGATAAATCCAATTTTCCAATCTGTATTAATCTGAAAGTTGACACCCTCAAAAATATAATCAAAGCTGCTTGGGTAAGAAAACGTTAAGTCTTGTACTTGTATCATTGACATGATAATTCCTCCTTTGTATAGCAAATCATTTTTCTTTTATACAAAGTCGGTACATCCATCTATGCTAAATTTCTCCGTATAAGTTGATGGATGCTAACGACTTATACGGAGCATCACATGCGTCACAATAGGTTCAGAATCGCTCATTTTTTTCTCTCCTTTATTAGGTAGATGAAAGATACAGAATAAACTATGAGAGCAAGAAAAAATCCCCCCAATTGGATATTGGAAGGATTAGTCTCTCACTGAATAAACTTTATTTGCCAATGACATCATGACAAATAAACGCAAACTGATTGTTAAAAATGGATAGACTAATCCTATATTTTGTCGTTTGAAGTGATTCATTTCAAATAAAAATATAGATTAGTTCATCATTGTCCATTCATCAGTCCTCTCATAATTGTATTTTTATAGTAACAAATTTTTTTATGGAATACAATGTAGCCTTATCTTCTTAAACCAATCCCTACAATAATTATAGAAATAATTTAGATAATCGTATAAAAATTATTTCTACTATTCTGAAAGATATGTTATAGTAGGAGCATAATTGAATAATGTGTAAGAATTGGTGCCAAATGAAAGTTTGGCTTAAAAGGGAAGTCGGTGCAAATCCGACGCTGTCCCGCAACTGTTATTCGGAGCAAATCACAAAGGCCACTGGGAAACCGGGAAGGCTGTGAGGCGTGTTGATGAGAAGCCAGGAGACCTGCCAATTTCTAGTACACACCAAATACCTACGTGGAAATAGGTGGTGAAAAGTGACCAAATCGGCACTGTGCGATAACAAATGATTTATGCGAAAGTAGATACTTTTTTCGTATTGTTTTAGCATTAAAAATTTCAACTAGCAGCCATTCTCCTCCTTGGAAAATGGCTTTTTATTTTTTTCTGAAAAGGAGATATAAAAATGACCTATACAAGCACACTCATTGGTTACCCGTATATCGGGGAAGATCGCGAATGGAAAAAAGCATTAGAAGCATTTTGGCGCAACGAGCTTTCTGAAGAGGATTTTGAGGATAGTTTAAAAAAAATCCGTTTAGCTAGAATTGACAAGCAGCTACAGCTTGGCATCGACATGGTGACAGTTGGCGATTTTACGTATTACGATAGAATGTTAGATACAGCATTAATGTTTGGTCTCATCCCAAAACGCTTTAACTGGCAGGGAGGGAAAGTAGATTTATCTACCTACTACAGCGTAGCAAGAGGGAATAAAACAGCTGTAGCTAGTGAGATGACAAAATGGTTTAATACAAACTATCACTATATTGTTCCTGAATACGAGGGACAGGCCTTGAAACTAACAGAAAATAAAGTGTTGGCCGATTTCTTAGAGGCGAAAGAAACGTACGGTATTATTGCAAAGCCAACATTGATTGGTCCCTATACATTCTGCAAGTTAACAAAAGGCTATAGCAAATTCACACAGGTTGAATACTTATTAGCTCTAATACCGCTCTATACACAAGTATTAAAAGAATTAGTAGATGCAGGTGCAAATTGGATTCAACTAGAAGAGCCATCACTTGTCACAACCCTTGATCCAGCAGACATCAAGCTTGTGCAAGAGATTTACGACCAGTTAGCCGTCGCCGTTCCAGAAGCGAAAATCATGCTGCAAACTTATTTTGAAGCATTATGCGGCTATGAAACATTGATTACATTGCCTGTAGAAGGATTTGGCCTAGACTTTGTTCATGGCTATAAAGGAAATATGGCGTCACTTCGTCAATATGGTTTCCCTCAGGACAAAGTATTGGCAGTCGGGGTTGTTAATGGACGTGATATTTGGCGTTCCAACTTAGCGGAGGTCAATGCTACAATTCAGGCAATTGAGCATTTAAGTAATGCGGCAGAGCTATGGATTCAACCGTCCAGCAGTCTACAACATGTACCAATCACAACTGCTCTTGAAAATGAGATTGACCCTGTTCTGAAGCATGCTTTAGCCTTCGCAGATGAAAAGATTGTAGAAATCACGGAGCTAACTAAATGTAGACGAGATACAGAGGGTATCTTACAGCATAATTTTTCTGAAAGTATGAAGGCAATTGAGGCTCTAAAAAACCATCCAATCCGTCAAAACAAGTTGATCCATCAAGCAGTTCAAACTGTGACAACGCAAGATTTTGAACGACATAGTGAATTTGCTCAGCGTCAAAAGATGCAGCAGCAAGCGTTAGCGTTACCGCTATTCCCAACAACAACAATCGGAAGCTTCCCACAATCTGATGAGGTGAAAAGGAATCGTAATGCTTGGCGTAAAAAACAATTATCGAATGAAGCCTACGAGGCATTTATAGAGCAGGAAACAAAACGCTGGATTACGATACAAGAGGAACTAGATATCGATGTACTCGTTCACGGTGAATTTGAGCGTACAGACATGGTCGAATACTTTGGTGAAAAGCTAACTGGCTTTGCCTTTACAAAAAAAGCATGGGTCGTTTCCTATGGCTCACGCTGTGTCAAGCCACCGATCATTTATGGAGATGTTGCGTGGTCTTCAGCGATAACTGTAAAAGAGTCAGCCTATGCTCAAAGCTTAACAAAGCGCTTTGTAAAAGGTATGCTGACAGGACCAGTGACGATATTAAATTGGTCCTTTGTACGAGACGATCTGTCACGTAAAGATGTCGCTTATCAAATTGCATTAGCACTTCGCAAAGAGGTTGAGGCACTCGAAAACGCAGGTATTTCAATTATTCAAGTGGATGAGCCAGCTCTAAGAGAAGGTTTACCGCTACGAAAAGAAGAATGGGGAGCTTACTTAGAATGGGCTGTTAATTCCTTTAAGCTGGCTACAGCTAGTGTCAAAGATGAAACACAAATCCATACACATATGTGCTACTGCGAATTTAACGATTTCATCGAACCGATTAGTGCACTTGATGCAGACGTGATTTCCATTGAAACATCAAGAAGTCACGGGGAGCTCATTACATCACTGCAAGGGCAACCTTATCAAAAGGGCATTGGCTTAGGCGTTTATGATATTCATAGTCCTCGTGTGCCAAGCAATGAAGAAATGCTAACTATTATGAGAGATAGTTTACAGGTGTTAGATCCCCATCAATTTTGGGTGAACCCAGATTGTGGTTTAAAAACAAGAAAAGAAACTGAAACTGTTGCAGCTTTGGCTAATATGGTTGCTGCAACGAAAACATTACGCCAGGAAGTACAACAATCTATCTCGAGATAACGACATCATTTTATAAATCTACTACAACCACTACATCTTCTCTCCGAAATACAACAAAGACCAGGAAAAAATGGACCTGGTCTTTTGTTGTTTCATTCTTTTAAGATTTTTATTATATTCAGAAAATAAAATTGACGTGAACAATCGAGCATGTTATGTTTATAACGAATTTCATAGCGATCATTACAAGTTTGAGTGAAAAAGACTTTCATTCAATTAAAAGGAAAATGGGTGTAAATCCCATGCTGTCCCGCAGCTGTAAATGAGGAGTTTTGTTTCAAATACCACTAAGTGATTACTTGGGAAGGTGAAGCAAAATCATGATTCATGAGCCAGAATGCCTGCTTGTAAGGAGATTCATTGATGATCTACGAAAGATAGGGAGATGGATGGAGGCTTACTCATTGTAAGTTTTTCTGTCCTTATTCTTTTTTAGAATAAGGTTTTTTTTAGTTTGATTCAGCAAATGTTTTTGTAGTAGCACATACAGAAGACTTCTTTTTCTATAGAAGAAGATAAATAGTCAATGGCTGTTTAAATGCCCTCTGAACGTCAAAAAGCACCACGTCCTGTGGCAATGTCGGTGTGCCTAAAGCCTCTAGCGGATATCACAAACTTTGAAAAGGTGTCAGCACAATGCAAATCAACTTCTACTCGTTAGCTCGAAAAATTTGAACGCATTGTTGATACCTTCTTTCCATCTATCTATAACTAGATTCATTTGTACCACGAATAGAGATAGGAGACAGAAAATGAGATTGACTAAGTATGTACTTCCCTTCATCCTTGTGTTAACTTTCAGCTTACTTGCTGGTTGTACAAGCACAGATCAAGAAAAGGGAGAGACAGGAACACAGCAAACAAATGAAAAAATGATAACAATTGGGTGGCCATTAGATGTCGGCCCATTGAACCCCCATACATATTTACCCAATCAAATGACCGCACAAGCGATGGTCTATGAATCCTTGGTGGAGTATAACGACGATGGAACTGTTAGCCCAAAGCTAGCAGAAAGCTGGGACATATCAGAAGATAAAACGACTTATACTTTTCATTTAAGAAAAGATGTTAAGTATTCAGACGGAACTGCGTTTAATGCAGATAATGTGATTCGTAATTTCAATGCAGTATTAGCGGATCGGGAAATGCATTCTTGGATGGGTATGGTCAACCATATGAAAGAGGTTGTGAAAGTGGATGATTTTACAATTCGCTTGCAATTAGATGAACCTTATTATCCTGTCTTAAACGAGCTTGCCTTTGTAAGACCATTCCGTTTTTTAGGGGATAATGGATTCCCAGCCGGAGATGCGACACAAGATTCGATCAAGGCACCTATTGGAACAGGTCCATGGGTATTAACCGAGTACAAAAAAGATGAATATGCTTTATTTAGTCGCAACGAAAACTATTGGGGAGAAAAGCCTCTCGTAAAACAAATTAAAGTTAAAATTATCCCAGATTCAGAATCGATTTCATTAGCATTTGAAAACGAGGAATTAGATTTAATTTATGGTCGTGGCATCATTAGTTTAGATAACTATACGTATTTAAAAGATAGCAGTAAATACAAAACCGCTACCTCTGAGCCTTTGTCTACGAAAGCGTTACTCTTCAATACTCAGTCGGGTCCGTTAGCCGAATTAAAGGTTCGTCAGGCCATTCAATATGCTATCAATAAGGAACAAATGGTTGACAGTATTACACATGGTACAGAACAAGTGGCTAACACATTATTTTGGGATGCCATTCCTTATGCCAATATAGAGTTAGCGCCAATCTTATATAATCCTGAAAAAGCGCAGCAACTACTAGATGAGGCAGGGTGGACGTTACAGAAGGGCGAAAAAATTCGTTCGAAAAACGGGCAACCATTATCATTAGATTTAATCTACATCGCAACAGATGCAATCCAAAAGCCAATGGCGGAATTAATGCAAGGTGAACTAGCAAAAATAGGGGTACAGTTGAATTTAGAAGGTGCAGATGTGATGGTCGGTCTTCAAAAATTAATGGATGATCAGGTGGATATTAATTTCTGGCGTACAAACGGACCACCAACCGACCCACATAGCTTTGCAAATGAGTCAGCTACGCCAAATGCTAGTGGTGTTTATGAGGCAAAATTAGGCTTATCTAACGCTACAGACATCGATACGAAAATCCATCAATTATTAGTGGGAACAGATGAAGAGGAACGAGTGCAGCTTTACACGGATATTTTATCCATATTCCATGATCAAGCACTTTTCTATCCTATCTCTTACGAAACAAATAATGTAATTTATCAACCATATATGAAGGATTTTGCTCCACGTGCATCTGAATATGATATTCCCTATGCACAAATGGATAAAGAGTAATAAAAAAGAGAGAGTATGTCTTGCACAGACAGCTCTCTCTTTATCATAGGAGTGAGTAGGAAGTGACAGCATGTATGAATCGACATGGATGTTTTGTTTAAAAAGAATTTTGACTTTGCCGTTTGTCTTACTAGGAGTTTCCATCCTAACCTTTGTATTTATTCGTTTTGTACCGATAGAGCCTGCTGAGGTCATCCTACGATTGGCAAGAGTTGCTCCAACCGAGGAAGCTGTTCAGGCATTACGCGAAGAACTAGGGACGGACAAACCTTTCGTTCTTCAATATTTGCTATGGGGAAAAGGCGTTTTACAGCTAGATTTTGGTACATCCTTTGTGAGTAAATTACCAGTAGCACATGAGCTATTCGCGAAATTACCTGCAACAATTGAATTAGCTCTTGCCGCATTTGTCCTCATTTTAGTATTCAGTATACCATTAGGGATTATGAGTGCATTGTCTAAGTATGCCATCATCGATAAAATCATTAGATTCTTTAGCATATTGAGCGTATCCATTCCAACATTTTGGTTAGGTTTCCTACTGCTCTATCTATTTAGCTTAAAATTAGGGCTCTTTCCGACAAACGGAAAGGGCACACTCGCTCATTTAGTTTTACCAGCCTTCGCACTAGCTTTGCCAACCATTGGTCTGTTCATCCAGTTTATTCGTTCCACTATCCAGGAAGAATTACATCAGCAATATGTTCAATATGCGCAGCTAAGAGGATTAAAAAATTCTGTAATCCTCATACGTCATGTGTTACGAAATGCTGCCATACCTTTGACTTCCTTATTAGGTATGACGCTCGGTAGTTTACTAGGTGGAGCTGTAATTGTGGAGCAAGTTTTTAGTTGGCCAGGACTCGGTAGGTATTTAATCGAATCCATTACGAACAGGGATTACCCCGTTGTACAATGCTATGTATTGATTATTGCTGTGATCTATGTGTTGACCAATCTATGCACAGATGTATCGCATCGTCTATTGGACCCTCATCTGATGATGAAGGACAGGAGAGATTGACATGAAGCGATTACGAAAAAGAAGAGATCCTATTCTAGGGTTATTTAGCTTATCCCTCCTTGTAATCATTGTCTTACTGGGATTGTTTGCACCCATTTTAATGCCACATGATCCGTTAGCTGTCGATATAACTAAGAAATTTTTAGCCCCTTCCTGGGATTACCCATTCGGTACAGATCACTTAGGAAGATGCGTCTTTTCTCGCATGCTTTTAGGTATTCGCTATTCATTAGGATCCGCACTCTTCATTCAAGTCGTTGCTATTGTTTTAGCTGTCCTACTTGGTGCCTTTGTAGCGTTGAAAAGAGGTATAATCGATGTGGTATTTATTCGAATATGTGATGTTTTATTAGCTTTTCCGACACTGGTACTTGCATTTGGACTTTTAGGTGTATTAGGCCCTAGCTTAAAAAATGTTTTAATAGCCCTTATTTTTACACAGCTTATTTATTACTCCAGAATGGTTCGAAGTTTATGTATTGGGATGAATGAAAAAGACTTTATTCAAGCTGCTAGGATTACTGGCACTACAGGCATTAAATTAATCATTCGCCATTATATCCCTAACATACTGCCAGCTATTGTCACGATTGTGGCGTTAGATATCGGGAAAGTCATTTTAGAAATCGCTGGCTTTTCCTTTATAGGTCTGGGCGTGCAGTCGCCGATTCCAGAATGGGGCATGATGGTAAATGAAGGGAAACAATATATCCGTCAGCATCCCGATTTAATGCTTTATCCTGGGCTTGCCATTGTCCTAGTGGTGTTATTCTTTAATCATTTAGCCAATCGTTTAAAGAAGTTTGATTCGTGAAGGGGGAAGTTATGGAGAAGGTTTTAGAAGTGAAAGATTTAAACGTCAAAATTGGGGAGAAAAATGTATTATCCACTATCAATCTGACAGCCTATAAAGGGCGTGTCTTAGGAATCATAGGAGAAAGTGGTAGTGGCAAGACCATGCTTTGCCATGCCATCATGCAAACATTACCATCTATCGCACAGGTGACACAAGGGGAGGTTCTTTATCAGCAGGAAAATTTAATGAATGTTTCAGCTACTCAATTAAGAGCATATCGTGGGCGGCATCTTTCGATGATTTTGCAAAATCCATCCGCTGCCTTCGATCGTATCCAAACGATTGAAGGCCATTTCAGAGAAACATTAAAGGCACACTTTAAGCTGACCAAAAAAGAAATGAGACAAATAGCTCTTGATGCCTTACATAAAGTGCATTTACCAAATCCAGAGCAGCTTTTACATTATTATCCTTTTCAGTTGAGTGGTGGCATGCTACAGCGAGTGATGATTGCCTTATCATTGGCGCTACAAGCCTCCCTCTATATTGCTGATGAACCAACGACAGCTCTTGATACGATCAATCAAAAACAAGTATTAACACTATTTGATCGTATTCGCGTAGAAACAGAAGCTGCCATACTTCTTGTTACACATGATTTAGGTGTTATTGCTGAACTAGCTGACGATGTGGCTGTTATGTATCAAGGAAAAATCATTGAGCAAACGAATGTCTATGATTTCTTTGATGCACCTCAGCATGCCTATACAAAGAAACTATTACAAGCAAGAATGCTATTTTAGAGGTGAAAAAATGACGCTGCTAGACGTGAAAAATATTGATATGCATTACGCTCAAAGACCATTTCTATTCCAGCGTAAGCAGGAAGTTCCCGTATTACAGAAGGTGTCATTCTCACTTCAGGAGGGGGAATGTCTAGGAATAGTCGGTCAAAGTGGTTCAGGAAAAAGCACATTAGGTCGTATTATTTTAGGAATCGAACGACCAACAAACGGGGAGTTGCTCTTTCAAGGTGTCAATTTATACGAAGCACCAAGCAAGCATAAAAAAAGAATACGTAGAGATTTACAGGCAGTTTTTCAAAATAGCTATCATTCATTTAATCCGAAGCAGACGATTTTTGAAATACTCGAAGAACCGTTTCTGAATTTCGAGGATTTTAGTAAAACAGAGCGACAACATAAAGTAAGGGAATTACTAGACTGTGTAGAGTTAGAGAGGGCAATGGCTCAATACTATCCTTCGCAGCTTAGTGGGGGGCAACAGCAACGAGTCAACATCGCTAGAGCTCTTGCGCTAAAGCCAAAATTAATTGTCTTAGATGAAGCGATTAGCAGTCTTGATATGATTTTACAGAAGAAGATTATACAGTTACTACAAACACTTCAAAAAGAGCGACAGCTTGCTTACATTTTCATTTCGCATGATTTACAGGCAACACGTTTTATGTCAGACCGTATCCTTGTCATGCAACATGGTCGGCTAGTGGAGGAGATTGGCAAGGATGGAGCATATGAGCATCCTGCTTCACAACAATTATATCATGCTATTTTGCCTTCACACCCGCGAGAAAGAAAACATAAAACGAAATGATCATAATATAGAAAACACGTATACAATGGTCATGGAGGTATGGGCTGGTAATGATAGAGGCCAGTTGGATTACCTCATTTGCTCCAAACATTAGTAAGAGTCATCTATTAAAGAAACGCCATTTTGCATTAGAATGGTGTTTTTCTTTTTATTAATAATATTAATCAGGTAATTAACTTTATTGATATTTTCATTGAATAAATTAATTTTATTATTTACTTTTTTAAATTATTTGGTATATAATCAATTTAACTTAAAGGAAGGAGTTCACTATGGCTTATCAAGTAATCACAAATTGTCCTGTCTGCAGTAAAACATTAAAAATTACGAAGTTACAGTGTTCTCATTGTCAAACGACGATTGAAAATGAGTTTGAATTGTCGAAGCTAGCATCCTTATCACAGGATCAGCTTCATTTTGTGGAAGTATTTTTAACATGTCGAGGGAATATTAAGGAAGTAGAAAAGGAACTGGGCATTTCGTACCCAACTGTGCGAGGCAAGCTAAATGACATTATCTCATCCCTTGGCTATGTCCAAAAGAAGAAAAATGAAGTAGACGAGAAAAAAATTGTAAGCATGTTGGAAAATGGCGAAATCACAACTGATGAGGCCATAAAGCTCTTAAAAGACGAATAGGGAGGAATGCTACATGAAAGAGGAAATTACTAAAGTGTTAACCATGATTCAAGAGGGGAAAATTGATGCTGATAAAGGGTCAGAGCTGATTCAAGTGTTACAAGAGAAAGAGGAGTCAGGTAATAAATTTCTGGAAAAAACGAAGTATTTAGATAAAACGTTAAAGGTTCGTGTGGTGTCCACTGAAAATGATAATGTCACTGTGAATTTGCCTATAAAACTTGTCAAGGCTGTGTTAATGGCTGGACACAGTATCGCTGCGAGTATTCCGCAATCGGAAAAATACGTGAAAGATATCGATATCAATCTTCTTCTTGAAGCCATCGAAAATGAATTAGATGGACAAATTGTGGACATAAAATCGGCAAACGGAGATACCGTTTCAGTTTTCATTGAGTAGAGGCGACTTATGATGCATGTAAAAGTGAAAGCAAAAGACGTTCGCTTTACCGTTCCTGTTCCATATGCTGTGCTAACCATTGTTCTTTCCATTTTGACTTCAAAATGGATTCAGCAAAGTGTCAACAAATGGATTCAGCAAAGTGTCAACAAATGGACAAAGGCATACTTCGACAGAAAAAAAATCGACTTTTCCTTTCCATTCATTGACAAAGAAATGCTCAAGCCTATTATCAAGGAACTACAAAATTATAAAGGGCTCGTGCTAGTAGATGTCAAGGCACAAGACGGTACAGAGGTTAAGGTTAGACTGTAATAGCCTAATAGTTAAGATGAGAGCATGTTTTCATAAAAAGCATGCTCTTTGTTATTTAAAGAGAATCCTTTGCAAAAGAACTATCTAAATTCCACAATTTGTCCTCTAGATTGTCTAAGCGTGTTTTTGTTCTTTTCTCAAGATAATCTGGTAGCTCATTTTTACTGAAATAGGTAAGATTCAAACTCTCACCATCCCTCATCTCTAGTATACCACTGACATTTTTCGCACTATAAAGATGAATAACTGTATAGATTTCATCCCCATTTGGATATTGAAAATAATAATCTGGCCCTGAAAAAACACCAATCAAGTCCAATTCATTCGCTACCAGTCCTGTTTCTTCATGAAGTTCACGAGTAGCAGTTTCTTCTAGCGTTTCATTCAGTTCCATTGAGCCACCAGGTAATCCCCAATCCAACGTATCTTAACGATGTTGAAAGAGAATTTTCTTATCATCGTTGACTACAAGAATTGTCGCCCCGATACTGATAATCGGTCTACTACCGATGTGTTTCCTTAATTCTGAAATATAGCCCATATGTGCTCCTCCTCTATATTATAAAAAATCTATTCGCCTTTTTATTATAAAGACCTCTATTTTACTTATAACCCTTGAAAATGGATTTATTGGTATAGATGAACAATCTTTTTTTGTACAAAATAATGCTCAAAAATGCAGAATAGTCAATCAAAAATGAAAAATAGCTTTTTATAATCAGTCTTTTCTGAATTTTACCTATATTGATTGTTTTGAAAACTCTATGTTAAGGTAAATAGACAAATTGAATATGCTAAATTTTGGTGGTTCAAATGGGGTTCATTCCATTTGATTAAAAGGGAAGTTGGTGAGAGTCCAACACTGTCCCGCAACTGTATTTAGGAGCTCGATAACAAGGCCACTGTTTTGTTTGTCAAAATGGGAAGGTGTTATTGAAGTGTTGATTATAAGTCAGGAGACCTGCCACAAAATAAGCATCAATTGACCTACGAGGATAGGGAGGTGTTAGCTACTGCATGATTTTTGTGAATTCCTGTAAATTCACTGTTATTTGGTCTGTCATGCTTTTGTAGATTAACAACTTCTAAAAAGGGGTAGAAGTTGTTTTTTTGTTGTTCTTTCGCGTTGGAATGATAACGCTTACAAGAATAATTAAACAAAGGGGCTGTCATTGAATGGAGTTAACTTATTCACCAGGTCTTGATGGGGTCATTGCTGCTGAAACAAAATTATCTTTTTTAGACACTGTAGGAAGTCAAATTGTTATTCGAGGCTACGACTTGATTGAATTATCACAAAGATATTCGTATTTAGACATTGTCTACTTGCTACTGCATGGCGAAATTCCTACTGCCGAGCAACAGGCTGACTTACAGGACAAATTAAAAGCACATTATCAGGTTCCGCAAGAGATCTTCCAAATCTTCAAGCTCTTGCCTAATGAAACACATGCGATGGATGGACTGAGAACTGGAATTTCTGTTTTAGCAGGCTTTGATCAGCACATCAATGATCGTTCTACTGAAATGAACTTGACGCGAGCTTATAGACTTTTAGGCGGTATGCCTAACATCGTAGCCAATAGCTATCGTGTCTTAAACGGACAAGATGTTGTGGAGCCAGATAGTCAGCTTTCCTATAGCGCCAATTTTTATTACATGATTACTGGTAGAAAACCAACGGCGTTAGAAGAAGAAATTTTTGATCAGTCTCTCGTTTTATATAGTGAGCATGAGATGCCAAATTCAACGTTTACGGCTCGTGTTATTGCCTCTACACAATCTGATTTGTACGGTGCTTTAACTGGAGCTGTCGCATCATTGAAAGGAAATTTACATGGAGGGGCCAACGAGGCAGTCATGTACATGCTTCTAGAAGCCAAAACAGTAGCAGGCTTTGAAGCCTTGCTGAAAAATAAACTGCAAAATAAAGAAAAGATTATGGGCTTTGGTCACCGTGTTTATATGAAAAAGATGGACCCAAGAGCACAAATTATGAAAGAGGCATTGCATAAATTATGTTTGGCACAAGGGGATGATCGCTTATATCACATGTGTGAAGCTGGTGAGAAGGTGATGGCACAAGAAAAGAGCTTGTACCCAAATTTAGATTATTATGCAGCACCAGTATACTACATGCTTGGCTTGCCAATTGAAATCTATACACCTATCTTTTTTGGCTCACGAACAATTGGCTTATGTGCTCACGTCATTGAGCAGCATGACAATAACCGATTATTTAGACCTCGTGTCCATTATATTGGCGAGCGTCATAACCTTGAAGAATTGTCGGTATAATCAAGTTTTAACAACTCGCCATAGAGCTGATGGGCATTCTGACCAATGCCTATCAGCATACTAGTATATCAAATTCATGCCTTGAAAGGAAGATATAGATGATTAAAACAAATGACATATCTAAGACAGATCAATTACTTACAGATATTGCGGATTACGTAGTAAATACAACTATTACAAGTGAAGAAGCATACGAAACGGCACGCTATGTATTATTAGATACATTAGGGTGTGGCATTTTGGCCTTACAATATCCTGAATGCACGAAACTTCTTGGCCCAGTAGTACCAGGCACAGTCGTTCCCAATGGTACACGAGTTCCAGGCACTTCCTATGTTCTTGATCCTGTAAAAGGTGCCTTTAATATCGGTTGTATGATTCGTTGGCTGGATTACAACGACACTTGGCTTGCGGCTGAATGGGGACATCCTTCCGATAATTTAGGGGGCATATTAGCTGTGGCTGATTATTTGAGTCGCGTGCGTGTTGCTGAAGGGAAAGAGCCACTTAAAATGAAAGACGTATTAGAAATGATGATACAGGCCCATGAAATACAAGGTATTCTCGCATTAGAAAATAGCTTAAATCGTGTTGGGTTAGACCATGTACTGTTTGTCAAAATTGCGACAACAGCTGTTGTGACAAAGGCATTAGGTGGCACTCGTCAGGAAATTGTCAACGCCTTATCAAATGCTTGGATTGATAATTCGAGCCTACGAACATATCGCCATGCACCGAATACGGGTTCTAGAAAATCATGGGCTGCTGGTGATGCAACAAGCAGGGCAGTACACTTAGCCATGATGGCTGTGAAAGGCGAAATGGGCTATGCAACGGCCTTATCTGCACCTGGCTGGGGCTTCCAAGATGTTCTCTTTAATAAGCAAGAATTAAAGCTTGCTAGACCACTAGCATCTTATGTGATGGAAAATGTTCTATTTAAAGTTTCTTATCCAGCTGAATTCCATGCACAAACAGCTGCCGAATGTGCCGTTCATTTACACAATGAAGTGAAAAATCGTTTACAGGACATTGAACGCATTCAAATTACGACCCATGAATCCGCTATACGAATTATCGATAAGGAAGGACCTCTTAATAACCCAGCTGATCGTGATCACTGTCTTCAATACATTACAGCAATAGGGCTTATCTATGGTGATATTACAGCAGACCACTATGAAGATGAAGTGGCTGCAGATCCACGTATCGATAATTTAAGAAATAAAATGGTGGTTGTGGAAAAACCCCAATATACAATTGATTACCTAGATCCTGAGAAACGTTCGATTGCCAATGCTGTTCAAGTTTATTACAAAGATGGCACATCATCTGAGCTTATTGAATGTGAATATCCTTTAGGACACCGTTTCCGTCGTGAGGAAGCATTCCCTCAAATCATCGATAAGTTCCAGCAAAACATTAGCACCCATTATTCTCAAAAACAACACAGCAAGATTAATGAAGTTTGTGCTGATCAAGCACTTCTTGAAAATAGTGCTGTTCATGAATTCGTTAATTTATTTGTTTAACTTCTTTCAGGAAATTAAAGCCTCTGGCGAATGTCACGAATCGGGAAGGAGTTAATAAAGGATGTTAGCCTAAAATCCTCCCATCCTTGAGATAACGGCTAACTGACCTGCATCACAGCCGCTTTCGGACGTAAATATGCCGAGGCATCATTGATTATTAGGAGGTTTTTATAGATGGCGTGGATTGTAAATGAAGCAATAGCACAAAAACAATTGGCTGAACAATTTCGAACACTCATTACTCGTTCAACGATTTTACAAATCCCAGGAGCTCATGATGCAATGGCTGGCTTAATGGCTAAAAAAGTTGGCTTTGAGGCATTATATCTTTCTGGCGCTGCCTACACTGCCAGTAGAGGCTTACCTGATTTAGGCATGATTTATTCAAATGAAGTTGCACAGCGTGCGAGCGAAATTATTCGTGCGACTAATTTACCGTTGCTAGTGGATATCGATACTGGCTTTGGTGGTGTCTTAAATGTTGCCCGCACAGCTCGTGAAATGGTAGAGGCTGGAGTAGCTGCTGTACAGCTAGAGGATCAAAATCTTCCCAAAAAATGTGGTCATTTGAATGGGAAAACACTCGTTGCTCAAGAGGAAATGATACAAAAAATAAAAATGATTAAACAAATAGCTCCTACGTTAGTAATTGTTGCCCGCACGGATGCAAGGTCTGTAGAAGGTTTAGAGCAGGCTATTTTAAGAGCTAAAGCTTATGTAGCAGCTGGGGCAGATGCCATTTTTCCAGAGGCTCTCCAAACAGAAAAAGAATTTAAACATTTTGCCAGTGAGCTAGATGCTCCGTTATTAGCCAATATGACTGAATTTGGACAAACACCGTATTATACAGCTAAGGAATTTGAAAAGATGGGCTATTCGATGGTTATATATCCCGTTACATCGATGAGAGTAGCAGCCAAAGCCTATGAGCAAGTGTTTGGCTTAATAAAAAAGACAGGGACTCAAAAAGAAGCTATTGAGGATATGCAAACAAGAAGTGAATTATATGAAACCATTTCCTATTACAAATTTGAAGATTTAGATAGTGAACTGGCGAAAACCATCTTACCTAAAGAGGAAATAAAGTAGGAGAAAAGTTTACTTTTCTCCTCTTTCTTTCAAGGAGGACTAGCATGGATACATTAGAAAACAAAATGACCATTTTTACACCTGAGGACTTTCAGGAGGAGGAAGGGCTCATAGCAAAAACCGCAGAGCTGTTCATCAAACAAGATGTCGCTACTAATATGGCAGCTATTGAGCAGCATCAATATGACATCACTCGTCGGTTATTTCAAAAAGCTGGTGATCTTGGTTTACTAGCCATCGAAATACCCGAGGCCTATGGAGGGCTAGAACTTAATAAAAAAATTTCCGGGTTAGTTGCAGAAAGGATGGGCTATGGCAGCTCATTCAGTGTATCTTACAATATTCACGCAGGAGTCGGCACATTGCCCTATGTCTATTTTGGCGATGCGTCCCAAAAGCTGAAATACCTACCAAAGCTAGCTTCAGGTGAATGGATTGGCGCTTACGCTCTGACGGAGCCAGACGCAGGCTCAGATGCACTACATCCCAAAACAAATGCCATTTTAAACGAGGACGGCTCTGCATGGGTAATAAATGGTGAAAAGCAATGGATTACCAATGCACAGCTAGCAAATCTCTTTGTTGTTTTTGCGAAAACGAGTGAAGGCATGACTGCATTCATTGTAGAACGTACATTTAGCGGTGTATCTATTGGACAAGAAGAGGAGAAAATGGGCATTAAAGGCTCCTCGACTGCTACGCTTATTTTACAGGATGTTGTCGTGCCGAGGGAAAATGTTCTTGGCGAGGTTGGAAAAGGCCATAAAGTAGCGATGAATATATTGAACATGGCACGCTTAAAGCTAGCTTTCTCCAACATCGGCACTTCCAAACAGGCACTTCAGTTAGCTGTAACGTATGGTAGGGAACGGAAGCAATTTCACCAGCCAATCGTTCATTTTACCATGATACAGGAAAAACTTGCGGATATGGCAACCTCCATCTATGGGGCGGAAAGTGCTGCATACAGGACAGCAGGAGAAATAGATGATGCGATGGAAGTTACGGATAAAGAGTCAATGGTTCAAAAAATAGCTGATTTCGCTCTGGAATGCGCACTCAATAAAGTCAATTGCTCAGAAGTGCTTGGGAAAATTGTAGATGAAGCTGTACAAATCCATGGTGGCTATGGCTATATGCAAGACTACGAGGTTGAACGCTTATATCGTGACGCTAGAATTAGCCGTATTTTTGAAGGAACAAATGAAATCAACCGTTTAACAATGGCGAAGCTACTATATAAGAAGTATTCACAAGCAACATCTACCGAAAATGCTCCAGTAGCATATCAACCAGCAGAAAAGAATCAGCAATACATCCGTCTTGCCAAGTACTTAATGCAAATAGCCATCGCTGTCATTGCTGACGCACAGATTCAATTGGAGCAAGAGCAGGAATATATGCGTCTGCTAGCTGATATAGCAAAAGATATTTATGTTATGGAAGCTTCTTTACTGCGGACGGAAAAGAACGCATGTGACAATATGAAGCATTTGATGACAGATATTCTTTGTCAGGAAGGCTATCGTAAAATAGAAAAAAGGACAATCGACATTATTTGTGCTGCTGAAACAAATGAACAAAAGCGAAAAACAAGGTTAGATCATATTCAGCGCTTAAACATCCCACTCCATCAGAATCTCTTTATGAAAAAGCGAGAGATTGCAAGAGGGATCATCAACAATCCAAAATCGATCAGTTCATTATCATAAACAGGAGGGAAAAATCATGGTTGATACATTTGCCAATGTTAGTAAAGAAGATTCCATCACGCTTATTCATTTAAATCATCCACCAGCAAATACGTTGTCATCAGCTTCTATTGAACATCTTCGTGTCATTTTTAAAGAATTAGCTGAGGATGAAGAGACGAGAGCCATCATTGTGACCGGCTCTGGACGATTTTTTGCTGCGGGAGCAGATATAAAGGAATTTGTTGCTGCCTTTGGGCAACAGGATAGAGCATTACAAATGGCTGAAGCAGGCCAAGCGCTATGTGATGAAATTGAAGCCATGAAAAAGCCTGTTATTGCTGCTATTAATGGGCCAGCCCTTGGAGGAGGACTAGAGCTAGCGTTAGGCTGTCATTTCAGGATTGCTTCAAGTAATGCCATTGTTGGTTTACCAGAATTAAAGCTTGGCTTACTGCCGACATTCGGAGGCACTCAACGACTGAGCAGAATAACAACGCAAGCAAAGGCTCTACAATTAATTTTAACAAGCAAGCAATTAAGTGCTGATGAAGCACTACAACTAGGTATTATTCAAGTGGTGACGGAGCCAGATGAGCTTCTGCCAACTGCCAAAGCCCTTGCTCAGTCTTTTGTTGAGGGCAAAAGTATGACAAGTGTATCCCGTACAATTGAATGTATAATTCAAGGTGGGAAGGATCATCTCCAAAAAGGGCTGGAATTAGAACGAACACGCTTTGCTGAGTTATTTTTAACAGCGGATGCTAGAGAAGGCGTTCAAGCATTTATTGACAAAAGACAGCCCAACTTTAAACATTTGTAAGGGAGGAAACTACTATGACAAATGAAGTAATATTTTCCGTCAGTGAGGGTGGCGCAGCAAGCATTACGCTGAATCGTCCTCAAGCTTTAAACTCACTTTCTATAGAAATGCTAAAGCCCATTGGTGAGAAACTAAAGGAATGGCAGGCGAATGATCAAATACACTTGATAATTCTAAGAGGTGCTGGCGAAAAGGGCTTTTGTGCTGGGGGTGATATTAAAACACTCTATAAAGCTCGCTCCAGTCAGGAAGCTTTCCAAAATGCCGAAATCTTTTTTGAGGAAGAATATCACATAGATAGGGCAATCTATCACTACCCAAAGCCTATCATTGCTTGCCTTGATGGCATTGTCATGGGAGGTGGGGTTGGTTTAACGTATGGGGCTAGCCACCGAATTGTGACAGAGCGAACAAAATGGGCTATGCCAGAAATGAATATTGGCTTCTTTCCTGATGTTGGAGCTGCCTATTTTCTAAATAAAGCGCCTGGCTATGTAGGATATTACTTAGCTTTAACTGCTTCGATCATCCAAGCTGCAGATGTTCTCTTTGCTAATGGTGCAGATAGCTATATGACGAGCGATCATTTACACGCATTCCTCACACGCATTGAACAAACGAACTGGCATACAGTGGAAACTAGCACAGCTCTAAAGCAATTAATAGAGGACTATTCAAGTACACCAACAGCAAACAGTGAGCTTGCCAGCCTTCAAAATGAAATCGATCAACATTTCTCAAAACATACAGTGGAGAAGATAGTCGAATCCTTAGACAATGACCCAAGCAAATTTGCACAAGAAACAAAGCAGTTGCTTCTATCTAAATCTCCATCATCCTTAAAAATTACATTAAAGCAGCTGATAGATGCTCAACATAAAACGGTAGAAGAATGCTTTGCGACTGATTTAATCTTGGCAAAAAACTTTTTAAATCATGAGGATTTCTATGAAGGGGTTAGGTCTGTCGTCATTGATAAGGATCGAAATCCTCAGTATATCTATCAAACATTCGCTGATTTTACAGATGATATACTTGAAAAATTCTTTCAAGACAGTAGTGAAACCGTAAAGAAGTAAGAACAATGACATCTTCGCTCAATAAATGCTGAAACCATCTACTTGTTAAGAGGTAGGTGGTTTCTTAAGTGTTGTTCTGTAGATTTTCATAGGGTTTTGTCAGAGAACGTAGAATGATATGTTATACTATAAAAAACGGAATAAAAGGATAAAGGTACAAATTCAATAGAATTTGTTTAAAAGGGAAGAACGGTGAAAAGCCGTCGCTGTCCCGCAACTGTAATTGGGAGCACATTTTAAAAACCACTGTTATGTATGTAATGGGAAGGGAAAAATGTGTGATGATCATAAGCCAGGAGACCTGCCTTTATCTAGTACAGCCAAAACCTACGCGGATAGGGGGTGTTGAGTGTGACGAATTACCTTCATCATACTCATAGTGCGACAACCAAAAAAAGAGTCTCTATTCAATATAGACGACTTATTTTATATTGGTTGAAGAACTATGAAGTATGTCAGTCATAGCTAGCATCTTCCCATTAGGGCAAGATGTTTTTTTTATGAATAAATAGGGGTGAACAAGATGACATCACATTCAATTTCATTTTATATAAATCAGTTAAAGCAGCAAATTATGAACAACCTTTCTGGTGAGCATATTAGGCCATTACAGCTTTATATTAGGAAGTTAATAGAAGAAAACCCAAATGATTATACATCTATTAATGATGCCTATTTAACGATCAAGCATGAATTAGTCGAGACATGTCATGATAGTAGATAAAAAATCTGAAGTGAAGTGAATAATTAAATGGAATGCAAAATGAACAAATCTGAAGACATAATGGACAACATAGATATGAATCAAAAAGTTTTATATAGAAAATTGGATCATTTTGAAATGGAAAGAGGCTTGGTATTAGAAAGTTTAGACATTTTTCTAAGATGGAATCAACAAACACAATACCTTTCTGAAGACAAGCTTCAAAAGCTTTGGATGAAACTGGTAAGGAAGTATAAATTCTCTCTCGATGAATGGGAAAGAACTGCTGGTCATACAAATATCCATGCTTATCTAGTGAAGGAGCAAGGACATGGGTTACAAAAGTTGATGCGCTTTTACAAAGATCGCCACGGCATAAAATGGTTGGAAAATGCATTTCATTATGGAATGTCATTACTCATTGAAGTTGGAAAAATGCCTGGATTAGAAATGTTTTTCCTAACAAATTTAATATGTTACAGATGGGAAAAGGATTATTTAGAGGATGCAGATGTTCAACAGTTTTTTTGTCATTCAATAAATGGTAAAGTGAAGGAGGTCTATGAAAGTTTCAGGGCTTTCGATCAAGAACAGAATCTGTTAACCGCAACTACTCTCTATAAACTTTTATCAAAATATAATCCTCATTTTCAAGTGAATTCGGCAGCAACGCCTGAATTTTATAAGGAATTGTCCTTATTTGTCGAAATCGAGTAATCCATACGTTCGACATGTCAAACAGTCTATTATTCTTTAGAATATAGGCTGTTTCTATGTGAAATACGCTATTATATTTAATGCTCATAGATCCGTAGTAACAGAAAATCTCGTACATAGTTTAGATACACAATGAATTAAGATATAAATAATAGATGGAGAAATTCCTTCGAAAGTTATGATTAAAAATAATGAATAATCAAAAAATAAAGAAGTTTAGAATCTAGATTTACTTTTTATATGAAGGATGGTACACTTAAAACTATTGAACAACAACTATATATTGTGTTCGTTTTATATAGGTGCTACTATATGTAGTTTAAAAGGGAAGTTCGGCACAATTCCGACGCTGTCCCCGCAACTGTGAAGCTGACAATGATTACAACCACTGTGCATTCGCATGGGAAGGGAATCAGAGGATGAAGCAAAGCCAGGAGACCTGCCTCTATAAAACAATTAATCATTTCTTCGGGGATTAAGAAATGGGAACGTCAGTATTTTTGGTATGGTAACGTTTCCATTTAGCTATCTCTCTAGAGGAGATAGCTTTTTATTATATGAAAAGAGGGATTTCTATGAAACTTTATACGAAAACAATCTGTCCAAAATGCCTTTGGGTAAAATCTGAATTACAACGTGCAGGACTTGAGGCAGAAATCGTCAACATTGATCACGATGAACAAGCTAAACAAACAATAATCGATGCAGGTTTTTTAAGTGTGCCTGTTTTAGAAATGAATAATACATTTATAGGAGATGTTAAGGACATAGTTTCTCATATTGAGATGATTGTTCTATGATCGTTTACGCAAGTCGTACAGGAAATGTCCGGAATATTGTTTCCAAATTAAGGGCAGAGTCTGTTGAGCTCTCTGAGGAATTACAATTGAATAAGCCTTATCTTTTAATTACTTATACTGATGGCTTAGGCGATATCCCTGCAAAAGTGGAACGTTTTTTAGAAAAAAACAGAGATTTTTGTAAAGGTGTAGTTGCCAGTGGGAATAGTAACTTTGGGCACAACGCATTTGGGGCTGCTGGCGAGAAAATCGCTGCTACCTATCATGTACCCTTAGTAAGAAAATTAGATTTACGAGGCAATCAAACAGATTATGAAGCCATACAAACGTTTTATGAAACGAGGGTAATAAGATGAAAACCTATTTAAAGCTAAATAATGACGTACTGAATCGTTATAGTTCAACTGGGCTACTTGAATTAGAAAAGGATCGTGAAGCTACACGCCGCTACTTTTTAGAGTATGTCAACGTGCGTTTACGTTACTTTATTGATATTGAAGAAAAAATCCGTTATTTAGTTGATGAGGGCTACTACGAGAAAGCATTTATCGACATGTATGAAATGGAATTTATTAAGAAGCTGTACAAAAAAGCATATGATTATAATTTCCGCTTCCCATCCTTTATGAGTGCAAGTAAATTTTACGATAGCTATGCTATGAAAAGCCGTGATGGAGAAGAGATTTTAGAAAAATATGAGGACCGTATTGTCATTATCGCCTTGTATTTAGCACAAGGGAATACGGTGCTAGCAGAACGTTCTGTCGAGGCAATGATGGAAGCTTATCAGCCTGCTACACCAACAGCATTAAATAGTGGTAAAAAAGCACGTGGTGAATTAGTGAGCTGCTTTAAATTATCGATGGATGATTCCATGAATAGTATTGCTGAAAATATTGGTTATTGCTTAGAGCTATCAAGACTTGGCGGTGGGGTTGGAGTTAACTTAACTGATTTACGCCCTTTAGGTGACCCTATTAAAGAGATTCTAAATCGTGCCAGTGGTGTCATCCCAGTTGCTAAACTGTTAGAAAATTCTTTCAGTTATTCCAATCAACTAGGGCAGCGAAATGGCTCTGGTGTTGTCTATTTAAATATTTTCCATGCAGACATTGAAAATTTTATTTCATCTAAAAAACCGAATGCCGATGATAAAATTCGCCTCGCAACATTATCAACAGGAATAATTATACCAAGTATTTTCTTCGAACTTATGAAACGTGATAAAGATATTGTCTTGTTCAGCCCATATGATATTTTCAAAGAATATGGCAAACGCATGTCTGAGATTTCCATTTCAGATATGTACTATGAGCTACTTGATAACCCTAAAATTCGTAAAATTAAACGTTTGAATGCACGTAGGCTGTATACAGAAGTGAAAAAAGCACAATTTGAATCGGGCTATCCGTTTGAAATTTTTGATGATAATGTCAATGAAGTGCATCCTTTAAAAAACATCGGTCGCGTAAAAATGTCCAATCTATGTACCGAAATCCTGCAAGTTCAAGAAACAAGCATTATTACAGATCAAGATCAACCGAATGACTATGGATTAGATGTATCCTGTAACTTAGGATCGATTGATATTCATGCAGCAAGTAAGGTCAATGATTTCGAAGCCTTAATCGATACGGCTATGCACCTATTAACAAATGTGTCGCAAATGACGCACATTAAAAATGTACCGTCTGTTGCAAAAGCCAATCAATTAATGCATTCAGTAGGGCTTGGTTGTATGAACCTCCACGGCCATCTTGTGACGGAGGGCATTTTATATGGCTCTAAAGAGTCGATTGCTTTCATGGATCGTTTTATGGAAGCGATGAACTTTTATTCACTCAAATCATCGATGGAAATGGCTAAAGAAAAAGCTGCAACTTTTTATCGATTTGAGGACAGTGATTATGCATCAGGTAGCTACTTTGACCAATATGTCAATAAAATCGACGAAGAACTATCACCTGTTGTGTTAAAAGCACTTGGCAATATTCCAATCATTACGAAAAACATGTGGGAAACGCTTAAGCAAGATGTGATGCAATATGGTCTATTCCATTCCTATCGTTTGGCTATTGCACCAACTGGCAGTATTTCCTACATACGTAGCTGTACGGCTTCTATTGCGCCATGTACTGAGCGTGTAGAGGTTCGTGACTATGCAGATAGTAGAACGATTTATCCAATGCCTCATTTAACAAATGATAACAGTCATTTATATGTAGAGGCATATGATGTTAATCCGTATGATTTAATTGATTTGTACGCTGCTTCTCAAAAACACGTTGACCAAGGTATTTCCATGACGCTTTATGTGACAGATAATTGGACAACTGAACAATTAGCTAAAGTATACATTTATGCATGGGTAAAGGGCATTAAGTCCGTTTACTATGTTCGTCAACGATTACAAAGCTTAGAGGAGTGTGTAGCATGTCAAATATAATTTATGAGGCGGTCAATTGGAATAAGGCAACGAGTGAACTTGCCCAAATATTTTGGGACCAGCAATGGAAGCAAATTTGGTTTCCTGAGGAAATTGCGGTCAGTAAAGATATCAAACAGTGGAAAAGCTTTGAGCATCAAGACACGTATAAAAAAGTGTTCGCGGGATTAACGTTACTGGATACAGTTCAGACCAATATAGGGATGAATCGTGTGGCCGCTTATACAGACGATTTACAAGAGAAGGCTGTCCTAACCGTTTTTGATGCATTTGAGGCAATCCACGCCAAATCCTATTCTTATATTTTTACAACGCTTTGTACAAACGAAGAAATAGATGAGTTATTTGAATGGGTCAAAAAAAATGAGTTTCTACAATATAAGGCCAATAAAATTGCGGATATTTATAATAGTATCGAAGAAAACGATCCAGAAAGCTTATGGAAAGCGATGTTCTCCTCCGTTATGCTCGAATCTTTCCTTTTCTATTCTGGCTTTTTCTACCCGCTGTACTTAGGAGGACAAGGCTTCCTACGAAACAGTGCTGAGATTATTTCACTTATTTTACGCGACGAATCCATCCATGGTGTCGCAGTTGGATTTTTTGCTCAAAATCTATTCAAGCAATTTTCAAAAGAAAAACAAGAAGAGCTCAATTTATGGGGCTATGAGCTATTATTAGATTTATATCAAAATGAAATGAAATATACGGATGATATTTATGCGGAAACAGGATTATCACCTGAAGTGAGAGCCTATGTACGATATAATGCTAATAAAGCCTTAATGAATGTTGGTTTTGAAGCAATGTTTCCAGAAGAAGAAGTCAATCCGATTGTGATGAACGGTATTCGTAATGAAGGCTCCACATATGATTTCTTTTCACAAAAGGGAGCTACCTATGCTAAAGCAAAAGTAGCGCCAATTACAGATGACACATTTAATTTTAATCGTTAGGATGGAGAACAATGAACGTAGAAGTAAAAATCAAAAGAGTACACGCGGATGCAATACTACCAATGCAAGCCAATCCTGGTGATGCGGGCATGGATCTCTACTCCATTGAAGCAGTAGAAATACCAGCAGGCGTAGCCAAACTTATTAAAACAGGTATACAGATTGAATTACCTAAAGGAACGGAAGCCCAAATTCGACCAAGAAGTGGACTAGCATTAAAGCATAGTGTAACCGTACTGAATAGCCCAGGCACAATTGATGAAGGCTACAGAGGGGAAATCGGCGTTATTTTAATCAACCACGGCCAAGAACCGTTTATCGTCGAAAAATCTATGCGTATCGCCCAAATGGTCATTCAATTTGTCCCATCCATTCAATTAGTAGAAGTAGATGAATTATCACAAACGATCCGAGGAACATCTGGATTTGGAGCAAGTGGTACTAAATAGAATTGATTAGTTTAAAAAGATGACAAAGAAATCCTGTGTGTATATACATGCAGGATTTTTTTGTTGTCAGTAAGGATAGTCTGTTTAAAGCTTAGCAGAACTACACATGAAAGCAATGGACATTAAAAAAGATGACGTCGGTTACTTACCAAAGTCATCCCATTACGGCATAATCAACAACTACATCTAAAAATATAAACAGCTTTTAATTTTCATCTGTCTACCTAATAGGCAGCATATCACCACGAATATGTGCTCTTCTTTCTTTGTTCATCTTAGTAATTAACTAGATTCCAGATGAAAGATCGAAAGTATATGGTTTAAATTGGGATAATAATATAAAATTTATATATATACCATTTTTATTGTAGCTAATAGTGTTGGGATTGGGGGCGGAAGTTATAAAGAAGAAATTATGGAGTACAGGTTTATTACTAGTATGTATTTTTCTCGTTGCTTGTGAGTTCAATCAACAGGAAGGGAAAGAAGCGTCTACTATTGCTCAAAAGGTGAATACAGAAGAATTTATACCAAAGGCGATAAGCCCTGGTAATTTTAGTGAATACGATATGGCACTTAAGATGGATAATGACGGGAAATTTCAGCTAGAATCAACCGTTGTCGTTAAAAACCTCTCTACCGATGATTGGGAACAATTGATATTTTATTTTATACCTAATATGTTTACAAAAGCTGTCTCACCCGAACTGGAGCATCCATCTACCATTGCGTTCCATAACATTACCATTGATGGAAAAACGGCAGCTTACACCCTTGAAAAAGATACACTCAACATTCAGCTTCAAGAAAAATTGAAACCTCATCAAGAAATGAAAGTTTATTTTTCCTATGAGTTCACTCTGCCTGAAGAGGGCTTAAGATTTACGAAGAGTAATGGTAATTATCATTTAGCTCAATTTTATCCGATGCTTGCCACATATAGAAACCATCAATGGAACAAAGAAGATTATCGTTTTAGAGGAGAGACGTATCATACTACATTCAGCAATTTCAAATTAACCTATGACATTCCTCAGAAGTACACGTTGGTGTCTTCATTTGATCAAGAGGCATTTCCAAGCCCAAACAAAGGGTTACTTGAAGTTGAGAACGTGAAGGAAATATTTGTTGCTCTAGTAAAAGATCCAATACTAGTGGAAAAAGACGAAGACATCGCCATTAGAGTATTTGGATTTGAGGAAAATAAAAAGGAACTATATCAAGAAATAGCAGACGAGGCTTCAGCTGTCATAAATTATTTTGAAGAAATAATGGGGCCGTATCCTCTCAAACAACTAGATATTATCATAGATGGAATGGGCATGGAGTACCCAGGAATTGTAACAGCCCATACGATTTACAACAGTGGTCCTAGTAGTTCTGAGCAGATTAAAAGTACAGTGGTTCATGAAATTGCTCATCAATGGTTTTACGGGGTCATTACCAATGATCCTTTTCATCATGCCTGGTTAGATGAAGGCTTCACGGTATTTGCTACAAATCTATTCAACTTTAAAAAATTGAATCTGAGCAAACCCTATACGATTTACAGCATTGATCCAGACCTAGTGCTTCCAGTCAATTTACCACTTGATCAATACCAATCTGATATGAGTGCATATGTCTATGGAAAATCGCCTGCAATGCTCTTGAATTTATTTGATGATAATGAAGAAATCAAAGACATTGAACAATTTTTAAAAAGTTATTATCAATTTTATAACTATAAAGAAATCGATTCCACAGAATTCGCGCGATTCACAAAATACTATTTTGATTTAAAGGACGATTCTATATTTGAGGGATGGTTAGATCTAGATAACATTAAAAATGAATGATTTAGCAATAGGTTCTCCACGAAAGAAAAGGGATATTGTGCAAGCAGTATCTCTTTTTTTATGTTCAAAATATATCAGCTTCACGATCAGGATTTAACCACCTTTTAGAGAAAAAAACATAAATTGAAAATTAAGTATTCTCTTAACGCTAATAATAAACTATACTTACAATTAATTATAATTATAGAACAGGAGAATTGTCATGCTAAAACGGTTATTTTTTGTAAGTTTTGTATTTTATCTATGCTCTTTGATTTATGTAGAGGATAATAGCTATGTCCATGCAATTAACAAAGATGTAGTATTTTTTGATAGTGGTACTGCTATAAATGGTAGGACGATGTTACCGATGAGAAATATATTTGAATCATTAGATGCAACTGTTGCCTGGGATTCCTCAACCCAAACCATAACAGCAAGTAAAGGGAATACAACTATTCAATTAAAGGTTAATTCGTATAAAGCAATTGTTAATGGGAAGGAGACTTTTCTAGACAACCCACCTACAATTATGAACTCAACTACAATGGTACCCGTAAGGTTTGTTAGTGAGTCTTTAAAACTACCTGTTGAATGGGATTCAACACTAAGAGTAGTTAATATAATCACAGAAGGGAAAAATATTTTTATTTATGTTAATGATCCTACAATAAATACAGATAAGAATTCTAAAATTAATAACTATAATCAATTGGTTGATTTACATAATAACCTTTTATTTGTACTACAAAATTTGGAATATGAAAAATCGTTGTATCCTAATTATTCACAAGATTACCGTAATATATTAGAGAAACAGTTAACATTGTCTAAGCTAAAATTAAAGGTAATGCAAAGAATGGAAGTAATATTAACGGAAATTATAAGACAAGGATAGACAGACAATTATTCAATCAAACTGATCCTCAACCGACATAAAAGAATGAAGGGTTGAGCATTTGGCTTTGTTATTAGATATGTAATAAAGCGTTAGAAGTTTATAAGGGGAAACTAACTCTCCATTCGCTGGCTATGAATTTTAACGCTGGTTTGTTAGATTGAAGTGTGATAAGAATTCATTTTTGATTAACCATTTCTTCAAAATGGACTCAATAAAGAACATAGACTTATCAATGATTTGAGTGAAGAATGCAGCTCTTTCTTAGTCATTGATTCAACTTAAAGTAAGAACTAATTATTAGCGAATATTACATTGGAAAGGCTACTTTAATATAAAATCCATGAAACTTTTTGACCATTTGAGGACTGTAAATAACAGTCCTCTTCTTTTTGTCGCTTACACGCGTACCAGACTTGAATAATGGTAAGAAGTTTTAAAAGTTAAAAAAATTTAAAAATTGAAAAAATATCCACAATATCTTATCATAGTAATGTAAAAGCTTACATTGAGAAGGGAGGCGGATGCCGGTGTTACGTGCATTAAAAGTAGGACTAGTAATTGAGCGAGCCAATCGGAAAAATTTAGTTGCGTTAGTCGCTGTTGCCATTATCGTTTTCGGCTTTATGTTTTATTTAAAGGCACAGGCCGTTGGTAATCAAATCGTTGAAAAAAAGGGTGACTATTATTCCATCCAGGCTGTACTGTCAAAATTTCAAGTGAAAGATGCTTCAGAATCAGGGGATGGCAGCGATTTATATAAAAATTTAACTAAACAAAAAAGCAAAATTGCTTTACAAATAGCAACATTAACAATGGATAGACAATCTATGTATTATGAGGCTTCACTTCAACTCGCTAAATTAAGGCAAGAGGCATTCGAATTAGAAGGATACGAAAATATTGCCGAGTTGTTACCCTCTAAATTACAAAATTCGATGGACTACCTTTATTTTAAATGGATGATAGATGAGGGAAAGGATACACGATCTGATCTATTTCAATACATACCGTTTTTATTATTTTTATTTAGTCACGTAGGTGCAGGCTGGTACATATTTATTAGCTTCCATACGAGTTCTATTTTACTGGATGACTTTGAGCATCCTAGTTTAATTCAAGGCTTTCCTGTGCGGTTTGATACCTATATTTTATCTAAATGTCTTATTTCTTTGTTATCCATAGTGACTAGTATTTTACTCATTTTTATTTGCGCAAGTCCGTTATGGATACTAAATGGACTTGGTAACCCACTAGAGCCTGTCGGGATTTATCTAGGAAATGCCACATTAATATCTACGCTTCAATATATCGCCATAAGTGTTGGCTATATGTTCGTCATTTCAATTTTTGTCATGCTGTTGTCGATTATTTTAAATGTGCTACTGAAAAATATGTATTTAACACTATTTGTACACTTTATTGTATTCTTTTTACCGATGATTTTTCCATCTCTTATTAGTTTATTCCCCTATAATCCTTTTAATTTCATGAATTTTAATGATATTTTACGAGGGGTACCGGTAGATTTAGCAGAGCCTGTTGCTATTACGATGAATCTAGGCTTAATCATCCTATGTTTAAGTATTATTTTAATGTTGTTTGTAATTAAAACATTCTTCTCAACAGGAAAAATCAATAGGGCATAGGGGAGGGAAAATAAGCATGTGGAGTTATTTTAAATTTGAATTCAAGCAATTTTTTTTGAATAAGAAAAACTTAGCAATCTACTTTTTACTTGCTTTTGCAACCTTTTTTTATGTATTTAAAATAGCACCAGCTTACGATCCGATTGAAAGTGTAGACTCTGAGGAGATTGAGGCGCGCTATTTAACACGTCAGGAATTTTTAGATCATATGGAAGGAAGAAAACTACATGGTCTGCATCCTGCCGTTATTTTTGCTATTGAAATATTTAGCCAGATTAACCCTATAGATAAAGCAAGATTAGATGCATTAGAAAAGGGCAATTTAAAAAAATATGCAGATTTAACGCGTGATTGGTACTACTTTACCAATGCGATTACCTATAAAAGTGATTCATTTTCATATAACTCAAAGTATTTTATAAAAAATAATGAGTATGCAGAAGATGATGCCTTTTATGCTTATTTAGAGCATGCAGTCCGTTATGATGCATATTCGAAAGCAGATTATGAATTATCAACGGAAATATTTGAACAACGCACGGCACTACAAACGCTCGAACGCTTATTAAAGGGTATACTGCCCATTATATTGATTGTCTGTGTGCTACTTTTAGCAATTGATATGGTTGCCAAAGATAGACGCCATCCATCCATTTTGAAGGGGTTTCCGATTAATGATTGGAAAAAGCTCCTGGTGAAAATGGTCGTTGTGCTACTAGGTAGTGCCGTATTATTTATACCGCTTATTGTTGGCTTCTTTATTGTAGGACTACAATCTGGCTTTGGGAATTTCCATTTGCCCTCTCCAGTATATGCGCCGCATCTCGACTGGCGTATGGAAGGTAAATTTGAAATGATGACTTTAGGTACGTTTTTAGGACAATCGCTGGCTTTACTTTTTACCTGGTTCATCGTCATCATCAGCATTGTACTATTATGCAGTATGCTATTCCGCAATGAGATGGTCAATTTCGCTGTTGGCATACTCCTTATTTTTGGTGAAAATTTTTATTTCAGCCGTTACGTTGGCTTTTTCTGGGACGTTCAAAATTATCCAACATCCTATATTCAAGTCGGACAAATTATTTCAAAACAGCGGAATTTTTATTATATGAATGATCATTTAAATTTTACTTTAGGATTACAGTTATTACTTGGACTAGCTGCCATTGTCATTTTTTTCATCATACTGACGGCATCGAACAGGCGATATAAGCTAATTAAATAGGGGTGGTAAAGATGATTGATATTCAAAATATTACCGTGCGATTTGGAGAAATGAACGTGTTAAATAATATTTCCATGGCCTTTGAGCAAGGGCAAATGATTGGGCTTGTTGCACCAAATGGAACGGGAAAATCTACATTTATGAATGTGTTGATGAATTATGTGAAACCGTTGAATGGCAAGATCGTTTTTAAAGATGGCCTATGTTACTCAACTAAACAAAATGAAGTGAAAATCCATACATTCGTGTCAATGATGCCAGACCAAAGTGACTTGTATAATCATTTAAGTGGGCGAGAGCATTTAAAAATGTTTGCTACGATGTGGAAATCGGATTTAAAACTGATTGACGAAACAATCGAAGCATTAAATATGGGGCATTATGTGAATAAAAAGACAGGTACCTATTCTCTTGGGATGCGCCAACGTCTATGCTTTGCCATGCAAATTGTTACAAATACAGACATTATGATGATGGACGAAGTGATGAACGGGCTTGATCCAAATAATGTGGAAATTATTTCGAAAATATTATTAAAGAAAAAGGCGGAAGGGAAAATTATTATCATTGCCTCCCATTTACTTGATAATTTAGAGAAATATGCAGACCGAATTTTCTTATTTAACGAGGGAAAACTAATAGATACCAATCAAATAATCGAAGATTTTAGTCAAGCGCATATTAAAACGATTCGCATAAAAAATATGGAAAGTAATACGAAAAAACAGCTTCATGAGCTATATCCAAATATCAAACTTCAAACACTGACAAATGACATGACACTCATCCATTTACCAAGTTCTGAAGCCAGTTTATTAAGTTCACTTACATCTTTTTTAGTTGAGAGAAACGTAGTAGATTTTGCTTTTGGGAAAGTTACATTAAATGATTTGTATGCAATGTATTATCACGAAGAAAGCAATGTGACAGCTAGTTAAAGAGGAACAATCACTTTTATTGTTAAATTAGTTCTTGCCGTAAAATATAATGTTTATTTACGGAGCAGCTTTTGACTTACTCTAGTTTCCAAAAACATAGTATTTACTACCTTTTCAGTTAAGATTACATCCTCAGATAATTATTTATTGTTTGGTCATCATTGTTAAAATAATGTGAGACATATGATTGAAAAATTACGGTGACAGGTCCACAGGTGATATACTGGTATATCTTAGTATAAGAAAAGGGGTAAAACTATGAATAAATTTAATAAGACATTAGCATATATAAATGAATTACTTTATGAACCTAATAATTTAACAATAAAAGATATCCATGAAGAAACTCAAAACTCAGATTATGGGGCTGGGCTATTTCAGTTAAATTCTAAATCGGTTAGATTTAGAGTCGCAAAAATAACACCTAATAAGATAGGACAGTTTGTTTCCTTTTGGGAAAAGGATGAAACTAATAAAAACCAAGCATTCTCATATGATAATGCCACTGATTTATTGGTAATAAACACTTTTAATGATAATGGTGATTTTGGCCAATTTGTTTTTCCAAAAGAAGTTCTTTTAAAACAAAACATCCTTAAAACCGTTAATACAAAGGGTAAAATGGCAATTAGAGTTTATCCTAGTTGGGATACTCCCACTAGTCAACAAGCGCTAGCAACACAAAAATGGCAATTACCCTATTTTATTAAAATTGACGATGCTAGTAGTTCAATACATGAGCTATTAAAACTATACTCCAACTAATTTTCTTAAACAAATGAATAAGCAACAGATTTATTACAGAAATTGCGCTATTCATATTTACTGAACAGTTGGAGGGAAGCAATAAATAAGGTATCAACTACTGATTACGATTATCAAGATTTTGAAAAGGATCTATTTAAAATAAGAGCCTTTCTACGATAAGCAAACACAGGGACGATTATTCAATTAACGCAGTCTCTTCTTATATTACCAGGGCAGTTTAGTTATTCTTTAATATTACGTGAAGCAAGGATGTGAGTGCATGTTTCAAGATGGATTTCCCAAACATTTAAATGAGGATGTGACGACAGTGGTTGGAATGATTCCTCATAAAACTTATAATCATGTCACGATTGCTGTGTCTGAGGATACTATCCACTATTTTCAAAATAATACCGTGATTAGATTTCCTTATCGTACCTACTACATTGATAGTTCAGATGCAGTTATAGAAAAACTAAGTCTACAACAAAAAATGATTTTGCATTGTATATATTCAAGAAGTTGTGATGGATTTGTACGTCAAAAGCATTTTTATTCGTTGCTACAGATGGATTACGAAGACTGGGCTATTCCTTACATCGTCAAAATATGTGATGAATATGTCGTAGAGATAATAGAATTAGCCTATGATATTTTAAAAGAGCAGGATACAGAACGGATTAAGAGATTTTGTCTTGAAAATATTGTGCCATTTTGCAAAAGCTATAATCGAATGATTAGCTATTGGAACGAATTTTACCGATATAGATACAATCATTTTCAAACATACATTGGCAGGAAGTTATTTAGAGATTGTTTTGGTTACTCTAAATCAATGGAGCGCAGGGCAAAGAGAATTGTGGAGCACTTAACCTAAAGTAACTGGGGCTTTAATTGAATAGGACTCATTTCATTTTACGAACGGGCCAGATTGTTGAGGAACATTTTCAACAAAATTGATATTATTGTTGAACTATCGAGTAAGGTTGTGAAGATTATTACTTAAACTAACGGCTCAGGATAGTTAAAGTATATTTAGGGCACGTTACTTCAAAAAAGGAGTAATCTAAATGAAAAACCCATTCTTAATTAGTTCATTTGTGTTTATATTTTTGTTCAGCTTTTCTATGTATTTAGGAAGTCCAGTTTATTCACAAACTACACCTTCAGATAAAAATGAGTATTTACATCCTGCAAATAAGGAAAAAGTTATTGATGAAACTGTAGATGAATTTTATCTGGCATTAAGAGACCTAAAATATCCTATACATCAGGAGGTTTTTCAAAGATATAAGCAGAAGTCAAAGCAACAGCAAAGGCATTTGGATACTGCTCTTTTTAAAGAAATGCCTGATGCATCTGTAAATGTTAGAAAAAAAATATTGTTCAATGAGGTAGAAAAATTAAATTATATTACTTTTGATGGAAATATTCTTCGTACCTACCCTAATATAGATATTAACTACCATCAGACCGTTAGCCCCGATAGGCAAGTTTATTTCTTTTATTCCTTTAAAGACACTGAAAAAGAATTTAAAGGTAATTATGCAATTTATGATGTGGAAACAAAAGAAATGGTGACAGGTGGAAGTACTTATATGCCAAAGCTCAATCTTACAATGAACACTTATGATAAAGAAAGTTTAGAGAAAGTTGCAAAAGGGATGTATTCGTCTAGTTGAACTAACGGTAGCGATAGTGCAACTTCCTATAAGCAATTTTAGACATACTTTAGTTATTTCATTAAAGGCGCAATTCTGCAGCAAGAATTGTGCTTTGTGTAGAATTGAAATAAAGTTGCGATGTTTTAAAAAAAGATACGATGTTTATAAATTATCAAGACCTAATTTTAAAAAAGATAGAAAAATTAAACATACTAACATTAGTAGTACAAACCAGGGCCATGGTTTGTGCTACTAATGTTAGTATGTTTCTTCTTTTACTAAAGCACCCGTTAGTTTAAGTGTAACTCTTCACAATTACTTGATATTATATAGTTAAGTAGAAATATAAATTAGAATTTAGTTTATAGTTATAAAAATAAGTTTTTTATACTCTTATAATTCTTCAAAAAGGAGAGTTTATGAAAAAGACTATTGTTTTTGTATTAACGATACTTATATTATTCTCGGGATTCGCAACACAAAGTTATGCGTTGTCAGATTCGAAATCTGTGGCAATACAAGCGTTGCTAGATGATGCCTCTCGTACATCAGGTGTGCCTGGAATGTCAATCTCAATACTTGCTAATGATGAAGTGTTCTACTTTTCTTCTGGGTATGCAGATCTTGAAAAGGGGTTGTCTGCAAGTGAAAATACACTCTATGAGTTGGCCTCGGTGAGTAAAGCTTTTACTGGTATGGGGATTCTGCTATTGGAAGAGCAAGGGCTGCTATCAATGACTGACCCTATCCAAAAATATTTACCTTGGTTTACGTTAAAGTATCAAGGTAAACCTGTTGATATGCAAAGCCTTACACTAAATAACTTCCTTCACCATACCAGCGGCTTAACAAATATTAGACATACTCAAAATATTCCACAAGGCAATACGCCTGATATGTTGCAAAAGACTGTGGAAACGCTGGTAGATGCTGAATTGGCGTTCTCTCCCGGTGAACAATATAACTATGGAACCGTTAATTATGACGTATTGGGTTTGGTTATTGAGATTGTATCACGACAAAGCTATGAAGACTTTATGAGGGAACAGGTATTTCTACCCTTAGGTCTTCACCAGACGTATGTTTATAAAGAAGATGCTCAAGCCACTGGACAGTTAGCACAGGGCTACCGTTCTTCCTTTTTCATAACAACTCCATTTAACGCTCCGGATTATGCTGGGAATAAACCTGCCGGCTATATCATTTCTAATACAAAAGATATGGCGCGTTGGATGGGCATACAGATGGGTATCGTGCAGGACATACCCGAAATATTTCACATGGTTATCGAAAAATCACATAGGGGTGATATGTCTGTTTCGGCTGTCAACGATATGTATTATGCGGCAGGTTGGTCGGTAAACGCCGAACAAACGTTTATAGAACACACTGGGGGTAATCCGAATTTTAGAACCGAAGTAGCCATACTGCCAAATGAACGAACAGCCATCTGCTTACTGAGCAACGGCGCAAATACCAATATAAACCTGGTACTAAAAGTTAAAGATATATTAGACGGCAATCTAACTCAGTCATATGAGATAAGCGGCACACAGCTTTTGGACATCATTTTGTCGTCTACCACAATTATTCTTTGCCTATTGGCCGTTCTGTTATTTCTCTTAGGATTAAGAAAAAGGAAAACGAATGAGCAGCAGCCAATTACAAAAAAGAGAACAATCGTAACAATTATTTTCCTAATCGCTACGATTGCCCAGTGTATAATGTTTTTTGCCTTCGATTGGTCAACGATACTTATTTGGCAAACATATAGTGTTCTTACAGCTTTGATTTCGTCAACATTATTAACAGCAAGCATTACTTGGTATATACTCACCGATAAGATGCCTCGCTCCGAAAATAAGTATAATGTTAAGTAATTAAATTCCACTTTATCAATATTCTTAATTAAAAAAACATAAGACACCTCGGTGTCTTCTTTAATGTCATCGACACTTCTCCTAGTTAATCCCACTTGCTATTTCTTCCACTAACCTGCTCCGTTAGTTGAACAAGAAGGGGAGAATAACGTTCTCCCTCATAACTTATTATAAACTTCTGCGTAAGCAACTTTCAGTTGTTCCCTTAATTGCTTGTTTTCTCCTTCTAACTTTAGATTTTTTCTTTTTAGAGATGCAATGAGGGCATCTTTATTGTTTTCGTTCATTTCTCGTTTCACTTGTTTTGGTGTAGGTACTTGTGATTGCTGATTTCGTAATGTTTCAATTCTCGAACGAAAGTCCTTATTGTTATATAAGGTTGCTTTTGAAACATCAGCTTGCTTTCTTTTGTTGAAGGGGAGTAACATTTGAACTTTGATAAGGGCTTCCTAACCATCCCACAAAATCAGCTAAATCCTCTAATCGAATAAACTTGTAATCTTTCTCCTTTTCTTCTAAATAGGTATAAAAATGTTTTAAGGAATAGCAATATGTTTTTTGCGTATTTGGACTTTTTCCTGTCTTATCTAAATACTTTAATTATTTCATGACAAGAAGAACAGGGAAGCCATTCCGATCAATTAACATATACCGTTTTGCATTATTTTCTAAAATAACCTCTTGGATACGAATTTTACCCACCGCCTATTGAACATTAGTTTCTAATAAATCGAATGACCGTTCTTAACCATATATTAGACTATTTATACTAGATATTATATATAGAGTTAAGTAGTTTATTATAATAAAAAATAGAGAATAAATGTTCATATATTGAACATATTATTCTCTATTAATTAAAGTCTATTTAATAAAATAAAGTCGCGACGATTATAAAAAAGTTACGATTAAGAACTCAGGTATTGGCTCAGTGGGCCACGTCCGGACGATGCTAGGTACGTGCTTTCCTTGTAGGTCGCCGTTTACATGCTTCAGGATGAGTTTGGAACGGTATCTGTAACCTTATTCCCGCAATTTTTCATCTTGTTCAAGAGTTGTTACTAGAAGATGAATTGCTTTACATTGAGAGAACGCTTGAAAAGCGCTTTGGTAGACCTCAAGTGAAAATAAAACATGCACAAACGACGAAAAGAATATGAAATTGAAGGGAATTTTAGAAACTGCATAAATTTTTATGCAGTTTCAGACTGTAGACAAAAGCCCATCGAGAAGTTCACTCTCGATGGGCTTTTGTCATTTTTCTTCCTATTTTATTTTTAACATTTGGTAATATACTACCAAATTCAACATACTCTTCGAGCTTAGTTGCTCTCTTAAGCTACTTGCCACGTCCAAGTAGCCAGTTTCTTCAAATTCATGGCAGCAAAAGTAAGCATCGCCTGCATGGACAATTTTTTTAGACCTCTTAAGTTTGTCCATCGCATACCATGCTTTTCTTTTGCATCGGCAAAGACACGCTCAATCGTTTCTTTGCGCTTTGCATAAATTTGTTTGATGTCATAAGAATGGCGTAAATGTTCAGCTTCCTCCACATATGACTCCAAATATGGCGTTGAATGAGTTTTTGATGATGCTTACTTTCTGTACATTGGGAAAGGCTTGGACACTTCGCACAAATCAAAGGATTCGATTTATATTGGCGATATCCTTCCTTCGTCGTTGTCGCATACTTCAATATCTGCCCTTGTGGGCAAAGATAACAATTATAGTGCTCGTCATATGTATACTCGTGCTTTCGGAAGAATCCATCTTTCGTTTTGGGACGTGTATACGGAAGAACAGGCAACATTTGATTCTCTAACAAAAAGTTCGTAATCGCTGGTGTTTTATAGGCTGCATCTGCCGCAACAGCGATTGGTTTTTGAACGTTTTGAATGACCCTTTCCACAAGTGGCTGCAATACATGGCTATCATGCACATTTCCCAGAGTCACAATGGCACCTAAGACAGAGCCTTTTTCGTCTGTGGCTGCATGAAAGGAATATGCAAACTGCTTCGTACGTTCATCCTTCACGTAATAGCCACTTTCAGGATCTGTCGTGCTTTCCTTTATTTCTTTCCATTCTTCCTTTTCAAATTTCTCCGGGGGAAAGGGATTTTTTCCGTGTTCTTCACGATCCATATTTAACTCTAATTGAAGTTTTCCTTCATAAGCCCGTGTTTCTTTTCGCACGACCTTTTTATCATACTTCCGTTTATTGGCACTCGCTTTCACATGCGTGGAATCGATAAATAAATGGTCTGCATGGAGGAGTCCTTGATGCATAATCTCTTTTAAAATACGATAGAATATCTGTTCAAATATATCAGTGTCTTGAAAGCGACGGACATAATTTTTACCGAAGGTAGAGAAATGCGGGACTTCTGTATGGAAACCAAATCCTAAAAACCAACGATACGCCATATTCGTTTCAATTTCTTTGATCGCTTGACGCATGGAGCGAATGCCAAAAACATATTGAATAAACGTCATTTTAAAGAGAACAACAGGATCAATACTTGGACGCCCATTAGGTGAATAGAGATGTTCTACTAAAGGATAGATAAATGAAAAGTCAATAGCAGCCTCTAGTTTTCGCACTAAATGATCGTTGGGAACTAATTGATCAATCGTTAACATTTCTAATTGTTCACGTTCATTGGTTTGATTCTTCGTCATCATGGTTGATCACCTCAAAAGTTTACTTTTTATCAATAAATGAATAAGGAATTCTTTATGTAGAAGTTGATTGGATCGAAGGGCGGCGACTCCTGCGGGAAAAGCGGGAAAGTCGAGATCCTGGACTGAGCGAAGCGAGGGAAGCAGCTCGACCCCGCCCGCGGAAAGCGTCCGCCCGTAGTGGAAATCAACGGCTTTACTTTATTTCATTGTAAAAGAAAAAAGACTGTAGGCAAACTCAAAATTCATCGAGTTTGTCTACAGTCTGAAACTGCATAAATTTTTATGCAGTTTTTTCTTTACTTTCAAATAATTATTTTGTAAGATAAAGCCAACTTCAAAAGTGGCCAGACCACTTTTGAATTCATTCAGTAAGAGACGCCATCATCTGAAGGTGGTGGATTTTGTTTCTTTTTAGTAGGTACCCAAACACCTACTGAATGAAGATAAAGCCTTTGGATGCATTGTTTATCTGCGCGAAAGGAAAGCGACAGCAATAATTATTCCAAGGCAAATAGATTGACCGAGGAGTTGATCGTATGGATAAAAAAACTGAACAAAAGAAAGTGTTTTTAGATATCGTCCAATAATTACGACAACTTATTAAAATAGAAAAAACACAGGCTGGTGAAAAGTCACCTTCCGAAAGAGTCTTTTCAGAACGTCTAGGTGTCAGGCGATCCTCTGAGAGAGAGGCATTGCGAAGTTTAGAGTTATTAGGTCTTATTGAAACGAGACATGGGGAAGGTATGTTTCTAGCTTCTACATAAAAGCATCAGCTCGTAGAAATATTGTCAATGTTTATATTAGAAGACATGAAAAGGAAGCCATTCGCATTATAAGTTGTACAGAAACTCTGCGAACACTACCAGTGTGGGGCAGTTTTTTTGTAAAGCTAGAGATAGAAAGTACGATTAATTGTCGGGATGTTTTACGAGAAATAATCATCACGTCAGGAAATCGTCTTTCACTAAAAGTCTAGTTTCAGTTAGCAGTTTATGCTGATGACCGTTTAAATCGAAACTCAACAGAAGAAGAAAAATTATCATTCAAACTATGTTGAAATCGATGCAGCTTGGCTATAAAAAAGAAGCATTAAAAGCTTACCAACAGTGGATGAATGCTGAACAAGGCATTTAGACAACAAAGGGGGAGTAAAACATGGTAATACGTAGCTTATTTAGTAAAAAGAAAGAGGACGGACAGGAAAAGGGATTTCCAGAAGGACTTATGACAAAATGTCCAGAATGCCGTCACATTCAGTTAACAAAGGAATTAGAAAAAAATCATAAAGTGTGTACAAAATGCGGCCATCATTTCAAAATGACTGCACAGGAGCGCGTAGCATATTTCTTAGATGAAGGTTCATTTGTTTCAATGGATGATCATTTACAAACAAGTAATCCACTTAATTTCCCTGATTATGTAGAAAAAATTTCAGTGGCTAAACAACAAACGGGATTAAGCGAAGCTGTACTAACTGGGTTAGGAACTCTTGATGGAGAAGAAATTGTTGTAGCCATTATGGATTCTCATTTCCGTATGGGCTCAATGGGCTCCGTTGTAGGAGAAAAAATCACACGTGCCGTTGAAAAAGCTATTGAATTACGTGTACCGGTTATTATCTTTACTGCTAGTGGTGGAGCGCGCATGCAAGAAGGTATTCTATCATTAATGCAAATGGTAAAAACGAGTGTGGCATTAAAACGTCATAGTGAAGAAGGACTATTATTTATTTCGATCATGACGCACCCTACATACGGTGGCGTTTCAGCAAGCTTTGCTTCTGTTGGAGATATTAATATTGCTGAACCACAAGCATTGATTGGCTTTGCTGGTCGCCGTGTCATTGAAGAAACATTAAGAGAAAAATTACCAAATGATTTCCAAAAATCAGAGTTTTTACTAGCACATGGTCAGCTTGATGCAGTTTTCCATAGGAAGGATTTACGAAACCAAGTAGCAATACTTGTAAAAATGCATACAAAAGGCGGTGTGCAACATGTCTAAAAATTTAGCTTTTGAAGAACCAGTAGTACAATTACGAGAAAAAATTGATGAATTAAAAACGATTGCTACAGAGGCAAATGTAGACATGACAGGCGAAATCGAAAAGCTTGAAACACGTCTAACACAGCTAGAACAATCTATTTATGCCAATATGAAGCCATGGGATCGTGTACAGGTTGCTAGACATCCAGAACGACCAACAACTTTACAATATATAGAAGCTATGTGTGAAAACTTTATTGAGTTACATGGAGATCGTATATTCTTGGAGGAATTGCTCTCTTTGAAGGACAGCCCGTAACAATTGTTGGACATCAGCGCGGAAAATCAACTAAAGAAAATATTAGACGAAATTTTGGTATGCCACACCCTGAAGGATATCGTAAGGCATTACGCTTAATGAAGCAAGCTGAGAAATTTAAGCGCCCAATTATTTGTTTTATTGATACAAAAGGAGCCTATCCGGGTAAGGCAGCCGAGGAACGCGGCCCAAGTGAAGCCATTGCTAGAACTCTCTCTGAAATGGCGATTCTAACAGTACCAGTTATTAGTATTGTTATTGGGGAAGGCGGAAGTGGAGGTGCCATTGCATTAGGGGTAGCTAATCGCGTCTTTATGTTAGAGAACTCAACGTATTCGGTTATCTCGCCTGAAGGGGCTGCATCGATCTTATGGCGAGATGGTAGCCTAGGGAAGCAAGCTGCAGAAGCAATGCGGATAACAGCACCTGACTTAAAAGAGCTTGACGTTATTGATGGAATAATCCCTGAAATAACGGGTGGAGCACACCGCAATGTTGTGAAGCAAGCATTTTATATAAAAGAATGTATAAGCGTCACACTAAAAGCATTGAATTCCCTAAATGGCGAACAATTAATTGAAGATCGCTATGAGAAATTCAGAAAGATTGGACAATATACAGAAGCTTAAATTCATTTTTAGGTTTTTGGACATGTGAATTTGTTCGTAAAGAGAGAAAAATTGTTTCTTAAATAAATTAATATCCCAATGATGGAAGAAAAAAGAGTTGTATTTTGTAATATAGTTTGAGAAAAATAATTTCGCATTTAAATAAAACCCACGCATTTTGATAAAAGTTTGATCAAAATGCGTGGGTTTCTTCTATAAAAAATCAACGTTTGCAACAAACTTTTAATCAAACTTTATTCCAAACCAACATGAGCTAATATCGATTCTATTTAGAAAATCGTGAATTATTTTCAAAAGTTTAGACTTTGATGTCTATGTACAAGCCATTTCGTCTCACTATTATTAGTATACTTTTCAATGAAACATAACTTCCTATAATTTATATTATGTAAACTAAAATTATTTGGCGTGGAGGAGGGCCTTGATTCATCAACTACCCATAATTGTATATGGACATGAACTTGCAGACACTTTGGACATGAACTTCCGGACAGTTTATTTTTTGGACAGGGATTGTCTGGACATTCTTGTCCTTTTTACATCAAATCCGGACATTCTTGTCTTTATTTTTGGACAAGAACCTTTAGATAAATTACTAAAGATTACTTATCTAATTCCATTTTGAGTGTACAGAAGTTCTTGTCCACGTACACAACTTAATCTTAAAGTCCATATACACTAAGTTGTACCCTTAACAACTAAGATGTACCCTATGCAACCTAATCTTACTCCAAACAACTAAGATATACCCTAAGGGTTTAAAAATCTTCTTTATCTAAATAAAAGAACTGAGCGAAAAATAACGCTCAGTTCTTTTGCAAATATTCACTCGATGCCTTTTGTCGAAATCCGAGGGCAAATCCCCTTTTTAACACAACGTTTTCACTTTAATTCGTTCTCAAAGCGCTTTCGTATTACTAGAGCCCAGACAGTGAATACCGCTAAAACAAATGCTGAGGCGACAGCAATCTGCAACTTTGAGATTTGAACAATAGCACGACTGAAATTATTAAAACGGATCCAGTAAAACCCATTCCAAAAATCAAAAACGCTAAAACCTTGTTCATCGAATCACCTCATAGATAATTAAAACAAGCTACTGCTCCAGAAATAGTACCAGCACCAAGAACTGCATATGCACCAATACATGCAGCACATATCACTGCAGTCACTGGTGTCGGTGCTACACACGAACCGCCACACGCAACCGCATAAGCCAGCGTACCACCAATACCCATGGCTACTACAAGACAAGCTGCCACTTCGCTTACACCCTTGGTTGACATAGAGGGCTCTTCTGCAAGCAATTCTTCATCCGTCATATAAGCAATCCCAATATCCTCAGAATTAACAAGCGATGTTAACCATGATTTTAAATATTCATCACACTGCTCGCTCTCTATTTCTTTTATAATACTTCTTCTTTTATAATACTTCGACTTATGATACTAGACCTCAAGTTAAGTAAATCCATATATACGCCGACTTTTCAGTTAAAACTATCTTATAATTCTTTATAAATACTTGGTTTAAGCATGTTCAATTCGTGAACTATACACATTACTGTATTTAATGCCAAAGTAGAACATTTAGGTCGACTATTGATAATTTTGGAACCAAGAATCTCTTCTAGAAATCCTTTGCCATACTCTTTAATTTCATCTATAGATTTTCGATTAATTTCTTCTAATAATATCGAAGCGCAAGCGCGTGATAATGTACACCCAAAAGCTTCAAACGAAAAAACTAACTTTTGATCAACATATTTATAATAAATTAAAACAGCATCGTTACAACCAGGGTTACTTGATTCATATATAGCTGCATTTTCTAATTTTCCGTAATTCCGAGGTTTTCTAGCATGCTCTAAAATCAAGTTTTGAATAAATCTATCATTTAAAATCAAATACGCCACCTACTTTTGAGCAACTAATTGTAATCGTCTAAAATTATTATTAAAACGAACATTGCTAATAGAAAAATCTCCAAACAATTTTTTAACGACAAAACCGCTATTTTCTAGCATAGCAATCATTTCAGATATAGAATACATTCTAATGCTATGAGTATTCTCTCTTTCCCCTTTTTCATCAATGACTTTCATAGTTGTATTTCTTCTACTGTTGATATAATCAAATTGATGCGATATACAATAAGTCTTATTTTCAATTGCTACCCAATCTCTATAACTAAAATTTTTCAACATATTATCTCTATTTGGTATATCTATAATAAGAGTACCATTTTCATTTAGTAGCGAAAAAATTTTAGATAGTAATTCTTGATTTTCTAAATCAGAAAAATAACCAAAAGAAGTTTGCATTAAGAGACAGCAATCATATTTTTTATTTGTTGTAAAACTTCTTGCATCACTTGTTATATAATCAACATGACTTTCACTAGAACTCTCTGCAATTTTTATCGTGTTTGGATCTATATCCACACCGGTAACAATATAACCTTCTTCACTTAATCTATTTGCGTGTCTTCCAATTCCGCAAAATAAATCTAACACAGAAGAAGATTTTGATTCTTCCAATATTGATTTAATGAAAGATAGCTCATTTTCTGTAACTTCTATTGATGAACAAGAATAATACACAAGATTCCAATAATCTTCATTGAAATATTCTTTATACCAATTTTCTTTTATCATGTTGGTATTTAAATTAAATTTAGGAATTGAACATACGATTGGTTGATTTGTCATTTTCTTCAACCTTTCTTTTGGTAAGATAATTTATGGAAATTGCAATAGCTAACACTGCAGATAGACCTATTAATAATTTCGGACTAAAATACATAATCAATATTGATGTCAGACTTGTAACTGAAATATTGCAGAGTCTCGCTATTGCATCTCCAGCTGTGATTGCTCTACCTATATACATTGAATCAGCTAATGATTGACCAAGTAAAGAAATGCCAGTTCTACCGATAATCAATCCAAAACCTATAAAAAAGCTTCCTAAAACAATTAAGTATATATTTTCAAAAATCCATAAAATGAAACCAATAGCAAAGACTATACCAGCATAAATTAATAGCTTTTCAAAATTATTTGAAATTCTCTTTTTATTCTTCTTAACGACGATACCTCCAATTAATGCACCTGTACCTTGAATTGAATTAACTAAACCTAGCAAAATTGGAAATGTTAATGTGAATTTAAAAATTGGCTGATTTACAATGCTAGCTAAATATGAATAATTGACTATTACATAAATTGCCAAAGCACTAGTTAAGAATATTCTATTTATATTCAATCTTAATAGGGGCTTGTTTTTATACAAGTATACCCATCCTGAAGTGATTTTTCGCCAAAATTTCTCCGGAGTAGAATCGCTAACTGGTGTATCTTTTGGTATCTTCATTATAAAAAAAGTTGAAATAATAAAAGCAGTTAAGTTTATTACAAATGATATACTTGGTGTAAGAATCGCAATTAATATTCCTGCAATTGTTGGACCAATTAAACTAATTAAAGATAAATAGCTTTGAACAGAGGAAACTATTTCTAGTCTTTCGTCCTTATCAAATTGAGATTGAATATACCCTTCTCTTGAAGGATGAAAAACAGAATTGCAACAAGAAATAAGAAATACAATTATATATACAAGCCAAAAATTTTCTTTAGAAATAAAAAACAATGGAGTAATTAAAAATACACGAAGTATATCACAAATTAACATTAAATGTTTTTTCGGAAACTTATCTATAAACCATCCAGCTACTAATCCCATTGTAAAAGTAGCTAAAGCACTAATTGATACTACCCATGCTGCTTGTACAGGCGAACCAGTAATTTGAAAGGCTAAACTTGCTAACGCAATCATTAAAAACACTTCACCGACGGATGCTGCAACTTGTGAAATTAATATATTTCTATATATACGTATATTTACTCTTATAACATCTTCACCGCCATGAAAAAATCGTGTTTATTACAATCTGATAAAATTGTGCTCTTCTAAAATCTGACATAAACCACATAAACCAACATCCTTATATTCTCGCTCTATAATTTCATACTCCGGTTGATATGAGATTGAATACGTTCCTGTGCAATTTTCACATTGCTTATATTCATTTGGTACCAAATGCTTTAATGTTGTTTTTTGGGAATTCAGCAATTGAAGGCCTGCACCTGGTAGAATTGTCTCGATAGTGTCTGCAATTAAATAATATATATCTCTTGATAACGAACCACGTTCAAATTCTGAAGGACTTTCTTGGCGATTATGACTTGGCGTTATCGCTTCTAAATACAAAGTTAACTCTTTTTTTGAAATCGGCCATAAAGGATAAATAATATCGAAGTCTCCAAATTTTCGATTAAATGGACCATTGAACGGAAACCCTACAAAAATACATTTAATTATTGTAGACATCAAATCTTCCTTCATTAGTCCATATGAAAGCTTTTTAAAACCTTGTTCTCTTGCTGCTTTCTCAACCGCCGATCTCATAATAATATGTGTGCCAGCAATTGAATACGATTTATTGTAATCATATTTTATAAAATCAAGTACTTCGTTAGGGTCTTTTTTTAATCTAAACTGCTCTTTGACTTGATCATTTGTAATAAGATTATGTTCAAAATTGAACCTTTCAGCAATTTCTTGAGCGAACCTTGTCTCTTTTGGTTTCGAGAATGTATTTACATGGAATGAACTCATTGTATGATCTGGAAAATGTTCTCTATTTCGACTTAAAAAATATCCTAAAGATAAACTATCTCTACCTCCAGACATTGCAAGAGCTATTCTGTCATTTTTTTCAATTAAACGATTCATCATTATTCCATCAACGAAAACTTGATCAAGATATGAAACAAACTCTTCTTTATTAAATGATGTTTGTGTTGCAGTATAATCACCATCGTAATCATTGTGCAGGAATAGTCTTTTTGTGTAGTAAGCATCTTCTGTTACTTTAATTTTTCCTGAAATTAATTTTGTATCCCATAATCTTAGTAAAGATAAAAAATCAGGGAGATGATAAGCCCTTACCATTTCTACAACATACTCAGAACTTTCTTGTATTCTTTCTTGCCAATCGTCAATAATACTTCCATCTTTTTTTACAATTACAGCATCGATTGGAATATGATTTTTATTTAAAAATAATGAAATCGGTTCATCTATTACGCCTTCAATATTGAATCTTCTATCTAATCTATCTTTAAATTCGATAGGTTTTAGTTTAACAATAGATTTTGTTCCAACACTCTTCATAACTAAACTCCTCCCAAATTGTAAAAGTAGCCTAAGTACGAAAAAACTTAAGCTACTTATTACAATATATGTCTTTGGTAAAACTATAAGTGCATTACATGGTTTTCAGAAAAATTACAATTTGTTTCTTCATGCACCATTCTTTGTTCAAACATTTCCATAACTTCAACTAACGTTAAGGCTTTCGTATTTGGTGAAACATGTAGAACAGGAGAAATTACAGAGTTTGAATTTGAAAACTCATGGATTTTTAATACAGCTGTTGTACCCAATCTTATCACCCCCTTTCGTTAAAACAATAAGTGGAATGTTCAATAAATAAGCGGATCATTTAATTTAAAACAATTTACTTTTAGGGTAAAGCAACCAAAAAATATATGAACCTTAAGATATATTCTCTCTTAAAGAATTAAATGATTGTAATGTCTACTCCAATTACAACTAAAATTCCTAATGCTAATAATATTAACCTTTTTAATGTTCTATATTTCATATTTTTACCCCCTTATATTTACCATAAATATACTATATAATAGGTTTTAATACACATAAATTGTAATATATTATAATTATTTATAAGGGATGGTATATGATGGGTTATAATATTGGACAGTCATTCAGATTGATTAGAGAAGGACGCGGCTATTCGTTAAAAAAAATGTCTCAGAACATTGTCTCTTTTTCTTGTTTGAGCAAGTTTGAAAAAGGTGACTCAGACATTTCACTTGATTCTTTTATTAAACTTGTTGATCGTTTAAATATTGATGTAGAAGAAATTTTTTTTTTAATGACATAGAAGTGAATCCCTATAAAAAATTTATTAATACACTTTCATATTGGTATATTGCAAAAGATTTAGACTCACTACATGAAATGAGAAAATCCGAATCAAACCTTTTTTTAGAAACAAAAAATGAGTATCATAAATGTAATGCAATAATTATTGCGGCTCTCATAAAAAATTTAGACGCTTCTTTTGAAATTTTGGATTATGAAAAAGAGTTTATTACAGGGTATATTATGAAATGTGAAATATGGACAAGTTACGAAATTTCTATATTTGGCAACACTATTGAAATACTTAATAGTTATACCATATCTACTATCGTCAAAGAATTAGAGACATATATGAACACAAAAAAAGTTACTCAAAAAAATTTTAAAAACATAATTAATCTCTTTCTAAATGCTTGTATCATCTTTATTCGCAGAGAAGATTTTACCTACGCAGAAAACACTCTAAACATAGTAAAAAAATATCTTCAGCCATTTTTATTTTTTGAAAAAACTAGAAGTCTATACGTTGAAGGATTAATTCTAATGGCGAATCAAGAAATCAAACGCGGTTTAGAATTAGTAAACGATAGCATTTATATTATGAGTAAACTAGAACCAAAGTTTGCGGAAGAACATGAAATTGAATTAAAAAAATTTAATTTACAATTTGGCGTTAATATTGAATAAATCTTAAAATAACCAAAATCCTAATATGTTTACGGACCTGAAAAATGAGACAAATAAATACCTTTCCTTGAAAAATGGGTATTGTACCTATCAAATCAACGTGGTGGTGTTTTTATATTGGTACAAATACCTATATTTCAACCAAATATTTCTGTAAGAAGGCGAAGTTGAACGATGATGCGTTCATTTATATATGTTTTTATATCAAGTAAAACCATTTGACCGTTTTTTATCGCTGTAGTATTATTCTGTTTTTAAGATTACTCGTATATCGATTTTAGTGAGAGTTAACTGGAAATCCAACCAATTGACTCAATCTAGGGAATTTATGTATTTGGAGAATCTGTATTTTGAAGTTCCTTATAATTTTCATGTGAACGATAACTCTCCTTTTTTACGATAATGGGATGACTTTGTACAGATAATAATTATTGTTTAATACGATATCTGGAGGTTTTATACTTGCAACTACATGCAGCCATTCATGAATTTGTTTTGTCTATTGAGATTGAAAACGGTTACGAGTTATGAATACGATTTATAGCTCTTCTTAACCTTTTTAACGGACCATGGCTGTTCAACCTGTTTAAATGAGATTACCAAGACCCAAGTACGTCGCTTTATCCAATATCTATTAGGATCATTAAAACAAAAACCTCGTTCGGTCAACCGAAAAATCTCTTTCTTAAAATCGTTCGCCAACTATTGTTTAATTGAACGATACCTTGCTAATGATTTTACGCTCGGGATTGAATCGCCAAAGACCGATGATAAACTGCCTGTCTATATGACATTAACGGATCTAAAGCAGCTATTTGACTATTTAGAACGCGCCAAATCACGTTTTTCGATGCAGAATGAGATAATGTTTAAATTGTTAGCAACAACAGGTTTGAGGCGTTCTGAGCTCGTTTCATTTAATTGAACTCTTTTCTACATCAATTAATAAAGACTTTGGTGTTGCTTTATAAAGAAGTTTGTTTTAAAATATCTTACAACTTTATTTTAAGGCAATTAGATGACGGCGTTTAAGGCAGTCAGTTTAAAAAGGGTTGATTGTCCAACTATCAAAAGAAGGATAAAAAAACAAGAGCAGCACAACGTAATGATATTGTGTCTGCTCTTGTTTTATGAGTAGTTTCCTTTAACATGGTTTATTCGCATGAGAGGACATCTTTTATATTTAAAAACTTTACATTAGTGGCCACATTTTATATTCCCGACTCTTTGGAATTCCCGTTTTAAAATCAACAATATATGTATTTATTCTTAACGAATTTGTTTAATGATTTTGTAAAAACTAGCTAAGTTCATCACTCTTATGAATAATTTTAATAAATATAGGACAAATCTACATTAAACGATAATTAGTTTTTTTTAAACGAACAATCCCCTTTTGAACGATAATTTATAGGAACTATCCGATAATTAGAAAGCTGTAACTCAGGTATTTATATTATGTAAACTAAAATTATTTGGCGTGGAGGAGGGCTTAGACACGTCAACTACCCATAAGCTGTTGTATATATGGACAAAACTGTGTCTCCCCTTTAGTGAATTTGTTTAATTGGCAAGATTTATACTGCATATACTGTTTAAGGTAACTCCAATTCCACACGTTTTGAAGCTTCTTCATTATCTGATAAATAAACTGTTATTGAACGAACTTGTTCGTAGCCAGTTGCCATTAAAAATGTTGGTGCGTCCGTATCTTTTAGCTCCGACTATTATATAGAAGTCCTTTTCTGGTTGGCGCAGAATTTCTTCTCCATGCACTCTTACTGTGCCACAACTATGCTTCACCACCATAGGCTTCTGCTACAAATTTTTTACGCATAATCCACACTAGCTTTGTTGCAGGATTCTCTGCTTTGTAATTCAGCGAGTGCCAATAATGTATTACTAGCCGAATGACCACCACCAATAACTGCAATTTACTTATTGACATATCTCTTAGTCTTCTTATTAATGTATAGGATACCAAATTCAATGTGATCTGCTAATGCTTTTTCATTTTATAGCCATCCCCCTGTAGAATTTGCTGGGTTTGGATTTCCCCATGCACCCGTTGCTCTCGCTTCAATAATCAGGAAATCTTAGTAAAAGATGTTTACAAACAACTTAAAGAAAGGTATACTTACAAAGTAATCAAAAAATTCTTAAGGAGGTCGAATGAAATGATCGTTATCGTTAAATTAATGTCATTGGTAGCTACAACTTCAGTAAAAATGAAAATCACACATTCGACCAGATCGGAATGGATCGCTTAAGTTTTTTTGTAATTAAGCATACCCATACCGCAGGGAGAAGTGTGCCCCTGCGGTATTTTTGTGCCTTTTTTCACCGTAGAGGAGTCTCTCTACGGTTTTTTTCATTTTTCATGGTAATTTAAGGAGGTGATAATAAATGATATTAAACTTTTTTGCTCTCACGATAACTATTACAAAACGTAAGATCTCTCGTGAGCAAGCACTTCATAATGAAAATGTGAAAAAAATCTTTGAAGAGAACCAAAGAAAAATTGAAAATTATATTCGTATTCGTCAATATTAATTTTGTTAATTAAAAAACATGGAAGGTGGGAATTGAAATGATTTATATGATCAAAAGACGTCATGCAGTTTTATGGCTGGAGAAAGACACAACCACCAGATGAAGTAATATAAAGTGACAATATAGCTATTTAATTTTATAGTCTCAGTAAAGCAACCCGTTCTAATCTAGAACGGGTTGCTTTAGGAGGCACTTTTTAAGCGATGTTTTATACATACAACTTGATGTAATTTAAGAAAATGCTGAATTACAATGTTAGGGAAATTCTAATTCTAAAAAGCGTAATTCCTCGATACTAAAATTGAACTTGGCATTTTTTATCTTAATTCCATTATTCCGTTAGCCATCCATGTAGCGCAAAAACAGCGCCCCATTGTGGAAGATCCTAAGCAGATGTCTTCTTAAATTAAAGCCCTCGTTAGTTTAAGATAGTACATAATTATAATAAGGTTCACCTTAATGTAGTTAGTTTCCATTATAATATATATCCTTACCAGCGATTTATCGCTATTTTCATTAAGACAACGTATAATAAGAGAAGCAGAAGAAAAAGAATTCATTTTTCCTCTAGTTAAAAAAAGAGGTGCAATTATTTGAAACAGTTTGAAACAGCATTACCTGAGCAGTATGAAACATTAAAAAAACAGGCAAATTATACGTCTAGCTGGCGAGAGCGTTTAGACGCAGTCGAAAAGTTATCGGCTTATCAACATGACAAAATCATAGATTTATTAATAAATCGTATGCAACATGATACTGTCTACAAGGTGCAAGTAGCAGCCTATGAAGCACTTGCGGCGCTTGGCGAAGACGTAGAGAAGCCATCACCTGCACGTTTTGATATTATTAAAGGAACAGACAAAATTTTCCTGCGGGTTAAAAAGAGCTTGCCGAAGGATCATACAGTGGCAGACTTTGCGGATAAACTAAAACGTATGCGTTTAGATGTCTTTGATGCGTATGAAGGCGATAAAGGTGTACAATTTATGAACTGGTTAGAGGAACGTTGGGCAAAATTGTAATCAGTAGTTTTGCGATTTATGAAGGAAAGTCATTCTCTCCACTTGTGGAGGGAATGACTTTTTCTTATCTTACGCTGCGGTTCATCGAAACTAATATTAACTTGTATTACTTCTTTTCTTTGATCATCTATCTTTATTGTTTAATGATAAAACAAACACCTTAACGATTTTCTTTAAATATGTTACTCAAGAAAATGGCCCGATTGTAAAGTAACAAGTTAAACAACATTCTTCAAGAAAAAGATGGTTGCCTACCCTACCCAACTTGAAGTCGTTGCTAGTTCAAAAAATGTTGGCAGATGACATTTAAAATTGTCTTAGAAATTAATCAAATAGCCTCCATTTTTAGAGAGCTATTATTTATCAATATATTAAAAAAGGGTAACCTATCACCCATAGAACCCTTCCAATTTCTTTTTACAATCATTTTATTCAGATAACACACTCTGTATAATTACTATCGTAGCCCTTTCCATAAAAAGCTGTATAAACAATATTCAAAGGAAAATCCAAGAAATGTTGGTTTAACAGCATTTCTTGGATTTCGGTTTCTTTCCAAACTTTCATTTGATATTGTTATTAAACGTTTACTAGTGGATAAAAATTATTAATCTTGAGATAGGTGTAACCAATCAAGCAAACTAAAAGGACTGTCTCCGTTGAAGAAGTATCATTTAAATGCAATGATTCAACTACTTTTTAATATTTATTACTTTATATCCAATAAATAAGATTAAAAACCAAACTGGAGCGACATATAGGGCAACCCGCATATCTGGAATAAACGCCATTAACACAATAACCATTAATAAGAATGCAATGGCAATGTACGTAGAAAATGGATAAAGCGGAATTTTGAATTTCAGTTCAGCTACTTCCTCTTTCGTTTTTGACTTTCTAAATTTCAATTGTGCTAATAAAATAATCATCCAGCTTGTAATGACTGCAACTGTCGCAACAGCAGAAATATAGATGAACACTTTTTCAGGTACTACATAGTTTAAGACAACCGCCATTAATAATACGGCTGAAGAAAATAAAACGCCTCTATGCGGACTACCGTTTTTGCTTACTGTTTTAAAATATTTCGGGCCATTTTTTTGTACCGATAAGTTGTGTAGCATACGCCCTGAACCGTATAAACCACTATTAAATGCAGACATTGCTGCTGTAATAACAACAAAGTTAATAATGTGAGCCGCAGCAGGGATGCCGACATAATCGAAAATTTGAACGAACGGGCTACCTTCTGAACCAACTTCGTTCCAAGGATAAATAACCATCATAACGCCTAATGCACCAATATAGAAAATTAAAATACGCCAAACGATGTTGTTAATAGCTGAAGGAATGGATTTGCTAGGATTTTTAGCTTCTCCTGCAGAAATACCAACTAATTCAACCCCACCAAATGAGAACATAACCAATACTAGTGACATTAAAATACCATGGAAACCGTTTGGCATGAAGCCACCGTGTGCCCATAAATTATCGAAGCCAATTGCTTCACCATGGTTGCCAACACCGAAGAAAATAATGGCTAATCCTAGAACGATCATACCGATAATCGCAACAACTTTAATCATCGCAAACCAGAATTCAAATTCTCCGTAAGCTTTTACATTTGCTAGGTTTACAAGCGTCATAATAACAAGGACTACAAGAGCAGTTACCCATTGTGGAATATCAGGGAACCAGTAGTTAATGTATACACCGACTACTGTTAATTCTGCCATGCCAACGACAATCCACATGAACCAATACGTCCAACCAGATAAGAACCCCGCAAAGCGTCCTAAATATTTATTCGCGTACGTACTGAACGAGCCTGATACTGGTTCCTCTACTGCCATTTCTCCTAATGCACGCATAATTGTGAAAATAACTAATCCACCAATTAAATAAGCTAGTAGAATAGATGGTCCAGCCATTTGAATTGTTGAACTAGAGCCATAAAATAAACCGACCCCAATTGATCCACCAAGTGCAATTAATTGCATGTGACGAGTACTTAATCCGCGCTTTAGCTGTGAATCTTGATGATTATCTTTCATAATGTCTTACTCCTAATACGTTTAGATTTTCAAATACTTGCTCAAAAAAGGAATAAAAAAACGCCCTTTTGGATTAACCAAAAGGACGATTCAACTCGTGTTACCACCTTTAATTTATAAGCAATTCACATTACTTACCTTAAGAAGTACGGTCATTTGACGATACTCTCGCACATGATTACGGGTGCTTACCGACGTAGCCTACTTAGAATAATCTTTTCGGTACGCAGCTCCAAGATGAATTCCCAATCGTTTTACATGCACCTCTCATCAACCGGTAACTTTCTGTTCGTAAAAATAATTGATACTATTTCTTTTCATAGCCTTTGCTCTATACAAATATTTTTGAATTATTTTTCATTTTACACAAAAAAAATATTTTGTCAATAAAATTTTTCAATTAAAGCTATAAAGCATAATATAACAAGAATATTTGATATGAATCATACATATATTGATTTTAATATTTCATTAAAACAGAAGTCTATTATGATCCTAAGAAGGATTTATAATATATGCGAGAATTATCTATAAAGATAGGATGATGTCAATTATTGAAAAATCGGTTCTTGCTATGGTTATTTTACGTGTATTGTCTGGAAGTATTGAAGTAAGTGCTGGCTTATTGATGCTAAAGTTGAATAATTTAGAAAAAGCATTCTATATTAATACAATGCTTGCATTGGTTGGTCCAACAGCTTTAATCGTAACGACAGCAATTGCACTATTTGGACTAGCTGATAAAATTCCTGTGACGAGAATCATTTGCTTATTTACGGGAATAACACTTATTATTATTAGCTCACATATTAAGTAATATAGACATTCCGCGTTCTAATGCTAATTAAACTCTTTCTTACAAACATCACATTTATGAGGCATACCTTTTCGCCCTTTTTAAACAATATCTTTTAGATTATTTAGTTTGCTGTAGCGTGTGACGACGCTGCGTTTTTTTTTATGTATAAGTAACCACTACCTGCACAAATTTATATTAAGTGTATCGCACGCACTTATTCGGTTGTGGCGTTGGTTGACCGCCACAACCTCCCTCATTCAGGGTCACCGTAACTCAGTGACCCTTTTCTAATTTCTATTGTCAGATTGTTTAGTAACATTACACTGCATCAGGCAGTTTTCTACTTGAATAAAGAATGCATCTATAAAGCTATTTCTTTCGGCTTAACATCGATCAACAATATTTCTTGACCTCTACCCATGTTGATAAATTCTTTGTTTTTGTCAGTTGTACTCTGCATCTTTCCTAGTCCCAAAATCCACTTAAATTATTGATTGCCAGTAAATTAAACTTCTGCGATACAATCCCTGACCTCTACCTCTTATATACACAAAACTCTTCTAGTACTTCTTTTCTTGTTTTGGCTTAGGTTAGATTTTGTCTGACAATTGAAAGTGCTATTAATTGTTACGTTGAATATTTAATTCATCTTAAGGAGAATCTAGATTAAATGATAATTATTATGTAAACTAAAGTTATTTTGCAGTGAGAAGAGTCTTGCTTACAATCAAATTCTCTTATGTACATGACATCTGTATATTGTAAATGGACAAGAACTTTCGGACAAATTTATAAGCAATGCTCATCTAGTATTTTGAGTGTCAGACAATTAAAATTCAACATATTTTGTCATTACCCATGAGTATGTCCTATAAAGGTTCATCCCCTGATAATGCCACTATTTCATTTGTAATTTCTTATATGTTTTATACATTTTTTGTGACAAAAAATGAGTCTCGTGGTTTCTTAAAAGTATAAAACATAGTACCAAACTCCCGTTTTACATATTTTTTTATAATTTCTATATAAATATATAAGTGTAAATATGCTTGATTTAGATGTATTTAGCTACATTAATAGCATATTTGCTTAGTTATGTGATTGATATTATTATCTTCGTGAAAGGAAAAAACTTCAAAGGAGAAGATATGGTGAGAGGAAAAAACAGCACTTACTGTAGCATCATCTAGCGTAGGGCAAATTAATCATTATAAAATTGGACGCTTCAAGAATTAAAAAATGAGATATTGGAGAGTGAAGAAAAATGAAAAGTAACAAGATAATTTTGTGTGCTATGATGACAAGCTTTTTGTTTGTAACCGGTAATATATATACAGCAAAGGCTACTGAAATTCCTGAAAATACCCATAATATTATTAAACAACAAGGTGTATCAATCGAAGATATTGATAAAAAAATTGATAATATGATAGCTAGTATCCCACCACTTTTTGGCTTTTTACCATATAATCGTTTTCCTTATATGTTTGGAGAAAGTGTTGATGTTTCGGGGATAAATATAGAGAACACTAATGTTACTAGTGTCGTTCCGCTGTTTATTGGTTCAAATACATTTGAAAATAGAACTGATCGACTAATAACCTATAATACTAGCTCTTTTAGTAAATCAATTACAGATTCAACAACTACTCAAACCCTACACGGTTTTAAGACAGCCTTTGAAGCATCAGGTAAAGTTGGAATTCCCTTAGTAACTGAAGGGCAAATTAAAACGACGCTTGAGTATAATTTTTCTAATACTGATTCTACCACAAAAAGTGTGACTACAACTTACACAGCAACTCCACAACCTATTCCAGTACCACCATATACAAAAACTAGAACAGATGTATACTTAAATCAGGTATCTATCTCTGGAAATGTTGAAATTTATGCAGATGCTATTACAGGTATAAAAGCTGAATCTTCTGGGACAGTAATTTCAATTGGTGCTGGTCTTGATTTAGCTAGTAACACTTATGGGCTAATTAGATCTCCAAAAGACCCAGATCGAGTACGGGCAATAGGGAGTGGGAAATTTAACTTAATTCATGGGGCAGATTTTTTTGCCATAACATATGACATAACATATGGGGAAGCATCTGCAAGAATAATAGACGTCAGAGAATTTTCTTTAAAATAATATTAAACTTTACTTAAAGATGGGATTCCTATGGCATCCCACCTTTTTTAAGTAGTTCTATTTTGGAATAACTAACTACTCTTTTATAAACAAAAATGAATTAACGGATTCGAGCCTTACGGAATCCATCGAAGATACTGAGTGTTGCAGATAAAATGAATACGATGATGACGCCGACGACTATCCATATTTCCAATTGCTTAGTTGTTATGGTAAATAATTTACTCATGTACGTTATAAATTCTTGGTTCATTAAATTTGGATTGCTTAAGATAACAATGAATACAACGGTTGCGAAAAGCTCAACAATAGTATTAAAGATTGCCATTTTTTTCGTCCATTGTCCTTTCAATAATTTGTAGAGAGCTAACCCAATTTCGAGAGCGATGACAGCGATAACAATTGGCCAATAACGAAGTAAAACATCCTGATTGAAAGCTGGCATTACGAAGTTGAGGCCATCACCACCGCCTTCATATATACCTACAAGGTGATTTGCATAAAAATAAAGAGTTGCCCAAATCGCCGTCCACATTAAATAGCCAAATACTTCAAGCTTCGTAATCGCTTTTTTCTTTGGAATATAAATAATATTTTTCAAATCTTCAGGGGTCCATTTTGTTAGGTTTGCTGACAACGGATGCTGATCTTTTCCTTTATCTGTTCGTTCAATAATGACGAATACGAGTGTTAGCCAGAAAAAGACATGTATTCCTACTTCGATGATTCTCCATATTCCTTCACCCATAATCGTGAGGACGGCATTAATAATCACTTCTTCCCCACCAAAACCAATAAAGTATTCGGCAATAATCGAAATTAACGCAATGACAGCGGCAATTGGGACAATCATTTTTAATAACGATAAATATACATCAAAATAGCGTGGACCAATTAAATGCATTGGTTGATCTCGATAACCACTCGCTAATGCTGCTGGGTTCCCTAATTTTTCAAGTACATCCTTTACATCATCCTCACTGTAATCGTCAGGTAGCATATCCTCAATGGTTGATCGTAACTCAAGTGCGATATCCTCACGATTTTTTTCAGGCAGCCTCCGAGTGACCTCTTGAATATAAATCTCAGTCAGATTCATCTTGATCATCATCTCCTTGTAATAACTCATAAAGTTCTTTTGAATTGTTAATCCATTCTCTTTTTAATTGCAAAAATACCTCTAATCCATAGTCACTTAATACATAATACTTACGCGGTCTACTCTCTGATGTATCCCAGCTGCTCGTCACTAACTCTTGTTTTTCTAAACGGCGAAGCAATGGATATAAGGTACTTTGATCGATGTTAATGCCCGCTTCCTCTAATAATTGAACAAGTGAATACCCATACTGGGGTGTTCGTAATTGACTTAAAACGGCTAATGTCAGCGTTCCTCTCCTAAGTTCTGTCGTTAATGAATTCAGTAACGTACTCATTCACTCACCTCAATTCCACTTACTATATGACATACACTGTATAACTTATACTATGTATCGTACACTATTATTGTTACAACAACAAGCAAATTCAAATACCCTTGTAAGAAATAACATGAAAATGATTTAAAAGAGTGCATAAAAACAATGTTTATATTCTTTGTTAAGAAAACTAAAAAAGCCCAATTTCTCTGAATTGTAGGAGAGAAATTGGGCTTTGACTGCTACACAAAACTTGCCGAACTGTTGCATAAGATAGTCGAGCTTAGTTTAAAATGATCAGTCTTTATATAAAATTATAGAAATGATAGATAAATAGCATACGTGATTCGGATCGTCCTGGCTTCATCTAGTCAATATTAAACATTTTTGTGGAAGTCCATAGTTAGTTCAGTGTGATAGCAAACTCCGAGTTCGGCGCACCAGCAAATACAACAGTTCCATTCTTCGGTAGCTTTACTTTGTTATTGCCGCTTACAACGGTAAAATTCACGCATACGCCCTTCTCATCATAAACCGCAAACGAACTGTTCGATGACAATTCCACGTTCATTGTTTTCCCAGCTATCGCTTGTGGGATCGTAAACCATTTCGCATGTCCTTTTGCTTGCAAAGTTACTTTGGATGACTGCCCTGTATAAAGCGGTTTTACGTTAGTTCCACTTACGTATAAAAATCCGGACATTTCCATATATTCATTCCCGCCTTCCGTATAGAAACGAGTCTCTGTCATATCACGGCCATTCATCACTGGGATTTGAAGCTGATGCGCCGACATGTTTGGACCTATAATTTTTCTGCCCTCCCAATAGCCCGCTAGGTCTTCCTGACGATTAATTTGTTTGGTAAGCAGCATTGGTACGAGATATTGAGCAGAACTATATTTTTCGTTCACAAGATAGAACTTCACGCCCTCCCGTTTCTTCCATGCAGCAGCAGTCTCCTTCGATAGTACATTGTCTTCAAGCTTCTCAGCTAAATATTGAGTCATCGCAACTTGCCCAAAACCTGGTGCTGTTTGATAGGTGCTCTCTTTTAAATAAGTACGTCCGTTCTTCTCAGTGACAAAGTTGAGCTTGGATGTACCCTCCTCATTAATAAAGCTTCCGTCCGCAGTATATACATACTTTTCTTCGGGATTAAGGGATAAGAACAGTTTTCCGTTCTTCATAATTTCAAGTTTGAAATGACTGAAACTATTCCCATAAAAGCCTGCTTTCTCTACTAGATCTTGAGGCATCTGAGTCGTTACTGGCTTGCCAAAGGATTTGTTTGGCTTAATATCCTTAATTGTGCCCTTCTCTTTAAGTGCAGCAAGCAGTAAGTCAGTCGCCATCAGTTGATTTGTAACACTACTACCGCTGGATGACACCACAGCAGCGGCCATCTTCTGTTCTGGTAGAACGACCAGTGTCGCATGTTGTAATATTGTGTCACCGCCCTTAGCCAAACCCTTTATCCCATATTCACTAAATGGATATAGTTTCACACTATCCCATCCAAGACCATAGTTGAAAATATTATCTCCATCCTCTGGCCACATTCCTTTTTTATATTCCTCTTGCTCCATAGCCTTGACTGCCTTCTCAGAGAGAATCTCTTTTCCCAGTCCCATAAACAATTGTGAGAACCTTACCATATCTTCTGCTGTCGAAAAAATCCCTCCCGAACCAATCAAATTCACTGATTCAATAGGAAGTTGCCCTTGATAGGATGGAAAATAAAGTTCAGCCCGTTTATCGTCTGCCCATTTATCCTGCGATGTTTTCGTATTATTGAGCTCTAGGGGCTCTGTAAAACGTTGATGTAGAAATTCGGTGAAGCTCATACCGCTAACTCTTTCCACCAAAATCTCGGCCAGCGTATAGCCGTCATTACAGTATACTGAGAACGCGCCAGGGTCTGCCTTTAAGCTCTGGTTTGACAACTGCTGTAACAAGGTATCATGGACATAGGTATCATTATCTTTAAATAAAATTGCATTACTATACACAGTTCCTTGTAAGCCGGAGGAATGGTTCAACAGCATACGCGGTGTAATGCGTTTGTATCGTTCATCCTTCATCTTAAAATCAGGAAGATAGTTAACAACAGGAGTATCTAAATCAACTTTTCCTTCATCGACCAATTTCATCATAGCCGCTGCTGTATACACTTTACTGACCGATCCAATTCCATATTGGGTATCTTTGGTTAGAGACTGTTCCCCTTTTAAATTGTCCTTGCCTTTCTGTCCCGACAAAATTAGCTTGCCATTATCAATTAACGCATATTGCACGCTAGCCGTCCCATAGGATTCCGTGAGTAGCGTAGCCTTCTCTGCTGCAATCTTCTCCAGTTTTTGATTAGCTACAACTTGATTAGCTACAACTGTAGTCTTATTGTTAGAAAACGCCATTGCCCCTGTTGGCAGGAACATCGTTAGCGCTAATGTAGCAGCTAATACCCCAGATAGTTTACTTTTCATAACAGAATTTCCTCCTTAGATAAGCAATTGATTTCATCGCTTACGGTTATTTGGACCAAAGAGTTCTCTTTGTTGTCCTTATTAGCAGTATACTTCAATAAAACCAAATTTAGGAAAAATAAAGTAAACAAAAGGTAAAATTTATAGCAACTGCCTTTCATTTATTAAAGGATGAATAACTGTATTATAGTTAATTTACCAGTACATAACATTTCAGACGTTAGTCTGAAGACAAGTAATGAGATAAATTGTATATTTTATTTATACTTTTTAACTATAAAAGTATTAGGAAAAATCCTAGACAACCATTACGTATAGATAAAAAATACTACTAAAACGTTCAAGTACATTTATTTGTACAAAACTATACGTAATGCGTTTGTTCTATTGGCATCAGAAAAATTATCAATCTGTATAAATTAAAGTCCAATGATTTTCTCATGTCGTTTTAGCTTTATGCAAATATTCAGACCGTTGACTAAATTTATCTGTCAATCATTGATGTTTCTAAATTGGGGCATTGTATTAAACATTTATTAATGAAGGGATATAAAAGTGTGTCGAGGTGATTTCTATGAAAAAGAAAATGCATTTTACAATTTTAAGTAACGATTCAACAGACGGAGATGGCGGTTACGGAGTAGGAACCCTTGATTTAAATAATGTAACGTCGATTATTATAGATTGTGAAAAAGAACAGGTGTTTATAGATTTAGAAGCCTTACATGGACGAAGTATAATCGAGAAAAAAGTTCGTTTTTCCTCTGATTTAGCTCATGCTAGTGACGATTATTATCGTTATTGGATAGTTTGGGTAGCTATTCAAATTTCTCAAAATGGTCCTTATTATGCGGGATGTACTGCAAGTGAAGTACGGGTATCAAAAGAAGTACGACGTATTAAACTTGGCTATAAATCTTTGCCAGAACAAGTAAATTATTTAGATAAGGCACTTAAAGGGAAAGTTCTCTTGAAACATGTAGATAGTAATTCAAAAAAACTACTTTATCAGTTTTTATCTGAATTTAATGAAGACTATTGGAAATACTCACCTGAAGAATTAAAACAACAATTGTCTGGATGGGAGGATTTATAATGGCATTTGTAATTACAGAATTATGTAGAGATGAAAAAGCGGCTGTCTGTTTGGATGTCTGTCCAGTAAATTGCATTGTTATGACAGATACCCAATATGTAATTAATCCTGATATTTGTATTGATTGTGGAGCTTGTGAATTAGTTTGTCCAGTAGAAGCTATTTTTTTTGAAGATGAATTGCCTGCTGAATATGATTCAGCAACCCTGCTAGCTCTCAATCATTTTCGAAACTAAAATGGATTAGGATTTTATACTTCATATCATAATAGTGCCGTTTGCCCAAAACACCCTCCAGATTTTTTCCCCTTTACAATATTATGCTAAGCAATTTCCTATCTAAAAAAGGTCGAATTCCTAGACAATAAGAAATCGACTTTTTTATATGGCTATTTACAATACCTGCAAACTAATTGTGGTTCGCTTATTAGGTACAACAATAAGGAAAAATATTAAAAAATGCTGGTTTCCTTTTACCCATCTTAACGCTAGGGTTCAAAACCCTTCTGGCTAATGAAAAGTTCTTCTTCCGAAAAATACTGCCTCATTCGTTTATAAACCATTTGATAGACGGATGGATGATACCATTCTTCCATTTCCAGTTTTCTATATAACGCCTGTAAGTCCATCTTGTGTGTGCGTTTACCACCGCGTCCGTCCCCCATAAAATAATCGTCAATACATACTCGGTTAACCAAGGGACGCAATATTTCTGCAAATCGCTCAGTACTTGGTAGTAAGGGTGCGATGGCAACCTGTGCAGGAATACCAAATTCAGCAAGCTGTTGGAGTGTTTTAAGCCTTGCTGAAATAGGTGGAGCATAGGGCGTAAAATGCTTGCGAATATCTTCCCTATCCGTCTCTATGGTCATACTTACCCGTACTTTATCTTTTAAAAGTTGCAGTAAATCGATATCTCGACTTACAAGTGGGCTTCTAGTCTGTACTAATAGGAAGTCAGGGGGATCTTCTACCATAACTTCAAGTAAAGATCGCGTCACTTTTTCCTTATGCTCTATTGGTTGATACGGATCTGTACTTGATGACATAAAAATGGTTACATTCCCTTTTGCTTTGGCCCGATGGAGTTCCTTTTGTAATACATGCGCAGCTCCGTTTTTAACATCGACCCAATGCCCCCACTCACCTTCCCTGAAAAGAGATACAGGCATTTCGCGAACATAACAATAGGAACAGCCAAATGAACAGCCTGTATAGGGATTTAGTGAATGCGTATAGCCAGACAGAAAGCCAGTTCCTTTATTTAGAATGGTTTTCGGATTTTTATAGAATATTTCATGTTTCATAATGGCCCCCATTCATTGTACAGCAATAATTATTCATTATTTGATGAAGCTCGCTTTTCAAGATCCAGGAGCAATGTCTTCATTTCTAATCCACCCCGATAGCCAGTTAAAAAGCCATTCTTCCCTGTTACGCGATGGCACGGTACCGTAAGTAATACTGGATTAGCCCCAATAGCCGCTCCTACAGCACGAACAGCAGCTGGTTTATTTATAGCATTGGCAATATCGGAATAGGATTTCGTCTGCCCATAAGGAATTTCACAAAGTGCATCCCAGACGGCTTGCTGAAATGGCGTACCTACGTACTCAAATGGAACAGTAAAGGTTTTCCGTTTTCCTTCTAGATACTGAGTAATTTCAACAACATAAGGTGCAAGCATTTCATCATTTTCCACAAGAGTACTTCCTGGAAAGCGTTTTTTTGCCCATTCGACTAATTCCTCGAATGGTTTGTTCTGTGAACCTACAAAGACAAGCCCCTTTGAAGTTGACGCAATATATAATTGCCAATCCTTAAACTTTAGTAAAGACCAATATAGACTTGAATTATTCTTTGTTTCCATTGTACTTCTCCTCCACTTTACTCATTTGACGAAATTGTGCTGGCGTCTGTCCCGTTTTCTTTTTAAATAAAGTAATAAAATAAGGCGTATTAGCCATCCCCACACATAAAGCAATATCTCCAATCGCTTTATTTGACTGAATCAAATACTTTTTAGCTACGTGTACTCTAACTTCCTGTATATATTCAACTGGCGTCATGCCTTTGATCTTTTTAAATGTTCGATGCATATGATACGGACTTCCATGACAAATATTTGCTAACGATTCTAGCGTTAATTTTTCTGTGAAATTTTTATCAATGTATTCCGTAATTACATCCACCCACTCGCTATCAGGCAGATTTTCATTAGTGGGCTTGCAACGTTTACAAGGGCGAAAATTTGCTTGGAGGGCTTGTTCTGCGTTTGAAAAAATGCATACATTTTCTTTTTTTGGAACGCGAGATTTACAGGATGGTTTACAAAATATCCCTGTCGACCTTACAGCGTAGAAAAATTGGTTATTGTACGCTGCATCATTATTTATAATGGCTTGCCACTTTTCCTCTGTTATCATTTCTACTTCATTTATCATTCTAGGATGATGGCTCTCTCGATGTCCGTTATCGATACTATCCGACATTTATCTCACCTCTCCTTACAATATACTCTCTATAAATTCAGAATGGACAATTCTAGGAATAGAATAGCAAGATATTGAAGTTTAATTTTTACTTAGAATCGTGAAAAATGATTCCAAGTCCGTAGCGTTCTCCAGCAGTAACTGTGCTTACTCCGTGACGAACCCTATTTTTGTAATATCCTTTTTTACCTAAAACAGGTCGATGGTGAGTAGGAAAGATTAGCGCACTGCCTTGCTCTAAAGTAATGACATGCCCTCTACTCTGAGCACGCGGAATTTGTTCCACTAATAGAGATTCACCACCACAAAAGTCTTGATCTCGTTGATTTAATAAAAATACTACTTGAAACGGGAAAAATATATCACCATATAAATCTTGATGTAAACAATTAAATCCGCCTGTTTCATACTTTAATAGTAAAGGTGTTGGTCTCGTTTGATTATACTCTTCACAGGTGTTCAAAAAATCTTGAAGTTGTTCTGGATACTGTTCTGTCTTCTTTAAATAGCTCAGCCACCGATTAGCTGTTTTTGCTAATGCCAAATAAAAAGCCTCTCTTAAATGTTGGATGATGTCAGGTAATGGATAAGAAAAATATTTGTACTCCCCATTCCCAAAGCGATATCTCGTCATATTGATTGTCGTTCTGTATGACTCTTCCACACCATACATGTCTATGAAGAATTCACACTCCTCCTTTGTTAAAATCACAGGAAGCTTTGCAAATCCTTGCTCATCTAATTCATGTTGAATGGTCTCCCAATCTAAGCTCTCAACACGTGTTTTTATATGTTGGACCATTTTTATACCCTCCTTTACATTCCTGATAACTAACACTATAACCTCATAAATAGAAAAAAATAAGGAGTTGAGAATGTAAGAGCAAGATAACAAAATCAGTAAAGGCTATGATGTGATTGTTATTACATTACCTACAATTTTCGATATGATTGCAAACCTAGGCGATCTAACAAGGGGGGAAATTTGGACCTTAGTATAGGTAAGCGTAATAAATAATAAAACATCACTGAATCTCTTCTTTAAAAAATACGGAAAAGCATAGATATCTTTATGCACTTTTCTTCAATAAGCAAGAGATGTATTGACAGTATTTTCTATTATATATATATATTTAGGTTGAATAGATTAATCATCAAAAAATGGAGGGATTTTTTTGAGAAAAACATTGATTTATTTTCTAGGATTCGTTTTGTTTTTATCTTTCTTTGGTTCTGAAGTAAAAGCTACGGAAAGGGTTGATAGTAAAACATTAGAGATAATAGATGGAACAACACTTAACTCAAAGGAATTGGAAGACCTACTTAACTCAAATAAAGAGTTTACTGTTGAATTATCAGACCAACAGGTAGCTGAGCAATATGCAAAAATAAAAAGCGTTACAATTCAAGAAGCTTACTCTAAATTAGCTGAATATAACAAACTTGATACCTTTTCTCCCAAGGCAGAGTCCTGTTCATGGTTTGGAACAAATACGGAAATCCCGATTTTCGGAAAAACTTACAGACCCCTCTTACAAGTATATGTACAGATATGTAGCTCAGGCGGCACACCAAAATATATTAATACAAACCAAGCACCGCTTTTACAAGAATTTGTAGCTAATCCAATCTCTTTTTCAGGCACAATCAAAGTGGAACTTCATAATGGACATTTCTTATTCCTAATCAATGGAAATTTTTATAATTCAACTTCAACCACTCATACTGGTACAATAGGAGTTGGAAACATTTTCACTGCATCCTACTCTGTTGCTTCTTCAAGTAGTTTTTATGCATCATTAACAACAGGTCTAACAAAACGTGATGTTTTAGGTTATTAACCCATTTTTTTCCATTATAGGAGGCTGGTCCATGAAAAAAATACTTTCTATTATTATGCTAGCTACTCTTTTGATAATAGTCGGCTGTGATACTAACATATCAAATAACCAAATGTATAATGGGAATGATTTAAAAGTCGGGATTATCGGTCCATTTCCTGATTTTAGTGAGGAAAAAGTTGTCTTTGAAAAAATAACTTTTGATGATTTGAAAGGAAACACACAAAAAGTTTCAGACGACTTAGACGCTGTAATTATAACTAAAGAATTTCTTTCAGAAGCAGATGATGACCAATACGTTACTGTTTATAATGAATTAGAAATTCCGACGTTCTTTATGCAATCAACTAAGGCTCACATTCCTTTTGTCAATGAGGGAGTGGATTATGATACATTTATTGACATCCAACCCTTGAGTTATGCAACTGGTTATTTAAATACCTCAACTGATAAAGAAATCAAGTATGAAACTTGGAGGTATGAGCTTATCGATCATAAAGAGAACAATTCAAACATACAAGAGTTGTATTCAAGAATTTTTAAAACGATTGATTCACTTAAATAGAAAATGTATTCAAAATCATGGTGACATCCAATATCTGCATTCTATATAAATATACGATGCATATAAAGAATTGGTCTTATAATATCCATGTCTAGGATACAATAAAAAGAGATTAAGGAACCTGAAGCTGGTTGGTGCTGCGCCCCGATTGTTAGACACATACTAACAATTGGAGGTGCTGTTTTTCTATGGGAAAATTTAAGCAGCAAAGAAAGAGAAATCGAGAAGTCAACAAATGTAGATCATAAACCCCTTTATTCATAATTTTTTACTTTCAACATGAATATCCACGCTAGGGTTCGTAACTTTTTTCGCTATTGAAAAGTTCATCTTCCGAAAAATACTGTCACATTCGTTTATAAACCATTTGATAGATGGTTGGTACCTTTCCCCATATCGATATCTCGTCATATTAACACTATAACCTGATAAATAAATAGAAAAAAATAAGGAGTTGAGAATATAAGAGCAAGATAACAAAATTAGTAAGGGCTATGATGTGATAAAGTAAAATTACTCTTAATAGGACGAGGAGAATGAAAAGTGACATGGTATGAAGTCAATGATGATATTGTTATTACATTACCTACAATTTTCGACATGAATGCTAACCTAGGTTATTTAACAAGGGAAAAAAATGAATGCATGTACGAAATAGAGAACAATATTATGACAAAAGTTATAACAATTGGGAAAATTCAATCCTTAGTACAAATAAGCATAATCAATAATAAACAAATGGTGATTCAATTCCTAAATGATTCTAAACCTATTGAAAAGTGGAAGCGGCAAGAAATTGTAACATATATTCATGAATGGTTTGATCTCGATAATGATTTAACGTCATTTTATGAAATGGCAAAAGCAGACCCATTACTTAAAATACCTGTCCAAAAATTTTATGGATTACGAGTAATCGGCATTCCCGACTTATTTGAAGCTTTATGCTGGGGAGTTTTAGGCCAACAAATTAACTTAGCCTTCGCGTACACCTTAAAGAGGCAATTTGTAGAAAAATTTGGCGATTTCATTGAATGGAATGGTAAAAAATATTGGGTGTTCCCTTCATACGAACGAATTGCACAATTAACCCCTGCTGACCTAGCAAATATTAAAATGACGGTGAAAAAAAGTGAATATATCATTGGCATTGCGAAATTAATGGCAAGTGGAGAATTATCGAGGGAAAAATTAATGGAAATGGACTTTAAAGATGCTGAAAAAAGCTTAATGAAAATACGAGGAATCGGCCCTTGGACAGCCAATTATGTTTTAATGCGCTGCCTGAGGTTCCAAACAGCCTTTCCAATCGATGATGTAGGACTTATTAATTCGATAAAACTATTACAAAATATGAATCGAAAGCCGACAAAAGATGAAATCATGCAATTATTGATACCTTGGAAAAACTGGGAATCCTACGCAACCTTTTATTTATGGCGTGTCCTTTACTAAATAAGTTTAAGATGAGAACAATTATAAAGAGCATGCTTTGAAACAAATGAATCAAAACATGCTCTTTTCAACTATTCTTTGCGAGCTTTCATCTAATCACAGGCTCTATTATAAATGTAAATCTATCCTACAATTCATCAATAATATCAATGTGTTACTATGGTAAACTCTCCACGATTTCCTCGTTGGAAGCCCCATCATGCTTTATGAAAAGTTTTCTTGTAAATGCACTAACTGCTAAACTCACTACAATATTAACGCCTAATGCAAGGAACCCAATGTTGATATCTTGTATAAATGTTGGCCAATTCGGGAAAAGGGTACTTAGATTTGCGCCTGTAGCGGCTTGCCAACCTACAATCATAACGCCAACAATTATCCCAGCGAACACACCTTGTAACGACAGTGGATTTTTTTTCATGAAACTACAAACAACAGCAGGTGCAAATTGTGTAACTAATCCATATCCCATTAAGAATAATAGAGTTATAGCACCACCACCACTAAAAGTAAAATAAAGGGCAATTAGGGCAACCAATGGAACCGTATAACGAGCAATAATACCAATTTGTCGATCCGTAATTTGAGGACGAAACGGCTTTATTATATTTTTTGCAAAAAGTGTAGCTGCAGACATCAAAATTAATGAGCCTGGAACAATTGCCGTTAACAGCCCTGCTGCTCCAATAAAGCCTACTATTACTGGGCTAAACGTTTGTGTGGAAATTTTGAATAATGCTAAATCAACATCGCCTCCCGATAAATTCGGGACTTGTAGAATAGCTGCTGCTCCGGTAAATAGGACAAATAATATAAATAATGCATAGATAGGTAGAATAATCGCATTTCTTCTTAGGGCATTTCCACTTTTAGCTGAAAAAGTAGCAACAAAGGTGTGGGGCCACATGTAAAATCCTAATGATGTCAGCATCATTGTTGAAACATACCAAGACGCACTTAAACCTGAGTCTGGAAGCGTTAAGAACCCTGGATTTGTGGCTTCAATAGCTTCCCACATTGGTTGAATACCACCATAATAATGAAATGGTAAGTAGATTCCTAGAAATAAAACAACACCAAGTATAAGGAAGTCTTTAATGACTGCTGTCCAAGCTGAGCCATGAATACCTGAAACCATAACATAGACAATCATCGCAATGGTTCCAATCCAAATCGTGATTTTGGAGTCAATGGCTCCATAAGAAGCTTCAGAAACAATAATGCCAAGACCTTTCAATTGAATGATTAAATAAGGAATTAAAGCCGCCAAACCGACTATTGCTACAACCATTCCAAGCGCTTTACTTTTATATGCCTTCTCAAAAAAATCAGATTGAGAAAGTAAATTATGTTTCTTTCCATAGCTCCATATTTTTGGCGTTAACCAGTAAGCAATGACATAGTTCAGCATCATGATGTTGTAGAATGCTGCTCCACCTTTTCCATACATCCAACCACTTATCCCTAAAAATGCACTTGTAGTATAAATTTCTCCGGCCATTAGCAAGAAAATGAAAATAGAGCCAAAACCCCGACCGCCAACACTCCATTGCTCTAGGCTCATATCCTTCCCTCTACTCGCCATAATGCCTAAAATTAATGCAATTCCTAAAAACACAGCAATAATACCAATAGATATTGTCATGTTACTCCACCTCTGCTTTTACGTCTGGATTTAAGCGATGTACTAAAAGCATGATACCTGTCCCTAATAAAATCCAAAGAACCATCCAAAATAACAAAAGCGGAAGTCCCAAGATATAAGGTTCGGTACTTTTAATAAAGGGAACTCCCAAAGGCATTCCAAAGTATGCAATGAATGATAGTAAATAACAAAGTCTTTTTCGAGTCATTTTATCTATCTCCTTCTTTTATAAGATGGCCTATTGTTTTATTAATTGGGCAAATCCATTATCAATAAACAAGCTTTTGACATCCCTTTTGTCAGCCGCAAATACGATTTGATGTTCATTATTTAGAAAATCAATGGTGTATTGTACAGTGGAAGCTACACCTAGCTTGAGAGCATCTTCATCTAGATCGAAGAAATCATTATGATGCTCTGCCCCAACCCCTTTTTCAAGATTTTTTATTCCAACGAAGGCAAATACACCTGGAAAGTATTTTTCATAAAACGCAAAGGATTCTGAGCCCATCCATGCTGGTGAAGAATATAACGTATTTACACCTAATGCCTTTTCTACAGCAAGTGATGCTATGTGTGCGCAATCGTTTTGGTTGTAAACAAATAAATCCGATTCAATGGGCTCTGTAATAAATTCATATGTGCAACGATGTAGGTCGCAAACTTTTTCTAGGATTCGTTTAAATTCGCTTGCAGCATGTGAACCTTGATCATCATCTAAATATCTGGCAGTTCCTGAGAATTGTAAGCTTTCTGGAATGATATTTACGGCAGAACCGGAATGAATCATGCCAATAGAATAGGTAATGGTTTTAAAAGGATCTAAAGTATTTATTCTCATAGCTTTTAAATTGCTGTAAAAATCTGTAAAGCAATCTAATGGAGCCACCGATAAATCTGGTCTGGAGCCATGTCCACTTTTTCCTTTCAATAGCACATTAAAACTAAAGGAAGCAGCCATTCTTGGTCCTGGTTCAACAGATATTTTCCCTGTTGGAATATCAGATTTTAAATGGATGCCCCAAATGCCGTCAGCCCCTAATTCATATAAGCGTGTTAAAAGATTGTAAATGCCTCCGCCCATTTCTTCTCCTTGCTCAAAAGCAAGAAGTACTTTTCCTTTTACCTTATCTTTATGTTGAACCAAAATCTTCGCTGCCCCTAGAAGCATTGCTGTATGTCCATCATGACCACAAGTATGAGCAGCTTGACTAGTACTAGAAACGACTATTTTTTTCATTTTTAAATTATTTTCGTTTTCTTTCATCGGAAGTGCGTCTAAATCAGCTCTAAGTATCAATGTTTTCCCTGGTTGTTCCCCATGAATAAATCCAATAATTCCACCATTCGGGACGATCTCGTAATCAATGCCCATTTTAGTTAATTCCTCTGTAACTACTTTAATAGTCCGTATTTCCTGTAACCCAATCTCCGGATGCTTGTGAAGATCTCTTCTTATATTAATGACATAGCCTTCGATTTCTTCTGCAGCCTTTAAAGCATTAAGTTCAAACTCGATTGTTGTCATTTTATACACCCCTATTTTAATGGATTATTCTATTCCAAATCCTGAAATTCAACAGCAATCCGTTCAAGTGCTTGCTTTATAAGTGGTCTTGGCGAAGGGACACAAATTCTTTGAAAACCTTCCCCTTCTTTTCCGAACATCCATCCATCTTCTAGTAGAACATTCGCTTTATTATAGATACGATGATGAATCTCTTGATCGGAAAGACCATATCCATTAAAGTCCATCCACATCACATATGTGCCGTCTGGAATTCTTACTTTAACTGTAGGCATGTTTTCAGCTAAAAAGCTTTTTACAAACTCCATTGTGCCGTCAATATATTGCGTAACTTGTTCCAACCATTCATCTCCCTCGTTATAGACGGCTATAAGAGCTGCAATGGTAAACGGTGACGGTAACTGCATCCCCATTATGTCATTAAAGGTTTTTCTGCGTTCGGGGTTGGAAATGATGACATTTGTACAATGAAGACCCGCAACATTAAATGTTTTGTTAATGGCTGTACAAGTGACAATATGATCAGTATTTTCTACAACCTTACAGATTGGTGTAAATCTTTTATTTTTCCTAATTAAGTCACCGTGGATTTCATCTGCCACAATGATTACATTATGTTCCTCGCAAATTTTTGAAAGCCTTTTCAATTCTTTATTGGTGAATATATTTCCAGTTGGATTATGTGGATTACAAAGAATAAACATGGTTGTGTTTTTATCCTTTGCTTTCTCTTCAAAATCTACGAAATCAATTGAAAAAGATCCATCTGATTCACATTTCATTGCGTTATTTTGAACAATTCTACCATTACGCTCTATCGCAGTAGTGAACGGTGGATAAACTGGCCGTTGTATAATGATTCCTTCCCCAGGCTTAGTAAATGCTTGTACAGCTATATTCAAAGCATGAACCGTTCCAGGACTATATACGATTTCCTCTCTTTTGATCACCCAATCATGCCTTTTTTTAAACCAATGCTGAATGGATTCAAAGTACTCATTCGGAAAAATAGAATACCCAAAGATTCGATGATCAACCGTTTGATGAAGTGCATCTATCAAAGGCTGCATGACGGGTAAATCCATATCAGCTGTAAATAATGGAATCGTTTCATAATCATATCTTTCTGTATAACCGATGTCTTTAATTAATTCTTCCCCGTCCCACTTTAACGAATAAGTACGACGTCGACTAATTATTTCATCAAAATCATATATCATTCTTTCTCTCATCCCCCTTCCTCGTCATTGCTCGAAAATACGTTTTTTCCGTACCTGAGCAATTATTTTCATCAGTTTAGCACCTTAACTGTAAAATCGTCAATAAGAAAATAGAATTTTCCAAAAATTAAAATTGGGATGTTTGATCCCCTTCACAAAAATTGATTGGTTGTTGAAGCTTCATGATTAATTGAAGGAAATTATTTATGAATATGTTAAAATAAAGGGATGTTTGTTTACTAAGGGGGAATGATCTGTGGAGAAAGAAGAAATCTTTTATGAGCTAATGGAGACACTTTTTGAAACATCTCGATCCATTAGTACCTATGAAAGTATCCCGAGAAAGTACGGTACGGAAGATGAACTATATATGATAGAGGCTCACACACTCAATTTAATAGGTGATAAAATCAAAACAAATACTACTGAAATTGCAGAAATCACACACCGTACAAAAAGTGCAGTTTCTCAAATGATGGATAAATTAATAAAAAAAGAATTAGCATTTAAATATAGAAATCCTGACAATTATCGAGAATTAACGATTGAATTGACACCAAAAGGTCAACTGGTATATGAATATCATAAAAAACTCGATAAAGAAGAGTTTGGCAATTACTTAAAGGATTTAGAAAGATTCACCATTGAAGATTTTCAGAAAATCATTACACTTCTTAACCTAATTAATGAGCGAACAAAAAGTACACTTCATGAAAAAGCCTAAACCTTTTGTTGCCAAGGTATGATCAAATTGATACTTTTAAAAAAGAAAAGAGCGTGTTTTGGAAAAAAGATTGATTCAAACACGCTCTTCCAGTCTAGCCATTCACCACAGCTAGAGCGTCTCATCCAATTTCTGAATTTTGGAGTGGGAAATTAAATAGACATTGCCTAAAATGTCGATGTTGCCTCTCTTTACACGTACAGCGCAATCTTTGTTCGACGTATAAATATCTATTTCTTTCGATAAAGTTTATTTTCAAGATCAAAATGCGACAGGACGGAAAAATTGTCAAGACCGATCCCTTCGTATAAAAAGCTTTTTTCAACTGGATAACCAAAGTTTTTCGAGCATAACCATTTAGCGGACGTATTGATTGTTCCTGCGCTTGACCCATTACAACAGCTGTGCTTTTTTTAATCAAATCCGTCAATTCATAGTCTATCAAAAACTCATTCTGTTTAAGAGTATCTCCACCTAACAAGAAAATAGCTGACGCATTTTGAAGTATGGTTTGGGCATCTTCCTTCTGTACGTGATAATTAATTAAATGATAGTCATCGAACATAATACCTGATAGATGTCTATGATTTCATTTTTAAATATAAAATTCAGTTTTTCAGCCTCTTCCAGAAACAGTTGAATCCATTGCTCATCGTACAAACTGACTACTAGTTTTCGTAAAGTATTTCCTCCTAATCATTTCATTAACAAAGCTTTATCTATAATGTTCGTTTTTTACGCAAAAGTAAAAGTATCCAGCCAGTGGATGATTCGCATTTCACCGTTAAAAACACGAACGATTAATTAATTCTCGAATATTAACATACGTTTTTATTCTCTTTACGGATTTTCACCAATAATTACTCCCAACTATATATCTCACTCTACATACCTTATTGATTAAATAGAGTCAACCAAAACAGCATTGTACGTGTTCACGATTTTAAAGGTTAGCTTAAGAATGAGTTTTTAAAAAGTGTATAAATGGTTGTTCGATTAGATCGGATTTCCGCGAGCAAATATATAAACTTTGCTGAATATCTGCTTGCTGAACAGACACTTTCTCTTTTATTATTTTACTGGCATTGTTAATTGGGGAATTGCTATTCCTGTTTCAATTGGCTATATTGTTGGCTCTTTCTTAGGCTTAAAGATTATTCCGTACATCCAAACAAGATGGGTTCAAATTATATTACCAATCATTTTTTGTTCTTAATTGGTCAGGTCGTTTCGGATTTAATAAAATAAATCACCCTTATTACTAAGATACCAAGTGATAACAACATACAGTTTAATAATTTAATATGATTTTAAAAAGGGTATGTTAAGAAGCGATTGCTCTTATTGAACAATCGCCTCTTCCCCTTACCTGTATGTATTGGAAAAATGAAACACTATAATGAATCATCCATTTATCTTGTTTTATTGCCTCAGCAATTTTTTTGATTAATTCTTCAAGTTCTGCTGATTGATATTCGACATTGGCTTCACTCACCATATTTAAAAATTGTCTATGAAAGCTCGGTGGTGTCAAGGTTATTCCCCAATAGACGAGACTTTTAAACGGTCTATTTGTGTTGTGGGCGAATGTTTCAACGTGATGTATTTTTTACTAAAAACCTTAGAAAGTTATACAAGAAATGATTCCAAACTCGTGAATGTATGGCATAGTATCACTCCACCCCATTTCTATAATAATTTCCTTTATGACCCGCTAATGATTACGTTTCTTGCAAGAGGATTTTTGCGAGACGAAAAATACCTTCCTCAATTGCTAACTCATCCATTTTAGCAAATCCGAGTACCCATCCTTTTCGATTATTTTCTAAGCAATACTTACTAAGTGGATAAACACGTATCCCCTTTTCGAGTGCGAGGCTCGTCATTGCTTCTTCATCAAACGATTCTTCCGCTTCAAGAAGCATATGCAAGCCCGTTTCAATGCCACTTAGCTTGAAACGTTCCGCTAGTCCTGACGCTATGATTGCCTTCGTCATAGCTTCATGTCTACGTCGATAGACATTTCTTGCTCTCCTCATGTGACGCATAAAATGACCGTGCTCAATAAAATGAGCAAGTGTTAATTGCTCCATAATTGGGAGATGTCGATAAGTTAATTGTTGTACTTGCGCAAGTTGGCGAATGGCATCTTTTGGACCAATGACAGCCGAAATTCGTATGCCAGGAGCAACCATTTTAGAAAAACTCATCATATATAATGTGTTTTGGGGTTGTTGGCTAAACAAGGTAGGAAGCGGGCCACCCCGATACCTAAATTCACCATCATAATCATCTTCTACAATCCAAAATTGATCTTTCACAGATTTTTGCAGCAATTGTTGTCGGCGTGGCTCAGACATAATGACACCAACTGCACATTGGTGAGAAGGTGTAACAAAAACGAGCTTGGTTTGTGGATGAATAGAATCCACTTGTATTCCGTACTCGTCAACAGGCACAGCAATAACATTCATGCGCCGATATTTCATGGTCATCCAGGCAGCAGGAAATCCAGGATCTTCAACAGAAACTGTTTCTCCTTCCTTTAAAAGAGCTTGGGCAATCAGATCGATGCTATGCTGTGCGCCAGAGGTTAAGATGATTTGGTCAATATCTACATGTACACCTCTTTCAAATGTCAGGTAACGTTGAATCTGTTCACGTAGCGGTGTAAAACCGTAGGCATCGCCATAACCCCAATGGGTCAGATCTGTTTCTGCTGAAGCCTGTAAAAAAGATTGTCGCCAATTTTTTCGGAAATGCTCGTCCAAATACGGCTCATGGGGGCAAAAATCGATTGCAACGTTTTGATTTGCTTTACCTCTAAACCAACTGTTTAACTCATCAACTGCCGCGTTTAATAAAGGTAATACTGGCGTAGATGGTCCCTGAAGAATGACCTCTTCTGACGAGTTCTTTTTATATCCCCATTCACTTACCCTTGTTCCACCACGCCAATTTGTCACGGTATATCCACGACTAAATAATTCCTCATAAACAATTTGTATAGTTGAGCGTGAAACACCTACTAATAAGGCGAGTTCTCGGGATGGAGGAAGCAACTCCCCTGGTGGCCATTTTCCTGTTGTAATATGATGAATAGCTTGGTCAAGTAACTGCTGCCATATAGGATTTTTATCGTCTCGGTTAACTTTTAACATTCAATTCACTTCCAATTAGAATAAAGATTGTTAAATTAAGTGAAAATTAATAGTTTCGTACAGTCAATCATTATTATACTATCAAATCGATAATTTTATAGGAATAGGATGGTTTTAGTATACTTTGCTTCATCTAAACAAATGCTATTATTCTTTTAAATGCTACTTCTGCAGCATGAATCGTTCTATCAATATCATGTATGGAATGGGCAGTCGATATAAATATGCTTTCATATTGAGACGGAGGTAAAAGTATACCCTGTTTAAGCACTTCCCTATAAAAACGACAAAACATCTCGGAATCTATTTTTTGAGCATCATCAAAATCTTGTAAAGGATGATCGATGAATGCGTATCCAATCATTGTCCCAGCTTTTGTTGTTTTAAGGGGAATATTATAGTTATGAGCTACTTTGGATAAGCCTTGAATAAGCCTATTAGATAACTTTTCTATATACTCGTAACTGTCAAGATTTAATTTATTTATTGTCGTATACCCCGCTACCATCGCTATTGGATTACCTGATAAGGTTCCAGCCTGATAAATATTCCCTTCAGGAGCGATTTGATTCATAATCTCTTTTCTTCCACCATATGCGCCAACAGGCATCCCCCCACCAATGATCTTACCTAAACAAGTTAAGTCTGGTTTTATGTTATAAAGCCCCTGAGCAGAATGATAATCTATCCGAAAGCCAGTCATGACCTCATCAAGTATAAATAGCCCACCATATTTTGTAGTGAAAGAGCGTATCGCTTGAAGAAATTCAGGATTAGCTGGTATTCCTCCCATATTGCCTGCAAATGGTTCTACTATAACGGCTGCAATTTGTGAGCCATATTTATCAAATATTTTCTTCAAGACTTCGATATTGTTATAGGGAATGGATATTGTATTTTTAGTTATCTCTAAAGGTACACCTAGACTATCAGGAAGACCTAATGTAGCAATTCCTGAACCTGCCTTTACTAATAGATGATCACTGTGTCCATGATAGTTTCCATCAAATTTCACAATCATGTTTTTGCCAGTAAAGCCTCTAGCTAGTCTAATGGCGCTCATTGTCGCTTCTGTACCTGAGTTAACCATTCGAATCTTCTCTATGGAAGGAATACGAGTAGTTATTAATTCAGCTAGCTTATTTTCTTGTAAAGTTGGCAATCCAAAACTTGTCCCACTATGAATGGCTTCAAGAAGTGCACCTAAAACCTCCTTATCTGCATGTCCATGAATTAATGGTCCCCAGGAAAGAACATAATCTATATAGCTATTGCCATCAATATCATAGATTTTCGAGCCTTTCCCATGGCTAATAAAAATGGGCTCCATCCCAACTGATTGAAATGCTCTTACTGGGCTGTTTACGCCACCAGGCATAAGCTTTTTTGCTATTTCAAAGGCTTCTATTGATTTCATCGTATTTATTTTAAAAACCGCCTTTCTTATTGAACGATCTTAGCATAACGTATTACGGATTGATAAAAAACATCCAAAAATGCGAATTTTAACAGTCCATAAAGTAGGTACACTAAAAAACCACTAACCCTAGATGACTAGGGTTAGTGGTGCTTACAGTGATTTGATTTACCAAATTCTGAAAACCAGTACTATGTATGTGGGATTTTTTCAATATTGAACATTTCCCCTAGTGCAATTGGATTTTCTTTCGCGGTAATATGTTGCGGAACAATTCGGTAAACTTGAACCGGCCCTCCGAAAACGGCTGATCGATATTTGTCCACATGTTGCTGGGATAAGGGACGATTATAGTAACCAGGTACATATTTATTTATCATTTCTTGCAACATATGTGTCGCTTCATTTAGATCGACGATAGGTTGAGCCTTACCAAAAACCATGACACTCATATAAGCGGTGTCCGTTTTAGCGGGTACTGGATTAGTAATCGTTCCATATTCTTCGCAAACTGTAAAGCAGACCTCTGGATTCTCTTCCATCACTTGATTTCGTCTCCCGCCAGTGGCTCCATGGAAATAAAGCACCCCATTTGTCCACACAAAATTAAGTGGGATAACATATGGCAAATGACCGTCAACCATACCTAGATGCCCAATGCGAGCTTGCTGCAAAAATATATCTATTTTGTTCTTGTCCAACACTTCTCTTACTTTGTAACGTACCTTAACCATGGTTATCACTCCTACTTGTAGTATGATGTGATTTTATCAGCCTTTGGATTGAATAAAAACGTCCATAATTATAGCAATCAAGCAATCCATTTTTAGAGGAGCGTTAAATTTTAAAAATTATGATTAACTATTAGCTGGTATAGTTCAAAGTTTTATTATGTGAAAAAAGAAATGAGAGAGAAATAATGCTCAGTGCCATTGTTTCATATTAGTCATATTTAGTTACAGAAAAATTCTTTATTCAAAAAAGTGAAATGGAGTTTGCTCTCTATTTCACTTTTGTATCATTTAATTAACTAAATAGGTCTCCACTTCCCTTCCCCGTCAGCACCAGAAAAAAGCTGTCTGAAATGGCAGCTTTTTTTCTGGTGTAACTATGGTTTTTTATAAGTTATCTATTGCTTCCTTTCCTTTCTTCCAATATTGCGAATTCGCCCCACCCCGCTTAACAAAGCAGGAATTAGAATTGGCAACATGACAAAAGTAAGTAGAACAAGCCCTAGAATAACCGTTATGGCTATTTCAATAAGCGTTATGACACCTGAAGGCATTAATGCCGCAAATGTACCTCCAAGAATGATCGCTGCTGATATCACCACACCTCCAATATGACGTGTGGCATCGATAATAGTTTTTGTCGAATTCCCCTCCAGCTCTCTATAACGCATCATCAAGAAGATACTGTAGTCTACTCCTAATGCAACAATCATGATGAAACTAAAGAATGGTACATTCCACGCTAGTTCACTCATATTGAGAAATTTAGCGCTTATAATGCTACTCATACCTATGGCAGTATAGTACGTTATGATTAAAGAGGCTAAAATAAAAATTGGTTTTAGGAAAGAACGAGTAATAATGATCAGAATGATACCAATGCCTATTAGCATGATGGCTGCTGTTCGAGTGAAATCCCCACTCGCAATTTCTTCAAGATCCACATTTTGCGATGTTCTTCCACCGATTGCTACCTTCGCATCACGAAACTCACTACTTTTAATGATCGCTTGTAGCTCTTGCTCAATTTGGTCAACAATTATCATGGCTTCCTTTGAATAAGGATTCACATCTAAAATGATGCCCATCTGAGTTATTTTCCGATTATCGGACATATACATGTTCAATGATTTTTGGAACTCATCACTCACTAAAACATCCTTTGGCATATATAACTTTTCAGAAGCCTCTGATTCACTAAGACCTGTTAAATAGTCTTGCACATCTGTTAAACCTGTGCTGACGTCTTGTAAACCTTTTGTGCTTGCTGATAATCCTGATTGTAAGGTTGCCATTTTATCAGCTAAATCCGTTAGTGCTGTTTGCAGTTGCTTTTGTCCCTCGTTAATCGTCATTAATCCTGATTCAAGGGAGGGTACTTGGCTTGCGATTTGGTTAGACCCCTTTGCTGCAGATTGCAAACCATGCGTTAAGCTAGAAGATGCTTCATATAGTTGATTCACACCTGCTTGTAATTGGGAGAAGCTACTGTTCACTTTGGCAAGTGAAGCATTTACTTCCCTAAATGATGTCATGGCCCCTTCGAATTGAGCTGTCACTGTGTGTAATTTCTCTGATAATTGCTCTAATTGCTGCCTTTCAGTTGATGCAATGCTAAGCGTCGTTTGCACATTCATATCATTAGCTAACTCTGGTTTTGACTGTACGAGTGCATGCATTGCACTTTCAATTTGTCTATATCCTTTTTCTGCACTTTCAATCCCTTGCCCAATGCTAGTGAAATTCGTACTAAATGAGGACAAACCTTTTTCAAGTTCCGTATAACCATTTAATAATTGTGACATCGAAATGGATAAAGTGTTCGTATTTTCTTTTACAGAAGCTAAACCATTTTCTAGTTCTTGGACGCCATTTGCTCCTGCACTTACGCCGTTTGTTAATTGATCAATAGCAGTCCCTAAACTCGAAACACCTTTTGTCATTTCATCTGTTCCTTGAATTAATGCCTGAACATTTTGAGCAGCATTTGTATCTGTTTGTTGGAATTGTTGCTCAGCTGAAGACAAACCATTACTAATCCTACCTACACCTTCATTCGCATCACCTAAGCCACTCTTTATTTGTTTAGATTGCTCCGTGATGTATAGGTCATCCATTTTTTCTCCAATTGGTCGTGTAGCTGTTAATACTTTAGATACACCGTCAATCTGCGAAATCTTTTCAGCTATTTCATCTAATGCTTGTAATGATCTTGCATTATCCAGTGCTTCATTTGACTGTAAGGCAAGTGTAGTAGGTGATGAAAAACCTGCTGGGAAATGCGCTTCAATCACATTAATCCCTTGCTTTGAAGCATAACGATCATCGATTTCCAACAAATCATTATAGCTTAGAGAATGACTAGAATTCATGATAAAAGGAACGCACAAAATCGCTGTAAAGACTAGTGCAACGAAAGGTCTTAAAACAGATAGCCTCGCTAAAAATCCCCATATTTTACTGTCATTATGACCAGTAAAAATTTTCGCTGGCCAGAACATCTTTTTCCCCAGTAAAGCCATAAAAAAAGGATTTAAGGTCAATAAAACCAATAAGAGTACAGCTACGCCAATTGCTACAGCTGAACTTGCTCGGTATAACCCGAATTCCGCCAAATAAAGAGCCATAAATCCAATAAACACCGCAAGCGCACTATACAGAACCGTTTTTCCAGCTGTTTTATATGTGCTGCGCACTGCTTTCCAACGATCTTCCTGCTTCACCAGTTCTTCCTTAAATCGAGTGAAGAGTAAGATATTATAATCTGTGCCGATACCGAATAAAATAACAACTAAAAATACTTGAGTAAAATTCGAAAATGGGTAATTAAACTGATCTACTAAGTGTGCAATGATTCCTAGTGACACTACGTAAGCTACTCCAACCGATAAAAGAGAGACGAATGGCACTATTGGTGATCGGAAAACAAGAATGAGCACAGCGATAATAAAGATAATCGCTATTATTTCTGTTTTCTTAATCCCCTCTTGTGTGGATTGAACGAAATCTTCCATTACCAGACTGTTTCCTGTTAGATAGGTATCTACATTTTTACTATCTATAATTTTAGTAAGCTCCTTCGTTATCTCAGAAATTTCTCTATTATTCTGCTCAACAGAAAGCTGAGCTAGAATGGTAGTTCCATCTTCAGAAATGAGCTGTTTTTTCGTTTGCTCATTATCTAAATGAGTCATAATCTCCTTCATACCAAGCTGAGTTTGTTCTTTTTTTAATTCTTTAATGATTTTTCCTACTTCTTCTTTTTGTTCCTTTGTTAATGCTTGATCATTCCCACTATTGAAGACAGCAATAATTTGATACCTTTCCCCACTGTCATTATCCATTTGATTAAGCAGATCTTCTGCAATGTTGCTTTGAGCACTTTCGGGAATAGTAATTTGCCCTTTTTCTCTAACCAATTGATCTAAATTAGGCATCGTCACGACTATAAGGACTGTCATGACTATCCATAAAACGAACGATGCTACTCGCCAATTCATGATTTTTTTCATCATCATTTCTCTCACTTTCACTTTACTAAATTAATAATTATCTAGAGAATGCTAGCCTCTAGATAAACGATTATAAAATCATACAAGTGTATACTTTTATTCGTAAATCAAGTATACTTAGCCTCAGAAAACGGGACAATGTTCAATTTTCGTCTATATGTACAACTTTGAACATTGACATATCAATGTGTTCAACTTTAGAAAAATATTTTAGGAGTGCAAAAAAAATGAGTGGGAAAGCAGAATACAAAAGCGCAATTCGCTCAAGAAAAATGATTAGGCACGCATTTGTAGAATTAGTGCTGGAGAAGGATTTAGAAAAGATCACCGTAAAAAATATTGTTGAACGAGCTGAAGTAAGTAGAGGAACATTCTATGCTCATTACTCGGATATTTTGGCGGTTATTGAGGAAATTGAAAATGAACTAATGGGCAAAATGGTAGAGTTTCTGAATGATTTTAAAGCGGTCGAAATCATTCAAAATCCGATGCCTTTCTTTTTAAAAATGGTGGACTTTTTACAACAAGATATTGAATTTTACCGAAAGTTAATCTTTGTACAGGGGGCCTCTTGCTTTGTCGTGAAATTAAAAGACATTCTGATCGAGAAAATCATTAGTTTTCAAGAAACTATTCATCCCAGTCAAGAACGTCAAGAATTTGTATTACGTGTCCATTTCTTAGTAGGTGGGCTAATGTCGATGTATCAAGATTGGTTAGCAGGAAAATTCGATTGTTCATTAGAAGAACTCACAAAGTCCATCAGTCGAATGATGATACAAGGGCTACAATCTTATACGTTCAAATAAAGTGCTATTTACTGCAAAAAAGAAGCTGCAATCACAGCTTCTTTCATATTTACCTCTATACATCAGCTAGCTTTTGGCCATAAGCACTTGCATAAATTGCTTAATGAATTTGAGCTTGTAAGAGGAAAATCTATTTATGCCAAAATATTCAATGTAAATTCAGCGAAAAAACAACGAAGGAATCATCAAGATCGAAATATCATTTTCTAGCATAGGCATTTTTGGAAGCATGTGCCAACACCATTATATTTCCTTCACCATGTTCATATTAAGCGTGGTCACTCCGAAAACTAGTTAAATTGGCCATTAAATAAGAAGGAAACACCCCTCTATACATTTAATAATTTAGATCAATAGCAACCAAGATAGCTTAGATGACTACTTGATTTTCACAATTATCTTCCCCTTTGCCCTCCCAGACTCAGCATATTCCATCGCTTTTTGAGCTTCTTCAAATGTAAAAGTTCGATCAATGACGGGTTTGATTTTACCAGATTCAATATAGTCCGCAATTATACGTAATTGATCACCGCTTGGCTTCATAAATAAAAAGGAATATTGCGCATGATGCTTCTTTTCAAGTGCAGTCAGTTTATAACTTGCTGCTGAAAATAATAAGGTTTTGAAAAATCCTGAACCATTTTCTTTAGCAAAACGGGCATTTGGCATACCAGAAACAGAAACAATTTTCCCTCCATTTTTGATGATCTCGAAAGATTTTTCAAGCGTCTCACCCCCAAGTGTATCAAAGACGGCATCATAATTTCCCAATATCTCTTCAAACTTCTCTGTCTTGTAATTGATCACTTCGTCTGCACCAAGAGATGTGACTAAGTTTGCACCAGCTTCACTAGCAGTTGTTGCTACTGTAGCACCCATTACTTTAGCCAGTTGAATAGCAAAAGTACCTACACCACCAGACCCTGCATGAATTAAAATCTTTTGTCCTTTTTGTAAGTGCATGATGTCATGTAATGCTTGATATGAAGTCAACCCAACGAGAGGGATGGATGCAGCTTCCTCAAAGCTCAAGTTTTTAGGTTTTAGGGCTATATCATCTTCATGTATTGCGATAAATTCGGCAAAAGTACCGATTTTACTTTTACGTGGACGTGCATATATTTCATCGCCCACTTTAAAACGAGTTACTTTTGTGCCAACCTTTACCACAACTCCCGAAAAATCATTTCCAAGGATTAGAGGCATTTTATATTGTATTAACAACTTCACTTTTCCATCGCGTATTTTAAAATCAATAGGATTAATACTAGCGGCATGAATTTCTGCAAGTATCTCATATTCACCAATTTCAGGTGTAGGTATTTCTGCTAACTGCATCGGGGCTTTGCCATATTGATTGATAACCATTGCTTTCATCGTTTATTCCTCCAAATAACTTATCGTATTCTCAATAAAATTCCTTTAATAGCGTCTCAATATCCGTAACAAGTGTTTTTAGTAAACCTAATTTTGTGCGTATATCTATATAATAAAAGTTTTTTGTCCCTTCTTTACGCATTAAAATAACACCGGCATCACGTAAAATTTTAAGGTGATGTGACACAGCAGGTCTAGACAGATGGGTTTGTTCTGTGATTTCGCCTACACGTAATCCTGTTTGACAATCCGTAGCCATTAACACAAGTAAAATAGATTGACGTGTTTCATCACCAATGGCCAATAGTACCTTTTGACAGTTGATAAAATTTTCTTTAATGGTGTGTAGTTGGTCCTGTTTAGTCATGTAAATAATCCCTCCTTTAATTAGTTGAATAGTTTAAGTTATTGAACCATCCTATGGATACAACCATAAAGTACAATGCTATTCTGTGCAATATTGAGAAAGAAAATCGAGACGAATCCAATCTTTGGAGGTGAATTCTTTCTCGACAACAAAAAAACACAGAAGTCACATGGACCTCTGTGTTATTTGCTTTCCTTAATGAGTGCCTTCATATCTCCAACAATAGTTTCAACTGGTACGTTTGTCGCGCCATCATAGTCTTTTACAACTGTGCCGTCTGCGTTCACTAAATAATAGCTCGACATATGTATGACTTGGTCTGAGTTTGGATCATTTTTGACTAATGAATTGAATGATTTACGTGCAAATTGTTCGATAAATTTTTGTTGATAGCCCGTTAATAGCTGCCATTTGCTTTCATCGACAACATTATACGTATTTAAATAGTTCGTTAATACCTCAGGCTTATCCACCTCTGGATCTACACTAAATGCGACAATTTGATAATCCTCAAGGCCTTCATCCTGTAGTGCTTGCTGGACCTCTGTCATATTAAATGTCATTGGCGGACAGATCGTCGTACAGTTTGTAAAAATAAACATTGCTAGCCAAGGCTTACCTTTTAAATCATCTAGGCTCACTTGTTCATTTTTTTGATTCATTACATTGAAATCTTGGACCTCAATGTTTACAGATGGCTCAAATTTGTAGCTTCCGCAAGCAGCTAAAATGCTGCTGAATGCTAGAACTAAAACGAGCAGTATACTTTTCTTTTTCATTTGCGGTACCACTTCCCTTCATTTCATCATCTTATTTTATTCATTCTAGAAGCCAAATACAAGATAATGGACTTACACCCAGATTGCTATTTGTATAACATGTGAACATTAACTGATTCTGGTATTTCATTACACTACATCTTCCAAATGACACATCCTTTTCAAAATTTTTTTGAAAGCTTTTTTTTATTATTTTCGTTATTTCCCAAGAGAAAGAACGGTTGTTATATAACAAACTATTTCTACCTTTTACACTTCTCTGGGTTTTAATAGAAGAATAATAAAATACAGAAAATTCTCTTTTGTGAATATATTTTCTCCTACATTCAACTTTATCAGCAACAAACTATTTCAATAATATTATTTCACTCGAAATTCTCGTTCTCTTTAATACCATTTTATTCTATTAAACACTTAATATTTCTATGTTATTTCTACGCAACTAAACTGACTAAAAATTATAAAAACTCAAAATTTAGTATTGCATTATAAGAATATCCCCCATAAAATAAGTGAATATAACGACGAAAGAAAAAGAAATATGTCGTTTAAAACAGAAATATATAACTTTAGGGGGAATAATAATGGCGAATGTTTCTAGTGAAAAACAGGCTCAATCAATTGATTATCATGCAATTGAGGCAATGGAATCGTTTAATACCTTTGTGAAAAAGAAAAATACCTTTCTTTTCTCGATTACAGCAGTGTTTCTAATTCTTTATATTTTGCTTCCGATCCTTGCCTTCCAACCTGTACTACAACAAAAATTATTCGGAAATATTACGGGTGTATGGGTATATTCTGCAGGGTTATTTATCATGACCATTGTGCTCTGTACAGTATATGTAAAAAAAGCTGCTTCATTCGATAAAGCTGCGGCTGCTGTGCTAGCCGAGTATCATGCGAAAGGTGGTAACTAAATGAATATTGTATCTGTAGGTTTCTTTTTAGCCATTGTTGGATTAACACTTGTCGTTACCTATATTGCAGCAAAACGCACTTCCTCGGCTGCTGATTTTTACACAGCCGGTGGTGGATTAAAGGGGTGGCAAAACGGCTTTGCGATTGCTGGTGACTATTTATCAGCAGCTGCCTTTCTTGGGGTGTCTGGTGCGATTGCCTTAACTGGTTTTGATGGTTTCTTCTTCTCTGTTGGCTATGTTGTAGCAAATTTAGTGCTTCTTTATGTCATTGCTGAGCCTATGCGTAATTTGGGGCGTTACACATTAGCAGATATGTTAACGGCTCGTTTTAATGAAAAACGAATTCGTGGCGTGGCTGCATCAGGCACGATTATTATTGTAATTCTTTATATGATTGCACAGCTTGTAGGTGCTGGTGCATTAATTAAACTACTATTTGGAATTGAATATTGGATTGCTGTGTTAATTGTCGGCGTTATGATGACAACGTATGTATTGTTCGGCGGCATGACAGCAACTTCATGGGTACAAATTATTAAAGCAAGCTTGTTATTATTTGGGACAGGTCTATTAGCGGTATTAGTGTTAATGAAATTTGATTTCTCTCTTATGAAAATGTTTGACACAATTGCAATGGATCATGGGGAAGAATTCCTTGTGCCTGGGATTAAATACACAAGCACAATCGACTCCGTTTCGATGATGATGGCTTTAGTTTTAGGAACATCAGGTTTACCACATATTTTAATGCGTTTCTTTACTGTAAAAGATGCCAAGACAGCACGTTCTTCTATTTCTTGGACAACTTGGATTACAGCTATTTTCTTTTCATTAACGATCTTCTTAGGGTTCGGTGCGCTAAACTTTGTTGGATTAGATCAAATTCTTGCTGAAAGTAAGGCTGGTAATACGGCTGCCCCACTTCTAGCGCATTATTTAGGCGGAGATGTCTTGATGGCATTTATTGGCGCCGTAGCCTTCGCGACGATTTTAGCTGTTGTGTCAGGCTTAGTGTTAACGGGGGCTTCTGCTATTTCTCATGATATTTATGGAGAAATCATAAAAGGAGGGAAATTAACTGAAAAGCAACAGGTTGTAGCTGCACGTACAGGCTCTATTTCGATTGCGATTGTGTCTATTATTCTTGCATTGTTTGCCCAAAGCTTAAATGTTTCGTTCCTAGTATCCTTTGCCTTTTGTATCGGTGCCTCAGCCAACCTACCTGTGATCCTTTATACAATCTATTGGAAGAAATTTAATTCCACAGGAGCTGTAACAGCTATGGTAACGGGTTTAGTGTCCTGTTTAATTTTAGGCGCAATGGGACCGAATGTCTGGAGCCCCGTTGAAGGTGCAGCCATCTTTGTTGGTCAACCGCTTGTACCACTTGCTGTTCCTGCGATTATTACGATTCCATTAGGCTTTATTGCTGGGTACCTTGGTACAGTTTTGACAGCTAGCAAAGTACCACAGGAAGAAGCTGAACGTATTTATCAAGAAATTCGTGTGAAAGCGAATACAGGCGTATCTGTTTCTGATATTTCTCATTAATATTTATTCACCTCTTGCATAATGAATCCCAATTCAAAAAATGCAAAAAAATAGGCAAAAAATTCGATTTTTCATCGAGTTTTTCGCCTTTTTTGTTATTCAATATCTACTAATTTATTTATTGAACAATACTATTTCTCTTCCAAAAAACAGAAAAAATCCAATTCCCACTAGGTAAATGGTGTTTAATTTTAATTGAAAAAACAAGATTTTCTTGTAAATTTACCCTTCTATTTTTGTCAAGAATCTAGATTTCCCTTTGCTTTATTTATTTATCTGAATTTTCTAAAACCCCCTATATTCTTGAGTTTGTGCCATTTTTTCTCTCTCGGGACTATTTTCTGAAAAATTTTTTTTGCATAATTTTTCTGAAATGTATTGCAATTTTGTGAACTGTTTCATAAAATGAAAATGTGAATTCACTAAACTAGCAAAATCAAGTCTTGAGGTAGAAAAAATATACACAAAATGGGGAATGTTAATGGCGAACAATCAGGCAAAAAAAGGTATCGTGATTGACTATGATGCAATTGCAAACCAAGAATCATTTAAATCTCTTGTACGCAGAAAAAATTCTTTTCTTTGGTCTATAACTGTCATATTTTTATTGGCATACATGTTGTTACCAATTCTGACATCGTACACGACAATTCTACATCAAAAGGCATTTGGGGAAATTACTTGGGTGTGGATCTATGCAGCGGGGCTATTCATCATGACATGGGGGTTATGTCATTTATATGTAGCTAAGGCAAACAACTTTGATAGAGAAGCAAAAGCGATTATCGCTGAATACGAAAACGGAGGTGGCCGCCGATGAGTAACGGAATGAGTTTTACAGCCATATTCTTCTTCGTAGCCATAGTTGGTTTAACATTAGTTATTACATGGTGGGCATCTAAACGTACATCTTCCGCAAGTGATTTCTACACGGCAGGTGGTGGCTTAACAGGTTGGCAAAATGGACTAGCTATCGCTGGAGACTATTTATCAGCAGCCTCTTTCCTAGGTATCGCTGGTGCAGTCGCATTATTTGGATTTGATGGATTCTTCTTCTCTATTGGTTATTTAGTAGCTTACTTAGTGGTGTTATACATCGTTGCTGAGCCATTACGTAACCTTGGGAAATTTACATTAGCTGACATGATTACAGCTCGCTTCAATAATGCAAAAGTTCGTGGAACAGCTGCTTTAAGCACGATTACAATTGTTTTATTCTACATGATTGCACAACTAGTTGGTGCAGGAGCACTTATTCAATTACTTTTAGGAATCGACTACTGGATTGCCGTGTTAATCGTAGGTTTCATGATGACAACATACGTATTATTCGGTGGTATGACAGCGACATCTTGGGTGCAAATCATCAAAGCTTGTCTGTTAATGCTTGGTACAGTGATTATTTCGTTCTTAGTATTAAAAGAGTTCGGCTTCAGTATCTCGACAATGTTTACAGAAATGACAACAGCTACTGATAGTGGTGCTGCTTATTTAAATCCAGGTCTAAAATACACAAATGGACTTGATACAATCTCTATGTTAATTGCCTTAGTATTGGGTACTGCGGGTCTTCCACATATTTTAATGCGTTTCTTTACAGTAAAAGACGCAAAAACAGCTCGTTCATCGGTTATTTGGGCTACTTGGATCGTAGGTATTTTCTACGTTCTAACAATTTTCTTAGGTTTCGGTGCAGCAGCATTTGTTGGGAAAGAAGATATTATCGCTGCAAACGCTGCTGGTAACATGGCTGCCCCACTGCTTGCAGAAGCACTTGGTGGAGACATCCTATTCTCATTCGTTTGTGCGGTAGCCTTCGCAACAATCCTAGCGGTAGTAGCAGGCCTTGTACTTTCAGGTGCATCTGCCCTATCTCATGATATTTATGGACAAATTATCAAAAAGGGTAAAATTACAGAAAAAGAGCAAGTTCTTGCAGCTCGCATTGGTTCCATTACAATCGCTGTTATTTCTATCCTATTAGCACTTGGCGCACAAACATTAAACGTTGCATTCTTAGTATCTCTAGCATTCTGTATTGCGGGATCTGCTAACCTTCCAGTTATTATCTATACAATTTATTGGAAACGCTTTAATACAGCTGGTGCTGTAACGGCGATGTTAACAGGTTTAATTTCTGCATTAGTGTTAGTTGCTATTTCACCAAACGTATGGAATCCAGTTGAAGGTAAGGCGATTTTCGTTGGTGAACCATTAATCATGTTAACGAACCCAGCCTTAATCTCTGTACCACTTGGTTTCCTTGGTGGTTTCATCGGTACATTACTTTCTAAAGAAACGGATGACGCGAAGTATCGTGAAGTTGACGTTAAAGCAAACACAGGTATTTCTGTACAGGACGTATCTCACTAATCACTCAACACCCTCGTAAGCATCTCGCTTACGAGGTTTTACTTTTTCTTCCCTATTCGCTACTATAGAATGAGAAAAAGATTGGAGGTTATGCTCATGTCACAATCGAGGGCTAAAAAGAAACGGATGCATGTTAAACGAACTGTCGGCAAGGATGTTGAAAAAAACCGTCAATCTATATCCTTCAGTACACACGAGCGCATAACAAAAACAAAGAATGAGAAACTCGATCATGATTTCACAAAACATAAAAAGCAGTATAAGGACGACTAACGTTCCCTATACTGCTTTTTCTTTTAAAGCCGATAGAAGGCATTGGTGTTTTGCGTGATAATTTGAGCCACTTCCTGTGTCGACAACCCCTTGATGGACGCTATGACCTCAATGGTCGAATGCATCATCCACGGAGATGTACGCTTATTTGTAAACGGTCCTTCAAAAGGCCAAGGACCATCCGTTTCCACCATCATTAGTTCAATGGGATAAGCTTGTATCAACTGTTGAATTTCTTGTTCATACAAACAATCAGGGGTGATCGAAATAAAATAGCCATGCTGAATCATGCGTTTCACCACAGCCTCATCCCCTTTAAACCAATGAAAATGTGCTTGGCGAAGCTGATGTTTGTCAAGTAAATCACAAACGATGCTAGCATCCTCATAGACAGCGTGTAACACTATTGGCTTATCCAATTCCTTTGCCAAGACTATAAAACGCTCTAATAGAGCCACATAAAGTCGGTCATCTATCGTTTGCTGTTGTCTTAAATAATAAGGTAAACCGACCTCACCAACAGCTACCATATGTTCTTTATGTGAACGGATCCAATCAAATAATGCCTCCTCATCGCTTGGATTTGGTAAAGGCTGTTCCGGATGAAAGCCAAAAGCGGCTTTCACTGGCTGATAGTTATTCGATAAATGCAATGTTCTTTTACAGGACGACAACTGCATGCTAACCGCAATCACCGTCTCTACCTCTTCAAGTAAGGCTGGAATTTCCTCATCTCGATACTGATCCAAATGAATATGAGCATCAATCAACAAACATATCACCCTTTTCCTCCTGTAAATACATAAATAATTGTTGCTTTAACGCTGTGAATGCTGCAGAATGTCGAATTTCCTCTTTCCGAGGTCTCTCAAACGGCACGATGATTTCCTTTTTAACCGTCGCAGGACGTTTGCTTAAAACAAGGATCCGATCCGCTAAAAAGAGTGCTTCCTCAATACTATGCGTGACAAATAGTATTGATTTACGATAGGCTTCCCAGATGGATAATAGCCACGCTTGCATTTCCAGTCTGGTGAATTCATCCAGCGCAGAAAATGGTTCATCTAAGCATAAAATCGGCTTATCACTGACCATCGCACGTATAAAAGATACACGCTGTTGCATGCCGCCTGACAATTCGTTTGGATAAGCATGGATAAATGAACCAAGCCCCACCTTTTCAAGCCACTCTATAGCACGTTCAGCATTTGGTTGATGCTGTAATTCCTCTACGAGTGTGACATTCTCTAAAATCGTGCGCCAAGGTAGTAGACAAGGCTGCTGAGGCATATAACCAATCGTTCCTCTTTTTCGCTGAATCTCCTCTTCATTTAATAAAATGGCCCCTTGATCAATCGTAGAAACGCCACCAATTAATTGAAAAAGGGTACTCTTACCACTGCCAGAGGGACCAACAATGGCCACAAACTCTCCATCTTTAACGTCAAAGGATACATCTTCAAGAACTTGCAGGGTATCAAAGGATTTAGCGATGTTTTGAATGCTGAGCATGATAGCCTCTCCCCTTCACCATGAATTTTTCAAGTAAGCGAATACTGCTAAACAACAGTAAGCTTAATAAAACAATCGCAAAAATGGCTACGAATACACGATCAGTGCGGAACGAGGACTGTGCTAAGGTCATATAAACGCCTATTCCTTTTTTTGCACCAAGCCACTCCGCAATAACAGCGCCCATCACACTATACGTCGCAGCAATTTTTACACCTGAAAAAATCGTTGGGTATGCATGAGGCCATTCAAGCTTCCAAAAAGTTTGCGCCTTTGTAGCACCAACCATGGCAAAATAATGCTTTAATTCAGGTGCTGTTTGCCGAAATCCGTCCATTGCCGCAATAACAATGGGGAAAAAGCACACGAGGCAAATAATGATGAGCTTTGGTAATAAACCAAAGCCAAACCAAATAATGAGCAATGGTGCTAAGACAAGAATAGGGATATTTTGCGACATAATTAAAATCGGATAAAACAACTCCCGAATAAATGTAAATCGATGCAAGACAATCGCCACCATTAATCCACAGGCAATGCCAATGGCAAGTCCTAATAAAGCTAATTGCATCGTAGCCCAAGCATGTGGTAAAAAGGTTTGATAGGCTTTAAAAGCTTCCAACAAAATACTACTTGGTGCAGGTAATAACCAATGAGGAACTTCAGCCACATGCACAATGAGCTCCCACACGAATAAGAGGAAGGCGATAAAAATAATCGTCCTTCCCTTTTGCAAAGCTTGTTTCATTACTGGTATTTCTCCGTTAATGTATCCATTGTTATACCAGTTGGCTGATATAATATTTTCACTTGTGTAATGACATTGATAGCACCAAGCTCAATCATCTTGTCATTCATTTTTTCAATGATTTGCAGCAACATTGACAGCTCACCTTCCATCGTCGTTTCCAACGGATGTACCTCATATTTCACACCAGCAGCATCTATCACAGCAATCGCCGCATCGACATACGGTATAACATCCTCAAATTTCTCTGTTTTTGGAATGATTTGAACACTGATTAATGAATTCGCCATCTTATTTGGTCTCCTTTTTAGGTAAGAAATCGTTTGTAAAGGCTTGTTTCGCATTAAATTCGCCCTCTAACACGTTGTTGCTAGACATCCATTTTGCATAGTTTTCCCATACAGAAAGCTTTTGCTCTCCCCATTGCTTGGCATCATCCTGATATTTATCGGCTAGCCATTCCTGACTTTTATGCACTAACGCTTGATCTAAATCGGGAGCCGCTTCTATTAAAATATCAGCCGCCTCACTTGGATGCGCTATGGCGTATTCATAGCCCTTCGATGCAGCCGCCACAAACGCTTTAACTAGGTCAGGATTGTCCTGGATCATTTTTTCATTTGTAGCTAGAACAGGTGTATAATAGTCCAGCTGATCACTATAATCTGTTAAGTACAGCATATTAATCTTTTCACCCCGTAGCTCAGCTTCAATACCTGTCCACGCGTAATAAATCCAAGCAAAATCAATATCCTTTTGCATCATCGTGAAAAAATCTAAATCTCCTGCATTGACGATATCTAGTTTATGAATGTCTGCCTTTTCTGTTTGCATCAATGATTGTAAGACAGCTTGCTCTAGTGGAGCCCCCCAACCGCCATAGGTTTTACCTTCGAAATCCTTTGGTGATGTAATACCTTTTGATGCAATAGAAGCAAAGCCAGATGTATTATGTTGAATAATAGCGGCAATGGAGACAAGAGGCACATCTTGCACACGAGCCTGTGTAATCCCTTCCTGATAGCTCACACCAAACTCTGCCTTGCCAGAAGCAACAAGCTGATCGGCTCCTGCCTCCCCAGGCATAATAATGTCAACATCTAAGCCCTGCTCCTCAAAATAACCGAGTTTTTTTGCGACATACAGCCCTGTATGATTTGTATTTGGTGTCCAATCTAAGACCACTGATACTTTTTTCAGCTGATCAGTAGCCTGCTTGTCCTCCTTGTCACTACAGCCCACTAACGTTAAAAGTGCAGCCACTAGAATAAATAACCATTTTTTCATGCGAAGTCCTCCTAGTTGATAATGTGAAAGTGTTCATGATTGAATGTTGTCACCAGAAAGAAAGCGTATGCGTTTGGCAAGATATTGCTTGAAAACATAAAAAAACGCCTAGGATTCCTCCCAGACGTATTGCAATCAATCTTCAAAACTTTGCTTTTTTGAATAGATGTTCCCTACGCTGGTACGAGCCAAATCAGGTTCAAAGGGTCAGCGTCTATCGGACACAATCTCAGCTAGCAACTACTAGCCCCCCTACATTCTTGTGCTATGAACTTTTCGTTGATTATTATACCCATAGTTACGCTAAAATGACAAGATGCTATTTTTGACTAACGACTGCTCTCGTAAAAAAACCCAGCACTCCTAAGAGACTGGGCTTATCATTAGCTTAGTTTCTGTTCTTTTTTAGCCGTTAAAACATGGGAAATAGCCCCATCTGTTGCAATATCCACTTTAAACGAACCGTTGGAATGGCGATCAGCACGCGTCAATGTTTGGACATCAATGAGCTCTTGTACACCTTTTTCCGTTTCAATCACTATTTGCTCCTCATTCGTTGCTTGAATAACTGCCACAATACGGTGAGGATTTGCTTTTAATTCTGTTAATACTTTTAGACCACGTTTTGCACGACTTGCCACTTCAACTTCTGCAACATTCATTTTCTTCACGGCTCCACGCTGTGTGACGATTACCACATATTGTGTAGCATCAGGCTGTAGCACATTGACACCGACTAAGGCTTCTCCATCCTTTAACGTGATGCCTTTGACACCGCCTGTTTTCACTCCTGTAACTGGCAATTCCTCCAGTGGGAAACGAATCGCATAGGCTGTATCCGTTGTTAACATCAGTTCCACATCATCTGTCACAAACGATGCATAGATCATCGCATCGCCCGCTTTGACATTCATTGTTTTTATTGGCTTCGAATAACGCGTCACCGCATAATCTGCCAGTGGGGAGCGTTTAATTTGACCATCTTTTGTAGCTGTTAAAATATACGTATTTGGCTGTTCGAATGTTTCAAAGCCATACACTGCAATAATAGACTCATCTTCCCCTGTTGGCACAATACTTGAAATATGCTGTCCAAGATCCTTCCAGCGAATATCAGGTAGCTCATGAACAGGCTGGTAAATATAATTGCCTCGATTTGTGAACAGTAACAGATGATGCTGTGTATTTAAGGTTGCTTCATACAATAAGTAATCCGAATCCTTCATCGCAAAATCCTGACCATTGGAAGCGGCATGTGAACGTGTGGATGTACGTTTAATATAGCCATCCTTTGTCACCGTCACCACAACCTCTTCACTTGGCACAAGGACATCTAGCGTAATTTTAATTTCTTCTATTTCCTGCTCAATTTTCGAGCGACGTGGCTCTGTGAAGCGTTTCTTAATCTCTAGTAACTCTTGTTTAATGACACGTACAAGCTTGGCTTCACTTTGTAAAATTCCTTCTAGCTTCGCAATCAACTTATTTAACTCGTCTTGTTCTTGACGAAGCTCTGTGATGTCTGTATTCGTTAAACGATATAATTGTAAGCTAACGATCGCCTCGGCTTGTACCTCTGTAAAATCAAACTTCGCTTGTAAATTAAGCTTCGCATCCTTCTTATCGTTAGAAGAACGGATTGTCGCAATCACTTCATCTAAAATGGAGAGTGCTTTAATTAACCCTTCTACAATATGAGAACGATCCTTTGCCTTTTGTAAATCATAAATCGAACGGTTCGTCACCACTTCTTTTTGATGCGCAATATAGGCATCTAGCAATAATGGCAATGTCATCATCGTTGGACGACGATTATGAATAGCAATCATATTAAAATTATAAGCTACCTGTAAATCTGTTGTTTTAAATAGGTATTGTAAGATTCCTTTTCCCGGAACATCCTTTTTCAGCTCAATCACAACACGTAAGCCTGTACGGTCTGATTCATCTCGGATTTCCGCAATACCCTCTAAACGTTTATCTACACGTTGCTCATCAATTTTTTTCACAAGATTCGCTTTATTCACATCATATGGTAATTCCGTGATGACAATTTGCTCTTTGCCACCCTTGATCGGTTCTACTACGGCTTGCGCACGGACAATGATTTTACCTCGACCTGTTTCATAAGCCTTTTTGATGCCATCTACCCCTTGGATAATCCCACCTGTTGGGAAATCCGGCCCTTTAATCACAGTCATCAATTCATCTACTGTCACGTGCGGCTTGTCTAAGCGCATTAACACAGCATCCAGCACTTCATCTAGCGCATGCGGGGGAATATCTGTCGCATAGCCAGCCGAAATCCCTGTAGAGCCATTGACTAGTAAGTTTGGAAAACGTGCAGGTAAAACAGTTGGTTCCATATCTTGATCATCAAAGTTTGGTACAAACTCGACCGTTTTCTTGCCAATATCTCGTAACATTTCACCAGCAATAGCAGACAGTCTCGCCTCTGTATAACGCATCGCAGCTGGAGGATCACCATCAACCGAACCATTGTTACCATGCATCTCAATAAGCATATGACGTGCCTTCCAGTCCTGACTCATACGTACCATTGCTTCATAAACAGAGCTATCACCGTGCGGATGGTAATTACCGATTACGTTCCCGACAGTTTTTGCGGATTTTCGAAATGGTTTATCCTGTATATTGCCTTCTGTAAACATTGCATATAAAATACGACGCTGTACTGGTTTAAGACCGTCACGTGCATCAGGCAACGCGCGGTCTTGAATAATATATTTACTATAGCGACCAAAACGATCACCCATCACTTCTTCTAGCGGTAAATCTTGAAACTTTTCTGTACTACTCATGCTTGGTCCTCCTCTTGTTGGATGAATTCATTTTCTAAAATATTTGAATCATCCTCCATACCGAAGTCAACATTGGCTTCGATCCATTTACGACGCGGTTCTACTTTATCACCCATTAACGTCGTGACACGTCTCTCTGCACGTGCACCATCCTCGATTGTGACACGAATTAATGTCCGTGTCTCAGGGTTCATTGTCGTATCCCATAGCTGGTCAGCATTCATCTCACCAAGACCTTTATAGCGCTGCAATATGTAACCCTTTCCAACTTTCTGGATGGCCTTTTGTAAATCGTTTTCTGTCCAAGCATATTCAATCACTTCTTTTTTACCAGTACCTTTTGATACCTTATAAAGTGGTGGTAAAGCGATATAGACTTTGCCTCCTTCAATGAGTGGACGCATATAACGATAGAAGAACGTTAAGAGCAAGACTTGAATATGTGCCCCGTCCGTATCCGCATCGGTCATAATCACTACTTTATCGTAGGCTGAATCCTCCACAGCAAAATCCGTGCCAACACCTGCTCCAATCGCATGGATAATCGTTGAAATTTCTTCGTTTTTCATAATGTCCTGTAGCTTGGCTTTTTCTGTGTTGATGACCTTACCGCGCAAAGGCAAAATCGCTTGGAATGTACGATCACGACCTTGTTTGGCAGAACCACCCGCAGAATCACCCTCAACTAAATACAACTCATTCTTGGCCGCATTGCGAGACTGAGCTGGTGTTAATTTGCCTGATAGAATCGTACTACCTTTTTTGCTTTTCTTGCCATTCCGAGCGTCCTCACGCGCTTTACGAGCCGCTTCTCTTACTTGTTGCGCACGGATTGCTTTACGTACAAGAGAAGCCGATAACTCTGCATTTTCCTCTAGCACATACAAAATTTGCTCTGACACTACGCTATCTACGGCTGAACGAGCCTCACTTGTACCAAGCTTGCCCTTGGTTTGTCCTTCAAATTGTAATAAATGCTCTGGAATACGAACAGACACGATTGCTGCTAAACCCTCACGAATATCTGTCCCTTCAAGGTTTTTATCTTTGTCCTTTAGCAAGCCGATTTTTCTTGCATATTCATTAAATACACGCGTCAATGCCGCTTTTGCACCCGTTTCATGTGTGCCGCCATCACGAGTACGTACATTATTAACGAATGACAAAATCGTTTCTGAATAACCATCGTTATATTGGAAAGCGAATTCTACTTCAATATCATCTTGTATGCCTTCTACATATTTCACAGGATGAAGAACATCCTTTTCTTCATTCAAATACGCAACGAAAGCTTCAATGCCATTCTCATAAAAGAATACATCTTGTTTGCCTTCCTCGCGCTCATCGATTAATTCAATTTTTAAGCCCTTTAATAAAAAGGCTGATTCACGTAAACGTTCTGCTAACGTATCATAATTGAATTTTGTGACAGAAAAAATCGTTTCGTCTGGTAGGAAATGAACAAGTGTACCTGTTTGCTTCGTTTGCCCAATTTCTTCAAGTGTTGTGACAGGATGTCCACCATGCTCGAAGCGCTGACGATACTTTTTACCATCACGATGAATCGTCACCTCTAAAAATGTTGATAGTGCATTAACTACAGAGGAACCTACACCATGCAAGCCACCACTTGTTTTATAACCACCTTGTCCAAATTTACCACCTGCGTGTAGCACCGTAAAAATAATTTCAGGGGTAGGTTTACCCATTTTATGCATACCTGTTGGCATCCCACGGCCAAAGTCGCGCACACTCATACTTTGATCCTTATGAATTGTGACAATAATATGAGATCCAAAGCCGGCCAGTGCTTCATCCACCGCATTATCTACGATTTCATACACAAGGTGATGAAGTCCACGGCCATCCGTTGAACCGATATACATGCCAGGTCGTTTGCGTACCGCTTCTAATCCTTCTAATACTTGTATAGCGTCATCATTATAAACGCTAGTTGACTGTTTATTCGTCAAAAAATTCCCCTCCAAAAAACAAACGCATGTTCTATTTATGTTCTCATCCTAATAATAATAGCATTTCCTGTCAATAGCTAGCGACAGGTCCATTAAATTTTTAAAATTTGCTCACAGTTTTGATCATCTTTATCAATAGTAAACATCTGCAACAGTTGCTTAAAATTGGTATTTAAGCAGGGCAGACTGCTACTAGTATCCATAAACGTTTGACGCATAGTAGCCGATTTAGTTTCAGCATACATAGAATCTAGTTCAGTGTAAACGCTACAATGTTTATTACGGTTAAACTGGATAAAGTTAGACTTCTATTCTACCAAAGGAATGAAGGATTGACAAAATTGCCTTTTTGCCTATATTTTTATAAAGGCTTTTTTTCACTTTCTAGAATCTCATGTCTGAAAGCCTACCCCTTATTAATAGGTTTTCTTTTGTATTGAATTCAAGGCTCCTAATGAAATCTCCTTCATAACATTGTAGATTAGCAAGAAAAAGTGTAAAATACTTGTTACAAACTATTAGTACCAAGTGATGGACTATGAATGAAAGGAGTCCAGCTATGATCAATGGACTTATTATTTTATGTGCTTATCTAATCGGCTCTATACCTTCTGGATTATGGATAGGTAAAATTTTTTATAATACCGATATTCGTGAACACGGGAGCGGTAATCTTGGTGCAACCAACACATTCCGAACATTAGGGAAAAAAGCAGGTATTGTTGTAACCGTAATGGATGTGCTCAAAGGAACAGCTGCGGTTTTATTAGTAGCACTTCCCGTTTTCTCTGACAGCACACTGCATCCCTTATTACTTGGTCTTGTTGCCGTAATCGGTCATATGTTTCCGATCTTCGCCAATTTCCGTGGTGGAAAAGCAGTGGCAACATCCGCAGGTGTTTTATTAGGCTATTCGTGGCCACTCTTTGTCCTATTATTTATTACCTTTATTGTGACATTAAAAATCACAAAGATCGTCAGCCTAACATCGATGATAGCCGCTTTAGTAGCACTTATCTATGCAATCGTTTATTATTTTGTTACGGGTGACTTTGCATTAGGCATCTTGGTAGCCTTTTTATTTACCTTTATTATTTATCGTCACCGTGCCAATATTACACGTATTAAAAACGGCACTGAGCCAAAGGTAAAATGGCTTTAGGAAGAGAGGAGCATTCGAAATGAACATTGCATTGACAGATGAAGCACTCCAGTGGTTCAAACACGAAATGGAAGTAGAACCAGGTGATACGATTCGTTTTTATGCACGCTATGGTGGCTCTAGTCCTTTTCATGAAGGCTTTTCACTTGGCATGACTCGTGAAGAACCTATTGCTATAGGCGTACAGACAGTGGTTGATGATGTAACCTATTACATTGATGAGAAAGATCTCTGGTTCTTTAACGATCACAACTTACATGTTGACGTTGATGCTAGTAATGATGAATTGCAATATGACTATCGTACATAAAACAGTCTATCCTTTCAGTCCATGAAAGGATAGACTGTTTTTTTATTTGGCTCCATCATGCCAATAGTTAGATTTTCACCCTCACCTCGTTTATCTCTCCAAAAAATTGTCCACTCTATAAATAATGAGCGTATATTTGAGGAGGAAAACACATGTCTATGTCTAACAATATCGATACCTCCCCATCCCATACAAACGATTTGTTGTATACATCCCTAGCTAAAAATAAAAAAATCATTGAACAGGCGCTTGGTCACAGTAATGACATCATCATACGTGAAATCACAATTGGTGAATCTACCCCTCATAACATCGCTATCATTTCGATCGATGGCTTGTCAGATAAAACGACAATCTCCGATTCTGTTATTGATAAGCTTATGGCAAATATCGAGGAAGAACAAGACATTGAAATAACGACCATTAATCAATATGTACGAAACTCCTATTTAACAGTTGGGGATGTGTCGAATATCGAGCATTTCACAACACTCTACAATGCCATTCTCAATGGGGAAACGGTTATTTTATTAGATGGGTTTGCAGAAGGGATTGTGACAAGTACCAGAAGTGCAAAGGATCGAGCCGTTACAGAGCCATCGACTGAATCTGTTATTCGAGGTCCTCGGGAATCCTTTACAGAAACCATACGTACCAATACAGCGCTCATCCGTCGCAAAATAAAAAGCCCGAATCTCTGGATAAAGTCACGAGTTATCGGTGATGTGACACAAACAGATGTAGCGGTTATGTATATAAATGGCATTGCCAGTGACAAAATCGTCGCAGAGGTATTAGCCCGATTAGACCGCATTAATATCGATGGCATACTGGAAAGTGGCTATATAGAGGATTTTATTCAAGACTCTAAAAACTCTATGTTTCCAACAGTTTACAATTCAGAACGTCCAGATGTTATCGCTGGTGAATTATTAGATGGCAAAGTGGCGATTCTAGTTGATGGTACTCCCTTTGTCTTAGTAGTACCAGCGTTATTTACATCCTTTTTGCAATCAGCGGAGGATTATTATCAGCATTGGATGATTAGCTCACTTGTACGCATACTTCGCTTTTTTGGCATCGGTCTGGCATTAGTCGCGCCATCCTTATATGTGGCTATAACTACCTTTCACCAGGAAATGCTGCCAACACCAATGTTAATTAGTATTGCTTCACAAAGAGAAGGCGTTCCCTTCCCCGCAGTTGTGGAGGCACTCATTATGGAGATTGCCTTTGAGGTATTAAGGGAGGCTGGGCTTCGTATGCCTAGAACAATCGGCCCAGCGGTGTCTATTGTCGGTACTTTAGTTATTGGTCAGGCGGCAGTTGATGCGGGTGTGGTATCTGCTGTAATGGTCATTATTGTAGCTTTAACAGCAATTTGTAGTTTTCTTTTCCCTGCCTACGGTTTGTCGAATACGATTCGTGTGTTACGTTTCCCATTAATGATTTTAGCAGCTATGTTTGGTTTATTTGGTGTTATGTTCGGTATTATGGTCATTATTCTCCATTTATGTAGTATTCGTTCATTTGGTGTACCTTATTTAAGTCCATTTGCACCGTTAGTTTTAAAGGATCAAAAGGATGCCTTTCTTTTGTTCCCTCGTAGAAAGTTACTAACACGACCTCGTTTAGTTAATCAAAAAAATATTGTTAGAGGACATAAATATGTCAATGTAAAGGGCAGGAAATAACTACTGGATAAATGAGGAATGGAATATGGCAAAAATAAAAGTGATTTGCTTACTATGTATCCTCACTTTACTGTTAAGTGGCTGCTGGAGTAAGCGTGAATTAAATGAATTAGCCATTGTCGTAGCACTGGGTATTGACAAAATAGACGAAGAATATGAGATTACCGTTCAAATTGTTGATCCAAGTGAAATTTCGATGCGACAGGCTTCCACGCAACGCTCTCCTGTCGTTAGCTATCATTCGAGAGGCGAGACCATCTTTGAGGCAATTCGAAAAATGACAACCAACGCTGCCCGAAAACCGTATTTTGCCCATCTTCAAGTGGTTGTTTTAGGGGAAGATCTAGCAAAAGAAGGAATTAGTGATTCACTTGATTTAATTGTAAGGGACCATGAATTTCGTAAGGATTTCGATGTCATTATGTCTCATGAAGCGACAGCGAAGGAAGTGTTAAATGTACTAACGCCCATTGAAAAGATACCCGCTAATAAAATGTTAAATTCCCTTGATGTCTCTGAAAAAGCTTGGGGCGCCACAATAGCTGTCAATATAGATGAGTTAGTCAATACATTAACGAATAAACATAAAGGGGCATTAATTACTGCTATTGAAGTACATGGTGATAAGAAATTAGGTGTAGATCAAACAAATGTGCAACGAGTTAAAACGCCTGTGCTGTTGCAGTATGCAGGATTAGCGGTCTTTAAAGGGGATAAATATATTGGACTATTGACTGAGGGAGAAAGTAAAAGCGTTAGTTTCCTGAATGATAAAATACAGAGTACGATTGAAATCATAGCCTGCCCAAAGAAAGGAACTCTATCATCTGAAATCACTCAATCCACAACAAAAGTGAAAGGGTCTTTTGATAACGGAAAGCCGAAAATTGATGTCCGTATTCATGTTGAGCAGAACATAGGAGAGGTCGAATGTGATATTGATCTTACAAAAAATAAATCCATTGATTATGTCAATAAAAAAACAGCTAAGGGCATTGATGAACGAATTCAAAAAACATTGGAGAAAATACAACAGCAATATGAGGTTGATGTGTTTGGTTTCGGTGATGCCTTACATCGTGCAGATCCAAAACAGTGGAAAAAAATTAAGGATGAGTGGGCTTCCATCTTTCCAGATTTGGCGGTAGATGTGCAAGTGAAAGTAACGACACAAGGTTTAGGTACGATGCAAAATTCATTATTAAACAAGCCAAAGGAGGAGTAACGAAATGGTGCTAGCTGTAGCCATCTTTATCATTTCAATGATCCTAGCACTTATTTTTATACCAAAACTAAAAAAGCAGCATGATTCAAAAACCATTGTCGTATTTTCTATTTTGCTTCTCATCGGAACGGCTTTGAATATGGGAAATGCGCTAAAAATCCATATTCCAAGCCCATTGGATTTGATTACCTTTATCTTTACACCAATTAAAGATTATATTGTGTCATTAACAAAATAGATAGAAGGATAAAAAATGGAGGGTTGCTCGATGGAAAAAGAGATTATTAGTTCAAGACAATTTACAATCATTACATTCCTCTATTCTATCGGAACGGCAATTTTAATTATCCCTTCTAGTATTACGGGTGCCGCTAAGCAAGATGCATGGATTGCCGCCTGCATTGGAGTTGTCCTTAGCCTGCTGGCCGTTAAATTATTTTTAACACTAGCCAACCAAACACCGTCACTTAATTTTGTAGAGGCAAATGAAAAAATTCTTGGTCGTTTTTTTGGAAAAATCACAGCCAGTTGTTTCCTAATCTTAACCTTTCTATCTGCTGGAGAATTACTCTATTTTATCGGTATTTTTATGAAAACCGAAGTCATGCCGGAGACTCCGACATTAGCATTTGCCTTGATGTTTAGTATTATCATTATGTACGCTGCTTATTTAGGCATTGAGACCTTTGCCCGTTCAGCAGAAATTATTTTTCCAGCATTTGTCTTTATTTTTATTTTTTTTATGGTTTGTATTACGCCTCAAATTCATTTTGAGAACATTCAACCCTTATTAGAAGCAACCAAAACATCTATGCTTTATAGTATTGCACGCTTTATGAGTATCTTTTCCTTTCCATTACTGGTGTTATTAATACTGTATCCTGCTGGTGTCAATGTACAGCCATCTGCACAGAAAGGGTTATATTTTGGGACAATCCTCGGTGGCATCGTCTTAATTACGTTGATTGTGCTATCGATTCTTGTTTTAGGACCTGAGAATACGTCATCTAGAACATTTCCTAGCTATGCCTTAGCGCAAAGAATATCGATAGGGAATTTTTTGCAGCGCATTGAAATCATCATGGCCTTTATGTGGATTTCATCCATTTATATTCGCACATTTATGTATTTCTATACGACTGTTGTCGGTCTTGCGCAAATTTTAAAAATCAAGGATCATCGCCCTCTCATATTACCGATGGGTCTAATTGTCATTGGGCTTTCTCAAATTATTCATCCAGACATTGTACATTCAACCAATTACAATAATGAAATTTGGCCAATCTTTTCTTTTATAATCACCATTTTATTACCGATACTTTTATTGATTGTCGCAGTTATACGAAATCGCAAAACCAAAGCTCAAAGTACCGAAACGCCTAATACAGAAACAACGAATGACAATCAAAAAGTCTAATTTCTTTTATGGTGAGAAAAGAAATTAGACTTTTTATTAATTAAATATGATATTCAATTTCATCTACAAAATCCCATTCGTATGGTGTTTCTTGGTAAACATAGTAGTTCAACCAGTTAGAGAATAATAAATGCGTATGGGCACGCCATGTATTCATTGGCTCCTGTGATGGATCATCATTCGGGAAGTAATTCACAGGAACAGCGATATCTATGCCCTTTGCGACATCACGGCTATATTCATCGGCTAATGTTGTCGCATCATACTCCAGATGCCCTGTAATCATAATGTTTTTATTATCTTTTGATTGGACGATGAACACACCTGCATCCTCTGAATAGGATAATAATCGTAAGTCTGGATGATTGCGAACCTCGTCGATCGAAACAGAAGTATAGCGTGAATGTGGAGCGGTAAATAAATCACTGAAGCCACGTACTAAATCCACTGTTAAATCGGTGATTACATGGGAATAGACACCTGAGCATTTAGCTGAAAGTTCTACCTTTCCTATCCCATAATGATGATACAGTGCCGCCTGTGCCCCCCAACAGATATGTAAAACGGATGTCACATTCTTTTTGGACCAGTCCATAATTTCTGAAATTTCCCGCCAATAGTTAACTTCTTCAAAGGCCATTTTTTCTACAGGTGCTCCCGTAATAATCATCCCGTCATAGCGACGGTGACGAATTTGGTTGAACGTTGTGTAAAATAGCTGTAAATGTGATTTACTGACGTTTTTCGACTCATGTGTGGCCGTATTTAAAAAGGTGATATTTACCTGTAGCGGTGTATTCCCTAATAAACGTAGTAATTGAAGCTCCGTTTTTTCTTTTTCAGGCATTAAATTCAATATTAATATGTTTAACGGACGAATTTGCTGTGTTTTCGCACGGTCCTCTTCCATGACGAAGATTTTTTCCTCACGTAAATGTTCTCCAGCTGGTAAATTTTTCGGAATATTAATTGGCATCTTGCGTTCCCCTCTCTTTGATCACTCTCTTTTAGCAAACCTTGCTGACAAATTAAAAAATCCTCCTCATTCCATACGAGATAGAATGAGAAGGATTTTTTCACGTCCACTCTTATCTCTCAAAGGAAAAATCCTTCGCTGGAATTAGCACCTTTCTAACAATTGTTAGAGGTTGCTGAAGCGTCATCGGGCCAAATCCCTCAGCTTCTCTTGATAAGATTATTTAATTACATCGAATTGTAGCATGAATTAGTTAGAATATCAATAATTCATAGAATATTTTGTGATTCAAATGCATGTTCCTCGTTTATTTGATGTACACTAAGCTTGCTATAAGTAGTGTTTCTACATTTAAAATTTATGGTAAACATGCCGTATTTATGTTACCATATAACTTTAGTAACAGAGAGGAACGTGAATACTTTGATTAAAATTGAATTTCCAAAACCTGATGTAGTCATCCGTCAACGTGAACAAGAAGTAAAACCTGGTGATGTGCCTATCACACCATACTTTGGTTTTATTGACTTCCATAAAATCACACGTGATAAAGGCGGCATTTTTTTATTCTATAATGACAAGAATGAGCTATTATTTGTCGGCAAAGCACGTAAAATTCGTCAACGTATTAAAAAGCATTTCGAGGACAATGTATCTCCGATGAAAAATCATCGTGATGAAGTGTTCAAAATTGAGGTCTATGAAGTAGAAGATCCAATGGAACGTGAAATTTACGAAACATATGCGATTAACACTTTCCGCTCCAAATACAATGTAGAGAAAGTCTTTTATTAAGATATCTTGTAAAGAAACCGAAATCTCATTTAATGGGATTTCGGTTTTTGTCTTATATAGAGGTTACGCGATCTATTGGCGTACTCTCGCCGTTTATTCGCAAATCAATCGTGTATAGCTCAGGATCTTTGGTGATGATTTTATATACATAGGGTTGAGCCACTTTTCGTTGCTCGCTACCTTCTTTCAGTTGGATGACTTGACTATTTTCTTCAGCCGCAATACTTGCCAGCACATTCCCTTTCGAATAATAAACAAGATAATACGTAGAGTCATCTTCATACAATAATTGAATCTTATCATTAGCCTCAATTTTTTGTTGAATATTGTCTGGAACGACAGTTAGCTCATGAATCATTAGTGATTTGGTAGGCGTTTTAGCGTTACATGCTCCTAACATTAATAAGCTCATTAAACCTAGCAACACGAATTTTTTCACGTTACTCCCCTTCCCTTATGACTATTCTAAGAAAAAAGCTTTACGCTCCTTAGCAATCCAGTCTTCTAATTCCTGATCATCACGTTTTACCAATCGATTGATAAGGACGTCATGCCAAACATAATCCTCTAACAAATAAATATGGACAGGGTCATTGGTGATAAAGGCCATTTCTTGCGTAGATGGAGAGTGACCATAAATCATTTCCTGACCATCTACCGATAAAATAAACCAATGTGGTGTAGACGTTTTTTTCGTGTAGTGTGTAGCTCTATGCTGGTCAATCGACTCTAGCTGTTCCCCTACATATAGGGTAATACCATGAATAGGAACATGCTGTGCCACTTCTTGAATATCTCCCCTTAAAGTATCATACATATCTTCCCACATCGATAGAATCACTTTTTTCTTGGCTTTTTTTAAAAGTGACTGGCAATAGTTGATGATCGCCTCCTTGCCCTTTAGCATGACTACTTTTGGCTCCACTTCCTGCACTTTTTCCTCTAATTTTTCTAATTTCGTACTCATGGATGTAAAATTCGATTGCCAGCGCTGCTGCATTTGCTGTAAAAACACAGACACAGGCATAGCCGCATAGGTCGTTTGTTCAGCCGTTTCTTCTTTTAGCACAATTCCCTTTTCTACAAGGACGTTTAAAATATCATAAATTCTTGCGCGTGGTATACCAGAATTTTTACTGACCTGATAGGCACTAACATGACTTTGCTGCACAAGTGCCGTATAGGCCTTTGCTTCATATTCTGTAAAGCCCATGTCTTTCAACTGGGCGATTAATTCCTCCATGTAATCCCTCCATTATCTTTATTATAGGCTACTGTTGTGAAGATTTGCCAATGAAAAAATGAGGGTTTACAGCGTAATTAAAATTAGTTACTATTTCAGTAGTAACTAATTTAAAAGAGGTGTAATATGTTTTTTGAAGTCGATGTACATATTCTTATCCTGTTAATTTCATTTGGATTTCTGGCGGCTTTTGTCGACTCAGTAGTGGGAGGAGGCGGTTTAATTTCATTGCCAGCTTTATTGTTTGCTGGCCTCAATCCAGCCGCTGCTGTTGCAACCAATAAACTTGCCGGGACAATGGGCTCACTGACATCTTCCATTTCCTTTTATCGTTCTGGTCAGCTTGAAATACGATCCGTTCTCAAATATTTCCCGCTTGCCTTTGTCGGCTCCTTATTTGGTGCATGGACCGTGCATTTAATCAATCCAGCATTACTAAAGCCATTAATGCTCGTGATGCTGGCAGCCGTTGCGGTTTATACAATTTTCAAAAAGGATTGGGGCGCTGTCTCTAGCGTAAAAACTCTCTCTAGAACCCACTTACTATTATTTATGGGATTATTATTTGGCATTGGTTTTTATGATGGGTTTCTTGGACCTGGTACAGGCTCTTTTTTAATCTTTAGCTTCTTGTTGATAGGCTTTGATTTTTTAAAGGCGGCAGGAAATGCAAAGTTTTTAAATTTGGCAAGTAACGTGGCAGGCCTTTGTATGTTCGCCTACTTAGGTCAAATCCATTTTGTTTATGGCTTCGTGATGGGCATTGCTCAAATTGGTGGCGCTATGCTTGGTTCCCGAATGGCGATCAAAAAAGGAAGCGGTTTTGTTCGTACGCTCTTTATCGTAGTGACAGTGACATTGCTTGCGAAAAATGCCTATGATTTTATGATTCATTAAACACAAAAACGCCACAGACTTGTATCTGCGGCGTTCTTTGATTTAAATCATGAGTTGCTCATTTTTGAATTTATGACTTGTGGCTAAGCTAACGAGAATAAAAATAATGAAGGATGCAACAATGGGAATCGTAACCGTGTGCATACCAAAGACGGAAGGATAAAAGCGATCAATCATAATATACAAGGACATGCCTGTAATCATGGACGCCATCGCACCATATTTATTGGCTTTTTTCCAATACAATCCTAAAACTACTGTCCAGATAAAGACAGCCTCTAGCCCACCAAAAGCAAATAAATTCAACCACACTAATAAATCGGGTGGGTTGAGCGCAAAGATAATAACAGCTAAGCCAATAACCGTTGTCACAACAAAGCTTGCACGTTTAATCTCTGCATCACTAGCTTGTGGCTTCATGTAATTTAAATAAATATCTTTGACAACCGTGGAGCTGACCAGCATAAGCAGGGCATTGACAGTTGACATGGTAGCAGCCATTGGCGCAGCTAAGACGATCCCCGCTAAAAATGGTGGCAATACCTTTAATGTCAGAAGCGGCATTACTTTATCACCAATCTCAATGCCAGGTAAGACAGGTCGTGCTAATACACCAATTAAATGCATGCCAAACATGATTGTCCCGATGGCAATCGTGCCAATAATGATGGCTAAGTGCATACTTTTAGAATCCTTATAGCTCATGGCACGGACAGCAATTTGCGGAAGCCCTACAACCCCTACACCAATTAAAATCCAAAATGTCGAAACATACAATGGTGTTAAATCTCCTTGCGCTCCAAATGGTGACACAAAATTAGGATTTTCAGCGACAAGTGAGGCCATAATATTATCGATGCCACCACCTGCAATAATAGTGCCGATTAATAGAATAATTGTGCCAACGACCATAATCGAACCTTGCACAGTATCCGTTAAAGCAACAGCTCGGAAACCACCAATAATGACATACACTAGCACTGAAATCGCAAAAATAAATAGTGCCGTTGTGTATTTTAAGCCTGTTAATGACTCAATTAAGCGTGCACCACCTACCCATTGCGCCATCATAGCCGAAAATAGAAAAACAATGATACTAATGGCTGATAAAATGACAATGACATGGCTTTTGTAGCGCTCTCGTAAAAAATCGATTAACGTAATAGCTTGGTAACGACGAGCAATAATAGCAAATTTCTTGCCTAAAATCATCAGTACAAAATAACCTGCAGGCAGCTGTGCCATTGCCAATAACACCCAGCCAAGCCCTTTCGTATAGGCCACACCAGGTCCTCCGATAAAGCTGCTCGCACTGCCGTATGTAGCAATCATTGTCATCGCCAGGATAAAACCACCCATTTCACGACCACCAAGAAAATACTCCTGTAGGAATGAATTAGAGGACCGAATATGCTTATTGGACCAAACACCAATTCCGAAAATAATAATTAAAAATAATAGCAATGGAAATACAACTTGCCAGTGCATTAGCGATCCCCCTCCTCATCATCAAATGGCACCTCTTTGAAGAAGAGCTTCATTACAACCCAGATGAGTAGGATCATAAAGCCTGTCCCTGCAATACAGCTATAGAAAAACCAAGCAGGGAAACCAAAGACATATGAATAATTTTTGGGGTCTCCCGAACCTAATCCATAGGCAAAGCCAAACCAAATCGTAAAGTTGACAAGGACTAGTCCTATCCCAATAAGCGCCTCTCGATGCGCTATTTTAAAGCGTTGATCTTTCACATGCAATCCCCCTAACCTTCTCTATTTTACTGATATGTTGGTCTGATGGGAAGAGATGCGAAAAAATTAGGGTAAGCTTACAAGAAAAATCTGTCTAAGGAAATCAAAAGTAAGAGCCCTAAGATGAACATGCATTCTTCTAAAAGCTTAGTACGCCACTATTTGAATCAAAAACAATGCATTTTTTATGTAAAAATATGGGATATTATTTTACATCCCATATGACATCTAAATGCTTTTCAACACAATCGTTTATGATGATAAAAAATAATAACCTTCGTCACACTAGTTGGACGAAGGTTATTTCCTATTTATAACGGGCGTTGTTCCCAAGGCTGTAGCGTGCCAACGATATTGATAGATCGATCATACTGAATAGCATCGATGACTCCTTGTGAAATTTCCTTATGTGTAAGCCATCTTGACTGACCGTTTTCCATTATGAAACCTGGCTGGACTTGACGATAGTGAGTGATATCAAGTAGATGGATTTTATCTTTGATTTCATTTAGATTAGCGCTACTGCCTAATACATGAAACAGCTTCCATATTCCTGAAATTTCACTAGCTATGCTCTCTAATACAGTTTCAGCATAGGAGTGAATCCAAGCAATGACCAATTCAATGGGTCCATTATGCGCTATCGTTTCTTCTAGCTTCTCTTTTAATAAGGCTATATCAAGATAATCAACTAAAATTGGTGTGCCACGTGATGGATTTGATGATTTACTTATGAAACATTCCATTCGATTGGCATTACGTCCAATTACCGAAACGTCATATCCGTTCTTCACTAACCAAAGGGTTGTGTCAGCTAACATTCCTGTCCCACCAATAACTAATGCGTGTGCCATTCATTTGTTCCTCACTTTTAATTCTTATTTAAGAGAGACTCATCATACTTAGCAGGTGGAATCGACTAGCCTATGCAATGCCTTTTTATCAATTTTACCAACACTTGTTTTCGGTAGTTGGTCTAAAAAAATGATTTGTTTCGGAATCTTATAACATCCTAATTGTTGATGACACAGTTCGTTGAGCTCATCTAAGATAGTCGCTACTTGATGACAACAAACAATAAATGCGGTTACAATCTCACCCCAATAATTGTCTGCTACACCAATCACGGCAACCTCCTGTACGTCCGGATGCTGCAGCATACATTGCTCCACTTCCTGAGGGTAGACATTTTCACCACCGGAGATAATCATCTCTTTTCTACGACCGACGATATAAAAATCACCATCCTCATCCATCATCGCCAAATCACCTGTTTTTAACCAGCCATCTTGTAGGATATTGGCGGTTTCTTGCTTGTTATTCCAATAAAAACGGAACATATGCTTACCTCTTACTAGCAGCTCGCCCACTTCACGAGGTGCACAACTTTGCCCAGCTTGATTAATGATTTTCGCCTCATTAAACTGCATGCTTTTCCCAACAGCCCCTTTTTTCGCGTAAGCATCTTCTCTTGCAATATAAAAATTATTAGGTCCCGCCTCTGTTAAGCCATAGCCCTCCTTAAAGAATAACCCCTTTTTATGAAAGACATCATAAATGGGATGTGGGCATGGGGCACCACCAGATAAAAATACGTTCATCGAGGGGAAATGATTTTCTCGAAAGTATTCCGTAGCAATCATCGCTTGATACATCGTTGGGACAAAAAGGGAAATCGTCGTTTGATATTGATTCGTTGCCCGCAGTGCGGCTTCCGCTTCAAACTTATCGCCAATGATGACGGTTCCTCCCACCATAAGAAGAGGTATGCATAAAGCATTTAAGCCACCTGTATGAAACATCGGCATATAATTTAATGTCCGATCTTTCTCCTGTAAACCCCAGCTAATAATTGTATTGATTGCGTTCCAATTGACCGACTGAAAGGATAGCACAACACCCTTTGGACGACCTGTTGTGCCTCCGGTATAAATCATTAGCCATGGATCATTCAAGTCCACGTCTTGCCTACTTGGTAGCGTTGCCTTCTCGTGCTTGATGAGATGAAGTGGAAACATTTTTTCTACCACCAAAGAACAATGACTCTCTTCTTCATACAAGAGAATGGAAGGGGTCGCATCCTCCAAAATTTGTGTTAATTCCTCTCTACTTAATCGCCAGTTTAATGGCACATAAATAAGCCCTCGTAGCCCACAGGCAAATAGAATAGCAAAAAGTTGGATATGATTTCTCGCAAAAACTGCGACTCTACTGCCTTTTTTTAGCTGCTGACGCTCGAAAAATTGACTCCATTTGCCGATTTCCTCTGATAATTGCTGATAGGTCCATTGCTCCTCTGACGCTAGATTAATCAAGGCGATGTGATGAGGCGTTAAGGCGGCACGTTTTAAAATCCATTCTTGCTCAACAAACATCTTGACACCCCCATCACATCATAATGGCGCCATCTACATGAAGCGTATGGCCATGAACATACGATGCCTCATCAGATGCTAAAAACAAATAGGCATTGGCTATATCCCGTGGGGTTCCTAAACGTTGTAACGGCACGATTGCCCGCATTTGAGCCAAAATATTTTCAGGCATCTTTTTGACCATAGCTGTTTCTGTAAAGCCAGGTGCCACTGCATTGACATTGATGCCTTTACGCCCTAATTCCTTTGCCCATGTTTTGGTCATCCCTACAATGGCAGCTTTCGTCGCTGCATAATTCGTTTGACCAACATTGCCATAGACCCCACTAACCGATGATGTATTAATGATTTTGCCACCTCCAGCTGCCACCATATGGGGAATGACCTCCTGTGTGCAATGAAAAACGCCTGTCAAATTGACATCTAACACCTGCTGAAATTGGTCATCTGTCATCTTTGTTAGCATTGCATCTCTTGTAATACCTGCATTATTCACTAAAATATCAATGCGTCCAGCCTGTTCGATCACTGCTGTCACCAGCTGGTTAACGCTCTCTCTACTTGCCACATCCACCTGTATAAATATAGCGTTTCCGCCTAGTTGTTGAGCTGCGAGATTCCCTGCCTTCTCATCGAAATCAGCGATAAATACCCATGCCCCTTCTTCGATGAAACGCTCGGCAGCCGCATAGCCGATGCCATTGGCTGCACCTGTAATAATGGCTACTTTATTGTTTAAACGCATACTGTCTTCCTCCAATTTCTAAAAAAGCCTCGATTTCAGCTGTTAATTGTGCTAAATCATCCATCAATGGTGAATGTCCACAATCTTTTAAGCTAACAAACTGTGCCGTTTTGCCTAAGTCTTGCAGTAATTCCGCATTCATTTCCTCTGTAATAACTAAGTCACGATCCCCTCTCAGTACTAAAATCGGTATCTGGAGTAGGAGAGCTTCGTGTGACCCTTTTGTCACATCATTGTCAACAGCACTTATATTAAATGTATTGAGTGCATGATACACCTCTGCTAAGTTGCGCTGTGTTAGCATATCCTCTATATATTCTTGGTATTTTTCCTCGTTTGGTTGCTGATGGGTATAAATTAAAGCATTCCATATCGACCGTAAACCTTCGCCGTTTTTTGTGTCATAAAAGCCTTGGATAAGCTTTGTTTTCGATGTATCCACAAGTACATCTTCATAGTTATAGGCTCGCTTAAAGCAGGCTGGATCGCCTGTTCCTAAATCCGTATAAAATGGATAGCCACGTGTAGAAGCAGCAGCCAGTAAGATTAATTGCTGGCAATAACCTGGATAATTAGCTGCAAACTGCATACAAACAGCTCCGCCAGTTGACCAGCCAATCATGTCAAAGCTTTGCAATTGCATCGCATCCACAAATAGCTTAACATCATCACTAAAATCTTTAATGGTATAGATTGGCTGATGATAGGATGAACCTCCAAAGCCTCGTAAATCGATTGCATAGATGGTGTATTTATCATCTAAAGCATCTATCAGCACATCCCAATGCTTAGAGGAAGTCATATTGCCATGAACCAACACTAAAGGATGACTTCCTCCAGCTCTTTTGCGATATGCCATCGTCTCACCATTTGCTAGTTGAATTGTTTGTAACATACCATTTCCCCCTTATCCCCAACGTATTGTGATAGCCCCCCAAACATAGCCAATGCCTGCACTCACTAGTGTCACAAGAGCACCTGCTTGAATACGATTTTGCTCCTGAGCTAGCTGTAAGGACAATATTTGATCGATTTGCCCAATATGTCCATAGTCTTGTAAATAAATAGACTGTTCCTGCTGTAAGCCAAGCTCTGCTAAAATATAATCATGTGCAGACCTTTTCATATGCAGCATCGCTAAATAGTCGAGCTGTTCTTCACTGTATCCACTTTTCGCTAGAGAACGGCGAATAACCTTCAAAAAATGGCTTAATGATTTTTGTTCTAACCTCTCCTTCATCCCAATCGGGTCCAAAACGTCAAGCTGATATAAATTTTCTGTTAAATGGAATGGTGTTAACGGTGTTTTCGTACCTCCAACTGGTACAACTACATCCTCTGAGAAAGAACCATCTGTTATAATTTCCGCCTCTAAAAGCTGATTTTTTTCATAGTTTTTTTGTAGCAATATGGCACCTCCACCAGCCGCCAAATTGTACATAAAGCGCGTTCGTGGATTGCTGTAATCGATAAAATCCACATTGCGATAGCCACCTGCTAAAAGAATGGTATGAATTGTGTCATCTGATGCCATTAAACTTTTCGCTACTTTCAATGCCATGATCGTCGTGCCACAGCGCAATTGCACATCAAATGCCCATGCATTAACCGCACCAAGCTCCTCTTGCATTTTGATGGAGGCTGTCCATAGTGGGTATTCCTTATGCTCTTCACCCATATAGATGATCACATCAATATCTTTCGGGTCCAGATTTGCTTTTTTTATCGCATCCTGTGCTGCCCATATGCCCATTTGCACGGTATGATCATGCTCACCAGGGATTGGCTTTTCATGAATACCCATTTTTTGACGGATAATGTCCTCTGGAATATTTGAAAGAGCCGCAATGTCCTGCGAAGTCATTTTATTTTGAGGTAGATAGATACCTGTACTGACAATACCAACAGTCATTCAAATCGCTCCTTTTCCTGGGGCAGAGCTACGGGCTTTTTTCTTTGCTTTAGCTTTGCTCGCCATTTCCAAAACAGCAGTCTTAGTGAGCCAATAATACCTTTCGGGAAAAAGATAACGGCTAAAATATAGAGAATCCCAAAGAAGATAATCCAACGTTCAAAAATAGGGTAATCTCGTGCTAGCCCTGATAATGCATGCTGTGCATATTCAATCACTGCTGCTCCTAGTAATGGCCCTACTAAAGTGCCGACCCCACCAATAATCGTCATTAATAGCGCATCGAGTGTAATATCCATCGCCATCACACTCGTGTTAACGAAGCGTAAAGAAATCGCATATAAGGAGCCTGCAAAGCTCGCAACAATGCCTGCAACAACGGAGGCAATCACTTTATAGTGCAAGGTATTAAAGCCTAATGATTTCGTCCGTTGTTCATTTTCCCGAACAGCAATTAGTAGTCGACCTGTCGGCGAGTTAACAAAACGGTGGAGCGCTAAAAAGATGACAACTAAGCTTGCTAACACAAAGAAATAGAAGGTCATCCGATCTCTAAAAATATCTGGTGCTCGAAAAGTAAAGCCATCATTGCCATACGTGACAGAGCGCCACTTTTCAGCTACTACTAAAAATAACCCCGAGAAGGCTAGTGTGAGCATCGCAAAAAAATGACTTTTCAAGCGCAAGGTTAATAAACCTACTAAAAAACTAACAAAGCCTGCTATTACCATGCCTATCACGATGGACACCAGAAAGATGAATAGTGTGTTATCCATTTGCTTGAGCATGACCGCTGTCGTGTAAGCGCCAATACCAAAAAACATAGCGTGCCCAAAGGAAACGATTCCTGTATAACCGAGCAAAATATCATAGCTCATCGCCAGTATGCCAAAAATGAAAATTTGTGTCAGTAAAATAAGCAGCGTCCTTGAATCATTGACAAAAGGGAGTACGATAAAAATCGCCAATAACAGGAAAAAAGCGATAGAGCGTAAGGACATTTTCTTGTTCATGATGTTCGCTCCTTTCGCATCGTAAACAGCCCCTGTGGACGGAAAATTAAAACGCTGGCCATTAAAATCATATTGACTGCTAGTGATAGCACAGGCACATAATAAGCCATAAAGCTACCTGCTAGCCCTACTAAAATAGCAGCCAACAATGAGCCTGAAAAACTACCCATTCCGCCAATGACGACGACAATAAATCCTAAAATGGCGTACTCCATGCCCATCTCCGCATAGATGACGCCCGAATACGGAGCCATCAACATTCCACTAAGTGCCGCAAGAGCCGCACCCACCATAAAGACATATAGAAATACACGCTTAATATGAATACCAAGAGCCTGTGCCATTTCCTTATCCTGCACACCAGCTCGAACGATCAACCCAATCTTCGTGCGTTTCAGCATATATTGAAAAACACCAAAAATCACAAACCCTATAACAATAATAAATAGGCGATATTTGATGATAATCACGTCACCAAATTCCCAGCTTCCCGCTAAATAGCTCGGCGTTTTTACGGCCACACCATTTGGACCAAAAACCACCTTGATGAATTCCTGCAAAACGAGCATAAGCCCTAACGTAATTAAAATTTGCTGAATATGATTGCCGTAAACAGGCGTAATAATCAATTTCTCTGTAAGCAGTCCAAGTAACGCACCTGTCACAAGCGCACCTATAATTCCTACGATAAAGCTTTCTGTCCACATATAGGTAAAGATTCCCGCATAGGCTCCCCAAACAAATAATCCACCATGCGCAAAATTCAACACATCCATTAAGCCAAAAATTAACGTCAAACCTGCCGCCAGCAGAAATATCAACATCCCTGTTGCCAAGCCATTAATGAGTAAATTGATGAAAAGCTCCAATGATGGTCACCCCCTTTATCCAATTCCTAAATACTTGCGTTTTAGTTCTTCATTGACAATCAAATCCTCCATCATGCCCGAATTTACTGTTCTGCCATCATCGATCAAAGTATAGGTATCACCAATCCGGCTAGCCATCATAAAGTTTTGTTCAACAAGAACAATGGACGTTTTCTTTTTCATTTCCATAATCGCTTCCATCACCTTCTCCACCACTATGGGCGCAAGCCCCTTGGAAGGCTCGTCAATTAATATTAATTGGCTATCATTGATAAAGGCTCTTGCCATGGACAGCATTTGCTTTTGCCCTCCTGATAAATGCCCGCCAGCCTTTTTCCAAAACTTCTTCAAATCGGGAAACAGCTCCAGCACATATTGCTGTCGTTCTAACGTGGCAGTATCTTCCTTATACATGGCTACCTTCATATTTTCCTCTACCGTTAAATCTGCAAAAATCCCTTGATTTTCAGGCACATAACCTATCCCTAATTTAGCCACCTTGTATGTTGGGCTTTTTTTAATGGAGTGGGAGCGAAAGGCGATTTCGCCATTTGTCGCAGGTGTTAATCCCATAATTGTTTTTAAGGTCGTTGTTTTACCTGCACCATTTCGTCCAAGCAGTACGCTAACCTGTCCCTCCCTCGCTTCAAAATTAACTCCCTGCAAAATGTGATATTGGCCGATATGCGTGTGAACCTCATTTAATGTCAGTAAGGTGGTCATCGTACAGCCCTCCTAAATATGCTTGTTGTACGGTATCATTATTCATAATTTCCACGGGTGAACCATCTGCTAGTAGCTGACCATTAAATAACACCATAATGGAATCCGATAAATCTAAAATCATATCCATTTTATGTTCAATGAGCAGAATGGTTTTATTCCCTTGATTTTTAATGGTCCGAATGACCTCTAAAATCGTAGGTACTTCCTCTAAAGACATACCAGCTGTTGGTTCATCGAGTAGCAGAATTTCCGTATCCAACGCAAGTAGCATGGCAATCTCAAGCTTTCTTTTCTCTCCATGGGATAGCATCGTTGTCAGGGCGTCCCGTTTATTGTCGAGTAAAACGAGTGATAATAGCTCCTCCGCTTTGTCGGTAATCGCCTTATAGCTTTTGTAGTGTCGAAATAGCTGATAACGAATCTTTTCCTTTGACTGCACGGCTAAACGAACATTTTCGAGAACCGTTAAATTTGGAAACACATTCGTGATTTGAAAGGATCGACCCAACCCCATACGTGTTCTTTCGATGGCCGACTTTTGGGCAAGTGATTGCCCTTTAAAATAAACATCACCTGCAGTTGGTTTTAGCTCTCCACTAATCAAATTAAAGAATGTTGTTTTCCCAGCACCGTTCGGCCCTATAATGGACTTTAAATGCTTTTCAGGCATTTGAAAATTAACGCAATCCACCGCCGTATGTCCCCCAAACTGAATCGTTAAATTGTCTGTGTGTAGTATTGGCTCCATCCTCTACTCCCTTCTCCTCTAATAGTTATGTAGAAAGACAGCCATGCTGCCTCTCATTTGTTTAATTCATAACAGGTGGTGCTGTTTCCTCAGGACTTAACTCCCGAATAAGTACGGGTACTGGATAATCCACGCCATCCTGTTGCTCTAAGCGAATCGAATACATCGATTGAAGGGCTTGATGGTCCTCTTCACGGAACGTCATCGTACCTTTTGGTGTCTCAAATGACATCCCCTCCATTATGCCGATCAGCTTGTTGGCATCTGCATCTCCCTCCGATTTTTTCAATGCCTCCATAATGGCAATCGCCGCAGACATGCCGCCAGGTGTAAATAAGTCAGGTACTTCATTGAAACGTTTTTGATGTTCCTCAACTAACCATTTATTGACATCATTTTGCGGTAGCGTGTGGTAATACACCGAAAAACCTTCCATACCAACCAATGGATTCATAAATTGAAGCGCTATAATATCAGGTGCTCCCGTTGAAATTTTAATGCCCTTTTCTTGAATTTTAAGATCTGCGATTTGATTCCATGGTGAATTTGCTCCTGCCCAGACAACGAATAAATAATCAGGCTTAGCATCTAGCACCTTTTGTAAATTAGACGTAAAGTCTGTTGCTGCTGGGTCTGCATACTCCTCTAACACAATGTCAGCACCTAATTTCTCCGCTGCCGTTTTAAACGCATTCACCCCATCCCAGCCAAACGAATAATCTGGGGCAAATGTAGCAATCTTCACACCTTTACCAGCAATAGCCGCCGCGGCTGCATAGGCATCCTGTGATGAATTACGACCTGTACGGAAAATATACTCATTAAACTCAGAACCTGTAATACTGTCAGCCACCGCAGGCTCCACCACCATAATTTTTTCATACTCCTCTGCCAGCGGTAGAACAGCAAGGGTATCACCAGAACTTGAAGAACCTACTAAAAAATCAACCTGGTCATCTTCTAATAGCTTTGTTGCTTTCTGCACGGCCACCTCTGGCTTTGTCTCCGTATCCTCATACACAACCTCGATTTTCTTACCATTGACCTCCATCGTCCCACCAGTCGCATACTCAATCCCTAAATCAAATCCCCGCTGCGTCTGCTTCCCATATGATTCAAGCGCCCCCGTTAACGAAGCAAGCACCCCAATCTTAATCGTGCCTCCTTCCGCCGTCACCGCTTTTGTCTCACCATCGGAGGAATCTGCATCTGTTGCATCATCCTTCGTATCCTCCCCACTACAAGCTACCAACACCACAGCCAACATTACTAAAAGAAACCAATACCACCGCTTCTTCATACTATAACCCCCTTTAAAATAAGCTCCATAGAAAGCGCTTTCTTGCTATGACAACACTATACAAAAGTCCAGTTACAAATTAGTTACAAAAAATGCTTTGCACAAAAGTACAAAGCATTTTTCTGTATCGAGGTTATGGAATTATTTATTAAAAATTTAAAAGTGTTAAAAGATTTATCGCTACGCTACTAATTACATCAGGTAAAAAGAAAGACAAAAACGTTGAATGTACAACATTTTTGTCTTTTGTATTAGGAACTATTTTTTAGTGTTTCAAACTGCATTCTGTAGTACGCTTCATGAAGACCATTCCTGCTTCAATACACTATACAAGAAGGAATCTCGCCAAACACCGTCTTTCATTAACATATTTTCACGTAATATTCCTTCTTTGGTCATTCCAACCTTTTCTAAAACCTTTGATGATCCAATATTTCTTGGGTCACAGGTTGCATAAATACGATGGAGCTTTAATGTGTCAAAACCGAAAGTGATCACTAATTGAGCACTCTGCGTTGCTACTCCCTTCCCCCAATAGTCAGGGTTAACAATATAGCCAATTTCCCCCACCTTATTCGTGAAATCCCTAATCATTATCTCAACCGAACCTATTAAAGTTTCTTGATAAATAATAGCAAAAACATATCTTTCCCTTGGTGTTTGTCTTGCTTCATCGAGTGCATCCTGAATGAATTCTTTTGAATCCTCCTCTGTATTCGGTCCCCATGTTTGATACCTACAAACAATCTCCTGTGAGGCATATTTATGAACATCAATCCAGTCATGTGGCGTGAATTCCCTTAAAAATAATTTTTCATTTGCAAGTATCACTTTAATTCATCTCTCCTTCTACACGATTCAACCATTCACTCATCTTGTTCAATCTGCAAATTGTGGCCAGCCTTTTATTTGTCTGACAAAATGGCATTTAAATATGTTGCTTTTTTTAACTTGTTCATATAGTTCATTTCTACTTATGAGTGGCTCTCCCTACACTACAAATTTGTACCACCCCAATAAGATTCCCTCATTTAAACGACGGAACTGGCTATCCCATAATTAAATCATAGACAGCCATGGTCGACTCCATAGGGGTTGTATTTAATTCGCTCTGTAACTGCTGGACACATTTTTCGTACCATTTGCATGCTAGAGAACGGTTTTGGAGTTGGTAGTAGCTGTACATAAGCAGGCGATAGCCCTCCTCCCATAGTGCATCCTCTCCAATTATTTTCTCTGCATAGTGGATGGCTTTTTTATATTGCTGCTGCCTTGTGGCATTTTGTGCCAAACGTTCTAGAACTTCTATATATAAAAATTGTAGCTTTTCGCGATCTTGAGTAAGCCAGTCGATTTGCTTTTTTTCTGCATATAAGGCGTCTGGATAACTCGCTTCCGCTAACAGTAGCCATTCATCGGACAACTGTGGATCAAATTCCTCCATTCCTAGGTTGTAATAATAGTGAAATCGTTCCACGTCAATTTGGAGAAAGGGAATATTTTGCAACTGATACATATTATTCTTACGTTGAATAAAAAAGCTCTCCTGCCTTGCATGTCGTTGTGGCTCCAACACTTTTAATAATGTATTTAAGACCACTTTAAAATCCCGATCTAAGGACTCGACAGTGCGGTCTGGCCATAATGCCTGCGCTATTTCTTCCTTTGGTGTAAAACGATTGCGATGACAATATAGATACACGAACAATTCCTTCGATTTATCACGTTGCCATTCTTTATCTTCGAGCTTTCTTTGTGCTCGAATTAAACTTAAACTCCCAAAAAGATTGATTTGTATTGCATCATGCGGATAATTGATACTGTCCTCCACTTGAAAATAGCTTCGTAATGTAAGAATGGCTGCATGTTCCACACCTCCTGTTTGGCTAAAATGCAATAGCTCATAGAAAATCATTCGATCACTTGGACCAAGTATCATTTTCCTTTGTAAAAAATAGTCATAGCCATTTGCCAAACATAATTGCGCAAACTGTTGAAAATACGGATGAAATTGGTCTCTATTATTTTCTTGAAACGCGATAACGGATTGATAGAATAGAACATGCATCAAGCCATTGCGATCTCCGCATTCCTGAAATAATTGTTGTGCCTTCCTTACTAATTGCTTCGCTCGTTCTGTTTCTTGCTGGGAGAGAATGATTTTCACTTCCGCTAAAAGAATGAGGCCTGTCATCCAAGCATCTTGTACTTGCTCGGTTTCTCGTAAGCCCAATGCCAAGTATTTCTTAGCCGCTACTATATCTCCTAAATAATGTTTAGCAATCGCTAGCCCCATATAAGGTTCGGCCTTAACTCGAGAAATATTAATGGCATTCAATAAAGTCAACGCTTTTTCATAGGCTTGACATGCCCCTTGATAATCTGGGAAATCCATTAATAGTAGCGCATGTGCTTTTCTGATATAACCAACCGCCTCTATAAAAATAGACTTCTCTCTTAACCCCCTGCGTATCCCATGCTGGGCTGCATACCAAGCTTCCTTTCCTTGTCCTAACAATGCATAGACAAATGCTGCTAGTAGTTCACTTTCACGATGGGTTGCCACAAGCTGAGGTGGCAATTCAAGGCGCTGTGCTAATAATTCCTTCGCCTCTCGTAATTGCCCAGTCCGTAGTAAAACTCGGACATCCACATTCGCTCGTTGCATGACATCCGCTGGCAATGCCACGTCCTCCATAAATAACTGTGCACCCTTGGCCTTCCCTAAGTTCACTAAGTTTTCAGCATATTGCCGTTGAAGTTCTAATAATTCCTCTTTTAGTAAGGGTGTATATTTGGCAAGCTCTAATGCTTTTTCTAAATAAGGCTCTGCTAATGCAGGCTGTATAGTGTCTAAGTAAATATGTGCCAAACCTGCTTGAGATTTTGTCATAAATAGGTGATCCTGCTGCTGCTGTGCGATCATTGCACACTTGTCGTAGGATTGTTTCGCCCTTTCATAATAAGCACGGTAGCGATGGCATTCGCCATCAAAATAATATAATCTATAAAATGTATCTTTTTCTTGTACAGTAAATCGATTGATTTTTTCTAATAACCATTCAAATTGTCCAGCACGTACTAATGGCTCTGCATGACGCTGTAATAGCTCTCCACAAAAATCATGGTCATTCGTTTTAAAGGCATGATAAAGCACAGCTTGAATATTATGCCGTTCCATATAATAGAATGTCGCTTGTTTATGAAGGTCCGTATAGTAACTTGTATGCTGACGCCATTTCATTTCTAAAAACCGACTAAACAAAGCATGGAAGCGGTATAAACCATCTGTTGTCACTGGTTGAATAAATAAATGACGCTGTGATAAAGTATTCAACATTTGTGCCATTTCAAAGCCATAAAAATCTTCCAATAGCTCCGCTGAAAATGTAGGAAAAATAGCTAGTTTTAAAATGGTCTCTTGCTCCGTTGCAGTCATCCTACTATAAACCTCTTCTGACAAATAGGTGAAAAGATCATTCGGAGAAATCATTAGCCAATAATCTAAAGAAACATGATGCCATTGCTCTGCTAACAAGGAAAGACTGATGGCCCAGCCTTCTGTGATCTCCAATATCTTGGCCATTTCAGCATCGGATAAATGCACGTCTACATATTCTTCAAAAAAAACAGCAATTTCCTCAGTTGAAAAGGCCAGCTCGTCCTCGTTGATCACTAGCCACTTCTTTTGCAGCTTTAATTTTCTCATAATATCCCAATTCGGTAATGTTCTAGATGCGATAATAAAATGAATCGCTGGTGGAGCAAATTCAATAACTTTCTCCATAAAATAATTAATTGAAAAGACGTGATCCACTAAATGAAAATCATCAATGACAATTAGAAATGGCTCCTCTATGCTACATAGGCAATTGACAAAAAGCTTATACCAGCGATTCAGCTCCTCCATTTTAGGGAAGCGTGACAATTGATTCCACTCATCGAATGTAGGACCAAAATTCGGCACAGCTCGCTGTATGCTAAAAAAAAGATGTCTTAAAAAGGGTAATAAATTATCATCTTCTTCGGAAATACTATACCAAGAAAATTTATTCGCTTCGTTCGAGAGAAATTGTGTGAGGATGGTCGTTTTACCATACCCTGCACCACTATGAATAAATGTACAAGTATGGTGATGGCTCTTCTTTAATGTCTTCATAAGTGCGGCTCTATTGATACAATGAGTGGATGGACTTGGTGCCATACATTTTGATTGAATAATAATATCTGTCATGTTAACGATAACCTCCAAATTTGTGTAAGGTTACAATAGCTCCATTTTTTCACAAAAATTCAGATTATTAAATTATTGACAGTTTACCATATTTTATCGAATGAATGGCAAAAATAAAAAACCCGATAATCAAATGAATGATAATCGGGTGATTTTCTATGATTATAGTAATTCTTTACGTAATTCAGCAGCTGATTTTGGTGAAAGCAGACTGAATGGAATATCAAATACTGTTTTCGCTCCTTTATCACCAGCTTGACTTAGACGATGCGCAGCACGTGCATAAGCCACTAATATACTAGATGTGAAGTTTGGATTACTTTCAAGTTTTAATGAGAATTCGAGAATTTGTTTATCGTTTGCTCCACTGTCACCACTGCGAATGACAAAACCACCATGTGGCATACCTGTGTGGTTTGCTGTAAATTCATCTTCAGAGATGAAGTTAACTGTTGTGTTATATTCATCGAAATAGTTAGGCATTGTGACAATTTCTTGTTCCACTTTTGCAGCATCTGCACCGTCTTCTAACACAACCCAACATTCACGTGCATGTTTTTCACGTGTTGTTAATTCAGGGTTTTCACCATTACGTACACGTTCTACAGCTTCTTTAATTGGCAATGTGTATTGAACAGCATTTTTAACACCTTCGATACGACGTACTGCATCTGAGTGACCTTGACTTAAACCATCGCCCCAGAATGTATATGTTGTACCAACTGGTAATACGGATTCTCCTAGTAGACGATTTAAGGAGAATAAACCTGGATCCCATCCAACTGAGATAACAGACACTTTACCAGATTTTTGTGCCGCTGCGTCTACAGCATCGAAAAATTCAGGAATTTTCGCATGTGTATCGAAGCTATCAATTGTATTAAACCATTGTGCAAAATGTGGTCCTTGTTCTGGTAAATCCGTTGCAGAGCCACCACATAAAATCATGACATCAATGTCGTTTTGGAATTTTTCGGCGTCATCTACTAAATATACGCTCGCATTGCTTGCTACGTTTACTGTTGAAGGATCACGACGTGTGAACACCGCTACTACTTCCATATCTGGATTTTGTGAAATAGCATACTCCACACCACGTCCTAAATTTCCATATCCTACAATACCTACTCGAATTGCACTCATTAAAATTCCTCCTAACGATTTCGTGACTTTGTGAAAACTTTCACGTTAAATCTAATTACAATAATACTTTGTGTTAGAAAAATTCACAATAGTTTGAGTATGAGTTTTTCAAAAAGAATTTATATCAGTTTTCTATGGTTTTTATCCAAAAACGGTATGAATGCGGTTACAAATTACTAAATATTCCATGAATCTTAAAGTTATTGTAAAAGCCTTGTAAATAACGGCTATTTTTCCAACCAGTCTTGTACAATAAATGTAACGACAAAAGGGGGCATGTTGAATGAAAAGTACTGGTTACTCATCAAGCACGGCATTGGCACAAGGAGAACTACTTGCATTCCATATGACACAAAATAATACGGCGAACAAGCACCTTGAAGCGAAACAAACTGTTCGTAAACCACATGAAAGTCTTTTACCAAACAATCCTTTATGTATCGGTGTTTTACCTTTTGACGTTATGGAAAACACGCTAGACATCACCATCCAAAAAAATAAGGTGCATGAGGTAGACTTCTACCATAGTGGTAAGGACATCGCTCGCTGGTTCATTAAAAAAAGTGAATACAACAAGCCAAACCCAGACTTCTTTATATGAAGTCTGACATGGTACTTCGTAAGCGTTCTGCTAACTTAATCGGGCGCTTCCTTCTAGCACGATCTCCTGCAAGTCCATCGCTATTGTATCTCCTGAGCCAACTGTGCAAGACGCTTTTCATCAATAATATGGTAGCCTGTCTTACGTTTTTCTAATATCTTCTCTTCACAAAACTGTGCCAATACATATAATAAATGGCGATAAGAAACCCCTAAATACTCACAGATTTCCGTATGCTTTTCCTTATAGACACCTTGATCAGCAGATAATTGAATAAAGGCTGCTAAGCGATTCTCAAACGGATATGCTTGATTTTGTGTATATTTAGATGTCATGTTCGTGGCTTTTTCCCCTAGAAACACACAAAGTCTACGTAAAAACAAGGCATCCACAAGTAACTTTTCCTTACATGCCTGTGTAATGGAGTAACAAATTGTCTTGGTAACAGTTTGTATCCCCTTTGTATACCTCGCCTCATTAAGCAATTCAATTTCCCCCATAAAACGAGGAGCTTCCAAATATTCAATTAGTGAAACTTTGCCATTTTTATGCGTCATATAGAGCTTCGCCTTGCCTTCTATCATGTAATACAATGTATCTGGAAAGGAGCCTTCCTGAAAAATCCACTCTCCTTTGTCAAATTGACACACTTCCAGATAAGGATCGATAGCAAATGAGAAAAAATCATCTATCGGATATTTTTCAAGATATTGGGTACGTGCTTCAGCTGTTAGAATATGCATTTTTTACTCTCCCCTCTAAAAAATATGAGATATCTCACATTATTGTAGCGATGAACATGCTATTATTCAACTTAGTTAATGGAGGTACGGTAATTATATGAACAATCAACGATGGCTTTCTCAGAATTTCTTTACATTTTTCATCACCTGGGGCATTTTCTTACCCTACTGGACAGGTTGGCTTGTGGATGCAAAACATCTGACAGTATCGCAGGCAAGTGTTGTAATGGGCTGTGGGCTACTAGCTCGTGCCACGTCCAATCTTTTCTTCTTTCCAACCCTTGCAAAATATGTACACAATAAACGTCTTATTACGATTTTAGCAGTAGGTGCTCTACTAACTGCATTACTTTATATTCCAAGCACTGGCTTTATCGCATTATTAATCGTGACCATTTTATTTAGTGTCTTTTATCCAGCACTATTACCTGCTGTGGAAAGTAGTGCAGCAACGCTTGTCCAGCATGGCAATATTCACTACGGCAAAAGCCGTTCCTATGGTTCCTTCGGGTTTGTGATTGCTGTATTAATTATTAGTATGTTGACGGGCGTTTTCGGCAAAAACATCATCTTTTGGAGCATGATTATTGGGTTGATCGGCATGTTACTTATGCAGCAATTAGCCACTCCAAAGGAATTACTTGTTGTGCCAACAAAAGAACAACGTGCGAAATCATTATCGATGAAGACTTTATGGACTATCAAGGGCTTCCCGATTGTCTTATTTATCGTAATTTTATTACAGGGTGCACATGCCTCTTATTATAGCTATGGTTATATTTATTTAGAAGACTTACAGGTAGACCCATTCTATATGGGCATGATTATTAACATCGCAGTAATTTGCGAAATCCTATACTTTATGAAGGCCGATACATTATTGACGAAGTGGCGTTCATCGTCATTATTACTCTTAGCAGCAAGCGGCTCTTCCCTGCGCTGGTTACTTATCTTTATGTTCCCGAATGTCTGGGTATTTATTGCTTCACAAACCTTGCATGCATTATCCTTTGCACTAGCACATTTCGCTTTTATCCGCTACTTAACGAAAGCTCTACCAAAGGAACAAATTCCAAATGCACAAGGTCTCTATTCCGCATTAGCCATGGGCTTAAGTACAGCAATCCTTACGTTTTTAGGAGGATATTTATACGAAATATCTCCTGGCCTGTCCTTTGCAGCCATGCTTATTTGTACAGTGCCTGCCATCGCTATTTTGCTGCTGACGCGCAAAAAATATCAATATTAACAAACAGCAGGTGAGAATTTCTTTTATTAAAATTATGTGTTTGATTAAAATGTCACACATATTATAGTAGGTAAAAAGAAAAGGATAGATGAACAGGAATTATACCTGCTTACATCTATCCTTTTTGGACAACATATGAACCCATTTACTACTACAACATCTACCACAATACTACAATAAATAATCATTGGCTTCTTCCATGATCGCGCCAGATTGTGGAAGATCGTTATTGAACTAAAGCACTCCGTTAGTTTAAGTGAATTTTCTCACAAATTTATGATATTATACAGTTGAATAGAAAGACAAATTAGAATTTGGAGGTTCACTATGAAAAATGAAGATAAACAATATGCTTTAACTGTTATTACTAATATATTAAAAGTAATGCACAATAAAGAATATGAAAACATTTTAAATTATGTGGATGAATGTGAAGTGGATCATATTGGTGAGTTATTCTATTATGTTCAAGAAACATTAAACTTAAATGGATTTGATTCATTTGATGAATATGGCGCTCCATGTAATTTCCACCCAAAATACGAATATTCACAAATCAACTTCTATGAATTCAATGATAATAGTGGATTTGCTGTTGATTATGCTTTAACTTCAAATTCAAAATTGGCAGATATGTGTTTACAAATGGAGTTTTTATATACGGATGACGGATTAAAAAGTGTTTTTATCACAGTTGACCCACAGTAAAACAATATATTAAAAGGAGAACATATGGAAATATACAATATTAATTTGAATATTCATTATTCTGCTCCACAAGAAGTTTGGGATAAGTTGGAGCGTTTATATAGAGAAATGCCTAACTGGAACAACTTTGTAAACGGCTGTCCACAGTGGTATGGTTCAGATGATAAATTAATAGAAGTAAGTATTGAATCAAGTGGATTACAATTCTATGCTAAGTTACCATCAGAAGAATGGGATGAATGGATTACAATATTTAAGAATAGAGCTACAAAATTATTGGGATATGAAGTTGGCGAACCAGAAGACGGTTTTGAATTTCACTATTATGATTAACCCCACAAATTCCAAGTTGTCCATAAGCTTAATTTGAAAATACATATGACACTTCGGTGTTTTTTATATCATCTCCAATTCTTCCAGTCACACCTAATTGCTATTCAACTAAATGCATCGTTAGCTTAAGTACATTGCTTCACAAACTCAAATCAAGATTAACATAAAGCCCCATTTTTAATTCAATTAAATGGCCCTATTAATGAAAAAGGCACAATTCCTTTTCAAGAATTGCGCCCGATTATTTAATATGTCTTCGAAACAGCGGTAATGAAAATAAATAAATATTATATAAAGGAAATATCCGCTTGAAAGTAGAATATTACCCTACAACCATAATTAACTATTCCGATGAGGAGGATTCATGTGCGTCCACGACCATTATTTATTGAAAATCCAGAGCATGATAGGTATGTTAGTCTTGTGCCAGATGGAGATATTGAAGAAATACTTAATAAGCAACAAGCTAAGACCCTTACCCTCTTAGGCAGCGTATCAGAGGAGTTAGCAAGTAAGACGTACGCACCAGGGAAATGGACTTTAAAAGAAGTGATTGGGCATATGACCGACTCCGAACGTGTGATGTCGTATCGAATACTTGCCATTGCACGAAATGAAATTGCACCACTCCCAGCAATGGATCAGGATCAATACGTTTCTGCGGCAAACTTCAACAAATTATCTTGGGAACAGTTACTAGCTGGTTTAGACACCGTACGCTCCAACACATTAAGCCTGATTTCAACTATTGATGAAGCTGCGTGGGTTCGTAAAGGAACTGTAATGAACAGTCCAGTTTCAGTAGGAACCATTGTATATGGCATTGTCGGGCACGAGTTACACCATATGAAAGTGATTAGCGATAAATACTTATAAATCTCTTTCTATTATTGAAAAAACCTAATTTTTCACTTCATACTGAGAAATTAGGTTTTCTCATAGTTGAACCTTACTTAGCGTTATAAATCCGCATTTTCCTGACGTTATCCCTATTTATACATTATAATTTCTTATTCAATTATATGTCCCTATAATGATCGAGCACTGATCCTTATTACAGAACCGCGCCCGATGGTGGAAGAACTTTATCTACTATATGAAGTCCAAATTCTATACATTTTTTTACAATCTACCTCAATCTTATCTCTATGCATTGTAACATATACATTCATGTATTCCGCCCATTGTGGTATTAGTTCCGTTAAACAATCAATGACCTTTATATCAGGAGTTGCATAACCGATATTTTCTTTTCTCAAAAAGCCATTGGAGAAATCTTGATATAATGAGTCCGTCCATTCATAAACTTCAAACTGAGAATCAAAAATCTGCTCATCTTCTTGATATTGTCCGTTTACCCAGTATATTTCCATAACAATGCCCCCCTAATTAAATGCAGCGTTCCATAACACTTTGTCCTATAAAGATACTTTCCTAGTTTTCCATGAAAGCGCCCGATTGCTGAATAGCAAGACGGTGATTTGTCTTTTGCTTGTTAAAGTAAAGCATACTGTTAGCTTAACAAGAAATTATTTCCTTTTCTCATAGATTCCTTTTACGAATTGTTCCTTATAATCTGTGTATTCATTGATCCCACCATTTTTCTCTTCTACAAATTTCATTTTCAGTTCTCTGTACTCTTCCCTTGCTGTTTCGTTTGAAATTAAGTAGTTCCTAAAAAAGATTAAATTTTTCCAGAGTTCTTTGTTGTATTCTACTAAGTGAATAAAGTGTGTCTTTTCCTCGTAATGATCATCATTAAACTTCGCAAGCACAATTTCATTAGGGCGTTCCACTTTGAGCTTTAAAAAACCAACTTCCTTTAGCCCTTGAAATATCGATTTATCAACATTTTCAATATCATCAACACCAACGACTAAATCCAATATTGGTTTGGCAACGATATTCTTTATGGCTGTGCTACCAATGTGTTCAATTCTATTCTCTTGAATCGGCGTTGCATTTAAAATATCCTGTTTCACCCTAAAAAACTCTTTTTTCCACTCATCACAATGTGCTTCTAACCTTACCTCATCTCGTTTTAACCCTAATCTCATTTAGTCACCTCATTTTCAATATAGTTAACTAATTCGTTCGATGATTTCTTTATCCTTCTTAAACTCAACTGCAGTGTTAGTTTAAATACACTACTTCACAAGCTAAACTGAATTCTAATGTAATTTTGCCGAATTTCTTTACCATTTTAATCGCCCTTTAGATGATGAAAGACGCATTCCCAACTTTAACAATTGCGCCCTATTGTTCAGTTACTTCATCATAAAACTTACCATAACGGAAGTACGATTCCCACATGATTTTTAAATAATCATTTGAATAACAACAATAATATAATAAAAAACGAAATAAATATATTGATAAACGATAATAAATAGACTAATATCATATTATCATTAAATCGGTGAGGTGCTTCAAATGAATGTTAAACTAAGTTCAACTTTTTTCTTAAAGATCATTGCTTTTCTTATTGGAATTGCGGTACTTGCTGTGTGTATCTATTGGTTACCTCAAGCAGCTTTACGAGATGCCAAAGTGCGTCCAGGAGATTACTCGATATATCCATTGTTAATATGTGCCTATGGAGTATGCATTACGTTTTCTGTTGCATTGTATCAAGCCTATAAACTATTGAGTTATATCAATATAAACAATGCTTTTTCTGAGCTATCCCTTAATTCCTTACAGATTATAAAAAAATGCGCTTTGACAATTATTTTCTTCATTTTGTTTTTAATAGTTTACTTAAGGGTTTCTGCTATGTTCACGGGTGAAGACGCAGCAGGTCCGATAGCACTTGGTCTAATAGGGATTTTAGTAACAGCTATCATCGCTGCCATTATAGACGTACTTCAAAAACCCATAAAAAATATCCTAGAAAATATGTAGGTGTTTCATAATAACCATTTTTATAAAACTCCCTTCGTTGTTGTAGTAATAAATGAGGTCTACTAAATAAAAAAGTACACCACTACTATATAAGTGATGTACCAACTATCCTATAATGTGTGACATTAAAGATAAGTTACTGTTTTAAAATAAAAACATGCGTTCACTTATCTTTAATTTTACAAAGTATTCACCTGCATTCTTATTTTGGATAATACGAAAAACCAGGGTATTTCACCACTGGCCATTTTTCCTTTCTAAGAGCCTGTAGCAACTCAGGGCCAACCTGCAAATTACTTTGCACCAATTCTGTTGGCGTTAAGGCCATCCATTGATTCAAAGATACATCCTGGAATCGGTTACTTTTAAACATTTCTAAAAACCATAATGGCTCTGTGCCAGTATTTTCAACATAATGCCCCGTCGCAAACGGCACATACCCAACATCACCTGCACGATAATCAAATGTTCGTGCTGTTCCATTCCCTGTGAAAACAGTCATTCGCCCTTTTCCTTGTAGATAATATTGCCATTCATCGTTGTTCGGATGCCAATGTAATTCGCGCATCGCCCCAGGCTCAATTTCCACCAGTGCCGCTGCGATATTTTGGGAAATCGGAAAATTAGTTGAATCCACAATACGCACACTGCCACCTGGTGTTTTCAGTGGTGGCTGTGCTAATAAGCGATGCTTAAAAGTTTGTGGAACCTGCCCATAAGGAGACTCCACTTTTTGTGAATTGATGGGACCAGGAACCTGATCCTGATAAATATACACTTGCTCATTCGGAATATGATCAAAAGCACTAATTGGAACCCCAAAATTGGCAGATAGCACATCCTTCGAGGTATGCGCAAACCAATCTGAAATCGACAATGTATTCAGATCTGAGAAATTGCCATCATCAAACACTAATAAAAATTCACAGCCATCCTCTAACCCCTGAATTGAATGAGGAATGCCAGGTGGAAAATACCATAAATCACCTGGTCCTACATCGGCAATAAAATTACAGCCATTTTGATCAACTGCCGTAATCCGAGCATGACCGAGTAGCATATAAGACCACTCCGCCTGCTGATGCCAATGCAGTTCACGCACGCCTCCCGGTGTCAAGCTCATATTTACACCCGCCAATGTCGTAGCAATCGGTAATTCACGAACCGTAATTTCCCGTGACCACCCACCTTGATTTAATGTCATATGCGTGTCTGAAAACGAGAATCGTAGGTTAGGGATCAAACCCGCATCTGTCGTTGGTGGCACCAGCATATCCGGATTTTCTAAATCCCTCATAATATCGCGTGGCCCCTTATCCACCCCTCCAGCTCCATCATTCCGAATAGGCTGAGGCACCTGAAAATAACCCGGCGGCAAATTGTCCAATCGTTCACCTCTTTATCGTAGAAATTTAAAAAATACTTTCATCCTTCTAAATGTATGGGCACACAGCTTGTACTATTCACTTGCTTTTCTGTTGGGCGAGTGCATGAGAATGGCTATTTGGTTACGAGGAATGATTACTTTTTTGACCGCTTTCCTCACATTATGGAGCGGAGGCATCACTCCTCTAAACGTAGAGCAAATTCATTCCCATGAAAACATAATCAGTTACTGTAGCAAAGCCTCCACTACACATTTATGCAAGATTTGGAGGCCTTCCTGCAATTCGTCATATGTTGCATAGGCATAAGATAGACGAATATGATGATGATCTTGTGGGTCATAAATATAGCCAGGATTGATTAATACTTGTTGCTGCAATAGCTTCATAAAGAATTCTTTGTCTATAAGTGGCTCATGAAACTTGAGCCAAATATAAAAGCCTCCCTTTGGTTTGCTCCAAGTAGCAATGTCTTTAAATTTTCCCTGTAAAATTTGCTCAGTGAAATGGGCTCGATCCTGCAAGTGCTGACGTAAAGATGCAAGATGCGATTCATATTTTCCTGATTGTAGCCAATGTAGGACAATTTCTTGTGAGATAGCACTTGAGCCATAGTCCGTTTGCATTTTTATATCGGCTAATCGTTCGATGACGGTGGTTGGACCAATAAGCCAGCCAATGCGTAGCCCAGGGCTTAAGGTTTTGGAGACACTCCCAATATAAAGGACTTGTCCGCTGCTATCCATTGCTTTAATAGGAGGAGAGGTCGCTTCAAAAAGTAATTCATGATAGACATCATCCTCAATAATTGGAATACGTGATGCCTGACAGGCTTCATAGAGCTGCTTTTTTTCCAGAGATGTCCATACTTGGCCCGTTGGATTATGTAAAGTTGGGATAGCGTAAAATACGGCTTGTTTTTTCCGTTTCCTTTGAGACAATGTTTGGGCAAGCTGTTCATCGCGGTGAATGCTCACCATTTGCATCCCTACTGATTGAAATGGATGGACAGAATTTAAATAGGAGGTTGGCTCCTGAAATACAATAGACCCTTGTTCTAGTAAACCAACGGCAATTAACTGCAATGCCTGAAGTGCACCTGAGACAATGCAGACCTGTTGAGGCTCAGCAACGATGCCTCTGTTTCGTACATAGTCACAGATAGCTGCACGAAGGTGATCATTACCCTGTGGTGAGGAATAGCCCAATGCTTTGGGCTGAAAAGATAGCTCCCTTAGTGAAGCTTCTATGGCCTCTGTGGGCAATAAGCTTGGTGCTAGCTCACCCGTTCCTAAACGAATGACATCCTCACGCTGCTCGTATTCATTAATTAATTGGATAGTGTGATAGTTTGGCTTATGGATACTTGTTTCGATATAGGTTTGCCAATTCGGCTGTGTTTGTTGAATTAATGCATGCCATGAATTATGCGTAACGTAAACCCCAGAGCCTATCTTTGATTCAAGGAGACCTATTGCTTTTAATTCCTCTAAAGCCTGTTGAACCGTGCTACGATTGACGCCAAACTGCATGGCTAACTGTCTTTGCGTGGGCAGTTTTGTTCCTGCTACCCAGTCTCCTTGTTCCACCAGTGCTGTTATCCATTGCACAATTTGCTGTTGTAATGAGGTATCTCTTTGTCTATTTGGCTGCCAGTTCATTTATCCATCACCTTTCCTGCTAGAAAATTGGGTGGATAAAAAACCATCCAATTGGTCGTTTTCTTTTAGTTATACCATATCTAAAATGAATAGTGAAAGGAGGGATGATTGTTGGAAGCTTTTCTTCATGGCATCATTTTAGCATTTGGACTCATTTTACCTTTAGGTGTACAAAATGTTTTTGTTTTTTCTCAAGGTGCTACACAACCCAATTTATTACGCGCCCTGCCAGCAAGTGTAACAGCTGCCCTCTGTGATACAATGCTAATTGTGCTTGCGGTATTCGGACTATCCTTAATTGTTTTACAATTTGAGTGGCTACGTATCGCTTTAATGACTGTTGGTATTGTTTTTTTACTTTATATGGGCTATACCATCTGGCGCTCAAATCCGAGCACTACAGAAAAAAGTGAACCACTGCCCATAAAAAAACAAATTCTCTTTGCCCTCTCTGTGTCGTTACTTAATCCACATGCTATATTAGATACAATCGGCGTCATTGGTACGAGCGCATTAAAATATAGTGGTACAGAGCAAATGATTTTCACGGTAGCCTGCGTGCTAATTTCTTGGCTATGGTTTTTCGGTCTCACGTTGACTGGTGCCTCGTTCAAAAAACTCGATAGCTCTGGTAAGTTGATGGGCATCTTGAATAAATGCTCAGCCATCTTTATTTGGGCAACAGCGTGTTATCTCGCAAGTGGCTTACTGTAGCCTACATAGAAAATGCTCAGGATTCCTCCTGAAGCATTTCATGTTGTTGAAAAAAGATGATGTCAACGGCAGAAAAAGCAAATTTGCAAGGTGAGAGGTTGATTTCCGTTCCGTCAGCGCCCTTTCCAGGGGGCGTCCGATGAGCCGCTTCACTCACTTACGCTCGTTCCAGGGTCTCATCTGTGACGCTGGCTCCACTCCAATCAATCATTCTGCAAAGTGTCTTTACTTTTTTTCATAGTAGTATAGCGATCAAATAGCCCATTATCTGTATTCTTAGAAGGGATAAACTTTTATTTTCAATATGGAGAAGTGATGCGTGACAACACCTCTTCATAAAAAGTAGTGAACACCTTCACTTTATTTGAAAACTTTGCTAAAAAGGTAACACTTTTGTGGGGTGGAGTGGAAGGCTACTTGACTCCCATGGGATAGCGAGACAGGCGAACCTCTAAACGGAGCGGTAGCGGAGGAAGCGGCTAGGCGCTCGCCCACAGGAAAGCAAGTAGCCTGCAACGGAAATCCATTTCTCCCTTTCAATTGACTGTTTTGTTTTTCAACACTAAGAAATGCTCAGGATTCCTCCTGAGCATTTCTTTTAGAGTGAGACAAATACCGTGAGCTGTTCATTAAACAATGTTGTTTCAACGGATTTCGCTTTAGACCACGCTTCACCATAATGAATAGCCTTGACTAATACATTCGCTTGTAATATTGCTTCATGCTGTCGGATGATAGAAAGTACCTTTGTACTACCGTTAAAGGCAATCGACACATATTGGGCCACTGGTAGCTGCCATTTTTTCCTTGCGTCTTGAATTGTGCGAATTAATTCTCGCATTTGCCCTTCTTGTAGCAAGCTTTCTGTTAGTTGAACATTCATCAATACACGACATGTGCTATCCTCAGCTAACCTATAATACTCCTTCACAACCGCTTCAGCAACAACATGGGCTGCTAATAATGTTAGCTGTTGTCCTTCCATCACAAAATTAATCGAACCATTATGCTGAAGCTTTTGCTTTTCTTCATTCGTTAATGCCATCACATATTCTTTTACTTGATTAACCTTTGCACCAAATGCAGCTCCAGCAGTTTTAAAATTCAGCTTATATTGGATGCTTTCATAGGCTGAAAAATCATGCGCCCACCTACAGGCTTTGATGTTTAACTCATCTTGAATGAGCTCACTATAGACTTGAAAATCCATCAGGTCTCCTTTTACGGCAACAATGAGTTCACTTAAAGGTTGCTTAACCTTCATTCCCTGACTATTGCGAATGCTGCGTCCAAGTTCCACTACTGTTAAAACCATTGCCATTTCTTGTTCAAGCTTGACATCCACTAATTGTTCGTCACATGCTGGGTAGTTCTCCAGATGAACACTTTTCCCACATAATTGACGGTAGATGTCTTCAGCAATAAATGGCGTAAACGGTGCTACCAATTGACAAATAGATGTAAGCACTTCATAAAGCGTACTAAATGCACCTCGTTTATCTGCTGTCAGTCCATTTGCCCAAAATCTAGCTCGTGAACGGCGAATATACCAATTGCTTAACTCCTCTACCAACTGAGCAATTTCTCGTGTAGCCTGTGTAAATTGATAATCATCCATGAACGTTGTGACAAGTTGGATAGTGTGATGGAGACGAGACAAAATCCAATGATCTAGAGGTGATCGACTCCCTTTATTTGTAGCATCATACGTAAAGCCATCGATATGGGCATACATTGCATAAAATTTAAACGTATTGTCAAGTGTATCCACTAGTTTCGATTTCGCATCTAAGATAATTTTCTTAGAAAAACGCTTCGGATTCCAAGGGGAGCTGTCGACTAAAAATGCCCACCGTAAAGCATCCGCTCCATATTGCTCGATTAATTCAACAGGCTCTAAAGCATTACCTTTACTTTTTGACATCTTCTGCCCATGCTCATCTAAGACATGCCCTAACGATAGAACATTTTTATAAGGTGGCTTGCCTGTAAATAACGTCGATACCGCTAATAAGCTATAGAAAAAGCCTCTTGTTTGGTCGATTCCCTCAATGACGACATCTGCAGGGAACTGCTGACGAAAAGTCGTGACATCTTCAAAAGGATAATGCTGCTGGGCAAATGGCATCGAGCCACTGTCAAACCAAACATCAATAACTTCTGGCGTCCGCTTCATGTCTCCTTGACAGACAGGACATGTACAGACAATGTCATCAATAAATGGTTTATGAAGCTCTAAATTTTCATCGAAAGCCCCTTTAGCTAATTTTCTTAATGCTGCAACACTACTTGGAGCCACCTCATGAGCACACTCCCGACAAACCCAGACATTCAATGGTGTACCCCAGTAACGATTACGGCTAATATTCCAATCCACTAAATTTTCTAGGAAGTTGCCAAATCGACCGTCCTTAATATGACCTGGATACCATGTCACTTGCTGATTATTTTGTAAAAGCTGCTCCTTTAATGCTGACATCTTGATAAACCAGCTATCTGTTGCGTAGTACAGCAAAGGTGAATCACAGCGCCAGCAATGTGGGTAGCTATGCTCATATTTCTCTTTAGCAAATAGAAGTTTTTTTGCCGCTAGCATTTTAATGATATCAACATCACAATCTTTTACAAAGCGTCCGACAAGCTCAGACACAGCTTCTGTATAACAGCCTTTTAAATCAACTACATTGACAAAGGACAAACCATGGTACTGTACTGTTTTATAATCGTCCTCTCCATAGGCTGGAGCAATGTGCACAATTCCTGTTCCACTATGCTCCGTCACGTAATCCGCCATAACGACAACTTGCCCTTTTTCGACCGTTACATAAGAAAATGGTGGTTGATAGGAAACACCCGCAAACTCTTGCCCATCATGCTCACTTAGTACTTCGATAGGCTCTGTAAAAACCTTTTCTACCAGTGATTTAGCGAGGATGTATATGTTATTCTCATGCTTTACACGTACATATTGAAGAGATGGATTCATAGCCAAGGCTACATTAGCAGGTAATGTCCAAGGCGTCGTTGTCCAGCCTAAGAAATATTCGTCGCGATCCCGAAGCTTAAACATCGCTGTAACGGATAAGTCTTTGACATCCTTATACCCCTGTGCTACCTCATGTGAACTTAAGGATGTTTGGCAGCTAGGGCAATAAGGTGAAACACGATGCCCTTTATATAAAAGTTGTTCCTTGTGTACATGGCTTAAAATATGCCACACAGATTCGATATAATCATTGCTTAGTGTCAGATAAGGATTATCCATATCAAGCCAGTAGCCAAGCTGCTCGGTAAAGGTACGCCATTTTTGCTCATAGGTAAAAACGCTCTTTTTACATGCCTGAATAAATCGCTCTACCCCGTAATTCTCAATTTCCTGCTTCCCAGAGATGCCTAATGCCTTTTCTACTCCTAATTCCACAGGCAATCCATGTGTATCCCAGCCTGCTTTTCGTTCAACGAGATAGCCTTGCATCGTTTTATAGCGTGCCACAACATCTTTAATTGTTCTGCCAAAAGCATGACCAACATGTGGTAAACCATTCGCTGTTGGCGGTCCCTCGTAAAATACAAAGGGCTGCTGTCCAGCACGATTGTTGATGGACTTTGCCAAGGTTCCTTCTTGCGCCCACAACGCACGAATCCTTGTTTCTCGTTCAACCACTGTTTCCTTCTTTTGTTCTTCCTGCATATGAGTTCCTCCTATACAATCCATTTTGTATAAAAGGCATACAAAAAACCCCGTCCCAAGGAAAGGGACGGGGTTAACCGCGAATACCACCCTAATTCTATTGACACAATGGTCAATAGCGCTCAGCAACGTACAATCATACGTGTTCTTTTTAACGGTAGACACCCGGATTGGCTTACTCTATTCAGCCAATCTTCTCAGAGAGGATTTTCATGTAACACCTGCACACCGACTTCCACCAAATGTCGGCTCTCTGTAGAACAAAATGAAACACTACTCTTTCTCATCAACGAATTTGTATGCTTTTATTGTCACTCATCGTAACAAATTACCAATTGTCTGTCAACAGTGGACAACCTTAAAAAATTTCGTTGAGACAAGTGACAATACTTTGATGGAGAGTCATATATTAAGATTGCGGATTGGTTTGAATAAAGCTCTTCAGCAATATTTTGACATTAAATAGCCCGATATAAAAGTTTACTTCATCCAATTGCCCCTTTAATGTGGCTACTGTTGACAGTGTTTGCTGCAATATTTGGATGATTTCATTTTTCCAACATAGCGAAAATCAGGACTAACAACCTTTCCTCCTCATCATGAATAAATACATAAGCAGGTTGTAAATAGAAAAACCAAAGTGCATGTAACATAGCGACATAGGCTGATCCATTCATTTTAGGATTTTTCACTAGTTCATCAATAGCATCCGATACATGTGCCACACTATGTGCCCATCCTTTGCCAGGTACATAGCTTCTTACATCCTTTTCAGATGATATGTAAGTTCATAACTTCGTTTGACAAGCCTCATGCTATCCTTAGATAAAAAAATATCTGTGTAGATCCCTAGCTAAAATAAGTACGAGCAATAAGATTGTAAACGAGTGAGTAAAAAACCCAATCAGATTCCTTTGAATAATAAATGGTTTAAGCTTTAATCCCAAAGTTCAATGAAGCAACGATGATTCAGCAAATTTTTTCTAAAATCCATTCATAAAAGCTGCCCTAAATCCATGTATCTCGTAGCTCACTTCAGTAGAACCGATATGTGCTAGCATGGCATGCAAAACCTGCTGTTGATGCTCTTGCTGCCAAGTAGCCTGACCCTTTTTCAATGCCATTAATCTAGCCTTTAATTCATCTTCCTTCAATACAACTGGCTAATTCCACTTTGCTTATTCATTGTGATACTCCGTACTACTTTCTCGGTATAGCCCATCCAGCTTCCATCCATTATAAAAACGGACATAGGTCAATTCCTTTTGCCAATTATCTAGGTGCACAATCACCTTGCTGCTCCAAGGGAAAGTGGCTGCATAAACCCGACCTCTGCGTACCTCAGCTATGTCATCCGCTACACCAAGAAGTGTAGAAGGTGCATTCGCATTATACATTAAATAATGCTGTCGATCTGAACTGATCTCAAGTTCTTCCATGACCTCCTGATGAAAAACAATCACTTGCTCATTTGCCTGATGAAGTGAATAGATGAGAGCTCCCCCAAATAGCACCATCAATGAAGCCACAATGAGTACATGCTTTTTCTTTAATCCTATGTAAAACGCCCACTGCTTTTCCTTATTGTATAAATGAATATATATTGCTAGACTTATTGGCCATAAAAATAATAACTGCCAACAAAGGACAACCCAAAAAATCTCGCCATCCGAGGCAAAATATCGAATGACATTGTAATTCAACAACCATAAAGGCATCGACCACCGCCATAAGGATTCTTCCTGCGGTATACTTTTTAAATAAATCAGTAGAAGAGGTAAGCTTAGGAAAAAGGCTGTCGCATTATCTAATAGAGCAAATACCAATTCAACACCTCCTGCATAGAAAAATGTTACAACTATTGTATTTTAATCCAATTGTACAGAAAAGGCTAGACATTCTAAAACGTTGAATATCTAGCTTCCTTTTATTGAAGTTCCTCCACTATTTTCATCTCTAGGAAAATCGATGAGAGGTTGAGAGGCATTGTTCCCAATCACCTGGCTATATTGTACTTTGATAGCGTTTTGGGACATCCACTAAAGGAAAACGTGTACCATTGCTATGTTTTTGCACCAATTCATCTACAGATAATTATATCCACCACAGACATTGTTTTAAAAATGACCTCACGCTGCTTGAATAGGAGTGCTAGAATCACATTTTCAATCAAAATGCGTTCGTCTTGCTGTACAAGTATATCCTTCTAGTGGTAGTTTGCTTTGCAAAAAGCTTCTGTTGTACTTGAATTTTGCAATAGGCCCAACTGCGTAAATCTTTGCCTCGATGCTTCGATAAATAAGCCTTTAGTTCGCCACGTTCCTCATAGTTTTGTTGGTTATCATAAAATTTAATTAAGACATCCTGCACGATATCTTCTGCACTTTGTCAATCTCTTCCATAGTAAAAGGCAAGACGAATAAGCCTCTCTGTATGCTGTTCCATTATTCTTTCTAGTTCGTAAATGAGCCCTCTCTTTCCTATAAACGGTGCTCATAGCTTCGAGGTTTGCTTTTTTTGTCATTTATTCTAAATCATTGTCAGCAAACGGGCTAATAACCTTTTTTTCCGTTGAAGATAACACGATATTGGTAGAAGGTGTACCATAGGGCATAGCTGCATCAATAAACTGCTCTAATGTTTCTACTGAATAAGTCGCTAGTTTGACAATATAGCTAATTTCCCCCGCCACTCGATAGCACGCCAAGACATCAGGATGAGCCTTACAAAATGCAGAGAGGCTTTTACAATCAATGGATTTAAATAAAATAATGGCCTCAATAGTGCGCTCCATCTTTTTCAAATTCACCCTTGCATGATACCCTTCAATCACACCTTGTTCCTCCAGCTTTTTGACCCGTTCAATAACAGCGGGAGAAGATAAATGAACAATTGCTGCTAATTCCTTCATCGAGATTTTTGCATTGTGCTGTAATTGCTGTAATATTTGTATATCAATTTGATCCATGGTCCTTCACCTTTCTAAATCAATTATTTTTTCTATAATACCTTTTCAAATAAAGTTTTTTATCCAAAATACATTATACAGCTTCTGTTAACATTCAGCTCTTTTGATTACAATAAAAGCAATAAAGGAGGCAGAATCAATATGAAAAAAATATTATTACTTTTAGCAAATGGCTTCGAGGCCGTGGAAGCCAGTGTTTTTACAGATGTGCTTGGCTGGAATAAATGGGAAGGCGATGAATCAACAGAAGTCATTACAGTCGGGTTACATAAACAATTGCAATGTACATGGAATTTTAGCGTCATTCCTGAAAAATTGCTGCATGAAATTGATTTAAAGGATTTTGATGCTTTAGCAATCCCAGGGGGCTTTGAGGAAGCAGGCTTTTACGAAGATGCCTTTAGCGAGGAATTTCAAACAGTTGTGCGTCATTTTGATGAACAGAAAAAGCCTATTGCAACAATCTGTGTAGCCTCCCTAATATTAGGGCATAGCGGTATTCTACAAAATAAGAAGGCGACAACTTATAATCATCCAACAAGTAAACGATTAGAGCAGCTTCAATCCTATGGTGCAAATGTTGCTAATGAACGAATTGTCTACACAGAGCACATTATTACATCTTCGAACCCAGGCACTGCATTCGATGTCGCATTTGGCTTACTTGAAATGCTAACATCACCTGATAATACATTGAAAGTAAAGGATTTAATGGGCTTTAAATAATTTTATAAAGCTGTCCAAAAGAGTTCATTTTGGACAGCTTCATTATGTACATTTGTTTTCTGATATTGATTGTAATAACTTCACTCCTAACTCTTTACTTCTTGAAACTAATGATATAGTTCTGATTAAGGATCAATATATAGGTGTCAATCACGAACCGCTAAGGCACTGGCTACCAGTTTTGAGTTAGTAAACATCGTTTAAACATGATTTACAGCAGGATAAAAAGCAGGCTTACACCAAATATTATGATGTAACCCTACTTTTTTACTTTATTGCTATTATTTTTCTAATGGTGCTGTTTCTGATGTGTTAAAATCCATTTCCTTCGCGTTGTCTAGCACATCTTTTGGAATCGTAATCGTTGTTACCGCATTGAAATCATGATATTTAATTGTAGTTTGCTGTCTTGTTTTGATCGAATTGCCTTCCACTTTCATCTTTAAGGTCATATCCATAGCAATTTCTTCTACATCAAATGTTTCTTTATTAATCAATAATTTATATGTGAGACTATCAAAGGACATGTTACCTAATTGTGCCTCTAGATCGGCATCCATTCCTAAATTCATTGCGCCAAGCTGCTGCTTCACTAGCTCTGTGAATTTATCCCCAGCACCCTTTAGTGTTAATTCATAACGATTTGCTGTTTCAACTAATGTGAAATCTTCAGCAAATGCTTGTAGCATCTCCAATTGTTCCGTTGCATCTGGCTGTATCCCTGTTTGGCTAAGTACATCCTCAAATAATTGTTTCGGGAACTTTATCCAAGCCTTTTGCTCTGCCTCATACATATACATACCATCTTTAGCCGTCATATACATTTTAATCGGCAAATTAATCGCTTCACCACTTGTTGGATCTGTTAGCGACATTGTACCATCAGCAAAGAATTGCATCGGCTCTGTAACAATTTCCATCTTCATGTTGCCTTTAGAATCCATTTTCATGGTTTCCTTGCCATCGTTTGCCTCCACTGACTGAGAGATGGTCATGGTAGCCTTCATGCTTTTTAGCTCTTTTTGCTTGGCTACTGTTTTAGTAAATACTTCCTCTAACAAAGCACTATTTTTTGTTGTAGTAGACTGTTCTTCCTTTACCTGCTCCCCTTTAGGGTCTTCCCCTTTTTCTTCTGGTATAGGCTGTGTATCCACAGGTAAGTCTAATGCGTTGACGATAAATGTTGCTAACTGACCACGCGTAACATTTTTATCTACACCAAATTCTGTGGCAGAAACCCCCTTCGCAACGCCTGCCTCATACAGTGCTGTTACTGCCTCTGCAAATGGACTATTTTGCTGTACATCAGTAAATGGGCTTTTGCCTTTCGCTGTTAAACCTGCTGCCTCTGCTACCATTATCGCCATTTGACCACGTGTAATCGTGTCATCTGGACGGAATGTATCATCCTCATAGCCTTGTACAACCCCAAGATTTACTAGTGTAACTATCGCCTTATAGTATGGGCTAGATGAGTCAACATCCTTGAAATTCGGATTTTCTACAGTCAAATCCGTTGTTGTTAATTGAAAAGCACTTGCTATCATCTTTGCCGCCTGTCCACGTGTTACGTCCTGTGAGGGCTTAAATGTACCATCTGGAAAACCATGAATAATATCTGCTGCATGTAATGTGGAAATACCGTTAAAATATGCATGATCTTCGCTCACATCTGAAAATGGACTAGCAGCCGAAACAGGTACTACTGCAACAGTTGTAACCGCCATTGCAGCTGTTGCCGCCGTATAAAGCTTATGTTTTTTCTTTGTCATAATTAATCGTCCCCCCATTTATGTAAAATGTAATGCTTACATATTAATTTTATCTAAAGATTTGGGAAAATGCTAGGTTAGTTGGAAATTAAAATATAATTATCCAATATATCCGTCATTTGGTTCGATCTAATTTTTATCCTCCATATAAAAAAACCGACCTCCTAAGAGATCGGTTTTTATGATGATGATTACTCAGCAGCTTTTGCGCGTAGAACCATTTGTAGGATACCACCGTGACGGTAGTAGTCTACTTCTACTTCTGAGTCGAAACGAGCTAAAGCTTGGAAAGTTTTAACTGTGCCGTCTTCAGATTTAGCAGTTACTGTTAAGATTTCACGTGGTTTTACGTTGTCAGTAATGTTAACAGAGATTTCTTCTTTACCAGTTAAGCCTAGTGTCTCAGCAGATTCACCTGGCATAAATTGAAGTGGAAGAACACCCATCATTACTAAGTTAGAACGGTGGATACGCTCGTAAGATTGTGCGATAACAGTTTTCACGCCAAGTAGGAATGTACCTTTCGCAGCCCAGTCACGAGAAGAACCCATACCGTAGTCATTACCAGCAAGTACGACTAAGCCAGTACCTTGCTCTTGGTATTTCATACATGCGTCATAGATATACTCTACTTCGCCTGTTGGCCAGTAAGTAGTGAATCCACCTTCTGTACCAGGAGCCACTTGGTTACGGATACGGATGTTTGCAAATGTACCACGCATCATTACTTCGTGGTTACCACGACGAGAACCGTAAGAGTTGAAGTCACGGATTGCAACACCGTTTTCAATTAAATATTTACCTGCAGGTGTATCTTTACCGATTGCACCAGCTGGAGAAATATGGTCAGTTGTGATTGAGTCACCGAACTTCGCCATAATGCGTAAGCCGTCTAAGCCTTGGATTGCTTCTGGCTCTTTTGCAAGACCTTGGAAGAATGGTGGGTTTTGGATGTAAGTTGATTTATCATCAAATGTGTATAGAGACTCAGTTGATGTTTCAATTGCATTCCATTTTTCGTTCGCTGTGAATACTGTTTCGTATTCTTTTTGGAATAACTCACGGTTAACAACAGTACTTAATACTGCATTAACTTCTTCTGTTGATGGCCAAATATCCGCGAAGAATACTTCATTACCCTCTTTGTCTTTACCGAATGAATCTTTTTGTAGATCGATATCCACTGTACCAGCAAGTGCATAAGCAACAACAAGTGGTGGAGAAGCTAAGTAGTTAGCTTTTACAAGTGGGTGTACACGACCTTCAAAGTTACGGTTACCAGAAAGTACAGAAGTTACGAATAAGTCATTTGCTTTAATTGCATCTTCGATTTCAGGAAGTAATGGACCTGAGTTACCGATACATGTTGTACAACCATAACCTACAGTGTTGAAGCCGATTGTATCAAGGTACGTTTGTAAACCTGAATCTTCAAGGTAACCAGTTACAACTTTAGAACCTGGTGCTAAAGAAGTTTTTACCCATTTAGGCACTGTTAGACCTTTTTCTACAGCTTTTTTCGCCACTAAGCCCGCAGCAATTAATACGTATGGGTTAGATGTATTTGTACAAGAAGTGATCGCTGCAATTGCAACAGCACCTGTTGGAATTTCTACATCGCCTTCAGCGAATTTCGCTACAGAAGTTTTTGCGAATTCATCTTCTGTTAAACCGAAACCTTGTGTACCTTGTGGTGCCACCACTGCTTCTTTGTAACGAGAACGCATTTGAGATAGTGGAATTAAGTCTTGTGGACGTTTTGGACCAGAAAGGTTTGGTTCGATTTCAGCTAAGTTTACTTCTAAAACATCAGTGTAAACTGGCTCTAATGCTGGATCGAAGAACATGTGGTTTGCTTTAAGGTAAGCTTCAACAACCGCGATGTGCTCTTCGTCACGACCAGTTAAACGCATGTAGTTTAATGATTCTTCGTCGATTGCGAAGTAACCACATGTAGCACCATATTCAGGAGCCATGTTTGAGATTGTCGCACGGTCAGCTAGTGGTAATTTAGATACGCCAGGTCCGAAGAACTCAACGAATTTACCAACTACGCCACGTTGACGTAATACTTGTGTTACTTTTAATGCTAAGTCAGTAGCAGTTGTTCCGTTTGGAAGATCGCCAACTAATTTAACACCGATAACTTCTGGAATTGGGAAGTATGAAGGCTGACCAAGCATACCTGCTTCGGCTTCAATACCACCTACGCCCCATCCAAGAACACCGATACCGTTGATCATTGTTGTATGAGAGTCAGTACCTACTACTGAATCTGGGAAAGTTTCGAATGTGCCGTCAGCATTTTCGTTTACGTGTACAACTGGAGCTAAGTACTCTAAGTTTACTTGGTGAACGATACCTGTTGCTGGTGGTACAGCACGGAAGTTATTGTAAGCAGTTTGAGCCCATTTTAAGAAGTTATAACGCTCAGCGTTACGTTCAAACTCAAGGTCCATGTTTGCTTGCAGTGCAGATGCATTACCGTATTTGTCAACTTGTACTGAGTGGTCAATTACAAGGTCAACTGGAATAGCAGGGTTGATTTTGCTTGGGTCGCCGCCCATTTCCTTCATTGCAGAACGAAGTGATGCAAGGTCAACAACTACTGGTACACCAGTAAAGTCTTGTAATACAACGCGAGATGGTTTGAATGGTACTTCTGCTTCAGGGTCAGCACCATTGCCCCATTTTGCTAATTCGTTTACATGTTCTTCTTTAATTACATACGCATCATATTGACGTAAAACAGATTCTAATAACACTTTAATTGAGTAAGGAAGGTTTGAAACTTTTGCAACGCCAGCTTTTTCAATCGCAGCTAAGTCATAGTAATTGTAAGTTTTACCATTCACTTCGAATGATGCACGGCTGTTGTGTAAATTACCTTGTGCCATTTGCGGATCCCCCTAAATATATCTTTTTGAAAAGGCTTTAAAAATGTGTAGCATCTTTTCTCCAATACCCATGATAGCGCATTTATATTCATAAGTAAATTACATTAATATTATCTTTTTTGATAAGCATTACTTATGACCTTGGTTTCTATCCTGATGTTTTTAATTTTTTGATGTGCATAATATCAAGGGTTTGTATTAACGCGGGTTTCTATACCTATCTAACGAAGCATATCAAAATGTATTTAACTGTGGTACAGATTGCGGTACACGAACTTTTTGTAAAAAGTGTACCGCAGGAATAAATAGTAAATAAAAATTCATCCGGACACGTATGAGTAGTAGAAAAAATCAATACAACAACTTTTACTTTTAGATTATTAACTTCTTTATAATTAAACATTAAAGAAATGATGCAACTATTTTAATAACTATATAATATACATATACACATATGACAATACCTTACAATTTGTTTCTTTTTGGATAATCAGTTCTGCTTTAATAAAAAACAAACCAGGTGCACATTTGAGCGTCTGGTACCATTCATATGATTAACCAACAGTTTTTCAACTTGTGTTTTTTAAATGTAAATTGGGGAAAAATTTAGGTACTTCTTTTTAAAGACATCGTACTATATTAAAGAGGAGGATTTAATGAAGAAAAATCCGCAGACTGAGGCGAATAAACGTTGGCAAGCGAAGAATAAAGAACGTGCTAAATATCTTAGTGCACGATCTGGAGCACGTAGCTTTATAAGAGACCACGCCTTAGAGGAAGATTTAGACGAGCTCATGGAATTAATATTAGAACGTAAACAAGTATTATTAGAAATGAAAATAAACCAAGATGGCATGTAGCTGTCTTGGTTTATTTATTTTTGTATTTTATTAAGTAATTAATTTGTGGAAATAAAAAAAACCAGGTACTCATTGTTGAATGAGCGCCTGGCCTTTGCTTTAAATCCTAATCAAATTCTTTTTTTATCTGTAATGCAAATTGTTCAATAGATTTTCTATCTTGATAAATTGTAATACCAATACCGGAACGAGTAGCTCTATGAGAGTTATATTCTCCTGCATCAATCCAAAATTGGAATTGATAAATCTGTTCATCAATTAGGTCACTATTATTCGCTAAAATAGCAAATGAAAAAGATGGATCCGTTGAGTCCCATACTTCTGCTTCCAATAATTCGTCCCAATTATTTAATATCAGCGTATGCAGCATTATAAGATCACTTCGTAAAACCAAAAACTTAAAATCTAAATGATGTTCACCACAATTAAATTTAATCAAAATATTACTGGAAACAGTATCACTCTCTATATTAACCACTTCTAAACTTGTCTTTGATGCATCAAATGATCTATCGTATAAGGTTGCCATAATTAAATCTTACCATCCCCAGTTACTACTAATAAATTTCTTAGCGATTTCCCCACTATCAGGTTTGTAAACCGTTACAACCTCTTTTGAATTCCCTATAAACACTACATTAATATTTTGATCTTTATCATAAATAGCTCTAGCACGTGTATGTTTATCCATGAATTTTTTTCCATTTACAATTGCATCAGCAACTTGTTTGGAAGAAAGTTGACGTGCATTAGCCTGTATAACTGCGTGTGAAGAAAATTTCACTGTTGCTTTTGGAATTTGTTTTACAACTAGTTTAACACATGTAGCTGCAACGAACCATACAATCGGAGCGACCCTCGGAGCAACAATAAATTGTTCAGATTCCAGTGAATTCATAAAAGGAGTTCGTGCAGTGTTAATAGAATCCCAAAAAAAATATTGTCTTTCAACATCGGTAAATGATTCATATAGTTCCTTAAATTCTGGATGCTCATTTATATAATTTTCAGTATCTAAAATGTATTTATTATATTCCTCTGTATCTAGTTGAGGAACTAATAATTCAGTTTCCGAATATAAACTTTCATTTTGATCATTATCTGTGAATTCCATTGCTGAGGCAGCTGATGGAAATACAATGCTAATTAATAAAGTAAATGTTAGTAAAATACTAATAATTTTTGTATGTTTCATGATTTATCCCTTCAAACTTGTATTTGATTCACTAGCAAATCCTTACCTCGAGTTAATTATTATCCTATCATTGGTAACTTCCCCAATTCAATATTATGTTCACGCCACTTTTTTGACGGTGTGAACGCCATTAATTTGGCGCTACTCAAAGGAAATTCGTCAAGTCCGCCAAATCACGCTACTTATTCCCATCTTTTTTTAGTGGTATCGATATTTTTTTAGTGCTATATATACATTTATAGCGTTAACTCCATTTTATGCTTGATATTTTCAATAAAAACAAAAAAATATTGCTAATAACAAGTTCACTAATTTGACTATTGACATATTATTTACATTACTATTCTTATAATATTTTTATGAAATGCCCATTACCGATTAAGGTAACAGGCATTTGCTGTTAAACGCTACGTTGTGCAATGATAATCTTCAATCCTTCAAAATCACCACTTGTCATAGTTCCATTATCGAATTTTTCAAGCCATGACTTATCAATCACCTTTTTGTCTACGGCTTGTTGAATGTAATCACGTACTGCAGCTTTTGCGGTTGTGCTTGTGAATTTCATAGTATCATCCTCCTTTTGTTTTTGTGTATCCTCTACAATGAGTTGTACCTTTATGGCACTACTTGAGGGCACGATTACTTGTCCTTCAAATTTATAACCTGCAGGCATCTTCCATGTTGTAGGAATTTCAAAATGAGGTGCATCATACTGACCTACAGGCCAATAGCCTCCCCTAGTGATTCCTAGTTTTTTAGCTATTGCCCCAACCTTTGAAAGAGTAGAAATATCATATAAATTTCTTGGCGGTGCTACAGCAATATCCCAAGCTCTACGCGATGTATGATTACTATTTCGTGTCCAGGTAACTACTTGCCCTGGTCTTGTTCTACCTTGCTCATATAGATAGTTTTGGCGAGCTTGGCTACGATATTTCTGTGATGAAAACAAAGTCAATACCTGCCTTGTAGCACTCTTGAAAGAGTAGTCGGCAGGCTGTTTGTGCCATCTTCTCCAGTGTCTTTATAACGCTTCAATAATTTACGGAAAATAGATGTATTGAAATAGAATGTGGCACTTTCTGGATACTCTGCACCTGTTGATCTATTCCCTTTAGCTACACGACCCATAATAGGGACTTGTGTTTTGGTTTTGTCCATACGTGCCTCTAGGTTGATTAGCTGTGCAAATAAATAACGTTTTCCTTCAACCCTCACATACGCTTTCCCTTGTGCACCATGAATAGCATCACGAGCATGCATGGTTGTGTCTGCAAAGTACTGAAGATTCAACGGAATCACTGGTTTCTTTTGTTCCAATTTATTGCCCTCCCCTCTGCTACTACCGTTGTGATATAGAGCTGAGATATAGCCCTGTTACGTTTACAACTTCGCTCGTAACAACAGATTTCAGACAACAGTAAAGTTGACGAATTTAATGTTTTGTTAAATGATTCTGTATTAAAATAGAAAAATAACCAGGTACTCATTCGAGCGCCTGGTTTTTTACGATAAGATGATACATTAAACAGTCATATTCAGTTAGTGCAGAGCTCTTAAAAATAAATGTTTCTTATCTCATAGGTTTATCTTGGAACCACCAATCGCCAACATTATCAACAGCAAAATCTATTTTCCAAGGTCCAATTGTTAGCGATGAATTAATATCTTGATAACGAAACTTGTATTGATATTGATTTATAGAACCTGGGTACCCAGTATTAAATTTATCTTTTGTTCTGACCAAATCCGCTTTCCATGTGCCGCTCACCTGTCTTTCTACTATTAGAGCTGTAACACCAATTGCGCCTAATGCTTTTGATACTTTATCAGATACTAATTTATTAGGAAGCTTTACTCCTAACCATGCACCTATAACAATTACACCTGTCATTAAAGTGGCTACATCACTAAATGATGTAGCTACACCTTTAAAAGAAAGACTGGCTGGAGCTACATAAACATAATCAGTAGCATAAACTGACATATCTGAATTTGTATCTGCATTAAAGTCAGGTTCAGTTATCTCAAGATTAATATCTTTACCATTTAAAGTAGCAATACCAGTAGAACTATTATAAATCAAAGTACTTTTTTCATTTCCGTTATTGAGTGAGTTTACTACAAAACCATCGTCAGTATATTCAACATTAATATCAATATTATTTAAAGAATTAACTAGATTAAAATTAAGCGAACTATCCGTAGTTACAGAATCTACTACCCTATACTCTGTTGGAGCAATTTCTGAGGCATATGCATTAGGAATACATACACTGCTACTTGCAAATAACATAGTTGAACAAAGAGCACTAGCAATTATTTTTTTTGAATTTAACATTTCATCACCTCATAATAGTATTTTTGGTACTATTTTACACCAACTTAATTAGGTATTTATGTAAAGTTATAATTTTCCGTCTCCTTTTTTTTCCTTTCTACTATAATAACTTCTAACAATTAAATTAAAGACAAAAGTCATGATTATCAAATATGCTGGAACTCCCCAATGACCTGTCGTAAATCTATCATAAAACCCCCAAACTAGGACGGATGTAAATAAAAAGACTACTGTTAGTCTTTCTGATTTTGGATAGATTTTATATTTATGCTTTTTTTCCACATCTTTAATATTGTTATTCATTTTTTCGTCACCCCTTTAAATTTTCTTATTAGTATTATATTCTCCAATTAGGGAAAAAATCCCTCTTTCATTTGTTTCTTAGTACTTGGATTCTTGTAGAAAAGCTTCACCCCGTGGATTTGCAACTAGTTATTCATTTATGCATTTTTAATTCAAATGGGGACATACTCATTCAACAAAGGTAGCCCTTCATGTAATACATTTTGTAAGACTACGAATTGAGCTGAAACTCCCCCACCCCTTTGATATCATAGAGTAAATATTTAATAAATACACATACCGATGATGGCTATAGACCCTTTTCAGAAGGGGCATATCAATTAAATTGGAAAGAGCCCAATACATTGGTCATAAGGTACGCGTTTGATTATACGTCTCTACACAGGTAGTTTCACTAAAATATAATTAGTACTTTTGAAGTTTGCACTAGAACTATGCTAGTAAAGGGTCACTACTCGCAGCGTGACCCTTTATTATTTTCTAACCCCACCATGAAACCCATTTAATGTACAATTTCTTTCAAAAACGATGCCGTTCATGCAATAATTCGATTTCATTATTAATTTTCATTCACATAGCCTGTTTTATCCTCAAAATGTGAAGTAACATAAAAGCTCTTAAATCGGAGAATATATTCAGTCCTTTGGGATGAATAATAAAAAAATTTGTAACATTAACATTCGTAACACCAATCATTTCAACTCGTTATCACGTTGATATAACTATTTTTTATCTACGGGGCTTGAAAATGGAAATTTATATGCGTTTAGAATTGTTTGTACAAAATTTGAAAAGGTCTATTGACTTTTATAAAAATACAATTCAATTAGAGTTATATCCACAAAATGAGACTAGCTTTAAATAGAAAAACCTTAATGTACTTTTAACGCAATAAAATATTCTTTCAAAGGACCATTATTTCAGCAATATTAATACCTGGCGAAAAGGATATACGCGCTCTTTATATTTATTCTTTCCCAATTGCTCCTGTATCTTTTAAATCTTGCCATTCACTTTGGATTCAATGCCCTTAAAATCGCTAATACTCTAAGGACACTATTTAAATCAGTATCGGGACGTCAAAACAAACCGTGAAAGTTATTGGTGCTCAACAATTTTTTTCAAAAAATATTCCATCGATTTTGTCATATATGCATCTTTCCGTCGTATAAAGACGGTTGAAATAATGCCGTATTTATCTGGGATTGGATGACAATAAACCTTGCCTGTAGTAGAAAGATGTTCAACAGTTGATCGCGGAACAATCGTAACTCCTAGACCAATTGCAACACTTTTTAAAATGGTTTCTAATATGTTAAATTCAATGATCCTTTTAGGGAGCAAGCCCTCGTCTTTAAGCCACTGCTCTAGCTTCGCTCGATAACCGCAACCTTGATTTGACATAAGAATTGGTGTAGTCATAAATTCCTCTATATGAAAAGTTTTTTTGGGGGTTATAAGAACGAGTTCTTCATTACATACATCATATTGTTCTAAAAGTGGATGTTTAATGGGCCCGGTAATAAAAGCCCCGTCTAATTGGTGATCTGTTACTTCTTTAATAAGTTCTTCAGTTAAACCAGCTTGCAGTGTTAAATCGACATTGGGACACTCTTTGTAATAAGAAGCAAGAATATTTGGCAATATATTCACCGTTTCAACTGTACCAATTTTTAAAGTACCTGCTGGTGAATCACTATCTAAAAATACTTGTTTCAATTCTTCGACATCCTGCAAAATTTTATTAACATATACTAGCATTTTTCTTCCTTCTGCATTTAATGTCATCCCCTTTTTATGGCGGTAAAAAAGCGATGTTTTGAGCTCCTTTTCTAATAGCTTTATACGCGCAGTTACATTAGATTGAACATAATTTAATTCCTTTGCTGCATGGCTCACACTTCCGTGATTTGCGACGCTCTTAAAAATCAACAAGTCTCGTAGTTCCATTAAGTGCTCCTCTTGTAAAATATCATTTTAAATGATGTTATTAATCGTTTTCAATCATTATACATGATGCATATTCTTTTTTATAATGGCTATTGCGGAATTTAAAAAGAATTGGGATATACGGAGTGATAAATGTGAAAAATGTTCAATTATTAAAAGGCGCAGTGGCATGTTTAATAGCAAGTATGTCATGGGGAGCAATGTTTCCAGTCGCGGATCATGCTTTGGCCTACATAGATCCATTCTATTTTTCAACTATACGATATGGAGCAGTAGCTATTATACTAGTCATTTTCTTATGGATAAAAGAAGGAAGACAGGCATTTCGTTTTGAAGGAAAAGGAAAGCTGCTAGTCTTCTACGGAACGATGGCTTTTACTGTATATAATGTGCTAATTTTCTATGGCCAAATGTTAATGGGAAAATCAGGTATTATGGTAGCTTCTATTATGGAGGCGCTCATGCCGATGATTTCAATTGGCGTTTTATGGGGATTTAAACATGTGAAACCGAAGAAATACATGATGATCAGTATGGCTATTGCTTTTATTGGTGCAATTTTTGTCATTACAAAAGGTGATATAAGCTTCTTACTTACACTTAAGCATAATCTGTTTTCACTCGCATTTATCCTCATTGGTGTTGTTGGATGGGTGATTTATACGATGGGTGGAGCATCATTTAGTGATTGGTCTACCCTTCGCTATTCAACATTGACATGTGTTTTTGGAACAATTGTAACAGGTTTCTTAACAGTGTTATTTACAATCCAAGGGCATGTGTCTATGCCAAACATAGGAACGATTTCTGTAGTTAAGTATGATTTATTATTTATGATGATATTACCAGGTTTTGTGGCATTACTTAGTTGGAACTATGGCGTAAAAATTTTATCGTCCGTAAATGCAATTTTATTCATTAACTTCGTCCCAATCACAACATTAGTCATTATGATGATCCAAGGATATAAAATAACAATTTTTGATGTTGCAGGGACATTGCTTGTTATTATCGCCCTCATGCGAAACAATGTATATCAGCGTAAAGAAGAAAACGAGCATCAGAAGAATTTACTAAAGGAACAGTTGAGTAAGGTTATTTGATTTAAACGTTTGGAGGTTTTTATATGTATGAAAGTTTATTATTCTTCTTTGCTGCTGCAATTGGCTTAGAGCTTGCTGCAATTAATCGAAATGGTCGTAAAAAAATAGAACAGCAGGCTGAAATGATACAGCTATTAAAAGATGTACTTAGAAAATAATTAAGTTTAATAAAGGCATTATTAAGAATAGTGATTACTATGTATCTTCAATGTGTTATAGTGCGTATCTGACTAAGCCATCGACGGGCATAAACCAATTCGAGCTGTGGCGTATACAAACGCTGCGGCTTTTTCTTTATTCATCGCCTTTAAACTATTTGAAACCTTTGCCAGTTTCATCCGTAAATTAATGCAGACAGTTTTCCTTTATCATTATTAGGAGGTTTCCGATGAATACTTTTGCTTTAATAGCTTTTCTATTTGCAGCAGCTTCTTTTGCCTTTGCTTCATCAGCTGATGCTAAGATTAAAAAGCTAGAAAAACGTATCGAAGAACTTGAAAAACACAAGTAATTACTTTAATACATAAATAGGTTAATAGAGTGATTAAATTATTTTTTTACGAAAGGAAGGAATGATTAATTAGATGAATAGCATCTCTCCTATCTATAACTCTACATATTCTAGATTATAGAAGGGGGGGAGATTTAATATGGGAAATGAAGTTTATCATACAGACTATGGCAAACATGATAATTTATCATTTGCACTAATCGTTGTCCTATTTATTCTTTTAATTATTGTTGGCGCTCGTTTTATGCATAAGTAACACCTTTATTATTGGCTACATCCATAAACGCCTTCTTTAAGCTACCATAATCTAATGCTATCTAACATCCTTCTACACACTTATTATGATCAAAGGGTCTTCCCCCACCCCAGTGACCCTTTTATTAATTTCTTTTCTTCACCTGCATATATTGTCACAACTCGTTTACTGAACACTTCTTTCAACTATTTCCTTATCTCATTCCTATAGGCTTAACTTCCCTTTTGTCAGCACTGGCTTAGATAATACTTTCACTGTATTCAGCTTCCATGCATAACAACCACCCTTTAAATCACCAAAGTGCAGTTCATCGACCTCTAATTACTTCTGAATTCAATGACCATTTAACTGATTTAGAAGTTAAATGACAACACCCATTGGTAAATTTACATTTCCAATTCCATGCTTTTGAAGCGCTTTTTTAATTGGAGGGACATTCACAATATCCTATGTCCATTGTTTTACCAGCTTGGATAGCAATTGGATCAAGGTGTTGCCCTACTACATGTTTCAATTTTTTCTCACCAAGAGTGATTAAGCTCACTCAAGGTTGCTTAATTGTGGTAGCCTTCATCAGACAATCCCCTTCTAAAGCAAGCTCAACTGCTCATATATTTTTTGACAGGTATGTCTCCAACATGCTATGCACTGTTTCTACCATTTCAAGCAGAACGAACAACTACTTCTGCTACTCCAAAGTGTTCTAACAGCTCTTTACACTACATTAACCTTCATCATTTCGACAGTCTTTTATTTAAAAGATATCCATTAGCTTATGAATATCATTTAGACTGTCTCCAAAACAACATGCTACTACGCAAAAGAATGAAGAGTAAGATATCAAAAGAAAAAACTGTGACAAACATTGTATTTGCCACAGTCTAAAAGCCGCGAATTGAATTGTAGGTGCTATTATAAAATTTTATCCTTACAAATTTAATTATTATTGAATTGGACAGGAATGTACCAAAATTCCTCAAACTTGATGAATGTTCATCGTAACTGCTATACCCGACTATGCTTCCTTGGGTTCAACATGTACATGCACTTCATAAACGCCTTGTTCTTCAACCATATTTTTTTCAACAACAGACGCGACATCGTGAGCTTCCGTTATATCTAAGTTTGCATCTACAAGAATGACGACGTCTATCACCTCGTTGTTACCATAATTTCTTCCTCTGATTTCTTTTAGCCCTTTGACTCCCTCTATTTTTAAAATAATATCTTTGTATGTTTGAAGAATTTTCTCATCAAATCCATCAGAAAGTTCATGAGAAGCTTCTTTAAAGATGTCCCAAGCTGTTTTACAAATGATGAAACCTACCACTATAGCAGTTACCGTATCCAACCAAGGCATATGTAGTTGTGATCCTAAAATCCCTACAGCAGTGCCAATACTTACCCAAGCGTCTGACAAATTATCTTTAGCGGCAGCCATGACTGCTTTACTGTTTATCTTGTCAGCCAATTTTTTATTGTAACGATAGACAGCATACATAACCACTGCTGATCCTAACCCAACATAGGCTGCGATCATATCTGGAGATTCTTTTCCACCTTGAAAAATGGACGTAAAAGCACCCACTAATACTTGAATACCAACTGCCATCATAATAAATGAAGCTACCATCGATGCAATGGTTTCACTTTTCCAATGACCGTATCGATGATCATGGTCTGCAGGTTTTTGAGAAAGCTTTAGCCCTATAAGTACTGCAATAGAAGCAATAATATCGGTCGTATTATTTAGCCCATCTGCCTTCAAAGCTTCTGAACCCGTCATGTATCCCATTACAACTTTTATAATGGACAAAACTATATAGGCAATAATACTGATGATTGCACCACGCTCACCTAATTTAAGATTATTATATCTTTCTGCTTCCAATTCACTTACCTCCCACTTACGTACATTTTTATAATAACAACTCAACATCGAGTGGGTCTACAGCAACCTTTTTGCCTTACGATACATAAGTAGGAGGAGTATAAAAGTGTTGATTATGGGAAAAAATACAGCCTTGAGGAAGAAGCTTAGTCACTGGTTAAAAACCTAAAAATTATTATTTTAAACGAATAAAATAATATAGAATCTGTTCTTTAAGATTTTTTCCTCCAACGAACACACCTTACAAAACTTGGTCATTTCCATATTTGGGAGTGACCCTTTTTATGTTAGGTCATTTGTTGACATACAAAGAGCCTGCCCCAATGCCTAAGCAAGACTCTTAATCTCAACTTTTCTATCCTCGCAAAAACCCACCTTCTGAATGAATGATTTGTCCAGTTATCCATGTAGCCTCTTCACTTGCAAGAAAGCTAATGGTTTTCGCCACGTCATCAGGCGTACCAATCCGACCCAGTGGAAATTTCGGTAACAGATGGGTTCTAATGCCGTCATTCATCCAAGTAGAATCTGTTGGCCCTGGATTGACAGCATTTACGGTAATATCTAAGGGAGCGAGTTCTTGAGCTAAGGACCTTGTAAACGCTGAAATAGCTCCTTTCGTCGAGACATAGGCTAATTCCCCAACCATCGGACCTAAATCCTGACCTGATGTCATATTAATAATTCTGCCTGCTTTTAAATTGGCCTTTTTCCATAGTCGGGCAAATTCAACAGAAAGAAGAAAGGTTGACCTCATATTGACTGCGTAATGTTGGTCGAGTGTTAGCGCATCTAACTTTAAATAGCCATCTTGTGCTGAATGAGCTGCATTATTTACTAGAATGGAAGGTACGCCTAGTTTTTCAACAACCTTCTGACATATCGTTTATGCTGCCAGTGGATTTGATAAATCAATCGTCATATCTTCACAAGAGACCCTCATACTCTCTATCTCCATTTGGAATTCATCAATCCAAGCAGGATCAGCTTGCCAGTGTGTGAAAAAAATATTTACCCCATCCGCAGCCAATCTTCTGCAAATAGCTGTACCAATATCTCTTGGATGACTTGCACCTGTAACGATAGCTATTTTATTCATCATTCTTAACCTCCATTTTATAGGATATAGAGGTGTTCGTTGATATAAAAAAGGAGCATAACCAAACTGGTCTGCTCAGTCTTTAGTATTAACGTACAACCTCACCCTAAATAGGCTCTCCTCTCTATATAAGAGGGATGTGCTACTATTTATTTCATAGATTGTTTATGCCAGAGTTTTTCTATACAGCTCTTTCCTAATCAATGATCTGCATTTAAAAAACTTTTGTCATAACCCTTTAATCTAAAATTTTGATATTATTTTGAACATCGATAGAAAATTGCTCTACATCATAATGATGTTTCTTAATCATGTCTTCCGCTAGCTGATAAACCTGCTTTTGTATCATGTTATTTTTCTCTTGTGTTAAATTAATCCTTATCTGAATTTCCTCAGATGTAATACTATGATCGATACTGAAGATGCCATAATTTTGGTCAATCATTTCTTCAAATAGATTGGCGAGGACATCATTATAGCTTAGTCGCGTTGAGCTAGGCTCTGCTGGTTCGTAAAGATTTTTTAACGTTAATTGAAAAAAAACGGGATTTAAATTATTTTCTTTCAACACATTCAACATAATTTCTTCTATTTTTTGTTTGGTGCTAGTATCAGCCTTGTCTGGTAATGACACGAGAAGTTCGATTTTGTCATTAGGCAGAACCCCGTAATCTAATTGAAAGCTATAATTTTCTTTGCGCAAGGCATGGGAAATCTCACTGATTAAAAATTGATATTGCTGAATATAACCCAATAATTCATTATTGCTGGGCTGTGGCACTGAAACATTGGATTTTTCAGCATATTGAATAGGTGCATTCGCTAAAAGGAAAAATCCACTACAAACAATAACAGCTAGTAGAAACCATAACGTAAATACCTTTTTGATAAACATTTATAGCCCCCTTATTCGGGACTATATGCAAGTTCTGTAAAGCTAATTACGGTAGAATCTTATAAAACAACACACGATCTTGATTTTCGCCACCGTAATTGCTGTGGACGGACACCTTATCCATCTCTTTGTCACCCTTTTCCATTCTAAAGCCCATATTCGTATGAAAGGCTATCGAAATTTCGTTTATAGGTGACGTGACACATTTCACAATATTTCGATGATATTGCTTCACTACATGAAAGAATACGTCGTATAACCTTTTTGCAATATTCTGTTTTCTGTAATCAGGATGGACCCCAACAAAATGGATAAATGCTTCATTTGAGTTGGCCTGCGATAAAAACCCTACAAGAAAGCCAATAATTTCGCCATCCTTTTCCATAATTAGGCTAGTATTCGTAAAATGATCAAAAAATAATTTGGGCAGCTTATCTGACATATTCCTATCTCCCCACCACTCATTAATCAATGGAGATAAAATATAGTAATCTGAACTTTTTAAGCTACGAATGTTCATGGAATCCCTCCTCTATTTTCAACTCATCCTGTAACATTTGGCAACGGATCAGGTGCTACTGCAATTAAATAAAACGTTACAATCACCCTGGCAAACACGCTACCAATACGTATGAATTTGATTTACAAATCAGATAACGTTGGCGTTTCTTTGTAGCGCCAACGTTCAAAAAATAAAACTTTCTTCTGGATCATATAAGCACCATATACAATAACCTAAACAGGTATGGATAAAACAATGCTGATGAATAACATCTATATACCCTCCATCTACAATGTTAAATCATATTCTCATTTTACCCTACCATTTATTTCAATTTCAATGATTCAATCAAACCTTTGCCATCACTAATGATTTTAACGTATCACTTAACGTCTGAATGCGATTGGTCGTATCGGTCATCCTCACCAGTAGCTGATTTTCATCTTCCACTGAATGTAAAATATCGCCAGTGGACTCAGCATTTTGCTCAGTCATTTTATTAAGTCTTTCAATTTGCACTTGGATTGTCTCGAACTGTGAAATCGCACTGCTTAATTCATGCATTCCCCTAGTTAAATCTGTATTGGTTTGAGCAAATGAATCCTTCAAGACATTTAAGAAATGACTGACTTCCTGCAACAATTGTTCCCCATGCTGTAACGCTTTCTCACCATCGTCAGAACGTTGATGTGCTGCTGTTGATTTTTCAAACAAGGTTTTCGTCACATTTGTAATACTTACGGTAATCGCCGCGCTTTCCTCTGCTAGCTTGCGTACCTCATCTGCCACTACGGCAAATCCTTTACCATGCTCCCCTGCTCTGGCCGCCTCTATGGCCGCGTTCAATGCCAATAAATTGGTCTGCTCTGCAATATGTGTAATTCCCTTTAATAGGCTATCTACCGTTTGCAAGCTGTGCTGTAGCTCATTTACAGTTTCTGCAGTTGAGCTCATCGCATCACTCATCACGCTCATCTGGGCCATCGCCTCCTGCATTTTGTTCCAACCTGCCAAAACCTCCTGCTGCAGCTCAGTTGATTTTCCTACAGTATCCTTTGATATGGTCAAAGTTTCATTCACGAAATGGACGGAATCGCCCATTGTGCCATGAATCACTTGCAGACTAGAGGCTTCCTGCTGAATACTTGCCGAAATAGCCTCTGTCGCTAGCAATATTTGTTTACTAGAGCCTGAAATCCTTTGCATCGTTTGCTGGAATTGCGTGACATGCTCATCCAAGGCCTGACTGCTTTTTTCGATTTCAAGAAAGGTATTTTGTAACTGATTGAAGGATGCTTGTACCTCATTTTGCTGCGCCTTTGCATGTTCAATCAGCTCATTCCCCCATTTGGCCAGCAAATAAAAGACAATAATCACGCCATTCATAATCGCTAGAAGTGTTACAAAGACGATGATATCATCAAATGGGCCCAACAAGGATGACGAGTTGACCATATATAAAATGAAAAAGCTAAGATTTGTTAGAATACCAAAGAAGACAATTAATTCTTTTTTAAAATACAAGGCAATAATGGCCACCGTGCATAGTAAAATATAATGCTTATTTAATGAAAAGCTATCAAGCAAAAATAGTGTGAAAACAACACTTGATGGAATTAAGCCAAAGATAAAACCTTTGACATACGTTTTGATGGGTAATAAATAATTACAAACTGCCAATGAAATGACAGCAAGCCCAATAAATAAAAAATGTATTCCTTTCGATAGAATCATTGGTCCGCAAATTAAAATGGCTAATATTGAGATGATAGCCAAATTGACACGGTGGACTTTCCGTGTGTCGTAACGAATTTTATTCTCCATTTTTATCCCCCTAAAAAATGAATGGACATTCAGTTTAATTTTCTATTATTATATAGTATAACTACTACTTTTTGTAGCTAAATATTGCATTCGAAAGCATATTTTAGTCATTTTTGAAATAAAAGGGGGAAATACATTTGACTAATGTCCAACAAATCGCACCAAATTTCTATTGTATTGACACACATGATTTAAATCGTGAGCAGCGAACGAGCTCCTATTTATTAATGGATGAAAAAATTGCCTTGATCGAAACTTCTGCAAGCCCTTCCGTTCCTTATATTATGGCAGGATTAAAGGAATTAAATATTGCATTAGAGGATATTCACTATGTAATCGTGACACATATCCATTTAGATCATGCTGGCGGCGCAGGTTTATTTTTACAAAGCTGTCCTAATGCCAAATTAGTAGTCCATCCACGAGGGGCGGCTCACATGATTGATCCAAGTCGCCTTATTTCCAGTGCAAAGAGCGTTTATGGTGCTGAATTTGATAAACTCTTTGATCCAATTGTGCCTATCGATGCTACGCGAATTATTGAGGTTAGCCATGAACAGCGTCTATCTTTAGGACAACATCATTTAACGTTCTTTCATACAGAAGGTCATGCTAAACATCATGTTTCAATGCTTTATTCTGCTACAAATGGCTTGTTTGTCGGGGATACAACAGGCGTTCGTTACCCAGAAATGGATGGTGAAGCGATTGATTTAATCATTCCGTCGACTTCTCCAAACCAGTACGACCCAGAAACAATGGAGCTATCTCTTCAATTGTATGAAAAGCTCCATGCAAGTGAACTATATTTCGGCCATTACGGTGCGTATAAAAATCCAACAGAGGCTTATCGTCAGGTGCGCTATTGGACGCCTCTCTTTCTAGCAGAGGGCAGAAACGCACAAGCGGCATCAAGTGACTTCCAGCAGCAAGTTCGCTATCTAGATGATCGCTTAAAGGCTCTTTTATTCAGCTATTTACAGGAAAACGACATTCCCACAGATCATCCAGTCTATCAAACAATCCCGTTCGATACGATTGTGTCATCAATGGGCATACTGGACTACTTAGAAAAAGTAAATACCCAGGCGTCACGCTAACAGTAAAAAGAGGTGTCTCTAGTGATTTTGGAGACACCTCTTTTCGGGGCCACAAGGAAACTTGCGAAACGCTTAGCTTCTCCACTTGCATCCCTATAAAGGGGACTGCTGCTAATGTAGTCAAAACTAGCCTGTTTTTCAGTAGGATTGCTTTTTTCCTACTAGCTGATGCTTGCTTATTCTTTTTACTAGGTTTAGAAGGGCCATGTATTCACCTAGATAAATTTGAAAAGGAATCATTCTTTTAAACGATCCAAAGCAGCTTGAAAATCCTGTTGCTCCCCCACCTCACGAAATGATTGAAAGGGGTTACTCCCTTTTTTCATACGTTCCATGACAGCAGGAATCGTGAAGAACTCTGGTGATAGACTCTCATGAACTTCCCCCCAATGCAGAGGTGTTGCGACTAAGCCCTGTACATTGCCACGAGTGGAATAGGGAGCAATAATGGTTTTACCCTCAGCATGCTGTAAATAATCTAAATATAATTTTTCATGACGATTCTTTTTTAAACGCTCCATTGTATATAAATTCGGTTTTTGCTGACATAAAAAACGACAAACAAATTCAGTAAACACACGCACCTCTTCATAGCTAAAAGTATTTTCGGGTAATGGAATATAAAGCTGTAAGCCTTTCCCGCCCGATGTTTTGACAAAAGATTGTAGATTAAAAAAGTCAATAATGTCCTTTAAATCAAGTGCACCTGTAATAGCTAATGAAAAATGCTGTGCTGAGGGAGGATCCAAATCGAAAACAATTTCTGTTGGATAAATGGAATGCTGTGTCTGAAATGGAATGTGCAGCTCTATAGCCAGTTGATTTCCTAACCACAAAAGGGTTTCCATATTGTTACATATTATAGTATCAATATGATCCATCACCGTCGTTGCCACAAAATCAGGCAGTTTTTCTGGTCTACTTTTTTGATAAAAGCTTTCTCCTGGAACACCATGTGGAAATCGTATTAATGTTAGTGGACGATCCTTTAGAAAAGGTAATAAATAGGGCGCGATGCTTTGTAAATAGGATAAATAATAATCCTTTGTTATACCCATTTCAGGCCACACTGGTTTCTCTGGATGGGTAATGGGTACTGATTCGGGGATTGGAAAAAGCTGCCGCTGCATATGCTGCCATTGACAATCTTCTGGTGATAGCTCTAATCGGAAAGCATGAAATCTAGGCTCTCGAAGCTTACTGCCGTCGAAATCTATACATGCGATATCGACACAAATAGAAGGCTCTAACTGCCATAGTCCTTTATGGCGCTGCCCATTTGCCTGAAAGAATGCGACAAGTGTTTGCTGTTCTTCTTCAGCCATGCCATGCTTAAATGTAACGACTTCTCGTATTTGTCCCTCATCATAAATTGAGCCATGAAAATAGCCATTGACCTGATCATACTGCGTTACTATGACCGTCACATAACGCCAATTTTTAATTTTTAACCAATGACTAGAACGGGTGTTATCCAGCCATTTACTTGTTTTCTTCTTCGCCACCATGCCCTCACCATTGTAAACCTTGATGGCTTGCCATACATTCTCTCTGTCCTCATCACCTTGGATCATTTGTATAGACCTTGGATCCTCATAGTCGACGCTTGGCAGTTTTAATCTTGTTGCAAGCTTGGACAATTGCTCTTTACGTGTTTTTAAATAGCGGTTTTGCAGTGACACCCCTTTGAAAACTAGCACGTCAAACACAAGATAGCGAAAAGGAAAAGCTTTTGCATGTGTCTCAATGGCATCTTGATTTTGCATTCTCCCTCTTTTTTGAACAATGGCAAATTCGCTTTTGTATTGATTGCGTAAATAAACTAACTCCCCATCTAAGGTTAATGGTAAAAATGCTTGAATGGACGCATGTATTTGCTGACAAAAAGCCAAAATTTCAGGAAACAAGTGGTTTAAATTTCGACCATTACGGCTAATGAGCAGCGGCTCTTCATCCCAAACTAATATACAGCGAAAACCGTCATATTTCGTTTCAAATAACCATTCACCGCCACTAGGAATATCATTTGTTTCCGTTAAAAGCATTGGTTTCATTTCACCATACCTACTTTGCTTTTTATTTTCAGTGTTTGATGATTTCAATTTAAGATACATAAAAAGCATCAAAATATATCATAGTAAGAAAAACGAGGTGACAAACAATGCATACAGTGTGGAAAGGCAGTATTTCCTTTGGACTGGTTAATATCCCTGTGAAACTACATGCCGCTACTGAAAATAAAGATGTTAAATTGCGACAGCTTCACAAGGAGTGCCATACGCCGATTAGCTACAAAAAGGTTTGCGAGGGCTGTAACCAAGAAGTAAAAGATGAAGAGATCGTCAAAGCTTATGAATATGCCAAAAATAAATTTGTCGTGTTGGATCAAGAGGATTTAGAAAACTTGCGTAAGGAAAATGAAGATAAAGCTGTGGAAATTATTGATTTTGTGCAATTAACTGAAATTGACCCCATTTATTTTGAGCGCACTTATTTCCTCTCTCCTGATGCAACCGGAGCTAAGGCCTATTCCTTATTACTTAAAACATTAGAGCAATCAGGAAAAATTGGCATTGCTAAAATTATTATTCGATCTAAGGAACAGCTTGCCATCGTGCGCGTTTATCAAAATGCCCTCGTGATGGAAACCATTCACTATCCAGATGAAGTGAGAAGTGTTGGGGATGTTCCAAATATTCCAAGTGAACAGGATGTTGTACCAAAGGAGCTTGAAACAGCTCTATTGCTGGTAGACCAATTGACGACTACATTCAACCCTGAAAAATATACGGACGATTACCGCAATGCTTTACTAGAATTAATCGAGGAAAAGAAAGGTACGAATACGATAGCGACCAGTGATAAACAACGTCCAATTCCTGATAATGTCACAGATTTAATGACAGCACTACAGGCTTCCTTAGATAAAACAAAAAAGCCAGCTACAAGAAAGCGTACTACACGCACAAAGAAAAATGCTTAAAAAAAGCGTATCCTTTTATCGGGATACGCTTTAGAATTGTTGAAGGAAGTGATCCAAATCCTTTTTATGCTGAACTACTAAAATTTTATTTAACAGATCGCTTTGTTGTTTAAAAAATTTAGGTTTCCCCTTCTGCTCAAAGCGTTTATTCCAACGAAACATTTTAAAGAAAATCGAAAATGTTGGCTGATAATGGGCTTTTTCGATACCGATTTTTTGTTTCATAAACCGCTTCATAATACGGAAGACACGAATAGGATAAGGCGTATTGAGAAAGATGATGCAATCAGCTTGTTGGAAGCTTTCAACAACCCACTCCTCTTGATGAATTCCTTCAATAATCCAAATGTTCGTTTGGAGAATGCTTTGTAAGTGCTCCTTTTTTTCTTCATCTGTTCGCCTAATATCCCCTGAATACTTTCGAATCCATGCCACATTATCTAATTCATAAAAAGGAATCTGATAGGTTTTAGATAATTCCCTCGCTAATGTCGTTTTCCCACTGCCAACAGATCCAATAATATGTATTCTTTGTGGAAATCCTATCGTCACCGAATCATCTCCCATCTTATGTATCTTTGTAGAAATATTCCCTTTATTATACAATAATTTCAACAATGGTAAAGAGGAGGTTCCTATTTCTTACCTCCATTTAGAAAGAGACTTTATCATCATATTTGATACAGTCGAATGTAAATTCTCGCATCTTCGGATAAAGAGGCTCGATTTAAGCCTCTTTTCTCACCTGATAATGCATTTGCACCATTTGACCATATCGCTTTGTCTCCAGTAGCCTTAAATTTTCGAACGGACGTGGAGATTTAAACAAAGATATCCCTGCACCTAGCAAATGGGGAGTAATGGTAATAATCCATTCATCAATTAACTGTTCCTGTAAAAAGGCGTCTAGAATCCCCGCACCACCAACCATCCAAATTTTTGCACCTTGTTGTTCTTTTAATTGCTTAGTAAATGCGACAACATCCTCTTGAACAAACGTCACATGTTTATCTTTCCCAGATTGAGATGTTGTAAACACATAGCACCTTTTATCAGGATATGGGAACGTATCGCTATGCGCTAAAATATAATCGTATGTTCGTTTGCCCATAATAACAGTATCAATAGTTTGATACATATCGGAGTAGCCATTATCTCCTTCCCCTTCTGTTTCTTCAAGCCACTGTAAATCATCATTTTCCTTGGCAATAAATCCATCTACACTTAATCCGATAAATACCACTATTTCTCGTGACATCTCGTCAACTCCTGTTCTTTTGAAAATCTCTTGTACAATCTCTATACTAGATATAAAACATGACAACTATTGGCATGATTAAATAAAAAGGTGAAAAAATATGTCCAAAGCCAAACGATTAATTGATATTTTGTTATTTGTCAGTGCTAAAAAGAAATTTACAGCGCAGGAAATTGCCGACACATTCAATATTTCGGTGCGAACGGTGCATCGTTACCTTTAGATTTAAGTGACATGGGGCTACCTATCTATGCGGAGCAGGGCAGACATGGCGGCTATACAGTATTGTCAAATGCGATTCTCCCCCCTATCTTATTTACTGAGGAAGAAGCGGTCTCTATTTTCTTTGCGTTCCAATCTTTGCATTATTATCGTGACTTACCTTTTAATACCGAAATGAAGTCTGTTTCTCAAAAGCTTTATGATTCCTTACAGAAGGAGGCCAAGAAAAAGGTGGATACGCTGCAATCCTATATGGCCTTTTGGAATCCTAAAAGGGCCATTACAACACCACTCTTAACAGACGTTTTAGAGGCAATCATCAAGCAATCACAATTGCATATCCAATATGAATCAAAGTCTGGTATCACTTCAAAGCATGTCCAGCCTATTGGTGTGTACGCTCATGATGGCTTATGGTATATGCCTGCGTTACTATTATCAAACGAAAAAATTTTACTCTTTCGTGTTGATCGTATCCATGCCATTGAAGCCAGCGATGAAAGCCATAAGACGACTATGAATTTGCAGCAATGGCTCGAAAGTGCCTATGAACCTCAACATCCTATTCGCTTATATGTAGAATTATCAAGTGAAGGGGTTCGTCAATGTTTAAGTGAGCCACATCTTGAAAAAGCTGTTGTCCTACTTAGTGATGGTACAGGCTATATTGATACGATAATCGATCAAGGTGAACTTCAATTTAATAGCTCCCTTTTCTTTCGCCTCGGTCCACATGCGATTGTCAAAGAACCCCAAGCATTAATTCAACTATTGCGTCAGCATGCACACGAGCTATTAGAGATATATCCAGAGCCAAATGAAAGCTAATCTGTTAGATGACAATTTCGTCAGATTCGTGTAACCTTCATCGTTACTACTTTTTAGTAAACTATCTTATACTTGGCTTTGAAGGAGGAGATGACCGTTGCAACCAACCGACAACAACAAACGAATTGATACATTAGATTATTTAAGAGGATTCGCTCTACTTGGCATTATTTTAGTTAATATTCCCGCATTAATGTGGATTGAACCCCCTACATTAACGAGCGATATCGCCTATAGTCGCTTTTTAACTCTTTTTATAGAGGGTAAATTTTTCATCATTTTTTCATTTTTATTTGGTATAGGATTCTATCTTTTTATTTCTCGTGCCCTTGCAAGAAATGAAAAAGCTTATTCCTTATTTAGTCGCAGACTTTTGATGTTATTACTTATGGGGATTGTCCATTTCTATTTCCAACCAGGTGAAGCCTTAACGGTCTATGCCATTTTTGGCTTTGTAGCCTTGCCATTTTATAAAATACGCAAACAATTCAATCTAATCATTGGATTAATCCTATTAGCTATTACTGCTTATTGGGGCCTTAAAATTTTGATGCCCTTTCCACTTATTTTGCTAGGTCTAACTGCTGGTCAATATCGCTTATTTGAAAATATCTCAATTCATCGAAATAAAATCATACTAGTAACGATTGTTATGGGCTGTATAAGTATTGCTAGCTGGATTTATCAATGGCAGTATGTCCCTGATGCAATCGATACGATGGATCAGCTGTCTAAGGATCAGCTAGACGTCCATATTACAAATATCGAGCAATTTGCATTAATCGGATTACAGTTTAGCCCATTCGCTTCGGCATTTTACATGGGGACAATCATTCTATTACTACAAAACTCTTTATTTCAACAACTGTTATCACCATTAAAGGCATATGGACGAATGGCCTTAACCAATTACTTGGGGCAAACCGCACTTATTCTAGTAATCGGTCATGCCTTCCAACTCATTGGACAGCTTCGTTACATTGAGTCTTTGTGGATTTGTCTAGGTATTTATGTTTGTCAATTGCTCTTTAGCAAGCTATGGTTACATTTTTTCCGCTTTGGCCCTATGGAATGGCTGTGGCGAATGGGTACCTATTGGACAGCCCCTCCCCTACGCCAAAGCAAAAAAGGGCACTAATTATTTATCGTCAATGATAAACACCTATCAGTAGTGGATTAAACGTCATATATTGGTAATGTACCCTACTCGCTTTCCATCTTTGCTCATATCTTCAGCAAGAAACACATCCCCATTTTATTTGGTCACTTATTGCATACATACGATTACGGTCAGAAATATGCAGATGTGACTAATTTAAAAACAGCGTAAGCCCAGTGCTGACGCTGTTTTTTTATTTTTATAAAATAGCTATTAAGAACCGAAAGTAAACATTTGGGACACTTTATAGGAAACAAAAGAAAATAAATCTAGTGACTCAAACTGTAGATAAACTATTTCTGGAGAGTTCAGATGCTAAAAATAGTTTGTCTCTTGCTTTATAGCAAATTTATCCAACATCATTTATACCTAGTGCTTTCTATGCTACAATTTACTATAAGTGAGGAAAGAAGGGTGTCTTATGAAAATATCTGTTTATGTTGCAAGTGCATTTAGCAAGGATCATAAAGGCGGAAATAAAGCAGGAGTGGTATTTATTGAGAATACATTGACCACTACTCAAAAAATGGCAATAGCCAAACAACTGGGCTATGCGGAAACCGCATTTATATCAGAATCTGAAATTGCTGATTATAAATTTGAGTATTTTACACCAAAAGAAGAAGTTGATTTATGTGGTCATGCCACAATTGGCTCTTTCGCGATACTGATGCATTTAAATAAACTTTTCAGGAATAGCTATACGATTGAAACGAACAGCGGTGTCCTTACTATTACCATAAAAGATGACATCATATTTATGGAACAAAACAAACCGAAATTCTATGATATTGTATCTCCAAACGAGTTCATCGACTGTTTTGACATTAAAGATATAGACAATAAATACCCAATTCAAATTGTCTCCACAGGCTTAAAAGATATTTTAATTCCTATAAAAAGCGAAACACGATTACATGCACTGCAACCTAATTTTGAAAAAATTAAAACAATCAGCAAGTATTATAATGTTGTCGGGATGCATCTATATACTTTTAATGACAATCGAATTATATGCAGAAATTTTGCTCCACTATACGACATCAATGAAGAAGCAGCGACTGGAACTTCAAACGGTGCATTAGCTTGCTACCTTTATGAAAAGCACTACTTGCAAAAAGAAGTCTATGTATTTGAACAAGGGTATTCTTTACACTCACCTTCTGAAATATTAGTTAAATTAGCAACCAATAGCAAGAATGAAATAGAAAAAGTTTATGTTGGCGGCAAAGGCTATTATTGTGAAACTAAGTGTTTAAATGTAGAAAATATTGAGTGTAACTAAAAAACACCGAATAAAAAGGTTGAGAAAATAATTTCTCAACCTCAGACTGTAGACAAAGTATCTGATTATTCGATGCTTTGTCTTTTCTTCTTAGTAAAATGCAATCAAATATACCGCTAAAAAATAGTTGTTCGTCATTCTTATAATCCTTGGACTAACATCTATATACGCGTTAATGCGCCATTAGGCTTTGGTAACTCTTGGGCTGTTATTTGATTCATTTTACAAAAATGTTTAAAAAATTGTTGTGCCAGCTCTCGTTCATCTGTGTCACTTTTTAATGAAACTATATCAAGCAAAATTTGAGCCATCCATAAATTTTCAAAATAACGATATTTACCTGTATTCCATGTCATTTTTTCAGGGAATTTTTCATTGATATAATAGTGCCAGAAAAGCAGCTGATCCGATTCCTGTTCTGTAAGTTGAATTCTGTATTTTGAATGAGCTGGAATATATCCATCTTCACAAAGCTTGCCGACAAAGTTTTCATTCACCATATAGACACCTAAGATACGTCTGTCTTTTTCAAGCATGCTGGAATCTTTTGCTGTTAAGAGGACAGCGCTATTTTGGTGCAAACGGCTCGGTTTGTTTGGCTTTCCTTTGTTATTACCACTTTTTAATATGCCCGAAAAAACTTTCCACTCTGAAAAAGAACTATCCTGTTCTTCTGTGTCACACCAAAAAACCATTTGTGATGCGGGATGAAGTTTATGGTTATGCATAAGTTTTTCATGTTCCAAACGAAGTACCAGTTTTTTTCTTTGTAGTATTTTTTCCTCTTCCTTCTTCCATTCTTCCTCTTTTCGCTCAATTTCCTTTTTTTGTATAATCTCTTCAAGTAACTTAGCATCACTTTTATCATGTATTTTTAGGTGCTTTCCAAATACATCAGGGAAAACAAACCTTTTATTTTCCGATCCGAAATGTATTTCAATACTAGAATCATTATGCTTAACTATACTACCTATGCCAAAACGCTTGTGTGTAACTTTCTTATTGATTAGATTCATTATTCTAGTCCTCCTTAAGGAATAAAAACTCGGTTACTATTAGATAGTAAATTAATCATTTTATTCAACTAACTTCCTTTAAAGCACACATAACTGTTTTGATTTTTTCTTCGGCTTAAAAAAGGATATTAAAAAAACGTACCCAAATTCTATCTGTAAAAAAGGACATCTGAATTCGAAATACGATTTTAAAAAAGTAATTGTAAGACTATTATAACATTTTTTTAAAAAATTACAAATTTATTATTGACATCATATTTTACCATAAGGTAAAATGATTATTTATTCTTTGAATTACCTTGAAATAGCTATGTAATAAAAGCCTCCAAAAATCGCAAAATTTCTGGAAAACACCTCTTTAAATAACCACTTGATTATTGGTGCTAAACATAGGAGGGCTTCATGAAATCAATGATGTTCCCTATAAAGAGACTCCACTGTTGCAAAAGTTATTTGTAAGGGTTTGGTTATAACAAGCTTCTCACCTTCCTCTGCTTTAGATAGCAGCTTATTTAATTGTGGTCGGTCTGCTTTCGCTCCAGTGAATTTCTCTTTGTTAATAACCGTTACCCTTCACTCTCCACTACTATTCAAAACCCGTGATTTTATAAAGATGCACTTTCCTTTATACGATTTGCTGACAGGATCAACAGCCACTCCAATCAGAGCTAAAAAACGAGCCCAGTGTTATATTGTTGTAGGTGGTTTTCTATTGCCTCTTTGCCAACATCAGTAACCTTTTAGGCTATGTATGCCAAATGATTTTTCACCTGTCACTTATCCTAAACATATAATGCAAATAATACCCTTTTTTGTAGGGAGGATTTTATGAAAAATAACAAGGGCTATAGGAATAGCGAGGGGATCGAATCAGTTAGCCAAGCAGCTAAGCTGGCGGTCATTGCAGGAGCCATTACAACACTCGGTGACGCAATAGCGACTATTGCGGCTGGTCTTGCTTTAGAGGATGAGTTGAAGGAAAATGAAAGCAATAGCAATGATATTGACAAACTACAAAAGCAAATTGACGAATTAAATTATGAATTGAAGCAATTAAAAAGGATGTTACGTTAGAACAGTATTTATACAAAAAACGACAATATCTTTTGGATATTGTCGTTTCAGACTGTAGACAAACTCAATGAATTTTGAGTTTGCCTACAGTCTTTTTTCTTTTACAATAAAATAAAGTAAAAAAGTAAAGCCGTTGATTTCCACTACGGGCGGACGCTTTCCGCGGGCGGGGTCGAGCTGCTTCCCTCGCTTCGCTCAGTCCAGGATCTCGACTTTCCCGCTTTTCCCGCAGGAGTCGCCGCCCTTCGTTCCAATCAACTTCTACATAAAGAATTCCTTATTCATCTATTGATAAAAAGTAAACTTTTGAGGTGATCAACCATGATGACGAAAAATCATACCAATGAACGTGAACAATTAGAAATGTTAACGATTGATCAATTAGTTCCCAACGATCATTTAGTGAGAAAACTGGAGGCTGCTATTGATTTTTCATTTATCTATCCTTTAGTAGAACATCTCTATTCACCTAATGGGCGTCCAAGTATTGATCCTGTTGTTCTCTTTAAAATGACGTTTATTCAATATGTTTTTGGCATTCGCTCCATGCGTCAAACGATCAAAGAAATTGAAACGAATATGGCGTATCGTTGGTTTTTAGGATTTGGCTTCCATACAGAAGTCCCGCATTTCTCTACCTTCGGTAAAAATTATGTCCGTCGCTTTCATGACACCGATATATTTGAACAGATTTTCTATCGTATATTAAAAGAGATTATGCATCAGGGACTCCTCCATGCAGACCATCTATTTATTGATTCTACGCATGTGAAAGCGAGTGCCAATAAACGGAAGTATGATAAAAAGGTCGTGCGAAAAGAAACACGGGCTTATGAAGAGAAGCTTCAATTAGAGTTAAATATGGATCGTGAAGAACACGGAAAAAAGCCCTTTCCCCCGGAGAAGTTTGAAAAGGAAGAATGGAAAGAAATAAAGGAAAGCACGACAGATCCTGAAAGTGGCTATTACGTGAAGGATGAACGTACGAAGCAGTTTGCATATTCCTTTCATGCAGCCACAGACGAAAAAGGCTTTGTCTTAGGTGCCATTGTGACTCCGGGAAATGTGCACGATAGCCATGTATTACAGCCACTTGTTGAAAGGGTCATTCAAAATGTTCAAAAACCATTAGCTGTTGCAGCAGATGCAGCCTATAAAACACCAGCGATTACGAACTTTTTGTTAGAAAATCAAATGTTGCCTGTTCTTCCGTATACACGTCCTAAAACGAAAGATGGATTCTTCCGAAAGCACGAGTATACATATGACGAGCACTATAATTGTTATCTTTGCCCACAAGGGCAGATATTGAAGTATGCGACAACGACGAAGGAAGGATATCGCCAATATAAATCGAATCCTTTGATTTGTGCGAAGTGTCCAAGCCTTTCCCAATGTACAGAAAGTAAGCATCATCAAAAACTCATTCAACGCCATATTTGGGAGTCGTATGTGGAGGAAGCTGAACATTTACGCCATTCCTATGACATCAAACAAATTTATGCAAAGCGCAAAGAAACGATTGAGCGTGTCTTTGCCGATGCAAAAGAAAAGCATGGTATGCGATGGACAACCTTAAGAGGTCTAAAAAAATTGTCCATGCAGGCGATGCTTACTTTTGCTGCCATGAATTTGAAGAAACTGGCTACTTGGACGTGGCAAGTAGCTTAAGAGAGCAACTAAGCTCGAAGAGTATGTTGAATTTGGTAGTATATTACCAAATGTTAAAAATAAAATAGGAAGAAAAATGACAAAAACCATCGAGAGTGAACTTCTCGATGGGCTTTTGTCTACAGTCTGAAACGACAATATCTTTTGGATATTGTCGTTTTTTAGGCTATTTAGCAGCCCAAAGATCAATCTCTATTTTAATATCTGGTAGCCCTAAAGCCGTAACATAAGCAACAGTCATAGAGGGATAGGAATCACCAAACATGGCTTTCCATTGCTGATCGAAATAAGCCCAATCAATCTCCTCTGTTGCCCAAATGTTAGCCTTGACTACATGACTAGCATCCAATTCCTCAGCTGCTAAAATCGTTTCTATATTATTAAATGTATTGGTTATTTGTTCCTCGAATCCTTGAGGCAATTGATCATCTTGACCGATACCTATTTGTCCTGAAAATGCATACATTGTTGCATCTTTCGGGATGATTGTTACATGGCTATATTTTCCGACTGGGTAAGGCACCTGCATTGGATTTTTACGCACTATTTTTACTGGCATCTTCCATACTCCTTTAGGTTCTTATTTTTCTAAAAAAGGGCAAACTTATCCCTTGTTCAACGATTTTAGAAAAAAACAGCCGTGGAGAACCCTATACCCATGCTTAAAAAACGAATAGATCTTTTTTTCATGTAAATTCTCCTCCTGTTCCCTAAAGTTATTTTCACTTTACCATTTCTATCCTAGCTAATCAAGGAAGCGTAGAGACGATTTATGAGTTTCTTTATTATTATTTCTCAGGCAATTAACTATATAACCATAACGAATACAGCATATAAATAATAGTGTAAAGCGAAATTAGCCTTACACCTCCGAATTTGTTACCAGGGTCACACCATCCCAAGTGACTCTTCTCATCTTAAAAAACTAGGCTCTCCTAATCGGAGCACCTAGTTTTTTTGTTCCTATGCGTGTTCATTACTAAAATAGCATAGCATCCTCAACAAATTCTGAACAGACTATCTAAAATTGTTATATTCATAAATGCCATAATGGTTCTATACTGCACTTCATTTAATTTTTAACTTACCTATTACTGGATAGGCATAGATAGTCACTTCTTTTTTGGAGGGTGTTTTTCGAATTAGGTTCTATTAAAGGTGAATTGATTTTATACGTTTAGCCCTCTTCGCAATATGAATGCCAAATAAAAATTCACTTTTACTCCATACATAAATTTGCTATACCAATTGTAAAAACTGTTTCAATTGGTTGTCTATCTCAAGAGAATCCTGTTCGTTTTGTCCAATTCCGAAGCAATGTCCCCACTTAGATTCGATTGGTCGATAAACTGCATTAGGCATGTGCTTTACTTCATAAGTATTATCCTCTGGCGGAAAAAAAAGATCGGTCGACCCTGGCATAACAAGGGCTTGAGCAGTGATACAGTTTAACGCTTTTTCAAAATTTCTGTTGTCTTGAGGATTAGCACTTATATCTCCGTTAATACCTGTTCGTAGCATGGCAATCAAGTCGTTTGCATCAAAGGAAAGAAACACTTTATCCCAATAATCTTCTAGATATGCCTTTAATGTTGTGTACCCTTCTTCTTGATAGAGCTGTTCTAAATAGTAGGCTTGAGAAAATCCCCATGGCGCATAGGCACGTCCCATCGCAGCAAGTCCTGCTGTAGGCTGATTAGTGTAGAAGCCTCGCTTCCAGTTGGCGTCTGCTTGCAATGCTGTGATAAGGCTCTCAAAAACAACTTGTGCATGTGGTCTGGTCTTTGCTGTTCCGCCAAACGGTGCAATCCGTTCGACCATCTCAGGATAACTTCTTCCCCATTGAAAGGTTTGCAGCGCACCGAGTGACCATCCAACGACTAGAGCAATTTTCTTAATACCAAATTTTTCAGTTATGAGTCGATGTTGTAACCGAACATTATCATAGATCGTTACAAGTGGAAAATTACCTTTATCCATAGGAGCCTGTGTATTGCTTGGAGAGGAGGATAATCCATTCCCAAACATATTAGGCACGATTATAAAATATTTGTCTGGATCAAGTGCTTTGCCAGAACCAATCAACCACTCATTATCCGTATGCTGGCCAGCAAACCAAGTGGGATAAACAATCACATTTGATTTTGCAGTATTTAAAGTTCCATAGGTTTTATAAGCAAGAAAAGCTTGAGGCAATTTTTGTCCCGATTGTAGCAAGACATCTCCAAGTGAATAAATTTCGTAATCTTTCATAATTCAAATCCCCTTTTATAAAATTTTGCGTGTAGCTTGATTTTTACTCTACGATACTGTTACCATCAAATCAACGAAACGTTTTTGAATATAACGTTCATTTTTTTTGAATTAAGAGGTGCTGTATCAATGGAAATCCGTCAGCTTAAAACATTTTGGACGCTTGCTTCCACTCGCAGTTTTAGTCGCACTGCCGAAGTGTTGAACTATGTTCCGTCTACTGTAACCATGCAAATCAAGGCGTTAGAAGAAGAATTGGGCGTCAGGTTATTGGATCGCTTGGGCAAGAGTGTCGTATTAACAGATGCTGGCCACCAGTTATTGCCCTATGCTACCAAAATATTAAACGATATAGAGGAAGCCCGTTGTGTCTCCAGTCAGAACGGAGAATTAACTGGCACAATTATCATTGGTGCAGACGAAGTACTCTGTACATACCGTTTACCAGCATTACTCAGAGATTATCGTCAACAATATCCCCATGTTCGTCTGCTTTTTAAACCTTTGTCTGGTCAAAATTTGAAACAAAGTCTAAGAGAAGGAGATGTTGATGTGGTCTTTATGCTAGATGAACCTATCGTATCATCAGATCTTCATACAGAAATTTTATTGGACGAACCGTTTCTTATGGTCGTTTCCCCCGACCATCCATTAGCTTCTCGTGCTACATTAAGCATAGAAGATTTTAATAGAGAGCATATTCTATTAAGTGAAAAAGGTTGCTCTTATCGGACTTTCTTTTATCGTACTTTGGTAAAGAATGGGGCAGACAGCTTGACCGAACTTGAGTTTAATAGTGTAGAAGCCATTAAACAATGTACAATGGCGGGACTCGGTATTGCCTTATTACCAGAAATGGCGCTAAAGGGAGAAATGGAGCGAGGTGAGCTGATCCCTCTACCTTGGGATTTATCTGAAATACAATTTGCCACTCAAATGTTGTGGCATCAAGAAAAATGGATTTCTCCATCGATAAAAGCCTTTACAGATTTAGCAAGAAATTTACTACAGTAATATTCTTAGGAGGAAGGGGCGGATTCAGAAGTTAATGATACTGAATCGACCTTTTTCTAAAGAAAGGAAACAGACTCAAATTAGTGCACAACGGACTTAAAAAATGTGACTACAACATCAAATTAAGGCTGCTTGAGGCTATGTTCAAAGCAATAGAAAAAGCCACCTCCCATTACGGGACATGACTTCTTCCTAAATCTCTTAATATTCACTTTTCAATATTGAAAAAATGGCAAGATCAACATACTTCCCTTTTTCAAGTTCGTGTTGTCTCAAAACACCCTCTTGACTAAAATTTAATTTTTCCAACAATCTTATAGATGAATTGTTTTCTGGCTCTATTTTCGCTTCAATTTTATTTATTGCCATCGACGTAAAAGCAAAATGTATGATCTTACTTAAAGCCTCTTGCATAATACCCTTTCCCCAGTGTTCAGGTTTTAAATCGTAGCCGATTTCTATGCGGTTATGTTCTTTCTCATAATTCAAATAACCACAAGTGCCAATCACTTTTTTGGTCTTAGCTTCTTCAATTACCCATCTTAAGCCAGTTTGTTCTTTGAAAATTTTATCATACCAGTTTAATTCATGTAATGCATCATCAACTGAAGCAAATAATGTTAATGGCAAATACTTGACCACTTTTTCATCAGAATAAAGTGCAAAAATATCTTTGCAATCATCAACTATACCTTTTCGTAAGATGAAGCGTTCCGTTTCCAATTTAGGAAAATCTTTAAATTCGAAATTTATACTCATCATAACTCCTTTTTTCACCATCATTAGCATTATTCATAAATAAATAGTAACACATTATATTCAGAAAATTATCATAACTATTCAATTTGTACATGCAACTCTTTTTATCATTACAAAAACAAAAGCCACATCTATTGGATGTGACTCAATAATTGATTATTTATAACAAAGTTCGAGACTTAGCACTATTGCCAGATACAATAAATTTATCTGTTTCTTCGTCAAAAGCTATAGTGAAACTAAATTCATTCATTAAGCTTCCTGTATAATCACTAAGACTTAGTGTAGGACTAACCCAAAACACAACTTCATTTCCATCAACCTTCCAGCCGCTCTCAAAGCCTTTGTGCTTATCTTCAAGACGCTTTCCGATAGTTTGTCCGTTATTACTAATGGTATTTTTCACTAAATCAATAAATTTATTTTGCGTTTTTATTTCCATTTAATTCCTCCATTCATACTAATAATAGCTTTAATAGTATTATATGGTTATGAATATCAAATTAAAACATTTTTGATGCCTAATCTCTAAAAAAAAGCAAAGGAAGCTCTCTCTGACACAATTAATATTTCTTTCTAAAATTAAAGAGCATCATTCCTTATTTGAATGATGCTCCACTAAATTAAACTAAGGATTTCCCCTTATTTTCCCAACCATTTGTTAGTAGTACCATGAATTATTATAATCGCTCTAAATCCTGGTATTCTTTCATGTAAGGACCTTCTTCTGCAACAAATGAATGATACAATGCCTTTACTGCGAAGTTTTTCTCTAAACCCATTTCAGATTTTAGCTTTTTTAATTCATCATGCAACGCTCGATGTTCATTGATAAGCTTTAGCATTGTTGTTTTATTATATTTCATTACATCCGTCCTTTTTGTTTATAACTTGAATAATAACTTTAAAATAGTTAAATTCAGGGGAATTATGTGGAACTGCAAAATCCTCGGGCATCTGATGAAGTTCTATTATTTTTTGACGTATATCTGGCCATTTAAATGCTTTATCAATAAACGTTTTAAATTTTTTTCATGTCAAAGCTCGGGTTATTTGTTGAAGCTATATTACACCATTATCACTCATAATCGCAAGAACAACTTTAAAGATGCAACAGATACTTTAGTACAACATTACTTTATCACGAATATTTCATTTTCTACACTTCCCATTAATACATCACCTATTTTCACTTGATCTGACCATTTAAAATGACATAGGATATATTTCCACATAAAAAGCCTCCATCCTAAGATGAAAGCTTTGTAAGTTAACAAAAGTCTATGGCATAAATTCATGAAAACCTTCCGTAAAGGTTAAGTTCAATTCGGATAAATCACTTTAATCTTCAACTTTGGGGTACAATCATAAGTTACGCCCCATAACCCTTGATAGGTAAGCATTTCTAGGCTTACCTAAAAATACTGTGCTCATAAAGATAGTCATAGGAAAGGTCAACAAACAAATATTCATGTTCGTTGATGGCGATGGAGAATGTTCTAGTAATTTCCCCTGTTTCAATATCACGGTATAATTCTGAGATTTCCCCACTTTGATCATTCCGCATTTTAATAATTGTTTGGAGGAAGTATGGGCGCCAGCTCCAGTTTTTATTAATGGCTCTTGGCTGTACTTCCCAGTTACCATCAATTCGCATAATATTAGGTGTTAATTGGAAACCATCCTCATTACATATATAGAGTCGGAAAGAGTAATTATCCAATAACTCGGCAAGATATTCTAGCTGGGATACATTGTCGCTCGTTGGTTTCACACGGTGAACAATTGCCTCTAATTCCTCTCTTAATTTTTTCAACTGCACATATTGCGCCTCTAGCATTTTTTTTTCAGAAGTAATGAATTGCTGGCATTCCTTTTTAAAGCGTTCCTTTAATACATCTTTATCGACAAAGGTCATTGCTGGATTCGCTAGGTACGGACCTTGATAAAATCTACCGCCGTTTTTCCAGGCAAATTGTAGCTGGTACACCGTTTCGATATCTTCAAATAAAAGATTGGCACCAATTTTATAGGCAAGGCTACCAATAGCGGAAATCATGTCCGATTGAGCTGACCAAGAATCATAATTTAAATCACGTGTATTAACCTTTAAAATATGAGGTGCCAATAAAGCAATATGCTCTAAATGACTTTCTGCTCCAACTTCCTGCACAGCGGTTTTCACCCCAAAAGTCGTAAAATAACGCAGGGCGTGGTGTAATTTATTTATATCTCCTAAAAAACGGTGCTCTGATACAACCAGTACGATACGGCGTAAATCCTCTTCAGCTATATATTGTTGGATAATATTAAAATGACTTTCACCAAAATCTTGCATTAGTAAATTTGGATTACTTGGAATGTAAATATCTATATCAGATGCAATCTCATCAATTTTGGCTAATGCCGCATGTAAAATTTTATGCTCCATATCAATTCGATATTCTTCTGGAATATCTTCATTATTGACGAAATCCTTTAAATTAATTTGTTGCCCTTCAATTTGGAGATGTCCGGAAATTTCGTAGGCAATCACCGTATGCGCGTCTGCGCTAAATATCGGTTGATAATACCCATGTATTTGATCTAAATTTGTTAACACTTCAATTGCGTCCATCATCGAAACCTCCATTATGAATAACTTCTTATTGTTATTCAAAAATAACATTATATAGTGCATTAATAGCTTAAAAAATGCTCTCTGACTGTATAATAAGTGGTTTAAAGTAAAATCGCAACTTCACTTATCATAATTAATGGAAAATCTAACCTAAATTTTTGCCTTTTCTTCGCTTTAACCAGTGTTTGATTTTCACCATTTCTAACGACTTTCAGACAGAATAGGTTGCTTTCTCTACTATCTGATCATTTTTAAACCAGTAAAACATTTTTTCAAGGCTGTACTCTCACTATAACGTATGCAGCATACCGCGGAAACAGCCATGACAACACATGATAATAACCCTATCTATACTAAATAAATCAGTCATTTACCCAGCAATTCAGGACAATTTTATGTTATTTCAACCTTCAATACTTATTGTAAAAAAATCTATGTCCAATAGCCCATCTGCTCGAAAAATCTAAACAGTCTGTCGCCCAGAAGTCAGGGATGAAAAAAAGCAGCATTCCAAATTGGAGTGCTGCTCATCATTATTCAGACAGGAAGAAATACCAAATGATTGCTAGTACCATTAACGATAACAGAACAGCTATGGTTACGCGAAGTGGTGAAATTGGCGCATTGCCGCCTACTCGCCCTGTTTGTCCGTTCACCATAAAGCGATAAATCTTTTCCTTATAGCGGAAGGAGGATAGCCAAATCGGTAACATTAAATATTTGTATGTAATATCATCATGATTTGTGGAAAAGCGTAAATTTGATACTACATCCGCACGATTTTCCCAACGAATTTTGGACGTAATTTGTGCATGGAGATGATCATGGATTTCATTTTTTGCTTGGCTCCATCCATCCTGCAAGCCAATACTGTAACGCTCTGATAAAAATCCAGCTACATATTCTGGTTTATAGGCTTTATTATTTAAAAGATTAAAAGGTTCAATCTTGCGCATCATGTCGCGATCATATCGGGTCGTTGCACTGACTAAGTGATCATCGATAAACTCCTGATAAAAGCCACTTGTTGAATACCAATCGGTTTCCGTGTGCGTTTTCCCATCTTTATCAGTAACTGTTCGATGACGTCCATATCTAGCAGAATACCTAGAGCTTGTTTTGGAGTCAAATGTCCAATATGGAAGATATACTCCTTTAAAAGCATCGGGTCTTGCACTAGTTTTAGCAGCTTTCGGTGTAAACCATCTGCCTTTAATCCATTTTTGAAAATGTTCTCCTGCTTGCTTATCTGTTACTTCAAAAGCACATACCCCATTCGGTGCAAGTGTATTTTCAGCGCTAGCCTCCATAACCTGATTGGAACCACAATAAGGGCAACTATCTGCAACCTGCAGAGCATCATATATCGTTTCAGCAGCACAGGCTTTACAAATGACCGTTTTTTTCTCCACGCCCCAATTGAAATTTCCACGTTCTTCTGCGTTGAAGAAGTCCATTTCCTGGGCAACTTTTTGTTCCTCCTGATCAGGCGTTGCTATTTCAGTCTCAAAGCCACAATACGGACAAGTCAGTTTACCCGTGGAAGGATTAAATTCAATTGATGCGCTACATGACGGACATTCCGCATCAAAGTCAAGCTGCACTTGTTTGACATTTTCAACATCTTGCGTTGACATCAGTCTTCATCTCCTTACTTGACGTCATTCTCATCAAAAACATCGCCACATTCTGGACAGAATTTAGGCGGATTCACTGGGTCCTCTGGTGTCCATCCACATTTATCACATACATAAAGTAAAGCGCCAGCTGGTTTTTTTGCCCCACACTCACTACAGAATTTACCTTTATTGACCGCACCACAAGTACATGCCCAGCCTTCTTCCGCTGGTTTTGCCGCACCACACTCTGAACAGAATTTCCCCGTGTTTTCATGACCACATGCACAAGTCCATGTATCAGTTGCTTTCGTTGCTTGATTTTGCATCGCAGCTTGCTTATTTTGCTCATTTATTTGATAAAGCTGACTAGCATTGACGCCACCAGCTTGTGCGGCCATATTCATGCCCATAAATCCTGCCATCGCACCGCCCTCATTGTTAGCAGCTGCAATCATAGCCTCTGCCTGCGCACCCGTTAAATGGGCAGCTGCCATGCCTGGATCACGCATAACGGCACTACGTTGTAGCTGTTTAATCATGGCTTCATCTTCATCAGAAGCCTTGAGCGTACTGATACCAAATGACACAACAGCCAAGCCATGTGTTGCAAGCCATTTTTCTGATAATACCTTATTGAGTGCATCTGCTAAAGCAACTGTATGAGCAGGTATTTCACTATAACGAACGCCACTTGCTGAAATTTGCGCGAAAGCAGGCTGTAATGCTGTCATTAATTCCGATTTTAACTGGCTATCAATTGCTACTCTTGTGAATTCATGCTCTACATTGCCACAAACATTTGTATAGAATAATAATGGATCAATAATTTTATATGAATATTCCCCGTGACAGCGAATTGCAATGTCAATATCTAAACCAATATTGCGATCGATGACACGGAATGGAATGGGTGCAGGTGTTCCATATTTGTTCCCTACAATTTCCTTCTTATTAAAATAGTAAACTCGCTGATCCTTCGCAGGCTCTCCTCCAAAAGTGAAACGCTTGCCTATTTGCTTAAACGTTTCCAGAATACCTTGCGACAAATCTGAATCAAACATTATCGATGGTTCTGTTGACGTATCATAAACATATTCTCCAGCCTCTGAAGAAAATTCAACAACTTTCCCCTGCTCAACAATCATCATACATTGCCCTTCATTGATGGCAATAATCGAGCCATTGCTAATGATATTGTCATTGCCTTTATTTGAACCTCGTTTAGAAGTACGTTTCACACCCTTTGTTACAAGAACATCTGCAGATAATGCCTCACAATAGAAATACTCACGCCATTGATCCTCTAAGACGCCTGTTAATGCCCCAACTCCTGCTTTTAATAAACCCATAATTTTTCCCACCTTCATATTAATGTTTAGCTTATTTTATCATCTATCAATACTATGTAATACGCAAAATCAGACAAATTGTTTCATTTTCTTCGTATAATTAAAAAAACGAGCAGCCTCTATGAAATGAATCATAAGAGCTGTCTCGTTACATTTTCTTTATTAGGATAAGGCAGCTATTATAACAAGCACCCATGCGACGATAAATAAGATTCCGCCAATTGGTGTAATCGCCCCTAGCTTTTTCACACCTGTCACGGCAAGCACATATAAGCTACCAGAAAAGAAAACAATCCCTGTAAACATCAAATATACTGCCCAAGAAAGCAGACTAGAGCTTCCTAAAAGTGCCTCATTAGAGAGAATACCTAGCCCCATAATCCCTAAAGCATGATACATCTGATATTGCACAGCCGTTTCCCAAATCGCTGCATAATGCGGTGAAGCAAACTTATCCTTCAGTGCATGTGCCCCGAAAGCACCTAAAATAACACCAAGACCTGCCAAAATCGCACCTAACACTAAAAACATTTCCATCTGTTGCTCTCCTATTTTGCCTCAACAGCAATTTCTTTATATTTGGCATCCCAAGCAGGATCAATTTTACTTAAAGAGACCGGGCGCAATGTATCCTTATGCGCAAGAATATGTACGGATTGAGCTGTGGCTGCCACCGTGCCATCCTCATGTAAAATTTCATAGCCATAGGTTGTTCGTAAACGATCATGCTTCTCCAACCAAGTACGCACTGTCGCTACTTGTCCATAATGCATGGCTGCCTTATACGAAATCGATAAATCCATTACTGGCGAAACATAGCCATCTTTTTCTAAAGCAGCATACTCAAAACCTACATCATTTACCAGCTGCGAACGCCCAATCTCCAACCAAATGATATAGTTTGCATGGTACACCACGCCCATTTGGTCGGTCTCCGCATATCGAATCTCAATCTGTTTTTCACTCACAAACATTTTCTTCACCTCGTCCTACATTATAGCGTAAAAGTATTGATTTGGTGGGGTTTTTGCTCTATGGAAATTGGAACGTTGAAAAATAGAGGGAAGCATTTCTTAAATATCTAAAATATATATGGATTTTTCTAATATGAAATATAATTCATATAAACACTGGGGTACCTCTTTATGATTAATAAATAAACATGCACGAGCAGTTACACTAATCTGTATTTACACACAGTAGGTTACTCATTTCATTCAAATAAGTGACCTATTTATTATTTATAACGTACTGACAACATCAAACAGGATTGATATAGTTTTCTTTTATTACCAACATTCTATATGGAAAGACGAAGTTAATTTGAATATACAAGAACAAATAAGAGTTTATTTATAGCCAGCTGGTAAACAGGTTATTTCGTTTGTTGAAGAAGATATAAATATTTTGTCAACTCATATTGAGCATGATGAACAGATAATATCTGCGACAACCGCTTCAAAAAAGTTAACTTATTTTTTATTCTTGTTAACTACTAAAAGATTGCTTACATTGGAAAAAGATAAAAAAGGAAAATTATTTGTTTCTTACGATGTAATTGCTATTAGTAACTAAATCGTCAACAGAAAAATATTAGCTGTAGAAGTTGATTTCACCTATTTAAAGAATGAGATTAAACTCAAACTAACTAATGATAATGCAACCAAACCTTTCGCGAATGAATTTGAAAATATCTTCAGCATTCCAGAAAAAACAATACCTCAAAAGAAAGAAAAAGCACCTAAAGCAATCAAGCTAAACATGACCATCTTGAATGGAAAAGAACAGATAAAAGAAAGTGGTTTTAATTACGTTTTACAACAAACTAAACACGGTTATATAGATATTGTTGTAGACTTCAAAGAACCAAAAACTTTCAAATTAATTAAATGGGAACGTGTAGAAAATGTCCAAAAGAGTACTTCAAGTATAGTTGGCTGGACAGTAATCGGAAGTAAATTCGGTAATGCGGGAGCTATAGCTGGAGCAATGGGAGCTAATATCGGGAATATAAATCGGTAGCTACCCTATTTTTAAAACGAGAAAACGGAGAGAAAGTGCCTTTAGAGATGGTGATGGATTAGCTTGTGATAAATAACAAAAGAAAGTCACTCATTATTTTAAATGGGTGACTTCTTATCTTGTTTATATAAAACTGTTCTGTTCTTGGCCACTTTAGTTTCAGTTCCATGATACTTTTAAAATCTTATCCCCTGTTTGTGAAACAGTTAAATTAAAATCAGTATTTCCTTTATTAATTGCCATAAATAATTTCCTCCTTGTGTTGTTTAATTGGTACATCTCAATAATAGGCATCCCACGATGTTCAAAACTCTGTAAAATATACATAATTATTCTAGTAAATATCTATCAAAACTCTATATAAACAAATAAAAAACCAGGTACTCTGTTGAGCACCTGGCTATTTCTTTGAGTGATTTACTAAGCTTGAACCATATTCTAGTATAATAAGTTTACATAACATGGTAATATTGATATAATTTAATAGTACTAACAACATATACAAAGGAGACTATTTTACATGAAAAAACCTTTCTACAAAAAATGGTGGTTTATTTTAATTGTTGCCATCATTGTAATCGGCGCCATTGGTAATATGGCAGGAGGCAATGATACAACAAAGGAGAAGGATTCTAAAGATAAAGTTGAGACTTCTGCAAAAGCGCCAGAAAATAAAGATTCATCAAAAGATGATGAAAAAGCTAAAGAAAAAGAAGAGATTGCCGTAATTGATACTCCTTTAGAAGTTGGAGATGCAGTGTTTACTCTAAATGGAGTTAGTTTAACAGATCAAGTAGGGCCTTCTGTATTACCTACAAAAGCAAGTGGTACATATGTTGTGTTAGATGTTACTTACAAAAACAATGGAAATAAAGCTGTAACAATTGATGCTAGTTTCTTCAAATTAAAACGTGGTGAAAAAACATATGAATCCGATAGTGTTGCTAGCATGTCAGCAAACCAAGGTGAAGATGGTAACATTCAAAATAGCTTCTTCTTACAAGAAGTAAATCCTGACATGGAGATTAAAGGTAAAGTTGTATTTGACCTTGCTCCAGAAGTAGCAGAAGCAACTGATTTACAACTGCAAGTACAAACGGGTATTTTCGGTACTGAAACAGGTATGATTAATCTAAGACATTATTAAAGTCACTCAAATGAGTGACTTTTTTTAGTTCATATTTAGCTTTTATCTACAATTCTTCCACTAGCAGTCCATTCGTACTCACTTTCACCAGACATTATATGTCGTAATTTTAATAATTGTTCAATTACTATATCTAAACTCTCAACTTTATTAAAACCAAGTATAACAGGAGCATCATTTAAATTTAATATTTTAGTAGCTTCTAATTTCGTTCAAACAGGTTCTAGGTCAATTTTAGTAAACTGAATAGCTCCAGAATCTCCCTCCTTAACCCTCAAACAAGAGTGCTTTTCTATAAAAATTATAGAATATCTTTTGATATTATTACGCGATTACCTTACAATATTTTTTGTTATTTTTTGTTTACTTCTGAAATTCAGTTAACATTAAATAGTCCATTAATTATATCTGTAATACTATAAAAATAATTGCAGACATAGTTAAAGAGCAGAGCATAACATATTGGATATTGGTGGGTTCATAAGTTGATAAAAAATACCTGCTACCAATCATTGATTATTGGCTAACCACACATCGGCGTATTGTTCTAGCTCTTGTATGTTGTTTAATGCCATCTTTCCTCATCCTTTCGAATACATAATAAAAAGCCTCCATCCTAAGATGAAAGCTTTGACATTGTGATAACCCTATTGTCGAGAGCTCATTTGCGACTCGTGGTAGAACACACCACATTATTTTGTAGCAAATTGTATTGGGTGCTTTTCCGGGCATTTTGTTGCTGTAGTAAGTTTAACTGAAATAAATGGAAAGTGGAGGAAGTTCATTTATAAACCATTCCTTTATTTATCTCCATATGAAACTTTGAATTGATGTATATGTTGAAAAGAAAAATACTCCTATTAGAAACAAACCATAAGCTTTTCTCTTACTTTGAAATTCTCTAATTCCTAAGGTTAACATAGATAAACCCAAAAAGAATATCATTAGGAAATTCAGCTGGTAATCACGTGTAATAAGTCCATAAGTTGAAAGAGATATTGCTATGATAGCAAAGGCAATTGGTAAAATTTTCAGCATAACCTTCTACACCTCTTTAAATTTCATATTTATTTATCATACTACAAAAAAGAGTAAATGTAAATAAATGTAAATTAATTACCTTTTATATTAATTAATAAACCTAATCTCTTAAAAATATAGATCGACCGTGTATGTCATGCTCCGACAAGTTTGCTCAGCGCTGATCGGTCCTCTATCTGTTTTTCCCTAATATTTAGGTTTTGATAAATACCAAGGGAGGAAAACCTTACCTCACCGACCTACCTCCGATTGTACATTATTATTTTCAACTCCCCTAATGTCGAGGAGATTTATGGAAATAAAAAAAGACTAGTACTCATGTGAGCGCCTGAACTTGATTAATAACTTGCTGTTGATAATTATGTTGGTTATTTGATGGGTATTAATTCAAATCATTTTAAGAGATTAGAATATAATACTAAACAAACTATAAAGGAGGAATCTAGAAATGTTTAGTAGGCATACACAAACGAGCTGTTGTCAAAGTGAAGCGAACTACTTCCCTAAAATTGTTGCTACTCCTGGCTCCGTTGCACCTGTCACTCCTGGCGTATTAGGTTATGGGTCCCTGCGAGGAGACACATTAGATTTTTTATCGCCTGTATCGACACCCGTTACATTTGAGCAAGTGGGCCCTTTATCTAATGTAACTGTCAGCCCATCTGGAAATGAATTAGTAGTGCAAAACAATGGCGTATATCAAATTACTATTTCAATAAATGCGCAAGCAACAGCATTACCCGATCCAGATCAACCGTATTTCACTGTCAGCATTACCGTAAATGGACTACCTATTTTTTTAGAAGGAATAGCTATTTTTAATGTACTAAATAGAAGTAGTTCAAGCTACATTGTCCAAGCTACTTTATCTGCCGGAGACTTAGTAGGAGTAAGTGCCTCGTCGGATTCTCTAGTCGCTGGTTACGCCAGTCGTTCTTTAACCGTTATTCAAATAGGTGGTTAAAAAACATTAAGGTAATTGACCTTTGCTGTTAAACACTACGATGTGCAATGTTAATTCCCTTCAAAATCACTGCTGGTAAGTGTACCAACAGCGAATTTATCTAGATGTGACTTATCGTTGGGCTTTTTATCTACTGCGATTTTAGTTAGCTTGTTTGTGAATTGCATTATGTCATCATCCTTTTCTGTTGGTATTTCAGATTTCTGCTGGCTTCATCGATGCCTTAATTCATTTCAAAAAACGATTCCAACGATCTTCATTTAAAATTCATTGCGGACAATACGTGCCGTTCCAACCCTGGTGCTTCTTCACTTACTTAATACCCCAACCGAATTGTTTTAAATGTTTCGCAATGTGTTGAACAGCGTTTTCCTCTGCAACTCGATAACGTAATCCACTACTTTTGCTGTGACAAATTTTGATATCAATAGAAAGCCAGTTTCCTTTCTTTATCGCATTAGGATCAGTACTACCCCCACAATGCCAAACATTTCGATTAAAAGGTATAGCCTGAATGCTTTCTTTATCATCCACAGTAACATGATAAGACACCTGATTGTTGTTGCTAATCCTATATGAAATCTCATTAGCTGTGTGGCCTTGTTGCGTATAGTGATAAATTGAGGCGCCATTGTGTATGGTGCCTTGATTGGATATTTGTTTATTGGTAGCAAGGACTGCTTAAAGCATATGTCATTTCGCTTTTTTCTTCTTTGTATTGAATATCTCTAATGCTCTCTTAACTGGTACATACATATTCACACCGAGTTTTGCTGAAATTTCGCCTAAGCTAACTAGTTCGTTTAAGATAAACATTACTACAACAGCATCTGGAATAATCTGTCCAATTGTAAATCCTTGATCTTGCAGTACTAAATAGATGAGATTAGCTACGATTCAAACCAACATCATGCTTTTTTTGATGATGCCTTGATACCGACGCTTACTGTTAATCGTTCCCCAGTTAGCTGCCATTCCAGATAAAATCGATTGCATTTAAAATAAAATGTACTGTCATAAACCTCAGCCGCCTACTGTGCTAAGTAAACTTAAATGTTTGTTCCATTTATCTACAATCTTTGCCCTTTTTGAAAGTAAAAAGCCATGAGGCAAATCGAGAATATTGTGTACCTTTGCCCATCTCCATTAATAATCATAGCGCATAATAAAAGCCCTCCATGTTTGTGGAAGGCTAAAGAATATCCATACCGCCTGTTACTAATCAATATGTACAAAAGAACATCACTTCTTTTTCAAAAATATTTAAAGGTTAATCTTCTTCCATTTACGAATTTTGGTTCTAAAGTTTGTAAATGGAGCAACTGAATTAATGTGAACCCATTTCCAAACAGGCCAATTAGCTTGTGTTTTTGCCCATCGTCTTTGGTCAACTTCAAATAATTCCTTCTCAGATAGAATATTTAACCACTCACATAAATTAGTGACCGCTTCATCAAGCATTGATTGTTGTTCTTTCAAAGAGTACGCTCCATATTGTTCATAAAAAGAATTGTACAATCCACCTAGATTATTCCACTTATAGCCTTCTGCTGGCGTGTGTACTTCTTCTCCCTGTTGTTCTTTTTGCTCCCAGTGAAGCAAAAGATTTATCCATCCAAGTTGATAAGAAAGGTTTTCAGATGGAGTTTTATCCACTTCCTCAATCCGTTTGTTTTTCAAGACTTCTGGTATATCATTAAATTCTGCAATATATTTTTTATACTTGTCGTTAATCGTACTAATCAATTCTTCCTTGTTTGCATACTGCCTCTCTTTACTCCCCTCTCTTCCATTTATTAGTTCAGCAAAATTGAATGATTTCCTTCTAAAAAATGAAATTTAAAATAATGCTTACCTATCTGTTTGAGTGGCAGATAATGACAGTACACTCAATTATGTTGTGTTTATTCAATGATAGCCCCACTATATTCACAAAATTAGTGATCATTGGTCTACAATCTATAATTGCTAATTCGCTCTTTAAAGACTTGTAAATCTTCTTTCGTTATTGGAGAGATTGTAATAATTTGAATTAAATAAATTTGCATTAGGTTCATTCGTGACTTCCATAGATATATATTTTATTTCACCATTCTTTTCATAAGCAAAAATTAAATACTTCTCTATGATTGTGCTCGTTTTTTCCTTTGCCTCTCCACCAATTATAGCACCTAATGAACCAAAAAGATTATTCCCTGCTATAGCTTTACCAGCATTACTTACCCAACTTTTTTGAATTTCAACATCTGTTTTTATTAGAATATCAATCACTTTATTTATATTTAATTCAATTGTGGCTTGACTTCTTTCAAACACGATTTTATCTTTGCATCTGTAAACAAATATCTCAGCACCTTCGGCAACTGGTAATCCAGCCATATGTTTTACTTTAATACATAGATCTGCATTGAATAGCTGTTGTCGAGATTTAGAACCAAGTACTTTACTCTCTGCCTCGAACTGTTGTTTCTTTTTCGCAGCTTCTCTTTGTTTACGTGCTTCTATAGCTTCAGCGCTATAGGCTCGTTTATAAAGTTTAATTAGAAATCCCTCAAATAAAACAATAAGTACCAATAAAATGATAGAAACTAGATAGTCAGCACCTTCATATCCTTTGCTATTTAAAAACATGTTAGTTAAGCCGTACAAGAAATAAAATCCAACTAATGCAATAGCTATTAGATGAAGAACTTTTTTCACCAATATCCCTCCTCCTATATAAATATACATATATAATGAATGGGATTCTATTACAATTTTTTAATTACTACTTTTATCGACTCATGCACCGTATTATCATGGCTAAAGCTTTTCAGTGCCAATAGCTTTTGACTATAAACTTGTGGTATGTGGTGGTGGGAGAATCATAGATATTTTAATAAAGAAACTCATCTTAGGTTCAAACTATTTAATGCTAGAATGCTTAGGCCAACCTGGCTAGGCTCTTAGATTTCTTATTAACTTCTAAAATATTTTTTCGATGCAGTCATGTTGCCCATGTTGAATGCCAAAAACTTTAAGAAAGCTTAGTTTATTGATTTGACCCTCCCCTTACAGGATGCTTTATATTTAAAGTAATTTATAAGGAGGTGATTGTTATGCTGACCATTGGTGAATTTTCGAAAATATCTCATCTTACACTGAAAACGCTTCGCTACTACGATGAAATCGGACTTTTAAAGCCTGCTTTTGTTGATGCTAGAAATAACTATCGTTATTACAATGTTCCTCAATTAGAAACTGCTTTATCCATCTCGCGATTGAAAAACTATTTATTTTCTTTAGAAGAAATCAAATTTATTTTAACTAATTGGGATGATACCGAACTTCTTAGTTCTAAATTGAAAACAAAACAAGAAATTCTTACACAACAACTTACATTTTATGCTTCATTGTTAAATGAATTAAAACTTGATATTCATGAGCTTGATAAAAAGGGAAGGTTCATGGGCTATTTAAATGAGATTGAGATTAAACTTGTGGATCACTTACCATATGATATCTTATCTCAGCGAAAGACAATAAATACCGATGATTTTCTAAAACACTTTAATGAGTTGTTTAGTAAAATTATGTTCAATAATTTATTACCTAGTGCAAAACCACTTGCTATTTTCCATAGTGCCGAATATGAACCTGATAATTATGATGTAGAAATGGCCATACCACTTACAACCGCCACGAATGAAACAAGATTATTTAATCCTGGTCTTTGTGCAATGGCTACGCTTATTGGTTCTTATGATAAACTACCTTCCATCCATACAAAACTACATGTTTGGATAACCGAACATAACTATAAACTAAATGGTGCACCGTTCGAAGTTTATCAAACAGATCCCTATAGTACACAAGAGGATAATAATATCACAGACGTATTTTTTCCTATTAAATATAAATAACAAAGGAGTGCCTTACTTTGTACGGTATAAATAATTCTACGATAAAAGAAAAAATCTTCATTTTAGTTGCTGAGATTATCTATTTAGTTATTGCATATTATTTACTTTTCAATACATATGGAAAATCTGCCATTTCTCTAGGGCTTTATATTGCTTTAATTATTACAGCTTTGCGATTAACAGCTATGATGTTTATTTGGTTACCTAGAGGTATTGCAATGCAGGAAGCTATCATGAACAGTATAGCTTTTGGGATTTATTATTTGGGCTTTCCCATTTTAATGATTACGAGCAAACAGGATCCAAACATAACAATGCTAATTGTAGGCTGGCTATTATTTTTAGGAGGAAGTATATTAAACACAGTTTCAGAATTACTTAGAAAACCTTTCAAAGACAATCCTGAAAACAAAGGTAAGCTCTATACGGGAGGTTTATTTAAATATGCGATTCATATTAATTACCTCGGAGACTGCCTTTGGGTACTAGGCTTAGCACTAATCTCTAACAATATTTATAGTTTGCTTATCCCTCTTAGTTTATTCTTCGTATTTGTTTTTGGCTATATCCCAAAATCAGATAATTACTTACAAAATAAGTACGGAGAACAATTTACAATATATAAACAAAAAACTAAAAAGCTAATCCCTTTCATTTGGTAAATAAAAAAAATCAGGTTCACCTATTATAGGGTGATCTCAGACTGTCGACTTAAGGAATCGAAAAGTTCACCCTCGATTCCTTTTATCTTCTTTCATTATGTTTAAATATGATAATATACCACCCAATAAAACAGACTCTTCAAGCAAAAGAACTCTTTTAAACAACTTGCCTAGCCAATTTCTTTAAATTCATGGCAGCAAAAATAAGCATCGCCTACCTGGACAATTTATTAAGACCTCTTAAGCTTGTCCATCATATTCCACACTTTTCCTTTGCATCCACAAAGACACGCTCAATACTTTCTTTATTGGATGTCATAGGAAAAGGGCGTACATTTCGAACATGTGGTTGAGCGATAAAATAAATGGCTTGATCACAAACTTAGCATTAACTTCTCGTGCTATAAATTTGTAATAAACCTTAATATGAGAACAATAAAGAGCGTGTTTTGAAAATAAAAACTGTCCAAAACACGCTCTTACTATATGTAGAAGTTTGAAGCCCATGTTGTACTAAAGCACCTATTAGTTGAGCAAGTAATCTATCTATAATCTTTAATGCCATCTTCAAAAGCCTGTCTATCTCCATTCTCAATCCCATGCAATGCCTCTTGTAAAGCAAATGTACTTTTATAAAATTTAACTCGTTCAAATATTTCATCACCGTTAGGATATAGGTTAATACACATATCCAAAAAATCCTCGCCATAGCTAGAGAGTATTCCAGCAAAGTCATACGCTGGATCTCCTAAACCCGAACCCCCAAAGTCTATTATCCCTGAAATCATACTTGTTTCTGGATTCCATAATATGTTAGATACTCCAAAATCTCCGTGTATAAGTGTTATATCTAAATTTGAGAATGCCTTCCCTTTTAGAAACGTTTCAAAAGATTGTGAAATTTCCTTTTGAGCGTCGCTTCTGATAAAAGGAAATACATTATTTTGAATCTTATCATACAGGCTATACATCTCTTCAAGTGGGTTACGAACCTTTAGTTTCAAATCTCGACTTGCTTTTTCCCCTGAAATAGAGTGGAGTTCTACAAGAAAAGAAACAAGTTGTTTGGCCAACCCCTTAACCAATTCAACACTATTAACACCTGTTAAGCTCTCCTTCCACAAAGGAACACCATCTATTAGGTTATAGCCGGTGAAGACTTTACCTGGTTTTAACTCTTCAAAAGACTGATAAATTGGATTCGGAATAGGGGTTGAGATGATACCTTTAATGTATTTTAAAATTTCCGTCTCTCTTCTTAATTGATTGATTCCATTTTTATATTTTGGAAATCTAAACACCAAAGATTTGTTTACAATGAACACATCATTATTCTGTCCAATTTCATTAGGATAAAAGTCTTCAATGGAAAGGTCAGAATAAAGCGACTGAATGGTTTCAATAAAGTTATTATTCATTTAGTAATCCCCCTTTCGATCACTTTCTATTGTGTTGATCCCCAAATGCTTGTTGAACTAATTACCCGTTTGTTTAAGTACATGAAGCGTTCCTAAATGTAATTACCAATACTCATTGTTTTTATGATTTTTTAAATAAACATATTCTTCATTTTTAATTTTTGTCCAATTACTAATAGCATTCAAAACCAGCATAAATATTCCGAATAAAATAAACCCTATCATGTAATGGCCTAAGAAAAATAACACAAACGCTGTAACCAATAATAATATCATGAATACTATGACCAAGGCTTGTAATTTCCCACTTTTCTTATCATTCATACAATCCCCCCTATCAAACCAATTTTTTATTATGATTTATATGGTTTATTTTACCATGTTTTTAATTTTTACACAAAGCCAATTTAGCATACATACTCAACAGCAAGATCACCTCTAAGAACTAACGAGATGATTTTATCGGCTTTATTTCGAAAGCCTTAATTAATTTTTTATATAATACTTATAATTCCTATCAGCATTAATATAATTATATAGAATCACTACCATAGACACAGGATGCTACAAATAACCTATTCTCTAATTTACGATTTAGGAAAAAATACTTTTTAATCCAATCTTTACAAAACAATATATAGAAATATTATAAATGAATGGATATAATTTTTTTAGTAATCCTTTTACTATAAAGAATTACTAAAATTCATTTATTAGACGAGCTAAAATGTCTAATATTAACCACTCTATAAATAGTAGAGATTAATAAAGAGGTGTAGCAATTGGAAAATTACTCAATGAGAATAATACCAAGAATTTTTCTTCGCTATTATGAATTAATAGAAGATGAAATGATTTCTCAAGATGAAAAACAGCTAATTAAATTGGCTTTTACTTTATTAAATAAAAGAATAGAAAAAAATATTAGCCAAGATGAAATGGCTGAGAGAACTGGTCTATCCAAAAGTGTTATTTCGAGAATGGAAACCTTTAGCTCTATTCCATCCTCTTTAACCTTAACTAAATATGCAAGTGAATTAGGTATGGAATTAGTCCTTGTTGATAGAGAGCTTTATAAAATGTGGAATACAAAAAATAAATCGATAATGGAAAAGTGAGTTAATGTTAACCTTTTAAATAGTGAGCACTCCGCAAGTCCCTTACAGAAAGGTTGCAATTTTACTGATTACCATTATTCCTTATAAAATCAATACATCATTAAACATGCCCAGGTACTCATTTAAACTATCCTCAATTGCTAGACACTACCTAACAATTACGGTACGTTAACTGAATATCTGGGCTTTATAATTTATTCTGATGAACTTAATAAAATTGTGAGCACAGTACCCCACAAGAAAATCACACCATAATAAAGTCTTTGTAATAGACCTGCTGGCAATGGAAAGAAAAACAAAAGAATGATAAAGAAAAGAAGAGTTATAAGAACAATTACATTTAAATAGGTCCACCTCTTACCTTTAGTCAATGATTTTGCATAAATCCACAGTCCAAACAAAACAGTAAACATACCTATTTGTGATAATATGGAATGCCAAAATAAATGAACATCTGCAGGTATAAAACCAGATACAATATTTCCTATAGCAAATATAAGAATAAATACTGTTCCTAATTTATTTATTCCATTTCTTTCTAGATACTGAGAAAGATACAACACTCCAACCGAAAATGTTAAACCGTTTACTATAAACAATACATTCATCCAAAAATGATAAGGTGAACAAATTTCATGAGGTGCAATTGAATATGTATACTTCCCACATGATGTTACTCCTAGATCACTCATAGCTTGTTGCATAAAATTATAGGGTACAAGTGCAGTCATAATAAAAATAGGCTCTATCACAAAATATAAAATGGTCACAACCCAACTTACTATTCCTATTTTTTTAGATATATGTAACAATATTTTTCCTCCTTTCTCTATTTATATATTTGATTTCAAAATAAATTACTTCGTTAAACGATAATGAGTTTTAATCCTGCAAAATCTCCATGGATCATTATTCCAAAAGCAAATCTATCTATTCATATCTCATATTTAGCTCCTCTAAATCTATTTATTTCAAATAAAATTCAATAGACTTTTAACGGATTTTGGGTAAACCCCTTATTCATAGTTAGGAAAAGAAACTAGATGATGCTGTACTTTTTCGGAGGTGCTACTTCTTCAACAGCCCCTACTGCATTTGCTGCTCAATGTTACTGGGTAGATAAAGCATAGACATGTGATTGCTTAATAATAAAATTATATTTTGCTTTATCTCCCTACGCCAATATACTAATTGCTTTGCAAAATAAAAGGACATCCCTCTGTGTAAGGAATGTCTAAGTATTTATCTATACAAATCCAACAGATTTAACAGATATCTTTCTAATTCATTGATTGCAAACAATACTTCCTTATGAAGTCTATCTTCAACTACGCTATTATCAGTAAAAACCTCTAAATATTTATTTACTTCTACAAAGAATTTTTCATATTTCTCTAAAAACTCATCAATTGTTTGATCACCAGGTGTTACAGATAAGTAGATAGTTTTGAATAGATTAAAGTCACTATATGCATTACTTAAAAAATAGATTGCCAGTGTTCTATCGCTATTAATATACAATTTTACAAAAGATAGGTTTTGTTTTATTTTATTCAATGCATTGATAAGATTTGTCGTCTGTTTAAGCATATTTGCCGTATTACTATACATCTCATACTCACCTCCATCATAAGCAGCAAATCGGTACATTTCAATATTTTTCCGTAATCCCAGAAACACAGCAACTCTGGGTCGGCCATGTTGTCATTTCTTCGCTAAAAGTTTACCTATGTAGACAATCGTCTGTCTTTCCCTACTATTAAAGTCATGAAAAATATCAAGGGAGGGAAATCTTTTCGCAAACTTTAAAAAATTTAATTCTAAATGTAGAATCAGCTCTGGTGACGATTTTATTTGTGCTCTAACTTTATTTTATTAATTGTCTCATGATGATTTCTTCGCCGATTCGTCCTATTAGTCTCTCATTTGTATCTTCAAATCCTACTTTGAAATATAGTTTTTGTGCTGGTATATTATCTTTGTCTACAACTAAAACAATTTCATCGCAATTAGGGAATTCTGCTTTCACAAACTCAACTAGTAAGGTCATTCCCTGTTTTGCGTAACCTTTTCCTTGCTCTGTATGGTTAATTGATAATGCAGTTAATAACATTGCATTCAAATTAGTAGAGTATTTCTTTACTCTTTCATTTGTATTGAGAAGGAAGAAACCCACTGGTGTATTATCACTTAAAATGACAATACGATACTGTCCTTCATTAATTTCTCCAAATTTGCTTGGAAGGGCAGAAAATTGTTTTTGTTCTTCTGTAAGTACAAAAGAGTTCAATTCTTTCATATATTCACTTGAAAAATGCTTTAATTCAACCCTTTTCCATTTTTCCATAAGATCATTCTCCATTCATTTTTTCTATACTTTACCACTTAATTAGGTTTTGGTCATTCATTTATTTGAAATTTCCGAAATATAATAACGACGTAAAAATTTTCTTATTTAACAGTGGATTGTTTCGCTTGCTGGATTCTGTGATGGGACACGTCTCAGAATATGATATTGCTTAATTTAGAGAAGGTTCAGTACTGGAGAAATGCGAGTATTGTAACATGTTTAAAGAAAACGGCATTGTACGAGATATGAGTACTAATTCAAGATATCTATTCAACCTGAAAAAAAGACGATTTTCCATTTTTATTTCATTAATTATTTATTTTATTCTTTTGTTAATTATCCTGAATTCATAAACTTTTAAGAATTTGTGTGTTTCAACTTTAGAAGAAATAACGAAATTACATAAAAAGGGATTTTTGATTGAAGAGGAGTATTTAGCAGAGGTAAGATAGTTGATAAAAGATAGCTGCTTCACGATTTTAGTTTCGTTTATAAAAAAGACTGCTGACAAACATCAAATTTGAGTTTGTCAGCAGTCTGATACTACTCAATTAAGAGTGGTATGTTTCATTAAAAATTAAAGTTTTACGATGTTAGCAGCTTGTGGTCCGCGTTGACCTTCTTCTACTGTGAATTCAACTTTTTGACCTTCTTCAAGTGATTTGAAACCTTCACCTTGAATAGCTGAGAAGTGAGCGAATACGTCTTGTCCGCCTTCAACTTCGATGAAACCAAAACCTTTTTCTGCGTTAAACCATTTTACTGTACCTTGTGTCATGTAAATGACCTCCATTAATCAAATTAAATAAAATCACATTCATAAAAAAACACATATCACAAAAAGCATCTATCAAAACACGATTACTTTTTGTAATATGTGAATTCATTGCATCTTTTTTTTCGGATGATTCTATTGAATACAATATACCATGTAAAATCACCTTTGTCTAGTCCTAAACTGTTTAAATTTTGGAATATCCATTTTTTCTTGAGGTTAGGCATGAAAAGCAATGTTTTTTCCCCTTATCGGAACTTCACAGTATTATTGCGTTTTATAAACGAAAATCATCAGAAACATTTATTATCCAGCTGCTATCAGTGGAAGCCAGAAACGTTACTGCATCGGCAATATCCTCTATTCGCCCTATTCGATTGCAAATAGAAGATTAACTCCCGCTACAATGCTTTCTGAGCAACAGGCGATCATCAAGCATTCAAATCCGTTATTGCAGGAATAGTAATTTCCTTTACACATGAAACAGGTGATAAATGGATGACACATTGCACAATTGATACAATATCTTGTACAGGAATACGAGTCCCTTCATATAAATGAATTGCTTTCTCTGCCCCTTCTTCATAAGGTACTTCTGCTGCTAGCTCCCCTGGGTTAATACATGTGACAGAAATTTTATCTTTTCTTAAATGTTCACGAAGGGCATTTGTAATGCCACGTAAGCCGAATTTAGATGTAACAAATGAAACTTGTGCATTGTTCGTGTGATCTAAGCCTGCTGTTGAGCCAATTAAAATCACTTTTCCATTTTCCGCCTGTCTTAAATTTGGTAAAAGTGCTTGAATATATGTAATTGTAGAAGTTACATTTATATTGATTATGTTTGAAATATCTACGACCTCATCCAAATCAAATGTATAGTCATCCTCAAATCCACGCTTTTCCCATACGCCAACATTGTAAATTAATACATCGAAAGGAATGTCTTTTACCTTCTCTTTTAAAGTTGGAATTGATTGCTGATTGGACAAATCAATAGCGAGCCAATGACGATTGACACCATCGTTGAGATTTAAGCTTTTAGGTCGAGAACGTGACACGATCCATACAGAGTCTCCCATGACGGGTAAACCTTTGACAAATGCATCACCCAGTCCTTGACTCGCTCCAAATATAATGAAATTCTTACTCATTCCACCATCTCCTTACCAGTTATTGCTATTCATTATAATAATTACAGAGTTATACAGCAATGAAAGTGGTTTATTGCTATGACAAACGTAATTTGACTTCTGCCTTTTTTGCTCTTATATTAACGACGCCACACTAGGGGATTAAAATCAGCACCCTAAGCCTGTATAGCTGATGCAAAATCTTAAGAAATCTTCATAAATATTCTCAATAATTATTAATAATTTCCATTTACAATAAGGAAAGTCGACAATATTACATCAAGAAAAGCTAAATCATCAGTTAGGAGCGTTTTAAATTGGGCGTAACAGAAATTATCAATAACATTCAATCTTTAATGCTGCCAGTAATGATTATTATTGGTGTTGAGTTTTTACTCATTGCATTCTATTATTTCTTTTATAATAAAAAGGAACCATCCGTTCGGAAACGAAACCACGTAAAAAAACTTATGCTTGGAGCACTCTTCATCGGCTATATTGTTTTTGTTTGTGAGTTAACAATTATTGGCCGAGGCTCTTCTCATTTTCTGCAGATGAATCTCCAACCATTTAGTGGTTATATCGATGCATGGAAAAAATATTCGTTACGAGATCTTCAAAATTGTATTTTTAATATTTTAATGTTTGTACCATTAGGCGTTTTCTTGCCCCTGCTTTTCCCTAAATTTAAACTATTCAAGTGGCTTTTTCTCGTAGTCGTCAGTGCTACATTATCCATTGAAACATATCAAACACTTACAGGAGCGGGAATTTTCGAGCTTGATGACTTAATCAACAACTCAATTGGTGGGATTATCGGATACCAGTTATATAGACTTGTGGCTTCCATTGTTCAGCATAAAAAAGTAAAAATAAAAAGTCTAATTGGCAATCTGGCCATCCCACTCATAATGGGTTTGATTTTTGTTGGGATGATGATTGTCTACAACCAACAAGAGTTTGGTCATCTTGCAATAAATGCCTATACAAAATCGAATATGTCAGGTGTTGATGTCTCCACTTCATTGGACTTAAGTACAGCACCCACAGTTGCCCCCGTGTATAAGAAAATAATGAAGAATGACGAAGTTGAAACCTTGCTGCAAAAAAAACTAGGTTTATCCGTAACGAGTACAACGGAAAATAGAGGGGATCGCGAAATTTTATTGGCAGACAACGCAGGTAATCCTTATACATTATTTATCAGTTCACAGGGCAATTGGTCATTAACAGAGAATCTGTATACACCTGACCAAACTACAGCAGCAGGACAAGATTCTGTTAACAAGGCGAAGGCAATAATGGACGAACTTGCTCTCCTCCCTCAAGAGGCAGAGTTTACTGTATGGGAGAATGGTGAATTAGAATGGACACTTCCAGATCGCGCTAATATCAACAAAGATTATTGGCTTGGGGAAGTAAGTCTTGGGCTGAAACCAGATGGCGATGTATATTCCTTATCATCTAATCTACGTAACCATCAATTTATAAAGGAAGTAAACATCTTATCCCCTGCTGAGATATATGAACGTATTAAGAATGGCGAATTTCCGCAAATAAAATATAATGCACTCGTAACAGACGAAGAACTTACAATAAAAAAAGGCGATCAACTGTCTATAGAATTAATAGAGCTTACGCATATGTATGATACAAAAGGCTTCTATCAGCCTGTTTACAATGTTTCTGGAACATTGAATGGCAAAAGCTGGTTCACCTTGATTCAGGCAAGAAAATAGCTTTTTATATTCTCCAAACATGAGAAAAGCCCAGGCTCGAATATGAGTAACTGGGCTTTAGGTGTTCGTCCAATTACTGAATTAAGTGTCGAATATACTACCTTTAGTAAATAAAAAGGAGGGTAGTTAATGTCTTATAAACATATAAATATGGGCTGTTGTCAAAAAGAAACAAACTCTTTCCCCAAAATTATTGCTATTCCTGGTCCTGTTCCCACACCCAATATTGGTGTCTTAAGTTATGGATCCATAAGAGGTGACTCCTTAGAAATTATATCCCCTATTGCGGCACCTATTCCATTTCAGCAAGTGGGCCCTTTATCTAATGTAACAGTAAGTCCATCTGGAAATGAATTAGTAGTGCAAAGCAATGGCGTCTATCAAATTGCGATATCGATAAATGCTCAAACGACAGTAGAACCTGATCCATTACAATCCTATTTTACAGTTAGTATTACCGTCAACGGACAACCCATTTTTCTAGATGGTCTCGCTATTTTTAATGTGTTAAATAGAAGCAGTTCTACCTATGTTGTTCAAGCTTCATTATCCGCAGGCGATCTAGTAGGAGTAAGTGCCTCATCGGCCAATCCAATCGCTAACTACGCGAATCGTTCCTTGTCCATTATTCAATTGAGTTAATTGGAGCGTTCATAATATCTATTGAATTTTTCAAATAGCCATAACTTAACTGGGTTACAACAGCTGCGATACCATAGGAATTTAGCTCTCATATCTACCTTTTTAGAGATGGGAGCTATTTTTAGGGAGGCTTAACTTTTTATACTTTGTGTTTTATGTATACTATGTTTGTAGTGTATAAAAAATTTGTACTAGCTGAGGATCTTTCTGAAAAATGCTGCAAAAAGTTCAGGAAAAACGAATGTTCCTCTGCGATAATGTGTCGTGAAGTTACCGAAAATATCATCTTACACTATCCATGCATTCCAATGCTTATTCAGACAGTATTAATAATCAGTTTCATGGAAGAACCAGAGGACATACTAATATATTCTTGCAATGTAGGATAAACTAATGGAGACCCATGTTTTTAATCATATTAATAGAGAATAAATAAGTAAACGATGTGTGTTAATGCGACTTACATTAACACATTCTCTTTTATTGTACCGCGCTATAAGTTATTTACTCCGTTCGTGAGAATCCACTCCTCTTCGCGAGTATTTCACCCCTCTCCGCGAGTATTTCACCCCTCTCCGCGAGTATTTCACTCCTCTCCGCGAGTATTTCACTCCTCTTCGCGAGTATTTCACCCCTCTTCGCGAGTATTTCACCCCTCTCCGCGAGTATTTCACTCCTCTCCGCGAGTATTTCACTCCTCTCCGCGAGTATTTCACTCCTCTTCGCGAGTATTTCACTCCTCTCCGCGAGTATTTCACTCCTCTCCGCGAGTATTTCACTCCTCTCCGCGAGTATTTCACTTCTCTCCGCGAGTATTTCACTTCTCTCCGCGAGTATTTCACTTCTCTCCGCGAGTATTTCACTTCTCTTCGCGAATATTCATATCCGTCATAGCCTATTCTCTATTCAACATTCATACTTATAAATCCTTATATTTTTGTCAAAACTATTTGATAACTAACCAAATATAAAAGTAGGGACATGATGACAAAAAAACATATCGTATTTCTCCTATTCATTTTAACGTCTGCCTTTTTTATGACCGGTTGTTGGGATGTGACGGAGCCTCAAAGAATGTATTATGTCAATGCCGTTGGGGTAGATTATGAGGATAATCAGTACAAGGTTTATCTACAAATTATTAATTTTGCTGATGTAGCGAAATCCGATCAGCCTAGTGGCAATGTTGCACCTGCTGAAGTAGGCTTTGCTGAAGGTAAAACCGTGGAAGAAGCAATTTATAAATTGTATCGTTCCTCTGACCAGGAGATTTTTTGGGGGCATATGAGGTATTTGCTCTTTACAGAACGAGCCATGGAAAATGAACGAAGTATCCCTGTGATTGATACGTTCATTCGTTTTCGAGAGACTCGTTATCATATTTGGGTCTACAGTACAACGGACCCTATTAAAGATGTCATGCTTATCACACCGATTTTAAGAAATTCTCTGACTTCTTCAAAATTAAGTAATCCTGTCAATACAACGCAACAAGAATCCTTTATTGAGCCTCAAAACTTAAGAAATTTAATTATTGGTTTAAATGAACCGAGCCATGAGGTCAGTATCCCCTACGTGTCCATCATGAAAGATTGGGAAACGATGGATGAAGAAGTTGAAGAAACAACGTTCTCAGGTGTAGGAATTCTCTCAAAGGATGGCTTTAAAGGCTTTATTAAGAATTCTGCAGCAAAAGGCAATCAATGGATGCATAATGAAACTAGTCGCGGAGAGGTCACCTTTAAATTAGAAGGTGGCGAAAGAGATTATCTAACCGCTGATTTAGATAAATTAGATGTCAAAGTGAAGCCTGTCATTAAGAATAACCAAGTGACATTTGATATTACGATTCATTTGCGTGCTACCTTGAATGGATTTAAGGGAAAAATAAACTCTGATGAGGTGAGAGCCAATATTATAAAAGAAGTAAAAAAACAAATATTGACAACCTATGAGGAAGGTTTAAAGTTGGACGTTGATATTTATCGTTTTTCAGAGTATCTCTATCGCTCCAACGTCAAGACGTGGAAAAAGTTAGAGAAAGATGGAAAAATCCCTTTAACAAAGGATTCCATTGGGGACATAACGATCCAAGTAACAAAAATAAACCCGGGTCGTAAAACGTATGAAGAAACCATTGAAGAATAAGACCCCTATACTTGTCAATCAAAACATAGCTGCCAGCAGACAATATATATGATGGAAAGCTGTATAGCCTGTTTTAGAATGATCGGAGGCATCATATGTTCTGACGGATTGATTTGTTGTCTGTATGCTTACTACAAATTAAAAATCTCAGCTAATATGAATAGTTGACCCTAAAACAAAAAACCAGGTGCTCATCTTTGAGGAGCATCTGGTTTTATTGTGAAAGTGAATCTTACTAATTTGCTTAGTTTTGATTCGTTATAATACTACGATAAGTTGGAGCACTGAACAAGTTAAAATATTTTCCAATAAACTTTTAAGGGAATTTAATGGTTTTTCGAGAAAATAAATTGCCCTTTCAAATTTTATAGTGTTCATTCTATAAAATACTTTGCAGAGCAAGTAAACAAAAGGACCGGTCACTCTCCACGAGTGCTGGTCCTCTCATATTGTTGAAAAAGATGATATTTCACTAAAATTCTATTGCTTGTTTTTCAACACGATGAATTCTTGCTCACTATACAAATATCAAAAAGGACTAGATCCCTACATCCTCATGTGGGTCCTAGCCTTTTTAGTGAAAGTGAATCTTACTAATTTTGCTTAGCTTTTGATTCAATTAAGAATACGTCTAAATTCCATAAAGGTTTCATTTTTTCGTTAAAAATAGATAATGCTACACAAAAAGACCAGGAAAACACGAAAAATGTGCTCCTGGTCCCTTTGTGAAAAGTGAATGTTACTAGTTTGCTTTAGTTTTTGTATTCTACTAATGAGTTAGACGAGTGATATTTTAAAAAAGTTACATCTATTTTAAAAAGTTTTTATTCCACCAATTTTACAGCAAAATCAAACATGCCCTCCGCACCATCTATCGTAATAATGGACATAGAATACATTCCTTCTGGCATAGTATAGCTTCCTTTTTCCAGTATTGCCGTATGTGCTTTTCCAGCTGCTAATGTCCCTTGAGCCCATAGCTTGCCATCTGAGTCAATCATTTTCCAACTAAATTGTTGTGTGCCTTTATTTTTCACACTGTATTGAATGCCTAGCTTGTCTGGTGAATGGTTACTATAAAAGGTGTCATGAAACTCACCATTTCCAGTTGTTCCATCCACATAATTTATAGGAAGCCTATGGTACACTGCCACTTCCTTCTTTTGGGGTTGAACAGCATTTTTCATAATTCTTAATTTTCTCTCTATTTCCCAGGCAATTAACTACATCGATATAGAGAATCAGTATACTATAGTAGTGTAAAGCTAATTAGCCTTACACCTCCAAGACTTGTTACTAGGGTCACTGTTCATGCAGTGACCCGCTTATGATTGATAAACCCCTAAAGGATTTCCATCTTTTGTTTTTCCCTCCCCTCCTAGAGCATTGACTTTCACATCATGCTCCACTAAAAATTGATAGGTCCCTTCGATTTTATGCAACATGAAATTAAAATATTTACCGACCCCAAAATGTATCTCTGGAAAACGTAATGGCTAGTGTTCCTTCGCTTTTACTAAACAAATGACGGTGTTTTTCATGACAGCTGCCCCGTCCTATATAGAAGCTTAAAAGCAATATGTCCTCATACCATTTTGCCGATAATTTGGGTTCGAGATAAAAATAGCTTCTACACCTATTACTACTTCCTTCATTGCCATTTCCTCCATTTCCCCGCTTTTATACATACAGGTTCCCTTTCCATACTTTACTTTCCTCCAAAAAGAATCTCGTCGATATCGATTATTTTGCATGGCTTTTGCTTATCCTTAATAGTATCGGAAATGACTTAGCCCTTTTCCTAGAGGAGGTGCCCATCATCAAACACACACTATTTTTCATCCTACTGCTTAGCGTGATTCTTTTGCTAGGTGGCTGTTGGAATAAACGAGAGTTAAATGAATTAGCCATTGTTACGGCTGTTGGGGTCGATAAATCAGACGAGCTTGTTGAAATCTCCGTTCAAATCGTTAACCCTAGTCAAGTAGCCTCGAACAAAGCAACCAGCTTTCAAGTTCCTGTTTTCACCTATCACGCAAAGGGAAAATCCTTATTTGATGCCATTCGAAAATTAACAACGCTAACGCCAAGGAAGCCTTATTATGCACATGCTCAGATCATTATTATTGGAGAGGAAATGGCTAAAGAAGGAATGAATAGCATTTTGGATTTATTTCAAAGAGATGCTGAGGGTCGGAGCGAATTTAACATTATCGTTACCCAAGAATCGACTGCACAAGAAATTTTAAGTGTTTTAACACCGCTAGAGGATGTTCCTGCCAGTAAAATGTTTAAATCCTTAAAGGTTTCAGAAGCTGCATGGGGAACGACAGAATCTGTAATTTTAGATGATTTAGTCCAATCTTTAGGTGGTATTGATCATAGTGCCGTATTACCTTCTATTCAAATACTCGGAGATGCGGATATTGGAAAATCTATTAGCAATATAGAAAAAATTGAGAGCCCTGTACAATTACAATATGGTGGAATGGCCGTTTTTAAAAATTATAAGCTAATTGGCTTTTTAACCGAACAAGAAAGCAGAGATTATAATTTTTTAAACAATCATATAAAAAGTACGTTTGAAAATATTGCCTGCCCTGAGCAAGGAAAAATATCGACAGAAATTATCAACTCTTCAACAAAAGTGACGGGCCATTTTCAAAATGACAGCCCTTCCATTACGATTCAACTTGATATTGACCAAAACATAGCTGAGGTAGGTTGTCATCTGGATTTAACGAAACCTGAAACTATCGATACATTAAATAAAGAGACGAGTAGACAAATTAAAGAGAGCTTAGAACGCACGCTTCATACGATCCAACAAACCTATCAAGCCGACATTTTAAAATTTAGTGAAGTGCTACACCGAGAGGACTACCATGCATGGAATCGAATAAAAAAAGACTGGCCAACCCTTTATCCCGAGCTAACTGTTCGTATTAAGGTCGATGTTCATACAAAAGGAATCGGGACTGCTACAAAATTAAAACTAAATTAAGCAACCAAAAATGACCAGACTCTTTTTCAGAGTGCTGGTCATTTCCATTAACAGCCGCTTCAAATGTAATGAGTGACGTTTCTTGATTAGGTTGTTTTAAGATACGTGTAATTCGCTGAACATATTATGCCAAAGAAAAATGGGAACATAGAGCTAACTATCATTATCTTGTAAATTTGAATTGAACGTTTAATTCAATATTTCTATTGATTTCATGTTGATGACCATTTAATGTACAAATTAGCACAAATTATCAAAAAATACTTTCGCTGAAACAGTACTATTAAGTCGAGAAAGGATGATGGTATGGATTATTTTGAAAGAATACAAAACGCCATAGAGTTTATTGAGGACAATCTACAGGAAAAGTTAACGATCACAGCTATTTCTTCCCAATCTTACTTTTCTGCATTTCATTTCCAACGACTTTTTCAAGCTATTACAGGATTTTCGGTACAGCAGTATATTCGCAACAGAAGGCTTTCTGAAGCGGCCTCTCTATTAGTAACTACTCCCAAGAACATACTGGAAATTGCGATCAACTTTCAATATGGTTCTCAAGAGGCGTTTACACGAGCATTCGTTCAATATTTTGGCGTCACACCTGCTAAGTACCGAAAAGGAGCCAACTCCATACCACTTCTAACCAAAATGAACTTTTTGGATTATAAACTGGAAGGAGAACTCCCTATGCAGCGACCAGAAATACTTCAATTACCTAAAAAATGTATCACTGGCTATGAATACAAAACGTCCTTACAAAACGATCAGTATTATGCAGACATCCCAAGCTTTTATTTAGATTTTGGCCAACAGCAGTATTATGAGCGAATCTCACATAAGGTAGCCCCTAATATGGCATATGGCATTTCTACAGGTTTTCAAGAGGATGGTCAATTTTCCTTTATTGTAGGAGAGGAAGTTCATTGCTTTGAGGAGCAATTAGAGAAAGGCTTCGTTCACCTTGAAATTCCTGCTGGTAAATATGCGGAATTCACATTGAATAGCACTGCGGAAGGAATTCAAAATACAAGACGTTACATTTACGGAGTATGGCTACCAAACTCTAATTATGAGCGAGATGCAGGCCCTGATTTTGAAATAACCGATGTCATGCAATCTATCTATCCACATGATATGAAGATGACAATATACATTCCCATTAAAGAATAAAAAGGAGCAACATCAATGATTATTGAAAAAGTATTTAAACAATTCCCAATCTTACATTCAACAACTTTGGAATTAAAAAAAATAGAAGAATCCCATTTACAAGAATTATTTGCCATTTATGATAATGACAAAGTATTTGAGTACTGCGGAATCATCCCAAAACACAACTTACAAACTGTTCAAAAAATGATTGCTCATTTTGAACGAGATTATTCGAAGAAAAGCAGAATTAAATGGGGTATTTTCGAAAAATCACAAAGTGAAAAACTAGTAGGTATTATCGAAGCAATGGACTTTAATCAAAAAGTAGATATGGTAACAATTGGTTACTATTTAGCTGAGACATCTTGGGGCAAAGGCATCGCTACAGAGGCAGTCGAAATCATTGTGAAATTTTTATTAGAGGATGTAAATGTTAATCGAATTCAAGCTGAGGTCATGCCGTTAAATGAGCCTTCGAAAAAAGTCCTGCTAAAAAATGGCTTTTTAAAAGAGGGTCTATTGAGACAAGCTTCATTATGGTCTGGTAAAGGAGTTGTCGATTTAGAAATATATAGTTTATTACAAGGCGATTGCAAACATGATCTGCAAAGCTAGACTCTACTTGTGAGTCTAGTCTTTTCTTTTATTCTACAAACAATTGGACATTTTACCATCTCCCAAATGCTCTTTGACATAGATTAGAAATAGGTGCCTCGTGCTAGCAAGACATTCAAACCATAAAGGAGCGTTTAAGGAATGGATGAAAACAGATCTTTAAAACGAATGAATTGGGAGTTTAATAATTATCATAAGTTTGCTAAATGCTATTGTGCCTCAAAGAATTTTTGCTCAGGTTACTATTCTGACATCGATCATCATGTGGATGAGGAAGAGTCATATACAATCAAATACTATAATAGCCCCCAATATGAAAAAACATATAAGAAGAAGGAGCAAGCCAAAAAGCAGTGTGACAGTTGTATTTGCCATCATTTAGAATATTTTAAACCTGGAACTTTAGTCGATGTATACCTCTCGAACGGCTGTCAATTTTTAAGTATTTACTTTATCTATCTTGATTCGCAAAGTTGCTGTGGGTATTTCCTTCAAATAGATGATCAAGCCGTTCCTGTGATGATTGACTGTCGACAAATTGATGCGATACGCAAAGCTTGTTCTGCAAGCTAATACTTTGGCTCTTCCCTTTTGGGAGTAGCCTTTTTTATGGTTAAAGAAAGGAAAAAGGCTGGTTATTTGCTATAAAAGCATCACCAGCCAAAAATAACTATCCTTCGTTTATCCATGCAATTAATTGTTCATCAAAATATTCAGGTTCTTCCAGCATAGGATTATGACCACTTTTTTCAAAAATAACTTTCTTTACATGAGGAGTACACTCCATTGCATCCCATAATGATACAGGCGCAACTAGATAATCATACCTACCTAGACCGACAAAAATCGGCATGTTTAAGTGATGTATTTGCTGTAAAAGGTTCTGCTCAGCAAAAGCTACACCCCAAAGATAATCAATGATTTCCATATTCGGATACACGCCATCCCATGTAGAGGTAGCGTTGAATGTGTAATCATAAAAGCTATGTGCACCCATCCGAATACACATATGAACAAAACGTCGTTCAGGTTCTCTCTTTAGATCCTGTTCCAATAAAGCAATATCCTGCTGAAATTGATGTTTACGCTTCGCACTTGCATATGCCTCAAAATAAGACAAACTTTGTTGCTGTCTCTTTTGGCTGTTCGTTGTTGCTGTATTTAATAGGATCATTTTTTGAACATGCTGAGGGTAGGCTTTGGCATACGCCACCGCCATAAATGCATGCCCCGAATGCCCTGCAATAATTAAGTCATCTAGCTTTAGGATTTGTCTTGCATGCTCTATATCCTCCACTATTTTATCCAATGTATAATCAGCTTGTTTAAATGCACGAGTTGGCTTGCCAAATCCTCGATGATCTAAAAAAATAAGCTGAAAATGTTGGGAAAAGTTTTCAGAGAACAAACGCGGATAATAAACACTGCTACCCACCACCAAAATCGGCTGACCTTGCCCTTTTATACAATAATTTAATTCAAATCCATCACAAATTATTTTTTGATAAGTCATCATCTTAATCCTCTTTTCTTGTTTTGTTTAATCACTTCCTTTCCTCTTGATGTTCCCGTGTTTTTTCCATTGAACGCTCTAGCATTCTATCACCTCATGAATGTTACTATGACATAAACAATACCATTCCTACAGGTTTCTAGCAATTCGAGATCATGTATAATAAACAAAAGGATCAGCATTCCTTAGTAGGCACTCCAGCTAGCCAAGAAGATCAGCAGCAACCTCATGTACAATTTCATGCTGATTATGTAACATTCATTGAAATATTTGGGGGTGCCTATGCTGGAATAGCAGTTCATGCTTTTTCTAATGGCTCTAGTATTGGAAACGAAACCGTTGTCGATTTAACTAACCCTGGATTTTCGTCACCAATACAAAGATGTTCTATCTCCAAACATTCTAGACACTAGCTATGTCTTTTCAATGGATGGTGAGGGCAATCCCATTTTTATCGATTCATCAGGTAAGGTTTTCATTTGTTATCATGATTCGGGAGAAATGAGGCTATTAGTAGATTCATTCGAATTGTTGATTGAAGATTATTTTCGCGAATGGTAATTTATTATAAAATATAACGAGAGGGTTAATAATATGGATAAACAAATAGCACATCTTATCACATTGAGAAAAAACGGACAGCTTGAGGAAGCAAATCAATTGATGGTGGGACTAGTCAAGGAACATCCTGAAAATGCTTACTATCAATTTCAATGTGCCTGGACCTTTGATTCTTTAGGAAAAGAAAAGGAGGCAGTCCCCCATTATGAAAAAGCGATTAAATTAGGACTGGAACCAGATGTTTTAATAGATGCTTATCTTGGTTTAGGTAGCACTTATCGGACATTAGGGCAATATGAGCAAGCCGAACAAATCTTTATACAAGCCATTCACGAATTCCCTGAAGCCGAGCATGTCAAGGTCTTCTATGCCATGACACTTTACAATCTTGGCGACCATGTAAAATCGATGGAGACATTACTTCAGACATTATTACGCACAACCAATCATCAGGGCATTCAAGATTATAAAAAAGCTATTCACTATTACAGTGATAAACTTGATCAAATATGGTCGTAAAAAAACAGGCTCCTATTTAGGGCCTGTTTTTAGCATTATTTTGCGATGTTCATATTTTTTATTTTTGAAAAAAGGGCCATAAATAAGAATGTCAGTATACCACTAAAGAAAAATAGATAGCTTAATGGAATGAAAAAGAAATTCTTCTCCACGATCGTTCCATCCGCTAATATTTCATCACCAATAATCCCCTTTATAAATAAACATAAAACCCCAAGTACCATTGGAATTGTAGCTAGTAAATATTTTTTCATTGTTGCTTCCTCCATCTATTTGTTTAAATTTGTATTTGATCAATTATCAAACACCTATTCACTATTGTTATAATAGCTTTATACACATTCTAAGTCAACAATTATTTATCGATAAACAATAAAATATTGTTGTTTTATATAAAATCCTTTTTTTCGCAAAAAGAAGGCATATGTGATAAAATAAGAACATACATTCCATCTCTCTTAATTTTTTTACGTGTGTTGTTTTGGCTATTAAGAAGGGTTGGTGCGAGTAGCTATAAATAATTATATTTTATAATGTCGGATAATCTGTTATTGAGAGCAATAAAAAAACAGTTACTTAGTAAAAAGTAACCGTTTTTTAGAATTTATATCGATTTAGAAGCCTGTTGTATGAGTGCAGCGACCATTTTATCCAACTGAGCAAAGCGGTCGTCCTGTGTTTGCCCCTTAGCATAACGATAATAAATTTGCTGACAAATAACGGCTAATTTGAAATAAGCAAATGTACAGTAATAATGAATAGTCGAAATATCTCGCCCACTTTTCTCCGCATATCGTTCAATAAACTGTTGTCGCGTATAAAATCCTGGTAAAATGGTTACTGGTGGTTCTCCCAGTGCATATAACAACATTTTCGGGTCATCCGCATGCATCCAGTAGCTCATTGCTACACCGACATCGGCTAAAGGGTCCCCTACCGTCGTCATTTCCCAATCAAAAAGGCCAATCATTTCGGCATAGTCCTCAGAAAACATCGCATTATTCAATTTATAGTCATAATGAATAATGGTTGCCTCATTATTGGAAGGAATATTATTTTTTAACCACTCTGTCAAAATAGCTACTTCCGCATGTTCTGCTGTTTTGGCCTTTTCATAGCGCTCTATCCAGCCATGAACTTGTCGTTCCATAAATCCATCAGGCTTCACCATATCCTTTAACGCTGTGTCTTGGTAGGGAATGGCATGAAGCGCCACTAAAGAGTCTACCATCATTTCGGACAACTGACGGGCTAGCTCCTCTGTTGGCTCTGTCCCATTTGGAAAATGCGTATCGAGGACAATACCTTTTTTGCGCTCCATTAAAAAGAAGTCGCTACCAATAACATCTCGATCCTCTACATAGGCATATGGCTTTGGAACCGCTGTTAAAAACGGATGCAATGCTGATAAAATTGTAAATTCACGCTTCATATCATGTGCTTTCTTGGCTACTGGTCCAAGCGGTGGACGACGAAGAACGACTTCGAAATCAGCTATTTTTAAACAATACGTTAAATTGGAATGCCCTGCACTAAATTGCGAAATTTCAAGTTCACCCTGTGGTAGCTCAGGAAAATAGCTTGCCAGAAAGGCATGTAATTTGTCCACATCTAAACGCTCACTTGCCCTTACTTGCATCGTATCCATTTTATTCCCTCCCTAAATGATAGAGCTCATGCCCCCATCTACAACAATGACATCACCTGTTACATAGTCTGAAGCTGGTGCTGCTAAAAATAACGCCACACCTTTCAAATCATTTTCTGAGCCTAAACGTTTTAACGGTGTAACGTCCATCAAATAGTCCTGTCCTCGTTCAATTAAAACATTGGACATTTTCGTTGGGAAAAATCCAGGTGCTATCGCATTGACATTGACACCGTGTGGTCCCCATTTAACAGCTAAATCCTTCGTTAAGGTTATAACGGCTCCTTTACTCGCATTATAGGCAATGGTATCCATAAAGGCGGGAAGTGTGCCCCCAAGTCCTGCGATGGAAGCAATATTAATAATTTTGCCGCTTTTCTGCTCCAGCATAATTTTGCCCACTGCTTGGCTCATCAAAAAGGTCCCGTTGACATTGACATCAAATACTTTTTGCCAGGCTTCGTAGGGCATATCAATGGCAGGTGTCCCCCATGAAGCACCACTATTATTGACTAAAATATCTATTTTACCGAATGTAGTAATCGTTTTAGCCACCACATTAGCAATATCCTCTGGTTTTGTGACATCACAGGCTAGTGCTAATGTTTGAACACCTAGCTTTTCAAGTGCTATGGCAATCTCCTCACACGCTTCCACTTTTCTTGAGCATAAGACGACATTGGCCCCAGCCTCTGCAAATCCTTGAGCAATTTGCGCTCCGAGTCCCCGTCCCCCACCTGTCACTATCGCTGTTTTACCTTTTAAGCTAAATAACTCTAGGACCGTCATTTCATCAGCTCCTCTTGTTTTTTCGCATGCTTTTTCAATTCTAATTTAGCAATGGTATTACGATGTACTTCATCAGGACCATCTGCTAAACGTAATGTTCGTGAGTTTGCCCATTGTGCAGCAAGCGTCGTATCTGACCCAACACCAGCCGCACCAAATGCTTGGATGGCTCGGTCAATAACCCTTAGTGCCATATTTGGTGCCACTACCTTAATCATAGCAATTTCAGCTTTAGCCTCTTTATTGCCCACTGTATCCATCATATAGGCCGCTTTCAATGTTAAAAGTCTTGCTTGCTCAATATCCATACGAGATTCAGCAATACGCTCACGCATTACTCCTTGATCTGCCAACGGTCGATGAAACGCCTGTCGCTCCTGAACACGCACACACATTTCCTCCAATGCGCGCTCCGCAGCACCGATGAGACGCATACAGTGATGAATTCTTCCCGGTCCTAGTCGACCTTGAGCAATGGCAAACCCTTTTCCTTCTCCCCATAAAATATTGTCCACTGGTACACGTACATTGGTAAAGGTAACTTCACCATGTCCTTCTGGTGCATGATCGTAGCCAAAAGCAGTCAGCATACGCTCTACTTTTACCCCTGGTGTATCCATCGGTACGAGAATCATAGACTGTTGCTCATGGATAGGGGCATTTGTATCCTTATGTTTACCCATAAAAATGGCCACTTTACAGCGAGGATCCCCAGCACCTGTCGTCCACCATTTATGGCCATTTAAAATGTATTCATCGCCATCTCGCTCAATGCTCGCCTCTATATTGGTAGCATCACTAGATGCAACAGCGGGCTCCGTCATCGCAAAGCATGACCGTATTTCTCCTCGTAACAATGGTTCAAGCCATTGCTTTTTTTGTTGTGCTGAGCCATAACGTACAAGCACTTCCATATTTCCAGTATCTGGTGCATTACAATTAAACACTTCTGGTGCCAGTAGTGAACGTCCCATAATTTCACATAAAGGGGCGTATTCTAAATTGCTTAATCCTGCTCCATATTCACTATCTGGCAAAAATAAATTCCACAATCCCGCCTGTTGTGCCTTCTGTTTCAATTCCTCCATAATGGGTGGAATCGCTCCCCAACGATCCTCCATAGCCTCTACCTGCGCTGCATAAACAGCCTCATTTGGATAAATGTATTGCTCCATAAAATTCGTTAGCTTGTCCTGTAACTTCACAACTTTTTCACTATAAGAAAAATTCATTGGAAGATACCCCCTTTGCTTGAACTTTAAAAATGAATGAAAATTCATTTTCATCGTGTTGAAAAACAAAACCATCCATAGCATTTTTGTGAAAGGTGAAAATGGATTTCCGTTGCAGGCTACTTGCTTTCCTGTCGGCGAGCGCCGAGCCGCTTCCGCTCCGTTTAGAGGCTCGCCTGTCTCACTATCCCCCTTCCACTCCAATTCATATAAATGTTTCTTTTTAGCAAGGTTTTCAACTAAAGTGAAGTTATTCACTACCCTTTATGGAGATGTGTTGTCACTTACCACTTCTTCACATTGAAAATAAAGGGCTATTTTGTTCACTACGGCTCGTATGAAAGAGAAGGAAAAGACACTTTTACCACATGGTTGATTGGAGTGGAGCTAGCGTCACTAACGTCACAGGTGAGACCCTAGAGAGAATGCAGTGAGTGAAGCGGCTCATCGGACGCACGCTGGAAAGGACGCTGGCGGAACGGAAATCAACCCTTCGCCTTGCCAAAAAGTCTTTTTCTGCTATTGCCATAATCTTATTTCAACAACATAAAATGAATGAATATTCATTTTCATTCTTACATTAAATGTTACCGCTATTTTTCTAGTAAAGCAATGTTCTATTATGAATTTTCTAATAAAACAGAAAAAATATGTCTTAAGGATTGCTTGCAAGTTATAGCATCTTATTTTCAAAAGAATGCAAAATATCTTTCAATAATTGTCGGATAGCCAATGGTAAATGACGATTTTTTAAAGATACTAAATAAACATTGCGACTTAAATTTGCACCTTCAATCTCTTTTTTTACAATGGTTTTGGCTGTTGGTCCTTGCAAATAGTTTTCAGGTAATATCGTTATCCCTAACTGTTCACGCACTAGTGAGACAGCCGTTTCAAAACGTTCGATTTCAAATTGTATGTTGATGTTTTTCCCAGCCTTTTCAAACATCGTTAAAATATCGTGTCTTGTTTGAAAGCCCTCGGTACTAATAATAAATGGCTCTTCACTAATATCCGAGATGGTTAAAGTCTCTTTCCTGGCTAACGGATGGTGTAAGGGTAACACTGCAACCAACCTCTCTTCATATAAGGTTTGGACTTCCAACTCTGGATCATCCATTAACTGATTCGTTATGATTAAATGGGTTTTATAGCTTTTTAACGATTTCTTCACACGTTTACTGCCTAAAATATCGACTAAATGAATCTTCATTTGTGGATAATCCTTTTTATAGTTAGCGATTACTTTAGGCAACCAATGCTTGATCGATTCCATAACACCAATGGTGATGTCCCTCGTGCCATGAACAATGACTTCATCCATTTCAATTTTCAATACTTCCATATTTTTCACAATAACTTTTGCCCGTTCAAAAAGTAGCTCTCCAGCTTCTGTTAATTGCAGATTTCTAGTATTTCTCTCCAATAAGGGGGAACCAATCTCTTGTTCTAATTTTTTGATAGCATTACTTAAGGAAGGCTGCGAAATATGCAGTCTTTCTGCGGCTTTCGAGAAATTTCTTTGTTCTGAAACAGCAATAAAATAGTGTAGTTGTTTAATATCCACTTATATAATCCTCCTTCATTTATAGTTAAAAGCTATAAGTTAATATTAATTATATATTAGTAATTATAATTATGTGAATATATAATGAATTACAACAATACTTTTTCTACAATAATTTTAACAATGGGGTGAATAGGATTATGTACACACTGACAGATCAAAAACAATGGAAAGGCCGTATAGATTCAACGACAAATACAAGCAGTTTTCGTTTACATCAACAAGTAAAAAGATTGGCGATTAATGATGTAAGCGCTTCAGATAAGAAAAGGGCTGCACTCGTTGGTTTTATTTGCGATGAAGGGGTACGTCGAAATCAAGGTCGTCTAGGAGCAGCCAATGGACCGAACGCACTACGGGAAGGACTAGCTAGTTTACCGTGGACATTTGAAGATGATCAACAAATCATTGATGTTGGCAACATCGTTTGTCTTAATCATAATTTAGAGGAAGCGCAGCGTGAGCTTGGTGAAATTGTCGGAACAGTATTGCAAAAAAAATGTCCATGTATTGTGCTTGGCGGCGGTCATGAAACACTTTATGGCCATTATTTAGGTGTTCGCTCAGCATTATCAAAGGATGCTAAAATCGGCATTATTAATATAGATGCTCATTTTGATTTACGACCATACGATGAACAGTCTTCTTCTGGTACTATGTTCCGTCAAATTTTAGAACAGGATCCATATGCTGATTATTTTGTTGTCGGTATTCAACGCTATGGCAATACAAGAGAACTATTCGAAAAAGCGGATGAATTACAGGTAAAGTATGTGTTTGAAGATCACATGACAGTAGCCAACCAACAGCAATTATTGGATGAGCTACAACACTATATGGATCAACATGATTATGTTCTTTTAACCTTATGTATGGATGTCTTGAATGCAGCGTTTGCTCCAGGTGTAAGTGCACCTTCACCGTTTGGGCTTGACCCATCAACGGTACGCACGATCCTACAAAAAGTCACTGCACATCCTCATACACATTCATTTGATGTTTGTGAGGTCAATCCGTTATTAGATGAAAATGGACGAACGGTTAAATTAGGTGCTTATTTTGTGTATGAAGCACTGAACAACTTACTTAGGGGGCAAGGCTCATGATCGAAATTAATCAAATAACAACGGTGTTTTTAGCCGTCGCACTCTTTGCATTGGGAAGCTTTCTTATTAATAAAATCGGATTTTTAAAGCGATTTTGTATTCCAGCTCCGGTGGTAGGTGGTTTATTGTTCGCTGCTCTCGCTACCATCTTAAAAACAACTGGTGTTCTAGAAATATCGCTCGATACGTCCTTGCAAAGCTTATTTATGATTACGTTCTTCACAACGATTGGCTTAGGGGCAAGCTTTAAGTTAGTAAGACTCGGAGGAAAATTATTAGTTATTTATTGGCTAGCCTGTGGCTTCCTTGCTTTAATGCAAAATGTCATTGGGGTATCACTTGCCTCCCTCATGGGGATTCATCCTTTAATCGGAATGATGGCTGGTGCTGTTTCCATGGAAGGTGGTCATGGGGCTGCTGCCGCATTTGGACAAACATTAGAAGATTTGGGCATTTCCTCAGCCATGACGATTGGGGCTGCTGCCGCAACTTGTGGTCTAGTTGCTGGTGGATTAATTGGTGGTCCGATTGTCAAATATTTAGTCGGTAAATACAATTTAACACCTGATGAACAAGAAGCTGAAGCAGTCGAATATGAAAATAAACACGAACAAATTACATCTGACTCGTTCTTTACACAAGTCTTATTGATTACGTTCAGCATGGCTGTCGGCACATATGTTGGGACATTATTCTCAGAAGCAACAGGCTTCGTCCTACCAGGCTATGTAGGCGCAATGTTTGTGGCTGTATTAGTACGTAATATTATGGATAAAGTTAAACCTCAAGCAATTAATATGAAAAGCATTTCATTAATTGGGGATGTAACATTAGGCGTGTTCCTTTCAATGGCATTAATGAGTATCAAATTATGGGAAATTGCTGATTTAGCGCTACCATTATTCATCATCGTTTTTGTGCAAGTATTCTTTATTGTCGTATTTAGTATCTTCGTTTTGTTTAAGCTACTCGGCAAAAACTACGATGCAGCTGTGATGGTAGCTGGTTTTGCAGGACATGGTTTAGGGGCAACACCAAATGCCATGGCAAATATGTCAGCTGTTGTGCAACGCTTCGGACCTTCTCAAAAAGCCTTTCTTGTTGTACCAATTGTCGGCGCCTTTTTAATCGACGTGTTTGGGATTCCTATTATTATTACAACCATTAATTTATTTAAATAAAAGGAGCTGTGCAGTGGTCTCTAGAAGACAATTGCACAGCTTTTCTATTATTTATTGTAATATCTCACTCACTGTAACAAATTCATAGCCTTGTTTCTGTAAATAAAGAATGACATTTTCTAAACCATTCGCTGTCGTTTGATGAATATCATGCATTAAAATGATACTGCCATCTTTTACAGAGGCTTTCACATACGCTAAAATTTTATCCGCATTATGATGTTTCCAATCTAGTGTATCAATCGACCATAAAATCGAAGGGATCGTCATGAACGAGCGCACTTGATCATTTGTCGCCCCATACGGTGGACGGAAAACGGTTGGGTATTGGCCAATGGCTGTATAAATCGCATTACTTGTGCCATTGACTTCTTGTTTAACCTCTGCTATGGATAAAGCCGTTAATTTTTTGTGATTCAAGGTATGGTTGCCAATTTCATGCCCAGCCTCATAGACTTGCTTGACGATAGCAGCATTTCTTGACACATTTTTCCCTACCATAAAGAATGTAGCCTTCGCATCGTATTTATTTAAAGTCGCCAATATTTGCGGTGTTACCTTGGCGTTAGGCCCATCATCAAATGTTAAAGCTACACGTTTTTTAGCACCCTTCACTACTGGCACACCTTTATTATACACTTTATTATCGGTTAGCTGAATATTGGCTAGCTCAGAAGCTTTGACATACCCTTTTTGGTCGCCCGCTTCTACATAGGCCCAGCCTGCAAGCGTTATGTAATACTGGACAGCTGTATTATTGGCAAGTGTACCAAGAACTTCTCCATGTGGGCTAGCAGTTAAACGTAATTCAGCACCAGCCACAGCGTTGATTCGTTTCTTCGTTGGAACAGGTTTTTTTAAAGCATTTGTTGCCACATATCCTATATCCTGCCCATATTGGACGAAAGACCAGCCTCCAGGTGCTGTGCCATACACATAAATCATGCGTCCTTCATAAAGCGATCCTGCCTGCTGTGCATTTTGGCTTGGCGCAGTAAATAGCGTCGCACCACCCTTTTGAATGACTAAATAGCCGACAGACTTCAACTTGACTAAAACATCAGATGGCACAAAGCCTGCCTGCTCTGGCGTTTGAATATGTGTCCACCCTTTGCTTGCTTGCGTCACTGTGACAAAGTGTCCCTTCGCCAATTCCCCCATCTCATTGCTAGTTTTGGAAGGCTTTTCATAAATGACCGTATCCTTCATCACTTTTTGAATTACCACTGGCCCTTCAGCACTTGCTGACAATTGCCCAGCAAATAAACACATCATCAATGTCAACACGATTGCATAGGGTAAAAATTTTGTCATTGTTCTTCACCGTCCTTAGATGTCTTCCCATGTCGTTTGCTAAAAAAATGCTAAGAATTAACTATCATTATAGAGTAACCATTCAGACCAGAAAATAGTAGTAATCGACTAGATTCCATCTTCCAAGACCCTTCACATCTGTATAATATTAACCTTACTACATTTCTCCTTCCCTTTTTTCTATAAAACTATGCGTAAATTATGATAATGACATGTTGAGCCCTCCTTTTTGTGGAGTGATTGAGTGGCTCGCTCCTATTTTGGAGCGAATTCCCCAGAGCTTCCCCAACCATGAGGGCATCTTCCCCGCATCAATAAGCAAAGGGCTACAAAAAGTAATCGTTTTGCTTGATCCAGGAGAGACTTCCCTCAAAAATGGATTATCTAGCACCATCGCAAAACAAGAAATGTCTTCCTTTCAAATAAGACGTTGGAAACGATGAAAAAGTTGAGATGTTTTCATCTTTTTTCCACTTACAGGGCATCATAGGCAGTTAAAGCATCTTCGATATGAGGGGGTGGCGTCCAAACATAGGTCGGGGCATTGGTTGTAATGAAAAGAAATGATTTTCCTTCTTTTTCGATAATGGACGCCAGACAGAGCCCTGCTTCTGGTGTATATCCTGTTTTCCCTCCTAGTATGGGGCCATCTACACTAGGCACTTTTGTAAACAACGAGTTTGTGATAATTAATTCATTAGGCACATGGGTTGTATAGCTTTTCGAGGTAAATATTTGATAAAAGATAGGGTTTTCTAACGCATAGCGTAGAAGCTTACTGATATCCCGCACGCTAGATACATGTGCCTCATCATGTAGGCCACTGGTATTAACAAAATATGTATCATGCATGCCTAATTCCTGCGCCTTGTTATTCATCAAAGTGACAAATTTGTCCTCACTGCCTGCGATAGCATCTGCAAGAGTTCCTGTTGCATCGGCACCTGAGGCAAGGAGTGTGCCATATAATAAATCCTCCATTGTAACAAAGTCTCCTGCTTGAAAGCCTGCCATCGAAGCATTTTGGGCCGTATAGTTGGCAATCGTTTGTGGTTCTACAATTGTTTGTCTTTGTAAATCCTCTGTCATCTCTATGGCAACGATGGCTGTCATAATCTTGGTTAAGGAAGCTGGATAAATAATAGCATCTGCATTTTTTTCGTATAATACTTCGCCTTGTTCATTGAGCAATAAAGCATTATGACTATGTAATGATGGCAGTTCTAGCTGAGCGCGTTCATATATTTTGTTTGTATAATAAAATAAGAAAACCACGATACAAATACAACAACATAACATCCATTTTTTCATAAAAAAACGCCTCCTACACATTATAATAGGTGGCATTTCTGAATATTCCTTGAGAACAATGTGATGAACTCAAATATCTTTATATGTACTAATCATCTTCGATATTAGAACAAATTCTTGAGATTTCTTTATTGGTTGACTTGAATAATACATCTTGAGTGCCTTTTTTTATTAAGTCCTGCATAGACACCCTGTAAAATTCGCCCAGTCAGACCATGCGAGACAATAATCACTTTTGGGAATTGTTGAATCCCGTCAAGCCAAGATGTTAGTCTGCGCACAACAGTCTCATCACTTCTCCATCCGGTGCACGAAAATACCAATTAAAGGCATCCGTGTTCGTTAACGATAGCGTATATTTTGTATTATATTACCATATCAAGCATAACTCATTAACTTTTATTGTTTTTATGGACATTTATATGATTATTTACTGTAACATGAATCGTTATTATCCGTGGTAAAATACAAGCACACACTAAAATAATGGCAAACCATTTTTTCATTCGTCTACTCCTTATCTTAAAAAGTGTTATCAAATAGCTTTTCTGATAGGCCCTGTAAAATATCTTGCTCCTCAAAAGTCATCAATTCTTCTTTCGAGATTGTTGCCTGTTGAATCAATCGGTTTGATTGGATCGTCACCAATTTTTCAAACAGGTTTCGAATATAGCGACCATTCGAGAAATTAGGAATTGTTTCAATTGGCATTTGGCGTAGCTGCACTTTCATATGTTGGGCAAATGCTTCTCCGAATTGATAATCATTCGTTTGACAAAGCATAGCAAAAATAGCAAAGAGTTCATCGGTGCTAAAATTATCGAACTGGACAAAATGATTAAAGCGAGATTTAAAGCCTGGATTCGCTTGTAAAAACTCCTCCATAAGCTCTGTATACCCAGCAACGATAATTACTAAGTCATCACGTAGATCCTCCATTGCTTTTAATAAACTGTCAATCGCTTCCTTACCAAATGCATCCTGTTTATCATGAATTAATGAGTAGGCTTCATCAATAAAGAGAACCCCACCCTTTGCTTTGTTAACAACTTCCTGAACCTTGAGTGCTGTTTGCCCTACATATCCAGCGACCAATCCTGCGCGATCTGTTTCAACAAAATGTCCGCTTGATAACACGCCAAGATGCTTGTAGATTTGGCCAATAATGCGTGCCACTGTTGTTTTACCTGTCCCTGGATTGCCTGAGAAAACAAGATGATACGTAATTGGAAAGCTTGTTAATCCATGATCGACACGCAGGCTTTGGATTTTAATGAAGTTTATTAAATTATGTAATTCTTTTTTTACGTTCGGCAATCCTACAAGACTGTCCAATTGCTTTTGTAGTTTAGTAATCTCCTGTTCGATTTCAGGTGTAATGCGCAATCGTTCATCATTGATAAATTCACCACTGTAAATGATTTTGCCATCTTCATTAAAATAATCGCCTCGTCCATGTTTTTTGCCATGAACCAATTCCCCTCTATAGGAAGCCTGTCCATTGGCATAATAAAGCGTTCCATGCCCTGTCATCTTATCTTCTTTAAACTGTCCTTCCGCTTCCAGCATACCCTGCCTAGAAAAAACTTTCCCTTTGCCATGTTTCAGATCTTCAAAGAAATGACCCTCATAGTGGCATGTTGTGACACCACGGGCAAGCTCTTCAGCCGTTGGTGATTCTGTCGGATAATAGAGCTTACCAGCCCCTTGCATATGATGCCAAATAAAATCACCCTCATATTGTAAAAACCCATTTGGATAATACTGCTTGCCTTTTCCTTTTTTCATGCCATGTACAAAATCACCCTCATACTGAGGCTGATTTAAATGAGGATATTGTGCCCGCAATGCTTGATAAGGAGCCGTCACATCCTCTTCATAATATAAGATGCCATAGCCATCCATTAAATCATTGCGAAAATGACCCTCATAATGCTTTTGACCATCCTTATATAAAATGCCGTGACCCTGTTTTTTATTTTGAATGAATTCTCCCTGATAAATAAGTTGCCCTTTTAAATACATGATGCCATTGCCTTGCTTCATATGATTGACGAATTCCCCCTCGAATAAGAGCTCGCCATCTTGATCAAAAAGCATGCCTTTCCCATCATAGATATCATGGCCAAAATCATTTTTTTTGACGCCGCCTCGATACATAATAGTTCTATCTGGATAAAATAGTTCTTTTTCTGCATAATTATATGTCATTTTATTGCCTTCCTTTATCATTTCAGTATATGCTCAATTATAGCGTGGAAAAGAATACATATGTGCGAATTTTTAGAATTTAAGGAGACGAGTATGAAAAAAAGATACAAACTACTTCTAGGCATTTTACTACCATTACTTATTCTGTATATCTCAACAATGCTACTAACAAGGGACACCGATTTTACAACAGAGGTAACAGAGCGTCTCGATTTGAAGGAAATTCATGAAATTGAAGTCATTCGTTCTTCGGATGAAAAAACGATCATGCTTACAAATAAAGCAGAAATCGACCAAATAATGCAGCCATTAAAAGACCTGCCATTAAAAAAAGTATGGTTTGCTAAATCCGATTTTAAAGAAGCTTATTGGCTGACGTTATCGATCAATGATGACAGGGAAATCGGCTTACGTATAGATGATAATCACCATTTATTCGTTTATTTATATGAAGAAAATTATATGAAAGATTACAAGCTCAATCATGATGTCGATTTGACATTCATTGAACAACTTTTTCAGTAATAGTAAAACCCGTGCTTAAAATTGCGCGGGTTTTTAAATACAATGATAATTTTGCTGCATTGCCTGTATAGTTTCTATCATCTCTTCTCTCAGCTCGATTGGCTCCAATATCTCTAGATCTGCTCCCTGACTTAAAAACCACCTATTGATGTCGTTTCCAAACACATTTGCTTCAAATAAGTAGGCATGATCATTTTGCGATACGAGCTTGGCTGTCGGAAATCGATTGAAAACAGTTTGGGGGTACTTTCCTCTATAGAGAAATCGTATAGGCTCACTAACATCAATCAATGGCTGATCCTTGTGGAGCTCACCTATTTGAAATGTTTTATCCTGTTCACGAAGATGCTGAATACGATCCATTCGGTAAACAGTTGGACTATCTTGATTATCTGCTAGAACATAAAAATAGGGTGCTGAAAAGATCACAGCTAGAGGCTTTACCATCTTTTCAGTCGAGATACATTCTCCCTCAGCTACATAATCAATTGTCATGACCTTGTTCTTTTGAATGGCTTCTGAAATGCTCCAAATGAATGGTACTAAGGATTGGTTATGTTGTACATCTACCTCTACCGATTTTTCCTTTAATAGTATTTGAGCATCCTGATCTGCTGCCACAATAGAAATAAGCTTCTCCAACAGTTCATTCATCTCAGTCTTACTAAATGCTCTTGATTGAATTAGTATTTTAATAATAACTAATACTTGTTCTTTAGATAAACGATTATGATCTGTTTGTATTAGTTTATATACTTTTTCTGTACGAACATATTGTAAGCGGCAATTGAGTTTAGCCTTTCTCAGATATGTACGAATTTCGTCGATATCCCGTTGTATGGTTTTTTCACCAACCTGATGTGTCAATGCTTCCTGCTTCTTGTTGATTCCTTGGCCATCCATCAATCGATCAAATATCGAAAGAACACGATAGCCTTTGCTTTGTTGTGAATCTACCATATATCCCACTCTTTCTTCTATCATGCCCAACAGATTCTAAGTTGGGCATCATTAACCTTTACTACCATAACCATTATACCTTATCTGCATAATAGGTATTATACGCATCTTATGATAAAACATCATTAAAGCAGCACAATAGACTGTATTTTTAACATAATTAACTAAAATTTTACAATAAATTCGATAAACGCAGCATTTTCGCAATAAAATAAAGTAAAGCCGTTGATTTCCGCTACAGGCGCAGTCAAGCTATTTCCCTCCGCTTCGCTTTCACACAGAAAACGTCCTCTCAGTCCAGAATCTCAACTTCCGCTTCTCCCGCAGGAGTCAGCGCTCTTCATTCCATCAGCTTCTACATAAAGAACTCCAACTACATATGTTGATGAAAAGCAAGCGTTTGAGGTGACCAAGCCTACCAAAATGTACAGAAAGTAAGAACTCATTCAACTTCCTATTTGGGGATTCTATGTGAAGGAAGCTGAACATTTACGATAGTTCAATAACATCAAACAAATCAAAGAAACCATTAAGCATGGTTTTACGGATGCGATGGGTAACTTTAAGAAGTCTAAAAAAATGTTCATGCACGCGCTCTTTTGGTAATAGTTTACCAAATATTGAATATGAAAGAGAGAAAAAAATGACAAAAGCCATCGAGAGCATATCAAACTTCTCGATGGCTTCTATCCCCCAGTCTGAAACTGTTATTTAAATCTCACAGCCGTTCCATATACCAACACTTCTGATGTGCCATCCATTACAGATGAAGTCGCATAACGGACACCTACAATGGCATCTGCTCCCATTTGTTGGGCTTCCTCTATCATTGCCTGTGTGGCGATTTCGCGAGAACGCACAAGCATCTCAGCATACTCTTTCATCTCGCCACCCACAATATTACGAAGACCAGCTATCATGTCTCGACCGATGTTTCTTGATTGAACAGAATTTCCTCGCACTAGTCCTAAAGTGTCGATAATGTCTTTTCCTGCTATCACGTCTGATGTAGCTAACAGCATGATTATGCCTCCTCGTTGTTCAATTTTTGTACGGCTTCCACAGCCTCTTCAATGGAAGACGTTATAACGCCATTACGTTTAATTAACCCCACAACAAATAGATTACGGTAAACGAACTGATTCTCTAGCCCATCTCGGATTAGCGCCTCTATTTTTTGCATATTGTCTCGTCCTTGCTGACGAACATCTGTCAGTACACCAATAATAGGACGATTCAGCATAGAGAACGCACCAATTTCAGCGGCCACACCTGAATCAATTTCAACCCCATCCAATACAGCTATCAATACATCACTATTTTGCAGCATTTCTAAATCTGCTTGAGCAATGGCTAAGCTATCTGCATAGGCTGATTTATCATTGATAGCATCGTTTTCCTGTGGTACGTATAAAGCGATGTCTGGCACGGCCTCCCGAATAGCTGCTGCCAATTGCTCATTGACGAAGCGATCTCCTAAAGAAAATAATCCGTTTGCTAAATATGCTTTCATGTTTAAAACTCCTTAATCGAATGTTTTTTCAAATATAATTTTATGTCTTCCTTTTTCATCAAGAAATGTTGAAACGATATCAAAGCCATGTTTGAGATTGGTAATGAGCATGGCTTTGCGTGTATTTCTACCATATGTACGAACTTTTTGAAATCCTACTTCCTGAATAGCCGCATGCTGCGCCTTCATTAATTGACTAGCAATACCTCGCCCCCGCATTGTCACATGAACACCACCCAACCAACTATAAAAAACGCCATCTGGATGTGGATAGCCCAGTTTAAAGCCGAATAGCGCCTCATCTTCAACTGCCAATAAACAAAGAAGACCTTCTTTCTTTTCTAGCTTTTCGACTGGCAGTTTGGCACCGTCAAAGACGTGAGCATGAATTTCCTGTAATGGCTCAAGCCAAGCATAGGGTATGCCTTCAATCGTCAAAATATGCATGTTCATCACCTCTGTCTGTCATTATAACAGTTCTATAGCCTGATGAAAAAGGCGGCCTTCTGCTCCGAAAGCAATCGTTGCTATCACATAAAAGCAACTATTTTAACCATTTTTCACCCATCCTATTTTCGTCATCCGTCAAATTCAGTATACTTGACCCACATAACAAACATACGTAAGGAGGAAGTCTTATTGACATTATTTACTAGTTGGCTAACAAATTCACTACGCCCTTATTTCGGTCTACATATGCTAGAAAATCATTGGGACACACATCAAATTCGAGAAGATTACTTTATTTGCTTCGAGGGGGATGTGATTAAAAAAAGAATTTTCGTTAATGAGCATAGCTACCAGGAAGCTGATGTGGACATTTTAACACGTAATCGTGAAATGATTGTCCCACAAACCGCACGTGGAAAGGAAAAGAAATTAAATTACACAACGATTTCTGCCGTGAAAGCAACAGGTGTTATTTTTTCTGCTGGTCTAGGCAATGAACACCAGCCATCAAGCTATATTACAGCTCGCAATGCAAAAACATATTATCAGCTTCCGCTTACAGGTTTTGAGCATTTAACGACTAAGTCGGCGATCATGGATTGGCTACTGCAATTTCCGACTCAGCTTCCTACAGATTACGCAGACAAGCTAAAAAAGCTGACAAAGATGAAAAGTTTACGTTATAAGGCTGTACCAGGCGATATTTTTCGTGTAGAGATTGATCTATTCGTCAACGGCTATGTGCTGGTTATTGGCGATTTACGGCAAATGCAAAAAGATCAGTTATTTGCAGAAGATAGTATTTGGCATAATGTGATGACTATGCCTTTATTTATTCGTCCCTATCTGTTGACCACGACAGAGCGTTTGCCTTCTCTTGAGGAAATTACCGCTGCTCCATTAGCTTCCCAAACACAAATCGTCATGGACGACTATTTTATGAGGGGCTGCTATGAAAAACTTGGTCATAAAACGTTAACAGAAGACGATATTTTATTCCCTCTAGGTTACGGACAGACTCTCCACTATGGGAAGGAGCCTCGTTACCGTCTTTCATGGGGCACAGGAACGATTAGCAAGCCAGCATCTATCACTACATTTCAAACAGGCAATCGTTTTACAAACCACGGTGTCTCTGCAGGCGTTGCAACTGATTGGTTGAAATCAGAGGAAGAAAATGTATCTAGATCACTGGCTCATCCGTACTATCATAAAGAACATCAACAGGCATTCGCTGAATTTGGCTTACCAGCAGATATTACTTATGATGAATTTAATCGTCAAACTGGCGGATTAACGCGTCATGAATATCTTCATTATCTCCATAAATCCGAAAATCGCTCACACAAAAAATAGAGGGAGTATCGTCAGGCTCCCTCTTGTCATTTTGTCGATGGTTGATTTCGCCCAATTATGACTTATAATATAAAGATATCATCAACCACTCCATCACTAGAGGTGCATTTTGTATGTATTTTGGCATTATTCCACTCATTCTTTTTGTCATTTTTCTCATTTCTTATTTAAAAGACCCAAGAAAAATGATCAATGGACTATTATTTAATCTATTTATTTGTTCTTTTCTGTTATTCTGCGTCATCGCATCTTTAGCATCTGACCATTACTTTTTAAGGCTCATTGTTATTATCCCTTTTATTGCCCTATTTATCTTGATTCCTTTTGGCATTCTTGCCTTAATGTTTGGTTTATTTTTAAATGCGAGAGTATTGATGAAGCGAGAAGGTCGACGTTTGGCCAATTCTTTAACATTACTGGTCGCCATAGGCATATTGCTATTTATCCTCTTACCGATTATCTATCCAGCGAGTGTGTTTTCAATCCACCTCCAACCGATCTTTGGTGGGATCTCGCTGATCACGTTTTATTTCTTTATCCATTTATCTAATTTTTTGTCCGCCTATTTTCTTTATCAATTCAATCGACCAAAGCTGAATCAAGATTTTATCATCGTGCTAGGAAGTGGCTTGATCAATGACAAAGTACCGCCGCTGTTAGCTAGTAGAATTCAAAAAGCAATGGATTTCTACCATAAGCAAGCGGCTGTTACTACGCCACCAACCATTATTTTCTCTGGTGGACAAGGTCCTGACGAGAATCTACCTGAAGCTGAAGCAATGCAACGATATGCGATTGAAAAAGGCATTCCAATTGAGCATACTTTACAGGAGAACAGCTCTGTCAATACCTATCAAAATATGTTATTTTCTAAACAACTGATGGATGATCGGAAACAAGGTAAGGACTATAACAGTATTTTTACGACGAATAACTTCCACCTATTTCGCGCTGGTATTTATGCAAGACTTGCGGGCTTGAATAGTCAAGGCATAGGATCAAAGACAGCCTTTTATTATTGGCCAAATGCTATGATTCGTGAGTATGTGGCGATTGTTGTGATGGGACGAAAACGACATATGAAAATGATTGGACCTATTGTTGGCATTTCCATCATCTTATCTTTATTTAGTTTTTTCTTTGTATAATGTCTTTCATATGGATTCGCGCACTCTCTATAGGAAGTGTCACGAATCCTTTTATGATTGGTCACACCATATAGTTCTTCATTTTTTGCTCAAATACCGTCTCGTAGTAGTATTTACGAGGATAGCTTTGTTCCTGCAGTACCTGATAGAGAATAGATTGACCTTCCTCGTAGCGAATGCCCTCATCACAATTGTCAAATAGTTTCCGAGATAACTGTCTTACTAGACAAACATCCTTCGCTGCCACCCTCCAGCCAAATCGAATTAAATCCTGCTGATCTAGTGGATCACGATAAGTATCAAGTACAATACAGGCATGCGGCAGATGCTTATTAGCAAATACTAAAACATGCCCTGTATGAATGGACTGATCAAAAAAACGTTCGTAAATTTCTTTTATTGGCACTTGGATATTAAGCACATCCATAATGGCTTGCAACGTTGGCTGAGGAATATAATGATCATTTTCCTCATCTGGATAGTCAAGCAATTCCATGATGGAAGCCATTATCCAAAAATCATAGGTCACTTCCAATGACCTCCCTTTTTTATTGCTGCAAACAGCTGATTTCTTGTTCAATCCTTTGTATAAGATAGGCTAGATTCGACTGCCATTCTAGCCAACTCTCGGACTCTCTCCATAGTTCTGTCATTTCTCTCCCTCCATGCTGATCAGGCTTTTCATCTTGAATGTCCTTTAGATACTGTAAAATAAATGTCAAAGAGTCTTCATTTGCTGTCCAGTGCACTTGTACATTCTTACTTTCGTAACCATAGATTTGACCTGTATCAAGATATTGGCAATAAAGCTCTGCCAGTGCCATAGCGCTAATATCGTAGAAAAAATCGATATCCTCAAAGTTGTCTCCAAAAAAGCCTTTATTTTTCATCATCTGGACAATGCTCCACAAGGTAATCTGACTCGATTCTTTGTGATGCTTCATAAAATCTTGTAAAAAGCCCACTACATCCAAACCTTCGTCACTTTCCAATGCTTTGTATCCCCATGCACCCATTTCCCTACACTTCTCCCTTCATCTATCTAATTAAAGCTTTTCGCAACCATTTGTATTTAAAATTAGCACACCATCAGCGCACATTACTAGGGGGCGTCTCCCAATGAACATGTCAACAGCAAACGATCAAATTAGAAGCATGCTAGAGCTCGTTCCATATGGTTGCGCTATCAGGATTGTCTAACAGAATATTGTCTTATGAGTTGGCGTAGCTAGTCCAAATTTACAGATAGGAGCCAAAGTAAAACTGCATCTTATCTTGCGAATAGCCATCTTGTCCTCTCCAGGTAGCCATTGACATAAAATCCGTTCCACGTCCACGCTCCTTGCGATAATCATCCTGTGATACTAGTAAACCAGCATAGCCCCAGATTTCCATCACAGCATCTCGTTCATATTGATTGGACTTAAATACATCCTTCCAGCGCTTCTCAAGCTGTCTAGCTGCATCCGTCTCATTACAGGATTCTATTGCCGCTATCATCTGTTTTACTATCATTATATCTTCCTCACACACCGTAAACGTCTCTTGTTCTTTCACTAAACATTCTAAATCTAGCAAACAATATAAGAGCCAATTGAGACGAACACCTCCCCACTTCATTCGTTCAAAATTAAGCACATTTAAATCTTCATTTACATATTCTTCATTTGACATGATTTTCTGCTCATTACAGTACCCACAGCCACTATAGGATACTAATGTAACAGGTCGCTCATGATACGTGTGGATTAGTAGGTCATGGGTAAGAGCCCAGCTGGATAAGGCACTGCGCAAATATACTTTACGCGTCGATAAGCTATGCAAAAATGCTGTCACCACAAGCTCCTTTGTTACACCTTCTTCATGAAGATGTCGTAACCTCTGTACACATTCATCATGAGTAATGGTTAATCGGTCAAACATCAAGCCCTTACTTTTGGCATACTGAAAATCTTCTTCTGTATAAGTATATCCGCCTGACCGCCATCTACCTGATTGCCAATAGGTTTGCATTAAAATTTTTTTTGCTTTCTGATCCATTGCACATTCCTCACTATCTATCACAGAATTTCAACTTTTCCTGTAGTATTTCTGCCATCTCTTTCCATGGTCGTTTCCAATAGGAGCTCGCTAGTTCTTCTTCTGTTTGTTCTAGCCAATACTCGCCTTCCATCAGTTCAAACATGTCCATCATGGTTATAGGTGCACATACTGGATTGGCTAACGCTGCAAGCATGGGCTCTGGTCCATCATCCCAATTATAGCCATTCACAATGGCATGCAAAATGACAGCTGATGACACCTTACTTATTTCATGGCACATTGTATCAAGGGATTCCTCATATAAAATGGACTCCACTTGCAGCTGTTCTGCTGCCTGCAAGGTCAGTCGAATGGCTCCAGGCGTATCCAGCAATAAATCCGCAATCCCTCTATGGTCTCTTGCTGCATACCAAGCTGTAGCGGTAATCCCCTCAGGCGCCTGTAAATCTACACCCTCAGCAAGTAGTAATGAAAGTACCTCTGCTTGCTTAAATTTTACAGCCTTTTTAAGCGCCGTATCACCTAGCTTATCTCGTACCTCTAAATCAATATTTTGTGCCAATAGCAGCTTGATTGCTTCAAGTGGCATTCGATTTGTTAGGAAAAGCATTAACGGCGTTCTCCCACGTACATCCCGCTCATTGACATCCAGCTTGCTTACCGCCTCTCGCACGCGCTCAATATCCTTAGTTTTACACACCTTCGCCCATTCCATTTAACTGCCCTCCTTTCATAAATCCATCCATTGCAATAATTTCTGCAGCTCATTTTTCATCGGTGCTTCTTCTTGCTTTAGACGTTGTGCGATCTTCTTGGAACTACCAAATATTCGATATAAAACAAATGCACGCTGGTAGTCTTCTTTTTTCTCCAGTTCTTGCACAAGTGCCGTAAGTAAGTCTAATCCCTTGATGTCCATGCCCTTTAATGGCTTAGCCGATTCACTCCCACCTAATAGAATAGCTACGAACACAGGCATCCCCTCCACTGATAGGCCGTGTACCTCCTGAAAAGCCTCCGCATAAGCATCCTGTACAGATTGATGCTCTGTATCCACTAGTGCCATATAATGTTCAACGAGCGGGAAATAAGCCTTACTATAAAGACCTAAGCCAAAGACCCCATAGGTGCCAGGCATCGCTGATTTTTCGCTCGGCTCGACATCTTGATACCATGCAAATTCCTCCATAGCAATCTGTGCATAATTCGCTACTAACGGAAAAAGGCTAGGATATTCAAGGCAATTGGCAAAAAACTGATGGAGCTTTGACTTGGCTAACTTTTTAACAGGAAGGTAATTTTTCACTTTACTCTTGAAGGTTAGCTTATAGCCCTTTGGAAAACCTTCCTGCAACAGTTGAATGATATAATGAAGCGCTTCACGATAAGCCGCTTCCTCTTCAACTATTACTCGTATATCAATTGTTTGTAAAACATCATTTGCTTGCCCTTGGAACATCTCACGCTTCCGCATACTTTCAAAACGACCGCTTCCTTTTTGCAAATAATCAACAGCTTGCTGTGAGCCCAGCTGTTTGGCAAGCTCAAGATACTCTAAACGGGTAGCTGGCTCTTTTTGACCAATTTTCAATGCTACATAAAGAAAGAAATTTAGCCTTTCCTGCTCCAGTTGCTGTACCATATCCTCAGTTTTCAGCACCCACTCTTGGATATAATCCCCTGTTTGTTCAAAATAGTACGGTAAAAATTGTTTCTCTGCCCAGTGCTTAAACGCCATTGTATAATAATAAACCCATTGGTCTAGACGCTCTTTATTGGCACGATGTTTTACTTCTAGTTGACAAATAAGTGGTTCGATTTCACTGGCTGACTGATGAAAAAAATGCGGATTGACTAAATACTGTGCAAAGAAAAATTCATCATGATCACTTGGTCGTATAGGTAGCTCAGCCATTACCTTTGTTTCAATAAATGTGGCCAGCTGCTCTTTCACTAACGCTAGCTTATGATCATGGAGAAGCTTTTTCTGATAGCTAAGCATCGTCCCGTCATGCTCAAATTCAAGGACTACTTGAAAATGGTAATCAAAAAATCGGAAACCATATTGCTCGGATTGAAACAACGTCTCCATTTTTGTACAGAGAGCCGAAAAAAGCTCCTCTATCTGATTTACTTTGGTAAACTCCTGTATGTATGGACCTGCTTCTACCCTATAGGCACTATCACTCCAACTAAATGGCTCATAGACATCAATAAAGATATTGCCATTAGGACTTTTCCCTTTTTTCCAGGCAACTTTTAAATAATGAAAGACACCTGCTTGTAATTTACTTTGTTCTTTTAAGTCCATTATCCGTTTACTTTCTTGTTGATAAACAGCTGTGAGTTGTTCCCACACAGCTGCTAGAAAATGTTCTACACACTGTTGCAATGTCTCACCCTCCCTTTCTACTTTTAGAGAAAAATCTCCCGCTAAAAAGCCTTAGCGAGAGATCAATCTTATCCGATTGTTTTCACAACCGCTCCTTCTTGATTTTTAATATGTGTTTTCAAAATTTGAAAGCTTACACCTGCTAAAGAAGACACAGTGAATTGGCTTTCTTGTGGCACTAGCTTTTGACTTAATTCTTCTACCGCTGCCCTGTTCAATGAAATGGTAATTTCCTGTCCATCCTCACGATAGCCAACTTGGGAATCCGCTTTAAATTGGATTGTTATTTGTTGTCCGACTAAGCTTAGGTTTTTATCTTTTAAAATACGCCCACGTAGTAATTTACTAATGACCTCTGCCTGTTTCGCCCCGAGTTGAATAACATTGGACTGTTTGTTAAACCAACCTTTTTTCCCAATCTCCCAAGCGAGCTGGTCTACAAAAAGAAAACCCGTATTGGAGCCATCTTCCTCCATTCCGTGCTCAACTGCTGCGACAACTTCTTGATTTTGCAGGAGAGAATTACGTGTTAAATCCGTAATATAGCTTGGTATTTGCTCAATACCAGCCTCTAGCACCCCAAGTGTATTCCACGTCTGCATCGCTTCTAGCTCATCCTCTGAAATACCAACCATTTGAATAAACTCCATTTTTCCATTTGGTGTATTTATTTCAGCAAGCTGTGGATCATATGTGAAGGCGAGTGCGGTTAATTGCGTGTCAGCATCAAGACAGATGGGTCCATTTGCATCTAAATAATCCCCTGCTCTAAAAACATTGCCACTATTAAAGACATATCTGCCCATATTTTGCAGTAAATTTAAAGCCCAAGCAGGTGGCTCCTCTTCATTCTCGTTGCGTACTAAGCGAAATGTCAGCTCAAATCCATACCCACTATATTCTTGATTGTCAAATTCTTTTTCATATAATTCCGAGAAACCATATGTAACAAAATGCCAATGCGGAATCGGGGTTTCACTTTTATAGGCACTTATCCCATCTAAAGGATCTTGTCCTCCTAGCGAGTAGGGAATCATGGTTCCGTAATGCATTGGCTCCTGCTCACTATACACCTGTCTTAATGCCTGATCAATCGCATCCCAACCAACTGCTGTTAGTTCTTCACTCATCTATATATCCTCCTTGCTGATGATTCAATCGTTACACATACGTACCTAGTATTTATGATAGCAATTTTATGGTAGTACTTTAACAGGAATAGGACTTATTTTCAGCTTTCCAGCAATTAGGTGTATGGTCATCCTATATGAGGTAAATATTACTAATAAAAAATCAGCAGGCAATCTTCTATTTTACGAAAAAATAAAATGGAAGATTGCCTACCTGATTCAATATATTGATATTAATACGTAATGAAAGGCATTTATAGATTGGAGTATGTCTTCGTTAGCCATACAGCATAACTGGCTCACGAGTAGCTTGTAAATAGTCTGCTAGTTTTCCAGCAAACACTTTTTCTAAATATGGTAATTGTGCTAGGCAATGAGGCGTCATTAATGCTGGATTTTGATAGATTTTTAGACCACCCACTTTTAATAGCGTCGCTACAAATTGGGAACAAAAATAAGCACGCTCACGTCTCACTTCCTTTTGCATCACCACACCAAAAAGACCGATAAAATTATATTTATAGCGATCCCGATTCCAATACATATAGCGCACAATTTTCATCATCTCTAAATATTGATAATGGGATATCCGACAACGATAAATGACACAATCGGCAGACTCAAATAGGCCTCTTTCTGCATCCTCTCGTAAAAAGCCCCCACTTAACGGATTGTTTAATTGCCTTCGACCAAAGCTATACATCTCAGAAAGCCCCTCATCAAAGGCTATGGATGCATGATTCATCTCTTTGCCCGTATACATGCCTATCGCTTTCGATAGTAATGTCCCTGTTTTAGTTAATACTATGTAAATCGTATGTGCCATATCTTCACCTACTCCAATATTCTCTCTCCTACTACCAATACGTTTTAAATCTTCAAATGGTTTCGTGAATTTCCTTTTTTTAATAAGTATACACAACGAATCTTAAATATTTCCTTAGTAGAACCTGAAGTTTTTCTTAAGATTTAGTTTTATGGGGGTGTATTTAGAATTGAATAGGTACGTTGAAATCAAGATTTCTATGATTTTTTTACTACCTTTATTTATATGAATTTAATTGTATTCTTATGTGGGGTATATTTGGAATCTGGAGACTTAATGCGGTTGCGATTTCCTCTAAGTTGAGTTCATCTCCCTTACATAGAATGTTCGTTCGCACATACGATAGAATATGTATTAGCAAGATAAAATTTATGGAATTAATTAAACCAGGTACTCAATTTAACGAGAACCTGGTTTTTTAATATTTTCATATTTAAATTTAAAATACATATGTAGAATAACAGAAATTATTAATCCTGCTCCGCAAACTATGTAATTGAATGTAGATGATAATGAAAAGGTTTTTGAAACTATAAAAAAAACTACAAAATATAGTAATATAAAAATTGAAGCTATTTGCCTACCAGTACTCATAAAAATCACTTCCTAAAATTAATATCGTTCAAATTTCTAAATTAAAATTGAAATTTTTTTTCGTAAAATGACTATTCTTATCTTTTCCATAGTTAATTTTATAGATTTTGTATAAAACGGCTTTTGAATCTATTATTTTATTTTGATGAATCAGTTGAAAGGTCCAGGTACCTTCTAATAAATTAGGCGTAATTTTTAATCCTGCATAATAAATTCGTTCACCATTTTTTTATTCCTCATTAAGCACTCACAGTCCACAAAATGCAATTTTCCTTCTGGGTTAATTATTTGAAAAATAACCGCAGAGTCCTCGGTTATATTTTTTAAGTTTGCCGTATAACAAATTGCTGAATCTAAGGTTGAAAATACTTTTGTTTTATTTATTACTTCAAAAGTGTTATTATTCAAATCTTTTCCTGTACTCGAATTGTTTACAACCACTTTATTTATTGGCTGGGTTAATAAGTCTTCAATATACGAAAAATTCATCTCATCAATAACATGAATACGATAGCAGTTAGGATCACAAACCCAAAATTGATCATTAATAATAAAAGAAAAGTATTCAACCTTACTTAATATTGAATTTTGATATGTAGGAATTAACCAAAGTAGACCATTTTCACTAACTAATTCTAAAGTCACTCAGATGCAGTGAACCATAAAGTTGAACTATAACTACAATGAATTTCTTCATTTTATTTTAGTTGACTGCACTACATCCAAGTTTCACTAGGCATAGCTACGGTCAAATCGCTAATATCAACCTTATTATTAACTGATTAACTATTAAATAACCTCGTTAAATACACCTGTTGACATAAATAAAAATAAAATATAAAATTGAAATTGTTAACCAGTTAACTAAAATAAAATAAGGCTAGGTGACACAAATGGAGAAAAAAAATGATGTTATAGAAGCTTTGCAACGATTAATTACAGAAAGAGAATCGGCTGACAGAAGAAGAAAAGGAATGAAAGTCAGTCAGGAGGAAGCAATTGTTTCAGATTGGACATTGACACAATTACACATTGTTGCAGCAATTAAAGAGAAAGGAAAGGCGAATAACATCACACTCTCAGAAACTTTAAATGTTTCGAAACCAGCGATTACAAAAGCAGTAAAAAAGCTATTAGAGCATAATATCCTTAAAAAAATGCAGCAAGAAGATAATAAAAAGGAAGTATATTATATGCTAACAAAATCAGGGGAGATGCTTGCGCTTATCCACCATCAATTACATGAGCAGGCAAAAAATCGTTACTTAAGTATCCTTAATGATTTTAACACTTCGGAATTAGAGACAATTATTCGATTTTTAAACGCTATTACCGAAAACATGAAGTCACATTAAAGCTGTAAAAGGAGAATGTATATGTCTCGACTAGCTCAAACGAAAATACTTGCATTGTATTTGTTAAGTATAAGCAGTTTCTTCGCTTCTTTAAATCAAAATATTTATACGCCTGTCATTCCACTCATTCGGGATTCATTTAGCGTATCTATTAATTGGGTGAATTTCACTGTCAGTAGCTTTATTTTTATCATAGCCATGGTTCAAATTTTTTTAGGTGCAGTAATAGATACCCAAAATCAAAAACGGTTGTTGATCTTTAGTTTCTTGTTAATTAGTATCTCAACCATCGTCTGTGCATTTACAACCAACTTTTTAGTATTTATGGTCTTTAGGGTTGTTCAAGCCATTGGAGCTGGTGTTATTCCCTTGGTTACGATAAATATGATTTCACACTTATTTGATGGTGAAGCAAGGGGGAGCGCAATGGGGACGTATCAAATACTACTTTCCCTGGCCCCAGCAGTTTCTCCAATAGTAGGTGGAATATTAGGCGAATATTATGGCTACCAAGGTATTTTTTTATGTCTATTTCTTATTGCAACCCTATTACTTGTGTTTATTATGCTGGCATTTCCTAACAACGGAAAAAGAAATAACGGTCAAGAAAATGCTAGTAGCTTTATCCAAATCTATCGAGCCATTTTTTTGAATCGTGTCGGTTTAATGACGATGACGGTAAGCTTTTTTGTCTTCTTTATTTACTTTGTCATTCTAGTATTTTTACCGATCTTGCTCCACGATCATTATCATATATCGTTACAAAACATTGGATTATTATACTTACCTTTAACTGTTAGTATGATTTTGGGGAGTGTTATCTTTAAAAAAATACAGAAGAAAGTGACGTTGAAAAAGCTATTTATCACTGTTTTATTTTTCCTCCCGTTGTTAATTATAGCTTTTGGTTTCCTACATACTCAATCAATTATCGTATTAAGTACCCTGTTATTTGTGTATGGCTTAGCAATTGGATTTGCCCCTCCACTATTTTCAACGATTATAAGTAATGAATATAGCGAATATAGAGGAGCTGCCTTAGGACTGTTTAATTTTATTCGCTATTCAGGTATGGCAATCGGTGGTATGTTTTCTGGATTAAGTCTTGTTCTGCCAAGTACCCTCCTCTTTGTTTTTTTGGGTGTTTTATTTTTTCTTATTTCGCTATTTCAGTATTCTAGTTTAAAGCATTGTACTATGTAATAAATATGGTTGCTAGTAGGTTGAGCTATCTTCAAAAATTGGCCGCTTCCCCCATAATTATTATGGTATAATAAACCAATAAGGAGGTTTTCATACAATTATGGAATTATTACTCGGCATTATCCCTGTTTTTCTGCTATTATTTTTTTATCTTGTCCCAGTTGTTTTCATTGTTTGGTTCTTACTTAAATTTATTAACTTACAAAAGGAACAAACTGAAATATTAAGAAATATTTCCGATAAGCTAAATAATTAAAAAAATAATAGACAAAGTCCGAATTTCGACTTTGTCTATTATTTTTTTGTGCTGATTCAAATTGTTAGGATGAGCTATTTTTTATATCAATTTACTTTCTTTTAGTAAATCATAAATGATTGTATCCTTTGTTTTATGAATACCTAATTTACCGATTTGTTTTAAGATAAATGGCGCATCTATATCTGTCAATTTTTTACCATCTAGTAAGCGAGCCGTTGACGCTAATAACGTACGAATATCAAAGGCAGAAGCAAATACTTCAGGAACCCCTCGGTCAATTGCTAATAATTGATAAACCGCCTCCATTGCTGTTCTTACTGAATATTCTGTTGTGAATACGGTATCTCTTTCAGTTTCACTAAAATTCCCTATAAAGGCTAGGTTTACAGATCCTTTTGGGACAACTAACGGACGATCGCCTATTGCTCTCGGCATAAAGTAAGATGTGATATATGGCATATAGCATGGGATTGTCTGACAAGAATTTTGCGCTAAATCTGGAATATCCTCAACAGGTACACCCATATGGTACAACCACTCTTGTGCTATCTCACTGCCACTACATTCCGTAATACTTTTTTTAATAAAATCCCCTGGCTTATTAGATAGTAAACCATAAATCCAAACAACTAATTGATCTTTTGGTTGATTTTTAAAATGAGGTTGTCGATTCAATGTATAGCTTAGCATCCAATTCGAATCTTTTGCTGTTACAATACCACCCGTAACGACCTTCCCCGCATATGGATCTCTTTTACTAATCTTTTCAATATAAGGTGCTACTCGATCATCTAATGTAGTGAGTGTTGCTGAAACAAACCAACTTTCTTTCGGCAAATTATCACAGAATTTTTCTGGTCTTCCAAACGCAGCATCTTGGGCAGCGATGTTTTTCCAAAGAGACCAGCTTCCTCCTAAGTCAGTTGTTTCAGGGGCTGGTGTGTTATTGTCTCCATACGTTGTACTTTCCGTAATACTACCATTTGTCACAAAAACCAATTCATTTTCGGTTAGCTCTATATTTTTTTTCTCACCATTTTGCTTTAACACTAATGTATGAGCTACCTTTTTATCTCCAACATTGTCAATTAGAACATTTTCGACAACCGTATTATATTGGAAATCAACATTATGTTTTTCTAAATAGTTGATCATCGGAAGTACTAGGGATTCATACTGGTTATACTTTGTAAATTTCAGTGCAGATAAATCTGGTAATCCACCAATATGATGGATAAAGCGCATAATGTAACGACGCATTTCCATAGCAGAATGCCATTTTTCAAAGGCAAACATCGTGGACCAATACAGCCAAAAATTCGATTCAAAAAATTCATCAGAGAAAACATCTGTAATTTTTTTATCCTCTAGCTTCTCTTCAGGCGTAAAGAATAATTTAATCATTTCTTCAGACGATTGATCGGATAATGTGAACTTTCCGTCATCCTCTAATCTTTGTCCTCGATTCTCCATTAATCTACATTTTGAATAATTAGGATCTTCTTTATTTAACCAATAAAATTCATCTAAAACCGAAGCATTTTCTATTTCTAATGATGGAATGGAACGGAATAAATCCCATAAGCATTCAAAGTGATCTTCCATTTCTCGACCACCACGAATAATAAACCCTCTTGTCGGATTTAAAATTCCGTCAAGACTACCGCCTGAAATATCTAACTCTTCAAGAATATGAATATTCTCACCTTTCATTTGGCCATCACGAATTAAAAAACATGCGGCTGAAAGTGAGGCAAGCCCCGAACCAATCAGATAGGCTGATTTTTCATCGACACCCTCGGGTTTTTTCGGACGTGCGAAAGCTTCATAATTACCATTACTGTAATACATAATATCGCCTCCATAATTATTATTCCAATATAGAATAACACTCATTGGCACCTAAATGGGAAAAAGAAAGATAAATTAACAAAAAATTCAAATTCGATAGCATGTCTCCTAAATGGATGCTCGTATCATTTGACATCACATCTTCTTGTATTTTTATAAATCATTTCAAAAAACCCTTTTTTAAAAAGGAATTATACAGTATCTACAAATTACATAGCTCCATCTCGATAAAGCATTTATACACTGTTCCATGCTCATTCATTATGCTATACCAGTGGGATAATTATACAATTTTCCGGTTGTTAAATTTGCATAATTATTATATTAAAAAATCTTTTTATAACTAAAAACACCTATTCACTGATCATTCTTTTTTCGAATCTCTCATTATCTCGTTTAAAATGACCTGTAATAGCTAATAATAATGGGACTTCTTTGATTTTAGCCTGCTACTTTCACTGACGCTACAATTTACATACATTACAAATAGAGGTGTTTAAATTGACTACATTCGGAAAATCTATATATATCACATTCATTATCGTTGTATTTTTATTATCAACAGGATGGGATTATTTTAAAAATGGGCATTGGGCGTTGCTTGAAAATCTTTTCTATTCGTTATGGGTGGCAAGCTTCTTATTCCTGACATCATTTATACTTAGAAATAAAAAAAATGACACAAAAAACCAAAGCTGATGGCGTTATTTAATAGGTTACCCATTAAACATCACTCATGATATTGGCATGAGTGATTTTTTGATAAATCTATCTAGATGGATAACTCCAAGAAGCACATTGAATAAATGATAAATCTTGAAAACGTTTTGCTAAATTTGTTTGGAGGACGATGTTCAAAAACAAGTGTATATTGTTAATATCTAAATTAAGTACTTCTAATCTGCCTCTTTAGCACAAGAAGCAAGTGTACTAATTGAACAATTGCTACCCGTTAGTTTAAGCAAATTTTATATTTCTCTTGAAAGAATTTTCCACCAAAGCATATAGAGTATGCCTGCAATACCAAAAATAATAATAGAACTAATCATGCTTAAATTATATTCATTTATAAAACGGGCATATATTATTTAACGTGCACTATTAGTTTAAAAGAAAAAAAAGAGCTGCCGATGCAACTCAATGTTCTTCAATACTTATACTTATTTAATATTTCTTTTGGAATATGACAATAATCATTTGGACATCTAGCTAACCTATCTTGATGTTCTTCTGCACTTCTTACATAGTTTGTAAGAGGTAATACTTCAACAACTATAAGATCGTAATCATTTCTCTCATCAAGAAACGCCTTCGCCTCTTGTAAGTGTTCAGGCTTTTCACTATATACTCCCGTTCTGTATTTCTCGCCAATATCCTGTCCTTGTTGATTCAAACTGTATGGATCAATGATTTCAAAAAAATATCCCATTAATTCCCTGATTGTGACAATGGTCGGATCAAATTCCGTTTTTACACATTCGGCGTACCCATCATAATCACCCTCCAGTGTATGACCTGTGCCATTAGCTCTTCCTGCTTCTGTAAACGTAACTCCAGGTAAAGTTTTTATAAAAGCTTGTACTCCCCATAAACATCCACCTGCAAAATATACTATCTCCATACTGACTCTCCTTTTTATTTAAAAAAATTCATTTCAAGTTATATAGGAAGAACAAATGTAATTACTAAGTCTATTACACATTAAAATAATGACAAATTTTATTATGTCACATTATGGTCCGATTGTTGAACACAAGTCAAGCAACGCTCTTTAACTAACTGCGTCGTTAGTAAAAAAGCGTCTCTGTGTATGGTGGGAGATTATTAGACCAGCTATGGTAGGAGGCTGGTCGCGATTAACCTTTTTTACTTACAGTAATCATCAAAAGACATCATTACTTTAAAGAAAATTTTTCGTTTTTTCTAATTTACACACAGTGGTAATGTTTATAACCGTTTACACATACATTAATGGCGGGATAGCACCTTTAACATCGCCCCCAAGATGTTTTTGTACAATGCTATCCCTTTTGTATGCAATAAAGAATAGATCAACATATCACTACATTCTTCAGTAACACGGTTGCATTCATATTGTCTTAAATGGCCTTCTTCTTATAAAGTTGAATTTTATCAGTAACTTCCTTGCTGCTTTGTTTTCTTCTGTGAATAGTTTTTATCTTTACTTAAAAGAACCCCCTCTTGCTTTTTTATGTAAATCAATATTCCCACTGAAAATCAGAAACCCAATTATAACTCCTATTCCTTTAGGATAATGGCAATTTAACAAATAACAGAGGCTACGATTTAATGAAAGTCACTTTATAGGCAAGAACCTCTAGCCACCACCTTCATATATTATAATGAAAGGAGTGGCTATTGTGCCTTGGCAACATAAAATTGCTTACTTAATCGGTCAGCCTGTCGGTGTTTCTTTGACAAATGGTCAAGGTACTTCAGGTGTCCTCTGTGGTGTTTCAGATGGGAAACTACTTGTCCTTGAATATTTGTATCAAAGTCAATTCGCCTTAAAGCAATATGATTTTCATGTGATTCAAGATGTCAACGCCTTTCCCCCTTGTCAGCAGCCGTTATACTAAAAAACATCCGTCTAGGATGTTTTTTAGCTTCTATTCCTTTATAGAAGGCTAAGGAAACAACTCCCGCAGCCTTCTCTTAGGTTTTTCTAGCTTTTTTATATGGACTTATAATTAAAAGCTAGTGTCTGAGATAGATAACTATCTTCAACAACTAGCTCAGGCATACTAATAGTAATGTAAAGTTCTTTCAACTTTACGTTATACTCCTTTATGGTACTTGAGGTCACTTTCGTCCAAGTGACCTCCTTTTACACCTACCCTTTTGTTTGTTTCATCCTTTTACCCTATCAAACGGAATCATTGGCACATCGATACGACAAATTCGTTTTTGTAGGAAGGAGGGAAACAATGGGAATTAATTTAAACTTTTGGTCATTTATTTTTTCTTTAGGTTGTACCCTACTATTTTTTCTATCAGGCACATTGAAAAACTTTTTTGACACCTACCTTCATGTTCATCCATTGACATTGACACTACTTTTGTCCATTGTCTGTTTCTATCTTAGCCTTATGGGCATGAAAGATGTAAGAAATTTAACGACCTTGCTTCGGGGAATATTGACAATGGTTATCACACTTATTTTGATTATTAGTATTTCTTTCATTTTATTTTTCGGTCACTTATTAAGTTAAAAAGTCCCAACTTGCGTTATTTTTATACAAGCCTCCTTGACGAACATTTGTTCTATAGTTAAAATAATAAAAAAGGAGGCTTTTTTATGCAAACAACAACGAGCATTGAATTAGTACATTTCTCTGAAGACTATGTGGAGCAATTAAACAGCTTTGAACTACCTGAAGAACAACACCAGTTTACAGCCCTTCCAAAAGAAATTACGATCGAAAAGGTTGGACAATATCCTATTGTCATTTTAAGTAATCATGTGCCAGTTGGTTTTTTTGTTCTTCATGCAACGGATAGAGTAAAAGAATATTCCAGTAATCCCCAAGCAATGTTACTAACCGCTTTGTCTATCGATTATCAACAGCAAGGTAAAGGTTATGCTAAAAAGGCCATGTTTGCACTAGCTGATTTTGTCAAACAGGAATTTAAAGAATGTAACGAAGTGGTGTTAGTTGTCAATCATAAAAACACGGCTGCCCAGCATCTATATGCCAAAGTTGGCTTTGTGGACCACGGAGAAAGAAGAATAGGCCCTATTGGTGAGCAAATCGTTATGAACTTGCCGCTTTGAAGTAAACGTCACTCATTTGCATTGTTCAAATGAGTGACGTTGCTATTTTTACGGTCCTTTCCTTATAGAACTAACACTTCATCACAAATAATGTCTATAAAAGCCTAATCATGTGTAATGACAAAAACAAATTTATTTTGATTTGCCATGTGCTACACCCATTTTTGCCCCATCTAACCCGCTAGTAGGCTCATCCCGTGGTACAATTTGTGCATCAGCTACAGAATACTGCTGCTAGTGATGCAGGGTGTCTGTCCTTTAGTGGGACAAGCAAAAAATTTTCTAGTGCTTCGATCGCCTTGTTGCTTAGAGTCTCTGTTACTTGCCGGCCTAACATGATTTCATTCCCAACACTTGCCACATAAAGTGGATAATCTGGGTCCTGCATGACAAAATAGGTTAGCTTACTTCGCTTTGATGGTGATAACACTTTATCCTTTAAAAGAATTTGTCCTTTTTGCTGTCTGTATAGCCTCACTAATACCTTACAAAGCGTGGTTTTCCCTGCTCCATTTGAATGGTGCCTCCCCATTGTCCATAATTAGCCTGCTTCCGTATAGTTAACATAATATCGTTATGTTGTACGAATGCATGTGTGATGGTTTGTTGTAATTTTTCAAGCTCCCATTCAGCGCATTGCGACTATAAGAGAGGCCCAAGCTAACAGTCCACCCTACTCTGTTGGATGTCGCATCACGTCCCCACATATTTCTAACAGCACAACCGCAATGTATTTTTATGTGTGATAATCCTTCATCAGCATCTGGTCCTTCCCAAGGCTTAGCCCGCATTGCTCACTAATGGCTCACCCAATGTAGAAAACAATGCCTCATGCATGATAATAGTATTAATTCCCCAAAGCGCTTTGCTAATTTCGTTCCATCTGCATGGGCTACCCCCAACTGTTTGGATGCCCATTGTATTTAAATCGGCTTCTATATGTTTGTAATTTAGTTAAATAACAGAGATTTTCCATATGGTATAATCAGGGAATATACAGTGTTTTTTATCATAATGACAATTTTGACAATGTCTAATGCACAAATTGGTCGTTTACATCGCCTATCAAAAACATTTGAAAATATAGAGACCGTTAAATACATTAACGATTGGTATGAGAATGAAGAATATGCTTTTCTGAAATATATCCCTAAAGAAGAAAATATAATTAGAGAAATTGCAGATGAGGTTTTATCCTCAATAAAGGATATTCCGAAAAAACAGTCAGATTATGGTTTGATACACGGTGATTTATGGTTAGAAAACATATTGGTAGATAGTCATAATAATTTTACGATGATTGATTTTCAAGATTGCGAAAAAAACTTCTATATATTTGATTTAGCTGTTCCAATCTATAGTGCGATGGAATATTCATTTGTAGGAAACAGTAATATTGTTGACTATGGTCGTTCTATATCTAACGCAATAATTGAAGGGTATCAGGAAGAAAATTCTATATCATCAGAGATGTTAGAAAAACTCCCTCTATTTATAAAATTAAAGGAAATTTTTGAATACAGTTTAATGCATATGTATTGGGACATAGAAAAATTAACTGAAGAACAAATACGAATAATGAACCATTTCAGGATAAGAATTGAGCATAAACACTCCCTTCTGAAAATTTAGGTGAATTTTGTCTATTCAACTAACAGAGCTTTAGTTGAATAAGGCTCATTTAATTAATCAAATAAAAATCTCATACTTAACTCCATTTTGATCAATATTTTTTCAAAATGGAGTGTTTTTACGTTTGCTGATAAATGAAGGAAAAATTTTCTTTAATCAATCTTTATTTTAAAGCTACATGTATATGATGCATCAACAATTTTTCCACCTGTGATTTCAGAGCTTGATTTGCATAACGAAGTACTACATCATTACCTGCAGTGGCAACTTGTACGTCACTAAAGTATTCATCTACTAGTTGCCAGCCTACTACTCGTATACGTTTTTGTGCAAGTTCTCCTTTGAGGTGAAAATATTCCTGTCTTAGATCCTTTAGCAATGAATCCATCATTGGAAGAAATACCGTTTTCATTTTAAACTGCTCCAATCTACAGTAGTCAACCTGTAATGATTTAACTGCTAGCTCTAACAAAAGATATTTATGCAGTAACTGTCTTTCGTTGGCTTTAATCATAATAATCAGCATCCAGTTGAGCTGATTGAATACTTTGAATTGGAATACGTTTCGTTATAAGTAGTGTTTCAAGTATGAGTTCATTAGTATTAATCGATTTAATTATTCCAGTCCATTGTGTGATTTTGTAGTCCTCCCACACTTCTAATTTTATGTGCAATTGCTGATTAAAAGCTTGATCAATTGCTTTTTGTAGTTCTTCCAGTTCCCACTCAGTCAATTCTCTTGGCTGTTCTGGATGCGCTTGTTTATACTCTCTAAGAAGCTCTAAATGCTCCGGCAACATCATCGACGCCCATTTAATATGACCTCTGTCTTGTATCATTAATAAATCACTCCTATGCCAAATGACCACCAACTAAGCGATCGCGCTTAATAGCCGTCCCAGCTTTTGTGAAAGAAACTGCTCTTAATATTGAAGTAGCTCCAAACCTGTTGCGTATTGCATCCATTGTAGGACCGATTATTTGACGCTGTGGCTTACGATCATCGAATAAATCTAATTGGATACTATGCTCTCTTTCCAGGTTGGATATTCGGACAGCTATTTGCCGAGTTGGTTCACCTGTAAAATATTTATCCAGTAATTCAATACAAGTTTTATACATCACAAGTGTTTCGCTTGTCGGTACTGCAATTGTTTTAGATCGATGGAATCCTTTGGTCATAGCGTTTCGACTATAAGAAAGACCAATACTAATTGTACGACCAACATAACCTGCATCCCGCGTTCGCTTCATTACGTCCTCACACATTTCAAGAAGTACTACAGAGATTTCTTTACGTGTATGGTAATCCCTCATCAACATTTGGCCCTTCCCAAAACTTAACGCTCCGTTTGTTATTAACGGCTCCCCTAATTTGGATAGATCTATTCCCCATGCATGGTAATAGAGTTGATTGCCCATTACACCAAAGCGCTTTTCTAATTCTTTTAAATCTGTATTAGCCAAACCACCGACTGTTTGTATCCCCATAGCATTTAGATTTGCTTCCATCTGTTTACCGATCCCCCACATTTCAGAAAGGGGTTGAACTGGCCATAATTTTTTTGGAATATCTTCATATGTCCATTTAGCAAAACCTGTTTTCTTTGCTTCAAGGTCTAAAGCTAATTTGGCTATTAACATATTTGGTCCCATACCTACTGCACTAGGTATATTAAATTGGTCAAGAATAGCTCTTTGTATTTCCTTAGCCGTTTCCTCAGGTGAACCCCAAAGCTTTTCAGTGCCAGTTAAATCAACAAAACTTTCGTCCACACTATACACATGTATCGCATCAACTGGTACATAATTAGAGATTAATTTAGTAATCGTCATCGACATTTGAATAAAGAAACTCATTTTAGGCTCAAACAATCTAATGTCAGGATGTTTTGGTATCTCATAACGTCTACTTCCAGTTTTGATTTTAAATTTCTCTTTCATCAATGGTGATGCCGCAAGCACTACGCTACCTGGTTGGTCAAAATTTGCTACTACGGCAACTGGCGTTTTTAAAACATCTAGCCCATGTAACATCGCCACGATACTGGCATAAAAGCATCTCATATCGATACACATAATTGGTCTATTGGGCATACCCTCATAATTCATATAACTTCACGTCCCTTACTAACAAAAGGAATAACAGCTAGAACATTCCTAATCAAAAAAGTACGTTTTGCATGTCTTGTAAAACAAAACGCCTGGAATGAATCACCAACAATTTTAATGACTTTTACACGCCTTTTTGTTATGGAGCCATCTTTTGCTATATACATCATATTCACTAATTGTTTATGCTGCATAGCTTTAATCAGTTGTTCTCTCATCTTAGTTTCCTCCCATTGCCTCTCGTAATTTTTTGAAATGATTGTTATTTATTATTAGCACAATGATTTTCCCTTTTACCTATATTACGTAGGAACATTTGTTTGTATACATAATAGAACGAATGTTCTTACCTTGGCAATGTTCAATTTTTGGAAAAAGACCAAGTACTCAAATTTATCCCTGTCAAGTAGAAAGTTGTAAAAAACTAAGCAGCCATCTAGCATTGATATTCTATCAGTGCCAGTGAGCCCTTTTTGGAAATGTTGTATCATCTGTGATTAGGGAATAGGTAAAAAAATCTTGATCAAGAAGTGAACTATGAATGGGAGAAATAAAGAGGAACTGATTTATATCAAATATGGCAAGAAAATTCGAAAGAATATGTCACAGTTAGTTTAGTAGGAGATAATTTTTTTAAAGGAACTTCTTTATAAATAGTAAAAAGAGAAATTGCGAGGTGCAATTTCTCTTTTTACTTGAACTGAAATTAACTATAAATCATCCACGGTGACTTCATTATTATATGATTGCCATTTCCATTTCCGTTTCCGTTTCCGTTTCCATTTCCGTTTCCATTTCCGTTTCCATTTCCGTTTCCATTTCCGTTTCCATTTCCGTTTCCATTTCCATTTCCGTTTCCATTACCGTTTCCGTTTCCGTTTCCGTTTCCATTTCCATTTCCGTTTCCGTTTCCATTTCCGTTTCCATTTCCGTTTCCGTTTCCAATCCATCCATTTCCGTTTCCGTCCGTTTCCATTACGTTTCCATTACCGTTTCCGTTTCCATACCGTTTCCGTTTCCATTTCCGTTTCCGTTTCCGTTTCCGTTTCCATTTCCATTTCCGTTTCCGTTTTTCCGTTTCCATTACCGTTTCCATTTCCGTTTCCATTTCCGTTTCCATTTCCGTTTCCATTTCCGTTTCCATTACCGTTTCCGTTTCCATTTCCATTTCCGTTTCCATTACCGTTTCCGTTTTCCGTTTCCGTTTCCATTTCCGTTTCCATTACCGTTTCCGTTTCCGTTTCCATTTCCGTTTTACCGTTTCCGTTTCCATTACCGTTTCCGTTTCCATTACCGTTTCCGTTTCCGTTTCCGTTGTCATCACCTTGCTTTACAAACACACCAAATGTTAGTGTGTGCTCACCATACGTTACCGTAATCGTCGTATTACCTTGACCTTTTCCTTTTACCACCCCTGCTTTTACAGTAGCTATTTTATCATTCGCTACTTCATAGGTTGCAAGCTTTGTAACATCTTTTTCTGTTGTTTTCCCATCAAAAGTAGTTACTTCAGTAATCTTCACGGCAACTTCCTTACCTATACTAGTTTCAACCTGAGATTGGTCAATTTCTAGTGTTACTACTTCTACAACAGGTGCTTTAACTGTAACATTTACAGTAACTTTATTATCACCATATGAAATAGTAATAGTAGTCGTGCCCTCACCTACTGCAGTGACTAATCCATTTGCTACTGTTGCAATGTTTTCATCTCCAACCACATAAGTAGCTTTTGTAGTTACATCTTCCTCTGTTGCATCACCTTTTGCAGGCGTTGACGTTTCTGTTACCGTCAGTTGTGCAGTTTCTCCAGCTTTTAGGTCTAGCTCAGTTGGATTTACAGAAAGTGCTGTTACTACTTCATTTTCATATATCTTTGCTTCACCAACATTTCCGGCAGCGTCAGTAATTTTTACTGATACAGCATTAGTTTCTGCTGTTACTGGGAATGTAAAGCTACCGTCTTGATTTAATTCAAAAGGAACTGGTGCTTGTACTTCACCATTTATCGTCGAAATATAGGAAGCTTTTAATTTATCATTTAAATTATAATTTAAATCATATAAATCTAACTCTTCATTGTAGTCGATATACTTATCTGTTACCTGTCCTGTAGCGACACCATTAGCTACTGAACCTGTAATTTCTGGTTTAGTTGTTTTCACAACAATTGGCCCAACATAATCGGAAACTGCTCCTGATGCTGCAAGACCAGTGAAGTCAATTGTATACAGGCCATCTGGAATCGTTGTGGCAGGTTCTGATCCCCATGGTTTGTACTGCCCACCAACATTTAGCGTATAAGAGCCTTTTCCTAGCGCAGTACCTGCATGTAGATAACCAATGTAGCCGTCTTCGTATTCTCCACCTTCAGGATTCATAATATCCCAAAGCTCGATATAGTTAGTTGTTACGTCTCCAGTTAATGTGAATGAAAGTACAGCTGAATCTTTCACTCCATCGCCGTTAAAGGATAGGTCTGTTTCTGTAATCTTATAATCTTTAATTTCCGTTACTGCCTCGCCACCTAAGTCAGCTGCAAATGGTAATGAAATTTCTGTAGATCCTCCATTGATATAAATATACCCTAATATTTCAGAGCCATTTGGTGCCGTAGCTTGTGAAGCAGTTAATGTAATATTTAACACTTGCTCACCAACTAGATTAAATGTCGGCTGATCTACTGTAACAGTTGCATCACCAAATGTTTTTGTCACATCAATCGATACGTTATAATTGCCGCCGTTCCCTTTAATATCTTTTACTAAAACTTGTTTCGTTACAGAAATATCCTGATCTTTCAATGATTGTGGACCGAAAGTAACTGTCCCTTTCAAGTTTTCTGTAACTGCACCCGTACCATCCAAAATTGCGCTATCAAGTGCATAGGCAAGAATTTCTGGATGAGCTGCTGCATAAGCATTTACACGCCCTGCACCCTGAGAAAACACATCGTATTTTGTTGTATCTAAAACCTGTGCTGTATTAGAAAGCGCCACTTTTACATCGAACGCGTTCCAACTAGGATTTGCTTGTTTAACTAATGCAACAATACCTGCAATATGCGGTGTTGCCATAGATGTTCCTGTTTTACGACCATAAGCTTCCCCATAATCTGCATCAGGGAAATCTTTTTTATACATTGGAATCGTTGACATAATATTTGTTCCAGGTGCACTTACATCTGGTTTAATATCAAAGTTTGGTGTAGATGGTCCGCGCGAACTGGAAGAGTTTACCTCATCCCCCAGTGTCTTTGTGGAAGCGAATTTACTAAAACTTACTTTTCCAGTTCCGCCTGCTAATGCAGCGCGAATTGCATTACCATCCGTTTGAGACATGTCGAATGTTGGCAGAAATTCAAATGAATCACCAAGGAATGTGCCTGAAATGTCCGGTGCATTTGTTCCGCCAGCAAAGTTATGAATTATTGTTGCGACAGCTCCATTTGCCTTTGCATTCGCAATTTTATCAACAAATGCGATACCGCCACGGGAAATCAATGCCACTTTCCCTTCTACATCAATTCCTTCAAAGTCTTTTACTTCTCCGTTTCCAGGAACAGCAACTAGGTCAAATTCTCCTTGAAGCTGTTTTGCTACATCTTTCCCAAAAGTCGTTCCCATTAATGGAAGCTGTTTTGTTAAGTTGTAATTGCCAACTGTAACATTCACTTCCCCGTTATACATTGTTTCAGGATTTGTTGTGTTACCAACAGCAATGCCTAAACGAGCTGTTGCAGGAGTACCCATTGTTCCGCGATTTGGACCAGAGTTTCCTGTTGCAACTACTCCGATTGTTCCAGCCATCATTGCATTATTAATAGCAAAAGAACCAGCATCCGTTTCAGAATTGGCTCCCCCGCCAAGTGAAAGGTTGATAACGTCCATTTTTTCTTTTACAGCAGTTTCAATTGCTTTAACAATACCAGATGTAGCTCCACTTCCGTATGCTCCAAGAACACGGTAAGCATAAAGGTCTACTTTTGGCGCAATTCCTTTAATACCAAATTCGTTAGCGCCGATTGCTGCAATTGTTCCAGCAACATGTGTACCATGAGAAGTATAGAACGAGCTTCCTTTTTCATTAAATTCAGGTGTCCCGACTGGACGCTCTGAAGGTAATGTTTCCGATGCATCGTTATCTGCTCGAGGCTTCGTGTAAGTAGAAGAATTTGGAATAAAGTTTTTTCCGCCTTTATAAATTCCAGCGAATTCAGGGTGATCTGCATCAATACCAGTATCTAATACTGCTACTTTTATTCCTTGTCCTTCAATTCCTTCCTTCCAAAGCTGTTCGATACCAAGGAAAGAATTACTTGTATTCATTTGAGCTTCTACTGAATCTTTCTTCATAAGTTCCGATGATTTCATCGTATTATCTTCTGATGCGTAAACAATTGCATCAGGTTCAATTAATGTAATTCCATCAACTGTAAGCAGTTTTGGGAGATCCTTTGCCTTCACAGTTGCTGCAAAACCGTTTAAAACAGTATCAAATGTGTAACCTTGAGTCATCTCCACATTTTTAATAGCTAACTCTTTTTTAACTTCTGCTTGTTGTACTTTTACATTGGAACGAACTTCTTTTGCTTGGGCATTAGAGAATTTTCGGCCTTTGACTTCACTTATTCCTTGCTCTAATGCAACAGGCTTTTCGGATAAATGAACGATGACTGCAACCTTTTGATTGCCTGATACATTTTCTAAGCTTTCATGGAGGGTTGGACCATCTTTAGACAAGCTTAGCTGTTCAGCAATAGCCGCCTTTAGTTGAATTATACTTTCACTTTGACTATCTTGCTTGAATGGTTTCGATTCTTCAGCACTAGCACTCGACAATGGAACTAATAGAGAAAGCACCATAACGAAAACTAGAATACTACTTAAAAACTTCATAAACTTAAAATTTTTCAAATCTCATTTCCTCCTCTTCCTTTAATTGTCACACTTTTCAGTTTAGTGTGATATTTCCAATTTATCACAATGGAACTAATTCGAGAATCGGAATATTTAAATATTCTGAAATATTGATAATTTGTATCAATTTATGAAAAATAGATTAAATCTATTTTCCTAGTAATTGTATAAAAAAACAGAACTTTCAAACCATAAATAACTCACAGTAATTCATAATTTTTCCAATTAACCCCATCAAGGCATCAGTGGCAGATACAGTCAGTGATGTAGTTGCTTATAGAAAATTAGGAGGGCTGTAAAAGGAGGGATTGGAAGGGTCGGTTTATATGTAATCTAGGAAATTAAAATAGCCAGCGACTGTTTTAAAAAGGCCGCCTGCTAATAGATTGTGGATCAAGTGCATCAGTTTTACAGTAATAAGAACGGTATTTTGTTTATCTAGATTCCTTCTATGCCCTATAAGAGCAGTGTAAATTTCATGATTGGATAGGTGAATCATAGAAGAGGTGTATAGGTAAAAAAAGAGCAGTTATAATATCCATAGAATACTATAACTACTCCATATAAAAACATTCCACATCAATATAAAAAATATCTTTTATGACCTTAGACTCTCGCTGTAAAATGGGCAGCATGGCTAAAATATTGTTTATAGGAAACGTACACCCCTCTTGCCTTGTAAAGTAAAAGATTCACCTGTTATGTTGATGATTTTTACACACCTTTTTGTAATGGCACCTGATTTCTCTATCTACATCATATGGACGATTTGGTGACGCTACCGATTCTTTCCTGTTGAACGCCCCTTTACAGCTCTGCATATGCCTTTTACACATTTACAATACTTTATATAAAAAGAACAAATATCTACTTTTCTTTACACGTACATACATTCTTAATTAGAGGTGGTAATTTTAGCTAATTTTTAAAAAGATACGTTCCGTAGCTGCTCTCTAGGCATCTGTGTAAGCCTATATGCTGTTGAAACATAATCTATGATGATGAATATCCCACTTTCATGAGAAAGGATGTAAGTATTAGCTCAAATATCGACTATACCTCTCCCTCTACAGAATTCACTTTTGATGTTAATAAAAGTACGCTTTTTAAAAAGGATTCACAAAATTACATTAATATTCTTAGTGTGGAACAATTAAATACAGTAGAAAATACATCTTTACTCGATATTTTTTTGAGTAAAGAAAATATCGTTGAGCCACACTACCATCAAAATGCCGCTGAGCTCGTCTATTGTATCGCTGGGGCAGCGACGGTTTCCATCTTGAATCCCTTTACAAAGAAAATACAAAACTATCCCATTAGACCTGGGCAAGTTGCCAATATACCGCAGGGCTGGTGGCATTATGAAATAGCAACAGAAGATAATACTCATTTACTTGCGATTTTTGATGCACCAACGCCAGAGGTCATTTTAGGTTCCGATATCTTGAAATTTACACCAGCAAATATTATGGCGCATACGTATTGTTTAGATGAAGAACAATGGAAGAAAACAATTGCACCGATTGTTCCATCCACTTATATCGGACCACCAAAAGGCTGTCATCGTGTCCAGTCAGCAACCGATCAAACTCCGTCAAAACAAACAATGCCGCAGCACTACATGAAGCCATGTCCATACCCTTATCCATATCGCTACCCTAATCCTCACATGTCTCCTTATGGCACCTATTATTAAAGGCTCGTTAGTAAACTTTTATTGTAAAAGATGAATAGAATGTCATTTCCTGTCCATCCTAATCTTAGATAAACTAAGAGTTAGGAAGTGCCATAATGATAAAGGACAATCTAGCATCGTTACAATTTAAGGAAATTTTCAAGCTTTGGTCACAGCTTGGTGTCAATCAAAGCTATATTGCTTCAAGCCATGCCTTTTTTAAGCATACACGTGATAAACATTTAAAAATCATGATCTTGGAGTTTATTCAATGTTTAAAAGAGGAAAATAAGCAGTTGACATTATTATTAAAGGAAAATGGCATGTTGGCACCCACTACAGCAATCGAGTACAGTAAGATGAAACTAACGGATCTTCGTGGAAAATCGGCTATTAATGATGGCGAAATTAGTGCTATTTTATCCATGAATATTGCCTCATCTTTAATTGCTGTAAGCCAAGCACTGGATTTGTCAGTAAAAAAGCTCCACTTAACTAAATATGGTGAACTTCATATGCGTTATGCACTATTAGGGGCAAAATTGATTGACCTCAGTAAGCGTAAAGGTTGGATAGTAGCACCTCAAAGCTAAAAAGAAGCATCCGTTTTATCTAACGGAAGCTTCTTTTTTGACCTACTATCGATTTCTCACGAACAGTAGCTTATACCATTGGTTCACTAGGAATGGTAATACCGATAAGCTATAAATAAAGCCTAGCTGAGCTGTCGTTAATGGAGCTACCTCAAAAACTGTTGTGAGCATTGGCATAAACAAGACAATGTGTAAGCTAAATACACCGATGATAAAGGCAAGCCAAGTATATTTATTCGAAAATACGCCAATAGCAAAGATTGATTGTTTGGATCTGGAGTTAAAGCCATGCACTAATCTTGATAGGCATAATGTGGTAAAGGCCATTGTGCTGGCTGTTAACGTATCACCTGTCGATAAACCGATTTGAAACGCAATAATGGTGGAAATGGCGATTAATATACCTTCAAGCACTACTTGTGTTGTAAAGGCTTTATTTAATAAAGGAGTATGGATATTTCTAGGCTTGTCCTTCATTGTTTTCTTATTATTTGGCTCTAAACCGATTGCGATTGCTGGTAGACTATCTGTCAATAGGTTAATGAATAATAGATGCACAGGTGCAAAAGGAACAGGTAAGCCTAAAACAGTGGCATATAACACGACAAAAATAGCACCCGCATTTCCTGATAATAAAAACAGAATCGCATTTTTAATATTCGTATAGATGCTACGACCATTGGCAATTGCCTTGACAATCGTCGAAAAATTATCATCAGTTAAAATCATGGACGAGGCATCTTTCGCAACCTCTGTGCCTGTCACGCCCATTGCTACACCAATATCGGCTTGTTTCAGGGCTGGCCCATCATTGACACCATCCCCTGTCATGGCGACAACATGCCCTTTATCCTGCCAGGCTTTGACAATTCGAATTTTTTGTGCTGGTGTAACACGAGCATACACAGAATAATCATGTATTTTTTCTTGTAGCTCTTGATCGGTTAAACCTTCGAGTGCATGTCCTTCTATAGCTTCTGCTGGATTTTGTAAAATACCAATTTGTTGAGCGATAGCTGTTGCTGTAATTTTATGGTCCCCTGTAATCATGACGGGCTTAATACCTGCTTTTATACAGCTTTCCACAGCCTCTTTCGACTCTTTTCTTGGAGGGTCCATCATCGCTACTAAGCCAACAAAGATTAAATCTCGTTCAGCTCTTGTATCGACTTTTTGTAGAGGCAATACCTCCTTATAAGCAATAGCTAACACCCTTAAACCATTCATAGAAAAATCACGATTCACTGCTTCAATTTTCTGGCGATGCTGCGCAGTCATCTCAAAAATACCAGTTGTTGTTTTGATTCGTGTCACTTTTGGTAAAAGTACATCTAAAGCCCCTTTAGTAATCATGATAGGTTGCTTGTCCATCTGATTAACAGTACTCATGAGCTTTCTCGCTGAATCAAATGGAATTTCAGCCAGTCGAGGATATTGCTCGCGAACTGTCAATTCATCTAAACCATATTGTTTCCCTAATTTCACGAGGGCAATTTCTGTAGGGTCACCAATTTCTTTTTGCTCACGCTCGACAGCGTCACTACATAGAAGCGCTTTTACCATCAGCTCTTTTTCCACTGGGTTCGTTGGATTCAGCCAATCGTGTGGAATCTTTTTCTGGTCGACGAAAACTTCCTGTACGACCATTTTATTTTCGGTTAAGGTACCCGTTTTATCAGAGCAAATAACCGATACACTTCCTAAGCTTTCAACAGCATAAAGCTTGCGGATGATCGCATTTTCCTTCGCCATTTTCTGGGTGCCAAAAGCTAATACAATGGTCACAATGGAGCTCAATGCCTCTGGGATCGCTGCAACAGCAAGGGATACAGCAAACATAAAGGATTCCACTAAGGCCCTTCCTCGAATAAGGTCAATCGTAAAAATAGCTAAACAAATTAGGGTAATGCCTAGTGCTAATTTTTCACCGAATTGATCAAGACTAATTTGTAATGGTGTTTTCTTCTCCTTGGCCGTATCGAGTAAATTCGCAATTTTTCCGATTTCGGTCTGCATCCCGATCGCAGTAACCATCACGATGCCACGTCCATTAGTCACAAAGCTTCCTGAATACACCATATTTTTCTTATCCGCAATCGTTACATTATTTTTCCGAATAGGGTCCGTACTTTTTGCTACAGCAATCGATTCGCCTGTGAGCGAGCTTTCATTGATGTGTAAATTATGGCTTTCCAGTAGCCTGCCATCCGCATTGATGTAGTCGCCTGCCTCCAACATCAGAAGATCGCCTACCACAATTTCTTCAGAAGAAATCTCCACTAGTTGATGATTACGCATGACTTTGGCAATCGGAGAGGTCAATGCTTTCAGATTATCTAGTGACTGCTCTGCCTTCACATGCTGCACCGTGCCTAAAATAGCATTTAAAATGACCACGATCATAATCACAATGGTGCTTCCCACTTCTCCTAGTAGAAAGGAAACGAAGGCCGCAACGAGTAAAATAATGACCAATAAATCTTTAAATTGACCCATGAAAACAGCCCATGTACTTGTTCTTTTCCCTTCCTCTAATACATTATAGCCATAGATTTGTTGTCTTTTTTTGACGTCATCATCGGTCAAGCCTTGTGTGGTGACGTTCAATATTTTCATGACTTCAGCAGATGATTGTTGATGATATTCAGTCATTGGGTTCTCCTTCCATTTACAAGATTTGAAGGTTTCCTTTAAAAAGTAGTATTTACACTTAAATCTCAAACTCCTCAAGTCTGTAAATTCATTAACTACAACAATCTATTCCATAGAGAATTGGAGTATGCTAAGAAACCATAGAGAATTTAATTTTTGAAACGATTCGAAAATAGATTCAAAAAAAGGTATTGGGACGGCTTTCCCAATACCTTACAGGCAGTTGTTCTATTACGAGTTATGATGTGCTGATGAATAATCTACGTGCTGCTCCTGACCAAGAGGTGCTCTTTTAATAGAGAAGATGGCACAAGCTAATGCACCGAGAACTAGAATCGTACCAAAGCTTGCTAAGTGCATAACGGACCCTGTCCAAGCAAACATAGCGCCTCCTACTGCTGATCCGATGGAGATCCCGATTTGCAGGGCAGCTGTATTTAAGCTTTGCTGAATATCAGATGATTGAGGATCTGCCTGAATTAAATAATTTTGTAATGGTGGTGTCAAAGCCCAGCTCAACGCCCCCCATAAAACCGTAAATACTAAAAACAGTGGCAGGGCAATAACTGTATAAGGAATAGTAAATAACACAATGGCAAAGGCAGAGACGATTAAAATAATAGCCTTGCTTGTGCCAATTTTATCACTCACCCAGCCTCCTATAGCGTTCCCGCTAACAGAGGCAATACCGAAAATTAAGTAGCAAATACTAATCCATGAGGCACTCAGATCAAATGCTTCTACTAAAAATGGTGTTAAATAAGCGTAGAGCATGTAATGACCCGCTAACATAAACAGCGTAGTTAACTGTGCTGTTAGGATTTTCAAATTCGCCAATGATTTGATTTGTGCCTTCAGTGGCACTACTTCTCCGATTGGCATTTTTTCAAGCAATAAGGCAATTAAAACCATTGAAATCGTTGACAGGATACTAATACCTAAAAATACAGCACGCCAGCCAAACGCTTCTGTAATAAAAATACCCATTGGCACACCGATTACAAGCGCGGAACTTACGCCCATAAAAACAAGCCCTAATGCTTTGGCACGGTGGCGGGGCTCTACGATTTTAGTAGTAATCGTTAATGATAATACGATGACTAACGCTGTACTCATCGCTGTGAAAATACGAGCAATTAGCACAATGATGAACGTTGTACTAAAGAAGGTCATTAGATTCCCTAACGTGAAAATAAATAAAGAAATAAGGAATAAGCGCTTCCGTTCCACCTTGGCTGTCAAGGATAGTAGGACTGGCGCAGAAATCGCATAAACCAGTGCAAAAATTGTGATTAATTGTCCTGCTGTTGCTAATGATACATGTAAATCCTCTGCAATATTTGGCAGGATTCCACCAACAATTAATTCAACTAACCCTACTGCGAAGGTTGTCACTGCAAGAATATAAACTCTCCAATTCATCGTAATCTCCCTTTCATTACACTTCCATTTTTGTAGGAGATTCTTTTAAAGCATAATAAAAAAATCCTGACTACAAAAATGAAGCAAAGTTTTGTAGTCAGGATTTTATGGTTCCTGGTAGAGACCCTCAATCCATATTATTGAGGTTATACAGATCAAATATTTACTTTAGCTATAGTAGCACATCAAAATTTCATTGACAATAGATTTTTTTCATAGAATGAACGCCATCATAAAACCGTGGAATCGAGAGAAAATTTTGAATTTCTGCTTATATTTCGACGAATTTGACCATACATATTAACATACAATAACTATTTTAAGAGGTGATTGTTTGCGCATAGTAGGATTTGTTTGCTATTTTTTAATACTATTTTATGGCGTAGAATTAGTAGTAGAAGAGTTCACGATTGAAGAACCAGCAATCCATTCTCCAGCAAAAAGTAGGCCGTCACCCATTAAAGAAACCGTTGAAAACTCAAGAATTTGTGTCTATTATCCCACGTATAAAAGCTGTACAGATTTACCCCAAAATTAAAAAGAGGCTACTCAAGGGAGTGACCTCTTTTTCATCATTTTGAACCAATATGAAAATGGCTAAATGGATATAGTATTAATTTTGATTCACCGTAAACTGCATCCTCGGAAATTAAACCATAATGGCGACTATCACTACTTTTTAGGCGATTGTCACCAAGCACAAAAAACATTCCCTTTGGCACTTCTTGTTCATTCACTAATTGTTCCAACGTAAAGTTTTCCGTAATGCGTAATTGATTAGGATCCTCTGTTTGGCGATTGACATAATCTTCTTTGTACGCTTTGCCATTGACATACAATACATCATCTTTCATTTCGACTTTATCTCCTGGAAGACCAATTACACGTTTAATATATAACTCATCCTCTACAGGTGATTGGAAAACAATTTGATCGAAACGTTCGATTTTACTTGTTTTACTTACAATAATAATATCCTTATCATGATACGTCGGATACATCGATGCTCCCTGCACTTTGATCGGCGCAAATAAAAATTGCTTACAGCCAAAAACGACAACTGCTGTAATGACAATAATTTTAATGTAGGATAGTATTTCTTTTTTAAAATTAGATGTTTTTTCCTCTTGCATGCTCATTCCCCGATACTGTTTTTTTATATAGTATAACATTTTCTCTATACTATTGACGAATGAATCACATAAATAGTTTCCAATTTATCGACTAAGCTTTCGTATAATTGCGTCCAGATTTTTTCATGCTGACGAGTAAAAATGAACCTGTGATACCTGCTGAAATAACATAAAAAATAGACAAGGCTACAAGGTAGCATTGTCTAAAAATGAACGTTTTAGTTGTTTGGTCATTATGAATGGTTAGATAGTGTAGTAGAGTGACGCTGCTCGTTTAATAAATCTGCTGCTAATACGATACCCACTGGTAATGCAAATGCTAATAAAATTGTGCCTATAATCATCACAATCACTCCTTTAACCATTTCTAATGTCAGTATACACTTAATTTTCTGATATTTCAAGAAATATTGGAAAATGATTGATGAAGCCATAAAAAAATCATTCAACTAGGCATGCGCCCTACCTGAATGATTTTTTATCTCTTACATAAACAATTTTAAACACAATACTTGTAGGCCTCTTATCGCTGATTGGACTGGATTTTTTCGCACTTTACGTTTAGGTACATAGCTTTGCATGCAATGATTCAGTGCTGTATACCTAAGCACCTGGGTCCTCCCATTCATTCATCTCCCTCCCTTCATGGCCCAAAGTTGTAGCTAACTTACTTACTTTTTTGTAAATGATTTTTTAAATCTATTTGTATTTCTTCAAGCTCTGTCTCATTCGGAATGTAGTACCAAATATGGTTAATCCTTTGACCATCCCCCTCGTCAAATGACAACTGTTCAATATCTGCATCCATCTTTTTATAAAGACCTTGCAGCTGAATAAGATCCTTGACAGAAAAGTTCATACGCACATTATCACCTAGAACATTCAGCATATCTGTTGCTTTTAATAACGTAGATGGTGTAGAAGCTTTTTTCATTACAGCTTCAATAATTTGGCGCTGACGAATTTGGCGACCAAAATCACCGCGCGGATCTTCGTAACGAATACGTGAAAAAATCAGTGCCTCATTACCGTCTAACGTAATTTCTCCCTCTGGGAAATGATATTCATCAAAAGTTAAATCCATATCATTATTGATGGTTACGCCCCCAAGCGTGTCAATAATTTGTAGAAAACCCTCCATATTAATAAACACATAATAATCAATAGGTATATTTAGAAAATTTTCCACTGTATCTACAGCCATCGGAACGCCACCAAAGGCATAGGCATGATTAATTTTATCAACGGTATCATGACCAATAATTTCTGTACGTGTATCACGGGGAATACTAAGCATTTTCATTGTCTGTTTTTCAGGATTCACAGTAATCACAATCATAGTATCGGAACGGCCGCTATCATCTTTTCGTTCATCGACCCCAAGCATGAGAACCGAGAATGGTTCTTTTTTGATCACTGTTTTTTCTTCGAGTTGTGCAGCATCCGTTGTTTGAATAAGTGGTGTATTTATTTTATTCATAGTTTTTTGGATGGTAAAGTAAGCAGCACCTATAAAAATTAAAAATATTGCTAGTAGGCTACCGACTATCCACAGCCATAATTTTTTCTTGCTCTTTTTCTCTTTTGAGCGTTTCATATTTTTTTCCATACATTAGTCCTTTCTTGCTTAACAATTTTGCCCCTCTTTTTGACGTATTAAGTTGGAAAAAAGTTTATCTAGTCTACTTATATGCATAATGGACGAAAAAAAGACGTACACTAGTATTTACTAAATTAACAGCATACTATTCCCTCATTTGTAAATTCCCTTCCTATTAGAGCCACCTATTAGGCTGACATCCACTTTATTTATTGAAAATTCATTATTATTAATATATAATCTTAAGATACACTGTATCTATAATAGAAACAATTAATATAACTTATTTTAGGAGGAATGACCCTATGTTTCAAAATAGAAGAGAGAAACTAGTTTCCTATATGCAGCAACAGCAAATTGATGTGGCGATCCTTGTACCTGGGTCGAATATGTCTTATTTTACAGGTCTCCAGTTAAAGCAAAGTGAGCGCTTAACGTTAGTGGCTATCACGGCTAACAATCAATTATATTTTCTAGTACCACAAGTAGAACTAACAAAAGTTGATACGGAGTGTGCGAATGCTATCGTATCTTATTCAGATGAAGAGGGACCGACACAGGCCATCTGGCAATTTAAAAAAGAGCTGGGAGCGTCGCAAACACTTGGTGTGGAATTTGACACGATGCACGTAAAGGAACAAAAAGCAATCGAACACCTTACATATAACAATTTATGTGACATCGGTGAATCCATTCGTGAACTCCGTATGAAAAAAGAGCATCATGAAATAGCCTTGATGCGACAGGCTGTACAAATTGCAGAAGAAAGTCTTGAAGCAACATTGCCAACGATACGAGCTGGTGTTTCAGAAATGGAAGTCGCTGCACAATTAGAATATGAAATGAGACGACGTGGTTCAGAGGGAACACCTTTTGGAACCATTGTGGCATCAGGTTACCGAGGAGCGCTTCCCCACGGCAGAGCAAGCATGAAAAAAATAGAGACAGGCGAATTGATCGTCATAGACTTTGGGGCCATTTATAAGGGCTATGTGGCAGATATGACTAGAACGGTAGCTTTAGGGGAGATTTCTCCAACTTTAAAAACGATTTACAGCATTGTTAAACAAGCCAATGAAACGGCAATAGAAGCGATCAAACCAGGCATGACAGCACATGACATTGATGCTATAGCAAGAGGCATTATTCACGCCGCAGGCTATGGTGACAATTTCACACACCGACTTGGCCATGGTATTGGTTTAAGTGCACATGAGGAACCTTATATCATGCAGCGTAATCAGCTAGTATTAAAACCTGGTATGGCATTTACAGTGGAGCCAGGTATCTACGTTCAGGATGTCGGCGGTGTTCGTATCGAGGATAATTTAATTGTTACAGAAAATGGTTATAAGAATTTAATGACCTATCCGAAAGAATTAATCATTTTATAAGGCTGGTGCGCACAATGTTAAATATGATGAAAATACAAAAAGATATGCCGCTACTAGAGCACTATATTTATTTAAACACGGCTGCTGCTTCTGCCATGCCCCAGCCAGTAGTGGATGTAATGGCTAGCTATCTTCAAAAACAAGCGAGTATTGGTCCCTACTTCCCCTCTTTTCGTCAAGAAATATATGCACAGGTAGAGCGTATACGAGAGAAAAGCGCATTATTTATCGGCGCCAAAAAAGAAGAAATTGCCTTTGTGCCAAACGGTTCAATGGCTATTAATTATATAGCAGGGGGCTTGCAATGGGAACAAGGTGATGAGGTCATTGTGCTCGATACAGAAATGTTAAGTAACTATGTGCCTTGGCTTGCCCTTCAGCAACAAGGTGTTCAGTTAAAAGTTTTGAAAACTAATGCGGAGTATCTAGTAGATTTACAAGAGCTGGAGCAACTCATCACGCCACACACAAAATTGATTGCCTTTGCCCATATGTCCAATGCTGCTGGTGCACTCCAGCCCGCCAAGGAAATTTGTCAGCTGGCACAGCAACACCATGTATTAACATTGATTAATGCCAATCAAACTGTTGGTTTAACACCGATACATGTTGCAGAGCTTGGCTGTGACTTTTTAGTTGCCTGTGGCCGAAAATGGTTGCGCGGCCCTGAGGGTTCAGGTATTTTATATGTGCGCCAAGCGCTTATCCCAGCACTCACACCTATTATGATTGGCTGGGGTAGTACCCAGTGGGATTATCAAAACGATGAGTATTCTTTTTTAGAAACAGCGAAACGTTTTGAGCCAGGCTGTCCAATCATCCCAAGTATTTTGGGATTGGGAGCAGCGATTGACTATGCCAACGCTATTGGTATTCACTCTATTTATGAAAGAGTACAACAATTAACAAACTATTTAGTGGAACAGCTCTCAACCATCCCAGGTATTGTGTTATATGGTCCACAAAATAGTGCACATCGATTATCCATTACGCCGTTTAATATAGAAGGGATTTCTCCAGATGAGCTAACGAATGAATTAGCAGAACGTGGGGTCATTATTGAGGCTGGCACATTTATGGCCAATACCATTATGGAACGTAATCAGATTAGTCAAATGGCTCGTTTTTCCCCACATTATTTTAATACGTTTGAAGAAATAGACACGGCTGTATCGTTCATGAAGGAAATCAGAGCAAAGGCCCAAGATAGATATTAACTATCTTGAGCCTTGTTTCAAGCTTATTCATGATATAGCTTAAAGCTATACTGATCGAAATAACGTTGAATATTCATCGCTCCATATTGAAGAATATTCACCATTTCAGGTAACTTTTCCTCTGTTGGTTTACGATAAATAGGTCCTGCAATCGTTAAAGAAGCAATTACTTCTTTTTTGCTGTTAAAAAGAGGTACACCAAGCCCAAAAACAGAATGAGCATATTCCCCCGTCGAGAAGCACCAGCCTTGTTGTTGAATTTTTTCTAAATCGGCTATTATTTCTTCGGGGTCAGTAATCGTTTCTGGGGTTAATCTTTTCATACCATGCTCCATAATCTCCTTCTTCCGATCCTCAGGTAGATAGGCCATGATGACTTTACAAGAAGCCCCAATATGTAGTGGTGTTCGTGTGCCCATTGACACCGAAAACTTAATTGTTTGAGAGCCTTCAGCTATTTCCACTGTGACGCCATCTTTGCCATCTAGCCATGTTAGAAATACCGACTCTTTAATGGTTTCTGCAAGATTTTTCATAATTGGCAAAACAAAATCAGAAAGATTTAATTTATCTTTCACCATCTGACCATACTCTAAAAAACGAAGCCCTAATTCATATTTTTTTGTCTCAGGATTTTGAATCAGAAATCCATGACTCTCGAATGTAACTAAAATTCGATAAATAATAGAATGACTAATATTCATCTCCTTTGCTAATTCACGCACACCCCATGTAGGATTTTCTTTATTAAAATATTTTAAAACCTCCAATGAGTTATCCAATGTTTTTAATGTCATTTCACACCTCGATTGTCTCTATAATAGAACCGTATCTTGATTATAAAATGAAGCTGGACAATTTTCAATAAATTCAACTATTTTACAATTAGATTTTAAACAAAATATTGAGTTCGGGGGCCCTATCTGTTTAGAGTGATTCTATTCGGGCAAAAGGTGCGCTCTATCCTTCGGTTTGGATATCCTATCCGTTCAAAGCCATTCTATCGGGCAAAAGGTGCGCTCTATCCACTAGTTTTCCTGTTCTATCCTTCACATATTGAGTTCTATCCTTCACTTTGAGTATCCTATCCGTTCAAAGCCATTCTATCAGGCAAAAGGTGCGCTCTATCCACTAGTTTTCCCGTTTTATCCTTCACATATTGAGTTCTATCCTTCAGTTTGAGTATTCTATCCGTTCAAAGCCATTCTATCGGGCAAAAGGTGCGCTCTATCCACTAGTTTTCCTGTTCTATCCTTCACATATTGAGTTCTATCCTTCACATATTGAGTTCTATCCTTCAGTTTGAGTATCCTATCCGTTCAAAGCCATAGACTTCTACCACCTATGACATTAATATAAATATCCAGCAAAAAAATCAACTCACCTCTATAAAATTTCTTAGAGGCGAGTTGATAATTAGCTAGTCATTTTTCTGTTGAATTCCCTGTACTAATTTCTCTTGAATCAGCAAATATTGGGCAATTTCCTTGTCATCTAATACTTCAAAAAGCTGTACAAAGACCTCTTTCCCGATGGATTGAGCCTTCGCCAAAGCTACTTTCCCCTCTTCCGTAATTTGCAAGCGAATGGTGCGACGGTCAGATGGATCATAAAGTCTTTCCGCTAATCCAAGCTTAACCAATTTTTCTGCAATGCTTGTCATAGCACCTTTCGTATAGCCAATGGTTTCAGCTAATTCTGCTTGTTTTTGAGGGCCTTTAACATGTAGCTCGTTTAACACTAAAATCGGTGAAATTCCTAAAGGATATGGAAACGCTTTTGTAAAGCGTATAATATTGGCATTATTCACCTGTTCAATCATATGAATGAGTTTAAAAATATTTGTCTGTTTCAAAAAAATCCTCCTCGAACGCCGAGAACTAATGAAGCATTAGTGAACCTCCATCCACCATAATCGTTTGACCCGTGATGTATTGGGAATCGTCAGAAGCTAAGAAAACAGCTACTCGACCGATATCTTGCTCAATATCACCAAAACGACCAAGTGGAATTTTACTTCTAACCGCTTCATAATATTCTGGTTGTGCTTTTGCCCATGCCTGTACACCTGGTGAATCCGCAAGTGGACTAATGATATTGACATTGATACCAAAACGTCCCCATTCATTTGCGGCAACACGAGAAATACCGCGGATTGCTTCCTTAGCTGCGGCATAAGTTGCCTGTGTCTCATGGCCTTGAATACCTGCCCCAGATGCAAAGTTAATAATATTGCCCTTCGTTTCTTTTAAATGTGGGAGTGCTGCTTGCATTAAATAGAAGGTTGGATAAAAACCTGTCCCAAACGATAAATCAAGATCTGCCTGTGTTGTTTCTTCTATTGTAACTTGTTTCGCAGCATGAGCGTTATTAACTAGCACATCTAGTTTACCGTATTTTTCTACGACTGTATCAATAATTTTTGGTAATTGATCGCGTTCCATTAAATTCGCCTGCAAAAACATAGATTTTGGTGAGATTTCTTGCAATTCTTTTGCCATTACCTCACCCGCCTCTGCATTTAAATCAACAATTGTAACGACAGCCCCTTCCTTTGCCATTGCTTTTGCCATCCCACTACCGATACCGCCTGCTCCCCCAGTAATGATAACCACTTTGTCTTGTAGTTTACCCATCGCTAACACATCTCCTTTTCTTTCATTCCTAAATAGTTTAACATTAAACTATTTAATTTTAAACTAAATTGCTTTACCTTTATCCGTCACTACTATCACTTTATAATCATTCAACTAGCTATTATTTTTTGTTAAACGAATAAAAAGAAAAGCCTATTTTGGAGAAAGGTTAATCCAAAATAGGCTTTTCAAAATTCAATTAACCCTGTCTGCATTCAACGCCGACTATCCAATAAAATTTTTATTGTAAAACCATTTAAATGCTTTTTAAGTTATCTATTTTCAATCAGATATTACGACACTTTTAATGTATGTATATCCTTGTAATGACAAAGCCCCACTTTTATGAAGTGGGGCTTTCCATAGATTTTACTGTAAGGAATTCGCTTGCATTTGATACATTTTGTTATAAATACCGCCAAGTGCTAGCAGTTCATCATGCGTGCCATTCTCTATAATTTGTCCTCGATCAAGTACAAGGATACGATCGGCATTTTTAATCGTAGACAGTCGATGGGCAATAATAAATGTTGTTCGTCCTTTTTTCAGGACATCCATTGCATGCTGAATAATTTCTTCCGTTTCCGTATCAATATTCGATGTCGCTTCATCTAAAATTAAAATCGCTGGATCGAAGGCAAGTGCCCGCGCAAACGAAATCAGCTGACGTTGCCCTGAAGATAACGTACTACCCTTCTCAATCACTGGCTCATCATAACCATTAGGTAAGTTCGATAAAACCCGTTCGCCTCCTACAGCATTTAAAGAAGCTTCTATTTTTTCGGATGATATATTAGGGTTGTTTAAGCCGACATTTGAAGCAATCGTACCTGTAAATAAGTAAGGATCCTGTAGCACTATTCCCATATGTTCACGCATCGTTTGACGAGGAACAGAGGTGATATCAATGCCATCAATGGTAATTTTGCCTTTTGATGGGTCATAGAAGCGGAATAACAAGTTCATAATGGAACTTTTTCCAGAGCCCGTATGACCAACTAAGGCAATCGTTTCACCTTGATGTGCCTCAAATGATAGGTTTTTCAGCACGTATTCATTGTCTTTATAAGCAAAGGAAACATCCTCGAAAACGACATTGCCTTTATATCGTTGGAGGCTTTTTTCAGAGACAGGCTCACCGTCTGTATCTAGCACCTCGAAAACACGTTTCCCAGCAATTAGAGAACGCTCAAGCTGAGAAAATTGGTTCACGATGTTCGTAATTGGATTAAATAGCTTTGTTAAATAATCGACAAACGCATACAAAGTACCCGCTGAAACCACTTGGGTTGCTGTAAATGATTGCGTACCAAAATAGAAAATAAAGACCGTAAACATAATTAGTCTTAACGTATTCACAAGGTTAAAGGATGTGGCTGAATCGAGCACTAATAGCTTACGTTCGTATGCATAATGCTCATTATTCATGTCATCAAATTCCTTCGTCATTTGCTGCTCACGACGGAATGCCTGAATAATGGTCATGCCTTGAATGGATTCATTAATCATGGCATTAATGTCAGCGATTTTTGTACGAATGACATCATTATACTTTGAGGCAAATTTTCGATACAAAATCATCCATACGTAAACAATAGGAATCATCGTTAAAGCTAGCATTGCCATTTTCCAGTTTAAAATAAAGAGTGCGATATATACACCAATGATGGAAATAAAGCTCGTAACAAAATTGGATAGCACCTGTACATATAAATTACGCACCGCTTCTGTATCATTTGTTACACGCGCAACAATTTTACCTGCTGGTAAATTATCGAAATACTGAATTGGTAAAGTTTGAATATGCTCAAAAACATCCTTACGTAATTTTTGAATGACGCGGTTTGCACCAATTTGTAAATAGATATACATAAAATAGCGTAATATAGCCGTTGCAATGGCTAACAGTAAATAAACGAGTAGTAGCCATGTAATCGGTTTGATTTCAATATGACCAATTGTCATGTAATTATCAATAATATGCTTAGCAATAAATGGCCCAACAAGCTCCGTAAATACGGCGATTGTAAGGAAGAATAAGCCTAGTAATATCGGCTTTTTAAAATGCATCGCATAGCGTGTTAAACGTTGACTCGTACTCATGAGGCACCCCCTTCTAGCTGCTGACGGTCAAATTGCTCTTTATACCATCCTTGTTGCGAAAGAAGTTCCTCATGTGTTCCCTGCTCTACGATTTGTCCATCATCCAACACGATGATAACATCCGCATGCTGAATACCAGATAGGCGATGCGTAGTAATAATCGTCGTTTTCCCATGACGTTCACGCTGAATATTTTCAATAATTCTTGCCTCTGTCTTGGCATCGACAGCCGAAAGCGAATCATCAAGCATTAAAATTTCAGGATCTTTAATCAGTGCACGAGCAATAGATACACGTTGTTTTTGACCGCCTGAAAGAGATACACCTTTTTCCCCAACAAGTGTTTCAAGGCCCATTGGTAAATTTTCTAAATCTTTTTCAAAATATGCGGCACGAATCGCCTGCTGTAATTCAGCTTGTGTCGCATCTTCTTTCCCAAATAATATATTTTCACGAATAGTACGTGAGAATAGCACATGATCTTGCGGCACATAGCCTATCCAATCAAGAATCTGCTCCTTGGTTTGAGAGGTGATGTCGATACCGTCAATGGAAAGCTGCCCCTGTCCGATTGGATACTCTCGCAATAATTGGCGAAGGAAGGTTGTTTTTCCCGCACCCGTCTTGCCGACAATGCCCAGCGTTTGACCTTTTTTCAGGGCAAGTGAAATTTGCTGTAAGTTTTTCACCTGACTCATTGGATATTGGAATGTTAAAGCATCAAAACCAATTGCATTAGGTGTCGCAATCATTTGTGGATTCGGAATATTTTGAACATCTGCATCATAGTTCAATGTTTCCTGCACACGATCCAGTGAGGCATTCCCTTGCTGCATAACATTGATGAGCTCTCCAATCGCAAAGATTGGCCAAACCGCTAATCCTAAATACACATTAAATGTGACCAGTTGCCCAACCGTCATTGCCTCTATCGCCACTAAATGAGCCCCGTAACCGAGTGCTACAACATAGCTAATACCTGTTCCGACTTTCGTAATCGGGCCGAATAATGCATTAATTTTAGCTGTATGAATATTTTTGGCATACACAATCTCACTCATATCCGCAAAATTAGCCTCATCCTTTTTTTCCTGCACATAGGCGCGCACCACTCGAACTCCTGCAACAGATTCCAGTACACTATCGTTCAGCTCACCAAAAGCGTCTTGAGCCTTCATATAGCGTTCATGAACAATTTTACCTAAATATTGTATGAGGATGGCCATAATAGGAACTGGTAACATCGCAAAAAATGTGAGCTTCCATGAAATCATATAGCCCATCGCAAAAATGATAAAGCCCATATAAATCGTTGAATCAATCAACGTCATAATGCCAAAACCAGCTGTCATGGATACGGCATTTAAGTCATTTGTTGCTCGTGCCATTAAATCCCCTGTACGGTTTTTCTCATAAAACGTTGGGGTCATGCGTAAAAAATGCTGCATTAAATTTCGACGTAATATTTTCTCAAGGTTTATAGCTCCTTCAAATAGTCGGAATTGCCACACAAAATTTAATAGATAGCCCCCAATAATAATCCCAATAAAAATGAATACATATTTTGTTAAAATAGCTGGTGTCATTTCTCCTGCAGTCAATAAATCGATAATGGAGCCTAATAAATATGGAGGAATGACCTCTAATCCACTGGCAATCATGAGTACCACAATGGCAACCGTATATTGCTTCCAGTATTTTTTAAAGAACCAGCCTAATTTACTTAACACATCAAACATACATTATAACCTTCTTTCTTCCATGCTGTTGTGGATGACTACCCACTTTCTAGAAATTCCTTTTTGAAAATCATTCGTTGTACTGTGTTTCTCATATACATACACTCCTTTTTAGTATTCACTACAACCTTTTTGGCATGAAAAAAGACACATACCCTAAAAAGAGCATGTGTCTCTTATAAAAGGCAGGATTGAACCCATACCTTTTTATGCAATCTTAAATAAGCGTTAGGCATGGACAATGTATGTAACTGTAATTGAATTTGATACTAATAAAATTAACATTGTCATGCCCTCCCTTGGTTTATTTGTTATAGTGTTCTTGAAGATTATCACACTATAGAAATATTTGTCAACTATCACCCTGTTATTTTTTTATCATTTTCAGGAAATAGTTAGTGCTTTAAAGCGTTGAATTATTGAAAAGAACCAAAAGGAAAGCATAGGCATAAGTGGTTGATTGACTTTAACATTACAGTAAATGTTAGGTCGCTTATATTGACCAAAAGGATGAAATGAACAAAAAGGGTAAAGAGAAAGAAAGTTCCTTCACAAGATTCAAGCACTCAAGGCTCGTTTCTTTTACAAAGCTATTGGTCATAACAAAATGATTATTACACGAAATCATTTTATAGGAAGGCTAACAGAAGAAATATTTCTAAAATTTTCATCTCATGATACACTTTCAATATAGTCATTTTTAGTAAGGGGTCTTTACGTTGAAGACATTTTTAGCAGTTAGCATCGGCGGATTTTTTGGCGCAATCAGTCGATATGGTCTTAATCTGATTTGGCCAAGCACAAACGGTTTCCCTTATACAACACTTTGTATAAATATAGTTGGATGCTTTTGCTTAGCATGGCTTTTCACCACTTTTATAAAACGCACACCGATTGTAGTAGGACTTGGGACTGGCTTTTGTGGTGCTTTTACTACTTTTTCGACATTTTCCTTAGAGACACTGCTCCTCCTTGAAAATAATGAGTGGCTACAGGCTGTACTTTATGTTGCCGTAAGTGTTTTAGGAGGACTAACAGGTGCATGGCTGGGGATACGACTTGCAAGGGGGCGCATGGTATGATTTTGGTCGGGATTGGGGGAATTTTTGGCGCTTTGTCAAGATTCTATTTAGGAAAATTACTTGTACATCCATATCCATGGGCAACTTTTATCATTAATTGTACAGGCTCCTTTGCACTTGGTTTTTTATTCGCCCTGCATGTCGGTGACTGGTTGTGGCAATTGATAGGCATAGGCTTTTTAGGAGCCTACACGACATTCTCTACGTTTGGGTTTGAAACACTACAGCTTATAGAGCAACAAAAATGGAGACAAGCCATTAGCTATATTGCCAGTACCTTGCTAGTTGGAATTCTATTTGCTGCTATCGGTTATCTTGTTGTGTAAAGAGGTGATATGTATTGACACAACCATCAAATGAGCAACTCCAAGAACTTGAAGCTGAAATAGAACAAATACTCTATTCACTTATTGAGCTAGAATTAGAAGAAAATTATGCCGCAATGAATACACAATTTGCCTATTTACTAGCAAAGATTCAGGCAGCACAGCTAATTGATTACAAGCTGGATGTCCTTGTAGAACCTCAAGCTTATACAACGGAAACTTGTATTCTGCTACAAAGCTTAATAGAAGCTAAGACGAGGACAAATAAAAGGCATAGATTATTAACACACCGTATGATTTTAAAAATATGGTTACGTAAAAATCAACGATTCATGAGGGAATTTTTACCTCAAATGTTTTAGGCGCCTCCTAGTTTTATAAGGGCGCCTCTTTTAAATGTATACGTTCTTTTCCAAATAAAGTTGTCTGTTGTAAAATATCTAAATTAATATAGATGTTTTTCCTTCTATCATCATGGGCAATTTTGATTGACGGGATATACCTCAAGGCTCGCCCCACCGCATGCTGTTGCCCTTAACCTACTGAAAATAGGAAGTCCCTACTACTTTCAGCAGAAAAGGAAAAAGTTCGATTTGGAAAACGAATCGTTCTCCAATCGAACTTTTAAGGGCTTTAAGAACAACCTCTTTTTATGTTGAGGTTCTATAATTTAAAGTCGTTATTAACTGCTATTTTTTTATAGCTTCATACGTAAATACCTCTGAACCATTTGTTGGATATTTATTATACTCATAATCCGCAGAAATCGTAACATCTTTAAATCCAATATCTTGTAAAATTGCTCGAAACTCTTCTACTCCATACCATTTTAATGGGAAAACTTCTAACTCAGTGTCAATTAGTTTCGTATTTTGCCATTTCTGATATTTATTGTGAGTAATAGTAAATTGATTAATGTAGTCCACATCTACCAATACTTCTTCCAACGTTATAGAGTCGCTTTCTTGATTCTTTAATATTCTAGTTGAAACATAACCCTTCTCAAACGACTCAGGAAGAAAAGTATCTACTATTAAACGGCCTCCATCCTCTAGGTGATCATAAAAACACTTTAAGGCTTTTAAAGAATCTTCTCTTTGATGCAATAATAGGAATGAGCCAGTCGGAATAATAATCGCCTCATATTTTTGTTCCAAAGAAAAATTGCACATATTTAATGAATATAGATTTGGTGAAAGCTCTCTTTCTGCACAATTTTTTTTGCATAATTGTAACATGTCATCAGAAAGGTCAAAACCTTCAATATTTAGCCCTTTATGCAATAAAGGTATTAAGATACGCCCATTACCAACAGCAGGCTCTAATATCTTTCCCTTAACGCCTTCTAACCTTTCTGAATAATACTCTACATCGCCAAATGTTTTACCAATATATTTATCTATATCATATAATTCTGTAGATAAACTACCATAAAAACTTACCATCTCTAGTCTCCTATCTAGCATTTATTTATTTTCTGTGCTTGTACTATTTTCTTTTGTTTTAAAAGATCTCTATTTTCTCTTTTATCCTTTAATGTCTCTGCCCCCTCTTCTTTATATCTTTCTCTTAATTTATATCGCGGAAGATTTGTAGGTACTAAGCTTTTCGAAGGTTCAGCCTCTAAAAGCTTTGAAACGCCTGTTGATTCGTATGATTTTAAATCATACACTTCAGAGAAATAACTATCGGCTGTATCTGACTCATAGTGCTTTATCTCTGGATAAGAAGAAATAACGCCTTCATAATTTCTTAAAACGACTTTCTCAGGACTGTGAGAAAGTATATAATTTGGCTGTAAAGCTATCTTCCCACCTCCGTTTGGTGCGTCTACTACGAATGTTGGTACAGCATAACCAGAAGTATGTCCTCTTAAAGATTCAATTATTTCCAATCCTTTAGAAATAGGCGCTCTAAAATGGCTAATCCCTTCAGACAGATCACACTGATAAATATAGTATGGTCTAACCCGGATTTTAACTAAATCATGTACTAATTTTTTCATTATTGGCACGCTATCATTTATGCCTGTCAGAATAACAGATTGATTCCCAACTGGAACCCCCGCATTGACCAATTTCTCACAGGCTTCTTTCGCTTCATCGGTTAATTCTATCGATGTATTGAAGTGTGTATTTAGCCATACAGGATGATATTTCTTTAAAATCGTACACAAATCATCCGTTATTCTTTGAGGAAATACTACTGGTGCTCTAGTACCAATTCGAATGATTTCAACATGCGGTATGTCTCTTAAACTGCTTAAAATATATTCGAGAATTTTGTCATTAATTAATAAGGCATCTCCGCCCGATAATAAAACATCTCTGACTTCTTTATTATTCCTAATATAATCAATAGCTCTATCAAGCTGCTTTTTAGGTACTGCCATCCCCACCTGTCCAGAAAACCTTCTTCTTGTACAATATCTACAATACATGGAGCATTGATTGGTTACCAAGAACAATACTCTATCAGGATACCTATGAGTTATACCTGGTACAGGAGAATCTTCATCTTCATCCAACGGATCTTCTAGATCATAGTGACTCTTCATAATTTCAGCAGATAATGGAACAGATTGCATGCGTATTGGACATCGTACATCATCTGGATTCATTAAAGATGCATAATAAGGAGTTATATTCAAAGGTATTGTTTGTAGAGAAATTTTCACTCCTTCTTCTTCTTCAGCAGTTAAGTTGACAACTTTCTTTAAATCATCTAACGTTTTAATAGTGTTCGTTAATTGCCAATGCCAGTCATCCCATTGCTCTTGGGTAATATCTTTCCAGAGTTCAATTTCCCTATAATGTCTTCTTTCACCTGGTTTAAGTTTAGTCTGCATGAATCACCTCTCCTTTGATGTTGGTATAAATAGTCATGAGTTCCTTTGTCAATTCTTTCGCAGGCTCCTCATTCTCACTTAAGTAAAAATGACCACCATTAAAATACTTACACTTATAGTCATTGAGCGTCATTTTCTCCCATAGTTTCACTTCCTCATCAGGAACTGCTGAATCTTGTGCACCTAGCCAAAGTTCCATTGGATAGTTGATAAATGCTTTGTCATCGAATTTAAATGTATCAAGTAAATGAAAATCTCTGCCTGTAACATCAACGATTGAATTGAACAGCTTCGAGTCAGACTCAAGCTCATTTGGCACTCCACCTAGCCTTCTAATATCTGCTATGACACTTTCCCTCGTTCGCCTTGTAAACGGAGCTTCAGGATGCGTCGCATTATTAGATACAGTTATAGGGGACCTAGCAGCTGAAATAATTAATTTTTGAATATATTGACTTTTATCATCCAGTAAACTTGATAAAGCATAGACAAATAGTCCACCTAAACTATGACCAAATAAAACGGCTGGGCGATCAATATAATGAAATACTGTTTTAAAAAGATATTCTTTTGCCTCACAAAATGTTGATAGAAACGGTAAATCATTAGTCATTCCTCTACCAGGTAATTCGAACAAACATACTTCTATATCTTCAGATAAATCTCTCACTAAAGGAACCATCGAAAGTGCCGAACCTCCAGCATGATGAAAACATAGCAATTTTAATTTTGCATGTGGATTTGGGTTATATACTAGATATCCTTTTTCTTGTTTCATCTTCACAATCTATGACCACCTATTATTTTCATAGCTTCCTCCACTGAAAGCTCGCCTTGTTTCACTTTTTCCAGTACTTCAATTTTGCTGTAAGATGGAACAGTACTTTCTTGGATAGGCACAGCTTCTTTTCTAGCCGTAATTTCTTCTACAAACCGATTAATCGTTGGATATCTGAAAAGATCACCAACTACAAACTCATACGAAGGCAACACTTTTCTAAGTAAGTTATATAATTTCAGTACAATTAAAGAATGGCCACCTTGATCGAATAGGCTACGATTCAACTGTACCTTTTTTCCTAAAACTACTTCCCATGTCTCTCTTACAATATCAACCATATCTCCTGACATTGAGATAGTCGATGTATCGGTTAACTGATTAAGTAATTCTTCAGCTTGTTTCCTTAGCAAAACTCTATCAATCTTGCCATTCGTATTGCGGGGTAGCCTTTCTAAAGGAACAATAATATTCGGAATAGCAAAATCCGGAAGTATCTTAGAGATACTACTATTAATGGTCTCAATACTTTGGTCTGTTCCACTTATAAAGGCAATTAAAGTATTTTCACCGTTATTACTTGGAAGACAGATAACAAAACATTCCATACCTGGTTGAAGGGATAATAACGCGTTCTCTACTTCTCCTAATTCTAATCGATAGCCTCGAATTTTTACTTGCTGATCAATGCGCCCATAAAATTCAATCACTCCATTAGCGTTCAACCTAACTAAATCACCAGTCCGGAAGTAGTTAACATCATTCAGAGTATAACTATTTGAGGTAACTAAACCCTCCTCGGTTACATAGCCTTTTGTTACTTGTTTCCCTCCAATGTGTAGTTCACCTATCATGCCAGGGGCTACCGAATTACCTGATTTATCAACAATTCTCACTATTGTTCCTGGTAATGGTTTACCTATTGGACAAAGTCCGGATTTAGAACTGTCATGATTGTTATTACATGTATAAACTAGAGACTCAATTGTACATTCACTTAGACCATAACCATTGTAAAAATTGACGCCGTCCCAAAGCATGTCACATATTTCATTCTTTTCTTCAAGTCTGAACGTATCAGCACCTACCACTATCGTTTTTAAATCTTTTAAGATAATATTTACCTCATTTAAATAGTGAATAAATTCCCTTACTAAAACAGGTGTTGACTCCAAAAACGAAATTTTATATTTAGCTGCCATTTCTGCTAAATATGCCATATCAATTCTTTTATCTTCCTCGCAAACGAACAAGCAGCCATTCGTTGACCATGCCTTCAGCAAATCACCTAAAAAAACATCGGATGTCCAACTCCCTAGTTGAAGAACATGTTGTTCACTAGAAAGGTCATAAAATTGTTTCCAGCTTTGGATTAGTTGTAACAACCCTTCTGCTTTCAATGAAACAATTTTAGGTTCCCCTGTACTACCAGAAGTAGAAATATAATATGCCACATCTTCCGAATTAAATCTGTAAGCCTCGCTCATCATTTCTTTCTCATCCATACTACGTTCAATAATGGTTGGAATGTTATCTAGGAATAATGATGTTTTTGGCTGCAATATGTCTAATGTACGTTTAGTTCTTGCTTCAGGTATACTCGTATCAATAGCACACCATGCCGCACCTATTGTCCAAGCAGCAAAAATACCGATTGCTGTTTCAATACTTTTCTTTCCTACCAGTGCAACTGTATCCCCGCTCTGTACTCCTTCTTCGAGCAGTTGATTTGCCACAATATTGCTATATCTTTTCACATCACGGTAACTTAAATTTCTTTGACCATCTGAAATGGCTAAGGAGTCATCCCTATGGTCTCCTAAAATGGATTGAATTGAAAAATTTTCAGACGTAGTAGAAAATTCTGTCGTCAAAACATTTTTTAAATATAGCTCTTCGCCTTGTGTTAAGTTAATATTTTGGACCAACATATTATTATAGTTATCTATATTTTCAAATATATACTCAAGTGAATCTAGAAGTCTTAGAAGCTCCGTTTTCTCATAACGTTGTTGATCCCAACCTAATCGTAAGCATATGGAGTCTTGCGTAATATCAAATGTTACCGATAATGGATCAGAGCTTGTTCCATATTGGTGAACCAAATCACCATTCTTTTTATTATTTAAAGTTCCCTTGAAATTTTGGAAAATGACAGAGGTTTTAAAGATTTCTGTATCTCCAGACACCCCACCAAACTGTAATAATTTAGAATACGGAACTCCGCTGTTTTCAGAAACATCTTGCAGATGATCCATTGTCTGTAGACATACTTCTTTTAATGTTAGTTCATCTTCTATATCTATTTTGACTGGTAATGTGTTTATAAGCATTCCATTCATATCACTCGACTCTATTAATTGATATGGCCTTAATGCAAAAGTAGATCCTACGTATAGCTTATTCGTATGTTGATATCGATTGATTAACACGCCCCATATTGTTAAAGCAATACTTGAAGTTGTAACTCTATTCTTTATGCTATAGGCATGAAGATTTTCTGCCGCTCTCTTGCTTAACTCTTTATCGATATACATGAATAATGGCTTTTGAGTAATATGTTGTGACTTTTCTATAGCTAATGTTTCGGCTTCAGCTAAATCACTTAATACATTTCCCCAATATTTTTCCAGTCCTTTTTGATACATTGGATCACTAATATAATGTAAATAAGGTTCTATATCTGGACGAATAGCTAATGAAGTGACATCCTTATTTAACAGCTTAAAGAAATCTTCAAGTGTTTGAGCAATTGACCAACCATCCATAATGATATGATGATGCACCCATACTAATAAGTTTTTAGATGGTTTCCAGTTTTGAATAAGATAAAATTGTTGCGTCTTATTCAGCATCGTTTGCTGTAGCGTACCAATCTCACTTTTAAACCAATTCTCTATATTCATAAATTCATCTTGAACCCTTAAATAATTAACCTCTACTACATTGATGTCTTCTACATTGTTTTGAATAATTTGGATTGGTTCTATCTCTTGCTGCCACTCAAATTTTGTTCTTAATGCTGGGTTGGCTTTGGCAGTATTTAACCAAGCATCTTGAATCTCTTGGAATGTAAATGAATTAGGAATTTCATAAGATAAAATTTGCCAATATGCATCTGATGTTGGGTCCTTTAACGTTTCCATTAACATAACTAGCTGCAATGGTGTTAACGCGAGTTTCTTATCATTTTGTAGCATTCTATACTAACCTCCTTCCATATTATTTAAGTATGAGAGACATTTCTGATACCGTCGGGTGCTTCAAAAAGTCTTTCGGAGTAATGTCAATACCATTGGTACGCAATTTAGATACTATTTGAAGAGATTTAATGGAATCTCCACCGATTTCAAAAAAGTTATCATCAATACCTATTTCATTAACCTTTAGTACTTCAGCCCATATTTCTACAATTGATTTTTCCAGTTCAGTTGTTGGCTCCCTGAAATTATTTTGAGCACCATCGGAAAGGTATTGTGAAGCTTCTAAGCTAAGTAGTTTTCTGTCTCTTTTTCCGCTAGATGTTAATGGTAATCTATCTAACTCAACGAACATTGATGGGATATACGTTGCCGGTAAATCTTTAGAGACAGCTTTTTTCAAGTCATTTCTACTTAGACTATCTTTTAAATTTAAAGTGTAGAAGCAAACTAAACATGGTTTGTTATTTTGATCATTCCCTAATACTACCGCTACATCATTAACTTGTGGTTGCTGTATTACACATGCTTCAATTTCTTCTATCTCAATCCTTACACCGTTTACCTTAACTTGTGAATCCTTTCTTCCTAGAAAATCTAAACTGCCATTCGCTGAAATTTTTACCAAATCACCAGATTTGTAAAAGGTTTTACCATTTCGCTCTACAAAAGCTTTACTTGTTTCTATTTCATCCTTGAAATAACCTTTTGCTAAAGAAGGCCCTCCAATCATTAATTCACCTGGAAAACCTTTTGGAACTGGTAGCCCAGCTTCATCGACAACTTCTATTTCTACATAAGGTAATGGAAAACCAATATTATAGTGATCTTTTGTTACCTGTTGAACAGTAACTTCAATCCCTGCCTCAGTTGGACCATATAAATTGAATGCTTCGACTTGTGGTAACAACTCATTTATTTTTTTAGCTAATGGAGCTGGCAGAGCTTCCCCACTTAAATGAAGATATTTTAATGGTAAATTGTAATCTTTTTGAGAGTCCATTTCATTGAGCATTAATTGCAACACAGAAGGGACAAAATGACACAAGTCAATTGACTTATCACTAATAAAATTCAATAAACCTAAAGGATCCCGATGCAAGTCTTTAGGAGCAACAACTAACGTAGCACCTGTACAAAGGGTATAAAATATTTCCCAAACAGATACATCAAATGTATATGGCGTTTTAAACAATGTTTTATTACCAGGTTTAATCTTATTTTGGTTTTTTTGCCATTCAATGCGTAAAGAAGCCCCTAAATGTGGACATACTACACCTTTCGGCTCACCCGTCGATCCAGAAGTAAACATAAGATATGCTGGATCATGGACAGAGACACTCCTCATTGCTTTTACATTATTTTTAAAGCTATTTTTTTCTAAAGTATTTACAATTTCCCATTCTCCATAGGGTATTTCATCTATTGTATTTACCATTAAAACTTTTGGATTTAATCTCGCTAATAATTTCTGTGTTCTTGCTATAGGATGCTCCGTATCTAAAGGAACGTATACTGCGCCTGCCTTCAGAACACCTAGTATTACTGCGATGACATCAATTCCCCTGTCCATATAAATAGGCACATAATCGCCTTTTGCAATACCCATTGATAGCAGTAATGAAGCATATTTTTCTGCTTCTTGATTGAGTTGTTCATATGTTAAAGCTCTATCCAGCTCTTGAATGGCAATATAATCCTTATATTTTCTCGCTGCCTCTTCAAATTGACAGTGTAGTGGCTTAGCCTTTTGTATTAGTCCTCCATTATCGTTAGCGGATATAATGGAACCTTTTGTAAATGCAGAACTCCACAAATTATCTGGTTCATTAATTAATGAAGCAAGTAATCTAAAATAATTCTTCACCAACAATTGAATCTCTACTTCTGTGAAATGAGCAAATGAATATTCTATATGTCCTTTTACTTCTCCGTTCTCCACATTGAAGAAACAACTTAAAGGAAATCTTGATCCACCAGTATCTTGCTCGATAAAACTTGTGTTGATATTCTTTAAATCCATTTCAAGATTCACTTTAAGACTGAATGTATTATTTACTACATCAAAATACTCTCTTTTATCAATGTTAGCCGCAATATCAACAATAGAGAAATCTCCATGAGCAATATTTTCATGTACAGTGTTACTGATTTCATGCAGGAGCTCTTTAAAGGAGGCATTTTTATTTAATGAAAGCGTTAAAGGAACTAAATTAACAAACATGCCAACATCATTTAAATTTTCATTTGTCCTACCATGATAAGGAACTCCTATCGTTATTGTGTCCTGCATACAATATTTTGTTAAATTTAGTGCCCAAGCAGTTAGTAATATTGTAAACTGACTCAATTTCATCTCCTGCGAAAATTGATCAATTTTTTTACCTAGCTCTCTAGTGCTTTCAATCTCAAAAATCTTTCCAATTCTTATATATTCTTCGGATTTCTCTCGAATAGGCAGTTGAGCGAGTTTAAATGTCTTAGATTGCTCAACCCAAAAATCCTTTAAATTTTGATCCTTTGATTTATTAACCAATTTATTTATATTATTATATAAATTTTCAGAACTACTTGATTTGATGTCATCTCTAGTAATTTCCTCATTATAAACTTTAGCTATATTTTGAAGTATATTTTTTAAAGATAAGCCATCACATACAATATGATGAGAGACAAGTACAAAAACGGCTCCAGCATTCTCTGTATGAATGACTGCCCCTCTAAACAATACATCGCTCTCTAACTGGAAAGGTTGATTATAAATTGTCTTTGCAAGTGAGCGTGCCTCCTCCATATTTTTCACCTGTAAGATTTGAATGTGATGATCCACGTGCTCTGCTATCTCATCTATATTTCTAATTTTTTGTTCAATTCCATAGGAGGCATTTTCTCTAAAATTCACAAAAAAGGCAGCATTTTTCTTAATGTTATGCACAAAGGCACTATAAAACTTACGTTCATCGAAAAGACCGTTAATATGAAAAGTAGCACCTACATTATAAAATGGATTTCCTTCATTTGTTTTCCATAAATACCAAAGCCCTTTCTGCATACTCGTTGCAGGGAACCACTCGTTTTTATTATATACAGTAGGTTCATTGTTTGTTGATAGGGCTGGTAAAGTAGAAAGAATATCCAATAAATTACATGGTTTTCTCTGTTGCTGTACTTGCCATGGTAAACAATCAACATGAAACGCTTTTGACACTTTCACAGCAATTTCTGCCGCATCTAAGGAATTTCCTCCAACTTCAAACAAATCTGTTTGTGATGAGCATTTTAAGTCTAAGGTAGAAGAAAAAATATCAATAATCTTCTGCAAAGACTCACTTATATTCGTTGAAGATTCACTTAATTGTTTTCTGTTGAAATAGTCAATATGCTGTTTGTTCAACAATTCTCGATCTATTTTCCCGTTTCTAGTCAACGGTAAATGTTTATGAAAAATAAGTTGAACTGGTATCATATTGTTAGGCAGCTTGTCTTTTAAATAGCTAAATAATTCGAGTTCTGAAATAGAGGATTCCTCTTCTAATACAATGGATGCTGTCAATAGCGTATTTGAAGCTATATGTATTGGTAATGCTATAGCTTGACTTACTCTATTATGTTTTTGAAGAGTACTCTCTATATCCCCTAATTCAATTCTCACTCCATTAATGCTTAATTGAAAATCTTCCCTACCATGGAAATGGAACTTCCCTTGAAGATCTCTGCTGACGACATCCCCAGTGTTGTAGGCTCTTACATTTTCACCGTCAATGTCTAACTGTTTAAATTTTTCATTTGTCTCATGCGGCAAATTAATATATTCTCTTGCTAATCCCTCACCAGATATCCATAATGTTCCTTTTCTATCAACTTCATGAATGATTTGTAAATTTCGATCTAAAATAAAACACTTTACATAAGGTAAAGCAGAGCCTATATGAGGTAGCTTTTTCGCCTTACCATCCGCTCTCTCCACAATTCCAGAAGTACTTACAACAGTCCCTTCACTTGGTCCATAATTGTTTACTACATGAAAAGGTAAATCTTTTGAAGGGTACTTTGTTAGTTTATCTCCCCCTACCAAAAGATATTTTAAAGCTACATGACTATGATCCCAGTCGAGTTCCATTAGTCGCTCTGCAATTGGCGTAGATACAAATGAATGCGTTACTTGATGCTTTATCCAAGTATTTTTTAATAGCTCTGGGTTCAGTCTTTCATCTTTTGTCGTCATATAAATAGATGCTCTTGAAGCTATTGCCCCCCAAATCTCCCATATGGAAGCGTCGAATCCAGGTGAAGAGGTTAAAGATACTATTGAATCTTTTGTCACATCAAACGTTTTTGTATGCCAATCGATTAATCGATTTAAAGATTGCCACTCAACGACTACACCCTTAGGTTTGCCTGTAGTACCTGATGTAAAGATAATATAAGCAGCTGATTTTACAGAAAAATGAATATTTATGTTAATTTCCTTATGATCCAAGTTAAAATGTTGAAGAGCATCATCAAGCTTAAAAGTGATCTGATCTTGAAAAGCATTTGCCTTATAAATATCCTGATGCGTAATTATTATGCTAGGTTTGATATCGTCAATGATGTTGTCGATTCTGTCCTTTGGTGTCTCTGGATCGATACAAACAATAACTCCACCAGCAATAAATGTGGATAAATGTGCAACAAGAAGAGCTGGTGACCTTCTAAGAACAATCAAAACATTTTGTTCAGCACCCGGTTTAATCCCCTTCTCTTGCATTGCGGTTGCTAATTTAAACGCTTTATTAGCCAGTTGTTTTAAACTGTATTTATTTTGATTGAACCATAAGCTTTGTTCGTCATAGTAATTGATTTCTTCACTAAAAAAACTTTCATAGAAATTTGACATTCTATTACCCCAATCTAACAAATTATTTAGAAGCATTAATTTTTAGATATTTAGAATATAAATTTGGATTTGCGATTGATAATTTTAGAAATTCCAGTGTTTCATTTTTAGGAAACCCTTTATGCATTAAAATGGAAAAAAATTGTTGAGATAAACTTGCAACTCTGTGAGATTCCACTGTCATTTGTTTGCTCTCTTTCATCTCTTTTAATTCCTGTTTAATGATCTGATAGGGAGAATGGATTTCTTTCTCAAAGTCCTGCTTATCGATTTTCTCTTTAAAAGGAGTCCCAATAATAACTCTTAAACACGCTTGTAAAAAGTGGATAGTTTCTTCTATTTTGAATGTATTTTCATTAAGATTATTTAAAATAGAATGGATGCCATTTTTCTCGTTAACAGGTATTGCCCGATAGTCAGGATATTCCATCTTCATAATATCCGTTAGAATCGTTTTAGGACCCATCTCAATAAATGTGCCAACGTCTTTATTAATGAGTACGTCCATAACTTTTGGCCATCTCACACTTTCCGTAAGTTGTCTACTTAATTGATCTGCTATTTCGTCAGCCCTACTATATAGTTGACCTGAAGCACAGGAAAATATAGGATATCGACAATCATTCATCTGTGTTTGTTGCAGAGCTGCTTGAAATCTTTTTTCTGCTGGCTTCATGAGTCTACTATGAGCAGGAACACTAACAGGTAATATCTTTGTAACCGCTCCCTTTTTCTGTAACTCAATGGAGGCCTGCTCCAATGCATTTTTATGACCACTTAGTACGATTTGATTTGTCGAATTAAAGTTTGCAACAGTTACATGATTATTGTCAGTATCTATTCTTTGACATACTGCCTCCACTTCTTCTCCAATAAGTCCAAAACAAACAACCATACCGCCATCTTGAGTACATTCACTCATAGCAGTTGCACGAAGCTTTACTAATTCAACTGCCTTGGCAAAAGGGATTCCGTCGGCAGCAACTACTGCCGACAGTTCACCTAGACTATGTCCAGTTAAATAGAGTTTTTTTACATCATTATTTTTTTTAAATATCTCCCAGCAGGCAATGCTATAAACTAGAATTGCAGGCTGAACTATTACCGTATTACGAAGTTCTCCATTTTTATTTTCACATGCTTTCAATAAATCATAGCCTAATATATCGCTAGCCTCATTATACAGATCACGAGCTATTTGATAATTTTTGTATAATTCTTGTCCCATAGAATCGTATTGTGAACCTTGACCTGGAAATACAATTGCAGTGTTCAAACGATATCCCTCCCAATGTTAATAGTCATTTTCCTTTCAACTCAATGCTTATTCAATAGTAGAGATAATGCCTCTTCTGATGAAATGTCATCACTTTCAAATGCCTCAAGAATATCGCTTAATTCATCTTTGGCATTATAAAAATGATCGCAGTATACAATTTGGTCTTGGAATGTAGGATTACTATATAAATCAGAGATTTCAAATTTTAAATCAATGAATTTATTTTTAAATAAATGAACAAATCTTAAAGCACTTAAAGAACTTCCTCCTAAACTAAAGAAATTATCAATTTCTTTAATCGTTGAAATACCTAAAACTGTTTTCCAAATTTCACGTATACTCGCTTCAATCTCAGATAGTGTAAACTCACTTTTCACTACTACTTCTTCCGTTGAAATACTTTCGTTTTGATTATTTTTTGACTGATTAAAGCGCTCTACTTCGTTCCAAAAACGCTCGCCAAATGGAATTTTAATAACTGGTTTAAGATAATGGACTTGCTCTAAATCAAAACGTGAAATCAGACTCCATTCATAGCCTTTAGTGAAAAATAAGTTCAATGAATTTTGGAAATCTACAAAATCAATTGGAGGTATGGCCGTATCACTCCCAAAATCTTTTTTATCGTCTAGTATTAACGTAAAGTTCATCGTTTTACCGTTGATTCCTTTTTGATTCAAATACCCAGCCATCGAGTCTAAATATTGATTCACAGCGCAGCATTCACTTGCAGATTTTGTACCCATTAAAGAAGAGATTGAAGAAAATAGGATAAAGAAATCTAATGGCTCTGGATTTAATTCCTTTTCCACTAAATAAGTGCCGATTACTCGGTTATGAATACCTTTTTTGAATTGACTAAGCGTTAATTCTTTTATCCATAGATGGTAAAGTTGTTTGACTAACATGAACGCTCCATTGATTTCACCAAAATCTTGTCTAATTTTCGCAAATGTTTCTTTAACAGCATGTTCATCTGTCACATCACACTGCAAGATTGTAACTGTAGAACCTCGACTTTCAATCTCCATAATTGACATCAGTTTATAAATCAACATTTCATCTTCTGGTTGATTATTCTCAATAATCTTTGCCCATTCCATTCGGTCTGGTAATAAATTTCTAGCTAATAAAATTATATTGACATTTTGCTTTTCACTTAAAAACTTCCCTAATTGAACACCTAAATATCCTGTACCACCTGCAATAACATAGTTTCCATTCGCTCTTACTATAATTTCATTGCCATTAAAGTCATCGCTTTGTCTTTCAATAACTTTTGTATATCTTTTTGATTTTCTAAATGCCACTAATTCTGGGCGATGATCTTTATCTTGTTGTAACTCTTTTAATAATTGTGTAGCAATGTCTTGAGAACTTCCGTCTAAATCATGATCGATCGAATAGGATGAAATAGTCGGCTGTTCCTGTGAGATAACTTTCGCTAAGCCAAAAGTTGTTACCCTAGCAGGAATTATTTTTTCATTGTCCTGAACTTGCTCTGTTAATGACGACATGACATTTAATTGAATTGGATGTGTAACTTCAAACTCTAATAACATCTTTGTTATATTGAATAGTGAGAAAATACCTTCTTCTTGGGATTTCTCCATATTTTCTTTTGTTTCCATTGTTTCATCTAAGTGCTTGAATGTGTAAGAATGGATAATCCCTTTTAAATTCCTTAATTCATCCACACCTATATTTTCAAACAGCTTATACATATCTTTTTCGGAATTTATGTCAATACCATATTGTTCCGTTGTATATTTTACAAATTTGTCTGATTCAAGTACTTCAATTATTTTTATACCTAAAGCAGCCATTCTATTTTTTAGCTCAACTATATTTTCATCATCTTTATTCACAAAGAAAAGCCAAGTTGATCCTGCTTTTAATGCTACATCAGTAGTCGTATTATCATAAGGATAATATAACCATTTCTTTTCGAAAAATAGCTCTTTCGTCTGATTTTGGAATGCCTCTTTACTAGATGGCCATATTCTTCTTGTATTAAAAATACTGACTGGCAACGGAAGTAATTGCCCATCTTTAAATAATTCGCGACATTCCTCTGTAACATTGTTACCTTCTAAGTATCGCTGCATTAGCGCTTTATCTGCTGATGATGAAGCGGTAAATTCATCTAGATTTTTAATACTATCAACTTGTGTTTCATGTTCATCAGCTAAAAATATGCCTTGTGTATAAAAATTCTTCGGGACCTTTTCAAATGTTCTTACATTTAATAATCTTTCGACTTTTCGAAGTAGTTCATGACAATCGCTTGCAAAAATACATACTCTAGACTGTTCATGGCTTCTTCTATTATTTAATGTATAGGCTAAATCTTGAATACTGTAATTTTCATTATTTTTAAGATGACTAGCTAAGGTTTTTATTTGATCCCAAAGCGCTCTACGAGTTTTACTTGAAATAAACAACGGTGTCAGTTTTTCAGTTACTTGCTCCTGTTTATGATGTCGATACTCCTCTAGTACCACATGAACATTCGTGCCACTTATGCCTATTGAATTAACACCTGCTCTTAAAATTTTATGCTCATCAAACGTTTTATTTTCTGAGCTGACTTTGAACGGTGTTTCTTTGAAGCTTATTTTAGGATTTTCTGCTACAAAATGATTAAGACCTGGAACTGTTCTTTTTTCGATGGATAGTACAGCTTTTATTAATCCTGCAATACCTGCAGCATCACCCATATGGCCAAAATTCGACTTAATTGAACCTAATTGACATTCAACAGTCTTATTTGATTTTTGTAGATAGGCCTTTTTAAGTCCCTCTACTTCGAGTAAATCACCTACTTGAGTACCTGCGCCATGCGCCTCAACAAAATCAATATCATTAAATGATAACTTTGCATCTTCCAGAGCATCCATGATTGCTTTAGATTGAGCGTCAGGATTCGGAACTTGCATCCCATTTGATGCACCATCGCTACTTATACTTGAACCCTTTAAGACAGTATGAATGTGATTGTTGTCGTTTATAGCATCAGATAATCTCTTTAGAACAATAGCAGCAACCCCTTCACCTCCGATAATTCCATCTGCACTTTCATCAAATGGTGAACATCTATATTTTGTGCTTCTTACAACATAATCAGGCGCTTCCTCTTCCCAATAAGGAAATAAATTCAAATTCACTCCAGCGACTACCGCTAAGTTACAATCCCCCTGCTTAAGCGCATTTTTAGCAACATGAACAGCGGCTAAAGAAGAGGAACAACTCGTATTAATTGTCATAACTGGACCTTTAAGATCGAATGCATATGATAAATGGTAGCCCAGATTAGCAGGTATATTTGAAATAAAAGCCCGCTCATCTTTTTCTTCAAATAAATTTAAATAATCAAATGCAGGATGAGGAGTATGCGCTATAAATACGCCAGTATTTGAATCCTTTAGATGATTTTCCTTGTATCCTGCCATGTACAAGGACTCTAATGCAACCTGTAAAAACAAACGCTCCGCTGGCCCCATAAATTGAGCTTCATGTTCATTCAATCCGAATTGTTCAGGGTCAAACTGTTCAATGTTCGTTAGCCATGAGCCATACGATCTTGGATCATTCGTTAAATTATTTTTCAAATGGTTATACATGTCATGCAATTTAGGGTTAGAATTAACAATTAAATCAAAACGCTCTTTTGAAAATTCAGTCACAAAATCCTTTTTATTTATGAGACCTGTCCATAGATCATCCAGGTTTGAGACATTAGGAAATCTTAAAGACATACCAACAATTGCGAGTGGTTCACTTGTTTCTTTTTCCATTTCATCTAGTAAATTTAATGCTAAATTTGTATCCAACTTATTTTCTTCTACTAAACTTAATATTTTTTTAGACATTGTGCTGTACATCATTTTCTTCTCTCCTATCAAAGTCTTTAATGTATTTTAGTTGAGCGAAAATTGCCACAGTTAATATAATTAAGCCTCCAGCTAGTAAGAGTAGTGTCCCATACACTCCTCGTTCTCCACTACCTAAATAAGGGATAATATTTACGTTTGAGGCAACTAATTTATCAGCAAGTATTCCTCCTAAAATGTAAGCGACGGGTAATGAAATCCAAGCGAATGTTCTAGCAATTGAAAAAACTCTTCCTAATAAATTGGGCTCCGTATGAAGTTGAATTAAAGTTAGTGTACCTGTATTAACCACTGGCAGTAATAACCCTAAACCACCCCAAAAAACGGCAATTAATAGCATATTATTGAATAACCCTGTTAACGTTATAAAAACACCAATACCAAAATTCGAAATTAGTACTAACCATATGATGTGTTTCTTCAATTTGATGAATGACATTAGTATTCCGCCTAATACCATCCCTCCTCCATATATAGAGCTTAGTAAACCAAATTGTTCAACAGTTCCAAAGCTCAATATATACGGCTGTCCAACTACTTGATTGAACCCTAGTGCAAAATTTAAAACCGTAAATAGTAACACTAACGTAAGAAGTGATTTATGCTTGATTAAATAATTGAAACCATCTTTTAGATCACCTAAAATGGAGTTATTTTCATTGCTATCTTCATTGTCACTGTTCTCTTTCACACTTAATTTTGTCCAAAGTATTAAGAGAATAGGAATGGCAATACAATAAGTAACTAGCTCTGCCCCAATGATATAGATAATACTTCCAAATCCCATTATTACACCACCAATAACAGGACCCAGAACATCACTAGTCGACGATGCCATGGAAAATACACCATTAGCTCTAGATAACTTTTCCTTTGGCACTAGGTTAGGTGCTAATGTTTGTAATGCTGGTGTTTGCATAGAGCTAACTATAGAAAGAGATATAGCACCAGCAATTACATGAACCATACTTATATTCCCTAGTAAAAGGGAGGAGAAAATTATTGAAGAAATAATTAGTCCAATAATATCTCCTAGTAATATTAATAATCGTGGACCTTTCCTATCTATCCAAATTCCTATAAAAGGCGATAACACAATTGCTGGTAGAAATCCTGCAACTAAAACGACCGCAAAACTAGATACTTGACCTGTACTTTGGTAAGCCCAGACACCAAGCCCAAACCTTGCAACAGAAGAACCTAATAAAGATATAAAATGAGTAGCTACAACCATTAAAAAGATTGTAAATCCTCTGTTTGTTGGTTTGCTAAAATAAGTTATCATGTACTTTGGGGCTCCTTTGCATTTCCACTACATTCAACCAAAGCTTCTTCAAACTTAGATAAGAGATGTTGAGCTTTTTCATTACTAATCACTTGTGTATCTACCTCTAAGCTTAGATTAAGTTTTCCATCCAAAATAAAGATGTTTATTTCCAAAATATTAGAAAGTTCATTATCAGGATGAATAGCAGGGGCCTGAGGAAGATTTGAGGAGTACTGTAGCACTCCGTTCCCTCCATTTTTACTATTTGTGGAAGTACTAATATCGTTATCAAAATCCCCTAAATAATTGACCAATATTGATGGTTGAATATGCGTAATGTTGTTATTTTCTTTGATCCACCTTGCTATCATAAAGTCCAGTCCACTGCCAATTTCGCTCAATGCTTGTCCAACTGTGTAAAGCATTTCTTCGACAGTATTTATTGTCACCTGTAGCGGATACATCGTAGTAAACCAACCTATTGTTCTACTAAGATCTAATGCTGATTGGCGACTATCTCGTCCATGCCCTTCAAAGTTAAATAACACATCTTTTTGACCAAATATTTGACTAAACGCTTGAGCAAATGTTACGGCAATAAGAACATCAGGTTTATAAATTTCTGAATGTTTTCTAGCATTTAAAAATTGCTTTGTACTTTCCTCACTTAGCGTTTTCGTTACATGATATCGATCCTTAAATAAATAATCTTTTCTGACAGGCTGAATGCATAATGGATGTACATTTTCCACATCTATATTTTCCCAATAAGAATAATTCGTGTGTAATTCTTTTTTATACAATTCTCCTATCCAATCCGAAAATTGCGTCATAGGGAAGCTGATCTTATCTTCACCATTTACAATAGCTACATAATTATTTTCTAATTCCTCTAATAGAACCCTCCATGAAACTCCGTCAACGACTAGATGGTGAATAAAGAATGTTAAAATAGGCTTCTTAGATGTTAGGAACACTACTGCTCCTATTGGTAATACCTTTCCAAAATTAAAGTTATTTTGTAATTGGAATTGAATCTTTTCAATTTCTTCTTTTAACATACTTGGAGGTGTTAATTTTAGATCTTTCACAATTAGCTTAAATTTGTTGACTAAGCTTGGTTCAACAAAAGCCTTTGGTTTGCTCTCGTTCACATCAAACCATGTCAGCAAGCTCTCATTAACTGAAATAATTGATTGGAAAGACTTTTCTAAAGCAGCCACATCCACTTTCTCAGGCAATTCTACTGACATTAATAAGTTCCAATAGTGGGCATGTTTAAATGTTTGTTGGAAGAACCATCTTTGCATTGGAGCAAGTGGAATCTCCTTAGAACTTAATTCCTGCCATTCTTTTTGAATGTCCATTTCTTTAGTAGTGTTCATAGCGATTTTTCGAATACTTCTACAATTAAAGATATGGTCAATTTTCAAATTAATATTTTTTTCCTTTGCCTTTGAGATAAACTTTAATGCCTTGATGGAGTCTCCTCCAATTTTAAAGAAATCAGAATCAATGTTAAATTGACGGTCACTTAAAATCCCTTTTAGTATAGACAGCAACTCTCTTTCAACCTCTGTCAAACTACTAATATCATCTGTCTGAACTATTCTGTCGTCGTATAATTCAGGGCTTGGCAGTGAAAGTCTATCTACTTTTCCACTATTAGCCATTGGAATTTTTTCTATTTTTTGATAATACGTAGGAATTAAAGATTCTGGTAAATATCGTAAAAGGTACTTTTCAATATCTCTTTGATTAATCTCTTGTTGACTGATTAAGTAAGCACACAGCTGTTCACCAGATTCATTTTTATATAATTTAACCACAGCATCTTTAATACTTGGGATTTCTCGCAAATATCTTTCGATTTCTTCTAGCTCCACTCTATGGCCACGAATTTTAACCATATTATCTTTACGTCCATAACAAACGATTTTACCGTTAGGCAATACTTGCCCCAAATCCCCTGTCTTATATAAATAGCCTGAGTGTAAATGATTAATATGATTAGCTATAAACTTAGTTCTAGTTAAATTAGGCTCTCCCAAATAGCCTAGGGCAACACTCTCACCACTTAATACGATTTCACCAACACCATATGAAGGGACTAGCTGATTCTGATTGTTCAAAATGTAAACAGAAGTGTTATGAATCGGTAATCCGATTGGCGCATGGATATAATCTGAATGTAAATCTTCTTCCGTTACTTCATGATAAATCGTTCCAACAGTAGCTTCAGTTGGCCCATATTCATTAATGATACGAGCATAAGGGAATTGATCTCTCAACGTTTTACATAATGATATATCTAAAGCTTCTCCCCCTAGGATGAAGCACTCTACATTTGGTGCAAATCTCTCATCCTCAATTAAATACTGGATCTGTTTAGGTGTGCCTTTTATCGTTATTGTTTCTTTTATTTTGGCTACACTTTCAAAAGCCTGATCGATTTCTCCTTCACAGCATATTATTTTTCCACCCGTTATTAACGGAATAAACATGGAAGTAATCGTTAAATCGACAGATATTGAAGTGAAAAATGGCATATTTAACGATCTTCCAGTAGGTGAATAGTATGCAGTAGCCCAGTTCAAATAATTATTAAGGTTTTTACCTGAAACAACTACACCTTTTGGTTTTCCAGTACTACCGGATGTAAAGAGAATATATGCAGGAGAAGTTTTAGCAAAAGAATTTAACTCAATCTCTACATGCTCGTCTAGATGAATTGCTTCACTTAGCATATTTTTAGAGCTGCTTTGTTTATATTTTGCGCTCTTCTCTTTAACAATGATGACAGCATCAAATCTATATTGATTTAGCTCATTGCTTACAGTGTATGTCTTCTCAGAACATTCAATTTGTATATCAGCACCGATATCACTGAGAAGCTCTTTTAAAATTTCTTCATTAATAAATAAATCTGTATCCCAATCTAATTTAGTATTCTTATCCATATTTTCTTCTTTAAATGCTTGTAAAGAAGAGACAAATTCATCTTTTTTATCGATATTTAATAAATCTCCCAAGAAGATGATTCCGCCCTCTTTTAAAGAGTCAATAGCTTTTTGAAGTACCACCTTTAAATAGCCATAGCTCGGGAAACAATGAATAACACTATTAATGACAACCGCATCTAATGCTGTTTCAAACTTCTTAAAGGCATGAGCCTTGGAAATGTCAAATTGAATATTGTTAAAGTTAGATTTTTGGGCAATCTGTTTATTCCTCTCGATAATGGAGGAAGATAAATCCATAGCTGTATATGTTTTCGTATATGGAGCAAGAGCAAAAGTTGTCAAACCTGAGCCACATCCAAGCTCTAATACATTTGAATCTTGAGGTAAATACTTTCTTATTTTGTTTACTGCATTTTCGGCATACTCTTGCATTTCTAAGGAACTGAAAGCTTCACCTGTATAACTACTATTCCAACCACTAGCCTCTATTTCTGTTTTCTGCCCTTCTGCAAAATAGTTCCACAAAGATTCGTTCATTAATTCACTTGAATCAACAACAGCACACTGATCTAAATCTGTTTCTCCTAACACCATAACCGTTTGAATATTGTCATTTTCAAATAACAGCCTATTACACAATGAATAGAATTTCTTTTCTGAAATAATAACGTTAGCTTGACTTTGTTTGATAATAGATTCAATTCTTGCTTTTGGATTTTTAGGTGATACAGGTATAAATGTGACATTACTCATTAAACAAGATAAAATACCTAAAATGGCTGTTCTATTATTGTCAGAAATAATGACAATATTTTTGATTTCACTGTTGCTGTTCAATAATTTTCTTGCTATTGATTTACTTCTATCTACCAACTCTTGATATGTTAATGAGCCTTCGTTATCTTCTAATGCTGTTTTTTGTGGGTTCTTTTCTGCCATCATTAAAATGGTATTTAAAAAGTTTCTGCCGTCTTCGACAAATTGACCATTTATAACACTTTTACTATTTTCTACATCGGTGTTATTTAATTCATGCTCATGTAAAACCATTTCTAGTATTTGTAAATACGTTTCAATTAATGAATCAATAAATTTAGATGAATATACACCGTCATAATACTCAAGGTTGCAGAATAACTCTCCACTTGGTAATTCAACGAATTCGAATTCAAGATCCCATTTACTAGTTTTGTGTTCAGAAACAATAGGTGTTAATTCTGCATCGTCAAAAGCTGATGTCGTATTTTTAAATTTAAAATTTTGAAGTGCCACGTTTATATTAAATAAAGGTGAACGACTAGTATCTCGAGGTAAATCTAATTTCTCCACTAATAAATCGAAAGGATATTCTTGATGCTTAAAGCTATCCAATAACATGGTCTTGACATTTCTTAATAATGTAAGGAAATCATCCTGTTCTTCATAATTAATCCTTAATGGGATAGTATTTGTGAATAAACCAATAATTTTCTCTAATTCTTCATTCAATCTTCCAGATACTGGTGTCCCGATCACCATATCCGTATCTCCAGTCATCTGATTAATAAGTTTAAATACACTTGAAACTAAAACCATGTATAATGTACTTTCATTTGTATTAGCAAAAGTTCTTAATTGATCTGCTAATGTAGCACTAATATCAAACCTTTTTAGCTTTCCTGTATAGCGGAAAGTACTTGGTCTTAATTTATCGCCTGTGATTTCGGTAATCGGAAGACTTCCGCTTAATGTATGAAGCCAGTAATCTTCATGTTGTTTAAATCTACCACTTTCTATATTTTCACGTTGCCATGCAGCAAAATCTACATACGTATTTTCTATTTGTGGCAATGTTTCATGTATATTATTACTACTATTGTACAAAGTGAAAAGTTCATCCGATAATAGCGATAATGACCAGCCATCTACTATAATATGGTGCATCATTAAAGCAAACAGACTTTTATCTTTTCCTGTTTTATATACAAATACTCTTAAAAGGGGTCCCGTTTCCAAATCATACGGAGTTTCTTTCCAACGATTTATTTGATCCATAGCTTTTGCTTCAGCATTATCTTCTAAATGAAAATCTTTGTATTCAAATAAATAGTTTGGTTTTTGCAGTATTTTCTGTTTATTTCCATTCTCATGCTTTACAAAAACTGTTCTTAACGATTCATGTCTCTGTGAAAGTAAATCGAATGTTTGGCGTAATCTCTCAATGTCAACTAACCCGTTAACTTTAAAAATAAACGGAGTATTGTAAACCATTTTTTGATCTGTTAATTGTTCTATAATGCTTAATCTGTTTTGACCGTATGATAATGGATATTCATGATTTTCTACACTAATTTGAGGTATTTCCTCTGTTGATTTTGAATGATCATTGTTTAATTGTTTACTTAGTTGTTCAAATGTAAGGAATACATCATCTAATACAAAGTCTCTCTTAAATTGTTTTTTCAAACGAGTAATAAATTGTAGCCCTGAAAGAGAATTTCCACCTACTGATATAAAACTATCCGTCTGCTTAATATTCTCTGTTTCTAGGATTATTTCTGCTAAACGAATGATTTCTTCAAGATTTGTTTTTCCTTTTACCTCTATAGCCTTTACGCCAGCCTCACTCTGTAACCAATAAGATTTCTCATCAAAGTAGTATGTAGGTAAAGAAATTTTATGATTCTTCTCATCTTGGAATTGTTTATGCCAACTACATTTTTCACCTGTAATAAAATCTTCTGCCAATTTTTTGATATTGTGATCGTCATGGGTTGTCATATCAATAATTTTTTCCCAATTAGCCATATCAAGATTGATTAAATTTTTACATGCGGCTATTAGATCGTCTATTGTCTCAGCAATAATGGCTACTCTTATTTCATGATGCTCCCTACCTGTACACATCGTATATGCTAAATCACTTATATTAATCATATCCCCAGTTAAATTGGAGAAATGTTCAATAGTCCCTCGCAAAGATAATTCAGATTTAGCAGAAAAAGGAATAACATATGCTTTTTTATTAGGATCTTTCTTATGGATTTCAGTCTTCGTTGGAGCTTCCTCTAATAGTAAATGTACATTTGTACCATTAAAGCCAAAACAACTTACACCAGCTACAATAGGTTCATTTTCTTTTTTATTTTTTTTAATATTAAATGGTAATGTCGGAATAAAAACTGGAGAATTGACAAAATCAATATGTGTATTTGGTTCAACTAAATTTATTGTAGGTGGAACTATTCCTTTTTTTATTACATGTAGCGCTTTGATTACACCCGATAAACCTGCAGCTCCATCAAGTAAGTGGCCAATATTTCCCTTCACAGAACCAATTGGCAAAAATTGTTTATCATTATTACTTCGTTCAACTGCTTCTTGAAGGCCTCGTATTTCAATAGGGTCACCTAAATGAGTACCTGTGCCATGCGCTTCAATATAGTCAATTTGCTCAGGCTTAATGCCAGCTAAATCCCAAGTTTCGGCTAATAAATCTGCATGTGCTTTAGGATTTGGTGCAGTAATACCTGCTGAAGTACCATCATTATTTACTTTAGAGGCAATTATAACAGCGTGGATATTATCATTATCTTCTATTGCTTGATCTAAAGGTTTTAATAACAGCGCTACTGCCCCTTCTCCTCTTCCTATCCCACTTGCTGAGTCGTCAAATGGCTTACACTTTTGTTGCTCAGACATAATACCCGCAGCATTCATAAAAAGTTTTTCACTATTTATTGGATAAGGAAAAATATTAACACCACCGACTAATGCCGTTTCACAATCATTATTCATTAAACCCACACAGGCTTCGTGAATTGCCAACATTGAAGAGGCACAGGTAGCATTCACAACATAAGACGGTCCTTTTAAATTAAAAATATAAGAAATTCTTGAGGCCGTAAAAGCAGGAATATTACCTGGAACACTTAATGGTGTGAATTCAGCCAATCCTTCAGAGTAATTGGTCATAGCTGCTGAAATGTAAACACCTGTATTTGAATTTTTTATACGACTCCCTGCATAACCAGCATCTTCAAAACATTGGTATGCAATTTGAAGGAATCTACGCTGTTGTGGATCCATCACTTTTGCTTCAGCAGCTGAAATATTAAAAAATCCAGCATCAAATTTATCAATTTCATCTAGCCATGCTGCATCCCAAAACGGCTTCTCCTTTGAAATTTTAAGTTTTTCCATATTATTAACAAGGAATCCCTCACACAACGCTTTCCTACTATCACTTAATTCTGTTATTTTGTCCTGTTCATTGCTTAAAACATTCCAAAATTCATCAAAATTTTTAGCACCAGGTAATTCCGCAGAAATTCCGATAATTGCGATCTTTTTATCTACTTTCGGTTTAGACTCACTTTTAATTTCATTCACCGATTCAATGATTTGTTTCGCTGCATTTTTTGTTAGTTCTTTATTTTTAAGAAGATTTAAAACTTGAGGTATTAATTTACTCATAATATTTATCCTCCTCTAATATCAGATTATTCAAAAAATATTTTTCTAAAGCCGAAAACTCTTTTATCTTTAGTTGTTGCTCTGATGGAAATTCATTCATTTTACTGCATACGGAAATTTTATAACCATTAATCAAGTTATATTGCTTGAAATAATAAGGATAAGGACTAATATTTTGTTCAATTGAAATTTCATTATTACTAGTCTCTATGGAGAAAGAATCTAAAGGAATGCTTAAACCTAATCCAATATTTTTCACAAAAGCTTCCTTCAAAGTCCATAAATCATAAAAATGTTCTTTTTTCCTTTCAGTTGGCGTTTGTTTGTACGAAGCGTATTCTATACGTGAAAAATAATTTTTAATTATTTCATCATCGTAATTAGCTTTCATCTCTTCAATATCAATTCCTACATCACAATTGCCAATGACACATATGACCCATTCACCTGAATGAGAAATGTTAAATTCATAATCTCCATTGATACAGTATGGCTTCCCATATGTATTCGTTTGGATATTTATTTCAGAAGGATGACATTTTAAATGCTTCATCAATAAATATTTCATCAACAATTCAGCTATTAAGGATCTATATGCATCTATTTTATTTAAGTAAGCTTCTATTCTTCTTGCTTTTTTTGTACATACAAAATTCATTAGTTCAGAATAATTTGAAATATGTACAGGTACTTTAATTAAACAAATTTCTATCACATATCACGCCCCCAAAATGTTCTCCACAACCCCAGAGTAAAAATTCCTTAAAATTACATTAAAGGATATTTACTTATAAAAACAAATCTATTTTCCAATTACAATATTAAACACCCTGGAATAAATAGTCAATAAATAACCTGCCTTATTTTATAAAAAATACCAATTATGTTATATTTACCATTCGTTGTTCTTAGTCTATGAGTATTTACATAGAGTCTTGTTAGAACTACTAAAAATCACAAAAAAAAAGGATTCTTCCCTATAGAAGTCCTTTTAAAACAAAATTATACTATGTTGATATGTATGTTTATTAGGAAGTTTTCTATACCCAACACATTCAATCACTCAGATTAATTTCCAATACAAATCAGCAGAAGAATATTCTTCATAAAGAAACACAACATACTAAATTGAACAGCTTAAAACATTCCTTCAATCACCTACTTTCAGTATCCTGCTAAAAAACTTGGACAAGTCCAACAATTTTTAAGGAAGCTTCAATTTATTATTCACAGATAACATACGGATGATCACAATCAAAATAACAATGACTGACAATTGAAGTGGGCTGCTCCACCCTGCCCAGATGCAAAGCCCACACAAAAATGTTAAGACAGCATGGATTTCTTCTCTTAGTGCGAGCGGCGTTCTCCCCGCTAACAAATCTCGGATCATGCCACCGCCAACACCAGTAAACATAGAAGCTAGAATAATAATACCTAGATCATGATGGAGGCTTTGCGCTAACAATCCTCCTTGTATTGCAAAGGAAGCAAGGCCAATCGAATCAAAGAAATAGCCCCAGCGGTTCCAGTGATGAATCCAATTCCTTTTGACAAATAAAATAGTCGTCAGCGTGACTAAAACAACTAATAAGGATTGCCGCTCCCATATATCTGATACTGGTATATCCAGTACGACGTTGCGAATAATGGAACCTCCATAAGATGTAGTAAGTCCAAGCACAAATATACCAATAAAAGAATATTTGGCCTGTAACGCAACAAATGCGCCACTTATCGCATAAGCAATAATACCAATGACATGTAATACTGACCAGGTCACATGATTCAACTCCTCTTTTTTATACCTATATACATAAAAAAGCCCATCATAAAATAGTTGCGTGGTTACTACGCAAGCTATTTTATGATGGGCTAATATTCTAGCAGTTTTACCTACTAATTTATCCATCTCACCATATATACGTTCAAAATTCCATAGAAGCTATGCAATATTACTATGACATAACGACCATAAAATTTCCCAGTAAAATTATAATCGATTTCGTTGTTAAACTCAATATAAAATTTTGATTACAGTGTTTCATACATAATTTGGCCCATTTGGGAAATGTCATAATCACCTAATGCAGCCACCTCAGCTTGGAAATCTGGTGCGTTTAAAATTTCCTTCACCGCCTCAATTAGTTGTTGATTTTCAGGCGTTTTTAATAACACAATGTCGTAACGCTCTCTGACAGCGGGTATAAAATCGACAGGGATGAGCTTGGCGATTTTTTCAATCCCAATTCCAACGTCTGCATATCCATTTGCTACAGCAGAGGCAACGTCGAGGTGGCTCATTTCTTCATGGGTATACCCTTTAATCATGGATGGTGCGATTTCATGAATACGCAATTGCTCGTCTAGTAAAGTGCGAGCACCTGAGCCTTTCTCACGATTAATAAATGTAAATGACTTTGTTTTAAAATCTTCAAATGTGTGGATTTGCAATGGATTCCCTTTTTGAACATAAAAACCTGCTCTACGTGATACAACATTGATGAGGACAAAGGCATGACTCACAAAGATTTTTTTTACATAAGGCGTATTATAATCTCCTGTATCTCCATCAAACATATGTAAACTCGCAATATTACAGTCGCCATGATACATCGCCATGACACCATTAAAACTACCTTCATGTGAACGTAATACTTTCATTGTTTGTCTTTTCTCAAGATATTTTGCTACTATATCCAACACTAAATCTTGCCCACTAATAATAATTTTCGACTGATTTTTAGGTGAAGTAGCTACAGGGGACATAGCTGGAGTGGTACCTGTTTTACGTTTTTGTATATAGGCTTGCAAGTCCGCACGATCTACTCGCATTTGCCGCCCCACACGGAAAACTGGCAAATCTCCCTTTTTCACCAAATCATAAATGGTTAATTTCGAAACCTTTAATAATTGTGCAACTTCTTCAATCGTATAGGATTGATCTTGTGACATATAAACATTCTCCTCCTATAAACCTCTCTTTACATGGTAACGCATTTATAGCTTGATGAACATCTTGAAATTTTCTTCCAACACTATCTTTCTTTTTTACTTATAACTGATTATAATTAGCTATGTCTTGTTATAACGAGTTATAAAAGGAGTACAATCATAGTGAAAAAATTTTATAGTTTATTTGCGACACTATTATTACTAGTTGGTCTATTAGTAGGCTGTGGTAACCAAGAAAAAGAGGTGGCAGCAAACAAACCCGTTGAATTAACAATTTCTGCAGCAGCAAGTTTACAGGATGCCTTAGAAGAGCTTAAAACAACTTATGAAGAAGAGCATGATACGATTAAAATCCTCTATAACTTTGGTGGTTCAGGTGCATTGCAACAGCAAATTTTACAGGGTGCTCCTGCAGATCTTTTCTTTTCTGCAGCGGAAGATAAATTCGATGCACTTGTAGAGAAAGAAATGATTGATCAAAAGCAAGGAATGGATCTTTTAGCGAATGAATTAGTCTTAATCGTGCCAAAAGACAATGAAAAACAAATCCAATCCTTCGAAGATTTACAACAAGCAGGGAAAATCGCGCTCGGTACACCTGAAACGGTTCCTGCTGGACAGTATGGTGTGGACACATTAAAGCATATGCAACTTTGGGATTCACTTGAATCTAAAGTGGTGTATACAAAAGACGTACGTCAAGTACTTACGTACACAGAAACAGAAAATGTGGATGCAGGAATCGTCTATAAAACGGATGCCCTAGTATCTGATAAAGTCGATGTCATTGCAACTGCAGATGATGCTACACACGCACCAATTATTTATCCTGTAGGTGTGCTAAAAGCGAGTAAGCATGCGCAAGAAGCAGAAGATTTTTATCACTTTTTACAAAGTGATGAGGCTATGAATGTCTTTAAAAAGTATGGGTTTAAAGGAGCTCAATAAAAAATGAGTACCGATTTCTGGTCTCCACTTAGACTTTCCATTGAGATTGCCTTCGTCGCAGGCATTATCGCGATCATAGCAGGTATTTTCATGGGCAAATGGATGGCAACCCACGATTTTAAAGGCAAGCTAGTACTAGAAACCGTATTATTGTTACCCTTAGTATTACCTCCTACTGTAGTAGGCTTCCTGCTCATCGTCATTTTCGGGAAAAATAGTCTATTAGGAAATTTTATTATTTGGCTATTCGATCAGCCCGTCATGTTCACATGGTGGGCGGCGGTTATCGCTTCTACCATTGTTGCCTTTCCATTAATGTATCAATCGGCTAAAACAGGCTTTGCCTCTGTTGATCGCGATATTGAACATGCGGCACGTGTGGATGGGGCTAATGAACGGCAGGTCTTTCTTTTTGTATCAATTCCTCTTGCATTAAAGGCACTCGTGTCTGGCGGGATTTTAAGCTTCACTCGAGCTTTAGGTGAATTTGGGGCTACCTTAATGTTTGCGGGGAATATTCCAGGGAAAACACAAACAACACCGCTCGCTATTTATATGGCGATTGATGCGGGTAACATGACCCTTGCCTGGACATGGGTTTTGTGCATGATGGCTATTTCCTTCCTTTTGCTACTTAGCATTCATCTTCTAAAAGTATAAAAGAGGTAGTTGGTTCAATCCAACTACCTCTTTTTATAGTGTTGAAAAACAAAATGATCTATAGAATTTTTGTGAAAGGTGAAAATGGATTTCCGTTGCAGGCTACTTGCTTTCCTGTGGGCGAGCGTCGAGCCGCTTCCTCCGCTACCGCTCCGTGCAGGGGCTCGCCTGTCTCGCTATCCCACGGGAGTCAAGTAGCCTTCCACTCCAATCCATAAAAATGTTTCTTTTGAGCAAAGGCAAATAAAGTGAAAGTATTCACTACTCTTTATGGAGGGTGTTGTCACTCATCACTTCTTCACTTTGGAAATAAGGAGCTATCCTTTCTCTCATCAGACAAATAAAGAGCGATTTTGATCGTGACGGCTCGTATGAAAGAGAAGGAAAAGACACTTTTGCCAAATGGTTGATTGGAGTGGAGCCAGCGTCACTCCTAGGGGATTTAGCGTCACAGCTGAGACCCTGGAGCGAACGGAAGTGAGTGAAGCGGCTCAGCGGACGCCCCCTGGAAAGGACGCTGGCGGAACGGAAATCACCCCCTCACCTTGCAAAGGTGCTTTTTCTGCCTTTGACATTATCTTTTTCTCATCCCCCACTGATAGGTGGAATAAAAGCGATTGTGTCACCAGACTTAATGATCGTTGTATCCGTTGCAAATTCCTCATTAATCGCTGTCATCATTTGCTGTAATGATAGCTGTGGATAGTGCTGTTCCATCCACTCTTTCAATTCAGCCACTGTCACATCTGACAGCTCTACAGTTAGCTTAGGCGCACCAACTGCTTCCTGCAAGTGAGCAAATAATAAGATATTAATCACGATTTTCCTCCTTCTGAATGCCTGGTTCCCCTTGCGGATAGGGGACATTTTCTAATTGATCGCCAATCCATTCCGTACCGTCCTCCCAATGCTCTTTTTTCCATATTGGCACAATTTGCTTAATACGGTCAATCGCATACTCATTCGCCATGTAAGCGACTTTACGATGTGGTGATGATACGGCAATGACTACAGCAATATCAGCAATATCTAAATGACCTACACGATGGGTAATGGCTACTTTCGCTTCTGGCCACTGCTCTTGTATTTCCTGCGCAATTTGTTCAAACATTTTAATGGCCATCGCAGGATAAGCTTGATATTCCAAGTGCAATGTTTTTTTACCATTTGTGATTTCACGCACGGTGCCAATGAACAGTGTAATGGCTCCAGCATTTCGACTCAGAACCTTTTGTCTAACTTCCTCTACATCAATGGGTTTATTGATAATTTCAAATAACGCTGTCGTCATGATTCTCTCCTCATTTCCTTCCATAAAAACTCCATATATTGCGCTTCTTCATGTATCGAAAAGGCTGGGACAGTGGGTGAGGAATCCAGTGGATAACTTGGCCAATAGAGCACACAAATGATCTGAGATACTTGCTGTAATAAAGCTTGATCCTGTGCAGTTCGTACAAGCACAACCTTCGGATAATGTTCATTTTTATACCCTTCAACCAGAATGATATCCATTGGAAGGGACGCATAAAGCGCAAGTATTTGAGACAGGTGCCAGCTATTTTGCTGAATACTCATACGTAAAGTACCCTCCCCCTCCACTGCTGTGACACTCGCACCTGCCAGCTCATGTCGACTACTATCCTTCGAAGCTTCTATCATCGGCACACCACCGTGACCATGATGTTTGATGGTTCCTACTCTTAACCCTTCCGTTGTCGCTCTCTTAATCAATTGCTCCATCAATGTCGTCTTACCACTATTTTGATAGCCAACTATCTGTAAGATTTTTCGATGTTGTCCCAAGGCCACTCACTTCCTTGCAAATCTTCTAACAATAAGACCGTTACTGACATGCCTTTTTCATAGCCACGCGAGCCACCTGGTAAGACGATGAACGCATTAGCTGATGCTAAAGAGGAAACTGCACTCGACTTATCAAAACCAGATGGCACAGCCACTAACTGACCTTTTTCATAATAAGCATGTGCTCTTACAAAGCGTGTAAATGGATTAGCCTTTGTGAAATCCTTACCTAAAATAGCTTGCTCTCTACGTAAATGGGGCTGTGAATTACTGTAGGCAGTGCGAATAATCGGACGTACAAAAAGCTCAAAGCCAACATAGCAAGCTGAAGGATTTCCAGAAAGTCCAAATAATAATTGTCCCTCTCGAGCAGCTACTGTAGTCACACTACCTGGGCGCATTGCCACTTTGTTAAACAATACCTTTGCATTTATCGCTTCATAAATGGCTGGTAAGTAATCGTAATCCCCAACGGAAACGCCACCCGTTGTAATTAACATATCAACTTCCTGTAAAGCTTTTTCAACATTCTCAATACATAATTCAAGATCATCGCTAAACTTGCCAAAATATTTAACTTCTGCTCCAGCGCGCTCAATTTGAGCCATCATCATATACGCATTACTATTGCGAATTTTGCCTGGCTGTAAAGGTTCACCGGGATCTAGTAATTCGCTACCAGTGGCCATCACACCAATGACTGTTTTACGAAAAACAGGTACTTGTTCATAACCAAAAGTAGCGAGTAAGGCCATCACCCCTGGATTAATATATTGACCTTTTTCAATGAGAACAGCGCCTTGCTGCACATCTTCCCCTTTATACGAAATATTGGTTCCCGCTTCAAAATTCCGTTTAATCGACATATACATTTGTTGATTTTCTTCGAAAGTATGGGTTAATTCTAGCATGACTACTGCATCACACCCTTGTGGGATTGGCGCACCTGTCATAATGCGGACAGCTTGTCGATCACCAACTACTTCGTCATAGACATAGCCTGCGCCAATTTCCCCCACAACCTGAAAGCGGACTGGATGTTCTGCGGAGGCTTCTTTACTATCAATGGAGCGAATAGCGTAACCATCATAAGGAGAACGATCAAATGCGGGCACATCATGATCAGCTCGAACAGCTTCTGCTATAAAGCGTCCATGGGCCTGTGTTAATGGTACAAGCTCTTTTTTTGCTGGTAAGGCATAGTCCATTACACGATGAACCGCTTCTGCCACAGGGATTGGTTGTCTTTTTTCTATCATTTGGCACACTCCTTTATCCTAATAAACGATAATAAATGCTTTTTGCTTTTTCTATATTTTGTATACCATGTATCACTACGCGCCCATCCTGGAAAATCACAATTCGGTAATCGTCAGCTTGGCAAGAAAGCAAATAAGGATTTACCTGAATTTCACCATAGGGACGAAGCTGATTTGCCAACTGCTCAAACGAATAGTGAATTGGCTTCGGAGGGCGTATTTGTACTGCGTCTCGTCCACAAAGTATCTGTAATTTAGTTTGATTTTCATAGGATAAATAAGGGTATGTTGGTTGATTACCACAAGATGGACAATCAGCTTGCCGTATTTTTTCCACATTGATTTCATAGTGTTGATTTTGCCAAACATCAAACGTTAAATAGCTTTTTCGCAAGGCCTTCTCATCACCAACGAGCAATTTTAAAACCTCTGCCACTTGATAAGCTGCAACGATTTGAACTGTTGGGCTAATAATACCTACCGTATCACAAGTCATTCCTGTATGTGGCATGACATGTAACAAGCAATGCAAACATGGTGTTTTGCCTGGTACAATCGTATAGGTCGCACCATAACTACCAACGCAAGAACCATATACCCAGGGAATACGAGACTTTTGTGCAAGGTCATTCATGAGAAAACGGACATCAAAATTATCAGTTGCATCGACCATCACATCGACATCTTCTAATAATGGCAGCAAGGACTCTGTACAAGCGTCCATAATAGCAGTATTGATTTCTATCTCTGAGTTGATGCTGTGAAGTCTTGTTTTAGCTGCGATGACTTTTGGCATTTTTTCTTGTGCATCTAGCTCTGTATATAATTGCTGTCTTTGTAAATTACTCCACTCTACGTAATCACGATCAATGAGGGTCAGCTTGCCAATACCAGCGCGCACAAGTGCTTCTGCGCTAGCACTCCCTAATGCACCTACACCAATGATTAGGACGTGTTTTTGTTGAATGGACTGCTGCCCTGTTTGTCCGATGGGATGAAATAATTGTTGTCTAGAATATCTATTTTGCATAAGTATGAGGCCTTTCTTTCTTTGAATTTTCGTTTGACCTTTTCATTTATAGCATTATAATAAAAGCAATGTTTTTCAGCAAAATACGTTTGAAGGAGGTCTTTTACTGTGCATCCCACACATCAACAGCAACTAATCCAAGTAGCTGTTTTAACGGTCAGTGATACACGCACTAAAGCAGATGATCATGCTGGTCAACGCATTCAATCCTTACTTCAAGAAGCTACATTTGAAGTAGTCGACTACCAGCTAACAAAGGATGAACCACTGGATATTGCCAATCATATCAAGAAATGGTGCAGTGATCACACAATCAATACCATTATCGTCACGGGTGGAACAGGATTTACACCAAGAGACCAAACCTACGACACCATTCTGCCTCTTTTTGAAAAAGAAATGATGGGGTTTGGTGAATTATTTCGAACTCTCAGCTATGAAGAAATTGGCCCAAAAGCAATGTTTAGTCGAGCCACTGCTGGAAGCCGTCAGCAAACCGCTATTTATGTTTTACCAGGTTCTACAAATGCGGTGACATTGGCTATGACGAAGCTCATTCTTCCTACTGTCCAACATTTTGTCGGTGAGTTGAATCGCCTATGAAAATTGCTGGAGTTGTATTAGCTGGTGGTCAATCCTCTCGCTATGGTCAGCCTAAAATGTTTGAGCTGTTTGCTGGGCAGCCTTTATATAAACATAGTCTCACAGCCTTGCAAAAAAATCGGCTAGATCCTATCATTATTGCTACGAACGCGCACTTACAACAGCAATTTGGGCAGGAAAACGTCCAATGGATCATCGAAAAGCAGCCACATCAAGGCCCACTGTTTGCTTTGCATTCTATCATGACAGCCTACCCTGATGTGGAATGGTTTTTTGTCGTAGCCAGCGATATGCCTTATATGAATACCAATTTTATCAAAAAAATGGTAGGGCTGATTGATGACGCCTATGATGCTATTGTTCCTACGCAAGCGCTACGGGATCAACCATTAGCGGCATTATATCGACGTACAGCTTTACCAAGGGCAAAGCAATTAACGGAACAAAACAAGCGAAGTATGAAAGTGCTGTTAGAGCAAATTCGTGTTTGCTACGTTCCTTTTGATGACAATAGCCCAACATTTGTCAATATCAACGCACAACAAGATTGGTTACAAACGAATAAAAAGGAGTTTAACGATGAATAATTTTACACATTGGAACGAAGAAGGTCGTCCTAAAATGGTCGATATATCCGCAAAAGAAATCACGACACGTACAGCTATTGCTCGCAGTACGATTATTTTATCGGATGCGGTCTATGAAGCCATCCAACAAGGTGGCATTAAAAAAGGTGATCCGACGCAAGTTGCTCAAATTGCAGGGATTATGGGTGCTAAAAAAACGGCCGATATCATTCCTATGTGCCACCCTATCATGCTACAGGGCACAGATTTCCAGTTTGACTATGAAAAAGCGGAGAATGGCTATGAGCTCCATATTCAAGCCACTGTCAAATGTAGTGGAAAAACTGGTGTTGAAATGGAAGCCCTTACTGCTGTGTCCATTGCTGCCTTAACTTTTTATGATATGTGCAAAGCCGTTGATAAAACAATGGTCATTAAAGAAACCTATCTTGTTGAAAAAACAGGTGGAAAAAGTGGCACCTTTGTGCATAAATAAACAGAAAAATTCGGCATCATTTTGCCGATTTTTTCTGTTTTTTTACACGCTACCCCCCAATGTGAGACATTTCAATTTTTGAATTTTTCCTTTTTGCCATTGTTTGTTCATTGCGTTCATCTGAATAACGGTCATTTCTTGTTTCCCAAACGTTCGTAATACATTTGATGATGGCTGCATCATCTTGCCCTGATCGTAACAGCTCTCTTAAATCAGTGCCTTCAGTTGCAAATAAACAAGTGTATAATGATCCTTCTGCTGAGAGACGAGCACGGGAGCAATTGGAGCAGAAAGAATCTGTCACAGACGAAATCACACCAATCTCACCTTGTGCATCTTGATATTGAAAGCGCGTTGCCACTTCCCCCCTGTAATTTGGAGCCACTGGCTGTAATGGAGAAAACTGATGGATATGCTCAATGATATCTTTTTTGGACACCACATCATCTAAACGCCAACCGTTCGAATTCCCTACATCCATATATTCAATAAAGCGTAAAATATGCTGTTTTTCTTTAAAAAATTGAGCCATTGTAACAATGTCTTGGTCATTCTTGCCTTTTTGAACAACCATATTAATTTTTACTTGTAAACCCGCTTCTGCTGCCTTTTCAATTCCCTCTAACACCGGCAATACCTTGCCCCGATGACCATTCATCTCGAAAAAACGTTCTTCATCAAGTGAATCTAGACTAACTGAGACTCGAGATAAGCCTGCTTGTGCCAATGGCTGTGCATATTTTTTTAATAAAGAGCCATTGGTTGTTAAAGCAATATCTTCTACACCCTCTATACGGTGAATACGGGCAATTAATTCGGGCAAATCACGACGTAGCAATGGCTCGCCGCCCGTAATTCGCACCTTTTTCACGCCTAATGAAACAAAGATTTTTACTAATCGTTCTATCTCATCAAAATTTAATATTTTATCAGACGGTAAAAATGCATAATCTGGACCAAATACCTCAGCTGGCATACAATAGCGGCAACGAAAATTACAGCGATCTGTTACGGATATTCTTAAATCTCTTAACGGTCTGTGTAATTGGTCTTGTAGATTCGTCATTTAATCTCCTTCTTTCAGTACATTCTGAGCTGGTAATAGGATGCGGTGTGGATGTGTATAAATATTCAATGAATGCTGTCGGATAAAGCCTACCGTCGTAATGCCAAGCTGCTCAGCCAATTGCAAGGCTAATTCAGTTGGAGCTGATTTAGACAGCACAATGGCACAGCCTATTTTGGAGACTTTGAGTAAAATCTCCGACGATATTCGTCCGCTAAAAACAATTATTTTATCTTGCATACGGATGTTATTGCGTAAGCAATAGCCGTAAATTTTATCTAAAGCATTGTGGCGTCCAATATCCATACGACTTAACACAATGCCATTGACATCACATAGTGCAGCATTATGCACACCACCCGTTTTCTTAAAAATGTCGGCACCATCCTGCATCGCATGCATTAAACGGAAGCAATCCTCAGTCGACATTTGCACCTGAACGTCTTCCATTTTTTTTGCTGCTAATGCATCATTCGTAAAAACAAATCCTTGTCGACTCATCCCACAGCAAGAGGTAATATAGCGTTTGTTTTGCGTCTGCTGATAATAAGGATTGACATGCTTTGTTTTAATATGCACAAAGCCTTCTTTTTCTTGGTGCCAAATTTCCTCAATATCCTCAAAGCTACGAATCACTCGTTCAGAAGCTAAATAGCCGATGACCATATCTTCTACATACTCTGGTGTACATACCATCGTGACAAATTCTTGCTGATTAATTTTTACGGTCACCGCGTATTCTGAGACGATTAAATCATCCATTTCTTTCACTTGCTGTCCTTCAACTCGCACAATTTTCCTTGTTATTGCTCGCTCCATAAGGCATCCCCTTTATTCACTGATATTCTTTTCAAAAACAAAGACGGAAATCGCAAAATCCTCTTCAATTTTAATATCTGAAAATAGGTGGAGTAGTTTGCTACCCATCAATTCTTCCATACCCTCTGGTGGTGATTGCGTATATAAATCCTGAATCATACTCGTCCTTGCAGCATGCACCATTTTTAACCCTTCTGGTGTACTGGCAATAAATTTTTCTGTCGGTGTGATATTACCGTATAAAGTAGATACAGCCATATTCTCGACAAAAACGGTATGAATACGTTCAGGTCCTTTACCAAATACTTCCTTGCGTAACTTTCGAATCATGTCATTAAATTCGTGTATTTTTTTAGACATAGCAACGATTCTCCCATCGTAATTAAACTTTTTTAGGTAAATGGTTATGAGGGTCACCCTTACAGTTTGTTAATGATATAGCAACTTTTAAAAAAATAAAAGAGAAAATACTTTTTGATAATAATTCTCATTTAATAAATTTTATGATAAATATTGTTCATTTTGAAGGAAAGAGCTATAATATTCATATCACAAATGGAATTGATTTATTTTGATCCCTATGTCACGATGTTGCATAGTGTTTTTAATAGTTAAATTCTATTGTTATTAAAAAATAAAAGTAGATTGAGTTTTTAGCAAGGCCTGCTAAGAATTTTATCCACCATGAATCATTAGCATGTCTTGGACATGTTATTTCATGGTGGATTTTTTATTTTTTTAAAAACCGAGACATGGATAACTTGTTATGATCTAGCAATTTGCCTATTTTGAGGTAGCTTCAAGAACAATGGGGAATTACAATGATAACAAGACAATCTTTTCAAAAATAACCAACTCGATTTGTTATTCCCTTTTTGTCTTAAGCTGCAACATGTTGTCCGATTAGTCTCAAAGTGCAAAAGGAGGAAGTTATCTTGACTCAAATTAATATTAATGGCGTATCGTATGATGTAAAAGAAGGAGCTACAATCCTTGATACCATTAATCAGCATGACATTCCACATCCACAGATCTGTCATGTGCCTGCTGTTGATCCAATCGAAACATGTGATACATGTATCGTGGAGGTGAACGGTCAATTAGTTCGTTCCTGCTCCACAAAGGCAGTAGACGGCATGAATGTTTTATTAACTTCTGACAAAGCAAAAGCAGCACAAACAGAAGCGATGGATCGTCTACTCGAAAATCATTTACTGTACTGTACAGTTTGTGATAATAACAATGGAAATTGTGCATTACACAACACGGCTGAAATGATGGAAATCGAGCATCAAAAATATCCTTACCAACCGAAAGTGGAACCTCATGAAGTAGACATGTCACACCCGTTTTATCGATATGACCCTAACCAATGTATCGCTTGTGGTCAATGTGTAGAGGTTTGTCAAAATTTACAGGTGAATGAAACATTATCCCTCGATTGGGAAGCCGAAAGACCACGCGTCATATGGGATACTGGCGTAGCAATTAATGATTCTTCCTGTGTAAGTTGCGGTCAATGTGTAACCGTTTGTCCATGTAATGCCTTAATGGAAAAATCCATGCTTGGAGAGGCTGGATTTATGACTGGTCTGAAACAGGATATGTTAGATCCAATGATCAGTTTAATTAAGGAAGTTGAACCGGGCTATAGCGGTATTTTTGCCGTTTCTGAAGTGGAAGCAGCTATGCGTAGTAAACGTACTAGAAAAACAAAAACAGTATGTACTTTCTGTGGTGTAGGTTGTTCATTCGAAGTTTGGACAAAAGACCGTAAAATTTTAAAAGTACAACCTTCCGAAGGTCCCGTTAACGCAATTTCTACTTGTGTCAAAGGGAAATTTGGTTGGGACTTCGTTAATTCTGAGGAACGAATTACTAAACCTCTTATTCGTAAAAATAATGAATTTGTTGAATCATCATGGGATGAGGCACTCGATTTAATTGCCACAAAGCTTGGTGGTATTCAGCAGCAATTTGGTCCTGGTTCTGTCGGCTTTATCTCATCTTCTAAAATTACAAATGAAGAGAATTACTTAATTCAAAAAATGGCACGTCAGTTATTTGGAACAAATGATGTCGATAATTGTTCCCGTTATTGTCAATCCCCTGCTACTGACGGTTTATTACGTACAGTAGGTTTAGGTGGTGACGCGGGTACGATCAAAGATATTGCCAAGGCTGGTCTTGTCATCATTGTTGGGGCTAACCCGGCTGAAGGACACCCTGTTTTAGCAACACGTGTGAAACGTGCACATAAATTACATGGTCAGAAATTAATTGTTGCGGATATTCGTAAACATGAAATGGCTGAACGTTCTGACATCTTTATGCGTCCGAAGCAAGGTACTGACCAAGTTTGGTTAATGGCCGTTACCAAATATATCATTGACCAAGGTTGGCACGATGAAGCCTTTATTCAAGAAAACGTCCTTCATTATGATGATTTTAAACAAGTACTTGAAACATATACACTTGATTATGCGCAAGAAATGACGGGTATTAGTAAAGAAACATTGATCGAAGTGGCTGAAATGATTCGTGATGCAGATGGTACATGTGTGCTTTGGGGCATGGGTGTAACACAAAATACTGGTGGCTCTTATACATCCGCAGCGATTTCAAATTTACTTTTAGCAACTGGGAACTATCGTCGTCCAGGTGCGGGTGCCTACCCTCTTCGTGGTCATAACAATGTGCAAGGTGCCTGTGATATGGGTACACTACCAACTCTCTTGCCAGGTTATCAAAAGGTAACAGATGAGGCAGCGCGTGCAAAATTCGAAAAAGCTTACGGTGTCCCAATTCAGTCGCAACCAGGTCGAACTAATATGCAAATGTTAGATGCGATTATGGAAGGTAAAATGAAAGCCATGTATTTAGTGGGCGAAGATATGGCGCTTGTTGATTGTAATGCCAACCATGTAGATGAGGTGCTTTCACAACTAGACTTTTTTGTTGTCCAAGATTGTTTCCTATCACGTACAGCACAATATGCAGATGTGATTTTACCTGCTGCGCCTTCCCTTGAAAAAGAAGGTACATTCACGAATACAGAACGTCGTGTTCAACGCCTCTATCAAGTATTACCAACACTTGGTGAATCGAAAGCAGATTGGGAAATCTTGCAAGCGGTTGCTCGTCGTTTAGGAGCAGATTGGCATTATGATCATCCAAGTGACATCTTTGATGAAATGGCTAGCCTGTCCCCCCTCTTCTCACAAGCCAACTATGATGTCTTAGAAGGCTGGGGTAGCTTCTGCTGGGGTAGCCATGATGGTAAAGATACACCTTTACTATATGAAGATGGTTTCAATTTCCCTGATAAAAAAGCTCGTTTTGCTTTAAATGATTGGGTGCAACCTGTGGAATATGAGGCACAGTACGATTGTCTTATTAATAATGGTCGTATGCTTGAACACTTCCATGAGGGAAATCTAACAAATAAATCGAAAGGTATTCAATCGAAAGTACCTGATATTTTCGTTGAAGTATCACCGGAACTGGCGAAGGAACGAGGTATTGCAGATGGAGCCTTACTTCGTTTAGTATCTCCTTATGGTGCATTAAAGCTAAATGCTCTTGTCACAGATCGCGTGCAAGGAAACGAATTATTTTTACCGATGAACTCCGTTAATAAAGATTCAGCTATCAACTTCTTAACGGGCCCTGCAGCAGATGTGAATACATCAACACCAGCTTATAAACAAACAAAAGTACGAGTTGAAGTGCTAAAAGCAAAAGGAAAATCACCACTTCCTCGTACGAACCCACGCTATAAAAAGCGTCATCCTCAAAATGGTGTTGAGGTTCATCGGAAATGGAATCGTCCTGGCTACGTTCACTTAACAACTATTAACGAAAGAGAGTGAGAGCATGGCTGTACCTATTACAAGCATTAAAAAACAACAATTGACGGAAGAACAACTAAAGGAACAAAAATTAGACAATCTAAAAGAACTGCTTTCTGATAATGAAGAAGCCGTTAATCAAGTGTTTAGTATTATGGCTGAATTAAATGATATAGGTGCACTAGAAGCAGCAATGAAGCTACTAGAAGCGAAAGAGGATGTGGCCCATATTGCACTTGGACAATTAACTCGTAAGCCTGTAACCAATATCATTAATAATTTAATGGGCGTTGCAGGAGCATTGACGGAGCTCAATCCAGAAACAACGACTAAGCTAATTGACGGCTTAAATTCAGGTGTAGATGAAGCGAGCAAAGCACTTGAATCCAATGAAAAAGTAAGTGCCTTTAAGCTTATGAAAATGTTAAATGATCCAGATGTCAATCGTGCGCTCAATTTTGGAGTCCATTTCTTAAAGGGACTTGGCAAAGGCTTAAAAGAATAAGGTGGTTCCGACATGTTAGTAAAAGAAGATGTTATCAACGCATTACAACAAGTAGAAGATCCAGAGCTTCATCAGAGTATCGTCAAATTGAATATGGTGCGTAATATTCAAATAAACGGCACCCATCTATCGCTGGATATTATTTTAACCATTCCAGGTTGTCCTTTAAAAGCGAAGATCCAGCATGATGTGGAAAAAGCATTACAAGCGATTGGTGCCTCCAGTGTTGCCATTACCTTTGGAGCTATGACAGATCAGGAACGTCGCACATTAACTGCGTCTCTACAAGCGAAAAATGTGACAGAGCAAGGAATGCCGAATATGCTACTGCTTAATTCTGGTGTGCAATTCATTGCCATCACAAGTGGTAAGGGCGGTGTTGGGAAATCGACTGTGACCATTAATTTAGCAGTCGCCCTTGCCCGTCTCGGCAAACGGGTAGGAATACTTGATGCGGATATCTATGGCTTTAGTATTCCTGCTATGATGAACATTGACCAAAAACCTACTATGCTTGACCAAACAGCTATTCCAGTAGAAAGTCATGGGGTTAAATTAATGTCGATGGGCTTTTTTACCAATGACAACCAGCCTGTTATGTGGCGTGGCCCCATGCTCAACAAATGGATTCGCAATTTCCTTGTCAACACATTATGGGGAGACTTGGACTATCTTCTGATAGATTTACCACCAGGGACAGGCGATGTGGCCATTGATATGGCAGCCATGATTCCTCAGGCACAGGAAATCATTGTAACAACACCACATCTTGCTGCTTCTCACGTCGCATCCCGCGCAGGCTTGATGGCTCAACATACGAAACATACTATTCTTGGTGTTGTTGAAAACATGGCTTATTTTGAAGGAGCAGATGGTCAAAAAAACTATCTGTTTGGACAAGGTGGAGCCGATCAGTTAGCAGATTTACTGCAAACACAAGTAATCGCCCATGTTCCTTTCGCTCAGCCTGAAGAAAATACAGGCTCATCAGTATATGAGGAAGAAACGATTATCGGTGAGATATTTACTAACCTAGCAGAAGATTTGCTTTACCAATAAAACAAAAATCCCTTGATTTGCTTTTACACAAATCAAGGGATTTTTCTGTCACAAATAGCCTGCCTTTTTTAACACTTGCATGAAATAAAAACGGTACGTATTTTGAACGAAGGTATCTAAAGGTAGTCCAACATTGACCTGATATTTCGTAAAAATAAAATAAAACCGTTTATCCCATTTTAAATGCAGGAGCTCCCCTGCCTCTTCACCATATTTCATAGTAAATTCCTCAATCAAAGGCTCAATCATCTCATAACAATAGTCTTTTAAATGGGCGAGTGCTTCAATATCTTTATCCCTTTGAAAGCGTATAATCCAATCCACTAATTGCTCATTCATGTTTGTACGTCATCCTTTTACATAGAGTTTCTTCCTATTAAATTATACTCCTTTTTTACAGAATCGAAAAATGAACAGTTTTTTCAAATAGATGGTTTTAACTTGTTGTCAAAAGGATAAGCATTGGCATTCGCCACTAATCAATAGGTCGATTCCACCGCAGATGATATTGAACATTCCTATTTTTCGTTTCTTTATCCAATACTAATAATCTGTCACCTGCTTGAATAACATAGGTCTCCTCTAATGTACGTATACCAGGTTGTTGTTGGTCAGGATTGATAACACCTATATTTTCTTCCCACAATACTTGATGATTATTCATATCATAAAACAAAACCATATGGTCAGCACTTTCCCGCTGTGTTTGACGATAAGACACGAGAGCTGTTTTTTTTGCGATATCCACATCAATCACTTTAGGTTCTAAATTTTGGTAGGCTTGAATGGCAGGCTCTGTTAGAACAGCCTGACTAAAATCTTGAATTACCTGATAGTCCTCTACAGACTGTGGGTGTGTGGCAAAATATCCAGGCAACCCTGTCTCAATGAAGAAACGAGCTGTTAGGAAATCTTGAGCTTTTGGGTTCTCACTTAAAGTTTCACCATCAAAGTGATAGAATTTGCCATCGACACCCTCCAAATATAAATTATTTTGTAAAATAACCATCTGATGTGCACCATTACTTAATTTATCTATTAATGGCTGATATTGCTGACGAAATTCTTGTTCAGAAAGTATTTCCTTTCCTGTTGCTATATCTAACAGTGACAATTGACCAAACTCATCATCACGATGATGAACAAGAAGACCACCCATAAAATTCCCAATCAATGTATCTTTATGGGAAGCTGATTTTGTCCATTGCTTTTCACCTGTCTCTAAATTCACAGCCACAATGAGATAATGAGCAAGCAAATGCGTAATGCCATTCGATGTTCCATTATTTTCAGAGCCCTGCACCATTTGGACAGCGATGTGTTGTGAATCATCTGTATAAATGGGCGAATCAGATTTTATAGGAAAGCTTCTCCCCGCTAAGCCAAAAACAATCATGACTAGATTGCTAACCACTATAAATACAACTAGTAAAATGCTAGAAATAACAAGGCTTTTACGTTTAATGACGATAAACAATAACAGTAAAAATCCTAATCCCAACACGATACATAAAAAAATATCATGCATCAGCCAGCCATTCAAACGCCATGAATACATATATCGTTGAAGAAATTGTTCCACCTCTCTACCTCCTCTAACAGCGATTAACTAAAATCTGAATAGAGCACATAACGGTCACATTCCAAGCACTGAAATAAATAGCCTTGATGATGACCATTGTTCATTAACGATGCTGAAAGCTCCTCTTTCGAAAAGCCTGTATAATTATCAAATTGATCCTCAATACCTAGCTCCACTATATCACTCCAGCCAACATAGCCGATAAACGCACAATAGTCCGAACAATGAGCTACCCAATTATTGCCCTGCCAGCTTACGTAGCCGGGCGTTCGATAGAGAATTTCTTGTACAAAGGCAGGGTTAGTAACCTGTTCATCATCCATTAAATCTTGCTGGAAAGAGCCATCATATTTTTGGGCAGCCTCTCCACTGTGGATGCAAGAAGGACAAAGATAATCTACATCCTCAATAGCGTAAATACCTCCTGTGTAATAGACATCCACTTGCTGTTGACAGCAATCACAGACAACGATTTCACCTGTTTCAAAAATTTTCGCCTCAAGCGGTTTAGGAACATATTTAAAGGTTGGAATGATTGTTTGAGTTGGCTGTTGGTCGTTTATTTTTCGTGGTAGCAGAGGATTCACCAAATTTGGTTGATTTATGTAGGTTTGCAGAACACCATATTTTTTTCGATCTTTTTTATCAGCTTTATTCATAATGGTCGTAAAAAGCTGATAAGCCTCTAGGTACATCCTAAGCAAGCAATAGACTTCTACTAGTAGCCTTAACGTTTCTTCCGTTTGCTGCTCCTGCTTTAATCGCTCTTTGAAAACATGCATCTGATTAATCGTTATCGGATCTGAAGGATGAAATTTTTGTCTTAGCTCATGCCATTCCTCAGCAATTGTCATAAAAAATAGACCTCCTTCTCACTCGTCATTTTATTTCACAAAAGAGTAATCTTTTATCATTTGGCAAATTTCCACCTTATAGTTCGCGTACCATTTATCTTGTCCCAAGTGTTGTGCGGTTAAATGTTTGGCATTATCTTTCCATGCTTGAATAGCCTCTAGCGATTCCCAATAGGACACCGTAATGCCTTTTCCTTCCTCGTTCCTGACACTTTCAACACGCAGAAAACCAGGCTGTTGCTGTGCTAGGGCATCGATGAGGTCAGCCATTTTGCCATAGCCCTCCCCATCCTGTTTAGTTCTTTGAGATGTAAAAATCACTGCATAATAGGTTTCCATTTATTTCTCCTCCTCTATTACTTTTATTGTAAACGATAATGAAATTAACTAAAATCAAAATATAGAAAACTGAAAGGATTGTGACATATGGGAATTAATCCAAACATGGCGGAGGTAGCGGCACTTCTTGGCGAAAGGTCAAGAGCAACCATTCTTGCTAGCATGATGGACGGGCGTTTTCATACAGCTAGTGAACTGGCGTATATGGCTGCCATTAAACCACAAACTGCTAGCTTTCATCTTGCTAAATTAGTAGAAGGAAAGCTGATTAAAGTTGAAAAACAAGGGCGGCACCGTTATTTTCAATTAGCTGGTGAGGACATTGCTCAATTTCTTGAGTCTTTTCTCGTCATCTCACCGCCACCTGAAGTACGTTCTTTAAAACAATCTAGCCAAATGAAATTATTGCAGGATGCTAGAACTTGCTATGACCATCTAGCTGGTAAATTAGGTGTCCAATTAACAGAGTCAATGGTGGATGCAGGCTATCTAAAATTAGAGGACAAACAATTTATCCTGACAGATGAAGGCACTTTATTTTTTACTACATTCGGGATGGATCTAGCTGCTTTAAAAAGAAAACGACGCTCCTTTTCACCTGCTTGTTTAGATTGGAGTGAACGACGTTACCATTTAGCAGGTGCACTAGGCAATGGTCTATTAAACCAATTATTAAACCTCGGCTGGCTTACACGTGTACCATCTATTCGCGCCATTAAAGTGACTGAGAAAGGTAAAAGAGGTTTTAAAGAGGTATTTCATTTAGACAGCTAGAAGAATAGAGGGCTTTTGGATTGCCCCACTAGCCCTTTATTCTACTAAAAGTACGATTTACTAAATAAATCCCACTAATGATAAATAACCCACCAACCACTAACGATTCATGTAACGTTTCGTCTAATACTACCCAGCCTGTTAGCACCCCAAAAAAAGGTGCTAAAAATAAATAGGCACTTGTTTTTCCTGGATCACTATTTTGAAGAAGATAGTACCAGCCTGCAAATTGAATGATGGAAGAAAAAATACTAAGCCATAACAAAATCAATAATGACTGTGGATTGACAATAAAGTATGGTTGCTCTAACACGACACTTCCTAGCAAAAGGAGTAAGCCCCCAAACAGCATTTGATAGGCTGATAAAACCCATGTATCAAAGAACATTCCCCATTTTTTCACTAAAAGTGTTGCAATCGCCCAAAATACAGCGGATAAAAGTCCAAATAGAAGACCTATTTTCAATTCAACTTGTGCCCCCATTGTAATGATCACTCCGATTAAGCCAAGCACAACCCCGATCCACTGATAGAAACGATAGCGTACTTTGGTAAAAATGGTGGCAAATATGACAACGAGTAAAGGGTTTGTAAATGTTAAAATAGATGATTCACTTGCTGTAATGGTGCGTAGACTTAAAAAAATACACCCCATTACACCAGCCGTTTGAAATGCTCCGATGATGCATAGCTTGAGCCATTCTCTCTTTGAGGTCGGATGAGGTCTTTTGAAAATCATGACAACAATGACCATTAGAATCCCTGCCAGCATAAATCGAAGGGCAGCCAATAATAATGGTGATGAATACGGTAATCCTAATTTTACGATAGCAAACGATGAACCCATTAAAAAGGTTGTTACTACTAGTAAAGCAATAAATTGATAGTTTTTCATACAAGATACTCCTAACCTGTTTCATTAATCACTACTATCTGATTATAAACAGGAAGCTATTCAACGCTTATCGAAGTATGGATTACATCCATGTAAAAGAATGGGACAATTAGATTGCTACTTAAAGCGACTTCATTGGGGGAGGTATTTTATTTTCATGAATTTCAATAAAAAATCTTACCTCTAACAACAAAGAGGTAAGATGCTATAACTATCAGTTATCCATAAATTCTTTTAGGTTTTCAACAATTTCTTGTGATCTTGTATGGTGTAAGTAATGGTCACCGTCCAATGTGATTACTTTTCCATGAACTGAATTTTTGACTTGCTCTTCATGCAATGGTATCCAATTTTTTTCAATGCCTTCACTTTTCGCCTGAACAAATAACAAAAGAGGTAAATCTTTAGGGAAAGTTACGTTTTTGGCAGCTATAAAATTCATTTCTATATTTGTTAATTCATTGGAAGTGCTCGTATTATAAAAGTTTTTGTTTGTAATCATCCGTATTTGTTCTTTTGTGTCATCATCATACGGTAGGCCAGCATATGGATCATCTGAAAATTTTATAAGAACTCTAGCGATCCCGGTTTTTTTGAGAAGTTGTAACGACTTAATTGGGAATTTTGTATCCATACCGTCTTGAGTAGGCACACTGCTATCAATCCCGACAAATGCAGTCACCTCATTCGGATATTGATTGACATAATCAAGTCCATAAATACCTGCTATAGAGTGTCCCATGAGCATATAGCGGTCAATTTTCAACGCCTGTAAAGCTTCATGAATCTCACTCACTATGTTGTCGGTGCTTCGTTCTTTATCGGTATCATCACTTAAACCATAGCCAAAAGGCTCTATTGAAACGACTCTGTAATGAGGAGTTAGTTCTTCGATAAGTGGCTTAAAATCAAGTGTTGGTGCTGCTGTTCCGAAGCCTGGTAGTAGGACGATTGTTTCTGCCCCCTTCCCTTGGATGGTAACATTCATTTTTCCTTCATTCACAGTAATGAGCTGACCATAGTGTTCTATTTTCCCTTGCTCTATTTTGTTGCAGATAATGTTTACAATAAACACAATAGCAAGTAGCAGTACTATCGTTAAACCGATAACAGCTATTGTTTTAAGTAAAATTCGAAAAATTTTTTTCATTTTTATGCACGAGGTTCATCTTTGCTCGTGCTTTCCTCCCTTACAACCGTTATTCCAGCTAGCTTACTTAGCTGTTATTGATCAGTGTAAAGGACGAAGATGTCTACTATATGACGGTAATATGAACGCAATATGAACAACAAAAAAATTTCGCTATCTCACGCATTTACTGTGTCATAAGAGGCAATTGGATAATGATGGTCGTCCCTTGTCCAAGCTTACTCTCTACTTGAATGTCTCCTTGATGCAATGATACGATTTGCTTAACGATTGCGAGACCCATTCCACTCCCATCATATTTACGACTATGTGAACGATCCGCCTTAAAAAACCGCTCAAAAATACGCTTCTGATCCTCTAAAGAAATCCCAATGCCCGAATCACTTACTCGTACTATCACATGATGAGCGTCCTGCTTCATACTGACCTCAATCATACTACCTTCATTGGAAAATTTAATACTATTAGTAAGAAGATTGGTCCATACCTGATTTAATTGGTCATAATCAGCCATTATATGAACAGCCTGTAAATGAAGATTAAACTGGATGTTGCGAGCAGACCATTGCGGCTGAATGGCAATAATTACTCGCCTAATTTGCTCATCCAGACTAAACGTCGCACATTGCATTGGCTGTGTCTTCGACTCGAGCAAACTTAGCTTTAACAGGCTATCACTCATCTTAGACATTCGCTTTGCTTCCGACATGATAATATCAAGATAGCGACTTTTCTCCTCGTCTGTAATATCTACTTGCTTCAATGCTGCTGCATAGCCTGATATGGAAGTAAGTGGTGACTGAACCTCGTGTGAGACGTTCGATACAAACTCTCTCCGCATTTGCTCCAATTGCTGTAACCCCTCCGCCATGTCCTCAAAACTTTTGGCCAAGGTACCTAGCTCCCCTGATTGTTTAATATTTAACTCGACATTGAAATCTCCACCTGCAATATGCTTTGTTGCTGTTGTCAATTTTTTTATTGGCTTGACGAGAAACCTAGCAGCCACTATAAACACGACACTGCCAATAACAAGAGCATAAGTAGCAAAATTCAATATCAATTTTATAGCAAAGGAAGTAGAAGGGAGGGAGATGGGTTCGATAAACATCGCCTTAGTCCCCATTGCAGTTTGTAGTGGCATTCCTACAAAAATAGACGAAACACCACCCGGATTAACTTGAATGACTTCCCCATCCAGTACACTTTGAACTTGTGTCATTGTTACATTGGCCAGTGGAACACCCTTTTGCTCTCCGTAGGATTTGAACTGCCCCTTTTCTTCATAAATGCGGATATAGTAGGATTCAAGCTGATGCATTTCACGAATAAATTGTTCTGCTTCATTAAATGGCAATGTCTCAAATATATGGACAATGTCCTGACCAAAATTCACTAGGGGGATTTGTAAGTTTTCATTCAATTTATCTTCAAATACCCATGTTGCCATAAAAAAGGATATAGTTGTGCCACCAATTACGGCAACTAGAAATGTTAAAACGACACGCGTATATAATGATTGAATCATTCGTTAACCTCAAGTCGGTAGCCAAGACCTCGTACTGTCTCAATCTGAAATTCAGTTGTTGCAGTGAAGCGCTCGCGCAGACGCTTAATATGTACATCGATCGTTCGATTATCGCCAGCATAATCCATTCCCCAAATTTGATCGATCAGCTGCTCTCGTGTGTAGACCTGCCCAGGTGTTTCCGCAAGCTTATATAATAATTCAAACTCCTTTAGCGGCAGCGAAATAGACTCTGTTCCATTTTTAATTTTATAGGTCTGACGATCCAGCATGATTTGACCAAGTTGAATGATCTGTGAGTAGCCAATCCTGTAGCGCTTTAGAAGAGCCCTTACTCGTACCGTCAACTCTAGTGGGTCAAAAGGCTTTGTCAAATAATCATCTGTTCCGAGCTCAAAGCCCTTCACTTTTTCCCATGTTTCCCCTCTTGCTGTCAGCATCAGTAAGGGAAGCTCAGCATTTACTTTGCGCAACTCCTTACATAATGTCCAGCCATCCATCGTCGGCATCATAATATCCAGCACAACAAGATCGACAGGCATTGAGTGATAGATGGCTAGAGCTTCTTTGCCATCCTCGGCCTCCATTGTTGTGAACCCGTCTTTGCGCAGAAAAAGGCAAACAAGTTCACGAATATTCGCATCATCATCCGCAACAAGTATAGTCGGCATACGTTCGTTCCCCTTTTCCAATGTATTATTCACATACATTATACTATATATCTGCTTCACTTCCCCTTTACCACACACTGTTATCAATAGCTGACGTCCCAAAAATAAAAAACCCCCTTCCTCTATACGAAAAAACGATAAAGGAAGAGGTTTCTATTCAAGCAATCAGCTGTGCAAACCACGCTACATAATGGGCGCCAGGAATCAATAATAGCTGTGCCACAATCGTTCCTAAAAATCTAGAGAACATCATCATAACGGAAGCTTTTTTTAATTCAAGATAACTTCCTCTCTTATTGATAACATCATCGGCCAGTATGGATATTTTAGGATCAATAAATAGAATCAAAAGTATCGTCGCTATGCCATTGATTAATCCAGATGCCATAACCGCAGTAGTCTTTAGTTCTGGTACTAACAAAGTGGCATACAAAGCAGATAAAACGCCAATGGTATAAATCGCTGTTATGACAATATTGATAACAAATAATTTCATTGGTATATCCCGTAAGCTAATACCTTTTAAATAAGTAAAATGAGGTTTATGAATGTGCTTCATACCTCGTCTTACATATTCAAACGTAAAGCCCTTTTTCAATAAAGCGGGGATTGAGCCTCTTTCCTCTGCCAAATGGACGATAGCCCTTGAAAAAATAGCTATGAAGGTTGGGATTAGTAAGATCCCTAGTAATGTTCCAAGTGATGCCGCTCCAATAATCAGTCGAAATTGGTTTTCTACATGTATCAAAGCCTGATCGGCTGGTGCTGTATCAACAAGACTTCCTGTAAATGGTTGCTGCATCATATTCGCCAACCTCGACACCATGACCATCACATTAAAAAGAGATAAAGCCGATGCTAGTAATTTAACACGTGCCCCTGATAAACGTACGGCATAAGCAAGTGTTTCAATAGCATGAATGATTAAAATGAATAAAGCAATCATGATTAATTTATCTGTGATTAACTCCACTTCTATACCTACTCTTCGCTTTCCTACAATTTAACATTGTGACGCTTCTCCCGCAAAATAGTTCCGATTGAAAAGATCTTACCCTAAAAAGATATGGGTAAGATCTAAAAAGCGCTTCTATACAATTGTACTACGCTGCACTTCTAAACCAAAATCACAGCTGGAACATTTATCTTTGTTCAAAGATGACGCTCCTTTTCGTATTTGGCATGATAGTAATGGCTATATATCAATGTTAAAAAACTAAGACCATTTGGTGTTGTAACAAGATGAATCGATTCCAAGGTGTTTTGCAACGCAATTAAAGTGAACGAACTTATATGCTAACCGTTCAAGTACTAAAGCTATAGGCGTTCAGTAGCTTATAGCAACCTCCATTGCTTCGTGAACTATCCACCACTTAATTTTCTAGGTGGAGAAATCACCTTATAAGGGATAATGGACTTGTCCTTTTTGTCATGTACAGCGTGACATCAACGCTAGTAAGAGTGGCAGGTCTAAGATAATACGCTTATATACGCTTATAAATACTGTTCGTATGATAATCTTAACGAATTAGTTTCCACGTATAGGCTGACATTTTGTCATTGAAGTTATAAGACGTTAAATTGAATAATTGTGCTGAACCAGTTGTGTTTGCTATCGTTACACTATTCCCTGTAAAATTACTATGCTCATATATAGTTATTTCTGTATAAGGTTTTAATAAAATGGATGACACTTGATCATTCCATTGAGAATGTGGAAGATAAGTAAAATCTATTCCCTCTCCATCTATATGCTCAAATAAGTGTGGCTCATCAGTTGGTAGATTGCGAAAATTAGAACGTATTATCTCTTCATGTAATTTCGGACTCCACCTCTCACCTATATAGTCCATAATGATCCATCCAGCTTTTGTTTCAAGATTCTTTAGATGCTCTAATCTCACTTTAGCCGCAGTAATGCTGTTCAAATAGGAAGCATAGTAATACGGACTACTCCAAGCCGTACCACCAGAAGACAAACTCGTGAAATTGATATGAATGTGATTTGGGTTATCTTTATTTAATGCTGTCTCTTTTAGCATACTATCAATTGCTGCTTTCTTCTCCTCATAGTTCACATTATATTTATCTTGTACCGTTATTTTCACATTACCATTTGTCATAGAAGTAAATGTTGCGTTATCTTTCCACGCAAAATTTTTATATCCACCAGTCATCGTACTACCAGAATATCTTCTTAAGAGTACGATTTTTCCACGAGAATCCCCTAAAGTTATATTCCCTTCTGTCTTCAAGAAAATAGAATCTCCAAAATACTTATTTTCAAAGGTTCTAGCAAATGACTCTTTTGCTCCTGGCATGGATTCATACTCTTCTTTTAGAGACATTATAATGGTTTCACTTGGATGACTTTTTAAAAATTCTTTGGCTTCATTAATAAATTGCTGGAGTGTTACATAAAGATAAACAGGTCCATGATGTAGAACAATTGTATTATCATCCGTTACACGTCCTCTGATGTCAAAAAATCTGACACCTTGATCCATTTGAGAGCGAAAGTCATTTTCTTGCGTTTTTGCCCATACGGATTTTATAGGATCCTCCAGTCTGAATGTACCACTATCATGGGTTCCTGGAATAGAAATTTCTGCTAATGCGCGAGAGTTAGGTATTTCTCTCATCCACTCTGATAAATTTAGATTATTTTGTTCGGAAGCTGCCAGAGAAGTTAAGTGGACACCACCTAAAGAAAAAAGCATTGTAAAGAAAAAACATATACTTGCGATTACTTTCTTACTTTTTAATATCACCATAAATACTATCTCCTTCTCTTTCACTCACTAAAAACTACCATTTATCCAATTTTAGTTGAGGTGAGTATGTCAGATCTAACAAAAGCATTCTATTATACTCCATTATCCAATGTTTTTTGAAAATGGATGGACAAGCTATAAAGAGTAGCTTCAAAAAACGTTTTTCCCAATCTACCTCTTTTAAAATACAAGTCTTATTAGATGGAATTAACAGGTGCATTGCATCGTTTTTTATAATCATAAAAAACGATGCAATAGAAATTCATGCCAATTATCAATAGCAAAAAGTAAAGTAATCTACTTTGAAGATTCTAGATTTAATTCTTTTATTCCCTCTTTTAATGTGACTGCATCTATTTTTAATGTTTTCCAGCTGTCTTTAGCTGCATTCAAGTTAGGAAGTAAAAATTTAAATTTATTTTGTTCGGCCTTATCAGCTGCATTCTCAATATGTCTGAGTACTCCTGTATATTGAGAATCTAAGTCATTCCATTGTGCAGACATAAAAGTGAGAGCATTGATCGCATCATCAAGTGCATTATACATCTCACTAATACTATTATGCGCAACTCCAACTACACGATTTAATGTTAATTTATAATCAACTGTCTGTTGTAATTGTTTTAATAACGGTTCTAATTGACTTAAATTCTCTTTTGCAATCCCCAACATAATACCGCCGGCAATTAGTGTAGGAATAGTAGGCACCGCTATTGTTATTATTCCATCAGATTCTAATTTTTTATAATAGTTTACTGATTCTAAAACTTCATTTAAGCGTTTTTGATCATCCTCAACTGCTGCCCCTTGGTTTTTTAAAATTGACTGTAAGAGCTCTTTGTTACTTCCAAATGCTCTGACATCTTTTCCAATATTGTCTCTTAATTCCGTTAACGCTTCTATTAATTGTTGTGCACATTTTTGATTTTCTTGAATTTCTTCTCGTAAATCTGTAATTCCTTCTATTAATGTTTCTCCATCATTTGCATTTATTGCATATACAATAACATCATAATAATTTTCAAATTTAGTATCGTATTCAATAATCCCCGTCAATGTATCGATCAACTGTTTTTTTACTTTTGTATCCCATGTAAGGGCGTGTGCTCTTGCATCCTTTTGGTCTTGTACAATTTTACCCGGTAAATCCTCGTATCCATTAATATTTATTCCTTCAAAGTTCACATCTGGATTTTTGATCAACATATACGAATAAGCATTCATAGATTTTGCGAAAAGCCCAGCCTTTTGCAAGGTTTCTCTCATTTTGGCTTCATTTGCTGAAAGAGACGTATCATCATAGTTCGTTTGCTCCATTTTGCTTGTAGTTGCATAAGCGGTTACTGGTGATACTATAGAAGTGGATGTCAGGGTTAAAGCGGCTGATACAGCAAGTAGATTGTAAAGAAACTTATTATTCATTTTATATTCCTCCCTATATACTTTTTAAGTTTTTGTGCATTAGTCTTGTGTGAAAGCAATGTCTTTTGCAATAAATTCCGCATCTTTATGAATATCATTCCAACTTTGTTTAGCTGCTTTTAAATCATCAGGTATTAAAGAGAGCTTATGATCTTGCATTTGATCGATATTATCATATAAGTCTTTATAATTTGCCCCCATTGTATTCCATTGCTTTTGGATGTTTGTTAGAGACATGATTGCTTGATCCACTGTTTGATACAAATATGTCAACGTGTCTTTTGTGTTATTAAGTGCAATAACGGCTTGGTTAGCAAGATCAGCTTTCGTGCTTAATTCCCCTATTTTATGGGAAATTTCGTTATAGGCATTCATATGATTAGATGCCATAATACCGGATGCTGTCCCTAAACCAATACCAGCTGCACCGAGTGCTGTAAGGCCACCAACAACAACCGGCGTTGCTGTTCCACCAGTCACAACAATTACTACCCCTCCTGCAATCGTCCCAATAACTAAAATAGCTGCTCCCAATCCTCCTCCAATTGACCATGCCAATACATTGTTAAAATGGTCTTTCTGAGTGGAAGATAGCTGCTGAATTTCAGCATGAAGTTGTGGAATCAATGCTTCTTTTCCAGCTAATATGGCTGTTAATCCACCCTTCCCATCTGGACCACCGACATTATTTTTAAAATCAATTGAATTTGTATAGAGTTTCGTTTTGAAATTTTCTAATATGTTAATTACTTCTGTCACTTCTTTTGAATTTGTATGAATTGAACTGATTAGATCACCAATGCCTTCTTTTAGCCCCTCCCTATCTTTTTTTTGGACAATGTCTATTAATGTGTCGTAATAATTATTAAATTGTTCATCGTAATTCACGATATTACGTGCTGTCTTTTGAATTTTTGGCTTCGCTGTATCTAACCAATAATTTGCATTGATTCGAGACAGATCCTGATTAAGGTGAATATTTTTGATTAATTCTCCCCCTTCTGACCCTAGATCAATATTGGAGAGATTTACATTCGGTTGCTTAATCATTGTTTTTGCGTACAAATCCATTACAAGAATATGAGATCCCGTTTCCGCTAACGCCTTCTTCAGTCCCTCAGGTCCTAATTCATAATTATCCTGTTTTTGAACGACCTCTTTTTGAGCGCTCCATTCTTGTGCAAACGCATGAATAGATGTACTATTATTAGCAGTTAAAAGCGTTGTCAATGCAGCCAAGGTTAACACCTTATACGAAAATTTCTTCATATTTTTTCCTCCCTACTTTTCGATAGGTTTTTACAAATTCTAAGCATCAAAATTTATTAACCTGTTCCTCAAGTTGATTGATTATATTTTTTAATCTTCTTAATGTATCTTGTTGAGACAGTTGATTCGCCGCATCAGCATCAGTTGATAATTTTGTTATATTATTTTTTATTAGGTTCAAATCTGCTTTATAGCGTTTCAATAGGTCAATTTCTACATCTACTTGACTAGCAAATGTATGCAAATCATGCTGCATAAGAAGAAGCATGGATTGTTGTAAATCTGCTATTGTTAGTTTCTTTGTTAAATCATATAGTTTTTGATTTTGGATCTCTAAATCATCTAAATATGCTCTTTGTTCAGCCATTAGTTTGTTAACTTCAGCGAAGGTATTATATGTTTTTTTGATTTTTTCTGGGTCAATTGTTTTCATAAGGTCATACTCTTTTGATTTTGTAGCAGCGGCTGCAGCAATTTCAGCTTGTTTATCTTTCTCAATTTTTTCACGAGCCTCTTTTTTAGCTGCTTCAATCTCTAGAATAGATTTCCCCTGTTCTTTTGCTTCTTGCTCTGCTTTTTTCTCTGCTTCTAGAATAGCGTTGTTAATTTCCTTTCCTTTGTTATAGGCTGCCACCGCTATTTGAGCTGCTGGTTCAATGATATCTTTTGAAAGACTATAAATCTCTTGGAAAATATTGAGTCCCTGTTCATTTAAAGCTCCTGGTATCAATGCGATTTGCTGTAAATCATTGTGAATTGATTTTTTTGTATTTAATAATTCAGCCTTTAGCTTGTCTATTTTCCCTGTTCCCTCTGCGCTTAGTACCTCCTGCGCTTTTATCACATCAGTATCGAGATTTTTTAGTTTTTTATCAAGCTGTAATTTAAGATCTGTTAGCTCATTCATTTGATATTGAACACTTTCTTCGTTTGTCAGAACCATTTCTTGAAGAACTTCCAATCTATCCAAAAAGCCTTCCTTATTTTCCTTAGTGTCTACAAATTCTTTTAATGTAGGATAATAGGCCTGAAATTTTGTTACAAAGCCTTTACTTTTTGAATTGAGTAAAATTAACTTTGGATAAAGTTCCACTGCCCACTCTTTCATATCTTGTTTTATTAGAAATTGCTCTGTATTTAAAGCTGGTACTTCCTCTAACTGTACATTAGGGTTCATCAAAGCTTTGTCTATATACATTTGAATCAATTTTGATTGTGCACCTAATTTTCTTAATGATGAGGACAGAGCCACGTTCTCTTCTTGCATTTCTACTTGCACTATAGGCGTTGCAAAAGAATGGATAGGACTCACTCCAGTAGCAACAATCGATGTTATTATCAACCCTGTAATTATTTTCTTTTTCATTGTTTGTACCTCCCTACATAGATTGCCACACTATTTTTATTACAATTTATTCTACATTTGTACACCTCTAATCTACTATTGATATTAGGAAAGTTCTGAATAAGAATAGACATCCCTAATAACATAAATTTTAGAGAAAGACACATATTTTGGCAAAAAACAACATAAATAGGCTATTTAATGATGAAAATAGATTTTTATGTCGTTTATTTTTTTGAAAAACCACTAAAACAAACTAAATAAGTCTATATTTGTTACATTTTTCTAATAATGAGTGGATTTAGGGATGAATATTGACATATTTTTTACTGAAAAACTATATTTTGTATGAATAGATAAACTTAGAAATTCTAATTTTTTCGCTTATTTTATAGAGTTCACGCTATTCACATTTCAACTTCTTCCATTTCCAACTAGATAAAAACTTTTGTCCCCATAGAAAAACACCTTCACGTTGATTTGATAAGTTTATCAACGAAAGGTGTTTTTATTTGTCTTGTTAGATTTTTACTTTGAAAAATGAGAGGTACAGCTTTCGTCTGCTTTTTCACCATTAGCAGCCATTTTTTCTTATTAAAATACTATTTATCGAGAAAGAAAATAACTATAGGAAAAGGTTCACTTTTCTTTGAAGCAACTCTTTAAACTTTGAAACTATCCCCAAACAAGATTGTTTCGTAACCAATGTAGTTTATACTATGCTCAAGCTCTTTTAGACCAAATCACTACGGGAATGAGCAGTAAAGACAATAGCCCTCCTGCTAAGGACAATGCCGCATAACTAGCATTCGCTACGACCATTCCTGATAGAGCACCACCAGATGCCCCCGCTAGTGCAACTAAAACATCCATTTTCCCTTGTGTTTTTGCACGTGTAGACGGCTCGGTCGCATCAACAATTTGTGCGGTACCACTAATTAAACCGAAGTTCCAGCCTAACCCCAGTAAAGAAAGTGCTATTATTAATAAAACCATCGAATCGCTTGGAGCGAATGCCGCTAATAAACCCGCTAGTAGCAAGGTAACACCGGCGGCGATACTCATGGCTGTTCGTCCAACTTTATCAACAAGAATACCTGTTACAAGCGATGGCAGATACATAGCCCCTACATGAAATCCAATAACAATGCCTACTTCCGATAATCCATGTCCATGATGTTTCATATGTACTGGTGTCATCGTCATGATTGCGACCATGACAATCTGTGTCAGAACCATCACCGTTGCCCCTACTGCTAACCCTCTTTTATTGCCAGCTGTATACAAGGATGGTGCTTTATTATCTTTGTTCATTTTTTGCTTATATTTCTCAATGGCCTTGGCTATTTCTAAAGGATCAGGACGTAACATAATAAATAACACAAGCCCTGCGACAATAAAGGCAACCGCAGATAATAGAAAAGGACCTGCAAGAGCTGGAACACCAATGGATAGCGCCACTCTCCCCATCATTTCTACTAAATTCGGACCTAAAACAGCACCGAACGTTGTCATCAGCATAGTCGTACTAATCGCCGTGGCACGTTGTTTATCATTGGCTAAATCCGTCCCAGCATAGCGAGCCTGTAAATTCGCCGCAGTGCCAGCACCATAGATTAATAGAGAAGCGAACAAAACGATCACACTATTCATTATAGCGGCCAAAACGACACCTATGGCCCCTATTCCACCGACTATAAAACCTGTTGCTAAGCCTGTGCGACGGCCATATCGCTGCGACAGTTTCCCTACAATGAAAGCTGCCCCTGCAGAGCCTAACGTAAACAATGCAGACGGTACACCTGCATAAGCATCTGTCCCTAGCATTTGTTGGGCTAACAGAGCACCTACTGTAATACCTGCCGCAAGCCCAGCTCCACCAAAAATTTGAGATAGACTGACAACGACCAACACACGCCTATATAAGTTTTTTAGTTTCTCTGGAGACGCTATATAGGATTCTATTGAACCTTGATCTTTTACAACCATTTTTCAACCTTCCTTCTCTAAATATAATGTATTCTCTATGTAAATATCCCTTTTAAAGTGCCATCATCTTCAAGGTATTCTATGCATACCAATCAAGATTAATTGAATCTATAAAATAAAGAAGGAACCGTCCTCATTTCATAGACAGTTCCTTTCATCTGCCACCACCCTTATATCGCTAGAGGTATTGGTGTAGAGCATGGGTTACATTGAATTAATACGCATGCATAACCACTTTCTTCTTTTTAGAATAGAGTAAGAAAGTAGTTGTTAAACCTAAGCTAATAATCCCGAAAATAAGCCCCATGCCACTTAAACCGATTAAATCTAGCATCATCCCTGTAGATAAGAGCACGACTTGGAAGACGACCGAATCAATCATATTACGGAATGAGAAAAAACGTCCGTGGAACTGTTTCGGTACTTGTTTCTGGAAAATAACCATCGTTGTCGGAAAAAAACAGCCAACTGAAAAGCCAAAGACCCCAAATGCCACTAAAGCAAAAAAAGGAATTTCCGCCAGTAATAATAATAGCTCCATTGAGCCGATAATAAAGGCTAATGAAAAGAGCAGTGTGCCCATGTGTACACGTTCAGCAATTATTTTTAAGCCTGCAGCACCTAGCATAAAGCCAATGCCTTCGACTGTATATAACAATCCTGAGATGGTTGTTGATTGATGGATTTCAGAAATTTTCATAATGACTAAATTGAAAGAGCCTAAAAATAATGTGGGAATTAACATTAAGACGAGTGTCATCAGGACGACCGGATGCTCCTTCACCATAGGCCATACTTCTTTAAAGTTTCCTTTATCTTTGTGTGTCAGTGTTGCATTTGTCGTTTCATCTAATTGCAGTAAGCTTGTAATAACAAACATGATCACATAGACAATAAATGAAATAATATATAGCCATTTTAAGTCAAAGAAGCTTAACATAAACCCTGCTGCGGCTGTGCCAACAATTCTTGAAATGGTTCTGGCATTCATTTGCCAAGCATTAAGCGTAATTAAATCTTGTTCCTTCGCAATCATTGGAATAATCGATTGCAAGGCAGGCATATAAAATGCGGCTGCTATTTGCAACGTAATTAAAAAAAGAATCATCCAAATAACCGAATTGGTATAAAGTGCGATAAACATAAATAAAACACTAATGATTCGTCCGATACTTGCCATTTGGACAACCGTTTTTTTCTTCGATTGGTCAATGATGCGCCCTGCCATTGGACCGACGACCAAGCCTGCTAAAATACCACAGGAAATAATTAATGATTTGTGAAAGTCTGAAGGTACTACCTCTTGCATAAAGGCTAGATTTCCAATAATGCCAGCCCATAGGCCAAGTCCGACGACAAATTCACCTAATAAAATAATCCATACGTTTCGATTTCTCCACATGCTGTTCTCCTTGTTGTTTCTTCAATAAAATTTATCGTAACAAACTATTAAATATTCGTACATAAAAATATAGAAAAATTTGTTAGAATCTAAGCCTTCTCTTTCTAGCATTTCTTAATGAGTATACTATTTTTCCTAACTGAAATACTCATCCAAAAGGTTGAACTTCCATCTAAAAGAAAAAACACCGTTTGATGAGCGCATCAAACAGTGTTTTTCGTTAAGACATTTCTAGCTTATGAACAAGTGCTTTTTTTCTGCGTTCGATTATTTTTTGGCTGATGAACGTCACAATAAATATTAACCCTACCGTTGTCGCCATCATACCAGCTATAGAAGTATCCCAAAACTTCGCTAAATAATAGCCGATAACAGAAGCAGCAGCACCAAAGAGCATACTATAGACAAACATTTGCTTAATCGTCTTACTAATTAAATAGGAAGTGGCGGCTGGCCCAATCAACATGGCCACTACTAAAATGGCCCCTACACTATCAAATGCCGCAACAGTCGTGAACGAAATGGATGTCATAAAGCCATAATGAAGAAATACAACGGGAATCCCAATAGTAGCCGCATACACAGGATCAAAAGTGGCAAGCTTCATTTCTTTAAAGAATAACAGCAAGAAGGCAATATTAATTACTAGGACGAGTAACAACATCCACACGGCCTTAGGCATCGCTAGCCCAAGCAGTGACCATTTATCCCAAGGTACAAAAGCAATTTCCCCCATTAGAACATGTTCAACGTCTAAATGGACATTGCCGGCATATAAGGTGATCAGAAGGACACCTGCCGCAAACAAGGAGGTAAAGACCACCCCTATTGCGGCATCTTCTTGAATGCCAGAAGAATGCAATAGTTGCACAAGGTAGGCTGTTAAAATTCCTGCAAACGCAGCACCTACAAGCATCCAAAAGCCATTTAATGTCTGGGTAACAAGATAGGCCATCACAATACCAAAGAGCACCGTATGACTGATGGCATCTGCGATCATGGACATTCTACGCAAGATGAGGAAGACACCTGCAATCCCACATGTCACACCAACTAATAATCCTGTGAATACAACCCAAAATTCGATCATCCTACATCACCCTGCTTTCGAAATTGCATTTTTCTACGATATTTACTAATTTGACCTGCAGGACTAATAAAATACGATATAAAGAATATTCCTGCTGCTACTAAGACGATAATCGGACCAGTCGATAACCCTGTTCGAATCGCACTAATAAAAGTTCCTGTTATGCCCGCAATTCCTCCAATCGCGGCACTCAAAATAAGCATCGTGCTTAATTTTTGTGTCCATAGCTTGGCACTTGCAGCAGGAATAATTAATAAAGCAGACATTAATATGACGCCGACAGCTTGTATACCTGTGACAATTGTCATCACAATTAAAACTGTTAAGGTTGCCTTTAAAGCCTCAATCGGTAAGCCAATCCCTTTTGCATATACAGGATCAAAGATGAGTAGCTTCCATTCCTTATAGAGTAAGAGGCTAACCATTATAATAATGGTTGCACTAATAAACAGCCACATTAAATCCGCTTTGGTCATCGTCGCTGCCTTGCCAAAAATAAAATTATTCAGACCGCTTTGATTACCAAGTGGACTACGGTTGACAACTGTTAAAAATACTACACCAACACCAAAAAATACAGTGAGGACTAAACCAATGGCAGCGTCAGCCTTCATTTTTGAAAACGATACAATCCATTGTATACAATACACAGATAATGCAGATGTGATGCCCGCTCCTAGCATTAAAACCGGCAATTCCTTTTGACCTGTTAGCAGGAATGCGAGCGCAATACCTGGTAATGCTGCATGTGCCGCAGCGTCACCAACTAAGCTTTGTTTTTGCAAGAAGGAGAAGGTGCCTGTTATACCAGCTGCAATGCCCAATAGCATTGTTCCACTAAGTACCCACAATAAATTACCACTTAACATTGTGTCCCTCCTTACGCATGCTGCATCATGAATAGTTTACCACCATACGTTTTTTGTAATTGTTCTGGTGTAAAAACATCTTCTGTTGCACCTGATGCTAAAATCGTTTTGTTTAATAGAATCGTATAATCAAAGTATTCTTTGACGGTTTGAAGATCATGATGGACGACAAAAATACTTTTTCCCTGTGCCTTTAAATCTTTTAAAATATCAATAATGGTTTTTTCAGTCGCAGCATCTACACCTGCAAATGGTTCATCTAAAAAATAAATATCTGCATTTTGAGCAAGTGCTCTAGCTAGGAATACACGCTGCTGCTGACCTCCTGACAATTGTCCGATGGAGCGCTCTGCAAAGTCCAGCATCCCAACGCTTGCTAACGCTTGTCGCGCAACAATTTTATCTTGCTTGGATGGTCTTTTAAATAAACCCGTATGGCCATAACGTCCCATGAGCACTACATCCAGCGCATTTGTAGGAAAATCCCAATCCACAGCATTACGCTGAGGGACATAGCCAACAACTAAACTTTTCGGCTCAAACACCTTCCCTAAAATTTCAACCTTTCCTACTTTATTAGGAAGTTGATTTAAAATGGCCTTTAAAAAGGTTGATTTCCCTGCACCATTCGGACCAATAATGGCCGCTAGATGACCTTTAGGTACCGTCACACAGGCATTCTCTAATACTGTTTTTTTATCATATGCTACTGATAGATTTTCTACTGTTAATGCATCCATACCATTCACCTACTTTAATGCATCGACGATTGTGTCGATGTTATGTTGATACATACCAATATATGTACCTTCCGTTGTTCCTTCAGCACCCATGGCATCTGAGAATAATTCCCCACCGATGACAATGTCGTGACCTTTTTCTTTAGCCCCTTCAATAACAGCCTTCATCGCTTTATCGGATACACTCGATTCTATAAAGAGAGCTTTAATCTTATTTTCTACTAAAAAATCAACCATTTCCTGAACATCCTTAACACCATACTCTGAATCTGTACTAAGCCCTTGTAAACCACGTACTTCAAACCCTTGGCTTCTACCAAAATAATTGAACGCATCATGAGCAGTTACTAAGATTCGTTGCTGTTGTGGTATTTCGTTCACACGGTTTTGAGCATAGCTTTGTAAATCATCCAGCTTCTTTAGATAAGATGCTTCATTCGTTTGAAAATCATCTTTAAATTCAGGGTATTCTTCCTGAAGTTGTGTACTGATTGCTTTGACAACGCCTTTCCATAGCTCAATATCAAACCATATATGCGGATCATGTAGCATCGAATCATCGTCACTTGCAAGGAGCTGCTTTTCATCTAATGTCTCGCCCACTGCTAAAACCGTTTTGTCCTTCGCCATTTGTTCAAAAATATCGAGCATTTGGCCTTCTAAATGTAAGCCATTGTAAAAAATGACTTCTGCTTTATCCAATTTCGATAAATCACTTTGTGTCGCCTTGTATAAATGGGGATCTACCCCTGGGCCCATCAATGCTGATACTTGTAAATGATCGCCACTAATTTCTTTGATTGCATCGGCTATTTGTCCAGTTGTTGCGACAACAATGCCTTCTTTCTTTCCCTCTGTTTCAGTTGAACAACCGAATAATAGAAGGGAGAGTGATAGTACCATTACACCTAACCATTGTTTCATTTTTTTACCTCATCTTTCTCTTTTTTAGTGATTGCTTGAAAAATAGCTAATATGTACGAAGTAGTGAGTTAGCGGACAAGCCATACCTTTCCTGTCATGCCCGCCTTTTAGCAACTGCTGTCGTTCACATCACCGATTTTTCTCATACAATCGCTTAATTTATATTCATTTTCCTAATAAGCTGGCGCCAGCTCATCCAGAAAAGTATTAACACTATGCCTGCCCCTACAGAATCTGTGAGTTTCCATAGTATTGCCAGAAGGATTAAAATGACCATTGGAAAAATTGTCAGTTTGATATCACCTAAATCTTTCATACACGCACTCTTCTTTCTCTGCAGATATTTTGTTTCCCTTAGGAAAAATATATGCTTAAAACAAAAATAATTCAACCTTTTTATGAAAATTTCTTTTGAAAATTTTTTTCATTAAGAAAATATAATTTCGCCCAAACAAAAAAATCCCTAATTATTTCATTAGAGATTTTTTATAAAAATGCAAAATATATTATACAAACCTTTCACTCTTCTTTTTCCAGTGGCTTCCCTATAAATTCAAATGCATAAATATGAGTTTTAGTTAGTTCGATAATATCCTTAATTAAAGCGTCTTCCGATTTTTCATAACCACTTGCAATCCATTGCATCATCAATCCATAAAAACCGTATGAAGTATAATGCTTGAACATGTCCATATTGACTGGCTGCTGATTGATCGTTTCAAATTTAAATTGCTCTTGATATATTTTTGTAATGGTTAGGGGCATACGTGTATGCAATCCAGGAATTGTATCTTCAACATTCAGCAGCTCGAAAAATAGTCGATGCTTGTAAATATAATGAATAATATTAAAGGACGGTGCTTTCAATTTCGTCGTATACACCTTTTCCCCATATAAATAAGGTTCACCTACTGCGACTTCCAGACCATTCAACATCTGTTCGAGCAAATTTTCCGCTAACTCAAATTTATCTTGAAAATGCACATAAAAAGTACTACGGTTATAGCCAGCTCGTTCCACAATATCCTTCACTGTCAAGGCTTGAAACCCATGCTTTTTAATTAATTCGACAAACGCCTCATAAAAATGACGACGGGTTCTTTCCTGTCTTTGTGTCCATTTTGGCAATTTTACTTCCTCCCTTTTAGACATTTCGGGCAAATATGTCTACTAGTTAGACACTTGCTACGACATTAATGATTGTTTCCAATTTCAAGCGTTTTACAATAAAAGTACACCGTCATTTACGCAGTGTGCAAGAAAAAATTATAATTTAAGGGAGTGTCATATATGGGGAAATTACAAGATAAAGTCGCAATCATTACAGGTGGTGCTTCTGGTATTGGTGCCGCAACCGCTCAATTATTTGTAGCAGAAGGCGCAAAAGTAGTACTTGTGGACTTAAACGAGGAAAAAGGCCAAGCCTTTGCTGCCGAATTACAGGCAGCTGGTGCAAAGGCTATATTTATCAAAGCAAATGTAACAGACGAAAATGAAGTAGCAGCTATTTATCAAACAACAATTGAGACATTTGGCAAAATCGATGTCCTTTTTAATAATGCTGGAATTGGTCGTGTCACACCAACTGAGGAGCTTCCTTATGCGGAATGGCGTCAAACTGTCAATGTAGATTTAGATGGTGTATTTTTAATGGCGCAGGCTGCCATTAAAGAAATGCTGAAAGTGAATAGCGGTACAATCGTTAATACGGCTTCGATGTATGGTTGGGTTGGCTCACCAGGATCAGCCGCCTATAATGCAGCAAAAGGGGGCGTTATTAATTTAACGCGTTCATTAGCATTGGAGTTTGCTACTCGTGGTATTCGTGTCAATGCCCTATGCCCGGGTTTTATTGATACACCGATTATTCCAGAAGAAAGCAAAGAGCCACTACGTCAAGTAACACCTATGCAACGCTTAGGACAACCAGAAGAAATGGCAAAAGCTGTTTTATTCATGGCTTGTGATGATTCAACCTTTATGACAGGTAACACATTAACTGTAGATGGTGGCTACACAGCCCAATAATTACATCGTAAATAATCGCTTCCCCACAAGGGACAGCGATTATTTTTTGTGCTAGAAAAATTTGCAGTTTTTATCCATTTCCTGCAAACTATTACTAAAGCGAGCAAGAAAGGATGAAAACGACGAATGAAAAAATTAGTATGTACCTTATTATTTTCCATTCTGATTGTTGCCAGTGCAGGCAATGTACAAGCTTCTGGCTTTCGAGATGTATCAGAGGATCATTATGCCTATGAAGCGATTGTATGGGCAGAAGAGTATGATATTGTCAACGGCTTTACAGATGGTACATTTAAACCAAATGCCACGATTACTGAACAGCAGTTGGCCAAATTGCTAGCTAATTTTTATGAGCTTGAATCACCCATCGATGAGTTAAAGAAACAGACCCCTACGGCAAACTGGTCGGATGAATTTTATAACCAACTCGCTAGCTATGGTGTACCTTTAAATGGTTATTTTGATAACCGAATTCGAGCGGCTACTGTGAAGCGCGGTGTCGTGGCACAAGCAATTGCTCATTTAGCTAGCGGGAAGAAAGGGTTAGATCAATCTATTCAATTTTTACTTGATACCTATATTTCTTCAGGGCAAAATCCACAGTATGAAGATCGAAATTTACAGAAGTTTTATGGCGTAATGAACAATATGACACGTGCACAAGTTGTCACGATGCTCTATCGCATGGATGAACGAAATTTTTATGAAATTTCAGCAGACGCACAGTCCATTCATGATAATGCCAACAATGTATCTTTAAGTACAAGAGCGAAAAATGCTCAAAACCAGCTCGATAAATCATTACAGCAAAATACCCCTAGCAAAAGTGCCTGGGAAGGCGTTTATACGTATTATTATAAATGGGGAAAAGGAACAAATGATTTTAATCGCCGCGATGCCATCATTTCCAATGCCACAAACAACAGCTTTTCTCTTGCTTTAACGGCGAATGATGGCACCGCTTCAGGTAGTGTCAATGGTACCGCCACAATCACAAGCAGTACAAAAGCCATCATGAATAAATCCTCTAATGGCAATCGTTGTGTCGTCGAGGTAGAGCGTTTATCTAATAACGCCCTGAAAGTGTCCGAGATTGATTGCCGTGCAGAGCGTAATGAAAGCACTAATTTCTCTGGTACATTAAAGAAGCAATAGCTTGCAACAGAGTCTGATTCATTCAGGCTCTTTTTTCATTGCCAAATGCTTCATAGCTAAGCTTGGCTATAGCAATAAAATCCTGTAAATAGGCATGCATATGCTTATCTTTATGCCATGCAATATCTGTATAAATGGGCGCTAGGTCGATTGTGGACGGTAGCTCCACTAAATTTCCACTTTCCAACTCTTTTTCTACAACCATTTTAGGCAAAAACGTGATACCTAAGCCTGCCATCACACATTGCTTTATCGCCTCAATACTGGCAAACTCAATCATTTGTGAAGGCAAGACACCTTCTTGCTGTAGCTGTGCTTCTAAATGATTCCGATAGGAGCACCCCATTTCTGTTAACAGCATAGTTTCAATTGATAGTTGTTGAGCAGATAAAGGCTGCCTGATTTCTTTAGAGGCACTGACAAAAACAAGCTGTTCTTGAATCAATCGTTCTCGCTGTAGCATGGCGGTTTCCTGATACGTATCTGTTATAAATGCAACGTCGAGTTTGCCTTTTTGTAATAATTCCTTCGCAATGTCTGTCGTATGCACTGGCTTAAAAATGATTTTCACATGCGGGTGCGCTTGTTGAAATTGTTGTAAAATAGTTGGCAGTCGATAGACACATTGGCTCTCCTGTGCCCCCACTTTTAAGACAACTTGCACCTGTTCATTGGACATCGCTTTTTTCATATCATGATCTAGCTCTAGCATTTTTTTTGCATACTGTTGGAGATGTTTCCCCTCCTCTGTCAGGACAATGCGTTTTCCTAGCCGCTCAAAAAGAATAACACCCAATTCTTGTTCTAATGTTTTAATTTGGGCTGTAATACTGGACTGGGCATAGTCGAGACGCTGTGCTGTCTGGGTAAAGCTTAATGTTTCAGATGCCGTTAAAAACGTTTGGAGCTGCTTCATATCCATTCACTTAATCCCCTTCATTCGGATTTTCCGATAGATTTTACCGAAACATTCATAAAAATCGATAGTAAAATTCAGTTTACACTAGTTAGTAGTTGAAAGAAAGAAGTTGCGTCTCATGATTCATCGCAAATTCTGGACAACAAAGCAATGTCGAATAATGAACAGATATCATGTTAGCAGGTGTACCACACGACAATTTATATAGCCAAGGATTTAACATTGAACCTATCTATGATTTACGTCACGACGTTATGACTTTCTGATGCTCGAGAGAATTTTAAAAAACATGGTAATCGATTTTGCCAAACCGAGCGACAACAAAAGAACCTTTAATCAAATAAAAAGAAACGGATTTGGAAGCTACATATCGTCCAAATCCGTTTTTAAATCGCGGGAGAAAATTTTGTTCTATTCTTTATATGTCTTTAACATAAGAGCATAAATGATCTTTTTTAGTAGCTAACATACATCAGAAACAAAATGCTATTGTAATTCTTTTCGAAGACATTCAGCTGCAGACAACGCTGTTAAATCTTGAAGGATATCTCCTGGTTTGTTTCCTTCTCCTAAAATATACCCTTCAAAGGTTGTGCCAATAAAGTCAAAGATATGTTGAAACTGCTGAATCATTGGTAAACCTTTCATATAAGGTTGATCTCCACCAACTGCAATTACATAGGCTTTTTTAGAAGACATCATTGCTTTGAAATTAGGATAATTTGGGTCTCTTAAAGTTTGTGACCACCGATCAATAAAGTTTTTCATCGCCCCTGTCATGCTATACCAATAAATAGGGGTCGAAAAAACAAGAATATCATGCGGGAGTATACGATCTATGATGGCGTTATAATCATCGTTTACTTCGGAAAATCCCCCCTCTTCATGTCGCTTATCTATTATTGGTTGAATGACATAATCCTTTAGATAAACTTCTTCAACATTTAAGCCTTGCGTGATTAATTTTGTCAGTGTCTCTACATTCCCATTCGGACGATTTCCACCGTAAATAACTGCTATTGACATATTGATTATCCCCTCTTCCTTAAAATTCCCTACTATTGTTTCCGAATGCTTATATCTTATTATGATTTTACAAATCGATAAAGATGATTATTTCGATAAAATAGATCGAAAAAATTGATTATAAAGAGGTTGCTAAATGGAAAAGAAACAAGTATTACTTTCAAGCACGCTAAAAGGAGAGCTTTCACCCTCCCCTTTTAAAATCAAATCATATTATGAAGCCTTTGTTTTGGCTATTTTTTAATGTGAGTCGTTCTCTAACATTATTTATTGAACCTTACAATGTGATCAATTGAAAGACGTGAAGAGCCATAAGCTGGTGCAGCTGCTTCACCAATTGCTAATAATAGTATAGGTACTTCATTCGCAGGTAATTCCATGTACTCAGCAAATTTAGCTTTATCAAACCCACCCATTGGAACTGTATCATAACCCATTTCTTTCGCCAATAGCATTATTTGCATAGAAACTAAGCCAGCATCAAAGTGTACGATATTTTCTAATGTTTTTGCCGAAGCTGAGCCATACATTGTTAATGCGTCTTGAGCAAGCTTATTGGCAATTTCTTCTGGCATATAGCCTAATTCCACATTTTTTGCATAGATTTCCTTTGCATTTAAATACATTTCAGTATCACCAATGACAGCAATAATGGCAGAGGCGGTTTCGATTTGCTCTTGATTAAACGAAAAGAAATTAATATTCTTTTGAATTTCCCTATCATCAATGACAATAAATCGCCATGGTTGCATGTTACTTGAAGAAGGCGCTGAAGTAGCATCTTGCAACAGCTGCACTATTGTTTCACGAGAAATTTTAGTATTAGCATTGTATTTACGAACTGATTTTCGCTCCTGCATAATTTGTTTTAATGGTGTAGTTGATAACATGTCATTTCCCTCTTTTTCAAAAAAATTTAAACTGCTTTAATTATTACATTGATATTTCCCATTGTTGCCTTTGAATATGGGCACACTGTATGTGTTAACTCTAATAATTCCTGTGCTTCTTCCAATGCTAACCCTTCAATATGTCCTTCGATGTCAACAGCAAGCACATAGTCAAAAGTAGCTTGTTCCATTAATTTGACTGTTACTTTAATTGTTGATGCGTTGTTTAGTTTTTTTTGGCGTTTAATTAAATCTAATGCACTATTAAAGCAGGCACTATAACCTGCCGCAAATAATTGCTCTGGGTTTGTCACATTAGCTAATTTTGAGCCTGGTGGTGCAATTTTTAAAGAGAGTGATTGATCCTCTGCATATGATGTGCCACTACGCCCACCATCATTAATCATTGTAGTTGAGTATAATTCTTTCATAACCGAAAACCCCATATCTATATTAGTATTTTAAATTGTATACAATTTAATTTTTACAAATCGAATTGTACACAATTTAATTGCGTTTGACAAGTAGGAACTTTATTTTTAATATAAATGTAATGAGAAGAACTTTAAGAGGGGATTTTTATGCCTAATCATTTAGATAATCAACTGTGCTTTCTTTTGTATGCCACATCAAAGGAAATCATTCGACAATACACATTATTATTAAAGCCATATGATCTAACTTATACAGGTTATATCACTTTATTAGCTTTGGAGGAAAACGAACAAATAACAGTGAAAGAATTGGGACAACGTTTATTTTTAGATTCAGGTACATTAACACCGTTGCTCAAAAAGTTAGAGGCGAAGGGCTATATTTGTCGTGAGCGTTCCAAGGATGACGAACGACAAATGCAAATTTATTTATCAAAAGAAGGCAGTAATGTCCGTTGTATGCTACCAGAAGTGTCACGACAAGTAATGCAACAATCAAATATTTCAGAGCAGCAATTTATACAACTGAAAAATGTTCTTCAAGATATTATGCACAACGACTGGACAATAAAAGATAAAAAATAAAGTAATGAATATTGTAACCCTAAAACTTTTGATTCATGCTATAGCGGCGGTATCACGTAACAATAATTTTATATAATCAACATAAAGAACCGTATTTGGAATTTGCTTATCTTCCAAATACGGCTCTTCAAACCTAGGCATTTTATCAGATGCCATTAACAATTTATAAAATCACCGCTTAACTACCATTTCCCGCAATCCCCCTTTTTTAAGAATTTATCTCTGTGCCAATTACACAAACCATTCTCTATTATTAAAAACATATTGTCTAATTATCGGAAGTATAAAAGATGTCTCAGAGCTACTTAGATCAACACGAAATACAAAAACGACCTAAAGCTTTAAGCTATTAGGTCGTTTTCGTCTATGCTTCTACAGAGATGTGCTGGAAGGTTGTCACATCAAATAATCCTGTATCTGTTAGTTTTAGTGCAGGAATGACTGGTAATGCCACAAAAGAAAACGTCAGTAGAAAATGGAAATCTAATGTTGGGTTGAGCGTCTTTAATGCACTATGCAAGCCTGCTAGCTGTTCCTTTGCTTGCTGAGCAGGGGCATCTGTCATCAAGCCGCCAATGGTTAATGGCATCTCCGCTAGAATTTTGCCATCTGCTACAATCACAAAGCCCCCTTGGATTTCTTGAATACGTGCAAGCGCAAGTATCATATCCTCATCGTTTGTCCCTACGACAAGGGCATTATGTGAATCATGTGCTACGGTTGTGGCTACTGCCCCTTTTTGTAAACCAAAGCCTTTGACAATGCCTAGGCCTGTCGTGTGTAAATGATGGTGTCGTTCAATTACGGCCAATTTCAGTAAATCTTGTTCTACAGATGGTTCAAAAACGCCTTCTTTCACAGGTACATCCATTACTACATGATTGGTAATGAGCTGATTTGGAACAATCTCCATAACATTAGCCTTCGTACCCTTTGTGAAAGCTAGTTGTAGCCTATCCTTTGTAATGGCTGGTAAATGCACTGATTGGTGGATATGAGCAGGAACAATTAGCTCTTGACGACTTGTCAGCATTTCTCCATTTTCAGCAACCTTTCGACCATTTTTCCATACAGCCTTTGCCTGCATCGTCGACAAATCCTCGACTAACACAAAATCTGCCTTATAGCCTGGGGCAAGTACCCCTCGATCAAATAAACGATAGCATTCTGCTGTGTTCACAGTTGCTAACTGGATTGCCTGTAATGGTGTCATCCCTTCGGCTATTGCCATAGCTATATCATAATTGATGCTGCCTTCATCGATTAACTCATCCACATATTTATCGTCTGTACAAAAACCAAAGCGACGAGCATTATGTGGCTGAACAGCCGGTAATAAATCACGTAAATTTTTAGCTGCTGAGCCTTCTCGAATCAGTACATACATCCCTTGCTCTACACGATCAATGGCTTCTTCGGCTGTCACACATTCATGATCTGTCAGTATGCCTGCAGCGCGATAGCCTGTAATTTGTTCGCTCTGTAAGCCAGCACAATGCCCATCGATTACTAGGTTTGCTTGCTGTGATAATAAAATTTTCTGAAGCATGCCCTCTTCCCCATTTAATACGGCTGGAAAATCCATGACTTCTGCCAAGCCACGAACTTGTTCATGTTTTAGAAATGACGCCAAATCCTGAGCTGTTAGTGTTGCACCTGCATTTTCAAACTGTGTACCAGGTACGCTTGATGGCAGCATCACAAAAATATCCATATCCGCTTTTTGTGCATCATCGAGCATAAATTGGATGCCTTCCGCTCCTGCGACATTGGCGATTTCATGTGGATCTGTGATGACTGTGGTAATACCATGAGGTAGTAAAACTCGACTAAATTCCCCCGGCGTTAGCATGGAAGATTCTATATGTATATGACCATCAATTAATCCAGGAATGACGTAGCTTCCTGCTGCATCCTGTTCCTCTTTTGCCTGAAATTTGTGGTTGTGATCCAGTGCCACAATCGTACCATTGTTCACAACAATGTCTGCCTTTTTCCACGTTAACGTATAAACATCGGCCACTTGAGCATTTCTCAGTATGAAATCTGCCTCTAATTTCCCTTGAGATGATAAGATATTTTGCGTTAACTTCTGTAATTTTGTTGTCATAGCCTATACTCCTTTTTCTTTTAAGAACTATCATGCCTGAAAAATACCGATCATTGCAAGTATTTATAGTAGTACAGTAAAAAACGACCATCCATCAATGGTCGTTCGAAAATTCTAGCTCTTTTGGTGGTTGCCCCTTTTTATTCATCAAGCGCATGCGAATAGGTTCAATTTTCAAGGTCACCATTTCGTCTTGATTACCAACGAAGATACTCGTAAAAAATTCAGCTAGTTTATTTTTTAACCCCTCTTCATGGACTTCCGTAAGCCGGCCCTCTATTTCAACATACGTATCCCCAAAGCCTTCATTTTCATAGCCATATAAAATATGGGTATAGGGATTTTTACGAAGTTCTTCCATTTTCTCTGAATGTTTATTCGTTACCGTATATAATACAAAGTCCTCATGTTGAAACGTCATGTAACGAGAGTACGGTTTTCCATTTTCTACAGTCGCCATCGTTCCAATCTTTTCTCGATTTAAAACTTCTAAAATTTCATCACGTACAGAAGTCATTTCATCCCATCCTTTCATCTACATATTTATTTTGCCCTCTCCTCAAAAAGCTAAACCGCCTTTTTTTGAAAAATGTGAAATGACAATTTTCGGCCATATTGAAAATTTATTTGTTATACTAATTGGATGGATAATAGGAATTTTCGGATAAATGAGGGTTAAAAAATGAAACAAGCTTTCTTTACGCGCTGTTTGTTTTTCATAACAGGCATTATCGTGCTATCTTTTGGCATCACATTAACAATTAAAGGGCAGCTTTTTGGCGTTGGCTCTTGGGATGTACTACATATTGGCTTAACAAAAACAGTGGGTTTAACAATCGGCACTTGGTCCATTATATTGGGACTTGCCATTTTAGCATTTGATATGCTGATCACAAAAAAATTTCCATTACCAGGGACCTTTATTGATATGTTTTTAGCAGGCATTTTTATTGATATATTTAATTATTGGTTGCCAGATATCGATGGATTTTGGATGCAACTTGTCTCCTATCTTACAGGGTTAGTTTTATTAGGCTGGGGTTGCGGTATGTACATGGTAGCCAATTTGGGAATCGGTCCACGTGATACGTTAATGTTAATGATGGTCCATAAGCTTGGCTGGAGTGTTACACGTTCTCGTACAACAATGGAAGTGACTGTCGCTGTTATTGGCTTTTTACTAGGTGGCCCTATTGGAATTGGTACAGTCATTATGGCATTTGGGCTTGGACCCATTGTACAATTTGCCTTAACCTATAATGAAAAATTATTTATGAGATGGACTGGCGTGAAAAGCGCTGTCGTATAAGCTTACAAGACAATGCAAAAATGCATTGTCTTTTTTTATACAGTTGCAATATACAGTCTAACTATATATAATCAAACTATATAGTTAAACTGTATAGTTGAGGTGACCTAATGAAAAAACATAAATTACTGCCTTTATCAGAAACCATGCATTATATTTTACTTGCTCTACGTGAACCGTTACATGGCTATGCAATGATGCAAAAAATCGAGGAAATGAGCGCTGGCAGTGTGAGAATTGCTGCTGGCACCATGTATGGGGCAATAGAAAATTTGTTGAAATATCATTGGATTACTCCTGTTGCAACCGAGGATTCTAGACGCAAGGTGTATCAAACAACCGCTGAAGGGCTAAATATATTAGCTATCGAGCAACAGCGATTGCAACGAATTTTATCTTTATATGAGGGAGCTGATGAACATGATAAAGTTTAAAATCTTTTTTGATATTGAAAAGGAAGAACAATGGTTAAATCAAATGTTATCCCAAGGCTTAGTTTGCACAAACATAAATTCAGCAGGTTTTTATACATTTAAACATACTACAGATCTTGAACAAGTTATCCGAATTGATTATCAGCAAGATCTTCGAAAAAAAGAGCAACCCAACTATAAGCAATTACATGAGGATTTTGGGTGGCGCCCTTTAAAAGAAAAGTCGTATGATGGAACCTACTATTGGTTAAAAAGAAAAGATGGCAACGATGAATTATTTTCGGATAATGATTCGTATATTGCTAAATATAAACGTTTAATGCAGCATGCAAGCCATTGGGCGTTACTCTCTTTTCTTTTGTTAATGATTTTGTATGCCAATGATGACTTCGATTCCTTTTTCAGTATAAAAGCTGCCTATTATACACCTGGCTTATGGGATAAAGAAGGTTTAGCATTCCTTTTGGCTTTTTTATTTGAAACACCCTTTGCCCTTATGCGCTTTATTCCACCTTGGCTATTTTTAGCAACATGTGGGATGTATGTAGTCGTTTATTATCGTTATCGGAAATCTATACAGCAGCTGTTATAGAAAATACCAAGGAGCCACTTACATAGCGTAAAATGGCTCCTCTTTCCTCTATGCTTCTGGTTCAGCACCGTTTTGTCCTGTTGCTTCTATCACTTCTGGTGTACCATCCACAGTATCATCTTCTTGTACATTTTCAGCAGGTGGTGGTGTAATCGTTGCTAATGTAAAGTCATCCTCTTGTAAAATTTCAAATGAAAACTGCCGACGTATATCTCCTACATAAAGAGACGTGCCGATCGCTACATTCGTAACATCAATTTCTATAGTTTCTGGAATTTCAGTTGGCTTCACTTTGATGCGTACCTCACGATTTGGCTGTAGCAGGAAACCGCCATCCGCAACACCGACAGCATGACCAGTCACTGTTACTGGAATGTCCACTTCTAGCTCCTCTGACATATTGATGGACTTAAAATCAACGTGTTTAACATTGCCCTTTAATGCACAACGTTGTACTTCTGTTAATACAGCATTAATTCGTTTTCCTTCTACATCTAGTTGAAAAACACTTTTCGTACCATGTGCTGCTAACATTTTTGCAAAGGTTCTAGCATCTAACGTAATAGCTGTTGATTCCATTTGAAAGCCGTAGACAACACCAGGAATGTCCCCATTTTGTCGAAGCTGTGTTAATGAAGATTGTCGTCCTTTTTGACGTTTACTGGCAGTTAAAACCATATTCATCGAATATTTCCCCTTTCATGGAAACTAGTCTCATAAAAGGTTTTGCCTTTTCTGTTGTATTTTATACCTACATTGTTTGATGAAAAAACGGATGATAAACTAAAAAACACCTCCTTTGTCCAGATAGCAAAGGAAGTGCCGTATTTCTTAATACAGAACTATTTTTTTATTTAATAACCCATGTAATTCATGCAATTTTTTAATTTCATAATGTGGTTCAATGTCGCTCGTGTTTTCAACATTACGGATGTTAAACCAGCATGTATCGATCCCTGATAGTAAACCACCTTTTATGTCTGACGTCAAAGAATCACCGATAATAAGCGTTTTAGCTTTATCAAAATGATCAATCCGTTCAAAAACATAATCAAAAAAGGCTGGCATCGGCTTTTGATAGCCCGTTTGCTCCGAAATAAAGATACCCTTAAAATATTGTGCTAAATTGGCATCCACTAATCGTTTATTTTGTGTCATCGTGATGCCATTTGACACAACATATAAATGATGACTTTCGGCTAATTGAGCAATGACTTCATAAGCCCCATCCACATAATGATGTGCCTCCTGTAAATATTTTTGGAACAGCGATTCAAAGTAGACGCCATCAACCTCTATCCCAAATTCTTTTAAAGCAATTGCAAATCGTGTATTATGTAGTGTATTTTTTGTTACTTCCCCACGCTCAAAAGCTCGCCACATCGTCTCATTTATCTCCTTGTAACGGGCAATCATCTCTGGCGTAGTAGCTATGTTTTCCTCTTTAAACATGCGGTCCAGCGCCGCATTTTCAGCTAAATCAAAATCTAGTAACGTATCATCCACGTCAAACAATAGTGTCTCATATTTCGTCATATCTGTTCCCACTTTCTTCGATGCATTGTGACTATTTACTCTCTACCATGATAACGTTTTTTATAAGAAATAACAGTAAAATGTCCTATAACAGAATATTAGGACATCAATGCGCTTTAACTCTTCAATTGCTAGCCAAATGGAACGGTGAACATTTTCCTATATTGGGTAAAAAAATGTTCGTCTAGTCCTAAAATAGTCCATTCGGTAATTTCATATTTGAAATTTTCGATGAATATGAGACAATAGAATGCTAGAAAGGAAGATGTACGAAAGATGACGACCTTACAAAAAATAACACCTGTCTTTGATCCATGGGAAGCGTATTTAGATGTGGAACAGCATGGACAAATGACACTATCAAATATTGAATTTACAACTACTAATCTTTGCAACATGCGCTGCGCTCACTGTGCAGTAGGCTATACATTACAAAATAAAGACCCTGAGGCACTACCTATAAACTTAATTTTACAGCGCTTAGACGAGATACCTCATTTAAAAACACTCAGCATTACAGGTGGAGAACCGATGATGAGTAAAAAGTCTGTTCAAAACTATGTATTGCCGCTTTTAAAATACGCACACGAACGAGGCGTACGCACACAAATCAACTCCAACTTAACATTAGAGCCAGCTCGTTATGTATTGATTGCCCCTTATCTAGATGTCCTTCATATTTCTCATAACTGGGGAACGATTGATGAATTTGTAGAAACCGGCTTTGCCATGATGGAGCGCAAACCAACTTATGACCAACGTGCAGCTTTATTCCAACGCATGATTGATAATGCTAAAATGCTAGCTGAGCATGGTGTTATGGTATCTGCTGAAACGATGTTAAATAAAAAAACATTGCCTTATTTAGAGCATATCCATCATCAAATCATTGAGGAAATGAAGTGTGCGAGACATGAGGTACACCCAATGTACCCATCAGACTTCGCAAGTGCACTTAGTTCTTTATCATTAGAAGAAACGCGTGAAGCCATTCACCACCTACTTGATATTCGTGATGAAAATACATGGATGCTGTTTGGCACACTCCCATTCTACCCTTGCAGTAGGAATGAAGAGGATCAAAAATTGCTGCACCGTCTGCGCACAGCGAAGAATGTCACAATGAGAAATGACCCAGACGGTCGTTCTCGATTAAACATCAATATTTTTACAGGCGATGTGATTGTCACAGATTTTGGTGATACACCAGCACTTGGCAATATTGTGCATGACGAGCTACCAGCTATTTTTGACAAATGGATGGCAACAGACTTAGCAAAATCACTCAACTGCCACTGTCCAGCAGTCAAATGCTTAGGGCCAAATGTTCTTGTGAAAAATATGTATTATCAAGATGCCGCATTTGTGAGTGGCTCTGCTCGCGTATAAATGTTTTCCAGTAAGTACAAATAACTTTAAATAGATAACCTCCATATTGACCAAAGTTTGATCCAAGAAGAGTTTCACTAAATTGCTTATTTACTTAATTTATATTTTTTATAATTTGTTCAACAAGGTATAAAAAATAATGAATGGTCTATACTATTAAAGATTTCACTTCAAATCCAATGACTGGGAGGGTTAACCCGATGAGTGCGATTGATCGATAACTCAGAAGGACCATCAAAGCTGAGTAAAGTACAGTTTTCTTAGGAATATCTTAAGATCCTATACGGAAGCGAGGCAGTGTGTCATGGAGAAAAAAATGTAGTGGTAATCAGACCCGGAAATTTATTTCCGGGTTTTTCTATGTTGTGTGCAAGCCCATGGCCAATAAAAAATCACCTCGACGACTACATACACGAGGTGATTTTATCAAGCTTTATTCGTTCTATATTAATTCCTTTGCCAGGAATTTGTAGGTATTCAAACGACTTTCTAGTTCATATTGATTACAATTCAGCATGACTTCATCGAAACCATACTTCTCTTGCTCAGCGATTAAAAATGCAGCAATGTCTTTTGGTGTCCCAACAAGATTCGCCTTACGGTTATTGTCAATTGTCATTTTATCCATTTCCGACAACGGATAATCCTTTGCTTCTTCTGGTGACATCGTTTGAATGATTTGCCCCTTCATCAGTTGAAGACGAGAGATATCAATTGGTTTTGCCAAATATTCCGCTTCTTCTAAAGTTGGTGCAACCGTTGCTGCATATGTCACAATAATTTGTGGCTTTTCCATATAATAAGAAGGCGTAAAATAGGATTTATAGGCATCAAAAATATCCTTCGACATATTGCCAGTGAAGAATTGTGCATATGAATAGCCTACTCCAAGCTGTCCAGCCTGCATAGCACTTTGTCCACTCGATCCTAGTAACCAAGCCTCTGGTAATGAAATATGAGCAGGGGCTGCGATGACTTGATCATAGACATGCTCACCTGTTTTTTGATTATTCATCAGCTTTAAAACGATTTCGAGCTTATCATACTGTTCCGTGAAGCGTTGACGTCTTCCCTCTGCTAATGCATAAATAGCGGCATGGTCGCCACCTGGCGCTCTACCTACACCAAAATCAATCCGATTCGGTGCTAAACCAGATAATGTCTTAAATACCTCTGCTAGCTTATAAGGCGAATAATGCATCATCATAACGCCACCTGTGCCAATGCGAAGACGTTTTGTTTTCGCAGCTAAAAAAGCGGCAGTCACTTCAGGAGCTGAACTTGCTAGTGACTGACTATTGTGATGTTCAGCTAGCCACATACGATGATAGCCAAGTTCTTCACCTAGTAGTGCCAGTTGTTCTGTACGTTGGAAGGCTTCCTCTGCAGAATGACCTTTTGGAATGGGCATTTGATCTAACATACTTAATCTCATTTAAAACATCCTCTCTGTCTCTAAGCTCCCCCTTTTACTGTAATACAGTTTGGATGATTTACAAAATAAAAAACCTTACTCATAAGCTAGTTGTTTCTTTTCCCATGTTTGATAGACCATGCCGACTAGCTTTTGTTGTTGCTGCTGGTTCAATACTACATCTTTAAATTTCATCGCCTGAAGTGAGAATTGCTGCGTTTGTTCGTTGACAACAAATTGTAAGATAGCATGTCCTTTTTCACCTTGAAACGTAATATCACCCGATAATTCAACAACCTGCTCCCCTGTTTTTGCTTGATAATAACGCCAGTACGGTTCAAAAAAAGCATAATTAAACGCATTTCGAACTGTGACATCTGAAAAATTCTCCAAATAGCCTTCTTTTACGGTATCAATATAATCATGGTCTGTTATATCTTTTTTTGCATTAAAGACATATCCTACAAGCACTCCCATAAAAACCACACAGAGAAATACGCGTAGATGATTTCCTAAACTCATGTCATCACGTCCCCTTTACGTAAAAACACCATCATTTACATAATACATCAAAATAATGACTTCAAGTAGAAATTATTTGAATAATGTAGCAATTACATTCATTTTCTATAAAACCTCTCCATGTACTTAAGCCCAAAAATAATCGATAGTATATTTACAGCTTATCTTCAGTTCGCTACTATCAGATTATTATGATAGAAAAGAGATGACCTGTTGTGCCTTTTGAATTAGATGTAAATATTTTAATGATCTTACTTCTTTTTGGTTTTTTAGCAGCATTTATTGATTCAGTGGTGGGAGGCGGTGGCCTTATTTCTTTACCCGCCCTTATGTTTGTTGGTCTTCCACCCTCTGCTGCAGTAGCAACAAATAAATTAGCAGGTACGATGGGATCGCTGACTAGCACAGTGACATTTTATCGCTCTGGTAAGCTAGATATTAAAGCCGTCTATAAGTTATTCCCCTTTGTCTTTTTCGGCTCTATGTTAGGTGCTTGGATTGTCCACTTAATGGACCCCAGTGTTCTCAAGCCACTAATGCTGATAATGCTTGCAGCAGTGGCTATCTACACCATTTTCAAAAAAGACTGGGGAAGTATATCGAGCTATAAAACATTAACACCAAAACGTTATCTCATTTTTGTTATGGTGATTACACTAGTTGGATTTTATGATGGCTTTTTAGGTCCTGGAGCAGGCTCATTTTTACTTTTTGCTTTTCTTATGGTTGGTTTTGACTTTTTACAATCAGCAGGAAATGCAAAATTTTTAAATTTCGGCAGTAATATAGCTGCCCTTCTTATGTTTATATACTTAGGACAAATAAATTATGCTTATGGTCTACCGATGGGACTTGCACAAATTGCAGGTGCTATTGTTGGCTCTAAATTTGCGATTAAACGCGGCAGTGGCTATGTACGTAAATTATTTATCGTTGTGACCATTCTATTACTCTTGAAAAATACATATGACTATTTTTCATAATCAGCATTATGCTTATGTATGCCGATACTATTGAAGGATAAAACTTATCTCAATCGAGGTAAGTTTTTTTCATGGATTAAACTTTTTCCCTCTACTCGCACGTCTAGATAGTGTATACAATTTGACAATGTTAAAAAAGGAGCTTCTTTGGACATGAAAACAAGAAATGCATTTCAACATGAAGAGGTGTTTGTCCAATTCATTCGTGAACAAAAAGAGCGTTTTTATATGCTCGCGTATAGCTATACAAAAAATGAACAGGACGCACTAGATGTTGTACAGGACAGTATCCAAAAAGCCATGCTCTCATTAGATCGACTTGAAAATGTGACCTATATGAAAAGCTGGTTTTACAAAATAGTTGTCCGTACGGCCATTGATTTTTTGCGTAAGCATAAACGCTTACAAGTAACAGATGATGATACATTACAATATTTAACGCCAGCTCAAGAGGATGTTTATGAGAACGTAGACTTGGAGCATGCGTTGGATGAGCTCCCACAAATGTATCGTGAGGTTGTCATTCTCCATTATTTTGAGGATTTAAAGCTCGCTGACGTAGCGAACATCCTTGATATTAAGTTGAGTACAGCCAAATCGCGTCTTTATAAAGCGTTAAAACTATTGAAAATACAATTGGAAGATGTGAAGGGAGAAACTGCACATGGATAAAAAATTACAAAAATTAGAAAAACAATATATGGAGGTTCCTATTCCAAAGGAGCTAGACTTTGTGGTTGAAAGCGCACTAAAACAAGGTCGAAAAAAGAAAAAAAATCGCACACCACAATGGTTACTTGGATCAGCGGCTGCGGCTATGCTGTTTACAGCTAGTTTAAATGTTAGCCCTGCAATGGCACGAACACTTTCTGAAATCCCTGTTGTTGGTAGTGTGGTGAAAGTATTAACTTGGACTGAATATGAGGTGGCAGAAGATAATTATGATGCCAACATTCAAGTTCCTTCCATTGAAAATTTAGAGAATCAAGAGCTTGCCAATGCTTTAAATGGAAAATATCGTGCAGAGGGGAAAGCCCTTTATGATAATTTTATTGCTGAGGTTGGAGATTTAAAAGCTAGTGGTGGTGGACATTTAGGTGTTGATAGCGGCTTTGAAATCAAAACAGATAATGACCAAATTTTATCGATTGGCCGTTATGTGGTGAATACGGTTGCTTCCTCTTCAACGGTCATGCAATACGATACAATCGACAAGCAAAATGAAATTTTAATTACACTACCAATGCTCTTTAAAGATCAACAATATGTTGAGACAATTAGTGAAAATATTAAGGAACAAATGCGTACACAAATTGCAGAATCTAATCAAGAAAAAATTTACTGGGTGAAAGGCGCAGGCCTTCCCGATGAAGAATTAATGGAAGCATTTACAACCATTAAACCGGATCAACCATTCTATATTTCAGATCAAGGGAAACTAGTGATTTCCTTCGATAAATACGAAGTAGCACCAGGCTATATGGGAGTTGTAGAATTTGAAATCCCAACAGATGTGCTAAAAGGAGATCTAGTTAGCACGAAATATATTCACTAATTGAGCTTACTATTCATAGGACGAGGTATTTGACGATTGAATCATCAAATACCTCGTTTTTTCATGAGGTCATGCCATTTTTTGCTTATAAAAATGACTTTTTTTGTCTAAGCTAGTATGTATCAATCAATGTTAGAGGGTTTTCATCATGAAAGGTGTAGGATCAATCAGTATTTTACATGTCATCTTCCTATCTATGACTGTTATTGGCTTAAAAAATCATGTAACGATTATTCCCCCGCTGTTAGATGTAGCCAAAAGAGATGGTTGGCTATCGGTTTTACTTGCTGGAGGAGTCATTTTCTTTTGGCTATTTCTATTAGTATATATTCAATCGAAGTCTAAACAGGAACCCATTCGAGACTGGTTAAACGAAAAAATCGGAAACATTGGCTCTTCTATTGTCATTTATACAATTGTCATTTTTATAATGATTATTACAGCTTTTACGATGGTTGAAACCTTGCAATGGGTTAACACAACATTTTTACCGCAAACGCCCGTTATCATCCTATTATTTATCTATACCATTTTGTGTATTCTTCTGGTGACGACGAGCTTGCAGACAATTGTGATTTTAAATGTCTTTGTGTTATTCGGAGTTGTGGTGTTTGGCTTTTTTGTTGCCTTTACCAACCTACAAGTAAAAGACTATGATTTATTACGACCGTTTTTTGAACATGGTTTCCAGCCCGTTTTTCGAGGCATGATTTTCCCAGCATCAGGGTTCATAGAGCTTTTAATGCTACTATTTTTACAACATCAATTTAAAGAACGAATTCGGTGGTATCACTTTGTCATTATGCTATCGATCTTAGTGGGACTCACATTAGGGCCATTAATTGGAGCCATTACCGAATTTGGACCAAGTGAAGCGGCTAAACAACGCTATCCTGCCTATGAAGAATGGGGTTTAGTGACAATCGGGCGCTATATTGAACATCTAGACTTTTTCTCTATTTACCAATGGCTAACAGGGACCTTTATTCGCGTTAGCTTCCTTTTGTATATCGTGGCAGATTTATTAAAAATGACCGGCAATCCGAAGCGAATATGGCAAATGCTTGCTCCTCCCTTCTTTATACTTTGCTTGCCACTCATTATGTTAAATGAAAATTTATTTTTAAAGGTAAAAGGAAATTATATCCTAACTTCTACGTTTATCTTTTTCTTTGCCCTGTCAATTTTTTTCGTAATCGTAGCTTTCTTGTCGGATAAATCTTCTAAAAAGGGGAAAACTGAAAAACAAGACATGAAAAGTGGTGAATCGTAATGCCTCAGCACGAGCAGGCGCTAGATCTTAGTACGCTCAGAAAATTATTTCAAAAATCGGCAGATATTCAATTTCAAGAATACACCTTTAATCAGCAAAAAGTACATTTCATTACATGTGATGCGATGATTGATCAACAAATGCTCAATGAAGTGATTATTGAACGTATTCAATATTTATTTGACCATTTGGATGAGGTCCCCCTTGAAGAGAATATTGCTAGGCATCTTCATATTCCGAGTATTCAAAAAATAGAAGACAAGGAACAGCTAATTACATTTGTTTATAGTGGTTTCCTGTTGCTGTATTTTGATGAAGATAATCTTTTATATGCTAGTAATATTGCGCATAAACCTAATCGTCAACCTGAAGAAACGCGCATGGAGGTTCTTGTTAAAGGACCGAGGGATAATTTCATTGAAGATATTCGCGTCAATATCGCACTGTTACGAAAACGATTGCCAACCAATTCCTTTTGTGTAGAAAAAATGGAGCTTGGGAAACGTTCAAAAACAACGGTTGCTATACTTTATTTTGATGATATTGTGGATATGGATATTTTACATGGGATTAAAAAGCAGCTAGCAGCCGTAGATACAGATATTGTATTTAGTGGTGATTTATTGATGGAACGGGTCAATAAAAATTCTAAGCTTTTTCCAAAGTTTGATTACACAGGGCGACCTGATTATGCCGTTCAAGCCTTAGCAAGAGGTCGATTTATAATTTTTGTTGATGGTGTTGCCTATGCTGTCGTTACACCAGTCAATCTGTTTTTATTACTTAAATCGGCTGAGGATAATGAATATCCTATTATCTTCAGTTCCCTCGAACGATTATTAAGGATATCAGGTATTTTAATCGGCTTACTACTGCCTGCATTTTGGCTAGCTTTAACGACCTATCATCAAAATCAATTACCGTTACAGCTACTCGCAACCGTTGTGCAGGCTAAATCGGGCTTACCGCTCCCCTCTTCGCTTGAAATGCTCTTGATGTTGCTAATGTTTGAATTGTTTCGTGAGGCAGGCTTACGTCTACCCTCTGTTATTGGTGGGACCATCAGTGTGGTAGGCGGATTAATTATCGGAGATGCTGCCATTCGAGCAGGGGTAACAAGTCCTGAAATGATTGTTGTGATTGCTATTTCTACTATTGCCTCTTTTACATTGGTCAATCAATCGCTTGTTACATCCGTTAGTATTTTAAGGATTGCCTTTATTTTTGCCAGTGCCTTTTTTGGACTGTTTGGCTTCTTTGTTTCATTATATTTAACACTCCTTTACCTATGTAATATTCGCATTTATGGCTACTCCTACATGAATCTGGCAACAGATTTAAATTGGGCTACCATTAAAAAATCCATCTTTCGTTTATCACCTAAGGGTTATACAGAGCGTAACAAAGCACTTGCTCCTCAGGATTATACACGAACATCAAAAGGTCACGAAAACAAAGAGTCCTAAAAACAAAGCAAATAGCATCCCTTCAAAAATGGTAGGGATGCTATTCTTTGTACACTCAAATAGTTTGTGCCCTTTCTTTGATACTGTCTAGCACGCTTTCCCAATGACGTTTCATTTCTTCTCGTACAGTCTGATCAGAAAGATGCTCTTGATGAAAGCTAATCGTCGTTTTATGTCGTTCTTTAGGTAGAATACGGATTTGTACAGTGGATGGTCTTGACCACGCTTCTTTTTGCCACGTGAGTCGAAGCTGCTCTAATGGTTTAACAATCCTGATTTCCCCTGTCCCTGTCCTTGAATGGTATTTATGCCCAGCTTCAAAAATAATCGTAGTACCTTCTCCTAACCAGGAATGTACTCCTTCTGCCGTCGTAATAAGCGCCCATGCTTGCTCCTGTGAAATTGGAAATGTCCTTCTAACCCCTACTTGAAAGCCTACACTTTTTGTTTGACCAATGATTTGTTGGTTATCCATTACTTCACCTCATCTATTTCATCATTTTTACTAGTGATTGTTCTATTCGACTTTTTTGCGTATTATTCCTTTCACCATTCAAAAATTTTGCTAACCTATCTAATCCCGCTTCAACATTACTAATTATTTCTATACTAAGTGTGCTTTTAATCAACGAGCTGAGGCCTTTTCATGATCAATAAAAAAAACCCAAGCTCAAAATCATTTGAGTACTTGAGCTATGCTTATTAAAACAAGAATTAGTCGTAATCATTCTCTTCTTCTATTTTTCGAATGACACCTGTCTTTGCATTTACTTCAACTTCATAAATCTTATTTTGAGCAGTCAAAATAAATATTTCATAGACCAAAGTCCCGTTTTCCATATCCATGCCATAATGTATGATTTGACCTGGTACTCTTTGTACAGCAATTTGCATGGCTTGTTGAAGAGATATCCTTTGATTATTTGATGGCATAACCATTCAATCATCCTCCCCTTGCTACATAAACCTATACTATGCATGTATGTGTTTTTATGACAATGCTTGAGAATATGTGTCAAATAGAAAAGGGAGATTGTTTTAAAACAATCTCCCCATTTCTCTACGTTAGTTCAACAAAATCTTGTTGTCTGCTTTGTTCCGATTGTCCCTTACGAAATTGAATATGATGAAGCTTCGCAAAAAGTCCATTTTGAGCCACTAGCTCATCATATGTACCATCTTCTTCAATACCGTTCGATGTCACAACTAGCACGCGGTCTGCATTACGAATAGTTGCCAATCGGTGAGCAATAACTAATGTTGTGCGATTTTCAGCTAGCTCTGTTAACGATTGCTGGATAATCATTTCTGTTTCTGTATCTAATGCAGAAGTTGCCTCGTCTAAAATTAAGATCGGTGGGTTTTTCAGGAACATACGAGCAATTGCTAATCGTTGCTTTTGACCCCCTGATAATTTCAAGCCACGTTCACCAATTTGCGTGTCGTAGCCATCTGGCAGCTCTGCGATAAATGATTGTAAATGGGCCTTTTTCGCTGCCTCTCGAATTTCTGCTTCACTTGCGTCTAATTTTCCGTAGGCAATGTTTTCACGAATCGTCCCTGTAAATAAAAAGACGTCCTGCTGTACGATACCAATTTGAGCACGTAATGAAGCCTGCGTCATATTGCGAATATCAATACCATCTATCGTAATAGCACCTTCTGTCACCTCGTAAAATCGAGGAATTAACGAACAAATCGTTGTTTTACCCGCACCTGATTGTCCAACAAAGGCAATGGTTTGTCCGGCTTTTACATCAAATGATAGATCACGTAAAACCTGTTTCGATGCATCATAATTAAAATGAACATTGTTGAATGCGATATCACCTGCTAAGTGCTTGATGACCTTGGCATCCTCACGATCTTGAATTTCTGGCTCCTGCTCAATTAATTCACGGAAGCGCTTAAAGCCAGCCATCCCCTTAGGATAAAGCTCTAATAATGCACTAATTTTATCAATTGGTTTAATCAAAACATTCGTATATAAGACAAAGCTTACTAGTTCACCGTAAGAAAGCTTTCCATTAAAGCTTAACCAAGCACCGACAACAAGTACCACTAATGTTAAAAGGCGTGTCATCATGTAGATACTGGAGTGTGTTCCTGCCATTATTTTATAGGCATATAATTTTGCCGCACGGAAAAATCCATTCTGTTCTTTAAATCGGCTAATTTCAAAAGCTTCATTAGTAAAGGATTTTACGACGCGCACACCGGATACACTGTCCTCCACACGTCCATTGACATCAGCAATTTTGCCGTACATTGTTTTCCATGCATTATTCATTTTGACATTACTAAAGGTCACTAGCCATGTTAAAAACGGCACCATAATCACTGCAATCAAAGCGAGCGTTGGGTTCACATTAAACATAATAGCAAAGGCCCCAATAAAGGTCATAATCGCTATAAATAAATCCTCTGGCCCGTGATGAGCAAACTCCCCTATATCAAATAAATCGTTAGTAATACGACTCATAATATGACCTGTTTTTGTATTATCAAAGAAACGGAATGATTGTCTTTGTACATGTGTAAATAATTCCTGTCGCATATCTGTTTCAATATTAATGCCAAGTTTATGACCTAAATAGTTGACGATAAAGTTCAAAAAAGTACTAATGGCATATACAAGCAGCAATAACACACTCACTTTTACAATCATGCCCCAATCGCCTGATGGCAACAGTTCATCGATAAACCACTGTACAGCTAACGGAAAGGCAAGCTCTAAAATGGCTACAATAATAGCACTCGAAAAATCGATGACAAACAATCGTTTATGTGGCTTGTAATAGGAAAAAAATTTTCTATACATGTTTGTCTCCTTTCTAAGTTGTAAAAATTTCGCCTATCTTTTAATAGTAACATTTGTGCAATGGTAACGGAAAAGTATTTTTTCCCCATAGCAGTATATTTTTATTTACTTTCATTTTGTCACATGCTATTATAAAAGTAAGAATTGAATAGCTTTTGACTTTATTGTCAAAGGGGAGTAGCTAGCAGATGCGATCGATGCATCTGATTTCACATTCGTCATTACATGGTATCTTACCATCGGGTGTGTTGGCATTTTTTGTCACACAGAATTTATTCTGTGGAATGAACAGTTAATTGCTTAGCAAGACCTTTGCCTGTTTTTTAGGCAGAGGTCTTTTTCTTTTGCTTAAAATAGGGAAAGAATAAGTTAGCAAGCCATTCATTTCTGTTCAACAATTAAAGGAGGAAATACATTTGGAGGCAATTATTTTAGAATACGCATGGGTACTTGTCGTATTAATCGTACTAGAAGGTTTGTTAGCTGCTGACAATGCTGTCGTAATGGCTGTTATGGTTAAGCATTTACCAAAAGCTCAACAACAAAAAGCTTTATTATATGGATTAGTTGGGGCATTTATTTTCCGCTTTGCCGCACTATTCCTTATTACAACACTCGTTAATTTCTGGCAAATTCAGGCAATTGGTGCTGCTTATTTATTGTTTATGTCAATAAAGCATATTTATGATTCCCGGAAAGCCTCGCAAAACTCCGAGGAAGTACAAGAGCCTAAAAAGAAATCTGGCTTCTGGATGACAGTTGTGAAAGTAGAGCTTGCTGATATTGCATTCGCAGTAGACTCTATTTTAGCAGCGGTAGCGATTGCTGTCACACTACCACATATCGGTGATTTTGATATCGGTGGCATTAATGCAGGTCAGTTTGCTGTTATGTTCTTAGGTGGTATTATTGGTGTGATCATGATGCGTTTCGCAGCTCGTTGGTTTGTGAAAGTTCTTGATAAATTCCCATCACTTGAAACAGCTGCCTTTCTAATTGTTGGTTGGGTTGGTGTGAAACTAGCTGTGTTAACACTGGCACATGAGAAATTAGGCGTGATTCCACATGAATTCCCGCACTCGACTATTTGGAAAGCAATTTTCTGGATTGTTTTAGTTGCTATCGCACTTGGTGGCTACTTAATCGGTGTCAAAAACCAAAAGAAACAAGAACAATAAGACAAAAAACATCGCTTCGATTCATGTCGAGGCGATGTTTTCGTATTTCCTTCAAAGGAAAACGTACAAATTTTCTAATTGAGAACTAATATCAATTAACTTTTGCACAATTTGCCTCGAAAATTAAATTTTTTGTATGTAACCCCCTTTACACTGTATACTAGTAAAGAAGTCATTTACTGCAAAAGGAGGAAAACTTTTATGTTATCTGAAAAATTACACACAGCTCTTAACGAACAAATGAATTTTGAATTTTACTCTGCCCATGCTTATATGGCAATGGCAGCCTATTGCACAGACCAAGATTATGATGGCTTCGCTAACTTCTTTTTAGTCCAAGCCGAAGAAGAACGCTTCCATGCCATGAAATTTTATAATTTCTTAAGTGATATGGGCTATCGTGCAACAATACAAGGCTTTGAAAGCCCAGGTAATCATTTTGATTCGATTTTAGACGCCTTTAAAACAGCTCTATCGCACGAAAAAGAAGTAACACGACGCATTTACAATTTATCAGACATTGCTTTAGATGAACGTGAGCATGCGACTATGGCATTCTTAAAATGGTTTATCGATGAGCAGGTAGAGGAAGAATCAACATTCGATACATTAATCCGCAAAATTGAGCGTATTGAAAATGACTCCAATGCTATCTTTATGCTAGATGCAGAATTAGCTTCGCGTACATTTACACCTGATGCTGAAGCATAAAACATAGTTTTTTTTAAAATCATGAATCATTAGCTAAGAAATGACAAAAGCTACGAAGTTTCATCATAGAAGCTTCGTAGCTTAATTTTTGTACTACAGCTAATTCTGTAGGTGATCGTAATAAAAATTATAATCTGCATAAAAAAGAAACGTCAAAAATCAACGTTTCTCTTTTCTTAATTATGATTGTTTAGGCTCTCGAACTTCTCCATCAAATGCAGCTCGATAAATAGCATAGATATCTTCTCGTTCTAGTGGCATCGGGCTTCGTGCTAAAATTCTTGTTTGTTTCGTTGCATCATCCGTTAATTGTTCTAAGGCTTGTTCTGGTATATTAAATCCTTTTAATGTGGAAGGAATATTAACATCTTGAACGAGTTTTTGTAATGCGTCGACGCATTTATAGGAAGCCTCTTCTTGCGATAAATAGGCAGATGCTATACCCATTGCATCTAAAATATCTTTCAGACGTTTTTCACAGCTTTGACGAATATAGCCCATAACATATGGCAATAGCACTGCATTGGAATCACCATGTGCAATATGGAATTGGCCGCCAAGTGGATAGGCTAACGCATGGACACCAGCTACACCAGCATTGAAGAATGCCAAGCCTGCTAAATAGCTGCCATAGCTCATATCTGTTCGAGCCTGCTTATCTTGCCCCTCATGGACAGCCGTTCGAATCGAATGACTAATTAATCGAATAGCTTGCAGGGCAAGGGCATCTGTTACCTCGTTCGCATTCACTGATACATAAGCTTCAATGGCATGTGTGAGGGCATCCACACCTGTAGCAGCCGTTACCTTTGGTGGTAAAGAAATCGTTAAAGCTGGATCTACAATTGCTACATCTGCTAATAAATAATCATGTGTTACGACATCCTTCGTTGTGTCGAGTGATAGCACAGAGATATTCGTTACCTCTGAGCCTGTCCCAGAAGTAGTTGGAATTAAGATTTTGGGCAGCCCTTTATTGTCCAATGTTTTTGTCCCTGTTAGGTTTAAATAATCTGCGACTTGTCCCTCATGTGTTGCTAATACAGCAGCGAGCTTTGCTAAGTCTAATGCACTTCCCCCACCTACACCAATGACTAAATCGAACTGATGATTTCGAGTAAAATCTACAAGCTTTTCGCCAATGGCAAGCGGTGGCTCTGGTGCAATTTCCGTATAAATAGTGGTTGTATACCCCTTTTCAATTAAAGGTTTTTCAACATGATCTGTTAACCCTATTTCTTTTAATAATGGATCTGTCACAATCAAAATATTGCGCGCGTTCAATTTCTCTACCTCTATCAGGAGCTGACTTAAGCTTCCCCAGCCGGTATAGCTTGTAGGTGTAAAGGTTAATTTATGCATGGCTTCTCTACTCCTATCTATTCATAATAACCTTCTGTTGATTTTCTAAATGATTTAAATTGGACAGGATCATGGCCAAACCATACTTGTGAATTCGTTTCATTTGCTAATCTTCGAATCCGTTCAACCGTCGCATTATAGCCTACAGAGTCATAGATAATGCCTGGTGGCTTAACGGGAGGACCAAAGCTTTCAGCCGTATAAATAGCATCCGAGGCTAAAATGATGCCTCCTGTATCGGGCATCTGTATATGCAAACCGAGCATACCCCAAGCATGGCCACTACCAAAATTCAATACTTGGATTCCTTCTGCTAGCTTCACTTGATCCTCGCCACGCTTAATTAGGCGCCATTGTAGATTGTTTTTAATCCACATATCAATGTCACCCCAAACATACGCACCGTCTTTGACGTTTCGTGCATAGGTTTGTAATGTACCGTTAAATTCGTCTTCTTGCACAATAATTGTTGCATTTGTGAACAATTCTAAGCAGCCTGCATGGTCGAGATGCAAATGGGATGCGACAACATATTTGATGTCCTCTGGACGAACGTTTAATTCTTCTAAGCGATGATGCAAATAGCATTCTTCTGGCATATTAATAGGAAATGCCTTTTGCGTAAATTCACCCCAACGGCCATCTGGTCCCATAGAATTTGGATTACACGCTGTATCAAAGAGAATTTTACCCTCTGGATGGTCAATCAGCACTGTATAAACAGGGAATTCCACAAATTCATTTGGTTGGTTTGGATGATCGATCGTTGCTGGATTATGCATGGCAATCATATAGTTTTTATCCATTCGCATCGTACCATTGTCCATTACATACAATTTTGGGTGTTGTTTGATCATTTTCATGTTTCCCATCTCCATTCGTGATTATTGGTTATTCCAAATTACTAGCTTCATTTCCGTCATTTCCTCTATTGCATATTTAATGCCCTCACGACCTGTGCCACTTTCCTTCACACCACCGTATGGCATATGATCTACACGATACGTCGGAACATCATTAATAATGACACCGCCAACCTGTAATGATTTCGTGGCTTGGAAAGCAATCTCAATAGAAGGTGTAAAAATCCCTGCCTGTAAGCCATAATGGGAATCATTGATAGCTACTATCGCATCCTCTATCGATGAGACTGTATTCACCGTAACGACAGGTGCAAAGATTTCCTCACAGGACACACGGCTTTGTGGTTGAGCATTATATAAAACAGTAGGTAATAAAATGTGATTCTCAATGCGACCACCAGTTATAATCTGTGCCCCTTCCGCAACTGCCTCTTCAATCCATTGATAGGCTCGCTGTTGTTCAGCTCGTGAAATCATCGTCGCTAAATCCGTCTTGCTGTCCAGTGGATCACCCATTATTAGCTGTTCTATTTTTACTTTCAGCAGCGATAAAAATTCGTGAATCATACTCTCCATAACATAAATACGCTGCAATGAAATACACACTTGACCTTGATTTGAAAAAGCTCCCATCACAATGCGATCCATTATACGGTCGAGTTGGACTCCTTCATCAATAATAACGCCTGCATTCGAGCCTAATTCTAATGTTACTTTTTTCAAACCAGCTCGATTACGTAAGGAAATGCCTACTGCAGGGCTTCCCGTAAACGTTATCATTTTAACGTATGGATGTGCTAAAAACATATCCCCTACTAATTTGCCTTGTCCAGTTACAAGATTAAATGCTCCTGCTGGTAAATTGGTTTGGGCTAATAACTTGGCTAAAAAATGAGCAGATAATGCTGTTTGTGTGGCAGGCTTCAACACAATGGTATTGCCTGCCGCTAACGCTGGCCCTACTTTATGGGCTACTAGATTTTGCGGAAAGTTAAATGGCGTAATCGCTGCCACTACACCTATTGGTTCCCGTAATGTATAGGCAAAACGCCCCTCTCCATTTTTCGAGGCATCCATCGGAATCATCTCACCCGTAAGTCGCTTCGCTTCTTCAGCCGCAAATTTATAGGTTTCAATGGTGCGATCAATTTCTGCATAGGCATACTTTAACGGCTTCGCTGATTCCAATGAAATAATGCTTGCTGCTTCTTCCCGATGTTCCGCAAACAGCGTGGCTAAATGTTCCAATATCTCTGCGCGTTGAAAAGCGGTTAAAGCAGCCATTTGAGGAGCTGCAGCCTGCGCACTTTCAATGGCCTCCTGTACATCCTGTTCAGTAGCCATCGCAAATTGTGCAATCACTTCCTGTGAGTAAGGAGCTTGCACCTCCATCCAGTCAGCGGTCATCTTCCATTCCCCGTTGATCCATAAGCCCTTTTTCAAAACTTGTGTCACTCCTTTCTTTATGGTTACGTATTCATTTCAGAAAATAAAGAAATGAATACGTAACCATTTTAGTGTAAAAAACAAACTGACATTACATCAGTTCATTTTTACACGTTGTATTTCTTGGGAAAAGTTTAACAGACTCTGTTTGCTGGATGCAAGTACTTTTTTTTTCCATGATCTCAAATAATTTTTCGATGGCCATAAAACCAAGGTTTTCCTCTGTGGTTAAACCAACTGTTGTTAAAGCAATAGAATGATGTTTACTCAGCTCGACATTATCAATACCTATGACATTAAAATCCTTCGGAACCTGAAAGCCTCTTTCCAAACAAAGATTTAATATTTCAATAGCGATAGCATCTGTAGCTGCGCAAATAGCTGTTGGTCTACTAGCGAGTTGTAAAAGTTCCTCAAAGGCACGTTCAATATCCTTTTTATTAGTATTCGTTAAAAAAGTAGGCACGGCTTTGGCCTCTATCCCATGTTCCTTTAAGGCCTGTTCAAATCCCTGATAGCGCCCATAAAAAGTACTCATTTGATGGGGCCCACCTATCCAGCATAAGGATTGATGCCCTAACGATAAAACATGATTGGCTGCAAGATAACCAGCATGCACATTATCAATCTCTACAAAATGTCTATTTTCTTGATGCTTACGATTAAACATAATAAACGGGATGCCTAGTTTTTCTAGTTTAAAAAACAAATCATCTTGGTACAGCATAGAAGATAAAATGATCGCGTCTGCTTTTGTTTCCAAAACCGCATTATAAATTGAATGTAAATTATCCTCTGTTCCAAAATAGACATTGACTTTATAGCCACGTGCATTAACATAATTCACGATTGCTGTTGTTGTATCAACAAAAAAAGGGTTGTGTAACGGCCCCGAAATCAATGTTATAATGCCTGTTTTTTTCTGAACAAGCGATCTTGCTATATCATTTGGCACATAGTTTAGTTCCTCAATCGCCTTCATTACTTTTTCAATTGTTTTTGGCTTTACCAGCTCTGGCGTATTCAACACCCTAGACACGGTTGTTTGTGAGACACCAGCATGCTTTGCCACATCTTTTGAAGATACCAAAAAAACCACCCATTTCATCATTGTAAAGCTATATTATACCATTTATAGCATAATGGTAATAGGAAAGACCAATTATTGGTTTAGCCCTTTCGTTCATAGGGCTTAGCTGCTTCACTCGCTTTAAAATTGTAGACGGGTTGAATAACTTTTACAATATCCACTGTTTCCCCAATAGCAGCTGTAATTTCTGCCATTGGCTTATAGGCCATTGGTGCCTCATCCAATGTTTCTTCGTTAACGGATGTTGTCCAAACCCCTTTCATCGTGTCTTTAAAATCTTCCATATTCAACGCTTTTTTAGCCGCTCGACGTGAGAACATGCGCCCTGCTCCATGCGGTGCTGAATAATTCCATTCTGCATTGCCCTTCCCAATACAAATAAGAGAACCGTCTCGCATATTCATAGGGATGACAAGCTTTTCTCCTTTATTAGCACGAACAGCCCCCTTACGAAGGGTCATTGTTTCTGTCTCAATATAGTTATGGATCGTATCAAAGGTATCTACAAAATGCCAATCCATCTGTTTAGCAATCGTTTCTGCAATCGTCCAACGATTCATACGTGCAAACTGCTGTGCAATCTTCATATCGTGAATATAGTCATGGAAAGCTTCACCTTCTAAATAGGCTAAATCTTTCGGAACTGGCGGGTGTTGTTCCTTATAGGCTTGAATCATCGTTTGAATCTCCTGTTCCCGTCCTTGCTGCTTAAGCTCTACTATCTTTTCAGTCAAATCTTGTCTACGTAAATTTTCATAAGCTCTCTTTTGATGCCAATTGGCAACCTTTGCCCCTACATAGCGTGAACCTGTATGGATTAATAAATAGTAGTGATTGTCTTCATCCTTTGCCAATTCAATGAAATGATTGCCTCCACCAAGTGTCCCTAATGATAGATTGGTATAGTCATCTTTCAAGCCGCTTGCTCGAAATTGTTTACCTTCAAACTCTAAAAAATGTCGATTGGGTGATACTTCTTGATGAATGTCCTGCCCACTTGGTATATGTGTTCGAATAATGGTATCGAGCTTTTCATAATCCACTGTCGATACATTTAATTGAGCGACTAATACACCACAGCCTACATCTACACCGACAAGATTTGGTACAACACGACCCTGTAATTGAATGGTTGTGCCAATAACACAACCTTTCCCCGCATGATAATCTGGCATAATCCGTACCTTAGTACCTGCCATGAAAGCCTGATCTGTCAGCTCTTGAATTTGCTCGATGGCAGTTTGCAATGCTGTTTGTGCATAAATTTTGGCCTCTGTGTAACGACCTTTAATGTCAATCATGTCTATCCCTCCTTCCTATTTATACGTAAAAATGGAATGAAATGTTTCATAGTGTTGAAAAACAAAACCATCCATAGCATTTTTGTGAAGGGTGAAAATGGGTTTCCGTTGCAGGCTACTTGCTTTCCACTCCATAAAAATGTTTCTTTTTAGCAAAGGTTTTCAAATAAAGTGAAGGGTATTCACTACTCTTTATGGAGGGGTGTTGTCATTCATCATTTTTCCATATTGAAAATAAGAGACTATCCTTTCACTAATCATACAAATAATGGGCTATTTTGTTTACTAGGGCTTGGATAAAAGATAAGAAACAGATACTTTTACACATGGTGAGTGAAGCGGCTCATCGAACGCTTCCTGAAAAGGACGCAAACAGAACGGACATCAATCCCTCGCCTTTCAAAATGGCTGCTGCTGCCATTGACATCACCTGTTCTCAACAACATGAAACGTTCTAAAAGATTATACTTTTAGAACGTTTTGCGAAGGCTTATTCTTCATACTGAATAGCTAATTTCTTTGGTATTTCTGGTATATCGTTTGATTTTACATCTTCTTCTTTTAACGTAAGCCTTTGTAGTGCGTACTTTTCTTGTACATCAAAAGGTATTGCAATACTTTCCATTTTATTATGCATTTGACTTCGTGCAAGTAAGCCTTTGTTGGATAAATCAATAGCTAGAATAGCCTGAACAGTTTCCTCTAGCATTTCAAGATCCTTCGTTTTCAGCGGCATTTGCTCGTTCATTAAAAATGGTTGAAGCTGCTCTTTAATATAACCCTGCGCTTCAATTAAGCAAGAAAATTCGTTTAACTTTTCAGCATAACGCTTTAATTGGCGCTTCTCTTTTGCACGTTGTTGATTTAATTCTTGTACTTTTTGTTCAATACGATGCATGCGCTCTTTCACTAAATCCACTAAATAGGCTTGTATACCTTGCATCATTTGTAATACAGTGGCTTCCGCTTGCTGTACTTTGTCATATTGAGCGACACAATCCAATTGCTGCTCATTTAATTTTTGAACTCGCTCTTTGAAAAATTCATTTTGTGTATGCTGACCAAAAATAGCTTTCATAAGCCCTTTGCCATGAATTTTTTTATGCTGCGCATCCAAACGCTCATATTCACGGGAATATTCACTATGCATGTTGCGGTATTCTCGTAACATTTGTTGGTAATACACAGCCATTTCAGTAAACTCTTCCACCTTATCATCCTGTAAATAATCATGTTGCGAGATCGTTTGTAACAGCTGATATAATGTTTGAACTTGTTTAAATGTATTCGCTACCTGCTCATATTCTTGCTCATATTCTTTAACAATTGCTAAATCCCGTTGATAGCGAGAAAATTCATATTGGGTATCGCCTGCATATTTCTCAATATTCTCTACAGCAGATTGAAAAGGATCACGTTGTGGAATTACAGTTAATTCGAAGCGGAATCGTTCAAGCCATTGCAAGAAGCGGATTAAGATGGCGTAGGTTTTTTTATCACTATTTTCAGCCACACGATGGATGTGGGCAATTAAATGATCGTACTGGCTTTTTTGCCAAAGCTCCTGGTTGTCCGTTTGTTTGGCTTCTAGTGCATCGGTTGCTGAAACCGCTACAAAATCACTCATTAAATGACCAATACGTTGTTGTTCTGAGCTCATAAATGCTGTAGCATGCTCATCGATATCAATGCCATTGATGACACATAAAGGTTCTACCCCTTTATTTTTTAATGCATCGATCAATAATAGTTCGGCATCAATCGCCATAGAACCCGCACGCAGCACCCAGAAAATTTCATCGACACGGTTCATAAGCGCTTCTGAGAAATAAGCCATTTCGCCTCCACCTGCTTCTAATGAGACAGAATCGATAATAGTTACCGATTTTAATAAATCATTTTTCAAATAGACTTCAAGATAATCTAAATGTTCCCGTAAAATCTGAGAGGCAAACGTATCACCAGTTGTCAGTAGCTCTAGTTTACTCATATCAAATATAGCTACAACGCCATCTAAAAAATAGGCTTTAATCTCTTCTTGTTCACCATAGCGTATAAATGTATTTACACCTGTTGGATGCTGATCATCAACTGATAATATTTCACGTCCAAGAAGCCCATTGACAAGTGTCGTTTTGCCCACTCGCTCTTTTCCGACTACTAAGATCATCGTTTGGTTATTGGCATCTTGAATAATCCGATTTAAATGTTTCGCTGTATCTTTCACATATGTATTTTGCACAATGATGCCATACAAATGTCGCAGGTGATCAACAAATTGTGGCAAAATATTATTCGCTGAGGTTGTATATTCGATTGGCGTGTTGTCAATGTTCGTCATCCTCAAAACCTCTTTTCGTATGTATCTATAAAACTATTATAAAGGAAACCATGGCTTTTCTAATACATGGATTGATGAAAAGAGGACAATGTACTTATGTGATTATATAGTAAATAGGAATTCATCCTTATACTTATTCGATGTCTGCTCCATATATGAGCGGTTACTCGGACTAAAGGGAACAGCGTACCCCTCTGAATTCTACTAATTTTAATAGAAGTATGAGGTATTATCATTTTTATTTACCTCTGTTTTTCTATTGCAATGACATTTCTCCTAAATGAAGTCTATTCCTCTACTCCAGCCATCCGAGCGTAAACAGCGCCAAGTGTTGGCATGCCGCCTTGTGCACCAAATTTTTCTACAGACAAGGAAGCAGCAATATTGGCGAAGTATACGGCCTCATCCAACGATTGTCCCTCTACTAAAGCATAGGCTAATGCCCCATTAAACGTATCTCCTGCTCCAGTTGTATCCACAGCTGTCGTCATATAGCCTGGTACATGGATTGGATAGGAGCCATCGAAATAACATGCACCATCACTACCTCGTGTCAAAATTATTTTATTAGGATACTTTTTTAAAAGCTGCTCGAACGGCTCATTAAAAATTTCAGCACATTCTGTTTCATTTGGCGTTAAATAGCTAATATCCTCCATCCATTGCATATCAAAATTGGCTGCTGGTGCAGGATTTAATAGGACAGAAACACCTGCTTCTTTACATAATTGAATGGCGTAGGCTGTCGTCTCCTTTGGGATTTCAAGCTGTATGATTACCATTTGACTTTTTTGTATCAATTCCTTAGAAGCTTCAAGGTGAGATGGGGATAACGCATAGTTTGCTCCAGGTACAACAACGATTCGATTATCGTCATTGTAAAGAAGAATATTGGCAATACCTGTAGGAGAAGAAGTACTAGTTACAATCGCATCTGTCTGAATCTGCTCCTGCTGTAAAGTGGCTTGTAATGCCTTACCAAAATAATCCTCACCTACACAGCCAATCATTGCCACTTCACTGCCAAGACGAGCTGCCGCAACTGCTTGATTAGCCCCTTTTCCTCCAGGGACCGTTTGAAATGCATTGCCCAGAATGGTTTCCCCTTGTTTTGGAAAAGTATCCATGTGTACAACTAAATCCATATTTAAACTTCCGATCACTGTAATCATCAATTTCACTACCTTTCTTCTTTTTGATTAGCAGAAAAAGCTGAAATGAACACAATATTGTATTCATTTCAGTAGCTAATTTTATAGTAATATATTTGCAAAAACCGAAAAATCATCTAGATACTTTTCTAATATATCCAATGAAATCACTTGATAAGCAGAAACAGCAGTCATTTGAAATCCTGCATGTTCATTAAGTTTTCTATTGGAGCACCCTGGAAAAATTGAAAAGCCTCTCTACTTGTTACTCAACACTTAAATTTGGTATCAATGACTTGTTTTCAATAGGTGATGATAAGGAAATCAATGTAGTGGAATCGCCATACTTCATACTATCATTTTCAAATAATTCAAGTTCCTTTGTTGATTCAACTACTACTTTAATCAAATAATTGTATTCTCCGCTAATTCGGTGACACTCTACTACTTGTGAGGCCTGCTTACAATAATCAACGAAATTATTGCACTTTGTAGTCCGGAAAAGGACAAACGCAACAGTGGATTTCCCAACTTTTTCATTCGAAACTATAGCTCTGTAGCTCTTAATCACTTCTTGTTCTTCTAGTCTTTTTACCCTCTCTGTTATTGCTGGTTGAGATAATCCTATTAGTTTTCCAAGGGAAGTCATTGACAACCGAGCATCTGATTGTAAACGCATTAGTATATCTGCATCAATACTATCCATTTAAGCACCCCTTCATTTATACGATACTGACATTTCACAATTAATAGCTAATTTAACTAATCCTATTGTAAGGTGTCTATGCCTCCTACATTATTATATTATACTTCAAATGCAATATCATCAAAATACATTAATTTTATAGCTAAATACACAATAATATCTTTATTATCAAATGTAAAATCAAAAATGACATTAGTATAATTAATCCTATCAACTAATCAGGAGGTCTTTTATAAATGAATAATAATGATTTAACTAAACAAAATGAAAAATCTGTTGCAATACCTTCAGAACGTCTCCCTTGGGCCGGTTTAATTGCACTAGCTATGGCAGGGTTCATATGTATCCTTACCGAAACTATACCAGCTGGTTTATTAATACAGATAAGTGAAGGACTCGCTGTGTCCGAATCTCTTGCAGGTCAACTTATTACAGCTTATGCTCTTGGCTCACTAATTGCAGCTATTCCTATAACCACTGCAACACAAGGGTGGCATAGGAAACCCTTGCTGCTTTTATGTATTATTGGGTTCCTTGTATTTAATACTATTACAGCCCTTTCTTCTAGTTTTACCTTAACTATAATAGCTCGATTCTTTGCGGGTGTAACGGCAGGCGTCCTGTGGGGAATGAGCGCGGGATATGCACGACTTATGGCGCCAGAGTTACTTAAGGGAAGGGCAATGGCAGTGGCCATGATTGGTACTCCTCTTGCATTAGCTTTTGGTGTTCCTGCTGGGGCATTTCTCGGTTCCCTTGTTGGCTGGAGATCTGTTTTCGGAATAATGTCACTCTTAGCAGTATTATTGATTTTATGGATTATCTGGAAAATCCCTGACTTTCCTGGGCAAACATCTGAAAAGCGAATGACCCTGCTCAAGGTTTTCATTACCCCTGGAGCTCGTCCGATTTTATTTGTTGTATTAGTTTGGATACTTTCTCATAACATACTTTATACTTATATCGGACCATACCTCTCCGAAGCAGGTCTTGCGCAACGAGTTGATTTGGTTTTACTCGTTTTCGGTATTGCATCTTTAGTTGGAATTTGGGCTATTGGTATATTCATTGAGCGTATACTACGTACTTTAGTGTTAATGAGTCTAGCCGGATTTGGATTGGCATCATTATTATTAGGTATCGGAATTAGTCACCCTACTATCATTTACATTGCTGTAGCTTTATGGGGTTTAACTTTTGGAGGAGCAGCAACACTTACGCAAACAGCAATAGCAGATAATGCTAAAAAAGGTGCAGATATTGCCCAATCAATGCTAGTTACTGTTTGGAACCTCGCTATCGGTGGAGGGAGTGCAATTGGAGCAATCCTGATGGAATCATTTGATGTAGTATCTTTTCCATGGGTAATGTTTATCCTCATTCTTCTTGGATTTCTAGTAGCGTTTCGCGCAAATGTTTCTGGGTTTCCTCAAACAAAACAATGATTAAATCAGGATATTCCTTGAAACACATAGCCATTTCGTTGCGGCTTTATTTCAAACATCTTATCTTTTTTTGTAAACACTGCAACTTTATTTCAAAGGTATATTGTATTGCTATTTAATCAGAGCGGCTGGGACAAAAGAAAAAATGTTAGACCATTTACAAGTTTGGTCTAACATTTTTTTGCGTTATTAGAACACATAAACTTTAATAAATCACAAAAATAACATTCATTTTTTGCTTTTTCTCAATAAAATGAGTTATGTCCCACCCTCTTGCTCTGCGCGTGAAACGCTGGGGTACTGGCCCATGTCTAAAGACATTCTGAATGGTCTGCCAACCGCACTCCGTTTTCAAGCTACCACTAAAGTGGTCTTATTATTTTCGTTTGTTTGCTTTTATTTCTTCTCCTGTAAAAGGATCGATGAATTCTTTCATGGTCATTTGATCCTCAAGAATATCCTCTTGTAATTGATTTTTTATATATTCCTGAATGATTTTATTTCCATATTTGTATTTCAGGTTCGCATGTCGATCGAATATCATTAAACTACTTTTCCCTTTCAAATATCCCACAAACGATGAAACACTTAGTTTGGGTGAAATACTCACCAACATATGAATATGATCAGGGCAGGCTGTTGCTTCTATAATTTCTACTCCTTTTTTTCACATAACTGGCGTAAAATTTTACCTATGTCTGCTTTGATTTGTCCATAAATAATCTGCCTTCTATATTTTGGCGCAAAGACAATGTGATACTTACAATTCCATGTTGCGTGTGCTAAACTTTTATTATCCATTTGGATCTCCTTTCGTACGAAGTCGGTTGACCAGACCTGAATTCATTGTACGATTGGGGTTTTTTTCTTGTCCCTAGCTAGAAGCTCTTTAGAACCCCTCGCATAGCAAGGGGTTTTCAAAAGATACAATAAAACAGCTTCGATTTCTCGGAGACTGTTCAGACTGTCGACAAAAGGAAGCGAGAAGTTCATACTCGCTTCCTTTTGTCATTTTTCATTATGTTTAAAAATGGTCATTCACTACATAATAAACATACTCTTTAAGCATAAAAATTCTTTTAAGCTGCCTGCCATGTTTAACATAAACCATCTCACCTGTAGTAGCGTTCCTTCATTTGTCCATATGTCAAATTTTCAAGAGATAGTTGATATAAGAGGGTTTGCGGTAAGCCTTTTTCAAATACGAAAATGAACTGCTAACAAAACCTAGAAAATAAGGAAGTTCACCAACTAAGGTAATATTTTTAAAACAATGAAAATGAAAAAGCTATAGTAATACCCTTGTTCTAAATCATATTGATTAACTACAACTAAAGTACTATAATTAATTTTAAAATAGAGATAATAAAAAGAAGGTGGTAAGTGTCTATGGGTCAACAGCAGAAAAATGGTAGAGTCAGAAAAGGAAGCTTAAAAAATCGTATTATTGGAATATCACTTTTACTGTTTATTTCGATTATCAGCATCAGTTCCTATTTAAATATTAAGACAGTTAAAGAAAATGTTTCAGATGCTTTATTAGAAAAGAGTATACAGCAGGTCGATGAAATTGCACGTCAAGTGGAGAATATTCTAGTTTCTAACTCTAATCCTACAGTGGAACTGCAAAATTTCGTTGAAAACAAAGTACAACAAAATGGAATTGCTTATGCAGTTGTCATTGATAAAAATGTTACGGCAATTGCCCATAGTGATAAGGAGAAAATAGGTAAAAACTATGAAGATGATTCCTACTCTGTAGATGGAGCGAAAAATGGGAAAACGATGACTAGTAGATTTTATGCGGATGTTCAGAAAAGTTGGACGTTCGATATAATGGTACCGATTTATATAAATAATACGCTTTACGGATCTATGGATGTAGGTATTTTCGAGGGTGACATCACAAAAGTTACGAATGCCATTTTACTAAAGGAGATTATTACAGTTGCTGTTGGCTGTATTTTATTCATTATTTTAATGATTTTTATTTTAAATAAAATGTTCAAACCTTTACTGTTAGCAGTTGATAAATGCAATGACATGGGAAAAGGAGAATTCACTGAGTTAATCCCCCCAAAATATACAACTAGAAACGATGAAGTAGGTAAGCTTACATATGCTTTAAATGAGATGCAAAATCACTTTGTTGATTTACTTAATGAAATCAGTCTAACTTCGAATAAGGTTACTGCATCATCTGAAGAACTGCGAGATGCAACCAGTACTTCTTTAGAGTCTTCAAAGGATTTATCATCTGCTGTTGAAGACATTGCTAAGGGAGCTGTGGAACAAGCAAAAGATACCGAATACGGGACTGCAAGTATTGGAGAGCTAGGAGAATTAATTGAAAGTAATCAGGATCATTTAGAAAATCTGAATCTATTTGTCGATGAAGTAAGCCATATTAAAGATGAAAGCTTACTCATATTAAAAGAGCTTGTTGCTAAAACAGAAGAAAATAATAAGGCAGCAAAAGAAATTTATGACATCATTCTCACGACAAACGAAAGCTCTGGGAAAATTCAAAATGCAAGCCAGATGATAAGAACCATTTCGGAACAAACGAATTTATTAGCTTTAAATGCGGCTATTGAAGCATCTAGAGCTGGCGAAGCTGGAAAAGGGTTTGCAGTTGTTGCGGACGAAATACGAAAATTGGCGGAGCAATCAAATCAATTCACTAAGGAAATTGCCACTGTTATAGGAGACTTAACAGCAAAAACTGGACAAGCTGTTCAGACTATCCAAGAAGTGAATCATATTGTCAATTCTCAAGCTACAAGTGTTAAAACTACGAATGGCAAGTTTGAAGATGTTGCAAACTCTATTGAAAAAATAAAAACGGTCATTGAGGAATTATATAACTTAGGCAATAATATGGGTGAAAAGAAGGACGAAGTAATAGATATTCTACAAAACTTATCTGCCATATCGGAAGAAAATGCAGCTGGTACGGAAGAAGCAGCCGCATATTTACAAAATCAAACAAACTCCATTTATGAAATTGCCAATTCCAGTGAAGAATTAGCAAAGTTAGCTAATAAAATGCAGGAAAATGTCTCAAAATTTACGATTCAAACAAACTCAACTCGATTGTAAGAACAAAGCCCAATTTCTCTATTTAATTACAGAGAAATTGGGCTTTTTAAACTAGGAATGTCTTACGTACACTATTTAGTTTTCAATGCTACTCGTCACACTAAAAACAAGAATTTTCGTTTATCTTAAAAAATAGTATTAGTGTACATTAACAGTATATGTTCCATTTTCATTATCAAATTTATAAATATATAAATAATACTTTCCTGGTTTTGCATTTAATTTTCCTTTTATAATACTTCCATCTTCCTGTCCATAGGAAGTGTAATTTTGCATATCAGACTCATGATAAAGTACCCATGTCATGCCAATTTGATTTTCATTTACGACAGAAATATCTATTTCTTTTGGAGACGTAACATCGAATTGATATATATCCGTATTATCATCATCAAGCAAGCTACCTTTTATTGGCATATTAAATGGCATTATAGTCGCTTCTTCGGGATGATTATTTGGTTCTATCTCTGTTTGCGCTCCATTCCGTACATTTACTGTATATGTCCCGTTTTCATTATCAAATTTATAAATATATAAATAATATTTTCCTGGTTTTGCATTCAATTTTCCTTTTATAATATTCCCATCTTCCTGCCCATAGGAAGTGTAATTTTGCATATCAGACTCATGATAAAGCACCCATGTCATGCCAATTTGATTTTCATTTACAACAGAAATATCTATTTCTTCTGGAGACGTAATATCGAATTGATATACATTCGTATCCTTATCAATCAAACTACCTTTTAGAGGCATATTAAATGGAATGATAGTCGCTTCTTCTGGATGATTATTCTCTGTTTGCTCCCCTTTCTGTACAGTTACAATTGTTTTAGCTTTACTTGCTATTCCCTTATCATTTTGCACTGTTAATATCACATTATATGTTCCTTCAGCTTCATATACATGAATAGGGTTTGGCTCTTCACTTGTTTTTCCATCACCAAAATCCCAAAGATAAGAAACGATATCTCCATTGTGATCTTTTGAACCATCGCTTTTGAACTGGATTTTTTCATTTTTGATTCCAGTATATGGACCATTTATAGATACAAAAGGCGCTTGATTTTCTCCCTCATCCGTCGCAATGCCATGGAAAACAACATCATATTCAAACTGGTTTGCCGCATTCACACGGTAGTTTACAAAATACGCTGTCGCTGTTTTATAGCCGCTCCATTCTTTTTGCGACAGTTGCTCCAATACTTGGTTCACTTGCTTACTCATCGTTTTCCAATCTTGAGATTCACCTTGTGTTTCACTACCTATATACGTGCCTTCGAGTGTAAATGTATTAAAAAATTGAGATTTATGTTTTGTCATATTTCCATTTTTCATGTTAGCAATATCGACAATTTCTTGCTCCACTTCGTCTAACGCTTTTGGTTGATGTTGCACTAAATAATCTTCTGATACTTGTGGTACCTCGTATTTTTCTTGATTATCAATCAATTGCTGCATATAGGCTTGGTATTCCGCATTTAGTTGTGGATCTTTACTTAAAGTGTCACGATACGCATCATAATTTTTCACATCGTTCGCTCGAATTAAATCTTGAATCCTATCAAATGTATCAAATTGGTGATTATACATATAAGACTGCAATGCAAATGAATAGTTATAAAAATCCCATGATCCATATTTTGCAAACATTGTTTGTTCAGCTGTATAGCGTTGTGATGGATCCTCCGATAATCCACTAATAATACTCTTACGTGGAACAATGTCATTTGTACGCGTTGATCCAGCGAAAAATTCTGCATTTCCTTCCTGGAACCATGTTAGTCGCTCGTTTTGGTACATATCACCTGTTCCGAATAAACCTGGAACCTCATACCTACCCTGTAAATAATGTGTATATTCATGACGGAACAACTCTTCTAAACTATAAATACTTTGCTCTGGCGTCCGTTCATATGTAAAGAACGTTCCATTCTCTTCAATATAAATACCACCATTATTTGTTTCATATCCATACAATTGACGGTTTAATCGATATTGATCTGGAGAGTTATAAATGACTACTGTTAAGACATCGTCAGCATTACCTGGTTCTAATGCTTTATCATTCCCAATTACACGATGATATTGTGCTTTTACTTCTTTTGCAGCCCAGTATAATCTTTGAATTTTGTCTTCTGTTACTTGATCTCCCGTTTTAAATACAATGGATCCATCATCAAATGTATATGTTTTCGGTAGATACTGCTCCTTTCCTTCTTCACGTACTTGCTGTAAATCTACTGTCTTTCCACTATAGTCTTTTCCACCATAATTTGTAGTAATTTGCTCTACTGCTACAAAATAAGCTTCACTTAAATATGGATACATTTGCATCGCTTGTGTAACAACTTCTAAACCTTTATTCGGATTACTATGGAAGCCTCCTAAACGCCCTGCATAATAAATGCCATTATTGATTAACCAACTATTGTTATCTGTCACATTATGTATAAGAGCAATTTTATTAACTTCATTTATGAAGCTATCAATTTTGCCATACCACATCGTCGTATTAGCTTCTTTACGAGTATCATATAAATACGACTGTAAGTCATAATCAATGCCATGTATTACATCGTATATAGCTTGTCCTTTTGACGACTCGTCTTCAAATGTAGAGAGATTTTCGTTATACTGCTTTAAAATCTTCGTAGCAAGTTGAACTGTTTCCGCATCACTAGAAGCATTACCTATTAATTTCCCATAGGCAGATACTACTTTATCTTGTTCAGCTGTACCTAGTTTAAAGTTCGGATTCTTAGCTATTTCTTTTAATGCTGGTAAACACTTATCTTGGAAACTTCTCTCGTTTAAATAACCTAGTTCGTTATTATAAAATGCTACATAAAAAGCCGAACGCAATAGCTCAACAAATGTTTCAATCCCCTTTGAATCATCTTTCGTAAAAGAACTTCCTCTTTTCCCCAATTCATTAATAATCACTTGCATGCGTTCTTCATTTTGATAGAAAGCTTTTGTTTCCTCACTGAATTGGAACAAGTCTGTTATTTGATACCACCGAATATTTCCTAGCGTATCAATTAGCTCACGATCGTTCATTTTATTAAGCTCTGCCATCGAGTACTTTTCCTGCAATTGCTTCGTATCAGCCTGTTCTATAATTGGAGCTGGATGTTGCGAAAAATCTCCAATTTCCAAACGTTCATCAAATGATAATGTTTCATCAGCCTTTGTAGAGTGTACAATTTCATCTTTCGACGTTTCTATGCCAATTGGTTTCATTTGTAATACATTATAGGGCGTTTTTTCTGCTGCTGATGCTTCTGCTTGTAACCCTCCTAACGACAGTGCCATTGTGCTAATCCCAATTAACACTTGATTGAATTTAAATTTTTTCTTCATAATAAGTCCTCCTATAGTACTACATTACTTATTTGGTAATATATTTATTATTTGGTACTATATTACCCATTTTAAAATAACATATTATGTAAAAATATCAATAGATAATGTTATATTTAGGAATTTTTTCTTTTATAATTTGAACACTAAGACACAATTAGACCATAGAACTTAGTACCTTCCATTTATATATGAGTATGGGGAAGCTAAACATTTCTTTAATAGACAAATCACCAGAAACTCATTCAACATCATATTTGGGAATCGTCTGTGGAGGAAGCCGAACATTTACGACATGAGAATGAAGGGATTAATACTTGGATGTTAGGCTGAAGAGAGGTTTTCTACTAGATAAATAAACGAAATCAATAGCAGTCTCTAGTTTTCATACTAAATGATCTTTGGGTGCTAATTGATCCATCAGTAGTGGAAATCAACAGCTTTACTTTATTTCACTGTAAAAGAAAAAACTGAAGACAACATAAAGTTGTCTTCAGTCTATCAAGTTAATAGGCTATCCGCTTTGCTTCATAGGCAGCAATATGGTCTTCGTATTTAAAGGTTAAGGCGATTTCATCCCAGCCATTGAGTAACGTTTCCTTATAATACGGATCAATCGAGAATTGATACACTGTACCATCTTCACCCGTTACAGTTTGCTCTGCCAGATTTACTTCCATTGTGTACGGCTTTGCCAAACCTTTAGCCAGAATATTATCGCATTCGGCTTCTGTTAGCTTAATAGGTAAAATTCCATTTTTAAAGCAATTATTATGGAAGATATCTGCAAAGGAAGGTGCTATTACTACATTAAAACCATAATCTAAAATGGCCCATGGTGCATGCTCACGAGATGAGCCACAGCCGAAATTATCTTGTGCTACTAGAATTTTTGATGCATTAAATTCAGGTTTATTTAATACGAAGTCTGTTACTTCATTGCCTTGCGCATCATAGCGCCAGTGATAAAATAAATACTGCCCAAAACCTGTGCGCTCAATGCGTTTTAGAAATTCCTTTGAAATAATTTGATCTGTATCGACATTTTTACGATCAAGTGGTGTGATGACACTATTGACGATATTAATTGGTTCCATTTTTACTCATCCCTTCCGTGTAAAGCAAGATTTACACAGTTTCCTTGACAAATTCACGCACATCAACAAAATGACCTGCAATCGCAGCGGCTGCTGCCATTGGTGGTGATACTAAATGTGTACGAGAACCCGCGCCCTGACGTCCTTCAAAGTTGCGGTTAGATGTAGAAGCACAGCGTTCACCAGCTGGTACGACATCATCATTCATGGCTAAACACATGGAGCAACCTGACTCCCGCCATTCAAAGCCAGCTTCCATAAAGATTTTATCCAAACCTTCTGCCTCCGCTTGCTTTTTCGTAGTATGTGACCCTGGCACAACGATCGCTGTGACCTTATCGTGCACCTTGCGTCCTTTGATGATATTAGCTGCCGCACGTAAATCACTAATTCGTGAATTTGTACAGGAGCCAATAAAGACATGCTGGATGTCAATGGATGTTAAGGATTGCCCTTCCTCTAAGCCCATATAAGCAAGCGCTTTTTGAAGTGCCGCCTTATCAGAGTCATCCTCGTAATCTGCCTGTGTAGGCACATATCCTGAAACACCCGTACCCATCGAGGGATTGGTACCCCATGTAATGATAGGTTCAATTTCTTCTGCTTGTATGATACGAACTGTATCGTACGTAGCATCCTCGTCTGAGGCAAGGCTTAGCCAATAAGCAGCTGCTTCCTCTAATTTTTCACCTTGGGGTGCATATTTGCGACCACGAATATAATCGACGGTTGTTTGGTCAGGTGAGATGAGCCCTGCTTTTGCTCCTGCCTCAATCGACATATTACAAATCGTCATACGTTCTTCCATTGATAATTTGTGGATTGCCTCTCCAGTGAACTCCACAATATGTCCTGTACCAACGCCAATGCCGAACTTCGCAATAATGGCTAAAATAATATCTTTAGCTGCTACGCCAACTTGTAGCTCCCCTTCAACACGAATTTCCATCGTCTTCGGCTTATTTTGCCATAATGTTTGCGTCGATAATACATGCTCTACCTCTGATGTACCAATCCCAAAAGCAATTGCCCCAAAGGCACCGTGAGTGGATGTATGTGAGTCACCGCAGACAATTGTTTTACCTGGCTGTGTTAGCCCTAGCTCAGGCCCGATAACATGTACAATGCCTTGGTCAGGGTGACCCATCCCTGCTAGCTCAACGCCAAATTCTTCAGCATTTTTAGCCAATGTTTCGATTTGATTGCGTGCAATGGGATCATGGATAGTCTGTAAATTTTTCGTTGGTACATTATGATCCATTGTCGCAAAGCTTAAATCAGGACGACGCACTTTACGTCCATTCAAACGTAGCCCTTCAAAAGCTTGCGGAGATGTTACTTCATGAATTAAATGAAGATCAATATATAACAGGTCCGGTTTGCCCTCTTCCTGATAAACTACATGTTTATCCCAAATCTTTTCAATTATATTTTTACCCATTGTCTTCACCTATTTCTTTAAATATATGTTGTCATAATGCTTTGTGAAACAAAGCTAGTATCAATTTCATTAATTACTTTATCTGTCCATTCATTTGTCGAAAGAATACGATTGCCATCACGGGCTAGATCTGCTGTAAAGTAACCATCATCAAATACCGCACTAACAGCACGCTCAATTTCTGCTGCCTCTTCTGTTAAACCAAATGAATATTGCAGCATCATAGCGACAGAAAGAATGGTTGCTGCAGGGTTTGCGACTCCTTGCCCTGCAATTTCTGGTGCTGACCCATGTACTGGTTCATATAAGCCAAAATTATCGCCACGGATAGATGCTGATGGTAATACACCTAAAGAGCCAGTAATGACAGAAGCTTCATCGCTTAAAATATCACCGAACATATTTTCAGTGACTACAACATCATAGTGTCCTGGGTTTGTAATAAGTTTCATCGCCACAGAGTCTACTAGATTATGTTCTACGATCACATCTGGATAATCTTTTTTCTTAGCTTCTACGACTTCTCGCCATAAGCGACTTGTTTCAAGCACATTCGCCTTATCAACAGAGCATAATTTGCCGCCACGTAAACGTGCTAGCTCAAAGGCATTTTCAACAATACGTTCCACTTCTGCTTTTGAGTAGACCGTTGTATCAATTGCGCCATTTTCAGTACGCATACGTGGTTCCCCGAAGTATACGCCGCCTGTTAGTTCACGGACAATCATTAAATCAACGTTTTCAGCTACTTCACGTTTCAGTGGTGAAGCATCTAGTAAACTCGGGAACGCCTTTACTGGACGTAGATTTGCAAAAAGATCGAAGTGTTTGCGAATTCGCAATAACCCTTTTTCCGGGCGTAATTCAGGTGGATTCTGATCCCACTTTGGACCACCTACAGCACCTAATAAAATCGCATCACTATTTTCACACATCTCGATTGTTTCTTCTGGTAGTGGATTATTATGCTGGTCGATAGCAGCACCTCCAATTGTTGCATACCCTAAATGAAAAGTATGATTAAATCGTTTACCAATCACTTGTAATACACGTACAGCAGAAGCAACAACCTCAGGGCCAATCCCATCACCAGGAAGTACTGTAATTTTTCTCTCCATCATCAAAACACCTTTCTTTGTATAGCGCATTCGCTAATTTAGTAAAGACGCCCACCTACCATTAATTTAGGTGGGCGCATTCATTACGTCTACGCGTAATTTTTTGTGAATGGATACAATACGCCATATCATCATTGCATCCGACTTGTGAATGGTATGTCATACGATTCACTACCTTTAAAACCTATACAGGATGTGCTCCCGAAGGCATGCTATTAAATGACGGTTAATGGCATTTAATAGCAGCTTCTAAACATCTTGAGAGGAGTTACGGCCGGTAGTCGATATATCCTCATAGTAAATTTTCAGCTGCGGTTAAGTAGATCTCAGCCAATTGTTCACCATTGTGAAGCGCAGTATCGAAAATATTAATTTTTCGCACTTGCCGCTACTTCTCGCACAACTTTTTCTTTCCCTTCGTTGATGAATGGCATCATAGCACGTAATTTCGCGCCAACTTCTTCGATTTGGTGGTTCGCACCAGCTTCCTTGAATTTTGTATATTCTGGACGACCATTTTCATTTTCTTGAATCCAACGACGTGCAAATGTGCCATCTTGGATATCTGTTAACACGTCTTTCATACGAGCCTTTACAGTTTCATCAATAATGCGTGGTCCTGCCACATAATCTCCCCACTCTGCTGTATCAGATACCGAGTAGCGCATTGTAGCCATACCACCTTCAAACATTAGGTCTACAATTAATTTAAGTTCATGTAGCGTTTCAAAGTAAGCTAGTTCTGGTTGGTAGCCAGCTTCTACTAACGTTTCGAAACCTGCTCTTACTAGCTGTGTTGCACCACCACAAAGTACTGCTTGTTCACCGAATAAATCTGTCTCTGTTTCTTCTTTGAATGTTGTTTCAAGTAAACCACCTCGCGCAGCACCAATTCCTTTCCCATAAGCAAGTGCTAAATCTTTTGCTTGCCCAGTAGCATCTTGATGGATAGCGAATAGACCTGGTACACCAGCACCTTCTTGGAATTGACGACGAACTAAATGTCCTGGTCCTTTTGGTGCTACTAAAAATACGTCAACATCTGCTGGTGGTGTAATTTGACCAAAATGGATATTGAAGCCGTGCGCAAACATCAGTGCTTTACCAGCTTGTAAATATGGTGCAATTTCTGCTTCATAAACGGCTTTTTGACGCTCATCTGGTAATAAAATTTGAATCACATCTGCTTCTTGTGCAGCCTCAGCCACAGTTTTCACGTCAATACCATCGGCTTTCGCAGCATCGAATGATCCACCTGGGCGAACCCCAACTACTACGTCAAAGCCTGATTCTTTAAGGTTTAGTGCATGTGCATGACCTTGTGAGCCGTAACCGATAATAGCGATTTTTTTTCCTTTTAATACGTCCTCGTTGATGTTTTGTTCATAGTACATTGTAGCCATAGTTTATTTCCTCCTAGAATTTGGTTTGGTTTTCATAGCTTTAGCAACTTGCTGTTTCAATAAAGCTATCAATTTTATATGCAAACTATTTTAAAATAGAGAGCTGTGGGTTTGAGATTTTTTGCGTTTCACGCACAGAGGCAGTGGCTCCTGTACGTGTCAGTTCTTTAATGCCATATGGTCGAATGAGTTCGATAAAGGCATCAATCTTTTCTGGGTGCCCTACTACTTGATACGTCACAACATTTTTGGCTGTATCAATAATTTGTGCACGAAATGGTTCAACAATCGAATTCATTTCCAAGCGTAGATTTGGTGGTGAAATAACCTTTACTAGCGCCAGCTCTCGCAGAACAATTGATTTGTCGGTAATATCATTGACTTTTAACACATCAATTTGCTTGGATAATTGTTTTACTAGCTGCTCGATTTTGCGTTCATCCTCAACATTGACAACAAAGGTCATCTTAGAAAAATTTGGTTGTTCAGTATGCCCTACTGTAATCGATTCAATATTGAACTGTCGCTTCATCAACAAACCTGTCAATCGGTTTAATACACCACTTTGGTTAATCACAGTTACAGTAATTACTCGTTTCAATTCTTTTTCACCCCAATCATTTCATGTAAGCCTTTGCCTGGTGCTACCATTGGGTAAACACATTCAAGCTGTTTCACTCGACAATCAATTAATACTGGCTCATCAGAAAGTAGTGCCTCACGGAAAATATTCTCCGCCTCATCGATTGTGTTAATACGATAGCCTTTAATATTATAGGCATCCGCTAATTTAACAAAATCTGGTTGGATTGGCATCAGCGACGATGAATAACGTTCTTCATAGAATGTTTGTTGCCATTGGCGCACCATTCCAAGACAACTATTATTCAAAATCACTATTTTTACTGGTAAGTTAAATTCCTGTAGAATAGATAGCTCCTGTGCCGTCATTTGGAATCCAGCATCTCCTACAATCGAAATAACTTTTTTGTCTGGCTTCGCAAACTGAGCCCCAATTGCGGCCGGGAAGCCGAAGCCCATCGTACCAAGTCCACCAGACGTTACCCATGCATGATCATTATTTAAATGGTAGTATTGTGCTGCCCACATTTGATGCTGCCCTACATCTGTCGTTACAATGGCATCACCCTCTGTAATCTTGTGCACTAATTGCAATGCCTCTTGTGGTAAGATTTCTTGCGTATTGGCATCTTTGCAATACCACAATGGGTATTCATTCGCATGATTATTTAAAAAGGCTAGCCAGTCTGCTGTATCAGGACCTTCGAAATCCTTTTTCAACAATGCCTTTAACGCCTCTTTTGCATCCGCAACAATCGGAATATCTGTCGGTACGTTTTTACCAATTTCAGCAGGGTCAATATCGATATGGATAATCGTTGCATTTGGTGCAAATGTGGCTAAATTTCCTGTTAAGCGATCATCAAAACGTGCACCGATATTGAGTAGTAAATCTGTTTTTGTGATGGCTGTATTCGCTGTAACCGTACCATGCATCCCTGCCATTCCAAGGAATAAATCATGTTCCCCATGAATGGAGCCTAGCCCTAGCAATGTATTCGTTACGGGGATACGGTATTTTTCAGCAAAGGCCGTTAATTCCTCACGTGCGTCAGCAAAAAGAACACCTGCACCAGCTAAAATAACTGGATTTTTTGCCAAAGAAATTGCTTGGATCGCCTTTTGAATTTGTAAATAGTTTGGTTGATAGGTTGGTTGATAGCCTGGTAAATAAATTTCATCTGGTGCTTGTGGTGGATTCTCTACATCAAACAACATTTGTGAAACGTTTTTTGGAAAGTCCACAACCACTGGTCCCTTACGTCCAGTGCTTGCAATATGGAATGCTTCCTTCACAATACGTGGAATGTCATTGACATCCTGCACTTGGTAATTGTGCTTTGTGATTGGTGTCGTAATCCCCATGATATCAGCTTCTTGGAAAGCATCTGTTCCAATGACAGATGTAGCAACCTGACCTGTGAAGACAACTAATGGGATGGAATCAATCATGGCATCCGCAATACCTGTTACGAGGTTTGTTGCACCAGGTCCACTTGTGGCAATGACAACGCCTGTTTTACCTGAGACACGTGCATAGCCTTCAGCCGCATGAATAGCCCCCTGTTCATGTCTTGTTAAAATATGGCGAATCGGATTTTTATACATCGCATCATAGATTTGTAATACGGCTCCACCTGGATAGCCAAAGATGATTTCAACACCTTGATCATGCAAAGCCTGCACTAAAACATCTGCACCGTCCTTCGCTTGATAGGTTTGTTCAGCCGTTGCTGTTGTTGCTAATTGTTCTTGTTCATTGATTGAAACATTCGCACTCATCAATTTATGCCTCCTTCATTTCTTTCAAAGTCATACATCAGTGTTCTAGATTAGTAAAGTGCCACTAGCTGGTAAGTCTACCTCTCTTCCTTTTCATTGAGAGTTTGCTCATTACGTCGTGAAAATAATAAAAAAGCCCTTTTCTCCACACGCAAAGAACTACCTTACGTAGGGATGAAAAAGACTTTCCATGGTACCACCCTTTTTTATAGCAAATAATTGCTACCTCGCGAATAAATGACTGCATTTATACACCTATGCAAAAAATTTCACATCCAATAGGGTGTCATAAAACATTTATTCATTAATAACGAGCACTTTCGACTATGCCCGGAGCTATCTAATGGTGTAAACACGTTTAATAGCCCACTCCGAGGGGATGTCGGATCTAGTTGTATCGCCGGCTTCCAGCACGACCGGCTCTCTGGTAGATACAAGGCTCTAGAACCTTTAACCTCATCAACGTTTTCATTTATCTAGTTGTTAAATTTTCATTACGCCACCAGTGGAAGCGTTCGTCACTAATTTTGAATATCTTGCTAACCAACCACGTTTGATTTTTGGCTCAAAGACTGGTAATTTTGCACGACGTTCAGCTAAAACTTCATCTGAAACTTGTACATTAATCGTACGATTTGGTAGATCAATTTCAATAATATCTCCGTTTTCTACTAAGGCGATTGGACCGCCTTCAGCAGCTTCTGGTGAAATATGACCAATTGAAATACCTCGAGATGCACCTGAGAAACGACCATCTGTAATTAATGCAACCTTTGTACCAAGACCACGACCTTGAATCGCAGATGTTGGTGCAAGCATTTCAGGCATCCCTGGGCCACCCTTAGGTCCTTCATAGCGAATGACGACTACATGGCCCTCTTTCACTATTCCATTATCAATATTTTCCTGCGCTGCTTCCTGGGAATCAAAGACGATTGCCTCTCCCTTGAATACTTTGATGGAAGGATCAACTGCACCTACTTTAATAACGGAGCCATCAGGTGCAATGTTACCAAATAACACCGATAACCCACCTACAGCACTATAGGGATTGTCTTTTGTTCGAATGACTTGATCATTCGTGATGTGATAATCTTTGACAAGCTCACCCATCGTTACACCTGCAACGGTTGGGCGATCTGGATGAATAGCTCCCGGAATGGATGTTAATTCATTAATAATGGCACTAACACCACCCGCTTTATTGATATCATCCATTGAAATATCGGATGCAGGCATAATTTTCGCTAAATAGGGTACTCGCTCTGCTACTTTATTAATATCTTCAATGTTGTAATCTATTTCTGCTTCATTGGCAATGGCTAATGTATGAAGAACAGTGTTTGTGGAGCCTCCCATTGCCATATCAAGAGCAAAAGCATCATCAATTGACTCTTTTGTAATAATGTCGCGTGGCTTAATGTCTTCCTTGACCATACGAATTAATTGTTTGGCTGCTTCTTTAATCAGCTTGTGACGCTCTTCAGAAGTGGCAACGATTGTACCATTCCCTGGTAGAGCAACACCGAGCATTTCCATTAAACAGTTCATCGAGTTGGCTGTAAACATCCCTGAGCATGAGCCACATGTTGGACATGCATTATTTTCAATATCTAACAACTCTTCAGATGACATCTTTCCTGATTTATGGGCTCCTACGCCTTCAAAAACAGAGGTTAAAGAAAGCTGCTTGCCTGAAGCAGAAGTACCAGCCTCCATTGGACCACCAGAAACAAAGATAGATGGTACGTTTGTGCGAACTGCTGCCATCAGCATCCCTGGTGTAATTTTGTCACAGTTTGGAATATAAAATACACCATCAAACCAATGTGCATTAATAACTGTCTCTGCTGAGTCTGCTATAATTTCACGACTTGGTAATGAATAACGCATACCAATATGCCCCATTGCAATACCATCATCGACACCAATTGTATTAAATTCGAATGGAATACCACCCGCTTCAATAATGGCTTCTTTCACTACATCAGCGAACGTACGTAAATGAACGTGACCTGGTATTATGTCGATATATGAGTTACAAACCCCAATAAATGGTTTGCCTAAATCTTTTGCTTTTACTTTGCCTGTTGCATATAAAAGACTTCGATGTGGCGCTCGATCTACGCCTACTTTAATCATGTCACTTCTCATTTTAAACGCCCCTCATTGCTATCCATACTATGTTCGTTGCTATAGACAAAATGTTCTGTCTTTTTAATTTTTGTTTATAGAGTAGCAGCCTACTAGATGGCTACTGCTGTAACGAACGTGTTAAATTGTTGTTATCATAGTACGAAAAAAAGGTCTCGTCAACAGTATTTTTTGAATTGTTCAAACAATTAAAAAAATCTGTCAAAATTGAAATCGTTTACATGCTGATTAAGCATCAGTTTTATCTCGCTTTGATAAAAATTTTGACATTTCGTTCAAATTTTAATTTTTCAATAATAACCAACAATGTAAGAGACCATTGATTCCCATATTTTCGGACAAGTTGAATCATCTTATCTATAGAGATAACGCTTACAATAGAAACAATTTTTTTAAGTAGCCTGTAAAAAATACTTGATCGGGATCATATTGGTGTCGTATTTTTAAAAACTTTTCGATCTCTGGATACAGTTCGTAGACGGTTTGTGCTGTTAAATGATGTTGTTTGCCCCAGTGAGGTCGGCCATCATATTTTTGCATCAAAGTATGAACCCATTTAAAATAAGGCTCTTCTGACATCCCTTTATACATATGAAAGGCTATAAAAGCAGACTCGCGCCCCTGTGTTGGACTTAAAAAGCCTGCTTCCCCTGCAGTTGTTCGACACTCTAATGGGAAATGAACATTAAAAATCCCTTTTTTAAAGGTTGTATGAATTTCCTCCAAGCATGCTTCAAATTGAGCGAGTGGAATGGCATATTCACTTTCTTGGAACTTCACACTACGAGGAGAAGGATAAATTTCATAGCTTATGCCCACTTTTTCACTTTTCACCACATTTGCGGCTGCTATTTTACTCATAGCACCACTTAACGCTGGTTTCCACTTACAAAGTTCTGACATGGCAAAGAAAGCACCATTTTCTACAATTTGAAGCTTTAACGTTTCTATTTTTTTATTCCATTCACTTTGATAGATGGGTGCTACAGCATTCATCCGTTTTACTTGAATCGTCTCACTACCAGGGAAATAAAACCATTCCACATGGCGATGTTGGCGAATATCCTCTGCGAATAGTGTGAGACCATTGCTCAAAGTTTCTCTTGCCCCAACATAATGCAAGCTATAAAGTGGCATGACTTTGATCGTTACTTTGACAAGGACACCAAGCATACCGAGCGATACGTGTAGTGCTTCAGATAAATCGTCCATTCCCCTCCTGTGCTCCTGATATGTGCCAGTGCCATCTACAAACCCCCATGTCATGACAGCAGACGACAGAGAACCAAGTGTAATCCCTGTACCATGTGTACCCGTTGATACTGCTCCTGCAATCGTTTGCTCCTGAATATCCCCCATATTGATTAAAGCAAAGCCGTGCTTCTCCAGCATTGGTCCAATTTCATATAGGTAGGTACCAGCCCATAATGTTGCCTCCTGCTTTTCCTCATTCACAGCGATTAATCCACGCATATTATGTAAGGAAATAGCGATATGCTCAGGCATAGCCACAGCGCTAAAAGAGTGAGCTGCCCCTGTGACCCGAATCGTTTTTCCCGCTTCACGTGCATGCTTGACAATGGTTGAAACTTCTTCAACCGATTGTGGTAAGTACATTTCACTCGGATAAGAAATAACATTCCCCGCCCAATTTGTCCACTTTTCACCATTACGCCATTTTTCTATAGAAAACATTGTCCATCCCCCCTATATGTTGTGTAAGGCCCCATATACTTGTCCTCTCGAATCCCATGGAGTACTTGAAAACGCTCACAAAGCTCCCCTGCTTTTGCATGTCTAAAATAGATCGTATCACCAATATTAATATGTTTTCCTTTGACCTTTATAGGCGTTTGTACTTCTCCTGCTCCTTCTAAGCTAAGGTATGCAAAATTGCTAGGTTCATAGAATACAGGTAAGCGATCCAATCCAATTGCTCCAGAAGCCGTATAACCCCCACCATGACAAACAACAATATTTTTTTCAGGCTTTCTCGTTACACTCAAAGCAAATCCAGCTGCCTTTTCTAGCTGTAAATGTGTAAATTGATCGAACAATGCAGGTGCATAAAAAGCGGAGCCTACTGTAATTTCAGTCACTTCTTTCTGCTGATTGGTATATAACATGCTCCCTGAGCCTCCACCATTGACGAAGCGTAAGTTTGGAAAATACGCCTTGATATGGGCTATCGCTAAGCGACGAAATTGGGTTACTTGTTTTTTAGCTTGTACTTGCATTGCCTCAATCACTTTGCCTTTTAATGCATTCGCAGGACGATTGCCAACGCCTGCTATTTGAGCCTCATAGCCCATTGCACCTACAACCTCAATCGCTGACGTTTTTTGAATCTCTTGCAAAAAAGGTGTCAGCGTCTCAAGAGAATACAACGATGAACGTTTAGTCCCGAAATACAGTACTTTAAAATCATTCGAAACATTAATATCAATGCAAACCTGTACACGTACACCTATTTCTAGTCCCAGCTTCGCTAATAGTTGGATATGTTCTGGCCGATCCACCATAAAAGTAACGCTTTTCCCGTCTTTGACGAAATGTAGCAAGCGACGAATAGCTGCTTCCTCCATTACTGGATAGCCCAGTAATAAATCATCAAATTGCTGCTGTAGTAAAAAAATGGTCTCTGCCGCTGTGAATGTCATAAAGCCTACAACATTAGCAAGGTTTTTCTGAACATAACGAAGCACTTCAACAGAACGAATCGATTTTGTCGCAATACGAATTTGCTTGCCACCACAAGCCTCTTGCACAGTTCGTATATTTTTATCCAGCGCATCTAAGTCCAACCAAGCAAATGGTCTTTCCAAATCACTAAACGCTCGATCCAATCTTGTCGTCATTTAATCCCTCCTGTATATACTATGTATTTGACAATTTACAGAATAATTTTGTTATTCATGAGTCAAAATAAAAACAACCGTGCGCTTTTTATTCAATAAGTCGACACAGTTGTTTTAGAATGGGACAAACATTTCATTCACCTTTCTATTCAATTGGTTACGATGCGTATAAGAAATCGGCTGCAAGATTTAGCAGCACTAACAAATGCAGACCAGCAATCAGAAAACCTTGACGATTTAAACGTTTCATAACAGCCATATTCATATGCAACACGCTCCTTTTTTCTACATTATAATCCTTTTAAACAGAATTTTCAAACTATTAAAAGGTGAAAATTTAACCATTTTCCATTCATATAAATAAAAAATGAACAACCGTATAATTGATTGAAATTCTGCTTCAACAAAAAATGCATTTTTTCATGGATAAAAAGGTGGTTTTTGCAAATATTTAGTCAAACGGCTGATTTTGGAGCGTTCCATCTATTTTTGGTACGGATTGAATGCGTGAACATACTATAGAAGTAAGCGAAAATCGGTGTATGTACAATATAGAAGTAATTGTAGTTAATGTGGACATTTTCACAATCATTTATGCAGTTGGAGTTACGTTAGTGTGGGCATGATGAAAGAGCTGCATTCATTTGTCTACAGCCATTATGACAGCATGTAATAATTACTAAACAAAATCGCAGTGTTTAATCTACTCCATTCAGGGTATAACTAAGTAATCGCCATTATATCTTAATTTTAAGGAGATGAAAATAATGATTAGTTTCATTTGGTATTTAATCATCGGAGGAATTCTTGGATGGTTAGCTGGCGTAATTTTAGGTAAAGATGTACCTGGTGGCATCATCGGGAATATTATTGCAGGGATTGTTGGTTCTTGGATCGGTAGTATGGTTTTAGGGAACTGGGGTTGGAGAGTAAGTGATTTCTACGTGTTCCCAGCACTGATCGGTGCCGTTGTGTTGATCTTTATCGTCAGCCTTATTTTAAAAGGTATGCGTAAAGCAACTTAAATATGTAATAAAGAGCCATCCATGGTGATGGCTCTTTATTTTGCTTCATTCAGTAAAACGGTTGCTCGGAGTTCATCGTGATAATCATTATACAATTGGTAGTAATACAATACATTTTCCACATATTCTTCACTATGATTGTATTGATACACAGCTTTCTTAATATTACCTTTGGCAGCGCCGTATTTAGCTAAATAATTAGCTGCACTAAATACCGCATCCTCAATATCATAGGGATCGGCTATACCATCCCCATTCGCGTCTACGCCATATCCTCCATATTTAGCAATTGTCTCTGGATTCATTAATTCAGCCTTCGTGATGTTTCCTTTTCCTAGTCCTGAACAAGTAGGATGCTGCCAGCCAACGAACGTGCACGGCATAAATTGCATATGCCCTTCTGCCCCGGCAGATGAAACCATTGATTTCACTGTAGAAAATCTCGTTTCAATTCGATGATGTGCAGCAAGCAATGTCCATGGCACACCATATTTCTCCTCCGCTGCTACATATACCGGAATGTATTTCTCTGGAATGTCCATATCGAAATGTTGTTGAATCTCCTCAATTGCCTTTTGCTGTGCAAGCTTTTCAAAAATCGGTAATGTTTGAAGTTCCTTCCACGCAAAAAATGTCAGGACATACACTGTTATCGCAACGGGAATCAATAATGCTATCATACCCAATTTTGTAGCGGGTGATAACATGGCTTTGTTGTTCTTTTTCTTTGTCATACGTCACACCTAATCTAGTATTCTTTTTCTATATTACCAAATTTTTCGTTATATGTAGTAAATCTTTTAATTTTTGTAAGATAGAAACTTCCAGTTGTAGGATGCTATTCATTTTCACTATAAAAGCAGTTGAAAGGTTTGCTAAAAATATAGTAAAATACAGGTTGATTCATTATATTGGATAATAATAGGGAGGCATTTATTTTGTGGAAAGACTTTAAAGAATTTGCAATGAAAGGCAATATTGTCGATCTAGCAGTAGCAGTAGTCATCGGTGGTGCTTTCGGTAAAATTGTTACCTCCTTAGTTGAAAATATCATTATGCCATTAGTTGGTATTTTAACAGGTGGTGTTGATTTAACAAAGAGCTTTGTTTTTGGCTCTGGTGAAGCCCAAGTCAATTTAGGTGTATTTCTACAATCAATTATTGATTTTTTAATTATTGCATTTGCCATTTTTATGGCGCTCCGAATTATGACGAAGCTTACACGTAAAAAAGAAGAAGCAGTCGTTGAAGAGCCAGCTCCTGAATTAGATGCAAAAGAAGAGCTCCTCAAAGAAATTCGTGATTTACTCAAAAAAGAACAAGCCTAACATATGACACCAAAGGATCTGCCTTATTCGAAAGAGGCAGATCCTTTGGTTTTGTATCCTTCTCTTTGGATGTTCTATCCGCTGCTTTCCTTATTCTATCCACCAACTTTATGCGTATCCTTCTCTTTCTCTGTTCTATCCATCTCTTTCCGCATTTTATCCACTACTTTCCTTACTCTATCCACCAGTTTTATGCGTATCCTTCACTTCCTTTGCTCTATCCATCTCTTTCCACGTTTTAACCGCTACTTTCCTTATTCTATCCACCAACTTTATGCGTATCCTTCTCTTTCTCTGCTCTATCCATCTCTTTCCACGTTCTATCCGCTGCTTTTCTTATTCTATCCACCAACTTTATGCGTATCCTCCACTTTCTCTGCTCTATCCTTCTCTTTCCGCATTTTATCCACTACTTTCCTTACTCTATCCACCAGTTTTATGCGTATCCTTCTCTTTCTCTGTTCTATCCATCTCTTTCCGCGTTCTATCCGCTACTTTCCTTACTCTATCCACCAACTTTATGCGTATCCTTCTCTTTCTCTGTTCTATCCATCTCTTTCCGCGTTCTATCCGCTGCTTTTCTTATTCTATCCACCAACTTTATGCGTATCCTCCACTTTCTCTGCTCTATCCTGTTAACTTAACTAGAAGCTCCCACACATTGTTGCTCATAATTTAATAATCAATCTCCTACTATTCCTACGTGATTAACTATAAATAATCTAGCTAATTTTCAGAAAACACCCTTGTTCTTCTTTAGTATCCATGTTAAATTGGTAACAATTATTGAGAATACTAATAAATTGAAAGCGAAAATTGTCGCTTTTAATAATATTGGAGAAAAGAGTGACGTCATGACATTAAACAGAAGTATTGAAACAAAACTTGTACAACTAGGAAATTTAAGTGACCCCATAACAGGTGCTGTGAGCCCGCCGATCCATTTATCGACTGCTTATAAACATGCTGGAATTGGGGAATCTACTGGCTTTGACTATACACGTACAAAAAATCCTACACGTGCTCTTTTAGAAGAAGGGATTGCTGATTTAGAGGGGGGCGATATGGGCTTTGCCTGTAGTTCAGGGATGGCTGCTATTCAATTGGTGTTATCCTTATTTAAACCAGGCGATGAGTTAGTCGTGCCTGATGATTTATATGGCGGTACCTATAGACTATTTAACTTCTTCCAAGAAACCTATAATATCAAGCCTGTTTATTCAAAGTTTGAATCGGTTGAACAGGTGGAAGCATTAATAACTGAAAATACTCGTGCGTTATTCATTGAAACCCCAACAAATCCACTTATGCAGGAATTCGATTTACAAGTGTATGCAGAGTTAGCCCATAAGCATGGAGCCTGGTTAATTGTAGATAATACCTTCTATACACCATACTTCCAACGCCCTATCGAATTAGGGGCAGACATTGTCCTTCACTCTGCTACAAAATATATCGGTGGTCATAATGATGTTTTAGCTGGTTTAGTTGTGGCTAAAGGTAAGGAATTAGCTGAACGCATTGGCTTTATTCATAATGGCAGTGGTATGGTGCTAGGCGCTATGGATTCGTGGTTACTTATTCGCGGTTTAAAAACTTTACATCTCCGATTAAAACAGCATGATGCAAATGCAAAAGCCATTGCTGCTTATTTAGAGGAAGAAGCATTAGTGACTGATGTACTTTATACAGGAAAAGGTGGCATGCTGTCATTCCGCTTGCAAAAACCTGAGTGGATTGACCCATTCCTTCGTCACTTAAAGTTAATTACTTTTGCTGAAAGTCTTGGCGGTGTGGAAAGCTTTATTACATATCCTGCCACACAAACACATGCAGATATGCCATATGAAGAGCGTGTTGAACGTGGCGTTTGTGATCGTTTACTTCGATTCTCTGTCGGTATTGAGGAAGCAGAAGATTTAATTGCAGACTTACAACAAGTATTCGATATCCTAAGAAAGGAGGCATAATTTATGAAGCAACGTATTGAAACGAGCCTCATTCATGCAGGTGTTCGTGATGGCTATGGTAATAAAAAAGGGGCTGTCAATGTTCCCATGTATCTGTCCTCTACCTTCCATCAAGAAAGTATGGATGAGTTTGGAGAATATGATTATGCTCGCTCAGGCAACCCTACGAGAGACGCATTAGAAAAAGCTGTGACAGAACTTGAAGGTGGTGTTCGCGCTCATGCCTTTTCTTCGGGCATTGCAGCGGTATCAGCAGCGTTAATGCTGTTATCCCAAGGGGACCATATCGTCATGACCGAGGATGTTTATGGTGGAACCTATCGTTTTGTGACAAAGGTGTTACCACGCTTTGGGATTTCCCATACATTTGTAGATTTCACGGATCTAGCAGCAGTAGAAGCAGCAATAACGCCAGCTACGAAGCTGCTTTATATGGAAACACCATCAAATCCGACATTAGGCATCACAGATATTCGTGGCGTGGTGGCACTAGCGAAACAACACCAATGTCTGACATTTTTAGATAATACCTTTATGACACCGTTACACCAACGTCCACTAGAACTTGGAGTTGATGTCGTCATTCATAGTGCAACTAAGTTCTTATCTGGTCATTCTGATATTATTGCTGGCTTAACAGTTACAGCAGATGACAAGCTAGGACAAGAGCTATACTTTATCCAAAATTCTTTTGGCAATATTTTAGGTGTACAAGATTCTTTCACACTGCTACAAAATATCAAAACAACAGATGTGCGCTTTAGTCGCTCTGCTGAATCTGCACAAAAAATTGCAACATTTTTAACTACAAATCCACTGGTTGAGCAAGTCTACTATCCTGGACTTGCCTCACATCCAGGGTATGACATTCATCAGCGCCAAAGTACAAGTGGTGGGGCTGTTTTGTCTTTCCGTTTACCAAGTTATGCAGCCGCCAAAGCATTAGTCGAAGCAATGACAATTCCTGTTTTCGCGGTCTCTCTTGGGGGTGTGGAATCAATTCTTTCCTACCCAGCAAAGATGAGTCATGCTGCTATGGAGCCTGAGGAGCGTGCAAAACGCGGCATCACAGATGGACTTTTACGATTTTCAGTGGGACTTGAGCATGTAGATGATTTAATCGCTGATTTTGCACAAGCCTTAGAGATTGTGGCCAAGGCTTGATTGAACCAACCTGAAAGAGACCGTTGAAAAACCCTAACTATTTTACGAAACACTCATTGCGTGTTTTATCATAGTTAGGGTTTTCTATTTGTTAATAGCTAAAGTAGTCATGCCACCGCATCTTTATAATCCTACGTTCAATTTTTCACCTTTCCTAACACACGGTATAAATAATCACCATGCCCCTTTGCTAGTAGCGCTTCTTGCTCAGCAGAAATCCAATAAAATGAAAAAATTAAATCCGCTTCATTTAAGCCCGTTGGATGATGTTGCCATGAATCTTGTGTTTCATCGGATGTTAAATGATAAAAATAACGTTTCTGTAAAATACCTGACGGATGATTAAAATAGTCCTGTGCAATTAACCTCTGAACGACAAGTGTTGTTAGACCAGTCTCCTCCAACATTTCACGCTTCACAGCTTCTAAAGGTGTTTCGCCCTCTTCTACTGTACCTTTGGGCACTTGAATACCTGCACCAACTGAATTCTGTTCAAATACGAGCACTTGTAATTGTTCTTCATGCTCTCTCGTAATATAGCCAAATGCTTTTTCCACTACTTGCATGAAAGTGACCCCCCATTTCGACTGATTGAATGTTACAATAAAGATAAAAATTGGAATTGCAGGTGAAAAGTGTTGACATTTATTATACGACAGATGCTAGAAAATGACATTACATTTGTACAAGAAATTGCTAGAACAAGCTGGCACCATACATATGAAGGAATCATCCCTCGTGATATTCAAGATCGCTTTTTACAAATGGCGTATAGCAGTAACCGTTTAACACAGCGCTTCACTACTAGCCTATTTTTAGTCGCAATCGTCGATGAATCGCTAGTAGGCTTTGCTAATTTCTCAAATGTTACACATGGTGAGGCAGAGCTGCTTGCCATTTACTTGCATCCTGATAGCCAGGGGAGTGGTATCGGTTCAGCTCTTTTACAAAGAGGGCTAAACATGCTTCCCAGCCTATCGTCATTATTTGTTTGTGTAGAAAAAGAAAATACAATTGGTATGCATTTTTATCAGGCAAAGGGGTTCGAAAAGCTAGTAGAATTCGATGAGTGTTTCGATGGTTATCCGCTTAAAACAGTGAAAATGGTGAAACAACATGAAAAAGGATAACGGTTGCTTTGACAACCGTTATCCCCCTTCGTTTTTAAAAGCATTGTAAGACAACCCATGTCTGATCAAAGCGGGTCTTTTGGCAATCATCCTCACGAATCCAAAAATACAATCTACCGCTATCTCCCCACATATATCCAAGCTCTTCTTCTGAATCAAGTTGAAGCAATAATCGCCAGTCTGTTGCCCCAGCCTCTAATTCCCTTCGAAGGGGATCATTATAACCAGTTGAATCGCCACAATATAAGCCATTGGAGACAAGCTGACATTGTAAGTACATATCCCCTTGAATAGCATCTGGAAAACCGTCTATGCGATGAACGGCTCCATTTGCATCAGCTTCTTCCATCGATTCATATGCAAGGTCTCTCAAATTATCTGCTTCCTCTTCCGTTAGAGTTTCTTCTAAATCATCCCAAAATGGAGATTCCCAGGGCGGGAGTGTCCATTCATTTTTAAACTGCAGACTTGCACTGGCAATGTCGCCATGTTTGAGTAAGATAGCAGGTATTTTTATTCTTGTAAGGCTACTAACTGGTTCTGTGAAATAGAAAACATTGAAGCCATCATAGTCTTTCGGATCGTATCCCCATGGTTGCTCGGCTGCATCATAGAAAAAGGACAATAATCCATCTGTAGGTAATAAATTGTTGGTATCGTAAGGTTTGATATCCTTTACATGTAGTTGGCAAAGGAAATACAACGGTCTCTTATCGTTCGTATATGGCCACACAAAATCTGTGGGAACATCCGGACAGCCACCTATTTTTGAATGGCCAATCGGAATTTCTTCATCAGCATTTTGCTTAGCTACCATACGTATAGAGCTTCTAGTATAAGCTGCTATTTGCTCAGCCTTATGTGCTAACCCATAGTCTTTCAACCATTTGTTCCATTTTTCTGTGTTGCTCAATGCCTTCCCCTCCTACCGTTACACACGTTTTTTATGTAAGATGTATATGCTCAGCTTGGATCACAAGTGCTGTCAAGCCTGTCGTACTACCAGATTCATGCGCCTGCCCTTGATGCCAAAGTACACCCTGTCCAGATTTTATGGTGATTTTTTCATCATCTTCACCACGAACCCAGCCTTCGCCATGCATCACGATAAAAAGCTGAGGAACAGGGGCTTCATGCATACCAACTACCCCATCTGGCTCAATATAGATAAAACCGATATTCACTGGCTCTTCTGTTTTCATAATGTTCCGATAAAATGCATTGTTTGATTGATATTGATGAATTTGCTTCGCTAAATCTTGTGTATATGAGATGAATTGCATTTTTCTATGTTCCTTTCATGCTAGGCTAATTCTTCCTGTGCAAATGCTAGCAGTGTACCATCTTCTGATTTGCCATAAAAAGCAAAGGCATCATAGCCAATACTTTTTATCGTCTCCCAATCTGCTGTTTCTCCGTTGAGTAGCTGTACATTGCCATGTTCATCTACCTCATAGTCTTCTGCTTCTTCGTCATAGTCAATATTATAGAAAAATGATAGGGCAACTTCTGTTGTGGGCAAAAGATATTTCCGTAGTGGACGATGGATACGCTGCTCCTCCGTAAATTCATCACAAAATAGCGCATTATAGCCATGTAGGGTTGCATCAAATAGCAAAATTTCCTCCGCCGTTAAAGGGTCTTTTGCAACAATTCTAGCGGTTGCTCCAGAAATGAAAGGCAATGCCTCACCTTCGATTGTTAGTAAATCTCCATAGTACCAAATTTCAAACTGTTTATTCCCTGTGCTGGAACAAAGCTGTAACTGTGATTCAACTGCCTCTAGCTGTTCAACATTTTCTGCATATGACTGTAAATAAGTTGGAATAGTAATATTCATAGCCTTCCTCCCCTTTTCTTCCTTATAACGTATTATAATACATTCCGCCTTCTATTTTTATCCATAAAAAAACCCAGAATTTTTTCTGGGCTTGATGACACTTACTTTTCTAGCATGATTAAAACTGACGGGCCTTTGCTTCACTTCGCAAGAGGCGATTATGGAGAGTTATCTCCGTTTCACCATTTACTTGCGATTTGGATCGCTTAATCCTTGACCAGTTGCGGTGGATTTTTTGAGATTTTGGATCTAATTGTTCGAACCTACTCATTTTTCATCCTCCTCATCATTATAGATTTCATAAGTGAAATCTTCTTTATTATGACCAGCTAGGATGAATTTATACAAACGGCCATTCATCAGAAAATAGCTCTACTTTATTGCAAAATGAATACAGGTTTTACTTGCTTTTTATTTTTTTCTCCAATAAAACTTTGACAATTTTCTCAAGTTGTAGGTCTAAAGAGTAAGGATCTTCCATGACAAACTCATCATCGAACTCACCATACATATAAACATTGCCATTTTTAACAGCAGGTGCTCCCTGCCAAATCGGACTATTCAAAATTTCTTCTGCATCTTCTTGCGAATTGACATAGACAAATACATGATCGCCTAAATACTGTGGCAATACCTCTAATGAGATATTTTCAAAGCCCTCTTTCATGTTTAAAGCTTGCTCTGTTGGAGGTAATTTCAACATCTGATAAATGGTGTTACTACCATAATTCCCTCCCTCAGCAGCTAACACAAATAAACCTGTAGGGCTTAATTGCACGACTGATACCGTTTCACCTTCTTTAATGATGCCATCGATTTGTTTTCGAGCATCTTCTACCCTCTGTTCATAGTCTTCTATCCATAACTCAGCTTCCTGCTCTTTTCCAAATACTTCAGCAATTCTTCTAAATTTTTCTAATGGCCCGGCCGTCGAAAGCTCTTCCCAGTAAGGAATAAAAACAGTGGAGCCGATTTTTTCGTATTGTTCAATATTTTTCTCAATCGACCCAATGATTAAATCGGGCTCTAGCATAATGAGTTTTTCAGGATTCATTGGGAAGCCACCTAAATTCTCGATTTTAGCGAGCGTTTCTTGCGGAATCCCCGCTTTCTCAATCCAACCTTCCGTTAACATGCCTTCACGTACACCAACTGGAATAATTCCTAACTTTAAAAGCTGCCCCATATATTGATCAGCCGCTACACGCTGTGGCTGAGCTGGAATTTCTACATCACCTCTAGGCGTCGAAACAATTCTTGTCTTTCCTTCCTGTACAGCCTCTTGTCCACTATTTGCTTGTGATTCCACTTGATTTGTCGCAGATGATGAGGCTCCATTTGTATTTGAGCATGCTGCTAGCAGCAATGATAGGCACATAAACAACGTCATAGCCTTTACTTTCATATTTTTGTACTTCGACATTTCATTTACTCCCTTTCGTTGATAATGATTTTCAATTTCATCATCAATATAACACTCGAATTGTTTTGGGAGAATAGCATATCTTCTTTTCCAAAGTGGCAATTCTTCATCTTCCAGTTGCCGCTTTTGCCTCCATGCCACTTTAAATTGTGCTGGAGATACACCCTTGTATCGTTTAAAGCTTCGGCTCAAGGAATGACCGTCAGGATAACCGACATGCTCCGCAATTTCCTGCAACGTAGCATCTGTTTGCACGAGTAATGCCGCTGCTTTATTGACACGCATTTCACCTAAATAATGAATCGGGCTTGTATGCATTTTTTCTTTAAACAGTTTTGATAAATAACCAATGCTACAGCCTAACTCTTGCGCTATGATGTCTAGTGTTAGAGGCATATGCGCATGTTCCTCTATATAGCGAACTGCCTGCGCCACCATATCTGGCTTTACGGGATGAATTCCCTGTCCATGCATTTGCCGCAATAATTCATAGATAAATTGATAGAATAATGATTTTATATGTAAATTTTTCAGATCTTTGTCATGGGCCTGTTGCCAAACTATCTTCATCTGCTCTGCTTTGTCCAGTAATGCAAGAGGATGAGCTGGCACAAAAGCATATTGATAGTGGAAAGGATTATGATTTTCCATCAAGGCTACCATTTCTTGGCGATGAGGTAACGGAAGTATTGCCTTATAGAAAATCATAAAGTATTCAAACTCTTTCTCCGCTACAATCTCTACATCCACCCCTTTTCCTGCATGCAGGACGTGGAACGGATGTACCAGATGTCTGTTTTTATCCAGCCAGATTTGAGCATTCCCTCTTTTTGTATAGAGAAAGGCACTGGTCGGCAATCGATAGGGACCAAAATCCTCTCCCTGCTCCATCATTGTCAATCGTACATCCATAATTTTGATGTATGCGTGATTCCATAAAAGTATATGATCACTTAATTTCATCGAGCTCAAGCACTCCTTCTAGTTTAACCAATAGCATGTCTCTAGTTTAACAGAAATCCCACTAATTGATAATAATTCTCATAGATAAAATGCATTTCCTTCAAATGTAGTCAAACAAAATGGACTTGTCATTGCATTGACCAAGTCCATTTTATATCCTTCTTATTTTTTGAAACGATTGCCTGTGTTCACATAGATCATTAAAAAGATCGTCAATGCTACGAAAAGAACAAGTCCGATACTAAAAAATAACCACTGTGTATGAAAAAGTTCATTAAGAATCCATAAAAGCACACAAAAGCAGTAGCCATACATCATTTTCCCCATAAATTTCGCCAATGCTTGCTCATCATACTGCTTTTTTTCTTCTTCTGGCATCGTATTAAATCCTGCGATTAAAAACGCTCCTTTCCCTTGGGACAGCACAATGGCAAAGGTCAGAAATAGCAGCATGATAATTCCATATACAAAGATACTCATCGTTCATCATCCTACTCTTCATTAATAAATTGCTGAATCGCTGGTAGTAATTTTTCATGTAATGGCAATGAAGGGTCTGAATAGGTTGCTAAGTTTCCTGCACGATCTGCTGGAGCCTTTTTCAATACATGGTTCATACCCTCCATATAAAGTAGCTTCGCCTCTGGTTTGCCTTTCTTTAATGCCTCGGCATCGACTTCCTTTACTTGTAAATCCGTTGTTCCTTGTACGATTAATACACGGCTTTTTACTTTCTCCAACTCGTCAGCAGGATGGTACTTTAGCAAGGAAATCAGGAAAGGCTGAACAGATGGACGGAAGAGGGCTTGTAGTTCTGGCGAAGCAGTTGTCACTTGCTTGCCTTGCTTTAAAGCTGTCAAAATATCCGTTGATTCATTGTAAAGCTTCGGTGCTAACTGACCTTTTAATTGCTCTAAGAGTACTACGTCCAATGGTCTTCCAGCACCTGCGATAGAGACGAAGGACGCTACCCCTGTTTTTTGAGCTGCTAGCAAACCAATGAGTGAGCCTTCACTATGACCAATCACGTGTACACTTGTATAAGCTTTATCCGCCATCAATGTTTGTAGGATTTGTACTGCATCATCCACGTATTGATCAAACGTCCCATCTTCTTCCTTTGTTAAGAGCGCTTGATTATCACCAAGTCCTCGCTTATCATAGCGAACCGTCGTAATGCCCTCTTGTGCTAAACCTTCCGCCAGCATTTTTAAGCTATTATTTTTACCAGCTAGAGCGGAATTACCATCTTTATCAGTTGGCCCAGAGCCTGCTATAATGAGAGCCACAGGCGATGGCGACGTGCTCGCTTTTTGTAAAGCAACTGTTAAGTCTCCCTGTTGAACAGGAATTTTTAGTTTTTCATAGGTAACGGGCTGCTCTTTATAAGCCGTTAAAATTAGGGGGAAATTCCCACCATTTTGTTGAAATGTAGCCTCTATTTGTTCATTTTTTAATATGCCGTTTATCGCAATAACAGAGCCGTTCAAATGAATAGATACTTTCACATTGTCATCTGTATACTTGACACTTTGAAATGGAAAATTAAATAAACCTTGTGCTGGAACAGATAATGTACCACTATCCTTCTGTAAATCGACGATAATTGGCAGTGCTCCATTAGGCGTTTCAATATTTCCCTCCCATTTTCCGATAAACTGTTCATTCATTGCACTTTGCCCCTTTGTCTCTTGATTGTCCGCAGTGACCTCTTTTTGCCCACAGGCACTTAAAAGTAACAATGTGCAACATAACAATAACCATTTTTTCATCCAATCTTCCTCTCTATATGAAGATCACCAATAAAATTGGCAATAAGGTAATACCGATTATGATGTAGCTCCATTTATTCGCAAAATTGACAGTCCATCCGATTCCAAATTTTTTCGGCACTAATAAGGATGGATCGTTTTTGTTACAATAAAAAATCCCCCATTTCCAGTATTGATCATCTGCCGCAGCTGTTTCATTTGTATGTACCTCATCAAAACGTTCATTGCTTTTACTGAGCTTCCAAATTAATACTAGTAAGCCACCTAATGTAACGATATTAAAGACAAGAAAAAGGGGAAAAAAGTATGGGGCTGTTTGGTCATGTAAAATAACGGTTGTATAATGTAAAGCAATAAATAGAATCGTCATACTAAAATTAATCGCTGCTAAATACCAGCTACCATATTTGCGTTGAGTCAGTTCCCGATGAACTGAGGCTTCTCTAGCCTGTGCACTCAATTGAATTTTGGCACTTTTCATCCCTTGGCCCATGATGAAAAAGCTAATTTGTATCGCTAATAATATCAGTGGCATACTGATGACGGAGAGCCTAGTTTTTTCAGTCCAACCATCCGCCTCCCCTGCACCATTCCAATGCGTGGCAAAAATTGCTGGAATGGTGTCATAATTCATGTACGTAAAAACAATCAATGCCAGTGTCATGATGATAGGTAAACTAAAAAATAAGGGCGATAGTGTTTCATCTTTTTGGCGGATTGTTAAGTCTGTTACATGCACCGTTTTGATGTTTGTTTCCCATTGTTCCTGTCCCTTTAAATTTTTCGTTTTAACATGGTAACTCATGTAAAGACCAGATGATAGCAGGAGCATGACATACAAAAGGATAAAGGAGATTAAAGACGTTTTCTCCTCTTGCATAGGCGACAAAGAGAATCCGATTTGACCTAGTAAAAATAAGCCTGCAATTCCTCCGATGATTTGACTATAACGCTTCTTCCAAAGCTGTAATTGAGGATGCTTGACATAAGGTTCTGGTATCGAAACACCAAAAACATTCGTTTTTCTTGTTAAATGTGGTGTCATGGTTTCCAAAATACCGACAATGATAAAGATGCCTACTATTATAAGCATACTACCCCTACTTCCATTGTTTTAAAATTCGCTGGAACAAACTTGTTATTTGTTCTTTTTCAAACCCACGTGCAAAAGCTTCCGCCATAATTGGCTTTAAAGCATTTTCCACTTTTTCAACCTCTGTTTCTTCCAGCTCTCGCTTTTGCCCACCAATAATGACTGCCTTCGCTTTCGGTTTTAATTCGATTAACCCTTTTTCCTCGAGTTCATGGTAGCTCTTACTCACTGTGCTTACATTGATACCTAAATCCGTAGCCATCGCACGCACCGCTGGTAATGTATCACCATTTTTCAGTTCACCTTTTGCGATGAATTCAATTAATTGATTGGCTAATTGCTTATAAAGCTGCAATTCACTATTTGGATCTAACCGTATTTGCATATCGCTCCTCCAATCTGTATTGTTAATACCCAAACAGAATCTGTTATGTATAGAGTAATACAGATTTCTCAAAATGTCAAATGAAGGTAACTAACTCACCTATGTGAATGTCTTATATGATGTTTTACCTTTGAAAGGGGTGGAGTCTTGGCTTGGGTGAGTGCATTTTGCCTTCCTTATGAATTTTATTACCCTAGTAGGAGCGCCTTTCTCTCTGCTTCTCACCCTCAATTAGATTGTTAACAGTGAACCACAAAAAGGACCCAGAATAATTCTGGATCCATGGACACTTATTGCTTCTATTTGATTTTTTACTAGTAGGTTTACGCTTCAACTTAATCTACAGCGAAGCAGATCCATTCTGTTTCACCTTTAGGCTTAAGTTTTAAGAAGCTTCAACCTTAACCAGTTGTGGCGGACTTTCCTGAGATTCTTGGTCTTTGGGTGTTTGACTATTACTCATTCTGCATCCTCCCCATCATATTAGATTAATAAGTGTTTCCGAACTTATTATGAACCTTTGCCTGATTTTTTATTCATGCTTCAAATTTTTTCTGCAAAGACTTGCTGTGCAATGGTTAAGGCATTTTGCACTTTTGGAAAACCGATGTAGGGCACTAATTGTAACAGAGCCTCGACAATTTCTGTCTGTGTTAAGCCTGCATGGTATCCTCGTTGGATATGGGTTTTTGTTTGCGGCGCAGCACCTTGTGTGACAACTGCTGTTATCACGACAAGTGCTCGATTTTTGGCCTCCAATCCTGGTCGTGCATAGACATCACCATAAGCAAATTCAATAATCATTTTGCGTAAATCAGGTGCCACATCGGCTAATGGATCGGATGTAATCATCTGTGTTACTTCTTCCTCAGTCATATATTGTTTGATTGTGTCAAGCCCCTTTGTAAAACGCTCATTCATTTACCGGATCCCTCCCACCATTTTCTTATACAAAAACCCCAATTCCGCGTCTCCAGAATTGGGGATTGTCCTTCACGTATGTAAGGGTCTCTTTTTCACGTCACCCTCTGGCTTAGTTGAAAAAGGATATAGGTTTTCATAGTGCCTCACTGGACAGCTTTAATGAATATCTATGCAAAAGTCACAAGGACATGCACGCAACAATTAATGTTTTACAAGACAGGCTTTTGCTTTGTCAATTTGGATCTTCACTTGTTCGAAGCCGGTTCCACCTAAGGAATGACGGCGTCGAACAGCCGCTTCTGGCGCTAACACATCATAAATATCTGCTTCAATTAGTGCACTTTCCTGCTGCATTTCTTCCAGCGGTAAATTTAATAAGTAAATCCCCTTTTGAATACATGTGAAGACAAGCTTCCCTGTCACCTCATGTGCCTCACGGAATGGCATACCTTTTGTCGCAAGATAATCTGCTAGCTCTGTTGCATTTGAAAAATCAGCATGGACAGCTTGATGCAAACGTTCTGTATTGACGGTCATTGTACGAATCATGCCTTCAAAGATTTTCAGTGAACCAAGAATGGTATGCACAGTATCGAACATGCCTTCTTTATCCTCCTGCATATCTTTGTTATACGTTAAAGGTGTGCCCTTTAACACGGTTAATAAGCCCATTAGATTCCCGTAAACGCGCCCTGTTTTCCCACGAATGAGCTCTGCCATATCAGGGTTTTTCTTTTGTGGCATAATGGAAGAACCTGTAGAGAAGGCATCATCCAATTCAATAAATTTAAATTCATCTGTAGACCAAATAATAATTTCCTCAGCAAAGCGTGATAAATGCGCCATTAACAAGGATGCATTACTTAAAAATTCCACAATAAAATCACGATCACTCACAGCGTCCATAGAGTTGGCATATACCTCACTAAAGCCAAGTAATTCTGCGGATTTTAAGCGGTCGATTGGGAAAGTCGTTCCCGCCATAGCCCCTGCCCCTAATGGCAAAATATCAATGCGCTTGATGGATTCTGTAAAGCGTTGTTTATCACGCTCTAGCATCCAAAAGTACGCCATTAAATGATGCGCAAAGGATATTGGCTGGGCACGTTGTAAATGTGTATAACCAGGCGCAATCGTTTCAATATGTTCTTGAGCCTTCTCTACTAATGTTTGTTGAAACGTCACGATTAAATCAATTGCTTCCTGCACACGCTTTTTCAAGAAAAGATGCATATCCGTCGCGACCTGGTCATTACGGCTACGACCTGTATGTAGCTTGCCACCAACAGGACCAATTAAATCAATCAGCATCTTTTCTAAATTTAAGTGTATATCTTCATTGGCAACGCTAAATTCAAGCCCACCTGCGATTGCCTTTTCTTTTAATTGGGCAAGACCACCTAGTATGGCCTCTACGTCAGCTACAGGTAAAATTCCTGTTGCACCAAGCATTGTGACATGTGCAACACTACCTTCAAGGTCCTCTAGCACAAGTTGCTGATCAAAGCCAATGGATGCCCCAAATTCGTCTACCCATGCTTCTGCTGATTTTTGGAAACGTCCACCCCAAAGTTTTGTCATGTCAGCTCACCTTTTCCTTTATTTCTTATTGAAAGGTGTAGTGAAAGCATAATGCCTTCCCACACCTCGCTTGTTAAATATTATTTTTTATTAACAGATGAGTTCACTACGGTTGGTAGACCCCATAACTCGATAAAGCCTACAGCGGAAGCGTGATTGAATTGATCTTCCTTCGAGTATGTTGCTAGCTTTTCATTGTATAGTGAATTTGGTGATTTACGTCCTTCTACAATCGCATGCCCCTTGAACAGTTTCACACGTACTGTACCATTTACATATTGTTGTGATTGCGCAAGGAATGCTTCAAGTGCATCACGTAATGGCGAGAACCATAACCCATCGTAAATTAATTCAGATAATTTTTTCTCAATCACTGGCTTGAAGTGTGCTAATTCTTTTACAAGTGTTAAATCTTCAAGCTCTTTATGCGCTGTTAACAGCACTTTTGCTCCTGGGATTTCATAAACCTCACGTGATTTAATACCAACGAGACGATTTTCTACATGGTCGATACGTCCTACACCATGCGCACCTGCTACTGCGTTTAATTCTTGAATTAAATCTGCTAGCTTCATTTCTTTTCCGTTTAATGCTACTGGTTTACCAGCTATAAACTCGATCTCCACATATTCTGCTTCATTTGGTGCATTTTCAACAGAAACAGTTAAGCCGTAAGCTTCCTCTGGTGGAGATACCCATGGATCTTCCATAATTCCTGCTTCATTGGCACGTCCCCATAAATTTTGGTCAATTGAAAATGGTGAATCCAATGTTGCTGGAATTGGTACATTATGTTTCATCGCATATTCAATTTCCTCGTCACGACTCCAGCCCCATTCACGTACTGGTGCTAATACTTCTAGATCAGGATTTAATGCTTTAATAGACACTTCAAAACGAACTTGGTCATTACCTTTTCCTGTGCAACCATGTGCAACGGCATCCGCACCGACCTGGTTCGCAATCTCTACTAATTTTTTTGAGATTAGTGGGCGAGAAAGTGCTGATACTAATGGATATTTTTGTTCATACCAAGTATGGGCTTGTAATGAAATTAATGCATAATTTTCAGCAAATTCATCCTTTGCATCTACCATATAAGATTCAATAGCTCCTACTTGAAGAGCTTTATTTTTTACGAATTCAAGGTCTTTCCCTTCACCAACGTCAAGGCATACCGCGATTACATCCCAACCCTGTTCTTTTAACCATGGAATTGCTACCGAAGTATCAAGTCCGCCTGAGTAAGCTAATACAACTTTTTTATTTGCCATTAAAAATGCGCCTCCATTGCTCTATCTATATGTATTTTTATACATTCATTTAAAAGTTTATACACGAATAGTATCATGTTATAAAAATAAATACAAGTGTATTTTTATAAATTCATAGACATTTATTTTACTAGTTAAGCGAACGTCAACCAATCCATCAAATCATTGGAGAAAGTATGAATATTTACTCGAATAAGCGTTTTTTCACTAAAGGCATAAATGTATACTATATAAATGTATCAATAAAAAAGAACCCCGTAGAAAACGGGATTTTTTTTTCACGATTTAATTGATTTTGTCTTGTACAATGCATTCTTTGGATTAATGATGATCAATAACAGGGCGGCTACTGAATATAAAATGGCATTATACATCATTAAATCAACGAGATGCCCGTTCACTAAACCAATAAAAAAATTAAAGAATTGGTGAATGATGATGGGGATGATTAAATTCTGATTGATGTTATAAAATCCTGCCATAATAATACTCGTCGCTATGATGGCTATCATAAAGAAGCCACTATATTGGAGTAAATCCATGCCCATAAAGCCAGTCGTAAGCCATATCGGTAAATGCCATAGCCCCCACCAAAACCCGATGATGATAGAGGCGACTAATGCGGAATACTTCTTTTGAAGCTCCAGCAGGGCAAAACCCCTCCATCCCAATTCTTCACCTAATGGTCCTGATAAAAGATTTCTAAAAAAGTAATAGCTCAGTATAACCCAAGAAGAGATTGTAAAAATAGAATCTGTTTGATGATTATTCATAACTAGACTCAAAATAATAATAAAAATGACGACTTGAATCGTCAGCACTGAAAAAATCACCGATCCGTTCAACCTATTCTTAAATTTTTGTTTCACAAAGTGTAGAAAGCTCTGTCCAGGATATATTTTCGGAAATAATATAGCGAAGGCAAAGGTTGATGACCATGCTGATAGACAGCGTATTACATCGAAAACCCACGTTGGAAACCCTAACAGCTTGACAGCTCCTACAAGACAAAAAAGCGGCCAAAAAATGACATTGGTTAAGACAATAAAACTCGCTACAGGTCTTTTTAGCTTCTTATTTCTATTCATGTTGATCCCCCATTTCATTGCACTGAACTTCAGCATAAACCTGGGGGTTGCTCACAGGTCAATCATCTATCTCTATTTTTACTTTATTGGCACATACATTTCTAAAAAAATACGTTCCAGCCCTTCTTCATACGTAACTAGCAGTAGATTGATATACACAAGCCCTAACAGCTCATAGCCCATTTCCTCGGCTACTTTTCTCATACTGGCTTCCACTTGATCGTCCGTATTTTTACCACCTGTAGACCATCTACCATCTTCAATGATTGTATAAAGACATTTTGGATAGGCTCGAATTTCCCCAGCTATTGCCTTGTCATCATCTTCAACTTTTCTGGTAATTATAAATTGTTCTTCTAGTATCCCTTCATCATTAAACCGTATTACTCTTCTTAATGATGTAAGGACCACTGCTTTTTTAAAATTATCGGTGTTTTCTTTTAGAATGTCATATTCATCATAAGCGGTATAATGATCTATTTCTCCCATTATCTCTAGTGGTTTCATTTCTTTTATACTGTATGTTCCTAAACATTGCTTAATTTTTTCGCAATCTTCCTTGACCCTTTGTAACTTTTTTAATTGTCGTTTTTTATAGGCAATCTCCTCCAACATTCCCTGCTCTTTTTCTTCTAATAATGAGCGAATGCCCTCGATACTCTTGCCTCTTCTTAATTCCTGTATTATTTTGATTTCCAAATCAATTTCTCGATAAAAATTGACCGTTGTTAGGTCATAGATATCAAAATGGGTATAGCTTCTGTAGCCATTTCCTTTATTTTGCTGAGGCTTTACCAATCCCTTTTCTTCGTAAAATTTTATCGTATCTCTAGAAATGCCTAAAAATTTAGCAACTTGTCCAATAGTGTACATTGTATTCTCCTTTTTTAGCTTCATCTTCCCTACTATATCAACAATTTCAGGTAAGTATGAAAAAAACTGTCGCCATACATAGGGAGCATGGCGACAGTCTGATTATTGCTATTTTTTATTGAAAAATGATTTGCCTAGAAATTCAATGGTTGCAGGTGCGAGTGCATATAATTTACTCGATAATCCCATGATCCTTGGTAAATTTACCTCACGAACTGGACGGTCAATTGTTTGAACTGTAGCTTGTGCCACTTCTTCTGCGGATAATAAAAATCTTCCTAAGGACTCTCTGTAGCCACCTGCATCATTTGCCTTATCTAAAAATGGTGTATCAATGGGACCTGGGTGGATGGCGGTTACTTTCACATTGTATGGAGCTAACTCCATACGAAGTCCATTCGTGAAACCGACAATGGCATGCTTGGTAGCAGCATAAACACTCGCTTTCGGTGTTGCTACCTTTCCTGCCTGTGACCCAATAAAAATTAGATGACCATGCTGTTGTGCCATCATTGCAGAAGCTAATCGTTTGGCAAGGTAAATCGGTACACTTACATTCAATTCAATCATTTGAGCAATATCCACATCCTTTAAAGCGGGGGCTACAGCAAATTTCCCTACACCTGCTGAAAGAATCGCCACATCAATGGGTGGGAGCTGTGAACAAACATCATCGAGTGTATGTAAATTGGTTAAATCAGCTTGGATAACGTGAGCTCCTAAACGTTCTAGCACCTTTAGTGCAACAGCATTACGACCCGTGGCATAAACTGTATGCCCTTGAGCTACAAGTAATTCTGTCGTTTTTAAACCTACACCACTTGTTGCACCTGTCACGAAGATCGTCTTTTTATATTTATTCATGTGTAAACCTACTTCCTTTGAAATAAATAGATACCTGCTTCGGTCTTCGTTGATTTAATATAATCATTGGCTTCTAAATAATCTAAATGCCCTAGTGTTTTGGACAAGGTTAATCCTAGCTGATGCTGGAATATGGCTGGATACAAGCGTTTTGTTACTTGTACAACCGTTAATTGATCGTCACCTAGCAACTCATTAACTTTCAATGATTGCTGATGCTGGCGCTCTAATCGTTTATCAATTAAAGAAGGAATATCCTCTAAATCGGCCCCATGCCCTGTATGCATCATTTTGATGGGTAATTGGCGTAGAATTTCGAGTGATTCATTGTATTGCAGTAAGGATTTTGGACGTCCTAATGTACGATCTAATGGTGGCTCGATTAATGGATTGGGCGTTATTTTTTCGAGTAATAAATCGCCCCCAATAACATGATGCGTTTTTTCATCCCAGAAAATAAAATGGCTTTGTGCATGACCTAATGTTTCTATTGCCTTTAATCCTGGATGACCGGGCACTTCGTCTCCATCCACCAAAATTTGTGTCAATGGGCGCTCACCCACAAGCTCTAATTCACGACGAACATGTACACTTTTTGTAATATATTCTTGTGGTACCCCATGCTCTAATAAACGCTCACTGTAAAATTGCTCGTGATAGCTTAAAAACGCTTCATCATGACGAAGCCATTTATCATTATAGGCATGCCCCAAAATTTCTGCATGTGGAAAGGCATCGACCCATCCTGCATGGTCAGGATGATGGTGGGTTAACACAACCTGTTCAATATCTCGCATGTCAAAGCCAGCTGCTCGAATTCCCCATTTCAAAGCATCATAGGCTTCCATCGTTTTTGGTCCAACATCAAAAATGCTGAGTGCATCGCCCTTTACAATAAATGCATTGACATCTCCTACTTCATAGGGTGTTGGAATTTCTATTTTGACTATAGACAAAGTTGTCTCCCCCTTTTTACGAGCTAGTGAATACTGATTCATTCTATTTTACAAGTTTTTTCTGTTTTCGTCATCCTCCTGTTGACAGTTTGCTAATTCCTCACTATAATTTTGAATAATCTAATTATTTTTGTGCGTTGAAGAAGCCGAGTACGTAACTGGTGAAGGTGTTAGAGAGTGTTACATTTGCTGAGAGTAACATCACCCGCTCCCATTACCGAACCTACTTCTGAGCAGTTATGCAAACATAACCGTTTCCCTTGCGATAAGAGGGCTAAGAGTTGTGCCAACAATTGGCAAACAAAGGTGGTACCGCGGAAACGAGAGCGTTTTCGTCCTTCAAGATAAGGACGAGAGCGCTTTTTTATTTTGAACTGGAGGTTTTGTTTATGAAAAAAATAGTATTTATCGGTGCAGGCTCAATGGCAGAAGCATTGATGCAGGGCTGGATAAAACAAAAGGTGTTTACACCACAGGAAATCTATGTCACCAATCGCTCTGACAAAGAACGTTTACAGTTCTTACACGAAACATATGGAGTCCAGTGCCTGTTTGATCAAGCCATTTATCAACAGGCAGATCTTATCATTTTAGCAATGAAGCCAAAGGATGCTGTTGCAGCCATGCGCGATCTAAAACCTAAAATTACAACGCACTCTGCCGTTCTGTCGATTCTAGCCGGTATTGCTATTGAGACGATTACTAAATTTTTAGGAAGTCGTCCAATTGCACGGGTGATGCCTAACACATCTGCCACAATCGGTATGTCAGCAAGTGGGATAGCATTCAATAATGAGGTGTCGGCGGCACAGCGTATTCTTTTCCTCCAGTTATTAGAGGCTGTCGGCTCCGTTATTGAAGTCGATGAGGATCAATTACATGCAGTTACAGCCCTTTCTGGTAGTGGTCCTGCGTATATTTATTATTTAATGGAAGCCTTTGAAAGAGTAGGAACAAAAGTTGGTCTTTCTAAAGATACTGTACGATTACTAATGACTCAAACACTGGCAGGTACTGCTGAAATGCTCAAGCAATCGGTAGATGAGCCGGATGTTTTGCGGAAAAAAGTAACGAGCCCTGGCGGTACGACGGAGGCTGGTATTCAGGCACTAGAGCAATATCAATTTAATGAAGCCATCGAAGCATGTATTAAAGAAGCGGAAGCTCGATCTCGTTCACTTGCAAATGGTTAATATTATGTGCAAAATAGAGTGTATCACTAGGAATTAGGGGGCTTTATTTTGAGTAAATTATTCGAACCATATGCATTACAATCCATTTCCTTAAAAAATCGCATTGTTATGGCACCTATGTGCATGTATTCAGCGCAAGACGATGGCATGGTGACACCTTTTCATTTAGTCCATTATGCGACACGAGCAGCTGGTCAAGTTGGGTTAATCATCTTGGAAGCTACTGGTGTTGTGCCAGAAGGCCGCATCTCCAATAAAGATTTAGGCATTTGGGATGATGCACATATTGAAGGATTAAGTCAACTAGTTGAAGGGATGAAGGCTTACGGCGCTAAAACAGGCATCCAGCTTGCACATGCTGGTCGCAAAGCAACGGTGGATGGCGAAATTTTTGCTCCATCAGCTATTGCCTTTAGCTCAGACTATAAAACACCAATAGAAATGACAGAAGAGGACATTCTTTATGTAATAGAAGCGTTTAAACAAGCAGCTGTTCGTGCCACAAAGGCTGGCTTTGATGTGCTCGAGATTCATGGGGCACACGGCTATTTAATTAGCGAGTTTTTATCACCTGCGACAAATAAACGTCAAGATCAATACGGTGGTTCACAGGAAAACCGTTATCGTATCCTTCGTCAAGTTATCGATGCGATTCGCAGTGTGTGGGATGGGCCATTATTGGTACGTGTATCTGCAGAAGATTACGCTGAGGATGGCACAACAATGGAAGATTTTATTGTTTTTAGTCGCTGGATGAAATCTCAAGGTGTTGATTTGGTTGATGTATCAACAGGCGGTGTTGTACCAGCAGCTATTCATGTCTTTCCAGGCTATCAAGTATCGCATGCAGAGGCCATTAAGCATGGGGCAAACATCCCTACTGGCGCAGTTGGACTTATTACAACAGCTGTTCAAGCAGAAGAAATTCTCCAAAATAATCGCGCAGATTTAATTTTCTTAGCACGCGTTTTATTACGAGACCCTTATTGGCCACTTCATGCGGCTAAAGAATTAGGCGAAGAAGTGCAACCTCCCGTACAATACGTGCGCGGTTGGTAAATTGATTTGCAGTGAAAAAACAGCTTGTTATCCCGCAAGCTGTTTTTTCATTAGAAAAGTGGGTTTTGTTTTAATTCTTCATCAATAGCCTGCACCAATGTCTCTGCGTCCTCTGCTGTCACGACTTCTCCATTAACTAGCGCAAAAATACTTTGTTCACAGATTTCACAGTGAGAAGTACAACCAGATTCCTCTATCTCAATATCATCCCGTTCTACTAATTCATCATACGCATCTGCCGCACCAAGTGATAAATTAGTGATACAAAACTCCACTCTATTTTTTAGCTGCTGTTGTTCTTTCTTTTTTTTAAATAGAGAAAATACCATGTTTATTGACCTCCTACTCTTTAAAAACGATCATACCACAATTCGACAAAGTCTATGAAAACCCTTACACTGAACAGCATCATTTCAAAATCATTTTTGACCATCTTGTGAATTATAAATAATTTCTTGTTTGCAATAAATCTAATAATCCATCTGGTACTTGTGTAGATTCCTTATAAAAGAGGTATACGGGTACACTCGGTAATGGGAAATCTTCAAAAGGAACTATATTAAACCGTCCCTCCATCCGTTCTTTTCTCACAATCATACGAGGTAAAAACGACATCCCCAACCCATCCTTTATTAGCCTTTTTACCACATAAGATTGAGAAATGGATACTTGCTTCGTTAAAATATATGTTTCTCTTAATTTACGTAATAGCTCTCCCCAAATTGTTGGATGATGATGCGTAAATAAAGTATACGTTTGAAATAACTCCTCATAATCAATATAAGTGCCTGTTTCATCATCATAGGCATCTAGGGGGATTACTAACTCTAATGGACTATCAATCAGCAGCTCTTGATGCCAATGTCGATAACGTGTTGGTAATAATGAAATACCAATATGAGCTTGATCTTGATTGACTAAATCCTCTATTTTAGCTGAATCCTCTACTAAAATTGATATCTCAAGTGAAGGATTGTCATTGATAAATTGATAGATCACATGCGGCAGAATCGTTTCAACCATTAACGGGGTCATAGCCATAATGATTTTTTCTTGAATACCTTTACTTGCTAATCGAATACGTTCAATGCTTTGTTCCCACTGATTGACCATATGCTGTGCCTCTACTTGAAAAAGCTTTCCAGCGTCTGTTAATTGCACACGATTTTTTTCGCGCTTAAATAATTGTACATGCAAAAATTCTTCTAACTGCTGAATATGAACCGTAATACTTGGTTGAGATAAATGAAGTTGTTCCGCTGCTGTACGAAAATTACAAGTCTGGGCTGCGACGATAAAAGATTGTAACCATTTATATTCCAAAATCTCACCTCAGTGATTAAAAATATTAATTAAATTTATTAAATATATTTAATTTACTAAATTATACAATAATATTAGACTGATGATGAACTTGATTATGTATGTAAAAAGGAGAGAATCATATGCCGCACACTATATTAAGTCGTCAATTTCAGATGTTTGCTCAACAGGAATGTCAAGGCTCAAGCCCCCTTTATGAACACTTAGCTACTAAAATTGCCAATGATGAAGATTTGTTAGACATTGCCTCCTTAATCCCACAGGATCAGCCTGCGCCCAATTTATTGTTGGCAGCAGTTCATTATTTATTAGCTACATCCAATGATCCTTTGACCAATTATTATGCATCTTTAACACCCTCCCCTCATCCAATACAGGAGGTGTTCCCTATTTTTAAAGCATTCGTACTATCACATACAAATGAATTAACGACATTGTTTCAAGAAAAGCTTGTACAAACAAATGAAATTCGACGTTGTGCCTATCTCTACCCAATGATGACTGAAATCTATGCCAAACATCAACAACCATTGGCTTTCATTGAAATAGGCGCAAGTGCAGGACTTCAGCTTGGTATGGATCACTACAATTATTGCTACAATCAACAATTATCCATTATCAATACGGAAAATGATTATATGTTATTCTCGGAAAATCGTGGTGAAACACTGCCTACCTCCCTTTCCCAATCTCCTATTGTTTGTCAAAGAATAGGGATCGATTTAAACCCAATTAATCTTGGAAATAAAGTGGAAAGTCAATGGCTTCAAGCGTTAATTTGGCCTGAACATCATGAACGTAGAATATTATTCCAACAGGCCCTCCCCATCATCAATCAATTAGATATTCAGTTAATAAAAGGGGATGCGATTCAACTGATTAAAAAGCTTAGTCGAATAATTGAGCAAGAGGCGATGTTAGTGATTTATCATACACATGTCGCAAATCAAATCCCCATTGAATTGCGTCATAAATTAATAGAGCAATTAAAAGAAATTAGCATGGGGAGGCCTCTTTATCATTGCTATAACAATTTATTTGATACAAAACTTCATCAAGATTTTATAGATCAAGGTACTATCATATCCATACGTACAATGCCGCGTCCAGATGGGCATGCACGATGGTTTGAATGGTCAAATAGTTAGCTTAGACGCAAAAAGAAACGCTGTGTCAGACTACTTACACAGCGTTTCATCTATTAATCTTTAAAAATCATATTCTGCATCTTTTTTTGCCCGAATTTCTGCAAAGGCATCTGCTACCATGACTGTATCCTCTGCTAACCGTGCTAGTCGAAAAAGGACATCATCGTTAACAATTTCTTTGCGTAAAAAATCCTTTTCTTCTATAAATACATAGGTCGGAACGATGTGCGCTTTCATATAAGCTAGTATCGGCTTTAGTTGCTGTTCCACCATTAAATAATGCTTGGATGTACCCGCTGTCATAATGACACTGATGACTTTATCGCGGAAGGCATTGACAGGTAAAAGGTCAAAGATATTTTTTAATGTCGCTGGAATCGATGCTTGGAATGTTGGCGTCCCAATAACAATTGCATCTGCAGCCATAATGGTTTCTGTCACATATTTTGTATCGCCTTCGTAGTCGAAGTAATTACGTCCATCACTAAAAACTAGTTGATAGTCAGCAAGATCCAGTAATGTTACTTCATGCTGTGGATATTTTTCTTGTAACATCTCAACTATTTTCTGTGTTGCTGTTCTTGTTTTAGAGCCGACAATAGAACCTGCAAGCGCGACAATTTTCATGATGAGCCACTCCTTATTTTGCTGTATATTTTTTCATCGCTGGAATAATATCCTGACCGATGATTTCAATATTTTTCATGATTTTATCGAATGGTACGCCACCAAAATCGATTTGTGCCATAAAGCGTTGCATGCCATATAGCTCGTACTGATAAAGTAGTTTTTCAATAATTTGCTCTTTACTGCCAACCATTAAAGCATCACGTGTATCGGGTGCTTGAGCAAATTGTTGCTTTGGATAACCTCCGCCACGAATGGCTTGGAAACCACCATTTAAATGTGGATACATGCCTTGCAATGCCTCTTTTGTTGTATCTGCTACATAAAACAAGCTTGTTGTGGCAATAGGTAATTCATTTGGGTCAAAACCTTTGCGTTCTGCCGCTTCTCGATAGGCATCAACAGATGGTTTAAAATTGATAGCAGGTCCACCTAATGTTGTAAGCATCATCGGAATTCCCATATATCCTGCTTTAATAGCGCTGGCAGGTGGACCACCAACTGCTCGCCAAATCGGTAAGGAGCCGTTTTGGGGCTGTGGTAAAATTTGTGCATGGTGAAGTGGTGCTCGAAATTGCCCTTCCCATGTCACCAGCTCCTCGTCATTGATTTTCATAAGTAGCTCTAATTTTTCCTCAAAAATTTCTTCATAGTCCTGTAAATCAATACCCAGCAATTGGTAAGCTCCTACACGTGAACCACGTCCCGCTACAATTTCCGCTCGACCATCTGATATTAAATCAATTGTGGCAAAATCCTCATAGATTCGTACTGGATCTGAAACACTTAATACAGTTGCTGAACTAGATAATTTAATATTGGACGTTGCCTGTGCAATAGCCCCTAACACGACTGTATGTGCCTGTGTTGTAAAGTACGATTGATGACTCTCACCAATACCGAATACTTCAATGCCTGCTTGTTCAGCCAATTGACTAGCCTCTACTAGCTCTTTTAGTCGTTGCTGAGCAGAAATACGTTCGCCTGTTAATGGGTTTGGAATATGATCCCCTAAAGAGTACAGCCCAAATTCCAATCCTTTTGATTGATCGATACGATATTTTTCCATCATGTTTCATCTCTCCTTATTCTAGTGGTTCTAAAATGGCTTCAATTTCTGCACGTTTCTTTTCTAAAAAGGGTGGAAGGTCTAGCTCTTTTCCAAGATCTTCGACTGCTGAATCCACAGTAAACCCTGGACCCTCTGTCGCCATTTCAAATAAAATACCGTTGCGATCTCTGAAATAAAGACTTTGGAAATAATAACGATCGACGACACCTGTACTATCCAAACCCTGTGCCTTAATTTTCGTATCCCATTCCTGTAATTCCTCGACCGTTGCTACACGTAATGCAAGATGGTGAATACTGCCTTTACCAGGTTTCTCGCTTGGCCCTTCTAATTCTTTGACGACAATTTCTCCAAGCACTTCTCCTTCTATCGATTGCAGAATCGTTTCTTTGTCCGTTTCTGCAACAACTGTATAGTGAAATAAATCTTGTAGTAAATTCACGGTTCTTTGTAAATAGCGTACAGTGATTTCAACAGTCCCCATACCTAAAATACGATGTTCCTCCGGTATATCATTGCCATCCCATGCTTGCCATTGTGCAGGCGTATCATGCCCCTGATGATTTAACAGCACCATTCGTAATCCCTCATGATCTTCAAAAAACAAAGCCTCTTTGCCTGCATAAGTAGTGATATCGCTATGTTCTACCTCTAGCTGTTGAAAGCGTTCTTTCCAATATAGTAAGCTTTCGGAGCTAGGTACAAGTAAGCCAATACGAGTAATAGCATTCGTGCCCCGCACTGTACGTCCTGCAACGGGCATTTCAAAAAATGTTAATTCTGTACCAGCTGCTCCAGTTAAGTCACCATAAAATAAGTGATACATAGATGGTGAGTCTTGATTCACTGTTTTTTTCACACGTCGTAACCCTAAAATAGTTGTATAAAAATGATTATTCTGTTTGCCATTTTTCGTTAGCATGGATATATGATGGTGTCCATTTAATTTATTCATCCTACTGTTCCTCCTTTTTCACCTGACTAAGCAAGTGATGTTGTAAAAAAAATTACACGGGCGGCAATTTTTTTTCTCGGCTATGCTTTTCAAGCTTTGTCATCACTTTATATAAAGATTTTATTTCTTCATCTGATAATACTTCTTCAAAAAATGAGGATTGGAAGTGAAGTTGACTTGGTGTTGCTGCATCAATCATTTGCTCCCCTTTTGCCGTCAATGAGATAGCTTTGGTCTTCCAATTTTGTTTACGCTCGATTAGTCCCTCTTTTTCAAGTCGGGCAAGCATGCGAGACATGCCACCTTGTGTAACTGTTACTTTCTCTGCTAATTGAGATTGAGTGATCGGTGCATACGTTTGGATTTGGATTAACACATCGAATTGTGCCGTTGTTAAATCGAAACGCTTTAAAAATTCATTCGATAACTGGTTACTTTGCGTTGTAAAGCGCATCATACGAATCCATGTTAATGTGCCTAATGTATGATTTCTCATGACTTCATCCTCCCCTCAGTTATCACTTTACCACGCAAGTGATAACATTGCAAGAACAATATCTCGAATTTGAGATATTGTTTTACAGAGGAGAGTCCCTATATGATGCCAGGTGATGTAATCGGGTATAAATTTCCCTGAAAAGCAAAAGAAATCCTACCTGTTTCTTCTGAGACGACCATCACAAGTGCATCACTTACTTCACTTAATCCTAACGCTGCACGATGTCTTGTTCCTAATTTTTTTTCACCAGTCTGACGGTCTGATAATGGCAGTACATTCGCTGCCGATTCAATTTGATTTTGATTGACGAGCACCGCTCCATCATGTAATGGATTACCTGGAAAGAAAATGGATTCTAATAAGGAATGCGTTAAATCTGCACCAATATGAATACCGGGCTGCATCAAATTCACTAACGAATCCTGTCGTTGGATGACGATTAAACCACCATGTCTTCTCAACGACATATTTTGCACACTATGTGATAATTCCGGATACTTTTCTGTAAATGGGGAAAGATAACAATTTAAATAAAACGTCGCGGCTTTCATTTCAATTGTCATAAATCTCTCTTTAATTTTCTCAAAATTGCCAAGGAGACAATTTGCATCTGTATCCATTTCTTGCACACTTTGCTGTAAGGACATAATCACTTGGAGAAGCTCATCTTTTAATGTTTCTTTCATTGGTGAAAAATCACAATTTATTGGATTCATAAAAAGCACCTCTCTTTTCTAAAATTGTGAAGCTTCTTCTTCCATTAGTTTCTCTCGATAAACTATTTTTATGCGTCAAGGAGATGATGGCTATTTGGCACTTGGCTCCTTCTTGCTATACAGAGACAGCAGAAATTCAATAGCCCTTTGAACTTGTCAAAAAAAAATGTGTTGTTACTAGAATACATTCTAATAACAACACGGATGAGCTACATATGACCTGCCCGAATTTTCTTCACAATACTAAAAGTCGTGTAGGCAGCAGCAGGTGCTAATACGACAATAAAAATAATCCAAACGGTTAAATTATTTGTTGCTTTTAGCGTTTCATAATTCGAGATGACAAAAATAATTAATCCGAATAGTAATAAATAGCTCAGCACGTTTGGAAAAATAACAATTAATCGCAATAGTGCTGGCGGCATCTTTTGTTGATTCAATTAAACCACACCCCTTTTTTCAATTATACGGGAAGTGAAGGATCGATTGTACTATATTTTTCCTTTTAAACGCTATATTTACCTGCAAATCGTTGGCGTTTTTCTACTGTTGTATTTAATTGGTTGATCAATGTAGTTATACTTTTATATTTCCGCTTGATGTTTAGCCTTCTGAACAAATATCTTTCTCCTTGGCTAGTAACAAACATTCCATGAGTCGAACTGAAAATAGTGATAGTAAGAACTATATATAAAAAACATCTATTAGTTGCATGTCAATCAATAGATGTTTTTTAAATTAGTTTAGATTAATTTATTATTTTGCCAAGTAAAAATGGCTTGATCGGATGTTAGTAATGTTTGGGGGAAAATTGCTTGTGCTTCTGCCAAAAATTGTGGTAAATCCTGTGGAAGAAAACGGGCACTTAAATGATTTAAAAGCAAGTAGTCTGCGCCAGCTTGCTGTGCGACTTTTGCGGCTTCCACATTGGTGGCATGACCATAGCTGGCTGCTAAAGCAGTCAGTGTCCCATCAAAGGTCGCTTCATGTACAATGATGTCAGCATCCCTTGATAATTGAATGGCCTCTTCGCAATATTTCGTATCGCCCAAAATCGTCAGTGTGAAGCCCTTTTTTGAGGGGGCAACAACGTCTTTTGCTTGAATCACATGCCCATTTTCAAGCACGACATCGTAACCATTTTTTAATTGACCAAGCAAAGGGCCTTTAGGAACACCAAGTGCCTGTGCCTTGTCGATTAATAATTCACCAGGTAAATCCTTTTGTTCAATACGATAACCATAGCATGGTACAACATGGCGCAATTCCTGTGCATAAATTGTAAAATGAGCATCCTCAAAAATAATCCCTTCTTGCACTTCTACAAAATACAGTGGATACGTTAAATGGGTTTTAGATAAGGCTAATGTTTGTTCAATCCATTGCTGTAAACCTGGGGGACCAAAGATCGTTAAAGGCTCATCCCCTCCTTGAAAGGAACGAGAGCTTAAAAACCCTGGCAATCCAAAAATATGGTCGCCATGTAAATGTGTAATAAAAATTTTTGTTACTTTACGCGGCTTTAACGATGTGTGTAGGATTTGATGTTGTGTAGCCTCCCCACAGTCAAATAGCCACATTTCGCTCACTTCATCTAATAACTTGATCATCAATGCACTCGTATTTCGCTCTTTTGAAGGCATGCCTGCGCCTGTCCCTAAAAAATGTAGTTGCACATATGCCACCTCACTTCTTGTTTCTATCGTTTTATTGTACCTTAACATACCCAATAAGAAAAACCCTTGGTGAACAGATTTGATATGCTCCCCGTTAGGTAGACAGATTAAAAAATAAAATCTGTTTACCAATGGGGAGTTTTTATGTCTAATAAGAGATTTGCAACAGAGACAAAATTATTAGCGATTCAATATGTAGAGGAAAGTCTTTATACAAAAGAAGAAGTTTGTCGAATGTTTTCCGTTAGTCTCAGTACTTTAAGAGTTTGGCATACTAAATTTATTGATGGTGGAGCTGAAGCACTTAATCGACCAACTAAAAACAAGTTCTACGCTAAAGAGGCCAAAGAGAAGGCTGTGGTGGATTATCTATCAGGTAACTATACGATGTTAGAGCTTCTTTCAAAGTACGGGATTAGCGACTTATCGGTATTCAAAAAGTGGTTGAAAATCTATACTAGTCATAGTGAATTAAAAGATTCGGGTAAAGGAATGAGCCAAACTATGACTAAAGGAAGAAAAACAACGGTAGAAGAGCGCATTGAAATCGTGAAGGCTTGCCTCACGAACGGAAAAAATTATCAAGAAACGGCAGCTCAATATGAGGTGTCCTACCAGCAGGTGTATCAATGGATACGTAAGTTTGAGTTGAACGGAGAAGAGGCACTTCAAGATCGACGTGGTTGTACGAAGCCAGTAGAAGCACGTACATCAGAAGATGAATTACGCTTGAAAATTCAACAGATGGAACGTGAAAATGAACGATTACGTGCAGAAAATTTATTCTTAAAAAAGTTAGAGGAAATCGAAAGGAGGCGTCGTTAAGCAAAATTCGTATTCAGAGTCGTTATCTGGCGATTCAAGAATTAGCAGAGAACGAGAACTTATCGATCATTTTACTATGTGAAATCGCTCAAGTTTCACGTGCAGCCTATTATAAATGGATAAATCGCCAACCAGCAGAGCGAGAAATGGAGAATCAACAGTTAGTAGAGTCCATTCAGCACCTTTATACGCAAATAAATGGTATTTACGGCTACCGCCGAATGACAATGACAATCAACCGTCAACGAGAAAAAGAAGGGTTAGCCAAAATCAATAAAAAACGGATTTATCGCCTGATGCAGATTTGTGAACTCAAAGCAGTTATTCGTCGTAAGCCAAAAAGATATAGAAAATCAAAGCCGAATTATGTGGCAAAAAATGTATTAGCACGCAAATTTACTGCGGAAAAACCAAATCAAAAATGGTGTACAGATGTAACGGAATTTAAATATGGACAAGGTAAAAAAGCATATTTAAGTGCTGTTATTGATTTGTATGATAAATCAATTGTGAGCTATGTTTTAGGGCATTCGAATAACAATGGACTCGTATTTAATACCATCAAACCGGCAATTCAAGGGTTAGCTGAAGATGAATGTCCGATTTTACACAGTGATCGTGGCTTTCAATATACCTCGAAACAGTTTAAGCAAATCATACAAGAAGCCGAAATAGTACATAGCATGTCGAGAGTAGGTCGCTGCATCGATAATGGACCAATTGAAGCATTTTGGGGCACATTAAAAGTAGAGAAGTATTATTTACAGAAGTTTGAGACATATGAGGCACTAAAACACGCTATCGATACATATATCAAATTCTATAACAATGATCGTTATCAAGAAACACTAAACGGCTTGAGTCCTTTAGAATACGAGGCCACTGAAAAACTTCATCTGGTTCCACTTAGCGAGGTATTCGACGATTGAATCGTCGAATACCTCGCCTTTTTAATTTATAATTGAGTGACTAAATGCAGGTGGTGTTCCCAATGATTTCAAACCAAGAGACTTTCAACTTAAGTCCATATATGGCCATTTACGATATTGTCGTGCCAAAAGATAATATGCTTCGTCAAATTAACGAACTAGTGGATTTCTCATTCATTTTAGAAGAATTGAAAACAAAATATTGTTTAGACAATGGAAGAAATGCGATTCCTCCGATTCGAATGTTTAAGTACTTATTGTTAAAAGCCATTTTTAATGTATCTGATGTAGACCTTGTCGAACGTTCAAAATATGACATGTCTTTCAAGTATTTTTTAGGTATGGCGCCAGAAGATGACGTGATTGATTCAAGTTCACTCACAAAATTCCGAAGACTGCGTCTTCAAAATGTAAGTTTATTAGATATGCTCATTGGAAAAACAGTTGAAATCGCACTCGAAAAGAACATTATCAAAAGTAAAACAATCATTGTGGACGCAACACATACCAAAGCACGTTATAACCAAAAATCACCGAAAGAATTTTTACAAGAAAAATCAAAATATACCCGCAAAGCAGTGTATCAATTTGATAAATCCATGAAAGAAAAATTTCCAAAGAAGAATACTTCTAACGAAGTAAAAGATGAATTAACTTACTGTGAAAGATTGATTGCCATTATTGAAAATAAACCACAAATCGCTCATCTACCAGCTGTAAAGGAAAAATTGAACGTGTTAAAAGAAGCTGTAGAAGATACGCAAGAACATCTAAATTATTCAACAGACACCGATGCACGAGTAGGACATAAAACAGCAGACAGTTCTTTCTTTGGTTATAAAACACATTTAGCAATTAGTGATGAACGTATAATTACAGCAGCAGTCGTTACAACAGGTGAAAAATCAGATGGACATTATCTACAAGAACTGATTGAAAAAAGTAAAGTAACAGGAATGGAAGTTGAAACAGTCATCGCTGACACAGCTTATTCAGGGAAAAACAATTTACTTTATACAAAAGAACAAAGCATTCAACTGATTTCTAAGTTAAATCCAATGATTACTCAAAATGGGCGAGGAAACGGAAAAGGATTTGACTTTAATAAAGATGCAGGTTTATTTGTATGTCCAGCAGGACATTTAGCAAATAGAAAAAGTAAAAAACCAGATTCACACCCAGGAGCAAGTGCAAGAATGGTTTATTTTTTTGACATTGAAAAATGTAAGGTCTGTCCACTCCGAGAAGGGTGTTTTAAAGAAGGTGCAAAAACTAAGACCTATTCTGTTGCCATTAAATCAGAAGAACATTTAGACCAACAAGCTTTTCAAGAAACAGAAGAATTTAAACGCTTAGCTCGAGAACGTTATAAAATCGAAGCAAAAAATAGTGAGTTAAAAAATAAACACGGGTACGATCAAGCATCGGCTGCGGGTTCATTTGGCATGCAAATTCAGGGAGCAACGACGATATTCGCTGTCAATCTAAAAAGAATCTTAAAGCTTCTGAATGGAAAAGGGTAATAAATAGGTGAAAAAGATAGGGCGTTTCCTGTTCAAAATTGAACAAGAAGCGCCCTATCTTTTTCTAAAACGAATTTATTTATAAAAAACGCAAGTTTTTCAGTGGCCTCTTAGAATACAGGATTCAAGCCGCTTAAAGCATTTTTATTATTTCCACTGTCTACTTGACAGGGAGCAGTTCAGATTTCTCCAAAGGTTTCTCTTTTATTTTGGTTGCCATGAGACAAGGGCTGCATGAAAGTCATGACGATAATAATAGCGTCCCTCTTTTTCTTCAATAAAAGGTGAGAGAGCTTCTTCCACATGTGCTTGCTGGACATTTGCCGTTAAAATTTTTTTACTTTGCGTTGTAACAAGCTGTTCATAGCTTTCATATTCATAGACACGTTCCAAAGGGATAATTTGACAATCCGCATAAATATTCATCTCATACAGTAGATTTAAAAATTCTATATAATCTCTACGAGGAAACTTAATATCATAGCCATACTTTTCATATAACCGCTCATAGTGAGGCTGAATAGGACCTGTCGTCATGCCAATGATAGCACGCTTTTTCGCAAGCCGATTCATATGGGATAAGGCGGCTTTAATTTCATACATCCGATAAAAACAATTCACGCCCAAAACGATATCATGTGGCTCAATTTCATCACTTTCTAGACTTTCCCATTTCGCATGAACATATGAAACATGCTCCTGATGAGGCATACACTGTTGTAAGTAATGCAGCATGCTTTCAGAGCTATCCACACAGGTTAGCTTGTCCACTCGCTCAGCCAATGGAAACGTATAATTACCCCATCCTGGCCCAATTTCTAATACAGAATGCTGTGGCTCAATACTTTTTTGAAGCTCCTGAAAAATGCGTTGGGCATAAGGATCAGTTTGTCCTATTTTTTTACGTGCAACGGATTGAGCCCAAAATTGCTCCTCTAACTGATCATTGACCATGCGCTCCGGCATCATTCCATGCCAGTCTTTCATGCCCTCCTGCCATAATGCCTCATAATTAATGGCTAATGGTCCTTTTCTTGTCATATAGATACCTCTAAAGATAAAATTTCATATATTTTTTTCATATCCAGATTTGCTCGAACATGGTCGGCTAACATATTATAGGCGTCCTCTCTTCGTTCTGCATCACTTTTTACATCATTCGGTAAAGCCATTAACCCTTTTTTCACTCGTATTTCATTGACAAGCTGACGAGTAAAGGTGCGATTATGGAACACGCCATGAAAATACGTACCAATCACTTGCTCATCATGACTCACTGCGCCATCTTCTCGACCATCCTCTAGCAGTAGAAAAGGTGATACTTCATCACGTAAAATTTTCGTACGTCCTAGATGTATTTCATAGCCCGTCAATGTATCCTGCCCTCTTGTTCCTGTCATTTGTACCGTTTTTTTAGTGCCTACAAAAATCGTTTCCATTGGCAATAGCCCAAGACCATTTGCAGCTTCACCATTTCCCTCCACTGCTTCAGGGTCTAGTAATGTTTCACCAAGCATTTGGAAACCACCGCAAATGCCAATAATTTTTGTGCCGCGCTCACGTAAATGGGTAATAGCTTGATCGAAGCCCTGTGCTTTTAACCAAGCTAAGTCATCCATTGTACTTTTTGTTCCTGGCAGTATAAGCAAATCCGGTGTGCCTAGCTCATGGACATTGCCAATTAAACGTACACCTACTTCTGGCTCATCGAAAAAGGGATCAATATCAGTGAAGTTTGAAATACGGGGTAAACGAATCATCGCTACATCGACAGTAAATTCGCCTGGTTTTGGCTTTTTAAAGCGTAATGACGATAATGCGAGGGAATCCTCTGCTTCAATATTGATATTGACATAAGGAATCACACCAAGCACCGGGATACCTGTTTCTCTTTCCACCCATTCAAGACCATCATCTAATAATTCACGCATGCCTCTAAATTTATTGATGATTAATCCCTTAACACGGGCGCGCTCTTCATCATCTAGCAACGCCAGTGTACCAACAATCGAGGCAAAGACCCCACCACGATCTATATCAGCAACAAGCACTACCGCTGCATCTGCTAAATGTGCCATTCGCATATTAGCAATATCGCGATCCTTTAAGTTAATTTCAGCTGGGCTACCTGCCCCCTCTAGGACAATGACATCATATGTATTTTGTAGCGTACGGACAGATTTTTCAACGATTGGCATTGCCTCTTGCACAAAATTATTGCGATAGCTTTTGGCATCCATATTTAAAAAATGCTTACCATGGACGATGACCTCAGACATCATATCTTGCTTCGGTTTCAGCAGAATAGGATTCATATCAGTCGTCGCAATAACACGGGCTGCCTCTGCCTGCACCCCTTGTGCACGGCCGATTTCGCCACCATCCTTCGTAACAAACGAATTAAGAGCCATATTTTGCGATTTAAACGGGACAACACTTAGTCCATCATCCGAAAATATACGACAAAGTGCCGTACAAATCATACTTTTTCCAACATCGGAAGCCGTTCCTTGAATCATAATCGATTTAGCTGGCATAGTCACTTTCCTCCGTCATTATTGGTGTAACGCAGTATATTGTATTAGAGCTGTGCGGGTTTGCCTTCATTTCGGGAGTATTCTCGGAGCAAGCACGAGTATTTCCCTTCGCTCCGCGAGTATTCTTTGGGCAAGCGCGAGTATTTCTCTCCGCTCCGCGAGTATTCTTTGGGCAAGCGCGAGTATTTCCCTTCGCTCCGCGAGTATTCTTTGGGCAAGCGCGAGTATTTCTCTCCGCTCCGCGAGTATTCTTTGGGCAAGCGCGAGTATTTCTCTCCGCTCCGAGTATTCTCCGATTGATCGAGACTTTCGCGCCGCGCGTATATTTTTCACCCAGCAATCGTGAAGGGCTTTAAAATTCTAGCCCTTTCACCGCTGGGATGCCTTCATCATAGTAATGCTTTGTTGCGTCGATGGTTGACACTAAATCAGCCATTGCCGTTAAGGCAGGGTTCGCGCTTCGACCTGTGACCACCAAATGCATCGTCGATGGACGTTGCTGGATCGCCTCTATGACTTCTGTTAGTGGAAGGACATCATCGATAGGAAACTTGGTGATAGCCAATGCATTGTTTAGTTCATCTAGCACCAATAAATCAATACTGTCGTCTTGCAGGGCGGCCTTCGTTTTTTTCCATGCTTTAGCTAAGGCAGCACGATGCTCTTCAGGTGTCTTTGTCCATGTAAAGCCGATACCCATTTGCTCCATTTCCACACCTAACTTGCGAAGGGCAATTTGCTCACCGTACGTACGCTCAGGTGATTTAATAAACTGCATATAGCGCACATTTAAGCCACGGCCAACTGCACGTAATGTGACACCTAGAGACGCCGTTGTTTTGCCCTTTCCTTCACCTGTATATACTAAAAACAAGCCTTTTCTTGCCATGTGAGTAGCCCCCTTACAGCCATGTTGTCTTTTCTGCAAATGGTGTACGCTTTTTGTCGCTTTGCTCCTGCTCTTGTGGATAGCCAATAAATATGGTACCGACTACTTTTTGAGAGGCACTTGCACCAATAAATGCATGCATACGTGAATCATGCACGAGCCCAACACCACGTGTACGCCAAACAAAACCAAGACCTAGCTCATCTGCAGTGAGCCACATGGACATAATGGCACTACATACGGCAAAAACATTATCCTCTGTCGCATCCGTATCACCTTCGACAATGTCTGCAGTAACAACAATGGCTACAGGCGTTGTTTGCACAACCTTTAAAGAGCTTTCCACTAAGTTCGGCTTTGTGGGGAAACGCTCTTGTAAATAGGCACTCGCCATTTCTTCATAACGCTTCATTGCCTCATCTTGAATAACATAAAAATGCCAAGGCTCACGCATACGGTCATTCGGAGCATAGGTGGCTGCTTGTAAAATTTGCTCAATTTTTTCTTTCTCTACTGGTTGTGTTGTGTAATTTCGAATGGCTCTACGCTTTTTTAATGCTTCGATAACGGTCATGTTGCTTCCTCCTTGTGCTCTTCTAAGAAATGATTATGAAAAGGTTAATCCCTGCTCTTCAAACCATTGAATTTTCTCACGTACATTGACTACCTCTCCCACGACAATCATCGAAGGATTATGATACCCTTCACGTTCAATAATGGCCGCTATCTCATCTAGCTGTCCTGTAATCGTGCGTTGTTGAGCAGTTGTTCCCCACTCAATGACCGCTACTGGCGTTGTGGCCTGACGTCCGTTTTCAATTAATTTGCGAGCAATGTAGGCAATATTTCCAACACTCATGTAAAATGCGACGGTATCAATACCTGTAGCCAATGCTGGCCAATTCAAAAAATCCTGTCCTTTTTCTTCACGACCATGCCCCGTCACTAGGGCAAAGCTTGTCGCGAAGTCTCTATGTGTCACTGGAATCCCTGCATAAGCAGCTGCAGCAATGCCGGCTGTAATACCAGGAACGATTTCATAGGTTATGCCATGATTTTTTAATATTTCTGCTTCCTCAGCACCACGTCCAAATACAAATGGATCGCCACCCTTCAGACGTGTCACAAATTTACCCTCTTGTGCTTTTTCAACAAGTAAGGCATTAATTTCATCTTGAATAAGGTGGTGCTTGCCTGGAAGTTTACCGCAATAAACAAGCTCTGCATCCTTTTTTGCAAAGTCGAGCAATGTGGGATTCACAAGACGGTCATAGGCAATCACATCAGCTTTTTGAATACATTCCAGACCATACACAGTGATGAGCTTCGGATCCCCAGGACCTGCACCAACGATATATACTATTCCTTCCTTCATTGCTTCGCTCCCATCAAAAGTTGTTGTAAATAGGCTTCACGTTTATCAATCTCTCCATGACGTGTCCATTCCAGAATGCTTGGCTCTAGCAATGCTTGTAATGCCGCCCGTCTTTGCGGACCTTTGTCATACTTAGCAGCAATCATTAATCGAGCTTGCTGTAAAAAGCATACATAGTCATCATAAGCATCATCGAATTGATCTTCTAAATCTGCTTTGATCTTGCGTGCTAGACTGGGGCTTGCTCCCGATGTCGAAACAGTTAACACCAATGGGCCACGACGAACAGTAGCAGGTGTAATAAAATCACTTTCACTTTGTCTATCCGTTCGATTGATTAATTGCCAATGCTGTGCCGCCTCTTGAACAGCTTCGTTTACAGCCGTCACATTCGTTGCAGCAATAATGAGAATGGCATCATCCAAATCACGTGGTTCAAATTCCTTCTGCTTCCAAGTAATTTGCCCCGAATCGGCAAGTGGCTGTAATGTATCATGTAGGGTTGGACTGACTATGACAATATGGGCCTTTGCGGGTAATAGAGAGGCTACCTTCTGCGTTGCCACGTGTCCGCCACCTACAATCACTACGGTTTTATATTCTAGATTGATATGAATAGGAAAATAATTAGTCATCATTTTTCACCTTCTTACAAGCTGTTAACCAATTGTCAACTAGCTTTGGGTTTGATACAAAATGGAAATGTGTATAACCAGCCACCAAATTCCCTTGTTTATAGCCTTCTTGCTTTTTGCCAAAACGACCAATCGTCTCGTAGGCTGGTGTGTTGTGGGTACCACTATATTTAGAATAATGGAATTCATGGCCCTTCGCTTCTTGCTCCACACCAATTAAGAAATTATCTGCTGTGCCAAAAATTTCACGATAGCCTAGTGCTGCAAGCTTTGTCTGCATGGCCACTTCCCCTGGAATCACACCTACCATTTCATAGCGTTCACCCTGACTATTTGTAATAGCCTCTGTTAAATACATAAAGCCACCACATTCCGCTAATGTTGGCAGTCCTTTGGCAATAGCGTCTTGAATAGAGTCTTTCACGACTGTATGTGAAGCCAATGTCTCTGCGAATTCTTCAGGAAAGCCACCACCAATATAGAGGCCATCTGCTTCTGATGGTACAGGCTCATTGGCAAGTGGAGAGAAAAATTGTAATGTCGCGCCTTTCGCACGTAGCAAAGCTAAGTTTTCTTCATAATAAAAATTAAATGCTGCATCCCTTGCAACCGCTATACAAATATTTTGTGAAGGCTCCTCAGCAAATAAGTGACCTGATTCATGTAGGATAGGGGCTTTTGTTAAGTCAAGTAATTGATCCAAGTCAATCGTTTCTGCCATAAGGTCACCTAGTTTATCAAAAAATGAATCTAGTTCTCCCCTTTCAATGGCGGGTACTAACCCTAAATGACGACTCGGAATATCGATGCCTTGTTCACGTTTTAAATAGCCGATGACAGGAATGCCACATTCTTGTTCAATAGCCGCCTTGGCAATTTCATAATGACCAACACTGCCCACTTGGTTCGCAATAACGCCAACGATCCTCGGTTTATCTGACAAAACTTGGAAGCCTCTTACAACAGCTGCTACACTACGAGCCATACTTGCACAATTAACAATTAAAATAACAGGACTCTCTGTCACTACACTAATATCTGCGGCAGAGCCAGCATCTGATAAAGGACTTTTGCCATCATAGAAGCCCATCACCCCTTCAATAATGGACACATCCGCATCCATACTTGCGCGTGCCACAATATCACGTACTGCTTCATGGGAGAACATCCAGCTATCAATATTGCTTGATACTCTACCTGTTACAGCCGTATGATACGTTGGATCGATATAATCAGGGCCACATTTAAAGCCCTGCACTACTTTTCCTTTATTTTGTAGTGCTTTCATCAGTCCAATGGTGAAAGTAGTTTTGCCTACCCCACTACCCGTACCAGCTAGTACAAAACGATTTGTTTGCATGGACTTCCTCCTTAAAATAGGTATCTCGCAACTGAAATCGTAGCATTACCCGATTTCTTCTTTTCTAATAGGAGTGACTTGACCTGTGCATAACGCATAGCCGCTGGTTCACTCACACCATAGGCACCTGTATATTTAAAGACTGTTTCAGAAGGGGAAGGAAATTCGATTTGATTTAATTCCGCCGGGGTATAAGTGACGAACTCCCAATCATATTTCTTGGTAATGTCTAAAAAACATTGCTCATCTTTTTTTAAATCAATCGTGCATAATGCCTTCACACTTTTTTTCGAAAGCTTTAGCTCTGCCAAGGTTTCATCAATCACTTGTTCAATTTCTTCCACAGATGTCCCACGATTACAGCCCATACCGAGCACAATAGATTTTGGTCGATAAATAACACCGTTTTCTAGAAGAATCTCTTCCTCTTGTTCTATGATTCGATCCGTTATTAATAGCGTGGCATGAGGTTTAGCCTCGATGGCTGCCTGTGTGGATGGATAGATTTTAATTTGCTCTGGCATGGCAGTATCACGCATCCACCAATCGCGCTCACCCGTTTCCTGCACAATTGCCACATGCTCCTCATTTACAACGGAAGCACTCACTGGTGTCAATTTGTCGGCACTATCCCATACCCAACCAAAACGGGCTCCAAATAAGTCAACAGGAATCGTCTTTTGCACATCAGAAGCTGTTGTAATAATTGGATTTGCACCAAGTGCCGCTGCCACCTCATGCGTTAGCTCATTGGCACCGCCAAGATGCCCTGATAATACGCTGATGACATTGTCGCCTCGATCATCAATTACGACAACGCCAGGGTCTGTCTTTTTATCCTTTAAAATGGGCGCAATCATGCGTACGACCGCACCGAGCGAAATGATTAAAATCAACCCTTTATATTGTTTAAATAGCGTTGGCAATAACAAGCGCACGGTACCTGTAAATAATTGAATATGCTTTTCTGCTTCATCGCCTTGCTCAAATTTACTCATATAATATAAATCACTCGCTGCAAAGGTTTGCTGCAGGCGACGTCCAATTTGAACACCATGCTTCGTAATGGCGACAACCGCATAAGGATTGCGTTGATCAACCTCTGGTAATACACCTTCCTGTAACTCAATCACTTGTCTTCACACCTTTTCTAAAGCCATGTGTAAAGGTTGCATCATATAACTTCGAACGATATTGATCCTTATCATGAATATTCGGGTCTAATGCCCAACCAGCTAGAATCATTGCATGCTTACGAATACCATTTACACGCATTGCTTCATCTAATTCGATTAAAGTCGTACGTACGATCTTTTGATCTGGCCATGAAGCACGTTGAATAACTGCTACTGGCGTATCATCAGCCCAACCAGCACTTTGTAATTCTTTAACAATTTTTTTTGTAAGTGTTGCACTAAGGAATAAAGCAATTGTACAATGATGACTCGCCAAGTCACGTAGCTTTTCAAATTCTGGGACAGGTGTACGTCCTTCTGCACGTGTTAAAATGAGGGTTTGTGTTAAATCAGGAATTGTGAGCTCTGCACCGATTGCCGCTGCTGATGCAAAAACAGAGCTAACCCCTGGAATCACTTCATACCCAATGCCTTCCTTTTTCAATAGAGCCACTTGCTCCATGATGGCACCATACATCGCTGGGTCACCTGTATGCATACGAGCTACTGTTTTCCCAGCATTAACACGATCCACCATAACGGCCACCATTTCCTCTAAATGCATGCCAGCAGTTCGAATGACCTCTGCATCAGGTTTTGCTTTCGCAATAAGCTCTTCACTCACTAATGAATCTGTGTACATGACAACGTCCGCTGTTTGCAGCATATGTAAACCTTTAACTGTAATTAAGTCTGGATCACCTGGACCAGCGCCAACTATATAGATTTTCTTCATTATTTACGCACCACCATTAATGTTAGATATTCTAATTCCACACCATCCAATTCACGAACATCCCAAATAACTTCTTCATCAGAAGTGACCTTCGTCACGACAGATGCTTTATCTAATAAATCTAGATCACGTAGCACCTCTAGCATTAAATCGATCACCTTTGCCACTTTAATAAAGACAACGGCATCATGATTTTCAATGGCTTCACGCATTGCTTCATAATCATCATGGGCAGGAATAATGGCCACTCGGTCATCGCCATCAGCTAAAGCAATCCCTAATCGAGACGCGGAGCCATTGAACGAAGAAATCCCTGGCACCGTACGGATTTCTACATCTGGATGCATGTCCTGCATCAACTTCATCATATGAATAAACGTACTATATAGTAACGGATCTCCCTCTGTTACAAAGGCTACATCCTTACCAGCTTGTAGTTTTTCGTAGACAAGTTCTACTGATTTTGTCCATTCACGTTCAAGGACAGCCTCATCTTTGGTCATAGGGAATACAAGGCCAAGCATATCTTTTTCGTCTGGATTAATATAAACATCGACAATGCGATGGGCATAGCTTTTACTACCTCTTAGCTTTTTTGGATAGGCAATAACAGGTGATTCCTGAATCACACGAAACGCCTTGACTGTAATTAATTCTGGATCGCCAGGACCAACGCCCAAGCCGTATAATACACCTAGATTACTCATTATTTTCTTCCTTTCGATAAGCCGAAATAATATAAATTGGATTTAATGGTACAAAGCGTGTCATATCTAAAATAGGTTTGCTGCGCGCAAGCTGTGCCTGTAAAATATCAACCGCAAAGCCACAAGCCTTAAACGCTTCCACCGCTTTATATAAATTTTCAATGGTCGCTGCATTTAAGACAATGCGACCGTTTGGCTTCAAACGACTACAACATAACTGTAGTAACTCCACCATTTCGCCACCCGTACCACCAATGAAAATGGCATTAGGATCTGGGAAGCTGTCTAATCCCTCTGGTGCTTTACTATGAATGGCTGTGATATCAACACGGAACTTTTGCTGATTTTGAAGACAGTTATCTAAATCAGGTGCATTTTTCTCTACAGCAAATACTTGACCCTCTGACGCAAGTTTTCCTGCCTCAATCGCCATAGAACCCGTACAAGTACCAATATCCCAAATAATGCTATTCTGTTGAAGCTGCATGGCCTGTAAGCTTAAAACACGTATTTCCTTTTTCGTGATCAGTCCTTTATCTGGCTTGCGTTGTGAAAACTCTTCATCATCAATCCCAAGCGTGTAACGTTTCGGTTCCATTATTTGTTGTAAAATCACGACATTTAATGGCGAATAATGAGCGCTTTCCATTTCATCTAACGAATACCAGCCACATTTTTCGTTTTCACCCTGTAAATTTTCTGCAACAAACGCTCGGTATTCTGTCATACCAAAATGCTTTAAATAACGAGCGAGCGCATTGGGGCTATTATCAGCATCCGTTAAAAGCGCTACTTTCTTTTTCCCATCGATACGCTGTGCCAAGCCTTTCATTGGTCGGCCATGAATACTTGTGACATAGGCATCCTGCCAGCTTTCTCCCATCTTCGCAAAGGCCAGCTGAACAGAACTCATATATGGATAAACCTCAATATCTAGCTTTTTAGCGAGATAGCCCCCAATGCCATAAAATAATGGGTCGCCAGTGGCAAGGATTACCGTATTTCTTGTTTCCTTAGATAATCTTTCAACAAGTGCTGAAAGTCCCCCTTTAATGCTGATTTTTTCACCTGTAAAGTTCGGGAAAAAATCCAGTACTCGCTCACCACCAACAAGTACCTCACAGTCTTCAATCCACTCGAGGTATTGGGGAAATAAGCTTGCTAATCCGTTATCCCCGATCCCAATCAATTTCATCGATCGATGCAATGTCATCAGCCCTTCCTAATAATTGTCCCTGCATCGAATAAATCGATGTGGAAAGTGTTAAACCACCTTTTATATGATGGATAGAGGAATAACAGCACGCCTCACATAAATGATGAAAGAATGCATCATAGCCCTTCTCCATCATGATTTCGCCAACTTGTGACGCTGTGTTTGCCTCACGTACTTGCGCTATTGTTTCTCCATCTGCTCCTGTATCCTCTGCAAGTTGTGCTAAAAAGTTAAAATCGATTGGTGCACTTTTGGAATGAACCATCATGACACCTTGTGCCACCTTAGAAAATTTCCCCATCATACCGACAAGAGAAACTTGTTTGATACCGAGTCGCTTACAATGTTTTAAAGTAAAGCCGACAAAGTCACCCATTTCAATAAAAGATTCTTCTGGTAAATCGGGGTATTGTTTCATCGCAAATTTTTCGCTGCGACCGCCTGTCGTTACCACTAAATGCTCACAACCAGCTTCTTTAGCTACACTAATGGCTTGTACAATACTTGCCATATACGCAGAACTCGAAAAAGGCACGACGGTTCCCCTTGTGCCTAAAATTGAGATGCCTCCAAGTATACCAAGTCGTCCATTTAACGTTTTTTTAGCGATTTCTTCTCCTTTAGGTACGGAAATCACTACGTTCACGCCTCGTGTAATGTGAAATTCGTCTAATACCCCTTGAACCGTGCTATGAATCATTTTACGTGGTACAGGATTAATGGCTGCCTCGCCAACAGGCACTGGTAAGCCAGGCTTTGTAACACGCCCGACCCCAATCCCTCCATCTAAATGAATTCCAGGTGTATCAGCCCAGCTCACTGTGCCAACAATAAGCGCCTGATGGGTCGCATCAGGATCATCACCAGCATCCTTAATCGTTTCACAGCTGACAGCATTTTCTTCAAATATGCATTTTTCAATTGTAAAGGTTGCATCCCGACCAATCGGTAAATGAATGGTACTCGTCTCCTGCTCTTCCTTTGTAATCAGAGCGAGCAATGCAGCCTTTGTTACCGCAGTTGCACAGGCTCCCGTTGTATAACCGTGACGCATGTCCTTGGGATCCTTTTTTGGCTTCCGCTCCATTATTTTTTCGCCTGTTCATCCGCTAATAGTGAAATGGCATTTAACGCGGCAACCGTCACTGTACTACCGCCTTTACGACCAACATTGGTAATGTACGGAATCCCTTCGAGTTTCAGCAATTCTTCTTTTGACTCGGCTGCTGACACGAAACCGACAGGCATACCGATAATTAAATCTGGTTTTGCTAAGCCTTCTTTAATTAAACGAATCAATTCTAGTAAGGCAGTTGGCGCATTACCAATTGCATAAATCCCACCTTCATGTAATTTTGTAGCCTTTTGCATGGAAATGATGGCACGAGTTGTATTTTGTTTTTTCGCTTCTACTGCGACATCTTCATCCGCTATATAACAATGTAAATCGCCACCATGCTTTTGGAAGCGTTTTTTACCAGAGCCACTTTCAATCATTTGAACATCTGCAATGACATGTCGTCCGGCAAGGATGGACTCAATCCCCGCTTCAATTGCACCAGGTGTAATGATGACACTGCGACCTAGCTCAAAATCCGCCGAAGCATGGATAATACGGCGCACAATCTTCCACTCGTCCTCCGAAAAATCATGATCGCCCATTTCCTCTGCAATAATCGAGAAACTATAATCGTAAATTTTATCTGGGTCTACCGTTAATGGTTTGAAATCTGTTTTAAAATCCATGGATAATGCCTCCTAAAGTGTATGTTGTACAGCCTGTAATATTTCTTCAAATGTTGAATATTGTTGGCCATATTGAATGGTTGGTCTTGCAATAAGAATCGTTTCAATATGACAGGCAAGAGCTGCCTCAAGCTTCTCATCAACTGAGCCAACTTTACCGCTTTCTTTGGTGATCATCAAAGTTACTCCATATTGACGAAACAATGCTTCATTTAATTCCTTTGAAAACGGACCTTGAATAGCTACAATATCTCGTTGTGCCACACCAAGTGCCTCACATTTTTCCATATTGTCCAGTCGTGGAAGCATGCGAGCAATTACTCTCGTATTTTCTAAGCCTTGTAAAACCTTTGTAAAAGTAGCAAGTGTTTTGCTGCCTGTTGTCAGCATGATGACACCTCGCTTTTTTGCCGCTAATTGGGCAGCCTCCTCATAATCCTTCACTATCGTAATGAGAGGATGCGCATAGTGTTCATGGGCACGCTCATAGCGAATATAAGGAACTTGTGCCTGTTCGGCCGCTGCCATTGCATTTTTAGAAGCTTCCTCAGCAAATGGATGAGAGGCATCAACCACCATTTGATAGCCTTGCTCTGTTATGATGGCTGCCATTTCCTCAGCTGTCAGTCGACCTATTAAATGTGGTAGGCCAACGTCAGCAAGACTAGAGGCTGCCGAATCAGTCACGACGGTAGCTGTTACCGCATGTCCTGCGCTTTGCAGGGCAAGGGCTAGATCCCTTGCATCACTCGTCCCTGCTAACATGAAAATCATTTTACTGGCTCCTCTTCATGGTGGTGGTCGTGTCCATGATCGTGATCATGATGATGGTGATGATGGGCATGTCCATGAACTGCCGCATAGGCACGATAATTTTCTAAATCTTGCATGCCTGTAGATGTACCATTTATCGCTTGTTCAATACGCTCTAATAAAACATTTTGTAAACGTTCATGGTAGCCAAAATAATTGGCAATTTGAACAGTACAATCTGGATATTGTTCATTAAACTTCACACACATATCATTCATACGTTCCATTAAAATACCTGTGAATAAAAAGTATGGGAGCATGATGATTTTTTTCGCACCTAATTTAACACAGCGTTCAATACCTTCTTCAACACGTGGATCTGTTACGCCCATAAATGCACTTTCCACATATTTAACAGGTAATTTTTCCCATAAAAGTCGTGTAATTTTGTAAAAATCACCATTTGCAGATGGATCACTGCCACCTCGTGCAATCAATAAAATGGCTGTATCTTGTTGCTCTTGTTCTGAATGAAAACCAATTTCCGCTAGACGATCTTGTAAAATCGCAAATATTTCATCATGAATGCCAATGGTTTGACCATAGGTAAATGTAATGTTCGGATAATGCTCACGCGCATGCTCGATCTCTGCTGGAATATGCAGCTTTGAATGGCCTGCATGAAGTAAAATAATCGGAATTACATGAACCTCTGTAGCCCCTTTCTTCACACAATTCGTAATGCCTTCTTCGATGTTCGGTGAAGCAAATTCTAGGAAACATGTTTCCACTAAAAATTGTGCATCAATACGCGGTGTCATTTGTTCAATAAATGTACGTACCTCATCATTTCCTGCTGCTAAACGGCTCCCATGGCCGACAAATAAAATAGCTTTCATCTCTTTTCTCCTCACTAGTCGCCGCACGGAGCTGGCTCTACTTTTATTTTGGAAGACATATCTTGATACGTAAAATGCAATATCTTTTTCACACGTTTAAAATATTTAAATAAACGTTCATTTGGGTGAGCATTTGCTTTATATTCTTCAATAATATCTGTAATTAGTGGAATCAGTTGTTCAGGCTCCAACCCTTCTACAACAGGCTGTGCTGCATGGGCCGTACGACCAACTGGCTTCGCCCCAATAAAGACATCAAATTTACTTTTGCGATAGACAATACCAATATCATCAAATACAGCCCTGTAACAGGCCATACCACAGCCGTTAAAACCGATATTTAATGTTTTCGGCAAAGACATTCCACCTAATTTTTGTTGTATTTCTTCTGCATAGGGAATCGAATCGGCCTTTTCACCATAGCAAAAATCACAAGCCTTCAAGGATAGCACATCACCAATCGGCGCTAATAAAAAGCCTACTTCCTGTAATTTCTCCGTGATACGTTCAGGGGCAGTCGTTGGGATTTTCAAATGGATTTGATGGTCTGGTGTATATTCCATCGTCCCCTCTTCCCCAACGACCTCTGCTAACGTCATCATTTGCTGAGGTGTGAAAAACTTATTCACCACTCCTGGGCTTACAGCTAATTCAAAAATGGATTCTATTTTTTGCTGTACAAGTTTCGGCGTTACTTTGACTGCACTTGTTCCTTTCACCATTGCGAGTGCCGCTGTAGCCATTTCAAGTGCTGTTTTTTTTGGCTTTGGCGTAGCGGCTACACTGGGTTTATTAAAACGCCCTGCATTAGGATCTGCTGTAAAGTCTTGTCGTGCAGTCCCTGTCTCTTGGTTCATTGCCCAAGGTTCATTTTCTTCACGTAAACGTTGATGTGGACGTAAGGGTTGTTTTTCTTCACCCAATGTATATTTACGTTGATAGCCACGTGGTGTAATCATTTTATTGTCATAGAAAAATGTCGACGAATTACCAATAATGACTGTCGTCAGCATTCCAATGTCATGCTCCAGCATTTCGGCTAATGTTGTCATCGTCACTTCTTGACGATCGCGGTAAGCACTTTTCACAAGTCCTACTGGTGTGTCAGGCGAACGATATTCTAAGAGAATGCGCTGTGCTTCGACAATTTGTCTTGTTCGGCGACCGCTTTTTGGGTTGTATAAAGCGATTACAAAATCCGCCATAGCGGCTGCCTCGACGCGCTTGGCAATTAAATTCCATGGTGTTAGATGGTCACTTAAACTAATCGTACAGGCATCATGCATAATCGGGGCACCAAGTAAGCTAGCACATGAATTGATGGCAGAAATACCAGGGACAATTTCTACCTCAATCCCCGTTGCTTCTGTCCAGCCTAGCTCAATCAATACCTCATACACTAATCCCGCCATACCATAGACACCCGCATCACCACTTGAAATGACTGAGACAATGCTTCCAGCCTCTGCTTGGCGAACCGCTTCCTGCGCACGGGACACCTCTTCGGTCATTCCAGTACTGACAATCGACTTCGCACTGACTAAATCCTGAATCAACTCTACGTAGGTTTTGTAGCCTATGATCATATCACTTTGTTGTAATGCCTCTACCGCCCGTGTCGTAATATGCTTAAAGTCTCCAGGTCCAAAGCCCACTACGAAAATTTTTCCTTTTTGCGCCATGTTGTTACCCCTCTTTCACCTTTTCGATCCCTTTAATGGCTGTCGTTTGTGCTGTACGCTGTAATGTACCTTCACGAAGTGTAAAGACATGTTCTTTGTATAAGGATTCATGATGTAAATCTTGTACAAGTGTTCTAGCATGCTCTGTTGATGGTACACGATACCAATTCCCTTGCGGATAGGCGATGACCACACAAGCATCCTTGCATCGTCCATTACAGCGCGTTCTTGTTGTATGTATCTCTTGATCAAGTGCTTGCTGTTGTATTTCTTCTCGAATAGCTAGGGTAATTTCCTCCCCACCTTTGTTCATGCAGCTACTACCATTACAAATAAAGAGATGTGTTTTCATCCCCTCTAAATTCCATGTTGTCATCTTCTGTCTCCCCTCATTTGCTTTCTGGAAAAAGAAAAACCTTTACTCTAATTACGAAGAGTAAAGGTTTTGTAGAAGCCAAATAAAAACGAATAAAATAAAATACAGGTACTCGCTCTTGCTTCAACTTCTCCCTCCGAAAAGTTTGCATGCACAATCAAATAAGCAGGTTTCCTGACTTAAGCTTCATTTTACTATCGCACCTTCCCAAGTTTGCACCAGTGGCTTTGCGATTTCATCAGCTATTACAGTAGCGGGGGCTGTATTGGATTTTCACCAATTTCCCTATTATCTCGAGTTATTCGAGCACTTATCGACGTTTTATATGAAATTTATTATCTTCTTTATAGAATAGAAAACTGTCTCTATCATATCTCATTATTTTAAAATTTCAATATTTCTATAAAAATTTATGACAATTTTATCAATTTTGTGTGTAGACCGGGTATAAAAATTATAATATCTCCTTATTTATGACAATTCAGTAGTTATCAGAATCTTCTCTATTGACCTTCAATTGAAAATATTTTTTAAAAAAGTATAGCATATTTATGGAAAATCATGTTACACTTTGTCGTGAAATCTCACAACTTAATGTTTTTTCGGTGTAAAATACTTATCATTTTGCTTAAAAGGGAAGCCGGTTTGAGTCCGGCGCGGTCCCGCCACTGTATTAGGGAGCTTTATAGAACATGTCACTGTCCAACGGATGGGAAGACCTATAAAGTGTTGAACTAGAGCCAGGAGACCTGCCGAAAAATATGTGATCGTTTCAGCCTACGAGGATAGGTGTGCGGCTTAGCAGATGAGAATGTTATTTGCTTTTTTAGCTATGCACTTTTCCAACAACGGAGAAGTGCTTTTTTATTTACGCACGCTACATTCTAAAAATCTATTAGTAAGGAGGAAAGCTTTTGAAATTTTCATGGTGGAAACTTAGTTATTTTTTATTGGCCTTTTTACTCGTGCCAAAACGTGCCTTTGCCATGCATATCATGGAAGGTTTTTTACCAATCGAATGGGCTATTTTTTGGTGGGTCATCTCTATCCCATTTATTATTCTAGGATTGCGCTCCATTCGCAAAACAATTGAAGAAAACCCTGAAACCAAAATGCTTTTAGGTCTTTCAGGAGCCTTTGCTTTTGTGCTGTCGGCGTTAAAAATCCCTTCGGTTACAGGTAGTTGCTCCCACCCAACTGGTGTTGGACTTGGAACGGTTTTATTCGGACCTCTCGCTATGAGTGTCATCGGAACGATTGTTTTATTATTCCAATCTTTATTATTAGCACATGGTGGGATTACCACTTTAGGAGCGAACGCCTTCTCTATGGCGATTGTAGGCCCATTTATTGCTTACTTTGTCTTTAAAGGGGCTCAAAAAATAGGGTTGTCATTTTCACTAGCTGTTTTTTTTGCTGCGATGCTTGGTGACTTAGGTACATATGTTGTGACTTCTGTACAGTTAGCATTAGCCTTCCCTTCAGAGGTTGGCGGCTTTATGGCATCGTTTACAAAGTTCGCAGGTATTTTTGCCTTAACTCAAATTCCGTTAGCGGTGAGTGAAGGAATTTTAACGGTCATTGTGATGAATTTCTTGAAAAAGTACAATGTCAGCGAATTAAAAATGTTGCGTGTTTTCTCAACAAAGGAGGCACATTAGTAGATGAAACGAAATTTATTACTATTAGCGATTGTTGTGCTGTTAGCTATCATCCCATTGTTTATACAAAAAGGTGCAGAATTTGGTGGTGCTGATGGAGAGGCAGAAGCAGCCATTGGCGAAATCAATGCAGAATATGAACCGTGGTTTGAAAGCTTATGGGAGCCACCAAGTGGTGAAATTGAAAGCTTATTATTCGTGCTACAGGCAGCTATTGGAGCTGGTTTTATTGGCTACTTCATCGGCTATATGCGCGGCAAGCATAAAGAAGGTTAACCCGTTATGTTACTCATTGATAAGTATGCGTATCTGAATAAGCTAGCGTCCGTTCATCCGCTAGAAAAAATGATATTTTCAATTGGTCTACTTCTCGTAACGCTCATCATGAGAGATGAACGACTTTCACTCATTACATTTTTTGTAATGAGTGCTTTTATCATTTTAGGTGCAAAAATTCCGCTTACCTACTATGTTAAGTTATTATTGCTACCTGGATTTTTCTTACTAACAAGTCTTGTATCCATCTTGCTGTCAATCACACCAGCAACTCATGTATTACCTGCCCATCTGTGGTCTTTTACGTGGATGAATTGGACAATTTTCATCGGAAAAGCAAGTGCCCTGTCCGCCCAACAATTGTTCTTTATTGTCCTTGGCAGTAGTAGTTGTTTATACTTTTTAATTTTGACCACATCCGTACAAGGGATTTGCTATGTGCTCCGACAATGGCGACTGCCCTCTTTATTGGTTGAGCTTATTGAACTAACCTATCGTTTTATTTTTATATTTTTAGAAAGCATGTACAGAATACATCTTGCCCAGCAAGCGCGTCTTGGCTACCATTCTCCAATGCAATGGCTACGCTCCGTATCCATGCTTATTGTGGCGCTATTTGCTGAAATGTTTCAGCGTAGTCGTGAGCTTAATAATGCCATGCAGTCACGGGGTGGCGAAGCCGTCTACTGGCAAGAGATGGGCTCCTATAGCAAGAAAAATTGGCTAGGCATAGCGACACTATTCCTATTCCTCATTGTATATGGAGGGTACTTCTCATGACAGCATTCTATTTTGAACTAAACCGCTTGTCCTATGCCTATGCAGATGGTACGAAGGCATTGTCAGACATTACTTTACACATTCCAAAAGGAAAAAAAATTGCCATCCTTGGTCATAATGGCGCTGGAAAATCAACATTGTTTCAGCATCTTAATGGTATTTTACAACCGTCAGCTGGGACGATTGTTTTTGATGGCAACGAGCTTCAATATAGTCGAAAAGCTTTAAAGGCACTTCGCCAGCAAGTTGGCATTGTTTTTCAAGATGCGGATCATCAACTTTTTTCAGGTACTGTCAAGCAAGATATCGCATTTGGACCACTAAATCTTGGCTGGTCTACCGAAAAAATCGAAGAAAAAATAGCATGGGCTGTTGCGCAAACGGAAATAGGCGATTTACTCGAAAAACCTATTCACTTTCTAAGCGTAGGTCAGAAAAAGCGTGTGGCGATGGCAGGTGTTTTAGCGATGGAGCCCTCTGTCCTCTTATTAGATGAGCCAACAGCAGGCCTTGACAATTATTATGCTACCCAAGTTCTACAGTACCTAGGTAAATTAGAAGACGGCGAAAGAACCATTTTACTTGCTACCCATGACATTCCCCTTGCTTATGAATGGGCGGATCAAATCATTGTCATGGAGGCAGGGAATATCATTTATAACGGAGACCCGATCGAGTTGTTTTATGAAGAAGAATTGCTGCAACGTGCACATCTCGAACGTCCATGGGTTTTTGATATGTTCATGACATTACAAAAAAAGAAGCTATTGCAGGAAAACATTACACCCCCCCGCTCCAAGTATGAATTACAACAATTAATAGAACAATTGTAGACAAAAGTCATCGAGAAATTCTCTCTCGATGGCTTTATCATTTTTTATTTTCTTTCATATTCAAAAATTAGTAAACTACTACGAAATCAAAAGATTCGATTTATGTTAGCGATACGTCAAATTCGTTGCGATGTCTTTGATGGTTTGGCATGCCAAAAACATATTGGATAAACGTAAAAGAACGAAGCGTGCAATACTTGGAAGTCCATCAGCTGAATAGAGGCTTTCTACTAATTAGTTGTAAAACAAAAAACTTTAGACAATTCGAAGGAAAAAATAGTGAAAAATTTTCCTCCTTTACGAAACTTTTCTAATCTTTATCCGTATTAATAGAGTCGAGACTTAATTTATAACACCAAGGAGAGATAACAATTGAAAAGTTTGTTTAAAAAATCAGTCGCTATTGTAGCATCCGCTACACTAATGGTTCCAGCTGCTTCTGCCTTTGCTGAAGTACCTCAGCATAAAGCCAAGAATGTACTGGCAAGTAGTATGAAACAAACAGAGCAGAATGAAGAAAAATGGATGAGTAAGGATAAAATTGTTATCAAGCATTCAGGACTTGATAAAAATGTACATAAAAACATTGGCTCCAAAGTCATCCGCTCCATTCCTTCATTAGGCTATGATGTGGTACAACTGAATAAAGGCGTATCAATAGAAAAAGCAGTTGCTTACTATCTAAAGCAAGATGGCATTACAAGTGTATCTCCTAGCTATGTGTATCGCTCTTTTCAAACAGAAGTCGATCCAAAGAAACAAGAGATGTATCATTTAAACCTACTGCAAATGGATAAGGCACTAGAATTAGCGGGTGAGCATGATGTGACAGTCGCTGTCATTGATTCTGGTGTAGATTTTAAACACCCCGATCTAAAATCTCAAGTACTCCCACCCTATAATGCAGCAGCACCAGCGAATACTACTTATCCAGGTGATCACGGAACACATGTAGCTGGTATTATCGCCGCAGCTAAAGATAATGGCATAGGCGGACACGGTGTGAATCCGAAAGCGAAGCTACTACCCATTGACGTATTTAATGGCAAAGAAGGTGCAAATGATTTCATTATTGCACAAGGCATTTTGTATGCTATTGAACAGGGTGTTGACGTCATTAATATGAGTCTAGGAGGCTACGGGGAATCTCCACTGATGAAAGAAGCCGTTCAGAAAGCCGTTGACAGTGGTATTACAATTGTGGCAGCCGCGGGCAATGAATCAACAGATGAATACTCCTTCCCTGCTTCTTATGAGGGTGTTATTAGTGTAGGTTCAACGAATGAGCGCAACAAACTATCAAGCTATTCAAATTACGGACCGTCCGTTGATGTTGTTGCACCAGGTGAGGAAATTTATAGTACCGTTCATGATGACAAAAAAGGATCATCCTTCGTCAAATTCAGTGGTACATCCATGGCATCACCTGTAGTGGCAGGCGTCGCCTCTCTTCTTAAATCAAAATATCCACATTTAAAGCCGCATGAAATAGAGGCAATTTTGGAAATGACGGCACAAGATTTAGGAGCGAAAGGCTATGATCTTACCTACGGTCATGGACTAATCGATCCAGTCAAAGCATTGCAATTCGATTTAAATAAACTACCTAAACACTATTCAGAGTCGAAAGAAGAACGCATACAAAACGCTAAAGTTCTTGCTAAAAATACGTTAAATATCGAACATGGCGCTTTCGAGCAGCAAGATGAAAAGAAATGGTATAAAGTCGATTTAGACGCAAATGAATATGCTCAGCTAACATTAAAAGGTGCAAACAAATATGATTATGCCTTTGATTTATATTTCTACCCAAATAATCATAAGGGTGAAGTAGAGCCAATTCATGTCAATGATGTTCGCGTAGGAAAAAAAGAAGGTTATTTATTTAAAGCAGATCAAAAAGGGACGCTTTTAATTGCTGTCAAAGATCATAATGGTAGCTATAGCTTAAAAGGCAAATCTACTTACACGTTTACAGCACAAACGACGAAGAGCTTGCCAATTGATACATTAGATAAATCTACTATGGCGCCGATAAATAAGTTCCCTTATAGTACGGCAGGCAAAAACTATACCCTTCTGTCAAAAGATCAACAACGAGATCAAGATTATTTCACATTCTCTGTAAAAGAACCAACGACATTACAATTCGACCTGTCGGGTATTCCAGGTGTCACAGCCTCTATGGAGCTTTATCTTAAGGAAGACTTTCAGCCGATACCACCAGAAGAAGCTGAGCAAGCTAAAATTGATGACAGCGAGGAAGAACAAGCCTATCCTATGCAAACAGCAAATGGTACAGCGAAAGGTGAAGCAGTTAGCATGATTATCGATGCTGTACCGGATCAGGAATATGTTTTAAGTGTCTCTAATGACAGTAATAGTGAGTTTTCTATGGAAATGTTCTTTAGTGGTGGTATTGAAAAAGAAGAAACGGTTAGTGAATCGATGATTCCTTACACATTAAAAGGTGAAGTGGTTACCCTTCCACCAGACGAAGATGGGCTACCGCTAAATGAAGCCATGTTAGAAGAAGGAATGCCAGAGGGACAATTACCGATTACACCAAGTAAAACTAAAAAACGCAATGAAATTGACAGCCTAATGGGTATGCTAATGAATCCAACGGCGTCAGGGAATATAGAAAATGTTGAGCCGATTATAAAACAGGCTATACGTTTTGAAATTGGTGAAAATAAGAAAGCTTATTTCCAAACAGACTATGATGAGGATTATTTCTTATTTAAAACGAAGGAAGATGCCCTTTATAGTTTCAGCTTTATCAAAGGGATGAACCAAAAGCCTGCTGGTACCGTATTTGAATATGATGAGGAAGCAAAGGAATTAATCCCTGTTTCTTCCTTAACAAATGACCTTGGATTACTAGCACTACTGCTTGGTTCGACTGGAAATGAAAATGATGCAAAGGTCATCCCATTGAAAAAGGATAAAACCTATGTGGTCGCTGTTGTCAATGCTGGAGAACGATCTGCTGAACCTTATACGTTGAAAACAAAAAAAATCGGTGATATTCCAGCAGATTACAATCCAGACAATCATGAGGAAGCAAAAGCGCTGAAAGTTCAGCCAGGTACGACTTATAAAGACCATCTTATTTATCAAGATGATGTAGATTATTACTACTATAAGCAAGAAGGCAATGATGAAGTGATGAGTCTGCTTCTTTCTTCTACCCCATTTACAAATGAACAATTAGCTCAACTACCAAAAGAGCTTCAAAAAGAGTTAAAATTTGCTGGCTCTATTATAGAAGATACGAACGGCAATAAGAAAATTGATCCGAAAGAAATGGAAACAGAAATTCCATTTGGACTAAGCGATAATATTCTTGAATTATTACTTGGAATGGGTGGAACAACAGATGTAAATACATCCTTCAAAGCCAAAAAAGACCGCGGTTATTTTATCCTTGTCAACAGCATGGGTCTTGGTCAAGTGTCTGTACAACCGTATACTTTAACGATGTTCAACCATCAGCAAGCAGATGAAGATGCAGATTCTGAATTAGTGAATGGTGTACCAACAAAACCATCTGCCCTGACAAAAAAAGATGATAAATGGGTTGCAACTCAATATTTAAATGCAGGTATTCCTTTCGGTGATAAGGACTATTTTGAGTTTAATAATGTCCAAAAACGCGATGTCGTTTTTTCACTTCAAACAGAAAAAGCATTAGATGGTGTGATCCGAGTGATTGATGCGAACGGAAAAACCGTTAAAACCTTCGATCTTTACGGAGCTGGCGATACTGAAGTTGGTACAGTTGAACTACAAGCTGGTAAATACTATATTGAAGTCAGTGAGTATTATGGCAAAGCAAGCACACAACCATATACACTTGAAATTAAATAAGTAACATCAAGCAACATCCCCTAGATACTATTTGCTATCTAGGGGATGTTTTGATAAAAAAAAAGCATCTTCATCCGAAGACGAGATGCTGGCAAGTTCCACCTACATAAAATATTTCACATAATTACAATATTCATCTTGCTTCATATGAAGCTTTTCATAGAGTTTACGTGCATTTACATTATCAGCCGCCGTTTGCAGTGTGACATAGCGAGCACCTTGCTGCTCACAATATCGAAAAACCTTTTCCATCAATGCCTTGCCCACCCCTAGGCCTCTAGCATCTTCTGTTACATAAATATCATTTAAAATATAGGCACATTGTAAAGCGATGGATGAAAATGTTGGATACAATTGTGTAAATCCAATCATCTTGCCATCTACCAATGCTACAAAAATGACAGACTCTTTTAAAGCCAATCGTAATTGTAAAAATGCCTTGGCGCTGCTTACATCTGGCTCGATCCCATAAAATTGACGATATTCATCAAACAGTTTTGATAAATCTTCTAGTTCATGCATTGTCGCTTGTCGTATTTCCATTCCTGTCTCCCCTTGTGTCTTCCCATGATTGTCTAACATGATGAATCTAGTTTTTATTATATAGGAAATAATGGTATAAAGAAAAGAATAGTCTTCAAAATCGAGAGAGGATTGTTTATTCATTTAAATATTCAGCAACCCTTTTCACAATATGGCACCAATTTAATTCCTTTCGAGCAAATGCTTGAAGCTGTACACAAGTATCGGCCAGCAATGATCCCTGTGTGGCAACTTGCTGCAATGTCCGACCAATCCCCTCCCAATCATGTGTCGGATGAATTGTACCGAAGCGTTGTTGCATTGTAATATCGGCAGCCCCATCAACATCAGTAGTCACGATATAGCAGCCATTTTTAGCAGCCTCTGCAAAAACATGGGCATAGCATTCTACTACAGATGTTAAACAAAAAATTTTAGCCTTACGGTACTCTTCTTCTAATTGCACCTTATCATAAATAGGCCCTACCATCGTTACTTGAGCGGCAGTTGGATGGCCATCTAGCAACTGCCTTAGCTCCTCTTGATAGGAGGCAGACATCGGTCCTACTAAACGAAGCTCCCAGTCTGGAAGCTGGGCAGCTAGAAAGGCTTTGACTGTCAAAATCGTTTGCTTCTCTGGTGCATCTAAGCGCCCCACTGCTAAAATTCTATTTTCCTTGTCATGAAAGGACACAGGTGCTGTGGGAAAATGCTCATAAAAGCCATTGGGGATATGTTTAATCGCTAATTGCGAATACACTTGAATAGCGGTTTGAATGGACACACATTCGGAGGATAGCAGATCACATAATTGCAGTAGCTCTAAAAAGTATGGATAGGATTTTAATCGATGTAACCAAAATCGATTTACATCTAACTTCATATAAATTTTTCCTTGCGGATTATAATGCTTATAGGTTTTCAAAATGGCTAAATAAGATGGATACGGCCCTATGGCAAAGGCAATGTCAATGTCCTTGGCATGCTTGGCTAAATAAGCATTCATATTCGCCACATAATCCTCCTCAAATGGTATGGACTCAAATTTTACAGTTGGAAAGGTTTGTTGAAGAAGGGCTTCATTCATCTCTGTTGTCACAATACTTACTTCATAGCCTAATTCCTCCCCTAGCAAAATAGGCACGAGACACAAATCTTTGAAAATATGTGCATCAGACAGTTTATAAGATTCCACGCTACAAATAAATGCGATCCTTTTTGACATTGTATCCCTCTTTCTAAAAAAGCGCTCTAGCTAGTTTATGACCCTTCCTGCTAAACGTGCATACCTTAGTAAATTTTTGCCCCTATCCTGCTTGTTCTCTAGTAAACAGAAATCGTATACAGAAAAGCGTCTCTCTTAAAAACTTCCTAAAACAAGCAATTGCCTACAATAGCTCTATGTCCACGCATATTGTATTAAAGAATCTGCTCAGTCACATAGAAGAACTCTACTACTAGATAAAGAATGGAGGGATAAAATGAAGATAAGTTTTTTATCACCTGCGTTTAATAGCGAAGAATGGATCTTAACAATGCTTGACAGTATTCCTAAAGAATATGCCTATGAAATTATCATTGTGGATGATGGTTCTACTGACAATACATTAGCCATTTTACAGGACTACCAAAAAAACTGTGCAGCTTTAAAAATCATCGTGCATCCAACGAACCTTGGGGCTAGTGTTGCTTATAATCGCTGCATTGCAGAGGCGACAGGAGACTATATAGCCATCATCGATAGCGATGACCACTACTTGCCAGCTATTCGCAATGTATTAGCACAAGTGGATGGCACATTTGATGTTTACTATTACAACATGATCATTAAAAATGGCTTCGCCTTTATTAAAGATGAATCGAATCGCTATTCCTTACCCGGACAATTTAAAATCATTCGAAGAAGTTTAATTGGGGATGCAAAATTTACAATACGCAAAGATATAGCAGGAGATTGGGATTTTAATTGTGCCCTCATGGATAAAAATCCGACAAGTAAATATACAAACGAATTTGCTTACTGGTACAACTATCCTAGAGAAAACTCAGAATGTGATCTACACCAAAGAGGATTGAAATAAAAGCATGCAGGAGGTGTAATGAACCATACAATGTTTACAAATAAAATATTACTGATTACGGGAGGCACTGGCTCTTTTGGTAACGCTGTACTAAAGCGATTCCTCAATACGGATATTAAGGAAATTCGTATTTTTTCAAGGGATGAAAAAAAGCAAGATGATATGCGCAAGCTCTATCAGCATAGTAAAATCAAATTTTATATCGGAGATGTCCGTGATATTCAAAGCATCCATACCGCTATGTATAATGTGGACTATGTGTTCCATGCCGCTGCTCTTAAGCAAGTTCCCTCCTGCGAATTTTTCCCTTTAGAAGCTGTGAAAACTAATATTTTAGGAACCGATCATGTCCTAACAGCTGCCATTCAGGCTGGTGTCAAGAAAATGATCTGCCTCTCTACAGATAAAGCAGCCTACCCTGTCAATGCCATGGGAATATCCAAAGCGATGATGGAAAAAACGTTTATCGCTAAATCCCGAATGGTTGATCCTCATCATACGCTCATTTGTGGCACTAGATATGGCAATGTTATGGCTTCACGGGGCTCTGTCATTCCCTTATTTATTGAACAAATAAAAGCTGGAAAGCCGTTAACGATTACAGATCCAAACATGACACGTTTTATGATGACTCTTGATGAGGCCGTTGAATTAGTATTGTACGCTTTCTCACATGCACAAAATGGAGATATTATGGTACAAAAATCTCCCGCAGCAACAATAGCCAATTTAGCTCAAGCATTACTTGAGATTTTTCAGGCAAACAATGCCATCCAAATTATTGGGACACGGCATGGGGAAAAAATGTATGAGGTATTATGTACAAAAGAAGAATCGGCAAAAGCCGTTGATATGGGCAATTTTTATCGAATCCCTGCAGATAATCGGGATTTAAATTATGGAAAATACCTCGATGAGGGCTCTCCTAAAATTACATTAACCGATGAATATAACTCCAACAATACACAACAATTAAGTGTGGCTGACATCAAAGAAAAATTATTGACATTACCGCTTATTCAAGAAGAGCTTCTTTATTGGACTGGAGGAACGCCATGAAATTCTTAGTGCTCGGCGCTACTGGCATGGCTGGCCATACCATTGCCATCTATTTATGTGAACAAGGGCATGATGTGACAACTTACGCTAGAACCCCTTTCCCATCTGGGAACCATATAATGGGCGATGTGATGGACGCTATATTTTTACGGTCGTTGTTAGTAGATCATGATTTTGATGTCGTCATTAATTGTATTGGTGTCTTAAACGAAGCTTGTACGGTATATCCTGCACAAAGCATTTGGCTGAATAGTTATTTACCGCATGCCATTGTCTCTCTCCTAGAAAACCGACAAACTAAGCTGATTCATCTAAGTACTGATTGCGTATTTTCAGGGAAAAATGCCCCCTACTATGAAACTAGCATAGGAGACGGTGAAACTTTTTATGATCGTACAAAAGGCTTGGGGGAGATTGAGCACAACAAGCATTTAACATTTCGTAACTCGATTATTGGCCCTGATTTAAAAAACGATGGCATCGGACTATTCAATTGGTTTATGCAACAAAAAGGTCCCATTCACGGTTATACGGGGGCTATTTGGACTGGAGTAACTACACTTACATTAGCAAAAGCCATTGAACGGGCTGTCCAAGAAGATTTAACAGGACTCTATCATCTCGTCAATACTACGAATATTTCAAAATACGACTTACTTCAACTATTGAATAAACACTTTATGGACAGCAACATAAAAATTCTTCCTCATCGGCTCGTTAATGTCAATAAAACATTAATGAATACTAGAAATGACTTCTCCTTTGTTGTCCCTGGCTATGAGGAAATGATTGTAGAGATGAAGGACTGGATGTTACAGCATAAAGATTTATATCCTCATTATTTTCAAGCTTAAATACACTTTTCCTGTCAACTCCATTATGAGTTTGAATATTCATAATGGAGCCTCCCTATTGAATCACTGTCCCCTCAGGTAGTTGACCATTCTTAATCCAATTTTCTACAAAATGGTTGAAAAATGTAGGTTGGGCTAATGATACTCCATGACCAATGTTGTGCAATATGACACCATGACTATTTGGATGACTTTGAACAAGGGCTTTAGCTGATTTTTTCATAATGCTTTTCTCTTTAGCTCCTACCGTTATTAAAATTTTCCCTTGGGCTTTATGAAAATCATGCGGGATGGAAAACAACATATTTTCTCTCAAAATTTGAATCAATGTCTCTACTTTCATCGTAGCACTCTCTTGATAATAGCGTTCAAAATCAAGATCATTGATGTATAGGGCTTTAGCTTGAAGTTTCGCAAATGTTTTATTTTTTATAAGTGGAAATGTCAGCCGAATGAACGGTTGAAGCATCCATTCCATAGCTGGAGAAGGTATTACAAGTGCACTATTGATAATGGTAAAATCGATTAAACTAGGCTTTATACTTAGCATTTGAATAGCGATTTGCGCTCCTAAAGAGAATCCAATCAGTATGACGGGCTTTCCAGTCGCCTTTTCTTCTAGAAGCTGGAGAAGCTCTCTGGCACTCTGCTCAATGGAGAATACATCTTGTGACAACAGCTCTGGAACAACACAGTGATAATTAGAAAAATGCTGAACTTGTTGTTCCCACATCCAGCCACCGACTCCACCTCCATGAATAAACAGCATTAGAGGATTATGGACATCTCCATATGTTTTGTATCGCATGTATACACCTGCCTTCATTTTCAATCATGGTCATCTAAAAAATCCTTACTAAAGCTTGTTTGTGATTGATAGGATGAACGTTTCCCTAAATCTACACCACGTTTTATAACCCCCTTCCCAAAACGTCCCTCAATTTCATCCACGATTTTGAGAATAGGTTCATCTTTTACATGTTCTTGAAAATCAAATATCGATAATTGTTGCGAGTAATCCTTACGATCCACTACATTAGAAACCGTCACGCCTAAAAGCCTTACTGGAGACTCATCCCAATGCTTATCAAACAAGGCACAAGCAATGTCATAGATATCTTCAAAACGATAAAGAACATTAGACATTGTTTTTGATCGTGTGTGATTATGCCAACTTGCATCCCGTATTTGAATACTTACAGTGGAGCCCGCTAACCGTTTTGCCTCAAGTCGTTCAACCACCTTTTTACACAGACCTTCTATTGTTTTATGTAGTGCACGGACATCTGTTACATCTTCAGGTAAAGTTGTTGAATTTCCTACGCTTTTCGTATCAAAAACCGCTTCAGGATCGACCATACGTTGATCCACCCCATTAGCTCTTGCCCGCAGTCGCACACCATTCTTTCCTAAAATTTGCTTCATCCTAAACTCTTCCGTTTTCGCCAAATCACCAATCGTAAATATGCCATGTACATTTAATTTTTTGGCCGTACTAGCTCCAATTCCATGCATATCAACAACCTCTCGATGCCAAAGCTGCTGTTCAATATCCCGTATTCGTAGTACGGTAATTCCCAACGGTTTCTTCATATCAGAAGCTGTTTTTGCTAAAAATTTATTTGGTGCAATACCGATAGAGCAAGGTAAATCAAGCTCAGCTAAAATGCGCTCTTGTATTTCCTGGGCAATACTTAATGCATGTTGCTCCTTACTTAACGCTGTCACATCCATATAGCCCTCATCAATCGAAACAGGCTCCACTAAAGGAGTGTAGCTACGAAGAATGGTAAACATTTCTTTGGATGCTTGACGATATTTTTTAAAATCTGGAGGCAATAACAATAGTTCAGGACATTTACGCTTCGCTTCATGGACAGTCATTGTTGTATAAATGCCAAGCGCTCTTGCTTCATAGGAACAGGTTACTAAAATGCCACGTCGCTCTTTTGGGTTGCCCGCAATGGCGATTGGCTTCCCTTTTAAGCTTGGATCATGTGCTTGCTCTACCGAAGCATAGAAACTATTCATATCCACATGAAAAATAACACGCCCTTTATGCGTCATGTCCATCACCTCTTCTCTCTCTTAGCTTTATTATACGCTTGATGACCTTTAGTCAACAAATGCATAATCACCATTACTTTCTAGCAGATCCTTTAAAATAATTAAAGCTTGCTCCAGTTGAGCTTCTGGCGCTGCAATCGCTAAACGTACGGCATTCACTGGCTTTGTATTGCCTACAGCAAAACGTTCCGCTGCATAGACTTGTACGCCGGCTTTGGAGGCTAGCAATTCAAATTGAACTCCCGTAAATTTATCAGGCAAGTATAACCACCTAAAAATACATTCCTCCTCCCCTAAAATGTCGTAATCGCCTAAATATTTATTAACAAGCGCATTTTGCTGCTTCGCATATGCTCGGTGCTTTTCTAAAATCGTTTGTGCCACGCCTTCATGAATCAATCTTGCTGCTAGTTCCAGCATGAGCGGTGACACTGAAATATTGATATTATAGAGCGTTTCCATTATTTTTTTCCTTAATGCTGAAGGTGTCACAAGGAAAGATAAGCGTAAACCTGGCGAGAGCGTCTTGGACAGGCTAGCGATATAAATAACCTTATCGGGTGCAAAAGAAGCAATGGGTGCAAGTGGCTGTTCTTTAAGAAAGCTATAAATCGCATCCTCAATCACAAGCAAATCCTTCTGCCTAGCCACTTCAGCAATCATTTTTCGTGTCTCCACCGACATCGTATGTGTCGTTGGATTATGAAAATCAGGGATCACATAGATTCCTTTAATATGCTCATTTTTACAGGCATATAGCAATCCTTCTCTGGTCATTTCTCCTTGACATTGTTGAATAGCTACAAGCTGTATACCTAACATATTGGCTGCTGTTTTAATACCAGCATAAGTAATGGGATCTGTCCCAATACGGTCGCCTGGCTGAAATAAAGCTGCCAGTGTGCCCACAATGGCATTTTGTCCCCCTGCACCAAGCAAAATAGGCTGATCTGTTTGAAAATTCACCAATTCGAATAGCTTCATCACGGCTTCATTTTGCCAAGCATTGCCCTCAGGCCGACTATACTGAAATAGCTTGCTAAAACTAGGCTCGTTCAACATCTTTTTCATAAAGCGTGCAATATCATCATTGACCAGGTTGTCTGGTAAAACAGAACCCATTTCAATCATAGATGTTGCATGATTGGCTGGCAGTAACATTTTATTGCTAGCCGCATCTGTGGAAACAAATGTCCCGCTGCCAATCGAGGCATAAATGAATCCTTTTTGTCCACACAGCTTAAAAGCTCGTGTAATGGTGCTTAAATTCACATCTAAAAAATCAGCTAATTCGCGTTGTGGAGGAAGTTTCGTTCCTGGCATTAGCTTTCCATCTTTTATGTCTTGTTCCAGTTGGTGCGCAATAGCTATATATAATGGGGCAGAAATATTGCGAATATCTGGCTTCCAACTCATTGGATACTCGTCAAATGAATTAATAGGCATTCACTAAGCCCTTCTTTCTCTTAATTTGCATACAATAGTTTAATTGTCTTGCATACAATGATAATATTGTATGCACACGATGACAATGATATAATTTTTAAAAAATCAGAAAAAAAGGACCGATCATTATGCAATATTCTGAAAGAATCTTAAAAACACCATCCTCATTTATTCGAAATATTTTGAAAGTAACAGATGCAGAGGATGTTATTTCCTTTGCAGGCGGACTTCCAAATCCCATTTCTTTCCCTATTGATGCGTTAAGAGCATCCGTAGATCATGCTATTACGGAAAATGGTAGCCGACTATTTCAATATTCTTCCACACAAGGTTATGCACCATTACGTGAGTACATTGCCGCAAAGTACCAACGCGTGCATGGGCTTGATGTACAAGCTGAAGATGTCTTTATTACAACAGGCTCACAGCAAGCTCTTGAACTGATTAGTAAAGTACTCATCAATAAAGGCGATGGCATTATCATCGAAGAGCCTGGATACTTAGGAGCCATTCAAGCCTTTACATTAAGTGAGCCTACTTTCTATGGGGTAACACTTGAAAACGATGGTCTTAACTTAGAAGAGTTAGAACGTGCGCTACAACAACCAAATGTAAAATTCATTTATACGGTGCCTAACTTCCAAAACCCAACAGGGCTCACATACTCGAAAGAAAAGCGTGAGCAAATTTGCGAAATAGTGGCAAAATACGATGTTGCTTTAATTGAGGATGATCCATATGGAGAGTTACGTTTCCAAGGAGAGCCGCTTCCATATATCGGTGCTGGAAAATTAGATAATAGTATTTTACTAGGTTCTTTCTCTAAAACGGTCACACCTGGTATGCGACTTGGTTTTATCATTACAAAAAATAAAGAGCTTTTACAGCATATTGAAACAGCTAAGCAAGCGTCTGATCTGCATACAAATATTTTCTCGCAATATATCATCTACGATTATTTAGCAAGTAATGACTATTCGGAACATGTCAAAAAAATTATTACATTATATAAAAATCAATCCGAAGCGATGCTTGATGCGATGCAAGAGTTTTTCCCTGCCCATGTAGAATATACAAAACCTGAGGGAGGCATGTTCATCTGGGCAACAATGAAGGATGGTACATCAGCCCTTGATGTATTCCAGAAAGCGATGGAACAAAAGGTTGCCTTTGTGCCTGGAGATCCATTCTATACATCTAAAACGAATGTCAATACAATGCGTCTCAACTATACAAATGCAACACCTGAAGTCATCCGTGAGGGGATTAAACGTTTAGCAAGTATTTTATAAAAATAGTAGCCGTATAAACGCTTTTCATAAGCGCTTATACGGTTTTTTGTTGTTCATAAAAAACAGCCCTCTATCAGGAGAGGGCTGTCTCAAAAGCAATTTATTTTGTATATGTTAACACTGCATTTTTCTTAAATTTTGCTAATGCTTCTGTTGCCTCATTTTTGTTTGTATACTCAAAAATTCGGACATCCTTTTTATCAAATACTGTAATAACCCACATATGAAAAGCTCCCTTCTCCCATTATTTTTGTAATATAACAACCACCAAAATTTGTGAGACTACTTATCAACTGTTTTATAACAATTCCTTACTTGATTCTTATTTTACGCTGTTTTTTTCAAAAAGAAAGCTTTATGTGAAGTTCTTCACAAACTGTTCAATTTCAAAACGCTTTCATTGAACAATTTGTGAAAACCTTTCTTTTATAGGTATAAAAACAGCCAGTGATATCAGATTTATCCGGTACTTTTCAATTTGTATCCACTACTTTACGCTGCCTATCCACCACTTTTTGATTTCTATCCACCTAAAGCAAAAAAACCGCACAGAAGCACGGTTTTGCTGTAGTAGTAGATTTTTCTTTCATAAGCTTAACAAAATGCTTTTTCTTGCTGTTGCGTTAATTCAATCTCGAAGCCTAGATCCTCCAACATACGATAATCACTATTTGCTTCTTGACCAGCTGTTGTTAAATAATCCCCTACAAAAATACTATTGGCTGCATAGAGACCAAGTGGCTGAAGTGAGCCTAGATTGATTTCTCGCCCTCCAGAAATGCGAATTTCCTTTGTCGGATTGATGTAACGGAATAATGCTAAAACCTTTAAACAGTAGCGAGGATTTAATTCCTTTGTTCCTTCCAGCTTTGTACCATCTATCGCGTTCAAAAAGTTTACAGGAATAGAATCAGCATCTAATTGATGAAGGGCACGTGCAATCTGGACAACATCCTCCTTCGTTTCCTTCATCCCAATAATGGCACCAGAGCAAGGTGAAATTCCATGCTTTTTCACTATCTCCACCGTATTAACACGATCCTCATACGTGTGGGAGGTTGTGATGAAGGCATGATGGCGCTCTGATGTATTTAAATTATGATTGTAGCGATCCACTCCAGCTGCCTTTAATTGCTGTGCCTGCTCTTCTTTTAATAAGCCTAGACAAGCACAAACCTTCAAGCCATACTTTTCTTTAATTTCCGCAACTGCCTCGCTCACTACATTGACATCCTTACGTGTTGGCCCTCGACCACTTGCAACAATACAATACGTCCCAATTTTATTGTCAAACGCTCGTTTAGCACCAGCTAAAATTTCCTCTTTTGTAATAAAAGGATATTTTTCAATAGGAGCAGTTGATTTAGAAGATTGAGAGCAATAACCACAATCCTCAGGACAATAGCCACTTTTGGCATTCATAATCATATTCAGCTTTACTTTTTTACCGTAATAATGCTTCCGAATGACAAAAGCACCGTCCATTAGCTGTAATAGCTCATCATCCTTACTATTTAAGAGAGCAAGTGCCTCCTCATTGCTAATGATCTTACCAGCAATTACTTCTTGTGCTAATTGGTAATAATTCATCCTATCTTTTCCCCCTCCACGTGTGAAATGTTCACAGTTCTTGCCGAATGAAATACTTTATACATTCTTTCTGCCAATAGGGCTGATGTTATTGCTAAGCAAACATCAGCGATAATACTACTGAAAAAGCCGATGACAAAAACATGTGACCAGCTTGATTTCATATCTAACCAGAAATTTAATGCTATATATAAATAAGGAATAGCCACTACATAAATAATGATAAGTCCTGTAATCGTTGCTCCAATAAAATGCTTTTTCGTTGGGTTCTCTATTCTTTCAATGATGAACCCAATGACATAGGCAGCTAGGGCAAAGCCAATTAGATAACCAAATGTTGGCTGTAGGACATACGTAAAGCCACCGCCCTGTGTAAAAACAGGTAAGCCTACTAAGCCCACACCGATATAGACAAGCTGACTATAAAAACCATTCCGACTACCCAACAAACACCCTGCTAAAAATACAACAACAATTTGTAATGTAAACGGTACAACAGGCAATGGAATTTTAATAAACGCCCCAATCGCTGTTAGTGCTGCAAACATGGCGATCATGACAAGTGCTAATGTCTGATGTCGCTTAACCAACCTTAGCCCCCCTATCTTGGAAAAACTGTTCGATCGTTTCTTTCGTTGTTTGAATCATGAAGGACATTTCTTCTTCAGAAATAATATAGGGTGGCATAAAATATAAAACATTGCCAAGAGGTCTGATGAGTAGACCTTTTGCTAAAGCTCGCTGATAAATGTGATAGCCAATCCGTTCCTCACTAGCGAATGGTTCCTTTGTCTGTCGATTGGCGACAAGTTCAATAGCTCCCACTAAACCAACTTGTCGATACTCCCCCACATACGAAATATCATGAAAGGCTGCCATGGCTAATTCCCTCATTTGTTGTCCTTTGTGTTGAATCATCTCCATCACTTGCTCCTCTTCAAACATTGTTAACACTTCAAGTGCGACACGACAGGCCAAGGTATTGCCTGAATAACTATGTGAATGTAAAAATGCCTTCATCGTTCCATAGTCGTCATAAAAAGCGTTATAGATTTGATCGGTTGTTAAGACAACAGATAACGGTAAATAACCGCCTGTTAATCCCTTTGATAAACACATAAAATCTGGGGTGATGTCCGCCTGCTCACAGGCAAATAACGTACCTGTCCGACCAAAACCGACAGCAATCTCATCCGCGATGAAATGGACCTCATAGTGTGAACATAATGCTCGTAAGCGCTGCAAATAGATAGGTGGATACATTTTCATACCTGCTGCGGCCTGAATAAGCGGTTCAATAATAACGGCCGTAATTTCCTCATGATGTGCTTGAAGCTGTTCCTCTACAAATTGACTACATGGCGCTTGGCAGCTTGTTGGCTCTTCCTGAAATGGGCAACGGAAGCAATCTGGCCCTTTGGCACGAACAGTATCTAATAAAAGAGGTTGATATACTTCATTGTATAGCCCTACCCCTCCTACCGATAAAGCACCAATGGTTTCCCCATGATAGGCATCTGTCAAAGCGAGGAAGCGCTGTTTCGCTGGTTTTCCTGTCTGCATATGGTATTGAAAGCTCATTTTCAATGCCACCTCAATAGCAGACGATCCATTATCTGCAAAAAAGACTTTATGTAATCCCTGTGGTGCTAGCGCGGTTAATTTTTCAGCCAATTGTATAGCTGGTTCATGTGTAAAATTAGCAAAGATCGTATGCTCCAATGTAAATGCTTGCTCACTTAAAGCTTGGCTAATACGCGGATTGGCATGTCCAAATAAATTAACCCACCAAGATGATACAGCATCCAAATAACGATGATTATGTTCATCATAAAGCCACACACCTTGCCCCTTTTTTATGACGATTGGTGGAAATGTTTCATAGTCCTTCATTTGCGAGCATGGATGCCAAACATGACGTAAATCTCTTAGCTGTAAATCAGTTAATGCTTGTTTCATAGTTAAAAAGCCTTTCAAACAGTGTGGTGTGTGTCATGGCATAATCCATTAGCTGTGACTTGTCCTTCAGCTGTGGAATAATGGCATAAGGTATAGGATAGTACTGTAAAATTGTTTGTATATTGTCTTGTTCTATACTGCTACCCGTATCTCCATTAAAGACAATGCCAAGAATATCAATTTGACGAGCGCGCAATGCCTCCATCGTTAACAATGTGTGATTGATCGTCCCAAGTGATGTCCTTGTGACCAACACGACTGGCAGCTTGCTACTGACAATAACATCAAGCAGAGTCGTACCATTTGGGGCAGTGAAAGGAACAAAGAGCCCACCAGCCCCCTCGCATATCACGATATCGTAAGCATCTTGTAAAAATTGAATTTGCTGTAATAGCTCTTTGACATCAATTGACTGTCCCTCTAGCTTGGCAGCATAATGCGGTGATGCCGCTTCCTTCAATGAATAGCTATTAATATGCTCTTGTTGCAGCTTTTGTAAAGAATGCTTTTCATACATAGCTGTATCATGATAATAGCCATGCCCATTTTCGTATACCTCACCTGTTTGCACGGGCTTATAGGGTGTGACTTGCAAACCCTGCCTTTGCAAATGACACATCAACATAGTAGTGACCATCGTTTTACCAACATCCGTATCTGTGCCTACAACCCAAAAATGTCGCATTGTTAACCTCCCCCTCTTTGTGTTAACTAATAACAATATAAAAGTTAACACATTTAATTTCATTTTGTAAATGCCTATTTGCATTTTCTAAGAAACTCGTTTTAAAAAAGGGAATTTTGCGATAATTTATGTAAAACTAAATCATTATCTCCTAAATCCTACTCGAGGCTACTTATTCATAAAATAAAAAGGATTGAAAATAACGTTGATATTGAAAGGAGTTTCATCTCATCTTGTAGTATTACACTGTATGGGGGTGGTTGTATGTTTGGCATTTTTAAAGAATCCGAGAAGATCATCGATACATATGAACAAGTGCATTCAATTTTAAAATCTTTACTGACCTATGAACTAAAAGAATTACCGACCCGTTATGAATTTTGGTATCGTGTGGCGATACGTCTTGAGGAGTTTCGCACATTACAGATGGAGCATCGAACTAAGATTTCGATGAACTCATCTGTTGGACGCTTTCATCAAACACAATATGAGACCATCACACAAAAATTAGCAAAGTTTGAGCGATTAGCTGATATCTATAAGCTATTTTGTATCGAAGAAGAACGAGCAGGATTAAATCATCGCCTTTATTTTCATCAAGAAGCTATTGCTGCTCTGTATGAGCATATACAACATAAGGAGCTTTACACGTATTGTGACGATGTTCAACAGCAATTTTGGGAGGCCGTCCGTGATGACATGCTAAATGCAATCGCACACCTCGATTCATGATGTTGGAGGAGGCTGGGGCAAAAAGAAAAAATGTTAGACCAAGATACAATCGGTCTGACATTTTTTTGATTTAGGAAGAAATATTTAACTCAATGAGGCGAAAAAACTATTATCTATTTTCGCTATTTTTCAAAATAATGGAGTTCTGCCCCAGCCTCTTGCTGTTTATTAGCCATAAACAGTCCTCCTTGATTGCTTTGCTCTATAGGATATGGCAGTGTTAAAATGACACAAGCGCTAAACCTTCTCTTTCCCATCCGAGATAAAAGTTGGTATATTTTATAATAGGAAGGAGATTTAGTGATATGGTGAACGAGAAGATTTTAATAGTAGAAGATGACATAGATATTATGGAAGTTTTATCGCTAACGCTAGTGAATGCTAACTATACAGTATTAAAGGCACCCTCCCTATCCACTGGTTGGCATCTCGTTGGCACGCAACAACCCGATTTAATCTTGTTAGATGTTAATTTACCGGATGGTACAGGCTTTGAGCTAGCCAAAAAAATCCGAGAAGTATCGGATGCCATTATCATCTTTGTGACCGTCAATCATTTAATTGAACAAAAGCTTGAAGGCTTTGAGGTTGGGGCAGACGATTATATAACAAAGCCATTTATTCCGAAAGAATTATTGGCACGTGTTCAAGCCAATTTAAAAAGAAGAATCCCATCTAAGCAAAATCATGTTGTACATATTGATAATTTATCTATTCATTTTGACGAGAAAAACGTCTATAAAGATGGTCAGCTTCTAAACTTGTTCACAAAGGAAAAACTGCTCCTCTTTTTTCTAATGGAGCATGCGAATCAAGTGATTAGTGTTGACCAGCTCATTGACCATGTTTGGGGCTATGACGGTGTCACCGATTTGAAAACTGTCTCTGTCCATATTAGTACCCTTCGGCGCAAAATTGAAGATGTCCCCTCTAAACCAAAATGGATTCAAACGGTGAGAGGATTTGGCTATCAATTCGTCTATAAAAGAGAGTGATGAGCATTAAGATAAGGCTCATCACTCTTGTTAACTATTTACCAATACTTTCGCTAATGGTAATGTAAAGCTAAATATGCTTCCTTCATTTTCAATGCTTTCAACAAAAATTTCGCCATTATGCTGGTGCACAATTTGCTTACAAATGGCTAATCCGATCCCATGTGAATCGGGTTCATGGATATGGGTAGCTCGATAATAGCTATCAAAGATAAAAGGTAAATCCCTCTCAGCAATACCAACACCACTATCGGCTATCGAACAAATCAAATGCTTGTCCTCCACATGCATGGACAATTGAATACCACCACTTGATGTATATTTCATCGCATTAGTCATCATATTTTCAATCACCTGGTTGATTCTTGTCTCATCAATCAGTAGCTGTGCTTCCTGATGACCATAAAAGTGAGCACTATAGGTTAATCCTGACCGTTTGATGTCATCCTTATATCGATTTGCCATTTGTTGATATAATTCCTTTGCCTTTACCTCTGTATAAGAAAATTCTGCTCTACCCGCTTCTAGATTCGCTAAATCAAACAAGTCTTGAATTAAGCTGTTTAATGATAGTAGCCTTTCCTTACTTCTTAGTAAGTATTTCTCTTTAGCCGCTTCCTCCACGATAACGCCCTCAAGCATCAATTCTATATATCCTAAAGTAGAGGTTAGTGGGGAACGTAGCTCATGAGAAATACTATGCAAAAGTTTTTTGCGTTCCAGTTCATTTTTTTCTAAACGTTCATTCATTTTTTTCAAGTGCCGATTGGTTTCATCCAATTCCTTTGTACGTAGCTGTACTCGCTTTTCTAAATCCCCATATATTTTGGCATTTTCAAAAGATACGGCAATTTGAGCAGCTATGACTTTCAGAAGCTGGACATGAGATGGATGGAAGGCATTTGTCAGCAACGTATTCTCAAAATATAAAATCGAAATAATTTCATTTTGATGAACAATCGGTAAGCAAAGAATAGATTTCGCCGTTGAATAAGATAAAAGAGGATGCTGTGTCTTTTGAGCATTTTGAATAATCACATGTTCTTTGCTTTTAAGAACATAGCGTATAATAGACTGCATATTCGCACTAAAGTCCTCTATTTTTTGTTGCTCATACAGCGTAAAGGCATTTTCCGCAGCTTCTGCCTTTGCCAACACCAGTAGTTGCTGCTGCTGTTTATGAATAAAGTAACCACTATCTGCCCCTACATGCTTTAACAGGGAAAACAATATGTTATGCAGGAGATCCTCCATGCGAATGGCTGTTGCAAAAGATTGGGTCGTCTCAAATACAGTCATCATATCAAACGTGAGTGATTGTCTACGCTGACTTTCTGGTTGGCGATTTACTTGATAATCACTTTCCCATCTTCTAGCAATCGTTTCGGCTCCCCATGCTTGCATGCTTTGAATACCATTTAATATATAGTGTCTTGCTGTTTTCATTTGCTGTTTGGCGCGATAATAGTCTGCTGCTCGTTCATAAGCAAGTGCCACATCTTGGATAAAGCCATTCATTTTTGCTAATTGTATAGCTCGGTCATAATAGAGCTCAGCATCTTTTTCTTTGTTGTTGGAACGGTAATTTTCTGCCATTAATAAGATATAGAGATGCTCGTAATTGGCAGGAGAATAACTGGCCCATTTTTTAAATTTTTTTATGCTTTGCTGTATGTCAGATAGATATAAGCGTCGCTCTTGTGCTTCACCATTGAGGCGCTGCAGAAAATGAAATTGCCACATAGCCCGATAAAAATAATAAACGGTAGAAATCGGTAATGTATAGGTTTCTTTACTTAATTCCTTTAAGTCTATCAAAATCGCTTTTCCTTGCTTTTCATCGCCTAATAAAAAGGACATTTGTAAACGTACTGAATAATGCATGATTTTAATAGCAGGTTGATCCTGTATCGTAAAGGAGTACCCCCAATGTACAGGATGATGTGGATCGTGCAGAGCATTCATCCATCCTCCCATTTCAGCTAAAAAATCAATCGATAAAGTACTTGCATGTATGGAAAATTCATCTTGTTGTCGCCTAATTTCCTGCTGTAAATCTTGAATGGAAGCCCCCTGAATAAGTCGAATAGCGACAATAAAACAAGAGGCTGAGGATACTAAATGATATAAGCCGAGCTCTTGGCTTTTTTGTTGAGCCTCGTTAATATATTGAATGCTGGCTTCATACGGCTCTGTCCAATGGCTGATAAACACCCCATACACATAATAAGTATGTCCTTTGATATAAATACTCTCTTGCGTATCGGCAACGGTGATGGCCAGTTTTCCAAAGCGAGCAGCTTCTTTTATATTGCCAAATCCCGCATTTAAAAGCATGGCATAATTAATCAATACCATGGCACTTTTCGGTGTCGTACCATACTTCAACTGTAGGCGCATGCCTTTCATTAAAAGAATGCCCGTTAAGTTAGGATTTAACAGGAAAGCACTTGCCGTCATATTAATAATTAAATGAATTAATAGATCAATTTCCTTACTATTTGTTGCAGATTGTTGCAATAAATCCTGGTCAGACATATGTCGCAATGCTAATTTTAATAATAGATATTCTTTGAGAAGCTGTGATTTTTTAGGAGCTGCCGTAATTTTCAAATTTGCAACTTGTAACCCCGCCAAGCCTGCTTCTAGACCAATACTAGGATTATCAGATTCAATATATAATATCGTTTTTAAATTATTAATCATCAGCTTTTCTAACACTGTCTCTGAATGCTGCAAAGCTTCTGTTAAATGTATTTCAGAGCGTTCATAGTGCCCTGCAATATATTCACATTCTCCTAAGTTCGCATATAATTTAACAGACAGTTCTCTCCTAGTTATCCAATGATCCGGTGTTAATAGTTCTTTACTAGTTGTAAAAAATTTAAGCGCATTATCAAACAACCCTATTCTTTTAGCCTCTATTCCTAGTTGATAATTCCAGAGAGCCAACTTCTGTTTTTCTTCCCTCGTCAATAATTGCCGGCTGTAATTAAAATGCATAACCATTTCGTTTAAACGATCATGGTCTGCAATCGTTGGAGAATTCTCAGTTAGTAATTGGCCAATTTGATAATGCAGCTTGATGCGCTTTTGTAACGGAATTTCTTGATAGGCTACTTGCTGAATACGATCATGGACAAATTGGAATTTTGTCGAAAATGTATGCAAAATTCCTTCATGTTCAAATGTACTCGCCCATTTATAATGTGCATCTAACGGAATAATAAAACCATTTTCCACAAGTGTTTCTAAATATTTCAATAATGTTTGAGCAGGTAGAGAGACAAGCTTTAAGACATCACTAAATTCAAAACGCTGACCAAAACATGCGACAAGTCGTAAAATAGCATGGACATCGGTCGTTAAATTAGCCATTCTATTCTCAATGAAAGCAAGTAGCTCGTTATTTAAACGAGATAAATTGAATTTCTGACGATTAAACTGCCACTCTTTTGTTGTCGTATTAAAATAAATCGTGTTATCTTGCTGGAGTGAACGGTACGCTTCTTTTACAAAGAGTGGATTCCCTTTGGTCAAATTAAATAATTGTTTAGCAATGGCCTGTATCGTTTGCGGCTGAGCATTGAAAGATGCCTCAAGCCATTGCTGCACATGTTGTTCCTGAAGAAGGGGTAAAGGAATATGGTGACAATTGGAAAAAACAGTGGTTCTTTGCTCACTTTTTTCCTCTGTGCTGTCCTCATTCACTCGGAATGTCCCAATCATCATAAAGTACCCCGCTCGTTGCTGCTCATAAATTTGTGCCATAATTTCAAGCGTACTCTGATTGGCCCAGTGCAAATCATCAACAAACCATACAACCGGTTTCTTTTGCATTGCAAATGTTAATAAAATTTTTTGAATCGAAATAAACGTATAGGAATGGAGCTGTTTTGTATTTTGACGAACCTCCTTTTGAAAGCCTACTTCTTCCTTCACAAACCATTTGAGTTCAGGTAATAAATGAATAAGCTCATCTGTCACAACTAATTTGACTTCCCGGAATAATTTTTTCCATAATTGTACGGATTTTTCACCTTCCATATAAACCAATTTCAATAAATTTCTTAACGGATGAACCACAATGGTATAGTCATTTTCTAATTGTAATTGCTCATACTTCGTTGCAATAAAATAGCCCTTTGCCGCCGCAATTTCACCCTTCAGCTCTTGTACTAGCTTGGATTTTCCATATCCTGCTTGCCCTGAAATAGTGACCATTTTTTTATCACCTTTTGTGACCTGATAAAAGTGAGAGGAAAGCTCTGCAAATTGCTCTTCTCTGCCGTAAAGCTTAGTAGACAATCCCGAATTCAACTGTAAATCCTGTTGACCTAGTGGGAAGTCGTCAAGTGATTTATTTGCCGTAAGTCTATGTTGGATAAAGAGCAAATCCTCTTTCAAACCCATTGCACTTTGATAACGATCAACCGGATTTTTAGCTAAAAGCTTGTCAATAATCTTCCAAAGGAGAGGATGACAACTATTTTGAAGGTTCATCAAGGATTCTGGCTTTTTGGTTAAGATTTCGTAAATTAAATCTACAGCATCCTTTGCTTGAAAAGGTAATTGACCGCCCAATATTTCGTAAAAAATCATACCAAGTGCATATAAATCCGTACGATAATCCACATCTAAATGAAGTCTGCCCGTCTGTTCAGGTGCATAATAAGGTAACTGATCCCGTCTTTCATAGGGATTTTCAATTACAACTGGCGATTCTGCATCATATTTCGAACTAAACTCGGAGCTTAATAATTTTATTTTGAACGAATTTGGATTGATTAATATTTGATTAGGATGAAGGTGCAAATAAAGTAAATTACTTTGTTGCATTTTAATACAAATATTCACAAGCTCAATCGCTATTAGTAGAAATTGATGTAAAGAAATAAGGTTATTTCCGAGTTGCTTTAGGGGCACACCATTAAAATTTTCATAGATAATCGCATATTGTTTATCTATATAATCCATAGCAATCGGCTTCAATAGCCAAGGATTTTGCTCATTGGAAAACAAGGTAAATTCATATTGCAGTTTGGCTCTTGTCTCAGCAGAATTTTGATGAATACTTTTTACGAGTACCAGATTGTTAAATTTCTTCATATACATTCTTTGTAAGTGCCAATCTTGATTAGACTGCAAAAGGATACAATCATTCACAAACGAACCCCCTCTTCTATCTAGTTATACTACCTTCATTTGTTAATTAGAATTCCAACGAAACTAAATCACTATTTATACATTTATGCCAAAAATCGAGGTTGTTTTTCAAGCACATTAAAATGAGGTATACAAGAATGTAAATCTTTAAGATACATCCAGAAATTGTATATTAGTGTATAAGCTTATTATACTATTTTTCTATTGAAGGTTCTTCACCTTTTATTCAATACTCAGAAAATTTCACAAAGCTCTATCTAGTTTGGACACGACCTTTACATTCCCTTTCCTCCTACTTTTGTATATGAAATACTATAAAAAACGAAGGTTAAAATTTGGTTAAATAATATTATTATTTTTACAGGCTATACATAAGCCATCTTTATAGAATGGAACATCTTACTTTTACAGACTTACTTTGAGCGATTCATAAAACGGGTGCACGCATATTAGGAGCACCCGTTTTAGGATAGTTATTTTGTTATTCCTTGTTCAAGCATTTGTCTAAACTCTTGTACTTGATCAGCCTTGATGGCTACTTGATTATAGCGCTTTTTTATTCCTAGCATAAATGTCACTTCTACAGGCTCTTTCATTCTCAAAATGAATTGTGGGTAGGCTTCAGCAAAATCACGGGCTATAAAATCAATCGTATCTTTTGATAATTTTCCTTCTAGCTGCTCCTTATCTTCCACGATTGCTGCAATTTGAGCAAATGGAATGGCAGTTCGTTTCATTAGTCCAAGAGATAAATACAATGTATCATTTGTTACGTAAACAGGATTTAAACGAATGGCCTGCATATCCGCTAAAAAGAAAATCACTGAATACATATTAAAAAGGAGCAAAACAATGGAAAGTACTATTGATTTTTCGTGTAGCCACCAGTGAATACCAATCGTTTCAATGGCAATGCCATGAATAATCATGAGCTGAAAAGCGATGTAGCTCGAATTTTTATGTAAAGTTAAGCCCTGACGTTCTTGTCTTTTCCAACTTGCAAAACCATAATATAGCACTAGCATATCCGCACAAATCATCTGAATGATAGGATGCTTGGGTACATGATTTTCTACAGCTTTTGAAAATGAAAAGAGATCTGGCAATGAACTCCTACGCACTTCCATCAGGATTTGGGGCAAATAGCGCACGAGTGTTGCTAGTACGACAATTTCTAATAAAATAATAACTGATTCCATCACAAAACCTGCCCATGTCACAGCCACAAATGGCTGAAGATGCTCCATGGGAATCATAAAGCGTGCGGCAATACAGCCTGATGCGGCTAATAAAATGGCGTGCTTGAACGAAAACCTTCCTTTATAAAGCATCCATAATACGGGCATCACCACAATAAAGTCGATCAATGACCCCATGACAACCCCATTCGTTTCGATTGGTAAAATGGATACACCCAATCCAGTGTTATAGAGTGTATAATTGCTGGCTAACACGATTAATAACAAGCCTAGCCATATATTTTGCTTACTTTTTAAAACCATCCTTCCCTATCCCCCTCCTTATTGCTAATTTTACTTTATTTCAAATGGTTAATTTTGTATATATTTTGAGTATAAAAGATGATCTTTTTCCAAACATGTTCAATTATTTTTCACACTTAGAAACTTTTTACGGTAAACATGTGGCGAGTAGCCAGTGTATTCTTTAAATTTTTCGATATAGTAACTGACCGTACTAAAGCCTGTATCACCAGCTATTTCGGTTATAGATAGCTCACCATTCCGCAATAATTCTATACTTTTGCGCAGTCGGTATTGTAATAAATAGCTAAACGGCGTCATACCCACTATTTTCTTAAAAAAGCGACTGCATTCGGCGCGACTTATATAGACATGACTTGCTAAATCTTCTAACGTTACTTTTTGTTGATAACGTGCATGTAAAAAATCCAACATTACTTTTGCTCGTTCATGCTGTACGATGGAGGATTGATCCATCATTTCTTCTGTCAGCAAGGATTGAGTTAGCATCGATTCCCAAATGAATAGGAGCTCTCTCCAAAACTTTAATTCAAAAAATACGTCTTGTTCCCGCATCAATGCTGCAATCGATCCTATTTTCTGTGCTAACTCCCCCGTCAGCTTGACATAAGGCACTCGATTTTTTGTGATATAAGGCTCAACATATTTTGGGGCAAAGATACTGCCCTCATGACCAGCTATCAGCATTGGGTCCACATTGACACAATAAATCAAAGCTTGTTCAATTTCATAAGGCTTCGCTTCATGCAATACCGAGGCATTGATAAAGAGCCCCTCCCCTTGTTCTAAAATAAATGCATCTCCCCCTACTCGATACTGAGCTCGTCCACTTTTTAAATAAACAAATTGAATTTCCTTATGCCAATGGAGTGGTAGGAAATCCAACCTCTCTAATTGCATGACCGTTTCATACAAGGCAACGGGAAATTCTTTTGTCTCGTGCAGCGTTAATTCTTGTAAATCCTTTGCTATTTTAATATGCGTCAACGGCATCCTTAACACCTCAATATATTGATATTTTTATACGATTAAATCGATATTTATTTGCAATTCTCTCCTTTATAATCACCTTATATTGATAGTTTAGGAGATGTGAACAAATGAATCAAATCATCCAAAGAAATCGTACCATGGGCTTCCTACTTGTTATATTAGGGGCAAGTTTTTGGGGAATAGGTGGGACCGTTGCCCAAAAGTTATTCCAACAAGACGATATAGAAGTGGGCTGGCTTGTATCTAGTCGGCTACTTTTGGCTGGCCTACTGCTACTAGCTATTTATAAAATAACCTACCGTCATGACTCAATTTTTGTCATATGGCGCACGAAACAGAATGCTTTTAAACAAATTTTATTTAGTTTACTCGGCATGCTCGCTGTCCAATATACCTATATGATGTCTATCGCGATTGGTAATTCTGCAGTAGCCACCTTATTACAATATTTAGCACCGCTGTTTATCATGGCTTATTTTTTACTAACGAGGCAAAATCCATTGACAAAACAAGATGGGATTGCCGTCACACTTACACTTGTAGGAACATTTTTATTATTAACAAATGGCTCCGTTTCAACCTTATCAGTTCCTTTTATGGCTGTGCTGTGGGGCGTGTTATCAGGGCTTTCAGTTGCCTTTTATACTCTCTATGCGATTCCACTTTTGCAGCAATTTCATTCATTACTAGTTGTTGGCTGGTCAATGATTATCGGTGGGGCAGTAATGAGTATTTTCCATCCACCTTGGGCGATTGATGTATCAAATTGGACCTTTTCCACTGTTGCTTATTTTCTCTTTATCATTATTTTTGGCACAATGCTCGCTTTTTGGTTTTATATTGCTAGTTTGCACTATCTCTCCCCTAAGGAGTCAAGCTTACTAGGAAGCCTTGAACCATTAATGGCTGTTATTACGAGTGTCTGGTGGTTAAAAATTACCTTTGGGGGCTATCAGTTTATAGGCACATTACTCATTCTTCTTATGATTTTATACCTCACAGTCTTTCAGAAAAAACAGGTTGAAGCGTAACTTATTCAAAATGTCCCGAAAACAATAGTAAATACCTCCTAAAACAGGACTAGTAATATATAAATTTATACATAAAATTTACATATTTCATCTATCTTTTTTCCTGATTTGTCTACTATACTGAATTTAATAGCAGACAAAAGGAGGTATTTTTATGGATAAAAAAGTTATTTTTTTCGAGGTTGAGGGTGGCACAGATAAAGGACCCGACGGCTATCGCCCAGACACCCTACCGATGGTGGATGCCCTAAAGGAACGTGGGCAAGATGCAGAGGTGCTATTTTTTGATGTCACAAAAAAACAGCAAATCTTTGACTATGTGAAGGAACATGGTGTTGCCTATGTATCGCGTATAAACCCTGGTAACTTACAGCATGAGGAAGCGTATTTTACCATGCTACGAGAGCTGTGCCAGGCTGGAATTATCGGAATGCCACATCCTGATGCGATGATTAGCTACGGCTCGAAAGATGCTCTATCAAAGCTTACATCAACGAATTTAGTACCTGATGATACATATGCCTACTACACTATAGAAGCATTCAAAACGCAATTCCCTATCTCCTTAGCTTCGACAGAACGTGTGCTGAAGCAAAATCGTGGTTCAACTGGTGAAGGTATTTGGCGTGTACAATTGATGAATCCGCTTGCCAAGGGCATCACTGAAGTGCCCCTTAATGCACAAATCAAATGTACAGAAGCGAAAGATAATCATGTTGAATATTGGCAGCTTGGCGAGTTCATGACATTTTGTGAGCAGTATATTACAGGGATGAATGGTATGTTAATCGATATGCGATTTCTTCCGCGAATTACAGAAGGTGAAATTCGCTTATTCATGTTAAGAAACCGTCCTATTTATGTAGTACATAAAAAACCGGCAGATACTGAGGATGCCTTTAGCGCCACACTCTTCTCAGGTGCCCAATATCGCTATGACCAGCCTGCAGATTGGCAAGAGCTCGTACAAAATTTTTTAGCACAACTCCCACAAGTGACGAACCTATTAGGCAATTATGATTTACCATTGATTTGGACGGCTGACTTTATGTTAGATACGAATGAGGCTGGAGAAGATGGTTATATTTTAGGTGAAATGAATTGCTCCTGTGTGGGCTTTACTTCAGAACTATCGCTAGCGCATGAAGTAGCGGAAGAAATTATCGCCTGTATCCATGAGCATCAAGCAGCACTGATGGTACCATAAAAAAGTGCGATCTAGAAGATCGCACTTTTCATATATAAATCTTAATTGCTTGAATAAATTCATATATAAAATAACCAGCAAAACCAATCAATAAGAATCCTGCAACAATTGTAAATGTCTTAATCATCTTACGGTTCATAGCTTTTCGAGTGACTGACACAATGGTCAGCAAACCGATGTCGTGGAGTAAAATACCGCTAAGAACGCCAGCAGCAATAATTAAAAAGTTTGTCGGCTGTCCTTGTCCATAAGATTTAGCTAGCACTACACCAAATACATTGACCCAAAATACAAGATTACCAGGCGAAATTGCGACCAATAAGCCATTAAAATAAGAGGCAAAAAACGATTTGGTTACTTTTTCTCCTGCTAATGTAATATCATGGTCTGCATTCTTGATAGAATCATAGCCTAACAAGAATAAAAAGCCTGCTCCAATAATCCACATAGGAAGTTGGACCATCGGCATAGCCAAAATAGAGGCTAGTCCCATGTATAAAGCAAAAACTAATACAATGTCAATGGTCATGCCACCAAGCCCTACAGCCCAGCCATGCATAAAACCATTTTTGAGTCCTTGCTTTGTCATTTCTACAGTAATAGCTCCTACAGGCATGGCAATGGCAAGTCCTACCAATACATACGCTACATATAAACTCAAAAAAACACTTCTTTCATGTAATCGATAAGCTTCATACGTCCGTTTATCTTTTTATGATAGCATAAATATACTTAAAATCAAATAATTATTAATACTTTGCTAGACAGTTTTTAATCGTTATAGCATTTGCTTTTTCCATTGTGTTAACAGATCACGTGACTTTACAAGATCCATTTTCAATACAACTTGCTTAGCGCTACACCGTTTTTCAGCTTTGTTCCACGCCTCTTCTAAGGCAGGTAAATAGCTTAAATTTTTCGTCGCTGCTACTAGCTGTAAAAAAATATTGCCTTGAATATAGTGCCAACGTGGATTCATCCCATCTAGTAGAATAGCTTCTTCAATTAATCGTAATGCCAGATAGGGGCTGCCCTCCTGACGATTCAAAAACTGGGCAAAAGCTCCCCAATAGAGCGCCTTATTGGGCTGCAATTTGATTGCCTCTGCATACTGTGCTGTTGCCTTGTCTCGTTCTTCAGCAAGAACAAAGTATTCCGCCATTGTATAATAAGCATTCGCCTGTGCTTCAATAGACCCTGCTAATAATTCATCGATTACTTTTCCAAATTGCTCATCATCCTGACTCCCAATATAAGCCGTGAGAACATCTCGTTCTGGATAAGAACCATCTGTGCGTTCTACACTTTGTTTCACCTTTTCATCAGTGGGGTGAGGCATACTCGCATACCCGTTCGCCTCTAGCATGGCCACATGCTGTTGGATGAATTGATAGGCCTCCTCTCCAACCACTGCATGATTCATTATTATTCTTTTAGCCAGTTGATAGCTTTCCTTTACCTGTCCACTCAAAAATAAGTCATTAACTTGTTGAACTTGCTCATCCAGTTGTTTTACCACCATTTAAATCCTCCACTTCACAAAAGACAAATCTTATAGCTAGTGTACCATCTTCGCAATAGAAGCAAAAGACAACTTGTCCTAATCTTTCTACAATTCTTTTAATTTAAACGCTTTTACATGCTGTTCAAGTGTATGAGCCATATGATTTGTTTCATTAGAACCTTGTGCTACCTCATCAATACTTGCTGTTGTTTGCTGTGCTGCTACCGTAATCATATTCATCGTTTCTTCTATATCTCTAATGGATTCTGTTAATTGTTGAATCATTTGAACAATACGAGCTGATTTTTCATTTTCAGCGGTCATAGCATGAGAAAGCATAATCATTTCTTCTACCGTTGTGGCTACTGCTGTGGAAATATTGCCTAAAGATTGCGCGGTTAAACGCACTGTCTCTGTGCCTTTTTCGATATATTGCGTATTATCATTCGTAGATGTCATCACTTGCTGAACATGTTTCATAATGTCTTGAATTAGCTGTTCGACTTGTAAAACCTCTTGATTGGACTGCTCGGCAAGCTTGCGTACTTCCTCAGCAACAATGGCAAAACCCTTCCCATGCTCCCCTGCTCTAGCCGCCTCGATGGAAGCATTCAAAGCTAGTAAATTCGTTTGGGAGGCTATAGTGGCAATAGAAGTAGTAATCGTTTGTATTTTGGTTGCTGACGTGACCAAGTTTTCGACTGTTTGTCGAACTTCACCTGAACCGTTATGAATCAATGCCATATCATTACTTATATCCTTTGCTAGTCGCTCACCCTCTGTTGCTAATTTCATCGTTTGTCGAGCATTCTCAGCACTGTCATTGGCATTGTGCTGTATCATTTGAAGGTCCTCTGCTAAAGATGTCAGAACATCTGTCGCATTTTCAGCATGATGCATCCCTTCCGTCACAGCACTTGTGACCTCTTCGATATTGTTCGCAACACCTTGAATCGTATTACTCATATCGTGCAACGTGGAAGCGGTTTCATCTGAGTTATTAGCTAAAGTATTAGAAGTGGAGCGCATCGTCATAATCATATTTTGCAAATTAGCGGTCATTCGATTTAAGGTATTTGCTAAATCCTCTACTTCATCCTTACTATGAATTTTTGTTTCAGGTACAGCTAAATTCCCATTCGCAATTTCTTTAGCCTGCTGAATTAGCACACTAATCGGTTTCACTTTTCGACGAATTAAAAAGCCTGTAATGATCGAAGCAATAAGCATAGGGAAAATACTTATTAAGATACCATTTCGCACGACATCCCACGTTCGTTCTTTTACGATATTGGCATCAAAATCGATGACACTAATTGCAATGATTTCTTTACTAGAATCATGGTCTTTAAAAATAGGTGCATAGCCTGATAAGCGATCCATACCAGCAAAATTATAGGGCTGTGAGTATGTTGGATGCTTATGTGTAAGCAACATATCAATGGCTTCTTTATCTAAATAAAATGAATCGCCAGGTGCGAGACCTTCCTCAGCTAAATGTTCATCCAGCGCTAATAATGTGCCATCGAGTGCTAAAATATATTGCGTTTGAAAAATGTCCTTATGGCCCGTTGTCCAGTTTAAATCATGTCCAATACGCGCCTGTGCATCTTGATCGCCCTGAATGGCCTTGTCCATTAATGCTGGATCAATTAAACCTGTTGTGATATTGGCACAGCCATAGGCCTCCACGCCAGCAGCATCATATAGTTTATTGTAAGCAGTTATGTATGTAGCGAACGACGTAATCCCTAGCATCACCACTAAAATACCAGCAATAATCGTCCCAAGTTGAAAAGTTAATGAATTGCGTAATTTCACCATTCATCCTCTCCCCTTTCTAATAATCATCTATGAATATTCCCTATTATTCCTCAATCATACTACAAAAAGATGTATTTAAAAAGCATCTTTAATATTACTAATATAATAAAAGTGATGGATAAAAGTTCTGAATTATGCGATAATTGAAGCGAACTCTCTTCATCATGGAGCATTACCATATCATCTAATAGGAGGGCTTGCTATGAATAAACGCTTTCATTTTATATCGCTTGTTACAGGAAATTTGTTAACGATAGGAGCTATTTTTATTTATGCTATGCAAAGTCAAGTGCATGTAGCCCTCAGTACGTATGCTCTTGTGATGGGGTTTTTAAGTACATTACTTGTGGTTTTCTTTTATATATGGGGAGAAGAAAAACAACAGATACCCAATCGCTTTTTGAAATAATTAGCATAAAATTAGCCTTTTTTGACACACTAAAACGATTGAAAGCAGTTGATTTTATTATGCTGTACATCCCTTTTACCTTATAGGGTGAAAGGGATTTTTTATGTACAGCTCAAAAGGTGAGAAAAATAAAGCACATGAAATTCTATGATGAGAGGCTAGATTAGTTTGAACAACTTCATCTAACAAAATCTACAAATGAGCTCAATAAATTAGTTTTTTTCATACACAATTAGCTACTTTCTCGAGGTATTCCCCTCTGATTACGTCTAATTATTGTAGTAAAATAAAAATTTTTGTAGAAATTTTTAAAACAATGATTGAGTAGTATATCAATTTTCTGTATAATCAGCTTGTTTGACAATACTTTATATGAACTTGGGGGTAGACAATTGGGTAAAGCATTGATTATCGGAGCTGGCGGAGTTGCCAGTGTTGTGGTACACAAGTGTGTTCAAAATTCGGACGTATTTGAGGAAATTTGTATCGCAAGTAGAACTGTTTCAAAATGTGACGCTCTAAAAGAAAAACTAGACGGCGGGAAAACAAAAATTCATACTGCACAGGTAGACGCGGATAATACAGAAGAGGTTATTGAGCTTATTAAAGCTTTCGGACCGGATGTTGTGATTAACGTGGCATTACCTTATCAGGACTTAACGATTATGGATGCTTGCTTAGCGACAGGTGTGCACTATGTGGATACTGCAAACTACGAGCCACCTGAAACGGCAAAATTTGAATATAAATGGCAATGGGCTTATAAAGAGAAGTTTGAAAAAGCTGGCTTAACTGCATTACTTGGTAGCGGTTTTGATCCAGGTGTAACAGGCGTTTTCACAGCTCATGCTCAAAAACATGAATTTGATGAAATTCACTATATTGATATCGTGGATGCGAATGCGGGAGATCATGGCTATCATTTCGCAACAAACTTTAACCCAGAAATTAACATTCGTGAAATTACAGCGAATGGTCGTTACTGGAAAGAAGGCAAGTGGGTTGAAACAGCACCACTTGAGAAAAAAGAAGTGTATAACCTTCCAGAAATCGGACCAAAAGATATTTATCTTCTATACCATGAAGAACTTGAATCACTTGCAAAAAATATCAAAGGTTTAAAACAAATCCGCTTCTGGATGACGTTCTCTGAAAAATACTTAACACACTTAAAAGTATTAGAAAACGTTGGTATGACATCTATTGAACCAATCGAATTTGAAGGTCAAATGATTCAACCAATCCACTTCCTTAAAGCGGTATTGCCAGATCCAGCTTCTCTTGGACCACGTACAAAAGGTAAAACCAATATCGGTTGTATCATACGCGGTCTAAAAGATGGGCAAGAAAAAACGTATTATGTCTACAACGTATGTGACCATGAAGAGTGCTATAACGAGGTGGGTTCACAAGCGATTTCTTACACAACAGGTGTACCAGCTATGATCGGTGCTATGCTTGTGATGAATGGCGAATGGCGTAAACCAGGTGTTTGGAATGTAGAAGACTTCAATCCAGATCCATTCATGGATGCACTAAATAAATGGGGTCTACCATGGCAAGAAAGTCATAACCCAGAATTACTTGACCTTGATTTAGATGCAAAGGAATTAAGCCGATGAAACCAATTGATTTTTCAAAAGTTCCATCCCCTTCTTATGTAGTGGATGAGCGATTATTAACAAAAAATCTTGAGCTTTTAAAATCAATTCAAGATCGTACAGGCTGCCGCATTTTACTAGCCCTGAAAGGCTTTTCCATGCATTCAACATTCCCATTAGTTGGGGAATATTTAGCAGGTATTACTGCTAGCTCCTTGCATGAAGCACGTCTAGGCTATGAAAAAATGGGCAAGGAAGTACACGTCTATGCTCCTGCTTATATTGAGCATGAAATGGACGAGCTTCTAGGCTATGTGGATCACATCGTGTTTAACTCATTTAACCAATGGGCTCAGTTCAAAGAGAAAGTAAAATCTGCTGGAAAAACAATTGAATGTGGTATTCGTGTGAATCCTGAGTACTCTGAAATTGAAACAGCACTTTACGATCCTTGCTACACGAACTCTCGCCTTGGTACAACTTTGGCTAACTTCGATAAATCACAGCTTGACGGCATTGATGGCTTACATTTCCATGCGATGTGTGAACAAAATTCCGACACGTTAGAACGTATTATTGAAGTAGTAGAAGAAAAATTTGGTGATGTGTTACATCAAATGAAATGGTTAAACTTCGGTGGTGGCCACCATATTACGCGTGCAGATTATGATGTCGAAAAACTTGTTAACATCATTAACTATATTCAAGAAAAATACAACCTGCTTGTTTACTTAGAACCAGGCGAAGCGGTAGCACTTAATACAGGCTATTTAGTCGCTACAGTACTTGATATTCAAAAAAATGGCATGGACCTTGCTATTTTAGATACGTCAGCAACATGTCATATGCCTGATGTACTTGAAATGCCGTACCGTCCAATGATTATCGGTTCTGGTCAAGCAAATGAATTCGCGCATACGTATCGCTTAGGCGGACTTACATGTCTTGCTGGTGATGTAATTGGTGATTATTCATTTGATCAGCCATTAAAACCAGGCGATCGTCTTGTCTTTACAGATATGGCTCATTATTCTATGGTTAAAAACCATATGTTTAATGGTGTCAACTTACCTTCTATCGTTTCTTATAACGATGAAGAAGGCAGTAAAGTCATTCGTGAATTTAAATTTGAAGACTACAGTGGTCGACTGTCTTAATAACAAACGAAAAGCCCTTCCCAGTTTGCTGGAAGGGCTTTTTATTATGACCATATTGTCAACCTATGAAAAAAGACGATGTCCATAAACATTTGGTGAGACGAGAGGTTGATAGCCGTTCCGCCATGTTGCAAAAGTGTCTTTTCTTTATCTTATGCCTTTATTTAAATGTGAAGGGATTAGTCACAACAAGGCTACTTGAGTCCCGTGGAATAGCTAGCCCCTAGGTTTTGCTCTGCGCGAAAGCAATGCGTCAGCGACAAGCCTTTTCGCCGTACACAAAATCCTAGTGATTGTGTTGTTTTTTCAAAACTAAGAAAACTTAGAGTGCCTATGCCTCCACGTTTTCTTTTTCATTTTCAAGCATTTTGTGTAAATAATCGATAATCTCACGAATGCCATCTAATGAATTGACCAATATTTTTGGATCGACATAAGTAATCATACGGTTCTCAAGATTAGCTACAGCCGTAAAGTAGCGTGTTTTACTGTAATTAACAAGGCCCAATTGTTGAAGTACTGAATCATCAAAATCAAGAATTTCTCGAGCTTCTGTCACCAGTAATCCATAATTAACCACGTCTGTATTTAAAACAATAATACGAGCAGTTGCTGTATTAGATGAGCGGTTGTACAATATTCGTTCAAAATCAAGAACAGGTACAAGCTCACCACGAATTCTTGTAAAGCCTAAAAGATAATTAGGTAAATGAGGGATAGGTGTTACATGCTCTAATTTTTCAATTGAAATTGCTTGCTCCACAGGCACTGCGTATTCCTCTGTCCCACAAGCAAAAACGACTGCTTTCACACTTTCCATGCGGTCACATCCTTCTATTTGACTGTTAGTTTTTCGCCGATTCTTTGACGATTTCTACAAGTAAATCTGCTAATTTTTCTAATTCTTCTACTGGTATTTTTTCATTTGTTGTATGAATGTCTTCATAGCCAACTGATAGATTAACGGTAGGAATGCCAAAGCCTGCAATCACATTCGCATCCGAGCCGCCACCTGAAATACCTAATGTTGGTGTACGATCAATATTGCGTGCAGCTGCGATGGCTACTTGAACTACTTTATCTGTTTCTGTTACACGGAATCCTGGATACATCAGCTTCACTTCTACTTCAGCACGTGCGCCTAGTGAAGCCGAAACTTGCTCAAAAGTTTCCTTCATATGCTTTGTTTGTGCATCTAATTTAGCTTGGTCAATAGAGCGCGCTTCTGCTAAAATTGTCACTTCATCACAAACAATATTCGTCGCTTGTCCACCCTCAAAACGTCCAATATTTGCAGTCGTTTCTTCATCTAAACGACCTAGCTTCATTTGAGCGATACATTTTGATGCCACTGTAATAGCGGAAATACCCTTTTCAGGAGCCACCCCTGCATGTGCCGTTTTGCCAATAATCTTCGCAAAAATTTTCGCTTGGAATGGTGCTGCAGTCACGATGCCTCCCACTTTCCCATCACTGTCTACTGCAAAGCCATATTTCGCCTTAATCATGGTTGGATCTAGCTCTTTTGCTCCAACAAGCCCACTTTCTTCACCAGCCGTAATAATAAATTCAATATCTCCATGTGCAATATTTTGCTCTTTTAAACATTTTACCATCTCTAAAAGTGCTGCTAGACCAGCCTTATCGTCAGCACCTAAAATCGTCGTGCCATCTGATACGATATAACCATCTTCACGTAGAGAAGGTTTAATACCTTTCCCTGGAACAACTGTATCCATATGAGACGTAAAGTAAATTGGCTCCACATCTAATGTGCCTTTTAATGTAGCAATAATATTACCTGCTCCATGTCCATTACGCGTATGAGCATCGTCTTGGATAACTGTAAAACCAAGTGCAGTTAATTTTTCTACAAGAATTGGTGCAATTACTTGTTCATGTTTTGTTTCTGAATCAATTTGAACGAGCTCAAAAAACTCTTCTACTAAACGACTTGTCATGTTGTAAAACTCCCTTAGTTTACGTGTTTTGCCACGTTATAGTATATGTACTATTTTAGCACAAGGTCAGAAGAGTTGAAATCATTGAACAATCCTACCAAACTAAAAAGTCTGAGAAAAATTCTCAGACTTTCCCATATTGTTGAAAAAAGGTGATGCCAATAGCAGAAAAAGAACCTTTAGCAAGGTGAGAGGTTGATGTCCGTTCCGCCAGCGTCCTTTCCAGGGGGCGTCTGATGAGCCCCCGCTTCACTCACTGCGTTCGCTCCAGGGTCTCCTCTATGACGCTAAATACCCTAGGAGTGACGCTGGCTCCACTCCAATCAACCATGTGCAAAATTGTCTTTTCCTTAGCTCATTATTTGTCTTATTAGAGCAAGGATAGGCTCCTATTTTCAATGTGGAGAAGTGATGTGTGACAACCCCCCTCCATAAAGAGTAGTGAATACCTTCTCTTTAGTTGAAAACCTTTACTAAAAAGAAATATTTTTATGGATTGGAGTGGAGGGCTACTTGACTCCCGTGGGATAGCGAGACAGGCGAGCCTCTAAACGGAGCGGTAGCGAAGGAAGCGGCCTGCAACGGAAATCCACTTTCATCTTTCACAAAAGTTCTGTGGTAGTTTTATTTTCCAAAACTATGAAAAATTCTCAGACTTTCCTTAGGCATTGACAATAGCCTCTTTTTCTTTTTCTATAGCTTGTAGGTAGTTATTTGCTTTATTTTGTTTATCCTGTAAGCGCCAAATGGTATTATGTACATCGTCCTGAACCCGTGAAACTTGTTCTCTTGCTGTTGAAATTTTAGAATGGACAGACCATGCAGAAAAAATATCATCAAAGAAGTAGTCAGCAAACTTCACAAACCCATCTGTTTCTACATGCAGCGATTTCGTTGACATCTCATGAACATCCAATAATTCATTATGAAAACGTTGCAACGCGATTTGAGCCCGATGTAAATAGTTTTCTGACTGATCGAGTGCATCATGCTTTAAGTGAGTGGCAATCAGCCCGCCACCAAAGAAAGTATCCCAGGAGGAATAGCCACTAGCCGAATGAAGAGAGGCTGCTGCTTGCCCTAGCTTTGTTAGAGCTACTTCCCCCGCTTCCTCAGCCTCTTGAATTTCTGTTATGAGTTGCTTTGTTACCATTTCCTCATGTGCTAAATGCTCTAGCTTCTTTGCCTGAGCAACATCATGAAGCTGTAAGTACTTTTTCTTTTTCGCATAGATTTGTTGAAGTTCTTGTTGTAACGCCATTTCATCAAATTGAGCTAGCTTATTGGTTACTTGAACACTATCTTCTGTTAAATCCGCTTGCATTTTCTTCGCTTCACTAATCTTTAATTCAAGAACTGCTGCTTTATCAATTTTTTCAGCGCGTAGTTCATCTTGTTGTCCAGTCCACGTACGAATCATATTCATAAATGAGAAGCCATCCAATTTATCAAGTTTTGATCGAATTTGGTTGAGGGCTGTCGTATGTTTGTCTATTTCCTGTTGTGTATAGTGAATCTGCTTATGCAATAATTCGCTTTGCTCGTTTAATCTTGATGCCTTTCTTAGTTGTGCATGAATCTTTTCTTGCTCTGTTTGCAATTGCTTCCATTCCATTCATCTCAACTCCTCTTACTATATCAGTACGGATGGCAAGAAAAAATGTTTCACTTTTTAACAATGAAAAACCTAGCAACTCATTAGCTACTAGGCTTGTACTCATTTTATAGAGGAATATTCCCGTGCTTTTTCTCAGGACGTGTTTCGTGTTTATTTGAAAGCATATCCAGTCCTTGAATCAGCTTCATACGTGTATCTCGTGGATCGATTACATCGTCTACCATGCCGCGAGATGCTGCCACATATGGGTTGGCGAATTTTTCTTTATATTCTTCAATTTTTGCTGCACGTGTTGCTTCTGGGTCATCTGATTTCGCAATTTCACGGGCAAAGATGATGTTCGCTGCGCCAGCAGCACCCATAACAGCAATTTCAGCATTTGGCCATGCAAATACAAGGTCAGCACCGATTGATTTAGAGTTTAAAGCAACGTAAGCGCCTCCATAAGCTTTACGTAAAATCACTGTAATTTTTGGTACTGTAGCTTCTGAATACGCATAAAGAATCTTTGCACCATGTCGAATAATACCGCCATGCTCTTGTTTAACGCCTGGGAAGAAGCCAGATACGTCTTCAAATGTGATAATTGGGATATTGTACGCATCACAAGTACGGATGAAACGAGCTGCTTTATCAGAAGAATCAATATCTAATCCACCAGCAAGTACTTTTGGTTGGTTACAAACAAGCCCTATTGATTCACCAGCAATACGTGCAAAACCAACTACTACGTTCTTCGCAAACTCTGCATGTACTTCCATGAATGAACCTTCATCCACTACCTGCTCAACTACTTTGCGAACATCATATGGACGTGTTGTTTCGATTGGCACTGTATCCACGATTTCTGGACGGTAGTCATCCCCTTCAGGTCGAGCTTGTCGAGGTGCCTTTTCTTTATTGTTTTGTGGTAAATAGCTTAATAGTTTTTTAATTTCTTCAATTGCCTCTTCTTCAGATGGCGCACGGAAATGAGCATTCCCACTTACCGCATTATTTACTTTTGAACCACCTAAATCTTCAGCAGAGATTTTCTCACCTGTTACAGTTTCGATGACTTTAGGTCCTGTTATGAACATTTGAGATGTTTTATCCACCATTAAGATAAAGTCTGTGATAGCTGGCGAATAAACCGCTCCACCAGCACAAGGTCCCATAATAACAGAAATTTGCGGAATCACGCCTGAATAAATCGCATTGCGGTAGAAAATATGACCGTAGCCATCTAGAGACAGAACACCTTCTTGGATACGTGCACCACCTGAATCATTAATACCGATAAATGGTGTACCGTTTTTAGCAGCTAGATCCATCACTGTCGCCATTTTTTTGGCATGCATTTCACCAAGCGCCCCACCAAACACTGTGAAATCTTGGGAGAATAAGTATACTGGACGTCCGTTAATTTTACCGAAACCAGTAACTACACCATCACCAGGGCCTTCCATTTTATCCATCCCAAAGTCTACTGTACGGTGAGTAATAAATGGGTTGATTTCGAAAAATGTCCCTTCATCTAGTAGCAAATCAATACGCTCACGAGCTGTTAATTTCCCTTTTTCATGCTGTTTTTCGATGCGCTCATAGCCACCACCAAGTTCAATTACAGTCTTACGGTCATACAAGTCATTGATTTTGTCGAACATATCCATAATGATCACTTATCCCCTTTTCCACTTTTATCACATAATTCATATAACACCCCGAATGAGGATTTAGGATGCATAAATGCAACCTCTGCACCTCCAGCACCAGGTCCTGGCTCTTCCGATAATAGACGTACACCCTTTTCACGAAGCTCTGCCATACGCTGACGAATTCCTGTTACACCGAAGGCAACATGGTGAATTCCCTCTCCACGTTTTTCAATAAATCCATAAATGGCACTTTTATCACTCATTGGTTCTAATAGCTCTAATTTCACGTTACCTGCGTCGATAAATGCCACACGAACCTGTTGAGATTCTACTTCTTCTACTTTCATCAACTTTAAGCCTAAAGTTTCTGTATAATATGTAATGCGTTCATCAAGATCGCGCACTGCAATCCCAATATGGTCTACTTTCTCCATGGTGACATCTCCTTCTGTTATGGTACATACTCTATTTTACAGATTTTTTTGTCAAAACTCTACTACTTGAGAAATTTTTCAGATTTGCTAAACTATTTATAAGAAAAGAAGGAGCGAACGAGCATATGAGTAATAAAAAATTTCAAAAAATCGTTGTTTATAGCATGATCGCGATTATGCTAATCTCATCTCTAGCATTCGGATTATCCATGTTAGTTTAAGGCAAAGCCCGAGGCGTCCACGTTACTGTGGGCGCTCTTTTTTAGCCTTTAAGCCCTTAAATGACTGCTTTATTTCTAAATACCTGTCCATCTCCTCGATAAACTGATAGAGAGCGGCTTGAGCGATAAATTGTTCATGGTTTTGCGGTAAAGGCAGCTGAGAAAAATCACGTTTTACATGTTCTAATTTTTCTCGATAATGACTTGCCGTATTCCCCGAATGAACATGCTCACCGAGGTCTTGTAAAAAATCTGCCACAATTTCAGCCTCTTGTACTATAACAGGTAGTGTCGTCACTTTTGGCAATACTCGTTCGATAATTTCTAGCTGCTGCTCACGCATATCAAAATACACATAGTAATCATTTTTAAGTCTCATAAAATGGTTTTCAACATCTTTAAACGCCAATGATTTTGCCTCTTCTAGCGTTCGGATTGCTTCAATGATTTCATGTCCATTCCATAGCGTGTCTCCTTGACGTAAATAGGTGGCAATTTCTAAAAAAATCTTGCTGTATAGCTCTTCAATTTTAACTCTGTAGTAATTTAATTCCTTTTGTATGTCTGGCATATACATATTAATGGCAATCCCTGTGCCATAACCGATTGCCATCAACGCTAATTCATTATAAACAAGTGCTAATGAAAAACCTTCAGCAGCATAAATATGCATTATAATTACAACACTAGAAATAAATCCATCTGCTACCTTTAATGATACAATGGTTGGAATGAATAACAGGAGCATGCCTGCTAATGTAAGCGGATGATAAGTAAAAAATTCAAAGCTTACAAAGGCAAAAAGCATTGCCACAATACTCGCGACCAATCGTGTATAAGCTGCATGAATAGATTTTTTTTTCGTTGGCTGCACACATAATATGGTTAGAATACCAGCAGATGCATACGAGGCTAAATCAAAATACTGAGCAATGGCAATAGCGATGGCCGCACCAATTGCTGTTTTTAAAGTTCGATAGCCGATTGAAAATTTCTTCAGGCCGACTGCCTCCTATCGTTTAGTACTCTTCACTCTTTTAGCTAATTATTTAGCCAATATTACAAAAATTTTAGTAATAATGAAACTATCTATACATGATGATAGTAGGAAGCCTACATAGATTCTGTGATCTATGAGGCTTTTCTACTTCATTTGAATTCATTTTTGTTATGCAAGAATAGAATTAAAGCTCATCACAATATTCTTCAAAGTTTGCTTGCAAGTTTGTCACAACGGACATTGGATCATGCCCTTCAATTTCATAGCGACCAACTTCTGCAACTACTTGTCCATCTTTTAATAGAACGAAAGATGGTGAAGAAGGTAGGTGATCTTCTCCAAAATGATAACGTGCCGCTGCAGTCGCTTCTTTATCTTGCCCTGCAAACACTGTAACTAAATGATCGGGACGTTTATCGTAATGAACACATTGTGCCGCTGCTGGACGAGCGATACCACCCGCACAACCACATACTGAGTTCACCATTACTAATGTTGTACCTGGGCGAGTAAACGCCTCTTCAACAGCTTCTGGTGTTTGTAGTTGTTCGTAACCCGCTGCCTCAATTTCAGCACGTGCTGTTTTTAAAATTTCCTGCATAAATAAATCGTAATCCATATTCATATAGCGATAGCTCCTTTCAAGTTCGCGTCCATTCAGCATGATTGCCTATAAAAATTTTTTGACGCTCATCCATCTCTTATCATAGCAGTTTGCAACGAATTTGTGCACCTACTTGCTCATCACAATTCAGTTGAATACTAAGATTCGTTTACTTGTCTTCCTGCTCTTCGTTAAATAAACGATCGACACCTTGTGTGACAGTCAGTTGTCCACTTAAAATTTGACGTTCAAGTAGCAGTACCTGTGCTTTACGCTGTGGATTCCCATAAAATTGATCAATTAAATGGTCGGTAATCATCGATTGAAACCACTCTTTTGTTTGTTGTTGTCGACGAGTAGCCCAATAGTGATTGGCTTCAACAATTTGCTTGAAATCTCCAATTGTCTCCCAAACCTTATCAAGTCCCCGTTTTTCTAATGAACTAACAGGCATTGCTGTAGACATCCAACCGAGTGTAGCGGGCTGTAAAAAATGCAAAATTTGCTTATACTCTGCAACCGTTTTTTTGGCTAAACGAACATTATCGCCATCTGCTTTATGCACGACAATGGCATCCGCTAATTCCATGATGCCTTTTTTCATGCCCTGCAATTCATCTCCTGCCCCTGTTAACACAAGGAGTAGAAAGAAATCAACCATCCCACGGACGTAGGTTTCGCTTTGCCCTACACCAACCGTTTCAATTAAAATCACATCATAGCCTGCCGCCTCACAAACTAACATTGTTTCACGGGTCTTTTTGTGAACACCCCCAAGGGTACCTGCCGATGGAGATGGGCGAACAAATGCAGTAGGCTTCTTAACGAGCTCTTCCATGCGTGTTTTATCGCCAAGAATACTCCCACCTGATAAGGAAGAACTTGGATCAATCGCAAGAACAGCTACTCGTTTCCCCATGTCACAAAGCATTGTTCCGAAAGCCTCAATGAATGAACTTTTTCCCGCTCCTGGAACTCCGGTAATGCCAATTCGAATACTATTTCCTGTATGCGGAAGAAGCTCCTGTAATAATTCTTGTGCTTGCACTTTATGAGTAGCGTTGGCACTTTCAATGAGGGTAATGGCTTTTGATAAATGTGTGCGAGAGCCCACACGTACTTGTTGAGCAAGCTCTCCTACATTCATATTGTCTGCCTTTTTCTTTCGGAATTTTTTAGGTGTGCCATACTGCATACCGTCGTGAGTTGCCTCGACTCCGTCCATGACAAATAGCGCACTGTCTTCCATTCCTTTGTTTTTGTCCATTATTCAGACACTTCCTCATAGCCTAAACGTTTGTAGATTTCTTCAATAATTTTTTGTGCAGATACAGGAATCACTGTACCTGGTCCAAAAATGGCTACTGCACCAGCATCGTAAAGGAAGTCATAATCTTGGGCTGGAATAACACCACCAACAATAATGATAATATCTTCACGACCTAGCTTTTCAAGCTCCGCAATTAATTCAGGCACTAATGTTTTATGACCTGCTGCTAGTGAAGATACACCAATGACATGGACATCATTTTCAACAGCCATTTGAGCAGCCTCAGCAGGTGTCATAAATAATGGTGAAATATCTACGTCAAAGCCTAAATCAGCATAGCCCGTTGCGACCACCTTGGCACCGCGGTCATGTCCATCCTGTCCCATTTTTGCTACTAAAATACGTGGACGACGTCCTTCATTTTCAAGGAATTCTTCTGTCATTTGCTTCACTTCCGCAATTTGCTCCTCATCTGAGAAATTGGCAGAGTAAACACCTGAAATAGAACGAATCACGGCCTTATGACGACCAGAAATCGCCTCGATAGCATCAGAAATTTCACCTAAAGAGGCACGCGCACGCGCTGCATCCACCGCCACAGCTAGTAAGTTCTCTTCACCATCTTGAGCAGCTTTTGTTAAGCGAGCTAAATGTTTTTGAACTTCTGCTTCATCACGTGCTGCCTTCATCGCTTCTAAACGTTCAATTTGTTTTTGACGAACAATTGTATTATCAATATCCAAAATGTCAATTGGCTCTTCTTTTGCTAAGCGATATTTATTCACTCCTACAATGGTTTCTGTTTTAGAGTCAATTTTTGCTTGGCGTTTGGCTGCGGCTTCTTCAACCTTCATTTTCGGAAGTCCTGTTTCAATCGCTTTGGCCATCCCTCCAAGTGCTTCAATTTCTTCGATCAATGCCCAAGCGGATTGCGTAATTTCTTCTGTTAGTTTCTCCACATAGTACGAACCGCCCCATGGATCAATCACTTTCGTCATCGCTGTTTCCTCTTGTAAAAATAACTGTGTATTACGCGCGATACGTGCCGAGAAATCTGTTGGAAGTGCAATCGCTTCATCCAGTGCGTTGGTATGGAGGGATTGTGTGTGTCCCATTGAAGATGCATTCGCTTCGAATAATGTACGAGCCACATTGTTAAATGGATCTTGCTCCGTTAAAGACCAGCCCGATGTTTGAGAATGGGTACGTAATGCTAATGTTTTCGGATTTTTCGGATTAAATGTTGACATCATTTGTGCCCAAATACGACGTGCTGCACGCATTTTAGCTACTTCCATGTAATAATTCATACCGATTGCCCAGAAGAACGATAGACGAGGTGCAAAGGCATCGATATCAATTCCTGCTTTCAATCCTGTACGTACATATTCCAAGCCATCTGCTAACGTATAGGCAAGCTCAATGTCATTTGTTGCGCCAGCTTCTTGAATATGGTAACCAGAAATTGAAATAGAGTTAAATTTTGGCATATATTTCGCTGTATATTCAAAAATATCTGCGATGATTTGCATTGACATAGCTGGTGGGTAAATATATGTATTACGCACCATATATTCTTTTAAAATATCATTTTGAATTGTACCTGCTAATTTGTCTGGTGTTACCCCTTGCTCTTCAGCTGCCACAATATAGAAGGCAAGAACTGGTAAAACTGCTCCATTCATTGTCATAGAAACGGACATTTGATCTAACGGTATTTGGTCGAAAAGGATTTTCATATCCTCAACAGAGTCAATAGCAACACCAGCTTTCCCTACATCCCCTGTTACACGTGGGTGATCTGAGTCATAGCCTCGGTGCGTCGCTAAGTCAAACGCTACAGAAAGACCTTTTTGCCCCATTGCCAAATTTCGTTTATAGAAGGCATTGGATTCCTCAGCCGTTGAGAAACCTGCGTATTGGCGAACGGTCCAAGGACGTGCTACATACATAGTAGGGTATGGTCCACGTGTATTAGGTGCAATACCTGCTACATCGTTTAAATGTTTCACATCTTTAATATCTTCCTTCGTGTAAATATCTTTAATTTCAATCCCTTCATTTGTCATAAACTTGTCGTCAGACGCTTGTGGGGCTTCAGCTGTTAACACTTTTTCTATTTCTACTACATTAAAATTAGGCTTGCTCATCGTTGGACCTCCTTCATGCTCGCAAACACGGACTGTAATTTTTCAATGATGTTCTGTCCTGCGAAAATAAAGCCGTTTAAACCATTTGCTAACCATGCTTCTTCTTCATCTTTAAATTTACCTGCAACATCTATAAGCACATTTGCTGGTTGTGCAGCTAAAATAGCCGGTACAAGTGCCTTTGTATCATCGTCACTGCCTGCAATTACAACATACTTAGCCTCTGTAGCCTGCAACCAAGCAATCGCCTCTTCAGCAGTTGCCACTGGCTCACTTTTTTCTGGAACAAGACCAACTGTATTTAAGAAACCAGCTACAAAATCTGCACGTGGCTTAGAGCTTTTTAATGACCCTAATGCTAAAATACCTGTTCTCACATTAGCTGCTGTCATTTCTGCACGCAACTTCTCAAATGGAACAGCAATACGTTTGATATCAGCAAATAATGGGTTTGTATCCTGCTCAAGTACATCTGCTGGATTTGCATAAATATTCGTTCCAATTAATGATTGCTTACGTGTTGATGCAGCTTTGATTCGAGTATGATAAGTGGTTGCCACTTCTTCCGCAAGCTTGCCAGACGCTATATATTCATCCATCCCGCCAGCAGCCTCGATATCTAAAAATAATGCCCATGCTTCTTTTACAAAGTCTGCTGTTAACGACTCAATAAAATAAGAGCCTCCTGCTGGATCTGTCACTTTCAAGACATTTGTTTCTTCTTTTAATATTAATGATACATTCCGAGCGATACGAATCGATTGTTCCGTAGGCTTCGTTAACACATCATGCGGATGAACAGTAAAGAGATCAGCTCCACCAATTAAACCAGAAAGCGCTTCATTGGAAGAACGTAATAAATTGACATACACATCTAATTTAGAAAAGCTTCTTAGTGATGTTTCAGCAACCGTTGGGATTTTTACACTGTCTGTCACACCATAAGCGGATGAGAACGCTTTCCAAAGTACTTTAAAAGCACGAAGTTTGGCAATTTCCGTAAAGAATTGTGTATCAATGGCAAAGATTACAAAAAACTTCTTCGAGAATGCTTCAAAGCTTTCTTCCTGTTCTGCAAACTTGGCTGCTAATGCAAGTGCATAGGCTAGCTCTTGTACTGCGTTGGCACCTTCATTGTGATAAACGGTCGTGTCAGCACTGACTGAGCGCACGTTCGGAAATGCGTTGAAAGAGATCGGGTCCTTAGAAACAATGAAACCTTTAACTGCTTCACGTTGATCCTCTGCAATATTGTCAAATAATGCTAATAATGGGTCTTTTGTATTTTTAATAGTAATTTTAAATGAATATTCTGAGAAATATGATGCTAATTTGACCAATACTTCTTCTGTCCAATCAAACTTCACACGACTATCCACTGTAATCACTTCATTGCCTCGCGCTAAACTATCTTCAAGCTGTGCAAAAAATGCTTCACTTGTATCAGCGTGAATTTGCTGTGCCACCTGAAACGCTTGACTATTTTGTAGGGAACGGATTGTGGCAACTTGTAAATCAAGCTCTTCTCCAAGCTTAGCTACTAAACTTTCTTGCGTGTAAAGCGGCTGTAATGTAACACCTTCATTTGTTTTGGAAAATAGTGACTCAAATGGTTTCCCTTTTAAAGCTTTGATTGCTGCATCTTGCCAGTCTGAATAGGCTGGTTTTTCAAATTCAATATTTTTCATGTTGTTTGACATGCGGACGCTTAATCAGCTTCCCCCCTTAGTAGTTTCTATTTGTTATTCTACATGACAAATTGCGACTCGAAAAGCATAAAAAAAATCGGAAACCCTTATACAGCAGGTTTCCGACGAGTCATCAGTAGACTGACGTTGAAGATTTATTTGTATTTTCGAGTATTTCTTTCACTCTATTTAGGAATTTACCACATACAAGTCCATCCAACACACGATGATCTAATGATAAACATAAATTCACAATATCACGTGCAGCAAACATTCCACCTGGTAAAACGACTGGTTTTTTTACAATGCTTTCCACTTGAAGAATCGCTGCTTGTGGGTAATTAATGATCCCCATCGATTGAACAGAGCCAAATGCTCCCGTATTATTAACAGTAAATGTACCACCAGTAATGTCACCCATTGCCAATTTACCTGTACGAACTTTATTGGCAAGTTCATGGATTTCTTTAGCAATTCCTTTAATGGATTTTTCATCTGCGTGTTTTATAACAGGCACAAATAGGGCATCATCTGTTGCTACTGCAATCGAAATATTGATGTCATGCTTTTGGATAATTTTATCTTCCGCCCACATTGAATTCAGCATTGGGAATTCCTTTAATGCTTGAGCAACTGCTTTTACAAAGAAGGCGAAATATGTAAGATTAAAGCCCTCTTTTTGCTTAAATTCATTCTTTAAGCTATCACGATAAGACACTAAATCTGTTACATCCACTTCCATCATCATCCAAGCATGTGGTGCTTCATGGACACTTTTTACCATATTATTTGCAATCGCACGACGCACTTTTGTCACTGGAATTTCAATATCTCCAGGATGAACAGGTACAGGTGCAACTGCTTTTTCCACTTGTTGCTGTGGTGCTGTCGGTGCTGGCTCAACTGTAGGTTGCACCGTTGATGAAGTTGGTGCGACATCATTTGCTGTAGGGATATTGCCAGTTTCAATTAGCTTTATCAGGTCTTTTCTTGTGATACGACCACCTTCACCTGTGCCCGTCACTTGATCGAGTGCAATATCGTGCTCCTGTGCAAGTCGAAGAACGGCTGGTGAGTAGCGTACTTTATCTTTACGCGCCTCTTTTGGTGCAGCTGCTGGAGCTGCCACCTGCTGTGGTGCCTCCTGTTTCTTTTGAACACCAGCATTTAAAATAGCTGTGCTTACTGCTGATTTTTTTTCAGCTGGTGGAGGTGGTAATTCGCCCTCTCCTGCTATTTCAATCGAGCATACGACTGCCCCAACTGGCAAGGTTTGACCTTCTTGCGCAAGAAGCTCCGTAATAACCCCTTCAAATGATGATGGGATTTCAGCATTTACTTTATCTGTAACAACCTCTGCTAATGAATCATATTTTTTAACTGTATCTCCAGGCTTAACAAGCCATTTTTCAATTGTACCTTCTGTTACACTTTCGCCGAGCTGTGGCATTGTAATATTTTGAACTGACATCCTTTATTCCTCCCATCAATTAAGCCTAGGCGTCCTTGTACCTGATGCAGCGCTAAAATCATTAAACGTAGATAGGCAATTAGACAAATTTTGACTTACCTACACGTAAGTCAAAATCTGTTCATCCGTCTGAGGCTTTTCGTTTTTTCATTCAGCCTTATTGTGATCTGTTAGAACGCAGCAAGTTCTCGCATTGCACGTTCAACTTTATCAGGATTAATCATAAAATATTTCTCCATTGTTGGTGCATATGGCATGGCTGGCACATCAGGTCCTGCTAGACGTTGAATTGGAGCATCAAGCTCAAATAAACAATGTTCTGCAATAATCGCGGCAACTTCACTCATGATACTGCCTTCTTTATTATCCTCTGTGACAAGTAATACTTTGCCTGTTTTACTTGCAGCCTCAATAATCGCTTCTTTATCAAGAGGATAAACCGTACGCAAATCAAGGATATGAGCGGAAATACCATCTGCAGCTAGACGTTCAGCCGCTTGGAGGGCAAAGTGAACTGCTAAACCATACGTAATTACTGTTACATCGTCCCCTTCACGTTTCACATCTGCTTTACCAATTGGTAATGTGTAATCATCTAGCGGTACTTCACCTTTTATTAAGCGATACGCGCGTTTATGTTCGAAAAATAATACCGGATCTTCATCACGAATCGCCGCTTTCAGTAAACCTTTTGCATCATATGGTGTTGATGGTATGACAATTTTCAAACCTGGTGTCCCAGCAAAAAGTGCTTCAACGGATTGTGAATGATAAAGTGCACCGTGGATGCCTCCACCAAAAGGAGCACGGATGACCATTGGACAAGTCCAATCGTTATTGGAACGGTAACGAATTTTCGCTGCCTCCGAAACGATTTGATTGACAGCTGGCATAATGAAATCAGCAAATTGCATTTCTGCAATTGGACGCATACCATACATTGCAGCACCAATTCCAACGCCTGCGATGGCACTTTCTGCAAGTGGTGTATCTAGCACGCGATATTCGCCGAATTGATCGTATAGTCCATTTGTGGCTTTAAATACCCCACCTTTACGACCAACGTCCTCTCCTAAAATGAAAACACGCTCATCACGTTCCATCTCTTCTTTCATTGCTAATGTAATCGCATCAATATAAGACATAACTGCCATTACATGTCACCTCCGTCCACTGGTGCATAAACATATTTAAGTGCATGCTCTGGTTGTGCATATGGAGCCGCTTCTGCATAATCTGTTGCTTCATTTACTTCAGCCATCACACGTTGTTCCATTTCAGTGCGAATCGTTTCTGTCATAACGCCAGCATCCATCAGATACTTTTCAAATAATAGAATCGGATCTTTTGCTTTACCTTCTGCAATATCTTCAGCCGTACGATATTGACGATCGTCATCATCTGAAGAATGGGCTGTTAAACGATATGTCACCGTTTCAATTAAGCTTGGACCTTCTCCATTACGTGCACGGTCTGCTGCTTCTTTTACCACTTTATACACTTGTAATGGACATTTACCATCCACCGTCACACCCGGCATACCGTAACCAATACCACGATCAGATACTTTGGCACAGCCTAATTGACGTTCAACTGGCACAGAGATAGCATATTGATTGTTTTCTACCATAATAATAACGGGTAGCTTATGAACACCAGCAAAGTTTGCTCCTTCATGGAAATCTCCTTGGTTAGATGAACCTTCCCCAAGCGTAACGAAAGAAACAAAATCTTCTTTTTGTAGACGTCCAGCAAGCGCAACACCAACTGCGTGCGGAACTTGCGTTGTGACAGGAGATGATCCTGTTAGAATACGATTTTTCTTTTGACCAAAGTGACCTGGCATTTGACGACCACCGGAGTTTGGATCTTCTGCTTTTGCAAATGCAGACAACATCAGTTCTCTTGGTGTCATACCAAAATGTAAAACCACACCCATATCACGATAATACGGTGCAATATAATCCTTATTATTATCAAGTGCAAAGGCTGCTCCAACTTGTGCTGCCTCCTGGCCTTGACAAGAAATAACAAACGGAATTTTACCAGAGCGATTTAATAACCACATACGCTCATCTAATCTTCTGGCCATTAACATTGTTTCGAACATAGCAAGTACATCTTCATTTGACAAACCTAAATCTTCATGTTTGATTTGTACATCTTGCATACGAACACCCCTTTCGTATTATAGAGAAATAACTATCTTATCCTATATCCCCACATTTGGATACGTTAGTTATGAAATTCAGAAAATTAAAAATGGATAGCACGATCATCAACCGCTAAAGCAGATTCCACTAAAACCTCATTTAACGATGGATGTGGATGAATAGCCTGACTAATTTCCCATGGCGTTGCATCTAATACTTTCGCTAATGATGCTTCCCCAATTAAATCGGTCACATGAGGCCCTACCATATGAATACCCAAAATATCATCTGTTTCTTCATCCGCAATAATTTTGACAAAGCCCTCTGCCTCACCATTAACTAATGCTTTCCCAATAGCCTTGAATGGGAATTTACCAATCTTTAATGAAAATCCACGTTCTTTTGCAGCACGCTCTGTCAAGCCAATGCTGGCAACCTCTGGATATGAGTAAACACATTTTGGTACTTTCAAATCATCCAATTTCTCTGTTTTACCTGTTGCAATATGTTCAATAGCTGCCATTCCTTCATGAGAAGCAACGTGTGCTAATTGTAAGCCACCAATCACATCTCCTATAGCATACATATGGGATTCCTTCGTTTGATAGGAATCATTCACCTTAATAAAGCCATTTTCAACTTCGATTTCTGTATTTTCTAAGCCAATACCTTGCGTATTCGCCTCACGTCCTACACAAAGTAATAGTTTATCTGCTTCAAAAATTTCTTCTTTATCATCCACCGTCGCTGAAATGAAAACGTTATCATTTTCAATTTTGAATGTACTCGCATCTAGTCGAGCATTTGTCACAATGCGAACACCTCGTTTTTCAAGCTGTTTCGTCACTTCTTTGACGATATCTGCATCTTCTGCTGGTAAAATCGATGGACCGTATTCGACGATCGTTACATACACACCAAAATCGCATAGCATAGATGCCCACTCAATTCCGATGACACCGCCACCAACGATTAATAATGATTTTGGTAATTTTTCTAACGCTAAGGCATGATCTGAATTCAGCACATATTGCCCATCAACCGTTAAGCCTGCCATTCCACGAGGCTTTGAACCCGTTGCAATGACAACGTTTGTAGGAACAAGCATTTCATTTTCATCACCATTGGACATCTCTACAGAAATCGTGCCTGGCATAGGAGAGAAAATAGATGGCCCTAAAATTCGCCCTGTACCCTGATAAACATCTATTTTGCCTTTTTTCATCAGTGTATTCACACCTTGACTTAATTGCTCAACGATGGCTTGTTTTCTAGCCTGAACTTTGTCAAATTGCAATGTCACACCTTCAATATCGACACCATAGTCACTAGCTGTTTTATTAGCCATGCGGTATACTTCCGCACTTCGAAGTAAGGCTTTACTTGGGATACAACCTTTATGCAAGCAAGTTCCGCCTAAGCGTTCACGTTCTACAATAGCTGTTTTCAAGCCCAACTGCGCAGCTCGAATGGCAGCAACATATCCGCCTGTACCTCCACCTAAGATGACAACATCATAATTTTGAGCCATGTTTATTCCCCCTTTTGAGAAAAATGCTAAAGTAATCTATCTATTAAACAACCAACTTACCAATTTTCCAACGGTTAGTTCTTGCTTTAGAAGAGCTTTAGCTTCACTTCATCGAGATCCTTATTTCTGGTTGAAAATAGAAGAAGTCGACAATGCGACTTCTCATAATGTATCAACCATGTCGATTAGCGACCGTGTAAAATATTTTTTTCATTTTTTAAGAATTGGCTGCGAGATTTCGCTACACGAGCGATACGTTCCTCAGCTAAGCGATTCGCTGCCACATATGTTGGAATGCCATCCCGTTTAGAAATAGCAAAGATTTTTTCAATACTATCATAAATACCATCAACGCGTTTCATTGCACGTTCACGATTATAACCATATAATTCATCTGCAACGTTTATCACGCCACCAGCATTAATCACATAGTCTGGTGCATAGACGATACCTAATTCATGCAAATAGTCACCATGGCGAGAATCTTTTAATTGATTGTTAGCAGATCCAGCAATCACTTTCGCTTTTAGTTGTGGAATTGTTTCATCGTTTAAAATAGCGCCTAATGCACATGGTGAGAAAATATCGACTTCCTGCGCATAAATTTCATCGGGTGCCACTGCACTAGCGTTGAAGTCATTAACAACTCGATCAATGGCTGCCTGATTGATATCTGTTACAACAAGTTTTGCCCCTTCATTATGTAAATACTCGCAAAGCTTGTAGGCTACATTTCCTAGACCCTGTACAGAAACTTTTAATCCTTCTAATGAATCGGAACCAAATGCTTCTTTTGCCGCCGCTTTCATACCACGGTAAACGCCATACGCTGTTACTGGAGATGGGTTACCTGAAGAACCAAATGCAGGAGAAATTCCTGTTACATAGTTTGTTTCTTCATGGATTAAATCCATATCCGATACCGTTGTACCTACATCTTCGGCTGTAATATAACGGCCATTCAATCCTTGGATGAAACGACCTAATGCACGAAACATTTCTTCATTTTTATCTTTAAATGGATCACCTATAATGACCGTTTTTCCACCGCCAAGGTTTAAACCAGCTGCAGCATTTTTGTAAGTCATACCCCTTGCTAAACGTAACGCATCTTCAATAGCATTTTCTTCTGATGCATATGTCCACATACGTGCTCCACCTAGTGCTGGTCCAAGTGTTGTATCATGGATAGCGATAACCGCTTTTAACCCTGATGCTTCATCTTGGCAAAATACCAATTGTTCATAATCATACTTTTCCATATACTTGAAGATTTCCATGAAACTCGCCCCTTTGCTTTGGAAAGTGCATCCCCAAATGCCCATCCAATCAAGTTTTATCTAACAATCCTGTCTCCATCGCGTTGCCATCTCAGTAAGACTGAGCCCCTCTTATTCAGTAGGTGTTTAGACCCCAATGTATGAAGAAAAAATTGTTTAGTAATGGATAATATTGCTCCACTTATTTTTACAATACTGACAAATTCACAATTTCGCAACTATTATTACATATTCTTATTTAAGTAAGAATTTTCTAAACATTCTGTTACAGCGGCTACTTTATGTCCTTCCTCGTTTTTATTTAAAAATATTATATTGATTTCTCCCTTCCTTGACATTCCATCATCCACAGGTACAATTAATCATAGGAATAAGGAGGGGTATGCATGGCCCGTTTAGCTGCATTTATTGTAATGCTTATTCCAGGTCTTATGGCTGCAGGTGGCATTAAATTTATGCGTGATACATTATTTGGTAAACTCATTTCACCATTCCCATTTTTATGGCTACAATTTGTAGTAGGTGTTATTTTCTTTGTAATAGGCTTTGGGTTTTTCGCAGGATTTTTACTACATCGCGACCGAAAAAATGGAAAAGTAGCACCACGCTTTCAGAAAAAATAAAAATAGCTATCCACATAAGTCTCACCGACTTACTGGATAGCTATTTTTATAGACGCTGCTGTGCTGCGATGACTCTATCAGGATAATCTGTAATCCAACCAATCACAGCATGGTGTGGATTTGTTAAGAAAGGCTCCGAGCCATCTATTGCATAAAAACGGCATGCTTTCTCACTTGTGACACAAGCCTCTAAGTATCTTGGTTTATAATATCTTTTATGCATATGGACACAGTCAGCCGCTTGATAATCAGCTAGCAAATCCCATTTTATTTTTTTCGTAGCAATAAAAGCTGTTTCATATTCAGGTCTATGCGCTTTCACAATCTCTAGAAGCTCGTAGTGAAAGGACGAAAAATGACTTCCCGTTGGCAGAACTAAGCCTCGAAGGAAGTTAATCAGACCACTCCTATTGTCCAGGATCGTTGATTTTAATTCAATATTCAATGGTAGTTGCTGTTGATTTGCCCATGCTAAAACCGCATCAAATGCTGGTATTTTATACGATGAAAATAGACGTCTCCAAGGCTTTCCTAGTTTAAAGCGCAGAAGCTCCTCTATCGTACAATCACTCACCAGTTTATTGGTGCCGACGAGTCTTGATAACTGTGGATCATGATAGATTACAGGTAATCCCTCTTTTGAAAATTGAATATCTAATTCAATCCCGTCCGCCCCTAGCTCTAATGCTTTTTCAAAAGCCTGAAAGGTATTCTCCAATGCATAAGCAGATGCACCTCGATGTGCAAAGACAGGGATACATGATGAATTAGACATTTAGCTCACCAAATTCGAGCAGGAATTTACCATTCGTCATTTTGCTTAATAACGATGATTTTCTACCAATTTGAATATACGTACCAGGATGTGCCTCTTTTGTTACAATAATTTCTTCTTTTCCGACATGACGCATTTCATCCATTAATATTTTAACTTCACGATCTAATGTTAAGGCTTCAGCCTTTAATTTTGTTAAAGCTTGCTTTGTCTCTTCAAATGAAGCCGTTTGTTCTTTGGACATTTGATTGAGAAATGGCAATAAGCTTTTCATTTTCGTCTCATGGGCAGAAATTTCTGCTTGAATTTCTTTTAGCTGCGCTGCTTTTTCTTGCATGACAGAATTATTTTCTTGCTTATTGATGCTTTCAATTATCAAATCAGTTCGGCGCTCTAAGCGATTGCCTGAAATGGCCGTAACAATAGTATTTTTAGCTACCGCACGTCCCCCAATAATTTTACCTTTTCGTTCGTCCACATAAATGGAATGGGCAGAAAGCTGTGAGCCTAGCGCATAAAAACCAATATGAATACTATCACCTGCAAATAAATTCGCTTCATTCACATGCTTTACAAATATATTGCCCCCTGCTTCCACTATTGTTGAACCGAGTCCAAAAATGCCCCCACGAATATAAACGTCACCCTCAATGGATTTAATAAGCTTGGCACCGCTTACACCCTCTGCACCATCGATGGAAATATCACCAGTCGCAATCACTGTATAGCCACTTGTCACCGTTCCTTTAATACTAAGTGAACCATTAAATTCGAGATTGCCTGTTTCCACTCCAACATCGCCGTTTATAGGAAGGTGTCGGTTTACACCAATCATCCCCTTAACATCATCTAAAACACCGGCAATTTTCGAGCGGATTACAACTTTTCCGTCCTCTTCCACTTCATAGGCAGATTTTGTATCGTATTTTATAGGAAAATCTCGCCCCGGTACAGCAGCAACTACTTCACCTAGCACATTTTTCCCTGCTTTACCTAATGTAGCAGGAATCTTTTCACCTAGCCATGAGCCTTCTGAAATTTCTGAAATGAAATTCATATCATAGTAATCTGCTTTACCGTCGTCACGAATGACCGGCTTTCTCTCTGGTTTAGGTAAGTATGTAATTTGTGCATCCATTCCTGCTACAGGTGGTTCTCCTTGAGCAATTAAAAATGCTTTTCCTGGCTCAGCCTTCGAAATATCAAAATCTAATATTCCATGTACAATGCCTTTTTCTTCAAGTGTTTCATGTACTTGTTGTGTCAATTTTTCGTGATTATTTTGAATATATTCGAGCGTTTCATATATAAAAATAGAGGCTGACATTTTATCACGTGCTATTTCAGCTTCCACATTCGGAAGCCAGCGACCAATTTCAACCAGGCTTGTATTTTGGGTTGACAACACGGTTTTTAAAATTGAAAAATTAGATAATTTAAGTCGTGGATGACTACGTAGAATGCTATCAAATTCTTTTAATGGGAAACCGGCATTAAAAGTAAGCATAAATACCTTGCCATTTTCTTCAGAAATTTCGAAGTTTTCATTTCGAACTAGAATCAAGCTACCTCCTCCTTCCCTCTACATGTAAGTATATACAATCACCTTCCATTTGTTTAGAGACCATTGTCACTACCTAGAAAGAAAATAGTACTACTAAACCATTAATGTATCCGACAATATTTTATTTTTTAAAAAATAAATTAGTTATTTAACACTATTTTTCTGCTTGTTTTTGTGTTTTTTTATTATAATTGCTGATATTTTCTAAGTTATTCCATTAGATTAGATTGAACAATCGTATTCCTAGAACAGGTAGTAAGGGGTTGCATCGCACTTAATCATAGTTCTTTTTAGTTCTTTTATACTACATTTTTTTAATTTTTCAATAGGTCATCAATACATATTTGGCTATTTTCAATATAGTAAGTGGAACCAATTTGTTTCAATTGCTCACGATTCATATAATTCATACTTATTTTACCATCTAATGCGACACGCACCTCAAATAAATTTTCCTCTATTTGTGTGATTTCTAGCGAATTCATTCCATCCAGTTGGAAATTTACAGTTTTCATTTTGAACACCTACTTTATAATTACTTCTCAATCAATGAATGCAATAAAAAAATACCCCAAACGGACGGGGTAGAAAAAATAAACTATTACCAAGCAGTATAACCAAAGTCATAAGTAAAATCTACTGTTGCCTTATTTGCCTATATTTTTATTTGATGTTTATGAAAAGGCGTAGCATTATCTTGAGTCATTATAGATTTTGCTGACTTAAGGTATCTGAAATATTCCCTTTTGCTTTTTTGCGGAACAATCCAACATATAACGGTCCATTTCGATTATAAGAAACATAAAAATACGCCTTTCTAAACAGTGGTTAAACTGTCTAAAAAAGGCGTTATAAAAATATGCAGTATAATTGCTATAATCAGTTTTTCTGTCAATGTCCGCTAAGACTAGGCGTTTAGCTAGCCATCATATCAATGCGGATTTTGTCTGCGATCATGGCAATGAATTCACTATTTGTTGGTTTGGATTTTAAGTGATGCACAGTGTAGCCAAACATCGACGAAATGGATTCATAATTGCCACGATTCCACGCAACCTCAATGGCATGTCGGATGGCACGTTCCACGCGAGATGGTGTCGTATTGAATTTTTTCGCGATTTCCGGATATAAAATTTTTGTCACAGATCCTAGTAGCTCAATATCCTCAAAGACCATTTGAATGGCTTCACGTAAATAAGAATACCCTTTAATATGTGCAGGTACACCGATTTCTTTAATGATGGCCGTAATCGTGCTGTCTAATTGATGCTGATTTAATTTTTGAGGTACTGTCGGTTGTAACACGCTTGTCTTTTTCGGAAGTGTCGCCTTCTGTCCAGCACAATGTAGAATTTTTTGTACCAATTGATCGAATTCAAATGGTTTTAGCATGAAATAGGAAGCCCCTAAATCGACCGCTTGTTTCATGACATCTTCCTGGCCAAAAGCTGTTAGCATAATGACTTGGATGGATGCCATTTTCTCATTTTGATACATGGACTCTAATACAGCTAAACCGTCAAGATGAGGCATTATTATATCTAGAAGTAAAATATCTGGTGTGAATTCCTCAAGCATTTGTAGACAAACTTTCCCATTTGAAGCAGTTGCAATAATTTCTATTTCGGCATGTCCTTGAAAATACTGCTCCATTGTTTTTAATAACTCACGATTATCATCTGCAATCGCTACTTTTACCTTTGTCATTTCAATTCCTCCTTCTGGACTTGCTTTGAACACCTCAAAGCGTTAACCTAACCCCTAAATGCCGTTTTTGGCACACTGTGGAATTTTCGACATTTTTGTTTTAAAAACCTTTTCTATTTCCAAAAATGAGTATGTAGTCCGATACTTTCTTTTTATATCGACAAGTTACGCTAAATAGCTGCAACCTGTCGAATGCTCTTATTACTTATTTTAGATAAAAAATGTAGATAAAACTACAGTTTTTTTAAATATCATGACTCCTTCAGGAAGTTATCAGAAATACTTGTTGAAAAGGTAAAAATCCGCGTAGCTTCCTGCGGCTCTTGCTATGCTCACGGAAAAAAGCGGATTTTTACCATTCATCATTTTTTTAGGAAGATCTTCTTAACATTTCTGCTACAGTTAGTGCTGCTCCTTTTTTCGGCTCCTCAACAAACATATGTGTCACAGCACCGACAAAACGTCCGTCTTGAATGATAGGACTGCCACTCATTCCCTGCAAAATACCACCGGTTTTTTCGATGAGCTTTTTGTCAGATACTAAAAATTCAAGGCGTTCATTTTCAACTTTTGTAATTTCTATTGTAAAGGATTCCACCTTACTGCCTTCAATGGCTGTATAGATTTCAGCTTTCCCAGCTTTTATATCTTTTTCATGCATAATTTCTATGGCTTTGGGCAATCTTTGTTGATAACCCTCTTCCCAACGGCCAAAAATACCATAAATAGTATTTTTATCTATACTGCCTAGTCGTTCTTGGTGCTTTTCAATGGAGGAAATTTTATAGCCTGGTTGACCCGGTGTGCTTTTACGAATTTGTTGGATGGAAGCTAAAAATATGGAGCCTGCTTTAAAAACAGGGGCTTCTTGTAGGGTTGAATCGACAATTTGATGACCTAGTGCACCGTAATTTTTTGTCTCTGGATCAATATAAGTCAGTGTTCCTACTCCATCTGTTTCATCTTTTAAAAAGGAAATGACATGCTCTGCTTCTTGGTCTTGTAACTCCAGTGTAATTTGTTGGCCACCACTATTGATCGTCCATTTCTGTTGGCCATCCTTTGCCACAGCTTGTTTGGCATCAGCAAGAGATTTTACTGGGACATCATTTATTTTTTCAATCACAGCACCTCCCTTCATCCACTGATTGGAAGCTAACAGTACATCATGTGCTACAAATACATGTGATAATTGAAGTTGAATTCCAATCGCTTCGCCCATTGGTATAAGCTTTTTGGCGGCAAAAGCTTGTATAGGCAACACTAACAAAAAGATGAGCATAGGCAAAATGACTAATTGACGCCAATGACGATTCATACGACACCTCCTTTTCATTTTTGTCTTTTTACTATGTGTTGTTGTGCCATTCTTATAAGCGGTAAATATTTGTGCAAAATGAAAAAAGCCAGAAACAGCAGACTCTGTTCCTGACATAAAAATTTAACGCATCTGTTTTTTTCGTTCATCCGCCATTTTTAAAAGTTCCGTTGCATGCTGTAATGTTAAGGCGGTAATTTCTGTTCCGGACATCATGCGACTTACTTCTTCAATTCGAGCATCTTGATCAATCTCTGATAAAGATGTAAATGTTCGATCATGCTCCACTTCTTTTTTTATAAAGTAATGATGATCAGCCATAGCAGCAACTTGCGGTAAATGTGAAATACATAAAACTTGAGAATTAACGGAAATCGCGGCTATTTTTTCTGCAATGGCTTGCGCCACACGGCCACTGACACCCGTATCAACCTCATCAAAAATAATGGATGTAATGCCATTAGAAGAGGAAAAAATGGTTTTTAATGCAAGCATCATGCGCGATAATTCTCCGCCTGATGCAATTTTTGGTAAAGACTTCGGCGGTTCTCCAACGTTTGTAGAGATATAGAAAATGATCTGATCTTTCCCGTTAGCATCAAAATATGGTAATTCATCGAAATTGACAATAAATTTTGCTTTTTCCATATGTAATTCACGTAACTCTGCCATAATTGCTTCACTTAATTGCTGGGCGGCAGCTTTACGTACAGTTGAAAGTTCACTCGCCAGCTCACTGAGCACAGCTTCCATTTCTAACACACGTCGTTCTTTCACTTGCAATATTTCATCACGATTCAACAGCTCATTTAACTCTGTTTTAATTTTTTCGTAATACGCTAAAATTTCTTCCACTGTTGAACCATATTTGCGCTTTAAATTTTGCAATAACGCTAAACGTTGCTCAACCTCATTTAAACGAGCTGGATCAAATTCTAATTCATCTAATACATTTTTGACCTGATAGGCTGCATCCTGCAAGGCATAAAACGCAGTTGTCACCGCTTCAGAAGCTTCTTTAAATTGTTCGTCAACTGTTGCAGCATCTTCTAGCGCGCCCATAGCAGCACCAATCCAATCGAGTCCTTTCGATTCGCCTTGAATGGCCTCATAAGCTGCACTAGAGCGTTCAAAAATTTTATTGAAGTTCATAAGACGGCGACGTTCATCTAGGAGCTCGTCTTCCTCACCTAGCTTTAAATTAGCTTCCTCTAGCTCTTTTATTTGGAATTGATACAAATCAATCCGTTGTGCCATCAATTGTTCATCGATGGATATGGAGGCTAAGTCTTTTTTGAGTAAACGGTATTCCTCATAGTGAGTACTATACGTTTTTTGAATGGGTGACAGCTCTTCCTCTGCAAACTGGTCAAGCAAATTAATATGCTGTTTTTCATCCATCAACTCTTGATTTTCATGTTGACCATGAATATCAATGAGACTTGCCCCAATATCTCTTAAAACGGATAAGGGCACAAGCTTTCCATTTACACGGCAAATACTTTTACCAGATTCATTTAAATCACGGCGTAAAATAACGGTATCTTCTTCTATTTCAATGCCTGCTTCTTCTAATTTTTTCAGAACGGGATGAATGGAACTCGAAATTTGAAATAAGCCACCCAATTCTGCCTTTCTTGCGCCATGACGAATAAATTCAGTATTGCCTCGTCCCCCCGCAAGTAAATGCACAGCATCAATGATAATGGATTTTCCAGCACCCGTTTCCCCTGTGAGTACAGTTAAGCCTTCTGAAAAACTCACTGTCAAATCCTCAATGATAGCAAAGTTTCGAATACTAAGCTCTCTTAACACAAATTGTCACCTCTGAATCAAATTCCCCATTTTTTAAAGCATGTCTAATAAGCGATTTTTTGTATTTTCACGCTCATTTTCATTTCGACAAATAATTAAAATGGTATCATCTCCAGAAATTGTACCTAAAATTTCTGGCCAATCTAAATGATCAAGTAAGGATGCAATCGCATTCGCATTCCCTGGGAGAGCTTTCATCACTAAAAAGTGAGATGCGCCATCAATACTTACAAATGCATCTGCTAATGCACGATGTAATTTTTGGACTGGGTTGAAACGCTGATCTGCGGGCAGACTATATTTATAGCGACCATCCTGTAATGGTACTTTTACTAAATGTAGCTCTTTTATATCGCGTGATACCGTAGCTTGTGTCACATTATAGCCTGCTTCTTTTAAAAAATCGACTAAATCATCTTGTGTTTCAATTTCATGATTGGCGATAATATCCCGAATCCGTATATGTCGTTGTCCTTTATTCAACGAAATCACCTCTTATAAATAATAGTATATGTGTATAATCACCCTACCATTTTCAACAAAAAAGCACAAGAAAAAACACGGCTCAATAAGCGAGCACGTGTTATTTTAAAGAATTATGCGCTTCTTCAACGAGTGCATTAAAAGCTGTATATGCAGGGATGACTTCTTCTCCAATAGGATTCACTAAATGGAATAAAAATTCAATATTTCCTTCTCCACCTGTGATTGGAGAGAAAGAGGCATCCTTCACGACAAAGCCAAGCGTTGTCGCCATAGCGGCCGTCTTTTCTAATACTTCTAAATGTACTTTTTTATCACGAACAATCCCTTTTTTACCAACCTTATCTTTCCCCGCTTCAAACTGAGGTTTCACCAATGCCATAACATCACCACCTGGCAGCAATAATGTTTTTAAGACTGGTAAAATCAGTGACAACGAGATAAAGCTAACATCAATTGTGGCAAAAGCAGGTAAGCCTTCTGATAAATCAGCTGCCGTGGTATAGCGAAAATTCGTTTTTTCCATGACCGTGACACGTTCATCCGAGCGAATTTTCCAAGCCAATTGGTTCGAGCCAACATCCAGTGCATAGCAATGTCTTGCGCCATGTTGTAAGGCACAATCTGTAAAGCCGCCTGTAGAGGAGCCAATGTCAAGCATTAGCTTCCCTTCTACAGACATATCAAAAATTTGCAGGGCCTTTTCTAGCTTCAGACCACCACGACTTACATATTTTAAATCAGAGCCCTTTACTTGTAGCGGTGCATCGACGGCAATTTTCTCGCCTGCCTTATCAATACGTATTTCATTCGAAAAAACAAGTCCTGCCATAATGGAACGTTTTGCTTTTTCTCGTGTTTCACATAATCCACGCTCTACAAGTAAAATATCTACTCGTTCTTTTGGTTGTTTTGTCATTATTTATTCAAACCTACTTGCTGTTTTTGTTGAAGTAATACATGCATACGTGCAACCGTATCCTCTGCAGTCATATGAATTTCTGCAAGAAGCTGATCGACGTTACCATGCTCGATATATTGATCTGGAATTCCCATACGATCAATGAGCGCATTTAAATAACCATGGTCGTGAGCAAATTCTAATACACCACTACCGAACCCACCTTGTAGAACTGCTTCTTCAATCGTTAAAATCGGTTTATGATCGGCTAATATACGGTGCAGCATATTTTCATCCATCGGTTTGATAAAGCGAGCATTGACTACTTCAATGTCGATCCCTTGCTGTGCTAACATGTCAGCCGCTGCCATTGCCATTGGAATCGTTGTTCCAAATGTCAAAATCGATGCATCTTTCCCCTCACGCAATACTTCCCAACTACCAATCGGTAATGCGACAAGCTCATCATCTAGTGGCACACCTATACCGTTTCCTCGTGGGTAACGAAGAGCAATAGGACCACCATCATAATCAATCGCTGTTTTCACCATATGCTGCCCTTCATTTTCATCCTTTGGCATCATAATCGTCATGTTTGGAATATGACGAAGGAACGCAATATCAAATACACCTTGATGTGTTTCTCCATCTGCTCCCACTAAGCCAGCACGATCAATACCGATAAAGACATTTAAATTTGGGCGAGCAATATCATGCAATACTTGGTCATAGGCACGTTGCAGGAATGTAGAATAAATTGCTAGAAATGGCTTCATCTTCTGTGTGGCTAGACCTGCTGCCATTGTTGCTGCATGTTGTTCAGCAATTCCTACATCAAAGAAACGATTTGGGAAGTCTTTTTGAATGCCTTGTAGCTTGGAGCCAACAGGCATAGCGGGTGTAATGGTCACCACACGCTTATCCTCATGAGCAATTTTACGTACCGTCTCAGCAACTAAACTACTCCAAGCTGGCCCCTTGGCCTCAGACTTGACAAAGGCACCGTTTTCAATTTTATAAGGACCTGTCCCATGCCAATTGCCAATAGTATCGTCCTCAGCAGGTTTATAGCCTTTCCCTTTTTTCGTAATCACATGAAGAAGGACTGGGCCTTTCACTTTTTTCGCATAAGATAAAGTCGTTTCAAGAGCCTCGAAATCATGTCCATCAATCGGACCAAGATATTTAAAACCTAGCTCCTCAAAAAACACTCCAGATACCACTAAATATTTTAAGCTGTCCTTCAAACGTTCAGCTGTAGAAGCAAGCTTACCACCTAATACAGGAATTTTATTAATGAGTGATTCTAGCTCTTCTTTCGCTTTGGAGTACTCCTTGGCTGTACGCAAACGACCTAAAACACTGTGTAAAGCACCAACATTTGGTGCAATCGACATTTCATTATCATTTAGTATGACAATCATATTCGTTTTCGCATGCCCAATATGATTTAAAGCCTCCAGTGCCATACCACCAGTTAAAGCGCCATCACCAATGATCGGGATAACATAGCTTTGTTCTTTTTTAATATCACGTGCTGCTGCCATACCCATGGCTGCTGATAAGGAAGTCGAGCTATGACCTGTTTCCCATTCATCATGTTCACTCTCCACGCGCTTTGGAAATCCACAAAGCCCTTTGAACTGACGCAGGGTGTCAAATTGACTCGCACGACCTGTTAAAATTTTATGCACGTAAGCTTGGTGGCCAACATCCCACAAAAACTTATCTTTTGGACTGTCAAACATTTTATGCAGCATTATCGTTAGTTCAACTACGCCTAAATTCGGCCCGATATGCCCGCCTGTGACAGAACATTTTTCGATTAAGAAGGTACGAATTTCTTGAGCAAGTTGCTCAAGCTCCTTCCTATTTAAGTTTTTTAAAAAGGATGGACTAGTTATTTTATTTAAATCCACCTTTCTCACACACCTTTTCAATAAAATATTCACCGCAATTGTGTTTCCACCATTATAACAGTGTTATCAATATGCTAAAAGTACGAACACTCCATTGTTTGCATATTGCAAACGTTCCCACCTATTCTAGCATATTCTTTTCCTTCAACGCCTTAATTTTCTCTTAGTTTTTACGATGAACAATATACGCAGCAAAGTCACGTAACAAGCTGACATCTATTGGTAATTGATCAAGTGCATTAATGGCATGTTGATAATGCTCAGCAAGCTTTTCTTTTGCTCCCTCTAACGTTAATAGTGCTGGGTAGGTGCTTTTATCACTAGCTACATCTTTCCCAGCTGTTTTTCCTAGTTCTTCTGTCGTTCCTTCAATATCTAAAATATCGTCTTGAATTTGGAAAGCAAGACCGATATGATGCGCATATTCCTTCAAAGTAGCACGGTCCTGCGCTGATACATCTGCTAATACAGCTCCCGCTTCAATACTAAAGCGCAATAAAGCACCTGTTTTATTGACATGGACCTGTTCCAGTTCAGCTAAATTCAACTGACGTTGCTCCCCTTCCATATCAAGTACTTGACCACCAACCATGCCTTCTGCGCCTGCTGCTACGCTAAGCAATTGGACAAGTTCAATGCGTTTTTCAGCAGACACTTCCATACGTGCTAAAATGCCAAATGCCAATGTATTTAGAGCATCTCCAGCTAATGTAGCCAGTGCTTCTCCAAACACCTTATGATTTGTTGGCTTGCCTCTTCTGAAATCATCATTATCCATGCTCGGTAAATCATCATGGATTAATGAATATGTGTGAATGATTTCAATTACAGAACCGATAATCAAACCGTCCTGTAGATTTTTACGGTAAAGCTCAAGCACAGCTAAGACAAAAAGTGGACGAATACGTTTACCGCCTGCCTTTAATGAATAAAGCATGGATTCCTTTAAATCCGCTGGTGCATCAATTTTTTCAACAAGTGCATACATGGTTTCTTCAATTTGTGGTATATTGCTTTCGATAAAGTACTTTAATGGCTCATTCATTTCCTAATTCTCTCCCTTTAGTGGATCAAATGCTGTTGTTTCACCAGTTTCTTGGACAATCGATACAAGCTGCTCTTCTGCATGTTGCAGCTTACTATGGCAAAACTTTGATAGCTCCATTCCTTGCTTGTATAAATCAATCGCATTTTCCAATGGCACATCGCCTTGCTCTAGCTGGCGAACGATTTCTTCTAATGCCGTCATGGCTTCTGCAAATGTTTGTTGTTTTTCTGTCACAACGATTCCCCCTCATTCTTTGGCAAGATATTCGTCACTTCAGCCACTACCTTTCCATCATGGAAAGTGAGCGTAAGCTGATCCTGCTTTTGCACCTCAGTGGATGATTTAATCATTTGCTGATCTTTATATGCTACTGTAAAGCCTCTAGTTAGAATGGATAGTGGATTTAAAGCTTCTAATGTTCTAACAGTTGCCTCGAATTGTTGTTGCTGCTTCGCCACATAATACGTCGTAGCACGAGATAATTGTTGGATGCGTGCTTCAAGCTCCCGTTGATGGAAGGCTAGTGCTTTTTTTGGTGAATGTTGCTCCACCGTACTATGTAATTGTTGAAGCTGGGCGCCTTTCTTCATCAAATCCACTTGCATCGCTGTCTGCAATCCGGACTCAAGCTGTGCTAATCTTTCCGTAAAAGGTCGATAAAGTCTTTCGGGCATGGACAATGGATAAGACTGTTGGAGTTTATTTAGACGTTGACGTTCAGCCATAAGTTGCGACCTAACCATCTGATGAAGTTGTGATTTTTGCGAAAGCACACGTTGAAATAATTCCGCCTGATCTGGTACAGCCATTTCGGCGGCTGCTGTTGGTGTAGGTGCACGTAAATCAGCAACATAATCAGCAATTGTCGTATCTGTTTCGTGACCAACTGCGCTAATAATAGGGATTCGACTGTCGAAAATAGCCCGTGCGACTATTTCTTCGTTAAATGCCCAAAGATCCTCGATTGAGCCTCCCCCTCGTCCGACTATCAACACGTCACAGCTTGCCTCCTGATTAGCACGTTGAATATTTTGCACAATATTCGGGGCTGCTTGTGCTCCTTGAACAAGTGTTGGATAAATTAAAATCTCAGCCAGTGGGTATCGTCTCTTTAACGTCGTACAAATATCTCGAATGGCAGCACCGGTTGTCGATGTTAACACACCAATTTTTTCAGGAAACTTTGGAATAGGCTGCTTCCACTCCGGTTTAAAAAGCCCTTCTTTTTGCAATTGCTCTTTTAATTGATTAAAGGCTACAAATAAGCTTCCAATGCCATCAGGTTGCATTTCCTGCACATAGAGCTGATAGGTTCCATAGCCTTCGTAAACGTTTACATCACCGCGAATAAATACTTGCATACCTTCCTTTGGCTCAAATGCTAACTTCGCGGCCGCTGTTTTAAACATGGTAGCCGCTATTCGGGCACCATCGTCCTTTAATGTAAAGTAAATATGACCTGATTGATGAATTTTAACATTCGATAATTCACCCTTTACATATACTTCGCGTAAATGTGGATCGGCATCAAATTTTCGTTTAATATATTTTGTTAACGCTTTTACAGTTAAATAAGAAGCAGAGGACATGTTTTCGGCTCCTTTACTAAAATCAAGTTTTTCACAAAACTACACCTATCATAACATTTTTTACGGTCGTTGACGTGACTAAAATGCAGTTTCGCTAGAAAAAACGACGATGTTTCCTCTATCGAAAAATAACTATAACACATTCCTACACGTTCTCACTATTAGAAACCGTATATTGTAATACATTACAAAACAAAGTCCCATAACATGAGTCGTTATGAGACTTTATATTTTAATAGAATAGTAATAAAAGGGTCCCTACAATAAAGCAATAGTACGTAAAATAGCTAAGTTTACCACTTTTCATAATGCCCATAAACCAACGCATCGCAAAATAAGTCATAATGAGTGTTGCTAGGAAAGTAGCTGCATAGGGCAACGCTAATGTACCTTTATTCGGTTCGTCTAAAAAATCTGTAATCCCTAGGACAACCCCACCCAAACTTACAGGAATATAAAGCATAAAGGAGAAACGTAAGGCAGTATCCTGCTTCATCCCTACGGCTATTGCTGAAATAATTGTTGCTCCTGAACGGCTAATACCTGGCGTTAAAGCAACCGCTTGCCCTAATCCAACAATAATGGCATCTTTTGCACGTAAATCTGCATCTTTTTTCTTGCCACGCATATTACGTATTAACCATAATGCGGCCCCTGTGACAAATAACATGAGCGCAATCGTTGTCATACTGACGTTATCAGCTATGACATCACTTAATAACATCCCTAAAACGCCAGCAGGAATCGAACCAATCACGATATACAAAGCAAAGCGAAAATCTGCATGATACCGCTTTTCACGTGTCTTCATATAAAGAAAAAAGTGGGTAATAAGCCGAACAATATCCTCACGATAAATATACATAATAGCAAGTAGCGAAGCTGTATTTGTTAAAATGGCAAACGTAAAACCTTGCTCCCCAAGTCCAAGTATTTCACTGGCGATCATCACATGTCCACTCGACGATACAGGAATGGGTTCTGTGAAACCTTGGACAAGACCAATGATGATATGTTTGACAATTAACACAATATCGATATTTTCCATAAAAACCTCCTTCTAAGTATGTATGTCCCAAACGTTACATTAGACGTCAAAAACAGCATAAAAGTTCTGAATTTACGTCACATAAAAAAGGCATCTCAAAACAATGTTGAGATGCCTTTTTTCGTAAGGTTATTTATTGTGCAAGCTTATTTTCAGCTGCTTGCACAGCGTTGAATAGTAACATAGTGATGGTCATTGGGCCTACGCCGCCTGGTACAGGCGTAATATGAGACGCAATTCCATCCACTTCTACAAAGTTTACGTCACCGCATAATTTATTGTTGTCATCGCGATTAATCCCTACATCAATGACAACAGCCCCTTCTTTCACATGCTCTTTCGTAATAAAGTTCGCACGTCCAACAGCGGCAATTAAAATATCTGCTTGTTTTGTAAATGAAGGCAAATCTGGCGTTTTAGAATGCGTATAGGTCACCGTTGCATCCTTTTGCAATAATAGTTGTCCCATTGGTTTACCAACGATATGACTACGTCCTACGATGACTGCATGTTTTCCAGCGATTTCAATTCCTGAATACTCAAGAAGCTTCATCACGCCAAACGGTGTACAAGGTAAAAATGTTTCTTGGCCAAGCATCATTTTCCCAACACTGACAGGTGAGAAACCGTCGACATCTTTCTCGACAGCTATCGTTGCAATGACTGTATCCTCATCAATATGTTTTGGGAGTGGTAATTGTACTAAAATACCGTGAATATCCTCACGTTGATTTAAACGTTGAATTTGTGCTAATAATTCCTCTTGCGTTGTTTCTTCTGGTAATTTAATGAGTTCTGAGAACATACCAATTGCTTCACAAGATTTTTGTTTATTTCTCACATATGTAGCTGAAGCTTGGTTGTCTCCAACTAATACAACCGCTAAACCAGGTGTTAACCCTCGTTCTTTTAAACGAATGACACGCTCCGCCACAGCATTACGAATTTCTTGACCAATCTCTTTACCATTAATAATTGCACTTGACATAAACCTTCGTTACTCCTTCCAATTCAACACATTATTCTTGTTCTGTAAATTTAGAAAGTACACCATTGACGAATTTAGATGAACTATCTTCGCCAAATGTTTTACATAACTCGATTGCTTCGTTTAGTACTACTCTTTTTGGTGTTTCAGGCATGTATAACAGTTCGTATACAGCTAGGCGTAATACCGTTCTTTCAATTTTGGGTAGACGGGCAAGTGACCACTTTTCAAGATGCTGTTCTAATGTAGCATCGATTTCCTCCAAATGTTCAGCTGTTCCATTCACAATCTTTTCATAGAAGGCATTGGTAGGTTGACCTTTAATATGGCCCATTGCTTCTTCAACTGTTAGATCCGTGTTGTCTAGCTGAAACAAAACTTGCAACGCTTTTTCGCGTGCTTCATGTCGTTTCATGTAAAGCTCTCCTTCTTAAGTGGCATTAAGGTTTATAATAGCATAAAATCGCCCGAGAAACACGATTTCAAGCAAGTTTTCAATAATCTGAAACCTTTTCCAAGGAACTTTTTGCTTCATTTAGCCTTTCATTCAATTGGAGCTCTCTTCTAATCAAATATGGTTATTCAAAAATGAAGGTTTCATTTCCATAATGGTATACTAAAGAAGAAAATAAAAAGAATCTTCAGAGGTGTTGACAATGCAATATGAGGCTGTATGCACGAGCTGTAAAAAACCATTTAAATTGATGGAAGGTGAGGAGCAATATAAACAAATGAAGGAACGAAAATCTCGCCTATTTTACTGCGAGGATTGCAAGCATAAAATTCGATTTGATGCCATTCGAAACTTCTTTAGCTATTACTAGTGGAGGCCATTTTATGAAGGAACATTATTATACCATTGGTGAGGTTGCCAAACTTTCAAATTTATCGATTCAGACGCTACGTTACTATGATCAAATTGATTTATTTAAGCCTGCTTATACTGATCCCTACACCCATTACCGTTATTATAAAGGCAATCAGCTTTTCTATTTAGACATTATCAAATCGCTTAAATATATCGGCGTTACGCTCGAAGATATAAAAAAAGCACTGACATTAACTTCCGAAGAATTGCTTGCTTTTTTAGCACAGCAAGAGCTACGCATAAACGAAAAGATTTCACGTTTAAACGAAGCCAAAAATACGTTACTGAAAACGAAAAAACAATTACAGGAGCAAATTGATATCCCGATTTTTGGTGAGGTCTATATGCAGATAGAAGAAGCTATGCCCGTTCTGCAAGTGACAACAACTGAATTAACACCAACATCGAGCACGAGTACATATTATGCAACATTAACTAAAATCATCGAAAAGGAAGGCAGTGTCTTAAATAGTCGATATGGTTGTACATATCCTCTTGTGCCCTATAAAGATGTCAATGATATTATTTATGATGCTGTCTTCACTCCTCTTTTAACGGAGCGCACATTTTCGAAGCTTTCACCCAATGTACAGCAAACCATCATCCCTGCTGGTAAGTATGTATGCATTGCCTTTATTTATGACCCCAATACTTATTTTTCGTTCTATGAAAAATTGAGAAATTATGTGTTGGCACAGCAAGAAATTTTTGAATCACAAGTGTATGAGCTATATATGCCAGCAACTCTAACGATGGAGAAAGAAAAGAAATTTATTGTAGAATTAAAGATTAGGCAAAAACAAGAAACAATGATTTCTGCGAAAAAGTAGCTACGGATTCGTATAACTCCTCATGAAAACTTCCAAACTAATAAAAACTTTTAAAAATGAAAACAAATCTTTTGACCCTATAGTTACTATAGGGTTTATCGTATTACATGGAAATAATCTAGTAGATTTAATACAAATGTATCGTGAACAAATAGAAGGAGTACTTTATGAGCAAGAAACAAAATATAACTTTAGCCATTTTACTGTCTAATCTTTTCATTGCCTTTTTAGGGATTGGTTTAGTCATCCCTGTTTTACCAACGATTATGAATGAGCTTCATATTTCGGGCTCTGTCGTTGGTTATATGGTGGCAGCCTTTGCTATCACACAATTAATCGCATCACCAATTGCTGGTAAGCTTGTCGATAATATTGGCCGCAAAATTATGATTGTTGCAGGTCTTTTTATTTTTGGACTTTCAGAGTTTTTATTCGGCTTTGGTCGTTCAGTTGAAATACTCTTTGTCTCCCGTATGCTAGGTGGCGTGAGTGCAGCTTTCATTATGCCAGCCGTAACTGCCTATATTGCCGATATTACAACATTGGCACAGCGTCCAAAAGCACTTGGTTATATGAGTGCAGCCATCAGCACAGGGTTTATAATCGGTCCTGGCATCGGTGGTTTTTTAGCTGAATATGGTACACGTGTACCATTTTATGCAGCTGGAGTACTTGGTCTGTTCGCGGCTATCCTGTCATTTATGTTTTTAAAAGAACCGACACGTGCTACAGACAATGAAGAATCGGCACCATCTATTGTTGGTAGTGTCAAGCGAGTTTTTAGCCCGCTCTACTTCATTCCATTCATTCTTATTTTCGTTCTGTCATTTGGCCTCGCTGCATTCGAATCGCTATTTAGCTTATTCGTCGATCACAAATTTGCGTTCACACCATCTGATATCGCCATTATCATTACAGGAAGTGGTATTGTAGGTGCCTTGGCTCAATTAATACTATTTGATTGGCTGACAAAGAAAATGGGCGAAATTAATGTTATTCGTTACTCACTAATCCTTTCAGCAGTTTTAACATTCGCCATGACGATAGTGAATCATTATTTTGCCATCTTATTTGTTACATTCTTTATTTTCGTAGGCTTCGATTTAATTCGTCCTGCAGTTACTTCCTATTTATCAAAAATCGCCGGAAATGAACAAGGATTTGTTGGTGGAATGAACTCTATGTTTACAAGTCTTGGTAATATTTTCGGCCCTATCTTAGGTGGTATATTGTTCGATGTGAATCTGAACTATCCATACTATTTTGCCACAATCGTCTTAGTGCTTGGCGTCATTCTTGCATTATTCTGGAGAAAGCCAAAGCATATTGAATTATAAAAATGAACGATACACATCTATACAAATGAATCCTAGAGAATCCTCCTAAAAAAGGATTGCCCTTGCGATGAACAAATCATCGTTGGGCAATCCTTCTTTTTATTCATGTACTACAGTTTCTTCTTTTTCGAAATAAATTCCTGTAATATGCACATTCACTTCTGCTGTTTCTAGTGCTGTCATATTCAAAATAGCTTGTCGTATTTGGGTTTGAACTTCCTTCGCTACCTTAGGAATGGCATATCCATATTTCACAGAGCAAAATACATCAATAGCAATTTCGCCAGTTTCCGTTACACCTGATTTAATGCCTTTATTGTGTACTTTTTTACCGAAACGTTCAGCGACACCCGTCGCAATATTTCCACGAGTTGCAGCAATGCCTTCAACTTCATTGACAGCAATCCCAGCTACAACTTCGATCACCTCTGCTGCTACCTCAATTTTTCCAAGCTCTTCTTTTCCAGAAGGTGTTGGTTGTACGAAAGATTGTCCTACTTTCTCTGCCATACAAATATCATCCTTTCCCTTACACATCACAAACAAGTGCTGTACTTACGTTCATTATACTATAAAAAGGAAGGTTTGGCTGTCGAAAGCCGTTTTAATTTATCGATAGAATCGTTGAATTGGAATTATTGATCCTCGACATCTATTAGGTAAACCCCATTTTCAAATCCACCACGTATTATTTTCTTATACTCACGAGTCGCATCTAGCTCTTCATAGCTTACACCTAACACTCTTATGGCTGCATGAATAAGCTCAAGTATATCCGCTAGCTCCTCCATATTTGCTTGTCTATCTTTTGCGTCATGAAATTCTGATGCTTCTTCTATCATCTTAGCTTTTATTGCATTCAATAGCTCATTAGATTCTAGGGCTCGCGCATGATAAGATAAACCCTTCGCTTGAATAATGTCTAAAATCTTATCTCTCACAAGCTTATTGTATACAGGCATCTATTGATTAACTCCCATTCATCCAAAAGTTTTGTACTATCACCAACTTCTATTATATAGTATCATTTCTATAATATAGAAATAGTTTCAGAATAGAGGTGTAGGATGTTACGAAAATGGTTGTTGGGTATTGGGGCGGCTGTCATTATTTTTACAATGCTTATTTTATTATTAGGAAATAGAGCTACTGAAGATACCTTGCTCGCAAAAAATATAATGGAGCAAGCTAATGGTGGCTCAAAAATCGTTTCACTAAATCAATTGACTACTTTTGATTGGGAAAAAGCACAAGTTTATGGACCTTATTTTAAAGTTCCCATAAAGAGAATGAAATTTAGTGTGACAACCATTACACAACGTTACCCCATTTGCTACATTTGTTCTTCCCTCATTATACCAATGATAACCGTCTAAATGATGCGCAACTGGATTTCCACCCTTATTATCAAAACAACATTGGCATGTGTAATTGTCACGACTATAAACATACTTTCTCCAAATTCCGTATCCCTCTATTAATCTTCCTTTCTCTCTTTCTTCCTCCGTTTTATATGGCTTGTAGTTCGGGTTTTCTTCTCCAAATCTTCGCCTGCCATACATAGGATTTTTTTCCCTCTAAAATCTCTTTCTTTATTAATGTACGATGATGGTTAATGAAACGTACATTAAATTCTTCTAAAACTTTTTCTTTATTACATTTAGCGCAATACTTGTAACCATCTCTAGGTTTCAATGGTAAGGGTTTTTTCGTCTTGAAGTGTTTAAACAATCCTTACATATAGTAGAATAAGTTGCTTTTGTTTACTTGACCATTCTTACAAGGGCTTTTGTTTCTCCGCATTTATTGCATTTCTTTGACATTTCAAATCCCCTTTAACATCAAATTAATTCAAAATATATTTTTCTCATATAATACAAAGTTACTATTTTTACCACTCGCAATCAACAAGCAAACCATTAATTAGGTTTGCTGATAAGAAATCATATATCAAATCTGTTCAATCAATGTACGCTCATTCTATGTCGTCATGACATGCTTCGAAGTGCGTGCGGAATGTTTTCCTTTGCTCCTATCCACCTCTAGTATGGCTCTCATGAAGTCCCATTGAAACTGTCAACCCCAATATGTCATTGCTTCATCAAAGTATCTTGTAGCGTGACTATGGACTTCTAACAGGAAAAATAAAAAAGATAGAGCTGTTTGCTCTACCTTCAAATCATTTTAATACTATGCTAATTCCCAAACCTCAATCTTGTATTGTCACCAATATTCCATCTTCAAAATATAAATATTTCCCGTAAGCTGAATACACCCATTGTTCCGATGTTCCATATGAAGTAATTGTTCTGTTAATATCATCGGGTTCACCCCAATTTGTAGCAAGTACCTGCTCTTTTGTCATTCCTATGTATACTCGATTTTTGCTTTCTTCAATTCTCTTAGCTTGTTCTTTTGCTTCTCGCTCAGCACGTTCAGCTTTATAGTTTGCAATTCTTTCACGAGTTTCATCTTTCCCTTTTTGTATAAATGCTTCAATTTCTTCTATATCTGTTGAGAACTTTTGATATATAAGTGATGTAACATTTTCATTTAACTTTTCCATATCTAAAGATAAAAGGATGTAATCGTAATAATCGAACGTTTCGGCTTTTTCAAAATATTTTTGAACAGCAAGATTATATAGTTCAATTGTTTTTTCTGTTGGTTTGATTTCACTATCAGCAGTTTGAATAAACGTATTTTTATAATGAGTAATTGCATCTAAGTAATTTTCTTCTTCGATAAGCTTAACAATGCTTTTTTCTACTGTTTCAGCTTTTTCTTGACGCTTTTGGTCTTCGACTGAAATTTCTTCTGTTTGCTTAGTTTCAATTAATTCTTCATTTTCTTCTAACTTTTTTTTAGTTTCTTCATTAGTACAACCAACAAGAGTTAATAGGCATAATGTTAACATTATAAGCTTTTTGTATTGATTACTTACTTTCACAACATTTACTTTGTTTTTCCGCAATTTAATTCCCCCAAAACTAATACTATGGACTACAAGACTATTTTACTACACTTATTGCCATATAAGTATTAAAATATCAAAATAGTTCCATCTTTAATATCGATAACCTAAGTTCATCAGAATATTTCGGTATAAAACTATGCGAAATCATTTAGCTACTAGAAGACGAACGACCTTAAAGCAATCTATGTAACCAAGTATCTATCTAGCTGTTTCTCGAATCGTCTAAGAGCAGTTCTGAGAAGTTGGCAACAGAAAAAGTACACCAATTAATGATGTGCCAACTGTTCTTGATTAAACTCTACCTGTCCATGGTTACCAAAACCTGAAGGAATTAGCTCACTAATAAAAGCTCTTCGAACCATTGCTTCGTATTCTTCATCTGTTAGGTTAGCACTTTTAGTAGCCTCATGCTCGGCTACTAAAAGTGTGTATTCATCAGGATAATCCTTATAATATTCCTTAAGCTCTGATACCTTTGAATTAACTTTACTCCATTCATCGTTTAAAAGTTCATCATACTCAATAGTTGGATTCATTACCTTCATAAAGACCAAATGAGCTAGATAATGAAATTTTTTATCATAAGAAAGTCCATTTTCATAAGTCGGTTTCTTCACTTTATCGATTAACAGCCTTGAGAAACGCTCTAAACATGCTCTTGCTATCACACTATCGCTTTGAGACTCACATGAAATGAAATCACCAAGAATTTCAATCTCAATTGCTTTATAATACCGCTCAATTCCTAAATTTTCCTTAACAGCTTCAGAAACTTCTTCTCTAACTGCTAAGATTTAATCAGGTACATGATATAAGACAAAATACTTTTGATAAGCTTTATACTCCATTCCATAGGATTGTACTACCTGCTCCTCTAGACTTTTTAACTCCTTTATTTCCAAGGGACTTAAAGTATAGTAAGCATAATCTTTCTCTTTACCTACGGAAACATATCTAGCTTTGTATATTGAAGTTATTGAGATATACTTTTGTTTTTTCAAAGAATCCAAAAGATTTTTAAGAGTGCTGACAAGATTTAATTAATACGATTCCCAAAGTTTGTTAGCAATTCCCCTTACCTTCTCCTTTGGAATAATTGTATCTTTTAGTGTGGAAAAAAGCTCATTTACGAAAACAAGTTTCTGTTGACTATTTTCTGTTAAAAAGAATTTTTGTTTTGCTAACTCTTTATAGGTAGTCTCATACTTTCCACTTGAAGCTAATTCATTCAATTGCTTAATCACGTAAGGCAATAAAATAGCTTCCTCTTCCATTTTGCGTCCATTACGATTATCTATTTTTGGTAATGGTGTATCCCTAAGCCCAATTAATGTATATCTGCGTTTTTTCCCCCTATGCCCGTTAGATTTCACTTCTTCAAAGTAACGCTCTAACTTACTTATTAATGACTTCAGCGTGTTATCAGGCTTTAGACACCCACGATTTTTCCAAGAAGCACTATCAAACTCAGAACCACTTTCCCCTAGTTCTATTGACAGCTTAATTGCTTCTTCTTTAATATCATAATAATTCTTTTGCAAACTCCAGTTGCCACTATCCTTTCATTGTTTATTCCGATTGACGAATTAAACAGTATTGCCTTGACTTAGTGCCTACGCTTCACTTCGTCACTGCAAATGCAACACTATTGTAATTCATCAATCGGTTTCTAGAAGCATCATGAAGCAGCGAACAAGTCCGTTACTCCACTCTTGCTCTTCGAAAGCGAAAATATCTTCACTAAATCACTTTGTCACATTTCAAAAATACAATTAATTTATTAATATATTGTGTTTTAGAAATGTGACAAAACTATCCATTAATAAAATATAAGTGCAAGTTAAAACCTGCACTTATATTAGGGTTTATTTGTCATTCTCCTCTTAGTTGATATTTTTATTCATTTATCAAATAAGAATGTTATTAAAGTAATTATATCACACAAATTACAATACTCAAACATTTTTATAGTTCTTTAGAACTTATCATCATCTACTTTTATACTACAAATAGTCCTTTACACTCATACAAATAATTACTAACTATTAAATGAATTGCGAAAAGGTACTCCCCTAAATTTGATTCGATTACATGGATAACCCGTAGTAAGTCTACAAGTAATCCCTCAGCCCCTTCAATACATCATCAGAGCTTATCCCTAAGTACCTCGTTGTGGTTGATAATGATTTATGAGAAAGCGCCTTACTAATTAAAACAACATCCGCCCCCTTCTTCCTTAAGTTAATTGCATACAACCTTCTAATAGCATGAGCACTGATATTGTTTAACTTGTATTTCTTAGCATAGTAAGAAAGCCTCTTAGTAATTGCACATGGGTTTGATTCAACATCTAGAGAATCACCAAACTTACTTAAAAACACAACTTCATTTCGTTTCTTATAATGTTTACGAATAATATTATTTTGAGTTATCAAACGTTTCAAATACAGTGCTAATTCCTCATCGAAAGGCAATTTCAATACATCACATCCTGGTTCTTCATAATGTCACCTGTCAGTAGCGATGAGTTAGTCTTAAAGTTAATATGTTTCTCTTCTAGCTGTATTAACGTATTCATTCGAATGCCCGTCTTGTATATAGTCAGTATAGCTACCGCATCACGAAACTGAATGAAATTCGTCATATCAAGTAATGACAATAAAATTGACAATTGCTTCTCGTCAGCAGGAAGTTTAATCTTGGTATCAACACGTATACGAACGTCTTTCCAAAAGTTTCTCTCTATACATCCGTTATCGTAAAGCCGATTTAAAACAGCTTTAATGACACGTAGACGGCTTTGTTTCGATACATCTGAAATATCCCTAAGCTCGCAAGCCAACCAAATATAGACTCCAATTTAATGTCATCTACATATTCAATTTTCATTGCATCTACTAAACGTTTAAAAGTATAAATATATTCACTGATCGTCGCTTTACGAACGCCCGACAGACGCATTTGCTCTTTAACAATTAAAAAAGCGCTATTAATTTCTACACCTTTCTTACCATCATGTAATTCAGCTACATCAATCATTAGCTTTGGTGGAGTAATCAGTATCGTGTCTTCCTCTTTAAACGTACCCTCAAAACTTGGTAGCTGTATAGCTTCTGTCACATCTTCTAAATCAAAAATTCCTGTACGCTGACCTTTTCTAGCCAAATAAAAAACCTCCTAACAATTGAATGTTAGAAGGTAATTTTATTGCGATATTTGGAAAGCATTCTATTCCCTAAATCCACAAATCAATTACTTGCTTGTCCCTAAAACATCATTCTCTTCAAGGAACTTCGTATTGAATTGTGCTGATTTGAAGACGTCATTGTTCATTAGTGCTTGGTGGAATGGGATGGTTGTATTGATCCCAGGACCAGATACTTCGAATTCACTTAGCGCGCGGTTCATTTTCGCAATCGCTTCTTCACGTGTATCCGCATGAACAATGAGTTTTGCTACCATTGAATCATAATATGGTGGGATTGTATAGCCTGCATAGACAGCAGAATCAATACGTACACCATAGCCGCCTGGCGTTACATACGTATCTACCGTTCCTGCTGATGGCATGAAGTTTTTATAGGCATTTTCTGCGTTAATACGGCATTCAATAGCCCAACCATTTAATTGAATATCATCTTGTGTGAATGGAAGCTTCTCACCAGATGCGATTTTTAATTGTTGTTGTACAAGATCTACACCAGAAATCATTTCTGTAACTGGGTGCTCCACTTGAATACGAGTATTCATTTCCATGAAGTAGAACTTGTCTTCTTGATAATCATAAATGAATTCGATTGTACCGGCACCTTCGTAGTTACATGCTTGTGCCGCTTTTACTGCCGCAGCACCCATTTCAGCACGACGCGCAGAAGATAGTGCTGGAGATGGAGCTTCCTCGACTAGTTTCTGCATACGACGTTGAACTGTACAGTCACGTTCGCCTAAATGCACTACATTGCCATAGCCATCTGCTAAAACTTGGATTTCACAGTGACGGAAATACTCGATGAATTTCTCTAAATATACGCCAGGGTTGCCGAATGCAGCAGCTGCCTCTTTTTGCGTAATATCAATACCTTTCACAAGGTCTTCTTCTGTACGAGCTACACGGATTCCTTTACCACCACCACCAGCAGTTGCTTTAATGATGACAGGATAACCAATTTGAGCAGCCCATTCTTTACCTGTTTCGATATCTGGCACAATACCAGTACCAGGAACAAGTGGAACGCCTGCTGCTTCCATTGTTGTACGTGCAACGTCCTTGATACCCATAATTTTAATTGAATCAGAGGATGGACCGATAAATTTAATGCCAGCGTTTTCACAAGCTTCAGCAAAATCAGCATTTTCCGATACGAAGCCATATCCTGGATGGATACCATCTGCACCTGTTTTTTCAGCTACACTAAGCAGCGCTGGGAAGCTAAGATAAGAATCTTTTGATAGCTTTGGTCCGATGCAATAAGCTTCATCTGCTAATTTCACATGTAATGCGTCCGCATCTGCTTCAGAGTAGACAGCAACCGATTGAATGCCTAACTCTTTACAAGCACGAATAATACGCACAGCGATTTCGCCGCGGTTTGCAATTAAAACTTTTTTCATTTGTTTTGCACTCCTTACTCAGCTTTTACAAGGAATAGTGGTTGGCCATATTCTACTAAGTCGCCATCTTTCACAAGAACTTCAACGATTTCCCCTTGCACTTCTGCTTCGATTTCGTTGAATAATTTCATTGCTTCTACGATACATACGATTGTTTCATTTCCTACTTTATCACCTGGTTTTACGTAAACTGGTGAATCTGGGTTTGGTGCTTGATAGAAAGTACCGACCATCGGAGATACAATTTTATGTAGCGAAGGGTCGTTAGTTGCTGATGTAGCTGCAGCTGGAGCTTCTTCCACTTTAGCTGGTGCAGGTGTTACTGCTGGAGCTTCTGCTGGTGCAGATTGTTGTACAACAGGGGCTACTACTTCTTTTTTAGGTGCTACAGTTTCTGTAACAATAACATTATTCTTTTTTAGTTTTACTTTTGCGCCATCTACTTCGTACACAAACTCGTCAATTGAAGAAGAATCTACTAATTTAATAATTTCACGAATTTCTTGAATTTTGAACATTTCTAACTCTCCTTATGAAATAAAATCTACTACAATAACTATTCTATATTTTTTCGTATCAATTTGAAATAGTTAAATGAAAATTAAGTAAATATGAACAAAATAAAAGGCTTTCCTTTACTAAACGAAAGCCTTTTCATAACGCTGATATATAACAACTATTTTCAAATTAACTAAATATTTATTTTTTTCTATATTTTTTAATAATTATTTGCACTAAACTTTACTTGCACATCATTTGCGCCTTCCATCTCTGTTTTCACCAAGTAAATAATTTCGTTTGCTTGTGCTTTTGACAATTCTTCAGCCATCACTGTAACAGAAACTTTTTCCCCTTCAGCGCGAACAAACGCATCTGAATAACCTAATGATTTAACAAGCATTTCAAGCATTGCTTCGGCTGATTCACGTTTAATCAGACCATCCATTTCATTAAATGCCTCATTTTTTTCTTCAGCAGAGGATTCCTCTGCAGCAATTTTTTGCGTTAACTGTTCACGTAGCTGACTTCTCTCATCACTTACCTGCATACGCATTTCTTCAAATAAGTGACTCGGTGAAGATACTTCTTGTGTGATATCATTTGTCGCTTCTTTATCAGTAACGCCTGTGACAGCTGTCTGTTGTAGTGTATCATCTGTAAAAATAGTTAGACCATTGAACTGTTTTGCTGGATCAACCAAATAATACACTGAAATGACTGCTACTAAACTTAATAATGTCATAAACCAAACTGTTCTTCTACGTACGCGCATTTACTTTTCCTCCTTATTTTCCATCGGAACGATTATGATTCGATGAATCGGTAACTGCATCACTTGACTGACGACTGCACGAATTTCATTTTTCACAAAGATATCGGATGCACCTTCTGAAACAACTAGCATTCCTGTTACGTTTTTCGCGCTTTGCTCAGTCCCTCGAAAATATTGGCTGAATAGTTTATTGGCCTCTTGGTCATTTGTCATCTCTCCATAATAAAAATAGACTTTAACCTCCCCAACACCTTGCATTGACTTCAAAGTTTGTTCAAGTTTTTCTTCATTGGTGAGTGGTGAACCTTTATCGCTTGTTGAATTCGTCTGATACATAGGTAAAATGATGAATATTCCCATGGAGGCAGCTATCAAAATTAAAACCATCAATGACGTTGTTTTTTTTCGTGTCTTTTCCACATCACTTGTACATTGCCTCCCTTCATCTTCTCTTTTTCAAGTGTATGTACGCTTGTTTCTTCCTATGAATTGATAAATGGAATCTTTAATAGCAATTGCAAAAATACTAACGTGATGACCAATTTTGTTAGTGAAATTATTTCCTTATCATCCGTTAGAAACACAAATATCTGACATACAAAGAGCAATGCCAATAAAAGAATCAATCTATCTCCCCCCTGCCATCACTTGTACGAATACAATGAGGAAAAAACAAGAAAACATAAATGAAAAAGCAATGAGAAATGATACAGCACATAATGTAAATAGCGATTTACTAATTTGTTCTAGTAGTCTACAAATATCATCAAAGGCGATTGGTTCTAAAATAGCCGCCAACAATTTTAATGAATAAGCACTGACAACGAGCTGTACGGTTGGGATAAAGGACACTGTAATGACGGCGATAAAGGCACTAATACTAGTAAGTGAAGATGTAAATTGTGTCATATGCTGAAACATTGAAAAGCTGTCTACAATAAAAGACCCAACAACTGGAATATTTTCCTCAATTAATTTTTTGACGGGTTCCGCTACAGCAGCATTGACACTAAATGCTGCCACACCGCCTGCAGTCATCAACAGAATATAGCAAATAACGGAGGCAGAAACGATACTCATAATCGTAAAACGAATCAACTCAGCGATTCGTGTAAAAGAAATTTCCTTGACTATGACACTGCACACATCAAAGACAATGGCTAAAAGCACACCTGGAATAAGCCACTTACTACTAATAATGGTCAGGACTTGTACAAAAAACAGTAAAAAAGGCTGCCAGGAAGCAATCGCTGTAATACTACTTGATAGAAGAAAGCTTGAAGTTAAAATGGGATAAAATGCTGTAAATAGATGGGCTAGTCCTTGTGCAATTTCATCAATTAATGTAAAAGACTTAACTACAACTGGACCAATCGTTGCTAAAACAATCAGAAAAAAGAGTATCCTTGTCCCTTTTTCAAATTCTGGTAATACCATGTTCACAATCAAAACAATGATGACGTAGCTGCAAAGCATGAGCGTCATCTTTAGCAAGAGAAAGAATGGGTCGATTAAAAACGATAGTATTTGCTCCTGCAATGGCTTCGCTCCTTAGTTTAGCCTTTTTAAAATGGCCGACACCTCCTGTAAAACAGCCAAAAATTCTTTGAACCAATACAACAAAATCACGATTTTTACTGCAGCAAAAACGATGTTCCCGAGCACCTTATAATTATGTTCTGCCAGCAGTAAAGACATCCACTGCCCGACATAGAACATACTTGCACTGATTAAAATAGCTTTCGCATAAGGTAAAAAGGCAAGTGTTTCTAACAGCTGTTTGACGAAAGGCATTAAAAGTGTCGAGAACAACATGCCAAAAAGCAAGAACGAAAACATCACACTTATTAGCGCATGGAGTGGCTGTATAACTTCTTTTATCAGCAATAATAAAAGCAGCATGACAACAGCAACAATCACAATTTCCATTTACATTACCCGGAAGATGTAAGCCATTGGAAGAATGTTAAAATCTCATTAAAAAATAGACGTAAAAATCGAAGTAATTCTGCTGTCATATATAAGTAGGCAATGAAAAAGAGAAAAAATGAAAACTCCTTCTTCCCTGTTTGATCAAAGAAAACATGAAGAAGCGCAACGACTAGTCCCACTCCAGCAACTCTTAATACGTCTTGTAATTCCATTCCTACGCCCCCTCGTGTACAGCAATATATGTCGCTCTACCAAAAAAAAGACCTCTATACATATGTATAGAGATCTTTATTGATAAAATTTATAGAAGCTTTTCTACAATGCTTCTGACAGTGCCAGTTTGCTGTACGAGATAACTCTTTTCGCCCATCCACATCGATAAATATTCCGCATTACCTTGCTCGGCACTTTCTTTACGAATGGTAGTCGTTAAATAGTTTTGTAATGGATAAGGAGCTACTATCGCATCTTTCATACGTTTTGTAAAATCATTCATTAAGCCTCTTGCTGGTTTACCCGTAAAGGCGAGCGTAATCGTTGTTTGCTGTTCTTTCGAAGCTAACACAGCATTTTTATAAAGTGGCGAAATTTCGCATTCATCTGCCACTAGTAACGCTGTACCAATTTGAACAGCCTGTGCCCCGCCCTTTAATGCCCTTTGAATATCCTCTTTCGTCACAAGTCCACCTGCTGCGATAATAGGAATCGCAATTTGTCCAGCTACTTGTTGTAGTAAATCATATAACGGTATTAATTGCAGTGGGGCCGAAAAGGAGCCTCGATGACCGCCAGCCTCTCCTCCTTGTAGTACAACTGCATCCATTCCTGCTTGTTCTACTAGTATAGCTTCCTCTACTGTCGTAGCGGTACCAACCGTATAAATACCATTGTCTTTTAATTGCTGCAGAACCTCTGGAGAGGGCAACCCAAATGTAAATGAACAAATCGCTACCTGTTCCTCGATCACCGCCTGAATTTGACCTGCAAACACTTCCTTCGAAACAACACTTTGTACAGGTGATAATCCTAGTTCATCGTAAAAAGGTTGTAGTGCCATACGGGCTTGTTGTAAAACCTCGATATCAATTTTTGGTTCTTCTTGAACAAACAGATTGACCGCAAAGGGCTTTGCTGTTAACTTCTTTACTTCCTGAATAAATTGCTTTGTTTGTGCACCATCTAAGTAGCCCGCTCCTATTGAGCCTAATAGCCCAGCCTCAGCGCAAGCCGCCACAAATTTCGGGGATGTCACGCCTGCCATTGGTGCTTGAATAATGGGATATGTCATATCAAATGTTTGTAGCATACCTTTCACTCCTTACGATTATTGTAAACAATTCTCCCAGCAATGACCATCTATCTGATGATAGAATCTTGATGGACTCTTAGTAAAAAAGAGTACGTGCTTCTATCTATTATCACATTAAATGAAATGTTTGGCAGGATATGTATAAGAAAAAAATAAAAACCTACCCTTTTTTTAAAGAGTAGGTTGGCTATTATTAATTATTAAGCACGAGAAACGTAAGAGCCTTCTTCTGTGTTAACGATTAAAACATCACCTTGGTTAACGAAGAAAGGTACTTGTACGATTAGACCTGTTTCAAGTGTAGCAGGTTTTGTACCGCCTGAAGCTGTATCTCCTTTGATCCCTGGTTCTGTTTCTGTAACTTCTAATTGAACAGTATTTGGTAATTCAATACCTAACATTTCACCTTGGTAAGATTGAATATGCACTTCCATATTTTCTTTTAGGAATTTTAATTCATATTCAATAGCAGCTGAAGCAAGTTCAGTTTGCTCGTAAGATTCTAAGTCCATGAATACATGCTCGTCGCCTTGTGCATATAGGTATTGCATTTTACGGTTATCAATTTGTGCTTTCTCTACTTTTTCACCAGCACGGAATGTTTTTTCATTCACTGAGCCGTTACGTAGGTTACGTAATTTAGAACGCACGAACGCAGCACCTTTACCTGGTTTAACGTGTTGGAAATCTAACACGCGGTATAATTGGCCATCAACAATAATTGTTAGACCTGTACGGAAATCGTTTACTGAAATCATTTGTGTTCCTCCAAAGTTTATAAAATAATGAGTTCTTTTGACGAATGTGTTAGTAGTTCATTACCCGTTTCAGTGATTAAAATATCATCCTCGATACGGACACCACCGATTCCTGGTAAGTAAACACCAGGTTCAATCGTCACGGCCATACCTGGCTCTAGCACTGTCTCTGAACGCATCGATAAGCCAGGGCCTTCATGTACTTCAAGACCAATACCATGTCCTAAAGAATGACCAAATGCGTCGCCATATCCTTTTTCTTTTAAGTAGTCACGTGCAATCGCATCCGCTTGAATACCTGTTAATCCAGGACCCACTTTTTCAAGTGCTAACAGTTGAGAAGCAAGGACTGCATTGTACATATCTACTAATTTTTCAGATGGTTCTCCAACAGCCACAGTACGTGTGATATCCGAAATATAGCCATTATATAGCGCACCAAAGTCTAAAGTAACAAAGTCGCCTTTTTCAATCACTTTATTCGTTGCAACGCCATGTGGTAATGCTGAACGAAGACCAGACGCAACAATTATGTCAAATGAAGACTGAGTTGCTCCTTGTTTACGCATGAAAAATTCTAATTCATTCGAAACCTCAAGCTCTGTTTTACCAGGCTTGATGAAGCCTAAAATATGTGTAAATGCGTGATCTGCAATTTCACACGCAGCCTTAATAATATTAATCTCTTGTTCCGTCTTAATCAAGCGAATTTTTTCAATTAGCCCAGAAATCGGCACTAAATCTGCTTGAATGTTTGATTTATACAGTTCATATGTGCCATAACTTACAGTATCTTTCTCAAAGCCCAATAATTTGATGCCCATATTGCTTACTTGTGTAGCAATTTCTTCAATGATTGTTGCTTCATGTTTGACAATGCGGAAGTCCTGAATTTGTGCAGCAGCCTGCTCTGTATAACGGAAATCTGTAATAAACACAGCATCATTTTGAGACACAATTGCTACGCCTGCTGTCCCTGTAAAACCAGTCATATAACGTCGGTTATACCCATTTGTGATTAAAATGCCATCGATGCTTTGTTCTTGAAGTGCTTTACGTAGCTTTTGTAATTTCAACATAATCAATTCTCCCTCTCAATAAATGTACGTAGTGCCAGTTCATAGCCTTTCGTACCTAGTCCACAAATTTGACCAAGGCAGGCCGGAGCAAGATAAGAATGATGACGGAAAGCCTCACGTTTGTGGATATTGGAAATATGTACTTCGATAACCGGCACAGAAATTCCTGCAATCGCATCATGTAACGCGATGCTCGTATGGGTATACGCACCGGGATTAAAGATAATACCATCATATTTTTCGTCCTCTGCTTCATGCACCCAATCTACTAGTACCCCTTCGTGATTGGATTGACGAAATTCAACCGTAGCACCTAAAGAAGCCGCAAGATTTCGAACATTTTCTCTAACATCATCCAATGTTTCATATCCATAAATATGTGGCTCTCGTTTGCCAAGTCGATTTAAGTTCGGTCCATTCAAACATAATAACTTCACGCTTCTATTCGCCTCTTTCTATGTACTTGCCATTTATTTTATCATACACCGTGCATTCAGCAACTAATTTCAATTGATGGTTTCATAAATATCCCCTCAAACAAAGGGGATATTTTGTACCATTAACTTCCTTTTTGTGCTGTATGCTCCTTCTGATGAAAATTGGCCGTTTCCAACAAGAAACGTAATAGACAGACAACAATCACTATAAATGGAATGGACAGTTTTTTAAAGGACGTCAGTTGTAATGGTAGATCTAAAGCAATCCACTCCAATGTAATAGTCACAAGAAGACCTAGCAGCAGTGACGAAAAGAAAGCTGGAATGATATAGACATAGCGCATGGTCATATATAAAAATAAGCCGATGATAAACAGCAGAAAGATAAAGAAGGTCCATTGAAATAATTTAGAGCTATCTTCAAACCAATTCCACTTTTTATAAAACCCAATCGGATGCCATTTAATAAGATGGAAATAATGTAAACCCTTTAAGCACAGCGCTAAAACAAGCGCATTTACAAGTGCGGTAATCGTCGCTACTTTCATCATCTAACCTCCTTTTTGCACACTAATGTTTTCCTGAAATGTACGATTAGTGTAGCCATATAGAAAATTTACTATGCGTAACTGTAGAGGTTTTTCACTAAATTTAGTACAATGGTACAGTTGAAATATATAAAGAGAGTGGTGTTAGCCTTGAGCAATTCACCTGTATACGGGGGACAAGCACAATTAGAAGGTGTGATGTTCGGAGGAAAGGAACATACTGTTACAGCCATTCGTCGTAACGATGATTCCATTGATTATTATCATTTTAAAAAAGTTCAAAAGCCTATTTTACAAAAGCTCAAAAAAATTCCATTTGTACGAGGCGTTGTAGCGCTCATTGAGTCGGCTGGCTTAGGCTCTCGTCACATGCAATTTGCAGGGGATCGTTATGATGTGACACCTGGCGAAGAAGAAGATCATAAAGAAGAAGGTTCTAAACTTCAGATGATACTTGGAGTTGCTGTAGTAGGTATTCTTTCCTTTTTATTCGGAAAATTTGCCTTTACATTAATTCCTGTTTTTATAGCAGATTTTTTCTCAAAATGGATTGAAGGGAAAACGGGACAAATTCTACTAGAGAGTGGTATTAAACTCCTTTTACTGCTAGCCTACTTATACTTTATCTCATTAACCCCTCTGATTAAGCGAGTATTTCAGTATCATGGTGCCGAGCATAAAGTCATTAACTGTTATGAGGCTGGCTTAGACATCACAGTAAAAAACGTTCAAGCTCAATCACGTCTGCACTATCGTTGTGGCAGTAGCTTCATTCTGTTCACAGTGTTTGTCGGCATGTTTTTATATTTCTTTGTACCAACTGACCCACTGTGGCTTCGTATTTTAGATCGGATTCTATTAATTCCTGTTGTACTCGGTATTTCATTTGAAGTATTACAAGCGACAAATGCTTGCCGCAATATCCCAGTGTTGCGTTTCCTTGGCTACCCTGGCTTATGGCTTCAATTACTGACAACTCGTGAACCAAAGGACGATCAAGTAGAAGTAGCAATTGCTTCCTTTAATATGCTACGTCAAGTAGAGCAGCAACCTGAAATTGCTGCAACATTGAACCATGAATAATAGAACAGGCAGTCCCAACAAGTGTTGAGGCTGCCTGTTTTATATTATTGCTCTATTTAGTATAAATAAGTGCAGTAAACAGCCCTATTAAATTTGGTAAGATACTGAAAACTAAAAACAGCCAATTATTCGTCATGATGGAGATGCTTGTAAAAATAAGAATGGACGCAGCAATAATACCTATGCCCAGCTTCACTCGAGAAAGCTGAAACGGGATGGGACTAAACATGTTGATGGTCAAAACTCCCCCAATTATCCCCCAACTCCCTAAGTGCACTAAAAGAATACTACCTAAAACCATTGCTGCATTCAATTCAATGCCAAATACAATGAGTGTAAAGAAAATATAAATCGCCGCTAATGTCACATACCACGAATAGGATTTCGCTTTTTGCCAAATATAGTCGTGTAGCTCATCTAAACCTCTATTTTTCTTCGCCTTACTCCGTCCTAACCACCAGCCTAAAATTCCACAAGTCATTCCCCCATACAATCCGATAATTCCTCCGATAGAAATCTCCATCACTCCGTCCCCTCCTCTTCGAATATAAACACTTCTTCAATTGTGCAATTGAAAGCTTTTGAAATATTGTAGGCGAGTTCTAAAGATGGATTGAATTTCTCCGATTCAATTGCAATGATTGATTGTCGCGAGACGCCAACTACTTTAGACAACTCCTCCTGCGTAATCTTTTTCGATTTCCGCAATTCACGAATTCTATTTTTCATAAAGCCTCCTCGTTAAATGTAAAGTAAACTGTACATTTTTTTGATAAGTAAAGTTTACTTTACACCATTTCATATGTCAAGTTGACTTTACAATTTAGTTTTCGTTTAAACAATACAGGAATTCTTATGAAGAACGATCAGGAGACATAGTGAGGGCTATAATTAGAAAAGACACCACATGCTAATTTTGAAAAATGTAGTCAGTTTGTGAAGAAAAGCATCCACCTCCATTTAATAGTTCCACCTCTATCGTACCTATCTACACTGTGAAATAAAGTTAAATTCCAAAATAAGGAATATAAAAAGCGTGTTTTGAATGATGATCAAAACACGCTTTTTTATAGGATTTTTCCGCACCTTTTCCTTTAGCGTTAACCCGCCTATTTCAACACTCGACTATGAATTATATTCATAATTTTCTGTTGAGCATCTAGAGCTACAGGGATAGGCATCACAACAAACACATGATTCATTTGAGGATAAACAAAGGTAGTGATGTCAATGCCTTGTTCGGTTAGTTGTTCATCAAATTTTATGGCATCTGGATATAAACTTTCATGTGTTCCAATAAAATGAGTAATCTTCCCAAGTCCTTGAAAATCACCGTAAATAGGACTAATCAATGGGTCCTTTAGATCTTTATCAGCAGCCCATATCTTTGTAATGACTTCCATTCCTGCACTAGCTAACATTGGGTCCTTTTCTTCATATTCAAGTATCTGAGGATTTTCTAAACTCATATCAACACATGCTGATAGTAAAATAATATCTTGGGGTTGAGGTAGATGATTCTGCTTCAAAAGTTGGACCAGACCAAGTGCTATATTTCCACCTGCCGAATCTCCGATAATGGTCAATTGATTAGAACTTTCAACCGTTTTTAAAATTTCTTTATAGAAATTGAGCATTTTTTGGAAGGTGTCATGATGGTTAAAATGAGGCACTTTCGGATAAATGGGCGCAATAACTTTTGCATTTAACAATTGTGCCATCTTATCCATGAATAACCAATGTAAACTTAAAGGCTGATTCGTCCAAGCACCACCATGTATATAGAGAATAACTTTTTGCTTCAAGGACTTTTGGTCATTTAAAGTGAAGACCTGCATAGCCTCAAAGGTTTGCTCCTCCATATCACTTATAAATTGAACATCTTCCCCTATAACATAAAGCTGACTATTTTCAGTTCCCCTCTCCTCAATAAACTGTTTAGCATTTTCAATACTAGAAAAACTCTTTTTATTACTTTGCGCAAATAGCCATTTTTCAAATTGAACACTTTCTTCAGAACGATCTCCGCTAAAAATTTCTACAGTCATTTTTTTCTCCCCTTTAAGTTTCATCACGCACATAGATTGATAAGAGCCATGTATCAGAAGCTTTCACACGTACTATAATCTATACCGTATCATAGAGACAAACCTGCATCCGTTAAATAAAATATTTTTTTCGTACTCTATGTTAATTCCACAGTATGTCGTATACTCCTTCAACATCCATCGTATTTAAATGAAAATAAAAAATACCATGCTGATTGCCAACATGGTATTTTCATCTTTATTTAAACAAGTAACTCATTAATAATTTTTTAACTGTCTGATTATCAATTTGGCATCCAGCCGTTGCTAAAGATATGTTTTCAAGTTTTTTATTTTATATACTTAGAACGAACAACGGTCCTTTTGTATGGCTCACCTTGTAACGTTTCACCTGAAATATTTAAAGTTATATTATATACACCCGACTTTTTATTTTCTGGAAAATTCACCATAAAGTTTTGCTGATTAACCTTTTGCGTCTGTAGAGAAGAAGCAATATCTTTCCCTGTTGGATCCAGTACTCGTACATCGAAGGTAAGTTTTTGTAATTGGTCATTAGCTTGCATTGTCACGATATTATTCGTTTCTAATGATACTGTTGGAATACTTACCTTAATCAAAGATGGGCCCCCATGTTGAACTGCCAGTAAAAACGCATTATCTTCTGCCTGCGTGCTTATATTTATCTTCCATTCACCAATCTCAGAAATAACGCCGGTAAATGTATGAGGTACTACGCCATTAAAGAAGGAGGCTTCATCCAATGATTGGATTGTTTGGTTGGTATATTTTTTTTCTGAAGGAGATACTAACTCTATCTTATCACTAGTTAACCCTGTCCATAATTTCACATTATCGAGCGCAGTATCCACATAAAAAGAATGTGTCACATCATTTGACGATTGTAACTTCCCTCCGTAAAAATAATGAGAAACATCCAACTCTTGAAACATATCAGATTGAGAAAGGTATTCTTTGTTCATCATGATACGATCTGTAGAAGCAGACTGTAGATACTGTTCCAATCTTGAAAATACCGCAGATCCCATTCGAATATTGTCATGATCAAGTGAGGGATCGGTAAATAAATGTGTTCCGTAAGATAATTTAGTGCTTGCCTCTTTGACTAATCCATCATTTGGATCGGAAAGATATAGACCTCCCATCCAGAGTGCAGATAGAAATGGTCCTGTATTAGTACCAGCAATTGTATAATAGTTGTTCTTGCTAACATTGGGGTGATTGTCTATTAGTGAGCGAAAATATTCCATTTCCCCAACTTGAAGTGAATAAGTTCCATCATCTTTTTCACCGAGTAATGTAGCTAGCCAACCTGCCCACCAGCTATATGCAAGATCAGCTAACTCTGATCCATAATGAGGGGATCCTAAAGTAAACACCCTCCCAACGTACGGATGAGCATTATGAAGAACTAATGCTGCTTGGGTATCAGGCCCACCCTTGCTATGGGCAATTATATTTAATTTTTTTCCGTGAAAATGTTGACTGATTTCTTTTAACATAGAGGCTAATAATTTTCCATTATCGTATTGACTATAAGAACCTTTACCTGCCGAATCGTATAATTGAACAAATACCGTTTGATATCCTGCTTCATAAGCTTTTGTATACATATCATTAAGACCGTGATATTCTGTATTGCCATACCAACTTGTAGAGTTACCGTTTTTCCCTTGAACGAAAACAAGAGGTGGCTTATTCAAATCAACATTAGGTGGAGTATTTCCTAGAAACCACTCTCCAGGTGTAAAGCTTTCACCTGGTGGCTTCAATCCATAAGGTTCAATCGTGTTTGAGGCAAAAACATCTGGAGTAGAAAAAAGCATAATTGTAACCATTACTAATAAAGAAAGTATTTTTTTCAAATTGTTTTCCTCCTAATCATTATAGATCAAGTGCGTAAAGCTGTAGAAAAGCAATTTATAATTGTAAAAAACTGGTGTTGAATAACAGCTATTAATGCTAATTTTCAAGCAGCAACCAACTAACCCCACCTTCCCTTTATACTAATATTCTATAAAAAGGAAAAGACTTCCTTCTAATTTAGACAAAAAAATATCATTATCTTACTTCGGTTAAGCCTCACTTAGAGAAGCAGCGAGATAGATTGTGTTAGCAAATAAAATAGCATAGAGCGAAATGGCCAATATTCAACACCATATGTTCATATAAACAAACCTAAGTCCTTAATTCTCATTTATGAACACCCTCTTCTCGCGCAATATGATGGATGCTTTCTTGTCCATTTATATAACGTAGTACGGTTTTTATTTTCTTATTGATCATCAAAACACCCCGTAAAAGCTAGATTTTGTGTCTAGCTTTTACGGGTCAGAAGGTACTAGATTGTATTATTTCAACATATATGTACCAGTTAATAATAAACCTCCATCAAAGAATAAACACCCTATGTAAGCAAGCAAACTAGTCCAATTTTGAAATGGCTAGTTTGAACACTTACATAGAGTGCTTTAGGTCCCTCTAAATAGTTGGTTGAGGTTATGGAAGCTATTTAATTTAGAGAGTTTTTCATGCTAATTCTTGTAACGCCTCAATTGCTTGAACTACTTGCTCTTCTGTTAAATTGTGACGCACGATGTAGCGGTTGCGCGCATGCTTTGTACATTCGATTGTACAGCCACCTAAATGCTTTGCTTCATTTTCTTCAGATGCAATGATTTGTTTGTTACATTCAGGGTTTGCACAGTTAATGTAACGTTCACAAGGTTCACCGTCATAGTGATCACGACCGATAATCACATGCTCTACTTGATTGATTGGCACCGTTAAACGCTCATCAAATACATACATTTGACCGTCCCATAATTGTCCTTTCGCAACAGGGTCTTTTCCGTATGTTGCAACACCGCCATGTAATTGACCAACATCGCCAAAGCCTTCACGTTTCATCCAGCCCGAAAACTTCTCACAGCGAATCCCGCCCGTACAATAGGTTAAAACATTTTTCCCTTCGAACAGCTCGCGATTTGCACGTACCCATTCTGGTGTATCACGGAAGTTTTGTACATCTGGTCGAATCGCACCACGAAAATGGCCGACATCGTACTCATACGTGTTACGCACATCTAATACTACTGTATTGTCATCTTGCATTTCAGCAAGAAATTGTTCTGGTGACAGGTAGCGACCTGTTAATTCATGTGGGTTCACGTCTTCTTCTAAGCCTAAGTTTACTAACTCAGGTCGTGGGCGTACGTGCATTTTTTTGAATGCATGCTCTTCTACTGCATCAATTTTGAAGACTATACCTTCAAATAATGAGTCAGCTTGCATGTTTGCCATGTATTGCTCTGTTTGCTCAATCGTACCTGAAACAGTACCGTTAATACCCTCGTTAGCTACTAAAATACGACCTTTTAAACCGATTTCTTTACACATGGCTAAGTGCGTTGCTGAAAACGCAGCTGGATCTTCAATCTTCGTGTAATGGTAATATAATAAAACTTGATAATTCATTGTTTTCCACCTATCATTTCAATATTTGCAGGATATTCCTGATAGTGTCTTTTACGACCTATTAACCATAAAGGATAATCATTGAATATGCTATCGGTAATTAGACTGAAATGGGTATAAATATTATTTTTAAAGAATTTGTGAATTGGTCAGTGGACTTTTTTTATAAAAAAGTGTTATTCCACAATCTGGTCCTTAAATGGAAAAAGACACACTCCTTATGAAAGAAATGCACCTGTTAACGGAGGATTGTTAGCCAACTTCAGTACTAAATAACTGAGAAATTGAGTAATGCGTGCTTTTATTCAGGGAATCCCCAAATAGAATACATCGCGTATATACTCAAAATTATACCAAGTAAAAAGAATCCCGATTTTATGATATTTTCCTTTTGGAAGGACATTTCACTGTATTCGGCATAGCTTAATATCATATAGACAATGGCTGGTGTAAAGATGACTATTGCCACCCAATGTTGCTGAAAATTAACTCTTAACGCAGGGTTAAATACAGGCAAAAAGAATAATAAACCTAATAAAGCCCCTAAAGTATAGCCTTTTAAATATTTTTTCATCAAAGTTTGTCCTTTCTTAGAGTAATTTTTAATTGCACCTCCACAATCTAGATGCTTTGCTTCAAGTAATGTAGTAAAGCCTTTTTCTACTTAAACTAAACCACTCTTTCTATAGCAAGTAAAATTCGGCAGCTATAATTTGATAATTACTTTTCAATTTTGGGGATGAAAATGCTAAAGAGAAAATATGCACAAGCATTTCTTAATGTAAAAGTTTGATCAAAAACACCTCTTAAACCGACATCTTACGTTAAATTAATAGAACCCGTTTTGAAAAAAGTTTGATCATTTTCTGTGATCTAATCTTCAACAAATACCTATCCCTTTTCCTCTCTTAAAATGCAGGTATGGATTTAGTAGCCTTCTAAAATTTTGAAAAAGATGATTTATGAAATTGATTCAGTTAATTTTAAATATAATAAAAAAGCACTCTCTCAAGAATGCTTTATAAGTCAGGATATATTTTTGTATTGTATAATTATATCTTTCTCAAAATATTGCTGCTACCTGTTGAAATAAACTTTCTTTAATTCGCTTGATTTTTACGATGAAGCTCAGTAAGATCTTTTATATAATATAATGAATAGTCATCGTTAATATCCACTTCAAAAAAGTAATAATTTTTAGTTTCTATATCTTTAACTTCTATTTCAAACAAACCCATTCCTCTCATGTAATCGATTTCTTCACATTTTAAATTTTCTCTTCCAATGCCATAGTTAGTTTCAATATAGTTTTCCACATAATTGTATACGATAGCGTTTCGAGATTTAGAATTAAAATAATTGTAATTAACAAAAATAACTACTATACAAAATAATAGATTAAATATAATTATTTTTTTTTTCATTTTCCTCTCCTTCCGCCGTATTAAGTATCAAGATCATATTTATTAATAATTACAATTTTTCAAACTATAAAAATTCGATTTTAGTGTCTTTACCTACAAATTTAACAATAAAGAAATTTTATAATAATACAATTAATTATTAATTGAAAAACTTACCATTGTTATAATTCCAGAGTGAACGTCATAGTTTATATCACGTACATAACTATTAGAACCTAATGTTTGAACTCTTAACAGTGCACCTGAGGATGCAGAATAGATATATCCAAGTCCAGGTGTCCAGTGATAATCATAATCATATTTTGCATTAGGTTCCCATTTAGAAAACCATTTATCGAACTTTACTGCAACCGGTCTATTATCATCTATTTGAGTCTTATATGAGAAAAAATTATTAAAACTACTTGTTGTAGCTGAATATCCTCTTGCAAACGCTTCATTTTCTAGACCTGAACGCATACCATTTACACTCATACCATAGAAAGCACCACCACGATTAGCATACATGCTATTAATAAAAGCCCCTTTAGTTGTATAACCACTGTTCCAAACTTGTAATTTTGATTTACCTTTTGAATCATGCCAGTACTGTAAAATAACCGCTATTGTAGTTGGACCACATGCAGAACTTTGGTAACCTGATTTAACATCTGGATCTTTTTGAGAAAATATAGGAGATGACAATAATTTCGAGCCGTATCCATCACCCATAATAGAAGCTTTAGGATTCATCAATTGAATGTCTAAGTTTTGTATAATTTCATATGTCGAGAGGTCTTCATCTTCTGATTTAATATACTCTATAATTTGATTTGTATCATCAGCACTAACTATACTATAACCACCAAAATAGTAGTAATTTTCATCCCCTAATTCAAAGACATCTCCATTACCTTCTCCACCTAAAAGAACAGTTGAATTTTCTTGTGTATTGGAAATAATAGCAAAATATTCTTGACCACTTAAATTTTCTACAACATAATATTTCGCAATGTTTCTTCCATTAATATCAAAAACTTCTCTTTCCGACGTAATATTGAAGTCTGAAGCCTCTAAGAAATATCCATTTTTCATATAATCATTCAATACAATAATCGATTCAGACGAAACTACTGACTGATTTTGTTCTTCAACATAGGTATTCTCATTTTCTTCAGCATTTGCAGTAGATACTGTTAACATTGAAAATAATAGTAAAACCAAAAATATTCCTATATATTTCTTTGAATTATGCAACATTTTGAACCCTCCACCTTATAGATTTTTTTAAACCTTAACTAAAATCGAATTTAAATATTTACATCCATAATATTACTTATTTAGCAATTATAAGTAAATAATCGTTTATTATATTTATGTTCTCTTTTTTCAATCACGATCTCCATTCCAACACTGATAAGAATAGAAAAAGATGTATTAGAAGCTTTAAACATGCTATCCAAACGGTATCAAAATGACAAGAGTGAAAGATAAAGGGATTTCCGTTTATTAGCTTGCTGAATTTCCCATTATAAGTACTTAATAAAAAAATGACTTTATTATTCGTCTACCCGTAAATATAGGTAATTAAAAAGACAGGCACATTTTAGCAGTCTGTCTTTTTCAACACCCATACTTTACTGTTCATTTTTTAATAAGGTGTTGTTCAAGAAAGTCAATGCTTTTTATGTAGTAGGAACTTGTCTGATGACTTCCGAAAATACTTAAAATATAAAGACATATGTGTCTCTTTATCAAAAACATTTGTAACTTCTCTAATGCTTTTGCTTTCGTTTAATATTCTTTGTAACAACGCTATTGCTAAATCTTCAATATGCTGAGAACTTATATTTTGAAAAGCATGAATATCGTAATAGTCATGAATATAACTAATATTCTGAGCCATTTCTTTAGAAATCTCTAACTCAGTTACAATACCCCAATCAATTTGTCGGCGTTCCCAGTAAACTCGTTCTATTTCAAATTTCTCAATAACTCGCTCCTTTAAAAGCCCTTCTTTCATTTTTATTGTTCGTGCAAGCTCTACTAAACCGTTTCCTTTATCTACCATTAATAAAAAATCCGTTGTCATTACAACTGGCTCATTCGTTTTAGGGTCTATAGGATGTTTTAGACCTAACCTATCAGCAATGACAATTGTTTCTTCCAACGGCAATAAAGGAAATTGTTCTCGAATATCAACAATTAAAACTGAATATTCAGTTAAATGAAAGTAATTTCGCTCCAAGTCTGATAGAAATTCGTGTTGTCTGTGTGTTTTAAAACCTTTTAAACGTGTAGATCGACCTTTTGAAGAAACATCTTGAATGTTTAACCATGGTTTATAATTCGATCCCACCCCTGAGCCACGACCTCGTTAATCCATTTTTCAACTTTAGATGTTCTAGTTCTTTTTGACATAAAAACACCCCTTTAGACCAATATAATCTAAAGGGGTATTTCATCGCAACTTTTTTACAATCGTCGCGACTTTATTTTAAATTTTGTATCTGTTTGATAAATATCGTGACTTTAATTCAAATCTACAGACCACATTTTAACTGTGCACCACAGTTTGTACATGTATTACAGCCACCCATTTCTTCGACTGTTCCTTTACGACAAACAGGGCATGTATTCCCTACATCTGAGCCGATAACCGTTGTAGACTCTAATGCTTGAATTGTATCTACTAATACGACTGGACGTTTTGTATGCTCTTCTACTAATTCTTCTTCAAATGATAATTGATCCATATCATTTTCTTCCGCTTTTAGTGTAAGAACTTGTGAATCACGGCTACCATCCACATAGACCGTGCCACCTTTAGCGCCACCTTTATATAGTCGCTCGTATACTTTTTCTACTTGCTGTACTGTATAGCCTTTTGGTGCATTCACTGTTTTAGAAATGGATGAATCAATCCATTTTTGAATAATACATTGAACATCGGCATGTGCTTCTGGTTTTAGCTCCATTGCTGTGACAAACCATTCAGGAAGCTCTTGCTCATTTACTTCAGGATGACGATCTAAATACTCTTTTACAATTTCAGCCTTGACCTCAATAAATTTACCTAAACGACCAGAACGGTAGTACGTGAAGGAGAAGTATGGTTCAAGACCTGTCGCTACGCCTACCATCGTTCCTGTCGAACCCGTTGGCGCAACAGTTAGTAAATGCGAGTTACGAATACCAGTCGCTAGAATTTGTTCTTTGATGTGAGCAGGCATTTTTTGCATAAAGCCTGTCTCTGTAAAGGCTTTACGTAAACAAGCTGTTTCTTCGTCAGTAGCACCTACTAAGAATGGGAAGCTACCACGTTCCTTCGCAAGCTCTGTAGACGCCTCATAGGCTGTTTCCGCAATTGTTTTAAAGATTTCATCGACTAAAGCATTACCTGCTTCTGAACCGTATTCCTTTTCACAGTAAATAAGTAAGTCTGCTAAGCCCATAACCCCTAAACCAACACGACGCTCGCCAAGGGCTTGTACACGGTTCTCTTCTAGGAAGTAAGGAGTCGCATCAATAACGTTATCCTGCATGCGAACACCCACACGAACTGTTTCACGTAGTGCTTCGTAATCAACTGATTGATTTTCTTTATTCGCAAACTGTGCAAGGTTCACAGCTGCTAAGTTACACACAGAGTATGGTGCAAGTGGTTGTTCCAATAATTGTTATCCTAAAGGCTTTTTATCCTTTAGTTCTTACAGTTCAATTCCTGCAAGTTCAGCATACATTTTCATTACACATTTTTTTCATAAACCTTAGTAATTCTTTTCTTCCTCTATCTTCACCAAAGACTGCTTTTGAAATTACTCTAAAATCTTTAACACCAAATTCTTGATAAATTTGCTCAATTAAAGGATTGAGCGCTGATTTTATCTTATTCAAGGGTGTTGTAGTTATTAATTCAGTATGGTCGATTGCCCATTGTATGACAGTTTGTTTGATTTCTTGATGTATACTTGCTCGATTTTCAACATAAACTTGTGTGGCGATTTTTATATTTGAATTTCCAGCGCACACTTGAGTACAAAACAATTTGGATGAAGTAACAATACCTTCAAATTCGCGCCCACAACTTTTGCAAATTCTTTGCTCTCTGGGCTTCTTATGCTTACCTTTTTGTACCAAGCCAGATTTTCTTAAACCTTCAATCACTCTGGCTTTTGCTGGACTACTGGATTCCCACAACTTGTTAGTATGCTGACCAATTCTTCTTTTTGTTTGGTCAGTATGTTTTTGATTGAAATGTCCATTATATTTACCATATACAGCTTTGTTTATTGTTGTGTTATTCGACTCTATCCATTCTGTAATTGTTGATGTGAGTGAAAATGGAACAAGTTTATACATATCGAGCAATTCTTCATAAGAAATCAATTCGCAATCAATACCATAAGTTGTTTTAATAACATTTAGAGCCTTTAGAGCTTTCTCTTTTGCCTCATTATCGCGAGACTTAAATATCTACAATCTTTATAAGATTGCCGGCATTGTTATAAAAGAAAAAATTAGGTTTATAAAATTTGTATCCTATATTAAATACTCTATCCTCATAGCCCCAAGAAATACAATGATAATCTAGAAATTTGGCGTATGCATACTCATAAGAGCTTCTTAAATAATGTAATTTATAAAAGCCTGCATAACCTCTATTCATTTCTATCACAGCCTTTCTTACATTAGGCAATTTTGAATTTTTATGAATGTGTAATGTTGCGGTCTCGTGCCCGGGTTATAGTCTACTAAGTAGGATCACCGGGTATGCGTTGCCCCTGACTAAAGCTTTACCATTAGCCTTCGGTTCGGATTAGCATCTCAGCCTTCCCGCTTTATCCCGCAATTTTTAACGTGAGGCGAAGTCCACCACACGGATTTGTTGCTACAACACTTTGACCATATGCCTTTGCATTTGTCATATCATTCGCGTTGTCGATGAAGAAAATACCTGGCTCTGCTGAGTATGTTGCACATACGTTTATTAAATTCCATAATTCTTTTGCTTTCATTGTACGGTATGTGCGGACTTTATAGCCCATTTTTTCCCATTCGCGAACATCGCCCACTTCATGCCATTTCGTATTGTACACGTTCATTTCTTCTTTTGTATATTCCTCCACAGCTGGGAAACGAAGCTCAAAGTCAGCGTCTTTTTCTACTGCTTCCATAAATTCCTTCGTTAATGTCACGGAAATGTTGGCACCTGTTAAAAACTCTGGGTTATGAACTGTGTATGTGCCACCATCACGTAATTTATTTTCAGCCTCACGAATAATCGCTGTATCGAATCCACCTAAGCCTTCAATGCTTTTATAGTTCACGATGCCTTGATACATCGCTTCTTCTTGCATAGAAAGTGGCTTGAAGTTTAATTTTTCTTTTGCTAGACGAATGATTGTTTCATCCGTTGTATTTTCGATCAGGTAACGCAGAATACGTGGATTTTGCATTTTCGAAATAATAAATTCCACAATATCTGGATGCCAATCTGCTAGCATAATCATTTGTGCCGATTTCTTACGCGGGTTCGCTACACCCACTCTCTATGTCACCATAGAAGTTGAGACCATATCTTACATCCAATTAGATGCCCTCGCACTTCGGAGTGGCTTCACTCCTACTCTACTCACTTCCGCTAACTTAGCGTGCTTTCGATGGTCGTTGAACCTTCCCCTTTAAAAGGAGCTTGGCTGCTGATTGTCTTTATCCCACTGCTATTTTCAAGCATTCACGTTTACCGTTTCCGATTACGTTGTAGCTAGCAGTGCATTTATAATGCGTTTTTTAACATTTTCAAAATCATTTTTTATCTCATCTTCCCAAAAACGGAGTAAAGTGTATCCATTAGCTGCTGCAATTTGATTTTTTTCGATATCCCTAGCTTTTATTCTCTTTTGTACCTCATAAAAAGAGGAATAAAATTTTGGATTCCCATGCCAAAAATCACCATCACATTCAATTAGAATATTTGTCCCAACTAGTAAGAAATCAAATTGTGCACCTTCAAATATAAAGGAATATTTGTAGGTGATTGATTGTTCAACTAAGAAATTCTCTAAAGCTGTTTCAATACTAGTTTTTCTAAACGTTTCCCTCTCTATTTGCTTTAATGCAGCTTGTCGAATCTTTTCAATGGTTTCTTTACTATAAACCCCTGTCTTACCGCTATTCCATGAAGGCGTTCCATTTATTTTTCTAGTTTTAGCTGTTTTTGAAATGGTATTTTTAAAATGAAACTTTTTTTGTTCATTTGGCATGTCATTATGCCACTTACCTGTATTTTGTGATCGAAGTCTACTCGCACACTCTTTACTACAAGTTTTAGTCTGCCGATGTTTTTCATCGAATAGTTTTCCACAAATTACACAAGTTAAAGGCTCACCTTTTCCTCGACAGCTTCTACTACAAAATTGATTTGGAATACCTCGCCTCAGTTTAACCTTTTTATTACATAAAATATATTGGCAGATCACCATTTCTATTGGATAAAAATAAGATATTAAATAATTATCTAATGTTAAGTTATGCTCATTTTTCAAATGAGACGTAAACCATCCTTGTTTATTATGATTTATTGTAAAGCCACATATTAAACAAGTTTGTGGTTGTATCGCATCATAAACATCCATATTTCCCACCTCGATTAAAGTGACAATATTTCCGTTAAAGAGTTCCCAGCAATTCACGAGGTTTGTTTACGCAGAAGCACCTAGATTATGCTTACCTCTGCGGCTACCACCTTGTTCGACAAGATGAGTCAGCTTCGCAATATCATCTAACCATGAGACAGAACCAGATGATTTACCATTTACACCACGTGCTAACGTGTTGCGTGGACGTAATGTTGAACCATTTGTTCCTACACCACCACCACGACTCATAATTTCCATTACTTGCTTACGGTGATCACTGATGCCTTCACGTGAATCTGCGACAAACGGCATTACGTAACAGTTAAAGAAGGTTACATCTGTTTCAGATCCAGCTCCATAAATGACACGTCCTGCTGGAATAAATTTCAATGAAACTAATTGCTTATAAAACTTCTCAAACCACTCTTGGCGTTTCTCTGGAGTTTTTTCAACAGCGGCAAGGCCTGTTGCATTTCGTTTTGCGATTTGTTCATAAAAAATTTCAAGAGGCTTTTCTAGCACGTCAATTGAACGCGTAATTACACCCGTTTCTTGCTCTTGCGGATCGTCTAATGCACTGCGGTAATCTTCCTCAATCAAAATATCTGCTGTTTTTGCAGACATGTCCAGCTTTTGAATTGTCCCTAAACCACGTGCAGGGAATTTTGGATCAGCTTTTACTGTTAAAACAACAAAGTCACCGGCTTTCAGTGTTTTCTTTTCTGTGTCTTTAAACGAGTAGCGATCGATCATAACAAGTCTAGATACGCCTTTATGCGTAATATGCATATCAGGCGTTACTGGGTGTACTTGTGGGAATTGTTCGATATCTTTGTTTAACTGTTCAAATTGATTGTTTACTTCGGGTTGATGATTTGTGATTACCATCGTTTTGCCTCCCTTGTTATCTTCATTACAAAATAAATACACAATATCATGTGCCGTTAAACACTACATATTGTGTACATGTCTTTAAAAAGATACTATATATAGTTTTTTAATTCAACTCTTGCTTTTTTAAATAGAATCCGAACTACTTGTTATTACTAGGGTCGAACGTTAAAAAATTTTTTTCATACCATTTTTTACTTTTTAAAGTTCCATTCATCATTTGCATATTTTTTTTCTTCTAATGCACGAACATATTCTAACTGCTCCTCAGAAAGTGTAAATGGTTTTAATTCAATTTGCAACGATTTTGCAAACCCATCACGAAAAGCTGTTACACATTGTTCAACTGTTACTGGTTCTTTAACAAGACTGTTGATGGCAACCGCCTTTTCCGGTAACTTTCTGCGCATACGATTCTTCGCTTCTTCGCTTGAGAAATTAAATACGGATAATAGTTTCTCCTGGTCTAAATCTAATAAAATGGCGCCGTGCTGTAAAATAACACCCTTTTGACGTGTTTGGGCACTTCCCGCTATTTTTTTTCCTTCAACGACCAGCTCATACCAACTTGGCGCATCAAAGCAAACAGCACTTTTCGGACTCTTGAGGTCAGCTCTTTTCTCCTCTGTATCAGGTACACTAAAATAAGCATCCATCCCAAGATTATGGAAACCTTGCAAGATTCCCTCACTTAATACACGGTATGCCTCTGTCACAGACTCTGGCATATCCGGATAGCTTTCCGTAACGATGACACTATATGTGAGTTCATGCTCATGCAAGACAGCTCGTCCACCCGTTGGACGACGCACAAAGCCTAAGCCTTGCTCACGTACAGCATCTAAATTAATATCTCTTTTAGCCTGTTGAAAATAACCAATCGATAGTGTCGCAGGCTCCCACTCGTAAAAACGAATCACTGGTGGAATTAACCCCTCACTATGCCAGTCAAGTAATGCTTCATCTAGTGCCATATTAAAAGAAGGACTACATTTCCCTGAATTTAGAAAATACCAAGTTGTCATATGTTCATCTCCTACAAATATAAAATGATCCCTCAGGCCCCACCTGTGGTTCAAACCTCTCAAAAATTAGCTACAGTGTAAGTTGCTAACGATGTACTTTCGTAATGATATAGCCGAATTCGCCACAACCTAGTTAATTTTATCAAACTCATTGGACTATCGCTAGCGCATCTTTTATAATAATAGAGAAGATAGAAAGGGGTAAGAAAATCTTGGACATACTTATCACAATCGGTGTCGTTTTAGTAGTCATAATTGCATATATCGGTATTAATGCACTACGACTCAAAAAAGCCGTAACCAACTTAACACAAGAGCAATTCATAGAAGGCTATCGTAAAGCCCAGCTAATCGATGTACGTGAACAAAAAGAATTTGATGCTGGTCATATTCTTGGTGCACGAAATGTTCCTTCCACAACACTACGTCAACGTTATAAAGAAATCCGCCCAGATTTACCAGTATATCTATACTGTCAAAATACAGGCCGTAGCTCACGTGCTGCACTATTTCTTAAAAAACGTGGGTACAACCAAATTTACCAACTTCAAGGTGGATTCAAAACTTGGACAGGTAAAATAAAAGCAAAAAAATATTAATGTCTATATGACAAAAGCCGTCTCAAAGAACTATGAGACGGCTTCTTTTTTAAAAAATTCAGAGTTTCTACTATATTATATCTATTGCAAATGATTAAGTACTAGCTTTTTGTTCACCAAGTCTCTAATCATGCATTGGACAGAAAAAAGGATAGCGACGAGAGACAAAATATATAGCTCATTCTTACTAACAATTCCTGACTGTAAATGATCCGTTCTTTGAGCGAATTAATGTCACTTAGGAATCGGTTCCCCCATAGCCCCCCTTCTACACGTTAGGAGTGAGCTCCCTACAAAATCAACCACGCCACTGATTCATTTTCACCTCATTTTAAATGGCATCCCATCAAATATTTTGTATGTTCAAAAATACTATTTTTCGTTAGAGATTTAGCATATTGCGTCCTATTCTGCTATTTTTCTGAAAATAGTCAGAATTTATTATTGAATAATGGGACGAGCACTGATAGGATGTATAATATCTTACAATAATAATTGATTATGAAGTTAATAAGCTATGAATGCTATGGATTAAACTATAGCAGGAGCAGTTCTGGAGAGAGCGCCATGTGCGTCGCCGAAGGGTTCACTATCTCAGGCAAAAGGACAGAGGAGTAATATCAGCTTTTATTAGCGATGTCACACGAATAGTACATCTATTTCGTGTAACATTCGTGACTAAATGGTATTTGTTATTCTGACGTTTTTCCGAGACTAGTGTCACAACTAGTCTCTTTTTGTTTTTCCAGTCATAGTTTTTTATGTATCTTTGAGGGGGATTAACGTGGAACAGCAACAATTAAAACGAGATTTAAAAAATCGCCATGTGCAGCTTATTGCCATTGGTGGAACAATTGGGACGGGTTTATTTTTAGGCTCTGGCAAAGCCATTGCCCTTGCAGGCCCTTCTATCATCCTTGCCTACTTAATTGTCGGTACCGCCTTATTTTTTGTGATGCGTGCATTAGGTGAGCTGCTATTATCCAATGCAGGCTATACATCATTTACGGATTTTGCATCCGAATACATAGGTCCTTGGGCAGGTTATGTGACAGGTTGGACATATTGGTTCTGTTGGATTATGACAGCTATGGCGGACATTATCGCGGTGGGGGTTTATACACAATATTGGTTTGATATCCCCCAATGGATGCCAGCCATTGGTTGCTTAATGTTGTTATTACTACTCAATTTATTAACTGTTAAACTTTTTGGTGAATTGGAATTTTGGTTTGCCATCATTAAAGTGATTACGATTGTGGTTCTTATCATCATCGGACTGATTATGATTGTAACAGGCTTTCAAACTAGCTCAGGAACGGTAGCAGTGGAAAATCTTTGGGCACACGGTGGTCTATTTCCAAATGGAATGTACGGCTTTTTAATGGCTTTCCAAATGGTTGTGTTTGCTTTTGTTGGCGTGGAATTAGTGGGGGTTTCAGCAGCTGAGACAGCAGATCCTCAAAAAAATATTCCCTCTGCCATTAATAAAATTCCATTTCGTATTTTACTCTTTTATGTAGGTGCATTGTTTGTGATTTTATGCATCAATCCATGGTATGAAATGTCTGCCTCAAGCAGTCCTTTTGTACAAGTATTTACACTGGCTGGTATTCCGATTGCTGCGGGTATTATAAACTTTGTTGTACTCACTTCAGCCGCTTCAGCAGGTAACAGTGGTTTATTTTCAACAAGTCGGATGCTCTTTAATCTTGGAAAAAATAAACAAGCATCACCTACATTTGCCAAGCTCAACAAAAACAGCGTGCCAAGTAATGCACTCGTTATTTCTGCTATTGTTGTATCAGTAGGTGCATTGCTAAGTAAGCTGATGCCAGAAAATGCCTTTAGTATTGTGACGACGATTAGTGCGATTTGTTTTATTTGGGTGTGGAGCATTATCGTTATTTCTCACATTATTTATCAACGAAAAAACCGTGCCTTACATGAAGCATCGAAATTTAAAGCACCACTGACACCTTTTATCAACTATGTAATTCTAGCATTCTTTGCCTTTCTCTTACTTATAATGTTTATTTCTGAGGCTACACGTACAGCTCTACTATTAACACCAATTTGGTTTATCGCCTTATTTATTCTTTATAATATGAAAAAAAGATGACCTCAGCCTAAGTGCTGAAGTCATCTTCACGCATTAAAAAATAGTCATATCCCATTCTGTCGCTAAATGCTTTAGTAACTGCACACCAGCCACACTGTTTCCTATTGGATCGATTGCCGGCCCATAAATACCGATACCACAACCAGTAGGAAATGGGGAATTCAAGCCTGCATGACCTGGAACAGCTGTAAGAATCGCACCGGAAACACCACTTTTAGCAGGCAGGCCAATAAAGGCTGCAAACTTCCCTGAAGCATTGTACATACCGCATGTCACCATCAAGGCCTTCGCTAATTTCGCCACTTGTTTAGGAAATAGCTGTTTCTTTAACAATGGATGGTAGCCATCATTGGCAATGACTAAGCCAATCATCGCTAAATCTGATACATTGACTTCAATTGCACATTGCTTCAAATACACCTCAAGTGCCGCCTCTACTGGACAATCTAGGAAGCCTGAATCCATTAAATAGTAGGCCAATGCTCGATTACGATTGGCGGTTTGCCATTCTGATTGAAATACCTCTTCATTAATACTTAATTGCTTGCCAATGATTTGTTCTAAAAATTGTAGAATTTTTATGACCTTCTCTTGCGGTGAATGACCAGCCAGCATCGAGGACACCGTAATGGCCCCAGCGTTTATCATTGGATTAAACGGTTTCCCTGGTTGATGGCTTTCTAAGCGAATAATAGAGTTGAACGTATCCCCTGTTGGTTCCACATCTACTCTTTCTAGTACATAAGGTAAACCTCGATCCATACAGGCTAATATAAATGTGATCACTTTAGAAACACTTTGAAGTGTAAATAGTTCTGTGGTATCTCCTGCTTTGATTTCGCTGCCATTTGAACCGATTATCGCAATCGCTAATTGGTTCGGATCTTTTTTGGCTAAAGCAGGGATATAGCTAGCACATTGACCTTCTTTAGCAGCAGTGCGAAACTGCGATACCCATTGTGTCATAAGGTGATCCTGCTGATGTGGTTGTATTGACATGTTTGTGTTCTCCTTTCAAAAATGAGGCAAAAACAGAGCCTTCATAGTTCTCCTATGAAGACTCCATCCAATGTCGCTAGCCTTTTATAGCTTAGGAGGCTGTGTTCCCTCTGGAATTAATGATACATATGTTTCTCCATCAAGACGTTCCTGCCATTCCTTTTTCGCTTCCTCGATATAGGCTGGATTATTAAGCACCGCAATAGCCGTACAAGCCATGATTTTAGCCGCCTGTAGCATCCCTTTATGCGCGATTGGCATAACTCCTTGAGAGACAACCTGCCATGTATGTAGTGGTGTTCCTAATGCCATACATACCGTTGTACATTGTACAGTTGGTACATTCCAGCTGACATCTCCTACATCTGTTGAGCCACCCATAATAAATTCGGGTAGCATGCCTGGAACGTGATCAGCAATCACTTTTCCCTGTAATTGCTTGATATCTTCTTTACGCAAGCCTATTAATGAGGCGGCTTGTACTTCAGGAGTAAACGTATTGAAAATAGCCTGCGCATACTGCTCATCCTCTATTGTATAGTGTGGCATGCCAATTTCAAGTATTTGTTGATACATCACATCATAAAGCGTTTTATTAGTAATCAGATTTGAAGCAGCACCGTCAAAATCAACTTCCACTGATGTGCCTGTCATCAGTGTGGCACCCTTAGCAATATTTTCAACGCGCTGATAAATTTCCTGCACTTGCTGCTTTTTAGGTGCTCTGATCAGATACGTTACCTCTGCATATGGTTGTACTACATTCGGTGAAGTTCCACCTGAATTCGTAATAGCATAATGAATACGAGCTTCTGGAATGATATGCTCTCGTAAATAGTTTACCCCAACATTCATAAGCTCAACAGCATCTAAAGCGCTTCGCCCAAGATGCGGTGCGGCTGCTGCATGTGCACTTTTGCCTGTAAACTTAAAAGTTGCGGCATAGTTTGCTAGAGAGCTACAAGTCATAACCGTTGAAAATGTACCTGGATGCCAAGAGATTGCAATATCCACATCGTCAAAAAGACCAGCTTTCGCCATATAAGCTTTACCAGATCCATTTTCCTCTGCAGGACAGCCATAAAAACGGATTGTTGCCGATTGATGATTTTGCTCTAAATAATCCTTCACTGCAACAGCAGCTGCAAATGCACCTGTTCCTAATAAATTATGACCACAGCCATGTCCGCTTCCACCATTCTCAAGAGGTTCATGTTGTGTAACCCCACCTTTTTGACTCAAACTGGGAAGTGCATCATATTCACCTAAAAAGGCAATTACAGGCTTTCCACAACCATAAGTCCCAACAAGCGCCGTTTCAAGCCCAGCAACGCCAACCTCTGTTTGAAAGCCCTCTTTCTCTAACGCCTCTTTCATATATTGCATGGATTTTTTCTCTTGAAAATGAAGCTCAGGCACAGCCCAAATAGCATCACTTAATGCTACACTTGCCTCTTGTTTGGCTTCAATTAACGCAGAAATTTTTTCATGAAAACTCATTTTTATCCCTCCAATTTTATGCTTTCAACAATATTCCTTTTTGGTCATTTAGGGTGACAAGCGACACAATACAGATAAGCGCAAAGCCAATTAACATCCAAAAGGCTGCATCAAAGGAGCCATTAAAGGCATCGACCATAAATCCAATCGCCATTGGCGTGACAAAGCCCGCTAATTGCCCCCCTGTATTCGCAATCCCCATTGCCGAGCCTGTAATAGAAGAGGGTAATTTCTTCAGTACAATAACAGGTAGTAATGTAATGACAAACGCAATAAAGATAGAAACAACTGTTTGATAACCAATAAATAACGTCACTGTTTTTGCAGTAAACATTAAATACAATAAAAGACCAATAACTGCACAGGAGATGGAGCCTAACACTTTCTCCATTCCTTTTGGTAACTTATCAATGATATATCCACTACCATACACACCAATAATCGTTGTAATGGCAGGAATTGTTTGTGCCCAGCCAATGGACATTAGATCCAATCCGCGATTTTTTTGCAGATAAGTCGGAATCCAGGAAACCAAGCCCCAGTTCACGGCATAAATACAGAAATAAGCAATAATTAAATTCCACATCAACGGTGTTTTCAATAGTTCTTTAAAGTTCACTTTGTGTGCAGGATTTTCTGTACTAGCATCTTCTGCTTCATTTTGTGGAAGTTTAATATATTTCCAATATAAAAAGGCAATAATAGCGCCAATAGCTCCAATAATGATAAACATCATGCGCCAGCCAATCGTCCCTAATAAATAAGCTGCTAGCAGCGGCACGATGAGTGAAACAATGCCACCAGAAGTAAGCATGATGGACATCGCTCTGCCTCTTTCCTCTTTTGGGAAGATTGTGGCAATAATTTTAGAGCTTGCTGGCTGAAATCCACCCTCGCCAATCCCAAATAAAAATCGAATCACAATCATCGCTGTTAATGACCAAGCAATCGCTGTTAGACCCGTAAAAATAGACCACATAATAACAGCCATCAATAAAATTCTTTTAGCGCCAAATTTATCTGCCAGCCAGCCACCTGGTATTTGCATAATGGCATAGCCTAAAAAGAAAGCGCTTAAAATGATACCCGTAGAAGATGCATCCAGTTGCAAATCACCCGTAATCGATACAACTGCATAGTTCATAATGTAGCGATCTAAATTACCTAAAGACCAACCTAAAAATAATAGTGCAAGGATGACATTTCTAGATTTTTTCGTTACTTCATTTGCTGTCATTCATATCCCTCCCATTGATCAGAAACATTTTCTTGATTGCAATGTTTGCTTCATTGCTCTTATTGTTCTTGATGATCTTTGCCCCCTTGCCATAACTAGTAAAATCAACACCCCTTTTATATACCGACATTTTCGTTATATATTCGTATAATAATCAAAGTTCTATGAAATGACAATATTTTTTTGAAAATTTCTAATAGATAATCGTCTTTGATTTACTAAAAAGGTGTACAATTCGTTGATGTAGCTGGGTTGCTCAAAAAATGCCTAATTCTAAAAATAGCAAAAAAATGCCCCAAACCATTTAATGGTTTGGGACATTTTTGCAAGATTCTAAACAAGCTGATACATTTTTATTGGTCTACCACGTGTATGCTGTAACTCTTCTCCACAGATTCTCGCTAAATCTACATTACATAAATCAGCTACGATCCGTTGGGCATTTCTTTCGCTCATTTGAAGCTGTGTCGCTAAATCCTTTGTTGTGAAATGCTTCCAGTGCATTTTCTGCACGAGTGCATTTATTTTCATATACGTTTTAATACTAATATTACCCTTTTTTAGTTTTTCTAAAATATAAGGATCTTCTGCTCGATAGGAATAAGCAAGCTCTTCTACATTCCCAACCGATTCAATAATCGTGCCATCATCCTGAATCATGACAATATCAATCGCTTCATTTTCCTTTGTCTGTCTTAGTCCTCGATGTGCATGTAACTCAGCATTAAATACCGTTTGAGCAAAACCAATGCCTGCTGTCACCTTTGCTTCCATTTCGATCGACAGCTGGTACATTTTTTCTTGTAAAAATTTTATTTGTCCTTCGATGGCTCCCCTTGTACTAAAAATAGTATACTTTCCATTTCCCTCTTCAATAAGAGAGCCATCTATCTGTTCACAAAGCTGGAGCAAATATTCCTTCGTGCGCAATTCTAAATATTGAATGCGATAACCTTGCTTCATGCGCTCTTTCAATGAATCGAAGTCCTTTATTTCAAGCATAACTGCACCAATTTGTGTTTCTTTATAGTAGGATGTTTTGATTTTTTCAGTAAAAAGCTGAACGGTATGGTAAATTTCCGTTTTCGTCGGTGAAACCCAATAAGATGGAACACCCTGTTTCCTCAGCTCTTCATCAACAGAAGGATAGCAAGTAATGGCAAAATCAATCTTTCCTTCCTGCCAGAGACTATAGTGGAAATTAAATAACTCCTGCGGATCAATGGCCACATCGAATTCCTTTAAATACATGTGATTTACATTGTGCTGAATCTCCGCGAGACTCTCTGACGCCATTTGAGAAGGGGATGGGATGATATCGATACTAACATTTTCAATAAACTTTTTTTGTTGATAGGACTGCTCTAAAAATCCACGATAAATGGCAGCCTCTGAAAAAATAATATGAGCCAATTTCTCCTGAGAAACATTCGTTTGACGAGCAAGCTTATAAGGGATATAGCCAGAAAATAGCCAGAAATCCACGTCCTGATTATGTTTCTCTACTAGATGCTTTGTTTCAGTTGCTACTTCATAAACATACGGAATAAATTCCATATCCTGTTCAATTTCCCGTGCTAATGCAATAATTCTTTCAACGGATTTAACGGGACCAACAACACCTATTTTATACATCTTTCGTTCCTACCTTCTTTGTGCAACTGCAATCGTTATGTAAAAATTTTCTTTCTCTGTTGTACATAGTATAGCGGACAATTTAATGACAAGACAAATAAAAATGGCTTCCTGTATAAAGAAAAGCCCCGAAAACAGTTCGGGGCCATCTTTGAATAAAAATTATTTTTCAGTTGGATACATTTTTGTATAAAGTAATTCTAATTTTTTGGAAAGCTTACCATAAGCAGTTTGCCATGCCTTCCGAGCCGCATCATCGCCATCTGCTTTGTATAAAGCATGGACTTCTGCTACCTTTTTCAAATCATTTTCAGCCTGAGTTAGCTTCGAATAATTTTTAACAATTTTCTTATCAGTAGCACTTAATTCATCATACTTGGCACGAATTTCTTTCACTTTGTCCTCTAAACCATCCACATACTCGCCTTTTACAAGGAGAGAATTTATGGATTCAATTAACATTAAAGCATTTTCATTCGTTTGTTGCTGACCTTGTTGCTTCTCCATAATTAATTGTCTAGTCGCCGCATCAATAAGACTCACTTGTTTAGACGTTAGCTTTTCAAATGCCTTAATGACTGTGCTCGGATTACTACTAAACGATTTTTCATAGGTCTTCATAAAGGATTCTACTTTTTTCACATCAGCTATTGCAGCTTTTAAAATATCATAATTCGTAATCAGCTTTTTATCACTTGAGCTAAGACTACTATATTGTGTAGAAAGATTTTGAATTTTTTCCATTGAAACGGTATAGAGATCATTTGAAACGATTGTTGCAATTTCATTATTTAGCTGTGTGATATTCGGTGCATTTTCATCGATAATTTGATTATTTAATAAAGCTTCATACTGTTCTTTTGCTAAATGCTGCTGATTTGCAGGTAATTTTGCATAAGCCTTTTGCACCGTTTCAATTTTTTTAGCTTGTTTCGCAGCATCTGTTTCTTCTCTAGCTGTCTGTACTTTTTTATGGAATGATTTTACACCTGAAATATCCTTCTTCGCCGCTGTTAATAAGTAATAATTCGTCACGTATTTTCTTCCACCAGAAGATAGTGCTTTATAGGATTCTGATGCTGTATCAACAGCAGATTCTAATTGTTTAAATGTAAATGTAGTAACATTTGCCAATTTCGCGATATTCGCCTTTAAAGCCTCAGCTGCTGCCTTATCAGCAGGCACTTTACCATTGTCATCAATCGAAACTTTTGGCGTATTCAGTAAAAAATCATCTGCATTATATACAAGAGACTGTTGTAATGTCGTCAGCTTATTATAAGCTTTTAACGCACTGGAATAACTTGAAGTCAATTTACTTTCCTTAACACCTGTTATGCCCATCAACTTCTGATAAGCGTCCATATCTTTTATTACTTTTTCAGCCGTTTTCAAATCCTTTTGTAGCGTGACAAGATTATCATATCCAATAATTTGTGCTGCTGATGCTTTCGTTAAGCTCTTATATTCTTTAATCATTCGATTAACATTATTGACATGACTTTGCCATGAACTAGCCGATGGATTGATTGGATAGATATCATCGCCAATATAGCTGTCTATATCATGATTTAGTGCAGCAATTTGACTTTCTTCAGCACTTTCCGCAACCGTTAAACGCTGCAAATACGTATCTGATACTAATTTTAATTGCTTATATGTTAATTTTTCATAGGCAGAACGAATGGACTTGGCAGCCGTAACTTGCTTATTCGGCGTATTATTTGGTGATAATTTATCAAATGACTTAATAAATTGCTCAACCTTTTTAATATCCGCTTTAGCTTCCGTTAAAATAGTCTGATTTTGAATAGCGCCTCGGTAATTTTGGGATAGCTTTGCGATATCCGCTTCAATGCTAGTAACTAGCGTTTGTAGGGCATCCTTATCTGAAGGTACATATTGCGCGAGAGAATTCTCGTAGGATAGTAAATGAACAATTGCTTGATTTAGTCTTCGTACTTCTGTTATTTCCTCAAGGTCATTTGGCTCATTTAAAAGATCTTTAATGTTCGTATATAGGGTATCATTCACATCTAAGCTACGTTGTAACTGATCGAGCTTATTATATGCCTCTTCAATTTCTTGAATATATTTAGGTCGGTCTTTTTCATTAACGTCCTTTATTTTATCGACTTTTTCTTCTAATTTACTGACTAGTTCCACATCAGCAAGTGCTCTCTTTAGGACTTCATAATTGGACACATTTGCTTTAGCTGGTACTGATAAGGCTTGATATTTACTTTCTAATGCTGTTAGCTGTCCCTTAAATGATTCTAGGCTCGATACATTGTATTGATTATCATGCACCAGTAAGGCCTTAATATCATTCATTAACGTATCCGTTGGTTCTTTAGATACAGTAATAGCGGTAGAGAAATCTGACTCCACAAACGCAGTACCTACCTGTGCTTTTACTTTGACAATAATATCTTTGATGCCCTTTTCAATGGCATCCTTTGGTATTGTATATGTGCCACCAGTGGCTCCCTCAATAATGGTAAAGGAACTATCACCAAGTTTATAAAACCATTGATAACTATATGTAATTTGGCCACTCTGTAATTTCGCGCCTGCTTTATCCGTTACAGTAACACCTGCCACTTTAACGGTTTCCCCAGGTGCAACAAAATCAGAAGCGGAATAGCCCTCCAGCGTTGGAGCTGTTATCTCAAGATCTAATTGATTAATCTTACGTGTTTCACTTTGAAACTTTTTACCATCAGTTGTAGTAGCCTCCACGAAAATTGATTTTCCAGCCGCTTCAACCGGTACTTTTAAAGTAGACGATGTAGCACCTGAAATTGGCTTATTCGTCGTATTTTTTGAACCATCTTCACCATCAATTTTCTCTAAATAATACCATTGATAAGCATTAACTACTGTATTTTCTGGCAATTTATCAACTGTTAATGTTTCATTGACAATATTTTGTCCAGTAATGATAACCGTTTCTGCTGCACCTGCTACGGTTGGTACAATAAGTGCTACAGGAATAGCTGCTGCTGTTAAAAATAATTTCTTATTCAAATCGATTAACCTCCTCTATCCATCTAATGAATTATATCGACCATAAAGCCATAATTTCCTTTGTTCTGCAGAAAGAATTCTAAAAAGTGTATTTTCTCCTGAATTAATATTAAGACAATAATAATATTTTGATTAAACAATAAAAAATCTAGCAGAGATTGTCTGCTAGATTGCTGTTTATTATAAGTTTATTGATTCATATAGCTGTTCTAATTTCTTAGATAATTTATTATATGCCTTTTGCCATGCTTGCTCATCACCCTCAAGTAATTTTACTTCTCTCACTTTTTGTAAATCACTTTCAGCCTGTGTAAGCTTGCTATAATTTTTGACAAGTTTTTGTTGCATAGCTGTTAAGTGATTATATTTGTTCTTTATATCAATTATTCGATTTTCTAAGTCCGACACATAATATCCATCTATTTGTAATTCATTGATTGAATCAATCGTCTCTAATACAAGATCATTGGCTGTTTGCTCACTTGTTTCCATTTTTTGAATCTCTTCCAATAAACTCGTTAACTGTCCATTCATCTCGGCCTCATAGCCCTCTAATAAACTAATCTGTAGCGTTGTGAGCTTTCGAAAATCTTTCATAATCGCCGATGGATTTTTTTCTAGATTCGTCTGGAATTTCTTAATGAAGGACTCAACAGCTTTGACGTCACTTATTGCTTGTTTAAGATCCTGGGCATTGGTAATTAGTTTTTTCTCAGCAGAGGAAAGAGCATTGTACTTGTTAATCATATCCTTTACTTCATTTAGCGAAAAAATATAGCCATTTGCATCCATAAGTTCTTTATTTAAGTCATTATAATTCTCTGTATATTCTTCGATTTTATTGCTGATTTTTACATAAAGAGGTTGAGCTAATTCTTGCTGAATGGCATTTAATTTGCTGTATGCTTTTTGAACAGTCTGTAGCTTCGAATATTGTTTAGTGGAATCTGCTACAGATAATGCCTCATTGACCTTCTTATCAAAGGATCTGACCGCTCTCACATTGGCTTCGGCAGCTTTTAAGTCTGCATAATTTATCACATATTTCTTTACGCCCTTAGGCAACTCTTTATATTTATTGACTAATTCGTCCACAGCTCTAGCATAGCTTTCAAAGTCAGATGAATCGTTAAGAGCATTTTTAATGTCATCACTGAATTTCTTACCTACAGTTGCATCGTTACTTGTCTCACCAGGAATCTCAGTATTCGTAGGAATTTCATTCAAAAGAGTAGCATTATAAACATACTTTTGCTGAGATATGGTTAATTTATTATACGCTTTTAATGCAGAATGAAAGGCCGACTGTATTTTGTTAAATTTCGTTTCAGGTTTTAATAGCGCATTATATTTTTCTATTTGGATAATGACTTTTTCAGCTGCCTTTAAATCCTTTTGCATTTGAAGCATTTCGTTTTTTGTCGCCATATCATTATAGGACTTTAAACTTTTTTGCAGTGAGATGATGGTATTAACTTTCGATTTAAGTGTTTCCCATTCATTCGCTAATCCTGCTGCCCCTTTCACCTCGGCTAGCAATTGCTCCAGCTCTTCGATTGTCGTACGTTCTGCGTTTTCAGCTTCCACTAAGAGGGGTAGCTTATATTCTACCAATCCTTGCTGACGTAAGTTCAGCTTCAAATAGGCTGACCGAATGCTTTTAGCTGTTGCTACCTTTTGTTTAGGCGTCTGTCCTTGCAATTTATCAAATAGCTTTTCAAATTTTTGTGCACTTTTTAAATCCGCTTTTGCCATTGTTAAAATGGCTTGATTTTGCACAACCGTTTTATACTCCGGTAAAAGGGCATTAATTTTAGCATCTATATCTGCTATTTTTTCCGCTAAGACATTCGTTGTTTCTGGAGCGTATTGTGAGATCGGATCCATACCGCCTCCCAATAACTCTGTAATCAGTCTATTGATTTCACCAAGCTTTGCAAGCTCCTTTTGACTATCTGGATTTTTCAGCAATAAATCTACTATTTGCTGATATATATTACCAGCATCTAAGCTTCGTTGTAAATAATCCAGTTGATCATATTCAGCCTTTAGTTGTTGAAGCTGTTGGAGGCTACTCTTTCCATCTAATGCTTTTATTTGCGCTGCAAGACGCTCTACTTTGGCAATATCAGCTACAGCACGCTGCAATATCGAGTAGTTTGTCACCTGTGCCTTTGCTGCTGGTGTTAATTTTTGATATTGATTGTCTATCTGAGATAGAACTGACTTTATATCTTCTCTATAGATAACACGTTTTTGGGTATCCATTGTGAGCAACGTGGCAATTTGTTTTTCAATAGCTTTTATGTGATTGTCTGAAATACGGATTGGCGTTACGGCAATACCAGAAATCACTTGATCTCCCACTTTTGCAGTAACCTTCACCACAATATCCTTCATTGCTGAATCCTGTGTATCTTTAGGAATCATATAGGAAGGAGTGGATGCATTGGGGATGATAGAATAACTACTCCCTACCTTATATAGCCATTGATAGGTAAACGAAATTTGTTTCGACTCTAACGTGATTTTTTGTGAAGTATCCGTTTCTGTTGTAACGACAGGGATTTTCACTTTAAGCGTATCTCCAGGCACGACAAAATCTCCACCTGTGAAGCCTTCAAATTCAATTGCTTCTATACTTAAATTCAGCTTCTGAATCTTTTTATTCGGACTTACATACACCAAACCATCTTCTGTTTTGGCCTCCATAAAGATCAGTTTATCAGCAGCTAAAGGTGGTATAACGAGCTCTAATTTCGTTTCATTTGCAATGGGTTTCGCCTTATTATCTTCTAGGACATACCATTGAAAATTTGTAAATACAGTCGGTTTATTTGTGTTACTTGATAAACCTTCAATTTTAGCGACTAACTTACCATTCACATAATCATTGCCTTCAGTCAAAAGAGTTCCTTTAACAACGATTTTTTTACTTTCATACATTTTCCCACGGTCATCTTTAACCTTAACAATAATGGATTTTCCTAATGCATCTGAAGGTATTAAATAGACGTTGCTAGTTTGTGAAGAAAGCAGCTCCTCTACGCCCGCTTTCACAAAATACCATTCGTACTGATAATGAGCATCTTTTGGTAAGGAGGTGATATCAGCCTTTAATTCTGTCCCTACCATACCACTTCCTTCAATAGTTACCTGCTCTGAAGCAGCATGTGCACCGACAGGCATAATAATAGCTGCTGGGGCTACTGCCATTAGTAAGAATTTTGCCTTAGTCATTCAAAACCCGCTCCTTACATTATGTATATATCACATATTATAGCAATACTTTCCACCTACTAGCAATGACACTTCAAATAATAGAATCTCTAATGAGAGCGTTTCACTAGTATAAAATGTTATGAAAAAACAAAAGCCTTCTAATCCACATTCGTAGCATCGACGAAGAGATTAAAAGGTGAAAAAAAGTATGCCTATGTGCTTCCGCTTCATTTGCTTATCCACGAATCATATAAGTTGGACGGTTCAGGGTACTGTACGTATAAGAGTGTGTATGATTCGTTTCACTTACGATAATTCGAATGGTCATCCCTTCTCCTACTTTGCTGTCTAAGGTGAATTTCCCATTAAAAGCCTGAACTCGCTCTTGCATACCTTGAATGCCCATAGAATCGGCAAGTAAAATATCATCTATATGACAACCCACCCCGTCATCGGTATACAATATTTCAAAGCCCTCTTCGGTGCCCAATAAATAAATTTCTACTGTATTGGCATACGAATGCTTTAAAGCATTGTTTAATAATTCTTGGAACAGTCGATAAATCATTAAATTCAAACGCTCATCCTCTAAATAAAGACGGTCAATGGTATAGATCAAGACAAAATCAGCGCGTTTATGGATTTTTTGTATAAGCTTCTCAAGTGCTGCATTTAAACCCAATGTATCTAAGAGTGGAGGCTTTAAATTTTCACAATAGCCCCTTAAATCATTCAATGAGGTAAGCATATGTTCATGAAGCTTCACAAGTTTTGTGGGGATCTCCTCTTTTTCCTTTGTATGCATGAGAACACCCATTTCTCTCGCAATATGAAGCTGTTCTTGTAAAATCGTATCATGAAGTTCTTGAGCAAGCTGATATTTTTCTTCCTCGAAACGTAGCCAAAGTAATTTGTTGAGCCATGGCAGCTGTCGATTATCAGCCTCTTTCATATGCTTTAACTGATTTAAAAGCTCCTCGACCATTTTTGTATTTTCGATAAAATTATTTAAATAGAGCAGCAGCAATTCGAGCCATAACAATTCCTCATCCTTCAGATAAATCGATTTATTATGATCCACAACAAGAATGCGTTTATAATTTGCATCTTGATGAATAAAGGCGATATAGAAATGATCGGTTTTTTTAATATCCCCTAAACCTAATCGTTCGACTAGAACCTCATCAATCTGATGCTGCGTGTATTCCTTGGATTTGTTCGTCAATGTCACTTGATGTGTTTGAAAATCATAGGTTAAAACATATACCCTTTCCATTTCAAGCTGGAGCACAACCTCCTGCACAAATTTCTCCAATAAATCCTCAATCTTTACAACTCTCCCAATACTATCGACGGTTGTATACAAGCGGTGGATGTAATCCCCTTTTGTAGAAAATAAAATTTTCCGCTTACGATAATCAATCCGCTCTTTTATATAAAACAAAGCCATTAACGATAGAAAGGCAAAAAAGAAAATCTCCGTCATGCGCGTAATGGATAGATCGGTCAATAAATATAAACCGGCTAATAACCAAATTGTAAAGCCAAAGGAAAAATTAAAATAATAACGTAATCGAGAAATAAAATACTCCATATCGAAAATACGTTCAGTTAGCTGTGTGAATATGAAGCTAAATGGAATAAGCATTAAAAAAAGTGAACATACATCGGCGGATAATAGTTGTTTATGAAATAGGATTTCAGGTAGTGCGTAAAGAAATAAAAAAGGCAAAAATGGGATGATGATACTACTTAATAGTATTTTTAATTGTGGAGTTCTATATTTGAAATATCCTTCTATTATAATTCCAAGAATTAATAGTAATAAGAAGAAAAATAACCCCAAAATGATATATGAATTTTGAAAATGAGTTGAAGGATACAGAACACTGAAAATACTAAGTAATACACCAAAAATAGGAATGACATAAACAGTACTAATTCGCTTTATAAACAACCATTTTATATCTATGAATTCAAAATATATCTTCAAAAAGTGCATTAATATCACTAAACATAGTAACATGCTGCTACGGTTGATTATAATACCTACAATATTTAATCTACTAGAAGCTCCACTACTAACATAAGCCAATGAAACTGTTAAAATAAAAAGAATTAACAAATTAATAAGAATCGTATTTTTTTGTTTATATTTTAAATATAAAGTGATAAGCAAAGTTAGTATAAAATAACAAAAAGGGACTATTAAAACATAATAAAATTGTTGAGGTATATCAGATAACTTTATTTTTAAGTTTATAACAGTCCCATTACTTTTCATTACAGTCAATTCTCTAGCAGATCGAACTACAGGTTCATACGCTAAATCTTGAATATTGTCTATTTTCATACCATTAACTTCTAAAATTATATCCCCTGTAGTAAGTTGCTGTTTTTCAGCCCACTCTTTGTAATATGGCTCCGTTAAAATCCATTGTCCATCCGCTTTTTGTACCTTCAAACTCAAAACAGGCTCACTATATGTAACATTTAGTAAATATAGACCTAATACCAAATAAATACTTATAGTGAGCCAAAACCATTTTTTTTTATTTAAATTTAATACCAAATTGTGCTTTCTAAACATATATCTTCATCAAACGAATCCAAGATTGCCTTTTGTTCAAGTGCTGAAATACCAATAAGAGAAGCTTTTTTTTCTTTTAACAATGTTACCAACGACGGATTTTGCTCTAAATATTGAATAACGTTAATCATTAAAATCTCCTCATTTCATTAGTTTTTTTAAGATTATAGTTACAAGTATTTGCCAATAAGTTCTTTATCAAAGTAATTATTAACCATATATGTAACTACATTTTCATTATACTATCTCCCTCCAATAATTCAACATAATTTTCTAAAAAATACAAAAAATTAATAGGATATGTAATAATTTTGCTATATTTCTCAAATTAAATTCTCCAAAAATATACATAAAATCAAATAAAAAGCCTATTCCCAATAGCAGGAATAAGCTTCTAATAGTTGCATAGCTATACTGTTTCTAACTGACAGCCATCTTGTAGCCACTTGTTTAAATCGGATGTGATTAACGTAGCATGTTGGGGATTCATATCACCACAATCCACCGCAAAAACGTGACCATCCTCTCCTTGTCTATTCATTAGAAAAACCATTCCACCTCCATCATCACCAATGGCTATATAGCCCTTCGCATATTCTGCTACTTCCCAAGTCTCGTTTCTTTCTAGCAATTCTACTGTACCGTAAATTAACACGCCGTTAGTGAACGATAAACCATTCATCTCTTTTAAGACATATCGATAAACTTGAGGGAGATGGAAAGTCAGGCCCTTCTCCACATGTAGAATTTCGTGCTCTGTAGCAGGTGGATTGGCCGCCGCACTATTATGTAGTGGGTACATTTCGTCACCATCCTTTCATTTGAAATAGCTTACACCTAAGCTGCACAAAATTCGTAAAATGCCATGATTAAGTGGTCAATCTCTTCTTTCTTAATCATTTTATCTAACCATTCATGTGGAATTTCATCCATATTCTTATACATACCCGCAATAGCGCCCGTAATGGCTGCAACGGTATCTGTATCTTCTCCCAGATTTACAGCCCTTAGAATAGCCTCTTTAAACGTTGTAGAATTACCTACACACCAGATTGCGGCCTCTAGTGAATGGACAATATAGCCACTTGAGCTAATATCACGCTCTGCAATCTTTAAAAAGTTTTCCTCAAAAATCCTTGCATATGCATTTAGCTCCGCTCGCAGATCATCCTGTAAATGACTTTGGAGCAATGAATATACCTCCTTTAAGGCTGCTTCTAGCGTATTATTTCGATACAAGCTTAATAGCAATTCAATATAAATGATGGACCCAACGATTGAACGTGGATGGGCATGCGTAATTTCTGTATATTGTTGTACCCACGCTTTTCTTTTATCAAAATCTAACTCATTCATCACCACAAATACGATAGGCGCTATCCTCATAAGGGTGCCATTGCCATTATCAAACTCGCCCGTTTTCCCACAATGCTCAGGTAAAACACCATTTTTATAGTTCGTAACGGCTTCAGCAGTCGTGATGCCTATATCAAACATTTCTCCAAATGGTGTAAGATAGCTCTGCTCCATGTATCGTACAAACTTATTCATTAAGGTTTTCGTATCGCCTTTTTCAATGATATTTTCGACTAAACATAACGTTAAAGAAGTATCATCAGACCAAGTACCTGGTGGCTGATTGTAAGTACCATACCCGGTCACATCCTGCACATGAAAAGTCCCTCTTTGCTTAAACTCAACAGGTACTCCCATTAGATCACCGATAATTCCACCATATAATGTTGCAAACACTCGTTCCTTCAAATTTGTATCTACCATCGGATGTCACTTCCCCTTTCTATGTCAAACATAATACAAAAAAGACGATAATTGAAGATGTGAATCTTCCCCCATCGTCTGTCCTATAAAGTGGACTCTATTGATATTTTTTCATAAATATTTATGTTTAAACTAATACCTCAATTGACTTTAGCAAAAACATATCTTTTATCTTCGTGTGGACACAAACAGAAGAGCATTTAACTGTTTCCAACAAACTACTTGTAATAAATTATAAAATTTTCGATAGTTTACTACCGACAAACGAATGCCCCCACCCGTTATTCGAGCCTATTGAAAATATAGTGTTTTTCTATGCCAAATTCCATATATGTAATATCCAAACTTTCTTCTGAAACCTGATATTCAATATAGTAATAATCAAATCCAATTTCTTTAAACAGCTCACTTTTGTCATCAAAACATGCTGGTCACATTTCTACCATTCCATCCATTACCAGTATCATTTTCGCTCGTTTGAAAAAGCATACACATTTCTCGTTCTTTAAGAACCTTTAAATCTCTTAATTATAGTATTACTGACCCTAAGTGTCTCCTATTGCTTTTACACGAAAACCAACGAAACATAAAAAAACTATTGGTAGACAGTTAAGTAGTATACAAGCACCTCTGAATTCAAAACATTAAAGCTCTACTTCACCTGCTTGATCTTGCTCTAGATGAACAAGTGGAACAGGAGAGTAAATAAACGTATCCCCGTCGTCTTCAAGCTTATACATGATACAAAACAAAGCTGAACCTCGCTGATTGCCACTCGGTATAGAGAAAATCATAGCTGGACAACGCAGCTCAGCAGAATGAACGCTTGCACAAAGATCTTTATAAGTAATAGTAGCAAGGTTATCGATATCTACAAGATGCTGTTGACAATCTCCCATAACTAGCATGTAATACTCTATATTCTGATTATACTTATTCACAAAGCTCTGCTTATACTCCTCAATGCTAAGAAAGCAGCACTCCCAATCTAAAGGTGGGAAACTTAACACATAACGATAGAACTTCAATTCCTTATTCCTCCTCTTTTTGAAATCAAGCTATTGAGAATAATTGAAAAGGGGATTTTTTTGATAGCCTTTTTAATCTTTTCAATTTCTTTCTTCAATGGCATTTTGTTTCCTTTGCTCCTTTACTCTAAAATATTCATCATAAAAGTTCTCGTTATGAAGTTGAGAAATTAAATTTGCTAACTCAAACTACCTAGTATATTAATTGAAATATTCAACATGTTTTCTGGACTAAAATCTTCAAGATCATGATTATAAAAAACACTGAACCCTTCCTACTACCAGTAATTTACATATCCAATCCCAGCCTCAGACTCTTCTATGTAATCTTAAAATGGTTCATCTTATAATACACTTGCCGCATCTAAAAAATTATTCCTGGAACTTCACTATATTTTCATGACCCATTAAATTCTCCAATTGTCCGATCAGTTCTGTATTAATTTCCTTACATTGCTTTGCAATTTCTCTCATATCATCTTCAGGACAAAACTCCTCCAAATCATAGCTATAAGAGTGATGAATAAAATCCTCTAATATCCCCCTTAGCAAAGCCAGTTCTTCTTTTTCCACTTTTAAAGAAATAACAGCATTTTTGTCCATGATGCCGCCACCTAAATCTGGAAGACAAACCTTACCGTTTTTTTGACATTCAACAATAATAGCCGAAACATCCATCAAAAGATTGATTGCACAACCTATATCCTGACGATACCCGTTATCGCTAATAAAGTAAATATCTTTCGTTTGACGTAAGTCTTTTATTTCCCAAGCATTCTTCAGTTGGAAATCTTGCAACATATTTTTAACGTTTATTTCTGCTGGAATTTCCATCTTAAATTCTCTGTTAGCCAAGTAGTCAATTAAAGTGCAAGTATCATCTGTCCCGCCAATATATTCTCCCCACCATCGTTCAATGTACATCATCGCTTCTATTCATTCCCCTCCAATTATTTGTTCAGCCAATTTGGAAAATTGGTTGTAATTGTTTTCCCTATTCCCTTTATCTTCTTCCAATGTAACAAGAGCAAAGTTTTCCACTCTTCTAGTCTCTCAATAACACCTAAATGAGCATAATCAAGAAACAGGGGCTTTCTCGTCCAGCAATATCGCTCCCAGTTTATCTTGCCTCTAACGCCCTACTCAAATACGACCTTGCTACATTAACCCAAACTGTCAGTATTTCGTATTCAAGTAAATCGTAAAGAAGAAGCTTTATGCTGAATTAGCGAATTACTGCCCCTGATACCTAAACGGAATGAAATGCTGCTCACCATCACCAGTGAACTCTTTGACTCTGCCATAAATATCAAGCTCAGCTGACCAAACCCTATTACCTTATTCATCATAGGTTTCAGTAGATGTTCCAAGATAATCACTAGTAACACTATAATAACCTTCATTCGCGATTTTTGCAGAAGGGACAAAGCATCATGAAAATACCCATGCAACTAGATTATTTGCGATGTCGGCGTTTGTCTATGAAGCATTCCGTACCAAATCCCCAAATATATCTGAATTATCTTGCAAGAAATGCTCATGGAGAATTGTATTCCCATCCCACACCAATCTCATAGTTTATTTGTTAGATCCCAACCAGAATTAAAACTTTACCAAAATCGTTCACCCTAATGGATAATATACACAAAAGTATTTATTTAAATTAATATCTTATCTAGTATATATGGTGAAATTAAACAAAAAATATTGGAGGAATAATAAAATGATACCTTTTGAAGAGAACATGAAAATTTGGAATGACACCTTAGAGGAAATTAGTCATCCTATTTATAAATCTATTTTAAATAACTTTCATACAGATATGATTCAAGAAATTTCATTTAACATCAAAGCTGATATTGTCCAAAAGGATTTTGATTCAATTATGAATTATTCATTAAAGTACATTTTACAATCTCTTTTCATTCAAATTAAAAAGTCAAAAGAATTCGAATTAATGGAATTATTTTTTGGAGATAAAGTATGTGATGAGTTTGAAAAGCTACTTCTTATGGATGCTATTGATATTTCTTACCATATAGATGATTTTATTACTGAGAAAGAAATGGAGGAAGAAGGTATTAGTGTGGACGACTTAGATAACTTTCTTAATATCATTGTGAATTTTAATGAAAAGCAGTTTGCAATATTAAAACTTACTAACTCTGTCTGTGAGCTAGGAGAATTAGCTTTTCTAAATCTAGACACTTCAGATACATTCATTAATGGTAACCATTATAGTGACTATGAAGAGAAATAATTCTCTTCATAGCACTGAGGAAATTCATATTATGAAATAAGAGTATGTTTAAAATATGCTATTCACTTATTAGAGTCAAAGTCCTGTCCCTACTTTCATAAAACGCAATCCATTAATTCCATTTTTTTCAATAAAATCTTTAAAATTTTGTGTACAGAAATAAAAGTTGTTAATTCTAATATCTCTAAAAATAGTTTCATTTTCTATTTTTTCTAAATTAAATCTAATGTTTTCACCTCGCAACATTGCAAGAGATTCTTGCATATCTAAACCATCAAAATTAATTGCTGTTAAAACATTTGTTATATTTATATATGTATAATCCTCTGAAATACCTTTGATTTTTATGGGGAGGGTTTCTATATTTTCTGAAAATTCATCAATAAAAAACTTTTCAAATTTCTTTTTTACTATTAATGTAGCTCCATAACAACGTGAATCAAAATCTAACAATTTTCCTCTATTCAGTTTATCTTCTGAAATACCAAATATCTCTGCGTTCCAATCCAGAGTAATTTTTTGCCCTGTAAAAGTTGAAAAAAGACGAACATAGTCCTTATTTAAAAAGGTTAAATCTTTAAAATCATCATCATTTACAAATCTATATACATTCATTTACAAAACTCCCTTTACCAAATTTTAACGTTAAATAATAAATCCGTCCTAATATTTTCTAGCTCAGCTAACACTGCTTCTTTTGCTTTTGCTCCACCAAAACGCTCCGCAGCCTCCAACCTATCAGCAACATTTCTAAAATAATCATTAGTATGGATTATTCTATGATAAGCACCAGGTTATATACTATTTGGATCCATGTTTTAAATAAATCCCATTATCTGCACTATTGACATCAATCTTATGCCTTTCTAGAATATCCCTAGCTCTTTGAGCATTTGGATTTGAATGGTCCCCCGCCACAATATGATGAGCTGCTGAACTTTTATACTTATGCCAAGCACGTTTCATGTACCCTTCATTCTTTCTTAACTCACGATTAGCTTTGTTCATATTTTTCTTTAACTCTTTAGTACAAGAAAGACCAAAAATATCTATTGAGTTATTTGTATCTTGTACATAGCCATATAAGACCAAACCTCCATTAAGCCCAATTGGATCCTTTTGCGTATACATACCCTCAATTGGTGAATAATATCTAAATCTGTTGTAGTAAAGGCCAGTTTCTTCATCCTCGTATTGCCCTTGATATCGGAATGGTATAAAATTCTTGTCACAGGTAAACTCTTTTGACTGACCATAAATATCTAACTCATTGGACCAAACCTTATTACCATCAGTATCGTAGGCTTCAGAAGGTGTACCTAGATAATCACTAATAAGGCTTCTTCAACTAATCAATCGATCTAATAAATTCCTTAAATTGATATATTATTTACACCGCACTCATCAATTTAAAGTCTTTCCATACAAATTTCACATAACTAATTCTTTTTTAGCGTGGGCCTTTTATTCATATATCTTACCTACATATAGCATAATAGATAATAGTTTCCAGTCAATATTTTTGGGAGTATCTAAACCAGAATTTTCATAAAATCCTTCCATATCTTCCATCCATCCCTCAATGGCTTGAAGAAATAAATCTATAGATTTATTCTCCCATTCATCTATATTTTTTTTATAATCCGCTGATAATAAATTTACAAATTCTAAGAATTGTTGCTTGTTTGATACGTTTTCAATTTTGTTATACCAATCCATATTATTCACACCTCTCTATTTCAACTATTGACTCTATTTTTTCCTACAAATCACCTGTCTAGATCCATCTTCCCTCTTTAAAACAATCGATGTTCCACCATTTTTTGTTGACATTTTAAACCATTGATTCTTCACTTGTTTTTTACTTGCCCAGTTTACTGGAATTTCATCAATACCTGCGAGTCTAAATGCTGCGAGTCTTCTATGATCCAACGTCCATATTTTACCGTCTGTATCCTTCCAAACATTAACTGTAGGTAAGTCACTTACTTTAAGTGAACCATTCTTTAATGATTCAGCATTTTCTAAAACTGTAAATGCACCCGTACTATTCTTGATATTACTCTGCATAAAATGAATTTCATTTGGATCTAACGAAAGAGGTTTATTTCCTGATAACTCAGCAAAATTAAATTTAGGTTTTGGCTTTAATCCAAATGGATCATTTATAGCATTCGTATCACTAACATACCCATAAAGCGTAGGATTCCCACCCGCAAGTCCAATCGGATCTATTTGAGTATAATTCCCTTGTTCTGGGTCGTAGTATCGGAATCGGTTATAATACAATCCAATTTCAACATCCTCATACTGCCCTTGATATCTAAATGGAATAAAGTCTTTCTCACCTGTAACTTCTTTCACTCGTCCATAAACATCAAGTTCAGCTGTCCAAACCCTATTCCCTTTTTCATCATAGGCTTCAACAGGTGTTCCAAGATAATCACTAATAATACTATAATGACCTTCACTCGTAATCTTTGCAGAAGGGACAAACCCTTCATTAAATACCCATGTAACTAGATTATCTGCTATAGCAGTATCGGTTTGTGAAGATTTTAGATTGTCTAAAGTATCTGCAGCATTCTGCGTGGAATACTCATGCAGAATCGTATTACCATCCCATACAAAATGCGTTGCCTTATCCTCAGAACGCTTCTCTATTCGCCTACCTAATGAATCATACTTGAAAGTAACTTCCGTATTATCTGGCCTAATGACCTTCGCCATCATTCCATTGCCACAGTACTCATACTTCCACGTATCACCATTCTTTTCAACTTTCTCTACGAGATTTCCTTCTTCATCATAAGAGAATTTAGCATCTTTCGTTTCTAGTAATCTACTACCAGCGCCATAGACACGATCTTTTTTGTCTTTTGTTTCATACAAATTCCCGACATCGTCCACGCTGCGGTATAAGAAATCAAATTGGCGACTGTCTTGATTGGCCCACACAAGGTTACTAAATTCGTCGTAACCATAAGTCACTTTTACACCCGTTAGCTCGTTGACCATACTGCGTAATTGATGATTGATGTCCCAATTGTAGGCACGTCTTCGTGTATCTCGGCTTTGGCTACTTACGCGATGGTGTGTTGGTCTACCTGTGATATCATATTGCCATTTACTAATGACATCCCCTGGCAGGATACGCTCAATCTCTTGCCCAAGTTCATTGTACTGCATCGAGGCTGTCCACTGGGCTTGTTCGGAGCGAGAGGCAGTCATTTGTAAGATATTGCCCAGCTCATTACGCGTGACATCGATTTTGGCACCGAGGCTACTTGTTATTTGGGAGCGATTGCCTAATTCGTCATAGCTACTGGCAATCCAATGGTCATTTTGCCACTCTTTGATGACTTGCCCAGATGGGTCTCGCTCTAGCTTGACGGTTACATGCTCGTTTTCCATTTCTAGTAGCGGACTGTTTTTGTCATAGCAAAACATTTCTTAGATGTAACGGAATGATAACTGTTCACTTATGAATGGTATAAAAAAGAAGGCTTAAGCGCCTTCTTTTTTATTTTTCAGCTATTATTTATCAAACTATGAATATTGCCAATATCCTACTATTGGATCCTTTATCGAATCCTTCGTCACAATTGCATACAAATACACAGCACCAAACCCAAATGGAAGACTTGTGCCTGAATGGAATAATCCACTTGGATAACCGTCCTCATCAATTTGACACAAGAAATTATATCCATTTTTTTCTAATTCTCTGTAATAATATTCCTCTTCTTGGATATGAAAAGGATTCCCTCCAAATTTAATAAAAAAAGGAGTTTCAAATGCTTGTTCTTCACTTACTAAAATACCTTCTGAAATATAGTGTTTATCTATTCCAAATTCAGTGTAAGTAGAATCCAAACTTTCTATCGAAATTGGATGTTCAAACACATACAATGAACAGTTTGGATATATATTTTTTGAAACACGATTTTCGTATTTTTTTGGTATAAAGATGGAAATCATGTTATTTTTATCTAATGGATTAACAAAACAAAGATAGAAGTTATAGTCAAATCCAATTTCACTTAAAAGTTCACCTTTATCGTCAAAATATGCTGGAGCATTTCCACCAATCCATCCATTACCAACATTTCGGTTTTTGTCTAACTGAAATAAAATACTTTCTTTTCGCTCAACTAATATGTTATTTTTATTCTCCATATTGTTCATCCGAAAAACTTAATCCGGATTTCACACTCCTTTGCATTTAGTTATTTTCTACAGATTAATCCATGTCTTTCACCATGTTCAATTGCTTGTTTTCTTAATTCCATAACTTTTTCAGTTGCAAATACTTTTGCTTCCTTACTGTCCCAACCTCTCGTAATGAGTTCATTCATAATCCCACGTCTTGTTAACGCGGCATTTCTATTAATGTTCTGCAAAGCACTTTGTTTTCTTAAAGTTTCTTCAGAATGCATACCATATTTTTTCTGTAAATTTGTAATACTTTGATGAAGAGGACTCTCTTTTAATGCAATTGCAGGGTTTTGTCTGGAAAGTGGTCCTGTACCTCTTCTAGTTACTCCAGCATTGTATTTTAACCATGCATTTTGTAATATTTCATGTGCTGTAAATCCATCTTTCACATGTAATTTACTTGCATATTCTGCAATTTCAAATTCATTTAACAAACCAAATGGATCAGTCCATGTATTCGAATCTCCAACATACCCATAAAGCGTAGGATTCCCACCTGCAAGTCCAATCGGATCAACTTGAGTATAATTCCCTTGTTCTGGGTCATAGTATCGGAATCGGTTATAATACAATCCAATCGCTACATCTTCATACTGCCCTTGATAACGGAATGGAATAAAGTCTTTCTCACCTGTAAATTCCTTCACTCGTCCATAAACATCAAGCTCTGCCGACCAAACCTTATTTCCTTGCTCATCATAGGCTTCAACAGGCGTTCCAAGATAATCACTTATAATACTGTAATGACCTTCACTCGTAATCTTTGCAGAAGGGACAAAACCATCATTGAACACCCATGTCACTAGATTATCAGCTATAGCAGTATCAGCCTGTGAAGATTTCAGATTTTCTAAAGTATCCGCACCATTCTGCGTGGAATACTCATGCAAAATCGTATTGCCATCCCATACAAAATGGGTAGCCTTTCCTTCCGAACACTTCTCTATCCGTCTACCTAGTGCGTCATACTTGAACTTAATCTCTGTCTTATCTGGCTTCATGACCTTCGCCATCATTCCATTGCCATAGAACTCGTACTTCCATGTATCTCCGTTATGTTCGACTTTCTCTACGAGATTGCCTTCTTCATCATAAGAGAATCTGGCATCTTTCGTTTCTAGTAATCTACTACCAGCGCCATAGACACGGTCTTTTTTCTCTTTTGTTTCATATAAATTGCCGACATCATCGACACTACGATATAAGGAATCAAATTGGCGACTGACAATAGACATCATGTTTTTTCTCTGATAACTTAAATGACCTTTAATATTATGAGAATTTGTAAAATTAACCAAACAGAAAGAGTAGCAAAAAATCCCTCAAATAGGGATTCTTGCCACTCTTTATTTTTCCTGATACATAATCACTCTTCAAATTTGAAACCTCGATTTTAAATGAAACTATAGTTAATAATAGGATTTACATTCTCTATCCTTTCTTCACTTCTTTCAAGAATATACATTGGAATTAATTCATTTCCGAGTTCACCTGACCAAGTACATAAAGAAAGATCAATTTTTTCACCAGTACCCTCCAAACGAATGATTGGCCATTTTTTTTCAAGACATGCAGGCCATGTAAGTAATTCGTCACCAGGAATTACAGATAACTCCTTTATCTCATTTTTTATTTTGTAGGTTCCTCTAACTATGCATTCATCAAGTAGAATTGAATTATTCATTGCTTGAATATAATAATGCCAAGGCTTAATCCCCCAAGTAATAATTAATATTCCCTCTTCAAAACATTTATCAACTAAATTGGTTGTAGTAAATAACTCAACAAGATTTAATGGCTCATCGCCAACTTCAGTTCTTATTAATTCACTAAAAAGTTTTAAATCCACCATAAAAAACCCCAGACTTCCCAAACTTCCATAAACTGAAGAATCAAAAACTTTATTGTTCTTTTTAATATCAGTTGTGTTTTTGAATATTAGCACATAGACAGTGACTGTTTCAATTTTTTGTTCATAATCCGTTAGAAACGGTGGAGATTCCGAGGATAAAAATTCAGGCTTATGAACTCCATGTCTAAAAACTTGAATTTTAATATTGTATTCCCCATATAATTCTATACAATCCTTTCGATAAGAAATTTTTTTAAGTAATACATTATCTCTAAGAGCTTGTTGAATAGTCTCATTTTTATTTTTTTTTATTAATTCCAAATTATTTTCATGTGTATAACAAATAAAATCTTGTTCAAAGAAAGATACATCTTTATATATTTTTTCTGTTATTTTTTTACCTAATATAGCAGAATCCAACAATAGCTGATCTTCATTTTTCACTTCTTCAACAATTAGTTTAAATCTACAAATATCGTATTCGCTTATAGTTTCATTAATAGGGATTTCTAGTGCTAAATTTTTAGTTTTCAAATGTGCATCTTTTATATGGCTAGTACAATAACCTTCTTCAAACCATAAAGCTGTATTTTTCATTAATTTCACCCCTGACAATTTATTGGATATCCTTTTTGAGACGCCCATTCCTTTGTTTCTTCCCAAGCTAGTGCAGGTGTGACATCCGCCTTTAATAACTTCCCTTTTGTGCCATCTGAATTAATAACATGCAAATCTCCTTTAAATTTCTGAATTTCTGAATTATTATAGTGATTTTGCAGACTATCTATCCATTCTTGATTTGTTAAACCTGACTTTTTAAATTGATTTTCTGTAAGTACAGGTTTTGTTCCTGCACCAAGCTCATTATAGCCATGCATCGCAGAATGATTAAGTCCTTCACCTTCTAACCATTGCTCTGATGAGAAATATAAAGCAGGCACACCTGTTTGAGAATTAAATGGTTGGATGCCTAATTTAGTGGCAAGTGTATGTGGAACCATGTGATGTCCTTGATTTACAGGGTTCGATAAAGGCATTAACCCAAAAACATCTATCTGTCTATTCGTGTCACTAACATACCCATACAATGTTGGATTATTTCCTGCCAGTCCAATCGGATCAGATTGGGTATATATCCCCTCACTTGCCGAGTAATAACGGAATCGATTATAGTAGAGTCCTGTTTCTTCATCTTCATACTGTCCTTGATAACGGAATGGAATAAAATCTTTTTCCCCAATGAACTTCTTAACTCGTCCATAAATATCAAGCTCACAAGTCCAAATTTTCTTTCCTTGTGTATCATATGCTTCAACAGGGGTACCAAGGTAATCTCTGATAATACTAAAAACACCTTCTCTTGTGATTTTAGCTATTGGATTAAATGATTTATTATCGTATACCCATGTTATCAAGGATTCATGTATATTTGATAAGTCTTCTGAACAATTGTTCCACTCATGCAGAGTCGTATTCCCATCCCATACAAAATGAGTAACCTTATCTTCAGAACGCTTCTCTATCCGCCTACCTAGCGAATCATACTTGAACGTAACTTCTACCTTATCTGGCTTCATGACCTTCGCCATCATTCCATTGCCATAGTACTCATACTTCCACGTATCCCCATTCTTTTCGACTTTCTCTACGAGATTTCCTTCTTCATCATAAGAGAATTTAGCATCTTTCGTTTCTAGTAATCTACTACCAGCGCCATAAACACGATCTTTTTTGTCTTTTGTTTCATACAAATTCCCGACATCGTCCACGCTACGGTATAAGAAATCAAATTGACCGCCTTGATTAGACCATACGAGGTTACTAAATTCATCATAACCGTACGTCACTTTTACACCCGTTAACTCATTGACCATGCTGCGTAATTGGTGATTCACATCCCAATTGTAGGCGCGTCTTCGTGTATCGCGGTTTTGACTACTTACGCGATGATGTGTCGGTCTACCTGTTATATCATATTGCCATTTACTAATAACATCCCCTGGCAGGATAATCTCTTGCCCAAGTTCATTGTACTGCATCGAGGCTGTCCACTGGGCTTGCTCGGAGCGAGAGGCAGTCATTTGTAAAATATTGCCCAGCTCATTACGTGTGACATCGATTTTGGCACCGAGGCTACTTGTTATTTGGAAGCGATTGCCTAATTCATCGTAGCTACTCGCAATCCACTGTTCATTTTGCCATTCCTTGATCACTTGTCCAGATGAATCTCGCTCTAGCTTGACGGTTACATGCTCGTTTTCCGTTTCTAGTAGCGAACCGTTTTTATCATAGGCAAACGTTTCCCAAGTGCCATCCTAGTAACCTTAGCGAATGACATTCCCTATATTCATAGGAATTGTCCTTTAATTGAACGTCGTCTCCATATGAAAGTTGGCCCGTACAAGACGATTTAAATAGTCATGACAGAACTTCTACGGTTCCTATCTCACGAATATTCCCATCTCTTGAAATCACAGTAAGATTAAAAGGGCAATAAATCCCTTTAAATGGATTTATCGCCCTATATAATTGATACTAATGTATTTCTCTTATTACAATTTTAAGAATATACTGATTCAATCTATCTTTGCCACATTAAAGTTATATTTTTCATCTTCACGTGGATCATTAAATCCTTCAAATTCATTTACTTTTTCAAGAGAAAATAAAAAACCAAAATTTAGACTAGGAAAATCTAATTTCTTCATACGAGCATATCCTTTTATAGATACCGAATACTTACCAGAAGGAACACTGTATCTAAATCCTGAATATAGTGTTTTACCATCTAATGTTTGATAAGATACCTCATCATTTTTTAGAAACTCATTTTTATCAAATTCATAAAATGAACCAATATCTGCAATCCACAATGAATCTTTAACTTCAATATTGAAGTCATGATAAACGAATTTTTCTTCCCATTCATCGTCAAATGACTGATTACAATTTTCAAGTTTGATAATATACTCTATAGAATTTATAGGTAGAAAAGGTATCCAAATACCATTTTCAAGTGAAGCTAAATAACGGTTATGATTATCCTGAAAATTTTTTAAAATTTTTTTTGTCCTAACTTTTTCTTTCTTTAAAAAGTCTTGCAGGACGTCTATTGAAAACAAACAAATTCCGTAACTTCCAGTATCTAGAATTCTATCCATTATAACATCTCCTTTTTTCCTATTTACAAGGTATTTTTCCATTAGAATGTAATTCTTTTAATTTCTCTAAAGCTTCTGCAGGAGTTAAATCTTTGAATAACTTTTCTTTTGTGTATGGTATTTTTAAATAACCTTTAACGTCAATATCTTTGTATGCTTTAGCAGCTTTTTCAAAAAACTCATCTGTTGTACCAGTGAATTTTGAACCATGATAAGGTATTCCATCTTCTATAAGTTTTCTATGCAATTTTTTGTGAAGTTCTGCCGTTCCAGCTCCTTCATCTGGATACCAAGAAATGGAATGAATTTGACTTAACTCTGAAATATCTAAAGCCTTGGCTATTGATCTTGGCATCAAATGATGTCCCATGCCAGTATCCAATAAATCTGAATATAAGCCAAATTTATCTATATTATTATTTGTATCCCTGACATAACCATACAGAGTTGGATTCCCACCCGCAAGTCCAATCGGGTCAATTTGGGTATAATTCCCTTGCACCGGATCGTAGTATCGGAATCGGTTATAATACAAGCCAATTTCTACATCTTCATACTGCCCCTGATACCTAAATGGAATGAAATCCTTTTCACCAGTGAACTCTTTCACTCGTCCATAAACATCAAGCTCAGCCGACCAAACTTTATTACCTTGCTCATCATAGGCTTCAACAGGCGTTCCAAGATAATCACTAATAATACTGTAATGACCTTCACTTGTGATTTTTGCAGAAGGGACAAACCCTTCATTAAATACCCATGTCACTAGATTATCTGCGATATCGGCATCTGTCTGCGAGGCATTCTCCACTGAATTTTCCAATGTATCAGAATTATCCTGTGACAAATACTTATGCAGAATCGTATTTCCATCCCATACGAATTCGTCAAAGCTCGACAGATATTATCCATAAAATTGTTTATTTAAATTAACTGTATTATCTAATATTCATATGGTAAAATTAAACAAAAAAATATTGGAGGAATAATAAAATGATGCCTTTTGAAGAGAACATGAGAATTTGGAATGACACCTTAGAGGAAATTAGTCATCCTATTTATAAATCTATTTAAATAACTTTCATACAGATATGATTCAAGAAATTTCCTTTAACATCAAAGCTGGTATTGTTCAAAAGGATTTCGATTCAATTATGAATTATTCATTAAAATACATTTTACAATCTCTTTTCATTCAAATTAAAAAGTCAAAAGAATTCGAATTAATGGAATTAGTTTTTGAAGATAAAGTATGCGATGAGTTTGAAAAGCTACTTCTTATGGATGCTATTGATATTTCTTACCATATAGATGATTTTATTACCGAGAAAGAAATGGAGGAAGAAGGTATTAGTGTGGACGACTTAGATAACTTTCTTAATATCATTGTGAATTTTAATGAAAAGCAGTTTGCAATATTAAAACTTACTAACTCTGTCTGTGTGCTAGGAGAATTAGCTTTTCTAAATCTTGACACTTCAGATACATTCATTAATGGTAACCATTATAGTGACTATGAAGAGAAATAATTCTCTTCATAGTACTGAGGAAATTCATATTATGAAATAAGAGTATGTTTAAAATATGCTATTCGTTTATTAGAGTTAAAGTCCTGTCCCTACTTTCATAAAACGCAATCCGTTAATTCCATTTTTTTCTATAAAATCTTTAAAATTTTGTGTACAGAAATAAAAGTTGTTAATTCTAATATCTCTAAAAATAGTTTCATTTTCTATTTTTTCTAAATTAAATGTAATGTTTTCACCTCGCAACATTGCAAGAGATTCTTGCATATCTAAACCATCAAAATTAATTGCTGTTAAAACATTTGTTATATTTATATATATATAATCCTCTGAAATACCTTTGATTTTTATGGGGAGGGTTTCTGTAATTTCTGAAAATTCATCAATAAAAAACTTTTCGAATTTCTTTTTTACTATTAATGTAGCTCCATAACAACGTGAATCAAAATCTAACAATTTTCCTCTATTCAGTTTATCTTCTGAAATACCAAATATCTCTGCGTTCCAATCCAGAGTAATTTTTTGCCCTGTAAAAGTTGAAAAAAGACGAACATAGTCCTTATTTAAAAAGGTTAAATCTTTAAAAACATCATCATTTACAAATCTATATACATTCATTTACAAAACTCCATTTACCAAATATTAACGTTAAATAATAAATCCTCCCTAATATTTTCTGGATCAGCTAATACTGCTTCTTTTGCTTTTGCTCCACCAAAACGTTCTGCAGACTCCAACCTATCAGCAACATTTCTAAAATAATCATTAGTATGGATTATTCTATGATAAGCACCAGGTTATATACTATTTGGATCCATGTTTTAAATAAATCCCATTATCTGCACTATTGACATCAATCTTATGCCTTTCTAGAATATCCCTAGCTCTTTGAGCATTTGGATTTGAATGGTCCCCCGCCACAATATGATGAGCTGCTGAACCTTTATACTTATGCCAAGCACGTTTCATGTACCCTTCATTCTTTCTTAACTCACGATTAGCTTTGTTCATATTTTTCTTTAACTCTTTAGTACAAGAAAGACCAAAAATATCTATTGAGTTATTTGTATCTTGTACATAGCCATATAAGACCAAACCTCCATTAAGCCCAATTGGATCCTTTTGCGTATACATACCCTCAATTGGTGAATAATATCTAAATCTGTTGTAGTAAAGGCCAGTTTCTTCATCCTCGTATTGCCCTTGATATCGGAATGGTATAAAATTCTTGTCACAGGTAAACTCTTTTGACTGACCATAAATATCTAACTCATTGGACCAAACCTTATTACCATCAGTATCGTAGGCTTCAGAAGGTGTACCTAGATAATCACTAATAAGGCTTCTTCAACTAATCAATCGATCTAATAAATTCCTTAAATTGATATATTATTTACACCGCACTCATCAATTTAAAGTCTTTCCATACAAATTTCACATAACTAATTCTTTTTTAGCGTGGGCCTTTTATTCATATATCTTACCTACATATAGCATAATAGATAATAGTTTCCAGTCAATATTTTTGGGAGTATCTAAACCAGAATTTTCATAAAATCCTTCCATATCTTCCATCCATCCCTCAATGGCTTGAAGAAATAAATCTATAGATTTATTCTCCCATTCATCTATATTTTTTTTATAATCCGCTGATAATAAATTTACAAATTCTAAGAATTGTTGCTTGTTTGATACGTTTTCAATTTTGTTATACCAATCCATATTATTCACACCTCTCTATTTCAACTATTGACTCTATTTTTTCCTACAAATCACCTGTCTAGATCCATCTTCCCTCTTTAAAACAATTGATGTTCCACCATTTTTTGTTGACATTTTAAACCATTGATTCTTCACTTGTTTTTTACTTGCCCAGTTTACTGGAATTTCATCAATACCTGCGAGTCTAAATGCTGCGAGTCTTCTATGATCCAACGTCCATATTTTACCGTCTGTATCCTTCCAAACATTAACTGTAGGTAAGTCACTTACTTTAAGTGAACCATTCTTTAATGATTCAGCATTTTCTAAAACTGTAAATGCACCCGTACTATTCTTGATATTACTCTGCATAAAATGAATTTCATTTGGATCTAACGAAAGAGGTTTATTTCCTGATAACTCAGCAAAATTAAATTTAGGTTTTGGCTTTAATCCAAATGGATCATTTATAGCATTCGTATCACTAACATACCCATAAAGCGTAGGATTCCCACCCGCAAGTCCAATCGGATCTATTTGAGTATAATTCCCTTGTTCTGGGTCGTAGTATCGGAATCGGTTATAATACAATCCAATTTCAACATCCTCATACTGCCCTTGATAACGGAATGGAATAAAGTCTTTCTAACCTGTAAATTCATTCACTTCACCATAAATATCAAGCTCAGCTGACCAAACCTTATTTCCTTCTTCATCATAGGCTTCTACAGGCGTTCCAAGATAATCACTAACAATACTGTAGTTACCTTCACTCGTGATTTTAGCTGAAGGTACGAACCCATCATTGAACACCCATGTAACTAGATTATCATTTTCTAGTTCAGTTGAATCATTCTCTGAGAAACACTCATGTAAGATAGTATTCCCATCCCAAACGAAACTTGTTGTCTTTTCTTCAGAACACTTCTCTACCCGTCTACCTAGCGAGTCATACTTGAAAGTAACTTCTGTGATGTCTGGTCGGATGACCTTCGCCATCATGCCATTGCCGTTATATTCGTACTTCCACGTATCACCGTTCTTCTCAACTTTCTGAATCAGATTACCTTCATCATCATAAGAGAATGTTGCCTCTCTCGTTTCAAGCAATCTACTTCCGGCACCATAGACACGATCGGTCTTTTCTTTCGTTTCATACAAATTTCCGACATCATCGACATTGCGGTGTAAAAAGTCAAATTGATCGCCTTGATTGGACCAGACGAGGTTACTAAACTCATCATAACCATAGGTAACTTTTACACCTGTTAACTCGTTTACCATGCTTCGTAAGTGATGATTGACGTCCCAATTATACACGCGTCTTCGTGTATCTCGGTTTTGACTACTTATTCGATGGTGTGTAGGTCTACCTGTCACATCATACTGCCATTTACTGATGACATCTCCTGGTAGGATTCTTTCAATCTCTTGACCGAGTTCATTGTACTGCATTGATGCTGTCCAATGCGCTTGCTCTGAGCTAGAGGCTGTGATTTGTGATACATCTCCCATTTCATTGCGAGCGACATCGATTTTTGCACCTAAGCTACTTGTAATCTGGGAACGGTTGCCTAATTCATCATAACTACTCGCAATCCAATGGTCATTCTGCCACTCTTTGATCACTTGTCCAGATGAATCTCGCTCGAACTTTACTGTCACATGCTCATTTTCAGTTTGAATTAACGACCCATTTTTGTCATAGCCAAACGTTTCCCAAGTATCATCATAATAATCAGCACGGATGACATTCCCTAGACCATCATGCTGATATGTTGTCCAACGATCACCCGGTCGTTGAATTCTCTGAACCAATCCGGCTAGACTTCGCTCATACGTTCTTTCAATCTCATCAAAGCCGATTTCCTTGATGATATTCCCTTTCGTATCGCGTTCAAACTGATACGCTTCGCCTTTTTCATTGATGACAGCGTTTAACTGCTCTTCTGTATCATAGGTGAAATTGACTTTCTTCCCACCTTGTTCTCGAGCCTTCAAACTGCCGAGAATGGTGTAATCAAAGGCTACTTGCGTATGGTTATCTTTCGCAAAAACAATATCTTCATAGGCATTGTACTTCAATTGTACGTCGTTACCATCTAATTTCTTTGGCATTTTGAAGTTAGAATTTCTATACCTTACAAAGCTTGAAAGTGTAGCACATTTTAAAATTGAATTAGAAAAATACATAACATATTAGAATACAAAACGAATTAAGGGCCACGTTAAAAGACATGAGTCCGATACAAAATATCGAACTCATGCCCAAACCTCTACATAATGAAATAACTCTGTCTAACATTTGAAGGTCACTTCATTACCATGGGGAATTTTACCATTTTTTTGCTATGCTTACTGAACTAAAAGTCGCTATCGAATAATTCAATATAATGCAGACCGTTTTATAGTTTGTTTATATCAATAATTTCTATTTTCCGAATCGAAATAATAAAAAATAGTGTTTATTTACAATATAGATTGTAGATAGTTAGGCACTGAATCTAAGTCCATAAATTGAATCCCTTTAAGATTATCTTTTTCACACAATGATTTAAATCTCTCTGAACAAAACAGGTACCTTCCCAGTTTTAAATCGCTTAATTGAAATAAATCAAGATCAGTGTCTTTTATCACCAACTTTATATACTTATCAACGAAACTTCCACCAACTTTTAATTTTGCATTACTTGGAACTTCTCTTGTAAGGTACTCAGATTTATCATAATCAACTAATGAATGTCTTTTAATACATTTAATAAAGAAAAATAAATCTTTTACTTTTGGTTTACCTTTTGTACTAACAACATGTAAATTAGCTATACCATAATCCTGTAATATATTTACTTGATCCATTGAAGATAAAAATTTTTCAGAGATTACATGACCAAAGAAATTTTCGTAGTAGTCAAATTGAACTTTGCTTCTCGTTATTAACCAAAGTTCTTTTGGGAAATCCATTTGTTCAATAAAAGGTCGATTCCAATTATAGCTCATTCCTTCGTCATATTTCTCATCAGTATAGCTTTCGTGCAAAACACCATCTAAATAGATGGGGGAATTTGCACTATCATTGACTAACATAAAATATTTCATAAAATTACCCCAATCGTTTACAAGTTGGATATTTTTTTGATGGTACATAATCTTTACTAAAATGTCCTGTTTGCAGTTGATTTTTAAGTTGCATTTGCAGTTTACGTACTTTTGTTCTAGCTTGTTTTTCATTTATAAAACCATCATCAAATTCTTCATATATAGTGGCTACTCTGTTCATTACATTCTTATTATAAGCACTATGAGAAGTATTATGAATAAAATCAAATGTACTACCTTTTAAAGTATCCGGATTACTAGGAATCATCATACCATTAAAAGCTTGATCTCTTAAACCTCCAATACCAATATCATTGAAAAATGTTTGATATTGCTTCCAAACATTTGTCGGAATCACATGATGAGCCTGAAAACCTGTAAAGTTTCTCCCTTTAAAACCTTTTTGAACATTACCTGAGAGTATTGTACTTGGCGCTCTCGATAATCCAAATGGATCAATACAACTATTTGTATCACTTACATATCCATATAGTGTAGGATTGTTTCCTGCAAGTCCTATAGGGTCTTGTTGGATATAAACCCCTTCGTTCGGCGAGTAATATCGGAATCGGTTGTAGTACAAGTCTGTTTCCTCATCCATATACTGTCCCTGAAAACGGAATGGAATGAAACCTTTATATCCTGTAAGTTCCTTACCTTGTCCATAGATGTTAAGTTCTATAGACCAGACTTGGTTTCCTTCCTCATCGTACGCCTCTACAGGAGTACCTTGATAATCACTGATAATACTAAAGTTACCTTCATTGGTAATTTTAGCTGATGGTGTAAGTGAATTATCTTCATACACCCATGTTACGAGATTTCCCTGTTGGTTTGTATTCGCATCTTGGGTACTTATCGTACTTGCCTTTACTACCCACTCATGTAAAGTCGTATTGCCATCCCAGACAAAGTGAGTCGCTTTTCCTTCACAATTTTTTTCCACACGTCTACCAAGTGGATCGTATTTGAAAGTAATCACTTTGTTTAAAGTTGAATTGTTCTTTGATAAGAACACAACCTTTGACATCATCCCATTACCATCGTATTCGTACTCCCACGCATCACCAGTTCTTTCAACTTTCTGAATCAGATTACCTTCATCATCATAAGAGAATGTTGCCTCTTTCGTTTCAAGCAATCTACTTCCGACACCATAGACACGATCTGTCTTTTCTTTTGTTTCATACAGATTCCCGACATCATCGACACTGCGGTGTAAGAAGTCAAATTGACCGCCCTGATTGGACCAAACTAGGTTACTGAATTCATCGTAACCATAGGTCATTTGTACACCCGTTAACTCATTTACCTTGCTTCGTAAGCGATTATTGGCATCCCAATTGTACACTCGTCTTCGTGTTTGACGATTTTGACTACATATTCGATGCTGTGTCGGTCTACCAGTTACATCATATTTCCATTTACTAACGACATCCCCTGGTAGGATTTTCTCAATCTCTTGTCCAAGAGCATTGTACTGAATCGTTGCTGTCCAATGGTCTTGAACTGAGCGAGAAGCTGTAATTTGCGACACATTTCCAATTTCATTACGAGCGACATCGATGTTTGCACCTAAGCTACTTGTAATTTGTGAGCGATTACCTATTTCATCATAGCTACTTCCAATCCAATGGTCATTTTGCCACTCCTTGATTACTTGTCCAGATTGGTCTCGCTCAAACTTTACAGTCACATGTTCATTTTCAGTCTCAATTAACGAACCATTTTTGTCATAGCCAAACGTTTCCCAAGTGTCATCGTAATAATCAGCACGAATTATATTTCCTAGGCCGTCATGCTGATACGTTGTCCAACGATTACCTGGACGTTGAATCCTTTGAACCAATCCTGCTGGACTTCGCTCATACGTTCTTTCAACCTCATCAAAGCCAATTTCCTTGATGATATTCCCTTTCGCATCACGTTCAAACTGATACGTTTCGCCTCTTTCGTTGATCACAGCGTTTAACTGCTCCTCTGTATCATAGGTGAATTTGACTTTCTTCCCACCCTGTTCTCGAGAAATTAAACTGCCAAGAATGGTGTAATCAAAGGCTACTTGCGTATGGTTATCCCTTGCAATAACAATATCGTCATAGGCATTGTACTTTAATTGAACGTCGTTTCCATCTGAAAGATTTGCCCGTACAAGGCGATTCAAGTTATCGTAACGGAATTTTTCTGTAGCCCCTAGCGGATTGGTCGTTGATGTACAGTTACCACGACGGTCATATGTCCATGTGGAACTCGTCCCGTCTGGCAATGTCACCTGACTCAGGTTTAGATCAGCATCATAAGCTAAGCTTACCACATGACCTTGCGCATTTGTCACTGTTTCAATCAAACGATGCTCATTATAGGAAAATTCCGTTTTTGTATCATCCTCTAAAATAGTTGCCTGTAATGTACCGTCCTCATTATAGATCCATTGACGACTTCCACCCTCTGCGTTCACTGCCTGAATCAATCGATCCTTGTCATCATGTAGCGAGGATAATGTACTGCCATCAGCTAAAGTCACCTTTATCGGGTTTGCCCATTCATCATAGCTGAATGTTGTTGTGCGGCCATCTTCATCCACTTCTTGCAGTAATTCAAAGTCCTCATTATAGTCATAGCTGATCTCACTGCCATCTGGATGAACAATTTTTGTACAGAGATTATCTTCATTAAAATAATAATAACTTTTATGGCCTAAGCTATTTGTAATTTCGTTATAGCCCTCGTGATATGTAAGCTCACCTGCAAGAACATTGCCATCTCCCCATGTTTTGACTACTCGTGCCCCTGTCGTTGGACCATCATAGCGCCAGAAGAAGCTATTTTTATTGCGATCTGTTTTTTGCATCATTAAGTGATTAACATATTTAATATGCGTACTTTGCCCTAACGCATCTTGGATTTCGATTAAATCTTGTCCATCATTGTAAACGTAACGAACTAAGACTTCACGGCTCATCTGGTTGCGTAAAGCAACCTCTGTCATTCTGCCTACCTCATTGGTCGTAACCTCAAGCACTCTACCAGCACTGTCGGTTACTTGGGATAGGAAGCCTTTAAGGTTATAGGCAAATTGAATATGATGCGCTTGCTCATTTCTTACTTCTTTTAATCGGTATGTTGTTTCTGTTACTTGTTCAAATACATAAATCAATCGTGTATCATGCTCAAATAGATGATACTCCTCACCTGTATTTGTTAAGGTCATTCTTTCACGTTTGTTAAAATACGGCAAGTTTATTGGTAAAATTGGAAATCTAACAGCGCGACCATCCGTCACAACAATCCCAATCAGGTCATCTTCTTCAAATATCTCTAAGGCTAGATCGTATGTAAAGTGCATACCATGACCTGTTAAGCCAATCCGACTGCTATCACTGTACCAAGCGCGTTCCCATGACAGTGGGATAGGTCCAGGTAGTTCGAAATCGACACCTTCATAAATCATACGCCCTGTGATTAAATCAACAGGTTCAAAGCCTCTTTTACAGAACTTTTTACTTAAGCCTTGTGTACAATTAAATTTCTTTAATACTCCATGATTAAATTTCGTTAGCCCAGCTTTCGCCATAGCTTTCATACCGTCTACTGCCTTCGACGCAGCGAGCAATTCATCCATCGAAGAAATGACTTTATCTGCGGCCGTCTTCACAGCTTTAGAACTCATGCCGTGCTCATTAAAGCAGCCCTTCTGTCACAGAGGACAAAAGGGCATACCATAACAAGGACTTATTAACATTCAAATATTACGCGTAGCTCTTTTCAGCCTCTCTGGATCGTATTAAGGGAAATTTGTTTCATGATATCAATATCCGCTGTATTCGTGCTTATACATACGAAATTTCGCAAAGACATGTTACTAATCTACTAATCCTTTGTATTTGAATCCCCAATCATAGGAAACGCTCCTTTTTTCACTCCTCAATGTTGTTAGAATGAAATCTCTCAAGATTTTCAAGTAAATAAAAATCTACTAGATTGGTACCATCATATCCAGTTTCTATCAATACTTTTTGTAATTGATGCAATAGCTTGAGCCACTCTTTTATAAATAATTCAGTTTTCATCATGATACTTCTATAGTTTTCACGACTATCCCAATTAATTTTAATATCACATTTTTCAATTTTACATATCCATGTCTCGAAAAATGCTTGACTTGGGAAAGTTACGACAAACCGTTCCTCTCTTCTTTTTATTGCCTCTAACATTTTAATTACATCGCTTATACCATCAGCTATTTGTGTTCCATAATTGATTCTTAATGACGTATCACACCATTTCATTGTGAAATATTGGTTATTAACATGCCTATTATCCAGTGCTTCAGATATCGTTGTATCTTCTGGATCACGTATTCCAATCTTAAAATTTGGATTGATTATTATTTTAAATTCCACTTTACTCACCTCAATGACATTTAACTTTTGCATGACTATCGTTTCTAATTTCTTCTGCTGTATGATCAATAGGGAATCCATGGAAAGTTCCGTTTCCATTATTTCTTAATCTATAATGTGTTGGTGGATGTGCTTTTGGTGCATTAGAATCACCATTAGGATGAAATACAACACTCTTGCTGTCCGGATTTACCGGGAAGTCCTTGAATCCTCCTGGTTCTAATGTGTCCGCTAATTCACCCGCATATGCTAAATCCTTTTTATTTCCCCATTTTCCATGTGGAAGTTTATCATTATTTGAAGTTATTTGAGCATCCTTGTCTGATAGCTTCAATCCATGCCTTTTCCCTCTTAAATAACCAGGTTCTGGCTTCAAAATTAATCCAAATGGATCAATCTGAATATTTGTATCATACACATACCCATACAATGTTGGATTATTTCCACTTAAACCAATCGGATCCTTCTGTGTATACATCACTTCAGTTGGAGAGTAGTATCGGAATCGATTATAATACAATCCTATTTCTACATCTTCATACTGCCCTTGATAACGGAATGGAATAAAGTCTTTATCACCTGTGAACTCTTTCACTCGCCCATAAATATCAAGTTCTGCTGACCAAATCTTATTACCTTGTTCATCATAGGCTTCAACAGGCGTTCCAAGATAATCACTAATAATACTATAGTTGCCTTCATTCGTAATTTTAGCTGAAGGTACAAACCCATCATTAAACACCCATGTGACTAGATTATCTGGTATTTCTGAGTCGTTCTGTGATGAATACTCATCTATATTTTCAAATGTATCTGAATTATTATGCGAGAAATACTCATGTAGAATAGTATTCCCATCCCATACGAATCTCATAGTTTTCTCGTCAGAGCACTTCTCTATTCGTCTACCAAGCGAGTCATATTTGAAAGTAACTTCTGCGTTGTCTGGTTTGATGACCTTCGACATCATGCCATTGCCATAGTACTCGTACTCCCACGTATCACCGTTCTTCTCAACTTTCTGAATCAGATTACCTTCATCATCATAAGAGAATGTTGCTTCTCTCGTTTCAAGCAATCTACTTCCGGAACCATAGACACGATCTGTCTTTTCTTTTGTTTCATACAAATTCCCGACATCATCGACACTGCGGTGTAAGAAGTCAAATTGACCGCCTTGATTGGACCAGACGAGGTTACTGAATTCATCGTAGCCATAGGTAACTTTTACACCTGTTAACTCGTTTACCATGCTTCGTAAGCGATGATTGACGTCCCAATTATACACGCGTCTTCGTGTATCTCGGTTTTGACTACTTATTCGGTGGTGTGTAGGTCTACCTGTCACATCATACTGCCATTTACTGATGACATCTCCTGGTAGGATTCTTTCAATCTCTTGACCGAGTTCATTGTACTGCATTGATGCTGTCCAATGCGCTTGCTCTGAGCTAGAGGCTGTGATTTGTGATACATCTCCCATTTCATTGCGAGCGACATCGATTTTTGCACCTAAGCTACTTGTAATCTGGGAACGGTTGCCTAATTCATCATAACTACTCGCAATCCAATGGTCATTCTGCCACTCTTTGATCACTTGTCCAGATGAATCTCGCTCGAACTTTACTGTCACATGCTCATTTTCAGTTTGAATTAACGACCCATTTTTGTCATAGCCAAACGTTTCCCAAGTATCATCATAATAATCAGCACGGATGACATTCCCTAGACCATCATGCTGATATGTTGTCCAACGATCACCCGGTCGTTGAATTCTCTGAACCAATCCTGCTGGACTTCGCTCATACGTTCTTTCAACCTCATCAAAGCCAATTTCCTTGATGATATTCCCTTTCGCATCACGTTCAAACTGATACGCTTCGCCTTTTTCATTGATGACAGCGGTTAACTGCTCCTCTGTGTCATAGTTGAATTTGACTTTCTTTCCACCTTGTTCTCGGGATATTAAACTGCCCAGAATGGTGTAATCAAAGGCTACTTGCCTATGATTATCTTTCGCAAAAATAATATTTTCATAGGCATTGTACTTTAATTGAACATCGTTACCATCGGAAAGGTTAGCCCGTACAAGGCGATTCAAGTTATCATAACCAAACTAATAATCGCAATCTCCTCGTTCACCAAAAGACCTAATTTTCGATATTAAATACTCATCGCTAAAACAAAATAATTGAAAATAGGCTTGTTATGACATGAAAAGTCATGGCGAGTCTATTTTCTATTTGTACATGGGCTTCATTTTTACTTTTCTAAACTGACGTCTTCTTTTTGAGAATGACCCTATCCTTATCGCCATCTTTTGCTTGAATATTGCTCGTAAAAATTATCAATATTTTCCTGACTTAGTATTTTCATATCATTAAAAAGACTATCAAGAATATCTTCAGCAATCACTACGTCTTCTACACAACCTGTATTTTTTGCCAGAAGTTCTACCGCTATTTTTATTATATATCCTCTGTCTGCTTCCGACAGAGTACTATCATTATAAACTTGAATTATTAATTTTTTTATGTGTTCTTTCGTCTTTTTGTTTTCAATGTAATCTTCCTCTTCACTTTTGAATTGCTCATTGTAGTAGTTCTTTAAAGAATTTCTAATTTCGTCGATTTCACTTCGATAATTTATTTTCATAATTTAACGATACCTTCTCTTTTTATGAATAGTATAGACACTTTTAGGTATTTCACCTTGTATGAGGACCTCAGCATCCTTCATTGTATAGTTAACTGCTGGTTTTCTAAAACGCTTACCTGTTTGATGATCAATCCCATTAGATACATCAAAAAATTTGTTATAGTCTAACTTATCAGTATCAATAGCATTAATTGTATTTGATTGTCCATAAAACTCAACAATACGTTTCTTTTTCGTAGATGATAAATATTGGGTCCTCAGATTACCATCATCAATATGCTCCTGAATTGAATAATTAGCAGTACTATTTTTAGGAATAATTGGCTCATTATTTAACGCTTGAGACTCTTGGGCATCAGTCAATGCTCGATAAACGGTTATCCATCCAAGCGGGTCAAATTGTATATTTGTATCCTTTACATATCCATACAAAGCAATTCCGCCACTTAACCCAATCGGATCTATCTGTGTGTATGTGCCAGTGCTTGGGTCATAATAACGGAAGCTATTATAATACAAGCCACTGCTCAAATCGTGATACTGCTCTTGATAACGAAATGGAAAAAAGTCTTTCTCAACTGAGAGTTTCAGTGTTGACTATATTTAATGGAAACTGTTGAAAGTACTTGCACTATAATAAAAGAGCAGCAATAATCCAAATTCTATGGATTTATGCTACTCTTTTAGTTAGGTTCGAAATATATTCAGATAAAGCTATAGAACATCCTGTTTTAATCTTTATATTTTTTGGTCAAATGCTTAATCTTATATACCTTCTGAAGGAGAGTACCTTCAAATCATAAAAGAATATTGCCTCTCTTGTTTCAAATAATTTCTTATCCTCTTTAGTCTTGGTTTAATGCCTTTGTATAATATCTTTTCTACTAATCCTGTTGGAAGTGCTCAGAATCTTCGGTGATCTTGTATAAAAATTCTTCAAGAAAGCTGACAATATTCTTTTGATTATCATAAAAAGGACTTTGTTCACTGTCTGTTAATTCTATTGAAAAAAGCAAAGACTCCCATCAAAAGAATTTGTGTATATACGTATATGGCACCATATGAAAATAGATAGTTTCCCTGTATTAAACCATCTTCTTCTGGATACCCTTGTTCATCAATTTGAGTTCATTAGGCATTCATCAGTTTTCATTCCCACCTTTTCAAGAATTCCCTACTAACATTTTCTGAGTTCAACAAGCCCGCAGAATAATTCTCAACCATTTCTGTTCTTTCGTCATCAGAAATTGATATAAATACTGTAATGTCATCTTTTTTATGTCCAAACAAGCCTTCATTCCGTAATATAAGTAATGTTTCAGTCATCGTTTCATAAAATTTCTCTTCAAACTCCCTAAAACTACTATCTTTAATGGTTTCTCTCTTCTCAGCTAAATAGTCTGATACTAATTCCATTTCACTCTGTTCAAGGTCGCTATCATCATACTCCCATTCAGCAGGAACCCACTTGACAGTTTTATATAAGATTTCATCCTTTATATTAAATGACTTCCCTTGAGAATACTTATGATATTTTTTTTCCATTTTTTCATAAGTATTTATCGCTAAAAATACTGTCATAGCATTACTGTCTGTTACCAAACAAGTAGCATAGATTCTCTCCTCTCCAATAACCTTTTTCAATTCTTTAAAATCGTTTCTAACTGCTATGACCAACCTTTTTCCAAATTCATCAAAAAATCCCTCCACGGACTAAAGACCTCCTCGATTGTAGATTCATTTACTTACGTTTTGAACATTTATCAAAAACTTTTTTACCAATAAATTGTAATTTTTCCTCCATTATTTCTTGTGCCTTACTGTCAGTAATCACTCCTCTGGATATTCGGCTTTGTAATACTTTATCTACTCTCTTAAGATTTTTTAAAACCTTCTCCGCATTTTCTAATGTATGAACACCTTTAATGTTAGAAGCCCACATTAAATTTGCTAAATTCCTCTCAACATCAATTCCGTAATTTCGAAGTATCTGTTGACTTGCTGAAACTACAGGACCCCTAGCATCACGTGCAAAACTTCCTTTAAACACAATATGATGCCCATGAGGCTTTATTAAATCTTCAGGCTTATTTATCCCAGCATTAATTAAGAGCCCACCCCAATTAATTAACCCTAACGGATCAATCCATAAATTTGGATCACAGACATAACCATACAACGTAGGATTATCCCCCATAAGTCCAATCGGGTCAATTTGGGTATAATTCCCTTGTTCTGGGTCATAGTATCGGAATCGGTTATAATACAAGCCTATTTCAATATCTTCATACTGCCCTTGATATCTAAACGGAATGAAATCTTTCTCACCCGTAAATTCATTCACTCGCCCATACACATCAAGCTCAGCCGACCAAACCTTATGACCTTGTTCATCATAAGCTTCGACAGGTGTTCCTAGATAATCACTAATAATGCTGTAGTATCTGTCATTCGTGATTTTTGCAGAAGGGACAAAGCCATCATTGAATACCCATGTCACTAGATTTTCTGCGATATCGGCTTCTGTCTGTGAGGCATTTTCCAATGTATCAGAATTATCCTGTGACAAATACTCATGCAGAATCTTATTGCTATCCCACACAAAATGAGTGGCTCTATCTTCAGAACGCTTCTCTATCCGCCTACCTAATGAATCATACTTGAACGTAACTTCTGTCTTGTCTGGCTTCATGACCTTCGCCATCATTCCATTGCCATAGTACTCATACTTCCACGTATCACCATTCTTTTCGACTTTCTCTACGAGATTTCCTTCTTCATCATAAGAGAATTGGGCATCTTTCGTTTCAATTAATCTACTACCAGCGCCATAGATACGATCTTTTTTGTCTTTTGTTTCATACAAATTTCCGACATCGTCCACGCTACGGTATAAGAAATCAAATTGACCGCCTTGATTAGACCATACGAGGTTACTAAATTCGTCGTAACCGTACGTCACTTTTACACCCGTTAGCTCATTGACCATGCTGCGTAATTGGTGATTCACATCCCAATTATACACGCGTCTTCGCGTATCGCGGTTTTGACTACTTACACGATGATGTGTCGGTCTACCTGTTATATCATATTGCCATTTACTAATAACATCCCCTGGTAGGATTCTTTCAATCTCTTGTCCGAGTTCATTGTACTGCATCGAGGCTGTCCACTGGGCTTGCTCGGAGCGAAAGGCAGTCATTTGTAAGATATTGCCCAGCTCATTACGCATAACATCGATTTTGGCACCAAGGCTGCTTGTTATTTGGGAGCGATTGCCTAAGTCGTCATAGCTACTGGCAATCCAATGGTCATTTTGCCACTCTTTGATGACTTGCTCAGATGGGTCTCGTTCTAGCTTGACGGTTACATGCTCATTTTCCATTTCTTGTAATGAGCCATTTTTGTCATAGCTAAAAGTTTCCCACGTACCATCATAGTAGTCAGAGCGAATAATATTTCCTAGCGCATCGTGCTGATACGCTGTCCAACGATTTCCTGGCCGTTGCATCCGTTGCACGAATCCTGCGAGGCTTCGCTCATACACTTTTTCCATGTTATCAAAGCCGTTTTCCTTGATAATATTGCCTTTGGTATCGCGTTCAAAGGTGTATGCTTCACCTTTTTCATTGATAACAGCGGTGAATTGCTCCTCTGTATCATAGGTGAATTGGACTTTCTTGCCACCTTGTTTGCGGGATGTTAAGCTGCCTGCCAAGAATCGTATAGTCAAAGACGACTTGCGTATACTGAGTCTTCGAAAAAACAACAAAAAATTAAAAGGCCTGATTCAGGAATATTATCCGAATTCAGACCTTAGCTTCCTTCTTGATTCATTTTTGCTGAACTTGAGTGTTACCCTATTCCCTTTTTGATAAAATAAATTCCTCTATATTTTAGTTTCTAAAGAAGACAATATAATGGTTTATTTCTGCTCAATTCTTACTTTTGCACCTAAAGAAATAAAATATTCAGCTAAAACTAAAGTATTTTCCCCATATCCCTCAGCTATTAGAAAACCATTATTATTTAATCGGTTTCGTATTTCAACAAGTGATAGTCCTGTTTCTTTTTTTAATGCTAGGATCACTTTTGATTTATTTTCACCTGGATCTTCAAGATACACAAAAATTTTTTTCACTTTTTCTATAATTCTTTGTTCAGTTGGAGCAAAATTCTCTTTTGATTTCTCAATAGGGAGAAACTCGCATATGTTCTTAATTTCTCCATCACTTAACTTTGCTTTCCACTCTTTCTCCATTAAATCAAAAAAGTTTGATTGATATTCACCGCTTTTATAGTATCTATCATCATGTTTATCAAGCCAAACAGATAAAAAATAGTCAAATTTTTCTAGTGAATCTACTAATAGTTTTGGTGAAAAATCTCCTCCAACATAATCGTAATAAATTGGAGTTTCAACTTTACTTATATCGGCAATCACTGGATTTCCACTCCAACTGGAAATAATAATCCAATTTTCATTCCATTTCATTGTCTTTGAAACATCTATCCAACCTTTATCTTCTCTAATATACCTGTAACCTTCTAAAGCAACTAATAGATTTTCCATACCAAATATATAGAAATCGTTAGTCCAATAAAACATTATGTCTTTAGATTTTGGTAAATCACTATACCATTTTAAAAGTCCTGGGCTTAAAATTGGGAGTTTGAAAATTTTTCTTAATTCCTGTTTTGTTTCTGTAGATGTTCCTAAACATTTTATCTTATTGGCATTTTCCAGCTTAGAAATTGAACGAGCTAGGTACTTCATCGTTTTTTACAGCTCCCTTCACTGTTATATCTATCTATCATTGCTTGGCGATCAATTAGTCTACCAGTAGTAGCATTGGTATAACTTCCTCTATGTCCTCTCTCTCCATATAAATGTTTATTGTATCCTCCACCATGTTTAGCATTAGGTAAAAATCTAATATTTCTTGGATCCCCCTTCCAAGCATTCCCTAAAGCACCGTTTTTATGATTAGTAATATGATGCCCTGTATAACCACTCACTTTTCCACGGCTTTTTAGTTCTTCTATTTCTGCTTCATTCCAAGGGTGAGTTCCATGCCCTGTTTTTCCAACCAAATCTTTTTCTAATTCCCAAGCACGTTCTATCCCTTGATAATACGATCCATTTATTGGTGTTACTTTTGTAGGTTTATACATAATTAAGTTCAATTCTGATAAATTCACACCTGGTAGCATTGGAAATTTTGGGGCTAAACCAAATGTATCAATTGAATTATTTGGGTTCCCGACATATCCATACAAAGTAGGATTCCCACCCGCAAGCCCAATCGGGTCAACCTGCGTATAATTCCCTTGCTCTGGGTCATAGTATCGGAATCGGTTATAATACAAGCCAATTTCTACATCTTCATACTGTCCTTGATAACGGAATTGAATAAAGTCTTTCTCACCTGTAAATTCTTTCACTCTACCATATACATCAAGCTCAGCCGACCAAACCTTATGACCTTGTTCATCATAAGCTTCGACAGGTGTTCCAAGATAATCACTAATAATACTGTAGCTACCTTTATTCGTGATTTTTGCTGAAGGGACAAAGCTATCATTGAATACCCATGTCGCTAGATTATCTGCGATATCGGCATCTGTCTGCGAGGCATTCTCCACTGAATTTTCCAATGTATCAGAATTATCCTGTGACAAATACTTATGCAGAATCGTATTTCCATCCCATACGAATTCGTCAAAGCTCGACAGATATTATCCATAAAATTGTTTATTTAAATTAACTGTATTATCCAATATTAATATGGTAAAATTAAACAAAAAATATTGGAGGAATAATAAAATGATGCCTTTTGAAGAGAACATGAGAATTTGGAATGACACCTTAGAGGAAATTAGTCATCCTATTTATAAATCTATTTTAAATAACTTCCATACAGATGTGATTCAAGAAATTTCACTTAACATCCAAGCTGGTATTGTCGAAAAAGATTTTGATTCAATTATGAAATATTCATTACAATACATATTACGATCCCTTTTCATTCAAATTAAAAAATCAAAAGAATGCGAATTAATGGCATTAGTTTTTGGAGATAAAATATACGATGCGTTTGAAAAGCTACTTCTTATGGATGCTATTGATATTTCTTACCATATAGATGATTTTATTACCGAGAAAGAAATGAAGGAAGAAGGTATTACTGTGGAAGACTTAGACAACTTTCTTAATATCATTGTGAATTTTAATGAAAAGCAGTTTGCAATATTAAAACTTACTAACTCTGTCTGTGAGCTGGGAGAATTAACTTTTTTGAATCTAGACACTTCAGATACATTCATTAATGGTAACCATTATAGTGACTATGAAGAGAAATAATTCTCTTCATAGCATATTAGGTAATATAAAAAACAATGAAAATAATGAATTTTTAAAGTAACCCTCACTTATCCTATTCTAATTTTCACTTAGCTGTCCCTATCTCCTCAAAGTACAATCCATTAATTTTGTTTTCTTCAATAAAGTCTATAAACTTTTGAGTACAATAATAGCTTGAATTAATTTTAGTGTCTCTAAATATAATTTCATTTTCTAAACTTTCTAATTTAAATCTGATGTTCTTGCTCCGCATCATTTCAAGGGATTCCTGCAAATCTAAACCATCAAAATTAATTGCTGTGACCACATTTGTTACATTTATATAAATATAATCTTCTGAAATACCTTTGATTTTTATTGGGAAAATTTCTATAATGTCAGAAAATTTTTCAATAAAAAGATTTTTAAATTTCGCTTTTATTATTAATGTATCTCCATAACAGCGTGAATCAAAATCTAACAATTTTCCTCTTGTATGTTTATCTTCAGAGATTCCAAAAATCTCTTCTTTCCAATCCAGAATAATTTTTTGTCCCGTAAAACTAGAAAAAAGACTAATATCCTCCTCATTCAAAAAAGTTAGATCTTTAAAACTAAAATCATTCTCTATTTTAAATATTTTCATTATAAAATCCCCTTTCACCAAATTTTAACGTTGAATAATAAATCATTCCTTATATTTTCTAACTCAGTCAAGACTGCCTCTCTTGCTTTCGCTCCGCCCAATTTTTCAGCCATGTCTAACCTATTATAAACATTTTTAAAATATTCGTTGGTATGAATTACTCTATGATAAGCACCAGGTTGTAAACTATTTGGATCTACATGTTTCAAATAAACACCATTTTCTGCACTGTTGACATCTATCTTAAGTCTTTTCAAGATTTCTCTTGTTCTTCCTGCGTGTACGTTTGAATGATCCCCCGCTACAATATGATGAGCTGCTGAACCTTTATACTTATGCCAAGCACGTTTCATGTACCCTTCATTCTTTCTTAACTCACGATTAGCTTTGTTCATATTTTTTCTTAACTCTTTAGTACAAGAAAGACCAAAAATATCTATTGAGTTATTTGTATCTTGTACATATCCATATAAGATCAAACCCCCTTTAAGCCCAATGGGATCCTTTTGTGTATACATACCCTCAGTTGGTGAATAATATCTAAATCTGTTGTAGTAAAGGCCAGTTTCTTCATCCTCGTATTGCCCTTGATATCGGAATGGTATAAAATTCTTGTCACAGGTAAACTCTTTTGTCTGACCATAAATATCTAACTCATTGGACCAAACTTTATTACCATTAGTATCGTAGGCTTCAGAAGGTGTACCCAGATAATCACTAATAATACTATAAATCCCTTCTCTTGTAATTTTTGCAGAAGGAATAAATGTACCTTCATTGAAAATCCAAGTTATAAGACTATTATCAATGTTAGTTTTACTTGAAGATATATTCTGAATATTAGTTTCACAAGCATCGCTACGTTCATGCCACTCATGCAGAATCGTATTGCCATCCCATACAAAATGAGTCGCCTTATCCTCAGAACGCTTCTCTATCCGTCTACCTAGCGAATCATACTTGAAAGAAATTTCTCTCTCGTCTGGACGAATGACCTTCGACATCATCCCATTGCCATAATACTCATACTTCCACGTATCACCATTCTTTTCGACTTTCTCTACGAGATTTCCTTCTTCATCATAAGAGAGTTGGGCATCTTTCGTTTCAAGTAATCTACTACCAGCGCCATAGACACGATCCTTTTTGTCTTTTGTTTCATATAGATTGCCGACATCATCGACGCTACGGTATAAGAAATCAAATGGACCACCTTGATTAGACCATACGAGGTTACTAAATTCATCGTAACCGTACGTCACTTTTATACCCGTTAGCTCATTGACCATGCTGCGTAATTGATGATTTACATCCCAATTGTACACGCGTCTTCGCGTATCGCGGTTTTGACTACTTACGCGATGGTGTGTCGGTCTACCAGTTATATCATATTGCCATTTACTAATAACATCCCCTGGCAGGATTCGCTCAATCTCTTGCCCAAGTTCATTGTACTGCATCGAGGCTGTCCACTGGGCTTGTTCGGAGCGAGAGGCTGTCATTTGCAAGACATTGCCCAGCTCATTACGCGTGACATCGATTTTAGCACCGAGGCTACTTGTCATTTGGGAGCGATTGCCTAAGTCGTCATAGCTACTGGCAATCCAATGGTCATTTTGCCACTCTTTGATAACTTGCCCAGATGGGTCTCGTTCTAGCTTGACGGTTACATGCTCATTTTCCGTTTCTTGTAATGAGCCATTTTTGTCATAGCTAAAAGTTTCCCACGTACCATCATAGTAGTCAGAGCGAATAATATTCCCTAGCGCATCGTGCTGATACGCTGTCCAACGATTTCCTGGCCGTTGAACCCGTTGCACGAATCCTGCGAGGCTTCGCTCATACACTTTTTCCATGTTATCAAAGCCGTTTTCCTTGATAATATTGCCTTTGGTATCGCGTTCAAAGGTGTATGCTTCGCCTTTCTCATTGATCACAGCGGTTAATTGTTCTTCTGTATCATAGGGTGAATTGTACTTTCTTGCCACCTTGTTTTCGAGACGTTAGGCTGCCTAGAATCGTGTAATCAAAGGCAACTTGCGTATGGCTATCTTTCGCAAAAATAATATCGTCATAGGCATTGTACTTTAATTGAACGTCGTTACCATCGGAAAGGTTGGCTCGTACAAGGCGATTCAAGTTATCATAACCAAACTAATAATCGCAATCTCCTCGTTCACCAAAAGACCTAATTTTCGATATTAAATACTCATCGCTAAAACAAAATAATAGAAAATAGGCTTGTTATGACATGAAAAGTCATGGCGAGTCTATTTTCTATTTGTACATGGGCTTCATTTTTACTTTTCTAAACTGACGTCTTCTTTTTGAGAATGACCCTATCCTTATCGCCATCTTTTGCTTGAATATTGCTCGTAAAAATTATCAATATTTTCCTGACTTAGTATTTTCATATCATTAAAAAGACTATCAAGAATATCTTCAGCAATCACTACGTCTTCTACACAACCTGTATTCTTTGCCAGAAGTTCTACCGCTACTTTTATTACATCCCCTTTGTTTGCTTCAGATAGAGTACTATCATTATAAACTTGAATTATTAATTTTTTTATTTGTTCTTTAGTCTTTTTGTTTTCAATGTAATCTTCCTCTTCACTTTTGAATTGCTCATTGTAGTAGTTCTTTAAAGAATCTCTAATTTTGTCGATTTCACTTCGATAATCTATTTTCATAATTTAACGGCACCTTCCCTTTTTATGAATAGTATAGGCACTTTTATGTATTTCACCTTGTACCAGAACCTCAGCATCTTTCTTTTCATAGCTATATGCTGGATTTTTAAACGTTTACCTGTTTGAGGATCAATCTCATTAGATACATCAAAAACTTTGTTAAAGTCTAACTCATCAGTATCAATAGCAATAATTGTATTTGATTGTCCATAAAACTCAGCAATACGTTTCTTTTTCGTAGTTGATAAATATGGGGTCCTCAATTTACCATTACCAATATGCTCCTGAATTGTAAAATTAGCAGTACTATTTTTAGGAATAATTGGCTTATTATTTGAGACTCTTGGGCATTAGTTAATGCTCGATAAACAGATATCCATCCAAGCGGGTCTAATTGTGTATTTGTATCTTTTACATATCCATACAAAGCCGTTCCGCCACTTAACCCAGTCGAATCTATCTGTGTGTACGTGCCAATGCTGGGGTCATAATAGTGGAAGCGAGATTAGTTTTTAGAGATAAAATAAGTAATGCGTTTGAAATATCAGGAAATAGAGAAGGAGTATATTACTACTAACAATAAAAACACATGCACATGGGATAATACCATATACATGTGTTTTATTTCTCTGCTACATATTGTAGATTTCTGTACTGTTAATATTTTTAGTAGCTGATAAAATCATACGATATAGCATCTGCTAACCATATCGTTTCATGCGCAAAATAAAATTTCACACCATTTTTATATGCATCTTCTGAATTGATTTTTAAAACTATAGGGGCAGTGTCTCTCCTTTTACCTACTAAGATAGCTGTATGAATGTCTTCAGATAAATGAACATATTGCCTTGTTTTTGGAACCAAGCCATTCTTTATTATTGACTCAAGAAAACGACGACTAGTTCCATGATAAAGTGTACTAGGTGGCTTCATTTCCTTTTTTTGAATTTTCATAGGAGTCGAATGTCCATAAAACGCTCTTATTTTATCATCTAAAATTTCGTAACGCTTCTTTTCTGACTTCTCAATCATTTTTTTCAAATCATCAATCTCAATGCGAGACCATTTATCAGATTTTCTTAATGATTCTAACAATTGATCAACTGAAACCCACCCATTAGCATCTAACTCTAATTCATACTTTCCCGGAGAATGGCGTAGAGCATATGCCACCTCTTTACTAAGTTTATCATAATTCATTTATCTTACAGCTCCTTGAATCCTTAAATCCAACCTCTTTTCCATTGCTTTTGTCCATCTGGCAATATTTTTTAGAGTAGACTTTTTACTCATAGATTTTACCCACATACAACATATTCGCCAAAAAGTTCCAATCGATATTTTTAGGTGTATCTAGACCAGAATTTTCATAGAATCCTTCCATGTCTTCCATCCAACCCTCAATGGCTTGAAGGAATAAATCTATAGATTTATTCTCCCATTCATCTCTATTCTTTTTATAATCAGCTGATAATAAATTTACAAATTCTAAGAACTGTTGCTTATTTGAAACGCTTTCAATTTTGTCAAACCAATCCATACAATTCTCCCCTTTCAATTTTTACTATCAATTTTACTTTTATTTTTTCTTACAAATTACTTGTCTAGTACCATCTTCCATCTTCAGAACAATTGATGTTCCTCCATTCTTAGTTGACATTTTACGCCATTGATCCTTCACCTGTCTTCTACTAGCCCAGTTTACTGGAATTTCATCAATATTTGCTAGTCTAAATGCGGCAAGTCTTCTATGATCTAGCGTCCATATCTTACCATCCACATCTTTCCAAACGTTTACTGTAGGCAAATCACTTACTTTAAGTAAACCATTTTTTAATGATGCGGCATTTTCTAAAACTGTAAATGGACCTGTACTATTTTTGATATTGCTCTGCATAAAATAAATTTCATTCGGATTTAACGAAAGAGGTTTATCTCCTGATAACTCAGTAAAATTAAATTTAGGTTTTGGCTTTAATCCTAATGGGTCAATTATAACATTCGTATCCCCGACATAGCCATACAAAGTAGGATTACCACCAGCCAGTCCAATCGGGTCAACTTGCGTATAATTCCCTTGCTCTGGGTCATAGTATCGGAATCCGTTATAATACAAGCCTATTTCAATATCTTCATACTGCCCTTGATATCTAAATGGGATGAAATCTTTCTCACCCGTAAATTCCTTCACTCGTCCATATACATCAAGCTCAGCCGACCAAACCTTATGACCTTGTTCATCATAAGCTTTGACAGGCGTTCCTAGATAATCACTAATAATGCTGTAGTATCCGTCATTCGTGATTTTTGCAGAAGGGACAAAGCCATCATTGAATACCCATGTCACTAGATTTTCTGCGATATCGGCTTCTGTCTGTGAGGCATTCTCCACAGAATTTCCCTGCGAGAAATACTCATGCAAAATCGTATTGCTATCCCACACAAAATGAGTGGCTCTACCTTCAGAACGCTTCTCTATCCGCCTACCTAATGAATCATACTTGAAAGTAACTTCTGTGAGATCTGGACGAACGACCTTCGCCATCATTCCATTGCCATAGTACTCATACTTCCACGTATCACCATTCTTTTCGACTTTCTCTATGAGATTGCCTTCTTCGTCATAGGAGAATCTGGCATCTTTCGTTTCTAGTAATCTACTACCAGCGCCATAGACACGATCTTTTTTGTCTTTTGTTTCATATAGATTGCCGACATCATCGACGCTGCGGTATAAGAAATCAAATTGACCGCCTTGATTAGACCATACGAGGTTACTAAATTCATCGTAACCGTACGTCACTTTTATACCCGTTAGCTCATTGACCATGCTGCGTAATTGGTGATTCACATCCCAATTGTACACGCGTCTTCGTGTATCGCGGTTTTGACTACTTACGCGATGGTGTGTCGGTCTACCAGTTATATCATATTGCCATTTACTAATGACATCCCCTGGCAGGATTCGCTCAATCTCTTGACCAAGTTCATTGTACTGCATCGAGGCTGTCCACTGGGCTTGTTCGGAGCGAGAGGCAGTCATTTGTAAGATATTGCCCAGCTCATTACGCGTGACATCGATTTTGGCACCGAGGCTGCTTGTTATTTGGGAGCGATTGCCTAATTCATCATAACTACTCGCAATCCAATGGTCATTCTGCCACTCTTTGATCACTTGTCCAGATGAATCTCGCTCGAACTTTACTGTCACATGCTCATTTTCAGTTTGAATTAACGACCCATTTTTGTCATAGCCAAACGTTTCCCAAGTATCATCATAATAATCAGCACGGATGACATTCCCTAGACCATCATGCTGATATGTTGTCCAACGATCACCCGGTCGTTGAATTCTCTGAACCAATCCTGCTGGACTTCGCTCATACGTTCTTTCAACCTCATCAAAGCCAATTTCCTTGATGATATTCCCTTTCGTATCGCGTTCAAACTGATACGCTTCGCCTTTTTCATTGATGACAGCGGTTAACTGCTCCTCTGTGTCATAGTTGAATTTGACTTTCTTTCCACCTTGTTCTCGGGATATTAAACTGCCAAGAATGGTGTAATCAAAGGCTACTTGCGTATGGTTATCCCTTGCAATAACAATATCGTCATAGGCATTGTACTTTAATTGAACGTCGTTTCCATCTGAAAGATTTGCCCGTACAAGGCGATTCAAGTTATCGTAACGGAATTTTTCTGTAGCCCCTAGCGGATTGGTCGTTGATGTACAGTTACCACGACGGTCATATGTCCATGTGGAACTCGTCCCGTCTGGCAATGTCACCTGACTCAGGTTTAGATCAGCATCATAAGCTAAGCTTACCACATGACCTTGCGCATTTGTCACTGTTTCAATCAAACGATGCTCATTATAGGAAAATTCCGTTTTTGTATCATCCTCTAAAATAGTTGCCTGTAATGTACCGTCCTCATTATAGATCCATTGACGACTTCCACCCTCTGCGTTCACTGCCTGAATCAATCGATCCTTGTCATCATGTAGCGAGGATAATGTACTGCCATCAGCTAAAGTCATCTTTATCGGGTTTGCCCATTCATCATAGCTGAATGTTGTTGTGCGTCCATCTTCATCTACTTCTTGCAGTAATTCAAAGTCCTCATTATAGTCATAGCTGACCTCACTACCATCTGGATGAACAATTTTTGTACAGAGATTATCTTCATTAAAATAGTAATAGCTTTTATGGCCTAAGCTATTTGTAATTTCGTTATAGCCCTCGTGATATGTAAGCTCACCTGCAAGAACATTGCCATCTCCCCATGTTTTGACTACTCGTGCCCCTGTCGTTGGACCATCATAGCGCCAGAAGAAGCTATTTTTATTGCGATCTATTTTTTGCATCATGAGATGATTCACATATTGTATATGCGTACTTTGCCCTAATGCATCTTGGACTTCGATTAAATCTTGGCCATCGTTGTAAACATAGCGAACTAAAACTTCACGACTCATCTGGTTACGTAGGGCGACTTCTGTCATTCTGCCCGCTTCATTGGTCGTAACGTCTAATACTCGCCCTACACTATCCGTTACTTGAGATAAGAAGCCTTTCAGGTTATATGCAAATTGAATATGATGCTCTTGCTCATTTCTTACTTCTTTTAATCGGTATGTTGTCTCTGTTGTTTGTTCAAATACATAAGTCAGCCGTGTGTCATGCTCAAATAAATGATATTCCTCACCTGTATTTTTCAGGGTCATTCTATCTTTTTTATTAAAATATGACAAATTTATTGGTAAAATTGGAAATCCTACTGCGCGACCATCTGTCACAACAATCCCAATCAGGTCTTCTTCCTCAAATATCTCTAAGGCTAAATCATATATAAAGTGCATACCATGACCTGACAAGCCAACACGACTACTATCACTGTACCAAGCACGTTCCCATGATAGTGGGATAGGTCCAGGTAGTTCAAAATCGACACCTTCATAAATCATACGCCCTGTGATTAAATCAACAGGTTCAAAGCCCTTTTTACAGAATTTATCACTTAATCCTTTTGTACAATTAAACTTCTTTAATACCCCATGATTAAATTTCGTCAGCTCTGTTTTGGCCATAGCCTTCATACCGTCTACTGCCTTCGAAACAGCTAGCACTTCATCCATCGAGGCGATAACTTTATCCGCGGCTGTCTTCACGCCTTTAGAGCCTTTGTTGGCTAACGCCGAAACTGTATCTAGCGTTTGTGATACTTTTGTATAGGCCGCTTTCAACCCTTTTACTGCTTTTGAGGCATCCACTGCCTTATCCGCAGCCTTGGCGGTTTTACTTGCTGCCTCTGCTACTTTTGCGGCTTTATTGACCTTGTAAGCAGTTTTTGCTGCATCGCCCACTATTGGAACTGCGCCCACTAAGTTCATGGCTGCTCCCATATAGTCTCCTCTTGCCAAGCTAATACCTGCATTCGCAATATCTGCAATGGTCCCGATACCCGGAATAAATCCAGCGACATCTAACGCTAAACTAACATTATCAAGCAGCTTACTAAAGAAGCCTTTTTTCTCTTTCTTCTGCTCTGCTTTTTGTGGGAAAATGACGTCCACTTTTGTTGTAGCTTCGATTGCTTCTTCATTTAGCTTCGGTGGTTGGCTTTGCTTCTCCGTACCCTCTTGATCAATCAGTGTACTAATTAACTGCGTGTCAGCTGCAAGGATTACATGACTTTGCTCCTTCGCTGAAATAGCAATCCATTCCTCCGCCTCTACAGATAGCTCTTTCATTCCACTTATTTCAAGTGTTTCATCTGCCGCTAGCATGATGGTACTGTTACTTTGAAATGTTACACCTTCTCCATCATCCATCTTAAGGTCCAAAACGCCATCTACTGCACTAAAGGTAATATCTCCAACACCTAATGTCATATCTTTTCCCGCGTTGGTCGCTAATGATTTCACGGTCGTGTCTGCCATTTTCTTCGTTTGTTTTTGTCCACCCTCAGGTGTGGCTGGATTAACGCGTACCGAGCTAATCACAATGGCATCTTCTTCCACAGCACTTGGAAAATGTAATTGGGCACGTGCACCTTTTTGCGGCATTAAATACATCACACCGTTAGCATCTGCTGAATAAGCAAACCAGTGCGCTTTTTCTTTATCCTGTTTTTTATCGATATCTAAATGAATTTTAACGGTGTTTTGCGTGACATCAATAATCTTTCCTGTAAAAGCTGCCCCAATCAAATCTAAATTGCGTACCAATCGTTGGCGAATACTTTTCTCTGGTTGTGCAGTATATTGAAACTTTAATACACCATCATCAAGATGGACTTCTCGAACCGTTATAATATAGGGCCTTCCCTTTAATTGCACCGAAGTGCCTAGCTCAAAGGCCTCTGTGCTTTCAAACTCACAAAATGTATAATCAGCTTCGCTTACATCCGAACCATCATTTTCTGTAATCAACCGATACGTATCGACATCCATACGTAATATGGAAGGAAGATGATCAATCGTTATGCTTTTCCTGCTTTGAGGTGTACCAAACCAGAATCGTGGACCCTTCCCTTTTAGGTCAGGAAAAACAACCGCATGTAGATTGGAGGCCATTCTTTTAATAAATGCCCAATCCGTTTCCAAATATTGAATCGCAATATGACCAATGGTTTGACTATTAGAGGCATGGTCAATGTAATCCCCATGAGGATAGACTTCCACAATGTTATCCATTAACTCCACATATGTCATATTTGCATCTTGAAAAGAACGTGAGCGCTTCTCAATATCCAGATTTGCTGTAAATGACACTGCCTCTACTGTGACCGTGTGCACACCTTGAGATGCCTGTAACTCTGCATTTTCAATTCTTCCTGAGAACAATATGCTCTTATCTCGTCCAAATTTCACAACAATCTCATCTGTATGACTAACTCGCTGAATATACTTTTGCGCTTGCTCTTCAGCAATCATTCCGGTAAAGGACAACCTCGCATGATCATTACCTTTATGTTTTATTGTTAGTTTGTCTAAATGAATAAGTGGATAAGGCCATTCGACTACAAGATCCTCATACGTACTAATCATGTGGACTTCTTTTTCTCCTAGCGCTTTCATTGCTTACCTCCTTTCAATCAATCTATTCTTTAAAAACCTTGTTTCGGTATTTCTAAGTCCTCTTGCCCATCATGAACAATATCGATTTTGCCTCCGCCTGCAGAGCATTGCGTATGACAACGATTAAGTAACGCTTGCTTCCCCTCGATATTGACATTTTCCATCCCTTCCATCCAGTCGATGGAGCATACAGGTGTACATGGTTTTTTCAACTTTAAGCAAACACCAAAGGTTGGGATGTTATCAGGGTTTCGATCCCCAACATTCATTACAGCTTTCTCTTTAATATAAACACCATGATCTTGCGGCAAATTTAAATAATTGAGGTGGCTACCATGCTCACAGGCAATGATTGCGCCATGTACTACATAACTAAATTGCTCTTGTTCCGAACCTTCTGTCTCCAAATTTTCTACAACTTGAGCCATTAAATATCCTTCCCTTCCTATCATTTGTAATAAATTTCCGCTTTAACAGTACATAGCAACAAATGATTTATTAAAATTACTTACTTTCCAATCTTACTCGCTGCAACTGAATCCCAAGAAAGGGGCGTCGCAATATACTTTCTGCTACATCTAAATTGATGACGGTGAAAGCTTCCTTTTGGCCTGCGACTTCAAAAATACAATCCAGTTCCACTTTCTTGGGGTCTATCACTAGCTCTTTTATTCCTCCGTCAGGATAATAAGCGGTTTCATGAGAAATACAGTCCTTTTTCACTATATCCATAAGCCAATACACGCGCTGTGTCCCTTTCTTGACATCCGTAAAGACAATAGCTGTAAAACCTAAGTTATCCTCGTATTTCATTAACAGCGCTTTTAAATCATCAGACACGATTCTTCGAGGCTTGTCTAAATAATCTAGATATACCGCATTCTCTTTTTCTACCACTTCCCCGAATACAGAAGAACAGACAAAGTTTTCATCGAGGTCCGTTTTCAAAGGGATGATTGGATTGAGAATGCTTAGATCTTGCCGAAGAATAAAATATTCCATCTTTTCCTCCTGTATCTATCAGTGCTAATAAATCCAATGAACATCTTTCATCTGTTCTGCGCTAAATTGATACTTCTCTTGATCACGTTTAAAGAAGGTAGCCCCCTTTAAATTAGCACCTGTAAAATTGGCACCTTCAATCTGCGCAAAGTCAAATCTCGCATTTTCCAAATTGGCATTACTGAAATCAGTACCGAGGTAGCATGCCACTTCCCCTCCGGAAAGCCTTAGCGTTTTTCCTTGAGCATAACTAAAATTAGCGCCTACCAAATTGGCATTTCGAAAATCAGTATCTTGAATAGCTGCATAGGAAAAGTCAACATTCTCTAAACCACAATCTACAAAGCTAGTACCAACACAAATACTTTGCTTCAATGAAGACCCTGCTAAATCACAACTGTTAAAAATTGCGTAGGAAAAATCCATCTGGTTAAAATTTTTCTGTTGTAATGGTAGGTTTGAGAAGTTTTCGAATGTATACGATTTGTCCATCTCTTTTTGCTCTAACCATGAGAGAAGGTTTTTATCCACCCGTTCTCGTTCGTCAATGATAGCAACATCCTCACTAACCCCTTTGTACTCACCAACACGAAATCGCAAGCACTCTGCTCGTTGAAAATGGAGTTCAGGTACGCTTTCCTTTTGATAGCGAAAAAGATAGCGAACCAATTGAATGATATACTGATGAAATAGAACTACTATCTTTTGAAGAATCCCTCTAACATCAGCTGCTTGAATCATGAGATACGGTTTTCTTTCTTTCTCAAGTATCTTTTGTAAATCAACCATTGCCTCACTAAGCCATGTTGCTTCATAATGTGCTGTACATTCGACCCAATCGAAGTACCATGCTTCACCATATGCCTCTAGCAAATACGTACACTTGTTTTCTAGTAATGAGGTTCGCAGCAAAGAAAGATGAATAAAGGCAATTGGTGCTAACTTTCCCTGTCTTTGCTGATCTCTAATATTCGCAAACAGCTGTTCAAGTGAGTAAATGATTGGCTGTAGCAAAATTTCCTTGTTTTGGCGAAACTGTCGATCAACTTTCTCTTGCAATCGGCTGACATGAACTGAAACGCATTCATCCATAAAATGCTGTAATGCTTCTTCTCGTTTCATACATTCACATCCTCACTAATTTGCTCGTACTTCTGTTCCTTTAATTTCCATTTTATCTTCCATCTTGATTGAATTTTCTTTACAGGTCATCTCAATTTTCTCGTTCGCATTAATCATTATTTGTTTGGCATTAATGACCACTTTATCTGTAGCTTTTAAGTTAATATTCTTATCACTTATTATCGAAATACCATTATCATCCATCAGTGAAATCATCAATCCTCCACCCGATATGACGATCCGATCAGGTGCAAGTAGAATTTGTTTTCCATGCTTTGTTCTGAGTGTTTTTACATCTGGATCAGCCATACGTCCTGGATCTTGGCGACTATCCTCTGGTGGTGTGGCACTTGACCCGCCACCCCCATCTTGACTAGTTGGATTAGTTGCTGCTAACATCGTATTTGATTGTGGAGGCGCTTTTGAAACAGAGCTAATCGCAATCCCTTCATCCTCATGATTGCTTGGAAAATAGATTCTTACATTATCAGATAGCTCCGGCATAAAATACCATCCTGTGTTATCTTCTGATGCATAAATTGTTGAATATGGAAACCAATAGGCCGTATCCTTTTCTTGCCCCTCATCAAAATCGACATGAATACGAATTTTGTCTCCGGCAACATCAATTACCTTTCCTTGAATGGAAGCACCAATAATAGCTTGATTATAGGTAGTGTGGACACTGAAACCGTTCCGAGGTGTTAACGTATAAATATGCTTGAACAAGCCATCTTTTAAAGTTGAAAAAATTTTATAAACATACAATTTTTTAGATTGGAAAGTAACTTCATTGCCTATTTTGAAGGATTGCAGCGATTCTACTTCATAATACATGTAGTCACTATCAGTAATACTTTCGAGATGATTTTTACTTGAGATAAGAAAATTGCCAATAGCCTTTTTAACCCGATAATTAATGGCCTCCATTTTCTTTGTGCTTCCAGCTTGAAATGGAATACCAAAATAAAATTTTGCAGATGAATGAACTGTATCTGGCACTAGACCTGTATGAAAACGCGAGGCCATTCGTTTAAGAAACTCCCAATCTGTCTCTATATATTGCATTGTAAAACGACCAATACTAGCTCCCTTTGTGACATGATCTATGAAATCTGCACCTTTTTGATCGGCAATACACACATCGATTAATTCACTGTATGGCATACTAGCATTTTGATAGGTTTGATTTTTTTTCTTAACATCTAGTAAATACGTATGTGAAACTGCTTTAACTTCCAAATAGTAAGTGCCCATCACCGATTTCACTTGTACATCTAACGCTAACCCATTAAAAATAGGCTTCGATTGACCATTACCATCTATTTGCAATACCTCTATAGATGTTTCTGCATCTGTCATATATACATAGGAATCTTCAAGTTCATCTGGAATTACACCCGTTAAATGCAATGTAGCATGATCGTTCATTTGTTGCGTAATTTCGATTTGATGGACGCGAATGTTATAGGGCATCACGATCATATCTTTATATGTTAAGGCTGTTTCATTTTTTATCCGATCCATCAAATAACACCCTCTCCATCTAATTTATTTTGGATTGAGATAGTTTCCATCATCCCATAAGCAATAGGTTTCCAAATATTCATCTCTTTCTTCAAACAATTTATAGAGCCCATCGTCACATTTTCGCCTACTATAAACAAAAACATTAAATTATAAATCTTGTTATCTAGTGCAGGTGTTATGAAATCAAAGTAACCAATTTGGACATCGTTCACTTCATTAAAGCCGATATCCAACATTTTTGTTGTTGGCTGCATTTTTTGAAGTATCTCCATCATCGTCTGTGTGAAATCTTCTAATTCCTCTGCTTTTATTTGTTGTTCCATGATTTTCAGCGTGACATTAATAGATGTACTTTCACTTGTATAGATGTAATCGGGTCTTCGGCTGGACGGATATTTAATATCCATTAAATCAGATTCCATTACTTCAAAAGCGGCTGGAATACGCATTTGGATTTGACCATCATAAAAGTCCATTTTCGTAAATTCGATTGTTTCATCTTCGATTATTAGCTGACCATCTTTAATCGCTTGAACAAGGTCCGTATGTAACAATTGTTTTTCTATGTTTTCCAATCGTTTCTTCTGCCTTGCTTGTTTCGTCATCTCAATGACTTCTTCATCCATGAAATTCATCTTTTACCACTCCTTTTCGTTCAACTCCTGTTTATGCCTAAACGTTGTTCACCAACTGAATTTTAGTTAATCGACTATCATACGCTTTGGTCGGTCTGGACTATGTCCTCCTCGACGACCACCGTTCTTTGATTCAGATAATATACGGTATAAATATTTATGAATTTGACTATTGGAAAACGCTTGAAATTCTAACTCTAATCGATTGCAAATATACATTTCAATGACATCTCGCTGTACCCGCTCCTGATTCAAACACTCAAAAGCAAAGGTAATATCATATACATTGGTTGGGCGATTTTTTAATAATTCCTTTGCGTAAAACTGTAAAACTTTAGGGTGGTATGTGCTCTCTTGTATACCTGCATACTGACAGTGCAGATAATTCACTGTATTGTATTCCGTGGCAAAATCTAAAAAATTATTTGGCTCGGATCGCAGCCTTGCTCCAGCCTTTAATTTAAAGCGGGCTATTTCTAATTCGTTTAGGGCAAGATTCAGAGACTCATCGAGAAAAATAGTGGCTGTAAAATCCGTGAAATCTAATTTATTCACTGCTTCAGCAAACTTTATTTTTATAATGGTTTCTTGCCCTGTTGCCTCATATGGAAGTTCATAGCTATTATGCAGTAGATAAAGCCTATTATTATGTTTAACGATCCCTTTTGTAATATGGATAATAGTATCTGCAATCGTAATATTGGCACCTGCTATAATGCCATTTGAATAATCCTGGAAATATAAATCTAAAAATTCCCTTGGATAATCGCGCAAGTTCTCCAGCATTTCTCTTTTTAAAATTCTGCCTTTTTGAAAATGTGGATATTGATTGGTAAACATCTGTCACTCACCTCTTTTATTTTTTGGCAGATGCCTACTTACTTTAATCCATCAAAGAAATCTAGCTCTGATAAATCTGTTTCAAAGGCAAAGAATTCCTTGCTCCCGATCATTAGCTGCTCCTCTTTCCTAGCCACTGGCACGACATGGAAGCCCCAATGATCCTCTCCTGCAAAGACAAAGAATTTAACCTCCCCATTGACGATTGAATCTGTTTCGTCCTGTGGAATTTTATCAAAATAATTCGATGCAATACTTTCATATAGCACAGGGACAAAATCCTCTTGACGATTAATATAAGTATACTTATGTGCTGCTTGAGGATCGCTTCCAGTTAGGAAAAATTCAACCTCTGTGACGCCCCATGGACGGGAGATAGTTCCATGAATTTGATTCAGTCTCTCTAGACTACTAATCAGAAGCTTTTCCTGACGATTATGAGTAAATGCACTAACCGTATACGGTACAATAGGTGCAGCATTTGTTACTTCCGTTTCGATCATGCCAATCTTTTTTGCATTTAAGTAGCGTAATGCGCCTCTTAAACAAGCGAGCTTTAATTCTGGCACTTTTCCAACATTTTCAGCCTTTTGTCTAAATTCAATGCTACGACCTGGCACAAATTCCTTTAAAGCCTCTCGAAAAGCGTCAATTCTACAAGATTGTCCTGTCAGCTTAATAATGGAATATTCCCCAAGCATGCCACTTTCATAAAAACCTTCTAAAAACTCTCGTACAATATCATAAATATCCGCCTTGATTAGGTGGTTAATTTCTTTAATATTGAAATAAACGTTTGGATAGTCATAAACATCTTTAAATTGGTGGTTTTCTAATAGAGATAAACACCAGCGATCTACCGTTGTGATATTCAAATCACTATCTTGCTGTATATCGCTTTCTGAGTAAAAGCGACTCCTAAGAATACCGGTTTTTCGGAAAAATTCTTTCTTCATTTCCTCGGCCATTTCCCATAAGAAATAATGATTATTACGAACCCTTAAATACTCATCACGCGTATGATTTTCATATTCTTTAAAACGTGTAGGGATAATAGACTCAGCATCCTCAAATGCCTTTTCAAATTGCTTGTAAACCGCCTCGACGCCATAATCATCCACATACCGATAAATATCCTTCCCTGGAATATCAATTAACGCATCGATGTCATAGGCATTTTTCCCACGACTATAATAATTCGCAAAGACAATTTTCATAAATTGAAAAATTCGATACGTAATATTATTACCACCAAAATTGGTATCCCCATTTTCATAGGTTGTATGAATATCAATTTTGTAGGAAATATGTCCGTCCTCTATTCGAAACTTACAGGATGAGAGGTCTGTTGTTCCCCCTCCACAATCGATTACTAGAGCCTTGTATTCCTTGCCATCCATAAAGCTCTGATTCTCTATTTGATTGGCTATCGTATTATAGAGCACTGCCATTCCTTCATCGAGAGCATGCTCAATTTCAATTTGATATTCAGGTAAAATGGCGTGAAACATATCTAAAAATTGAGTTTTCAGCTTAACAGGGCTTGAAATATGCAAATGTTGAAAGCGACATTTAAATTGATGCTCAGCCATTTGAATGATATAGAGTAAAAATTCTCTTAGGATTTGACTGCGTGGGATAACTGCTGTATTCCCATTCGCATCCATTATTTCCTCCAATTTCGCATAATTACTAACCCAACGTTTGATGCCCTGAAATTTAGTCGCTAATGATGTATAGCTATTTTTTTTCATAACCTTCAAGGCTTCATAGCCGAAATGATAGTTTATGTGATCAGCGTTTGAGCAATCTGCAACCGCAACCACTGTAGGCACAACTTCAATCCATTCATTTTGGTGTAGTGGGTCTGGGAATTGTACAAAATTGATGCTATTGAGTGTAATTCTCTTATTTAAAAGATCATGGCTACAAGGTGATGAGACATAATCGCTATCCAAAAATACACCAGCTGTTGTATTGGTTGTGCCAAAATCAATGGCAAGAATGGCATTGGTTGTCTCTAACTGTTTCATCTCTAAATCTGGTATTGGCACTTTGTAGTAATGTAGATTTGTTGGTGGGAGTGGCGTCTCCTGATAATATGTTTTATAGATATACTCTGAGTCTTGCTTTCGCAAAAAAATAAAGCTATAGTTCTTATTCTTTGTCTCGCGTATTCCTAGCGCTTGATCTGCCACTAAATAATAGCAATTCGCTTTTTCATCGTCTTTTACGATATTTAGAATGCCACATAACTCAAAATGCTCATTTACTAGTAGCACATTGGATTCTACAAGAAAGCCACCTGTTTCAATGAGGTATTGATCTGGCTTATCTATTTTCATGCCTTTATAGAGATTCATTTTGGCAGGTATTTTAATATCACCATTATCTGAAAGTGGTGTTTTTAAATACTTTTGCAGTGCCTCCTCGACTCTCTCAAAGCCCCCATCTTGATTTTCTTTAATCAATAGATGTTCTTCCGCTCCACGGTATCTTAAAATCTTCTCGATTAATTCGTCCCTAGTTAGCGTATTAATTAACCCTGTTATGAGCTTTTCTTTATAACAAATATTTCTAAGCTGAAAAGTGGTCATCTCCATCAACTCTACACGTGTATAGGTCATATATTTCTTTTCTGTATAACGCTTATTCGCATAAAGCTTATATGAATATTTAGTCGTCAATTTATACCCCTCCCCACTTTTTAATAAAGAGCTATTCGATCTAGCATCATCGTCTCTTCTACGTCAATGATGCCAAAATGGTATTGCCAGTAAACCTCCATCTGAAAGCCAATAGGTAAAAAGATTTCTTGGATTAGCTGAACTTTATTGATATTTTCTATTGTCTTTTTTTGATGAATGTAAAGCAGTAATTCATCATTTTCCTCTGATTTCACATAAATAAAACAATTTCTAAATATATTTTTCAGCGTGTCCTTTATCAGATATAATGCTTCTCCTGTTTGATAGAGTCTGAGCATATTAAGCGCAATAATTTCTTGCTCTTTCTTTGAAAAAGATTTGATTTTATCGCGAACCAGTTTTCCAAATACATTTGCTTCAATGTCTCTCAGCATAAAGCGAATATAATATTCCTTTTTATTCAAGCCTTGCATTCGATCAATTTCAGCTAAAAAATGCAATGTAATATCTAATAAAGCGTCTCTAAATGCTTCATCAGTCGTATGATCAGGATGAAAGAGATCTTTAAAAATATCGAAGTACCGATAATAGGGGTTTACTTCCACATGTTGCTCTATTGCCTGTGAATTTAATAGTTGTGGACTAAGCTCCATATAAGGTGAATAGATTTTGGCAAGATGAAAGTAAATATCCTTTGTTAAAAAGCCCTCTTCTTCAGCTTGTATAAGTAAATCCCAAATATAGTTCATAACCATTTACCTACACATTTATATTCAGTGAAATGCCTTTGGACTTCAGCAAGAAGAAAGCTTAAGACATCATTCGTCATAAAATCTCGCTCTTGTTTTGACAGGAATTGTAATAGCATCGTCTTTTTATGACTAGCATCTTCTGTTGCGTCTTTTAAAAATGGATGCACGAAGTGACGATTCTCTAAAAGCCCTTCCAAAATATCTATTCTCAAAAGTTCAAGATTGTCTGCTGCCTGAAAGGAGTTTATCAGTCTAATTATTTCTCCTTTTGTTGAAACATTGACATTATATTTACTAGAAAGCTTGTGCATAAAGTGTTCATTTCGCCGATTCGAGACTAGTTCATAAGTCAATTTACCTACTTGTTCTTTTTCTACTTTAGCTATTTTAAGTAGCTGCCATACTCCTGATTGATCCTGAGGTGAAACAATGGTTAATTCGCTATCTGAACGTTTTATATATCTAATATTGTCTTCTTCCGCATCAATGAGATAACCATGTTGAGTACCTGTTTTTCGTAACGATAAGACATGCTCATAATTTATTCGATCGATGGCCGGAAATGGAAAACCGCTATTCTTAACCTCGTGACGCTGAACATTCCAAAGCGGAACCATATTCAATCGTTTTTGCTGCTCATATTCCTCTAAATCAATCGTAACCTCGAAAATTTCTACATCCTCATTTAATGGTGGACAGCCTATCAGTATGACATCAATGAACTTACTCACAAAAGGATGATTGATTGTTTTCCAAGGTAGGCCATTTCTTTGGAAGATTGAATAAAGGTCTTTAATTTTTTGCAAATAGCGATTATTTTTGGTAAGACTCAGCTTTATTTCGACCAATCCCTGCGATGTAGCAAGATGACCATTGAAAATTCGTTGCTGTGCAAGTAAATGCTGTATTTCGATAGAATCACACTCTAAAAATAATGTCATGAGTATTGCAGGTTCATTATTTTTAATGGATTCAAGAAGCTTCTCCATGTCTATTTTTGTCTCTTCCAAATCTGTTGGACATATCGGAAACAAACAATCATGAATGGGGTCGACATCTTCTCGGGCACTAAGCGTTGTGTAAATGTCATATCTATTCTCGTAATCATCGATTTCATTAAAAATACGTTCTTCAAGCTTTTTGTTCATATCTTCTTGATAATCAATTAGATTTACAAAAACGCCACTTACAATATCCTTTAGTAATTGACGTTGCTCTAGATTTTCTATTTTTCGTAAACGTTCAAACATGAGCTCTTTTAACAATTTACTTTCCTTCTTTCATGACTCAGGATTTGAATGCTAACTGGCATCAGTTACTTCATCTACTGGAGGTTCTGCTTCATTAGGAAGTGCATTATCTGCTGGTTGAACCTGTGGAACAGGGTTTAATTTATCATTCGCATTCATAATCTTTCTCTCTAATCCAAGAACTTTTGCCAGTAATTCTGTTTCTTGATAAATCTCCTGCGCAAGCGTATAGGACTCTATCGCTTGAACATATTCCTGACGGGCATAGCTCTGATCCCCACTTTTTTCTAACCCTTCTGCCTTTAATTCTTTTTGAGCCTTCTTCAATTCATTTATTTTTTCTTGTGTATCTTCAATTTTTGTTTTAATTTGTGTCTCTCCAGTAAATGAAATGGCGAGTGCTTTTTTTCTAGCTTTCTCATAAATGGCTAAAGCCCCACTGTAGTCCTCTGCCTCAAAACGAAAATCTGCATCTTTTATAGCATCAACAATCTCCACAACGGAATCCATGTTGGCAATTCTTTGCTCTACTTCTTCCTTACCAAATCCATTAATGAGTTTGCCCTCTTTTTTAGCTTTTTCATAATGTTCTAATGCCTCTGTAAATTTTCCAGTTTCCGCTGATTTATCACCATTGATAATTAGTTGTGTCACTCTTAATTTTCTAGCTAGTAAATTTCTATGTATAGGATCTTTTAATTTTTTTGCTGCATTTCTTCCCTCACTATATGCAAGTAAAGCTTTATCATAATTTCCGTCTTGAAAGTAAACATTTCCACTCTTTTCATGGTCCTTCATCTCGACTGTTAACTCTGCTAATTTTTTTGCTTGTTTTACTTGATAAAAAATCGTGCCGCCACCTACAACCAAGGCTAAAACTAATGCAGCAGCAATCATTTTTATATACTTCATCTTGTTTTTGTTCGTTTCTTGATACACCTTGTTCACAAATATCGCAGCAACCGTATAATTTTCTACAACTTTTCTTTGCCTACTCAACAATATTTCTTCCAACAAATCTGTATATTGTTCAGAATCTTTGACACCTTCCAAAGCGTCAGCCATCTCAATCTCACTGACATCTCCCCAAAAGCCAGCTGTACAAAGTAATAGGACATCACCATCAGTAAGCTTCATTTTTTTAGACACAAAGGGTTGAAATTTGTTTGGTTTACCTAGATAATTCAACAAATTCCCTCTTTCTTCATGCTGGCTAATATCTAATGAACGGTTCTGACTGTTTACTATTTCCTGTGCTAAACTTTGGTCTGTACTTTTGTAGGTTAATGTACCGTTTCGGAAGTGATACAGTCGCGAATTCCCCGCTACTCCAACAATCATTTTTGAGTAGTCGGAAACAACTATGACAATACTAGCCTTTAATCTTACTCGTAAGCTTTGTGCTTGTAGTATATTTTGTGCATGTCTAAGGTATTTATTGATAGCTCTCCTTGACATAGCTGGCTTTTCCATAAATTTTTCCAATATAGCCTTTACGGCAAGCTCTGCACTACTAATTTCCTGATCTGCATCCAAGCCCTTGACAGCTACCCAACAAGCTACATCGTCAAGTTCTGTATAGGCAAAATAGTCTTTATTTTGCAGAAAGGACCCTGCTTCAGATAAAAAGCCCGTTTTAAAGTCGCAATTTTCCTTTCTCATACGTCTCCTCCTTCTCTATTCCCTATTCATCGTCACCAAGTTTTTTCTAAAATCACGATGGTAGCATTATCTTGATTTTTTAAGCGTTTTTGTTCAACGGCTTTTATCATGCTTTGTGCTAAATCATAGGGTGGAGCTTGCTGAGAGAGAATTTTTTCCATTTCAACCTCCGTTAAAGCATCATAGATTCCATCACTAAAAAGACATACCTTGTCCCCTCTATTTAGCTGAATCGGATTATTTCCTGTATCCAAATTTTTAAAGCCTGCATATCCTAAATAATTGATTAATCTCTTTTTTAGAGGATTTTCCTGAACCTCAAGTTGCGAAATTTCACCTGAAATATATCTTTCGGTTAAAACTGACTCAAAAATATGTTTTTGGTTAATCTTTAGAAATTCACCATTTCTAAAGATCGTGAGAACACTATCCCCTACTGCCCCCCAATGAAGATAGCCTTCACTATCAATAACGGCCGTGACTAATGTTGTTCCTCCATTGGAGCCATTTAAGTTTTCCACAATCATATGATTGCTTGCTATAGCAGCTTCCTTAAAAAAGTTTTGTAGATTATTTAAGCTACTAAGCTTTTTAAATTCTTCTATGAAGGTTGTCACTGCGATCGTGCTAGCCATCCGACCATTGGCTAAGCCGCTAATTCCATCTGCAAGCACCGCGATTGTGCCATATGTCGTTTCGGCAGTTGAGAAATAATCATCCTGCTCATCACGTCTTCCGATTGTTTGACCATTTCCAATATAAATTTTCCCTTTATCCATTTTTTGAGCAAGTATACTTCTTATTAGCAGTAACAAGATAAGGACAATGATAAAGATTAAGGTAATTATGTACGGCAATAACTTTTGGTCCATATGTCATCATTCCTCACTTTGATTGTTTTCCCATTCAAAGTGAACACCACAAAGTGGAATAAATAAAAATATACTTCTCCCTAGCTGTATCACATCATAGGCTGCTAATTCCGTTGGTGTATAAACGGCCTCATTATTTAGATAGGCTAATCCTGATGCATCTCCTGGCAGTAAGTAAAAATTACGTTTTTTAGGATCATACACAATGACTGCATGATTTCGCTTAGAGATGGAATTGTCCCCTGCAATGCGGATATGCATATCTTCTGCTCTACCTATAAAATTCTTTTCAGATAAGATACGATAATCTCTACCCATTTGTGGCCCTTCAATACAAACTAACCATCCTGTTACAGGATCTATCCCATCCATTTCTCCTAAGTAAGGCAATGTTTTATCATCTGCTTCAATGACAGGTGAGGAAGGACTATTTTGTCTTTGCTCCTGTTCCACCATCACGTTACAGTAAGGACAAATATTGCGATGTCTCCTTGAACTAAACATATGACCATTTGTACATCTAATCAAACTCATTTCGATATCCCCCATCTTTGTTACGAATTTTTTCTCTATTTAACCAAAATTCGCGTATTCGCTATGTATATTGTGTCTCCATTACCTAATGGGTAAGGAATCTCATGTTTTAATCTATTTTTTACGCGCTTATTCGCTTTTTTTAAGCCAACACCATTAACCGAATCTATATCCTCTAAATACCAAATTCCAGCTACACAATTTAGTACAGCATGCTCATAATTCACAAGAGATTCATACTCTGTTCCACTTAAATCAATATCCGCCTTGTGTTCAGCTGAACTTTTTCCAATAAGCAATGAAATTTGATCGCCAAGTTCCCATTCATCTATTTCTACTCCACGTTCATTAAGAAGAACAAGCTTTGAAATGTCCTTCTTAGCCATCACTTGAGTGATTGCCTTTGCTTCGTATTTAAGCGATACATATATAATGGCGAGTATGACTATTACCGTCCCAATAACGAATTTCAAAAGGACATCCTGATTCATCACAAAAACATATAAAATGAAAAAGAAGGCGATTGTGACAATAATGATATCGATAATTTTTATAAACATTTTTTTTCGTGTATTTCCACTGTAAGCTTCAGCTGAAAATGGCTCATACATATAATCACACTCCTCTCTTTTTGCCATAGCTTATTTATTAAAAAAACGTTCAAATAAATCCGTTGTATCCAATGGATTTTTCTTCGTTTTTTTATGAAGCGTTGAGGACATCTCCTTTGTTTTAGGATTGAAGCCAAAGAAATGTTCAAAGTTTTTTTCAATATTATTCATATTAAAATCTGGCTTTTTCTCTGTAGACTGATGTCCGTTTGAATGCTTTTCATTTTGTTGTTCATTTTGCCAGCTGGTACCTTTGCCATCGAGACGGGCATCGTAAGTCTCTTTCAGCGCTGGATCTTTAAGCACCTTATATGCCTCTTGAACCTCTAAAAAAATTTTCTCTGACTCTTGATTTCCACCACTCACATCAGGGTGATGCTTTTTGGAAAGCTTTCGATAAGCTAATTTTATTTGCTCTTGTGTTGCATTTCGGTCTATACCCAATGTTTCATAATGCGTTTTCATGTTTTCAACCCCAATTTAGGATTATTAAAAATAATCTAAGGAACTATAAAAGTTCCTTAGATATAGTAGTGTTTTATCGTGCTGCAATCTTAGACAGCGTAGCCGCCTTCGATTTTTGCCAATTCTGTTTTGTCTTTCTTTTGCTTAATAAATAAGAAGAACTCACCAATACCTTCAGTGTCACCATATCTTTCTGTATAGTCCACAACGAAAGCATTTGGGAAATGAATTTTTCTTACTACTTGATCAGCTGAGATCACTTCAAGTGTCACTTTGCGGTAGCAATCAGCTTTTTCAGCTGGTACTAATGACCATAATCCTAATTTCATCGTATCATCAGAATTATCACCATCAGTGGCAGTTAAAATTTTACCTTTTACTTTTAAAGTTGCCCCAACATCTGTAGAGCGCGCGTTAGAATCATTCGGTGTATCTGTCTCATATTCGACAGTCATGATGCTTTCTAACCCTAATTCAATTGCTTCTGATCCTTCTACTTTTAATACAAAACCCATTTTTAGTACCTCCTAAATTTTGTTGAATCGTAACTTCTGACTGTTCTAATGAAATAAATTTAAGTACAGCTATTCATTTCACAGGGCCATGTTTCATACCGACACGATGAAATATGTAATATTTTTCATTTTAGCAATTAGTCGTTCGATTCATATTTATGTTAAAAGATTTATGAATGATAAATCTTAAACACCCTACTTAAATAATTGAAAATGGTGATAAATAAATTGTTAGGCTTTAACAGCACTTGTCCCTTTAGTAATCGTGACCTCAAGATTTTTAACATTACCGTTAAATACAAGATCGATCTGACATAAGCTTGTTTTCTCATCAATGATGTAGCCAATATCATCTCCGTCATGAATGATAGAGTTTACATGACCTTTATCATTCAGCCACTTACTTTTTTGACTACTTGGATTATTACTAAAGAAGCGAACGATATTCTCGTGCTTAAAGTCACCAGATTGGAATCGAAGTATTCTTTCAATATACGTACTAACTTGCGTTTTATAGATTGAATCGAATCCATCTTCTTCCATTGCTAGACTTCTTGCTTTATAAACAGTAATACGTCTAATATCTTTATCCTGTAGTTGGGCATTTTCGGAAGAGAATACAAAACCGAAGCTTCTGCTGTTAATAGCGTCTTTAATATTATTCGTAAAACCTGAAATTTCCTTCGCCATCGTAGTTACAGCCCTAAGTGAGTTGTCTCCGGCTTCAATATCAAATCGAACTCCAGGGTAATTACGTTTTACATTTTTAAATGATTCCTTTAAATACTCTGGGCATTGGTAGGCGGAAACGATACCTGCTGCTACATAGCTAGCACCTACATAAACGCCTTCTATCCAAAGCTTTAAAATATCTTCCTTTTCTTTCGATAGACGAGCTCCATTTTCGGTAGTATGCATTCTCGTATCAATAACTACGCCTGATTTATCTTTTGGAATAATCGTAAAGTTTGGTAGGCATGGTATCGCGAACTCACTAAATTCTTTTCTGACAAGAACCGAGCATTTATCGATCAGGCGATCAATCCCAGCAGTTGCGATGCCGTTGAAGGTAGTTTCTTCTTCAGCCATAAAGTTAAAGAAAATTTGAACCTTGTAATCTTTTACCGTATCTAAGAGGATTGATAAAGATTCCATTGTGTTACCCTCTTGCTTTGTAACCTTTTCATTCCCTTTGAATCTTGATCGGCTAACTTTCATTTTTCCAGAAGATTCTAATTCTAGAGCAGGTACAATGCCATACCATACAGTATCTGTAAAATCATTTTTAGCGTTAACCGTATTTAAATACGTGCGTAATCTTGGTAGATTATTACTTTTCACAAGCATATCGAGCTTCGTGTTTGTCACTAATAATGACGGCTGCATACCTTTATTTTTCGTAGCATATTGATCGAAGTACATTTTGACACCTAATAGCTTTTCGACTAAAGGCTTGACCGTTTTTACAAATTCATCCTTTGCATCCTTATAGAACTCTAGGTATGTATTGTAATTTTGAACTTCTGTTTCAACATCAAATTCGGCTTTTACAGCTGGTAGAGGTGAGAACGTTCTCACAACTAAATCTTTTACATAGGAAGACGGCGATTCTGTAATAGCCTCATAGTCTTCTTCGAAAACTGTACTCAAGCCGTAATTACTATTTTCTTCAATGACCATCAGTTCTGAACTATTCGTTTGAGGTGCCTCAATAATTTTCAATTCGCCATTATCACCAATAGTAAGCGTACCTATTTGTAATTTTTCGGACTCATCCTCATCTTGACTAGCACCTAATAATAATCTTGTTTTAATATCTTCAATTGCTAAAGGCAGCATCGCCATTACATTGTTGTAGTTTCTACTAGCTACTTCAAACATAAGATTTAGCTTGTCACCAGTATCTAATTTTTTCGGATCTCCCTCATCCAGCTTGTCATACTCACTGTATAGGTAATGAATTTCCTTACGAACTTGGCGAATATCATCCATGACTTTTTTAGGAGAAATCATGTCTAGTAAATTTTCAAATTTAAAATCTACATTCGTGATGCCCTGACTTCTTTTTGTATCAATGAGCGTAAATAGCATCTTTAAAAAATCGTTATTTTGGTCGATTGCTATTTCAGATATACAATCATCTTGAATTCCTTCAGGCTTTTTCAAGGTATACATAACCTTTTGATTTGCCGCGTTATAAAATGAATACACAGTAGGTGAAAACTTATCTAAAAATTCGTCGAAGCTTTTTACAAGAAGATGTTGACTAATTTCTTTGATCTTTTCATCACTTAGACTGTCGATTCCTTTTACATCGCCAACAAGCGTAATTAAATCCAATTTCTCTGGGTTTATTTCTTCAAAGAGCATTGTTCTGTTCGTTTGACTAATAATCTCCATTCATTTGGCTGTATATTACTACAGCCATCCCTCCTTTAGATAACGAATTTCGAGTAAGCATAAACATTAGTGCGTAAAAAATACAGAATTAGAATTGTATAACTACTTGAATCGAGCATCTTAAAAGAACATTTAGACACTTAAATTAAGTCGATATATACATTTAAGATAAAATTTTACAATAAAAACAATAATGTACTGAACTATGTACGAGAAGCTCTAATTCAACTTTATGCATTTTTTATACAAAATTCACTAATGGTTTTATGTATCACAAAAGTAACTATACAATACCTAAAATCAATGTCAATATTTTCTATAGAATATATTGTAAGCAAAAACATTTTAAGGACATTTTATTAAAAATATTACATGGTAATAATTATGATATTTTTTAGGGAAATAGTGGATAAATCCTATTTTTTTATAAAAAAAACAACTAAAGGTCCGATTGCTATTAGGCCCTAAGTTGTTCTTTTGAATATCATACTTTTAAGACTAAAATGAGTAAAAAGTATTAAAAATATAGTAATTTTGGTCTTTTAGAATTAATTCATTTAAAATAGTTCTTTATACATTTGAATTTTCTTTCCAAAATAATCATGTATTTAATAAAAGAAAGGGAAGAACATCTTTTTTTATGCTGCACTTGCAAGCCCCATAAAATAGTCAATGACATAAGAATGCTCACTTTTCTATTATATTTTCTCACATTTGTAAGTTTATCCTCGATTACTCTTTGTGAAACATCTAGTGGGACTTCGTTTGTTAATGCGAAGTATAAAGTTGCCATCAAACTATAAATATCTGTATAAATGCCTTGCTCTCCTTTAACGGAATACTGCTCAATAGGTGAGTATCCCAGTGTAGTAAATATTGGATATTTTTCCACCGTTTTATAATAAATTGCTGAACCGAAATCTAATAAGCAAGGTTTCCCTTGCGTATCAATTATAATATTATTCGGCTTTATATCCCGATGAATAATGCCTTTACTATGTAAATACGAGATGGCATCAATTAAGGGAAGGAATACTTCTTCATATAGATGATGCCTTTCGTGAATAGCATATTTATGTATATATTGGTCCAGTAATATCCCTTCATAATAATCTGTAATCATATATATAGAACCATTTTCAGTAAAATGATGTCTATACTTAACAATATTTTGATGGTTCAATTGTTGGATCATGAATGCTTCACTTAGAAATCTTTCCTTTAATTCCTGAAATTTTCCCTTTGTTGAGGGTACACGATTGATTACTGATTTGTTATCCAAATCTCGTAACGCTATTTCCATTGGGAAAAATTCCTTAATGATTAGTTGCTCTCCAGTATTTATATGTTCAGACATATACACAAAGGATAATTTACTAGTGGCAAGAACTTGCGTTATTTTATATGTATTATGTAATAGACTGTTTATTGGTAAGCTCAATTCAAATATTGCTGCCTGCATTTTAATCTCCCTTCAAAAATCAAATATACAAATTAATGTAATTATATCAATTACTATATTTTTATGTATAGTTTGTACTAGCCTAAAGTGCGTAAACAAAAAACCGTTCAATATGAAGTGAACGGTTTTTTGTGGATTATGCTTTTTGATAGCGCAGCACTGGTGTACGAGCAGCGCGTGTTTCATCAAGACGAGATACGACAGTTGTATGTGGTGCTTCTTGCACGATAGATGGATTTTCTTCTGCTTCTTTCGCAATTTGAATCATCACATCACAGAATGCATCTAATGTTTCTTTTGATTCTGTTTCTGTTGGCTCGATCATTAATGCCTCTTCCACGTTTAATGGGAAGTAGGTTGTTGGTGGATGGTAGCCAAAGTCTAACAGACGTTTTGCAATATCTAATGTGCGAACGCCCAATTTCTTTTGACGACGACCTGATAAGACAAATTCATGTTTGCAGTGACGGTTATATGGTAAATCAAAGAACGGCTCTAAACGACGCATCATATAGTTTGCGTTTAATACAGCGTATTCTGTAACAGCTTTTAAGCCATCTGGACCCATTGTACGAATGTACGTATAAGCACGAACATTGATACCAAAGTTACCAAAGTAAGGTTTTACACGTCCAATTGATTGTGGACGATCGTAGTCGAAGTGGTATGTGCCTTCTTCTGTTCTCACTAGTACTGGTTTTGGTAGGAATGGAATTAAATCTGCTTTTACGCCTACTGGACCAGAACCTGGACCACCGCCACCATGTGGGCCTGTAAATGTTTTATGCAAGTTTAAATGCACGCAGTCAAAGCCCATATCGCCAGGACGTGCTTTACTCATAACGGCATTTAAGTTCGCGCCATCATAGTAAACTTTCCCGCCTACAGAGTGAATAAGCTCCGCCATTTCAATAATGTTTTCTTCAAATAGACCGAGTGTATTCGGGTTTGTTAGCATTAATGCAGCTGTATCAGCACCAACGACTTTACGAAGGTCTTCGATATCAACTAAGCCATTTTCATCGGATTTCACAGTGATTGTTTCAAAGCCTGCTACTGTTGCTGAGGCTGGATTTGTACCGTGAGCTGAGTCAGGAACAATAACTTTGTTACGGTGACCTTCACCATTTGCCTCATGGAATGCGCGAATCATCATTAATGCTGTCCATTCACCATGGGCACCTGCTGCTGGTTGTAATGTTACTTCATCCATTCCTGTAATTTCTACTAAAGAAGTTTGTAAATCATAGAGAAGCTCCATCGCACCTTGTACTGTCGATTCATCCTGTAATGGGTGAACATTCGCGAAGCCTGAAAGACGTGCAACTGCTTCATTAATTTTTGGATTATATTTCATCGTACAAGAGCCGAGTGGATAGAAGCCAGAGTCTACCCCATGGTTTCTACGAGAAAGTGCTGTGTAATGACGCATAATATCAAGCTCAGACACTTCAGGTAACTCTGCAGCTTCCGTACGAACTAAGCTTGCAGGCAGTAAATTTGCTAGGTCTACTTCAGGTACATCAAGTGCTTCTAAGCTATAGCCAACGCGACCTTCTTTTGAAATTTCAAAAATGAGTGATTGATTTTCGTTATGCATTAAGAGCCCCCATTTCTGCAACAAGTGCATCAATTTCTTCTTTTGTGCGTAATTCAGTTACTGCAATAAGCACATGATTTTTCAGAGAGTCATAATTTTGCCCTAGAGGATATCCACCGATTATACCCTTTTCGATTAAGCCTTTATTGATTTCCTTCACACATTTATTCGTTTTCACAACGATCTCGTTAAAGTGCGCACCTTGGAATGCTACTGTAAAGCCAGCTGCTTCAAAGGCATTTTTTGCATAACGTGTTTTGGCAATATTTTGCGTAGCCATTTCACGAATACCTTGTTTACCTAAAGCTGTCATCGCTACAGATGCAGCAAGTGCTAAAAGTGCTTGGTTCGAACAAATATTAGATGTTGCTTTATCACGACGGATATGTTGTTCACGTGCTTGTAATGTTAATACATAACCACGGCGCCCTTCACCATCCACTGTTTCACCAACAAGACGACCTGGCACTTTACGCATTAATTTCGTTGTCACTGCAAAGAAACCACAGTGTGGCCCACCAAATGCTTCAGAGATACCGAATACTTGCGCATCCCCTACACAAATATCAGCACCTAGCTTACCAGGAGGCGTTAAAATGCCTAATGAAAGTGGGTTAGAAGAAACAACAAATAAGCTTTTCGCTTCATGTGCAATATCACTAATAACTTGAATATCCTCCACTTGACCGAAGAAGTTTGGATATTGAGCAATAACAGCTGCTGTGTTGTCATCGATTAACTCTTTTAATGCTTCGACATCTGTCACACCATCTTTTTGTGGGATTGTCACGATTTCAATGGATTGACCATAGGCATATGTAGCAACAACATCGCGATATTCTGGGTGCACTGCTTCAGACACTAATATTTTCTTACGACGCGTATGACCTGCTGCTAGCATACCTGCTTCTGCTAATGCTGTACCACCGTCATACATAGAAGAGTTTGCAAGATCCATGCCAGTTAGCTCGGCAATCATCGTTTGGAATTCAAAGATTGCTTGTAGCTCACCTTGTGAAATCTCTGGTTGATAAGGTGTGTACGCTGTATAGAACTCTGAACGAGAAATGACATGGTCCACGATTACTGGTTTATAGTGATTGTAAACACCTGCACCTAAAAACGATACATTAGCATTTGTGTCCTTATTTTTTGCAGAGAGTGCTGTTAATTCTTTTAATAAAGCAGATTCTGATTTTGCTTCCTTAATATCATAAAGGCCTTTAAAACGGACTTTCTCAGGAATATCCCCGAATAATTCATCAACTGAGGATACACCGATTACGTCTAACATTTCTTTTTGATCTTGCTCCGTCATTGGTAAATAACGATGTTTCATAAATGTAGGTCCCTCTTTTCAACTATTATTTTGAACGCTTGTAAAACGGTGTTTCTACTGTTACTACCTTTAAGTGTTTCCCACGAATTTCGATTTCTAGCTCAGTTCCGATTGTTGTGAATTGACTGTCAATTAAAGCGTGACCAACATTACGTTTAGATGAAGGAAGCTGTGTACCCGTTGTCACTTCACCGATTTCCTTACCGTCCTTGAACACTTTGTAGCCATGACGTGGAATGCCTTTATCAATCATTTCAATGCCTACCAATTTGCGTGTAAGACCATTTTCCTTCTGCGCTACTAATGCTTCATGACCAATGAAGTCTTCTTTATTTAATTTCACAGCAAAGCCAATCCCAGCCTCAAGTGGAGAAATTGTTGCCGATAGCTCTTGACCGTATAATGGTAGCCCTGCTTCAAAACGTAGTGTATCGCGGCATCCTAAACCTGCCGGTACTACGCCTTTATCATGACCAGCATCTAAAATTTTACCCCATAGTGCTTTAATATCTTCTGGAGCACCGTAAAGTTCAAAGCCATCTTCTCCTGTATAGCCACTACGAGAAACTAATACTTGATGACCCGCAACTTCAACGCCCTCTTGGAAGCGGAAAAATTTAATGGCACGAACATCAGTCGAAGTAAGGGATTGAAGAACTTCCTCTGCTAATGGTCCTTGAAGAGCAATTTGTGCATAAGCATCGGACTGGTTATCAATCGTCACATCATATTGATGTTGATTTTCCATCATCCAATCATAGTCTTTTTCAATATTGGCTGCATTGACACATAATAAATAGTGATTATCAGCTAATTTATACGTTAATAAATCGTCAACAACGCCTCCATCTTCATAACACATGGCTGTGTATTGCGCTTGGCCATTAACAATTTTAGATACATCATTTGATAAAAGATTTTGTAAAAAACCTAATGCATCGGGACCTGTTACTAAAATTTCTCCCATATGTGATACATCAAATAAGCCTGCACGATGACGCACTGCATCATGTTCTTCTTTAATGGAAGTAAATTGAACAGGTAGTTCCCAGCCACCGAAGTCTACTGTTTTTGCACCGTATTTCGCGTATTCTTCAAATAGAGGTGTACGTTTTAATTCATTCGTCATTCTTTTTTGCCCCCTTATTGTTCGTTACATTTTTACTGGTAGTAGTTCGTCTGCTTTTGTATTAATACAGTCAGTGCGTATCGTTTCCAATCTTTAAAGCACCTGTGGACATAAAAAAAGACAGACGAACCCCTTTTCGGGATTCTCTGTCCTTGCACCTGAAAGTTACACCAGACTGGCTCGCAAGTTTTCACACTGCCAATCAGCCGGCTTTCCCCTTTGGTGGCTGTTATTGTTATACTACAGCTCTCTCCAGAGTTGCGTCTTGTACGAGTCCTTTTACCTGAGAGATTCATAGCCATTTACTACTTGCTCCTTCGGTGGCGTCTACACGCGCTCTCCCCGCACAATCATCCGCCCAAGATAGTTCTTGGTACTATTTAGTAGTCAATGAACATTTAGTTACTTATTTGTCTATATCCTAACATTAAATGCATTGAAAAGGCAATCATTTTTTAAAAGATAATAAAACACGAACATAATTTATCAATAATACAATCATCGTTCGTTTTTTAATCTTTTCACTTGAAATACTAAATACTCTAGAATATGACGGATAGTTCTACCTTCTGTCAATACTTGGATATGTCCTACCTCACGGTAAAACTTCCTTCTGTAATGATACAGGCTTTCTAGCTCTTCCTTTGTAGAGCTCTGGACAATGGGTCTGTTTGGATCATGCTGTATTCGTTTATAAATATCTTCAAAAGACGCATCTAAAAAAAACACTAATCCACTACGTCTCATAATTTTTCGATTCTCAGCATTAATGGCAACGCCACCACCTGTAGAAATAATACAAGCCTCATCTCTGAAATTTTTCAAAAATTCTGTTTCTATTTCTCGAAAATGGGCCTCTCCGTATTTTTCAAAAATCTGTGGAATTGTCATTCCCTGCTGGCGCACAATCTCACGATCCATATCATAATATGGCATCTTTAATAAATAACTTAAACGTCTTCCTAACGCACTTTTCCCACTGCCCATAAAGCCAACTAAATATATTTTTCGCAATTCGGATCACCTTCTTATAACTACGATTCTACACTGTCTGACAAAATTTGTCCTAATAAATTTATCGTAGTTTGAACATTTAATTTTTCTAGCCCATCATATGTTCGAAACTGCATTTCATAAGACATACAATACGCAAGAACAAAAGTAGTTACAAAAAATAATAATGCAATTGCGATCAAAAAAATAGCCCCTCTGTCATTTTTCAATAATTGGCACATAGAAGCTTCGCTCCTTTTGAATACCGCTAGTCATTTCAACAGCTACCGTCAGCATGTTTTCTGTATAATTAAATTGGCATTTATTAATTCCGATTAGCATGGGAACATGTCCACCATTTATTTGCTCACGAATAATATTAGGATAGCAATCAATATGATGGATTGTATTTGCAGTTTGAAAGCTCACTCTTTTTCGATCTTCCCGAATAGCAAACGCAGAGACATTCTGTAGAGAATGATTTACATCATAAACAAATAGCTCCCACTTTGTTTGTTCATCTGTTAGCATGGTTGATTTCATTTCAGCAAACCACAGCATAATAAGAACAAAAAGTTGAGATACAAGCACAAAAACAACCAATTGAAATATGGCTTCTATTAATGTATAGCCTTTGTCATTCACGGACTTCACCTGTATCTTGTATACATTTTTGGCGCAGTTCACGCATGTTTTGAAAACGGACACAAATTTGTTGTCCATCAAATTCCCAATGATACTCTACTTGTTCAATGGTCCTAGAGCCTTCTGTTTGCTGTACTGCCTGATATTGCTTTAAACCTTCATAGGCAGTTTCAGCTGCGATGAGTTCTAGTTTTTTATTTGTAAGATTCGTCTTCATCGTATAGGTAAGCGGTATTAACGACATACACAATATTGTTAAAATCCCCATAGCTAAAATGGTTTCTACAAAAGAATAGCCTGACTCATTCAACTCTAGCTCTCCCTCGTCCTAATGTAATAACGACCTTTTTCTTTCCTTGAGGGGTTTTAAAGGCAATGGTTCCAGCTGACATAACATTTCCTTTAGTATTATAACTAAGTGTATGAATAGAACTTTCTGCGTTCAAAAACTCCACTCCTTTTGGAAAAGGACGTTCATATAAAATGGTATAAAAATCTTTTTGAATAACATAACGATTACTGGGACTTATTATTTTCATTGCTATATATTGCCGTTCATTCATGCTATAGGTTTGAATATACTGAATATCTAGTTGCATTTGCGTAAAAAATCGTTCCAATTCCTTTGCTTCTGCTATTTTGAATGAAAATTTACTAACAATCGCTGTTAAACTCATAACAAGAAACAAAACAATCAGTATTTCAAGAATTGTAAAACCACCATTTTTATTATGTTCATCAGCTATTTGACCCTGTTTCCAAATCTGCATTGGCTAGTCGTACCTCTCCCTCATTCGTGATGACTATTTCGGCTTTATTTGGGCAAGTCGTTTCATGTTCTTTTAAATAGCCTTTCATCACTAGATCATCTAATGTTGGATAGGTCATAAAATCTACTCGATAGGCCTCGACCTGCCCTTGTACCATAGATATATAAGCCTTACAGCCCTTCTCATCAATGGTAGCAAAATGCTTCGTAACATTTGGAATCGTAATTAAAATAAGGATTGAAATGATTAATAAAACAATTAGCATCTCGATTAAAGTGAACCCTGCTTGTTCGTTGATACGTTTCATCTTTTCCCTCCTAAACTAATTCAATCATGTGATAGATGGGTAATAATAAACTGACATAGGCAGCTACTATACAGACTGCTATGAGGATAAAGAAGGTTGGTTGTACAAATGCTAATACTTTTTGCAGAAGTTGTTCCTGTTTTTCCAGTAATAATTCGCTATACAACACTAATTCTTTTCCTAAATAGCCGCTTTGCTCACCGTGCTCTACAAAAACAGGAAAATCCTTTTGAAAAACAGCTAGTCTCATTACGGCAAGTGTTAGTGACTCTCCAAAAATAACCCTTTCTTTTATGCGCTGCGAAAGAATTTGCAGAAAAGGTTGAAGTTGTTGCTCTTCTAAAAGTTGGAGGCTGGCTTGTAATGAAAATCCACTTTGCAGTAAGCTTCCTAAATAAGCAGCAAACTGTCTTGTTAATATCAGTCGCATATAGCGTTGAATAAAAGGAATCTTGAATAGGATGGTGAGTTGATGTGCAGTAGGCTGTCGATTGAGATAGAGACGAACAATAAATAAACTGCCTGTTGCGATGAAAATGGTGAGGATGACTACATCAGGAACATGTAATAACGTAGTGGACAACGTAATACTTGTTTCTGTTTCTGCGGTTCGGCCGGCTACCAGTCTTTCGATGTTTGGTAAAAAGATGGTACGAAACACCAAAAATAATAACAGCAAAAATACGATCAGCGTGACAGGATAGATCAGCAGCTTTATGAGCTTTTTCTTGGTCATTTCACTTACCTTTATTTGCTTAGCTACACCTTGTAAAGCTTCTATCATATGACCATTATTTTCTGCTACCTTGATGGCCATTAAATAATGCTTGCTCAGCTGTAAAGTTTCAAGTATCCCTGCAACCCCTTCCCCTTGCTTCAGTTTTTCATCAATTTGCTGCTGCATATCTTCATGCGCCTTTATATGATGAGGCAATAGCATTGAAATGGCCTGAGGAAATAAATATCCTTCTTGCATTAACACACATAATCGATTAAAAAATTGTGCCTGCTCCCTTACTCGCCATTTTGTCGCCCTACTATAATAAAGCAAAACATTATGGATATATGTTTGTAGGTGCATAAAAGCTCTCCACTAATTCTTTTTGTCCCATTAATGTTAATTCATAAGGGAGTTCATAGTTGACCTTTTCTTTAATCGCAGAAATGGCTCTTGTTAAATGAACATCCTGTAAAATTTCATATACCGCACGGCGTTCATCTTGTACTGCTGAAGTCTGAACAAGTATTTGTGCCACAATACCGATAATCGTTTGATGAAGCTCCTCTATCGACACATCTAAGTCCATTAAACGATACAGGCAACGAATGGTATCTTTTGCATGAATGGTTGAGACAACTAAGTGTCCTGTTAAGGCAGCTTGGATAGCAATTTTTGCTGTCTCTTTATCTCGAATTTCACCAATCATGATAACATCAGGAGAGTGACGTAAAATGGCTTTTAGTCCCATAGCATATGTAACGCCCGCTCGCTCGTTCACTTGAATTTGAAGTAAATTTGCTTGGCTATTTTCTACAGGATCTTCTAAAGAAATCACATGCCGATTTAATTCTGTGGAACAATAGTGGATTAAGGAATAGAGTGATGTAGATTTGCCAGAGCCTGTTGCGCCTGTAAAAAACAGAAGACCTTGACGATGTTGCACAAGCTCCATTAAATTGTGTGCTGCACTTTTGGAATAGCTTAATGACGTTAGTGGGAATGTATGATTTTGGAGAAGTAAACGGATAATCAGGCTTTCTTTTAAAAAGACGGAAGGCAGTGTGGATACTCGAAAGGCGTATGGATTATGTTCCATTGCTTTTTGAAAGGAGCCGCTTTGAGGTTTTCGTCGTTCACTGATATCTAATGCCGCAAGAAATTTATAGTAGGAAATCATTCTTTCTGCAAGTTCATTTGGGAGCTCACCAGCTTGGAGTAGCTTATCATATTTTCGAAAATAAACCTGATATCTTTTATTACCTGGAACGAGTAATAAATCGGATGCACCAAAATGATAGGCCTTTAGTAAAAGTTGCTCACATTTTTGTTCGACAACTGTTTCAAAATTCTGCATATATGCACCTCACTTCTAGTTCATTCGAATATGACCGCTCTATTCGTTATTTCCTAGTATAAAGATGAAAATGCCACGAGAAAAGCCCTTTTCTGAAAATAAAAATTTGTTGTACATTTTCCTGTCAATCATGTTTTTTGCTATAAAAATGTGGATAAAGTGCAGTTTCCCACTAAAAAAGAAGATAAATGCATGAAAAAATTAATATTTATGCCGAAATGAACTGTACCTTTTTCAATAATACAATATAATAGAATGAACATGATTATTTTCCTAACACTTGGTAGGCGAACATAATTTTTTAAAAAAATTTAAAGAGGTGAAGCGCATGATCCATCCATTGAAAATTACTAGTACATTAGCCGATGAAACAAGGTACTCTATTTATGAGTACATATTGCAAGAGAAAAAAACAGTCACAGTACAACATATTGCTGATCAATTCGGCATCCATCCAAACGTTGCTCGGCTTCATTTAACAAAGCTTTCAGAAATCAATATTATTTCTGCGGACTATGTCAAAACAGGCAAAGGTGGTAGACCTGGACGTGTTTATAAAGCTTCAGAGAAAGGCGTATCTCTAACATTTCCAAGACGCGATGAAGATCGTTTATTAAAATGGACGATCCAATTAATTGAAGACATTGGACCATCTGCCTTAACGAAGTGCCAAGAAATTAGCTACCAAGACGGATACCAGCAAATGAAAAATTATATCAGCGCTGAATTAACATTAAATAATTCTCTATCCTTCGATGAAAAGCTTCAGCTGTTAACGGACAATGCCGCTTTAATTGGCTATATTCCACAAATTCAACAAACCGAACATGGCAAAAAAGTGACCTTCTCCATCTTCAATTGTCCTTTCCAGGAGCAACTTACTTCGCATTCTGATATTGTTTGTTCATTACATGAATCCTATTTAAAAGGTCAATTAGATGCATTGTTTACGAACAATGAATTTGTGCAAATTGAAAGTATGATACATAATTGCGATTTATGTAAATATGAAATAAACGTGACAGAAATCGAAAGCTAGATTAAAAATCCATTTGTTTGTCACAAAGACGGAGAAGTTCCAGTTTACAGACACCTTTCATATCATTTATAATGAGTAAGAGATTATTGTGTCGTGGGCAAAAGGAGGGGAAATCTTCATGGATAATATGTATAAAGTTATGGCATTCTGGACAGGTATTTTTGCCGTTATGTTCTACCTTGGTGGTATGAACGAGGTATCGCTATTATTCTTAGGTAATACAGGTTTATTCTTATTATTAGGCTTCTTAAACCTTTCAGAACGTATGTACATGTACATTTTCGGAGCATATTTAACTGTATTCTTCGCTGGCTTCACGTACTATACAACATTCATTCACGTACCTGGTGGCGGTCATTAATACAAAAAAAATCGCGTATCTCACAACTGCTGAGATACGCTTTTTTATGCGCTTTGGTTATTCCTTTTTAAAATCCATTTAAGAAAGGATTTGTCTCCATTTCAGCGCCTACTGTTGTATAATTTCCGTGTCCAGGATAAATAATAGTATCCTCGGGTAATGTCAACAATTTGTGATGAATGGATGCTAATAATACTTTTGTTGAGCCACCTACTAAATCTGTACGTCCCACACCTTGTTCAAATAACGTATCTCCAACAATGGCAAAACCGTCATTATCAAAAACATAAGAAATACTACCAGGTGAATGTCCAGGCGTAAAAACAGCTTGGAAAGCAAAATTACTGATCTCAAATAGCTGTTCTTCTTTAATAATTGTGTCTTGCGCTGGTGCTGCTACCCTATAATCTGGTAATGCAGCATATTTACTAGAGCCATTCTTCGTTGGATCTCCTAGCCAGCTAACTTCCTTTTCATGAATCCATACAGGAATATCAAACACTTCGCGTACAGCATCTACAGCCCCTATATGATCAAAATGGGCATGTGTTAAAAAGATAGCAAGTGGTTTTAAGCCATTGCTACGAATTGTTTTAATAAGACGCTCTGCTTCCTCACCTGGATCAAATATAATACATTCTTTTTCTTTATTCGATACGATATAGCAATTCGTTTGAACAGGTCCAAGAGAATAACTTCGTACGTTCATCATAGTGATCACCTCAACTTTCTATTATACAGGCTTTGCCACAATTTGACGATAAATGTTCATAGTTTACGCTATTTTAGTTCTCGACAAAAACAAACAGAACGTTTACAATTAAGGAGGAATATTGTTTGCGACATTCATTTTCTGATGTCGAAAGGAGTGTCTATTTTTAATGAACTTATTAATGGTTATTTTTGGTCTAGTAGCGATTTTAGCTGTAGTTGGTACATTCCAAGCAATTAAAGAAAAGAACCTATTAAGCGTTGTTTTCAACTTATTAAGTGCCGCTGTATTTGGATGGTTCGTCATCATGACGATTGTTCACAGTGGGTATCCACCACAATTACACTAAAATTCAGACAAAAAGGAGCAGTCTCCCTGGAGATTGCTCTTTTTTTGTATTTATTATTTATTTAATTTAAGAAATCGTTTCTTACCAATTTGAATGACATCATCATTCATTAGTACAAGTGATAAATCATCCATCACTATTTTTTCTCCATTCAAGGATACTCCATTTTGCTTGATTAACCGCAGAAATTCACTCTTACTATGAATATAATCCATTGCCACTAGTTGTGGGATAATATCCACTATTCTTTCCTTATCAATTTCTAGGAGCAGTATAGGAATATTTTTTGGTATTTCCTTTCTTTGAAATGCAGCTTGGAAATAGGATTTAGCTTCCTCCATTGCTGTAGTCCCATGGTATAATGCCGTTATAATTTCTGCTAACTGTAATTTTACATCACGGGGATTCTCTCCCATTTGCAGTCTATCTTGAATGGTTTGCACTTGTAGTGGATGCTCATCTGTTGCTAGTTCAAAATATTTGATGAGTAAGGCATCTGGTACTTCCATTACCTTTTTAAACATGACCTCTGGCGCTTCACTGACACCAATATAATTGCCAAGGCTCTTACTCATTTTTTCAATGCCATCTAAACCTTCGAGTAATGGCATAAAAATGGCAATTTGTTTTTCTAACCGCCGTTGCTTTTGTAAGGTGCGGCCCATTAAAATATTGAATGTTTGATCTGTTCCCCCTAATTCAATATCGGCCTGTAGCTCTACCGAATCATATGCTTGCATAAGCGGGTAGAAAAATTCGTGGATGCCAATTGGTATTTGCTGACGGTACCGTTTTTGAAAGTCCTCACGTTCTAACAGTCGAGCAACGGATGTCGTGGCTGCCAGCTGAATGACTTCTTCAAATGACAGCTTTGCTAACCATTCACTATTGAAACGAATAGTTGTCTTGTTCATATCTATCACTTTAAAAATTTGCTCACAGTATGTTTTAGCGTTTTGCTTGACCATGTCATCACTTAACGCGACACGGCCTTTTGCTTTACCCGTTGGATCACCAATACGCCCTGTAAAATCACCGATAACAATGACCGCCTGATGCCCTAAATCCTGCATTTGCTTTATTTTCCGTAGAACGACTGCATGCCCTAAATGAATATCCGGCGCGGACGGATCAAGCCCTAACTTAATGATTAAAGGCTTCTGCTCCTTATAGGATCGCTCTAATTTTTCGAGTAATTCCTGCTCATCAACGATTTGATGAGCCCCCTTCTTAATTATCGCTAATTGCTCTTTTGGTGTTAAAAACATATGAAACATCTCCTTGTAATATTAAATATTAATATTGCAAGCTCTATAAGAGTTCACTAATCAACTACGCCTCAGCGTAAGAGGACGGCCAAATCAAGATAAACACTTGGGCTGTAAAGGCATAAAAAAAGCCCTTAGGACTAATCCTAAGGACGTTCATGAACGTGTTACCACCTTTTTTCGAGAGCTATTCACACAGCCCTCCTCAATAAGTACAGCCATAGCGATACTTTTGCAATGATTACGGATGCAACCCCGTCGTAGCCTACTAAAATTTCGGTACGCAGCTCCAAGATGTATTCACTTTAATATCCCTTGCGCCTCTCAGCAACCGGCTACTCTCTGTCAGTTCGATTAAAGCTACTCGTTCTTTTCCATGCCTTTCACTCTTATACTCCGAAATGCAAAAACAAATCTTCGTTATGCAGATATTTAAATTTATTATAATTGCTTATAGTAATTTGTCAATCAAAAAAGAAAAGAGAGACCTCAACTTGAGATCTCTCTTTTGTTATTTGACGGAATCCTGTTTTAAATTACCTGTCTTTTCATCATAGAAACGTAGCAGGTCTCCATTTATGATAGCATCGGAATTTTCCAGCTCCATTGTCGCACGATCAGCATATGACTGGCATGGCTCACCATCTATTTCTTCACCAGTTGCTTTGTCATAGCAAGCTTCTCCAGCATAAACATATTTATCTGTTATAAAGCGTCCATCACGGAAGACAACAAAATCCTCATGCTCTGGAGAGAATAAATCTGCACCCATTTGCATGTCTTTTGACGTTTCAACGCCAAGAAGATGTAAGATTGTTGGACGTAAATCCATTTGCCCTGAAATCTCTTTCATTTCTTTACCATCGTCAGATCCTGGGATATGGATGAATAAAGGCACTTCTTGAAGCAATGCATTGTCCATTGGTGTAATTTGTTCTTTTCCTAAATATTGTGCCATCGCTTTATTATGGTTTTCAGAAATACCATAATGGTCTCCATACATTACGATAATAGAGTTATCATAAACACCTTGATCTTTTAACTCTTGGAAGAAGTCTTTTAAAGCTTCATCCATATAACGTACTGTTTGGAAGTAACGATTTAATGTACCTGAATTTGAATCATATTCAGGAATCATAATATCTTCAGGATCCAAAGTGAATGGATAGTGGTTCGTTAACGTAATTAATCTTGAATAGAATGGCTGTGGCATGTCTTTCATTAAAGCAGCAGATTGCTCTAAGAATGGTGTATCTTTCATACCCCAGTTGACAGCTTGCCCTTCTTCAACCGTATATGAATCTATATCGTAGAATTTATTAATTTTTAACGATTGATACATGATATCACGGTTCCAGAATGATTTATTATTCGGGTGCATGACATTTGTAAAGTAGCCATTTTCTCCAAGGCGTTCAGCCATTGAATTATACGTATTTCCACCATGCGTGAAGAATACAGCGCCACGACCTAATCCAAACAATGAGTTTTCAACAATAAACTCTGAGTCAGATGTTTTTCCTAAGCCTGTTTGGTGATAGAAGTTACTGAAATAATACGTATCTTTATCTTTTGTTAAAGAGTTTAAGAATGGCGTAGTTTCATGACCATTCATATCATTATTGATGACAAAGTTTTGTAAAGACTCCATCGACACAACAATTAAGTTGCGACCTTTATATTTCCCAAACATCTCTGGGTTAACGGCAGCCTGATTAGAACGCACATAGTTGTTTACTTCAACTAATTCACTGCCATCCGCTAATGCACGTTGAGCAGATGATTTAGTTTGAATATAAATATCATACAAATGGTAATTGTACGTACCAATATTTTTCACTAATAATTCGCGGTCAAAACTACGTGTTAATAATTGTGGACGCTCTGTTTCAGCTAATCCTAAGTTTAAAAATGAAATTGCGACTGCTAATACAAAAAATGCACGTCGGAATTCAATATTCACTTTAAATGCTTCTTTCATTTTCGGTAAAAATTTATTCGCTAAGATTAAAATAGCGACATCAACGAAATATAATACATCCCATGGCTCAACAATGGCTGCTACTGATGTTCCTAAGTCACTGAAATTACTTGTTTGGAATAATACTGGTAGCGTAATAAAGTCATTGTAGAATCGATAGAACGCTACATTTCCGTATAAAACAATGGATAAAATAACGCTGACCGTAATCAGATAACGATTTCTAGCTTTTGCTGATTTAAAGAATAGTGATAAACCATACGTAAATAGCAAGAAGCTTAATGGATTAATAAACAAAATAAATTGTTGCATTGCATTTTCAATTTTCATCTCAAAGCTTGTGTGGTAAACAATGACCGTTTTGATCCATGTTGCTATAATTGCTAGTATCATAAATGAATGTTTAGGCCACTTTATTGATTTCATTCCTAACATCCTCCCTACTTCCTTACAAAAAAATAATAATTTTTTACATTTTGTTACGGAAACAAAATATATCTTAATCCTTTTTTAACAGATAATCAACACATATCTTTTGGAAATTTTTTTCTCCGCGCTCTTTTTATGCACCAGACATCTATATATACGTTTTGGAATGTAAAAAGTTTCTTAAAAACATAAAAACAGCGGAAATCCACTGTTTTTAAGAATATTACATACTTGTTACATTATTTTCACAATACTCCATTACATTATATTTTAAACATTACTTTTTATTTTCTTCCATACGAAGTTTTGTTGTTTCTTGTCGAATGAGTAACAATGCCATTTGATAGTCTTTTATGTCTAGTACATTTGCTTTATAGAGCTCACGTATTTCATCCTCCATTAACATCAAATCGCCAATGGGATCACGTGTATAAATAAAAGTACCATATGTTTTCAAAAGTTCATAAATATCTAACATTTTATCCATTTTCGCTCGCTCCTCGTTGTGCTAGACAATCAATACGATCTGTCGGTGTCATAATGATGTCTACTGGGCAATCATGCTCCTCGGCTGGGACACAATCAATGATTTGCTCATCAAAGAGCAGCGACATCAGCTTCCCTTTTTTATAGTTTAATACATAGCGGTCATAATAACCACCGCCATAGCCGATTCGATAGCCATTACGGTCAAAAACAACGCCAGGCACAAGGATGACATCCATGTCATTTGCGTCAACTAACTCACATCTTGCTGGAATAGGCTCACGCAAATGCATATATACAGTTTCAAGCTGGGCAAATGAATCAATAATGTAAAATGACATTGCTCTTGTTTTTGGATGACATTTCGGAACAGCGACCTTTTTACCAAGTCGCCATAATTCTTCAATTAAAAGAATGGTGTCGACTTCTGGCTTATTTGAAATGGTCATGCCAATTATATTTGCTTCTATTATATATGATTCCTGTAGCACCTTTTTTACGATAGCTAATGATTGATATTGATAAGCTTCATCAGTCATTGTCGCAAGAGCTTGTCGCATCTTATTTCGTAATGTTGTTTTATCCATCCAGGCTACCTCCTATATCATCATACTTCGTATCCTTATACCCGAAATGATTTCATAAAATGTAGAAAGCCAAAACCACTTGTGGTTTTGGCTTAATGAGCGATTACTTAGTTTCACGGTGAAGAGTGTATTTCTTCTCGCGAGAGCAATATTTTTTAAGTTCAAGACGCTCTGGATTGTTACGCTTGTTCTTTTTAGAAATGTAGTTACGTTCGCCGCAATCTGTGCAAGCTAAAGTAATGTTTACGCGCATCATTAACCCTCCCACTCTATATCAAGAATTAAAATTTGAGCATGATTTATACGACTAACCTATTATAACATAAACTGAAAAAAAATCTACCTTCATTTCATATTAAGTTTGCATATGGTAAAATATCTTATAATTACATACTACATTGAGGTGAAACTATTGGATTTATCCATCTTACTAATGAGTATCGGCATAATTTTAATCATCCTATCGTTCTTTTTCAAAAATAGCTCGAAAAAAATCGAAAAAGATGTCGAAGAATTATCCATCTCAATCTTCCAAGAAACAAATAATTTAAAGCGTCGCCTAAAAATTGTCGAGGAAGAACTTTTATTAGAGCCTGAATTCCAAGTGAAATCAACATCAGCTCCGAGTCAAAAAGGACAAAACCCTAAAGTTCAACAAGTCATGCAAGCTGTTCAACAGGCTGCACAAGCGTCGAAAATTGCACAAACGACAACCCAAGTCAAACCGATTCATCAAATTATTGTTAGTCAGGTGCTCGAATTAAATAAACAAGGTCTTTCTGTAGCCGATATCAGTATTCGTTCTAATTTAACAGAAGAGCAAGTTCGTCAAGTCATTGCAAACGGAGGTCGATAAGTGATGAACAAGTCCGCCATCCGCGCATTTGGCATTGCCATTTTTCTTGTCGGAGCTTTGCTAGCACTCGCCAGTCGCTTTGATGTAAATATTGGTCTCCCTACTAAAGAAGCTGGCAATCTGCAACAGGTAGAACAACTGCAAGATAAGCTAAACAAGGCCAACCAAGAAATTGCCTCGTTAAAGGGACAATTAAAGCCAGTACATACAACAGAAGAAACGTCTACGACAGATTCTGATGAACAAGCCGTTGAAGAAACAAACGGTGATGTGACAAAGATGACATTGCAATTATACAGTGGAATCACACCCTATATTGTGGCACAAAAGCTTGAAGACGGCGGCATTATTACCAATAGTGTTGAAATGGAGTTACTACTCGCTAACGCAAAATATGCCCGCAGCTTACAAATCGGCTCCTATGAAGTCAATTCTTCCATGTCTTTAGAAGAAATTGCTAAGTTAATTACAGGCAAAAAGCAGTAACCTAAAAAGCTGTCGTCACATTAGACGACAGCTTTTTTGCGGCCATTACGCTATACTATCGAGGAAGGCTTGCATCATGATATTGCCTTCTTTTGTGCCGATTGATTCTGGGTGAAACTGCAGACCATAAAGAGGATAATTCTTATGTTGAATGGCCATAATCTCCCCATCATCACCGGCTGTTGCAATTATGTTAAAATCCTTATGCAATGTCCTTGCTTCAATAATTAAAGAATGATAACGCATTACTTCAATATCACCCTTTATTCGCTTAAATAAACCTGTTTGCTCGTATTGTAATGGTGACAGCTTTCCATGCATAATATTTTGGGCCTGCACAATATTGGAGCCAAAAGCCTGCCCAATCGATTGATGGCCAAGGCATATACCTAAAATGGGGAAATTTTGATACAGTTCCTTGATGACAGCTACCGTGATACCTGCTTCAGCAGGTGTTCCTGGTCCAGGAGATAAAATGATGGCTTCAGGCGACATTTCTTGAATTTCTTCTATTGTAATAGCATCATTTCGCACGACTTTAACGTTTTTTCCCAGCACGCTGATTTGTTGAAATAGGTTATAAGTAAAGGAATCATAATTATCGATTAATAAAATCATTTTTTGACCTCCAATAGCGCACGGGCTTTATTGAGCGTTTCCTCGTATTCCGACAATGGGATGGAGTCATAAACAATTCCCGCCCCTGCCTGTACATGGGCTTTTTGATCCTTAATGAGCATTGTCCGAATAGCGAGTGCTAAGTCCATATCACCTGTTGTTGAAATATAGCCCACCGCTCCCGCGTACACGCCCCGCTTCACTGGTTCCAATTCATTAATCAGTTGCATGGCTCGAATTTTAGGTGCTCCTGACACAGTCCCAGCTGGTAGACAAGCACGCAGTACATCCAGAACATGGAGGTCGTCTCGTAATTCGGCCATTACCTCTGACACCATATGCATCACATATTTATACCGTTCAATATTCATGTATTTCATTAGCTTTACAGAACCGACTTTGGCAATGCGTCCAAGATCATTGCGACCTAAATCCACTAACATACGATGCTCCGCTATTTCCTTTTCATCTGCTAATAGAGCATTTGCAATTGCTTCATCCTGTTCTGTTGTCGCGCCACGCGGCTTTGTACCAGCTATTGGATTGGTTGTCACCTGACGATTTTTTACCTTTACCAGACTTTCCGGAGATGTTCCTAAAATAACATAGGATCCAAAATCCATATAGAACATATAGGGTGACGGATTCGATGTGCGTAATTGACGATAAAGTGAGAATGGTGAACCTGTGAACGGTGCTGAAAAGCGTTGTGATAATACGATTTGAAAAATATCACCTCTTAAAATATGCTGCTTAGCACGTTCCACCAAAGAAACAAATCGCTCCTTTGACATCATTGGTGTAAAATGTAGTTCATCTACCTTCAATGCCTCAAAGGTCGTACCTGCACAAAGCTGTTGCTCTATTGTCGCAATAGCAGCCTCCATCTCCTCTATTGAACGCCCCTCCTGAAATAGATCAATCGAGGCCAGTGTGATTTCCTGTGTTACATGATCAAAAACAATAAAGGTATCATAGAAAAAAACATGCACATCAGGCATGGCTAAATCATCCTGTAAATAGTTTCCGATTTTTTCTGTATAAAAAGCTGTTTCATAGCCAAAGAAACCTATGATCCCACCAAAAAAGGCGAATGGATAGTTCTCCTCATGAAATGGCATAACTTGCTTTAATTGATGGAGCACATTCCCACTAATTGTGTCTTTTTCCATTCCTCTTGAAAAGATGAATTCTTCCTTGTTCCCTTTCAATTCAGCCACTGGATTGATGGCGATAAAGGAATATCGCCCACTTTCCTCATGCTTGGCTGATGATTCGAACAACATTTTATGCTGCCCACTCAGTGATTGATACACAGAGATAGGGGTCATCATATCCCCTTGTAATACTTTCATGGCATACTTTCTAAGCTCAACTGTCATACTCTTCTCTCCTTCTCTAAGCTCTTCTCTGCTCTTCTACACCTATCTATCGCTTCCTCCTCAGCGTATGTGTGTTCAGATTTTTTCAAGTTACCAACATAGCACCTCTTCAAAATCTGTGACATCCGATGGAGGGGCTTTCTCTTGCTTCAGCGGGTGTTTGAATCTGCTAAAAAAGTAAAACAAGCATCTATCTCCCCTATAAAAGAGGAAAATTTCTGCACCTCACGCTTCACTTTCAGACAAAAACATGACTGAATCAAAATAAAAAAAGGCCTTTCCATCACAAAAGGACGGAAAAGCCGTGGTGCCACCTTCATTGGTCTCCAATCTAGAAGACCCTCTTGAAGCCTTATAACGTAGGCATACGCTAATCCCTACTGTTGTTCAGGATTAGAGCTCCGAAGTCCATTCACCATTCATTTGTACTAGTTTCCACCACCCACTAGCTCTCTATGACAAATTTGAATAGCTACTACTCTTCATCAACGCTGATTTGTAAGTTATATTGTAATGCAAACTATCTCACAATTCAATTTATTTTTTATTTCGTAGACTGTCATCCTCATAAGGGGTAGCTAACGTAATGGATAACTCCTCCATTATTTGACGAATAGCAAATAAAATATCCTGACGCACTTCTAGCATAACAGCTGTATCATTTGTAGCAATAAAGAAACGAACAAGTACACGATATGAATCATGATGAAATTCATCAATAAAAACATGGATCATCTCTTTCTCCGTTTTGGCATGCAAATAAATTTCCTTATGAATGGCTGTTAAAGCACTACGTAAATGGTCCTCCTCTTTTTCGGCTGCTACATAGATAAATTGCTCACATTTCCGTTTTTCTCGTTTTGATAAATTATAAATAGGGCGGTTGACTAAATAGGAATTCGGCACATAGACAAGCCCCTTATCCCCTGTTTGAATTAAGGTACTTCGCAGATTGATATCTTCAATTGTGCCTTCAATTTTTTGATCTTCCGTTGCGATCCAATCTCCTATTTGGAATGGATTATCCAACGCGACGGACATACCACCAAATACATGTGCTAAAGTATCACGAATCCCAAAGGCAATCGCCACACCAGTTAAACCGATCCCTGTTAAAAAGCCATTGAGGTTAAAATCCCAAAACGAAGCAATCGTGAACATAGCAAAAATCATAATGATTACTTTACCGATTCGTAGAAAAAACGGTAATAAGACATTCTGATCCTCTTCACTCGTTAATTCGAATGGTTGTTTCGTATAAAAATTTAATACATCATAAATCCCTTTAAACGCAAAAAACACCAGAATTGACAATACAAAATTTTTCGTTGATTTATGTGTAAATAAAGGAACTTCTATTAAATAAGATAAACTCAGGACAATGACTGTCGTCATAAATGCATAGCCAATTGCTTTACTGAATTGGGCAAGTACATTCGCCTGGAATTTCCGCTGGCGATTTCTTAAAAAAGTCACTACACAATGAATGATTTTTTTTATGATGAAACGTTGAATAAGCCAACCAACTAAACAAATAATGGCGGCAATCAAGACATCCATCCAAGTTGGGACTGTAAATTTAGGTAATAACCAAAGTAATGAATCCATGTATTTCTCCTTTAAAAAACCTATGTATCTCCACCAAAAAGGAGCAAACCTTCAGAAACGGTTAGCCCCTATTTTTTTATTGTATAGCATCATCCGCAAAAAAAGCCTTATTGGCAAACCAAAACTGCTGTTTATTAAAATTATGTTCGTGCATGGCGATCACTGAAAATTCAGCATGGTATTTCCGCTTCATTTCCTCTAGCATCGTTCTTGCTTGTTTAGTTATGAGATGCTGTCCATCAATAGGCGTTCCTTCTGTAAAAATAATGACATCCGCTTCAGCATCGAGTTGATTTTCCTGTAGTAATGCTTTAACAAACTGTAAAACAGGCAATATTGCGGCTTCTCCTTGTGCCTTATATTCGATAAAACTCTTAAAATCAGCTAAATTTAAATGACCATTTTCAAAGCGATAGTGAACATGAATTTGACGATCATATGGAACAATATATAAATCGCGACCTTCACGATGAGCATTCATAAATAACGGTAAAATCATACTTTTACAAAGATCAGAGTAAGCAGCCATCCCCGTCGTTTGTTCTAAACAAATAATCATAGGCCCAGGTTCCTGTTGATATTCATGAAATGGCACATAAAAAATATTACCACTTTTTGTTGTCTGTTGCTTGAGCTTTTGACGTCTCAGCTCTGACCATTTTCGTTCATAATATAGGTATTGCTCATGGCCGTTTGCTAAGCGTTCAGCTTTTTCAATAGCAGGGATATTTTCTCGAATTTCATGCATAATATCTGCCAATTCTAGTGCAAATGCTGCCATATTTCGTAATGGCTCGCTCTTGAAAAAATAGTCGATAAAATAATGTTGTTCTCCTTCACTTAACTCCTCTAAATGTAAGTTTTTATAGAGAAAACGTAAATAGTCTAGTTGTTCGTTTGACATCTGCTGGTCAAATTGCTCAATGAATGTTTCGATTGCATCTTTCACGTAGCAGCACCTCCTAAGCATCACATTTTTCAGATAATGTCTATAGTATAGCCAAAAAAATTTTTTGACAATACAATAGTGCTCGTTATAAAGACGCTAGGGAAAAAGACAATGTTGCTGCTATATAAAATTTTTTTATCCAAATGAAAAGAAGAGCTAAAAGTAGCTCTTCCTCATTAATTATTTAATTCATAATGCTTGCCTTTGACTAAGTAAAATAGATGTTCTGCAATATTTGTCGCATGATCGGCAGAGCGTTCTAGATATCGGCAAATAAATGTGAGATGGGTTATCTGCGAAATATGTGCAGGATTTTCTACACCCGCGCGAAGTAAAAGTGTAATTGTTGCCCCGTATAAATCGTCTACATAATCATCTAATTCTGCAATTTCTTTGGCACGTGCCGTATCTTCCTCTGTAAAGGCCTTCATGATACTCTCTAGCATTTCGACTGTTTTATTACACATCGTTTGTAGATTGGTTATCGGAAACACTATCGGTTCTTTGCCAATTCGAATCGCTTCCTTAGCAATATTAACCGCATAGTCGCCCACTCTTTCCATATCTGCTGCTGCTTTTACAAGGACCATAAGTCGACGCAAATCTGTTGCCACTGGTTGTTGCTTAGCAATCATTAAAATCACATGGTCATTAATTTCCTCTTCAAGACGATTAATGACTAAATCATCTTCTAAAATTTTCAAGGCTTTTTCTAAGTCCTGCTCTACTAATGCTTCAAAAGCCGTTTGTAGCGCTAGAATACTGCTGTTGGCAAGGGCAATAAATTGACCCTGTACCTCTTGTAACTCTTGTTCAAAACGCTCACGAACTACCATCTATTGCTCCTCCTTAGCCGAAACGTCCTGAAATATAATCTTCTGTGCGTTGATCCGCTGGTGTTTGGAAAATAATATCTGTTTTATCGTATTCAACAACCTCTCCACTTAGGAAGAATGCTGTGCGATCAGAAATACGAGCCGCTTGCTGCATATTATGTGTCACGATGATGATGGAATAATCTTTTTTCAGCTCTTGCACAAGCTCTTCCACCTTCAACGTAGAAATTGGGTCCAAAGCAGATGTTGGCTCATCCATTAAGATGACATCTGGTTCAATCGCTAAGCAACGTGCAATACAAATACGCTGTTGCTGACCACCCGATAACCCATAGGCATTTTGATTTAAACGATCTTTTACCTCATCCCAAATCGCTGCCCCTCTTAGTGACTTCTCCACAATCTCATCCAAAATCTTTTTATTTTTAATCCCATGGATTCTTGGTCCATAGGCAATATTATCATAAATAGATTTTGGGAATGGGTTCGGCTTTTGGAACACCATCCCTACACGTGTCCTTAATTCCTCTACTGTATAGCTTTTATCTAAAATATTTCGCTCACGATAGATGATTTCACCTGATGTTCGAACGCTTGGTACAAGTTCTACCATTCTATTTAATGTTTTTAGATACGTAGATTTACCACAGCCAGATGGCCCAATAATAGCCGTTACTTCATTTTCATAAATACTTAAATTAATATCTTTTAAACCATGGTGATCACCATACCATAAATTTAAGTTTCGTGTATCGTAGACAATCTTCTTCGCTCTATCATCTGAAGACTTAGTTGCCATTTGATTCAACTTGACAATCGTTTTTTCCTCTTTTAAATCTAGCACCATAAGGTCACCTCATTAATAACGTTTTTGGAATTTATTTCGTATAAAGATAGCAATAGAGTTCATTAATAGCAGAACCGTCATAAGCACTAAAATACCTGCGGCCGCCACATACTGAAAGGCTTCTTGTGGTCGCTTTGCCCAATCATAAATTTGCATCGGTAATGCAGTGAATTGACTCAATAAACTATTCGGTAAAAACTGTAGAATAACTGGAATCCCGATGACAACAAGTGGAGCTGTTTCTCCAATGGCACGAGACATGGCTAAAATACTTCCTGTTAAAATACCCGGAATGGCAGCTGGTAGCACCACGCGTAAAATGGTTTGCCATTTCGTTGCACCCATACCATATGATGCTTCTCTTTGTTCATTTGGTACGGCACGAATAGCCTCCTGTGCAGCTACAATGATAACAGGCAATATTAATAAGCTCATCGTAAACCCTGCGGCTAAAATACTTTTGCCTAGCCCCATCATACGGACAAAAATTGTTAATCCAAGTAATCCAAAAACGATGGAAGGTACACCTGCTAGATTCGATATGTTCATTCGAATAAAGTCGTTAATTCTATTTTTTTTAGCATACTCCTCTAAATAAATCGCAGTACCTACACCTAAAATAATAGATACTGGCGCAACAACTGCCATTAACCACAGTGACCCAATTAAGGCAGCTTTAATCCCTGCCTTATCTGCAAATCGTGATGCAAAATTAGTTAAGAAATCGATATTTAAATAACCAATTCCCTGTGACACTATGCGATATAACAAAATAGCTAAAGTCACAAGCGCAAACATAGTTGCTAAGAAAAATAAGGTTTTCCAAACTTTATTAAATGTAATACGCTTGGTCAATCGTTTCATGACGACCGTGTCATCCATATAGCGCATGCTAGTAAACCTCCCTGAAGCGTTTCGAAATATAGTGAGCAAGTAAATTCATGATTAGTGTAAAGATAAATAATGTAAATCCTACTGAATAGATAGAGTAGTAGATTGTTGTACCATAACCTGCATCACCTGTTGAAACTTGTACAATGTACGCCGTCATTGTTTGAATGGAATCCGTTACATTTAAATCAAATTTCGGTGTAGATCCTCCAGCAAGTGAAACAATCATTGTTTCTCCAATTGCCCGGGAAATAGCTAACACGATTGAAGCAATAATTCCCGATAGTGCAGCTGGTAATACTACTTTAATAGCTACCTCAAATTTCGTCGCACCTAGAGCTAAAGCTCCTTCACGCATACTATTTGGTACGGATGACATCGCATCCTCTGATAGAGATGTAATCATAGGTAAAATCATGATACCTACAACAATCCCAGGACTTAATGCATTAAATAATTTGAGTCCAGGTACAATTTCTTGTAAAACAGGTGTGACAAACGTTAATGCAAAGAAACCATAGACGATTGTTGGTACACCTGCTAATACCTCTAAAATCGGTTTCACTGTACGTCGTGTTTTCTCACTTGCATATTCACTTAAATAGATAGCTGAAGCAATTCCAAATGGTACGGCTACTACAACTGCAATAAGTGTCACTTTTAATGTACCTGCGATTAATGGCAAAATTCCAAATAACGGTTCATTTCCTGAAAATGGTAACCACTTTGTCCCAAATAGGAAATCCGTAATCGACACACGTTTAAAGAACTCAAACGTTTCAAAAATAAGGGTGAAAACAATGCCAAACGTTGTTAAAATCGAAATAATAGCGGCAGAAAATAATAGAGCTGGCATTGCTTTTTCCACTATTTTCTTTGTTTTTTGATTGCGAGAATTTGCAATTAATTGCTGCACAGATAATGTCTTATTTTCCTTTTGAGAAACCATTGGGAGCTCCTTTCAAATAAGTGAGGGAAAGAGCATACATCTCTTTCCCTCTATGCATGTCTACTTATTTTAAGCCTTCTAAAGTTTTTAAGCCTTCAGTATATTTTTCTTCTGGTAAACGAACATAGCCAACTGCCTCAGCCATATCGCCTGCATTTTCAAGTGTAAATTGAATGAAGTCATATGCTGCTTCATTATCTTTCATAGCACTATTTTTCACGTAAGTGAATAGTGGGCGTGAAAGTGGTGTATATTCGCCACCCTCTATTGTTTCATTTGTTGGTTCAACACCATTTACTTTGACAATGTTTAATTTATCTTTATTTTCAAGATAGTAAGCATAGCCGAAGAAACCGATTGCGTTTTTGTCACCAGCTACACCTTGCACTAGCATATTATCATCCTCTGATAATGTTGCTGAGCTTACTAGATCCGCACCATCTAAAATGACTTCATCGAAGTAATCGTATGTGCCTGAATCAGTACCTGGTGAATAGTAAACGATTTTTTCATCTGGCCATGATGGATCAATATCAGACCATTTTTTCTCTTTTCCATCTTCAACCCAAATTTTTTGTAATTGTTCTACTGTTAAATCCTTCGCCCAATCATTTTCTGGGTTCACCACTACAGATAAACCGTCATATGCTAAAGCTAGCTCTGTAAAATCAATACCCGCTTCTTCTAATTTCGATTTCTCTTCATCTTTTATATTACGAGATGCATTTGAAAAGTCTGTTTCACCTGCGATGAATTTTTCAAAACCACCACCAGTACCAGAAACCCCCACTGATACTTTGACATCTGGTTGTGCGCCTGCATACTCTTCAACAACTGCCTCAATGATTGGTGCTACTGTTGATGAGCCATCTCCAGCTACAGATCCTTGTAGCTTTTCATCAGCAGCTTCTTGTCCTGAACTAGCTGGTGCGTTCGTTTCTGCATTGTTTCCATTTTGTGCAGAATCGCTACCACATGCACCTAGCATTAATGCAGAACCCATTACTGCTGTCATCGTTAAGTACTTCCACTTTTTCATCTCATTTGCCTCCGTCGTGAACTGTTTTATAGTTATTTGTCTTACAATCTTTACTATAATGACTGATTGTTGAAGTCGTATAAACGGTTCGTAAAAGAGATGTAAAGGAATGTAATGCTTTGTAAATGATTGTAAAGATGAGTTTACAATAGGGGAAACTTGCTTCCTATAGGAAAGGTGTTATAATAAGCAATTGTGTTAGGAAATATTTATTTTAATGATAAGGAGAGTTTGACCTTTGTCATGAAACATGCAAAAGTACAAAATGTCGATTATTTTAAAACATATTTATCATTAGTAATGGAACATCGGGACTACACACTTCAAGAGGCGATTGACTTTATGCTAGCTTCTTATTTCTATAACAATATAGAACTTTATGGGGTAAAACCAAGAGAGCAATTTGAATTAGCCATTCAGCAATTATCTGCATAAAGGCACTAAATATCTGAAAGGGGCGTTTTGCTATGCAAACGCCCCTTTCACTACTTAGTTAAGTTTAAATTTCGCAACTGATTGAGTTCATCAGCAATTTTGACAAGTGCCTCTGAATTGCCCACAATGTCAACTCTCTATAGTGGCTTTTTAAAACAATACCTTTGATTTGCCCCTTTATATGCCTACTGATAGCCTTGCTTTAATGATTCATTATCTCATTGGATTCATTTTGAATACCTGTCATAATACTCGTAGTTTCGCCCTTGAGCTCTATACACCCTCTACTAAATTTGGAATACTCCCCCACATCATTACCCTCTAATGTTATATTATGATATAAAATATCCAAACACAATCCATGACATAACATTCAATAAAATATGTTATCCCATTATAATAGACTGAATATTATTATTTAATTAAAATTTAGCTCACTATCTATTGAAAATCAAAAATAAAAGCGGGTTCTAAAAATTTAAATTTTAATTTCACATAAATCGTATCCTCACCATTTTTCGGAGCTGGTAATATTGATAAAATTGGCTATTTCACAGTATTTTCAGTTATATTTTCAATTTTGACACTTAACTTTTAATTCAAAATACTCATCTAGAGAACGTATACAAATATGCAGAATAGAGTTAGTATTTGCCCTTTTAATTTATGGTTTAAAATGAAATTATTCTAATCACTAATTTTTATAATACATTTTTCAAACGGCCATACTCTATAAATTTTTATATAGTAATATTGAAGGGGTCTTTTCTAAATCAATTACTTCATCTGGGAAATCACTTGCATTTATAGGAACAGACACAACATAAAATGTATTAAAATCCTCTAAATTTTTTACATCGATATTTACTTCAACAATAGACATACTTCCATCTGCCAACTCTGTTTCAAATGTACTTTCTTCTTTATTTAATACAGGTTTATGATTAATATAGAAAGTATTTCGATATCGAACTTTCGGATGGCCGTATATTTTAAACTTTACGCTAAGAGAACTATCATCATTTATTTGTATATTTTCAACATTTTCTTTATTTATATCAACATGTGTAAACACACTATGTTCTAATCTATTTAAATCTGTTAATTCCTTATCTAATATCTCTTTGGTTAAAGGTTCATTATATACACTTACGTTATTTAAAAATTGACTTTTTTCTATTTCTGACAAAACATTGGTGTTTGGATCCTGTTGGAAAAATAAAGAACTCACCACTTCTAAAGTAGAATGATAATTACCATAGCTACTTGTTTCCTTAATATCAGGGATAAATGACGGGTTGTAAATACTTGTAATACTAATACTAAGTGTATCACCTTTTTTTCCAGTGATAGGTGTAAACATGAAAGTAAGAGGAATATCTTTATTATCTTCCTCTATATCTAAAACATGTAAAAATTCATAAGATTTTTCTTCATCGACTTTATAAGGTTGTGGTAATCCATCTATAAATACTAGAAACCCAATATTTTTTGCCTTTCCAGAGGCATTTACTATGTAATCTATTTTCAACTCTCCTCCGCTATAAATTAAGGGAATCATTTCACCACTATCATTTATTTTTGGATTGAAGAACCCATGACTTAAAGCACCCATAATTGTTTCGTCACCTTCTATCTGAAACGGATTCTCTTTTGTATCTGGCATTTCTTCAACGTAATCATTTTGTTTCGAACAGGCTGTATTTAATAAAATAATTACTGATAAAACTATTAACAACCTCGAAAAACTGAATATTTTCATAATTACCCTCCACCAAACTATACTCTCTTAAAGTAATAAGAAGAGTATATTTGCTTGTTAACAAATTGAAAACCCATCCTGTATGGAAAAATTACTCTAACTTGGTACATAAAAAACGATTTTTATCTCTATACAAAATACAAACATAGATGTGCTAATAAAACAGCACATCTATGTTTTGAATTAACATATTATCTTATACTACCTAATACCCACTGAAGTATAAACAGCTTTAGCAGCATATGTATTTCCACCTTGTACACCGTGTGTACCATGTATTGTATATGCGTTTGTAGGAGCAGAATAATCAATACTGTGAGTTCTTTTCCCCCTAGCACTTGATGTTTGATTACTAGCTAAGTTCTTACCATTTCTATCTTGAATTGTATAACCAGCAACCAAATAAGCATTATCGTTATTACTATCTACCCATGTTTCTGCTCCACCAGTACTACCAGTAGTCCAAGAAGAACCTTTTAATGTTCCATATCCAGGGGCTGATGTTTCGGCGGCATCAGAACCATATGCAAATGCTCCTGTGGCCAATGATAAAGAAAGAGCCGTTGCGGCTAATCCAATTCCAAATTTTTTTCCTAACTTCATATTAAAACCTCCTAAAAATTTATAATAAACAGGAATTTTGTTATATATTCCTATTTATTATAATATACTACAAAATATTAAAATGCAAGATAATTTCCAACTATATTGAAATATTTAACATATTTTAGATGCATATATCGAGGTCCATCTATCTTTAAGGTTTTTGATATATAACTTTCTTTATATATAAACTAGATGTATTTGGCCAAATAGTGCTTTTCACTTAAATTGGAATTCTAGGTAGTAATTATAATAATAAAAATTAACACCCTTAAATTTCTCTTATTATGTAAAATAATTTAGTGAAAGGAAGGCATTCACATATAAATTCAAGGCAATAACGATTCGGAAAATGAAAAAGGAAAATGTTCATTTGAAATCTTTGAAGAAGCAGAATTCGAAATTAATCTTGTACGAATTCATAGGTTAAAATCATCTTTACCATTTGGTTCACAAATAGAAAATGCTAGATTAGTAGCACAGATTGCCCTTCTATATCAGGGCAGTGGAACCTAAAAAAGATGACGTCTGCTCAGTACAGACATCATCTTCTATAAGTTACTATGGCTTTTTTTAAACATACTAACATTAGTAGTACAAACCAAGGCCATGGTTTGTGCTACTATTTTTTATAATAGAAGTGAAAGAAAAGTCGACCAGCCTCTGGGACCATTTGTGGTCCGTATATAAAACCGGCTAACTTCATACCCTTAGAGGAATCAGTTTAGTATGTTGGGCCTAAGAGATCGTGTATAAGAAAGTGGAATCGATAAGGTACTGTGAAGACTTCTATGATTGGTCACAAGGAGAAGAATGAGATGAAACACATCATTGCGTTAGATGTCTGTAAAGGAAAAAGTACTGTTGTGATTTATGATGGTTACCTCCAGAAGGTGTGCTACTTCATACACGGACATGGAATGCATTATCGTTCACTTATATTTACGTAGGGTTCAACTGCTTGTGATTTATCTTCTACAGTAAATTTAGCAATAGAAAAACTGCACTTCTAGTTGTAGATGTGTCTAACAATAGAGGCACAGTTAATGCATTCGAATGCGCTAGCAGTATTTCTTATTCTTCCTCATCTTCCCCAATTTTGTCTTTTGTAATAGCAGGTAAAATTGTTTGTTTAACATCACTTTCTGTCACTTTTTCAGATTTATATTTTGCTTTTAACTCGAAATATTTATCCAGAGCCTTTCTTGCAATATCATTATTAGCAGAAAAAGGTTGATTAGGGTTTGTTGATGCCCAAGGAATAACTACGGCATAGGCAATTTCTGGATTTTCATATGGCGCAAAACCAACATGTGTATAAGTAAGGGAGTACTGACCCCTATACTGTCGTAAATCCCCATAATACATTACTTCAGCTGTTCCAGTTTTCCCAGCCGCTGTATATGGTGCATTCCCAAATTGTCTTTTAGCTGTCCCCTTTGAACCTGTATAAACACGACGTAGCCCTTGTTTCACATAGTTAAGATCAGATAGTGGATTATCAATTTGATTTAAAATAGTTGGTCCTATTTCAGTCACTAATTGGCCTAGCGATTGTCCATCTTTTGATGGTTCACGCACTTCTTTGACAACATGTGGCTGAATACGATAACCACCATTTGCTACTGTAGAAATATACTGTGCTAATTGTAATGGTGTATACGTATCATATTGTCCAATCGCTAAGTCGAGTATTTTCCCTCCATCTGTAGGACCAGAGGGACCTCTTACACCGCTAAATTCATTTGGTAAATCAATTCCTGTTTTTACACCTAATCCAAATTGTGCATAAGAATTACGCATTTTCGGGAATGTGTTTTGATTTAAAAGAAGAGGCATTCTATAGCTATATGGTGTTCCATTAATAAGCAGAGCTGTTTTAAACATATAAACGTTTGAAGATTGCTCTAATGCACTTAAACCATCCATTGAAATATAGCCTCCATGATTAAAAATTGATTTTTTTGCCTCAGTACCCTTTAACCAGATTGGTTCATCTCCTAATATTGTGCTTGGAGTAATGGCTCCTAGATTGTAACCAGTTAGTAATGTTGCTGCCTTAACTGCAGAACCTGCTTCATAAGCTGTTGTAAAGGTTCCATATGAATAATCGTACACCTCATATTTCCCTGTTTCGGGATTATTTTCAATTTTTTTACCAACCATTGATAAAATATCACCTGTATTCGGGTCCATCATTACTAAAAATGCACGATCAAGCAAAGTCGAAGCCCCTTGTGATTTTAATTTAAGCAATTCTTCTTCGACTATTTTTTCTGTTTCAGCCGACAATTCACTATCTAATGTTAAAACCAAATCTTTTCCAGGCTCTCCTTCATAAATCGTAGTGGTGTCAACGACCTGCCCTTTTTTATTGGTAATATTTTTGACAACTGTTTTTTGACCTTGTAGTAGCTCTTCATATTGAGCTTCGATATAACTTTCCCCTACTCGATCATTTCGTGAATAATCACGGGCTAAATAATAATTCAGCTTCTCTTTTGGTATCCCTTTTGTTGGGACCGTTGTACGACCAAGAATCGATAGAGAAGATAATTTTACGCGTTTCCAATCTGTCGTTGTGTTAACTCCTGGCAGTTCCGTTAAACGCTCGGAGACACGTGCAAATTCTTCTGCCGAGACATTTTCACTTTTTATAATTTGAGGTGATAAATTATAACCAGATGTCATCTCTCTAAAGATTGCTAATACTTCTAAATCTTTCTCTGACAATTGCAAAAGTTCTTCATTCGTAATGCGTTCACGTACTAGTTTATCAATCTCTGCATTGATTTGACTTGTCGTAATATTTTCTTTCGCTCGAATTTTAGCTTCTTCTGCCTTTGTCACTTTTTCGTAAGCCGCATCATGATTTTTGATAATCCAAAAATCTTGTTTATCACGCAATGTGACGCGTTTTGTTGGTTGTTCAATTAATTGCGCCAGCTTTTCAGCTATATTTAGCATTTCATCTGTTGTAGTCGTTTGCATTTTCGTATAGGTAATGGCATTTTCAGGGTGATTATCGACTAAAATACGCCCGTAACGATCATACATGCGGCCCCTTGGCACACTTGTATTAACAGGAACTTCCTCTTTACTCTCTAAAAGTCGTACATACTCTTCCCCTTTGACGATTTGCATATAACCCAGTCTAAAAATTAACATTGAAAATACGATAAATATTGCAAAGAAAAGGATATTCATACGAAATGTTAAATTAGAATGATGTTTTGCTTTAACACTCGCCGCGCGATTTTTTCCGGGTGCTTTGCGCATATGTATTCCCCTCCTCATCTTCTGATCATTTCAATACACGATACTTAGTATACCATTCGAAGGTATGACAGAAAAGCACGCACTTACGAAATCTTATGTAAAACATCATTTATTTGACGGCACTTTCTGAGGAAAGGTTGCTTTTTTTTATACTTTCCCTCACGCTTACTTTTCTATCCAATAAAAAAGGCTATGCCTTGGTGATTACTCACCTTTGGCATAGCCGAAGATTCATCATTATTTTGCAGCTTGGAATTTAGCTTCTACTACGTCCCAGTTTACTACATTCCAGAAAGAACCGATGTAATCTGGACGACGGTTTTGGTAGTTTAAGTAATATGCATGTTCCCAAACATCTAAGCCTAGAATTGGCGTTTTACCTTCCATTACTGGAGAGTCTTGGTTAGGAGTAGACGTAACAGCCACTGAGTCACCATCAACGATTAACCAAGCCCAACCAGAACCGAAGCGAGTTGTAGCAGCTTTAGCAAATTCTTCTTTGAAAGCATCGAAAGAACCGAATTTAGCATCGATTGCTTTTGCTACTTCGCCAACTGGTGTATTTGAACCGCCTGGAGCGATAACTTCCCAGAATAATGTATGGTTAGCATGTCCGCCACCGTTGTTGCGTACAGCAGTTTGTTTGTCAGCTGGAAGAGCGTCAAGGTTTGCGATTAAGTCGTTAATGTTCTTTTCTGCAAATTCAGTACCTTCTACTGCTGCGTTTAAGTTTGTTACATAAGTATTGTGGTGTTTAGAATGGTGAATTTCCATTGTTTTTGCATCGATATGTGGTTCTAATGCGTCATAAGCGTAAGTTAATTGTGGTAATTCGTAAGCCATTGTTAAGTTCCTCCCTAAAATAAGAAATAAATAGTACATCCTTAGATTATCAAAATTGGTCAAACCATTCAATGAAAAATACTTCAAATTGAAGATTTCAGCCTTTTGACTGAAATACCAATACGTTTACTATCTTACCCTTTCATCATAAACACTAAACCTTAAAAGTGAAGCATTAAATCGCGATAAAAAATACAATAATCATCACGATTTGAATAACAGCCTTTGCAATGGTAGATGTTAAAAAGCCTATTAGAGAGCCCACACCACTTTTCACAGCCTCATTCAAGGTACGTTTCTCAACAACAAGTTCTGCAATCACCGCGCCTAAAAATGGACCAATTAATATCCCTGCAACGGGAATAATAAATGGACCAATTAATAAACCGATAGTACTTCCCCACATTCCTGCGTTAGAACCACCAAACTTTTTAATACCGAACGCATTTGCCACTGTATCGGCACCAAATAATAGCACTACAAATAGGATTTCAATCACCCAGAACCACCAGCTCAGCTCTGCGAATGAGAAAAATACACCATAAAGCAAAAATCCGCCAACTAAAAATAGTACACCCGGAATAATCGGATACACTAAACCAATAAACGAAATAATAAAGCAGGCAATCACTAAGATCCAGCCAATAACTTCCATAAAGTTTCTCTCCTTTTACCGTGCATTGCCTTTCATACGGAATAACAAAGTGAAAAGTTTCATCTCGCTAATGACGAATGCCTAAAATCGAGTCGGCAATGTTTACTGCATGGTCTCCTATACGTTCTAGATTGCTTACAATATCCATATAAACAATTCCCGCTGCTCCACTGCATTCATTAGTGTTCAAGCGAGCGATATGTTTTTGACGGAGTTTATCTTCCATATCATCTATTAAGCTTTCTAGCTCTGTTACCTCCTGAGCTAAACTTAAGCTCGCCGTATCTAAAGCTTCAATGCTTTTCCGTACTGCTTCAATGGCTAAACTAAACATACCAATTAAATCTTGTCGTGCTGATTTACTTAAACTCACTTCATGATGATCTTTGTATTGTAGAAGCTCTAATATATTTTCAAAATGGTCTCCAATCCGTTCAAAATCTCGCACATTTGTTAATAAGGTATGGTGTCTTACTGAGTCTGCTCGAGATAGCGGCTGCTTAGACACCATGACTAAATAATCCGTAATTTCATTGTCGAGATGATTGAGGCCGACCTCTAATTGCAAAACCGTTGGAATATGTTCTGCTTCCCCCGTTTTCATATATAAAAACGTTTCTTCTAGTCCTCGCAATGCATGTTCACCCATTCGTAACACTTCCTCTTTCGCTTGACCAAGGGCAATGGCTGGAGAGGAATCAATAAAGGATGGATCCAGATGCTTAGTTGTCACATTGATATGACCGTCATTTCCTGGCAGCAACTTCGTAACTAATGTTGCAAGTCCAGCGATAAATGGAAGTTGAATCATCATATTAAATACGTTGAATGAACCATGTGCAAGGGCAATTTGCATGCGAGGCTCTAAATGAAATAACTCGCTTACCCACTGGACAAACTGGATAAATGGTGTAAAGAATAGCATGAAAATAATCGTGCCGATGACATTAAAAAGGACATGTGCGGCAGCTGCACGCTTTGCATAAATAGAAGCACCAAGGGAAGCTAATACCGCTGTAATGGTCGTGCCAATATTTTCACCAAACAAAATAGGTAATGCACTATTTAAACCAATTAAATGTTCAGCATATAACCCTTGCAGCACACCAACCGTCGCAGTAGAACTTTGCACCAATAATGTGAATACGGTTCCTAAAAATATGCCTAAAATCGGTTGATTACTTAAATGAAGCGTTAATGATGCAAAGTCTGCCAATTGATGTAGTGCCTGCATACTTGCACTCATTAGCTCTAGCCCTAAAAATAAACCACCAAAGCCAAAAAGAATCTGGCCAATATGTTGATACGTTGCTTTTTTCAAGAAAAACAAACAACCTGCACCGATTGCCAACAAAGGGTAAAAATAGATACCAATATTAATGCCAATAATAAATGCTGTAATGGTTGTACCGATATTTGCCCCCATGATGACGCCAATGGCTTGACGCAATGTTAAAAAACCAGCACTCACTAAACCTACAGTTATGACTGTTGTTGCAGAACTTGACTGAATACAAATCGTTACAAATATACCCACTAAGACACCCATAATCGGGTTTGTAGTAAAGCGATTTAACCATTCACGTAATCGATCATCCGCTGATTTCTGAAGTCCATCACCCATAAATTTAATGGAAAATAAAAATACCCCTAACCCACCTAAAAATTGAAAGAGTATGCTTTGCCAATCTATTGTCAATTGTTTTCGCTCCAATTCCTACATCTCTACTACTCTATTTGTAATCATTAAATGATTACCAACAAAAAGTAAAGAAATCCTTTAACTTCTTTACATAATGTTAACATTTTATCATCTAGTTCCTCTTCATTTATACTTCTTTCATATCCTGTCCTCTTTGAACATGTTAAAATATCGATTGGAGGAGATATAGTATGAAACACTCACAGCTTTTTATCGATAGTCTCATTCATCCTAAAAAACTAGCAGCCTATCGTTTATTACCTATTGGAAAGGTTATTCAATATACTTTTCTACTCATTACCATTGTGTCCGTATTTTCTTTAGGTCGCTTTGCAGCAGGTATGTCTGTTGATACATTTGATATGGATAGTTTAACTGGTTTAACGGAATATATAGAAGGCATTAAATGGCTCTTATACCCATTCACCTTCCTCATGCTTTTTGTTGTGACAACCATGCTCATATTTGCACAAATTGCTCTCTATGCTTTAGCTGGTTTATTTATCTTAAAGGCAATGAAGCGTCGAGGTGAATATCGTCACATCTGGCGAACAGCTACCTTTGCCATCACTTGGGCAACTTTGCTGTCAATGCTAGCAGACTATTTACCAATTAACAGTACCATTATCACTGTATTCTCTTTATTGTTAACCATTACTCTATTAATTGTGGCCTTTACAAAATATCCAAAACAACCAATTACAAAATAATGTGCATGAATCCCCTCTCTTCTCAATATAGTGTAGAAAAGGAGGGGATTTTTTGCGCGCATTCATCTTAACAGCCATCATCATTGTGATCGCCTTTGTCGTCAAAGTAGATTTAACCGAAGGATCTATCCCACTGGCAGCTTTATCTACCAAAAATACAGAAAATACTCTTTGTGAAAAACAGCGTGAGCCAAATTATATTACAGTACAAACGATTGAAGGTGACACTATCCATAGTTTATTTGCCCTACATCCTGCAAAAGTTCCTATGACCTTTCCAGAGCGCTTACAACTTTTTTACAACTTAAACCCACACTTACAATTACAAGCTCTCATTCCAGGTGAAAATATCAAGCTTCCACTGTCGTTTGAGCTTGAAAACAAATGTGGAAAATGAAAAGTTAGCGTTTCTTCCTTGTCCTTATTTTCCTACACTGCTAAAATAAATGACAGTGACGGCTGAAAATAGTGGCCCGAAAAGGAGAGAAAGTTAATGAGTGAAATTTGTCACCGTTCAAATACGCGTCCCGTACGTGTCGGTAACTTAACAATTGGTGGTAGTAATGAATTATTCATTCAAAGTATGTGTACAACCAAAACACATGATGTAGAAGCAACAGTTGCGGAAATTCTTCGTCTTGAGGAAGCGGGCTGTCAGGTTGTTCGTGTTGCTGTACCAGATGAGCGTGCAGCGGATGCGATTGCCGAAATTAAAAAACGTATTCATATTCCATTAGTAGCTGATATTCATTTTGACTATAGATTAGCATTAAAAGCCATTGAAAATGGTATTGATAAAGTACGTATTAACCCAGGTAATATTGGCCGTAAAGAAAAAGTGGAAGCTGTTGTTAATGCTGCCAAAGCGAAAGGTATCCCCATTCGTATTGGTGTTAATGCCGGCTCATTAGAGCGTCATATTTTAGAAAAATACGGCTATCCTACAGCTGATGGTATGGTTGAATCAGCTCTACACCATATTAAAATTTTGGAAGACTTGGACTTCCACGATATTATCGTGTCAATGAAGGCATCTGATGTTAATCTTGCTATTGAAGCTTATGAAAAGGCGGCGAAAGCCTTTAATTACCCGCTTCATTTAGGGATTACAGAATCAGGGACACTGTTTGCTGGTACAGTAAAATCAGCAGCTGGTCTTGGAGCCATCCTTTCAAAAGGCATTGGGAACACATTGCGTATCTCCCTTTCAGCTGACCCTGTAGAAGAAATAAAAGTAGCAAGAGAATTATTAAAATCATTTGGTCTAGCCTCTAATATGGCCACACTTATTTCTTGTCCTACATGTGGGCGCATTGAAATTGATTTAATTTCGATCGCAAATGAAGTGGAAGAATATATTTCAAAATTAAAGGTTCCTTTAAAAGTAGCTGTGTTGGGCTGTGCCGTAAACGGTCCAGGTGAAGCACGAGAAGCGGATATCGGAATTGCTGGTGCTCGTGGTGAAGGCTTACTTTTCATGAAGGGAAAAACAGTTCGTAAAGTACCTGAAGAAACGATGGTGGAAGAACTGAAAAAAGAAATTGATAAATTAGCAGCAGAAATGGAAGAAAAGCAAGCAGCAGAAGCAGCACAAAAAGCGAATGCTTAAGGAGGTGCTAGCATGAAAAAGCCTCGTTTTGGTATTGATATCGATGGGACTGTGACATGTCCAAGTACACTCATTCCACATATTAATAAGCAATACAATGTAAATATTACACTTGATGATGTTTGTGAATATGATTTTTTATCCGCCTTTCCACACCCTGTTGACCGCAGTGCATTTAATACATGGTTTAAGGAAAATGAGCCTTATATGTATGAAGTCTCTGAAGTGGCAAAAGATGCAAAAAATATTCTAACCGCTTGGAAAAATAATTTCGAGCTGTATTATATTTCTGCACGAGGTGAAAATGTAGCAAACATCACTGTCAATTGGTTTAAAACGCAAGCTATACCATACGATCATATCGAACTTCTAGGTAGCCACGATAAACTAGCTGCCGCGAAAAAGCATCATGTAGAAGCTTTCTTTGAGGATAAGCACGATAATGCGGTAATGCTGGCGGAGGAACTAAAAATCCCTGTTGTGTTATTTGACACACCATATAACCGCCTCACTGTTCCTGATAATGTTATACGAGTATATAATTGGCAGGAAGCCAATCAGTTTATTACAGATTATTTCAAATAAAGCAGAGTCGTGTTCAAACTTGGACACGACTCTTTTGTTTAACTTGTCTACTAAATCGAGTGTTACCGTTTTTTCAATTTTTCAGAGCATGCTCAAAAAATTCGGACATCATTATCAAGGCGGCATTGATGATTGCTATACCTCAAGAATTCCTCGTAGCCAACGATCCACAAAGTTTTCAAAGGTAATACCATAATTATCATAAACAGCATGATAGACAAAATAAGTTCCTAATCGATCAAGCATTTCATCATTAATTTTCATCCAAACCGCTCCCTTTCTCTCATCATTTTACTAAATCTTCAGACTTATATACTTTCCAAATGCCGAACAATCAAGTGGAGATCGCATCGTTGCAAAACCGTCACAAACTGCCGCCTTCATGCCCTTTCTTCGTATTTTTCTTTTCGTTAAGATAGTAATAACAACTTACTAGACTGGAGGGACTACTTGTGAAATGGATGACGAAGGTAGCTTGTATAACATGCATCTGTGCTTTACTAACAGGCTGTGGTGATCGATTAGCAGAAATTAGAGATGCTGCTTCAGGCATCAATTCAGCGGCCAATTCCGCAGCTAGTGCAGTTAGTCGAGATGTCCATGCCATGCGCGCTATAGACATTAACTATCAAGATACATCTTTTACAGTTAATGACCTATTTAAAACTATTTTACGTGACATCCGCTGGGATTATGACCTTGAAAAAAATGAGCTACATGTGAGAGGCACTTGGCAGCCCCCACTATTTTCTGACCAGCCCTGGGATGGAGATATGAAAGAAAAGCTAGCGGAAGCGGGCTTTGTCACGGTAACGTGTAAATTCATTGATGATAAAATCGATAGTAAGCACACAAACGTCATACTTACATATAATGAGGAAATTCTCTTACAAGAAAATGGTGAAGAAGCACTCCATCACCTATACGATACCTATTTACTTCCCTAATCTTAGTAACGTTTCTACCAGTTAACAATGGCAGAAACGTTATTTTTTTATTAAAAAAATCTTACAATTTTGAAATATTGACGCCTATCATTTGAATATATTTAGACCATCACGTTATAATCAAAGTATCACGTGATGGTTTGGAGGTGTTTGCATTGGGACAGAGAAATTAAAAATTGGCGAACTTGCAGAAAAAACAGGCATTACTAAACGAACAATCGATTATTATACCAATATTGGTTTGTTGGATGCAGAACGTTCTGCAACAAATTATCGCTTCTATGATCCAATAATGATTGAACGACTTCAATTTATTGAACAACGCAAACAACAGGGGCTCTCACTCGTAGCAATCCAACATGAATTGAACATCACACCCTATGAAGAAATCGATGTACAAATGCTTCGTTTAAAAATGCAAGATTTAGAGCATGATGTAGCTTCATTGCTAGAGCAAATGAACAAACAAGATGATAAAAAAATTGAAACCATTAAGAAAAACGTTTCACCCGAAAGTATTGCATTAATGCAATCCTTACTATTACTTATTCATAATTAGGAGGTGACGTTCTGTTTTTACAGAACGACTATTTGGAGACCATTATAAACCTATCGATTTTTACCATTTTATTAGCTTTAACAGGCTTTTTCGTAGCAACAGAATTTGCCATTGTCAAGGTGCGCTCCTCAAGACTCGATCAGCTGGTTGCAGAGGGCAATAAAAAAGCAATTGCTGCTAAGCATGTTGTCCATCATTTAGATGAATACTTATCTGCCTGCCAATTAGGTATTACAGTAACCGCACTTGGTATCGGGATGGTTGGTGAAAAAACCTTTGAATTTATGCTTCACCCACTTTTTGAAATGGTCGGCATTTCTGATAAATATATGACGATCTTTACAATTGGTACAGCCTTCGCTATCGCAACGTTTTTACATGTAGTAGTTGGCGAACTAGCTCCAAAAACGGCAGCTATTCAAAAGGCTGAAGCTATTACACTTCTTTTCGCAAAGCCAATTATGTTTTTCTACAAAATCATGTACCCATTTATTTGGTTTTTGAACGGTTCTGCACGTGTTTTAATTGGACTATTCGGCATGAAGCCCGCTAGTGAACATGAGCTTTCTCATACAGAGGAAGAATTGCGATTATTAATGTCTGAAAGCTTTAAAAGTGGTGAAATCAATAAATCTGAGCTTAAATATGTGAACAATGTCTTTGAATTTGATGAACGTATTGCTCGTGAAATTATGGTTCCCCGAACAGAAATAGTTGGTATTGAACAAAATGAATCGTTTACCCATATCATTCATACCATTGCCGAGGAAAAATATACGCGCTACCCTGTATACGATGGTGACCGCGATAATATTCTAGGCTTTATCAATGCCAAGGAGCTATTTACGCATGGGTTACTTGAACAACTTACAGACGACACATTAGTTTTAGAGGATTTCATTAATCCTGTCATTCGTGTTATTGAAACAATTCCTATTCAGGAATTACTTGTACGCATGCAAAAAGAACGAATCCATATGGCCATTTTAATGGACGAATATGGTGGTACATCTGGACTAGTAACTGTTGAAGACATTTTAGAAGAAATTGTTGGTGAAATTCGGGATGAATTTGACGGTGATGAAATTGCTGATATTCGAAAAATCGCAGATCATCACTATATTTTAAATGCCAAAATGCTTGTGGAAGATGTTGAAAATCTATTAAACATTACGCTGGATGCAGAGGAAGTAGAAACATTAGGTGGTTGGTTCTTAACAGTGAATAATGGCATTAAAGCTTCAAGAAATATTGAATTAGACACCTATCTCTTTAGCATCTATGAGCAACAAGGGCATCAAATTCATTATATTGAGGTTCGACCTCTACGAAAAAGTGCACCAGTTATCACAGAAGTACAATCAACATAACAGAATGAAACTGGTATTTATTATTCCATTATTAGCCATTCCACTATATAATGGATAACGTAATAAGATTCTAGTTTCAGGGGGCAATACACATGACATTGTTTAAGCTATATCATTCAGATGGTATTCACATTATTACCGACGTAAAAAAACACAAAACAAATATTGAATTAAAAACGGTTACAGGAGAAATTTTATATATTATCGTTGTAACAGACGAAAATTACACAGTCTATGACGATCGTTTTGCAGGAGCTTCTAAGCAATTAAATTCTGTGGAAGCCTTCGATATTGATGGTAGTTTCCGCAGTTTAGATTTCGATAATATGCGTGCCTTATTTAAGGAGGCTTTTACAAACCTATTACATGAGATTGCCTTATGTGTCAAAAATAAAGAAGAACTGGTGGATATTGATACGCTCCGCCATAAAGTAAGTGCACAGATTAAAGGCATCCATTTCCGTGTAATCTCTGATACGAAAAAATATGAGATTTAATCATCCAACAGACTGTTCCATTATGGGCAGTCTGTTTCATTTTTAATTCCACTATCGAAAGAAAAACACGTATCTTTACTTTCATGTATAATGGAACATAACAATCTGAAAAAAGGGGTGTTAGGATGAATCGTGAACAATTAATCACACTCATTTCAGAAAAACTGAAATTAATCCGTACAGAAAAAGCTTTTACACAGGATCAAATGAGTGATTTATTAGGACTATCTAAGAAAACACTTGTACAAATTGAAAAAGGCCGTATCCTAGCTGGTTGGACAACTACTGTTGCCATTTGCACTTTGTGTCGTGACAGCTCGATTTTACAGCATGAGCTTGGCGGTGATCCATTGGAGGTAGTAGATTTAATCGCGAATAATGGAACATTGCAGCCAAAGGAAAAAACAATGGGTGGATACATATGGTGGAAAAATATTCATGAGCACGATGGTTATAAACTACAGCAAAACGTTATCAGTCAGCATTTCCGCATTTTAGACAATAATAACTTTCGCCTTATTTCAACATTTGATGAACAGATCGTTAAACAAGCTTGGGACGAATTAATGATTTAATCTAATAGGTTAACAGTATAAGTATTCTAACCTGCTTCTGCTGTTAACCTTCAGCCCCTCCCCTCTCGCAAAACCCCCACCCCTGACAAATGAATAAGGAAATAAAATCTCCTTTCATATGATAAAGAAAAATAGTAGGAAGTGAATTATTTCTTCGACCATTCTATGTAAAAGCTGGAAAAGTCGAAATTTGTAGAAGAATTCTCTATACTGAATAGTAATGCTTTACTATTAGAAAGGATGCTCGAAAATGAATCGAATACTAGCAATTAGTGATATACATGGAGAATTAGGGCTGTTAGAAGAATTACTTTTAAAAGCAAACTACGATCCACCGAATGACCAACTTTTTTTACTTGGTGATTACGTAGACAGAGGTCCCGCTTCTAGTGGTGTATTAAATTTGGTTAATGAATTACAAGCAAAGGGTGCACGTGTTTTGCTAGGTAACCACGAGGCAATCATGCTCAATGCCTGTCGTTCTGGCCTTGCTAAGCCATGGAACCATTGGGTCGGACTATGTGGTGGAGAGGCCACACTGGCAAGCTATGGCTACCAGTTGGAAGATTTTGAGGAAGCTATTGAAAACAATACATTGCCTAGCTTTATTCAAACATTACCGAAGCTTGAAGAACATTTACAACTAATTGAAACATTTGAAATATATATTGAGTTAGAGGATGCTATTTTTGTCCACGGGGGCGTTGTTCCTGGTGTCGCTATCGCAGACACTGACCCCATGCGTTTACTGTGGATTCGTGAGGAATTTCATGCAGGTTATAATGGGGATAAAACGGTGATCTTTGGACATACCCCTACGTATAATCTTCACCAAAATCCAACGGACTATCGTGTCTATTTCGGAGAAAATAACATCATAGGCATTGATGGTGGCGCAGTTTTTGGCGGACAGCTACATGCATTAGAGTGGCCAAGTCGCCAAATTATTTCAGTAGCTAATAAAAAACCAACAAGTAACGAATAACTTGTTGGTTTTTATTTTGAAGATTGTTTTTTCAAGCGAGCTCTATAAATCTGGACGCCATGACGTCTAGTCATCATTGATTGAATCAATATAACTTAAAGATAACCCCTACTAATGAGTATACAATGACAGTTGAAAATAGTATTGTCATATGGAAAAGTGAAAAGACAAACATTTTAGTAGCCCATTTCACTTGATCCGTATTACTATGATAGCCGTAAATACTCATCACTAACCAAGCAACACTTAAAATCAATGCCACAAGCATAATTCCAACACTTAACGAGCCAAATAAAAAGCTTGATAGAATCAATAAAACTAAATAAAAATTGGTTTGATAATACGTACGGCGCATTCCTTTGACAACGGGCAGCATAGGTACGCTGGCTGCTTCATAGTCTACACGTTTGCGGATCGCAATGGCATAAAAATGGGGCATTTGCCAAATCACCATGACAAAAAATAAACCAAGTATCGCAGGATGTGTAATATCTGTTGATACCGCAGACCAACCAATTAATGGCGGCACTGCCCCACTAATACTACCAATTTCCGTATTATAAATCGTACGACGTTTTGTCCACATTGTATAAGGGACTACATATAAAAACACACCTAATAGACCAAACGCAGCTGCTAATGGTGAAGCCAGTGCCAACACAGCTACCCCGATGATCAACATCGCAACGGCTAAAGATAGCGTCGTTTTTGCTGACATTTCCCCTGTTACAGTTGGTCGGCTTTGTGTACGAGGCATAATCGCATCAATATCACGATCATAGACATTATTAAATGCCCCTGCTGCTCCAATTACAAGGGCAGAACCGATTGTTGAAAAAATAATTTCTGGTATATTGTCCATTAACGTCATTTTATTTTTGTACATGCCTAGCGTTAAACCAGCCCACATCGGTATTAAATTGGATTTGATAATGCCAGTTTTGACCGTTTGCGCTAAAATAGCAGAGCGTGATGACTTCCCTCTTGATTTTTCGGAGGATTGCGGTTTATGCTCCGTTTTCAGATTTTGTTCCATTCATCTTAATTCCTTTTCTCCATAATTTCTACCCGCTTCCATCGATAGAAAGCGACAAAATTTGCATCTAGCACATCAAATTATTATTTTACCCCTTTTAGATTGGTTCTGTCTCTATGTTCACATAAAGTACATGTTTTCATCTAACCAACCACGCTCATTCACAACATCTTCTATGATACCACCGACTGACATGAATTTGAACCTTCTTGCCTCGATTCTTCTAATCACTATTGGAGAAAAATAATTTGATGAGTGATCTTTTTTCCATAGCCAAAAAAACCGAGACATTTATTTGCCTCGGTTGTCATTTTATTGAAGATCTTCTTGTAATTGCTGTGCTAAAAATGCTACAAGGTCACGAAGATTATCAGGTGTGACACCATGTCCATCTGGATATTGCTTAAAGGTTACCTTTGCACCAAATTGTTCAAAAATCTCCTTACTCTCCATGCCCCATTGAGAAGGAATGACATAATCATAATCACCATGAGAAATAAAAGCATGTAAATGCTCTACTGAGCGAATGGCATATTCCTCCGTTACAAATTTAGGGGTATAGCCACTTAAAGCAACGATTCCTGTCACTAAATTCCCCATGACAAAGGCAAGTGATTGTGCTAATACGGCGCCTTGGCTAAAGCCTAAGACGAATACTTTATGAGGATCGATTTGATATTCATCGATCGCTTCTAATATAAAACGTTGAAGCGCCACTAATACTTTATCAAAAATTGCGCGATCTGGTTGTCCCACCTCTTGAATCGTGAAAAAAGCATAGCCAGGATTCTGTGTAATCGGCCCTCGTAAGCTAAATATATGACATTGCTCTTGAAAATCTTGCACTAATTGTGGTAAGTCCTCTTCATGACTACCCATACCATGCAATAAAAAAATAGCAGGATATTTTTTCGTAGAATCCATTTCAGTTGGTTGTGTATGTTTAAAAGTAAATGGTGTATTCATTCAATTAAATTCCTTTCACGTAAAACTTCGTAACAAAGTTAGCATAATTTTGTTTTATTAATCAAACCATCTGTATAATAAGCAATATACCCATTTACAATACGAATTGTTTCTTCTGGGTCTGCATCAAAAAGTACTTTTGATTGCTCTGGCGTTGATACAAAAACAGTTAATAAATCCATCCGCATTGAATGACCGGCTGAGCTATATGCATAGTCATAAATGATGGCTTCCTCTGTCATGTTTTCCGTCTCATACTGCTTATGGAATAATTCCTTCGCTGCCTCCATTTGCTCTGCTACTTGCTGACGAATTCGCATCTGGTGCATTAATAACTCTTCCTCCAGCGCTGCAGGCTTTAGCCAATTTTTTGCATGAAGCATTTTTAAAAATTGTTGCTCCCAAGCCTGTTCATTCTCAGTAAAAAAGAGCATATTGACCATCAGCATATCCCAAAAGTCCTTAGTGGATGCGGCTGATTGTCGCTGCACGGCAATGGTTTCTTTAAAATGCTCTTCCACCTTCGTTATATTCATATTGCGAACTAAATGATTACATACGTTTTCAATAAATTTATTTGCCACTTCTTGTGCCATAAAAAAATCCGTCCTTTATATCTACAAATCATTTTCTTTCTTATCATACCATGATTGTGGAATATGGCAACGAACCTCTCTCAGCCGAAAAAAGATGCCTCCATTTACAGTTGGAGACATCCTACATAAATTAAGAGAACACATAGCTATCCATAGTATCCATTGTATTTTGAATGGCATCTTTCAATGATCGTTGCTGTTCTCCGCAAGAGGCTAGTGCATCCTCCAAAGCGAGTGCGGCATTCGCCATAAATGGAGCCATTTGTAAATCCTTCGCCAATTGAATAAGGACTAGTGCTTTATTCCATTTCCAACGAGGATTTATAGGATCTAGTTGAATCGCTTGCTCTAAATAACCAAGTGCATCAAAAGGCATCCAACCAAAGCGATGCATTGTCTGCCCCGTAATCCCCCAGTAGACAGCCTTATTTGGGTTTTCCTTTACTGCTTGTTGAAAGCAGTGAACACTCTCATTGTAGTGGTGAGCAAATAAAAACAGCTCCCCTTGTGTAAAAAAGGATTGAGCCTTATCGGATGGTGTGCCTGTTTTCGCAGCTTCCTCTAATTGCTGAATACGCTTGGCAAATGCCTCTTCCTCTTCTATTGCACGTATTTCCACCACCAAATCCGATTCAGGGTAGCTTTCATCAGCTCTTTCTGCATGCTGTACTTCCCCATGTGCTGTAGGCTTTGGGTAGCGATCAAGATCATATTGTTCGAATAAAGCCATGTATTTTTGTGCCCGTGCTTTTTCTTCTTCGCTTGTCACCTGCTTCGCCAATTCATAGCATTTCATCAGTTCACCGTTATAAAAATAATCATCCATTGACATTGTCGATTCCTCCAGTGTACAACTTTTCAGTATTTTTAGTATACACTACAAAAACCAAAAGAGACTGTATCAAAAGTTATTTTGATACAGTCTCTTAATGTGGAAAAGAAAACCATCCATAATAGCATTTTTGTGAAAGGTAAAAAAGGATTTCTGTTGTAGGCTACTTGCTTTCCTGTGGGCGAGCGCCGAGCCGCTTCCTCTGCTACCGCTCCGTTTAGAGGCTCGCCTGTCTCGCTATCCCACGGGACTCAAGTAGCCTTCCACCCCATAAAATAAAAATGTTAACTTTTTAGCAAAGGTTCAAGTGAAGGCATTCACTACTCTTTTATGGAGGGGTGTTGTCACACATCACTTCTCCACATTGAAAATAAGAGGCTATCCTCTCTTATAATATAAATAATGGTCTATTTTGTTCAGGAAAAGACACTTTTGCAGAAAGGTTGATTGGAGTGGAGCCAGCGTCACTCCTAGGGAATTTAGCGTCATAGAGGAGACCCTGGAGCGAACGCAGTGAGTGAAGCGGCTCATCGGACGCCCCCTGGAAAGGACGCTGGCGGAACGGAAATCAACCTCTTACCTTGTTAAAAAGTCTTGTTCTGCTATTAACATCATCTTTTTCAACAACATGAGACTGTATCAAAAGTTATTTTGATACAGTCTCTACTTCTCTATTTCTTTAACACGACGGTATTTAAAAAAGTACGTAAATCCTCTTCTTTAAGAGCTCCTACAAAGCGATTTACTTCTTTACCACCTTCGAAATGAATAAATGTCGGTGTTGCTTCAATATTATACTTATTCCATAAATCTTCATATTCATAGACATTCAATTGTGCAACATCAACACCTAGCTCATCGGCAACTGGCATTAATACTGGTGTAAATGCTTGGCAGTGAACACAAATTGGACTGAAGAAGTAAGCATTAACCGCTTCACCAGCTTCAATTTTAGCTTCTAGTTCATCTGGTAACATAATGTTTTGATAGTTTTTATCGTCTAATTGATCGATTGTTTCTTGTTTTAGCTTTTTATCGCCGTAAGGGTTGTTTGCGCTTTCTAATTTACTCTTGTTTGAGACATTGGTAAGCACAATAATTGCTGCAAATAATACAACAATCACTGAGCCAATAATTAATAATTTTTTCACTAAAATAGTGACCTCCTTTTTTACACTAAAAGCCTAATTTTAGTGTATTCGCGTTTGATTATAAAGTGTTTTGAAAACCTAGTAAACTAATTTGCCTTTAAATGAAGATATTTCACATTTATAACATAATTTTAAGTATATTTGGGAACATACATAATGAGAGATCATGCAAATTTTGAAATGTGGGGTGATTTAGATGAAAAACTCGTTCCAGCATGTTTTTCAAATTTATACAAAGGATATCCGAAATATTGTTACCAATTGGGTCGTAGCTGTCATTATAGGTGGACTTATTTTCCTGCCTTCTCTTTACGCATGGTTGAATATTTATGCTTCCATGGACCCGTACGCCCACACAGCTAATATGAAGATCGCAATAGTCAATGAAGATAAGGGAACTACTGTTAGAGATGATGCCATCAATGTTGGAAAAGAGGTCATAGAGAATTTACGTACTAATAATAGCTTTACATGGGAGCTAGAGACGGAGAAACAAGCGCTGGCACAATTAAAAAATGGCGAATACTTCGCTGCCATTGTCATCCCCCATGATTTTTCCGAAAAGCTAACTTCCATTCTAACCGATCAACCAACGAAAGCTCATATCGATTATTATGTAAATGAAAAAAAGAATCCTATTGCCCCTAAAATTACAAGTAAAGGTGCAAGTGTCCTTACACAGCAAGTTTCGAATGAATTTGTGTCGACTGTCAATGGCACTCTTTTTTCCATTTTTAATACAATTGGCGTTGAAATGGAGCGTGACATTCCTGATTTTCGCAAATTTGAAAACTATGTCTTTACAATCGAACAGCATTTACCTGATATCAATTCATTTTTGACTCAAGCCTCTACGCAAGGGCAGGATGCAAATCAATTACTGAATCAAGCACTTACACAAATACCTCAAGTAGAACAACTTACAACAGATGGTTTAACGACCATTCAGAAGGGTTTACATTTAGTGAATGAAGCGGATGTTCTGTTTAATGAGCTGTCACCTGTTATCAAACAAGATGTAGCCACTGTCCAAACTATCGCACAACACTTTTCAGATATCATAAATAAGCTCAATAATATCGACTTAGATCCATCCTCCTTTGCTCAAACGAAGGAAGCATTGCAACAGCAATTGACAACCGCCAAAGATAACATCACTAATAGTATTCAAACGCTTGAAGCTTTGCAAAAATTAATTCAAGCTGATGCCTTAACACGACAGCAATTAGAGAAGTCTTTGACAACTATTATCAATTCTTTACAGGAAAATAATGCCGAAGAGAATCAGTCACTCATTGAACAGCTTACAACGATCCGTGAAGCCTTACAGCATCAACCAAGCTTCATTGATTCCACGACAAACGCTCTTAGCGCATTACAACAGTTACATGCTTTACATGACGATGTACTAAATAAACTGGCACAAGTAAAGCCAATTGATAAGGAAGTCATCAAGCAGGATATTGTCGCTATTCAAAACATGGCACAAAACGCAACGACTAATTTGCAGAAATTTTTATCCTATTATAATGATAGTCTAGAGCCACAAATTCGATCCACCTTAGCTAGTGCTAAACAAACATTAACAAATGCTTCGGCTATGCTGACGGATGTAAAGCAATTCATTCCACAAGCAACAGCTAAATTGTCACAGGCTAAAAATACACTAGGAACGGCTAATAATGCTATTCAAAAAATACAAACGGAATTTCCGACTTTAAGCTCAAAAATTAAGGAATTAGCGACTAAACTGCGGACACTAGAAGAGGAAGCCGATATTGCAGAGATTGTGCAATTACTGAAAAATGACGTCAATGCTGAACGCGATTTCTTTGAGGAACCTATTAAACTGCAGGAGCATCGCTTATTCCCTATTGCAAATTATGGAACAGCTATGACACCGTTTTACACTGTGCTATCTATTTGGGTAGGTTGTTTACTGTTAATTTCATTATTATCTGTGAATCTTCATGGCAATTCATCTTACAGTATTCGTGATATATACTTTGGTCGACTTTTAACATTTGGAACTTTTTCTTTTATCCAAACATTGATTATTACCATCGGCGATACATTTTTAGTAGACGGCTCTATTCAAGCACCCGTTTACTTTATCTTATTTGGTCTTTTCATTAGTCTCGTATTTATAACCGTTGTGTATACACTCGTATCCGTCTTTGGAAATGTAGGGAAAGCATTAGCTATCGTGATGCTTGTGCTACAAATTGCAGGGTCTGGTGGGACATATCCTGTCGAATTATTACCAAGGTTTTTCCAAATAATCAATCCATTTTTACCTTTTACGTATGCTATAGAATTAATGCGTGAAGCTGTAGGAGGGATAATTTGGTCCACAGTTTGGGTGGATCTCCTCTTCTTAGCAGGTTTCTGGTTCATTTTTATCCTGTTCGGCTTTTTCTTAAAGAAATTATTGAGCGAGAAAATGGAACATTTCATGAACAAAACACGTGGATTAGATATATTTCATTGATTTTCAAATAGACTGCCTGTAAATGTTTACGGAAACGATGTTATAATGGAAGTATTGTAAACATGTAGGAGGCGCTATTTTTGAAGAAAACGATTTCTATTTTTGTTGTATTGGCGTTATTATTATTAAGTGCATGTGGTAAAGATAAAAACAGTGTTGAATCGAACCATGAAGCTAATGACGCTTCACATGAAGGACATACACAAGCTTCAGGTGATATACAGGAAGAAACCGCTTCGGCTGATGTCCTGCCATCCTTTTTAGACGATAAACAGGAAAATATTCGTTTAGTCTATCAGCTTGCAGGACAATCGACAGAGGTTCTAGAATGGATGCCATGCTATTGCGGTTGTGGCGAATCAGTAGGCCATAAAAGTAATTTAAACTGCTTTATTCAGGACAAACGAGAAGACGGATCCATCGTCTGGGATGATCATGGAACACGTTGTTTAGTATGCTTAGAGATTGCTGTACAGTCCGCACAAATGCATAAAGAAGGAAAAAGCCTAAAAGAAATTCGTCAGGTCATTGATGATACTTATAAAGAAGGCTATGCAAAGCCAACACCAACTGATATGCCTGCATAAAAAAGCAAAGTCGCACGCGACTTTGCTTTTATTTTTTCAATTGATTTTTCTTCCTTTTGCGAAGAATGATATATAGAATTACTGCGATGACAATAATCAGCCCCACAAATTCCGCAATTAAGACATAGGAGATCTCACCTTTTTTATCTACGTTTATAACGCCGTTATTAGCATGCTGATTCACTGCCACTACAAATTGTCCTTCTTTTGTTTCAATCGCAGCAGCTATCTGTGAATCCGTCTCTTTTAAATGGCTATAAAAGTCTCCCGTTATGGGAGTATCTCCAAATGAATGAATCCATAGTAAAGGCTCATTAACCTGCCAGAAATTTTTTGTTATAAATGCATATTGACCAATAGCCTCAGGTAAAAATCCTTGTTTGATGAACTGCTTAGTTGTATGCGGAATCGTGGTAGCATGTTGTGACAGCCATGTCAGATGCTCCATATCTCCCGTAAAAATAACTGCATGCTTTTGTAACTTTTCCTTTGTGACATTTTTGTCCTTCATCAGTGTGATTTGCGCCATTTTTCCATTCATCATTAATGCTTTATAAAGCGACACCATTTTTGTATCATCCATATTTTCGTTACTAGGGATGACCATTAACGTATTTTCATGAAAGGCATTGGGGAAATCACGTAATGTAAAGGTTGGCTCTGCTGTATCTTTTACAATGGACAATGTGCTGTCACTATCAATATACAGCCAGTATCGCTCATTAGTTGTTTCACACGGATCTTCAAGTTGGAAGCCCGTTACCTCAAATTGAAGATCTGTCATTGATTGCTTGTTAAGCACGTTGGTTTGGATCGGTATGATCGCCTCGTACATATCTGATGTTGTTTGTTCTAATTTTCGTAAATCTACAGCATGTGGCACATTATTAATATAAGCAATCAATTCTAATTTTCGATCCTCGTCCTCTTTACTGCTCGGTATAGTAGCAGATTTTTTTAAGATCAATCGCATCGTCGCTTCTTTATTTGCCTCTAGTTGCGGCAAGGAAACATAATAATGAGGTGTCATTGTGACTTGACTAGATAAAAGTCGGTCCTCAAAGCCAAATTGCTGGAATGGAATCGTTGTGTCGGATGTCTGTTCCACTGTCGGTACATCTTTAATCGCTACTGTATTACCGATTAATTGCTCGAATAGTCTTGCTTCGGTTAAAAATGATAGTCGATCCTGTATCGCTTGAGCATTCGAAGAGGTTACCACTAAAAGTTGAACTTTTCGATTAGAGTCTGTATTCAAAAGTTCCTGCATTGTCAGTGTCATTGCATCATCCGTAACACTTATGTTGTTTACTATTTTTTTCAATAGGCTTGTACTAAATTCGGTTTTCGCCCCGACGATAATGATTGGACCTGACGCTTTACTAACAGCATCTTCTCGTTTAATCTGTACATCTATATCACCATGTTCGGATAAAAAAGCAGCAAGCTGATAGCCACTGTTTAATGTGGCTTCAGAGGCCTGCTTCGGTAAAACAACCGTCGTGACATAGCCCTCATAACCTAAAAATGCAGCAGGATAACTTGTTAAGGACCCTGCCTGACTTTCCTCGCTGAATGCTGAAATAGATGATAATATTTCGATGCGTAACCAATTCCCTGCATTGCCTGGAGCGACGCAAATTCCTTCTTTCAGAATGCCATAAAAACTAGCTGTTATTTTATGTGAGCCTTGTAACAGTGCTTCTTTTGGAAGATTGACCGTAACAGTTTGTTTTAATAAATCGGCTCTCAATGGCACTGTTTTAAGTGCTACATCATCCACTTTCACCGTGAAGGAGGACGGTGCTATCAGTAGTTCTGAATGCTGAATTTGAAATGTCACTTGTTGATTATTTGAGGGAACATCCTCAGTTAAATTGTAGTAAAAATCTCTGGACGAAGAAGGCCCCTGTAATTCGATTGGCTGTGCTAATAACGGCTTTTTCTGCTGTTGATTGCCTTCTATTGCAATTATGTTGTCATCCACGGTAATGGTTGCCGCAACTGCATCGTTAGCAAAACATAAAAAACCAATACAAAATAACAATGAATAGAAGAATTTGGTTCTCATTATTCTGCTCCTTTATCTGATTGCTTGGAAAAACGCTCTGTTTTATACCATTGAACTTCCTGCCCTGTAAACATGCGTTTTATTTCTAATAGTAATGACCAAACGACTAGCACGATCCACATTTGCGAATAGGTAAAATACATAAGTATGACATAGAAGAAATTTTTTCGATTCATTTCTGTTTTTTCAATACTTAAAGTAATCATAACTTCACCTAGGAAAAGTAAAAAGGCTAATACCCATAAAACAAGGGCAATATCGCCAACGGTCAAACCAATATCATAAAATAAATTAATGATAAACAAAGTATTGGATAATATAACGCCAAAGAAAAATAAGAAATACGTAAAGAAGAAGTAAAATAAATCAAACATAATACTTTTTCTTTTTAAGGTAAAAAATTGACTCAAGAACTTTAGCACTACATATTGATTGCCCCTTGCCCACCTTGTGCGTTGCTTCCACCATACTTTTAATGTTTCTGGCTCTTGCTCCCATGTAATAGCCTTTGGGAAAAAGCGAATGTGGTAGCCTAAATTATAAACACGAATGGTCAGCTCTGTATCTTCTGCTAATGCTTTTACATCCCAACCACCTAATTGCTCTAAAACAGTGCGCCGGATAGCAAAATTAGTGCCAGGTATGGTAGCCACCTTAAACCATTTCCAACGCCCTCCCTGAGCCATCCATTGGAAACATATCGTTTCAATATTAATAAAGCGTGTCAACCACGTTTCCGCTGCGTTGATAACACGAAACTTCCCTACAGTAGCAGCTGCTTTCGGATCATTTATTAATCCCATCACTAAATACCAAACTGCCATCCGTTCAGGAGTATTATCAGCATCATAGACCACTACGATATCGCCTGTTGAATCAGCAAGTGCCGAATTTAACGCAGAGGATTTCCCTTTCCCCTTGTTCGGCTCTACTGTTTCAATCACACGAATAAATGGAAATTTCTTAGCGTATTGCTCTGCAATCGCACCTGTTTCATCAGAGGAATTATCATTAATGACAATCACCTCTAGTTGATCTTTAGGATAATATAAACGAGACATGGCCCTTAGTGTCTGGTCAATCACGAGCGCTTCATTGTGAGCAGGGATAAAGACACTAACAGAAGGAACTTTGTCCATTTTTTTAGCCCATTCATCAATCGGTTTTTCAAATGTACGAAAGTGTAAATAACCACCCTCCATTAAAAACATATGATAGAGTAACATGATCCAAATGAGGAAAAGTGAAATAAAAAATAATGTATTAGCCATTTGTTTTCCTCTCCTCAAATAATCTCTTACGTAATGTGATACGTAAACGTAAGGTACTTATAAAAAATAATGTAACAAACAGGGAAACAATGAAAACGAGCGCCCATAATATTAACTCAAATGGTCGTTCATCAAATGAAATTTTTAATCGTTCTAATTTCGAAAACGATAAGTGAATGGTTTGTTTACCCTTTTCATCCTGCACGATCGAAACGTTCTCTGACGTTACTTGCTGTTTCGTATGACGGAAATCGAAAAATTCGATTTGTGGATGTTCCCTTAAATAAGCTACAAGACCCTCTACGTAGGAAGCATTTAAATAGGCTGGATATTGAATACCAATGATGGAGCTAGGCACTTTTAATAATCGATCTATTTCCTGTTGGACAGGATATAGAGGAAGATTGTCCGTATTGGCAATAGACCCAACCGTTATCGGGTAAATGATGCGATTGTCACTTTTCGATAGATATAGTTGTTGATTTCCTTGTTGTATACTCCCTTTAAATAAGGGGCTATCACCATTGATGACTGTAGGATAAATTTTACGAAGTACTAAATAATCAAGACTTCTTTCAATTGGAATAGTGGTGGATGATGAAAGAATAAATGGATAATTTTCCTTTTGCAATTGTTGCAAATAACTTAATAATTTTTTATTGTCGTGCAAGTGATAGGATTTTTTTTCATGCTCATCCATGAAAATGGGTGTGACTTCAAGAGCAATGGGTATTTTTTTTTCAGAAAATCCCGTCACTACCTCTTTTAACTTTTGCACATCTGTTTTCATATTAATATCTGTTAACACGATATAGCCAGGATGTACCTGTGGCTTGGGTAATTGTAAAAGCTCGCCTATGATAGCAGGCCATTGATAGGACCATGTATCTTTATTGATGAATTCTCCAATAAATGACCATTTGTCCTTGCTGATGATAAAAGGATAGGATTGGTTTACTGATAAAGCCCTCTGGATTATTTTTGAATCATCGGTTGGTAGTAAACTGTTCCACCGCACAGGGCTGTGTAAACTTTCTTCTCCTATCGCTCTAAGTTCCACTACTGGACCTTCCTGCCATTTGGAAAAGGGTGCAAATTGAAGCGCATTGTCACCTATCAACAGTACGAACCCTTTGAATTGATTCAGTGCAGACAGTGCTTGTGGAGGAAGTTTTGTTGGGTAGGCGTTCATTACAACGACGCGTTTGTATGGTTGCAGCTTTTGTTTGTTGATATCTTCTATCGAAACAACATCTACTGATGTGTAACTCTGCAATATGGCTTGCAATGCGATTACATCCTCATTTGGCTGTTGGTTACTTGTGACATAGATCAAAGCTACGTCCTTATCAGAATCGGCTGCAAAGACCAACTCTTGGTTGATGAAAGTATAAAAACAAAGCATGCCAATGGCGAACCATAAACGATAGTTAGAGCGCACTTGTTTTCATCTCTCTTTCCAGTTCTTCTAGTAATTCATCAAATGTTGATTCCTTCAGTGGATGATAGGTAAAAAAGCTTGTTTTATAACGGAGCGTCACCCATTTTTCATTTAACAATTGGTGATTTTTTAAAGCCTGGTCCAATTTGTCATAAATAACTTCCATATGCTCATCCGTCGTATCAATTAGCAGTAAGCCGATATGGTCTTCACGAAATCGAAATTTTTTATCTGTCTGCCTAACAGTTTGTTGAATCCTTTGAGAGAGCTGTTGCCATAAATGTTGGACTTCTTTCGCTCCATAAAGTTGTTGGAACTTGCGATAATTTTCAATCTTCAACACCATAAAAACAAAGGTATGCTTATGTCGATCCGCTCGTCGCATTTCCTCATTGACACTAATATACATACGTGCCTCATTATCAAATCCAGTTTCAACATCAATCGCTACATATTTTCTAACATCTTCTTGCAACTTTTTTAAATAGTTTTCCTGTTCTTTCATTAATTCATGCATCTTACCAGCACAAAGAATGAGTAGCAGCAATAGGATGCCATATATGAAAAATATCTGCATAGAGAAGGTAGAATTTAAAAATGTCATGGATCCAGATATTCCTGTATAGAGAAGTGTTGATCCTGTAATAAAAATAAAGACAAGGCTACTGATAAGCCCAAATACCGTCCCTCTCCAAAGGGTGAGAACAAGTAAGAGCATTAAAAACATGTATAGTAATAAGCCTTCAACATCCTGTCGCAATAAAAAATAAGCAGGTATTTGCAAGAGTAAAATAAGAATGGTCCCATATACCAAAATCGCTCTATTTTTAGTCATTGTTGTACGCATTTTCTACCTCCCTTTCTGCTAATAGTGGTAGTAAATTATCAAAACTATGCGTTGACTGCGTTTTTTTATCAACATAGCCTGTTGTAGGGTCTTTCAAAGCTGACATTTTTTCGATGAACTGTTGTGCTAATTGCTTCTCGTTTAAGGCAATCATATAGCGAGCTGCCATTGCATAAACGGCTGGTGATTCATAGCTAACTGTTGATTCATTTGTTTGTGCATTGTATCGACCATACAATTTATCGTCTCTTTTTAGAAGGTTTAACAGCCAGTTTTTAAATGCGGCTGTATCTCCATTCATTGAAGCCAGATGATAAGCCGTATACAATTGATCAATCATGTGTAGTTCCTCATCAAACACATAGCTCTTAGAAGGAATATCATAATATTTTGGAAAAAACCCTGCCTCAGTGAGTGGCGCATCTTGCAAAATTGCTAACTGATGCTGAACTTGTTGTTGTGATAACACATCATATTTTTCCATTTCTTTGAAAGCAGAAGGCATAATATAGCTAATTGTTAGTGTCTGGGCTTTATCATGAGTATAAACATCCACATAATCGACAAATAGATTTTGATTCATCCCATATTGAACTAACTGATCTCCCATGTTTTTACCCAATTGTATGTAAGACGAATCATGCCATTTTTCACCTGCTTCCAGTAAAACACGAATGATTCGTAAATCATCAATCAGGGCGTTTACCGTAGCTTTTTTTGAGCCCTCTATTCTCCAGACAATCATATCATTTGTTAAAAAATAGGATTTCATGACATTCACCTGGTCATTGAAACGAGCTTGATCGTCTTTTTCTAATAGGTACGCAAGCCATAACCCTACTGATTCTGATAAAAATAAATCCTTTTGGTTTGTTAAATCTGTGCTTAACAACCCTTTATCATTTAGTAAATCTTGAATAACAAACTGTTCCGTTGGTGAAAGAGGTTCTTTTTGAACAGTCATTTCTTTGGCCGTACAACTAATCAAAAAAAGAACAACACTACCTATAAACAGCAACCATTTATTATTTTTACGCATTGTCATCATCCTCATTAATCGTTATTTCCCTATAATGAAATCCCGCCTTTTTATTATAGTATACAATAATTAGAATGGCGAAGCTTTTATAAGAGTAGTGTCCTACACGTATCTGTTTCCATAAAAAAAAGATGTCCGAAAAAGGTCTATAGACCCATCGAACACCTACCATATTTATATAAAATCATTATATTTTTGTACATTATTATTAAAAGTAAAAATTATTATTACAAAGATTGCATGTTCCAGACCAATTGTTTCAATTTTAACTTCCTTTTACTTCACTAACTGTAAAATTGTTTTAAAATGTTCATGGTCTGCACGTTGTAACAGCTCGTATAAAATCATCTCTGTGCTCGTTGGATAAATACCAAGTGCATTCATCTTAGTTAGCCCGATTTCTTTATTTGCCTTTGTTCGAGAAGACACAGCATCTACCACAACTTCCACTTCAAATCCTTGTTCCTTCAATTGTCTCGCCGTTTGGTACACACATATATGTGTTTCGATACCCGTGACAATAAATTGTGAACGTCCGCTTTCTTTCATCGCCTCCACAAATGCCTCTTCCTGGCAAGCACTAAAAGCCATTTTAGCAATGGGTTGCCCTTGTAAATGCTGGGCTATATCCAGTGCTGTTCCACCTAAGCGACTTGGATTTTGTTCGAGCCATAAAATAGGTACTTCAAGTGCTTGCATGGCTTGTACCAACTTTGCTACATTGTCAATCATCGCTTCACTGTCATCCACAATTGTCGCTAACTTTCCTTGTACGTCCACAACCACTAAACAAGCTTTCTCTACTGTAAACATTTTGAACACCTCTTTTTTCTATTCTCTCTTATGATTATACAAAATCTTGCTTTACCTGTCGTAAAGTAAGAAGTTCCTTTCTTCAAAAATAGAGAGTACTGCAATCGATTTTGCTTGTTTTGGTGCTTTTTATACATTTTATCTATAATAGTAGAATAATTCATATAACTTTAAACACGAACATTGCATGAATTAAATCATAACAATATGTATAAATCACGAAATACATAACTTATTTATGTGACCAAAACTTCTTTTTATTCGTATTTAACCTTCAAAACAGACTTAAATGTGACCATTTTGTTGCGAGTCTGTCGCTATTCTGCTCAAATATTAAGAATTTTATTTTTTCTCTTGAAAATTGGGGTATAATCCAGTAAAGTTCTGTTATTAACCAAACAAGGAGTGTACCACTTTGACACAACGTGCATACAATTTCAACGCAGGTCCATCTGCACTACCACAAGAAGTATTAGAAAAAGCTCAAGAGCAATTAGTAAACTTCCGTGATTCAGGTATGTCCATTATGGAAATGAGTCACCGTAGTGCCATTTTCGACGAAGTACATAACGAAGCCATTGCTTTATTAAAAAAACTTTATGCCATTCCAGAAAACTATGAGGTGCTATTTTTACAAGGTGGCGCAAGTCTTCAATTTACAATGATTCCTATGAACTTCTTAACAACTGAGCAAAAAGCTAGCTATGTATTATCAGGCTCATGGTCTGAAAAAGCTTTTAAGGAAGCGAAATTGTTTGGTACACCTGTTGAAGCTGCAAGCACAAAAGAAAACCAATACCGCAATATTCCTGCTTTAGCAGACATTCAATTCAATGAAGATGATGCCTATGTACACATCACATCGAATAATACGATCTACGGTACACAATGGAGTAATTATCCTGACACAGGAAATGTTCCATTAATTGCCGATATGTCTAGTGATATTCTGTCAAAACCAGTGGATATTGAAAAATTCGGAATCATCTATGCAGGCGCTCAAAAAAACCTTGGTCCATCAGGGGTAACGGTCGTCATTATTCGCAAAGATCTGCTTGAGAAAGCCAATAAAAATATCCCAACAATGCTGAAATACACAACACACGCTGATAGTAATTCACTTTATAATACGCCACCCACATTTGGTATCTATATGTTAGGAGAGGTATTAAAGTGGGTAGAAGCTAAAGGTGGCGTAGCTGCAATTGAAAAACACAATGAATTAAAGGCCAAAGTGATTTATGATGCCATTGACAATAGTAATGGCTTCTACAAAGGTCATGCGGCTTCAGATAGCCGTTCTTTAATGAACATTACATTCCGTGTTGCAGATGAGGAGCTTGAAAAGCAATTCCTTGCAGAGGCGAAGGCAGCAGGCTTTGTAGGGCTAAACGGGCATCGATCTGTAGGTGGCTGTCGTGCTTCCACTTACAATGCAGTGCCTCTTGAGGCTTGTGAGGCTTTACGAGATTTCATGGTAGCGTTCCAACAAAAACATCAATAGACTTATACTAAACGACGACGAATTACGTTTCTGTAATGACTCGTCGTTTTTTGTTTAAAAAAATCATGCAAATCTATCCCCCTACAAATCATTTGAATTAGATATTTATAGCAATTTTTCAGCTTAGGGCTTTACACAATGCAAAAGATTTTGAGAAAAATATAGATTTTTAAGCTGCCTATCGGACATATCGCCAGCCTCTAGTTATGCACCAAACATAGATTATTAGTGTAAGGGTTACCCTTACGAAACTAGAGGAAGGGAGGTCTAGACGATGGAAGATAAACGATATACGACACAGATGAACTGGCAAGGCTGTAAATGTCCTAAAAAGGTGGAAAAATGCTGTCAACGTAAAGTTGAGAAATGTCCTTGTCAAAAAGAGGAAAAATGTACACCAAGAATGAGCAGTAACTGTAGAAGTTGTATTTGTCAACAATTAAGAAAATTAGAGCTTGCTACTACACTAGATATCTTCTTATCTGGAGGTATTAGCTTCTTAGGTGTGACTTTCATTTCCTTCGATCCACGAACTTGCTGTGCATACTTCCTTGAGCCAGGTGCAGCACCTGCTTCTCCTTTAATTGTAGATTGTAATAAAATTGTTGCGATCCGTAGAGTAGCAGTAGCTTAATAAGTTAAGAGGGTAGCCCTATATAGGTGCTACCCTCTTTCTACATAGAAAAAACGCTGTCGTCTTTTAATTTGACAGCGTTTCATGCTTACAATCTGGACATTTGCCATATATTTCGAACTTATGATTTTCAATTTCATAGTCAGGCAATTTTTCTCCTAGCATTTCCATTGGGCAAAGATTCAGCTCTTTGACGTTGCCACAGTCCATACAGATGAAATGATGGTGATGATGGGCAGATTCACAGTGCATACGGAAGTTACGTTCTCCTGATAGCTCCGTTTCTTCTAAAATCCCCAGCTTCACAAAAGTAGCAAGGTTGCGATAAATAGTATCAAAACTCATTCCTGGAAAATCCTTTTTTAAAACGTCCAATAAATCGCGGGCCGTCAGATATTTATCTGTTGCAGCAAACATATCTAATAGTAACTCCCGTTTATCTGTTTTTTTATAGCCATTTTCTTTTAATATTTCCCACGCTCTTGAAACATTCATTGTGCTACCTCCCCCTGCTTTGCAGCCATTTTAAATGCTACTTTCTTTCCTAGGATTACCAGTAACAAAATCAAAATCGAAGTGACAACAATCGTACCACCCGGCGCTAAATCCATATAAAAGGCACTAATTAGACCAATTAAGACAGCCGTTTCTCCAAAGAGGATAGCATAGATGATCGTTTGCTTAAAGCCTTTTGCCAAGCGCATTGCAGCTGCAACAGGTAACGTCATTAATGATGACACAAGTAAAATCCCTACTATGCGCATACTTGCTGCAATGACAAGTGCTGTCACAATCATAAATAAAAGATGAACCCAACGTGCCGGCAGTCCACTAGCTTTTGCATATTCCTCATCGAAAGATAAAACAAATAATTCTTTAAAAAATAAAAACAAAAAGACAATGACAACAGCTGCAATTCCGATTACAACCCATAAGTCTTGGCGTGACACTGCAGATACCGAGCCAAATAAATAGCTCATTAAATCTGTGCTAAAGCCACTAGCCAGTGAGATGAAGATGGCACTTATGCCGATACCACCTGACATAATGATAGGAATGGCAAGCTCCTCATAGTGTTTATACAAACGTCTTAGACGCTCAATTAAAATAGAGCCACTAACAGAGGCTAGTATTCCTAGATAAATAGGATTGAGCATGGCTAAGGCTGTTACAGACTGACTGATATATAAGCTCCCCGCAATTCCTGCAAGTGTTACATGTGACAAAGCGTCCGCAATTAAGGATAACCTTCGTACAACAATAAACACACCTAATAATGGAGCAAGAATGCCAATTAATAATCCAGAGAAAAAGGCATTTTGTAAAAATTCATAGTTTAAAATTGCTTCAATCATGGTGCCTACTCCTTCTAATGAATCTTTCTCACGGAATGACCATACCAAGCGTCTAGCGCATCCTGGGAGATATTATCAAAGTCATTTTTATAGCCGTGGAAGTGAATGGTTTGATTTAAACATGCCACATGGCTAATGCGATTCGATACCGTATCGACATCGTGTGTGACAAGAATCATGGTAATTCCTTGTTCCCGATTCAATTTCGCCAGCATATCATAAAATGACTGCACATTCTCATGATCAATGCCGACAGTTGGCTCATCTAAAATGAGTAGTTTTGGATCACTAACTAAAGCTCTTGCAATAAAGACGCGTTGTTGTTGTCCACCAGATAGCTCGCCAATGTTACGATGCATAAAAGCATCCATGCCAACTGCTTTTAAAGCTGCTTGAACTTTCCCTTTAGCATCTCGCCCTGGTCTTTTAAAGAGCCCTATTTTTTTCGTTAATCCACTTTTCACGACCTCTTGCACAGTTGCTGGGAATCCGGAATTAAAGGCATTAGATTTTTGAGAAACATAGCCAATCCATTCACGATGCTTGAAGGTTGCACTTGGTTCACCAAATAATTTTATTTCTCCAGACAAAGGCTTTAATAAACCTAAAATGATTTTTAATAGCGTTGATTTCCCAGAACCATTCGGACCGAGAAGTGCTAAAAAATCACCCTCTTCTACACGAAAAGAGATGTTTTTTAAAACGTGTGTATAGTCATATTGAAATGACACATTTTCAATATCAATAAGTGTTGTTTTCATGCATGATCGCTTCTTTCTAATTCAAAATCATTACGATTTACAAATTGTAAGTATAAAGGAAAGTGCAGTTTTTGTAAAGAAAAGAAGACAGATGCTTTTTCGAATGGGCTGATTGCGCGTGTGTACATGATGTCATGAAAATAAAACGCGATAAAGGAGGATTGACTTTGAGTATTCAATTTTTACAGCAATTGTCACAAAGCACAGATAAGGAAATTGTCGCGATTGCTCGTGAAGAAGGCTTTAACATTACGACTTCGGAAGTCAAAAAACTTCGACCTTATTTGGAGCAATTCTCATTTTCTTGGCTTTTTTTAGGCATTCCAAAGGACATTCTAGTAGAAGTTGAGGCGGTTTTAGGAAGAAAGCGCTCTCGTCAACTCATCGCATTGTTTACAAAGTAAAAAGAAGCCCGAAATCAGTGTACTATACTGATTTCGGGCTTCTTTATCTTGCTCCATATCGGGTATTAGCCTTTTAACGCTTCAATATGCTCAGGCTTAAATGTACCACTTCGTAGCATTTCAATTTCAACTTTATACGGAGCTACCTTAGATTTTCCATCACTATTTAGCGGCACAAATGGTGTTTCTAAAATTTTAGGAACATTCATCAATTGCGGATGGTGCACCACATAGTTTAGGGCATCAAAGCCAATATGACCAAAGCCAATATTTTCGTGACGGTCTTTACCAGCACCTCGCACATTTTTTGAATCATTAATATGCAAGACTTTAATGCGATCCACACCGATAATTTTATCAAATTCGTTTAATACACCATCAAAATCTTCCACAATATTATAGCCAGCATCATGTGTATGACAAGTATCAAAGCAGACAGAAAGACGTTCGTTATGAGTGACGCCATCTATAATTTTCGCAAGCTCTTCAAAGGAGCGTCCACATTCTGTCCCTTTCCCTGCCATTGTTTCTAAAGCAATTTGAACGGGATAGTCTTGTGTTAATACCTCATTTAAGCCTTCAATAATTTTCGCAATCCCAGCGTCAGCACCAGCACCGACGTGAGCACCAGGATGCAAAACAATTTGCGTTGCTTCCAGTGCCGCTGTACGTTCAATTTCAGATTGTAGAAAATCAACCCCAAGGCGGAATGTTTCTGGTTTTTCTGTGTTGCCGATATTAATAATATAAGGTGCATGCACAACAATATTCGTCATGCCGTGCTCTTTCATATGCAGGAGACCATTCATAATGTTTAAATCCGCAATGGCTTTACGACGCGTATTTTGCGGAGCTCCTGTATAAATCATAAATGTATTAGCACCGTAAGATAGTGCCTCTTTACTAGAGCCAAGCAGCATTTCTTTCCCACTCATCGAAACATGTGAGCCAAGTAACATGTAAAAGCCCCCTTATTTTTTACCTCGTGCTTTTAAGCGACGTTCACGTTTTTTAATTTTTTCCATTTCCCATTTCATATTACGTTTATAGCCAGGTTTAACTTTTTTAGGCTTACGCACTAACGCTTTCGCTTTCACATCGATTTCATTCTCTTGCTTCACGCGATTTTTACGTGCGTGACGTTCTTTTAACTCAGACCATTCGCCATCTTTTACGTCTTTTTGCACAAATGGAATGCCCATTTTTTCGACACGAACTACTGCATCCTCATCAGACGGTTCAAATAAAGTAATGGCTGTTCCTTTATTGCCTGCACGTGCTGTACGTCCAACTCGGTGAATGAAGAATTCCAAGTCCTCTGGAATTTCATAGTTAATAACATGAGAAATTCCTTGAATATCAATACCACGTGCCGCTAAATCAGTAGCAACAATGTATTGATAGTCGAGTTCACGAATTTGCTTCATCATCTTTTTACGATCACGTGGACTTAAATCACCATGAATTTGGCCACAACGGATGCCATGCTCATTTAAATAACCAGCAACATGCTCTGCCGTTTTACGTGTGTTAGTAAAAATAACGGCTAAAAACGGATTGATACCTTCAATGACTTCTAATAAACGTTTGTTACGAGATTTTGAGCGCACTGGCACAAGTACAAAATCGATACCTTCTGCCACTGGTCGTTTATCATTCATATGGATGTGCACTGGAGCTTCCATATATTTCTTTAAAAATGGCTGAAGTTTTTCTGGAATCGTTGCAGAAAAAACATACATTTCAAGCTTTTCTGGCATCTGTGAAGCAAATCCATCAATCTCTTCTATGAAGCCCATATCGAAAGCTAAATCTGCTTCATCGACAACTAACATTGGTGCCGTATGCACAAATAACGCTTGTGCTGAAACAAGATCACGAATACGTCCAGGTGTTCCAACAACAATTTGAGGTTGTGTTTTTAATTTATCAATGGAGCGTTGTTTGTCCGTACCCCCAATAAATAGTTTCGCTTGAATAGCAGTTCCTTCTATTAATTGATTTAAAGCATCAAAAATTTGCTGTGCCAGCTCTCGTGTAGGGGAAGTAATAACGGCCTGTACTTCCTGTTTTTCTGCATCAATACGTTGAACAATTGGAATTAAAAAACTATGTGTTTTCCCTGTTCCCGTATGTGCCTGTCCAATGGCACTCTTCCCTTTTAATAAAAGTGGAATAATTTCTTTTTGAATTGGTGTCGGTTCTGTAAAGCCAAGTTTTGCAATGGCGTCCTGCAAAAATGGCTGAAAATTATAATCAGTATATTTTGACATCATTCGTTCCTCCTAACATCTTTTTCATTGTACCATGATTCGAACTTTAAGGTATATTTACGTCCTATTTCTTACAAGCATAAACATAATTTTAGTGTTTTATAATCACCGTAACAAAGCCCTTATCAAAGGTACTTGAAATACGCAGAATATGCAATCAAAAAAGCGCTGTAACAATGTTCGAAAACGCTAGTAATATGTAATTTTTATGTCAATTTATAGTGAACTAATGATTAGCATATTTCCCACATGTTATGATGGTGCTGTAAGATATTATAGGAGGTTGATAGATTATGAAAGCAGCAAGATGGTATAAAGCTAAAGACATCCGTGTAGAAAACATTGAAGAACCAGTCATCACACCTGGAAAAGTAAAGATTAAAGTACATTGGACAGGCATTTGTGGTAGTGATTTACATGAATACGCAGCTGGGCCAATCTTTATTCCAGTGGAGCAACCTCACTATGTAAGTAAAGATATCGCACCAATTGTTATGGGACATGAATTCTCAGGAGAAGTCGTAGAAATTGGCGATGGTGTAACATCCGTTAAAGTGGGAGATCCTGTCGTTGTTGAACCGATCCTTGCATGTGGTGAATGTGCAGCGTGTAAAAAAGGGAAATACAATATTTGTAAACACCTAGGTTTCCACGGTTTATCAGGCGGTGGCGGAGGATTCTCTGAATATACAATGGTAGATGAAAAAATGGTTCACAAAATGCCAGAAGGTCTTTCTTATGAACAAGGGGCACTTGTAGAGCCAGCAGCAGTTGCCTTACATGCAGTACGTCAAAGTAAATTGAAAGCTGGCGACAAAGCAGCTGTATTTGGAACAGGTCCAATCGGGCTTCTTGTGATCGAAGCATTACGTGCAGCAGGCGCAGCAGAAATATACGCTGTAGAGCTTTCAGCAGAGCGTGCCGCAAAAGCTTTAGAACTTGGTGCAACAGCCGTAATTAACCCTAAAGACGAAGATGCAGTAGCTCGTCTACATGAATTAACAAACGGCGGCGTAGACGTTGCCTTTGAAGTAACAGGTGTTCCAGTGGTATTACAACAAGCCATTGATTCCACAACTTTTGAAGGCGAAACAATCATCGTATCTATTTGGGAGTCTACTGCATCTATTCAACCAAACAATCTTGTTCTATCAGAGCGTTCAGTCAAAGGAATTATCGCGTACCGTGATATTTTCCCAGCAGTAATGGAGCTCATGACACAAGGTTACTTCCCTGCGGACAAGCTTGTCACAAAACGCATTGCACTTGATGAAGTGGTGACAGAAGGCTTTGAGGCATTAATGAAGGAACGCAATCACATTAAAATTCTTGTGAATTCTCAAGCTTAATATAGAAGATTGAAAAACGTCGAGAAGTGGACACTCGGCGTTTTTTCGTTATCTAAGTTGCTTCATTGTTAGTAGCACAATTTTTTTATCTACATATACTACGCTCACAAGCAAAAAGGAGTATGTCGTTTCGGTTAATTTTTTATATAAGAATCGGTTGGCAATGTTGTTTTATTTATCGATATCGCACCCTACCATTAGCCTTTGCATATCATAGCTATAGTCAGGTATGTCATCAATGAAAAACAAGTAGAAAGGAGATCATTATGGTATTTCGACAACCTTATCCATACCCTATGTATCCGGGTGGCATGAGAATGCCCATGCCCATGCCAACACCTTCACAGATGTCGCCACAGTCCTTTTTTCCGCCTGGAGGCTTCCCTGTTCCACCACGAATTCCAGGCGGCTTTCCAATGGCTAATGGAATAGGTTCCTTTGGAGGGCAAATGCCGATGCCACCTGTGCAAGAAGCTTCGAAAGTCGGTTCGTTTTTACAGCAAGCCAACAGTTTATTCAATACGGCTAAAACCTATACCCCTTATATCCAACAAGCCATGCCGATGGTGAAAAATATTCCATCTCTTTTAAAATTGTACAAAGGATTCCAAGGACTTCCTTCCGCTGGAGCTGGCGCTGAAGCAGCAGGTAGTGATAGTAAGGCCGCTACTGGAAGTAGACGATCATCTAGGCAAAGTGCATCATTTACGCCAGCTGAACCACTTCCATCCAAACCACGTATTTTCCAACCACCTATGTAAATGAACGTTTCTTTGTATTCACCGTCCCTGTCCGTTATAATGTAGATAGGTAAGCTTGAAAGGAGTCACAACCATGCAAGTATTGAAAATTAATCCACGTGGCTATTGCTACGGTGTTGTCGATGCGATGGTGATCGCACGTAATGCCGCACTTGATAAAACATTACCAAGACCTATCTACATCTTAGGGATGATTGTGCATAATAAACATGTCACAGACGCGTTTGAAGAGGATGGTATCATCACGTTAGATGGTGAAAACCGCCAAGAAATTATTGAGCAAGTTGAAACAGGTACGGTCATTTTCACAGCACACGGTGTTTCACCAGAAATTCGTGAAATTGCGAAGCGAAAAGGCTTAGTGTCCATTGATGCTACATGTCCTGATGTAACAGTTACTCACGATTTAATTCGCGAAAAATCTGCAGAAGGCTATGATATTATTTACATTGGTAAAAAAGGACATCCCGAGCCAGAGGGTGCCATTGGCGTTGCTCCGGATCATGTCCACTTAGTGCAGTCCTCTATTGATATTGATGCGTTACAATTAACGAACGATAAATTACTTGTCACAAATCAAACGACAATGAGTCAATGGGATGTCGCCCATTTAATGGATAGTTTAAAAGAAAAGTTCCCACATATAGAGGTACACAAAGAGATTTGTTTAGCTACACAGGTTCGTCAAGAAGCTGTTGCTCAGCAAGCAGGAGAAGCGGATTTACTAATTGTTGTAGGTGATCCTAAATCAAATAACTCCAACCGTTTAACACAAGTCTCTGTAGAAATTGCAGGAACACCATCCTATCGAATTGCTGACGTTTCAGAGCTAAAAGTAGAATGGTTAAAAGGCATTAACATTGTAGCTGTCACAGCAGGTGCTTCTACGCCAACACCGATTGTAAAAGAGGTTATTTCCTTCCTTGATCAATTTGATGAAAATGACCCTTCTACACACGAGATTAAGCGTACGGTAACATTAAATAAAATCCTGCCGAAAATTAAAACACCAACACCTGTTGATAAAATTTTGCCTTATTAATTAACAGCTAAAAAATCCTGGTTGCCATGATGACAATCAGGATTTTCTCTATTTACTAAAATAATAGTTGATAGGGCGACCAATGCCTCCATAATGGACATCCATTGTAATTTCCTCTTGCTTCTCTAAATAATCCAAATATCTTCTGGCCGTTACACGAGCAATTCCTATTCCACTTGCTACCTCTTCAGCCGATGCACCATCTACCGATTGTAAAAAGTGCACCACCTTTTCGAGTGTTGTACGATTAAAACCTTTTGGAAGATTTTTCTCTGATTGTAGTGTATGTGATGGCTCTATGTTATTTTTTTCATCACGATAATGAAATAACTGATCCAATTCTCCCTGTGTAAGCTCTCGTTCTATTTGTGTTTGCTTCTTAAAGCGTAAATAATTGTCAAGTGTCCCTTTGACTCGTTCAAATGAAAATGGCTTCATAATATAATCAAAGACACCTAGATGCAGTACCTGTTTCACCGTCTCCATATCATTCGCAGCCGTTACAGTGATGACATCCACTGGTAAATCCAGCTCGCGTATTTTGCGTAAACTCGTAATACCATCTTGCTCGGGCATAAAAATATCCATAAAGACTAAATCAGGCTGATGATGACGAATTTGTGTAATGCCCTCTAAGCCATTAGATGCCTGTCCAATCACTTGAAAATGTTCTACCTTTTCAATAAATTGACGATTTACCTCTCGCACCATTGGATCATCCTCAATTAATAATACTTTGATTTGTGCCACTGTCTGCCCTCCATCCAATTATGAATAATAAAAGGTGATTAAAAAACTTGTCCCTTTGTTGGGTTCACTGATGACTTCAATATCACCCTGTCCTTTTTCAACGATTTCTTTTATTAGGAACAACCCTATTCCACGGTAGTTTTTCTCTTTTGTAGAATAACCATTGTCAAATATGTGCTGTTTGACCTCTTCCGTCATGCCAACACCGTTATCCGTTACTAAAATCGCAAGGACATCCTCATCTTCATCTACTGAAACATGAATCACTTTCTCCTCAACCTGTACATCTTTTAATGCATCAAATGCATTCTCGATTAAATTACCAAATAGAATAACGAAATCATGATGATCCAAATTAGGTGGGAAGGATGTTAATCGACTTTCACGATCAATCTCTAGTCGAATTCCTTGTTCTTTAGCATAGGAAATTTTACTAAGCAATAGCCCAGAAATATTTTCATTTTTTATACGTTCATTTAAAAAATTCGTAATTTCATCATGTTCTTCCTTCACTTGCGTTATATAAGTAAGTGCCTGTTCATGATGACCGAGCTGTAAAAGACCTGCTATCGTATGCAGTTTATTTTTATGCTCATGCGTTTGTACGCGCAGAGCTTGGACAAAAGCTCGAACGCCCGTTAGTTCTTCTGCAAGCTTTTTCACTTCCGTACGGTCTTTAAACATGGCTACTGCCCCGACGGTTTCCCCATTAACCTGTATCGGAATTCGGTTACTCATAATACTGTGATTATTAATATATAGCTCACGATTAAATAATGGCTGATCTAGCTCTAAAATTTCAGGAAGTCGTGTATCGGGCAGGACATGAAAGATTTTCTGACCAATTAGTACAGAGGGTTTTTCATGAACACCTAATATATCACAAGCTTTTTCATTAAAAATTGTGATGGTTAAATCATTGTCGATGGCAATGATGCCTTCATGCATGGCATTAAATGTTTCTGTACGCTCCACATACATTTTGGCAATTTCATGAGGCTCTAATCCAAACATTTGCTTCTTCATATGAAGCCCTAAAGTTCGTGCACCCCATACACTAAAGATTAAAGATAATAGAACAGTAATCATCAGCTCTGTTTCCATTGATTGTAGTAATTCCACTACTGTAAGTACACTGAACCCCACTACCGTAACACCGATTTGTTGACCTTCTTGATTCATAATCGGTACAAATGCACGCACCATATCACCATGCTCTCCACGAGCGATCGACGTATAATAATGCTCAGAAAACGCAGCGTTTAAATCACCCGATTGCGATATTCGACCAAGTTCCTGGCTATTGGGGTGAGAATATTTTCGACGTTCCATATCAAGAACAACAATATACTTTGCTCCATTGATATCACGGATTTCTTCTACTACAGGGTTAATATGTTGAATGGCCTCGAGGTGATTTTCGCTAGCAATATACGTTTTTATTTCAGGAAGCTGTGAGACGGTTTTGGCCACTAGTAGTGCTTGATCACTTAGTTTTGTTTTCTGTTCATTCATCACAAACCCTAACAAGAAAGTACCACCAATACTAAAGGAAAGCATCAGAATAAAAAACGTCAGTGACATGATTTTTCTCTGCATCGATAACTTTTGAAATTTCAAGATGGCCGCCTCCCTCCTACTATATTTTAGCGTACTCCATATGTTAGAATAACAAAAACATCAGAAAATACGAATAAATTGGGTGTATTCAATGAAAAAATTTATTATAGGAACGATGATTACTGTCTTTGCTTTAATCGTTACCATTAGTATTCAGCAAGGATTACTCTTTGCCAAGCCACTTCCCTATGATGATGAGCAAAATGGGTTAGACACACAAATAACGATTCATTTGAGTCATGTAGTTGCTGAGAATACGCCTAAAGGACAAGCGGCCAATAAATTTGCTGAGCTAGTAGAAGAAAAAACAAATGGGAAAGTTAAAGTACATGTCTACTCAAATTCTTCTTTATTCAATGATGAAAATGAGTTCCAGGCTTTACAAAAGGGAGACGTAGAAATGATTATTCCTACTTTTTCGAAGATGACCGCTTATGTTCCTAATTGGCAGGTATTGGATTTACCTTATTTATTTAAGACAGATGATGAAGTCAAGGAGGTTCTGACGGGTTCTATAGGTGAACAATTAGTCAACGAACTAGAGCCGTTTCATATTAAGGGACTTGGCTTTTGGTACAATGGCTTTAAGCATTTAACCTCTTCTGATCATCCTATCCATACATTTAAGGATTTACAGGGCTTACGTGTGCGAACGATGCCTAGTAAAACATTGGAAAAGCAATTTGAAGTGGTCAAAGCAACGCCTATGCCCATTTCCTTTAGCGAGGTTTTTACAGATTTAGAGAAGCATGCGATTGACGCGCAGGAAAATACAGCATCGAATATTTACTCAAAAGGTTTTTACAAAGTACAGAAACATATGACCATCACCCAGCATGGTATTTTGGGCTATGCTGTGTTAATGAACGAAACCTTTTGGAATTCCTTGCCTGTAAAAATTCAACACCAATTGTTGGATGCCATGAAAGAAACAACAGATTGGCAATTTGAACAGGCTGCACTGATGAATGAAAAAGATATGCAGAAGCTTAAACAACAAGATGACTTTGATGTTTATACAATGAGTCCACTAGAAAGACAGCGCTTTAAAGAGCAGCTTGCGCCTGTCTACGATTTTTATAAAGCCCATATTCAAAATGATCGCATCTTAACAGAGATTGAAAAAATCGTTGCGCCTTAATACTTTTGTTCATTAATGAAAGGTCCTTACTAACCGTAAGGATTTTTTCTTTTGTTTTATAATAGATTAGATAATCTCAAATCTACTATAAAACAGCCTGAACCCCCTGTTATTAATAGCTTTATCTCTCCCCTCTCTAAAAAATGAACAAAATGAACAATACAAACATTACGGTCATAAACACTATTGTCGGAAAATTTCAGCTATGATAACCACATGAAAGCGTTCACACAATATTCATAGATGTTGTAGGGGGAGAACTATTATGCGGATAAATTTTAAAAACTTAACAGTACAAGTGTTGATTGCCATTGTACTAGGGATCATTGTCGGGGCAACATTCCCTGAGTTCGGGGCAAAGCTAAAAATATTAGCGGACATCTTTATTAAACTAATTAAAATGTTAATAGCACCGATTATTTTCTTAACAGTCGTCATCGGTATTGGTAGTATGGGGGATGTCAAAAAGGTTGGGAAAATTGGTGGGAAGGCTTTAATTTATTTTGAAATTGTCTCAACATTTGCACTTGCGATTGGCTTAATTGTTGTCAATATTGTTCAACCAGGAAAAGGCTTTAATACAGATGCTGCCAGCGGTGCTGATGTTTCACAATATACAGATGCGGCGGCTGCAGAACATGGCTTAGGTGCTTTTATCATGCAAATTATCCCTGAAAATGTGGTAGGTGCATTAGCGAATGGTGAATTATTACCTGTCTTATTCTCAGCTGTTTTATTTGGACTAGCTGCAGCAGCGATTGGAGAACCAGCAAAACCTGTTATTAAATTTTTTGAACAAGTAGCAGATATTTTCTTTAAAATTGTTAACATGGTAATGAAAATTTCTCCTATTGGTGCGTTCGGTGCCATGAGTTATACAATCGGAAACTTCGGACTTAAATCACTTGGAAATTTAGGGTTTTTAATGTTATCCGTCTATACTACAATGTTTATTTTTATTGTTGTGATTATCGGATTAATTACACGCTACTTCGGCTTTAGTATTTTTAAATTTATTAAATACATTAAAGATGAAATTTTTATCGTTATTGGGACATCTTCATCTGAATCTGCACTACCTTCCATGATGCGTAAACTTGAAAACTATGGTTGTTCTAAGCAAGTAGTAGGGCTCGTTATCCCAACTGGTTACTCGTTTAATTTAGATGGCACTTCCATTTATTTATCAATGGCTGCTATCTTTATTGCACAGGCATATGGGGTGGATTTAGATGTTTGGCATCAAATTACGTTACTAGCCATCTTAATGCTTACCTCTAAAGGAGCAGCTGGTGTAACAGGCTCTGGCTTTATTACACTTGCCGCAACATTGGCAGCCTTTCCTATGATTCCAGTAGAAGGAATTGCCCTATTAATTGGCGTAGATCGCTTTATGTCAGAGGCACGTGCAGTGACAAATCTAATTGGAAACGGCGTGGCAACAGTGGTCGTGTCAAAAATGGAAAAAGAATTTGATACGGAGCAAGAAAAACGTGCTCTTGCAGGACATACTTCAATGCCATAACAACAAAAAGGCTGCTGAAAGCGAAATATTCGCCATTTCAGCAGCCTCTTTGTTTGGAAATAAAGTGATTATGTTACATTGCTCGGCTTGTTCTTTAGTAAGTAAATTTTCTTGAAACCTCCTCGACTGCTTACTCGTATAGATAATGACTGGAGGTTTCTTTATGGCAACATTTACACTTACCTATCCAAAAGCTTTTAAAAGCTTTACGGATATCCCAATCGTGAATGAACACAATGAAACAATATGTATGCTTCAAAAAGTAGATCGTTCCTCTACTGGTAAAATACTGAATGCCGTCCTGCTAGTAGCGGCTCAGCAAACATTACCGTATCGTTATGAAACGCGAACTACGTCAGGGGCACCACTTTTTCAAGTACAATCTACCCTATTAGCAAAAGGGGTCAGCCATCAAATTAGGATGCCTGATGGTAGCTCGATACCGATTCAGCGAAAAACAGTCCAATTATTAGAATCCTCTTATGCATTCAAAATGGACGATTTACATTTTCGATTTGAAAAGGATTTTACCTCTACAGCTTATTTATATTGCAATGATGAAAAGATTGCCAGTGCAAATCCTATTGAAAACGAACTAGTACGAACAGGCATACTATTTAAGCTTTTCCAAACAGACGATATGCACTTCGTTGCACTCCTAGCAACCCTTTATCAAGCACTCTTTGCATTCACTACATAGCCATGACAAAGGCATCGAGCGTTATTTCTCGATGCCTTTGTCATGACTTAAGATAGCTAATTTAGTTTTTCCCGCTGTGTATTTAATATGTTAATGACATAGGACTGATTTGGTGATGCATTTGTTTGTAAAATCTTCTTAATGGCTTGTTCCATCCTCATAGCTAACTGTAAATCTTCATGAGTGGCACTCTTTATCGTTGTTTGAATCGTAATGGTTGTTCGATTTTCAATGACTAAATATTCGTATACATCAAAAGTCTCTAAGCCTTTGATTAAATCTTCCATCAACAGGTTAATATCAGCCCCCAGCATTTTGTTGTCATCAAGCAATGAAGTAAACTCCCATCTTTCAAAAACAATCGGATAGTCCTTTAATGCGGAGGTTTTAATCACATTTTTTGCAATGGATTCCATATCTTTTTTGACGGACTGGAAATAGTCTTCTTCGCCTACAACCTGGATCACCAATTCCTTTTCTGCAGTCGTTTTGACATCAATGCCAATATACTTTTCAAGAAGCTTATCCTTCAATCTAGATAGGCTCAACTCTTCATTCGTAATAAGCGGTTGTCCCTCTTTTGTTGTTTCTGATTTATTATCTATTTTTATTTTATCAAACAGGATCAATAGAGATATGATGACGACTAACAATCCTATAACAAGCCCAAACCGTTTGACCATTGAATCCCTCCTGTTACGAAGGTATGACCCCATTCAAAACGAGGCCACTGAAAAACTTGCGTTTTTTATAAATAAATTCGTTTTAGAAAAAGATAGGGCGCTTCTTGTTCAATTTTGAACAGGAAACGCCCTATCTTTTTCACCTATTTATTACCCTTTTCCATTCAGAAGCTTTAAGATTCTTTTTAGATTGACAGCGAATATCGTCGTTGCTCCCTGAATTTGCATGCCAAATGAACCCGCAGCCGATGCTTGATCGTACCCGTGTTTATTTTTTAACTCACTATTTTTTGCTTCGATTTTATAACGTTCTCGAGCTAAGCGTTTAAATTCTTCTGTTTCTTGAAAAGCTTGTTGGTCTAAATGTTCTTCTGATTTAATGGCAACAGAATAGGTCTTAGTTTTTGCACCTTCTTTAAAACACCCTTCTCGGAGTGGACAGACCTTACATTTTTCAATGTCAAAAAAATAAACCATTCTTGCACTTGCTCCTGGGTGTGAATCTGGTTTTTTACTTTTTCTATTTGCTAAATGTCCTGCTGGACATACAAATAAACCTGCATCTTTATTAAAGTCAAATCCTTTTCCGTTTCCTCGCCCATTTTGAGTAATCATTGGATTTAACTTAGAAATCAGTTGAATGCTTTGTTCTTTTGTATAAAGTAAATTGTTTTTCCCTGAATAAGCTGTGTCAGCGATGACTGTTTCAACTTCCATTCCTGTTACTTTACTTTTTTCAATCAGTTCTTGTAGATAATGTCCATCTGATTTTTCACCTGTTGTAACGACTGCTGCTGTAATTATACGTTCATCACTAATTGCTAAATGTGTTTTATAACCAAAGAAAGAACTGTCTGCTGTTTTATGTCCTACTCGTGCATCGGTGTCTGTTGAATAATTTAGATGTTCTTGCGTATCTTCTACAGCTTCTTTTAACACGTTCAATTTTTCCTTTACAGCTGGTAGATGAGCGATTTGTGGTTTATTTTCAATAATGGCAATCAATCTTTCACAGTAAGTTAATTCATCTTTTACTTCGTTAGAAGTATTCTTCTTTGGAAATTTTTCTTTCATGGATTTATCAAATTGATACACTGCTTTGCGGGTATATTTTGATTTTTCTTGTAAAAATTCTTTCGGTGATTTTTGGTTATAACGTGCTTTGGTATGTGTTGCGTCCACAATGATTGTTTTACTTTTGATAATGTTCTTTTCGAGTGCGATTTCAACTGTTTTTCCAATGAGCATATCTAATAAACTTACATTTTGAAGACGCAGTCTTCGGAATTTTGTGAGTGAACTTGAATCAATCACGTCATCTTCTGGCGCCATACCTAAAAAATACTTGAAAGACATGTCATATTTTGAACGTTCGACAAGGTCTACATCAGATACATTAAAAATGGCTTTTAACAATAAGTACTTAAACATTCGAATCGGAGGAATCGCATTTCTTCCATTGTCTAAACAATATTTTGTTTTCAATTCTTCTAAAATGAATGAGAAATCCACTAGTTCGTTAATTTGACGAAGCATATTATCTTTTGGCACGACAATATCGTAAATGGCCATATATGGACTTAAGTTGAAAGTCTCTTGGTTTGAAATCATTGGGAACACCACCTGCATTTAGTCACTCAATTATAAATTAAAAAGGCGAGGTATTCGACGATTCAATCGTCGAATACCTCGCTAAGTGGAACCAGATGAAGTTTTTCAGTGGCCTCTTCAAAACAATATTCACTGTTTTCATGGTCCTGTTCTATCAAATTTATCTCATCGAATAGCTTGTCATTGGATTGCTTATTTTTACCCACATATTCCGGGACACGAAATAAATTTGCTTGTTTTTGTCCATTCTGTGTTACGCTTTTCAAAAAGGAGTACACTAAAGGGGTAGTAATTCTATCATTTTGGAGGGTTTTATATGGGGACAAAAGCAGCGGAAATTAAAAATATGCTAACATTGAATCTACTTATACAAATTTTAGAGGAACGTGGCATTATGACTGATAAAGAATTAAAGGAACGCCTCACAAATACAGTAAAACTATCTTCTATGGAGAATGATTTAAAAGAAAAAGTCATTGAAGAAATCAAACATTAATGGTAGCTGTCTCAACCAAAGGGCCACTTTCATGTTGATCGTATTACTGAAAGTGGCCGTTCTATTAATTTGAAACTCATAGGAAAAATCTCTACTCCTGTTACGATTTCCATTGTAAAGTTGCATTTTATTTTAATATGGAACTACCTTCAAAAATGATCCTCCAGTATCCTTTGATTAATCCCTAATCCGATAGATTATTTCCTGTAAATTGATCAGGGGCCACTTGTTTCTTTACTTTCATTGCGATTAAATAAACAACGATCGAAACAAATAAAGATAGTACTGCAGGTAAACCCATTGGATTTACATATTGGAAATAGTACCCAATCATAACAGCTGCAACGACAGCAATCGTAGCCATCCAATTCCATCCTTTTATTTCAACCCATTGTCTTTTACGGATTAAAAAGAAGTCAGCAAACATAACACCTGCTATTGCTGGATAAAGCAAAGCTGTTAAATACAGAAAGTCTGTGAAGTAATCTAGAATGCCCATTAACGCAATGATTATGGCAATTATGGTACCAATAAATGTGAGTAACGCACGCCCCTTACCTGATGTCACATTTAAAACATTAGCTAACGCTAATCCCATACTGTAATTGTTAACCAATTGAGATGTCCAAGTAGCTAACCATAAGATGAGGAAACCCCAAACTGGAAAACCTAAATTCATCATAACATTCACGATATCAGGATCTCCCACACCCACAGACATGATGGCTCCTACAATAAATAGAGGGAATCCAATTAAAACTATCCCACTTGGAATAATAAAATTGTCTTTCCAAGTCGGCTTTGCGTACCGAGTGTAGTCAGAAGCAATTACCCATTGTGACACATTGACACCAATTACAAGGCTAATAGCTGCCATTATGGTCATCGATGGTTCAGGACTCCAAGTTGCAATTGTCTGCCAGCCCGTATTTTTTAATGCTAAATAAATACCACCAACAATTAACAATAAACCCGATGGGACAGCTAAATAATCTGTCCACTTCATTGAACCATAGCCAATAATTGAAGGTGCAGCAAAAAGAAGACCTGCCACTGTCGTGACTATTGCCCAAGCTAACCAGTCATGTTTATAGTCGATCCCAAACATAGCAGCAATGGCATTTCCAGCAACAGCCGTTTGTAATGCCCACCAGCCAAGTGAAACAATAAATATTGTCAATCCAACTATTAACTTAGCTTGAACCGTTCCAAAGCTTGTTTTGGCAATAACTGAAGAAGGTAGCCCTGTTTTTGCACCGATATATCCTTGTAATGCATTACCAAGCCATTGAAAAACAAATAAAGCAATGATCAATATTAAAAAAATCTTACCTAATCCGAAACTAGCCGATAAACTTGCTCCTACCATTAAAACGGGAATGGTAAATTCAAGCCCACCAAATATCATTGTTGGTGTAATCCAATGTTGACGATCTTTCTCTGGTATTGGCGTTAATGCAGGATCTTTCCCAAGCATAGATGTTTTTTCTGTGTTGACTTCATTTTTCATTTTACTTAACCCCCTTACTGTATGTGTTTATTCGTAGCTTGTTTTCTATTAAATCTCTTTATCTTATATCCAATAGCGCATAGACAAGTTCAACCACTTCATCACTATCATTTTTACACCAATGAGGTTCTCCAGCAGGAATATAGGAAGCTTCTCCTTGTGAAATTCGGTAATTTTCTCCACCGGATTCTCCAGTTAAAGTACCTTTTACAATAAAGGAGTACTCATTTTCTAAATGAGAAGTTGTCCCTTCTAATGGTAACCGCTCCCCTGGTTTTATTTGGACAAAGCCAAACTTTATTTGGCTATCGTTGTATTTGTCTTGAAATAGGTTCTGTTGAACAATATCTTTCTGTGATACTTCTTTAATAATCATAGTTATTCTCCCTTTACTACTCGATTTCTTTCTGGCATTTCTTTAAAGCTGTAGTCTGACTCATCTACAAGAACATGAAAAATAGCTTCTGCTTCTTTTCTTGAAAAATAGCCATTTTTCACATCATGTGCTACCTGTTCCGCTGGACGTTTAAGTGGATTGCCATAGCCTCCACCCGTGCCAGTCATTAATTGAACCACATCATTTTTATCTAGTTTATATCTTGGATAGACCCCGAATGGTCCATCTACCTGGCCATTCGCTTTTTTTACATAAAATTCATTCGGCGAACCTTCATGTCCATTGTCAATCCCCCATGGTAAAAACTTATTCCTACCAAAGGTCACTGTTACTGCTTGATTGTCCGTCATGGCTCTATAGGATCTGATTACTCCTTTGCCACCAATGTATTCTCCAGCCCCTGCTCCATTTCTATCTTCTCTTAAACAATATTCATCAATTAACACACCATAGCGAGTTTCCGCTACCTCAATTGGCACATTATACGTCTCACCATCCGAAAAACAGAATTGACCAGAGGCTCCATCAGCATCGTTTCCACCACCCCATCCACCTACTGATGGCTCAACAATTAAAAATGGCTCTCCTGTATCATGATGTGTACCACTTAACGTTACAGCACAAACGGATAAAAACTGACCAGCAGTTAATCGACTCGGTATATGTGGTGCCAAGGCTTTCCATACTAAATCTAAGCTGCCAAGCAAGGTTTCAAAATAATTGGACACAGGTACTGGTCTTTCCGCAGACATAATTGATTGAGGATCAACAATTATTTTTAGTGGTCTAAACACACCATCATTTACATCCTGCGCTGGATTTGTAATAGCTAAGAAGATTGCACGTACAGCTGATGCTAAACCTGTATAGGAACAATTCATTGGTCCAGGTACTTGAGGAGAACTTCCCCTAAAATCACAAATAAATTCATCATCTGATATTGTCACTTTCACTTTTATTGGAAATGGTCCGTTACCAATCCCATCTGTATCAATAAAATCTTCTGCGTAAAATTCTCCTTTAGGTAATCTAGCAAGCTCCTGCTTGGCCATCGCTTCGCCATGATCTAAATGATATTCAATTGCTGCCAATATGGTAGCTAATGTGTATTTATCACACAATTCCCTTACTCGTTTTTCTCCTGTTCGAAGAGCTGCAACTTGTGCAAACATATCTCCTAAAGATAGATCTGGGAATCGCACATTTGAACGTATTATTTCAACAAGTGCTTCATTCAATTTACCTTCGTCATAAAGTTTGATACATGAAAACTGTAGTCCCTCTTGAAATATGTCAACAGAATCGTTAGTAAATGAACCCGGATCCTTCCCTCCAACTTCAGTCCAATGAGCTTTATTAGCTGAAAAGGCAATTAATTGACCTTTATAAAAAATTGGCATTACGAGTCCAACATCTGAAAGGTGTGAACCGCCGCCTTGATAAGGATCATTAATTATAATGATATCTCCTTCTTTTAATTTATCTCCTGGATATTTTTTTAACGTTTCTTTTACCATAAAAGTGAGCATGCCGATAAAACCTGTCACACCATTACCCTGAGTTAATAAATTACCTTCTGAATCTGTTAAGCCACTCGCATAATCTAATACTTCATAAATAATGGGACTCATTGAAGTTCGTGCTAAAGCTACAAACATTTCATCTCCAGCAGATAGCAGTGCATCCTTCACAATTTCTAAAGTAAATGGATCAATTTGCGGATTGATTGCAGTCATTACGCTTCCTCCTTTTCAATAACAATATTTCCATAAGCATCTATATAGAGTGATTGCTTATGATAGATTACGGTAGCTGCAGCTCTTTCTTCCACAATAGCAGGACCACTTATCTTCATTTCAATAGGTAATAGCTCACGATCATATATATTTGTTCTCACCCAGCCATCATTTTCAAAATAAACATTGCGTTGTTCTATTAATGCGTCTTGTAAGCTAGTATGGCGCTCAATCGTTTTTAATTTAGGTTTACCAACCTTCCCAAAGGCCGTCACATGAATATTAACGATTTCTGTCTCTGCTTCTGGTAGTTTAAATGTAAAATTCTTTTCATGTAATAAATTAAAATCTGCAATCGCTTTATCTAACACTCGTTGATTCCATTCACCGCCCTCTACAGGTACCTTCACAGTATGCTCCTGGCCTAGATAACGCATATCTGCATAGCGTTGGAAAAATACATTATCTTTGTCCATACCTTCTTCTTGGAAATGTTGGAATGCCTGACGTTCAATATTTGCCCATATTGAGTTCATTTTTGTTAAATCAAGATTATTCATTCGTTTAATGTATGTTTGAATATAATCATGACGTAAATCTGTCATGAGCATCCCCCATGCAGAAAACACCGGTGATGCAATTGGAATAATAACCTTTTTAACACCTAATTCCAATGCTAAAGCAGGTGCATGCATCGAACCTCCCCCACCAAATGCAATCAAGGTAAAGTCTTGAGGGTTATGACCTTTACGAATAGAAATCAACTTTAGAGCATTTAACATATTGGAATTGGCGATACGAATAATTCCAAGTGCCGCTTCTTCAGCAGACATATGAAAATGTTTCCCAATTTTTTCTTCAATTGCATTTTTCACATTGTTCAAATTCACCTCGTAATCAAAGTTCTTCGGTGATAATCTACCAGTTAATAAATTTGCATCCGTTGTGGTCGGCTCTGTTCCACCTTGACCATATGCAACTGGGCCTGGTCGAGCACCCGCTGACTGCGGCCCTACTTTTAATGAACCTGCACCATCAATCCATGCAATGGAACCACCACCGTTACCAATCTCAACAATATCAACAACTGGTGTTTTAATTGGATAACCTGCGCGTCGAGTATCTTTTTCGATATAGTAATCTGTAGAAACTTTTACTTCGCCATTTTCAATCAATGAACATTTTGCTGTTGTTCCACCAATGTCGAAAGCAATAATATTTTTTTCTCCTAGTAATTCACCGAGTACCGCTGCACCTAAAATACCAGCAACTGGGCCTGATTCTACCATATTAATTGGTAAACGCTTCGCATTATCAAATTTAGTGGTACCACCATTTGACTGCATAATATAACTTTGCTCTATATCAATAGTATCTTGTAATTTTTGCTCAAGTCGATCAATATAAGTTGTTGCAGTTGGTTGTACATAAGCATTTAAAACCGCTGTATTAGTGCGTTCATATTCACGCCACTCTTGTGTAATTTCACTGGAAGCGGTTACCTGAACTTCTGGCCACAATTCCTTTATTTTTTCTACAGCTGCTTTTTCATGCTCGTTATTAACATAGGAGTGTAAAAAAGAGATTGCAATGGCCTCAACCTGTTCCTTCTTGAAATATTCAACTATTTCTTCTAGTTCATTCATTTCCAGAGCTGCTAATACTTGTCCCTTATAATTAAGTCTTTCAGTTACTTCTCTGCGTAAATATCGTTCTACAAATGGCTGTGGTTTTTGATACTTAACATTAAATAAATCAGGTCGATTTCCACGAGCAATTTCCAACACATCCCTAAACCCCTTAGTTGTAATTAGACCCGTCTTTGCTCCTTTACGCTCAGTTAAAGCATTGATAATAACCGTTGTGCCATGGATAAACATTTCTAAATGCTGTTGATCCACTCCACTTTTCTTAATAACATCAATGACTCCTTGTTCAAAATTTGGAGGAGTTGTATTACTTTTTTCATAGCCGAAGTTTCCATGTTCATCAACATACACTAAATCTGTAAATGTACCCCCAATATCTGTTGCGACTCTCATTCCATCCACCCAACCTTCCTTTTTTTTAGAAAATCACTGGCGTTAACACACTTAAAACAATACTTTCTTCATTCAAAGGATTTTCCCATGAATGTGGAACTTCAGAAGGATAATGAATTGTTTCACCTTCTCTAAGAAAATATTCTTGCCCATCAACCTTAAATAGGACAGCACCCTTTAATACGTAATAAAACTCTTCCCCTGGATGACTCGATTCTTGATTTTTGTCCATTTGACCCGGGGCCAGCTTCACAAGCAACGGTTCAAGATTTCTTCCACTAAAATGTCCATTAAGTCGCGTATATTCTATCGAAGATGCTTCTAATTTAAATGGTTTGCGATCAGTTTCTTTTACGACATACGTATTATTTGAATCGGACTCAAAAAAGTAGGTGATCGGAACTCCAAATGCATCAGCTATTTTTTTTAGAGATGTAATAGCCAGTGAAGATGACCCCCTTTCTATTTGTGAAAGAAAACTAATCGATAAGTTTGTTTTTTCACTTAAATTCTTTAATGTCATGCCTTGATCAATCCTTGTTTTTTTTATGGTTTGATGAATATCTTCCAAATTGCCACCTCTTTTTTTGATTACACTGTATTTTTTGAAGTATAACTATAATTTTTTTAATAGTATCATATTATTTTCAGAATTGAAAGAATATTTTTAATTTTAGTATTTTCACAAAAATAAAAAACTCCATTCACCGTACTAGTGAATGGAGAAGAGTTATTTTATTAACACATTTAAGCAAAAAAACAATATGCACATAGAACGTGCATATTGCCATGAAATTATGATCGAATTGTTTTTAAAGCGGTTGCCCACGGTACGAGCTGATCTAACATTTGATGAACAGAATCTGCTTGCACCTCTTTTGGTTTAAAGACAGAGCCATTTTCAAAATCAGTAAATAAAGATAGTGCTGGATGCACACGGACATCGGCAACTAGTAATTCTCCAAGAATACCTCGTAAATGCTCAGCTGCACGAGCACCTCCAACAGAACCATAAGAAACGATTCCAGCAGCTTTATTATTCCATTCCACTCGTAAATAATCTAATGCATTTTTTAATGCACCTGTAATGGAGTGATTGTACTCAGCAACAATAAAGACAAAGCCGTCGCATGCTCCGACTTTTTCTGACCAGGCCGCTACTCCTGAAGCATCTCCGCCCGGCTCCCCTAAAAGCGGTAATTTAAAATCAGCGATATCAATTATTTCATATTCCGCATCACGACGTTTTTCTGCCACTTCCTTTACCCATGTGCCAACCTGTGGGCTTACACGACCCTCTCGCGTACTTCCTAAAATAATGCCGATTTTTAACATATGACGCCTCCTCTTTTTCATCCGTTCTTGTGACTCCATCATCGTTCATTGTACGCGATCGCCACTCGTAACCATTTTGGTCAGGAACATACCCCTTTATTCATCACTAATTTGTCAGCCTAGAATAATCAGAATTAAATTAACATAATTTTTTATTTTCTGTCAATTATTTAAACTAGAGGGACGATTATTTCATTTTAATAGGTTGCTCCAATGCCTCCAATTCCTCCTCAATAGAGGCATATTGTCTTTCCACTACATATTTGGCATCGGATAGAGCGGCATTATAAATATGAGGAGCAATATGTTCCTTGATAAAATCGAATACACGCTCTGCTTCAAATTCACTAATATCTTCATCACGCTGATTATAGAAAAACCGTTGAATATCAGCCAGTATCATTTCTTGCTGATCTTTTGATAATCGAATAAACAAGTCAAATCTCCCCATTCCTATTCTTTGATTTCTCCTCCATCTTATCACTACCTATAGATTCTTTGCCTATTAAAAAGGCTGAATACTAGTTCTACTAGCATTCAGCCCATAGTGTTGAAAAGCAAAACCATCCATAGAATTTATGTGAAAGGTGAAAAAGGATTTCCGTTGCAGGCTACTTGCTTTCCTGTGGGCGAGCGCCGAGCCGCTCCGTTTAGAGGCTCGCCTGTCTCGCTATCCCACAGGAGCCAAGTGGCCTTCCACTCCATAAATTTAGCAAAGGTTCAAGTGAAGGCATTCACTCCTCTTTTATGGAGGGGTGTTGTCACACATCACTTCTCCACATTGAAAATAAGAAGCTATCTTTTGCAGAATGGTTGATTGGAGTGGAGCCAGCGTCACTCCTAGGGGATTTAGCGTCACAGAGGAGACGCTGGAGCGAACGCAGTGAGTGAAGCGGCTCATCGGACGCCCCCTGGAAAGGACGCTGGCGGAATGGAAATCAACCCCTCGCCTTTCAAAATTGCTTATTCTGCCGTTGACATTACCTTTTTTCAACAACATAGGCTGAATACTAGTTCCACTAGCATTCAGCCACCATCTTATTGTTTACATTCAAATGAATAGCTAGTGGATAAAAAGTTTTTTTCCTTTGATACAATCGCTTGTCCACCATCATTTTCACATTGCTGTGTCATCGCATCTATTTTCTTGTCATTGATCGTATTTGTCATCACCGTCATACCAATGCCAAAAACAGCAATGAATAAACCAATTATAATCCATAACTTACCCGTCTTATTGCCTCCAGGTCTATCATTCGCCACATTTGTTCCCCTCGCTTATACAAATAAAAATGGTTCTGTATTGATGGTTGATTGTACAAATTCAACATGGTATTTTTTATCCTCACATAGTTCAGCCATTTTTTTGGCTACCCCTGCAATCATCACCTTTTCTACATGATGACCCGGATCTACAATTTGCAAATCAATGGCTTGTGCGTCCTGTGCTGTATGGAAGTACATATCACCCGTTAAGAAAACATCTGCTCCAGCGCGTTTTGCCGCATAAATATATTTATTGCCGTCTCCACCAACAAGCGCCACTCTGTTAATCTTCGATTGTAAATCACCAACCACACGAACTGCTGGAACTTCTAACTGCTGCTTTACAAATTCTGCAAATTGTTGTAGCGTCATTTCTTGTGGCAAGTATCCTACTCGCCCCAACCCCATAACATTAGTTTGCTGCTCAAGACGTATCACATCATAAGCGGGTTCCTCATAAGGATGACTAGTAAGCATCGCCTTTAATACGCGGTTTTTGATGGATTCAGGAAATACGACCTCGACCTTTACCTCTTCCTCCACATGTAATTCATCAATAGTGCCAACGAATGGATTTGCTCCTGCTAATGCACGGAATCGTCCTTCTCCAGTCGTCGTATAACTGCATGCTTCATAGTCACCAATACGACCTGCCCCAGCCTTTGCTAGAGCCTCACGTAATACTTCTGCATTGGCAGTAGGTATAAAGACAGCTAGCTTGAACAGATTTTCGGCATACGTTTCTTCTAATATGGAACAATTTTTTAGCTGTAGGGCATCTGCTAGTAGATCATTGACCCCACCTTCAGCTACATCTAAATTAGTATGGGCCGCATAAACAGCGATATCGTGTTTAATCAGCTTTTCATATAGGCGTCCCGCTGGTTGATCTGTGCGGATATTCGACAGACGTCTAAAGATTGGTGGATGGTGCGCGATAATCAGCTCACAGCCCTTTTCTATTGCCTCGTTTGCAACAGCATCATTAACATCTAACGTCACCAATACTCTATGGACAGGTTTATTGAGTGTCCCTATAGCTAACCCAATTGGATCATTGTCCATGCAAGCAAGTTTCTTGGGCGACCATGCTTCGAACACTTGAATGATTTCTTGACCATTCACGGTTTTCATCTTACAAAACTCCTTTCACTAAATGTATCAGAGCCATTAACTCTGCACGCTTTTCTTCAATTTCAGGTGTTTGTTCTGCCTCTTCAATGGATTGTAGCACTCGTTGCCAGTTGTCTTTTTCGCGTAACCATTTTTTCATAAATGCTGGTGATTTGCGCTGGCTTAGTTTAGGACCAAATAAAATCTCTGCTGTAGATAGCTTCATTTGTCCTCTTTGCAATACAAGGATTTCATAGATTTTATCATCTTCCTCTAAGATCTCTTCATCCAGAATCGCCCACTGATGTGCTAACGCCCACTCACGAATGACCTTAGCATGAATATTGGGCTGTAAAATAAGACGTGTGACACCTTGAAGCTTTTCAGGATACTTATCTAGGATGGAAACAATCAAAGGTCCACCCATCCCAGCAATTGTGACTGTGTCCACATGGTCAGTCATTTCAATCGCTGCTAATCCATCTGCAAGACGTACGGTAATATTCTCCGTTAAGCCTTCCTTTTGTACTTGTCCTACAGCTGATTCATAGGGTCCTTTTACAACCTCTCCTGCGATGGCACGAGAAGCAGTTCCCTGATGAATCAAATAGCATGGTAGATAGGCATGGTCACTACCGATATCTGCCATAATAGCTCCTGTGGGAACAAATTTTGCTACTGTTTCTAATCGTTTTGAAAGTTTTTGTGCGTTCATTTTATACCGCCTATCTTCAATAGAGTCCATTAATAGTATGGATGATGTCGTGAAAAAAAACAAATGGAGTTGCCCCACATTTTTTGTGGACAACCCCATTTTTATTATGTAGCTGAAGATAAAAGTAGCTGTACTATGTCAGTACAGCTACTTGTCAGTCATACTATTCTAAAGTAGAAATGTATTCAGCGATTGCTTTTGCTTCCTCTTCAGTTTTCATGTTCGGTTGCATTGGAGTACCTTCGATACCCTTTGTTAAAACTTCAACGATATGGGCTTCATCTAAGCCATGTAGGTTTGGACCCATACTACCACTTAAATCATTACCGTGACAACCGATACAAGATTGTACTAGTGCTGCACCATCATCGTTTGCATCTGTAGTTTCAGTAGTTTCGCCACCGCCCTCATGTTCAGCAGCAATTTCTTTCTTGTTATCTGCACCTTGTAAAGACATGAAGAAAATAAGACCAATACCAAATGCCAGAATTAAGATGTAAGGAACGACTGGATTGTTTTTCATAAGTTTCCCCTCCTCATTTTAAGTCTACTTCTATTATAATATAGAATCAGTCAACATCTAATATTGTACTTCATTAACAAAGAAACGAAAAGCCCTATTCGCTAAGTTTTCCTTTGTTTGTAACAAATTCGACATTTCTGTATCTATTGGATAAAATATGTCTTGCCAACCCCAAAATTTGGTCATATTTATCCTTTTCCATACCATTGTTTTCATTACGATTCTGTTGTTATCATACCCTTTGCACACGTACATATACCAAAAAATTAAAAAATCTGTATGTCTTGTATCAACATACAGATTCTCATGTAATAATAATTTCAATATAATATTTGCTGTATCAAGATAGATTTATGATATAATATCCAATCAGTGCTACTAACCCTAAAACACCTGAGACTGTGAAATATAGCAGTTTCATTTTAATACCCGACCAAAGCCAAATTATACAATTCGCTGCAATCAAACAAAACAAAACCGTATTATTTCCACTAAAATATGTAGTGCAAATACGAATAGACATACTAAATAGCAGAATGGCTGCCAGTACATGAAAAATAGGCGCCAGTAGATGTTTTTTTTGTGCCATTTGCCATGCAGCAATAAATAAGATGCATGCCCCTAATCCCACAACCACAGTTAATATCAAAGTCAAAGATTGCATTGTAAAATAGAGTGTCAAAACAGCCATGATGGCGATACATAGACCCACTACTAATAGGACCATTTTTCTTTTTTCTGATGGCAAAATCGCTTGTTTAGGATGTTGCACTGGCTCTAACTCCTCTATATCAGCCCCTTCTGTATAAAGAGCTGCTAAAAAGTCACAATAGTGCTCTGGTAAAAGTTTATTTTGCTTCCAAAATAAAATTTCATTAAGGATTATTTTCTTTCGAGGATTTGTCATAATGATAGCTCCAAACATTGCTTAATAATGGTTGTATTACAATTTTATCTCACAATTTTGGAAAACACATCTGTATAAAGTCGCAAATCTTTCATTTCCTTCATTCTAATTATCTATTATTGTCGAAAATAAGAAAGTCGAGTAGCGGGGCTTATTACCTTTTCAGTATATAAAAAAGGAGCTATCCCAACTAGGTATATTCACACTAGTCGGATAGCTCCATCTATTTAAATTTATTCTAAGAAATCTTTTAAACGTTTACTGCGAGAAGGATGACGTAATTTTCTTAATGCTTTCGCCTCGATTTGACGAATACGCTCACGAGTTACGCCAAAGACTTTTCCTACCTCTTCTAATGTACGTGTGCGACCATCATCTAATCCAAAACGTAAACGAAGTACGTTTTCTTCACGGTCTGTTAACGTATCTAGTACATCTTCTAATTGCTCTTTTAACAGTTCATAGGCTGCATGGTCAGATGGAGATTGTGCTTCAGAATCCTCAATAAAGTCTCCTAAATGTGAATCATCTTCTTCTCCAATTGGTGTTTCAAGAGATACTGGTTCTTGTGCAATTTTTAAAATTTCACGAACTTTTTCAGGTGTTAAATCCATTTCCTCTCCAATTTCTTCTGGAGAAGGCTCACGACCCAAATCTTGTAAAAGTTGACGTTGTACACGTATTAATTTATTAATGGTTTCGACCATATGAACAGGAATACGAATCGTACGAGCTTGGTCAGCAATCGCGCGTGTAATTGCCTGACGAATCCACCATGTAGCGTAAGTAGAGAATTTAAATCCTTTACGGTAATCGAATTTTTCAACAGCCTTAATCAGACCCATATTCCCTTCTTGGATTAAATCAAGGAATAGCATACCACGACCAACATAACGTTTTGCAATCGATACAACTAAACGTAAGTTCGCCTCTGCTAAACGTTTACGTGCTTCCTCGTCTCCTTGCTCAATACGCTCTGCAAGTGCAATTTCCTGCTCAGCAGATAGTAAATCTACTCGGCCAATTTCTTTTAAATACATACGTACAGGGTCATTTATTTTAACACCTGGTGGTACACTCAAATCGTTTAAGTCGAAAGTTTCTTCATTTGCTTCTTCTTTCATTAGACTTTCTTCTTCAAATTCTTCTTTTCCAATGATTTGAATGTCTTTATGCTTTTCAAGATCCTCAGCAAAATGGAAAATTTCTTCATTTTCCAATTCATAAGGTGTTAGTTTCTCTGAAATTTCTTTCATCGAAATTTCACCTTCTGTTTTCGCTTTTTCTTGTAGGAATTTTTTTGCATCATCTAATGTAATTTCTACTTCTATCTCTTTTGAACGTTCTGACTTGTCCGCCATAAACCTTCCTCCTTCTAAACAACCGAATCGGGTTAAATCGCCGATAACGATTTTCTTAAATGAATAATCTGTTGGGCGATTTCAAGTGCACGTGCATACTCATGCATCTTCTCCGCTTCCTTTGAATCATGCATCTTTTGATAAATTTCTTGCTCAATTCTATATTTTTGAAGCTGACGGATGGAGTCCATTACCTCTGCCTCTGCTTGATCAGGATCTCGCTCAACTAAAGCTGCTTCCATGACAATTTTTCGTAATTCAGCGTCATCCAAAATTTCCACAAAGCGTTGATAATCAGGATGACCATATTCCTCATAAAACCCTACTAAGCGAACAAAAACAGCCATATAAGCATCTCGTACAAATGGCTCCTTTTGCTCACTACGTAATACCCTGTCCACTACATCTATATTATGAAGCATATGAGCCAGTAATAAACGTTCGGCACGTTCGGCTGCGTCCATAGGCTTTTGCTGCTGCGTGACTGGCATTGAAGGCATCTGTGTAGGCATTTCTGATTTTGCAGAACGTACCTGATTAGCCTCCAACTTTCGGAATTGAGCATAAATGGCTTCTTCCGATATATTGGTTTCATTTGATAACTGTCGTATATACAAATCTCGTTCAACTGGTGAGGATCTCCCTACTAGTTGTTCAAGGACTTCTTGAATATACTGAAGCGTATCATTTTCAAATTGAAAGTTCTTATTGCGTCTAGCATGCATCATCATAAAAGCAATATACGCATGAGGATTTTCCAAAATTTGTTCCTTAAATGCTTGTCCACCTAAAGAGTGAATGTATTCATCAGGATCTAATTTTTCTGGCAATACAGCAATATCGACTTTCATGCGCTCCGTATGCAGTAATTGCGCCGCTCGTTTCGCTGCATCAAATCCAGCATTATCACCATCATAGCAAATCGTAATTTGCTCTACTAAGCGTTTTAGCTTTGTGATATGCTGATTTGTTAGCGAAGTTCCCATTGTCGCAACCACATTCATGACACCTACAGAGTTGGCCGCTAAAACATCCATAAAACCTTCCATCAATACTACTTGACGATTTTTTCTGATAGAAGTTCGTGCTTTATCTAGGTTATAAAGCACTTCACTTTTTTGAAATATTGGTGATTCTGGACTATTTAAATATTTCGCTTCTTCACCAGTTGATGTAAGTATTCGACCTGAGAAGGCAATAATTTTACCATTCTCATCTCGAATCGGAAACATAATACGTCCTCTAAAGCGATCAAAGTAGCGTTCTTCTCCCTCTCGCTTAATGATGAGGCCACTTTCCGCAATTTCTTGTAAGTTATAACCTTTTCTTTCAAGCAATATTGTTAATGCTTCAAAGCTTGGGAGAGACCAACCAATGTTATTAGATTCTATAAGTTCCCTTGTAAATCCTCTTTCTAGCAAATAATTTAAAGGTTCTTCGCCATCCTCTGTATTCAACAGTAGATGATGAAAAAAATCTGCTGCAAAAGCGTGTGCTTCTTTCATCCTTTCTTCTGCTTTAGATATCTTTTTTGTTCCCTCTGGAAAGCTTGGCTCAACATCTAAGTGTATGCCAGCACGTTCCCCAAGTTTCACAACGGCATCAGGAAAAGAAATGCCTTCTATATCCATTACAAAAGTAATAGCATTCCCCCCTGCACCACAACCAAAGCAATGAAAGATTTGCTTGTCTGTTGATACAGAAAAAGACGGTGTTTGCTCTCCATGAAATGGACAGAGGCCAAACCAATTTCGCCCACGCTTGGTCAGCTGCATGTATTCACTAATCACATCAACGATATCCGATTGTGTACGAATCTGTTCAATTACTTCTTCTGGAATCTTCCCTGCCAAATCCATCACCATCTTTAATATTTGCGTTCTAGAAACACAATTCGCTATTCGTTTTAAAATTCCTTTATTTCTCGACAAAAAATTAGGATTTTTCTCTTATAAATATTTTTACCACAATTTTATTATTATAAAACAAAAATTAGTTTTTATCTATACTATTTTCAAAATACACTCAAAAAAACCGCCTCTACTAACCGAGGTGGTTTAAATTTCCATCTTATTTACGAGTAAAAATATGTTCAATGATCGTATTTGCAGTCTCTTCGACAGCTTTATTAGTCACATCAATAACTTGACAACCTATTTTACCGACAATTTTTTCAAAATGTTGTATCTCATCTAAAATCCGTTCATGTTGTGCATAGATAGCATCATCATTTAATCCGAGTGACATTAATCTTTCTCTTCTGATAAAGTTTAACTTTTCAGGTGAAATGATTAAGCCAAAGCATTTTTTCGGATCTATTTGTAAAAGCTCTTCCGGTGGCTCTACCTCTGGTACTAAAGGAACATTTGCCACCTTATATTTTTTATGGGCTAAATACTGTGAAAGTGGTGTTTTGGATGTTCTTGATACGCCTACGAGTACGATATCAGCCTGTAATAACCCACGTGGATCTCTGCCATCATCATATTTTACCGCAAATTCAATGGCTTCAATTTTTTTAAAATAATCATCATCCAACATATGAACAATCCCTGGCGTTTCTAATGGGTTTTCTTCCATAAAGGTTGCCATAGTTTGTAAGGCTGGTCCTAAAATATCTACTGCCTGAATTTTTTCTTGCTCACATAAATCATGTAATAATTTACGCATTTCTTGACGAACTAATGTATAGACGATAAATGCTCGTTGTTGGGCTGCAAGGAAAACAATTTTACGGATTAGCTCCTCGGACTGAATGTGAGGAAACCGACGAATCACAGTATTTTCCAAACCCGGTCGGAACTGGCTAATAACCGCTTTGGCAACTTGATCACCAGTTTCGCCGACAGAATCAGATACAACAAATACGCGTAGTTTTTTCATGCAGCTCTCCTTCTAATTTAGACGTTTTGTGCAAGAGATAAGAAAGCTCGTGTAATCGTTGTTTTTGTAAGACGACCTACTATGGTTAAACCACCCTCCTGTGGTTCAACTACTGGTAGCGAATCAACTTCTCGTTCAATAAGCTTGTTCGCTGCAACAACTAATGAATCTGATCTTTCACAGTACGAAATATTTGGCATACGTGTCATAATAATATGTACTGGAATTTTATTTAAATCCTGCGTACCAATACTTGTACGTAGTAAATCTTTGCGAGATAGTACGCCTGTCAAAAACTCATTCTTATCTACGACAAAGAGTGTACCAACATCTTCTGAAAACATAAAGCAAATTGCATCATAAACCGTCATTGTTTCCGGGACCACGACAGGACCTGAATGAAAGTCTTTCACTTTTAAATTGTGAATACTATCCAATAAATTAATGGATGTTTTTTTACCTGAATAAAAATAACCAACTCTTGGTCTCGCATCTAAAAATCCTGCCATCGTTAGAATCGCTAAATCTGGTCTTAAAGTTGCTCGTGTCAGATTGAGACGTTCCGCAATATGTTCCCCGGTAATAGGGCCATTTTCTTTCACAATCTGTAAAATGTCTTCCTGACGTTTATTGAGTTCGATTGGACTCACCGCCTCAAATCTAATAGTGTTATACTTATGCTCAATTATTATATACTATTTTAATAATTATTGCGAATTAAAGAACTGCATGCTACAATATTGACACATACGCTTGCTCTATCTGTATTTTCGAGCAAAATTGCGTTATACAGGCGATGATGGGAAAAAAGTATCTGTTCCATTCAATAGCGAGTAGAAGATGGTGAAAGTCTACACAGCAACAGAGAAAAGGCACTCCTTGAGCTAACTTTTTGAAAAGAGGTTTTAAACATTCGTTTAAAACAATCAGGGTGGAACCGCGGGTCTTAGCACTCGTCCCTGGGCATGCATTGTGCCCGGAGACGGGTGCTATTTTCATTTAGTTACTACTAGATGAAATAACTTTAGCGTTTTACCGCTAAAAGAACAATAAGAAAAACTTAGAAGGAGGCTATTTTTATGGCTAACAAATCAATGGAAACCATCGTATCATTAGCAAAACATCGAGGCTTTGTCTTCCCTGGTTCTGAAATCTATGGTGGTTTAGCAAACACTTGGGATTACGGTCCACTAGGTGTCGAATTAAAAAACAATATTAAAAAAGCATGGTGGCAAAAATTCGTTCAAGAATCAGAACACAATGTAGGTATTGATGCTGCGATCTTAATGAACCCAAAAGCATGGGTTGCTTCTGGTCATGTTGGTAACTTCAACGACCCAATGATCGACTGTAAATCATGTAAGGCTCGTCATCGCGCAGATAAAATTATCGAGGATGCTGCATTAGCAAAAGGCGATGAAATCATTGTGGATGGTATGACATTCGATCAAATGAAAGAAACAATGATTAAATATGACGTAGTATGTCCGGATTGCGGAAAAGCGGATTTTACAGATATTCGTCAATTCAACCTAATGTTTAAAACGTTCCAAGGTGTGACGGAATCTTCTACAAACGAAATTTATTTACGTCCCGAAACGGCACAAGGTATTTTCGTGAACTTCAAAAACGTTCAACGTTCTATGCGTAAACGTACACCATTTGGTATCGCACAAATCGGTAAATCTTTCCGTAACGAAATTACACCTGGTAACTTCACATTCCGTACACGTGAATTCGAGCAAATGGAGCTAGAATTCTTCTGCAAACCTGGCGAAGATCTCCAATGGCACGCCTATTGGAAAGAATTCTGTAAAAATTGGTTACTAAACTTAGGCATGAAAGAAGAATCTATGCGTCTTCGCGACCATGAAGATGATGAGCTATCTCACTACTCAAATGCTACAACAGATATCGAATTCAAATTCCCATTCGGTTGGGGAGAGCTTTGGGGCGTAGCTGACCGTACAGATTATGACTTAAAACAACATATGGAACACTCAGGTGAAGATTTCACTTATATCGATCCTGTATCAAACGAACGTTATGTTCCTTATTGTATTGAGCCATCTTTAGGGGCTGACCGTGTCACATTAGCATTCCTATGTGATGCCTATGATGAAGAAGAGCTAGAAGGTGACGATAAACGTACAGTTTTACGTTTCCACCCTGCACTAGCACCATTTAAAGCTGCTGTTCTACCGCTTTCTAAAAAATTATCTGATGAAGCGGCAGATGTTTGGGCAGAGCTCCGCAAAGCGTTCCCTGTTGATTTTGATGAATCACAATCAATCGGTAAACGTTACCGCCGTCAGGATGAAATTGGTACACCATTCTGTATCACATACGATTTTGACTCAAAAGAGGATGGCCAAGTAACAGTACGTCATCGCGATTCTATGACGCAAGTTCGTATGCCAATTGCAGAAGTAAAAGCATATATCGAAAAACATCTTCAATTCTAATCGTTTTGCTGAACAAAAGAGGGAGTAGCCAGTCTGGCAACTCCCTCTTTTTATGCTTTATATGTGGAAAATAAGCGCTCTTGCATTTTTTCCTCGAATGAAAACTTTTTCATGCTCATCCCTACTAAGCTCACTAGTATCTCTTCAATATCAGCTAATGAATAATAAAGAAAGGCACCTTCTCGCATTGGACGAACTCGTTTGTCAACAGTTTGTTCCTCTTCAATAAAATAGGCGACATTGACATCACAATGCCCCATCAATTGTGTAATACGTTGATCATCACCTGGATTGATAAAGAAAGGTACTATTTTATCGATATACAAAATACTTTGCACAAGTTTAATGAAGAAATTTTCACGTAAGGAAGACTCCACCACTAAAATGGTCGTTTGTTCATGCTGATAATCCATATATAATACATTTAATTGCTCTTCTAATAGCTTTTTTAAGATACTAATAGAATTTCTATATTTCGTCATATCTGTTTGTATTTCTCGTGTTAGCAAACGTAGTATACGAAACGCTGGTAAGAAAATTTTTAAGACAATTTCTTTAGGATGTAAATGATCAATTAATTTACTAAAATGAATTCTCAGATTATTCTCATCACAGCGGATTAATTGCTCCACAAATAAGTTAAAAATCTCTTCGAAGCTATTCGCCCTGTAGTCAATCATCTTCGTAATTTTCACACTATAGTTTAAAGGCAAGTTCATAGATTTTTGCTCATCTAGCAACCTCACCTTTGGTAATGTCGGAAATAAATCATAAACTAGCTCTACTTGTGCACTACGATTATCCGATAGCATAACAACCGAGTTGACTGGGTAAATGCCTAAACATTCAACAAACTTATGCATAAAGTTCTCATTATATAAATGACGATCCCTGTATAAAACAGCTAATGCATCTGTAGCACCGTAGCCAACATGGTAGACTCTTTTCGATGTCATGGCTGAATACACATCAATAATTTGTAATAATTGCACACCGTCACTCATTTCATCTGCACAAAGTTGATTTGGATAGCCCTTCCCTGCAAAGCGTTCATGATGATCTCTCGCTAAATAGGCAATGTCTTCCTCCTGATATTCTATTAGTAAGTCATAACCTTTTGTTGTATGTGTTTTGACGATTTCAAACTCATCTTCAGAGAGTTTGCGCTTTAAATTTAATATTTCCTGCGGTATAAAGACCTTCCCAATATCGTGGAATAAATAACCTCTTGCTAATGTTTCAATATCCGTTAAACCTAGATATCTAGCAAAGATTGTCCCTAACACAAATACATCAAATGAGTGGACAAATGAATATTCATCCCATTCCTTTAAGCGCATAAGTAGCTCATAGCGATGTTTTTTTTCTAAAATTTTTTCAAAAACACCACGTACATAAGCCGTATCTTGCATGCTTTTCAGTATTTGTCCATATCGTAATTCATGCACAACATTCTCCAACGTTGTCATAAAAAGCTGACTTACCGTTTCTTTATATTCATCTACTGGTTCAGTTTTTTCAATTAATGGAGCAAATAAATCTTCATATTCTCTTGTTCGTTGAATACTTAAATCATGAACAACTCGAACTGAATCAGATGGTAAATAGACTGACAATTCATCTACTTTTCGAAGTTTAAGTAAGGCAATAATTCGCTCCGTTAAAACTAAATCTTTTTTAGCTAATAGACGATAGTCTGAGAAAATATCTTCAGCTAATATATCATTCGCTTCAACTTCCTGAATACTTAAGGTTACTTTTCGTAGCATATTTTCTGCCACATACGCAATGTACTAAGCACTATGTGACTCCCTCCTTCTTCCATAGGACTGCGTTATTCTGATAACGTATCAATGACTCCTCGCTTTCGCACAGATGAATATGTCCTGATTTTTCCAAGCTTGCTTGAAAAGCTTCTTTTTTAAAACCGTGACATCTAGCGGAGGCTTTATCTTGATTCAACCAGTGTTTAAACACCCGTTAAAAAAAGCAAAACAAGCATTTATTTTTCCCTATAGAGAGGGAGGCTTTTGTACCTAATGTTGTGCTTTTGATACAAAAAAACATTTGCTGAATCAAGATAAAATACGTTTTGCTGATAGAGGCTTCCATTTCATAGGCATGTCTAAATTGATCTAGCGTACATTTGTGTCGATGGGGATGAAACGACTAAATTATATTTTTAAAATATAAATACGATTATCTATATTTATTACAATATCATAGGTTAAAATACCTTTTCAACTAGTATATGGGACTCAAGTGATCGGTTTCTACTATTAATATATTGAAAACTAAAGAAAAACACAAAACCTTTTACCTATTATTTTTCATTTATCATCGAAATAAAAATTAATAAAAAGTCAAATAGACCCTTTACTCAAATTTCACAATCATAACTTTATTATATAAAACTAATTTTCTATAATCATTTTAATTTGTAAAAATTGAAATTTTATTCATTTACAATCCGCCTCTCATTCCCTTAAAGTATAACCAACGATGCTACTATTGACCTATCCAACTCTCTCCATATAGATGTATAGTTCAAGAGGCAAATCAAGTTTTTTCGTTGCTGTTAAACATTTAATTACCAGTAATGTCACGCTCAAGGATGATATTTCCTCTATTCGCAGTTCCAACTTTTTGGTATAAATAAGGTATTATAGTTAGTATTAGCTGTTAAATAATGAATAATTAACATGCTAAAGACACACCCCTTTTTAACATTCAATCGTCCGGAAGTTTGAGCTGATACATAGGAAGGTCTGAACGAAACATTCATACTATAAAATTTTATATTGTACTATTTGGAGGAATTCAATTGAAGTCTCAACGTTTATTTCAACTAGCCATGGCATCTGCCTTAGCAACAAGTGCGATTGTTATCGCACCACCAGCATATGCAGCATTTTTTCCTGATGTTAATCCATCCACTGAAGAAGGAAAAGCTATCATTCAGTTAGCAGAGCGTGGCATTATTTCTGGCTATATGGACGGAACGTTTAAACCTGCAAACCCCATTACACGCACACAAGCTGCGAAAATTTTAGCAGGTATTTTAAAGTTAGATACAGTTCATGTAAAAAATCCTCAATTTAAGGACATTAAACCTGGCGATGAAAATTACGGAGCGATTGCCGCGTTAGCCAATGCAGGAATTATTAATGGGGCAAATGGTTACTTCTACCCAAATCAAAATATTACACGCGAACAAATGTCAAAAATGATTGCTAAGGGCTTTGGATTAACGAGTCCAAGTAATACACAATTGCCATTTACAGATGTCAAAAAAGGAACTGAATTCGAACCTCATATTAAAGCTTTATTTGCGAATGGCATTACAAAAGGAACGTCAGCCACTACATACGGTCCAAAGAGTCCTGTGAAGCGTTCCCAATTGGCTGCCTTCGTTGTACGTGCTGAAAAAATGTTAAGCAATGCAACCGTTTATGCAAGTCAATTTAAACAGGACTATATCTTTGCGTCTTATGGTGGCCTTGAGCCAGCAGAGGATATTTTCACATGGACTGAAGAGGAAGATATGACAGAGTCTATCATGATTACCCCTATAAAAGAAGGTACGGGCAAATTAGTGATTACTGGATTTACTGATGATTCAGAGGACTTTACAACTATTTTTTATTTAGTTCATGTGAAAAATGTCAATGGAAAGCTGAAGGTAACGCTTGAGGAAGTAAAGGAAGAGGATTATACAGAAAATTCACCACTTGATTTAGCAGAAAGTAATTTACCATTCGTGCCAACTGAGGTAACAGTTCAAAATATGAACGGGCAGGCACTTGCATCGAATTTATACAGCTTTAATCAGGATGATCAAACATTATCTATCTCGAAAAATGGACAGTTCATTGTTACATTTTCAGATGGGACACAGCAACAAAAGATGGCGGCTGATGTGTATGCCTATGACTTTGTTCGCGGTATTGATTTGTACCATTTAACTGACGAATTAACACTATCAACGCCAGTATTACCTTTCGAGCCAGCTAGTGTAGCTCTTGAAGTTTTTGACTTTGAGCCAGCGCCTGTAAAAGCAACTATTCTTAATGGACAACTACATGTTACACCAAAAACAGAAGGTATTGCCATTCTTCATCTAACAGGTAAAAACGAGGAAACAGTCTATCTCTATGTGGAAAGTAAAAAAATTGCTGGACAATGGGCTTTTCTATATGAATTTGATATCTGAAATAATTTTTTAATAGCACAAAATGCCAGAAGAACATTATGAGTCTTCTGGCATTTCATTTTTAGATCGTATTTGCAATTCAGGCGTTCGCTCTAGTTGCTCAATAAATTTTTTCGTCTTAAAGCGGATACCTGTTTGTTCTTCATAGATGGTTGTAATAATTTTTTTGATGAAATATTTTGTTTCTTTTTTTAGCTCTATTTTTCCGATTTGATCGATTGGAACAGTATAAAACATACGTATAAGCTTCAGTTGTGTTGGTGTTAAACGAATGATATAGGGGTCATACTGATAACAGCGATGACATAAAAACCCTCCTTGTGCAAAGGAAAAAGCAAATTCCCCATCGACAGCACCACACGCAGCACAGGCATGTAAAATAGGTTGCACACCTGTATAGGGTAACATTTTCCACTCAACAAATAGTGTGATAGCTTCGGGATCATAACCTTCCTCAATTGCTTGTAATGCGTGTAATAATACATCAAAAGCAAATGGCTCTGGTTTCCCTTCTTCCACGACACGTTCCACCAGTTCCATGATATAGCTAGCATAGGCAGTGGCCATAATATCTTCACGAATATGACGCATCGAGTTCAAATGCTCTCCTTGTTGTAATGTCCCCATACCAGTATGATGTTGCACCATAAACATGCCATAGGTAAAGGGTTGTGTGACGGACGCCAATCGACTAGAAGGCTTTTTTGCCCCCCTAGCCATTGTAGCCACTTTGCCAGCTTCTCGTGTTAGCAGAGTGACAATTTTATTGGATTCCCCATAAGCACGTACCTTTAATACAATGCCTTCCCATTTATGAAGCATAGTTCTCCTCCTTTCCTAAAAGAGCTATCCAAGAAAAGAGAGCTATCCAAAATGCTTTGGACAGCTCAAAGTAATACCTCTCAATTACACTCAGATTTTACTGAGCAGACGATTTGAAAAAAGACCTCCAGGAGGCAATCTATAACATCTGCTGAAGTCTATATTTTTAATTCAGCAGGCGTTTGAACATCTGCTAAGAAATTCACCCGATAAACGCTGCTGGATTAGGATCACAACAACTTAATATTCATCATCACGGAATCCAAAATCGCGTAAATGTGTAGATTTATTACGCCAATCTTTTTGTACCTTAACCCATAGCTCTAAATAGACTTTTGAGCCTAACAGCATTTCAATATCCTTTCGTGCACGTGTCCCTACTTCTTTCAGCAAGGCTCCACGTTTCCCAATGACAATGCCTTTTTGAGAATCGCGCTCCACAATAATCGTCGCGGCCACATGAATTTTGTCAGCATTTTCTTCATCACGGCGAATTTTATCAATCACCACTGCAATCGAGTGGGGAATTTCTTCACGTGTTAAATGTAAAACTTTTTCGCGTATCAGCTCTGAGATGATAAATCGCTCAGGATGATCCGTCACTTGATCTGCTGGGTAATATTGTGGTCCTTCTGGTAAATATTTTGCTAACGTCGCTAATAAATTTTCTACATTATTCCCTTGTAGTGCTGAAATCGGTACAATTTCTGCAAAATTATAGCGCTCTTTATAGTTCTCAATAATCCCTATTAATTCGTCTGGATGAATGGCATCAATTTTATTGATGACCAAAAAGACAGGCGTCGGATTCCCCGCCAACAATTCTAAAATGAATTCATCGCCTTTACCAAGTTTTTGCTCAGCATTGACCATAAACATAATAACATCCACTTCACGCAATGTATTTTTAGAAACTTTCAGCATGAAATCGCCTAGTTTATGTTTTGGTTTGTGAATACCTGGTGTATCAATAAAAATCATTTGGCTATCATCTGTTGTCAGTACACCTTGTACTTTATTTCGTGTTGTTTGTGGCTTATCACTCATGATCGCAATTTTTTGGCCAATGACACGATTTAAAAATGTCGATTTTCCTACATTTGGACGACCAATAATGGAGATAAAGCCTGACTTGTAGCCATTGTTAGTTTCCTGCATTCTCTAAATCCTCCGTCGTAAATGCAAACGGTAGTAATTCGCCTACCGACGTTACCGTCACATCACCTTTTAAGTTCGTTAAATAAACAGGCATAGTTGGCGCACAAAACTCCATCATTACCTGACGACATGCTCCACACGGTGCGCATGGCCCGTCCGTATCAGCAACAATGGCTATGGCTTCGAATTCATAAATACCCTCTGATACAGCTTTAAAGAACGCTGTACGCTCCGCACAATTCGTCATACTATAGCCTGCATTTTCAATATTACAGCCATGAATAACCTCTCCCTCTTTTGTTAAAAGAGCTGCACCAACTTTAAATTTCGAGTATGGAACATAGGCTTTTTCACGTGCTTTTTTCGATTCCTCTAATAATCCTTGCATATCCACTGTCATCTATACAAATTCTCCCTCACATTATGGTTTATTTTCATTAAGAAGACACTCATTTCCATTAAAACCATTTTGGCAGAAAGATGAGTAATCCGATTATAGCACTGAATAGCGCAAATACAAGCACTGCACCTGCCGCAATATCTTTCGCCTGCTTAGCAAGTGGATGTATCTCTGGGGAAGCTAAATCAACCGCCCGTTCGATCGCTGTATTGATCATTTCCAGCGCAAACATTAGTGCTATTAATAGTAGCACAATATACCATTCCATACGAGATAAACCTGTCCAATAACCAGCCATTATAACAATGATTGCACTAATTATATGTGATTTTAAATTTTGTTCTTTACTTGCTGTGATAATGCCCTCTAATGCATAGCCAAAAGATCGCAAGTATTTGCGCAAATCCATTTAGTCTCGCCCTAAGCCGAAAGTTTGTAAAATTTCATCTTGCTTTGTAAACATTTTTTTCTCTTCTTCTGGCTCCATATGGTCATAACCAAGCAAATGTAAAAAACCATGTACAGCTAAAAAACCTAATTCTCGTTCAAAGGAATGATTGTATTCCTCAGCCTGCTCTTTGGCACGGTCTGTAGAAATGATAATATCACCTAGTACACGTGGCATTCCTTCAAAAGTTACCTCGATTTCCCCTTCCCCTAGCTCCTCTAACGCAAAGGAAATGACATCTGTAGGCTGATCCTTGCCACGATACTCACGGTTAATATCTTGAATCGTCTCATTCGTTACAAACGTCACTGAAACCTCAGTTTCTGGCTCAATATTTTCAATACTCGCTGCATGCTGTAAAAGCTTTTCAACAAGCTCTGTACGTGGTGTAGCCACTTCATTTGTTTCATCTGTAAAATCAATTGTTAAAATCATAGATCCTCCTACTTATCTGCCTTTGGATATTCAATACGTGAGTGGAAAATACCATTCAACGTTTCACAAAGAACTCTCTCTATACATTTTAACTCTTTTATCGAAATATCGCATTCATCAAACTGATTATCCTGTACACGATCATCAATGATCGCTCGTACTAGCTTATGGATTTTTTCAGCATTCGGCTCTTTCATTGAACGAACTGCTGCCTCAACACTGTCAGCAACACTAATAACCGCTGCTTCCTTAGTTTGTGGTTTTGGACCTGGATAACGGAGCTTTGCCTCATCAATGCTTTTTCCTTGTTCCTTCGCTTTAAACAAGAAGAACTTTAATAAACTTGTACCATGATGTTGTAAAGCGATATCGATAATTTCTTGCGGCATTTTATAGCGTTTTAACATGTCGGCTCCATCTGTTGTATGGGCGATAATAATTTCTGCACTTGTCTCAGGCGGTAAAGAATCATGCGGATTAATACCTGACATTTGATTTTCAATGAAAAAGGCAGGACGCTTTGTTTTACCTATATCATGATAATAACAACCAACACGCGCTAGTAAACCATCTGCACCAATTTCTTCACAGGCAGCTTCTGCTAAATTCGCTACCATTACACTATGATGATATGTCCCTGGTGCTTCCATTAGTAATTTTTTTAATAAAGGATGATTAGGATTGGATAGCTCAATTAAACGCAGCGACGATAATAAGCTAAATGCTGACTCAAAGAATGGTAAAAGTCCCATTGTTAATGCCCCTGAAAGCAAGGCAGATAACATAGCTGCAATCAAGTAAAACACTAATTCTGGCAAGCCGTAGGATGATTGTGTCATGAGTAAATAAAAGGCGATAAATGCCATGTTGACAAGGGAAATCACACCAACTGCATGTAAAATATGTGAGCGTTTTTCCACACTACGCAAAAAGAACAGGCTTGCAAGCCCTCCAAAAATAATATACAACGTAATTTCCATTTGCATAACAGATGAATAGCCTTCTTGAAAAATAACACCTGCTGAGGCTGCGGTCATAACGGTAATGAGCACAGCTGCTCGTTCATCCGCTAATAATCGTACAAGCATTGTAGCTAATGCCGTCGGGAACAGAAAGGCAATCGTTACATCAAAGCCACCAGATACTAAGCTAATAAATTTCATGAGCAGGATTGACAACGTATAAACAATCACTGTCACTAATAAGGCATTGCGTTTTTTTCGTTCGTCAGCATCCCAACGCTCAAATAAAATATACATAAACATCATTTGCAGTAGCGTTAAAATAATAAGTCCAGCAATTGGCTTCAAGGATGCTTTATTACTTACCATACCCAATAGCTCTAATTGTCGGTAAGCCTCATTATCAATAATTTGACCTTCCTGCACAATGATTTGTCCTTGTAAGATTCGTGTCGGCTCGACGCTTTCCTTCGCCTGCTCTTTGCGAATTTTCGTTTGGTCTTCGTTAATCGTTTCATTTTCAATAATACTTGTACGCCCTATTAACACGACTGTATTGAATATTTTATCAGGATACCCTCGTTGCCCTCGAATCTTTGTCTCAAAATCATTTTGAGCCACAAAGACATTTTCAGGTCGGATAGACTTTTGTAAATAGTCCTCTACAAATTTGGATAATTGCGTACTAGTTCTGTTTAAATCTTCATCACTTTGCACTAACAGACCTTCCAACTGTGAATCTGTAAAGATTAATGGCATCTGGTCTTCATCTATTGATTCGAATTTTTTGCGAAGCTGTGCAACTTGATCGGCAATAGGTATAGGTTCCTTACTGTTTGCAACATCCTTTTTCACTTCTAGTACATAATCAAACAATGATGTTACAATCGCTGCTCTTTGCTTGGCGACATCCTCCGAAAATTGATAGACTGAATCCACTGCATTGGCGGCTTTTTCCCGCTCTAGCTGCGTCTTATAAGTGTCTTCAATCGTTTTGGTAGATCGTACGGTTTCAGGCGCAAGCTGTAGTGGTTTGAAATCATATGTAACTCCCTTAACATTGCCATACATAAACGCAAACTGTAGGCCGCCTGTTAAAATGAGAATGATGATAATAAAGTAGCGAAAACCGATAAGCTCTGTAAATTTTCGAAGTTGTTTCTCCATTTGGCACCTCCTCTATCTACCTACTATCATACCAATTCAACATACATTTTTCTCGAAAAATGTATAAGAAAGCAAAAAACAGCTATACAATTTTGCATAGCCGTCACATTTTTTCCCATATTTTGATTAATTTCGTAGTTTAGCTTTTTGCTTTGTAATGATGATTTTAAAACACTATCACATCTGGCGCTTCGCTTGCGGGGCAGACTTTTTAAACCTTGTTGCCCCTGACGCTTCGCTTGCCGGGCAGATTTTTTAAACCTCGTTGCCCCTGACGCTTCGCTTACGGGGCAGACTTTTTAAACCTCGTTGCCCCTGACGCTTCGCTTACGGGGCAGACTTTTTAAACCTCGTTGCCCCTGACGCTTCGCTTACGGGGCAGACTTTAGAATTGCTTCGCAATTCTAAAGTTGCTGTTCTTCGTAGGCTTGGATGATTTTGGCTACGATTGGGTGGCGTACGACATCGCCTTGTTCTAATACTTGGAAATGTATGGATTTTACATATTTTAATGTACGCTCTGCTACAATCAAGCCAGATTCCGTATTTTTAGGTAGGTCAATTTGCGTTTTATCACCTGTAATGACCATTTTAGAACCGAAGCCTAGACGTGTTAAAAACATTTTCATTTGCTGATGTGTTGTATTTTGAGCCTCATCCAAAATAACAAAGGCATCATCTAATGTACGACCACGCATATAAGCTAATGGCGCGATTTCTATTGTTCCGCGTTCAATCAGTCTTTGTGTTTGTTCAGCCCCGTAAATGTCGTTTAAAGCGTCGTAGAGAGGTCTAAGATAAGGATCTACCTTTTCCTTTAAATCTCCTGGCAGAAATCCTAGAGACTCTCCTGCTTCAACAGCAGGGCGAGTTAAAATAATTCGCTTTACATGCCCATTTTTAAGTGCCTGTGTTGCCATGACTACCGCTAAATACGTTTTCCCAGTACCGGCTGGACCAATACCAAAAACAACGTCTTTATGACGGATTGCTTGTATGTATTCTCGTTGACCAATTGTTTTTGCACGGATTGGCTTGCCTTTCGTCGTGCGTGCTATTTCTTCATCATAAAGTTCTGCAAAATATTCAATCGTGCCTTTTTGTATCATTTCAATCGCTGTTGTAACATCCCGTTGATCAATATTAATTCCTTTGCGAATGACCTTCAATAGTGCATGCAGAAGTAAGGTTGCCTGCTCCTTAGCATTTTCTTCACCAGCCAGCTGAATTTGCTCACCGCGCGTAATGATATGAACATTTAGTGCTTCTTCGACTAATTTCATATTTGCATCTGAAATACCGAGTAGCATAACCGCTTCGTTTGGATTATCCACCTGTAATACAGTTAACTGTTCTGACATAATCATTCTCCTTGTAGGCCTTGTATTGGACTTGCAATGTTTTCATTGACTAAAAATAGAACTTTCCCTTCAACTGTACCATTCTCCCACTTTGCCTGTAAAAGGTTTTCTTTCTTGATCATTGTTTTTGCAGGTAACGAACGTAACACTTTTTCATGCAGTAGAGGGATTAGCAATGACTCTATTTTCGATTCATCAAGCTCCACTTGCATCGTATTTGTCTGTTGTTCCTCTACAATCGAAACATAGGGGTCTAACCAATTCGGTAAATCCTTCTTTTGTACATAATCTACTTTTTCTTTGTGTATCCCCTTTAGCAATACTCGCCACTGCTTTTGCTGCACAGTTTCCATTGTAATCGTTGTTGGGATTTTGAACGAGCATTCAAGCCAATAGTCTGCAAATACCTCTCCCTTAGCCCCAACATAAACTTGATCTGTACCACTTTCAATAACACCACTCACAAGGACGTCTCCCTCATAGGCTGTATCATTTATTGAAATTTTCCGTTCACCATTTTGTATATTAAAATGAGTAATGACACCACTTTTCGTTGCGACTAAATGCGAAGCTAATTTGTCATTCGATTGCTCTGTTTGCTTCGGTGATTCCTGAGGTCTCAGTATTACTCGTCCGCCGTGTTTATCAATATGCACCCATGATAGCTCTCGATGTTGCTCTAACAGCTTTTGACGTATGATGGTATTGGAAGGTAAACTTTTTTTAGAGAGCGGTGTTTCTAGTTGAAAGGTCTCTTGAAAGGTTTTGCCTAGCCGCTGCTCCAGTTCGGGTGTCGCTGCCTCGATGTCCACTCGCCAAATGACTTGTGCGCAGATAATAGGAATGACAATCATCAAGGTTAAGCCAAGCAAAGTCCAAAGCTGTGCTCGGAAAACTTGCAGCTCATCTGCATAAAAAACAGCCATTTTCAAACGAAACTGTCTTCGAGCACGGCGAATTTTTGGTAAGTAATGCATAGTTGTTTCAAAGGAAACTTCTTGCTCACGAAAGACTACACGCTTTAACGGAACATGCTGAGCATGCAATGCTTGAATAAAAGGATGAACATTTTCATGGCGCTTTATACGTATAATGATAGGCCGATTATTCCACATTTTAGCTCACATCCATATTCTTTGCCTTTTTCATCTGAAGCTCCTGTAGATTATCAACAGAGAGATGAAGCATTTCTTCTTTTAGAGCATTAATCTTCACGGAATCTGCATTGACAGTAATATGATAATCTGCATAAACAAACGAACAGGTCGTAGCATCTGCATGGATAAACCGATAAGGTCCAATAATTTTTAATGATTCGTATTCTAACAATTCGAGTAGTGGCGTTAATTGAAATAATTTTTTCATAAAAAATGCCTCCTTCTTCGGCAATATATGCATCGAAAAAGGAGGACATGCTAGTTATTTTCTTTTTGCTTTAGGTGGTCCTAATATTTCAGCCATTACGATCGCCTGCATGAGATCGTTTTTCGATTGAGGTAATTGAAAAGTCGATGGCGCACCGACTGTTTGCACCTCTTTTTTCCCAGCATCTAGACGTCCTCTACTTTCTCGAATAGAAGTACGACTAGGAACATCCGTTGGCATAACTGGCGGGGCCATATAGCTTGGTATTTCCTGCTTCACCTGTTCTTCGACCAACTTTTTAGGCTCTTCGGCTTTCTCATTTTCAGGAATCCAATCACCAATAAACTCTCGTGCAAAATCTTCAAAACTTTGCGCTCTCCCTGCACGATGCGGCGTTGTTTCCGCCATAACTGGAGGCTCTGCCGCTGTATCTTTATTAAAAGGAGGCATCTGTTTCTGAGGCTTTTTATTTTTTGATTTTCCGAAAATAGAGCTGGCTATGGCAATTAAGGCAAGAATTATTAATTGTTCCATATGTTAGTTCCGCTCCTTTCCGTTTTTAAGCATTTGGATCATTCGTGTCTGGCTTATCAGTGCTTACTTTTGAAATCGAATCGCGCATCGCCGTATCCGCTTGAATGTTACGATAATTCATGTAATCCATAATGCCAAGATTACCAGAACGTAATGCTTCAGCCATAGCCTGTGGTACTTCTGCTTCAGCCTCTACTACTTTCGCCTTCATTTCTTGAACACGGGCAATCATTTCCTGCTCATTCGCTACAGCCATTGCACGGCGTTCTTCAGCTTTTGCCTGAGCAATGTTTTTATCCGCCTGTGCTTGTTCAATCTGTAATTCTGCACCGATGTTTTTACCGATATCTACGTCGGCAATATCAATGGATAAGATTTCAAAGGCTGTTCCTGAGTCCAAACCTTTTGATAATACTGTTTGTGAAATCATATCAGGATTTTCTAATACTTCTGTATGGTGCACAGCCGAACCGATTGTCGAAACAATCCCTTCACCAACACGGGCAATAACTGTTTCTTCACCAGCACCACCGACTAAACGCTCGATATTTGCACGCACTGTAATACGTGCCTTTGCTTTAACTTCAATCCCGTTCATTGCTACACCTGAAATAAATGGTGTTTCAATAACTTTTGGATTAACAGACATTTGAACCGCTTCTAATACATCTCGACCAGCTAAATCAATCGCTGCACAACGTTCAAAAGATAGTTCAATATTGGCACGGTGAGCTGCAATTAATGCATTGACAACACGGTCAACATTACCACCTGCTAAATAGTGACTCTCTAACTGATTAATCGTAACAGGTAAACCTGCTTTATGTGCTTTAATCAACGGATTGACAATTCGAGAAGGGATAACTCGACGTAAACGCATCCCAATTAATGTGAAAATACTAACACGAACGCCTGCTGCTAATGCAGAAATCCACAGTGCTACCGGTACAAAGGTAAAGAATACCGCAAGAACAATGAATAAAATAACCAGTCCAGCAATTGGACCAATTAAAGCTAAATCAAAACCCATTTTCTATTCCTCCATCTCTTTATCTGTTTGTCTCACAACAATACGTGAGCCTTCAACTTTAATAATTTCTACATGTTGATTGGCATCGATATAGCCACCTTCTGATACAATATCAATGCGTTCACTACCAAGTACCATTGTACCTGATGGACGTAGTGGTGTAAGCGTTTTCCCAATTTTTCCTAACAGTTCTGTGCGATTGACATTGGACACATACCCTTCTTCTGTCGTAGTTGCATCCATTAACACGAGCCTGTTTAAGACATGCATTTTTTTTCCGAAAAATTTCATCAGAATCACCATTCCTATCATCGCTATCACAAGCGCAATGAGAATTGCTACTATCATTTGCATCATATTTGCACCTGCCAGTATCAGACTTAGTAATATGAGCACGCCACCTAAAATTCCCACAATTCCTCCGGGGACAAAAAACTCTGCAATTACAAGGGCTAAACCAACTATAAATAACAATAATGTTTCATAACCAGCGAAGCCTGCAACCATATGTCCAAAGAAAAATAAACCAAGAGCTGATAGCCCCATTATACCTGGAACGCCAAATCCTGGCGAATATAGCTCCATCACCAGCCCTAAACTTGCGATAGACAATAAAATGGGTACAATGATTGGATTTGTAATAAAACGAGCCAATTTTTCAGAAAATGTTGGTTCGATGGGAACAATATCACTACTCTTTAGATTTGTTTTCGCTAAAAGCTCCTGAAAATTTTTAACCGTTCCTTCAGAATAGCGAACCTCCAATGCCTCTGAAGCAGATAAGGTTAACAAATTCTTTCCGCCAGCACGGTATTCTGGTAGTTCATAGTTGGTATCTGCCATTGCTAATGCATACTTAGGATCGCGACCTGACGTTTCTGCCGCTGCCTGCATTTGAGCAAGCCAAGCACTATTAGCTTTTAAATCTGCTGCATTACCTGCTGAATCAATGACCGCTGCTGCACCGATTGTTCCATTCGGCACCATGTAAATCTCATCCGCATGTAAGGCTAAAAAAGCACCAGCTGAATGCGCATCCTTATTAATATAAGCAATTGTACGTATCTCCGTTGCATCCATAAGCATGGCGATATCACTTGCAGCATTCACAAATCCGCCAGGCGTATGTATATCTAAGATAATCGCCTCTGCATAGTTTTCTTCAGCCTCTTTAAAAGCTCGTTCTAAAAATGCATGAAGCCCTCGCTCTACTTCATTATGAATTGGAACATGGTAGACCTTACTACTTGCAAAAGCTGACGTTAATGGAAACGCTAACAAAAAAGTCATCCATATTACTAGTAAATAGCTGAGGATTCTCCGTCTTCGCATCTTTTTCCCTCCCTTCTAACATGCTTCTCCCTTGTATATACGGTCAATCATGCGAAAAGTTTCACAAATCTTAAAATTTTTTAAGTTTATTTAAGATTCATTTCCTTTGAATGATTGACACTTAGTATGCTACAAAAAAAGCCGAATGAATCAATAAGATATCATTCGGCTTTTTCATATGTACGTAAGCGTGAGCAATGTAAAATACCTGAAATCAATCCTCCATGTGATTAATTTCAGGTATAATTTTGTCTGCTCAGTGAATCATACAATTGCGTGTTATGAACGTAGGGATTTTTAATGGGAAATTAAATTACCACTTACGTTTACGTGCAGCTTCTGATTTCTTTTTACGTTTTACGCTAGGTTTTTCGTAGAACTCGCGCTTTCTAACTTCTTGAATTGTACCACTTTTTGATACAGTACGTTTGAAGCGGCGAAGAGCATCTTCAAGCGATTCGTTTTTGCGAACGACAGTTTTTGACATCTCTCTTTCCCTCCCTCCGAACACACGTCAATACACAATTAGGCAAATTACCTTCTGTTGTGTACTAAAAAATTATATCGTATTGTCTAATAATGGTCAATAGAAAGTGTGCGAAATTATCAAGTGAATTTTTGGTTTTATTTTTGTTAACTTATTCAAATTGTATTTAGCTAGCAATATATCCAATATTTATTCTTCCTTCTAGTAAAACATGATTTATTGACAAACAAAAAGGCTGTTTCAAGTCCCCCTTGATCCAGCCAGCCACTTTTTAGAAAACTTTCTTCTGATCTCTATCATCTTTTAAAATTTCAACAGCCTCTCTAAAACGCTGGGAATGGACAATTTCCCGTTCACGTAAAAACTTTAAGCTATCATTTAAATCTGTGTCATCTGATAAATCAATAATCCATTGATAGGTGGCACGCGCCTTTTCCTCAGCAGCTATATCCTCATACAAATCTGCAATAGGATCACCCTTAGCCTGAATATAGGATGCTGTAAATGGTACCCCTGAAGCATTCTGATAAAATAAAGCACGATCATGATTTACATAATGGTCGCCTAGACCAGCCTCCTTGAGCATTTCAGGTGTCGCATCTTTTGTTAGCTTATAGATCATCGTGGCAATCATTTCTAAATGTGAAAATTCCTCCGTTGCTATATCAGTTAAGAGCCCTACCACTTTGTCTGGTATGGTATAGCGCTGATTCATATAGCGAAGGGCTGCTGCCAGTTCCCCATCTGCTCCTCCATATTGCTCAATTAAAAACTTAGCAAGCATTGGATTGCATGTACTAACTTTTACCGGATACTGGAGCTTTTTTTCGTAATACCACAAGGATTATTCCTCCTAGTTCTTTTGATTAGACCTGCCATGGCCACGGCGTATCAATCCAATTAAACGGATAATTCGAATAGCTTCTTCCAAAATTCATGAGCGGTCCATATTTCTGTTCGAAATCAACTTTAAGCTTCATGCTTTTCTCTGTATTTTCATTAAATTGCTGGATGGCATCATAATCGTGTGGATGGGTGTCTAAATAGAGGTTTAATTCCACAATGACGAAATCAATTGCCTGTATTTCTTCTAATTGCTGATAAAATTCAGGCGGCATCTTTTTAGTCATGCTTCACCCCTCCTTTTTAGGGGAAATGGATACGGGCTAAATAACTGTGGCCAAAGTGTTCCTGCCATTAGAGCTTCTCGTGGGGTTGGGAATTGTGGTAGTCCAGGTGGTTGAAAACCCATATATAATTGTGGTGGTGTAGCAAAGTATTTTACTTCGATAGGCTTACAAGGATCAAAAGGGCTAATATACGGTCTCCAAGCCTTATACTGTGTAAACATGGCATCCTCCTTTCTGTCTTCACATTCATCAGTGGAGTATATGTGCGGAAAAAAATATTATGTTTATTCGACACAAAGAAGCCATAAGCTCATGCAAATCTGTGCAAGAGCTTATGGCGTTAAAATTAGTAATTGGAATCAGCAATTAAGCCATTCATAATGGCAACACCAGAGCTTGCTCCAATACGTGTAGCACCAGCTTCTACCATTTTTTTCATATCCTCTAGGCTACGAACGCCACCTGAAGCTTTTACGCCCAATTCAGGACCTACTGTTTTACGCATAAGAACAATATCTTCTGCTGTTGCACCACCAGTTGAAAAACCAGTTGATGTTTTCACATAGTCAGCACCTGCTGCCACAGCTAGCTCACATGCCTTCACTTTCTCTTCATCTGTTAATAAACATGCTTCAATAATCACTTTCACAAGTGCGCTGCCTTTAGCCGCTTCTACAACTGCTGCAATATCAGCTTGTACATGCTCATAGTTTTTATCTTTTAATGCACCGATATTAATAACCATATCTACTTCTTTTGCACCGTTAGCAATCGCATCTTTTGCTTCAAATGCTTTCACTGCTGGTGTGTTGGCACCGAGTGGGAAACCAATAACCGTACAAACTAAAACATCTGACCCTTGCAATAATTCGCTACTACGCTTCACCCATGTTGGATTGACACATACTGAAGCAAAGTTAAATTGCTTAGCTTCTGCACATAATTTTTCAATTTGTTCCTTTGTTGCCTCAGCCTTTAATAATGTATGATCAATCATACGCGCAAAATTTTGTTCCATTGTTAAACGCTCCTTCATTAAGCAAGATGTACGTACCTCTTCGAATCATACCATTTTTTCTCGTTGCCGTCTAATTTCTTTCTTAGCCAATTATTCATTAAATGCTATGTCATTGTTTTTTGAAACTCTACTAAATGAAAATCCGCAGTGAATGGCTTTTCTGACCCTTCCTTATGCAGTCGTGATAAACGCTCAGTAAGCTTAGAAATGACTGATATATCCTCTTCTATTTCTTCTCTCGTCACATTCATTTCTACTCTTTCAGTTTGATTTTCTTCATTATAACAAGAAAAGTGGGATATTCATCCAATAAAAAAGGATTGCCTCAAAAGCAGGCAACCCTTTGCATATTAATTAACTGTTTCTAAAACACGTACAAATTGTCCTTGTGAGTGTGGATAGCCTGCTTGTGTAATTTTTACTTTTACAAGCTGTCCAATCAGACTTTCTGGACCTTCAAATACGATTTTCAAGTAATTATCAGTATAACCTGTTAGAAGACCTTGCTCTTCACTGCCATCATGCACAAATTCTTCAGGAATCACTTCTAATACTTGATCTTCAAAACGAGATGCATATTCTTTTGCCAGTTGGTCATTTAAAGAGATCAGACGGTGTACACGCTCATTTTTAATGTCTTCATCAATTTGATCCTCCATGCGGGCAGCTGGTGTGCCTGTACGTGGAGAGAATGGGAAGACGTGTAGTTCAGAGAATTTATGATCACGAATAAAGTTGAACGTTTCCATAAACTCTTCCTCTGTCTCACCTGGGAAACCAACAATAACATCAGATGTTACAGCTAAATCTGGTAAAGCTTCATGTAATTTCGTTAAACGTTCCCCGAAAAATTCCATTGTATATTTACGACGCATACGTTTTAACACCGTATCAGAACCCGATTGGATTGGAATGTGTAAATGATTAACGACAATCTTCGACTCACGAAGGACTTCGATGACTTCATCCGTCAATTGACTAGCTTCAATGGACGAAATACGAAGACGTTTTAAGCCTTTTACATTAGCCTCTAAATCACGTAGTAACTGAGCAAGATTATAATCTTTTAAGTCTTGTCCATAGCCACCCGTATGAATACCCGTTAAAACAATTTCAAGATAGCCAGCCTCAACTAATTGCTGGGCTTGATGTAATACTTCTTGTGGATCACGAGAACGCATTAAGCCACGTGCCCATGGGATAATACAAAATGTACAGAAGTTGTTACAGCCTTCTTGTATTTTTAAGGAAGCACGTGTACGGTCTGTAAATGCTGGTACATCTAATTCCTCATAAACGCGATTTTTCATAATATTACGTACGGCATTAATCGGTTGTCGTTCTGAACGATATTGATCGATATAGCCTAATAATTTCGTACGATCCTGTGTTCCTACAACAATATCTACGCCAGGAATCGCCATAATTTCAGCTGGGGATGTCTGTGCATAGCATCCCGTTACACAAATAACAGCATCAGGATTTTGTCGAACTGCGCGACGAATCACCTGACGAGATTTCTTATCTCCAGTATTGGTAACTGTACATGTATTAATGACATAAACGTCTGCTTGATGATCAAACTCTGTACGATCATAGCCATCTTCTTTGAACAGTTGCCAGATTGCTTCTGTTTCGTAATGATTTACTTTACAGCCAAGTGTGTGAAAAGCCACTTTTGACAAGGCTGAACACCTCTTTCATTCAAATTCATAGGATATGGCAGACAGTGCATATAATGGCGCTGTTTCTGCTCGTAAAATTCTTGGTCCTAATGACATAGTTTGAGCGCCTGCATGTAACAGCGCTTCTGACTCTTGACGAGAAATGCCCCCCTCTGGACCAAAGATTATAAGCATTGATTTCGACTTCTTATCATACACGTTTTTTAGCTTCTCCGCAAACCTTGTGCGCTTTTCAGCCTTTGCATCCTCTTCATCTGCAATAAAAACGGCATCGAATTGATCTATTTGTTGTAGGAGCTGTTTAAAGGTAATTGGTTCAAAAACCTCTGGGATATGTGTGCGATGGGCTTGTTCTGCGGCCTCTTTAGCAATTTTTTGTAATCTTTCTTGCTTTTTTGCCCCTTTTTTCTTGTCCCACTTCACAATGGAACGTTCAGCTTCAAATGGCCGTAACGCAAACATCCCAAGCTCCGTCGCTTTTTGTGTAATTAGCTCTAGCTTATCGCCCTTTGGCAAGCCACAAGCTACTGTTACATAAATAGGTAGCTCTGGTGAAGGTATTGTTTGACCAGTCGCTTCAATCACGACCTCATCCCCTTCAAACCCTTCGATTGTACATATATGAGCGGTGTTTTGTGCAACAACAACGATTTTGTCGCCCTGCTTCATCCGCATTACTCGCTCAATATGGCGTGCATCTTCTCCGCTAATACGTGCATTTTCTATGGCTGTTTCAATAAAATAACGTTGCATGCTACACAGTCCTTTCTAGCAAGACAGGAAAACGCCAAATCACAAGCACACGGCTTACGATTTGGCGCTTCTTCAGTCAGGTTATAGTGGTCGACGAGCAATAATAGCTACCCAATCTTCCATTAATAATACTTCTTCAATCACAAAGCCTGAAGCTTCTAGTGCTGCTTTGACATCATCACGTTTTGCCCCGATAATGCCTGAAGTGACATATAATCCACCTGGTTTCACAATTGTAAATGCGTCGTCAGTGAAAGACATAATGATTTCGGCCAAAATATTAGCCACCACCACGTCTGCTGGTTCTTTGACAGTATCTAATAAGTTACCATGGAATACCTCTACCTTATCTTCTACTTTATTCAACGCCACATTTTCTTGTGCCGAACGTACAGCTACCTCGTCTAAATCGAGAGCATGCACACTTTTAGCACCAAGTAATGCTGCACCAATAGATAATACACCGGATCCTGTACCGATATCGACAACTGTATCCTCTTCTTTAATGACCTTTTCAAGTCCTTGTAAACACATCACCGTCGTTGGATGTGTACCTGTACCAAAAGCCATACCAGGATCTAATTCAATAATCAGTTCATCTGTTGAAACAGGTGTATAATCCTCCCATGTTGGTACGATTGTAAAGCGTTCAGAAATTTTGACAGGATGGTAGTATTGCTTCCAGGCAGTTGCCCAATCTTCCTCATTGACTTCAACAATGGAGACAACATTTTCACCGATATCAATGTTAAAGTTCGTCAAGTTTGTGATGGCTGCTTTAATTTCTTCGACCGTTTCATTTAAAAAACTAGACTCTGATAAATAAGCTTTGACAATGACGCCATCTTTCGGAAAATCATCTTCATTTAGCGCATAAATTTCACCATATTGATCTTCACGTGGCTTCGCAAATTCTGCAGAATCTTCGATGACAACACCACTTGCACCTGCTTCATGCAAAATATTCGAAATTGCTTCTACCGCTTCATTTTTTGTATGAATGGATAATTCAGACCACTTCACGTAGCTCTTCAGCTCCCTCTAATTATTCACCTTGGAATTTTTTCTTAATTTTATCGAATAGTGAACTACCTTGTTCTTCAGGGATATCGCCACTAATTTCAGCAAATTCTCGTAGTAATTGCTTTTGCTTTTCTGTTAATTTCTCAGGTGTCATGACTTTGACCGTTACATACTGATTCCCCATACCGTAGCCATGAACATTTTTAACGCCTTTATCTTTAAGACGGAATTGGGCGCCTGACTGTGTGCCAGCTGGGATACGTAATTTGACTTTACCATGCACTGTAGGCACTTCAATTTCATCTCCAAGTGCGGCTTGAGGGAATGTCAACTTCAACTCGAAGTAAATATCGTCCCCATCACGTTCAAATTCTTTATGCCCTTGAACACGGAACATAATATATAAATCCCCTGCAGGACCACCGTTAATACCTGGTTCACCTTGACCCGATACACGAATTTGTTGTCCATCATCCACACCTGCTGGAATCGTCACTTTAATTTTCTTGCGCTTTTGAACTTTTCCTTCTCCACGACAAGTTGAACATTTTTCTTTAATGATTTTACCTGTACCATGGCAAGTCGTACATGCACGACGATTCATCATGCGACCAAACGGTGTATCCACTGCTTGGTTGATTTGTCCAGCCCCATTACATGTCGAACATGTTTCTGGCTGTGTGCCTGGCTTCGCTCCTGAGCCATGACATGTTTCACACGTTTCATCTTTCGGAATTTCTATTTCTGTTTCTTTCCCAAAAATAGCTTCCTCAAATTTAATATTCATGCGATATTGTAGATCATCGCCTTTACGTGGCGCATTTGGGTCTTGACGGCGACCACTACCACCGAAGAAAGAGCTGAAAATATCCTCGAAGCCGCCAAAGCCGCCGCCTCCAAAGCCACCACCAAAGCCCGCATTCGGGTCTTCATGACCAAATTGGTCGTAGCGTGCTTTTTTCTGGTCGTCGCTTAATACTTCATATGCTTCAGCGATTTCTTTGAATTTTTCATCTGCACCCGGCTCTTTATTAAGATCAGGGTGATATTGTTTTGATAATTTACGGTATGCTTTTTTAATTTCATCTTTAGAAGCTGATTTTGTTAAACCAAGCACCTCGTAATAATCGCGTTTCTCCATGATTCACACTCCGCTCTGTTTGCATAAAATCTATTGTAACATGCAGTTGTTAAAACTGCCTTATTTTTTCGATTAATCATCCCATAAAATTGAGGTTTTCACTTCCTAGCAGCTAACGTATGCAGCTATTCCATAAATGGTGCCATTTACGGTGAAGCGATGACAACATCATGACAAAAGCCAAAGCCGCAAGCGGTCTTTGGCTTTTTCACTTAACTGTGTTACTTCCTATTTATCATCTTTTACTTCTTCGAAATCAGCGTCTACAACACCGTCATCTTTTTTACCAGCGCCAGTGTCTGCACCTGCATCGCCACCTTGAGCCGCTTGAGCTGCCGCTGCCGCTTGCTCATAAACTTTCATCACTAGTGGCTGTAATACGCCTTCTAATTTTTCTTTTGCTGCTTTAATGCCTTCTAATTCACCAGCTTCAAGCGCTTTTTTCAATTCATCACGAGCGTCTTCAACAGATTTTTTCTCATCTTCTGTAATTTGCTCGCCTAAGTCAGCAATTGTTTTATCCACTTGGAATACTAATTGGTCTGCTTCGTTGCGAAGATCTGCTTCTTCTTTACGTTTAGCATCCGCTTCAGCATTAGACTCTGCGTCTTTTACCATGCGTTCAATTTCTTCCTCTGATAAACCAGAATCAGATTGAATCACAATTGTTTGCTCTTTGTTTGTACCAAGGTCTTTCGCTTTGACAGATACGATACCGTTTTTATCAATATCGAATGTTACTTCGATTTGAGGTACACCACGTGGTGCTGGTGGAATATCTGCTAATTGGAAGCGACCTAATGTTTTATTGTCAGCTGCCATTGAACGCTCACCTTGTAGAACATGAATATCTACTGCTGGTTGGTTATCAGCTGCTGTAGAGAATACTTGTGATTTAGAAGTAGGAATTGTTGTGTTACGGTCGATTAATTTTGTGAACACGCCACCCATTGTTTCAATACCAAGTGAAAGTGGTGTTACGTCAAGTAATACTACGTCTTTTACATCACCTGTTAATACGCCACCTTGTACAGCAGCACCCATAGCTACTACTTCGTCAGGGTTTACACCACGGTGAGGCTCTTTACCAGTTTCTTTACGTACCGCTTCTTGTACTGCTGGAATACGCGTAGAACCACCAACTAAAATAACTTGGTCGATTTCAGAAGTTGAAAGACCTGCATCAGATAATGCTTGACGTACTGGTCCAACTGTACGATTTACTAATGGTAATGTAATTTCGTCAAATTTTGCACGAGTTAAAGAAATTTCTAAGTGTAAAGGACCTGCTTCACCAGCTGTAATGAATGGTAAAGAGATTTGTGTTGATGTTACACCAGATAAATCTTTTTTCGCTTTTTCAGCGGCATCTTTTAAACGTTGCATCGCCATTTTATCTTTTGATAAATCAATACCGTTTTCTTTTTTGAATTCAGCTACTAGATATTCAATAACCGCGTCATCGAAATCATCCCCACCTAGTTTGTTATCACCAGCTGTAGCTAATACTTCAAAGACACCGTCACCTAACTCAAGGATAGATACGTCAAACGTACCGCCACCAAGGTCAAATACTAATACTTTTTGGTCTTGGTCTTGTTTGTCTAAACCATAAGCAAGTGCAGCAGCAGTTGGTTCGTTGATGATACGCTCTACTTCTAGACCTGCGATTTTACCAGCATCTTTTGTAGCTTGGCGTTGTGCATCATTAAAGTAAGCAGGAACTGTAATAACTGCTTTTGTTACTTTTTCCCCTAAGTAATCTTCTGCATAACCTTTTAAGTATTGAAGAATCATAGCCGATACTTCTTGTGGTGTGTAATCTTTATCTTCTACTGTTACTTTATCAGCTGTACCCATTTTTGATTTAATAGACATAATTGTATTAGGGTTTGTTACAGATTGACGTTTCGCTACTTCACCAACTTGACGTTCACCATTTTTAAATGCAACAACAGATGGTGTCGTACGGTTACCTTCTGGATTTGGAATTACTTTTGGTTCTCCACCTTCAAGTACAGAAACGCAAGAGTTTGTTGTTCCTAAGTCAATACCAATAATTTTGCTCATTAAAATTTCCTCCTATTATGTCAACGCAAGGGATGCGTTTTCTAACTAATTTTAATTGACTAAATAGTACAAGGACTATTCGTTCACAGATACCATTGTTGGGCGTAAAACACGATCCTTTAAGATATACCCTTTTTGGAGTTCGCGTAAGACAACACCCGTCTCTTTTTCACTATCTTGTTCTTGCATAACAGCTTGGTGAATAGTTGGATCAAATTGCTCACCTTCAGCTTTAATGACTTGTAGACCTTCTTTTTCTGTCGCTTCAATTAAAGAGCGGTACACCATTTCAATCCCTTTAATGATGGATGCAGTTTCTTCAGAAGTTGTCTCTACTTGTAGAGCACGCTCAAAATTATCAAGAACTGGCAATAAGTCAGATAGTAGGTTTTGCGCACGGTACTTCTCAGCAGCCTCACTGTCTAACTGATGACGACGACGCATATTATCGAAGTCAGCACGTAGACGTAGGTGACGATTTTCCTCGTCATCTAGCTTTGCTTGTAGCTCAGCCAGCTTCGCCTCATACTGTTCTTCAATAGATAATTCTACTGCTTCTTGAACTTCTGATTGTGTTACTTCCTCTGCTGTCGTTTCAGCTTGTACATCTTCTTGTACTAAATCTTTGTTTTCCGTTGTTTCCGTCACTTGAATCCTCCTCATTATCATTCACTACGATTTTTCATAAAGGCTTGTGTTAAATCCAAGCGCATTATGTCTAATAAAGCCACGACACGCTTATAATCCATACGTGTTGGGCCAATGATAGCAATGGCTCCCTGTTGGTCATCACCAATGGAATAGGTAGTGGTAATGACACTGCAATTTTCCATTTCTAATTGTTTATTTTCTGAGCCTATCCGAATATGAATACCTGATTCGTTCGGATGGAAAAGGGACTGCACTTGGCTAGTCGTCTCCATCAAGTCCAAAATCATGCGAACCTTATTTAAATCATGGAATTCTGGTTGGTTGAACATATTCGTTTTCCCACCATAGAAAATTTTACTTTCTGAATTATGCATTGTTGCTGTTACGAGCGCGCGAATAAAATCATCCGCTGATCTAATATGTTGCTGTAACACGGCTAGCACTTCAGCTTCAAGGCTTTTATGGAGATCTTCTAAGGATACACCAATCAGGCGATCATTTAAGATATTGACCATTTTCTCTAAATCAGAAGCGGTAAAATCTGGCGGTAAGTTGAACATGCGATTTTCAACATGCCCATTATTCGTTACGATAATTGCTACTGCTGTATCGCTAGAAAGAGGGACAATTGAAAATCGTTTGACACGATGCCTTTGAACATCAGGTCCTAAAAGTATGGAAGTATACGATGTCAGCTCCGATAGAATGTTGGCTGACTTTCGGATAATATGCTCTACTTCTACTAGTCGATCATTAAAAATTGATTGGATTTGTTGAATGTCCTTCGAATTAATGCCTTGAGGACTCAACAAATGATCTACATAAAATCTGTAACCCTTTTCTGAAGGCACTCGACCAGAGGAAGTATGTGTTTTCTCTAAGAAGCCTAATTCCTCTAAATCCGCCATTTCATTTCGAATAGTGGCTGGACTAAATGTAATCCCTTGTTTTTTGGAGATTTGGCGAGAACCTACCGGCTGTGCAGACACAATAAAGTCGTCTACAATGACTTGCAATATCTGTAACTGCCGATTTGTTAGCATGATTATCACCTCTGTTAGCACTCGACTAAGAGGAGTGCTAATACTATTATTAAGTTATCAAATCCCACATTTTATGTCAACGATATCGCTCAATCTTCTAGCAAAAATTGTTGAAAAACTTCATTGCCCACAAAACGTCCTTTTCTAGTTAGACGAACACCCACCTTATCTTGTTCTAAAAGATCTTTTGAAACTAAATCTTTTATAACAGTCTCATAATGAGCAGCCATTGGTGTTTTAAATTTTTCTTCATATATAGTGTGCATAACCCCCGCTGTTTTTCGCAGCCCTAAAAACATTTGTTCTTCTCTTTTTTCCGCTGGAGATACTTCATGTTCATGAACAATAGGTAGCTCATTTACAAAAACAGCATCCATATATTTTCTTAATGGACCATGATTGGAGTAACGTATGCCCTTTAAATAACCATGGGCACCCGCCCCAAACCCTGCATATTCATCATTATCCCAATAAATCTTGTTATGCTCTGAATGGAAGCCTGGTTTTGCAAAATTACTAATTTCGTATTGTTGAAGTCCATGTAAAGCCATTTGCTGCATCAACACATCATACATATCTGCTTCGAGATCTTCCGTTGGTAAATACAACTTGCCTTTTGTGTATTGATTATAAAAAATCGTTTTTGGCTCTACAATAAGAGAGTAGGCAGAGAAATGGGGTAAATCAAGGGCAAAAGCTTTGTCTAATGAGTCCTTCCATTGAGCCATCGTTTGCCCAGGTAAACCATACATTAAATCAATGCTAATGTTTTGAAAGCCAATTTTTCTAGCCAAAGCGATTGTTTCATAAACATGGTCATTACTATGAGTGCGTCCAATCTTCTGTAACAGCCCTTGGTCAAAAGATTGCACACCCATGCTTAGACGATTGACACCACCATCAAACAACACTCGCAATTTTGCCGCAGACAATTCATCCGGATTAGCCTCTGATGTAAATTCTGTCACACTCTCCATCGGAATATACGTATGAATATACGTTAGTAGTTTGTCCAATTGCTCCGGTGATAAAGCAGTTGGTGTCCCACCTCCAAGAAAAATCGTTTCGATATTACGAAAATTGTCCGGATATTTTTGTGTGGCAAGAGCCATCTCTTTACCAAGTGCTTCTATATATTCATCCACTGGTTGGTTTTTAAAGTAAAATTTATTGAAATCACAATAATTACAAATTTGATGACAGAAAGGAATATGAATGTAAACACCTCGTGCCATAGCAATCCCTTCTTTCTCGTTAAGTCTTTTCCATTTCTACATTATAACGAATCAATAGAAGGAACGCTATGAAACCATCTAGCGAGTTTTCCATACATATCTGCAAGGGTAGCTTCTTTTTCATTTAGTTCTAGAAAAAACTGCACTCCGATTGTTAGCACGTTGGTGCTGCACCCCAAAAGTTAGAGTAAAAAACTTTTGGGGTGTTTTTTTATGGCAAAATATAGCGATGAATTTAAGTTAAAGGTTGTGAAAGAGTATTTAACAGGAAAAATAGGTCTTAAACGATTAGCTAAAAAATATTCCATTCCATCTACTACAGCAATTAGAACATGGGTAGCTGCCTACAAAGCATATGGGAATAATGGTATTAAACGAAAAAGAAGTAAGGAAGTCTATTCTGTTCAATTTAAAGTAGATGTATTACACTTTATGAAACAAACAGGTGCTTCCTATCAAGAGACAGCGATTCAATTTAAGATGAACAATCCACGTTTAATCGCTAAATGGAACCAAAAATTTCTGGAAGAAGGGATAGAGGGCCTGCAAGAAAAAGCAAAGGGGCGCCCATCTATGTCGAAAAAATCAAAACCAACTAAACAAGAAAAAGAAATGTCACGTGAGGAGCAGTTAGAACGTGAAAATGAACTGCTTCGTCTAGAGGTGGCATACTTAAAAAAGTTGAAGGCTTTTCGAGAGAACCCGGAAGCATTCCTCGGAAAGCACAAGCAGTCATTGCCTTTGAACTCAAAGAAGAAGGATTCCGATTAAAAGACATTTTAATGCGTGTAGATATTCCAGAAGCTACGTATCATTATCACATCAAGCAACTGCATCAGGAAGATCCAGATAAGGGATGGCAAACGTTGATTTTAGAGACGTTTAAGAAACATGAAGGACGATATGGCTATCGTCGTATACATACGGAGTTAAAAGCGCAAGGCTACATCATTAATCACAAAAAAGTACAGCGCATTATGCAGGAATTAGATTTGAAATGTGAGAAATTCGTCCGCAAGTCGCGCTATAAATCGTATAAAGGTACGGTTGGAAAAGTGGCGAAAAATCGTTTAAATCGCCGTTTCTATACGCATTACGCCGTACAAAAAGTGGTGACAGACGTAACTGAATTCAAATGTACAGATGATGAAAAACTATATCTGAGCCCAATTATGGACTTATATAACGGAGAGGTTATTGGGTTCAGTATGTCTAAACGGCCTACAATGGATTTTGTGCTGGACTCATTGAAACAAGCCCTTCCAGTCATTCGAGAACGTGCAGAATATCGAACAACAATCCATTCAGATCAAGGCTGGCACTATCAACATAATAAATGGGTGAAAACATTAAAGCAGAACAAGATTTTCCAAAGCATGTCTCGCAAAGCAACGTGTGCAGACAATGCAGCAATGGAAAACTTCTTTGGCTTACTCAAACAAGAAATGTATTACGGGGAAGAATTAGTCTCATATGACGTGTTAAAAAAGAAAATTGAAAAATATATCCACTACTATAACAACGAACGTATTAAACAAAAATTGGCCGGCATGAGTCCGGTAAAATACGAGGCCACTGAAAAACTTGCGTTTTTTATAAATAAATTCGTTTTAGAAAAAGATAGGGCGCTTCTTGTTCAATTTTGAACAGGAAACGCCCTATCTTTTTCACCTATTTATTACCCTTTTCCATTCAGAAGCTTTAAGATTCTTTTTAGATTGACAGCGAATATCGTCGTTGCTCCCTGAATTTGCATGCCAAATGAACCCGCAGCCGATGCTTGATCGTACCCGTGTTTATTTTTTAACTCACTATTTTTTGCTTCGATTTTATAACGTTCTCGAGCTAAGCGTTTAAATTCTTCTGTTTCTTGAAAAGCTTGTTGGTCTAAATGTTCTTCTGATTTAATGGCAACAGAATAGGTCTTAGTTTTTGCACCTTCTTTAAAACACCCTTCTCGGAGTGGACAGACCTTACATTTTTCAATGTCAAAAAAATAAACCATTCTTGCACTTGCTCCTGGGTGTGAATCTGGTTTTTTACTTTTTCTATTTGCTAAATGTCCTGCTGGACATACAAATAAACCTGCATCTTTATTAAAGTCAAATCCTTTTCCGTTTCCTCGCCCATTTTGAGTAATCATTGGATTTAACTTAGAAATCAGTTGAATGCTTTGTTCTTTTGTATAAAGTAAATTGTTTTTCCCTGAATAAGCTGTGTCAGCGATGACTGTTTCAACTTCCATTCCTGTTACTTTACTTTTTTCAATCAGTTCTTGTAGATAATGTCCATCTGATTTTTCACCTGTTGTAACGACTGCTGCTGTAATTATACGTTCATCACTAATTGCTAAATGTGTTTTATAACCAAAGAAAGAACTGTCTGCTGTTTTATGTCCTACTCGTGCATCGGTGTCTGTTGAATAATTTAGATGTTCTTGCGTATCTTCTACAGCTTCTTTTAACACGTTCAATTTTTCCTTTACAGCTGGTAGATGAGCGATTTGTGGTTTATTTTCAATAATGGCAATCAATCTTTCACAGTAAGTTAATTCATCTTTTACTTCGTTAGAAGTATTCTTCTTTGGAAATTTTTCTTTCATGGATTTATCAAATTGATACACTGCTTTGCGGGTATATTTTGATTTTTCTTGTAAAAATTCTTTCGGTGATTTTTGGTTATAACGTGCTTTGGTATGTGTTGCGTCCACAATGATTGTTTTACTTTTGATAATGTTCTTTTCGAGTGCGATTTCAACTGTTTTTCCAATGAGCATATCTAATAAACTTACATTTTGAAGACGCAGTCTTCGGAATTTTGTGAGTGAACTTGAATCAATCACGTCATCTTCTGGCGCCATACCTAAAAAATACTTGAAAGACATGTCATATTTTGAACGTTCGACAAGGTCTACATCAGATACATTAAAAATGGCTTTTAACAATAAGTACTTAAACATTCGAATCGGAGGAATCGCATTTCTTCCATTGTCTAAACAATATTTTGTTTTCAATTCTTCTAAAATGAATGAGAAATCCACTAGTTCGTTAATTTGACGAAGCATATTATCTTTTGGCACGACAATATCGTAAATGGCCATATATGGACTTAAGTTGAAAGTCTCTTGGTTTGAAATCATTGGGAACACCACCTGCATTTAGTCACTCAATTATAAATTAAAAAGGCGAGGTATTCGACGATTCAATCGTCGAATACCTCGCTAAGTGGAACCAGATGAAGTTTTTCAGTGGCCTCGTAAAATACCGAACTCATGCCAGCCAATTAGCTGCATAAATAAAAACTCTAACTTTAAGGGGTCACTACCGTTTCTAACAAATCGGAGTGCAGTTTTTCATATATAACAAATGACTACAACTTTATTCTTTTTTTATTTTGATGCTGTCAGCAACTTTACTGCCATCCTTCTTGACAGGAATTAATGTATAATTTTTTTCTGTTAAATAAAGTGCATCTACGCGACTTCCCCACTTTGTCCCCTCTTTATTTAATGGATAGGGTGTAGCAAAGTTCCATGATTGTCCTGCCTTTGATTGGATTTTAAAGTAAACTGCATCATTGACAATGCTTTGATCGGCATGAAAATAAATCGTTGTTGAGATGGGTGTGGAGACAACTTTATCAATCGTTATTTCCTGTTGATCGACATGATTGACTTTTTTATTAATCACAAAGATTTTTCGATCTTCTTGTAATTGTTCCTGAGAAGCCTCTACCTGAAATTCCCAAGGTTTATCAATCGGTGTTTCTACATTCCAATCTTTATAACGAATAGCTAATGCTAAATCTTCGTCTGACGGAAAATCATCCATTTTGATACTATTGTATATGGTATATACATTTTTAGACTGGACAATGGATTGACCTCCATTACGAACCATATAATCTTTCCCATTGACGAGTATTTGAGGGAAGAAAAATATTTGGTGTTTTGGTGTAAATGCTTTCACAGGCTCAAAGGTAGCATTCAGTAAAATTTGATTGTCATCAATAATCACTTCATTTAACGTTAAACGCCCTAAGCTATTGCTTGCTGTCTTCCCTACCTCTGTTTTATAGGCTTCGAAATCCACATCTCGATTCCACCACAAATACAGCAATGATCCACTAACGACCATCAATAAAAAGATAACAACTATTCCTCGTTTTTTTCTGCGTCCTCGATTTTCCTTATCCAAATCCACTACTCGCAGTATATCATTGGACAACCGTACACCTCATTTTTATAAATATCGTTATAATTCATTGTAGTTTGTAACAAAGCATTATATAACCTTGTTTAAAAGCAAGACAGGACGAATCCATTATGTATAAAAGGAATTTTTACATTCCTTTATGCTGATGACGAACTTTATTGGCTATTTGCATTAAATAGTCCACAAAGAGATCATCTCTTACTAACCACACCTGATAATTTCGCTTTAAAAACCACTCCGCTTCATGAAAGCTAGCAAAGTTTTGCGCTAATGGCGTGTTATTCTTTTCAATCCCCCAGTCAATATCGTCGCTTGAAAAAAGAATAAACACATCCTCTTGCTGATTTTTATAAAATGTTCCAAATGAAGAAGCCTTTAAATTATAACGATTCCTTTTCGCATCCTCTGGAATAGGCTCTATGTGGAAGGTTGCCAATACAAACTGTTTGTAGGCTTCCATCGTTAAAGAGCAGCCCGCAGCCTTTTGATGTCCGCCTCCACCATAAACAGCGGCAATAGCTGACACATCTATATGGTCATGAACCGTTCGAAAGGATATTCTTTTACTGCCCATATTGATCATCGCAATATAATCAAGATGCATGTTTTCCTTACCTAATTCATTACCAAGCTCAGAATGATAGGATTCCGCATAAACAACGCCAGCATAAAAGTCGCCCAAATTGGTTTGCACAAGTTCTCGTTTCTTCCGCCGAATATAACGCTCTATTTTTTCTTCTTCCATGCTTAAAATTTTCTTTTCAAATTCATCAAAATCAAAGCGATCACTTGTTTTTAAACGATCCAGCATTTTCTCTTCAAATTCTTCAATGGATACTAGAAAAAACAGTGCATTTAATCGTTGCGCTTGAAAATTGCCGTTCTTTTCCCATTCCCATGTATCATATTGTCTTACTAACTCTACGAATTCTGAAATGGCGGCTGTTTTTTCTAATAAACCATGGGTCACCAAGTACTGATACAATAAAGAAGTAGCGGACGTTAAATAGCCATGCTCATCTTCAATTAAAACCTTTCCCCATTCATACTGATTGAAATGCAGCGCTGTTTTATGATGGTCCAGCAATTGTACATTCCCAGTTGCCTGATAATAGTCCTGAATCCTTTTTTCATTTTCTTCGTTTGGAGAAAGATCTGTAATAAACAAAAATGTTTTCTGTTGATCATTCTCCAAAAAGAATTCTATTTCACGGTCAAGTGCCGTAATAGAATTGTAGCGTATCCTTACCTTATCGTTAAAAGCAAGCTTTGCTAAAATCCCACACCCTACTCCATCTAAATCATTATGTGATAATAATTTATACATCTCTTCACCTCCCATGTAGTATGGTTATTTTTTTGTGATTCAAACAGAAAGTGGTAGCTAAAAATTGCAGTACGGACAAAGCGTCATTGAAATTGGATTCAAGTTAACATACATTTAAAACATGATATCGATTTGGACAAAGAGAGGAGTCTGTTCATGAAACGGAAACTAATTACTATTGGCATAGTTCTTCTACTAATGTGTGCTTTCGCATTTTCAGCTTATAAACTAATGAACGCTCGTAACTATCAATTGTTTGGCAATATTACTTCTCATGTTGACACACAGGAAAAGGTGGCTGCCCTGACATTCGATGATGGACCAACTGACAAGACAGACGCTATTTTAGCGTTACTAGAAGACTACCAAGTAAAAGCAACGTTTTTTCTAATTGGACAGGATATTGAGAAGCATCCAGAAGAAGCAAAGAAAATTGCAGTAGCAGGCCATCAAATTGGCAACCATACGTATTCGCATAAGCGTATGGTATTGAAAAGCCCTTCCTTTATTAAAAATGAAATAGAAAAAACAGATGCACTCATTGCTAGCATTGGCTATCAACAAACACCTTTCGTCAGACCACCCTATGGTAAAAAACTAATCGGCTTTCCCCATTATTTACATAAACATCAACGTGAGACCATTACATGGAACTTAGAGCCCGATACGTTCTTTACAAAGGCAGAGGAAAAAATAAATTATGTGAAAGAAAATATTCAACCAGGTTCCATTATTTTAATGCACCCTATGTACGACCATACAGACAATGAATTACAGGCAATAGAAGGCATTCTTCAAACGCTTATTGATGAAGGCTATACATTTGTTACGATAGAGGAACTTTTACAATATCAAAAATAATCACCCCTGTTGCCAAGAATCTGCATCACCTTTCATGCAGATTTTTTTAGTTAGAAAGGATTAGATTCCCTCTCTTTTTCTATGACCTAAACATTATCTAATTTATAATTTCTAATCTTCCTCTCAATCTCCATATCCAATAGCATGTTCAGCTTATAAACCCCATGGCATAAAGGAAAACAACTTATTTAGAATTTATAAATTGAAGTTGGATTTTTCAGAAATGTTAATAAATATTTTTTCAGTAAAATATAATCACCATCTCTGCTAAAATATGCTATTATACCTTTAGTATAATGTCCTATTTTTATTATATTAAAAATAGAGGAAATATGAACTATAAAAGGATGATGATTATGCAAAATATCCAACAATTATTCCAGAGCGAAGATGGAAATATCCAACAAAGAGAGAATTTTTTATCCCTATTAGAGAAAATTGTTTCCTCATTAGATGAATTAAAAAATCCACATAAGACAACACTTGGTCCAATGAAAGAGCGTTCTGCTAATTTCTATCAAGAGCTGATGCAAGAACATCAAGTGCCAACTACAGGGGTTGGGCTCGATCAAGTTGTAAAAGAAATGACACAATTAATGCAAGGACATCCTTATCATACACGTAACTTTGTAACCAATGTTTTACCAATGGCAAGCATCCCAGGTGTATTAGGTCAATTTACAAATGCCCTACTAAATGGCAACAATTTATGGGATGTTTATGGTCCTGCTGCCGCTGAGTGTGAGGTCAAAGTAGTGGCTATGATGTCTAAATTAGTTGGCTATGATTATACGAAGAGCTTTGGTTATACAACATGGGGTGGACAAGGTGCCGTTTTCAGTGGACTTCGCCTTGCCATCGCCAAACAATTTCCACATGCCAAAGAAGATGGTGTTCCGAATAACTTATATTGCTTTGCTTCAGAAAACGCACATTATAGCCTTTTAAAATCTGTTGAGGCCGTGGGCATTGGCAGTAAACATTTAGTACGTGTAAAAGCTGGCAAAGACCACTCAATGGATGTGGAAGACCTACGTATTCGTATGACAGAAGTAATCGAAAATGGCGGTATCCCTGTCTATGTAGTGGCTACTACAGGAGCGACTGATCAATTTGGTATTGATGATATACAAGCTATTAAAGAGGTTACTACAACGCTTGAGAAGAAGTACAATTTACAGCCAGTACATATTCATGCTGATTCGGCTTTAGGTGGTTTTTATGCCTTCTTCAATGATTATGATTTTGAAAAAAACCCTCTACAATTTGAAGGCGATGTCGTACAAGGCTTACGACATATCCATGACCGCATGCAACATCTAGCTATGGCAGATAGCCTTTGCTTTGACTTCCAAAAGCTTGGACAAACACCTTATTTAACTAGCTTATTCTTAATTAAAAAAGGTAACAGTTTACAGCTATTAGATATTGAGGACTTCGATACACCTTATGTGGGCAATCGTGGTTATGGTTCATACCATACTGGTTATACATTAGAGTGCTCTCGTATGGGTAGCTCCATTGCTATTTTTGCTGCTCTCCAAGCATTCGGTAAGGAAGGTTATCAGCAACTATTAGCCAACTATGTACGTGTGAATTTAGCGTTCCGCACACAATTAGCTGAGAAAACACCAATGCTACAGGTCGTTAATGACACAAATATTGGTCCAGTTACAGCCTTTCGCTTGTATCCTGATGGCTTCAATTGGCAGGCTGAACAAGCTGGTCATTATACACAGGATCAAATCGAACACATTAATGGCATCAATGCATCATTCTTTGAAATTATAGGTGAAGGTCGTGATGATGTATTCTTTGGTGATACAACACGAGTTTGTACGGTTAGCACGAGTGATACAACACAGCATGTTCCCGTTGCAGCGGCAAAATTCTTCTCTATTTCACCATACACAGAGACAGATCATATCCCAAACATGATTCATTTCTTACAGCAAAAGCTAACAGTATTGGAGGCGTCTCACATTGCGTATCGTCACTAAATTTAAAAGTTCTTTACTCTATAAATATATAGCCAGTTTTACCATTCCAATAGCCATTATTTCATTGCTATTTAGTGTTGTTTTATTCGCGGTTTCTTACCGTATTATCGACAATTTTGTCATTAAACAATTCGAAACTACTTTAGAGATCACATCGAATACGATTTTTGAAGATCTTGAGAAAAATGATGTAAAAGCGGCGGATAACGGTAGCTCTGACAATTATAAAAAACTATTAGATCAATTAAACGCTACGGTTAAAAAGTTTGATATAGAAAACGCCTATGTGCTTTCAAAAGCCAATGGTAAGGAGCATATCGTGGCATTAAGTAATACTGACAATCATCAGCAAGACTATGAATTTAGTGATGAAATGCGAAAAGCCGTCGACACACAAACCATTCAAACAAGTGATATATACAAAGATGAATATGGTATCCATAAATCTATTTTCATCCCATTTAAAGATACTGATATTATTTTTGGTTTAGATATGGATGCTTCCTTCATTTCTAAGCTACAAACAGAAACACTTTGGATTTGTATTATTCTAACCGTTGTTTTTGTGATTTTTGGTATTATCGTTGCTTACTTTATTAGTGTAGGTATTACGAAACCAATTAAAAAAATGACTCGCTATGTCGGTCAGGTTGCACAGGGAGATTTAGCCGTCGAGCCTCTCCAAATAAAAGGTTCCAATGAAATTGCCCAGCTATCATCAGGCATTGAAAATATGACGGAAGATTTACGTACATTAATTCAGCAAATAGCTCAAAATGCTGAACAAGTGGCGGCCATGTCAGAGGAATTAACTGCAAGCTCCGAGCAAACAAGTGCTTCCATACAGCAAATTACATCTTCTATGCAAGAGGTTGCAGTGGGCTCAGAAAAACAAACCTCTTCGATTGAAGAAGTGGAAAGCCATATTACAACCATCTCTAGCAAAATGACAGAGGTTGTCACAAGCGTAACTGGTGTGACAGAAAAGGCATTCCAGGCATCTGCGATCTCAGAAAAAGGCAATACAACGATTCAAGATGCTACAGAAAAAATGGCCGTAACATCCCAAGCCATTCAAGAATCAGCAACTGTCGTTGAACGTTTAAGCACATACACGAATGAAATCGGGGATATTGTAGCATTGATTACCCAAATAACGGATCAAACCAACTTACTTGCGTTAAATGCTTCCATTGAAGCAGCGCGTGCAGGTGAGCATGGCAAAGGCTTTGCAGTAGTAGCTGAGGAAGTACGTAAGCTGGCCGATCAATCTTTAGATGCTACAAACAGTATTCGAACACGTATCGAAACCATTAAGGAAGAATCGGCTCAAGCTGTAAAATCGATGGCTATTAGCAGCAGTAATCTTGCGGAAAGCTCCACAACATTTAATGCATCAGGAGAAGCATTTGCTGACATCTATAGCCACGTCACATCACTTACGCAGGAAATGGACCATGTCAATAACATAATGTCCAATATCAATGAAGGCGTGAGCAGCATCGCGATCTCTGTTGAACAAGTGGGCGTAGTAGCTGTGCAAGCCTCAGGCAATATTCAAAACGTTGCTGCTGCTTCTGAGGAGCAATCTGCAAGTATCGAGGAAATCACAGCTTCTTCGAATAACTTAGCAGAAATGGCTCAACAGCTTCGCAATATCACTCAAAAATTTAAGTTATAAAATTAAGAATCCGCTATGCTCCTTTTCGGCATAGCGGATTTTTCTCTGCATAAAAAATCTCCTACCAAAATGGTAGAAGATTAGGCAATAATATTTTTCACAACTTTTGAGATAACTGCACCTTCCGCTTGGCCTGTAAGCAATGGCTTCGCAATTTTCATGGCTTCTCCCATGTTCATTCCTTTACCAACACCTGCCGCTACTAATTTCTCAGCAATCGCTTCTTCGGATAATTGCTTCGGTAAGAAAGATTTCAAAAGTGTCAATTTGGCTTCCTCTTTTTCAATCAAATCTGCTCGTCCAGCCGTCTGTGCGCCTTCTAACGCTTGATTCGTTTGTTTGACCTCTCGATGAATAATGGCTATCTCTTCTTCAGCGGTTAATGCTGCTCCCTTTTCTTTTTCAGCAGAATCTAAAGCTGATTTCAAAAGAGATAATACACCCTTTGCTAAAGTATCTTTCTCTCTCATTGCCGTTTTTAATTGTTCAAATACTTCTGTTTTTAACAATGATCTCACTCCTTCAAGCCATCTATATTAGAAAACATTATACCATAAAATACCTCAGAGCATGACAGTCAGTGCCTCAGTCAAGCAAATAAGCATCTGCTAATTTTACTTGATAATGCAACATCCCTTTTAACTCACCTCGATAAGAAAAGACCCCTTGCTGAATTATGAACTGCACCCAAAATATTGGACTTAAAAATCTAATTTAGGAGGTGCAGTTAGTGATTACTGATGAACAAAAATTAGCCGCTGTTCTAGCTTACTTTGAAGAAAAGGAAAGTCCGTATCAGATTGCCAATCGATTGCAGATTGATCGACATCACATTCGATTATGGATTGAATTATATCGCTATCATGGCATCGAAGGAATTATTCGTCCTCAAGGGTTCACGAATTACGAAGATTCTTTTAAAATAAAAGTAATTCAACACATGATAGAGACGGGCGATTCGCTCCTTCAGACTGCTGCGAAGTTTAATATTCCTTCTCGTGAAACCATTCGGAGATGGAAAAAACAATGGATGTCAACGGCTGATAAGGTACTCTATCAAATAGAAAAGGAGTGCCAATCGATGCCAAAAAAACAACCACCTTCGTCTGACTTAAACGAAAAAACAATGGAAGAGTTAAAAGCGGAAATTGACTATTTACGTATGGAAAACGCCTATTTAAAAAAGTTGAAAGCCTTAGTTCAAGAAAAGGAAGCATTCAAACCGAAGAAAAAGTGAGAGCTGTGTATGAGCTAAGGCTGGAATTTCCACTTCAAGCTCTATTCAAAGTCGCGAAACTTAAGAAAAGTACGTATTATTATCATCTTCAAAAATGGGTAAAACCAGATAAATATCAGGCGATCAAAGAACGAATCCAGATACTTTTTCATTACCATAAGGGTCGTTATGGCTATCGTCGTATTTGTCTTGCACTCCGAAATGAAGGGATTTTAATCAACCACAAAGCAGTCCAACGATTGATGAAAGAATTGGGCTTAAAAGGGACGGTACGCCCTAAAAAATACCGTTCGTATAAAGGGACAGTCGGCTATGTCGCAGAGAATGTCATCCAACGTGATTTTGAAGCTACTGCACCCAATCAGAAATGGGTAACCGATGTCACAGAGTTTAAAATAAATGGTCAAAAACTCTATATATCGGCTGTATTAGATTTATTCAATCGAGAAATCGTTGGATATGAGGTTTCGAAAGCACCCAATTTTGAGTTAGTTCAACAGTCTTTTAAAATGGCGTTTACGTATACAAAGTTATCGAAAAAGAGTGGCTTAATCATCCATTCTGATCAAGGATGGTTATATCAAATACCACGTTTTAAAGAGCTATTGGCAACGCATGAAATCAAGCAAAGTATGTCACGGAAAGGAAATTGTTTAGATAATGCCGTAATCGAAAGTTTTTTTGGCATTTTGAAATCTGAATTTCTATATACGACAACGTTTCACACCTATGAAGAATTCAAAAAAGCATTAGCAGACTATATCCATTATTACAATCATGAACGGATAAAAATAAAACTCAACGGAAAAAGTCCAGTTGAGTTTCGAAGGGTTTCTTAAAAGTTCTAATTTTTGGGGTCAGATCACACTTCCCCAATGAGTCTAGCCGCCATTAGATATGGAGCTTCTTCTTGGTCTTCGTGTAATCGTTTAGCACAGGCAATGATCCAGTCATCATCTACATTTTCATTGTGATGACTCCAAAGTTCATTGTATTCCCAGGTATGTATACAGTAGTCATCCATTAACATCTTTAATCCTTCTTTAGATAAAGTCTGCTGTACTGATTTTTTTAATGGGCGTCCCTGGTATTGCTCATAAATATGAAGTACATTCTCTACACTGACCTCTCCAGAGGATCTTGGATAATTGTCCTCTGCTAACTGGGGGAATATATGCAACGCATGGAATAACTGAAAAGTATCTAATACATAGATATCATTTGGTTTCTTTTCTAGCATCGCTAAGACAAGTCGAAGCCCTATTTGTTCATGGGCATTTTGACAAGTCCATATGATTATATCTTGATGTGGCGGAATAGATTTTATTTTCTCTACGGCTTCCTTCACCTCGCGCTCAAAAATGGCCAATCCATCGTCTTCTATAAAATAGCGCTCTTGTAGCCATTGAACACGAGCTTCAATCCCTTCACATAGATGTAAATCTTTCAAAGGACCAACAGAAAAATTACCAGGCATAACGATGATTTCTTCCGTTTTCACGTAGTTACTATTGCGAAATGCAGCCTTCAAACTCCCTCCAGGTGAATGACCAAACACAATATGAAACGTTTCGATCGTTGAAACATCCTGCTCCTCATTTTGCTGCAATAAAAACTGTACCATATCGTCCTTCGACTGTTCATTCATTAAAGTCAAAAAGAGCATAGACTTCGCATCAGCCTCACTCATTCGCTTTATCGCCTTTTTTAATTTGTTGACATGTTCCATTATCTAAACTCCTTTGCACAATGGCCTGTATATTAAATTCCCTTTCCATAAAAACAGTTACTTCCATCATACCGCAATTTCCGATTACCTTAAATTACTAATTTAGTTTTTTATGAAGATGAAAGATAAAGAATTGCTCTATTTATGTAAAGGTTCTATTCTTTTAAGCGAGGGAGACTTCTTTGGGTAGATTATTTACTTGTTGGAGCGCATTCACCCTCAATAGAAAGAAAAAAACTACTACCATCAATAAGAGCTTACAATAAGTTCCTTAACACTGAAGGTAGTAGGGTTCTTAATCAAAATTCGTTAAAAAAATCTTTCCTTTATTAGTAGCTTCAACGGCAGCTATTGCCTGGTGTATGTTCACTAGTGGGAAATGGTCCTGTACCTGCATCATTTTTAACGAATCCGTATGTACCATATTGACGAGCTGTTGCATAGTTTGCTGCCATTTTTCGATTGGTGTTTGGCGTTGCCAGTGGCGCAAATGAAACATCATCGCTTGTACCTTTGCTTCCCTTACAATGTTTGTCCAATTTACCTGTATCCCCGATAAAAGACCGATGGCTAAAAATTTCCCACCAGGCTTCACACAGTATGCAAGTTGATTGCCCGCCTCCCCACCAATCGAGTCAATCGCTGCATCAGCACCTCTGCCATTTGTTAAAGCCATTATCGTTTCATGAAGTGGCATCTTAGAAGTATCTATGACAAAGCGGGCCCCAAGCCGCTGTAATTCGTCTGTATGCTGATGACTTCGTGTGACAGCAATAAGCTGAAAACCTAGTAATTTGGCAAATTGAGCATAGATATGTCCAATAGCAGAGCCACATGCATTCACTACTAGTACATCATTTGATTGTAATTTGAGAACTTCTGTACAGGTGACGAAGGCTGTTATCGGATTAATATACATTTGTGCTGCAGTAAAATGATCCATCGTAGAAGGAATAGCTACAGCAAAGTCCGCCTGAGTCTTCACCATTTCCTGCCACGTGCCCTCTCCTCGTAGTGGCAAGACTCGCTGACCAATGCGCTTTGGAGAGATAAGTGGCCCAACATCTTCAACGATTCCAACGCCCTCATAACCCGGAACAGTTGGTAAAGTGATTCGGTGGGCATATTTTCCCCAAATCGGTATTAAATCCGAAGGGTTGATGGGTCTTGCTAGCATACGCACAAGAATTTCTTGACCTTGTGGAGGTGTAATCGTTTTATTTTCAATCCTTAACACCTCATGTGGATTTCCAAATTCATATAGTTTAAGGCATTTTGCTTTCAACGATTCTTGCTCCTTTTTCTGATTAATTCTAGCTCTGTATAATCGTTCTGATACTCGCTCCACTTAGGTATGCCCATCTTATCTTTTTTGACTGATGGTCAATTGACCTTTTTCATCTACAAATAATTGTAACATATCGTTTATTTCGATACAGATTGGACTGATTACTGCTTTCTTATCAGAGAAATACCAAAGTCGTTCACTTGGTCCTAATAGAATATTGGCTCCATCTTCGTAGTTACCTAAAAAATGAAGAGCATCTGGTTGGATTTTCTGATCATTAATAGGTTTAATAGCATATTCATTTAATTTTCTAGCGGCTGCTAGAATGTCGTCGGTCGTTACATTGATTTCACCAATCTGTAGCACTTGCTCCATAGAAAAATAGGCTGTATCCTGTTCTGGATTTACTTCCTGCCTCGCAATAAATTCTAATATATTGCCTTCAGGATCGTAAAAATAACAAGAGTAAGCTTTTAAAAAATCAAAATACACTTCATCTTGCCCCTCTGAAGTAAGCAAGCCAACACGTTCTTTGGCCCAAATTTTTGCCTGATAAAATAAATTTCTTGGAATATTTAATGCAATATGATATTGCTTTTGAATCGTAGTGGGCACTTTTTCAAAAGTCATCTTACTTTCACCAACTGCTATTGTAAAATAGTCACCTGTACTTTCTAATAAGGCAAAGCCTAGCTGGTCGCTATAAAATTTCTGCATCTTTTGTAAATCGTGAACAAATAGTTGAACCTTCGTAATTTTCATCTTCAAGCACCCCTTTACTACTCCCCACTATACAAGCAAATATATGATATGGCGTCATGCAAAAGAATGAAGTTCCCTTCGGTCCATTTAAAGCAGTTTTTTATCCCCCTATTTTTTGCAAAAATCATGTAATGGTTCATTCGATAAATTCAGCTAAGCTAATTTTCTTTTTTTGATAGTTTGCACGAATATGCTGAAGCTCGTCTTCTAACCTTAAAGCACCCGCTTCAACTCCTCTATAAATTAATAGTGGAGGCTCTTCTAACATCGCTCTTGCTCGCGAATAATCACAAGAGAATATTTTCTTAAGTAACAATAATGTCTTTAGCTTATTTTCCCCATCTCCTATTATAGTCAGTTCATAGTAAGTAGTAGAGTTGTCTTCAGGCAACATCTCCTCTAAACCAGGTGGAATTAGCACACTCTCAAGAAACATGATTAGATTGTCATAGGCCATTGTGAAATCCCAACAGCCTGTCCCATGAAGAGCAGAAAAAATTGCCGTATCCCCTCTTGATAAATCCAAACAATATGGATCTCCTTCATCTGTTGCGATGACCAAATAATTGTGCGGCCAATCCAGAATCACCTCTTCTGTCACTGGATTATAATGATAGCCTTCCTGCCCACGCATTAAATCTCTTGCTCCATAGATTTGTAGATTTATATAATCACCCGTATTCCATGTAACTCTTTCAACGACATAACGCCTTAAAAAATAGACATATTCTGTTGGTAATGACCACTGACTGTCTACAAATTGGCTAATATCCTCCTCGATTTGATTGTGAAAAAACATAGGGTAAGCTGAATCCCTCTCTTGAATATCTTGGATAAAACTGCGCATTTGCTCTAATACTGCATCTAGTTTCTCCTGCAACTCTTTCAACTGCATTCCCTCCTTTCGTTACCTAGTGTCTTTCTTTATATTTTAACATATTCCATCATTAACCAATTAAGGTGAACATGTTATAATCATTAAAATAGACTGGTAGTATGCATAACGTGCACAACAATAACGGATGGGGGCTATCTGTCATGTCACAATATGCGAACGAACAGACAGTACAATAAACCAAGGTGGCACAAGGAGAACAATGTCTCAAAAAATTAGCTCATCTGGTGAATATCCAACCCTCTATTTGCTATAGAGAGTTGCTTTGGCATACTGAAAAATATGATGCCTCTTATTATTGGCTACAAGCTTGCACTTGATCGATTAACCGCAGTACAGGCAGATATAGATGTTGACGTGCAAAGAGCTCATACCTTATTAAGCCAAAAATCACCAAATACGAAGGAGCGTAAGAAAATTTGAAATTACTCATAAGACGTCCCGAACAATCGGACATACAAACATTACATCAATTCTTTTTCCACGTCATTCAAGATACTTATGCAAAAGAAGGGATTGCCGAGCTAGTGGACGATCAACAGCGTGAATGGGCAATGAAAAAGCAGTATGTCGCAATAGACTTAGAGAGCCAAGGCAAAAAAAGATTTTTCTGGTTAGCTGTGGACGAAGCAACAAATGACATAATAGGAACGATCGAATATGGGGAAGCCAACGAGATCATTCACCAAACGATTAAAGAAGATCTTTCCCATTGTCCAGAAATCGGTACCGTATTTGTTCATCCGGACTATCAAAATCGTGGTATTGGCACCATGCTATTACAGAAAATGCTAACGACGTTGGAAAAACAAAAGGTGCATAGCTTTTGTTTAGATAGTGGATATAAACAGGCACAAGCCATCTGGCAGAAAAAATTTGGACAGCCTGACTATATACTTGAACACTTTTGGGGAACGAATAGCCATCATATGATTTGGCAACGAGTACTACCATTGCGAGAAAAGGAGTAAAAGATGTCCTATCAAATCACACAAGAACGACATAAGAAGAACAAAGCTTATGTCAATAACATGCTTTATGAATACAATGTAAAACACTTTCCAAAAGATTTACAAGGTCGATATCAGGAAATTAATTTATTTCTAACTGATAGCAATGGTCACGTTTATGGTGGCATACTGGGTGAAATTTGCTGGAATTGGTTAGAAATACACACGCTAATGGTAGACGAAAAGCTTCGTGGGTTAGGCTATGGATCAAAGTTGTTGCAAGCAATTGAACAAATTGCCTTCAATCATGAATGTGATTTCATTAAAGTTGACACGCTTAGCTTTCAAGCGTTAACATTTTATGAAAATCATCATTATGAAATTTACGGGACTCTTGACCATATTGGCAGAGATTTTAAACATTATTATTTAAAAAAGACGCTACGATCTGATCTTTAAAAGGGCTGAAGGTCCATTAACGATTATTATGGATTAGTATCTTTACTACCTGTATTTCTCTATTGTTCGTGACCTATCAACAGGCAACTTTTGGAGGACCGATTCCATGGGTACGTTATATCAAGAAGAAGTCTCAGCCCTTTCCTATTTCAACCCCGCCGTCCTAGTCCAAAGCCATTATCATATGTTTCATTTTTTTATGAATATCTGTATAATCTATCTCACTTTAGCTTTAAGTAAAAACTTTCTGCAATTAGTTAAAGAATGAATCGTTTGTAGTGCCGATACTTATTATGTTTGGAGGGAAATGAAATGTTAAAATTCATTGATGATTTAGCCGGTGCGGTTTTCGATGTTTTTATGTTATTTTGTTATTTCTTTGCAGGCGTAATAATTGTAGGAGTCCCTATTTTTCTTTTGGCTAAGTTCTTCCTATTGTTTCATTAAATTGCATACAAAGAGTATTACAATAAAAGGGATCTCTATTTCAATAGCGATTCCTTTTATTGTTTATGGCGCTTCAACTTTCTCAGCAGACAATAAAATGGTCAGGATTTCCTTTAATGTAAGAGAATCTATTTATCTTTTACTATAATTTTCTCAAAATGAACATGATAGCTACAAATTATATAAAAATCGCCAAGAAGCAAACCGAAGAAGTAGTTAAAATATTTAGGTGCAGTTTAACTAGAGAAAAAACAAGGAATGCTACAAAAAAATAGCATTCCCTGTTTTTGAATAGTTGTGTCTTACTTCGAATCATCCATCTTCAGTACAGCCATGAATGCCTCCTATAGAAATGCTGTATTTAGGCGTATCATTTTATACTTCTATAGAACCGACAATCCTATGATATATAAGTGAACTGAACCCCGAATAGGTCCACTTTTTTAAAGTGTCCACTATTCGGGGTTCAGTTCAGTTTACATTTGAGTGGCTTTTTTTATTATCAAAAATAACAAATTTTTATTATGGTAAATAAGTCCTCTATTGTTTAAAGTTGTTTTTATAGGTTTTTTTAAGTAATTGCCTTATATAATCTTAAAGGAGGATACATAAGTGAGTAAGTTATTGAAAAATGGTTTTATTTATCTAGCATTAACGTTATTTGTACTAGCTAGTATTAGTGTTGAAAGTGCATCGGCAGCAGAAGAAGTAGATTATGAAGAAGGGGTAACTAATTTAAATAATACACCTGAAAACAGTGCGGTAATCGGAGATCAGTTACTTAAACCTGAAAAAGGATGGAAGCGATATGATGACTCAAACCCATTAATAAATTATACAAACATGTATCGATTTTCGCACGCAGATTTGTACAAAAAAAGTCGAGTACAAGGTTATGATAAAGATATGAGTTTAACCTTCTATTTTGTAGGAACTAAATTTATGTTATTAGATTACATTGCTTATAATAGGGCTGATTTCACAATTACTATTGATGGTGTTTCTGAAGCAGCTTCGGCAAAAGGTTATGGTATAAAAAGTCAGTCTATATACTATAAAAAAGTAGATTTACCTTATGGTAAACACAAAGTAGAGATAAACATAAAAAATAATGTAAACAACGATACTTTTGCTCTAGATGCTATTGATGTGGACGGATTTTTAATATCAGAAAATGATGTTCCGAATATGGAATCCATAACTTTAGACAAAAATAATCTAGAATTACTTGAAGGTAGCCAAGATAAGCTAATAGCAACAACTACACCTGATACTGCAAAAGTAATCTGGTCATCAAGTGATGAATCAATTGCTACTGTAGATCAGGATGGTAATGTCACGGCCCTTCACGAAGGTGAAGCAATAATTACTGCCAAAATTAAAGGTACTGATAGTGCAGCCACTAGTACAGTAATTGTTAAGAAACCAAACAATGAATTTTCAAATGCTATTTTAAGCATTACATTAGTAAACGGTATAACAAAAGAATATGATGTAACGAATACAGTTTTAAACAATTATTTAAATTGGTTTAAAAGTGCACAAGGTACATCAACGTTCAAATTTTCTAAAACAATTTCACCTTATAAAAAGGTAACAGAATATGTTGTACATGATAAAATTGCTTCATTTGAAATAAGAGAATATTAAATTTAAAAATGATCAGGTACTCAATTGAGCGCCTGATCTTTATTTTGGTGACTGATTAATAAATTTTCTACCTGAGTTTTTAGTGCCATATTAGCATACCTAAGGACCACATCATTGCCTGCCATTGCTACATGCACAACAATAAAATATTCGTCTACCCTTTCCATTAAATTGATTACTAACTTTTATTTATATATACAAACCATGTCGAAATCCCTAAAATGGTAAATAGTAGATAGATATATTGAGGTGAAAATTAATGAATACTTGCCCTAATTGTTTAGCCAATAATTCTTTTACGAAAGTATACGAAGATGGTTTAGTATTAATAAGGTGTGAATACTGTAATACAGTTATAGAAGATAAAACAATACCAAAAGAGACTGTTAAGTCAGAAATCCAGGATGAATTTGAAAATGAATATGGAGGTAATGCTAATGAGGGAAATACTCATATTCATGGATGCTTATTTTTGGTACTCTTGGCCATAGGTGTATTTTTTTACATTATTTCTATGGATAACTTGGAAATTATACATTGGATTATTATCTTTATGATTGGAATAGTAATTCTTCCTTTCGTTATATTGTTTTTCTTTTTTGACCAATAATTTGTGGAAATAAAAAAAGCCCATTACCGATTAAGGTAGTGGGCAATTACTTACATTATCAAATTGTTTTAGCCATTGTTATATTCGTAATTTCATAACCCATTTTTTCATATAATCCACGTGCTATTTTATTATGACCAAAAACGTTTAAACCAATTTTATTCATACCTAACTCTTTAGCAATAATTTCAGCTTCTTTCATTGCTTTCTTGCCATACCCTTGCCCTTGATATTGTTCAAAAATCACAAAATCATAAATAAAACCTTCATTAGGATTTTTAGGGGCTTTTTGCGAAATCCAAATCATTCCAACTAAAATATCGTCATGAAAGATAGACAATAAATGATTATTTTCGGTCTTCTCACCATTTGGTAGTAGTCGTTCAAATGATTCCCTCGACAAGTTAATCGCTTCATCTTCACTCCAATTTCCGGAAGCGATTTTGTCTTTTGCATAGTCTTCAATTGCATAACTAATATATTGTTTGAACTCTTCTTGGTCCATAGGTTTTAATGAAATCATTTTATTTCCCTCCTAATCTATCTTTTAATCTTAACATTTTTTCAAAATTTCTCACAATTACACTTAAAATTAATTTTTTAATTATTAAATGCTACGCTGTGCAATAATAATTTTCAAACCTTCAAAATCACCATTTGTCATAGTGCCATTATCGAATTTTTCCAGCCATGACCTATCAATCCTTTACCAACTGCTTGTTGAATATAATCACGTACAGCAGCTTTTGCAGTTGTCCTTGTGAATTTCATTGTGTCATCATCCTTTGCAATTGGTTTAGTTGTATTGCCTTCCACAATTAATTGCACTTGGTATTTACTATTTGTCGGAATAATCACTTGTCCTTCAATTTTGTATCCCTTTGGCATAATCCAATTTGGCTTAACCTCAAAATGGGGACGATCAATATTACCTGTCCAATCTCCACCCCATGTAATACCTAGCTGACGTGCAATAGCACCTACTCGACTTAGGGTTGCCACATCATATAAAGACTGTGGAGGACCAACAGCGATATCCCATGCTAAGCGTGACTTATGATTGCTGTCTAGTGTCCAAGTAACAATTTGTCCTGGTCGAGTTCTTCCTTGTTCATAAAGGTACTTCTGTCGTTCTTGTGAGCGATATGTTTCAGTAATAAAGATGTTCTTAATACCTGCTTTAAAGCACTCTTGGAATAACAATCTACATGCTGTTTGTGCAACTGGCAATAGTTCAGAGATCTCCCTGCATGTTGTAGTAATGCTTGTCATTTTACATCACCCTTAGGCTTGTCATAATTCAATGCCTGCTTGCTGTCCGAAGTGCCTTTTGTAGTCGAGGCAATAAAATAATACCAAGCAAGCCTAAAATACTTAATACAGTCTCTGAAATGGCTGTGATTTGTACATTGTAAATCGTAATATTGACATTAAAAATGCCCGCTGTTTGATTAGCGAGCACTAGTAGTAATTCGATTAATGACACCCAAAATTGCTTATATTGCAAATATTCTTTCCAGTTAATTCCCTCCATTTTATCTAAACGTTTATGTGCTTGTTTACTTGATTCCTCTACACGAATCACACGCTCTGATGACTCTATAACACGCATTTCTTGCGCTTTAATATCAATATTTATCCCAGCATTAATATTGTGCGTATTACAGCTGAATCAGATGCATCATTTTTTACATCCTTGTCTCGATTGCAATTGTAAGTAAATACTCCAATAAAAGCCCCTAAGACTGCACATAAAATTCCGATTAAAGCTACTTGTTTGACTGTCCATGTCAACACCTCATAAATAAAAATAGCACTGCTCAGCACAGTGCATTACTTAGGTCTTGTTATATAAAAAGAACCCTCCACAGATGATTGTGGTAGTCAAAGGAAAAAGGACACATCATAATGACATGTCCCCTAACCATTTAATAAAAAAAATAATAAATTTATGGTGCAGCTTGAACTGTTACGCTTAAAACGTTTGTAGGGTCAGAAGGTAAACGCACTTCGACTATTTGTCCTATTTGTGTACCCCACATAATTGTTCCATCAACAAAAGTAGTAACTAATGTCCAATTAGAAATTGGTGTAATACCATCTGATTGTAAATGACGTATTTCAATTTGCGTGGATGACGGTAACCCTACAACTTTACTGTTTGGGTTTGCATAAGCAGCACCTATTGTTATTGTGCCATTCTCGTCTTATTCATGTACATGCTTTATAACGAGCTTTCATCGCATACGGCGATCCGTCAGCAGTAAATCTAGTACTTATTTCCCCGTCAACATTGTAATTTTATTTCTAAATTAATTCAATAGAATTTTGACAAGGTAAAGAAATCTTAACCTTCCATAGACCTTATCATTTTTAGACAATAAAAATAACGCTAGCTAATGCTGCGTTTACTGTTCACCTGATTCTATAATTGCTTGTTTATATTATCATTCCTTACGCCACACACATGCTACAACTTTAATCGAAAACGGTACACCTGTTAAAAAAGTACAAAAAGATAGGACATAGTCGAGCTGCCGTAACAGAAGATCGCTATGTCCACCTCACTGAAAAAATGGCCAGAGATGCTGCTAACATCTTTGACTCATTCGTTCAATATATATAAGAATTACTAACGTATTTTTTATGGTGGGAAACACCACAAAACACTTATTTCAAACCCCTATAAACGCTGTTATATCAACGTTACTTCGAATCATCCATCTTCAGCACAGCCATGAATGCCTCTTGAGGGACTTCGACAGAGCCTACTTGTTTCATACGTTTTTTACCTTCTTTTTGTTTATCAAGAAGTTTGCGCTTACGAGAAATATCCCCACCGTAACATTTCGCTAAAACGTTTTTACGGATGGCTTTAATTGTTGAACGTGCCACAATTTTTTGACCAACTGCTGCTTGAATTGGTACTTCAAATTGTTGGCGTGGAATTAATTCTTTTAATTTTTCTACGATGATTTTGCCTCGATCATAGGCAAAGTCACGGTGTACGATAAAGCTTAGTGCATCGACCTGCTCACCATTTAGTAAAATATCCATTTTCACTAATTTCGATGGCTGGTAACCGATAAGTTCATAGTCGAAGGATGCATAGCCCTTCGTATTTGATTTTAAATAGTCAAAGAAATCATAGACAATTTCGGATAAAGGCATTTCATAAATAATGCTTACACGGGATGTATCAATATAATCCATCGTCATGAAATTACCACGCTTCAATTGACAAAGCTCCATAACCGCTCCCACATAATCATTTGGCACCATAATGGTTGCCTTTACATAAGGTTCCTCAACACGCTCGATTTTTTGTGGGTCTGGCATAAAGGATGGGTTATCTACTTTAATATCAGTGCCATCTGTCATATGAACATTGTAAATTACAGAAGGTGCTGTTGTAATTAAATCAATATTAAATTCACGCTCAATACGCTCCTGAATAATTTCCATATGGAGTAATCCTAAGAAACCGCAGCGGAAACCAAAGCCAAGTGCTTGAGATGTCTCTGGCTCATATTGTAGAGCAGAATCATTTAGCTCTAGTTTTTCTAACGCTTCACGTAAATCATTGTATTTCGCTGTATCAATTGGGTATAAACCACAATAAACCATTGGGTTCAAGCGACGATAACCTGCTAATGGCTCAGCTGCAGGACGATTTGCATAGGTTACAGTATCACCTACGCGTGTGTCACCTACGTTTTTAATAGATGCTGTTAAATAACCTACATCACCAACTGTTAATTCAGCCTGTGACACAACCTTTGGTGTATGTACCCCAACTTCAATAACCTCGAATTCCGCACCTGTTGCCATCATACGGATTTTGTCGCCAGGCTTGACAGTCCCGTTGATTACACGAATTGAAATGATAACACCTTTATAGGCATCGTACACAGAGTCAAAAATTAAAGCTTGTAGTGGAGCATCAGGATCACCCGTTGGTGCTGGTACCTTCTCCACGATTTGCTCTAAAATATCCTCAATACCAATACCTGCTTTCGCAGAAGCTAATACCGCTTCAGATGCATCCAGCCCGATGACATCCTCTACTTCTTGACGCACACGCTCAGGATCAGCTGCAGGTAAGTCAATTTTATTAATAACAGGTAAAATTTCTAAATCATTATCAAGTGCTAAGTAAACATTTGCTAGTGTTTGCGCTTCAATACCTTGTGCGGCGTCCACAACTAAAATGGCACCCTCACAAGCAGCTAAACTACGGGATACTTCATATGTGAAATCGACGTGTCCTGGTGTGTCGATTAAATGGAATGTATACACTTCGCCGTCTTTTGCTTCGTACTTTAATTGAACTGCATTTAATTTAATCGTTATCCCTCGCTCACGCTCTAAATCCATTGAGTCGAGGAGCTGTGCTTTCATTTCACGGGAAGTTAAAGATTTTGTTTGCTCTAAAATACGGTCAGCAAGCGTTGATTTCCCATGGTCAATATGTGCAATAATAGAGAAATTTCGTATATTCTCTTGTCGTTTTAAACGTGCATCTCGGTTCATCTTTTCCACTCCTAATTAAACTATAATGAATTATACTATGAACATAACGCAAAGTACAACAGCAACTAGACTAGAAAGCCTATAATATCAATACTTTCAGTGTTTAATGCTGTTTTTAGATTTTACAGTATTAAGTATATAAATGCAGAGAAATTAAGGGCGCATTTGTCCAAATTCAACTTTAGACCATACATTTGCACAGAAAAAGTCAGTCAACAGACAAAGCTGTGTAGACTGACTTTTTCATTAATTTTTCTTGTTTAAGGATTGTTGAATCAGGTTTGTTAAAACTTCTACCCCTTTTTTCTCTAAATGAACGCCATCTGGGGCGAAGTATTCTGGATGATTGAGTGCTGCAGCATGCCAGTCAATGAGTGTAATATGTTCATGCTCCTGGGCTTTTTGCTGTAATGCTTCATTCACTTTTGCCTCCCATGAACGGGGCACACGTGTATTTACTAAATAAATATCAGCATTTGAAAAAGCGGCAAGGAGTGTGTCCATTTGGTCATTTGTAAAATAACCATTTGTCCCCAATTGAAGAATGACTGCATGATTGGGTTGATTAAAACTTGCATAATTTGGTGCTAGTTTGACAGCTTGTGAAACTTGACGACCTATTTTTCCATCGATTGTAATAGTTGGGTAAATAGTATGTAAGCTCGGGCCAATATCAATCATAAGTGAATCACCAATCGCTACTATTCCACGATAAAACTCATCCCGTTCAGGCACTTTATTTACATCATTTTCTTCTTGCTTTGGTGTTTCTATCTGCTGAACATCCTCCACTTTCTCTTCCTTGGAAGGTTCGTTAGTTGGTAGCTCTGATTGCTGGTCATGCTTGTTTAAATTAGTTGTAGGCTCATCACCATTAATTTTGATGTTTGTTGGATATGAACTCGAAGTGCTTTGCTGACCTTCCCCTACTACTCCTGTCATTCCTGTGAAAAACATAAGAAGGAGAAGTGGAGCCATTACCGTTGAAATTTTTCGTGAGAATGAAAGACTCCCCCATTTATTTTTGTTAAAGACAAAGTATTTCCCATAATAGGCTCGGAATCCTTCTTTACGGATAGGCATTTCAATGAAGCGATAGGATAGCTCTGCAATCATAACAATAAGTACGATTTGAAGTGCAACCCGCCAATAAGAAGGGTTGCCAATTTCATGAATAGGGGTACCTAGTACCATGACAGGATAATGCCATAGATATATGCCGTAGGATCGAGAGCCAATCCAACAAAGCGGCCTCCATGCTAGTAGTTTTCCTAAAATGCTGACGGGGTGACAGATACATGCAATCAAAACTGCTGCATTTAAGCAAAATAAGAACATGCCACCTCTATAAAGGAAGGGTTGATATTCATCTACATAAACAATACTAACTAGAAAAATCATAAGCGTAATGAAACTCAAACTATTTAGCTTCTTCACATGGTTTGTTGATAATTTTTGTGCAGAGAGCCTTTTCATCGGCCAAACAAGAGCTAGCCAACAGCCAATTAATAGTTCAAAACAGCGTGTGTCCGTTCCATAATAGACACGGCTTGGATCTGCACCTGGCTCATAAAGAATCGCCATTACTAGAGCTGAACAAACCGCTCCGATAAAGACAACTTTAGCCAGTTTACTTTGTTTTTGAAAAATATAAAGGCCAATCATTAAGAGCAAGGGCCAAATCAGATAAAATTGTTCTTCAATAGCTAGCGACCATAAGTTTTTTAAAGGTGACGGGGAGCCAAAACTATCAAAATAAGAAAGTTTATGAAAAATGAACCACCAATTACTTGAATAAAAAATAGAGGACAACGCATCTCCACGTAATGTATGAAGAAGTTCTTTATGAAAGAGCGTTGCCCAGACAAATGATATAACAATCATCACGTAGGCCGCTGGTAGTAACCGCCTAAATCGTCCAATCCAAAATTTCTTTAGACTGACTGTTAATTGATTGCCCTTTACAGGCAAAATGGTAGAGGTGATTAAATAGCCTGATAATACAAAAAAGATATCTACTCCTAAAAAGCCGCCTCTAGCCCAATTGAAGTTAAAATGATAAGCAATAACTGCTAATACGGCTAATGCTCGAATCCCGTCTAGTCCAGGAATATAACGATGATTTAATGACTTGCCTGACATACTATTCCTTCCTTCAATAATCTATCAATTTCCTTTTGCATAATGGCCTTATAGCTACTATATCAAGATAAAACCTGTTATCCCTTAATAGCACCTGTGATTTGAACATCATCTCCTCTTTATACTTTTTCATTTGTGCACTTATATGTTTGACGTTTGAAATACGATAAAAGTTTTAGAGAAAAATGAAACGTGATCACTCTTTGTCTTTTTAAAATTCATATGTATGTTTGCTATTGTCTTAAAAGGCATTCCCAAAAATGGTAGATGCTTCAAAAGCACATTTTGCCTTACTTGCATATGCCTTCATTAACGTTTTATCATGAAAATCGAAAGCCAACTTGAAAATTATAAGACAAGAATGAAGCAATGGAAAGACAAATAATTAGATTTTGTTCTGGAAATTTTTATGCTAGAATAGCAAAAAAGTGAGCCTGTAACAGACTCACTTTTTGTCATCCTGTTCTATTGTTTTGAATCATTTACAAATGCTTTTGATATGGCCTTGCCAATTACGGCAATCGTACGATTAACCTCTTCCTCCGTATTACCAATTCCACCAATCTCAACAATCATCATTTGCTTTGCCAAATCCTGATTATATCGCCCATCAACACCATCACCACTTTTGGAAATAACACCTTTTGATATTTTTGGAACGATGGCATTTAATGTGGAGGATAAACTTTCTGCATACGCTGTATTCCAGCGGTAATTTGCATGCTCTGCACCAACCACAATAGCAATTTTTGCATAGTTTTCCCCATTATATGAGATCGTTGTAAGATCATGTTTTAATGAGTCACGATGTAAATCTAGTATTAAATCATAATTATTTGTTTCTAAATGCTTACTTAAATAAGGTCTCATGACATTATAGGATTCATGATATCCCTTACCCTCAGCTTGTAATTTCTTCATAATATCTACATCGAGGATATTTGTCTTCAAGCCATTTACATTAAAATGATTCACAATCTTATCCTTTAGACTCATAATATTGACTGTTTCATGAGAAGTCGCTACCTTACCACTCACAGCTTTCACCATTGGTTCGTATGCTTCATGTGAATGAGTAAATAACACTAACACTTTAAATGGGTCCGGGTCTAGGGCTTGATCTGGTTCAGGCTCTTTCGTTTGTTCCAGTACACTTTGTTCAGCTAAATTGGTAGCGGCAAACACGACTTGCTTATCTTCTGATTGTTTAATCGGAGTCGATGCTTGCTTGTTGAACGGAAGTTGCCCAGCAATGACAGGTAATACGAAAAAGAACAATAATATACCAAATGACCATTGTAGTTTTTTTAGCAAAGTCACACCCTCCTCCCCATATCGTATGGAGAGGGGGTGTCATTTAGAACGAAAATAATTTTCTTGTTTTACGCATAAATCTGAGTGTTTTAGAAGGTCTATCAAGAACATTTTTAGAGCCTTTATTATAAATCACTTGCCCAGTTCATTAGCATGGAAGCCACTAGTTTTGCATAGCGATCAATCCAATAGTCTGCTTCCTTTGGTGTAACCATCAATTGTGTATGTGAGCCAGCGAAGGTTTCTTCAAACAGCTGCTGACGTTCCTCCTTCGTCCATGTCGCCCATTCTCCAAAAATAGGTTGTACTAACGTCATATCAAGCTCTTTATTGATATCGGGTTGCCAAGAGGACAATGAGAGCTTCGATGATGGTTTACTGCGCTCAGCTACACGAGCTGCTATCGAGCGAAGCATCGTTTCTACCGCATCAGCAATTAATACAGGTGCATCTACTACTGTCGGGATACCAATTGCCGTTACAGGAATCCCTAGCATCTCATAGGAAATTTCTTGCCGTTGATTGCCTACACCTGAGCCAGGATGGATGCCCGTATCTGTTAATTGAATTGTTTTACAAAGACGATTACTTGCCCTTGTAGCAAGCGCATCAACCACAATAATTAATTTTGGTTGTAGACGCTCAGCAATCGCAGCCACAAACTCCCCTGTTTCATAGCCTGTTTGCCCTGTAACACCTGGCGCATACATGACAAACTTTTCATCTATCACATCTAAGCTATGCAGATGATCAATTAAATAAGGACCTATGGCATCAGGTGTAATGGTACGATTGCCCAAACCAACAATTAAAATTTTATCATCTTCTTGCCAAGAAAGTGATTCATGCATGTTTTTAAAATTCACAAGTAATTCTTGCTCAAGCTGTGCAAAGCCATCTTGGTCTTCTAATGTCAGTGTTGGGACAGAAAGTGTAATATACTGCCCTTCTTTTTTGCCAATTTGCTTTTCACCCTCAGCATCTACAAGGACATCTGTAATTTTCACTCGACCAGCATTCCGATCTTCTATTTGAACGCCACTCGATTGTTCTAGCTTTTCTTTTTGTTCTTTGGTCTGATGGACAACTACCTCTTCAGATTCATCGATTAAATCTGTTCGTTGCCAATTAAAATTTTGCATACAGTTCACCTCAAGCTGTAGTTTGTTCAAACTGTCAAGTAAATATTCTTTGCATTTATCTATTGCAATTTGGTCAAGCGTTTGTTAAAATGATTTTTGTTGTATTAACACAAGAAATCAATGAGAAGATATCATCTCGTACCTAATTTAGGAGGTGAAATATATGCCAAACATTAAATCTGCGATTAAACGCGTAAAAGTTAACGAAAAAGCAAACATTGCTAATTCTCAAGCTAAATCTGCAATGCGTACTACAGTGAAAAAAGCTGAAAACGCTGTTGTTGCAAACGCTGAAAACAAACAAGAACTTTTACAAGCAGCTTTCAAATCATTAGATAAAGCAGCTTCAAAAGGACTTATCCACAAAAATGCGGCGGCTCGTAAAAAGTCTCGCCTTGCAAAAAAAGCGTAATTGTTTAAAGGATCAGATACTCTATTAGGAGTAGCTGATCTTTTTCATTTTGATAGATAACACAAAAGCTGCCCTTTATTGGACAGCTTTTTATGTTACAGTTGACGTAATAGAAATAATTCTAAATGTCTCTCTCGATTACCACCAGTCGATTTCAGCTGTAAATCAACCTCAGCTAGTTGATATAATGCTCTCAATAAACTTTCTTCTGATGGGCGATGACGCTGCTCAGTCATGAGTTTGACACGATACGGGTGAATTTTTAAATTTTTGGCGATTTGTTGTGGATGATATCCTTTCTTCAACAAATAAAAAACATTGGACATGGTACGAACATTGGATGCAAGCAAGCCAACTAACATAATAGGCTCTTGTTTTTGTCGTAATAAATCATGATAAATGGACAAAGCGCTGACCGAATCATTAGCCAAATAAGCATTGAGCATTTTAAAGGCATCTTGCTCCAATGTTTTTGCTACTAGATCCTCCACTAACGAGGCTGTAATTTCTCCACCCTCACCTAAATAGAGGGTAAGCTTGTCAATTTCCATCTGCAATTGCAGCATGTTGGCGCCCACCATCGTTACAAGCAGCTCAATAGCCTCTTGTGTGATGCTGTTGCCCTGTGCCTTGACAACGCCTTGAATCCATACGGCTAAATCCTGCTCTTTTGGGGTTTCGGCTTGTACAAGTAATACATGCTCTTTGAGCATTTTGGTCACTTTTTTACGTTCATCTAATTTTTCATAAGGGGCAATAAAAACCGTTACGGAGAAATCAGATGGATTCGATAACCACGTTTCCAAACGTTTTACATCATGATCGATTTTTTCTTTCCCTTTCTCAGTTGCTTTTAAAAACGAAGCGTTTTTAGCAATAATAAGCTTACGTTCTGAGAAAAAAGGAATCGTATCTGCTTCATCCATAACCGCATCTACTGGCACCTCTTCTAAATCAAATGCGGTCATTTCCAGCTCTTCTTCTGACCCCATCGCTTCTTTTAAACGTTTAATGGTTTCATCTATAAAATAGCTTTCTTCACCAACAAGTAAATAAACCGGTGCCAGCTCACCTTTTTTTATTGTATTCCAAACCTTTGAAATCATAATTTTCCCTCCATCTAGCAATACTATTAGTATACATGATTTCATGGTCCTTTGTGACTTTGACCGAATTGTGTCTATTCCTTGCCAGACTGGGAATTCTCCTTTTCGATATAGCTTTTATGACCATGTTGTCTTATAATAAATAACAGAATTGGAGGGATAACAATGAATCCATTTGAAGGAAAAAACATACAATGTCGACGTAACGATGCCATCGATTCTGGTGTTGGCTTCGGTGTATCATTTGGCGTTTTCACAATTATGTTTATTATTGCAACTATAGTAGAATTCGTATCACAGTAATTGGACTTATGCAGGAAAAAGGCCTTGGTCATTGGACAAGGCCTTTTTCATTTACTGCAGCAGACCAACCATTAGCACGAATACGTATTTCAATGGTTCCATCCACCCCTGTTGTCAAAGTCGCTAAATTGCGACTGACAAAACGTTGTACTACTTCTTCATGTGGATGACCATAGCGATTATGAAGACCTGCACTGAAAACCGTTAATTCGGGCTGGAGCAGCTCAACAAAGGCTTCTGAACTAGATGTCTTACTGCCATGATGCCCCGCTTTCAGCAATGTTAGATTGGCTAATAGATGTCCATAACGCTTGATTAGCTGTTGTTCACCATATTGCTCCAAGTCACCTGTAAATAACGCTGTAAAGTCGTTCTGTTGCATGTACAATACGAGGGAATCATCGTTTCCTTCATAAAGGGTGTCATCAGGCGATAAATAATAAAAATTTGTCCCACCACTATGCCATGCTGTCCCCATCATCTTTTCTTTAACAGGTACATTGTGCTTATTTGCTTCTAGCAATAATTCTTGCATTAAAGGCTGCTGTAAAGAACTTGGTGTCACGTGTATTTCCTTCATCTTAATCTCTTGTAAAACCTCTTCGGCACCTTCTATATGATCTGCATCCGCATGGGTGGCGATAAAAATATCGATGGTGCGTATTCCTTTAGCTTTTAAAAATGGCACTACAACTTGCTTCCCTACCTCATAAGGACTATCTGCTTTTTTCCACTGCTCCTGTTCAAAGCGTAGTACCCCACCCGCATCAATGACATAGACAGCTTTTCTAAAAGGCAATTCAATAACGATACTGTCTCCCTGTCCTACATTTAAAAATGTGATCTGTGTTTCGTTAGACAGCATGGGTGACAGATGAATCCAAATGGCGGGAATAACAAGTGCGACAATAGCCTTCCTGAACCTTCTCGTTTCTAAGTAATATAAGCTTGCTAAAACACTTAGCAGTGCTACACAGCTAAGCCAGATCGTTGGCTTACCCGGTGACCATAATTGAAATGGTAGCTCCTGCATCTCCATAATCATATGGGTCAGTCCATTACGTAGCGGTTCGTAGCCAGCAAATAGCATATTGGCAAGCGGTAAGGAAATATAGGATAACATAAACACTACAATATTAAATGGTAATATAACAAAGGAAAACAATGGAACAAACAGAATATTGACAAAAAACGAGGACATAGATAATTCATAAAAATGATGAAGTAATAGAGGATAAACGAGCAGCTGGCAGACAAATGTGACGAAAAAAGAACGACTGAGCCAATTCCCCGTCTGTTTGAAAATGATACCTGAATAAACCAAACTAGCGGCAGCTAAATAGGACAGTTGAAAGCCAATTTGAAAAATGACACCTGGTTCAAGCATAACGAAGCCTATAAAGCTAATGGCTAGTGCATCATCTATTGAAAGAGTCCACTTCAAAAAGCGCAGTAACATCATTAGTTCAACTACAGAGACTGCACGCCAAACAGAAGGTGCACCTCCTGCAATGACCCCATAAACGGGTAAAAGGATCAGTAGTGCAGCCGTAGCCATTTCTTTGCGTATGCCTATTCGAAGTAAGCCTTCAAAGAATAGCCAAGACACGAGTGCGACATGTAGGCCAGAAATCGCAAACAAATGGGTGATACCAAGCTTTTGATAGGCACGCTGCAGTTCACCCTCCATTTGATCTTGTGCCCCTATCAGAAGTGCTTGTGCCTCTGCTACAAGGGCTTTTGGAAAGGTTCTTTCTATATGTTTTTTCATACTGTGTCTTATTTCAGCCAAAAAGGTGAAGATGGAAGACTGCTTTTCGACATAACGCCAGCTAGCGATTTCCACAATGCCTGTTGCTCCCTTGCTTGTTAAATAGTCAGTCATTGAAAATGCATAAGCATGCGCAGATGGAGACGGTGCTACAAGCTCACCCCTGGCAAGATATGTTTTGCCTGCTAATGAAGTATTTTCATACAAACTTTTTTCTTGCTCTGATGAAAAGGTATATATCACATAAAGCTTTTGACGATTTGTAGTTGTAGCAAAACCACGGAGTTTTTGGCCGTTTATTTTATAATCGTTTGACCAGGTTATAGGGAAGGTTTTTGGTAAGGGGGAAGGTTCCGTCAGTTGATAGGTAGAAAGAAAAAAATAAGCGAATAAAGCACTTATCATTACAAACGTCACAAAAAAACATGACTCACCTTTTAAGATGAGCCACAGGGCTAAAAGCAATAAAAAAGTGAGTAGCCATGCTGACGAGTGTGCTGCAATAGCCGCTACAAGTACAGCAAGAGCTACAAAGATCCATTTATGCTTTAAAGCTCGATGCCAAATAATGCACTCACCTTCTGTTCATATGGGAGCAACTTTTCGGCTGGCACGCCACTCTCGCGAAGCTCATGAAGCATTTCTGTGTACAAGGCTAGTTTTTCATCTCGTAAAAAATCGATTTTACGGTCATCAAAGGGTACATGGACAACTTCCACTCCCGCTTTTGCAAATAATTCCTGGGCATAGGGATTATTTTTATAATCTGTTGCGTAATAGACACGTTCAATGCCCGCTTGAATAATGGATTTTGTACATGGTAGACATGGGAAATGTGTTACATACAAATCAGCACCTTTTGTCGGTGTTCCATATTTAGCACATTGCAGCAAGGCATTCATTTCAGCATGCACCGTACGCACACAATGGTTGTCAACTACATAGCATCCTTGTTCAATACAATGTTCGTCTCCTATAATGGAACCGTTATAACCGCCTGCAATGATGCGTTTTTCACGCACAACAGTTGCTCCTACTGCTAGTCTTGTACATGTACTACGTAATGCGAGTAAATGGCTCTGTGCCATAAAAAATTGATCCCAAGTAATTCGCTCCATATGATTACCTCCAAAAATTGGCTTACAAATTATATTTCTCTTGCTTTTCTACTATAGTGTATCCCTTATAGAAAAGAGGCGTCAATATTACATCCTGTAAAACGTTTACTTTACAGTAATCGCATCTTTTAGCTTCTCAAATGTTTTATCACCAATACCACTTACATTTTTTAAGTCTTCGATCGCTTGAAAGTGTCCGTGTTCCTCTCGATACGTAAGAATACTTTGCGCTTTCGAGGGGCCGATTCCTGGTAAGGTTGCTAGAATTGCTATATCGGCTTGATTAATATTAATCTTCTGCTCTTTAGGAGCACTTTCAGTAGGTATTGTTAAAAGAGTTGTAGCTCCATCTTCTAGCTGTTCACCCTTTGTGGGAATATAAATCACCATTTCATCCTGCACTTTTTGCGCATGATTCATGCGCTGTGTGTCAGCTTGCTCTGTATAGCCACCTGCAAGCTCGACAGCATCTTTTATGCGTTGGTCTTGCTGAAGCTCATAAACGCCTGGATACATCACAGCACCCTTTATATCAACAAATATCTGCTGAATCACCGCTTCTTCAGCAGTTTCACTATGATTTTTTTCTGCAAACGATTGGATTGTCTCGATGAGCTCTTCTTGGGGAGGTGAAGAGTCAAAACTCGAAAAATAGAAGTAACAAAGTCCACTGACTACCAGTATGCTGGGGAATAACATACTTTTTTTATACTTTTGCCATAAAGATTGGAGCATAGCACCCATCCTTTCCTTGCAAAAGGTCATCATATGGAGTTATCTACATCATACACTATGACTTGTTGATTGAAAATAATAATAAATATCAGGAGATTCTATTGACCTGCTTAAGAGAGCTATTCTTCGCTTTCGCCTTGCTATCCACCGATTTAAGCTTGCTATCCTTCGCTTTCGCTTTTCTATCCACTGATTTAAGCACGCTATCCTTCACTTTAGCCTTTCTATCCACCAAAAGAGCCACACTGCCCATTGGGGGACAGTGTGGCTCCGTTTTCTTTATTTCACCGCACGAATAAAAATGCGTTCGCTTTCATATTCAGGTGCTTCATCCGTAAAATCAGCTGTGATTTCCACATCATGAAAACCAATGGCGCGCAGCCAAGCCATATACTGCTCTATTGAGAAAGTACGTTGTAAATGCTCTTCATCAAAACGTTCATATAACTCACTTGCGATATCTCGCACATAAAAGGTCATTTGATGTGTAACAGAATGCTCGAAATCAGCTGGCGCTGTATGCCATACATAACTAATGTCCCCATCATCATACGTAAACGGTCCGTCTAAAAAAATCTCATTCATCTTAAATAATGAATGAACATCAAAAAACAGCTGTCCTCCATCACGTAAAGCATGATAAATACGTTCTAATGTTGTATAGACGGCTTGCTCCTCTACAACATAATTAAGGGAGTCAATGGTAATCGTCACAACATCTAACGCCTCAAAGCCATCTAATTCGTCCATCGACATACAATATAACGGAGCTTGGTAGCCTGCATCAGCAAAGCGTTTTGCTGCGATGGACAGCATCTCTTCTGATAAGTCGACTCCGCTGACCTTATAACCAGCATGGGCGAATAACAAGCTAAGCACACCTGTACCACAACCAATATCTAAAAGTGTGGGGTATTGGCTGCATGGTGCATGCTGTACAACCCAATCTACATAAAGATTGTAAGGAATATCCGTTTGTAGCTCATCATAGACATGGGCAAAGCGTTCGTAACTACTCACTTAGCTTAGGCCTCTGGCATGTCTAGCTGCGGTGCATCGCCCCATAGACGTTCTAAATTATAATAAGCACGCTCATCCTTATGGAATACGTGCGCCACTACATCTCCAAGGTCAACAAGTACCCAACGAGCTGCATCGAAACCTTCGACACGACGAATTTCATAGCCTTGTTGTTCTGCTATATCCTGTAACTCACGCGCGATTGCTTGCACTTGGCGGTCAGAGTTACCATGGGCGATGATAAAATAATCTGCTAAAAGGGAAATTCCTTGCATATTTAAAACGACAATATCCTCACCATGTTTGTCGTCAATTGCTTTGTACGCTGCTTGTAATAAAGTTGAAGTCATCCTTCACTATCCTCTCTGTTCATCGTATCGTTATAACATTCTATTGATAAAGGATAAATTGGTTGCTTTGTGTCTATTAAAAATGCCAAAGTATGGCGTACACATGCACTCATCGCCTTATCCAAATTTTTTTGCGCCTTCTTTCGCAGACGCTCCACACCATCAAATCGACGGTTTGGCTCAATCATATCTGCGACAAAAATGATTTTTTCTAAACGACTCATCCCAACGCGTCCTGTTGTATGGAAACGAATCGCATTTAACAACTCATCGTCTGTGATGCCAAACTCACTTTGCGCTATATAGGCACCGACTGGGCCGTGGAGTAATTCACTGCCCCAGCCAATTAATTGTGGATCTAAATTTTCATCACGAACGATATTCTCCATCCATTCAATGTCTTCATATTTAGCAATATCATGGAGGATTGCTGCTATTTCAGCTTTTTTAACATCCTCGCCATATTTTTGTGCTAAATCGATGGCTGTTTCCATTACACCGATTGTATGAATATAACGTTTTTCAGGCATTCTTGGCTTAATCGCCGCTAAATACTGTTCGCGTTCCATAAAGACCTTCCTCTCGTATGAACGTCTCTACCGCTTCTGGTAATAAAAATGTTACCGTTCCCCCAGTCGCAAGGCGTTCACGAATCAGTGTGGACGATAAATCGATTTGAGGCACTTCCACCATACTTATAGGGTACTCTGTTGTCGCCGCTGTTCCTGGACGCTTTACTCCGACAAACCGCACGATTTTTACTAAATCATCAATACAATGCCATGTATGTAGCGAATCAATCATATCGCCACCGATGATAAAGTAAAATTTCACATCCGGTTCTCTTCTACACAAGGCAGAAAGTGTCTCATAGGAATAGGATACGCCACCCTTCTCAACCTCATACGACTCTACTGAAAAATAAGGAAATGGACGAATTGCACGCTTCACCATTTCGAGTCGTTCGACATTACTAGCATCAAATCGTGCCTGCTTATGTGGTGGTATAGCATTTGGCATAAAACGGATTTCATCAAGCTCTAGCGCATGAAAAACCTCATTAGCCATCATGAGATGCCCTATATGTGGTGGGTTAAATGTGCCACCTAGTAAACCGACCTTTTTCATCGTCTCACCTTATTTCGTTGCTTTTGGTAATACAATCTTTTTATGATTGCGTGACTCTTTATATAAAACAACTGTCAGACCGATTAATTGGACAAGCTCCGCACGAGCACCTGTTGCCAGTGATTCAGCAACTTCATGTTTGTCCTCTTCACAGTTATCTAAAATACGCACTTTAATCAGTTCACGTACTTCTAGTGCCTCACGAATTTGCTTTGTCATTTCGTCATTAACTCCACCTTTTCCTACTTGGAAAATAGGTGTTAAATGATGTGCCTCTGCACGTAAAAAACGTTTCTGTTTACCTGTTAACATAAAAATTAGTTTCCTCCTAATTGCGCCTTAAGCTGCGCAATCATTGAATTTGTGTTTGGATAGTTTCCTAACCAGTGTTCAAAAGCAATGGCTCCTTGATGGACAAACATCCCTAAGCCTGTGACAATCGTTGCTCCTTTTTCTTCAGCCGCTTGTAAAAAAGGCGTCATTAATGGATTATACACAATATCCGCAACAATTGCTCCTTTCGCAAGTCGATCTAATGAAAATGGCATAGAAAAATTGCCCGTAGCAAGGCCAGCCGATGTCATTTGCACAATAATGCCGAAATCAGCTAATGTTTCTTCTGCTTCTTGTAATGACATCGCACGACCCATATCCATTTCATCAATTATCGCTTGGGCATTTGCCACCGTACGATTGGCGATAGTTAAATGGTGATAGCCTTGTTGCTGCATAGCAAAGGCAATACCACGAGCAGCGCCACCAGCACCAACAAGTAATACAGGCTTGTCCTTTCGAGATACACCAACGGCTTCTTCTAGTGAGCGAACAAAGCCAATCCCATCTGTATTATAGCCCTTCAGCTTTCCCTCTTTTGTTCGTACGACTGTATTCACTGCGCCCATTTTTTGCGCCAGCTCATCTAGCTCATCTAAATATGGAATGATTGCTGTCTTATGAGGAATTGTCACGTTCCAGCCACTCGCCCCTAATGTTTTCAAACCAGCAACTGCTGATTCTAATTGATCAGAAGGTACATGCAAAGGAATATATGTCGCATCTATTGACATGTCCTCAAACCAAGCATTGTGCATGGCTGGTGATTTTGAATGTTCAATTGGATCACCCATAACTGCAAACCATTTCTTCATTTTCTAGTCCCTCTCTCTACTACATCCTTCTGTTTAGATCAGTGAAGGACGAATTGAAACTTGTACACCTTTTGGCGCGTAGGCTGCTACGACTACATTAGCATGCTGTACTGTAATCCAGCCTAGGCCAGAAAATACAACGTCTGTTTTCGCTTCTTTGATGGAAAACTCATGACGTACCAATGGTGGAAGTTGGTCGATAAAATCTGCAGTTGGAGGTGCCAGAAGCTCGCCTTTATGTTCTGCATATAATGTATCGGCCTTCTCAAGCTTTGTACGGTGAATCGGTAGATCGTTTGCCACATGGATTGTAAAGGCTGAACGCTCTCCCTGGATAAAGTCAAATCTCGCCAATGCCCCAATAAATAGGGACTGTCCAGGATTTTGCTGGTAGACTTTCGGTTTAATTTCCTTTTTCGGCATAATATATTTTAATTCACTTGAATCAATATGATGAGCCATTTGATGATGATTAATAATACCAGGCGTATCATATAATGCACTACCATCATCCAGTGGAATGTCAATCATGTCTAAAGTAGTACCAGGGAAGTGTGACGTTGTAATGACTTCCCCTTCTCCTGTAGCCTGTTTAATAATACGGTTAATGAATGTAGATTTCCCAACATTTGTACAACCTACAACATAGACATTTTGTCCGTTACGGTACTCGTCGATGGCCTCCATTGCTTCCGCCATTCCCTTGCCTTTATGGGCACTGACTAATAGAACATCGATAGGCTGAAGTCCTAGTGCCTTTGCCTCGCGTTTAAGCCAATTGATTACTTTTTTCGGTTTCACTGATTTTGGTAATAAATCTGCTTTGTTGGCAATCAAAAGAACAGGATTCTTCCCTACAAAACGGTGAAGCCCAGGTAGCCAGCTCCCATTGAAATCAAATATATCAACAATTTTTACGATTAAGCCCTGCTGTGTTCCAAGGCCGTTTAAAATACGTAAAAAGTCGTCATCTGTTAATGACACGGGTTGAATTTCATTGTAATTTTTCAAACGGAAGCAGCGCTGGCAAATGACCACATCCTTTTCTAATGATGATGGGGGTGCATACCCAACTGCTGTTTTATCTTCTGTTTGAATTGTTGTACCACAGCCAATACAATTTGGCATTTCAATCATTCTTGTTCCTCCCAAGTTATTATTCCTTTACGTTTCAAATCATTAAATACTCGACGCTCAATGAAACGATTCAATTTTGTTACCAGCCCATCTGATTGTGCAACAGGCTTTACTAACACTGTATGCAAGCCTAAACGATTTGCGCCCATCACATCAGTCAGGAGTTGATCTCCAACCATGACTACTTCATTTGGGCGTAAACCTAGTTGAATCAGTGCATTATAAAAAGCATTACGAAGTGGTTTTTTTGCCTTGTGAATATACGGGATATCTAATGGCTCAGCAAAATGCTTCACACGCGCTTCATTGTTATTCGATGCAATAATAACTCGAATACCTGATTCTTTCATAATACGTAACCAAAGAATCAGCTCTTCTGTTGCGTCTGGGCGATCCCATTCAACAAGCGTATTATCTAAATCCGTAATGATGCCTCTAATTCCTAATTCTTGTAACTTTTCCGGCGTAATTTCAAAAATATTCGTCACAAATTCGTTCGGTAATAAAAAATTATACAAAATAGCGACCCCTAATCTTAACGTATTATTCGACCATTATAGCATATTTGCAAAAGCTTCACCCATTCGAATTGGGCTTCCCTGTACAACATTATCCGTAAATTCAACCGTATCCTTTTCAAACAGCATAACCACTGTGGAACCAAATGAAAAATATCCAACTTCCTGACCTTTACGCCATTTCGTTGTCGTATTCGTAAGCACAATGGAATTAACAAAAGTCGCACCAACTTTAATAAAGGCTACATGCTGTTGATTGGCTGCTTTCAGCTCTGTCACTAAACGATAATTATGAGAAATTGGTTTTTTACCGTATGTAAGACCTAGCTGATTCACGGGATAAGATTTCTGACCAAGTGTATATTGTCGTACTACTTCCCCATCTATCGGACTATGGATACGATGATAATCAGCAGGACTTAAATAAAATACGATAAAATGACCATCTGCATATTGTGCGGCTCTCTCTGTATTACCTAGTAAATCTTGTAATGCATAGGGCTTACCCTTAACTAGAAATGTCATATCCCATTCAATGCGACCAAAAGATTCCACCTTGGCATCTACTGGGCTAACATAAATCGTTGGATTTTTTTCAATAGGTCGAGCTTCTTCTAGAAGTTCTCTTGTGAAAAAATCATGTAAACTTGAAAATTGTTGTTGTTTTTTTGAAACTTCTTCAATGTTAATATCGTATAACTTCATGTAGCTTGGAATTATACGTTTACTCCACTTCGCTTTTGCAATTACCTGCAAAAGATGGGAAGATTGCTTACCATTCGTTAGTTCTATCAAGCGTTGATATAGTTTTTCTTTCATACAGTAAAACCCCTATCCATTAATTTAGACTGTCAATTTTTTCGCATTCGAAGTATAATGGTACAATATCTTAAGTGCAAAGGAGTGATCCCCCTTGTTTTTTTATCACAAGTTGGTGGATACCACGGTTAAGAAAATGAAATCGCACGCAGCTAACTTCATCACAATTAGTAATATGTCCTTTGGAGGCGCGGCTATTATGGCCACTTTACATGAATATTATAGCTATAGTGTCTTGTTTATCTTTATTGCAGCCCTTCTTGATCGCTACGATGGTAAGGTAGCGAGAGCACTCGGACAAGTGTCTGAGTTAGGTAAACAATTAGATTCTATGAGTGATATTATATCATTTGGTGTGGCACCTGCATTATTAATGTATGAAGTTGTTCTAGTTGATTTTGGTTTTGCCGGCATGATGATGGCCGTATTATTTATCGTCTGTGGCGCGATGCGTTTAGCTCGCTTCAATATTAGTGAAGCGAATGGTTATTTCACAGGTTTACCAATTACAGCTGCAGGTACGTTCTTAACTTTAACGTATTTCGCAGCCAATGCGTTCCATCCGGCATTTTATCTTTTCCTTTTTCCCATCTTAGCTTTACTCATGATTAGTACATTTACGTTAAAAAAAGTGTAACAGCACATTTGCTGTTGCACTTTTTTCATTTCCCACAGCTTTTAAACATATACTGTCGAAAAATGGGGAAAGGATGAAATCATTCAATGAGCGGAATTTTTACATCAATGTTGCAGTTATGGCTTGAAATCCCTGCGTTGCTTGGCTACTTAAAGGGGCAAACATTCCATAAACCCTTTTCAAAAGAAGAGGAAGCTGCTTGTATTGAACGATTTTTAGGTGGCGATGAGCAAGCACGTCTTGACTTAATCGAACGCAATATGAGGCTTGTCGCGCACGTCGTAAAAAAATTCCATCCAAAACATGAACAACTAGATGATTATATTTCCATCGGAACAATCGGTCTAATGAAAGCTGTCGAGAGCTATACCCCTGACAAAAAAACTAGACTTGCCACATATGCAGCCCGTTGTATTGAAAATGAAATTTTAATGCATCTGCGCACACAAAAAAAAGTGCAGAAAGACGTATCACTGTTTGAGCCTATTGGGACTGATAAAGATGGTAATGCACTGCAAATTCGTGATTTACTTCAGTGTGACGAAGAAAGCGCCACAGAAAAACTAGAGCATAAAGAACATGTGGCACAGTTATATCACTATTTGCATATGCTTGATGAACGTGAGCTCGAAATTGTGACACTACGCTATGGTTTAAACCAACAGGATGCCCTTACACAAAAGGAAATTGCTGCTCGTTTAAATATCTCACGCAGCTATGTATCTCGCATTGAAAAGCGAGCACTTATTAAACTCTATCAACTATACAAACGAGACCAAAAGTCTATTGAATAATATATTGTAAAATGGACAGTAGAAAAATTCAATGCATCATTGGCGGAAGATGTGCCTATTTCATGGCATATAAAAAGCTCCCCTGCGACATGACTATGTCGCAAAGGAGCTTTCCCGTCATACTAATGCGCTGACTCCGATAGTTCTGCTGAAATCAACGTGCCTATTAAAGTTGTAATAATGACTACACCCGCTGTTAAAAATAACATCATGAATGCCTCCCATTCTATTATGAAGAGATTTATTACTGTCAGTGTAGCATTTGTCCATTGCTTTAACTGTGATTTTTCTCACAGAATAACACGCACATTTTGACCATTTTGTGTAGTTTATAGAGAGGCAATTGCTTTTAAAACGACTTGTGTAGAATGCTTTGCAGCAACTGGTAAAAACTCATCGAAACTAATATTCGATTCTTTCCCAGCAATATCTGATAAAGCACGAATGACAACAAAAGGTGTAGCAAATTGATAACATACTTGAGCAACCGCAGCCGCTTCCATTTCTACAGCCTTCATTTGAGGGAAATGACGACGAACCGCTTCTACACGTTCAGGATCATTCATAAAAGCATCTCCAGAGCAAATTAAACCGATGCCATACTGATGCTCTCCAACCGCCTTGACGGCCTCCTCAGCGACTTTCATCAATTTCTCATCTGATTTATAAGCTGCTGGCATCCCAGCCATCTGTCCGATTTCATAGCCAAAAATTGTGACATCTACATCATGGTGGCGAACTTCATCAGAAATGACGATAGCGCCTACCTCAAGTGCCTCGTCATATCCACCTGCAGAGCCTGTATTCATAACAACATCCGGCTTAAACTCATGTAAAAGGATTGTCGTAGACATAGCAGCATTCACCTTGCCAATACCACTTTTTAATAACACAACTTCCTTGCCTTCATAAGTCCCTGTTGTATACTCACTGCCTGCAATCATTGTACTTTGTGCATCGTTTAATGCTGCTCTTAGAAGCTCTACTTCCTCTTCCATTGCGCCAATTACTGCTATTTTCATGTACTGTTACTTCCCTTCTTTATCAACTCTATTAAAAATAATCAAAAGAGTGATTTTCGTCAATAGGCGCCTTCTAATGTGTTAAGTTGCTCTAACTTCACGGGCTTCCATCCTTCATTTTCAACCCATTCCATACTGACACGGTACATCTGAGATTTATCATTCGTTGAAACTGTCGCAACGGATGAATTAGGACCACCATTATTTTGCATACGCCAAATAATCATATTGCTTTGTTCGATGCCTGTCACAGTCGAAACAGTGGCTACCTTCTCAGCCCAGTCTACAGACTTGTCATCATATGAAGAAACATGCTGACCTGTTTGAGTTGTAGGTGTTGGCTGCCAATTTTTATTCGTGATAACCTTGTCAACAATTGGATTATCCGATGTCGACTCTTCTGGCGTACCTTGCTCTTCCTGAGATGTATCAGGCTCCGATTCTTCCTCGGAAGTTTTGTCTTCTTCAACAGCGAGATCTTTATCCTGTTCTTTCGCAGGTTCTTTATCTACTTCTTTTTCGTTATCACCGCTCTTTTCCTCTTGAGCTGGTTCATCTTTCACTGCTTGATCTGCATCATCTTGCCATTTAAACACATAGGTTGCTGTAATAATAATAAGTACAACCACAACACCTATTAAAACATTCAATAGTTTATCTAGCTTTTTATTACGAGATGGCTGCAAATGACGACTACTTCGAGTTTGTCGTTCACTCATAATGTCTCCCCCTCTCTAGCAAATATTCTATCAAGTTCAACAGCTCTTGCAAAATAATTATACTCACTATTTTATTGCCAAAGAATGTTAAAAGCAGTCAGCCTAAGGCTAACTGCTTGTACACTTACACATTATTTAATGGAAATAATTTTCACTTTCATTTCGCCACCAGGTGTTTGTACGGCAACTTCTTCACCTTCAGCACGACCAAGTAGACCCTTTGCAATTGGCGATTCATTTGAAATGCGGAATTCCATTGGATCTGCCTCAGCAGAACCAACAATTGTATACGATTCTTCATCTGATGACGGTTTACCATTAATGATTTCTACAAATGTAACCGTTTTCCCAAGTGATACAACACTGTTATCTGTCTCATCCTCAGAAATAATCACTGCGTTACGAATCATTGATTTTAATGTAGAAATACGACCTTCTAAAAAGGCTTGCTCTTCTTTTGCTGAATCATACTCAGCATTTTCAGATAGATCTCCAAAATCACGTGCTATTTTAATACGTTCAACGATTTCTTTACGTGTTTCTGTTTCTAATTTTACTAATTCTTCTTCTAATTTACGTTTTCCCTCAGCTGTCATAGGGTACTGTTTTTCATTTGCCAAAGTCCTTCACTCCTTGTTTCTTCAATATAAAAACATAAAACTCGACTAAATGCACGGAAGATGCATTTAATCGAATTTTATTATTTTTAAACTTTTTCAAATTACGCTTTGACCTAATAGTATGCATGCTTTTTTTTAATATGCATGAAAATATTGTCAATACCACTCTATCTTATTACAATACGTTGTCGGTTTCAAGAATAGTTTTAATTTTCGTTACCATTAAATCAATTGCTACCTCATTATCCCCGCCTTCTGGAATAATGATATCAGCATAACGTTTCGTTGGTTCAATAAATAAATTATGCATAGGTCGAACCGCTGCTAAATACTGCTCAATAACCGAATCAGTTGTACGACCACGCTCTTTAATATCACGCATGATACGACGAATAATTCGTAAATCTGAGTCTGTGTCTACGAATAATTTAATATCCATTAAATCACGTAAATCAGCATCTTCTAGCACTAGAATACCTTCTAGGATAATAACATCTACTGGTTCAACATGGATCACTTCTTCTGCTCTCGTATGCTGCACATAGTCATAAACAGGTTTTTCAATTGGTTGACGCACTAACAGTTTTTTTATGTGCTCAATTAATAAATCATTATCGAAAGCCAACGGATGATCGTAGTTTGTTCCTAAGCGTTCTTCAAATGTTAAATGACTTTGATCTTTATAATAAAAATCTTGTTCAATCACCACAACGGAATGCTCACGGAAAACTTCATAAATGGCGCGCGTCACACTCGTTTTTCCAGAGCATGAGCCACCAGCGATTCCGATGACAACTGGTCGCTTTGCTGCCATTAGTTATTCTCCTTTCGCATCATATTATGCGGTTTTAAAGGTGTGTCACATTTAAATTTCACAATTTGTAATGGATGACGAGCAGCATCTAGGCTATTGCCATCCTCGTCCCAAATTTCGCCCATTGTTAAACTGAAATTTTCAATTTCAGGACCAAAGAATTCTACTTCATCACCAGGTTTAAAATAATTTCGTTGTTGCATCGTTACTATTTTTGTTTCTGGATCATGATCTAAAATAAGACCTGCAAATTCATACGTTGTTTTACGACCATGTACTCCAAACATTTGCTCCTCGAAGCCAGGTGCATCATGGAAGAATGCTTCAGCCGTATCACGGTTGGCGCATTTATCCAATTCTTCGAGCCACTCGCGTTTAATTTTAAAGTTTTCCGGATCTGCACAGTAAGCATCAATCACTTTACGGTACACTGAAACAACTGTCGCAACATAATGAATGGATTTCATACGACCTTCAACTTTTAACGAATCAATCCCAAGCTCAATCATATGAGGAATTGCTTCGATTAATTTTAAATCTTTTGGACTCATCGCAAAAGATGCGTGATTGTCATCGAACAGTGCTTTTTCTTCACCATCTTCTAATTCATATAAATCATAGTCCCAACGGCATGATTGACAGCAACCACCGCGGTTAGAGTCACGAGCAGTCATATGATTGGACAGAACACAACGACCAGAGTAGGCGATACACATTGCACCATGAACGAAAGCCTCAATTTCAATATCAACCTTTTCCTTCATCAGCTTCATTTCTTCTCCGCCTACTTCACGTGCTAAAACGACACGATGTAAGCCTTCTTCTTTCCAGTACTGAACAGCCTTCCAATTGGACAGTGATTGCTGTGTAGAAAGATGAATTTCAAGCTTAGGTGCTGCTGTACGACATGTTTCAATAATCAGTGGGTCTGCAACGATAATTCCTGTTACGCCTGCTGATTCAATATCCTTTAAGTAACGCTCTAAGCCATCCATATTTTCATTGTGAGCAAAAATATTTGTCGTGACATAAATTTTTGCCCCATATTGTTTGGCAAATTCGACACCTTCACGCATCTCTTCAATCGAGAAGTTGTCTGCATTGGAACGTAGTCCAAATTCTCGTCCACCAATAAATACCGCATCTGCTCCATAATGAACAGCTACTTTTAATTTCTCTAAGCTACCTGCTGGGGCAAGTAGCTCTGGTTTTTTAGTAATGACACGTTTACCGTCGACAATCTCACGGATTTTGTCATTTTGTTCTAACGCTAATGCCATGGTATTGCCCCTCCTAGTAAACTGTTTCCTTGAAGATAAAGCCTGTATCTAATGGTCTAATGGCTGGTTGAATATCTTCAATTCGTGCTAATAAATCATCTTTTATCTCTTCATACGCGTTTTCTGATTCATCAAAATACGTATCGATGGCTTTGCGATAGATTTCTGTAACCGTTACTACATAGTCTGGTGTTTGTAGAACACCCTCGATTTTCAGGGCATCAATGCCACCTTCGAATAATTCACCAAGCTCATCAATTATACACATATCATTTGGACTGAAAATATGTGTCCCATTGACATCTTCATAAATAGGATATTTATTATTTCGCTCATCGTCATGTAGGAACATATTACGATTTTCTTGACGGTTTTCAATGGCCATCACCTTATCTTGATATAAGAAATAATGACCAAGTAATGGGCGTTTCGATTGGAACATACATGTCATGCCATGTACTTGTACCTCAATCTCCATCTCAGTATTTTCTTTAATTTCTAATACTTCATCAAGAGAAAGTTCACGTGCTAATACGGCACGCTTTGCACCACGTTTCCCCCAGTAATTCGCTGTAAACCAGTTTGTAGCAGTCGTTTCTGGATTCCAATGTAATGGAATCGTCACGGCTTGCTCGCGGCGAATAATAAGTACCGCTGGATCACCATAAATTAAACGATCCACTCCGATACGTTGCATTTCTTTTAAATAGTCTGCCAGTGCCTCCAGTTTCTCATTATGAAAAAGTGCATTGACCGCAACATAAACCTTTTTACCTGCTGCGTGAATTAGCTTCGTCGCTTCTTCCACCTCTTCAACAGAGAACTCTCCAGCTAGACGTAGACCAAATTGTTGCTCACCAATAACAAAAGCATCTGCTCCAGCTTCTAAAAGTGCTTTTATATGTTCTACTGATTGTGGTGTCACAAGCAATTCTGGTTTTTTCATAGTAGTCACCTCTTCAAACATAGTAATAAACCGTCACCGACTGGCAAAAAAGCACTTGTATAATCTGGGTGCTGCATAATCCAATCTGTGAAGTTTTTTAAATTGCGAATCATTGTCCGCTTACGACGTGGCACATCCTTCAGCTCTAAATCAGACAGGCCATGCATGTACATATTATCGATATACAAAACCCCACCTGAATTCACTAAAGGGGCGTATTTTTCAAAAAAGCGTTGATACTGTCCCTTTGCGGCATCGATAAAGACCGCATCGAAAGTCGTATCAATAGCCTCGTCGTTCACCTCTAAAGCGTCACCCTCAATGACCGTAATTCGATCTGATACAGTAGAACGTCGAATATAGGCTTTCGCCCTTGTTACACGCTCTTGATCACGTTCAATTGTAACAATTTGGACATTGGGCAATGCCTCTGCCATTCGAATAGCAGAATAGCCAATTGCTGTGCCTATCTCTAAAATTTTTGACGGATTTTGAATACGTAACAGTTGATTTAATGCATCAATACCTGCTAATTGCATAATCGGTACATGATTCTCCTCCGCGTATGCTTCCATCTCTAAAAGCAATTCATTACGTGGCTGTATAAATGATTGTATATATGCATCTGATAATTCCATTATTTCACCCTCATTTAAAAGGCAACGGGCGTTTGCCGTTGTCTGTACTTCATCATTTATCAACAAAAAGAAAAAGACCAAACGTGATGTCTTGGTACTTTGCCATACAAAAATGAGCAATTGTTTAGATATGCTCCAACAATTGCTACCACGCATATTTGTCCCGCATAAATGAACGGATTGATCAAAAATCACACTTTATAATAGCATGAAAATAGAAGGAAAGCTATTTTTCTTTCCTTCTATCCATCTGTTTGCTATATACTTTTTGCTCTTCCTAAACGCTTATTCTTCTTTTTGTAAATATTTTGCTATTTTCTGTAAATGCTCATCATATGTTTTCGAGAAGTGATTAACACCCTCTTTATCTGCTAAGAAATAGAAATAGTCGGTTTGACTTGGATTTAATGTTGCCTCAATAGAAGTTTTACCAGCACCAGCGATTGGTCCAGGTGGTAAGCCTTTATTTTTATAAGTGTTATAAGCATTATCCACTTCTAAATCTTCAAAAAGCACACGATCTTTATGATCACCAAGTGCATATAACACGGTCGGGTCTGTCTGTAATGGCATGCCTTCATTTATTCGATTATAGAAGACACTTGCGATTGTCTCTCGATCTGTTTGAGCTGTCGCTTCTTCTTCTAATAATGAGGCAAATGTTAACAGCTGATGCACCGACATTTGTTTTTCTGCTAAAACATCACTATAGTTCTTCACCACATTATTCATCGCCGCTATCATCTCTTCTACAATTCCCTGTAATGATGGTTTTTCTTCATAGTAAGAGTAAGTGGCTGGGTAAAGATAACCCTCTAAATCATAGCGAATATTATCCGCTAACACAGCCTCCGTGACAAGTTCAGGATAATTGGCCATCATTTGCTGAACAAATGTATCACTCGTCACAAGATCCATAAATTCCTGTTTTGTGTATGGTGTTTTCTTTTCAATCACATTCCCAATTTGTTCAAGTGTTAAGCCCTCCGGAACTGTCATTGTAAAGACAGGCTTACGGTAGACTTTCCCTGTTTTCAAGCTTTCGATCAGTTCATCGAATGTCATCGCCTGTGTTAGATCATAATTTCCTGCTTGGAATTGAGATTCATTTTTAAATTTTGCATAGTATTTAAAAACACGTGCATCTTTAATGACGTCTTTTTTCTCTAGCAGCGTAGAAATGGATGATAAACTAGAACCAATAGGTACTTCCACAGCAATGGTCTTCGTCGCATTAGGATCGAGTGGCTTTAATGCACCCTTGACATAGTTGTACCCAAGGATACCAACAACACCGATTATAAGCACGAAAACAATCGCAATAATTGCAACGATTTTTCTCACGATTTTTACCTCAGATTTTCTTTCCTGCATTTTTGAAAACATTTCTTGTTTTTTAGAACCGTTATCCACGGGTTTCCCCCCTATCACTAATCAATATCATACTAGAAATCAACTTTCACGACAAACAGAAATCGACAATTCAGGAGAAATTGTATATGTAAAAAAATCTGCCAGCTATTTTTACTGGCAGATCCTCTCTCTATAAAATCTTGCACGGTTCAAAATCTTCATTATATAAACTATAATTGAAAAGTTACTTGCTTCTTATCCGCAAGTAACTCCATAGCAAGTTGAGCTATCACCACATCATCTGCTGGCGGATTAAAGCGACTACATTGAACATCTCTAAATAGACGCTGGATTTTGTTTTCTTTAGATAAACTTCGTCCCCCTACAACTTGCATGGCTTTTGTTACTATATCGATGGCGTAATTACAAATTACATACTTTGCGATACTAACAGACTCTGATAGTTGCTCCTTAAGAGCTGGATTTTGTTCTACCTGTGTTGCAATACTATACAATGTTCTTCGTGCAGTTTGATAAAGTACTTCTATTTCACCAATCCTTTGTTGGACATGACTAGCATGAGCGATTGTATTTTCTAAGCTATGTGAATACGTATTTTTGGCAAAATCAATTGCATAATCTCTTGCTGCTCCTGCCACTCCTAAATAAACGGCTGGAATCTCTAACGAATAGACTCGACCATCAGCTAAAAAACGATTAACTCCATTTGGATGATGTCTGTAAAGCAACGCTGCCTCTGGTACAAACGTATCATGAAAAATAATATCATGACTACCTGTTGCCCTCATGCCCATTGCATCCCATGTTTCAACAATTTCCACCTGTTCGTTTTTCGTTATTAGAAATTCCGCTGTTAGGTTTTCTTCTTCCAGATAAGCAATAATGGTGAATTGTTTTAAAATCGGCGCTAATGAAGCAAATGCTTTTTCACCAGTAATGCAATATCCCCCTGGCACCTTTTTAGCAATTGTACCAGGTAAACTCCCCCGAGAAATATTCCCCTTTCCACGTTCACTGCTAATAATATTCAAAAGTGAGCCTTCCTCAACTGCTTTTCGGCATAATTCTGCAAAGATAGGTTCTGGCCATGTTTTTGCCTCACGAACATTCAAAAACGTCAATAAATGCCAGCCAACTGACAAGGCAGTGGAAGCATCGCCTCTAGCTAATTGTTCCTGCACTAATAACATCTCGTATAAAGAAATTTCTTCTCCTCCATATTTTTGAGGCACTGTTAGTCGAAAATAGCCTGCATCTTCTAAAATTTTAAAATGCTCAAACGGAAATTTTCCACTCTCATCATATTGGTTAGCTGTCTTCTCAATTTGTTGCGCTAAATTCTGAGCATATTGAACAAGCCTTTGCTCTCGTTCATTTCGAATAAAAATATCCATCATTCCTGATTCACCTTACTTTTAGCAAAACGATTCAGCGGCTTTTTCAAGCCTAAATGTTCTCTTAATGTTGTGCCCGTATAATCTTTACGATAAATACCTCGCTCCTGCAAAATCGGTACAACCTTGTCAACAAAATCTTCTAAATCACGTGGTAATAACGGAAACTGTAGCATAAAGCCATCTGCTGCTTGCTCTATTATCCAACGCTCCATCTCATCCGCTATTTGTGTTGGTGTTCCGACAAAAGCATCGCGCTTTGCAGGTCCAAAAAGGCGTGCATACAAATCACCAACTTTTAAATTTTCCTTCTTAATAATCTCTAAGTGTTCATAGAAGTGACTTTGAATACTATTAACTTCTGGGAATTCCACTTCAATAGCAGGTGTATCGAGGGAATACTTTGAAAAGTCAACATTCCCCATGTACCCCGAAACAAATTTTAAGCTTTCGTATGGATCAATCAATGACTGTAATTCATTAAATTTACGAATTGCCTCCTCCTCTGTATCACCTACTATTGGGGAAATTCCTTGTAAAACAAGGAGCTCCTCCTCCTTACGTCCAAAGGGAGGAAGCTGTGCCTTTAATTGCCGATAGTGTTCTTTCGATTTTTCAATATCATCCCAATGGACAAATACAACTTCCGCTGTACGTGCAGCTAATTGTTGGCCTGGTTTAGATGCACCAGCCTGCACAATAACAGGCTGCCCCTGTACAGAACGAGCAATATTTAATGGACCTTTGACAGATAAATAGTTGCCCTTAAATGATGTTTCATGCACTTTAAGACGATCATAAAATAGATTATTATCTCGATCATAGAGAAAAGCATCGTCTTCCCATGAATCCCATAGTGATTGAACAACATCGATAAATTCCTCTGCACGTTCATAGCGATGATCATGCTCCCAATGCTTATCTCGGCTAAAATTTAATGCCGTTTCTCCTGTGGCATCTGCTGTGGTTACTAAGTTCCAAGCAACTCTCCCATTGCTTATATGATCGATGGACATTAACTGTCTTGCCAGCACATATGGCTCACTGTATGTGGTTGAAGCTGTTGCACCCAGTCCAATTTTAGTTGTTGCCGACGCTAAAGCCGTAATTTGAATTAATGGATCAAAGCGATTTAAAATATGTGGATGTGACTCATGATCAATGGCTAAACTGTCGGCAACAAAAGCTATATCAAACTTTCCTCTTTCCGCAATCTGAGCTACTTTTTGTAATGCCTGAATATCGATGCTTGCATTTGCTTGGGCAGATGGGTGCCTCCATGCAGCAACATGCATACCTGCTCCTATTAAATACAAGGCTAGCTTTATTTCTTTTTTACTAGTCATTGTTATCACCCTTCCTAATATGAATAGAAATCTTTCCATGTTGCTAATTCATCCAGTGGTAGCTCCACTGGAATATAGTTACCATTTGACACTTCTTTAATAAACTTCCCTGTTTCATCTCGCTGATAAATTTCCACGATTTTCTTCAATATGTCATTATTTTTGTCTTCTGCCTTTGCCACGATAACATTAATAAATGGCTTAGCTGTTTCACTTTCGTGAATGATGGCATCCTTCAATAAAAGACCAGCTTCTACAGCAACTCCATTATTAATAATGGCAAAATCAGCATCCTCCATCACACGTGGCGTTGTTGCACCATCAACAGGCAAAATGATTAAGTTTTTGGGATTATCCTTAATACGGTCTTCTCCACCGTTACCATCAAAATCATCCGTTACTGTTAGTAGTCCATGCTCCTGAAGCAGTAGCAAAGCTCTACCCCAGTTGGAAGGATCATTTGGTACAGCAATTTTTGCACCTTCTTTTATATCATCTAGCGATTTATATTTGTTTGAATATAAGCCAATTGGTGCCATTATTGTTGTGCCAATTGCCTGTAAATCCGAGTTATTGTTCGTATTAAATAAATTTAAATATGCAACATGTTGAAAAGCATTAATATCTACTTCTCCCTCTGCCAATGCTTGATTTGGGTCATATTGAGCAGAGAATGTTACTAATTCCAAGTTAATACCTTCCTCACTAGCCTGTTCTTTTATATACGCCCATGTTTTCAATTCCGAGCTACGGATACCCACTTTCACAGTATCTTTTTCATCCGCTTCTGCACATGCCATTAGTAACAATAGTAATGTAAAAAGCCCTATTAAATATTTCAGTTTTTTCATGCTCACATTCTCCCCTAAGACACCCTACGTATTTTTCGTTCAAGACTGTTGCCAATGCTTTGAATAATTTGCACAAGTACAACTAAAATGACTACTGTAACCAAAATCGTTGTATTATCAAAGCGTTGATATCCGTAAGTAATGGCAACATCACCTAAACCACCACCTCCAACAGCTCCAGCCATGGCCGTCGCACCAACAAGCCCAATCGTTGCAGTTGTGACACTTAAGATTAACGATGGGAAGGCTTCAGGTAACAAAAATTTTCGAATAATCTGAAATGGAGAGGCTCCCATTGCTTTGGCTGCTTCAATGATGCCTTCATCCACCTCTAATAATGAATTTTCTATTAATCTTGAAATATATGGTCCAATATGCAAGATTAGCGGCACAATGGCAGCAGTCGTACCAATGGCAGTGCCAACGAGTAATCTTGTGAATGGAATAATTGCAACAAGTAAAATAATGAATGGAATGGAGCGCAATGTATTGACGATCGGATTGACAACCGAGAAGATTAATTTATTTTCAAGAATATGCCCTTTTCTCGTCACAACTAAGATTACCCCTAAAATAAAGCCTAAAATAGCGCCAAAAAATAAGGAAATGCTAACCATGTACAACGTATCTAGAACCGCGTCGATAATGATTTGTGTACTCACTTTCACGTGCAACAACCTCCTCTATTTGAATATTTTTAGCCTGAATAAAAAGAAATGCTTTTTGTATATCTTTTTCAGAACCAACGAGCTCCACGATTAAATGGCCGAATGGAATTCCTTGTAATTCTGTGATATTGCCGAATAAAACATTGACATCTACAGCAAACTTTTTCGCCACCTGTGAGACAATCGGCTGCCCAACGTCTACTCCTATGAATTTTAAATTGTAAATTTTTTTAGAAGCATCTATACTTTTTAGCTGCTCATAAACAGAAGGTGGAACTTCATCACGAACAACCGATTGGACAAAATTTTTAGTTGTCTCTTCTCTTGGTGAGGAGAAAATTTCAAGTACATTGCCTGTTTCAATAATTCTTCCATTTTCCATGACAGCGACACGATTACAAATATCCCGAATAACCTCCATTTCATGAGTAATCATTAAAATTGTAATACCGTACTCGATATTGACCTTCTTCAGTAAGGCTAAAATCGATTTGGTCGTTTGTGGGTCGAGAGCCGAAGTTGCTTCATCGCATAAAAGGATAGTTGGTTTTGTCACTAATGCTCTTGCAATGCCGACTCTTTGTTTTTGCCCGCCTGATAGCTCATCAATATAGCGATCCGTTTTGTCTGCTAAACCAACAAATGCTAAAACCTCTTTTACTTGACCTTCCAAATTTGATTTTTTTACTCCACTTATGATTAAAGGCATTGCTACATTTTCAAATACTGTTTTAGAATGCAGGAGATTAAAGTGTTGAAAAATCATGCCGATATTTTTCTTCTCCTCTCGAAGCTGCCTTTTAGTGAGCGTGGTTAATTCTTTGCCGTTCACAAGTACTTGCCCAGATGTTGGCTCCTCCAGTAAATTTACTGTCCGAATCAGTGTGCTCTTACCAGCACCACTAAAACCGATAACACCAAAAATATCCCCCCTCTGAATTGTTAAATTGATTTTATTTAGAGCCGTTACAGTCGAAGTACCGACCTGGAATTCTTTTGTTGTCTCAATAAACTCAATCATGCACGTCTACCTCCTTAGCATTTATGTGATTGCACAGCTTTAAAATGCTGGGACAACAGCACCTTTATATTGATCTTCAAAGAACGAACGTGCCTTTTCACTTGTTAACCACTTAACAATTGTTTGTATAGCTGGATCATCCTTTTTTTCATTTGTCGAGGCTATTATATTGACATAAGGTGATTCTGAATCTTCTATAATCAGTGCATCCTTCACAGGATTATAGCCCCCTTCTAATGCGTAATTTGTATTGATAGCAGCTGCTTCTACATCATCTAATGAACGAACAAGTAGTGGAGAATCAACACCTATAAATTGAATACTCTTCTCATTTTTCGCAATATCTTCGACTGTATAATCACCTTTCTTCGTTTTATCTAATTCAATCAAACCATTATTTTGAAACAGTAATAATGCTCTTGAGAAATTGACAACATCATTAGGTACAGCAACCTTTGCATTTTGTGGCAAATCACTAATTTTTTTTATTTTTTTTGAGTACACACCAAATGGCTCAATATGAATTCCTTTTACACTGACTAAATCTAAATGACTTTCTTTATTCGACTGTTCTAAAAAAGGGACATGTTGAAAATAGTTAAAATCCAACTCACCATCTGCCGTTTGTTGGTTCGCTTGCACAGCATCTTTTATAATGGTAATGTCTAGTTTCACTCCATCTTTTTCAATATCTTTTGCTAAATACTCCAATACTTCCGCATGAGGAACATTGGCTGCCCCTACTTTTAATGTTACAATCTCCTCTTTAGTAGCCTCTTCTTTGTTTGTGCAACCAGCCAACAAGCCTATTACCAATGCACCGATAAGCCATTTCCAACCTAGTCTCATCACATTACCTCCTTAGTTAATAAATTTACTTGGTTTAATTTAAAACAAATCTTATCTATTTACTAAGAATTGGTCAATGCTCCTTTTGTTCCATTTATTAAAAAAATCAGAAAATTTAAAATTGAAATGCATATTTTTTTCTCGAAAATCCTTTAAATTTAATCGAAAATGCAAAAATCCCATTTACAGATAGAATATTTTTAGACCCTTGATAGAAAATTTCTATTAATAAAACAAAAACCTCTGAGTGGCTAACAACCACTCAGAGGTTTCATAGTATTGAAAAACAAAACGATTCACAGCATTTTTGTGAAAGGTGAAAAAGGATCTCCGTTGCAGGCTACTTGCTTTCCTGTGGGCGAGCGCCGAGCCGCTTCCTCCGCTACCACTCCGTTTAGAGGCTCGCCTGTCTCGCTATCCCACGGGAGTCAAGTAGCCTTCCACTCCAATCCATAAAAAAGTGAAGGTATTCACTACTCTTTTATGGAGGGGTGTTGTCACACATCACTTCTCCACATTGAAAATAAGAGGCTATCCTCTCTTATAATATAAATAATGGGCTATTTTGTTCAGGAAAAGACACTTTTGCAGAATGGCTGATTGGAGTGGAGCCAGCGTCACTCCTAGGGGATTTACCGTCACAGAGGAGACCCTGGAGCGAACGCAGTAAGTGAAGTGGCTCATCGGACACCCCCTGGAAAGGACGCTGGTGGAACGGAAATCAACCCCTCGCCTTGCTAAAGGTTCTTTTTCTGCTATTGACATCACCTTTTTTCAACAACATAAAAAACTGTGAGTGGCTAACAACCACTCACAGCTTTTACAATTCGTTTAATACATCCTCAACAAAGGCCCATTCTTCATCCGTTTCAATTGGTAATAATTCTTCTATAGAACCGTCATTTCCAGACAAATATTGAGCTGCAAAAATATCACGTTCTTCCATAGGTTCATCCGTCGCTGGAACATATAAAACATACGATTTACCAAATTGCTCAGATGAAAAAGTATGAATAACCTCACAAATTTGATCTGTTCCATCTTCATTGGTCACAGTAATAAGCTGGGGCTCTGCATCGAATTCATCAAGAAGTGTCAACACTACCTCATTAATCATTTCCCATTCGGCATCCGTTTCAACTGGCTGTAAATTGGCCATTTCACCCGTATTGTCATCATAATCAAAGGTCATCGCTGAAATATCCCCCGGGATTTCTTGCCCCTTGTCATCTACAAGTGAAAATAACACATAAGACTTGTCCTCTGCATCAAATGTAAAGACCACACGGCATTTTTGCTCTTTGCCACCTTCGACTATTATCGTAAATTCTTGTGTTTCTTCATTCATTTGGGTTCCTCCTTTATACCTTTGCTGTCATTTATTAAGTGGATTTTATTTACCCCCACGCTATTATTGTTGAGTATTTTATTAGCGGGCTCTTGAGTAGTTCCAGTCATTTGATGAGTGCTGTCACCCTACTTTTGAGCGGTTTCTCTCACTTTACAAACGATTTTACAACACTCTTGAGCGAAACCCACATGTATCTCCACAATTCAACTACTAGACAGAGGCTCAATAAAAAAGGAACAAGGAATGCAAGCTGCGATCCTTGTTCCAAGCTTTGAGTTAGAAGATTATTCTTCGTTTTCATCCTCTAAAGCATTTAAAACGTCCTCTACCATATCCCACTCTGCTTCAGTTTCGATTGGTGTTAATTCACCATCTTCACCATTTTCAGATGGTACAAATGAAGATACGAAGATTTCAACTGAGCCATCTTCATCTTCTTCTGCGCCTACCATTGAGTAAAACACATATGATTTGCCAAACTCTGGAGATTCATGAACGTGAATCACTTCACAAAGCTGCTCGTTTCCGTTTTCGTCAATCACTGTAATGTGTTGAACATGTAGTTCTTCTTCATGGTTATGCTCGTGTGTCATGCCTAAGTCACCTCATCAATTAATTTTTGCTATCTAAGTAGCCTTGTAAAATCATCACAGCCGCCATTTTATCAATGACCTGCTTGCGCTTTTTGCGACTCACGTCCGCTTCGATTAGCATACGTTCTGCAGCCATCGTCGTTAAACGTTCATCCCATAACTTAACCGGTAGTGAAAATGTTTCTTCCAACAACTTTTTATAGTCCTCAGATGCTTCTCCACGCGGTCCTACCGTATTATTCATGTTTTTCGGATATCCTACAACAAATTCTGTTATAGCATATTCCTTTACTAGCTCGGCGATGCGGTCAATACCGAACTCTCCGTTAGCCTCATCAATTTTTACGGTTTCAATACCTTGGGCAGTCCACCCGAGTGCATCACTAACAGCAACCCCAACAGTTTTCGACCCAACGTCTAATCCCATAATTCTCATTTCTAGTCCTCGTTATTCTTTTTAATATAAAATTTAACAAGCTCCTCTAGAATTTCGTCACGCTCAAGCTTGCGAATTAAATTACGAGCATCCTGATGGCGAGGAATATACGCCGGATCACCAGAAAGTAAGTAACCAACAATCTGATTGATAGGGTTATATCCCTTTTCCTCTAATGAAGAATGTACTTTCAACATTACTTGCTTGACTTCCTGTTCCATTGATTCTTCTGGAAAATTAAATTTCATCGTTTGATCAAATGAACTCATGACCAGCACCTCGCTTTCAGAAATAAGGAGATGTGCAGACAAGCTCATCTCCAATTTCTCTTTATTATAACATGTTTTGGCGTATTATCAATTATACCTCGGCATAATTACGTTCGGAATCAGCCAGAGGCTTTCACTTCTTTTCGTTGAAAGAAGTTAAATGGATTTAATATAATCATACACAGAAACTAATGCTTCATCAAGTTTTGAGGCATCCTTTGCACCTGCCATCGCCATATCTGGGCGACCGCCACCTTTACCGCCACAAGCTTCTGCAACCATTTTCACAATATTCCCTGCATGGTAATTGCCACCAACTAATTCTTTGGAAACCCCAGCGCATAACATAACTTTTTCGCCATCAACCGCTCCAAGAACAATAACTGCTTTTGGCATTTTCACTTTTAAGTCGTCCATCATTTGACGCAGTTGATTATTATCTTTCGCATCTACTTTTGTCGATAGAACTGTCACATCACCAATTGTTTGTGCTGCATCAACGATAGCTCCTGCCTGTGCATTTGCGATTTTTTGGGATAAGGCTTCATTTTCTCGTTGTAACTCTTTATAGTCAGCCTGCAATGCCTGCACTTTTGTCACGATATCTTTAGGGTTTGCTTTTAATAATGCTGCTGCCTCATTTAATAAAGCTTCTTCCTCTTTTACTGCTTCATAGGCAACCTTACCTGTCACAGCTTCAATACGGCGAGTACCTGCACCAATACCACCTTCTGAAACAATTTTGAAGAAGCCAATTTCAGAAGAACGTTTGACATGGATACCACCACATAGCTCAATCGAATAATCTCCTATTGATACGACACGAACTACATCGCCATATTTTTCACCGAACAATGCCATTGCACCCATCGCTTTCGCTTCGTCAATGCCTTTTTCTTCAATAACGACCTCTATATCATCCCACACTTTCTCATTTACAATACGCTCGATTTGCTGTAATTCTTCTTTTGTAACTTGACCAAAATGAGAGAAGTCAAAACGTAATCGGTCAGGACCTACATATGAACCAGCTTGATTAACATGATCGCCTAGCACATCTTTTAATGCACGTTGCATAATATGTGTCGCTGTATGGTTTTTAATAATTAAATTACGGTCATCACGATTGACCACTGCTTGCACTGCATCTTCTACATGCATTTCACCAGATTCAACTACTACTGTATGAAGCGGTTGACCATTCGGTGCTTTTTGAACATCTTTTACGATAGCCGTAAAACGATCATTTGAAATGGTACCGCTATCAGCAATTTGACCACCCATTTCTGCATAGAATGGTGTCTTCGCTAAAATAACGAATGCTTCTTGTCCTTCAGAAGCAACTTTTGCTACTTGACCATTGACGATCATTGCAGCGATTTCAGTAGAAACCGTTAACGTATCATAGCCAACAAATTCACTTGCAACTGTTAAGTTTGCTAATACTTCATTTTGTACTTGCATAGAATCAACATCTTGACGAGCTGCACGAGCACGTTCACGCTGTTCTTCCATCGCTGCCTCGAAGCCCTCATGATCAACCTTCATGCCCACTTCTTCTGCATATTCCTCTGTTAATTCGATTGGGAAGCCATACGTATCGTATAAACGGAAGGCATCTGCACCAGGAATATAATCGTGGCCAGCTGTTTTTTGCGATTCCACTACTGCATTAAAGATTGCTAAACCACCGTCCAATGTTTCATGGAAACGAATTTCTTCATTTTTAATGACACGTTGAATAAATTCACATTTCTCCGTTACTTCTGGATAGAAGTCTTCCATGATTTTCCCTACAGTTGGTACCAGTTCAAACATAAATGGCTTCTCAATGCCAATTTGTTTAGCATAACGAACAGCACGGCGTAATAAACGACGCAATACATAACCACGTCCTTCGTTTGAAGGAAGAGCACCATCGCCAATGGCAAAAGCTACTGTACGAATATGGTCTGCAATAACTTTAAACGGTGTATTAATATCCTCTTCTGAGCCGAAAATTTCATTTAAATCTACTTCGCTAGGACGCTTATATTTACGGTTGGCAAATTCCTCGATTTTTTCAATGATTGGCATGAATAAATCTGTATCGAAGTTTGTTGGTACATTTTGAACAACAGATACAATACGCTCTAAGCCCATACCTGTATCAATATTTTGCTTTGGTAGGGGTGTGTATGTACCATCAGGATTATGGTTGAATTGCGAGAACACAAGGTTCCAAATTTCGAGATAACGTTCGTTCTCCCCACCTGGATACATTTCAGGATCATTTTCATCTGAGCCATATTCTACACCACGATCATAAAAAATCTCTGAGTTAGGACCAGATGGACCTTCTCCAATATCCCAGAAGTTTCCTTCTAAACGGATTAAACGCTCTTCAGGAATACCGATTTCTTGATGCCAAACATCATATGCTTCCTGATCTTCAGGGTGAATTGTGATAGATAATAACGCTGGATCAAAGCCCATCCATTTTTTATCCGTTAAAAACTCCCAAGCATAATGGATTGCTTCTTTTTTGAAGTAGTCACCAATGGAGAAGTTTCCTAACATTTCAAAGAATGTATGGTGACGAGCTGTTTTCCCAACGTTCTCAATATCATTGGTACGAATCGATTTTTGTGCATTCGTAATACGTGGATTGTCAGGAATAACACGACCATCAAAATATGGTTTAAGAGTGGCAACACCTGAGTTAATCCATAGTAGTGATGGGTCATTTATTGGCACAAGTGGCGCTGATGGCTCATGATGATGTCCCTTTTCTTTAAAAAATTCCAAATACATACGGCGAATATCTACTGCTTTCATTGGATAAATTCCTCCTATTTTATATTGTAAAATCACGATAAGAATCCTGCGATCTACATGAATTACACTTTGGAGAGTACTATCGAAGAAAATAAAAAAAGCCCTCATCCCCAAAAAAGGGACGAGGACTTGTCATTTGTCTCGCGGTACCACCCTAGTTGTAAGTAAAAAATGCTTACTTACCTCTTTAGCACTTGTAACGTCAGTGAACGGCAGGGATTAGCTGCACTCTGGAGTAGCTTTCGGCATTTGCTGTCGTGAGGATTTTTCCAGCCTAGAAATCCCTTTCTTGTACACGCACAAATACGTACTTTTTCCATCATCGTTTTTACTTTTTCTAACGAAATTATAAAAAAAATCTATTGTGCTGTCAATTAGTACTACTATGACTAATGCTATCTAAGCAATCATTTTTTTAAAATATACCCACATACCCCAAGTAAAGAGCACTAGAAAAGCACTGATTGCAATCGTTGCAATAGGTGAATCCTGATAAGGTAACGGCACATTCATACCAAAAAAGCTAGTGATCACAGATAATGGTAACATTATTGTAGAAATAACTGTTAGTAAATTCAGCTTTTCAATGGATTTACCACTATTAATTGAAAAATATGTGTCGAGCGTACTGTTAACTAAATCGCGGTATGTCTCTGTAGAGTCAACAATACGTTCTAGATGGTCATTTAAATCTTTATAGAATGGGATATTTTCTTCCTGTATCTCAAATTTCCACTGACCATTGATTGTTGAAAAAATTCTTCTTTGCGGCATGATGGCCTGGCGAATTAAAATAATGGCCCGCTTTAGTGCAAGAAATTCCTCAGTCACTACTTTAGGTTGATACTCATAAATTTCTTCTTCTAGTTCATCTATGCGAGTTCGAATTCGCTCTAATACTGGAAAATATTCATCTGTAATGCCATCTATAATAGTATGCAATAAAAAATCAGTACCCTTTTCCATATATTCCGAACGATTAACACAAACATTTTCCATGTGACCTAGCCATTGCAATTTCCGTTTGTGTACAGTGACAACATAGTTTGGACCCATAAAAATATTGAGCTCAACGGTTGTAATTTCATTATTACTTTTTTCATTATAAATGGGTGCATGGAAAACAAAAAATTTATAATCACCATAATTGTCCATTTTCGGACGGGAGCCTTCATGTAAGCAATCTTCAACTGCTAATGGATGAAAGCCAAATACATCTGCTATATTATTCAATTCATTATAACTATACGCATATAAATCTACCCATAATAAATCTTCATTATGAATAGGTAGTTGTAAATCCTTCATGTTGAAATCATGTTGGACTGTCTTGTTGCTGCTATTAAAATAGTGGATTTTAATCATTGCACTTCACCTCATGTTTTGTTATTGAGGGAAACAAAAGGTCATCCTTTATCGCCTTTTGTCTGCGTTGGTGATCCGAAATGGATGCCTTTTATTTGTTTCCGTTTGCCTAGAATGATACTTATTCGGTTCAGGACTACTATCCATTTCTCATCACCTTCCTTTCATAACAAAAACACGCCTTCTACGAATGAAGGCGTGTTGAATACACATATCAAAAAAGAGCAATAAAAAATCGTTGCATGCGTGTTACCTTCAAACGTTGAGTTTTAGCACTATGCGGCATAGGAATATGTCCAGCTACGTTAAAAAACACCTTATTTCGATGATTTCTGTTGACCCATTGGCGTCTCTCGACATTTTTGGGTAGTAGCGTATCTCCAGCATAGGAGCCTCACCTAACGAAGGGATGTTATTCTTTTATTCCTATAAATCATAGCGGATTGAATTCAAACTGTCAAACTGTAAATCATTCATTTTTCAAAAAGTCTTCTACTCTTTGCACGAATTGGTCCCGTTTATACGATTGATAGAGCAGGCTAGATAAACGCACTGGATCACCAAAGAAAAAGCGTTCATACAGTGTTTGCCTTGTGCCAAAACTACTCATTGTTAAATCCCAAGCTAAACGAAATTTTTTCACTCGCTCTTCGCCTTTATCTTGGAATGATTGCAAATAGTGATCAAGATCTCCTTCATCTGCTGCAAATGCTTTGGCACTTGGTATGGACATTAAGCCGCTTGCCCCAAGTTGTTGGATGATTTCCGTAAAAGTCGGATATACTCTCGGGAAAATTTGAATGGCTACTTGCAAAGTTGAGAGGTCTGGTCGAAGAAAGCCGAACATATCTCGCTGTGCATCTATTTCTGATTTTACGAGCATTGCCTTCATCGTTTCTAGTGTCACAATTACATCCACTACTTTTTGTTGTACATGTTGGTAATCACCGATATTAATGGTGTCCACAATCGACTGCACAACACCTAATACAAATTCAGTCTTCGCAATTTGCCGAGAAAGTACTTGATGTAAACTGTATGCTTGGAAGCCACTAACATTCATAAATTGATTGGCAACATCTACATTTTCGTAATAAAAAACCCGTTCCCAAGGGACAACTACATCATCAAAAACAACAATCGCATCCATTTCTTCAAAACGAGAGCTTAATGGATAATCAAATGAGGAATCTCCACCTACAAAAGATTGGCGACATAAAAACTTTAAGCCCTTTGTATTACTCGGTATCGAAAAGCCGAAACCTTTTCCTTCATCATAACCATTTGTTGATAAAACGAGCAGTTCATCCGTTATGCCGCCCTGTGTTGCTAGTAATCTCGCCCCTTTAATGATTAAACCTTCACTCGTCTTATCAATAATTTTGGCAGCAATCGTCACTTCTTCATCCTCATAGTAATAGCGCTTACGGTTTACCTGTGGTTCGATAAAGGTATGGGTCATAGTAATATCATTCTCACGAGCATACTCATAAAACTTCAGTAAATGCTCTGGAAAACAATTTGGCTTATCTTTTAAAAAGTCTGACGCTGAAGCTAAGGCCATTAAGGTCGTATTCATATAATCTGGGCTTCTCCCCATAAAACCATGGGAAGATAATGCCCATTCCCTTGCCGCATGGCGCCTTTTCACAAGATCTTCTGGCGTCATTACTTGAAGAAAAGACATGCCAACTCTCTGCTTGCTAGTTGGCGATTCATAGGTCATTTTTTCAAGAAGAGCCCCTTGATGTTGTAAGTCAAAAAGTTTTGCTTGACTCTGCATAATCCCCTTAAATGCAGGATGTTCTGACACCTTTCCTGTCACGACTTCCCCATCAATCGAAATATACGTTTTTAAAGCATCTATACGTTCAATATACTGTTGCCCTGTCATTATTGGCATGCTGTCACCCCTATACATTCCCTATGTTTTTGTACTCACCTAGTATATGAAATGTCCAAATATTAGGTGACGATGGGCTAAATAGAAAAGCCCGACTAGACAGTCTAATCGGGCATATACAGCACATAGTAATTATTTTAGTCATTTAAAAAATCATAAGGGGAGATATCATTCATCCCAATCATTGGATGAATATATGGTGCTGTTTCTACTGTTAGCTTTTGTGCTATGGAGACAGGATTGTTCAACTCCTGCTCCTCTATTGACATAGCCTCCACTTCCACAATTTCTTCATTGATATCCATCGGATTAAGTCTTGCACGTAAAGAAGTGAAACGCTGTAGGTCATCTGTACGCTGTAAGCCATCTGCAAGTACATCAGGTTCACCACATAAAATCAAAAAGTTTTTAGCACGAGTAATCCCTGTGTATAAGAGATTACGCCGCAGCATTTTTGAATATCCTCTGACAACTGGCATAATAACTGTTTGAAACTCAGAGCCTTGAGATTTATGAATAGAGCAGCAATAGGCTAGTGTCAATTGGTTCAAATCACTGCGTTGATAGGTTACCTCGATACCATCAAAGGATACGATCAGTAAGTCCTGTTTTTCGATCGTTTCTTTTGCTTTAATAATACTGATGACCTCGCCCATATCTCCGTTAAAAACATTGCTCTCAGGTTGATTGACCAGCTGAAGTACTTTATCTTTTATGCGATAAGTCACATCACCAAAGACCAGCTCTTTTCTTGTTCCCGTATCATTTGGATTAATGAGCTCTTGAATCATTTTATTTAAATTATCAATACCAGCCGTACCTTTATACATGGGTGCTAGCACCTGAATATTGCGAATTTCCTGTCCTTTGGCTACTGCACTTTTGACAACCTGCGTGACAACATTGGCAACTTGATCGGCTGAAGCCTTTATAAACGAACGATCAGATGTTTTAGCTGTTAAATCATTTGGAATCGTTCCCTTTTTAATTTGATGGGCAAGCTCAATAATTGTAGAGCCCTCTGCTTGTCGATAAACATCTGTTAGTTCAACAGTTGGCAGTTGCTTTGATGCTAATAAATCCTTTAACACCTGTCCTGGCCCTACTGGTGGAAGCTGGTCCTGGTCCCCTACAAAAACAACCTGGACATCTTCATGTAAAGCTTTTAATAACTGATGGGCAAGCCATGTATCCACCATAGACATTTCATCCACAATGATGAGCTTTCCTGTTACCTCACGCTCTGTTTCTTCCTCTTTTTCTTGCCCTGTAAAGCCAAGTAGACGATGAATGGTCATTGCAGGAAGCTCAGTTGATTCAGCTAACCGCTTGGCAGCACGTCCAGTTGGTGCACAAAGGATGATAGGAAATGGTTCTTCTTTTTGAGCATATTCTTTTGGATTTAATGATAAACCATGTAGCTTTGCATAAACTTCAACCACTCCACGTACAACCGTTGTTTTTCCAGTACCCGGTCCACCTGTCAAAATCATGACGGCTGAATTTAAAGCCTGTTCAATAGCATTTGCTTGTGTCTCAGCGTAGGTGACATTGAGTAGCTCCTCTGTTTCTCCAATGGCTTTTCTAATTTCGTCCTTACTAAAATGCTCAGCCTTATTATTTCGCTCAATGAGCGATACGATTTTAGAGGCAATCCCTACTTCAGAAAAATAAAGGGATGGTAAATATAATCTAGTTTCTTCACCACAAATTTTACCTTCTTCACGTAGCTCAATACAGGCTTTAGAAATGTCCTCAAACGGGATCTCCTGCCGCTGACTTTGTTGAAGCATATCCTTTACAAGCGGTAGGACATGCTCCGCATCTAAATAGACGTGTCCATCTGATAAAGCAGCTGTATTTAACACATGAAATATCGCTGCTTTGACACGATCAGGATGTTTACCAGTAATTCCTAGTTTAGCCCCTAATTCGTCAGCCCGAAAGAAACCAACGCCTTCAACATCTTCGATCAAGCGATATGGATTTTCAGTTAGTAATTCTATGGCTTCAGTTCGATAGGTTTGATAGATTTTCATACCGAGCTGTGGACCAAAGCCCCACTCATTCAGTTGAATCATCACACGTTCTAGGCCTAGATTTTGTTCGATGGTGCGATGAATAACTTCTTTTTTTTCAGTGGATAAGCGTGGAACGGCGTCAAGTGCACTAGGATCTTCTAAAATAACACGAAGAGCATTAGCCCCTAGTTTTTCTACAATCGTTTCAGCCGTTTTTTCCCCAATTCCTACAAATAAGTCACTAGATAAATAATGAATAATCCCTTGCTCAGTTGCAGGAACCTCTTTCGTAAATGTCTCGATTTGAAATTGAGCACCATATTTAGGATGCTGTTTTAAGATACCCGTAAAACGATATTGTTCATCCATTTGTAATGGTGGAAAATAACCAACAACGATAATTTCTTTATCTTCATATTGTAAGTTCGTCTCTTGTATTTTCACACGTACAATCGAATACATATTTTGTGCATTATGAAAGATAGAGACGATTGGACGTCCGAGTATAAAGAATTTATTGAGTTCAAATAAATCTAGATGATCGGTCATGTTCGGTCCGTCCTTTCTTATTGTCTTCAATCTTTTTATTTTACCATAGCCTCATCAAAATATCGTAGATAAAAATGTATTCTCTACTTTATTTTTACATTATTGCGACAAATGACAATTCTCTGCCTTTATCTCTTATTCCATGCTATGATAAATAAGAATTAGTCGCACGGAAGGATTGTGAAGTTAGTGGAATTTAGACCTTGCATCGATTTACATGATGGCAAAGTAAAACAAATTGTAGGAAGTACTTTGGGTTATGCAAATCAAGCTGTCGTAGAAAATTTTATTTCTACACATGACGCTAGCTACTATGCACAAATGTTTGCAAAAGATCGCCTAACAGGTGGACATGTTATCATGCTTGGTTCTGGGAATGAAGAAGCCGCCTTAGCCGCTTTAGCAGCCTATCCTCAGGGCTTACAAATTGGTGGCGGCATCACGGCTGATAATGCACAAAAATATATTGAAGCAGGCGCTTCGCATATTATCGTGACATCCTATATTTTTCATGATGGACAGCTAGACCTAGCACGTTTAAAGCGTTTAAACCAACTGATAGGTAAAGAACGTCTAGTCATTGATCTTAGCTGCAAGATGCGTGATGGAAAGTGGTTTGTCATGACAGATAAATGGACTACATATAGTCACTTCGAAGTCAATGCAGCATCTATTGCCTATCTAGAAGATTTTTGTGATGAACTTTTAATTCATGCCGTAGATGTTGAAGGAAAAAAGGGGGGAATGCAGGAAAGCCTAGTAAGGGATTTGGCTGCCTGGACTTCTATTCCTACTACCTATGCAGGTGGTGTTCGTTCGCTGGAGGATTTAGAAAAATTTAATCAATTAGCCAACGGAAAATTGCATGTAACCATTGGCAGTGCCCTCTCTATTTTTGGTGGGAAGTTACCTTATACAGATGTAGTAAACTATTGTGAAAGAGGTGGGATCTTGTGAAGCTAATTTATAAAGATTATGTTTTTCCATTTCAAGAAACAAATTTAGAGAGAATCATAGATGGTAAATATTTTAAAGTAAATAAAAAAGATCATTCTCTTGCGATTCACGTGCAACTGGACAACGAACAAATGTTACTAGAGTTTTCAAAATCATTAAAGGCAACTTGTGGCTTGTTACGCGATCAAGAAACAGAACCGTATATCGGAACATATATTGATTTACAGGTTTTTGTCGATGAGTTTAATAAGCGCTATAACTTAAATGCTGAAATTATTACTTAAACCGAAGGGGCACTAGCTCCTTTTTTTCATTTTCTCACCTCCGTCTCCTCTATTCCTTTCAACAATTTCTGAAACCTTTTGTTTGTCATATGAGTTATATATTGTATAGCATTACGTATAAGGGGGTCACATGACTAAACTCCATATCAAACATATACTACCTTATTTTTTTATGCTTCCCGCACTTCTTATAGGAACGATCGCTATGATCTTCTACGGTGTAGACATAAGTATTTGGATACAAAATATATTCATCTGGATGTTAGGCGTTTGTTTTTGCTATGTCATTTTAAATAAAACACCCCTAATAGAACTACATAAGAACCCTCTTTTGGTCACATCTATTTTAACTATTTTACTTATTCTGCCCTTTTGGTTTAATGGCTTAGAGGGTGTCCACCGATGGGTAACTTTGGGTCCATTCAATTTTTATATGGCCAGTATTATTTTACCTATGCTCATTGTTTATTTGTGGAGGCTATCAAAAAGTAATTATTTACCATATGTTATAGGATTCATGATTCTCATAGGTGGTATTTTATTATTGCAACCAGATGCAGGGCAAATTACTGCTTTTGCTTGTGCCTCCACCATTATTTTATGGCGAGCTATAGAAAACCCTAAATGGCAGTATATTACGCTAATCATACTAACCCTATATGTCTTTACATCCTGGATTTACATCGATCATTTAGCTCCTGTACCATATGTAGAGCAAATAATATTTTTAGTAGCAGATATGGGAAGTATGTTACTTATTTTAGGAGTTGGAGCCCTTCTATTGTTAGTCTATCCATTCTTTATCACATGGAAAAAAGATATATTAGCAAGCGCTTTAGGACTCTATTTCTTGATGACAATTCTTGTCACTTTCTTTGGCCATTTTCCAATGCCTATTATGGGCTATGGAATTTCACCCATTATTGGCTATCTCATTGCGATGACAGCCACACAGAAAATAAAAATGGCACAAACCAACTAGAAAGGATTTACAAACTATGAAAACTGGACTAGAGGTAAACTCTTTAAAAACATTCCAAACAGAATTAACACGTTTCTTTTTAGCCTACAAATTTGCTCTACAGGAAGTAGAAACGAAAATAAATATATTGCAAGAAGAATTTAAGTTGATTCATGAATACAATCCAATTGAGCATATTTCCACTCGTGTAAAATCACCGAAAAGTATTTTAGCGAAGATGATGAAAAAAGAGCTTCCCCCATCCATGGAGGCTGTTCGTGAAAATATTCGTGATATAGCAGGCGCTCGCATCACCTGCTCTTTCGTGGAAGATATTTACAAGGTTAGTGCCATGTTACAGGCACAGCATGACATTGAGGTTGTTGAAGTGAAGGATTATATTGCTTATCCAAAAGAAAATGGCTACCAAAGCTTACATCTCATTATTAAAATTCCTATCTTTATGTCAGACCATATGGAAAAGGTTTACACAGAGATCCAAATTCGTACAATAGCAATGGATTTTTGGGCAAGCTTGGAGCACAAAATTTATTATAAGTATAACAAAGATGTACCCGAGCATATTCGTATTGAATTAAAAGAAGCCGCACTACAAGCAGCCGAATTAGATCGAAAAATGGAGCGTTTGAATAAAGAGATCAATATTTTAAAAGAAAATGAAGCAGAGCCATCATTACTAGACAGTACCCCTATTTCACATTTAGCGAAATACTTAACAGAACTACCTAACAATCAATGACACTCCGTTGTCATTATGACCAAAACTAAATGAACATAAAAATCCACCTAGCTTTCGGTGAGAAAAGCAAAAGACCCAATTGTCCAATGTTCTTTTTCACAGAGAGTGAGGTGGATTTTTACAGTTTTAAAGCTTTGTAATGATTATGCCTGCTCCTTGGATTTCGTCGCTACAAAGAAGGAGAAAATAAGGGCACAAATGGCAAAAACAAAGGTAGCGACATAAACATAGCTTACGCCATTCGCAATAGTTTCTTTTAAAAAGCTTACTTCTTCTAGACTAAAGCCACCTCTTGCAAATTCACCATTTAATTGAATTTCACCTTTTCCTAATGAAGCCATTTTTTCACTCGTTGCTAAGTTAAAAATCATCCCAAATAGTGCTGCCCCAATCGCTTGACTAAATGTATTTGTAAAGGAGTTTAAACCAATTGAGATGCCAAGCTGCTTCGGATTTGCCACCTTTTGAATGGAAATCATCAACATTGGCATGATAAAGCCCATTCCTAGCCCAACTAATGATGAAGCGAAATAAGCGCTGAAATCGCTAGAACCTGAAGATAGTCTTGCCAGTAATAGAGTACCCGTAACCAGTAAAATTGTCCCCATTTGAATAATTCTTTTATTCGTTAAACGCCCGATTAAATAACCTGCCATAATGGAGTTTACCGTCCAGAAAATAGACATCGGTGTTAATAATAAGCCTGCTTGTGTTGCATTTTTACCAAGAACACTTTGGGCAAATATCGGAATATAAACCGTTACACCAATCACAATAGACATCCCGCTTAATGTTAAGGCATTTATGACCATTAGTCGCCCATTTTTAAACAGTGCTAACGGAATAATTGGCTCTTCAGCTCGTAATTCCACCCAAATAAAAATACCAAGGAAGACAACCGCAATTAGATACATTAGCAATGATTGACCTGATAACCAAGCCTGCGTTTTACTGTTTTCGATAATCACAAATAACAACGCCACCATGCCAATTGTAAATAGTACAGCACCTAGGTAGTCAATTTTACGCTTCACCGCTTCTATTTGCTCTTTATAATGTTTCGCAATTAAATAAATAGATGCTAAACCAAATGGTACATTAATGAAAAAAATAAAGTGCCATGACACTTGGTCTACAATAAAACCTCCAAATAATGGACCAACTACGCCAGACACGCCCCATACCATACTTAAATAGCTTTGTCCTTTGGCACGCGCTTTTTCAGTCTTATACAGCTCCCCAACCATTGTTAATGTGATGGGTAAAATTGAACCTGCACCAATACCTTGGATTGCACGAAAGACAATTAATTGCTCCATCGATTGGGCTAAACCACATAACATCGAGCCTACTAAAAAAATAATAATCCCTGTAATAATCATCCGCTTGCGTCCAAATAAATCAGCTAGCTTGCCAAAAATAATCGCAGCAATAGCAGAGGCTAGTAAATAAGCGGAATAAATCCAGCTAATTAAGTCTACGCCTAATAAATCAGCTGTAATACTTGGAATAGCCGTACTTACAATTGTTCCTTCAATTGCGGCAAGTGCTGTTACAAGTAATAGTGCAATAAATACTTTATTCATCCTGTCACCTTTTCCTTTCCTGCATAACAAACATTACCAAGTTTGAACGAAAAATAAAAGAGGAAGGAATTCATTTGCTGAAAAATAATAAATGAGATTTATAGATTGCTTTGCATTTTGATAGAAAAAAACAGCAAGTTCATCAATTGACACTTGCTGCTAATCATCTATTAGTTAAATCGTTGGGCAATCATATCATATATATATCGTGCTTGGTCATATTCAGGTTGTAATGTAAAGGCTTGTTTCAAATGATACATTGCATCTTCCGTTTGTTCTGTGGAAACGGCATAGAGCACGCCTAAATTATAATGTGCATCTGCATTATTCCAATCCTGCTCGATTAAGAGATTCAGTTCCCTCTTCCCTTCCTCAAACATTTCTAGCGCACATAGCACAATCGCATAGGTTAAACGAATTTGTGTATCTTCTGGCGCAATTTCTACGGCACGTTGTAAATAGGGCAATGCCAGTTTTGAGTTCTCCATACGCTCAAAGCATTTCCCCATCATATAATAAACATCTGCCCCTTCAATCTGATGTTTAAGTGCTTGTTCATACAGTTTTGCAGCTTCCGCATAGCGTTCCGCATTATAATATAAATTGGCTAAACCGTAATAAGCTGTCGCTGCAGTTTCATCTACAGTAATCGCCTTTTGGAAGAAACGTTCTGCACGTTCTGTATCCTCTAACACAGCTAACAAATTGCCGAAATTCACATAACCAATGGCATTTTCGGGCTCTGCTTCAATTGCTTTTGTAAATAGTTGGGCAGCATCCTCATAACGTTTTTCTTGAAATGCTTGAATGCCCTGTTCATTATAATTCATTTGTTCTTCACCTCTATGTAGCGAAAGACTGCTTCTAGAAAGCCAAGAGGCAGTAAGAGCAGTCTTAACGCAAGTTATCCAACATATGTTAGTTTTTCATTACTTTTAAAGACTTCGTCAATCGTACCGCCACCCATACATTCATCACCATTGTACAGCACTACGGCTTGTCCTGGTGTAATCGCACGTACAGGCTCTGCAAATGTAATGTGTGCACGACCATCTGGTAAAATTTCTACTTCTACTGGTGTATCTGTTTGACGATAGCGGAATTTCGCTGTGCAAGAAAATTTCCTAGGCAATTTTTTTGTCGAAGTATAGTTCATTTTCACAGCAGTCAATGATGTAGAGTATGAAAACTCATTGTCAAAGCCTTGTCCAACAAGTAACACATTACGCTCTAAATCTTTCCCTAGCACAAACCAAGGTTCACCGTCTCCACCAATACCAAGACCATGTCGTTGCCCAAGTGTATAGTACATTAAACCATCATGTTGTCCCATCACAACACCATCCATTGTTTCCATTTTGCCAGGTTGAGCTGGTAAATATTGACTCAAAAACTCCTTGAAGTTACGTTCTCCGATAAAACAAATTCCTGTTGAATCCTTTTTCTTGGCAGTGGCAAGTCCAGCTTCCTCTGCAATTTTACGCACTTCTTTCTTCTCAATATCGCCAATTGGGAACATCACATGGGCTAATTGCTCCTGTGATAGTTGATTTAAAAAGTATGTTTGATCTTTGTTATCATCAACGCCACGTAACATTTTCACTTCACCATCAACACTTCGATCAATACGTGCATAGTGTCCTGTCGCTAAGTAATCGGCGCCTAAGTTCATGGCATGCTCCAAAAATGCTTTAAATTTAATTTCTTTATTGCACATCACGTCAGGGTTTGGTGTACGCCCTGCTTTATATTCTTCTAAAAAGTATGTGAAAACTTTATCCCAATATTGTTTCTCGAAATTGACAGCATAGTATGGGATACCGATTTGATTGCACACTTTAATCACATCATCATAATCTTCAGTCGCTGTACAAACACCGTTTTCATCCGTATCATCCCAGTTTTTCATGAAGATCCCGATTACTTCATACCCTTGTTGTTTTAACAAGTATGCAGCCACCGATGAATCTACCCCACCTGACATGCCGACGACAACGCGAATTTGTGAGGGGTCACGTGTTTCTTTCATTGTGGTCACCTTTTCTTTTATCTAATTACAGTTAATGCTTCAAAAGTTATAGAAACATAACGTCGTATTGCGCAAATTATTTGGTAGCTAGTTTTTTCACAATTTGAGCTGTTTTTTCCGCTGCATCGCGTATATCGTTTTCCGTTAAATCTTGCCCAAAGCTAAATCGGATGGAGTTTCGTAATTCCTCTGCTCCTTGCCCGAACATCGCTACTAACACATGCGATGGATCAATCGAACCAGCGGTACATGCTGAACCACTTGATACACAAATACCTGCCATATCAAGATTCACTAGAAACGATTCTACTTCCATCCCTTTAAAGCTAATATTTAGTACATGAGGCAATGAATGCTTTTCTTCACCATTCACATGGAACGCTAGCTTTTCCTGTGTAAAAACTTCGAGCATAATTTGCTTAAAGTGATTGTATAGTGAACGCTTTTCTTCACGCAACTTATTTGCAACTTGCACAGCAGTCGCAAAACCAATAATGGCTGGAATATTTTCAGTACCTGCGCGACGTTTTTTCTCTTGTGCGCCCCCAAGAGCAAAGCTCGCTAACGGTGTTCCTGTCTTTTGGTAAAGGAATCCAACACCTTTAGGACCATTGATTTTATGTGCAGATACACTCAATAAATCCACCTGTAATTGGTTTACATCTATTTTCTCCAAGCCGTAAGCTTGAACTGCATCTGTATGGAATGTGGCATGATGCTCACGTAATAGCTCACCAATTTCAGCAATAGGCTGAATTGTACCTACTTCATTATTACCATACATAATCGTCACTAAAATAGTATCTTCGCGAAGGGCTTCTTGAACATCTTCAACCGCTACACGTCCCAATTGATCTACTGGTAAATAGGTCACCTCAAAGCCATCGCGTTCAAGTTTTTCACAAGTATGTAACACCGCATGATGCTCTACTTGTGTTGTAATGATGTGTTTCCCTTCGTTCGCACGGGCATAGACAGTGCCTAAAATGGCTGTATTATCAGCTTCCGTGCCGCCGCTTGTGAAAATAATTTCCCCTGCTTGGGCACCGATGGATTTCGCTAATAACTCACGTGCATTGTCTAAATATTTTCGTGCTTCTCGACCTGCGCCATGAATACTTGATGCGTTGCCAAAAACCTGCTGCATAGCAGTCGTCATCGCTTCTATTACTTGGCCATTCATCGGAGATGTAGCCGCATGATCGAGATAAATATATGAATTCATGTTGAAAACTCCTTTTTGATCAATTACGCCTCGACGTAATTGCCGCTGACACTTCACTTTCGCGCAGATAAACAATACGTCCATTCTTTTCAAACTAATGAGTAACAGTTAGCCTACTCTCGTCACATTCTGTGACAACGGTAACTGACCTGCATCATGCAGACCTCTCTTCAAAATCTGTGACTTTCGCCAGAGACTTTATCTTGATTCAGTGATCGTTTGAACACTCACTGAAAAAATCAGCACCGCATTCAGCTCACCCTTCATAAGTGGAGTCCTCTCCTGAATCAAGATCAGAAGCGCAAAAACCCACATCACTCATCGTAAAAATAGCCATTGCGATAAGACTATTTCACAAAATGAATGAGATTGATGCGGGCGTAGCGCTGTAGCTCGAACATTTTAAATATAGAACATGTAACCTTCCGCTACATTTTCTTCTGTATATTGTGCTAGGTCTTCAATTGTCGTTGTATCTAACACATTTTTTACTGCATCGCGAATACGTAGCCATAACTCTCGTTGTGGCGCTTCCTCATTTTCAATACCCTCTACTGGTTGAATAGGCCCTTCTAGCACACTAATAACATGGGCTGCTGAAATTTCGCTAGGTGGATTCGCTAGCATATAACCACCATAAGCACCACGTACACTTTTTACTAAGCCTGAATTACGAAGCGGAGACACTAATTGCTCTAAATATGCTTCAGAAAGCTCCTTTTCCGCAGCAATTTTACGCAATGGAATCGGCCCTTCACCATAATGCTTTGCTAATTCAATCATAATCGTAAGCCCGTAACGACCCTTTGTTGAAATTTTCATTTTATCACCCTCAATTAGTCTAGTCAAAATACTACAAACAGTATATCATAATCTCCTCTTGATGAACTCGGAAATACACCTAGAAGGATGTGATATACTAATAAATACGATTCAAAATCGTTCAAAAATAACAATCAGCGCTTTATTTTAGCGTATAAACATGGTCGAAGCAAAAAATGACAACGACTGAAAGGGGGAACTAAATTGCATAATGAACCACTCGCTTTTCGAATGCGTCCTTTAACCCTTGATGAAATAGTTGGGCATCAGGATTTCATTGGTCCCAATACAGCCCTGTATAAAATGATTCAAAATGAACATGTACCTTCCATGTTGCTATACGGAGAACCTGGAATCGGTAAAACTTCTATTGCCAATGCCATTGCAGGAAGCTCCAAGCTCCCTTTCTTTGCACTCAATGCAACGCGAGCTGGCAAAAAAGATGTGGAAGATATTGTACAAGAAGCCAGAATCTCTGGAAAAGTACTTCTTTTTTTGGATGAAATTCATCGTTTCAATAAATTACAGCAAGATACTTTGTTACCACATGTTGAAAATGGCTCAATTGTATTAATTGGGGCCACAACAGAAAATCCTTACCATGACGTCAATCCAGCTATTCGTTCACGCTGTGGGGAAATTTACCAGCTAAAACGACTGACAAAGGAAAATTTAATTGAGTTGATTGAAAAAGCACTAGCAGATGAAAAACGAGGGTTAGGTAAATATCATTTTGTATTAACACCCACTCAAATTGAGCAAATTGCAGGAGCCGCAAACGGGGATGCGCGGAAGGCATTAACACTACTAGAATCCATTTATTATGCGAGTGATGAGGTTGATGGGCAGACGCTTGCAGCCGATCATGTTATTGAGCATCTCATTAGCCGAATCGGTGTTTATGGCGATAAAAAAGGTTCACATTTTTATAATTTACTTTCCGCCTTGCAAAAATCTGTACGTGGCAGTGATACCAATGCTGCTTTATATTATTTAGCGCATTTATTGGAAACAGGCGATTTAGTGGCCGTCAGCAGGCGCCTGCTTGTGATGGCTTATGAAGATATTGGTCTTGCCAATCCCGATGTTGGTCCCCATATGCTGGCTGCCATCCAAGCAGCCGAACGACTAGGGTTACCTGAGGCACGTATTCCACTCGCAAGCGCCGTCATAGAAATGTGCCTTGCCTCTAAATCCAATTCTGCCATAGCTGCAATAGACGCAGCCATTACAGCAATTCATGAAGGCAAAACGGGTGATATTCCTCATCATTTACGAGATGCTCATTACGAGGGAGCGAAAGATTTAGGACATGTTGGCTATCAATATCCACATAACACACCCATTGGCACTTTTGGTGGTTGGGTAGACCAGCAATATTTACCGGATGAACTTGTAGGAACAGAATTTTATAAACCTGTTATTGCTGGAGAAGAAAAACGAATGGCAGGCATCTATGAAAAGCTCAAATCGTTCCATCAATAACAGCACAAAAGCAAAGTCACGATTTCCAGTACTGATAGTGACTTTGCTTTTTTACAAAATAACAGGATGGGCTGCTTTGATGATCATCCTGTAAAGCTCTGGTTATTTGCTGTGTATCGCTCTTTATAAAACAAATTTAATGGTTCTGCTACATGTCGAAGTGATGACAAAAGGGATTCTTTCCCATCCTCTTCATTGACCTTACTATGCAAAAAAACAATCAAATTATACGATTGATACAACACACTCGCGAATTCTTGATTGTTTTCTCTCACTTCAAAGCGAATTGCTTTTACAGCAATAGCTTGTGCAATTTTTTGTTCTCTTGTTTCATAGGATGGCTCTCTAGTTAATTCATCATCCGTCACTCTGTATAACCGCTTTAATGCACCATATACCTCTTGGTTTCCACTAAACCGATCCTTTAACCACTGCAAGACAAATTGTATAAGAATAACCGCATATATAAGGGAAAGACATGCATCACCACGCGACTTTTTTGCTAAGCGCTGGAAAGATTCTGCTTGTGTCACTAATTCAAAAAGAATTAAACGAATTGGGTACAGCATGGCATGACCACTATTAATGTATAACTTTTCTCGATCCCTATACATTGCCAACCAAATATCTTTGACCAATGAAATAGATTTTCTTGTAGAGAGCGCTAATTGACACTGTATAAGTTCCTTCTCAATCGTTGGTTGGATAAGTCGTTGAAATAAATGCTCATCTTCCTCACTAACTAGTAAAAGCGGTTTTTCCAAATTCGCCAAATCTAATTTTATACCGTTTACAATCATTGCCTAGCCCCCTTTCAATAAGTTCTTACAGTGTTGAATAAAATGATCATAGGAGAACCCATTTTTTAACTATAATTCGACAAAAAATCATAATTCCCTTTAAGTAAAATGGTCTTTTTTTACTTTCCAAATAACAAAAAAGAACCCACGAAACAAAACGAAGCAAGTAAATCCACTTTTTTCTAGTATAGAAAAACGAGAATTACTTACAAAAGTTACGTAGATTCTTGTCGTATAGGCTATTTTCTGAAAATAGCTAGTCTAATAATGTCTAGGCTGTCAGTTCTTCATCAACAAATGCTTTGAACTGTTCCAGACACTGCTTCACATCACCCTTTTGTGCAAGCACTTCATTGCGTATCGTTGTCATTTTTTCTTCATCCTCTAGCACTTCCGTTAAGAGAGCAAAGATATCTGTTAATAATAATTCATTCTCTTCCTGTTCAATTCCCGGTAAGGAATAAGCTGCTATTGTTAATAAACGCTCCACTTTTTCAGGCGTTTTTTGCAAGGCATTCGAAGAATAATAGGTCGATGCAGCTAAAAAATAACATAATTTTGCACAACAATCGATAAACAAATGCCAATACGTATTTGCGCTTGGTAATTCCCCTGATCGATGATCAACATACTCTTTATAATAAGTTGTTACTTGACTATATAAAGGATTCAACCCTCTCATAGCTTTCGGATAATTATTAGATGTATCCAAATAGTCAAATACAATGGCATTCATTTTCTCTTGAAGTTTGACAATATCTAAATGATCACGAATTACTTGAATTTCCATTTTCCCACTCTCCCATATGTCATTTGCTGTTTTAACTTCCTGGCTATTTACTAAGTAGCTCGGAGCATCCCAAACAAACTGATCGATTATCTAATGGATGATTTAAATTATATCAATAAACTATATGGAGTAGTGAGGACATGAAAAAAATAAGACAATTTCGTGAATTAATAGCATTTTATGTACATAAGACGAACTATTTTGGTAAAATTATACCCTTTGTACATAATCATCAAATAACCAGGGTTCCTTTGCGCGATCAACAATTTCAATAATGCTCCCCTGCATATATTTTTTAATGCGCTTTTGAGGTATATAAAAATAAGCATTGTTCATAATTAACCATTCACTTAATGTTACATTATTATCTGCTTGATGATTCGTTAAGATTTTCTTATGCCGCAGAACATCCGCCATTTTATAAAAACCATCGGACAATTCATAGGCAGATACATCAAAATTAAAAATGGGGCTGACTACTTGTCCAACATCAAAAATATGTATAGTTTGCTTCTCTTCATCAATCGCTAACTCTACAGTGCTAATTTCATCGAAAAGATTTAAACCTCTATATTCCATTTGATAAATTTTTTCCATCTGTATGCGCCTCCTTTTTTCAACGGTCTAATTGTAACATAGAAAAAGTAGCTACTTCTCAAAACAATGAGGCAGCTACTTCTACGAAAATAATCCATTATGCTGTTTTTTTAAAATAATTCTCTGACATTATCCTTGTACGCGCGTAATTTTTACATCTTTTAAGATGGTATTGACTACCCAGCTCGCCGCAATTAAACCTGCTACGGACGGTACAAAGGCATTGGATGAAGGCGGCATCTTTGCCTTACGAATTGCCGCATCAGGCTTACCAACATGCTCTACGACATCAGGACGTACAACAATTGGACTTTCATCAGAAAAAACAACCGTTACACCCTTATGAATACCCTCTTTACGAAGCTTTGTACGAATTATTTTTGCTAATGGATCTGTATGTGTTTTTGATATATCCGCAATTTGGAAACGAGTAGGATCCATTTTATTTGCTGCACCCATACTCGAAATAATAGGAATATTACGTTGCAAGCATTCCTTCATTAGATGAATTTTGTACATCACTGTATCGCTTGCATCAATGACATAATCAATGCCTTGTGCGAAAAACTTTTCATAGGTTTCTTCCGTGTAAAACATGTGCATATCAATGACTTCACATGCTGGGTTAATATCTGTAATGCGCTCTTTCATGACAGCTGATTTAGATTTGCCTACAGTTGATAGATATGCCACTAGTTGTCTGTTGACATTTGTAATATCGACATTATCCTTATCAACTAAAATAATGCGACCGATTCCACTTCTTGCGCATGCCTCGGCTGCAAATGAACCAACACCACCTACACCAAGTATGGCAACCGTTGTATTTTTTAATTTTTCGAGACCCTCTGTTCCTATAGCGAGCTCGTTACGTGAAAATTGATGTAACATCCTGACACTCTCCATCTGTATATTTTATTAGTAAACCTAGTTATATACTAAGATAAAATCAAAATCTATCTTACATTTTATCATGTTATTGTTCAAGAGAAAATTATAAAGAAAAAAATGAAGATTGCCTACTGAAAACCATCCAAATAACAGTAATTAAACAAGGATTTTAAAATAAAGTTGGAATGCTTCCTTGGCATTATTTTCTAAAGGGAAACGGTTGATTCCACTCCAAGCTGATACTTTCCACATGCGGTGTCGAGCTGCTTTCCCCGCAGGAGTCACCGTCCTTCGCTATATTCAACATCTATATAAAGCAACTCCATCCATATATGTTGATGAAAAGTAAACTTTTAAAGTGAAAAACGATGCTGACGAAGAATAAAATCAACGAATGTAAACAATTAGAAATGTTTACGATTGATCAATTAGTACGACAAGATCATTAAGTGCGAAAATTAGAAACCACTATTAATTTTTCGTTTATTTATCCATTAGTAGCAAACCCCTATTCTGATTATGGAATGGTTTATCAAATATTGAACAAAGAAAGAAAAATGACAAAAGCCATCGAGAGTGAAGTTCTCGATGGCTACAGTCTGTGAGATTGATGACTCAATCCCTTTCTCACCTTTTTTCATTTTGTAAAGCCGAATGATGCCCATGGTTGAATATGTGCTAATAAAAATTGTTCTTCCTCAACAACGCTAGCGATAACATTGCTCGACCCGGCATTTGGGATTTCTTTTAGAACAATTTGTAGCTCTCCCTTATAACGAACATCCAAATTATTATCAATCGTGATATCGCCTCTTTTTAATGGTCGTGTATCATGCACAGGAAAATCTCCGTTTTTATATTTAACCCGAGATTGTGTGCTACGAATGACATACTCAGAGACATCCCCTCTATTAAAATGGGGCTCTTTAAAAAGAATCGTTTCCTCTAAAATACTCGTGTCTGCTGACGGGACAACCTTTATTTCAAGCTTATTGCGATTTAATTGACCTAACGCACGTATTTCCTCCTCTGAGGCATACATATTGCCAATAATACAATCATCAATGAGCCCTGTATGCCATAAATCTTTCGCTTGTACAGTGATAGGAAGATGACGATGCTCCTCTAATGTAGGTAACCCGTACTCCGTTTGCTCCCAAGGCCCAAATTGACCATGCTGCGAGGAGATCATCGCGGCAGTTCTCAAGTTGTGTGCTTTAAAGTGGTGGGATGTTTGTAAAAAGTGCTGACGAGATAGCCCAGTAAAGCGTCTTGGATAAAAATTATGACACCCGATAATGTTCTCTTTATTGGGCTGGTAAGAAACAATATTGTCTACATATTTCGTCCCGTTACTAATGTTTAATTCTATTTTTAGATTACTTGCGTCAAGTGACATCAACGCTTCTTCCTGACCAGAAAATCCCATATCTAAACGTAAGGCTGCCAAATAATAATGTTCCTTCAAATAGCCAATATCTTTAAAGGTTAAGCCTAAATCATCAAAAACAGCTGGTGCGATATCAGCCGATATGTCAAAACCAAGCTGCTGCGCAAAGGCATTAATTTGCTGTAATTTCTGACGCTCCCCCTCCTGTTTTAATGACATCAAACAGGTAAAGATCCGATCAAAGCCATTGTCATGAGCAAGTTGAACATAGCGCTTCATTTCGTCTAGTGTACTATGCTGTGGATATAGCGAAATTCCTAATCTTCTCACTTCAAACCCTCCGTTAATTGACGCTTATACTTCTACTTTTTCCCCTTGGGATTCCACAACAGATTGTTCGCTCTGTGCTGCTAAAGCAGCCTTTTGTTCATTCTGTCTTGACAAGCGATTAGCCATGGATAAAAATGGTAAATAGATACAAATAGCTACAACAATTAAGACAATACTCAGTACAGCTCCACGCCAAGATTGCGTGACTAGGAAACCATTAATAATTGGAGGCGTCGTCCATGGAACAGCAATCGTTGCTGCTGGCACCCAACCCCATTTTGTTACAAAGAAAGCAATTGTCACATTGACCATTGGTGTCAAAATAAATGGTACAAATAAAATTGGATTTAAGACAATTGGTAAACCAAATAGTAATGGTTCATTAATATTAAATAATCCGGGAGCAGCGGATAATTTACCAACCGTATTATATTGTTTGTTTTTACGAGCAATAATGAATATTGCGATAATTAAAGCAATCGTTGTACCTGAGCCACCCATATTAATAAAAGCGTCAAAGAACGGTTTGTTAATAATGTAAGGTGCTACTTTTCCAGCAGAAATGGCTGCAACGTTAGCATCAATTGCTTGTAGATTAATCGATTGCATAAACGGCTCGATAATATTTGCCCCATGAATACCAAATGTCCATAAAAATGTTGGAATGAAGGCTAAAATAAGTCCAGCTACCCATGTATTTGTTAAGCCCATAAATGGCTCTTGAATTGATGAATAAAACGTTCCAATAATATCGGGTATATCAAACCCAGCAGAAATGATTGTACGAACTAATGCTAATAAACCAATTGTTATAATTGCTGGAAGTAATGCTGCAAATGACTTTGACACAGCGGATGGCACACCCGCAGGCATTTTAATTAAAAGCTTTGGATTGCCAGATAAACGAGAAAATAGTTCTGCGGAAATTAAAGCGGTAATGAGGGCAACAAATATTCCTCCTGTACCTGTCGTTAAACCCGTTAATCCCCCTTCACCAAATGTACCAAATGTCATATAACTGGCAAGCCCTATTACCCCACCAGATAATGCATCCTTGTCATAGCTTTTTGTCAGATGATAGGCAACACAAAAGGCTAATAATAGGGAGATAACCCCAAATGTCGCTCCCCAAATATTCCCCCCAAACTGTGTCCATGTCTCATGCTTCCAAATGGCATCGAGTGCATTTTGATATAATTTAATGGGCAAATTGTTAATAAGTACAGCTAATGATCCAACAATTGTCAACGGCATGATCGTAATAAAGCCGTCACGAATAGCAACTAAATGACGCTGATTCCCAACCCTAGCAGCAACCGGTACAAATTTTTCTTCTAAAAAACGGAACATCCACATACACTCCCTTTGCTTTTTATTGTGACATCAAAATTTGATGTTACTCCCCTTTGATTCGTTCATATAATTCAATCATCTCTTGCGCTAAATCGCGAAAAGTAATAGCATTCATTAAATGATCTTGCGCATGAATTAATAACATGGAAACCTCTACTTTTTCTCCCCTTGCTTCTTGAGATAGTAACCCCGTTTGAGCATGATGTGCTTCAATTAAAGACTCATTTGCTAATTTAATTTTTTCTTTTGCTTCCTCAACTTGCCCCTTTTTCGCTAGCTGAAGAGCTTCCATACACTCACTTTTCGTATTGCCACTATGCACAATAAGACCCATAATGGACTCCATTAATGCTGCTTCTCCCATTCCCTTTAACCCCTTTTTCATCCAATTAAGTGTAGTGCTTGCTTCAGGACATTTTCACCATTCATCATGCCATAATCTTCCATATTTATGACATCGATTGGAAAGCCCCTATCCTTGAATTTTGTTTCAAATGACCCCTTTAAATAGCGAACCTGAGGACCTAATAACAGCACATCCGCTTTTTTCGTCGCTAATACTTTTTCCACCTCACCTTCAGCAATGGCATAAATATCAGCTTCAATATTTTGCTCTTGAGCAGCTTTTTGCATCTTAGATACTAATAAACTAGTACTCATGCCCGCTACACACACTAACATAATATTTTTCATTCGAAACACTCCTTTTTATGTTTTTTTGATTGTGTAATCGCTTACTTATTTTGAGAATAGCACCTATTGGTATATACCACAATACACTTTTTACATTAATTTTATATCCGTGTAATTATTTACAAAATTGGGCTATTGTTTTTTTATAGCAACATAAACGATTCTACTCAGCTGGTATAGTCCAGAAAAAAATCCAAAAAAATTTAAAATTTTCAAACCATTTAGTGCTTAAAAATACTCATAAAATGCTGGCTTTTCAGTAGGCAATGCCCTTTGCCATCGTTGTAGAGTCTTTTCCACTGTCGATTGATTAGCATAGACAACAGCCTCTTTGACGGAAAGATAACCAACCATCATTGCAGAAAAAAGATTAATTGGTAGTGTTAACATATGCTTGTCAGAGACCGAATTTGTCTCAATTATGGACACTTGACCATTTTTATTTATTTGATAGACATGCTCATTCCAATGACAAAATGGATCGTCAATACGTATCGTCAATGTTTCTGTGATATCTCCCCATGGATATTGCTGCATAAAAGCTGCAACGTCTACGACTCTAACCATCACATCCTGTATGACTTCCCTTTTGAATTGCGGCTCTTTGAAATAAAAACCAAAGGGATAATGATTGCTAGTAACACCTGTAATTTGATCGACACTTGCTGCATGTGACGTAATATAACGCCATATGGCTTGCTCCGCTAAATAATTAGCTACAATAAAGTCTTGAATGACAAACGTCCCCTGCTGAATGGTATAACGAATATAGCCCTCTATTTTATCTGCTTGAAAATAGGCTGCAAAATGGCTGTCAGGGCTCCTTCTCTCAATTCTTTTCCACCAGGCATCATCTCTTACCATGCCTCCATTTTGCAATATTGCCATTATATTATGAAAATCCTTTATTTCCTTGAACAGCTCAGGCTCAACCCATTCAAAGCTCATCCGTTTGACGATATCCAGTTGTTTCCCAAACGACGGAAATTGTGCTTGTGGGATCGTGTAATGAAGCTTCTCAAAAAATAATTCCCAACCAAAATGTCGATAGAAGGACACAGAAAAAGGCGCTAAAACTGAAATGGTTTGCCCATTATCACGCATTTTTTGTAGGGCTTCTATCATGAGCCTTTTAATAATCCCTTGTTGTCGGTACTCAGGATATGTTGCAACAAAGCCGATTCCGCCCATTTTATAAGGAACACCATGAACCGTCATGTTGAGTGGCAATATTAAAAGTTGACCGACAATCTTTTTATGATCATAAGCTCCTAATGTCGTACTCTGCTCTATCCAATAATGAAAGTCCTCTCGTCGAGCCCCTGTGTATTTATTCGGAAAACAATAATCTCTTAATTGATGAATCTGCCTATAATCATTAGGCGAGACAATGTGGATATCCATATAATCACCCCTATTGCAATTCTAAAAATTCAGTTATTTACAAAAGATTCTTCTGCAGTGAGATGAAAACAATCACTGCAAGAATCTTTTGTCCTCTTAACATTCTTCTCCTATTTCTTTTGACACCATGATTTCTGTTACGGTTTGAAATAATTTTTCAATATCTGGACCAGCCGCTGAAATTTCTACTATACTACCAGGTGTTACACCCAATGACATAACGCCCATAATGGACTTTAGATTAACAGATTTTCCCTTGTACGTTAATTGAATATCACTTTCGAATGGAGTTACTGCAGTTACTAGTAGTGCAGCAGGTCTGGCATGAATGCCCTCAGGTGAAGTAATTTTATACATTTTTTTCATTTACGATGTCTCCCCTTTTTCATGTAAAATCTATACGATGTTGATAGTTGGCCATCATTGTTTCATTATGCGACCAATCCGAGTCAACATTATTGCTGACAAAAATAGGTAACTCCTTTGTCGTCTTTGCTATTATTTCGATGACTTCGCTGAACAAGGCGTTTAATAATAAGGAACCAATGACAGTAGAAGCTGGCGCATACTGCATTTCATGTAGATGCAAAACACCATCTCCAATAGGGATATGTGTATTGATCACAAAATCTACCACGTCTTCAAGCCTGTGCCCACTGTGATGACGTGCAACCTGCTCTCTATAGAGGAGCGACTGTAGAGAAAACACGTATACCCCTGACTCCTTTGCCAACAAAGCAGCATCTATAGGGGCCGCATTTCTCCCTGAAGTTGAAATGACAATGCAAACGTCATTTTCACGAAAATCAAACTGTTCCTTATGTTGTTCAATAATAGTGGGATCCTTCTCATTGATTGAGGAAGCTAGTGCTCCAGCATGTAATGCCAAAGGTTCTAGAAAAATCGGACGAACAGGTACTAAACCACCAGCTCGATAAAAAGCCTCCTGCGCTAATAGCTGAGAATGGCCGCAGCCAAATAATTGGATGATTCCACCTCTTTGAAGACGTTGAACAATGATTTGTGCTGCTTCCTTTAAATGAACAGTCTCCTGCTCCTTCACAATCTGGATGAGCTTTTCGATTTCAGAAAAATATGCATGCATATAATCACCTTTTAATTTCACTTATAAATTTATAGCGATCAGCTCGATACGTACTGCGTACAAGCTCAAATGGTTTACCGTCCGATAAATAACTCGTACGTTTGATAATTAAAACAGGTGCTGTTTGATTTATCTGTAGAAATTTACTATCTTCTTTTGAGACAATGGCTGCCTCCATTTGCTGTACGGCATTCCCAATCTTTTGATGGAACTTTGCTTCGATTAAAGCATAAAGCGAGCCCATTATTTGCTTTTCATCCAACTCTGGATAGATTTTGACTGGGATATACGTTCTTTCAATCGCCATTGGCTGAGAATCGGCATTTCTAATTCGCACCACAAAGAATACTTCTTCTCCAGGCTCAATCATTAAATCTCTTGCAATATCCACTGGTGGTATGATTTTTTCAAATCGTAACACCTTACTGCTTGGTTCCATTCCTCTAGCGCGCATATCTTCCGTAAAACTTGTTAAGCCCTTTAATGGCTGCTCCAATTTGGGATTAGCAACATAGGTACCTCTCCCTTTTTCTCGATATAACAGACCGCTGTTTACGAGATTGGTAATGGATTGACGCACAGTCATTCTACTAACATCAAATTGTGCAGAAAGTTCACGTTCTGAAGGTATCGTTTCACCAATTCTGTATTCTTCTAAATAAATTCTTTGTTTAATAATCTCTTCTATTTGTATATAAATAGGTATATGAGAATTTTTCTCTAACAAATCTTGCACCTTCCTTATCGCCTCTTTTATGATTTCTCAAATACAACTTTACCTCGACAAATCGTTTTTTGCACATTTAATTGTTGATCTAGCAAGACAAAATCTGCATCAAAGCCTTCTTCAATTCGACCTTTCATGGGAAGCTGCAATTGTTCAGCGGCATTCGTAGAAGACATGGCGACTATTTCTTGTAAGGAACAATTCGTAATGGCCTTCATATTTTTAACCGCCTGTTCCATTGTTAACACACTGCCAGCTAATGCTCCGTTCGCTAAATGGGCTCCTTTTTCATTTACATACACCGTTTGCCCACCTAAATCATATTCACCATACTGCAAGCCTTTCGCTCGCATGGCGTCCGTAATAAGAATGATCCCCTTGGCACCTTTTGTCCGATAGGCTAGCTTGACTGCTTGAGGATGACTATGCACACAATCAACAATTAATTCCACTTTGATGTTATCTTCTAATAATACCCCACCAACGACACCTGGATCACGATGATGAAATGGTCGCATTTGATTATATAAATGAGTGGCTTGACTTATACCTAATGATACTGCTTGATGGACTTCCTCTATTGTAGCATCTGAGTGACCAATAGACGGAATCACATTAAAGTTCTTTAATGCTTCAAGAAATGTGAATCCACCTTCTATTTCTGGTGCGACGGTAATTTGTTTGATACGATAACAGCTCATTTTTTGCCAATTAGCAAATTGTTCAATCGTAGGACTAATCATGTATTCTTCTGGCTGTGCACCTGCACGTATTTTCGAAACAAATGGACCTTCAACATGAATGCCCAGTAAAATGGCTTCTCCCTCTTGCTGTTCAAATTGCGCCACATTGACTAAAGCGCTTTCAATTTTGGCTATAGTTTGTGTCATAGTTGTAGCAAGGAAACCTGTAACGCCTTCTTGCACTAAGGACTGTGCTATTTCATGCAAAGCTAATGGACTAGCATCCATCGTATCATGCCCAGCTGATCCATGAATGTGCATATCAATATAGCCAGGGAGCAGTAGCCAATCATGATTTTGCCCATCAATACGTTGCACTGCCTTTCTTGACAAAGACTGCCCTATTTGAATGATCTTACCATCTTCTATATAGACGTCACCTTTAAACGGCTGATCATCAGGATTAATAATCCTAACATTTGAGATTAATAATGTGTCCTTCAAACTTATCACCTCCAACCTTTTTATGAACGCTCTCCAAAAGGTATAGTTGTCTATACCAATTATATGCTCGTTCATCTAAAATAAAAAGTTATTTTTTCATATTTTCAAAATTTTTCTATAAATCTTTCTTTTAAAAATTGGCAACAAAAAAGGAGCTACTCTCAAGCTCCTTTTTAATCCTATGTATAGGACGAATCCCAATTGTGCCGTAATGCCAAGAAACATTCGTTTTGAACCCGCAATTTGCAGGGGGGTGCCCGCTTTGCAGCTTTAAACGTCCCGCTCCGCTAGGGGCATGTTTGCGACTACAAAATGAAGGCTCCCGATTCGATAGTGTTCGGTCAAAACTGTGAAGTAGATTTAGCAGTTAGACAAACACATCAGGATTCGTATTACAGTTATCATAACACCACTTTTCTGATAATTCAAACGATTTTCTCTCATAATCTATATTTTCCTGAAAAAACACAAAAAAATACCTAGATTCTCAACAATATTTGCTAGGAAATCCAGGTATTTTGTTTTATTCATTATTTTTTAAATGGTTTGATGGCTAAGCTTAATTCACTTAGTTGCTCTGGTGATACTTCGCTCGGTGCTTCTGTCATTAAGCAGCTAGCACTTGCTGTTTTCGGGAATGCGATAGTATCACGTAAATTCGTACGTCCTGCTAGTAGCATCACAAAGCGATCAAGACCAAAGGCAAGACCTGCATGTGGTGGCACGCCATACTCAAATGCTTCTAATAAGAAGCCAAATTGCGCTTGTGCTTCTTCTTCTGTAAAGCCAAGTAATTCAAACATTTTTTCCTGTAGGTCACGTTCATAGATACGTAATGATCCACCACCAAGCTCGTAACCGTTTAATACGATATCATAGGCTTGTGCACGAACTGCTGAAGGATCTGTATCCATTAACGCTATATCTTCATCGAACGGACGTGTGAATGGATGATGTGCTGCATAGTAACGTCCATCTTCCTCAGAGAATTCAAATAATGGCCAGTCAGTAATCCAAAGGAAAGCAAATTGTGATTCGTCAATCAAGTTTAAATCTTGTCCTAATTTCGAACGTAATGCCCCTAAAGAAGCTGCAACAACAGGTGCCTTATCCGCCACGAATACAAGAATATCGCCAACTTCTGCTCCCATACGTTCGATTAAAGCTGCTGCTAACGCTTCGTCAAAGAATTTCGCGATTGGGCCATTTAAGCCTTCTTCTGTAACCTTTAACCAAGCAAGACCTTTTGCTCCGTAAATACTAACGAATTTTGTTAATTCATCCATGTCTTTACGAGAATATTTGTCCGCTGCTCCTTTAATATTGATACTTTTCACTTGTTTTCCTTGTGCAACAGTATCTGCAAATACTTTGAAACTACAGCCTTCAAAAATATCATTTAATGCTACTAGCTCTAATCCAAAACGTACGTCTGGCTTATCTGAACCATAACGATCCATCGCTTCTTGATACTTCATACGCTGGAAAGGTGCAGGGATATCGATTCCTTTTACTTCTTTCATAACAGCTTGAATTAAGCGTTCGTTCATTTCTAATACTTCTTCTTGTGTTAAGAAGCTAGTTTCAATGTCCACCTGTGTAAACTCTGGTTGACGGTCAGCACGTAAGTCTTCATCACGGAAGCAACGGGCAATTTGGAAATACTTTTCAAAGCCTGCAACCATTAATAATTGTTTAAACAATTGTGGTGATTGTGGTAATGCATAAAATTCACCCTCATGGACACGTGATGGTACTAAATAATCACGAGCACCCTCTGGCGTTGATTTTGTTAAAATCGGTGTTTCTACTTCTAAGAAGCCTTCATTTTGTAAGAAGTTACGGATTGTACGTGTAACATCAGAACGCATTTTGAATGTATCGAACATGACTGGACGACGTAAGTCCAAATAGCGATATTTTAAACGTAGGTCTTCTGATACATCTGTGCGATCTTCAATTTGGAATGGTGTTGTTTTGGCCGTATTAATTACGATTAAACTTGTTGCTTCTACTTCAATTTTACCGTTTGGTACATTCGGATTAATTTGATCCTCTGTACGAAGGATAACTGTTCCTTCCACTTCAATCACATATTCACTACGTACTTTATCCGCTAGTGCATGTGCTTCAGCCACGTCTGGACTAAATACGACCTGTGTAATTCCCGTACGGTCACGTAAATCAATGAAAATCAAACCACCGAGGTCACGACGACGCTGCACCCAACCTTTTAATACGACTTTTTCGCCTTGTAACGCCTCTGATAGCTCGTTACTAGCATGTGTTCTTGTAGCCATTGTTAAATTCCTCCAAAATATCTTCAATTTATGTAGCATCTACTAGCAATGCCCTGTATCTACTTTAAGATTGTTGTGATAAATAATTCACTAGCTCTGAGAATGCCACTTTGTGCTGTTCACCAGATTCCATATGTTTCACGGCAGCTGCTTGCTCTTCAAGCTCTGTTTCGCCAAGAACGATTGTGTATTTTGCACCTAGACGATCCGCTGATTTCATTTGGGCTTTCATTTTACGATCTAAATAATCCATTTCTGTCGCAAGACCCTTTGCACGGAAAGTACTAGTTAGCTCTACAGCCTTTTGCTTGGCTTCAGCGTCCATTGCGATAATATAAACATCTAGTCCTGAAGCGGTATCTAATTCAACGCCCTCTGCTTCAAGTGCTAATAATAAACGCTCAATACTTAATGCAAAACCAATACCCGGTACATCTGGACCGCCAATTTCTTGCACTAGCCCATTGTAGCGTCCGCCTCCACATAGTGTTGTAATCGCACCAAAGCCAGCTGCTGTAGACATAATTTCAAATGTTGTGTGATTGTAATAATCAAGCCCACGTACAAGATTTGGATCCACCTCATAAGAAATGCCCAATGTATCTAAATACGATTTCACCTGACTGAAATAAGCAGCTGACTCCTCTGTTAAGAAATCAGTTAACGCTGGAGCCGTTTGCATTAATGGGTGTTCACGATCCACCTTACAATCTAAAATTCGTAATGGATTTTTTTGCAAACGATTTTGACAGTCAGAGCAAAACTCTTGAATATGTGGCTCAAAATGCTGTAATAAGGCTGTACGGTGAGTATTACGCGTTTCTTTATCACCCAGTGAATTAATCACTAGTTTTAAATCCTTTAAGCCCGCTGATTCATAAACATCCATCGCAAGAGCAATGACTTCCGCATCAATTGCAGGATCTGCTGAACCAATGGCCTCTACTCCAAACTGTACAAATTGACGATAACGCCCAGCCTGTTGACGCTCATAGCGGAACATTGGTCCTAAGTAAGAAAGCTTAACGGGCTGATCTGGAGCACCAAACATTTTATGTTCTACGTAGGCACGTACGACACCAGCCGTATTTTCAGGACGTAGTGTTAGTGAACGTCCCCCGCGATCCTCAAATGTATACATTTCCTTTTGCACAACATCCGTTGTTTCACCAACACCACGCGCAAACAAATCCGTTTGCTCGAAAATCGGTGTACGAATTTCGTTATAACGATAAACACGACAAATATCACGAATAATCGCTTCAACCTTTTGCCATTTTTCAGATTGACCTGGCAAAATATCTTGTGTCCCTCGTGGCACTTTAAAACTCATGTAAATCCCTCCTATATCGATTGCTTATGATAGAGCAGCTGTCATTCTACTTGGGGCGGAGGCATGCTTCGATTGAGCAGTTTTCATTCAGGTTGGAGTGTGGTTACACCTTCAAAGAGCGGTCTTCACTTTGATTAGAGCGGGTTCGCAATTTTGATGAGCAGACTCACCACCTAAAACCGAACCCATCCCTTTTCTCAAAAGAATCTCGCAGTTTTTTCGAACAACAAAAAAGCCCCCGTCACCTTGCCATAGCAAGGGACGAGAGCTATATAAGCTTCCGCGGTTCCACCCTAGTTGACACAATTAATTACATGTGTCCTCCTCGTAATCGGATAACGGCCGATTCCGTTTTTTCCTACTAAGCACTGCTTTTCAGAAAAAAGCCTCTCAAGTGTTATTCGCGTGATACATTTTTGTAGGAAAGATTGCAGCCTAAGTCTTTCCCTCTCTGTTCCAATAGAGGTATACGCTACTTGCTTGGTCATAAGCGATTAATCATTTTTCGATTACCCTTTATGTTAGTCACTAGCCATGCCAATGTCAACTGTTTTTGTATTTTTCATAGGGCTATAATGAAAATAACAAATTCCATTACCATTTTACCACGAATTTTATGACAAAAGCATGGTAAAATAGCACAAGGAATAGGAGGAATCTGATGAGAACAAAAATTTTACATAGTATAATCATATTCGTACTAATGGTAACGATTGCGATGCCAAATAAGAACTTTGTTCAAAGAGCTTCCGCTGACACCAGTGATCTAAAAGTCGCTGGAACGATTCTTCATTTGCGTGAGGGTCCTGGATTATCATATCCCATTATTACGACATTAGAAGAAGGTGATCCTTTAACCTCTATCGGTCGTGAAGGTGATTGGATTCAAGTAAAAGCAGGTAACTATGAGGGCTGGGTTGCTTCATGGCTGACGGCTCCTACAAGTGCTAAACAGGCCATCGATAAAACCGTCATCTCACAAGTTGACCGTTTAAATATACGAACAGATCCAGATATTTCTTCAGCTGTTCTTGGTCAACTTTCTACAGGCAACCAAGCCAACCTTATTGAAGAAAATGCTGAATGGGCAAAAATTGATTGGAATGGACTTACGGGATGGGTTTCAAAGGATTATGTCACGATTAATGATAATCCTAAAAAAGAAAAGGAACCTAAAGATGATGCCGTAGAAGTAACGACAACTACAACACCTGTTAACAAGGACACAACCTTTACTATTTTAGTAGACGTCCTCAATGTTCGTAAAAAACCAGACTTGAATGCTAAAAAAATCGGCACTGCGAAAAAAGGTCAAGCCTTTAAAGTAATTGCACATGAACATAATTGGGTACAAATTCAGTACAATGATAAAAAAACAGGCTGGGTTTATAGCTTTTATGGTACTTTCTCCAATAAAGTTAAAAGTACATCCAAAACTTCCTCTTCCAAAGAGTTGGAATCCGTTACCATAATCTATAATGGGACAAACTTACGAACAGATGCCTCAACAGCAGCTGAAGTGGTTGAACGGGTAGATGCTGGCTTAAATTATCCAATTGTCGGCGTAAAAAATGATTTTTATGAAATTCAATTAGATGAAGATCAAACAGCATTTGTTGCAAACTGGGTTGTAACAACAAGTTCTAATAAAACGATGATTCCTCAAAAGGAAAAAGAAGAGCCTCGTAAAAAAGGGACGTTAAGTGGGTTAACAATAGTTGTTGATGCTGGCCATGGGGGAAATGATCATGGCACAACGGGTCAACGTGGTACAGAGGAAAAAGGCATTACGCTGAAAACAGCTACTATGCTTGCATCCAAGCTAAGTGCGGCTGGCGCCAATGTAGTCATGACGAGGGAATCCGATGAATATGTGGCATTGCGTAAGCGTGTATCAATTGCCCATCAATATGAAGCAGATGCCTTTATTAGTCTCCATTATGATGCAACAGACGATAGTTCTATTAACGGCTTCACCTCCTATTATATGAATAGTAATCAAAAAGGGCTTGCTGAAGCGATTCATGATGGACTATCAAGTAAATTAGAGTTAAGAGATCGTGGCACACAACAAGGTAACTATTTAGTACTACGAGAAAATCGTCAAAAAGCAGTCCTTATTGAGTTAGGCTTCTTAAGTAATTCAAGTGAAGAGCGTGTCATCACCACAGCGAAGTTCCGTGAACAGGCGACTCTCGGTATTTATCAAGGAATTCTCAACTACTTTAATGAGCAAGAGGAATAATGAAAAAAGATCATGTCAAAGGCAGAAAAAGCAACTTTGCAAGGGGAGGGGGAGATTTCCGTTCCGCCAGCGTCCTTTCCAGGGGGCGTCCGATGAGCCGCTTCACTCACTTACGCTCGCTCCAGGGTCTCATCTGTGACGCTAAATCCCCTAGGAGTGACGCTGGCTCCACTCCAATCAACCATTCTGCAAAGAGTCTTTACTTTTTTTCATAGTAATATAGCGATTAAATAGCCCATTATTTGTATTCTTAGAGGGAATAAGCTCTTATTATTAATGTAGAGAAGTGATGCGTGACAACACCTCGCCATAAAGAGCAGTGAAGACCTTCACTTTATTTGAAAACCTTCACTAAAAAGGTAACACTTTTGTAGGTTGGAATGGAGTCAAGTAGCCTGCAACGGAAATCCATTTCTACCTTCCAATTGACTGTTTTGTTTTTCAACACTAAGAAAAAAGCTGCGGATGCTATCCACAGCTTTTTTCACGTATTAAGAAACCCCTATTGCTACCGCAGCAATTAACGCCAGGCATGCAATCACTGCCCAGCCAAGAATCATCTTCCAAATGAATTTGATCCACTTTTCATAGGGAATGCCTGCAACCGCTAAATAGGCCATTAAGGCAGATGAAGTAGGAATAATAGAGTTCGTTAAGGAATCCCCATATTGGAAGGCTAATACAGCCACTTGTCGTTCTAACCCTAATAAATCGGTAATTGGTATCATAATCGGCATTGTTGCGGCTGCCTGTCCACTACCAGATGAAATAAATAAATTTAACAGTGCTTGAATAAATAACATACCGATTGCACTGATAGCATGTGGTAAATGCCCAATTGTTTCCGATGCCGCATAAACGATAGTATCGATAATTTTCCCTTGCTCTAAAACAACCGTAATCGCACGGGCAAAACCTACAATTAAAGCACCGAATGTTACAGCCTTCGCTCCTTCAATGAAGGAATCAAAAATAGTTGCAGGTTTCAACCCACCAATTAGCCCTGCAATTAACCCCATAATTAAAAAGGAGGCGGTTAACTGTGTTAAGAACCAGCCCCAATTAAATACACCATAAATATTAAAGCCAATTCCACAAGCCATCACAATAAATACAAATTTATGCTTTCCTGTTAATGTGGGAATGTCAATAACGGATACATTAGATTTAGCTTTTTGCTCGATGTCATAAATAACACTTGCCTGTGGATTCTTTTTCACCTTAAAGGCATAGCGAGATACATAGAAAATAGCAAAACCTAACACAAAAACATAGACAACTGCACGGAAGCCGATCCCAGAGAATAACGGTACATCTGCTAATGATTGTGCAACACCCACCGTAAAGGGATTAAGCATCCCTCCAAAAAATCCACTGGCCGCTCCAAGTGTGATCATGGCAGTCCCTGTCACAGCATCGAAGCCCATCGCACGCGCAATTGCTACACCAATCGGTACGAAAATAATTGTTTCTTCGGCCATCCCCATTGTAAAACCACCAACAGAGAATAAAATCATTGATAATGGGATAAGTAATTTTTCTCTTCCCTCTAAAGCTTTTACCCCTTTATAAACACCAGCTTCAATGGCACCCGTGGAACGAATAATCCCAAAAACACCACTGACTAAGAAAATGTAGAAAATAATTTGAGCCCCTTTTTCAAGACCCATTGGAATAGCTGTAAACATTTCGAAAAATGAAACTGGATCACTCTCAATATGATGATAGCTTCCATCTACAACGAGCATTCGCCCTTCCTTATCCTCTATTCGTTCAAACTCACCTGCTGGAATAATATAGCTTGCAATACCCGCTAAAAAAATAATAGCAAAAATAATGGTATATGTATGAGGTACTTTCAGCCAGCTTCTTTTCTTTACACCTTGTTCATTTTCCATGACATCACCCTCCTTTTAATCAATTTAGACATTTGCATTATATTGTCGCTATATGTCGTTAATTGAAAATAAATATACATGAGTTCAAATTTATTGTAAAGTATTAATTTTCTATTATTTCAGAAATTCTATTTATTTGTTGCCACAGCAAGCTTTCTCAGACGCCCCTGCTGATAAGGATGCTTATCCTCTGCTACATAAAATATTCATACTCGATTAATTGGATAATTATGCGTTCAGCAGAGCGCCGTAATTTGAGTATTGTGACCAAGGTTAACAACTTCTATAGCTACATTTCACGAATGAGAAGAGTAACTGTACGTAAATTGACAAATTTTAATAGATTTGAAAATTTTATTATAATAGCTAATTATTTTTAATAGAAAACAATCCTCTAAAGTAAGATATTTGCCCAATCAAGGTCTATATACTCATTAATTTTGCAACAAAAGTTATTTGCACAACAAAACTATTATCCTATAAAAACAGACTTTGAATAATTTTTAATATATTGCTATCATACTAGTTGCTATCCAATTCCAACAAAAGGAGACTAGTTATATGAATACTAAATTCGCAAAAAAGTTAAGTAAAAAGGGAATAAGTGCTGCCATATTAGCAGCAGGAATCATGGGTATTTCAATGGCACCTAATGCATATGCCCATGGATTTGTTGAAAAACCAGCTAGCCGAGCTGCTTTATGTAGTCAAAATTATGGAGCACTTAATTTAATGTGCGGAAACATAATGTATGAGCCACAGAGTTTAGAGGCACCTAAGGGATTTCCACAAAGTGGGCCGGCTGATGGAAAAATCGCATCTGCTGGAGGTCTATTTGGTGGCATACTCGATCAACAAACCGCTGATCGTTGGTTTAAGAACACGATTACAGGAGGTTCAAATACCTTTACATGGAAGTATACAGCGCCACATTTGACAAGCAAATGGCACTATTATATTACTAAAAAGGGATGGAATCCAAATAAACCATTAAACCGTGCTGACCTTGAGCTAATTGCAACTGTAGAACATAATAGTTCTGCTGCATCGAATAATCTAACTCATACAATTAACGTGCCAACTGATCGTAGTGGTTACCACATTATTCTAGCTGTTTGGGATGTAGCTGATACTTCAAATGCATTCTATAATGTAATCGACGTTAATTTAGTGAATAATGGAAATGTAGATATAGAAGCTCCAACTCAGCCAAATGGATTACATACTACGAAAGTTACTTCAAACAGTGCCGAGCTAAAATGGAGTCCTTCTACAGACAATGTGAGTGTAAAAGAATACCAGATATTACGTGATAATAAAGTAGTTGGAGTGGTACCAGGAACAACATTCACAGATAAAAATTTAAAACCGACTACCAAGTATACATATACGGTAAAAGCAGTGGATGCAGCTGGGAATGTTTCTAATGAAAGTGAATCGATAGTTGTAGAGACAATGCATACAGCTCCAGATACAGAAGCACCAACGCAACCAACTGCACTTCACACAATGGGCGTAACATCTTCAAGTGTAGACTTAATGTGGAGTGCATCAGAGGATAATGTAGCAGTTGACCATTATGTTATATATCAAGGAACACAAGTAGATCAAATGTCTGTTGTTGGAACATCAAAAACTACATCATTTATGGACATGAATCTCCAATCGAATACAACATATATGTATGCAGTAACTGCAGTGGATGCGGCTGGAAATGAATCAATTAAAAGTTCCATTTTAACTGTGACTACAAAAGATCTAGGGGCTTCTTATGAGCAATGGAGTCCATTTAAGGCGTACACAAAAGGAGATAAGGTTGAGTACCAAGGAAAGATTTATGTAGCCGTTCAAAGCTATCAAGGATACGGAGATCCAAATTGGATAAACGCATTGTCTTTATGGAAAGAAATTGAGTAAAGTCCTAGTATGAGATTGCAGTGATTGAAAAGATCCTTTTAAATCAACAATAGTTTTATTTCAATAGATAATAGCTATCAATTCATGTTAGAAGTTAAATAAATTCATACAAAGGCCATCGAGAAGTCGCTCTCGATGGCTTTTGTCATTTTTCTCTCTCTTTATTTTCCAACATTTAGTAAAACTTTGCCGTATCCAACCCCTGCATGGAGAGGAAGCGGAGAGGCGCTCGCCTACAGAAAAGCAAGTAATCCATGCATGTGTATATACTAATTCAATCGCTTGCATTATTGATTCTGCTTCCACAAGTTACAATTAACAAAAGTAAAAAAGACACATTATAAGGAATTGAAAACCTTTTTTACCCATTCAAGAAACTCTCTCATATAGTGTTCCTGCTTAAAGCCATGATTCTGACCTTCTACTACAACTTCAGTAATATCCGCATCTGCTACTCGTGCAGATTGAATATATTCTTGTGGCCCTTTTACCCCAACAGCTAAATCATTCGTCCCATAAGCAATAAACTGAGGTATATTTGCTGTGCTAAAATGTTTAGATAAATCTGTCTGATTCAAAAGCTCTTCACGCACTTCTGGACTTCTTACATCTTCATCTTTAAAAGAAGCAAAGAGCATAGGCACATTATAGCGATAGGTCAATGCTGGATAAATCATAGCTGCAGAGACTACTTGATCATCGACTGCATCGATGTCATCAAGCTGATAACTATCAGGAAACAGATTTTTCCCCTGAATGAGATTAATAAAGCTACCGGTTTGAAAACCACCCGCGCTAAAACCGATCAATCCAATTTTATCTGGATGAATACCATAATCATTTGCATGATAACGTAGATAACGGACAGCCCGCTGAACATCCAATTGGGGAATAGGCCATTCATATGGGTTAGAACGATAGTGTAGAACGAATGCATTGATACCTGCCTTATTTAATGATTCAGCTACTTCTTTTCCTTCAGCAGTTCCACCATCCATTTCCTTAAAGCCATAGCCACCTCCTGGAATAATAATGATGGCACTGTCACTGTTTGACCTCGTATAAGGAATCAGATATGGTTCATCTTCATAGGTAGATTTTTCATAGCCTCCTACAATTTCATGGACATATGTAAAGGTATCAATTGCAGCTTCATTGTCTTTATATTCTTCTCCCACAATACTAGTAGAAAATTTGAATGTTGCTAAGAGTCTGTTAGGATTACCCTTAATATTCATATCGTCTAGCTTACTTCCAGAATGATTTCCTGCAACTTCTTCTCCCCAAATTTCAACCTTGTGCTCAATATCCGCAACTGGCTTGCCTGGTTTATTCCCAAATGGATTAATCTCGAGAATAGCGTATCCACCCCCTATAAACAAAGCGAAAATAGCTAGAATTATTCCCACTATCTTGGCTATTTTCTTCATTATGTTCATAATATATAACCTCCTTTAAACCTATTCATGACAGTATTAAATAGTATATTAGCAGCCATTCCTACTTGTTTCTTAGTTGAGTATAATTCTAGTCGCTTTATGACCGATTTCACAAGAGACATACCAAAAGTGTCTTTCTCCATGAACGATCCCTGCTTCTGCCCTCAAACCAATATAAACTCCATATTCTAATAATTAAATTTGCTCATTATACCTTAAAATATAAAAAAGAACCTTCTATCATCTTTTATGATTCGAAGGTTCGTACTTCATCAATTTTTTGTAGTTTCCAATGTAACCCATACAATTTCCTCCATTCGAATGAAGAAAGGGGTACGATTCATCTCAAGGATCATATGGTCAGGTAGTATGGATAATAAAATACCTTTTTGCATCGTTTTTTCTGTTTGCACCACTACTGCCTGGCCAATCATCATGTTAAGTGTTTCGTATAAATATGGATTAGATCTACTCCCTATCTGCGTCAAGTTTAAGACACTCCTTCCTATAAAACTAACCATACTCATTAGTATATGAAGGATTTATAGGAAATGTTCCATTATTTTGATTCTAGAAGTATTGTTACTGGACCATCGTTGATTAGTGCAACATCCATCATTGCACCAAAAATACCTGTTTCCACATGTAAGCCGAGCTCACGCAATGCTTGATTAAAAGCTTCCCACAGCGGTTCGGCTACTTCTGGTCTAGCTGCACTGATGAAACTAGGACGATTTCCCTTTTTTGCATCCCCATACAATGTAAATTGTGAGACGGATAAAATTGCGCCTCCATGCTCTAGGATCGAATGATTCATTTTTCCTTCCGCATCTTCCCAAAGGCGTAAATTAGCTACTTTTTTCGCTAAATAAGCGACATCCTCATGTGTATCCTCATGTGTAATACCTACTAGAAGAACATAGCCATTATCAATCGCTCCTGTGACAGTTCCGTCAACCGTTACAGAAGCAGCTTTACTGCGCTGTAATACTACTTTCATGCATTAAAACCCCAATTCTATGTTGTTGCCAATCATTAATTGATGACACGCTGCACCGAATAAATATCAGGTGTTTGTTTAATCCGCTCAACAACCTTATGCAAATGTGAAATGTTTGAAATGGAAATCGTTAAATGAATTGTTGCCATTTTATCACGATCAGCACGACCACTGACTGCTAAAATATTTGTTTTTGTTTCACTAACAATTTGCATAATTTCATTTAAAATACCAGGTCGATCAAAGGCTGACACTTCGATATCCACTGGATATTCTTTTTTCTCAGGGATGATTCCATGCTCCCATTCCACTTCAATTAAACGTTCTTGCTCATCCTCAATTTGAATATTTGGACAGTCTGCACGGTGTACAGAAACACCTCTACCTTTTGTAATAAAGCCTACAATCTCATCACCAGGTACAGGCGTACAACAACGAGAAAGTCGAATAAGCATATTATCAATGCCCTTGACGATGACACCCGATTCCGTTCGTTTTTGCGGAATTGGATTTTTCATTTTTTGTTCGATTTTCTCTAAAGCTTCTTCCTGCTCACGCTCTTTACGACGTTTTTCCGCTAAACGATTAACCACTTGCTGTGCAGTAATACCATTCACCCCTACTGCTGCATACAAGTCCTCCTCATTCGTATAGTTGAATTTATCACATACACGTTTGAGGTTTTCTGATGACATCGTTTCCTTTAAATCGAAATCCTGAGCACGAATTTCCTTTTCAATCATTTCTTTCCCTTTAATGATATTCTCTTCACGTAAATGTCGTTTAAAGAATTGCTTAATCTTATTTTTCGCCTGTGAGGATTGTGCTATTTTTAGCCAATCGCGGCTCGGACCAAAGGATTGTTTAGATGTTAAAATTTCAATGATATCGCCGGTTTTCAGTGGTGTATCAAGTGGCACCATTTTCCCATTGACTTTTGCCCCAATCGTACGATTTCCGACCTCTGAATGGACACGATAGGCAAAATCGATGGGCACAGAACCCGCTGGCAATTCGATGACATCGCCTTCAGGTGTAAATACGTAGACCATATCAGAAAATAAATCAAATTTTAAGGATTCCATAAATTCTTCGGCATTAGAAGATTCATTTTGGAATTCTAAAATCTCACGGAACCATGTTAATTTTTGATCGACATTTTGCTTTTGATGATCAACATTTTTGCCCTCTTTATACGCCCAGTGTGCCGCAATCCCATACTCTGCAATTTTGTGCATTTCCTTCGTACGAATCTGAACCTCTAATGGATCACCATAGGGTCCAATAACGGTCGTGTGTAAGGATTGATACAGGTTTTGTTTTGGCATGGCAATATAGTCTTTAAAGCGCCCTGGCATCGGTTTCCAGAGTGTATGCACAATCCCTAAAACCGCATAGCAATCTTTAATACTATCGACAAGTACACGTATGGCTAATAAATCATAAATTTCATTAAATTGTTTCTTTTGGAGCACCATTTTTCGATAAATACTGTAAATATGCTTTGGACGACCATAGATATCTGCTTCAATTTCAACCTCATTAAGCTGTGACTTCATCTCAGCCATGACATTCTCTAAATAAGCCTCACGCTCATCACGCTTTTTCTTCATCAAACTGACAATACGATAATATTGTTGTGGGTTTAAATAACGAAGTGCTGTATCTTCAAGCTCCCATTTTACAGTCGAGATTCCCAGACGATGTGCAAGTGGTGCAAAAATTTCTAGCGTCTCTTTCGATATACGTCGCTGCTTTTCAGCAGGTAAATGCTTTAACGTACGCATATTATGGAGACGGTCTGCTAGCTTAATTAAGATGACACGAATATCCTGTGCCATAGCTACAAACATTTTTCGATGATTCTCTGCTTGCTGCGCCTCTTTTGATAAATATTTAATTTTCCCTAGCTTTGTCACACCATCAACAAGCACGGCTACTTCTTCGCCAAATTCCCGTACCAAATCATCCCGCGTAAAATCCGTATCTTCGACAACATCATGTAAAAAACCTGCCGCTACTGTTTCCGGGTCCATTTGTAATTCAGCTAGAATACCTGCCACTTGTACTGGGTGAATGATATAAGGTTCACCAGAGCTACGGAATTGCTCAATATGGGCATCCCTTGCTAATTCATATGCTTTTTTCACGAATGTGACATTTTCATCATTCATGTAGGATTTGACTAACTCAAAAACGTCCTCAGGAGTCAAAATTTGCTCTTTCGCCATAACATGTCCACCTTGCTCGTCAAATTTTTCAGATTAGATATAAACTTAATTGTATAAAATTTTGTAGCCTATTGTAAAGAGACTGTGTCATTTAGTTTAGTTAATCTCGTGAACAGTTCGAAAAATGGAAAAAATATTCTTCTTTTTAATGAAAAAGACCCTTTGCGACAGGATGTCACAAAGGGTTCTTGTTTCGACAAATGATTAGTGTAATTGGTTGTAGGCAACAGCAATTTTTGCGCCAACGACTGCATTGTTTTTCACTAATGCAATGTTCGCATCAAGACTTTTACCTTCTGTTAATTCTTTTACTTTACCAAGTAAGAATGGTGTAACGTTTTTACCTTGAATACCATTCTCTTCAGCTTCAGCTAAAGCTTTTTCAATAATGTTTGTAATAAATGCATGATCTAATGCTTCAGCTTCTGGAATTGGGTTGGCAATGACAGCGCCACCTTTTAACCCTAATTGCCATTTCGCAGATAGCATTGCTGCAATCTCCTCTGGTGTATCAAGCTGGAAGTTGACATCGAAACCACTTTGACGTGTGTAGAATGCTGGTAATTCATCTGTACCATAACCAACTACTGGTACCCCTTTTGTTTCAAGGTATTCTAATGTAAGACCAATATCTAGAATAGATTTTGCACCCGCGCAAATAACAGCCACATTAGTTTGTGCTAATTCTTCTAAGTCAGCAGAGACATCCATTGTTGTTTCAGCACCACGGTGTACACCACCAATACCACCTGTTACAAAGATTTCAATGTCTGCAAGTTCAGCACAGATCATTGTAGCTGCAACTGTTGTCGCACCTAATTTTTTTGTTGCAAGTAAGTAGCCTAAGTCACGACGTGAAGCTTTTGCAACGCCTTGTGAATTTCCAAACATCTCTAGCTCTTCATCTGATAAACCGATTTTGATTTTGCCATCTATTAAGGCAATGGTTGCAGGTACTGCACCATTATCGCGAATAATTTGCTCAACTTCACGCGCAGTTTTCACATTTTGTGGATATGGCATACCGTGTGAAATGATTGTAGATTCTAATGCCACGATTGGTAGACCTTTTGCTTGTCCTGCTTTTACTTCTTCTGATAATACGATGAATTCTTTCATGTTGTTATTCCTCCATTTCATTTTTTAACAAATCTACTGATAATTCAGGTCTTACTGTATAAGGAGATGCCAATGTATTTTTAGCATTTGTTAACCCTGCATCAATACATGTCTCAAAAGATTGACCTGTCAACCAACTGTGTATCACAGCGCTGACAAACGCATCTCCTGCTCCTGTAACATCTTCAATTTTGTTGATCACTTTCGCAGCGAAATGACGAGGTGCGATCGTCGTAGATGCTGCATAAACACCCTTGCTACCAGCTGTGATAATGACATGTTCAGCACCTAGTTGTAAGAGCTGTTGTAATGCTTTTTCATAATGGGTAGCGTTTTCAATTTTATGTCCAACAATTGTTTCTGCTTCATCCGTGTTACAAATAAACCAAGTTACACCTTGTAATGTTTCAGGTAGTCGATTCATTTTTGGCGAAGATACTGGCACAATGACTAATGGAATGGCACGAGCAATGGCTACTTGTTGGATATACGCCACTGTTTCTTTCGGGCAATTTAAATCCAAAATAAAGCAACCAGCATTCACTAGCATTGTTTCATGCTTTTTCAACAAACTCGGTAACAGCAGGTCATAAACCTCCATATTGGCTACAGCTAATGCTAGCTCACCTTGTTCATCCATAATAGCTGTATAGGAACCCGTAGAAGCCTCAGCTAGCTGCTCCACATAACGTAGATTCATAAAGGATTCCGAAGCTTCTTGGATCACTTGCCAATCAGCATCTTTACCAGCCGTTGTTAATAACGTCACTTGATGGTTTAATCTGCCTAAGTTTTCAGCAATATTTCGACCAACTCCACCTACACTAAAAGAAGAGCTGGCAGGGTTAGATGTTCCAAATTGAACATTGCCCTTCACATGGAATTTTCGGTCTAAATTAGCTCCCCCGATGCAAATAATTTCATTTTCCTCGGGTAAAATATAAGCACGACCTACAATCTTTCCTTGCTTTGTTAAACTAGACACTAAATTAGCAAGCACGGGACGGGACAGATTCATTGTATCTGCCATCTCTTGCTGAGACATAAACGGGTTTTGGCGAATTAAAGCAAGCACCGCCTGTTCTCTTTCATTCATAGCATCACCTTTTGTTATATTTGTTTATATTATAAACTTTTGTTTGTTAAATGTCAAACTAATATTGATAAAAAAAGTTGAACCTCTTTCTGTCGAGGTTCAACTTTTTTAGTCGACTGTTTATCCTTGCTGAGGCGTTTGTTTTTTTACAATGATAACGAATAAGCTTGCCAATGCACAGAATAGGCCAGCAAGGAAAAAAGCCCATGTATAGGAATTGAAAAATTTATAAATCAACCCACCCCCATACGCAGCAACTGCCGCTCCTGCCTGATGTGAGGCGAATATCCATCCGTAAATAATACTGCTTTTTTGCATCCCAAAAATTTGTCGTGTAATGCTGATAGTTGGTGGTACTGTGGCAATCCAATCGAGTCCATAAAAGATGCTGAAAATCGTCAGTAAAACAAAGGAGCCTTGAGCGAGTGCATAAGGGAGTAGCAAGAGAGAAGCTCCCCTTAACAAGTAATACCAAAATAATAGCCAACGATTATCAAAACGATCCGATAGCCAGCCAGAGACAGTCGTGCCTAATAAGTTAAACACCCCCATAAAAGAAAGAAGAGATGCAGCGGTTACTAGCGGAACGCCAAAGCTAATACAATATGACACAAAGTGAGTTCCGATTAATCCACTTGTCGAAAGACCACAAATGAAAAAGCTGCCTGCTAAGAGCCAAAATGCTTTGACTTTAACTGCCTCTGCTAAACCAAGAAATGCCATACTAATTGGATTCTTCTTGGGCTGTACTTGCGGCTCTTCTATAATCTCATCATGACCGTAAGGGGTTAGACCAATATCTTGCGGCTTGTTTTTAATAAACATAGCAATCATGACGAACATCATGGTACTCAGGAGTAGGATTAATCCCATTGCCCATCGCCAAGAATAGTGTTCAATAATAATGGCTAGCACTGGCAGTAAAATTAATTGACCTGTGGCTGTACTAGCCGTTAAAATCCCAACTGCCAGCCCTCTGCGTTTAACAAACCAATGATTCGCTACATAGGGACTGAGCACCGTTAAAAAAAGGCTCGCACCAAGCCCAATGATGCCTCCCCAAATAATGATTAACTGCCAGGATTGGCTCATCCAAAAGGTTAAGGTCATTCCTACTATTAAAGTAGACATGGCACTAAGCATCATTTTCTTTAAGCCAATGACTTCAAGCAGCGCCGCCATAAATGGTCCAGATATGCCATATAAAAATAAACTTACAGCAAATGCTAAAGCAATCGTTGAGCGATTCCATTGAAATTCTTTTTCGAGGGGATCAAGGAAAACACCAGACGATGACATTGTAATCCCTGCTACAATAATCGAGAAAAATGTGACAATCAAAATCAACCAGCTATAATGAACTCGCTTCATCCTAACACCTTCTTTTCTTGTGAGATGCATAACAAAACATGTATATACATGTTTTGAGATCTCTTCATTCCATTTATATGTATATACATGTATAATGATAATAATCGTTCCTATAGCTGTCAAGCAGTCTTTTCTAGCTCTTAGGTGTATACTTACAATTAGTAGAATCCCCTCAAAGGAGTACTGACGATGAAGAAGCAACTTAAAACAATCGATTATACACAAATCTGTGTTTGTGCAAACCTTAGAAAAAAAACAAGGGTTGTCACACAATTATATGATAAGCTGCTACAGCCCACTGGTTTAAAGGTTACACAATATTCCATGCTGGCCCATATCGACCTTCAACAAACTGTCTCAATTAGCCGTTTAGGTGAAATTTTACAACTTGATCAAACGACTGTGACCCGTAATATTAATCTATTAAAGCAACATGGCTATGTTGAATTAAAGCGAGACACAAGCGATGCGCGCACTAAAAAGATTACGCTCACTGAAAAAGGATTAGAAAAGCTGCATGAAGCCGCACCCATTTGGCAAACGATTCAAGATAGAATCATCGAAGATATAGGAATCGAAAAATATGCAGATTTCTATGATACCTTGCGCACAATGCAGAAGATCATCCAAGCATATGATGAAGATTAAAAAGTACCTACTTTATTGGGCGCTTCAAACTGCAAACAACAGCCATCGAAAAGTTCACTCTCGATGGCTGTTGTCATTTTTTCTTCTAATTACTTACCAAATATAGAGTGGCATGATCAATATTTGGGCATCCATAAGCTTAGTAAGTCGTTTCTACTAAAGGGTAAATAGCAGCCTCTAATTTTCGCTCAAATGATATAAATTGATTAACCGTTACCATTTCTAATTGTTCATGTTTATTGATTTAATTTTCCGTCTTCAACTTTCATCAGCTTAAAAGTTTACGGTTAATCAAACAGTAATAGGGAAGAAGTTGGATGGAGCGAGGAAAGCAGCTTGGCCCGTATCGGCTTTACTTTATTTCATTGTAAAAGAAAAAGACTGTAGGCAAACTCGTAATTTCTTGAGTTTGTCTACAATCTGAAGTGCCCACTATGGTAGACGCTTTCTCTTAATATTGAATAAGTGTTTTAATATTTAGATCTCCAAGCTTTGCACGACCATTTAATTCTAAAAGTTCGATTAGGAAGGCACAGCCTACTACCTGACCACCTAATTCTTCTACTAAACGAACAGTTGCTTCAACTGTCCCACCCGTTGCTAGTAAATCATCACAGATTAAAACCTTTTGACCAGGCTTAATCGCATCATGATGCATTGTTAATGTATCTTGACCATATTCAAGACCATAGTCTGCACTAATAACCTCACGTGGTAATTTACCTGGTTTACGAACAGGTGCAAAGCCAATTTCAAGTGCATAGGCAACTGGGCAACCGATGATAAAACCACGAGCCTCAGGGCCAACTACAATTTCAGCTCCCACTTCTTTTGCATATTCTACAATTTGGTCTGTTGCATATTTGTATGCTGGTCCATTATCCATAATTGTCGTAATATCTCTGAAGCTAATGCCCTCTTTCGGCCAGTTTTCAACTGTTGTAACATATTGCTTTAAATCCATGTTATTGCTCCTCCTACGAAACGCTGTACGTCCGTTTATGTTAATCGTTCATCAAACCATTGTTTTAATTCTATATAAGGAGCATAGACAAGCTTTTGCTCCATTTCAATCTGTTCTGAACGTTGTTTGTAAGACGGTGCCTCTGTTAGTGCTTGTTTTGGGGCATTCACGTTGACAGTCGTCAGTCCACTCTCCATTTTAACAAAACCAAGCTCAAAAAACACCTGTGTCATAAATTTTAATACATCCAATGGCCAACCTGTATGCTTTGCTAAATCTGCTATATGCATATCAAGCGGAAAGGCTGGTCGATTTTTCAAAAATTTATAATACCAAGAAAATTGCTCACGAGTAGGTAAACCACTAAAGTATTGCGAATCAGGCATATAAAAATGCGCATAAATACGTGAAGGTGTCGTCTTCTGTAACACCTCTTCTAGTTTTTGAACTTGTTGTGGCAAATCTAAGAGCACAATATAATCACTTTGTTCCACATTGGATAGTGCTGGGTCAACTACTGTAATAGGAGCACCAATCAATGATTGATAATACGCCATCGTTGCTGGATGAAAGGCAATAAACTGTGCCTCATCCTTCGGTACCGTATTAAGCCAACGCGCAGTTTGACGGATACCACGAATATCAAATAGCTGCCATTCCGTTGTTTGGACATCCTCGATCATAAATTGGGCTTTTTTACGTCCTTGCCATTCATTAATTTGTAAATCGCCTATAAAGGATACTTTAATGCCATACGTTAATTCATCATGTAAATGTCCTTTATTAAAGCCGACACTATCTAATTTATCATAGCCATTTGTTAATTCCATTTTAATATGATTCTCAGCTGCTCCAATTTTACGCATAGATGAGATTTCAACATCCTCAAGTACGTAAACAGGCTTTGGAAAATCTGTTCCAAATGGTCCTAGTGCTGAAATTTCTTCAATAGCATCTGCTGAAACTTCATCGATGCTTAACGGAATATCAATATGGACGATGGGTGTTAATTGCTCCTCTGTTAAACATTCTCTTGCCTGTGCATCCAAGCGTGTACGTAGTTCATCCACATGCTCTAACGATAAGGTCATGCCTGCGGCCATAGGATGTCCACCAAAATGCGGTAAAATATCTCGGTTTTTAGCTAGTTCATTATATAGATGGAAGCCTTCAATGCTTCGAGCGGAACCCTTTGCTGTGCCCTTTTCTGGATCAAGTGAAAGGACAATGGTTGGACGATAGTACTGCTCAACAAGTCGTGAGGCAACTATTCCAACAACGCCTGCATTCCAGCCTTCCCCCGCCACAACAAGAACTAAGGAATTGCCGATTTTTTCATCCGATTCAATAAGTGCAATGGCCTCATCTGTAATGCTTTTCACAATATCTTTGCGCTCTGTATTGCAGGCATTAAGCTGCTTTGCCAATGCGCTTGCTTTAGCACTATCATCTGCCATTAATAACTCGACTCCTGGAGCTGCTTCTCCGAGTCGACCAACAGCATTTAATCGAGGACCAAAATAAAAGCCAATTGTCTCTTCCGTAATTTTTGCCTGCTCTGTACTGGCTATATCACACATTGCTTGTACCCATGGACTAAGGGAACGACGCATTTCCTGTATACCTCGCTTCACGAGATAGCGATTTTCATCCACTAAAGGAACTAAATCGGCTACAGTTCCAATCGCCACCAATTCCATTAAATGGATTGGTAGTTCACCATATAAAGCATGTGCTAACTTAAAGGCTACACCTACTCCAGCTAGCTCTCCAAACGGATAATGTCCTTCTGGTAATCGAGGATGAAGAATAATATCTGCTGGCGGTAGTTCCTCACCTGGCTCATGGTGATCTGTCACAATGACATCCATGCCAAGCTCTTTAGCCACTCGAACAGGTTCGATACCAGATATCCCGTTATCTACTGTAATGATTAACTGTACACCCTCTTCATATGCTTCACGAAATAATGCTTCATGTGGACCATAACCATGGATAAAACGATTGGGGATTTTAAAGGATACATCCGCTCCAAGATCTAGTAAAACATTTAGCATAACAGTCGTGCTTGTGACACCATCGGCATCATAATCGCCATAGACTAAAATCTTCTGCCCATTTTCTAATGCTTGCTCAATTCGTGCTACTGCTTCAGCCATACCGTACATAAGAAATGGGTCATGGACATTTGCTTCAGTCATATTTAATAAGCTTTCTGCTTCAGCCGTAGTTTCACAGCCTCGTGCTGCTAAAATTTTTGCAGCAATCGCGGAAAGTTGTAAGTCATTTTGTAATGCTTGTACAAGTGTGGCATCTGGACGCTCCACCTGCCATCTTTTTTTCGATAGAATCATCTTCTCACTTCCTTACGAAAGCTATTATACCGAAATTCTATTGGATACGCACTATCCGTTAGATTGATAGTTTTATCCATCAATGTGAAATTTCTATCCGCCCCTTTTACTGATTAATCCATCAGTTTAAACTTACTATCCATCTAGCAGCAAAAAAGCCTACTCTATAGAGTAGACTTCTCGAATACACCTTTTGAAGCGGCCACTAATGCTGCCACGGTGGCCATATCTTCTTCATGCAATGCTGTTACAATAGCACTACCGACAATAACTCCATCTCCCAATGACCCCATCCTTTTCACTTGCTCAGGTGTTGAAATACCAAAGCCTGCAAGCACAGGGATTGAACTTGCTTGACGTAGACTTGCAAAATGCTGCTCTAAGTTTGCAGCAAAATGGGACCTTGCCCCTGTAATTCCATTCACAGTCACAGCATAAACGAAGCCCTGACTAGCTGCTGCAATATGAGCAATACGCTCAGGAGGACTTGTTAAAGAGACAAGTTGAACAACATCAATGGTATATGGGTTTAATGCCTCCCGTAATAGAGCACTTTCTTCTAATGGAACATCTGGTACGATTATTCCCTTAACGCCCCCAGCTACACAGGCTTTTGCAAAAGCCTCTAAGCCATACGCTAACACTGGATTGAAATAAGTCATGACAACTAGAGGTACCGTGATTTCATCTCTAAATGAAGTGAGCGTTTGCAATACCTTCGTTAATGTTACGCCAGCTGCGAGTGCACGTTCTCCTGCCCGCTCAATTGTTGGCCCATCTGCAACAGGGTCTGTAAAGGGGATACCTACTTCAATAGCTGTCACACCTAGCTGCTGTAGTGTTAGGATGGTTGGCTTGATCGTTTCTAGCCCTCCATCACCTGCCATGATATACGGAATAAAGGCTTTGTTTCCTGCTACCTTTGCTTGTTCAATTGCTTGTTGTAACGTCGTCATTTGCCATCTCCTCCTAGTACCGCCCTAACCGTGTGTACATCCTTATCTCCGCGACCAGACAAGCACACTACAATGATCTGGTCTTTCGGCATGGTTTTAGCAAGTTTTGCTGTGTAAGCAATAGCATGGGAACTTTCAAGCGCAGGAAGTATCCCCTCTGTTCGACTTAACAATTGTAAGCCTTCTAGTGCCTCAGCATCTGTGATGGCGTCAAACTGCGCTCGACCGATATCATGTAAATAACAATGTTCTGGCCCTTTTCCCGGATAATCTAACCCCGCGGAAATCGAATGTGCTTCTTGGACAAAGCCATTTTCATCCTGTAATAAATACATGTAGGCACCATGCAATACACCTAATTGTCCACCTGCAATTGCCGCAGCGTGTTTCCCTGTTTCAAGACCACTCCCTGCAGCCTCTACACCATATAAAGCGACTGATGCATCATCTACGAACGGATGAAACATACCGATTGCATTACTGCCACCACCAATACAAGCCACAACAGCATCAGGTAAACGACCTTCCTTTTGCAAAATTTGCTTTCTCGTTTCTACCCCAATGACACGCTGAAAGTCTCGAACGATTTTAGGAAATGGGTGAGGTCCTAAGGCAGAGCCTAAAATATAATGCGTATCCTCAACATTTGTCACCCAATAGCGTAGCGCTGCATTCACAGCATCCTTTAAAGTTTTAGAACCACTTTCCACCGATTGAACCTTTGTGCCAAGTAGCTCCATGCGAAAAACATTTAACTGCTGACGTTTCATATCTTCCGCACCCATAAAAACAACACATTCTAGATTTAATAAGGCACAAGCAGTAGCCGTTGCCACACCGTGCTGTCCTGCACCTGTTTCAGCAACAATTTTCTTTTTGCCCATGCGTTTGGCAAGAAGCGCCTGCCCAATCGCATTGTTAATTTTATGTGCACCTGTATGATTTAAATCTTCACGCTTTAAATAAATCTTCGCTCCTCCAAGTGCGCTCGTTAAATTTTCTGCGTAATAGAGTGGGGTTTCTCGCCCTACATACTCCTGTAAATAATAGGATAGCTCCTCTGTAAACATTGAATCTTTCATCGCTTCTTTATAAGCTGTTTCTAATTCTAGTAAAGCTGTCATTAATGTTTCTGGCACATAACGTCCACCAAATTGTCCGTAACGACCTTCCTTAGTCGGTACATTAAATGCGATTGAATTTCCCATTATTCGCTCCCCCTCTTTACTGCCTGCAAAAATGCCTGTATTTTTATAGAATCTTTGACTCCGTCTGTTTCCACGCCACTTGATACATCCACCATTACAGGAGCTACACTTAAAATGGCCGCTTCAACATTGTCCACATTGAGACCACCCGCTAATAATAATTTCTCTCGTGGAATACCTACTTCCTCAAGTAACGTCCAATCAAAAGTATGACCGCTACCACCTTTAAAATCTGTTCCAGGCGCATCAAATAAATAATAATCCACCTGATAATGAACAGCTGCTTGAACATCCTCTCTTCCTCGTATCGACAATGCCTTAATGGCTGGGTAGCCTTGCTCCTGAATAAATGCTGGCGTTTCCTCTCCATGATATTGCACATAGTCTAAAGGCACGCGCTCTACCGCTTCCTTTAATTCAGCTGGTGTGGGATTGACAAAGACACCTATTTTCAAAACACCTCGTGGCACCTCCTTCGCTAACTGTTGGGCTTGCTCAACAGTTACACGACGTTTACTTGGTGCAAAAACAAAACCAATGGCATCTGCGCCAGCATGAATAGCTGTTTTGACATGTTCTTGTTCTTGTAATCCACAAATTTTGACTTTTGTCATATAGAAGCTGCCTCCTTTTGTACCTGTAAACATTGTAGTGCTTGCCCCGCGTCTTCACTGCGCATCAATGCCTCCCCTACAAGAACGCCACTAGCTCCCATTGTGGCAACTTGATTGGCATCTTCCTGTGACCAAATACCACTTTCACTAATTAATACACGTTGCTCACTGAATGGGAAAACTTCGGCAATTTCTTTTGTCCGTTGTAGACTAACCTCAAAGGTACGTAAATCCCGATTATTGACACCAATCAACTTTGCATCTACTGCAAGAGCACGTTCAAGCTCCTCTGTATCGTGTACTTCCACTAAAACTTCTAGGCCTAAGCCCGTTGCATAACTATATAAGTCGCGTAAAGCGTCATCCGTTAAGGCCGCCACAATTAATAAAATAATAGAGGCACCTGCTGCCTTCGCAAATCGAATCTGCACCCGATCTATCATAAAATCCTTACAAAGAAGAGGCGTGTCAACAACACGAGCAACTGCCGCTAAATCTTCAAAGGAGCCTTTAAAAAACGCCTTATCTGTTAAAACAGAAATAGCTGCTGCTCCTGCCTGTGCATAGACCTGTGCTTGAGCAACTGGATCCGCCGCACCAGCGATGACCCCCCTGGAGGGCGAAGCACGTTTCATTTCAGCAACGACCTGTAATGTTGTAGCTTGACGTAATGTTTCGACTAATGAGGGTCGTGGCTTTTCTGTAAAATTTGCTAAAGGATCTGGCTGCTCTAATAAAGCACCTATCTCAATTTTCTTTTGCTGCAGAACTTTATAGAGTATATTCATTGCCCTACCTCCACTTCTTTCATTTGTTCACTGTAAGTAATAACTGCTTCCAATTTTTTCAATGCTCTCCCACTAAAAATACTTTCCTTCGCCATCGCGACACCTTCTTTAATGGTTTCTGCTTGACCATAGCCGAATAAGCCAATACCCGTATTTAATAACACCGTATCTAAGTACGCACTGTGCTCTCCAGCCAATATTTTTTTCATAATGACCGCATTGTAATCTGCATTGCCACCACGGATAGCTTCTAAAGGTGCTGCTTGAAGACCAACATCTTCAGCCGACAAGGAGAAGGGAATTAAATCTCCTCTATCTACTAGGACCAATGTATTTTGTCCTGCTAAGGAAGCCTCATCAAGCCCCTTAGGACCTGAAACAACAATGGCTCGCTCCCGCCCCAGCATCTGTAGGACTGAGGCATATTCCATGACAAAATCAGGACGATTAATACCTGTGAATTGCGTAAATAATGGTACTGGATTGGTTAAAGGACCGACTAGATTAAAAATCGTTGGTTTTCCTAATGAACGACGAACTTCGCCAATTCGCTTTAATTTTGGATGAACATTCGGTGCATAGATAAAAGCAATTCCTTCTTTCTCTAGCAATTCAATCGTTTGAGGTATGGAAATAGCTGTATGAATACCTAATGCCTCCAACACATCTGAGCTACCCGAGGATGAAGATATTTTACGATTCCCATGCTTTGCCATTTTGACACCTGCTCCAGCTAGTACAAAAGCAGAGGCTGTACTAATGTTGAAGGTATGAAGACCATCTCCACCCGTACCACAATTATCCATATAGTCGTCTTCTTTTACAGCTACATCACGTGCAAAAGAACGCATAATAGTTGCTAATGCTGCTACCTCGTGTGCTGTTTCCCCTTTCACAGCTAAAGCCATTAAAAAACTGGCGATTTCCTCTTTAGGTGTCTCATCCTGAAATAACCATTGCGCGACCTTCAGCATTTCCTCATACATCAGATGTTCACCTTGCACTACTTTCCGTTGTAATTGTTCCATCAGTTTCGCCCTCCATCGTTAACCAATAACTGTAAAAAACCTTTCTCTTCCTCTTGCACTTGCTGTAACACGTTAGGGATATTCGTATATTTAGTCATTGTTATTGTGGATTGCATATACATCGTTTCATGTTCAACTACAATGGATTGCGCTGTTAAAGCAAAATCCAAATGGCCATTGAATCCAATAAAGCCAAGAGCATCACCAAAAATACCTGTCATGTGTGACCCATTTTCTAAGTAACGTATCACCTGCTTCTTAGAAATCTCTGTAACTGAAAATGGTGGGATTGTTACTGCCAGTACATCCAAAGCGTGCAACATAGGTAAAAGCCGACCTTCTACTCTCGACGTCAAGTGCAGTGCCTGTTTTGACCTTTCAATACGCATGGCCTCAATGACCTGAACAGAGTCTCGAAAACAAACAGACTGTAATTTTTGCTGAATGGCACTAACGAGTATTGCATGTGAATTTCGAATGTCCGTTTGTTCATATAATGTGCGCTCATTTTTTAGGTCTTCACTTTTAGTCTCCCCACGTGGATAGGTGCCCTCCGTTGGTGTGGCTATCACTCGCTCCCCCTTCACTCGTATAAGGCTGTCAGGAGAAGTGCCTAATATAACGTGATCCTCAAACTCTACATAATACATATAGGGTGCAGGTTTTTTTTTGCGTAGCTGTCTGTATAAGGAAAACGCATCACCTTGAAAATTTGCTACATAACGCTTAGGCAGTACTACCCTTGTTATGTCATCATTTAACTTGGTTTGCATCGCCTGTAACTCTGCTGCAAAGGATTCATCCGTTGCCTTTTCTATTGCGTGATAATGATAAGTTGCTTCGTCATAAGCATCACCATTTAATAATTGTTGGGCCAGCACTTCCAAATCAGGTTGCTGTTTTTCCGCATCAATATTTGTATGAATCAGTGTCACTTCATCTGTTAAATGATCGAACACAATGATCGTTTCATACACATGGAAGTGCGCATCAGGAAGCCCTATTTTCTCGTCAGCGAACATTGTCGTTCCACCATGACCTATATATCCGACAGCACCTCCTGAAAACGGAAATTGTGTCGTATTAGAGATACGTGGCATAAGTCGTTTAAGGAGGACAAAAAGCTCCCCTTTATGCACATATGTTTTTCGCGTTTTATAGGATATCTCCTGAATTTCTTGTCCCACACCTTTATAGGTTTTTCGTGGATTCGCACCAATAAATGAAAATCTGCCTGCTCCCTCATGCTGTGCAGAGCTCTCCAGCAAAAATTTATATTTCCCCTGTAAACGTCTGAAAATTAAAATAGGTGTTAAAGAATCGCCATTGATAGTTTTCATTTTTGTTCTTGAACTCGTTGTTTGCATAGCTTATAAGCTCCTTTTCAAAAATTCCTTTTGCTAATGTCTAGACGAATGCTGAAGCAAAATAAAAAAAGCCCTCTGCAAAAAGGATTATTCCTAATTGCAGAGGACGATCATGACCGCGTTGCCACCTCATATTAGAGCATATGCTCTCACTTTTGTGCTTTCTATGATGACCAGCTTCATTTTAGCCATACATTCAAAGCACCCCTATAACGTGGGGAATCACGTTCGCTTTTAAAAGCGACTCTCATAAGTCCATTCACATAAGCTGTAAATCAGTTCACACCACCCACTGACTCTCTAAATTACATACCTATGCTACTACTCTTATTCAACAATTTCTCAGCTATTCTCATCTAAACTCAGCTCATCTGTTCTTAGGCTGACCTCGCTCCCGAAGCCTTCTACCTTGACCGAACAAAAAGTTAGCCTTAATTCTATGCCAAACCAATTTAATTGTCAATTAATTCTGAAGAAAAAGATTGAAATTTATGTTTTCGTAAGAACTTTTTATGTAGGTATATTATCCTTCAAAAAGACCTTAAAAGGGAAAAGGATTCCTTACTATTGAATATTTTCTGAGTATTGACCATGTAAATATATCAAGTTATAGTAATTTCAGAACAATAATTTTTTCCATATAATATATAGAAAGTAGGAACGTATATGTCCGTTCGCAAAAAATTAAATTTAGGCTTCATTTCTTTAACCTGTTTACTACTCATTTCAAGCATCTTATCATTTCTTCAATTCAAAACAACACAAAATGATTTAGAGGAAGTATTGAAGCATCGTATTGTTCAAATTCAATTAACGGAGAATATACAGCAACAACTTGCGTCTCAAGGTTTATTTTTACGCTCCTATGTTTTAAATAATAAGGATGAAGCAGCTCGGGACAATTTAGAGCGTTATCACAAACTTTTACCTGAAACAGTTCAAGAACTTTCTGGTCTTGTTCGCTCTGATTATACAAAAGATATTATGCAACAAGTCACTGCATTACAAAACGAGTTACTAGCCTCTTCAGCGAAAGCCTTGCAGGCGTTTAATAGTGGCAATATGGATTTAGCTCTCACTTACATAAATAACGATGTCACAAAATACAATAAGGAAATCTTCAAGCTAACAACTGATTTATTAGCTTATCATGATGAGCAGCTTCAAAAGGTCGATCAAGAAGTAAATCATACCGTTTCACGTGCTCTTATTATTTCCATTAGTCTACTAATTGCTAGTATTATTATTGGTATATATTTTATGTATTTTGTTAAAAACTCCATTGTTCAGCCATTACGGAAGGTCACTGAAGCAGCAGACACATTAGCACAAGGAGATTTAACAATCGCTGAGCTTGACCATCAGACAAAAGATGAAATTGGCATACTTGCGGGTGCAGTCAATACATTAAAACAAAGTCTAGCTGGTCTGATGACGAACATCCAAGACAGTGCATCCCATTTATCAGCTGTCTCTGAAGAGCTTACTGCGAGCACAGAGGAAGTAACGGTAACATCCGATGATATTGCACAAAGAATTCAAGAAAACGCAACATCGCTCACTTCTTCCGCTCGTACCTCGCAGCAAAGTGCTGTGGCAATGGATGAAACAGCAGCAGGTGTTCAACGCATTGCTGAGGCGACACATAGTCTTCACCACAATGCAGAGAGTATGCGCCAACTAGCCCATACAGGAGGAGCAACGATTTCAACAGCGGAAGAACAAATGAATATCATTTCTGTGGCTACCTCTGAAATTGCCACATTGACTCAAAAGCTAAGTAAGCAATCGGAAGAAATTGGACAAATTACAACTGTCATTACAGCCATTTCAGAACAAACAAATTTACTTGCTCTCAATGCGGCCATTGAAGCAGCAAGAGCTGGAGAACATGGTAAAGGCTTTGCCGTTGTAGCTGATGAAGTACGTAAACTAGCAGAGGAATCCAATCAATCTGCTAATCAAATTGTTGCCATTACGAGGGAAATCCTAACAGATACGCGCAATGTGGCTAATGCAGTGGACCATGGCTTAGCTTCTGTACAGGACGGCGTGTCTAAAATTCACGAGGCAGGAGATGCTTTCTACTCCATCACTTCAGCTGTTACAGCCTTTACAGAACAAATTGAAGAAATATCTGCCACATCCGAAGAAATTTCAGCAAGTGCCGAGCAGGTTGCCGCCTCTGTCACCGAAACAGCCAATGTTTCAAATCAATCGGCTAGCAATTCTCAACTGATTGCAGAGTCTGTTGACGAACAAGTAGCGACAATGCAGCAAGTGAATGCGGTTGCTGAGGAATTAAGTCAGAATGCGCAACAGCTCCAAGAAGTCCTTCAGCAATTTAAATTATAAATACACTCGGCAATCTCACTAACAAAAAAGCAGGGAATAGAAAACGAATCGTTTTCTATTCCCTGCTTACTAATTTATACTGTAGGTTCGTCAGTTCCCCATTGTTTTTTCTCTTTCTTGTGTAGCTTCCCATCTGATTTTTTCATTTCACGAATTTTTAATGAATACCAGATTTGAGCGGCGATACAGATAGAAGAATACATACCTGTAATCAAACCAATCAATAAAGCGATAGAGAAGTTTTGAATAGATGGTGCACCAAAAATTAATAGGGCTACAACAACGATAATAACAGTTAACACTGTATTAACAGAACGTCCCATTGTTTGGCGTAGCGATTTATTCACTATATTCGCCAATACTTCACGGTCATTAATGGTATCATAACGATCTAAGTTTTCACGCATACGGTCAAAGGTAACGATCGTATCATTGATGGAATAACCAACAATTGTTAAAACAGCCGCAATAAACGTAATATCTACCTCTAAACGCATGAAACTAAACACAGCAACAATTAAGAATACATCATGCAGAAGCGAAACAATCGCCCCGATCCCCATGCGCCATTCAAAGCGAATTGCTACATAAATGATAATACCTAGTGCTGCAAGAGATAATGCCTTAATGGCATTTTTCACAAGTTCCTTACCAACAGTAGGAGATACTGTACTTACAGTAGGTTTATGACCATATTCCTCAGTTGTTTCTTTTTGGAATTTCAAAATATCTGCTTGAGATAAATCGGTTTTATAACGTACAACCGCTGAGGTACTCTTTTCTCCTGAAAGAACTATATCTTCCGAAGGGAAGCCGATACTATCAACATATTTTTCCACTGCTTCTTTTGTTAACGTTTGATCTGCTTCAATTTGAATACGTGTACCACTAGAGAAATCAATACCAAGGTTTAGACGGAAAACACCAAGAACTACTAAACCAGCCACTAAAATAGCTAATGAGAATGTATAGAATTTCTTACGGTTGTGTACAAAGTCGAAGCGATCAAATTTCGTTGATAAATCTAATGCACCAATATTTTCATCCAGACTATGTTGTTTTGATTTCGCAATACCATACCAGGCTGGATTATTGAAATAGCCACTGTTCACAAGTAAACCTAATAGTACACGTGAGCCCCAAACGGCTGTTAAGAAGCTCAATAAAATACTAATGATTAATGTTGTAGCGAATCCTTTAACTGAGCTTGTCCCGAAGAAGAATAGCACACCTGCTGCTAATAATGTAGTTAGCTGTGCATCGACAATCGCTGATAAGGATTGTTTAGAGCCTAGTTGGAAGGCTTGCTTCGCTGAGTAGCCTACACGTAGTTCTTCTCGGATACGTTCTGCTGCTAAAATATTGGCGTCAACTGCCATCCCTATACCAAGTACAATAGCTGCTATACCAGGAAGCGTTAAGACTGCATTAATCCAATCAAATACAACCAGTACTAGGAATGTAAATACACCAAGTGTGATGATCGAAATAAAGCCTGGTAAACGATAGTAGAATAGCATAAATAAGAAAATGATTACTACGCCAACAATACCAGCGAAAATAGTGCTTTTCAGTGCTTCATCACCAAATTGAGCACCCACAGAAGTTGAATAAATTTCATCAAGTTTAACAGGTAATGCCCCTGCATTTAAAATACCTGATAAATTTTTTGTTTCTTCAACAGAGAAATTACCACTTATCATTACATCTGTTGTATTTAATGTTTGAGAAACTGTTGCTGCAGATGCATAACGAGGCTTCGCTTTCTGTGATTCTGCTTTATAAGAATCAACACCCTCTTCGAAGTCTAACCATACAACCAATAAATTTTGTCCTGCAGGTTTCGCAGCAATTTTACTTGTTACATCAGCAAATTTTTCCGCATCTTTTAATTTAAGCGAAACAATTGGACGATTTTGTTGGTCAAAGGAAGCACTTGCTCCATTTTCTTTTAGATCATCTCCATCTAATAATAAATTATCATCAACATCACGGAATGTTAAATTCGCAGAAGTAGACAATAACTTACGTGCAGATTCTTGATCCTCAACACCTGCTAATTGCACACGAATTCGGTTTTCTCCCTCGACTTGAATGCTAGGTTCACTTACCCCAATAGCATTTACACGGTTGCCAAGGGCTGTTGCCGTAGCAGTGACGATTTCAGGTGTAATTTTTTGACCATCTTTTAATTCATTTACCTCGTAAAGTACTTCAAACCCGCCCTGTAAGTCAAGACCAAGCTTGATGTCCTTTAAGACGCCGTTTACAGTCGTACTAATTCCTGCTGCGAAAAGCACTAGAATTAATAGGAATGCAACTATACGACTTTTTAGTTTCATCAATAAATCCTCCTCGAATTGGTGTAAGGGCTGTCCTTACACGCCAAACAAGTAACTAGCAATACCTTTTGAAACGTTTAATCCTCCTTTTCCTTTAGAATCGTGTTACCTGTGCCTCAAAAAGGTTGCTCTACTTATTCAATCGTTCATAACGCGCAAGTTTATCTTTGTATTATTAGGTACTAGCCTTCCAAATGCAAGTAAAAGAGCATTCAAGACTTATGTAAGTAAAAACTTATTCAAAATAAAAAAAGCGCAACACACTTATTATGAAACAGGTTGCGCTTGGTGTCAATTCAACACATTTAGGATTCTTTGAAATATTGTAAAATTTGACACATCCTTGATTACGTTCTAACTGGACCAAGCAGTAATTGTAATTCTTCCATACCTACTTCTTCAAACCAATTATTACTTTGTAAAAACTCTACTTGATTAAATGAGACAATATCAGATGGTGATACCGCAAAAATGGTCGCAATCACCTCATGTAAACGTAGCTGTTCGATTTTCTTTTTACGCCATTTTTTTTCAATACAGTAGCGCCAAAGTTCTTCCGCCGTAATGGCATCATATTGATAATGTTTGAACTCTGCCATCTTACTATCAATTGCCGGACGGATTTTTTCAAATAGTTGCTCATATTGCATACTCATTTTGAATCATCTCCAATCAAAGTCGTAACGTAAGACATGTTTGCATACAAATAGTGTAAATGAATTTTTGCGGCTTGAGAAGGGACGGATGGCATGAGTTCTTTTGTAAGAGGTACATTATTTTTAATGTTCGTGATTTTTTTATCTAAACTTTTTGGCTTCTTTTATAGAATGCAATTTATGCGTATTGCTGGTGAAGAGGCTGTCGGCATTTATATGACCGTCTATCCAGCATTTATTTTCTTTATCTCACTCATTCAACTTGGACTACCTATCGCTGTAGCTAAAATCGTGGCAGAATTACTAGCAAAAAATAAGCGCGAAAACATCTTTGGTGTCATGCGTACGGCCATTCTTTGGTCATTCATAGGTATGATCATTTTTATGCCACTCGTTGCACTCACAATACCATATATTTCGACGACGCTCTTACATAATGAACAGACAACATTTACGCTATGGATTGCACTCTTTGCTGTACCTGTGTCCGTTGGATCTGGGTTATTACGTGCTTATTTACAGGGTGTAGCTAAAATTACCCCAACTGCTTGGGCTCAAATGATTGAGCAAATTGTCCGAATTAGCTTCATTACGTTAATGCTGCCTTATGTGGCTAATTACAATAATGCGGCTGTTACTGCTGCTGCTGCAATGGGTATTACACTTCTTGCTGAGGTTGTAGCATTCCTCTATTTATGGCTACATTATATCGTTTCGAAAAAGAGACTATTGACGCGTAAAACTAAAATCGAAGGCTACCCTGCATCACCCATGCTACGTATTGCCCTTCCCTCTGCGGGCAGTAAGCTGTTTGGTTCTTTCACTTGGTTTTTAGAACCGATTATCTTTTTAAAAGCTTTGACAGTTGCAGGTTTAACCGCTTCTGCTGCTACTATTTTATATGGTGTCATCTCTGGTGTTTTAGTACCCTTACTATTGTTCCCAGCTTTTGTATCAACAGCCTTATCCATTGTACTAATTCCAGCTGTGAGTGATGCCGTCGCTCGACAGCACATCCCGCTGTTACAAGAGCGAATTTCGGTCTCCCTAAGATTATCTTCCTTAGTAGGCTGCTTTGCTGCTACGTATTTCTTTGTACATGGTGATGAATTAGCTATGAAGCTCTTCCATCTAGAAGAAAATCGAGGGTACGTTAAAATTTTAGCACCAATTTTTTATTTTTATTATATTCAAAGCCCACTCCATTCTATCTTACAAGCGATTGGTGAAGCTAAAGCTGCTATGATGAACTCCATCTATGGTGGACTCGGTAAATTATTTGTGATGTTTGTACTAGCCTCTCAACCTGGCATTCAGGAAAAAGGAGCCGTCGTAGCTATTGGCTTTGGTGTTTTACTGACGTCCTTCCTGCATATCGCAACTGTTAGACAAAGAAAAAACCTACGTGCTGGCTTCAGAATGTTTGTCGTACCTTATAGTTGCTTTATTGCCGTTTGTGTCGCACAGTATTTTCTTATTCCAATCTTATCACTACCATTTATTTTGAGCAGTGGTGTTACATTATTTTTACTGTTTACTTTTTTATTATTTACCAATCAGTTACGAATCACTGATTTCCGCTACATCAAAAAATTAGCGAAGAAGGTTTAAGATTCTTTTAATTGGATGTGGAGCTTATGGTCTTCCCAAATACAAAAAAATACCGTTTCACTGTTTGTTATATTGTTTTTAGCTAGCTCACCCATTAACCAATCCACATCTTTATGCATGGTCAATAAATGTCTTTCTTGAATATCGCCATCGATAATAAGTGGATACACGAAAGCTTTTTCATCTTTTTTATAGATGGAAAGATTGCCTGATGGCTCTAAATAGGCAAATGCCACATCTGTCACTGATGCAACGCCATTTTCTCGTAATTGCTGACATAAATCATCTAAATTATAGCGGTGTTTTCGCATCTCACTCTCTAAAATAACACCATCTTTTACTAATAAAGCTGGGTCACCATCCACTAAATCTCGTATTTTTTTGAACTTTAACGATAAGTAAGCACTTAAAATTTGAATAAAGAGCAAAATAATGATAGGTAGTATGGCATTAAAGAGAGGATTTTTAAAGTCATCTAGCGCAAAAGCAGCAACTTCTGCAATCAATACAAATACAACCAAATCTATGACTGATAATTCTCCTACTTCTCGTTTACCCATTAAACGGAAAACAATGATAATAAACACATATAAAAAACAAGTTCGAAAAATAATATGGTAATATTCTTCCATAAAAACACCCCCATACTATCAAAGTGACCTTACTTATTGTTTTTTATACAATTTTCAAGGAATAGTCTCCACTTGTTCGTACACAATAACAAAGAACAAAATGCTTAACGACTATAAAAACAAACAAGGTGAGAACATGACAAGGAAAATAATTGTTTTCGTTGTTGTTTATATGCTGCTGTTGCTAATAAGCCCCTCCCCTATTTACGGATACCATGAGCTGCACCCAAAATATTGGACTTAAAAATCTACTATAGGGGGTGCAGGTAGTGATTTCTGATGAACAAAAATTAGCCGCAGTTCTAGCTTACTTTGAAGAAAAAGAAAGTACGTATCAGATTGCCAATCGATTACAGAGGGATCGACAGTACATTCGATTATGGATTGAATTATATCGCTATCATGGCATCGAAGGAATTATTCGTCCTCAAGGGTTCACGAATTACGAAGATTCTTTTAAAATAAAAGTAATTCAACACCTGATAGAGACGGGCGATTCGCTCCTTCAGACTGCTGCGAAGTTTAATATTCCTTCCCGTGAAACCGTTCGGAGATGGAAAAAACAATGGATGTCAACGGCTGGTGAGGTGCTCTATCAAGTAGAAAAGGAGCGCCAATCAATGCCAAAAAAACAACCACCTTCGTCCGATTTAAATGGAAAAACAACGGATGAGTTAAAAGCCGAAATTGAGTATTTACGGATGGAAAATGCCTATTTAAAAAAGTTGAAAGCCTTAGTTCAAGAAAAGGATGCCTTCAAATCCAAGAAAAAGTAAGAGCTGTCTATGAGCTAAGGTTGGATTTTCCTCTTCAAGCTCTATTAAAAGTCGCGAAACTTAAGAAAAGTACGTATTATTATCATCTCCAAAAATGGGTAAAACCAGATAAATATCAGGCGATCAAAGAACGAATTCAGACGCTTTTTCATTACCATAAGGGGCGTTATGGCTATCGTCGTATTTGTTTAGCCCTCCGAAATGAAGGGTTTTTCATCAACCATAAAACGGTCCAACGATTGATGCAAGAATTGGGCTTAAAAGGGACGGTACGCCCTAAAAAATACCGTTCGTATAAAGGGACAGTCGGCTATGTCGCAGAGAATGTCATCCAACGTGATTTTGAAGCCACTGCACCCAATCAGAAATGGGTAACCGATGTAACGGAGTTTAAAATAAACGGTCAAAAAATCTATATATCCGCTGTATTAGATTTATTCAATCGAGAAATCGTTGGGTATGAGGTATCAAAATCACCTAATTTTGAGTTAGTTCAACAGTCTTTTAAGAAGGCGTTTACGTATACAAAGTTATCGAAAAAGAGTGGCTTAATCGTCCATTCTGATCAAGGATGGTTATATCAAATACCACGTTTTAAAGCGTTATTGGCAACACATGAAATCAAGCAAAGTATGTCACGGAAAGGAAATTGTTTAGATAATGCCGTGATAGAAAGCTTTTTTGGCATTATGAAATCAGAATTTCTATACGCAACAACGTTTAAGAACTACGAAGCATTCAAAAAAGCGTTAGTAGACTATATCCACTACTACAATCATGAACGGATAAAAATAAAACTCAACGGAAAAAGTCCAGTTGAGTTTCGAAGAGTTTCTTAAAAGTTCAAATTTTTGGGGTCAGTTCAACCAAGAGCCGGAAATACCGGTTCTTATGTATCATCATTTAGAGGAACATATAAATAATACTACAGTTATTTCACCCGAAAATTTTGAAAATCAAATGAGGGCGCTGAAAGGTGCAGGATATCATACCATTTCTGTTCAGCAATTATATGATTACTTAAATGGGCAAACGCCATTACCTCCAAAGCCTATATTAATTACGTTTGATGATGGGTATTTAAGCAATTATGAAAAAGCATACCCTGTTTTAAAAAAATACGATATGCATGCAGAAATCTTTGTGATTGCAAGCCGAATCCTAGAAAATGATGAAAAAATTCAACAGCCAAAAGAAATTCCAAAGATGAGCTGGGAGCAGTTAAAGGAAATGAAGGATTATATGACAGTTCAGAGTCACACATGGGATTTGCATTATAAATTACCTTCAGAAAACGGTAGGCTAAATGGTGCGGTATATGGACCAGGTTTTGTAGACGGACAACTTGAAAGTTATCATGCATACGAAGAAAGAGTTAGAAATGATTTTATTCGCTCACGAAAAATAATAAAAGAAAAACTTGGCTATGAGCCCATTGCTATTAGCTATCCTTACGGCATTCATTCACCATCCACCATAAAATTAGCAAAAGAAGCTGGTTTTAAGATGGCCTTTGTTATTCAAAATAAACATGTGAAAAGGGGCGATTCTCTGTTTACGTTAAGCAGAATAACTGTAAACGGCAAAGATTCTGGTGAAGTATTGATCCATAAAATAAAAACAGCTAACTAGCCATGAGTTCGCTTCATGTGTAAAAAAAGACTTACAACATAGCTAATGCCCTATTGTAAGCCTTTTCTCTTTTGTTACTGATTGTCATTAACAATTCGCCCAATTGCTTGACGGTCAAATTTCACTCGTACATTGTCAGCGATTTTTAACGTCACTGCTGTGTCCTCAATCGCATCTACGACACCATGTAGACCACCGATTGTAATGACTTTATCTCCACGTTGCAAACTACTTTGCATATTTTGTGTTTCCTGCTGTCTTTTTTTAGCTGGACGGATTAAGATAAACCACATTGCAACGAACATTAATAATATTGGCGCTAATCCTAATAATTGATCCATAATATATCTTGCCCCCTTTCCAAATCTCACTTTTTTAGTATAGACTATTCCACCAATAAAAAGCGATGGACAAGCCAAAAAATTTTCTCAATTACTAATATTTTTTCTATGATTGACATTATTTTGCTAGAAATATTCACTTTTTACAAAGATTTGAATGCTTTTACAAAACGATTGCCATAGTATAAGGACATTAGGCAGTGCCTAATGTCCTTTCATAGTGTTGAAAAACAAAACCATCCATAGAATTTATATGAAAGGTGAAAAAGGATTTCCGTTGCAGGCTACTTGCTTTCCTGTGGGCGAGCGCCGAGCTATCCCACGGGAGTCAAGTAGCCTTCCACTCCAATCCATAAAAATGTTTCTGTTTAGCAAAGATCTTCAAATAAAGTGAAGGTATTCATTACTCTTTATGGAGGGTGTTGTCACTCATCACTTCTCCACATTGAAAATAAGAGGCTATCCTTTCTCTAATCTTACAAATACGGCTCGTATGAAAGATAAGGAAAAGACATTTTTGCAGAATGGTTGATTGGAGTGGAGCCAGTGTCACTCCTAGGGGATTTAGCGTCATAGAGGAGACCCTGGAGCGAACGCAGTGAGTGAAGCGGCTCATCTGACGCCCCCTGGAAAGGACGCTGGTGGAACGGAAATCAACCCTCGCCTTACAAAATTGCTTATTATGCCGTTGACATTACCTTTTTTATTTCGATTCAGTAACATAAAATGAAAGGCGTAATGGCTTAAAAGTTCTTAGCATTTGGCCCATTGAAGCCATATTTTTCAAAGAATTCTTCTCGGAAATCACCAAGGCGGTCTTGACGAATGGCTTCACGCACTTGTTCCATCAGCTTCAATAGGAAATGTAGATTATGATAAGACGTTAAACGAATACCAAACGTTTCTTCCGTACGGATAAGGTGTCGAACATAGGCACGAGAATAGTTTTTACATGTATAGCAATCACAATTCGGATCAATTGGACCAAAATCACGTGCATACTTAGCATTTTTCACCACTAGACGGCCTTCAGATGTCATTAGTGTACCATTACGCGCAATACGTGTTGGCAGCACACAGTCAAACATATCAATCCCACGAATTGCTCCATCAATTAAAGAATCTGGTGAGCCAACCCCCATTAAATAACGTGGTTTATTTTCAGGCATCATTGGCGTCGTAAATTCTAACACTCGGTTCATCACATCTTTCGGTTCACCAACAGATAATCCACCAATTGCGTAGCCTGGGAAATCTAATTCCACTAATGCTTCTGCTGAACGACGGCGTAAATCCTCATACTCTCCGCCTTGGATGATCCCAAACAAACCTTGCTCCTCTGGACGCTTATGCGCTTCTTTACAGCGTTTTGCCCAACGTGTTGTACGATCAACTGATTGCAGCATATAATCATGTGTCGCAGGAAATGGTGGACATTCATCGAACGCCATCATAATGTCAGACCCTAAATCATTTTGAATTTCCATTGCTTTTTCAGGGCTTAAAAATAGCTTATCTCCATTAAGGTGATTACGGAAATGAACGCCTTCCTCCTCAATTTTACGGAATTGACTTAGGGAGAACACTTGGAAACCACCTGAATCCGTTAAAATAGGACGATCCCAGTTCATAAATTTATGGAGTCCGCCTGCTTCCTTGACAATATCATTGCCTGGACGAAGCCATAAATGGTACGTATTGGACAAAATGATCCCAGCATTCATTTCTTTTAATTCCTCTGGCGACATCGTTTTAACAGTTGCTTGTGTGCCCACTGGCATGAATGCTGGTGTTTCAAAGGAGCCATGTGGTGTATGGACGATGCCAAGACGTGCTCCTGTTTGTTTACAAGTATGAAGTAATTCATATCGAATTGCTGGTTGTGTCATAAACTAAAAATCCTCTCTTATCTGAAGTAAAAACAGTACTTCGATTATATCCACTATTATTTTTTCGGACGTATAAACATCGCATCTCCAAAACTAAAGAAGCGATATTTTTCCTCCACTGCTTGCTGATAGGCACTTAAAATAGTTTCTCGAGTAGCTAGCGTACTAACAAGCATGACAAGTGTTGATTTCGGTAAATGGAAGTTTGTAATTAACCCATCCACCACCGTAAAGTTGTAGCCTGGATAAATGAAAATAGACGTCCAACCTTGTTCTGCTCGCACTTCCCCCTCATATTTAGAGCCAATTGTCTCCAATGTACGTGTAGAGGTTGTCCCAACAGCTATGACCTTGCCGCCGTTTTGCTTAACACGATTAATCGTATCTGCCGCTTGTTCGGTCACACTATAGAATTCAGCGTGCATTTCATGGTTTTCAATCGAATCCACACTAACAGGACGGAAAGTGCCGAGACCCACATGTAGCGTGATAAAGACCACTTCTACACCTTTCGCTTTTACCTGCTCTAATAATTGCTCCGTGAAATGCAGTCCCGCTGTTGGTGCTGCAGCTGAGCCACGTTCTTTGGCATAAACCGTTTGGTAACGATCCTTGTCCTCAAGTTTTTCACGAATATATGGAGGCAACGGCATTTCACCAAGTTGCTCTAATATTTCATAAAAGATGCCATCATAATGAAAGTCAAATGTACGTCCGCCATGTTCAAGCTCTCCTGTACAAGTAGCTGTTAATAAACCTTCACCAAATGTGATAACAGTTCCTACTTTTACACGCTTAGCTGGTTTTACAAGTGTTTCCCACTCATCTGTACCAGCTAATTGCTTTAATAACAATACTTCTATATGTGCACCTGTTTCCTCTTTCACACCCATTAAGCGAGCAGGTAAGACTCTTGTATCATTTAATACGAGACAATCTCCAGCATGTAGCTCATCTAAAACGTGAGCAAAATGGTGGTGCTCTACTTTAGTAGCGCCAGGTGTAACAACCATTAAGCGGCTCGCAGTACGATCAATTAATGGCGTTTGAGCAATAAGCTCCTCTGGTAATTCAAAATCAAAATCTTCTACACGCATGAAAAAACTTCCTTCTTTATGTTTGTTGTGGATACTCATATCCAAAATGTTCGTAGGCTAAATGTGTGGCAACTCTTCCCCGTGGTGTACGTTGAATAAGGCCAATTTGCATCAAATAAGGTTCATATACATCCTCTATCGTAACCCGTTCCTCACCAATCGATGCCGCAAGCGTATCTAAGCCCACTGGACCGCCTTGGAAGCGCTCAATCATGTTCGTTACAAGTTTATGGTCGATATGATCAAGCCCTCTAGGATCAACTTGTAACAGCTCTAGCGCTTGCTGTGCAAGACCCTCCGTTATCATACCATCTCCAAGCACTTGTGCATAATCTCGTACTCGTTTTAATAGACGATTCGCAATTCGAGGTGTTCCGCGTGAGCGTCTCGCCATTTCCATTGCCGCTACTTGCTCAATTTTCACCTCAAATAAATGAGCACTTCGCACCACAATTTCAGCAAGTGAACGATCATCATAATATTCTAAGCGTAGTAACACACCAAAGCGATCCCTTAAAGGGGCTGATAAGGCGCCAGCTCTTGTTGTAGCACCTACAAGGGTAAAGGGAGGTAAATCAAGGCGTACAGAACGTGCTTCTGGACCTTTCCCCACCACAATATCTAAACAGAAGTCCTCCATTGCTGGATATAGCACTTCTTCAATGGCACGGGAGAGTCGATGAATTTCATCTATAAATAAAACGTCCCCAGGCTCAAGTGAACTTAAAATAGCTGCTAAATCCCCTGGGCGCTCAATTGCAGGGCCACTCGTCATGCGTACATTGACATTCATCTCATTCGCAATAACAGCAGCTAATGTCGTTTTACCAAGTCCCGGAGGTCCATATAACAGCACATGGTCTAAACTTTCTTGGCGAAGCTTTGCCGCTTCAATGAATATTTGTAAGTTTTCCTTCACTTTATGTTGCCCAATATACTGCGTTAATTTTTGAGGGCGTAAAGATAATTCAAACTGCTCATCATAGCTACCTGCCTCACTTGCCATCATACGTTCAGACATGCACCTTCCCTCCTTTCCTTATTTTATTTTTAGCAATAGTTGCAATGCTTGTTTCATAAAGGCATCTGTCGTTTCCAGCTTGTCGTTGTCCTCAAGCTGTGGACGAATTTTTTCGAGCTCTTTTTCAGAATAACCAAGTGCCATTAACGCTAGTATAGCTTCTTCTAGCTCATGCTTATAAGGATTCACACCAAACAATGGTAGCTCATGTTCTGCACTAGGAAGCTCCAATGTATCTAATAACGAACCTAGCTTGCCCTTCAAATCAAGAATCATTTGACGTGCCGTTTTTTTCCCAACCCCAGGGAACTTCACTAAAAACGCTTCGTCCTCCCGCTCAATGGCACTAATAACCTGTTGCGGATTCCCAGTAGCTAAAATCGCTAGAGCCCCCTTTGGCCCTATGCCAGATACTAATATTAGCTTTCGAAATAGCTCACGTTGATCTAGATTAGGGAAACCATATAAAACTTGTGCATCCTCTCGTACATGCAAATGAACATATATCTGTTGCTCTAGGGCTGATGTGCGGAATGCAAACGGATTGGGCGTATGAAGTTGCCAGCCAATACCATGTTGTTCTAATACTATAAACTCAGGTGTAATACGAGTTACTTGTCCTTTTAAATAATCATACATCTATAATCCCTCACAATCATCGTCTTCGATTATAGCATATAGCGAACGAATGCTCGACAAAAAGTAGTGGCAAAAGTGCTGTTGCCAAACAAAAATGACCGCCAAATGACGGTCATTTTTTAACAAATCTATCAATATCGTACCACAGTTTTGGCCAATAGGTGAGGGCTCGTTTTGTGAATGGCACTAAATAATCTAAAAATACTAGCTGTTGCTCTAGTGGTAAATCCACTGCAAAAAGCCATTCTCGTAATAGCTCATTCGGATATTTCAAACGATGGAGCTTTCTTTTATCCAGTCGTTTCAGCTCAGGTAATTCGGCAAAAATTTTTCCAAGATCATAATCAACAGCAGGTAATACACGATGCAACCATAAAATATATTCATCATCTGCTTCGCCAAGATGTGCTAAATCAAAATCAATTAAACGTAATTGTCCATCAGAGCACCATAAAAAATTATGATGAACCACATCCCCATGTAATAGTGTGATTTCTTTTTCAGGCGCATCCTCTAATGCAATCAGTTGTAAAGATTTATCACTATAATGCACAATTTGATCAATTTCTTCTTTTGTTAAAAAAGCTCGAAACTCATTTCTTCTACTTTTAAAACGCATATGACGCATTTGCCATTTTAAAAGCTGCGAGTAGGTATGCAAGCCTGGCACTCGCTGCCAAGCTATTTTTTTATGTGTATCATGTAAAGCTATTAATAATTTAAGAGATTCTTCGCGATCTTTTTTATATGCAAAGTTAGCACCATGGCTTCCTTCTTGCCATACTTGCACAATTAACTGCTCATCATCACTCTGGACCAATGGTAAGATCAGAGAAGGCTCCATGCGTCCTAACTGGCGATGAATTGCTCTCACCTTCTCTGCAATTTCCACTTGCTTCGCTCGTTTGACAAAATAATGATTCGATTCATACTTATATTTCCAAATGTTTGACTTTAACTCTTCTACAATATACGCTTTTTCACCATCGATAAGGCGTCATCCCGCCTGGGAAATAGTGCGGTGACATCCATTGTCCCCCTGCTGGTGGGCACGGCGGTGGACAATGTGTCGGACATGGTGGTGGCGGACAATGACAAGGATCCATTTGCCATGTAGGCATCATCATTGGTTGTTGATGACAGCCACAGGATTGACCCATGTTCATATCAGGCATCATCATTGGCTGTGTACCACAGCCACAAGATTGACCCATATTCATATCAGGCATCATATCCATTTGTGGCTTCATTTGCTGATCCTGTGTATGGAAGAATGGTGATGTAGACTCTAAAAAGTCTTCCATCCCACCTACTTTATGATCTGGCATGTCACAAGACATTGGCTGTTGTGGCATCGTATAATGCTCGACCTGAGGTTGCATTGGCATCATCGGCCACCACATTTGATGATAGATCGGTTGATGACAACTTGAGCAATGTGGGACAGCAGGCATTTGTGGCATGATATGCATCGGTGGCTGTGGCGCTGGTTGTGGCATTGGCATTGGCTTCGGTTGAGCTACAGGTGGTGGTGTAGGTGCTGGCGGCGGTGGTGCTGGCTGTATTTGCACTGGTGGTGGTGTAACAGTTTGTTCTACTTGTGGCATCACCACTTGTTGGTGCCAATTCATTTCCACAGGCTGCGGTACCCACATCGGTTGTTGTGGCATTTGCATAGGCATTGGCATCGGTATTGGAATCGGAATCATTTGTGGTTCTGGCATTGGCATAGGAGCTGGTGGTGGCGGTACAATAGGCGGCGGTGGTGGCATCGGTCGCTGTACCTCTTTTTTAGGACTTTCCTTCGGTGCCTCCTTATGCACTTGTGTTTCCTTTTTCGGCATTTCTTTATGTGATTCTCTATGCGGCTCTTTGTTTATTTTTTCAGGCAATATAATTTCCATACCTGGAACAATATAATCTGGGTTGGCAAGATGGACATTGAGCCGCTTCAAATCTTCAAACGAAATGCCGTACTCTTTCGCAATCTTCCACAAGGTGTCTCCCTTTTGAACAATATGAATACGCAATTTTTTCCTCCCTTCCTCTCTACGTATCATATGTTCAATGTTTCATTTGGATACAAAAATTTCAACAAGTTAGAAATGCTTCATGGTACACTAAAACATAAGGAATGCTGATTCCTTTATTATGAGCAGAGGTGAACTCTTATGAAAAAAATGTTAGGCGAAGAACGCCGACTGCAACTTTTAGCGCAATTAAAAAACAGTAAAGCACCTATAACTGGGACAGACTTGGCTAAGTTCGCCAATGTTTCTAGACAAGTTATCGTCAATGATATGACTCTATTAAAGGCAAGAAATGAGCCCATTATTGCCACAAGCCAGGGCTATCTTTATATGCATCAGGAACAATTACAGCAAACCGTCGAACGTACGTTCCCTTGTTTGCATACCTCAGAGCAAACAGAGGATGAATTAATGATCATTGTCGATTGTGGTGGTACTGTCAAAAATGTTATTGTAGAACATCCAATATATGGTGAACTTACTGCCTCCATTATGGTATCAAATCGCCATGAAGTGAAACAGTTTATCGAACGTGTCAATGCCACACAGGCCAATTATTTATCCGCCCTTACTGGTGGCATTCATCTGCATGTCATCTCTGCACCCTCTGTTGAAGTTTTAACTTTAATTGAACAAGCCTTACAAAAAAAGGGCTACTTAGTGTCAGATCAATAAATAGCAAAAGCACCGTATGAAAAAGGATTTCATACGGTGCTTTCTGTTTTGATTGCAAATGTTATGCTTCTGATTGGACGCTTGAGCGACAGTATTTCTTTTCTCTTCGCGAGTATTTTGATCCTGAGCGAAAGTATTTTTCCACTCTCTGCGGATATTATAAACCCGTGCGCTACTAGGAAAGAAATCGTTGCCGTTGAGAAGGTGTGGGCAATAAGCATTCACTTTTTTGACCAAATAAACGATAGCGTTGTTTAGCAAATAATCGATACAGCGCATTACGGATAATGGGGGGAACAAGAATCAAGGCATAGAAGCAAGGCCACAGTCCATCCAATTTCCTGCATATGTTTAATGCTGCGGTAGATTCCAGCGAGACGTTCCCTTGTTCAATCAGAATCACACTATCTATATTCTTTGGTATATTGTACTGATTGAGCAATGCTTGGCCGATATCACTTTGAAGTGACGCAAATTGAAAATAGCCAGCTTCATCGTGTTTGATAATAAATTGAACAGTGCTATCACAAAAATTACAGATACCATCAAATAAAATGATGCCTGCCATTACCATTCCTCCCTACAGCTATTCTGCCTCGTCTGATGTAACATAAGTGAAGTAAGTACCCAAAGATTTTACCTTACAGCCTAGTGCAGCTAATTCTTCCATGGCGCCACGCATCATCGGTTCTTTTTCATCTGCTAATACATCAATCATAAAGAAATAATCACCTAGGCCCGTTTTAAGTGGACGTGATTCAATTTTACTTAAATTCAGTTGACGCCATGCAAAAACAGAAAGCACCTGATGCAATGCCCCTGAACGATCCGTTGGCAATGTAATCATAAACGTTGTCTTAGCTTGCCCTTCAGATAGCTCTTGCGGCAATCGTTTATTTTGCTTGGACAGTACAAAGAAACGTGTATGGTTAAAATGGAAATCATGGATATTCGATTCAACTATGTCAAGGCCATATTTTTCGGCTGCTGCGGCATTGCCTACTGCGGCTATACATTCTTGTGGATTTTCTGATACATATTTCGCTGCTGCCGCTGTGGAAGTTGTTTGATGTAATGGCACATGACTGAAACGATAAAATAAGTATTTATGACATTGAGCTAGTGCATGTGGGTGGGAATAAACACCTGCGATAGACTGCCAATGATCCTTTTGCGCTTTATTCACCATTAAATGCTGCTGGATTTTTAGCAATAATTCACCTGTCACATAGAGTGTTGCCTCATGGAATAAATAATCTAATGTTAATGTTACAGAGCCCTCTAAGGCATTTTCTAGCGGAACGACGGCTAAATCCACCTTTCCCTCCGCGACAGCCTCTATACATTCTGGAATCGTCGCACACGGTACAAGCCACTCATTTGGAAAAGTAGCCTTTGTTGCTAAATATGTAAATGATGCTTCTGGTCCTAAATAGGCGATTCTATTTTCCCATTGTTGCTTTGTCATTGCAAATACCTCCTTTATGGCACAATAAGGAGCAGTCCCGCGAGATTACTCACTGTTGGGACAGCTCCTTATTTGAGCTTGTTATCGTATTCTGACCTAGCAGTCTTATTAAACACGATAATTCATTTTTGTCAAAAATTAAAGGATTGAACACTGTACTGTTATTATAATGCTCCAGAACTAATTACTTCTGCTGATTCTACAAAATCTAAGCGCTTTAATTGCTGAATGAGGTCATCAAGATCACAGGTCATGCTTGTTACATCTAATGATAAAGTAACATTGGCACGTCCCTGAATCGGAATCGTTTGATGAATTGTCAATACATTACAATGTGTAATTGTCACAGTTTCTAAAAGCTTAGCAAGTGTTCCTTTTCTATCTTGAAGCTGTAAAAAGACTGTTAAAATGCGTTCCTGCACAATTGAATGAAAAGGAAAAACCGCATCACGATATTTGTAAAACGCACTTCGCGATAAATCCACCTGCTTTACCGCATCCCAAATGGAAGATACTGAACCACTTGATAGTAAGTGTTTCGCTTCCAAAGTTTTTTGCATTGCATCCGTTAAAACATCCTCACGAACTAAATAATATCGCTGATTCGCAACATTCTTCATACGCTTCCCCCTAAAACTCATGTCTTAATCGACAAATTCAAATTCAAACTCTTGTAGGCGTACTGTATCGCCATCTTGTGCTCCACGTTGACGCAGAGCCTCATCCACACCCATTGCACGCAATTGACGAGCAAAACGACGAATACCATCTTCACGGCTAAAGTCCGTCATTTTAAATAAACGCTCAATGGCATAACCATTAATAATAAATGTACCATCATCGTCACGAGTGATTTCGAAATCTTCACCTTTTGCCTCATGCTTGTACATGACAGTTGCGTCTGATTGCTCCTCTACATCTTCATATAGTGGGAATTCAGGCGTTACTTCCAGTAGATCCGCAATGGCAAACAACAGCTCTTTTAACCCTTGACGTGAAACAGCAGAAATTGGGAAAATTTGAACATCTTCTCCTACCTTTTGGCGGAATGCTGCTAAGTTTTCTTCTGCATCTGGCATATCCATTTTATTGGCTACAATTATTTGTGGGCGCTCTGTTAAACGAAGATTATATTGTTTTAGCTCTTCATTGATTGTTAAATAATCTTCATATGGATCGCGACCTTCCATTCCTGACATATCAATAACATGGACAATAACGCGTGTACGTTCAATATGTCGTAAAAATTGATGGCCTAATCCTACCCCTTCATGTGCCCCTTCAATAAGCCCAGGTAAATCTGCCATCGCAAAGCTTCGGTGATCTTCCGTTTCAATCATGCCTAAGTTCGGTACAATTGTCGTAAAATGATATGCACCAATTTTTGGCTTAGCAGCAGAAACCACTGATAAAAGCGTTGATTTACCAACACTTGGGAAACCAACTAATCCTACATCTGCTAAAACTTTTAACTCTAATATAACATTTAATTCTTGTCCTGGCTCACCTTTTTCAGAAAGTTCTGGCGCTGGGTTGGCAGGAGTGGCAAAACGAGAATTTCCTCGTCCACCTCGGCCAGCTTTCGCAATAATGGCTCTTTGCCCATGCTCGACTAAGTCGGCAATAACTGCATTTGTTTCTTCATTCATAACCACTGTGCCTGGTGGAACTTTAACGATTAAATCCTCTGCATTTTTACCATGCATGCCTTTACTCATCCCATGTTCACCACGAGGCGCTTTAAAATGACGTTTATAGCGGAAATCCATTAACGTTCGTAAGCCTTCTTCTACTTCAAATACGACGTTACCGCCATGTCCACCATCTCCACCAGCTGGACCACCATTTGGTACATATTTTTCTCGACGGAAGGCAACCATACCATCTCCACCGTCGCCACCTTTAACAAAAATCTTTACGTGATCGACAAACATTTAGTTCACTCCCTATTTGCACTCAAGACATATTGCCAGCGCGTAGTTGTCTGCTCAATTGTTTGAATGTCGAATTGTTTCAAACCTTTTTCGGTGAATGCATCAGCACTCCATAACCCATTTAGCGTGAATGTCACGGCAAATGTATGATCGTCAACACGTACATCAAGCGTTAGGATCTGCTCTGTAAATGGATCTAATGTATCATAAACATGCATAACTGTTTTGTTTAAATAATCTACAACTTCCCGATCAATATTGTTGGTCACTGGCTTTTTTATCTCACCACTTAGCTTCCATGCTAGTGATGGATAACGCCATCCTGCTGTTTGTAGCCACTCAATTGTTTGTGGTAATTGTAGTCGATTGAGGATAGAAAACACGCGTAATTGTTCTGAATAATGTTGAATAAGTTTCTTTGATTCATCAATTCTACCTAAATCTAAATTCATGCGAATCAGTTGCAGTTGATTCACATAATCATGATTTGCAAAACGTAATACTTCACTAATGGTTAGTGATTGATTGTTCATCCCATTCACTCCAATAAAGTTATCCTTACTAGTATAACAAGTTTTGCTCTATTTTTCCCTTAATTCTTTAATCAATTATGCCTCAGCTTAATTGAGAGCAGAATCGGCATTGTTGAAATTTAGCCAAAAAAAGGACTGCAATAAATGCAGTCCTCCGCTTTATGTTATCTTATAAAAGATTAAGCTTCTTGTGTAGTTGGATATACAGATACTTGTTTGCGATCGCGACCTAAGCGTTCGAATTTAACAACGCCGTCAACTTTAGCAAATAGTGTATCGTCACCACCACGACCTACGTTTGTACCTGGGTAAATTTTTGTACCGCGTTGACGGTAAAGAATTGAACCACCAGTTACGAATTGGCCATCAGCACGTTTAGCACCAAGTCGTTTAGACTCAGAGTCACGTCCGTTTTTAGTAGAACCTACCCCTTTTTTCGATGCGAAAAGTTGAAGATCTAATGCTAATAATAATTTCATCGAGTTCCACCTCCTACTTGGTTGTAGTTGATTTGGATGTATTGTCCGTAATTTTGCACCATAGAATACACTTGGGCAGTCATTACTTGAACAATTAACTGTAGTTTTGCATCTACTTCAGGCTCTAAATCTGATGGTAAATCTACCTTAAGATAGCCTCCACCTTCAGCAGCTTGTTCGACTTCTGGTTGAATTTGTAATAATGCATAAATAGCATTTACTGTACCAATGGCAATAGTAGATGCTCCTGCACACACTAAATCTTTACCAGATTCATCGTACCCAGCATGTCCTGAAAATTCAAATGCTGACACATGTCTATTTTCATTGTGATGAATCGTAACTTGTATCATTCGCTACACCTCACAATTAAGCGTTGATTGCTTCAACAACTAATTTTGTGTAAGGTTGACGGTGACCTTGTTTACGACGGTAGTTCTTTTTAGCTTTCAATTTGAAAACAACGATTTTTTTCGCACGGCCTTCTTTAACAACTTTAGCTGTTACTGTAGCGCCTTCTACGAATGGAGCGCCAACTTTAACGTTTTCGCCACCTACGAATAATACTTTATCAAAAGTAACAACCTCATCAGCTTCTACGCCTAATTTCTCAACATAGATTTCTTGACCAGCTTCTACTTTGATTTGTTTACCACCAGTTTCAATAATTGCGTACATTTTACTGCACCTCCTCTTAGACTCAGACTCGCCTGTTTTAAAAGGTGATCTTATTAGATACTTAAACCTTTCCAGAGCGGTTGTAGTAGCACGGGTGCTACAAACAATAACATTAAAATATTACCATACGTTTTTTTTTAAGTCAATCTATTCATAACATATTTTTCAAAAGCAACTCTATATTTTCGATAGCGCCATTCTTTCAATGCTTGCAGCCAAATGAATAAATTAATGATGGCTAAAAAAATAGACTGTGGCAAGAACTTGAAAGTGACTAGTAATAGTGTAGTGGCAATGATGAAAGACAACCAATAATACATTTCCACCACTTGAGCTCTTGGATAACTTAAAAATAGCCAGGCTAATACTAGCCTGCCACCATCTAACGGTATGATGGGCACAATATTTACAGCCAGTAACACTAATTGTACAGTTATTAGCTTAGTGGCGAGCAGATCAGGCATAAAAAAAGCGAGGCCAATCCCAATAATGGTAGCGATTGGTCCTCCTAATGCAATCCATAGGAGTGACGAAGCTTGCACAACCGCTGGATTTTCAAATTGAATTTCTCCCCCATACGGTGTAATAACGCATGATTTCACCTTCACTCCGCACAATACTGCTGCTACTAAATGACCTGCCTCGTGCCACAGCAAAGAAAATAAAATGATGGCGTAATAAGCTAATTGTCCACTAAAAATCATGACAAATACCAGAGGGATACATAGAAGATGTAATTTAATCCTCATTGGTCTCCGTCGATTCAAGCCATTGTACAATTTGCTCTAAATCATAATGAGTATCTCCCTTTTCAATGGACATATATAATTGACCAGCTTCTTTCATACCAATTAAATCATTAGCTTGAATCGATGTATAAGGGAGCTGCGCTAAACTATCTAACATACCATAAGATACCGTTGTCCCGTCCTCATAGCTGATTGTCATAGTCTTGCCCGTATACTTTGTATGACCAGTAAAAACCACCAACCCATTCTGCCCAGCATAGATCGGTAAACCAACATCATACTGCAATAAATAACCTTCTTTAAAAACTTGGGCATTAGCAAATGTTAGAAGATCGGCCTGCCCTACATCACTTGATACCATGATGGTCTCTTTTTCTTTTTCGAACCAACTTTGTCCGAGCTCACTTAAATAGGTTAAATCTGCAGAGGTTGTTACAAGCTTTCGAACGGGTGTATCTACTACGCCTTGATCTTCTAAACGAATTACAAGCATGATTGCTGCCACAAGTAGTATCGTGACGAACCATTTCCATTTTTTAAACAAGCTCTCATCCTTTTTTCCACACTATATGAGATTGCATGTCCAAACATGCACAAGAAAAAACCTTCTCGTACATTTGTACGAAAAGGTTGTCATTTATTTTGAAAATAGAGCCTTAAGTTTTGAAAACATACCTCTTTGCTCATTTTGAATAGCCATCAATGGCACGGACTCACCAAGAATACGACGGGCAATATTGCGATAGCCCAATGATGCTTTATTTGATGGGTCCATGACGATTGGTTCACCTTTATTGGAAGATGAGATGACACCCTCACTATCGACAATAATGCCTAATAGATCAATAGAAAGATGTGTAGTAATTTCATTGACATCCAATGTATCACCGCTCTTCATCATATGCTGTCGAATACGATTAATGATGAGTTTAGGTGCTGTAATCTCTTCTTGTTCAAGTAAACCAATGATACGATCTGCATCACGAACAGCGGAGATTTCAGGTGTTGTCACAACAATCGCATGATCTGCACCAGCGACAGCATTACGATAGCCTTGTTCAATACCGGCAGGGCAATCGATTAATACATAATCATAATCCCTTTTCAATTCCTCTACTAAGCTCTTCATTTGCTCAGGGGTAACAGCGTTTTTATCCGTTGTTTGAGCAGCAGGTAATAAAAATAGTTTCTCATCTACGCGCTTATCCTTAATTAATGCTTGATGGATTTTACAGCGTCCTTCCACCACATCAACTAGGTCATAAATAATACGATTTTCGAGACCTAAAATGACATCTAAATTGCGTAGGCCGATATCTGTATCAACTAAACATATTTTTTTACCTTGTAGAGCCAATGCAGTCCCAAGGTTAGCCGTTGTCGTTGTTTTACCGACACCGCCCTTACCTGAAGTTATGACGATCGCTTCTCCCACACTAGCTTCCTCCCTTAGACACATTTAACAATGGTCGTATATTTTTTAAGGCATGAATTTGATCGTACGTAATGCGTCCATCATAGCCAAGAAATGCACAAGTCATTTCTGCCTGATTGATCGCGTTTACATGTTCATCTGACATTGCCTGAACTTGATCAGCAATCATGATATGTGTGGCTTCAAATCGAGATGCTGCAATGATTGCTTCTTTATTGCCATGCACACCCGCATGTGCAATTCCTTTTAGTCTACCTAGGACATATACATTACCGCCAGCCTCTACTCGACCGTTTGGATTTACATTGCCTACAATGATAATGTCCCCTGATGAACGCAGAACTTGTCCTGATCTGACCACACCAATATATGTATCTTGTTGACCTTCAATCATTTTCTGGTTGCTTTCTTGGACAGTCAGTACTTCACTTTGCACCTTAGATACAATAAGTTGCTCCGTTTCTTCTACAATTTTTATCAGCTCATTCATTTGTTCATCAGTACAGTATCGATAGCCTAAGTATAATTGTACATCTACTTTACCATCGATACCGCCTTCTAACACTTTCTTCTTCAATTCTTCTACTAACTCGCTATACGAACATTGATCGTCTAGACGTAGTACAAAACCGTCCTTCGTTCCCTTCATATTAACTAACTGTTTTTTCATGAATGCCTCACCTCACGTTGTTCTTTATTAAGAAACTTCACGTGCTCTCTGTAAGACACGCGCATTAATTAGATATTTGAAGGCCCAACCAAGAATCATTAAAAATAAAGCATTAGCAATAATTGTTGGTAGTAGTCGTGAACGTAAGAAATCCGCTAAAGGTATTGCTGTAAAATCAATTAGGAAGAAAAATTGATATAGTATGAATTCTAAAATGGCTACTAGTACAACTGAAATTGTCGTTGTCACAACTAAGTGCTGATGGATAACTTTCACGATAGAGCCTGCTAAAAAACATATAAGTGGATAAAGCACTGAATATAATCCAATAATATCAATGTAAAACACATCATACAAGACACCAAAAAAAACTCCATACATTACCGCACGTTTACGGCTGTAATAGATGGATATAAAAATTAAATATAAGATTAAAAAACGTGGTACCAGAAAATAGACTTCCCCTTTAATTTCAATCGGGGAAAGCATAGCAAATTCTGGCTCTAATAAGAATAGTAAAACCGCTACAGAGGGGATGAGAAATCGAACCATCATTCCGCCTCCTCTTCACTCGCCTCTTGCGGATTCGATAAATCTTCATTTGTTGTATTGCCGTCTGAGCCATCAATAACTGTTGATGTACGTTTAGCAATGACAACATGTTCTAAAATTGAAAAATCAGCAGATGGTTTGACATAAGCCATTTTTGTTAAGCCATGATCATCTGTACTAACTTCTGTAATTTCTCCGATTGGGACACCTTTTGGGAAAATACCACCAAGCCCTGAAGAAACTACTTGCTCGCCTTCTTTCACCGTTAAGCTAGAATCGATTCGCTTCATAATGAGTTTATTACGTTCTTCATCAAAGCCCTCGATTAAACCGTATGCTTCTTTTTCTCCTAATACCATCGCAGAAACACGATAGTTTGGATTATTTGTATATAAAAGCTCTACCTCAGATGTGAAAGGTGTTACTAGTATAATTTTCCCTACTAAACCTTTCGCCGTCATAACTGCCATATTTTTTTGGACACCATGAGAAGACCCTTTATCTAAAATGATTTTCTCTTCCCACTGGTCTGGATTTCTAGCAATCACTGTTGCATGAATTGGATTAAATGCCTTCAAGCTCTCGGTTTTATCCAATAGCTCTCGTAGCTTGTTATTCTCTGATTTTAAATCCGTAGCTTCAGCTTGTACAACTGCAAAATCTTCTAAGCGTGCTTTTAAACGTTTATTTTCTTCGTACGTGTTTAAGAGGGAGTCAATACTATTAAAAATACCATTAATATAATTCGCCGGCTTCGCAACAATCGATTGTGCGACGCCGACAGTATCTTTAATAATTTGCTCTGGTAAAGTTGCATTCGTCCGATCACGTAATGAGAAGCTAATCAATGCCACAAGAAAAACCATACCTACGAGCAGCAAAATTACTTTCTTATTGAAGAAAAAGTGTGGCATTGCCTCAACCTCCTTACCCTTTTACTTGTTGTTGACGAATTAAGTCGATATGATCTAATGCTTTACCTGTGCCAATTGCTACACAGTCTAACGGATCTTCTGCGATAAAGACTGGCATGTTTGTTTCTTGGCTAATAACTTTGTCTAAGTTTGTTAATAGCGCACCACCACCAGTTAATACAATACCACGTTCCATTACGTCAGCAGATAATTCAGGAGGAGTTTGTTCTAATGTTTTGCGAACGCCGTCAATAATAGAGGCAACCGCTTCACGCAATGATTCAGAAATTTCCTGTGAAGAAATTTCGATTGTTTTTGGTAAACCAGTTAATAGGTCACGTCCTCGAATATCCATTTTATCCTCTGGACCTTCTGCCAATGCCGTACCAATTTCCATTTTCACAGCTTCTGCAGTACGTTCACCAATTGTTAAATTATATGTTTTACGAATATACGAAATGATGGATTGATCCATCGCATCCCCACCAACACGTACGGATTCACTCGTTACAATACCACCTAAAGAAATAACGGCAACTTCTGTTGTACCACCACCGATATCAACAACCATTGAGCCAGTAGGATCCCATACAGGAAGATTTGAACCGATTGCTGCTGCAAATGGCTCTTCAATTGTGAACGCCTCTTTTGCACCCGCTTGTCGTGCTGCATCAATAACCGCACGTTGCTCCACTGATGTAATGCCATAAGGCACACAAATCATCACATTCGGTTTTTTCCAGTTGCCTCCAGAGTTTTTACATGCCTCTTTTAAGTAATATTCGATCATTGCTGTTGTAATATCGAAGTCAGCAATAACGCCATCTTTCATTGGACGAATTGCTACGATTGAGCCAGGTGTACGACCAATCATATTTTTCGCATCATTACCAACGGCAACGATATCTCCTGTTTTTGTATTTTTTGCTACAACTGAAGGTTCACGTAAAACGATCCCCTTTCCTTTAATAAACACTAATGTATTCGCTGTGCCGAGGTCAATCCCGACATCTTTGCTTCCTAGTCCAAACAAATTGTGTACTCCCTTTCTATATAAGCCATACTTTCGTTGACATCCATTATCTTTGACGACAATGTGCAGGAACTTTAATTGTGTAAAAAACACAATTGACTCCTCTCAAAGCCTATCACACCTGTCAAAGCTTTTATCTTCATCAGTTGGTGATTGACACCTCGAAAAAATTACACACTCATTCACCTCACCACCAATTTCGATGGGAGTCCTTCCTGAATAAAGATAAAATTCATACCGTTCATTATAACGGAAAAGCGCAAGAATTTGTAGTGTCACATACTACATCTCACAGAAAAGATACTATTTTAATTCCCTCTTAAACTAAAAATAGTACGTATAGATTAGCATATAATTTTTATTCTCATAAGACAACGTGTATCAGGCTACCAATTTTTGTGAAGATAATAGCGTTTCTATGAATACATTAACGATTTGTAATGAAAAAGGTTCGCCAATAAACCACAAAAAAATACAAAAATTTTATAGCTGCCTAACGAAGATGTTTAACTTTCTGTATAAAAAGCATTTGCTGGCTCAACATAAAAAAACTCTGCATGCTTCATGCAGAGTTAAAAATACCCTTTTTCTTTCATGCTAATAAATTGATGATCACCAATGATCACATGATCAATTAATTCAATACCGATAATATAACCGGCTTCAACAATTCGCTTCGTTACCTCAATATCCTCCGTACTAGGTGTTGGCACACCACTTGGATGATTATGAGCACAAATAATGGAAGCGGCAGACCGTTTAACAGCTTCTCGAAAGATATCCCTGGGATGAACGATCGAGGCGTTTAAACTACCTATAAAAATGGTCTGTTTATGAATAATTTGATTCTTGATATTCAGAAAAAGAACAACAAAATGCTCTTGGTTAAGCGACGTCATATCAGGCATTAAGTAGGCTGCTGCATCTTGCGGAGAACGTATCGTAAATTTCTCAATATTTTGTTTTTGAGCCAATCGTCTACCAAGTTCAATGGCTGCGAGTAATTGAATGGCTTTCACCTCACCGATTCCTTTAATAGCCACCATTTCTTCGATGGTTGCATGCTTCAAATGATGTAAACGTTCAAACACATTTAATACTCTATTTGCAAGAGCAAGTACAGATTCTTCCTTCGTCCCTGTTCTCAATAAAATGGCGAGCAGCTCTTGATTGGATAGACTTTCAGCCCCTTGCCGTAACAGCCGTTCACGAGGACGATCCTCCATATGGACATCACGTATCATCAAACTTGGTAAAACCTCTTCCAGCAAAAATACTCACTCCTTCGCAAATTGGATAATTTGTCGTGCTACCAATTGCGAAAACAAAGCTGCAAGTGGTAGACCTACAACATTGTTATAATCTCCTTCAATTCGTTTAACTAATAGTGTGCCTACTGTCTGAATACCATAACCACCAGCTTTATCAAATGGATCTCCAGAATCTACATAGGCTTCAATTAACTCTTGTGATAAATGATGAAAAATAACTGTAGTTTCCTCTACAAAAATCGTTTCTTTTCCATTTGGTTCGATAATTGCTACCGCTGTCATAACAACATGCTTGTTGTCTGACAATCGCTGTAAATGTGAAATAGCTTCCTCACGTGTTTTTGGTTTATGTAGTAGCTCATCCTTGTAAACCACGATTGTATCTGCACCAATAATCGTGGCATTAGGTGCTTTTCTGGCTACATCACGCGTCTTTAATAGAGCCACTCCCTTTACATAATCCTGCATAGTGTTGGCTTGTACACTTGTTTCCTCCACTTCACTAGTCATTACTTCAAACGGAAGTGCTAACATGCCCAGTAATTCCTTTCTCCTTGGTGACGCAGAAGCAAGGACAAGCTTATAATTTGTTTTCAACATGATCTGACCATTCCTCCTTATCCTTATGATAACGAAGAATAGACGATTTGAAAATTTTCAAAAAATCAAGATAATGATACTTTCGCGATCTTTTATGCTTAAAACTTCACCTGAAGACATGTATTTTTAGATTGATAATGCGCAAAAACATGCAGTCGAATAATGTTAACATCGTTGGAAATAGTAGAGGCAGCCGCTCCAATTGATTGCCAATCCTCTGGTAATGTAGAGTCCTTTCCATTTTCTTTAAAATTTAATTTTGTAGCTTTTTTGTCTGCTAAGGCTGTTGGCAGTTCTGCAAGTGTTGGTTCCTTACAGCTTGCGCCACTGACAGTAAATGCTTTTTTAAAGGTTGCGGGTTCCTGTAAAAATTCTAGCTGACTTTCTTCTGTTACCATGCTTGTCCATACATAGAATTTTCCATCAACCTGAACAATCGCACTCTCTTTTAATGCTGGGTATTCCGCAACAAAAGAACTGGCACTCTCATAATTCGAATACACACCTGCTTGACTGGCAAAAAACATAGGGGCATTAGATGTATTGGTTGTCTCACCGGCAGTTGGAATCGTCTCTGTTTTTGATTGATTATTTGCTACTTCACTACCATTTATCTTTAACGGTAACTGTGTACTGGCCTGTAACACGCCTAAAAAAATCGCCACACCTAATAAACCAACAAATCCACCAATAATCATTGCTCGAAATATTTGTTTTTTTATCACATGACTTACAATTTTCATGCATCTATCACCTCACCCTTCCACCGATCTATCCAACTAGTAGCGTTGCAAAAATTCGATGACTCAATATGATATAAGTATATGTAGATTACGAAGTGTAAATGCGAGTTAATTGTGATTTGCTACAGAACTGTTGAAAGGAAAACATGGTCTCTAGCTATAAAAAAACTAGGACTCCCTCTCAAGAGTCCTAGTCGCATAGTGTTGAAAAACAAAACAGTCAATTGAAAGGTAGAAATGGATTTCCGTTGCAGGCTACTTGCTTTCCTGTGGGCGAGCGCTGAGCCGCTTCCTCCGCTACCGCTCCGTGCAGGGGCTCGCCTTTCTCGCTATCCCACGGGAATCAAGTAGCCTTCCACTCCAATCCATAAAAATGTTTCTTTTGAGCAAAGGCTTTCAAATAAAGTGAAGGTATTCACTACTCTTTATGGAGGGGTGTTGTCACTCACCACTTCTTCACGTTGGAAATAAGGAGCGATTTTGATCGTGACGGCTCGTATGAAAGAGAAGGAAAAGGCACTTTTGCCAAATGGTTGATTGAAGTGGAGCCAGCGTCACTCCTAGGGGATTTAGCGTCACAGCTGAGACCCTGGAGCGAACGTAAGTGAGTGAAGCGGCTCAGCGGACGCCCCCTGGAAAGGACGCTGGCGGAACGGAAATCAACCTCTCACCTTGCAAAGTTGCTTTTTCTGCCTTTGACATTATCTTTTTTCAACAACATGAAATTAGGACTCCCTCTCAAGAGTCCTAGTCGGTTTATTCTTTTAATCTATTACGTACCGCTGTTAGTAAATACAATGAGCCAGATACGATTGTTCTTTGCTGACTTAGTGACTGCGCCTGTAAAAAAGGTACATAATCCACAAGGACAGCTTTGGATGCTGCATTGGAAAGGGCTAGCATTTGTTGCGCAGTCATCGCTCGCGGATTGTCAAAATCAACAAAATAAAAATTATCGCTGACCTGCTCAAAAAGGCGGAGAATCTGCTGTACGTCTTTATCTGCTAATATGCCGATAACAAATGTTATGCGCTCATTTGGAAACTCACATTGAATCGTTTCCACTAATTTTTCCGCACTTGCTGGATTATGAGCACCATCTAAAATAACACAGGGCATTATTTCTTCAAAACGTCCTAAAATAGTAGCCCTTTGCACTGCCTGACGTATAGCTACTTCACTCGTAGATACATCTAATACAGATGCCACTTCAAAAAATGCTGTAATGGCAAGTGCCATATTATTCGCTTGATGTGTTCCCTTCATAGACCGAGTTAGTTTTGCTATTTGAAACTGTTGCACTACATTGGTATAGCATTCTCCATCAGCTGTTGATTTGACAGTAAAATGTTGACCTAATGCTAGAACATTGGCATTTTTCCGAGCGGCTTCATCATCAACAATACGCTTAGCTTCATCTGGTAAATCACCTATAATGACAGGGCGAGATCGTTTAATAATGCCTGCTTTGTGACGGGCAATATGGGCAAGCGTATCTCCTAAAAATTTTGTATGTTCTAACGCGATGCTTGGGATAATGGAGACAATCGGTGTTACCACATTCGTGCTATCCAGTAACCCACCCATACCTGCTTCAATAAGCGCGATATCCACGTGCTCATTCACAAAATGTAAAAATGCAGCTACAGTTAGTAATTCAAAATCCGTTAGTTTTTCACTAAGCTCTGCCTGTTGCATTTGTTGAAAAACTCGATCCATTTCAGCTTCCGTTATAGGGTGACCAGCTATTTGAATTTGATCATGGACATCCACTATACATGGAGACATAAATTTGCCTACGCGTAAGCCATGTTCTTGAGCAATTGCCTCCAGAAACGTTAACGTAGATCCTTTACCATTTGTGCCTGCTAAGTGGACAACACGCAATGTTTGCTCGGGGTTTCCTACTAAGGACAAGGCCTCTTCAATCGCCTCAAGACCAGGTTTAATCACATCATCGCTTTTGACATGCCATTTTTCTTTATAATGATCAAGTTTTGGAATCATTGTCCTTCCTCCTGTAGCCATTGTCGAACTTCCGCTATAAAGTATAAAGAACCTGTAATGACCACAATATCCTCTTCATGGCGTTCATGTAGTACAGTTTGAACAATTTCTAGCCATTCTTCGTGATGAGTTTTATGTGCATGTGTCGATAACATCGCTAAGCTCTCGGCAGGCATTGCATTGGGCAGGTTTATTTGCGTAAAAGCAATTGAAATCGCTACAGCATCCATTAGCTCTATACTGTTGGCATGATCCTTATCAGCCAATGCTGCATAAATGAATCGATATTGGTTGTTAGGATAGACATCCTTGAGTGTTTGGATTAGGGCAGCTGTACCTTCTGAATTATGAGCGCCATCTAGCACGATATGATTCGGCCATTGCTCGAAACGGCCAGCCCACTGTGCGCGTTGTAGTCCTTGACGAATTGTATCATCAGCAAAGGAAAGGTATCCGTCTTCACGTAATAAAAGTAGAGCCGTAATAGCAAGACTTGCATTATTAATTTGATGGGGACCAGCCATTTTTAAAGGTACATCCATCATCACGACCTGTTCTTTTTTATATGTAAATTGCTGATAATCTGTGCCTTGCTCACTATTTGTCACCGTAAAATCTTGTCCTAAAACGAAGCATGGTGCGTGTCGTTCCTCTGCCGTGGCTTTAATAACAGCTAATGCCTCCTCATTCCTAACTCCTACTACAACTGGTACGCCTCTTTTGATGATGCCTGCTTTTTCACTGGCAACCTTTGCGAATGTATCACCTAAAAATGCAGTATGCTCTAGCGAAATCGTTGTAATAATCGCTAAAAGCGGCGTGACGACATTGGTCGCATCTAAACGTCCTCCAAGTCCTGTTTCAATAATCGCTATATCTACTCCTTGATGGGCAAAATATTGAAACATAATCAGTGTGACTACCTCAAAAAAGCTGGGAAAATCTCCATTGTATTGTTCTTCTATAATTTTGGCTAGTTGATTGAAATAGGCTAAAAATTGCTCATCCGAGATTTGCTTGCCGTTAATAGTCATCCGTTCATTGACTCTCTCCAAATGCGGGGACGTAAATGCTCCTACTTTGTAACCTGCATGTTGTAGCATTTCTCTTAAGGCATTCACCGTAGAGCCTTTGCCATTTGAACCTGCCACATGAATTACACGTAGTTGATTATGCGGATGACCTAAATGGGCAAGTACTTCTCGCATGAGGACAAGTGGTGCACGTTTATGATCAACTGCTTTTAATGTAAAGATAAATTTTGTACATTCGTTCATTGTGTTAAACAAAAGAAACACTCCCTCTTACTGCAATACCTTTATTTTAGTACAAGTAATGTTTAATAACATCGTTAAATAGCAAAACACTCGAAAAAACACGCAGCTAGCGACTGTGTGTTAGTTTTATTTTTTCAATTAATGTACTTGGTGAGCACCTAATAGAGCCCCCATATTGTCAATAGCGGGAGAATATTTGGACGTTGTACTCATTCAAAGGGGTTTTAACATTTAAATATCGAAATTCGAGCAATACTCATTTATTTTTTGAATCGTTAATAAATCTGTACGTGATAACTGGATACAATTCTGTTGAGGTTTATTTGCTAATAGAGCACACGTCCACTGGCATTAAATAAACGATAATACTTTGCTTCTAATAATTTCAAAAGATTCGTTTCTATCAGTACCCTTGCACTTACAAAATCTAATTCATCACATGCTTTATTGACTTTCGTAATAATTGTGGCAATGTGTCCTGTCAACCTCAACACCTCCACTTTTCATACAATAGGCTCTACAAAAAGGGGGCTAGCCATCCCAATTCACCAAAACATTCAGGTTTTTTATCCTACTGAACGAATGATAACACTAATCTATTAGACTTATTATTTCGAATAACACTATATTTTAACCTAATTACACACATACCTTTTGCTCCATATAAAAAGAAGCAACGGATGACTTTACAGCCATCCATTGCTTCCTCATTACATATTTTTTAATTCTTCTAAACGTTTTAACACAACAGCATGCTTGCTTTCATAATCTGCTAATTTTTCACGCTCTGCATTGACTAACGCTTCAGGTGCTTTCGATACGAATTTCTCATTTGATAGCTTACCAGTAACAAGCTTTACTTCTTTTGCCCATTTCTCTAACTCTTTTTCAAGGCGAGCAATTTCTTCCTCTAAGTTAATAAGACCAACAAGTGGTAGGAACACTTGCGCTCCTGTGACAACAGCCGTCATTGATTGACCTGGAGCCTCTAAACCTTCACCAATTGTGAGGGTATCAGGATTACAGAATTTTTCTAAATAGCCTTGATTCGCTTCAAGAACAGCTACTGTTGCTGCATCTTTCGCTGAAATAAATAGCGGTACTTTTTTGCTCATCGGTGTATTCACTTCCGCACGAATATTACGTACTGAACGTATAATATCCATTAGGAGCTTCATATTATCTGCTTCATCAGCAAAATGAAGATCCGCACGTACTGTTGGCCATGCAGCCACTGTAATCGATTCACCTTCATGTGGTAAGTGCTGCCAAATTTCTTCTGTAATGAATGGCATAAATGGATGTAATAAACGCATTGTTTGATCCAGTACGTAAGCTAAAATAGAACGAGTAGTCTTTTTAGCTACTTCATCCTCACCATAAAGTGGTAATTTCGCCATTTCAATATACCAAGAACAGAAATCATCCCAAATGAAATTGTATAATTCACGACCAACTTCTCCAAATTCATAACGTTCTGCAAGAGAAGTTACACGTTCAATCGTTTCATTTAAGCGTGTTAAGATCCATTTGTCAGCAACGGATTTTTCACCTGTTAAGTCGATTTCATCATAGGTCATACCGTCCATATTCATAAGTGCGAAACGTGATGCATTCCAAATCTTATTGGCAAAATTCCATACTGCCTCTACTTTTTCAGTTGTATAGCGTAAATCTTGACCAGGTGATGAACCAGTCGCTAGGAAATAGCGTAAAGAGTCTGCACCGTATTGCTCAATAACATCCATTGGATCTACACCATTACCAAGTGACTTACTCATTTTACGACCTTCGCCATCACGTACTAAACCGTGAATTAACACATCTTTGAATGGGCGTTGACCTGTAAATTCAAGGCCTTGGAAAATCATGCGAGATACCCAGAAGAAAATAATATCATATCCCGTTACTAATGTGCTGGTTGGGTAATAACGTTTATATTCTTCATTTGCCTCATCTGGCCAGCCCATTGTAGAAAACGGCCAGAGCGCAGAAGAGAACCAAGTATCGAGTACATCTTCATCTTGCGTCCAATTTTCGGAATCAGTTGGGGCTTCTTTTCCTACGTAAACTTCGCCTGTTTCATTATGATACCAAGCTGGGATTTGATGGCCCCACCATAATTGACGAGAAATACACCAATCACGGATATTCTCCATCCAACGAGAATATGTGTTTTCAAAACGAGCTGGGACAAAGTTTACTTTCCCTTCTTCATCTTTTTGAAGCTCGAGGGAAGTGTCAGCAAGTGGTTGCATTTTAACGAACCATTGTGCTGAAAGGTATGGCTCAACAACAGCACCAGAACGTTCAGAGTGACCTACTGAATGCATATGCTCTTCAATACGAATCAGCACGCCTGCTTCTTGTAAATCAGCAACAATTTGCTTACGGCATTCAAAACGATCCATCCCTTTATATTTGCCAGCAAGATCATTCATTGTACCGTCTTCATTCATCACAAGAATGCGCTCTAGGTTGTGACGATTTCCAACTTCAAAGTCGTTCGGATCATGGGCTGGTGTCATTTTTACAACTCCAGTACCAAATTCCTTATCAACATAGTCATCAGCTACAATCGGAATTTCACGACCTACAATCGGTAAAATAACTGTTTTACCAATTAAATGCTGATAGCGCTCATCGTTCGGGTGAACAGCTACCCCAGAGTCACCGAGCATTGTTTCAGGACGTGTTGTAGCAACTTCTACATATCCTGAGCCATCCGCTAAAGGATATTTCATATGATAGAATGCACCTTGCACATCCTGATAAATTACCTCAATATCAGATAATGCTGTTTTCGCTGCTGGATCCCAGTTGATAATACGTTCGCCACGGTAAATTAAACCTTTTTCATATAACTCAACAAAAACTGTTTTAACTGCATCTGAAAGACCTTTATCTAGTGTGAAACGTTCACGTGTGTAGTCTAAACCAAGGCCAAGCTTTGCCCATTGATCACGAATATGTCCAGCATATTCTTCTTTCCATTCCCATGTTTTTTCAAGGAATTTTTCACGGCCTAAATCATAACGTGTTATATTATCCTCACGCAGTTTTGCTTCTACTTTTGCTTGTGTTGCGATCCCTGCATGGTCCATACCTGGTAACCAAAGGGCATCATAGCCTTGCATGCGTTTCATACGAGTAAGGATATCTTGTAATGTTGTATCCCAAGCATGCCCAAGATGTAATTTACCTGTTACGTTCGGTGGTGGAATAACGATGGAATAAGGCTTTTTCCCACTTTCAGGCTGTGCCTCGAAAAATTTCCCTTGTAACCACCATTCATAGCGACCGGCTTCAATGGACTGTGGGTCATATTTAGTTGGCATTGAAATGTTTTCTGTCATCTTGACTCCTCCTATTGTTTGAAGACTATTGGTAAAGAAATGCTGTTCATTTTTTTACCCAATAAAAAAACTCCTCTCGTCTAAAAGGACGAAGGAGTTTTAATTCGCGGTACCACCTTTAATTCCAGCAGCGGTTAAGATCAATGCTAAATGACACATTTTCTCAGCCTTCCCTACTGGCTCTTAATTCGGTAACGGTGTTTAACCGGCTTTAACTACTGTTAGTTCACTAAAGCTGCTCAAGGGCTACCTTCAATTAAGTACAAATAGAAACTTCTCAGCTACCGTTTCCTCTCTGAAAATGTAGACATAATTTACTCTTCCCTATCATAGCATCTGTATTTGATTTTCCTTATTGTACCGCAGAATCGTGTCATTTTTCAAGTGATTTAGTCATCTTTTAGTAAGAGTAAAGTAAATAGAAAAGGAAGTGACAATTCAATGCGTCGACGCAAGTATAACCCTTGGCTTTTACCTCCTTGGCTACGACAAGTTCGTTTTTATTGTAGAACCATTATTGTGCCAATTTGTGCTTTTCAGTTTATCCGTGTCATTATTGTGCCAACATCAGGCGATTTAGTCTTCTTATTGCTCCTACTACTTCTCTGCTATTTACTTTTGAAAGACATCATTTGAAACACGGACTTTAAGCGGTGTATACTCTTCTGTTAGGTCCCAAATCATGGAAGGCACTTCATGCCAAGTGCTGGATTCACGTACAACAATATGGCTTGAGGATTCTCTCATTACTATCTTTTGGTCAACTGTTGTAGAGGTCTCTTGGCGTGAAGCTGCTGCTACTGCGGTAGGTTGTTTCACTTGAACACTTTCCTCGATCACAGCCATTTTTTCTTCTTGATCGAAAGCATGAGCCATTAGGTGTGGATTGTCTAAAGTATCATTTTCAACAACGGGTTCATATTCGTTAAAAATACTTGTAACTGTCCACTCAAGCTGACACATCTGATTCGACAGACTAGGGCGAATATCTTTGACCATTAAATCTTTGACATCCGATTCTTTTGGTAAATCCACATGTAAAGGGACAGCATACTCAAAATAACCAGTATCTCCTTGGACATCAAGGGCATCAATTGTAATTAAATTATCATCACCTGTAAATGCTTGCATATCTTGAAAATCAAAACGAACATGTGCCGTAATATGGTAGATGCCCATTAATCGAAGTGAATCCTCTAACTGCATGGCTTGCCACTGTGGTTTAATTTGTACAGCAGCTAATTCTGTTGGGCAACCATATCCAGGAAAACAAAATGTTTCTCGCATATTCCAAGTTTTTTGTTCGATAATAATCCCTCCCTTTGCATCATATGACGATTTAAAGGATAGTATGCTAGTGTGTTTCAAGTTGAACATAATTATAAATAGATACTACTAGAAAAATGGCATGCTAGAATATTACTTCTAGCATGCCATTTTCATGGATGTTCTTATCATTTAAACATTGACTAATTTAATTTTATTAGCTACACGATCTGTTAGCATTTGTGTTGCCTTTGGTACAATCGGTTTAAAAATCGGATTTAACACAGGGCCAGCTAAGCCGCCAGCAACGACTTCTAAAAAACCTGTCATTTTTGTGTTTTCAGCATCAATGCTTTCTGCAAGGAAATAGCCATTTCCAGTGAAATTATCAGAAAGACCCTTTAATTCGAATGTAACTTTTGATGGTGCTACCCATTCTAAAATTGTAATTTCTACTTGTACCGTTTTTTTCAAAACGCCAACATTGCCTTTAAAAGTCCATGTTGAATGTTTGTCATCAATCATTTCGTGTGTATTATAACCTGGGACAAGCTTTGCCCATTTTTCCATATCACTGACGAATTCCCATACATTATCAATTCCTACGGGTACTTCGACCATGTGTGTGCCAGTTGCCATATTAATTCACTACTTTCTATTATGAATAGCTATATTATAAACGATATCGCCCACAATTTGGCCATGCTGAAAGATATAATTTTAACAAAAACAGGTCCTTCATCCAGTATAGAAGTTCTTATTTGCTAGTTAATATATGCTATACTTTCTCTTTTGCTCATTCATTGCTCAAGTACTAGAATGACTTCCATCATAGAAAACCATTAATCGTAAGCGCTTGCGGTTTTCTGTCTCTGTCGCTTCACTTTAAGCTGAATTAAGCTAAAAAAGGCACGCTAGATTTGTTTCTAGCATGCCCTAAACTTTGTTATCTTGCTAATTGTGCAAATACTTTATGGAAGGCATCCACTGTTTTAGCCATATGTTCTTCCGTATGTGCTGTGGAAATAAATAATCCCTCAAACTGAGAAGGTGGTAGGAAAATCCCTTCCTCTGCCATCAGGAGGAAGTATTCAGCGAATAATTGTAAATCAGATGATTTAGCAGAAGCAAAATCAATAACATCTTCATTCGTAAAGAAGAAACCAATCATAGAACCAGCACGATTAACTGTGTGCGGAATATTGTATTTTGTTGCGGCTTCACGGAAACCTGCTTCCAGCAGATCACCTAATTTTTTAAAGTAATCATACGTACTATGGTCTAAGCGTGATAACGTTTCGTAGCCGGCTGTCATCGCTAATGGATTCCCAGATAGTGTACCTGCTTGATAAATAGGGCCAGCTGGTGCTACTTGCTCCATAATCTCTTTTTTCCCAGCAAACGCTCCTACTGGCAGACCACCACCGATTACTTTTCCTAAAGTAGTTATATCAGGCGTGACATCAAAATAGCCTTGTGCACAGCCATAATCTACACGGAAACCTGTCATAACCTCATCAAAGATTAATATTGCACCGTGCTCCGTTGTAAGGGCACGTAGACCTTCTAAGAAACCTGGCTGTGGTGGTACAACCCCCATATTCCCTGCAACTGGCTCCACAATGACTGCTGCTAGCTCTGCACCAAATTTCTCGAACACCGTTTTTGCCCCTTCTAAATCGTTGTAGGCAACTGTTAACGTATTTCGAGCGATATCTGCCGGTACACCAGGGCTGTCAGGTAAGCCTAATGTGGCTACACCAGAGCCAGCCTTAATCAATAAGGAATCACCATGACCATGATAAGAGCCTTCAAATTTTAAAATCTTATCACGTCCAGTAACACCACGAGCTACACGTAAGGCAGACATAGTAGCCTCTGTTCCTGAAGAAACAAAGCGAATCATTTCCATACCTGGCAGACGATCTAAAACTAATTGAGCTAAACGATTTTCTGTATAGCTTGGCGCACCAAAGGAAGAGCCTTTTGCTGCTGTGTCAGCAATTGCTTTCACTACCTCTGGATGAGTATGGCCTAAAATCAGTGGCCCCCAAGATAATACATAATCAATATATTCGTTGCCATCAATATCTTTAATAATAGCACCGTGGCCAGATTCCATGAAAATCGGATCCATATTTACTGATTTGAATGCACGTACTGGGCTACTAACGCCACCTGGCATTAATTGAACAGCTTCAGCATAAGCTTGCTTTGATTTTTCGTAAGAACGTGTCATTTATTTCTCCTCCAACCAACGTGCAGCATCTTTTGCATGATACGTAATGATTAAATCAGAGCCTGCACGTTTCATACCTAATAATGTTTCAAGCACAACTTTTTTCTCTTCAATCCAACCATTCATAGCAGCCGCTTTAATCATTGCATATTCACCTGAAACATTATACGCAACAAGCGGTAATGGATAGTTATTTTTCATATCTCGAATAATATCTAAATAGCTAAGGGCAGGTTTTACAATTAAGAAATCTGCGCCTTCTTCGATATCTGACTCTGCCTCACGGAAAGCCTCTAAACGGTTCGATGGATCCATTTGGTAGGACTTCCGATCACCAAATTGCGGTGCACCATCTGCAGCGTCACGGAACGGCCCATAGTAGCTAGATGCATATTTGACTGCATACGACATGATTGGAATATGCTCGAATCCTGCTTCATCTAGACCAGCACGGATTGCTGTAACAAAGCCATCCATCATATTAGATGGAGCAATAATATCTGCACCAGCTTTTGCTTGTGACACAGCTGTACGGGCTAACACATCTAATGAAGGGTCATTTAAAATCTGATCGCCTTCAATTAAGCCACAATGTCCATGGTCTGTAAATTCACATAAGCATGTATCGGCAATGACTAATAGCTCAGGATGACGTGCTTTAATAAGTCGTGTCGCTTCTTGAACAATGCCATGATCATGGAACGCACCTGTTCCAACAGCATCTTTTTCAGCTGGTAAACCAAATAAAATAACCGCAGGAATTCCTAATGCTACAACCTCATCAATTTCAGCTTCTAGTTTATCCAATGAAAATTGAAAAACGCCAGGCATTGAATGTACTTCATTTTTAATATTTTCGCCTTCAATTACAAAAATAGGATAGATCAGGTCCTCTTTATGTAAGTATGTTTCTTTTACCATTGATCTCATCGTTGCATTAGCACGCAAACGACGATGTCTTTGAAATTGTAGTTTTGTCATGATTTGTCCCCTACTTTCATAATTTCTTCGATAACTGCTTGCATGGTATATACATTTGGCATAATCTCCACAGTAGCACCATATTGTTCAAGAGCCGCTTCCGTAATATGACCAATGGCTGCAATACGAGTTGCTCGCCAGCCAACATGTGATGCTACATCCCTTGCATACACATCAACAGCTGATGGACTAGCAAAAATGACCGTGACATCTTGATGTTGCTCGATGCATTTGAGAATAACTGAGGTTTGATCATGTCGTTCCCTCGTTTCATAAACAGTCCACTCTTTTACTTCAAAGGGCAGTCCATCCTTCAGCGTACTTTTCGCCTTCTCTCCACGAATAAACAAACATCTCGGAAGATTACCTGCTACACTCGGAAATTCTTGGACGAAAATATCAGCACTAAATACAGAAGGCATAAAGCTCACTTGAAATCCTAGCTTTTCTAATGCTGTCGTTGTTTTTGTTCCAATGGAAGCAATTTTCCCTTGGAAGTGATCGGCATTCAAATGATGCCGCAGCATTTTACGAGCAAAAGCATCGACAGCATTTTGACTCGTAAAAATAAGCCAATCAAATTGATTCGCACAATTCAATCGTTCAGCATCATGATTGTCTAATCGTTCGCATGTTTCAATTAATGGGGCAATGATGGCATGGCCACCTAAAGCTGTTATATTGTCGACAATGGTTGTTGTCTTAGATGTCCCCGTTAAAAGGATCGTTTTACCTTTTAGAGGTAAATTACTTGGCATCTTGCTCTGCCTTTACACGTTGAATCAGTTCGAAAGCGCCCTGTTCTGTTAAAATAGCAGCCAGCTCTTCCCCAATTTTTTGTGCGTCTGTTCCTACTACTGTTTCCTTATACAAAACAGAAGCATCTGGAGCTGCGACAAGGCCAGTTAATGTCATTTCGCCCCCATTTGAAGTGGCATACCCAGCGATTGGTACCTGACAGCCACCATCCATTGCTGCCAAAAAGGCACGTTCCGCATGTGCCTCTTGCCAAGTGGATGGATCCGTTAATTTTCCTAACTCAGCTAATAGCTCCGCATCATCTCCACGACATTCAATACCAAGAGAGCCTTGCGCTACTGCTGGCAGACAATGTTCTACAGGTAAAAACTCTGTGACTACATCATCACTCCAGCCAAGACGTTTCAAACCAGCGGCTGCTAGAATAATTGCATCATATTCCTCTGTCTCCAACTTAGCTAAACGTGTATCAACATTTCCTCGAATCCATTTAATCTCGATATCTGGGCGTACTGTTAATAGCTGTGCACTGCGACGTAATGAACTTGTCCCAACTACCGCTCCCGCAGGAAGTTCTGCAAATTTAACATGACCTTTCGAAATAAAGGCATCACGTGCATCTTCACGTGGAGGAATGCAACCAATCACTAACCCTTCTGGCAACACAGCAGGCATATCTTTCATAGAATGCACAGCAAAATCAATTTCTTTATCGTAGAGGGCTTGCTCAATTTCTTTCACAAACAATCCTTTTCCCCCTACTTTTGAAAGCTGCACATCTAAAATTTGATCCCCTTTTGTTACAATCTCTTTTACTTCAAATTCAAATGGGGCACCAGCCGCTTTTAATTCATTAATGAACCAATTTGTTTGAGTTAGCGCTAGCTTACTTCTCCTAGAACCTACAATAATTTTTCTCAACAGTCTCCAACCTTTCTTCTAATACCATAAATGGAATCGCGATAAACTACTTCCTAGGAAGAAGTTCACAACAACTAATAGATAGGCATAGATATGTACCCATGCATAAGTTGTTCCTGTCAGCTTGCTTTTGCGATTCACATATAGGATAAAGCAATACAAAATTAAAATAATGAAGGACCCTATGATTTTCGAATCGAAAATCGAAAGACTCTCTAATGTTAATAGTGCCCATTCAAACCCTAATATTAAACTTATAAATAACATCGGAATCCCAATAAAAAATGAAATATTCATCCAGCTACTCGTTTGCTGTAGGGATGGTAATCTTGTCCATAAATGTGTCCACTTTTTCTTTTTCAGTAAACGATATAGAACGAGATACAAAATGGCAAACACGAATGTTAAAGTGAACGCTGCATATGACAGTATCGCAAATGATATATGAATAAAAAGCATTTCCGAAATTAATGTCTCTCCGACGGCTCCTGTAGGGCGTTTAGGCATAAATGTAAAGATACTAGCGAATAAAAATCCTAGTATATTAATAATAAACACCGGTAAGTCCACCTTTGCAATACAGTGAAGGATAATCGATAACGTCACAAGTAACCAGGAATAAAATAAAATTCCCTCGGACAAGGATAGAATCGGAAAACGCTTTGTTTCCACAAATGTTAAAATAATAATGGCACTTTGAATCACCCATACAAATGAAACAAGCCAAAAAGCAATGCGTCTTGCTCGTACTTGCTTATAAAAATAATCAGTAAAGTAAAAAACTAGACTGATCGCATACAAGACGATCATCACTTCATATAGTCTCGTCATGGTCAAATCAGCCAATAGACATCCCTTCTTTGTAGTAAAATGGTCAAGCTAGTATCTCTCAGAAAACAAAAAAAACGTTTTCGTATCCTTAGTTTACCATACAGATACGAAAACGCCTCTTGTAATATCAGTAGAGAATCCAATTGCGCGAAGTACTTACGTACAACCATTTTGGCTACGCGTACACATTGGATATTTTAGAAAGAGTACTTTGGCTCAGCAGAAGTTTGAGATGCCTTTGAGCGTTCTTTACGCTCAAGATCTTGCTTTGTCATCTCTTGAACTTCAACTTCAACAGCCTCTTCTATACCAAAAATTTGTTGGAATAAACGTAACTGTTCATTTGCTTTTGGTTCATTTGCCAATTCTTTAGCTTGTAAAATTGGCTCTTTTAACAATTGATTGATAATAGATTTTGTATGTTTGCTTAAAATTTTACGTTCACGATCCGTTAAATCTGGCATTTTATTTTCGATACTAATCATCGTCTCTTCTTGAATACGATTAGCTTTTTTACGTAACGCTGAGATGACTGGTACTACACCAAGCGTTGCTACCCAATCTTTAAATTGGTCAACTTCTTTGCCAATCATATCTGTAATATCAGCAGCAGCACGTTCACGCTCTGCTAAATTCGCTTCAACAATACCTTGTAAATCATCAATATCATATAAGAAAACATTTGGTAAGTCGCCTACTCGTGGATCAATGTCACGAGGAACAGCAATATCAACCATAAACAAAGGTTTTCCTTTACGTAAACGTTCCACAAATTGCATCAGCTCATAATCAATAACAAAATCTGTTGCACCTGTTGAAGTGATTAAAATATCCGCCTCTAAGAGAGAACATTGCAATTCCTTCATTGACTTGGCTTCTCCGTGGAATTTAGCTGCTAAAGTTTCTGCTTTTTCAAATGTACGGTTGATGACAGTAACTTTTCCTACACCACTACCGTAAAGATTCTCAATAGCAAGTTCCCCCATTTTTCCTGCACCTAAAATAGCTACATGCTTACGTTGTAAAGAGCCAAAAATTTTCTTAGCTAATTCAACGGCTGCATAGGAAACAGATACTGCATTCTCACCAATCGCTGTTTCATTATGTGCACGTTTTGCAAATGTTACCGCTTGTTTAAATAGCTGATTATAAACCGTACCTGTTGTACCAATCTCTTGTCCACTTAAAAAGCTTTTTTTTACTTGCCCTAAAATTTGCGTTTCACCAAGAACCATTGAATCGATTCCAGCTGTCACTTTAAATAAATGTTCGATTGCCTCATCTTCTTCACGAATCGTTAAATACGAAGAAAATGTCTCCACAGGCAAATCAAACCATTTGGCTAAAAATTGTTTCACAAAATGACGTCCAGTATGCAATTGATCCACAACAGCATATATTTCTGTACGGTTACAAGTCGAAACAATAACGTTTTCTAAAATACTTTTTTGCTTTTGCAGCGCTTCCATTGCTTGTGGTAGTTCACTCTCAATGAATGATAACTTCTCACGTATTTCAACAGGCGCTGATTTATAATTCAAGCCTACTACGATGGTATGCATGAATAACACCTCACACGTTCTAATTCACAAATCTCATTATAGCACAGTTCGACAATAGTTCATCACTAATTTGTGAACATGTCATGAAGAACTGCAATTCGTCATCTACATTAGAATTATTATAAACTAAGTGTAACAAATTATACGTCTTGTTTCAAATTAAAAAACTGCCCCCACTGTTTGGAGGCAGTTTGCTTATTAATTTGTAATTGTAACTGTTTGTAACGCGATTATATTGCCATCTTTATCATATGCTACAAACTGGATTTCATTATTGACTTTAAAGTCCTGCATCGTTTGTACAGTTTTCGTTAACATATAAACATGATCACTACGCTTTTGTAATTCAAATTGGACATCTCCACTAATTGAATTGTAGCGTACATTCATCTTATCAACGTTTTGACAATTACCATCAACTCGAGCGCTCATTGTAAGATAGCCTTTTCGTAGCGAAACGCTTGTTTCTTCAAATAAATCTTCCGGGTTGATACAGCTTGAAGCGGGTGTTTTACATAAAATAGTATCAATTAACTTCTGGAACACTTGATGCAATTTTAGATTATCAATCGCATGGAAATATGCTCCGCCAGTTTCTGTAGACAATTGCATTAATGTGGCATCATTTACTTGTGATTTTTTGCCCATACTTACAGTGTACACTTTAACACCTTGCTTTTTCGCCTCATTAATAACCTTCGTCATTTTGGTTTTACTTGTTTTACCGTCAGATACTACGACAATCGCTTTGGCTGTTTTTGTATCATTTGAGAATTTTGTTAGTGCGATATCAATACCAGCAAAAATATCTGTCGCACCCTTCTCTTTGGATGCTTTGTAAAGATCTTTCTTCAGCACAGCATCTGTCGTCCCTTCACCAAGAACCGTTGCTTTTGTATTCGTTTCGATGACGATATTATTTTTTGCTTTCAATTGATTGATCAGCTCAATCATTTTTTTGCCACGATAATTCGTTGGATCAACTGCCTTCATAGAAGAAGAATAGTCGACTACATAGGCAATCTCTGTTGCTAACGAACATGAATTTTTACTAAAGTATGGATTAGTAAAAATATCTTTCGTTACTGTTTTATCTTTTAAACCCCTTAAAATTGTTGCATAGCGAGGATCTATTGGATTAACGAGTGTTGCCTCCACTTTTGATTTTCCATAAATAACAGAGTCAAAGTAGGCTACGGCCGTGCCTGGGCTACCTGTATTATTTAATGGATCTGAAGTATTCGTAATGAATGAAGCTGTTTTTTCCACGCCATCATACTTAATTTTAACGGTTCCTTGATAATCCGTCACAGGCTCTCCACCAGGGCGAACTAAAGTCACCATAACTTTTGTATATCGATCTTTCCCAGATGGTCTTGAGGCTGCATCGGCACTTTCTTTCAATGCATCTACACGTTTTTTGTAGGCCTCTACTTGCCCAAGTAATTTACCGCCTTGATATTTTAATAACACCGTACGGTCATAGTTACTTAAGTTAGTGAAGATAGCATAAATTTTCATCACACTATCATAGTGCTCTAATGTTAGATTTTTTTCATCTGGCATTTCTTTCATAAGTTGAATAATGGCGCCGACCGGATTAATATTTTCAACCTGTGATGCAATATCATCATCAATCCCTTGAACGCGATAAATTGGACGACCGTCTTCCGAAATCATATACATGATTTCAGTTTTAGCAGGTGTAGTCACAGAGTCGAGAAGACGACCTTTTATTAGTTCTTCAAATAAGAAAACGGAAATATCATAGTTTTCAAATTGTAATATTGCATGTTCATACCCTAATGCTGGATATCTAGGGTCAGATCCACCATAACGCAAATAGACATTTTGTACATTCCCCAAAGCATCTGTTACATTTGTTTGCTGCCCAATACTAAATAGCTTTTTATCCCCATCATAAGCAAAAGGAATTGGATCATACACATCAATTAAGTTTTGTGTGAAGAACTCTGGCAATTTTTCATAAGGGATATATGGAGGTGTCACATTGCCATTATCATCATCTGAATTTGCAGGATCATATACTTGATAATCAATACGTAATTCTGGCTGTGGTGCGTAACGAACTTCTGCATTTAGCTTCTCCCCAACAAGACATTTCATAGCTGGATCTGTATTATTCACTAGCTCAAAAGAGATAGTATCACGTACTGATTTAGTTAATGATGGTGCGATAACGATAGCTGATACAGTCGAGCCGTCAGATTGGACAGTTTTAACTGCTTCTCCAGATGTATCAACGATTGTGCCGTAAGATGACGTAACTTTGAACGTATACGATTTATCATCCGCAATCGGGTCACCATTACAAGCCTTTAGCGATACGGTCACAAGTGTAGAATCTACATCGTTCGCAATTAAATCTGGCTTTTCCACCACAATGCTTTGCAATGCATTATTAACATTGTTAGGACCAGTAAAATCATTGGAATTATCCTTTGGTACTTCAAAATCAGAACTGTTGGAGCCCATGAAACCAGGCGGTAAAGTGATACTGTCATTATCACGACCTGCTGCACTACGTTTTAATCCTTGTACAGCAAAATTGCCATTTTGAACAGCTCTATATAAAAAGGTTGCAACATCACCACGTGTTAGTTTAGTAGAAGGATTAAAACTAGCAAATGTTTTTTTGCCTGAACTACTTGTAGATAGTTCATTTGAATATAAATATTGTACAGCCTGTGGTTCATCTAAATCTAAGCCTTTAAAGGCAGCATAAATTCGAGCAAATTGGCCACGTGTAACGGCTTTTGTTCGATTAGCATTCACATTTGTACCATTAAACGGTAAATAAAAATCACTATAGAAATTATAAGCAACACTATCAATATATGATAATGCATAGTTACGATCCAGCTTAGCAAACATCAAGATAAGCTCTCGTTCCGTTACTTGTTCATTTGGTAAAAAGTTATTGGCATTGTTCAAAGACATTAGGTCATTGTCAACTGCCCAAGAAATAGCCTTATAATTATTGCTATTTGTAGGAACATCTTTAATTGTTGGAGCTGCTTGCGTGACGACAGGCGTTGCTGTCATCAGTATTAGCATGAAGCAAAGCGTAGTGAGCAGTGCTTTTTTTACATAGGTCATTTTTGTTCAGTCCTTTCCTTAGTTAAAGAACAATATGTCATCACGATAGTTTTGCTTTAAGTCATCTTCTAAATATTTCAAGAAACGCTCTAGAACAACTGATGCCTCTGCACGAGTTAATGGTTTATTTGGATTAAAACGACCGGCCGAGTCGCCAATCATAAGACCAATTTCATTTGCAATATAGATGCCATCTCTTGCATAGTTTGGAATCTGGTTTTCATCTTTAAATTTCGTTATATAGCCAGGATTTGGTGCTCTATTTTCAAGGCCTAAGGCACGAACAAAAATAGTGGCAGCCTGTGCTCTTGTTATGGCACTATCTGGCTTAAAGTAATCAGCAGATACACCTTTAATTATCCCTTTGTTTAAGGCTGACTCTATATAACCATAATCTTTAACAGAACGCTTTAAATCTCTAAACACGCTTGTAGTTGCAGTCTTTTTCGATTTCTTTTCTTCAAACACACGTAAATCTACTGCTTTACCAATTGCTGTTGTAAAGTCTATGCGTTTCATCGGTGTGTTTGGAGAGAAGAAATTACTTGAATCTGAATAAATTCCTAGAGAATATAGCTTTTCAATGGCTTCTTTTGCGTAGTGATTAGTTAAATCACGGAATTTAGGAATAATAAGGCGCTCGATCGTTGGCATGTATTCTGTATCTAAATCAAGCGTTCCTTTTTGTCCAGAAGATAAATCATAAGTGTATTCAGAAATAACATCCTTTTCACTTAAAACTGCATAGCCACCCTCAAAACTTCCTAAACTACCAAGGTTTTCTTCATAATTTAAAACACGTGATTTACTTGTAGACAAACGATTTTTCACATGGCTTGTCTTGCCATTACTATAGGAATAAACTGACTCTGTAATTTGTGTTTCTGTTGCTCCCCAAAAATTTTCATAGCCAGCATGTCGACTATCTGTTTCAATCGTTACTGTGTTTTGAACTGCGTTTTTTCCTTTTCCTGTTTCAAATGCATACGTTTTTCGCGAGATTACATTTCCTGAGTAATAATCAGAGGCTGCACGATTATCCGTAACCGTTCCTTGAGAAAATTGATAATCGACTAATGTATAAGTAATAGATCCAATCGTAATTTTCTCCGTATACTTTTTAACCTCACCATTGGATGTTTTTTGGCCGAGTACCGCATAATCTACTACATCAGATTCGTAGGCAATATTTCTTGTCAATGTAGCCCCATTGCTTGCCGTTAGCTTCATGCTATACGTTTCTGTTAACTTACCTTTGGATTCCTTTTGTGCAATTTTAAGATCTTTACTTGTTCCCTTAAAAATAACTGGTGTCCCTGACAGGAACACGGCTTCCTCATATGTATACTCGTTTTTTACAGCACCTGTTGTTTCTAATGAAGCAGCCGATGCATTGAACGGGATAGTAGTTCCAATTACAAAAATAACAAGAACTACCAACGTTATTTTGGATAAATATTTTTGCATTTGCTTTTCCTCTCTTTCACTGTGCATGAAGTGCATAATGAAGCTTGGTCTCATGACTAACAAAAAATCTGCTCGTCTATCGAATGTATTCAAGCCTATGCGAAGTACCTTCCTCTTTTCAGATCATGTATACATCGCCTTTTTGCAAATACTATTCGCATTAGACTCGCAGATTCTTTCTTTGTCTTTTATGCTAATCTACTAAAATAAAATGAGCTTTCACAAATCGATCGGATAAGACAACTAAACGATCGGATGGTTGTAAGTCAGAAGCTTGAATGACTTTTCCCGCTTTAATCAACGTCGCTTGGTCAATATTCACATTAACCATTTCACCCGCTTCATACCAACGACCATTTTGCCATTGGCTCACACTCTTGACATTTAGCACAGCAGGGTACGTAGATTTTACTGATTGTAGCTTCCCTGTCAGCATTAATGGAGCAACAGGTTTAGCATTATTTAAAATATGAAGTGCTTGTACATGCCCTTCCTTCACATAGAAGTAACCATAATCACCTTCAGATAAGTAAAGTTCAATATCCGGCATAACACTATACGTTTTATTGCCATCATCCACTAAAGCTTTTGTGGAATTACTTACTGACAGTACTGTACGTTCGGTTTTCTTGAAAACATTCGATTCAATTTTCATCGCATCGTCAATCTCAATTAAATAACCATCTGCTTGAGCTAAGCGTCCATAATATAATTCATGACCAGCTAAGTTAGGTGATATAAAGCTATCACTTGTCACTTGTACCACCTGTGCATAATGATCACGAGCAGCACCGTCTGTAATGACAAAAGCAGTACCATACGCCATCAGCCCAGTAGGTTCAATTAAACGCCCATTCCGAATTAAAATGGTACCATTATGGAAGTACATTGAGCCCGCTGTTTTTAGTTTCAACAGTTTATAATCTGTATCTACAGAAAGCATTGGCTCATAATACGTTCGCTCATTATTTTTCAATACTACAATCTTCTCAATGACTTCTTTCCCAAATTGTTTAACTGTCGCATAGTATGCTTCACTACCTATATAATTTTTCAGTTGACCTTTCTCTACTTTCGTATTGCCAACATATATTGGCACCTTGGATGTAAAAGACATTGTCGAAAGGTCATTTGTTGTTTGTGAGCCAAATTGCCAATTCACAAAGGCATGTTGGTTTTTCACAGTTAATTTATTAGCATTTGGATTGACTGCTTGTATTTCGCCTTTGTATAAGTTTTCCACTAGAGTACCTGTTTCACTAATGGCTACTTTCGTCACCACAGAGGTATTTTTATTTTTAAAACTTAATTTAACTCGATCTCCAACATATAACGCACTAATATCTGTTGCTGAAGAGCCTTTTTGATAATTGGTTTCTTTGTTTATATAGTAGGTTGTTTCTGCACCAACATCTGGTTTTACCATAATAAATAATCCATTTGGATCAATACTCGTTACGACACCAGCCGACGTTTTAACGCTACCTCCAGTTGATGTTCCATTCGTTTCTATTGGTGTATTAGATGTACCACGAAGTTCTACAACACTTCTTAAGGATATTTCAGCTTCCACTGCCATGCCCATTTTAAAGCCCTCAATAGTCGTAGACGTATTATTAATTGATAAACGAGTGTTCTTATTAATATTGAATGTGACTGTTCGTCCACGATCATTTTGCAATGTCACTTTGCTAAGCTGCTTTTCTATCGTACCATCTGGCTTTGTATATTCTGAATACGTTACATCGACAAAGGTCCCCGTCACCAATTGGGCTGCTTTTGCAGGTTGGCTAAAGGAAAAACCAATAACCATCAGTAACATCAGCATTAGTATGTATGAATACTTTCTCAAAAATCCTGCCTCCTTACTAAATATTAGTAATAGTATATCGTATTATTGGTAGTTTTTCTTATTCGAAAAGTTACATTTTAGAAGTTTCAAACATTCTTAAAAGTAAAGGTAGCTTTCAACTTCAAGCTACCTTGCCTGCATTACACTTGAATGTCTATTGTATGTCCGGCTGTTGGATGTGGAGCATCTAACATTTCAACTAATTGTTCTGTGTTTTCTTGCTGCATATCCATAGCCTGTTTCGTAACAGCTAAAGATACATTTTGCATAAGTGTCGCTTGATTCATTGCCATTGATAAAGCTGCGATATCCATCTAGTCCACCTCCTATCTCATTTATCGGACAAATTGTTTAATCATCAAGCGTTTTCCCCAATTTTCTACTTATCTTACTGGTAAACAGACAAAAAACATCTACTGTCCTAACGACTAGACACAATAGATGTTTTTACATTACATTTTATTTTCAATTGTTTCCCAAACTTCTTCAAAGCCAAGACCCGTTTCCGAAGAAAAGACAATAAGTGGATCACTTTTCTCCAGTTCCAATGTCTCTTTGACAATTTTTTTATGTTTATCCCATTTACCTTTTGGGATTTTATCTGCCTTCGTTGCAATAACAATACAAGGAATATTGTAGTGCTTTAAAAAATCATACATCATGCGATCATCTGCTGTTGGTGGGTGACGCAAATCTATAATTTGTACAACCGCTTTTAATTCCTGGCGCCCTGTAAAGTAACGCTCAATCATTTTTCCCCAAGCTTCGCGTTCAGACTTAGAAACCTTTGCATATCCATAACCCGGAACATCCACAAAAAATAATTGTTCTTCGATTTTATAAAAGTTAAGGGTTTGTGTTTTACCAGGCTTCGAAGAAATCCGCGCTAAAGCTTTACGTCCAATCATTCGATTAATGAAGGAAGATTTCCCTACATTCGAACGACCAGCTAATGCAAATTCTGGCAGTCCATCTTCTGGATATTGGTCTGGCCTTACCGCACTAATGACCATTTCGACATTATGGACTTTCATTTTTCTAAAAACCTCCGTCCAGTGCATAGGCTAATACTTCATCAGCCGACGACACTAGTTTAAATGTTAGTTGCTCACGCACACTGTCAGGAATATCTTCTATGTCACGTTCATTATCTTTTGGACAAATAATCGTTGTTAAGCCTGCACGGTGAGCACTTAATGTTTTTTCTTTTAGACCGCCAATTGGCAATACACGGCCGCGTAACGTAATTTCACCAGTCATACCTACCTCACGGCGAATCGGACGATGTAGAATCGCTGAGACAATAGCTGTTGCCATTGTAATACCAGCGGATGGTCCATCTTTTGGTACAGCCCCTTCTGGCACATGGATATGAATATCATGATTATCAAAATATTCTGCATCCACATTAAGTTGTTCCATTTTCGTACGAACATAGGATAATGCTGTCTGAGCAGATTCCTTCATGACTTCACCAAGTTTACCAGTTAGCTGTAACTTCCCTTTACCTGGTGTTAAGGATACTTCAATTTGAAGTGTATCTCCACCGACTGTTGTATAAGCAAGCCCTGTAGCGACTCCCACTTGATTTTCCTTTTCAGCCTGTCCATAACGGAAGCGATGTTTACCAAGTAATTCTTGTACAGACTTTGAGCTAACTGTTACTCGTTTTTTCTCACCAGATACAATTACTTTGGCGATTTTACGACAAAGTGTAGCAATTTGCCGTTCTAAACCACGAACGCCTGCCTCACGTGTATAATAACGTATAATGTCGAGGACTGCTTCATCCTTCATTACCACTTGTGTTTTTTTCAAGCCATGTTCTTTAAGTTGCTTTGGTATTAAGTGGTTTTTCGTTATTTGCGCTTTTTCAATTTCTGTATAACCTGCAATGGAAATCACTTCCATACGATCTAACAATGGTCCTGGAATACTGCTTAAATCATTGGCTGTTGCAATAAATAATACATTCGATAAATCATACGGTTCCTCAATATAATGATCACTAAATGTATTGTTTTGCGCAGGATCTAAAACCTCTAGCATTGCTGCTGCTGGGTCCCCTCTAAAATCATTCGACATTTTATCAATTTCATCCAATAAAAATACCGGATTAATGGTACCCGCTTTTTTCATTCCTTGAATGATACGTCCTGGCATTGCGCCTACATACGTTCGTCGATGTCCGCGAATTTCAGATTCATCACGCACGCCACCTAATGAAATACGAATAAACTTACGATCTAAGCTCTCCGCAATAGAGCGAGCTAACGATGTTTTCCCCACACCCGGTGGTCCTGCCAAGCATAAAATAGGTCCTCTAAGCGAATTTTTCAGCTGACGCACAGCTAAATACTCCAAAACTCGTTCTTTGACTTTTTCTAATCCATCATGATCTCGATTTAAAATATTCTCAGCATGGGCAATATTCATGCGATCTTCTGTTGAATTTGTCCATGGTAATGAGATGAGCCAATCGATGTAATTGCGAATAACGCCGCTTTCTGCACTGGCACTTGGTATTTTTTCATATCGATCTAATTCTTTCAGTGCCGCCTCTTTTGTTGACTCTGGCATACCCGCTTCGTCAATACGCTTACGCAATTCCGCTACTTCTCCAGTCTTCCCTTCACGGTCTCCCAGCTCTGTTTGAATAGCTTTCATTTGCTCTCGCAAATAATATTCCTTCTGCGTACGCTCCATTGATTGCTTTACTTTGGAATTAATTTTCTTTTCTAAATCTAACACTTCTTGTTCATCGTGCAAACGAATAATTAAGTGATCTAATCGTTTTTTTACATTCAGCATTTCCAATACTTCTTGCTTATCCGCAATCTTAAATGGTAAATGAGAAGCAATGATATCTGCTAAACGGCCAGGCTCTTCAATATCTGTTACAGTGTTGATGGTTTCAGTCGTAATCTTATTGGAGGATTTTGCATATTTTTCAAAATACGTCATTAATGTACGCATCAATGCCTGCGTTTCTACATCTTTATTTATTGACTCCTCTTTTACGTCAACATCCACAACAGTATACTTCTCTAACGCACGGTAGTTATTCCAGGTAGCACGCGATACCCCCTCTACTAGTATACGCAATGTGCCATTTGGTAATTTTAGCATTTGTTTAACAAAAGCCATCGTACCAACTGCATACAAATCTTGCTCTTCTGGCTGTTCATCGTGCATTTCTTTTTGTGTCACCAATAAAATCATTTGGTCCTCTAACATCGCCTGCTCTAGCGCCGCTACAGAACGATTTCTACCCACATCAATATGTAACACCATCGATGGGTATACTAAAAGTCCACGTAAAGGCAATAATGGTACATTTGTTGTTTTTTGTATTGTCACCATGCGGGCATTCACCTCCGTCAAAATTTTCATGTTCACATCCCGCGCTACTAGTATGTGTTTAAAAAATTGATTCACACTAGTTATTGAAGCGAGCCAAAAATTTCTTCAAGTTACAGCTGGCTTTATGTAGGAATGAATAAAAAGCTGACTGTCGATATGTGCGAATATTGCACAATCGAAGTCAGCTAATTACTCTCTATCTCACAACGGTAGACAGCCACATCTATTCGTTATGCTGAAGTTTTAGTGTCGCTACCTTCATCGAGTTCAGTGCCATCTTCAAGAAGCAATTTCGGTTTTTCTTTATCCGTAATTGTTTTTGCTGTAATGATACATTTTTTTACGTCTTCACGGGAAGGCAATTCGTACATTACATCAAGCATTGTTGACTCAATAATTGAACGAAGACCACGCGCACCTGTTTTACGCTCAATCGCTTCCTTCGCAATTGCCACAAGAGCCCCTTCATCAAATTCAAGCTCAACACCATCTATTTCAAGCATTTTTTGATACTGCTTAGCTAGTGCATTTTTTGGCTCCGTTAAAATTTGTACAAGTGCAGCTTCATTTAATTGCTCTAGACTCGCAAGTACAGGTAATCGACCAATGAACTCTGGTATTAGACCAAATTTCAGTAGATCCTCAGGAATCAGCTTGGACATGATAGAACCTTCATCAACTTCTACTTTATTCGGATCTGAACCGAACCCAATTACTTTTTCCCCTTGTCGGCGTTTAATGATAGTTTCAATACCATCAAATGCACCACCAACAATGAAAAGAATATTGGTTGTATCAATTTGTAAAAACTCTTGATGAGGGTGTTTTCGTCCTCCTTGTGGTGGAACACTTGCAACTGTTCCTTCTAAAATTTTAAGGAGTGCCTGCTGAACACCTTCGCCAGAAACATCTCGTGTAATCGATGGGTTTTCTGACTTTCGTGCAACTTTATCGATTTCATCAATATAGATAATCCCTTTTTCAGCGCGCTCGATATCATAATCTGCTGATTGGATTAGCTTTAATAAAATATTTTCTACGTCCTCACCGACATAACCTGCTTCAGTTAGTGAGGTAGCATCCGCAATTGCGAATGGAACATTTAATATACGTGCTAACGTTTGAGCTAATAAAGTTTTACCGCTACCAGTTGGGCCGATTAACACAATGTTCGATTTTGCTAATTCAACATCATCAATTTTACTGTTCGTATTGATGCGTTTATAGTGATTGTAAACTGCGACTGCCAATGCTTTTTTAGCACGCTCTTGTCCAATTACATACTCATCTAGAATCGTTAGGATCTCTTTCGGTTTTGGGATATCTTGGAATTCGATTTCCTCTTCTACACCTAGTTCCTCTACAACGATTTCGGAACAAAGCTCGATACATTCATCACAAATATAAACACCTGGACCTGCAACTAATTTACGTACTTGTTCCTGTGGTTTTCCACAGAATGAGCATTTTAAATTGCCTTTTTCATCATTAAATTTGAACAATATGTTTCACCCCTATTCAAGCAACAATCTTACAAGATTATTGAACCTTTATCAAATAAATTGTCTGCATCATTTACTGCTCGGCGTTCCTGCCTACATAGATTATAACGCATCGTCATGTACTTTACTTCATTTGTCTCCTGAAGCACTGTAGAAACCTGTTACCTTTGCCACCTTACGCGCTATAAAGTTACGGCTCTTCACTCCAGTTATACAAAAGAATAACTGATCTCTATTTATAAATCTACTACATGCATGGACCGAGGGCTTTTTTCATTCAAAAGAATAAGTCATGTTAATAAGATCTATCTGAATGAAGTTAAATTTAGCATCGTATCAATTTCGCCTTGACGCATGGTCATCTAAATTTTAAATTGTGCTAGCACCTTTAATTTCTCGAAACCTGTCAATGGCTCTATCTTCATTCAGTGATTGGACACACACTACAAAGTCTATATAGAATACAACACTCCCCTAAAGAGAAGAGGTCTTTTGTACTGATCTATACTTTCAGTACAAACATCTGCTGAATGAAAATAAAAACTAAAACAATACTATGTATAAGTGAAGTAAAAAGAGAACTAAACTTTAAGGGGACTGATTTTAAGAGTTTATGTGATAAAACAAGGCACGGATTAATGCCGTACCTTGTTTTTTTTAACTATCTAATTACACAAAAACCTATTCAGTAATTTTAGCGTTTTCTACTAAAAATTCAACTGTTTTTTGGATTTTGATGTCGTTTTCAAGTACTGCTGTTCCACCTAAAGCACCTGTGATTTGATCTTTTGTCATGTTGAATTGAGCAGCCATTTTTTCTAATTCTGCTTCAATATCAGCTTCAGTTGCCTCAATTTTTTCAGCTTCAGCAATCGCTTCAAGTGTTAATGACACACGTACACGGCTTTCTGCTTCTTCTTTCATTTGGCCACGTAGATCTTCTTCTGATTGACCAGAGAATTGATAGTAAAGATCTAAGTTCATACCTTGCGTTTGTAAGCGTTGACCGAACTCTTGTAACATACGATCAGTTTCAGAGTTAATCATACCTGCTGGTACTTCAAATTCAGCATTTTCAGCAGCTTTTTCTACTAGCTCATCACGAAGAGCTGCATCTGATTCTGCTACTTTTTGCTCTGCAGTTTGTTCTTTAATTTTAGCGCGTAAAGCTTCTACGCCTTCCACTTCTGGATCAATTTCTTTTGCGAATTCATCATTTAACTCTGGAAGAACTTTTGTTTTAACTTCTTTCACAGTTACTTTGAACGTAGCTTCTTTACCAGCTAATTCAGCTGCATGGTATTCTTCTGGGAATGTCACAACAACATCTTTAGATTCGCCAGCTTTTACACCTACTAATTGCTCTTCAAACCCAGGAATGAATGAACCTGAACCGATTTCTAGTGGATAGTCTTCACCTTTACCACCTTCAAAAGCTTCTCCACCTACGAAACCTTCGAAGTCGATTACAGCTGTATCACCATCTACGATTGCTTCGTCTTCTTTAATTTCTAGCTCAGCTTTACGAGCTAATTGTTCTTGAATTTGAGCATCCACTTCTTCATCTGTTACTTCTACTGGAAGTTTAGATACTTCTAGACCTTTGTAGTCACCAAGCTTTGGTTCTGGTTTCACTGTTACTTGTGCAGTGAAAGTGAAGTCTTGGCCATGTACAAAGTTTTCTGTACCAGAGATTTCTGGGTAATCAACTGGCATAATTCCAGCATCATCAATTGCTTTTGCATAAGAATCAGGAACGATAATTTCTAATGCATCTTGGTATAGAGATTCGATACCAAAACGTTGTTCAAACATTTTACGAGGCATTTTACCTTTACGGAAACCTGGTACGTTAATTTGTTTTACAACTTTTTTGAACGCTTGGTCCATTGCTGCATCTACTTCTACAGCAGGTACTTCGATTGTAAGAGTACCGATATTACCTTCTTGTTTTTCCCATTTTGCTGACATGTATAAATACCTCCAAATAAATAATCAAGTTTAGATGTTAGACAATTCATTCGTAACTACGATTTTGACAACCATTTTAGTATAACATAGATGAGTATAGTTTCAACTTATTTCATACCTAATGTAGTTCTGTTAGCTTTTCTAACATTTGTAAAAAGTCGATGAGTTCATAGTCCATTTCCTGCACATTACCTAGCATCGCTGAGACAAAATCAATATAACTATAGGCAACATCATCGGCTTCGAATGGATGCCATTCAAACGGATACGTTACAATAGCATGTTTCGCCATTAAATATTGTACCATTTCTAATGTCGTTGGGTCTTGTTCTAGCTTCTTTTCTATTATATTTTTTATCTCGCCATACTGTGGTAGCTGGTTAGGTAATACTAACTGGACAGGATTAACGTTTTTGGTTTGCTTAAATTTGGCTATGGTAACGTCAATGGCTACTTCTTGTTCCACTAATAAAATTAATGCCAAGCTCTGGACAAAAGGATGAATCGTTGAACATTCAATAATCGCTTTTAGTGCCGTTTTTAATTGTCTTACATTTGTATCCATCAGACGATGTAAACGAATGGATTGTTCATTTGGAGTAAGCGCACAAAATTTCTCCAGCTCATATTCCTGTTCCTCTATTAAAAGCTGAGCATTTTCTCTTTTTTCTAGATTTTTAGACACTTCTCTATTTAAACTCTTCAATCGTTCAAATTTCTCCACTTGATCATGAGGCAATACATTTTCTTCAAGAAGCGTCGTAATTAATGTCTCAACCTGATGGTATTCTTTCAACTGCATACATATTGTAATGTACAATTCCATCACTTCCACATAAAGTGTCGTTCCCATCGTAAATAACTGTTCACAAACACCTTTCGCTTTGTCATAGTCTTTTAATTCATATAAAGCAAAGGCATATGCACTGAGTGCAAATTCATCTCCCGATTCATAGACAAATGCCTTTTCAAAACTGGCTACCGCTTTTTCATATTGATAATTCTCAGCAAACATATGCCCTTCACGTAGTAACGTTTGGACAGTGCCAGGAAAAACAACAATATTGTCATGTTTAAGAACATGACGCTTTCGTTTTGTCATTTTTCTCACCTCTTTATTTCTATTTTCATTTCGGTTATTTACTAAAAAATCCACAAGTTTCTTATTTTTAACAAAAAATCATTGCTTTACATTCATATTTTGTAATAAATTGTATTATAATTAGAATAATCTAAAATTTATTACAAATTGCGGACGCTCTTTATTAATGTCTGCTACTTCAAGAAAATCAAGTTCTTAATAAGGAGTGGAATCCATGCAATTACTAGATACAATCACAGAATTTGATCATTGTATCTCATCTGCATTTGAGGCATTATCAATTAAAGTCATTTCATTTTCTACAGCGGACGGACCTTTTCAAGATAAGCCGATAGAATTTGAATTTTTAACACGCACCAAAATTGACGTCTATACGCAAGAAGCCTGCACCTATATTTTACGTATTCAAGGGTGTATTCCTGGTTCTATTGCACTTGGTCATCAAAATGAATCACTTGCCATTATTCCTCAAAAAGTAAACATTGAATGTAACTACAAGCTGTTACATGTTGATAAAAAAGATATGCAGCAAATTTTACAACATCCTGAGCCAAATCATCATTACAGTGAATGGCTTATTGATGCGATCAAAAATACCCACATTCTTGTCGAGTTAAAAACAAATCAGCACACCCTTATTGAATGGCCCATCGGCATAAAAGCGGCAATCATCGTCTAACTAGACTAAGACATACTTAAATAGGTATGTCTTTATTTATTGTTCACATTTAAGCTTTACCATTTTGTAGCGTTTCTATCATAACAACTTTCTATAGTTTCTGGAAATAATATTGTAAAAGTTATATTGGTAATTAGCCACGTATCCTTTCTTCATATAAATGAAGGTTTCAAATTGCTCCATTCGAAATAAAAAAGGCTATAATATATAGTACAAAAATGATGATGGGGGCTTTCTCAAATATGAACATTAAAGAAACATTACAGTCTTTTTCTACAATGACACTTTCTGAACGACAGGCATTTATGCTACAGCATAGTGATTGGTTATTACAAGAAATGTTAGCTCATATCGGCTCAGTTGATGCAGAATTACGCGACCACCTAATTTATCGGACTTTCATCGAATTACTAAGTGACAATTTATTAACTCCCCAACAACTACACTATTTATTTGAAACAGCAATTAGCGAGGATTTCTTATATTTACATATTGGTGAAAAAGCTACAGATAGCGTCTTTACTCGTTCATTTTCTGCTTTACTTGTAGCAGGGCTTCTTGCAAAGGATGCTGAATTATTAGTTTTAAACGATGATGACTTACACATTTTCTTTAAAAAAATCGGACGCTATCTATTATTGGAGCAAGATATAAGAGGTTATGTACAGGATAAAGGATGGGCACATAGCATTGCACACGGTGCTGACTTAGCTGCAACGACCATTAAACATCCAAAATTCGATTTACAATACGCACCATCAATCTTACACGCATTAAAGCTTGTAACTTGGAAGGACAATGTCTATATCAATGATGAAGAGGAGCGCTTAATCAACATAGTTGACGCACTATTACAACAAAATTATTCCGAAGAAGCACTAATAGAGTTTGTAGAGCAGGCTTTTGATAGATTTGAAATGCATTTAATGACACAAGGTTATAATAATTCCTTCTTTAGTGGGCGCACCTGTACCTTAAACTTTATGAAAACATTGTATTTTTCGTTGAAAATGAATAATAAAGCACATCAACTGCAAAACACGATTTATGGGCAAGTTTCTAAATGGCTAAAGCTCGGGGATTGACAGTCAACTTCAAAAATGCTGATTTACTACATTTCCTTCTCCATAACTTAAAAATTTTCTAAAACACCAGCAAACTAGGACAAGTCTTAGTTTGCTTTTTTACTTTTCAGATAGAATAAACAAAGTAAAAAATTGGATATTAAAGAAAAGCAATAATTATATTAACATAATTAATAACCCCCTCCAATTATTCCCTTATTGCAAATTCCTTACATTGAAAATTCATCCTATAGTTTCCACACAACGCTATTGCGTGTACTCCTTTTTTTAAAAAAAGGCAAACAAAAAGTGTTGTAACGACTTATTAGGCGCTGATTTTATTACAAAACAGCGTCCAAAATGTGAAATGCTATTTTTCACAAAAAATATTATTTACTTAGGTAAACATGAGGAATCCAGTATTTTCAACGTTTCCACAGTGTTTATTAATAAAAACCTATAAATACTAATACTAAAATAACGATTTTCGTTCAAAAAATGTTCAAATTCGGTGTCGTCTTACTATCATTTTCATAACAAAATTATGTTTTTTCTTAAAAACAGGGCGTATAATCCAATGTGCAAACAACGACAAAATGTGACAATCGTAGTCAGGCAAGTACGTCTTTAGAAACGATTGCACATCGCTTTGATTTTGCTAACGCTTGCATCACATCAATCAACACTAGATTTTATGTTTCATATTGAACCATGCCATTGTAAATTCTTATGCTGTTGATTGATACTCCAAGATAAAAGAGGTGACCTCAGTATCTACTATTTGTAAATGTGAGACTGACAAAAAACACATGAATTTTATGAATAGCCGTTCTTATAGAAAGGAGTCAAACATGAAGAAAAAATTAAGTTTAATGTTTGTAGCATTGAGTGCGCTTGCTCTTCTTGCTGGTTGTGAACCATTAACAGTGTTCAACCCAAAAGGACCTAATGCCGAAACATTATCAAACACAATTATCTTATCCATTATTACAATGGCCTTTATATTACTAGTCGTGTATGTGCTTTTAGCCTTTATGCTAACAAAATATCGCGCATCAAAGGCATCTGCAGATTATGAGCCTCCTCATGAAGAGGGTAGCCATCTTCTTGAAATTACATGGACAGTAATTCCAATTATTATCGTAGCTTTCTTAGCTGTTGTTACAGTAAGAACAACTTCTACAGTAGAAGCCCAACCTGCGGGTTATGACGATAAGGAGCCTTTAGTTATTTATGCATCATCATCAAACTGGAAATGGCACTTCAGTTATCCTGAAGAAGGTGTTGAAACAGTTAATTATGTAAACATTCCAGTGGATCGTCCAATAGAGTTTAAGCTTTATTCATTTGGTCCAATTACAAGTTTCTGGATTCCTCAATTAGCAGGTCAAAAATATGCCATGAGTGATATGTTAACAACGATTCACTTGGCTGCAGATGAAGTTGGTTCATTTATGGGACGTAACTCTAACTTTAATGGTCGTGGCTTTGCAGAAATGGAATTTGAAGCACAAACTATGACGCAAGAAGATTTCGATCAATGGGTTGCTGATGTCAAAGCAAAAGAAGCACCATTAACTGAAGAAAAATTTGACGAGCTATTAGAGGCGGAGCATGTTGGTCGCCAAAGCTTCTCATCTACACACTTAGACTTCAGACCAGCTCCAATGGAACATGGTAAACACATGAATATGGATGACATGGATCATGAGGATATGTCTGAAGAGCATTCAGGACATCACTAATTTTTTATTCGAACGAATATTACCATTAATTTTTAATTTTGAAAGGAGCGCATCCAATGAGTATGGAAGAATTATTCCATCCAATGCAAGAACCGATGATTTTAGCGGCAGCTATTAGTATCGTAGTTGGTGCAGTGGTTATCGTAGCAGGCCTTACTTATTTCAAAAAATGGGGCTATTTCTACAAAAACTGGCTATCAACTGTTGACCATAAAAAAATCGGGATTATGTATATCGCAGTAGCCTTATTAATGCTATTCCGCGGTGGTATCGATGCACTGTTAATGCGTGCACAAACAGCCGTTCCAGATAACGGACTTCTTGATGCACAACACTATAATGAAATTTTCACAACACACGGTTTATTAATGATTCTATTTATGGCGATGCCATTTGTGATCGGCTTAATGAACATTGTCATTCCACTTCAAATCGGTGCACGTGACGTTGCTTTCCCACGTCTAAACGCTGTCAGCTTCTGGCTATTTGCAGCAGGTGCTGGTTTATTAAACTTATCATTCATTATCGGTGGTTCACCAGACGCTGGTTGGACAGCCTACTTCCCTCTTGCAAGTACGGAATTTAGTCCGACTGTAGGGAATAACTATTATTCTTTAGCACTTCAATTATCAGGTATTGGTACTTTAATGACAGGTGTTAACTTTATCACGACGATCATTAAAATGCGTGCCCCTGGTATGACATTAATGAAAATGCCAATGTTTTCTTGGTCTATTTTAATTACAAACATTATTATCGTATTCGCGTTCCCAGTATTAACTGTAGCGCTTGCACTTATGATGTTTGACCGTCAATTCGGCACAAAATTCTTTGCAATGCAAGACGGTGGTATGGATATGCTTTGGGCCAACCTATTCTGGGTTTGGGGACATCCTGAGGTTTATATCGTTATCCTACCTGCTTTCGGTATTTTCTCAGAAATCATTGCAACGTTTGCACGTAAAAACTTATACGGTTACAAATCAATGGTGATGAGTATGGTGGTCATTTCCCTACTATCATTCGTAGTTTGGGCCCACCACTTCTATACAATGGGTCACGGTGTAATGGTTAACAGTGTTTTCTCTATTACAACAATGGCAATCGCAGTTCCTACTGGTGTTAAAATATTTAACTGGCTACTCACAATGAGGCACGGGAAAATTCAATTTACAACACCGATGCTTTATGCACTTGGCTTTATTCCTATCTTCACTATTGGTGGGGTTACAGGGGTTATGCTCGCGATGGCAAGTGCCGACTACCAATATCATAATACGATGTTCTTAGTTGCCCACTTCCACTATGTATTAATTCCAGGTACAGTATTTGGTGTACTTGCAGGTTACCACTACTGGTGGCCAAAAATGTTCGGTTTCCGTTTAAATGAAAAATTAGGGAAAGCTGGCTTTTGGTTCATTGCCATTAGCTTCAACGTAACATTCTTCCCACTATTTATTTTAGGTTTAGATGGTTATGCTCGTCGTATGTACACTTATTCAGAGTCTACTGGTTATGGTCCATTGAACATGTTATCGTTCATCGGTGCGCTAGGACTTGCAGTCGGCTTTGCATTAATTGTTTATAACATTTACTACAGCTGGAAACATATGCCTCGCAATGAAAAGGCAGATGTTTGGGATGGTCGTACACTTGAGTGGGCTACACATTCTCCAGTACCAGAATATAACTTTGCCGTAGTGCCTACTGTTACTCGCTTAGATGAGTTTTGGTTCGCGAAAAAAGAAGGTCGCGATATTACTGCAGGTCCAATCGAAAAAATTCACATGCCAAATAATACAGGTACACCATTCTGGATGAGTGGATTCTTCTTCCTTGCAGCATTCTTCGCTGTATTCAATCTATGGATTCCAGCCATCATCAGTATGCTTGGTGTATTTGGCTTCATGATCCATCGTTCATTCGAAAAAGATCATGGTCGTTACATTTCAGTTGAGGAAGTAATGGCAACTGAAAAAAGCTTGAGAGGTGATAAATAATATGAAAATCGATTCTTCACTTCCATTAGAATATAGTACAGAGGAAAACCGTCTAAAAATCTTTGGTTTCTGGATTTTCCTCGGCGCCGAAATCGTGTTATTTGCCACACTATTCACAGTGTATTTCACACTTCATACACGTACAGGTAGTGGCCCAAATGGTGCCGAAATTTTCGAATTAACTCCAGTGCTATGGGAAACATTCTTATTATTAACAAGTAGTTTCACAATTGGTCTTGGTGTTCATGCAATGCGTATTGGTCGTAAAAAAGCGATGATGACATTCTTTATCATCACTCTTTTACTAGGTCTTGGCTTCTTAGCTATTGAGATTGATGAATTTGTCACTTATGTACACGAAGGTGCGACGATTCAAACAAGCGCATTCTTATCGTCCTTAATGACTTTACTTGGAACGCACGGTGCCCACGTAACATTTGGTTTCTTCTGGGGCGTAGCTATTTTAATCCAAGTGGCTAAACGTGGTTTAAATCCACAAACAGCGAACAAAGCGTTTATCTTCTCATTGTACTGGCATTTCCTAGACGTTGTTTGGATTTTCATCTTCAGCTTCGTCTACTTGAAAGGACTGATTAGCTGATGAAGGAATTATTCCCAAAACAACATGTGATGGGCTTCGGCTTCTCACTATTACTAACAATTGTAGCTTTAGCTGTTGTTAAATTCGATATGTCTCTTAATATGGCATTTGGAATTTTACTAATAACTGCCCTTGCACAAGCAACTGTACAATTAGTATTATTCATGCACATCGGTGAATCTGAAGATAAGAAAACGTTGTATACAACGATTTTATATTCAGTATTCGTAGGTGTAGTCACAATCATTGGTACATTATTCGCCATGATCTGGGGTTATAATTAATCCATTACATCAGGGCATTATCGCGATCAGCGGACACTTAAATCTCTGCAGAACAAAGATAATCAAAAAAGCTGTCCCAAGCAATTGTCATTGAACAATTGCTTGGTGACAGCTTTTTCTTTTTTAATTATGCTTCTGTACCTTTATTAATTTTCGCATGTTTATCACATGCAGTTGTGAAAAGAATGTTATTTTTTAATAAAAGCTTAGTCTTTTTTAAAAAATAACGAAACTTTTCCTTTTTTAGGGCGTATAGTAGTAGATAGTGTTTTTTACCAAGAATAGGAGATGAAAGTAATGAAGAAAATTTTTAAAGTATTAGCAGTTGGGACACTAGCATTGACACTTGCAGCTTGTAACTCGAGTGCTACCCCTACGAAAGACACAACTAAAACAAGCAAACTCACTTTAGAACAAGTGTATGACAAAGCAGTGGACCGCCAGGCTGACATTAAAAGTGCAAGTGCCAATATGGACATGACACAGGTAACAAAGGTTGGATCTGGTAAAGAGGCTATGGAATTTTCTATCGACTCTAAAATGGACATGGACATCATTGTTGACCCACTTGCAATGCATTTGTCAGGTTCAATGTCGATGCCCGATATGATGAGTGAAGGCGAAGAAACAACGGACATGCCAATAGAAATGTACATGAAGAAAGACACTGGTCTTTTCATGAAAGATATGACAACTGATAGCTGGATCAAGTTACCTGATGAGAATTTTGATGAGATTTTAGATCAAACGGCTGCTTCTGCAGATGCGAAAGAACAGCTAGAACATCTAAAAAAATTCATTGGTGATTTTAAATTTGAACAAACAGACGATGAGTATGTCCTTACTTTAGAAGCAAAAGGCGATAAATTTAAAGAGCTAATTGATTCTGAGATCACTAAATCTATCGAGGATATGGGATTAGAAGAAAATCCAATGGATCAATTAACAATTGAAAAAATCAACTATGTATTACACATCGATAAAGAGACTTTCGATACAAAAAAAATGGATATGAATTTTGATTTAAAAATGGCCGTAGAAGGTGACGAATTAATCATGAATACAAAATCAGTCGTTACTTACACTGATTTCAACCACCTAAAAACAATTGATATTCCTCAAAGCATTATTGATAACGCTCAAACAATCGAATAATAATGAAAAAACCTGCTTGTCTACTAGCACAAGCAGGTCTTTTTTATTCAAAAAATTAACGGACAATTAGCACATCACATAGAGCATAGCGCACTACTTTCTCTGCAACAGATCCTAACATCATTTTCTCCATACGATTTAACCCTGTTGCACCACAGACAATTAAGTCCACATTCGGTAATTGCGTTAAAATACCTTTTGGTGAGCCTGCTTCTACTACAGATTCCACGGTTTTGACTCCTGTCTGCAATGCCTCTTTTTCCAACTGTTCCATTTTTACAACGTTTTCTTTCTTTAGTTCCTCCGCATATTTCAAATCATATGCAGATACCGCTCCAAATGATTTTGTATCAATGACGTTCACTAATTGCAAAATAGCATTGTGTTGCATGGCTAAGTGACTTGCTCGATCCAATGCTTTTAATGATTGTTCCGAGAAATCAATTGCCACTGCGATTTTAAGATAATTAGCCAATGTTAGTCCTCCCCATTCCTTATACCCTTCTATGTCTTCACAAATAGTATATCACAATGGTATCCGATATAGTTTATCGTCCTGTGACTGTGGGCTTCCTCGACCATCTGTATTATTGCTAATAAAATAAAGAAATGCGTCATCCACAAAGACATCACGAATTCTTCCAAATTCCGACAATCGTTCAATATATTTGTTTTCTTTCACAGCAAACGCTAACACTGCACTACCTCTTAAAGCTGCGACATATAATTGATCATCCATCATATCAATGCCAGATGGTGCCCACGTTTTAGAAGTACCTGATGTAAAGAGAGGTGTGATCATACCTTGCTGTTTTTTTGTTCCTTCAATATCGGGCCAGCCATAATTCTTCCCCTTCTCGATTATATTAATTTCATCGTTTGCGGCATTGCCATGCTCACTGGCATACATCGTACCATCTGTTGCCCAGGTCAAGCCCTGTGGATTTCGATGTCCATAGCTGTATACATAGGACTGTGGAAAAGGATTATCGTTCGGTATGGAGCCATCCAAATTGATGCGTAAAATTTTTCCCTCTAGAGCATCTAAATTTTGTGCTAAGGAAGGTTGCGTCGCATCACCTACTGTTGCATACAGTTTACCATCAGGCCCTATTTTTAAACGACCACCATGATGATATGTACCACTCTTTATTCGATCTATGATAAGATCCGTTTCTAACCACTTATTATCGTTCAAGGTTAATGTAACAATTCTATTAAACTGCTCGCTTCCTTCAACATACGTATAATAAGCAAAGGCAATCTGTTTGTCTGAAAAATTAGGTGCTAATACAAACCCCAATAAACCAGCTTCTGGCGCTGTTGAAAGCTCCTTATCGAGGATGACCTGTTGCCTGTCAACTGCTCCTCCTTCCTCAATTTTCACAATACTACCAGGCCTTTCTGCTACATAAAAAACAGTACCATTTTTTTGAATCGACCATGGTGTTTGCAATTGATTTGCTAGTATTTCTACTGTTGAATTTATTGAAGGAGCCATGCGCGTTTCCTCTTTTTCTAAACCTCCGTCACTCTTGTCCTTAGGTGGCACGCAAGCAACACATAAAACCATTACTAGCAGTAATAGTGGCATGATACATTTCATTGTTGTTCACCCTTTCATTTTTAATGCATTAAGAAAATAGAAAAAGACGCCCCTAGACGTCTCTTAGTGTTGAAAAACAAAACGATCTATAGAAATTTTGTGAAAGGTAAAAATAGATTTCCGTTGCAGGCTACTTGCTTTCCTGTGGGCGAGCACCGAGCCGCTTCCTCCGCTACCGCTCCGTGCAGGGGCTCGCCTGTCTCGCTATCCCACGGGAGTCAAGTAGCCTTCCACTCCAATCCATAAAGATGTTTCTTTTTAACAAAGGTTTTCAAATAAAGCGAAGGTGTTCCCTACTCTTTATGAAGAGGTGTTGTCACGCATCACTTCTCCACATTGAAAATAAGGAGCTTTCCTTTCTCTCATCAGGCAAATAAGGAGCGATTTTGATCGTGACGGCTCGTATGAAAGAGAAAGAAAAGCCACTTTTGCCAAATGGTTGATTGAAGAGGAGCCAGCGTCACTCCTAGGGGATTTAGCGTCACAGCTGAGACCCTGGAGCGAACGGAAGTGAGTGAAGCGGCTCAGCGGACGCCCCCTGGAAAGGACGCTGGCGGAACGGAAATCACCCCCTCGCTAAAAGTTCTTTTTCTGCTATTGACATGATCTTATTTCAACAACAAGAGACGTCCCCTAGACGTCTCTTTTATTACCTTTTATACCTTCAAAAGTGATTATTTCACCAAATGCTTTTGTTTTCGCTAACACATCAAGATACGCTTCTTTTCGATGGATGAGTCTTTCTTGTTGCAATTTCTGATGGGAATGTTGAAAATCATCTATAGCTATTTTGTCCATAAACTCACCTCTTCTAGTAGTGTACGTTAACACTATTATAATGTTGGAAAATTCTTACGACAATTCTATTTCTATTTTTGATTACAAGTTCCCAATAATAAAAAGGAAAAAAGGCATATAATTTTAGCCATTAGCTATTCAAATTTATCTAGCTAATGCATAAAAAAAGGTAGCACTTTTTCTTCAACAGCTTGTTCGCCTGCTTGAATCCATCTACTTTTATCGTGAATATACCCGTCTTTATCAAGCGGAGTTTGGAATTGACTAACACCAGTTGCATCAAGTAAAGACCCCTCATCATAATCTAGACCTATATTCTCAACATGCTTAATGACAAATGGTTTTTGAAAACGAATTTGGGCATCCTCATTATCAAGTTCCCCTGATGTTACGATAAAGGGAACACGCAAATAAATAGTTTCCCCTGCCTCTTTCCATAATATCGAATCGAAGCTTCCTTTATAATACTCCCAATTCCCACCAATCGTAAAACCTCGATTGGCAATTTTATCACGTAAATAGCCGAAACCAATCTCTTTTCCAACAATTTTTGAATCAAATTGTAGCAATTTGTATTCTCCTCCTTTCACTCGATAAAAGTCTAACCTAAAAGGTGGCATTACAAACTAGTTATGATGTAATTATGATTGCCAAAAAAGTCTCGAAACTTTTTTAAATCAAAGTTTCGAGACTTTTGTAAGTTATTTATAAAGGCACTGAAATCTTTCGATGCAAAACATATTTAGCAGCTTCTACATACTCTGTGGCAGCCCTTTGACTGACTGCGGCTGTTGGAGCAATACTTTCAAAGCCATGATAGCAACCTGGGTATAAGTGGAATTCGACATCTACTCCAGCCTGACATAGCTTTGTCACATATTGTAAAGTCTCGTCACGGAATGGATCTAATTGACCAACACATGTATACGTAAACGGTAATCCTGATAAATCATCTGCTCTAGCTGCTGCGGCATATGGTGACACATTGTCGCTGCCGTTCTCTCCACTCAAATACATTTCCCAGCCTTTTTGATTGAGCGAGTGGTTCCAGATCATATGTCCCGTAATTTCTAATGAAGATGGTGTGTTATTCCGATCATCTATCATTGGATATAGAGGCATTTGGAAACTAAGCTTTGGATAATTACGATCTCGAGTAAGTAATGCGAGTGCAGCTGTGAGACCTCCTCCAGCACTTGCTCCAGCAATTCCTAAACGACTGGGATCAATCCCTAATTCGTCCGCATGATCTGCTACCCATTTTAACGCAGCATAACAATCTTCAAGTGGTGCTGGATAAGGATGTTCAGGAGCAAGTCGATAGTCTACAGATACAACCACACACTTCGCTTCATTAACAAAGCGCTGACAAAGCAAATCATCTCCTTCTGGAGCACCTAAGACATAGCCGCCGCCATGAATCCATAGTAGCCCTGGGGAAATTTCTTTCTGCTCTTTTGACTTATAAATACGAATGCGAAGAGAATCGTTGTCATCAGGCCCTTGAATCACTTTATTTTCAACTGTTATCTGTTCATCTATCGGAGCTGGCACAGCAACGGCTGCCATTCCTTCTCTTGTTGCCTGTACATTATCTAAATCTAATGGGGGGAAAATTGCTAACGTTTCTCTTAGTTCTGAATCAATACGATGTTCCATTAAAATTCTTCCTTTCTTATTTAAAATATTTTTTACGATGTTAAACCGCCATCAATTGGTACGACAGCGCCATTCACATAAGAGGCTTCCTCCGAAATTAAGAAAGCGATTACATTTGCGATTTCAGAAGCATCTGCTAATCTTCTTAGGGGGCCGTTTTCCTCTGGACTGGACGTTAAGCCCTTTGTCATATTAGTCATTACACCACCTGGACAAATAGCATTTACTCGTATACCGCTAGGACCATATTCAATGGCAGCAGTTCTAGTTAACCCAATAACACCGTGCTTACTAGCAGCATAGCCGCCTAAATAGGGTTGTCCTTGTATTCCTGCCGCTGAAGAAGTATTCACGATGACACCTGACTGTTGTTGCTCCATCTCTTTTAATACATATTTTAAGCCTAAAAAAGTTCCTTTTAGATTGACCGAAATGACGTTATCAAATGTCTCTTCCTCTAAATCTGCTAGTAAAGATGGCGGGCTTAACACACCTGCATTATTGATGAACGCATCAATTCTACCAAACGCTTCTTTTGCAGCCTCCACATATTTCTTCACGTCTTGGCTTTTAGAAACATCTGCGTGGACAAAGATAGCCTGTTGTTGATGTTCCTTCACAGCATGTAGTGTGTCTTGACCACTTTTCTCATCAAAATCTACTAATACTAATGCCTTGTCCTGTGTGGCTAGTAATTTTGCTGTTTCTCTCCCTATACCATTTCCTGCACCTGTAATAATGACTACTTGTTGTCCCATATTGATATATGCTCCTCTCTTGCAAACTATGATATTGGTTTTAATCTCATTAATTTAAAGCCTTCATAATTATTTTGAGCCACCTCATGACAATGCTTTGTATAATAATCAAATCCGCCCAGATAAATTAAAAAACTGCGGGGTTTACCTTCAATATTAGCTCCCGTATACCAGGAATCACCTTTGACGTAAAGTGTTGTGTTAGCAATCTCTCGACAATGCTTGCTCCAAGCTTCCTCGGCATCTTTATTTGGTTCCACAAGGTCAATGTCATGCTCACGCAAGTAATCGATACATTGTGCAATCCATTCTACATGCTGCTCAATAGCGATTGGCATATTCACGAGGACAGATGGACTTTCTGGACCAGTAATCATAAATAAATTAGGAAAACCTGCTGTTGTTAGTCCGAGATATGTTTGAACAGAAGCACCATCCTCCCATTTTTCCTTTAATGTCTCACCGTTCCTTCCCCTTATATCAATTTTAAATAATGGTCCTGTCATGCCATCATAGCCTGTTGCAAAAATGATACGATCTAAATCGTAATGTTCATCCGTCGTTTGAATACCTGTTTCTGTTATTTTTTTGATAGGTGATTCTTTTACATCCACCAGTACAACATTCTCCCTGTTGTAGGCTTCAAAATAATCACTATCTAAAACCTGTCTTTTCGTGCCATACATATACTTCGGACATAATTTTTCTGCTACCACAGGGTCTTTCACAATTTGTCGTATTTTAGAGCGAATAAATTCCGCTGCTTTTTCATTGGATTGTTCATTTGTTAACAGATCATCATAAGTGGCTGCGAAGGCAAAACCACCTTGTGCCCAAGCTTTCTCAAAAACCGCCATCCTTTTATCATCACTATCCTCCATTGCAGATTGCTGATTTTGTGCAAAAGGTGTACCTGATATAGAATTTCTCATCGACTGCTTTAAAGCTTCGAAATTTTGCTTGGTTTCTTTGATAAAGTTCTCATCATATGGATGATTACGAGCCGGAATCGTATATTGTGGTGTCCGTTGAAATACAGTAAGCTGCTCTGCTTCTTTCGCAATTACAGGTATGGCTTGAATACCACTGGAGCCTGTCCCGATAATTCCTACTCGTTTCCCTGTAAAATCAACCTTTTCATGTGGCCAATGCCCCGTGTGATACCAATTTCCGCTAAACTGTTGCAGTCCATGAATGTTAGGAACATTGGCAGCAGACAGACAGCCTATTCCTGTAATAAAATACTTAGCTAAGATGTGCTGTCCGTCGTTTAGATAAACAATCCATTTATGACGTTCCTCATCAAAATGTGCTGCAGTGACCCTTGTATTAAATTGGATATCCGTTCGCAATTGAAAGCGATCTGCCACGTAATTTAAATAACGTAATATTTCCGCTTGTTCTGGAAATCTAGATGTCCAAGTCCATTCTTCATACAACTCTTTTGAAAATGTATAGTTATAATAGATGCTTTCTATATCACATCTAGCGCCCGGATAACGATTCCAATACCAAACACCGCCTACACCATCTCCAGCCTCGCATACAATGGTAGAAAAACCTTTACTCCTCAGCTGATGTAACATATACAAGCCTGCAAAGCCAGCGCCTAAAACAACTGCATCCACCTCTTTAATTGTTTGGCTACTCATCCACTACACCCCTCACTCCAATAAATTATTAAATACAAATACAAGAAAATACTGGATTTCCTTAGCTTAAATACTACAACTTACAGAAAATATTGAAAATTCCTTATTTTAAGCGTAGTATATACTTAAAAAAGGGGATAGGTCATGTCCAATCTTTATACCATTCAAAAACGTTTCGACACGGTACAAAGTTATGCCAATCATGAAGAGCTGTTGATACATATTTTGCAGGTATATTTAGATTCTTTTCCTATCAAAGATGCCTACTTATTAAGGTATTCTCCAATAGGCTTTGTAGCTGAAGGAATCATTTTTTTGAATGAATCTGGAGGTAGTCATATCGGTGAAATTCGAGAGGAGATTCGTAGCTTCCCTATTATTTATGCTGCTATTGAGGATAAGAAGGCTAAATTTTGTACAGGAATGGATTATTTAAAAAATATAAGTATTAAATATTCTATTCCCTCACAAAATAATTCATTTTTAATCATTCCCATCTTCATTGGCCAATATGTTTTCGGCTATATTTGTAGTACACAATTGGAAGAGGAAATCGCTATAAATGAAAAGCTATTGGATGACATGACAGCTTTTGGAAATGTTATTGGTCAGCTTATCATGCAAACTAGAAATAGCAAAAAGGAAGGCCTTCTTAGCAAACGTGAGCTGGAGGTGATGAGACAGGTAGCACAAGGGGGAAGTACGAAGGAAATTGCAGATTTTATGGATTTAAGTGAATTAACTATTACCCAATATGTCAAATCTGCTATCAAAAAATTACATGCCAGAAATCGTTCTCATGCCATTAGCATTCTTTATCAAGAGGGAATTATTCTATAAAAATTCAGGGGGAGCATGCAACTCCCCTCGATTACTACACAAGTATGCTCTGCATCCATTGCATAATGCAACAATTTTCTTAGACTCAAATGTCTTCGCTTTAACAACTTTATTACCCCCAGTAGGCCCTCATTAAATCTATTGACCATGCTGGCTGTTGAACATCCTTTTTAGGTAAAAACTCTTTCATCACAGGCTTTATATCTAGTATAGGTGTGCCATCAATGGCATCTAGCCCTTGGACGATTAATGCTCTTGGTTTGACCTCTAATAACTCAACGATTGTACTTCCTAATTTATTGGGTCTATTCTTACCCCTTTGCGCGAAAATGCCGACCTCGGGATAATTTTGATAATTTCTAGGATGTCTCGCCTCATATTGGATATGGTCGTCTGTAACTTTATCAAAATAAAAAATAATTTCTAGATGAGAAAAATCTCCTATTCCTTTTAAGGATGCCTCCTGGATATGATCAGCAAGTTCAATAGTTGAAATAATCTCTCCCCAATAATCATCTTTGATCATTTGCCGATTGTTATAAACTGTAGCGATTGATTGAACGATATATTGCATGTCTTTTATCTCCCATCTTTTCGAATGTTTAATAATACGGACTTTAATTCCAGTATATACAAAATAGACAAAAAAAAGATGATTAACCTCGTTAATCACCTGACGTCCCATAATCTTTAATGGTTACATTCACTTCACATGTGATTGGAACCTCACTAAATGTTTGATCCCAATCTTTTTTTATTTTTTGCCATACCTTTGGATAATCTATTCTTATTTTATTGCCAAATCCAGCAACATCCGTTTGAAATTCATGTTGCGTTTTTTCCAAAACCTTCTTCACTAATCGTTCAATCTCTTTTTCAAATACTTTCTCCGCTTTTTTCAAAAATCGATTGTCAAATGCCTTATCTGATAGGACCCAATGTTCAGAGATTCTACCCTCTGTTTGAATTTTTATGGTAAAAGAGATTTGATCGTCCTTTATGAGAGGAATAATTTTACTTTTAGCTGAAATAATTTCATAGATAATGGGTGCCCCTGACTCCTCATCAAAGCCTTTGACTAAACCACCTTTCCCTTCGCCTGTTATCCATGCAATTCCTTCCAAGTCACTTTCATTTAAAAAGCCACGCAACTTTTTCGTTTTGCCTTCAATGACAGCAGCTCCTGCAAACCTTACTTCCCCATCTTCCGCTAACACATTTTGCAATAAAAAGCTTGAGTCTGAATAGAGCTTTCCTTCTAACTTGGCAACGGTCATCGGTGGTAAAATCTTAGTCGTCCTTTCATGCCCCTCCATCATTTCCACTAATTGAAAAGCTGGAATTTTCGTTGGTTCATTCGTTTCAAGTGCCTGACTTGCACGATTTTGAGCAATAAGGAGCAGGCCACTCGGTCGTATTTCTAATTCTCTTAGAAAAAAATCTAGTGTTTGTTGAAGATTGACGGTACTGGCTAAATCTTCCCCAATAATAATCACTTTGGAATGTTCAGCAAAGGAGCGTTTATCAACTTTTAGAAGCATATTTCGTAATGTTGGCAACACCGCATCGCCCGTTTCAGTGACATTTTTATATGCTTTTTCAGGTAAGGTACCCTCTTTCGTTCCAGAAACTGTTGTCTCTGATGTAATGAATTGATTGGTAATTGTTAGCAGATCCCTATTTGCATATCTAGCATCTTGTTGCTCCTCAGAAGATACATCACCTGTTTCTAAATCCAATGATGTGCCTACAATAATACCTAAATCCTCAATCTCTTTACTACTCCAGCAACCAGTAAGAAGAAAGGATACAGTCATTAATAGAAGGTATCGGATATATTGATGTTTTCGCTTCATGCTTTATTTCCTCTCCATTTCGATATAAGGAGTAAAATTATAGGTACGGCACCAAATAAAATTAGTGCAGCATGGCCAATCTTATCGCCAAATGTAAAAAGATCATTAATATTTTTTGGCGTCATCGCAATGATATAAATAATCGGTAATAATCCGTATAAGAAAGGATTCATACTTTTCTTAAAAAGTTGAGCTAATCCTAAAGCAGCTGCATAATAGGTAATCGAGAAGGTAGCAAATATTTGCATAATCCAGATGACCAGTAAAAACGACTCAAAGCGTTCAAAAATTAATCCAGGAATTTCAAAACTTCGCATCAATTCAATCGTGGGCCATGTCCTTGTCATAACCCCTTCAATGGATAAAGCTCCAATAACCATAACAACTGTAATAACATAAAAAAGTAAAGGAATCGTTATGCCCACTAGTACAACCTTTACAGCTTTTGATTTATCTGATGGATACATAAATGCTACTATAAGCAGCATAATTTCAGGACCTAAAAATGCCAGTGTCGCTGTTTTGATCCCCTTTAACATGGGTACAACACCCAAACCTAATACTGGTCTAAGATTATCGATTTCAAAGATTCCTAAGCTTAAAAAGGCCACGAGCAAAAAAATCACAAAGGTTATAGGGAAAATGATTTCAAACAAACGAGCAATTGTATTGATGCCACCACTAATCAAATAAATCCCTACCCACAAAAAGGGCAAAATGATAGCCCATGTAGGTGTTCCTTCTAATAAGAAGAGAGAGGTTACTTCAGCCATTATGCGAACCTCAAAAGCAGAAATGGTAAAAAAGTAGACAATTACACATATACTTATGAATGAGCCCAACCATTTCCCTATAATATCTTGATTGTATTGATAAAATGTTTTGTCAGGATATTGTTGGCTTAGCTTGACAATAATTACGCCCGCAATCATGGCAACAACTCCACCTAAAAAAACACTAATCCATACATCCGGCGTTTTTACTTTTTCTACAGATGCACGAGGTAAGGTAAGAATTCCAGTGGCAAGAATATAGTTAATAATAATAACAACTGCTTGTGATGTCGTTATTTTATCTTTTAAAGTGCTGTTCATGGCTGTTTTTCTCCTTTCCTCTTATTTCCCTTTGCGGATAGAATCTTTTGGCTTTAATAATCTCGGACGATGTTTCATCACCCTGAACGGCATACGAACCATAAAGTCTTTCCAGTCACCTGCTCTATACGGAACAGTAGGACTAAGATATGGTACGCCGAAGCTCTTTAGTTTCACTAAATGACTGCAAAGGAATAAGAAAAATAGGATGATGCCATATAGTCCAAATAAAGCAGCAGAAAACATTGAGACAAATCGCAGCATTCGTAGCGTGATGCCAGCATTATATTGAGGAATAGCAAAGGAAGAAATGGCCGTTAATGCAACAACAATAACCATAATTGGACTAACAATTCCTGCCTGTACTGCTGCTTCTCCAATGACAAGCCCCCCAACAATTCCCATTGTCGGACCAATCGGCTTAGGCAAGCGAAGGCCCGCTTCTCGTAGTATTTCAATGGCAACCTCCATAATGAGAGCTTCGATTAATGCTGGGAAGGGTACCCCTTGCCTTGTCCCCATCATGGACAACGCTAGTTTAGTGGGGATTAACCCCTGATGAAACGACACAAAAGCAATATACAAGGATGGTCCAAATAAAGTGATACCTGCAGCAAAATAACGAAGCAAACGGATAAGAGAGCTAGGCAACCAACGTTCATAATAATCTTCTGGTGATTGCAATAACATATTAAATGTGACAGGTACAATTAAAGCAAAGGGAGTGCCGTCTAATAGAATTGCAACTCGTCCTTCCAGTAAAGCTGCAACAACACGATCAGGACGCTCGGTACTCTGTACTTGCGTAAACGGACTAAGATAATTGTCCTCAATCAATTGCTCAATATAACCTGATTCAGCTACATCATCCAAATTGATTGTTTCAATCCGTTTCCTCACCTCTTTGACGAGATCAGGTTCCACAATTTCATCTATATAGGCTAAGACTAACTGTTTTTTTATTCGCTCCCCCACTTCCATTTCAATAATAGATAAATGTTGGTTTTCACCATGTTGCCTCAATAAAGAAGTATTGACACTTAATTTTTCCGTGAAGCCCACCCTTGGTCCACGTACCAATGCTTCAGAAACAGGCTCCTCAAGATTTCGAGTCTTTCCATGTGCGGTACCAATGATAAATACACTCGGTATACCGTCAACAATTAATACAGTAGAGCCAGTTAATACCTTTCCCACGGAATTCATGACATTCGATTCATCTATAAGATCACTCACTGGTAGGATTTCATTTGCAATCAATTGTTGTAATTCATAACCTCTTATCAACGTGGAACTTTCTGAAAGTCCATTCATTAATGATTTTAAAATATGCTTGTCAATCAGCTCTTTATCGCATAACCCTTTAAGAAAAACGATAGCTGCACGATTACCAGTATTTCCAATGTGAAATTCTCTGAAATGAATATCCCAATTATGACCAAGTTCTTTCCTCATTAGTAAGAGATCTTCACTGTAATTACCTGTAAATTGCTCTAACGTTTTTTGAATAGGTTTATGCACCGTCTCACTTTGATCACTATATTCTTTTATATCAATTTTGCCGTTGCCCTTTTTGACAATAAAAAAACCATTAAACAATTTGAAAATCAAATATGGAATGAAAAATGCTAAAAAGCCCTGAAAAAAAACTTGCCAATGCGGCACATAGGAAATCACCTTTTCCCACATATTGATCACCCTCTTTAGTACAATCGTACAGAGTATCCCTACATGTTTTTAGCATTATCTAAGCAACGGCATTTTAAACTTCTAATCCCCAACATTCTTCACAAAACAAGACATCTGATCTTTGATAGTCATAAAAAAACCAGCCTCAAATAATTTGAGAACTGGTATTAATAAATTGTTGTAGTATTGGATAAGTTGACTTGTCTTTCCTAAGTATTCTTCAATATCGATTCTACTTACTTTCTAAATCCAATTTTCTTTAACGACATTGATTTCATGCGTTATGAGCAGGACTCCCCATTCCCCTCTCATGCCTTATTTCCACCTTTAATGTTTAGGATAAATGAAATCTATTAAATAGGATATGGTATACTAGCTACTATGAAAAATTAGAAGGTGAAATTTATGCTAGAAGTCAGTGAAAGTAAATTAGCACAATATAGTCTACATTTTGTGAGCGAAACACTTATTTTAGGAGAAGAAGCCTTGTCTCAACCCGAAGTCATGCTAGAAGCAGCCTTTACACAGCTTGCATTTAGTAAAATAGATATGGAGCAGCAATACGAATTTTTCCATGAAACCAATATTGAGCTTAATGAAGTTTTTACGTATTCTAAGACTATTTTTGAACAGAACAGTAACTTTCTAGAACAGTCACAAAATATGGCTAGGCACTTACATAGTGTCTCACAACATCCAAACATCAAAAGCGGTGAACTGTTTATTGGTTTGTTCGAAAATTGTTTACTATTGAATGAGGCTAAAAAAGTTATTGCCATTGTCAAAATTGATGAAAAAGAAATATTTTTAGATGTAAAAAATGACCACAATCAAATGATTATCAACGGCGTTGATGGTATTAACGTCAAGAAAATAAATAATATGGCTATCATTGTTGATATGGGACCAGATCAAGCACCTGCTGTGTTTATGAAAACGAAACGTAAAGAAGATATTGTTTATTGGCAAGAACGATTTTTAAAAATTAAAGCAGCAGATGAACATTATCATAAAACGGATTTAGCATTAGCTGAATGTAAAAAATACATCTTAAAGGAAGAAAATTATACAAACACGGAGAAGCTGGGACTTCTGAATAAAACACTAGATTATTTTAGAAATGAAGAGGAGTTTCAAGTAAACCATTATATCAACACCGTATTTGAGCAAGCAGATGCTAGCCAAAAAGATATCATCATCAACTCAGTCAAACCCTATGAAACAGTCATTTCGGACAGTGCTTTAGAAAAGGCTGAGAAGAAGTATAAACGTAAAATCAAACTGGATGCCAACATTGAAATACAAGTAAATATTCAACATATCGATCAAATAGATGAGCTGATTGAAGTTGGCTATGATGAGGCAACGAATCGTAAATTCTATAAAATCTATTTCCAGGATGAACAGTAGAAAGGGCATTCACTTTTTATGAAAGCTGATTTAACATAAACAGATAAAAATAATGATTCCCATTTCAGACTACCCGCTGTCCTGTGGATTGGCGTTAAGCTACTTCCTTCGCTATCTCTACGTGCAGGGTCTCAAAAAGGCTCGCTTACCCACTGGAATCGGTAGACTTTCACTATAGTCAGTAGTAGTGGAACATTTTAAACATTAGAATTCAATTGATGTTCATCAGAAAGTGCTCCTAAAGCTAACAATTAGGAGCACAAAGCTAAAACCATCATACTCTGCACTAATGCCTTCGTTACTCGTGCAATTCCAAGGACGTACTAGGTCGTAATGGAAAACGCTCCTCTCCTTGCAGAATAGTAACGTTCAGTTCTCTTTCTCCCTATAGAAAACACTTTCGTCATGTCCTTGTACATATACTCCTTCCTTCAATCTAAAAAAGACCCAATCTTTTGTGTAAGTTGTACTGTAAATAATGGCTATTTTTCAAAGCAATCGGGTACTAAAAAAGAGAGGGCATGACTTGAACTCCGCTCTTTTGATTTCTTTAAAAATTTTTAAAAAAGATAAAACCTTTTCAATTGGTAAAACGTCTAATTATTGGTAACACAAGTTAACCTAAAGGAGAATTGATAAACATGAAAAAACCTGTTAAAAAAACATGGCTATTGGCTTCAGCACTAACACTAGGAATGGCTGTATTAACACCGCTGCAAGCTGGTGCAACATCTGTGGAAACAACAAATAATGTCATAATGCAAATAGAACAAAAAATACAAGGTACCGTTAAATATTTTGGTGGTGATGGCCTTACCATCAAAGGTACAGATGGCAAAAATTATTATATTGGGTTACACAAATTCTCTGATCAGCAAATCGAGCAATTGAAGCTAGTGGAAGGACAGGAAATTTCAGTTGAAGGTAGCATTATAGAGGATTACTCGGACTTCTATACCTTTGATGTGTACAAAAAATCACTACCTAAGGGCGTAACGAAAGAAGAGTTAATCCAATTAGAAAAACTCTTTCATGACATGAAAAAAGCAGGAAAAGAAGAGAATTATGAGGAAATGGAACGTCTCTATCAAGCGATGGATAACATCACAAGACCCTATGAATTAGCAAACTGGCAACCTGAGCCGTTTGAAGAATTTATCAATGAAGCAGCATTTACTGAAAAGAACATTGTTATTAAAGCTCAAGATAAAGAGCAGTTGAAAACTCTTTATACAGAATGGATAAAATTCACAAAAGAAGATAAAACGGAAATGGCACAAGAAAAAATAGATAAAATTTACACGATCCTTGAGCCGTATCACCAAGAGCTGTATCCGCCACTAACGTTTGAGCAATACATGGCGGACATGGAAGTAGATTTGACAAAAGAGGAACTCACAGAGTTAAAATCTATCTATGATGAAGCTCAAAAAGCAGATAAAGATAAAAACGAAGAGTTATCAATGAAGCTTTGGGATCAATTCTACGAAAAGTTGAACTCACATTTTAAATATGAACAAATTTCCTTTGAAGAATATATGGCTGATATTGAATTCGAAATTAGTCAATCGGATTACACAAAATTAAAACAACACTATGAAAAAGCTGTTACCCTTGAGAAAGATGGGGAAGAAGAAAAAGCTGGTGAGCAATGGGAAGCCTTCTATAAAATTTTAGATCCTTATTATGAGGCCAATAAAGATATTCTCATCTCTGCATCTAAACTCATAATTAATGGGCAAGATTTACTTCCAGAGCAAACTAAATAAATTTTATTGGGGCTCTCCTATTGATATAGGAGTAGCCCTTTTTGAGTTTTCTGATGTGACAAAATTGTCATGTTATCCCTCGAATAGTCATGCTAATCGATGGTTTGACCATATTTTGGTTGTTATAGTAATCCATGTTGTAACAAATATATTTCATTCTAAGGAGAAAACAACATGACACGATTAATGAAAAAATCGATGATGATTGCTGTAATATTGATCTTTTGTATTTTGATACCCAAATTAGTACAGGCAGCATCAAATGATACAATTAGGAAAATTGATCAATTTATTGAGGAACAGCAAACCATTAGCGAAATCCCAGGCCTTTCGGTAATCATTGTTGATAAAGGGAAAACGGTATATCAAAAGGGCTTTGGTTTTGCAGATATGAAAACAAAAACGCCTGTCACTCCTCATACCCTTTTTGAGCTAGGCTCCACATCAAAAGCATTTACGGCGCTTGCTATTCTGCAATTAGAAAATCAAGGTTTGTTAAAACGCTCTGATAATGTTAAAAAATATATCCCTTGGTTATCATTAGCCTATAAAGGGGAGGAACAGGTCATGACAATTCAGCAGTTATTGTCACATACAAGCGGAATTCCCTCTAATTCAATTACTCGTATTCCAGAAAGCACGGCTGATAACGCCCTTGAGCTAACGGTCAAAACATTACTGGATCATCCATTAAATCGCAAACCAGGTAGCTCCTTTGAATATGCAACGATTAATTATGATGTCTTAGGACTAATTATTGAGCATGTTTCGAAACAGCCATTTGATCAATATATCCAGCAAAATATTTTACAACCTATTAACATGGATCAATCTTTTGTAGGGGTTCATCAAGTACAATCTAGTAATATGGCTTCTGGTTATAAAATTGGCCTTATGAGAGAGCAGGCATATATACCACCTGTCTACAGTGGGAATATCCCTGCTGGCTATATCATCAGTAACGCCAATGATATAGCGAGATGGTTGAAATTACAGTTAGGAAACAGCGAAATCTATTCACTCAGTAACAATCTCATTCAAGAATCCCATATTCCCGATCAAACAGTGGAGCCTTTTGATACGAATACTTTTTATGCAAACGGTTGGGCAGTTGTTGAAAAGGACAATAAACCATATATTTACCATGCTGGTGAAAATCCAACCTTTACTTCATATTTCATCATGCAACCAGATGAACAAATAGGCGTAGCTATTTTAGCCAATATGAATACAAGTTTTACAACAGCGATTGGACAAGGGGTCATGGATTTATGGGAAGGCAAAACGATTCAAAATCAACATGTTAGTAGCTATCAAAAGCTAGATAAAATTGTAACAATTATAAGTGCTATCGTCATCGCAATTAGTATTTTCTTCTGTTACCTATTATTTAAAAATATTCAAAGCCTCTATAACAAGCAACGTGGTTTGGCAAAATTAAATTACAAAAGAATATTCCTTTTATCTGTACATTTTGTACTCGCTACTACACTACTGGCCGCGATATTTTTTACGCCCACTATTTTACTCGGTGGCCTAAATTGGACATTTATCAAAGTTTGGGCTCCCACTTCTATTACGATATTGTTGTATAGCACCATTGTGGCAAGTTTCCTCTATTTTTCACTAGGGTTTACACTCATTGCTACAAAAAAGAAAATCTAGATAACGCCTACATTTTCGATGAAGAAAAGAAGGATAGTTCGTCACAATCAATGGATATATTTCACACAATTAAATGATAGATAAGAATTTTATCCATCTATTTTCATTGTAGGTTGAAAATTAAATGGTAGGTCCAAACAGGAAAGGTCACCTCTATACTTTTTAAGATTCTATTCGTAATGCTGAGGAGATGACAGAAGACTTTCACCTGCGCAAATTAAAAAGGCAAAAAGAATGGGTAGTCTTATGAATTGAACGATGAATGGTAAGTTGGTTCGCCCATATTGCACTAACACTAAATAATAATAAAAGCGGCGTTTTTGAAACTTGACATTTATTTTTTTATAAAAGCATCACCGCTTCATTTAAGCTAAAACACTAGCTACAATTCTGGATTGGGTCATTATAGAATAATCAATTAGACGAATACCCCTCTCCTTTCAATATCCCCACATACAATAAATTGAAGAAAGGAGAGGTCACAATGGGATACTTTGGAAACACAGGCGGTTTTAATTGTTGTTACGGAGGCTATAGTCAAGGCTTTGGTCAAGACTATGGCGGAGGTTATTGCATGGACTACGGTAAAAATAATAGTTCCACATTCGTTTTAATTGTTGTTCTATTTATTCTTTTAATTATTGTAGGCGCAACTTTCGTGCAAAAAGAATATTAATATGAATCATCTTTCACTGTAAGAAAACGAATATAAGCTAGTGCCTTCATTATTGGCAACTATCGATCATGTCGTTACTCAGCACCATAAGAAAAGGGTCACCTCCAGCTGGTGACCCTTTTCTTATGGTGAGAACATCTTGTTGATGTCATTATAAAACTTGCCTCGTCAAATTTTGTTAGTCCACGTAAAAAGCCAGTTCTTTTCCAAGCTTTTCATCATAAATAAATCTTATTTAAAATGAAGTTAATAACAAAATTTTACTATTGATTGTTTTTATTTATAACAATATACTATAAAATGTAAAAAACAAAAAAGGAGTTTTGTATTATGGTTTCTAGGATTACCAATTATTCTTCTAATGACTATACGATCACTTCAGCATCTAACTATGATAAAATATTTGTTAGTGCCGAAAGATTAAAAGCAGAGGGTTATAATGACTCAGTAACCATCTCTAATGAATCGAGACAAAAACATTTAGTTGCTAAACAATCTTCTTCGAATTTATTAGATAAAGTAAAAGATTGGACTAATTCAAGTGTTCAATGGTTAAAAGATGCTGGTAATTTTGTAAAGAATGCAGTAAAAGAAGGTATAGACTTCCTTGTACTGGACGATGTAAAAACTATTTTCAATCCCGATGCTGGAGTAGTTGATAAAGGACTTGCTATCATTTCTTTATTTCCAGCAGGTAAAGTCGTAAAATCGGGGAAAATCTATAGTTTATTGAAGAAATCCGGTAAAAAGGATGAGGTAAATGCATTAGCAGGATTAGGGAAAGTTCAAAAGTTTAATAGCAGAGGAATCTTAATGGATGGAAATTCTAAGACTGGATGGCAACATATTGATAAAAGACATGTGTCAGGAACTGCTGCTACAAAAGGGACAACACTTTTTCCAAAACACCTTGGTGAGGCGAAAATTAAAAATTTAATTATGGAGTCTCTAGAAAAAGGACAATTAGCAAGTGTTAATCCAAAAGATGGTACTATGGTATATAAATATAAACCTAATAAATATGGTATTGATGAAATGACAACAGTTGTGACAGATAATTATGTTATAAAAACTTCTTACCCAACCAGTGGGAAATCAGTCATCACTAAAAAATAATTAGAGGAGAGCACTACATGCGAATAAAATTTAATGTCGATGAAGATATATTCGTTTTAAAAAACGAGGATCTTGGTTATGATTACTATTTCGATAGTTATTTAGAAGTATTAGTTAGTGATGGAGATGTCGAAGAATTACTCTTTTCTACAACTATGCACAGTACTATTGTAATTGAATTAAATGAGTTATTAATACGACTTCATCAAACAAATGAAGTACAAAAATTAGACCCATTTGGAAACGCTAATATTATTAGCTTTGAAAAGAAAGGTCATAATCTCATTATTACGAACTACAGTCAATTATCTGGTAATAATGAATGGGTACATACTTTCGATTTATTCGATTTTACAAGTGCTTATATTAATGAATTAAAGAGATATTTAAATTCTTTGATGGCGGTAGATAGTAATGTAATAAAATATAAAAGTTTTGTATATCTTAAAGAAGGGTTAGACTCATTACAAGCAATTAATTAATAATAATGGAGTAATTCCCTTCCAAAAACAGAGAATCATATGAACTAACCCCATAAAAGTCAGATACTAATTTAAACTTTTATGGGGGTTTTTTTATTCAAGTAGTCTGGCGATACTGCATCTATGATTGAAATTGCGAAAAATAATCTTAAACCTTCTAGCTTTCCTTTAATCAGTTCATTTTTTGTCAAACCAAGCTTTATAGACTGCTTGCTGTAATCTAGTAAGGAGCGAGAATGGAAAGGGTATACTTATCTATTCTCAACTGAATTTGGTAAAGCTTATCTTCGTTACTCCTTCAGTAGTGATGGGATTATATTATAAAAAAATCCAGATTCGTGTTATCGATTAACGACACACTTTTGCTAATTTATATAAATAGTTATTTAATCAAGAAGCAAGAATGTAAAAACTATTTGATAATTAAAGTTATCTTATAAACATATTGTAAGGCTTTATATACTTGTTCCATCCGTAAAGATTATGGATTTAATTTTATAGTTAAAAGTCATATTCTCAAATGGTAAATTATAAAAGCGCATATCTACATCATTGAATTGATTTAAATCAACAGCAGTATTAAAGTTTGTAGAACCATTTGCAGGAATAACATCCCATTCATATTTCATTGCTGACTTGTATACTAACTCGCCGAACATATCATAAAAATATGTTTCTGCTAAAAATCCTTTAATGTCTTTATCTGTGTGATTTATATATTTCATAATAAAATTTAATTCATATCCATAGACATTATTATCAGTACTAGGATCTCTAGGAATAACATCTTCTAAAACCAATGTCAAAGATGTATTTAAATGATTGTCTTCATCAGTCTCTTCATTAGTGGAAGCTTTCTCGATAGCTAAATTATCTTGATTTGTTGTTACTGCTTTTTCCTCTTGATGTAAAGTCTCTACTTTTTCTTGTTCATTCTCACCTGATTTATCAACACGCTCTTCTTTCTGATTACATGCTGATAGAATTAAAATATACAATAAACATAGTAATAATAACTTTATTTTACTCTTTTCCATAATAATTCCTCCATATATGTATTAATCTATATGGTATCATAATTAGGAAATTCCACTCAATACAAAATAATCATTTTAAGTGTTAATAATATAAATCAAATTAAAAAAATGTCCTTGCAATAAAGCTAAATAACTAGGAAAAGAAAATATGACATCTACATTGCATTTATAAATATAGCTAAGCTACTTTCCCAAAGAATGAACTTATTTTAAACAAGTAAATTTTTCACTATACCTTAGCAAACTTTTTTAATATGTTATTAATCTTAACAAAGCATATTCGTCTACACATATTGTTTTCTCATGAACGTAGCAAACGATATTTAAAATGACTACTATGTTATTTGAAGAAGATTTATTACCATCTAGATGGCTTCACGCTAAATGTTTTTTATCCTCCTTGTCGGAGAGTTGTGTGCCGAACAAAACTATACTATTAGATACTTTTGAGGTAACTGTAGCTACCTTGAAGCTTGATTGCTTCCTATTTTAGGAGATATAAAGATAAGTTGAACAGCCTTGTATTACTCTCATGGCTGGCTCAAACGATCGTCGATTTGGATTACTGTTCGAATAGTTGCTGTCTCTTTTTAACATAGTAAAAAGCACCCAAATAGGAGTGCTTAATACAATAAATAGCTATCTAATTATTTGTTCATACGTTTTCCCTTTTACAGTAATTATCGCTTTAAGCGGCTTCCCATCCTGCTCTACTTGTTCTGGAACGGAAGCTAAAAAATGTAGTGTACCATTTTTCAGAGGTTCAATTGATGTAATATTTGTAAACGTGAAATCTGATCCACCTCGATTTTCTATTGTTGAGAAAGTCTTGTATTCGTATTTTCCATCATAAATAATTTTTACATCTACAAATTCATTAGATGTTTGACCTGTTGTTAGTAAACTTTTTACTAAAATAATTGTATCTAAGTATACTTCCCCCTCCTCTTCATTTTTGTAATATGTATACACAGAACTTGGATTTGGTGGTGAAATTTGTTTACCAAAAATATTGTTGTTAATTGTGATTTCTGCATAATTATCAACTACTAATACATTACCTTTAGTAATCGTCAGAACTTCCTCTACCTCTGGTTCATTTTCTTCATTATTTTCAGATGCCTTAACTTCTTCCTCTGCATTTTTCTCAACAGACTCTTTTGTTTTGTTATCTGAACTGCTGTTTTTATCACTTTGACCACAAGCTACCAATAAAATAGACACCAATAATAATAATCCTAGCTTTTTCATGACAACTCCTCCTGTATATTAGGTGCTCTTCAAGTTACTTATCGTTATTTTCATTTAATTCATCTGGATAAACCATAGTATCAAATACTTCTCCATTTGATTCATCTTTAATATATACTGTGACTTTATAATGTTCAACGTCTGCACCGTTAAATAATTGGTAGTACATGCCTGCTAAAGCAAGCCCAAAGGATGCCAGTGCATCGAAACTACCTTCAAACTTTTCCTTATTTACTGTGAGTGTAAACTCAGAAAAAGATTTGTTATAAGCCACATCATTTATAGAAGTAAAATCTTCACTTGTTTTAAGTTCTTCTACACTTTTTACTATTCTTTCTTTTAATTCCTTCATCATTTTTTTGTGCTCGGATTTAGACATTTTATAAGTTAAAGATCCATCATCATTCTTAATAACTTCCTTAATTCCACTATTTTTTGCCTCCGAAATAATAGAATCTATGTCTTGTCCCTTGTAAAGTGTAGCCGGTATGGTAACTTCAACATTTAAAAGTCCTTTATCCACTTTTAATGTTTCTTCTGATGCTTTATCAGCACCTTCTTTTTTCTTACCACTCTCATCACCTTGGCTACAAGCTACTAACAAAATACCTAATAGCAAAATAAGCAATTTTTTCATTTATTCAAACTCCCTTCTCCACAAATATACATGGATAATCAAGGTAATTCTATGATTATTTTCATATTTCTACACTTTTTACTCCTATCAATAAAAAAACACCCTCATGCGAGAGTGTCTGATATCTAAGCTATTTTTACTTTTTCTATCCATTACTATGTTTTCATTTTCCTCTATCTAAAACCTATTTTTATAGCTTTTTATCAATCAGTATATTAAAAACTTATTAAATCTTTCCATCTATTTATATTTATTTGGTCACTACCTCTAATCCTTCAATGATGAAGAGAGACCCCGTCTAATTAGGTTTGCAGAGATAGGCTCTCTCCCCATCTCTCTAGCCCAAATTGATAACTGTCCTATATGATGGATTTCATGTACAATCGTATGTCGAATGACTTCACCCCATGTATGCGTCTCAATCCTTCCATCTGCCAATGTATTATGGAGTAAACGCTCTTCCATACTGTCATCCCATTGGTTTACAAAGTTTTCTACTTCTAAATGAAATTCAGCTTCCAATTTACGAACCTTTTCCAAGCTATTATATTCCTCAAAACTCTCCTGAAAATCAGTTTTACCTTGTAAAAGTCGTATCCAACTCCATTCGACATCAATTATATGGAAAAGTGTATGTAATATACTTCCCATTCCACCAGGTCGGTTTTGCAAAAGCTCTTCTTCACTCAACTCGTCGCACCAACGAAACCAGTCTTCTCTTACCATCCAATTATATTTAAAAAGTAATTGCAAAAAAGTTCCTCCTTAATTAAAAATGATTGAGTCATCTCAACAAGTTACTACTTCTTCATATATAGTTAGGATTCCTTCTCTTTAATTCCTTCAAATGTGAGAAATTCGTACGCAAATCACGCTATAAATTATATAAAGGCACTGTTTGGGAACGTTTAAACCGTCGTTTCAGTACCGTATACCCTTCAAAAAGTCGTAACAGACATATAGACGAAAAAGCCTAATACTGGATTTATATAATGGTGAGATTATTGCTTTAGCATATCAAAATGCCCGACACTCGATTTTGTGATGGGTTAGTGCTCCTAATCATTCATGAACGTGTAAAATACCATACGACCATTCACTCAGATCAAGCGTGGCATTATCAACATAATTCGTGGGTGCAAACATTAAAACAAAACAAGATTTTCCAAAGCATATCTCGTAAAACAACTTGTGCAGACAATGCCGCAATGGAGAACTTCTTTGATTTACTCAAACAAGAAATATATGACGTGGAAGAATGAATCTCCTATGAAGCGTTAAAAAAGACAATAGAGAAGTTTATCGATTACTATAATAATGAACGAATTAAAACAAAAACTGGCTGGCTTGAGCCCAGTAAATTACGAGGCCACTGAAAAACTTGCGTTTTTTATAAATAAATTCGTTTTAGAAAAAGATAGGGCGCTTCTTGTTCAATTTTGAACAGGAAACGCCCTATCTTTTTCACCTATTTATTACCCTTTTCCATTCAGAAGCTTTAAGATTCTTTTTAGATTGACAGCGAATATCGTCGTTGCTCCCTGAATTTGCATGCCAAATGAACCCGCAGCCGATGCTTGATCGTACCCGTGTTTATTTTTTAACTCACTATTTTTTGCTTCGATTTTATAACGTTCTCGAGCTAAGCGTTTAAATTCTTCTGTTTCTTGAAAAGCTTGTTGGTCTAAATGTTCTTCTGATTTAATGGCAACAGAATAGGTCTTAGTTTTTGCACCTTCTTTAAAACACCCTTCTCGGAGTGGACAGACCTTACATTTTTCAATGTCAAAAAAATAAACCATTCTTGCACTTGCTCCTGGGTGTGAATCTGGTTTTTTACTTTTTCTATTTGCTAAATGTCCTGCTGGACATACAAATAAACCTGCATCTTTATTAAAGTCAAATCCTTTTCCGTTTCCTCGCCCATTTTGAGTAATCATTGGATTTAACTTAGAAATCAGTTGAATGCTTTGTTCTTTTGTATAAAGTAAATTGTTTTTCCCTGAATAAGCTGTGTCAGCGATGACTGTTTCAACTTCCATTCCTGTTACTTTACTTTTTTCAATCAGTTCTTGTAGATAATGTCCATCTGATTTTTCACCTGTTGTAACGACTGCTGCTGTAATTATACGTTCATCACTAATTGCTAAATGTGTTTTATAACCAAAGAAAGAACTGTCTGCTGTTTTATGTCCTACTCGTGCATCGGTGTCTGTTGAATAATTTAGATGTTCTTGCGTATCTTCTACAGCTTCTTTTAACACGTTCAATTTTTCCTTTACAGCTGGTAGATGAGCGATTTGTGGTTTATTTTCAATAATGGCAATCAATCTTTCACAGTAAGTTAATTCATCTTTTACTTCGTTAGAAGTATTCTTCTTTGGAAATTTTTCTTTCATGGATTTATCAAATTGATACACTGCTTTGCGGGTATATTTTGATTTTTCTTGTAAAAATTCTTTCGGTGATTTTTGGTTATAACGTGCTTTGGTATGTGTTGCGTCCACAATGATTGTTTTACTTTTGATAATGTTCTTTTCGAGTGCGATTTCAACTGTTTTTCCAATGAGCATATCTAATAAACTTACATTTTGAAGACGCAGTCTTCGGAATTTTGTGAGTGAACTTGAATCAATCACGTCATCTTCTGGCGCCATACCTAAAAAATACTTGAAAGACATGTCATATTTTGAACGTTCGACAAGGTCTACATCAGATACATTAAAAATGGCTTTTAACAATAAGTACTTAAACATTCGAATCGGAGGAATCGCATTTCTTCCATTGTCTAAACAATATTTTGTTTTCAATTCTTCTAAAATGAATGAGAAATCCACTAGTTCGTTAATTTGACGAAGCATATTATCTTTTGGCACGACAATATCGTAAATGGCCATATATGGACTTAAGTTGAAAGTCTCTTGGTTTGAAATCATTGGGAACACCACCTGCATTTAGTCACTCAATTATAAATTAAAAAGGCGAGGTATTCGACGATTCAATCGTCGAATACCTCGCTAAGTGGAACCAGATGAAGTTTTTCAGTGGCCTCGTAAATTACCGAACTCATGCCAGCCAATTAGCTGCATAACTAAAACTTTAACATTAAAAGGTCACTACCTTTGGATGTGACTTATTATGATTAATCAAATTCTACAGTGTCTTGCACTACTGATACCTTATAAACATTTTTAGTATTAATTAATACCGTTTTATAATTTTCTGTTTCAGTAAATGAATACCAGGACTTCTCATTGAATCCATTAGTAATTTCTTCTGCAAAAGTTTCTTGTCCAATATTTGTCTTGATTTTATATTCTTCTTCACGACTTTCTTCAAAGTAAAACTTTACAGTATATTCATAATCCATTAACCAACACCCCCCATCTATCCATATCATGGGACAAATAGGATGGAAGTAATCAACGCTTTTGATCAATTCACACTGTTTTTTTGCGAACTTTCCTAGTATTAAGAAATTCATTTTCTTACTTATTTATTTTTATGAGTTAACAAAATAAAAACCACACTCTTTTTTGAATGTGGCTTTAGTATTTATTCATTAAAAAAAATCACCTTTGAAAAAAGGTTTTATTCCAACTTCTCTAAATAAATATTTTATTGGATGGCAATCATTGACCAAATTTCTGTTGGGAATTAAAATTTCCTCCCTGAGTTCTTTAAATATTTCTGGATTAATTTCCGGAAACCATTCTTCATAACTCAAATGTTTATCTTTCTCTATCAGAAGTAAATAAACAACAATAATTTCAAACATATAAGGAAATTCTCGTTTAATATTTTGATAGTTATCTAACAATGAAGTTATATAGTCCTCAAAATTAAAAAATTTTGCTCCTTTTTCATTGTTATATTGTAAACGTTCCTTTTCAGGTTTAAAGACAAAAGTCGATTTATTATACCAGTTACCTAACATGCATGTAAAAAGTAGTAATGCATATTTTTTAGTTTCTTGATCCTCATCATTAAAATATTTAAAATATTCATCGTAAATATAACTCTTGGCAGTGGTAAAATACCCAATTTCAATCCCAGAAATAGTTTGTTTCACATTTTGTATAATTTTATTATTTCCCATCCCATAGTCACTTTCTTTAAAAATTTCCATAATATAGATTGTAACATAAATTTAAAATACAGGGAACATTGATACTATAATCCAATCATACTTTGAATATGACCCTGACCATGAACTCCCTTTTTGAATTGCAACCCTAACTCTTTGTCCTTCTTTAAACGAAACAAATTCTTTTGTATAACGATCTTTAACTGTAGGATCTTTTATCAATTCGTCTGTTCCATTTATTACTTCCATTGCAATATCCATAGTTTTTGCTGGATAATAAGCATATTTGAATTGTGTTTTCCATTCACTATTTACTTGAGTTTCATATTTTATTTTTCCCTTAGAAAATTTCATATGATACTCGTAAATATGACAATAACCGTAATTTCTAGTTTTAGCTGCTGGCATTACAATCTTTGAACCAGAGGATGAAGTAGCCACCTGATCTTTCATCGGCGACGCTGCTTTCATTGCCTCGCTCTCTTCAACAAAGTTTATTTCATCAGTTGGGATTTCGCCTTCAGGCACTTCTATAGGTTCAAAACCGTCAATTGGACTTAGGGTGTAAATACCACAGTAATTTTGTGCTTCTTTTTTTACTAACTCCGATAAAATATCCTCATTAGCTTTTGCTGTTACAGGAACTATCAATATAGTCATAAATAGAGCTATCAATAATCCACTAAATTTCTTCATTTTTTTCACTCCTTTATTTTTTCAACACAACATAATTGTATATTTTTACATAATATGTTTAAATAGTGTTTAATTATCTTTTATCAAATGACAAATAGTTACAATTAATAAAATGCCAAATAACCAATTTATTTCTAAAAAAGAACCTCCATCCTTTATATGATGAAGGTTCCTACATTGAATAATCTAATTATTTCAAATCAAAATTCTACTATGATAATATTTAACTTACAATAATGCATGACTTAAGTAGTGTTTAGTTATTATCACTTTATATTATCTTACTTGTCTTGAGGGGATAGGAGAGCAAGAGGAGAAGTGCTTGAAAAATACCTACTATAAAAAAAGGAGCTGCTTACTCAGACTCCTGATAAGTAGCTACCTTCTTGGTTCTGCCATTTCTAATTTGTATTTCTCAGTTGTTAATTCCATATCTATATATTTGCAAGTAAGATCTATTAACATTTTTAAATCTTGAACATCTTTATCTTGCCATTTTCTCTCATAATGAGTCTCATCATTACCTAACCATGCAGCTCTTTCTGTAAGAAAGACAATATTTTGGGAAGGAATATACTCCTTAATGCATGGCACTAGAAATTTCTTCTTGATATCCTCCTCATCTGATGGATTTAGCTTTATGGCATAGTCCTTTACTAAGAATTCAATTGCTTTCCTGTAACCTACTCCACAAATTAAATCTAAGCCTTCCTTTTCTGCATGCTTAGCCTGATTATAAATTGTAACAAATTTAGGTGACAACTCTGCTATAGTTTCTGCAAAATTTTCATCAAATTTAGCTGATGGGTACAATTTTATAAGTTCATAATATGGTCTATCACCTTGATAGCCAAGATGTTCATATTCTGCAAAAAATAATGAATTACACTCTGGTCTTGGGCAACCACATAAAACTTCTTCCAATTTTTCATGATCACTAATCCATTTTTCATGTACTAGGATGAAATAAGGGGAAATGTGAAAATTGCATACAGGGCAAAGGTTAGGATAAGGTTCCATACCTCTCATAAATCTTTTAATATCTTCTGCTGACTGAATGAAATATAATTTTTCATCAAAATTTACTGGCATAAGTCACCTCTGCTAAAGTTGTTTATTTAATTATATTACATATATTAGTAATTGAAAAAATCTTTTTAAAGTAATATTGAGAATACTAGCTTTACTATCAAGACATGTAAGCAGAATAAAGAGGCAGAGTATCCAGCTCTGTCTTTTCTGTATGATAACAAAGAAATTCTCCTGCTAAAACAGCAAGAGGAAATGTCTTTTATAAAAAATCCCTCAAATTATCAGCTACTTCCTCAACATCAATATCTAGATATTGAGTTGTAACAACTAAATTTGAATGTCCTAAGGCTTTTGAGATCAATGCTAGATTTCCCCATTCTCTAACAAACTCTTTGCATAACCCCTCCTTAGAGCATTAGGATTGATATTACTTAACCCATACATCTTTGCATATTTGTTAAGTTGCTTAGAAATGGCATTGATGTTGTCCCTTTGAAACTGATAAATAAATAGGAATTTTTCTGCTCATAATATTCTCTAAAACTGATTGAATACGTTGTTCAACACTTACTTTTCCCATAATATACCTATCCAATATGTGTGATTCATATTTCACAAAAATATTGGAGGTTATATTATGGCAAAATTAGAACTACGTTTACGTACATTTTTACCGTTTAAGTATGTAGAACATCCTCTTCACCAAAAAACTTCACGTTTCCATGGTGATACATGACATAATGCTGATTGGAAATCAACTGCATTCAGAACATCACAAAGTTTTACTATTGACACGTCAAAAGCAAACTATGGCGTTAAAGGGAAAACTAAAGTAGGTCAAACGATTCAAGAAGATCTTGTAAAAGGGAAATGGAAAGTTACAAAAAGAGAGACAGCATCTGAATCTGGCTTAACATACAACACAAACATCATTGATGATGTCTTGTATATTAACTGTAAGTGCGCTATGAAAAATCCATTAGTTGCTTTAGCTCCAGCTATTGACTACACTTTCGTACTTAAAGTAACTCGTACAGGTAGCGTACGAATTACAGGTCAACGTGATGGTTTCCCAGCGTATGAATTCATGCGTAACATTACTTCCATGAAAAAAGGTCCTGAAATAATTTATTCAGTTGTGCCAGCGAACGCAAAAGAAATTGGAGGCCTTTTCCCGTTCTTAAAAAGTGAATGGGTCGACGTTGGTCGTTCATATGACAGTACAAAAAACAATTAAAAAAAGAGGCTGGGACAAAAGAAAAAATGTTAGACCATTTACAAGTTTGGTCTAACATTTTTTTGCGTTATTAGAACACATATACTTTAATAAATTATAAAAATAACATTCATTTTTTGCTTTTTCTCAATAAAATGAGTTATGTCCCAGCCTCTTTTTTTCGTGATGAACTTTAGTTCTCAATTTTGTTAGATTTAACTACCTCTAAAATATTCATAATGATTTAGAAGAATTATTATTTTATCTACTCTTATTTAAACTTCTTAACAAATAATCAAAGATTACAAATATGGTTATATAAATACTTCCCATTAAAGAAGCTAGATAAATAGTATCTTTAATAGTATTAGCATTAAAATTAACTAAACTAAATAATAGTGAAAAAATTAATGCACATAATAAATGCTTAATATACATGAATATAACGTTTTTATTTTTACTGTATTTTTCAATCAAAATTGATACTATAACAGCTATAACCATAGTAAATGCAGTACCATAAATACCATATGCAATGCTGTATGTAGATCCAATAAATAAAGGAATAATAAATATACCTATAATTAATGTAATTACAGCTGAAATAATTTTATTCTTTAACATCTTTCACAACCCTCTTATCTTTGTTAAAATAACGTACATTTAATCCACTAATATCAACTCATAATTTTGTTAATATTTTCCTACTTTCCCTCACTTTACATTAAAACATAAAACTTTTGATTTTGGTAATTTTATTACTAAATTTATTTATTTCACCATAAGATATCAAATCGTTTCACTATTCCACTCAAAATAATTAAATTCAACTCTTTTTTTGTGTCCCCTAAACTAACCAACCCAAAATTTTAAAATACAACACATGTTGATACCAATTCAATAAAGAGGATTCATATTATATAAGGGAAATAAAAAAAGCCCAGGCTCAATTTATGAACTGAAACCCCGAATAGTGGAGACTTTTAAAAAAAGTGGACCTATTCGGGGTTCAGTTCATAAATGAGTACCTGGTTACTTTGTTTAGAATTTTTGTATAAATAAACTTCCATCGGATTGAATTTCTGCATAAAACACTTCTTCTATTTCTTTTATGTTTGCCTTGCTTAATTCATTTTTTAACCAATCTCTACTTTTACCAACTTCTAATAAATTTTTAGGTAATAATTTCCCATCAGTAATTATTTCAATAGGTAAATAAGTAGGTGGCGAAGGATATATTTTTAAGTCACTTTTTTGTGCTCCTTGATATTCAGGCTTCTTGAGAATACTAAATCTACCATTTGGTTCTAGAATGGCGAAATCTATTTCTGTAATTGAAAAAATTTGATTTTGCCTAATCAACATCGTTAAGTCATCGATATTAACACCTGTTCTTTTTAATGCTTTTCTGTCTATCTCTCCATGTTTTATAATAATTGTAGGTTGTCCATCAAGGATTACTCTAATTTTTCCAGATTTAAGACTTATATAACTAATTATTGTAGTAAGTAAACACCAAATTACTAGGCTGAGTAGATCTTTTGTGTAATCTTTTGTACTAAGAACAACCATATTTGCAGCCATTGATCCTATTGTTATTCCTGTTACATAATTAAAAAAAGTTAAATGACTTAATTGTTTTTTTCCTAAAAAACGTGTAAGAGCTAGAAGGACAAAAAAAGTTATAACTGTTTCACTAGCTATTTGTAAGTAGCTTATATCGTTCATTGTTTCACCCCTGTCTATAATAGAATGGTCAAGTATTTTAGAAAATACACAAAAAGCCCAGGCTCAAAATTAATTGAGTACCTGGGTTTTGATTTTAATTACTACGTTGAGTAATGATGATCTTCAATCCTTCAAAATCACCGCTTGTCATTTGACTTGTTCACGTTTGGCAGAATTCCAAAAAACATAAACTACTAAACAAATACACAGAATTGACCATGCTACTTGTGAATTCGCTACCTGACTTGCTGCTGTTACCGTTGTTACTGGATCCATTACATCACCAATCCTTTGCCCTATTTAAAATAAAAAGCCATGAGACGCATCGAGATACGGTAGCTTGTACCGTTGCCCATCTTGATTGCTCTCATAGCATAATAAAAAGCCCTTCACAATTGATGTGAAAGGCATATTCCCAAGCATTCCGGGAAATAAAAAGACTTTTCTAATTTTAAATTTCTATGTTTTAAACACTATTAACAAATGAAATATCTTCCAATCCCCTTACTGTTGCTTAACAGTTTTTTATTGTGACTTTATCAGTTCCTTTAAAGCACTAATATTATTACCTGTCAAAACGGGAATGAATTCAGTTATCTTTTCTATATCCCAGTTCCACCACTGGATACTATTGAGAATATCAATTGTCTCCTGCTCGAATCTATAGCGTATTAATTTTCCTGGATTTCCCCCTACAATTGAATAAGACGGAACATCTTTTGTTACAACAGTATTTGTGGCTATTATAGCTCCATCACCTATCTTAATACCAGGCATAATGGTAGCATTATAACCAATCCAAACATCATTCCCTATAACTGTATCACCTTTGTATCCACCACCTAAATTCTCTAAACCTACTTCCCAGTCTCCACCAAAGGCACCAAAAGGAAACGTTGTAAAAGAATTTGTATTATGATTTGCACCATTCATAATAAATTTGACATTGGAAGCAATAGCACAAAACTTTCCTATTTTTAGTTTATCTCCTATAAAGTCAAAATGATAAAGGACATTTTTTTCAAAATCCAAAGGATTATTATAATCGTCATAATATGTGTAATCCCCGATTTCAATATTTGGATTAACCACCACATTTTTTAAAAAACATAAGCTTCTGATATTTTTCATGGGAAAAACACTTTTTATATCTGGACCACTCATTTAGCGACACTCCTAAAATAATATTTATTAGCTACTGAATAGGTATTTATTTAGAAAATGGTATGTTGTTTTCATTTAATAAATTCCCCCTTACATCTACTAAATTCAATAAAAGTAATGGATTCCCTGCTCATTTAGACAATAAAAATAACGCTAGCTTATGCTGCGTTTATTTCTTTAATTCATATTTGAATGCATCAATCTCTCGTCTCATCTTACTTATGAAGGTAGGCTTATCATTATCAAAAACTACCCGCAACCTTTCGTTTGCCATATTCGCAAATCACTGTTGCTGCCGTAATTCTTGTATCCATAGTAACGCCCCAACCTTTCTCACGGACCGTCACCATATCGCCTATACTGTAATCTTTTTCGAATATCAAACGTGATGTAGTCAGTATCTGGCCACTTAAGTAAATTTCTTGTGCATGCTCTGACATCTTTTCATTACCACGCTTGTTTAAAAACACCCCCTTTGTTTAGAGAGTACCAGGAATGGAAAGCAAATAATTTTGCTCTACAAGCATGTGTACCAACATTCATGCTAAATAAAATCAAACTTCCTATAAATGAAGAAAAGGCTATTAATAAAATTTCTCTACTATTTAATGTTGAATATGATTTCGCGCAAAAAAGGCTACACCATTATCTTAACAATCATTTTTTTTGCAATTGTACTCTTCTTGAAAGGAGCTGTTAGCAATGGGATATGTACAAAAAATCAGTAAGAATAAATTCAAACTTATCGCAGATTTAGGTTATCGAGGTAATCGCCGTATTCGTAAAACTAAAAATGTAGAAGCCAAAAGCGAAAAAGAAGCGATGCGCCTACTAATACTGTTTGAAGAAGAAATGAAGCAAAATAAAGATGTATATTTTAGTGATATTGAATCGATTACATTAAATCAGCTTTTTCCACGATGGAAAGATAATTACGCAAAACAACATTATAGTGCACGATCATTTCATGATAACTGTACGCATTTAGAAAAACAAATCCTCCCTATTTTTGGTGATATCAAAGGATATTAAAAAAGTAGATGTAGTATTTTTTGTAGGTGATTTACAGAAGAAAAAACGAAGATTAGACGGCAAAGAAAACGAGTTAGCCCCTTCCACTATCCATAATATTTACAAGGCATTCGCTAGTATTATGAATGTAGCAGTTGAATGGAATTTAATCGAAGAGAGTCCTTGTAAAAATATAAAGCTACCCAAACTTAAATATGAAGAAGGTAAAGCCTACAGCGAGGAACAAGTTAAATTATTGTTTGAGCGATTAAATAATAGAGAGACTGCTGAAAAACGATTGTTAGTTGAACTGGCTGTGGTAAGTGCTGCTCGACAAGGTGAACTAGTTGCCCTTGAAGAAAAACATTTAAACATTGAAAACAATACCCTATTAATAGAATAAGCTTTAGTTAATTTAACTGGAGATGGGATTATCATAAAAGAAACAACAGGTAAAAGAAAACGTGTAGTTACTATTCCTTCAAATATTCTGAATGATTTAGTTACACTTGCCGCAGTAAAAAAATATCAACTGGAAGAGGCTGGCGAGGAGCGAATATGGGAAGGACATACTTTTCTTTTTTCAAATGAGTTTGGTAAATCTTATCGTCCAGATTCAAGAAGTCAGTGGTGGGATCGTTTTATGAAAAAGAATCCCGATTTACCTAGAATTCGTTTTCACGATTTAAGACATACTTCAGCTACCCTTTTGATTCATGCTGGTGAACATCCTAAGGTTATTCAGTCGAGATTAGGTCATTCAAATATCACAACTACCATGAATACTTATGGACATCTTTTGCAAGAAACGGATCAGCGAGCAAGTTCTCACTTTGATAAACTTTTTGATGAAAAAGATTGATTTGGGCACCTCTTGGGCACCAAACAGAATATTATACATTTATGCATAAAAACAAAAAGCCTTACAACCGTTGTGGCTGTAAGGCTTTGCATGACGTCCCAGGAGGGATTCGAACCCCCGACCGACGGCTTAGAAGGCCGTTGCTCTATCCAGCTGAGCTACTGAGACATGGTGTCGTTTCTATGTATTTCATAGGAAGGACAATACTTATTATATGTACTTTATGGCATAATGTCAACATTAATTTTACTATGTAGGCAAGGTTTGCCTCATATTGTTCATCATATGTTGCTACAGCTTCGATTATACCATGTCTTACTCCTCTCAAGAAGACGAATATGAAAATATTTGCTACACTATTGGCGATAAAAAATTGGGAGGTATGTAGATGTTTAAGGATTCGGTCGTTGTTGTTACAGGTGGCGCACAAGGGATTGGCAAAGGGATAGTGCTTGCATATGCACGGCATGGCGCAAAGGTGGTAATTGCTGATTTAAATGACGGTTTAGGTCAACAATTAGAACAGGATATGCTTGCACAAGGCTACGCTGTTTTATTTGTTCAAACAGATGTAATGAAGGAACAGGATATCGTTCAGTTAATGCAACGAGCTGTTGAGCAATATGGGACTATTCATATTTTAATTAATAATGCTGGGCATATCTCTCCTTATGATGTGACGTTTGAGGAGTGGAATCATCTACTACACACAAATTTAACGAGTGCCTTTTTCTGTGCCAGAGAGGCTGCGAAGGTGATGAGGCACAATGTGAAAGGTGGTTCGATTGTTTCGTTAGCATCTACACGGGCTGAGATGTCAGAACCTAATACAGAAGCCTACGCGGCTACAAAAGGTGGTATTGTGGCGTTAACACATGCTTTAGCGCGGTCTTTAGGTCCTGATCAAATCACGGTGAATTGTATTTCGCCTGGCTGGATTGAAACAGGCGATTATGAGGCACTTCGACCAGTCGATCATGTACAGCATTTATCAGGAAGGGTTGGTGTGCCTGAAGATATCGCACAGGCTTGTCTCTATTTAACAAACCCCGTAAATAATTTTGTGACAGGCATTAATCTTACGGTCGATGGCGGCATGACAAAGAAAATGATGTATGAAGAGTAGTTTTGTCATTTGCTCTTCCTTACTTGTTCTTCATACCCAGAGTTTCCTTAGAGTATGCTACTGTAGGAGAAAGAACAAGAAGGAGTGAAGCCTTGTACCCCTATTCAAATGGGTTTTCATTAAGCCAGCTGTATCAAGCCCCCTCTACTCAATATACGGCACCGATTCGTCACTTTTTACATTCACATGATTACCGGCGCTGTATCAGTAAAGCCGAAGCTGATTTTATGGCGATGAATCGCTTACTTTGGATGGAGCATGTCAATTGGACGCGAATGACGATTATTAGCATTGTATTCAATTTACCTGATCTTCCTTTTGTGCAGCAGCGTCTGTTACGAAATGCGACTGATTTAGGAAATTGTCTACGTCCCTTTTACGGCGACTCTATAGCAGATCGATATACAGCATTAATTAAAGAACATCTGCTGCTGGCTGCTCAATTAGTGACAGCTGCTGCTAAAGGAGAGGCTACCACAGCGGAAGCAAAAGAGAAGGAATGGTATCGCAATGCAGATGATATTGCGCTATTTTTGCATACGATTAATCCTTACTTAAGTAGAGAGGCTGTCCAAAAAATGTTTTATACGCATTTAGCTTTAACGAAAAATGAAGCCGTGACGATGATCCAGAAAGATTATCAAGCTGATATAGACGTTTTTGATGAAATTGAAGCAGAGGCTCTAGCCATGTCAGATATGATTGCTGGGGCCATTGTGATGCAATTTTGTTATCTTTTTTAATGTAAAAAATCCATTTATTTGCGTTCAACTACTGGCAGAAAAACTTTCGCTACTTTATTTTTAGCAAAATGAGCAATAGGCTGTGTTCCCTGAAAATTCCCCTTCATAAAAGAAGCTAATGTATTACTGTGAATCGTTGCGCTTGCCCGCTGTAATTCCCATGGTGAGTGGTGGATATCAATTCGATAAAGGGTATCCTTCCACTTGGCCCATGAATGATAACGTTCTACAATCCATTGGTCAAAAATAGTATTCGTGTGATCTTCTATTGTATAAGTAACCCTTAATCTTTCGTCACAGGCTTTGTAATGGCTTGTATATGAAAAGTGATTTTCTCTTTGTTTTGCTAAGATTTTGGAGTAGCGGTAAGGTAAACTACCTAATGCCGTGATTTTTGACACGAAATAATTCGTGACATCTAAATGAAAAAAATAGATGCCTTTCATGCCGTTATACTCTACATATGTCCGGACATTCAATTGTAAATAGATATTCATTCCAGGAATGGTTGGTAGAAATCGTAGTCGATGTCGATGAACTTTAAAAAGGACAGCACTTAGCCAAGCATTTTGTTCAAAGAGATCAAGTTTTAGTTCCTCAGGTAGATGTTTTTCTAACTCTTTGGGGTCTATGGACCAGTGTAAAAATAGAACATCTTGCCATGTCTGTGTCATCATCCACATAGAAAAACTCCTTTCTAACTACTAGCTTTTCCTAGAAAGGAGTTATTCAAACAACAGGACTATTGATCTTGCTCAGCATATTCTATTTCAACATACCGATAATATAAATTTCGTAATTCAGATTCTTTAAATAAGCCTAAATGGTTTTTAAATTGAGGATGAACCATTATCCCATGAGCTCGTAACTCTTTGACAAACCAACCTTTTGAAAATTTATGCACCGACCCCATTCTCCTTTATCTTTATTCATACATAGAGTATGCGATCGGATTCTGTAAAGTGCCTATATACAATAAAAAACGAGAGAATGAACGTCTCTCGTTTTTACTCATGTGCCACAAAAAGTACGATATGGTTGATTAGACGGTTCAGGTAATGCAGCATATTCTTGTTGCTCTTTCGTATGGGCATAAGGCTGAGCAAGGACTTTTAATAAATTGTTCATAACATGATAGTCGTCTCGTTCTACAGCTGCTTCTAAAGCTTCTTCTACCCTGTGATTGCGAGGAATAACAGCAGGATTATGTTGACGCATTAATTGTTGTGACATTTCTTTCGTTTGCTGCTGTCTCGCTAATCGCTCCGTCCATTTTTGATGCCATTCTTGAAACGCTGATGCATTCATTAATGGGGTATCTTCCATTTGCTCAAAGGTTAAAGCGATAAACGTATTCGTATAATCTGCTTCGTATTGTTGCATAAGCTGGAGAAGCCCTTCAATAAGCTGGACATCTTCTTGCTCTTCATTAAAAATACCTAGCTTTGCGCGCATCCCCTTTAACCAATTTTCAACGTAGAAGTGAGGATATTGTTGTAGCGTGTCTTGTGCCAATTGAATAGCTTCTTCTTGATCATCGTGAATGAAAGGGAGTAACGTCTCAGCTAAGCGTGTTAAATTCCAGCCACCAATGTTGGGCTGATTGCCATAAGCATAACGACCTTGCCGATCAATAGAGCTAAATACAGTCGAGGGATCATAGGTGTCCATGAAAGCGCAAGGACCATAATCAATGGTTTCACCGCTAATGGTCATATTATCTGTGTTCATGACTCCATGAATAAAGCCCACTAACTGCCACTGTGCTATTAAGGATGCCTGCTTCTTCATGACTTCCTTTAGCAAATAAAGATAACGATTTTGAGTGCCAGTATCAGCTGAGAAATGACGTTCTAATGCATAGTCAGCCAAGCGCTGGAGCTCTTCATCTGTTCCCCATTGTGCGGCATATTGAAAGGTCCCTACTCGCAAATGACTGCTGGCAACTCGCGTGACAATTGCTCCTGGTAATTCAGTTTCTCGCATAATCATTTCACCTGTAGCCACTACTGCAAGACTACGTGATGTGGGAATCCCTAACGCAAACATTGCCTCACTCATGATGTACTCCCTTAGCATTGGCCCTAACGCAGCTCGTCCATCTCCACCACGAGAATAAGGTGTTCTACCAGAACCTTTTAGTGCGATATCATACCGTTCCTGCTGAGGTGTTATATGTTCTCCATATAAAAGCGCTCTACCATCACCCAACATATTAAAATGACCAAATTGATGCCCTGCATAGGCTTGTGCAATTGGTTCGCCACCTTCTGGGATTTTATTGCCAGCTAAGATAGCGACTCCTTCTTCCCTCTGTAAAGCTTGAGCATCTAATCCAAGTGACACTGCAACAGCTTCATTTAACAGAACTAGCTTTGGTGAACGAACAGGATTTAACGAAATATCGGAATACATAATACTTGGTAGTCGAACATAACTATTATCAAAATGCCAGCCAATTGTCTTTTCCATGTTTTCTCCTTTATTGCCTTTTGATTTATTTTTGCTATTTCAACATTAATCATTCCTAGTCAAATTTACCACTAGAAAGCCTACATAAAAATCCACATAACTTTAATGTTATGCGGATTTTTATTTTATGTTAATTTCTTTGAAAAATATGAGTCGCAATACTTTGATGATCATCTGTCAAGCAAGCGACTTTAAAAGAGGTTGCAGTGATTTCCACAACCGCAAAGCTTTTCTCTTTACGACCACGTGGTTTTAATAAGCTTCCAGGATTTAAAAATAAAATATCATCAATCATTTCGGCACCAAGGATATGAGAGTGACCAAAGCATACGATTTGTGCGTCCACCTCTTTGGCCCGATAGGTTAATGATAAGATGGAATTTTTCACATTGAATAAATGGCCATGCGTCACAAAAATTTTAACATCATTGACTGTGAAAATTTCCTCTTCGGGGAAAGCTGTTTCACGATCACAGTTTCCTCTTACTTTTTTCACGCCTTTTAATGCCTCATGTGAGAAAGGAAGTTCACTATCTCCACAATGAATGACAACATCTATTTCAGGATAAAAACCTTTAACCTTTTCGATGACATGGCTATCACCATGTGTATCGCTCATAACAAGTATTTTCATGGATATCACCTCTTATTTTATAAGATTCGGTAATTGTTCCTTTAACTTGCGAATGGCATTGCCACGGTGAGAAATAGAGCCTTTTTCCTCTGGTGAAAGCTCAGCCATCATACGATTTAAGCTTGGTACGAAAAAGATTGGATCATAGCCAAATCCATTCGTTCCACGTTTTTCATGTGCAATAACCCCTTCACATGTGCCGAATACCGTTGTCGTTACAAAATCAGGTCCTGCAATTGCAATGCAGCAGCAAAAACGGGCAGTACGTTTGTCATCTTCGACACCATGTAAATTAGCTAACAATTTTACCATGTTTGCTTCGTCGTCATGATCGCCAGCATAGCGGGCAGAATACACGCCTGGCTCACCATTTAATGCATCCACTGCTAAGCCACTATCATCTGCAATCACAATTGTGCCAAGTTCCTTCGCCAACGCTTCTGCTTTTAAGATTGCATTTTCTTCAAATGTTGTACCAGTTTCTTCTATTTCCATTTCTGGTGCTACTTCAAACATTGTCACTACTTCATAACCTAGTGGACCAAATAATGCTTCAAAATCTTTTGCTTTTCCTTTATTTTTTGTGGCGATGACTACTTGTTTCATAATTATTGATTCCCTCCGACTTTGTTGGCCAGTTCACCAAGCGTTGTTTTTTGAAGATTTACTAATTGCTGAATGCCTTTTTCACCCAATGCTAACAATTCATTCAGTTCTTCACGAGAAAAGGTAGCTTCCTCACCTGTACCCTGTATTTCAACAAATCGCCCTGTGCCTGTCATCACAATATTCATATCAACAGCAGCAGCCACATCTTCTACATAATTTAAATCAAGAATGGCACCTTGTTCTTCTACAATGCCAACACTTGTTGCCGCTAAAAAGTCTGTTACTGGGAACTTCTCAAATGGCTTTTCTTCAGCAAACTTAGCAATTGCCTGTGTCATTGCAACAAATGCTCCTGTAATAGATGCTGTACGAGTGCCACCATCAGCTTGAATAACATCACAGTCAATCCATACAGTGCGTTCTCCAAGGGCTTCTAAATCGACAACAGCACGTAATGCACGCCCAATTAAGCGTTGAATTTCCATCGTACGGCCATTGACTTTTCCTCGTGAGGATTCACGTGGTGTACGTTGAGCGGTTGCACGAGGAAGCATTGAGTACTCGGCTGTGATCCATCCTTTCCCTTGGCCACGTAAAAAGCCAGGTACTTTGTCTTCAATTGTTGCTGTGCAAATTACTTTTGTATTACCTACTTGAATTAATACGGAGCCTTCTGGGTGTAATAGATACTCTGTATCCATTTTTACAGGTCGTAGCCCGTCTTCATTTCTTCCATCAAATCTTGTCATATCATTCGTTCCTCCTAAAAACTTTCGCGCCCTCATCTTATCACAATTTGTGCCATCAAAAAAGTACTCGGACGTTTATGTACATAGCTAAAAAAACGGCAAAAATCAGCCTAGCCTGTTGCTAAGCTGATTTTTTATTTTAATGTCATACGTTTTATGTCAAGAGTACCTTGCTCCAGCCAATTCTCAGCGATTGAACGGAAAATTGGAACAGAACCAGATGCAAAAAATTTATGGGCAGGCACCGCATCAGCATTTGCTAAAGTGCCGTTATACGCTAACATTTCTTGAACATCTTTTGCTGTTTCCTCCGCAGAAGATAACACATTCACATCTCCTCCGACAACAGCTTCAATTTGTTTTTGTAGAATAGGGTAATGTGTACACCCTAAAATAACCGTATCAAATTGTCGATTTTTCAACGGCTTTAAGCCTTCAGCTATTAACTTATTTGCAAAGTCACCTTTGTATTCGCCACTTTCTACAAGTGGTACGAATGTTGGACATGCTAGTGGGATAATATGTGTTGACGTATTAAGTGATAATAAGGCTTCTTCATACGCCCCACTTTTAATTGTTCCTTCTGTTGCAAGCACAACGACTTCATGTCGCTTCGTCTTTTTTACAGCTGCACGTGCGCCAGCATTAATAACGCCTAGTACCGGAAAAGGCATATTTCTTTGTAAACTTTCGAGTGCTACTGCAGTCGCTGTATTACAAGCAATAACGAGCATCTTAATATTCATTTTTTCGAGTGCTTTTGCCATTTGCCAAGTGAAATTCCGTACTTCCTGACGACTTCTTGGACCATACGGACATCTTGCTGTATCGCCAATATAATAGATCGTTTCGTTTGGCAATCGCTTCATGATTTCTTTTGCTACGGTTAAACCGCCTACTCCTGAGTCAATAACGCCTATCGGGGCATTCATACTTTCCGCCTCAATCCTGTTTCATGTGTACATGTAGTTTTTCTAAATAGCTTGATAATTGCGCGACTTCTTGTTCATTAAAACCAACAAGCATCTCCTGCAAGTATTGCTGCCTTTTTTCAATAACTTCTTGAATAATACGTTCGCCCTTTTCGAGAAGATGAACGACAACAACACGGCGATCATTTTCATCACGCACACGCTTGACTAATTCATTTTTCTCCATTCGATCCACTAAATCTGTTGTTGTGCTAAAGGCTAAATATAAACGGTTTGATAATTCGCCAATTGTAATATCACCAAGCTCTTCTAACCACTGTAATGCAACAAATTGTGGCGGCGTTATCGCATAGTCGGAAACAATTTCTCTTCCCTTTTGCTTCACGATGGCCGCTATATAGCGTAATTCCTTTTCAACCGTTGCAACGGTTTCAGGTGAGTGCTTTGTTACTTCATCCGACATATAACTATTTCACTCCTAAAAATACGTTGAATAGTTCTATTTTGTCGTTTTTTTCACGAAATAGCAAGTGTCCATTAGTCTAATTTAAATTCTTCCAAGCGTAACAGCTCAATTAACGCCTGAGATCGATTCGTTACACCTAGCTTTTGAATTGTATTGGAAATGTGATTCCGCACTGTTTTTTCACTAATACCAAGCTGCTCTGCAATATCTCTCGTTGTTTTTTCAGCTAATAAAAGCGCAAATATTTCACGTTCTCGGTTTGTTAAAAGAGAACGATGATGAGAGCCATTCATTCAGTTACACCCTCCTCCCCCGCACGTATTGTAACTTATGTTAAGGGGCTGGAAGCGGTGACGGCTATTTGCATGATTATTCCATGTTTCCTTAAAAATTTCGAAAATTACATCGATACATTCATAAATTTTATGTAAAATGCAATTCCTACTTTTTCAATAAACTTTCATATAATTACACTATAAACTAATGAGGAAGAATAGCCAATTGAATGAATTTCGTCCTATCTTCCTCAGAAATCGGCACACTCTTGCCTGTTCGAGGATCCATTTGCACAATTGTTCCACGACCAGTGAAGCAAATTTCATTCTTTTGATTTTTAGCAAGATAATGAATGTCCAGTGATGAATTTCCAACTTTCGCGATCTTTGTGTAAATTCGGAGAACATCATCAAAGAAGACCTGCTTCACATAATCACATTGTAAATCGGCCACTATCGGTATAGCCTCCACATCCTCATTAACTGCTGAAGGCATTAAAATACCTAAATGATGGAAATAATCAATTCTTGCTTGCTCAAAATATGTAAAGCTAACGGTATTGTTCATATGACCAAACATATCTGTCTCTGAAAAACGTACACGTACCTCACTATAAAAGGAAAAATCCTTTTCCCACTCTTGAAAATCTTCAATATAGTTTGCTTTCATGTTACACCATCCCCTGTTATGTATTTGCCTGTTTTAATTATAATGACGGCAAATGAAATGAATACATATTCATTATAAAAGAAAATACTATATTATCATAGAAAAAACCGCAATTTACGCCTTTTATCACAAATATTCCTTCTGTTTATATCATATGCAACTTCAAATAAAAAAACTCCCTCACACAAAGTGTAAGAGAGTTTGGGCATTTAGCTTGTCCGTATATTAATCTACGTAGTGATCAGAACCGAAGAAGTTACGGAACATTTGCACTGTAGTTGCACGGTTTAGTGAAGCGATAGATGTTGTTAAAGGAATACCTTTTGGACATGCAGCTACACAGTTTTGAGAGTTACCACAGTTCGCAAGGCCACCATCACCCATAATAGCATTTAAACGTTCATCTTTAACCATTGCACCAGTTGGGTGAGTGTTGAAAAGACGTACTTGTGATAATGGAGCTGGTCCGATGAATGAAGCTTTTTCAGACACGTTTGGACATGCTTCCATACATACACCACAAGTCATACATTTAGATAATTCATAAGCCCATTGACGTTTACCTTCTGGCATACGTGGACCTTCACCTAAATCATAAGTACCATCAATTGGTACCCAAGCTTTCACTTTTTTAAGTGCATTGAACATACGTTCACGGTCAACTTGTAGGTCACGAATAACAGGGAATGTCTTCATTGGCTCAAGCTTAATTGGCTCAGTCAATTGATCAACAAGTGTTGAACATGATTGACGTGGACGGCCATTGATGACCATTGAACATGCACCACAAACTTCTTCTAAACAGTTCATATCCCATGATACTGGCGATGTGTTTACACCATCCTCAGTAACAGGATTTTTTTGAATTTCCATTAAAATTGAGATTACGTTCATACCATGACGGTAAGGCACTTGGAATTTTTGCCAGTAGCTACTGCCGCCTTGTGTATCTTGACGTAAGATTTCCACTTTGACCATTCTTCCAGTATTAGCTGCGATTTGCATAACTTTTAGTCTCCTTTCGCAGAGTAGTCACGTTTACGTGGTGGGATTAAAGAAACGTCGACTTCTTGGTACGTGATGATTGGATTACCAGTAGTTGGGTCAAACTTCGCCATTGTTGTTTTTAAGAACTGCTCGTCATCACGGTTAGGGAAATCAGGTTTATAGTGTGCACCACGAGATTCATTACGTAATAGTGCACCTTTTGTCATTACTTTTGCAAGCACTAACATATTTTTAAGTTGACGCGTAAAGTGCGCGCCTTGATTACTCCATTTTTGCGTATCGTTAATGTTGATGTTATTCCAACGCTCAGTAAGCTCATCAAGTTTTTTCAATGTATCTTCAAGCTGATCATTGTAACGTACTACAGTCATTGTAGCAGTCATCATTTCACCAAGCTCTTTATGCAGTAAGTAAGCGTTTTCTGTGCCTTCCATTTTCATGATAGCATCCCATTTCGCTTGCTCCTCTTTGACACGAGCATCGTAAATCTCTTGTGGAAGATCTTCTGCATGCTTTTTAAGGTGTTTTACATAATCTACTGCGTTTGGTCCTGCAACCATACCACCGTAGATAGCAGATAATAATGAGTTCGCACCAAGACGGTTTGCACCATGTTGAGAGTAATCACATTCACCTGCTGCAAATAGACCAGGAATTTCAGTCATTTGGTTGTAATCAACCCATAATCCACCCATTGAATAGTGAACTGCTGGGAAAATTTTCATTGGTAATTTACGTGGATCATCCCCTACGAATTTTTCGTAGATTTCGATGATACCACCAAGTTTAACGTCCAATTCATGTGGATCTTTATGAGAAAGATCTAGGTATACCATGTTCTCGCCATTAATACCAAGTTTTTGGTTTACACAGACATCAAAAATTTCACGTGTTGCAATATCACGTGGTACTAAGTTACCATAAGCTGGGTATTTTTCTTCTAAGAAGTACCAAGGTTTACCGTCTTTATAAGTCCAAATACGACCACCTTCACCACGAGCTGATTCTGACATTAGACGGTTTTTGTCATCTCCAGGAATCGCTGTTGGGTGAATTTGAATGAATTCACCATTCGCATATGAAGCACCTTGTTGATAAACGATAGAAGCAGCAGAACCTGTGTTAATAACAGAGTTTGTTGTTTTACCGAAGATAATACCAGGGCCACCAGTCGCCATAATAACAGCGTCTGCACGGAATGATTTAATTTCTTCTGTACGCATATCTTGCGCTACGATACCACGGCAAACGCCGTCATCATCGATGATAACACCAAGGAATTCCCAGTGTTCATATTTATTTACTAAACCAGCTACTTCATGAGAACGAACTTGCTCATCTAGCGCATATAGTAATTGTTGACCAGTTGTTGCACCAGAGAAAGCTGTACGGTGCATTAAAGTACCACCAAAACGACGGAAATCTAAAAGTCCTTCTGGTGTACGGTTGAACATAACACCCATACGGTCCATTAAGTGGATAATGCCAGGTGCTGCGTCACACATACCTTTTACTGGTGGTTGGTTCGCTAAGAAGTCCCCACCATATACTGTATCATCAAAGTGAATCCATGGAGAATCCCCTTCACCTTTTGTATTTACCGCACCATTAATTCCGCCTTGCGCACAAACAGAGTGTGAGCGTTTTACAGGAACTAATGAGAATAAATCAACTTCAGTACCAACTTCAGCTGCTTTAATCGTTGCCATCAGACCGGCAAGACCACCGCCGACAACAATTATTTTGCTTTTCGCCATGATTATTTCTCACTCCTCTTAAAAAATTGCAATGATTGCTGTTACTCTATCGTAGCTTCTATTGAATTATACGAAAGCTAAAATAGCAGCCACACCAACTACACTTAGAATTACGAAAATAATGTTTGTTACGTAAGTAGCAATCTTTTGAGACTGAGGAGATTGTGTAATACCCCAGCTTACTAGGAATGCCCATAAACCGTTAGATAAGTGGAAAGTTGCTGATATAATACCAACAATGTAGAATCCAAGCATGAATGGATTAGCAACGATATTCGCCATCATGTCGTAATCAACGTGTGTGCCAAGTGCTTTTTGAATACGAGTTTGGAAAATATGCCATGCAATGAAAATCACTAGGAATACACCAGTGAAACGTTGTAAAGAGAACATCCAGTTACGGTATGTGCTGAAACGTCCTGTGTTTGGTGTAGCAGTGAATGCAATGTAGACACCATAGAATGCGTGGAACATTAATGGAATATAGATGACAATCCATTCAACTAGGATAAGGAATGGAATCTTTTCCATTACTGCGGTAGCATCGTTGTAACTTTCTGCCCCGCCTGTTGCTGTAAAGTTAATGAACAGGTGCATCGTTAAAAACAGACCTACTGGAATGATACCAAGTAGAGAATGTAAGCGACGCCATAAAAACTCTCGATCTTTCGACAAGACTGTTACCCCCCTTAGTACTTAAAATAGCACAACAAAAGAAGTCATCATTTTGTAAATGATACTTCATTGACTGTGTATTTCATCATGGTACAATATTATGACATGTTTATTGTACTCTCAAGAGCTACGAGCGTCAAGGCAACTCGGAGTTTTTCATAGAGCTTATTAAAGAACTAATCTAGTACATGATGCGTTGTTTTTTCTCGAAAAATCTATCATTACTTTATTACTGTTGAATTTTAAGAAAATTCTAAGAAAGAAGGATAACAATGTTAAACACTCCATCTCCTACAATTTCATCATTTGGTTATGAGCTCATTCGCGATCATATTCTATCTTCTATCCTTGGTAAACATGAGAATGATGTCCTTTATTGGGCAGGTAAAGAGCTTGCTCGCAAGTTCCCATGCAAAAGTCAAGACGAACTTATCGCATTTTTCGCAGATGCCTGCTGGGGTACACTAGAGCTCATGAAGGAATCAAAGGATGGTCGCATTTTCCAATTGACAAATGACCCTGAAATATTGCAAATCAAACAACGAAGCTTTAGACTGGAAGCAGGATTTATAGCAGAGCAAATTCAATTAGCTAAAGGCTACCTTACAGAATGCTATGATGAAAAGCGAGAAAAGCAGCACTATGTCATGTTTACAGTCAAATGGGATGTCAAGGAACGTATTATGAATACCATCCCTACTGAATGATGAAAAGGATTGTCTCCCTATTCAACGGGATGACAATCCTTCTTTTTTCTTCCTTTAATTTCGGACTCTTACATAAAATACTGTTTCTTCTATTATTATATATAAAGTGCTTGCTCTAAATTGAATTCATCATGCAAGACATTTGCTGCACGAATCATATCATCCTGTGGTACAACAACAGACACTTTTATTTCAGACGTACTAACCATTTTTATAGGAATATCTTCACGACGTAATCGATCAAACATGCGAGCAGCCACACCTGGATTAGAGGCCATACCTGAGCCAATGATAGAAACCTTCGCCAACCCTATTTCAAAGTCAGCAAAACTAAAGCCAAGTGACAATTTACTATCTTCTAGAACACGCAATGTTTCCGCAAATTCTTCTTTTAAAATGGAAAAAGACACAGTTGGTTTTAAGCCATCAATGATTGCCTGTACAATAATATCTACATTAATGCGGTTTTCTGCAAGGATTGTAAACATATCTGCCAATGCACCATCGGCATACGCATCATACCCCACTGTTAAACGGATAATATCTGACTCAAAGGCTACACCACGGACGACTAAATTTTTCTCCATTTCCACTTCCTCCTTCAATAAAGTACCTACTGACTCTACTAAGCTAGAGCGTATAATAACGGGCATTTGAAATTTTTTTGCTAACTCCACTGCACGAGGATGAATAACATGTGATCCTAAATTAGATAACTCCAGCATTTCATCATAGGAGATTTCCTGCAGCTTTTGAGCTTTGCTGACATAGCGTGGATCTGCTGTATAAACACCGTCAACATTTGTGTACATATCAGTTCGCTCTGCTTCCAATGCTACCGCGAGTGCTATAGCTGTTGTTTCAGCTCCGCCTTTGCCAAGTGTAGTAATATTTTGTTCCTCATCAATACCCTGTTCTCCAGCAATCACTACAATTTGTCCCTGTACAAGATGTTCTTCAATACGACTGTCATCGATATAGTCGATACGTGCATGACGATACTTACAATCTGTATGTATACCTGCTTGCCATCCAGTTAAGGACACTGCCTCATAGCCCGCTTCCTGTAATGCGATGGCAAATAAAGCGCTGGATAATTGAGAGCCCGTAGACACGACTGCAGCTAATTCTCGTTTGGGCACTTCGTCCGTTAGTTGATGTACCATCGATTGCACATCTTTCGTTGTGTGTCCCATTGCTGCAACGACCACGACTACATCGAAGCCTCTGTCCTTTTCAGCAATCGCCTTCCTTGCTGCCTCTTGGATTTGTTCAGTAGAAGCTAGTGCAGCCCCTCCAAACTTCATCACTATTTTAGCCATTTCTTGCGTTCTCCTTTCCAGTCATATATTTCACCTGCTTCTAGAAAACTAAAAGGCAGCCTCCACATAACGTGAAAGCTGCCTATAACATGTACAATGATCGTAACTTGTGCATGTGTGATAGCTCTCCGAAACTTTTAGAATCGACAATCTTACATTTCTTAAATGTAAAACCAGTACAACAAAGGAAACAACAATGCTATACTTCGGCAAGCTCCCCTTTCACACACGATCTCTGGACTTGTTCATCCTCCATTGTGTTACTCTTGAATCTTGCACCTCTATCATCACCATAAAGTGAATGTATTCAATTGGTTTAACGCTGGCGTCAACATGCTAGCCACACCAGTTCGCTATTCATCACATTGATGAACAATGTTATTTACAACCTTAGCACATGTCTATTCCTTTGACAATGACTCTTGCTGAAAATAGCTATAAATTTGGCTCGCTAAATTAGCAGGTATTCCTGCCTCCTGCAAAGCTAGCTCGCTCGCCTCTCGAATTTTCTTAACTGAACCAAAATGTTTGAGCAACTGCTGCTTGCGTTTTGGCCCCACACCTTCAATATGGTCTAACACCGATTGAATGGCATGCTTCTCATGCTGTTGGCGCAAGAAGGTAATAGCAAAGCGGTGAACTTCGTCCTGAATTCGTTGTAATAAATAAAAGCCATCACTAGTACGCTTTAAGGCAATTACTTCTGGTGGATCACCAAACAATAGCTGCGACGTATTATGCTTATCATCTTTTGCTAAACCTGCAATCGGTATAACAAGTCCAAGCTCATCTTCTAGTACTTCACGGGCGACTTCCATTTGCCCCTTGCCACCATCAATTAAAACCAAATCTGGCAATGGCAAGCCTTCCTTTAAGACACGCGAATATCGCCGACGTATAACCTCTTGCATCGCACCGTAATCATCATGCTTTGCAGCCGTACGCGTTTTGTATTTACGATATTCCTTTTTCGCAGGCTTTCCATCAATGAAGACAACCATAGCCGATACAGCATCCGTGCCATGCATATGACTATTGTCAAATGCCTCAATTCGTAATGGCGTTGAAATACCTATTGCTTCACCAAGTGCCTCACAAGCACCAATTGTCCGTTCTTCCTGCCGTTCAATTAGCTGGAATTTAGCTGCCACAGCAATCTCAGCATTTTTAGTTGCTAATTCAACCAATTCCCTCTTTTGACCTCTTTTTGGTGTAAGAACTTTAAGCTCTAATAACTCCGTTAAGATGGCTGCATCAATTGCTTGTGGAATAAAAATTTCTTTCGGCTTAATATGCTCTGGTTTTTCATAAAAGCGGCCAACAAATGTTAAAAACTCTTCCTCAGCATCTTGATAAATTGGGAAAACCGAGACATCACGCTCAATCAGCTTTCCTTGGCGAACAAAGAAAACTTGCACACACATCCAGCCTTTTTCGACGGCATAGCCAAATACATCGCGGTTCGTTGTATCACTTGATACTATTTTTTGTTTCTGCATGACCGTATCAATATGTGCAATCTGATCGCGAAACTCCTTCGCTCGTTCAAATTCTAAGTTTTCAGCAGCTGCAAGCATTTTAACTTCAAGCTCTTTTTTGACTGCCTCGACACCACCATTTAGAAACTTTGTCATATCCTCAATCATCTCTTGATAAACCTGACCATTAATTTCTTTTACACAAGGTGCTAAACATTGCCCCATATGATAATACAAGCAAACTTTGGAAGGCAATTGGACACATTTGCGCAATGGATACAATCGATCCAATAGCTTTTTCGTTTCACTTGCCGCATAAGCATTGGGGTAAGGACCAAAATATTTAGCCTTATCCTTTTTTACCTTACGTGTCGTAATAAGACGTGGATGTTTTTCATTCGTAATTTTTAAATATGGATATGTCTTATCATCTGTTAGCATGACATTGTATTTTGGATCATGTAATTTAATGAGATTCAGCTCTAAAATAAGTGCTTCAATATTAGATGATGTCACGATATACTCAAAATCTTCTATTTCACCGACAAGCCTTTGTGTTTTGCCTTCATGTGTTCCCGTAAAATAAGAACGTACACGGTTTTTCAGTATTTTCGCTTTGCCCACATAAATGATTGTCCCTTGACGATCCTTCATCAAATAGCAGCCAGGCTGATCCGGTAAAATATCTAGTTTACGCTTGATTAAATCGTTCATTACCTACCTGCCCCCCCTACGTAAAAATCCCTCTCAATTGAATATGATAGATATTACCTTTATTATATAACGAAAAAAAGCCGAACACATCTATTGATGGTCCGGCTTTTGTGAACTTCATTAATTACGCATGTTTTGCGATAAATGCTTCTAAAGCTTCTTTCGGTTGGAAGCCTACAGTTTTGTCAACTAATTCTCCATCTTTAAATAATAGTAAAGACGGAATTGACATAATTTGATACTGAGCTGCAGTACCTTGGTTATTGTCTACATCAACTTTTACAATTTTAGCCGCACTTCCTGCAGCGTCCATTTCTTCAAGAACTGGCCCAATCATTTTACAAGGTCCGCACCAAGCAGCCCAAAAGTCTACAAGTACTAACCCTTCTTTAATATCGTCCTGGAACGTAGCATCTGTTGCATGTACAATTGCCATTTGAAATCCTCCTTAAACTTACTATGATTGTAGTATAGCATGGATAAATTCACTTGAGCGAACAATCTGCCTGCAATGTATTTTTTATGAAAAACTGTGTCGAAAAAAACTATAAAGACCATTAATTGGCTTGATAACGACCTTTCCATACATAGGTGAATGTTATAAAAAGATAAATGGCTAACGTAATGCTTGTCACGATAATAGATGTTGTAAAAATAATCCCAATTAAAATCGCACTTAACGCCATAATGGCAATCCATGTTGTATACGGGAACCATTTTACTTCATAGGCACTTGTATGTTCTGCTTGTTTTTTACGGGATTTCAAATGGGCAATCGCAATAATTAACCAAATAAATAACACGGTATAGCCAAGTGATCCCATTAGAAAATCAAAAGTCTTGCTGCCAACATATAAAGATAGAATAACTCCTAAATACATCGCTAATGTACACATTAAAATAGCATATACTGGCACTTTTCTTTTAGATAAGTGGGCAAATATTTTAGGAACCCGTCCGTCTACAGCTTGTGTATATAGTACACGGGATGAGCCATAAAGCCCTGAATTCATGGAAGAAATAATGGCAAGTATAACAACAGCATTCATAATGTGATCTGCGCCTGGAATGCCAATCATTTTGAACACCATTACAAATGGACTTTCAGGAACTCCGTTTACTTCATTCCATGGAATCAAGCTTACGATAATAAAGAAAGGCAGTAAATAGAATGTAACAATACGTACTAATGTACTACGAACCGCTTTTGGCACTACTTTTTCAGGATTTTTCGTTTCTGCTAATGTAATCCCAATGATTTCTGTACCACCATAAGAATAAATAACAACTAACATAGCAGCAATTAATCCCATAGATCCGTTAGGGAAAAAACCATCGTGCTCGGTTAAGTTAGAAAAACCAACGGCTGTATGGTTTCCAAACGTAGCAAGTAATAAAATAAGTCCTGCTATAATAAAGACAATAATAACGGTAATTTTGATCAATGCTAGCCAGTATTCCGTTTCCGCAAATATTTTCACCGATAATAAATTAATGGCTGTCACTAACACAGAAACAGACAAGGCAAGTATCCAAATTGGATATTCTGGCAACCAATATTGAATAAAAATAGCGGCGACGACAGATTCTGCTGCAATATTTAAAACCCACATTTTCCAATAGATCCAATCAAGGAAATAAGCAGGGTATTTTCCCAACACTGATTGAACTAAATCTCTGAACGTTCTTGCGTCTTTATTTCGAACAGCCATTTCTGCTAGACCTTGCATGACAAATAATAAAATAATGCCCCCTATTAAATAGGCAATCAGCACTGAAGGTCCTGCCATATCAATGGCTGCACTACTTCCTTTAAATAGACCTGCTCCGATGGCTCCACCTAACGCCATCATGGTGATATGACGCGAGGTCATAGTTCTTGTTAATTGTTGCTTGTTCTTTTCCACTTTCTTACCTCCTAAAAATCAAAAAAGCATATCATCTACTCCTTCATCATCAAATGAAAGAAGAGACGATATGCTATCAGCAAACCGCGGTACCACTCTAATTGGTTCTTGAGAACCCAACTTAAAAACCTTGTAACGAAGGTTAATCGTCAAACAAATAGAATAATCCGACAATTCTATTTATGTTACCACTCCTAGGCAAGTTCAAAGTCTTATTGGTCTGCGTTGCACCATCCCGCAGCTCTCTTCACCGAATAATGAGCTTTTACTACTCCTAATCTTTGCGTTTCTAATCATTATTATTGTATCAATCACTATACTGGCTAACGTTAATTATGTCAATATTTTATTTTGCGATAATTTTCAAATAGTACTTCATCATAAAAAAAGCAGGAAGGATTAGCCCTTCCCGCTTGTGCATTACGCGTTTACTTTTAACGCTTTAAATTCTTCTATTAGAAGTGGGATCACATCGAATAAATCTCCAACGATACCATAATCCGCTACTTTGAAAATATTAGCTTCTGGATCTTTATTAATAGCAACAATTACTTTTGAATTTGACATTCCTGCTAAATGTTGAATCGCTCCCGAAATACCAGCCGCAATATAAAGATCTGGTGTGACTACCTTACCAGTTTGACCGATTTGTAGTGAATAGTCACAGTATTCAGCGTCACATGCACCACGTGATGCTCCAACTGCACCGCCTAGTAAATCTGCTAGCGCTTTTAATGGTTCGAAACCTTCTTCAGATTTCACCCCACGACCACCAGCAACGACTACTTTCGCTTCTGATAAATCAACACCTTCTGAAGATTTACGAACAATCTCTTTAATAATTGTGCGAAGGTTTGTAATATCAACAGTGATTGCAGACACATCACCAGTTTTACCCTCTGCTTTTTCTAAAGGTGTAATGTTATTTGGACGAATGGAAGCTAAAACAACGCCTTCTTTCACTTTCACTTTTTCAAAAGCTTTACCAGAGTAAATTGGTCGGATGAAGACAACATCATCGCCTGCACCCTCAATAGCAGTAACATCAGATACTAGACCTGCTTGTAATTTACTTGCGATTTTTGGTGATAAATCTTTTCCATTTGCTGTATGCCCAAAGACAATGCCAGCAGGTTTTTCTTGCTCGATAACAGCTAATAGTGCTTGACTATAGCCATCAGATGTATATTGTTTTAAATGTGGGTGTTCCACTGTTACTACGCGGTCAGCACCATATTCAAATAATGGTCCTGTTAAACTTGCTACAGCATCTCCTAAAAGTACCCCAACAACTTCGCCACCATCAGCGATTTGTTTTGCAGCTGCAATTGCTTCGAAAGAAACATTACGTAAGCTTCCTTCACGAACTTCACTTAATACTAATACTTTTTTTGACATAGCATATTCCCTCCGTTACCCTTTAAGATTCGATTAACATCAAATAATTAAACAACTTTTGCTTCTGTGTGAAGTAGATTTACTAGCTCTTTTACTTGTACAGAAAGGTCGCCCTCTAGAATGCGGCCTGCTGCTTTTTGAGCTGGCAAGAAGATGTCTACTGTTTCAATCTTCACTTCTACATCATCTTCATCGATATCTAAATCATCTAACTCAAGCTCTGCAAGCGGTTTCTTTTTCGCTTTCATAATACCTGGTAGAGATGGGTAACGTGGCTCATTTAAACCTTGCTGAGCTGTTACTAGTAATGGTAAAGAAGTTTCAATTACCTCTGAATCTCCTTCGATATCGCGAACAATTTTCGCAGATGTTCCATCAATTTCAAGCTTTGTAATCGTTGTTACATAATTTATATCTAATAAGTCTGCAACACGTGGACCTACTTGACCTGAACCACCATCGATCGCAACATTTCCTGTTAAAATTAAATCCGCCTCTTTATCTTTTAAGTATTCCGCTAATAGATAAGCTGCTGCATTTTGGTCTAACTCATCTAAATCGTCTTCCGTATTAATTAGCACTGCTTCGTCTGCTCCCATGGCAAGTGCTGTACGTAATTGCTTCTCTGCATCCTCGCCACCAATTGTCACTACTGTTACTTTACCACCAGCAGCATCGCGAACTTGGATTGCTTCTTCAATGGCATATTCATCATAAGGGTTAATAATGAATTCTGCGCCGTCCTCTTGGATTTTACCACCCGACACTACGATTTTTTCTTCTGTATCAAACGTACGTTTAATTAATGCAAAAATATTCATATATCCATACCTCCTGGAACGTTTTATAATTCTAAGTAAACTTATAAATATTATATATTTTCAGTTTCGATAACGCCGATAACATCTTAAAACTGTTATCGACATTTGGGAAATTATTTGCCAGTAAACACAGGCTCACGCTTTTCAATGAATGCTTGAATTCCTTCTTTGGCATCTTCTGATACGAATACTGTCCCAAAGGATGTTGCCTCTGCTTCAATGCCCTCATAAAATGATGCATGCTTTGCATATTGCAATGTTTGAATAGCTGCTTTTAAAGCAATTGGGCTTTTCTTTGCAATATTTTTCGCAATTTTCAACGTTTCATCTAGCAGTGCTTCGTCTGAGAATGTACGATTCGCTAAGCCCCACTGCACGGCTTCTGCACCAGTAATTGGCTCACTTGTAAACATCATTTCAGCAGCCTTTGCTACACCTACATAACGTGGTAAGCGCTGTGTACCGCCAAAGCCAGGTATAAGACCTAATTGTAGTTCAGGTAAACCTAGTTTTGCCGATTCAGTGACAAATCGCATATGACAGCTCATGGCTAATTCAAGCCCACCGCCTAATGCCGCACCATGAATAGCTGCAATAACAGGCTTCGAGAATGATTCAACTCGCTCAAATACTTGCTGCCCGTTGCTAGCTAGCTTCGTAAATTCTTCTCCAGATTCTACCCCAGTAAATTCTTTAATATCTGCCCCTGCAGAGAAGAAACGGCCTTCGCCATGAAGTACAAGGACTCTTACTGCATCATCGTGTTCAACAGCATCTAAGACAGCGTTAACTTCTGCAATAATACCGCGAGATAATGCATTTGCTGGTGGACGTGCAATTGTAATAATCGCTACCCCATCTTCTACTTTCCAACTTAGAAATTCCATTTCTCCACATCCTTTTAAGCTTTAATGCCGTTCAGGATTAATGCCTGAACCTTTGGAACTTGTTCCATCAAATCATATCGATAGTCATTCATAACCCACGACGTAATCGTTTCATCAATTGTTCCAAAAACCATTTGTCGTGCCAAGCGTACATCCATCGTCTGATTAAACTCCCCTGAAAGCATACCTTCGACTAAAATTTGATCGAGTAAATGTAAATACTCACGTAGTACACCATTAATTTTTAATCGTAAGTCTTTGTTTGACTGGCGAAGCTCTAATTGTGTGACGGTTGCTAGGTATCGATCTGTCGCAAGAACATTAAAATGATTGGCAATCATTCGTGAAAGTTTGTCACGAGACGTACTTCCATTTTCTATTATATCTTGTAATGACTCTACAAAAACAGCCATTTTTTCATTAAAGACAGAAATTAATATATCTTCTTTATTTTTAAAATATAAATAGATTGTTCCATCGGCCACCCCTGCCTGTTTGGCGATTTTCGATACTTGCGCTTGGTGATACCCATTTTCCGCAATAACGATGACAGCTGCATCAATAATTTGCTTATATTTCGGCTTATCTCGTTTCACTTTTATATCACCACCTAAAAAACATGCGCACGTCTACAATATCAATATGACGTGTGAACCTAAAAAAATATGAAAATATGAATGGTCATTCATTCATATTTTCATATTATATTTTACAGCATTACTTGTCAATACTTTCACACGTATTTATTTCGCTTCTTTATTCGCCAATTTTGTTTTTTCTTCGTCTACCAAAGAGCGGCGTAAAATTTTTCCTACGGCTGTTTTTGGTAGTTCCTCTCTAAATTCATAATAACGAGGAACTTTAAATGCCGCTAGATGCTGACGGCAATATTTATTTAATTCGTCCTCCGAGATCGAATATCCTTCTTTTAAAACAATATAAGCTTTTACCGTTTCTCCACGATACGGGTCAGGTATGCCTGCAACAACACACTCTTGAATTTCTTCGCGTTCGTATAACACTTCTTCCACTTCACGAGGATAAATATTAAAGCCACCCGCTATGATCAAATCTTTTTTACGATCCACTACATAGAAGAAACCTTGCTCATCCATATAACCAAGATCACCTGTTAAAAACCAGCCATCGACAAATGTCGCTGCTGTATCCTCAGGTCGGTTCCAGTAGCCCTTCATCACTTGTGGACCTTTGACAGCGATTTCACCCACTTCGCCAACTGGAAGCTCTTCCGTATCCCCTGTACGTAAAATAACAGCTTCTGTATTAGGCCAAGGTAAACCGATTGAACCAATCACTCGCTTACCCCAAATTGGCGTAGCATGTGTTACAGGTGATGTTTCTGTTAATCCGTAGCCCTCTACAAGCTTCCCACCAGTAACCGCTTCAAATTTCTCCTGAACTTCAATTGGCAATGAAGCAGAGCCACTTAAGCACGCCTTAATAGATGATAAATTATAATTCGCAATGTCTGGATGATTTAGAAGACCAATGTATAAGGTTGGTGCACCGGGGAAAAGTGTTGGTTTTTGTTTATCAATCGTTTTTAATGCCGTTTCAGCATCAAATTTCGGTAAGAGCACCATCTTATTTTGAGTGAATACTGATAATAGCATAACCGTTGTCATACCATAGACGTGGAAGAATGGAAGAATGCCCATAATGGTCTCTTCACCATGCACACATTTATACATCCAGGCATCACACATTGTCGTATTGGCAATTAAATTTTTATGGGTTAACATAACCCCTTTGGGGAACCCCGTTGTTCCACCAGTATATTGTAAGAGTGCTAGGTCTTCTTCAAAATCAAATGAGATATGATCAATTACCTTAATCGGTGCAGAGCGCATGATTTCTGAAAATAAATGATTTTGCCCGCTATGTTCAACCTTGACACTAAAGCCATACTGCTTTTTTTGAATAAATGGATAGACTAAATTTTTTGGGAATGGTAAATAATCTTTAATGGCTGTCACGATAACATTTTCAAGTGCTGTCTCTTTCATAATTTTCATCACTCTTGGATATAAAATATCCATGACAAGAATAACCTTTGCACCTGAATCAGCCATTTGGTATTGAAGCTCACGTTCAGTATAAAGTGGATTTGTTTGTACGACAACAGCACCTGCATACATAGCGCCGTAGTAAGCGATTACACTTTGTGGCGAGTTAGGTAGCATAATGGCTACTCGATCTCCCTTTTCCACACCTAATGCTTGTAAATAGTTTGCGAACCTTAAAGCTGACTCATATAGCTCGGTGTACGTCAAATCCTTCCCCATAAAATGAATCGCAACTTTGGATGGATTCTTTTTATAGGCGCGTGTCAAAAACTCTTGCACTGGAATTTCCTCAAATGTTAAAGACGGTGGTACTTCTTCAGGATAATTTGCTAGCCATGGTTTTGCTGTCATACGTCCTCTCCCCTTTGTCCCAAACTTTGTCAATTCTTATATTTATTATAATGAAAAAGAAATGCAGTTTCAAACAGAAAATAGAAAATAAATGCATTTTCGATTAATTATTATGCAATTCACAACATTAATATGACAGATGTTTAGTCTGTTTTATTTGCATACACCTTATGAATCCTCATTCATTCTCAAATCTTTCAAATAGAAAATTATGAGGATATTCCTATACTATAAAAATAATTATTTATTCAGGTTATGGAGGAAAATGAATAGCTGTTAGCAGAAATTGAAGTAAATACAAAAAACGCACCCTCATAAGAGAATGCGTTTTTTACTTAAACAGTCATCATATAGTAGACGCCCACTGCCAAAAATGCAATACAGACAATGATTAGTACTTTTGCTAATTTTTCCATGTCATGACACTCCTATGCAATACTTGCCCCAATTACAAACGATAGACCGACTGAAATGGTAAAGGAAATGAAACCAACTGAGCGATTATCATTGGCAATCTCTTGATCTACATTAAAACGAGGTGTCATAAATTCAAATAAGAAATACGCTACAATCAATAGTGTAAAGCCAAAAAGACCCCAGCCAATCATTTCACTTAATGTGCTATGGCGTGCAATGGAAAAACGAAAGATGTTGCAAATCCCTAGTATTTTTCCACCTGTTGCAAGGGCCACAGCAACATTACCATTTTTAATTTCTTCCCAATTCTTATATTTCGTAACGACTTCGAACAATGCCATCGAGACGACTAAACATAATACAACAACACTAAAATATCCTGCCGTTTCGATAATTGGATATCGCCAAAAGCCAGAATTCAGCATTTTTCTCCGTCCCCTTTATAGCTTATTTCAATTCAACAACTGTGACGCCTAAGCCTCCCTCGCCAGCTTCACCAAAACGGAAGGATTTCACGCGCTTATGCTTCTTTAAATAGCTTTGAATACCTTGACGTAAAGCCCCTGTACCAACCCCATGAATAATAGACACACGCCCATAATTAGCGAGTAACGCATCATCAATATATTTCTCTGTTCTTAAAATCGCGTCCTCATAGCGTTCACCACGCAAATCTAATTCTAATTTTACATGGCTATTGCGATTTTTCACACCAGCTGTTCGTAATACCGTCTCTTTTTCAGGCTTAATATACTCTAAATCACTATCAGCGATTTTCATTTTTAAAATCCCCATTTGGACAACCCATTCGGTATTTGACACTTTTTCTAACAAAGTACCTCGTTGACCATAGCTTAACACCTTTACCTCGTCCCCGACAACTAAGTTTTGCGCACGTGCTTTTACTTGCGCTGCTTTTTTCAGTACTTTATTGTCTTCAAGTGGTGTTGCTTCTTCCAGACGTTTACGTGCTTCAATCAATTCGTGCTCCTTGACAACTTGATCAGCATTTTTGCGCATTTCTCGAAGCTCTGTAATAATCGCTTCCGCTTCTCTTTTCGCTTCATCAACAATTTTACGAGCTTTTTCCTTTGCTTTCTTATCAAGTGCCTCTTTACGCTCTTCATAGGCTTGTAATTTATCTTGAAGCTCTTTACGTAAAGTTTCCGATTCTACTAGCAATGCATGGGAACGTTCTGCATCATCTTCTGATTGGCGACGTGTTTCCTCCAATGAAGCAATCATCGATTCAACCTCATGTCGGTCTGTCCCTGTAAAGCCTTTCGCACGATCGATAATGGATTCAGGCAGTCCAAGACGACTGGATATTTCGAATGCATTAGAGCGCCCAGGTACACCAATAAGTAGACGGTAGGTTGGACTCAAAGTTTCAATATCAAACTCTACACTAGCATTGGCAACACCTGGTCGATTATAGCCATACGCTTTTAGCTCAGGATAATGAGTTGTAGCCATTACACGTGCACCGCGTCCATGTACTTCGTCTAAAATGGAGATAGCTAAGGCTGCTCCTTCCTGAGGATCAGTACCTGCTCCTAATTCATCGAAAAGAACAAGTGATTCATGATCAAATTTTTGTAGAATGTCTACAATATTGACCATATGAGACGAGAACGTAGAAAGTGACTGCTCAATTGATTGCTCATCACCAATATCAGCAAACAATTGCTCAAATACAGCAAGTTCTGAGCCATCTAATGCTGGCACTGGTAATCCTGCCTGCGCCATTAATGTACACAGACCTACCGTTTTCAATGTTACCGTTTTACCACCTGTATTAGGACCCGTAATGACAATAGCTGTAATTTCTTTACCAAATTCAATATCATTCGGAATAGCTATCTCTATTGGTAGAAGTGGATGACGTGCACGAACTAGTCGAATATAGCCATCCTTATTCATTTTAGGCATTGTACATTTATTGGCTTGTCCATATTTGCCTTTAGCTAAAATAACATCAATATCCCCTAAAACTTTCACTAAATTAAATAAATCTGATGCTACTTCTTGCACCATTGCACTTAATGCCAGTAAAATACGCTCAATTTCCGCCTGCTCCTTCATTTTTAAGCGATGAATTTCATTATTCGCTTGTACAACAGAGTCTGGCTCGATAAATAAGGTTTGACCAGAAGAGGATTGGTCATGGACAATCCCGCCATAATGGTGACGATATTCTTGTTTAACAGGAATAACAAAGCGATCATTACGAATTGTCACAAGTGTATCAGAAAGCATTTTCGCTGCATTACTTCCACGAATTAAACTTTCCAGCTTAGAACGGACTTTCCCTTCTTCAGCTCGTAAAGATTGGCGTATAGAACGCAATGTTTGACTAGCCGAGTCTAAAACAGCTCCATTGTCATCAATACAGTTGTTGATTTCATGTTGCAAACCTGTTAAAACAGGTATCGCTTCCTTTTTCGCGATGAAATGTGGAATTTCAATCACTTCATCAGCCTCTAAATCCTCAATGAAATTACGTAAAATTCTACTCGCTCGAATTGTGCTCGATATTTCCATTAATTCTATTGCTGCTAGCATGCCTCCTATTTGGGCACGTCTTGCAGATGGTCGTACATCAAATATTCCTCCCATTGGAACATTGCCTTTAACACGTAAAATGGATAATCCCTCATCCATCTCCTCTAATAATTGTACTACTTTATCAAAATCTGTTTGTGGTACAAGCTCCTCAATGGCAGATTTCCCAATAGAGCAAGTACAATATGAGGCCACTTGTTGCCGAACTTTATCGTATTCTAGTGTTTTCAATGCGCGTTCTGCTATCACTGAGAACACCTCCTCAACCTATTTATTTCGTCGTATGAACGCCTCAAATTGTTCAAGCGTCCATGTATTCACTATCATATCTTTCGGTAGCCATGCTCTATTGGCATAGCGAACACCGATATCCATAAAACGTAAATGCGCTATATCATGAGCATCTGTATTAATGGCTACAGGTACACCTGCAGCTAAAGCCATTTCTAAATGTTCCACACATAAATCTAAACGATACGGATTTGCATTTAACTCTAAAATTTTACCATATTCCTTCGCCCACGCAATCAGCTGTTTCATATCAGGATTATAGCCATCACGATCCTCAATAATTCGACCAGTTGGATGGGCAATCATATGAACATAAGGATTTTGCATGGCCGTTAGTAAACGTGCCATAATTTTATCTTGTGATTGTGTAAAGCTCGAATGAATAGAAGCGATAACAAAGTCTAACTCTTTTAACACTTGATCGTCGAAATCAAGGGAGCCGTCTGGCAAAATATCCATCTCTGTCCCTTTAAACAAATGGAAATCTGGATGTGTTGCATTAAATGCCTCAATTTCCACACGCTGTTTTTCTAAACGCTCCGGTGTTAAACCATTTGCTACTTTTAGAAATTGTGAATGATCTGTAATAACGCTATATTGATAGCCACGCGCTCGTAATGCCTCGCCCATTTCTGCAACAGAGTATGCACCATCAGACCAGGTCGTATGCATATGTAAATCTGCCTGAATATCCTCTAATCGCACTAACTGTTGAATCGTCTTTGTATTATCAAATTCCACAGTTCCTGTACGTAAGCTTGGTGGAATCCAAGGTAGGTCAAAATGAGCGAAAAATGCCGCTTCATCTGAAAACGTTATAACGGTACCATCTTCCTGTTCAATGCCATATTCACTAATTTTTTCACCACGCGCTTTGGCAAGTTGGCGCATACGCACATTGTGGTCTTTTGACCCTGTAAAATGATGCAAGGCAGTTGCATATTCATTGTCCTTCACTAAACGGAAATCAACACCAACTGGCTCCTCTAAGTCTAAAATCACTGAAATTTTAGTATCTCCCGCTGCCACTACTTCTTGGATGGCTAATCCATTTAATAACTTTTCACGTACAGCCTCAACTGCTTGTGTCACCACAATAAAATCAATATCTTTACTTGTTTCTAGCGCCCGACGGAAGCTTCCAGCAACTGAAAAACGTTCCACTTCCTTCATACTACCTAGAAGCGCCTCTATTTGTAAAACCACAGGCTCAAGCTGCCAAATTGGTAAACGTTCTGAGCGATTCGCCAAATTTGCGAGTTCCTTTAAAATTTTTTCCTCTGTTTTTACAGCAAAGCCTGCTAATTCACGAACTTTCCCTGCTTCACAAGCTGCCTTTAAGCTTTCTGCTGAGTCAATGCCTAGCTCTTGGTGAAGCTTCGCAATCTTTTTACCTCCCAAGCCCGGCAATTTTAACAATGGCAATAATCCTTTAGGGACAATGTCTTCTAGTTCTTTTAACAAACTCGATTCACCTGTTACCATCAAATCCTCAATGACAGCAGCCGTTCCTTTACCAATCCCTTTAAGTTTTGTTACATCGTCCATTTCACTTAATGAACGCTCGTCCCCCTCCAGTGCTGCAGCTGCTTTCCGAAAAGCAGATACCTTGAATGGGTTTTCTCCTTGTAGTTCCATATATAAAGCAATTTTTTCGAGTGTGCGAATAATTGTTTTTTTATTCATTGGTAATTCCTCCTATCGTAAAAACACTTCTCTCAAAACAGAGAGAAGTGCACAGTTTACTATTGCATATAAATATACCACCAGTTTTGGAACATCTTCGTAATAATCGGTGTATGCTCCAACATAAGCCCACTTAACAATGACTTCGACATTAAATTTTGAATGACATCAATCGGCAATAAAGCGCACACGTATAGCAAAATAAACATAATTAAATAGTTTTCAATCATGCCAAGTAATGCGCCAAGCCAACGATTCACTGTATTGAGCACAGGTAAATACGCAATAAAATCAAATATCGATGCCACGATTTGCAATGTTATTTTAACAGCAAAGAAAATTACCGCAAAGGCAATCACACGATAGAAGGTGCGATCTAAATCGAGACTATCAATGACGACACCAAGGCTACCTGTATCAGTGACACCTGGATAAGGCACCCAAAATACAAATTTTTGTGCTAATGGCTTATAATAAATATACGCAACAATTAGGGCTACGACAAAGCTGACAATGTGCATCATTTGTACAATGAAACCTCGTTTTGCACCGACACCAATTCCAGCTAGCAGTACCACTAATATGATTAAATCTAACATTCTCTTCAACCCTTTAGTTTTTTCAATTCTTCTTCTAGTTGCTCCATTCGTTCTTTTAATAGTAAATAATCATGTACTGTATTTACTGCCGTCAGAACAGCAAGTTTTGTGCTATCAAGTGAGGGATTATGTACGCTCATCTCGCGCATCCGGTCATCAACAATCGAAGCAACAAGTCGCATATGGCCAATGGATTCTGAGCCGACCATTTTATATGTATGACCATATATTTCCACAGAAATTTTATTTTTTTCTTGTTTTTCCATAGTCGCACCCTCCTATAAATTCGATGCACACACGATCTTTTCAGCTTGTGAGCACCATCACACAAAAAAGCTATTTATTATCATACCATGAAAGGTATAAAATTGTGAACAATGAGGACAGAAAGGAACGATTAAATGTCAAATATTGTGCTTTCCATTTCAACAAATATTCAAAAAGAGGTGATGGCTTACTACGCAACCTATTTTATCGAGCGTAAGGCTCCTGGTGTCATCTTTGCTGCAAAGCTACCAGATACCGCCATTACTATGTATAAATCAGGAAAATTAATGTTTCAAGGAGGTGGTGCTGAACGCGAGGCGGCACGTTGGGGAACTATTGAAAAAACAACTAGCCAGACATCCTCATCTATCGGGGCAAAGGGTGATGTACTACCTGAAAATTTCGCAGCAATGTCTGTCTTAGGCTCAGATGAAACTGGCACAGGTGATTATTTCGGCCCTATCACAGTGGCTGCGGTATATGTACCTACCTCCAAAATCGAACTTATTAATGAGCTTGGCGTAAAAGATTCGAAAATGCTAACGGATGATTACATGCGAAAAATTGCACCGGATTTACGAGCAGCTTGTGTCCATAGTGTCCTCGTATTACACAACGAGAAATATAACAGCCTACAGGCAAAAGGCTATTCCCAAGGAAAAATGAAAGCCATGATGCACAACAAGGCTCTAAAAAATACGCTGACGAAAATGGCACCTGAAAAACCCGAATTCATTTTAATCGACCAGTTTGCCGAACGCGGTGTCTATTACAATTATTTAAAAAACGAACATGAACTTGTACAAGAAAATGTCTATTTTTCTACCAAAGCAGAGCAATTACATGTCGCTGTCGCTACAGCATCTATTTTAGCGCGTGCTGCATTTTTAAAGGAAATGGATCGATTGAGTGCAATCGCAGGGCTTACCTTAATGAAGGGGGCTTCTAGCAAGGTAGATATGCAAGCAGCTCGCATTTGGCGTAGCCATGGCGAGGAATTTCTACGCTCCATAACAAAATGGCATTTTGCCAACACCGAAAAAGCACGAAAGAAGATTTAAAAAGCATTCCATGTTCTTTTAAGTAGCAGGAGGAGTCTTATGGGTAGTTCCCATATCTAGGTTCTTTTGAAAAATAGTAATCTTGCTAGATTCAAATTGTACGAGAACGCTTTTAATTCGATTGAGAGCGACTTGGACTACTTTGAGCAACTACCTTCTCGGAGTGAACGCTTTGAGCCTCTTTGAGAGTGCCTTTCTGCTTGCGCTGATCCTCCCCCTTAGCTAAATTCCCCAAGTAAAAAAAGACTGCCTCAAAAAGACAGTCTTTTTTCAAATAGATTAGCGTACTTCTGTACCTGCAATCGTAGCAATAGCTTTTAACACTTTATTGTGTGCGGCTACTACTTCTTCGTCCGTTAAAGTACGTTCTGGATCGAAGTATGTGAGAGAAAATGCAACGGATTTTTTACCTAGCTCCATTTTTTCCCCTTCATAAACGTCGAATATGCGAATGTCTTTTAATAATTTCACGCCAGCTGCGCTGATAGCTTCGACAACTTCACCTGCTGTTGTTGCACGGTCCATAATGAGCGCGATATCACGAGACATGACTGGGAAACGAGGCACTGATGTATATGCAAGTGGGGCTTCTTGTGCATTTGCATTTAATAGGGCAACTAAATTCATTTCCATAACATATGTGTCTTTGACTCCCCATGCTTTTTGCTCTGCAGGATGGAGTCCACCAATAATACCGACTTGCTCGCCATCTAATAAGATGCTAGCCGTACGTCCTGGATGTAATCCATCCACTTGTGCTTTCACAAATGTCATGCGATTTTCTAAGCCAAGTTTACCGATTACACCTTCGATAATACCTTTTAGCACAAAGAAATCTACTGTTTTTTTCTCACCTTGCCAAGCATGATCTAGCCATTTACCTGTTAGTACCGCTGCTACATGCTCTTCTTCGTAAGGTTGCCCTTCATCTGATTGACCAAGGAACACAGAACCAATTTCATATAAAGCAACACCCTCAGCCTGGCGAGCCACATTATACGCAGCCGCTTCGATTAAGTGTGGAATAAGGCTTTGACGTAATGTAGAGCGCTCCTCACTCATTGGCATTAACAATTTAGTTACTGGCTCTGCTTTTAAGGCAAAACGTTGTGACAATGCATCAGATGTTAATGAATATGTTACAGCTTGGTAGAGGCCAGCCCCTTCCAAATAATGACGAACAACACGGCGATTAGCTTGGTATGGTGTTAGATTGCCTACTTGTGTTGCCCCCTCTGGCAATGTCATAGGGATTTCATCATAACCGTAAAGACGAGCAATTTCCTCTACAATATCCTCTTCGATTTTAATATCTTGGCGGCGTGTTGGCGCATCAATCATTAGTAAACCATTTGCTGCCTCTACACCAAATTTTAGACGCTCTAAAATCGAAAGCATATCTTCCAATGCAATCTTCATCCCTAAACGCTCATTAATAAAATCTGGAGAAACGACTACTCGCGCTGCTGTTTTATCTAACTCATCTACTAGACATGTACCCTCTAATACTTCACCGCCAGCTAATTCAGCAAGCAATGCGGCAGCACGTTCAGCGGCTGGTAAGACACGATTTGGGTCTACCCCTTTTTCAAAACGAGCCGATGCATCTGAACGTAGACCAAGGTGACGAGATGCTTGGCGTACTGTTAAACCATCAAAATAAGCTGATTCAATGACAACAGTCGTTGTTGCGTCTGTTACCTCTGAATTGGCACCACCCATTACGCCAGCAATCGCCACTGGTTCTTTTCCATTCGTAATGACTAAATCAGAAGCTTTTAAAGTTCGTTCTTGGTCATCCAGTGTTGTGATTTTCTCACCTTCTTTTGCTTTACGAACGACGATTTCACCTGTTGCTAGGCTATCATAGTCGAAAGCATGCAATGGTTGACCATATTCCATTAACACATAGTTGGTTACATCCACGACATTATTGTGAGGGCGTACACCCGCTGCCATTAAACGATTTTGTAACCACATTGGTGACTCACCAATTTTTACGTTTTTCACCACTTTTGCGACATACATCGGATTTGCTTGTAAATCTTCTACACGTAGCTTTAATAAATCCTGTGCTTTTTCATTAGCCGTTTTATATGCAATCTCTGGATACTTAATTTCCTCAGTAAGGATGGCACCTACTTCATAGGCTACACCAAGCATAGAAAGAGCATCTGAGCGGTTTGGTGTTAAGCCTAGCTCTAGCACTGTATCACGTAAGCCTAAAATAGCCAGTGCATCAGAGCCAACTTCTGCATCTGACGGTAATACGTAGATTCCTTCTGAATATGCTTTAGGAACAAGCTTGCCTTCGATTCCAAGTTCTTGCAATGAGCAAATCATACCGTTTGATTCATGACCACGAAGTTTTGCTTTTTTTATTTTAATGCCACCTGGTAAATGTGCACCGGGACGAGCAACAATGACTTTTTGACCAGCATCTACATTTGGTGCACCACAAATAATTTGTTGTGGCTCTGCTTCTCCAACATCAACTTGACAAATATTTAACTTATCAGCTTCAGGATGTTTCTCTTTAGACACTACATAGCCAACCACTACTTTATCCATAGCGTTTGCACGATCAATAACTGCATCTACTTCGATACCAGAGCGTGTAATTTTTTCAGCTAATAGCTCAGGCGCTAAGTCCTGTGTATTGACATAATCTTTTAACCATTCTAATGATACTAACATGTTTTATCCCCCTTACGCTTCTGTTCGCTCGAATTGTGATAAGAAACGAGTGTCACTTGTATAGAAATGACGAATATCGTCAACACCATATTTCAACATCGCAATACGTTCTGCACCAATACCGAAAGCGAAGCCAGAAACTTTCTTCGGATCATAGCCAGCCATTTCTAATACATTTGGATGCACCATACCTGCGCCTAGAATCTCAATCCAACCTGTGCTCTTACATACATTACAACCAGCGCCACCACATTTGAAACAAGAAATATCCATTTCTACTGATGGCTCTGTGAATGGGAAGAAGCTCGGACGAAGTCGAATTTCGCGGTCTGCACCAAACATTTTTTTCGCTAAAGTATCTAATGTTCCTTTTAGATCACTCATACGAATATTCTCGCCAATGACTAAACCTTCAATTTGCATAAATTGATGGGAATGTGTTGCATCATCATTATCGCGACGGAATACTTTACCTGGACAAATGATGCGAATAGATTCACCCTTTTTTGCTTCCATTGTACGAGCCTGTACTGGCGAAGTATGCGTACGTAGCAATATTTCCTCGGAAATATAGAACGAATCTTGCATATCACGTGCTGGGTGTCCTTTTGGTAAATTTAGTGCTTCAAAGTTATAGTAGTCCTTTTCTACTTCAGGACCTTCAGCAATTTCATAACCCATTCCGATAAATAAATCTTCAATTTCTTCAATGACGCGTGTTAACGGATGGCGATTTCCTACTTTCACTTCACGACCTGGTAAAGTGACATCAATCGACTCACTTGCTAATTTTTCAGCAATCGCTGCTTCCTCTAGAACAACCACCTTTGTTTCTAGTACTGCTGTTACATTTTCACGAACATTATTCACTAAAGCCCCCATTTTCGGACGTTCTTCAGCTGATAATTTCCCCATCCCTTTTAGTAAATCTGTGATAGGTCCTTTTTTCCCTAGATATGCAACACGCACTTCATTCAATTCTTTTAAATTTGCTGCTGCTTCAATTTTAGCAAGAGCTTCTTGCTCTAATTGTTTTAATTGCTCTTCCATGTTAAAACCTCCTTAGAAAATAAATGCCTGCATTTTAGGCATAAAAAAACTCGCCCCTAAAAAGGGACGAGGACATATTCGCGGTACCACCCTAGTTATTGCAAGCAAAAAACTTACAATCACTTCATTGACATAACGACTTGATGAAGCCGGCACACCTTTACAGCATCACGCTGGTCCCGGTAGCTGCTCACGGGCTGAATTCAAAATTGCATTGGTACGGCGTCGGCTCTCAATCTCCGGCCTTACGCTCCCTGTCGTCCATTCACAATCTTTACTACTTCCCGATCAAAGCATTTATTATTTAAACATACATTTTAGAATAAATTATACAATAACGAATAGTAGCAAATCAAGAGACAACTACCTGAATCCCACAAGGATCTGTCAATTATTTCACAAAGCCATATAAAACAATACCTGTTGCAACTGCTACGTTTAATGATTCAGCTTGTCCAAAAAGTGGAATAATCATATTTTGATCTGTCATCGCTAATAGCTGTGGCTGGATGCCACTTCCTTCATTCCCCATAATAATAGCAAATGCACCCGAATGCTGAATGTCACTATATGGCACTGCCTCCTCATCCAAAGCAGTACCAAAGACAGGTACACCTTGATCTTGTAGCAAGTCTACCCATTCTGCTAAGTCTCCGCGTACTACTGGGATATGGAAATGGGAGCCTTGAGCTGCGCGTAATGTTTTAGGATTGTAGGCATCTGCACAGCCTTTTCCTAAAATCACGGCATCTAATCCTGCTGCATCGGCAGTGCGTATCATTGTTCCAATATTACCAGGATCTTGGACTGCATCAATTAATAGCACTTTACGCCAAGTGGCCTTCACTTCATCCTCTAAAATTGGCTGTTTACATACAGCAAACACGCCTTGAGAAGTTTCTGTTTCTGCGAATTCCTTTGTTACTGCTGCTGTTACTTCTACAATAGCAACATCATCAATCGGCCATAACATTGGCAAATCAATACCTTCACGTACAATAATTTGTAATACTTGCTCTTTATTTTTTAAAGCTTCCTCCACAAGATGAAAACCCTCTATTAGAAATTCACCTGATCGTTCACGCTCTTTTCTTGTTGTCGCTAACTTTTTCCAATATTTCACTAACGCATTTTGCGTAGATTCAATTCTCTTCATATGCTACCTCTTACCGCCTTTTTCCTATATATTGACCACTATTATACCTTAGCAAATGGCAAATTTCATAGTTATGTGAGAAAACTATTATTTTCTACAGTCGTTCAGTAAAGAACAATATAGACATGCTATAATTAGACACAGCATACTAAGTCAAGGCAGGTGAATATAAATGAAAAAAACGATACATGTCGTTGGTGCCATTATAGAAAATGAGCAGCAAGAAATTTTCTGTGCTTTAAGAAATCCACATATGGTACTAGCAAATTACTGGGAGTTTCCTGGTGGGAAGATAGAACACGGCGAAACACCTGCGCAGGCGCTTTATCGTGAAATTTTTGAGGAATTTGACTGTATGATTCAAGTAGGTGATCGAGTCGCAGTAACCCTTCATGAATACGACACATTTTTCGTTCACTTAGAAACATATAAGGCAACGATTGTGAAAGGCGTACCCAAAATACTAGAACATGCTGAAGCAAAATGGGTTCCTCGCAAGCAATTGCTCGAACTTCCATTCGCTCCAGCAGATCTACCTTCTATCCAAAAATTATTAGCCGAAAAATAAAGACATTCATTTCATCTCATGATAATGAGTAACTCGGTTGCATCCATACGCTTTCAATACATACAGTGCTTCATCTGCTTTTTTTATGAAAGGCATGTCTGTATCCTCAGCTGTTATTGTAGCAATCCCTCTACTGAGCGTAATACGTCCTGTCGGCCAATTATCCTGCTTAACAGTTTGTCTTAATTGTTCTCCAATTGCTTTTGCCACAGCTATTTCGTTCACTGGTAAGATGCTGATAAATTCCTCATCGCCGTAACGAGCAACATTGTCTTTTACACGCACTCGATGCTACAGTAGCTGTGCTAATTGAACAGGACATCATCTCCCACTTAATGACCCTCTATATCATGAACGTTTTTAAAATGATCGATATTTAAAATACATAAGGAGAAGGGCTCTGCCGTCCCCGTGAGCCTCACCTTTTTCAACAACAAGCGCCTTTCTCCCCATGAAACTTATCAAAGAATTTGAAGTTTCAACTATTTTACTAGACTCACATGAAAATACTCATTTTCACCTTTGAAACATATGATGCACTAATAACATCGTGTAGGAGGTGTTCTATGCTTATTCATGTAGTGAGTGCTGGCGAAACATTATGGCAAATAGCCAATCATTATGCTGTACCTGTTCAATCGATCAGTCTATTAAATGCATTAGCTACACCCGATCAATTAGCTATCGGGCAATCACTAGTTATTCCTTCTCCTTATACCATTTATACTGTTCAAAGTGGGGACACGTTATGGTCAATTGCTCAACGCTTTAGTGTTCCTTTACAATCCATCATTTCAGAAAATCATCTAACAAATCCCGATATGTTAACACCAGGAACGAAATTAATAATTCCCCCCATCATCCATATCGTGCAGCCAGGAGAAACATTATGGCAAATAGCTCAGCGCTACGGTACGACCGTTCAAGTCATTGTGGTGGAAAATCAAATAAACAATCCTAATATGCTATATGTAGGAACTAATTTAATCATCCCAAGAGAATTACCGATGATTGAAGTCAATGCTTATTCCTATCAGCCATCTGAAGAAGCGATTGATTCAATTAATGCCGTTGGTCACCTTTTAACGTACTTTAGTCCCTTTGCTTATAAAATGAAGGAAGACGGTACATTACAGCCCATCAGCGACGAAAGTATGATAGCAGCTGCAAAGGCTAAAAACATCATCCCTATGTTAACGCTCGCTAATTTTACTGCTACAGAAGAAGGCTCTAATTTAGCACATGTCGTCTTGTCCGATGCTGACCTACGAAAAAAAGTTATGAATAATGTTTTACAAGTGATGCAAGATAAAGGCTACCAAGTATTGAATATCGATTTTGAAAATGTTTTGCCAGCAGATCGTGAAAATTTCAATGCCTTTATACAATTAGCCGCTGATATGCTTCATCCAAAGGGCTATTTAGTGTCAACTGCCCTTGCACCAAAAACAAGTGCTACGCAAACTGGCACATTGTATGAAGCACATGATTACGAAGCACATGGGAGAATTGCAGATTTTGTAGTATTAATGACGTATGAATGGGGATATCGACTTGGCCCTCCACAAGCCATTTCCCCTATTAATGAAATGCGAAGAGTTGTGGAATATGCCTTAACTGAAATTCCAGCCGATAAGATTCTATTGGGCTTTGAGCTGTATGCGCGTGATTGGCTCTTACCTCATGTCAAAGGACAGGAAGCAGAAACGTTTAGTCCGCAGGAGGCGCTTAATAGAGCCATCAAGTACGGAGCAACAATACAATTTGACCCGACTGCACAATCTCCTTTTTATCAGTATGTCGATGAGCAAGGAAGGCATCACGAGGTATGGTTTGAAGATGCAAGAAGTGCACAGGCGAAATTTGATATGGTCAAACACTATAACCTTCGAGGTATTAGTTATTGGGCATTAGGTTTCCCGTTCCCTCAAAATTGGGTTTTATTAAGCAATCATTTTTCCATTAAAAAACCGTAGTGCTCGTTATTGTTCTCAAAAAATAAAGAGCTATGCAACTTTTTCCCATGTGAAGTAACGACTTACTACCTGTGATGTCGGGATAAAAAATGCTGTTTGAAGCCATATTAACCTATATCAACAGGAAAGGAGCAACTCACATGGGAAGAGACAATAAACAAGGTCAAAGCAATAATAAAGCTTCATTACCTCAAACACCAAAAAACCAAAAAATCGCACCAAATAAGGTGAGTGAAGAATTTTCTCAAGAGTTTATGGAGCTCATTAATTCAGTCACACAAAACAAAAATAAACAAAAAAAATAAGGGGGGCTTCCGTTGAATTTTCAACGTGCACAAGAAATTGTTGCCTCACCGTCAGAATATGAAGTGAGCTATAATGGCGTTTCCGTCTGGATCGACCAACTCCACAATGATGAGAAAACAGCGACTGTTCACCTTCGCCGCTCTTTAGAGGAGCGATCTGAAGTAGCTATTTCCGAATTAAAGGAAGAATATCTCGTTCATTAAACAGATAGAACCTGCTTATTTGCATAGTCAATAAGCAGGTTCTTTTTTTATTTAAATAATATAATCCTCAATATATTGAAGCTGTGTTAACACTTCATCTATATGGTGGTGTAACTCCGTATAAGTTTCTGAAATTTGCTGAGGTGAGATTGGCTTACTAAATAGATAGCCTTGAATATAATCACAACCGCCATCCATCAGAAATGATAGTTGTTCCACTTCTTCAATACCTTCTGCAACAACCTTTAAACGCAAATGTTTAGCCATCGAAATAATCATGGAAACAAGTGCTTCATCGTTTGGATTATGCGGCACATTTCTTACAAAAGTACGGTCGATTTTTAAACAATCAATGGGAAAATCCTTTAAATAGGATAAAGATGAATAGCCTGTTCCAAAATCATCTACAGCAATTTGAATGCCTAATGCCTTTAATTCATGTAATAGCTGTGTCATTTGATCAATATTCATCGTCATACTTTCCGTAATTTCTAATTGTAGATATTTAGGCGTCAATTTTGTGCGTTGTAAAATTTCTTCCACCATTTCTACTAAATCCTGCTGAAATAATTGCCCAAGTGACAAATTCACTGCCACCTTCATCGGGGGTAACCCTTGTTTTTCCCATGTTTTCGCTTGCATACAAGCTGTTTCTAATATCCATTTACCTAATGGGATAATAAGCCCACACTCTTCGGCAATGGGAATAAATACATCTGGTGGTACAAAGCCACGCGTCGGATGCCGCCAGCGGGCCAATGCTTCGACGGATTCAATTGTGCCCGTCTTTAAATTTACCTGTGGCTGATAATCTAAATAAAACTCATTATTGGCTAATGCATTATGTAAGTCTTGCTCTAACAAAATTCGATCTGCAATGTCTTTTGACATATAAGGCTTATAAAAAAGAAATCTTTGGGGTATTTGTCTAGCCTCTCTCATTGCTAATTGGGCATGCATCAATAGCTCTTCGCCCGTCCATTTATCCTCATAGAGGGCAATGCCCATATTCAAGTTGCCATTTAATGAAAATAATTGTACCTGCAAAGGGTCTTTCATGGCACTTTTGAGATTTAAGCAAAATTGTAATAATTCTTCAACCGTCTTTACATGATTAATATAAATAACAAATTGACCCTCTCGCAGCTTCGTTGCAAAATAATGAGGAGGTACAATCGCTTGAATGCGCTCTGCGACAAGCTTCATCATTTTATTAGAATTACTTATCCCGATAGAGGAGCGAATGGCTGCAAAACGGTCAATTTCTATGGCAATGATGGCCTTCTGCACTTGATTATCATGTAAATTTTCCTTTAACGTCTTTAGTAATAAATGCTCATTTGGCAGTAGTGTTATATCATCGTGATAGGCCTGAAATCGCAGCTCTTCTTGAGATTGTTCAAGATCCTTTTTAATTTTTAATAATTGTTGAAACGGCTTTTCCACAGATGTATAATAAATCGCCTTTAAGAAAAAGTAAAAGGCTAAAAATTGATAAATTAATGCCGAGAAATCCCATATCGCATTTTGATCTTGACTAAAAATAAAAAAGACATCACTTACAATAAGCGAGATGGCTGCACTGATTAACCACATCGATCGCTTCGGCATTTTTTTTAGATACCTACTTACTATCACAATGGTTATAATTTGAAGAATTATAGCAAAAAGGTGTACCATATTATCAATATACACTAGCAATTGTTCTGACAATATGTTGGATACCATATACACTAGAGAAATACTGACTATAACGAATAGCAAAGAACTACCATATGTAAACAACCGATAGTTCATTGATAATTGTTGTCTTTTGCATAAAATAATCAGTAGAAATCCAATGGATAGATACACACGCATTAATATATGTATTGACTCGTCCATATAGCCCCATTCAGTAGATTGACTAAAGAACAAGCTAACTAATTCAAGTAATGCAATTATAAAAAAAATGTTCCCTATGTATAAAGTTTGATTGGATAATAAGTGTGAAAATACTAAATAAGATTGGATCGCAATAGCCATTGTAAAAACAATGATTAAAACTTGGATCACCAATTTTAAATTTTGATAAATGTCACCCTGGAATACACCATACATTTGATTGCTAAAGCTTAATAATGGTATGACAAGTAATAACGGCAATATTATGTACCAAACCTCTTTTTTCTCTATTTGATTAAACCATTTCTCCACTACAAACCCTCCATACAACTATCTAAACATTGACTAGGAAATTCTAACTAACTATATTAAATAATACACTTAGAATTGTATATTTCTTTGACTTCTTACAAATCATAACACTTTTATCTGAATTTGTATGCATTCATATCAAGTATGCTAATATTCATTTTATTTCAATATTAGCATACTTTTGATATTTTAGTACTTCATTCCACTTCAAAAACTTGGTTACTTAGCCTCTGGAAGATTCTAGCCCGTCTTTTTTTACTAGCAGCGACAGATAAACCTAGTACTTTGGCTATTTCTTGATCATTGTAGCCTTCTACATAATAAAGGAGTAGTATTTTTCTTTCTATCTGCTTTAACTGGGTCAAAATACTTTCAAGGTCAATAGAATTTTTTTGATTCTCCCCTCCTTTGAACTCACTACGAACATAATCGAGTGTTTCATCATCAACGACTGTTATTCGCTCTTTATAGCTTTTTTCCTTTGATAATTCATTTAAAATCTCTCCTTTGATCGATGAATATATATAAGCGGAAAATTGTCCTTTTGCTGGATCTGCTTTTAGCCATGCCCTCCATACAGCAATGGAAGCAATATGACGATAATAATCAAACTCCTTATAGATATGAAGTTGCTTAAGAATAACGGTAATCATTGGTTGCACACATTCTAATATTTCTTCAAAGGATTGTGTTGGTGAAAGCTTTTGCTCGTTCTGAATAGACATTTTACTCTTCCTGTCGACTATGCACAGTCCAATATTCCTAGGTGATACTATCTTAGTCCCTGGCGTTTATTGAAAGCGAGTACACATTTTCATCATTTCATCGTTGAGAATGACTAAAACCCCTGTCCTATTTATACATAATCTCAGCAATTTATTGTAAAAATCATATATTTTTCTTTGGCATTTCATACATATTTAAACGATGATTGGACAAATTACTACTAAGGAGGCGAAATAGATGAATTTTCAAATAAGAGATGCCATTACTGCAAATGTTCATGGTCAATCTGCAGCAGAATTTAAAGATATTGTGGAAGATGCCATTAACCGTGGAGAAGAACATTTACTGCCAGGGCTTGGGGTGTTTTTCGAAAATTGGTGGAAGCAATCAAGTCCATCTGAACAAGATGAATTCGTTCAAAAACTAGAAAAAATATTTGCAAACTGATTTTTAATGCACAGTGCATTCCATTTCCAATAAATGCGTGATAAAGTTTTATTTATCAGAAAATTTGGAGGGATTGGAATGACTGTTGCAGTAGAATTACTTGTCAATCAACTCAAACAGGTGTTATTAGAAGAACAAGTGTCAACAAACGAAACGGTACGACAGCTACATGGGAAGGATGAATCTCATCATGCGGTGAGCCTACCTGATATCGTTGTTTTTCCACGCTCCACAGCAGATGTCAGTGCCGTTTTAAAAATTGCACATGCACAACGTGTACCAGTTGTACCATTTGGTGTTGGCTCCAGCCTAGAAGGAAATGCAATTCCTATTGCACATGGTATTTCCATCGACTTCTCTGAAATGAATGCTATTTTAGAAGTTCGACCTGATGACCTTCTTGTAAAAGTACAGCCTGGGGTCACACGTTCTCAATTAAATAAGGAATTAAAAAAGCACGGTCTACAATTCACAGTAGATCCAGGTGCAGATGCAACATTAGGTGGCATGGCAGCAACGAATGCTAGTGGTACAACCGCAGTACGTTACGGTGTTATGCGGGATCAAGTTCGTGATTTAGAGGTTGTACTTGCAGACGGCTCCGTCATCCATACTGGTAATTTAGCTGCGAAGTCCTCTTCTGGTTATCATCTCAACGGTCTATTTGTAGGCTCAGAAGGGACACTTGGCTGCTTTACAGAGTTAATATTGAAAGTCTACGGTATACCTGAATTTGTAACAGCAGGACGCGCAGTTTTTGATACAGTAGGCGATGCTGTCTGTGCCGTCACTGCTTTATTACAGGTAGGCATTTCAATCGGCCGAGTGGAATTAGTTGATGAAGCCTCTATGAAACAAGCCAATATCTATAACGATACTTCCTATAGCGAAAAACCAACATTATTTTTAGAATTTCACGGAAATGAAGCAGGTATGCATGCAGATATAGCATTTGCTACAGAAATTTTTGAGGACTTCGGCTGTCTATCCGTTGAATTTGAACAAGATAATGCGGCACGTAACAAGCTTTGGGAAGCACGTCATTCCTTAGCCTATGCGTATATTCATGCTTACCCTGGGAAAAAGCTTATGTCAACAGATGTCTGTGTACCAATCTCCATGCTTGCAGAAACCATTTTGTATGCGCGTGAGCAGCTCGATCATATTGGTCTTGCAGGCGGGATTGTCGGACATGTGGGCGATGGAAATTTCCATGCACTACTAATGTTAAATCCTAATGACATAGAGGAGCAGGCAAAAGCAGATCGCTTCAATGAACAGATTGTTCAATATGCTTTACTTCGGGGTGGTACATGTACAGGTGAACATGGTGTTGGCATTGGCAAAATGAAATATCAAGCTACTGAGCACGGTACCTCTTTAGCTGTCATGAAAAGTATAAAAGCAGCACTCGATCCATATAACATTATGAATCCAGGAAAAATTTTCACCCTATAACTAACGATAAACCCGCTGAATGACTATGTCATCAGCGGGTTTATGTTTATAAATCATAGCGGAAGCTCTTGACTAAAATGTCGCCCTTATAAAATTCCTTTGACTCGTCTCGTACAAAGCCTAGAGATAAATAAAGATTAATAGCAGCCTGCATGATATCACCTGAATGTAAATAAAGAGCCTTATCCTGTCTCTTTCTGGCAAAGGCAAAACTTTCGTGTAATAATTTCTTAGCGACCCCTTGCCCTCTCCCTTTCGGATGTACGCCTAACAAGCGTACGATCGTAGATTGAATATTCAGCTCTGGCAAGCCATATGCTTTTTCCGCATCAGTAAATATTTGTAGCCCTCCTACTATCTCCTCACCACGCTTTGCTACAAGAATTGTTTCTGCGTTCGGATTGCCGACTGAAGCACGGATATCACTTAAATATGACTGCCAATGTTCAGGGTCCTGATAGTCTTTTTCGTATTGCTCATAGCTCTCGACTAAAACCTCAAGATAGCGTTCATAATCTTCCTCTTGTAAATGTTCAATCACAATGTCAGCTACTGTCATGCTAGTTTCCCCTTTCTATGATGAAAAGCCACCCTTACGATAGGCGGTTACTCTTTTTTCAATGCGATGTGAGATCCATTCTGCCACAATTGATATTCCCCAATAAATGATTCCCACAGCAATAAATGACTCTAAAAACTTTAAATTCACAGAAGCAACGATATTCGCAGCACCAGTCAACTCTTTAATAGATAGAAAAAATGCTAAGGATGTGGCATGTAAAAAGCCAATAAAGACGTTTGTCAAATTCGGAATAGACTGCCCAAATGCTTGCGGTAAAATATAACGTCGCATCGCTTGAGTAAATGTTAAACCAATCGCATAGGCTGCTTCTAATTGTCCTTTCGGTACACTTAATATTCCTGAGCGAATAATTTCAGAAGCATAAGCTCCCGCACTAAGTGTTAAGGCGAGTATGACAAAAAATAATATAGGAATGGTGCTTGATTGTATCTTTAACTGTAAAGTACTTGCCATCATATCCACTAGCATTGGCAAGCCAAAATAAACGAGCATGATATGCATAATAATGGGCGTGCCTCTAAAAAAAGAGACATAAAAATTAAGTATAGGCGCAATAAATTTTATTTGTTTAATGCGAACAAAAGCGACGATTATCCCTATAACAATACCTAATAATACAGGTGTAATGGTCATGAATAAGGTTAAAGGTATTACTTTACTAATTTCTCGTAAGGCTTCTACTATAAAAGCCAGATCAATGGTCATACTATATTCCCCCTATTGTGAAGCCAATTCCTTTGGCATATAACGATTAAAATAGCGTTCATTGAACTTAAATAGTTTTTCCAGCACGATCACGATAATATAGTAAACAATAGACAATGCTACATAGATTTCAAACGCTCGTGTCGTTGAAGCAATCAAGGTTTCTCCACGTCCAACCATATCCATTACGCCAATAGAGAACGCTAGTGATGTATCTTTTAATGAACTAATCATCGTGTTTGCTATATTTGGAAAAGCAACACGAATTGCCTGTGGGAAAACAATGCGCATAAAAGCCTGTGTTCCATTTAAGCCTACTGAATAGGCAGCCTCCATTTGTCCTCGGTCAACGGTTAAAATAGCAGCACGAAATATTTCGGCAAAGGCTGCCGCATTGCTTAGTGTGTAGGTAATAATGACAAAATACATCGCATCCATGCGAGTAACGTCAATATGAATCAATTTTAGCAATGCAGGTATGCCGTAAAATACTAAGAACAACTGCACTAAAATAGGGGTTCCACGAATAAAGGATATATAGACCGTGATGATCTGCTTCAATACGGGTATGTGAAGTAGCTTCGGTATGGCTAGCACAATCCCTAGTACCATACCAAAAAGTATGGAGAATAGTAGTATTTCAAATGTTACTGGTAAATATTGAAGCAATGTTGGAATGATCTTCGCAATGAGCATGACATCAAAGTTATTTTCCATACTTCCGCCTTCCTTTCCTGTCATTAGAAGTCTACTGTGTAATCATCACCTAACCATTTTTTACTAAGTTCACTTACCACTCCCTCTTTCTTTAATTCAATGATAGCTTCATCTAAGCGCTCCTGTAATGTCACTTCATTTTTATTGAGTAAAAAGTATACTTTTGAATTTAATAATGCGTCACCTACAACCTTTTGTTGTGCTTCATTGCTCTCGTTATAGTATCTGACTGCGAACGGTGTTGTAATAATGGCATCAATACGACCAGTAGCCAGTTGATTATTGACATCTACTGAACCAGAAGAATAGACGATATTCGCTCCTAAATTATGCTCTTTATTATATTTTTCAATAAAAACAGCGGAGTTACTCGTTGGTGAAACACTGATATTCTTCCCTTTCAAATCCTCAACGGATTGAATTTCTTTATTTTTCTCATTCACTGTCACCTTTAATGGGAAGACATTATACGGCTCTTTATTGAATAAAAACTTCTCCTGTCGTTCACTATTGACTTCCATTTGATGGGCAATAAAATCAATTTTCCCTGTCTCTAAACTTAGTAATAAATTGGAAAATTCCATTGTTTTAAACTCAAATTCATATTCTGGTAGCTTCTCATCAATTGCTCGAACAAGCTCCACGTCATAGCCCGTTAAATTGCCTTTATCATCTAAAAAGCAGATGTTTGGAAACTGTGTCCCCGTACCTACAATGATTTTTTGAACATCTTTCCCACCCTGTGCTGTATTTTGGGCACTCGCATCTCCATCTGATTTTTCTGAGCTTACGCAGGCTGTTAATAGTGCCGCTAGTACAAATAGTAGATAAAACGATATTTTTTTCATAAAATCCCTCATTCCTTCTGTTATGCATGTGAGGGTAAGCTCACAGCAAGTGCCTTCTGCAGGTGTTCTAAACCTATTTCTGTTACAGCTTGATAGATACCCGTTTCACTTGATCCAATTTCTACAACAGGTACATATCGAACACCATATTTTATTTCAAGGATGTCGCGGAACGTATCATTCGACGTGACATCCACCGTTTTGTATGCTATTCGTTGTTCCTGTAAATACGCTTTTATATCCTCGCAATAACTACAACCTTGTTTCGACCAAACAATTATCTCTACATTTTTTGTCATGATGATGACCTCCTTAGCTGACTGCCACTTTTTGCTGTAGCTGTAAATTAACTGGACTTAATAGTTCGAATGAGCGTTTACGTTCAAACTCCTTCAATACAGGAGTATGCAAAATGAATTCATCTACCTGATATTGAACATGAAAATCATCTAATATTGCTTTAATATCCTTAGGCGATCCATAGACAATATCTGCCTCATATTGTTTGACTGTATACGCCTCTCCAGACTCTTGACCAAATTTTTCAGCTAGCTCTATGGATTGTAATGTCAGTGTTCTACCACTCGCTAAATGCACCTTCGTAATTTTTTGATCCCCAATCAATTCCTTTGCTTCCTTTTTGGTTGGAGCTGCAATGGCTGCGATTGATATGGCGAAGTGGCCACTGGCATTATACTCACGATAGATACGTGCTGCTTGCGCTAATACATCATTGTCACTATTAATAAATCGAGCAAAGACAAATGCAATGCCGAGTTTTCCTGCAAGAGCAGCACTTTCTGGGCTAGCACCGAGTAAAAATAATGTTGGCTTTATCTTCGGAATCGGCGTTGCTTGTATACCATATAATTCGTGCTCTTTTGGTATTGATTGCTCCATTAATTGCTGTAAAAATGTTAGTCTATCTTCAAAATCGTCCCCTTGATTGGGCGTGCCATATTGTAATGCCTTTGTGGAAAGAGGTAAACCACCTGGTGCTTTTCCAATACCTAAATCCACTCGTCCTGGCTCCAACGCTGCCAGTACATGGAAGTTTTCTGCCACCTTGTATGGGCTGTAATGTTGTAGCATCACACCACCTGACCCGATATGAATGGACTTTGTCTTTGCCAATAAATAGGAAACTAATACTTCTGGCGAGGAACCTGCTAATGTTTCTGTATGATGGTGCTCCGACACCCAAAAACGTGAGTAACCTAACTGCTCCGCTTTTTGTGCAAGTGCCACTGTTTTTTGCAAAGTTTGTTCGTTTGTTGCACCCTCGATAATCGGACTTTGATCTAATATGCCTAATGTATAGCTCATCCAATGCCTCCTAATTTCTTTTATTCTAATAAATTTACTAGGTTTTTAGACAGACTGTGTGACATAGCGACTTTCTTTGAATGGTAATCCCAAATTCCCGCGCAGTGTTTCTGCCTCATAGTCTTTACGATAAAGTCCTCTTGCTTGTAAAATAGGCACGACCTTATCCACAAAATCTTCAAGAGCACCAGGCACTGTCACACCAATGATGAAGCCATCTGCCGCTTCCTTTTCAAACCATTTCTGTACAAGATCCGCTACCTGCTCAGCTGTCCCAAAAAAGGCTGTTTTAGGTGTAGCTTCACGTAAAGCAACCTGACGTAATGTAAGACCCTCTTGTTTAGCATATCGTTTAATATAATCAGTTGTACTTCTAAAGCTATTGGCTCCAATGTCACCTAGTTCAGGAAACGGAGCATTCACATCATACTGAGTAAAATCATGATGGTCGAAATAACGCCCAAGATAAGCAAGTGCACGGTCTATGGAAACTAGTTCAACGATTTCTTGATATTTTGCCTCTGCTTCCTCCACTGTATCGCCAATAATAGGTGAAATTCCTGGGAAGATTTTTACTTCATCTGGATTACGCCCAAATGCTGCCACCTCTGTTTTTACTCTTCTGTAAAATGTTTGCGCCTCTTCAATTGATGCACCATGTGTAAAAATAGCATCTGCATCCTTGGCAGCCAATCGAATGCCTGCATCTGATGACCCAGCTTGGAAAATAACAGGCTGACCTTGTTTTGACCGTCCAATATTGAGTGGACCTTGAACTGAAAAATAGGTCCCTTTATGATGTAAAATGTGTAATTTTTCTGGATCAAAAAATTGATCATTGTCAACGTCAGCAATAAATGCATCATCATCCCAAGAATCCCATAAGCCTTTGACAACCTCTAAATATTCTTCCGCAATTTGATAACGCTCTGCATGGTTAGGATGTTGGTCGATTGTTTTATTGTAGTTCAAAGCAGTACTTTCTAATGGAGTAGTTACTACATTCCAGCCTGCACGCCCCGCACTAATATGATCTAATGAAGCAAATTGTCTTGCCACTGTAAATGGTTCGCTATAGGAAGTTGAAACGGTTCCAACTAAGCCAATATTCTTCGTCGCTACAGCCAATGCTGATAAAATTGTAATCGGCTCAAAGCGGTTTAAAAAATGAGGGATGGATTTTTCATTAATAAATAAACCATCTGCAATAAATGCTACATCAAATTTCCCTTGCTCTGCCTTCTGAGCCTGCTGAATATAAAAAGGCAAGCTTACACTTTGATTACTCGCTACCTTTGGATGACGCCAACTAGAAATATTGCCCCCCACTCCATGAATGATGGCCCCAAATCGAATTTTATCCTGTCTAGCCATGTCAATTCCTCCTCAATCCTCATTATTTACTAAACTTAGTGGTTAAGTATGTTTTTGTTTAAAAATTTTTTATTTATGCTAATTCATAAATAAATTTGGATTGAAAATGATATTACAGTTCCTTTAGACAATATGCAATAGGCTACGTAATAGAAAAAATTTTAAGTTCTGAAAAAATATTTAATCAATGCCTTTCTTGCATGCTTTCAAATTGCTTAGCGGTCTCACAGATTGTCTGCCAAAAGGCTGTCGTCAACACCTCTTTATCTTTATAGGTTAAAAATATGTGTTGATTCATATCCAATAAATGCTTGACGTCTATCTCCACAAATTCACCGCTTTCGAGCTCCTTTTTGACGCAAAGATGTGGTAAAAAGCTAATATAGTTCTTTGTCCGAATAAATTCCTTTGCAACTTCTAAATGATCCGTACGTACTTCAATATTGGCTGTCACGCCCTCTATCTCAAACATTTTATGCACATAATTCCAATCAAACGCTCCACATTCAAAAAACACCATTTTCTGTTGGGCTAACTCCTTTGCTTGCATGCGTTCACGTTGTTGTAATAGATGATCACGATGTTTCACAAGTTTCACCGCATTGTTTAATAATAGCTCATTACTGATGCCATCTCGATGCACATATTGAATAAGACCTAGATGAATTTGATGGCTTTGTAACTTTTCTAAAATCATCGTAGTTGAACCTGTAATTAGTTGAAATCGCAAATAAGGAAATTGTTCTTTCCATTTCGGCAATGCATAGGCTAAGAAATACTGTGCTGTCACCCCATTTGCCCCAATACATACTTCATCTGTTTCCTGTGTTTCCTCTAATTGCTTCTTTCCTTGCTGAAACGTTTGGACAATTTGTGTAGCAAACGGTATAAAGTCTTTTCCTTTCTCCGATACGCTCACACTTCGCCCATCTCGGTAAAACAATTCAACACCAAGCTCCCTCTCTAACGATTTGATTCGTGCTGTCACAGTGGGCTGTGAGAGAAACAACGCATTGGCTGCCTTATGGGTACTTTTGTAATGGACAACATATAAAAATGCCTCGATATGGTCTATATTCACGAGAAGTTCACCCCTTCATACTTATTTATCCTATTATATAAATAATTCTTTATATTCTCTATAATTTATTGGAAAACTATGTTTTTAATTTTTATCAAAAGAAAAAGTAACCTAGCGTCTCCTAGGTTACTTTCATAGTGTTGAAAAACAAAACCATCCATAGAATTTATGTGAAAGGTGAAAAAGGATTTCCGTTGCAGGCTACTTGCTTTCCTGTGGGCGAGCGCCGAGCCGCTTCCTCCGTGCAGGGGCTCGCCCGTCTCGCTATTCCCACGGGAGTCAAGTAGCCTTCCACTCCAATCCATAAAATAAAATGTTAACTTTTTAGCAAAAAAGTGAAGGTATTCACTACTCTTTTATGGAGGGGTGTTGGCACACATCACTTCTCCACATTGAAAGTAAGAGGCTATCCTTTCTTAATAATATAAATAATGGGCTATTTTGTTCAGGAAAAGACACTTTTGCAGAATGGTTGATTGGAGTGGAGCCAGCGTCACTCCTAGGGGATTTAGCGTCACAGAGGAGACCCTGGAGCGAACGCAGTGAGTGAAGCGGCTCATCGGACGCCCCCTGGAAAGGACGCTGGCGGAACGGACATCAACCTCTCACCTTGCAAAGTTGGTTTTTCTGCTATTGATATCACCTTTTTTCAACAACATGAAAGTAACCTAGCGTCTCCTGGGTTACTTTACTATGTAGCGATGTTGCCATCCATCTTGACAACAAACATCGCGCGTGGTTTACAGCCCTCTGTCTGCGCTACCACTGTTATGTTATTCACTTGAACATCCTCTGCTGCGCAAGTAAACTCTTTTTATCGTACTTCTCAACTCGAGAAGCATATGTCCAAATTTAAGCAAGAATCGATGCCAGTACGGCTTTTTGTGCATGTAGTCTATTTTCGGCTTGTTCAAAGATATAAGAATTAGGTCCATCAATAACTGATGTTGCCACCTCTTCCTCACGATGTGCTGGTAAGCAATGCAAGAACATATAATTTGGTTTTGCGTAGGCAACTAGCTCATCATTAATTTGATAACCAGCAAAGTCTTGTAAACGTTTAGCCGCTTCTTCCTCTTGACCCATCGATGTCCAAACATCTGCATAAACCACATCTGCATTTAACACGGCTTCAACAGGATCATTTGTGATCGTAATGGTACTGCCATTTGCCGCTGCAATCGCCTGTGCTTTGGCGATTACTTGCGCATCACACTCATACCCAGCTGGTGTTGCCACAGCGACATTCATGCCGACATGTGCAGAAGCTACGACTAGTGAATGCGCTACATTATTGCCATCGCCTACATAGGCAATTTTAAGCCCTTTTAAAAAGCCTTTATTTTCTGCAATCGTTTCTAAATCCGCTAATGCCTGACAAGGATGATAAATATCCGTTAGTCCATTGATGACTGGAATAGCTGCATGCTCTGCAAGCTCCTTGACCATCGCGTGAGAATTTGCACGAATCATAATCCCATCTAAATAACCAGATAATACATGTGCTGTATCATAAATCGATTCACCACGACCAATTTGCAAATCGCGCGCATGCATAAACATACTTTTCCCACCTAATTGATTCATGCCAACTTCAAATGAAATACGTGTACGAGTTGAATGTTTTTCAAAAATCATGCCAAGTGTTTTACCTTCTAATAATCTTGGACATTTTCCCTCTTTTGTAATCATTTTTAGCTGTGTTGCTAGTTCAATCAGTTCTTGAACCTCTTGACTTGTATAGTCTAGCAATGTTAGAAGATCTTTTCCTTTTAAACTAGATACTAACTTCAACTGTACTTCTTCGAGTAATTTCATCGCCTTCGCTCCTTACATCGTTGCTGTTGAAATTAGTATATCATGCATAAATATAAAATCAACTGAATTTTTATAATTTATTTCAAATAGTAAGCACGAGACTTTAAATGTGACAAAAATTCGCCATATAGAATATTTATGCATACATTAAGATTCATCTATACTAATCTTTTAAAGCACAAAAAGGATACCTCCGTTTTAAGGTATCCTTTATATATTCTTTGCGTAACTAATAACTCATATGACAGGTGTTTTCCTGACAACTCTGTTCTAACTCCTTATAATAATCCTGTTTATTTTCATATGGGAAAAAGTGACTTCCGGAAAACTCTTTCAAATGAAAGGTATTAGTCGTGACAACTTGCCAATTTTTCACATTACATGCTGGTGCATCAGGATCATTCGTTCCACAATGTGCAAGAATCGGACCATGGAATAATTCATCTTGATAATCAAACGACTCATTCAAGCGATAATCATTTTTTACAATAGGTAAAATATATTGCAGCACTTCTTCATTTTCTAACAATTCATTCGGTGTACCACCTACTCTTTTTAACTCTTGAATGAGCTCACTATCGTCCATCGTTGTTTGATAGTCATCAGGAAAATCATCCTGTGGGGCATGGCGGCCAGCTACTATTAATAAATTCACCTTTTTCTTATATTTTTCTTCTAACAAACAGGCTGTCTTAAATGCAAGAATAGCTCCCATGCTATGACCATAAAAATAAATTCGTGTTTGGCTTGTCACTTGATGAATAGCCTCTGCAATTTGTTGTATGACATCATGATAATTTGTCATGTACTGTTCTTTTATTCTTGTTGACTTTCCAGGTAGCTCGATCGGAAAGACAGCTAAGTTCCTCTCCCATGTTTTCCAATTTTTAAAAATGGCTGCACTGCCCCCAGCGTGATGAAAGCAAAAAAGCTTACAAGGATGACCATAATCTAACGCTTTCACAAAAGGAAACCATTTTTTCACATTCATCATATCCATTCTTTTTCTCCCTTAATATCCCTCATTCTTAACGGCTCTCGTTCCTGTATATAGACTTTTTGGGACGGCCCCATTTTCTTCCCAATATTATTCCATAATCTACAAGCTGTTAAATAATATTGTGTTGTTTGATTGAAGTAAGAACGACTCCAAATTTCTTCTGAAAATGTTATAAGAGAGCGTTCAACACTTTTTGGCCATACCTTTATATATAAATCTTCAAAGCTCGTATTTTGTGCAGGAAAGACAATCTCCTCAACCGGATAGCTTAAGAATTTATTGTCTCTTTTCTTATTAAATATAGTTGACTCGTTTAATGATGAGCTCATACATGGCATCCAGTGTACTGATCCATGCGGGTCTGGTAGATACAATGTTCCTCTGTTCGTTCCTAAAATCACTCTATGCAACAAATAAATATTACTTTCTGGATTAGCTAAATCCATTTGATTGAAAATGCGTAACGTCACTGGAATATCCCGGATTTGTCCAGATAGCGTATAAAAGGGATCATGCTCTGTATGATTATTAATTGGTTCAAGTGTACAAGTTTGTAAGCCCCCAAGTGCTTGTCCGATAATATCAAGCATTGGAAATAATACTTGGATACTACACGCCGCCTCTAAATAAATAATGTCGCTAGCTTCTCTTAATGTTTGCGCTGTTTGTAAAAAGGCATATACGGCATCAACATTTGGGTAAAAACTATTCAAGTGATACTTACAATTACCAGCTTTCGCACTTTTAATTAGCTTTAAATAATCATCTTCATGCACTGGATGCTCCTGAATAACATGTATACCTTTTTCTAAAAACGCTTGTGCAATGCTTGTCCCTGCTCCACCCACGATAGTAGATTTAACAACAACACAGGCAACATCCACCTGCTCATTTGTTATTTCATCCACATCGGTGTAAAGCGGTACATTTAATGTATTAGCGAGCTCTTCCGACTGTTTACTACCTTTAGATAAAATACCTACAAGCCTATAATGAGATGGTAAGTTTAAAATTGCCTGCACATAATACGCTCCAAATTTCGTACCACAAACCACTACCCTTAACGGTCTCATAATATCCCTTCTTCCAACAAGCTTACATGATTTTCTGAATGTGAAGTGATGCTAAAATCTTCTATCGCACCCTGCACACGCAATTCTCGCATCACAATAGTAGGGTTTAATACGTCATATGCCCAATAAACACCATTTTCGTGCACCATTCCTTCTATAATTGCTTCTACAGATAATGCACAAATAATGCCACTAATCATAAAGCTATTTTGACTAAGTAATTGAGCTTTTCGTCGTATTGGCTGTTGCTGATACTTTCCAATCATTTCAATGATAACGGTGTACCATGTTTGCCGCACAGGGAATACAGTGAGTCTTTCCATCAATTCATCTATAATTTGATGTAAATGTTCTGATGTATTTTTCATCGCCAATCGTATACATGCTTGTTGTAATAATGAAAAAACAGCTTTATTTGGATACATATTATGCCAATGTGCTTCAGTTATCTGTAGCTTTTTTGCGAGGCGGATGGTTTCATTTGTTATATACCTTTGAGTATAGATTTCTTTTTCCTCACCATAAATGGTGACATTTATTTTTTCTGGCTGTACAGTATCTCGTACTATTTCTTTATTCTTATAAAAGGCATTCGCTGTGCCAAATCCATAAATGGAACTAAGCATTAAATCAGCAGCTGCTCCTTTACTATATGTTTCTTCACCACCTGCATAGCCGATTACTTTCTCTATTTGATCGAACCCTTCTTGAGCTAATAAACGAGGAAGAATCCCAGATAAACCGGGAAAACTTCCTGCTGAAAGAATCATGATATTCGTTAGCTCCTGCTGCATAAATTTTTTTTCCAACAAATCGGCACCAAATGCATCAACATAATGGGCTCCCACTTTTTTTGTAGCCTGTGCTACTCTATCAATAATGCTATACGATGGGCCTGCACAATTTAATACAATTGTACATCCTGTACAAAATGTCTCTAGCGCCTCTTGGTCATATATATCTACTTGCCTATAATCTATATATTCATGTGAGTGAGCATGTTCTTTATTGCCACTTCTACTACCACAGCGTAGTGGATATTTATCCTTTAAAAATCGTACAGCTGCTTGTCCAACGGATCCACTGTAGCCAATAATTCCTATTTTAAATTGATGGTTCATGACTAACTCCTTTAAGCAGTAAATGAGCAGTCTCTTTCACATATGGCTCTTGTAAACAGGTAATGTGATTGCCATTTATAGGTATAATATTCAAGTGACCAAATGTAATCTCTTTCCAAAATTCTTCATTTCTTGTACCCATGACTGGTAAAAAGGATGACGTTTTATCGATACAGCTAAATGCAGCTACATCTCCCATGAAAGGCTCTGTTCCATACGATACAACACCTTTAAAGCTTTGACAGAAAATTTGATATAGCGTTTCCATTCGCTGTTTTTGATAGGCAGAAATATCACCCTGCAAAGCTGGAACAGTCGTATATAAATCTACCAATCTTTGTTCAGGTGACTTACTAGCAAGCTTTTGATAACAGTGTGCAACTGGTGTAAACTCTCCCGTTAGTTCACATAAATCTTCAATCGTAATCATGTTCGTTTCTTTTTTGATTAAATCTTGTAATGCTTTTTTGAGTAATTCATCGTCAACAGCATGACCGCTTTTTTCAAGATCTGCACCTATTAATAAACCAAATGTTCTTTCCATTAATAAATCATTTCGAAGCTTGGCATCACACGGCGTAGTATCTATAGTTATGACTGGTTCAACTCGAACACCCTCTGCTAGTAACACCTTTGCTGTTTCAATAGCGATAAGTCCACCCATGCAGTATCCTATCAGTTCATAGCTTGCAGCATTTAGCTCTAACAATTGTTTGGCATATTTTTGCCCTAAACTTTGAATGAGTGATTCAGATGGATAGGCTAAATAATCTGCTTCATCGCCAAAAATAAACCCTGCTATCGTATCTTTGCGATTAGATTCTTCTATTAAATAAGGGAGCAATTGATTGTATGGTGTAAGTGTCCCTGTTCCATCATGAAATAGAACTTTCATGTTACCGCCCATTTCACCTTCAGCTAAAATAACGAAAGACGTTTTCTTATCTGAAGTAGTTTCATCCTGCACTGTTTGATGATTTTCCACTGAGTGACTTATCTTTTCTGCAATCTCTGCAATGGTTGGCGTTTGTAAAATCTCTACCATTAATTGATCCCACTCCCAATGCTTCACCTCTGGTAGTGTATCTCTCATGGCGGCCACAATTTGTGCCACTAGTAATGAATCACCACCTGCTTGATAGAAGTTTTCATTACGCCAAATACTTTCTCGATTTAATGCCTTTGCCCAGATAGCTGCAATTCTTTTCTCTAAATCGCTTTGTGGGGATTCTCCAGATTGTGCAATAAATGGATTAGATGCTTCTAAGCGACTTTGTAACGCACCACGATCCACTTTACCATTTTCAGATAACGGTAATTCACGGAGTACTTCAATATGCGCTGGGAGCATATATGCTGGTAATTGTTCTTCTAAATATTGTTGAATCTCACTCGCATAAATTCGCTTGCGTTCACCTCTAAACTGACCAACAAATACTGCCTGATTGGCTGATGATAATGGATCATTTGGGGTAGGATATACACCCGCTATCTCCATTTGTGCTGCTGCAAATAACTCATGCCACTGTTCACGATTGAAAAATACTTGATCATTATCTTTACGAAAATCTTCAAAATCATTTAGACCCGCATGAAATTCCATCGATGTAAGGAGGGAATAGTTTTCCCCTGTTGTATCCGCCACGATCAATGCCCCACCTTCCACTGTCATTTCCTTAAAAGCCTGTAGCACTTGTGGTGCTTTTTTAGCATTGTGTAAAACATTATTACATAAAATCAGGTCAAAGGAAGATGCTTGAATTCCTTGAGACCAATAGGATTGATTGATATCATACAAACCATATGTAACCCACTTATAAGGTTCAAATGATTTACGTGCTTCATTTAAAAAGAATTGTGATAAATCTGTAAAAATATATTCTACATTTTTTTGATCTAATGACGGTATTAACTCTAAACTTACACCACCTACGCCTGCTCCTACTTCTAAAATTCGAAATGGTTTATTTGGATAACTCGCTCTAAATTCATCTATAATCGTATGAACAGCTTGAATCGTCACTTGATTTAATGAACGACTAATCAGATTGTCTTTATATGCTGCTAAGGCAATCTCAAAGCTGCCTTTTGGGAAAAATAAATCTAACGAATCTATTTCGCCCCGAAGTAAACCTAGAAGATGCTTACTTGAATCCTCAAAGTAATCCACAAGCTTTTTACCATATTGCATTTTTTCCTCAATTTCTCTCCATTGTAGCCAAGACATTGCTGAAGCATTATGCGGTAAATCTGTATGAATTAGATAATAGTTTGTCGTAGCTGGATTTTGCTGAATAAGATTCTCTTTACATAACACATTCAGCCATCGTCTGAGTAGCTGATGATAATAGGGATGAACTTTCACAATTTGCTGAATCTCACTAAAAGAAAATTCTCGATCATCTATAAATATATCTAAGTCCTGGAATGTTTTCATAATATCTAGGACGGCTGTCCAATTGGAAATTGTAGACCATTGTGCAAATAGCTCGCGATCTACAGCATGAGTTGCTCGATCTCCAGCAGTCTTCACTATAGCTGCTAACTTGTCTGAAGGAACGAAGGTTGTGACTTCATTTGTATTTTTTCTTGCTTGCGCGAATGCTGAAATACTAAATTCTTTTGTTGCCGAGTCCTTACTTGCAATAACGGCAGCGTGCTCTATCTGCTGCATCCGTTGTAGAGAGCTTTCAACTTCGCTTAGTTCAATGCGGTGCCCATGAATTTTTACTTGCGTATCTTCTCTTCCCAAAAATTCAATCACACCATCTGGTCGGTATCTGCCTAAATCGCCAGTGGCATATAACCGTTCTTCTGTGTAAGGATGGATTATAAATTTCGCTGTAGTATTTTTTTCATCGTGTAGATAGCCAGTGGCAAGCCCCTCTCCTCCAATATATAAATCACCAATTGTCCAGTCAGGACATTCTTCTAGCTCCTTATTCAACACATAAAAATTTTGATTGGCCAATGGCTTACCATAAGGAATGCTATTTTTATAAGCCGTATTCATATCTATTGGATAATAAATAGACCAGATGGCTGCTTCTGTAGCTCCACCAAGACTGATAAATTGCGCTTCTTCAAAATAATGTGCCATTTGTTTAGGTAATGTAACAGGTATCCAATCACCAGATAAAAATACTAGACGCAATACGTTATGAAGAGTTGTTGTCGTATCCTGCATATAAGCGGAAAGAAGTTGCATTTGAGCTGGTACTGAATTCCAAATAGTGACCTGCTGAGATGTTATAAGTTCCAGCCAATGTTTTGGATCTTTATGACGTTTATGCTCTGGTAATATAATGCTACCACCAACACTTAATAAGCCGAAAATATCGTATACGGATAAATCAAATGCTAAATTAGCAATGGCTAAAACTCGATCATGCTCTGTTACATGGAAACGCTGATTCATATCCATTATTGTATTTAGCGCCGCTTTATGACTGACAATAACGCCTTTTGCTTTACCTGTACTGCCTGATGTATGAATAATGTAAGCTGGCTGCTCAACCTCTACACGTACAGGAACTAATTGTGCTTCTGATACAACGTTTAATTGCTCGACACTAATAAAAGAAAGATCATCTTGTTCGTATAATTTACTAGAATGACTATGACTTAAAATAAATGTGATTTGCGATTCATTGATAATATCTTTCTTCCGTGCAATCGGTTGCTCTCTCTCTAAAGGTACATACACGCAACCCGCTGTTAATGTTCCTAATACAGCAGCAATTTGCCAAATCCCTTTCGGTAAATCAATGGCTACAAAATCCCCTTGCTGTACACCTTCCTTCAGCAATGCCTGTTGAATAGCAAATACATAGCGACCGAGCTCCTCATATGTAAAATATTTGCCATCTGCATAAACAGCCCTATTTTTAGGATATTGTGTAATGGCATCTAGCACTTTGTCATACAGTAATCCTTTAGGTAAATTAACTGTTGTATTCTTTATTTCATTTCTAACCTTTTGCATTGCTTCTGGTAAGCCTATCACATCGCGATCAGTCCACGCTCCCTCGTTATTTGCCAGGTTTGTTAGGTGATCCACAAAAAACTGAAAAGCAGTATCCATTAAACCATTTGGAAAAATGCCCTCTCGTACATCCCAATTTATCAATATCCCATCTGGTTGTTCAGATACTTGACAATCAATCCACACTTGAGGAGTCTGACTAATTTTATAGGCTAGCTTCAACTTAGGCTCATTATCAGACATATGGCTATTTACCTCAGCACCTAATGTGCTTGTATAAACAACAGGAATAATAACATCTCGATTGCGCTGTCGCTTTAATTCACGCAATACCTCAATTCCTGAAAAATCCCGATACTCTAAATCTGTCCAGAGCTGCTGTTGAATTTCAGCCGCATGCTCATAAAAAGCTCTATCTCTTTTTGCATATATTTCCAATAGATTAATCGTTGTAAAGTCTCCAACTATATCATGAATTTGAGCATGAATAGTAGGACGGTTAAGCATCGTAATATTCAAGCAAAAATGCGATTGTTTTGACCATACACCGATAATTTCAGCAAAAGCCGTCAATATAATACTAGATGGTGTTAGTCGATGCTCTTTTGCCTTCTGACTTAAACTTTGCCACTCGTGTTTCGGTAATAAAAAATTAAATTGTTCAAAACGAATGGTATGACTATCCATTTTGTCACTTACAACTGGTAACTCTGGCGCTTCTGGAAAAGTCTCTAAACGGCTAGTCCAATAATTTTTAGCTTTGTCATAGGCTGCCGATCGATTATATTTTTGTTCATATTGTTGGGTCATGACATCTCTAAATTGAATGTCTAAAGCTGGTAATGGTGTATTTTCTGTATAATAAAAGTGTTCTAATTCAGCTATTAATACATTGATACTGACAAAATCCGCAATTAACATATCAATGGATAGATGAACAGTACTTTGATTCTTTTGCTGTGTCAGGACGAGGTCGTACAACGGCCACTTATCAGGAGCATACTGTTTAACAGATAGCTCATTTCTTACTTGTAATAATCGTTGATTTGCAGCTTCAGGTGCTTCCTCTGTTAAATCAATAACCTGTAAAGCTGGAAGCTCTACATTTTCTAGTACTTGCTGATAGCCCTCCTGATGCACTATCGCACGAAGCATATCATGACGCTTTATGACATGATGCCATGCCTTTTCAAGCTGTATAGGATCAAAAATAGTACCAACTAGTTCAGCATATACTTTACAGCCTACTCCACCGTAATGATAATTGCCGCTTCTTCCTACTAAATAAGCTGATTGAATATCTGTAAGTGGAAAGGAATCATAACGTCTTTCTGCATCATGGGTGATTGGCTGATGTTCTTTTTGTAAAAAGTCAAGAAGCTGCTCTTTATGCTGTCGTAACCGCTCTTTCCGTTCATGTGTAAGTACACCAGTTGGAGCCTTAAAATGTAATTTCCCATCTTCTACCCAAAGATTTACGCCCAATTCGCGATACTCTGCTACTAATTTTTTCATATTATATTATGCCCTCCTGATATTCGAAATCCTTTTTGACAACTTCTATTAGATAGTCATCTTCTTTTAATGGATAAAGTGCTTTGATCTTTAAGTCGCTTTGATGGAATAACGCCTCAAACTGCGATTGTGTTCTTTCCTTGCCTCCGCACATCGTCCAAATATTTAAATCTGTCATATATAAATGCGAGGCATTTCCTTCAATGACCTCTGGTAATATTTTTTCAATAATAGTTAGTGCAGAATTTTCGCTCATACTTTCGGCAATATTACGTAAAATTGTAATTGCTGCTTCATCCTCCCAATCATGGAGAATTCTCGATAGAATATAGAGATCACCTGACCGTGGCACTGCATGAAAAAAATCTCCTGCCTGAAACGTACATCGACTATCGAAACCGTAAAGTGCCAGCTTCTCCTCCGCCTTTTGTTGAACATGTTGTAAATCGATTACAACCCCTTGAGCATTGCGATAATATTCCAAAAATTTCACAATTATCTCTCCAGATCCACCACCAATATCAATAATTGTCTTGATACAGTGCCAATCCTTTTTTGCTGCGAAATAGGTGTCTAATTGAAGCTGTTCACTTGTTTTACTCATCATATTATGAAACACTTCAAATTTTTCGTTTTGCTGTATTTGTGCTTGAAAATAAGGCTGTTTCTCTACTAATTGATATGGGATTTTGTTCATTTTTATTGCCTCACATAGTTTTGACCAATAAGGCATTGCTTGTCTCCCTGTAAATAGCAGAAAATCCTTTAAAGAATCCTTTGCTTGTCCTGCCAACCGTTCCCCTAAAGGAAGTAAATTAAAATAATTTTTTTCTTCTTTCACATACTTTAAAGCCACTAATGGTCTCATAAAACGAAAGAGTATGTCTTCATCAATTGCTAATTCCTCTGCCAATAACGATACATGTCTTCGTTCTTGATATAAGGCATCAAATATTCCTAATTCACAAGCTGTATAGAGCAAATAAGATGTAGAAAAGCCTTGAATCGTTGAACGTATCATATTTCCTTGTATATCCATAGTTTTTCTCCTTAATGGTTACTGCTATTATCTGCCATCAATTTATACCATTTACAAACAGTGTTTTCTGCGATATTAATAAGGGCATATAACCCTCCACCCAATAAAGCTAGTCCTATCACACCTGCATACATAGCTAGATAATCTCTACTATCCATTCGATTTAAAATGTAATATCCTAATCCGCTAAAAGATGCAAAAGTTTCTGCTATAAATAGAATGGCTAATGCTGTTCCTAATGAAGCCCTTAAAGAAGTCATTACACTCGGTAAGCAATAGGGTAATGTCAAATGAGACAATGTTTGTAGTTTTGTAGCATTTAATGACCGGATAACTTGCTTCTGATCATAAGGAATTCCCTTCGCTGCATCACGGATGACTACGACTAATTGAAAATAAAGAACAAAGGCAATTAAAATGATTTTTGGGGCATCGCCTAATCCAAATAACACAAGAATAATTGGTAAAAAAACAACCTTCGGGATAGGGTAGAGCACATATAATAAAGGACTTAATATGAGGTCTATTTTGTTATTCCATCCCATAAGTAATCCTGTAGGAATCGCTAATAAAAGAGCGCAGCCAATACCAATAGCTACTCGATAACTACTAATGACAAAATGTGGTGTTAAATCACCGTTTGTTACTACTGTTAAAAATGATAGTCCTGCTTTAAAGGGAGAAGGTAAAAAAGGTTTATTTAATGCAATGCTAGACAGATGCCATAATAAAATAATCAGGATGGCAGCAATCACTATACTATATGTCTTCTTCACAGGGCTCTCCCTTTAATAATTGTTTAATCCGCTGTTGCTGACGATACATGCAAGCAGGATGATGACGCCCCTCTATTTGATAATCATTCTCAATAATTCCTGCAATTGTTTTTCCATTCGTGTGAAATACAACAATTCGATCGCTCATCATCAGCGCTTCATCAATATTATGTGTCACGAATAGTAAGGTTAAATTTCTTTCATGACGTATTGTTTGTAATGTCTGCATGAATTGCTCCTTCGTTAAAATATCTAACGCAGAAAACGGCTCGTCCATTAACAAGACTTTTGGTTTTTGAATTAAAGCCCTACCGATGGCAACCCGCTGCTGCTGCCCCCCAGATAGTTGGAAAGGGTAGCGGTTCTGCAAATCGTGAATATTCAATTGCGATAAAATTAATTGTGTGTCCCTGTCCCTTTCCTGCTTAGAGCGTTTAGCAAGCTTTAAAGGGAGAGCTATGTTAGCTTTCACGCTTTTCCATGGAAACAGGCCATAATTTTGAAAAATAATCGCTATCTCCTGCTGTGGTCCTTTCAGTTCTTTACCATCAAAATAAATGGTTCCTTTAGTCGGTTTCTCCAAGCCAGCTACAATATTTAAAAATGAGGATTTTCCGCTACCTGAGACACCAACAATAGCTACACATTCACCTAAAGATATATGAAGGCTAATATTTTGCAGAGCGTTCACCATACCTGAGGCTGATTTGTATGCTAAGTCAACATGCTGAATTTGATACATGGCCTATCCTCCTTTTACTGTTCTTCTAAGGATGTCTCTACTAGCTCTTCATATGAAAAGGCTTGCTCTAATAATCCTTTAGAAACTAACCAATCCGAAAGACGCTCCATATTTTCTTGTGCTGGTACACGATTAGGCGTAAAGGCTGGAACTGTATATTGTTCTTTTAAAATTTCTGGTACATTCGCCACTTGTAAGGCAAGCTCAAAGTATTTTTCTGGCTGCCGATTTACCTGTTTAATGGCTTCATTGTAGGCTTCCAGAAATTTTTTAACCTCAGCTCTATTTTTTGTTATATTTTTTTGTGTCATCACGATGACTGATTGGGAAAAGTTCTCGCCAAGCTTTGTATCATCAATGACAATATTTGCACCTTGGGCAACTGCATAGCTTGCCAATGGCTCTGGTAGTATAGCTACCTGCGCTTCTTTTCCAGCTAATACGGCATCTACACGTAATGAAAGATTCGGCAAATGAATTTTTGTTATTTGGGAGGATTCTAGTTTTAAATGGCGCTCATATTGCTCCATTAGATAATCTATCATTGTATTTTCAGCGATCATTACAGATTGTCCTTCTAGCTGTTTCGGTTCAACAATAGCGCTTTGCGGAGAAGAAACGACTAAAAATCTTCCCTCCTTCTCCGTCGCACCTAATGCTAATGCAATGGTTTTAACATCCAAGCCTCCTTTTTTTATTAAATTTTGGACTATCATATCAGTCATCATGCCGTCGAGCTCACCAGCCTCCATCGCCTTGGATTGGTCAGAAGCACTGCCAAACTCTATAAGCTCAACATCGACACCATATTTTTGAAAAAGTTGATCCTTCTCAGCTACATATAAAGGCAGACTATCATCGATTCGTAACACACCTATTTTTAATGAAGAATGCTTAGCTATTTTTGTTTCTTCACTACAGCCACTTATGCAAGCCATCATGATAATCATGAAACATATTCGGGCAAGGAGATGCTGTCTCATAGAGCTCCTTCCTCCATAGTGACACTTTGCTCTTCAACATATGCTGCTAGTTGTTCAAGGCGTGTATGCGTGAATAGTGTTTGAATAGAAAGCTCTATAGTGAATTGCTCTTTTATTTTTCCGATCATTTGAATGGCCATTAAAGAATTACCTCCACATGTGAAAAAGTCATCATCAAGTCCAGGCTGTTCGTAGGATAATATTTCTTCCCATATTGCTGCTACGTCTTTTTGCATCTCTGTATAAGGTGCTCTATACTTCTTTGACAGCTCTTGCTCATTCAATGGTAACTGTTGTAAAAACTTACGGTTTACTTTCCCATTTTCTGATAGAGGCATTTTATCAATAGATTTATAGATTGTAGGCAACATATAATGAGGCAATTTTTGAGCAAGTAATTGTTTAAATTGTTCATTATTTAGTCCATCTTGTTCATCTTCTAATACTACATATGCCACTAGTATTGATGTTCCATTACGTTCATGAACAATGGTTGCTGCTTCCTTCACACAAGGCAATTTAGCTAAGTGATAATCTATTTCGCCTATTTCAACCCGATAGCCATTTAATTTGATTTGTGCATCTGCTCTTCCTAAAAATTCAATATTGCCATCAGGCAAATATCGCCCTAAGTCGCCTGTAGCATATAGACGCTCTTTTGTCATTGGATGAATTAAAAATTGCTCATTTGTACGCTCTTCATTTTTCCAATAGCCTTTTGCAAGCCCTACTCCTCCGATATATAAATTTCCTGGTACATTCACAGGGCAGGCCGCCATTTGGTCATTTAAAATATAATAATATTGGTTGGCTAAAGGTTTCCCATATGGAATACTCTTCCAATTCCCATCTACTGTTTGTATATCGAAAATATTCGACCATATAGACGCCTCTGTTGCACCACCTAATCCTAAAATTTGTGTCTTTGGCGCAATTTCCCAAATTTCACTTGGCAAGCTTATTGGAATCCAGTCTCCACTCAGTAGTACCGCTCTTAATGTTGGATATGTGAAAAACTCTATATTTTTAGTATATTGTGCCAGCATTTGCATAAAGGCAGGTACTGTATTCCAAATGGAAATGTGCTGCGTTTGCAATAATTCATTCCAATGAACGGGATCTTTTATGCGCTCAGCTCGTGGTACTACTATGGCTCCTCCAACAGCAAGTAAACCGAAAATATCATAGACCGATAAATCAAACGTCAAGTTAGATAACGCAAGAATGCGATCCTCTGCACAAACGCCAAGTCGATCATTAATATCTACTATCGTATTCACTGCACCTCGATGATCAATCATGACCCCCTTCGGCTTTCCAGTAGAACCAGAAGTATAAATGACATACGCTAAATCAGAAGACAATAATTCAGGACTAGTAATAAAACATTCTTGATGTGCCCATTCAGGATCAATGACTGTCACATGATAATCATTTAAAAAAGGTAGCTGTTTAAGCACATGTGCTTGCGTCACAATGGATTGAACTTCTCCTTCCTGTAAAAGAAATTTCATCCGTTCAATCGGTGTTGTACAATCTATCGGCAAATATGCCTTCCCTGCCTTCATAATGCCTAAAACAGCAACTATCTGTTCCCATCCTTTTTCCATAACAACAGCAACTAATCTTCCTTTAGTACGATCCATTGCGAGTATTGCTTGCGCAGTATGGTTCGTTAAATGACTTAGCTGTTCGTACGTCATATTTTTTTCTTCCGAAATCACTGCCAGATTAGTAGGATTTGCTGCTATTTGTTTTTCAACAAGACTGATTAATGTCTCGTCGGAGATAGCTGTGTCTGGTCCTTTCAATTTCCCTTCTTGCTCTTGACATGGGAAACATACAAGACTCCTAATTGGCTGTTGCCATAAGTCTTCTTTCCTAGCAAGCTCCTTTAAAATACGGGTGTATGCTTCAAACATGTCGCGAATTAGATACTGCGGGAAAAGCTCCTCTATGGCATCCCAGCTTAACCATAATTCACCCTTTTGCTCTGAAACTTGATGATCTAGCCAAACTTGAGGTGTCTGAGATAATCCATATACAATATCCCCTAAATAGCTAGTTTTTGTTGTAGATCCATTATTTTTTTCAAGCCCTAAGCCACTCGTGAAGACAAAGGGCATCATAATCCCCATTTGTCGATACCATTTTTTTGCTAGTGCTCGTTCGACATAAACACCACTTACATAAGGATGTTCTAAATCCTGCAATAATTGCTTTTGAACAGTTCTTGCACGCTCTAAAAAAGATTCTCCTTTTGACATATCAATAGATAACAGATTAAGAGATGTAAAATCACCTATGAGCTGGTCAACATCTGGTTCGAACAACACACGATGAAAACGAGTAAGATTAATCGTAAATTTCGGTTGGCTACTCCATCTCGCTAACGTTTCAGCATAAGCAGCTATTAACAACGAGGCTGGTGACAAGTTCATTTTGGCAGCCAATTGCTTTAATACTAGCCATTCTTCTGTCGATAGCTTTTCCTCGTATCTTGTAAATTTACAGTTAGATAAATCTTCTTTATAATCAAGCAGTGGTAAATCAGGTGCTGGATACATATTGTCAATTCGCTGATGCCAATATTGAATATCCCGCTTATACATTTCGGTCTCTCGAATTTTTTGATAAGCCAGTATATAATCTCTAAATGTCGTTTGAAGTGTTTGTAGTTTTGCTGAAGAATCATCATATAGCCGCTTCCACTCTTTAAATAAATAGAACATACTAAAGCCATCAAAAATGATATTGTCAAAACTAATATGGATTCTTGTTTTTTGTTCATTAATGGCCGACATACGAATATCAAATAATGGCCACTCACTCGGAATAAAAGTTTGATGTTCCATCTCACTGCGCACTAACGTGAGCTGTTCTTTACGTTGTTCTGCTGAAAGATTCGTAAGATTATAGGAAGCAATGGAATAATACGCTACAAATTCTTGGACTTGTTGCTGTTGTCCATCATTTAAAATAATGGCTCTCATCATATCATGATGTTGGATAAGACGATTCCATGTTTGCTCCACCCTTGCATGATCGAGGGAAGAACAATCCATTTCAAAATAGCAATGAGTAGATACATCCCCGTACGCATAAATGCCGCTACGGCCTAACCAATAGGCTTGCTGAACGTCTGTTAATGGGAACGGCTTAAAACGATCCTGCTCATTAGGCTCTATACTTGGTAACTTTTTCTCCGAGTCCTCATTTGACTTTTGGTGCACTAGTTCCTCTAATAACAAGGCCATTTGTTGAAACACTGGTTGATTAAAGATGGCTTCTAAACTCATTTTGACAGCAAATTGCTCTTTTATTTTTGCACTAAGCTGAGTAGCTAATAATGAATCTCCACCAAGCTCAAAATAATGATCGTCTATGCTAATGGCTTCTTGCCCTAATACTTCTTTCCATATTTGTGCTAATCTCAATTCGATTGAGGTTGTTGGTGCAATAAAATCCTTTTTAGCTAGATCAGCTTGCTCTTGTTGAGGGATTGGTAATGCTGCTCGATCTACTTTTCCATTAGCAGTAATAGGCAACTGCTCTAATTGAATAATGACTTGTGGAATCATATAGTTTGGTAATCGTTGTTCTAAGTAACGGTGAAGTGGTTCTAATTGGAAATCTAATGTTGATTGTCGTTCAACTTGCGCTACAAATAAATACTGTGTAAACGCGGTATCAATAGACTGCGTCGTCATATTGGTGAAGCCCTCGTCTGTCAATACTGAAAGCCAATCATTTTCTGATAATAAGGGAAGGCATGTCTTTGCCCTTTCATCCTCATAATGTGTAAAGCCATCCTCTAAAAATGCTGTACTGACTAATTGCAGAGGATTATTTTCCGTCATTTCTAATTGAATGAATAAACCGCCATGCTTTAATAGCTTTTTTAAATGTTTAAGTGAATTTCTAATATGGGCTGCTCTATGTAAAGAGTGAGAAGCCACAATCACATCATAGTCACCATCTACAAAGCCTTGAGAAATCGGGCACTTATTTATATCAAGCATTTTGTAATGGATATTCGGTTGTGACCCTACAATTTGTTGAGCACGATTTAAAAAATAGTTGGATTCATCTGTAGCCGTATAATGTAGCTCATCTGTCGAAAATGCTTCCATTACTATTTGAAGCGTGTTGATATGACGCGTCCCAATCTCTAATATTTTGAGTGGTGCTTGACGTTCTATTCGATGATTTAATACCGTTTGAATCAAGTTTATGAATACTTCTTGCTGTTTGTTTCCATCAGATAGGTTATCTGTCAATTGCTCTAAAGTGTGTACATTATGAGGAAGCAATAATTCTAAAGGCTCTATTTCACCAGTTAAAAGTGCATAGCTTTTTTCAAAAAAGGTAGAAATAAATTCATTTATATATGTTGTTTGTTTTTTATTTAAACGATGAAACGATTCTTCATTTTGGACGATTAAGCATTGTTTATTATGAATAATCGGCCCATCACATGAAACGATATTGTTTTTTTCTAAAAATCTAAACCATTGATCGATTAAGCTTTGATATCGACTGTTGATCTTTTCTCGCTCTATGATCGTTATCCTATTGTAGCTTGCATCTTTTTCTATTGGAAAACCACATCTGACAAGTATTTTACAAATCGTTTCCGTAGTGAGGTGGGTACAATAATTTTTAAACAATCGATAACGATATTCATTCTCATTTACATTTTTTAAAAAATACCCTGACGCTTTTAATTGATCTATGTTAGACCAATCAATCATGGGTTTATTGTTCTTTATAGATTGTACCTGCTCTTTTTCTGAACAACTTACAATATAAGCAGCTAAATATTGGCTTTCCTCTCCTCTGACAGTGACAACGGCATCCTCCACTTTCTCATAGCTTCGCATAACACTTTCGATTTCACCTAATTCAATACGATGACCCCGTACCTTTACCTGGGAATCATTTCTTCCTAAAAATTCAATAAGCCCATTATGCCAAAATCGCCCATTATCCCCTGTCTTATACCAGCGAATACCTTTTTCTTCTATAAAACGCTCAGCAGTTAATTGTGGTTCTCCTACATACCCTTTGGCTATACCAGCGCCGCCTATCCACAATTCTCCTGCTTTCCAATTCGGACAATCTTCTCCATTTACATCAATCACTCTATAAAACTGATTTCTCAATGGTCTTCCATAAGGGATAGATCGCCAACTTGCTGGTAACGGGTGATCAACATTATAGTAATTGGACCAGATTGCCGCTTCTGTCGCACCACCCATCGCTACTAATAAACCTCTCGGTGCTACTTTTAACAATCGGTCAGGAATATCTAAGTTAATCCAATCACCTGACAGCATGACGATACGTAAATCTAAACAAATTAATTTTGCACTTTCTGCCTCTATTAAAAACATTTTCAATAAAGCGGGTACAGAATTCCATAGTGTAACATGATAATGACGAACCAATTTTAACCAAATATCAGCGTTTCGAGCCGTATCGTCTGAAAGAAGAACAATGCTGCCACCAACACTCAAAAGACCAAATATATCGTATATAGACAAATCAAAATCTAATGAAGATACTGCTAAAATACGATCTTCCATGCTTATGTTATATTTTTGATTGATATCTGCAATTGTATTCCAAGCTGCTTTATGACTAATTTCCACACCTTTTGGTTCTCCCGTTGAGCCTGATGTAAAAATAATATAAGCTGAGCTGTTTACATCCACTTTAGGCAATGTCACATGACCAAATTGTTGTGTTTGTTCTATTTTAATAACTTGTACTTGATCAATATTTTTATATTTTGCCTCATAGGGAGCAGTTGTTAAGATAAAGCTTACATTAGCCTTTTCAATAATTTTTTTATAGCGCTCACTTGGCTGTGTCACATGTACTGGAACAAAGCATCCCCCAATAGCCAAAACCCCTAAAATTGCTTGAATTTGCTCTAATCCTCTCGGCAATGAAATCGCTACTCGATCACCTTTTTTAAAGCCGTTATGTAACAATGTGGCAGCCACCTGTTCCGCCTGTAAGGTCAGTTGTTTATAAGTTATTTCATGATGGTCTATCCCATCTATTAGCGCTATAGCATATGGTTGTTGCTTTGCTATTTCAAAGAAAGACGTATGCAAGCACTGTGCAGAATCTGTTACTATGGAATCTTCTATTACTTGACGTCTTGCTATTTGTGCTTTCGTTTCGATAGCTGGATGTTGGAGCCAATGCTGTTCGTCTTCAATTAACCAATGAATGGTTTTGATAAACAGATCAAACATGTCATCCAATAAGCCTGATGGAAATATGTCATCCAAACCATCCCAAATACATAATAAACCACCATCCATATCAAACATTTGAAAGTCTAACCAAACTTGAGGTGTTTGAGAAATCATGTAATGAATCTTGCCAAATGCATCTTTAAATTCTTCATTAATAAGTGGTACACCTAAATTACATGAAAAAACGATTGGAGCAAAGACTTTTTCATCTGGGTGATACTTAGCTAAATCTCGTTGAATTTTGACCCCTGAATAAGCCGTATAGTTCATATCTTGATGAAATTGCTGTTGTAAACTTTTTGTAAAGGCTAAAAAAGACTGTTGTGTTTCACTATCAACCTCCAATAATAACAAGGTAGTAAAATCAGCTACAACATGCTCTAGCTCTTCAGACAAAGTATCTCGATTGAACAATGGTATATTCATAAGAAAACGGGATTCACTGCTCCACTTATTTAATGTGTAAGCATAAGCTGCTAACAATACCATCGCAGAAGTAACGTTATAACGAGACGCAATCAATTGCAGCTTGCTCCAAGCAGTATCTTCTAAAAAGTACTCTCTTCTTGTAAATTTAGGTTCGTGTTGTATCAACGCAGCATTGTTTGACAACGGTAGTTTAGGACCTAATGGTAAAGTGGCTAACCTGTTTTTCCAATAGGCTTCGGCATGACGTTCTTCATCAGCATTTGCTAATTTTTTATCATAAAGATATTTCGCAAAGTTCCAATTTTTAGGTGCTTTCGGTTTTTGTTGTCTAGTATAAGCGGCCGCTAAATCATGTAAAATGATTTGGAAACTTTGCACATCAGCTACAAGTAAGTCGATATCGAAATGAAGTCGCGTTTTACCATCAGGCAATAGAGATAGCTGTAATCGAGCTACTTCCCCTTGATCAATTGCCAATAGCCGATGTGAAGTATTCGCACGAATAGCTTCTAATTGTTGATTAACCTCGTCTTGTGAACATGCTGTTAAATCGTGAACAGCAATAGCTGTAAAAGGGGATGCTGTTAAAACTTGCTGTTGGCCATCCTCCGTATACTTAACACGAAGCATAGGATGATGCTGGACAATGATGGCCCATGCCGATTCAAGCCGCTCTATATCAATATGTTGACCGTTAATTTCCATATAACCATGACAGCCATTTCCGCCTAAATATTGACCGCTTTGTCGCCCAACCCAATAGGCATACTGTACATCTGTTAATGGAAATGGCTCATACATATTAGGTATTGTTTTATCTTGATTTTCTAATAGGGAGTTATCACTATTTATTGAATGGACAGCCTCTCTCTTTAATAATTCGTACCAAGCGCTCAAATAAGGTTCCGATATTAATTCTTTGAAAGTAATGGTAATGCCAGCTTTTTTTAGTTTGCTGACTAATTTCATGACTTGTAAGGAGTTTAAGCCTAACTCCAATAAATTTTGATCCGCGCGTATTTCTTTCGTTATACCGAGGAGTTGATTGACTTCTAATGCTAGATTTCGGATGATGTCTAAATCACTTTCTAATTTCAATGCATAGACGCCTCACTTTCCATAGCCATCTGTTTTAATTTTTTTTTATCCACTTTCCCTACATTTATAAACGGTAATCGCTCAACATATATGATTCGATCTGGAAGTTTATATGGAGCAACACCTATATGAAATAAATAACTACATATCTCATCTCGTTCCATTCTTTGTCCATCGGTCACTATAAATGCACAAATGCTTTCTCCTAGATCCTTATCTGGTAAACCAACAACAGCAGCATCTTTTATCATTGGCTGTGTACGTAAAAAACTTTCAATTTCAGATGGTATAACATTTTCACCTGCACGATTAATTTGCTCCCTTACTCGACCGACAATTTGTATATTTCCATCTGATGTAATACGAGCCTTATCACCAGTACGTAAAAAGTAATCCTTGGTAAAAATTTCTGCATTTAAAGCAGATGCTTGATAGTATCCGCCAAATGTATACGGACCTTTTGCCACCAATTCTCCAAGCTGACCCTGAGGAACTTCTCTTCCTAGCTCATCTATAATCTTTATTTCATCACCTATCGAAATTGCTTGCCCTTGACAGCTTGTAACAATTTCCACAGGATCATTTAATGCTGTAAAACAAGTAATCCCTTCGCCGAGTCCGTATCCTTGTTGTATTTTACAGTGAAATGTATTCATAAATTGAACAGCCATTTCCTGCTCTATGTGAGCAGCGCCAATTAAGACCACCTCTAAGCTCGACATATTCAAATCTTCATACCATTCAAATGCTTCTAACCAAAGGCTAGCAATTGTTGGTACAATGGCGGTATGTGTCACCTGTTCTTTTTCGATTTCATGAAATGCTTCATCAAAGCTAGAGGTTTGACATAATACCACTTTTCCACCTGTAAAAAGAGTACCTAATATACCTGGTGAGCATAACGGATAATCATGTGAAATCGATAGTACAGCCATGTATGCCGTTTCAGGAGTCATTCCACATTTTTCAGCAGAGGCGAATGCATTATAGGCATAAGCTTCATGTATTTTCGGAATTATTTTGGGAATGCCTGTTGTGCCACCAGACAATAAGTATAATGCAGTATCTCTATAGTGAGGTGAAGCGCTAATTGCTAATGAATAGTTCCTTTCTTTCAGCTGATCTACTGTTACATGTGTATAGGATGCTGGCCACTGTATGGTGGATTCCCCAACCGTCACAATATATCGAATACTTTTATGCTGAGGAATTACCTGTGCGGCCATACATTCATACTGGAAACCTAGATAACTACTGCAACATATATAAGCTATTGGTTGAACCATTTTGGCAACTGTATCGATTTCTACTTCTCTATGGGATGGCAACATCAAAACAGGCTGCACACCTATTTTTAACAGACTAAATAAAACAGTAATAAATTCAATTGTATTTGGTAACTGCATTAAAACCCGATCACCCTGCTGCCAACCTAAAGATAAAAAGCCTGTCGATAATTGCTCAATTTCTTGAAGCAGCTCTTCATAAGTTAAGCGTCGATTCCCTTCCACTACTGCCAGATGATGCGGAAATCGTTGAGCAATGATGTCAAGCTCTTCCATTAATGTTTTCTTTCTTAAAAAGCCCAATTCTTCATATCGTTCTACTTCTTGTAAATACCAATCCATTTGCTGAGACATCCTTTTCGCCTCCATTCTCTCTGTTAACATCTATTTGTTAGACGATACTTAATTGATGTTCTTTTTTCCACATAGCTGCATATTTGCCCTCCTTAGCGATAAGACTTTGATGTGACCCTTCTTCAACGATTTGTCCTCCATCCACAACTAATATATTGTCTGCATTTTTAATAATGGAAAGTGTATGGGCAATCATCACCACTGTTTTTTTCTTTTTCAAAAGATTTTTAATCGCTTCTTTTACAGCTAACTCATTTTCGATATCTAACGAAGCGGTCGCTTCATCTAATAAAAGTATAGGACTGTCCTTTAAAATGGCACGTGCAATGGATATACGCTGCCTTTCACCACCAGATAACTTATTACCATTTTCCCCAATGATTGTGTCATAGCCATACTCCAACTTCTCAATAAAATCATGGCAGTTGGCCTCTTTTGCAGCATTAATAATTTCTTGTTTTGTTGCTTCTGGCTTTGTATAGCGAATATTATTTAATATCGTGTCATTAAACAAAAAAGTATCTTGATCAACCATTGAAATTTTTTGCATTACTTTTTCAGTAGCGATCGATTGAATCGTTTGCTGACCAATTAAAATATCACCACGATTAGGCTCATAATATTTTGTGATTAAATTTAAAATAGTTGATTTTCCCGAACCCGATGGCCCGACAATTGCTACAAACTGGGAAGACCCAATTTCAAAATTAATATCACGCAATACAGGTTCTTCTTGGCTATAGGCGAAATTCACATTGTGAAAAGCTATACTATATTGTTCAGGTTCAAAAAAGGCATCACTTGATGGCTCTTCCTCTGCATCTAATACAGCTTCAATTTGACGTTTGGCAATCATAAAATTTTTATAAGAGGTAAGGTCAATAAAAAGTGTGCCAAACAATTTACATGTAAATAAAGGGCTGATGCTAATTAGAAAGAAGGAAGAAGCCTCTAGATTTCCTGCCAACCATTGATGACCTGCTAAATAAAGAACAATCGGTAAACTGAACCAACAGAGAATACTAAATATCGTACCAATTGGAATTACTTTGATCTCATATACATAACTAATATCACTATAGGCTTTCATAGAATCAGTTGTTGCTTTATTTTTAACACCACCTAAACCAAATGATCGTAGCGTTTGAATACCATTAATATACTCCACTACATCACTTGTATTTTTTGTCATAATATTTTTCTTCTCGTTCCCGTATTTTTTTACCATTAAAAAGGACAAGTAAAGTGATGGTAATAATAATAAGCCTGAACATAAAAGAACTATTCCAGCAGATATCGAATGCGTTGCAACGAAGCCAATTAACAGTAAGCTAAACGAAGTATTTTTTATAATATCACCAATTTTATGAGTCAAAATATTTTCATAATTATTAACACTTGTTGTCGTTGCATTAATGTACTCGCCAATTTGTGCCTTCGTAAAGGAGGAAAGTGGTATTTTTTTCATTTTATCGCCCAGCGACAAGCGAAGAATTCTACTCACTTGCGCACCACCAATTTGCCCTCTCGTATAACCAAATGCATAGACAATTAAGCGAATAACAAAAACAGCACCTAATAATAATATAGTTTGAGTTAACATGCTCATCGTTAATTGCTCTGTAATTAAGGCTTTGATCGTGTAGTATAAAACGATAAAATTAAAACCAGCTAGCATCCCTTCGATGACATTGAAAACAACAGAAAGATAAAAAGAAATATTTTTTCTAAATGCATGTTTTTTGTCCATACTAGATTCTCCTTCATCCATTAATTACGCCTTGGCGTAATTGTACCCGTCGCTACGTAGGTAATTTTCTTCCAAATATGTGACATCTGCTGAACCAAGATAAATATCTTACAATTCATACGTAATTTCTCTAGCTTTGCTATAATCCTGCCAAACTTTTTTATATGAAGGGCATTCTTCTAGCATATCTTGATGTGTTCCACACGCTTGAATTGTTTCATTTTCGACAATGGCCACTCGATCACAATGCTTAATCATTCCAAGACGATGTGCAATGATAATAACCGTTTTACCTACACAAAGCTCAGCAATGGCCTGATCAATTTCGGCTTGATTTTCTGGGTCGGCTGCGGATGTGGCTTCATCCAATATTAGTATAGGTGCATTTTTTAAAATGGCACGTGCAATCGCAATACGCTGCTTTTCACCACCAGAAAATCTAATGCCAAAGCTCCCTACCTTCGTATCATAACCATCTGGTAATGAAATGATAAAATCATCAATTTGGGCCTTTTTTGCTGCTTCTCTTACTTCATTAAGTGTGGCGCTAGAGCCCATACCAATATTTTCGAAAACGGTCCCACTCGTTAAAAATGTCTTTTGGAATACTATCGTTATATTTTTTAATAATTCCTCATACTCAATAGCCTTCACGTTTTGATTGCCGATTAACACTTCCCCTTGTTGAACATCATTAAAGCGTGAAATCAACTGGACAATTGTACTTTTCCCTGAACCTGAAGCACCGACAATAGCTATTTTTTCATTTTCAGCAATCGTTAGATTCACATTTTTTAAATGTTCTTTCTGCCCATCATAAGAGTAGTTAACATTTTTCAATTCAATAGTATAATTCTTTGGAAATGCTTGCCCTTGTTCAAAAACAGGTGTTTCTAAAAAAGTTACACATTTCTTTACAGCATTTAATACTTGTGCAAAGTTCATGCCTAATTCTTGTAGAGGGCGTAGTTCTGTTAAATACAATGAACCTACAAATGCAAAAAGAATAAAGACACTTCCTGTTAAGCTACCATTTAAGAACCACATGCCACCTATGGGCACCATTAGCAATAAACCGCACTCTATAATAATGATATAGCTCGCATATGGTGGGCCCATTTTCAAAGATATTTCTTTCCATGTCTTAAATTCATCATCTACAGCTTTAGCAAATTTTTGAAAAGATGAACTGCTCATGTTAAATGCCTTAATTAAACGCATGCCTTGAATATATTCGATAATGATTGCATTTAAATTAGCTATAGAACGTGCTGCACGATCCATCATTTGATTCGTACCACGAAACATGATGGCCATAACTGCTACTGCAATGATTAATGGAATAAACGAAATAAGCGCTAACGGTACATTTACCGTACATAAATAGATAAAGACAGCTATTGGACCACTCATATAAAAGACGAGCTCTGGTAAATGATGGGCTAAAAATAATTCTAATTTTTCGATTTCTTCATTTAATAATGTTTTAATTTCCCCTGTATTTCGTTCATTTAAAGAGCCTAATGGTACTTGTGCCATATGCTCTGTTACTTGACAACGCACTTTAAATAACGTTCGATAGGCTCCTTTATGCGAAAGAGTACCAGAAATAGCAAAGAGCCCAAATCGAACAATAATCGATGTAATCAAAAGTAATAAATTTTGAATTAATAAGGCTTCCGTTAAGGTATTGTGATAGACTTGCTCAATAATTTGATAAATAACGAAATAAGGTACAATTGTAGAAAGACCACTAATTAAAGAACATAAAACCGATAAATATAAATATTTTTTATCTTTTCCTGCCCAAGAAAGAAGCATGAAGATCGGATTTTTATTTTGTAGTGCTTTTTCCATTGTTATTCAGCCCCTTCCTACACAATCATCTGTGTAATTTTACATTGTACTTTACTCAGCAGCCGCTAACCTTGCTGTAGAGTGAAAGCATCAATTGTATACTGCTGATTTTCTTTATTCAGTATATAATCGTCTTGCTTCTTTCCATCTTCAAAACGAAGAATACGATGACAGCAGGTCGCTATAAATTCCAGGTCATGTGTTATAACAAAAACAATTTTATTAGCCTCCGCTAAACTTTTTAAAATACTTGCCACCTTTTGCATACTGTCATAATCTAGTCCACTTGTCGGTTCATCAAATACTAAAATTTCCTTTTCACTTATTAAACTAGCCGCTACTGCAAGCCTTTGTTTTTGTCCACCTGATAATGTATTAGGGTGTCGTTCTGTCAACTCTAATAAATCCATCTCCTCCAATACCTGTTGTACTAAATTTGAATCAGGATTTTTCACCCCAAAGACACATTCCTTTTCGACTGTTTCAGCAAATAACTGATAATTAACATCTTGCATCACCAGATAGGAGAGTTGTGCTTGTTTTTTCGAAGTTAGTTTTTGTTTATTAAAATAAATATTTCCAGATGTTATTTTATGTAGACCACATAGCGATCTAGCAAAGGTCGTTTTCCCTGCCCCATTATGTCCTGTGATGGCAATAATTTCGCCGCTTTTGGCTGCAAAGTGTATATTTTCCAGTATATTTCTCTTTTTATGTGAAATCGTAACATCCTTCACAACAAGTTCATGGACTTTATGTTTAGCAGGCTGCTGTCGATGTTGAAACTGTACATTGCTTAAATAAAGCGTGCGTAGCCCCAATTGTTCCAGCTGTTGATTCGAAAGCTGTAAAAATTCCTTTTGTGTATAAGTTGATACAATTTGTCCCTTATTTAACACAATGGCAGTATCAATTAAATCTCTTAAATAATAAAGTCGATGTTCAGATATAATAATCGTCTTACCTTGCCTTTTTAGTAAGGCAATCATATCCTTTAATTCTTCAATAGCAGCCGCATCTAAATTAGACGAAGGCTCATCTAGCACAAAAACATCTGGTGCAACAGCATAGACACTCGCAAAGGCAATCTTCTGCTTCTCACCACCTGATAAATGAAAAATATTACGACGACGAAGCTTTTCTAAACGAAGTTCCAATGTAATCTCTTGCATTCTTTCTTCCATCATTTCTTTTGGATATGCCATGTTTTCCATTCCAAATACAATCTCACTATCTGTATCAACGTTAAAAAACTGTGATCGTGGATTTTGAAAAACTGTCCCTACCTGTTCACTTAATTCATACATCTTTCTATTTTCTACAGGTAGATTATTTAACATCACTTGCCCTTTAAGTTGGCCGAAATAAAAATAAGGAATTAAACCGTTAATTGCTCTGATAATCGTTGTTTTCCCACAGCCACTTTTACCACATAATAAAATGCACTGTCCTCTTTTCACATGAAAATTTATATTTTCGATACCTTCACTTTTCTCATCTGTATAATGGAATGAATATTGCTCGATTTTCAACATATGAACAGCCCTCCAAATACAAAAAACGTCAATACAAAAACGACAATACTATCGCTTAGTTGAAAATGTACATGTTGAAAGCAAGAGCGCTCTTTCGGGTTTTCAATTCCCCTCGCTATACTTGCAGCAGATAATTCATCAGCAATTTTGGATGCTGCCATCATTAAAGGAACATATATGCATTCAACCGTTTGCATAGGTTTTGTTAGAAAGCCTATGATGGAGGGAGAAATGCCCCTTAATTTCATCGCATCCTTTATATAGCGCCAATCTTCCCCAATCATAGGAAAATAGCGTAACATGACGGCTAATGGAATAATTACTTTTTTTGAAAGTCGTAGTTTTCCTAAGGCCGTCATAAATTCATTGATTTTGGTAGTCCCAACTAGTAACCCTCCCATGACAACACATGGAAAAATTTTTCTAATAAACATAGCAAACGAGACAAACATTAGCTCCCATGTACCAGATAAAAATCTTTCACTTATAAAGTGAATACCTAGAATAAATCCATATCCTAGCATCATTTTTATTGAAAATGACAACATACCCATCAATAGACAAAGACTAAATATGATGACCATTAATAGCAGTTCGTATTGAAAAGAAGGTGACAAAAACACCGCAACATTCACTAACAGTAGCAGGTATATTTTTGTTCTTGGATCAAGCTTGACGGTGGAAACTTGCATATGCACATTGCTCTGCTCATACATATAAATCTTCTCCCTTAATCTTAAAGTTTCACCACTCTAGCTATGCCAGTACCCCAGATTTCTCAAACTGTTTTTTCAATAATTTTTTCCCTAAAAAACCACTAATGAGTGCGCAGAGCATTGTACCAATAATCATTGCTGGTAGCATCCAGTTTTGGGCCGTTGTTAGCATCGTATCCATATAAGCTTGTTCTGTTCCTTGACCTACTAAATACTCCTTATATGCTTGTTGATTGAACCATAGCATTATGTAAGACCCCATAGGATGAAGTGAAAAAACAATATAACTCATCATATTAATCGTATTATTTTTATACTTGCCAATTGATGCAATGAATTCGCCTAGCAAAGCTAGTACTATACATGCTAATGACCATAACCAGTACATCCCTGTTACGAACGTAATAATCGCTATCAATATCCCCAAAATTAGTATTGGACCAAATTTCGGTACTTTCGCTAGCATTAATAAATAAATAGGGCCCGTTAATAGGGCTGCACCCGCTGGCATTAAAAAAGTCAATACAGGGTTGGGTGCGAAAAAGGCTGACCCAATCATCATAAATATAAAGAAAAGCGCTGAGAAAATACCGACTGTTATTAAATCTTTCATCGTAAGCGTTTTTTGTTGCATCGTTTGTGTATACATATTTACATCACAATCCCTTTCTATTGTAATTTTTACTATAATTAGCATCTTTAATTGATAACGATTATCATTATCTATTATAATGAATAACAGTACATAAAAATATGCCCTCACTGTGTTTACGTCTAATCAAGGAAAAGGAATGTCTAATTGAGGGAAGGGGAAAGCAAATGACTTTACAACATTTTGAACCTCTATTATTAAAAAATGGATTTTCACAAGATGATCAGAAGAGTAAATATAACGCCATAGGAACTACTTTCACAATTGATCCAGCTTTAGGTAACGGGTATTATTGGATATATCATGCCAAAGATATGTTTTCTATTCTTATTCATGATTTTTATTTTTTTGAGGATCATCGATTAGAATTAACGATGCCTGAGCTACTAACAATCACATACTACGAATCTATTTCAGGCGAGGAGCTTCATCCTTATCAACCATTAAAGTCTGGCTATATAAGAAGCTATTGGAGCAAAGGTGAAAAATATAGTGCTATTATTCATAAAAATATTCCAGTACAATCAATTGGCATTGAGTTTACTGCTACATTTTGTGATCAATTTTTAGCATATAAATATGGTGAAAAATATGTGAATCCACGACAAGCGTTAACAACATTAAAAGCGACATCTACTTTTTCAGAGATGGTTATTCTCCTTCGACAAATAGCTGCTTATCGAGGTTCCGACCTAACTTCTGCCCTTTTTTATGAAGGAAAAGTATATGAAGCATTGGCTCTCATTATGGAACGAGCCCTTTCTGATAAAACATGTCATTGCTCACAAATTTCTAAAGAAGATATTCACCATATTGAGCATGTAGCCGCTCATATCGAAAATTACTATACGCTTCAACTAACATTAGATCATTTAACGAAAATTTCATGTATGGGTGCTACAAAATTAAAAAAGCTATTTAAAGAAGTGTATCATTGTACAATTACTGAATATATCCAAAAGCAACGAGTCCATCAGGCTGAGAAACTACTAGCTCATACAGAGCTTCCTATTAATGAGATTGCTCGGAAAGTAGGCTATCAAAGTGCCGGAAGGTTTTCAGAACTATTTAAACGTTATCTAGACCTCACACCTAAAGAATATAGACAGCAATTATCGAAAGGCTAAACGAATAGGAGGGTATAATTATTATAAAACTGGCTTTACTTTCAATTACAGATGTACACTTTGACATGTACCATTCGAAACTTACAGCTTTTATTTCCAATGAGAAAAAAAATAGACTTCAAAAATTTCACTATAAAGAAGACTACAAGCGAGGGCTATTAGGGGATATATTAGCTAGATATTTAATTTCAACAAATTTTAATATAGCCCCCTGTACTATTGAATTTGCTAATAATTCGTATGGCAAACCTTTTATTAAAAATTTACCAAATGCCTTTTTCAATGTTTCTCATTCAGGAAATTATGTTTTTTGTGGTGTCAGTAATACAGAAATTGGCGTTGACATTGAAAAGCATCATTTATTGGATCTCAATCTTGCCCAGCATATATTCTCCTCTGAGGAATATAAGGATCTCATCACGTTATCGGACAAGGATCAATTAGATTATTTTTTTAAGCTTTGGACATTAAAGGAAGCCTACATCAAATACTTAGGCATTGGCTTATCAACGCCACTTCAATCTTTTTCTTTTAAAATAATGGATGGCACTATTCATTTCCATGGTAACCATTGTGACATTCTTTCTTTTTTATCCACCCATCTCGAAGGACAATATTCGCTTGCTTGCTGCTCTACTGAAGCTATTGAAGCAAATGCTATTGAATTATTATCTTTACAGACTATCATCACCTCTTTCAACAATAAGATGGTTTATGAATCTTGAATGCAATCCGTGGGGGCTTTCATCTCCCACGGATTAATTGCTTTCACCAATCGGACTTGTACAGGTTCTAACCAACGCAAAAAACCTCCTAACAATAATTTGTTAGGAGGTAAAACGCTATTATCGAAATTGAATATCATTTTTCACATCATTATGATGAATTTTGATGTTAATTAATACTACCTGTTGGGTATAATGTCGTTCCTCCAATGGAGACTTTGATTTCATTAGACATTGGAACATTATATTCATCAATAACCGTTCTCCACCATTCCCAGGCAAGACCTGTACACTCTCTTGCATAAATTCTTATATTTTTTGAATTAGCAGGAAGTGGTATTACTGTAGAGAAATGAGCTGTTTTGTCCTTCCAATTTCCATCCCAAGTTTTATGGGTTAATACTTCATTTCCATTTTCATCATAGGAAAATTCGTCCCAGGCTACTTCAAATTGAGCAACATATGCACCATAATGATCAAGGATGATCTTTCCTTTAGAATATTCTGTAGATGTCGTCTCAATATAATCTGTATTATTATGAACAGCAGCAATTGAATGATCCTTTAAGAAAACACTTGTATACGAAATTGGATATGCTGGATTTTTAAGACTAAATTCTGCATTATCTTTAATTATTCCTCGAATATCATTAAAGTCCTTTGAGACAATTTGATTATGCTTTTGTGAATCTCCTCCTAATACTACAGCCGTAAAGGAGCTTTCTTCAAAAATATCCTTGTACTGTGCACTAGTTTCTACATTCGTATTGACATTCTTCAGTAAGGCTTTAAAAGCAGCTTGTACATCCTTGCTCTTAGAGCTTGTTTCTAATTTCACATAAATTGTTCTACCATAAGCTACATTTGATACCATAACGGGAGGAGCATCATTACTTACCCCTTTACGCGTTAATTCTTCAAAATGGACACTATCATCAAAAAGGTCTGATGGATTGTTAGGTAGTTCAGCACTTACGGTATAAAATATTTGTTTGTATGCTGCAACCATCACTTTTTTCTCGCCGTTCGCAATCGCATTAAAGTCAATCCCTAGTGAATTGTCAAGAACTTGAGCGTTAACATTCAGAGCACTCGCTATTTGAGATTTGCTATAAACCATAGATTCAGCATATTGTAGTCTTGCAGGTAAAGTATGTGTTGTGGAATATTTCTCACTCCAAGTAGATACTAACTCATCTACTGCCCCAGACACATTACCATATGTTGGATTATCCACCGTTATAGTATTTTCCCTTTTCATGCCAGGTAAATCAATGCTAATATTTAGAGGTTTTCTTTTAGCTACCAATAAACTAGGTTGATTGTCTACAAAAGCTCGGTTTGCAAGTTGTAATGCTCCTGGATATGTACGATTCGCCATAGAATCAATAATTGAAATATCCACTGGTGAAGTTGTAAGTGATTTTTTGTTACGTTCAACCACTATAAATTTATTATTTGAGTTAATACCTTCTTTTGGAACAAAGCTATCAACCTTGTCACCATTCACTGCTAATACTTCCTTGTTATTGTAGTTCAAGTTTGCTATACCTGTATCAATGTCAGATATGCTTTTTTCACTAGATGTATTCGTATCAAGTGTTTCAGCAAAAGAAATACTAGGATAATTTATGATACATAAACTAAGAGATAAACATAATAAAAACTTGATTACTTTTTGAATTCCCAAATAAATCCACTCCTTTTATAGGAAATTATACCATACAAAATTAATTTTCAAAAATAGTATTTTGGTTTCATTTTCAACTTGCTATCTAGTATGTACTAATGACTATTGTGTAACATTTGCTATGATATCCTAACTATTCCCTCTTAAGTAAGCTATATTGGTTTGAGCAACGAAAAAAGCCTCCTAACATTGTCGTTAGAAGGCAAAACTATGGGAATTCTATTTAGTTCTTATCATTCAATCAATCAAATGTAATTTTATTGACTGCATCACGGTCTAATTTTTTAATAACTTCTACCATTAATTTAACAGCGTTATCATAATCATCACGATGTAGGATACCTGCATGTGAATGGATGTAGCGTGTCGCAATACCGATGGATAGTGCTGGTACGCCATTTGCTGTTACGTGGATGGAGCCAGCGTCTGTCCCACCGCCAGCCATCGCTTCAAATTGATATGGAATATTGTGCTCATCTGCTACATCTAATACGAATTCACGTAAGCCACGGTGTGATACCATAGATGCATCATACACAACGATTTGTGGGCCAGCGCCCATCTTACTAGTTGATTCTTTAGCTGTAACACCTGGCGTGTCTCCTGCTACACCTACATCTACTGCAAATCCAATATCTGGTTGGATTTTATGTGTTGCTGTTTTAGCACCGCGAAGCCCCACTTCTTCTTGTACATTCCCTACTGAATAAAGAATGTTAGGATGCTTTTCATTTTGTAACGCTTTCATAACATCAATCGCAATAGCACAACCGATACGGTTATCCCAAGCTTTTGCTAATAGATACTTATCATTTTTCATAACATTAAATTCAAAGTATGGTGTTACCATATCGCCAGGACGCACGCCCCACTCAAGTACTTCATCTTTAGAAGCAGCACCAATATCAATAAACATATCTTTAATGTCTACTACTTTATTACGTACATCTGCAGGTAAAATATGAGGTGGTTTTGAACCAATAACCCCAATCACTTCATCACCCTTACGAGTAGTAATCGTTACACGCTGTGCAAGCATTACTTGACTCCACCAGCCGCCTACCGTTTGGAATTTAATAAAGCCTTTGTCATCGATTTGCGTTACCATGAAACCTACTTCATCTAAATGTCCTGCTACGACAATTTTAGGACCGTTTTCATCGCCTACTTTTTTAGCAATTACACTACCTAAGTTATCTGTTTCTACAGTGTCTGCATATGGTGCAATGTATTTTTTCATGACCTCACGAGGTGCACGCTCATTACCTGCAATACCATTCGCATCTGTTAAATCTTTAAACATTTGTAATGTTGAATCTAGTTGTGTCATCCTTTTGCCTCCTACTTCTCGTATCTACTTTATTATACTTCGTTTACCGAAATATTCCTAGCTTAATCGTCTGAAAATTAGTGTATTTCTTACTTTAATATCCTGAACGCTGACGCTGGTAATTTTCTTGGTTTTTCTCAATATAAGCGCCAACCACGTCCTCAAATGTAAAACTGAGGTTATACGCGAGTACCCCGTAGCATTGCCAAATGGCTAAGTAGCGCTCCTTGGTAGGTTGCTGAATAAATGTTAAAATAGCACTTTGTGTCTCTAAAAAAATGGCTGTTAAATCTCGATTTTCTTCTACCACAGGCCACTTTTCAATCGATGTATAGCCCTTTAATAAGCCAAGCGATAAGATAAAGTGAATAGAATCCACATATTCTTCTAAAATAACCTCACGTGCTGAAGGCCCCTTTGTGCTCCAAAACTTAAAGCAGCGCGTTTCATTCGCAAGCTCTGCTAACTCTACCATTAAGGCTAAGCCCTTTTCCTGAAACACATCTTGCTGAATATTTTGTGTTTGCTCGATAAAATCATCCAGCTCTTGTTGCATTGTAAACAATTGTTGTAAATTCATTTTTATCTCCTAAATTTCTAAAAAAATATTTTAAATAAAATGAAACTATTTGACCTCTCTAATCGTATAGGAAAGAATAACCTTTCTTCAAGGGGGAAAATTTAAAAATGTTGCCGTTACTAATTCGACTTGCTGTGATAGCGCTTATTATCTATGTATTTTATAAAGCGATTCGTTATATAACCGATCCTAAACGCAAACTTGATGAAGCCTATGAAAAAGGCCAATATTATTTTTACGATGACGTTAAAAATGTGCGAAAGAATTTCTTCATTTCCTATAAGGGTGCTCTTTTTGAAGGTGAAAAATACCTAGGCACGACAGAGGATGCTTTCGAGGTTGTGACTATTTTTGTCGGTGCGCGTGACGCTGCGACGCTGCAAGGCCTCTCCAAAAGCGACTTTGAATATTTACAGCAGGAAATTTTATTGAACTATCCAAACGCAAAAATTAATTGGAAGCAGCCCATTGAACAGCTTATGCGGAACACATCCCCATCATGAGGATGTGTTTTTAATTCATGTCAATTATGACCACAATTGTACAATGATAAAAATTTGAATGGCTGCTAATAGTGGAAAACCAAATGCAAAACGATTGTGGCGTGTTTTATGGCGGAATAAATACATACCTAGCACGCCACCTCCTGCCCCTCCTGCTATGGCAAGCGTAAACAACGTGCGCTCCGCAATACGCCATTCATGTTTTTTAGCACGCGATTTATCCATACCCATTAAAATGAGCAGCACAATCGATACAATGCTCATATACGCTAATAATGCTTGTCCCATTTCTTACTCCTTTATCTAGAAAACGTTATACTACTAATCTAACACAAAAAAGACTGATGGAAAAATCCATCAGTCTTTTTTAACACCTGTCGCTTATGCTTTCGGTGCAGAAAATTCCTATTTTGCACCTGCCGCTGCGCTTTCGGTGCAGAAATAATAGTTGACTACGTCAACTATTATTTCGCTACTGCTTTTTTAGCAGCGTCTGCTAGTTGAGTGAATGCTGCAGCATCTGTTACAGCAAGGTCAGCTAACATTTTACGGTTAACTTCGATACCAGCAACTTTTAAACCGTGCATTAAACGGCTGTAAGAAAGACCGTTCATACGAGCAGCTGCATTGATACGAGTGATCCATAATTTACGGAAATCACGTTTTTTCTGACGACGGTCACGGTATGCATATTGACCTGACTTCATTACCGCTTGGTTAGCAACTTTATATAATGTATGTTTTGAACCATAGTAACCTTTAGCTAATTTTAATACTTTTTTACGACGTTTGCGCGTCACTGTTCCGCCTTTTACGCGTGGCATATGAATTACCTCCTGCTTTTCATTTAAAAATGAATGTTAGTATTTTTGTAGTCAATTATTTCATGTAAACAAGTAAAGATTTGATGCGTTTGAAGTCACCAGATGAAACGATGTTTGCTTTACGTAAGTGACGTTTTTGTTTCGTAGATTTGTTTGCGAATAAGTGGCTTCCATAAGCACGGTCATATTTTAATTTACCTGAACCCGTTTTTTTGAAACGTTTCGCAGCTCCACGGTGAGTTTTCATTTTTGGCATGTCGAATTCCTCCTAAACTGTTCGTCTAATATTATTTCTCGTTCTTTGGTTGAAGAACTAAGAACATGCTTCGGCCTTCCATCTTCGGTTTTTGTTCTACCGTTGATACTTCAGCACAAGCTTCAGCAAAACGATCTAACACACGTTGACCAATGTCTTTATGTGTAATCGCACGACCTTTGAAACGTAAGCTACATTTTACTTTATCGCCTTTTTCAAGGAATTTAATCGCATTACGTAACTTCGTTTGGAAATCATGCTCATCGATTGATGGGCTCAAACGAACCTCTTTCATGACGATGACCTTTTGATTTTTACGAATTTCACGGTCTTTCTTTTGCTGTTCAAACTTAAATTTACCATAGTCCATGATACGAGCGACTGGCGGCTTGGCTTGAGGGGCCACAAGGACAAGATCCAAGTTTACACGAGTGGCGATTTCTAGCGCTTCATTACGTGTCTTTACACCAAGCTGGTCACCATTGTGATCGATTAATCGAAGTTCACGTGCGCGAATGCCTTCGTTTACATACATGTCTTTGCTAATAGTAATCCACCTCCAAGTAGTTGTCGCGAATACATGGTTTGGGCAAAGTCTTGCCCGGTTGAACGGTACATCCTCTTGTCATGTCCATAAAAAAAGGACGGACATTTTTGAAGATGTCCGCCCGCTATATGTGCATGCGCAAGTCTACGCAAAACAATTCAACGTGTCATACCTGTTCACAGCCTTTAAAGCGTTGTATCAGGTGAGAAGCGGGCAGCCTCTACTTCAACCACAAACTTTGTATTCATTAACCTTAACTATATTAGCATGTATATGATAAGCTGTCAAATGTTTATTTTCTTATCACTACTAGCTTAGCCTAAATGCAAATGTTCTATACAAAAACAAGATTCATTTTACACAGAAACCCTCACTTTGGCAAGCGTACTTTATTATGAAAGCTTATTTTGTAATTTCGGCTTTTATAGTTGCTAGGAAATCCTCAAAGCTAATTGTTTCGGAATCTTTTGAGCCATAGCGTCGAACATTTACGCCATTTGCCTCTACTTCCTTGTCACCAATTACTAGCATATACGGAATCTTTTTCATTTGTGCTTCACGGATTTTATAGCCTAATTTCTCTTCACGATCATCCATTTCCACACGCAAGCCAGCTGCTGTTAATTGCTCTTCAATTTGTTTTGCATAGTCGAAGTGTGCTTCATTCGATACTGGAATAACTTCTACTTGTACTGGTGCTAACCAAGTTGGGAATGCCCCTTTGTATTCTTCAATTAAGAAGGCAACGAAACGTTCCATTGTTGATACAACTCCACGGTGAATAACAACTGGACGGTGTGGTTTTCCATCTTCCCCAACATACGTTAAGTCAAATCGCTCTGGTAATAAGAAGTCTAATTGAACTGTAGATAAAGTTTCTTCTTTACCAATCGCTGTTTTTACTTGAACGTCAAGTTTAGGACCATAGAATGCCGCTTCACCTTCTGCTTCGAAGTAATCTAAGCCAAGCTCATCCATTGCTTCTTTTAACATGCTTTGTGCTCTTTCCCACATTGCATCATCATCGAAGTATTTTTCAGTATCTGCTGGGTCGCGATAAGATAAACGGAATGAGTAATCATTTAAATCGAAATCTTTATAAACCTCTAAAATTAACTGTACTACTTTTTGGAACTCCGCTTTAATTTGATCTGGACGAACAAAAATATGTGCATCGTTTAAAGTCATTCCTCGTACACGTTGTAAACCTGAAACCGCTCCTGACATTTCATAACGGTGCATTGTACCAAGCTCTGCAATACGTAATGGTAGGTTACGATAAGAATGCATGCTGTTTTTGTATACCATCATATGGTGAGGACAGTTCATCGGACGCATAATTAATGTCTCGTTATCCATCTCCATTGGTGGGAAAATAGAATCTTGATAATGATCCCAGTGACCCGAAGTTTGATAAAGCTCTTTCGAACCTAGTACAGGTGTATAAACATGTTTATAACCTAGTGATAATTCTTTATCGACAATATAACGTTCAATAACACGACGGATTGTTGCACCATTTGGTAACCAAAGTGGTAAACCTTGACCTACTTTTTGAGAAGTTGTAAACAGTTCTAACTCTTTTCCGATTTTACGGTGATCACGTTCTTTTGCTTCTTCTAGCATTTGTAGGTGATGTTTTAATTCTTCTTTTTTGAAGAACGCTGTACCATAAATACGTTGTAGCATTTTGTTATCAGAGTTCCCTCTCCAATATGCACCTGCTAATGATAACAGCTTGAATTCACGTAGTTTCCCAGTTGATGGTACGTGAATACCACGGCAAAGATCGAAAAACTCGCCTTGATAATAAATAGATACTTGCTCATCTGCTGGAATGGCCTCAAGTAATTCTAATTTGTATTCATCGCCAATCTCCTCATAGATTGCTTGTGCTTCGGCACGGCTTACATTTTTACGTTCTACCTCTAGGTTTTCAGCAATAATTTTTTTCATTTCTTTTTCAATTGTTGGCAAATCTTCAGCAGTAATTGGTGTTGGTGAGTCAATATCATAGTAGAAACCACCTTCAATGACTGGGCCAATACCAAGCTTCACATCTGGGAATAGACGTTTAATAGCTTGTGCTGTTAAATGGGCAGTAGAGTGACGTAAAATTTCAAGTGCTTCCACATCATCTTGTGTAATAATCGCAATTGTTGCATCCTCTTCAATTGGTGCTTTTAAATCTACTAACACACCATTGATTTTACCGGCATAAGCTTTTTTACGTAAGCCAGGGCTAATAGATAATGCTACATCATCAGTTGATGTACCTTTTGCAAATTCCTTTACAGCGCCATCTGGGAAAGTTAATTTAATCATTTCTGACATATTCTTTGCACTCCTTCATTTTGTTGAATACATAATGCTTGATGATTAGCTTGAGTCATTGTTTGTGTGACTTCGGCTTGAATTGAGCGGGGTCCTACTCGGTTAGAGTGGAGACATTACTTTCATGAGCTACTTCTTTCCTTTTATGAGCGGAGCCACCATTTCACACAACGATTTCAATGAAATCTGAGACAAATAAAAAAGCCCCGTCCCTACGAAAGGGACGAAGCGTATGCTCGTGGTTCCACCCTTCTTCCTTCCGACTTATCCAAAGTCAGACGAAGCTCAAGGCTAGCTAACGGGCTAGGGACCGGCGAAAGATTATCCCTTTCGCTGCTCAGTAGGTAGTAAATGATGTGCTCACACTAGGAAGTTTTCAGCCAATGACTTCCCTCTCTATAAGCCGATACACAAAATTCATGTCCTCATCAATGCATATTGATATTAAGTATATGAGTCAGTATACGCTCGATTGTCGAAAAATGCAACTATCAATGCTATGTTACATTCTACGATTATTACCTCGCATTTCAATGGGCTCAGTCAAGGCTTTTATTCGTTCCATAATACGTCCTGCCTTTACAACCTCGATATCACCTTTTTGTGACTGTGCTAAATGATGCTCTAATTCATCGTAATTAAAATTAGATGTAATAAACGTTGGCAATTGCTCTGCCATACGATAATGGAAAATAGTTCCTAATATTTCATCTCGTGTCCAAGCCGTCATCGTTTCTGCGCCTAAATCATCTAGCATTAAAACAGGAGCTTTTTTTATATAATCAATTTTCTCGTTCAAGGTATTGTCGCCAATGGCGTTTTTCATTTCTCGTAAAAACTCTGGAACAAAAACCACAACAGAGCGAATTTTAGTGGACGCTAATTCATTAGCTAGTGCTCCAAGTACAAAAGATTTCCCTACACCAAATTTACCGTATAAGTAAAAACCTTTTGAAGGTAATTGACCTGTTTCTTTTGTCATTTTTACAAATTGAGCTGCCTTTTGTGCAATTGTCACACGTGATTCATCATCAATACTTAAATCTTGAATAGTTGCTTGAAGCACGTCTTTTGGCATGTGCATACTGGCAATCATATTCGCAACATCTCGACGTTCTTCTTCTCTGATTTTTTGCTCACAGCGTACATAGTCCATTTCAATAGAATTCCGTACTACCCTTAATGTAGGAAGGAAGCCTTTTAAATAGTTTGTACAATGTTCCGTATTGTCACAGCCACAGCACTCAGTAGATTGACTAATAAACTCATGAAGCTTAGGTAAATTTCGCTCTATATTGTCATAGTTTAATTCATCTGCATGCTGAGCTAGAAATTCCTGCACACGTGGATGTTCTAAAATTTCACGTCGCATTGCTTCATAGCGTTCTTGAAACGAGGGTACATTAATTGCTCGTTTTAATGGTCCATTTATAGGTTCGATAGTTGTTCACCTTCTTTACTATTCACTTTTTCCTAGCATCTCTAATATTTTCTGTCGCTCTTTTTCAAAATCTATTGTGCTAGAAGTAGATTCCTCTTGTTTTTCATTCCGTTTATAGAACCATTCAGGCACTTTTTCTTCACGTTGCTGTCCTGAACGTCTTTTGTTTTGCTGATTCGTTTTACTTGTAGTCTGTGGCTTATTTTTCCAAGCCGTATATTTATCATGCTCTTGACGTGCAAGCTCCATAGCTTCCTTGGCTGTTTGAACATTTTTACGTACCCAGTGATCCGCAATCGTTTCCACATATTTTTTTGGCAGCTTCATATCTGTCGTTAGCATAACGTATTCTAACAAAGCATTGACCACTCCAATAGGCATACCATGCTGAACGATTAAATTTTCCGCTAGCTGGACAGAAGTTTGCAAAGGCTCTTTTCCATTATTAATATCACGTAACACTTGTACAGGTGCTGTCGTTTCTAAATAGTGTTGGAGCTCTTGATCCTTCGTTTTTTGCCCTGCTTCTGCTGCTGGTAATGGTTCAGTTACCCGTGCTAATTTTGGCGGCTCCTTTGACACGGTTAATTTATAAAAATCAGCAGCAGCCTTACGTAAACGTTCCTGGGAAATTCCTAAATCATCATCCAAAGCAAGAATCACAACTTTTTGCATATCAAGGGCCGTTAAATGATATAAAAACGCCAGTTTTGCTATCGCTTCACGTACTTCTAATGTCAGCAAATTGGAAGGTACCAATTGCTCTGACAAACCTGCTTGTAATAGCTCAAAATCAAATTGCTCCAAATAAAAAGGATATACTTTCGGTTGTTTATCCTTATGACTCGTATCTACTTGTATATCTGCTGGAATATTAGCGTGAACAGGCTTAAAGACATCAATAAAGGCACGGGACACATCCTTAAGCTCCGTATCCTTTATTGGTGACATAAAGCGCTGACGTAAATTTCGATAGGCCTGTTCGCCAATTTTGCTAAACAAAAACATCGACAGCAACGGGTCTTTCATAAAGCTATCTGCATCTAGTGGGCGCTGTAGCTCATATAAAAAACTACGCTCACCAGCATTTTCCTTTTTCCATGTACGCAGCAAACCAATTGCCTCTAGTGCAATACGAGCTTCAAACACTTTACCAATGGGCAATCCAAGCACATTCATTAAATAATAATGTGTCATTTGTTGTTTTGGCATTTGCTCTGCTTCCGCCCATAATGTTAAATAAAGGCTGATTGGCTCTGAACCCGTTAATGGTTGATAAAATAATGTAACTAATTGACGCTCCTGTGTAGAAAATGCATGAGGTAGACGAATGTCGAAAGGATCGCCAGGCTGCAATTCCTTATATAAATGAATCAACGTCATTCATCCTCTCTGTTTGCTATAATTTCTTCTCCGTCTGACGTTGAATAATGTCCTTTATTTCCTCAATAAAGACATTGATATCTTTAAACTGACGGTAAACCGATGCAAAACGCACATAAGCGACCTCATCGATTTTGGCTAGGCGGTCCATTACCATTTCACCAACATCTTCTGAACGTACTTCTGAATTTCCAATACGGCGAAGATCCTTTTCAATTGACAGGACAAGCTCCTCCAGTACATCAAGCGCCACTGGACGTTTTTCACAAGCACGAATAAGCCCACGAAGTACCTTCTCACGGCTAAACTCCTCTCGTGAACCTTCCTTTTTCACTACAACTAATGGTGTTTCTTCAATCTTTTCAAACGTTGTAAAACGGAAGCCACATGACTCACATTCACGACGTCTACGAATTTCTTTGTTATCATCTACTGGCCTCGAATCCACAACACGCGTTCCGTTAAATTGGCAAGATGGACATCTCATATAATTACTCTCCTGATTTACAACATTTTAATATTTCTATTATAACAAATTTCCTACATGTAAGAAAAGTGCATTCATGTTTGTGTGCTCATGATAAACCTAAAGAACCTAAAGCACAAGGAAAGTTTCTCCAAAAAAAGAGCACATTGAAACCATGTCGATTTCAATGTGCTCTCTATAAAAAATTATTACGCGTTTACTGTCTCTAAAGCATTCGCCACTTTTTTCACAAGGTCTACAACACGTGCAGAGTAGCCCCACTCGTTGTCATACCAAGCAAGTACTTTCACTTTGCGATTGCCTAAAACCATTGTAGAAAGTCCATCAACTGTTGAAGAGTAAGTAGTTGTATTGTAATCAGCAGATACTAATGGTTCTACTGAGAAGTTGAGAATGCCCTTCATTGGCCCCTCTGTTGCAGCTTTTACGAATGCTGCATTGACAGAGTCAACTGTGACATCCGTATTTAAATCTACTACAAGGTCTACTAAAGATACGTTTGGTGTAGGAACGCGAAGTGCCATACCATGAATTTTACCTTCTAATTCAGGTAAAACTAATTTCAATGCTTTTGCAGCACCTGTAGATGTTGGAATAATAGATTGTGCGCAGCCGCGTGCACGACGTAAATCTTTATGTGGATTGTCTAAGTTCTTTTGGTCGTTTGTATATGCATGAACCGTTGTCATTAAGCCATTTTCAATGCCAAATGTGTCATTCAATACTTTTGCAACTGGCGCTAAGCAGTTTGTTGTACAAGAAGCATTTGAAATAACATCATGTTTCGCAATATCGAGTTTGTCATCATTTACACCTAAAACAATTGTGACATCTTCGTTTTTACCAGGTGCTGTTAGGATTACTTTTTTTGCCCCAGCCTCTAAGTGCATAGCTGCTTTATCACGCTCATTAAATTTACCAGTAGCTTCAATAACAATATCTACACCCATTTCAGCCCAAGGTAATTTTAATGGATCACGTTCACTAATAATTTGAACACGTTTACCATTTACAACTAAAGCATCGCCTGCTGGTTCTACCGTACCCTCAAATGTTCCGTGATTTGTGTCATACTTAATCAAATGTGCTAACGTTTCTGCTGGATAGCTTGCATTAATTGCAACGATGTTTAAACCTTGTTGTACGATAGCCTGGCGGAAAACCATACGTCCGATACGCCCGAAACCATTAATAGCAATTGATACTGTCATTTATAATATCCTCCCGTGAGTACAAACTCAAATTAATTAATTATATACTTTATGGTGATTAGTATAACACAATTTTAAAAAAGATGAACATTATATATTGAGAATATAAAAGTTCTTATTTTCTGAAAAATTATTCTTTATTATGGCATTTTCCCATAAAAAAATGCGCAGCAAGATTGGCTTGCTACGCACCTGATTGACCAATTAAATAACACTCCAATAGCGCAGGATTTTTATTAATTGTTCCTCTGTGTTTTCTATATTCTCATTATTGTAAATGACCGCATGTGCACCTTTTTCTTTGACAGACATCGGTAGCTGCGAGTGCATACGCGCCAATGCATCCTCTTTCGATAAATGATTGCGTTCCATTAAGCGACGGAGCTGAACTTCTTCACTGACTGATACCACAATGATACGCTCTACAAAATGCTGCAGCTTACTTTCAAATAACAATGGAATGTCCATTACCACATGCTCATGTCCTGCCTCTAAATAGGCATCGCGCTGACGTAGCATTTCTTTGCGAATAGCTGGATGCATAATATCATTTAATATTTTGCGCTTAGCAGGCTCATGGAAAATGATATCCCCAAGCATTGTTCGATTTAAATGGCCATCCTCAAGCAAAATGGCTTGTCCGAAGCTTTCAGCAATGAATGCTAAAGTCTCTGTTCCTGGTTCTACAACATCTCGTGCTACAACATCTGCATCGACAATCGGTAACCCCAGTTCGATCATCATTTTTGCTACTGTACTTTTTCCGCTTGCAATACTCCCTGTAAGTCCGATAATCATCGTTAAATCCCCTTTAATGTTGACAATTTGGGCAATAAACTGAGGTACGCCCACCAATCGTCATTTGACTTGTTGCCATTTCACATACTGGACATAGCTTTTTCCCATACATTTGCAGTCGATTTTGCATACTCCCAGCTTCCCCATTAATATTTCGATAGTCGGATATCGTTGAACCGCCTGCTTCAATGCTTTGACGTAGGACAGTAACAATTTCCTTGAATAATGCCCGCTTCCGCTTTTCACTGATGCGGTTCATTTTGCGTGCTGGGTGAATTTTCTGAGCAAACAATGCCTCTGTAGCATAAATATTGCCACAGCCCGATATGACTTGCCCATCCATAATCACTTCTTTTACCGCCTTATTTTCATATTTCGGTAATTTAGATTTTGCTATAAAAAAGTCACATGCATGCTCATCAAATGGCTCTGGGGCCATTTTTGTTAATGGCGCATGATCTTCAATTTTTGTTAGAAAGCGAAGTTCGCCAAAGCGGCGAATATCCGAATAAATCAAGTATCCTCCATCAGCCATTTTAAATGTGGCATGAATATGCTTTTGGAATTTTGCCTCATGGATTTCTTCTGGTGAATTGACAACAAACCAGGCACCTGTCATGCCTAAATGACTGACAAGGACATATGGAACATCATCCCTCAGCAAATGAAAGAAAATGTATTTCGCTCGTCGTTCAATTTTGGTAATGGTCATCTGGGACATCGTTATTTCAAAAGCATCAGGCTCTGCTTGTTTTACAATACATTGTTTCCCTTCACTAAAAGAGAAATGTACTCTTTCAGATAGTTGAACCTGTTGAATGGTGCGTCCTTCAATCTTTGGTTTCAATGCCTGGACGACACCTTCCACCTCTGGTAATTCAGGCATTTGAATCCCTCCTTATTTTGCCTCGTACCATGTCGAGCCATGGTTAAAATCTACTTTGAGCGGTACTGAAAGCTCAATAGCATTTTCCATTACCTCTGGTACAATTTTTTCTAGCAATGCAATTTCTTCCTGAGGTGCTTCAAAGATCAATTCATCATGCACTTGAAGAAGTAGCTTTGCCTGCATTTTTTCTTTTTTCAATCGAGCATCCATATCGATCATCGCTTTTTTTATAATATCCGCAGCACTTCCCTGAATCGGCGTATTCATCGCAGTACGCTCTGCAAAGCTTCTTAAATTAAAGTTGGAGCTTGTAATGTCTGGTAAATAGCGACGTCTATTTAAAATCGTTGTGACATAACCATTAAATTTCGCATTTTGCACAATATCATCCATATACTGTTTCACACCGGGGAAACTTGCGAAATACTTTTCAATAAACGTGGCTGCTTCCTTACGTGTAATATCTAAGTTTTGTGAAAGGCCATAATCACTAATACCATAGACAATACCAAAGTTAACAGCCTTCGCTGCACGACGCATATTGCTATCAACCTCTTCTTCGGCTACATGGAATACATCCATAGCAGTACGTGTATGAACATCCATCCCTTCACGGAAGGCCTCTACAAGGTTTTTATCTTCCGACATATGTGCAAGCACTCGCAATTCAATTTGTGAGTAGTCAGCAGAAAACAGAATCCACCCCTCTTTTGATGGGACAAATGCTTGACGGATTTTGCGACCCTCTTCTAAACGAATCGGGATATTCTGCAAATTTGGATCAGTGGAGCTTAAACGCCCTGTCGCCGTTAATGCTTGTTGGAAGCGTGTATGGACCTTGCTATCTGATTCATGGATTTCCTTTAATAAGCCTTCAATATATGTGGATTGTAATTTTCCAAGCTGGCGATACAACAGAATATGTTTGATGATAGCATGCTCTGACTGTAATTTTTCCAGTACATCAGCCGCTGTTGAATAGCCCGTTTTGGTCTTTTTAATGACAGGTAACCCTAGCTTATCGAATAAAATAACACCTAATTGTTTAGGGGAATTAATATTAAAGGTTTCTCCAGCTTCCGCATAAATTTCTTGCTCAATCACTATCAGCTTATCATTAAGCTCTTGACCCATTTTCTCTAACGTAGCACGGTTAACAGTAATCCCTTCACTTTCCATCTCGCCCAAAATCCCTGCCAATGGTAGCTCTAGGTTTTTATAAAGTTCAAATTGTTCATTCTCTTTTAATAAGGTTGCTAACTTTGGCTGTAATGACCACACAGCAAAGGCTTTACGGCTAACATGCTGTGCAAGTTGATCCATGTCAGGAATTGCACGCTTAGCTCCCTTTCCATAAACCGTCTCATCTGCTTGAACATCATAGTAACCTAATTCCTTCGCAAGTGTTGCTACATCATCCCCGCTTAATCCAGGATTATTAATATAAGAGGCTAGTAGCAGATCAAAGTCAACGCCTGCCAATTGAATACCTACTCGCTTTAATGCCGCTTGAGCTGCCTTTGAATCGGACATATACTTTATTTTTGTGGCATCTTCTAGCCAGCGACGGAGCGCATCCGATTTTGCTGCAATATCAAATGGAATATATTGCGTCTTTGTTCCATCTGACAACGCAATTCCTAGTAGCTGACAAGTGTGATAATGCTCATTTTCCAGTTCAACATGGACAGCCATTACATCTAGTAAATCCTCTGGTTGCACTTCTTCGGCTAGTACATAATCGAAAGGTGCTTGCTCTTCTTCCTGCATTGTAAAATCACTTTTATCAAGGAGTGATTTAAAGCCAAGCTCACGCCAGACATTGATTAATTCTTCTTCATTTGGTCCGTTATAGGCGAGGTCAGCAAGTGAAATCGTAATAGGGGCTTCTGTATAGATCGTTGCCAGCTTCTTACTCATGATAGCCTGCTCTTCATTAGCCACCAGCTTTTCCTTCATTTTAGAAGCTTTCAATGTATCCATCGCCTCATAAAGTGCCTCAACGGAGCCATGCTCTTTCAATAATTTAACAGCGGTCTTTTCACCAACACCTGGCACACCAGGAATATTATCGGAGGCATCCCCCATTAAACCTTTCATATCGATAATTTGTAGCGGTGATAAACCGTATTTTTCTGCAATAAAGGCAGGTGTATTTTTCTCAATTTCTGTTATGCCTTTTTTCGTAATATAAACGGTTACTTGCTCTGTCGCCAGCTGCGTTAAATCGCGGTCTCCCGTTACGATGATGACATCCATATCTTGTGACGAAGCCTCTTTAGCAAGCGTCCCAATAATATCATCCGCTTCATATAATTCTTGCTCATATTGCTTAATACCATAGGCATCTATAAGCTTTCGTAAATAAGGGAACTGCTCTGATAGTTCTGGTGGTGTCTTTTGTCGCCCACCTTTATATTCCGTGAAAGTTTCATGGCGAAACGTAGTTTTTCCTGCATCAAAGGCCACCAATATTTTCGTTGGCTGTTCTTCCTCTAATATTCTTTGTAGCATTGTTGTAAAGCCGTATACAGCATTAGTATGAATACCACTATCATTCGTTAACAATGGCAACGCAAAAAACGCGCGATACGCTAAACTATTACCGTCCAATAATAGTAATTTTTCTTTGGTCATGATTTTATCCTCCTGCGTTGTCTTCTACTTCCCTCTACTTTATCATAACAATGCATTTCAAGTAAAAAAAGCAGACGGTCATCCGCAAGATTATCCGCTACCTTCGAGGTGCTAACCGTCACTTTCGGCACGCTATCCATCACATTTGTGGTTTTATCCATCACTTCTGCATCTCGATCCATAGCAAAAAGCCAACCGCTCAATGCGATTGGCTTTATTAATACATCATCAAACCGTTAAAAGGTTATAATCTGGGTCCATCTGAAATTTCAATATTCGATAGCTGTTATTGATTGGATGTACGATAAAAAATTTCTTCATATATGACGGTTAATATAAATGCATTCATAAAGGCAATCACTAGAAATAATGGCATACCACCTAATTGTGGCTGTGTCAACTCTTGACTAAATACCATTACCATACTGATTTGTGCCAAAAAGAAAATAAAGCCGATCCCTACTTGCCAAATAGGACGCTGAATCTTACGTTTTTCATACCAAAACAATTTTTTAAACAAATTTCTTACATCCGCTGCAATAATAATACTCATTAAAAAGATACAAACAAAAAAGACTGGTATATGATAAACACTTTTCGTCACCCAGGAAAATTCAGATAGGCGAAAGAAGAGTGTCAATAACGATGCTATACTACAAGCGATCCCTAAATTTTGGAGCCATGTGCTAATTTTTAATTTCAAAGCTCTTACCCCCAACTATTCATTTTAAACATTTTCATTCTATCAAATTATAGTAGATTGGGGAATATAAAATTATAAATTTCTATTATTTTCATAAAATAACAATCCAAATAAATAGATAATTATAATTCTGTAGCAATAAAAAAGACGCCTCTTTCATAAGAGACGACTTTAATTGACTGTTTATTTTATATAACCAGACAAAATATTGGCATATGGTGAAGTAGAAGGTAAAATGATGACCGTATCTTCTCCAACCGTTTTCTTATATGATTCTAGCGTGCGGTATAAAGAATAAAATTCAGGATCTTGAGAGAATGATTTATTATAAATTTTTGCAGCTTCTGCTTCACCTTCAGCTTGAATAATGGCAGCTTCTTTATTGGCTGTAGCTAGCATTTCTTGTACTTCTTGATCTGTTTTGGCTTCAATACGACGTTTCTGAGCATCTCCCTCAGAAAGATATTTTTGGGCAATGGATTCACGATCTGAAATCATGTTCGTAAAAACAGATTGCTCATTTTCAGTTGGCAAATCAATGCGACGAATACGTACATCTACTACTTCAATGCCGTATTTATCGTTTGAAAGCAGTTCATTAACACGTTCAGTCACCGTATCATTAATGCTGCCTCTCGAAGAATCCTCATCATTAATTATTTGATTATAATCAATTCGTCCAAGCTCAGATCGAATAACAGAATAAATAAATTCTTCCATTCGTGATTCCACTTTTTCAATCGTCCCAGCATTAGAAATTAATAATTTTGGATCTGTAATACGCCATACAGCATAATTATCGATAATTATTCGCTTCTTATCCTTTGTATTAATCTCTTCTTCTGAAATTTCATATGTCATTTGGTTTTTTGGTAACTTAGTGACACTTTGAATAAATGGAATTTTCATATTTAAACCGGGTTCGCGCTCGAACTTAACAACCTCTCCGAACTGTCGAACAACTGCATATTCCGATTCCTTCACTATATAAATATTCGTTAATAAAATAATCACTAGAGCAAATACAGCTGTTAATGTTACAGCTAGAGAGATATACTTCTTTGGATTATTAGGACCTTTTTTTGACATTTTCACTACATTGTCCCCTGAGTCGCCTTCTGATGGAGCAGCTTTTTTACTTTTGCCCGATAAAAAATTGAGGAATTTGTCAAGATCCTTATTTTTTTGGTCCATTAGTTACCGCTCCCTTCTTTTTTCTCTGTTTGTGTCTGCTGAGGTTGTAGTGACTGTAGCGGCAAGTACTTCATCGTACTACCATCATCATTCATAATGTAAATTTGTGCTTTTGGTAAGACATTTTCTAGCGTCTCTAAAATTAAACGCTCACGTGTAATTTGTTGATTGCCTTTATACTGCTCATACATTTTATTAAAGACAGCTACATCACCTTGTGCTTGCTCAATACGAGCTGTTTTAGCACCTTTTGCCTTTGACATAATCGCATCTCGTTCACCCTGGGCTTCATTAATGCGTTGGTTTTCATATTTTTCAGCTTCATTTATTTTCGTATTTTTCATTTCACGTGCATCTGTAACAGCTGTGAATGCTGCACGCACATCTTTATTTGGCAATTCTACATCTTGTAATTTTACACCTAAAACACTAATTCCAATATCGTACTTTTCTATAAGAGATACTAATAATTGACGCGTTTTTGCTTCGATATCAGCTTTACCTTCTGTTAACGCTGCATCGATAGAAGAACTTCCGATAATAGAACGAATGGCACTCGATGTCGCGCTATGTAATATTCTTTCAGGATCTTGTGAATTAAATAGAAACTTATTAGGCTCAGTAATTTTCCATTGAACAACAAGGTCTGTTAAAACAATATTTTCATCCCCTGTAATCATCTTTGTTTCAGCATCGTAGGCCTCTAGATCTCCCTCTTTATTTTGCTTATAGCCAAATTGTAAACTAAATGTTTCTTTTGATAAAATTTCGACCGACTGCACTGGCCAAGGTAATTTAAAGTGAAGACCTGGATTTGTAACCATATCATCGGCACGACCAAATGTAATGACAACAGCTTGTTCTGATTCATCCACCGTGTACCATGATGTAAAAACTGTAATAAGTGCAATAATACCAAATATTCCAAGTCCAACTATCATTAGTGTCCTTTTCACACTCATGTCTATTCCTCCCTTTTGCTTAGTACTATTGTTTACGGGAGACCTTAAGAAAAAGTTTCAAAATATTTTCATATAATTATTTTTACGTGACGCTTTGTAAAAACATTTCTGAAGCAAGATAAAAAAATCCTGTTACCTTTTATGGCAACAGGATATTGATAACCAGATGTTCAAATACTGGGAAAATGGTTGTAGATAATACAATGCTGATTAAGGCGGCAACGATCATTGCCAGGCTAGCAAATGTTCCTTCTAGCTCGCCAATTTCAAATGCTTTAGAAGTACCAGTTCCATGAGCACCCATCCCAAGCATTAAGCCCCTAGATGAAGGTCTGTGGAAACGGCAAATTTTAATAACGATGGGTGCCAACAAGCTCCCTAAAATACCAGTCGTCATAACAAATACGGCTGTAAGAGTAGGGGAACCTCCAATCATATTTGAAATGTCCATCGCTATAGGTGTTGTTACTGAACGTGGCACTAAGCTATGCACCAACTCATCATTCAGCCCTACCACTAGAGCCATGATAAAGGATGATACGATAGCAACTGCAGAGCCAACCGCAATACTGACGAAAATTTCGAATGCGTGTTTTTTTAATAGATTCACATTTTTATAAATCGGAATCGCAAACGCAACGGTTGCTGGCCCTAGTAAATTTGTTAAAACATTCGCTCCAGTATTATAGGTTTTATAAGGTATGCCTGTCAGCAATAAAATACCTATAATCACTAAAGGCGTCATCAACATGGGTGATAACCATTCTTTTTTATATTTCTTATAGAACATTTTACAAATATAGAAAATAGCAATAGTTCCTAATAAGCTGATGGTAGCAATAAATAGACTCATACTGTATCACTCTTCTTTCGTTGCTCTAGCCATTGTGCTGTATAGCCCGTTACAAACATCACGACAATTGCACTTACAGCAATGACCAGCACAACCTTCATTCCTTGCACACCGAATAAAGCATGATAATCAATTACACCGATGGCAGATGGGATAAAGAATAGTAGGAGTTCACTTAGTAATACAGCTGCTCCTAATTCAATCCATTCAAGCTTGATTATATGAAACTGTAAAAGTAAAAATAATAGGACAAGCCCTATTATGCTCCCTGGAATCGGCAAGTGAAGTAGGCGTGCAATAGTATTTCCGATAAATAATAGGATGTAAAGATAGCCGATCTGCACGATACTTTTGACGATTTTCATGGTCATCCTTCTCTCATTTTTTTCTCTGCCTCAACAGTCAGAAAAACACAATTCAAATGAAAAGAAGGTTGATTCACTGACTGTCAAAGCGATGGTTTAACAAACAATTGCCAAAAAAATTGTTGTTAAACTTTATGCTACTATACTTTACACCTATTTTTCCTCCCTGTAAAACAGAAAAAGAATGTAGTGCCTAAAAAAGACACTACATTCTTTCTATGGTGAAAATAAAATCCTTATTAAAAAATCTCCAACTAGATAGTAGATTTTTTATGGTTATCGTCTTAACAATCATATAGGGGGTTTCTAGTAATTAGTATAGTACCCAAATATGAATATAACATGTTGTTCATGTAAAGGAATTGTTAATCTTTTGGAATCATGACAATCATTTTAGTCCCCATTCCGACTTCGCTTTCTACTTGAATACGACCATGATGGGCCTCTACAAGATGCTTCACAATCGCTAACCCTAATCCTGTTCCGCCAGAATTACGACTTCTTGCTCGGTCCACACGATAAAAACGCTCAAAAACACGAGCAATTTCATGCTTTTCAATACCGATTCCTTGGTCTTCTATTTCGATAATGCCATGTGTTTCATTTTCCTTTAAACGAATGGAAACAGTCGTATTTTCAGGAGAATATGTAATAGCATTGGTAATTAAATTCGTCACGATTTGAATAATACGGTTGGCATCTCCCATTACTTGGACATCTCGTTCGAAATCTACTTGGAAGCTCATATTTTTCTCATCTAACCGCGGTGCAGTCAGCTCTGCTCCACGGATTAAAACATCTTGTAAGCCCATCGGCATAATATTAACAGTAAAGCCATGCTGCTCAATTTTTGACAGCTCTAATAAATCTTGAATGAGCATTTGAAGTCGATTACTTTCTTTATAAATGATCTCTAAAAAGGAGATCAGCATTTTTTCATCCTTATAGGCCCCATCCAATAATGTTTCCGAAAAGCCTTTAATAGAAGTAATAGGTGTACGTAATTCATGTGATACATTAGCAACAAAGTCTTTTCGAATTTGCTCCAATCGAACAAGTTCCGTTATATCGTGCATAACGATAACAACGCCTAGCCATCGTCCATGATCCCCGATGACAGGTGCCCCGTAGACTTCTTTATTATAGAGCTCCTGCTGTATTTCCATTTTGATTTGTTGTCGATAAGGCATCTCTGTTAGAAAGACATGATCGATAAATTGCTCTAATGATTTTGGTAAACCTATTGTACGAAATACCTTTCCTTGTACATCATCAAGCTGCATATCAAAGCGCTCTAGAAATACCCGATTCACGATGGAAATATTTCCTTCACGGCCAATCATCATGAGAGAGCTTCCCATATTTTCAATTAGGGTCTTCAGTCGTTCTTCCTCTACTTCACGTATCGTCGTAATATCCTGTAAATTACGTGCTAAAATATTTATGGAATGACTGAGTGGTATCATGCGTTCATGTTCATTTTCATGGGCACGTGCACGGTAGTTTCCCTTGGCAAGCTCAAGAGCCGTTTCTGTCACGTTATCAATAGGTGCCGTAAAATTGCGAATCATATAACGGCTTACAATGGCGATTAAAATTAATGTGATGGTGAAAAGAACAGCTAGTACTAAGTAGAGTCGGGCATGCACATAGGACAACAAGGATTCCTCTTGTTTCATGCTCTGTACTGCATACAATGCTTCCTGATCTTCCTTTGATAATTCCATCTTGCGTTCATCGATTACTTGATCCATCGACGCCTGTAATTGCGTGGTTGCTTGTTCATTGTATTGCTTGATATAAACAGGAAAAAGCTGACCTATAACAATCATTAGGACAGCTAGTATCGTTCCAAGTAAAAGCATGAATGTCAAGAATAAGCGGTTGCTCATTGATTTCATGTCGTTTTCGGCTCCTCAAATTTATAACCTAGGCCTCTGATTGTTTTAATGAACATTGGCTTACGGCTATTTTCCTCGATTTTATCGCGAAGGTGGCTAATGTGTACATCCACAATTCGAGTATCGCCAGCAAAATCATATTTCCATACAGCACTTAATAGCTGATCACGTGTTAAAACTCGATTTTTATTTTCAAGTAAGTAAATAAGTAGCTCAAACTCTTTTGGTGTAAATTCCAATGCTTCGTCTTGTAAAAAAACTTCAAAACGCTCTGGAAACACTCTCAATTGTCCAAACTCATACATTTTTTCTTTAGGCTCATCCTTATCATCTACCACAACATTTTGTGTGAAACGTCTTAACACAGCCTTGACACGTGCCAATACTTCACGTGGACTAAAAGGCTTTGTCATATAATCATCTGCGCCTAGCTCAAGACCAAGAACTTTATCAAATTCGTCATCTTTTGCAGTTAACATAATGATAGGCGTATTCATACGTTGCTGTCGGATTTGTTTACATACCTCCATACCATCTAGTTTTGGAAGCATCAAATCCAAAAGAATTAAATTGGGCTGTAGGTCGATTGCTTTTTCAAGTCCTTCCTGACCATCAGCAGCCGTTTCAACGACATAGCCAGCCTGTTCTAAATTATATTTCAATAATGTTGCAATCGAAAATTCATCTTCAATAACTAAAATTGTTTTTGTCATGTATAATGCCTCCGTAAGTGATTTGAAACCCCCATTTCAAATCTCAAGACGTCTATAATATAAGCGGTGGTGTCACCAACAGCATCCCTTCAATCACAAGCTCCTTTTGCTCATTATATGAGTGTACAGATACCGTAATCGTATTGTCGTATTTATTGACTGCCGTTACCTCTAAAAGCGTATCAAATAATTCATAATGATAGAGAGGACCTAAATATTTTAAATGTTGCTCAATAATTCGCGCACCTGGCCCCGGAATATACTTGGACACAGCTGATGTAATAATTCCATTTAACATAATTGTCGGCACAATTGGTTTTTGAAAAGGTGTCATCGCCGCATAATCATGTTGAATATAAAGCGGATTACTATCGTTTGTCAGCCCTAAATACAGCAATAAATCCCTATCCTCGATTTTTTCTGTTATATGGATCTTCTCGCCAACTGTAATTTCATCGATTGTGAGACCAAGTTTACTATTTTTTTGAAGCAAAGATACGCCAACCCCTTTTCTATCATACTACATTCATAGTATCAATTTTATGCTAAAAGTACAATGAAAAGCAGAAGGACCTTAAGCTTCCTAACACTTGAACATAAAAAAACGAGCAGGAATTATCCTGCTCGTTTTCGAGTAAGCTCGAAAAAATCTGCTTAATAACGCTGATGCATTATTCATTTACACTAAAATTTTCATCACATTACGGACTGCATCTGCCGATTGGTCTAAAGCTGCCTTTTCTTTGTCCGTTAACTCAAGCTCAAAGATTTTTTCAATACCATTGGCTCCAAGTAAAGTAGGAACGCCTAAGTATAAATCATGGTAGCCATATTCACCTTCTAAATAAGCGATAGATGGCAAAATACGTTTCTGATCTTTAATAATGGCTTCAGCCATTTCAATCAGTGCCGCAGCTGGCGCATAATAGGCAGAACCATTGCCAAGTAAGTTGACAATTTCTGCTCCACCATTGCGTGTACGATCAACAATCTCTTCCAAACGTTCGGCAGAAATTAATGTTTCTAACGGAATACCACCTGCAAATGAATAGCGTGTTAATGGCACCATTGTGTCACCATGACCACCCAATACAAATCCAGTAATGTCTTTCACTGAAATATTGAGCTCTTGTGCTACAAATGCACAGAAACGAGCTGTATCAAGAACACCCGATTGACCGATAACACGATTTTTCGGGAAGCCAGTTTCTTTGTATACTGTATAAGTCATGGCATCAACTGGATTTGTCAGTACAAGGATTGTAGCATTTGGTGAATGCGTAGCAATTTCTTTTGAAACAGTTTTCATGACACCTTGATTGATTTGAACGAGATCATCACGACTCATACCTGGTTTACGCGCAACACCAGCAGTAATGATGACTACATCCGAATCAGCCGTATCTGCATAATTGGAAGTGCCTTGTACATAAGAATCAAACCCTTGTATTGGTGCTGCTTCCCACATATCTAGTGCCTTTCCCTTTGTTGGGTTTTCTGCTTGTGGAATATCCACTAATACGACATCACCAAGTTCTTTCTGAGCTGCTAAAAATGCTGCCGTAGCGCCTGTAAAGCCGCCACCGATTACTGAGATTTTTTTACGTTTCAGAGACATTTTGAATACGCTCCTTTAAAATTAGGTTATATATTTTAAAAGAGGGAGGAGACATACATCTCACTCCCTCGTTTAAACAAGTTTATCGTAAATATTCAATTTAAATTTACTTTCACCCTAATTATATCGGCAGAATAAACTATCCGCTTTAGTGATAATTCCTATTTTAGAATAGAAAATTATAGGTTTTTGATTAACTCGTTCGCGAATTCTGAACATTTCACTTCTGTAGCGCCGTCCATTAAACGTGCGAAGTCATAAGTTACAACTTTAGAAGAAATTGTTTTCTCAACAGATTTAGTGATCATGTCAGCAGCTTCTTGCCATCCTAAGTGTTCAAGCATTAATACACCTGAAAGTAAAACTGATGATGGGTTTACTTTATCTTGGCCAGCATATTTTGGAGCTGTACCGTGAGTAGCTTCGAAGATTGCATGTCCAGTTACATAGTTGATGTTCGCGCCTGGAGCGATACCGATACCACCAACTTGTGCAGCTAGAGCATCAGAAATATAGTCACCGTTTAAGTTCATTGTAGCTACTACATCGAACTCAGTTGGACGAGTTAAAATTTGTTGTAAGAAGATATCAGCGATAGAATCTTTCACTAAGATTTTACCAGCTGCTAAAGCGTCAGCTTGCGCTTTGTTTGCTGCTTCTTCACCTTGTTCAGCTTTGATTGCATCATATTGATTCCAAGTGAATGTTTGATCAGCAAATTCTTTTTCAGCTAATTCATAACCCCATTTTTTGAATCCACCTTCAGTGAATTTCATGATGTTACCTTTATGAACTAAAGTAACAGATGGGCGTTTATGTTTAATTGCATATTCGATAGCAGAACGTACTAAACGCTCAGTACCTTCTTTAGATACAGGTTTTACACCAATACCAGAAGTTTCTGGGAAACGGATTTGGTTTACACCAAATTCAGTTTGTAGGAAGTTGATGATTTTTTGAGCTTGTTCAGAGCCAGATTCGAATTCAATACCAGCATAGATGTCTTCTGTGTTTTCGCGGAAGATAACCATGTCAACGTCTTCTGGGCGTTTAACTGGAGAAGGCACTCCATCAAAGTGACGTACTGGACGTAAGCATACATATAAGTCAAGTTGTTGACGTAATGCTACGTTTAGAGAGCGGATACCACCACCGATTGGCGTAGTAAGAGGACCTTTGATTGCAATTAAGTATTCGTTAATTTTGTCTAAAGTTTCTTGTGGTAACCATTCACCAGTTTGGTTAAATGCTTTTTCACCAGCTAAAACTTCTAACCATTCAATTTTCTTTTCACCGTTATAAGCTTTTTCTACAGCTGCGTCGATTACGCGAGATGCTGCTGCCCAGATATCTGGACCAATTCCATCACCTTCGATGAAAGGAATTACTGGATTATTTGGTACATTAAGTACGCCATTTTCAACTACAATTTTGTTTGACATTCTGTTGCCTCCTAAATTCATAATCATAGGACTGTGTTAGTGATAACACAGTCCCAAACATTCTAGCATATTTTCCAAATTAGCGCTCGCTGATTGGAATATATTTTTGCATGCCTGGTCCAACATATTCAGCACGTGGACGGATTAGGCGGTTGTTTGCATATTGCTCAAGAATGTGTGCCACCCAACCTGAAGTACGAGATACTGCGAAAATTGGTGTGAACAGGTCATGATCAATACCTAAAGAATCATACACTGACGCAGAGAAGAAATCTACGTTTGCAGGTAATTTCTTTTGTTCCACGATCATGTCATGGATTTTAACTGACATCTCATATAGCTCTGGTTTACCAGTTAGCTCAGTTAATTTTTTAGACATTACACGTAAATGTGGTGCACGAGGGTCGCCTTTACGATATACGCGGTGACCGAAGCCCATGATTTTTTCTTTGTTGTCTAATTTATTTTGAATGTAAGATTCAACATTTTCAAGTGAGCCGATTTCAGATAACATTTTCATCACTTGCTCATTTGCTCCACCATGAAGTGGTCCTTTTAATGCACCGATTGCTGCTGTTACACCCGAATAAACGTCTGATAAAGTAGCTACACATACACGTGCTGTAAATGTAGATGCGTTTAATTCATGGTCAGCATGTAATACTAATGCTTTGTCAAATGCTTCAATTTCAATAGCTGCTGGCTCTTCGCCTTTTAGCATGTATAAGAAGTTTGCAGCATATCCTAATTCAGGTTTTGGCTCAACTGGCTCTAAACCTTTACGAACACGTGCAAATGCAGTTACTGCTGTAGCAATTTTAGCTTGTAGACGAATTGCTTTACGGTAGTTTGCTTCTGGATCCATAACATCCGCTTCTTCATCGAATACACCAAGTAAAGATACTGCAGTACGCAATGCAGCCATTGGATGTACAGTTGAAAGTGGGTATGTTTTGAATTGGTCGACAATCGCTTGCGGAATTGACATATTGTCTGCCAATTGTTGTTTTAATTCAGCTAGCTCGTCCTCTTTTGGTAAACGAGTATGCCATAACAAGTAAATTACCTCTTCGAATGACGCATTTTCTGCTAAATCATCAATGTTGTAACCAACATATGTAAGTGTGTCATCGATAATTGAACTGATTTTAGATTCCGCTGCTACGATACCTTCTAAACCTTTAGTTGCTGACATAAATTATCGCTCCCTCATATTTAAACTTTGTTATAAATGCGTTTTTTTTGTTGCATTTATGGTTTTTGCTCATATGAACCATTAAGTAAATCGCTTACATTGCTATTATAATCATTTTTGACAGCTTTGTGAATGAAAATCCTCCAAATAAAGAAAAAGACGTCCGAACGACTATATATTTGTTCCAAAGAGATTTTTTTGTATATTTTGACAATCGTATTATCAATTGATTTGAGGTGAATTTGTAAAAATGAGGAATTTAAAGTATTTTTCATATGAAAGAACTACAAGTGTTTTACTTTTTATTTTTTATTTAGTAATACTTTGGTTTGTATTACCTGTTTCACTTGCAATTTTTTTATCCTTTTCGACGTATCCTGTTATAAATTTCTTACATAAATATTGTAGGATTGCCTATTGGATCGCAGCAATTATTGTGGAAGTACTCATATTAACTTGTATTTTTCTTCTTGTCGTCATATCCATTAACAGTATCATTGTTATCTTTCCAGAAATTCGAGAGACATTACAAAATTTCCCGCTTTTTAGTGAATATGAATCCATGTTTGTACAAGTATTAAAAGAAAAGTCACTGTCCATATTTGATTCTATCATCATTTACACAGCAGATCTTTTCCAAGTATTAATGAAGCATGTTATCGAGGTGTTTATCTTTTTAGTCGCTTATTATTTCGCTTTATTAGAGACACGGAAATCACGCTATTGGTTTTTTCAATATGTCCCTAAGAAATATCGCCATGAGTGGCAATCTCATTTTGCAAAAATCATGCAACTCTTTCATTACTTCTTATTCGTGGAGTTTCAATTATTCACCATTACCCTACTAATCCTTTGTGCAGGGTTTATGATCCTCCAGTTTGAACAAGCCATCATTAAAGCTTTTATTGTAGCATTTGCAGATGTATTACCATTTTTCGGAATCGGTGTTTTTCTTGTACCAATGAGCATTTATTTTTATTTCAACGGCAACACCTTTTTATGTGTAGCCATTTTACTACTGTATTTATTTGTTCAATTAACAAGGCAGCTAGCTGATTCAATGCTTTGGTCCAATACGCTACAATTACGTACATTCCATACATTTTTTATCAGTGCTGCCTCTATTCTATTGTTTGGCTTTTATGGGATCTTGCTTAGCCCTATCTTTTTATTTTTAGCAGTAAAGCTAAAGGAAAACTCTATCTTTGAACGATAATGAATTGGCCTTTTTTCATTTTTTTACGCATCCAGTAATAGACAACTGGTTGGAACATTTTTCGAGAAAATGGCATGAGCAATAGTAGACCAATCAGATCTGTTAAAAATCCTGGTAATGCTAAAAGCAAACCACCACTAAACGTTAATAATGCATCCACTAAAGCAGCACCTGGTGCCTCTCCGCGTGCCAACGTATTTTTTACATTTTGGACAGAATTCATACCCTTATTCTTCATGACATAAATACCAATAACGCTCGTTGCAATAATGAGCAATAAAGTACTTAAAACACCAATATTTTGTCCAATGACTATTAATAACGCCAATTCGGCTAAAGCGTAGACAACGAAACCAAGAAAAATTTTACGCATATTTTTCTCCTTTCTACATGAAAAGCTATACCTTTTATACGTTATTATAGCCCATTTAGTTTCATAAAAAAATGAATACCCTCATTCAAAGAGAATGTCTATTCCTTAGTATTGATAGAGAAAAGAAGTTACCACAAAATGTGTACAACCTTATTTAAAAGCTCTAGTACAAAAAATCGCACTAGAGCTTTTCGTTACTTGTTAAAGAACACTCGCATGTCCTTTGTAAATAACTCCTGTTTCAGCGTCCATTGTAATCTCTTGATCATGACGTATTAATGTTGTGGCTTCTTTTACGCCCACAATTACTGGAATACCAAGGCTTAGACCAACAACTGCTGCATGACTCGTTAGACCACCTTCTTCAGTAATCAGACCAATACAATTTTCTATAGCTGGCATCATCTCTCGATCAGATCCAACTGTTACAAGGATGCATCCTTCTGTATCGTAAGCAAGTGCCTCAGCAGCATTTTTGGCAACGACTGTCTTCCCTACAACAGAGGCTTTGCCAATCCCTTGACCACGAGCTAGTAAATCTCCGATAATGTGTACTTTCATTAAGTTTGTTGTACCTGCTTCACCTACTGGCACACCTGCTGTAATGACAACAGCATCTCCGTGCGTAACGAAACCATGTTTCAAGCTTTCATCTACAGCTAGCTCTAAAATTTCATCTGTTGTTGTCACTCGTTGACAAACAATTGGATAGACACCCCATACTAATGTTAAAGTATTGGCTGTATTTGGAGAGCCTGTCACTGCAACAATTTGCACACCTGGTCGATACTTGGCGATCATTCTTGCTGTATTACCACTTTCAGTTGGTGCTAATACGGCTTTTACCCCTAAATTGATAGATGTATATGCTACTGCTTGAGAGATAGCCTCCGTCATATTCGCTTCTTTTTCACGACTACGGGCAGAAACAATTTTTCGATAGTCTAAAGAATTTTCAGTATGCTGTGCAATTTTATTCATTGTTTGAACTGATTCTACTGGATAAAGACCCGCAGCAGTTTCACCTGATAGCATGATGGCATCTGTTCCATCGATGATTGCGTTCGCTACATCACTTGCTTCTGCACGTGTTGGACGTGGGTTACGCTGCATAGAATCTAACATTTGTGTTGCCGTAATAACCGGTTTACCTACTTGATTACATTTTAAAATCAATTTCTTTTGAACAAGTGGTACTTCTTCTGCTGGAATTTCAACACCAAGATCTCCACGAGCAACCATTAATCCATCAGATACTAGGATGATTTCGTCGATATTATCGACACCCTCTTGGTTCTCGATTTTCGGGATAATTTGAATATGACTACCACCATTTTGTTCAAGCAATTCACGGATTTCAAGCACATCCTTTGCACGACGAACAAATGAAGCAGCAATAAAGTCTACACCTTGCTCAATACCGAATAGAATATCTTGCGCGTCTTTTTCTGTGATCCCTGGTAGCTGTACAGAAACACCTGGTACATTTACACCTTTTTTATTTTTTAGGACGCCAGCATTTTCAACAATCGTATGAATTAAACCTTTTTCCAGATCAGTTGCTAATACGCGTAACTGAATAAGACCATCATCAAGTAAAATAATTGAGTTTTGCTCAACATCTTCAATTAAACGCTCATATGTGACAGAGAAGCTTGTCTCAGTACCTTCTACTTCAGTCATTGAAATATCAATCACTTGGCCTGCTGCTAAATGTAGCTCACCATTTTTCATATTATGTGTACGAATTTCAGGTCCTTTTGTATCAAGTAAAATTCCTACTGGTTTGTTTAACTTTTGTGCCACTTCACGAATTAATTGAATACGCCCTGCATGTTCTTCATGAGATCCGTGTGAAAAATTCAAGCGGGCTACATTCATACCTGCTTCCATTAATTTTTCTAAAGTTTCTGCCGACTCACTTGCAGGTCCGATTGTACATACGATTTTTGTTTTTCTCATTTTTGCCCACTCCGTTTTATAACAAATTATATTGATAGTTCTTTCATTAGTGTATAAAGGCTTACATCTGCCTCATGATTTTTTTCAAAAGCTTCTGGCATATCATAATCAATGACTTGGTGATTACGAATACCTACTGCTCGACCAGCCTTGCCTTCCATTAGCAATTCAACTGCATGTGCACCAAATTGACTTGCCAATACTCGATCTCGTGCGGTCGGTGAACCGCCTCGTTGAATATGACCTAGCACTGAAACGCGTGTTTCTTTTCCTGTTTTTTCATTTAACAACTTTGCCAGCTCACTGCCAGACATGACCCCTTCTGCTACAATAATAATGCTATGTTTTTTACCACGTGCAGCTCCACGGTCTAAGCGTGCTACAATATCATCTAAATTATAATCTTCCTCTGGAATTAACACTGTTTCAGCACCAGCAGCAAGGCCTGCCCACAAGGCGATATCACCTGCATCACGCCCCATGACCTCAACAATGAAAGAATTTTCATGAGATGTAGCTGTATCTCGGATTTTATCGATGGATTCTACGACTGTATTAAGAGCCGTATCAAAACCGATTGTATATTCCGTTCCTGGAATATCATTGTCGATTGTTCCTGGCACCCCTACAACAGGGAAACCTTTTTTTACTAAATCCATTGCACCTCGATAAGACCCGTCACCACCAATGACAACAAGTCCTTCAATTCCAGCAGCTCTTAAATTGTCAATACCTTGTTGTTGGATAGCATCCTCTTTAAACTCTGGACATCTGGCCGAATTTAAATGCGTACCACCACGCTGAATAATACCACCAACTGCACCTAAATCAAGTTCTTCCATATATCCTTTTATTAAGCCTTCATAACCATGCTTAATTCCGACAACATCAATCCCATGAAACGCTGCCTTACGAACGACCGCTCGAATAGCCGCGTTCATTCCAGGCGCATCTCCACCACTAGTTAATACAGCAATTTTTTTCATTGTCGAACCTCCTGCAGTTACTATTATTATTCACATTAACATGAAAAAACAAACTATGTAAGGGCTCTGAGGATACAAAAACATAACTTTTACATAAAAAATGAAAAGAATGCGCTTTCACACACTCTTTCCATTCCAAAACATCCTAAATCTAACATTTCTTCAAGAAGTCTGGCGTTTATCATGCGCTATTATCTTCTTTAATTTTTATAGCCTTTTAATATGTTAAGATACAAATTTTGTCTCTTTACGAGCAAATTTATACGCTTAGATTTTTTATACACGATCAGATAAGAGCATTCATTTGTTATGAACAACTATGTTTACGCTTCTGTATATTGTCCTATTTTTTTGAATTTTTCATAACGATCTTCAATTAATTGTTCTCCATTTAGAGAATTTAATGTATGAAGTGTGTCGCTAATGCATTCTTTAATAGAAAGAGCCTGTTTTGCCACATTGCGATGGGCACCACCGATTATTTCAGGGATAATGCCATCTATTACACCAAGTTCTTTTAAATCTGGTGCTGTAATGCGCATAGCTTCTGCCGCTTGCTTAGCAAGGCTACCATCACGCCATAGAATTGAAGCTGCGCCTTCAGGAGAAATAACGGAATATGTTGAGTTCTCTAGCATAAAGACACGGTTTGCTACACCTAGTGCTAGTGCACCACCACTTCCTCCTTCACCAATGACGATACTAATAACAGGTACAGTTAAGCCTGCCATTTCAACAAGATTTCTAGCAATTGCTTCACTTTGTCCTCGTTCTTCAGCAGCTTTACCTGGGTAAGCACCTTTTGTATCAATAAAACAAATAATCGGTCGCTTAAATTTTTCAGCTTGCTTCATCAAACGTAGCGCTTTACGATAGCCCTCTGGATGCGGCATACCAAAATTACGGCGTATATTTTCTTTTGTCGATTTACCACGCTGATGACCAATAATCGTTACTGGCTGCCCTTCAAAAATGGCAATCCCACCTAGAATAGCTGCATCGTCACCAAACGTACGGTCACCATGCAGTTCAATAAAGTCTTCACACATCGCTTCAATATATTGTAAAGTTGTTGGTCTTTCTGGGTGTCTTGCTACCTGCACACGATCCCAAGGCTTCATATTGGCATAAATCGATTGCTCTAATTGCGATAAACGTGTTTCAAGCTTTTCGATTTCTCCTGACATATCTACATCTGCTTCAGCAGCAATTGTTTTTAATTCATCAATTTTCTCTCGTAATTGTACGACTGGTTCTTCAAATGCTAAATTTTTAGGCATGTTGGACGCCACCTTTCGTATGCATTTTTACAAGTAATGAAACTTGCTTACGTAAATCCTTGCGAGGGAAGATAGCATCAAGCTGACCATGCTCTAATAAAAATTCTGCTGTTTGGAAATCGCTTGGCAATTTTTCTCTTACTGTTTCTTCAATAACACGACGACCTGCAAAGCCAATTAATGCTTGTGGCTCGGCAATATTTATATCACCAACAGAAGCAAAGCTTGCGGAAACTCCACCCGTTGTTGGATGCGTTAAAATAGAAATGAACAATAAACCATGATCACTGTGACGCTTTAAAGCCACACTTGTTTTAGCCATCTGCATTAATGACAATACGCCCTCTTGCATACGAGCACCACCACTAGCAGTAAAGATGATAAATGGCACACCTAATGCTGTTGCCTTTTCTATTGCTCGCGTGATTTTTTCACCCACAACGGAGCCCATTGAACCCATGCGGAAATGAGAATCCATAATTGCTACGACGATTTCTTCGCCATCTAACGTTCCGACACCCGTTAGGACAGCCTCATTTAAACCTGTTTTCTCTTGGTCGGCTGAAATTTTTTCTACATAGGCTGGGAAATTAAGGGGATTACTTGTTTGTAAATGATCATCCATTGATTCGAATGAGCCTTCATCTAAAAAATAGTCCACACGCTCTTGTGCTGTCATTTTGAAATGGTGACTACATTTTGTACATACTTTATCGTTTTTTTCTAATTCCTTTGTCAGTTGAATGTGACGACATTCAGGACATTTCGTCATTAACCCTTCTGGAAATGTCTTTTCTTGTCCGTCCTCTTTCTTTTTTCGATTACCACTAAATAAGCTGCGTATTGCCATGTTCGACTCCCCCTTTGTTGTTAGCTAAATGCTTTGTACAGTACTCATCCACTGTTCATAAGCTTTCAATGCTTCTTTTTCGTACCCAAGCTGCATCGATTTTAACATCGTTTGAATGATTAATTTTTCATCTTCTGTTGAGTTTCGATTTAAACGGTCGCCATCATAAGCTGCTAATTGAAACCAGATTTTTAAAGAAAGACGATTCCCTGTCGTAATCAATAACTCTCGTAAAATATCTCGACAATTAACCGCTCCCTCTATTTCTAGTTTCACAAAAAAACTATCCCACACAGGTAGTGTGCGAAGAATCTCTGTACAACTTATTACGCGGATTGCTTCCATTTCATGAATTTGTCGCGTTAATGCGACATCTTTCTTCGATTTTTCATCTTCTAATATAAACATCGACAGTATTTCTACGAGCTGATGCTTATGTGTGGACGCAAGAAAAGTACCACCACCGTGTCTTGTTTCAATAAGCCCTAGCAATTCTAAGCTTCGCAAAGCCTCTCTCACAGAGGATCGCCCGACACCTAGACGCTCTGATAGAACTCGTTCGGAGGGTAGTTTTTCACCTGCTTGGATTTTTTCCATTTTAATGAGTTGACGTAGTTGTTGGACGATTTCTAAAAACACTTTTTTTTGTTCGGTTTTTTTATCCATACGACTAACTCCCCTTATCAAAAAAGTGGTCTGACCACTTTTTAACGTTGATTCTAGCTTACAAAAGAACCGTTCAAAAGTAAAGGAAAAACTGCATAAAATTTATGCAGTTTCTATATTCTTGTTTCATTTCATATCTTTTTTGTCGCTTGTGCATGTTTTACTTTGATTTGTAGCTTACCAAAACGCCTCTCCAACACACCATCAATTACTAGCATTTCATCCTCTAACAATAAATCTTGGACAAGTTGAAAAACTTGAGGGAATAATGTAATCGAAACAGCTCCATACTCATCCTGTAGCTGAACGAAGGCCATTTGCTCCCCTTTTTTTGTACGAATTTTTTTCACTTCTTCAATCATACCAATCATTTTTACATAACTACCGTCACGAAGTTGCTTTAACTCGCGACAAGTACTATTGACATCATGCCAGTGTAGTCTTTCTTGTGCTACTGGATGGGTAGAAATATAAAAACCTAAGCTTTCCTTCTCATGTACTAATTTTTCCTTTTGAGACATCTCTTCTGCCTGCATATATTTTGGCTTACCAAAACTAAGTGTCATAGCTGATGCCAGATCTATATCTTCAGTAGGTCTTAATAACTCCGCATGTTTTAAGGCTGCGTCTACTGTCATGAGAAGAACAGCCCTGTCCTTCTCAAGATAATCAAGCGCTCCAGCATAGATTAATGCTTCCATCACTTTGGCTTTAAAATGCTGTGCACTTAAGGCAACAGCCAAATCAAACATATTATTCAGTACTTCTGGACTTGTTTGACGTAGCGTATTCACTTTTTCTATCAGAGTATGGGGCACACCTTTGATGCCAGATAAGCTGTAGCGAATACCTTCATTTTCTACTGTAAAATACTTTGTACTGTTTTTTAAAGAAGGTGGATAAAATGGGATGCCTTTATCCTTTGCCTCATGGACAAGTTGTTGAATCTTATCGACATTACCTGTTGCATTAGATAATAACGCTGCATAAAAGCTTCGAGGGAAATGCGCCTTTAAATAGGCCATTTGATAAGAAATGACACTATAGGCAACCGCATGACTTTTAGGGAAACCATAATCCGCAAAACGCACAATCAGTTCATAGACTTCTTCCGCTACTTGCTGATCAAAGCCTTGCTGTAATGCCCCTTGAATAAATGCAGCACGTTGCTCCTCTAAAACTTGACGATCTTTTTTACTCACTGCACGGCGCAGTAAATCGGCTTGTCCCATTGTAAATCCTGCGAGAACTGAGGCAATTTTAATAATCTGCTCTTGATAGACAATTACACCAAATGTCTCTTGTAAAATAGGCTCTAACACTGGATGGGGCATCGTAACCATTTCTTTGCCAGCTTTTCTTCTTGCATAGACCGGAATAAAATCCATTGGACCAGGACGATAAAGTGCATTTATAGCTACAATATCTAAAAAGTTCGTAGGATGGATATCACGTAAAGCTTGTTTCATTCCGTCTGATTCTAATTGAAAAATCCCTAGCGTATCCCCTTTTTGTAAAAGTTGAAACGTCTTTTCATCATGCATAGGGATTCGTTCAAATTCTATCCAAGGTCCTCCCACTTTATAAATAGACCAACGTATTTGCTCTAAAATGGTGAGATTACGCAAGCCTAAAAAATCCATTTTGACGAGACCGCACGCTTCAATATCTCCCATCGGCCATTGCGTACTATAAATACCATCATGCCCTTCTTCAATTGGTACCGTATTCACTAATGGCGAAGGGGCGATGACAATACCAGCTGCATGTGTAGAGGAATTTCTAGGCAGACCTTCTAATTTTAGCGCTACCTCGAACCATCGCTGATGCTTTTCATTGTCTGCAAGCCAGTTTTGAAAGTCATGTGATTCTGCCATAGCTCTTTGCAATGTAATACCAGGCTTATTTGGAATCATCTTCGAAATTTTTTCTAATGTCTCTGCCTCAAAACCAAAAACCCTTGCAACATCCCTCGCAACTGCCTTTGCAGACAGTGTGCCAAATGTAATAATTTGCGCAACATTGGCTTTGCCATATTTTTGGGCAACATACTGAATCACTTGATGTCTTTTACTATCAACAAAATCAATATCAATATCAGGTAAAGTAATTCTTTCAGGGTTTAAAAAACGTTCAAATAATAAACCATAGGCAAGTGGATCTACTTGTGTAATGGCGAGGCTATATGCCACAAGGGAACCTGCGGACGAACCACGACCAGGTCCAGTCAAAATGCGATTTTCTTTCGCATAGTGCATAAAATCCGCGACAACTAAAAAATAGTCAGCAAAGCCCATGGAACAAATAATTTCAAGCTCATATTGTAGCCGTTCCCGATAGGCTGTAGGTATCGTCATTTGCTGAAATCTTTCTTCTAATCCTGTAAATGCTTCCTTCATCAGCAAGCTTTCAGCTGTTTCATCTACAGGTACAGGAAATTTAGGCATTTGCACAGACATTTCAGGTACAACAGCTTTACAGCTAGCAAGCATTTGTACACTTGCTTCAAGCCACTGTGGATGATCAGCAAACCAATTTTGCCATTCATCTGCTGTCGGTGCAAAATAGCCTTGCACATCGGCCGTTAGCATAGTGTTTCCTAGCTTATCACCTGTATCAATTGCTCTTGCTACTTCATAAGCAAAATGATCTTCTGGACGTAAAAAATAACAGCTTTGAGTGGCAACAAGCGGAATAGACTGTTCTTCGCACCAAATCACTATTTCTTCTTCATTCGCTGTTTTTACTCCATCTGGTCTAGCGATGCCCACATATAATTGCTGTTGAAATAGCTGAATTAAAGCAGTGACCGCAGTATGCCAATCCTCTAAATCTGCAAAATCATTTGTGGAAAGCAGAGCTATACAACCCGCTGCGTATCCCTCAAGCCACTTCCAAGGCAACACTTCGTCTTGTCTAATGGATATAGCACTACTAATCTTTAATAGCTGTTGATAGCCCTCCTGCGTTTGTGCATACAGAACAAGAGGGATGGTTTTCTCATGCCACTGTACGTTAACGGAAAGCCCAATGACAGCGTGGATACTTGCTTGCTGCAATGCTTTACAAAAAGGCAAAAGCCCGTACAATTTCGTATTAACGATTGCACAGGCCTGTGTCTTTTGCTCTTGTAAAAAAGGAATCAATTGCTCAAGCCGAATTGTGCTTTTCAATAAATCCGCGCTCGTATACATTTTCGTATATACATGTGTCAAATGAATCCCTTCCTTTTCTCTGTTAATGATACGCCTTACACATTTCTTGTAATCTTGAAATAACGTGGTCAGCTTCCTCCCATGAATAAGCTGTCGCACCAGATGCAAGCGGATGTCCTCCACCATTAAATTCTTTTGCTAATGTATTAATAACAGGTCCCTTCGAACGTAGACGTACTCGTATTTGATCTACTTCTTCAATGAAAACAACCCACGCGCATATCCCTTTGACACTGCCAAGGCATCCTACTAATAAAGAGGCCTCAGATGGCACTGTATTATATTCCGCTAACAATTCCTTTGTTAGCTTTACATAGGCAGCCCCATGCTCATCCATTGTAAAGTTTTGATAAATATAGCCTTGTAAATTAAGTAGCTTTTGCTCCATTTCATACATACCATCAAAAATTTGATTTCGATCAAAATCATATGTAATCAGCTCTGAAGCCACTTTAAATGTTTTCGCTGTCGTGCTTGGGAACTGGAATCTTCCTGTATCCCCTACAATTCCTGCAAATAATAAGCGTGCAGCAGCATCTGTAAGTTGCCAGCTAGCAACTGCCTTGCCTTCTTCATACAATTCATAAATCATTTCACTGCATGAGCTTGCTGTCGTATCTACCCATAATAAGTCACCATATGCATCGTCATTTGGGTGGTGATCAATTTTTATCACCATTTTTCCTTTTGTATAGCGTTGATCGTCAACCCGCTCTGTATTGGCTGTGTCTGTGACAATTACTAAAGCATTGTCGTACATATCATCTGCTATTTCATCAGGCTGTGCCATAAACGATAAGGAAGCGTCATGTTCACCAACAGCAAAGACCTTTTTCTCAGGGTAGTTGGCTAAAATAATCTCTTTTAAACCTTGCTGAGAACCATAAGCATCCGGATCTGGACGTACATGACGATGAATAATGATTGTTTCAAAGGCCTTAATTGTGTCGATGATTTGTCTTTTCACCTTAAATTCCTCCAAAATGATAGTAAGAACCGTTAGCATTTTTTTATAATTATCGTTACAATAATGTCTAGTTATGCTAGGAGGTTTACTATGCTCAATTTAATATTTGTATTTGCGATTATCATATCTTTTGTTTTTTACTTCTATTTTAAAACAAAACAATTCCGTTCTCCATTACCAATCGCCAAAAATTGGTATAAAAGTAAGGCGAATATCGGCTTAGGTTCCTTAATTTTATCCTTCGCTTTAAATCAAGCTTATTTATTCCCAGGCTTATTTACATTTATTATTGTAGCAATTCTTGTCGCACTAGGCATCTTAGTTGTTATAGAAAATATAAAAAAAGCACGCCATTATGGGCAATTTGTTGAGGAAGAATTCCGCATTAATCAATAATATATGTAACAAAGGGATGACCAAGCAATTGCGCTAGGCCATCCCTTTTTCAATACTTAACGTTCTAATAGTTGGAACATCATCATTGCCTTACCGACAAGCATTTGTTGATTATACACTTCGAAGTCCATTTTCACAAACTTACGACTCATGTCTAAAATGCGAGGCTTAACCGTAAGCGTACTTTCCATTTGAACCGGCTTAATAAAATAAATAGTCATATTCTCAGCCACTGCATCACCACGTTTACGGCGTTTTAAGGCAAATGAACCAACTTCAGCTAGTAAAGTTGTAAAAGCACCATATGAAATGGCCCCATATTGATTGGTCATTTGTGGTGTGACTTTAAACTCTACTATTAGTTCTTCATCACCCAGTACCTTCATTTCATTTTTCACTAAATCATCAATCGTTTCACCGTGCTGAGGCTGTCTTTGTGCTAATTGCAGCGCCTTAAGTACATCCTGACGACTAATAACACCTTGCAAAACATTGTCATCATCAACAATTGGTAAAAGATCAATTCCTTCCCAAATCATACGATGCCCAGCAGAAGCGACACTCATTTTCATGGAACCAGCAATCGGATTTTTTGTCATTACTTTTTCAACTAGCTCGTTCTCTTCACGACCAATAACGTCTTTTACGGTAATCATCCCGACTAATTTATTTTGATGTGTGACAACAGGAAATGCACCATGTGTTGTGCGTTCATTTAACTTATGAAAATGATGGATCGTTTCATCATTTTTTAAGGCAGCCGTGTCAGTCATTGGGACATAAATATCTTCAATAAATAAAATATCTTTTTTGATTAATTGGTCATAAATTGCTCGGTTAATCATTGTTGCTACTGTAAACGTATCATAGCTTGTTGAAATAATGGGTAAATCTAATGAATCCGCAAGTATTTTATTATCTTCCGTTGTATCAAAACCGCCAGTGATTAAAACAGCTGCACCCGCTCGAAGTGCATTTTCATGTGCCTTAATCCGGTTACCAACAATCAATAAGCTACCTGCATCTGTATAACGCATCATGTCTTCTAATTGCATTGCACCAATGACAAATTTCGTTAACGTTTTATGTAGACCCGATTTTCCACCTAAAACTTGGCCATCGACAATATTGACAATTTCTGCAAAAGTTAAGCGTTCAATATTTTCTTTCTTTTTTTTCTCAATGCGAATTGTTCCAACACGCTCAATCGAACTTACTAAGCGACGATTTTCCGCTTCCTTTATGGCACGATAAGCCGTCCCTTCACTCACTTGCATTTCTTTCGCTATTTGACGTACTGAAATTTTATCACCCACGGGTAGTGATTCGATGTATTGTAAAATTTTCTCATGTTTTGTAGACAAAATATCACCTATTTCCTAAGCTTCTATTCTGCTCTTAGTGTACCATATTTTTTATAAAAATATTTAATATAAAGTGATCAAATTGTTTAACTTTCCCCATCATTTCAACTACTAGCGTGGTGTCAATTCATATAGTACAGCCCTATGAACGATTAGAAACAGTTTACTTTTTCGCCAGCTTTCAAAATTTGAACCTCTGTATTTTGCACTAAATCTGCAAAAATTTGTGGATCCTGCTCGATTGGTGGGAATGTATTGTAATGAATTGGTACGACAATTTTCGGCTTTAAGAATGAAACCGCGCAAGCTGCATCCTCTGGTCCCATTGTAAAATTATCCCCAATCGGTAAAAATGCAATATCAATAGGGTGTCGTTCGCCAATTAATTTCATATCACTAAATAGAGCTGTATCACCTGCATGATAAATCGTTAATCCCTCAACAAATAATAAAACCCCTGCCGGCATACCCATATAAATTATTTCATTATTTTCTGTTACATAAGATGAACCGTGAAAGGCTTGTGTAAACTTCACCTTACCAAAGTCAAACTCCTTAGCACCACCAATATGCATTGGATGTGCTTTTACACCTTGCCAAGAGATCCAATTAGCTAATTCATTTGGAGCAATGACTAACGCATCTTTTTTCTTCGCTAGCTCCACTGTGTCCCCAACATGATCATTATGCCCATGTGTAAGTACAATAATATCTGGTGCTTCTTCTGCCACCGTTAAGTCTGTTTGCCCATTGCCATTAATAAAAGGGTCAATTAAAATTGTTTTCCCGTTTGTTTGAATTTTGACAACTGAATGTCCATGATAACTAATTTCCATTTTAAAATCCTCCTCGAAAACCAAATTACAGTTCATCATTTTAATTCGCTACTCATGCGCTTTTTCCCTTTTTTTGATATGCTTGTATAGAGAATAATCGTAGTGTTCTCTAACAGCCTTATACCCTGTTAGCGCACAATTATTCAGTACTAGAAAAGGAACATCGACATTGCTTTATAGAGTCGACGCTTTTTTACGTAAAATTTCCCATGTACTAAAAGGAGGACATATTGATGTCAAAGGTCGAAGAAATCCAAAGTTATTTACAGCAACATCACATCGATGCAGCATTTGTAACAACACCTGACAATGTTTTTTACGTTTCAGGCTTTAAAAGTGATCCACATGAAAGATTACTAGGAGTCATGATTTTTAAAGATGCCGAGCCTTTTCTAATTTGTCCACAAATGGAGATTCCAGATGCGAAGGCAGCAGGTTGGTCTTATGAGGTAATCGGCCATCAGGATACTGAAAACTCAATGGACGTTCTTGCGCAAGCAATCATTTCACACCAAGTTAATCCGACTACGTTTGCTATTGAAAAAGCGCAACTAATCGTCGAGCGTTTAGAAGCTTTACAGCAATCATTCCCACAGGCTAACTTTGTTCGCCTTGATGAAAAAATTAATGCTATGCGCGTCATCAAAGATGAGACTGAATTAGAAAAATTACGTAAAGCTGCGGAGCTAGCAGACTATGCAATTGAAATCGGTTGTAAGGAGATCGCTGAAGGGAAAACAGAAATGGAAATTCTAACAGCGATTGAAAGTGCTATTCAAGATAAAGGTTGCAAAATGTCCTTTGAAACAATGGTATTAAGTGGTCCAAAAACGGCCTCTCCTCACGGCAAGCCAGGTGCACGTAAAATTGAAAAAGGGGATATGGTATTATTTGACCTTGGGGTTATTTACGATGGCTATTGCTCAGATATTACGCGTACTGTTGCCTTTGGGGAGCCTAGTGAAGCACAGAAGGAAATTTATCACGCTGTTTTAGCTGCCAATACAAATGCTGTCGCAGCTGTAAAACCAGGTATTCGTGCGATGGACTTAGATAAAATTGCACGTGATACTATCACAGAAGCTGGCTATGGTGAATATTTCACTCACCGTCTTGGTCATGGCCTTGGAATTTCTGTGCATGAATTCCCATCCGTTACAGGTGCAAATGAAATGACGATGGAAGAAGGCATGGTCTTTACAATTGAGCCAGGGATTTATAAATCAGATGTGACAGGCGTACGCATTGAGGATGATGTAGTTGTAACGAAAGATGGCGTTGAAGTATTAACAAAATTCCCGAAAGATTTAATTGTTCTATAATTACACACAAAAAAAGGAAGCAACTAGTGTAGTGCTTCCTTTTTTAATTTATTGAATTAACTCATCCACTTCGACAAATGGAAGACCTTGTGAATCTGCCACTGCTTTATAGACTAGTTGTCCATCTAATGTATTCACACCTTTTTTCAGTGCCGCATTATCTAGGCAAGCTTGTTTATAGCCTTTGTTTGCAATTTGAAGTGCATATGGAATTGTATTATTTGTTAAAGCAATTGTTGATGTGCGCGGTACTGCTCCTGGCATATTTGCTACTGCATAATGTACTACGCCATGTTTCACGTATGTTGGGTCATCATGAGTTGTCACACGATCAGACGAAGCAAAAATACCGCCTTGGTCAATCGCAATATCGACTACAACAGAGCCAGCTTGCATTGACTGAATCATTTCTTCAGATACAAGTTTCGGTGCTTTTGCGCCTGGTATTAACACCGCACCAATGACTAAATCTGAATCTTTCACTGATTCTGCAATATTATAAGGATTTGAAATTAATGTTTGAACATCACGACCAAACAGATCTTCTAATTGACGTAAACGTTCTGGGCTTAAATCGATTACTGTCACATCCGCACCCATGCCAACAGCGATTTTTGCAGCATTTGTTCCTGCGATACCACCACCGATTATTGTCACCTTGCCACGCTGCACACCTGAAACGCCACCTAATAAAATACCTTTACCAGCATGGTTTCTTTCTAAGAACTGTGCACCGATTTGCGTAGCCATTTTACCAGCTACTTCACTCATAGGCGTTAACAATGGTAATGAACCGTTTGCTAATTGCACTGTTTCGTAGGCAATACCTACAACCTTTTTATTTAAAAGTGCCTGAGTTAGTTCAACCTCTGGCGCTAAGTGTAAATACGTAAATAAAATTTGACCTTCATAGAAATAATCATATTCAGAAGCTACAGGTTCTTTTACCTTCATGATCATTTCTTGTGACCATGCTTCTTTAGCAGTTTGAACAATATGAGCTCCTGCTGCAATGTAATCAGCATCCGTAAAGCTTGACCCTAAGCCTGCTCCAGTTTCAATGTATACCTCATGACCTGCGTGTGTTAAAGTTACAACTCCTGCTGGTGTCATGGCTACACGATTCTCATTGTTTTTAATTTCCTTTGGAATACCAATCTTCATTGTTTCCTATCCCCTTCCATAGCATAAAAAATAAGCATCATTATTATGTAACTAAGAATTGATGCACCCCTTGCCATTCCATATTACCAAACAAATGCAAAAAAAGCTTTAACTAAAGCAAATACAAATAAAATTTCTAACATTTATAAAATACTAAATATTTAAACGATGAATAATGGTATAAATTATTATATTTGAAAACTAAAAAGACGGCTATAACAGTTGCTAACGAAGTAAATACTTCCACAAGTTCTACCGATCAAAAGGCGTTTACACGCTGTAAATAGTGGGAATTAAGTAAGTGTATATAATTGACATTTTGAAATGAAATGTCTTCACTTTTTCATATTTTTCTTTCGGAAAGTATTTCCTTTAGAAAATCATTTGGTATAATCAACATATACAAATCAGGGAGGTTTTTCAAAATGGCTAATCATTATAAAAGCATTGTTGTTGCAGTAGACGGCTCAAAAGAAGCTGAATATGCATTTCGTAAGTCAATTGATGTTGCAAAACGAAACGAAGGTGCTGTCTTAAATCTAGTAAATGTTATTGATACACGTTCATTCGCTGCAATCGAAGCATATGACCGTTCCATTGCAGAACGTGCTCAAGCATTCTCTGAAGAGCTATTAAATGGTTACAAAAAACAAGCTGAAGATGAAGGCTTAACAAACGTTAATCTTATCATTGAGTACGGCTCTCCTAAAAATATCATTACAAAAGAGCTTTCTAAAGTCGTAGACGCAGATCTAATCATTTGTGGTGCAACTGGTCTAAATGCAGTTGAACGCTTCCTAATCGGTTCAGTATCTGAAGCAATTGTACGTTCAGCTAAATGTGACGTACTTGTTATCCGTACACCAGAAAACTAATTTGCAATACATAAAAAGGTATCCTTCCATAGGATACCTTTTTACATTGTGTTGAAAAACAAAACGATCACTAGAATTTCTATGAAGGGTGAAAAAGGCTTTCCATTCTAAAGGACGCTGGTCCAACAGAAATCACCCTCACCTTACCAAAAGGTCTTTTTCTGCTAGTAGTAACATCATCTTTTTACTTATGTCGGCTTCCAGAGCAATTATTTGCCCTCTTTCCACATCTTCACTTTTTCAAAGAACAGCGCAAGAGCTTGCTTATTCTGCATATTCGGTACTTTTGCTAATAGTACCTCTTTAGGTGCTTTCAATTCCTTTGCTTGCTTTTGCAAAATCACAATACTTTTTTCTAATGCCTTATTGGCAAACATAGCCTCAGGTAATTGAATAATGGCTTGAATCCAAGCATGCTTTTGAATGTACTTGTGTAGTTGCTTAGATTGCTCGGAGTCAAAAAGATGTGATGGTGCAAGGAAAAATAAATAGCCGCCATCCTTTGTATAATTCATCGATTGCTCAATGAATAGATGATGAGCATAACTCATCCCCTCCGCTGCGCATAATTCATAATCGAGTGCTACTTCTTCATTAGGATAATAGCCTACAGGTAAATCACAAACAACGGCATCCACTGGGTTTACCAATAAATCTTCTAAGGCATCTTGACGGTATAAGGAAATAGGCTGTTCTGTTAAATCAGCAGTAGCAGCAGCAAGACGAATTAATAGCTCGTCAACCTCTACGCCTGTCGCTTCCACTTTTCCATCTAATAAATTCATGACTGTTAGTAGTAAATTCCCCGTACCTACGGCTGGGTCCATAATTGACATTTTTTCGTTTGCAAGGCGCTCTTCAAATATTTGCTCCACAAAATAGCCAACTAGTAACCCTAACGTATCAGGTGTCATTTGATGGTTTGGCTGCGACCCTTTGCGCATTCCTTTTAAAATAGCGATTTGAATAGCTTTGCGAATATCCTCTTTTGTTGCATCCTTTTGTGAAAAATTCACTTCGCCATCAAGCCATGCCTCAAGACCATCTAGCAACCCTTCTAACAATGTTAAATCTTGTTCTTTTTCGATCTTTTCAGCATGCTCATTTAGCAGACCAAATAATTTCTCGATGTTTTCCATATTTAAACTTCCTTTCACGCAGAAAAGAGCCGTGACAAACTCTCGTCACAGCCCCTTTGTCTAGTATTATCTTAGCCTAAAAGCAGCTCATTATGCTAGTGCTTTAACAGCTGCAATGGCCGCTTCATAGTTTGGATGATCTGTAGCTTCAGGTACATATTCAACATATGTTACTTTATTATTTGCATCCACAACGAATACTGCACGTGTCAGAAGACGTAATTCTTGAATGTACACGCCATACGCTTCACCAAATGAAAGATCGCGGTGATCTGATACAGTTTGCACTGCATCAATACCTGCTGCACCACACCAACGCTTTTGAGCGAATGGAAGATCGACAGATACTGTATAAATAACTACATTGTCACCCAGGTTAGCTGCTTCTTCATTAAAACGGCGTGTTTGTGCATCACATACACCAGTATCTAATGATGGTACAACACTAAATAGACGAATTTTACCTTCTGAATCATTTAATGTTACAGGTGATAGGTCATTCGCTAATACCGTAAAATCTGGAGCTTGATCGCCCACCTTTACTTCATTTCCTACTAGTGTTACTGGACCATTTTTAAATGTTACTTGTGCCATATAAACGCCTCCTTATTTCATATGTACATAATATTACTAAATGAAGGGAATTAATTGCAACTAAGATAGCTTACTTTAGAAGAACTAGCTTAGAAATAGGAAAGACTGTCTCGAATTAGGAGACAGCCTTTTGTTTATTGTTCATTTTTTTCCTCTAGCTTGGCTAGTTCTATTTTTTCCTCTTGCACAGTCGTTTCTATCTGCTCTTGCTGTTTTGGCAAAGCGGCTGGTGCTGGATCCTTTTCAACAAAGACTTTTTCGTGCACCACTGCTGTATCTGCAAAATAATCATGTAACCCTTGATTTTCTGGTAAAATGACTACCAAAATATACAGAGGCATAAAAATATTATTGATAATGCGGCCAATCCAATCACGGAATAACACATCTGACCAAGTAAGCTTATCATGCTTTAATGAAATAACACGTAAGCCAAAAACCATTTTTCCAAGTGTTTGCCCAAAGAACTTTGTCATCAGTACAAAATAGCTATAATAGAGGATCGCTGTGATGATTGAAATCGGTGCATACCAAACAGATTCTGATAAGGACCAATCCATTAGATAAAAGATAGGATTGATAAGTATTCCAACTACAGCAGAAATAATGAATCCATCTAATAAAAATGCCCAAAACCGAATCCAAAAACCAGCCGTTTTTAAAGCATAGTTTTTATGCTTTATTGACTCATCTGGAGCGTTCATAAGAAAGCCATTTTCCATAGAGGGTGAACCTTGCATAACAAATTCATTGTTTGTCATTGTACTCCCTCCTTAGTATTCCCCGTATAAATACATCATTTTCGGTGCACTGTAGTCGGTCATAATTTTCATTAGCATTTTTTCTTCTGCAGATGGACCAAACATGGAGCCAATTTTCATCCCAACGTATGATTGCCAGCCTCCCATATCGTACGCATACTCAAATAAAGCAGCATCTTCCAGTCCATAATCTGCACGTAGAGCAGCGATGGCTGCTTCTTCATCACCAATTTCATCGATTAAACCTGCTTCAAGCGCTTTTGTGCCACCAAGAATACGACCATCTGCAACCTTCTTCACTTCTGCTTCAGACATATTACGTCCCTGCTCTACAATGTCTACAAATTCTTCATACGTTTCATTAATCATATCCTGCATCATTGCACGTTCTTCTGGTGTCACTTCACGCATTGGGCTTAGCATATCCTTATGCTCCCCTGATTTAAACGTTTCAAATTTAACACCTACTTTTTCAGCCAATGCTTGGTAGTTAATGGATTGCATAATGACGCCAATTGAGCCTGTTATTGTATCACGATGGGCAAAGATTTTATCTGCAGGTGCTGAAATATAATAACCACCTGATGCTGCCATCGAATCCATCGATACATAAATTGGAATTTGTCGTTCTTCTTTAATTTTTAGCAGCTTTTTATAGATTTCTGCAGATTCTTTCACACCACCACCTGGAGAATTGACGCTTAAAACAACGCCCTGTATCGAATCATCATACAAAATATTATCCAATTGCTCTAAGAAAAATGTATGATCATAGGCAACTGGTTGCCATAATGTACTTGAGCCGATATCTTGAATCGCTCCATCTACCTTTAAATAAGCAATTCGCTTATCAAAATTGTCCCCTTCAATGACATTTTCATATACATCTAAATTATTCCCAGCCATCAAACTATCAAAATTACCTAGGAAATCTGCTTTAAATAGGGCAAAAATGGTGTTAATTCCTAATGAAAATAGTAAAAGAACACCTGCGACTACTAAAGCAACCCACCTTTTTACATTCATGTCTTTCCGCCTCCTCAACACGTAATACGAATGACTTGCTTATTTGTTTCATTTTTTTGCAATAATATGCAAAAAGCTTGTTGCTATTTATTTCCTCATATTACCTTACCTAAAAAAATAAAAAAAATCAAAGTCCATACCTTTGCATGAACTTTGATTTTCGACATTATTTCCTAGGAAATGATGATGAATGGCATTGCTTTGTTTCTTGTTGTCGTAATTCAACTCGTCGAATTTTTCCAGAGGATGTTTTGGGTAGCTCTTCGACAAATTCAATAGCACGTGGATATTTATATGGGGCAGTCAATGATTTCACATGACTTTGAAGTGTTTGAATAAGTGTTTCATCACCAATTTCACCATTACGAAGAACAATAAATGCCTTTACAATATTTCCTCGAACTTTATCTGGACTGGCAATGACAGCAGCTTCTTTCACAGTTGGATGCTTCATCAAAGCATCCTCTACTTCAAAGGGACCAATTGTATAACCCGAGGAGATAATGACATCATCTCCTCGACCCTCAAACCAAAAGTAGCCATCTTCATCTTTGTAGGCACGATCTCCTGTTATATACCAATCACCACGGAATTGTAAATTTGTACGTTCAGGATCATTTAAATATTTTTTAAAGAGAGCTGGTGTTTCACGATGAACAGCAATATCACCCACCTCTCCCACTGCAACAGGATTGCCGAAATCGTTAATAATATTAACGGTGTTGCCAGGAGTAGGTTTTCCCATTGAGCCAACTCGCGCCTCCATCCCTACCATTGTACCAACAAGTAATGTATTTTCCGTTTGACCATAGCCATCTCGCACTTGTAAATGGAATGTTTCTGAAAATACGTTGATAACCTCACTATTTAACGGTTCACCTGCTGATACAGCTTGGCGAATTGCATGTAAATCATATGCGTGTAAATTTTCAAGTGATGCCATAAAACGATATTCAGTTGGTGTACAGCATAATACATTGATTTTGAATTTTTCAAGCATTGCCAAATAGGAAGCCGCATCAAATTTACCTTTGTAAACAAATGCAGTAGCACCACTGCCTAATGTAGCGAGAAAGGGACTCCATATCCATTTTTGCCATCCAGGTGCTGCTGTTGCCCAAACAATATCATTTTCTTGTACACCTAACCAATGTGGTGCTGTTGTTCGTAAATGAGCATAGCCCCAGCTGTGTGTATGTACCGCTGCCTTCGGGTTACCTGTTGTGCCGCTTGTATAGGCTAAAAATGCATTATCAGTACTTTTTGTCGGAGTCGGATTTATGTAAGTTGTAGGTTGATGGTGCATTTTTTCTAGTAAAGGCTGCCAAGGCTCATGTGCTTTCCCTATGACAAATTGCTGTATGCCCTGTAAATTTCCAACTTCATCAAATTGTTCAATATAGGGCTCATAGGCAACAACCCCTTTAGCATTGGCGTGATGAATGCGATACTCAATATCTTTTGTTCTTAACATTTCTGAGCTTGGAATGATGGTTAAACCTGCTTTTAATGCTGCAATATAAACAATATATGCTTCCACTGAGCGTGGTACCATCACTAAAATCACATCACCCTTCGTTAAACCTTGTAAGGTGAAAACATGTGCTGCTTGATTCGCTTTTTCCATCAAATGTGCATATGTAATAAATTGTACAGCTTGATTTTCTTCATAAATAATTAAAGCATTTTTCGTTGCATCCTGAGCATATTTTTCAATTTCCTCTGTTATGTTATACCATTCTGGTGCAACTAAATCTTGTCTTTTCATGGCAAATGCCCCCTTTTGCTATGACACATTATAAAACTCCTTTTTCAGTATTTTCAATGGTTTGCGCTTAATTTAGGTAAAGTCATGACAACTATCATACCTAGCTATATGGCATCAGTCACGTTTTGTCGATAGGAAAACTAGCTATTGAATACCAATGAAAAGTATGGTACATTTTGGTCAACTAAAAGCAAAATTGCAGGGGGACTCGAAAGAGTTGAGAAGGTAAAACCTGACCCTTTGAACCTGTTAGTTAATACTGACGTAGGGAGCAACAGACATCGATTTTTTCAGATGAAAGGCTCTTTTTCGTGTATTTTCACATAAAAAGAGCCTTTTTGCATGCTTACGTCCATCCACAAAGGAGGACTAAAATTAAAATGATATTTCAAACAATTCGTCAACAGCAACCACTTATTCATTGCATCACAAACTATGTGGTGGCAAATTTCCAAGCAAATGGTTTATTAGCATTAGGTGCTTCGCCCGTTATGGCTGACGATAGCCAAGAGGTTGAGGAAATGGTAGCAATGGCACAAGCATTATTAATTAATATCGGGACACTCAATACTCGCACCAAAAACGCCATGCTGTTAGCAGGAAAAAAAGCTAATGCACTTGGCATTCCAGTTATATTAGATCCAGTTGGGGCAGGGGCTACAACTTATCGCAAGGAAACCGTTCAATACTTACTTGAAAACATACAATTTGCCGTAATTCGCTGTAATATCGGTGAGCTTGCGGCTATAGCCAATGTAGATTGGCAACAGAAAGGTGTAGATAGTGGTCATGGCTCCATGTCACTGGAGACGGAAGCATTACTAGTGGCACAACGATATAATTGTATCGTTATTGTAACAGGTGAACGTGATCTTATAACAAATGGTGAGCATAGCCAGTGGATAGCTGGTGGCCACCCACAAATGACAGAGGTCACTGGTACTGGCTGTTTACTTAGTGCGCTTTGTGGTGCTGCCTATGTCGCAGGTAACAAGCCATACAACCAATTAGCAGAAACACTCACTTACTATAAAAAGGCAGCAGTACTAGCTTCTGCATTCACTGCAGATATCGGTGATTTTCAAATAGCTTTGCTTAATGCTATACATCGTTTATCAAAGGATGGTGAAGCATCATGCATATTGTAACGACGATTGCTGGATCAGATAGTGGTGGCGGTGCTGGTATACAGGCTGATTTAAAAACATTTCAGGAATTAGAGGTGTTCGGCACTTCCGTTATTACAGCTTTAACTGCACAAAATACAACAGGCGTGACAGGTGTTTTCCCCATTGACATTTCGTTTGTGGAAAAACAATTTCAAGCGTTAGTCGAAGATTTTCCGATTGCTGCAATGAAAACAGGCATGCTTTATTCCTCTGGTATTATCCAAGCCATCGCACGCATGATCGGTGAATTAAACATACCACTAATTGTGGATCCCGTGATGATTGCAAAAGGTGGAGAAAGCTTATTACAGCAAGAAGCTATTGAGGCGTTACGCTCATCTTTACTACCACTAGCTACGATTGTTACGCCAAATATACCCGAAGCAGAGGCTCTCACGGGGAGAACCATTCGCCATTTTGAGGATATGAAACAAGTGGCTCAAAGCTTTTTACAGCTAGGTGTACAATGCGTCATTGTAAAGGGTGGGCATTTAGCAGAACCACTTTATGCCATTGATTATGTATTTTTCAAAAATGGACAATCTTTTTCGATGCAGTCTCCACGAATCCAAACCAAAAATACACATGGTACTGGCTGTACATTTTCAGCAGCACTCACTGCTTTTCTTGGACGAGGTTTAGCGATGGAAGAGGCTATTATCGAAGCTAAAAAATTTATTCAATTAGCGATTATGCATGATTTAGCCATCGGCAACGGGCACGGACCTACAAATCATTTCGCTTATCAACAGCATAAGGAAGCCTGTGAGGTAATTATTCATGAAACGTGAGGATTTACAGCTTTATTTTATTATGGGGACAGGCAATGTTTTTCAACAAAATCCCATCCATCTCCTCGAAAAGGCATTGCAAGCTGGCATTACGATGTTTCAATTTCGCGAGAAAGGGTCTCTTGCCTTAACTGGATTAGCCTATGAACAATTTGCACGCCAATGTCAAAAACTTTGTCAGCAGTATAATGTACCGTTTATCGTTAACGATGATATAGAGCTCGCTTTGCGAATTGGTGCCGATGGCGTTCATATTGGACAAGATGATTTAGATGTTGAAATAGCACGTAAAAAAATCGGGAACATGATACTTGGTGTTTCTGTACATTCACAGGAAGAATTACAAACAGCTATAGACCATCATGCTGATTATGTAGGAATTGGTCCAATCTTTGCAACAACATCTAAAAGTGATGCACAACCACCATGCGGTACAAATTTTTTACAGCAAGCTTATCATCTTTATCCTGAATTACCGATTGTAGCGATTGGTGGGATTACTTGTACAAATGCACATTCTGTTTTTCAAGCAGGTGCTGATGGTGTTGCCGTTATTTCTGCTATCTGTGAAAGTCAAGACATTGCACACACTGTATCTACATTTACGTCATTATCTCGCATAAAAAAATGATCTATAAACAAACTAAAACCAGTGCCTTTTACGGTCACTGGTTTTAAGTTTATAAATGCTTAGTCAGCATTTATTGGTTGTTTGGCATACCTTTTAATTGAGATTCTGCCATTTGTACAAGACGTTTAGTGATTTCACCACCAACGGAACCGTTAGCACGAGCTGAAGCTTCAGCTCCTAATTGAACACCAAATTCTTGTGCAATTTCGTATTTCATTTGATCTAGTGCTTGTTGTACACCAGGTACTGCAAGCTTGTTTGAACTGCGGTTGTTGTTTGAAGTCATGTGTCTCACCTCCTTGTGAATATAGAATGTGCGATATTCGATTTTTAATACGAAAATTTTAAAGGTAAATTGTACCTCTAATGGCATCTAGCCAGTAATATAAAAAAGCCGTCTCAAAATGGACTTTGAGACGGCTTTGAATCCTTATAATAGTTCTGCAAACTTATCTTGTTGTTGCTCTTCTTTCTTAGGGAAAATATAGACCTCTCGATTTTTTACTGCTCGCTCGATTAGCTCATCAAAATCAGAGAAGCTTTCATAATGCTCGACCTTTTCAAGCTTCGGCTTTGTTTTTGGACTTGTAGGTGTAAAAATCGTACAGCAATCTTCAAATGGCTGAATAGATGTTTCGTATGTGCCGATTTTTTCTGCAATATCAATGATTTCGAGTTTATCTGATGAAATTAACGGACGCAAAATAGGTGTATTCGTTACAGCATTAATCGCTGTTAAACTTTCAAGCGTTTGACTCGCTACCTGCCCAAGACTTTCACCTGTTACAATGGCAAGTGCCCCAATTTCCTCACGCACCTGATCAGCTACTTTCAACATCATACGGCGTGTTGTTGTCATCGATACATTAGAAGGCACTTTCTCTTTAATAAGAACTTGTATTTCAGTAAACGGAATGACATGTAAACGAATACTAGCACCAAATTTCGTTAGTTCATTGGCAAGTACCTTTACTTTTTCTAATGAATTTTCGCTTGTATATGGTGGACTAAAGAAGTGAATCGCTTCTAATCGCACGCCTCGCTTCATCATTAAATAACCTGCAACAGGGCTATCAATACCACCAGATAACATTAATAAAGATTTTCCATTAGACCCTACAGGCATTCCACCTGCGCCAGGAATAACTTGTGCCATCATATATGTTGCATCATGACGAACTTCTACACGTAGTTCAATATCAGGCTGCTTCACTTTGACTGATAAATTTTGAAATTGCGGTAAAACATAGCCACCAATCTCACGTTGGATGGCATGAGATTCTAAAGGAAATGTTTTATCGGTACGTTTCACTTCTACTTTAAATGTATGCTGCTCATCTTTAAATGTCTCCATTATAGTGATGGCAAGTTTCTTCATACTTTCTATATCTTTTTCACATGCAGCCACAGGGCTAAAAGATTGAATACCAAAAATTTTAGGTAAGCCTGTTACGAGTGCCTGCATTTGTGTTTCGTTTTCTATAGCAATAAACATACGATCACGCTCTGTACGAATATGCAGTTGTCCTAGATCGGCAAAAGCATGACGAATATTTTCACGTAAGCGACGGATAAAATCCATTTTGTTGCGACCTTTTGTAGAAAGCTCACCATATCGAATTAAAATTTCTTTCCAAATCATTACTTAATTTCTCCTTTGAGTTCCAGCATGACTTCTGCTAGTACTTGTTTAAACTTTTCTATATCTTGTGCTGTGTTATGCGCACCAAAGCTCATACGAATTACACCTTTTTTATAATGCTCATCGAGGTGCAGAGCCTCGACAACATGGCTTGTTTTCGTTTGCTTCGATGAACAAGCACTTGATGTTGACACGATGATGCCACGTTTTTGCATAGCATTAATAATGACTTCCCCTTTTAAATCACGAACACTGAACGATAAAATATGTGCAGCTCCTTGTGGAGTCGATAAAATATGCACTGCCTCTCCGTATCCTTTTAGTTGCGTACGAATTTCATCTTGCCATTGACGGTATTTCATTGCACGGTCATTCAATGTTTCTACTGCTAATCGAGCCGCTTTTGCTAATGCAGCTGCTTGCGGTACCGCTACAGTACCACTTCGCAAACCAAATTCCTGACCTCCACCAAGTGCATAAGGCTGCCATCTCATGCTTTTACGAAAGGCTAATACACCTGAGCCTTTAAAGCCATGAATTTTATGACCAGAAATAGCAATACTGTCTGGACCTTCTTCTCCATTAAAGGACACAGCTAATTTCCCAAAGCTTTGAACAGCATCAACATGAAGAGCTGCTCTACTCATTTCATGAATCATTGCTGCTGCTTCCTTAATAGGCTGGATAGCACCCATTTCATTATTCACATGCATAATGCTGACTAAAATTGTATCTTTACGTATTTTAGCACGCAGCTCCTCTAAAGAAATGACTCCATGTTGATCAACTCGAAGATAGTCAACCTCATAGCCCTCTTTTGTAAGCTGTTTAACTGTTTCTAAAACCGATGGATGTTCTATTTCAGTCGTTAAAATATGCTTTCCTATATGTGTATTACTACGTGCTATACCAAAAATAGCTGCATTATTTGACTCGGTCCCACCTGAAGTAAATAGCACATTTTTTGCCTCTGTCTGCAAAATATCTGCTACTTGCTCACGTGCACGCATTAATAAATCATTTGCTTCAACTCCCATGGCATGGATGGATGCAGGATTGGCATAATACTGCTCATTCACTACCATAAATGTCTGCATAACCTCTGTTAAAGGTTTTGTTGTTGCACTATTATCTAAATAAATTGTCTTAACCATCACTTTTCACACACTTTCAAAACGTTGATTTAACGGTATTTATCATAACGCAATCTTTGGCGATTGACCACTAACTTTCACGATTCTTCAAATTTTAAATAGCATATTACACTTTTTTCAACATTGTAATAAAGACTGTTGGTGTACTAAATTCACTATCTTTGACAAAGCCGAATTTTTCATAAAGACAAATGGCTCTCTTATTAAATCGGGCCACAGTTAAACGAAGCGGTAGTTGATGCTCTTGTTGAATTGTTTTGACAATAAACGAAAAAAATGCCGTCCCTAAGCCTTGACCAGTTAGATTGGGCTTCATACCGATGCCGATATCTACATAGCATTCTGCATATGCCCCAATGTCATGTCCTTTCGGTACTTGTGCGGCTGTTCCTGTGCAATAATAGCCGATTAACTCCTCCCGCTCATTAAAGATAGCATAGTAGGGATTTTCGAGCATTTCTTGTAAGGTTTCATCTGATAAATCATTATTATAAAAATCGTATGGTGCTGCATAATGCCATTGTAAAATTTCACTCGCATACTTCTCATTCATTTCTCGTAGCGACAGCTTCAACCGTATCACACCTTTCCCTCTATTTAATAAAGAAAGCTGTCTAAAAAGTAATCGCTATACTTTTTAGACAGCTAACAGTTATTTGAATTAATTTGACATAGACTCTTCTGCAACCATTTCTTGAATACGTTTTAAAGCACCTGGCTCCATCTCTTCAACAGCTGTTCCTGCTTCTTCTAATGCTTTCGCATAACGGAATTGATGGAATGCCTCTTCAGCTTCTTTTAAACGCGCATTCAATGTTGGATTCGAAGCACGATGACGATTTCCATACTGAATAATACGTTCAATAAGCATAACATTTTCTATTAACTCATGTGCTTTGACTTTTACATCCTCTACGCACAGTGTGGCAGCATTTAAATTATTATGAACAGTCCCCATATTTAATGGTACTTCTTGCAGGCTTTGCATAACAATGTAGATGTGCTCTGCAGCCTCATCAAGACGTGCATCCATTTCCTCAGGGATTCCTGGGATATTGGCCTTGTTCAATAAGCGATCTGTATCTTGTAATATTTTCTTTAAATTTTCAACTTGAGCGCGGGCTTTATTTTCATCAATTCGAAGTTTCTTCATTGTATTTGATAAATGTCCTTGCTCCTCATGAATTCGTTCAAGCTCTTCACTAATTTCGATTAATTCTTCCTGTAAACTAGAATAAGCCGATTTTTCTTCTCTCACACGCATAGCTAATAAGTCGTAGCGACGTTGTAATGCTTCCAATTGTTTTAATGCAGCTTTCGGAATTTCTGCATCCTTTTCGTTCAAATGATAACTTTGTTGCACATAGGTCGCTTCATCATTCACTAATTTTGTTGAAGAAATAACATTAGTGATGGAGCTTAATAAACGCTCACAATTTTGATCAACGTAATTTTTAGCAATAACCTCTTTTTCAAGTAAATCATAAAAATGATCGATTTCTTCATTTATTTCTGTCACACGAGGTTTAACTACTGTTAAATTAAGCGCTGCTAAGTCTTTTTTTAATTCATCAAACTCTTTTTCATACTTATTTAATGCCTCAGTCAATTCTAAATGCTGTAAATAGTAAGATTGATCTTCCATCTCACGCTGACCATTCCGCAATTCCTGAACTGCTCCTGGTAGCTTCACTTGTAATTCCGTTAAAATAGTTGGGACATCATTAATAAATTCAAAGGTCTGCTGTGATTCTTGATTTAAACTAATGACAATTTCGCGTGCTTGCAAATAATTCCCATCATTTGTCAATACATCAAACTCTTCAAACTTTTGTACAAATGTTTCTAGCTTTTTCTCAAGTGCAGGTAACGCTACACCAAATGAATGTTGGTGAGCAAGCAAAGTCTTTCTTGCAGAGCGATAATATTCCTTTAATTGTTCAATTTCAATTCGATTTTTTTCTTCGCTGCCAATTAATTCATTCAGTTCTTCTAAAATTTTATCTTTATCTTGTTCGCATTTCTCAATATAATCTTCAATTTCACGTTCTATAAACGTCGCTTTTTTAAAACGAAGTCGATTAATTTGATCCTCAGCATCAAATAGCAATGAATCAATTTTAGTCATATGTACATCGATGACCTCATCCCAAGTATTGCGCCATCGTTCAAACATTTCTTCCGTTTCACCGTTCATGTTTAAAGATTTTACTTTTGAAATTTCTTCATTTATAGGATTATGTTGAATTTGTAATTTTTCATTTTCAAGTTTTGCAATGATTGCAACATGTTTTCTTCGCATCATAAATCCTACTATGGCTAAAATTAATAGTAGGATAATCGGAATGATGATATACTCCATCGTAAGCCTCCTATTCTACAATAAACGAATTGGCTAGTTGTCTTTATTATATACTATGTTTTCGCCTTTTGTACTAAAATTTAAGTGTTTTTCAGAAAACTGTATTTTCGCTATTGTGAAATACTTAAATAGCGCATCTATAGAGCTAAAGGAGTGGTAAATTATGAAACGTGATGGGCATATACATAGTCCTTTTTGTCCACATGGCAGTTCAGATTCTTTCGTGCAATATATTGAAAAAGCAATTTCTCACCATTTCACTGATATCACCTTTACTGAACATGCCCCATTACCAAATAATTTTGTCGATCCTACCCCGCAAAAAGATAGCGGAATGAATCCACATGATCTCATGCCCTACTTTGAGGAATTGCAACACCTACAAAAACAGTATGCACAAGATATTCGCATCCGAATTGGGTTAGAAGTTGACTATATCCAAGGTTTTGAACAAGAAACTCGGCAATTCCTTGATACATATGGACATTTTTTAGATGATGCGATCTTGTCTGTCCATTTTTTGCAATGGCAAGATTCCTTTGTCTGTATCGACTTTTCTCCTGAGTGCTTTATTGATTTTTCAAAAAAAGTTGGCTCTGTTAAACAGGTTTATGATTTATATTATGATACTGTCCTACAATCCATTAAGGCCGATCTTGGTCCATACAAGCCGAAGCGGATTGGGCATCCATCTCTTGTTCATAAATTTCAGCTAGTGCATAATGAAAAAATCAATGATGCCCCACGCATCAAAGAAGTATTAGACAGCATGAAATGTGGAGGCTATGAGCTAGATATAAATAGTGCTGGTTTAAGCAAACAATATTGTCAGGAGCCTTACCCTCCATTTACTTTTATCAAGTATAGTCAAGCTATTGAACTGCCATATGTATTTGGTTCGGATGCACATAGCGCAACGGACTTACATCAACATCATAATGTTATATTACCAATATAAATAATTTTTAAACGAGGTGCTTATATGTTTACAAAAATTAATTACGAAGGATCAATTGCTGGCCAATATCTGACATTATCCAAACAATTAGATGCACTACTGACTGGCGAAACAGATTTGATCGCCAATTTAAGTAATGCCTCAGCACTTTTAAATCAGTTTTTAACTGACATTAACTGGGTTGGCTTTTATATCCTACAAGAAAATGAGCTTGTACTCGGACCATTTCAAGGTCTTCCAGCCTGCGTGAGAATCCCCATTGGTCGTGGCGTTTGTGGAACATCCGTGGCAACGAAAGAAACGATTGTTGTCAAAGATGTGCACGAATTTCCAGGACATATTGCCTGTGATGCTGCTTCACAGTCCGAAATTGTGATTCCATTGATAAAACAAGGCAAGATCATTGGTGTCCTTGACATTGATAGCCCCATTGTGAGCCGTTTTTCAGAGGAAGACCGCAATGGCTTAGAACAATTTGTCCAAACATTACTTCTTCATTTATAAAATATTAAAAAATTGCCCTGAAATGTTTTATATTGTCATTTCAGGGCAAATTATTTGTACAGCCGTAGGCATTTCGCCTTATTTGCCTATACATTAGTTTGATAAGAGCCGTCATGAATGCAAAAACGATTTTTCCCACTATTTTTCGCTTCATATAAGGCTGTATCAGCATGTAAAAAAACAGACTGGATGCTGGTCGGTCTCGTTCATCCCATGTTATGAGGCCCGCAGAAATAGTTACTTGTGGATCTGTAGTACTCGGAATAACCTCCACAATGGCGGATGCTAATTCTAATGCTTCCTGCTCCTTAATATTTGGTACATAAACAGACATCTCTTCTCCGCCCCATCTTGCACAAATCCCACGACTACCAATCGTCTCTTTCAATTGGAGCGCTATTTGCACAAGAATTTTATCCCCTACTTGGTGACCGTACGTGTCATTGATGCGCTTAAAATTATCAATATCAATTAACAAGAACATCCCAGATTGGTCGTATTCAAGCGACTTTTCTACAAATTGATCGAGATAACTGCGTGCATATAGTTTTGTTAAATGATCCAAATCGACCATTTCCTGAAGTTGTGTTCGTAAAATTGAATTTGCAATGGCTAAAGAGGAGTGATGAATTAACGATTGCATTAATTTAAAACTATCGAACGAAAAGAAATATGGCTCTTTATGTAAGACAATACTAAAACCATTGATCTTTTCTTCCATTAATATAGGGATCGCCATAATGGAACGGTACTCAATTTGATTCGCTGTTAAACGACTGAAATCGGCAATAAACAGTGGATCATTCGTTTGAGCAAAATGCTGCTCAACATGTTTTATATAGGTCTGCCCCTCTTCTGCATTGAACAAAGATGTACTTGCGCCCGTCACTTCAAACGTATCATTTTTTTTAAATGCAAAACAAACTTCCATTGGTTGAAAAGATTTCAGTAACTGCTTTTGTAGGAAAAGTAACATTTCATGAATGTCAATCCGCATATTTAAACGATGTGATGTTTCATTGATGAGTTGTAAATCGCTTACAAGACGATGCGATTGATGATATAATTTTGCATTTTCAAGTGCATTTCCTGACGCTTGTGCAAGCATTCGTACGAAGTCTTTTTCAGTCGTTGAAAAAAGATAAGTCGTTGGTGCACTTACTTGCAAGATGCCATAGATAGCTTGCCTGCCCTTTATCGGCGCATTTAACAATCGACAATTTAAATCACTCGCTAGTTCTGTTGTTAACTCTCCTGATACAAAAGCCTCAATTGTAGCAGGTCTTTCTGATAAATAATCAAAAAGCTTAATATCGATGGTCGTATGTCGATCTTGATCATTCGATAATATAAGCTCTACATTAAACTCAGGGAAATTATCCCTTATATTTTTCAATACATTTTCTAAAATTAAATCAATATCCATTGTTGAATGAAATAAATCAGTCATATTATAGAGTTTTCTATATTGATCTTCGTTTATTTTGACATCTAAATTGTCCCTCATCATTTGAAGAACTTTCGAAAGTATTTCTATACACTCTTCACCATAATCCGAGGTCATAAAGTCATTCCAAGACTCTGATGCCTCCACAAGTAATACACCAATGGGATGTTTGCCCTCTGCTTGGAAAAGCACCATATCTGTCATCATTGAATAGGCCTGTCTTGCTTTTATTATATAAGGAATTTTCACTACTTTTTGTTGATAAAAACTAGCTTCGATCATCAGCCATGACACAGCATTTAGCTTTGTTTCAATTGTTAATGAAGCCATCTCCTCAATAGGTATTAATGAATTACCTTCAAAGCTGAGAAAAGCTGCATTATCAATTTTCAAGTGCTTCTTTAGACACTGTTTTAATGAATAAAAATACCCATTAAAACTAGCTTGTTCTTCATTAGAACTCACCCAAAAGCTCAAAACATCAGATTTTATATATTTTAGCGTTTGTAAATGGTCTGTCATGAAATCACCTTTTCTATATAACGTCCAAATCAATTACTATTAACTTATAATATATTATACATAATTTGTGTCATTTTGACTATGTAATTATCCCTTACTTTTACATTTTACATTACACAGCGTATCATTAACTATTTTCACATCATTTGAAATAGGTCTTAAGGAATTTCCTACTATGAAAACTCATGATGAAATTTTATATGTTAATAATTGACGTCCTTGTCCTGAGCAGTTACAATGGAGTTTGTGTAAAATAAACGCAGCAGTGGTATAAGCTTATAACTGTATTTTATTCCTCTATTTTCATATGTACAACTACTTAGATTCTTCTAGCAACGGAAATTAGATGGTGTATTGCGTAACCTAACGGCTGCATAGGCGAAAATACATGAAAATAAAATGCGTGTAAGAATGGGTACTACTGGTTTTTGTTTTACAACAAAAAAACCAAATTTAAAGGAGGAGACAACAATATGTCTCGTTATACAGGTCCATCTTGGAAATTATCACGTCGTCTTGGTATCTCACTAAGCGGTACAGGTAAAGAAATCGAAAAACGCCCTTACGCACCAGGTCAACACGGTCCAAACCAACGTAAAAAATTATCAGAATACGGTTTACAACTTCAAGAGAAGCAAAAACTTCGTCATATGTATGGTATGAACGAACGTCAATTCCGTACACTATTTGACCGCGCTGGTAAAATGAAAGGTGTTCACGGTGAAAACTTCATGATCCTTCTTGAAACTCGCCTTGACAACTTAGTTTACCGTTTAGGTTTAGCTCGTACTCGTCGTGGTTCTCGTCAATTAGTTAACCATGGTCACATTTTAGTAGATGGCAAACGCGTTGATATCCCATCATACAGCGTAAAACCAGGTCAAACGATTTCTCTTCGTGAAAAATCTCAAAACCTTGCTGTTGTAGCAGAAGCTATCGAAGTAAACAACTTCGTACCTGACTACTTAACATTCGACGCTGACAAAAAAGAAGGTACATTCACTCGCCTTCCTGAGCGTTCTGAATTATCAGCTGAAATCAACGAATCATTCATCGTAGAGTACTACTCTCGTTAATATTCTTGGTTATCAGACCAAATCAATCAAAAGTCCTCAATCCTGTTTTATCAACGGTTTGAGGGCTTTTTTTAGTTTTCTTTATTATCAAAATCTGTCATTATCCTTCAAACTTTTGGGGGACTTGTTGGGGGAACAATTAAATTCAAGGAATCAAAATGTGGTCATGATTGAATTTCTCACTGGGGTACATGCTCAAAACCTTGCTATATCAACGTTGGGTACACATAAATGATTATACAAGGATTATCAAATATTATCTGGCAGGTGTACTAAAAAATTACGAAGTTACATTCACTATGAAAAGGTCACAACAATCTCATTTATGTTGTGACTTTTTCAGTAAAAAAATAAACACTTTTACCATTAACGAAATGTGGAAATTTTGATATAGTTATATTGCATTATTTATATCGTACATTCAAAGGAGAGATTGATATAGGCATCTTACTTACCCTATTAAGCATAGTTGGGATTATTATAGGTTTAATCTTATTAATAGCAGCATCCATTATAAAACGAAAAATGAAAGGTGGACTTATCTTAGGCATTTCATTCGTTCTTTTCATAATTGGCTTAATTATGATTCCTACTGATTCTGAAAAAACAGTTGAAAAATCTGATGATGAGCCGAAAACCGAAAATAAAACACCTGTTATTTCAACTGAAAAAAAGTTGTCATTAGAAGAACAGAGCAAACAGTTTATCGATGAGAATTTAGAAGGAAAAACAATCGCAGATTTTACAAACAAATTATTAACTGTAGAAGATGAAAAATTAGTGGATATGATTATTCTTGGCCATAAAAAAGGACAACAATTCAAAGATGATTTTGATATTCTTGGTAGAAAAGCAACCGCTTCTGGTATAATCACAGAATTCGTATTTGAAAGTTCAAATATTGGCCAAAAAAGAAGAAGAGAAGGTTCAACTACAGCGGTTCGTACAGATAAATTCACTATCTATATGGGAAACAAGGATATAGAGAACTATGAGTACATTGAATATGATGAACTTTTTCATAAAGATAGAAATAAAGAAGAATTTTTCTTAGGTACTTATCCTGAAGAAATAACAAACTTTGCAATAATTGATTTAGATCAAGAAGCTGATTTAACAGTTGGGCAGCAGATAACCGTAGAAGGTACAATTGCTAATTATGTTTTAAGAAAAGACTACTCAGACGAAAGTAAAGTTGACGATTTTAATGTATTGTTAAATGATGCCGTATTAAAATAGAACTAAAAAATTCACTCATTATTTTAAATGAGTGAATTTTCTTCATCATATAAAACTGTTCATAGCCTCTCTCGTTTCAATTGAGTATGTTTCATCTTCTCGGATGATTGGTTCATTTCAATCTATCCTTGTTTCGCTTTGTTGACCACGTTTCATATCTTCCTATATTGACCTTTTTACATACTTGCTAAAATTACGTGGTGTTTGTCATGTTAACATGTGTCTCTACATTCTTCCCTAGCTGCACTTGTAACTACGATATATGCAGCAACTCTAACACCACTCGAAATGGCAGTACACGTTGTTGCAGGTGATACTATTACAACAACCTATACACCTGTTTAAAGAACATACGTTCTTTATGTGACATAAAAAAATAGCCAAATAGGCAAATTTATTATTTAATCTTTATCAAACTCTACGGCTCACATGGTTTCATCTTACATTATAATTTTTTTACAACACATTTTGCTTGTTATGAAGTAAATGGCTTATCCCAAGATAGATTTTCACCAGCACTTTTTTTCGAATAACATAAATCATCTGCTGGCTGTAATTCATTTCTTGGGCTACCTTAACTATCGTCCATCCTTTTATGTATCTAAAGTTTATAAATGTAACTTCTTTTTCTGGCAATATACTTAACAATTCACTAATACATATTGCTATTCTTTGATCTATAGTCAATTCCCCTACTCTCTCTTTACTAATATAAGGGTACATTTTTAGATGTTCCTCTACTAATTTATCAACTTCGCGATCATTCTTTTTCATATCCATTTTCCCCTTGCCCTATATGTTTGCCCTTTTCTTTTAGCCTCTGTTTAGCCCTTACTCCTGAACCTTGAGTTCTTAAGTTCGTTTGTTAAATTAACAATAGCAATTTCTATATTTTTCATACTCTTGTCCAATTTAACAAGTAAAAATGTAGAAACAACAACTGGAAAGCCTAATTCCATTATCGATTTAGTTAACTCTACATACTCCATGTAAACCACCTCCACAAGAACGTAAGTTCTCTTTTTTTCACCTTTATTATACTGTATACTTAATATTATTTTCAAATTTTTACATTTAAGGGAGAGAAAATATGAGCCCAGAACAAATTACACAAATCTATTCATTTTTCTTAACGACACCGATTTTAGTAAGGTTAACAGTATTCAATTTTATTTTTAAAGAACACAAACATTTTATGGTTATTTTGTTGGATTCAATTGTTTTAATATCAACAACTATTTGGTTAATATTAATTAGAGATGTAATATTACCTCTACCTTCATTAATTTTAAATGTATCTAGTGTACTTTATATAATTTTGATTATTGACATTGCATTCAATTTTTACCGATTAAAAAAAGCGAAAGCACTTAACTAATCATTAAGTGCTTTACTTTTATTTATTTAGGATAAGTGATATATTTAGCAACTGTCGGTGCTGATGTGTAAGTACCACCACTAAATGAATTACCATTTTTATCTTTATACGGTTTTTGGACAAACTTAACTACTGTTTGTACTCCCCCGATAACAGGTGTATAAGTAGTCGTCATAGTATCTCCTACTCGTGGTTTAGGGAATGTGAATTTTGTTGATGTAGCTTGTGTTGTACCAAAAAATATTGAAAGTACTGAACCTAACGTCGCAGCATACATTCCAATAGCTGTAAGTACTCCTAATTGTAATAGGCCACCCTCTTCATGTTTTCTAACATCCGCTGCTTTGTATGTGAATTTCTTTACCTTTTCAGCTTTTAAGAATACGTTACGATAAGTGAAGTCATACGTTTGGCCATTGTTAGACTTAATATGAACTTTATATTCGCCGAAGTACGGAACTTCAAATGTGAAAGATCCCTTTTTAACATCTTGGTTATATGTCTTAGAATAAACAATTTGACCATCTCCAGGACGTTGGATGTCAATACGACCATTATAACCAATACCACCACTACGACTCCATGATACTTTTAAACTCTTATCCCCTGTTTGTGAAACACTTAAATTAAAATCAGTATTTCCTTTATTAATTGCCATAAATATTTTCCTCCTTGTGTTGTTTAATTGGTACATCTTAATAATAGGCTTTCCACGATGTTTAAAACTCTGTAAAATATACATAATTATTCCATTAAATATCTATCAAAACTCTATATAAACAAAAAAAAGACCAAGTACTCATTTGAGAGCCTAGTCTTTGGTTTATTGTCTCTGTCTTATATCATCCAATCATTCCTTATGCTAAATGCCCACCAACTAATCGATCACGGCTGATAGCTGTACCTGCATCTGTAAACGAAACAGCACGTAATAAAGCTGTGGCACCAAAACGATTGCGTATTGCGTCCATCGTTGGACCAATCAGCTGTCGCTGCGGTTTTCGATCATCGAATAAATCTAGTTGGATACTATGCTCTCTTTCCAAGTTGGATATACGGACAGATAGTTGCCGAGCTGGTTCACCAGCAAAATGTTCATCCAATAGCTCAAGACATGTTTTATACATTACAAGTGTTTCATTTGTTGGATTTGAGATAGTCCTTGAACGATGAAACCCTTTAGTCATCGCATTATGACTATACGATAATCCCAAACTGATAGTGCGGCCAATAAAACCTGCATCACGCGCACGTTTCATGACATCTTCGCACATTTCGAGGAGTACCACAGATATTTCCTTGCGTGTATGGTAATCCCTCATCAACATTTGGCCCTTCCCAAAACTTAACGCTCCGTTTGCTATTAACGGCTCCCCTAATTTGGATAGATCTATTCCCCATGCATGGTAATAGAGTTGATTACCCATTACGCCAAATTGCTTTTCTAATTCATCCAATTCCGCATTAGCTAAACCACCAACTGTTTGAATACCCATCGCATTTAACTTGGCTTCCATCTGTTTTCCGATCCCCCACATTTCAGAAAGGGGTCGAACAGACCAAAGTTTCTGGGGAATATCTTCATATGTCCATTTAGCAAATCCAGTTTTCTTTGCCTCAATATCGAGCGCTAATTTAGCCATCAACATATTTGGTCCCATACCTACAGCGCTAGGTACATTAAATTGGTCAAGTATGGCTTGCTGTATTTCCTTTGCTGTTTCCTCAGCTGTGCCCCAAAGTTTTTCAGTGCCAGTTAAATCAACAAAGCTCTCGTCTATGCTGTACACATGTATGGCATCTACAGGTACATAATTAGCGATTAGTTGTGTGATGGTCATTGACATTTGAATAAAGAAACTCATTTTTGGCTCAAATAACTTAATATCTGGGTGCTTTGGTATTTCATATCGTCTACTTCCAGTTTTGATTTTAAATTTCTCTTTCATCAATGGTGATGCCGCAAGCACGACGCTACCTGGCTGGTCAAAGTTTGCTACTACTGCAACTGGCGTTTTTAAAATATCTAGCCCATGTAACATCGCCACGCAGCTAGCATAAAAACATTTCATATCGATGCAAATGATTGGTCTATCTGGCATGCCATCGTAGTTCATACAGCGCCACGCTCCTTATAAATAACTGGAACAATAGCAAGAACATTACTGATTAAAAAAGTACGCTTTGCGTGTCTTGTAAAACAGAATGCTTGAAATGAATCACCAACGATTTTAATAACCTTTACTTGCCTTTTTGTTACAGATCCATTTTTAGATACATACATCATGTTTCCTCCCGATACGTGAAATGTTCCTGTTTGTAATTTACGCAAGAACACTTGTTTGTATACATTTTAGAACAAATGTTTGCTTTTTATCAAATGTAAAATGTGGAAAAATTAAGGTACTTCCTTTTAAAAATCATCGTAGTATATTAAAAAAGGAGGATTTAATGAAGAAGAATCCGCAGACTGAGGCGAATAAGCGTTGGCAAGCGAAGAATAAAGAACGCGCTAAATACCTTAGCGCTAGATCTGTAGACGAGCTCATGGAATTAATGTTAGAACGTAAACAATTATTATTAGAAATGAAAATAAACCAAGATGGCATGTAGCTGTCTTGGTTTATTTACTTTGGTTTGTATTTTATTAAGCAATTAATTTGTGGAAATAAAAAAAGTCCATGCTCAAATTAATGAGTACCTGGACTTTGCTGTCACTAATTACTACGCTGTGCAATGATAAGTTTCAACCCTTCGAAATCACCACTTGTCATAGTGCCATTATCGAATTTCTCCAACCAAGATTTATCAATTAATCCTTTATCGACTGCTTGTTGAATATAATCACGTACTGCAGCTTTGGCAGTTGTGCTTGTGAATTTCATCGTATCATCATCCTCTCCAATTTGTTGTTCTGATTCATTAGGTTTCATTGCATTTTCGATTCTTTTCAAGAAACTACCCCAACGATCTTCCGCTAGTATACGGTGAGGGCAATATTTGCCGTTCCAGTCCTGGTGTTTCTTCACTCGTTCAATGCCCCATCCAAACTGTTTTAATAGCTTTGCAATGTATTGAACAGCGTTTTCCTCAGCTACTCCATAGCGAACGCCACCACTTTTGCTGTAACAGATTTCGATACCAATAGAAAGGCGATTCCCTTTCTTTAAAGCGTTAGGGTCGGTGCTACCTCCACCGTCCCCACAATGCCATGCATTTCGATTAAAAGGTATTGCTTGAATAACCTCTTTATCATCTATTGCAACGTGATAAGAAACCTGATTATTATTGCCAAGCATGTATGAGACTTCATTAGCAGCTGGTGCATCATTGGCTGTATTGTGTACGGTTATGAATTGTGGATACATAATGTATGGTGCCTTAATTGAATACTTTGTTGAAGGTAATAAGATTTGTCTAAAAGTGTAACTCATTTAACCTCACCCTCTCCTGTTTTATCCTTCACGATTGCTAAAATATTTTTAACAAAGTTAGGCATTGGCAAGCCCATTTTAGTACCATTTTCTGTGATTGATATAAATTCCAATACACAAAATGCAATGGCTGCCCCATCTCCTGCATACTCAATGCCAGGAATCACAACGGACAATAAATAAACCGATCCTACTAGCATTAAGTAATAAATCTTTCGTATGATGCCGTTAAAGCCTGTACGACTGTTTAAGTTTTGATTAACGACTCCACTCATGATGCCAGTGGCATAGTCAATAGCCATGAAACCGATTAGAACCGTCACAGCCATTCCTAACCCATCAACCGAATAAGAAATAATTGTGCCGATTGCTCCACTTACTGCAGCGATCCATTTTTCCATTACAACACTTCCTTTATGCATAATAAAAAGCACCCTCAGCTGAGGATGCTCGTCTACTTTAATGAAATTCATAGTATATTAATTACTATTTTTATACTCAGTATAATTTTTTAATATAATCACGCTTATAAACGATCCTACTCCACCAATTATATATAGAATCAACGAAAATCTGCCGAAAAATAGAAATGGACTAAACATAAAAGCAATAGAAATAATTATCAATATTACTATTAATAATATCATTGGAATATTTCTATATTGATTAGAGAACTTAAATAATTTACTGAATGGTATTTCTCCGCTTCTCACCTCTCTTATTTCTAAACCCTTCCAATCTTCTAGCATCATTTGAACTTTTTTATCACTCTTCTTACGGAGTATCAAACAATTATTTGAAGACATTTTAATAATTTTCCATTCTTCGTTCGTATTATCTAATTTTAAATAGTAATCAGCAGTTAATGTTAATTTTTTTTCAAACCAATTCATTATAATGATTAACACCTGAAATAGTACAACTATAATTGCACCAATAACTAGAAAAATTGATATTACCACACTAGATTCCACTGAAAATATTTCTTGTCTTTTCTCGGGATCGAATAATATTCTTACATATGAGATTATCATTATAAATGTAACAATTACGATTAGTTTCCAGAAACTTATCTTTATTCTTTGTAAATCATTCATAAATTTTTTTTCAAATTGCGTTGTATTCCAATAATTAATTGCTCTAGGAATAACGTATATAAGTATAGACAATAAAAATAAATAATGTGGATTATCTATTACGTTTTCTAATAACACCATGGTTCCTTTCCTCCAATCCATAAACTACATTCGACAAAAGGAAAGGATTTCCTTCTAATTTAGACAATAAAAATAACGCTAAGCCTCAGCTTGCGTCTCGAAATCTTGCCCTGTAATTTCATTGTACTGTTTTGGTGTGATTTCTCCAAAAGGATTTGCTTCTGTTTTGACAGCTAATCGTAATTGCGCTGCAGTAACCCACTTGTACATAAAAGCGATTTGCCAAAATTGCATTATACCTCGCCCCCTTTCATGGCCAACATTTCTAGTTTCAATTGTGTGACTGTTTGACCAAGGCTATTAATAAGGAGATCTTTTTGAATCCCTTTAATCTTCTCTTGGGCTAATTGTTCACCAAGAGATAACACTTGTTCATCTATGCTCAATCCAGTTCCAACCTTCACTGGTTGGCCCATAGAGCCATCTGGTTCACGCTTTTTATATTCAATAGCCATTACTCTACCGCCCCCGATATTAAGTGTATTTTATGATTCACAGTAGCATCTGGCCGTGTTGTAGAAAGTTTCAAAATAATATTGTCTTTCGGCTCTGTGGCCTCATAATAATACGTATCTTCCACAATGCCATTTGTATTGGGCATAGGCGCTGTGTTATCAGCTGTGAGCGTTTCATACTGCTCCTGCTCGCCAGTTAACGTCATGGAAATTTCAACTTTAAGGTCCATCTCCTCATCACGTTCGACAAATAATAAAACGCCCTTTGCAGACCCAGCAGGAGGTGTAATCTTGTACCTCGCCACAGAATGTAAAATAGGCGTTTTCACTTCATTTTTCTTTAATTTTATTGTCTTACTAGTCTTAGCATTGTGGTTGTCGATTACTTCAATAACAATGGTGTTTTCACCTACCACTAGTTGAGCAAGCGATACATCAAACTCCCATGCTCCACCTTGGCCACTGTAAATTTCAACAGGATCTCCACCGTTTATTTTCCTTGTTACTTTAACATTTGAATTAGCATCTTCATCCGATGCAGTACCGTTGATTTTAAAGTTATCCGCATCAACAACCCCTGAAGGGACAACCGCATCTATAGAAAGTAGTGGTGCCCTATTAGGCACGACATAAAACGTGCGCTCTACAGTAGTAGACTGAGCGTTTTCACTATCTACCGCCCAAAATTTTAAAATATGTGCTACACCTTCTGTAAGTTTGCCAGTAAGAACCGTTTCACCATCATACAATTTGCCATCCTTAAACATCAACTGCTTTGATAATGCAATTTGTGTTTGACTGACATTTGTAGCCAAAACTTTTCTAGGTTCGCTGTTAATCTGATAAAACACTGTTACCGATTGATCTTTGTCTGCATCGTAGGCACTACCTGAAATATTGATTGTGTCATTTTCATAAAGTGTTAGGTTATTCTCGATCGATACAGCGATAGTAGGGGCACTATTAGCTACAATACCTCCACTAAATTGTAAGGATGGCATCTGGTAAATAAACGGAGCTGTAGGTTTAAATAATACTTTGAATTTCGGGTCATACAATCCTCCTGGGTGGTATAAATTAGCACCTTCATTTAATGCAGCTGTAGTAAAATTCCAAGTATCACCGTTATCTAAACTGCGAATCTGCATAATGTAATAAAAGCTCATAGATGAGGGACCACGAGTTGAAATGAGAATACATAATGTATTATTTTTATCAACTGTTATCACAGGGAATGTTGATTCACTAGTCCAGTTTGTTAGTGTCTTTTTATTTATCCATGTAGCTCCACCGTCTAAACTCTTTGCGTACCATATCTGATGTGGCATTCCTACTTCAGGCATTGCTTGCCATGTCATGTGCAATACTCCCGAATTGTCACTTACCACACTTGGGTTGGTTATCCCTAAGCTTGGAGTACTGGACGTGTGCACGGGCACTTGAATCCACGAGCTACCATTGTGATACACACAAAACACACCAAAAGTGAAATTAACCGTAGCGTAAAATGTTACTACAGGATATACACGATTTTTTACCCAAGCCATGCTTACATTGGAAACATTGCTGTTATCCATATCTAATCCTGTTAAAAATACTTGAGTAGCCCAATTAACTCCAAAGTCTGGGCTAGTTGTGTATATAATGTTTTGTGATTTCGTGTACGACGTAGTACTTTTTCCGACAAACGCCACATGTAATCGCCCGTTTAAAGGGTCTATTTCAATACAAGGGTACAATGCCACGCTAAAGGAAATTCCTAAATTTTTAATGACACCAATATCAAAGTAACCTTGTGTTGTCGCATCAAATTTATAAAGAGCCACTGAACCATTAACAGTTGTTAGTATAGAGAATACCTGATTTCCCCATGTAGCAATCGCTACCCCGCTAATATCTGCTGTAGAAATCGTAGTGTAACATAGATCGTTCCACGTAATTCCGTTGTCTTTTGATACATACCATGTCACACGACGTCTACTAGCTGTTTTTATAGCAGCAGCGACCAACCAACCGTTATCCAAGACCCTTAATTTCCGACTAGTTCCTAATCCAATAGAAACACTTTCAATGTCAAGAGTGCCTGGTAATTTAACTGCTGCAACACCCTTAACATACCAAAAACCATCAGTATGCCGTCCATTCGTTGGGTATGTGTTGTCCTCTGCTACAACGTTTGCCTGTAATAGCGCGCCTTTTGAGTAGGTTGTTGTTGGTCCTTCTACTATATCTAGTCTAAATAACTCTCTTTTATAAGAATAATCGACAGAAGAGTACACTATACGCATTCTATAAAATTCGAATGTCGAGCCATATTTCCCGTAGAAATAAAACGACTGCTCTCCAGAGTCGGAAGAACCACCTAATCCAGAGTGGTAAATTTGATAAAGTTTTGGGTACTTGGTAAAATCTCCTCCATTACCTTGTAGACTAATGCCATCATTGTATATTTCGGCACTTAGGAAAATACTATCGAATATCGCTGTTCCAGGTAACAGCATACCTAAATAGTCTTTAACTATAAGATCGCTACTTACCTTTTCTAGTGACGCTCCTCTTGTCTCTTGTATCACTTTTGGTCTGGTAGCTATCGCTGTAAACTTGTCATAATAATACTTTGCCATTCTAAACCACCTCCACTAACTCAACTTTATATGTTTGCCAATCGCCCACACCCATTTCAGCATTGACCATATCAATCGAGACATTACTTCGAGCCACTTTAGCGCCTTTTTTATAATTATTAGCAAGTGCTTGTACTTTAATAGTGTCTGAGCTAACCTCAGTAATCACAATGTCTTCGTTGTGTTCATCATCAAAAATAGTGACCTGTGTAAAAGCTGTGAATCCTTCTACACTTGCCACTTTTAAAGTAGTTGTTCCAGCTGTAACAGCTTCGATAATATCTGTTAAGGTGTTATCTAATTTAATTTTATTTGAGCTGCCATCAAGTGTATCTGCAAATGTTCCACTGTTGCCTGGCACTCGGCCATCAAGCTCCATTTGTACACGCATTCGTTCTATTTGCCGATTCATTTCGATCAAATAACGATATGAGTTAAAAATGCCCCATTCAAAGTTATTTGCATACTCAGACATAAATGCTGTACCTTCTTCAATGATTTCACCAGTATTAGGGTCTTCTACATCGTCATGCCATTGAGTACGATTGTAAGGGTTTGTTTTTAGATTTAACGGAATTTCTCCAATCATCAATTTACCCATTCACTTTCACTTCCTTTGCTTCAATCTGTAGTGGAAATACAATTACATAACCCTTTGTACCCTTTTGGTAGTTCATTGTTTTTACATACAGCTCTCGTCCATTACTATCAACTAAAGCTGCTTTGGTTATTAACCCTCGTTCAGCAGAAAGTTTCACATACTTTCGTAAGCCATGTTTTGTACTGGTATGGTAAATTTCTTTTTCGTATTCAACATTATCAATGGTTATTTTTGCTTTTACTACCAAGTTGTTTAAAAATTGCTGGACTAAATCTATTAATAAAGGTTGTATTTCATTCAATCTCTTACACCTCCAGCTCTAAATCTGCCACAAATACGATTATTATTTATAAGAAATCCATAAACCCCATTTGAAACACTTAAAATTTCATTTCCTAATGCACCTTGAGTTCTTGCTGTTTTAAAGCGACCGCAGATTTTATAATCAAGTCTCCATGTATAAGTACCACCTAAAATAAAAAGGCACTCTTTTAACGCAAGTATTGTTGTCATTAAGTCAATATTTAATGGAACAATTCTTTCAACAATGTTTACTACCTCGTTATAAAATATAGTTTGTTCAGTTTCTATAGCTACTTCCATATCAAATTTATTAATATCTAACAATATTTTATGGTTATTTTCTCCGAGCAATCCCGTGAGTGTTTTTGCTAAATACTCTAAAACGTAAGGAGCGCTTTCTTGCATACGAGAAAGTAATCTAAGTTTGCGAAATTTCAATGTTTCATTCTTAGGGTCTGCACGAATACCAAAATCCTTTTCTCTTATTGCTATAGCCGCTTCACATGATGTTAAAATAAATTGATCGTTTTCCACGCTAAAGAGAGCTTCATCAATTTGATTCCAGTTAACTGTAACTGTATTGGACATCTCTCGAAACTCTCTTATGTCTTGATAGTAAGATGGCAATTCCTCTAAAAATGCATTGGTCATGTACTCACTTCCCTCAATGTTACATTAGATAGAACAGGAATATCTTCAATCAAGTTGATATTTTTATCTAGTCCATTTAACAACGTTGATGCTATATCCTCTATACCTTCGATCTTTAAAAGCCTAGATTCTATGTGAGTAATACGTACATTGATGTCAAAGTCCTTAAACCAATTTGCACGTAGTTCAGCGAAATACTCCTCTAACGTCCCAATCACTTGAGCTTCAATTTGTCCAATTGTTGAACCATTTAAGACGAGTTCACTTTCAACAGTAATTTCATTTTTCCTCACTCCTTCAACAGTTACCTCATGGCCAATAGGTGCTGTGCCATAGCCTTCACCCTTAAACTCTAGCGGATCCATAAGTTCTTGAACATAGGAGACAAAATCAGTTGTAGGAACATTAAAATCCGAGTCGATAATAATGGCTTTTACAGTCCCTCCTCCAAATGGTGCACGTCGTAAACGAACGCCGCCCACACCTTGAATGGCCATTAACTTTTTCTTATAATCAGCACGATTTCCACCAAATGTTTTTTCACGGATATGATCTATAAATTTATAATATAATGATTCATCTGTTTCCTCATCTTCACCAGGTACAAGTACATCTGCTAGAATAGCTTTTCCTAATTTGTCGTTCGCTTCTATAGGCAACATTTCGCCATAATCCTTATTTCCAACTGATCCGGCTGTCAGAGCTTCTACTTTATACTCTCCAGCTTCTATTCGTTCACTTACCTTATATACAATAGCATCTAGCTTAAATTGGCTATCTATAGCCACATCAAGTGGTTGTCCATCACCATCTGAAAATAAAGCACGACGGATTGCTTTACCTGCCTTTTTACGCTCAACTCCATGCTCATTAACACGCTTTTCAAGATCATCGCCGTCTGCTGTAGCTGCAAAAGTTCGACGATATAATACAGCCATATCCCAATATGTTTCAGCTATCTTTAAGGCTGTAGGTGCAAGAGCATCATAAATTACACTACCTTCACGCTTATCAATGTCATCCGGAACACGTTCAAGTAATTCTGTCAAAATACTATCAAAAGATTGTGATTCTAAGTATTCAAGCAATCCTGATCGCCTCCCTCAATAAGTTAACATCACCATAAATGGTTCGAGCTAAAAATGTAACTAAAACATCGTCCTTCTTGGTAAACTCAAGGCTGAAATTTTCCAGTGACGTTATACGCTCATCTTGTAACAAGGCTTCGTGTATACGTCTGCCCAAATCACCACGTACATATAACTCATCGTAGCCAACCATATTTTGAAAGCCGTAGTTATTTGTATAGATTAGATGTTCAAAACGGATAGTATTTAAAGCTTTAAAAATCGCTTGTTCCATTGCTTTTTGACCATCAACGAAACCTTTACAACAACCTTTTTTTAAGTCTAAGTGGTATGTTCGAGTGGGTAATTCAACCGCATCAAGTACCTCTATTTCTGGTGTTATTGTTATTTCTTGCGTTGGAATCACCATATATTACTTCCTTCCTTATATCTGTCTGATACAAAATATTGACGCCCTCCTTGCACCCTGTGCATAATCACCTTATCACCTTCTTTTAATCCATCTTCTAGTATTAGTTTCGCATAACGCATCTCATAGTCTTCGATGGAAATAACCCTCTCATGCCTTGTTAAATGTTCAGCCACAAGCAAAAACTCATCTGTTAAGATGAGTTTAGAATGGACTTGTATTCTGAGTGGCTTTGATTCAATGACTTCCCCTACTAAAATATTGACTGGATTGGATGCTTGGAATGCAGCCATAGCCGTTGTTTTGATTAAATCTAATAAACTCACGAAATCACCTTCAATTCTAATGACATTGTGTGGACTTTAGGTGTCCAATCATGTGTACAAGCATCCACCAAAAACAATTGTTTTAGCCCCAGCTTTTCTATGAAGATGAAAACCATTTTTCCTGCTCTTACTCGCCAATCGCCTAAACATTTCAAAGACAGTTTCTTTTTTTCTTTGTTGTGTACAGTTAGTAATGCATCAAGTAAATTTTCAACCTGCGCTCGTGTCATATTTTCATCTACTTTTTCGTAATACTGTAATTGTCCCCATTTAGCGATATTGTTACTATCCTGCGCTATAAATACCCTTCTCTTTGATGCCTTTTTATCATCTAAAACGAGCTTAATTCGATTGTAACTATCATCAATAGAGATGGAATAATCATAATCATACAAAAGACTTTCTTCACCTATATAAAAATCAGTAGGTGGGATAACTAAATTTTTAATATTATGAAGCTCAAGTGAGCCAAAATTGTCCATAAACACAAAGCTTTGATTTGTAGCAACAATAGCCGAGTCAATATACTTCATAACGACATCTAACGCCTTTTTATCTTCCTCTATCATTGCTGGCGCTTTATAGCCCGTCTTCGTAGATACACTTAACTTTAATTTTGCTTGACTGCATATTTGAGCTATAGCAGCCTCAGCCTGCATTGATTTCATTACAAATGTGTCATTGTACATTAAATACCTTAGTTGGTCATAAGCTGTAATCTTAAATTCACTGCTTATCCCAAACCCAGCTTTAAATGAATAACCGTAGAAAATTTTGTGTTCATCATCAGTTACTCTTACAATTGCCCCAGATACAATTTTATTTTCAAGTGGCTTAGGATTTAACAGATTAACATTAAGTTCAGATGATTTTCCCGTTTTTTCTGTTTTCCAACTAATTGACGTGACAGGTATTTCATATATATTTCCGTCACGATTGTCGATTAATACTTCTATACCTGTCACCTCATTTCTTAGCCGTCCACTCAGGTGGAATTTTTACTTTTAAGCCTATAGGTAGTTTCCTTAACTCACTGTCCTTTATTCCATTCAACGATTGTAGAGACTTGTAATTTGCTCCATTCCCTGTATACTTTTGAGCAATTTTCCAAAGAGAATCCCCCTTTACCAAACTATACGTTTGCGGTACTGGTTTAGGATTATCTCGAGGGGCTTCCTTTTTTGCAACTTTCGCTGGCTGTTTAGTGGCTTTTCCTTTTTTAGTGGTGCTTTTTTTTACCACTTCCATTTTTTTAAACCCAAACGGCACGTATTTTTTAAAAGAGATAGTGTAATCCACATCCGCTGTTCCATATTGGTCTTTCACTTCGAAACTCTCGATTGTCACTTGTTCATTAATAGAAAATGAACCGCCAACATAAATAAAGCGGATGACCGTTTCTTTGGCCATCCACATGTTTATTTGATCTATATACTTTTTAGGCTCTTTAAATTGAGTCTCTGCATAATGAGTATCATTTGCAGGAAAAAAAGATGAAAATGCAAACTCAGTAAGCTTCATTGGTTTAGGTACATTAACAGTTCCCTTTTTTGCGATTGTAAATTCCTCACCATCTGCGGTGTTTTTAAATGGTAACTCAGGAGGGTTTACAGGGATACGGAAACCCTCTTTGTCATTATTTGCACTAAGGTAGATTCCTATCATGTATATACCCCCTCAACAGAGCGATCTTGCTCATCCTTTAACCACTTTGTTATTAGTTTGATTAGTTCGTTTAAATCCACATCTTTATGAATATCACCGGAAAATTCGATCTTAGGATCACTCTTAATATGCTGAACTATGGTTTTATTATTGTTTGTAATAGGTGAAGAGGATACTTTTTCTCGTATATCTTTTGAAACTGTAATATCATCTCTAGACGGAGCGGTTAATGAGTTTGATATATGTTCATTAATTTCAGATGAATTACCGCCTACTCTGGATAAATCATCATACTTATTAAGCATTTTCTCCATCATGCTACCTGTAGTATCTTCAAAATTATTATGGACCTGTAAGTTAGGTGTAAGAGAAATAATGTTATTGATGGCCTTTCCTTCTGCTATATCTTTAAATATTTCAAGATATTCATCAGCAAGATTGACTTTATCCTCAATTTTTTTAACTTTATCGAGTTTTCCACCTTTTAGTTTTCCCTTGTCAGGGTCACCTGCTGCGCCTAGACCTGATTCAGATGGAGCGGTTTTTAAAACGTCATCCATTAAACTCGCTTTATCAGTAAAAGGATTTTCTTTATTTTTGTCATCCTTACCTAATCCAACTAAACCCTTTGCTTTATCCATTAAGCCACCTAATTTTTCGCTAGCAGCCATTGAAAAATCCTGTCCTACTTCATTACCTTTAGTATACGCATCTCCTAAGTTCTTGTACTCTAAACGATCGAATGAAGCTTGTTGAGGGGCTGTAGGCATTTCTACGCTTTTCATATAAGCTCCCGCAGTATTAAAGGACCCAAGGTTAACAGGAGCAGCTTTAGTCGGCTTTTCTAAGTCAGATTTTATTTTATTCAATTTATCAACAGCAGATGTACTTGCCTTTAAGTCAACTTCTCCTAGATTACTGATATCTACACCTGGAATCTTATTGATTAGACCAATGAGTTTATTAATACCTTTAACTGCACCGTTTATGAGTGTGGATATTGCGCCTAGTGCATCATTTACAGCTCCAACTATACCCGAAGCTACGCCACTCATGATTGTGAGTATACCTTTTTGCATAAAATAGAACGCCAATTGTACTCCATAAACAGCCTCATTCCACTTGTTTAAGAAAAACTCAGCAACTCTTAGAGCTGCGTTTCCTATAGCATCAAAAATCATACGAACTAATAAATTAAGAGCAATCCATGCTAGCTGAACCATGAAAATCCCTTGATTCCATGTGTTCACGAACCATTCGGCTACCATAATGCCAAAGTTTCCAATACCCATTAATACGTTGTAAATTACTGCACCAAGCCAGTAAACAGAACCAACAATAGCACCAACTACTGCGGCCGTCTGTTCTGACCACATAACCATGGCCATTATAACTAAAGCAATTACTGCTATAATTCCAATCAATACCCATGTTATAGGGTTAGCTAAAAATGCTGAGTTTACAACCCATTGAGCAGCAGCCCATGCAAGAGTAGCCAAGCGTATTAAACCCAAGACTGCATATTTTGTCATTAAAATTGCTACTATAGAACCTATAACTACCCCCATTATTACAAGGATTGGAGTTACCCAACTGGCGTTATCATACATAAATTGTCCTACTGCACCAATTATGTTGTACATAGTTTCTAAAGCGCTGAATACGAGCGATATACCAGCTGTGAATAAATTGACAAAAATCATGGCATGTCCTGCCAAAACACCGAATGCATTTGAATTAACAAATTCACTAAATCGTTTAAATAAAGGTTCAAATGCAGTTTGTGCCCAGTTCTTAAAAACTGTCATAGCATCAGCGAAAGTTAATGGCATCTTACTGAATTTATTCTCTATATCATCGGCAGCATTAAATAAAGCAGTTTTAATTATATCTGCCGTTATTTCACCATCTGAAGACATTTCTTTTAACTCACCCATGCTTTTACCTACTGAATCAGCAATTGCTTTAGCAAGTAAAGGGGCATTTTCAGTTATAGAAGTGAACTCATCCCCTTGTAAACGCCCAGATGCCATCGCTTGTGTCAATTGATGCATACCAGCGGACTTTTCTTGGTTTCCTGCGCCAGATACTGAGAAAGACTTATTCATTAGCTCACTAAATCGTATCGCTTCGTCGTTACTAGCAAAAGCATCTCCTGCTAACAAATTTAATTTAGCTACACTAGAAGCAGTGTCATTATACGAACTTAAACTTCTTTGAGATGCCCTATATATCTTGTCTTGCAAGTCAGCTTGTGTTTGCAATCCATCATTAATATTAGCTAATCGAGCATTCGTATTAGAGTAGTTATCCGAAGCTTGAGTAAATTTATTAAAACCATTAGAAACTCCTTGAATAGATAAGTACGCAGCTGCAAATCCCATAAGACTTGATATCAAGCTGCGCACACTACTGGTGGCTGAATTGGCGCTATCCCGAACACTATTCAAGCCATTTCGTAACATATTACCAGTATTGTGCCCTTCTCTACCAGCTAACCTGGCACTTGCTCTTAAACGTTCAAAAGATGCACTAGCACTTTCTATATCGCGCCGAGCTCTCTGCAAACTTCTCATATCACCAACTTGATTAGATGCTGTATGCATCTGTTCCATTGCTCTAATTGTACTGTTCATCGCTTTCATCATTTTTTGAAGCGTACCAGTCATTTTATCAGTTAGTGACATGGTTGTACGTACAGACAGGTTAATCCTCCTCCTTCCTAGCCAAAATAAAAAGCACTCATTAAGAGTGCTTAAAACATTTTTTGTATGAATAACTTATAAATTTTTTCATTAACTTCAATCAAACTTTTCTTTCCATCTTTAAACTCAAGAACTAAAGTATGTGTACCTTTATTTTTTGCTGATAAGCCAGCTAAGAGTCCAACAGGTCCTAACAGTGCACCACCAACCAATCCTCTAGTAACACCACTTACTGCACTTTTTCGATGTTCCTCAGTAATCATTTCGTACGAATCAACAGTTTCTTTATTTAAAGGAAATTTTTTTGTGAATCCCGTGAATAAAAAAACCTCTTCTTTACTGAAGAACCCCTGTTGACCAATCATTATGTTTTTTCCTTCATAATCTCCTGCAAGTACCTTATTTTGAGCCATGTGTATCCCTCCTCATACACAAATATACATAACTTGGAGGGATTTCACTATACTGTATGTGCATAAATCTACTATTTTTTAGCCGCTTCTGCTTCTTTTTCAAGCTCTATATCCAAGCTCGCGATGATAAATGCCCTTTCCTTACGATCCATACTTAAAAAGCTATTGGGCAGGATGTTAAAACGATGTAGAGCAACATGTGCATAGAAAGCTAGTCCATCACGCTCATCTTCACTGCCCTGTATTAGTTTTTTGCTTCTTCTATCTCATCTTCTAAAGCATGATCTAAACCACTAATCTCTGATACTTTTTCAGAGATTTGAGATGCTTCTCCAACCCAGAACATTGCACCAAACAATTGCTCTGCACCTTTTACTCCGTATGACTTCTGTAGTTCTGTATCGTTTAAATCCGGATAAACAATCGAAGCAACACTAATACCACGGTTATAAGCCACTGGATCAAATACGCGTTCTTGTCGCCCTTTTTTACCAGGTTTATTTTTAAAACAACGATCGTTAATTAAATCAGATTCCGCAGATGTTAATGGACGCAATTCGATTGGTTCTGCGAATCTTTCTAATTTCAATTTCACAGGATCAGCTTGGCGTACGTTTTCTTTCATGAATGCTTTAAAATTACTCATTTATAAGTTCCCCCTTATTGGATAACGTTGAATTGGTTTAAGATTTCAAAATCGTCGAATGTGAATGGAAATTCGTCTTTTAGTGTGTCAGCACTATCAGCATCTAACATCGCTAGTAACGTTTTATCAGGGACGATATTACGCACATCTACGGTCTGTTTACCAGCTGCACTTGTTATATCTGCGTTGACAATTGTTGCGTCAAACATTGGTGATTTACCTGATCGTAGATAATCCATAGCCATTGCTCGAACCTCTGGACGGTGGTAGTACATCGTCATTTCACCTACGCCTTTTGCCCCTACAATCTTAGAACCTTCCATGCGAGCATTTAATCGCTTTACTTCAACTTTGTTATATTCTACTTCTGCTTTAAATTTTAGAATTTCAGCAATTTCAAATGTTCGACCTTCAATATTAATAAACACCAAGCCTTCACGTGAGGACATAGCGTCTTTTGTTTGCATAACGTTTGCTGCCATTGAATCTTACCTCCTTCTTATTTGCACTCAACTCGCATATATAATTTTTCCATAGCATCATTGAATGTAATGCCCATCACCACAAATACCGCATCTTTTTCGTCACCTTGTCCAATTACAATATCTTCTGGTACATAATCACTGATAACACCTAATCTTTTATAAGGATCAAGTACGGATTTCATAATCTGTTTCTTAAATAAATCACGACCGTTTCCCTCTTTATCGTTATCAATTTTCCCAATAAAGTATTTGCGGAAAATGTGTCTTACGTTATTGTGAATAATGTCCATACCCCTAACAATTTTCCCTTTACGAAAATCTTTGTTTTTCTCTTTTGTAAACGAACGGAAAGTATTAATGTCCTGCTCTACAACAACTTCATCATCGTTAAATGAATAGACAATATGACCATCCAGTAATGCTTGAATAATTTCATCATTTGTCATTGTTTCGACTTCAATTGCACCAGGGTACTTTGCATAAGTTAATGATTCCACCGTTGAAGCAGCGAATGCCGCTCCAAACCAATAAACGGCTTCTCGAGCTGCTAATACTTCTCCTCCGTCAAGGGTGACACCATTCTTAATGGATACAGTACTTTCGTGATCCGCAGCATTGTAATTATTAGTAACAAAAGTTACCCGTTTTCCAATCTGTTCACGAAACTCTTTTATTTTTAAAGACAGTAAAGCTTTTGTGGTACTATCGTCAGTCCCATAAGCAACAACCTTAAAATTTAGAGTGTCCAATGCAGATGCAAACTCTGATATAGATTCGTTTGTAGCTACTACCGTAGTTCCACCAACCAACGTCAAAGTGGCATCCCCCGTAGGTAAAGATCCGTTGAACACTACATAATCATTTGATTTTAATTCTTCGAAATCAGCCACCTTTTGCGAGTCAACTTGAATAGCATCATAATATGTTTTTACTGTTGTAGAGCCATCTAACCCTACTGTTGCAGTGACATGAATCTTGTTACCGTCTGTACCTCCATATTTTGCAGTTACAGTAAAACTTTCAGCAGTTGCCTTTGCTTTCTCACCTAATCCATTTAAGTTGTAAAGAAAGATGCTACTAGTAGCTTTAAATGCCTCACGAACCGGTAAAATAGCGTCTAGTGATTTACCAAACAAAGCCCGAAATTTAGTGTTAGAAGACAGTTTAATAAACTTCCCTACTTCTCCCCAATCGAACATTACAGGTATTACTAAGGCGCCATTTGAATCTAGCCCCATCGTATTTAAACTATTAGTTTCAAAATTGATATACGCATCCGGTCGTACTTTATTTTGTGTTTCCCACATGCCACCCATTAAACTCCAACCCCTTTCTTTTTCCACGCATCCACCAATTTATCAGCTTCATTTTTCGTATAGGTTTTATTATCTTCAAGTACTACCTCATACTCTAAACGAGCTTTTGTGGAAGAAGCGGACTCTAAAAAAGCAACCTTAGAGAACTTTTTATTCTCCGGCTGCTTCTTCGTGTTCGTTTTGTTTGTCATCTCTTGTGTCAAAATCAACGCCCTCCAATGTTCTCATTTTCACTTCTTCTAATATGTCGTGTAGACAAGCTTTAACTTGATATTTAATTACAAGCGTTTCATCCACTATTTCACCATCAATTTCATGCACGTGAAACCTGTCAGCGAGGTATTTAAAGTTGTTTTGCACGACTTCTAATACATTTAGGCATTCCTCATCTATATCGTCTGTAGAAGGGAAATAAACCATGCTAAACGAATAGGTACGATTTGCTTGATACTTCATACCTCGCTCTTGATGCACATTAAAAATACGTACTAAAAAAGCAGGCACTTTCAAACCCTGCTTAACTGGTTTATCATAAATTTTCATTGATGGATAAAGAGAACGTATTTGCATAATAGCAAGTGTCTTAATGCCTTCTGTTACATTACTCACCTAAAATACGCCTCCATTCCTTCTCAATTTCACGCTCCCACATTCGCGGTGCCAGTCTTTCCATTTCTTGTTCTGTCAGTTCTAACATAAACTGACCATCCACAAACCCTACTGTACGGCCAGCTATTACAATACGGTGGCCTTTCTCTACAAAAAGTGCGTATTCTACATTGTTATAGATAATAATTTTGTACGTATCGCCTTGCTTAATGATGTGATACTTCCAGTTATTGCGTAAATCACTCGTATCAACAGGCGTAAGCATTTTAACCTTACGAATGGCTAATTGAGCAATTCTTTCTGCCACTTTTTTATGGATTTTACCCGATGCAATAGTGAGCTCTTTCATCTTTTCTGCTAGTTGTTTCACTTCTTCAAATTCAAAGGCCATTAAGCATACACCTTCTTCTTCAAAAGCACTTCCTGATGTGTTACATACAGAAAAGACTCTTTAGCAGACGAAAATTCATCCGTCATGATCAACTCGCCATCTTCAAATAGCTGAACCGTTATTTCATCCCCAGCTAAAATATCAACGGTTGAAGAAAGAAACAACTTGGCATCATATAGGATCTGATTTGCTTCTCCTTCCACAGTATTATTAAGTGTCTGCATCCCTACTGTAGATAAACGGCAAGGCACATTGGCACGCTTTGTAACCCATTTCTGTCCGGTGGAACCATTAGGCTTTTCATACTCTTCATACCGCTTCACTGTCGCCTTTCGATCATATAAGAGCTCAACAGACTTTGTAGCTGTAGACAATAGCTTTCGAATGTTCAATCTACCACCTCAATTTTCGGAAGCGGTTAAGCTGAGATGTGTAGTTAGTAAAAATTTGCATAGTTGCTTGTTCACTTGTCGTTGTACTGGTACCTAATTCAACAGTGACATCGCCCTCTTTAACAGACTTAGCAACAGCAAAATCGGATGGATTCATCGATTTCATTTCATAGTTGATTAGATCAAGTGTCATATTCGCATGCACGAATTTTATGTCGTCCGGAATATCACTCCGGTTACAGTACGTTTTAATCGCTTGAGCTGCCTCTTCAATTTTTAGAAGTAGTTCATTATCAGTAAATGTATCTGGTTGAACTTTACTTTTTACGATATCAAATACGTTCAAGTTAAAACCTCCTAGTCAGTAGGTTCCGTAGATTTCGTAGTGCGTTTCTTCGATGTTTCTATTACTGATAAGATCTCAAAACTAGGATGCTCAGCGTGTTCACTAAGTACTTCTAATTCCTCACCAACTTTGTACACTTCATCATCATAGCGTACAGGGAAGCTGTTCTCTTTGACTTTCACAAGAGTTTTCATTTAGCAACCTCCTTATATTGTTTGAGCTTGGAACACGTTATCGGCAGCATGGAATGATGGAATAGCTGTAGCGGCTGCTTTTGTCCAAGTCGAAACTGGGTCTTGTCCTTCTTCAAACACCATTGTGATGATTTTACCCACGCTCGACACGTCTGCACCTTCTCGCAACATACGACTTTCTTCTGGTGTTGGTCCATATAACGTTTCACCTAAAGTTCCATCACCAAACATGACGAATTTGTCTTCATCAAGGTAACGATGTGATGTGTAAGATCCATTGGCTGCTTGCTTACGATACTTTGCATCATATACTGCAATGACAGGCAAATCATGTTGTTGTAAAAAAGCGTTTAAATCTTGTCGTGTTGGAATACGACCTGAATCTTTACCAAATAAAGCAGCAATGATTTTAGCATTTCTTAAAATTGAGCGAAGTATTTTAGTAGAAGTTAATGCACGTGTGGGTTTATCAGTTAAAGTATCTGCCCAACGTTCCATATCACCGATAATATCAGCTGAATCAGCTGTCCATAGTCCGGCACCACTTAAAGCTTCTTGGTGATCAGGCGGCACATGGTAATTGACAGACATATTAAGTCCATTTTCATTCAACGTCACTTTACCTTTTGATAGCGCTTCGATCCGCATTAATTCAACACGGGCGCGTACACCATTCACAAGTGTATCAACATCATTAAATACATTTTGCATTAAGTAATTCTTTTCTGCTTCATTGCGAGGTTGAGCCAATGCAATTAAATCTTTCTCAGTAATTTGCATTTTACGTTTAATATAGGCTGCCTCTAAAGCTTGCTTAGAAGCTTCACGACTACCAATTTCAGCCTCTGTGTCAAATGCATGTACTGATGCAATTGTCGGTAATGAACTTCCACCTTTAATCATGTCAAACTCAAGCGTAGAGTGCTTAACCTCTGGGAAAAGTGTTTCTCCTAGTAACGGCTTATACTCCCGTGTTTTTGAGTAATCAAGCATAGTTTTTTGATTGAATAATTCTAATACATCTGGCATATTCGTTTACTCCTTTCAAATGGCCGCTATTAGCGGAATGTGATATTTTTCAATGCAGTTTTTGCTTCTGCTGAAGGTGCCGTGTGTAACCTAGCTTCTAAAATGTAAGCTTGATCAATTAACGAACCAGGTTGTGGTCCGTTTGTTACATCCACATCGGTATACAAAATACCTTTCGCAGTACCGTCATTTGCAGGTAGTACTGTCCCTGCTTTAACAATCTTTTTACCGTTTGAATCTGCAACTACGCCTACATCACTTACCTGATACGTGAACGATTGCACCTTTGATGATGCTAAAAAATTTACACGTTCTGCTTTTTGTACACTACTTACATATGGCATATAATGTCCTCCCTAATCCCAAATAGTTTTTGATTCACTTGACTGACTGCGTGTATTTAATTGTTGAGCGATTTGAGCACTGATTGATGTAGATGGTTTATCGTCATTTTTACCTTCACCCGGTTTAGTTCCCTTTGGTAGCGGCTTTTCCTCGGTTTCAGGAGTAAACAAAAAGGCTTTAGATTCACGCAGTGTTTTAATCTGCTCATCTAAGCCTTTTTTTACGTTACCCTCTTCGTCCAATTCAATTGCTGATTTGTCAATAAGGCCTGTAACTAGATCCGTATCATGTACTTTACTGGCAAGTGCTAATTTCAAGGCACTTTTAAGTTGTGTATCCTTTATTTTAGCTTCATATTCAGCCTTGTCAGTTTCGTTTTGTTGCTGCAATTCTTCAATTTTTGTCTGTAACCCAGCAGCATCCATTCTTTTCAAATCATTTAGCTGAGTGTCACGTTCTTTCAATTGAGTTGTGAGGTCCTTTACTTCGTTAATTTTATCGTCAAGACGACTTTTAGGAACCATGGTGCCAAAACCTGCTATTACTTTATCTGCTTGTTCATCCGTTAAACCTAAAGCAATTAAATCTTCTTTTTTCATCGTATAGCCTCCTATTTCGCATTATCGTAGTACGCACGATAGGTTCTTGCTTTGAATCTTTTACGTCTGCAAAGCGAAAAAGACGCAAAATTAATTTTATGCAACATACCTCTCTTCCCATTCTTTATAGTTCATTTTCTTAATCCTACCGTTATTAGAATTTCGTGTTTCATTAGCCATATACTCAGCTTCATCAAAATATGGAATAGTAGTAGTTCTGCAACGTGCATGAAATGGGGGTGCATTAGTACCTGGTATATAGTCCTTCACAAAGTAAATATTCATATCCTGCTCTTGGCAAATTTCAGATGTGCGATTGTCCAAAGTAGCAAGGATTTGATAACGTTCTAGATCCGCTTCAATGTATGAGTTATTAGCGGCAATGTTATGAAAGAAGTTAGCTTCTGTTCTTACCAGTGCCTCTGCTCGACTTAATACCACGTCGGTAGCTTTGCTGATTGCCCTTGATGTTCTACTAAGGGAGCGGCCATGCCTAAATGACTTTTCTAACTCATTTCTAATCGTAACCATAGTTGCCGCTTCATGACCCCAAATACGCTTTGAAAATTCCTTACCTGACCAGTTATAGGTGAGTACTTCCTTCATAACACTATCAGTTAACCTAGTGACAGGCTGATAAACAGCAGTGAATGTGGCAATGTCATATAACCCTTTATAATAAGAGTTTTCATATACTTCTGTTAAACCTGTATACATATAAGCCTGTAATCCATTCACACCGCCATATAGTTCAAGCATCTGTAACTGAATCTGCAAATGCAGCATCTCTAATCGAGAGATACGAGCCCGATAGCCAATTGCCTCTAAAATGCGATCATATTCTGGATTCCCTGACAATGAAAGAGCTTTGTATTGCTGCAATGTAATATTACGAAAGTCTTTTAACTCTTTGGCAGTTAAATACTTCTTAGCATCTGAATACGAGATCTTATTATCAATAGCATAACGAGAATAAAACACCTCAATCTGCTGTATGATGTTCGCTTGTGCCATGCGTAGTTGTTCTTCCATGCGAGCAAGATACTTACTGGCAATAAGCTGTGATTCCAGTTCACGTTGTGCAGCACGATTTTCCCAATACTTACTCATCGTTTGTCACGTACGATTGAGACTGGCGCTGTTTCTCCAAAGCCTCTTGGTACTCGTCAATTTCTTTCTGTTCTGCTTCCATTTGCTCTTTTAGGCGTTTCTCAACAGCAGGTGAGTACCAAGGATGGTTTTCGCGGTTCGTTTGATCGTCGATAATTCCTACGGACTTTTCACACATTTCAACCGCTTCTGCCTCATTAATAATAATGTCACGATTAAACACAAACTTAAATTTTTCATTTGTGAAATCCCCTTGACCAACCATATCCAAATAATGGGTAACAAACCACATCATATGTTCAATACTTGACTGCATTTCACTTTCCAAGATATTGCAATCCATATCTAAATCGCTGTAGCGGAATTTAAGTGCCACTCCTGATGCATTGCCCAGACTTTCATGTAATGTATCGACTCCTCGACCAAGCTCGTAAATGGCTCTACGAGTACGTTCCAGTTCCTTCTCGTTGGCCTCGGTCTGTATATCCGCTGTCAATTTGTCAACATCACCATTTTCATCTGTTTTGACCACACGATAAATATTAAGATCACTAATAAATTCCTTTAAATCAACTCCGCCATAGTTAATTAGTTTGTAAATGAAATTTGGAATATCAGCAAGTACATCAGCATTTGTTGATGCTTGAGTGTTGTAGTTATCCACTAATGATTTAATTTGCTCTACCAACGGTTGTTCTTCTTCGTTATACCTGAAATGGATAAGAGGTATCTTCTCCCACAGCACTGGTTGATCTCCTAATAAAAAATGATAACCCTGTTCCCCTCCTGCTGGAATATCAGAAATAAGAGTGGAACCTTCAAATACGTAGTGATTAATACCCTCGCTGTGATAATGTTCAACTTTTTTTAATGTCTTTTTGGTTGTGCCTTCATAATGATTAGTTTCATACACTCGTAAAAACGACTCAATTTTCATATTTTCGGAATCAGTATAAAACGGTATGATTTGTTCAGATGGGAACCGCATGAAGCTAAGCTCACCAAATTCATTAAAGTGTGGATGTAGATAAGCAACGCCTTTATTTATGGCTTCTTTACCTACTTTACGCAAGCGGTTAATCATGCCTGCATCGAATATGTCATTTAGCTTTTTCTGATACTCTGTATTCTCACTAGTCACAGATGGCATTTTTGCTAGCGTATATCCAACCTTTTGATCTACAAGTTTCTTCACATAGCCATGTATCAGCTTTATATTTGACTTCCACTCTGCATCACGTTGCTTTTGGTCAATGTCCATCTTATTTTTGTAATACATATCACCAATTAACATAAGTTTCCGCTTCGGAGAGTTCTCCCAATCCTTAATCTCATTAAGCAGCACTTGTTCATTTTTAATAACACTTTCCACCATTCGTTTTATCACCTCCTCCATCTGTTCATGCCAACGCGGTCTATATAAATCCTCAATTAGCATTTAATCACCTCACTTTAGAACGGATATACCGCCTTTTTTGAACACAACTGTATTAACAAAATATCTGTCACTATCCATCTGGTGGTCATTATGTTTTACTGGCTTATCCTCGCCCCGATCTGCTGCTTTTTCATCCCAAATGTAAGATGAAAACTCTCGAAAAGTTTCCTTGCAGCAATCGTTATATTTGATTAAATCGTTAATAAGCGCATTACCAACGTTTCTAATACCTTCTAACACATCATTTTTTGCCTTTATCACACGTATACCATTCTGTTTTAGAAGTGTGATAAACGAAGAAGCGGACGGGTCAACGATAACACCTTGGAAGTTTTGTACACCCTCAATGAAGTCTAACAAGTCCTTATAATACTCTTGGTCCGTCTTTTGTTTACTCCTCTTACGACCGTCATAATGATATTCTTTAATCTTGTACCAAATTCCATCAAAAAAGCCCCACAGACCGAATGTTGTAGGGTTCTGAGTGCCGTAGTCGACACTGACATAGTATTTCGTATAGTTACGTGATATCGTTTCGACTGTATGCAATTTCTTATCAAACATGTCGTAGATAACGCCCTCTGCCAGCACCCATAATCCAAGGATGAAACGTTGATAGAACACACCTTTATACATGCGCTTGTACCGGTCTTTAATACGCTGCGATAACGAAAGGTTATCATCCATTGTAAAGTGCAGATGCAGCATGTTCTTATCTTCTAACTGGTCTAAGTACTCTAATTTAAACCAATGATAAGGTCCAGCGGGGTTACAGTTAAACCAAAACTTAGCTCCATCAACAGAACATCGAGCTGTTGCTTGGTTAACAAATGATTGAGGCATAAGTGCTACTTCGTCAAAGAACATTCCAGCGAGAGTAATCCCTTGGATAAGATCTTGTGATGCCTCATCTCTTCCGCCGAAAATATAAAAATAGTTCACCTTGCCATTTCGAGTGACGGTGAACATATTTTCTGAACGATATTCTTTTACTTTATAGCCACGGGACTGCAACATCCGCTTCAAAGGTTTGAAAACGTTTCTTCTAAACGAACCGATTGTTTTACCAGCCATGCCAAGGTTTTCATCATCAAAAGTTTCCATTGCCCACATAACAAACGATAGAGACATAACTATTGTTTTCCCAGCGCGAACAGAACCATCACAAATAAGGCCATCTTTATCCTTATGAGGGGAATCAGATTGCCACCATTTGAGTACTTTGAGTTGCTTCTTGCTAAACGGTTTGAATTTGAATAGAGCGGTTTTTTTCCGTTTACTCATCCCAATCCACTTCCGTCCCTTTTAAGGCCTCTAAGAAGCCATCGTCCTCATATTCATCTTCGCCCTCACCGTTTTCTTTGCGAATAGTTATCTTAGTTAGTTCAATGTCTGTTTTGGTTTTTTCAATGTTTAACTTCATCTGTTCAAGCTTCACTTGTTGCTCAAGAATAGACTTTTCTATATCATGCTTTTGTTTAATAGCCCTCACAAGTTGGTTAGTGATTCTCGTAAGGGCTTCTTCAATGTTTAAAATGTCATCTATGGCTCTAAATTCGGTTTCATCTATTTCTACCGTTACCATACGTTCTTTTGTCACTGTTACCGTTTTGCCATCAGCTCCAGTAGCGGCTTCTTTCACCTTCCTCAATTGCTGGAGAACACGCCTTTGTGTTTCTGAAAGTCCATCTTCAACTTTTTTAATCCGCTTCATCATCCTACGCTGCCTGATGGTTAATTCGCGAATAGTCATATCAATCTGAAAAAGCGGGTCCGTTTCAATGGAATCAAAAATAGCTTTTTCTTCATCGTCTAGATAGTCCCACATGATAGTTTCATATTCACCAGTTGTAACAGCGTTTTGATTGCCTGTAGGAGCGGAGCCACCTTTGTTACCTTTAGCATTCCTATTGCCACGTGGTGCGCCTCCTGTATTGCCTACAGCATTTTTATTACCTTTCGGTGCACCTGATTTGGTATGCATACTTTTTTTATTTGGTGTGCATACTTTTTGGCTGGCACCATTATTATTGTCCATCTCTTTCCACTTACGCTGTTGCCAACTCTTAACGGTATTAATGGACACATTATACTTAGCGGCGATATCCTTTTGCTTCATACCATTTTTATAATCTTCATACGCTAATTCATAGTTTTCAGCCATGCTGCATCAACACCACCTCCATCTATTGAGTTGAGTTTGTTTTCATAAATCTTCATCCTTTAGCAAGTTGATGTCGAGCTCGATAAGCTTTTTCAGATCATCAACTGTATTCACTTTGATATGACCGCTTCTGAAATCCTTTATCCATTGAGCGATACCTGCTTGAACAATTTTACGGTACTTCTCTTTGGATTCATTGATATTTTCAGATACTTCTATTTCGTGTTGTAGTAATAAAAGCGACTTTTCTTCTTCTCCAAAAGGAACGTTTGTTCTATTTTTCATTGCCTCCTACCGACCTTTCACATATAATGAAAGTGAGATAGCGCGTTGAGAAAAAACCGTGCACGGTGTAACGCTATCTCTGCCGATATTCGGCACCCATTTCAGAGAGGTGTTAGCGCACCTCTCTTTTTTATTTCAACCATTGAAGATAAACTTGCTCAGCTATTTTTTTCATCATAACTGGCGGAACACTCATACCACATACATATTGGGTATCAGCATTCCCAAAATCATAATCATGGGGGAAGCTTTGGATTCGAATAACATCCATCCTGCTAATAAAAAAAGGCTCATCATATCTGATGAACTGCGAGTTACTTGCTAATGTGTATGGAACTTTGCTGTCTTTAACTAGAATGGTATTAAAGGAACTATCTTTCCCTTCAGTTCGCTTAGTAATATCACCTATGTTGTTATCAACTGGACGTCTTTTCAACCACCGCTTATACGTTGTAGTTATTTGATTAAGCGGTTTCCCTCTACCAGAACGAATTTCCTTATATAAAATCGGCTTTTCATAGAACGACATTTCAAGCTTCGGTAACTGTAGGTCTTTACGATGTGCAATAAAAAACACTCGCTCACGACGTTGAGGAACACCCATAGTTGCGCTGTTTAGCAAAAATATTTGTAACTTATAACCGATTTCCTCAAAGGCTTTTACAATTAGAGTTACAAAGCCCTTAGCTTGACCAATTATCATACCTTTTACATTTTCAGCAATTATAACTTTCGGTTGTAATTTTGCTGCTACATCGAGAAAATCAAAGAATAAATCATCCAGATGTTGTTTTGCTTGCCCTTCTCTAAAATGGTATGCCGCTCCCCACTTCGCTTCCCTTTTACCAGCTGTAGAAAAAACACTACAAGGCGGTGAACCGTCTAGAATATCAATATCGAATAATTCTTCTGGCAACTCATTGTTAGGAATATGTTTAAATTGCTGTACCCCCATCAAAAACGGGTACTTAGGATTATGATTATTCCTGTATATCCCCATCATTTCTGGATCAATTTCAACGTTGCCAATCACATCAAACCCTGCTAATTTGTATCCCATTGTCGAACCTCCACCACATGAAAAGCAGCTAAACACTTTGAGGTTATTCTTTTCCACCTTTTTCAAATCACTTAGTGACCAATTCCACTCACTCATCGCGCTGCTCCTTCATATCAAATACGAAGCCACATTTAGGACATTTACATTCAAACTTTTCTTCATCAAAGGTTTCTAACGAAAGTTCTTGGTTGAAAAAATCTACTGTTCCATCATCTTGCTCTGTGAATTGCTTTATTAGTGATTCAATCTCTTTTTGGTCAAAACCGCTTCCGAGATTTAATTCACTCCCTTCGAGTTCCGACAAAAGATCAGCAAGCTTTTCCTCATCCCAATTACCACTTACCTTATTCAAAGCAAGATTAGCAAACTTTTCTTTCTCCTCTGAAAAGTCAACAACCGATACTTCAAGTTCGGTATGGCCCTCTGCCAAAAGCACATTAAACCTTTGATGACCACCAACAAGGTTGCCAGTTCGTTCATTCCAGATGAGAGGATCGATATAACCGAAATCTTTTATTGACTTTGCTAACTTTTCGTATTCTGGATCACCTGGTTTAAGCTCTTCTCTCGGGTTGTATGGAGCGGGATTTATTTTCTCTACTGGTAGTTTAACTATTTTCATCTACTAGCCCCCTTTAAATTTAAAAAGCCACGATCATTATGAACGTGACTGGATTAGCTCCAAAAAATACTTTATCTACTATATAGGCATTTGTACGACAAACTTTATACAGCAAATAAAAAAAGTTTCTCTTTACTAATATTATTTTGAATTTTAGATTCTGCTCGTTTTACATAATTTTGCACGGTACCACGATTAACACCTAGTATTTTGGCAACCTTACTGAAAGTCATATGCTCGGCTCGTATCATTATAAAAGCAGTACGTTCATTTTCCGTTAAACCGGCCATAGCTTGATTAGCCGTATCTTTAACATTAAACATTCTTTCAATTTCTTTAACTGCCGAATTGTCATAACTATAGTCAATTACCTCTGCAAGCACATCAGGGGTCATTTTCACACTGTCAACATACGTAATAAGGTCTTGCATTAAGTGATGGTCCATAACATAAACATCTGTACGTGTAGCGGCTCTATATTCTGCTGGATCATAGCCTGTTTCCATCCACTTAATAGCTTCTTGCATATCTTTCACCATACTTAGACATCCACCTGCTACCTTTAAATCTTTAAGAGTTTGTTTATATTCATTAATTAAATCTGGAAAGTACATGACCATCTTCCTTTCTATTCTATGTAAAAATAAAAAGGACACTAATAGAGCTGACATAATTGCCAACAACTATTAGTGTCCATCGGTTTTTCCGTAAGGACGGTTATTTTGTTTTTTTAATACGTATACGCTCAGCCCTCTCTACATCAAGTACTTGTCCATTGTGCCAAACGATGGTATCTTGTCCAAATGATTTTGGTTTTAGTGGTGTAATTATTCCATCTTGTACGATGTATACACCGTTTTCAGATGTGTTGATTTGTTCTATAGATGTCTTTTGTGTCATAGTTTTGCCCCCTATGATATAATCAATTATCTGGCTGAACTTATAAAAGAGCAGTAACCAATTCTAGCTGCAGCGTCTGCAAACATTGCGGCTTTTTTATATTTTAAAAATTTTTGAAACTTTCATTCTCTATTTTTCGTATAAAAAGGAAAAACAAGGAGGATGATATTTGTGAAAGGATTACTGTATACTGTTTTAGCACTTTTAGTATTATTGATTGGATTTAATTGGATAAAAGACGATGGTCTTTCAAGGGTAACTCCTAGTAAATTTGAAGCTGCTTTTTCTGAAGCTATACCACAAATGACTAATGTTATTGAAAATCATAATGGTTCAGACTCTTTTGAAAAAGAACTTATGAGTGCTGGTAAACCGATATATGACCTTACTGTAGGCACTACATCTCATATAATAAATTCTGTTTTATTTTTACTATCAATTGTTTCATTCATTATTTACAGAAATAGAGAAACCCTTGAAGATTGTATTTTAGAATTTTTTAATAATATTTTCTCTTAATTACAGGAAAACTAATTATTATGAAATTCAACTCTACTAATATGCTATAATTTGGTTAAAAAGGAAGTAGAAGAATTATGTTTGATTTAGCGTTTTTCATAGAAAGTGTGGCTAATTTCATTTCAAATACTTGGAATGCACTGGTTTTACCGTATAAGCCAATTTGGATAGTTTTAGTTGTAGCAATTCTGGCGAAGTTTTATTTTAGAAAGTCTCGAATTAACTAACCCTTAAAGTTTGGCAGGTATGTTCCTACCAAACTTTTTTCCTCATATTGTTCAGTTAAAATAATGATTGCTGCTTGTAACCATACTCTGCATTAAAAAGGACAGCGCCAGATCCGAAGTATGGTTCTAAGTATGTTGAATGCTCTGGCATGTGGCTTACTATCCACTCGGCTAAGCTCCATTTTGAACCAGGGTAATGTAAAATTCGTGGCACGCCCATTGTGTAACCCCCTCCCTTACAATATCTTTCAACTAACCACTTTCTTCTTACCTAACAATCCTCCTGCCCTTGGTCTAATTCATCCTGCCATTGTCTTATATGGTCAATTGTTTCTTGCCAGCCATCTCGACATTCTTTAAAATAAAGCATAGATTCAACAACTTTATCTTTATCAGTAAATGAACAACCATCAGCGGTCATAGTATTTAGTTTATTGTCCAAATTATCAAAACCTCGTTGGCATTCATCACGCTTTTTATACGCCTCTTGCATAGCTAATTGTAAGATTATCTGACGTTCATTTATAATTTTGAAATCCAAATTTACCCACTCCCTTACTGTGCAAAATCTTTCATTTGCTCCCATCATCCCAATTCCACAAGCTCAATTGTCCTTTAGCTGGCACTGGCTCAAGTAAAACTCTCACTGTATTCAGCTCCCATGCATAACGACCATCCATAAAATCACCAAAGTATAGTTCGTCACCCTCTAATTTTTTTCCGAAGTCAATGCTTGCATCACTTAACTCATTAGGTATCAAATGACATTCAACTAATTGTGCGGTAGCAATGACAACACCCAATGGTAAATCTTCATTTTCAATTCCATGTCTTTGAAGCACTCTCTTAATTGGTAGATATTCGCAATATTCCTTATCTATTGTTTTACCAGCGTGAATGGCAATAGACCCACGGTATTTCGTCTGCCAACTACGTGTCTCGAACCGCTTCTCACCCAAAGCAATAAGAGTAGCCCAAGGTTGTTTAATTGTGATTGCTTTCATTTGTTCTCACCTCTACCTCATCTTTGTAGACTAATAGCCGTTTGGGTTGGTAACCTTCGAAATGACTCGTCAACATATCCACTTTCCGATTTGGGGCATAGCCACCTTTAGGAAGTTTCTCTGTTAACTCACACCATTGTGGACCAATGACAGCAAGTAGTCCTTCATCTACGACTTGTAGTGTGGCATTTGAAATAATTCGTACATGCTCCCACCTTTTTGGATATTTTCTTGTTAATTCTTCCTCTGTAAAGTCAATTACTTTCATGGGTACTAGATCTAGGTAATCAACAAATGAACTTTTACTTCTGGACCAAACATGGGTATCAAAATCCCCTAATCTACACCCATTAACAAAACATAATGCTCCTTTTGGCAGATTTCTCTCTGACTTATTTCCTTCAAATCGGACAACTGGTGCAGAACTTGCTTGTAAAAACCACGGACGTTCTAGTTCTTGTTTTCGCAATTCATCACGAAAACTTAATTGCTCATTCATTTCTATCACTCCTAAAATAAGGTCAACTGCTCATACTTTTGGTTTTTGATAGGTGCGTTCACCATTGCTGGCATATCATCCACCGTTTCTGCCGTTTTTTGCACTATTTCAGGTATATCGTTCACCACAACCGCTTCCGATGCTCTAAAGGGTTCTACGCGCTCAAAATAAGCAGCATTTTTATAAGCTCCAATAGGAGGACCATCTGGACGGTGTTTGAAAAAAACACTGTAATAACCATTTTCACTTGGTTCAGTGATAACATATTCCTCTGATACTCGATAAAAATGTGAAGGTGGCTTAACCACACGTGCCAGATATTTATTTACAGCTGGTGTTGATAAAGGCTTAGCAGCCACTACCAACTCAAACTGGCTTTTTTGATAAGCTCCGAAATGGGAACCAACATGAGGAAAGCGACTCACTTCATATGCCAAGCCACCATGTGGGAAAAGATAGTAAATCTCTCCCACTTTTAAATTGGTGCTAGCATTCGCATTAATGCATTTGCCTTGTAGCATCCTCACCACCTGCTTTCGATAAATGGCAATAAATAATGCAATGTGTACCCATCCTTTGATACGACTTCGCTTGCATGGTTTTCAAAAGTATCAAGTGGTATCGATTTACGTCCTCCGTTTTTAGCTACAGTCCAAGCTGCTTGAAGAGGTGGAAACGGCAAACGGTAGTATTTATCCAGTTCACTAAAATAAACCAGTAAAAACGCTATGGCCTCTTTCTCATACCAGGAGCGAAGTAGTTCATATTGATGCTCATGTAAATTTTGGAGTGGAAAGCTTTTCCCCTTCGTTTCCTTTGCATCAAATACTACTGCTCGTCCATTACATACACCTGCATAGTCCACCCATTCAGGCTTTTCTTTCCGTCCCTCAACTTGCTGGCCTTTATCTTTTGTCACTTGGATAGGTGTCGGTATTTTACGAATATCCGCTAATCCCGCATTACGATATTTTGTATTGGCCATATCAATGATACGTTCCAAAAATTTTCCTCTGTTCGCATGCGTTACTGATTTGGTACGTTGTTTAGTTGATTGATTATGAAACATCCTGAGTCCCAACTCCTTCTTGATTCTCCATTTCTAGCACGTCATATATGGTGAGCTGATTTTTCAAAAATTCCTCCTCGAGGTCATCCAAATGCCTTTGCCAGCATATAAACCCATATTGTCGTACTATGGATTCACCGCTTTTTAAAGGTCTGTTACACCTTTTACAACGACTCATGATGTACTCTTTAGCTGAATTTCTTCGATGATTTCTACATCATCAGCTCTAAATGTAGGAGAAGGACCAAATTCATATTCTTCCGCTTCCCACTCTTTAATAAATTCATCACGCTCATTAACATAAGTGCCAAAGTAAGGATCTTGTTCTGCTTGGTAAAATAATTCCCTAATTCTTTCGTCATCCTCTTTTTGCCATACGTATAATCCATAGTTGGCTACACCCGTTTTACTGCAATCGCATACAACAACCTCTATACCATCTAGTTTGCTATAGACGTCGATATATCCCTGTATTTCTTCCTCACTAGGTTCAGGACCAACGGAGCCATCATACATTTTTTTAATATCCTCTGGCGTTTTGCCAGCAGTTCGTAATATAGCTTTAAACATTTTGAACATGGTGAAATCCCCCTATTTTTAAAATGGCAAATCATCCTCAGATACCTCGATTAACCCTCTATTATTTGCAAATGGATCTTCATCTACTCGAGTATTGTTTGGTTGGTTCATAGGAGGATGATTTTGCTGATAAGCACTGTTCCCAAAAGTGTTTTGGCTAGGCATTGTACCTCCAAACTGTTGTTGTGGTTGTCCACCACCATAGGATGGTTGATTATTTCCGTATGCTTGTCCGCCATATTGAGGCTGTTGTTGCGGATATTGATTTGGTTGATTTTGATTAGGAGTGTTTTGTGATCCTCCTCCACCGTTTCGTGATGGTTCTAAAAATTGAATACTATCGGCAACAACGTCAGTGGTATACACTTTTTGACCGTTTTGCCCCTCGTAGCTTCCTGTTTGGATACGCCCCTCCAAACCAATCAAAGCCCCTTTACGCTGATAGTTTGCTAGATTTTCAGCTTGCTTGCGCCACGCAACGCAACTGATAAAATCAGCATCACGTTCTCCTTGTTCATTAGCAAATGTACGGTTAACCGCTACTGTGAATCGACATGATGCAATACCGTTAGGTGTGTAACGCAATTCAGGGTCTTTTGTAAGACGGCCAACTAATACGACACGATTAATCATTTGTTTGAATCCTCCCTTTTTGTGGCGATGCCAGCATGTACGTTGTTTTCTAAGTATCTAAGTTGCTGCATTGCATAGTGTGGACAGTAGCTGTCACATAACCGTTTCTGTACGTCTTGTAGTACTGGAAGTGGGAACTGGTACTCATTGATGAGTTGGTTAATGCGACTTGCTACTTCCTCATGCGTCATCTTTGTAACTGCTTGTACCAGTGCTTTGTCTGTGCCGCTAGTAAAAGTCCCCTTAGCTAGTGCAGCCTTGGAAAAATGTTCACGCATTTTCATGTGTTCTTCATGTCTGCTCATAGCGTTACCCCTTCCCTAGCATTTCTAGTATTTTTTGACGCTCCGCTTCAAAATCCATGGTTGATGTTGATTTGGTTTCGGTTACGTCATTGGGAACAGCGTCATGACGATTATTAAACCAACCTGGAACAACCTCTTCACGTCTATTTTTTGGCGGATAATACTTTTGCGGCTGATTACGTTGCTGTTTCGCTTGGATCTGTTGATTCTTCCACTGCAAGTCAGCCGCTTCAACCGCTTCAACCGTGAAAAGCCTCTTGTTAAACCAGTCCTTTAAGATGGTTTCTACATAACCCCAGTTAGTTTTTCCATTCAGCACAGCCTTTTCCATCGCATGGATGACCAAAGGCTCTGACAAATCATTTATCCATTGGTCAATTTTGAATATGATTAGAGACCCCAATGCTCCAAAGTGATTGCGCTCATAAAATGCAAATGCATTCTGGATTGAAGGAGCGGTTTGCTTTTTTGGTGGTGTTGCATATGCAGGTGACCCCTTATCATCATCATTATTAATTAATCTATTAGTACTTAGTAAATCAGTACTTGGTATATCAGTACTTGGTATATCAGTACTTAGTAGTCCTTGATTTTCCACTAATGGTTTTTCCACTCGTGGTTTTTCCATGGATGGTTTTTCATGGTATGGTTCTACCATAGGGTGATTTTCCACTAATGGTTTTTCAGGTGATGGCTGTTCCGCTAGTTGGTCCTTTTGTTCTCCACCGAACTGTGGAACTTCATATACCACCGTGACCCATTCAAATTTACCGTTTTTACCACGACGCCTTTCCTTTTTGACATAGCCGTATTTCTTTAATTCTTTCAAACCTGTATCAAATGATGTATCACCATCCGTTGCCCACTGTGTAAGCTCACTATTATGGAATGTCCAATCATCAGGTTTAGAGAGCATAAAGACATGGATAGCTTTTGCTTTCCAACTTAATTTCGTGTCATAAAGCGATGTATTGTTAATGACTGTATAATCTTTGTTTTTGACTACTCTGACGATGTTTTTACTCTCCATCATCTAATCCTCCTATAAAAATCTATCAGTTCGTTCACAAATGGCGAAGCTACCCTCAATTCGTATAATTTTGTAGCCTTTGTAGCTCTGCCACATGTAGCGGCGTACAAGGCGATATAATTCCTTTTCATCGCCTGCCGCCTGTTCAAAAATCAATTGTGGCAACAACACTCTGTGTGGTACAGAATTCATTGGGCCACTTGCATCTTGATAGCACGTAAATATTGAATTAAGCTATCGGCTTCTTTCATTGTTAATAAATTAGAATTCTTATCAGGAATTTTGCTTCTCTGCATAGCACCGTTATAAACAGTGTTAGGGTCTGAACCATATGCTGTGGCAACTTCACTCAACAATTTTGCTATTTCATTGAACTGTTCCTGAGTCCTTAAACCTGTGTGATTTGGTTGATTTTTTTGCTGCTGTGGCTGACCATTGTTATTTGGTGGTTTTGGAGGAGCTTGATTCATATATTGATAATCGTTTCCGCTCGCTCCATTTGCATCGTCATCCTTCTCTGTAGCCAGTCCTAACATAGCTGACAAGCTATAGCGTTTCATGTAAGTGATTTGTCCCCCAAAATCCTGCATGCTGTTGGCTGCTGGAAATTTGAGTGGATAAGATTTCACATACTCTCCTGATTCATGAAGGAATATGGTTTCTACACAAGCCATTGTTAAATTGCCTTCAACAGTTGTATAGCTGTTCTGAATGATGGATAAATGATTTTGAACAAATATAGGTCTGACAGCATCCAAAATGCCATTGAGATCAGTGTATTCAAACGTATATGAACCACCATTTTTGGTGCGAACATTTACTTTTGCGTTATGTTTTGGTGTTTGAATAGTAGCCCATGCTTTAGCTAAGGCTGCCGAAATATTTACATTACTCTCGGAAAAAAGCATGATCTTCCTCCTAGCTAGTTGATTTTTTAAAGTCTAGGGCATAAAATATAAAGTAACTATTTTTTTAAATGATTTTCTTAGACCACTGGTGCGAACAGTGGTTTTTTATTTTGTACTGGTCTGTGAATAGAGAGTTGAACGTTCATTAAATTTCAATGTTACAACTTCACCATCTTTAGCGATTCCTTCAAGTCCTGTGTTCTTAACTTGTAAAAATCGAAATTCTTTTTGATCTGATAAACGCTTGAAAAAAACAATACGCATTTCAATCACCTACTTCCTGATGGCATCCCATCAAGCAGCCTATAACTGCAAAGCAATCCGTCAAGGGGAGGAACGGGTTATAGACTGCTTGACGAGAGCGAGTATTGTACTCGCAATCATCTAGTTTTGTGATATAATTATTGAGACTAATATAGTTCTGCTGTTTAATCGCTCCAACGATTAAGCAGCTTTTTTATTGCCAGCAAATCATAATGACTGGTACTCCGATGGCAATCATGACAATTCCGCATCTCACACAGAACTCCTTATGTTTTTGATCCCGTCCGTCATCTGGCATATACAAATAATTCACTAACCATTTCACCATGCTGACCACCACTTCCCAACTGACACTAAGCGTTCTTGCAATGTTAATTTCCCCCACTTATTAGCATTAAATATTTTCATTAGCAAGCTTCTTCACCGTCCTTGAAAAAATGCCTTGCTGAGCTAAATCCTGTATTAAGCCACCAAAATTTTTGTTATCTAGTAGCTGTACTTCTAAACGTTTAATGGCATGTTCGGCCTTTTTAATTCGCCACGCGCATTCAGCTGCTAAGTTGTATGTACCGTGTTGTTTATGAAATGCCATGGCTACTTGTAAATCCTCAATGCATGCTTTCTTTGCGTCTATTTCTAGCTCCAATTTCTTTACATGATCCAATTAAAAGTCCCTCCTATAATAAACATTGGTACCGTTTGTAAAAACTGCACTGCTGCATCTGCGCTAAATAAGGTTGCTACTACAACATCTTGCGAGTTTGTAACTGCTGCCGCTCTAGCTAAAAACTTCGCCTCACAAGCAATCAAATTTTGTTCTATTCGACTTATTGTTGATTGTGTTGTATGCATCAAATCTGCAAATGCCTCTTGTGACAATTTCGCTTTCTTACGACACTTTTTTATTAATGTCCCTATATCCAAGTCCATATTTATCCATCCTTTTTTATGCATATTGCGCATATTATGCATCCGTTGCATGGTTTCTTTATTAAGTTAGCTTTAAGCTTGAGATAAGAGGTTGTTTGCCCCAATCTCTTAATAGATTAGTAGTTTTTAAGAGGCGATTGCCCTCGCCTCTGCTGTACTTTTACACCTGCCAGTGTATTTATGTTTTTTACCATTCATCCATAATTTGTTTAATAGCTGCTATAGTAGGTTCATATAAGAACCTACGTTTACCCTTTGTACTCTTTGTCCTTTCGTGCATTAGGACACGCGGATCATGTAGAAAGTTATCTTTGAATGTATTCATGCTCATGTCGTACATTTTGCAAAGTCTATCAAGACTACAAAGAATCATTTGTGGCCGAACAAATTCGTCGATTTTAGCATCAACACGTTGGTCAATATATTCCTGATTCACTTGTACTTCAACAACTGCTGGAATCATCCTAACAACCACCTTCGACTAATTTTAGATGTTGTTGTCCGTTGCATGTCGTTATATCCATTCGTAATGAGGTAGATGGTTGCCAAATAGAAATAAATTTAATACCCTCTGCAAAACGTGATCTCGGTAAATCTCCATAACGTGGAATCTCAAAATGATCTTTGAAATCACGCCAAAATGCTGAAAATACGTGTTTACTTAGTTGGTTATAAGCATTGGTATTTTTGCCACCAAGAGCTTTCATAACCGCTTCCTTACCACGTTTACAAATTTGAGCTTCTTGACCTCCATCTATACGCATAGTGTTAACCAGATTTTGGACAGTTTCTTTAACTTCACTGACTTCTACTTTCAGAGTCTCTACCTCTTCGGAAGTTTCCAGTGATAGCCTCATAGATGCTTTGAGTTGTTCTTTTTCAGATAGAGGCTTTATATGTTGCTCTTGAATAAACAATCGCATTCGCTTAAATTCTTCTATGAATTTGACCTTCATTTTCATGGCTTCTGGAGTTGTATATGACATGGCTACAATCGCAAAACCATCTTCCGTTAAATTGTATTTGGGATACCATTGTTTATTTTGCTGGTGTTGGTAATGGGTCTGTCCAAAGTTGGACACCCCCCATTCCAACTCTCCAGCTTCTTTTAACTTTTCAATTTGTGTCTCAATGTCACGTAGAACATGTTTATGATCTTTACCAAACATTTTGGAAATTGTTAAGCTATCAGTAACTACTTGATTGTTGTTGATAAAAACTAATTGAGTCATAAATGTACCTCCTATATATAGTGTCAAATGCTCTTTTTGTCACCGAAAGACAACTTATTATAAATTTGTTGCTAAATGACACATTTTTGGGCATAAAAAACTTGCCAATCAAAGCCCAATACACTAGCTATTCTCATAGCAATTTCAGGTTTAGGATTTCTTGTTCCCAGTTCTATCATTGTGTAATGGGAACGGTCAATTTCTGCTAATTCTGCAACCTGTAATTGAGTTAGCCCCTTCTTTTTTCGTATTTCACGAAGCCAGACTCTCAAATTAATCACCTCTCTTGTAACTTTTATAACCTAATAATAGTTGCGTTTTGTCACATTGTCAACAAAAAGAATCTATTAGTCACAAAAAATAGTTTTAAATTGAACTGTTGCATTTTGTCACATATCATGATTATAAGGAGGTGTATAAATGTTAAATGTCCGGTTGAAAACTTTAAGAAAAAATGCAAAAAAGACACAACAAGAGATAGCTGATTATCTTGGCATTACACGTTCAGCGTACACTGCCTATGAAATTAATAGACGTAGTCCAGATCACGAAACCTTAAATAAACTTGCCGAATTTTATGATGTTTCTATTGATTATCTAATGGGAAGAGATAATAGCAAATTGACTAAAGATGAACGTGATATTGCAAAACAATTGATACTGTTTCGTGAAGAAATAGAAAATTCCGATGGTTTAGCATTTGATGGTGAGCCTATGAGTGATGAAGCTAAAGAATCCCTTATTGAATCAATGGAGCACATTTTTAGGCAAACACAAAGAATTAATAAAAAGTATATACCTAAAAAATATAGAGACGATGACGAATAACATTTGTGGGGTGCATCTATGACTAATGATGTGATTAAATGTGGATAAAACAAATTGTAGATGAATTAGTAAATAAGTATGGCACCTCATGTCCATTTGAATTAGCAGCGCTTCTAAACATACATATTATCGAATGGGATTTACATGAGGAAATTAGAGGTTACTATAAGTATCATAAGCGTAATAAGTATATTGTTATTAATAGTAATCTTAATGAAGTATGGAAAAAGGCAGTTTGTGCACATGAACTATTTCATGGAATATTGCACCCACGCGTTAATACTGCTTTTATGAAGAAATACACACTATTGTCGGTAGGAAAAATCGAAAGAGAAGCTAACACTGCTGCTGCTCATCTATTAATCCCAGATGAAAGTTTATTTGAATCATATGACCAAATGTCCATATATGATATAGCTGCCTTACACCATGTTCCAGTTGAGTTTGCGGAACTGAAATTTAAGCGGCTATTTTAATACTTAAAAAAAGAACATACATTCTCACTTGAAAGGAGTGATGCAGTCGACTAGCCTACACCTGCCAGTGTAAAGAAAGGTGAAGTCAATATGGCAAGATATAAATTGAATAAAACAAATAAAGATAATGAATTATTTTGGTATTTGGATAGTCAGAAACAAAAACGATGGACATACCGTCATCGTTATTATGATGGCTTTGGTAAACGAAAAGAAAAATCCGCTTCTGGTTTTGAATCAGAGAACGCAGCTTATAGAGAATTACTACGAGTTAAACAAGAGATTTTAGATGGAAATGTAAGTTTTATAGAAAATGAAAATCTAACGGTTGCTCAATGGGCAGAAAAATGGCTCGAATCACAACAAGATCAGTGGAAAATTACAACAGTTTTACAACGTCAAAAAATAATCGAGCAACAGATAAAACCTTTAATAGGTAATTTCAAGCTGTCCAAGCTTGATAAAATTACTTATAAACAAGCTTACATTGACGAACTATTAAAAAAATATTCTGTAAGTACCGTCAAATTATATCATCGTATTTTTAAAATCTGTGTAAACGGAGCAGTAGATCAAGAAATTATTACAAGAAATCGTTTTACCAAAATTACGATTAAAGATAGTAGTGATAAAATACATGAATCCTCAGGTAAAGATGTTCGAGAAAATGTTTATACTCCAGATGAATTAAGTTTCTTTTTGAAATGTTGTAAAGAACAAGAAAATATTACTGTCCAAACAATTTTCATTACACTTGCTGCTACTGGCATGCGTCGTGGAGAATTAGCAGCATTACGTTGGAGAAATATAGATTTTGAAAACAATACTTTATCAATCGGGAGAACTCGCGATAGGCATGGGGAGCGAGCAACAAAAACATCAAACAGTATACGCACACTAGAAATGAATCCATCTCTAGCTCGTGCTTTGGAGAAATATCAAAAATGGTGTAAGCAATACCGCCTAGCACATGGACTTAAAACAAAAGATGATGATTATGTGTTTATTTCTTATCAGACATGTGAAGCCATTTCGGATACATTTATTAGTGCTTCACTATCTCGTATTTTAAAACGAAATAATCTTAAAAATATTACACCTCATGGATTCAGGCATACATTTGCAACGATTTTAATTAATGAAGGTGTTCCAGTTACAACTATAGCCAAACTTCTGGGCAACACAGCTAAAATGGTATTAGAGGTTTATTCTCATAGTTTCAAAGAGCTCGAGGAGCGGGCAACCAAGGCCTTAGCTAAAGTTGTGAATTTTGACTAAATCTTTATTATTGGGGTACATTTTGGGGTACAGTAGTAGAAATAATCAATATAAATGTTGATAATAGTAGACTTTGATTGATGATGCAATATTACTCTCGTTAATGACAACAAAAGCCCTGAAATTCCTTGTATATCAAGGTTTCAGGGCCTTTTTATTGTCTTCACCATATAATTGTAATAATAATTTTTACTTAGAGCTTCATCCTAACACCCCTAAACAATCAATTTAAACTTTTGTTGTTTCCAATTGTAATCATTAGTGCGGAAACGAATCCGATACTAAGTGTTATAGCTAGAAGAAGAAAGGCTACAGCAAAGCTACCAGATTGTATCAAATAAACAGATATGAATGGCGCAACACTTGTTCCAGCAAATAAAATGACTGTATACATAGAGATTGCAATCCCTCCCATATTCCAGCCTAACTGGCTAACAATTGTCACTAATGAAGGCACCGCAAGAGCAATCCCACTAACAAAGAGAATACTAACGATTGTTAAACCAGCTATGGTTGAAAGAAAGCTCATCATGATTAGTGCGATAATCGAAAATGACAAGGCCATTTTCAGTACAGACAGCTCATTAAAACGCTTTGCTAATTTCCCTGCAAATGGTGACATTACCATCCCTACTATCCCAAAGGCACGAATGTAAATGAGGTTCTGACTTTCCATACCAAAGGAATTACTCGTTAAATATGCACCCAAAATAATGTACATACTGACAAATGACATTAATAAAACAAATGCAATGATATAACTAAATATCAAATTTCTATTGGTGAAAATAATACCAATTCTCTTCAAGGGAGCCCATATATTTTTGGTTTCATTGTGAACGATTCCCTTCGGTAAGATCCACACGACTAACAAAGCAGTCATAGCATACACTACTGCAAGCACATAAAAGATGACGTGCCAATGACTATGTTCACTTACATATCCACTAAATACCTGACCAACTATACCCGCTACAAGAAATCCCGTACTAATAAAACCAACTGCCCCAACTTTTCGATCATTTGGAAAAACCTCAAGAGTATAAGCAAGCGCTACTGGTGAAAATGTAGCTGCCGCAAGCCCTTGTAATCCTCTCAATAAAAGAATAACAGAAAAATCATTAACTAATCCTAGAAGTAACGTGATCATGCTTAGTGAAAAAAGCCCAAATACGATGATATTTTTACGTCCATATTTTTCTGATATTGCACCATAGAAAAAACACCCTAGCGCAAATCCAAGTGAAAAAACACTTGATGTAAAACCTGCTTTAGACAATGAAATATGAAAATAATCACTGAATAAACTAATAAGAGGTATTGTTAAATAGAGGCTCGACATCACCACCATACCTGTCCAGGCTAAAATAGTTGTCATTAAAGTATAATTTGCGCGATTTCCTGAAATTACAATGTTCATTAAATAAATCACCCTTTTAGTTTGATTAGCTTATAGTTAGATAATCTAATTAAACAACTAAAAATTAAACTGTATCAATATAGCTACAGTTTAACGTTCCACCTTTAGTTTTCTTTGTATAGATTTTAATAATTTACTCACTAATTTCTCGAATACTTTTCGTTCATCAGGTTCCAAATCGATTAAATTAGAAGCACATGACGACCAATAAGTCGGTAAAACCTCAGCGATAAAAGTACGCCCTTCATCAGTTAAACTTACATAGATCTTCCTCCGATCTTCTTTACTATGATTCCGTACAACAAGATTTCTCTTTTCTAGCCAATCCAGCATTGATGTTGCTGATGCCCTCGTAATTCCCAATCGTTTAGCTAAAGCAGACGGAGTCGCACGTCTCTCTTCATGTAGTGTCAGCAATAGTAATAAGTCCAATTTACTTTCTGTAATTCCAAAAGGAGCTAACTCATTGTCTGTTACATCTAAAACATGATCACTTAACCATAACAACATTAATCCCAATTTTGCATCTTCTTGATTTGTCTCACTTGAAGAGGACGCCTGAATCAGTTCAATATATGGCTCTACCCCTAACACTGGTAAATCATCTTCATTCGTGTACGTTTTCTTAAGTTTTGTCATTGAATCACCTTTTAATTAGATTATCTAACTATTAACCATTCTAACTATAAAATTAATCTAATGCAAGCACTTTTATTTCCACAAATTTCTTCAAAATAAAGCCACTATTTTTTAGCGCAGACGTATTTCATTATAACGAACAATAATTATTCCCCTCTCATATGATGACAATCTTATGTACTTTAAAATAGTAATTACACCGTTTCAAAATAACATAATCACTACCTTAATAATAAAAACAAAATATCAGTTATTTACTATTCAACTACTCATAAAAATAGAACCATTTTCTAAAAAATATATTTTACTTTCATAGTAAAATATTTTTCAAACTACATTAAATTCAATATTCTTATACAAAACTACTTTCTAAACACCCTTTCAACACCTTAACTTTTTTGTGAAATAATAACATGAATAAAATGAACAATTTTAATAAAAATACGAGTTGAACTTTTACAAAAAATAGAATACGATGAATTCCGAAAGGTGGTTCACCATCATTCAAGCAATAATAATTTTTTAAAAGGGGTTGGAAATATGTCAGACGTTCTAAAGCAATTTGTTATGCCGAAAACAAACTTATTTGGACCTGGAGCAATTCAAGAAGTTGGTAAACGCTTAAACGATTTAGAAGTGAAAAAGACATTAATCGTAACAGATGAGGGATTACACAAATTAGGTCTCTCAGAACAAATTGCAAACATCATTACAGCTGCTGGAATCGATGTAGCAATTTTCCCTAAAGCAGAACCAAATCCAACAGATCAGAATATTGAAGATGGTGTAGCAGTATATCATGCTGAAAACTGCGATTCCATTGTTTCTCTTGGAGGAGGCAGCGCACACGATGCAGCAAAAGGTATCGGACTTATTGCTTCGAATGGTGGACGCATTCATGACTATGAAGGCGTTGACAAATCACAAAATCCATTGGTGCCATTAATTGCGATCAATACAACTGCTGGGACAGCAAGTGAAATGACTCGATTCACAATTATTACAGATACAGCACGTAAAGTGAAAATGGCCATTGTTGACAAACATGTAACACCGTTATTATCCATTAATGACCCCGAGCTTATGATTGGCTTACCACCGGCTCTAACTGCGGCTACTGGCGTAGATGCATTAACACATGCGATTGAATCCTTTGTTTCTACTAATGCTACGCCAATTACAGATGCATGTGCTGAAAAGGTACTTCAACTCGTTCCTGAATTTTTACCGCGTGCTTATGCGAACGGTGCTGATTTAGAAGCGCGGGAGCAAATGGTGTATGCTCAATTTTTAGCAGGAATGGCCTTTAATAATGCATCGCTTGGCTACGTGCATGCGATTGCTCATCAATTAGGTGGCTACTATAATTTACCACATGGCGTGTGCAATGCTATTTTATTGCCACATGTTTGCCGCTACAATGTAACAGCACGTACAGAACGCTTTGCTCGTATCGCTGAATTATTAGGAGAGAATGTGGAAGGATTAAGTAAACGTGATGCCGCTGAAAAGGCTATTACAGCTATTGAAAAGCTATCACAAGATTTAAATATTCCTAGCGGCTTCCGTGCATTGGGTGCAAAAGATGAGGATATCGAAATCTTAGCAAAAAATGCAATGTTGGATGTTTGTGCTGAGACTAACCCTCGTAAAGCAACACTAGAGGATATTAAACAAATCATTACTAATGCAATGGGGCCTCTTGCGAAAAAAGAGGAGTCACTCGAAGCGGTTGTCCTTTCTTAATCGAGGAATTCATATAAGCCTACCATGACAATAGATGGAGAAAACGCTTGTTTTCTCCACTTTTTTATAGGTTCAGTATACATACATTGTCTATACTAGAAACTCTCGCTATACTTTTCTTAAAAAGAATAGGAGAAAAACGATATGCGTTTAATTTCAATTTGTCCTAGCAATACAGAATTAGTCGCTTATTTAGGGCTGACAGACCAGCTCGTTGGTGTCGATGATTTTTCTGATTGGCCAGCTACGGTTAAAGATTTACCACAGCTTGGACCAGATTTATCCATTAATATGGATGCATTAGAGGCATTACAGCCTGATCTTGTCCTAGCTTCCTTAAGTGTGCCTGGGATGGAAAGAAATATTGAAGCATTGAAAGAAAGAAAGATTCCCCACATCATTTTTAATGCAAACTCACTAGAGGAGATTGCTCAGGACCTTCTGACACTTGGAAGAGCTTGTCATGTGGAAAAACATGCACAGGCCATCGCCGAACAATACATGGATTCTATCGAAAAGATGCGTTCCATTGCACAGACTATCCAAAAGAAACCTACTCTTTATTGGGAATGGTGGCCCAATCCTATTTTTACACCAGGAAAAATAAACTGGCTTACGGAAATTAGTGCTATTGCAGGTGGGGTTAATTTATTTCAAGATGTAGATCTTGCCAGTGTTCAAACGGATTGGGCAGATGTCGTTGAGCGAAAGCCCGACTACATTATGATGGCTTGGGTAGGTGTAGCATTTGAGCGTATACAGCCTGCTAATTTATTAAAACGTCCACATGCTAAAGAGCTACATGCCGTTCAAATGAAACAGCTTCACGTAATGGAAGAATGGCTGTATTGCCGCCCCTCTCCACGGCTGATCGAAGGTGCCATAAAGCTTGCGAACCTATTGCATCCTAAAGAATATAAACAGATAAAACCTCCAAGTTTCTTATAAATGAAAAAAAGCAATATCCCCCTGAACAAGAGGATGTTGCTTTTTCATTTATAGAAATTAAACGAACTTCACCATATGATATTTTTTCTTCCCACGACGCACAATGCTGAATGCATCCTCTAAACGGTCCTTGGCATCGAATACATATTCTAAGTCCGTCACCTTCTCACCATTTACACTAATCGCACCATTCGATACGTCCTCACGGGCTTGACGTTTTGAGGATGAGATCCCCGCTTCCACAAGAAGGTCTACAATATTTTTGTCCTCTTTAGCCATTTCAATAGAAGGAACATCTTTAAATGCATCCTTCATTTCTTCAGCTGAAAGTGCTTTTAAATCCCCTGAGAATAAAGCTGCTGTAATACGAATGGCTTGCTCTAATGCCTCTTGACCATGAATTAAACGAGTCATTTCTTCTGCAAGTGCTTTTTGAGCCTTACGTAAATGTGGTTCTTCTTCTACAGAGACTGCTAATGCTTCAATTTCTTCACGAGAAAGGAACGTAAAGATTTTTAAGTATTTGATCACATCTGCATCAGCAGCATTGATCCAGAATTGGTAGAACTCATATGGAGATGTTTTCTTACTATCTAACCATACAGCACCACCTGCTGTTTTACCGAATTTTGTGCCGTCTGCTTTCGTTACTAAAGGAATCGTAATCCCGAATGCTTTCGTTTCTTCCTCATGTGTTTTACGAATAACTTCTAAGCCTGTTGTAATATTACCCCATTGGTCAGAGCCACCTACTTGTATACGACAATTGTAGTGATTGTATAAATGATTGTAATCAATACCTTGGATTAACGTGTATGCAAACTCTGTAAAAGAGATTCCTGTGTCTAGACGAGAAGCAATCGTATCCTTTGCTAACATGTAGTTTACGTTAATTAATTTACCGTAATCACGTAAAAATTCAATTGTATTGATATTGCCAATCCAGTCGCGGTTGTTCACAAGCTGTGCACCGTTGCCATCTTCTGCAAAATCAAAAATACGTTCTAATTGGCTACGGATTCCTTGGACATTTTTATCGATTTGCTCTACTGTTTGTAATTGGCGCTCTTCTGAACGACCAGATGGGTCACCTATCATCCCTGTTGCACCACCAACAAGTAAAATTGGACGGTGACCAGCTTTTTGGAATCGACGAAGTGTTAACAATGGAACAATATGTCCTATATGCATGGAGTCTGCTGTTGGATCTACTCCACAGTACAAGGATACTGATTGCTCATCTAATAATTTTGCCATGCCTTCTGCATCTGTTTGTTGGTATAGCAAACCACGCCATTCTAAATCTTGTAATAATTCGTTTGTCATATTAATTCCTCCTAAAAATGGTTGAAATGCGTTACGTGTATGGGCTTATTTAAATAAAAAAGTCCCTACACGCAAATAATTGCATGCAGGGACGTTAAGTTACAAACTAACGCGGTACCACCCGGCTTGAAGATGTCATCCATCTTCCACTTCATTCAACCGCCTTTATCGCAGGCGCGCACGTCTAAGCTCCAAGCACGTAATTCGTCTCTACACTATGACCAGTTTTCACCAACCACTGGCTCTCTAAACAGGGAATATAGATACTACTGTAAACTCTTCATCACTAGAAAACTATAAACATAATTCTATACGAATCTATTTCAAAGTCAATAACTATGTTCGAGCTAAAACATTATGTGCTATAATAGACAAGATTTTAGGAGGTCGATACATTGAAAGATTGGATTGAAAAAATCAATGCAAAGATCGATGAATTACTTGAACAAAAATGGATGAAGAAATTACGTATTTCAGGTAGTGTTACCTGGAACTTATTTTTACTATTTTTAGTCTTTGCATTGGTGGGCACTGTATTTGTCGGATCAGTTGGAGCTGGGTATTTCGCTTCTCTCGTAAAAGAAGAGCCATTACGCTCAAAAGAAGAGTTGCGCAATCAAATTTTCAGTTATGAAGAAACCAGTGAAATTTATTTTGCCAACGATATTTATATTGGGAAGTTACGGACAGATTTGGATCGCCGTGAAACATCACTTAGCAATGTAGCACCAGATGTTGTGAATGCTGTTCTAGCAACAGAAGATGAATATTTCCGCGATCATAACGGCATAGTACCAAAGGCGGTTGTTCGTGGTTTATTACAAGATGTCACTAACTCTGCTACGCAAACAGGTGGATCTACCCTTACTCAACAGCTTATTAAAAACCAAGTACTAACAAACGAAGTATCCTATGAACGTAAAGCTAAGGAAATCTTACTGGCAATGCGTTTAGAACATTTTATGACGAAGGAAGAAATATTAGAGGCTTACTTAAATATTATTCCGTACGGTCGTAACTCTTCAGGTCGAAATATTGCTGGTGTTGAAACAGCCGCTGAAGGGATTTTTGGTGTGAAAGCTAAAGAATTATCTCTTCCACAAGCTGCTTACATAGCTGGTATTCCACAGGCACCATTTGCCTACACACCTTTTACGAATACAGGTGAACTGAAAAGTGAAGAAGCTTTAAAGCCGGGTATTGATCGTATGAAAACGGTACTATATCGTATGAAAGAAGCTGGTTATATTGACGACGCGCAATACAAAGAAGCTTTAGATTATGATATAGCGGCAGATTTCCGCGGACCAGAAATGCGTGCGGAGGATCGTTACCCATGGCTAACATATGAGCTTGAAGCTCGTGCAAAAGAAATTATTGCAGAGAAACTAGCAAAAGAAGATGGGGTTGACCCAGAACGATTAAAAGCAGAAAAAAAACTAAAGGATAAATACACAATTTTAGCAGATCGTGATGTTCGTTCAAAGGGCTATCGTATTTACTCAACCATTAATAAAGATATGTATGATTCCATGCAAAAGGCCGCGAAGGACTTCCAGTATTACGGTCATACGTATACTGGTAAAGGAAAAGATTCTGTCACTGGTGAAGAAATAGATATTGAGATGCCTGTACAAGTGGGCAGTATTTTAATAGAAAATACTACAGGGAAAATTTTAAGCTTTGTCGGTGGTCGAGACTTTAAAACAACACAAGTAAACCACGCTACACAGGCTTTTCGCTCTAACGGTTCTACTATGAAGCCATTACTTGTTTACGCTCCTGCTATAGAATATGGGGTAATCGGTGCAGGTAGCCCACTCGTTGATGTGAAATTCTCGATTGGTTCCTGGAGTCCAAGTAACTATATTACGAGTGATGAACGAGGTCTTATTCCAGCTCGTGAGGCATTAGCAGACTCTCAAAATATTTCAGCGCTCCGTTTATATAATGACATTATTAATAGACGCCCTGCTGATTTATTAGTAAAAATGGGATTCACAAAATTACATCCTGATGATTTTACAAACTTAGCAACGGGTATCGGTGCTTTAAGTGAAGGGACTACTGTTGAAGAAAACACAAATGCCTTTGCAACTTTTGCAAATGGTGGACAATTCATTGATGCTTATATGATTGATCGAATTGAAGACCAAGAAGGAAATATTGTTTATCAACATGAAGTGGAACCTGTCCAAGTGTTCAGTCCCGAAACATCTTATATCGTGACAGATATGTTACGTGATGTTCTAACGAAGGGAACAGGGACAATGGCACGAAATACGTTAAAATTCTCTTCTGATTTCGCTGCAAAAACAGGGACTTCTCAAGAGTATAAAGATGTTTGGTTAGTTGGCTATAATCCAAATGTATCCCTTGGTGTTTGGATGGGGTACGATCAGCCTCGTACACTTTATGCATTTAACAATACGTATTTACAGCCAAGTGTTCGTGTCAATAAGCTATGGGGCACTTTAATGAATGCTGTTTATGATGCAGACCCTCAATTAATTGATCCGCCGACAAGCTTTAAGGCGCCTAAAAATGTTGTGACTGCTTCATTCTGTGGTATTTCAGGTATGGCACCTTCTGCCGCTTGTGCAAACGCAGGTCTTGTACGTTCAGATTTATTTAATGCGAAAGTATTTTTACCGTCACAGCCTGATGATAGCTTAGCATCTTCAAGTGTTGTAACGATTAAAGGAAAAACCTATAATGCTCTGCCAAATACACCAGCAGAATTTGTTAAATCAGGTGGTGCAGGCATTAATCAAGCATTTATCAAACGAATGCTAGGAAGACTTGGTGGTAACCCAGCTAGTCTATTACCAAAGAATTCAACATTGTCGAATTCATCTGTATCAGCAGTTGATTTCCCAGCGGACGATAGCCCACCAGCAGCTGTAACAGCTACAGTAAATGGCTCGACATTATCATGGTCAGAGTCATCAAATGATGTTGTTGGTTATCGTATCTACAACGTTACGAATGGTGGTAACACACTTGTAACGTCTGTGCTAGAGTCAACACAAAGTATCTCTGTTGCTAGTGGACAAGCATATGTTGTGGTCGCTGTAGACATTACAGGTCTAACATCACCACAGTCTAATGTTGTTTCTACTGGTGGTAGCGAAAATGAACCTGACCCAGAGGAAAACGAGCAAGAACCAATTCCACCAACAACGCCACCTACAAATGGCAATGGCTCTGGTAGTAACGGTAATGGTTCTAATAATGGGAATGGCTCTAATAATGGCAACGGCTCTGGTAATAACGGCAACGGCTCTAATAACGGCGAGGGCTCTGGTAACAATGGCAATGGAACTGAAAACCCGGAAGATGGCTCAAATGGAGGAGACAATGGCAACACCCCCCCTCCTGACACATCAACAACAAGACGCTAATCTATGTTGCTTAGCATAAAGCAATCGAATAAAACAATCTAGCTAAACAGACTTACTACATCATTACTTATGAATTGTAGTAAGTCTGTTTTTTTGTCATTATAAAGAAGACTACTATTTTGAAGGGGTGGAAAAATATGAACATATTAGTTTTAGGAGGCACACGTTTTTTTGGTAAAAAGCTGGTGGAACTTTGTATTCAAAATGGACATGATGTAACGATTTTAACACGTGGTCAAAGCGGTAATCCCTTTGGTACAAATGTTAAGCAATTAGTGGCCAATCGTAATGATCGTGACGCTTTAGCACAGGCACTAGCTAATACTACATGGGATATTGTTTATGATAATATTTGCTATTCTCCCAACGAGGCACAAGCAATTTGTGAGCTATTAAAGGGGAAAACTAAAAAACTGGTTTTCACCTCTACTCTTTCAACCTATGAAGTAGATGGAAAGATGAAAAAGGAAGAAGACTTTGACCCATTCCAGTATCAAATTCGCATGGGTCAACAAGAGGAATTTTCTTATGGCGAGGGCAAACGACAAGCAGAGGCTGTCTTATTTAAAGAGGCTTCGTTCCCAGTTGTCGCTGTACGTTTTCCGATTGTGATGGGGGAACATGACTATACACATCGTTTACATTTCCATGTTGAACGTATTTTACAGGATCAACCGATCACTCTACCAAACATAGATGCAAAAATGAGCTATATTACAGATGAGGAAGCAGCTGCATTTTTATATTTTACTGGTGTTACTCCTATAGAAGGTCCATACAACGCTACTGCGTCTGGTACTATATCACTTAAGGATCTAATAGCTATGATTGAAGAGATAAGTGGTAAGCGTGCAAAAATTTCACTTATTGGCGGAAATGAGGAATCACAGTCACCCTACGGAGTTCCTGCAGACTGGTATATGTCGAATGAGAAAGCAGAGAAAGCAGGATTTACATTTAGTCAGCTTGAAAAGTGGCTACCCGAATTAGTGAGCACTTTAGTAAAACAGCTCCAATAACTTTTTAACAACACAAGGCGGCTGGTACAAGAGGATTTTATCCAATGAAAAACCCAAACTATTTAACGAAACGCTCATCTAGTGTTTCGTAATAGTTCGGGTTATCTATTTATATAGCTTTGTTAATTGAAAATGTCTAGCCTTCATCATGGACAATTAATTATAACCCATCCTCTATTCGTTCAATGTAAAATCGTCTTTAAAATAGCCACTGCTTTGTCAATCTCTTCCTTTGTGACCGTTAATGGTGGCAAGAGGCGAATAACAGTTGGTCCTGCCCCCACTAATAAAAGACCACGCTCTTCTGCTGCGGCAATATAAGGTGCTACCTCTGTATTACCACAACCAATCCCTAACAACAGACCCTGTCCCTGAATGGTATAGCTAGAAGGTAAATTTGCTTTTAGCTGAGCCACAAAATAAGCCGATACTTCTCGTACCTGCTGTAAAAATTCCGGCTCAAATACATGGCTCAAAACAGCTTGTGCTACATTCATTGCAAGAGGATTTCCACCAAATGTTGTACCATGTGTTCCAGGGCTAAATGTCGCATGAAGCTCGGCAGTTCCTAGCATGGCGCCAACAGGGAAACCACCGCCTAATCCTTTTGCCAATGTCATAATATGTGGTTTTAATACCGTTTGTTCAAAGGCATAGCGTGTGCCCGTTCGTCCAATACCTGTTTGTACTTCATCAATAATTAGCAGTATCCCTTTGTCATCACAAGCTTTTGTAATAGCTGCTGCAAATTCTGCTGATACGCTATTGACACCGCCCTCTCCCTGAATCATTTCCAGCATAATAGCTGCTACCGAATCATCAATGGTTGCTTCCAGTGCGGCCACGTCATTGAATGGCAAAATCGTAAACTTTTCTACGAGTGGTCCAAAGCCATTATGTACTTTGCCTTGACCTGTTGCAGACATGGCGCCAAAGGTACGACCATGAAAGGATTTTTCAAATGTAATAATATGATGTTTTCCTGTATGCTTCCGCGCTAATTTAATAGCCGCCTCATTAGCCTCTGCTCCACTATTACAGAAAAAGGCATGAGCAAAGTGCGTATGGGCGATTAATTTTTGTGCTACCTTCTCCTGACCCGGTATATCAAAAAGGTTTGATATATGCCATAGCTTTTCACTTTGCTCTTGCAGTGCCTGCACAATGGCTGGATGGGCATGACCAAGGCTCACTACAGCAATTCCACTAGTAAAATCTAAATATTGTTTCCCTGTAGAATCTTCCACAACGGTCCCATGTCCTTTGACAATTTGTGCGCGGCGCTTACCGTAGTTCCCAAATAAAGCACTCATGTTATCATCTCCACTATCATTAGAAATAGTCTTCTTTCAACAACTATACTTATCACATTATCTTATTAGAACTCTAGGGCGAATGAAGTTTACTAGAAGCGATAATCGTTGTCCCTATTAATGTTTCTCCCACAATTTGCACAGAAGGAATACCTGCACGTAAACCGTCAATAGCCCCTTGTACTTTCGGAATCATTCCTCCGTATATATGCCCCTGCTCTGTCCACTGATCGATGAGAGCAGGTGTAGCTATTGATTGATATTCATCCTGAATACGAATACCACTCACATCCGTTACGAGTAATAAGCTATCTGCCCCTATCGCTAGCGCAATTTCACTTGCCACTGTATCACCATTTATATTGAGAGCCTGACCTGCTTCGTTAGCACCTACACAAGCAATAACTGGAACAATCCCCCCACTCATTAACATTTCCAATAATGATGTATTGATGGTTTTGATAGCTCCAACATAGCCATAAATAGCTTGATCTAAAAAGTCTGCGACCATCAATTGACCATCAAAGCCATTTAACCCAAGAGCAGCTATACCTGCATGTGTTAATTCATGAACTAGCGCAGGATTCACTTGACCGATTAAAGTCGATTGGACAACTTTCATAGCCGCCTCATTCGTAACACGTATGCCATTTAATGTATGTGATTGTATACCTCGAGCAGCCAGTTCGCGATTAATGGCTGGACCACCACCATGGGTGATAATCAGTTCTACCCCACTTTCTTGTAACCTTTTAAAATTATCAAAGAAAGCTTCATTTAACCCTTCCAGTGTACTGCCTCCAAGCTTAATCACCATACGTTTACGAGCGGTATGAGGCATTGATTTGGACGTAGTCATATGTTAAGTCACATCCCCAAGCATGCCCCTTACCTTCACCCAGACCAAGAGACACATAGATTTTTACTTCATGCATTTTTAATATTTGAATTAACGCATCTTCGGAGAAAGCAATTGGCTCACCGTTTTCAACCATTGTGGCACCACCAATTTGAATAGTAATTTTATCTGCATCTATAGTTGCACCACTATACCCTACCGCAGCAATAATACGCCCCCAGTTAGCATCACAGCCAAAAACGGCCGTCTTCACAAGTGGTGAACCCACGACAGTTTTAGCAATTTTTCGTGCCTCTTCATCTGAAATTGCCCCAACAACTTCCACTTCTATGAGCTTTGTTGCCCCTTCTCCATCTTTGGCAATCATTTTTGCTAAATCTTCCGCCACTGTTTGCAACGTGTAATAAAAATTTTGCCAGTCTGGATGCTCAGGCGTTAGAGTATCATTTCCCGCTAAACCGTTTGCCAATACAACCACTGTGTCATTAGTGGATGTATCCCCATCCACTGTAATAGCGTTAAATGTCAAATTTGTAATAGCTGAAAAAGCCGCTTGTAACACATCAGATTCAATGTTGGCATCAGTTGTAATAAAACCAAGCATTGTTGCCATATTCGGTTCGATCATGCCTGAACCTTTTGCAACACCAGCGATAATGACTTCCTTGCCATCCACCGTTGTACTATAGCTTGTGTTTTTCATAACCGTATCTGTCGTCAAAATAGCTTGTGCAAAGTCAATGGCACTTTCTAAATTATCCTTTGGCTCTAGCTGTTGAATACCATTAGCAACTGGCTCCAATTTCATTATTTCGCCAATAACACCCGTTGAACAAACACCTATCAAATTCGGTGCAATTCCTAGCTTTTCAGCAGCTAACGCCTGCATCGTTTGGGCATCCTTAACCCCTTGTTTACCAGTGCAGGCATTCGCATTGCCAGAATTCACAACGATTGCTTGCATTTTCTTTGTTGTATAGACAACTTCTTTCGTGACTTTTAATGGTGCTGCTTGGACAGCGTTTGTTGTAAAAACACCAGCTACACTTGCGGGTACTTCGCTTACTAAAAGTGCTAAGTCTTTTTTCTTATGCTTTAAACCGCAATGTAATCCTGCCGCTTTAAAGCCTTTTGGTGAAACGATATTTTTACTTGATAATTTCTTCATTACAGTTGTTAACGTAGTGACTGTCATTCGAAATTCCTCCTTTGATGGATAAAATAAGACAAGCATACAGTTCCCTGCATGCTGTTAAATAAAGAACGGTACAACATCTAGCCCTGTCGTTTGTGGTAAATCAAATTGCACATTCATATTTTGAATGGCTTGCCCTGCTGCCCCTTTGACAAGATTGTCAATTACACTGACAATCGTGGCACGATTCGTACGGGAATCAACTTTTACCAAAATATCACAATAGTTTGATCCTTTCACACGATTTGTCCCTAAACCGTTTGCATCCGTAACTACTCGAACAAATGGATGCTTTTCATAGGTTGTCTGTAAACAAGTGATCAATTGTGCCTCTGTAATGCCAGGCATAACAGGTGCATAGGATGTCGCCAAAATCCCCCGTGTCATTGGCACCAAATGCGTATTAAAAGTAATCGTTGTATCTACATGAGCAAACATGGAAAGTGCCTGTTCGATTTCTGGTATATGCTGATGTGTATTTACTTTATAGATTGAAAAGCTCTCATTCGCCTCACTAAAGTGGGTCGTTTGTGATGGCTTATTGCCAGCTCCCGAAATACCGCTCTTAGCATCAATCACTAAAAAGCTCGGATCAATCAACCGCTCCTTTACAAGTGGCAATAAGGATAACAAAACCGCTGTTGGGTAACAGCCTGGATTAGCAATAAGTGTTGCTTGCTGGATAAGTTCTGTATTCCATTCCGTTAAGCCATACACACTCTGTTGCACACTATGGGATGGTGCCGCTTTTTTGCCATACCATGCTTCATAGCTTGCGAGATTTTTTAAGCGATAATCACCAGATAAATCGATTAATCTTGGTCCTTTTCCAATCAATGGCGGTAAAAGCTCACTAGTCACGCCAGATGGTGTACTCGTAAACAAAACATCAAATTTTTCTAAAGTGTCATACTCTATTTTTTGTAATGGCGTATCTACTATCGTAATAAGATGACCAAATTTTGAAGAAAAAAGTACACCCTCTTCTGATGAGGTAAATAAATCAATCTGATCCATAGCCGGATGGTTATGTAAAAATCGAATAAGCTCTAGTCCACCATATCCAGTTGCTCCAACAATACCTACTTTCAATGCACTCACCTCTGAAATAAGTTAAAAATAGTATACGTCTGCATATTTATTAAGTCAACTGAATTTTTATAAAATTATATATTTTCTCTGTAGACTTTACTTCATCTTTAGAATGCTTATGTAACATTGTAAAGTCAGAAAAAAGAAGGCAAGAATCCTTTCGTTCATCGAATGAATCCTTGCCTTCCTTTTATGCATATGTTGTATAAATATCAATTGTTGTTAGCTTACTTGTTTAATCTTCCATCGTCGATAAATCACCAGTTGGCAAATTTAATTCCCATGCTTTCAATACACGACGCATAATTTTACCACTACGTGTTTTTGGCAATTTATCCTTAAATTCAATTTCACGCGGTGCTGCATGTGCAGATAAACCTTTCTTAACAAAATCACGGATATCTTCAATCAATGCATCAGAAGGTTCAACCCCTTCTCGTAAAGATACAAAGGCTTTAATGATTTCCCCCCGCACTGGATCTGGCTTCCCGATAACACCTGCTTCGATTACATCTGGATGCTCAAGTAGCTTGCTTTCTACTTCAAACGGTCCTACACGTTCACCAGCTGTCATGATGACATCATCCACACGTCCTTGAAACCAGAAGTAACCATCATCATCCATATAAGCCGAATCACCGGATACATACCATTGTCCTTTTAGGAAATAAGATTCATAGCGCTCTGGGTTGCCCCAAATTTGGCGCATCATGGCTGGCCAACCACGTTGAATAGCTAGATTACCCATTGTAAAGGGTGGCACTTCATTGCCAGCATCATCAACAATCGTTGCATGAATACCTGGAAGAGGTTTCCCCATCGAACCCGGCTTAATATCCATCGAAGGATAATTACAAATCATATGAGCTCCTGTCTCGGTCATCCACCATGTGTCATGTATACGATGTCCTAATTCCTCCATTCCCCAACGAATAACTTCTGGATTCAAAGGCTCACCGACAGATAACACATGTCGTAAAGAGGATAAATCATAGCTTTCGAGTAAACCACTACCTGCCCCCATGAGCATACGGAACGCAGTTGGCGCACTATACCAAACTGTTACACCATAATCCTCAATGGCTTGATACCATGCTTGCGGTGAAAATCTTCCGCCAACAATTAGCATTGTCACACCGTTTAACCAAGGCCCAAAAATACCATAGGCTGTTCCAGTAACCCATCCAGGATCGGCTGTACACCAATAGATATCGTCTTCCCGTAAATCAAGCACCCACTGTGTTGATTGATATTGCTGAATCATTGCATTATGGACATGCAACACACCCTTTGGAGCACCTGTTGAACCTGAAGTATAATGAAGAATCATCCCATCTTCTCTCTCAACCCACTCCACTTCAAATCGTGCCGAAGCCTCTTTTAAATGTTTATTAAAGTCTAGAATTTGAGCTGTTTCCTCAATATCCTCCCCAACTAAAAAAACATGTTCTAGCTGAGGCAATTTGGCTAATGGCACACGTTCAAGCAACGCTGGTGTTGTGACTAATACTTTCGCCTCACTATCTGCCAGACGATCATACACAGCTCCTTCCATAAAAGCTTCAAACAATGGTCCAACAATAACACCCATTTTCAGTGCACCTAACAATGAAAAGTAAAGCTCAGGTGAACGTGGCATAAAAATAAATAAACGATCACCCTTTTGCAGGCTAGTAGCTGATTTAAAAACGTTTGCCGCTTTATTTGTTAATCTCTTCATTTCATTAAAAGAGTAAGTCTCTTTTCGTTTACCATCATTAAAATAAAGTGCCACCTTATTTTTACGATGTGTTTCTGTATGACGATCAATTGCCTCATACGCCATATTTACTAAACCTGTTTCGTACCAGCTAAATGCCTTTTCCGTATTCGTCCAATTATGAGACTTTGCTACTTCTTCGTAATTCGTTAAATGGTGTTGACCAGGTAAAGCCATTAGCTTCTCCTTCATTTTCATCCCCATAAAACTACCCCTTTCTTTGCTTTTGCATTTGTCTAAATTTCAACAATCCCCCCTGTTGAAATGTAGAAATAATCGTAAAAGCAAATTTGATATACAGCCTTTGTTATATAACAGTTTACTACTGTAATAATGATAGAATTCTTAATCACACTACTTTCATCTGTTAAATAACAGAAGCATTATATTTTTATTTTACACGAATTTTGATGGATTGTCTTAATATTTTCACTTTTCCAAAAATACAGGTATATTTTGCAAAAATAAGCGTTTTTCCGCAAGAAATCAGCTATAATGGAATTATTAAACTCAGGTGGTGTAATTATGGAACATAAAAAAACTTTTTTTTCTGTCACAAAGGAAACTAAGCATGGTACGGTGTATGTGGAAGGACCTGTACCTCCAGAAAAATTAGCTACATATTCATTCCATGAGGGCTTGGTTGCCTTCAGACCTCCAAAACAGCAGCAGCAGGCCATCATCGAAATTGCAGGGCTCCCAGAAGGTCGTATTATTATTATTCGAAACGAAGATATTATCGTAGGCTATGTTACCTATCTTTATCCTGATCCACTTGAACGATGGGCAGAAGATCGAATCGATGACATGATTGAATTGGGAGCCATTGAAGTCATTCCAGACTATCGTGGAACGGGTTCAGGTAAGGCTCTGCTAGCCGTTTCATTTATGGGAGATGAAATGGAAGACTATCTGGTGATTACTACCGAGTATTATTGGCATTGGGATTTAAAAGGAACGGGTTTAAATGTTTGGGACTACCGCAAAATGATGGAGAAAATGATGAGCTCCGTCGGCTTTGAATATTTCGCTACGGATGATCCCGAAATTACTTCACATCCAGCAAATTGCCTTATGGCACGTGAAGGAAAACGTGTGCCTCCTGAGACAATGGAAAGATTTGATAGGCTTCGTTTTAGAAATCGTTTCATGTATTAAAACCAACACAAAGGGGATGCGTATATGATCGTAGAAGAAATTATGAATGATGAGCCTTACACATTAGCGCCTACTAATACCGTGCATGAAGCACTAAAGCTAATGCGTGAAAAAAAAGTTCGTCATTTACCAGTTATAGATGAGGAACGTCATGTTTTAGGTGTAATTACTGAACGAGATATTAAAGAGGTCTTACCGTCATCATTACAGGATGAACCTCACTCTCCTGTTTTTAGTGCAAAAGTAGAGGAAATTATGGTGAAAGACCCGCTTATCGGTCATCCACTAGATTTCGTTGAAGAGGTAGCTCTTACATTTTATGAAACGAAAATAGGCTGTTTACCGATTGTCTCTGGTGGAAAATTAGTAGGGATTGTGACAACAACAGACTTACTCTATACATATATAGAGCTGACCGGTGCTACGGAGCCTGGCTCAAAAATCGAGATCCGAGTATCAGATACACCAGGGGTTTTATTTGAAATCACCAAAATATTTCATCAACATCATGCCAATGTCCAAAGCGTCTTAGTTTATCCTGATTCTGAAAATACACAAAATAAAATTTTAAGTGTCCGAGTAAAAACACTGAATCCTTTAGCCATGATTGAAGACCTTCGCAAAGAGGGCTTTGATGTTCTCTGGCCCAATTTACCAGGTGTTTCATTATAATGAAAAAGGCCGTATTCGTTTACTCGCCTGAACAACTCGGATATAAATTTTCAGATACACATCCTTTCAATCATAAACGCTTGACGCTAACTATGGATTTACTAAAAAATATCAATGCTCTTGATGATGTGGATATTGTGCCTGCTCGTGTTGCAACGGAAGAAGAGTTATTGCTTGCACATGATCCAAAATATATAGACATCGTGAAAAGAGCTGGACATGGTGAATTATCGGAAGCACAATGTGAAAGCTATGGTATTGGCACTGAAGATACACCTATTTTTGCCAATATGCATGAAGCAAGTGCACAGCTCGTTGGTGGAACGTTAACCGCTGTTGATTATGTAATGGAAGGTAAAGCCGAACATGCCCTCAACCTTGGCGGAGGGCTACATCATGGTTTCCGTGGTCGTGCATCAGGATTTTGTATTTACAATGATAGTACGGTTGCTATTCGTTACTTGCAGGAAAAATACAATGCTCGTGTACTTTACGTAGACACAGATGCTCATCATGGAGACGGTGTCCAATGGAGCTTTTATGAGGATCCAAATGTTTGTACATTGTCTATTCACGAAACTGGCCGCTATCTCTTTCCAGGAACAGGAAACATCACAGAGCGCGGCAATGGTCAAGGCTATGGAACCTCGTTTAATTTTCCAATGGATGCTTTCACAGAGGATGAAAGTTTCCTAGATATTTATGAACAGTCCATGCGAGAGGTCTTTGAATTTTTCAAGCCCGATGTTGTGTTAACACAAAATGGTGCTGATGCCCATTTTTTTGATCCGTTAACACATTTACACGGAACGATGAATATTTATCGTGAAATTCCAAGGCTCGCCCATCAATTAGCACATGAGTATTGTCAGGGGAAATGGATTGCTGTTGGTGGTGGTGGCTATGATATTTGGCGAGTGGTGCCTCGCGCCTGGTCCATGTTATGGTTGGAAATGACTGATCAAGTATGTCCAACAGGATCACTCCCTCAGGCATGGCTTGATCGCTGGCAGCCAGAAGCACCTGTTCCTTTTATACCAACTTGGGAGGACCCAATTCCTTTATATGAGCCCATTCCTCGAAAAGCTGAAATCGAAGAGAAGAATGCTCAAATGTTAGCCAAAGCGCTACATATTATTCGAAATGAAAAAAGAGATTAACTTTTTTTGCCTCACGATCAACGTGAGGCTTTTTCATTGGAGCGATAATGGCCCGCCGCATTTAATCCATCGCTTCTATAGTTCTATTCTTCATTTTGGAGTTCTATCCACCACTTTTATAGTTTTATCCACTACTTTTAGAATTCTATCCTTCATTTTTATAGTCCTATCCACCACTTTTGCAGTTCTATCCATCCATATAAAAAAACACGCAAACTCTTCACAAGTTTACGTGTTACAATCATTATTTACTTTTGACCGATTGTCGATGCTCAATACGGTGGGGTAAAATAACTGCCTCGTCCTCGACAGGCTCCTTGCTCATTAATTTTGTCAGCAAGCGCATGGCAACTGCTCCAATATCATATAGCGGTAATGCTACACTTGTTAGCTGTGGGCGTACCATTCGCGCTAGCTTTGAGTTCTCAAAGCTGATGACTTCAATATCCTCTGGAACATTTTTGCCTGCGTCTTGTGCGCCATGAATTAAGCCGATTGCCAGCTCATCACTGCCTGCAAAATAAGCTGTTGGTGGATGTTCGAGAGCAGATAATATTTCCCAAGCCTCTAAGCCCATGTCATAGCTAGACTCTTCTGCGGCAATTAATGCCTCATCTATTGGTAAACCAGCATCCTGCAATGCTTTCTTATAGGCTGCTAGCTTGAATTTTCCGTTAATTGTATACGAAAGTGGACCAGTTACGAAACCAATACGTGTATGTCCATTTTGAATAAGTAATGAAATTGCTTCATAGGCCGCTTGGAAATAATCGATATTCACAGTGGCAATTGTCTGCGATTCATCAACCGAGCCAGCTAGCACAATCGGTACTGGAGAATGATCCATCGTTTGTTGCATTTTTTCTGTGACCTCATCACTCATCATAACAATTCCATCTACTTGTTTTCCAAGCATCGTATCCAGTAGCTGTAACTCTTTATCTTCATGTTGATCTGAGTTGGCTAAAATAATATTATAACGATACATCGTGGCAATATCCTCTACACCACGAGCCAGCTCCGCATAAACATTGTTTGCAATATCTGGGATAATCACGCCAACTGTTGTTGTTTTCTTACTTGCTAAACCTCGCGCTACTGCGTTTGGACGGTATTCTAATCGCTCAATTACTTCTAATACTTTTTTTCGTGTTGCTGGTTTTACATTTTGATTACCATTGACTACACGAGAGACCGTTGCCATGGAAACATTCGCTTCTCTTGCAACATCATAAATTGTAACAGTCATCGTACGTGCCTCCCTTTTTTCCTATTATAGCCTTATCATACGATAATTTTCATATTATTTTCAAGAAGAACTACGTAAAAACCAAGTACTAATAGTCCTATTCTAGACATTATTTTGTCACGATATAACAAACACCGCCTGCCGAAGTAAGCAAGCGGTGTTCGCTGTTAACAATTAAGCATGAATTTCATGATTTTTCATGAATTTTTGTAGTGTTTCATAGAATGCGTCAAATGTTGGGATGTCCATTTGTTGTTGTGAATCAGACAATGCTACAGATGGATCTGGATGCACTTCTGCCATAACACCATCAGCGCCAATTGCGATAGCTGCTTTAGCACATGGTAATAATAAATCACGACGACCTGTTGAATGCGTTACATCTACGAATACTGGCAAATGCGTTTCTTGTTTTAAAATTGGTACAGCTGAAATATCCAATGTATTACGTGTTGCTTTTTCATAAGTACGAATACCCCGCTCACAAAGGATAATGTTTTCATTGCCTTTAGACATAATATACTCAGCAGCATGAATGAATTCATCAATTGTAGCAGCTAAGCCTCGTTTTAATAGGACAGGTTTATTTGTTGCACCTGCTGCCTTTAATAATTCAAAGTTTTGCATATTACGTGCACCAATTTGGATAACATCTATATAGTCTAATGCTTCCTCTAAATGACCTGGTGTTACGATTTCTGTAATCACACCTAAACCATATTCCTCTGACACACGTTTTAAAATTTTAAGTCCTTCTAGCCCAAGACCTTGGAAGTCATATGGAGAAGTACGTGGTTTATAAGCACCACCGCGAATTAACTTTTCGCCTTTTGCTTTAATAGAAGCGGCAACAGCTGCTACTTGCTCATACGACTCAACTGCACAAGGACCAAATACGAAAGATGGCTTCCCTTGTCCAATTAATTCACCATTGATATTAACAACTGTATCTTCGGATTTCTTTTTACGAGATACAAGCAATTCCTTCTTCTTATCAGCTTCTAATTGTTTTAAAGCTGTTTTAAAGATTTGCTTAAATATATAATCAACCGTCATTTGGTTTAATGGTCCTTGATTGTGTTCTTTAATAAGATCGAGCATGTGTCTTTCACGTAGTGGATCATAGCGATTCACACCTTGCTTTTCTTTAATCTTACCGATTTCATCAACTACAGCTGCACGTTCGTTAATTAGACGAAGAATTTCTAAGTTTAAACCGTCAATTTGACTACGTAAGCTTTCTAAATCTTTTTGGCTCATGCTTACTTGCTCCTCTCCTCATGACAGACACTTTCAGAACTCTGAAATGTATGTTACATTTTTAGATAATAGCATTATTATAATCAATGTTGTTCAGAATGTCACGCATTTTTAATTTAGCGCTTCAACTCGCTAAATTATTTTTCAAGTATGACGCGAAAGGAAGCGATTACATTGAGTTCTAAATTATTCGCACTTGATATTGGTACACGCTCAGTGGTCGGGATTATTCTACAAGAAGAAAATGACCATTTTCATGTGGAAGATATTTTAGTGAAAGAGCATAAAGAACGTGCCATGGTAGATGGTCAAATACATAATGTCATGTATGTGGCAGATTTAATAAATGAAATAAAACGTGAACTCGAAGAAAAACATGGTCCTCTTACAAAGGTAAGTGTGGCTGCCGCAGGTCGATCTTTGAAAACTGAACAAGCTAGTGTGACCATTAATATACGTAATCGGCCTATTTTTACTGAAGAAGATATTAGTCGCTTGGAACTTCAGGCCGTTCAACAAGCACAGCAACAACTTTTACAACAAAAGGAGGATGCAAAGATTAGCCACTATTATTGTGTAGGCTATTCAGTCCTCTATTATCGCTTGGATGGCGAGGAAATCGGCAGTCTGCTCGATCAACAAGGTGATGAAGCACAAATTGAAGTGATTGCCACTTTCCTACCTCGCGTTGTTGTGGAATCACTTATTGCTGCTCTTAAACGGGCAGATTTAGAAATGGAAGCACTGACATTAGAACCTATTGCTGCCATTAATGTGCTCATTCCGCCAACGATGCGTCGCTTAAATGTGGCACTTGTTGATATAGGGGCAGGAACATCTGATATCGCGATCACTGATAAAAGTACAGTTGTGGCCTATGGTATGGTGCCAACAGCTGGCGACGAAATTACAGAAGCATTAAGCGACCACTATTTACTAGACTTCCCTGTAGCAGAAGAGGCAAAACGTCAGCTCCAAACAGCAGAAGAAATATTAATTCAAGATATCCTAGGATTTGATCAGTTTTATCCAAAGAATGAGGTGTTATTAGCAATTGAGCCTGCAGTGAAGCAACTGGCAAAGTCTATTGGTGAAGAAATCTTACGACTCAATAATCGTGTCGCACCGAAAGCCGTTATGTTAGTTGGTGGTGGTAGCTTAACACCCAATCTGACTACAGAACTTGGACAAGTCCTTGACTTACCAGCAAATCGTATCGCTGTTCGAGGTATTGATGCTATTCAAAACCTTACAAAGGAAGAACATATAAAAGCATCACCTGAGTTAGTCACGCCGATTGGAATTGCGATTGCTGCTAAAAAAATGCCGATTCAATATATGAGTTTAACGGTTAATAATCAAGTGGTTCGCCTTTTTGAATTAAAGGAAATGACTGTGGCGGATGCTTTTTTAGCGGCAAATATACGAGCAAAGCAATTATATGGAAAACCTGGACTTGGGCTATCTGTCAGTGTCAATGGACAAGATATTTTTATCCCAGGTGGTCATGGGCAACCAGCAGAAATATTGGTCAATGGCCAACAGGCATCTACCAAAACATTGATTAAATCGGGTGATGCTATTCAGCTAATTGAAGGGCAAGATGGGCAAACTGCAACAGCTACAGTGAGAGATCTTGTTGATGATGCAGCGATAAAAACAATTACAATACAACAAACCAAATATGTGATTGAGCCAAAAATTACTGTCAATCAATCACCTGCATCACTTGATACAATTTTAAATGATCGTGATAGAGTAGTTTTTGATATAGCTGATACAATTGAAGATGTATTTAAAGTCACGAACAACTGGAATTTAGTCAAACAATTTGAATCCTATTCTATTCAAGTGGACAGTCAACCTTTGTATTTACCAGAATTCTCTTCACAGCTAATGATTAATGGAAAAATAGCTAAAATGAGCTATGCGGTTCAAGATGGCGATATCATTAGCTTTCACCAACCATCTTTACCAACCGTACAACGTATAGCAGACCAAATGAACCTTTTGCTAGAGGATAAAATCATTATTCATTTCCAACAGGAAGTTTTAGAACTTAAGAAAACAGCAAATGAGGCGCTCGTCAATCAAAACGTTGTATCACCACTGTCCACTGTGCCGAATGGAGCAACTATCGAATTTAGAGAAAAGGATCGCAGTCGTTGGATTTATCAGGATGTATTCCGTTTCTCTAATTGGCAGTTACCAGGTACATTTAAAGGGAATTTCACGATTTTAAGAAATGGTCAACCAGCAAGCTTTGATACAGAAATATTTGGTGGCGATCAACTAGAAATACTATTAGAAGCTTCACCCATCACTTAAAAAAGGGATACGTTACATCATTATCATGTAACGTATCCCTTTTTATTATGCATTATGCGCGTACTTCTTCATTTGTCTCTTCTGTTTGTTCCTTTATTTCTTGAGCTTTAGGTTCCTCACTAGGAATAAATTCCTCTAGCGGTTCTTCACCCTCAAAGGAAACCGTACCATCATCAAAAACAGCTGGTGCTTTTGCCGTTTTCAATGTTTTTACTTTTTCCACTAATTGTGTAGATTGTTCTTGAAGTTGTTTAGAAAGTTGAACCGTTTTATCTTTTGCAGTTGTCGAGAAGTCTGCACTCTTATCTTTTAACTGAACAGCTTGTACCGCCACATCACTACGTAAATCTTTTCCTGATTTTGGGGCTAACAGTAGACCTGCCGCAGCACCTACGATTCCTCCGACTAATGCGCCAATCACAAAATCTTTCATGTTTACACGCTCCTCTTCATAAATCGAGTCTTGTGAATGATAAAGCTGAGGTAAAGAACTTTCAAGCTGTTGTTCCTTTACTTCGTTAAAATTTGGCTTTTGAGTTGTCATACAACAATTCCTCCCCATCTTATTATCAAATTTGTCTAGACTGGTTGTCCATCTACTTTCACAGATGCATCTACAACTTATGTCTAAGACTTTATTTTTATTCAGTCAGCATGTAATACTCACTGAATAATTATCATTTTTTACGACCCCATTTTCTTTTTGGCTTTTCTTCTACCTGTACCGTTTCAAATGCATAGGCATCCTCAGAAACTGACTCTTGCTCAATGATTTTGCGTTTTTTCCACTTATCCGCAATACCCATCGCCACATTACTCCATTGTACAACCTGTGCAATTTTTTCTTCGTTTTGTTCTACGCTTTTAGAAACAGAAGAAGTGATTTGCTGTACAGAATTATTTAAACCATTAACGGAATCACCAATACCTTTAACAGCTTGAACAACTGAATTTAATTGTTCCGATTTATGTTGAATATCATCTGCTAAGCTATTTGTTTTTGTTAATAAGGACGTTGTTTCACGCGTAATGCCTTCCATTTGTCCTTCAATCCCAGATAATGTCCCAGCTAAACTGTTTAAAATGGACTTGAGCGAAAATAATGTCATACCAACGCTCACACATAAAATTAAAAATCCGATTGCAGCAATAATGGCTGCAATATACAAAATCACTTCCATAAGATAACCTCCTGCTAGTAAATTGTCTTTACTATTACTTTCCCTATCTTCGACAAAAAAAACGGAATTCCTTCTCAAATTTGAGAAAAAACAGCTTAACCCCTACGGACTAAGCTGTTTCATTGTTTGTAAGCACGTCTTCAAAAGCATCTTGGAACTTGTGAACATCACCAGCGCCCATAAATAAAAATACTGCGCCTTTATGTTTTGTTAATATATCAATTCCTTCAGTGGTAATCACTGCACTGCCTTCGATAAGAGACGCTAAATCATGAATAGATAGTGCACCTTGCGTTTCTCTTGCAGAGCCAAATATATCACATAAATAGGCTGTATCTGCAAGGCTCAAACTATCCGCAAAATCTTGTAAAAAAGCTTGGGTACGTGTAAATGTATGTGGTTGGAAAATAGCAACTAGCTCACGTTCAGGGAACTTTTGTCGTGCCGATTGAATTGTTGCACGAATTTCCGTTGGATGGTGTGCATAGTCGTCTATTAAAACAGTATCCCCTATATCGGTTTCAGTAAAACGTCTCTTAACACCTTTATATGTGTGTAGACGCTCCTGAATAATATCAGGTGAAATGCCTTCATATTCGCATAGCGTAATGACAGCCAATGTATTTAAAACAGCATGATCCCCAAATAACGGGATAAAGAAAGTACTATAAAATTCATTGCGAACAAATACATCAAATTTTGTACCTTTAGTTGTTTTTTCTACATTACGCGCTTCGAAGTCATTTTCAGCACCAAATCCATAATAGACAACTGGTACTTTTGCTTGAATACGCTGAAGCTGTTCATCATCACCACATGCGATGATCGCTTTTTTCACTTGTAACGCTAATGATTGAAATGCAGAATATACATCCTCTATGTTGGCAAAGTAGTCTGGATGATCAAAATCGATATTAGTCATCACAGCATAATCTGGATTGTAGGCTAAGAAGTGACGGCGATATTCACATGCTTCCATCACAAAGAAATCAGCATTTTCATGCCCTGCACCTGTACCATCACCAATTAAATAAGATGTTGGCTTATAACCGCCTACAACATGTGCCATCAAGCCTGTTGTAGATGTTTTACCATGCGCACCTGTGATTGCAATGGATGTATAGTTGCCAATATATTCACCTAAAAATTTATGGTAACGAATGATTTCTACACCGATTTCTTGGGCACGTACTAATTCAGGATGATCATCTGGAAACGCATTTCCTGCAATTACTGTCATGCCTTCTTTAATATTATCTGCATTAAATGTAAAAATTGGAATATTACGTTCACGTAACGGCTGCTCCGTGAAGAAATATTTATCGACATCTGAGCCCTGTACTTGTTCACCAGCATCAAATAAGATTTGTGCAAGCGAACTCATGCCAGAACCTTTAATGCCTGTGAAATGAAAAACTGTCATTAATTAAACCCCCCGGGAATTTCAATATCCCATCTATCATCTATTAGGTGTAACGTATTATTTCACGAATCGTTAGGTATTAATACCTTCACAAGTGTTAAAAAATACGTACTATTCAACACATCCTGTCTATTATAGCACTTTTTATGCATAAGGATAGATGTGTAACTTTTCTAAAAAAACTAAAATCGACGTAAATTAGATAATCTAGACGAAAACAATGCAATTCTTATTCAAACATAGTAATTAAATCTTCTTCTGTAATGTAACTTTCACGCGGCTTACTTCCTCTTGCCTCCGAAACAAAGCCATGTGATTCTAACATATCAATTAAACGAGCAGCACGATTATAGCCAATATGATATTTTCGTTGAATCAATGAGGTTGAGGCGCCACCTTGCTCATAGACAAATCGGCAAACATCTTCAAACAGATCATCCTGTTCTGCGGACACCTCTGTTTTCTTCAATAACTCCTCTTGATCGAAAATATAATCAGGCTCTCCCTGCTCACGAACATGCTCAATAATGGCTTCAATTTCATCATCTGTCACAAATGTTCCCTGTAGTCGCACTGGCGCTGACATACCATTACCTAAATATAGCATATCCCCTCGCCCAAGTAATCTTTCTGCTCCCTGCCCATCTAAAATGGTACGAGAATCAATTTGTGAGGAAACAGCAAAGGCAATACGTGTAGGGATATTTGATTTGATTAACCCTGTAATAACATCCACAGAAGGTCTTTGCGTCGCAACAATTAAATGAATACCACAAGCACGTGCCTTTTGAGCAATTCGACAAATGGCCTCCTCTACATCAGCCGGAGACATCATCATTAAATCAGCTAACTCATCAATGACAATTAAAATATAGGGTAGCTTCAAGCTATGCTCATTATTTTTATCTGCTATTGCATTATAACGTGTAATATCACGTGCACCTGCATGAGCAAATAGCTGATAGCGACGCTCCATTTCCTCCACTGCCCATTTCAGTGCAGCCGTTGCTGCCTTCACATCTGTAATAACAGGGCTAACTAAATGCGGTATATGGTTAAATGGTGCAAGCTCTACCATTTTAGGGTCGATCAGCATGAGTTTTAACTCATGTGGTGCAGCTTTATATAATAAACTAACCAAAATAGAATTAATACAAACAGATTTACCCGAACCCGTTGCACCAGCAATTAAGCCATGAGGCATTTTTCGCAAATCTAATGTAACAGGCTTTCCTGTTAAATCAAGACCTAACGCTGCCTCTAATGGAGAATCCGATTCAAGGAAAGAGGCACTATTTGTCACCTCTGACAAGCGAACAGCACGAGATACGCGGTTTGGAATCTCAATACCTATTGAACTTTTTCCAGGGATTGGTGCCTGAATACGAATATCTTTTGCTGCTAAGGCCAGTTTTAAATCATCGGCTAAGTTTCGGATTTTACTAACCTTTGTACCATGGCTCACCGTTATTTCGAATTGCGTAACAGCTGGCCCCTGCATAATCGATTCAATTTGAGCGGAAACCTGGAAATAAGAAAGTGCCTCGACCAATGTATCTCCCTGTTGTTCCATCCAATCCGTATCCTGTGTTTTCTCCTCTGGTGGCTCTAAATACTCATCTGTAGGCTTTTGATAGACATGAACTGGCTTTGCAGGTTTTTCAGCTTCCTGTGCTTCCACTTCAAATACTGGTGGTTCCTCTTGCTTGTCAACAGACTGTACAGGACCATACGCTACAATTTCTGAAATTTCATCAGTGTTGGTAGTTAGTTCTGGTTCTGGTTCTGGTTCTGGTTCTAGCTCTAAATCTGGTTCTAGTTCTGATTCTAGCTCTGACTCTAAACCTCGTTCTAGTTCTGATTCTAGCTCTGGCTCAGTAGTAGCTGAAATTTCATCATTAGCGGCTTTTTCAATTTCTGTTCTTTCTTGCGTTAATACACCAGACATTGTTGTCACAGGTGTCATTGTAATGACTGCTACATTGTCTTCAGAGCTATGTGGAGTAGTAGCATTTCGCGTATCGTCCTTGGCATATTGATGGGATGCTAACTCATCTTGCAATGGCATATGCTCTGTCATTGACTCAACAAGATCCTCTTCTGTTAGCGAATCAGCTGGTTGGGGACGATCTATTATTACAACGCTGTCTAGAGAACATGATTCTTCCTCTTCATAGGCAACCGCCACATCCACTGGTTCGTTTTCCATTGCTTTCTGAGTACTTTCTACATGAAGAGGCTGTGCCTTTTTCATTTGCTGTTGGATTCTCCATTTTTCTTTATCCGTTTTTAACATGAGGACATTAAAAGGAATACGACTTGTTTCTTCCTTCTGCACCGTATCAACAGATTGGTCGTCAACAAGTAATGGGTCATCCTTCGATGGCTGTACAACTGTTACCTCTCCGATATGAATCGTGGAATTTTCGATTTGTACTTGCTCTACTATCATTTCTTTCACGTGAATTTCAGATTGATCGGCAGAAAGTTGTTGAACTGTTTGGTCTTGCAGAACAGCTTCCTTCACTTGATCTTCAAAGGCCATGGCAAATGATGTTGTTTGAGGTATAGCCATATTAGATAACATACTCTCCTGCTCACCATTAGCCTCTACCGATACATCATCATCAAAATGAATAGGCTCATTTGCTAAAGGTAGCTCATCAGGTTCAATGATTTCATGCTGCTCTACTTCAACCATTTGACCTATGCTAGCCGGCTCTTTTTCTTCTAGTATATTTTCATTAGCCTCATTTGTTGTCGTTTCTTTTATAGAGTTCGTAACCGTCACCATTTCGGTATCATGTACCGAGGTTTCTTGCTCCTCGTATTCTTCTTTTCTTTTATCTAATAATTCTTTGATGGGACTTGGTTTTGCAAATCCATAGACGGGTGAAGGTACATCTGTTGGCACAAAGCGTTTACGATTCTCAGGTAAAATGCTTTCAACTTTTTGTTCCTTCCACTGCTTTTTCTCTTTCGAAACAGATGCTGGTGCAGACGCAGACTTAACATTGACTGTCTCATGTTGTGCATCCCGAAACACTAAGCTTGCTCGTGAACGATATTGCTGTTCTACAGGCTGACTTTTCATCGTTGTTTTTCGACCAGTGCGTTTTGAACGATTTGCTAATAAATCACGAATCCCTGAAACCTCCACATCATAAACACTGGAGTCAACAATATGGTGGTTTAAATGCTTCGGTAAAGATAAATCACCAATCTGTCCATAATCATCATTACCCATTTGATCAAACATTTCTTTTTGTGGTGTGTAGGATGTCCCGCTTTCATCATCGTCAATCAATGGAAAACGGAAAGTCTTCTGCTTAGCCATCGGTACTTCATTTTGCGTATGTAGTTGCTCGGTCTGCTCTTCTTCGTAGCCATCATAATATTCTTCATACTCGTAATATTCATCTTCTTTATTTATAAATTTACTAATTTGTTTTTTAAACCAGTTCACTTCGTTTCACTCATTTCTCTTACACTTCATTTATAGCATTGGCTTGATTCATATAATTAATAGCTCAATGTCTATATCAAAAAGCATACCATAAAAACGCTCTTGAAACTTGCATTTAGAGGCTCATTCTAAACAAAAAAATCGTTACGCTACTAGCATATTAGTAACATAACGATTTAGGGCATTTCACCTTGATACAAGGAATAATATCATGATAAAACATTTACATTTTAATAAATTCCTTTTCAAATAAAGGCATTTCTATTTAGTTGGTGTTTCAAAAGCACTACCAATAGTGGCATCTTCCGGTAATACTAAAATTCCTTTTTCAGAAGGAGCATTAGGAATGGCTAATTCACGAGCTGAGCAAAGCATGCCGTAAGACTCAACACCACGTAAATTTCCTGCTTTAATGAGCATACCTGAAGGCATTACTGCACCAATTTTTGCAACCACTACCTTCTGACCTGCTTCTACATTAGGAGCACCACAAACAATTTGCAATGTCTCATCGCCTACATTTACGGAACAGATACTTAATTTATCAGCGTTTGGATGCTTGTCCTTTGTTTCCACATAACCCACCACAAATTTTGGAGAAAAGTCAACATCAAGGTTGATTGTAGCTCCATTTTTCTCGATGGCTGCAGTTAGTTGTGCTACTAGTTCTGGTGTCACTTCCACTAAGCCTCTTGCATCTGTTTGGATGTAGCTGCTTGCATTAAATAAATTAAACGCCTTTATTTCTCCTGTTTGTGCTTCTTTTAAAATAGCGATATCTCCAGCTCGTTCTACTACTGTTTTCACAATAGGCTCAGTTGCTAATTGAACTAGCAAGACATCTCCTACATGCTCTTTGTTGTAAAATACGTTCATTGTTTTTCTTGCTCCTTTTTCACTCTGTTTTTGGCTAAAATAAAGATTGGTTCTAGTTCCCCATCTTCATAAATAAAAGATAATGATGTGATCGGTACTATACCGACAGTAAAGAAATGCATCGTCATCTGTGCTAATACATCATACCCTGTTTCATTGCGAATATCACCTATAATTAACACATCTTGATGTGGCACAGACAATGTCATATCGCCTTCCACCAGTGCTCGCATGTCTGTCAAAAAACTCTCATTTAAAATACGGCTAGCATCGTAGCCATCATTCACATTGACAAAATAAAATAGATTACCTGCTACCTCATCCTTTTTATATGCGGTTGGTAATTGCTTTACTGAAAAGCGTGCCATTTCTCGAATTTGCTCTACCGTTAATTGTAATGCTTCTAGCATGGATTCATCAATAAAACGATAGGTTTTACCCAAATCGAGCGCATAAAAAATACGTGTCTCCGCTGTATGCTCAGTTGTAATAAACGCATGTCCTTCTTTAGATGCTTGGGGATAAGAAGTCGCACGTATAATAGGATAAATTTGTGTAGTCGTTTGAAAGCCTTGTTCTTTTTCTTGCTCCATCGCATTAAAAGTCTGCTCAATCGTATAGACAACTTCCTCAATCGCTGCCTCTTGCTTATCATTGTATTTTGCTAAGATACCAGGTAATGAGAGCTCCATTCCTTTGTCAATCGTCTTATGATTCAATCGTAATTTATCATGCTTTTTATCAAAATGAAATTCGTATTTCTCTTCATTCAATCGTTTTTTTAATAGCTCTATCAGTTGTTCTGATTTCAATTGCTTCATTTTTCTCACATCCTGACTTCAAAATGAAACGGCTCACATGTTTGTGAACCGTCTGTTCAATCCAATCTATTTACTTCATTTTAACCGAATGTACAATTTTCGTCATCTCACGCAAATTAGTTTCAATATGTTTGGTCTGAGAAATCGTTGTCATTTTCACGCCGCCGCTACTAACAATGAGCTCCATCTCATTTTTATCTTCCGTCTTTAGAACCGCAGTGAAGCCAAAACGACCATTCTTGTCATAAGTTAACTCTTCGATAATTTTGTCCGCTTCATTTTCTTTTAAAAGATTATAATAAAGTTTACTGTCTTGTGCTTCTTCATCATTAATAAAAAGAATATAGCTTTCTTTTCCTTTTGAAATCACAATATTATAAGCATCTGAACTGTCTTCAACTTTAAAGTTTGAAGGTAAGTATAATTTGATATCTCCAATTTTCTCCGTATGTTCTTCTGGCTCTTCAGCAAAAACCGTCTCCGTTAATTGGAGCCCATTCGCAATTTGGTCATCAATCGATTGATTACAGCCAGAAAGGACCAGAAGTAAAAGCATCAGGCCGATAGTTTTTAGCCAGGTAAACGACATGTTCCTCTTCCTTTCTCTGCTAACTTTTTTCTATTTTAAAAAAATTATTCATCAGATGCAACCTAACTGCATGCTGAATACTAATTCTATTTAACTATTTTTGTGAAAATGTGAACAAATATTGACCAACCAATAGTGATACAATATGCTCAAACATCATCTGTCGACTCACTAAACCTTGCGTAAAAATACCTACAGCACCTGCACCTTGACGAATATCTCGACGTTTTGTGTATTGCTCCATAATAGGGCCAAGTTCTCCACCACCTCTTATTTCCTGGGCAATTTCTTTTGGTAATATAATTTGTGCACCAGCAGCTGTGAAAATTGTTCCATCAGAAACTGTTAATGCACCCCAATTACAAACATACATTTCATCATCTATTTCAGTTACGCCACCCTCTAAGCCAAATGCGAATTGTGCACCTGTTGTGTTCATGGCGTTTTTTGCACGATTAATCGCCCCTAGTCTCGTTTCTTCATTACTTATTGGTTGATCTGACACTTCAGAAGCAGCTTTCACATGCGTAAAGATGGCATCTTCAAAATATTGTCGAGCAATTACTTCAACTGCCTCTGTCTTCGCTTTATTCATTGTCCCAATGGCTATATTCATCTAATCCCCACTTTCTTTCCATAGAAAAAGATGCCTCTAAAAGGCATCTTGTTAACTTCTTATACATTAGCGCGAATTGTCTCTAATGTCGAACGATCTGCTTTTTTCACTAATTCAACAATTAATGCCTTGGCAGCTGCATAATCATCAATATGAATAATGGACGCTGACGTGTGAATATAGCGTGAGCAAACACCAATAACAGCGCTTGGAACACCATCATTTGCTGTATGTACTCGCCCTGCGTCAGTTCCTCCCTGAGATACAAAGTACTGGTAAGGAATATGATTTGATTCGGCAGTATCTAAAATAAATTCTCGCATACCACGATGTGTGACCATTGTGCGGTCTAAAATACGAAGTAATGTACCTTTGCCAAGCTGTCCAAATTGATTTTTTTCTCCTGACGTATCGTTGGCAGGAGAAGCATCTAATGCGAAGAATAAATCTGGTTTAATCATATTTGCTGATACTTGAGCACCACGTAAACCTACTTCCTCCATAACATTTGCGCCTGAATATAAATGCGATCCTAGTTTTTCATTTTGTACTTCTTTCATTAACTCAATCGCTAGACCACAGCCATAACGGTTATCCCAAGCCTTAGCCATAATTTTTTTCGGATTGGCCATTGGTGTAAATGGACAAATAGGAATGATAGATTGTCCTGGACGAACACCCATACCCATTGCATCTTCTTTGTTGTCAGCGCCAACATCGATAAGCATATTTTTTATATCCATCGGCTTAGCACGTTCTGCATCTGTTAATAAATGCGGTGGAATAGATGAAACAACGCCAGGTATTGCGCCATTTTTTGTATAAACTTCTACACGCTGTGCAAGCATAACCTGGTTCCACCAGCCACCTAATGTTTGGAAACGGATCATGCCATTATCTGTAATAGAAGTAACCATAAATGCTACTTCATCCATATGTCCAGCAACCAACACTTTCGGCGCGTCAGCAACCCCACTGCGCTTAACACCAAAGATGCCCCCTAAATTATCTTGAACGATTTCATCCGAGTACTTTTCTAACTCAGAACGCATGAACGCACGTACAGCATGTTCATTCCCCGGAGCGCCTGGTAGTTCTGTTAATGTTTTAAATAATTGTAATGTTTCCTCATTCATGATGACTCTCTCCCCACGAAGTAGAATATTCTTCCTTGCCTATTGTAACACATTTATTTTCGAATTCGAAATATTGATACATTTCCTAAAACTGTTAAAGTGTGAACGTGCATTCACTCCATAGGCTATGCTAAAATATAGGTATAGAAAAAGGAGGAAAGATGTATGAAATTACGTGATTTTTTAATTGGTGTTGCAACTGGCTTAGCTGCCGCAGTCATTATTAAAGAAGCTAGTGAAAAAGTTTCTCCGTTCGTACCTGCAGGACAAGTACTTGAAAACATAAAAAGAGAGTTTAAAAAGGATGCACCGATTGACGGTTCTTGGATTTTTATGAAAACAGAAGATTTCACAAACGGTATTATGACTATCCCAGTATATCGCGGAGGAATCTCTCGTATGAATGAAGGGGAAATGCAGACTTTCGAGTTTGCTGCCGACGCACGCTCTGGTGTTGTCGTGGAACTAACAGAAGTTTAATCATGTATAGACAATAAGAAGCCATCTCCAATGAATGAGATGGCTTCTTATTGTTATTCGGATAAACCTTTATTATTAAAGTACTTTTTATACTTACGATAATAATTCAAGTTATTGAGCGTTAACTTCACCCAACGCTTCGTATTCATATCCTCATTAAAGTAAAGAGAGTTTGTATATTTGCCCTCACTAATTAATTTTTTTGCTTCTAGTTTAAGCTTTTCATTTGATGCATATTTGAATAATACGCCCTTAGGGATAATCATCCATAAATGTTTGTCCTGCACATATGTGACATCTTGCTCGATATTTAACATATGGTCATCAGCGACATACTTCATTAAATTATGACCACTGGCTGTTACATAGTAGCTAGAGCGACCATTACGTAAATTAATTTCAAATAGCTTATACTGCTTTTCTCGAATATCATATTTCATATCGAAATTTGCAAAGCCTGTATAACCGATATCCTCTAAGAAGAATCGTACTTGATCCATTAATTCTTTATCATAGGTTGTAACGATGGCTGCATAACTTCCGATTCCTTCAGGAGAATGTTCTTCTAGAATAGGATTACCTAGACACATCAGCTTTACTTTTCCATCTTTCCCTACGTAAGCATTTAACACACGCATATAAGAATCATCACCAGGAATAAATTCTTGGATAATCATAGTATCCTGATATGTTGAGCTATAAATCGCTTTTAATATGGCCGTTTTTTCCGCATCATCATGCGCAACAAATACTTTTTTCTTACCTGGGAATTTACATGCCCAATATTCTACAGAGTTTGAAGCTTTTAAAATAATAGGGTAATCAAATGGTGGTGTAAAGTTTTCATAGTTATCGGCTGTCACCGTTGTTGTACCTGGATATTTAAAATTATATTGATCACACATTTTATAGAAGTTTTCTTTCAATAAAATTTCATCCATCAACGATTCATCGATGTACGGTACAGTAAAATGCTCTTGTAACGCTGGCTTATTTTTAATAATCAGCTTAGCATAATCGTCTCCACATGCTAAAAGTAATAGTTTTTTATCAGCATATTTTTTTGCAACTTCTGCAAGTGCAGGTGCAAAAACATCTTGTTCATTTAAACGGTCTATTTCTTGAAATTGTAGGATATGGCTATCTTGAGTCGCTGTTAAATGAGAACGTCCTAAGACAAGTGGTTTAATACCATATGCTTCATAAAACGCGCGTGCCATACCATATGCATTCATATCTGATCCTAGTAAAACTGGTAAAAATGGTTGTTCAGTTGCCATGTTTATTTCAACTCTCTTTTGTATTTTAGTATCGTGTTAAGTGTATCATATTTTCTATCCTGTTCACGAACAAAAAAGCGAGGTAATTGACATTTTATATGTCAATTACCTCGGCCTTTGCTGGCGCTATTAAAATGTAATAACAGCTTGTCTACTACGCTCAAGCTTATTGACAATTTCTTTGCCCGTTTCATCCCATTTAATCATACGGTAATATGCATCGTGATAGAAAATAAAGCTATAGCTATTAGTAAGCGCCTCTTTCATAAGTCGCTCTTTGGCAAATACACTTGTCATTGGGTAATCATCATACGCTAATACCCATAATGGATTCTGGTGAGCATGTGTTGGCATAATATCCGCCATATGCAATAATACTTCACCATTTTGCGTTAGCTTAATAACGGCATGTCCCTCACTATGTCCACCTGTATGAATCATTTCGATCCCTGGTACCACTTCCAACGTATCTTCATAGGTTTCAACTAAGTGCTGCACTGGCTCCCAATTCTCTTTCCAATACGTATTTTTAGAGCGGATATTAGGATTACGCATTTCATCCCATTCAATTTTCGTAACAAAAATTTTGGCATTCGGAAAAGTTGGTACAAGTACATCCTCTTCCCATTGTGTTAAGCCACCAGCATGATCAAAATGTAAATGAGTCATTAACACTGCATCAATATCCGCTGTTGTTAATCCCAGTTCCTGTAAGCTTTCCGTTAATGAGGATTCCTCGGTTACACCAAAGTTTCGTAATTGTTTTTCGTTTAATTTATTAAAACCAACTCCTGTATCAATCAGGTAGTTTTTGCCCTCATATTGAATGAGGATGGGTTCTGTTGGTAATTCAATTTGATTTTTTTCATTGACTGGATATTTACGTGACCAAAGCGGCTTCGGTACAACACCAAACATTGCCCCGCCATCTAGGCACGTAACACCCCCGTTAAGCCATGTTAATGACATTTTGTGAAACTGTAACTGATCCATCCATATTCCCCCTACAATTTAGTGATAAATTGTGATTCTAAGCGATAAATCGGCTGCCCTTTCGCAGAAAATTTCTCCTCATATTCCGTCATCACATTATCCTCTGGCATATTTGCATGTAGGTCGAGAGATACATACTTTAGTAACATACCATATTCAGACATACTGATTAAAGAATACTCGAACAGACCACGGTTATCCGTTTTAAAATGGACTTCCCCATTATCCACTAAAATCGACTCATATAATTTCAAAAAACCCTCGTGCGTTAAACGTCTTTTTGCATGACGTGTTTTTGGCCAAGGATCTGAGAAATTCAGGTATACACGTGATACATCATTTTTATCAAAGAATTTATATAAATCTGCGCCATTTACTTTTAGTAAGCGTAAATTCGCTGGAGATTTTGCCTCTAGCACTTTTTCTAGTGCACAAACAATCACACTATCATAAAGCTCAATGCCAATATAATTAATCGTTGGGTTTTGCAAAGCCATACCTGTAACAAATTGCCCTTTTCCAGAACCTACTTCAATATGGATAGGATTGTCATTTCCGAAAACAGACTGCCACTTTCCTTTAAAGTCTTCAGGATTTGGAATAATCACCTCTAGGTGATCTGTAATCATTTCCTCTGCCCAAGGCTTATTTCTTAATCTCAATGTTGTTCCTCATTTCTTTCTTGTGAAGTTATTAATGTTTTATAGTATAACGTATTCCCCTACAATTCGCATGAAATTATTGCACAATGATATTTTTAGGCATCTTTAGCAATAACCTGCCATGCATTTTGCTGTACTGTACAGTGTATAGGGATCCCTTGATTCACAACGCCCACGTAATTGCCATCCGTATGACAATCAACCTGATGAGCGCGTACACTCATATCAAAGTGTTGGCCCTGTAAAAAAGTAATTTCCTTAAATTTTGTATGCTTTTCAAAAAAAACAGTGATAAAAACAAGTAATAATTTGATACGTGATATTCCATGGACAATCGTTATATCCACAAGGCCATCATCTGCTTTTGCAGCTGGTGATATTTTCATGCCTCCCCCGAAATAAGGCTGATTACTCATCGCTACAAACCATGCCTGCTGGAATTGCCATTCTTGTTCACCTGAACGAATCGTTACATCAAAACGCTCAAAGCGAAATAATCCTCTCATAACAGCTACAGCATAGGAAAGCTTTCCTAGCCCAATTTTATTGAGATAAAATTTAAGACGAGATGTATTAATTGATTTTGTCACATAGGCATCGAAGCCTATACCCGCATTATTAACGAAAATTTCATTCCATTTATCACCGAGCTGAATAATTCCAGCATCCATCTGTGTATTGGCCATAGTGGTCCTTACATAGGCCTCTATTTGCCTCGCATGTTGAAAGCTTGGGAAAAAGCGGGCAAAATCATTGCCAGAGCCTGCTCGAACGACACCTATAATGACGTATTTATTATGTACAACACCACTAACTACCTCATGGATGGTGCCATCACCACCAACAACGACAAGTAACATGTGTTCTTGCTGTTGCTGAGCCCATTGTTTGGCTATTTCCTTTCCATGTCCTTCATATTCCGTAAAAGCTACTTGATAGGTGATCGTTAGTTGCTGTTGCAGCTGAAGCCAAACCCTCTTGCCTTTCCCGTTTCCTGCTGCCTCATTGACAATAAATAATACCTGCATATATCAGTCCTCTGTTGGTTGTGGCGCTTGCTGCCAAATGTCTCGATTAAAGGAGGTTGTTTGGACAGTATTTAAAATTGTTTGAGCAGCCCGTATTTGCATATGCTTCATAGGAGAGGAAACTTTTCTCAACTGCTCTATCCATTCGTGGTAATTTCGACGATCAACAAAGCGAATCCCAAATGGTGCACCAGGATAATCAAAATAACCATTCCGAGTTAGCACAACTTTACGGATAGGCATATCTATATTCTCTTGTTTAAATAATTGCGATAGCACCGATTCCATCCGCCCTAAATTAATTGTTGGATTCAGTACTTTAACGTCCTTAGTTCCCACTTTCTTCATCCAGAAGCGATCACTCCCACCTACATAGACAGCTTGATTTTCAGCTTCTAACACCGTAATACAAATACATTCTGTTGGTGACATGAGTACTACATCAAGCTCAATAGGGGCTTTTCTTATTTGTAGAATAGGATAATAAAACAACAAATAGTTATCTGGTAACGTTTGCAATAATGTACGTAGTAAAGAGTCACGCATGAAACGAGGATCTACATATGATTTTTCACGTAATGTTGAACTAGCCCATTTCATTTGAAAATGGAAAAATTGATCGATAAACATTCGTTTCAGCTCATGGATGGATTGTGGTGCAAACACAATTTTAGGTTCAAATGTGAGCGTCGTTTCTTCTTCTGGAATGGTATCTTCATCACTGACAAGCTCGTTGGATATTTCTAGTTTTTCAACATCCTCAGTTGCTTCCTTTTGGCGGCCAGCAAAGATTTTTTTGAAGAAGGAAAACCGTTCCTTTTCTTCGAAGGCATTTGTTTCTGCCTCATTGTCGTCATGTTGCCATTCGCTTATATCCTCTCCCAATTCCCACTGACGCTTAATGCGCTCCCACTGACTTTTCTTTAAGCGCACAAATTGAGTTGGATATCTCGCTAAATCAATTTGATAGCGTGAAATATAATCTTGTAATTTCACCAATTGTGCCATGTAAAGGTCACTCCATTCTTACTCACCATATCTATATTTCTTTTTATCTTGATTCAGCAATTGTTTTTTGTACTAAAAGCGTGTGTTCAAACGCTCGCTGAAATAGGGAGAACACTGTCAAAAAGCATCATGCCCTGAAGCAATGACGACGTGATCTACTCCATGTTGTCCCGAATTCCCCGACGAATGTTACAACCTTTAAGAGAAGATAGTTAACTGCTATCACAGCACAGGATGGCTTGAGGTTAACTTCTTACTTGCAGGCTTGAAAAAATTTAGACACTATTACACCGAGGCATCATGGATTACGATTGCTTTAGTAGAAAAAGAGGCAATTGTATACATTACATCGACATTTGTTCTACGAATTTCAATCTGTAAAATTATTCTTTCCTATCCTTTTTATTTTACATGACGACACTCAACATTACATCCATAAAAAAGAGAACTATCCTTATTGGTAGTTCTCTAAAATGTTTTTTATTTTGTATTTGAAGAAAGTGGTAATTTCGCTTCAAAAGCTTGTTGCAATTGACGTGTCCAGTCCCCTGGTACACCAGCACCAATTTGGTTTCCATCAACATCCACTACAGGCGTCACTTCAGAAGATACAGACGAAACAATGATTTCATCCATCGTTAATAAATCCGCTTTTGTCATCGGCTCTTCCACGACAGGTAAATTAATTTCCTCTGCACATTTTAAAATGACTTGACGGGTAATGCCATTTAAAATGAAGTTATTCGCTGGATGTGTATAAAGCTTGCCGTCTTTAATACCATAAACATTCGCTGATGAGCATTCTGTCACGATATCCCCACGATGTAATATCGCTTCATAGCAACCTTTTTCAGCAGCCTCTTGCTTTGCTAATACGGCACCAAGTAGGTTTAAAGATTTGATATCACAGCGTAACCAACGAATATCCTCAACAAAAGTAGCCTTTACCCCTTTTTCAAAGTTTTCATATGCACGTTCACCCTCTTTAACATTACCAGTTAATACAGCTGGAACACTCGCATCTGGGAAAACATGATTACGGGCATTAGCACCACGTGTAATTTGGAAGTATACATGCCCTGTATCTAGATTATTTTTTTCAATTAGCTCATGTAATAATTTGTGTAAAACGTCCTTTGTATAAGGAATAACAAGACGAATTTTTTCGGCGCTTGCATAGAAACGATCAATATGCTCTTGTGCTGTAAACATATTTCCGTTATAAACTTTGATTACCTCATAAATGCCGTCACCGAATTGATAACCTCGGTCTTCTGGAGATATCACAATCGATCCTTCTTCAACAATTTGATCATTCCATAATGAATATGCCATGTTTTGTTCATCCTTTTCGTCTTTGAGTTATTTTTTTCCTGCAAGTTCAACAATTGCTTCAGCATAAATTGCTGCAGCTTTAACGAGATTTTCAACGACAACAAACTCATCTGCACGATGCGCTACATCTGGCTCTCCCGGAAACAGCATGCCAAATGCCACACCTTTTTTCATCACACGTGCATACGTCCCACCACCTGTCGATAATAGAGGTGTTTCTCTATCACCCGTTTGACGTCTATAAATAGCTGCTAATGTTTGGATAAATGGATCATCTTCACTGACATAATGCGGTTTGGAGTCGTCTTGAATATCTAGTGAGAACCCTTTTTCCACCGTTAAGCGTTGAGCCGCCGTTATTTTTTCATCGAATGGGTAGGACACAGAATAGCGCATACTAATTACTAAACTGCCACCTTTATGAACATCATAGCTGACGATACCTGGATTTAATGTAGTTTTTCCTGACATTGCATCCTCAAACTGTAGCGCAAGCTGATGGCCGTAATGATCCTGATAAAAAACATGTGCGATAAAGTCAACAAATTGTTTACTTGCCTCTGTCGTCAACTCTTGTTGTAAAAATGCTGCAAGATAAACAGCTGCATTAACACCTTTTTCTGGTTCCATTGCATGGGCTGCTTTACCTTTGATAGTTATTATATAGCGAGAGTCCTCCATTAATAAAGAGCCATCTAGCTGATTTTTGCTTAAAAATGTTTGAAAATTCTGTTCGAATGACTCGGAGACATGCTGAATTGTTGCTTTCGCAAAATCAGGTACCATATTTGGGCGCTTTCCTGCATTAAATAGTAGTAGTTGTTCTTTCGTTGCATCACCTATTTTATTTTGAGAGAACACAAGCTCGGCAATGCCTTTTTCCGCATTGATGAGCGGGAAATCCGCATCTGGTGCAAAACCAATTGTCGGCATTTCCTCTTGTTTAAAATAGTGGTCGACACAGCGGAATCCTGTTTCTTCATCCGTACCAATAATCATTCGTACTCTTTTTTCTAATGGAATACCCGCTTCTTTCACAAGCTTCATAGCCATCCATGCCGCAATCGTAGGACCTTTATCGTCAATCGCACCACGTGCATATAACTTACCGTCTGCTACTGTACCGCTGAATGGTGGGTATGTCCAGTCAGCTTCGTCTCCAACCGGTACAACATCAACATGACATAAAATACCAAGTGATTCTTCACCTGAACCCATTTCAATATGCCCAGCATAATTATCAACATTTTTCGTTTGTAAGCCTTCGTTCTGACCTTTTGCTAGTAACCATTCAAGCGCTTGAAGTGGACCATCTCCAAATGGTACTTCAGTAGTTATTGTATCCTCATCAAGAACACTATTAATTTGCACAAGCTCCTGTAACTCTTGTATCAATTCATCTTGCCTTTCTTTTGCAGCCTGTAACCAATCCATACCATATACCTCCTTCAAAGTATCAACATTATTCTACACCTTACAACATATATGACAATCAGCTTTCTGACAACTATTTTCAGTAACTTCTACTGACACTACCACATATAGCATGTTTTTCACGTATTCCCACAAAATACAGTATAAAATTTATATTTCAAATGTAAATTTCTCTTGCATTCACTAGAAAATTAAGTAGTTTTTCTATATAATGAAGTTATCAGAATAATTGTTCTGACTATAAAATTAGAAAAGGGGATGTCTAAGGCAGCTACTTATTAGCCTAAGTGCACTCCGCACATATTGTCGTCCGCTAGTCTTTGCCAAGAGAATTAAGATGAAGGAGTGGTTCATTTAATGAAACCAACTACTGATCGAATGCTTAATCGTATTAAAGACGTGTACATGTTTATTTTAGACAAAGGAACCGTGTCTACACAGGATTTAGTCGAAGAGTTTAGTATCACTCCTCGCACCGTTCAAAGAGATTTGAACGTGTTAGCCTTTAACGATTTGGTAATGAGTCCAAGTCGAGGCAAATGGACAACGACGAAGAAAAAAGTAAAAATGACGTCTTAGTTTTACGTTTTGTACGTAAAGCATTGTGTATGGAAAAAGAATGACCTTTCGTCGGGGTCATTCTTTTTTGTCGTTATAAGCGTATTAGATTTTTTTATGGCTTATTGGAAGGGCCAGTCATTTCACTATTGTGCATTCAAAACATACCCTTTATGCTCCATACTTACAGAAAAATTTCCCTATGTGCTCCTTCAAGATTATTTTGACTATTTACAGTTGCTTAACAATCCGTTAAACTCGAAACATTCTAAATGTTGAGAGGAGGATTTTATTTGAAATTGTCAACGTACTTTCATCCATTAGTTTGGATTATCTTAGGCGGAACAATATTTACACGTATTGCAAGCTTTATGGCAATGCCTTTTTTAGCTATTTATCTACATAATGAAATTCAAGCCTCCCCTTTACAAATTGGGTTGACGATTGGAATTGCGCCACTTATTTCCACTATTGGTGGATTTTTTGGTGGTTATCTAACAGATCGCTTTGGTCGAAAAAGTGTTATTTTACTAACGATTATTGTTTGGAGCCTTGTATTTTTCGGCTTTGCAACTGTTCATACCGTATGGCTCTTTGTCCTATTCAATGCCTTGAATGGTCTTTGTCGTTCATTTTTTGAACCTTCCACACAGGCATTAATGATTGATTTTACACCTGCTGATAAACGAAAAAGACTATTTTCGTTACGTTATACAGCCATTAATATTGCAGCGGTCATCGGCCCTATTATCGGTGTGTACATCTCACAGCTATCAAGTCCAAGTATCCCCTTTATGCTGACAGGTATTATGTATATCATTTATGCTGTATTTTTATTTTTCGTGTTAAACCGTTATCAAATGCAACAACCTAAAGCTGTCACTCAAACAAAAATACTAAGTACATTCACAATTTTATTAACAAATCGTGTACTACTTAGCTTTATTTTAGGTGCCATCCTAATCAATATAGGATACTCTCAATTTGATTCTACATTACCACAAATCATTGAATTAAAAATCGAGGAAGGTGCGAAACTTTATTCGCTATTAATCTCTCTCAATGCAGCGGTTGTCTTATTATTACAATTACCAATAAGCATTGTATCAGAGCGGTTTTCATCGTCCGCAACATTATTGGTAGGTATACTGTTCTTTGCAATTGGTCTATTTTTATTCGGATTCTCCAATAATTATACGCTCTATATCATCGCCATGATTATTTTTACAATAGGTGAGATTTTTGCCTTCCCAACAATGAATGTTATGATTGATGAAATTGCACCAGATACACAAAAAGCAACTTATTTGGGCGCTGCGCAATTTAAAAATTTAGGCGGCTTTATTGGACCCATAATAGGTGGTTGGTTATTGACTCATTATATGAATGCTATGTTTGCTGTCATCGCCATTCTTGTATTATGTAGTTGTTTCTTTTATAGATCCAAAACGACAACGCATTAAAAAACGCTCCATTGCTATCATTGGCTAATGATAGAATGGAGCGTTTTTTTAAATACTATAGTCTTCGTCAGCAGCGACCTCAGCATAACTAGAATATTGATCTTTACCTGCATTTTTAGATTGATATAGTGCCTTATCCGCCCGTTCAAATAAGCTCATTTCTGTCTCTTCAACATGATGATAAATGGCGCCACCCATGCTGACAGATAATACGGACCATTTTTCACTAGCATATCCCTCATATTTTACGGTTCTGATTTGAGTCAAAATGGCCTCTGCAATTTGTTGCATCTGTTGTTCTGTCGTATCGTACAAGACAATAGCAAATTCATCTCCACCGAATCTCACGACAAAGCCATTGTTTTTCACTACATGCTTTAAAATCATGGCTGTTTCAATCAGGATACGATCCCCTTCCACATGCCCAAATTGATCATTTACTTGCTTAAAATTATCCAAGTCGATTAACAATAAACCCGGCACATTCATTTTTCGTTTTTTTAATAAATTGTCAAACTTCCGAATATAGGTAGCACGATTATAGACACCCGTTAACGGATCGAATGTGGCAAGATAGATTGTTTTAGATAAAATTTTATTGATGACTAATAGCATAATAAATGCTGTTAGCAAGGCAATGGATAGTAAAATCCAAAATTGTTTTGTATTTTTTTGGAGCGCTTCTATTTTAGTAGAATTGACAAATTTCACATAAACAAGCCTTTTTGAAGACTCCCCTCTCACTGTCTCTGCTTCATAAGGCAAAAAAAGATGCGTTTCTATATAACCATGATGTAATGCTTTTTGAAATTCAACTGGCTCCATTTTTTTCTTCGCTAGCTCAAAATATTGCTGAAATTGTTTGGATTGATCTCGCACGGTGATCTTCTTCAATCTAGAATCATCAAAAAAAACTCCACCGGCGTTAATGATTTGCACTTCTACTAAATCCTCGTATTTAGCAATTAAGGATTCTGCGGTTTTCTCAAAATTAAAGGTTTGAAAGACTGGATCATTCAGTAAGTCTATGCCTAACTCAAGCAGATATTTCTTATCATGCGTTGCCAAATAGCCGAACTTTCGGTATTCTCCTGTCGTTGTCGAAATATCTATTCCATCTGTATAAAACTCACCACTAGCACGCCGCTCATCCAATAATGCCGAAAAACGCTGACAGCAGCTCGAAAAATCCAAACCAATATCTTTCTCAAATGTCGTGTAAATCACCTTGTTGGATTGATCTACTATGTAAATATCCATACCATGCTTCTGTTTCTTCTGTTGCAAATCCCAAGTTTCAATAGCAGGATTTTTGCGATAATCGTTTTGTAATTTTCTAAGTTCCTGTTCCATATTATCTGACATATTTTTATCAAAATAAAAATGAGCATTATCGATCGTTTGCATATCTGTCAGAATATGATTTTCAATTAATACTTTATTCATGGCCACTTGCTTCTCGATATCTGCCACTAGTATTTGTCTGTTGACATATGAAATGACAGCAACGAGTATGACTGCAAAAGCTATTAAAGATAGTAATAATTTTATACGCAGGTTCTTCATATATTTGTCCTCTACCTATTTTCACCATCATATTTTAAAAACTTTAGATAATGATAAGCTACATGAGTACATCACAGTAACTCATTCATATTATACCGTTACTGTCATCATACTGTATATAAAAAATCCCCGATGCTATAGTAGCACCGAGGATTGTGTTAATGATTGTTTTGTAAGCTGGCTAGCTCTTCTGCAGTTAGTTCACGATATTCACCTAATGCCAGCTTATCATCTAGGTGAAGATTCCCCATAGACAACCGCTTTAAATACGTTACACGTTTACCCACAGCCTCAAACATTCGTTTCACCTGATGAAATTTGCCTTCCTGAATTGTCAGCTCTATTTCTGATTGCTGTGCAGATTGTAGAATCACAAGCTTTCCAGGCTTTGTAACGTAGCCATCATCTAATTCCACGCCATGCGCAAATTTCTCGACATCTTCTTCCGTCACAACGCCCTCAATCTGTGCAAAATAAACCTTTGGCACATGTTTTTTCGGAGACAATAAATTATGGGCCAGCAAACCGTCATTGGTTAATAACAGTAACCCTTCTGTATCTTTGTCCAGCCGTCCAACTGGGAAAGGTTGAAAATGCTGATGCAATGGCTCTAATAATTCAATCACCGTTTCGTCTCTTAAATCCTCTGTTGCAGAAATAACATCAGGTGGCTTATTCATCATAAAATAGACAAACTCTGTATAAACAACGCGCTCTCCAAACACTGATACAATCTGCTGTTCTGGGTCTACATGTAGCGCTGCGTCTTTAACATAAGCACCATCCACTGTGACAGCCTTTTGCTTTAATAGCTGCTTCACTTCTTTACGGGAACCATACCCCATATTCGCTAGTAATTTATCTAAACGCATAGTACCACTCCTATTTCATTCCCAGTTTGCTCATAATGCGCGTTAATCGTTCACCCAATAACTTTTGTGCCAAACCTAAGCGCAGTGATAAAAAGCCGTAAACAGCCACACCAACACCCGCACAAATAATAGAGAATAGTAATGCTGAGAATTTACTATCTACTGGGCCCATAAGCAATTCCAATAATTTATGCACAACGAGCACGCTAATTGCCATTGCCATTGTCAATAAAGCAATCAACATAACACGACGAACAACCATTTCTGATCGATAATTCAATGTTTTTCGTAGCACAAGGATATTGATAAGAATCGATACACTATAGCCAATTGCAGTTGCCACAATGGCACCATCTGCCTCCAGCCAACGAATGAATGGAATATTTAACGCTAGCTTAACGAATATCCCTGATAATAAGCTGAAGACAATCCACTTTTGAAAATCAATCCCTTGTAACAACGCTGCTGTTACTTGGAATAATGCAAATAAAATCGCAACTGGTGCATAATGCGCTAATATAGTAGCACCCATTTCACTTTCTGAATAAAGCATGAAGTAGATTTCATTAGCTAAAAGAGAAATACCTACTACAGCTGGCAATGTAATAAAAATTAAAATTTGATAGGTTTTATCCATCGCATGGCGTAGTGATAAATACTCACCCTGTGTGTAATATTTTGTAATCGTCGGTACTAATGCCATTGAAAAGCCTGTCGCTAGCATGACCGGAATGATGACAACCTTATGTGTCATAAAGTTTATCATCGATAAATAAGTATCTGTCACTTCTGCTAAACCAATGGAAGTCATCGCCCCATTAAATGTAAGCATGTCAACTAATTGGAATAACGGGTTGGCTACTCCAACAAACACCATTGGTATGGAATAGGTAATCACTTCTTTATAAATATTGGACATCGGTAGCTGTGTAGACGTCACACTTTGGCTACGTAATAAGTTGAATTCAGGCTGATATTTTTTCCAGTAGTAATAAAGAACACCTAATCCACCGATTGCCCCAATAAAGGCAGCAAACACAGCAAACGAAATCGCTGTCTCTGGCTTCCCTTTGAACACCACAACGACTAAGAAAGAACCACCAAGTAACACAACAATTCGCACAATTTGTTCTACCAATTGAGAAACTGCCGTAGGCTCCATTTTGTCATAGCCTTGGAAGAAGCCGCGCCATAGACTCATAAATGGTACGACGATTAAGGCAAAGCTGACCCAGCGAATCACCGAAGCAATTTGTTCAACCGTAAAGACTTGTTCCTCACTTTTAATAACTAGCCCTGCTATCGGCGTTGCAAGCAGGAAGAGTGCGATAAATGCCCCGAAGCCTGTTACCATCATAATGAGTATGCCCGATTTCATCAGCTTGCGACCTGATTGATAGTCTCCCATTGCATTATACTTGGAGACAAATTTAGAGACGGCTATTGGCGCACCTGAAATAGCTATTGCCAACATAATAGAATAGGGAATATATGCATACTGATAAAGCGCAATGTTCTTTTCGCCAACAATTGCATAAAACGGAAAAATATAAATTAATCCGAGTACCTTCGATAAAAACATCCCCAGTGTTAATATCGCAGTACCTTTCATTAAATTGGACATCATACCCATCCATTCATTGTAAAATCAATATTAATATCGTAACACTTCAAGGATACTTATAAAACATTTTCGTTTCTGTTACTTCAAAGAAACCAACATGCAAGCGCTATCACCTTGTGAATAGCATAAGTAAACCAACTGTAATCTTAACATATTTATAGGAAATGAGACGCATAAATACACCAAAAAGTTCATTCAAAAATACCTGATGAAAAAAGACCTTAAAATAATCGGTGAGGAATGGAACATCCCCACCGATTAACCGTATTTCTTATACCATGTCCACAAAGAACTTTTTATACCACACTAGGAATACATAAACCGTCCAAATATATCGACCGCGATTTGCTTTCCCTTCATAGTGTTCATCTAGATAGCCCACTAATTGTTTTGTATCAAAGAATTCATTCGCAAAGTCCGTTGTAAACATTTCTTTGACCATGCTGTAATACTTTTCTTCACGTAACCAGTGACGAATTGGCACTGGGAAACCAAGTTTTGGCCGTTTCGCCCATTCCTCTGGTAATTCTTGATGTGCCGCTTGACGTAAAACATATTTTGTATCAATGTCGTTGACACGATATCTAGATGGAATATTTTTCGCTAATTCCATAACTTCTTTATCTAAAAATGGTACACGTAATTCAATTGAATGAGCCATACTCATTTTATCTGCTTTTAATAAAATGTCACCAGGCATCCAAAGGTTTAGATCTAGGTATTGCATTTTTGTCACATCGTCATCACCAGGCACTTCATCATAAATACGTTTTGTAATCGATTTTACAGATGGCGCATTTTTATAAGCTGGTTTTAAAACATTAATGGCATCTACTTCATCCCACACGACTGCTTCTCCAATAAAACGCTCTTCTACCGTTTGAGCACCTTTAATAAGGAAGTTCGTATATTGATTTTTCGGTAGGGCTTCTGCCATTCCTCGTAATGTTTTACGAAGACCTAATGGTAGTTTTTCGTATTTTTGCATTTTCCCTGAGTTTTGATACCAAGCATAGCCACCAAAAATTTCATCTGCGCCTTCACCTGATAGCACAACTGTTACATCTTTTGATGCAAGCTCTGAAAGGAAGTAAAGTGGCACTGAAGATGGATTGGACTGTGGCTCATCCATATGCCATTGAATTTTAGGAAGAGCTTCAAAGCACTCATCCGCTGTAATATATCTACGTTCATTTTGAATATTCAACGTATCTGATAAATCTTTTGCAAGATTTGTCTCATTGAACATATCTTCATAGTCAGCAAATCCTACTGAGAAGGATTTATCTGGGCGTAATAAAGAAGTAATATAACTAGAGTCAATACCACCAGATAAGAATGAACCAACTTTTACATCACTAATTTTATGAGCTTCTACAGACTCTTTAACCGTTGACTGAATTTCTTCGATATATTTTTCAATCGGTGCGTCTTTTGCATGGAATTTTTTATCCCAATATTGCACAATTTGCTTTTGTCCATTTTGAATCAGCATATAGTGTGCAGGTGGTAATTTAAAGACACCTTTAAAGAAGGTTTCATCCATTGAAGAATATTGGAATGTTAAGTATGGGCGTATCGCCTGTTTATTTAATTCTTTAATAAATGAAGGATGTGGTAAAAACGATTTTATTTCAGAACCGAAAATAAATGTACCATCTGTTGTATGCTCAGAATAGTACAATGGTTTAATACCAAAACCATCACGTGCAATAAATTGTAAATCATTCTTTTTATCCCAAATACAGAAGGCAAACATCCCACGTAGTTTTTTCACAAAATCTACGCCATATTCTACATAGCCATAAATAATGACTTCACTATCTGACTGTGTTTTAAACGTATGACCTTTTTCAATAAGATCTGCACGTAACTCTTGGAAGTTGAAAATTTCCCCATTAAATACAAGCACAATATTGCCGTCTTCACTATATAATGGTTGATTTGCTACTTCTGATAAGTCAATAATACTTAATCGACGGAAACCTAACGTTACTTTATCGTCACTATGAATACCGCCGCTATCTGGTCCGCGGTGAATAATTGTATTCATCATATTTTCTATTGTTTGATGATGATCAATCACATTTGTTCCATTAATATAACCAATAAATCCGCACATTCTATTTTTCACCTCATAATTTAGTGCATAACCTTTACCATAATAGCATGAAAAGACGTTCATTTCATGCTGACAATGCTAATAAAGGAAAACTTTCATCGAAACAATTGTATAACAAAGATTCATGTGTTTCATTCTACTATAAACACTCTTCATCACGAAAGATGAGATAAGGAATTATAAAACACTTTTCTATTATTTTCAATGTCCAAGAAAACCCCTCTCTATATAGACTTCATGTATAATAGGAAAGATTCCTAATTTGAACAGAAAGTGAGTTTCTAACTATGTATGATGTAATCGTGATCGGTGGTGGCCCATCTGGTTTAATGGCGGCGATTGCTGCCGGAGAGCGTAAAAAGAAAGTGTTATTGTTAGAAAAAGGCGCAAAACTTGGCAAGAAATTAGCCATCTCTGGCGGTGGACGTTGTAATGTTACTAATCGTTTACCTGTCGAAGAAATAGTTAAGCATATACCTGGCAATGGTCGTTTTCTTTATAGTCCATTTACAGTTTATAATAACGAAGATATTATCGCATTTTTTGAAGGGCTTGGTGTCGCCCTAAAAGAAGAGGATCACGGCAGAATGTTCCCTGTATCCAATCGGGCACAAGATGTAGTTGATACACTAATTCGTCAGCTTCAACGACTACATATTGAAGTTCGTTTACACACAGCCGTCAGTAAGCTTCTGATGGACGAAAATAAAATTTTGGGTGTACGTCTTGCGGATGGCTCCGAAGTCCGTAGTCAAGCAGTCATTGTAGCAGTTGGTGGCAAGGCGGTCCCACAAACCGGTTCAACAGGTGATGGCTATCCTTGGGCAGAGCGTGCTGGTCATACAATCACGACGCTCTTCCCAACAGAGGTGCCTGTTCTATCAAAAGAGGACTTTATCCAAGCGCGTGAGCTTCAAGGTCTAGCATTGCGTGATGTCGCTGTCTCTGTGCTCAACAAAAAAGGCAAGACACTTGTCACACATCAAATGGATATGCTCTTTACCCATTTTGGCTTGAGTGGTCCCGCTGTTTTACGCTGTAGTCAGTTCGTTGTGAAAGAATTAATGAAAACAGGCTATGAACCAGTGACAATACGTATTCAGACACTGCCTCATTATAATGAAGAAACATGTCTGCAATATTTAAATAAACTAATCAAGGAAGATCCAAAAAAGGCTGTGAAAAATGTCTGGAAAGGCATTGCACCAGAACGGTGGCTCTTATTCTTATGTGAGCGAGCAAATATCGATGTCCAATCAACAGGTGCTGAGTTATCCCAAGAGAAAATTCGTCAATTAGCACATTTATTAGTCAATTTCACATTAAAAGTGAGCGGCACACAGTCACTTGACAAAGCGTTTGTTACGGGCGGTGGTGTCTCTGTAAAAGAAATCGAGCCAAAAACAATGGCATCAAAGAAAAAAGAAGGTTTATTCTTCTGTGGAGAAATTCTTGATATTCATGGCTATACAGGAGGCTATAATATTACCTCTGCGCTCGTAACGGGACGTATTGCAGGAATGCATGCTGCATTATAATAGAAGAGAAAGACCTTTTGGCAAGGCAAGGGGTTTATTTCCGTTCAAGGGGCGTCCGATAAGCCGCCTCCACCATGTTTCTTTATCTTTCATATAGCTGTTGCAATCGAATAGCCCTTTATTTGTATAATGAGAGAAAGAACAGGCTCTTATTTTCAATGTGGAGAAGTGTTTAGTTACAACACGCTTTCATAAATGCTTAGTGAACACCTTCACTTTATTTAAAAACCTTTGCTAAAAAGTTAAAGATTTGTGGGTTGAGGTGGCAGGCTACTTGACTCCCATGGGATAGCGAGACAGTTGAAACCCTACACAGAGCGGTAGCGGAGGAAGCGGCTCGGTGCTCGCCTACAGGAAAGCAAATAGCCAGCAACGGAAATCCATTTTCATCTTTCACAAAAATGCTATTGATTGCTTTGTTTTTCAACACTATGAAAAAGCGTGTCCAAGAAAAACGGACACGCTCTTTTTAGCTTTCACTAGACATATAAACTTCTTCAAACGGCTGGATAATGACAAAGCCTTCACCTGAAAATGCCATCTGAATGGATTCGCCACTGCCACGACCGATAAATGTACGGAAGCTGATATCTGTTTTAAACTCAGGTGTTAAATTTCCTGACCATGCAACGGTAGCATGTGGATCAGTATAAACTGTTTCACCTGGTTTCACTAATAATGTCAATGGTTCAAAATGTGTTGTAATGGCCACTTTCCCTGTTCCTTGTAGTGTCACATTGAATAAACCACCTGACATGATGCCAGCCATTTTACGCATTAAGCGTATATCCCATTCAATACTAGGCTCAAAGGCAAGTAAATCATTTCCGTTTACACAAATACTATCATTTTTCAAATCAAAAACCGTTACTTTCTTTCCTTGGTCTGCTAAATAAAGTCTTCCCTTTCCACTTGCTTTCATCAATTGCGTGCCTTCACCTGTTAAAGCCTTCTTAAACATCTTACCAAGACCATGCTCCAGCACACGCTCACGTTCAAATTTAATATCACCCGTATAGGAAATCATTGCACCCATTTTTGACCATACTTCACCGTTTAGATTCACTTCTAATACTCGTTCAGTTTCCAATTCAAAATAATCATTCTCATTGTCATCTTGCTGTGTTTTATGAACAAATTCATCTAAAGAAAATTTCCCCAAGATTCATCCCTCCTAATTACCTTATATACGTTTACTGTTGAGAAAAGATTCAAATTTTAGCGGATTGTCCCTGATTGTGCATTTCGTTACAAAATTTCTCTTTTAATAATAAAATCACTTCATTTCCAGTCATGTTATTGACATCAAATATATACTGTTATACATTAAATGAAGAAACGTTAATTGTTATATAACAACCGCTGCAAAAAAATAACTATATAAGTGCCATGTGCGAAATGACACTTATATAGTTCCTGTCTCAATTGAAAGTTCACTTTATTGAGTAGCGGAGACATCTCCAACATTTTGTGCTGCTTTTAAAGCAGTTTGTTTACGTACATCTGCGCGTAGTGTTAACGAAATAATTAATGAAGCTGCGATTAACCCAGCAAATACATAGAACACAGGAATATAGCTTCCGTAAGCATTTTTAATTGTACTTACTAACAACGGTCCGAAAATACCACCTAATGACCAAGTTGTTAATAAATAGCCATGAATAACGCCAAGTTGCTTTGTACCAAATAGATCACTAGCAAATGCAGGTAAATTCGAGAATCCACCACCGTAGCAACTAACAACTAAGAAAATAAGTGCTTGGAAAATAATTACGTTTGTTGTATGTGGTAGGACAATAAATGTAATTAATTGTGCTGTAAAGAAAATAACAAAAACGTTTGAACGACCAATATAATCAGACACAGCGGCCCAAATTAAACGACCACCACCATTAAATAGCCCCATTATTCCTACCATTGCAGCAGCACCAGCAACTGATAGACCAACAATCTCCTGTGCCATCGGAGAGGCAACAGATATCATCATAATCCCCGCAGTTACATTGACTAAATGCATGGACCATAGCATCCAGAAATGCTTTGTTTTGACAGCCTCACGCGCTGACATCACTGCTAAATCTTTCTTTACTACTTCTTTGCCTTTATCGGCAGCTGCCTTCATATTCGCTGGCATATAACCAGGCTTAGGCGGCGCTATATATGAAGCCCCTAAAATCATTAACGTGAAATAACTTGCCCCTAAAATAAAATACGTTGTAGAAATGCCAACTGCCTCCATTAAGTTGGCTGCGACTGGCGCTGTAATTAATGCACCAGATCCAAATCCAAGTACGGCCATACCTGTTGCTAGACCACGGCGATCTGGGAACCATTTTACAAGTGTTGATACAGGGGCTATATAACCAATCCCCATACCTAACCCACTAAGAACACCATATGTTAACCAGTACATGACAACAGAATCCATTGAAATCGCTACACCCGCACCAGCTTGTCCTGCTCCAAATAAGACAGCTGCTACCATCGCCGATTTACGTGGCCCCATTTTTTCTACTAAGCTACCAAATAATGCGGCAGAGAAACCTGCAAGCCCCATCATAATGGTAAAGGCAACCGTTACCTTTGTTTCACTCCATCCCATTTCTGTGACAATCGGTAGCTTATATACACTGTATGCATAGGCTCCACCGATTGAAAGGTGAATAGCGATTGCAGATAATGCAATTAACCATCTATTTTTATTCATAAATTCTCATTTCTCCCCTCTTTTGCTACCTGTGAAAATTCTATGAACGTCCATGTAAAACAATTTACCACTTAGAATTATTCAAATGCAAGATGTTTTTCTAAAAAATATTATTTCTCCAAAAAGTATTTTGTTTTTTTATTAATGATTTTTATCACATAATCCTTACAGTCTCTAAGTATAAATTCGTTTTTCCTACAAAAAACATGACAGCTTTTAGCTAATATTACTTTTCTACTCTATTATCCTAGGTATCATTAATTATGTTAATATAATTATTTTTGTGCATAACTTCACATTCTGATGTTGTATACGTCTTATTTTACCAACAATATTTTTATGCTCATTTCTCTAAAAAGGAAGCAGATCAAATTAATGAATAATAGAAATTTTTAGAACAAAAGAGAATTTCACCATATAAATGTACGAAATTTTAATTTTTAGAAGTAGCAATAAAAATTAAAAATCAATTCTGTTTTTACTTAAACTTTCAAAAAAATAATTTATTGACAATACAGAGTATGCATATTTTATAAATAGCTTTCAATCGCTCCCTATTTTTATTATTCAAATATACATTTTTATTTCAGGAAATTGAATATTAATGGCAACTAAACAAAATCAATTGCTTCTTATAGAATACAAATAATCTGGAACAAGACGATTTTCGAAGTCATATTGTTTTTGTAAAAAAATAAAACAAGCGCTACAAAAAAACAGCATGTTAGAAGCTACCTCTAACATACTGTACAGAAAAATACATTTTTTAATTTGTTTTTCCTTTCATAAAAAGCATAACTTTTATTTCTTTATAATAAATACATAGCAAAATCCCTAGTAAAATCAGTAAGGAGCCATAAATTTGGACACTAGTAGGAAATTGCTTTAAAAAAATCGCACTCAACAGCATGGCAATAGCTGGCTCAAAATTCAATAACAGCGAAGCATTCGTCGAGCCTATTTCCTTCATTTTTTGATTCCACATTAAATTACTAACCCCATGAATAACGATTGCTGATAAAACTAGTAAAATCCAATAGGGGTATGTTACTTGCCAATTTGTTTGCGGCAATATAGTAAAAGAAAATGGTATAAGCATCAGTAAGCCAATTAGATTTGTATAAAAGGTGATGGACTGAGCTGACATTTTTAGACTAAGATGATTCACAATAATAAGGAATAAGGAAAAGCTTAGCATTGTAATTAAACTTAGCACCTCTCCCTTACCAATAGAAATGGTGATGAGAGCTCCTTTTGTAATGATAAGACCCACTCCTACAAATGAAATGATCGCACCTAGCCAAAATATGCCGTTCCGTGATTCATGATAAATCAATTTATTCAATAATGATGTGACAATCGGTGCACAGGCTAATATTAAAGCCGCAGTGATAGGAGAAGTATGCTGAAGGCTGGCATAAAAACTATAGTGATTAATGGAAACGCCCAGTATTCCTGCAATGACCAACAATAGTAAATTCTTGCGCGTAAATATTGTTCGGGTAATAGCTTTCCAACTAATACATCCCAAAAATAAAACAATGATAATTAGCCTAAAAATGGCGACTGTTATAGGAGCCCAGTGTTCAATTAAAATCGAGCCAATAATGAAGTTACTGGCCCAAAAAAATACACAGCTAAATAAAATCATATAGATAGTTAATTGCTTCATATTAATCGTACCTGCATGTAAAGAGACTTCTACATAAGTTCTGGGTCAACTATTAAAAATCTACTTCCCTTTCCTTTATTCATCTTTTCTATTAAAACATAAGTATAGCAAACTAGAAGATTTCTAGTTTGCTATCATATCTAAATAAGGGGGATTTAGATTTATACTTAGTTGATAAACTTACCATTTGACATAACCACTCGGTTAGATGGTTTACGTGCAATGACCTCAGCACTTGATACTGCGTCAAAGAATACAAAGCTTGCTTCGTCTTTCACATTCGGCCAAACCTTCTGACCATTTGCATCTAATGGTGTTACACCATTTGTAATATATTTTAATGTTTGTCGAATAGAGCGTTCATCTAGCTTACGAGAAATATCAGCAAAAGTAGTCGCTTTTTCTAAAATATCTCCAGAGCCATTAGGACTCCAAGAATCATAAAAGCCATCGCACCCAAAGTGGACATCTACTCCGTGCTCTGTTAGTAAATCAATTGGTGGAATTAAACGTCTTAAATCGAATGGCACAGTAGACATAATTTTCACTTGCTGTTGTGCGAGACGATCAGCGATTTTATGCTGTTCCATAACGGATACATCCCCAAGTGAAAATGCATGACTAATCGCCGTTCTACCTTGATATTGTGCATCCTCAACGATATCTATCCATTTATCGATTGTATAATACCCAACATGACCACCATCATGGAGGTGAATATCAACATCTACATTAAACTCCTGTGCAATATCCATCACTTCATAAAGAGAAGGCTCAATTGAATTATCAATCCCTGCTGGATCTAAGCCGCCAATCATCGTTGCCCCATTGCGTAAGGCTTCACGCAATAATTTAGGGACATCATCTCTTAGTAAGCCATGCTGTGGGAAGGCAATGACTTCTGACGTCACGACATCTTTATATTCATCCAGTGCCGCTAGTACACCTTCTAAATTTTTCAAGCCAATGTAAGGATCAATATTAACATGGGTACGAATATGGTTGGCGCCATTCTTAACGATTTTCTCAATCATTGCAGCTGCACGTTGTTTACCTGTTGTAGCAAGAACGGATAACTCTTGTGCTTCACGATCAAGTCGTTCCTTTAAATTTTTTACGGGTACACAAGCCTTCCATGGTAAAGTTAAGTATGTTTTATCTAAATGATTATGCATTTCCTTAAAGGCAGGTAATAGCAGCTTCCCGTTCATATTTGTTACTTCATTTGGAGAATCGATTACCTGCGTTGCTGGTACAATTTGAGAAATATAGCCATCTGTAATTTCAAGGTTAAAAAGCTCCACTTTCGTACCAACTGTATCATTTTCTTTTACATATTCTCCTGTTTCAAGTAGAACATTTGTAAGCCAGTGCTTCATCTGAATTCTCCTTTCAACTCTCCTACTTCCTGTTGGTGAATAATTTTGCCCTGTGAAATAACAGTAGAAATTGGGCATCTTCTTGCTATAACATGAGCAGTGCTAACGCCATCTACTAACAGCATATTGGCTTTATCACCAGCTTGTGGCCAAACACGTTCTCCCACGTCGTTCAAAGGTGTGATACCACCAGAAGCGTATTTCCAAGCACGACTTAATGAATATTCGTCGATAAAACGGAATCTCTGTGCCATCACATTTAATTTCATAATCGTATTGCCCGTACCGTATGGTGACCAATGGTCTGTTAAACTATCATGTCCTACAGAAACCTTTACACCATTGTTATAAAGATAAGGCATTGGTATTGTTGAACGATTCAGGTCTGTTGGTACAGTTGTTGTGACATCCATTTGTACAGCAGCCATCGCCTGTACTAAATCTTCTAATCGTGACTGTTCTAAATCGGCAAGTGCCATCGCATGGCTAATTGTCACTTGTCCTTCTTTTTTCGCCTGTTTCGTTAACTCGATTAGCTTATAAAATTCAAATTCACCAAGTGTGTTAGCTGTATGAATATGAATATCTATTCCTGCATTATAGTCTTGGGCAATATCCATCGTTGTGTGCAGTGATTTCTCAATATTGCGATCTACAATGGATGGGTCAACGCCCCCAACGAGCGTTGCACCCATTGCCATTGCTTCACGGATCAATTCTTCCACATTGGAGCGTAATAAGCCATGTTGTGGAAAAGCCACAATCTCATAGGTGATTTGATCTTGATATTTTTCTAATACTTGCTTTGTTATGTCAATGTGTTTTGTCCCAATTTGTGGGTCCACATTACAATGTGAACGAATATGTGTATGTCCTTGGGAAATAAGCCACTTCACCATTTCCTCTGCTCGATAAGCAGCCGTTGGTAATTGCTTTGGTAATAGCGTTCTTTCTTCTTCAATACGCGTTAATATCCCTTTAGTAATGGGTCTTGGTGCTTGCCATTCCCCACCAAAATACGTTTTATCGATATGGATATGCATTTCTCGGAAAGAAGGAACTAATAGTTGCTTTTGAGCATCCACTACTTCTACGTCTCCATCGGCCACTATATTGTTATCCACTTGTTGAACATGCCCATCTACGATTAGGACATCATAAATACCTGTACGAGTTGCAACAATATGTTCATTTTCGTGCTCATATGCTTCTTCTAATCTTACATTTTTCAGCAATAGTTTACTCATAGTTTCCTCCCAATTGGTATTTTTTATCTTTCACCAAATTCGATTATTCTACAATTTCAACGCCACCGATTATTGTGTAGTTAGATGCGTCTAACCAGAAACCTTTTACAGCATTGCTGTAGACTGCTAAATGCTCATAGTTACGAACTGGAATGTATACAGCTTCATCTAACTCTATTTGCATTGCCTTTTTGTAGATTTCATTACGTGCTTCTTGATTTGACTCAGAACGCCCTTGCTCAATTAGCTTGTCTACCTCTGGATTTGAATAGTAGAAATGGTTGCCTGGAGGTCCCATAGAAGCCGTGTGGAATAGATTAAATTGATTATAATCAGCATCCCCAGTAGCATTACCCCAACCACTAATAAATATTTGGTGCTGTTCTTTCGTGATTTCAGAAATAAATGCACCATACTCCATTACTTGAATTTCAACATCTAATCCAATACCTTTTAATTGAGATTGAATAACCTCAGCCATATTGATACGCTCTTTACGGTCACTTGTCAGTAATTTAACTTTTGTTCCTTCTTTAACGCCAGCTTCTTTTAGTAACTCTTTTGCCTTTACTACATCATAGTCATATGGTTTTGTTTCACTAGAATAACCAATAATTTTAGGACTCATTGCCGAATTTGCAAGTGTACCTACATTATCATAAATACCACTAATAATTGCTTCGCGGTCAACTGCATAACTAATTGCCTGACGTACTTTTACATCTAATAATAGTGCATCTTTCACATTGAAACCGATAAATTCTACTGCAAGTCCTTCGGCACGGAATAAATTCATCGTTGAAGAATTTTCTATGCGGTCAATCTCTGTTACGGGTACTTGTTCAGCGATATGTGCTTCTCCACTTTCAATCATTGCTAAACGAGTAGAGTCCTCTGGTACGACTTTAAATGTTACTTTATCTACTTTCGGTACAGTGCCCCAGTAATCTTTGTTTGTATTTAATGTAATTTCTTGACCTGATTTCCAATCCTCGAATACAAAAGGACCTGTCCCTACTGGATGTGTTGCTAATTCATCAGCCGCTTCCGCAATAGCTTTCGGGCTGATCATACTACCTTCTTGACTTGCTAAAATAGATAAAAGCGGTGCATATGGTTCTTTTAACTTCAACGTGACAACATACGTATCATCTACCACTGCTTCATTAATCATTGATAATTTATCACGTTGTGGTGAACCAGTTGCAGGATCTAAAATACGATCAAATGTAGCTTTAACAGCCTCTGCATTAAAATCTGCTCCATCATGGAATTTAATGCCCTCATTTAATGTAAATGTCCAAGTGACATCATCTTTTTGCTCCCACTCTTTTGCAAGTAATGGAACAATTTTGCGATCTCTATCAAAAGCAACAAGTGTTTCATATATTTTGCCATGGATAATATTCGCTGACGGAATATCTGTAATAAAATGAGGATCAAGGCTTGTCGCATCCGATGCTCTTAAAACAACTAATTCTCCTCCTACACTTTTTGATCCCTCCTTAGAACCTTCTGAACTTTGATTGCTTGCAGTTGAACATGCCTGTAAAACAAGTACGGTAATGAGTGTCATAAATAAAATCAACTTCATTTTCTTCATAAACATTTCCTCCTTATGTGATTTGATCCTTACATTTCGAATTATAAAGAAATAAAATTCACTTGTTTTTTAAAATCTTTACATGTTTTTTAAATTTTCTGACTAATACTCCATTAATCATTTACATTCTTTACGCTTTTCACTAAATTGAAAACAAATCAAATAGAAAAGGAGATTCGATATGGATAAAGTAACTACTACTATCGATCATTCTGTTTTAGTGAATGCACGCAAGGCCTCTAGAAAAAAGAATCTTGTCTCTTTCCTAAACAAAATAAAAAAAAATAAAGCGGCGGTCGCTGGGGGCATCATCATTCTTCTATATATATTGATGTTTCTTATCGGACCTATTCTAGCACCTTATGATCCTTACGACGTACAGTTAGATCAAAAATTACAAGGGCCAAGTTTAGATCATCTAATGGGCACCGATGACAAAGGACGAGATATTTTAAGTCGAATTTTATATGGTTCACGCTTATCCATTGGAGTTGGTATTTCAGCTGTGTTATTTGGTGGATCGATTGGCACATTCCTAGGACTTATCGCTGGTTATTATGGTAAATGGGTTGATTCTATTATTAGTCGAATTTTAGATATCATGCTTGCCTTTCCAGGTATTTTATTAGCTCTAGCTATTGTCAGTGCATTAGGGCCAAGTCTAATTAACGTCACAATTGCAGTAGGTTTTTTCTCTATCCCCATGTTTGCTCGTATCGTACGTGGCTCGACAATGGAAGTTAAAAAACTAGAATATATCGATGCTGTCAAAACACTCGGAGCAAATGATATGACGATTTTAATTAAACATATTTTCCCGAACATTTTATCACCGATTATTGTACAAGCATCTATGCGTTTAGCAACGGCTATTCTATCTGCGGCAGGTCTATCCTTTTTAGGATTAGGGGCACAGCCACCATCTCCTGAATGGGGTGCCATGCTATCAAACGGAAGAGATTTCTTATTTACTGCTCCTTATATGGCGCTATTCCCTGGTATTATGATTTCCATCCTTGTTTTAGGATTTAACTTATTTGGCGATGGTTTACGCGATGCGCTAGACCCAAGAATGAAAAATTAAAGGAGAGAAGACACATGACATTATTTATCATAAAACGGCTCGCTCAAATTATTCCTGTGACCCTTGGTGTAACGCTTGTTGTTTTTTTAATTATGCAAATGATCCCCGGTGATCCCGCCATTATTTTAGCAGGAGAAGGAGCTTCTCAAGAAACGGTTGAAGAATTACGTGAAAATTTAGGGCTTAATAAACCATTAGCTATCCAATATACAGATTATATTAAAAATCTTGTACAGGGAGATATGGGGCATTCGTTAAAAAATAAACAACCTGTATTTGAGGAAATTACTGCACGTTTACCAATTACAATTGAGCTAGCCTTTTATAGTATTTTAATCACTATTATTTTGGGGTTGATTGCCGGCATCATCTCAGCAATCCGTCCATATTCGTTTATGGATGTTGGACTAATGATTGTCGCCTTATTAGGGATTTCCCTACCAAGTTTTTGGTTAGGTATTTTATTGATGTATGTTTTCTCTGTACAGCTACACTGGCTTCCTGTAGCAGGTTGGGATAGTGCCAAACATATTATTCTACCAGCGGTCACACTAGGTGCTGGTGGCGCTGCAATCGTTGCGCGTATGACTCGCTCTAGTATGCTAGAGGTTGTGAACCAAGACTATATTCGAACAGCGAAGGCGAAAGGTTTAAAAGGCTATATTATCATTTTAAAACACGCACTACGCAATGCCTTAATTCCAGTTATTACAGTTGTAGGCTTACAGTTTGGTAGTTTACTTGGGGGAACAGTATTAGTAGAATCTGTGTTCGCTGTCAACGGCTTAGGACGAATGATTGTAGATGCTATTCGTACACGAGATATACCTGTTGTTCAAGGCGGCGTTCTCGTAGCCTCATTAATATTTGTTTTCATTAATCTTTTCGTAGACATATTATATCGAATTTTTAATAAACGAATGGATTTAAACTAGGGAGGGAAAAAGCGATGAAACAAAATACCGTGTTAGAAGTAAAAAATTTACAAACTTATTTTTATTCGAGTGAAGGCGTTGCCAAAGCTGTGGATGGTGTTTCCTTTATACTTCAAAAGGGAGAAACGCTAGGCATTGTTGGTGAATCTGGTTGTGGGAAATCAATGACCTCCCTATCGTTACTTCGTTTAGTACCATCACCTCCTGGTAAAATCATCAACGGTGAGATTTTCTTAAATAATACAGATATCTTAAAATTATCAGATGAGGAATTACGCAAAATTCGAGGCAATAAAATATCAATGATTTTCCAAGAGCCTATGACAAGTCTAAATCCTGTGTTATCCGTTGGGGAGCAAATTGCTGAATCTATTCGCTTACACCAAGGTTTATCACGTAAAGAGGCATGGCAAAAGGCCGTCGATATGATCCGTCTAGTGGGAATTCCTGCACCAGAAAAAAGAGCGAAGCAGGAGCCGTACCAGTTAAGCGGTGGGATGCGTCAGCGCATTATGATCGCAATGGCATTAGCGTGTACACCAGATGTTTTAATTGCAGACGAACCTACAACGGCACTTGATGTAACCATTCAGGCTCAAATTATTGAAATTATACAAAATCTGCAAAAGCAATTAGGCATGAGCATTATTTTCATTACTCACGACCTAGGTGTTGTAGCAGAAATTTGCGATAAAATTGCTGTGATGTATGCGGGGCAGATTGTAGAAGAAGGCACAACAGAAAGTCTTTTTGAAAAACCGTTACACCCCTATACAAATGGATTAATACAATCATTACCAAAGCTCTATGAAGAGCAAGAAGAATTATCTACTATTCACGGAACTGTTCCAAGTCCATACAATTATCCGGTTGGCTGTCGTTATGCAGAACGTTGCCCATTTGCTACAGATTTATGTCATGAACAACAACCTGAGCTTATGACTGTGGAGCTAGAGAAAAAAGTAAGATGTTGGATGTACAGCAATGAATGGCAAGGGCAAACAATGATGAAGGAGATGACAGTATGACAACAGCGCAACAAACACAACCACTCTTACAAGTAAATGATTTAAAACAGCATTTTTTCTTAAAAAAAGAAAAGCTCTTCGGTCCTCAGCAAATTGTAAAAGCTGTGGATGGTGTTTCCTTTGACATTATGCCTGGTGAAACACTTAGCATTGTTGGAGAATCTGGCTGCGGAAAATCAACGACGGGGCGTTCTATTTTAAGATTAGATGAACCTACTTCTGGAGAAGTAATGTTATTTGGTAAAAACTTAGTGAATATGAACAAAAAAGAGCTACGTGCTGCACGCAAGGACATCCAAATTATTTTCCAAGATCCGTATGCATCCCTTAACCCACGAAGAACCATTCGTAAAATGTTAACAGAAGCCATGTCTATTCAAAAAATAGTACCACCTGAACAACAAGAGGCACGCATGATTGAATTAATGTCGCTTGTTGGATTACGTCCTGAATACTTAGAGCGCTATCCACATGAATTTTCTGGTGGTCAGCGTCAACGTATCGGAATTGCAAGAGCTCTTGCAGTCAATCCTAAAATTATTATTTGTGATGAATCGGTTTCTGCGCTAGACGTTTCTATTCAAGCACAAATTTTAAATTTATTAAAGCAGCTACAACAAGATTTAGATTTAACATTTTTATTTATCTCGCACGATTTAAGTGTTGTTCGACATATTTCAGATCGTATCATGGTCATGTATCTTGGAAAGGTGGTCGAAATTGCTGATAAGCATTCCCTTTTCACACAGCCATATCATCCTTATACAAAAGCATTATTTTCTTCTATTCCAGTAATCGACAAACAACATCGCAAGGAGCGCATTATTTTAAAAGGAGACCTACCGTCACCTCTTAACCCTCCTACTGGCTGTAGCTTTCACACACGTTGTCCATTCGCCACAGAGAAATGTAAAGCAGAAGTTCCAGCATTACGAGAAATCACCGCAACACATAAGGTAGCTTGCCATTTTGCAGAAAATTTAGTTTAATGTATCTTACACTTATAAAATAAATGGAGAGATCATTATGTTACAACTAGAAACCTTCAACATATATATTCTCCTATGTGTAATTGCTCCAATTATTGGAGCTTTTCTGCTTACTTTTATATTTATTTTCGAAAAACAAATCGATAGCCTTGAGGAAGAAAAGAGAAGTTTAGAGCTCAAGCAGGATTTACAACGAGCGAATATTCTTCAGTTAAATCAGCAAATACAACCACATTTCTTTTTTAACGCATTAAATTCATTGCTAAGCCTAGCCCGCATCAATCGTAAGGAAGATTTGGTTGCGGGTATTGAGGCCTTAGCAACGTTTTTTAAATTTAAATACAATAATCATGAGGTTTTAATCGCGTTAAAGAACGAGATACAATTTATGGATAGCTATTTAAATATTCAACAGTTACGCTTTGGACATCGTTTGACGATTCATAAGGATATGGATGATGAAGCTCTATCTGTACAAATACCTCCATTTATTTTGCAGACCATTATTGAAAATGCATATAAACATAGCTTTGAAAAGCATATAGGACCTGCTGAGTTATCCATTACGATTAAAAAAATGGACAAGATCTTATTAATAGAAATAAAAAATACACAGCCTTTAGAAAAGATAGAAACTGCTATTGAACAGCTAGAAGATGAATTACAGCAAGGTTATGGTCTTGAAAATATTAGACAACGGCTTGAGCTTATTTATGGTCTCGAAAATGTTTTATTTTCGATTCAAAATAATGAACAGTTTTACACAGTTACAATTCACGTTCCCGCTTAGCCCTTCTATCAATTTGAATGTGAAAGGAGAATCTCACCATGCATATTTTAATCGCAGATGATGAGCCGTTAGAGCTAGAGCAAATGATTTATTTATTAAAACCGCATTTCCCTAATTGGACATTCCATACTGCTCAGGATGCCTCACAAGCTCTGCAATTAGCTAAAAAACACCGTATGACTATCGCCTTTTTGGATATCCAAATGCCTGGGAAAGATGGTATCACTTTAAGCAAGGAATTAAAAGAAATGTATGAAATAGACATCATTATGGTAACTGCTTATCAGACCTTCGAATATGCCCAGCAAGCATTGCGTATCGGGGTAAAAGATTATCTTACAAAACCTGTTATTGCTAGTGAATTAGATGCGATTGTGGAGAAATATAAAGTATGGAGCTCCAACCATGATGCGATTCAAAGTGCGCTTTCCTATATCCATGAAAACTATTATGAAAAGCTCGGTTTAAATATTATTGCAGAAAAGATCCATTTGAATCCAAGCTACTTAAGTCGTAAATTTTTGGAGGAGCAGTCTATTGGCATTAATGAGTATATAAATAATTACCGCCTCGAAATGGCCGTGAAGAAAATAAATGAAAACCTGGACGCAAGCATGTCTGCAATCGCGGAGAGCTGTGGATTTAATAGCCAACACTATTTTAGTGTGGCCTTTAAGAAAAAGTATAATCAATCGCCACGTCAATATAAATCCGCTAAAATGAGTAAAGGTATTTGATGTTATGTTAAAAAATTATTCATTGCTCGTACCATTTGCAAGTTTAAGCACAGCAGCAGGCGTCATCATTCTTTTAGCAAGATGGATTAACGGTAATTTATTATTGTCCTCTCCCTCAGCCCTTATTTCTTTTGGCTTTATGGCAGGCATTTGTTATACATTAGCAACAGCTATTTCGTTTATTGTATTGAGCTCCTTGTTAAATAAAAGGAATTACAAGCAAAACCAGCATACACAAAGCTTTTTACTCTTTACCATACAACAAAAATTGAGTGGTATGAATTTAAAAATGATACGACTGTTTTACCTTTTGACAAGCATTGAACTTTGGTTAATTCAATTAATTAGCATTAGTGTCTTGTCTGAAATCATGTTAAATATCCCGATACCCATTACGCTTTTTTTATTTCTAACCGGTATGTTACTGCTTGATCGCATCATGTCTGTGAAAAGTATACTGTGGCTAGAAATTTTATTTATCATCGCCCTGTTTTCATTACTTATTTTTATCCCTATTTACTACTTTGTACAAAATGGAGCAAGCACCGTTTATGAAGGCATTCGCTTATACCACCCTTATTTATTTTATTTTAAAAATAGCGAAATCCTCCTGTTCTATGTCATTATTCAATTAGCCGTTTTAGGACAAGTACTTTTCGATAAATCAACATGGTATTTAATTGCATTTATCAAGCCCAAAAAAATACGTCGAAGCCTATTTTCATCAGGCGTGATTTTAGCATTATTAACATTATCCTTTACAGCTATTTTAATGATTGCTTTATACAGTGGCTCCTTTGGTCAGTTTCAAGTGCTAATTTTTACGTTTTTATATGAAGTACAGCCTGGGTTTCTGACATTCGCTTTCCTTGTCATTGTCCTGTTGGCCGTTGTGACGTCCTTACTTGTAGATATGCGTGCAACAAAACGTTTTTTTATGAAGAAAAGACCCTATTATTTTTACTTAACTGGACTTACGGTCATTTTACTTACCTTTTTCTTATCTATCGATTTAACGATTTTAGGGGTTATTTATTCTTTCGCGTTCCTGCACATTACCATACTGCCGTTTATGTTAATTCTTTTATTTACGAATCGCCGTATTCATAAACATAGTTGGTTTGTCATACTGCTATCTATCCTCATAGGAATTGGCGTTGCCCTAAGCTTCAATGCACTTTACGGATTAGCAACTAGCTTTATGATCTCTAGCATTTATCAATTAATGCTTCAGACCGATACTATAGAAAAAATGCCTGAACCCTAAAATATATGGAGGTCAGGCATTAGTCTGTAGTTAACTAAATATATGTCTTTTATGTTTTCGTCAATAATGATTAGGCAAAAAAATACATCCTGAATACCCTCTTCTGCATCTTTAAATAACACCACTCGTACGTTTGCCACAATGGTCAGAACTTCCCAAACACGCCTATACACTTTCACTTCCTTAGTTGGTTTCCTACGTTTTCATTTACACATTGGTCATAAAATTTTAAAAACTTCACACAATAAAAAAGTGTTTTGACATGAGCTTTTCTTGTTATAGAACTGTATTTATCGTATTCGTATGCCCTGTTGCATACTTTTTTTCTATTATCTATTGAATAACTAGCAAAAAAACTGTTATAGTGAGATTGTTTGTCTGACGTCTGACTAATTAAGATCTTTAGCTGTTCTTCTGAATTTAGAACATCAGGACAAAACTATTACACATACTTATGGAGGAACTTATGAGATACTTAATATCCTTTTGTGGATTGTTACTTGTTTTTGCCCTAGCTTTATTAATGAGTAAAAACAAAAAAGAAATAAAATATAAATATATAGTGGTGATGTTAATCATCCAATTTTTATTGGCAGCTTTACTACTCAATACGACAATTGGTTTTGTTTTAATCAAAGGAATCACCAAAGTATTTGATCATTTATTGTCTTACGCAAATGCAGGGATATCATTTGTTTTTGGTGGATTAGCAAATGAAGGAGAGTCTCCGTTCTTCCTAGCTGTATTATTACCGATTGTCTTTATATCAGTCTTAATTGGGATTTTGCAGCATTTTAAAATTCTCCCTTTCTTCATGAAATGGATAGGATTACTGTTGAGTAAAGTAAGTGGAATGGGGAAATTGGAATCCTATAATGCTGTTGCTTCCGCAATGGTTGGACAATCGGAAGTATTCATTACAGTTAAAAAACAATTAGATAAGATTGCGCCACAGCGTATGTATACATTATGCGCATCCGCGATGTCGACCGTCTCGATGTCAGTTGTTGGCGCGTACATGACGATGATTGAACCAAAGTATGTCGTAACGGCGATTGTGTTAAACTTATTTGGTGGTTTTATAATTGTTTCCATCATTAATCCGTATACCGTAAAAGAAGAGGAAGATATCTTAACCATTGAAGATGAGCAGAAGCAAGCTTTCTTCCAAATGCTTGGTGAATATATTATGGATGGCTTTAAGGTAGCCATCATTGTTGGAGCCATGCTAATTGGTTTCGTAGCATTAATGGATTTAATCAATTCATTGTTTGATATGATTATCGGTGTTTCTTTCCAAGAAATATTGGGCTATATTTTTGCACCAATAGCTTTCCTAATGGGTATCCCATGGGCAGACGCTGTTTCAGCTGGTGGAATAATGGCCACTAAATTAGTAACGAATGAATTTGTTGCTATGATCAACCTTGGCGACGTCTCAGAGTCCATGAGTGAACGTACACTGGGCATTATTTCGGTATTCCTTGTATCCTTTGCCAACTTTTCATCCATCGGTATTATTTCCGGAGCAGTTAAAGGGTTGAATGAAAGACAAGGTAATGTCGTTGCTCGTTTTGGCTTAAAGTTATTGTACGGAGCCACACTTGTCAGTATCCTAACAGCTATTATTGTTGGATTGATTATTTAAACATCATCATTTGAACTGCACTCCGATAGTTATGGAGTGTAGTTTTTTAAATTATCCACTATAAACTCTTCACGAAAAATAAAAAATGTACATCACTAAAATTTCATTTAGTAATGTACATTTTTATTATTTAGATCATTTTATTTAACGACAATATTGACAAGTTTGCTTGGAATAACGATGATTTTCACTAGGTTTTTTCCTGCCATATATTCTTGTACTTTTTCATCAGCAAGCGCTACTTTTTCGATATCCTCTTTTGAAGCATCTTTCGCTACGACGATTTTTGCACGGACTTTACCAGCCACTTGCACGGCAATCTCCACTTCATCATCCACAAGCTTCGTTTCATCGTATGTTGGCCATTGCTCGTAAGAAAGTGTTGAATCGTGACCTAATAGCTGCCATAGCTCTTCTGCAATATGCGGCGCCATTGGTGCTAGCATTTTAACAAAGCCTTCCGCATACTCTGCTGGAATAACGTCAGCTTTATAGCAATCATTGATAAATACCATCATCTGTGAAATAGCTGTGTTAAAGCGGATACCTTCGTAATCCTCTGTCACTTTTTTCACTGTTTGGTGGTATGCTTTTTCAAGTGTTTGATCGTTAGACACTTGAATTTTTGATGAAATGGCACCATCTTCTTCATTAACAAATAGACGCCAAATACGATCTAAGAAACGACGTGCCCCATCTAAACCATTTGTTGACCATGCAACAGATGCCTCTAATGGTCCCATGAACATTTCATACAAACGTAATGTATCGGCACCATGTGATGAAATGATTTCATCTGGGTTTACAACATTACCTTTCGATTTAGACATTTTTTCATTACCTTCACCAAGAATCATACCTTGGTTAAATAATTTATGGAATGGCTCTTTCGTGTGAACAACACCTAGATCATAAAGAACTTTATGCCAGAAGCGAGCGTAAAGTAAGTGCAGTACTGCATGCTCCGCTCCTCCAATATAAATATCTACTGGTAACCAACGTTTTAGTAACGCTGGATCTGCAATCGCCTCTGTATTTGTAGGGTCGATATAGCGTAAGAAGTACCAGCTAGACCCAGCCCACTGTGGCATTGTATTTGTTTCACGTCGACCCTTTTTGCCTGTCTCTGGATCTACAACATTCACCCATTCAGCGATATTAGCTAATGGTGATTCACCAGTACCCGATGGACGGATATTATCTGTTTTTGGAAGCACTAATGGTAATTCTGATTCTGGAACAGGTGTGATCGTGCCATCTTCCCAATGAATCATTGGAATTGGTTCACCCCAGTAACGCTGACGTGAGAATAGCCAATCACGTAGTCGATAAGAAATTTTCTTCTCTCCAACGCCTTTTTGCTCTAACCATTCAATTGCTTTCGCAATGCCATCTTCTTTATTTAAACCATTAAGGAATTCAGAATTAATATGTTGACCATCACCTGTAAATGCTTCTTTGCTAATGTCCCCACCCTCAAGTACAGGAACGATGTCTAAACCAAATGCAGTCGCAAATTCATAGTCACGTTCATCATGTGCTGGCACCGCCATAATAGCACCTGTACCGTAAGACACTAACACATAGTCAGCAATCCAAATCGGCGCTTTTTTCCCGTTAATCGGATTCACGGCATAAGCACCTGTGAATACGCCTGTTTTTTCTTTTGCTAAATCTGTGCGCTCAAGATCCGATTTCATTTTCACTTTCTCTAAATATGCCTCAACAGCTTGACGTTGCTCAGCTGTCGTTATTTGTTCTACCAATTTATGTTCAGGCGCAAGTACACAATATGTAGCACCAAATAATGTATCTGGACGTGTTGTGAAGACCGTGAAGTTTTGATCTGAACCATCAATAGCAAATGTTACTTCTGCCCCTTCTGAACGACCAATCCAGTTGCGCTGCATATCTTTAATAGATTCTGGCCAATCAACTTCTTCTAGGTCGTCGATTAAACGATCAGCATACGCAGTAATTTTAAGCATCCATTGTTTCATTGGTCGACGTTCTACTGGATGCCCACCACGCTCTGATTTCCCATCAATTACTTCTTCGTTAGCCAATACCGTACCAAGCGCTGGACACCAGTTAACAGCTACTTCATCCACATAGGCTAAACCTTTTTTATAAAGCTGGATAAAAATCCATTGTGTCCATTTATAATACTCTGGATCCGTCGTGTTAATTTCGCGATCCCAATCATAACTGAATCCTAGCTCTTGAATTTGGCGTTTAAAAGTTGCAATATTTTTAGCTGTAAATTCTGCTGGGTCATTTCCTGTATCGAGTGCATATTGCTCAGCTGGTAAACCAAAAGCATCCCAGCCCATTGGATGTAATACATTGTAGCCTTGCATACGTTTAAAGCGTGATAAAATATCTGTCGCTGTATATCCTTCTGGATGTCCTACATGTAGTCCAGCGCCAGATGGATATGGAAACATATCTAATGCAAAAAATTTAGGCTTCGCTGTTTCATTTTCAGTTTTGAATGTTTTGTTATTAGCCCAATATTGCTGCCACTTTTTTTCAATTTGTAGATGATTAAAACTCATTCTTTTTCCTCCTTCGATTGAATCATGTTGCTCTTCATCATAATTGACAAAATATTTAAAAAATAAAAAAACTCGTCCCTTTCTTATAGAAGGGACGAGAGAATTTGTACTCCCGCGGTACCACCCAAATTAGTGATTACACTCGGCTCAAGCTTCCTTAACGCGGAAGAAACGACACACGCTGTTTCACGCGGGCAGACTCAGAAGGCGAGTTCAACTTGCTTTCTTACTAGCTCCCACCAGCCGCTAGCTCTCTAAAAAGAACGACAAATTTACTATTCCTCATCACAGTCTTTACATGATATTGCATTTATTCTAATGGAAAGTATTGAAAAGCACAAGCCTTTGTTTACAGACTAACCCATTACTGAAGAATTAATTCCTTTTCTTCCTTAGATTTTGATAAATCCTTACATTCATGAAAAGCAAAATGCTGGCATCCGATGCATTTCTTTGTGTCCAAATAGCCGAGAGCCTTAGTAATCGCTTCTCCAGTATGCTGATAAAAATGATGCGCTCCAACCTTATCGTAAATACCATTGTGCTGAAGAGCTATTTTTAAATCACCTTGCACACCTGTTACCAGAATTTTACCACCCTGTGCTGTAAAGTTTTCAATGATATTGCTAAAATATGCTTCACCAGTGGAATCCATAAAGGGCACTTTCCCCATTCGCAATATCAAAACTCTTGGTTGCTGATGCAAAGTGCTTTCAATTTTTTGTTCAAACATTTGAGCAGCTCCAAAGAACAATGGTCCTTCAATTGTATACATGCTAATTTGCGGACAATCATGCTGCTGGTGAACGACATGGGGCTGTACCTTCCCACTTTTGTTTGAATGGTCTGGGAGTACCTTTGTCACAACAAGCTTTTCACTCATGCGTTTTGCAAATAATAGCACAGCTAATACAAGCCCTACTTCCACTGCTAATGTGAGACTTGTAAACACCGTTAATAAAAAGGTAATCAATAACACTAGCGAGTCACCCGATTTTAATTTCACAATATGTGAGAAATGGTGTCGTTCGCTCATATTCCAGGCTACAACCATCAATACAGGAGCCATACTTGCTAATGGAATATGAGACGCATATGGTGCTAATAGCAATAATGTAACTAAAACAAATACTCCGTGTATGATACCTGACATAGGCGATACTGCACCTGTTTTAATATTAGTTGCAGTCCGTGCAATAGCACCTGTAGCTGGAATCCCCCCGAACAAAGGCGTCACGATATTAGCAATTCCTTGACCAATCAGCTCTCGATTACTGTTATGCTTACTATTCGTCATCCCATCTGCAACGACTGCCGATAGTAGTGACTCTATGCCCCCTAGCATGGCGATGACAAACGCTGGTCCAATAAGCAGTTGTAGGCGTTCAAAGGTGATATCAGGTATAGCAAAATGAGGCAATGAATTCGGAATTTGCCCATAAGCTGTCGCGATCGTAGCAACATGTCCTGTAAAGAGGAAAGTGGCCACAAGTGTAGAAACAACAATACCTGCTAATGCTCCAGGAACCTTTGGGAAAAACTTCGGCGTCATCAGTATTGTCACAAAACAGATAACAGCCGTCAAAATACTATACATATTGGTCGTTCCAAGCTGCTTCATAATTTCTTGTATATTGGCAATAAAATACTCATGTCTTTTAACATTTGTTAACCCTAAAAAGTTGGCAATTTGCCCTGTAAAAATAATAACTGCTATACCTGCTGTAAAACCAACTGTAACAGGGCGAGGTATAAATTTAATTAAAGATCCTAACTTAAAAATGCCCATTAAGCAAAGCATAATCCCAGCCATTAATCCTGCAAGTAATAAATCCTCATAGCCATAGGTAATGACAATTCCTAATAAAATCGGTACAAACGCCCCTGTTGGCCCACCAATTTGATATTTCGATCCACCAAAAAGAGAAATAAGAATACCCGCAATACAGGCGGTATAAATCCCATATTCGGGTTTCACCCCCGATGCAATGGCAAAAGACATGGCAAGTGGAATAGCGACGATCCCAACTATAATTCCGGATAATAGATCCTTCTTGACGTGATGAACAGAATACCCTTCAAAGCGTCCTGTAAACAGTGACTTCATAGATAAATCTTCCCTTCGAAATAATAAGCAAAGCATAATTTTTCAACTTCTTTGATTTACTTATTGCCTTCGTCACCTTCATTGCTCGTCATTTCCTCTAATCTCGAAATGGTGTTAACTAAATGGTTATTGAAAATATCCTTTGCCACCCCAAGTAATTCACCAATCATTGGATCACTTAAAGAATAGTAGACTTTTTTACCTTCCTTCACACCATAAACGATATTTTTGGCGCGTAATACACTTAATTGCTGAGAAACAGCAGAACCCTCTTTCTCTAAGCAATCTTGAATCTCATTGACACTTTTCTGACCTTCTACAAGGAGTTCCAGTATTCTAATGCGTAACGGATGTGCTAATGCTTTAAAAAAATCCGCCTTAAATTGTTGTAAACCCTCTTCCATAAAAAAACACCCTCCACATTACTACATATTCAAATATTTGAATATGTATGATTGTAAGCCTGTATCGATTATTTTTCAATAGCTTCAATAAAAAAAGAGCAAAACCAAGTGCTGATCACTCGTTTTTGCTCTTTTCCTTGCCTACTATTAATCTGCAACGATATTATTCTTTTTTAAAGGATAATCATAAGTTAAACATGGAATAATAGCCAACAGCACAACGACCACTAAAGTTAATACAAGAGGTATCATGCCAAATTGATCCACCATTATCCCACCGAATAATGGCCCTATCATCCGACCACCTGTCGCTGCACTATTGATAATGCCCTGATAGAATCCTTGTCGGCCTTTTGGTGCGAGTTGATTCGCGATGGTTGGTAATGCTGGGGTATAGAACATTTCACCAAACGTTAAAACAAGCATCGCGGCTCCAAACATTTTAAAATCACTCGCAAAGGCGATGATTCCAAACGATAGGGCAATCAGAATTACACCAAATACGAGCTGACGCTTTAAATTGTTTTCCCATCTTTTCACAAGCGGTGCAATGAGTGGCTGACCTACAACTATAAGCAAACCATTTATTGTCCAAAGTAAACTATATTGCTTTAACCCTAAGCCTAAATCTTGAGTATAGGATGAAATAGTAGCACTCCATTGAGAATATGCAAGCCAACATAACACTGAGGATGCGCTAATAATTAACAAAGCATAGAATGGTGCTTTGTTAACAATTCGTTTACTTTCACTGACGACATTTTTAGGGGCAATACTGCCTGCCTCTAAACGTTTAAATGTAAATAAAGCAATAAAAAAGAATAAAATATACATGCCTAAATTCACTTTAAAAACATAATCAAATTGATAATCAGCCACTATACCCGCAAGAGCAGGGCCAACTGCAACACCGACATTCTGTGCCAAATAGATCGCATTAAAGGCTTTTCGTCCGCCCTCAGGCCATGCAGCCCCTGCTAATGCGAACATACTTGGAAAAACGATGCCCCCACTAAAGCCTAGTATCGTTAAAAACCACACATAATGTGGCCAACCATGCCAAATTGTTAAGCCTATTAATGAAGCAATCGTTAGCAGGATGCCAAACATAATCGCCTTATAGCCACCGATTCTATCAAATAAGTAACCACCTAATAGATTGCCCAATACTCCAGCAGCAGAGTTGAGCATTAAGACAAAACCAGCCATCGCTAAAGTTTTCCCTAAATAATCATGCATATATATGGCATTTAAAGGCCATAAAAAAGAGTTACCTGTTGTGTTCACAAGCATTCCAATAAGTAAAAACCAAACACGTTTTGGCATATGATGACCTCCATTATTTCGCCTCTCTAAATAGCTAGTTTATGCTGAAAACCTTAAAAGCACAAGAAAAATAATTTTACCCTTTTTACAAGTATGCCATCATACTTTAACTAAGTTTTAAAAGTCTTTTTCTTGTTTTCATTACAATTTTTCTTCATTGATGTAACGATCAAGCCCTTCCCCCATGACGGAACGAAAAGCACATGATAGAATAAAGCGTTAGAGGAGTGAAATAAATGACAGAAACGAATTTTCCTTTTCCTTCAGAAGGAAAAAGGTATTATACATGGAATCGCTATTTACGTGATCAATTCGGACATAAAGTATTTAAAGTCGCATTAGACGCAGGCTTTGATTGTCCAAACCGTGATGGCACAGTCGCTTTTGGTGGCTGTACATTTTGCAGTGCTGCAGGCTCTGGTGATTTTGCCGGTAATAAGGTAGATCCAATCGATGTACAATTTGCTGAAATCCGAGACAAAATGCATCAGAAATGGAAGGACGGCAAATATATGGCGTACTTCCAAGCCTATACAAATACACATGCCCCACTGCCAGTTTTAAAGGAAAAATTTGAAGCTGCTTTAGCACAAGAAGGTGTTGTTGGTCTTTCCATTGCTACTCGCCCTGATTGTTTGCCAGATGATGTCGTGGAATACTTAGCAGAGTTAAACGAGCGTACGTATTTATGGATTGAGCTTGGTCTTCAAACCGTGCATGAAAAAACAGCGAATCTGATTAATCGTGCCCATGATTATGCAACCTATGTGGAAGGCGTTGAAAAATTGCGCAAGCACGGCATACGTGTTTGCTCACACATCATTAATGGCCTGCCTCTTGAAGACTATGACATGATGATGGAAACTGCTCGAGCAGTAGCACAGCTAGATGTCCAAGGCATAAAAATCCACTTACTACATCTACTAAAAGGGACGCCAATGGTGAAGCAATATGAAAAAGGCATGTTAGAATTTTTAGATCAGGATGTCTATACAAAACTAGTAGCAGATCAATTAGAACTTCTCCCACCTGAAATGGTCATTCATCGTATTACCGGCGATGGACCGATTGATTTAATGATTGGACCAATGTGGAGCGTCAATAAATGGGAAGTATTGAATGGTATTGATGCCGAGCTTGAACGTCGTGGCAGCTGGCAAGGGAAGTTTTATAAGGCTGAGGTTACAAAATGAAACTACAACGTGTTTTACAATATGCACAGCAGCTTTTAAAGGACAGTATAGATGAGGGAGATACGGTCGTTGATGCTACTGCTGGAAACGGTCATGATACATTGTTTCTAGCACAGCTTGTGGGAGATAATGGACAAGTTTATGCCTTTGATGTTCAAAAAGAAGCGGTTGATGCAACACTCCTTCGTCTTTTAGATCACGGTTTAGAGCATCGTGCACTGGTCCTTAATAAAGGGCATGAAGACGTAGCACAGTATGTACACAAGCCTGTAGCTGCAGCCATTTTCAACCTTGGCTATTTACCTGGCAGCAATCATGACATTATTACAAAGCCCGCTACAACGACACAAGCTATTGAGGATTTACTAAAGCTTTTGAAGGTTGGCGGCCTAATCATTCTTGTTATTTATCATGGTCATCCTGGTGGTAAGGAAGAACGAGATACGGTCATGGACTATGTTAGTAGGCTTCCACAAAAACATGTACATGTCTTAAAATACGAGTTTCTCAATCAACAAAATGATCCACCCTTCGTTATTGCGTTAGAGAAAATGAAAGAATTTCCTATTTAATATATGCAAAAGGCTATCTACTAGTTTAATAGAAACTAGTAGATAGCCTTCGTCATTTACTATTTATTTTTACGTTGCTCATTATAATCAACCCAGAAATCTGCACCCTTAATGCCTAGTTTACGAGGATCAAAGACAGGGTCTTTCCCCTCTTTTTTCTGTTTCTCGTAATCTTTTAATGCTACGATAGCTGGTTTCATAATAATTAAAATAGCAAGAACGTTAATCCAAACCATTAGTCCAAGACCCACATCTCCCATTGCCCAAGCTAGGTCAGATGTACGGACTGTACCATAAAAGGCAGCAACTAAAATGGCAATTTTCGCAATCCAAATGAAAATCTTCTCCGTGCTACCTCTGAATAAATAGGCGACATTTGTTTCAGCAATATAGTAATAGGCCATAATTGTTGTAAAGGCAAAGAAGAATAACGCGATTGCTACGAATGGAGCTCCAAAACCAGGTAATGATGAATCAACTGCATATTGTGTATAAGCAGCACCTGCTTCAATACTTTTCGCAAATGTCATTTGCTCATCGCCTGCTAATCCGCCACTATTGAATTCCCCAATATGGATAAATGGATCTGCTCCTTCAGCGGCCTTTTCATCATGTACATTGTACATACCTGTAAATAAAATCATAAATGCAGTAGCTGAACAAATTAATAATGTATCAATGTACACAGACGCTGCTTGTACTATCCCTTGTTTAGCAGGATGTGATACTTCCGCAGCAGCAGCAGGGTGCGCCCCTGTTCCTTGACCAGCTTCATTGGAATAGATGCCACGCTTCACTCCCCAAGCTATCGCAGAACCAATGATACCACCAAAAATCTCTTGTGCACCAAAGGCACTTGAGAAAATTAAAGCAAAGACTGCAGGTACCTCAGAAATATTCATAGCAATAATGATAATAGCCATAATAATGTATGCTAATGCCATGAACGGTACAATGATTTGGGCAGCATTCGCGATAGATTTAACTCCCCCAATAATAATAGCACCTAACAACACTACAATAATCAGTCCTGTAATCCATGTATCCAGACCAAAAGCGTTTTCAACAGCTCCTGCAATGGCGTTAGACTGCACACCTGGCATTAAAATTAGCATTGCAATCAACGCAGCTACAGCAAAAATAACTGCAAACCATTTTTGACCCATTCCCTTTTCTATGTAAAAGGCTGGTCCACCACGATATTCCGTATCTTTTTCTTCTTTATAGATTTGTGCTAATGTTGACTCTACATATGCGGTAGCCGCACCAATGAAAGCGATTGCCCACATCCAAAAGACAGCACCAGGTCCCCCCATCCCAATTGCAGTTGCAGTACCAGCAATATTACCAGTACCTACACGGCCTGATAATGCAATCGACATTGCTTGGAAAGATGAAATCCCCTTTTCCGATTTCTCCCCTTTAAACATTAAAACAAACATGTCTTTAATGTGTCTTACTTGCAGAAACCTTGTGATGATTGAGAAAAAAAGTCCAATCAATAAAATACCATAAATAAACCACGGTCCCCATAAAATACCATTCAACTTACCAACGATTACCTCCATTTTACCCCTCCAATTTGAAAATACCATACTTTAAGTCATTATAGTATTACACTTTTCTGAAAATTACAACATTATATTTAAGTAACAATATTTAAGTAAGTCTTCTAGTAAATGGAAGGGATAAAACCTATTTAATGATATAACCGATTCTTCGAAGAGCATTATTAATAAAATCACGAATATACATAAAAATCTCTTCTCGTTCTACTTCGTGAAATAAATTGTGATAGCAATTTGCCCATTCTTTAAATTGAAACTCTGTAAACTCTTGTTGATGGAGCCAATTTCGAGTTTGTCGTGTTTCCGTAATTTTATCTTTCTCAGCTGTCATAATGAGCATAGGCATATTCGGAAATTCACCTTTTGGAAGCATCACTAAATTTTTCATCATCTGCTGAAGCTCTCGATACCATTTCACTGAAACGACTGACATGAATGGTACCTCATCTTTCATTTCGTCCCTACCTTCAACATTGCGTGTAAGGTTCTCATATGAAATATTGTGAGTCATTTTAACATTTGCAGTCAATGCACTTAGACTCGTTAAAGCATTTGATAATTTACCTGGTAAAAGCTTTAATTGCAGCCACGGTGATGTCAAAATAATGCCTGCACATTCATATTGCTTCTTTTGCATTGTGTGAAGAACTAACGTTGCTCCAAGCCCATGTCCTATTACAAAAGTTGGTAAATTATATGAAAAAGCATTCTCAATCAGATTTCTTGTATATTTATTGTACAATTTGAAGTCCTCATCATGGACACGAGCAAACCTTGCATTCACGCCATGATTAGGTAAATCTCCCATGACTATGTGGAAGCCTTCCAATCTTAATTTCTCTATCAGCCATGCATACCATCGGTGATTTTCATATGCACCATGAACTATAGCAATCACAGCCTTTGCTTGTCCTTCAGCTTCCCATTTCCACATTCACATAGTCCTCCTAAAAAATAATTACACATTGATTATATCGAAATAAATAGCTCATTTTAATTTTATATTTCCATAAAGTTGCGTATTTGATACGATAATACTACATTATAGAAAGAATTGAGGCGATTTTCATGATTTATCCATTTAAAGATAAAATGCCAAAGATCGATCCATCTGTCTTCATTGCTGATTACGCAACTGTTACGGGCGACGTAACAATTGGTGCGGAAACAACCATTTGGTTTAATACGGTCATTCGTGGTGATGTTTCCCCAACCATTATTGGGAAACGTGTCAGTATCCAAGATCTTTGTTGCTTACATCAAAGTCCAAAATTTCCGCTAATTATTGAAGATGAGGTAACAGTTGGACACCAAGTCACTTTACATAGCTGTACAATTCGCAAAAATGCTTTAATTGGTATGGGCTCCATTATATTAGACGGGGCAGAGATTGGAGAGGGTGCATTTATTGGGGCAGGAAGCCTAGTACCTCCTGGTAAAGTCATTCCTCCGAATAGTTTAGCATTAGGTCGTCCGGCAAAAGTAGTCCGTGAATTAAATGCAGAAGATAAAGAGGATATGGAACGTATCGTGCGCGAATATGCAGAAAAAGGACAATATTATAAATCCCTTCAGAAGTAAACAATATACACAAAAATTCAATATTAACGAAAAAAATACCTCGCATTTCCGTGTAACCAAAATGTTCACGGATCGTAGCGAGGGATTTTTTGTAAAACAAAGGGGACAATATTGCCCCTTTCCTTTTTAATACATTAGAATAATTTTCTAATGTCTTCATTACTTTAGCTCAATAGTTTATAGATGTGCCTTTTCTCGTAGAGCATCTGCTTTATCGATTTGTTCCCATGGTACATTTAAATCTGTACGACCAAAATGACCATAAGCTGCCGTTTGTTTATAAATCGGACGACGTAAATCTAGCATTTTAATAATACCTGCTGGACGTAAATCAAATAGCTCACGTACCCACTCTACGATTGCGCTTTCTTTCACTTTACCTGTACCAAATGTGTCAACCGCAATGGAAACTGGTTGAGCCACACCAATCGCATAGGCAAGTTGTACCTCAGCGCGTTCTGCCAAGCCAGCTGCTACAATGTTTTTTGCTACATAACGTGCCGCATAAGCCGCTGAACGGTCTACCTTTGTTGCATCCTTACCAGAGAATGCGCCACCACCGTGACGTGCATAACCACCGTATGTATCAACAATGATTTTACGTCCTGTTAAACCAGCGTCCCCTTTAGGTCCACCGATAACAAAACGGCCAGTCGGGTTAATAAAGTATTTCGTGTTTGCATCTAATAATTCACTTGGCACAACGGGTGCAATAACAAATTCTTTCAGATCAGCTTGAATTTGTTCAAGTGTTGCTTCTTCATCATGTTGTGTTGAAATAACAATTGTATCCACTCGCACAGGTACATTATTGTCATCATATTCAATCGTTACTTGTGTTTTTCCATCAGGACGTAAATACGCTAATTCACCTGATTTACGAACTTCTGTTAATCGGCGTGCTAATTTATGTGCTAAGCTGATTGGCAATGGCATTAGTTCAGGTGTTTCATTACATGCATAACCAAACATTAGACCTTGGTCACCAGCACCAATTGCTTCAATATCAGCATCTGTCATAGAGCCTTCACGAGCCTCTAAAGCTTGGTCAACACCTTGTGCAATATCAGGCGATTGTTCGCCAATAGCTACAAGCACCGCTAGATTTTCAGCATCAAAGCCATATTTACCACGTGTATAGCCAATTTCTGCTACAGTATCACGAACGATACCTTTAATATCAACGTAAGTAGAAGTAGTTATTTCTCCTGCTACTAATACTAATCCTGTTGTGACAGTTGTTTCACACGCTACACGTGCATTTGGATCTTCTGCTAAAATAGCATCTAAAATGGCATCCGAGATTTGGTCACAAATCTTATCTGGATGTCCTTCTGTTACACTCTCTGATGTAAACAGTCGACGGTTTGTCATTTGGTTTTCCTCCTATTACTCTTACAAAAAGTAGTTGTGTATGAATACGGTACTCATTACCCATGTCAAGTCCGCTCCTAAGGATTGAACTCTCAAGCCGTTACTGCTGCTTTTAACACGAGGATTTCGAAAGATCTGTCATTATAATAAGGAAAGAACTACATATACTTACCTTTACATTCTTTTTTAGCAATAAAAAAATCCTTTACTCACGTTACTGCACATGAGGAAAGGAATAATGACTTCGTAACCTTTCACTCTTATCGTTCAAGGGATGTTCCCTTGCATCAGGTTGGCACCAACGCATGCTGTGAAATAAAACATGCAGGTTGCCGGGTTTCACAGGGCCTGACCCTCCACCAGCTCGGGATAAGAGTATCCGTTCAATTTCATGTTACTGAAAAGGTTGAACGTTGTCAAATATTTTCTTATGTATTACTGTATAGAAAGGAAGGAACTGATTACACAAAAACTTTTCATACTTGGATGATGATGTAAATAGAAGCAAATTAATCCCTACAACATACCTAGCTACTTGTGGTAACATATGTGTGGCTCAATTTTTGCGCCTAATTACAGTAGGATTGATCGGATTCTACTCGAAAAACATTATTTTTTGTCAGTTTATTGAAAAGTGATAAAAACTCTAAAATAATTTCTTAATTAGTATAGATTATTTAAGCAATTGTGTTATACTATTTTTGAAATTAAGAAAAAATCCCTCTAAATCAAGGGAATACTATAAAAAAGGATGGTATTTAATCGATGAATTCAGTAGAAATTGCAAACGAACTGAAGGAATTATTAAACGGCGGTAACATTAATGTTCAACTTTCAGTACCACAATTAGCAGAAAAAGCTACATCTCGTGGTGAAGCAATGTTAACAGTAGATGGCGCAGTTCGTGCAGAAACTGGCAAATACACTGGTCGTTCACCTAAAGATAAATATACGGTAGAAGAAGAAAGCACAAAAGATCAAATTGACTGGGGTAAAGTCAACCAACCGATTTCTTCTGAAGTGTTTGATAACTTATATGTAAAAGTAATAAAATATTTAAAAGAACGTGACGAGTTATTCGTATTTAAAGGCTTCGCAGGTGCTGACAAAGATTCACAATTAAGCATCCAAGTAATTAATGAATACGCTTGGCACAACCTTTTTGCTCATCAATTATTTATCCGTCCAACTGAAGAAGAATTAGCTTCTCATGTTGCAGACTTCACTGTCATCTCTGCTCCTAACTTTAAAGCAGACCCTGCAGTTGATGGTACTGCTTCTGAAACTTTCATCATTGTATCACTTGAAAAGAAAATGATCTTAATCGGTGGTACTGAATATGCTGGTGAAATGAAAAAATCTATTTTTGGTATCATGAACTACTTATTACCACAGCAAGGTATCCTTTCAATGCACTGTTCAGCAAACGTTGGTGAAGCTGGCGATGTGGCATTATTCTTCGGTCTATCTGGTACTGGTAAAACGACATTATCCGCTGATCCAGATCGTAAGCTAATTGGTGACGATGAACACGGCTGGTCTGATAATGGTGTATTCAACATTGAGGGTGGCTGCTATGCAAAAACAATCAACCTTTCTGCTGAGAAAGAACCAGAAATCTACAATGCAATCCGCTTCGGTTCTGTTTTAGAAAACGTAGCTGTTGATCCAGAAACTCGTATTTGTGACTATGATGATGGTTCATTAACAGAAAATACACGTGTAGCTTATCCAATCCAATACATCGAAAATATTGTTGATCCTTCTGTTGCAGGTCATCCAAAAACAATCATCTTCCTAACAGCTGATGCGTTTGGCGTATTACCTCCAATCAGTAAATTAACAAAAGAGCAAGCAATGTATCACTTCCTAAGCGGTTTCACTTCTAAGCTTGCTGGAACTGAACGCGGTGTAACAGAGCCAGAACCAGTATTCTCTACTTGCTTCGGTTCTCCATTCCTTCCACTTCCAGCAACAGTGTACGCAGAAATGTTAGGTCAAAAAATTGACGAGCATGGTGCACAAGTATTCCTAGTGAACACTGGTTGGACTGGTGGCGAATATGGTACAGGTAGCCGTATGAAGCTGTCTTACACACGCACAATGGTACGTGCAGCAATCGACGGAAAATTAACAAATGTTGAAACGACACAAGATGCTGTCTTCGGTTTACACATTCCAACAGCAGTTGAAGGTGTACCGTCAGAAGTGTTAAATCCTCGTGAAGCATGGGCAGATAAAGCTGCATATGATGCGAAAGCTGCTGAACTTGCAGGCTTATTCAACGAAAACTTCAAGAAATTCTCAAACGTTTCTGATGCCATTACTACACTTGGTGGCCCATTAAAATAACGACTAGACACAAGAATCAAAGGGAACGAATTCATTCGTTCTCTTTTTCTTTACCTTGAAGGTAGCTAGTATTAGGGAGATACATATGACAAAAAAATATAAAATACTATTTTCTATTCTTATAATGTTGTTAGCTTTATTTGTTGGCGCTGGTTTTTTTGCAGGAAATTACTTTTATAATCTGGCATTAAATCCTGACACTGATAAAACAGCAGTGCTAGATGCACCTCATAATGTAATAGCTGTCAATCCTCAGGAAGCTAAAGAGAAAGAAACAACTGAGCAATGGTTTCATAAGCAATATGAAGATGCTTCGCTTCAATCCTATGATTCGCTAAAGCTCCATGCTTACTCCATCCAAAATGATCACCCCACTGACAAATGGGCTATCATCTTTCATGGCTATTCAAGCGAAGGCGCACAAATGACAAAGTATGCTAAACATTTTTATGATATGGGCTATCATGTACTTATTCCAGATGCGAGAGGCCATGGTAAAAGTGAAGGAGATTATATTGGCATGGGCTGGCATGATCGTTTTGATGTTGTTTCATGGGTCAATCACATTGTCAGCTTAAATGAGAGCGCTGAAATTGTTCTTTATGGTGTTTCGATGGGTGGAGCCACTGTCATGATGGCTTCAGGAGAGAATTTACCAACAAACGTTAAAGCAATCATTGAGGATTGTGGCTATTCTTCAGTATGGGATGAATTTTCCTATCAGTTGAAAGCAATCTTTCACTTACCTGCATTTCCAATCATGCATTTCTCTTCTGTAGTGACGAAACTAAAAGCAGGCTATACATTAGGTGAAGCGAGTGCAGTTGAACAAGTGGCAAAATCGAAGACACCCATGTTGTTTATTCATGGAGACAACGATACGTTCGTTCCATCTACCATGTTGAATGAAGTATATGAAGCGGCAAATGTACCAAAGCAAAAGTTGATTGTTGAGGGAGCTGGGCATGGTCGCGCAGAAAGTGTTGCAAGCGAGCTTTACTGGGCTACCATACAACAATTTTTAGAAAGTAACATGAAATAATCATCACCCCTTTATTGCCCCTACTCCTTAGCATAGCTATCTTGCCTGAAGCGGATAGCTATTCTAAGGAAGGGGGTATTTTTTTCATCATTTATTTATTGCTGTTTCATCCATTCGCAAAGGGCACGGACGGTTTCACGATTTTTTGCTGGTGGATATTGATGTGCATGGTCTGGATCATACCAGGTTTCGTATGATTTATTCGCATCTTCTAAAAAAAAGGCTAGTTGTCTGGCATGTTCGATATCTACATTTTCATCACGATAGCCATGTATGATTAATACAGGCGCAGTGATCTGCTCTATCTCGAAAAGTGGGGTTCGCGCATCATATGCTTCTGGTACACGATTCGGTGTTCCGCCAATTACACGCTTCATCATTCTGCGCATATCCGTACGTTCCCAATAAGTGGCTGTTGCGTCCGAAACACCTGCCCATGTGACGACCGAGGTAATATCCTTTCTTAAAATGGCTGTCCAAAGAGCCATAATTCCCCCACGAGAAAAACCAAAAACATGTATATTGTCATTACAATATTGCTTGAGAACATCTACGGCATAAACAGCATCATAACGGTCTGCTCCTGCAAACTCATCACGGCCTTCTCCACCACGATTTCCACGATAGTATGGGGCAAAAACGATAAAGCCCTGTGCAGCAAATTGGGCAATACGTGAAGGTCTTACCATCCCAATGCTTTGCATGCCCCCTCTTAAATATAAAAAACCATCATATGTACCTTCTGCCTTTGGCTCTGCTAATAATCCTTTTATACGTAAGCCCTGTGATAGATAGGTTATTTCTGTTAGTCGTATGGCTGGATTCGGTGAGGGATAGGCACGTTTTTCCACAATTTCACCATTGTATGTCACGGTCTTTCAACTCCTCCAGCATTTTCTTCATACCCTCATCCTTCATATGAAAGCTTAAATTAGGATGATGAGCAAATTCTTCATCCGTTAGCCAAAGCATACCCGATGTTTCTAAATCAAATTCAATGTCCTCCTGCGTTAAAAATTGTGCAGTAAAAACAGATTTACAAAACACAATGGCATCATGAACGGCATATTCTGCGAACCATTGGAGATTTTTCACACGGACACCCGTCTCTTCGAAAACTTCCCGAATAGCCGCCTCCTCTAAAGTTTCACCTTGCTCTAATTTGCCCCCTGGCACCTCTACACCACGTCGTTTATGAATAGTACATAGCCATTTATTTTCATGCTTTAACAAAACAAGGACGTGCTTTGGCTCGACTTCAAATTCCCCTCTTGAAAAACTCAAATCTACTTGTAGACCATGTAAATCTGTAAATGTTAGCATATTTTCAACCTCACGTTCTTTCTTGATGACCAATAGAAGCTATACCTATTCTTTGCTCCTATTTTATGGACAGGATCTAATGTTGGTTCCTAGTTTAACGGAATGCTAGATGCAAAATGTTTCCTTTCCTCTAGCTTATCTATGTTAACTATAGTGTAATCCTACAAAGACAAGCAACTGTAAACTATAGTGAGGTAAAGCAAAAAAGCGTGCTTCATATGAAGACACGCTTTTCCTTAGATGACTTGCTGACCATCGAAATAGACAGTGGGGTTTTTCACAACGCAATCAATATGGACATCAGCCATATTTGCTCCACCGAATGGCTTATTACTACCAAATGCAATATGGATTGTCCCATACACCTTCTCATCCTCTAGTACATTACCACATAGGATGGCACTTTTATTCGCTCCGATGCCAAACTCTGCAATGATTCTACCATTTCCTTCACCAAGTAAAGCAAGTAATTGAGGACCATCAGGACCGATTGCCTCCTCTAAACGACCATTCGTGATTTTTAATAATAATGGCTCCTTTAAAACACCTATATTAGCAATCGAACCATCCACTAAAATCTCTCCATTCGCAGATGTTTCTAGTGGTGCAATATAAGATTCTCCAGAAGGGACATTTCCATGCTCTCCAGCTTGGCGTATAACACCTGTAGAACGAATTCCCAAACGATTTTCTACACTAAACGTTAATGTATGCCCGTCTTTGTCAATGCGAATATTTTTTGCTGCATCAAGTAAATGAACATATTTTTCTACCATATCTTCTATTTCCTGTGCATCTGCATGTAGCGCACCTTGCTCTAGCATATCCATTGTAACACCTGGCATTGTCGCCACTCGGCCACCCTGTTCACAGGCGTTTTTACGAGCAGCTGTATGTGTTAATGAGTGCGAGGTAATACAAAGCGTGACATCGACATTCGTCATCAGCGTCGAAACAGCTTGGATTGGCTCCTGTCCAGATTTATCTAATAGCGGCATTACCATCAACATTGTCTTCGCTGTAATAGATTGCCCAGCTTTATAAAAGATTTGCGCAATATCTTGCTTATGAATATCTGTTAAGATTAACAGTGTTTCAGATGATTGAACATTTAGATTACCTTTTAGTATAGTAAGTGCAATATCATGTAAATGTTGCATAATAAAACTCCTTAATTAAAATTCAAATGATATCTACGAATAATTCCTTCTATTTCATTTCTCGCCTCTTTTAATGGTTCTAAAACTTCTGGAACACGTTGTTCCGTAAAACGATAGATTGGTCCAGAAACAGTAATGGAGGCTACGACCTGATCTTCACTATTGAATATGGGCATGGCAAGTGCCAGTACATCAACAGAATATTCACTGTTACTGAGTGCATAACCACACGCACGAATTTTTTCCAGCTCTGCTCGTATTTCATTAGCATCTGTCATCGTATTATTCGTATAGGCTGTTAAAGGCTCGTCAATCACCTTGGCAATTTGCTCTTCATTTAGAAAAGCAAGCATCGAACGATAGGATGCCCCTACATAAAGTGGGGATCTACTTCCTCTTGAAACAGTAAATTTCACCTTATTAACAGGTTCGGCTTTTAGTAATGTTAACGCTTCCAGTCCATTCAGAACAGTAAAAATAGCTGTTTCGCCTGTGACATCCTTTAATTTCTCAAGAACCGGCATACATAGCTGATCTATGTTTAATGAATCATACATATTCATACCAATCTCCCATAAAGCAATACCGAGTGAGTATTTTTTTGTTACAGGATCTTTTGTAATAAACCCATTATTTTCAAAGGTTTCAAGAATGCGATATAAATTTGTATGATTCATATTCATCGCCATTGCTAACTCTCTTCCACCCCATATGGGCTTTTCTTTTGTAAACATTTTTAAAACCGCAATTGATAAATTTAACGTCTTTAGCATATCTCTCATCCTTTTGATCTATTTATCTGTACAAACGGCTGCAAATCTTTCTCTTAAAGGGGGAAATAAGCGACAGATTTAGCAGCCGTCAGCACCTGATATCACTTTATCAAAAGTAAGAGAGTAGCTAATCTCTTACTTTTGATATAGGAAATCAACAGCAGCAGTAATATATACTTTTGCACAGCGTACGATATCCTCAACACGCACTTTTTCATTGTAACCATGAATACTTGGTAAATAGGCTGGGCCGTACTGCAATACAGGAATATTATATTGTCTGAAATGTCGAGCATCACTACTTGCCCATTGCATAACGCCATATGCCTCTTGCCCTGTTACAAATGAAATATTTTCCACAATGGATTGGCATACAGGATTTTCGGCAGGCGTATAATTTGCTACACTTTTGAAGCCAAAACGTTTGATTGAATAATCAATAGCCAAACCATCTAGTTTATGTTTCAAAATTTCTGTTACTTCTTCTTGTGTAATACCGAATGGTAAGCGACAATCGACCTGAACCTTGCAATAATCTGGGATTACGTTGGACTTCGTACCTCCCTCAATTGTACCAATATTTACAGTAATTTTCTCTAAAACTTCTTGATATTTCAAACGATCTTTTTCCACCTCTCGCATGTATTTTTTAGATACCTCGATAAGTGGCAGTACCTCTTCTGGGATCGTAATTTCCAAATCCCATAGTGTACGAATCTCTTGAATAGCTCGAATGGCATCGACAATAGCATTTCTCCCAGCTAAAGGTGATAGGCTTCCATGTCCAGGTTCCCCACGAACCTCTAATTCAAACCAATAAGAACCCTTTTGCCCAATGGTTGGATTTAGCGGTGAAGAAGGCTCAGCGATTAAGCAACCATCTCCTTGCACAAAACCTCGCTCTAACAACCACGGAACACCAAATTCGCCGCCTGTTTCTTCATCTGGCACAATCGCCAATGTTAGTTTCCCTGGTAATTCAATATTCAATTTCTTTAGTAGCTTTGTTGCAAAAATAATACCAGCTAAACCAGCTTTCATATCACTTGCACCACGGCCCAGCATCCAGCCATCCTTCACCTCCCCTGAAAATGGATTGAATTCCCACTTTGATAAATCACCAACAGGAACAACATCTGTATGACCACAATAAATGAGTTCCTTGCCCTCACCACTCCCAATAGAAGCTACTAAATTAAACATTTTATCTGCAGCTTCGTATTTTTGATAAGTAATGCCAACATCCTGTAAATAGTTTTCGATAAAAGCTGTTATTTCAGTCGTATCTCCTGGAGGATTGACACTAGGAATTTGAATGAGTTTCGAACAAAATGCAATCAGTTCATCTTGATGCTTTCCAACTGCCTCTAATAATTGCGCTTTGAGTGCTTGTAAATCATTCATGTGTATATACCTCTTTTCCTTTCGTTTGTAGATGATGCATGCTTCCATATAAATTTTTCATATGTGTAAACTGCTTTTCGTCAAAGAAGGAACATTTATGAGCTCCATACGTTTTTGCTACTTCTAACACAAATCGAACTACATTTTCTACATCTGTTACATGTGTGGCGCCTGTTGCACAGCCTGCCACGACAGATTCTGTTGTGATAGCCACACCTACAACAGGGCTTGTTGTTGCCACAGCTGGTTGTAAAATACTATTAATATGGAATAAACCATTGCCATATGGTGTAATGTCTTGCATGGTAATCGGTAGTACAACTGGAGAAATTCCTGCTGCTTGTGTGTAAACATGCAATAAATCATCACTGATTTTTAATATGTAACCTTCTTTGACGGTTGGCGTAATGGCAAACCCTTTATGGTTACATACTTGATTGCCTTTCGTTGTATCGATTGATAGAATGGCATCCATTGTTTCTTCCACTTCATTTTCGTTCATGACACTAATATCCACTGGAGAGTTCATAAATGGTACTGGCTCATGTGGCAAAGTGGGTGCTGTTGGACAAATATGCGTTGAGAAAATAACATCTCCTTCTAACTGATCACCCTTTAACGCCATATCAATGGCTTTGGCTGCACCTGCCATACATGCTAGTGCTCCATCTCCATCTGATACAAAGCCTGTCATTTCAGGACGTGCTCCAATACCACCGAGACGACCAATAATGCCTAACGTCGGTGCCTGACCACCAGAGGATTTTCCTTGCTTTCCTTTCACTAGTACACGCACAAAATCCGTTGAGCCACTTTCACCTTTAATCGTTTTGATCTTCACATCTGCTGTTGGATCAATGCTGTGTAAATAGGCTTTAATCGTTTCTCCGTTAACATGGAAATTATCCATTACCTCGTATAATTCAATAACATGCTTCAATGACATAATCAGTCCGCTCCTTTTTACTTCTATAATTTATTCAATTACTTTCTGCTCTAAGTCGTCGACACTTCTTGCTGTATCGACGAAAATAAATGACAAGAAACTTGATGTGTGGCTGTCACAGTATCGAGTGTCGGTTGGACGTCTGCACATTTGTCTGTAGCAAAACGACAACGCTTGTGGAATGCACAGCCACTCGGTGGATTTACTGGACTTGGAACATCTCCAGATAAAATAATACGGTCCTTTTTATCAAAGGGGTTTTCCTTAGGAATTGCCGATAATAAGGCTTGTGTGTAGGGATGTTGAGGGTTCTCATAAATTTCCTTATATGTCCCGATTTCCACAATTTTACCCAAGTACATGACGGCAATCCGATCACACATATAATTCACAACATTTAAATCATGTGAAATAAAAATATATGTTAAACCGAAGTCTCTCTGTAAGTCTTTTAATAGATTGATTACCTGTGCTTGTACAGAAACATCTAATGCTGAAACAGGTTCATCGCATACAACAATATCTGGATTAAGCGCAAGGGCACGAGCAATATTGATACGTTGTCTTTGTCCCCCAGAAAATTCATGTGGATGGCGCTTTGCATGATAAGCACTTAATCCTACTGTTTCAAGTAATTCAATAACACGCTTTTTACGTGATGCTTCATCACCAATACCATGGATGACTAATGGCTCGGCAATGAGATATTCAATCGTTTTTCGAGGATCGAGTGATGCATATGGATTTTGGAAAACCATTTGTATCGACTTTCGAGCAGAGCGAATATCCTTTGTATTTAAGCTTGCTAAATCCGTACCCTTAAACTCTACGATTCCCTCTGTTGGAGAAATCAGCTGGTTGATTAAACGAGCAACCGTCGATTTCCCACAACCTGATTCACCTACAATCCCAAGTGTTTCGCCCTTATATAATTCAAAACTGACGCCATCTACTGCTTTCACAAATTGTGTTGATTTTTTAAAAGGGATTGAACTTTTAATGGGAAAATGCTTTTTTAAATTACTTACCTTTAAAACAAGTTCATTGTGCTGTTGCATTAAAAATTCCCTCCTTCCTTGCGACAATTTGATTTTTCGCTTGTAAATGGCAGGCTACAAAATGGTTGTCCTGCACTTCCACTAAGTCGGGTACTGTATGACGACAAATATCTGTTGCTAAAGGGCAACGTGATGAAAAGTGACAGCCGCTATGTGGCATTGTTAAATCCGGTGGACTACCTGGAATGGCTGGCAATCTTTGTTGCTCCTGTGTGCCCATTGTAATTTGAGACTCTAATAATCCCCACGTATAAGGATGTAAAGGTTTTTCATAGAGCTGTCTTGTTGTAGTCGACTCAACTGTTCGACCTGCATACATAACATTTACTTTGTCACATAACTCCCAAACCACACCTAAATCGTGTGTAATCATAATGATGGCTGTATCATGGTCTTGTTGTAATTTTTTCATTAAATCAAGAATTTGAGCTTGTACAGTTACATCCAGTGCAGTTGTTGGCTCATCGGCAATGAGTAGTTTCGGGTTACAAGCAAGAGCAATAGCAATCATGACACGCTGACGCATGCCTCCTGAAAATTCGTGAGGATACATTTTTAATCGTTTCTCTGGCTCGGGAATACCAACCATTTTTAACATATCGACAGCTTTGATAGCGGCATCTTTCTTCGAGATCTTTTCATGTGCTTGGATGACTTCAATAATTTGATTGCCCACTGTTAATACAGGATTCAAACTTGTAATAGGATCTTGGAAAATCATTGAAATATCATTACCTCGCACATTGCGCATTTCTTTTTCAGAAATGCCAATTAAATCACGACCATTAAAGTCAATTTTTCCATTCGTTATTTTTCCTGGCGGAGATGGAATTAAACGCATGAGAGCAGTGGCTGTAACACTTTTTCCCGACCCTGATTCTCCAACAATCCCTAGTGTTTCCTTCTTATTTAATTGTAAATTTACTCCATTGACAGCTTTCATTGTAGAGCCGCCACTTTTAAATTCTACTGTTAAATTTTCTACATCTAGTAAACGTTCAGTCATGACTCCACCCCCTTCCATTAAACTTTCATTTTCGGATCTAACGCATCACGTAATCCATCTCCTAAAAGGTTAATACCAAGAACTGTTAATAAAATACAGATTCCTGAAAATGTCGCCATTTGAGGATTTAATACTAAAAAATCTTTACCATCTTTTAAAATACTACCCCACGAAGCTGTTGGCGGTTGAACTCCTAATCCTAAAAAGCTCAGTGCCGCCTCCGAAATAATAGCGCCCGCTGTACTCATCGTTCCATAAACAATTAAAGGAGCTAAACAGTTCGGTAATATATGGCTAAAAATAATTCGACTATGTGTAGCACCTAGAGAATGCGTCACTTCGATGAATTCTTCTTCTTTTACACTTAAAACCTGACCACGAACAAGTCTTGCGAACCCTGGAATATTTGCAACACCAATAGCAACAATAACGTTGACAAGTCCTTGCCCTAATACCGTCATTAGTGTAATAGCAAGTAAAATGAATGGGAATGCAAAAAGACCATCCATCGTACGCATAATGATCGAATCAATGCGACCACCGAAATACCCAGCTACTAAGCCTAGGAGCGTTCCAAATACAGCACCAAATAGCACTGCCGCAATCCCAACAATCATCGATATTCTTGTACCATAAACTAAGCGACTAAACAGATCACGACCATAGTTATCTGTTCCTAATAAATGTCCTTCTGTATTCATCGGTAAAAATGATTTACCGACAATCATTTCATTTGGTGGATGGGTAGCAATCAATGGTGCAAAAATTGCAACAATGGCCATCAAGGTGACAATGACTAACCCAATTGTCGCTAATTTATTTTTTAGCAACTTGCGCAACAACGTATTTCTTTTTCTTGTTTCATTGACGATTGCTTGAGTCATTGTTATTTTTTCCCTCCATCCGATTCTAAATTGACCTTAGGATTGACAACTTTATAAAGCACGTCCACTACTAAGTTAACAAGTACAAAGATAAATGCGATGAAAATAACAGTACCTTGTACAACAACAAAATCACGTTTATCAATGGCATCTACAATTAGTCGCCCCATTCCAGGCCAACTAAAAATCGTTTCTGTTAAAACCGCTCCCCCCAGTAAATTGGATATCTGCATCCCTAATACCGTTAAAATAGGTGTTAGCGCATTTTTAAAGGCATGTTTACCAATCACTAAATATTCTTTAATGCCTTTAGAACGAGCTGTTTTAATATAATCTTGCGAAATAACCTCTAACATGCTTGAACGGGTAATCCGTGCAAATGTCGCCATTGGAATCGTTGCTAATGCAAATGCTGGCAAAATTAAATGTTTCAAATAGGTCCATAGGCCATCACTGATGTTGCCCATTCCAGTGGCTGGGAACCAACCAAGATTGACACTAAAGAATAAAACAAGCATGATCCCCAACCAAAAAATGGGCATGGATACACCAACTAATGATACAAGCATGACAATATAATCAATGATTGTATTTTGCTTTCTAGCAGCTAATATTCCTGCTGGGATACCGACCACAACCGCTATAAACAAGGCTGCCAATGCTAGTATCACTGTGTTAGGGAATCTTTCTATAATAAGCCCGATGACAGACTCACTATAAGAATAGGAATATCCTAAATTTAACTGTGCTAAGTCTCCTACATATGAAATAAATTGCGAAGGCATTGATTTATTTAATCCTAGCTCTTCTCTTAAATTCTCTACATCTTCCACACTGGCTTGTGGCCCAAGCATTACTGAAGCTGGGTCACCTGGAATCATTCGCGTAATAATGAAGACGATGATTCCTACTACTAGCAGTGTCGGGATAAGGTTGACTAACCTTTTTAAAATAAATGAGCCCATCTTATTAAGACCTCCTTTTCATTATTAGAATCAGTGGTTCATATTGTGAATAACCACATACTACACCATGTGATAATTATTTGTAAATATATTTTTTCTGAATTTTTTTAATTTTATATTTACTTTCTGTTTACAAATGTGCTAATTTTAATTCGAACCTATCATTTTTGAATCAACGGTTCATATTGTGAAACAAAATAAAGGAGGCTTATGCAGATGAAGAAGATAAACGTAAAAAAACCTTTACTACTACTCTTTTTAACTTTATTAATTGGTGTTTTAGCAGCTTGTGGTGGGAACACAGAAAAAAGTAATTCTTCAAATGAAAAAGATGGAGAAGTCACTTCAGGTGGCAAATTAAATATTGGTCTTTCAGCCAATGCCAAAACATTTGACCCTATCAAATATACAGGGGTTTATGAATCGCAAGTTATGCGTCAAATGGGTGATACTTTAGTTGTTTATAACAAAAATCTATCAGATATCATCCCCTCTTTAGCAACAGAATGGAAAGTGTCCGATGATATGTTAGTCTATACGTTCAAATTACGTGAGGGTGTGAAATTCCAAAAGGGGCAATACCAGGATGGCCGTGAAATGACAGCGGAAGATGTGAAATATTCTTTAGAGCGCTCCGCCAAAGAATCCGCTATGAATCGTTTAAGTGGTGTGACAGAAGTTAAAGTGTTGTCAGATTATGAAATAGAAATTCACTTAACTACACCGAATGCTGCCCTTCTTGCTATGCTAACGGATGCAGGAAATATCATTATTCCAAAAGAAGAGGTTGAAGGCTGGGGCGATAACTTCTCAGAACACTTCATTGGTACAGGCCCATTCCAGTTAACAGAATGGAAAAAAGACCAAGAAGTAAAACTAGTTCGCCATGACAATTATTGGGGTGAAAAACCTCATGTTGATAATTTATCCATGAAGTTTATCTCCGATCAAAATATGATGACAAATGCATTACGTTCTGGTGACATAGATATTGCTATGGATGTCAAAGGCCAAAACAGAGAAATTATTAACCAAGATAGCAACCTTGAGCTTTTAACGAATCCAGGTTTATCTATTGTTTATCTTGACCTTAACAACAAAGTTGGTCCGACTGCTGACAAACGTGTTCGCGAGGCACTTTATATGGCAACAAATGTTGAGGAAATCATTTCTGGTGTTAACCAATGGGGTGGCGGTGATGTTTCTTATTTACCATTACCACCAGGTTCATGGGGATATGATAAATCATTAGTTGATTTAGTACCAAAATATAATCCAGAAGAAGCAAAAAAATTGCTAGCAGAGGCTGGTTATCCTGATGGCTTCAAAACAGAGATTTATGTATCAGAAGCACGTGTGCCTTACGCAACGATTTTCCAAAGTCAATTAAAGAAAAACTTAAACATTGATGTGGAAATTAAAGTGCTTGAATGGGGTACTTACAGTGATACTGTTGCAAAAGGGAACGCTCCAATGAATATTGGTGGCTGGACTTGGTATCCAGATCCTTATTTCTTCCTATATCAATTATTCCACACAAATCAAATCGGTGCGTTAGGTAATGGGAAAGGCTATAGCAACCCAGAGGTAGATAAATTATTAGAGCGTGCCGTATCTGAAACAGTGGTACAGGAAGAACGTGCTAAATTATACCAAGAAGCATTAAAACTGATTTTAGCAGATGTTCCGCGTATTGAATTAGAAGCAACACAAACCGTTGCAGGTGTAAACAAAAAAGTACAGGGCTTTGAGGTTTCTACTGACAACTCCGTACAAATTGTACATCCAAACGGTACGAACGTATCCATTTCTAAATAATTAACTGGAAAAGTGGAGATGCTTGTCTCCGCTTTTCTCTTCATAAGGAGAGATTTAATCCCATGACTCGATATATAAATGGACTTGTTTTTAACTCTGAGACACGTAGCTTTAACAAACAGTCATTTCAAGTACAGGGGCAATACTTTGCTCCATCTTCTACAACGTCTGAAATAGACATCGATTTAGATGGCTATTATATTACACCTGGCCTTATCGACAGTTGTTCACAAATTGGCTTAGCTGAAATAGGGATTCGTTGGGAGGGAGATGATAGCTATGAATTTGACTCACATCTGGACTATTCTGTAGTTGATGGCATTTATCCATTCGATGCTGCCTTTCAAAAAGCTATCTCCCATGGGGTGACAGCCTCTCATATCGTTCCCTCCCCTAAAAGCTTGGTCGGTGCAAAAACAGCTATTATTCATCATACACATACAACGGTTGATGAAATGGTCATTGCCAAAGATATTGCTTATTCCTTCTCCATTGGACACCAAGCAAAAAGCACTTTTTTCGCTGAAAAGAGAAAGCCACTAACCCGTATGGGGATTGCCAAAATTTTAAGAGAAACATTGCAACAGATTCAGCAGCAAGAACCTTTAATTAAGAAAATTGTCATACGGGCACATAAAGCTGTGGATCTTGAATTCATTGACCGTCTTCAACAAGAGTTTAAGTCTACTTTTGATTTTCATATTATTCACGGCACTGAAGCTTCACTGCTTCAAGGGACATCCTTCAATACGGTCATTGCTGGCCCAACGTTTCGATATATCGAGCATAACGAGATGATGGCATTATCACCAAAACTATACCGCCAGTTGTCCCAACAACATACTCCGTTTGTTTTTTGTACGGATCATCCTGTTAGTAGCACCTCTCACCTAACATTAGAAGGTTGCTTAGCTGTAAGAGAAGGGCTGACACGTCAGGATGTTCTGTATGCACTAACAACAGGAGCTGCTAATTTCCTTGGAATCGCTCATAAAACTGGCACTATTCGTGATGGCCTTCTAGCTGATTTTGTCATATGGGATAAGCATCCATTAAATTTAGATGCACAGGTTGTAGCTACTTTTATTAAAGGAACAAAAGTTTATGCAAGGGAAGAAGGGTTCTCAGAATGATTATTTATCATCATGCAAAGTTTCTCACAGTCAATGAACAAAATGATATTTTTGAACAGTTATGGATCGAAGATGGACGTATAGTCTATGTCGGTCCAGCCAAAGATTATCCTCCTCAAGCAGAGTTAGTCGATCTTCAGGGAGCTTATGTCACACCAGGCTTAATTGATATTCACGCCCATGTTGGGACATGGGCAGAGGTTACTGAAGACATTAATGATGCTAATGAATATAGCGAGCCCTTTACACCTCTTATGCATGCTCTAGATAGTGTAGATATCCGACACTTTTCCTTCCAACATGCGTTAGAAGGCGGTGTGACGACTGTACAAACTGGTCCAGGTAGTGCCAATGTCATTGGGGGCATTTGGAGTATTCTTAAAACAGCAGGGCCCACTCTTCCCTCTCGTGTTTTAGTAGAACGAAGCGGCTTAAAGGGCGCGTTAGGAGAAAATCCAAAGAATGTTTTTGGCAATCAATACAAACGAAAGCCAATGACTCGCATGGCCATTGCCCAGCTTTTACGTGATGGTTTCCAACGTGCAAGTCAACTGAATGAACAACAACGGGCTGAGCAAATTAAACAAAATTCAGAGTTGCGTCCATTCATTGAAGTGCTACGAGGTGACATGCCCCTTCGCCTTCATTGTCACAGAGCAGATGACATTATGACAGCTATAAGAATTGCTAAAGAATTTAATGTGAAGCTCCATTTAGAGCATTGCACAGAAGGCTATTTAATGGTCGATGCGGTAAAAAACAGTGGCTTTCATGCGACACTTGGGCCCTATATGTTAACCCCATCTAAATATGAAACACGTAATTCTACACCGGCGATTGCAGCCATTTTTAAAGAGCATAATATCCCATTTGCCATCATGACAGACCATCCATTCGTACCAATTCAGTACTTAAAATATTGTGCTACTGAAGCTATTCGCTATGGTTTAGATGAGGACACCGCCTTAAAAAGTATTACAATAAATGCCGCTAAGCTCGTACAGTTAGATCACCGCATTGGCAGCCTTGAGGAAGGCAAGGATGCTGATTTTGTTGTTTGGTCACACCCTATTTTTGAAACAGAAGCAAAGGTCTTACAAACGTATGTCAATGGACAAAAATATTACGAAGCGGAGTGAGCTTATTGAAACATTCAAAAATTGCCGTAGTCACAATTGGTCAAGCGCCTCGCAAAGATATGGCGGAGGATATTCAGCAATTAAGAGCATCTGGTTTACATGTTCATGAGTTTGGCGTACTGGATTCACTCTCTCCAGCCGAAATCACTTCCCTTTCACCCTCTAGTGAAGACACAGATGTTTTAGTGACACTTTTGACAAATGGACAACAAGTCAAGCTAAGTAAACAAAAGCTGATGCCCTATATTCAGACATGTATTGATGATTTACATGAATTCACTTGGGTCTTGCTTATGTGTACAGGAGATTTTACGAATAAGCTGTCATGTAAAAACCTGTTACTACCTGATCGCATGATGACAAATTTAGTGAAAGGGTTACAAACAGAATTAGCACTTGGTTTAATAGGCCCTGAGCCTGAGCAACAACAAACTGTTGCGGAGAAATGGCAAAGTGCACAGTTCGATGTCACCTTTTCAGCTAGCTCACCCTATCAGTTTAATGCACAACATTTATTAGCAAAAGCACAGCTATTAGAATATCAAGGAGCTGATTTGCTCATTCTTGATTGTATGGGTTATTCCACAACAATGAAAAACATGATTAAAGATCAACTCACTATTCCCGTCATTGTTCCTAGAGAAGCAGTATTTACGGTTTTAAAGGTCATTTGTTAATGGTAAAAAAGGTGATGTCAACAGCAGAAACAACCATTTTGAAAGGCGAGGGTTGATTTCCGTTCCGCCAGCGTCCCTTCCAGGGGATGCCCGATGAGCCGCTTCACTCACAGGGTCTCATCAACCATGTGGAGAAGTCATGAGTGACAGCACCCCTCCATAAAGAGTAGTGAATACCCTCACTTTATTTGAAAACCTTGCTAAAAAGAAATATTTTTATGGATTGGGAGGCTAGTAGACTCTCGTGGGCGAGCGTCCCTACACGAAGCGGCTCGCCAACAGGAAAGCCCATGGAAATCCATTTTCACCTTTAACATAAATTCTATGGATGGTTTTGTTTTTCAACACTATGAAAAAGGGCACTGCCGATGCAGTGCCCTTTTCCCGTTCCGCTAGACACGTTTATTGAAATAAGGAAGCTGCTCAACAAATGCCTTTGTGTCATCATCCCCATATTCATGAACGAGTGCATAAATTTTCATTAATCGCTTATCGATTTCATCATTTTCCCTGTCTAAGTGATACTGTATATACGGTAATTGTGCACGCCATGCATTTGAAATTTCTAGCAGCTGCATTTGCTGAAAGATTCTCTCAAATACATCTAATGCCTGTCGATCTACATTCAGTTCAAAATTCCACGGCCCAGCATAAGGATTTGTATAATAGGTTCTATTGGCAAGTGAAAAATATACGCGCTGACGATCCATCTTTATGATTCACTCCTTTTTCCATAGTATGGAGAGAACGGAGTTGTTTTATTCGCTTTAATGTCAAACTTCCTTCACAATTAATAGAACCACATAATTTATAATAGGTATGATGAACAAAGAACGGAGTGAATACTATGAGTTTAACTACGCTCTTAATAGTCGCAGTTATCATTGTTATCTTTATCACTATTGCGACGATTATCAGTGTCAACCGTGCCTATGCCTTTAAACATACTATTGATGAAAAACCACAGCAAAGCTATCATCAAGAGGATAACTAATCATAATTTATTGAATTTGGAGTGAAAGCAATGGGTGTACCTTTACCAATTATCATTATGATTGCCATGATGATGTTAATGTTTGGTCTTTCTGTCATTATTATTTTGAAGAAAAAAAATCATATCTTTACACAAACTATTGATCCAAAACCTGAAAAAATGACGTCTCAGCAAGAGGAAGAACAACGATGAAATACCCCTTTATTTGGCTCATTCAGTTTTATAGAAAATTCATTTCACCTATGACGCCACCAACTTGCCGTTTCCATCCTACTTGTTCTTCTTACGGGCTAGAAGCTTTTCAAAAGCATGGAGCATTGAAAGGCTCTATCTTAACCATTACACGTATATCGAAGTGCCATCCGTTTCATCCTGGTGGCTTTGATCCTGTGCCTGAAAAATGGCCTTCGAAAAAGAATTAACTTTCGGAGGGCATTTTTTTCTTGTACTTTTTTAAGTTGTGCGTTATTATAATAACTGTTCTAAAAAATAAATCGTAATGATTACTATTTAAGAGAGGTATCTGATTATATGAAAAAATTGTATTTATTATTGTTAGTCGCAGTCCTTGCCTTATTCACTGCTGCTTGTGGAGACAAATCTTCCACTTCCCAAAAGTCTGATGACAAGGATACGTTAAGCATCTATACAACGGTTTATCCGTTAAGCTATTTTGCACAGCGCATTGGTGGCGATTTTGTTGAAGTATCTTCTATTTACCCAGCTGGTGCGAACGAGCATACATTTGAACCCACTCAAAAAGATATGATGAAATTAGCAGATGCAAATATCTTCTTCTATATTGGCTTAGGACTGGAAGGCTTTGTCGAAAACGCTAAAAAGACTTTAGCAAACGAAGATGTCACGATGGTGGCAACTGCTGACACAGTTTCAGATGAAAAATTAGCTATCAGCACAGGCCATGTTCATGCAGAAGATGAGCATGACGAGCATAATCACGCTGCCACAGAGGAAGAGCACGATCATGAGCACGATCACGCTCCCACAGAGGGAGAGCACGATCATGAAGCTGATGAGCACGGACATGATGAGCATGAACATGGCGATATCGACCCACATGTTTGGTTATCTCCTACAATTAGTCAGGATTTAGCACTTGCTATTAAAAATACACTAGTTGAAAAAATGCCTGCTCAAGAATCGACTTTTAATGAGAATTATGAAGCACTAGTAAAAGAACTGCAGGATTTGGATAATGACTTCAAAGCAATGGCTGACAAAGCACCAAATAAAACATTCTTTGTATCACATGCTGCCTTTGGCTATATTGCAGGTCAATATGGTTTTACACAAGTGCCAATTGCCGGCTTAAATTCACAAAATGAGCCATCTCAAAAAGAATTAACAAAAATCGTTGATAAAGCAAATGAATTGCATATTCACTATATTTTATTTGAACAAAATGTTTCTTCTAAATTAGCAGAGGTTATTCAAAAAGAAGTTGGCGCAGAATCTCTTGTCCTGCATAATTTAAGTGTATTAACAGCTGACGATGAAAAAAATAAAGAAACCTACTTCACCTTGATGCAAAAAAATATTCAAACACTAGAAAAAGCGTTAAACGCACATTAATCAAGTAAGAGCCAGCAAGTAGAGATTAAGCCAGTGTAAACCAACATATTATGAGTAAGGAGGTGCCCCGACGAATGGGACACCTCCTTTATTATGACGTATTTTTCTTGTGGCATGCGTTTCCCCGTTCGATAAAAAGATGGTCGGCATTTTGTTGTTTTTAGTTCCTTATCCTGCATCACTTTTGGCTGAATCGCAATAAAAACGGACATACTGCCCACTAACATTGGTGTCCATTCAGTAAAGTCAAACTGAACTAAAGTGTTTGAATCATTTGTTTTTTGTGCGATAAACTTTGTCGGCTGTTCCACTAATTGTTGTACTGCCAGCTTATTTTCTCCAATAATAGAGATTCCTTTATTTTCAGTAAAGCTAGCTTGTAAAGGCATTGTTAAACTCTGTATTTTCGTTTCTTCTAGCATCTCTGTATACTTCTCGCTTGTTGCAGCAGGAAAACTTGCGTAGTCCCAAGTATGATCCTGTGCTAATTGACGATCCGACACTAAAAAATATTGATAGCGTACTTCTCCCTTACGATCCGGCAATGGATCATCCCAAGTGACATCAATATGATACCAATTACGATCCAACTTTACTAATACCCAGGCATGGAGCTGTTCACCCACTTTTCCTGGCACATATTGTACCTCAAAGCCCAACATTTCTAACATTCGATAAAGTACTAAAGCATATGCCTGACAAACTCCCTTATTTTCTGTTAGTAACGTGTAAGGGGAATATTGACTTCCTTCTGTTTCTTTGGAGTATTCCGCAGTTAAAACAATAAAATCATGTGCAGCCTGCAGTTTTTCTATGTCACTTAATCCATGCATGGGTGCAATAATATTCGCCAAAGTTTGCCCTACAAACGCCTCCTCTGTTGGAGAAATATGATAGGTAAAGGCAAAGGCAATGACAATATTATTGTTATAACCATCATACTTCCATTTAAAGCTAGAAATATTAGTATAAATATATGAGTTTTGAATCGCAGTTTTTGTAATGTCTGTTAGTCCATCTTTTATTTCAGTTATGTCACCAGTATAGCGAATGGAAAATTCCGAAGATAGCTGCGTAACTTCTTTATTAATGAGAGATTGTAGTGTTTCAATTGAATGAGCAGTTGCTACATTATCTTTTTCATCGTTTGCAAATACTTGCACATGACTCATTTGTAGAACAAATACTATAATGACAACATTATATATATATTTCCTCATATGAGTCATTCTCCTTTACTAACTAGTTTATGCCTCTCATTTTTTATTATGTTAATGAATGATTAATTTCATGCTAAAAGTGCGAATAAAAAAGAAGCCTTCATTTTAAGAAGACTTCTTTCACAAATTTTTTATTGTAATAATTTTCGTCTCAGCAATTTATTTGCACCATTTCGTGGAAGACTGTCTGTAATAATAATTTCTTTAGGTACTTTATATTTAGCAAGTTTCTGTAAACAAAAGGCTTGGAGCTGCTCAACAGGTGCCTGCTCATGTAACACGATAAAGGCAATCGGAACCTGTCCCCATTGCTCATCTGCCACACCACATACCCCCGCTTCTTTGACAGCAGGATGTGTGAGTAACACATTTTCTATTTCTGCAGGATAAATATTTTCTCCCCCTGAAATAATTAAATCTGCTCTACGATCAATGACGAATAAATAACCTTCCTTATCGATATAACCAATATCACCCGTATGCAGCCAGCCATCCATCGTTGCATCTTTTTGTGCAAAACGTCCAATATAGCCAGGAGTAACATGAGGCCCTCGAATGCAAATTTCTCCCTCACCTTTCGCATTGGGATGCGCAATCTTTATTTGATTAAAAAATAAAGGCTTGCCAGCAGAACCAATTTTTCGCATGGCATCTTCACTTGCCAATGTAGCTGTTTGTGAGGAAGTTTCTGTCATGCCATAGGTTTGCGCGACAGCTAAGTTTAACGCATGTGCTCTCACTAAATAATCAACGGGCACTGGCCCACCTCCAGCTAACATCAACTTAAAGTGCGGCGAAGCTTTCGCATTATGCTGCTCTAACGTATGTAGAGTCCGTTCCAATGTCACTGCTACAACAGACATATGAGTTACTTCCCCAGCTATAATATGTTGTGAGATAGCCTCTACATCAAATTGATCGTATAAAACAACCTGATTGCCATACAGCAGTGAACGTACTAATATTGAAAATCCACTAATATGGAATAATGGTACAGCACATAACCAAACATCCTGAGCCTGTAGTCCAATGTTTAAAACAGAGGCAGTCGCACTCGCCTGATGATTCCCAACCGTTTGGCGAACTCCCTTTGGAAAGCCAGTAGTACCCGATGTATACATGATCGTTGTAGTTTGATGTAAAGGCCACTCCTTTTCAATATCTACGGTGCTTTCGACTCCCTCTTCAATCGTTGAAAATAAATGATGACCTGTTTCAGGTGGCAACTTTTCTATATCCTCATCTGCAATCAACACGCACACCGCTCCTGAATCCTCTAGCTGATAAGCCAGTTCATCCTGTGATAGTCTACGATTAAGCATTACCATCTCACATTGTAAATGCATACAAGCATACATCACGATAACTAGTTCAGGCTTACTTGGCCCCATAATCGCAATTCGGTCTCCCCGTTGAATACCGAGTGCCACTAATTGTCGGGCACGTTTTATAGATAAATCCTGTAGTTCCTGAAAAGTCCAGCTTTGTTTTTTATAAGCCAATGCCTTCCGTAATGGTGTTAAATAGGCTCGTTGTAAAATCCAATTTGGATACATCTTTGTCACTCCAATCACCCTACATCTTAACGCTTTCCCATCAACTTTGTCTATTAGTCGATGGTCTTTCTCGCCCTTTTGTATGTCTATCTGTTCCGCTAATCGCTCTCTCCTTCACATTTTAAGTTTTATCCACCATTTTGAGCGTTCTATCCATCTCTTTTATTATAAGTACTACTCTATCCCTCACATCTTGAATTCTATCCACCACTTTTGTTGTTTTATCAACCTCTTTTTGCATTTTATCATCCAATTTGAGCGTTCTATCCTTCTCTCTTTTTCAAAGTACTGCTCTATCCCCCACATTTTGAGTTCTATCCAACACTTTTTACGTTTTATCAACCTCTTTTTGCATTCTATCCACTATTTTGAGCGTTCTATCCATCTCTTTTTCAAAGTACTACTCTATCCCTCACACCTTGAGTTCTATCCAACACTTTTGATGTTTTATCAACCTCTTTTTGCATTTTATCCTCCAATTTGAGCGCTCTATCCTTCTCTCTTTTTCAAAGTACTGCTCTATCCCCCACATTTTGAGTTCTATCCAACACTTTTTACGTTTTATCAACCTCTTTTTGCATTCTATCCACTATTTTGAGCGTTCTATCCATCTCTTTTTCAAAGTACTACTCTATCCCTCACACCTTGAGTTCTATCCAACACTTTTGATATTTTATCAACCTCTTTTTGCATTTTATCCTCCAATTTGAACGTTCTATCCACCTCTCATATTATAAGTACTACTCTATCCCTCACATTTTGAGTTCTATCCGCAACTTCGAGCGTTCTATCCACCACACTCCTCCTGCATGCATACAAAAAGCTCGTATCTCCAAAAAGATACGAGCTTTACATCCTTTCATCATCAAGGGAATCTTGGGAATTGACCAAAGTCTGGTTGACGTTTTTCTTTGAATGCGTCGCGACCTTCTTTTGCTTCATCTGTAGTGTAGTAAAGAAGTGTAGCGTCACCAGCCATTTGTTGAAGACCTGCTAAGCCGTCAGTATCTGCATTCATCGCTGCTTTTAAGAAGCGTAGTGCTGTTGGTGACATTTGTAGCATTTCTTCACACCATTGAACGGTTTCATCTTCTAATTGCTCATAAGGAACAACTGTATTGACTAAGCCCATATCAAGTGCTTGTTGTGCATCGTATTGACGGCAAAGGTACCAAATTTCACGTGCCTTTTTATGTCCAATAATACGAGCAAGATAGCCTGAGCCGTAACCAGCATCAAATGAACCTACTTTTGGTCCAGTTTGTCCAAAACGGGCATTGTCAGCAGCAATTGTTAAGTCACAGACAACATGTAAAACATGTCCTCCACCAATTGCATAGCCTGCAACCATTGCCACTACAGGTTTTGGGATTACACGAATTAAACGTTGTAAATCAAGAACGTTTAGACGTGGGATTTCATCATCGCCTACGTAGCCACCATGACCGCGAACTTTTTGATCTCCGCCTGAGCAGAAAGCATGTTCACCTTCACCAGTTAAAATAATCACACCGATATTTTTGTCATCGCGTGCACGTGAGAATGCGTCAATCATTTCCATTACCGTTTTCGGGCGGAATGCATTGCGCACTTCTGGACGGTTAATCGTAATTTTTGCGATACCGTTATAGAACTCATACTTAATGTCTTCATAAGTATGTAATGTAGTCCATTGACGTGTCATTGAATTGCCTCCTATATCAATAAATTCGTCTCGTTACTAGCGAGGCGCTAACGTAACAGTATATTACGTTAAATACTCCTCTACTATTGTAGCAAACTCAGCGGGATTTTCCACATGAATTGCATGTCCAGCGTCATTTACTGTAAGATGGCTAACAGTATTTAATAGCGCTTTCATTTCTAGTGCAATTTTACAAAATTTCTCATCCAATGAACCAGTAATGAGTAGTACAGGTATTTCCACTTGCGCTAGGCTCTCCCAATTTGAAGGCTGAACACCTGTTCCAATACCTCTCAGGCTTCCAGCCAGTCCCTCTTCTTTCTGAGAAAGTCTTTCTGCTCGAATGGTTTCTCGTACGCTTCTAGGGAGACGATGCTGTGTTTCAAAAAGAGGTATGTTCTCCCAAGCATGGACAAATGATTGTAACCCATTTGCCATTATTTTTTGTGCCAGTACTTCATCTCGCTCACAGCGTTCCTTTCGTTCTTCTGCTGTTCGTAAACCTGGAGAAGCACTTTCTAAGATAAGCTGTTGAATATGGCCTGGGTGTGCAATAGCATACGATAAGGCAATTCTTCCTCCCATTGAGTAACCTAACAACGTAAATTTCTCTAGATGAAGCTGGCAAAATAATTCTTCTAAATCTTGTAATTGTTCCTCCATGGAGAAACGCTGTATATCCTCTGGAATAGCTGTTTGACCATGACCAATTAAATCAATGGCAACAACACGAACATTAGGTAGAGCTTGCGCTAGATCGTGCCATGTAGCCGTGCTGCCTGTAAATCCATGTAACGCAACAAGTGTATGTTCACTATTGTCATTCCATATTTCAATATGCGTTTCAAGTCCTCGAATCATGCATTTTGTCATGCTTTTAGCTCCGCATTAATTCGATTCCATAGCGCTCGATGAGCATTAACATTTTCGGTTCTATCGGTAAATATTTCAACCAAACGTAAAGGATGATGTTGCTTTGTTGAAAATTTCTCTGAAAGCTCGGAGATTGTTTCCACACGCACATAGTCCATCTCATACATATGGGCAATGTCACGGAATTCAAGTGCAGTCGGTGTGCCAAATAAATCTTCATAATGATCTTCGACAGTTGACTGTGGTAAATAAGAAAAAATACCGCCACCATCATTATTCATGACAAGAATGGTTAAGTTACACTTCTGATATCTGGAGGCAATCAATCCATTTACATCATGTAAAAAGGCTAAATCCCCAATCAGCAAATAGGTTTCTCGTTTATTTCCTTGACTGAAGCCCATCGCGGTTGATACTACGCCATCGATTCCATTCGTGCCTCGATTGGCAAAAATACGCAAATCTTTCGGTGTGGCCAATAAAAATGTATCGATATCACGCACTGGCATACTGCTACTAACGAAGATATCACTACCGTCAGGAATCATTTTAAGTAAACGGCTAACTATAGCGCCTTCATCTTTCTCTACTTCTGAATACTGCTCAATAGAAATGGATGCCAGCTCATTCGCATTTTGCCATTTGGTTAAGTATGTTTCTTCAAGGGCTGTATCATTGATAGCTAATTGTGTCAGCCACTGACCGATAGTAGCATGAATAAAATGCGTAGATACGCCCGTAGCATCTCTAAACATAGGGTCTTCATCGATAATCACATAAGCGTTTGGCTGTGATTTTGTGATGAATTGCATAATAAATTTTGAGACAGGTTGGGCCCCAATACGTAATACTGTATCTGGTTGAACAAGTGCTTTAAAGTCCTCGCTTTTCATAATGGCATCATAGGTTGTTACGATATATGGTAAACAATCCTCTGGTACAGATGCACGCATATTCGATAAGCTTTCAACAAGGACTGGCCACTTGAGCTGACGGACAAATTCCCAAACGATGGATAAGTCCGTGCCAAGCGCTAATTCCCCAATTATAATAAAGCCTCTTTTAGTCAATTGTAGTATAGAGGAAAGCTCCTGCTGATTAGCCAACGTTGGGGTTAGTTGTCCCATACTGCTATGTTTGAATGTTACTGTTGGCAGTTCATGCTGTAAATCAATTAATAACGGTTCGCGGAAAGGTACATTAATATGTACTGGTCCAAATGGTGCGCTTGTGGCAATCGCTACCGCACGAGCAAGGTGACGCTCAATCAAAGGTAATGTCGGATCAGCCCCATCTGCTAACGGAAAATCTACACTCCATTTCACATGTGAACCATATAAATTAAGCTGATTGATAGCCTGTGGTGCACCTACCTCACGTAATTCATGAGGGCGATCTGCCGTTAAGACAATCAATGGAACTCGTGCATAGCTTGCTTCTACAATCGCAGGAAAATAGTTTGCTGCTGCTGTACCAGATGTACATAAGAGGACAACAGGTTTTGCAGTAGCCTTAGCCAGGCCTAACGCAAAAAATGCAGCTGAGCGTTCATCTACTTGACGATACATGTTTACTTCTTTCGTTGAAGCAACTGCATAGGCAAGAGGAGTGGAACGTGAGCCTGGACTGACAACAACATTTTCTACGCCGGCTTGTACTAACGATGCAACCATTTTATAAACATAATCTGTTAATCTTTTTCGTTCACTCATGTAATCGTCCCCCTAGCGCACGAAGCATTGGACGGAATTTCACTAATGTTTCTTCATATTCAGCTTGTGGTTCTGAATCTGCTACGATCCCTCCACCTGCATATAAATAAGCTTTATCACTTAGTAATGCAGCTGAACGTATCGCAACTGCAAATTCACCATTACCTTCAACATCTAGCCAGCCAATTGGCGCGGCATACAGACCACGATTCATCGGCTCATACTTACGAATGGCTGTCAATGCTTCTTTGCGTGGTACACCACCTAAAGCTGGTGTAGGATGTAATGATTTTGTCAATTGTAAAATTGTAGCGTTCTGATTTAACTGACCTTCTACAGGTGTATATAGATGTTGAATATCACGAATTTTTAATAGGCGTGGTCTATCTGGCACTGTCATGTCCACGCAATTTTCACGGAAAGTATCCACAATCATATCGACAACATATTGATGTTCACCACTATTTTTCGGATCATTTAATAAACTTTGTCCATAAGTCTCATCTTCCTCTGCCGTCTTGCCTCGTTTAATCGAGCCAGCAATGCAAGAAGAAAACGCACGACCCTCTTCTACTTTTACAAGGCGTTCAGGTGATGCACCAAAAAACAATAAATCTTTATGCTCTAAACCGAATAAATAGCTTTCTGGCTGCTCATGAATAATTTGAGAGAGTACTTGTGGTGCAGATACATCCTCTTTAAATTGCAATGCAAGTGAGCGTGCAATAACTACTTTATCCGCTTTTTTCTGTTTGATTAATGCTGTCACTTGGTCAATCGAGGCTAAATAAGGTTCCTTATAGGGTTCGAAATAATTCGTGATATCAGGTTTTGTATACGTTTTCACTTCTTTAACCTGGGCTGCATGAATCAAATGATCTCGCTCTTTTCTCAATGCTTCTAGCTGATCTTCAGGCTGAGGATCTTGTGTCAACAGATGAATACTCACGTATGCTTTATCATCACGAATCACAAGTTGAAATGTTGCTAATGCAAAATAAGCCTCAGGAAAATCCGTCCATTCTCCATCAACATTATTTTGCGGATCAAATGTAAAACCACCAAACAAAATAGGCTGTAACTCACTTTGTCCTTTTGGACAGTTTTTCGTTAAGTTTTTCCATTCTGCTTCCACAGCATCGAAACGTTCATGTTGAGCATTGTTTTGAATAGTATGAGCATGTCCTAGCCCAACTAATGTCATTGTTTTTTCTCTATTTTGCCAATAAAATCGTTCACCTTTATAACACTCTTCGCCTGCTGCATAGAATGCCAGTGCAGATAAGCGACTTACTTCAATTGTTTCCATATAAAAATGAAGGCTTTGGCCCAAAGAGTCCACTTCTACCTCTGTGGATTGGTACCACTTCTGTTGCATGAAAATTACCTCCGTTGCTGCAATGTTCATAATCAATGATGATTAAAATACATCATTTTTTTGGTTGGCAACACTGTTATTCGTACTGTTGCTAATCATTCTTATTTATTTTCAGTTCATAAATGCATGTTCTATTGTATCATTTTTTTTCATTAAACAGTATGTAATAAGCTGTGAACCTACCCATTTTCTCATTCTTCGTTTAAAATAAGAAGAGTCGACAACATTTGAAGGAGAGAAAGACCTTATGACCAAAGTCATTGAAGCTGATAGGGGTTTGAAAGTTTGGTGGCATTTAACACGTCCACATACTTTAACCGCTTCATTTGTTCCCGTATTTCTTGGGACAGCAATTGCTCTAGCAATTGAAAAAGAAACAATTGATTTTGGACTATTTTTTGCTATGCTCATTGCAAGTATGCTTATTCAAGCAGCAACGAATATGTTCAATGAATATTATGATTACAAATTAGGATTAGATAACGAGCATTCTGTCGGAATTGGCGGAACGATTGTCCGTCATGGTGTACAGCCGAAAACAATTATGTTGATTGCGTTAAGCTTCTATGCCATTGCTATGCTTCTTGGCATTTACATATGTGCCTCAACATCTTGGTGGTTAGCAGCTGTAGGGCTTGTTTGTATGCTTATTGGTTTCTTATATACAGGTGGACCTTATCCAATCGCCTATTCCCCATTTGGAGAAATTGTTTCTGGGGCAGTAATGGGCATGGGCATTGTGTTAATCGCCTTCTATATTCAAACGCTTACAGTGACACTCGATGCTGTATTGCTGTCTGTGCCAAGCATGATTTTAGTCGGTGCTATTATGTTATCGAACAATATCCGTGATATTGTTGGCGATACAGAAGGTGGACGAAAAACATTGGCTATTTTAGTAGGACGCGATAATGCGATTTCTGTGTTATCTGGCTTTTTTATCGTCTCGTATTTATGGGTAATCGCCCTTGTAGCAGTTGATGGCATTACTTTTTGGGCATTAATTATTTTCCTAAGTATTCCAAAACCATTACGTGCTATTCAAATTTTCCGAGACAAAAAAGAAGCCAAAGAAGTAATGCCTGCGATGAAATATACAGCACAAACGAATACATTCTTCGGCTTCCTATTAGGAATCGGTTTATTAATTTATTATTTCTTTTATTAAAAATGCGGCAGCCTTAACGGGTTGCTGCTTTTTTTATATAACGTCTGAAATTTTGACTTGCGATACCATGCACTTCTTCGGCTGAAAAACGTGAGCGTAGTGCCTCTACTAAATTTTGTGCTTCTCCTGCATGCGCTAAGCCTTTGACAGTCCTATCAATCCCATCGAAATCTGAACCTAATCCTATGTGCTCGACACCTACTAATTTTGCTAAATGCTCCACATGATCCACTAAATGTTCTAGTGTTGCATCTTTACCAATGAAGGGTGGGAAGTAAACTACATGGATATGTCCCCCATGTTCTACAAGCGCCTTTGCTTGGGCATCCGTTAAATTACGTGGGTGGTCACATAGTGTACGTGCATTACTATGACTTGCAAGAATATGCTTCGCTAAAGGCAACACGTCCCAAAAGCTTTGTTCATTCAGATGAGAGACATCAATAATAATATCTCGCTCATTTAGTAATTGTATAACTTCTTGACCAAACGGCTTCAATCCTAAACTTGCATCCTGTTCAGCTCCATGTGCAACAGCATTTTCTTCATTCCATGTTAAGCCTACTAATTTTACACCAGCATCTAGTACGGCTGTCAGTTTTGCTAAATCATCACCAATGGCATTGCAGCCCTCTAAGCTTAAAACAGCTCCTATCTCATGTGGAGCTATTCGGTCTAACTGCGCCCAATCTGTTATATGCACCATGCCCTCTGTTTGTAAAACATGGGTATGAAATGCTTCAATTTGGCGCATGACCTCAAGAAATTGCAGATTTTGTGGGATTTCTGGGTCAATAAAGATGGCGAATACTTGAGCCTCTATTTGCCCTAATTGCAGTCTTTTTTGATTGGTATGAAGACGCTCATCCTCTGCAAAATTTGCCGTTTCAAGAGTTGTTAATTTTAAAAGCGCATCACAATGTAAATCAATAATCTTCATATCCTCACCTCTACAGCTATTATACTGCTTTCACGAGGAAAAACTGACTAAATTTTATCTTGCGGTGTATCGGAAGAGCCAAATTCCTCAAGTTCAATAAAATCATCAGATCTTGGTGTTGAAGATAGTACATCTTCTTCCACCGGTCGTAAATTTTCTTCTTTCTGTTCTGCATGCTCCACGCATGTCAGAGCTTGCGGCATAGCCTCTAAACGTCCTAATGGAATGTCTTCACCACAGACCACACATTTACCATATGTTCCGTCTGCCATTGCTTGAAGAGCTTTTTTAATTTCCTCCGCATTGTCGCCAAGATGCTCATCCATAGCCATTTCTGTTAGCTGATCCGTTAAATCACTCGCATTATCAGCAGGATGATTATCATAATTAGATAGCTCTGTCGCTTGGGGACGCTCTGATTCCTCTAATCGTCGTTCAATTTCTTGCAATTCTTGCTCTAGTTGTCTTTTTAATTGTTGCATTACTTGTTGATCCAAAAAAATCTCCTCCTCATGCCTTCATTTTTTCCCAATTTACGATTTCTAAAACATGTCAGCATAAGGAAGACCTATTTATTTACTCGTGTAAGCTATGATTGCATCGTGTAAAAATTGTGCAGTTCCCATTGCACCTCGCTCATCATAATAAGCCGTAAATCGTTCGTCAGCTATATACATTTGTGCAAGTCCTGCATGGGCCTCTTGAGAATATTCATTCCATGTAAAGCTTAGCCAGCGTTTATGCAATTCTGCCACTTCCATCGCAATGTCACTTGTAGGATTCCCGAGCTCCATAGCCTCTGCTAACCGCTCAAACATTTGCTGTTCTAGCTCTTGCATCGCCTGATATTGTTGCTCTGTCATATTCATAAGCTTAGCATTCGAAGCATCCACTGTGCCTTCTCCATATTTCGCACGAATTTCTTGTCCGTATTGCTTTTCATTATCTTCGATTAACCTTTCTTTAAAACCTTTAAATTTTTCTTCATTGGACATCGGTTGTTCCCCCTCAATGGATTGTATTGTTTTTTCTACCGTCTGTAAGATTGTTACAAGCTGTTCCTGGCGTTGAAGCAAAGCTGCTCTATGTGTTTTTAGCGCCTCTGCATGTTGAAAATTTGGCGCCTTAATAATCGCTTGAATCGTCGCAAGTTTCATATCTAATGCACGATAAAATAAAATCTGCTGTAGCATATCGACCTCCAATTGGCCATAGAATCGATACCCTGCCTCATTTGTTCTGGCTGGCTTCAGCAACCCAATTTCATCATAATAACGCAATGTTCTCGTGCTAACACCCGACAATTGAGCAAGCTCCTGAATGGAATATTCCATGTGCTCACCTCCTTTAATGCTACTGTAAACTTTGACGCAACGTTAAGGTCAAGACAAAATAAAAAATATTAATCGAACTATAATCAGCCTTTCAGAATATATAATTTCATAAAAATCTATAATCCGAGTTTTTATAAGCCGATATGAATAATAAATATTTCACAGGAACGTGATAGGATGAAGTGCCCAAATTGTCACCATAAGAGTCATACAAAACAAGTACTAACTTTGCCTTCTCCATCCCTCTTTACAGTATGCTTGACCAATTTGGATGGATTGCTAAGCCACTTTCAGCAAATGAAGTTCGTGCTGTTGCGAATGTTTATGAAAACAGTCAACTATCTATTATTGAAACAGAATCCACTAACGAAGCAGACGCTATACTAGCTGGTCAATTCGTGTAAGCATTCCGTTTGTATTATGAGATGGCACTCAATGAGGGTGATTTTTATTGGATTGCTGATATGCTTGCACTTGGCAGTTCAGCTTATCAAGAATTAGAGAATGAAATTACATATTACTTCTATTTAAAACAATGGGGTATTAGATGTACAATTTTCAAATGGTCAATACTATGTGGATATGAACGAAACGTGTGATTTTTATGATGCATAAGAAAATTATCAATTCTATGATTGCTATAAGACCTATACTGTTACAATAGATGATTATGGTGCTTTTAAAATTGCCCATATTACTATTCACTAATAAGGTCTTTTACAATCGTAAAATAAGCAAGGAAAAAATAAACTATCGCGAGATACTCTTATTTCGCAATAGTTCGTTTCTTCTGCATTGTTTTGGTAGTTTAAAAATGATCCAGCTATCTTACTGTTCATTGATTCGCATATTTCCCATGCCACACTATGTGATGATAATTCTTTTTATCTGTGTCACCCTCTGTATTAATAAACAACACCCTCGCATGTTCGTCTAGCTGTAGGTCGAGTATTAAATCTTTGTAGTGTTCATTAGTCATTAATTCATAAAAGCAACCAAACGGAGCCGCTCCTGATTCTCCTGCTATAATACGTGAGTCTGAAGCCAATGGATTTGCAAGAACGCGCATTCCTGTTGCTGCTATTTCTTCCCCACAGGAGATGCTTATTTTTATATGGGCTTTTAAAAGTTGCCAAGCCTGTGGATTAGGTTCACCGCAAGCAAGGCCTGCCATTATGGTTTTCATCTCTCCACCAACAGTTACATATTGCTCAGTACCTGCCTTAAAGCTCTCATAATAACAATTAGCAACATGTGGCTCAACTAACACAAATGTAATATCCTGCTCATAATATTGTTGTAAAAAAGCTACTACTGCCCCTGCAAATGACCCAACACCAGCTTGTAAAAATACATGTGTCGGAGCTTGCTGCATCTGTTCAACGATTTCATGTACAAGTGTTGTGTAGCCTTGCATAATCCATAATGGTATTTCTTCGTAGCCATCCCACATCGTATCCTGAATCAGGACCCAGCCATTTTCTTGTGCTAGCTGCGAGGTATAACGCACGGTTTCATCATAATTCATTGTCGTTATTTCAGCATAGGCTCCTTCTTTTTTAATATGCTGTAAACGTTCATCGGCACTGCCAGCTGGCATATATATTCGCGCTTGATACCCTAGTTCACGAGCCGCCCATGCCACACCACGACCATGGTTACCATCTGTTGTTGAAATAAAGGTTAAATTTCCTACCTGCGCTTTTACTTCTGATGATTTTAATTGTTCAAACGATAGTTCCTCTATATTTTTCTGGAGTCTATTGGCAACATACTGCGCAATTGCATAAACTCCGCCTAATACTTTAAATGCGTTTAAGCCAAATCGATAGGATTCGTCTTTTACCAAGATTTTTTCTACACCCATCCATGAAGCAAGTGAATCAAGATGATGGAGAGGTGTCTTTTCAAATTGCTCATATGTACGTAGGAATTGCCCCACTTTCTTTACTTGTTCCAATGTAAAATATGGCAGTAAAGCTGTTCCTTCATTTGCTTTGTCCAGCTGATTGTGCACCCACTTTAATTTTTCATTCATTCCTATCCCTCCTCTATCATTAGCTTAGTCCATCTAGCTCCAAAATACAAAATTATACAATACAGAACTTACATTTGTCTAAGTTCCTTGTTATGCGTTTATGATCCCCTACGGAAAAGAGAGAAAAATTTCTTAACTTCCTATATAATTAACAAGCCTTCACAGATTCGATGTTCTGTGAAGGCTTCATTTTTATAGTAACTATGTTATCAAATCAATTAAAAAGTGCAGTAGATGTAATTCATCTACTGCACTTAGTATGACCCGTACGGGATTCGAACCCGTGTTACCGCCGTGAAAGGGCGGTGTCTTAACCACTTGACCAACGGGCCAATGGCGGAGAAGGAGGGATTTGAACCCTCGCGCCGGTTACCCGACCTACACCCTTAGCAGGGGCGCCTCTTCAGCCTCTTGAGTACTTCCCCACATAAAAATGGCTCCGAAGGCAGGACTCGAACCTGCGACAACCTGATTAACAGTCAGGTGCTACTACCAACTGAGCTACTTCGGAATAATAATGGGCCTAAATGGACTCGAACCATCGACCTCACGCTTATCAGGCGTGCGCTCTAACCAGCTGAGCTATAGGCCCTTGGAGCGGGTGATGGGAATCGAACCCACGACATCAGCTTGGAAGGCTGAGGTTTTACCATTAAACTACACCCGCATAAATGGTGGGTCAGGACGGAATCGAACCGCCGACACTTAGAGCTTCAATCTAATGCTCTACCAACTGAGCTACTGACCCATTTCGTCCATGCTAAGCTTATTTTCTTTTGCTTATCATATCTTCTTATGAAAATAATGGCGGTCCCGACCGGGATCGAACCGGCGATCTCCTGCGTGACAGGCAGGCATGTTAACCGCTACACCACGGGACCATTTGGTTGCGGGGGCCGGATTTGAACCAACGACCTTCGGGTTATGAGCCCGACGAGCTACCACTGCTCCACCCCGCGATAATTTTATACTGTTTCGAGTTTTTAAAGCACCATTTATAAAGATTTAAAACTGGAGGAGGTAGAGGGATTCGAACCCCCGCGCGGTGTTACCCGCCTGTCGGTTTTCAAGACCGATCCCTTCAGCCAGACTTGGGTATACCTCCGTTGCAATATATAAATGGTGGACCTTGCAGGACTCGAACCTGCGACCGGACGGTTATGAGCCGTCTGCTCTAACCAACTGAGCTAAAGGTCCTTTAAGATGGCGGCAGAGGGGATCGAACCCCCGACCTTACGGGTATGAACCGTACGCTCTAGCCAGCTGAGCTACGCCGCCAGGATCTTTATACTGGTTAATTTATTATGGTGGTGGAGCCTAGCGGGATCGAACCGCTGACCTCCTGCGTGCAAGGCAGGCGCTCTCCCAGCTGAGCTAAGGCCCCATAATTTCTTTGGAAATGGTCGGGAAGACAGGATTCGAACCTGCGACCCCTTGGTCCCAAACCAAGTGCTCTACCAAGCTGAGCTACTTCCCGTTCTTTTTGGCGCGCCCGACAGGAGTCGAACCCATAACCTTCTGATCCGTAGTCAGACGCTCTATCCAATTGAGCTACGGGCGCATTAAAAATGGTGCCGAGGACCGGAATCGAACCGGTACGGTAGTCACCTACCGCAGGATTTTAAGTCCTGTGCGTCTGCCAGTTCCGCCACCCCGGCACATTTGGAGCGGAAGACGAGGTTCGAACTCGCGACCCCCACCTTGGCAAGGTGGTGTTCTACCACTGAACTACTTCCGCATGTGCATAAGTTTTTTTATCTGGCAATGAAATAATGGTGCGGGTGAAGGGAGTCGAACCCCCACGCCTTGCGGCGCTAGATCCTAAGTCTAGTGCGTCTGCCAATTCCGCCACACCCGCTTATTATTATTTAAAAATGGTGAGCCATGAAGGACTCGAACCTTCGACCCTCTGATTAAAAGTCAGATGCTCTACCAACTGAGCTAATGGCTCTAAAAATGGTGCCGGCTATAGGAATCGAACCCACGACCTACTGATTACAAGTCAGTTGCTCTACCTGCTGAGCTAAACCGGCATATGGTGGAGGATGACGGGCTCGAACCGCCGACCCTCTGCTTGTAAGGCAGATGCTCTCCCAGCTGAGCTAATCCTCCTGGGTACTATGCCTAGCGACGTCCTACTCTCACAGGGGGAAGCCCCCAACTACCATCGGCGCTAAAGAGCTTAACTTCCGTGTTCGGTATGGGAACGGGTGTGACCTCTTTGCCATCATCACTAGACTTGCACATGGATGTGCTGGCTTCTGCGTTGCAACATGGATGTTGCGTTCTTAGCAGAAGTTTCTTTATGTATCTTGTTTTGAAGTTGTTTACCTGTCCTTCAAGACAAGAATTATTGTATAACGTTTTCTCACATTGTGCAATACTTTTTTATAAAAAAAAGAAATTATTACTTTTTGAAGTTATTTTTGCTAAGTAAGAGAAAATATTGCCCTGCAAAATATTATAACAATTGTTGTTTCAAAAGAAAACAATTATTTTATTTCACCTATTTTCTTAGCTTATAATCTATTTCAAAACAAGGAAAGGGTATAGAAAACCCTTCACTTGTTATTCATTAAATAGTTAAAAGCTCTTGTTTTAATCTTAGAATTTCTTCAAATGTTGTGGAAGCTCCAAAAGATAGTCTAAAAAATTGGCGTGCTGCTTCCAAAGAGTAACCCATTGATAAAATAGCTTTCGTTCCAGATTCACTATGAATATCACATGCACTCCCCGTCGAAATACAGATTCCTGCCTCATTTAACTTTAAAAGAACATATTGCCCCTCTATTTTATCCATCATTACGCCACAAATATTAGGCAATTGTTGGTTACATTCTATTAATTGGCATGTTTCAGGCAAATTGTTCTTCAAAAATCTTCTTAAAGTCTCATAATATTGTCTTTCATATTGATAGTTTTCAATTGCTGCCGCAAAGGCTACAATTGCTGGTGTATCTAATGTACCGCCTCTTAAACCCCTCTCATGAGTTACACCCGGTGTTAAGGCAGGTACTCGGAGCGCAGGATTCAGATAGACAGCACCACACCCCTTTGGTCCACCTATTTTATGAGCTGAGATTGTAATGGCATCTACTCCACTTGGTATAGCAAGCTTCCCAAATGATTGTACACAGTCAATATGACTGAAAACATCAGATTTTTTAGCCATCTCTATTATTTTCTCTACAGGCTGAATAGCACCAATTTCAGAATTGACATGTTGAATTGTAATCAAAGCCGTATCTTTGCGGATTGCTTGTTGTAATTGTTCAAGGTCAATACATCCATCCATCTGTAAAGGCAATTTTGTCACCCTAAAACCCATTTTCTCAAGTGTATTCAACGCTGCATGCACAGACGTATGCTCAGCTTGAGATGCAATAATGTGTTTTCCTTTTTTAGAGGCCAGCGCTAATGACAAGATAGCCAGGATATTTCCTTCTGTCCCGCTCCCTGTAAAAATAATACCGTCACTATTTACGCCTAAAGCATTGGCTACAACCTCTCTTGATTGCTGGGCAAAATAATAGGCTTGTCCTCCTAAATCATGAAGACTTGCACTATTTCCATAATAACGCTGTGCTACCTCTACATAAGCTGCAAGAGCCTCCTTCGTCATCGGTGATGTCGCAGCATAATCCATATAAATCATTGTCTTCTCCCTCTCTAGTTCATCAAGTCTTGTTTTCTTTTTTATTTTATGTAAAGATAAGTGTCAAGACAACTGTAAAGAGGGTATAACTATGGATGTAAAGACAGATGTCCTTATAATCGGCAGTGGAATTGCTGCACTTCAAGCTGCTTTACTGCTCGAAGAACATTTTCAAGTACAAATTGTTACAAAATCATCTCTTTATATGAGTAGTTCTTATCGTGCACAAGGTGGCATCGCTGCTGTTACAAGTGAGAAAGATCATATTGAACACCACATTGCTGATACATTGAAAGCTGGAGAATATCATCACGAGAAAAAACATGTTACTACACTCATAGAAGATGGCACTAAAATCATGCAGAAATATTTAAAGACTGGTCTCCCTATCGATCGTCATGTTGATGGAAAACCGGCTCTAGGACTCGAAGGGGCACATAGTCATCATCGTATTCTACATGCAGGTGGTGATCGTACTGGTCAAATTTTCATAGATTACTTACTTCATAAACTTTCGCCTAAAACAAAGGTGAATTGCTATGAAATGGCTTATGAGCTTTTACGGAATACAGATGGTGACTGCATAGGCGCACTTACCAAAGGACAGAAAGGCATTACACGCTATTTGGCCCATCATGTCATTTTAGCGACAGGTGGTGCAGGTGCACTCTATTCAAGCACATCTAATTATCCAACCAATACAGGTGACGGCATCGCGTTAGCATTTCGCGCAGGTGCTGCCATCAGTGATATGGAATTTATGCAGTTCCACCCTAGTCTGCTTTGGTGTGAAAATGAGGCGAAGGGATTAGTTTCCGAAGCTGTTCGAGGTGCTGGTGGCATCTTTGTCGATGCACAGCGTCAGCCCATTATGACAGGCTTACATGCCCAACTTGACTTAGCACCAAGACATATTACGGCACTTGCACTTTTTAAAAAACGTGCTGCTGGTGAGGAGACGTTTATTGATATTACTAACATTCAAAATTTTGAAGTGAAATTCCCAACAATTGCTCAGCTTTGCTATGACAATCAAGTTTATTTACAAGATGGCTTAATTCCTGTAGCTCCAGGAAGTCATTTCTTAATGGGGGGCGTTATTGCTGATGACAAAGGAAGAACCACTATACCTAATCTATATGCAGTGGGGGAAGTTGCCTGTACAGGTGTCCATGGTGCGAACCGTTTAGCAAGTAACTCCCTATTGGAAGGTATTACGTTTGGGCAAAGAATGGCTCAGTTCATCATTCAACATGGTTGCCATCAAAAAAATTTCACACATAACCACCATCAATGTGCTGAAATAATGCCATCTTTATTTAGCAAACAGCAGTTACAGCAATACATGATGCAGTCTTTAGGCATCGTGCGAAACGTTAATGACTTGCAGCATTTTATTCAGCAATTACCCTCCTTACAATCACTTCTTTATACGAATCTAAAGGGTCTAGAACAAGCTGAATTGGAACTATTTATGATGCATGTTGTCGCAACATTAATGGCACATGCTGCAATTACACGAACGGAAACACGTGGTGCTCACATTCGTACGGATAAATTAGAAATGGACGCACACTGGGCAAGTCGTTGGATTATTTTTTCGCAAGGCCAAATGAAAGTGAGGAACTCATTGTATGAATATCATCAAACTCGAGGAAATGCTCAAGCAATTTTTTAATGAGGATTTAGGTGATGGGGATTTATCGAGTGAATATATCTTTTCAGCTGAACAGCAGGGATCTTTTTCTTTTTATGCTAAAGAAAATGGGGTTTTCTGCGGGGCACTCATTATTGAGTATGGCTTTCACTTACTCGATCGATCAATAAAAATCCAACTTCTAAAAAAAGATGGAGAGACAGTAAAGACTGGTGATGTGCTTGCTGTGGTAAAGGGACCCTTACAAAAATTATTAATAGGTGAGCGCGTTATATTAAATCTTATTCAGCGTATGTCCGCTATTGCGACAGCGACCCATCATGCCGTTCGAGAAACAGCTGGTACGCATGCGAAAATATGTGATACGCGTAAAACCATGCCTGGATTGCGTATGTTGGATAAATATGCTGTTAGAATCGGTGGTGGCTTTAATCATCGTAATGGCCTGTATGATGCCATCATGCTAAAGGATAACCACATTGCCTTTGCTGGTAGCATTACAAAAGCTGTTCAGGCCGCTAGAGCAAAAGTCGGTCATACTGTAAAAATCGAAGTGGAAATTGAAACAAAGGACCAGCTAGAAGAAGCCATCATTGCTGGAGCAGATATTATTATGTTTGATAACCGTAGTCCAGAAGAAATACGAGCATGGCTTCTCACTGTCCCTTCTTCTATTGTGACAGAGGCATCAGGAGGCATCACACTTGAAAATTTAAAGGCCTATGCACAATCAGGTGTTCAGTTTATTTCACTTGGTTCATTAACGCATTCCGTTAAAGCCTTTGACATTAGTGCACTCGTTCAAATGAAAGGAGATCATTCCCTTGTCCATAACTAGTTTATTACAACAAACGACACTACTTCCAGAGCATTACCGGGCATTATCCGTAAAGGAAATGGAATCTCGTATTTTATCAATAAAGCAAAAATTAGGATCTAAACTATTTATACCAGGACATCATTATCAAAAAGATGAAGTCATTCAATTTGCAGATGCAACTGGTGATTCCCTACAGTTAGCTCAATTATCTGCCGCAAACAAAGAAGCTGAGCATATTGTATTTTGCGGTGTGCATTTTATGGCTGAAACTGCTGATATGCTGACAACGAAACAGCAACATGTCTATTTACCAGATATGCGTGCAGGTTGTTCAATGGCTGATATGGCTGATATTTATCAAACAGAACAAGCATGGCCGATTCTTCAGCAACTCTTTGGTGATACAATTATCCCGCTAACTTATGTCAATTCAACTGCTGCCATTAAAGCCTTTACGGGAAGACATGGTGGTGCCTGTGTCACTTCATCGAATGCTAAGGAGCTTGTTCAATGGGCATTTACACAAAAACAGCGTATTTTCTTTTTACCTGACCAACATTTAGGAAGAAATACTGCCTATGATTTAGGTATTCCACTTAAAAATATGGCTGTTTGGAATCCCCATAAGAATATGCTTGAAACAAATGAGCCGCTTGAGAACATTCAGGTTATTCTATGGAAAGGTCATTGCTCTGTACATGAAGGATTTACGGTTCACCATACGGAGGTTGTTCGCAAAGAACATCCAACTATGCAAATTATTGTTCACCCTGAATGCAGTCGTGAAGTTGTAGCAGCTGCCGATGATGCAGGTTCCACAAAATACATCATTGAGACAATCAATCGTGCACCAAGCGGATCGGCATGGGCTATTGGAACAGAAATGAACCTTGTCAATCGCATAATGAAGCAGCATCTAGATAAACATATTATCTCTTTAAATGAAAATTTTTGTCCTTGCTTAACAATGAATCGCATTGACCTTCCCCATCTGTTGTGGAGCTTAGAAAGTATTGAGCAGGGGCAACCACATAACCGTATCCAAGTAGATGAATATACTACAGCTGAAGCACTTAGCTCTCTCGAAAGAATGCTAGCACGAGGATAATTAGGTTGCTTTAAAAGCAGAGATGGTGTAAAAAAACGTCTCTGCTTTTTATGTTCATATAACATCTATTTTGAATAGCTTAAACAACTGCCATTTTCAAATGCATCATCATTGATCCAATCAAAGAATATCCATCTATTGCTGAAATTGACATGGCTTTATGCTCTATGCTACTGTCGATTTGGAGGTGAAAATAAATGGCTTTTCAATCGAAAAATATTTTTATCAATTTACCAGTGAAAGATCTAAACAAATCCATCAACTTCTTTAAGGAACTAGGTTTTGAGTTCAATCAACAATTTAGCGATGAGACTACAGCCTCAATGATTATTAGTGAAAATATCTTCGCATTAATGATGGTGGAAGAACGATTCAAAGGGTTTAGTAAGAAGGAAATTACAAATACTACTACGTCTGCAGAAGCAATTTTATGTCTATCTGCTGAAAATCGAGAGCAAGTAGATCAATTAGTAAATAAGGCACTGGCCTCCGGTGGTAAATCTTATAGTGAACCCCAAGATCATGGGTTTATGTATGGCTGGGGATTTCAGGATGTAGATGGGCATATCTGGGAAGTAGTTTATATGGATGAAAATGCATTGAATCAAGAGTGATATTTATATCTATGAATATGAAAAAACAGTAGATGCGTATGCATTTACTGTTTTTTAGTATGACCCGTACGGGATTCGAACCCGTGTTACCGCCGTGAAAGGGCGGTGTCTTAACCACTTGACCAACGGGCCAATGGCGGAGAAGGAGGGATTTGAACCCTCGCGCCGGTTACCCGACCTACACCCTTAGCAGGGGCGCCTCTTCAGCCTCTTGAGTACTTCCCCACATAAAAATGGCTCCGAAGGCAGGACTCGAACCTGCGACAACCTGATTAACAGTCAGGTGCTACTACCAACTGAGCTACTTCGGAATAATAATGGGCCTAAATGGACTCGAACCATCGACCTCACGCTTATCAGGCGTGCGCTCTAACCAGCTGAGCTATAGGCCCTTGGAGCGGGTGATGGGAATCGAACCCACGACATCAGCTTGGAAGGCTGAGGTTTTACCATTAAACTACACCCGCATAAATGGTGGGTCAGGACGGAATCGAACCGCCGACACTTAGAGCTTCAATCTAATGCTCTACCAACTGAGCTACTGACCCATTTCGTCCATGCTAAGCTTATTTTCTTTTGCTTATCATATCTTCTTATGAAAATAATGGCGGTCCCGACCGGGATCGAACCGGCGATCTCCTGCGTGACAGGCAGGCATGTTAACCGCTACACCACGGGACCATTTGGTTGCGGGGGCCGGATTTGAACCAACGACCTTCGGGTTATGAGCCCGACGAGCTACCACTGCTCCACCCCGCGATAATTTTATACTGTTTCGAGTTTTTAAAGCACCATTTATAAAGATTTAAAACTGGAGGAGGTAGAGGGATTCGAACCCCCGCGCGGTGTTACCCGCCTGTCGGTTTTCAAGACCGATCCCTTCAGCCAGACTTGGGTATACCTCCGTTGCAATATATAAATGGTGGACCTTGCAGGACTCGAACCTGCGACCGGACGGTTATGAGCCGTCTGCTCTAACCAACTGAGCTAAAGGTCCTTTAAGATGGCGGCAGAGGGGATCGAACCCCCGACCTTACGGGTATGAACCGTACGCTCTAGCCAGCTGAGCTACGCCGCCAGGATCTTTATACTGGTTAATTTATTATGGTGGTGGAGCCTAGCGGGATCGAACCGCTGACCTCCTGCGTGCAAGGCAGGCGCTCTCCCAGCTGAGCTAAGGCCCCATAATTTCTTTGGAAATGGTCGGGAAGACAGGATTCGAACCTGCGACCCCTTGGTCCCAAACCAAGTGCTCTACCAAGCTGAGCTACTTCCCGTTCTTTTTGGCGCGCCCGACAGGAGTCGAACCCATAACCTTCTGATCCGTAGTCAGACGCTCTATCCAATTGAGCTACGGGCGCATTAAAAATGGTGCCGAGGACCGGAATCGAACCGGTACGGTAGTCACCTACCGCAGGATTTTAAGTCCTGTGCGTCTGCCAGTTCCGCCACCCCGGCACATTTGGAGCGGAAGACGAGGTTCGAACTCGCGACCCCCACCTTGGCAAGGTGGTGTTCTACCACTGAACTACTTCCGCATGTGCATAAGTTTTTTTATCTGGCAATGAAATAATGGTGCGGGTGAAGGGAGTCGAACCCCCACGCCTTGCGGCGCTAGATCCTAAGTCTAGTGCGTCTGCCAATTCCGCCACACCCGCTTATTATTATTTAAAAATGGTGAGCCATGAAGGACTCGAACCTTCGACCCTCTGATTAAAAGTCAGATGCTCTACCAACTGAGCTAATGGCTCTAAAAATGGTGCCGGCTATAGGAATCGAACCCACGACCTACTGATTACAAGTCAGTTGCTCTACCTGCTGAGCTAAACCGGCATATGGTGGAGGATGACGGGCTCGAACCGCCGACCCTCTGCTTGTAAGGCAGATGCTCTCCCAGCTGAGCTAATCCTCCTGGGTATTATGCCTAGCGACGTCCTACTCTCACAGGGGGAAGCCCCCAACTACCATCGGCGCTAAAGAGCTTAACTTCCGTGTTCGGTATGGGAACGGGTGTGACCTCTTTGCCATCATCACTAGACTATGGTCGACCTTCAATACACGGCGTATTACTGCGTCAGCTGCTCTCGTTCAATCAGTCACGTACAGAAGTACGCTCCTTCAATCACTCGTTTGCTTCCTTGTTCTACTTGTGTCTTGAAGCTCTTTTTTTATTGAAAGTTTTGTTCTTTCAAAACTGGATAAACGGTTCATTGAATGGTTCAAACATTTTGGTTAAGTCCTCGATCGATTAGTATTCGTCAGCTCCATGTGTCACCACACTTCCACCTCGAACCTATCTACCTCATCGTCTTTGAGGGATCTTACTTACTTGCGTAATGGGAAATCTCATCTTGAGGGGGGCTTCATGCTTAGATGCTTTCAGCACTTATCCCGTCCACACATAGCTACCCAGCGATGCCTTTGGCAAGACAACTGGTACACCAGCGGTGTGTCCATCCCGGTCCTCTCGTACTAAGGACAGCTCCTCTCAAATTTCCTACGCCCACGACGGATAGGGACCGAACTGTCTCACGACGTTCTGAACCCAGCTCGCGTACCGCTTTAATGGGCGAACAGCCCAACCCTTGGGACCGACTACAGCCCCAGGATGCGATGAGCCGACATCGAGGTGCCAAACCTCCCCGTCGATGTGGACTCTTGGGGGAGATAAGCCTGTTATCCCCGGGGTAGCTTTTATCCGTTGAGCGATGGCCCTTCCATGCGGAACCACCGGATCACTAAGCCCGTCTTTCGACCCTGCTCGACTTGTAGGTCTCGCAGTCAAGCTCCCTTGTGCCTTTACACTCTACGAATGATTTCCAACCATTCTGAGGGAACCTTTGGGCGCCTCCGTTACCTTTTAGGAGGCGACCGCCCCAGTCAAACTGTCCGCCTGACACTGTCTCCTGCCCCGCTAAGGGGCATGGGTTAGAATTTCAATACAACCAGGGTAGTATCCCACCGACGCCTCCTTCGAAGCTGGCGCTCCGAGATCTCTGGCTCCTACCTATCCTGTACAAGTTGTACCAAAATTCAATATCAGGCTACAGTAAAGCTCCACGGGGTCTTTCCGTCCTGTCGCGGGTAACCTGCATCTTCACAGGTACTATAATTTCACCGAGTCTCTCGTTGAGACAGTGCCCAGATCGTTACGCCTTTCGTGCGGGTCGGAACTTACCCGACAAGGAATTTCGCTACCTTAGGACCGTTATAGTTACGGCCGCCGTTTACTGGGGCTTCAATTCGCAGCTTCGCTTGCGCTAACCACTCCTCTTAACCTTCCAGCACCGGGCAGGCGTCAGCCCCTATACGTCACCTTACGGTTTTGCAGAGACCTGTGTTTTTGCTAAACAGTCGCCTGGGCCTATTCACTGCGGCTCTCATGCGCTTGCACGCTCAAGAGCACCCCTTCTCCCGAAGTTACGGGGTCATTTTGCCGAGTTCCTTAACGAGAGTTCTCTCGCACACCTTAGGATTCTCTCCTCGACTACCTGTGTCGGTTTGCGGTACGGGCACCTCTCACCTCGATAGAGGCTTTTCTTGGCAGTGTGAAATCAGGAACTTCGTCCATACGGACTCGCCATCACAGCTCAACGTTACAGTGTGCGGATTTGCCTACACACACGCCTTACTGCTTGGACGCGCATAACCAACAGCGCGCTTACCCTATCCTACTGCGTCCCCCCATTTCTCAAACGGTGAGGAGGTGGTACAGGAATATCAACCTGTTGTCCATCGCCTACGCCTATCGGCCTCGGCTTAGGTCCCGACTAACCCTGAGCGGACGAGCCTTCCTCAGGAAACCTTAGTCATACGGTGGACGGGATTCTCACCCGTCTTTCGCTACTCATACCGGCATTCTCACTTCTAAGCGCTCCACCAGTCCTTCCGGTCTGACTTCAACGCACTTAGAACGCTCTCCTACCACTGACATCGTAGATGTCAATCCACAGCTTCGGTGAATCGTTTAGCCCCGATACATTTTCGGCGCAGCGTCACTCGACCAGTGAGCTATTACGCACTCTTTAAATGATGGCTGCTTCTAAGCCAACATCCTGGTTGTCTGTGCAACGCCACATCCTTTTCCACTTAACGATTACTTTGGGACCTTAGCTGGTGGTCTGGGCTGTTTCCCTTTTGACTACGGATCTTATCACTCGCAGTCTGACTCCCGTGTATAAATATCTGGCATTCGGAGTTTGTCTGAATTCGGTAAACCGGGATGGCCCCCTAGTCCAAACAGTGCTCTACCTCCAGTATTCTCATCACGAGGCTAGCCCTAAAGCTATTTCGGAGAGAACCAGCTATCTCCAAGTTCGATTGGAATTTCTCCGCTACCCACACCTCATCCCCGCACTTTTCAACGTGCGTGGGTTCGGGCCTCCAGTAAGTGTTACCTTACCTTCACCCTGGACATGGGTAGATCACCTGGTTTCGGGTCTACGACCACGTACTATTTCGCCCTATTCAGACTCGCTTTCGCTGCGGCTCCGCCTTCTAAAGCTTAACCTCGCACGTAATCGTAACTCGCCGGTTCATTCTACAAAAGGCACGCTATCACCCATTAACGGGCTCTAACTACTTGTAGGCACACGGTTTCAGGATCTCTTTCACTCCCCTTCCGGGGTGCTTTTCACCTTTCCCTCACGGTACTGGTTCACTATCGGTCACTAGGTAGTATTTAGCCTTGGGAGATGGTCCTCCCGGATTCCGACGGAATTTCACGTGTTCCGCCGTACTCAGGATCCACTCAGGAGAGAACGAACTTTCGACTACAGGGCTTTTACCTGCTCTGGCGGACCTTTCCAAGTCGCTTCATCTAACTCGCTCTTTTGTAACTCCGTATTGAGTGTCCTACAACCCCAAGAGGCAAGCCTCTTGGTTTGGGCTCTTCCCGTTTCGCTCGCCGCTACTCAGGGAATCGATTTTTCTTTCTCTTCCTCCAGGTACTTAGATGTTTCAGTTCCCTGGGTCTGCCTTCAAGACGCTATGTATTCACGTCAAGATACTACGCGATTAAACGTAGTGGGTTCCCCCATTCGGAAATCTCCGGATCAAAGCTCACTTACAGCTCCCCGAAGCATATCGGTGTTAGTGCCGTCCTTCTTCGGCTCCTAGTGCCAAGGCATTCGCCGTGCGCCCTTAATAACTTAACCTAACGGCTTTCAATACACATCACATTTCGTTGTCAGCTTCACTTGTTCAATCAGTCACGTACTCAAGTACGCTCCTTCATTCACTCGATTGCTTCCTAGAACTGCTCGTGTCTTGAAACCCTCTTAATGTTATTAAGCCTATAAAAAAACTTAAAAAAATAAATGTGTTTGTTACAATTTCAATGTCGTTTTATCCAGTTTTCAAAGAACAAGTTTTGAAGATTTTCATTCAAGAAGAATGAACCTTCAAAACTGAACGCAAAACGTAATCTTACAAACCCTAGGTTTGTATTCCGAAATAATCCTTAGAAAGGAGGTGATCCAGCCGCACCTTCCGATACGGCTACCTTGTTACGACTTCACCCCAATCATCTATCCCACCTTCGGCGGCTGGCTCCAAAAGGTTACCTCACCGACTTCGGGTGTTACAAACTCTCGTGGTGTGACGGGCGGTGTGTACAAGGCCCGGGAACGTATTCACCGCGGCATGCTGATCCGCGATTACTAGCGATTCCGGCTTCATGTAGGCGAGTTGCAGCCTACAATCCGAACTGAGAACGACTTTATCGGATTAGCTCCCTCTCGCGAGTTGGCAACCGTTTGTATCGTCCATTGTAGCACGTGTGTAGCCCAGGTCATAAGGGGCATGATGATTTGACGTCATCCCCACCTTCCTCCGGTTTGTCACCGGCAGTCACCTTAGAGTGCCCAACTAAATGATGGCAACTAAGATCAAGGGTTGCGCTCGTTGCGGGACTTAACCCAACATCTCACGACACGAGCTGACGACAACCATGCACCACCTGTCACCGTTGCCCCCGAAGGGGAAACTATATCTCTACAGTGGTCAACGGGATGTCAAGACCTGGTAAGGTTCTTCGCGTTGCTTCGAATTAAACCACATGCTCCACCGCTTGTGCGGGCCCCCGTCAATTCCTTTGAGTTTCAGTCTTGCGACCGTACTCCCCAGGCGGAGTGCTTAATGCGTTAGCTGCAGCACTAAGGGGCGGAAACCCCCTAACACTTAGCACTCATCGTTTACGGCGTGGACTACCAGGGTATCTAATCCTGTTTGCTCCCCACGCTTTCGCGCCTCAGTGTCAGTTACAGACCAGATAGTCGCCTTCGCCACTGGTGTTCCTCCAAATCTCTACGCATTTCACCGCTACACTTGGAATTCCACTATCCTCTTCTGCACTCAAGTCTCCCAGTTTCCAATGACCCTCCACGGTTGAGCCGTGGGCTTTCACATCAGACTTAAGAAACCACCTGCGCGCGCTTTACGCCCAATAATTCCGGACAACGCTTGCCACCTACGTATTACCGCGGCTGCTGGCACGTAGTTAGCCGTGGCTTTCTAATAAGGTACCGTCAAGGTACAGCCAGTTACTACTGTACTTGTTCTTCCCTTACAACAGAGTTTTACGAACCGAAATCCTTCTTCACTCACGCGGCGTTGCTCCATCAGGCTTTCGCCCATTGTGGAAGATTCCCTACTGCTGCCTCCCGTAGGAGTCTGGGCCGTGTCTCAGTCCCAGTGTGGCCGATCACCCTCTCAGGTCGGCTACGCATCGTCGCCTTGGTGAGCCGTTACCTCACCAACTAGCTAATGCGCCGCGGGCCCATCCTATAGCGACAGCCGAAACCGTCTTTTAGTGTTTCACCATGAGGTGAAACAGATTATTCGGTATTAGCCCCGGTTTCCCGGAGTTATCCCAAACTATAAGGTAGGTTGCCCACGTGTTACTCACCCGTCCGCCGCTAACGTCGAAGGAGCAAGCTCCTTCTCTGTTCGCTCGACTTGCATGTATTAGGCACGCCGCCAGCGTTCGTCCTGAGCCAGGATCAAACTCTCCATAAAAGAAATTTGAATAGCTCAAATTGTTTTGCTGGCATCATTTTGATGTCCAAAATTTTGTTTCGTTCACTAACCGAAGTTAGTTACTGAAAACTTTATTGATTACGTTTTGCTTGTTCAGTTTTCAAGGTTCATTTTATTCGAGTCGTTTTCAGCGACTTTATTATCATATCTTGTTCACAACAAGAAGTCAACAACTTTTTAAAACTTTATTTTCAAGCGTTCCTTCTTGTTAAGGACAAGTAATAATATATAATATAGCATTATAAAAATCAAGCATTTTTCGTAAAAAAATTAAAAATCTTTTTAACATCGATGACAAACAATAGAATCCCGGCTAATACAATCAATCCACCAATGATTTGTGTCATAATCAAATACTCTTTAAATATCACCAAGGCTAAAAGAGCTGCCCCTACAGGTTCAAATAATATAGCAATTGAAACAACATTCGTACTAACATATTTAATAGACCAATTAAATAGAGTATGACCCAATAAATTAGGGACTAACGCTAATAAGAAAAACCATAACCAATCCATCGAAGAGTATGGACCAAAAGATTCTCCTTTAATCAATACATAAAAAAGTAAAGTAATGGTACACACAACATACACAACCATCGTATACGTCATTAAAGATAATCTTTTACGCACATCCTGTCCTAATAGAAAATAAGCCGTAGCAAGCGCACAAGCAATGAGCGCGAGTATATCTCCATAAAAAGCTGTTCCACTTACTTTTAAATCTCCCCAACTGATTAACACACTGCCTACTATGGCGATGGTACCAGCAACGATCGTTTTCTTTGTTATCTTCTCTTTAAAGAAAAAGTATGTTCCCACAAATGCAAACAACGGCTGTAATGTCACCAAAACTGTAGAGCTTGCTACTGAAGTATAGTTGAGTGATTCAAACCATAAAATAAAATGGAAAGCTAAAAAGATTCCCGCAACTGAAGAAAATAACCAATCACGTCTCCTTAAAGCTGTTAACTCCTTTGTATACTTCCTCAAAAATAACGGTGCCATTATTAAAACAGAAAATAGCATACGATAAAAAGCTATGATGCCAGCTTCTGCTGATGCTAATTTCACAAAAATAGCGGACATTGATACTGAAATAACACCAATTACGATTGGGATGTATGGATGAATTTTAGGTTGCTCCAAAAATCTCACCTCCATCATTGATGCCTCGCGCGTAAATATTCAAACTGACTCCCCAGAAGCTATTACGTCTTGTAACAACAGTTAATTGATCTGCCTCATGCAAACACATTACCTTAGCACATAGGTTCCCCTATTTCATCAGGTGTTTGAATCCCCGCTGAAAAAACAAGCTCCACTCCATTCAATACAAGAAGGAGATTTTCTATGTCTGATACTTCTCTTTCATTTCAAAAAAACATCTGCTTAATCAAGAAAAAAATAATTATATTTCCTTACTTCCATGATGTACAATACAAAAAAGTAATGCACATATAATAATGACAGCTTGCATATCTCTTAGCAATACGAAATATCTATGGAGGGTTGTGTATGGAAACATTATTGGAAAATATGATTACATATGAAGTTGGCATAAAATTAATTATTGCAGCCACATTAAGTTTAGTGATCGGTATCGAAAGGGAATTAAAGAAGAAGCCAGTTGGATTAAAAACCAGTTTAGTTATTGCTACTTTCAGCTGCCTACTAACCATCATCTCCATTGAAACAGCATACTCAACTCCTTCCAGAGAAGATATTAATATTACGATGGATCCTCTCCGTTTAGCTGCACAAATTGTCAGCGGGATTGGGTTTCTTGGAGCAGGTGTCATTTTAAGACGTGGCAATGATAGCATTACGGGATTAACAACTGCAGCCATGATATGGGGAGCCGCTGGTATCGGTATTGCAGTTGGTGCAGGATTTTATATGGATGCAACGCTAGCTGTCGTAATTATTGTGTTCGGCATTGAAATACTATCGCCTTTCCTGATGAAAATTGGACCTAAGCGAATTCGAATGCGAGAAATTTTATTAAAAGTCCAAATTGATGATGACAACCATACGGAATCATTTCTATTATTTTTAAAGGACAACAACATTATCATCGAAAATATCCGCATTAAAGATGTACCTTTAAAAAATGATAATGTTTTACATGAATTGGATTTGCGTCTATCCTTAATTGTCTCTGATAACCTATTATCATTTTATCGTTCATTACGAGCACTATCTTATATAGAAAAAATCGAAATGGAAATTTTAAACTAGTTGGAGGATTTTTTATGGCAGAACTATTAAAATTACTAAAGGATGGCAACAAACCCTCCCTATTAGCAGCATGTGTCAATACCTTTTTAGGAATCATCAAAGGAGTCGCCTTTTTCTTAACTGGTAATGTTGCCATGTTTGCAGAAATGATGCACTCTCTCGGTGATGCAGCAAACCAATTATTTGTGTATATAGGCTCAGCACTTTCAAAAAAGGCACCTACAAAACAATTTCCCGGTGGTTTCGGTCGAATTGTCAATTTAGTCTGCTTATTTGCTGTCATTATTGTAGCTATCCTTTCTTATGAAACGATAAAAGAAGGTTGGCATCATTTTATTCATCCTACAGGAGAGTCTAGTGGAATACTAATTGCACTCGGGGTATTATTCATAGGGATTGTTTTAGAGGGTACAGTGCTTGCCAAAGCAGCTGCTGAAGTGCTGCATGAAGCGGGTCAAGAAAAAGCAGGTCTCTCCACAATTCCAAAAGCGTTTTCTTATTTAAATCGTGCAAAGCCTGCAACCAAATTAGTCTTTATGGAAGATTTAGTTGCTACTAGCGGAAACTTTTTAGCCTTTGCTGCCATTTTAATTGCCTACTTTACTGGTTGGGGCCGAATAGAAGGTCTTGTTTCGATGATTATTGGCGCGATGATGTTTTATGTTGTCGGTAAAGTATTTCTAGATAACGCTCGTGGCGTCATTGGGGAGACTGACGAGGAAATGTTAAATCACATCGCCCATATTGTAATGGATGATCCCAATATTAAAGATATCTTCCGCCTTGAAGTAATTAAAGAAGGAGAATTTTTGCATGTCGAATTAGTAGCTGAAGCGGATCCTCATTTATCGCTGGCTTTTTTAGATGATGTACGTGACCATTTAACAGAGGTCATCTTAAGCCAAAAAGGGGTATCGAAAGTAGCGATTTTATTTGATGAAGATGATGGAAAAACAAATTGGGTACATGTTAACGAAAAACCAAAAGACACCATATAATCATTTAAAGAAAACAAATAGCCAATTGCCATATTTCAGGCAGTTGGCTATTTGTTATACTGGTATTAAACAATCTCGTTTTACATAATTTTCAACTTCATTTTGATAATCAGGTATATCCTCGTACCCAACAAAGACATGGTTGGTAATCATAAAAGTAAGCAGTCTGTCACAGGCTATCGCCTTTCTCTTACCCCTTTGTAGAATGATAATTTTCGAAAATTGTAATGAAGCTTGACGGTTAGCTAAAGCATATTCATTAGCATTTTGAATTTCTCTGCCATCCGTATGACAACCTAATACAAAATGTCCAGCAATAGAATCCTTTAAAACATTTGGATGCATGGATTGATAGTGCACCTCTGCAATCGAATCTTCTCTGTTCATGAATTGATGGGCCACCAGATAATGTTTTAAAGCACCTTTTAAATCAATTGCGATAAATGTATCCGCTAAAATTGTTCGATAATAAACAGTGACAATTTCAGCTTCTCCTAAATAAGGCTTTACTTCTACAACAATTTCTCCAGAAGGACGAACAAATAATTGTACAATTGCTTTATTTACACCATCCGAAAAATGAATAATCGTTTGTCCAAAACGTAAGCTTTTGAAAAATATACTTTGATCATCAATGTATCCTGTGATAATTTTATTATTTTCAATTTGTAGAGATTTCGCTTCAATTCCCAATACTTCTACACAATTTTGCATTTTATAAACATGCTGTTGAAATGGTATCTCCACACAATTTAATGTAACAATGCGCTTCTCTAACAATCGTTTCAACATTTGATCCCTCTCCCCTTTGTTTTAAATTGTCATTATTTTAATAAAGATGGCTGAACAATTTCTGAACATCTTTACATCATTCGAGCAATTACGACAAAAATACTTTTCTTCTTATTCAAAAGTAATATTGTTTTCAACAATTAATCAATAATTCAATTTTTACATGACTTTTCTCACCTAAAAACAATGAAAATTATATTTCTACCATCTTATTCATCTATCTATTTCACTATATCGCAGGACTTAAGAAACTTCTACGACAAAATTCAACATGAATCGTTAATTTTTCTTAACATTTCGATTCATGAAACCTAAAAAAAAACAATGCGTGCAAGACCATAAATCATAGCCTCACACTCATTGTTTTAAAGAGAATTTTGTAAAATGGTTCTTACATCTTCCTCTTGCAGTTTATTAAAGTTTCCAAAAGGACCGTTCTGCATAGCATGCTCTACAATCTGTTGGAATTTCGAATCATCAATATCATAATCAGCCAAGCGATTAGGCGCCCCTAATGACGTCCAAAATGCTGATAGACGATCGATTCCTTCGTAAGCAACTTCTTCTACTGTCTTGCCTGTTGCGTCGACCCCAAATACACGTGTTGCTATACCCGCAAAACGCTCAGGATTCACAGGCACATTTAAACGCATCCAATGTGGCTGGAGGATAGCTAATCCCCCTGCATGTGGAATATCGTATACAGCGGATACAGCATGCTCAATATTATGAGATGCCCAATCACCACGAGAGCCGATTGATAAGAATCCATTTAAACCAATTGTCCCCGCCAATAAAATCGTTTCACGTAATGTCGTACTCTCTAAATCCTCGAGTAATTTGGGCGCTGTCGTAATAACCGTTCGTAATACTCCTTCACACATTTCATCTGTAATCGGAGTATTCGTTGTGTTATGGAAATATTGTTCGAAAACATGTGACATCATATCAACGATTCCATAAACGGTGTGGTTTTTAGGTACCGTCACCGTATAGACTGGATTCAGTATTGAAAATTTCGGGAATGTCGCTGGACTACCCCAGCTTAGTTTTTCTTCGGTAGCTGCATTGGTAATAACAGATCCTGAGTTCATTTCAGAACCAGTAGCTGCAAGCGTTAATACCGTTCCTAACGGTATGGCTTGCTCTACAATTACCTTACGTTTTACGATATCCCAAGCATCACCATTATATTTTGCACCGGCAGCAATTAATTTGGAACAATCAATAACAGAGCCGCCACCAACAGCTAGCACTAAATCAATGCCTTCAGTTTTACAAATTTCAATACCACGTCTCGCTGTTTCCACACGTGGATTTGGTTCAACACCACTTAATTCAACTATTGTTTTATTTGCCTGTTGTAATTTCTCTATAACAGCATTGTAAACACCGTTCGCTTTGATGCTTCCGCCACCATAGACAACTAGTACCTTCTCGCCATATTGCGCTAATTCGTTCGGTAATTTTTCCAGTGCATCTTCACCAAAATGGAGCTTCACTGGGTTAAAAAATGTAAATGAATCCATTTAATTCGCCCCTTTCTAGTTGGATTTTCTCATATTTATATTGGAGAAAGCAAAGATTAAACGCCGACTTTGCAATCATAATACTAGTGATTGTTCAGATTTTGTTGAGTCACCCTATATATAAATGAATGGAATATTGCGTATACTCATTAGCGTCATTTCTACTTAGATTAGTACAACAGCGCCTCGAGCACCTTATTCAAACAAATAAACAAGAAAAAACGAGTCACCCCATTATTATAGGAATGACTCGTTTCATTTCATTTATCTTCTACTTAAACCCATCCACGGAAGCGTGAAGCTTCAGCAGTACGGCGAACACCTACCATGTAAGCCGCTAAGCGCATGTTGATGTTACGTGTTGTTGCTGTTGTATAAACATTGTCAAATGCTTCAACCATTTTTTTGTATAGACGCTCTTCAACTTCTTCTTCTGTCCAATAATAACCTTGGTTATTTTGTACCCATTCAAAGTAAGAAACTGTCACACCACCAGCAGAGGCTAATACGTCTGGTACAAGTAAAATGCCACGTTCTGTTAAGATTTTAGTTGCTTCAGATGTTGTTGGACCGTTTGCTGCTTCTACTACGATAGTGGCTTTAATATTGTGTGCATTGTCAGCAGTAATTTGGTTTTCAATAGCAGCTGGCACTAAAATATCACAATCAAGCTCTAATAATTCTTTGTTTGAAATCGTGTTTTCAAATAAAGTTGTTACTGTTCCGAAGCTATCACGACGATCTAATAAATAGTCGATATCTAAACCTTCAGGATCATGCAGTGCACCATAAGCATCTGAAATACCGATTACTTTTGCACCTAAATCATGCATGAATTTCGCAAGGAAGCTACCTGCGTTACCAAATCCTTGAATTACAACGCGAGCACCTTTAATGTCAATGCCACGTTTTTTTGCTGCTTCTTCGATTACGATTGTAACACCTTGTGCAGTCGCACGATCACGACCTTGAGAACCACCAAGTACTAGTGGCTTACCAGTGATGAAGCCTGGAGAGTTGAATTCATCCATGCGGCTATATTCATCCATCATCCATGCCATAATTTGTGCATTTGTAAATACGTCTGGCGCAGGAATATCTTTTGTTGGTCCTACGATTTGACTTACTGCACGTACATAACCACGGCTTAAACGTTCGATTTCGCCCATAGACATTTGACGAGGATCACAAATGACACCGCCTTTACCACCACCGTATGGTAGATCGACAATACCACATTTCAATGTCATCCACATTGAAAGCGCTTTAACTTCCTCCTCAGACACTTGTGGGTGGAAACGAACCCCACCTTTAGTTGGTCCTACAGCATCATTATGCTGTGCACGGTAACCAGTAAATACTTTTGTTGTACCATCATCCATTTTCACTGGAATGCGTACTTGTAGCATGCGAAGTGGTTCTTTTAGTAATTCATACATTGCTTCATCATAGCCAAGTTTATTTAGAGCATCTTGAATGACATCTTGTGTTGATGTGAAAAGATTTAAGTTTTCAGACATATTAAATCGCCTCTTTGTTTTTTTTAATGATAGTATATCGGCATCATTGTAACATACTTCCGAATTAAAATGTGAACATTTTGTTAAAGTTTAAATACTTTTTCAATTTGTTCAATTGACCAATCTAAATCCTCTTGAGAAATAACAAGTGGTGGTGCAAAACGAATAACTGTATCATGTGTTTCTTTACATAATAGACCTAATTCTTTTAGTTTTTCACAGTATGGACGCGCTGCCTCTGTTAATTCCATACCGATAAATAAGCCACGACCACGTACTTCTTTAATAACCGGGTTGTTAATTTCTCTTAATTTACCTTTGAAATATTCACCAAGGTCATGTGAACGTTCTGCTAATTTTTCATCTAATAACACTTTAATTGATGCAATTGAAACTGCACAAGCTAAAGGATTTCCACCGAAAGTTGAACCATGAGAACCTGGGTTGAATACGCCTAGGATATTACGGTTTGCAGCCACACAAGAAATAGGGAATACACCGCCACCTAGTGCTTTACCTAAGATGTACATATCTGGTTCTACTTCTTCCCAATCACAAGCAAACATTTTACCAGTACGTGCTAGACCTGCTTGAATTTCGTCAGCAATGAATAATACGTTGTTTTCACGGCAAAGTTCACGAGCAGCTTTTAAGAAGCCTTCTGTTGGAATAACAATACCAGCTTCGCCTTGAATTGGTTCGATTAAGAATGCTGCAGTGTTTGGTGTAATAGCTGCCTTTAATGCTTCAAGATTACCATAGTCTACTAATTTAACGTTTGGTAACATTGGACCGAAGCCACGACGATATTCTTCGTCAGAAGATAAAGATACAGCAAGCATTGTACGACCGTGGAAGTTACCATTACATGCAATAACTTCAGCCTTGCCATCTTCTACGCCTTTTACATCATATGCCCAACGACGAGCTGCTTTAAAGGCAGTCTCTACTGCTTCAGCACCAGTATTCATTGGTAAGACCATTTCTTTATTTGTTAATTTTCCTACTAGCTCATACCATTCACCAAGATTTTCGCTGTAAAATGCACGTGAAGTTAACGTTACTTTATCAGCTTGTTCTTTTAAAGCAGCAATAATTTTTGGGTGACGGTGTCCTTGGTTTACAGCTGAATAAGCTGATAGCATATCTAAATATTTGTTGCCCTCTGGATCTTTAACCCAAGCACCCTCAGCCTCTGAAATTACGATTGGCAGTGGATGATAGTTTGCTGCACCATAATTTTGTGTTTGTTCAATAACTTGTTGAGTTTTTGTCATATCCTATTCTCTCCTTACTAAATCATGATGAAAAATCTATGGAAGATAGGGACTATGTATCTCTATGAGTAGAATAATTAAGAATTCAGCAACAATTCAACCATAAATTTGCTCACTTCTCCAAAATAAACTACCTCGTCATGAGTGTCTACGGTTTGAGCCAGGGATAGTATTACCTGGAGAAGTTTTGCAAATCCTGTCATAATGCTTTAATTTCTACTTATTAGAGTAGCCCTAACGTCAATATAAAATTTAAAGCATTTCTGAAGTTGTTTTTGCTTGCATATGCAGTTGTAGGTAGTCTGGTCCACCTGCTTTTGAGTCTGTACCTGACATGTTGAAGCCACCAAATGGTTGGTAGCCAACGATGGCACCTGTACAGCCACGGTTGAAGTAAAGGTTTCCTACATGGAATTCTTCACGTGCTTTTTCTAAGTTCACACGGTTTTTCGTGATGACTGCACCTGTTAAACCGTATTCTGTATCGTTCGCAATTTCAATAGCGTGATCGAAATCTTTTGCTTTTGCGATTGCTACCACTGGCCCGAAGATTTCTTCTTTCATAATACGTGCAGAAGGTTCTACGTCTGCGAACACAGTTGGCTGTACGAAGTAACCAACTGAATCATCTGCTGTACCACCAGCCACTAGACGACCTTCGCCTTTACCGATTTCGATGTATTCCGTAATTTTGTTGAATGCCGCTTGGTCAATAACTGTTGCCATGAAGTTGCTGAAATCTGTTGGATCTCCAACTGTTAAAGCATTTGTTAATTCTTCTACACGATTAACAACTTGCTCATATACATCTTCTACGATGACTGCACGAGAACAGGCTGAACATTTTTGACCTGAGAAGCCAAATGCTGATTTGACGATTGATTGTGCAGCTAATTCTAAGTCTGCTTCTTTATCAACTACGATTGTATCTTTTCCGCCCATTTCAGCGATGACACGTTTAATCCAAATTTGACCATCATTTAATACAGAAGCACGTTGGTTGATACGTAAACCAACATCACGTGAACCTGTGAAGCTGATGAAGCGTGTTTTTGGATGATCGACTAAGTAGTCGCCTACTTCAGCACCAGAACCTGGTACGAAGTTCACGGCACCTGCTGGAAGACCTGCTTCTTCTAATACTTCGATAAATTTATACGCCACTACTGGTGTTGTAGAAGCTGGTTTTAATAAGACTGTGTTCCCTGTTACTAAAGCGGCCACTGTTGTACCAGCCATGATCGCAAATGGGAAGTTCCAAGGAGAAATAACGATACCGATTCCTAATGGAATATAGTCATAACGGTTGTATTCGCCTGGACGGCTTTCTACTGGTTGACCGCCTTTAATGCGTAGCATTTGGCGACCATAGTATTCCAAGAAGTCGATTGCTTCCGCTGTATCTGCATCTGCCTCTGCCCATGGTTTCCCTGCTTCTTTTGTTAATAATGCAGAGAATTCATGTTTACGACGACGAATAATAGCTGCTGCTTTGAACAAAACGTCAGCACGAATCGCAGGGTCAACTTTTTTCCATGTTTTGAATGTTTCATCCGCTGCTTGCATCGCTTTTTCAGCTAACTCTTTGCTTGCTTTTGACACACGGCCAATCACTTCTGTTTTCTTTGCAGGATTGTACGAAACGATTTTGTCTTCTGTTGTAATGCGCTCGCCACCAATAATTAGTGGGTAGTCTTGACCTAAGTAACCTTCAACTTTATTTAAAGCCTCCACATAAGCATTGTAGTTTGCCTCTTGTGAAAAATCTGTGAATGGTTCGTGTTTGTATGGAATCATACTTAATCCTCCCTTGTGAGATGTATTTGGGTATGCAAAAAACATTGACGCAAAATATCTTTGCGTATAAAATATTCTTACACTTATTATAATGCAAAATTTCGTTGCATATTTCAAGTAAAAAATTTTTGAGGTGCACATTTTTATGAAAAATTCTGAACCTTTACTACCTTTTTATGAGTTTATTGCAACAAATGTATCCGTTGGTATCCATGCAGTAGACCTATCTGGTAAAACAATTATTTACAATACAAAAATGAAAGAAATTGAAGGATTTCATTTTGATGAACTTGCGGACCGTTCCATTATTGAAATGTTTTCGTTCCGTCAACACGAAAGTACATTAATGCGTGTTTTACAAACAGGAAAAAAGGAAATCAATGTTAAACAATCCTATTGGAATAAAAATGGTCATGAAATTACAACAATCAATGATACTTTTCCACTTTTTGTGGAAGGTAAACTCATCGGGGCAATAGAATTTGCTCGAGATATTACCTCACTTGAAAAGCTTGTTTATCAACCCCTTCGTCGTTATGATGAACCATTAACATTTGATATGATTAAAGCTGATTCAGAATCAATGAAGCAGGTTATCGAAAATGCTAAAAAAGCAGCAGCCGTAAAATTACCTGTATTATTAATTGGTGAATCTGGCACAGGGAAAGATTTAGTGGCTGAAGGAATCCACCATGCAGCCTCTCCAGATCCTGAAGCTTTTGTGACGCTTGTCAGCCGCCGTTCTGCTCAATCCGTGCTGGATAAATTACAGCAACTGTTAGAAGAAGATACGGACTATACCTTTTTCTTTGAACGCATAGATTTTTTGAGCTTAGACATTCAGGAACAACTTTTAGCTATACTACAATCCCTTCCACAGTCCAAATATATGCTGATTGGAAGTGTGGGCAGTGACCCCATTACATTGATCGCTCAAAAAAAGCTGTCTAAGTCACTTTATTATTTCTTTGCAACAATGGCTATTACCATTCCTAATTTAACGGATCGAAAAGAAGATATTCTTCCATTTGTCGATGATTATTTTACTCGACATCGAGAACGCTTTGCCTCCCAAGTCACTGAACTTGCACCAGATGTACAGGAATTATTTTTACAATATGATTGGCCAGGAAATCTTAAGGAACTTGAGCTGCTGTTGGATGAAATCGTTTCATTTATGACAACAGAGTCAACGGTTACTTCAGATTTATTGCCACTCCATTTCCGCTTCAAGGTACAACAGCAAGACACAAACAATCGTGAGCCAGAATTTTTTATGTTTCATCAAAATCATGAAGTCATGCCACTGGATGCTTATTTGCGTGAAGCCGAATCATATTATGTGCAAAATGTCTTAAATTTATATGAGGGCAATATTACAAAAGCAGCGAATGCACTTGGCATGAGTCGCCAAAACCTGCAATATCGAATCCGAAAAATAAAAAAACAATAGCAAAAAAACGAGGATCCCTTCAGTCGAAAGTATCCTCGTTTTTTTAGTGTCCTGATTGTTCGATCCAGTCTTGCAACTTATCTTTTAAGGAATTAAAACCATTTGCATCCGATTCATCTACACGGTCCTGCAATGTTTTACGCGGCGGTGCATCTTTTTTTCGTACTGATGTGGGGCGTTCCTGTAGCGCTCTCATCGATAAACTAATTTTTTCGGCCTCTTCATCGATTTCAAGAATTTTTACTTCTACTTCCTGCCCAACAGCTAAAAACTCACTAACGTCTTTAACAAAGCCGTATGTTATTTCCGAAATATGCACAAGGCCTTGCGTATTGTCATCTAGTGCTACGAATGCACCGTATGGTTGAATACCTGTAACTTTTCCGGTCAACACGTCTCCTAATTCATATTTTTTTACCATAACCTTTGCCCACTTTCTTTTTGTTTGCTACGTATATATCGCTTAAATTATAACATACGTGTAAAAACGGGGCAAAAAATCTCCTTACTCGGAAATGGCCGTAATGATGCAACGTTCTCCGCCTTTTTCTGTAGACATTGTACTTAGCTGGAAGGTTAAATGCTGACCAATCTTCTGCATTGATTCTGGTTTAACGCCCACTTTAATTGTTGTTTGGGATGGATTTATTGCATAGCGATACTTTACATCAAGAGTTTGAATGGCACTATGTAACAGCCTGTCCTCTTCAAATAGAAGAACATTATCTTCTGCAGATGAATAGTTATTTTGTTGTTGAGCGTGTAGCTTGTCCTCTTTTTCCTGCTGTCGTTGTTCCTTGCGATAGTAATCACGAGTAGCATTTAAGGTGATTTTATAGAGCCACGTTGTAAGACGATTCTGCTTAAATTGATGTAAAAAGCGATACAACTTGACAAATACCTCCTGTGAAACATCAGCTAAATCATTCCTATGTACACCACATTGAAAGGCAAATTTTTCAACAGTTCGTTGATGGATACGAATAAGCTCGGTATAGGCCTCCTTATCTCCTTGTTGGGCCCTTGCTATTAAGTCCGACTCCATCAAAGCGATTCCCCCTTTTGTTAGTGAAACGAAATATTATACCCAATTGTTACAAAAATAATATACCTTTTACTCAAAAAGAAGACCCCTCCTAATATGTTATTATTTCATTTCTAAACAGCTGCTGATATAGGAATATCCATCGTCAATTTTCTGATATCTGCTTGTGTTATGAGAATATTGAGGTAAAATAAAACTTTAGTATAAGGAGGATTTATTTTCGTGTCATCGAGAGATCAGTTTACAACTAAAATTGGTTTTATTTTAGCTGCTGCTGGAAGTGCTATAGGGTTAGGAGCCATTTGGAAATTCCCCTATATGGCAGGTACTAATGGCGGTAGTGTCTTTATTTTATTATTCATTTTATGTACATTTTTTATCGGCTTACCAGTGCTTATTGCTGAGTTTATGATTGGTCGTCGAGGGCAAAAAGACGCTGTCACTTCCTTTAAGGAACAAGCGCCAGGAAAGCCGTGGTATTTGATTGGCTGGGGTGGCATGGTGATTGCGGGCCTTATCTTATCGTTTTATAGTGTTGTTGGTGGATGGATTTTAAGCTATTTGGGTCGTGCCATTACATTTAAGCTAACAAATGCTAGTTCTGAGATGAATTACGCAGATTTATTTACCAATATTATTTCAAGCCCCTCCGAAGCCATTCTAGTACAGGGACTATTCATGCTATTAACAGTAGTGATTGTATCGGCAGGTATTAAGGGTGGAATCGAAAAAGCCAGCACATGGATGATGCCCTTGCTCTTTATTTTCTTCATTGTCTTAGTTATACGCTCTTTAACTTTAGATGGCGCAATGGAAGGCGTTAAATTTATGTTTGTGCCTGATTGGTCTTACTTTAACGCTGAAACATTTTTAATGGCTTTAGGACAAGCCTTCTTCTCTTTAAGTGTAGGTATTGCCGTTATGATTACATATGCTTCCTATTTGTCTAAAACAGAGAAGATTGGTAATTCAGCAATCAATGTAGCTTCCATGAATATTATTATTTCTTTACTTGCGGGTCTTGTTATTTTCCCCGCAGTATTCGCTCTAGGCTATACGCCTGACCAAGGGCCTGGCCTTGTTTTCATTATTTTGCCAGCTGTTTTCGAGCAGTTGCCACTTGGTGGTCTATTCTTAACCATTTTTTTCATCCTGTTGCTATTTGCTACCGTCACTTCCTCCATTTCTATGTTAGAAATTGTTGTAGCCATTGCGATTGGAGACCATCCAGAAAAACGTAGAAAGATTGCTTGGATTGGTGGAATCATCATTTTTATTTTCGGTATCCCAAGTGCGCTGTCGTTTGGTATATTATCAGATGTAAAAATATTAGATCGCTCTATTTTTGACTTTGTTGATTTTCTGACGAACAGCATCGGCATGCCGATAGGAGCCTTCCTTATTTCTATATTTGCAGGTTATTATTATACGAAGGATATTTCACGTAAGGAATTAGCCGCATCTAGCTTAATGTTTAATATCTGGTATATTTTAGTTCGTTTCGTTTCTCCAATTGCCATTTTCATTATTTTCATTCAGGGGATTTTACCTTTATTTAAATAAGAACTAGCCTCAAACGTGCACATTAAAAAAGAGGTTGTCGAATGACAGCCCCCTTTTTTTATAAGAAATATGCAAAATATTTTAAATAATACATTTTGCTTCAAATTTAATAGCAATTAGTTTGTAAGAAATGGCTACACAATCTTCAAATGGTATCCATTGTTCAAACGAATGCTCATATGTTTCTTGAATAATTTTTGCAAGTGTCGATGGATCATCTATCCCTTGCAATGCTGCTACTACATCTGCCGTTTCTGTATCATAATGGTCTGGACCTAAGTGGAATGGATCCCACTCCTCTAGCAGATGTACAGCTGCTTGATTCATTTTTATATTTTCCAAAATACTCACCTGTTATCCTTTGATCATACCCGTATGATACCATATTAAATAAAAAAGAAAAGAGTGATTTGCTTGTCTATTTTTGATCAAACTTTCAAACGTCGATGTACAAACTCTGTAAAATGGGACGCAATGGAAAAGGTATATGGCCTAGATGATGCGTCAGATATCTTGCCAATGTGGGTAGCCGATATGGATTTTGCAGCACCAATAGCCGTTTCAAAGGCATTACAGAAACACGCTGAACAAACTATTTTTGGCTATAGTTTTATGGGTGAAGAAGCGATTCAGTCAATCGTAGACTGGCAAAATACTCGCCATGCCTGGCATATTGATAAAGAATCTATCCTATTTTGTAATGGTGTTGTAGCGGCATTAGCCAATAGCATTGTAGCCCTAACAAACCCTGGTGACAAAGTACTCATTTCGCCACCAGTCTACCCACCATTCTATAACATCCCCAAAAGTAATGGGCGTGAAGTTGTAAGCTGCCCATTAGTTGAAAAAGATGGTGTGATTGGCTATGATTTCGAAGCCTTTGAACAGGCATTAGCGCAAGATGTGAAAGCCTACATATTATGTAACCCTCACAATCCAGGAGGCTATGTATGGGATGAAGCTACTTTAAAGGAGATTGTACGACTTTGTGCTAAATACGATGTCATCATTATTTCTGATGAAATACATGCTGATTTAATGTTAAACGGGGATAAGCATATTCCTCTAGCAAAGGTTGCAGGTGATGAGATCAATCGTATTATTACTTGCATGGCGCCTACCAAAACATTTAATTTAGCAGGAATTCAAGTTTCTTATATGATCGTAACAGATAGGAAAAAACGTCTACAGCTAGAGGCAATAAATATGGCAAGTGGGCAAGGCTCGTTAAATACATTTGCCTCTGTTGCACTTCATGCCGCTTATACAGAAGGAGCTCCTTGGTTAGACGAGTTACTTCCATATATTTCTACAAATATGGAATATGTAAAAGCCGAGTTAGAGCAGCTTCCAGGCATTCGTGTCACAATACCACAATCCACTTATTTAATCTGGATTGATTACCGCGAGCTAGAGCTTGAAGAAAAGGACATCATGAATCGCTTATTAAAAATCGGAAAGCTTGCATTAGAGCCAGGGACAAAATATGGGGAAGAAGGTCATGGCTTCCTACGTATGAATGTCGCTTGTTCATTTGAAACCGTTCAAGATGGTGTAAAACGCTTTAAAAAAGTGTTTGAATAGAAAATGACAGTAAAAAGGATATCTCAACTTTAAAATGTACCCTATAAGATAGACACTTTCCAAAAGGTCATCTTATAGGGTATTTTTATTTATAATGAAGAAAAAAACGAGCGGTGGTAAATAGTATGACTAAAAATTTTTTTTCGGAACAACAACAGGCACAATTAAAATTAAATCCATACGTCAAATCAGTAAGCGCGAAAGCCATTACTTATACAGATGAATTTAAAGAATTTTTTATTGATGAATACGATAAAGGAAAATATCCAAGTGAAATTTTCCTTGAGGCGGGTTTTGACATTGAAGCCCTTGGTCCAGCGCGTATTCGGAGAGCTTCGAATCGTTGGCGCACAGCTTATAAAGAGCATGGGCTAACAGGTTTAGAAGATGCTAGAAAACATGCTTCAGGTCGCCCTTTAGAACGCGTATTAAGTATAGAAGAAAAATACGCCCGCTTAGAAGCGAAGATGAAATTGTTAGAAGCAGAAAACGAATTTTTAAAAAAGCTAGATCAACTCGAAAGGCAGCTGATAAGGAAGAAATCAAAATAAGTACTACACAAAAATTTGAGTTAATCCATCAAATTATTGAAAAATATCAATTAAAACGAATGGTACGATATCTTTGTGAAATGGCACATGTTTCACGCTCAGGCTACTATCGCTATTTTAGAGTAGAAGCTGTCTTAACTCGTCAAAAACAGAATGAAGAAGATGAAGTGGTGAAAGAAGTCATTTTAAAGGCCTTTCATTTCCGAGGACGAAAGAAAGGCGCACGTCAAATAAAAATGACACTAGAAAACCAATATGAAATTACGTACAACCTTAAGCGTATCCGTCGCATTATGAAAAAGTTTAATATTATCTGTCCCATTCGAAAAGCGAATCCAGCGCGTCGTATGGCAAAAGCAACGAAGGAACATCGTATATGCCCTAACAATTTACACCGCAACTTCAAGCAAGGTGTGGCAGGAAAAGTATTACTAACCGACATCACATATTTAATATATGGAGGCGGTAAACGTGCTTATTTATCAACGATAAAAGACGCCGAAACAAATGAAATTTTAGCTTATGAAGTATCTTCTACATTGAGTATAGAAATTGCGCTCAATACCTTACATAAATTGAAGAAACATCGCCATTTAAGGGAAGATGCCTTTATCCATTCGGATCAAGGTTTCCATTATACGAATCCAAAATTTCGAGCCTTAGTGAAGAAAATTGGCTTAGGACAGTCCATGTCACGTCGAGGAAACTGTTGGGATAATGCGCCACAAGAATCATTCTTTGGGCATTTTAAAGATGAAACAACTATTAGAGCATGTGAAACGTTAGAAGAAGTAAAGAAAGAAATTAAGAGTTATATGATTTACTACAATCATTATCGAGGGCAATGGAATTTAAAAAAGCTGCCGCCTGTAAAATACAGACAGCAGCTTCAAGAAGTTGCCTAACCTTTTTCAAAATGTCCTTTACAAAGGGTACACTTTACTTTTGGAGATATCCTTTTATATGTTTAAAATAATGATTTTGTGGAAAAGTTTCTTATCAATCAGATGTAAAAAGAGGTGTTTTCATGGACTTAGCGCCATTAATGATTAAACGTGCATATATGACATTCTTATTTCCCTTTGCCTATTCCACGAAAAATCGTCAAAAAATTGGAGAGGTACTACTAAAGGAAGGTTTTACTTTTTTCACCCTAAATAATACAGCTCTTGAAAATGCCTTTTACGGTGATACGACAATCATCCATGAGGAGCTTGCCCAGTTTTTCTATCCCTTTTTAGAGGATAAATTATTCCCATACGATATGAATAGCCCTGACTTTATTCGGTTTTCAAAAGCATTCTATACCCAAGGCTCCTTACATCATCTAGACAGTCGTATTCATTATGAAATCACGAGTATTGATGTAACACTATGTCCTTTTGGAAACGGTATTATAACCGTGAGAACAAATATAACAGATACCCCACATGATATAAGTGACATTTTAAATTTTATTCACTATTTTAGAGTACTGGAGGCTAAGCTTCGAGAAGAAAAAGGGGCGAGTCATCATTTTTCCTTTGGCCATTGTTCTTCAACCAGTGAACTATTATTTAACTATTTTATCCCCTATTTACAGCCTTTTTTACAGCATCAACAAGACACTAGCTACGAAGGATTACCGTTTTTCGAGGATGAGCGGATGTATGCTTCTGCCTATTTAATTGCTGAGAAAGAAGCAGACATATTACCTGAGCATTTATTTCGATTAGGACAAGTAGATGGTAGAACACCTGCAGGCAAGCCCTTTATTTCCAGCACAAACGCTCAATATATTGCGCAATATGTGCAAGACCATGCACATACACGTTGGGCACCCAATAGCTATATTATTACTTCGGCACAGGCACAAATGACCCTTACGAATTTGCCCTTTGAAAAGTGTACACATAGCATTCAAGAGTTTATGGGAACACACTATTATAATCTTTTCATTCATTATTTTTACAAAATGATGCTCTTAAAGTTGTCCTATGAATATAGTGAAATCAAATGGGGCAAGGATAAGCTCGTTGTGAATGAATTAATTGAATTAATTACAAAATTTTCGGCACGCTATTATTTTGAAGAAGTGATTGTTCGAACGGAAGGAAGAGAAATTTCCCAAATGCTACGAAAGCTGTTCCGTATTAATGAGCATTATGTAGAAACCAAAGCGACATTGGACAGTTTGTATCGCACACAAGAGGATCAATCAGATAATAGAAGTAATAATTTACTGTTTATTTTAACTGTATTTACTGTGGTATCTGGTATTTACGGTATGAACTTAGTTATTGAGGGGTGGAAGGATAGCAGTGATTTCGAGAGTATTTGGAGTTATACACTATTCGAATGGCTAGCGTTTATTACCGCATTAAGTGGGATTGGTTTATCGCTTGTACTCGTTTGTTTCACTGGCTTCAAGACGGTGCAAAATATGATTCGTCGTTATAAAAAATGATCTATAAAAAAGAATCTGCTTACCCTTAACATCTAATGTGGGAAGCAGATTCTTTTTTAGCTAAATGTTTTGTTGATTATTTGTATTTTTCTTATCTGCTAGAATACGTGCTTCGATTTCTTTTGATTTCATTTCCTGTTTCTTAGAAATTTTTCTAAAAAGCATAAACACGATAATACATAGAATAAGCATGATTAAAAACTCAAAAGCCGCTGGAATATAACCTGATTTGTCTTCAGGGAAATATAAAAATTGGTACATAAAGTTTTGCATACTCTACACGTCCTTATAAGTATTATTCAAAAACCGTAATTGACTCAATTTTCACATCTTCTAATGGTTTATCGCGGAAATCTTTTTCAACATCCGCAATTTTGTCCACAATGTCCATACCTTCCACAACATGACCGAATACTGTGTGTTTATGGTCTAACCAAGGTGTACCACCATTTTGTGCATAAGCTTCAATGATCTCCTCTGGGAAACCAGCTCCTTGTAATTGGCGAAGCATATCACTTGGCAGATGCTTCATTTGTACGATGAAGAATTGAGAGCCATTTGTGTTTGGACCTGCATTTGCCATTGATAACGCACCGCGCAGGTTAAACAAGTTATCTGAGAATTCATCTTCAAAAGAATTACCCCAAATCGATTCTCCACCCATACCAGTACCAGTTGGGTCTCCACCTTGAACCATGAAGTCTTGAATAACACGGTGGAAAATAATGCCATTATAGTAACCTGATTTAGCATGGCCTAAAAAGTTCTCAACCGTTTTGGGTGCATGCTCAGGGAACAACTTAATTTTGATAGCACCTAGTGTTGTGTTCATTTCTACAAGCACTTCGCCTGCTTGTACGTCTGTTGTTAATTGTGGAAACATGGAAGTCTCTCCTTTAATGATAAATTTCAGTTTCAATGAAAAAAATGACTAATGCATCCTTTCCGACCTCATTTTAGTCTAACATACTTCTTATTGGTTTTCTTCATCAAAGTATTGACGATTTTTGCAATTTTAACTTTCATAATCAAAACCAAGGAAATAGGTCTGAGCGAGTATTTGGAATCAATCCAAAATATGTTATTCTGATGAAGGATTTATCGAAAGAGTGGAGGCACACATGAAAAAGGCTTTTGGTTTTTTTATTATATTACTATCCCTACCTGCTTTATGGTGGATTAGTACAAACATTAGGACAGAAATCAATACCGCTCAAGCACATGAGGAACAAATATCGAGTGCTATTCATTTACCTGAGGTACAAACCCAACTTCCTGTCACTCTAATTGATCGAAATGGGCAAACATTTAGCGAGGAATATGTCGAATGGCGACAGCCGTTAACCTTACAAGAAATTCCACAAATTGCCCAGGAAATATTCATTACAAGTGAAGATGCTGATTTTTATGAGCATATCGGTTTTGATTTAAGTGCAATCATTCGTGCAGTTGTAGCCAATTCGAATAGCAACACAGCCTCTCAAGGTGGTAGTACGATTACACAGCAGCTCGTTCGAATGCGTTATTTATCTGATGAAAAAACATATGAGCGGAAATTAACAGAGCTTTTTTATGCGCATGAATTAGAAAAAGAATTTGATAAAGAAACTATTTTAACAATGTATCTTAATGAATCCTATTTTAGCAACCAAGTTTATGGTATCGGTGGAGCAGCGACCTATTATTTTCAAAAGCCACTTCAAGAATTAAGCATTGCTGAAATTGCTTTTATTGCGGCGATCCCAAATAACCCCTCTCTTTATAATCCTTTGAAAAATTTCGATCAAACTAAAGCGAGACAGGAGCGTTTGTTAGATACGCTAGCAGTTAATGGCGCTATTACAAAGGAAAATGCAGCTACCTACAAAGCTGAGCCGATTACATTAAATGTGAAAGATAAAATTCAAAGTTATCCAATGTATAGCACTTACGTTCTTCAAGAGCTAAAGTGGTTAGTTGCTGAAAAAGAGGGTTATGCGGATCGACTGAGCAATACAGAGAATGAGGAAGAAAAGAAAAAAATTAAAGCACAATTAGATAATCGACTAGATACACTATTTCAAAATGGACTCATCATTCAAACTGCACTTGATCCAAATAAACAGCAACATGATGAGGTTAAAATGTCAGCTATTCTCGGTACAGGTTCGTTGCAAGCAGCTGGTGCAGTCATTGAAAACCAATCAAGAGAAATTGTCAGCTTGTATGCAGGAAAAAACTATGAAAAATTTGATTATCATCGTGCATTCCAAGGAACACGTCAGCCTGGATCAGCCTTTAAACCTTTAGCAGTCTATGCCCCTTTCTTTGAAACGTCAGCACATACACCTGATTCTATTGTCAATGGAGGTAGATACTGTGTTGGCTCGTTCTGTCCGCAAAACTATGGGGGCTATACGTATGGTGATGTGTCCCTCCGTACAGCTTTTCGACACAGCTACAACACATCTGCACTGCGTCTCTTTGAAACTATTGGCGTTGAAACGGCCTTTCAATACCTTAATCGCTTTCACTTCCGTTCGATTGTAGCGAAAGATCATAATTATGCCGCTTCATTGGGTGGGCTAACTTACGGTGTGACAGCCTTAGAGCTAGCAGATGCCTATACAAGCTTTATCGATGGCTCCTATGTTTTAGCTCATGGTATTCGTAAAGTGACAGCTTTAGATGGAACTGAGCTTTATAGTTGGGATACACAGCGTAATCAAATCTGGTCTCCGAAAACGGTGAAATATATGCGTGAGCTTCTTGCTGATGTTGTGGCAAATGGGACAGGACAAGGGGTTTACAGTAACAGCGACTATATAGGAGCAAAAACAGGCACAACTAATGACTATCGGGACTACTGGCTTGCCGGACTTAATGATGGTTATACTGCGGCTGTATGGCTAGGCTATGATAAGCCTCAATCCATGCAAAAATTAGAGGCATACAAAATTCATCATCAATTATTTAATGTTTTATTAGAGTAGTGAAACAGCCAAGAGGTAGCAGTCTTACATGACTGCTACCTCTTCATAGTGTTGAAAAACAAAACCATCCATAGAATTTTTGTGATATAAAATATAGGTATTCACTACTCATTTTATGGAGAGGTATTGTCACTATTCACTTCTCTACAATGAAAATAAGAGCCTATCCTTTCTTTAATTATACAAATAATCTACGACTAGTATAAAAAATAAGGAAAAGGCACTTTTGCCACAGGGTTGATTGGAGTGGAGCTAGCGTCACTCCTAGGGGATTTAGCGTCTCAGCTGAGACCCTGGAGCGAACGCAGTGAGTGAAGCGGCTCATCGGACGCCCCCTGGAAAGGACGCTGGCGGAACGGAAATCAACCCCTAACTTTACCAAAGGTTCTTTTTCTGCTATTGCCATCATCTTTTTTCAACAACAGCAAAGAGGTAGCAGTCTTACATGACTGCTACCTCTTTTCACTAGTATGTAATGTAACTAATTGGCAAACGGCAAACTTGCCAAAATGCCATTATATAGCTTCAACACAACATAAATAATGAGTGTTAAAAGAATGGTCCACATAAAAAGCTCAAAGATTAATAGACCAATTGTGCCGCCCATCGACATAAAATGACTCATTTTATAAATCAGATAAATAAAATAGGTAAACACTGTTATGATAAAGATACCAATCAAAACATAAATAAATTGGATGGCAAATGCGGAACACATGGCGCCGATAAACAAGATAATGTAGCCACCTCGAGCCTGACTAACAGTAGCTCCATCATGATCTTTTGAGAAAAACAGCATTCCTAGCTCATGAATCGTTTCCCCTACTAGTTTGAGTGCAGAAAATAACATAAAAAAAACAATAGCAAAAACAATGAGCAAAAATACACGTAACTCAAAATCAGACAAAAATTCTCGCATACCTGAATAAACACCGATTGCTTGAAAAATCTGTAAGGATTCGCCAACAGCATACATGCCAAATGTCAAACTAAACAATAAAATTGTAATTAATGGTAGATAACCATAGATATAAGGATTCCTCATAAAAAATTTTTTCCTCTATTTTTATTGATAACTTCCTATTTATAATATAACGAAAATTCTTCCACTACCGCAAGCTAAATCCCATTCGTCCATATGCATTCGCAATTAAAGTACGTTATAATTGGTATACTTACCTGCATAAAGGAGGGTTTTTTTGTTACAAGTACTTTATATTTTCATTCCAATGCTTGCTGCAATATTAGTGCCTTTTTTATATAAACGCATGAAAAATATTCACACAGGCTGGTTTGTTCTTGCTGTACCTGCTACACTCGCAGTTATCTATGCAACATATATTGCACAAGTAGCTGAAGGAGAAGTATTTATTGCAGAGCTACCTTGGATTCCATCACTTGATATTTCCATCGTTTCGTATTTGGATGGACTTAGCTTATTATTCTCACTACTCATTACCGGAATTGGTTCATTGGTTGTACTTTACTCTATCTTTTACTTAGATAAGCATAAAGAAAAATTACATAATTTTTATGTTTACTTATTGCTATTTATGTCAGCCATGCTGGGAGTAGTACAGTCAGATCATTTAATAACACTTTATTTCTTTTGGGAACTAACATCTATTTCGTCATTTTTACTCATTGGCTATTGGTATAACCGTGATGCCTCACGCTTCGGTGCACTGAAGTCCATGATGATAACAGTCGGTGGCGGCTTAATGATGCTAGGTGGTTTCGTTCTTCTTTATTTAATGGGAGGAACCTATTCCATCCGTGAACTGATTGTGATGGCACCTAATTTAGTAGACCAACCTTTATTCACTTGGTCGCTCGTTTTATTACTTTTAGGCGCATTTACAAAGTCCGCACAATTCCCATTCTATATTTGGCTACCAGATGCAATGGAAGCACCGACACCAGTAAGTGCCTATCTTCACTCCGCAACAATGGTCAAAGCAGGTATCTATTTAGTGGCACGCTTTACACCTATTTTTGCTGCCTCAGAGCTTTGGGTATGGCTTGTAACAGGAGTAGGTCTCTTAACGTTATTCTGGGGTTCCTTCTTTGCAGTGAAGCAAACAGACTTAAAAGGCATTCTTGCATTTTCTACAGTCAGTCAACTGGGACTGATTATGTCACTGCTTGGGGCGAGCGCCGTTGCCTTTCATGCTAACGACACAGTCGATACGATTAAATTTGCGGCATATGCAGCTATTTTCCACCTTATCAATCATGCAACATTTAAAGGCAGTCTATTCATGATTGCAGGGATTGTGGATCATGAAACAGGAACTCGTGATATTCGAAAACTTGGTGGATTAATGAGTATCATGCCGATTAGCTTTACTGTGGCAGCTATTGGCAGCTTATCAATGGCTGGTCTTCCACCATTTAATGGCTTCTTAAGTAAAGAAATGTTTTTAACAGCTATGCTTGCCCTTCAAAAGTTTGAATTTTTCGGTTTTGAAACATGGGGAGCACTCTTCCCTATTATTGCTTGGATCGCTAGTATTTTCACATTTATCTATAGCTTTTATTTTGTTTTCCGAACATTTAATGGCAATTACAAGCCGGAACAATTACCTCATAAACCACATGAGGCACCAATAGGGATGCTTATTTCGCCGATACTTTTAGCAGCATTAGTCGTAATTATTTTCTTCATCCCGAATTTGATAGGCAATACCTTTGTCAAGCCTGCTGTTCAAGCCATTCAGCCATTTTTATATGATACACCACAAGCTGTTGATATACATGTATCAGCTTGGCACGGCATTAACCCTGAGCTACTGATGACAATCGGAATAATTATCATAGGGGTATTATTATTTGTTGCCTTACCAAAATGGCAAGGAATATACCAACGATTCCCACAAGCATTCACATTAAACAATGCCTATGACAAAATCATGCAGGGGTTGGGTGTTGGCTTAAATCGTTTATCACGACGCTATATGACTGGCTCGATGCGTCACTATTTACTCTATATGTTTAGTGGAATCGCTATTATCGTCATTGGCTCTCTTTTTGTGAAGGATGCTTTTAGTCTTTCATTCCAAGGGGCCTCACCAATTAGACCATATGAAATTATATTGATTGTGGTTTTATTAATTGGTACAGCCATTACTATCTTGGCCAAGTCACGTTTAACAGCCATTATTGGACTGGGTGCTGTTGGCTACACTGTTGCATTATTCTTTGTTATTTTTAACGCGCCGGATTTAGCGTTAACACAGCTCGTTATTGAAACGATTTCAGTAGCACTATTTTTATTAGCATTTTATCATCTCCCAAAGCTTGGCAAGCGCGAGGAAAGAATGAGATTCCAATTAAATCGTGCCATTGTTTCAATTGCAGTTGGTGTTATGGTAACACTTGTGGCACTATCTGCGCATTCACAAAAACTGATTCCTTCTATTGCTAAGTACTACGAGGAAACCGTGTACTCATTAGCTGGGGGAGGAAATATTGTAAACGTAATTTTAGTAGATTATCGTGGTTTCGATACATTATTTGAAATTACAGTACTAGGCATTGCGGGCATGGCCATTTTAGCCATGATTAAGTTGCGTATGAATAGAAAGGAGAAAACACATGAAAACAAATGATGTGATAATACAATTTACAGCTAAAATTGTATTTTTCATTATTTTCTTCTTCTCCATTCATATATTTTTAGCTGGTCACTATACGCCTGGGGGAGGCTTTGTTGGAGGACTGTTAACATCAAGTGCACTTGTTCTCTTAGTGCTAGCTTTTGATATCAATACAGTGCGCCATATCTTACCTATCAATTATACGTATGTAACAGCTATTGGCTTACTACTAGCCCTTGCTACTGCGGCATTCCCAATGTTTGTGGGCAAACCGTTTTTTACGCATTACTTTGATTATTTCGATTTACCGCTTCTGGGCAAACAGTCATTACACACGGCCATGCTTTTTGATAGCGGTGTCTATTTGGTTGTTGTCGGCGTTACGATGACCATTATTCAAACGATTGGGGAGGATGAATAATGGAAATAATTATGGCCTTTGTCATCGGCTTTCTCTTTATGGCAGCTGTCTATTTAATTTTATCGAAAAGCTTATTACGCATTATTATTGGAACAGGTCTTTTAAGTCATGGTGCCCACCTGCTCATCTTAACAATGGGGGGCCTTGGTGGCGAAGCACCACCCGTTTTAAACGAAGGAGCCAAAACTTTTGCGGACCCTTTACCCCAGGCACTTATTTTAACAGCTATTGTTATTAGCTTTGGGGTTACAGCATTCTTCCTTGTACTTGCTTATCGTTCCTATCAGGAGCTTAACACAGATGATATTAGCTTAATGAGAGGAAGTGATGAGGATGAATAACTTCCTATTATTGCCCATTATCATCCCGTTTTTCTTCGGTATGATTTTAATGTTTGGGCAAAAAAATCTAACCTATCAACGGTCATTTTCATTACTTGGTATTGGGCTCGCCTTCATCTCTGCTATTTCACTTCTTTTAAAAGTGAAACAGGATGGTATTCAAAAAGTAACATTCGGAAATTGGCCTGTTCCTTACGGTATTACAATGGTATCTGATATGGTATCTGTATTACTCGTTACAACGACATTGCTTATTGCATTTTTTGTTGTTTGGTATGGTTTCGGTTCCATTACGAAGGAACGTGAACGCTTCTTTTATTACCCTGGTATTATGTTTATTTTAACGGGGGTCAATGGGGCCTTTACGACTGGCGATATTTTCAACTTGTTTGTTTTCTTTGAGGTATTGTTAATGGCTTCCTACTTACTCATCGTTCTAGGTGGTGAGAAGGGACAACTGAAAGGGTCTATTAAATATATTTTAATTAATGTTATTTCTTCGGCCTTATTCGTTATTACCGTTGCCTTTTTATATTCCGTAGTCGGTACATTAAACATGGCGGATATTGCTGTCAAAATTGCTGAAATTAATCAGCCGGGAATTATTACGGTTATTGCCGTCCTATTTTTAATGGTATTTGGACTAAAAGCAGCCATTTTCCCATTATACTTTTGGCTTCCTACTTCTTATGCGGCAGCGCCAATCCCTGTCCTAACTCTATTTGGTGCTTTGCTTACAAAGGTGGGTGTCTATGCCATTACACGTACCTATACGCTATTTTTTGTACATGATTTATCCTATACGCACGATTTATTAATGGTACTAGCCATTGCTACTATCGTAGCTGGATGTATTGGGGCACTCGCTTATTTTGATGTCAAACTCATTATTATCTACAATATTGTTATTGCAGTAGGTGTCATTTTATTTGGTGTTTCTCAAATGAATGAGGTTTCCTTAAAGGGTGCTATGTTTTATTTAATTCACGATATGCTTATAAAGGCAGCACTCTTTATGTTAATCGGCATTGTCATCTACATTACTGGTACATCTGATTTGCGTAAGATGGGTGGTCTCATGAAGAAATATCCGGCTCTAGGCTGGTGTTATTTGATTGCAGCTTTTGGTTTAGCTGGCATTCCACCACTTAGTGGATTTGTTGGAAAGCTGCTTATTGTACAGGGAGGCTTTGAGGCTGGTAGTATGTGGAGTAGTATTTTTATCTTAGCATCTTCACTGCTTGTCCTATTATCCGTGATTCGTATTTTCCTTTATGCTTTTTGGGGTGAGGAGAAAGAAACACACGGGTCTGTCGATAAATCTGTCTATAAGATGCTGTTTATGCCTACTGCCCTTTTAGTACTCATTACTGTAGCATATGGTGTTGGTTCAGAATGGATTACGCCATTCATGGACGATGCAGCAAAATTATTAACGGATCCATCTATCTATATAGATGCTGTCATGAAGGGGGATTAACACAATGGCATTTCAAATGATTTTAAATTTTGTACTTGCCTTCGTCTGGATGTTCCTCTCCTCTAATTACACAGCAGCTGGCTTTATCATAGGGTTCATCATGGGGATCATTTTACTTATCATCATGCGAAGATTTTTCAAATCACGTCTTTATGTCTACCGCTTATGGGCCCTTATTAAACTGACTTTGCTGTTTTTTAAAGAGTTAATATTAGCCAATGTGCAAGTTTTAAAGGTCGTGTTAAAGCCTAAATTGGACATGCAACCTGCCTTTTTTGCCTATCCTACTGTTTTAACCGAAGACTGGGAAATCACTTTATTATCAAGTCTTATTACGTTAACACCCGGAACAGTGGTAGTGCATGTATCAGATGATGCGAAAACATTGTATGTACATGCGATTGATATTAATGATGTGGATGAAGCTGTTGCTTCCATTCGAGATTCATTTGAGAAAGCGATTTTGGAGGTGAGTAAATCATGACAACATTTATTATTGCTGTGATCGTAGTGATTTGCTTATCGATGATTGCAGTTATTTACCGAATGGTAAAAGGCCCTTCTGCATCTGATCGTGTTGTCGCTTTGGATTCACTTGGTGTTTCACTTATTTCTCTTATTGGACTATTTTCGATTTTAGTGGAAACAAGCTTCTTTCTAGAAATTATTTTATTGCTTGCGATTTTATCGTTTATCGGGACAATGGCTTTCTCTAAATTCATAGAGAAAGGAGATATCATTAAACGTGACAATTCTCGCTAATAGCTTAGTTATCTTTTTCATTTCTGTTGGCGTACTGTTTATCGTCGTCACAGCTATCGGACTTGTCCGCTTACCTGATTTGTATACGCGTGCCCATGCCGCTTCTAAAAGTGCAACACTGGGTGTCATGTGTGTATTGATTGGTGTATTCTTTCACTTTTGGCTAATAGAAGATCATTTCAATCCCCGAATTTTACTAGGGATACTGTTCCTCTTCATCACTGGTCCTGTAGGGGGACACATTATGACTCGTTCTTCCTATATCGCTGGTGTAAAGCCTTGGAAAGGTACAGTACGTGATGAGTTAGGTCCTGAAATTGACAGAATGAAAAAGGAACAAAATGTAAAATAAACATAAAAGAACTGCTCGTTCGTACTGTCGAGCAGTTCTTTTAATTTCTTTAAATGTATCCCTTCAAAGTTAAAATCTTCGTCAGTTGTTCAACACACTCCTCGATGGAATGTTGTTCTGTGTTCAAAATAATTTCTGGATTCTCTGGTTCTTCATATGGGGCACTAATACCTGTAAAGTTCGTAATTTCAGCATTCCTTGCCTTTTTATATAAACCTTTCGGATCTCTTTTTTCACATGTTTCTACTGAACACTTTACATAGACCTCTAAAAATTCACCGTCGTCTACAAGTCCACGTACTACTTGACGATCTTCTCGATAAGGTGAAATAAAAGCGGTTAGCACTATTTGACCGCTTTCTATAAATAGCTTAGAAACTTCCCCTATTCGGCGAATATTTTCCTTTCGTCCGGACTCATCAAATCCTAAATCCTTATTCAAGCCATGGCGTACATTATCACCATCTAAAACGAAGGCTTGATTGCCCCGTTCAAATAATCGCCGGGCAAAAGCATTGGCCACGGATGATTTCCCTGAAGCAGATAATCCCGTAAACCATAAAATAAAGCTTTGATGTTTGTTTTTTGAACGACGTTCCTCTTTCGTAATGGAGGCTTCATGCCAAACAATATTTGAACTCATTTAACTACCTCCTTACGCATGCCTTTGATTAATACATCTACAACTTCTTTGCGGCTAAATGTACTAGGTGGTACTTCTCCATTACGAAGCATTTCACGTACTTTCGTTCCTGATAGAATAACATGGGCTGAGCCATCATGCGGACACGTTTTGGTAGTAGCCATCCCCTCACATCGCTGGCAATAAAAACTATGTTCGAATTTTAATGGCACTATTCCTAATTCATCTTCCGTAAACTGTTCAAAAATCTTTTGTGCATCGTACGTACCATAATAATCACCTACACCTGCATGGTCACGACCAACAATAAAATGGGTACAGCCATAATTTTTCCTTACAAGCGCATGGAAAATGGCCTCCTTTGGCCCAGCATAACGCATTGCGGCAGGAAAAACGCCTAATTGGACACGGCTTTCAGGATAGTAGCTTTTCAATAAAACCTCATAGCTCTCCATACGTATTGTAGCTGACACATCATCCGATTTTGTTTCACCAATAAGTGGATTTAAAAATAACCCATCAATCGTTTCAAGCGCTGCCTTTTGAATATATTCATGCGCCCTATGAACTGGATTGCGAGTTTGGAAGCCAACAATTGTTTTCCATCCCTTGTCGGCAAATAATTGACGTGTTTCTACGGGATCAAACGAATACGCAGGAAATTTTTGTGCGATACGTTTGATTAAGGTAATTTTTCCACCGACATAAATAGCAGGTCGGTCATGAAGCTTTTGAACTCCTGGATGTGCTAAATCCTCTGTCCCATATACAAGCAAAGCCTCTTTTCGTTTATTCGGCTCATAAATATCAACTACTTCAATAACGCCATAAACTTCATCTTGATAGACCAATTTCACCTCATCACCAGGCTGTATAGTAGCTGCTTTTTCTTGTGTAACAGGTAATGTAATCGGAATACTCCATACTACGCCTGATGCTAAGCGACTTTGTTCCACAACTGACTCATAATCTTCTTGTGTTAAAAAGCCTTCAATTGGGCTATAGCCACCTATCGCAATTAACTCTAAATCACTTAAAGAAATAGCATCCAGCTCAATTTCCTTGTGAATGGTTGCTATCTCTTTTTCTGGGTTAAACGCTTGCACAAGAAGCCCACCATGTGGTTGTAAACTCATGAAAATCTCCTCCTACTTCTAGTTAAATACTAAGTTTTATAGTCAAAATAGTAGTTCTAGCATGATTCAATTTATATGCCTTCACCTGCGTCATAAATGGACTGCTCTTCTTCTCGCATCGTCCGCATTAGGCTAATGACACCTAGTGTCCCAACAATAATAGTGCCAATCAAAATAATGGCATAGAGGTCCTTTTCTAAAAATAGCTGCACTAAAAAGTACGAAATAGCTAACGAAAAGATAGGCGATACAATCCAAATCCGAATGATTTTTTTGACAATATGCTGATGGAAAATTTGTTTTCCATTCTTCGCCATGCCCATCCCGATGATGGATGAAGATGTTACTTGTGTTAAAGGAACTGGAAGCCCAAAAAGCGAGCTTACGCCAACAAGAAGGGCACCTGTACTAGAAATTAAGATTCCTTCTGCCTTTTGAAAGCGCACAATTTTTTTACCATTGGTTTCAAGCACTCGTTTGCCAAGTAGCATAGCACCTAGTGCCACAAATGCCCCACCTAGGACAATGCCCATCGTAACATCCATCATCCCTGCACCAACAAGTGGTCCAACAGCATTGGCGACATTGTTCATGCCAGCTGAAAAGGCTTCGAAAAATCCAGCTAATACGAGCAGAACCGTTAAAATCGGACGATCTTTTAGCAGCCCTCTGTTTTGTAATTTATATAATAATTTTCCAAAGACAAGTGCAATGACAAAGGCGACAAGCGGTACAATGATCCAAAATGATATGATAACTAGCAATGAACGCACGAATAATACTTTATAGGCTATTCCTACTCCAACAACAGCGCCAACCGTTACTTCGCTCGTTGATAAGGGGATACCTAAAAGATTGGCGAAAAATAAGGAGCTTGTCGCCGAAATTAGGATAATGATGACAACCTTTACCGTAATATAGTCCTGCGGCATAATGCCTGAGCTAATCGTTTTGACAACCTCTCCTCCGCCTAATACAGCTCCACTATAGACACCTATTGCACAAAAAAGTAATGCTTGCCAAGCTTTTTTGATAGCACCTGCACCGTAAGCAACGCCCATTGAGGCTGCTGCTCCGCTTGCCCCTATATTCATCGCAAAAAATAAACTAATAGCTATTGCAAAATATTCAAGCATGGCAAAACTCCTTTATTCATGTAAACCACACTCCGTTTTACCAGAACCTTGCCATCGTCCTGAACGTAAATCATCCATCGTAAATGCAGGCTTTGTACAATGCTCGCAGCCGATACTTGGATAGCCTTGATCATGCAATGGGTTGTATGGCAGATTATGTTTAGAAACATAGCGCCAGACATCCTTCCATGTCCAATGAATCAGTGGACAAACTTTAATCGATTTAAATTTATCGTCCCGATTTAGAAAGTTTGTCTGTTGACGTGTTGGCGATTGTTCACGCCGCAAGCCAGATATCCAAGCCTTGTTACCTGACAAGGCTTCATGCAAAGGTTTTATCTTGCGAATGTCACAGCATTTATTTGGATTGGACTTCCAAAGCTCATCACCATATTGAGCGGCTTGTTGTTCTAATGTAAGGATAGGCTTCTTCATGACAATGTTTAGTTGTGGATATTTTTCTTTGACTCTATTAATCGTTTCATAGGTTTCTTTAAAATGGACATCTGTATCCAAAAAAACAATCGTAGCGTCTGGCTTTACCTTTGAAATGAGATCAATTAAGACAATACCTTCAATGCCAAAGCTACATGCATAGACGATTTCCTCTCCATATTCTCGATAGCCCCACTGTAAAACTTCCAGTGCACCCTTATACAGATCATCGACTTGAAAATCAATAATCGGTTCTTGCCAATTTTCGTACGTTAACATCAAATCCCCCTCATAGCAAAAAAGGCGTTTTAACAATAAGACACAGTAAAACAGGTCTTTGTTAAAACGCCTCTAGTTTGACTAGCCAGCTCTTTATTTAATGATTGTTCACTAGTATTTGCTACCTCGTACCACAATCATTCTTCTTATTACCAAATATATACTAAAATACACCAAGTAGTCAACTAGGTTTTTTGGCATATCTTTTTCATCCACCCATTTTTTCAGTTCCTTCCTGCATAGAATGAGTGGTATCTAGTGATCGTTACATTCATTTTCTAAATAATTAATTTTTTATTTAATTCCTTGTTGACTAATAGGAAATATATGTTTAATGTATTATTAAAGCTTTGACATAAATAATAAGTTGCTGATCAGAGAATCTGAAGGCCATCTACCCATGAAGTCATAACATTATGGGGGATGGCTTTTTGCATTCTTTAGATGGAAAAGGAGCGAAATGATATGAAAAAAAGGAGCTATGTTCTCCAAACGTTAGCACTATTAGCTGCAGTAACGTTAAGTTTAACTGGCTGTGGAAGTGCTAATTCTGATGAAAAAGCAAGTGGTCAGGAAGCAAAGAAGTCTGTAGAACTACTCAATGTTTCCTATGACCCAACACGCGAGCTTTACGATGAATTTAACAAGGATTTTATAAAAAAATGGAAAGACGAAACAGGTCAAGATGTCAAAATCAATCAATCACATGGTGGATCTGGCAAACAAGGTCGAGCTGTGATCGATGGTCTCGAAGCTGACGTTGTCACCCTTGCACTAGCTTACGATATAGACGAAATTGCTCAAACACGTGAGCTATTGAATAAAGATTGGCAGACAGAATTTGATTATAACTCGACCCCCTATACATCGACCATTGTGTTTTTAGTACGCAAAGGGAATCCAAAAAATATTCAAGACTGGGATGATCTAATTAAAGAAGATGTGTCGGTCATTACACCCAACCCCAAAACATCTGGTGGTGCACGTTGGAACTACTTAGCGGCTTGGGCTTATGCTGGAAAGTTATATAACAATGATGAAACAAAAATAAAAAAATTTATGAAATCACTCTATAGCAATGTTGAAGTATTAGATTCTGGCGCTCGTGGTGCTACAACGACATTCGTAGAACGAAAGATTGGAGACGTCTTAATTGCATGGGAAAATGAAGCCTACTTATCTTTAAATGAATTAGGGAAGGACGAATTTGAAATCATCACACCATCATTAAGTATTTTGGCAGAGCCACCAGTTGCAGTTGTTGACAAAATCGTTGATAAAAAAGGGACACGTGAAGTTGCGGAAGCTTACTTACAACATTTATATAGTGATATCGGGCAAGAAATTGCGGCAAAAAACTATTATCGACCACGTAATGAAACCATTCTAGCAAAATATAAAGAGCAATTTCCTCAGCTTGAACTTGTGTCCATTGATGATTTTGGCGGTTGGTCACAAGCACAAGCTACCCATTTTAAAGATGGTGGTACCTTTGATGAAATATATGTACCACAATAAGGAGCGTTTTGATGAGTCAGTTAATCCTTCCTAAAAAATCACGGCGAATAATTCCAGGCTTTCATCTGTCTCTTGGTTATACAATGCTCTATGTTAGTTTACTAGTGTTACTACCACTTTCAATGATTTTCATTCATACCATGTCCTTAAGCTGGACTGAGTTTATCGCTATCATTACAGAGCCTCGTGCTGTTGCCTCTTATAAAGTGAGCTTCAGCACAGCATTGATTGCGGGCTTACTAAATGTACTTTTCGGCACCATTATCGCATGGGTTCTCGTTCGCTATCAATTTCCATTTAAACGAATCATTGATGGCCTAGTAGATTTACCCTTTGCCTTGCCTACTGCTGTTGCTGGTATTGCTTTAACATCACTCTATGCACCAAATGGCTGGATCGGTCAATTTTTTGATTTTAAAATTGCCTTTACACCGCTTGGTATTATGATCGCGTTAACATTTATCGGGCTACCTTTTGTAGTACGTACAGTCCAACCCGTATTACAAAATATTAGCGCTGAGGTCGAGGAAGCTTCGGCAAGTCTTGGTGCCAATCGTTTACAAACCTTCAGTAAAGTCATTCTGCCAGAGCTATTACCTGCCATTTTAACTGGCTTTTCATTAGCCTTTGCCCGTGCACTTGGTGAATATGGCTCCGTTGTTTTCATTGCAGGAAATATGCCGATGAAAACAGAAATTACACCGTTAATTATTATGACGAAGCTAGAACAATATGATTATGCAGGTGCTACCGCAATAGCAGTTGTCATGCTTGTGACATCCTTTATTCTGTTGTTCACCATCAACTTGATCCAATGGCTAGCCAATCGTCGTTTTGTACAGTAGGAGGTACCACATGGAACAATCAACATTTATTCAGCAGGCTAGTAGTGAGAAAAATAAAGCAGCCCCAAAGTCTGCTGCATTACAGGAGCCCCGTATTGTTCGCTATTCGTTAACGTTCATTGCCTTAGCTTTTTTAGCTTTCTTTATCGTACTACCTTTACTATCTATTTTTATTACAGCCTTTCAAAAGGGAGCCGACGTTTATTTTGCTGCTATTACACATCCAGATGCGTTAGCTGCTATTAAGCTTACGTTAACGGTTGTAGCTATTGCTGTACCACTTAATGCTCTTTTTGGCGTAATGGCTGCATGGGCCCTTACAAAGTTTAATTTTAAAGGGAAAAATCTATTACTTACCATCGTTGATTTACCATTTGCCGTCTCCCCTGTTATCGCAGGACTAGTATTTATTTTATTGTTTGGTTCACAGGGACTTTTCGGTGATTGGCTGTTCGCACATGATATTAAAATTGTTTTTGCCTTGCCTGGCATTGTCCTCGCCACTATTTTCGTCACTTTACCCTTTGTTGCACGTGAGTTAATACCACTCATGCAAACACAGGGCACATCTGAGGAGGAAGCGTCCATTTCACTTGGTGCCAACGGCTTTAAAACATTTTGGTATGTTACATTGCCCAATATTAAATGGGGACTGTTCTATGGTTTGATTTTATGTAATGCACGAGCCATCGGGGAATTTGGGGCGGTCTCTGTTGTATCAGGTCATATCCGTGGCATGACCAATACGATGCCACTTCATATTGAAATTCTCTATAATGAATATCAATTTTCAGCAGCCTTTGCTGTTGCCTCCTTAATGAGTGTTATGGCCATCTTTACATTAGTTGTGAAAGATATAATCGCATGGAAATCAAAATCTAGTTAAAAGGAGATGGTCACGTTGAGTATACAAATTCAAAACGTATCCAAAAAATATGGTGCTTTTCAAGCATTAGAGGATATATCAGTTCATATTCAGTCAGGGGAGCTAGTAGCACTGCTCGGCCCTTCTGGTTCGGGAAAAACCTCTTTATTACGTGTGATTGCGGGGCTGGAAACCACTGATGTTGGTGATATCTTATTCGATGGTCAGTCCATAACCAATCGACATCCAAAGGAGCGCAATGTGGGCTTTGTCTTTCAGCATTATGCCCTTTTTCGTCATATGACAGTCTTTGATAATGTCGCATATGGGCTAAAGGTTCGCCCGCGAAAAAGCAGACCCTCAAAACAAGAAATAACAAATAAAGTGATGGAATTATTGCAGCTAGTCAAACTCGAAAATTACGCTAATCGATATCCAACACAGCTTTCAGGGGGGCAACGGCAACGTGTTGCACTGGCGAGAGCCCTTGCTGTAGAGCCTAAGGTTCTTTTATTGGATGAACCGTTCGGAGCACTTGATGCAAAAGTTCGCAAGGAATTACGTCGCTGGCTACGAAAGTTGCATGATGAATTTCATATTACCAGTATATTTGTGACACACGACCAGGAGGAAGCACTAGATGTAGCGGATCGCATTGTCGTAATGAATAATGGCAAAATCGAACAAATTGGCAGCCCAGATGAGGTGTATACGAATCCAAATAGTCCATTTGTTTATGACTTCTTGGGCAATGTCAATCTTTTTAAAGGTCGCTTACATAATGGTAAGCTCATGCAAGGCGAAGTTGCACTGGATGTACCAGATGCCCTCACACATACGAATGATAACGTAATTGGCTATGTACGCCCTCATGACATTCATATCGAAAAAACAAGTATTCCAGGGACAGTTCCTGTTAAAATCAGTCATATTCATTTGCTAGGACCTATTGTCCAAATTGAGCTACGCCGTGAGGATCTTGATGAATTTTTAGAGGCGGAGTTATCAAAAGAACAATTTTTCCACCTACAGCTTAAAGTTGGCGATCAAGTATTTGTAAAGCCAAAACAATTAAAAGTATTTATTCCCGAAGATTACTCCATTTAAAAAGCCATGTAGCAAAGCAATTTGCTACATGGCTTAGTGTTGAAAAAACAAAACCATTAATAGTATTTTTGTGAAATGTGAAAATAGATTTCCATTGCAGACTACTTGCTTTCCTGTGGGCAAGCGCCGAGCCGCTTCCTCCGCTACCGCTCCAATCCATAAAAAATGTTTCTTGTTAGCAAAGGCTTTCAACTAAAGTAAAGGTATTCACTACTCTTTATGGAGGGATGTTGTCAATCATCACTTCTCTACATTGAAAATAAGAGGCTATCCTTTCTCTACAAATAATGGGCTATTTTGTTCACTACGGCTCGTATGAAAGAGAAGGAAAAGACACTTTTACCACATGGTTGATTGAAGTGGAGCCAGCGTCACTCCTAGGGGATTTAGCGTCATAGCTGAGACCCTGGAGCGAACGTAAGTGAGTGAAGCGGCTCATCGGACGCCCCCTGGAAAGGACGCTGCGGAACGGAAATCAACCTCTCGCCTTGCTAAAGGTTCTTTTTTTGCTATTGACATCACCTTTTTTCAACAACAAGCCATGTAGCAAAACAATTTGCTACATGGCTTTAATCATTAGTGAAATTCTCTCCCATCATTAACAGCTGTCACATATCCAGCACGAATAACAAAGTCACCAAAATGCTCCCCCTCTAAACGCTCCTTCGCAAAATGCAGAAGAATTGGTCGAAGCTCTGCTAATATTTCTTCTTCGCCAATATTTTCACGATAGATTTTATTCAATCGGTTGCCTGTAAAACTTGCCCCTAAATACATATTATATTTCCCTGGTCCTTTACCGATAAAGCCGATTTCAGCCATAGCTGCACGTGAACAGCCGTTTGGACAGCCAGACATGCGTATAACAATTTCTGTTTCATTTAATCCTGCCTCATCGATAATGGCATCAATCTTCGTAATGAGCGAAGGTAAATAGCGTTCTGCTTCCGCCATTGCTAAACCACAGGTTGGTAAAGAAACACAGGCAATGGAATTGCGACGTAAGGCAGAATAATGCGCACCATCCGTTAGTTTGTATTGTTCAATAATCGTATTAATTTTTTTCCTTTTTTCTGGGGTCACATTGCTAATCATTAAATTTTGGTTCGGTGTTAGGCGAAAATCACCTGTGTGTACTTTAGCTATTTCGCGTAATCCTGTTAACAGCTGATAATCTTCAAAGTCTTTTATACGACCATTTTGAATAAATAACGTGTAATGCCAATGACCATCTGCCCCTTTAATCCAGCCAAATTCATCACCAGTACGCTCAAATATATAGGGACGAGCCTGCTGAATTTCCCAGCCTAGCCGACGTGTTAATTCTTCTTGGAACCAGGCAAGCCCTCTTGCATCGATCGTGTATTTAAAACGTGCATTTTTGCGCACAGAACGATTCCCATAATCACGCTGTATCGTAATAATTTTCTCTGCTGTTTCCAATAATTTATCTGGCGTAATAAAGCCAATTAAACGAGCAAGCTGTGGATAGGTTTCATGGTCACCATGGGTCATGCCCATTCCTCCACCAACAGCTATATTAAAGCCAATAAGCTGATTTTTTTCAACGATGGCAATAAGTCCAATATCTTGTGAAAAAACATCCACGTCATTACTTGGTGGAATTGCAATCCCTATTTTAAATTTACGAGGCAAATATTGTGCTCCGTAAATCGGTTCAATTTCTTCATCCTGACTATCTATCACCTTTTCCCCATCCAACCACAATTCATGGTAAGCCCGTGTTCGAGGTAATAAATGCTCACTTAGTTTGGCAGACCAGTTGTAAACCTCTTCATGCAATGCCGATTGGTTTGGATTCACATTACACATCACATTGCGGTTTACATCTCCACAAGCTGCCAGAGAATCCAATAGTACCTCATTGATTTCCTGCATATATTTTTTGACATTCCATTTTAAAATACCATGTACTTGAAATGCTTGACGTGTTGTTAACTTTAAAGAGCCATTACCATACGTTCTAGCCATTTCATCCATGACTAGCCATTGTGCTGGTGTAGCTGCGCCACCTGGTGTTCGTACACGCACCATAAATTGATAAGCAGGCTCCAGCTTTTGACGTTGACGTTCATTGCGCAGATCTCGATCATCCTGTAAATAACTACCATGGAATTTCATAAGACGATTATCATCCTCTGGAATACCAGAGCTTAATGGATCATTCATGGTACGTTCGAGCGTACCACGTAGGTAATTACTGTCAGTCTTAATGCGCTCTACATCACTTGGTTCTCCAGGCTGTGGAGGTAAAACTATCTTTTCTGTCATTCTTGATCGCTCCTTTAATCCTTTACACCTCGGCGTTTTGGCTTCCATCTGGGGCTGTGCTTTTTAGCTAAGGTACGAGCCTCACTATAGGAATCATTTGCTAAAGAACTCATGCTAAATACAGTTAGTAAACGTCACGTTGGTAGCGTTTCTGCTGTTTTAATTCATTCACAATGATTTTTGCTTCCTCTGGTGTTTTCTGCCCTTGCTGCTCAATGATGTGATGAATGGTTGCATCCACATCAGCTGCCATCGACTGTTTATCACCACACACATAAATGACAGCACCCTGCTCAAGCCATTCATAAAAGCTCGCCGCATTTTCTTGTAATTTATGCTGAACATATACTTTTTGGTCGGTATCTCGTGAAAAGGCTACATGCATTTGGCTTAATGTGCCCGATGCAAGCCAACGTTGCCAATCCGTTTGATAAAGAAAGTCCGTAACAAAATGCTGGTCGCCAAAAATAAGCCACGCTTTCCCCTCAATCCCTAACTCTTCTCGCTCCTCTAGGAAAGCTCGATACGGTGCAACTCCTGTACCTGCTCCAATCATAATAATTGGCGTATCTTCATTCTCTGGTAATCTGAAGTTCGGGTTTTTATGAACATAGATTGGTAATGTATCACCAATTTGAACGTGTTCTGCTACACTGCCAGAACAAACACCCAAACGTTTTCTGCCAGCTGTCTCGTAGCTAACCTTTCCAATGGTTAAATGAACTTCTTCGTTATTGGCCTTTTGGCTACTAGCGATGGAATAAAGTCGTGCTGGAATTTTACGTAGCGTCTCTACAAATTGCTGAGCACTCCATGTAAATGGTGCAAAATCCTTTACCACATCAAGTAAATCTCTACCTTTTGCATAGTCCTTCCAAGCATTCGGTTCCTCAAATAGCTTTAAAAATTGTTGATGCTCTGTATAAGCACCTATTTTTTCGAGTAAAGGCCTAGATAACACCGTAATCTCTAATTTTTTCTGTAACGCATCCTTCAATGCTACCGTTTCCTCAAAAACAGTCACTTCCGTTTCTGGATTGAATTGAAGGGCTGCCAGCAATGTATGGACTAATTGCTCATCATTCTCTGGCAGAATGCCAATGCTATCTCCAGGTTCAAAATGAAAATGAGCTCCCTCAATTGATAATTCAAGATGACGTGTCTCTTTATTCGAGCCACGACCATTTAAATTCAGATTTTCAAGTACTTCAGCGTAAAATGGATTTTTTCTTGAATATGTAGATTCTTCTAGTAGTTGCGTGTCTTCGTTTGATGTTGAAGTAGACCCTACAGCAGTTGCTTGCTGCAGAAATTTTTGTTGAACTGCTGAGAACCACTGTGCAGCTGCGTCGTCATAATCCACATCACAATCAGTTCGGGGAACCATTCTTGTTGCACCTAATTTGGCGAATTGCTCATCGAAATCCTTCCCCGTTTTACAGAAAAATTCATAGGAGCTATCCCCTAAAGCAAGGACCGAATACTGTAGTTGCTCTAGCTTAGGTGCGCGCTTACTGTGCAAAAACTCATAGAATTGTATCGCTTGATCGGGTGGATCACCTTCCCCATGTGTACTAACAATCAGTAAAAGATTTGTTATCTTTTTTAAATTAGTTGCTTTAAATTTTCCTAATGATGAGATAGTAACCTCTACATGTTGAGCTTTTAAAGCGGCTGCATATTTTTCAGCTAATCCTTGACTATTGCCTGTTTGAGAGCCATATAAAATGGTCATTGTTTGGGTAATGGGTTGGGCTGCTGGTGTTGGCTGTTCCTCACTTGCCTCCAACATTGCTAGTGGTGCACTTAAATAACCGTTAAGCCAAATTTTTTGTTCGGTTGTTAATTTAGGAAGAAGCTCATTTAATAACTTCACCTGCTCTTCATTAAATGGACTGTTTATTACTTGCAATTTCAATCTTTGCCACCTCACGAATCATCATCATTTCATTTTTTAGATTATCGAAGCCTGATTTTTTCCTTTTTTTCAATTTGAACCACGTAAGCATTTTGTACAATTAATGTAATTGATCCGTGGTTCACAGTATTTAACATTTGGCGGACATTCTCTAATGCTAGATTTACGTTTTCAGCTCTTTTATCTACCATTACGAAACACCTTCCTCTTTAAAATGTAATAATTCATCAATACGTTCCACTAACACCTTTTTCACATTGTCATCGTAGCCTAAGCTTTCACAAAGCACGATATCTTGGCTGTCAAAACTCTGTATTCGCTTGGCAATACTTTTCCTTAAAATACCTGTAAATAATAAATACGGTACAATAAAGACTTGCCGTTGCTTCCCTTTTTCTTGTTGGAGCCAGTCTTCAAAAGTCGGTCCCATCCCATATAAAAAGCATGTATCAACAACTTTATAGTGATATTTAGTACGTAACTTTGCTGCAATTTTTGCTAGATCTCTTTTGACGGCTGGATCACTACTCCCACGCCCTATGAGTAAAACACTTGCATCAAACTTAGGTTGCTGTTTTTCTATTATCCTAGCTTGTAATGAGTCAATTAATCGTTCATGGATTCCAAGAGGCTCACCATAAGTAAACTTTACAGATGGATATTGCTTTTGAGCTTTTGCCACTTCTTTCGGAATATCTTGTTTGGCGTGTTGGGCAGCTAGTAGTAAAATGGGCATCACTGCAATCGCTGTTGCACCTTTTCGAATACAACTCTCAATTCCTTCAGCAATGGTCGGTGTTGCAAGCTCCAAAAAGCAGACTTCTTGAATGGATACATGAACTTCCTGTTGCACTCCTTGAAGAAACGTTACGGCCTGCTCTACGCCTGCCTTGACTCGGCTGCCGTGTGCAATATATAAAATTGCTTGCATCATTCCACATCCTTACCTCGTTATTTGGGCTGGCTGTGGCGTGTTATGCTCAAACCATTGAATTGTTTCTCTTAGTGTCACAACTTTCCCTACTAATATGATGCTAGGGTTTTGAATAGTTTCCGTACACACAATTTCTTCAATTGTAGCTAAAGTACCCGTAACGGTTTGTTGCTTTGTGACTAATGTGCCCCAATGAATAACAGCCACAGGCGTATTTTCATCACGGCCATATTTGAGTAATTGCTGACGAATGTATGGCAGATTACCAACCCCCATATAAATGGCAATCGTGTCAATTCCCTTCGCAAGACTTTCCCAACGTATCGCATCTTCTTTCCCATCCTGCATATGCCCCGTAACCATGGCAAAACTTGAACCTAATGCCCGATGTGTAACAGGAATGCCTGCATACGCTGGCGCTGCTATACCTGAAGTAATGCCAGGTACAATTTCAAATGGAATCTGATGCTTAGCTAGTACCTCAGCTTCCTCAGCCCCTCTACCAAAGACAAACGGGTCTCCTCCTTTTAATCTTGTCACGACATACCCTTGCTGTGCATAACTGACAAGAGTCTGGTTGATCTGCTCTTGAATCATTGCATGCTGTTGTGGTAATTTCCCACAAAAAATCAATTTAGCGTCTTGCTTGGCATAATCCAATAGCTCTTTATTAATGAGTCTGTCATATAAAATAATGTCAGCACATTCAATACAACGTAATCCTTTGACCGTAATGAGGTCAACATCTCCAGGACCTGCACCTACGATATAAACTTTCCCCATTCCGTTTCACTCCTTCTATCCTCTATTTATAGTGGAGGGAGTCTTCTGTACCTGGTGGTTCAAAAAACACTTATTGAATCAAGATAATAAAAGAGGCCAATATTATCCTTAGGCACAACAATGCCTATGAACAATAAAAGCCTCTAGTTTGCTAGTCAGCCACTTATTTAATTCTTAGTAATATAATAAGAATAATAAATAATTTAGTATATTCTGTCAACACCCAATTTGCTACTTTGTAAGGCACAACAAAAACCAGTTGCCGATTATAAGACAACTGGTTAATCGTTTTATGTGCTTACCAAGGTCTGCGATACCGTGGACCTGGTCGAAAATATGGACCTGGCTGATATGGTCGATAGTTTGGATAATATGGATTATAAGGATATTGATTAAATTGAGAGCCAAGGAAACTTCCTAAAAACCCACCGAAAAACGGTGCACCAAATGGCCAAATAAAGCCTCCAAATCCTCCTCCTGGGTAACCTCCGAAATTGCGCATATGCTACCTCCCTTTTTACTCTATCGTATGAAGGAAGATACATCTATCATATGTAGAATGCCTATTCTATCGGGATTAGTGCTTAAATCACAAAAAACCAGCGAGAACAAATTCCCGCTGATTGCCATTCTCTATTACTTTTCTTCCCCTAAACGTTGGACAAAATTCGCAAGCGTACGTACCATAACCCCAGTACCGCCTTTAGGCCCTAAATCATGTATAGCCACTGCATCAGATGTGCCAGCAATATCTAAATGAATCCATGGCGTATCGCCAACGAATTCACCTACAAAGCCTCCACCGAAAATCATATGACCATCACGACCTGGAGAGTTGTTTAAATCAGCTACATCTGATTTACGAATTCGTTTTTTATCATTCTCTGTTAAAGGCATACGCCAAACAAATTCATCTGTCTCGTTTGCAGCTTCCATAAATGCTGCGAAAAATGCATCATCATTCGCAAGAGCACCTGTTTTATCCATACCTAGCGCAGTAATGACGCCTCCAGTTAAAGTAGCAACATCAATCAGTGATGTAGCACCTTGCTGTTTAGCATATGTAGTCGCATCTGCCAGAACTAAACGTCCTTCTGCATCCGTGTTTAAGACTTCAACCGTTTTCCCACTATACGTAGTAATCACATCATCTGGTTTAAATGCTGTATCAGATACCATGTTATCTGTAGAACCGATAACAGCTACAACATTTTTATTTGGACGTAATTCACCGATAATTTTCATCGCTCCAAGCACAGCTGCTGCGCCGCCCATATCGCCTTTCATACCGACCATTGAGTCTTTTGGCTTTAAAGAATATCCACCTGTATCATACGTTACCCCTTTACCGACAAGGCCAATTGGATCTTCAAAATCTTCAGTCGCTTTATATTTTAAAGTAATTAATCGTGGTTCTTCATATGAGCCTTGGTTAACACTTAAAATACCGCCCATACCTAGTTCCTCTAATTGAGCTTTACCTAGAATCTCTACTTCAAAATCATACTCTACTGCAAGTGATTGTGCATAATTGGCTAAATCAGTTGCTGTTAGTAGATTTGGTGGTAGATTAATTAAACTACGAGCTTCATTGACAGCATCCGCATAAATTACACCTACTTCAAAGCTAGCCACAACCTCATCTATATCCTCTGACATTGTCACAAGATGAACAGCATTAATACGTTTATCTACTTCGTTTGAAGTTGTTTTGTAATGAGGAATAGCATAATAGCCAAGTCCAATTCCTTCTCCTGCTAAAAACGCTACATCTGTAGTTGCAATTGAATCTGTTGTAAATGATTCTAGCCAAATGGAATACTCTTTTGCCTTTAAAGCTTTTAATTCTTTTCCTACTAAACCAAATGCTGCGCGAATATCACCTTCTGTTAAGTTTTTACGCTCGTCCAGGCCTACAAATAAAATACGTTTAAGGTTCGCATGGTCTTTCACAAATGGCAATTTCGTTAGTTTCTTTAATTCTGTTGATACGTCCCCAGCACTAATCCACGTATCAAGTGATTCACCGTAAAAAGATGAAAAGCTTGTCCAATCCTGCATTTGTTCACGATGTTTTGTGACTCCCACCACTAATAGTTCTGTAGAAATCGTTTCAAATGTTTTTGCTTCTTTTACAATATGCATGTAAATTCCTCCATTCCATATACTATTATAACGAAGTTTCTGAAAAGTACGTAATATTTGCCTGTATCTTCTTTTAGAAAATAATGAATGTTATAATAAAAGCAATTATTTGCGAAGGTTGTGATGAATTGAGTTTACTTCAAAATACCCCATTACTAATTGCCCTCTTTGCGGTTCTCTTTGCACAGTTTGTCAAAATCCCCATCCATTTTTTAATGACTAGACAAGTGAATTGGAGCCTGTTTACCTCGACGGGTGGTATGCCTAGCTCTCACTCTGCCTCAGTCACTGGACTGGCAACCTCGATTGCTTATGAGACGGGGTTGGAATCCCCTATTTTTGCAGTAGCCGCTATGTTTTCCATTATTGTGATGTACGATGCCAGTGGTGTTCGTTACCAAGCAGGACAGCATGCCGCTATATTAAATCAGCTGCGCAAGGACTTCCAAACATTGCTCCATGATTTAAAAAAATGGCCTCAGATGGATGGGCAGGAGAAAATGGAGGAATTAAAAACATTATTAGGTCATAAACGAAGCGAAGTATTTTTGGGGGCTCTCACAGGTATTTTTATCGCCATCATAACCTACGAGTTTTTCATCTTATAAGCAATAAAAACACATCCTCTAGAGGGAGGTTGTGTTTTTTTGTATAAAAAAAGTATTCTTCCTTCGATTGAAAGAAGAATACTCAGCAAGTTAGAACATTCGATATCCACTTTTTCGTAAATAAATCATCACGATACCTGCCACAATGGAACCCGCAAAACCACCTGATAAAATAGCAATATCTACAAACTGTAGCGCCTGTAATTTATCGATTAGTGCTGGGAATGCAGAACCTGGCTTAAAAATATAATCTAAGAAGCTTACTTCATCTACAATAAAGATGACAACGATTGGATACACAATCGACATTAACCATGTCATACGTAACAGCATATTTAACAAAAATCCGATACCAAAGAACATGACGAAAAATAACAATATTGAAATGATTAACTGTACTAATGAAACTGGACCATCCATGTATGTATAACCTCCGTTTTCCTCTCATTAGTTTACATGATTACGACAACGCTTTCAATGAACATATCCTTGTTTTCGCTTGTTCGACATATTTAGTTAATCTTTCAGTTATCGCGGGTATTCCCCTGTTTTTGCAGGTATTCTTTCTCTTACCGAGAGTATTTCTTTGTCTTCCGCGAGTATTCCTCCTCCTATCGAGAGTATTTCCCTGTCTTTCGCGAGTATTCCTCTTCCTATCGAGAGTATTTCCCTGTCTTTCGCGAGTATTCCCCTGCCTTCCGCGAGTATTTTCCCGCTTTTATCATCAAAAAACTATTGAAGATAGGGCTTCTAATCTTCAATAGTTTTGCTGTTTCTTTATGAAGCTGTTTGAGCTAGCAAGAACTTCGGTGATTTCCAAAGCTGTGCCCATTTTTTAAAGGCTGTGATGACGATTAATAAACCGAGCATCAGCATAATAACGGATAAAATGCCATTTAACATATTGAAGCCTGCAGCTGCTGGATTCCAATACACATTTTTAATCATCCAATAGCCTGCAACATTGACAGTGACGTATAAATAAGCCAATGGAATAAAGCATGTTAACGCATAAACTCGCTTATCTGCCACCTTCAATACCATCGTCACCCCACATACTAAACCAATAGCTGCCATCAGCTGATTGGATACACCAAATAATACCCAAATGGAGCTAATATCCCCCGAATACAATAAATAGCCCCACATAAAGCAGGCGAGTGCACTGGCAAAAATTGTACCCGGCACCCAATTGGTACGCTTCAATGGTTTATAAACATTGCCACCAAAGTCTTGAATCAAATAGCGAGCTACTCTCGTTCCTGCGTCAATGGCTGTTAGAATAAAGACAGCCTCAAACATTATTACAAATTGATAGAAATAAGAAGATAACTCTGCGAACCAAGGAATGCCTGTAAAGATATCTGTCATTCCAACAGCCAAAGTTACAGCGCCTCCTGTTCGTCCCTCTAAATCCATACCAATGCTTTGAGACAAGGCTTGTAAATGAACAGGCTCCATCCCTAATGTGGCAAATACAGCTGGTGCTGAGTTAATCGCAAAATAGTCTGCTGGATGAAGGGCTGTAGCTGCAATCAAGGCCATCACGCCTACTAATGACTCTACTAACATTGCACCAAAGCCAACAATACGAATATCTTCCCAACGATCAATCATTTTAGGCGTCGTTCCTGAGCCTACAAAAGCATGGAAGCCTGAAATAGCTCCGCAGGCAATTGTAATAGACACAAATGGCCATACAGGACCTGCAATTACTGGGCCACCGCCATGAATAAATTCTGTTAACGGCGGGAACTGAATAGCAGGATTGACAAAGAAAACGCCAATAATTAATGCAATAAATACACCAATCTTCATGAAACTACTTAAATAATCACGTGGGGCTAGTAATAGCCATACAGGCAAGGCAGCGGCGAAAAAGGCATAAATCGGTAAGATAATAGCTAATGTATCACGGTCAAACGTTAAAAATTCACCAAATGCTGTACCTTGAATAAGTGGCCCGATAAATACACCAATCATCAATAAAATAAAGCCTACTGTGGATGTTAAAATTAAATTGCCTGTTTTACGATAAGCAATCCCTACTAGTATCGCGATTGGAATAGTAATCCCTACAGCAAACGTTCCCCATGGATTACGTTCTAAAGCTCCTAACACCACCATTGAAAGACCTGCCATAGTAATCGTAATAATAAATAGCATCGCAAGGCCTGTACAGAAGCCAGCAATAGGACCAAGCTCCTCCTTCATCACTTCTGATAAGGATTTTCCTCCATGACGCATGGAAGCAAATAACACAACAGCATCATGGACAGCCCCACCAATTACCGCTCCTATTAATAACCATAGAAGTCCAGGTAAATACCCGAACTGTGCAGCTAAAATCGGTCCAACCAACGGCCCTGCGGCGGCAATCGCTGCAAAATGATGCCCAAAGGTTACCCATTTATTCGTCGGAACATAGTCTTTACCATCTTCCAAAGCATGCGCTGGCGTGGGCGTATCATCTTTTATTTTGAGTACCTTTTTTGTAAAGAATATACCATACAAACGATAGCTAATCACCAAAACACAAATAGATCCTATCACAATTGTAATCGCATTCATGCAAACACCCCTTTTACTTTTTTCACATCATAGCAAAGGAATGTTCCCCATATTCATAAAATTAACTGAAATGTCAGAAATCAAAGTTGAAATGTCGTATTCTTCTATTGAAATGCAACTATTTTGATAGATCAAAGATTTTCCGTACATCCTTCATATACAGCCTACTAACCGGAATTGAATGTCTGTTGTGCAATATTAAATTATATTTAGAACTACTCCAAGGCTCTAGTTCCACAATATGCTCTAAATTAACAATGAACGCACGATGGACACGCACAAAACCTTTTAAAGCCAGCTTCTTCTCTAACGCTGCCAATGACTCCGAAGCGAAAAATCTCCCTTGCTCTGTCACAACCACCGTTTTACTGTCCTCAGATGTACAATATAAAATATCCTGTATTTTCATTAATAAAATTCGATCGTTTACATAAACCGTTAATTTATCGAGCTTGTCCAACTGTGAAAACTTTATTTCTTCCATTGTTTTTACCTGGGAAGCTCTTTTTTTAGCTAATAGCTTTTCTACAGTAGCTTGTACTCTTTGTGCCTCAAATGGTTTCAAAATATAATCAAAGGCACTGACCTCAAATGCCTGTAATGCATATTCATCATAGGCTGTAGCAAAAATAATTTCGGGTCTTTGTGCATCTAACAGTAGTTGCTTAGCTAAATCGAGTCCATTCTTCATACCTAACTCAATATCTAAAAATACACAATCTATCTGTTCATACTGTTTGCAAAAGTCCTCTAGATTTTCAGATTCGCCACAAACATTTACTAACGCTGTTTGCTCTAATAAATACCTCAACTCAGCGCGTGCCAACGGTTCATCATCCACAATATATACATTCAATCTTTTCTACTCCCATCTAGTCGCCTTTAGCGGCAGTTGAATCATTATTTTCGTTCCTACATCCAATGTACTCGCTATATGAAAATCTGCCTCTGTGCCATAAATTTCATGAATGCGTTGATAAATATTCCATAACGCCGTTCCTGTCCCTTGCTCCGATTGCATAATATGTTTACCAAGCTGTTTCACCTGTTCTTTTCTCATACCACAGCCATTATCTTCCGTTACTAGTACTAGCTTATCGTCCACTCGTTGTACTTTGACAAAAATCTTGCCTTCCTTGCGGTTTTTAAAGGCATGATAAATAGCATTTTCAACAAGAGGCTGTAATGTAAATGGAGGAATTTGCACATCAAAGAGTGTTTCATCCATCATAAATTCAACTTCGTAACGATTAGGAAATCTTGTTTGCTCAATGGATAAATAAGCCTCAACATGATCAATTTCATTTTTTAATGGAATGAGCATTTGCCGTGCGCCTTGCAAATTGCTTCTAAAAAATGTGCTTAGTTTGATCAATAGCGCTCTTGCCGCATCTGCATCTGTTCGGATCAAGCTCGAAATCGTGTTCAGACTATTAAAGAAGAAATGAGGATGAACTTGTGCCTGTAATGCTTTAATTTCAGCGTCTTTTAATAACTTTCGCTGTTGTTCAATTTCAGCATATTCGAGCTGTGAGGAGAATAGTCTACTTAAGCCCTCCGCAAGCTCCTTCTTCACTCCTGTTAAAGATTCTGCTTTCGTGAAATAGAGCTTTAAGCTTCCAACAGTGCGCTGCTGTACCATTAAAGGCAGAACAATGGCAGCGCTTAATGGGCAATCATCATGTGGACATTGAATCTCCTTTGCCGAAGTAGCCATTAAAATTTCGCCTTCCTTTAATACACGTTTCGTTAGAGCTGTCATAATTTCACGATGAATTAAATGATGATCCTCACCAACACCGACATGTGCCAATATGCCCTTTTTATCAGTAATAGCGACCGCCTCTACTTTTATTTCCCTTTTAATAATTTCAGCAACCGTTTGGCATGATTCTTCATTCAAACCCTTACGAAAATGCTCAATCGTTTGTTGGGCAATCGAAAAAGCTTGATGTGTTTGTAAAGCTTTTGTCCGTTCTTCCTCATCAATAAATGTTTTAATAATCATGAAAAATAAAAATATCCCAAAGGCATTCATCAAAATCATTGGCAGCGCAATTAACGATACTAACTGCAAAGCTTGCTCGAATGGCTTCGCGACTACTAAAATGACAATCATCTGAATCGTTTCCGCACAGATTCCAATAATGACAGCTTTCTTATAGGAAAAAGTTTGACGTATTTTGAAACGTTTGCTTAATCCACCTGTCATAAAGCCAGCAAGAATCGTCGAAACACCACAGGCTATCGCTGTAAAGCCCCCAAGTGTAATTCGGTGAACACCTGCAATAATCCCTACACAAACACCTACAAGGGGCCCACCAAAAATACCTGCAATGGCTACGCCGATTAACCTCGTATTAGCAATAGCCTCCTCAGCATTGATCGTACTATGTATCATCTGATTTAAAGGATGAATCGTACCGCTTTCAATTTTAATACCTGTATAGCTACTAATAATACATAAGCTACTAAAGATAATGATAAGCCATATTTTCTCCTTCTTTCCTTGCTCCTGAAACAGCTTCTCTCGAAAAAGTCTCCATCTGGACATTAAAAAGGCAAACACAATGATCAAACCGACTCGCTCCAGCATAAATAAAAATAACTCCATCATAGCCTTCCTCCTGAAGTCATATCATTTTTTAAAGAACAGTCGATAAGAGGTATAACCAAAAATATCGCCAGGATTAATCCCCTCTATCGATTCTAATTGATGTTTTTCGAATTGATTGGATGCCATTTCTTTTAACATAACCGAGGTTGTTTCATCCTGTGCTAGCTCATGAGGATACAACCATTTGGCTTCTAGTATTTCTTTTTCCTGAATGCATACCTGTTGCTGCTCATCTAGCATATGACAATAAAAAATCGCCATATTATCACTAATGTCATCACGGATGACACCCGTTCTAAATCCAATTAAGCCTGATACACTGCAATCAATTCCTGTTTCTTCTTTGATTTCACGAATGACCGCCTCATCCACTGTTTCACCTGCGTTGACAAACCCTGCTGGCAATGACCAACGTCCTTTCAAGCCGCTATAAGCCTTTTTCACAACTAACCATTGTCCAAGCTCATTGACCGTAACACCTGATACACCCAACCATATTTTTCCTCGATCTTTTTTCATAACCTTCACCTCTATCTAACTATTATACCTGCTTGCTTTCAATGGAATGAAGCTTTTATTCAGAATTTTACGACCAATCTTTATATACTATAAAAATGCGTATACATACCTTATTTGTAAATATGTTACACTTTCAATAACAAGGAAGTTTGATTTAGGAGGAGACCTTATGTTAAATGCACTCTCAGTGCGAGCAAAGTACTTTATAACAGCACTTATGTTAGCAATATTAACTCCTTTTCTTGCCTTTTTTATGCCCTTAACTATATCGCATACATTTTATTTTAATAGGGATAATGTCGTACTGATTACACCTCCTAGCAACTTTATTATGCTTTTAATAGCCATCGGATTGATAGTATTAGCTTTGATTGTCCTCGGATTAAAAAGAAATCCATATATTTACGCCATTTCTTCTGCAATCATCTTAAGCAGCTTCGTATTAGGTTATTATTCTTTTTTAAGCTATAGCGCCATACAAAAGGATCAAATCGTTTTTCAACATTATCACAAACAAATTATTTATAAATGGCAAGATATAAATGAGGTTATCTACGAATATGAAATAGGCTCTGTAGGAACGTATTACTTTCAAACAACAAACAATGAACAATTTGTTATCGAGGAAAACGGACAATTTGGTCTCGATGAAAAAAGGGCCATTTACCAGCTAGCTATTTTAAATGAGGCAAAGTTTATTGAGCGTGAAAAATCTGATTAGCCCATGAAAGAAGCCCTTTTCTTAGAACTGACTGTACATTAACTATTATTTCATCAAAGAGGGTCCCACCAATGTAAACATGTAAATTCCAATTTCCTGCTGTCGGGAATTCCATTAAAGAAGGTAGATGTTAGTTTGGCTTAAGATAGGTAGAAATCCTACCTCAATGGAGAAAGGGAGATGAAAATGATTATTAAAATGAATCAAGATAATCTAAAGGATTTTAATAAAACAAACGACGGTTTTATGGTTTCAGGAAGGATTGTACCGACATATGCAAATAATATTTGGACATTCACAGAGGAAATATTTGCTGAGCCTTACTTCAAGAAATATGATGATAATGAAATGGACCTTCGTTACATAGAGGAAGTCGAGAAAGCTGTATTTTTTTATTATATTGAAAACAACTGTGTTGGGCAGATTAAGATGTGCTCTAATTGGAATGGATATGCACTTATTGAAGATATCGCTGTTGCAAAGGATTATAGAAAAAAGGGTGTTGGTACTGCCTTACTAAATAAAGCAATTGAGTGGGCAAAAGAAAAGAGCTTTTGTGGTCTCACGCTTGAAACACAGGATATCAATGTTTCAGCTTGTCATTTTTATGCCAAAAATCACTTTATAATAGGTGCAGTGGATACAATGCTTTATGCAAACTTTCCAACAGCAAATGAAATAGCGATTTTTTGGTATTATAAATTTTAGATTATTAGAATGCCCTGTTTCATTATATAAACGGGGCTTTCGTTTTAGATTTTTTATATTTGCAAACCATAGTAAAAGCCTCTTCAATTTGTTGTTATCCCAACATACAAATCAAAAAGGCTTGGTATCTATAACCCTAAACCGCTATTTTAGGGTTGTGTTCTTATTTTAAGGATTGTGTACACTTATCTATCAACTTCTTGATACAAGTTTTTATTCACAAACCTCAGGTGTACCTTCACGTTTAGCTGTTTTAAATGAAGTACCACAGCCACATGATGCAATAGCATTTGGATTATCAATTGTGAAGCCACCGCCCATTAGCGATTGTTTATAGTCAATTTTTGTTCCCATCAAAATCGGCGCATCTTCACGGGAAACAAGAATTGTTAAACCATGCTGTACATCTTCAAAGTCATCCTCTTTTTTCTCTTGATCAAAGTGCATGCCATAGGATAGTCCGCTACAGCCGCCACCGTTCACCACTACACGTAAAAAAGAACCTTGTTCTTCATTATGCTCCATCATTTCATTAATATGAAAGCCAGCAGCTTGTGTAACTTCTATTACTTTTTTTGTACTTGTCATCCCAATCACCTTCCTTCTTACGTATTATCATATCAATTTTGACCATTGTATGACAAACATTCAGCTTCAAGTCGATTTTTAGTCATAATTCTAATATTTTTCACATTTTTAGTATTTTTTATTCATGTTAATAAAAACTCTATTGGTATAATAGTTACAACGACTTCTTTGTAGGGGGGAATATATATGGAGATTTCACCATATTACGAAAAAAAAATTCAATGTTTGAATTGCAAAAAAGAATTTCCAACATTAAAGGTACGCTCAAAATTTATTAAAGTAGACCATACCGAAACAGATTTTCAACCGATCTATGCAGATGATGTCAATGCTCTTTATTACAACGTCTTTGTTTGCGAGCATTGCGGCTTCTCCTTTACAGAAGACTTTACAAAATATTTTGCACCAGGTATTCAAGATGAAGTTCGTACACACATTACGGAAAAATGGGTGCACCATGATTTCAAGGGTGAACGTACCGTATTTCAAGCGATTCAAGCCTATAAGTTAGCTTTTCTTTGTGGGACAATTAAAAAAGAAAAAAATGTAGCGATTGCCGGATTAACTTTACGTCTTGCTTGGCTCTATCGTTCGTTGAACAATAGTGGACAAGAGGAGCGCTTTATGAAATTAGCACGTGATTATTATATGGAATCTTATTCTACCGAGGATTACAGCTCCACACAAATGTCAGCTGTCCGCATCATGTATATGATTGCTGAATTATCCAGACGCATTGGAGATATTGAAAATGCCACACGTTTCTTTTCAAGAGTCATTGAAAAACAAAGTGCTGGGGGCGAAGCAAAAATTGTGGATATGGCGAAAGAGCAATGGGCCATTATACGTGAAGAGAAAGAACATGCACGCCATGTATAGCTGAAAAAAAGATAATGTCAACGGCAGAAAAAGCAACTTTGCAAGGTGAGAGGTTGATTTCCGTTCCGCCAGCGTCCTTTCCAGGGGGCGTCCACTGAGCCGCTTCACTCACTGCGTTTCGCTCCAGGGTCTCAGCTATGACGCTAAATCCCCTAGGAGTGACGCTGGCTCCACTCCAATCAACCATTTGGCAAAAGTGCCTTTTCCTTCTCTTTCATACGAGCCGTAACAATCAAAATAGCTCATTATTTGTATTCTTAGAGGGAATAAGCTCTTATTTTCAATGTGGAGAAATGATGCGTGACAACACCTCTCCTTAAAAAGTAGTGAACACTTTCACTTTATTTGAAAACTTTGCTAAAAATATTTTTATGGATTGGAGTGGAAGGCTACTTGACTCCCGTGGGATAGCGAGACAGGTGAGCCCCTGCACGGAGCGGTAGCGGAGGAAGCGGCTCATCGCTCGCCCACAGGAAAGCAAGTAGCCTGTAACGGAAATCCATTTTTACCTTTCACAAAAATTCTATAAATCGTTTTGTTTTTCAACACTATGAAAAAAGTTCTAGCTGTGCTGACAGCTAGAACTTTTTATGATAGCTTAGAATACTTGCTCTACTTCCACAATACCTGGTACTTCTTCTAGTAAAGCACGTTCAATACCAGCTTTTAATGTAATCGTAGAACTTGGGCAACTGCCACATGCACCTAATAAACGTAATTTAACAACGCCATCCTCAACATCTACTAATTCACAGTCTCCACCGTCACGTAGTAAGAATGGACGCAATTTATCTAATACCTCTTGTACTTGGTCGTTAATTGTTGCTTCTGCCATTTATCTCGACTCCTTTCCTTATAATGATTATAATGTTAGCAACAGAAAAAATCCAATATTGAATCACAAGGAGAGAAAATACTATGCCATCAACAAAACCGATGATTGAAATTTATGGAACAGCTGTTATCTGTGCTAGCTGTGTCAATGCTCCATCTTCAAAAGATACATATGAGTGGCTTCAAGCAGCCATCGACCGTAAGTACCCAGATCACACCTACGATATTCGCTATATTGATATTGAAGGTCCAATTGAGAATGATCGCGACCAAGAGTATGCCAAACGTATTCAAGAAGATGAGTTTTTTTACCCTCTTGTCCTCATAAATAATGAAGTTGTTGGTGAAGGCTATGTGCAATTAAAGCCTGTATTTACAGCACTTGAAAATTTAGGCTTTGTTCCAGACGAAACTGTTTAAACAAAGCTAAGGGATTGCTTCAACATGATGTTAGAGCAATCCCTTTTCTCTCTATGAAAGACAGTAGCTAATTAATCATTTTGACGTTTGTAATACCATAATAATCCTGATTTCATTAAGCGCGCGATACGTCCAGTGACTGTTGTATCAGCTAAGTACACAAAGCCTTGTTTTTTACCAAGAGCCCCCATGAAGCCTTTTAATTTAATGTCCGGCATCTTCTCTGGTAAATGTTCACCTTTCCAACGCATACGAAGTACTTTTACGATTTGCTCCGCTTGTTCCTCAGCTAACTGTGCTGTTGGAGGTAAATCTGATGAAGCACAATCCCCTACAATATAGACATGTTCATCATCAAGTACATTAAAATACTGAGTGACAAGTGGACGGTCATGTTTATCCTTCTCAACATCCATATCACGAACGATTTTGACAGGCTGTACACCTGCAGTCCAAACGACAGCATCGAGTAAAATTTCATCTTCGTGATTGAAAATTTTACCTGGTTCTACTTTTGTAATATTGGAGTTGGCTATAACATCAACATTATGCTTAACAAACCAATCCTTTACATACTTACTTAGTTTTTCTGGAAAATCCTTAAGAATACGTTGACCACGGTCAAATAACTTTATTTTTAAATCTGATCGACTTTCACGTAGCTCACTTGCAAGCTCAATTCCACTCAAGCCAGCCCCTACAATTCCCACTGTAGACCCAGCTGGTAAACCACAAAGTGCTTGGAATGTTGCGCGCGATTGTCCCATCGTTTGAATGCTATATGTGTGCTCTTCCGCACCTGGTACACCATGATATTTATCTTCACAGCCAAGCCCAATGACTAAATCATCATATTCAATACGTTGCCCATCTTCTAAAAGGACTACTTTTTCTGCACGATTAATTTCAACGACTTCTCCATATACAGCCGTTAAACGTTCATGCTCTGGGAAGCTTACACGAATTTCTTTATCTGTTGCAGTCCCTGCCGCCAATGCATAAAATTCTGTTTTTAAACTATGGAAAGGGGCTCTATCTACTATAACTACCTCTCTGTCTAATGGTAAGCTATTTAATAGACGAAGCATGACACGCATATTGCCGTAGCCGCCACCTAAAAGTACTAATTTACCCATAATAGTCTCCTTTTATATCTCTTTTAATAATTGTTCACAAAGTATCCACAAACGAGTATAACCGATTGTGAGAAGTTTCACAATATCAGAATGAAATTTTGTGAAAGATTTCACATAATAAATGAGAACTTGTTCATTTCGATTGATTTTAGAGCTATTAATAACGAATTCCCTTTATCTTTTATCAAAAAACGTTTCTTTTACCTTAAACATAAATAATTGACGAAAATCGTAAAACCGAGTAGCATTACTTTGGTGAGGTGACATGAATGAATCCAATGGTTGAATTTTGTATAAGTAATTTAGCAAATGGCTCTCAAGCAACTTATGAAGTACTCGAACGCGACCCAAACATCGACGTTTTGGAATATGGCTGCCTCAGTTATTGTACAAAGTGCTCGGAATCTTTTTATGCAATTGTAAATGGTGAATTAGTAGAAGCCGATTCTCCTGATGCATTAACGAAAGCCATTTATCAATTTATTGAAGAAAATCCATTATGGTAGTTTTCTAAAATGCCTATATGAAATAAATTTGAACAAATAAAAAGGATGTTATGCTAAAAATCAGCATAAACATCCTTTTATTATTTTAATACATCCACTACATATGTAGGTTGACATTCTTTTTCTAGTACAACCTTTGTAGGAGTAACACCTGTATTCACATGAATGGTGTCACAGCCAAAATGAATACCACACATAATGTCCGTGTCATAGTTATCACCGATCATCACCATGTCTTCTTTAGCCATTCCATGTTCTGTAGCGATTACTTCCAGCATGGCTGGTGATGGTTTACCAATATAGATTGGTTCAACATCTGCAACCTCTCCTACTAAGCGAGCAAAAGAACCATTGCCTGGTAAAAAGCCGTACTCTGTCGGGAATTTAATATCTTGATTAGTCGCAATAAAGGTTGCCCCTTTTTGGACAAAAATCGTTGCTCTAGCAAGTGCCATATAATCAAGCGTACGATCAATCCCCATAACAAATACTTCCGGCTCATCTTCAACAGGTTCAATATTTTCATTGAGTAATGCCTGACGTATTCCATCTGTGCCCATCATGGCTACTTTTTTGCCTGCGAAATGAAGTGCCACATATTTTGCTGTTACCAATGCACTTGAATAAATATGCTCTAATGGTGCGTTTACACCAATAGACATTAAAGCTTCCTGCAGTTGTTCTCGCGTCTTCGAAGAATTATTCGTTACATAAAATGGCTCAATTCCTGCTTGCTGTAAACGATGAATAAACGCAACTGCTGAAGGAATTCCTTCCTTCCCGCGATAGACAGTGCCATCTAAATCAAAGCAATAGGCTTTATATTGTTTCATTGATGGTCCTCTGGTAAAAAAGCAGAAACTGGCCCTAATTCATTTGTTAAATAATGGTGGACTGCTGGCGAGAATTGCTTTAAAGCCTCTAAATTGGCTGTTAGTACCTGAATAACCTCTGGGATATCTACATCTATAAACTCGCGTACAAGCATTTTACGCAAGCCAACAACTGCTTTATATGGTGCTTCCATTTCAGCAGCTACAACTTTTTCATCGACTAAAATATCGATGATATCCTCGTAGCTTCCTGGATCACGCATAATGAAACCGTCAATCATTAAATTGCCTACATCCATCATTGACTCCATAATGTTGTGTCCAATTCGCTCGATAGCTAATTTCTTTATATCATTTTGAAGCCAGTTATCATTATCCTCTGTCTCCAAAATAGTTAATAGCCCATCTAAGTACTGTAAATTTTTTGTGATTTTATTACGATCTACAAAATACACAAGGAAAGCCCCCATTCAAATCATTAAAAGTTGATAGTCTTTTCTCTTCTATAGTACCATAACTATAGGACTGGAAGGAGATTAAAAGATGGAACGTTTTTTTTTATATGATGATGTAGAAGATACAAAAACACGCTTTGTTAGTTTTGCTGGGAAAAAGCTACGTTATGATTTAGCTATTTTACAATCAGGCCGCTTCTTTGGAAAAGTGCTTGTCATGGATATTCAATTTGGTCGCTTTGCTATCATCGGCCCTGATGATATAGAAGAACCTGGTTACTTAGAACATGTGTACAATCGCACAGAGGAAGAAACGATAGAATTACGAGAATATTTACGTGAATTATTGAACTAACACCCTTTTTATTGGGTGTTTTTTTTTAGGGCATAAAAAAATTCCGCGTTACCTGTAGGCGATTGCGAAATCTTTTTACGTATTGTTATTTATTTAAAGTAGATGGATTATTTTTATTATGGGGCTTATTGTCTTTGTTTTCTTCATCATTTTGTTTTTTTGCTTGCTGATTTTGACCAATAACCGCTAAATCATCTACACTTATATCAAAACCATATCCGTATTCCTCACGATCTAATGGCTTTTTATCGCGCTTGTTCTTTGCCAATATCATCACCTCCACTCATAAATTATCCTTTTTTTAATGTTTTATACTTCTTTTTTTCACACTAATTAAGTCGTTGAATCCTCAATAATCCAATGTGCAGCACTTATTAAATCTGGGAAAACGGCATCTGCTAATGGATCTTGTTCTCCTAAAAATACACCCTTTGTTCCTGCTTGTTTGCCTGCAATTATATCCGTGTCCGTATCACCAACCATATAGGATTTAGATACATCAATGTTATATTTCCTCGCTAAATCCACAATTAATTTACTATTGGGCTTTCGGCAAGCACAGCCCGACCTAGGCTTATGTGGACAATAAACGACCTCATGGATAGTGGCGCCTTTTTTCTTGAGCTCCTTCACCATATGCTCATGTATTTTCTGTAAGCTCGTTTCCTTCATGAAACCTAAACCGACACCACCTTGATTTGTCACAACAAACACATAATCAAAATGTTTATTTAACTTCTTGATCGCCTCAGGCACCTGTGGTAAAAAGTATAAATCCTTAGGCTTATTGACAAATTTCACACGACTCGTTAGTACCTCATTGATGACACCATCGCGATCTAAAAATACGGCTCTTTTCATATGCAACACACCTTTAATAAGCTGTTTTGTGCTTTAGTTTTCCCCCATTACTGCAAAAGAAAACAAGGACACAAGAAAAAACCTGATGCCTATCACATCAGGTTTCTCTTATCTTTTTTATTCCGCTAAAGGTTCTTGGTCTGTTGGCTTTGTTACCACACTTGTATCCAACACTTCAGGCTGTTTCATGACTTTGCCCGTTTTACGTAACACAAAATAAGCACAGCCAAAATTACAATACTCATATAGATAGTCTTGAAGCGTACTTATTTTCGTATCAAAAGTTGATTTTTGATTTTTATCATCAAAAAAACCCTTTAAACGTAATTGATTATAGCCCCAATCCCCTACAATATAATCGTATCTGGCTAAAATATCTGAATACCTTTCCTGAAAAACTTCCTCCTGAAAGGCTTCTCGATAATCCTTTATTAGTTCATATTCTAATCCTTCAATTATGATCAAAGTGACACCACCCTTTTCGTTCAGCCTTGACGTTTAGAGTTCTGCTTGTAATTGACGTTCTTTTGTTGCAGCATTTACTTGTTCATCTGCATGATAACTACTACGTACAAGTGGGCCTGCTTCACAATGTTTAAAGCCTTTTTCCATGGCAATCTTACGCAGTTTACCAAATTCAATTGGTGAATAATATTTTTTAACTGGTAAATGCTTTTTCGTTGGCTGTAAATATTGACCGATTGTCATAATATCTACATTATTCGCACGTAAATCGTCCATTACTTCTAAAATTTCTTCGTGTGTTTCGCCTAAGCCAATCATTAACGATGATTTCGTTGGAATTTCTGGCTGCATCTCTTTAGCCAAGCGAAGGAACTCTAATGAGCGTTCGTATTTTGCACGAGCACGTACTCTTGGTGTTAAACGGCGTACCGTTTCAATATTATGGTTTAAAATATCTGGTTTCGAATCCATTAGCAGTTGAAGGTTTTCTTTTATACCACCTAAATCTGATGGCAGCACCTCAACAGATGTGAAAGGACTTTTACGGCGAATAGCACGAACTGTTTCGGCTAATACTTGCGCACCGCCATCCTTTAAATCGTCACGCGCTACCATTGTGATTACAACGTGCTTTAAGTTCATAATTGCTACTGAATCTGCAACGCGCTCTGGTTCAGCCAAATCTAGTTCATTGGGTAACCCTGTTTTGACTGCACAGAAACGACAAGCACGTGTACAAACGGAACCAAGAATCATCATGGTAGCAGTACGTCTTTCTCCCCAGCATTCATGGATATTTGGACAGCGAGCTTCTTCACATACTGTATGCAGATTTTTCTCACGCATCAGCTTTTTAAGCCCTTTATATTCGTCGTTCGTGTTTAGTTTTATTTTTAGCCAGTCTGGTTTTCTTACATGTTCTTCTTTACTTGTAGGTTTACAAGATGTCATACGAATATCGCCCCTATCAAAAATATGCATTTTTTAATATTAACTATCTTCACTGTTGTCAATGTAACATATTAAAGGAGCTCCAACAACTATCACAATAACATTTCTACTTATAAGGGACAGGTATTTCGATGGAGGGTTGCGGTGCATCACTACTATTTGTATAAATGTTTGGAACAGGACCTCTCGTTAAGCCCATTGCTACAGGGATATCTTGTGCAACGGTTGAAGATTTACTAGCGAACGGGACAATAATCTGTACATTGACTTCTAAATGAATGCCTACCTCCACATAAGCACTGTTGATCCCAAATTCCTGAATGGAGGACGTCACATTGCTATGAACATTTCCAATCACGTGGAAGCGTATCGGAATCTTTGGCCCTAAATTTCCGAGCAAAGGTATATTGGCCGCTTGACCAAGAGGTACAAAGAAGACAATACCATCACCTTCCTGAATTCTGTTAATATCATATTCAACATTATCTAATTCAGGTAAATGCGATAATTCTCCTTGTTCAGCTTGCTCTAAATACATTTTAACAAGCTCTAATGTCTCTGCTCGAACACGATTAATAATTTCTGTATTAAACTTAGTCGTCATCATTTCAGATGTACCGGGAGGAATATCTTGAATGATATCATTGACATCTAATACATTTGAGGTACGTGAATTAATGGCTTTGCTCACAACGTATGACGCAATCTTAGTGGTTTGTACCTCGGCATACTGCAAATAGGTTGGCATGAGCCGTTCGTTTAAATAATAAATAAATAATATAAGGCAAATAACCGTACTCACAATTAAAATTGTTAATCGATTAAGACGTATTCCCCTTTGATTATATGAGCGTAATTTCATCCTTTTTCGAGGGAAAAACAAAAAAATCTCCTCCTGTTCCATAACGTATGAACAGGGGGAGCAATTTATTCTACTTTTGCGGAAGCCACGTAATCGGTCTCAACACTTTCAATTGAAACACTAGGATAATCCACTAAATTGATTTCATATGTAGCTGCGAGCAATTGATTTTGCTCTTCAAAAATACGAATCCACGGTAATGCTGCATCCAATGTATTTTGTCTGGATACAATACCGCGTCGTCCATCCGATAATTTTAAAATAACGCCATTTGGATAGTGGACCACTGCCCTTTTTAACGCTTTTACAACACGAGCATCATAAAGAGTACCAGAGCCTGCTTCAACAATTGCTAACCCTTGTGAAGGTAGCATCTTTTCACGGTAAACACGATTGGTTGTAACTGCGTCAAAAACATCTGCCACGCCAATAATCTTGGCAAAAGGATGAATTTCAAAATCAACAAGCCCTCTTGGATAGCCGCTTCCGTCAATTCGCTCATGATGCTGAAAAGCACAATGTGCCACAAGTAATGAGATAGAATGTAGATTGCGCAATAAATCAAAACCATAACGAGCATGCATTTTCATTGTTTCAAACTCATCATTAGTGAGGCGATCAGGCTTTGTTAATATATCTTTAGGTACCATGAGTTTACCAACATCATGCAGTAAAGCACCAATACCGATTAAGCGTAAATCCTCAGCCGAATAACCAAGCTCTTTGGCAATCGCAATGGAGTACAAGGTCACTTGGAAGGAGTGTTGATATAAATATTCATCAAATAAATAAGCATCTGTTAAAATAGTTAAAATTTCATCATTTCCAGTAACTGCAGAAAGTAGTTCATCTACAATTGAGACAATTGTCTTTGATTGCTGATCTAATATATAAGAGGCATTTACGGGATTACAACCATCAATGGATTGGAATGAATCCTTTATAGTTGTAATCACTTTATTTCGCATAGCAGGTGGAACGGTCTCTTCTACTTCTATACCTTCAGAAATATCATCGTTAATATATAGATAATGCATATTTAACTGTTGAAGTCGTTGAATAATCCGGTCATTAATAACAACATCTTTCTTTAAAAGTGGATGACCTGCCTCATTCCAAATGGTTCTACCTAATACCATTCCTTCTTTTAATACATCGATTGAAATTAATCGCATGATTTCTTCCCCAATCCATTCTTTAAACTCTCTCTATTGTTTAAAGAATCTTTGACCATAATCTATCATAATGTTTCGTAAAAATTCAGGTAAAATATATTGTTTCTTCGCATATTTAAAGCTTGGATAAAAATAACCAAATGTAAATAAATCTAACGTCACAAGTTTATAAATATGATCGTGATCCGCTAGCTTGCCATTAATCAATAATTGGCGATTGTCATTCATTGAAAATCCGTATGTCAACATTTTCCCAAAAATAACGCCTCTAAACCCTAAACCTTTTAATTCGATATAGGGCCACTCTTCATTTTTGGATTGCATATAAATTTCTTTCATTTCTGCAACGGATAATTCAATTGTACATAAATTAATAGGATGTGGAAAAATTCGATGCAAATCTAGCGCAGTTACAGTGCCCTTCGGTAAACCATCTAAAAAGATACCTGCATTGAACAATGCACAGTCGGCACCGCTTTTTTCCAAAATGGCATGTGCAAATAAATCTGATAGCTGTGAGTAATGGAACCATTCCTTGTTATAGGATTTATTTGTTGTAAAGACTGGTGTATCCAGTATTCTGTTACCTTCATCCTCCCAAAACTGTACCATTTTCTGTTCATTATTAACAATTGGCAAATCCTTATTATGAATTAAAGTATCCTCTTTTTCAACAATTTTCCTCATTTTTTTATCATATTCTATGACAAGATGACCTGTATATTGGCCAAATTTCCCTCCACCTGTCAGTAAAACACCATTGATATGTTTGCCAGCTGGCAAGACATGATGTGTATGGGACCCGAATATCACATCAATTTCGGGACATTCTTCCGCTAAGAGCTCATCCTCTGTAATGCCTAAATGTGACAAGCACACAACAATGTCAACCTCTTTACGTAGTTGATGTGCTAGACGTAGCAATGTACTGCGGGCATCGTCCATATGCCAATTTAATTCTTGATAATACACTTCAAACATGGCTGTAGCAGCAATTACACCTATTTTTGTACCTGTTTCTGTTGTTAAAATAACATAGGGCTTCATCCAAGATGGCTTTTCCCCTTGAGAGGCATAGACATTCGCCACCACAACTTCAAAATTGGCATCATCATATAAATGGAAGAGCTCTTCATGTGACAATGTAATGCCTTCGTTGTTACCGATTGTCACTACATCATAACCTGCCTCATTAAGTAATTGTACATTGCCTCTCCCAACCGTCGCCTCTGTATAAATATTAGAACGGTCTAAGTGATCTCCCACATCAAATAAATAGCTTGTTTCCCCTATTGCCGCTAGATTGTTACGCATCTCTTTCACATAGCTTTGCATACGTGGCCAATACTTAAAATGACTATGCAAATCATTTGTGTGAAAAATATGGATTTTTTCAAGCATTAAAGCCACCTCATTTCAAATTAAGCTAATATGCCTTCTATAATGGAACGAATTCCTAATAATAATAAAATAATCCTTAGGGCGAGTACAAGCGTATCTGATTTAATTCTTTTATTTAATGCCGCCCCCAATTTTGCCCCAATATAGGCCCCTGGAATAACAGGGATTGTATAGAGCCACGGCACATGTCCGAAGTAAATATGGCTTGAGGAATTTACAATGGACGTTAAAAACACCATAAACATCGATGTTGCCACTGCGACATGTGGTGGAAATAAAAATAAAATAATCATTGCTGGTACAATCATCGAGCCACCACCAATGCCGAACAACCCAGAAGCAAAGCCAATACCAAATGTTAATATAAAGGCAAACCAAATAGGATAGCCATATACAAAGGTATTGCCCTCAGAGTCTGTAAATTCTTGTTGCGTACCATTTTTCACAAACCATTTTACTGGCTTCAACTTGTCACGGACAAGCAAAATGATTGATAAAACAATAAGCAGAATACCAAAATATAAATTGAAGGATGGTAAGTCTAATCCTTTATTGACCCAAGCTCCAAGAATCGTTCCTGGAATACTTCCAAGAAAAAATATAAAGCCACTTTTATAATCCACCGTTTTGGATTTCATATAGCTTAACGTAGAGGCAAGCCCTGTAAAAATCATCATAACAACTGATAAACCGACTACTTTTTGAGGCGTAATATCTGGAATCATTCCTAGATTTAAACCAATGTATAAGGTTGCTGGTACTAAAACGATACCACCACCTAGCCCAACCAATGAGCCAATTAGACCCGCCAATAGTGCAATGATGACTAATAAAATAAATTCCATTATAGTTCCCCTTCAAACATGTTTAATTGTTTAGGCGCTAGTCCAACATCTTTAATATTCAACATGTCTTGTAGCTCCTTTGCATTTTTCGCTGCATGATTACCTGAATTATTATTAAATAATACGAAGAGTTCATTGACCTCTTTTTCAAGCTTTTGCATGCTATGCCCAAGCTGTTGTAATTCTTCTTTATTATAATCATATAAAAAGCGAACTTTACGCCAATTTTCAGCATTCCCTGTGTTGCGCCACCCATGGATATTGCGCCCATGGATACGGATAAGTGCTTTACTCGCCGTCACTACAGGGTAGAAGGGGACTGAACCTACACCAGCCTGTGGTTCATCACAAATCGTATGAATAAATTGATGTTCACGTAAAAAATCCATCGTCTGCTGTACGACATTTTTTGCATACCATGTTTGATTTCGAAACTCAATAGCTACTTCAAAATCCTTAAGCTGCTGCCGTATATACAATAAATATTGTACATTTTTTGCCTGGCAATCGAACCACGGTGGAAATTGTGCTAATACCATCGCTAGCTTTCCATAACGTTTAAATTCATTCGCACATTCGATAAAAGCATTGAACATGTCATTTTTTGTTTCAAAAGGTATATCACCACGCAAATGGCCAGTCATACCTTGGTAGGCCTTTACAACAAAACGAAAATTTTCAGGTGTATCCTCACACCATTTACGAACATGCTCCTTGGACGGGATGGCGTAAAAAGACGTATCGACTTCGACCGTTAAAAAATGACCTGTATAATCAAATAATTTATCTTTTGAGGTAGTCACTCCACTAGAAAGTGAAGGGTGATCGCCCCAACCAGTTAATCCAACTACAATCATGTGACACCCTCCTCTATGTACATAATCATAGCACACAGTATGATACTAGAAATAAACATCATGTAAAAAATATCGCATTCTTTTGTACATACAAAATGAAGGTTTGTCTCTTATTATGCAAAAGAAAAAGCATGAGTCCATATACCCTTGAACTCATGCTACTTAATTCGGCTACCTATTATTTCACAAGATTTTGTTGGATAGCCTCTAAAAACTTAATTCGGCTATAAGCTGGGCCACCTTCCATTAATGGATCAAGTACATTGACAAACACTTGGTCATTTTTAAAGGCATTAATATTTTGGATGATTGGATTGTTTTTAAAGTCTTCTAAAGCATTTGGTGCATCCGCATTTTCATCTGTTGAAAACTGTACAAATAAATAATCAGGGTTCATATCTGCCAGTTGTTCCACAGAAATGGCTTCTTGTGCTTTTGCTTTCGCAACTTCATCAGGCACTGCTAAACCGAGTTCTCCATAAAGAACAGCATTTAAAAATACTTCTTTTGGATAAACATAAGCCTGTCCACCACGAATACGAACAGCAGCTACTTTTTTATCTTGTAGTTTCTCAGTTAACGTCGTTTTAGCAGCTTCAATATCTGCCTTATATGTAGATAAGATTTTCTCTGCATCTGCTTGCTTACCTGTTAATTCAGCTAATAAGTTTAAATTAGACTCCCAGTTCGTCGATATATGTGACACTAAAATAGTAGGAGCAATTTTCTCTAATTTACTTTGTACTTCTTCTGGGAACTTTGTTGAACCTAAAATGACATCAGGATCTAATTCTAATATTTTTTCAAAATTTGGTTTAATTTTCTCACCAATTGATTCTGCTTTGTCTGTTACAGAAGCATATAGCTCAGGGAATTTGCCACCAATAGCAATAGCTCCTACTGGATGAACATCAAGAACAACCATATCCTCCATCGCTTCCATAGCACCTGTTACAACAATTCTCTCGACCTTTTCTGGTACTTCATAGCTTTCACCAAGATATTCAATTGTTCTCGTACCATCTTCATTTGTAGATTTATCTTTTGTTTGCGTTGCTTCTTCTTTTGGCGTATCTGTGGATGTTTCCTCTTCCGCAGCCTTTTTCTCACCACATGCTGCTAGGATCAGCATAAATAATGCGATGACACTAATAAATAGAAACTTCTTTTTCATTGACAATAATCTCCTTTAAATTGTTATCGTTATGACAAATAGCTATGTCATCTGGCATATTGAAGCATTGAACATGAAATTATTTTATCAGCTCCTACTTTTCAATTGATATTGATTCTCATTATCATTTTAGTATGTATTCATCCAAAAATCCAGTATTATTTTAATATATTACAAAAATCCATTTTCGATCTGATATATCAGATCATAAAAAAACCCCTAGTCACAAGTTTTACTGTGACTAGGGGTGGTAAGTTAATTACCCGATAGAACCTTCCATCTCGAATTTAATCAGACGGTTCATTTCTACTGCGTATTCCATTGGTAGTTCTTTTGTGAATGGCTCGATGAAGCCCATTACAATCATTTCTGTCGCTTCTTCTTCAGAAATTCCGCGAGACATTAAGTAGAATAATTGCTCTTCAGATACTTTTGAAACTTTTGCTTCATGCTCTAAAGAAACATTATCATTTAAGATCTCGTTGTACGGAATTGTATCAGAAGTCGATTGATTGTCCATGATCAGTGTGTCACATTCGATGTTCGCACGTGCACCACTAGCTTTAGGACCAAAACGAACTTGTCCCATATAAGTTACCTTACCACCTTGTTTAGCAATCGATTTCGATACGATTGTTGAAGATGTGTTTGGTGCCATATGGATCATTTTTGCGCCAGCATGTTGGTGCTGTCCTTTACCTGCTAATGCAATGGATAATGTCATACCACGAGCACCTTCACCTTTCAGGATACATGCTGGGTATTTCATTGTTAACTTAGAACCGATGTTACCATCAATCCATTCCATTGTACCGTTTTCTTCAACAACTGTACGTTTCGTTACAAGATTGTAAACGTTATTCGCCCAGTTTTGAATCGTTGTATAACGGCAATAAGCATCTTTACGTACAACAATTTCTACAACTGCAGAGTGTAAAGAGTTTGTTGTATAAACAGGTGCTGTACAACCTTCAACATAATGTACGTGTGCACCCTCGTCCACGATAATTAATGTACGTTCGAATTGACCCATGTTTTCAGAGTTAATACGGAAGTAAGCTTGTAATGGTGTTTCTACTTTTACACCTGGTGGTACATAGATAAATGATCCACCTGACCATACAGCTGAGTTTAATGCAGCAAATTTATTGTCCGTGTAAGGAATTACTTTGCCCCAATATTGTTTGAAAATATCTTCGTTTTCACGTAAAGCTGAGTCAGTATCTTTGAACACAATACCAAGATCTTCAAGGTCTTTTTTCATGTTATGATAAACTACCTCAGACTCATATTGTGCTGATACACCAGCAAGATATTTTTGTTCTGCTTCTGGAATACCTAATTTATCAAATGTAGCTTTGATTTCATCAGGTACTTCATCCCATGATCGTTGTGTAGCTTCTGATGGTTTTACGTAGTACGTAATTTCATCAAAATCTAAATCTCCAAGATCGCCACCCCATTGTGGCATTGGTTTTGTATAAAATGTTTCAAGTGCTTTTAAGCGGTACTCAAGCATCCACTCTGGCTCTTGTTTCATATTTGAAATTTCACGGACGATTTCTTCAGTTAAACCACGTTTTGAACGGAAAATTGATACGTCCTTGTCATGGAATCCGTATTTGTAATCGCCGATATCAGGCATTTTTTTAGCCATCGTTTCTCCTCCGTTCACTGAGATGTATTTTCTCCAGGTATTCAACCCTTGTCTTGGATGAAAGCCATGTCGCTTTCATCCAAGCAACAAGGATGTAAGATTTATTTCACGCCTTTTTCCATTGCTTTCCAAGCTAATGTCGCACATTTAATTCGTGCAGGAAATTGTGAAACACCTTGCAGTGCTTCTACATCCTCAAGGTCGTATTTATCGCTATACTCTTCCCCCATCATCATCTTAGAAAAAATATCTGAAAGCTCTATTGCTTCTTCAACCTTTTTCCCTTTGATGAGCTGTGTCATCATCGATGCAGAGGACATGGAAATAGAGCAGCCTTCGCCGTCAAATTTTGCATCCTCTACGATACCGTCAGTCACTTTTAATGTTAAGTGAATGCGGTCGCCACATGTTGGATTGTTCATATCAATCGTTACAGCATCCTCTTCTAAAGATCCTTTATTACGAGGATTTTTATAGTGATCCATAATGACTGAACGATATAGTTGATCTAAATTATTAAAAGACATCTCCAAAATACTCCTTCGCAGAACGTAACCCTGCAACTAAACGGTCAATATCCTCCTCTGTATTGTACAGATAGAAGCTTGCACGCGCTGTTGCTACTTGCTGAAGACATTTCATTAGTGGCTGTGCACAATGATGTCCTGCACGAACAGCAACCCCATTCATGTCAAGCACCGTTGCAACATCATGTGGATGTACATCATCTAAGTTAAATGTCACCAATCCACAACGCTTCATTGGATCACGTGGGCCGAAAATTTTCAAACCGTCAATTGTCTCAAGCTGATCCATTGCGTAGCCTACAAGCTTATGCTCATGTGCTGCAATATTATCTAGCCCAATGTCAGTTAAGAAATCAATAGCGGCACCTAAACCTATTGCACCTGCAATAATAGGCGTTCCACCTTCAAATTTCCACGGTAATTCCTTCCACGTTGAATCATAAAGCCCGACAAAATCAATCATTTCGCCACCAAACTCAATTGGCTCCATCTTTTCAAGGTGTTCCTTTTTACCATATAGTACACCTATTCCAGTTGGTCCGCACATTTTATGCCCTGAGAATCCGAGGAAATCCACATCCAAATCTTGCACATCGATTTTCATATGTGGGGCAGCTTGTGCACCATCGGCTACCATAACCGCACCATTAGCATGTGCAATTTGAGCAATTTCTTTAATTGGATTTATTGTTCCAAGGACGTTTGACGCCATAGATACGGAAACGATTTTTGTTTTAGGTGTGACTGTTGCACGAACTTTCTCCAGACTAATAGTACCATCTGCTTCTAGCTCAATGTATTTCAATGTTGCATTTTTCTCTTTAGCCAGCTGTTGCCAAGGGATAATATTGGAGTGGTGCTCCATATGGGTAATAACAATTTCATCACCCTCCACGACATTAGCACGCCCATAACTTGACGCCACCGTATTTAAAGCCGTTGTTGTGCCACGTGTAAATATAATTTCCTGCGTTGATTGTGCATTGATAAACTTACGAACTTTTTCACGTGCACCTTCATATTTATCTGTTGCACGATTTCCTAATGTATGCACGCCACGGTGAACATTAGAATTATCAAATTCATAATATGCTTTAATAGCTTCAATCACTTGAACAGGTTTTTGAGACGTTGCAGCACTATCAAGATAAACAAGTCTATGACCGTTGACATCCTGATTTAAAATTGGGAAATAGCTTTTAATGTCTTTATTCATCATTAGCGAACTTTCCTTTCAATAACCTCCGTCAGTTGCTTTTGAACGCCCTCAATTGGTAATTGCGTAACAACTGGCGCAAGGAATCCATGGATAACAAGGCGCTCTGCCTCTGCTTTTGAGATACCACGGCTCATTAAATAATAAAGCTGTAATGGATCTACTCGACCAACAGACGCTGCGTGTCCTGCTGTTACATCATCTTCATCAATTAATAAAATTGGGTTTGCATCCCCACGAGCTTTTTCTGACAGCATTAATACACGTGATTCTTGTTGTGCATCTGCTTTTGTCGCACCATGCTCGATATAGCCAATACCGTTAAAGATTGATTGAGCTGCATCTTTCATTACACCATGCTTTAAGATATGCCCGTTAGAGTTTTTACCCCAGTGACGAACCTCCGTAGTGAAGTTAAGTTTTTGTTCTCCACGACCAACTACTACTGTTTTTGTATCTGCATGAGAACCGTCACCAATTAAATGTGTAATGTTTTCAGAGATTGTATCTGAGTCATTCATCAAACCAAGAGCCCAGTCAACTTTTGCATCACGTGCTAAACGTGCACGACGATTTACGTATGTCGTAAAGCCTTTTGCAAGTACATCTACTGCACCATATGTTACTTGTGCATTATCTTGGACAACGACTTCTGCAATAATATTTGCTTGACCTTTTGCCTCTTCAATTGTTGAAATATATGTTTCTACATAAGTTACAGCAGAATTAGCTTCCGCTACTACTAAAACGTGGTTGTATAATGAAGCTTCTGCATTGTCGTTTAGGAAAACAACTTGAAGTGGTTGCTCAATGATTACGTTCTTTGGTACGTATACAAACACACCACCATTAACAAGCGCTGTATGAAGTGCTGTTAACTTATGCTCCTCCACTTTAACAGCTTCTGTCATAAAGTATTTTTGAACAAGTTCACCATGTTCACGGACTGCTGTGAAAATATCAGTAAAAATAACACCTTTATCAATAAGTTCTTGCGATGTCTTAATGTACGCTGGTGTATTATTACGTTGGATATATAGGTTTTCTTGTGATTCAAGGTCAATTAACCCTTTTGCTTCTTCAGGTAGAGCATCCAATGAAGAGAATGCCTCACTATGAACCGCCAATTGCGGGAATTCCATGAAATCCCATTTTGTAATATTCGTTCTATCTGGTTTTGGCAAATCTAAACCAGTTACTTTGTCTAGTGCTGCCGCGCGAAGTTCTGTAAACCAAGTTGGTTCACCATTTGCTTCTGAGAACGAGCGCACGTCCTGTACTGTTACAGGCAAGTTAAGTTCCACTGTCATGCTAGTTCGTCCTCCTTCTTATGCTTCTTGTTCTTCTGCTTCTTCTTCGATACCTAATTCTTTTTTAATCCAATCATAGCCTTCTGCTTCTAAGCGTTGTGCAAGCTCTGCACCACCAGATTTTACAACACGTCCTTGCATCATTACGTGTACATGATCTGGAGTAATGTAGTTTAATAGACGTTGATAGTGTGTAATCATTAAGCAGCCAAAGCCTTCACCGCGCATTGCGTTAATGCCTTTTGATACTACTTTTAATGCATCAATATCAAGTCCAGAGTCAATTTCGTCTAAAATTGCAAATGTTGGTTTAATCATCATTAATTGAAGAATCTCATTACGTTTTTTCTCACCGCCAGAGAAACCTTCATTTAAATAACGCTGAGCCATATCTTCATGCATTTCTAGGAAATCCATATTTTTATCTAATTCACGAATAAATTTCATTAATGAAATTTCATCGCCTTCTTCACGACGTGCATTAATCGCCGAACGTAAGAAATCAGCATTTGTTACACCAGCAATTTCTGATGGATATTGCATTGCTAGGAATAAACCAGCTTGAGCACGTTCGTCCACTTCCATTTCAAGTACATCTTCGCCATCAAGCTCTACAGTACCTGAAGTGACTTCATATTTAGGATGACCCATAATTGCAGAAGCTAGTGTCGATTTACCAGTTCCGTTTGGCCCCATGATTGCGTGAATTTCATTTGTATTAATTGTAAGATTTACGCCTTTTAAAATCTCTTTCCCGTCGATCGCAACGTGAAGATCTTTAATAACTAAAGTTGACATGAAAATACCTCCATAGTGTTCAGTGAATGGGTCAACCATTCCTTAATTATTATCATTCTAATCTTAACTGAAAATCGTTCTCTATGCAAACCATTTCAATTACTTTCCCATTTCTCAAATAAAATATTGAAAAACAAAGGATTTATAAGCATTTTCAGATTATTACTAGTTCAGCTAGACAATGAGAATAGACTTTCTTCATTTTCAATGAAATATCCCTAATTGAGAATAGATTTCATCTAGCTACATAGTGAAAACCCCTTGGAAAGTGTTAATTGTAGCGGTTTTATGACAAATTTGCATAAACAACCATAACTATACTATAACCTATTTCATTAAAATGGAATCAATTAAAAACAAGATATTTTAAGCAAAGTTTCTTCTAGACTTCAATAACCAAATCCATCTCGCAAGATAACATAATATTCTAATTATTATTTTGACATTTACAATCATTTTTCATCTTAAATAATATATAATTAAGGTAAAATCAATCTTATTTTTAGATTAATAGAGGTGAATATTTGTGGAGTTACGTCAATTACGCTATTTTGTAGAGGTTGCTGAACGGGAGCATATTTCAGAGGCCGCGGAGCATCTTCATGTAGCCCAATCTGCCATCAGTCGGCAAATCGCAAACCTTGAAGATGAATTAGGCACGCCATTGTTCGAGCGCGTTGGTCGAAATGTGAAATTAACTCCCATTGGGAAAACATTTCTTGAGCATACCATTACAGCCTTAAAGGCCATTGATTTTGCGGCAAAGCAAGTAGAAGAATATTTGGATCCTGCCAAAGGTTCTATTAAAATTGGCTTTCCAACAAGTTTGGCTAGCTATGTTCTGCCTACTGTTATATCCGCCTTTAAACGAGAATATCCCGATTTACAATTCCAACTACGTCAAGGATCTTATCGATTTTTAATCTATGCGGTCAAAAACCGGGAGTTAAACCTAGCCTTTTTGGGACCATTACCCCCTAAGGACGAATCCATTCAGTCCACAATTCTGTTCACTGAGAACATCGCCGCACTACTACCCGCTAATCACCCATTAGCTAAAAGGGAAAGTATTCAGCTAGCAGAGTTGAAAAACGATTTATTTGTCTTATTTCCAGATGGCTATATATTACATAAAGTAGCTATGGATGCTTGCCGTGCTGCAGGCTTCTTACCAAATGTTATTTCAGAAGGTGAGGATTTGGATGCACTGAAAGGTTTAGTAGCTGCTGGTATAGGTGTTAGTCTATTACCTGAAAGCTCCTTATATGATTCAGCCGCTCGATTTACCGTCAAGGTTCCAATTGAATCACCCACAATACCTAGAACTGTTGGCATTATCTCACCCGTAAATCGAGAAATCGCACCATCTGAAGCAATCTTTTTAGATTTTGTGAAACATTTCTTTTCTCGTCTTTCCCAATTCCAATAAAAAGGCGATGTCAATAGCAGAGAAAGACTTTTTGACAAGGCGAGAGGTTGATTTCCGTTCCGCCAGCATCCTTTCCAAGGGGCATCCGATGAGCCGCTTCACTCACCGCGTTCGCTCCAGGTCTCCGCTGTGACGCTAATCCCTAAGAGTGACGCTGGCTCTACTCTAATCAACCATACTGCATTTTGTCTTTCTTACTAACTTAAGGAACATAGCCTATTATTAGAGAAAGGATAGGCTATTATTTTCAATGTGAAGAAGTATTGGTCCCAACAGCCATCGATTAAATGAGTAATGAACACCATCATTTTATTTGTGCAACCTTTATCACTTTGCAGATGAGAGTGGCAGACTACTTGACTCCCGTAGGATAGCGTGACAGGGGGCAACTGCTTTTATTCTGCACAACAAGCGGCAAGCAAGTTTCCTAAAACGAAAAGCCCTTTTCACCTTTCACTTTCAATACTATGAAAAAAATCGCCTGAAAAGGCGATTTCAGACTGTAGACAAAAGCCCATCGAGAAGTTCACTCTCGATGGCTTTTGTCATTTTTCTTCCTATTTTATCTTTAACATTTGGTAATATACTACCAAATTCAACATACTCTTCGAGCTTAGTTGCTCTCTTAAGCTACTTGCCACGTCCAAGTAGCCAGTTTCTTCAAATTCATGGCAGCAAAAGTAAGCATCGCCTGCATGGACAATTTTTTCAGACCTCTTAAGGTTGTCCATCGCATACCATGCTTTTCTTTTGCATCGGCAAAGACACGCTCAATCGTTTCTTTACGCTTTGCATAAATTTGTTTGATGTCATAGGAATGGCGTAAATGTTCAGCTTCCTCCACATACGACTCCCAAATATGGCGTTGAATGAGTTTTTGATGATGCTTACTTTCTGTACATTGGGCAAGGCTTGGACACTTCGCACAAATCAAAGGATTCGATTTATATTGGCGATATCCTTCCTTCGTCGTTGTCGCATACTTCAATATCTGCCCTTGTGGGCAAAGATAACAATTATAGTGCTCGTCATATGTATACTCGTGCTTTCGGAAGAATCCATCTTTCGTTTTAGAACGTGTATACGGAAGAACAGGCAACATTTGATTCTCTAACAAAAAGTTCGTAATCGCTGGTGTTTTATAGGCTGCATCTGCTGCAACAGCTAATGGTTTTTGAACATTTTGAATGACCCTTTCAACAAGTGGCTGCAATACATGGCTATCGTGCACATTTCCCGGAGTCACAATGGCACCTAAGACAAAGCCTTTTTCGTCTGTGGCTGCATGGAAAGAATACGCAAACTGTTTCGTACGTTCATCCTTTACGTAATAGCCACTTTCAGGATCTGTCGTGCTTTCCTTTATTTCTTTCCATTCTTCCTTTTTAAACTTCTCCGGGGGAAAGGGCTTTTTTCCGTGTTCTTCACGGTCCATATTTAACTCTAATTGAAGTTTTTCTTCATAAGCCCGTGTTTCTTTTCGCACAACCTTTTTATCATACTTCCGTTTATTCGCACTCGCTTTCACATGCGTGGAATCGATAAATAAATGGTCTGCATGGAGGAGTCCCTGATGCATAATCTCTTTTAATATACGATAGAAAATCTGTTCAAATATATCCGTGTCTTGAAAGCGACGGACATAATTTTTACCGAAGGTAGAGAAATGCGGGACTTCTGAATGGAAGCCAAATCCTAAAAACCAGCGATACGCCATATTCGTTTCAATTTCTTTGATGGTTTGACGCATGGAGCGAATGCCAAAAACATATTGAATAAACGTCATTTTAAAGAGAACAACAGGATCAATACTTGGACGCCCATTAGGTGAATAGAGATGTTCTACTAAAGGATAGATAAATGAAAAATCAATAGCAGCCTCCAGTTTTCTCACTAAATGATCGTTGGGAACTAATTGATCAATCGTTAACATTTCTAATTGTTCACGTTCATTGGTTTGATTCTTCGTCATCATGGTTGATCACCTCAAAAGTTTAATTTTCAACACCCTATGTAGATAGAGCTTTATGTAGAAGTTGATTGGAACGAAGGGCGGCGACTCCTGCGGGAAAAGCGGGAAAGTCGAGATCCTGGACTGAGCGAAGTGAGGGAAGCAGCTCGACCCCGCCCGTAGTGGAAATCAACGGCTTTACTTTATTTTATTGTAAAAGAAAAAAGACTGTAGGCAAACTCAAAATTCATCGAGTTTGTCTACAGTCTGAAATCGCCTGAAAAGGCGATTTTTTTTCACGAATGCTATTCAATTGATTGCTCACTGATCCATTGTAAAGTTCTTGCACCTAAGCCTCCAGCACGCCATAGCACCACGTCATGATAGCTTCTTTTTTGTATATAGTTTACCCATTTCTCAAGTGTTTCTTGATCTGCATACCAAACCTCATGACTGACATTGTCATCATCTACATACGTAAAATAAACGGCCCCACTCCCCTTATCACGCTGCTTCACTGCATTCGTTTCAGCTAATAGTTGTTCAGCCTCAAGCTCTGTTAAAGCAACAATTTGACCTTCGGCTACCCAATCAAAGCCTCCTGTAGCAAAGGCAATCGCTAAATCCTGATTAGACTTCTTCACTTTTCTCACTAAATCATTGAGAAAAGAGTAAGTGGCCTTCGCACCTGGACCACTATGATAGCCATGAACATTATAGGCCATGACAGTATAGATTGGTCCATTTGGCAATTTCATATTAAATGGAAAACTTGGCTCTAGAACGACATGTAATGTCACATCCTTTTTTGAAAGAGCTTTGTACAGCTCTTTTAAAAAAAGAATGTAGTTTCGAAGGTCTTTCTGTGCTACCTTTTCATAATCAATCTCAATGCCACTCACTTGGTATTGATCGACTACTTGCAAAATATTATTGATATGCTTTTGCCTCGCAGAAGAATCCTGCACGAGTCTATGCAAAAGCGTACTGTCCTTTTGAACAGAAGGGGCATTATCTGTTACATAATCATTGATAAGCGTTAGGATTACAGGATGAGAATCATTAAATTGTTGCTGCGTTTGTTGTAGCATGTCAATCGCATTTTCAGTTAATAATAGTTCATCTTTGCTATTAAAATAAGCACCGAAAACCCGTATATCTTGTAATCCATCTAGAGAATTTTTCACATCCTCCATCGCAGATTTATTTTGCCATTCTGGTAACCAGATGGACAATCGAAGCTTCTCCTTGTCCTTTATTCCTACCTTTGCTTCAGCTGGTGGCTCTTTACTATTACTACAAGCAGTGATAAATAGTAGTGCTATACATATAAACAATACAAAGTTCTTCACTTGAATCAAATTTCACCCCGATTTAGAAGGTTTCAATAAAGAAATCCACAACATGATTAAACATGGTGATGGTTTTATGCTTCACCTTCTCAAAATTCGTATATTGGTTCGTAAATATGTTTTGATCTTTACTGTCTGTAATTAATATATCCTCTATCAATGTATCGTAAATATCATCTGCATACTGTTCATGTGAAGTATCCTTTTTACTGTACAATGCACCAAATCCAATTTGTGACCCTTGTAACAATGGATTTATTTGAACGGTCTCGGATAATACATTATCAACATCTATTTCTATTTTATCCTTATTCACGGTAATGTTAAATACTCTTTTTTTCGTTAAGTTTCTTGGGTATTCTTTGTCATTAATCCGTGACCCATTTTGTGTATCTTGATAGGAATAAACGGTCGCTTTGTTAAAGGCATATTCCTCTTCATTCCATTTTATTTCATTTAACTGAAAACGCTGCTTTTCAACAATTCCTGCTCCTGGTAATTTTTCGCTAATCACAATCTCATTATCTACTAATGCAACTCGCAAATAGCTATTCGTTTTTTCATCGTAATTAATATAGAAGGTTTGCTGACCCACAACATTTCCCTTAAAAGTAAAATGCGCCTGATAGTTTTCGGGTAAGGCTTCCTTAAAGAGAATTCTCCCTTCACTTGATGGTGCTGATGTTAACGTAACTTCATTGTTTTCAAATTCAGCAGCACCGTTCATTACATCCCACTTCTGTGCTAATGAAAGATCCCCTATTTTGAATTCAACATTTTGTTTACTAGCTTGACGGATTTTCATCATGACATGATTGGTTGACCAATAGGGGGAGACTTGCAAGCGATTTAAATTATACAAATCTGCCTCTCGATCATTATAGGCACCTAACTCTAAATTGAAGTGCATACGAAACTTGTCTTTAATTTCCTTATCATTGACATGCTGAACAAGTGGGTCCATATTGTTATACAGTGAGTTGGCATGCATAATTGCATAGGCTTTCGGCACTTCGCCAAACTCCTGTTGATAGATTTCCTCCATCAATGTGTAATCCTTGCGAATGCGTTTTTCCATCTCTAATCGTGTTTCACTTGGAATCATATATTGATTTCGAATAAAGTCCATTAAATAGTGGTTATAGTATTCTATCGTTGTTTTATTTGGTACATTATTTTCATCAATCACACCAAGAGACTGTCCCTTATCATTAAAAATATTAATATAGGTTAGCCTATATCCATTAGATCCTAGCTCCCAATAACCGCTTCGTTCCATTAGCTTTAAATCTTTAGGCTTTAAAAATTTATTGTCTCGCGTATCCATTTTATTAGCATACGTAAACATCGTCGCCTTATAATTTAATTTTTCCATAATATTTTGAGCAAAAATACTGGAGTCTGTTCGTCCATCCTCAAACGATAAATACAATGCTTTTTCTGGCAATGGTTTATCTTTTTGATAAAAATCTAAAATATCCTGTTGCGTAATGGTTTGATAACCTTGCTTTTCTAGCAATGTTAATTGTTCTTCTAAATTCTTTTTGGACACATATTTAGGTGAATCATTTCTACTCACACCGAAATAGGAAAGAGCAATAAAGCCCTCTTTATTGTTTAATGGTACCGTTTCAGCTGTTCGTTTCTCTGTTAAAAATACAGCTTTTATTAAAATAACAGCTAACAAAACTACAATGATTAATTGCACGATTGAACGGATGATTTTTCGACGATTTTTTTTTGCTGGCTGGAGTTCTATATTTCTCTCATTCATTCCTTCTCACCCATTTTTCTAATTTTTAACATCGAAAATCGGGATTTTCGTAATTTTTGCTTTTCCATTTTCTTTTCTTTCGCGAGAATGTCCTGAGGTGTCTCCCTTGTCCCCCATGTAGATTTCCAAAACGTCACCCAAGCAACTGGCATCTGCCAAAGCAAAATAAATTCATAATAGAGAACAAAGATAAAGCCAAATCCCCATAATTTACTTTTTCTAAAGAATAAATGAGCCAAACTCATTAACATGGCCATTAGTAGTAAGCCAATTAAAAAAGTGGTTGGAAAAATACCATACATCAGTGGTACATAAATTAAGTTATAAACAACGACAATTGGTGCAGCAATCGGCACAATTAAACCAATAATGAAGAAAAGGAACATAAACGGTTCTTTTTTCCACATAAATAAAAATGCTCGTAATGATTCTCTTAGCCAAGAGCGTTTCCATCTCATTTGCTGTGATAAAAAAACTTTTGTGTCAGAGGGTACGATCGTTGAGCAAATGGCATTGTCCTGATAACCTGTTCGATGCGTTTTCAAAATATAGTTAGTCATACTGCGATCATCACCAAATGTCGCTGGCTGACCAAGAAATTTTTGATTGAGCCAGGCCTTTTCATTTTTTAAAATAAGCTCTTTTCGATAACATGCTAATGGCCCAGATAAGCAAGTAACCGTATCAAACCATGATTCAGCCGCTTTCATAATGCGGAAGGCGATATAATAACGGACCGTTTGTAATTTCGTTAGAGCATTCGTAAATTTATTTTCAACCTCAGTTCGGCCAGCTACACCGCCCATTTTAGGATCTTGAAATGGCTGTACTAAATTGCGGATTGCATGTGGCTCTAAAAAGCTATCTGAATCCACAAAAACAACTAAATCATGCTTTGCTTGATGAACACCAGCTACTAACGCTTCCCGTTTCCCTCCATTTTGTGGCAGCTTATAAAACTGTAAGCGATCATTTGTCCTAAAACGCTGGCCCTCTTGATGAATAAGGTCAATCATGTCCTTTGCCTTTTCTTCCGTACGATCTGTTGAACAATCATCCACAACAATGACTTCTAATTTATCTACTGGATAATATTGATTGATACAGCTTGAAATTGTGCGATGAATCCATTCTTCCTCATTAAACACGGGGATAATAATCGATACACCTGGTTCAAACTTCGGATTGATTGGTACATTCTTATAGAAAATACCAAATATATATCTACTTAGTAGAAACGTAGCCGCAATAATACTATATAAATATAAAAATTTATTAAACCTAAAGTAAATCACACTTTCGGCTCGCATTAACATGACAATAAGTGATACAACCAATAAAAATAAACTTGCCATAAAAATAGAAATGCCCCAACGTTTTTTTGTCATATATTCATTCAAAGGCTGTAAAAATTCACAGGCAACGTAATACCGAATTTGTCCATCTATCTCTTTCGTAAAAAAACGTTTAACCTTAGCCTTTAACTTTACTTTAGCTTCATAGCCCTCAGGCATCGCTCCACCTGGTATTGTAAAATTCATTGTTAAAATTTCATCGATGAGTAAATGATGGGGCTGATTCGTGTAAACAAGGATACCTGTTACTGAAATATCCTCCGCATAGTATTTGTCTGAACTCACTTGACGTCGTGCTCGTTTAATTTGCACCTCAAAATGAGTTTCATAGCGCAAGCTTAGTTGTTGGAGCCGATAAATTTCATTCACATCGGCAGGATCAATTTCATCTTTCTGGTAGGATGCTCCACGCCGATTGACAAGGCTCCGTACATTTTCGGGATCAGGAATATTTGATAAAATCCGACGATCAGAGCGTGGTATGGTTAAAACCTCTTTTTTCGTTTTCATCATTCATTCACATCCCTATTTGAATCTTCTTCAATCCACGTCGACATTTTACTAAAGCTGTAACCATCTTGTTGCAGCTTTTCAATGATGAGTGGCAGTGCTTCTACCGTATTAGTTCCATCTAAAATGTGCATGACAATGACCTTTCCTGGCCCGACCCTAGACATCACTCGATCATAAATGTCTTGTGCTGTATACTCTAAATTCCAATCAAAAGAAGCTATATCATACATAGCAATCGTTTTAATGCCCGCAGCAGTGATGATTTTGGCTGTTCGCTCATCCATTATGCCTTGTGCTGGTCTAAAATAGAGTAGAGGTGGCTCTTGTAGCGCATAGGTCAAAGCCCTATGTGCTTTTACTAAATCGTCCTGTAAATCTTCGGGTGTCATTTTCGTAACATCTAGATGGTAATAGGAATGACTGGCTACCTCATGACCTTCCTCTACAATCATCTTTGCTAATTGTGGATTTTTCTCCACGCCACTACCGATTAAGAAAAAGGTGCTTTTGATTTCATATTTACGTAAAATATCCAACACTTCTTTTACTCTTTTTTCATGTGCCCAGTCATCAAAAGTAATGGCAATCTCCTTTTTAGTCGTCTCTTTCCGATAATATAAATTCGGCTTGACCTGCTCATAATTTAAATTGGGGCTAACAGCATCATAACCAGCTATTTCTTCTACAGACTTTGTTAAATAGCGCTCATCTAATAAATCACTTAAAGTAGTAAAGGTATACTCCCGTTCGTTCGCTAATTGGGCTAATAAAGGAATGGCATCCATAATAGCAGGGTTAATGTATGTGTTGAGATGAATAATAGAGCCCCTATCAATATATTGGCCGATATAGTCGATCAATTCCTGAGCACTTTGCATTTTTCGATCAAGTGGATTAATAGATAATCCAATAACGGCCTTCATATTTAGTGCTGCTGCTGCTAAGCGCATATTATCGGTAACATCACCTGAGCGACTGCGAACAAATTGTGGTGTATAACCTAAATGCTCTTTAAAAATTTGATTGGTTAAAACGATTTCTTCATACGTTTGGTCATAATCTAAAGTTGATACATCTGGAAATGTCAATGTACCATTTTGCACCTCATGTCCCCTTTTTAATATTTCTTTAACAAGCTCTGGCTCCTGAGCAACACGCATCCCCTCGAGAAAAAAGGTTGCTTTCATATTCGATTCATCTAATTTTGTCAGTAGTAACTCCATCGTTTCATTATCTGCGAAGCCATTAAATGTTAAGGCAACCTTTGGCACAACTATATTGGCATGACTGATTAAGTCACTCATAGTACCATCAGATTTTTTGACGTCTATGGTAGAATCAACTGGGTGAATCGTTTCTTTAGGAGTAGATTGACAGCCTGCTAACAACAGTAGAATGAGCAGACCACATAGTTTAAGTTGTTTCATTTCCCATGAATTCTCCTTATAATTTGTAATAATTTTTATTTTTAAACAGAAAATGGGTATTTCGTGTATCAAAAATTAAAGAAGCCTGTTGGTCAATTAAAGAGTAATCAATATCTGAATGATTCGTTAAAATTAATACTGCGTCTGCCTGTTGGATTATTTCTACTGTTAGTAGGTCCGTCTTGACAAGAGCTTGCTCTACAGAAAAGGTTTCAATAAAAGGATCGATAATCTTTAACTGACACTGATTATCTAGTAGTTGTTGAATAACACGAAGTGCTGGAGATTCACGTGAATCATTTATATTGGGCTTATAAGTAACGCCAATGACAACAATGTTTGCCTTACACAGCTCTTTACTTTGTAGACGTAAGTAGTTTTCTAATCTGTTCACAACAAAATGAGGCATGGAATCATTGACTTTATCTGCCGCTTCAATTAGCGTTGCCGAGATCCCGTGTTGTTGTCCTGCCCACAATAAGTATTTAGGATCGACTGGAATACAATGCCCTCCTACTCCTGGTCCAGGTGTAAATGGCATAAAACCATATGGCTTTGTAGAAGCTGCATGAATGACTTCCCAAATATCGATATCCATTTTGTAGCAAATCTGACTTAACTCGTTGACAAGGGCAATATTAATTTGACGAAATGTATTTTCCAGCAATTTCTCCATCTCAGCCACTCTTGGGCTTGAAACAGGACAAACATTGGTATGAATGACTGTTTCATAAAAGACCTTTGATACTTCTAAGCATGCTGCGGTTATTCCACCAACCACTTTAGGCGTATTCGATACGGAAAAGTTGATATTTCCTGGATCCACACGTTCTGGTGAATAGGCTAAAAATAAATTTTGACCAATCGCAAAACCATAGTTTTCTAAAATAGGCTGGACAATTTCTTCTGTTGTCCCAGGATACGTTGTGCTTTCAAGAATAACTAACCCATTCGTCTTGATATATTGTCCGATGGTATGTGTTGCTTCTTTTATATATGAAATATCGGGAGTTCCTTCTGCAGTAGTAGGTGTAGGCACACAAATCATAACGACATCCACTTGTGAAAGCTTAGAAAAATCATTCGTTGGCTCAAATTGATTACTCTTTATCATTTGCTGTATATTTTCTTTAGGTAGATCAGCGATATAACTATGACCATTTTGTAACTGCATGATTTTATCTTGGTTTTTATCAAAGCCTATTACCTGAAACCCACTTTGAACCATTTCCACTGCAAATGGTAACCCTACATAGCCAAGCCCAATAACCCCAATTGTAGCTTTTTTTGTGTGGATTTTTTTTGATAAAGCTTTGCTTAATGATGTCGTTTCAATTGTCATAAAAAATTACTCCTTTATCTAATCTAGTAGTCCATTGTCATCGTTCTTTTCGTTACAGCTTCGTTTGACCATAGTTATTCATGGCAAGCATTTTGCAAAGTAATTTGTCACTTCTCATCATCGTACTGTACAGACTCCTTTCATCGCTACATACTTACGTATGATTTTTCTAGTCAAAATAGATTAAAAAAATAAATTTAACTCAAAAAAACTTCATCAACATTTATATAGTACTAATTATAACTAAACAATTTCTAAACAATTATAAAATATAATCATAAACACCTATATTTTATGTAATTTAATAATATTTGTGCAATAATGTTCATCCTATTTAACAAATAATTTCAGAATTACTTTCTAACTCTAAAATAATTTGATTAAAAACAACACTGATTGATGTTAATAGTTGATAAATCAACTTTTTAATAATTGCAATAAAAATAACCCCCTCAAGTACCATTAATAAGCGATACTTGAGGGGGCTAATAAAAAAGTAAGTGAGTTAGATCACTCACTTACCCTTTGAATTATTGTACTGGTACTACTGCACCTTTCCATTCTTCTAAAATGAAGTCTTGGATTTCTTTAGAAGTTAATACTTCTAATAATTTTTTAATTTCTGGTCTTGTTTCGTCGCCTGCACGTACTGCGATGATATTCACATATGGAGATTCTTTGTCTTCAAGAGAAATAGCATCTTCGATTGGATTTAAACCATTATCGATCGCAAAGTTAGAGTTGATAAGTACTGCATCGCCCTCATCATTTTCATACATTTGTACAAGCATTTCTGGTGCAGTATTCGCATCAAATTTAAAGTTTTTAGGATTTTCTTCAATATCCTTTATTTCTGCTGCCGTTTTATCAATACCTTCTTTTAATTTAATTAAGCCTTTAGCTTCCAGTAATGATAGCATACGACCGTGGTCTGATACTGAGTTAGAAAGTAAGATTGTTGCGCCTTCAGGCAGATCTTCTAAAGTTTTATATTTTTTTGAGTAAATACCGATTGGTTCAATATGAACGCCACCAGCATTCACGAAATCATAGCCATTATCTTTAATTTGTAACTCCAAGTATGGAATATGTTGGAAATAGTTTGCATCAAGTGTTTTTGAATCTAGATCTTGGTTTGGAAGAACATAATCTGTATAAGTTTCAATTTCAAGGTCGATGCCTTCTTTAGCTAAAATTGGTTTTGCTTTATCTAGGATGACTGCGTGTGGTGTATTAGAAGCACCTACTTTTAATGTTACATTGTCTTTACTATCTGTTTGATCAGATGCTGAATTGGCATCTTCCTTTTTATCTGTACCACAAGCTGCTAATGCTAGTACAAGTATAGATAAAAATAATCCTGCTAATAACTTTTTCATTTATGACACTCCCTTTTATTTGTTTCAAATATGTTAGCGGTTAGAACCGGAATAACCTCTTTTAGTCTTACTAACGTTTATCGATCTTCACCGTTATGAGATCACCAATCCATTGAATGATAAATACAACTACTAAGATCAGAATAGTTGCCATTAATGTCACATCTTGGCGGTTTCGTTGGAAGCCGTCTAGGAAAGCTAAGTTACCAAGACCACCTGCACCGATAATCCCTGCCATTGCAGTATAACCAACGAGGGCAACAGCCGTTACAGTAATCCCTGAAATTAGTGCTGGTAAAGATTCAGGGATCAGTACTTTCCAAATAATTGTGGATGTTTTTGCCCCCATTGAACGGGCTGCTTCAATGACACCTTTATCTATTTCACGTAACGCAATCAATACCATACGAGCGTAGAACGGGGCTGCACCAATAATTAGAGCAGGTAATGCCGCATTTGCTCCCCGAATCGTACCAAGTAAGAATTTCGTAAATGGAATTAATAAAATAATTAACACGATAAATGGGATGGAGCGGAAAATATTAACGATTGAACCCGTTAAAAAGTTAACCATTTTATTAGCCCATAGCTGATTAGGGCTTGTTAAAAATAGAACGATCCCAATGACTAACCCAAGAATAAATGTGACAACTGTAGAAATTGCCGTCATGTACAATGTTTCATACATAGCTTGCCACATATTTTCCCAGTCTACGTTTGGAAAAAGATTAGTTAGCATTTGCGATCACCTCCGTTTGTACTTCGACTGTATTTAAATAACGAAGGGCTTCAGCCACATTTGTTTTCGAGCCATCAATTTGCACAATCAGTGTACCGTATGCACCGTTTTTCGTTTGCGAAATATTACCATGAACAATGCTTACTTCTACATCAAATTGTTTCACAAGATGTGAGATAACCGGCTGTTCTGTCTTTTCACCAACAAAAATCAGTTTGACAAGTTGTCCAGTTGGATAATTTGTTTTGATTTGTGCCACCGTATCCTGTGTTTCCTTTGTATCTGTAATCTGAGATACGAATTTTTTAGTAATAGCCGCTTGTGGTGCTTGGAAAACTTGCAATACCTCACCACGTTCCACTATTTCGCCTGCCTCCATGACCGCTACACGATGACAAATTTTGCGGATGACATGCATTTCATGTGTAATCAAAACGATTGTTAAGCCTAAACGTTCATTGATATCAACGAGTAAATCAAGAATGGCATCCGTCGTTTCAGGATCGAGTGCGGAAGTCGCCTCATCACATAGTAAAACCTCTGGATTATTCGCTAATGCACGGGCAATCCCTACACGCTGCTTTTGTCCACCAGAAAGCTGGGATGGATACGCCCTGTCACGTCCCTCTAGACCAACAAGTGCAATTAATTCCTTTACTCGTGCTTCACGTTGAGCCTTTGAAACACCTGCTATTTCTAGAGGAAATGCAATATTTTCGGCAACTGTTCTAGACCAAAGTAAATTGAAATGTTGGAAAATCATACTTACCTTTTGTCTAGCTGCTCTAAGCTTTTGCCCTTTAATCGATGAAAACTCTTGACTGTTCACCGTTACTGTTCCTGTTGTCGGTTTCTCTAAACCGTTTAATAAACGAATCATGGTACTCTTACCAGCGCCACTATAGCCGATAATGCCAAAAATTTCACCTTTATTGATGGTAAGGTTGACGTCTTTGACTGCCGTTAATTCGCCATTTGCTGTTTTGTATTTCTTCGTAATATTTTGAAGCTGGATCATAGCGAATACTCCTTTTCTCATATAGAAAACCCCTTCACTCACAGACAAGTAGAAGGGGTCACGTATAATAACGTTAAACCGTTCTCTCATCTTTCAAAGAAAAATCTTTGAGTGATTTGGCACCTTTTCACTTTGTGATGGTTGCCGGGCTTCATAGGGCACTTCCCTCCGCCACTCTTTATAAGAGTTCGATATATTTAATGTTTTAGTAATATATTTGATACTTTACCACGCTAGTAAAGTTCAGTCAATTGATTTTTTTAACAATTCGTATAAAAATGGTACGGATTGAAAAGCATAAATCTTATCTGTCACTTTTCCGCCATCACTAACAAGTAAACACGGAACACTTTCAATTTGATGCTCAACAGCAACATGCTCTAAAAAATTTATATTCGCTTTACCTATTGGTAGCTGTGGCAGTAATTGTTCAATAATGGCCATCATTTTAGATGCCACTGCACACGTTCCACACATCGGTGTATATAAATAAAATGCAGCTTTCTGTCCCGACTGTTTTGCCGTTTCCCACTGCTCTTTTGACCATTCTTCCATTTCCTCACGCAACCTTACAAAATATATTCATTATGGATTGAAAAATGTGCACGCAGTAATATCATCGCTAACACTTTTCTTGGTGTCGTCTCTACTTCCTTATAGGTTGGCATTGTACGTAAATGCTCTGCCTCTGGATAATGTCTGTCCATTAATGCACGTAGCTTATCGCCTGAATTATCTGCATCAAAAAAAGTAAATAGCTCACAGCTCTCATAGGGATCGAGCAGCTCTTCTAATTGATGCACACCAATTGTACCATTCGTACATAGTATTGTAACATTCTCATTTAAAATTGGCTCAATTTGTAGCTTATCTGAGCGTCCTTCTACTATTAAGCATTTTCCCTCGAACATTACGCCACCTCCATTTAGACATCCCCATTATAAGTCATTATATAACAAAAAACGCCGGTAGTTTCCGACGTTTTTCGATTATAGCTTGTCTTATTCAGCGATCATTTCTTCGTATTGCTCTGCTGTCATTAGTTTTTCAACTTCTGATGCATCAGCAGGCTCCACAACGATCATCCATGCTTTTTCATATGGTGATTCATTAACGAATTCTGGGCTATCTTCTAAATCTGCATTTACTTCAACTACAGTACCTGAGATTGGTGCATACAATTCAGAAACAGTTTTAACTGATTCTACGCTACCGAATGGATCATCTGTTTTGATTTCGTCGCCAACTTGTGGAAGCTCAACGAAAACGATATCTCCTAATTCAGATTGTGCGAAGTGAGTAATACCAATACGTACTTTTCCATCTTCTGTTTTTACCCATTCATGTTCTTCAGAATAACGTAAGTCTTTAGGTGTGCTCATGCAAAAAACCCCTCCATAAATATGTAATATATTCACTTTCAGTGTGCCATACTTCTCCTATAAAAACAAGATTCAATTACGTGCCAGCTTAATTGCAGTCCACAATTTTTTCAAGTTACTTGAAATACATCTCTGTTAAAAATTTGTGACATCTGCCAGTGACTTTATCTCGGTTAGAAGAGTCGTTCGATCCTGTTTAAATACGGCTATTTCCAAGTTTGCTCAAAATCTGATTCTTTAAACCCTAGCGTTACTTTTTGGCCATCCGTTACGATTGGACGTTTGATTAACATCCCATCAGAAGCAAGTAGCTCCAGCTGCTCATCTTCAGTCATTTCCGCTAGCTTGTCCTTTAAACCAAGCTCACGATATTTCATACCCGATGTATTAAAAAATTTCTTCAAAGGCAGTCCACTGGCTTGCCAAATGGCTGTTATTTCATCCTTTGTTGGCGATTGCTCTACAATGTGTACCTCTTCATAGGAAACCTCATGATCATTTAACCACTTTTGTGCTTTTTTACATGTCGTACATTTCGGATAATGGATAAATTGAATCGTCATTAAAATGCTCCTCTACTGTCTTTTTCTGTAGTATACCATCATAATTGTTTCGAATGGTGGAACTTCTCTCATTTTCGTAAGCCTAACCATCCGTTTTGCTGTTCTATTCATCACTTTCTCCATTTTATCCGTCAATCTAGCTGTTCTATCCGTCAGTTTCAAGCTTCTATCCATCTCTCATAAAAAAACCTAGCTATCCTCTTACAGATAGCTAAGTGAAAGTGTATGCTATTAAACAATATATTTTTCAGCTTCGATTAGTTTAACAGAAGCTTCACGTTTCTTCGCAATTAAGTTATAAGGATTATTGCGTGTTAATTTACGAAGTGCAGATAATGTCATACGTGCTGCATCGCCATCTGCTGAAGCAAGAATTGTGTCTTTTGCTTCCTTTTCGATTTCTGTGAATGCTTCTTGGCAGAAGATTTGCGTGTATAGCAATTTCTGCTGTGCTTTTTCAGCGCCATCACGAGCAATTGCCTTTTCTGTACGTAAGACAGCTGACTCCATTGCAAATAATTGGTTAGCGATATTGGCAATATTCACTAATACCTCTTGCTCCTGATCAAGCTTCGCACCAAAGCGTTGTGCTGCTAAGCCTGCAGCTAATACAGCAATCTTCTTAGCATTTTTCACTAAATATTTTTCTTGTGCTAGTGGCTCTGTACCGATGTCTTCTGGCATTAACATTAGCAGCTCTTGCTGTAAATTTTGAGCAACTTGTAATAAAGGAAGTTCGCCTTTTAGCGCCTTTTTCATAAATGTGCCAGGGACAATCATGCGGTTAATTTCATTTGTACCTTCAAAAATTCGATTAATACGAGAATCACGGTAAATACGCTCTACCTCATATTCAGCCATAAAGCCATAACCGCCATGTAATTGTACGGCTTCATCTGCAATATAATCTAATGTTTCCGACCCAAATACTTTCGCAATAGAGCATTCAATTGCATACTCAGCAATAGCACCTGCAATTACTTTTCCTTGCTTTTGCTCTTCAAGGCTTAACTGGCTTAAACGATCCTCAAATAGACCAACAGTACGATAGTTTAATGATTCGGACGCGTACAATTGAGAAGCCATTGTTGACAATTTCTCTTTTGTTAGATTGAAATCAGAAAGCTTTGTTTTAAATTGCTGACGTTGGTTTGTATACTGGATAGCTAACTCCAATGCACGTTTAGAGCCACCAATTGTGCCCACACCAAGCTTATAACGACCAATATTTAAAATGTTGAAGGCAATGACATGCCCACGACCAATTTCACCTAATAGATTTTCTACAGGTACTTCCGCATCTTCTAATACTAATGTACGAGTTGACGATGATTTAATCCCCATTTTCTTCTCTTCCGGGCCTACTGAAACGCCATTGTAGGCACGTTCTACGATAAAGGCAGAGAATTTATCACCATCAATTTTTGCATAAACAACAAATACGTCAGCAAAGCCTGCATTTGTAATCCATTGCTTCTCACCATTTAAAATATAATGTGTGCCTGCCTCATTTAATTTCGCAGTCGTTTTTGCCCCTAGAGCATCTGAACCTGAGCCTGGCTCTGTTAATGCATATGCTGCGATTAATTCACCTGAAGCAAGCTTAGGTAAATATTTTTTCTTTTGATCTTCATTACCAAATAGAACGATTGGTAGTGAACCAATCCCAACATGTGCACCATGTGTGATGGAAAAACCACCTGCAACAGACATTTTCTCAGCAATTAAAGCTGAAGAAACTTTGTCTAGTCCAAGCCCTTCATATTCTTCTGGCACATCTGCTCCAAGCAAACCTAATTCGCCTGCACTTTTTAGGAGACGCACTGAATGCTCAAATTCATGGTGCTCTAAATTTTCAACTACTGGTAAAACTTCATTTGCTACATATTCCTCTGTTGTTTTAGCAATCATCTTATGCTCGTCAGTGAAATCTTCTGGTGTAAATACACGATTTAATTCCACATCTTCAATTAGAAATCCGCCGCCTTTAATGAAATCAGTTGTTTTTTCAGTCATGATAAATTCCTCCCAATATATCTATTTTGATTGTTTAATCCCCAAATGAACATGTATAGAAAAGCTTGATGTGAACATGTTCGGAGGCAACCGTAAACCGTACACCTCAAGCTGATCTAGAAAATTTTATAAAATTTCAAATACACCAGCAGCACCCATGCCGCCGCCAATACACATTGTCACCACGCCATATTTCTTCCCTTGACGCTTCAATTCATGAATAAGCTTTAACGTTAAAATAGCTCCTGTAGCACCTAGAGGGTGACCTAATGCAATTGCTCCACCATTGACATTGACTTTTTCTTGGTCGATGCCTAAATGACGTACTACCTGTAATGATTGAGAAGCAAATGCTTCATTGATTTCCCATAAATCAATGTCATCTATGGATAAACCTGCAATTTCTAACGCTTTAGGTACTGCCACAATCGGACCAATTCCCATTACTTCAGGAGGCACACCACCAACTGCAAAGCCTAGGAATTTTGCCATTGGTGTCAGTCCTTGCTGTTCGGCCTCCTCACGATCCATCACTAGTACAGTTGCTGCACCATCAGAAGTTTGAGAGGCATTACCAGCCGTTACACTGCCCTTTACATGGAAAGCTGGACGCAATTTTGCTAAGCCTTCAACTGATGTACCTGGTCGTACACCTTCATCCATACTAAATGTAAATTTTTTTACTTGTGGTTTATTGTGATCGTCTACGTAATGCTGTTCCACTTCGATTGGTACAATTTCATCATTGAATTTGCCTTCTTTAATCGCCTTTTCAGCAAGAACATGCGAGCGAACTGCAAAAGCATCTTGATCTTCACGACTAACATTGTACTGGCGAGCCACTTCCTCAGCCGTATGCCCCATACCCATATAATATTGCGGAGCCGTTTCAGCTAATGTCGGATTTAAGCGTGGTGTATTCCCCACCATCGGCACCATACTCATAGACTCGACACCGCCAGCTAGAATCACCTTTGAATGACCTAGCATAATTCGTTCTGCTGCATACGCAATTGCCTGTAAACCTGATGAACAAAATCTATTAATCGTTAGCGCAGGAGTTGTATCTGGTAATCCTGCTAGTGCCCCAATACTACGTGCTACATTCATCCCTTGCTCTGCTTCAGGCATCGCACAGCCTAAAATTAAATCATCAATCGGTCCTTCATAGCCCGCTCTTTTCAATGTTTCTTTGACTACAACAGCACCAAAATCATCTGGTCTTACTGTTGCTAAAGAACCTTTTTTTGCTTTTCCAATTGGAGTTCGTGCTCCTGCTACAATAACGGCTTCACGCATCGTATTAATCCCCCTTTGTTTCATGTGCAAGATTGATCTATTTTGTCAATTAGTTACGAAGTGGTTTACCTTTTAACAGCATGTGTTGCATTCTTTGCTGAGAAAGTGGATCAGCAACAAGGCTAAGGAAAGCCTCACGCTCTAAGTTCAATAGATACTGTTCGTCAACTAATGTACCGTACGGAACCTTACCACCCGCAATGACATAAGCTAATTTTTTAGCAATTTTTAAATCATGTTCGCTAATAAAACCTGACTCAAACATGCCTTGCGCACCGATGAGTAATGTTCCGTAGCCTGATGCACCGACCACTGGCACTTTTGTTGGAACAGGTGGTTGATAGCCCGCTTCGTAAAGCGCTAATGCAGCTTGCTTCGCATCGTATAGTTGATGGTCTGGGTTAACAGAAATACCATCTGCAAAGTTTAAGAAGTTATTTTCACGTGCTTCCTCACCAGAAGTTGAAACCTTCGCCATTGCAATTGTTTCAAATACTTTATTAGCAATATGTTGATAGTCTACATCTACGCCGTTCGGTAAGCCCTTTAGGAATTTTTGATAAAGCGCTTTATTACCACCACCGCCTGGAATTAAACCAACGCCAACTTCCACTAAGCCCATATACGTTTCCATCGTTGCTTGAATATGTGCAGCTGGTAAACAAACCTCTGCTCCTCCACCCAATGTCATGGCAAAAGGTGCTGCCACAACAGGCTTACGTGAATATTTGATTTTTTGCATAGCATCTTGGAATGCCTTAATCACGAAATCTAGCTCAAAAATATTATCATCCTGTGCTTCTACTAAAATCATCCCTAGATTTGCACCTACACAGAAGTTTTTCCCTTGATTGCCGATTACTAAGCCCTTATAGTTAGCCTCTACTTCATCAACCGCAAAGTTAATCATTTGGATAATATCTAAACCGATTGCGTTCGATTGTGAATGGAACTCAAGCAGTGCAACTCCATCACCTAAATCTATTAAACTAGCACCTGTGTTTGATTTAATAACACCATGCTTTTTCTTATAGCGTTTTAAGTTAATCTCTTTTTCATTGACTGGAACTTTCACATATTGCGAACCATCATAGTAAGCTACATCGCCATCTAATTCAGAATAAAATGTCTCAAAGCCATTCGCTAACATCTCTTTGACAAATGCAGGGACTTCTCGACCTTCAGCCTCCATTTTTGCTACAGATTCTTGTACACCAATAGCATCCCAAATTTCAAATGGTCCTTGTTGCCAGCCGAAGCCCCATTTCATAGCATTATCAATGGCTACAACATCATCTGCAATTTCACCGTGTAGCTGTGCTGAGTAAATTAATGTTGGAGCAAAGATCCCCCACAATAACTCACCTGTACGATCCTTTGCATAGGTTAATGCCTTCACTTTATTAGCTAACCCACGTGTTTGTTTCGCCATTTCAATAGAAGCTGTTTTTAACTTTTTCGCTGGACTATACGATAATGTTGTTGGATCAATCTCAAGTATCTCTTTTCCTTGTTTTAAGAAGAAACCTTGACCCGATTTTGCACCTAACCAGCCGTTTTCAACCATTTTTTGTAAAAACTCAGGTACTGCAAATACTTGCTGTTCCTCACCTATTGTTTGGTCGTAAACATTTTTTGCTACATGAATAAATGTATCTAAACCAACAACGTCTAGTGTACGGAAAGTTGCAGATTTTGGACGACCAATAAGTGGACCTGTTACAGAGTCTACTTCACCAACTGAATAACCACCTTTTAACATTTCCTGTAATGTGATCAGTAAACCATATGTTCCAATGCGGTTTGCAATAAAGTTTGGTGTGTCCTTCGCCAGTACAACACCTTTACCAAGCACATCTTCCCCAAATGTTTTCATGAAACTAACTACTTCAGGAGCAGTTGTATTAGCAGGAATCACCTCTAGTAATTTTAAATAGCGAGGTGGGTTGAAAAAGTGTGTGCCAAGGAAATGCTTTTTAAAATCATCTGAACGTCCCTCTGCCATAGCATCAATACTAATACCAGATGTGTTTGAACTAATGATTGTTCCCTGTGTACGAACAGCATCAATTTTTTCATAGAGACTTTGTTTAATTGGTAAATTTTCCACAACAACTTCGATAATCCAATCTACATCTTTTAGTTTCCCTAGATCATCTTCAAAGTTGCCAACCGTTAGTAGTGATAAATTTTTCTTAGAAGTAAGTGGTGCTGGCTTTTGCTTTAATAACTTTTGCAAAGCTCCGTTTACAATACGATTTCTTACAGCTGGATGCGCTAAAGAAAGACCCTTTGCTTCTTCCTCTTGCGTTAGTTCCTTCGGTGCGATATCCAATAGTAATGTTGGTATACCGATGTTTGCTAAATGTGCTGCAATTCCAGAGCCCATCACCCCAGAACCTAGAACAGCTGCTTTTTTAATGTTGTAAGTCACAAGCAATTCCCCCTTATTCTCCCATTGAATGAATAGCCATTCATTTTTTGGCCAAAAAAATATCAAGTGTACCTTAGTGGATTTTTGTCTTGTTGTTGGATGAGAATCACTCCATTCAACCAAGCACTACTAAGGTTTATCTCCGTTCTCATTACAACTCTTAATGAATGAAGATAAAACTACTTTTCTGTTTTTAGTGTAGATTATTTTGTCTAATTTAGCAATCTTTTTTCAAGAATTATTTTTGCAATATACATCTTTTTTTGTTCTTTACGAGCTAAAAGCAGACAATATGTAGCGCTCAAAACAGCCAAACAGAAAACTTTCAGGTTGAGAGAAAAATGTGTAGAATGAAAAGCAAGGAGAGTGAATACTGATGAAAACAATTACTACTGCAGAACAATTTAATGAACTAATCGCTGGTGACCAAAAAGTGCTAGTGAAATTTTACGCTGGCTGGTGCCCAGATTGCACACGCATGAATATGTTCATCGATCCAATCATTGAAGAGTACAACCAATATGATTGGTATGAGCTAAATCGTGATGAGCTTCCAGAAATCGCTGACAAATATGATGTTATGGGAATCCCAAGCTTATTGATTTTCCAAAACGGTGAAAAACTTGCACACTTACACAGTGCCAATGCCAAAACACCTCAGCAAGTAACAGAATTTTTAGCTGCACAATAATAATGAAAAAAGAGCTGCATTTCTTCTTGAAATGCAGCTCTTTTTGGAAGGGAAACATGATGCACCAACAATTGGCCTTATATGGAACATCACAATATGATGCATCCATTGCACCAAGCTATCGAAATTCTGCCTGTGGGCCCACTACGATTTACGTCATTTTAAACTATTTGAACAGTTCAGCTCCTTCTATTAATAAGCTTTATCGACAGCTTGGTGGCACAAAAATTGGTTTGTTCAAATGGCGACTGATTCACAACCTCCGCGAACTGCAACCCACCTGGGATATTCGAACTTGTTCACTAAAAGAAGCTTTACAAGAAATTGACGCAGGTCGCCCTGTTGCTATGCGTTTTGACCGCTATTTTAGCCTACAGTGGCAGAATAAAAAATCAACCTTTGCCTACCATTGGGTATCGCTTATTGGCTATACCATAAAAAATGATACGTTATCGTTAATATTTCATGATAATGGTGGGCCACAACGTGACAGTCAAATTCGGCAGGCTCTCTACAAAGACAATGACAAAGTATTATCGTTCGTTAAAATAACACCTCAGTAGGGCAAATAATGAAACGTCCTTATTTGCTCTCTCCACTCATTTCTCATAAAAAAACAGAGCATATTGCTATACTCTGTGATGATCCATTAAATAAGGGAATATAATGAGCGTGCATGCTTTGCAATTAGCGTGTAGCCTCTCTCTTCTATCTCTTTAAAAATTTGCGGTTCATAGTTTGGTAACATAAGGCTTGTAAAATCGGCATCAATTGGAACATTCGTTTGAATTGTTGCAAGCTCATGGGATAATTTCAGCATGTCCAAATTCTCTTGAATTTTTGTCCGTTGCCCTGGCTTTAATTCACCGAGCGACGCTAAAATTTTGTCAATCGAGCCATATGTTTGGATTAACGTTAGTGCTTGCTTAGGACCAATCCCCTTCACACCTGGATAGCCATCACTTGTATCACCCATAAAGGCTTTGACCTGTGCAAACTGTGTTGGTTCAATACTATATTCTTCTTTAAAGCGAGCATGTGTATAAATATCGTATTCTGTGTAGCCTTTTTTCATAAAAGCAATTTCTGTAGATGGTCTTAAAAGCTGAAGCAAGTCTTTATCACCACTAATGACAGTAATATCTGCCTGTTCCTGCCATTTGGTAATCATCGAGCCAATTAAATCATCAGCCTCCATGCCCTTCACTCCGAAATTTTGCCAGCCAATTTGCTGTGATAAATTTTTCGCCATATCAAATTGAGGGAGCATTTCCTCTGGTGGTGCTGGGCGATTCGCTTTATAGCCATCATATAAATCATTGCGGAATGTATGTGCCCCCATATCCCAGCAAACAGCCATATGCGTTGGCTTCATGATCGATTGTGCCGTTAACACATGTCGCACAAATCCTTGGGCTCCATTAGTCGGTGTTCCATCTGCCAGACGAATAAAATGCCCCATTGCAGCGGAAGCGAAAAATGACCGGAATAACAGTGCCATCCCGTCAATAATCAATAGTTTTGGTTTTGTTGTCATGCTATATTTCCTCTCTATTACAATACAAAGTTTGTATCTATTATTGTTTTCTACTTAAACATTATAGCAAACTTTCAATAATCAGCATTGTTAATACACGGAAATACGCTTACTTTACAACATAACCTTCCCTTTTTTCGAGATGCGATTGCGGTGATCCAGTTGAATCCCTGTTAACCATTGTAAAAAAGCTGTCACTCCAATCTTAACAGTTTCTGGACGCAGCACTCCTTCCTTCGGGTCGGCGTAAACAAAATCAATATGACGAACCCCTTCATTTTCACCAATTAGTTTAAGAATATCAAACAATTCATAGGCCGTTAAACCACCTGGTGTTGCTGCCGGAACATCGCGCGCAAACATAATATCAAGAGCATCTAAATCAACGGAAACATAAATGCGATCTACCTCATACATAAGCTGACGTAGCATTTCGCGGATTGTGAGCTGAATACCATCACGTCGCATTTGCTTTAACGTAATCATATGAATCCCTTGCTCTCTTGCATAATGAATCATTTCAGGAGAATTAAAAAAGCCATGCAGACCGACATTATACACATGTTTCCCCTCCACAACCCCTGCTGCCATTAACTGATGGATTGGCGAATCTTGCGCTAAACCAACCTCCTCTTGATTTCTTGCATCTAGATGCGTATCAATTTGAATAATGCCAATCCGATCTTGTGGAAAAGCATTCTTTATGCCTTTTAGTGAGCATGCTGTAATGGCATGATCGCCTCCAATCAAACAAGTAAAGCTTTTTTGAAAGGCGATACTTAAATTTTCCGCCGCCGCCTCGATGGCCGATTCTGAAAGCATTCTATCTTGTTCATGAATCGCCACATCTCCTATATCAACGACTGATAGCGCACGTAAATTTATCTGCTCATCTAAATTATACGATTGAAAGCTTGGCCAAGCTTTCCGAAATGCTGTTGGGTATTGCGCTTTTGTTGAGGCTCCACTGGCATACGATAAATGAGCACCATATACGACAATATCCACATCATTCGGGTTCGGATTTAGCTGCTGCTTTATCCATTGATGCATCGCTGATCCATTTTCTTGCTTCCATTGGCATTCTGGTTGTATAAACATATTCATCTACCACCTTTATATCTTTTCTATTCAAGTTAAATTGACCTATACGAACTTACGCTCTCCCTAAAAAGTCTTAACATATATCCTCTATAGTAATAGTACCATTCGTACATTCAACTTCGTCACTGTTTTTCTTTTTTCCTCTTTTCTTTTAAATTTTCTCCTTATACAACAAAAGAGCAAACTAGAAATCAGTTTGCTCTGCCCATTTTATATGAATAAATATTTGTTTTTCGTCCCGAGTTGGTGTCTTTCACGAGAGTTACCACTATTTTAGAACGCTTGCTCTTCTTTATAAGCGGCTTTCTCACCTCGAGAGCTATTGGACCACTTTCATGAGCAAGCTACCCTTCGTAAAGAAGATGTGAACCCCAACTTTGTTTCCAAAAATTCTCTACTTTTAATAAAAGCACTCGAATCCTCTACTTCTGCTGTTTAGAACGACTTTCACAAAGTTCTGCTACTTCATACATGGAGTAACTTTGAAAATCATATTGACTGCGCAAGGTCTGAAAATAACTTAATAGCTCTTCTAGCATAGCTAAATTTTTATCAAGATGTTTGCCAAAATTATGAGGATGCCACCATAAATGATAAAATGCTTGTGCCTGAGCAGCCTCGAGCATGCCTTCCTTTATGCGATTTACTTTTAAACCCTCGAATACACGTAACGGACTACAATAAGGTCTTAAAAAGGCACTTGATCGAATATTAATTAGTTGGTCCTCTTGCATATCCTCCAGTGTAGCCATATGATGACCAGTTAGATTCCAATAGCTATCTAGCCACTTTTTGGCACCCAAAAGTCTCCCCTTTTTCGTAAACTTTTGGGCATCATACAGAACATGATTTTCGGTACCTCTGTAGCAAACATAGCCCGCTTCTAAACATGCTGCTAAATAATCTTTGTTTACTTGATTACGGGGAAAGACTATGGATTTCATCGGAGCAACATACCCCTCACTAATCGTTTTTGTCGCATGTAAGTCTGCGCAAAAGGCTGCTTCTGTTTGACCATTCTCTAAGCAATAGAAATGAGAAAAGGTATGACTTCCTATTTCCTGATGTGGTGTACGTTTAATCTCCTCAATTAATGATTTCCCAAAATGCAAGAGATCCTCTTGTTCATTTTCGCCTACTTTTGCTAGCTGGCTATGCGCCGCAAAGCGCATGTTATCATATTTCACAGGGATACCTCGTAAATAATGAGCCATTTCTGCCTTTGATTCTGCAAACAATAATCCGACTGTAGCCCAAGTCGCATGTATGTCATATTGCTCAAATAACGCTAGTATCCTGGGCAAGGCTTTCCGTACACCATAAAGGTTCTTATTATATTGTCCATATCGAAATACATCATGGACACCCCAATTCAGCTCAAAATCTAATGAAATAACGAGACCCCCACCATTCATGTAACTACTTCCTCCATTTTTGCACACCTAGTAACAGTGCACGTATTTTGGATTGAGTAATATAGCCTGAGTAAACATGGACAAGCTTGCCTCCAAAGCTTAATTTAAAGGCTCGTACATTTCGATTGTCCGTTAACTCACCCATATCATATAAAACAAACCCTTGTGCTTTTAGATGCAGTAGGTTATGCCAGATTAAAAAACGATTAGCATAACGGATTGGGCGTTTTAAATGAGCTGGCATAGCTGATGCATGACAAGTTGCCACATAATAGGACATCGCTTTTTTCTCATGTACAATATCTAATCGATAGCACAATGTTTGTCCACAAATACTTTGGATCTCAGATAATAATAATGCCCCCTGTTCGTTGAGGAGCATAATAGTTTCCATTTGCGACTTGCCAATCGCTTCAAGCTTTTTTCTTTTTGCAAAATGATTATAAAATTGCTGAAAGGCTCGTAAGTTCTCCAGGGATGGCTCTTTATACAAAATGACTTGATAAGATTCCTTTTGGGCACGTCGTAAAATTTTGCGATTGCCTTCAGAAAGCGCTAAATACAATGATAGCTCATGCTCTTGCAAATGAATGTGAATCGTTTCACTTTTTACAAGCTTTCGACTAGGTACCAATGAATGTGTATACCCTACGACTTTCATTGATTTTCGAAAATTCGCTGGTTTTTCTAAAAAATAAAAATGCTGCATTGCGATATTCCATCGCTTACTTTTAATGGACAGAATGAACATCGCCCCCACTCTCTGTATATTTTTCTACACGCTGTCGCTCAAAACGAGCGATTTTATAATGTTTCATTCGAGAAATAGGTTTATAGCCTAGCTGTACTAAACGTTTACGTTTCCGCCATTGCCAAAAGCTTGCTGTTACCCACAATGTTTGTGCTGGTTTTATTTTTCGGAAATACGCTGTAATAATATCGATTTGTTTGAAAACATCATAGGCTAAAAAATAGGTTTCCTTCGGTAAGGCTTCTACAATTTTCATTGAATCTACACGCCAATTGGAGGCATGTAACGCAAAGGCTGGCTTATTCGTTTCCGCAAAGGAGTCTTTATAGATCTTATAGCCCTTATAATAAAGAGCAATGACTTCTTCCTGATCAAGCTGCATCGCTTCCTGAATGGACATTTCTTCAAATAAATTACCTACAGGCTGCTGTGGCGATACGTCCTCTAATGGGGATAATTCATACAGCTCCACTTGTTTCAAACGAATACATTTTTCTACGAATTGTTGTCCATATTCTAGCCAATCTTTTATCTTTCCATACTTTACTAAATAACGTAAATAGCCCAGTGTATTACGCTTCCAGTCCACAATTCGTTGATTGCCCTTTACGTGTTCTTTGAGCCGTTCCTTTAGCGTCAAAAAACCTGCCAATAGATTTGTACGTTTCGTACCACTGCTAGCAAGCATATGCCTCGTAAAATCAATGCTAGAACGCCAATCAAATTTATAAGGCTCATAGCCAATGCTCATATCAAATAAGTTATAGTTTGCTGCAAACGTTCGCTGAATGGTTTCCTGATTGACTATACGACCAGCACCAAATAAATTGAAGGTTGGCTCATGTGCCAGAGCATAAGTTACATAACGACCACGACAGCCAAGACCATAGGTGAAAGCAATCCACTGGTTTTCAAAAACAAGTGCATCGACCTCCACCTGTAATGCCTCTCCTTTTAGCATTGTAAGACGCTCAAAAAAATCTCTTTTCTTGCCCTTTGTAAAATCACTTGTATCTAGCTTCTTTGCCCAGCGTCTATCAAACAACCGAAACATTTGCCAAAGCTCGTCCTGTGATGGCTCACGCCTTGTTAAGGAGCCTAAATTTCGGAGCTTTCGTTCGCGACGATCAACACCATGCATTTTTCGCCGTTGCTGGAAATGATGCTGAAAATCTACTTCTGAAAAGGCGAGATAGGGTGTCACAACACGGAAAATACTTGTACGTAATTGTCGCTCTACAAAGTATTGCTCCACGACTTTTGTAGACACTTTACTTTCTAATAAGCCATGCAGTGAAAAAACAATATGCCGATGCCTCTTAATCAGTTCATCAAATACGAAGGTCGTTGCTTGTGGTAACCATTGATGTTTGGCAACAACCCCTGTATAGTTAGCAATATTTTCACCTGCAAAGGCATACACTCTTATCCCCCATCGAACAGATACCTTAAAGGGGAAAAACGCAATGATTGTCCCGTCATGTTCAATGGCGTAAAGCTCAACTCGTTCTTTACGCCCTACAATTTGCCACCAATTATAAAACCAAGCAAATTCTATAAACGGGTTATCATTGTCCTCTGCTTCTAAAATGGCATCCCAAATTTCCTTGTACCACATAAGCTCATCATCTGTTCTAATGCGAATTAATTGCAATTTAATCCCCTTTCTTCACAAGTTCTGAAACAGCCTGTTGATACACTGTTACTGTTTTTTGATACATGGGGATAAACGTGAAATCCTGCAAGTAACGACGTTCACTTGCATTCCCCATTTGTTGCCTTAAAATAGTATCCATTAACAATGTACGAAGCCTCTTCTTCAATAATTCATATTCTTCTCTCCCTACTAAAAATCCATTATCCTTATCTGCAATAAGTTCGTTCACACCACCTACATTTGTTGCAATAATTGGAAGACCTACACGCATTGCTTCAATGATAGAAATCGGCAAGCCTTCCCAATCTGACAACAATACAAATACATGGCTCTTCTCTAGATATGAATGAACGTCTAATTGATTGCCTAAAAAGGTTACACGATTCGTTAAACCATGCTGAACAACGAAACCCTCAAGAGCTGGACGTAAAGAGCCATCCCCAATTAATTGAAGATGCCAAGATAGATCTGTGAGCTCTGCTAATGCCTTTAGTAAAATATCCTGTCTTTTTGGCACTTCAAAACGAGCAACCATGATAATGATTGGCTGCTCCACGAATGTCTTTTCAGTTGCCTTGCTTCTCTCAATTCGATCAATTCCATTATGGATGGTCAGCAATTTATGAGCGGGCGCAACCTTTTCCAAGAGGGCTAGTTCCCGATCATATTCAGATACTGTAATTATTTTTGTTGTGAATGGCTGAACCGATTTTTCCACCCGATGATAGAGTAGCTTTTTCTTGCGGGGAACACCTTCTGTAAAACTCCAGCTATGTGCAGTAAAAACAGTTGGGATACGTAGTAAACTGCCAACGACACGACCTATTACACCTGCCTTAGATGAATGGGTGGCTACAACATCAGGTTGTATTCGTTTGAAGATTGCTCTTAATTGCCAAAATGTTTGAAAGTCTTTCGTTACATGAATATTTCTTTGCAAGGTAGGGATGGTGATCACTGGAATTTGTTGTTCTTGTAAGCACCATAATGAGGGCTGATAGGAACCTGTCACGACAGTGACTTCATGCCCATCTTGTTTGAGCTGGATAGCAAGTGCCTCCACATGCTTTTGTGCTCCTCCCACTTTATCCATTCGTGTAATAAGCTGAACAATCTTCAGTCTAGCCACTCCTTATTTCTTTAATAGGCACCTGTTCTTGCTACTACGACATAAAGTGTCTTCAACACAATTTGAACATCCATCCAAAAGGAATAATTTTCAACGTATTCAACATCATAAGAAATTTTTTGTCCATGTGAAATATTCGACCTACCGTTAATTTGGGCAAGACCCGTTAAGCCGGGTTTTACCTTCAGACGCCTGGCCTGTAGCGGGTTATACGCATTTGTAATGGTGGGAACCTCTGGGCGTGGTCCGACAATGCTCATCTCACCCTTTAACACATTTAAAAGTTGTGGAATTTCATCAATACTGAGCTTTCGAAGGATAGCACCCACTTTTGTAATCCGTGTATCTTGCTCTGTTTTAAAATAATAATCATCAGGGATACCGTCAGCACAAATAGCAGGCATATTCACTGGAATTGCTTGAATACACATGGTTCGTAGCTTCCAAATCACAAAGCGGTGATGATCGAGGCCAGTTCTTATTTGTTTAAAGAAAATAGGGCGACCTGTCGTCATGAGTAAAATGAGGAATACTATTAGCATAAGAGGGATTGTCATGAAAAGTAAAAATAATGCTCCAACTATATCAAATATTCTTTTGCCGTACTGACCATAGAATGTGAGATTCTGAGCTGTCTGAACGTGCAATACATCATCCTTTGCATTTTTTTAGCACTTATCACTATATATTCATTTTGAACATTTCTAGAACTATTAAAAAAAAGTGCCTCCTTTTATAAAAAAAAGAGTTATATCAGCGACCTATGCTGAATAACTCTTTTTGCCTTATTATATGCTTGCTTCCAAAATTTGAACATCACATTCAATCATAACGTTACCTTTTAACGCTTTACTAATCATACACGTTTGTTCCGCCTTTTGTGCTAAACGTTCCACTCTTTTTGCAAGTTGTTCTGATAATGCTTGGACAACAATCCTTGGGTTATGCACAATTTTCTCATAAGTAAATACACCATTTTCTACACTGACAAACCCATGCGCTTGCATGGATAATTGCTGCACCTCAATTTCTGATCTTTCAAGGAGGGCTGCTAATGTAATTAAATAACACGTTGCCGCTGCCCCTAACAGCATTTCATCAGGATTTGTCCCAATGCCAGGTCCATTCATTTCCTGAGGAATAGAAATTTCTGTTTGCAAATTGCTTGCTTTGATTTTCCCTGTACCATTTCTTCCCTCTGCCCATGTTAAATCCATTGTAAATTTATGCTGAACCATTCTATATCCTCCTTCTGGAGATGAGTATTCCTTTTATTCAACTATTGCTGTGTTTTTTTCTGCCTCAACATGACGACCTTTTTTAGTTACGGTTTGATACTCAGCAAGGCGAGCCGTTGTACGCCAATAGTGATAAATAAGGCGATCAAGCCACAGTAAAGCCTCCACTTTCGATACGGCTGTCTCTAACTCTACCACATTTTCAACAGTATGCTCGAAGTACGCATTTCGTTTGTCACGTCGAACTGCCGCCATTTCGGAGGATGTAACCTCAAGCAGAGTTGCAATCTCAGGTAAACGCTCATCCTCATCGATAATCAATAGAACTTTTTCCAATACCTCTAACCATTTTTGAGTTAACGTCACCTGCAATTGGAAGGCATTGGGGTTCTGCTCACGTAATGCCTTAGATAGACGGTACAAATGATCTAAAGCATGTAAAAGTGCTATATGCTTAGAACGTTCCTTTTGCGAAGAAGATTGTATAGCATCCATAAATAAACGTGTTTTTTCAATCGCCTCATCAATTTGAGCTAATTGACTGTCTATTTCGGCTGTTCGTTTTTTCCCTTGTATAAGGATAACAATGACAGTCGTCAATTCCTTGGTAATGTCCTGTAACGTATTGAAGGATACTTCTACAGCTACCCCTGGTAATTTAGCTACACTATCATCTAAATTCCGTGTTAAATGATTTCCTTTTTCAGGAATCATTTTTTCAATAGCCTTTGCGAAAGGGCGTACAAAAGGCACAAAAAGAATGGCTCCGATGACACTAAATAATGTATGGAAAACAGCAATGCCTAATGTTTCATCGAAGCTACCATTGATGGATTTCGTGACAAATTCGGTTAGAGTGAACATAAACGTTGCACCAAATGTTACTAGAATAGCCGTTACTACGTTGAACAATACATGTGTCACGGCTGTTCGTTTAGCAGCTGTTGATGCACCAATTGCAGCAAATAATGCTGTAGCAGTCGTACCAATATTTTGGCCAATAACTAAATAAGCTGCCTGTTCAAAATCAATAGCGCCTGCATATAAAGCTGTTAAAGTGGCGGCGATTGCGGCACTAGAAGCCTGCATAATAACTGTCATAATAAGACCTAAAACAATTAAAATTAGTATTCCACTAATAGAATTTGCACTAAATGCATCGAATGGAATTTTATCCTGTACAGCTGCCATTCCTCCCTGCAGGACATCAATACCTAAGAATAATAATCCAAAACCAGTAACTAGCCCACCAACTGCTTTGTAGTCACGAGGAGCAAGCAATTGCACAAACACACCAAGAGCAATGAAAGGCAGTGACATTGTCTGCATATTAATTTTGAAGCCGATTAGTGAAATAATCCAACCAGTACTTGTACTCCCAATATTGGCGCCAATAATGACACCAATTGATTGGACAAACGTGAGGAGACCCGCACTGACAAAACCAATGGTAATCAAGGTAGTGGCGGTGGAGGATTGCACTAGCATCGTCATCAATGTTCCTGATAATACCGAACTAATGGTCCCACCTGTAAAACGATTTAGCCATTTTTTCAAGGCATCTCCTGCCAATTCCTTCAAACCGTTAGTTAGCATCGTCATCCCAAGTAAAAATAAACCGATGCCCCCTAGCACATTGATCAACCTATCAACACTCCCTACTAAATAATCTCTATTGATGCTCGACTCCTCTTTGGAGACATTTTATTTCTTCATCGTACCATTATTGAATTTGAGAAAATAGGGATGTTTTCCTTTAACGAACAAAATAATCCATAATTTTACGAAAAACAAGATGATAATTTTTATGGTAGAATAGAATAAATAATTATTTAGGAGATTTTCAAATGATTTTAACAAAGCAAGAAGCAATACAAGCACTTAAAAAGAATAAGTTTATCGGTTTTACAATTACAACAGGCAATATTATTATGAAAAAGATCAATAAAACCGAATATAATATTTTTGTCTTTGAAGAAGGGCGAGATAAACCTTTACGTTATGTTGGTTCTATTATGAACGTTATGGCGACCATGAGCGATAAAGCTTCTAATAAAGATTTTGTCATTGTTGAACAACTTCCAGCAGCAAGCAGCAATGAGGAATCGCAAACATCTAATCAACAGGCAGCAACAGAAGAAAAAGTAGCACCAGCGGTAGAAAAAGAAGAAACTGTAGCTGAAGGAACAGAAGAAAGCCGTGCTATTGCTGGCTATGAAGGGCTATATGAAATGACAGTGAGTGGTCGCATTTTAACGGTCCGTGAAAATCGTCCTTTAGCTCGTTGTAATGACGAATACGGCTTCCATATTGCACGACTAACGAAGGATGGCAAAGCATCCAGTCATAATGTCTTTGAGCTTTGGAAGCAAACATTCCCTGAACTTGAGCACACTCAATTCAAAGGTGCGTTAAAAGCAAAATATGGTACAGGCTGTAAACTAATCGATAAACCTGGTATCCATTTTTAATGAAACACCCTCAGCAAAAAAGCTGAGGGTGTTATTTTTTAGAATTAATATATTTTTCGCCATTTGAACAACTTCACAATGTGAATTTTGGCTACCTTATGGAACCCAGCATACTGAAGCTTGCGCCGCCTGTGTCCATCATACCATGAAGCGATTGTACAAACCGCTCTCCCTTCACGCTGCACATCAGCAACAATGTCAGCTAGTCGCTGGCTATCATATTCCCTGATAAAGGACATATTTTCTGGCAGCTCATAAGAATAGTCAAGCATTTCTTCAATTGCTATTTTATCGTGTCTCCTATATAAAACTTGATTGTTTTCCCCAAACAGCCGATAGCCCTTATAGAAACTTGCAACATAATGTGCTCGCTCATTCAGCGTCATGATATCCTTCATTGTTATCTCTTGAAAGTTTACTAATTCTTTTGCTTGATTTTGCCCTGCGATATAAACGTCTAATATATGAATGGCTAGAATTCGTTGGAGTCTGCTTGTTAAAGCCTTTAACCAATTTTTTGCACTGGCATTCTTCACAAAATAACGCAGTTCCCCTAGTCGATCTCTCTTCAATTTCACTAGCTGATGATTATTCGTTAATAGACCTTTCAGGCGATCACGAAATACCATCCATGTTCGAATAACACGCTCTTTGACCCCTTTTGTACTCATGACAAACTTCCTTGTGAAATCAATATGTGTATACCATTCAAACTTATATGGCTCATAGCCACTTCCTAAGTCATAATAACGATAGCCAGAGTCATGGGCTTTTAACATATTTTCTTTTTCTATGATGCGACCAGGACCAAATAGATTGAAATCAGGCTCATGTCCCATTGCCTGACAGAAGTTACGCTCTCTACAGCATAGATCAATGGTAAAAGCAATCCACTGCCCTTCAAATTGCAAATGATCTACTTCTACTCGTAATACCTTGCTGTTCGTTTTGGCTAATCGTTCATAAAATAAGCGAGTTTGCTTTGCTGTAAAACCACTTTTATCAATTTTCTTTTGCCATCTTCTTGTAAATAACGTAAACATATCCTGTATATGATTGTGCTTCACACTTTGAAAGACTACTTGACCAAGTGACCTTAATTTATGTTCACGACGCTTCAAGCCTTTGAATTTTTTCCGGTGCTTTTTCAAAAACTCATCCAATGAGATCGATTGAAAATCTATATAGGATGTTACTGTTCGAAATATAGAATAAGGCATCTGGTATTCTATGGCATACTTTTCAAGCGCTTGCGAGGTAATTTTACTTTCTAACAAGCCATGAAATACTAACAAATAACGCTTATATTTTTGGCTAAATTCCTTTATTAAATAAGCAATTGCCTGCTCTAGCCATCGCTTTTCTGCTATGACTTCCATATAGGTCGCAAATCCTTGTCCTATAAAGCTAAAATGATGGATTCCATACCTCACAGAATGAATGAACGGAAAAAAAGCAATGGCCATGCCTTCATTTTCGACTACATAAATCTCTACATTGTCATGAGCCCCTAGTGTTGTCCACCACGTTGAGATCCATTCGTATTCAATAAAAGGATTATTATTATGCTCTCGTTCAAGTATTCCTGACCAAGTACTTCTATAGGGCTCTAATGTTTCAATGTCCGTGATGAGTCTATAAGCTAGCAACGTACTAAATCGCTCCTTTTTCCGTTTTCATCGCCATACATTTAGTAGCCACTATATTCCTAGCAAGAAAGTGTTAGAACATTTCCCCAATGTAAAAACCCTTCCTCATCAGCGTGCTGGAAGGGTTCCATCCAATTTATACATTCACAAGTGATGCCTCTTCTTTTGCTACTCCTTTGGCCATATATGTTGTCGCCACATAGCTTAAAGTCATACCAGGTCCAATTGTCGCTCCTGGTCCGGGATACGTTTCTCCCATAATAGACGCTGAACAATTGCCAGAAGCATATAAACCTTCAATTGGTTCACCATCTTTCTTAATCACCCGAGCATATTCGTCCACAACTAAACCACCTTTTGTACCAATATCTCCTGGATATAAACGCAATGCATAGAACGGGGCTTTCTTTATCTCTGCCAAATTTGGATTTGGTAATGTCGGGTCCCCATAGTAATTATCATAGGCGCTATCTCCTCGATAAAAATCATCATCATGACCGTTTCGTGCAAAGTCATTAAAACGATCTACCGTCGCTACTAGCCTCTCAGCTGGCACATCCATTTCTCTGGCAAGCTCTTCAATCGTCTCCGCACTTTTCACGATGCCATGATCATACCAACTTTTCGGGAAGGCTTGTCCTGGAAACAGCCCTGTAAAAATATAACGGCTTTTAGCAGAGGCATCAATCAATATCCAGGAAGGAACAGCCTGCTCTGTTGCTTCTTGATGCTTGTACACTTTCTCTACAAATTCATGGTAGGGTGCCGCTTCATTAACAAAACGTTGCCCTGTGCTATCCACTACCATCATATTCGGTACACCGCGATCTGCCACTAGGAAGAATGGTTGCCCTTGCGGATCAATAACAGAAGGCGCTCCCCACACTTTATCCATTAAATCTAACGTAGCGCCAATTTTCACGCCAGGTTCAATGATGTCGCCTGTCTGCCCTTCTGGTGAAGAAGTCCACGCAGCATTCGTTGGGCTAGGTAAATACTTTTCGCGGAGTGCCTGATTATGTGAAAAGCCACCTGATGAAAGAACAACACCCTTCTTTGCCTCAATGCGCTGCTCTTGCCCATCACGTTCCACAACGATGCCAATCACTCGTCCCTTGTCCATAATGAAATCTTTAAAGGCAGTTGATAGCCAAAGCTCGCCATTTGCCTCTGCAAGAGAGAGCCGTAAACGAGCCACTAAAGCCTCGCCTAAAGCTACTGGGTCACTCTTTGTCACCTTTGATTTTACTAAACGCGCCCCTAATTTCAGTGCAGTCGTTTTTCCTTGCAACGTTCGTGTAATCATATTCACCTTATGAAACTCGTAACTATTCATCGTAAAGCCTTTTGTTGATAGTGTTGCCCGACGCATAGTATTCGCTAAAGAACCCATTTTCGTTAAATCGAAAATCAGTGGTTCAATGGAACGTCCCTGTGACAAGCCACCGGGTTTTTCAGGATAATAATCCGAGTAGCCTTTTGCATACTGGAAGCGTATATGCTTAGTTTTATTGTATAAAAAGCGTAACATTTCAGGTCCTCTCGTAATATAAGCTTCCTTTAATGCTTCTGGCACACGATCACCGATTGTTGAATCTAAATATTGGCGTGCAAGCTCATGTGTATCTGGAACACCTGCGCCTTTAATGACATGATTATTCGGAATCCATAAGGCACCGCCTGAAATAGCAGAAGCACCGCCGTAGCGAGCTGTTTTTTCAATCACTAATGATTTCAATCCTTGTAATTTTGCTGTTAAACCTGCTGTCAATCCTGCTGCACCTGATCCTACTACAACTACATCATAACTTGCATCCCATTTCATTCAACCATTCCTCCCTATATGAGCTTAATCGATGAATCTGGTCTTTCTATTAAAAAGTATAAAATTAAACTAATATTCAGTCAATTGAATGAATTCGCTATTTTCCTACATTATGAAATTATCCACCGCTTTCTAGATACATTCTTGCAAGCATATTCATGTCCAATTAGCATATATTTGGAAAAATGACATTCAAGTTTATGATAGGGCGGAGGAACTTTACAGGTGAGTGCAATGATACTTGGCGGATTTCTATTTTTCAGTGTGAGCATTGGGGGTGCGATTGCCTGGATTTTCTCTAAGCTATTTCAGCATACGACACAGGGATTATCATTATTATGTGGGGGCTTTCTAGTAGGCATACTTGTGCTAGATATCATCCCTTCTTCATTTCAAATCTATCAATCATTCGGTATTATACTAGGCATTTTTATCGGTTATTTCATCTTTCAACTACTAGACACCTTATTTCATGCTTCACATACACAAAATCCATCGGTTTCTCTCCTAACTCTTGCTATGATTATCCATACAATCCCTATTAGTCTCACTGTTGGAAACTTACTTGGAAATGCTGCCTTAAGTATTTCTCTCACAGCCTCTATTATTCTTCACCATGTTCCAGAAGGCTTTGCTCTTTCAACCGCACTTATTTCTCAAGGGGAAAAGCTATGGAGACTTTTCATTTATTTCTTTATCTTCTCTATTTTCTTTAGTATCTTTATTTGGTTTGGACAATACTGGTCTTTACCGGAGAAAGCACAAGGGGTCTTAATGGGGATATCGATAGGATTAATTGCCACGGCTAGTATTTCTGAATTTATTTTGCATCAGCTACAGAAAGTCTCATTTAAATCATTTTTTATCTACCTCTTTTTAGGCTATTTCCTCAGCTATATTTTCCATATACTTGTGGAGTAAAAAAAAGGGTGTCTCTAATATAAAATGTACCCTATAAGATAGACACTTTCCAAAAGGTCATCTTATAGGGTATTTTTATTTATAATGAAGAAAAAAACGAGCGGTGGTAAATAGTATGACTAAAAATTTTTTTTCGGAACAACAACAGGCACAATTAAAATTAAATCCATACGTCAAATCAGTAAGCGCGAAAGCCATTACTTATACAGATGAATTTAAAGAATTTTTTATTGATGAATACGATAAAGGAAAATATCCAAGTGAAATTTTCCTTGAGGCGGGTTTTGACATTGAAGCCCTTGGTCCAGCGCGTATTCGGAGAGCTTCGAATCGTTGGCGCACAGCTTATAAAGAGCATGGGCTAACAGGTTTAGAAGATGCTAGAAAACATGCTTCAGGTCGCCCTTTAGAACGCGTATTAAGTATAGAAGAAAAATACGCCCGCTTAGAAGCGAAGATGAAATTGTTAGAAGCAGAAAACGAATTTTTAAAAAAGCTAGATCAACTCGAAAGGCAGCTGATAAGGAAGAAATCAAAATAAGTACTACACAAAAATTTGAGTTAATCCATCAAATTATTGAAAAATATCAATTAAAACGAATGGTACGATATCTTTGTGAAATGGCACATGTTTCACGCTCAGGCTACTATCGCTATTTTAGAGTAGAAGCTGTCTTAACTCGTCAAAAACAGAATGAAGAAGATGAAGTGGTGAAAGAAGTCATTTTAAAGGCCTTTCATTTCCGAGGACGAAAGAAAGGCGCACGTCAAATAAAAATGACACTAGAAAACCAATATGAAATTACGTACAACCTTAAGCGTATCCGTCGCATTATGAAAAAGTTTAATATTATCTGTCCCATTCGAAAAGCGAATCCAGCGCGTCGTATGGCAAAAGCAACGAAGGAACATCGTATATGCCCTAACAATTTACACCGCAACTTCAAGCAAGGTGTGGCAGGAAAAGTATTACTAACCGACATCACATATTTAATATATGGAGGCGGTAAACGTGCTTATTTATCAACGATAAAAGACGCCGAAACAAATGAAATTTTAGCTTATGAAGTATCTTCTACATTGAGTATAGAAATTGCGCTCAATACCTTACATAAATTGAAGAAACATCGCCATTTAAGGGAAGATGCCTTTATCCATTCGGATCAAGGTTTCCATTATACGAATCCAAAATTTCGAGCCTTAGTGAAGAAAATTGGCTTAGGACAGTCCATGTCACGTCGAGGAAACTGTTGGGATAATGCGCCACAAGAATCATTCTTTGGGCATTTTAAAGATGAAACAACTATTAGAGCATGTGAAACGTTAGAAGAAGTAAAGAAAGAAATTAAGAGTTATATGATTTACTACAATCATTATCGAGGGCAATGGAATTTAAAAAAGCTGCCGCCTGTAAAATACAGACAGCAGCTTCAAGAAGTTGCCTAACCTTTTTCAAAATGTCCTTTACAAAGGGTACACTTTATATTAGAGACATCCTTTTTCATTATTCTTCTTCACTTAGTAGCATTAAAGTAAGCGTTAAAATTTTAGAAACCTCTGCACGAGTCAGATTTCCTTTCGGGTTAAACTTCCCATTCGTGCCATTTAAAATTCCTAAATGCTGTAAGAGACCAATAGCTTCTACTGTTTCTTTACGCATTTGATTTTTATCTGTGAAAGTATTAGTTGTGCTCACTTGTGAAACATTAACTTCCATACTTTCTAAATATCTAGCCGTAATGTATGCCATTTCCTCGCGTGTAACAGGCTTTTTCGGCTCAAATTTTTCACCATTAAAAATATCAATTAAGCCATACTCTTCTAGAATCGCTACTTCCTTTGCACCCCAGAATCCATTCAGGTCCGTATAAGTAGCTGGTCCCTCATAATCTTCATTTACATTTAAGCCAGATGCTCGGAAAATAATGGCCGCTAATTCTCCTCTAGTTACTTGTCCATTCGGATTAAAAGTTGTGGCAGATGTACCCGTGATAATATCAGCTTGATATAGCAATTGGATATAGCTCTCAGCCCAATGACCAATGGCATCCTTAAAATAACCACCTGGCTTTAACTCAACATCTGCACGAGCAAATACTTGAACCATATCATTTAAATCCTCTGTGCTAACAGCTTCCCATTTCCCTGCTGTATAAACTTCACTCTTAAAACCATTGCCAGTTTGCGTAATTTTTATTTGAATCGCATTACCGAATAACTTTTTAAGCTCTTCGTAGTTTTCTTTAAATTCTTTTTCTCCCTCTGGATATAGGTTTGTACCATCCTTGTAGGATTGAAGAATCGACTCTAACGAAATTTTTACTGTAATACTATTTTTCGTTGTAACAATCGAGACTTCATCATTCTCAAAGCCTATTTTAGATAGCAATAGCATTTTATAAATATCTTGATAGGACATTGCCTGTAATTGACTAGTAGCTGCAACAGCCTGCTTTGGATGGATAATATTTGCCACATTTACAGTTTCCTGTGCCTGTGCCTGTCCACCAAATCCTCCTGTTAAACATGCAATACTTAGTGCACCAGCTAACATTACTTTTTTCATCGTTCTTCCTCCTTCAATTCATACACCAAGTGTACTAAAACAGGACTTAGTAAATCTATAAAAATATGTAAATAATTCAATAATTATAAGAAAGACCTATTTATTACATACTAAAATTTTACTACTTCCCTTTTTATTTCGGCATGTATTCAATTAAGCGACAAGGTAATTTTTTATTATTTCTAAAAAAATTTAATAATATTACCGCCTTATATTAATTACTAGCATGATTTTTATGTGTGTTTCTAGTCATAGATGCTATTGAAACCATCCGCCTCACATGTCCTAAATTTAACAACGACAAACATACAATAGAAAATCATGCTTACAGGAGGCTTCTTAATGGTTATCACCCCTGGTATTAAAGATTTACCCTATGTCACGCAAGTAAATGGTACGAAGTTTTTCACTTTGATTGCAGAAGAAATAACGTGGGAGCTTGTCGATGGAATCTTCATTCAGGCGTGGGGCTACAACGGTTCCACACCTGGGCCAACCATTCGTGTTTATCCGGGGGATCATATATGTATTCGTGTCATTAATCGACTACCTGAAAAAACTAGTGTACATTGGCACGGCTTACTTGTCCCGAACACAATGGATGGTGTTCCTCCCATTGAACCGTCACCTTTTATCGAGCCAGGGCATTATTTCGATTATCATTTTACAATTAAAAACCCTCCCGGAACATATATGTATCATTCGCATGTGAATGTCGCTGTGCAAGATAATGCTGGCCTTTTAGGCGGATTTATCGTTGAAGACCCATACTTACAAAACATTTCTCAGCACAAGGATTATCTATGCCTATTACAAGAATGGGCTGTCGATCAATTATCCTGGGGGAAGCTTACAAAAGGTACGTATCCTTTAAACTTTATTAAGCCTGAATTTAATTTCTTCACGATCAATGGCAAATGCTATCCTTTCACAAAGCCATTAGCCGTACATTTGGGTGATACTGTAAAAATTCGTTTTGGCAACATCCAAATGCATCACCATCCCATCCATTTACACGGTCACCAATTCCATGTCGTTGGGGCAGATGGTTTTCCTATCGCTAGCCACACACAAATTGCTAAAAACACCATTCTTGTTGCCTCTGGTGAAACATGGGATATAAGCTTTACGGCTAATAACCCTGGTATCTGGCCCATCCATTGCCATATGCCCCATCATGTTACAAACAATGGCGCACCTGGTATTGGGGGCATGTTTACTACAGTGAATTATCTTTAACATGGAGGACAGCTTAAAAGCTGTTCTTTTTAACGTTATATTTCTTTATTATTGGGTACATACTTGATAAGGAACATCACATAAATCTTTATATCTCTATAATATTAGAGTCTATCATTTGATTTTTATTGAAGGTTAGAAGTAGTATGGAATTGTAACGAAGGATTATCTACCTATCCACACTATTATATTAATGTAACAATTTCAAAGGAGGAATTTCGATGAATTATCAAAACATTACGGTTGCAGGTAGCGGTGTATTAGGAAGTCAAATTGCTTACCAATCTGCTTTCAAAGGTTTTAATGTAACCGTTTACGACATTAATGACGAGGCTCTAAGAAATGCACAGGATCGCATTACAAATTTAAAACCCTTGTATCAACAAGACCTAAGTGCAACACAAGAAGAAGTAGATGCTGCTTATGCACGTCTTACTTTTAATAGTGACTTAGCTCAAGCTGTTGCGAATGCAGACCTTGTAATTGAAGCAATTCCTGAGGTTGTGAGCATCAAAACTGAGTTTTACACAAATCTAGGCAAAGTAGCACCAGCAAAAACAATCTTTGCAACAAACTCGTCTACTTTATTACCTAGTCAATTTGCTGAGGCAACTGGACGCCCTGAGAAATTTTTAGCTCTCCACTTTGCAAATACTATTTGGAAAAACAATACAGCTGAAATTATGAAACACCCTGGTACAGATATGACAGTATTTGATGAGGTTGTAGAATTTGCACGTGCAATCGGCATGGTACCTCTACCATTATATAAAGAACAACCTGGCTATATTTTAAACTCATTGCTTGTGCCATTTTTAGATGCAGCTGAATCTTTGCTTGTAAAGGAAGTAGCTGATCCAGAAACGATTGATAAAACATGGATGATTGGTACTGGTGCTCCACTTGGGCCATTTGCTATCCTAGACATCGTCGGCATTAACACAGCCTATAACATTGTGGAAGCGAAAGCAAGTGCTACTGACGATGAAAACATGAAAAAATTAGCTAACCTATTAAAAACAGAGTACATTGAAAAAGGTAAGCTTGGTCGTGCAACTGGCGAAGGCTTCTACACATATCCAAACCCAAGCTTTGCTAAACCAGACTTCTTAAAAGGTTAATGCTTCAAAAGAGCAATTATCCCATTAAAAAGGAAAATTGCTCTTTTCTTTTGTTTCATGTAAAGAAATCCCAAAATCCAGGTGTGTCCTTAAATTCTTTTGTCGCCATTTTTTCAATAATTTTTAATTTGATCTCCTGTTCCAGATCCTCTCTTTCCTGATAACTTGTTTGATGAAGACACTGCTTAATTTTTGGCATGAAGTTCTCAATGATTATTAGCGTCTCCTCATTGTAGTTGTTTTCCATTGATTATCTCTCCCCTTTTTTAAGCATCTGCTGAAGTTTCTTTAATGCCTTTCGATGTAGATTGGATATATTTTGAGGTGATGTGTGTAATGTTTCTGCTATTACTTTAATCGTACAATCTTTGACATAAATCAGCTCTAAAATTTGAAGTTGCTTGCCCGTTAATGTTTTTAAAGCTTTAAAGAGCTGTTCGTTTTCAACCATGTCCAATAATCCTCCCTCAATTCTTACGTCTCCTCTAGTACACTCAGTCTCAAATAGGTCATTATCTACGATTAATAAGAAGCGGTTTTGCAATCTTCTCCTTTTTTTATCAAAATCCAAGCTGAAGAAATAAATTAAACTGCTGACATATGTTATTTTTCGAACCCTTATATAGTGAGTTTGAAAAATTTCATCAACCATTTTCCTATTACAATCGGTTGGATATAAAATGGCATTTTGAACCAAATAAAGATTTTTAGCATCAGCTAAAAAACTTCTAATAATTGGATTTTTAATCTGCTCTATATTCCTGCGAAAAAACGCCTCTATTTTTTGATACTCATTACACATTATTATCACTCCTATCTATCCGTCTTCTTGCTAAATAAAGTGAATATCCTCTCTCTATTATAAACCAAAAACAGAACAAATGTTCTATTTAAGATTAATTTATATTGATTTTATGGTGCAGCAATTCACTTTAGTCATTGTAAGGCACAACAATATTGAAGGAGGAAGATGTCATGATTACACCTGAAACGATTCAAATATGGGTTAGCTTAATTGGAAACTCTGGTTTCCCTATTGCCATTACCATCTATCTCTTTGTGCGATTCGAAAAGAAAATAGAGGTTTTAGAAGCGGTCATCTTGAGATTATTAGATAAAATGGAGCAATAATCAGCCTAAAAAAATTTACGGCAGCACTCTTTAAAAGGAATGCTGCCGTGTGACTTAACCGTGCAAATTCATACAATATATGTAAGAACAAATACTTTTTAGATGGGAGGGGATTTTATGAATCACAATAACATGCTGTCACCGAATATTGTCATGACCCTTTTTATCATGCTTGGCATTTCCTATAATTACTTTTACGATTCATTCGCCATTCAAATTGAATACTTAGGCAATCTAGGATTTTGGCTGACACTCCCCTTATCAATTATTATTATTGTGTTGAGTATATGGCTACTTAAAAAGAAAGTGTCCATTGTTAGCACTTTACTTATACTTGTTATGGCTGGTATTACTTTAGTCATTGCATTATTTTCATTGTTCCATTGGAGTTCACCATAAAAATTTATAGCCTTTGAAGGCTGACTTCAAAGGCATTTCTTTTTTTACTAGATGTACAGCACCATATAATCTTCATCAACATATTGCTGTCCTATTTTTAACGCACGCTTTTCTGTTCCAAACACCTGAAAGCCTAGCGATTTATATAGCCCTTTTGCTGAATCATTGGAAGACACAACCGTTAAATTGATCTGCTCAACGACCGCTAATACCTTTGCTTGATTAATGACGGCTAACATTAAATGTTTACCTAAGCCAAGCCCTCGCTTTTTTGGAGAAACATAAACGGCAAAAATGTTCGCTTTATGCTTTAGCTTCATTTTATTTTCCTGTACCAATGTCGCAACGCCCAGCAAATCATTCTGTTCAAATGCCCCGAATGTAAACGATTCCTGACCCTCGAGTCTACTTGCAAATAAGGCAAGCCCCATATCCTTTTCCTCTTCAAAGCTAGAACCAAATGCCTCCGGATTCATTTGTAGTCCCTCTAATCTCAAATGACGATATACCTCAGCATCTGCTGCTGTTAAAAGCCTAATTTCCATTCTTCCCCTCCTATAACACTTTTCATTTTTATCGACCCTAGCGAATAGCATTTGATGTATTTTTTCAAGAAAATGAAGGAGGTTAAAATAGATGTCTAGCAGTATCGCGAAACACACTCTTATACTGTCGGTGAACACTATTAGCAGTACAAGAAAAATACACTTTGTACTAAGTAATCAAGACATAGAGCAACCTTAACGAAACAATCGTTTTGCAAGAGTTCTTAAAAGATTTTGCTAGGCAAACCCAATGCATATTTTCAAGCTATACAGTTGCTGGTTATTTATAGAAGACATCATTTTCGTATAACACTAGGGATTTTTCAGGAGATTTGTTTTCTTATCAAGCATAACCTCTACTAAATAAGTGATATAGTATCAATTATTTACGGAAATGATTTTATTAAGCATAAAGGATAATTATATATGAAACACCTTACTTTTAGTGATTATAATCCGTTGTTGATAAAATAAACAAACCAAATTACATACATTAAAGAGAAAAAAAGATATATATTCAGAAAATTACGACATATTATATTGACACTGTGTCATTTTTAATTTAGTATATGCATAGATTCACCAGATTTTTTAGAAATGATAGAAAGAAGTTGATCTATGAAAGATGAAATTTACACAAAGGGGATGAAAGAATGGTTAAACATAACCACAGTATGGAAGACATTATGGAACGTGAGCAAGGTTTAAACAAGGGATTAAAGACAAATCAAATTACGATGATTGCCATTGGAGGTGCCATTGGGACAGGGTTATTTCTCGGCAGTAGCTTAGCCATCGGTCTAGCTGGTCCAAGTGTTATTGTGAGTTACGCTATAGGAGCTCTCATTGCACTATTACTAATGGGTTGTCTCGCAGAAATGACGGTTGCGCACCCTACAACTGGATCATTTGGTGCTTATGCTGAAAAATACGTAAATTCCTGGGCAGGATTTGCTATTCGGTATTCCTATTGGTTCTCATTAATCTGTTCAATTGGTACAGAGGTGACCGCTGTTGCCCTTTATATGCGGTATTGGTTCCCAAGTGTACCCAATGCTGTATGGATTATATTATTTGCTGCTATACTGCTTTATGTAAACGCTACCACAGTGAAATTATTTGGCGCTGTAGAATATTGGTTCTCCGTTATTAAAATCACTGCGATTGTCGGCTTTATTATTTTAGCTAGTATTGTTATTTTCGGGGCAGATAGCTCCTCCAATATTGGCATCCAAAACTACTTCAATGATGGCGGCTTTTTCCCACATGGTTTTTGGGGAATGTGGATGGGTATATTTATTTCATTATTTAGTTATCTAAGTATTGAAATGATTGCTGTAAGTGCTGGGGAAGCAGAGAACCCAAGGAAAGCTGTCCCAATTGCATTAAAATCAGCTGTGATTCGTTTAATTTTATTTTATATTGTAACACTTGTACTAATGCTGATGATTGTCCCTTGGGGAATGGCAGGTGCAGACAAGAGCCCATTCGTTAAAGTAATGGAAATATTAAATATTCCTGGTGGCGCATCCATGATGAACTTTGTTGTTCTAATCGCAGCGCTTTCGGCTATGAATAGCCAGCTTTATATTTCTACTCGTATGATGTTCTCACTTTCACGGGGTGGCTTTGCTCCGAAGCAATTGGGTAAGCTTAACAAAAGACAAGTTCCGACGAGGGCATTGCTCGCATCTGTTATCGGTATTATCATTGCTACAGCATTTTCGATTTTCAAGCCAGAATCAGCTTTATCGCTTATGATTTCAATTTCAAGCTTTGGCGCTATGTTTGCGTGGTTTATGATTTTCATTACGCATCTATTTTTCCGTAAAAAATACAAACCAATAGATGGAGAAAAACTACCTGTACGTATGATTGGTTATCCTTATTTAACCATTTTAGGAGCCGTTCTATTAGCTTCTGTCGTATTATCAACATGGTTCTCTCCTGATTTTAAAGCAACATTACTTGTCGGCTTCCCTTGGCTTATCTTCATTTCCATCTGCTATTATATTTGGAAACGAATAAACATAGCAAAAAATCGTGTCATCACAAATGATCTTGAGGAAGAGCAAGTAGAAACCATATAGCATAGTTGTTAAAGCGCTAAAACTAATAAGATACCTCCAAGACTGATAAAGGATAGGAAATTCTCTATCCGTCTTGGAGGTATTTTTCAGATGAATAAAATGGAAAAATAGCTCCTAGAAAACCAGATGTAAACTTGATCTTAATACTATTAGAAAGCAAAGCCATTCAGTTCAAAAAATCTATTGATCGTACACATAGCTAACAGCCAGATAAAGATGCTACTATATAAAAGGCCTGAGTTCCTATACTATACTGAACTCAGACCTTTTCAATTTCTTTTTACATTCATATAATCTCAGTTCTTCGAGTACAATTACACAATTTGACCTTTTAATAGATCCTCTGCGCTTTCACATGGTAGCTGTAAAGCTTCAGCAACCTTACGCATTGTAATTATACCTTGATAAACATTCAAACCTTTTCGCAATGATTCGTTTTGTAATAGTGCTTCCTTATAGCCCTTTGCTGCAATTTGTATAGCATATGGTAATGTCACATTCGTTAAAGCCATTGACGATGTTTTCGGCACTGCACCTGGCATATTACCAACTGCATAATGCACAACACCGTGTTTTTCGTATGTTGGATTATCATGTGTTGTTACACGGTCTGCTGTTTCCACAATTCCGCCTTGATCAATGGCCACATCTACGATAACAGAGGCTGGCTGCATGGCTTTCACCATCTTCTCTGTCACAAGTCGGGGCGCCTTGGCACCAGGAATAAGTACTGCACCAATAACCAAATCTGCTGTTTTCAATTGTTCTGCAATGTTGAAGCTATTGGATAGCAACGTTTGAATACGATCCCCAAATATCTCTTCAAGCTGGCGAAGTCGAGCGGGATTGACATCTAAAATCGTCACATTTGCACCTAAGCCTACAGCAGTTTTTGCTGCATTATAGCCGACAACGCCACCACCTATAATGGTTACATTCCCTTTTGCCACACCTGGCACACCGCTTAGTAAAATACCTTTACCACCATTTGTTTTTTCTAAATAATGTGCACCGATTTGCGCAGCCATTCGACCAGCCACTTCTGACATCGGAGCAAGAAGTGGCAGGCTTCCATCGGCTAATTGGACCGTTTCATAAGCAATGGCTACTACTTCTTTTTCTAAAAGTGCCTTCGTTAATGCTTCATCTGCTGCTAAATGTAAGTAGGTAAATAAGATTTGTCCTTTGTAAAAATAATCATATTCTGAAGCGATTGGCTCTTTTACCTTTAGGACCATTTCGGCAGCCCATACGTCCTTCGCCTTTGGAACGATGGTTGCACCAGCTTCCATATAGTGCTCATCTGTAAAATTCGAGCCAAGACCTGCGTTCGATTCAACAAGTACTATATGACCTGCAGCTATTAAAACACTTGCACTTGCAGGCGTTAAAGCAACACGGTTTTCCATTACTTTTATTTCTTTAGGTACACCAATAATCATTCCATTACTCCTTTATTATGCAACGATTTCCCGTTCATTTTTGAATTGCTCATACAATTTTTCATCCATAATTGTTTTTAGTATTTGAACGACTTCATACACCTCTTCAAAGGTGTTATAAAGTGCCACAGGTGCGATACGAATACCATTTGGTGCTCTAAAATCAGGAATAACTCCCTTCGCTTTTAATGCCTTACAAATACGAGCCGCTTCTGTATGTGTTAAAAAGATATGTCCACCTCGTTGCTCATTGATTACTGGGCAATTAACTTCGAAACCATATTCGCCCAAATATTGATAGTATAGTGCAATGAAATACTCTGTTAGCTGAATTGATTTCTTACGAATACGTTGAATGCCTGCTTCATTAAAGAGTTCCAACGCACCTAGCAGTGGCGCAAGGTTTAATAAATGTGGTGAGCCCATTTGATAAGCACCTGCATCTGGTGCCTGTATAAGGCTTGTTTCCATATCAAATTGCTTTTCTTTAGCCGAGCTAAACCAACCTGCCAAGCCTGGCTTTGTATTAAAATGCTTCTCATTGACGAATAATCCAGCGACAGCACCAGGACCTCCGTTTAAATGTTTATAATTACACCAGAAGGCAAAGTCCACATCCCAGTCATGTAGTGAGTGCTCTATAGAACCCACTGAATGACAAAGATCAAAGCCAATTAGAATACCACGCTGATGCGCTTCCTTTGTTAGCGCTTCCATATCAAGAATCTGGCCACTTCGATATAACACACCAGGAAGGATAATCAATGCCACATCATCTGTCATCGCAGATACAATATCATCATGCGCATAAAAGTGCCCGTCCTTACTACGAACATATTGAATATGCTCCTCAATATTTTCATAATGCAAACCTAATTGACTTTGTACTGCATATAAGTCAGTTGGGAAATTTAATTCATCAATAACAATTTTTGTTTTATTACCTGTTGGCTTATAAAATGTTGCAATCATTTGATGCATATTCACAGTAGTAGAACCTGTTGCAATGACCTCCTCTGGTTTCGCGCCTACAATCTTGGCCAGCTGAGCACCCACTTGCTCAGATAAATAAAACCAAGGATATTCCCCTTGCGTCCACCCATCAATGCCGTACTGTTTCCAAGAATCTAAAAGCGTCAACAGACTTGCCTCAGCTTTCTTTGATAAAAGCCCTAATGAATTCCCATCAAAATAAATGGTCTCTGGCTGAAGATAAAATTGTTCTCTAAATCCTTGTAAATCATCATTTTTGTCTAAAAAAGCTGCGTATTCTCTTGTAGGATTAAACTCCATATTAAACACCTCACCTTTCTAAAATAATGGTAGCATGGTCATCTTTTAACCACCTTATATTCATCTTATCAAAAAGTGACACAGTGTCAATATTTTTAAAAAAAGAATTTTTATGTTTTAAAATTGATTTTTAATACATAAAACAGAAAAAACCTCCAACAGGGGGAGGTTAATCAGTATAGAGGCCTTTCATATAAAAATGTACCATTAATTCTACATTTTGCTCGATTGAGACATTTGGGTCTTGCAAGCAACGCCAAAGGAAACTCTCATTAATGTGATACCACATATTTGCAACATCTTTGGCATTTAGATGGGCGTATGCAATATTATTATTTTGCACATATAAAATATCTTTCTCAATATGATCAATAAAGTGTTGCTGAACAAGAGACCATTTTTGACGAATTTCCTCTGAGCTCCCTATTGCCTCAAGAACCAGCTTCATGAGCTTCTCGTTTTCTATACCTTGCTTATTGAATGCCTTTACCTGGAATGTAATTTGCTCTCTTGCTTCTTCCTTTGATTTCGGAACAAAGCTTAACTTCGCAATATTGTACATTTTTTCAAGAAGCGAATCGATTATTTCTATTAAAAGTGCATCTTTATTGGAAAAATAAACATAAGCTGTGCCATGCCCAACACCAGCTTCCTTAATAATTTGCTTCATCGTTGATTTCTGAAAGCCCAGTTCGAAAAATACTTTTTTCCCAGCCTCAATTAATGTCCTACGCGTTTCATGAGCACGGTCTTGTTTAATTTGACTACGATTCTTCATATTACACCAACTTCCACTTTCTCATTATACAGTGATAAAAAATAACAAGGTATTACATGAGGTTGAACAGAACCAAAGCCAATTTTGATTGTACTTCAATCAAAACTGGCTTTCCTTTTCATTATAACATTTTTATTATGACGAAATAAGAAGAAACCTTTTATTACAGCACACTACGTTTTTTCTGCACCCTAACAACACTTAACTTCCCAAAACGAGTAAGCTCACAATCGCTTGTTCAAAATATTTTAATACAAAGTGAAAAGAGAAAGATACGCTGCTTGCACACGGTTAAGTAATAAACTTAGCTAATAGAAATTAAAAAGGCTTCCCATATCAAACTTATAACCTCAATTGTATTTTTTAATATTTAACTTTAAATTCTACGCACATTATTTAGTCACAAATAGTGCCCTAAAATAAAAGCGGCGTGTAAGCTCATATTAGCCCCCTCGCCACTCATAAATTTATCAATCCTTCAAGAAAATCAAATGACCCTTTTTCAAATATCCAATAGAGGAAATCAATAATAATCTAAAGTAGCATGCGTAAAAACTGTTCAAAATGTACGCCTGCCTCGCGTGGAACTTGCTCCTTCGATGTAGCTTCGATCGCGGCGGCTAAAAATGTCTCTGCCAGCTTCATAGACTCCACTAAATCTTGCCCACGCATCATGCCGCCCATCACAACGGATGCAAATAGATCACCTGTACCTGAATAGCTCTCACCGTTATAGTTGCGAATACTATGGAAAGACCGCTCCGCATCGACAAACATATTGCCAACATAACGCTTGCCCGCAGCTGCTGTTGGTGGATTCAATCCAGTAATAATGACGTTCGCTCCAGTCGCCTGTTGTAGCTGTTGTCCTGCCTCTTCAAGAGTCTGAATATACTCGATATCGTTTTGATAGCGCTGTAGCTTCTCATACGACAAACCTGTAAGCAAGCAGCATTCCGTAACATTTGGTGTAATAATGTCAGCACACTTCACTAACTCTTTCATTCGATCAAGTAACTCACCCGTAAACATTTTATAAACCTCGCCATGATCGCCCATCACTGGGTCAACAAGCAATGTCGTTTCATTGGCGTGAAACACGTCCAAAAAACGAAAGATATTATCGATTTGCTCCTTCCCTGTGACAAATCCTGTGTGAATGCCATCAAAGGTAGTTCCAAGCTTGCTCCACTCATCTACAAAATAGTCCATCTTTGACGTTAAATCCTCACAATAAAAACTCGAATACCCTGTTTGCGCCGTTAAAATAGCTGTTGGAAGCGGTACTGCTTGTACGCCCATTACAGACAGTACAGGTATCGCAGCCGTTAACGAGCACTTCCCAAAGGATGACATATCTTGAATTACAGCAACTTTTTTCATCATTCATTCCACCTAACTCATCCTGCTTATACTTACCTCATCGTATCACAATTAGAAAGATGCGAAAATAACCTCAATCTGACCTCTAATTTTTTTATAAAATTGACACTTTCACAACAGTCAGTCCTTTGCTAAAGTAAAAATCATCAAAATATTCATCATAGTGAGGAAGAGATAAATGCAAAATATACAAAGGCCATCATCCTTTACAAAATCACGCACGAAAACATTTGATTTAGTCATTACAGCTATTTTAGCAGCACTTGTTTTCGTAGCTACCATGTTCATCAATCTTAAGCTACCGATCGGGCAAGGTGGACTTATTCATTTAGGGACATCCATGCTTTTCATTTCAGCCATTTTATTCGGACCTAAAAAAGGGGCACTTGCTGGAGCCATCGGAATGGGTTTATTCGATATCGTAGGCGGCTGGTTAATCTGGGCACCGACTACTATTATTTCACGTGCATTACAAGGCTTCATCGTTGGTAAAATCGCCTGGTCAAAAGGACATACAGGTGATAATCTTGGGCTGAATATTTTAGGGGCCGTCGTATCCATGCCTGTGATGATTGCCGTTTACTATGTGGGGCAAGCCATTATGTTCAATAGCTGGATTGCACCGATGGCATCCATTCCAGGAGACGTCATTCAAAACTTTGTAGGCTTAATGATCGCCATTCCAGTATGTGTTGTACTGAAAAAAACACCTTATTTTAAAAAGAATTTTTAATCTAAAGACGCCATCTTGCTGTTTTGTACACTGCAATGATGGCGTTTTTTTATTGAGTAGTATGAAAAACAACGAATTTCTAGATAAAGCGAAACTAGCCTTGATCTTTTTCATACTATAGGGTGGAGGTGTAAAAATGCCAAGAGTAAAATACCGCGATGCAGACGTTGCTTTAATGGCAAGGATGATGAGAGCTGAGGCTGAGGGTGAAGGACAACAGGGTATGCTATACGTTGGCAACGTCATTGTCAATCGTGCAGTAGCATCTTGTTTAGACTTCAACGATGTTAGAACCATTGAACAAGTTATTTACCAGGTACAAGGTGGAAATTATTCTTTTGAAGCCGTTCAAAAAGGCAATATGTTTTACCAAAGAGCGAGAGAAACCGAAAAAAGATTAGCGAAACAAAATTTAGACTTCTGGCGAGATCATCCAGCAAAATATGCACTCTGGTACTTCAATCCATATGCCCCATGTCCCCCAACATGGTACGGCCAGCCGTTTACTGGTCAATTCAAAAATCATTGCTTCTATGAACCAGCTCCAGATACTTGTGAGAGTGTTTATATGGGATAGTGTAATATTTGAGTTCGCTACGCATTTTTAGTTATTCCTATATTAAATAAGGAAAAACATATTATTGACCAATGAAATAAAGGGGAACAATCTAAAACTTAGATGTTCCCTTTTTGAAATTGAGTTAGGATCATTCAGAAGATGGAGCACCAACGTTCAAACGATTTTTATACATTTACGAACAGTAAATAATAAAATGCATTAGTGAAATTGATTTAAACTCCTTATTTAATCTTGGAAACTAGTTAATATACCATCTTCAAAATAAAGATATTGCCCGTTTCCATAAACCCATTGTTCATAAGACCCGTATTCTGTTACTGTTCTATTAATATCATAAGGTGCGCCCCATAGTGATGCTAATACTTCGTCATATGTCATTCCAAGTGTAGGATTCATCCCCCTTGCATTTTCAATTTTTTCGTTCATTACTTTTTTTTCTTCAGCTCTTCTCTCCATTGTATATAAATTACTTCGATATTCATGTTCTATCCATCCCCAATCATTTAGAGTTATTGGCCCAAACGATGATGGATTGACATAAGACGTATTTGTTATTCCTGCTACAATTTCATCCCTCATTCTTCCAAAGTATTTAGGATTTACAGCAAGTGCTAGTGCTCCTGAAGCCTTATAGGAATTCTGATCGGTTTGTAAATATAAAGCATAATTATACATTGCTAAAAATTCTTCATTGTCTTCTAGTACTTTTGTATTCTCATATAGTTCTTGAACTTTTAGGAAATCTTTTGTTCTGACTGCTTGTTCCATCTCATCTAATTTTAACTTTTTCTCTTCTTCTATAATTTTTACAACCTTATTCCAATCTTCACGATTCAAAACGATTCTCATTCTGTTATATTTAGATCCCAAGAATTGTACATTTTTTTCCTGTATTAATTGATCTACAAATTTTGTCCCAACTGCTCTAACTTTATCAATTTCTGATTCTGATACATCTAAAGTTTCCATTTCAACTAAAAGATCCTCATATTTCCTTTCTTTTATAAGTGTTTCTAATGTTAAAATCTCTGCCTCAATACCGCTTTCCATATTTTTTTCTTTTATAACTTTTTCATCATTACAAGCAGACAACATTAAAATTAGACCAACACCGATTGCAATATGTTTAACTTTTAACACTGTTCATTACCCCTTTACGCTTTCCCCATTATGTAATATTGCTATAGAAAATCTTTTGTTCTTGAATGCAAAAAATAATAACGATCCATTGGTACTATTCTTATTTATCAATCTTTTCATAAAAAATAAATCCTACTCAGAGGAAACATCTTTTTAAATACCTAATTATGAAATATGTTACAAAAAGCTCAATATATACATTTTATATTTCTATGTAATTTTAATCAATAAGATAGTAAATTTATACTGTAATGATTACGTTGAAGGAGTAATATGGATTCGTTTTGTACAATAAAAGGGAATTACCTTTAATACAGGTATTCCCTTTCGTCATTACATTATGGCGCAGTTTTATTTAAATAGTCACCTTCAAAATCCATGCTCTGTTTATAAGTAGGATAAAAGGCTGTTCTCAACCTCCTGTTTCCACACGCCTTTCCTTAAACAACATCACCCCAATTAAGCCCATAACAGAGAATGCGACTGGCGAGATGAAACCATAGTAATATCCATCACTGATGTTACCTGAGGCAGACTGAAAATAATCCAAAATATAGCCAAACATAATGGGTAATAATGCTGCACTTAGAAAGCCCCCTGTATTGGCAAACCCCGAAACGATACCTGATTCAGCTAAAGGGAAAGTTTGGCGAACAGCTGCAAAAGTCAAGGCACTTGCACCATATCCAAAGCCGATGATAAAGAACAGGACAATGAGCATGAAAATGGATGGATGCCCTTTCAATAAAAGAAAGGCAAACCAACTCACTAAAACTGCAATATGAACAACAATATAAGGCTTTTTAATCGTTCCTAACCAACCTGCAACCCAACTCGTTAACGGAGCTCCCATCAGTGCCCCAATCAATCCAATCATAATGAGCTGGCTTGCCTCAGCACGTGTCATCTCATACATATTGATCCCATACGGAACAGCCCACGAGCTGATAAAGCCAACATAGCCTCCCACAACGCCAAAATGACAAAAAAATAAAGCCCACGCTTGTCGACTCGAACATATTCTGCGTAATAAAACAGAGGTTTTTTCACGTTGTACTTCCTCAGTTACTACTACTAATTCTTCTGCAAAAATTCGTTTTGTAGTTTTCACAAGCACAAAATAAAGAAGCACTCCACATAAGCATAATAAGAGCCCCGTTGAAAAAAATGTGATCCGCCAACCAAATAACAGGATCAAGGTCGCAAAAGGGACTGTCGCCAATAAGAAACCAAGACTCCCAGTCATCCCAGTAAAACCAATTAATCGGACAAACTCCTTTTTCTGAAACCATTGCGCCAAAATGAGCACCATATTCACCCATATGGTCGCATCTCCTACCCCAGTAAGCATTCTAGAGAAAAACAGTACGAATTCATGTGTACCTAAACTATAAAGAATTGTACCTAATCCTGTAAGGGCAGCACCAACGATAAGAAAAAAATTCGGCCCAAACCGATCCGCTAAAATCCCCATCGGAATCTGCAAACCCGTATACACAAAAAATTGTATACTCGTCAATAACCCGATTGTCGATGCTGTCACACCAAAATCCTTCATCAATTGATCCGTAATTAACCCTGGAGCAGTTCGCTGACTTGCCATTAACAAATAGGTAAACAATACAGCAACAAACACAACCCATCTGTACTTATGATGTTGTTTGTCCAATAATCACTACTCCCATTAGCTTTTATTTTATGTATATGAATTTTAGGTTGGGGAGAAGACCTTCTATTTGAGGTAGTTTTGAAATGAACATACATGCTGACATTACATTGAAAGAAAATGCACCTAGCCTAGACTAGGTGCATTCCATAGTGTTGAAAAACAAAACCATCAATAGACTTTTTGTGAAAGGTGAAAATAGATTTCCGTTGCAGGCTACTTGCTTTCCTGTGGGCGAGCGCCGAGCCGCTTCCTCCGCTACCGCTCCGTGTAGGGGCTCGCCTGTCTCGCTATCCCACGGGAGTCAAGTAGCCCTCCACTCCAATCCATAAAAATATTTCTTTTTAGTAAAGGTTTTCAAATAAAGGGAAGGTGTTCACTACTTTTTATGAAGAGGTGTGTCACGCATCACTTCTCCATATTGAAAATAAGAGTTTATCCCCTCTAAGAATACAGATAGTGGGCTATTTGATCGCTCTACTACTATGAAAAAAAGTAAAGACACTTTGCAGAATGGTTGATTGGAGTGGAGCCAGCGTCACTCCTAGGGGATTTGGTGAACTGACCCCAAAAATTTGAACTTTTAAGAAACTCTTCGAAACTCAACTGGACTTTTTCCGTTGAGTTTTATTTTTATCCGTTCATGATTGTAGTAGTGAATATAGTCTACTAACGCTTTTTTGAATGCTTCGTAGTTCTTAAACGTTGTTGCGTATAGAAATTCTGATTTCATAATGCCAAAAAAGCTTTCTATCACGGCATTATCTAAACAATTTCCTTTCCGTGACATACTTTGCTTGATTTCATGTGTTGCCAATAACGCTTTAAAACGTGGTATTTGATATAACCATCCTTGATCAGAATGGACGATTAAGCCACTCTTTTTCGATAACTTTGTATACGTAAACGCCTTCTTAAAAGACTGTTGAACTAACTCAAAATTAGGTGATTTTGATACCTCATACCCAACGATTTCTCGATTGAATAAATCTAATACAGCGGATATATAGATTTTTTGACCGTTTATTTTAAACTCCGTTACATCGGTTACCCATTTCTGATTGGGTGCAGTGGCTTCAAAATCACGTTGGATGACATTCTCTGCGACATAGCCGACTGTCCCTTTATACGAACGGTATTTTTTAGGGCGTACCGTCCCTTTTAAGCCCAATTCTTGCATCAATCGTTGGACCGTTTTATGGTTGATGAAAAACCCTTCATTTCGGAGGGCTAAACAAATACGACGATAGCCATAACGCCCCTTATGGTAATGAAAAAGCGTCTGAATTCGTTCTTTGATCGCCTGATATTTATCTGGTTTTACCCATTTTTGGAGATGATAATAATACGTACTTTTCTTAAGTTTCGCGACTTTTAATAGAGCTTGAAGAGGAAAATCCAACCTTAGCTCATAGACAGCTCTTACTTTTTCTTGGATTTGAAGGCATCCTTTTCTTGAACTAAGGCTTTCAACTTTTTTAAATAGGCATTTTCCATCCGTAAATACTCAATTTCGGCTTTTAACTCATCCGTTGTTTTTCCATTTAAATCGGACGAAGGTGGTTGTTTTTTTGGCATTGATTGGCGCTCCTTTTCTACTTGATAGAGCACCTCACCAGCCGTTGACATCCATTGTTTTTTCCATCTCCGAACGGTTTCACGGGAAGGAATATTAAACTTCGCAGCAGTCTGAAGGAGCGAATCGCCCGTCTCTATCAGGTGTTGAATTACTTTTATTTTAAAAGAATCTTCGTAATTCGTGAACCCTTGAGGACGAATAATTCCTTCGATGCCATGATAGCGATATAATTCAATCCATAATCGAATGTACTGTCGATCCCTCTGTAATCGATTGGCAATCTGATACGTACTTTCTTTTTCTTCAAAGTAAGCTAGAACTGCGGCTAATTTTTGTTCATCAGAAATCACTACCTGCACCCCCTATAGTAGATTTTTAAGTCCAATATTTTGGGTGCAGCTCATTGGCGTCACAGATGAGACCCTGGAGCGAGCGTAAGTGAGTGAAGCGGCTCATCGGACGCCCCCTGGAAAGGGCGCTGGCGGAACGGAAATCAACCTCTCACCTTGCAAATTTGCTTTTTCTGCCGTTGACATCATCTTTTTTCAACAACATGAAATGCACCTAGCCTAGACTAGGTGCATTCATGCTATATTATATGGCTGGAGGTTGTGCTTTACTCACATGTACTTTAATGAACCAACTAGTCTCTTGAAAAATATTTTACTGGAATCATTAACAACTCACCGTCACATTTTCTGTAAAGTATTTATTACTTAAACAGCTAAGATATTATGTGACTTTATTAAGTTTGTCCGAAAGAATTGAAATAACAGGATTTCCATATTAAAACTTCACAAAAAAATGGAACTTTTATACTTTAAAATCATCAAATAAAGCTTTTTTATTTCTGCAAATATGACTTTAATTCATCATTTTTTTGTTCCCAATCTAATAAATAATTATATGCTTCTTTTATATTCATATACATAATTTTACTATTTTTAGCTGTGCTTAAATCTCTTCTCAGTTGTAATAAATTTTCAAACTCAAGTATATTGTTACCTGTTTGATCATTATACTCATAAACTTCAAACTTACCTAACAAGTTTTTGGTTACTTCATATTTAGGATATTTGATTATTTTGCCGCTATATAACGCAAAACAGAATAAGATTAAACAACTTGAAATTATGATTTGTATTATGTGAATAATTCCAAAGAATATACCTTGATCAAGGGAATATGATACATTAAATAATTGTGTAGCGAAGCTTCCCAAAAACAAATTAATTATATTTTTAACTTCAATCGAACTACTGCTTAAATCATTCACTAAATAATAATAAGTTACCTTCACAATGAATGATAGAAACGCAATCTCGATTAGACTTTTTATAATCAGTAATATTCTATCCATTGAGTTTAAAGAAGACGACTTTATGCGATCCGAAATTACATCGGCAATAAACGCTTTTAAAATCTCATATCCTCTCATTAAAAATCTTGTGGAAATAAACAGAAGTGACATGATTAAAAATTTTAAAAAATAGTCATTAGAAACTTTCAATAACAATAATGCTGTTGCGAATACAATTACTGTAATATAAAAACTTATATATAAATTCATACTATTACGGCGTTTAATTATACGCGCTCTCTCATTCGCAATTTCTCGCCTACTATATCTTTTTCGCTTAAAAAAACTAATCTCTAATGATGAATAAAAGCCAATCTTTTTATCAACAGTAAAATATTCAACAAACAAAATTTTTTTCTCTAAATCTGCTATTAAATATTCAAACTTAATCGTTCGATAAAATACCCAAATTATAATAACCATCATACTTATAAAAGAATATGTAGCTGTAAAGAAATCAATCATTTTTAATAATTTTTTATATTCTATATGAAAATTATAAATGATTATAAAATCCAAAATGATTGTAATTACTAGACTTATAGCAATGATTTTATATGTCCTTACATATAAATACTTCACAAAGAGAAATGATATTAACAAAACAATGATAATTAGTAAAGCTGCGTTCCAATCAAAATTAAAAATTAGCGGCAATAAAAAAGGTACAGTATATAGACCGTTTGTTAAAACCTTTTTCAACGAAGAGATATAAGTTAAATTATGTTTCATTAGTTTAAATAATAAGGTAAATTGTCTCAATAAATCAGTATTTAAAATTTTCATTAGAAATAACACAAAATAATATATTACTAATAACAATATTAATAACAATATTACTTCATTAACAAACGATATACTTTTCGTTAATAATGATAAATCCAACTGATTTGAATCTGGATTATATAAACTTTTAATGTTTTTATCAACAGAAGTGAAAAACTGTTTATCCTTCAATAAGGAAAAAAATCGAATTTGATCGGTAAAATCCACCGTTTTAATAGCCAAAAATAAAGTGAACACAAATGCACTAATAATAATTATAAATTTCTGTGCTTTGTGTAATCCTATAGGTTGTTTCCTACCCATTTTTAACTTCCTCCAATTCTAAGTATTGCTATATAAATTGCTCTCTCCACTTTAAAGACAAAAAAATACTTTTCGAAAAGTACATACTCACTACTGATTTTTTAATAATCCATTTGAAAGCTATGCTATAAGCGGAACCATGAATAATATAATTACTTATTTTTAACACATATTATAAAAACAAAATTTTGATATAATTTACAATTTACATAGTAAATAATCATAAAATAACCAAAAACAATTTAAGTTTTCAAATATAGACCGCCCCCTAATATATAAGGAATTTTGATATTGTTAATAAGCTGAAATTATAATTAAAAAGTATGCGGTAATCGCAAATATTGACATAGAATTAGAAATTACAATGCATTGAGCTTTTTCTAATTGTCTTAAATCCTATTTAGAAAAAACTCCGCTTCAGTAATCCCTGTATATAGCTAGTAATAGGTATAAGTAAAAGTTTTCATCTAATCTATAAAGTTATTTTGTTTGACTTGGCATACTAGAAAACATATAGTGTTGAATCGTTGTTTATCCTTGATAAAGAAATCTTGTATACTCAATAAAAATTTCTTCTAAAGATCCATACACGTTATCTGTGGTCAATCAATAATTCAGGCGGATTATTGCTATCATTTAATTTTCAGTTTTTCATTTATCGTTTTTATAAAAGGCTACCTCAATATCTATTAATGTCAGAGGAGGGCTCGTTTAAATACCGACATCGCCACATTCTACCTACTAAAAATTAAAAAAAAACGGGGTTTCTTCATATCTTCGGCATTTACTTAAAGACTATCCATGCATTTGGATATTAAAACTAAACTGCTCTCTATACTCACACTACAGAAGAATTAGATAATTAGGGATAAGTTACCACTTAACTACCACTATAGTATATAATAATTTTATAAGTTAAGTTTTTATATTTAATGATGTAATGTGGTTTTATGCAAAATTAAACCAAAATGAGATGTTAAATAAAAGAACTTTTTATTAACAATATTAAAAGATGCATTTAAAAAATAAAGCCTTTAATTTATAATAAATGCCAATAAATATATTTAATGAAGCATTTAGGTATGAATCTGATATTATGTTTTTCATCAACAATTAGGAATGCTTATTTTTGAAGTAAAATCCTATAAATTCGATCAAATAAAAGATGTATTTAGGGCAGAATGGTTATATTTCAAGGCATAATTTGGGGGTTATTGAAAAATGAAAAAGAATAACGTTTACAAAGTAATAATTGCAATTTTAACATCTATTATAGTGATGGCTATTGTAGTTATAGGGTATCTCTTATCAACCAATGGTTATCTTACAGAGAACAAACAAGAAAGTTTGAGCCCAGAAGGTGAAAATCCTGAGGTGATAGAAACCAAAGAGGTAGAAGCAGTTGAGGTAATAAACAAGCCAGCTACTGATAAATCTTGTCTATCACCTGAATACGCAATTGCTTTAGACGAAATGTATGCTAATTACCTTGAGTTTAAACGAGTGGCACTTAATGAAGGTGGATCACTAAATTTCGATAACGCAATCAACGCTTATAACGGCATCACACAGAACTTAGCTACATCGGTCCTTATAACTAAAAAAACGGCTTATGACAAAGAAGTATATAAAGTGGTGAACGAATGGGCTGTGGATGCTTCTAACGTCTCGAATGACATGCTGGGATTCATTCAAGGTACGCTGGAGCCGACTGACTTTAATTTAAATGTCTTCAGAGCTTCGTTTGATGATCTTGATAACTTCTATGGAAATAAACTGAAATGGGAGAATTGCCAATGACTATGATGTCGAGAAGTGAGTAACTCCTAATGATATATGCCCAGTTGGGAGGTCGAAAAATTATTCTCCGTCGCTGGTGAAGCGGTAGGATGTCTTAGCACAGTGAAGGATAAAAATAAATATAATGGTGATGGTTTATATTGTTGAAACAGAGAAAATCAAAGCTAATATTTAATAATATATGAACTATTAGAACAAGCTCTTTTTTAGACTTGTTCTTTTTATTTTTCTACAAACTCTAATTTGTCTATAAACACTATAAATAATATGATAAGTATGTAAGGTACTACTCACCTTACACTCTGTCTCTGTAAGCAGTACGGAGGAGGAATTACTTGGACGAGAAACTCCCAAATCAAAGAGTATACATTAACTGCTAATGATGCTAAATCACCCATTGATTTTATAAAATCTGCGGTTTGATAAGCGCTTGTAAAAATTGAAATCGGTTCTTTTACATCCATTTGATCCACTGTTCACCCCCTCCTAACTGCTGTTCCTGTTCATGTGCTTCTTGCACTTGGGCAGCATAGTTTTCGATTGAATGGTACCACCCCCAACAATTTTCACCGTTCCCTTAACTAAGGTGGCAGCATATTTAGCAATCGTAATACCTGCGCTAATGCTGAAGTACTCGCCTATGTCTAACAACATTCTGAAAGGTCCGCCAACTGCACTTTATTTTCTCACTAACAGCTAAAGGCGAGCAAGTAGCCGTTTATATCAGGTTCGAATGTCGATTAAATATCATAAAACTACTTTACCTTTTCAAATAGCCTACAAATGATGAAACACTTAATTTTGGTGGGATACTTATCAAATATGAAAATGATAAGATAGGCGGTTGTTTCAATAAATTCTACACCTCATATAATTGGCGAAGAATTCTATCTATAACTACTTTAATTTGACCATAAATAATTTGCCTTCTATACTTTAGTGCAAAGACGATGTGATACTTACAATTCCATGTTATATGTGCTAAACTTTTATTATCCATTTGGATCCCCTTTCGTACGAAGTCGTTTGACCAGACCTAGATTCATTGTACGGCTGGGGATTTTTTTCTTGTCCATAGCTAAAAGCTTATTGAAACTACTCGTATTGTAAGAGGCTTTCAAAAGAATATAAAAAAAGAGCCTGTTAAACAGACTCTCGTTTCCTCTTCATAATATGGCTGTCTTCACCTCTTTAATTTTTATCGATGATAATAGCTTTCTTCACTACTCAATAACCGTTTGCTATATTTTTTTACTCTTTTCTTGTTCTTCAACTTGCCATTGTTTAATTTGTAGCTACTTTTGTAATAAATCATCAACTTTTATAGTTCCTCTTGCCTTTGGATTGTCTTCCAACATTAAAAGTGATCGATATCGATATGTGAATTATTTCAATCCATTTTTACAATGGGCATATCAATATCGTTTACAAAATAATTTTCATATTAGCATCAAAATAATTCCTATGTAACTATACAACCTTACTATCCATTACTTTCGCAAACTTAATTTTACCCCTTATTCTACTCTATTTATTTCTCTCAACAATCATCGCCTGGCTTCCCAGTTCTTTATAGCTTCTGAAAAACTTCTCGGCATTATGTGAGACTCTTCCTTTTAGCGGATTCATCACATGAACGGTATTATTGAGCTCATTATATCCAACTAACACAACAGCATGTAGATTAATCGGTGCTTTAAAATATTCCTTTGTATCACTGAAATACCAAGAAGACGATACTTTTGGCGTACTTAAATCCAAGGTTACCCAAATGACTACTGGAACGTTATGATTAATTTTCTCATAGAAAAACTCTTTTTCCTTGCCGCTTACATCAGTTGCTGTATATTTAGTCGTTCTTCCAACGAAAAAATTTTCAGCAGCCGCAACAATGGGAGGTGCATAAGAAAAGAAGCCTGTCTCTAAACGAGGGTCACCTGCATATGCCTTATAAGGATTCGGACCGTATCTTTTATTATTTTGATAGGTAAATGATTCCTTTGGTAAATAATTATTGGCCATTTCCATTTTGTTTGTGGAAAATCCATAATAGTTTAAGACAGCTGTTAAAGAGGTTATTTCACAGCCATTTGGCAATTCTGGATTTTGCTTAACAATTGGAACCGTTATGTACATTTTATTTAGCTGAGGTTCTTCTACAGGAGCTTGCGCTTTTGGCGGCTCTGGTGCTACACGATATGTTTCATCTAATAACCTCGCCATCATCACGGCAAATTCTGCTCTCGTTAAAAAGCGTTCTGGTTGAAACGTCCCATCCGCAAAACCAAAAACAATTTCATTTTTCACTAATGCCTGAACAGACGAATAAGCCCAATCGTTCGGTGTAACATCCTTAAATTGAACTGAAGAAAGACCACTTAATTCAAAAGCTCTTGATAGAATCGATGACATTTCCTCCCTTGTCACAAATGCGTTCGGTTTAAATTCTTGCCCCTTTACAACATCATCAAAAACCCCTTCAGCCATGACGGCAGAAATGATATCGAAATGAGCATCTTCATTTTTTACATCAACCAACTGTGGGTCAGGTCGATCGATCACACTATATCCCTTCGCTCTCGTAACCATTAACGCAATTTGTAAACGCGTTAATTTATCATTAGGTGCAAAACTCCCATCCGGACTTCCTTGAATAATATTTTGTTGAGATAAGTATTGGATTTCCTTTGCTGCCCAATGCTTTTGATCCACATCGTTAAAAATCATTTCAGCTGCATAAACATTTGATGCAAAGTAAAGATTATTAATCGCAATCGTTAAAACAACCATTAGTAATAGTATCTTTTTCCTCATATAACGCTCCTCTGTTTTCAAAAATAATCATATTTATACTAAATTACAATAATTATATTTTCTGCATAAGAGGATTTTGTATCATAATAGGAGCTTAGTAAAAAAGGGGGGCATTTTGTAAAAATTTCACTGAATTTGTTTATAGTTTGAACACACCAAATCTACACTATGTAAATTCTAGCTATATTTTACTGCTGGTTGAGGTTGTCTCGCACATATACTGATTCAGTATGACCATCTAGTTGGCTCGTTCTCATCTTTGCAAATAAGAGGGACAAATTAGAGTACATTCACTTTACTACATTTCAACTTCTTTAAAACTTTCAATAGTTTCTTGTGCTTTAGTACGATATAAATAATGAACTCCTTCAAATATCATCACTTTCCCATGTATTAAATCTTTTATTATTTTTTTCCAATGAGAGTGTCTTCCCTATGACAACAAATAAAAAATGCTAGGGTGGGACAAGAAATGTCAAAATCGATTAATGAGGAATCGATATTTGATGAAAGGTTTTCTGTCACCGAATCTGCAATTTGAAAAATTCTACCGTTAATATCAAAGAAAAACATAGGGAGATTTTAGTCTTCCTATGTTTTCATTCAAATTATTAATCTGTTTGTTCTTGCTTCTTTTTCAAATACTCAGCACGTATTTTCTCAAGTTGCTGCTTTTTATCAAATTTGGCCGGCTTATGTTTTTCATGATACTTTGCCACAGCCACCTTACCTTTAGTATCCAATTGATATTTCCCCACTTTGGTTCACCTACTTTTCCTGCCTTTAAAGAAATCTATTCAACAAATATAGTATACCTTATTTTGTTGATGTAAACCTTTTTCCTATATTGGTGTACTGCTTAACCTTAGTTTCGGTAAAAGCTTAGTAAATAAATCATAACCAAATGTATTTAAAATATCTGTATCCGCACACATTTCAGATGATGATCCTTTATTCTTATATACCGCTATAATATTGCTCACCTTTATGTATGGAGACGGCGGGAATTTGAACTAATTGCCTATAAAACTAGTCATATCAACGTTTTCAAGCACTTTAAATTATTATTAGCCAGATTATAGCCAGACGTGTCAACACCATATTATAAATCTCCATACAGGGAAACTTGCTTCTTTTTATTGCCTAACAAACACCCTAATACATCTTCTCGTATGAGTATCAAACACCCACTACCTAACATATGACGATGAACATTTACATTCACATGACTAAGAAGATTAAGTCGGAGACGATACAGAATTTTGTAGATTATTTAGATTTCAAATAGAAAGAAATCTCCAAGCGAGAACACTTTCTATCTTTTTATAAATAGAATCTCTTCTTTTAATTCTTTATTTTCTTGAATCCACAATTTATGATTTTCATATTCATGAATTGCAATATTATATAAATCACTTGATACATCATTTTTTCCCCAAAGTTCATTTAATTTCCCAATAGAATTAAATTGCAAAATTCTTTTGGTAGTTGTTTGACCATTACCTAAAAGTTCTTCGTATAAATAAAAAATATTGTTACTATTTTTCTCTATATAATAGAATGAAGTTGCTACCGATCTACCGCTATATAATGCTATACATAATAAAATTAAACAAGCTGATATTAATATTTGAACAATATGAATTATAGCGAATAACAAACCATTTTCAATACTATATGATATGTTAAAGAATTGTATTGAAAAACTTTCAAAAAGAAAACTTACACTGTCTTTAATAGTTTTTGAAGACAATTCTAAACCATTATTTAAAGAAAAATATATAGCCTTCAATAATGTAGAATATATTGCAATTTCAAATAAACTTTTAATTACTAGCTTAATTCTATCTATATAAGTTAAACTAGATAATTTTAAGTCGTTAGAAGTAGCATCTTTAAAAAATGCTTTAATTATTTCATAACCACGGGTTAAAAACCGAATAAAAATAAATAAAAATGACGTTATTAATAAACTATTAAAAATTTCGAAATTAAATACTGCACAAATAAAAATTAATAAAGTTAAATAAATTGTTAAATAAATACTTATTACTAAATTTTCCAAATTCCTAAAATACAATAATTCCTTCCTTTTTTTCATCCTTTTAGACTTCTTTATTATTTCTCTATTTTTAAATTCTATTGATAAATCCTCATTGAATTTCTCTTTAGATTTAAAATTAATCTTCGAAAAATTTATACATATATACCTTTTGGAAATTCTCGCTATATTGTATTCGATTCGAATTAAAAAAAACAATATGTATAATAACAAAGTTGTTAAAGAGACTACTGAGTATGTTGAAGCAAAAAGTTTAATTATTGTTATCAGTACTGCAATACTCAATATATCGTTAAAACTTATGTTATTCAAGATAATTACAGTATCTAAAATAAATGATATTACTACATTTAAATAACACATTCTTAATATTAGATTGCAATCTAATTTTTCATAAATTAAATAGACAATTACTATTCCTATTAAAAATAGAAACCCTATTTCGTTGTTATTATATAGAATTATACCAATAATAAATGGGAGGTTAATAAGTAAAACTTTTATAACATATTTTAATAATTTTTTAAAAATCTCTTTTTCTCCCCTTAAAATTAATTTATCTTTAAATATAAATAAAACTAAGAAGTATAATTTATTGTTATCTCTAAATTCACCTAAATATTGTTTGACAAAATATAAAACATAATAGACTACTAGTATAACTATTAAAAAAAGAGCTATTTCATTAAGTAAATTAAAACTTTTATTAATAAACTCTATACTTTCACCATTAATAAACGAAATAAAATTTTTATCTATAGTTTGATATAATGTTCCATTCTTAATCTCCCTAAAAAGTAAATTCAAATATACTATAGAGTTAAAGTTATTAAAAAATAATATGAATAAAACCATTAAAGCAGCAAATCCGCTCTGTAAATTAAATAAATAGCTAAAATAACTCTTTTTCTTATCAAACAATTTTATTCCCTCCTACTGTATTCTATATATAAGTTCTAGTTAAATTATACCATTATAAAATTATTTGGTTATAAGATGGTATCTATATCTGCAAACCAAAATCGTATTTAGCAGTTTTTTTCTTGCTGTAATTCCTCAAAAACGGAATATATCAATAACCCCCTGCTTATAGTAAACAATCAAATAAAAATGGTGTCTTCATAACAATTGGAAAGGAATCGTAGAAATGAACGTAGTAGCTGGTAAATTAGAATTGCAATCGCTTTTGCTGGAGCAAGATGTCTTTTACAATGGTGAAATAATAAGTACAGACATGAAAAAAATCATTCTTTCAATGGCATTCGATCTATTAAATATTTCAAAAGACCATGCTAATTGCAAACTAAAAATACCATTGCTTAGTACATACTAGGCGATGGTATTTTGCGTTTTACTGAAGAAATTCCGCCTATTCATAAAACCGCTTGCTTCACTAAGCTTTCTAAATAATTCAGCTTGTACTTAGGTGGGATCGTGATCGGATTTATTCCATGCTCATTGAACAGCTTCAAATACTTTCGATATGTGCTAGCTGAATATTTTTCAGCTGCCGTGTCTAAGCTTCCTTTAGAAACACATTTCACAATTTCTTTCATTTGCAATTTTTCTCTAGTTGATAAATCCAGTGAAGCAATTATTGCTTCTAGCTTCGCGTAAGAATAGAAATCACCTGTTGGGCAAATATTCAAAATGTAGTTGTTCATATAGTGGGCGTATTTTTCTTTCTTAAAGTAGTCTTTTAAAAACCGTGGCTCACCTTTTTTATACTTTTTATACTTCAAATGATTTTTTTCAACGCTCACCTCAAATCTCATCACCCCTCTTTCCCATCTTTCTACATGTTCATTTTTATCTCCACGTTCTTGTTCCTTATCATAGAAGATGATGTGGATGCTTTTACATTGATGATATTGTGACGTAAAATAAATCTTTTTTTCCAAGTGAGCCGTTTTCTTTTTTAACTTCCTGAATAATTCTAAGTAAATCTTCCTAATATTTTCATTGGAAATCTCAACATCAAATCGATAATCGATTCTACTAAGATTGTGCTGCTCGAATAACAGCACATCCCCATATACGATGCTTAATGCTCTTCTTATATAGCTTTCAACTTGCTCATAATCGTTCTCGTCCACATTCCCTCTATTTAAAATCAAAGGAATATCTATTACCAGCTTGCAAAATGCAATTGGCTTATTCGAAAATTCAACGATACTAATACCTTTAATCATATGCATATGTAAAATTTGGTTTATCGGTTCCGTGCCATAGTGATTCTCTCTAAATTGCAAATGTTCTTTATCTAGTACGATTGATAACTCCGCTGTATGTATCATATTTTATCCTCTTTTGAAGCAGCTGAATTTCTAATTAACGTAGGTATCCCAACGGATTGCCGTTTTTTCTTACGCCAAATCAGCCTCTTATTTATTTTTCTTAGCTGCTTGTATTTCAAGTAACTTTTTCATTCTACAAACTTCAAAGAGAAACTATTCCAAAAAAATATGCTTTACACCTAAATTAATTTTCAATGTTATTTAGCTAACATTTTAAGAGAGGGAAAACGGTATGATTGAGGAAGGTTAATAGATTAGTGGAATCAATGAAATTACGTGGAAGAAAATGAGCTAAAAAAATCCTACACCATATATGATGTAGGATAGGAATCTAATATAGTTTGTGAAAAGAATTTTCTGACCGCTAACCTCGTGGGAAATCAGATAAGTTGGATAAATAGAATATACGTCATTAGTAATGATATTCGAAGTTGTTTAATATACCAACAAAACGCTAAAAAAATGGCACACCATATATCAAAACATGATTTTTAAAAAATTCTAATTTACAAAACTAGTCCGCAGCACACTTTAAATTAAACCTTTTCTTTTAAACTCTTCAATTATTTTTAATTCTTCAGCGGTTGGAACTGGAGTAGATTCTTCCTGATTAGGTATTTCAAATTGATTTAAGCCCCAATCATTAAGTATGATTAATAGCTCATCAGAAATCCGAATGTCTCTTTCTCGAATTTCATTTAAACCCCAATCCTTATACTGTTTAGAAAGATTAAGCAATAGCTGGACTTTTGATTTTTCATAGCTTTGTTGCTTCTTTTTAAAATATCCGTTTCCTGCAATAATGTTTAGTTTTTTCTCAAATGGAATCTTATTTCCGATATGTTCTACTAATTCTTGTACTTCGCTATCAGAGTTACTTGGAAAATAATTTGTTTGCCATTTTTGAGGAAAGATATGCTCTATTTCCCACTTTTCAGGAAGTAGGTCCTTTTGATTTTGATAAGCAAGAATCTTTAATATCATTCGAACTGTATTACGATGAGCGAGCTTGATTTTATCTTTTAATTCTTGTTCACTCACTCTCGGAAAGTTAAATTTTGGAACTGGGGATTTGATAATTTCAGAGTTTAAATTTATAATTCCTCTCTTAACAGCGTTAATAGTCGGGGTAACTATATATCTCGCTGCCAAAACTGCAAGTAGTTTCTTTAGAAATTTCAAAAATAGTTCTTCAAAATCTTCCGAATCATTGTATTTAAGATAATATATAACAACTGGGTACTTCCAAAATTCATTGGGATATGAAGTTAATATATCCAGTACTTGTTTAATCTCAATATTTTTTGACCATTCTTCATCTTCAATTTCTACTCGATTATTCACTACAAGCCATAAGTTTAGTAACGTATTCAAATTTTTCATTACATCGCTCTTGTATAACTGTTCAAAATTATTTCTTGAATAGTATTTTCTTATTCCTGGTGTTGTGGTATTTCTATCATTTTCTAACGCTCTCAAATAGAACATATAATAATAAAACAGTTTTTGAATACTTTCATTCGCATTAGTTGCTTCATCGTCAAGTTTCTGCCATTGCTCAATGAAAGTTGCTTTCCCATTAGTATCTAACTGATTGTAAATCTTAGCTTTAAAAATATCTGCATCTGATAAAGCTAATCCTCTATCGTTCAAAGTGGAGAAAATTGTTAATGCTGTATCTTGGGAATCTGCCGTAATAGGTAATAAAATCGCTTTATTTAGTACATTTCGAATGAACCAGAAAAACAACTCTGGCTCACTTGTAGCATACTTCTCTATTAGCTCTGTAAATAATTTGTAGTTTAACGAATAGTTATCTTTAGCCAAACTCTCAACATTGCCTGTAATAAGTATTTCTGAAAAAACTTTGTTTCCTTCGTCTCTCATTACTCTGGATTCAATAAGTGTTTTTTCGAAATCGACCTCAGCAGTTAATTCATCTTGTTCCCACAATGCAGATTCAATTTGTCCCTTAAAGTTTTTAACTTCTTTTGTTTCTGTCATTGAATTTAGTTTTGAATAAAGTGCACGTAGTAATAAAAACAAAGAGGTAATTCGCTGTTGACCATCTATAATTTCTTGTTCGCCATTCTCATTTTCATAAGAAACAATTGTCCCTAGAAAATAAGTACTTTCGTTATTATTTTCTGTATATTCTACTAAGTCCTCAAAGAGCGTTTGAATTTGTTCATCTGACCAAGCATATGGACGTTGATACTCAGGAATAATGAACTTATTAACTTTTCCTGTTTCTAATAATTGTTTAACACTTTGTTTGTTCACTTCGATTGTCGTTGCCACTTCCGATTCCCCTTTCTGTTTCACCCCAATAATACTAAATACAATTTTATTAAATCTTTTACTACTTACAAATATTAATCATCAAAAATACGTTAATTCACCAATACTTAAAGCTAATCAGCTCACCCCTAATGCCTTATAAACCGCATCTATCGGATCTAAATAGAATATCGGTTGAACTTTTACAATTAAATCTGATGGTACTGTATAGAAGTCTCCTGCTGATGGTGCTGGTAGCAGAATTTTCTTTGCACCTGCATCCACACATACTTGAAGAATATTTGCTAATTCCTCTACTTTCGAAATCGTCCCACCTACTGTCATATTTCCAACAATCACAAGACCCTCCTGTACAGGTTTATCTAACGCTCCTGAACAAAGACCTATTAACTCTGCAATTGCAACTTGAGCCGTTAATCCAATACCCTGTAAGTCTGTAAGATGCATTAAATAATCCTTCGTCTTGATACTGATCGAATTGCTGACACTCTTACTATTTGCAGTGAAATAGCGGAATGCTGTATCGAGACTTTCTTTTACTTCTCTATTAGAGCCTATACCAGCTTTATCAAACTTGCCTGTGCCACTGACAACTTGATTTTCTAATTTATAGACACCTATCATACCTGTCAGTGCTTGACCTACAACATAGACATGCCCTGGTCGTAACATCCCCTCTGGAATAAGCTTTCCACCGCCCTGCTCAGGAACAGCAACATGCTCTTCTTGCATCGTTTCTTTATCTAAATAAGAAAACATTACATCATAGAATTCCATACCGCCAATTTTCTTCAGCTGTTCTTTTACTCTGCGGCGTCCCTCTAAAGCATATTTCAGGACTTCTTCAATATCCTCACGTGTATATTCACCATGTGGATACAATAGCTTCACTAATCCTGACACCGTTTTACGCACTGCAATCGTATCTCGCTGATTTAAGTTATTCCCTAATTTAAAATAGCGATCAATTGAATCCGCAAACGAACGCTTACGCATTTCACGGAAAAATTCTGCAACATAATCCACAATAAAGCCATAGCGATCCGTAAAAAATTCAGGACGCATTTTAGGAATTTCCCAGCCTGGCATATAATAATGCATTCGGTCAAAGAAAGCAGTGTCGTTCGCCATTTCAGGTGGGAATGGGGCAAATAAATGAGATGTTTTCAAAAGAACATCTACACTTTGATTAATATTGCCGACGAATACCATCGATGCGGATGCATTTTTTTCTTCTTTGCCACGTGCAAATGACCCAGAAGCCATATAATCCTTCATTATTTGAATGCCATCTTTATCCTTAAAGCGGATGCCTGCTACTTCATCAAATGCTACACAATCCCACATACCAACCAAACCTACTTTGCGTGTAGACATATTATAAAAAAGGTTGGCAACGGTTGACTGACCGCCAGATACTAATATAGAGTTTGGTGAAATTTCTTTATATACATGCGATTTACCTGTACCACGTGGTCCTAATTCACACATATTATAGTTGTTTTCCACCAAAGGCACTAAGCGTAATAATAAATGCCACTTCACACGTTCTTCAAGCTGTGTTGGTTCCATGCCTGTTGAACGAATTAACACATCAATCCACTCATCTTTCGTGAACTGTTTACGCCCCTCAAAAACCTCTGTTATGTCCATATTCGGCATTTGAATTGGCTTTAAATTACTTACACTAAACGGATTTGTATTACGTACTTCCTCATCAAAGAAGTAATCGATTTTCACCATACACCAAATACCACCGACTAGCAGCTTATCAAACTCCTTCACATAACTTGGTGGCACTGGGACACCTTTTAGTCCTAAATTTGAAAACTCTGCTTCATACGTATCAATCTTAGGATTTAGGGCAACCGTTACTTTATCGATAATGGAATATTGACCGAGTTCTCGAATTCTCGATTTAATTTTTTCTGCTTCATCTGGTCGCACAAAATTTTCAGCCAGGATTTTCTTCACTCGCTCTACGCCCTCACGAATACTTACCTCATCGTCCGTAGCTGCATACATACCTAATAGATACTCCAATACGTAAACAGGTACGTTTGCCCCTTCTTTAATCAGCTTGGTTAAATCTTTACGCACCACTCGCCCAGCAAAATGTACATTTAATTTTTTATCTAAATTTAGTGTCGAAACCTCGTCCATTTTCACACCTCTTTACTAAAAGTCAAAATCACTGACAATGCCTAAGTTAATTGAAAACGGTATTTTTTCAATTACAACACCCGTTTCTACATCTTTTATATTCAAATAATAGGTTTTAGCACGGTCATACGTAATGCTTTTTAATACAAATTGCAGTTTAAATGTTCGCTCTTCAGGTTTATCGAATGTTCGATCCCCAATTATTGTTTCTTCATTGGATAATACGCTTCCCTCATCATCCGTCATATAAATTAAAACGGTACGTGGAATCTGCTTATCTTCTACCTTTTCAGTTTGGAAAAACTCTAAGTTAAAAATGCTATTTGTAATTTTTCGTGTCGTATTTGTTAGCTTAATATCCACTTTCTGAATCGCTTGGACACCTTTTTGACCAACACGTTTATTTTTAAATGTTAGCAAGGGAACAACCACTTCCTGTAAGCTCGCTCCACCGTGTACAAAGTTTACACCTGCACCTTGCAGGCGATTGCGAATTGTACCATTTGGTAAATAAACCGTTAATGCTTCTTCATTTTGAACAATTGTAGATAAATCCACGGCAATTTGCCCCTCTAGTTCACGGTGCTCCTTCGATAAAATATGGCGGCGTTTCACTTCGATTACATCCATCTTCTCCTTCGCCAATTTATCACTATCAGGAAGCTCTTCACGTTGATACAAGAAACCATGATCGGCTGTAATATAAACATTCGAACCACTTAAATCATCACGTATCACCTTTATTAAAGCGGATAATTGATCTAACGCTTTTTCAACGGCATTGAACGTATAGATTTCTGTAGACGCTTTATCACCCATTGCATCAATCGTGTCATGATAGAAGTAAATGAGCTTCTTCCCTTTAAAGACCTCTCTACGTCCTGTCTTATTCATATCTAACACATCCTGAAAATGCACTGCAATACTATCTTCCACATACGATTCAAGTATTTTTTTACGATTTTCTAAACCAGATGAATCCGTATCATCAATCATTACTCGAGCAGTTGCATCAAAATCAAGCTTACGATGAGGCAACAGAGCCGCCATCCCTAATTTTGTTACAGAAGGCACTACACCTAACAGCGTGCCTACCTCACAATCACCTATTGTTTCAGCATTTAATCGTTCTGCTAGTTCTACGCCAACTTCATAACGCATCGCATCAGAAATAATAACGAACACTCGCTCACCTTTACGGATATGGGGTGCGATAACTGACGAATAAAAGCTTTGTTGACTTCTCACTCCTGGCAACGACCAACCCTCTGTCATCTCAGCTTTCACAGCCTGTGACCAATTCGTACTTAGCTCTGCCACAAACCAATTAGTATAAAGGTTTTCTACTAGTGATTTCAGTTTTTTAAGCAATTCATTATTACTAGCCTCATCAAAAGCAACATAAAATTTACGGTAATACATATCCATAGCGTAATACTCTTTCACATACGCCTCTTGTATTGCGATTGGTTCACCCTGCATAAGCCCCTGCTTATGCTCCTTGTAAAACTCATGCATTTTTACGGTATAATACAATGCCTCATAAACAAATGTGAATTGCTCATAATAATGCTTCGCTCTACGCAGCTTAATTAGCTTTGTATAATTTTCAAAGTCCTCTAAATTCTCTAACAAGCTATTCGCAATTTTAATAATAATCGCCTTATCAAAATAGGGAAAAATGTCTGCTTGCTTGAATTCTTCAACAGGAATCGATTGAATGATGCTTGCTAATTTCACTTCTTGCTCAATTAATGCTGCGTACTCATCAAATACAGCGTAATCCGTTTTATGGTGTCGCCAATGGTCGATGAATACTAATGAATTCGTGCGATTACGAACTGCTACAAAGTCCTTTAATCCCCCTAAATATTCCTCTTTCATTGCATGACTAAGTGACGTAACTGTCAAATGAATAAATAATGTTTTCAAGGTCTTTACTTCACGCTCATAGCCATAAAGCTGCTCTACATGTTTCCAAAAAGCAGCTAAATCAAAGAACTTCTCCATCTGTGCGATGTATTTATTTTCAGTATCCTCTAGCGTATCCATTAGCACCGTTTTTAAGACCAATTCAAAATTTGGTTTCTTAAAGCCACAAAGAACGCTCATAATCGCAAGCTCAATCGATTCTTCTGTATAGTTCGTCAAACCAAAAGCCTGAAACTTCTTGAAGCGTTCTTTGTTATTAAAGAACTTTTCATATTTCTTAATAATCATTCGCAACGATGGATCAATATGTAAGTCACTAATAATTAATGAAATACGATCCGCAAAAAACGTTTTTGAATAAAGCACAATATCGTACAACCAGTTTTCTTCCGAATTCAATTCCAAATTCGTGTAAATCAAATAATGTGATTGCGTGTCCTCTTCCTCTAATAAATGCTTCATATAAAATTGATTGTTATTCGTTAATTTCTGTATGTGTACACCATCTATTGTCATTTGATCAATTTCATCAATAAATTCTTGATCCTTATCTACCCAGAATACAATTTTACGCTGCTCGCCACTTTTCAACGGCTCACTAAATGCATCCTGTAACGCAGATTCTATTTGTTCGATATTCAAAAGAATCACCTCACCTTATATTATAGCTGAAAACACAAAAAAGCCTCTTCTAATTTGAGAGGCTTATAAGGAAACACGTATATAGAATATTTTTTATCGGAAGCTCCCATCAATAATTACAATCTCTACACAAATCAGTAGATATATTATTAATCAAGTACCCCGCATGAAGCATGCCTATTATTCCCTAGAAACACTTATTTTATTTATTCTTAATTAAACATTTCAACTCATCTATATGTTCCGCATCAGGAGAATAATCAATAAAATTTAACTGCTCCGATATGTCTCTACGAAGCTTGGAAAAGGCTTCGTTATTAAAATCTCCTTTATTTGCAATATAGCCAATGACTAATTCTTTTATAGCTTCCTTACTTTCAAAATAATTCTTGTTATTATTATACAACTCCTCCAAATAGCTTTCGGAATAAATAATTCTTTTTCGAATCAATTCTTCAGCCTGATTATTATGGTATTTATATAATGTTTCTATTTGAAAGAAATCTAAATAATTATCGATGCTCTTATCAGAAGTTTTCTCTATATAAATATCCGGCATCTTTTCATCTAGCCAATTTACTTTAAATTTAAAATAATCATCAAAATTAGCCTCGTATGGATTAACATCATCAAAACCAAATTCTTTTATATTTTTTAAAGAAGAATTACAAAATTTACAACATGGCACTAAATTATATAGAGACATAGCCAAATACGGATATTTATCTTTAGGATAAAAGTGATCTAAGTCCGCTCGTAATTTATGTTTTTTTGAATAAATATTCGAATGTTGATAAATCGGGGTTATATATTGCCTATTACAATACGGACAAATCCTTATGCCCGTCATCATTACAAATGCATACGGATTCCAAGATTCTTTTATTAGGTTAGGTTTTATTTCTTTATAAACATTTTGTGTAATCATTTCATTCGCAACAATATTGTTTAGTTCACTAAATTTTGTATAGTTGAAGATTTCTAAAAGGTACTTACAATAACCAACCTTCTCGCCTCCCTCTGTTATTCTATAAAAAGTCGGGTTATCTTGAAGTAGTTTTCGGGATAAATCAGGTATATTTTTCATAAACTCTTTTAATAAAGATGGTTTCCCTATCGCTAGTACTTCGTAATGTTGCTTACAATACCGCATGAACTCCCTATGATGGTCTTCATATTCTTCAAAATATAAATCTACAGAAGTACCATCAAATCTACAAAGAATTGTTTGTTCGAAGTATTTCAAATGCTTAGATTCTACCTCTCTAGAAAGCTCTATTTTTATCATTTACTTAATCCCCTAGGTTCTGTGAGTTAATTATATGCTTAATCAATGCTTCTTTGTCTGTTGAAGATAAGTTATTATATTTTTTTATAGCATCTGTTAATTCAATAGTTTGAAATCCTTTTTTTTTATCTCTTAACTTTTCTTGCAGCATTGATTTTATTACTGGTTCCCCTATCTTATTCACAATATATTCTGCACCAATCATTTCCAAATCTGATGCAGTTCCATTATCTAAGCATTCCTTAACTTCTTCGATTTTAAAATGCGAATACGCTCCGAGAGTAGCATTCATAAAAAATGCATCCCTTAGAAGTACATGAACATTTTGGGCAAATGTATCAAAAGTGCAAGTCTGAACAATACTAGAAAAACCGGATTTTTCCACTGTTAAAACATGGGCTTTTGGTATATCGCTAACAAGAAACGGTGAGTGACTAGCTAAAATAATTTGAAATGTTTTGTTTTTATACTGACCTAAGAAATCCAACAGCGTTTTGATAAATGTTCGGGCTAACTCAGGATGCATCCTAGTTTCTGGTTCATCTAGTAATAAAATAAAATGATTTTTCCCATCTAGTTTCACTGTAATTTGCTCATCAATTATAGACATCAATCCTAAGTATCCTAGCTCTCCATCACTTAAAAAACGAACATCGAAGCTAAAGAAGTTTTGAAAAACTGAAAATGGCTTTTGCTTTATTTCACTCTCCTGTGGTTCATCAATTGTTAATTCAATTAATTTTAATAATGGTTCTTTTTCTATCTTGCTGTTAATTTTAATTTCTATGTAATTTTCGTTTATTTCGATAGCTGCTGTACTGCTTACTTCAAGAAATAGTTTCTCTAAAAATCCTACTAGATCTGTATAACGTTTGAAGAAGAACTCAAATTCCTCTGATTTACCTTCAAAAAAATTTGCAGCAACAACATTTAAGGCTGTATCATAATATTTTTTTATTTTCTGATACGTTACCTCATTCGAGTTCAGTTGAGGCATACGCTCCTTAAGATGCGATACTTTTAAATCCCCCTCTCTTTTAGTTAATCCGATAGAATTTATAAAATGAAAATAGAAACTTGAAAGCAGCTCGCAAATCCATGCTTCTTTTTTTGTTACGTTTGCTCCTTTTATATTTTTAAATCCGCAAATATTTAAATTCTCATCAGAATAATCATACACATCATTAGCATAACGAATATTTAACGTATAATGGTCATCTGCATAAATGGACCTATTTTCAACAGACATTTGTTTAATTAAAAATTCTATCTTTTTATACAAAAAATCAGATGTAAATTTTGCAACTCTTCTTGGAACGGCTATTTTATATTCATCTTCGTTTACAAAAGATTGGTTATCAAAATATCTTGGATTATATTTTTCTCTAAGCAGTATAATTGCTGAATTCTCTTTGAGTGAGAGGATTTCGGTATGATTTACAAATGTATCTTGAACAGTAGCGTTATATCGTAACTTTTCCACCTCAGAATAACAAATAAAAGAAAACCAATACTTAGATTTATAATACTTAAAATCTATATTTTCTTTATTCTCAATCAACTTACCATACTGTTCGATATCATTCCCTTCAAAGCAATATAGACTTTCACCATTACTATCTTTACCAATATAATAAATAAAAAAGTATTGCGAATTTTTACGTTCCTCTTCTATATCCTGAGGGTATCTTATAACACCAAATTTTTCTTTTGGTCTGCTATATTTGATTTCAAATTCCTCGCTTAAATTATTTCTATCACGTAATTTCATACCGATTAAATCAAGCAAATTGCTTTTCCCAGCTGCATTTTTCCCTAAAATAGCAGAAACATTTAAAATATTATCAGGAAAAATATTATAAAAATAAGGATTTTCTTTAATTATGATGGTATTTTTCTCAAAGTCATATTGAACTTTAAATTTATCAGACAGACTTACACCTGTATTATTGAACGTCCGATACTTATCAATCCATATGTATATTAACTCCATAAACTTCTCCCCCTTTAAAAATAAGACAATTCTATGGTAAGTGTATTAATAAAAAATATATCGGAGTAAATTTAGTCTCTAATTTTACTCCGATAACTTCACCTATATTTTTGCTACTAACCCTTTAAACGACTCATAATTATGCTTCATACCGTCATCTAAATCGATTTCAATTTGCTGATCCGCCATATGATGCAATAGCTCATCATATTTTTTCAATTCATCAATTTTCTTCTCTAGCAATTTCAACTCTTTCTTAGCACTTGCAATTTCTTTAACTGTTGAATCACCATTAATGATATTTAATAAATCATTTTTCTCTGCATCCATTCGATTTTGTACTTCATGTACATAATCAGTGCGGATACGTGATAGAGTTGTTTTATCATAGCGATGCATATAAATTAAGCAGTTGAATGCTTTTTCTTTACCTGATGTAAATAGCCAATAGATAGGACGTTTTTTGTATGTTTGAACATGATCTTTGAAGAAGTCATTTATGAAATAACGGCGAATCACTTCGCGTGCCGTTTCTGTTTTCTTACGCCCAATTGCATCAGCAATAAAATCGAGGTTTTTTTCCAATGTTTTCTCGCTAAATGTTATACGAACAAAATTAATAAATTTCGTTACAATATCGTCTTCGAAATATGCACCTGATAAAATTGGTAAGATATTATCTGCATCTGCTTGGAATGTTTTATAACGTGAAGCGTCAAATTCACCACCAGCATAGATAAGACCTTCTTCGTCAAGTGAATAACGACCTAAAGAACAACCGATAGCATACGAAATAAACGACTTTACATCACGTTCTAAATCAGCTTTTCTAATAGTAATTTCTTCATCTTCAAGGCTAGAAGATAAATCATCTTGTAAGTCATATATATCAATAAAAATCTGGTTTAATTCCTCTTCATTTTGTTTTAAAAGAATAAATTCTTGAGAACTATGAACTTCCCAATCATTAAACGCTTCTTCAACCGTTGCTTTTTTATTTGATAGAAATGGATGAACAGTGAATTCCCATGATATTTCAAACGAATCCCATTCCGTCTTAGCAATGTTCAAATTATTATCTACTAATTGAATTACTTTATTTACAACTTCTTCTTCATATAACACCGGGAAATTACTAAAGTCACCTATTTGCAAATGAATCGTTGGATTTAGCATTTTAAAAATATAATTGGATATTTTTGTTGCCATCAGACCCAATAGATATTTCATTTTTCTTGTATCATTTGTAAATGCAGACATACCAGAAACATCATGAATGCTACCTTTACTTCTATATCTTATACTAAATCCACCACTTGTTACATCCGACCAAGTAATTGCCTCTTTAAAATAATATTGGGGACTCCTAACAACAGATCTTAATTTACCTTTTTCATTTTTGAAGTTCTTAATCTCTTCACCATCATTCTCCCAATTTACAACATAGTCATAATTACCATACCATTGACGACGTTCTCCACCTTTATTATAAGGAACCCATTTATAGCCACTTGTCTTCGATTCTTCGGTAGAAACTGTGTCATATTTTATTTTAGATGGATTTAACTCCCACCAAAACCTCAAGAACTGATTATTTTCTCCTGTTTGTAAACCTACTTTGGGTTCTATCAATTCATTCATACTCGAACCCACTTCAAAATCTTTTAACAAGTTATCACTTGCCCAATAGGCAATTGGATTACCAGGGATCTTCTTAAAACCATTTTGATCAGTAGTATATCGATACTTACAATCTGGCTTAGCTACTGCTTCTAATGTTTTAATTGGCTGATTTGCGACCCCTATAAAATCCGAAAGCTTAATATATTCACCTAAAAAAGAATTATTATAGTTTCTTAAAGTAAATGTACATATTGGAACCGTCGCTCCATCGAAACCTGAATATTCTAACTGAATTAAACTACTTATTGTTTTATCTGCTATAATTTGATTTCTAAGCTTTTCATATGACACAATGAACATCCAAACAAATGGCGTCATAAAACCAATTTGTCCATTAACCTTCGTTCTATCAAAGCTTGAAGAAATAAACGCTGAAAATAAGTCTGTTTTTACTTCACTATAGTTATTAGCCAAATAATCAGTAACTTCATCTGTTATATACTTATTTCCCGCATATGGCGGATTCGTAATATATATGTCATACTGACTACTCATTAAAAATGCTTGTTTCACAAGACCTTTAAATAAATTTAAGATGCGGTCTTTCATTTCTAATTCAAATAAATCATTTGATTGCTGCTCAATTACTTTTAATCGCTGTTGTAATAAATCAATATCATACGCTTCTACTTTAAGCAGAGAACCAATTGCTTTTGCGTGTTTAAATTGTTCAACAAAAGATTTCATATGATTAAATGATTCACCTGTAGGTTCTCCTGCTAAATAAGCAATAACTTCACCAGCATCTTTCTCTAAAACAAGATTCGTTTCCTGTATTGCAGCCAAATTCATTTCCAAAGGTTCACGCTCAATACTACGCAAAAAACGCTTATTATATTGTTGTGCCTTCATTACCACTGTAAAACTAGCTAGTTGAAATGCTCGCTCATCAATATCCAACCCATACAAATTCTTTTCAATTATCAATCTTGGTATTTCGCGATCCATATATCCACATTTACTATAAATCTCGTAAAGCACATCAAACATATAAGCAAGGATATGCCCACTTCCCATTGCAGGGTCATAACATTTAATATCTTCTACATTTAACTCCTTATTAATATACGGTGCAATTTTTTCATTAAAATCTGGTTCAGGATTAGGATTTTCTAAATAAAATTCCCAGTTTTGAATTAAATCTCTATGTTCTGGGTGTGATTCAATCCAGTAACGCCCTAATGCATTTTGTACCATGTACCGCACAATCCACTCAGGTGTAAATAGCTGTGTGGCAAACGGAATTTCCTCTGCTTTATAACGTTTCTTCGCTTTAATTACACGCTCATTTTCTTCTGAAATGTAGTATTGATACAGCCAACCTACTATTTCAACATTTTCCCAATCCTCTTCTGGTATCACATTCACATCAGTCATAGCACGTACAAATGTATCTGTCCCTAACAATCCTTCTGGGAACAGTACTTCTGTATATCCTTCAATCGTTTCAAACATAAATGGCATATAGCGATTCAGATCATTACAATGAATTTTGATTAGATATTTGAAGAGCTCATCCGTGTTGTTTTCAATTTTCAAGTTATACACAAGCTCTTTATCAATCGGTAAATCCAAATTCAATGCCTCTTTAAACATATCTGGCTCTGTACTATCAGGATTCACAGAAGAAAGTACACGCACCTTTGTTGGTAAGTAATCATTTACTTCCATATAACGTAGGGCGATAAAACGGTTAAACCACGTATAAGCAGCCTCTTCCATAACACGGTCATAGCCAATTTCGTTAACACGTGTAATTAATTTATTACGTTGCTTACGTTCAACATCAGAAAGCGGCTTGCCATCAATAAAGATAGCGTCCGAACTTTCTAATGATGCTTGCTGAATTGCATCGGGCGTAATCCCTAGCTTACGTGCTTGTATTTTAATTTTTTCAAGTAGTTCGAGGCGTGCTTCTGTTGCAAAGCTCTTTAAAGCCGATTTATTCATTGCTCAACATCCTTTACTCAATAAACTCAATTTGTTTATTTGATTTAATAATTTGCTTTAATTTTGCAGACAGCGTTGAAATATATTGATCCACATCTTGCTCCGTCGCAAGTGTTTTCATTGGCACTAATTTCGACACTTTTATAGATTCTTTTTGAACAATCGGTTCTTCTACTGGTGGGACATTTGTTTCCCCACCGATTATACGCTGCTGCTCAGCTTTACGTTTTTCTTCCTGTGCTATGTCTTGATTGATGATTCGGCTCATTCTATCCTTCAAGCTTGCACTTTGAGAAATCGTAGCATCCACCTTATAAATGTCTGTAAATGCTGCAATATCAGCTAATAACTTAGTAAAATAAGCTTCCACGTTTTGCTTTGTTTCAGCTGATACGCCATATTGTCGAGATAATAATGCTACCTCATCGTAATCTAGCTGCACCTTTTCTTGTGCAAAGGCAATTTTGTCTGTTAAGACCTTATTAAATGAAACATCGAGAGCATTCGTTAGCTCTGGGATTTCTTTAATTTTCTTATATGGAATCGGATCATTTAGTATCGTCTGTAGTTGCTGCATTGGCTGTTCAATTTCTTCACCAAATAGGTACGATTTATTTTCCTCGTATTTTTTTAATGCCGCTAAGCCTTTATCGAATAACTCTTTTTGATTCGTTTCAAAGAAGCTCTTCACATAAGCAATGTCCTCTTCCCAATCTAACAAGTTATTCTCTAGCTCTTTTAGCTTTTCAAAGAAAGAAACACTATCCAATTTGGCATCAAACTGCTCGAAATACTCTAGCCCTTTATTTAATAAGCTCATCCCTGGATATTTACGTCCTTCATAACGAACCTTGTAGCCTTTAATTTCACTGATTTGCGTTTCCATTAAGCCTTGAATGTCTTTTAATAAGCCATCCTCATCATCTGCTAAGTTTGTTGTATTAAACACGTCCTTACAAATACTTTTAGCAGTTCGAATTAATGCTTCATCTACTTTAGTACGTTTGACAACAATCGCTTTTTCTGACTCTGACGACTTGACTAAAGCTGTTATGATTTTATTCGTATCTTTTGCTGGCTCAATATATTCAGAATTGTAACGAATACGTATTCGTTGCTCGATTAAAAGCTCTACAATAAGTGCAGCAATATCTATAGGTTTCCACCCATATGGCTTATCCTGATAACGATCATATATTTTCTTTACCGTAATTTGTTTCTTAATTTGATCCTGTAAATCAACAAATTCAAATACCTTACGCTTTGCCTCTTGATTAGGCTTTGTCACAATAGAATCATCTAATGATAGTTGGCTGTTATCTGTATCTAACATAGTTGCCAATTCTTTTTCATTATCTAAAAACTCTTGTATATGACCTAATTCATTAAAGACATTTTCTACTAACACTTTAAATGCCGCATTGATTTTTTCTTTTACAGAAGAGCCTTTAATTTCTACCTTTTCCCCGTAAATATAGAACTCAGCTTCCTTAATAGCCTCCGTTAATAAATCTCTTACTCGGCGTTTACGATCCTTCACTTCGACTTGCTTGTTATTTAATATGTTTTGAATGTTTTCAGGTTGCTGCAACGGATTTTTCTTTTTGCGATAGTCCTCAATTTTTAATGCTTCTTCCATTTCTTCTACATAAGAATCATTCGCACCTAGCTTGATAAGCATTTCTCCACTGCCAGATGTAAGCAGCATTAGCTCCTGCTGCGATTTTTGATAATGATCCGATAATGGTGAAATAATTTGCACACCAATAGAAGAAGTTTGGTTGCCATAATTTTTTTCATCCATCTTTTGATTAAATTGGAAGGCATAGTGTTTCGAATAATTGAAACGTTTTTCATCATAAAGGTCGAGGAATATTGTATTTGCTAACTCACGTTTTAGTACATCCTCATCGATAGTCACTTGCTTAATTTCACGGTTAATATCTTGCTCATCATCTGTCAAGAACACATAGTAGTCACCGTTTTTCTGAATTAATGTTTGTCCAATTAATTTACGAACAGCAGATTTAATTTTTTCTTTTAACTGTAGTTTATCCTCATCAATGTTTGTTACCATCAATGTTGCGATATTATCAATCGTAGCTGGTACCTCTTTCACGTACTTGATCATGAATAGCACTTTTAATAAATCGATATTAAATTCATCATCTTTTAAAGCTGGGTTTTCTTTTGCCCCTTCAATTACACGTGAAATCGCTGGGTTTAAAAATTCTTTAATCGTGTCATAAAATGCATAAAATGGAATTAAAGCACCTTCTTCTGCTTCTTTATAATAAAGTGCAGCTTCCTTAAAGGCAGAAAGCATTGAACGCTCGCCCTCCGATAAATGCTTTCCAGATGAACCGTGCTTACGTACTTGTTCAAATACATTTTGTAGCAATTTAAATTGATACGGAATAAATGGGTATACTTCCGCAAATTCTTGTTCATGATCATAGCCTCTTAAATCAGCTGTGCTTTCACGGAAGCTAATTAGATTTTTTAATATCGCACTTTTCTCTGGATAAATCGCCTTTAATTTATCTGTTACATGTGGATGCTTTTCTAAAATACGCTTTTTGATTACTTCATCAACTGAAATTGAAGATAAAGATAAACGAGTATCAAAACGTCCTTGAATACGTGAGAAATCATCACCTTTTACTTTAATAATCGAATCGATACTTTCCTGAGAAGTAACCATTACCCATACTTTACCTTCAGCGTATGTACCTAAATCTTCTGTTAGCGTTTGCAAATTAAGCATTAAATTACGGTTGTCGCCAATATATTGTCCAATCTCATCAACTAAAAATACTAAATGGAAATTTGGTCCCTTTGAATCTATGTAATCCTTTACGTCTTTCGCAAACGTTTGAATATCCATTTCAAAGTCATCTACTTTTTCTTCAATCCACTTACGTGCAGAAGCCTCTGACAAATTAATCACTTTTCCTAAAGCTTCAATGACAAAGTCTTGATCAAAATAGAATGTGCTACGACGTTCTTCCCAGCTTTCGCCTACAAGCGATTGGAACTCCTGCTTAAATGCTTCAAATTTGCCTTGCTTATCAAGGTATTTCTCCATTTCAGCAACACCTGGAATATCTCCGTAATAGCCACGGTGTTCATAAAATACCTTCATAAATACACGTAAAATGGCATCTTCTTTTGATTTGTTATCTAAAGAACTTTTTGAATCAATATTGAATAAAACAACTTCTGTTTCAATATCTGCCGCTTTTTTCATATTGGCATATACTAATGGATCTTTAATCTTATCTTCAAATAGATTTACAGGGAATTTATTTTCTACCATACGGTTTTCTAATAGGTACGCTAAAATCTTTAAGAAATGCGATTTACCAGAACCAAAGAACCCACTAATCCAAACACCCATCTTGTCTGTTTTTCCAACAATTCCTCGTTGGTAGTTCTCATAAAACTTCGAAAGGTGCTTATTTAATTCCTGCGTCACAACGTATTCATCAAGTTCATTATGAATATCTTTATCACTCGTTTGAGCTACTTTAATAACGCCACGAATATCACGCTCAATACTCTTTAAAAACATGTCCTTTAAAATCATCTAAAAAGCCTCCCTATTCTAATCAATTAATCGAAATGCTCGGTAATAGTTGTCATCCTTAAATTTGCTAAATAGCTGTAATGATTGCCCATCATATTGCCCTGGGAAAAACATAACAACTGGTGTCTTGTCTAAAATTTCTTGTAGGTTGTTCAAAATGTTATGAGAACGCACAAAAGGATATACTTTCCCTACACCTGTAAGAAAAATCACATTATGACCGTCTAATTTTTCTTTGATTTTATTGAGGAAGATTTCTGGCTTTGCAAACGTTGTCATTGCTTTAAACAACGCTTCCTTACCCTGCCTTTCTTCCATTTGAAAAATTCGCTCATAAATACGCTTTTCTTTCGTTATTTCAAGAAGCGTCTTATATAAGTCCACCTCTAAAATTTGTCGTGTTGAGCCATCATAGTCGAATTCTTTTTTGATGTGCTGTATATAATCTCTCATTTCAAGTTCATGAACAGGTTCGTAATCAAATACATAGAAGCTAATTTCGTTACCTAGACCTCTACCTTCAATAAACTTGTCTTCTTTTAGCTTTGGAATAATTTTGTCCAGTCTCTCATTAAAATTAACCATGATAGCCTCCTGTTTCTCCCATGGCTTGTAAATACTTAGCATCACCAAGATGATTCAGATGACTTTTCACACGCTCATCGATATACAAACGGTTTAACTCATTCGATTGTAAATCTTTCAGTAGACCTGCATTTAACAAAATCTTCTTAAACACCTGTTTAAGTTTCGCTACTGTTGTATCCGACCAGCCAGCCATAAATTCACTTTGCTCCATCTTTGCCGCAAAAAATACATTCACGTCAACCTTATCGAGGTAATAATCATTGTTGTTTAACTTTTCAGCTACAACTTCCTGCATGAATTCATAGAAAAGACGATCAAATTTCATGATGGCATAAAGGTTGATCACTTTCCCCACCTCATACGGTTCATCAATCAATAATTGCATTAGTAATTCGTCTAGTAAGTCCACTCGCTTTAAAATATACGGCATTGCTCTTTTAACACTTGATAGCTTTTCATATTGAAAAATGTTTTCCCCTAATACTTTATATCGAATTTCTTTATCCGAATAACCTTGTTGCTTTAATTTTGCTACTTGCTTCACCTCGTAAAGCATAAATCCAGCACCTGTTAAGACAGAAGAATATTCTAAATCCATTGTCATTGATTCCTCACTCTCTTACAAGACTATTTCACTAATTAATTTCTACAATTTTCTTAATCAATAAAAGTCTTCTTTTTCCACATTGCTGCTGAACGATTTTTGTAAAAACCCCATCCTTCATTAGCTTGTCAGAGTTATTTAAATACATACTATGTACATCTGAAATAAGTTCTTCTTCAGTTATCGCCTCTTGCCAATACGCGTCTACTACTTCATTTATAGCCTTTGCTAAATCACGCTGTGTTCGATAAAAACGTTTTACAACCAACTGAAACACCTCAATTACATTATTAGTACAATATTTATATCCTATTCTTACTTTATTCTCATTAAAGGGTTACTTCAAGGACAAAATTAAATATATTAACATAAATTTTTGAACACCTCAATTAGTATGTTCATTACATATATTGAATCAGCAAGCTATGAAGTTACAAAACTAAGCTCATTATCTTCTACAAAATACAAGCAAGTGTATGGTTTAATCATTTTTGCCGATCCACCTACTTAACGCCACTAAATTTGGCAAGCAATCATTGCTACTTTCCCGTTTTAACTTCAACCATGACAGCAAGTTCAGCAATGCAATATTTCTCCTACGTGTAAGCGATTAGTTAGGGGGATATTGCCGAAGCAATTATGCCCTTCAGCCCTTGATACTAAAGGATTTACAATGAAAAAACGAAATATTTTTTCAACTTTTTTTCGAAATTTTTTTCAGAATTTAAGCTCTAATTAGGCTAAAATCCTTGGAGGAATCAAATAATAGTTTTTTCAGTCGAATCCTTCCATTGCTATTTAACCCCATTTTTACTGGATATTTATTTAATAGTTTCCCTAGTCATTTCCTTTCAACAATAATCCCTCTATTTTTATAAATGTAGCTTGAACATTCAAGAAACCTCTATGGCTTTTTTGATATAAGTTGTATAAATGTTATATAACTTATATTGTTTTTGGCATAAGTTATATAATTGTTATATAACTTTTTTTGCATTATTTTGCTTTGTATGAGCTTTTTCATTGGAACAATCTAATTGTAGTTTTTTCGGTCATTCTCTTCCTCTTAAATTTTCTTTAAACTTATATAACAGTTGTATATAAGTTATATAAAAGTTGTATAAACGTTGTATAACTTATATCATTTTCCATATAATGCGGCACTAATATCCGAGAAACACCTATGACTTTTTCGATATAAGTTATATATGTTGTATAAATGTTGTATAAATGTTGTATAACTTATATCATTTTCCATATAAATGTGGCACTAATATTCGAGAAACACCCTATGACTTTTTCGATATAAGTTATATATATGTTGTATAAGTGTTGTTTAACTATTTGGCAGTATAAAATCAAAACACTATTAATTAAAAGGAAATTGGTATTTAAACCTCAAATGTGGCTGCTGGTTCGAACGTTCTTATATCCCCTATTCGTTTGAAATTATTGGCTTATAATTTAGTTGGCTTTACGACTGGAATGCTCTGTTTTTGTCCAAATTGTGACAACTGTGTACAACAAATTCCTATATGTGTGTACGCACTCGTTTCCTCCTTCGAACTAGAGGCAGGTATTGGTGTACATTCGTACGTGCGTAATCCTACTTGCTGTCGGATCACTACAAGCGAGCTTTACGGATTGCTCTCGCCCCAAGCCCGCTTATGCCATTTCGTTTACTGGCACGCCCCATGGAATATCAAAACACTGTTAATTAAAAAGAAAAAGGCATTTAGACCTCAAATGTATCTGCTGATCTGAGTACTCTTATAGCCCTTATTTGTTTGAATTTATTGGCTTAGAATTTAATTGGCTTTACGGCAGAAATGCCACAATGGCGTCTGAAATATGACAACTGTGTACAACAAATTCCTATATGTGTGCACGCACTTGTTTCCCCCTTCGAACTAGAGGCAGGTATAGGTCCATGTGTAAACCTACTTGCTGTCGGATCACTACAAGCGAGCTTTATGGATTACTTTCGCTCCAAGTACGCTTATGCTATTTCGGTTACTAGCACGTACCACGGAATATTAAAACACTGTTAATTAAAAGAAATTGGTATTTATACCTCAATTGATGCAAGTCTTCCCCTAAGATTTAAGAATTACTTTCATTACTTCAAATCGTTTAGAGTCGACTTTCTTATACTTAATATGACATTTTGTGTCGGTTCCAACCCTAAAATATAAGATAAACATCTCTCTGTAATCCTTCTCCTCAAATCTAAAATTTCCAATCAAACAACATAGCTACGTAATTCAAATGTTTAGAAATAAACAATTTAATTATCTTAATTCTGGTTTCTGTCGTACTTAGAATGCTGATGAATTGCTGATTCTATGTATCCGACACTTTTTCATGAATATTCATTTCTGCAATTATATAGAGTGTCATAGCTATACTTCAGCTAGCTTCACATCTCATAACTGACGATCGGATGTGTCCGACACTTTTTCGAGAATTTTCATTTCTGCAATTGTATAGAGTGTCGAAGCTATACTTCAGCTGGCTTCACATCTTATAACCGACAATCAGATGTGTCCAACACTTTTTTATGAATATTCATTTCTGCAAGTTTGTAGAGAGTCGTAGTTATACTTCAGCTGGCTTCACATCTTATAACTGACAATCAGATGTGTTCGACACTTTTTTATGAATATTCATTTCTGCAAGTGTATAGAGTGTCGTAGCTATACTTCAGCTGGCTTCACATCTTATAACCGACAATCAGATGTGTCCGACACTTTTTTATGAATATTCATTTCTGCAAGTGTATAGCATGGGGTAGCAATTCTTTACTGACTTAATAACACTTACTATCTATTACGGAGGAAACAAATGGAACAAACTATTGAAAAATCAATCGAAGAAAAAATTGAAAGCCTAATTACACAAAGCCTTGAAAAAATCCTTGAAAAAAATATTGAATTAATCCTTGATACAAAGCTTGATTCTTACCTTGGAAAAAAGCTTGGATTTTCTTCTGATAAAAACCTTGAAAAAACCTTTGAAAATAAACTTGGTGAAACAATTGAACAGCATAATGAGCATGCAGCTAAAGAATGGCTGAACGTTCAAGAAACTTGCGATTATATCGGAATTTCATATAAAAGTTTACAAAAGCTTATTGATCAAGGTCTTAAAGGCAATTCAATTGGTCGCAGCAAGCGATTCTCCAAAACGGAAATCAATCACTTTTTAAAAAATGTACAAGCATAAAAAATAATGGAAAACACAAAAGGAGATCATTCTAATGACAACAATGGACAAAGCAGTTAAAGAATATATGAAAAGAGGCGTTCCTCATTATATGGTGAAAATGTATGGGGGTATCGATCCTTATACGAAAAAGCAAATCGATATTACAAAGCGTGGTTTTAAAACAAAAACTGAAGCAAAAGCTTTTTATGCTCAAAAACAAGCCGGAGTACTACAAAAAAGTGCTACTGACATTTCAAATCTTACATTTGAGCAATTCTATCATAATCGCTATGAAAAACACCTTGAAAATAGAAGTATCGAAAAAAGTACTTTAGGGAAAATTAAAGGAATGTTTAAAAACCACATTCTACCCTTCTATGGAAATTTAAAGATTAAAAATATTTCCTACCCAGATACTTTACGGTCATTTGAAGTATGGGATAAGAAGTTAGAAAGACCTTCAAAGGTAGCGAGTGAATTAAACAAATGCTTAGTACATGCAGTCAAGTATGGAATTATTTCAAAAAATCCCGTTGATCTCGAGGAATTGCGTTCTAATGAAAAAATGGCACTTCGTAAGAAAGGTAATAAACAAACTGAAAAACTGTTCTATACACCAGATGAATTGGATGTATTTATTCAAAAACTGAAAGCAACAGATGATATTTCAAAAATTGCAATTTTCCTCGTGCTTGTAAATTTAGGATTACGCAAAGGGGAGCTTCTTGCACTGCAATGGCAAGATATTGATTTTCAAAACAAAACAGTTCTTATTCATCAAGCTATTGGTACAGATGACTCGAATAAACCCTATGTTAAAAGTACGAAGAACACGGAGGAAAGAACACTTGATATTAATGAGGAAACTTTCAAAGCATTATTAAAATGGCAGGAATATCAAGCAGAGCAATTAAAGTGGCAAAATCTTGAGCATCAAGGCAGCGAGCAGTTTATCTTTCCAAACAATAAAAATACTTTTTATAATAACTGCAAGTTAAATGCCTGGTTAAAAAGATTCCAAATCCAACATGGTTTAAAGCTCATTTCAGTTCATGGCTTACGTCACAGTTGTGCTTCTCGTATCTATTATCAAACGAATGATGTAAAATTTATTCAACATTTCTTAGGTCACTCAAAAATAGCAACAACGATAGATACGTATATTCATTGTATTCCTGAATTATACACTCTATCAGATGAGTAAATTAATCATACTGCAAAAGGGATTGTTAGTTGAATCTCAATTTGTGCCAAAGTACATTTGTATTTTGGCATTTTTTCTTTCTCTTTTTTAACGGGTATTCGCAATAAATATAGAAATACTTAAAACTAACCCTTTTATTTATACATTAATCATAAAGAAGCTTGGTAAAAACCTTATTAGATAAGGCTCTACCAGGCTTTTTACATTTTCATTAATTATCTTCCCTCAATTGTCTCACTTGTTGCTGGTGGCTTAGAAGAATATCATACAGTACGCGGTTAATGCCTTGTACTTCGTTGACGATGCGTACTGAGATTCTTTCTAGGACGTCCCAAGGGATACGTACCCAGTCAGATGTCATGCCGTCGATTGACGTTACGGCACGGATACCGATTGCGTAGTTATTTGTACGACCATCACCCATAACACCTACTGAACGAATGTCTGGTAGTACACAGAAGTATTGCTAAATGTCTATGTTATGTTAAATTTAAAATTGAAATTTTTAGTAATTATAACATTTAAATAGTAGCACGAAAAAATCTCATTCACAATAAAATATCAATAAATATAATGATTAATTTAAATTGAAAACCTCTCTGTTTCAACTAATACAATATCTCTAATTAGTTTATTCAGTATATATTTATTATCATCTTCTACATTTGGGACAATCAAAGCCCTAACTTCTTCTTCTGTGACAAATAAGTTACTAAAGTTATACATCAATTGTTTTCTATAAATATAATTATAAACATATGCTTTTCTTATTTGTTCTCGGACAAATTTCCTATGATATATATTATATAATTCTTCAACTTTAAATAATTTTATATTCCCATCAATCTTCTTAAAAATATTTGGAGGTGCTGAAGAATAATCCACCCTAATATTAAAATCATCATTTATACCTAATAGTGCTGATACGTAGTCTATCTCTGTTGCTTCTTCAATTTTTAGCTGTTCAATAATATTGGGTACAATTTTTTCATCTTCATTTTGGATTAGCATTTTACGAAATTTGATATAATCTATAATTCCTTTTTCATAAGGTGTATAATGATTTTCTAAATCAACTGTGAGTGTTCTCTTAAAATCTGAATTACAAACTTTACAAGCTGGAATTAAATTATAAATAGACACTGCAAATATCGGATATTTCCCTTTATCAATGAAGTGATCTAAAGTACCTCTTGTTGATCCACTTTGCGATTCATATAAAAATATAAATTGAGTACCACACAAAGGACAAATATTAATATCTAGTAACGATTGTAACTGATATGCGTTAAATACAGGATCGCTATAAAAGTATTTATATTCAGCATGAAACATTTTCTTAAGTTTATTATGTACCCTTTTCTTAGTAGATTCTGTAGATATTCTATTCAATACCTCTGTGTACTCTTCTTTAATTTCAAATAATGTTTCTAAATCACTTAATACTATTTCTTTAAAATGATCTATTACAAACTTAAATACATCCTTACCTAATTTACTTCTTTCACCACGATAAGCTGCCTCAAGTTTTTTATTAATTCTACCACTTTTATTTACATTTTCTTCTCCAAATATAAATTCCGTATGTCTAGAAATTATTTCTTCTGTCACATTTAACTCAATCAATTCTATCACTTCGATTCTTAATTTTATTTAATTCAGATTCGAGATATTTAATACGGTATTCAATTGAACTATTTGAAGCTAGGACAACTTTTTCATTATAAATTTGTAATAACTTATTTTTTATTAGTGGTTCACCTATTAAATCTATGAACTGTTTATATTTCTCTTTATTAGCGTCTACTTCATTTGGAGTAGCATTTAAAAATTCTTTGATAAAACCATTTATTTTATTCTTAGCAAATTTGCCCATTAATCCATCACTAATAAAAAATGAATTCGTAAACAATTCATTAATATTAGCACCAAAAGTTCTAATACTACCTTCTAAATCATTTTTTGTTAGTGAACTATTAGATAAGAATGTCACGTTGCTATTTGGAAAATCTGATAAAACAAAAGGTGAATGTGTAGTTAAAATTACTTGTACATTTCCTTTGAATAAAATTTCAATTAATCTCAAAAAATAATATAACCAATCTTTTTGCCATTGAGGGTGAAAATATAAGTCGCACTCATCAAGTAATAATAAATAGTTATAGTCTTTTAATTTTTCCGATACTGTGAATTTCTCTACATCATCTTCCATTTCAAAGTATTCTTCATTGAGATCCATTTCATTTAAATTCGATAATAAATCTTCCTCTACTTCGTGTAATGCATTATAGAATCTACCAAAAAGATTCAACAGCCCCAATTGTCCACTACTCATATCAGACCAATGTAAGCTAATTAATCCTTGTGAGTAAAAATTTTCTCTATAATATTTAATGAATTTAGATGTAGCTTCATCATTAATTAAATAATGGGTTTCATTTAAACCTTCATAAATTTTTATCTCTCTGGTTAATTCTAAAAGCTTTGTATATTTCTCACCTATGCTATTTAGCTTTGATTTTATTTCCGATAAATTTTTCACTTGTAAAAGTTTTAATACTTTAAGTATTCCTTTGTAAATGATTTTTATTATATCCCTATCATTTGATCCGTAGAAAAATGCTTCCTCAACCATATCTTCATGTAAATCTGGATACTTTCTCAGAACCTTAGCTACTTCAATACAATAGGTTTTTACGATATCTAAAGTTAGGGTATCAATTAACTCATTATCTGGCTGAAAATTAAAATGCATATTAGCAACATCTTCAAACGAAAAATCATTTATATAGTTCTCAAATTTTTCAGATAGCATGGATAAATTTATATTTTGTTTACCATTTTTTATGTAAATTTTATTCGGTAGTTCTAAAATCTTACCTATTTCTAAAGTATCTAGATACTCATTAGAAAAGAATATTTGATTTGTAGAATCTGCATCTAATACCATTGCAGCATTGTCATATGTAGCTAATAGTTCATTTGTTGTTATATTCATAATACTCGGGAGATCCTTTAATCGAGGATTTCCAAAATCTTTTAATTCGTTTTCAAAAATCTCTATATTTCTATTCTTATTATCGAAATAACGTACATCAAACACATTAGAAAAAAATATAGTCACTAAATTCCCTAATATAGGATCTAGAGATTCATCTTTTAAAGAAACTATATTTGATTCATCTTCAATTCTGACATCAATATTAGTATCTATATAAAGTTTTCCCATATCTTCAAATATAGTAATAAAGCCTTTGTCAAAACTACCTTTTTGTATATATTCAAGAATAAAATCTAATAAAGTGGATTTCCCTGTACCATTCTCTCCAACTATCGCAGACATATGAATATTAATATCACTTTTATCTACCTCAAAAAAATCTTTAACAAAGTGGTTATTAGGTTTAATACTAATTTGCTTTTCATTAAATTCAATAATATACTTACTACCAAAATTAGTTTGAAAGTTTTTTATTTTTTTATATTCCTCTATCCAAACAAATATGAGATTCATAAACAACCTCCAAAATTATCTATTTTAAATAGATTATCATGATAAAGTGTTTGCTACAAAAAAATTTCAAACTAGCTTATATATATACCATATGCTAGATAGCACTTTATACACCTCCCCCTTATGCTCCTTCTTCAAATCGTCTACTAAACGATGGTTTTATATACAATTTTACAGTCTATTTTTTCAATTTGTTCAAAATTTACTTTTTGCAATTATTTAGTTGGAAATGTTTTAAAATGTTATTAGAAAATAACAACAAATAGGGCTAAAATGTAGATTTAACAACTCTTATAGCCCTATTCCGATACCCCCCCCTAACTCCTTGTTAATGGTAGGTACTTTTTTATTAAAATTAAAAGTTCGGTATCCGAGTAAGATTTTATATTTAACTGCATCCGGTTATTAATCAATGTAATTAATTGTTGGATAGCAGGTATTATAAATTCGAAATTATTACTATATTTTTCACAAATAATTAGTTCTTGATTTTCGTGATATTGTAATTCAGGTAATCCTTTTTCGCGTATTCTTATAAATAATGACATACCTATAGTTTTACGGTGTTCATGTAACAAGTCATTTTTAGTTTGGTCTCTTTTTACTTGTTTTCTTTTTTTGTGATAATTACCATCAAATTCAATGCCTATAAGTAAGGAACTTTCTAATAAATCTATTTCAATACGATGTCCATTTTCCCACGTTACATTAAGATACTTCTTATCAAAATCACCAACAATTTCATTTAATTATACAAAAAGTTTTATTATGCTCATTTTTTTATAAAAAAATACATTTTCGGTCAATTATTTTTTACACTTTTTTTAATTAACAGTGTTAATTGAATTTCATAATTGAAATGTGAGCCATATCGCAATCAAAACATTAGACCATTCTGGTGGACAAGATTATCGAGACAGCAAGTTTACTGGTAGGCTTTACACAGATTCTTTGCGGACATAATTCACGTTTAAAAGGCATAGTATAAATGTTTCTTAATATACATTTTACTAGGCCTAAATCACACATATTTAAGAACATTAAAATTAATATTTCAATTCAAACCGTATTGAGAAAATTCGAAAATCAAGCTATAATTCGGTGTGAAGAGATTATAAATAAGACTGTTTAGTGGTGGTACACCAAGCATTCTTAGCAACAAGCAGAATCGATTCAAAGGCGATTAGCGAGTAAAAAGTAAAAAAGTAAACCACTACTCAGCTTTGGGGGCGAGGGCGGTTTATTTTTTTAGTAAAAGCAAATAACAATGTAATTCCAGATACGGTAAGTGTTGAAAAACGTATAGCCATATCATTTCTTCGCCCTTACCAACAGCTTACTTCTCACGATTCTACAATACTCTGTCCGAACGAGTAATACGCATGTAAATTGAAGTGGGAAAGCGATAGGCAGTATGTAATCATAAAAAAAGCTTACCGATCTTATATGACCAATAAGCATGAGATGAATTCAAATGGATAAATTTGTTTTTAAAGTTAATTCTCGATTCATCTGAGAGCCATTTAGTCAACAATCTCAAATTGCATCGTTTCAAAATTTAGCTCCATTGGAATGTAATTCGATACGATTATCATTAATGGGAATGCCAGCGTCACTGTATAAGCATATACGTGTATAAATTGTAGCGGATCAACCTGTGCATATGTTACCATCACCCAATGAGCGAGCACATACGGAACATAGAAAACGATAAAAAAGTAAGCTAGGCATCTGGCGGTTTGTTGCATACTCGAATAAAAGCCTGATGCAATATATAATAACATGTCTCTTGTTTCTTCTTTCATAATACAATCGCCTCCATAATATCTAATGTTTCTTCCATTGTATTATAAAAATAGTGTACTGCGATATTCTCTAATACACCATAAGACATGTTTTTAATTGTTTAGAAAGTAACTTTATACTATAGCATAAACAGCAGCATACACCCTTCGAGTTTATTCATGTATTAGATCTCCCCTACTCATTTTGAGCAAAAAAAGAGATGCAAAATATGCATCTACTCTATTTTTCGCCAATCAATGATCTCAATCGTTGCATTTGAAAACTGATTGTACAAGATTAACCAATTGCCAGCGATATTTAGTTGAATCATTATTTCACCGTTAATATTTTCTCGAAATACAAGAACAATAATAGAGAGTTCTTTATTTTCGGAACGCTCTATTACCCCAGCCTTCACCATGTAGTCATTAAAATGGCATTCTACGTATTGTTTTTCATCTAGCTGAGCGTCAAGTAGCGTTCGAATCGTCTGAGCTACATGCTTGTACAGGTTATGTGTATTGAAATCGTCTTGTAATGCTACTGCTAAATCGTGCTTAATTTGCTGTGCTTGCAAAGAATCGCTCCTTTCATAGTGTGTTCGTATCGTCAATCTACATGCTTTGAATCGCGATATTCAATTGGTAGGTAAATAAACTAGATTGTCGAATAAATTAAACGTTCTCCACAGGACAAATACGAAAAGAGGTTTTTTAATCTTTTTATTTTACCTGGGGTACAGACAAAAAACGAGAAAATTGTACATATATTTACTACCGACCGACATTAGAAAAAATAAAATACAGAAAATCCATTGGAACAAACGTTCTTTTTTTGATATATTAAAAGTGCTTTATAGGCGATTAGCGAGGAAAGTAAATCATTATTCAGCTTTGGGTGCGAGGGCGGTTTACTTTTTTTAGTGAAAGTGACTACGGATGTTCTATCATCTGTAGTTTTTTTGCTTATTTTAAATCGAAGTCATGAGTGCTGCGGTTTTTCTGTGTTTATTTTTTGAATGGATTAATTGCAAAATGTCCTCAAATGTCGCTTTGAATTAATTTAAATACACACAAAGAACTTTTTAAGTAATTTCTAATTTTTAAGCTTACTAAATGAGCTATTTTCGTTCAAGCAGAGCAATCGCCTTATCAATTTTCTTAATCGTGTTATCAAATCCAAAAGTAGTTACTTTGGTGTGAGGCTGTGTAGATTTTCTTTTTATAGTACGTTTCAAGCCCATGTTTGACCCTCCTGTATAGCTTTTTCATTAAAATTCTCCTTTAAGACAAGGTTGGTTCAATTTTAACATTAAATAACGCTCTGAGATGCTCCGAAAAATCATTTTAAAGAATCATATAATAACACATTTTACTAGGGCTAAATCATACATTATTGAGAGCAGTATAATTAATAAATCAATTCAAAGTATATTGAGTAAATTCAAAAATCACGCTATAATCCGGTGTGAAGAGATTATAAATAAGACTGTTTAGTGGTGGTACACCAAACAATCTTAGCAATAAGCAGAATCGATCCAAAGACGATTCGCGAATAAAAAGTAAAAAATTAAACCACTACTCAACTTTGGGGGCGAGGGCGGTTTATTTTTTTTATAAAAGCAAATGACAATGCAATTACAGATACGATAAGTGTTGAAAATCGTATAGCTATCATCATTGCTTCGCCCTTACTATACACCTCACGATTCTACAATACTAATGTCCCAACAATGGGTAAAATTTTAATAAAAGGAGTTATTACAATGAACAAAATCGAAGCTTTTTGGCAAAATTATTGTGAAATAGAAGGTTTGGAAAACATTCGTTATACGGAAACACTACAATTTGGAGAGAAAGCAAATTTGCTTACAAGTTTAGTAATGAATGAAATAAAAATAGCAACATGCTTAAGCTATCCATTATATGAAATTGAGGGGAATCCACTACCTAAAATGGGCGATTATCAAATTGCATTGAACAATCACAATGAGCCAGTTGCAATTTTAAAATCCTATGCCATCGATATTTATCCGTTTAACGAGGTACCATTAGACTTTGCACTAGCGGGAGGCGAAGGTACATATGAGGAATGGAAGGAAGTACATGTGGCATTCTTTAGCCGCATTTTGCCTCAGTATAACTTGGAGTTTACGGAAGATATGCTGACAGTTTGTACTCGGTTTGAGAAGGTTTATCCAAAATAATTAAAACATGCACCACCTAATCCAGTCCAATCCCGTTCCAAAAGTATCTGGGAACGTTATTTAAATACTATGAAGCACTCAATAATTCCAAACGAATGTGTAGCAAAAATTTTACAACTAACTAACCAGAGTACTTATTTTTAGTAATCGGATAATGGTAAATTTCAATATCTGAATCAATGAAACCTCTCCGTTTCGCTCCACGTAGTGTGTGATACATATTCTCTCTACCAACAGGGTTGTCCGTATGAATATATATTTTGTTTGCCCGTAATCCTTTTTCACAAATATATTTTACTAAGTCATAACCTGTTGGCAATAGATTACCTTGTAGATCCTCTCCTAAATCATGATCAAGAGAAAGCATATCTACTTCGTGATTTTCAAGTAAGTGAATTGCTTCTTGAAACGTTCTTGCCACAACAAAACCACTCGGACAATCTCTTAAATCATCCACATAGAGATTTATTTTTTGTGTACCCAAAATAATCCCCCCTTTATGCATCGTTTGTTTCAATTGTGTAGTGTAATAAAATAATTTGCAAATATTCAACCACTAATTACAAATAGCCTTTTTACTATCGTCATTATTTAAACACTAAATGCTCCCAAAACAAAGGTAGTTTATTTATTGGGAAACCATTTTTTATAAGCTATACTAACAATATAGTTAATCGCAGCATTAACTGTATCCCTAGTTTCCCTGTATGGTTCTAGGAGGCATTTTAATGAAAGACCCTATTAAATCATATACAAAAAAAGATGGCAAGACCTACTACATGTTTAAGCTTTATTTAGGAATAGATAGCCAAACAGGCAAACAAATTCACGTTACTAGACGAGGCTTTCTAACAAAAAAAGAGGCTAGTCTCACTTTAGCTCAATTAAGAGTCGAAGTTAGTAAAGGGGAATATAAGAAGCCTATAACTGAAACATACGAGGATCTATATAATGTTTGGATTCAACACTACGAAAGAACGGTCGAAGAAAGCACCTTTGTCAAAACACTAGGAATTTTCAGGAACCATATTCTCCCTGCATTAGGTCACTACCGAATTGAGAAATTGAGTGTAGCAATCTGCCAAGGCTTTGTTGATGACTGTTCCTTGAAACTAAAAAGATTTCGAATGGTTAAAACTTACGCTTCTAAAGTAATTGATTTCGCTATTAAGCGTGAGTACATCAGTTCAAATCCATTCAAGCTAGTGGATCTACCTAAAATCAAAGCTTCTGCTGTATTAGATACCGAGGTCAACTACTATTCAAAAGAGCAGCTAATTGATTTTCTTCAATGCTTAAAGCAGTATGGTAACGCTCAAATAACCGCATTTTTCTACCTGCTTGCTTTTTCAGGTATTCGTAAAGGTGAGGCACTTGCATTAACCTGGGCGGATTTAAATTTCGATACAAAGGAACTGCTCATTACAAAAGCTCTTTCAAGAGGTAAAAATAACAAGCTTTATATCAAATCAACGAAAACCGATACGATACGCCAGCTTTTAATTGATGATGAAACATGCAGCATCTTATCTGAATGGAAAAAGATCCAGCAAGTTAAATTTTCAAAAGCGAATGACAAAAGCCAATTAATGTTTACAAACGAACAAAACAGCTTATTGCAACAAACGGTTCCTAGAAAATGGCTCATGAAAATCATCGACAATTACAGCTTGCCCTATACGCATGTTCACTCATTTCGTCATGTGCATTGCTCTTTACTTTTTGAAGCAGGTGCAAGTGTCAAAGAAGTACAAGAACGATTAGGTCACACAGATGTGCAAACAACGCTCAACATATATACGCACCTATCAAAGCGTGCAAAAAACGATACAATTAATAAGTTTGTGACGTACTTAAACTCATAAACTTGACCCAAAAATGACCAGTTTTTTAGCCAGTTTCTGCTGAAAAGCCCAGAAAACTCAGTACAACAAAAATAGAAAAAACCCTTGATATACAAGGGTTTTGACCACTCTAGACAACTCTAGAAAATTCAATTATGGAGACGGCGGGAGTCGAACCCGCGTCCAAAGACTCCAATACTTCAGCTTCTACGCGTGTAGTTTGCCTATTTAGGATTCACGTAACATTATGCCGACAAACAGGCGTCCTGTACGCTAACCTGGAAATCTCTTGTCGATGACTCAGGTGGTACCATCGACCGTATCCCACTAAAGTTGGGCCCCACGTTCTCTACATGGGCGATAGAGAGGCAGAGCGCTTACGAGCTTACGCTGCGAAAGCTAAGTTTTGTTGTTTGCCAGTTATTATATAACTGTCGTTGATGACGGAGCCGAGCCCTCCGACGCGCGACTAAAGCTTGAACCATCCCTGTCGAATCCGTAACGTCCCCTTGATATATGAATCAAAGCGGTTGGGCTTCGTTCAAACAAAGAGCTAGAATTGCTTCTAGTACGGTGGGAGCTTAAAGTACGCTTCCATGAAATCTGGCAATCAGTAATACATATTATAAAACAAAACTAGCGATAGTTCAAGTATCCCGCTATTGTATAAAAAATTGGCTTAAATACCTAGGATATCCGCTAGATTGGGCTTTCTATCCATCACTTTTGTTGTTCTATCCACCACATTTCAATCTCTCTCCGTCACTTTCGCCGTTCTATCCGCCTCGCCCAGCATCAACACCTAAAAAAGCTCACCAACAACAAGGTGAGCTTTCTCGAAATCTATTAATATTGATTTTTTGATTTGAAGGTACGTTCCATTTCGCGTTTGGCTTCTTTTTTGCGCATGTCGTTACGTTTATCGTAGTCTTTTTTTCCTTTGCCGACGCCGATTAAAAGCTTGGCATAGCCGTCTTTGATGTACATTTTCAATGGAACAATTGTGTAGCCGTCACGCTTTACGGCACCGACTAGCTCGCCGATTTGCTTTTTATGGAGCAGCAGCTTGCGGGCGCGTAGTGGGTCGTGATTGAAACGGTTGCCTTGATCGAAGGGGCTGACATGCATGTTGCTAATCCATGCTTCGCCATTGGTGATTCGGACATAGGAGTCCTTTAGTTGGGCCTTGCCTGCACGGATGGATTTGATTTCTGTGCCGGTTAGGACCATGCCTGCTTCGATTGTTTCCTCAATAAAGTAATCATGTCCAGCTTTTTTGTTTTGTGCTAATACTTTTCCAGAACCTTTTGCCATATTCTTCACCCTCTACTTAAAGGTTGAGCATTAGCGAAAGCATCCTTACTTAGGACACTTTCGCTAATGCTTATTTACGTTTTGATTTTTTCTTTTTGTTTTTCTTTGCAATGCCCTCATAGAACTTTTGCTTTTGTTTCACGCGTTTTTTAGGACCTGGGCTTGAGTCTTCTTTGCGGCGACCACGCGGGTCACGATCGCTTTCACGACGTTCACCTTGCTTGGCGCTACGACTTCCACGGTCATCCTCTTGGCGACCGCCTCTACGGTTGCCACCGCGTCCGCCTTTTTCTTCGTCGCTGCGTGTGCTTCGTTGACTGCGTCCACCCTTGTTATCACTATAATTTTTACGTGCATGGATGACAGTAGGAGCTGCTTTACGTGTTCGTCCATATGAAGTTACCATTCCAACGATTTCAAAGTCAATGGATGACTCCTCAATAATGACATTGGCAACACGGACTGTCACTTCATCACCAATACGGAATTGACGATTTGTTCGTTCACCAATCATAATCATTTGACGATCATCGAAGCGGTAGTAATCATCTGTCATATTACTGATGTGAACAAGTCCTTCGATTGTGTTTGGCAGCTCCACGAAAATACCGAAGTTTGTAATGGATGAAACGATCCCTTCGAATTCCTCGCCAATTTTATCAGACATGTACTGTGCTTTTTTCAGAGCGTCCGTATCACGTTCTGCATCAACAGCACGACGTTCACGCTCAGAAGTATGGTCAGCAATTTCATCCATTGCCATACTCCACTGTGCAATCGTTTCTCTAGAAGTATCCTTATTAATTATATACGTACGAATTAAACGATGTACGATTAAGTCTGGATAACGACGAATTGGTGATGTGAAGTGTGTATAGAAATCCGTTGATAAGCCAAAGTGACCAAGGCTTTCAGGATAATATTTTGCCTGTTGCATCGAGCGTAGTAGCATTGTTGAAATAACGGGCTCCTCTGGCATACCATCAATGGCTTTTAAAACATCTTGCAGTGCCTTGGGATGCACTGTATTACCAGTACCTTTAATTAAAATACCGAAGTTCGTAACAAATTCAAAGAAGCGTTGGAGCTTTTCAGGCTTTGGATCTTCGTGAATACGGTATAGGAACGGTACATTCATCCAGTGGAAGTGCTCTGCAACTGTTTCATTGGCAGCAAGCATGAAATCCTCAATTAGCTTCTCCGCTACTGTACGTTCACGTAATTCAATATCAACTGGCCAGCCTTCGTCATCGACAAGGACTTTTGATTCTTTAAAGTCAAAGTCAATCGCTCCTCGTGTTTCACGTTTACGACGTAAAATACCTGATAGCTCAGCCATATTTTTAAACATTGGCACAAGTGGCTCGTAGCGTTCGATTAGTGCCTCATCCTGCTCCTCTAAAATCATGTAAACGTCCTTATATGTCATACGCTCTGTTGTTTTAATGACACTTTGGAAAATTTCGTGTGAAATGACATTACCATTCCCATCAATAATCATTTCACAGGATAATGTTAGACGGTCAACCTGTGGATTTAATGAACAAATACCATTTGATAGACGATGTGGAATCATAGGGATTACACGGTCTGTTAAATAAACACTTGTTGCACGGTCATAAGCTTCGATGTCAATGACAGAGCCTTGCGTAACATAATAACTAACGTCTGCAATATGTACGCCAAGCTTGTAAGTACCATCTACATTTTTCGTTACGGTTACCGCATCATCCAAGTCTTTTGCATCTGCACCATCAATGGTTACGATCGTTTCATGTCGCAAATCACGACGACCTACTAAATCTGCCTCTGTAATTTCATCTGGTACGCGTTGAGCAGCTGCGATGACTTCGTCTGGGAATTCAGGTGGAATGTCGTGCTTATATAAGATCGATAAAATATCCACACCTGGATCATTTTTATGCCCTAAAATTTTGGTAATATAGCCTGTTGCGGATTTTAAATCCTCGGGCCATGTCGCAACCTCAACAACAACCTTATGACCGTCAACAGCTCCTAATGTGTCTCCCTTTGCGATAAAGATATCCATCGGTAGTTTTTTATCGTCTAAGACAACAAAGCCAAAGCCTCGATTAGCCTGGAATGTGCCGACAAAGCTTGTTTGACCGCGCTCGACGACCTTTGTGACAGTCCCTTCTCGTCGGTCCCCAAATGATTCTTTTAAGACACGAATTAAAACGATGTCTCCATTAATCGCACCATTAATTTCATGCGGTGGAATGAATACATCATCCATGCCCTCGACATCAGGTGTCACAAAACCGAAGCCCTTCGCATGTCCGATAAATTTACCCCTTAGCAAATTCATACGCTCTGGTAGGCCATAACGATTGGAGCGAGAACGCACAACTAAGCCTTGCCCTTCCATACGGACAAGGGTTTTGACAAGCTCCTTGAACTCCTCAGCATCCTCAAAACCGAATTCATCCTCGATTTCACCGACAGTTAATGGTTTATAATCATCTTTGCTGAAAAAATCGAGTAAACGACTTTGTAGTGTATCTTTTTGGTCTTTCATACATATTCCCTCCTTCATGAGAAAATCCTATTTATAATTATTGTGCCCAATTTAGGCTTTCTAAAAAGCGATAAATATCTTCATGTAATTGATCTTTTTCTTGATCCAATGTAATAACATGTTTTGAGTTTTCATACCACTTGATATGCTTTTCAAGTGACTCAGTTTGATTATATATAATGTTGGCAGATTCTGTCTCTATTACTTCATCATTTGTAGCTTGTATGACAAAAATAGGCGCATAAATCATGTCAATTTCTTGTCGTGTACGGGCAATAAATTCACGTAGCTCTTGTAGAGATGGCATCCCTTTTTCAGCAATGAGTGCTACTTCTGCTTCAATTTGCTCATCTTGTTTTCCTAAAAACTTTTTATAATCCCTTGCATATTTCAAGACACCCTCAAACATAATGTCTGTTGTACGCATTGTCATAGGGGCGCACATTGTGACAATTCCTTTAACAGGATTATTTAATGCCACGTTTAGTGCCATCACACCGCCTAATGAAAGACCAGCGACAGCAATTTCTTGATAGCCAGCATCCTGTAACTGTTTGTAGGCGGCAACGACATCCTGCCACCAGTCTGCTGGACCTGTTGTGATTAGTTCTTCTGGTTCCACACCGTGACCTTTATAGTGAGGTGCCAAAGTAGTATACCCTTTTTTCTCTAAAAATCTACCAAGCATTCGTACATCTGCAGAGCTACCAGTAAAGCCGTGTAATAATAATACGGCACGTGGTCCTGCTTGAAAGAAAAATGGCTGTGATAATGATTTGTTCATTGTAAGCACTCCTTCATCCTAAAACACTCATCCATACTATACCCATTATAGCCATCTCGATTATGTCTAGCGAATAACAAGCTGGATCGCAAATTACAATTCAATTTTTGCTATGGAGAGAGAATTTACCATTTAGTTTTGATAAAAGAAAACGCCCAACCAATTTGGTTAGGCGATATATCTTCAACTATTAGATTTTTGTAATAGCAACTGCTAAAATGAAAAATAGTATAGCTAACACAATTGTTGCACGGTGAAGGATTAAATCCATACCACGTGCTTTTTGCTTTCCAAATAGTTGCTCAGCTCCACCCGAGATGGCACCTGATAAGCCTGCACTTTTACTAGATTGAAGTAATACCACAACGATCAACGCTAATGATACGATAACTAATGAAACTAATACTACTGTATGCATTCACTGCACCTCCCGAACTTTGAAACATCACAACACCTTTTAGTATAACAAAAAGTGGATTATGTGACAACTTTCATGATGAAATCATTTACAAGCTCTATTGAAAATTTACTAGAATCTTGAATTTTATCAATTTCCTCGTATGATTAGGGCTAGCGTTCATTCTAGAAAAATTCTTCCTGAGGTCGCAGTTAGTATACATGCTCTTGTGGTACTGCATTCAACGTGGTGACTATCAGCTATGATGGTTGGACTTTCTTGACAGTAAATAGTGCTATTACCATCAATATGGCACAGCAGGCAAATAGACTAATTAAAAAAATCCCACCTACCAAATAACCCCAATATTCCACAAGTGAACCAAAAACCGGTGGAATTAAAAATACACCTATGGATGCCACCATTATACTAAACCCACTTGCAAAGCCACTCATAGATTTTTCTACACTTTCAACAGCTAGCGTCATCCATATACCATTAAAGCCCGCAAGAGAAAAACCTATAATTGCTATACACATCACTATAAAAAAGGTGGAATAGGTAAAATACATAAGGATTATCCCATTTGCGCTTAGTATAGTAATGATTAATAATACAGCCCATCGATTTTTATTAAAAAATTTATCACTAATAATCCCCCACAACACTCGCCCGCTTGCCCCACTAATTTCAGCAATAGCCAAGCATATGCCAGCACTATAAATAGGCCAGTCCTTTATTTCATACAAAAATAATATAATGTAGGTGTTAAATGTCATTTGAATACCCATTAAGATGAATGCAGAGCTATTCGTAAAAAAGAGCCATTTTGAATGAAGGAAAATGCGTAACTGCTGACGTAAAGGCAATTTAGTAGCTATCTCAGTTTGTGAATCTTCTTTTGTTTTTAATACAAAAGGCATTATGAAACTAAACATTAATAATACTACTGCCGCTACAGACAATGTATAACGCCAACCAATGAAAGCTACTAATGGAATCAGGACAACAATCGAGCCTGCTGAACCTAGTGTAATAGACATCTGTTTTAACCCCATTAGCAATGAAACTTGATTTACTGGAAGTATGTTCATAAGGAAACGATTTGTAACAGGATGCATTCCTCCATAACCCATCCCTGCTAGTACAACAAATACTAAGGCCAACGTATAATTGTCTATCCAAGCAAAGCTTAAAAAGCCTGTTCCAACAATAATCATCAAACAAACCATTATTTTACGGGTACTCAATCGATCTGCTAAATAGCCAACTAGCAATGTTGCTATAAATTGACCAATAAAAAGAGCAGTTGGAAGAAATCCTAACTGCCCTTTATTCAATGATAAGTCTACACTAATATAGAACATTAGAGGACTAATGCTTCTCCCAACAAAGGCAGTTAAAAATTGAGCAATGATGATCCACATTGCAATACGTTTCATCTGTTGCATAATCCATCAAAACCACCTTTTACGCTCGATGAGCTAATTCATTTCCACCTAATACAGTGGTCGATTTTTTCAAGTGTGTTGTGATTAGCCTACTTTAACTATTACTATTAAAGTTGTGGTTGGTTTCCGCTACGGGATGCTCGTTTTCAGGGCAAGCAGAAGTCGTGCATCCTCCTCCACAAATAACTAAAAAAATGTAGTATCATATATTAATTGACTATAAAAGCAACCATAAGATAGCCTAATATTCTCCTAATTAACGTACCTGCTACTCCCTACATCCCCAACCATCTTGGTACGAATAATACAAGGTCTGGAATATATGTTAGGAATAGTAGCACGATAAAGGAAATAACAATAAAAGGAAAAACACTCTTTACTAGCGTTTCAAACTTCACTTTTGCCATCGATGATACGATGAAAAGTCCTGTCCCTACTGGCGGTGTTAATAAGCCTAACGTTAAGTTAATACAAATGATGACTCCAAAATGCACCGGGTCAATATTAAATGCTATTACGAGTGGCATCATGACAGGTACTAGAATAATTAATGCGGCAATTCCATCTAGTATCATGCCGATTAGTAACAATGCTAAATTCACTAATAATAAGAATACCCATGGACTTTCTGTAATGTTTAACATATTTTCTACTAACAATTGTGGAATTCGTTCAAAGGCAATCATCCATCCAAAAATATTGGCCATAATAATTAAATATGTTACTGTAGCTGTATTTGTCACCGTATTGATTAGCATTTTAGGGAGCTTTTTGATATTTAACTCTCTATAGACAAATAAACCGACAATTACTGCTAGTAAACAAGCGATAGCAGCAGATTCTGTTGCTGTAAATACACCTGTTAGAATACCTACAACAATTGTAATGGGTATTAATAGTGCTGGGATTACTTTTAATGACTTGCTTCGAATATCTGCCCACGAAGCCCGTTCACTTTTCGGGAATTGTTGTTTATAGCCCATATAAGAAATAACTAAAATAAAAACAAGACCATAAATAATCCCTGGGAGAATCCCAGCCATAAATAGAGCGCCAACAGATGTACTTGATAACGTACCGTAAATAATGAAAATCATACTTGGTGGAATAATAGGTGCGATAATAGAAGATGCTAATGTTATAGACGCTGCGAATTCACGTTTATAGCCTTCCTTCTCCATTTGCGGTACCATTACTTTACTCATCATTGCAGCTTGCGCATTTGCTGAACCTAGAATCGATGCTAAAAACATATTAGCAATAACTGTCACATAGGCCAGCCCTCCCCTAAAATGCCCAAAAAGGACACGAGCAAATTGAACAAGCCTCGTTGTAATACCGCCCTCATTCATAATTTCACCCATTAACATGAATAACGGAATCGCTAATAGGCCAAAATTTTCAAGCCCTGAATACATACGTAATGGTGTAGAATCTAATAATGTCACCTGACCATTTAAGATGAAATAAATAACTGTCGTAATACCAAGCACCATTGAGATGGGAATACCAATGATAAGTAAAAGAAAGAAAATAACGAGTACAATATAAGTCATGTATTTTCTCCTTCTCTATTTTTAAGTGTGTCAATTAAATGTGAAAGAAGATGAATTGCTGCAAAAATTAATCCTATAAATACTGCACTATAAGGAATCCACATTGGTAATTGTAAGGAGCTCGATTTTTGTAGCAACATGGCAGGATTCATCATCCATTTGTAAGCGTAATAGATTAATATAAATAAGAACGCAATCATCATGCAATCCTGAACAATTTTAAAAATCCTTTTACTACGCTTAGATACAGCATCATATAAAAATGTAACTGAAGCCTGAGTACCATATTTCAGACCCCAGCTTCCTCCAATAAACGAAGTCCATATTAATAAGAAAATCGAAACTTCACCAGCCCAAGGGATGGGATCTTTAAAGAAATAACGAAAAATAACCGCAAATATCATTAAGATAGCAAGCGCAGCCATTAAAATGATCATCAGTAGTTCTTCGATTTTAGTAATAACTTGACTAATTTTCGCCATCTAGCCATTCCCCCATTTACTTACGGAATTCATTAATAAACTGTTTAATTAAAGCAGATTTTGCACTATACTCGGCGTCAAATGCTTCGATTTGCTCTTTAAATACATCTGCCCCTAACTCATAAACAGTCACTCCTTGACTGGCAAGTTCTTTTTTGAATTCTTCTTCTTGTCCAGTTCGTGTTTCTACTGCATAAGCTATTGTTGCTTGTAAGGAATCAATAATGATTTTTTGAGCATTTTCAGATAATCCATCAAACATTCCCTCATTTGCTACGACAATTGATGGCCATACCATGTGATTTGTTACAGCTACATATTTGGCTACTTCGGAGTATTTATTTGTGATTGTCGCATCTAAGTCCATATCCATTCCGTCAATAACGCCTGTTTGTAATGCTGAATATACTTCTGGTAATGGTAATCCTTCTGGTGCAGCTCCCGCATCTTTATAAAATTTTTGGAGCGGCGGACTTGGTGTTACTCGCATTTTTAAACCTGCTAAATCCGAAGCCTTTTTAACTTCTTTTGATTTCAATACCATCGTACGTTGACCAGCGAATAGATAATCTAACCCTTTTAAGCCCGTTCCTTTTATTTCTCCTAAAATCTCACGTGCAATATCAGTATGACTTGCATCTGAAGCTTCTTGTAAATTTTCAAACATGTATGGTGCGAACCACGCGGCCATCTCAGGTGTACGCGTACTTAAAAAAGCGGCTGTAATAAAAGCAAAGTCTATCGAGCCTGCCTCTACTTGTTGTGCCATATCCGCTTCAGTCCCTAATTGACTTGCAGGGTAAATTTCAAGCTCCATTTTGCCATCTGAGCGTGCCTTTAATTCTTCATTAAATTTTTCAGCAGCTTTATGCCACATATGATCTGTTGATGTAATATGGGCAAGCTTAAATTTCTTCTTTGGAATATCTTCATCCGAACTAGTTGCTGACACAGCTGATTTATTGTCCGTCTTTGCATCTGTTTCATTTGTTGTGTTTGAGTTACCACAAGCTGCCAAAACGAATAAAAGTGCGAATAAACAACTAACTAGCTTAAACTTTAGCGGTTTTTTTATCATAAAATATCCCCTCTATTTTTGATTTAATATGTTGCATTGGTTATGGCTCCGCCTTCGTCTTTCCACTAATTCCCCAATGAACGGGTGGCACTTCTATTAAAATAACTCTTACACTATCAATTGGAACTCGTGCCGTTTGAACAATGGTAGTTGTAACTTCCTGTATAATTTTTTTCTTTTGCTCCACAGACCGTCCTTCTAATAACTGAATTTGAACAATTGGCATATTTAGTCCCCGCTACTTCACAACTAATGTTAGCTTGCCAAGTGTCCCATAGTCTGCTTCTATTTCATCACCAGCTTTTACTGGAATTGCATCTGTTATGCCACCTGTTAAAACGAGTTGACCAGGCAAAATACCTCTACCTTCTTTTGCTAACATCGCTAATAATTCAATGACCGAATAAATGGGATGACCAAGTACCGCAGCTCCTGTACCATGTAGTTTCTCTTCTCCATTTTGTTTCAAAATGACTTCTATAGAAGCCCAATCACATGTATAAGGTGAAAATGCTTGCGCACTCAGCCAAATTTTCGATGAAGAAGCATTATCAGCTATTACATCAGGTAAAGTAAATGAAAAGTTTTTATAGCGACTGTCAATGACTTCAAGTGCTAGAAATACGTTTTCAATCGCATCCCATACTTCTAATGGTGTTAAATCCGCACCTTGTAGCTCTTTTTTAAAAACAAAGGCTACCTCTGCTTCCACACGTGGATGAATATATTCAGCAGCTATAATTTCATTTGTCCTAAGATTCATTTGTGAGGTTAAACGCCCATAAATTGGGGAATCCACCCCTACTTGTTGCTGTTTAGCAATACTCGTTAGGCCCATTTTCCAACCGATAAACCGATTGTCAGCTGTCATCGTTTTTTCCATACTAATTTTTTGAATCTCATAGGCTTCTTCTACTGTCAAATTTGGTTTTGAGTTAGTAATCTTTTCAACTGCCTCTTTTGTTGCTTGTGCTTCCGCCACCCGCTCAGCATATTCAAATAAAGACACTATGCACTCCCCACTTTCTGTTGTGCAATTTTTTGTGCTACTTCAATGATCGTATCCTCTTGTCCACCTACAACATTTAATTTGCCTAACTCTACTAAAATATCTCTAGCATCAACACCCACTTTTTCAGCAGCTATATTGGCATGACGTAAAAAGCTCGAATATACGCCTGCATAGCCCATTACTAAACTACCTGTCGTAATATCTTGTGGATGTGGCAAAATATTGGCACGAACATAGTCAGCCAAATCGAGTATTTGGTATAAATCTATGCCTGTTTCAATACCCATGCGATTTAATACAGCGACCAATACCTCAGTTTGTGTATTGCCTGCACCTGCACCTAAACAACAAATACTGCCATCGATACGTGTAGCACCTTCTTGAATCGCTACAAGTGTATTGGCAACAGCCAGAGACAAATTATTATGCGCATGAAAACCAATCTCAATGTTTAAATGAGCACGTAATAAACGAATACGATTCTGTACATCAGCCGGTAGCATAGCTCCTGCTGAGTCCGTAACATACACGGCATCAGCCCCATATGATTCCATTAACAACGCCTGCTCTAATACTTTTTCAGGTGATGCAGAATGTGACATCATTAAAAACCCAAATGCCTCCATCCCTAGTGCTTTTGCTGTTTCAATATGTTGCTTTGATACATCTGCCTCCGTTACATGTGTAGCAACACGAACAACTCGAGCACCTGCCTCATAAGCCTCTTTCAAATGATGTATTGTGCCAATTCCAGGAATAAGCAAAACCGTTATTTTAGAATCTCCAGCAACTTCTGCTGCCGCTCTAATTAACGCAATATCATGCTCTTTAGAAAAACCATATTGAAGGGACGAGCCTCCTAAACCATCTCCATGCGTGACTTCAATATACGGTACACCGGCTTCACTTAATTGCTTCGTTACATAACGAACTTGCTCAGAAGAAAATTGATGGGCAACCACATGGCTACCATCACGAAGTGCAACCTCTGTTAAATAGATTTGACTCATCGCACTTCCACCTCCCTAACGCTCATTGTTTTTGCCATTTCTTCAGCCACCTTCAATCCAGCGGCCGTCATAATATCCAAATTTCCAGCATAGATTGGTAAATAATCTCCCAATCCCTCTACTTCAATAAATACGGTAACTTTCTTTCCATCTACAATCGGATCTAGCTTCAAGCGATAACCTGGTACATATTCATTTACTTTTGCGACCATATTTTTTACGGATTTAATAATCTCTTCCGTATTCGCTTCTTCTTCAAGGAGACATAACACCGTATCACGCATCAATAAAGGTGGCTCTGCTGGGTTTAAAATAATAATTGCCTTTCCTTTTTTTGCACCGCCAATCAGCTCAATTGCATTGGATGTTGTTTCTGTAAATTCATCGATATTAGCTCGTGTTCCTGGACCTGCACTTTTCGAAGCAATTGTTGCAACAATTTCAGCGTAATCAACACTTTGTACACGGCTAATGGCGTAGATGATTGGTATCGTCGCCTGACCTCCACACGTAATCATGTTTACAACAGGCTTTTCCATATGCTCTGTCAAATTCACCGTCGGTACAACAAATGGACCTACAGCGGCTGGCGTTAAATCTATTAGTCTTTTGTTTAAACCTTGTAAAGCTTTCACATGAGCAATATGTGCCTTTGCTGATGTTGCATCAAATAAAATATCCGCCAAATGTGGTTGCTCTAGAAATCCTTCAATCCCATTGGAAATCGTCTGAAAACCTGCCTCTTGTGCACGTCTTAAGCCATCTGATTCAGGATCAATGCCAATAAGTACTGACATCTCTAAGTACGGAGATCTTTGAATTTTCATCATTAAATCCGTACCAATATTACCTGAACCAATAATGCCCACTTTCATTTTTGTCATGGTAGCTTCCTCCCTTTACACAAACTCTAGTTCGACTGTACCTAATAGTTCACCGAAGTCGGCTGTGAACTTATCACCTTGTTCAGCATCCAATGCTGCCGATAAAGCACCTGATAATATAACTTCTCCTGCTTCAACACCAATATCGAAATCTGCTAGACGGTTTACAAGCCAAGCGACACAACTTGCTGGATTGCCTAAAACATCTTCTCCCTTTCCTTCATTCATAAACGCTCCATTTTTATAAAGCTGCATTTCGATTGCTGGTAAGTCAACATTGAAGACCTCACGTTTCACTTGACCTAGTACGTATTTTGCAGAGGAAGCATTATCTGCAATGGTATCGAGCAATTTTATTTGCCAATTGGCAATGCGACTATCTACGATTTCAAGACTAGCTACAATATAATCTGTTGCTTCAAGTACCTCCTTAACAGTGACATTAGGTCCCTTTAAAGGAGACTTCAGTACAAACGCAATTTCGCCTTCGACTTTCGGCTTTAAATAACTTGATCGCTCGGTTTTTCCTTCTGTAATTTCCATATTCGATAAAAGATGCCCATAATCTGGTTCATCCACGTTTAATAGATTTTGCATTGCTAAAGATGTCAAACCAATTTTTTTACCTGTAATTTTATGGCCGTTCAGTAACTTCCTATTAATGATTTCAAGTTGAATGGAGTAAGCATCTTTCAATGAAATATCTTTAGCTGATTGAGTAATCGGCTCAATGCCAATGCGTGTTCTTTCTGCTTCTAATAATTTGTTAGACCATTCAATTAGATTCACTACCATGCTTTCCCCCCAAGTTATAATTTAATTGTTACGTTTGAGACCTCGCAGTAGAATTCAAAGCTGTGTGCGCCACCTTCACGTCCGATTCCGCTGTGTTTCATCCCACCAAATGGTGTTCGAAGATCTCTTAAATACCATGTATTTACCCAAACGATACCTGATTCAATTTGACCTGCAACACGATGTGCACGTCTTAAATCATTTGTCCAAATAGTTGCACCTAAGCCGTAATTTGTATCATTTGCACGGGAAATCACGTCATCTTCTGTATCAAAAGGTAATACTGTAACAACTGGGCCAAAAATTTCTTCGCGTACACAACGGTCCCGATCCGTTAAACCTGTAATAATTGTTGGCTCAATATAGTAGCCTTTATCGATAGTAGCTGGGCGACCACCGCCTGTAAGAATATTGCCACCCTCTTCTCTGGCAATTTGAATGTAACCCATTACTTTTTCATAATGCTCTTTCCCTACGACAGAGCCGATATCTGTCGTTGCATCAAATGGATCTCCAATTTTTAATTCTTTTGTACGAGCTACAAATTTCTCCACAAATTCTTTATAAATATCACGTTCTACATATATACGAGAACCACAGAGACACACTTGCCCTTGGTTTGTAAAGCTTGATTTTAGCGTTGTTGCAAGAACTTCATCTAGGTCCGAATCTTTAAAAATAATAGTAGGATTTTTGCCCCCTAATTCAAATGAAACTTTTTTCAATGTAGGGGCAGCAGCCTTCATAATAGTAGTGCCTGTTTTAGTTTCCCCTGTAAATGTAATAGCATCTACATCAGGGTGTTCTGATAGAAAAGCACCTGCTGAATTCCCACCAAAACCGTGAACTAAATTTACAACACCATCTGGTATCCCCGCTTCTTGACATAATTCAACCAAGCGAGTAGCTGTCATTGGTGTAAGCTCCGCCGGTTTCATGACAGCAGTACTACCTGCTGCTAAGCAAGGGGCTAATTTCCAAGTTAAAAGTAGTAATGGTAAATTCCAAGGATTAATCATAGCCACGACACCTACTGGTCGTGTCACTGAATAATGAAGTGCCATATTGTCTTGGTTATAAGATTCATTGCCAAGTGAAGTAACGTAATCCGCAAAGAAGTGGAAATTATGTGCTGCACGTTTAATATCCATTTCTATCGCTAAATGATACGGTTTGCCTGTATCTATCGTTTCTAAAGCAGCAAGTTCTTCAACATTTTCTAAAATGAGGTCGCCAATACGTCGTAACAGTAGAGAGCGCTCTTTGACAGTGAATTTTCCCCACGGTCCTTTCAAAGCAGCTTTTGCAGATTGTACTGCTGCATCGACTTCTTCCCTAGTCGCTTCTGCTACCCATCCAATGACTTCTTCTGTAGCAGGATTTATATTTTCAAACACTTTCCCATCTATAGCGTCAATGAATTCACCGTTTATGAAATTACGACAATTAATACTTTTCGTTTTAAACGTTGCATGTTGCATCACTTTTCACTCCCTCAATTATGGAGCGACTTTAAGAAAAAGAGTGTTTTACCTTTTTCTTAAAGTCGCTTTTTGATTATTCTGAAATTTCAACAACCATTTCTATTTCAATGGCTGTATTATTAGGAAGTTGGGCCATCCCAACTGCTGAACGGGCATGTTTTCCTCGTTCTCCAAAAACATCCACTAATAAATCTGATGCACCATTCATAACTTTTGGCTGTTGTGTAAAATCAGGCGTAGAATTGACCATTCCTAAAATTTTTACAATACGCTTCACCTTCGATAAATCACCTAATTCAGATTTCAATACAGATAACAGGTTAATCATCGATTGGCGACAAGCTGCATAGCCATCATTTACTGTTAAATCTTCACCTAATTTGCCATGATACTGATCGACACCTTGACCTGATGTAAAAATTAAATTACCTGTTCGTACACAACCAACGTAATTTCCAACTGCTTCCCTTGGCTCAGCAAGTTCTATTCCAAGCTCTTGCAAGCGTTCTTCAGGCGTTTTCACTTGATTTACCATTTAGAACCCTGCTCCTTTCTACATTTAAAAATGACATAGCGTTTTCACCTAGAATGGCTTTACGTACTTCTTCTGATAAGTCCAAGGTTTCATCTATGATTTTTCCAGGGTTAATTTCTCTTAGTAAAAATGGATAGTCTGATCCCATCATAATTTTCTCATGGCCAAAACGTTCAATTAAGTAATGTAGATTTTGTGATTCATATACTAATGAATCAAAGTAAAAATTTTTCGTGTAGTGGCTTGGAGGATATTTTGTACGTCTAAGGCTTGGCCAAACATCCCAACCTTGGTCTAGACGTGGAAGAATATAAGGGAATGATCCGCCACCATGGGCAAAACAAACCTTTAAATTCGGACACTTTTCCATTACACCACTCCACACCAAGCTCGCTGCCGCTAAAGCTGTTTCACTCGGCATGCCAATTGTATATAAAAAGTTATGTCTTGGTGTTCTCTCTTGTGCTAAGGTTTCCCAAGGATGAATAAAGAGCGGCATTTCATATTGTTCTGCCGCTTCAAAAAATGGCAGTAAATACTCGCTGTCCAAATTTTCTCCATTGATATTAGTGCCAATTTCAATTCCGGCTAGACCTATTTCTTTGCACCGTTTTAACTCCACAACAGCCGCTTTTGCATCTTGCAACGGTACAGTTCCTAGGCCGATAAAACGATCTGGATGTGCTTTAACAACATCTGCAATAAAGTTATTTTGGAATTGTGCAAGCTCTACCGCTTGTTCAATAGGTGCCCAATAAGAAAATGTGACAGGTACGGGTGAAATAACCTGCATATCTACACCCTCATGATCCATATCCTCAATGCGTTTTTTTGTGTCCCACACTTGATTGGTCACTTCCCTAAATACTTCACCACTTACCATAATATCCGCTCCACAAGAACATTTTTGCTCTAAGACAGGCCACTTATCATTATCATACTTATTAGCAAAATTCGGTAAATCTCTCGGATAAATATGTGTATGAAAATCGATTCTCATTGCCATTCACTTACAGTCTCAGGCATTACATGTCCACAACTATCACATTGACGTAAATCTTTAGAAGCGTTGAAGTAATCAATACCATCTGAAATTTGTTTCCCAATGTTTGTTACTTGTACGCGTAGACGATACAATTCATGGTCACATTCACTGCATAGCCATACTAAATCCTCTAACTCGCCTTCTTTACGTTTTCTCTCCACGACAATTCCATATGTGTCTGCAACGCGGTGTGGTGAATGAGGGACGTTTGCTGGTAGCATAAACATTTCGCCTTCCTTCACTTCAATTACTTCACGTTTACCTTCATCATTAATAACCTCTACAAAACAAGAACCTTTAATTTGATAGAATAGTTCATCTGATGGGTCAACATGGAATTCACGACGAGCATTTGGACCACCAAGCAACATAATTAAAAACTCAGAGTCTTCCCATAGCACTTTATTATTCACTGGCGGTTTTAGTAAATGCTTGTTCTCCTCAATGATTTTAAAAATGTTTTGAGAACGGGCTTGTAATTTACTTACTTGCGTTGAATTGGACATAATTGAATTCCTCCTAATTTTAAATTTAATAATTTATTGTCATATAGCCTAGTTGTCTCGAAATTAGTTCTGCTGAACGAATTACCTCACGAACAATCGCCTGTTTATCCTTACCGTTCATATAACTTTTTTCACCTACTAAGTTAAGGGCTGCTACAACTTGACCATTATAGGTTTTAATAGGTGCTGCAACCCCATAAGTATTGGACGCATTTTCCTGATCGCTAATGGCATAGCCGTTTTTATAAACTACTTCAAGCTCCTTTTTCAAATCATCTACAGAGGTGATAGTATTGGCAGTTTGCTTAAACATGCCTTTTTCCAACATCGGCAACATAAATGCTGGATTATACGTTAATAATACTTTCCCAATGCTTGTTGAATAAGCAGGATAACGAGTCATACCGACAAATGTTGGTACTATATCCGCATGTGGAGACATAGCCTTGTATACAAATCGAACTTCCCCATTATCAAACATCCCAATATGTGAAGTACCTTTAAAACGCGCAACCAAATTACTTATTATAGGGCCTGCTTCAAAATTAATTTCTTGGTAATACATAACTTTGTTACTCCACTCAAGAATTTTCCAGCCTAATCGGTAACGCTTATCACTGCCTTGCAAGAGAATACTTTCTTGACACATTGTTTTTAAGAAATGATGGACTGAACTCGGAGGTAAATTTAGCTTTTCTGCGATTTCTTTATTACTTAAAGATGGTTCGCCATCCAAAAATAAATCGATAATGCGTGAGATTTTTTTTACCGATGAAATCAAATGCTTCACCTCCAAGTTCAATTTATACTGTTTGTTTCTCGCCTACATCTTCTTTCGCAAGAATGGATTCAACTAAATCAAAGGAGTACCGTTTCTTAAATTTATTGTAGTAAATAGCACGTTTCCGTATTGGATCTCCTGTATAATAGCGTTCGTATTGAAGCGCTCTCATACCAAACCCTTCACCACATAAATCCCAGGCTAGCTTAAAGATTTTCATTCTTAGTTCTGCATCTACACCTTCTCGTCCACCATAATGACGATCAATGCTTGGACGAAGCTCTGGATTTAAGAAATCAGCTTCAGTTGGCATCATTAGCAAACCACCTGCACCAATTGTTTGCATGACTTCAATGGCTCTCGGATATATTTCTGGCATCATGCCGCGAATGGTCTCTAAAGCATCTGGATTTAATCGCGCTTCACCATGCTCTGTTACCGTAAATTCATGCTCCGCTGTTCGAATCAATGCACGAATGACTTCTACATATTGCACTAATTCGCCTAGGTCACGTTGCACATTTAAATATTGATCTACACCAATCGAATCAGCGACCTTACAAGCTACCTCTACAGCAAATGCCAGTTTAATGTATCCTCTAACCCCTGACTGATGTGCGGGCTGTTCAGCAATACCTGTCATTGGATACAGCAAGTTCGCAGCCTCAACGTTGTTATATAAAAACACACGATCCCATGGTACTAATACATCTTCAAAAATAAGTAGTGCATCCATTTCCTCATAGCGAGAAGCCAGTGGATGATCGAATGTTGAACGTGTACCATCTTGAACGGGTTCACGACAAATAATTTTTAACCCTTTCACATCAATCGGTACAGCAAAAGCTAATGCATAACGCTCGTCTCCTGGTACAAATCCTGGGTATGAATAGATAATGACTTCATCCGTAAACGCCGCTAATGTTGCTAGCATTTTTGCTCCGCGGACAACTAATCCATCTGGACGTTCTTCTACTACACCTAAGTGCGTAAACTTATCTGTCTGTTCATGTGATGCTTTACTTCGGTCATTTTGTGGATTCACAATGGCATGAGTTAAGAACACATCATTATCTCGTATATAGCGATAATAAGCTTCAATATTCTTAGCCCAATCTTGGTTGTATTTCGCCAAGAACCAAGAATTTTGTGCTAAAGAAGTTACCACTGTATTTAAAAAATCTGGTGTTCTCCCCATCAAGCCAAAAGTTTGGCGAGCTACTACTTCAAAAGCTTTACTACGTTTCATAATATCTTCGTAGGATTTTGCAAAAAGGAATGAAGTGGCTACACGCTCCCCTGTTTCATCACATACATGCGTTAAATCTTCTTGATATTTTGGATCATGTTGTAAATCATATAACTTTGCAATTTCTTTAATTGGTTGTTGAAAATAGGGTTCATCGTAAACACTCTCTACTAAACGACCATTTAGCCATACTTCTGGGTTTCTTGACTTTAATGCATCCATAAATTGTTGCCCTGTTCTAATTCCCATAATTAATAATCCCCCTCTACTAAATAACTATTGTTGTATGAACTGTTTTGTCGAGCCCATCTTGCCTTCAAAAAATGTAAGCGCTTCACTATTAGTGCGTCCAAAATTAAGGATTTCTCCTATAAATAAAACATGGTCTCCCGCATCCACTTCTTTCCATGGCTTACATTCGATAAAAGCACAAACATCTTCAATTTTTGGAGCTATACCATCTTTAATCCATGTAATTTCAAGCCCTTCTTGCTTACGTCCTGCAAACTGCCATGCTATAGACTCCTGTTGATCTGATAAAATATTAATTGTAAATGCATTGTTTTTCATTTGAGATAACGCATTTGCTTTTTTATCAATAGATACTAGTGCTAGAGCAGGCTCTAACGAAACTGAAGTAAATGAGTTCACTGTAATCCCATTAATCCCCACACCATCAAACCAAGTAACGACCGTCACACCTGTAGGAAATTTTCCAAATGTTTGTCTAAGTAATTTTGTATCCATTTATAGCACCCCCCTTTAATTTATTATCAGTATCATAACAACTTCTCTTCTCCTTGAAATGCATTATATTTCAAATAGTGAAATCAAATAAAATTATTTTTCTACTTTAAACCTCTTTTTTCTATAAAAAATCATTTTTATCTATTTTAACAAAATGATATTTTTGTTCGATTTGATAATCTACTAGTTTAATATGTTATATTTCGTTTGAACTCTCTTTATCTAAAACTATATCAATATTTTTATCGATTCACACTGGAATTAACTGAAAAATCTAAAAATATTTCTATTTATCGCCTGTTTATAAGCTAAAAAGGGAAATATCTATATAGATTGCTTCATGCCATTGTTTATTAATAATTGAACTATGGCATGGTGACGGCTTGCCATTTAATAGAACTTGTACTATACACGGTAATAAAAAGTTGCCTCCAAAGCATTTTTACATACTTCTGAGGCAACATATATTTAGTGAACTAATAGGCAATGAAAATTACCTATTGGCGGCATCATTAGCTACGGCTTTCAAACTAAGCAAACCCACTGTTGAACCAAATGATTTTAAATGCGCAGAAGTTAAGTGTATTTGGCAAGTTAGTGTTGATGGTCATTGGTATCATCTTCATTTAGCCCTACCCTCTGCAGTTTCCTACGAATATTTTTTAGTTTGTGATGAAAAACTAAGTTAAGTCATTTATGGACTACTGATATTTATTTTGCTGCGACTAGTGCCAACTATACTTATGCAAAGACTCCATTTATTGTAGTGACTATGACAATGCTGGCTATTTAGCAATAATTGAAATTGAAAGCGGTTGAAGAAGTATTATTCGAGGATGAAGTTCTTAAATTAGACGGCTCACAGCATCACCAAAGTTATACTGCCTCAATCGAATCCATGTGATAAACGCACAGATTCTTTCCTTCCATTCTTATCTCTTCATTTACAGTATTACCATATTTTATTAACAAATATTTAACAGCAGCTTTACACCCTTCCTTTACACTTACAATTGAAATCATTTAAAGGAGGAAAATCATGAAATACGCAAAAAAATGGACTTCATTGTTTTTAGCAAGTGCTGTAACGTTATCCGCAGTTAGTATCCCACAACAAGAGGTAGAAGCAGCCGAAGTAAAGAAACCGACAAATGTCATTATGCTTGTAATGGATGGGAGCAGTAATAATGCGGTTACCCTTTCTCGTTGGTATAAGGGTGAGGGCTTAGCAATGGATGAGATTTTATCTGGTGCTATGCGCACGTATTCTGCTGAATCAGCCATTACAGATTCTGCGCCTGCTGCTACGGCTTTAGCAACTGGTCATAAATCGAATGATAAATATGTAGGCGTTTTACCATCCGTGATTAATTCCCCTGGTTTAGCACAAATTGCTCAACAAGATGCCTTCCGACCTGTAGCCAATGTGCTAGAAGGAGCTAAACAAAAGGGCAAGGCGACTGGACTGATTTCTACTTCTGAAATTCAACATGCAACGCCAGCTGGTTTTTCAGCGCATGTTAACAATAGAAGTCAATATGGTGATATTGCTGAACAGCAAGTTTACCAAAATATTGACGTCGTTTTAGGTGGTGGCTTAGAGTCGCTGTCACCAGGAACTACAAAAAATGCCCGTCAAGATGGTGAGGATTTAATCCAGGTTCTGAAAGAAAAAAATTATGATTTAGTTCAAACACGTGATGAACTATTCAACAGTCAGTCTTCAAAAATTTGGGGAAGCTTTGCACCAAGTGCACTTGCCTATGATTTAGATCGCGCTAAAACAAGAGCATCTGAGCCTACGCTTGCTGAAATGACGAACAAGGCAATCCATACGCTAAAAAAGGATGAGGACGGCTTCTTCCTCTTTGTTGAAGGTAGCAAGGTCGACTGGGCAGCACATGCCAACGATACAATCGGTATCATTAGCGATATTTTATCGTTTGATGATGCTGTAAAAGAAGCGGTTAATTTTGCGAAGGAAGATGGCAATACATTAGTTATTGCCGTAACAGACCATGGAAATAGCGGGATTACGATGGGGAATGCCAACACGACTAATACCTACTCCAGTATTCCAGTCTCTGCTTACATTGATCCGTTGAAAAAAGCGTCCATGACCGTTGAGGGAGCATTAAGTCAATTAAAAGAAGACCGTTCTAATTTAAAAGAAGTGGCTGCCCTTTATGGCTTAGATCAATTAACAAAGACTGAATTGACTAAACTAAAACTTTCTAAAGACTTAGGCAGTGAAATGGTCAAAATGCTGGCAAATCGTGCGAACATTGGCTATACGACAGGTGGTCATACCGGTGAGGATGTGTTTTTATATTCATTCGGTCCATCTAAGCTGACAGGGCTAGTAGAAAACACTGATTTAGCTCATACAATGGCGCAATTCATGGGCTTTGACTTAAATACACTTACAAATGATTTATATGTGCCAGCAACAAAGGCATTTACGGAAAAAGGCTTTACAACAAAAATTGACTTATCCGATAAAGAAAACCCAATATTTATTGCACAAAAGGCAGATGTGATGGTGAAAATCCCAGTCAATAAAAACACAATGCTGTATGAGCAAACTTCAACAAACACTGTAAAGACCCATACATTTGACACAATAAATATCTATAATGGCTCTGAATTTTATGTATCAAAAAAAGTTTTGAATGCCGTGAAATAAAAACAATAGCGCGAACATAAGTTGAGATTATTCCCTTATGTTCGTGCTTTTTTTACATAAAAAGACCAACCAATAGTTTGTAAAATCCACACTTTCCCCCATAACCTTAAATTTACCTTAAATTAATCTTATGATTTACTGAATTCACCTTAATTCAGCAACATTTTTCTCCACATTCCGTCAAATCAGTGTTAAAAACATAAGGTAAGGATTTTTCACTAGTAAATTACTATTTTTTGAAAATTTAATCCTATACTTTTTTCATTGGAGGTGGACAAATGCAATCCATCAAAAATAACGAGCCTTTGCGCTTTATTGCCTTGACGCTATTTTATTTGATCGTTTTGGTACTGCTGTTTCTTATACATGGTTTCCATGATATGAACGCTGGACCATTTATATATACGGAATTTTAAATAAAGGAGATTTTATAATGTTAAGTATTTTAGCAGCTATTGAACGCGTGGCCCTCCAGCAGCCACAAAAAACTGCTTATCAAACGCACCATGCTTCCTTAACATACGGTGAGCTTTGGCACTTATCGGATAATGTAGCTGATTATCTGATGAAGCTTAACTTGCGGAGACAACAACCTATTGTCGTTTATGGACATATGTCCCCTCTACAAATTGTCGCCTTTTTAGGTGCTGTAAAAGCTGGTCACTCATACGTACCTGTTGACTCTTCAACGCCAATAGAAAGATTACAGCTTATTTTAGAAGCATCTGGAGCAGGTTTATTATTGACAACAGAGCCATTACACATGCTCACGAATATCCCTGTTATGGCGGTGAGTGATGTCTTAGCGAGTTCCTCAAAGGACGTTACCCTATCATCAGCGACATGGGTGCAAAACGAGGAAATCCATTATATTATTTACACTTCTGGTTCAACTGGTCAACCAAAAGGTGTCCAAATAACAGCTAGTAATTTAGCACATTTTGTCTCTTGGATGCACGAAAACTTCCCTTTACAGGACGACGGTGTATTTTTAAATCAAGCGCCTTATTCCTTTGATTTATCTGTCATGGATCTGTACCCGGCTCTTGTTGGAGGTCACACACTTTACGCGATTACACAGCAAGAAATCGCCAATCCTAAAGCATTATTTGATTCTTTAGCTACGTCGAATACTCGTGTTTGGACTTCTACACCTTCCTTCGCCAAGATGTGTTTAATGAACAAAGAGTGGAACCAGCAGCTCATACCGACATTAGATACTTTTTTATTTTGCGGCGAGGTTTTACCAATAGCGGTATGTAAAGAGTTAATGTCACGCTTTCCACAGGCTACCATTTATAATTTATACGGTCCTACGGAAACAACGGTTGCGGTATCCTATGTAGAGGTGTCCAAAGCATTAGTGGAACGCTTTGAACAATTACCGATTGCCCCTATAACGGAGCCGAACGTCGCTTTATTAGAAGATGGTGAAATTGTTATTTCAGGCCCAACTGTCAGTGCAGGGTACTTGGGAGCGCCTGATTTAACAGCGAAGGTTTTTTCAACAGTAGCTGAACAACACATCTATTTAACAGGTGATTTAGGCTATGAGCAGGATGGTTATTTATTCTTTTCTGGGCGCAAGGATTTCCAGGTTAAACTACATGGTTATCGTTTGGAAATTGAGGAAATTGAAAAACAAATTAGCAACCTACCACCCGTTTCAAGCTGTGTTGTTGTACCGATTTATAAAGAAAAGGAGATCATCTCGCTTAGTGCACATGTTGTTTTGCGCGAGCCATTAACAGACTCTCCCTTCAAAATGACAAAGCAGTTAAAAACACTTCTATCAGAGTATTTGCCTGCTTATATGGTACCAAAAACGTTTAAATATATGGACGCTTTACCATTAAATCCGAACGGTAAGGTTGATCGTAAAGGATTGGCGGTTATGGAAACAGTATGACGCCTTATGGAAATATAGCATTCTTTGTGATCATCGGACTTTTATTACTACCAACAATCCTATTGGGTTTACAAGGCAAATCTTCTAAATACTATAATCTATTTGTGTCATTGATTGTCTTAGCTCTTATCTTTGGACATTCATTGAATGGGTCCATTTCGCTCATTCTATTTACGGTCTTTCAGATAGTCCTTATTGTGGCTTATCAGCGTTACCGCCTTCAGCAAAATAGTGGAACAATCTTTATAATAGCTGTACTCTTGTCGATATTACCACTTGTCCTTGTGAAGGTACTACCGATTCTTGGATTACATCATTTATTTGGCTTCCTTGGTGTGTCCTACATTACATTTAAAGCAGTGCAAATGATTTTAGAAACCCGTGACGGCTTAATGAAAGAGAAAATTCCTGTCATAGAGCTAGCATATTTCTTACTATTCTTCCCTACAGTATCATCAGGGCCGATTGATCGCTGGCGACGTTTTACAAAGGATTTTCATACTGTACCTTCCTCGGAGGATTATCAAAAGCTGCTGTTAAGTGGGCTCAACTATATCTTTGTCGGCTTTTTATATAAATTTATTTTGGCGTATTTAATTTACAACTACACCCTCATTTATTTGCCAAATCATACGTATAACTATTTGACACCTTTCCAGGGGCAATTAGCGTATATGTATATGTATAGCTTTTACTTATTCTTTGATTTTGCTGGCTATAGTGCATTTGCTGTTGGTGTGAGCCGAATAATGGGCATACAAACGCCTATTAACTTTAATCGTCCATTCGCAAGTCGCAATATTAAAGACTTTTGGAACCGTTGGCATATGAGTCTTTCCTTTTGGTTTAGAGATTACGTCTATATGCGCTTTGTGCTTTGGATGACGAAGAAAAAGTGGCTGAAAAATAAATTCGCTATTTCGTATATAGGCTTCTTTTTACTATTCTTTTTAATGGGTATTTGGCATGGCCTAGAATGGCACTTTGTGGTCTACGGACTCTATCATGCCCTATTAATTATTAGCTTTGATAAGTTTGAACGCTGGAATAAAAAGCATAAGCGCTGGCCTAAAAATAAGTGGACCCATGCTATTGGCGTCTTCATTACGTTTAATGCCGTATGCTTTGGCTTCTATATTTTTTCTGGCAAATTATTTTAACCAAGGGCTGAAAGAGCCTGTTCAATAAAGGAGAATTATTAATGGATCAACAACAAGTTTTAGAAATGCTAGTCGAGTTATGTGAAGATGAAATTATTGTAGAGAACCCAGATATTGATTTATTTGAAGAAGGTTTGCTAGATTCGTTTGGGACAATTAATTTATTAGTAGAAATTGAAAACCGCTTTAATATTTCTGTACCTATAACTGATTTTAATCGTGAAGAATGGAATACACCGAATCGAATTGTAGGGAAATTAGCTGAAAGACAATGATGAAGAAAGGCTTTCTCTCTCTATTTATCGCCTTTGCTCTTTTTACTGGCTTTGTCTTCTTTCCGAATGCATGGATCAAGGCGTGGATTTCCGATGAGGATGTGGAGCAAGCCAAAACAAACATGTCTCCACTTGTCTTTCAAGGTACGTATTTACAGGAACGCATGTTACAGGAGCCTCATTCCATGCCTTTGTATGGCTCCTCTGAATTAAATCGTTTTGACCCTTTCCATCCCTATAATTATGCGCGAGCATCTGAAGCGCCGTATTCAACATTTATGATTGGGCGTGGGGGAATGCAGTCCATTACTCATTTTTTAAATTTTGCTGCTCAAGAGGGAAATTTAAAGGATAAAAAATTAGTTTTCATCATCTCCCCACAATGGTTTACAGAAAAGGGCATGGGTGAATTTCACTTTTCACCGAATTATTCGATGTTACATGCCTATGATTTAGCTTTTAATCAAGAGATGGATGCCGACCTTCGTAAACGCGCCATGGAACGACTGCTAGAATTTGATACCGTTGAGCGGGATCGTCTCTTAAAAACGATGTATCAATATCAAATGTCAAACGGTAAGGAAAAGCCGATTACGGGACGTTTGGCGATGGTGGCAGGGCGCTTCCATAAGGAATTGCTAGAAAAGAAGGATTTATATTATTCCCTTTTCCCACGTAAAGGTCATCACTTAAAAAGCAATGACAAGCTCATTGCTAATCAAAGCTTTGAACAGCAATTACAGCATGCTGAGGCGTACGGAAAGAAACGGGTTTCCAATGACTACATGATTGAAAATCGCGCTTACCAGCGACTTGTTAATGCTAATTTTTCAAAGTTTAAAGGAATGCGAAAGAAGGAGGATTACACGAAGTCTCCCGAATATAAAGATTTTCAATTGGTCATGGATGTGTTAAAAGATGCTGGTGCCAAGCCATTATTCGTATCCATTCCGGTTAATGGCTACTGGTATGATTATAATGGCTATCCAGAGGAACGTCGTCAGCAGTACTATGATAAGATGCAGCAAGTATTAAAGGCTGCCAATGTTGACTACGTTGATTTTACAGACCATGAATATGACCCTTATTTTATAATGGATACGATTCATATTGCCTGGAAGGGCTGGGTCTATCTCGATCAAGAACTAGACCAACATTGGGCACAGCCATAAAAAGGAACTGTAGACAAACTCAAAAAAATTGAGAGTTTGTCTACAGTTTTTTTCTTTTATAATGACATAAAGTAAAGCCGTTGATTTCCACTTCAATAGGCACAAAAAGAAATGCCCCAAAGTATCAATAAACTTTGAGGCATTTTTTGTCTATTATTTAAGGTTGTAGAAAGATTGTAATCCAAGGAACTCTGCTGTTGAACCAAGTTGATCTTCAATGCGAAGAAGTTGGTTATATTTTGCTACACGGTCTGTACGTGAAGGAGCACCTGTTTTAATTTGACCAGCATTTGTAGCAACGGCGATATCTGCAATTGTTGCATCTTCTGATTCACCAGAACGGTGAGAGATAACAGCTGTGTAACCAGCACGTTTCGCCATTTCGATTGCTTCAAATGTTTCAGTTAATGTACCGATTTGGTTTACTTTGATTAGGATTGCATTTCCTACGCCTTGCTCAATACCAGCCGATAATTTTTTCGTATTTGTTACAAATAGGTCATCACCTACTAATTGCACACGACTACCGATGCGATCTGTTAATAGCTTGTGGCCAGCCCAGTCGTTTTCGTCTAAGCCATCTTCAATTGAAATGATTGGGTATTTGTTTGTTAACTCTTCGTACCAATCAACCATTTCTTCAGAAGTTTTCACAACACCTTCACCATCTAAGTGATATTTGCCATCTTCTTTGTTGAATAGTTCAGATGATGCTACGTCCATAGCAAGTCGAACTTCTTCACCTGGTTTGTAGCCTGCTTTTTCAATCGCTTCTAAGATAACTGTAATCGCTTCTTCGTTAGAGCCAAGGTTTGGTGCGAAACCACCCTCATCACCTACTGCCGTGTTGTAGCCTTTTGCTTTTAGAACCGCTTTTAGGCTATGGAAAATCTCAGCGCCAATGCGTAATGCATGACGGAAAGATTCAGCCCCAACAGGCATAACCATGAATTCTTGAATGTCTACATTGTTATCTGCGTGAGCTCCACCATTTAAAATGTTCATCATTGGTACTGGTAATTGTTTAGAATTAAACCCACCAAGATATTGATAAAGAGGTACATCTAAATAATCTGCCGCAGCATGTGCAACTGCCATCGATACACCTAGAATTGCGTTGGCACCTAGCTTGCCTTTGTTTTCTGTGCCATCTAGCTCGATTAAAGCTTTGTCGATGACAACTTGGTCAAGAACTGAATAGTTACCCTCTAATTCTTGCGCAATAATTGTGTTTACATTTTCAACTGCTTTTAATACACCTTTGCCTAGGTAACGAGATTTGTCACCATCGCGTAATTCCACCGCTTCGTATTCACCTGTTGATGCACCTGATGGTACGATTGCGCGTCCAAATGCGCCTGATTCTGTAAATACTTCAACCTCTACTGTTGGGTTCCCACGTGAATCTAAAACTTCGCGCGCATAAACTTGTGTAATAAATGGCATAATTAATTCTCCTCTTTTTCAATTAATGATTGTCCTGTCATTTCAGTAGGCTGTGACACCTTTAATAATTCTAACATGGTTGGTGCTAAATCGGCTAAAATACCACCATTTCTTAACATTATATTTGCTTTTGTCACAATTACTGGAACAGGATTTGTTGTATGAGCTGTCATAGGCTCACCTGCTAAAGTCAATACTTCATCAGAATTACCATGGTCAGCTGTAATAATAGCTGCGCCTCCTTTTGCAAGAAGAGCATCTACTACTTTGCCTAAACATTCATCTACCGCTTCAATCGCTTTAATCGTTGGCTCAAGCATTCCACTATGACCCACCATATCAGGGTTGGCAAAGTTGAGAATAATGCCATCAAATTTCTCAGCAGCAATTTCTGCAAGCAAGGCTTCTGTTACCTCATAGGCAGACATTTCAGGTTTTAAATCATATGTTGCCACTTTTGGAGAGGCAATTAAAATACGTTCTTCACCTGGGAATTTTTCCTCACGTCCACCACTCATAAAGAATGTAACATGTGGGTATTTTTCAGTTTCAGCAATGCGTAACTGTGTTTTCCCATTCATTGCTAGTACTTCACCAATCGTATTTTTTAAGTTGTCATTTTCATAAGCAACTTGTGCATTGACGTTATCACTATAGTGTGTGAAGGATACAAATTTTAAATTCTTTGGATGCTTTGCAGATACAGCAAAACCATCAAATCCTTCATTTGTGAACACTGTGGATAGCTGAATAGCACGATCAGGACGGAAGTTAAAGAAAATCACTGCATCATGATCGTTAATTGTTGCTACTGGCTCACCATGCTCTTGAATGCTGAAGGGAATCACAAATTCATCAGTTACTTCACGCTCATAGGATGCTGTTACACCACTTTTTGCACTTTCTGCTGTTTGACCAACACCATCAACAAGTACATTGTACGTGAGGGCGACACGATCCCAGCGCTTATCCCGATCCATTGCATAATAACGTCCGTGAATCGAAGCAAACTGACCAATACCAATTTCAGCCATTTGTTTTTCTGTTTCTTCGATATAGTCTAATGCCGTTGTTGGACCAACATCACGTCCATCTAAGAAACCATGAACATAAACTTCATCTAATCCTTGCTGTTTTGCTAGCTTTAATAGCCCAAACATATGCTCATAATGACTATGAACACCACCATCTGATAATAAGCCCATAACATGAAGCTTGGAGTGATGAGCTTTTACATATGCTACTGCATCTAAAAATGCTTGATTCGTAAAGAAATCCCCTTCACGAATCGATTTATTTAAGCGTGTTAAGCTTTGATAAACAATTCGTCCAGCACCGATATTTAAGTGCCCTACCTCAGAATTCCCCATTTGGCCGTCAGGTAATCCAACGGCTTCTCCCGCCGCAGTTAATGTAGCGTGAGGATATTGACTCCAATATCGATCAAAATTTGGCTTGTTGGCTTGTGCTACTGCATTCCCGAATGTTTCATCTCGAAATGCAAAGCCATCTAAAATAATTAATGCTACTGGCTTTTTAGGCATTTGCTGCCGCCTCCAATAATGTTAAGTAAGATTCTGGCTGTAAGCTTGCTCCACCAACTAAAGCACCATCAATATGCTCTTTCGTTAAAAGCTCCTGAATGTTATCAGGCTTCACACTGCCGCCATATTGAATGCGTACAGCATTCGCCGTTTCAGCATTATATAGCTCTTCGATAACTGCACGAATCGCTCCACATACTTGATTTGCATCGTCTGCTGTAGCAGTTTTACCAGTACCAATCGCCCAAATCGGTTCATAGGCAATGACCATATGCTCAACTTGCTGTGCATCAAAACCAGCAAGTGCCGCTTTAATTTGTCCAGCCACCTTTTGCTCTGTCGTGCCAGCCTCACGTTCCTCTAGTGTTTCACCACAGCAAATAATTGGCACGATATTATGTGCAAGCGCTGCTGCTACCTTTTTATTAATCGCTTCATCTGTTTCATTGTAGTATTCACGACGTTCTGAGTGCCCTAAAATGACATAGTCAACATCTACACTTGCTAGCTGGGCTGGGCTAATTTCACCAGTAAAGGCACCTTCATTTTCAAAGTGCATTGTTTGTGCACCAATCGCCAACTCTGACTCACTAGCAACCTGCACAAGTGTAGGTAGGTAAAGAGCTGGTGCGCAAACAACAGCATCTACTTTGTCATTGGTAGGAAGTTTATCCTGTACTGCATCTACAAACTGAATAGCTTCTTCAAATGTTTTAAACATTTTCCAGTTACCCGCAATAATTGGTTTACGCATCATGTTGCCTCCGATTGTTTAGTTAGTTTATTTATCGTTTAGTGCTACAATTCCTGGAAGTTCTTTACCTTCCATTAATTCTAGAGAAGCACCGCCACCTGTAGAAATATGATCCATCTTATCTGCTACTTCAAATTTTTCAACAGCAGCTGCTGAATCACCGCCACCGATTACTGTATAGCCTGCTGTTGTTGCCATTGCATCAGCAACCGTTTTTGTGCCGTTAGCAAATTTATCCATTTCAAAGACGCCCATTGGTCCATTCCAAATGATTAATTTAGAGTTTTTAATAACTTCCGCATAGTTTGCAGCTGTTTTTGGTCCAATATCTAGACCCATCCAATCAGCTGGAATAGCATCCACATCAACGATTTGTGTTTCAGCATCTTGTGAAAATTCATTTGCCACAACAGCATCGACTGGCATATGTAATTGCACGCCTTTTGCTTTTGCCTTTTCAATAAAGGACTTTGCTAGCTCAATTTTATCTTCCTCTAACAATGATTTACCGATATCGTAGCCCTGTGCCTTGATGAATGTAAAGGATAAACCACCACCGATAATTAAGTGATCTACTTTCTCTAATAGGCTTTCAATAACACCAATTTTATCTTTTACTTTGGCACCACCAATAATCGCTGTAAAGGGATGCTCTGGGTTCGACAATGCTTTACCGAGTACATCTAATTCCTTTTGCATAAGGAAACCAGATACAGCTGGAATATGCTTAGCAATTCCTTCTGTAGAAGCATGTGCACGATGAGCTGCGCCGAAAGCATCATTGACATAGATATCAGCTAGCTGTGCAAATTGCTGTGCTAATGTTGGATCATTTTTCTCTTCACCTGCATGGAAACGCACATTTTCCAGAAGAAGAAGATCCCCATTATGCATGCTAGCAACAGCCTCTTCCACCACTTGACCAATAGATTCATCCAGCTTCGTAACAGGCTTGCCCATTAATTGTGCTAAGCGAACACCAACTGCTGTTAAACGCATATCTTCTTTTACTTCACCCTTTGGACGACCTAAGTGAGAGGCTAAAATAACTTTCGCACCTTGCTCTACTAAATACTCAATTGTAGGAATAGCTGCACGAATTCGCGTTTCGTCTGTAATGGCACCATCTGCCATTGGAACATTAAAATCTACACGTACAAATACGCGTTTACCCTTTACATCAATATCTTTCATCGTCTTCTTATTTAACATGAAGAAACTCCCTTCAAAGCTGTTTTAGTCTTACATTCTTGTGTTTTACCCATCTTGGCGCGACACCATGCTTGCTAAATTGAAAAGGCACTTTGGTACTTTTTTGGCACATCAGCTAAAAGAATTTCAATCTCCAACTTTTGATAATGCACCCTAATACTTGTTTTTATAGTAGCAAAAGTTAAGTGTTATGTCTTGCAATTGCTTGTCCTGTATAAAAAGAGAGCAAGGGTAAAATCCCTTACTCTCTTTACCCTTGTATATTATATCTATTCGATATTATAAAGGCTATACTTTTTGTGCATAAAAAGCAGTAATATGTCACACTTTTTACTCAAAATGTCGAAATATGATACTTATTTATGGTTTAATCCTTGTTCAGCAATGTATAAAGCTAAATCCATTAAACGAGTAGAGTAACCAATTTCGTTATCATACCAAGCTAGAACTTTCACCATTTTGTTTTCTAATACCATTGTTGAAAGGCCATCAACAGTAGAAGAATGATGGTTACCGTTATAATCAATCGATACTAATGGTAGCTCATTGTAATCTAAAATGCCTTTTAATTCATTTTCAGAAGCTTCTTTTAATACAGCATTAATTGTTTCTTTTGTTACGTCTGCTTTTAGCTCTACTACTAAGTCAACACATGATACGTTAGGTGTTGGCACACGCATAGAGAAGCCATCTAGCTTACCTTTTAATTGTGGTAATACTTTTGATACAGCTACTGCTGCACCAGTTGTTGTTGGAATCATAGATACCGCACCTGCACGAGCACGACGTGGGTCAGAGTGTGGGAAGTCTAAAATTCGTTGGTCATTTGTGTAAGAGTGAATTGTTGTCATCATACCGCGTTCAATGCCAAATTTTTCATCAAGCACTTTAGCTACTGGTGCTAGACAGTTTGTTGTACAAGAAGCATTTGAGATTACGTCATCAGTTGCTGGGTTATAATCCTCGTGGTTTACACCCATAACAAATGTTGGCATTGCCCCTTTGGCTGGTGCAGATAGAATAGCTTTCTTCGCACCTGCTTCAATATGCTTGCCTACTTCTTCCATTGAACGGAAATGTCCAGTACATTCAAGAACTACGTCTACACCTAGCTCACCCCATGGTAACTGTGCAGGGTCTTTTTCAGCATAAACTTTTATGCGTTGACCATTTACTACGAAAGAATCTTCATCTGCATTGACTTCAGCATCATAGATACCGTGGACTGAATCATATTTCAATAAGTGTGCAAGCTGACCAGCATCTGTTAAGTCGTTTACAGCTACTACTTCAAATTCATCATGCTTCATTGCCTCACGAAATACTAAACGTCCAATACGTCCAAATCCATTAATCGCTAATTTTAATGCCATTGTTAATTCCTCCAATAATGTGTAATGTCTGTTTCTAATGAATAGAAACTTTAAATTTGCTTTATGCTCATTCAAAAAGTGTTTCACCACTTTCTGAGATCGAGTGACAAGTTTGGTACTACCCCATCATTTAAGATGGTTGTTTTCTATAGAAGATAAATTTGCCGCAATGGCTTTTGCAGCTGCTTCATCTGTTATAAATATTGTTTGTTTGGGTGCTACTTTAAAAAAAGAAAGCATAGCATTGACCTTTTGTTTCCCCGCTGCCACTGCAATAACTTGCTGACTATTTTGTACTTGCTCCAGTTGAATACCAATCGTGCGTATACGATGGACAATTTCACCTTCTGCATTAAAATAATAGCCAAAAGCTTCACTTACAGCACCTTTCTCCTCAAGAATTCGTAAATCCTCAGGAGATGAATTACGACGAATCGCCATTTCCTCTGCGGAGCCAATTCCATGAATGACACAATCTGCTTGATCATAAAATGCCATCATTTCTGTAACCATAGGCTCTGTTAACATGGCTTGATAAGCTTGCTCACTTAAATGCTCTGGTAAAAATAAAGTACGGTACTGTGTCTCCATCTGCATGGCAAATGTTGCAACAAGTGTATTGGCTTGCATTTGCATTTCATGTCCAATACCTCCACGTGCAGCAACAAATGTAATATCCTTTTGTATATCGCCAGGATGTAAAAATTGTGCAAGAGACGCAACGGATTTTCCACCTGTGACAGCTACTACCTGCCCATCAAAGGCTGAAGACATAAATTGTAGTGCCGCTTCTTTGCCAAGTAAGGTTAAAATCGTATCGTCTTCATTGTAATCACCAGGAACTACAACTACACGCTCAATACCAAAATGCTGTTCCAGCTTTTTCGCAAGCTGAGTTAAGCCAGACCATTCATAAACGATAGCTCTTAGTTTTTCAATAACTATTTCACCATCATCTGTACATACCATACCCGACTTTTGTGAATCTAATAACCCTTGCTCGCGTAAAATATCAGTTTCTTTACGAATTTCTCTTTCTGTCATTTTCAGTGAATCGGCAAGTGTACGTCGTCCGATTGGCTGCATGAGCTGAACAGCTTGTAAAATTCGATATCTTGATTGCAGAAGCGGATACAATTCAGGAAGTAGCCTTTGTTGTGCCTCTGGAACAGTGAACATATTTATCTACTCCCTTATTAATAGATGTGGGTTATTTTTTATCCCACAACATTATTTTGTGTCCCACTTATGGTTTTATTATAATATGCATTGTTTTAAAGCGCAAGTAAATGTATAGTTTTGGCTAAAAAAAAGCCTCATAGCTTTGAAAACAGCTACGAGACTTTGTTGCGTTTATTTTGTGAAAGATAAAATTGCGTTCTTCTTAAATCCTTCTAAAGCTTTTGTTGCTTCACTTTTATTTGTAAATTCAAAAATACGAACATCCTTTTTCTCAAATACTGTAATAACCCACATTGTAAAATCTCCCTTCACATCATTTATTTTTGTAATATAACAATCACGAAACTCTGTGATACATCTGATAATCTGTTTTATAACAACTTCTTACTTGATACCTATTCTACTCCGTTTTTTCTGAAAAGGAAGTCAAATGTGAAGGTCTTCACAAACTGTTCAAATTCAAAACGCTTTCATTGAACAATTTGTGAATTGTGTGGAATACAGCTAACAATAGTGTCATTTATACCGTTATTAATTCTTTATTAGTCTGGTGCATCAACTACTTAATTGCTCCAGCAATGTAGCATAATCTAGATTGCCATACTGAATCACAGCACCATCCTTTTCGACTACCGGAATCATTAGCATATATTTTTCATGTATATCATCATCCTGTTCGATATCAACGATATCAATATCAAATGGTAGATCCTCCTGTACAAGCTTTAATGTCTGCAAGCCTTCCACACATAATGGGCAATTTGCTCGACTAAAAAATTTAACAATCATCGATAGCACCTCCTCATCTTATTATAAACGAAAGTGTGATGAAGGAATGTTTTCTATTCTTTGATAACTTTTGATTGAACTGTCTTAGCTTCCCTTTTCGCATCCATATAATGGACTATTGTAATAAAAAAGGCATTGACTGTGCGGAAGCCGCACATCAATGCCTTTCGGTTATAATTATTTTAAATGACTGTCGAAGAATTTCACCATGGCATTGTAGAATTCAATTCTGTTTTCTTCATTAGCGAAGCCATGTCCTTCGTTATCCTTTAGCATGTACTCAACATCCACACCTCTAGCACGTAAGGCTTCCACAATTTGATCGGATTCTGCCTTATTAACACGTGGATCATTTGCACCTTGAGCGACAAATAATGGTGTTTTGATTTTATCTGCGTGGAAAATAGGTGAAACAGCTGTTAATAAGTCTTTGTCCTTTTCTGGATGACCTACACGTTCATAAAACAAGTTACGCATCGTTTCCCAGTATGGAGGAATGGTATTTAATAAAGTGAAAATATTAGATACTCCTACATAATCAACTGCTGCAGCATATAAATCAGGTGTATACGTAATACCAGCTAATGTTGCATAACCACCAAAGGATGCACCATAAATGCCGATACGCTCAGGGTCTGCAATACCTTGATCAATCGCCCATTGCACACCATCTGTAATATCGTCCTGAATTTTAAGTCCCCATTGCTTATTACCAGCTTGAAGGAATTCCTTCCCATAGCCAGTTGACGAACGGAAATTCACTTGCAGTACGGCATAGCCTCGATTAGCTAATAATTGTACTTCTGGATTGAAGCCCCACATATTGCGTGCCCAAGGTCCTCCATGTGGATTGACGATAAGAGGAAGATCTTTAGCTTCTTGATTTTTCGGTAAAGTTAAATAGCCGTTAATTGTCAAACCGTCTCGACTCTTATAAGAAATTGGATGCATTTCAGCAAGTCCTTCTGGTTTTAACCAAGGGCTTAAAGTAGCCAACTCTGTTAAGTCACCTGTTATGGAATCATAGTAATAATATTTTCCATACACGGTATCACTTGAAACGCTCACAATAAATTTTGTCATCTCTTTATTGTAATCATTGATACCTAATTCACTTTCATGCACCCCAAGCTTATTTTGTATTTTACGGAACAGCTTTTCAAACTTTTTATCAAAGAATTGATAATGCAGCTTATCAGTAACATAAGCACCATATAATAATTTATCTTGTTCAGCGCTATATAAAACACCCGAAACATCTACTTCATCATTGGACATTATAACTTTTTCATTGCCTTCTAAATCATATTTTACAACTTCTACTTTATCTCTACCTTTGTTGGAAGTTGCATAAATTGTTTGATTGTCTTTAGAGAAAGCCAGTGGCACTACTTCATCCCCTGCTTCCACTTCAATAAACGGTTTAAATTCATCCTTTTCAGAATCTCGATAAAGGATTGTTCCTGCCACACCATCTGTTGCTACGGCAACACGCACATTTCCATTCCGATCTGCTAACCAGTTTGTAATATTACCTGGATTTTTAGCAACATGCTTTGTTTTACCTGTCTTGACATTCAGCTTGTACACATCAAAGACAGTGGCATCCTCTTTATTCATCATTATAAGAATTTCATCTTTAACACCCTGTAGGCCACTTAATATTCCTACTGTTACATTTGGATATGGCGTTAAATCTTTTTCCTTTGACCCATTAAATGTAGTAGAATAAATATGGAAGTTTTCATCTCCACCTTTATCCTTTAAATATAATAAACTATTTTCCTTCCAGAAAAATCCTGCAATATCACGATCTTTAGAGTTCGAGACGCGAACAGGCTCACTATCATCATTCATTTTTTTTACGAAAACATTGGATCTGTTGTTCCATGCAGAGGCAAATGTGATGTAATTACCATCAGGTGAAAGTTCATAGCCGAAATTCCCAGGATTCTTCATGAAATCTTCTACAGAAATTTCCTTTACACCTTTATTATTAGAACCATTTTTAATTTGTTTTGCATTGTTTAACATTTTAACTGCATCTTGTTTAGCAATAGCATCCGTGCTTACTGACACATTTTTAAATATACCAAGCTTATTGGCTTTCTCTAAATACTCAGCAAGCGATGCTTCTTTTTCTTCTTTATTTAAAGCTCTTACTAAAATACGAGCGGCTTCATCACGTTTAATCGATAAATTTAAATCCGCGAACTCCTCAGCCTTTACCCATGTATCAATAATTTGTTGCCGCATTGAATCTGATCCGTGTTGGAAAGTTAATGCTGTTACAGCTAAATTCAAAAATTCCTGCACTGAAATGCGCTGCTCCTGCGCTATTACAAAGCTATTTGTTTCATTGGCAGCACGTACTTCTTGCATGGTTGCAGGAATAGCTACAGATGTTGTTAAAATGATCGCTAATGATGCAGATAAAAATCTTTTTTTCAAAATGATTCCTCCCTATATCAGTTTACGTTATATCGAAAGTCGATATATTCAAATTATACCAATTTTTGTATTATTGTCAATGTTTGATATTTTTTATGATCATTACTTTTTCTTCACTCATAATGAAAGCGAACTAAACAATTAGTTCGCTAGGTATTACGATTAAAATTTTCTGCTCGCTCCTCCGCCTGCGGAAGATCCTCCACCGAATCCTCCAAAGCCGCCTCCGCCTGAACGCCCTCCACCAAAGCCACCTGGATAACCACCATAGCCTCCAGCACGAGGACCTCCACCACCTTTCGAAAAGAACGTATAAATAATAAGAACAACGAGAACGATCAATATAATTAACCAAGTTGGCATGTCTTCACCTTCGTCTGCTGCCGCTGGTAATTCACCATTCCAATTATACTCCTTGGCAACAGTGCGAAATATTTCAGCATATGTCGATTGGAAGGCTTGATCTATGTCACCCGTACTTGCAGAAGGATAAAATGCCTCATCTAAAATACGTCCTAATTTTCCATCTGGTAATGGCCCCTCTAATCCTTGACCAACAGCTATTACTACGTCATTATTCCCTTCACCCTGTCCAAATGTAGCTAAAATTAAAACACCGTTATTTTTCTGTTCGTCACCTATTCCCCAAGAACGAATCATTTTTGTAGCATACATCTTTGGCTCCTGTCCATCTAGACTATCAATGGTTACAATCATGATTTCAGCGCCTGTGCCTTGATCCAATTGCGCGGAGTAATGATTTAATTGTTCTTTGATACTTGCAGATAATACATTGGCAAAATCATGTATATACGTATTTTTCATCGGTGACGGCATAGTTGCCTTTGCCATGTTCGTAAATAAAAGAAACACCGAACAAACGATGATTATCTGTACAAGGCTACGCTTCATTAGTGTGTACCTGATTGACTAAAATCGATTGATGGTGCTTTGTCAGCTCCTGCTGCGGCTTTAAAGTATTCTTTTTGTTCAAAGCCAAACATTCCTGCCATCAAATTACCTGGGAAACGTTTAACTTGCTTATTAAATTGCTGAACTTCATTATTGTAATCCTCACGTGCTACCGCCAGGCGATTTTCAGTGCCTGCTAGCTCATCCATTAACTGACGAAAGTTTGTATCTGCCTTTAAGTTTGGATAATTTTCAACAACTACAAGTAAACGACTAAGTGCTCCAGTTAAAGCATCATTTGCAGCAGCTTGCTCCTCTGGAGTGTTTGCACTACCCATTTGTGCACGTGCTTGTGTAATACTTGCAATCACCTCTTGCTCATGGTTCGCATAGCCTTTCACTGATTCGACTAAATTTGGAATCAAATCATAACGACGTTGGAGCTGATTTTCCACTTGTGCCCATTTCGAATCTACATTTTCCTCTGCAGTCACCAGGCTATTATATTTAGGAATGAATAATAAGGCGAATAGAACAAGAATAAGAACAATTATCCCAATTGGTCCAAGCAACTTTTTCAATTTATAGAACCTCCTCGACCTACTTTTCCTTTCTTCAATAGTCTACATTTTTGTCTTTACATTTATACCGTATGAATTTCATTTGACTTGACATACTAATTACTGCATCAAAAAATCATTGAGGAGGCGTTTTTTTTGTCACAATCGTTTTACAATGAATCATCAAATCAAACCAATTTCAATCAACAGCATAGTTTAAATCATGGTGGCCATGAAATGATGGACATGCATGAAACAATTGGCGAAATTATCGCAGGTATGAACCAAGCCATAATTTTACGCCCACATGTACAAGATCCTGAATTATTGAATATTTTGGATCGCCAGTATAATTTTACCCTAGGTATGTACAATACAATTGTAGAGTCCTTCAAAACAGGACATGATCCATCTGTTCCAACAGGACGTTACCAAATGGAGACAGGAAATGACTTTAAATATGGCGTAAATCCTGGTCAACCAAAAAAGCCAATGCAAAATGCCAATGAAATTAATGATGAAACTATTTCAGGGTTCTTACTTGGTGCTCAAAAAGGTTCAGCAAAATGTATGACAACGGCTGCTTTAGAGACAACAAACCCAGTTGTTCGTCGCGTTGTTGCTGATAGTATTCCTAACTGCATTGAAATGGGCTACGAATTATCCATCTATCAAAATAAACATGGCTATTATCAGGTACCTCAATACTCACAACAGGATATGCAAACGATGCTGAATGCATATGACACAACAACTAATCCCCTTCATTAACACGAAAGAGCAGTCTCTGGTGGTAAACACCAGAAACTGCTCTTTATTCATTAAGATTATAATACCTTCCCTAAAAACGCCTTTGTACGGTCACTTTGTGGATTGCCAAAGAGTTCCTCTGGAGAGCCTTCTTCTACAATATAGCCACCGTCCATAAAGACTACTCGATCCCCTACTTCACGAGCAAAGCCCATTTCGTGCGTAACAACAACCATGGTCATCCCTTCAGCTGCTAGATTTTTCATAACATCTAGCACCTCTTTGACCATTTCAGGATCAAGTGCTGAAGTGGGCTCATCAAATAAAATGGCTTTTGGCTTCATGGCTAAGGCACGTGCAATGGCTACACGCTGCTGTTGACCACCCGATAGCTGCTCAGGATAGTTATATGCCTTGCTGTCGAGTCCAACCTTTTTTAACAGCTCATGCCCTAATTCTTCAGCTTCTGGACGACTCATTTTACGAATTTGCATAGGGGCCATCGTGACATTATCGATAACTGTCATATGCGGGAATAGATTAAATTGTTGAAACACCATGCCAACTTCTGCCCGAATCTCATTGATATTCGTTTTTGGCGCATTAATTTTCACATTTTCAATATAAATAGCACCATCTGTTACATCTTCTAGCATATTGATGCATCGTAAAAATGTACTTTTGCCTGAGCCAGATGGTCCAATCACACAAACAACTTGTTTCTCTTGGATTTCATAATCAATGCCTTTTAATACTTCAAGCTTTCCGAAATATTTGTGTAGGTTTTCAATTTTTATCATCTTGCTTCCCGCCCTTCTGCCTTAGCTTTACGAGGGACATAACTATTGCTAAATCGTTTCTCGATAAATGCCACGATCTTCGTTACACCATATGTTAAAACTAAATAGAGTAGTGCAGCAACGATGTACGGTTCCCAGAAGCGGAAGCTTGCACCTGCTACTACCTTACTTGCGTATAAAATATCTGGTGCTGCAATAACTGTTACTAATGAAGAATCTTTTAATAATGCGATAAATTCGTTCCCTAATGGTGGAATCATACGTCTAAATGCCTGTGGTAAAATGACCTTACGCATCGCTTGGTTATGTGTTAACCCTAAAGAACGAGCTGCCTCCATTTGCCCCTTTGCAATACTTTGAATACCTGCACGGAAAATTTCCGCATTGTAAGCAGCACAGTTTAATACGAGCGCTGTAATCCCTGACACCATATATCCTAAAGAATGACCAAAAATTGTTGGAATAACTGCTAAGTGAATTAATAAAATTTGCACAAGCATTGGTGTTCCACGGAATAAATCGATATATAATTTTGATGGCCAATAAATCCATTTTTTACTCGATAATTTTCCTAGGCCTAAAAATAGTCCTAATAGAATACCTCCAAAATAACCACTAAGTGTCAAAATAATTGTTACGCCAATACCCCGTATAAACATATCTCGGTAGTTCCAGACAATGTCCCAGCGTAAGTCAAAGATGTCCATCCGAAAACCCCATTTCCCCTTTAAAGTGAATGAGCCGCTAGCATACTAGGGGCGTCATCATTCATTTATTACTTGAAATCAGAACCTGTAATTTCTTTTAATTTACCGTTTTCTTTAATCTTTTTAAGACCTTCATTTAATTTATCTAATAGCTCTTTGTTTCCTTTTTGAACCATAAAGCCATAATATTCTTTTTCAAATGCATCATCTTCGATTACTTTTAGTTTTTGATCTGGATGCGCTTTAATGTATTCGTAAACTACCGCATTGTCTCCAATAGCTGCATCAACGTTACCGTTTAACATCTCTTGAATTGCGATTGGTTGACTTTCAAACGCCATAATATTTGTACTTGCTTCCCCTTGTAGCTTTTTCGCCGCCATATGACCTGTAGCATTAATTTGTACTGATACCTTTTTATCTTTTAGTTCAGCTAGAGATTTAATTTTTGAATCTTCTTTTACAACAATCAATAATTGAGACTCATAATAAGGCTCTGTAAAATCAAATGATTCTTTACGCTCTTCAGTAATTGTGATTCCTGAAGCACCAATATCTGTTTCACCGTTTTTAATTGTTTGGAAAACTGGCTCCCAACCAATGTTATTCCAGTCAACTTCAAAGTCCATTTCATCAGCAATAGCTTTTAAAACATCGACATCAATCCCCACAATTTTCCCTGAATCGTCAACAGATTCAAATGGTGCGAAAGTTGCCTCTGTACCAACTTTATATATTTTCTTACCATCTTCTGAAGATGAGCTTCCTGAAGATGCACCATCCTTTGTACCACATCCTGCAAGTGCTAATGTTAATGCTGCAACCATCATCAGTAGCATCCAACCTGTTTTCTTCATTGTATTTCCCCCTATTTCGATAATTTTCCGAAATGCGTATTATTTTTCGCAATTCGGAAATGTTAGACTATTAGGTCAATTATATTAATATTATAGTATTTAGACAACAACTTTTCGCATAAAACTAAATATTTTTTCATATTAATTTATAATAAACTTATATAATTAGAAGAAACATGTATAAATAACAAGAAATCTAATCTAAAATTAATATATATACACTACAATCCACACCAAATTTCGATAAATTTAGGCAAAAAAAAAGAATCCCCTCAGATAGGATTCTTTTTTTCGACTATTTCTAGTCTTCACGTACAGTATGTCCACTAAAAAATAATTTGGAGTTATTGCTTTTTTGAAGGTTTGAAAGGAATAAATAGGGGAATAATGCCAACTAGGACAGTATTGCACCTATATCTCCCTCTCGATCTCCGCTAAGCAGGCTGCTAAACTACTTATTAGGAGATGAGCTATAACAAGTCTATCTATATTCAGTAAAATGGCGCCCTCGGAGGGAATCGAACCCCCAGTGCAAGAACCGGAATCTTACGTGTTATCCATTACACCACGAGGGCAAAGGCACAAAAAAAAAGTACTCACTCTAGGCTTACGAAAAGCATGATGTAGATAACCCTCATTTTTTGAAGCATACCTGCAAAATAGTGTACTGTACTTTAAACTTATAACCTCAATTATTATACAAGCCTATCACATATAATTCAACCATAGAATGCAAAAACATTTTATTTTTTTTATTTCACTTTAGCAGGGTTAATATTTGACCTTCCCTGACTATAATGTGTATGATAAGGATACAGCTGAAATAACAATGGAAATTTTCAGCAAAGGTATTCGAATTTAGTTTTTTAAGGAGGATTTAACATGAATTTAATTCCTACAGTTATTGAACAAACAAGTCGCGGTGAACGTGCATATGACATTTATTCACGTCTACTTAAAGACCGTATTATTCTTTTAGGAAGCGCTATTGATGACAATGTGGCTAACTCCATTGTTGCACAACTTCTTTTCCTACAAGCGGAAGATCCAGATAAAGATATCTCTCTTTACATTAATTCACCAGGTGGATCAATTACGGCTGGTATGGCTATTTATGACACAATGCAAATCATTAAACCACAAGTTCAAACAATTTGTATTGGTATGGCTGCATCAATGGGTGCTTTCTTACTAGCTGCTGGTGAGCCTGGTAAACGTTTTGCATTACCAAATGCAGAAGTAATGATTCACCAACCACTAGGTGGCGCACAAGGTCAAGCGACAGAAATTGAAATTGCTGCTAAACGTATTTTATTCTTACGTGAAAAATTAAATGGCATTTTATCTGAACGCACAGGCCAACCACTTGAAGTCATTGCTAGAGACACAGATCGTGATAATTTCATGACTGCTGAACGTGCTAAAGAATATGGTTTAATCGATCACATTATGCACCGTAGCGATAATAAATAAAAATGAGAAGGCATCACAGACTCGCTCTGTGATGCCTTTCGTGTTGTTGAAAAAGGTGATGTCAACGACAGAAACAGCCATTTTGAAAGGCGAGGGGTTGATTTCCGTTCCGCCAGCGTCCTTTCCAGTGGGCGTCCGCTGATCACTGCATTCGCTCCAGGGGCTTCTCTAGGACGCTAATCCCCTAGGAGTGACGCTGGCTCCACTCCCATCAACCATTCTGCAAAAGTGTCTTTTCCTGAACAAAATTAGAAAGAGGATAGGCTCTTATTTTCAATGCGGAGAAGTGATGGATGACAACACTTCTCCATAAAGCGTAGTGAATACCTTCACTTTATTTGAAAACCTTTCTAAAAAGAAACATTTTTATGGATTGGGGTGGAAGGCTACTTGACTCCCGTGGGATAGCGAGACAGGCGAGCCTCTAAACGGAGCGGTAGCGGAGGAAGCTGCTCGGCGCTCGCCCACTGGAAAGCAAGTAGCCTGCAATGGAAATCCATTTTCACCTTTCACAAAAACGCTATGGATGGTTTTGTTTTTCAACACTATGAAGGCATCACAGATTTGCTCTGTGATGCCTTTTGTGTTCAATGAATGTTAGTCTTCATTTTCGATAATTGTAGCCAATGCTGTAACCGCTTGCTCCGCATCGCTGCCGTCACTACTTAAAGTAACTTCAGTGCCTTTAGCGACTGCTAAGCTCATGACACCCATAATGGATTTGGCATTTACTTTTTTCTCGTCTTTTTCCAGAAAGATATCCGCACTAAAACGATTTGCTTCCTGCACAAATAGTGCTGCTTGTCTAGCTTGTAGTCCTAATTTTAATTTGACCTGGACTCTTCTCTCAATCATACTCAAAACTCCCCTTCACTACCGTTCATCTATTAGTTTTATCTTACCTCACTTACTAGCAAAAGAACAATAAGCGATTACGCATGACATTCATACCTGAAAAGTATGAAAACTTAACCACCTATTTTTTCACCGCGTCTTAATGCATCAGCAATCTCATCAATTTTTCTCAATCGATGGTTAACACCTGATTTACTAACCGTTCCACTTGATACCATTTCACCAAGCTCTTTTAATGTCACATCCTGATATTCTACCCGTAGACGTGCTATTTCACGTAGCTTTTCTGGTAGCTGATCCAGACCAATTGAATTTTCAATAAATCGAATATTCTCTACCTGTCGTAATGCTGCACCAATAGTTTTGTTTAAGTTGGCTGTTTCACAGTTCACAATACGGTTGACGCTATTTCGCATATCTCGCAATATGCGCACATCCTCAAACTTCATCATGGCCTGATGTGCGCCAACAATATTAAGGAAATCTGAAATTTTCTCTGCTTCCTTTAAATAGGTGACAAAACCTTTTTTTCGTTCAATTGTTTTGGCATTAAGTTCAAATTCATTCATCAAATCCATCAATGCCTCACCATGCTCTTTATACAAAGAATAAATCTCTAAATGGTAGGCTGATGTTTCTGGATTGTTGACAGAACCTCCTGCTAAAAATGCTCCTCTTAAATAAGCTCTTTTTTGACCACTCTTTTTGATGAGCTTTCTTGAGATTGTATGGTTAAATTGAAAGTCGTCTGAGATGATTTCTAAATCAATTAGCAGCTCGCGCGCACCTTCTCTTACACGGCAAATATACACGTTATTTTTTTTCAGTCGCATCTTCTTACGAACAAGCAATTCTACATTGTACGGATACAATTTTTTCATAATCGTATATAGTCTTCTAGCAATTGCAGCGTTTTCAGTTTGCACGTCTAAACTTAGTTGTTTATTTGCAAAGGATAATGAACCATTCATACGAATTAGGGCAGAAACTTCTGCTTTCATACAATGATTGTCCGCTTCTATTTGCGTTAATTCCTTTTTTGTTTCAGAAGCAAAAGACATATCATGCCCCCCTTTCAATCATGATTTCTATGTATATGTTCATCTTACCATATACAATCAATCCATTATGTTTCTATAATGGGTCTTCTTACTTTTTGCTGGTAAATATCAGCATAATCTACCAGCCATTCTGCAACATTGATAGCATTATGTCGAACAGTCCCATCTGACCGAATTGTAGCAATATCACGTTGTATAACCTCTAAGCCCATACTTTCAAGCTTTGCCACATCAAATGTCACTGGCTCTGCTCTTTCTTCTTTATATAGTTCTTTTACAGGGTTAGGGAGTTCTTCGTCGTTTACTAAAATAGAATCAATAAAATCGCCGCCAACATGCTTATGTATGGCTGTTACATGATCACCTGCTGTATAAGAAATCGTTTCACCTTTTTGCGTCATTAAATTACAAACATATATTTTTCTGCCTTTCGCTTTCACAACAGCTTCCCCTATCTCCTTCACAAGCAGATTTGGAATAATACTTGTATATAAGCTTCCTGGACCTATTAAAATATAGTCTGCACGCTGAATCGCACGAATGGCTTCTGGTAACGGTTGCACATTTTCGGGTACTAAAAAAACACGATCAATGCGCTTTGATGCTGTTGGAATTTTTGATTCTCCTTCAATAATTGAACCATCCTCTAGCACAGCATGTAAGTTTATTTTTTTATTTGCAGCTGGTATGACACGACCATGAACTTTTAAAACCTTGCCCATTTCACTTATAGCATGATTAAAATCTCCAGTAATATCAGTAAGTGCCGTAAGCATTAAATTTCCTAAGGAGTGACCTTTTAAATCCTCTGATGCTGAAAAGCGATATTGAAACATTTGCTCTACAAGTGGTTCAATATCTGATAATGCCGCAATCACATTACGTACATCACCAGGTGGCGGAATATCGTAGTCATCACGTAAACGGCCTGAAGAACCCCCATCATCTGCCACTGTCACAATGGCAGTAATATCAAATGGGTGATGCTTCAGCCCGCGTAGTAATGTGGAAAGCCCTGTACCACCACCTATTACGACAAGCCTTGTTTGCTTTTTCCCCATTCACTCATTCCTTTCTACGATTAATATCACGATGCGTAATAACCGTATTTTCCTTGCCTGCTAAATATGCCCCAAAAAATTCTGCTAATGTCACTGAGCGATGCTGACCGCCAGTACAACCAAAAGCAATGACAAGCTGTGACTTACCTTCTTGTCGATAAAGAGGAATCATAAAATCTAATAAATCCGTTAGTTTTTTTATGAGTATTTGCGTATCTTCCAAAGCTAAAACATAAGAGGATACCTCTGTTTGTAGTCCTGTTTTGGGACGTAGCTCCTCTACATAATAAGGGTTTTTAAGAAAACGAACATCAAACACTAAGTCTGCATCAATAGGCATCCCATGTTTAAAGCCAAAGGACATAATGTTCACAGTAAAAATAGTATCTGCCTCACTAGCAAATTCATTGACGATTCTTTCACGTAATTGCTTCGGTTTCATGTTCGATGTGTTATATACAAAATTAGCACGGCCCTTTACTTCAAATAAAAGTGCCCGTTCCTGTTTAATGCCATCTAAAGGTAAACCATTGACTGCTAGTGGATGGGCACGTCTTGTTTCTTTATAGCGTCTAACTAATGTGGCATCGTCTGCATCTAAAAATAACATACGAGTATCAATATCGCCTTCTTTTAGTATATGGTCTAACGCGCCAATAAGAGCATCAAAAAAGTCGCCACCACGCATATCCATTACGGCTGCAATACGCGTACTATTTTTACCAGAATCTCTTAGCAGAGTTAAAAAAGTTGTAAGTAACGCTGGTGGTAAATTATCAATACAGTAATACCCTAAATCCTCAAAGCTTTGAATAGCTACGGTCTTCCCAGCCCCAGACATTCCTGTAATAATAACCAATTCGTGTGTACATTGTTGGCCTTCAACCACCACTGTCATGCAACTCCTTTATTGTTCTTTTGATATTTGTATTTTCTGATGAAGTAATTCAAAATTCGTTGTATAGTCAAACGTGCCATATTGAATGCCTGATTGCGAAACCGCAAATTGTAAATTAGTTCGATCTCCTTCAGCCATTGGCAAATGTGCTAAATCCTCTACTGGGTGCCATGCAAGCTTGCCTTCTCTCGTTTCTTCGAATGGTATACCTTCTACATCCTTTGCAACAAATGTATAGAGCATCCACTCATCCACTACATCATTATTTTCTTTAATAATCATCGTATAAACACCCTTTAAATGAACATTTAAAGGTGTGACATTTGTTTCTTCTTGAAACTCACGTACAGCAGCCTCAAAGATGGATTCACCGCTCTCCATTTTCCCTCCTGGAGCAACGTACCAGCCTCGTCTTGGTTTCTGAAGTAATAATACTTTACCGTCTTTTACTGCAATTAAATTTGCAATTCTTTGCATAGGCACACCTCTAATCACTTTTGCATTCTACTCCCCATTATAGCAAGACCTTGCAAGATTTGTCCTCATTTACAACTCTCTAGTAAAGACAATTAACAATTTAGGTTTATTCATGTGTAATGCTTTTATGTTAGGCGAAAAATACGTTTATTTTTTTAATTTGTACAAATAAAAAAGTAGGTTGCTCCCACCTAATTGAGGCGGAAACAACCTACTAAACAAAATAAAAGGGGGATTGCTAATTACATTTTTTATCATACACCTTTTATATGTCATTCAAGTTACAGCAATATTAAAACCACATTAAAATTGTATTTTTTTCCTTTAAATAGCCATGTTAGGCATTAATTTTCTCTAATAGCTCTTCCACATAATGTTGTACAGCTTGTGCGGCAATACTACCGTCACCTGTCGCTGTCACAATTTGGCGAAGTGTTTTTTCACGAACATCTCCAGCTGCAAAGATACCTGGGATTTTAGTTTCCATATTGGCATTTGTCAAAATATAGCCAGCGTCATTTAAAATGCCTAATGATTCAAATGGTTTAGTTAAAGGCAACATACCAATATAGATAAAGACACCATCTGCTGCAAATTCAGATTCTGTACCATCAACAGTTGATTGTAATGTGACACTACCAACTTTACCATTAGCTTCATTAATTTCTTTTACAGTTGCATTCCAAATGAAATCAATTTTGTCATTGGCAAAGGCACGATCTTGTAGAATTTTTTGGGCACGTAATTTGTCACGACGGTGGACAATCGTTACTTTATCAGCAAAGCGAGTTAAATAAACGCCCTCTTCAACAGCTGAATCGCCACCGCCTACAACTACTAGATTTTTTTGTTTAAAGAATGCCCCATCACATACTGCACAGTAGCTGACACCACGACCGCCTAGCTCTTTTTCACCTGGCACACCCATTTTTTTATACTCCGCACCTGTTGTAATAATAATGGCACGTGTTTTATATTCTTTTGCACCAGATTTAATTGTTTTATATTCTTCACCATCAATGATTTCTGATACATCACCATAGGCATATTCTGCACCAAATTTTTTAGCGTGCTCAAACATTTTTGTAGATAGCTCAGGCCCTAAAATGGTATCAAAACCTGGGTAATTTTCTACTTCCTCTGTGTTTGCCATTTGCCCACCAGGAATCCCACGTTCAATCATTAATGTTGATAAATTTGCACGAGATGTATAAACAGCAGCAGTCATCCCAGCAGGACCTGCACCAATTATTACTACATCATAAATTTTTTCTTCTGACATCAATACTTCCCCCTAAACAGAATACTTTTTATCTTCATTCAACCAATAAGTGTAACGTCACCTACAGAAGAAGATAAAGCCCTTGACGGATAGGATAATGTCGCCAAGGAACATTGGTGATAACGTTAGTATGTTCATCGTATGTGAAAGTATAAAGTTATTCAACTATGTTGCTCACACGTTAATTATGACTATTAGGTAAAAACGTTAGAATTTCATCAATATACTTCGATAACGTTGATACAGATACTCCATATTGTTGGGCAATTTCCTTTTTTGTCACTTTGAGCATCTGTGAAGATCTAAATAAATAATCATTGGCTCCTGCAATTGCTGTTGGGTTTGTAAAACGATAGTTTTGTATTAGTGCTTGTTCACATAGTACAAACCACATTTGAAACATTGGTACAATGAGTGATGAGAGCTTCCCATACTGTTCTAATAAAATTTCTGGTACGTTGACAGCACGTAAAAAGCTCGCTTCTACTTTGTTCTTCTTATCAAATTCGTGGCCGAGTGAATAAGCTAAAAACAATTTCTCAAATGTGTCTAATTGTTCAACATTAACCAATTTCGGATGAGCGATAATTTCTTGCTTATGTGCAGTACCCTTCAGTAAAAACAAACCAAAAATGCGCTCACTCGTATAAGTGCTTTCTAATTTTTCAACAATAAAATCACGGTCATGCTCCAATGCATCAAGTGCAAATTCATTTTCTTGTTGGCGCCATGGCTCAAAGCCCTCTTTGTCAGGGTCTAGCTCTAGTAGCTGATCCCATGCACTTTTCGATACTTCCTCATGACCTGAGAAATAGGCCGCATGTGACAACCAAAAGTAAAAACCAGCATCTCCAACATAGCCTCTCTTTTGCATACTGCGCAACCATTTATAGGCTAATTCATACTGTCCTATTAAGGCTAATGTAGCCCCTAATTTATAACGGTGCTCCCATGTGTATGGCTGAATTTTGACAAGTATATTTAGTAGTTCTTGTAAATCCTCTTCATTTTTTTCATAATAAGCAATCACCGTTAAATTACATAGTGCATGTAAGTTCCCCTTATTTTCACGTAGCACGGTATGTAAGAGAGCCTTCGCCTGCTCTTCTTCTCCTACATAAAAATAAGCAAGTGCTAAATTATTATAGGCTGACCAAAAGGCTGGTCGATCTTCAATTAAATCTTCTAAAATAGTAATAGCTTCTGGAAAATCCCCTTTTTCCATACAACGACGAGCTTGCTCCTGACGATACAAATCCTCACCAGATTCTTCAGGGTCTTCCAAATCATCCTGCTCAAAAGCGACAAATTCTAGTATTTCTGCTGCTTCATCTGCATAAGCACCCTCTGGTTCTAGCCGCAAATACTCTTCTGCAAAACGTTTCGCATCATGCATGATGCCCACACATCCTGATACTTCTGCCATATAGAAAATGATTTCTGGATTATCTGGATCAATTTGATAGGCATGACGAAGCAGATCATACGCTTCCTCAAAACGTTGACCTTCTAACTCTACGATGGCTAGCTGCAAGATAATCATAGGATCATCAGGGCTTAAATCTACCGCACGTTGTAAATATTTATAAGCTTTATTCATTTGTCCACTATTCATTGCTTGAATTGATTTTTTATAATAATAGTCGCCTGTTGGAATGAACGACACTATATTCGATTGAGTCTCATTTTGACGTTTCTTTTCCAATATATTTCCTCCGAAACAAGAAATAAGGAACGCATTTTACGTTCCTTTACACAGTAATTTCTATTATACCATACAATCAATAATATGCCGTTATTTCTCCTCGTGACGTTTTTCCAACACATGTAGAACATCATAAATGCTTACTTTTTGTTCTTGTAGCAATACTAGGAGGTGATAGATTAAATCAGCTGCCTCCCATTTTACTTCTTCGGCATCGCGGTTTTTAGCCCCAATGACAACCTCAGTTGCCTCCTCCCCAACCTTTTTACAAATTTTATCGATACCCTTGTCAAATAAATATGTAGTATAGGCTCCTTCTGGCATTTCCTGCTCACGCTTTGCAATCACACGCACAAGTTTAGCGATGATGTCTACAGAGCCAATCTGCTCATTTTGTTGAATCACCTCTGTAAAGCAAGAAGTTGTACCATTATGACAAGCTGGGCCAGCGGGTAGCACTTCCACCACTAATGCATCCTGATCACAGTCTGCTTTTATGGACACCACTTGTTGTCTATGACCACTTGTTGCTCCTTTATGCCACAGCTCTTGACGAGAACGAGAATAAAACCAAGTTTCTCCTGATTCAATTGTTTTAGCTAATGATTCTTTATTCATATAGGCCACTGTTAGCACTTCTTTTGTGTTGGCATCTTGTACAACAGCTGTAACAAGACCTTTCTCATCGAACCGAATATTCTCTATCATCTTACTGCCACTCCTTTGTCACGTAAGTATTCTTTTACTTGTAATACGTTCGTTTCTTTGTAATGGAAGATTGAAGCCGCCAATGCAGCATCTGCATCTACCTCTTGTGCTAATACTTCGTAAAAATGTTCGGCATGTCCCGCTCCACCACTAGCGATAACAGGAACTGTCACTGCCTCTCTTACCGCTTTAGTTAAGGCCAAATCAAAGCCAGATTTTTCACCATCTTGATTCATACTTGTTAATAAAATTTCCCCTGCTCCTAAGCGCACAGCTTCTTGTGCCCACTCAACGGCTGACCAAGTTGTTTTATTGCGTCCACCATGTGTATAAACCATCCATGTATCATCTTCTTCACTATAGCGAGCATCGATTGCAACAACGATACATTGTGCACCAAAGAAATCAGCGCCCTCTTGAATAAGAGCTGGTCGCTCCAAAGCAGATGTATTCACGGATACTTTATCAGCACCTGCACGTAAAATACGCTTCATATCTTCCAACGTACGAATACCACCACCAACTGTAAAAGGTATTGCAAGTGTAGCAGCTGTTTGACGAACAACATCTATCATCGTTTCTCGACCTTCATGTGAAGCAGAGATATCTAAAAATACAAGCTCATCTGCGCCCTGCTCATCATAGAACTTTGCAAGCTCCACTGGATCACCTGCATCACGGATAGATACAAATTGGATACCTTTTACAACGCGACCTTCCTTGACATCAAGACATGGGATAATACGTTTTGTTAGCATGCCTTCACACCTTTCAGCCATTGCTCTAATAAATAAATGCCTAGTTCTCCCGATTTTTCAGGGTGAAATTGCATGCCTGTCACGGAACCATTCGTTACAATACCAGGTACTTTTATGCCACAATAGTCTGCATAGGCAACAAGCTCAGATTCCTGAATATGTGTCGCATAAAATGAGTGAACAAAATAGACATGCTTCGCTGATACTTCACCGTCCAACCATGCAGGGCGATTCGTCAAGATCAGTTCATTCCAGCCCATATGTGGCACACGATATGCTTGATCTCCTTCGATACCACTAAAGCGTTGAATATGTCCCTTGAAAAAACCTAGCCCTTGTGTTGGGGTTACTTCTTCACTTTGCTCAAACAATAATTGCATGCCTAGACAAATTCCCAATAGAGGGCGATTTTCACTTTGTGCCTTTTGTAAATAACGGTCTATTTTAGTTTCTGCTAAACGCTTGCGAGCATCAGGAAATGCGCCAACCCCCGGTAATAGTAGTGCATCTGTTGCATCTAACACGCTCTCATCAGCCGTCACAACGACCTCACAGTCTAGTCGTTTTAATGCTTGTTCTACACTAAATAAATTGCCCATTCCATAATCAATAACACCTATCTTCACGTTAACAGCCCCTTAGTCGATGGTACTCCTTTAACACGTGGGTCAATTTCAACTGCCGCATCAATCGCACGTGCTAATGCTTTGAAAATCGCCTCAATAATATGATGTGTATTATGGCCATAAGGTACAATCACGTGAACATTCATGCGTGCCTCTAGCGCAAATTTCCATAAAAATTCATGCACTAATTCTGTATCAAACGTTCCCACTTTTTCCTTTAAAGTTGGCACACGATACTCTAAATGCGGACGATTGGAGCAATCTACAACTACCTGTGCTAGTGCATCATCCATCGGCACAAATGCTGTGCCATAGCGTTTTATGCCCTTCTTATCACCAAGTGCTTCACGAACAGCCTGCCCTAAGACAATGCCAAGATCCTCTGTTGTATGGTGATCGTCGATATAGGTATCACCATTTGCTTGTATGGTCCCATTAAATAATCCATGCTTCATAAATAAATCGAGCATATGGTCCATAAATCCCACACCAGTTTGAATATTTGCTTGCCCTTCACCATCTAAATCGATTGCTACTGAAATTTGCGTTTCATTTGTTGTACGCTCTACCTTTGCATATCTCTTCTTTACTGTCATCGCCCTATTCCTTCTCCCATCCGCGTGATTCCACTGCACGTGCATGCCCCTCTAAGCCTTCCATACGTGCTAGACGTGCAATTTTTGGTGCATTTTCTTGCCATGTTTTTTCACTGTAATAAACAATGCTTGATTTCTTTACAAAATCATCTACGTTTAAGCCACTTGCAAAACGAGCCGTGCTATTCGTTGGTAATACATGATTGGTTCCTGCAAAGTAATCTCCCACAGGCTCCGAGCTATACCGACCTATAAAAATACCGCCAGCATGTCTTATCTGTTCAACAATCGTTTCAGCATTTTCTGTCACAATTTCTAAATGCTCAGGCGCTAATGAATTAATGGCTTCCACCGCATGTGACATCGTTTCAGCTACATAAATGACCCCGAAGGTTTCTATGGAGGCACGAGCTACTGCCTGACGTGGCAATTCCAGCAATTGCTTCTCTACTTCCTCAGCTACCCTTTGAGCTAATGGCTCTGAGGTAGTGACAAGGATGGCACAAGCCAATGCATCATGCTCTGCCTGTGATAACAGATCTGCAGCTATTTCATCAGGATATGCTGTATCATCTGCCAAAACCGCAATTTCACTTGGCCCCGCGATCATATCAATTGCTACTTCTCCAAATACCTCACGTTTGGCGAGAGCCACAAAAATATTCCCTGGACCTGTAATTTTATCAACTGGAGCAATTGTTTCTGTACCATATGCAAGTGCAGCAATCGCTTGTGCACCACCAATTTTATAAATTTCATCCACCCCTAAAAGATGAGCTGCCACAAGGACACCTGCTGGCAGTTTCCCATTCTGACCTGCCGGAGAAGTAATGACGATACGCTTCACACCTGCAACCTGAGCTGGAATCACATTCATTAATACAGATGAAGGATATGCTGCTGTACCACCTGGAACATACAATCCTACTGCGTCTAGTGCTGTTACGCGTTGACCTAGCCAAGAACCTTGTCCTAGCTCTAAGCGATAGCCTGAACGTATTTGTTGCTCGTGATACAGACGAATATTTTCGGCTGCTTCTGCTAAATCCTTATGAAGTTGCTGGTCTAGCGTATTTACTGCTTCCTCGATTTCTGCCCCTGTAACACGTAAGCTCTCAGGGGCATAGCCGTCCCATTTTTCAGTATAAGTACGGAGCGCTATATCTCCTTGTGTCCTAACATCTGCTAGCACTTGTCGCACAACTTTTAATTGTTCCTCATTTCCCCCTTCAAGTGGTCTTTTTAAGGAAATGCCTTTTTCAAGCTTTGTTATTTTCATAGGATTAATCCCCTTTAGTCCTTCATATGTAGCTAAATATGATTCCTTTTTTGCTCATTCACACATTTTTTTAATCGCTTCACAAGATCAATAATACGCTCACCCTTCATACGATAACTTACGGGATTTGCAATTAATCGTGATGAAACAGCTGTAATAAACTCATATTCTACTAAGCCATTTTCTTTTAAGGTACGCCCTGTTGAAACGATATCGACAATACGATCAGCTAAACCAATCATTGGTGCTAATTCAATAGAACCGTTCAGCTCGATGATTTCAACCTGCTCTCCAATGCCCTTGTAGTACTTCATTGCGATATTCGGATATTTCGTAGCGATTCGAGGCGCAATTTCATTCATTGGTGTGTTCGGTAATCCCGCAGATGCGATATAGCAATGACTAATTTTTAAATCTAATAACTCATGCACTTCACGCTGTTGTTCTAACAAAACATCCTTCCCAGCAATGCCAATATCAGCAACACCATGTTCAACATAGACAGGGACATCCATTGGCTTGGATAAAATAAAGCGAATTTTTTCCTCTGGTATCTCAATCATTAATTTTCGTGACATTTCTACCTCTTCTGGTAAATTAAAACCTGCCTCTAACAGCATTTGATATGCCTCTTCAAAGATTCGTCCCTTTGGCATTGCAATTGTTAATTCATTCACCGCCTACTTCCCCCTGTCCAACAACCACCACTTCTGTAAAGTATGCTAAAAAGGCTGCCTCATCAACTAGGCTACTACGCAACTGTAAAGTAGCTAATTTTCCTGCTGCCCGTAATGTTTTCACCTTTAATAATGCTGCCTCGAATTGTTCTTCTTCAAAAAGCACAACTGTTGCTTCCTGTCGTTTCTCTGACTGGCCATTGAACGTTTCTAATAAACGATCCACTCGAATACTAAAACCTGTTGCACCAACTTTTGAGCCAAATACTTCTAATAAACCATCATAGCGACCACCATTTCCTAATGGAAAGCCACTTCCTACCGCAAAAACTTCAAAAAGCATACCAGTGTAATAACTCATATGACTCGAAAGGGTGAAATCAAAAGCTATATACTCAGCTAAGTCAGCCAATTCCAACAGTTGAGCAAGTTGTTGCATGTATTCTAATGCATCATTTTTACGCACATATTTTTCAATATCCCGGATGTCTTTAACATTCATTGCCTCCCCAATAAATTGTAGGAGGGCATCAGATTTAGCTTTGGGTAGATCAAATGATTCTACTGCTTCTTCAAACCCTACATAATTTCGTTGAACCAACAATGTTCGAAGTGTCTCTTGCTGTTCAATACTCTCTGTGTAATCTTGTAAAATGCAATTTAGTATACCCGCATGACCAATCGTGACTTTAAACTCTTCTAATTTAAAATGTTTTAATAGCTCCATTGCTGTCACAATAACTTCTGCATCGGCAAATACAGATTGATCCCCTATTAACTCAATCCCCATTTGATCGAACTCCGCTGGTCTTCCACCTTCCGTTTCTTGAGCTCGAAAAACACTTGCGAAATAAGCAAGACGTAAAGGAATCATTTCTTTTAATAATTTCGCTGTAGCTACTCGAGCAATCGGTGTTGTCATATCAGGTCGTAATACTAATGTATTTCCTTGGCTATCCACTAGCTTAAATAAATGAGCATCAGCAATAGCTGAAGCTTTCCCCACTGTATCGAAATACTCTACAGCGGGTGTTTTAATGAACTCATAACCCCTTTTATATAAAAAGTCTCTGCCAGCATGCCTAACGGCTTCAACCTTCTCATAGATTTGCGGAAATGTATCGCGCATTCCAAGTGGTTTTTCAAACATTTTTATCGACGACATATGAACACTTCCTTACATTTCACTTTAATTCACTAGAGTGTTAGAGAATTAGATTATGAAAGAATTCTAACTTATTTCTTTTAAGCAGTCAACTTTTCTTCTTTAATTAACGAAATCTTTAAATACTTATTATTCTGTTAATTATACCTATTACTTAGTGAACAACGGTATAAAAACAAGACATCATTTCTCTTAAATTTTGACAAAATGTTTTACTGAGAATGAGAATATGTCTAAAATGTGACATGATGATTATAAATCAACTAAAGTATTCACTAAAAAATTGAGAATGATTCTCTCTTATACAATTGTTGGAAAAAATTAAGTTTTATCAACAACCTATTCTCAATACAGTCACGCATATATTATATAGATATAATATTATTGAATGAAATATTAAAAATGATTCTCAATCTCATTATCAATAAGAATACCTTAATATCAATACTTTTATTGATTATTACTCTCATTCTATTTTTTCTTTTACTTTTTTAAAAGCTTAATATAGAATAGCATTAATAACAAAAAGCACCATATAAACTACACATTGGAGGGATTTATTATGGCATGTCCATTCGTACAACTAAGTGAGCAAATGATCGTAAGTATTTGTAAAGGTGAGTTTTACCCTGGCGACAAAGTAACACTTCATACAACAGAAGACATAGATGGGACTGCAATTAAATCAACCTTTGTTGAATCAACTTGCTTAGGTGATCACGACAATTGTGAATTCAAATCAGACTATGACGCAGCGCTTGCATAAATATTAAAAGCTACTCCAAAACCGGAGTAGCTTTTTAATATGAAAAAACTCACGAAGTATGTAGTCATACAACGTGAGTTTTTATTATTTTTTTGGTGTACACCATTCTACAACCTCATTGCGCTTACGCTCAGCCATTTGTTCAGCCGTATAAATAATTCGCATAGGATTGCCCCCTGCCAAACACCCTGCCGGCACATCCTTATGTACAAGGGTGGCGGCTGAAACAATGGCACCGTCTCCGATTGTTACACCTGGTAGAATCGTTGAATTTGCGCCAATCATTACTTCATTTCCAATATAAACATCACCTAAGCGATATTCCTCTATTAAATACTCATGCGCTAAAATTGTCGTATTAAAACCAATCACTGTATTTTCACCAATGAAAATACGTTCGGGAAACATGGTATCTGGCATGACCATTAAGGCTAATGAAGTTCGCTCGCCAATAGTCATGTTTAAAAATGTACGATAAAGCCAGTTTTTCACACGTAAAAATGGTGTGAAGCGTCCAATTTGAATGACAATGAAACACTTCATCACCTTCCAAAAGGACACCGTGTCATATATATTCCAAAGCGAATTGGCTCCTTCGACACGATAACGTTCTGTTTTACGCGCCATCTGCCCTTACCCCTCTTTCACAATATCCAATAAATCTGTCATATGCTGTAGCATATATTCTGGTTGATATTGCTGTAAGTATGCCTCACCTTTAATTGCCCAAGCAACACCTGCTGCTCTTACACCTGCACGATGCCCTGCTTCAATATCGTGCGAATTATCACCAATCATAATGGCATCTTCTTTGTCTATTCCTAAACGTTGTAAAGCAAGTAGTACTGGCTCTGGGTCAGGCTTCACATTTTTTACATCATCTGTGCCAATACGCACATCAAATAAATGTGTCGCACCCATAATAGAAAGCCCACGATCAATAGTCTCATTACGTTTTGTTGAAACGATAGCCAATCGAATACCCTGTGCTTTTAATTGCTCTAATGTTGACACAACATCAGGATATTCGCTAACTAGTTCATCATGATGCTCTATATTCCAAGCGCGATAATTTGCGATCAAAGCTTCCTCTTCATCTGGTGCAATGTCATTAAATGTCTGTTTGAGTGATGGACCAATGAATTTCAAGCAATCTTTTGGCGAATATTGCCCGGGAAATCGCTCATTTAATACATGCATAAATGTTTGAATGATTAAATCATTCGTATTAAGTAACGTGCCATCAAAATCAAACAATAGTGCTTTAACAGCCATATTTTACATCCCCTTATTTATTATCCAAGTATTTTACGGCTGGCTTTACCTTTATTCTGCGATAAATAATGGCACCTAGTCCAACTACAATACCAATAATGGACACTACCTGTGCTGAGCGTAAATCGCCTACTAGGTAGAGACTATCTGTACGCATACCTTCGATATAGAAGCGACCAATAGAATACCAAACTAGATAGCTAAAGAAAATTTCCCCACGATTTAAGTTTACTTTACGTAAGACTAATAAAATGATAAGCCCAATCAGGTTCCAAACGGATTCATATAAAAATGTCGGATGTACATAAGAACCTAATTCTTCGATATACATTTGATTGATAATCCAATCTGGTAGCATTAGATTTTCTAAAAAGGCTTTTGATACTTCCCCACCATAAGCCTCTTGGTTCATAAAGTTGCCCCATCGACCAATAATTTGTCCAATTAAAATACTAGGTGCTGCAATATCTGCTACTCGTAAAAAGCTTACATTTTTTATACGAGTAAATATGTAAGCTGTGACAAATGCTCCAATAAGTGCACCATGGATGGCAATACCGCCATTCCAAATCTCAATGATTTTACCTGGATTTTCACTATAGTAATCCCATCGCATGGTCACATAGTAAATACGTGCACAGATGATGGATATAGGAACTGCCCATAACAATAAATCTGCCAGGAAGTCTTCAGGCAATCCTCGCTTAACGGCCTCTCTCTGCCCGACAATATATGCTAAAATGATTCCCGACACAATTAACAATCCATACCAACGAACCGGAATAGGCCCTAAATGAAAGGCAATCGGGTCAATCTGTAATAGTAGTAAATCCATCTTCTGCTCCTCTCAATATGTCATTAACATACTTTAGTTCACAACTGTTTAATCATCTAACTCATCATTAGATGAAATTACTTCATCTAAACGTCTTGAAAACTCCTCTGCTGCGTTTACGCCCATTCTCTTTAAGCGGTAATTCATCGCAGCCACTTCAATAATAACGGAAACATTCCGTCCTGGTCTTACAGGAATCGTTAGTTTGGTTAGTTCCGTATCAATTATTTTCATTTTCTCTTCTTCTAAGCCTAATCGATCATAAACTTTTTGCGGGTCCCAAATTTCCAGCTCAATAATGAGTGTAATCCGTTTATACGGACGCACTGCACTTGCACCAAATAGCGTCATAATGTCAATAATGCCGATTCCGCGTATTTCCAATAAATGCTCTAGTAAAGGTGGGGGACTACCAATTAAAAGGTTTTCTGATTCTTGACGAATTTCTACACAATCGTCTGCTACTAAACGATGACCCTTTTTAACAAGCTCAAGTGCTGTTTCACTCTTCCCAACGCCACTTTTACCAATAATAAGCACACCAATTCCATACACATCGACAAGCACGCCATGCGCTGCTGTCATTGGTGCTAAGCGTCCCTCTAAATAGTTTGTTAATCTACTCGAAAATTTGGTTGTCGTCATATGTGTTTTAAAGACAGGAACATGCTTTTCGTTGGAAGCCTGAATCAGCTCCTCGGGGACTTCTAAATCTCGAGAAATAATAATAGCAGGTGTATCTTGCGAACAAAGTAAACGCATACGCTCAAGCTTGACATCTGCTGGCAGCATTTCGAAAAAAGACAGTTCCGTTTTGCCAAGCAATTGGACGCGATTTGCCGGATAATGTGTAAAGTATCCTGCCATTTCAAGTCCTGGTCTTGAAATATCACTAGTGACGATCGTTCTTCCAATTCCTTCCTCGCCAGCTAATAACTCTAACTTAAATTTCTCCATAACATCTCTTGTTAATACTACGACCAATGAAAAAGCCTCCAATCAATGGATAAGGTTCTTCTTATTTTAGCATGTCTATGTCTAAAAGGAATGTATTTACTCTCAACACAGCGTTTACCTCCATAAAAAAACTAGCGGCTCTCCAGCCCGCTAGTTTTATAAATACTATTTTTGAGTTGCCAACCATTTGGCTACTGCCTCAGCATCTGCCCCTTTTACAACCCCTGGAGGCATACCGTTTTTACCGTTATTGATAATATCTAAAATTTCTGATTCAGATAAACGAGCACCTACGTCATTTAATGCTGGACCACTTGCACCTTGTAACTCGCCACCATGGCAAGAAACACAAGATTTCATGGCAATCGCTTCACCATCTGGCTCTGTAGCACCTTCATTATTACTTGCAGTTTTATCTCCGCCACCACATGCAGCTAAGAAGATTGCTGATCCGAACACTAATGTTAACATTGCTTTTTTCATTAGTACCCCTCCTCATAATAAATACCTTACGCCGCCATTATACCAAAATTATGCACGTTTGAAACCTTCTCCTAATACCTCATAAGCATCAGAAACGATGACAAACGCTGATGGGTCAACGCTTTTAATGAGTTGTTTCAGCTTTGTGAATTCTGTTTGATAAACAACAACCATGAGAACTGGTCGTGCTTCTCCTGTATAGCCACCGATTGCTGGTAACTTAGTTATACCACGATTGATTTCAGCATAAATGGCTTCTCTTACCTCATCTTGTTTCAATGTAATAATATAGACCATTTTAGATTGGCTAAAACCTAACTGAATGATATCAATCGTTTTTGTTGTAACATAAAGTCCAATCAGAGCATACAAACCTTTTTCTAAATCAAAAACAACTGCTGCACTAATTGCGATGATTCCATCAATTAACAGTACACTTGTTCCAAGCGACAACCCAGTAAACTTCGTTATGATTTGCGCTAGTAAATCAGTGCCACCAGTTGAAGCATTCCCTTTAAAGACCAGTCCTATTCCTAAGCCAACAACAATTCCACCAAAAAGAGCTCCCAGTAAAGCATTATCAGTCCAAGGCTCCCAGCTATTCGTTAACAAGACAATAAAAGGTAACGTAATGGTACCGATAAATGATTTAATCCCAAATTTTTTGCCTAGCAATAATACACCAGCAATAAATAATGGTACATTAAATGCATATTGAACAATTCCCGGATTCCATCCAAACAAACCATGTAAAATCGTACTAATTCCACTTACCCCACCTGAAGCGACTTGATTTGGTAATAAAAAAACATTAAAACCAATAGCAATTACTGCCGCTCCAACTATCACATACACATACTCCACAATGTTATCTCTCACATCATGTCTCATTTCCCCACGCCCACTTCAACTATCAGAATTTTTTAAAGACGAGATGATTATAGCAAATACTCTTCATATTGAGAACTTCATCTTGATGAAGGGAATATGCCATTGTGGAAATATAAAAAAAGCTATCTTAAATGAAACGTTAAGATAGCTTTTGCACAGTTTAAAATGATTTTTCAGCCCATTCCATGGCTTCATAATATAAATGATCAATATCAACTAGTGGAATATTCAACTGTGTCGCTAGCTCTTCTAGACGTGGCCAATCTAACTTCCCTAGTGCGATACTAAACTCTAGATAGGGTGTCATATCCGTTTCAATGCCCAAAATGGTGCTCGTAATATCCTCTGAGAACGGTAATTGTTGTAAAATGACCTCTATAGGTCTTTGAAGCAACGTATCAATGAGTGAAAACATGCCTACTAAGAAATATTCTGAGAAATTCTTTTTGTAAGAAAGCTTCGCTAGCTTTTCACAAACCTTTGCTCGGAATAAAGATGTACACAGCACTTCTTTAAAAAGATCAGAATTGGCGTCTATATCGATTTCTCGCATGGCCAATAAATAGATCCATTTTCGTAAATTTGATACGCCCAGTAACACAATGGCTTGTTTAATGGAGCGTACCTTCGATTTAGATCGTTTAGATGAATTATTAATCATTTGTAATAATTTATACGTCAATGAAATATCACGTTCGATATTTTCCGCTAATAATTGGATATTTGGCTCTTCTTCTTTTAATAAAGAGATGATGTGAATATATTGAATTGTATTCGCTGGAATGTCTGTTGCTCGTATTATTTGAGGTTGTTCAAAAAAATAACCTTGAAATAACACATAGCCAGAAGATTTAGCTACTTCAAACTGATGACGCGTTTCTACTTTCTCAGCGAGTAATTGAATGTTTGGAAACTTATCCTTTACTTTAACTTCAATTTCCATTCGTTTAACGATAGATGATGCTAAAAAATCAACCTTAATATAATCAATCTGCTCAAATAATTCATCATAAATTTCCACATGCTCATCCATAATAAAATCATCTAAAGCAATTTGGAACCCATGTTTTTTTAGCTCAATTACACGTTCCACTAACTGAGGAGTAAGCGGAACATCTTCTAGTATCTCAATCACAACCTGTGAAGGATTTAAAAATTCATGAATGGAGCTCATCAATAAGTTTTCAGTAAAATTAACAAAACCCGGTTTACCTTTTGTTACCTCTTCAAAACCAATTGAAAGAAATGAGTTCACAAGTACGTCAATCGTTGCTGCATCTGAATCGACCATTGGAAAGGCATTGACGTTTTTGCCACGATATAATAATTCATAAGCAACTACCTGCTCATGAAGATTAAAAATAGGCTGTCTGCCAATAAATACTTCCATTTCGCTGCCCCCATTTCTTCATATTCTAGTAATATATAGTATATCATTTTTACGACCTGTTGTTTATACTTCACACTAATTTAGTATGGTCACTATTAGACATATAACACAAGAAAGGACAGTCCTAGTGATGATCCATTGACCACTTTAGGACTGTCCTCATTATTTACCTACTCTAGATTTGATAGCACCAATAACTGCAGGCACAACTGATATAAAGATAATCAAAATAAGGACAACCGAGAAGTTATCTTTAATAATAGGAATATTACCAAAGAAATAACCTAGTAATGTACAGCTGAATACCCATAATATTGCACCAAAGATATTATAAAATAAGAAATAACTATATTTCATTTTACTTGCACCCGCCACAAACGGGATAAATGTACGAATAAATGGCATGAAACGAGCTATAACAATCGTTTTCCCACCATGTGTATTAAAGAATTTTTCAGCTGCCTCCATACGTTCTTTTTTAACAACTCTTCCGAGGAGGCTCTTTGGAGGGATTGATGTTCCTACCTTATGACCAATATGATAGTTCATCGTATCTCCTAAAATAGCTGCTGCTAAAAATACAGGAATTAAAATCCACATATCAAAGGCACCCATTGCAGCTGCTAATGTTCCACTTGCAAATAGCAATGAATCACCAGGTAGGAATGGGAAAATGACAACGCCTGTCTCTACAAAAACAATCGCAAATAAAATCAGATAACTCCAATTGCCAAAATCACGAATAATTTCTTCTAAATGCACATCGATATGCACAATAAAGCTTATTAACTCCTTAATGAGTTCTAACATGTTTTTGTATGCTCTCTTTCAATAGTATTTTTACCTAAAAGCTTTGACGTAGCTTCACATCAAAGGGTTCCAGTTTTGTACGTCTTTTTACATTACTTCCTCACTATATGACAAGCTCTTGAAAAGTATGTAGAAGATTTCACATGTTTGATTTTATCACTTACAGACAACTACTCTCAACTGATTTTACTATTATACGAATAATGTACATAAAAAAAAGCTACCATTTTTCAATAGTAGCTATACTCGTTTAAACTTTTTCTTTTAATGAACGTCGTAATATTTTCCCTGTCGTGTTTTTCGGAAGTTCATCCAGTATCTCAATCATCTTTGGCACCTTGTATTTCACCATATGCTTGGCACAATAAGATAGCAGATCTTCTGTCGTAGTGGCTGCTACTTCTTTTAACACAACATATGCATGTACAGCTTCCCCTAAGTTAGGATCTGGAAAGCCTACCACCGCCGCCTCTACAATATTATTATGGGCAAACAGCACTTCCTCAACCTCACGAGGATAAACATTAAAGCCACCTACAATAATCATATCTTTTTTGCGATCGACAATGTAAAAATAGCCTTCTTCATCTACCCTAGCTAAATCCCCTGTATAGAGCCAGCCGTCGCGAATGGCCATGGCCGTTTCTTCAGGCATTTTATAGTATCCCTTCATCACATTAGGGCCACGTACAATCAGCTCGCCAACTTCGCCAACAGGTACTTCCTGACCGTTCACATCAACCACTCTATTCTCCACATTGCTTATCGATGTACCGATAGAGCCAGCTTTTCGATCACGATCAAGTGGATTAAAGCATGTAACAGGCGAAGCTTCCGATAAGCCGTATCCCTCTGACACACGCACATTAAATTTCTGTTCGAAATTATGTAAGAGTGCAACAGGTAAAGATGCCCCACCTGAAATGGCCAAACGTATTGTCGAGAAATCTTCAGGATCACCTTCAGGTAATTGATACAAGAAATTATACATGGTTGGAACACCAGCAAATACCGTTGCTTTTTGCTCTCTCGCTAAAGCAAAAATTTCAGTAGGGCTAAAGCGAGGTGTAAGTAAAACTGTTGCTCCGCTTAATAAAGGCGCATTGACCACAACCGTTAAGGCAAATACATGAAACACTGGTAATGTAGCAATAACGCGATCATCTGCCTTGATTCCTAAATAATGGGCAACATCACGAGCATTTGAATACACATTACCATGTGTCAGCATAGCACCCTTTGGACTACCTGTAGTTCCTGAAGTGTATAAAATAATAGCATTGTCATCATCTGCAACTTCCACAGGCTCTAAAGATTCAGCAGCAGTGGCGATGACCTGTGTAAATAAATGCGTTTTTTCTTGTGCTTGCGGTGATAACGCTGCCATTTTTTCCGCTATATCTGGCGTCGTTTCACAAACTATAAATGTGCTTACTTGTGGAAATGCTTGTACACCCTTTTCAACTAATGGAAGCAAAGCGTCGAGTGCAATGACTGCTTTTACATCCCCGTTATGCAAAATATAAGAAATTTCATCTGGTGTATAGATTGGGTTAACTGGTATTGCTGTTGCCCCTAAACGCATTGTTGCATACAAGGCAATTAAATAGTGTGGCGTATTGCCGAGTAAAAACGCCACATGGTCCCCTTTTTCAACACCTAAATCTTGTAATCCCTTTGCAAAACGACCAACTGTATGCTCAAATTCCCCGTAAGTTGTATCTTTCCCCATAAAATGATACGCAACTTTTTCCGGCTGCTCTGTTGCCTGTTGGCGAACACGTGAAACTAAATTCAATTACACCATCCCCTTATCGTATAAAATGAATCGTTATTCAGTAATATTATATAAGAAATGTATCTAAAAGACAATGAATCTTTTTATTTCATGTCATAAATTACGTTAAATAATTCATTTTTTTCTCTTTTAAACAAAGACATCATGAGCGGATATGTGAGATGTAACGCCAACGAATTAAATAAAAGTAGACTACTTGTATTAACACAAAGAAGCCAAAAGCAAAGAATACTTCTTTTACAATCGAAATATTTGCTATGTCTCTCAAAATTCCTTGTACCATTAGAAAAGCAAAGGCACTATGCATCATTGCAACACCCCAAGGCAAAAAGAATTGAGGAAATAAATGACGATTAACAAGCTTTTTCAGCTCCGCATCAGTTAAGCCCATGCGCTTTAACACATCAAATTTACGCTTTTCACGTTCAAGTGATGTATGCAATTTAAAATAGATAAAGCTCCCAGCCGCAAGTAAAAATACAGTGGCAACCAATACACCCACTAAAGTAAATAATGAGTAGGTAGCTAGTATATAAGAATAATTTAATCCTGCATTTTCAAAGTAAAATGGACTAAATTTATCCTTTTTAAGAAAATATAAATTGGATTCTAGATGGTCTATAGCCCTCCCGATATCTTTTGTTTCCATCCATTGTGGTATAACGAATGTAAATAGATGATAACTAGGTTGAATAATATCTTGATCAGAGATCGGATGAATCAGCTTTGCGAAGTCCTCATCACTAATGACAATTGAATTGACACTTACAATTGAACCTGGAAACACTATTTTTGGATAGACACTATCGATGGTAATCGGAATATTATTCTCTTCTAAAACGGTGTGCACAATTCTATTTTTTAATTTTTTTAACGAATCCTCTGAATAAGGGATAAATACTGCCTCACCAGCTCCCAGGTTCAGTAATGGATAACTATACGAAGAAAGCAAAACATTCATATCGGACTCTCGAAATACCTCCACTTCATTTCGAGTGAAAGAAGAGGTTTGCTTCACTACAATAAAACGGGACAGCTGATAAGATAAACCTTTCTCCTCTAATTGCAGTCGCAATGAATTGATATGCTCTCGCTCAAATGGATTATCCACATCTCCTTTATAAACCAGCCCTAATGGATTTAAGCGATCATATTGAGTTGTATAGGAGGACATAGTCGCTAAAACGCCCACAGACAAAAAGGCAAGTGTTGATACCATCGTAACAACGAAAAACATTTTCACATTATCCATCATAATATGGGTTTGTTCAGCTAGTGAGAGAAGACGGTAACGTTGCCAATGAAACTTGCGTTTTCCACGTGCTAAATCTAAAAAGCACGGAACGGAATCACTGAAAAAATAATATGTGCCGAATGTTGCTGAAAATGGTATTAATAAAGTTAGCCAGATGAATGCCGTATGTCCTACAACAAACGCTAAAATATACGTCGTTAAAATTAAAGCAATACCGTAAATAGCTCGGATTTTGGAATAGGTTGTTAAGCTATTTACATAATCACTGCCTTTAATAAGATCTCGTAATTTTCTCTCTCGTGTAAAATACACACTAATAAATGAAATGACGACAAACGCACTTGTAAAAACACCAATTGTTAGTAAAAACGGCTGCCAGGAAACATATAATGGTAACTCATCTAAATGCAAAATTTCTCGTACGATCATAAAAAAGAATTTTGAAAACGAGAAGCCAAACACGATACCTACAATAATAGAGCCTGACCCAATAATCATTGTCTCTAAAAAGACAAGTCTATTCATCTGGCGCTTTTCCATTCCTAAATGCAATAAAATGGCGAATTCATGTGATCTTGCCTCTAAAAAGGCACTCATGGAATAATACAAAAAGAATAATGTAAAGAGGACGAGAACAATTTCAGCACCCACCATCCCGATAAGTGATACCTCTCCTAATATCCCGCGCTCAATATCAGGATGAAACATTAGCATTGAATAGATAAAAAATACAGCCACAGAAAAAAAGCTCGCCATGAAAAAGGCACCATATATCCGGCTGTTCCGCACGACATTACGGTAAGCGAATTGTCGAAAGGTCACCTACTTGCCCTCCTCCTAGTAAGCTCAAAACATTTAATATACGTTGGAAAAACATTTGACGACGATCATCTCGATAAATTTCATTGAAAAATTCACCGTCTTTAATGAATAACACCCGATCACAATAGCTAGCTGCAATCGGATCATGTGTGACCATTACAATCGTCGTTTGTTTATCCTGATTGACTTTTGTTAGCAGTTCGAGCACATCACGTGAAGAATTCGAATCTAAATTACCCGTAGGCTCATCCGCTAAAATCAGACTCGGATTATGGATAAGTGCTCGACCAATAGCCGTTCTTTGTGCCTGTCCACCAGATATTTCATTTGGACGTCTATGAAGGAAAGAAGTTAAGTCGAGCTTTTCTACAATACTAGCTAGACGTTCCTCCATTACTTCTAAAGGCTGTTGGTCTAATGTTAGTGGCAGCACGATATTTTCCTCAACCGTTAGCATGTGCAAAAGATTGAAATCCTGAAACACAAAACCGAGCTGTCTTCTTCTGAAGTAAGCAAGCTCAGTTGCATTTAATTTATGTGGATTCATGCCATCCAGTATGATTTCACCGCTAGTAGGCTCATCAATTGTCGAGATAATATTCAGCAAGGTCGTTTTGCCACTTCCGGAAGGTCCCATAACAGCTAAAAACTCCCCTTCTTCTACATCAAAGCTCAACTGATTTAATGCCCTATGTGTCACTTTACCTTCATATACTTTTGTCACATCTTTAATTTGTAAAATAGGCATACGTCATTCACCTTATTTCTTCATTAATTCTAAGGATTGTGGTAAAAGCCACTGTAATACGACCTCAAAGCCGATTTGAAAATGAGGCTCTGTTAATGTCAGAACGGACTCTTCCTCTACTAAACTAAAGCAATGCTCCCCAACAATCACATCCCAAGCATCTATTTCTCCCTCTAGGATCTCACCGCACACAGTATAATACCCACTGTACATCATCTGTTGACCTTCGATAGGAAATGCATTCAATAATGTAGGTTGCTGTAAGTTTAACCCAAGCTTATTTGAAAAATGCAATAGTTCTTCATCGAGCCTCTCATTTGCCTTCAAGAAATTTTGATAGGCAAAATGATCACCCTCTTGCATTTGTGTCATATAAAGAGCTTTTGTTTTCTCCTTATCAATAGTTAATACCCAATCTTCTATACGTACTTCTCCCATCCTAGCGCCCCCCTAATTTGTAAATGTCACTGTCACAATTGTCCCTTTTCCTACCTCTGATGTAATAGCCAATTCATGTCCTAGCTTTTCACAGATTTCTTTGGCTAAGTAAAGGCCCATCCCAGTAGATTCTCCTGTTTTCCGCCCATTTTCACCAGTAAAAAAGGCTTTCGTAACACGTGAAAGATCGGAAGCTGGAATCCCAATTCCCTCATCGCAAATGGCTAGCTGTACATAGTCATCCTTTTCAATGGCAGAAATCACAATTTTTTTATTGCTTTCAAACGTGTATTTCACCGCATTTGTAATAAATTGGCCAAGAATGAAGCGAAGCCATTTCGAATCACTGGCAACAATAAGATCATCCTCAATATGAATTTCTGGGAAAACTCTTTTCGTAATAAATAAACGTTTATTTTCATTAACAGTTGCAGTGACAATTGCTTTCAACGCAACCTGTTCCACTTGCATATCATCCTCAAAATTTTCTAAACGTGCATTAACAAGCACCATGTCCAAGCCTCTACGTAAACGATCAATTTCCTCCTGTACGTTCTTTTTATCAAGAGGTCGGTCATCCTGTAATAATAATTCAATCACTGAAATAGGTGTTTTCATTTGATGCACCCATTGGTTCATAAACTGATCATGTCTTTTTTGACTTGCATATAGCGCATGCAGCTCATGTTGATAAAGGCGATACAACTCGTGCATGTACTTTTCGGTTTGCATAGCTTCTGGCGTTTTTGCGTTTTTTTGTAGCACATCCTCCATTGCTGTTGGGAGATGAGTGATTTTCATCAAATAACGTTGGCGCATTAAATAACGCACAAGTAAAAATGAAGCTAATAGGACAAGGCTAATACAGAAGGAATAAATAGCCGTATCAATATTTCGAAAGCCATCTAGCATATAAATGACCATAATGAAGCCAACTAATAAGAGCTGGAACACAATAAATGATGCATAGTCACGTAAGAATAATTTCCAGCCCACTATAGCTCACCTGCGCTTAATATGAACCGATAGCCCGCACCACGTACGGTTTCAATTGTTGATGCTATGTGATAATCTGCTAACTTTTTTCGTACGCGCGTCATATTAACATTCAACGTGTTCTCATCGACAAATGCCTGATCGTCCCAGAGTTCCTCTAGTAGCTGTTCACGCGTCACGACTTTCGGTGCATTTCCCATAAGCAGCTCTAAAATGATGCATTCTTTTTTCTGAAGTGGAATTTCTAAATCATTTTTATGTAGCTCCATTCTTTCTAAATGAAGTACAAGCTGTCCTTGCTTGATTGTCCGTTCCTCTTGCCTTGCTGCATACTCACCATATGTACGGCGTAGATGACTACGGATTTTAGCCAAAACAATTTCATAGTTAAATGGCTTTGTAATGAAATCGTCGCCCCCATTTTCAAGCGCAAAAATTTGGTCCATTTCCCCAGAGCGAGCAGAAATGAAAATAATCGGGCATGTTGTAAGCTGGCGTAGCTGGCGACACCAATAATAGCCGTCATAAGCAGGTAAATTTATATCAAGCAGCACCATATGTGGATTAAATGCTGTAAATTCTTCGATGAGATGATCAAATTCTTGGATTGTTGCAACTTCGTATTGATATTTTCTAAGCGTTTCCGCTAGTAATGATGCAATCTTGACATCATCTTCTACTATGAATATTCGATGCTTTTCCATATCAACACTCCTTTCTTTCTATATTGTATCAAAAAAAGGTTCGACGACATAATTGTCAGCGAACCTTTAGGCTAAAACATTACACGAAACCGTATTTTCCTTAATAAATTAATTGTAAAAAGTCCTCAGTTGAAATTCCACCAAAATATGTAGGAATATCGATATCTGCTAATGCCTTAGCAATGGCAGCTCTATCATAGTTTGTCCCAACTAAAAGCTGTTCTATATCAGCCATATCCCCTACACCAAAGAAGTCACCAAAAATATGTGCCTCTTCAATCACACCATGATTAACTTCTAGGCGGATATCAATGCCACCTGTTGGAAAACGATGTGTTTTTTGAATATTAAAGCGTGGTGATTTCCCAAAATTCCACTCCCATGTTTGATAACGCTCTGCGGATAACTTGTGTATATTTGCCCAATCTTCCTCTGTTAACTCATAATAGCGAATATTTTCTTCTCCACCGAAAATGGATTTCAAAACTTCAAGACGGAATTCTTCTACTGTCATTTGTTCTTTTAAAAACTCCGAAATATTTGCTACTCGTGAACGGATGGATTTGATACCTTTTGATTCAATCTTATCTTTTTTGACTTTCAAAGCTGACACTACTGCATCAATTTCTGTATCAAACATTAATGTGCCGTGACTGAACATACGTCCTTTTGTAGAGAACTGAGCATTTCCAGAAACCTTTCGCCCTTCTGCTAGAATATCATTACGCCCTGAAAGCTCAGCATTGACACCCATTTTAGCTAGAGCATCTACTACTGGCTGTGTGAATTTTTTATAATTCATAAAGCTATTACCATCATCATTTGTAATAAAGCTGAAGTTAAGATTCCCTAAATCATGATAGACAGCACCACCACCTGATAAACGACGCACAACAATAATGCCATTGTCCTCTACGTAGTCTGTATTGATTTCTTCAACTGTATTTTGGTTTTTACCGATAATAATGGACGGTTGGTTAATATAAAAAAGAAGCACTGGCTCTTTCTCAACGTCCATTGTTTTTAATAAATACTCCTCAATAGCAAGGTTAATACGTGGATCATGGATCCCTTTATTATCAACGAAAATCATAGTTCACGTTTCCTCCTTCACAAATTATCCATATTTATTTTAACGTAAATTAGGCATTTTGTGTTGACGAAAAGCATCTGTTATAATACACTAGGAAATATCAAAACAGTAATAGTACAGATGAACTTAAAGGAGGAGTCCACAATGTTAGAAAACGTAGTTGAATTTTTCAAGAATTTACCTGCAAAGCAATGTACTGAGTGCGGTGAAAAAATGGAAGAACAAAGCGAATGCTACAGCAACACTTGTGAAAAATGTAACCACCTATAAGCATTTGCCTATACTGTAATTTGTCATATACGTGCCCCACACGTAGCAATCATGACACACTTCATCACATTTGATGAACCCTTAATTAAATCTCTTACACTTACAAAAACAACAGCTGATACGCTCATATCAGCTGTTGTTTTATGTTATTGAAAAAAGGTGGTGTCAAGGCGAGGGATTACTTTCCGTTCCGTCAGCGTCCTTTCCAGGGGGTGTCCGATGAGCCGCTTCACTCACTGCGTTCGCTCCAATCAAGCATGTGGAGAAGTGCTGCGTGACAACACCCCTCTATAAAATGAGTAGTGAACATCTTCCCTTGAACCTTTGCTAAAAAGTTAACATTTTTATAGATTGGCGTGGAAGGCTACTTGACTCCCGTGGGATAGCGAGACAGGCGAGCCTCTAAACGGAGCGGTTGCGGAGGAAGCAGCTCGCCCACAGGAAAGCCAACGGAAATCTATTTTCACCTTTCACAACTATGCTATTGATGGTTTTGTTTTTATTTATATAGAGAGATATTGTGCATTTAGTGGAGACTCCAATAGGGCTAGCGTGCAAGGAAAACGCCAATTCATAGAGAAAACCAATAGTTGCCTATATATCCTTTTACCAAAAGAAGCACTCACCGAATAGTCGATGAGTGCTTCAAATGTATTATTAGTTTTCTTCTGCTACTTTAGAGTAACGTTTGTTGTGAAGTAGCATGAAGTAACCGAATGTAATGGCTAAGAATGCTACTAAGAATCCAGCTAGAACACCATAGTTTTGCATTAAGAATGTCATATCGCCAGTTGAAATACTTGATTTAAATGCTTGAACCGTATATGTCATTGGTAAAAGCTTGTTAAATACTTGTAATGGTGATGGAATTAATTCTAGTGGGAACGTACCTGCACTTGTTGTTAATTGTAGAATTAACACAACAATTGCGATGAAACGTCCTGGATCACCAAAGATCGAAACAAGCATTTGAATTAAGGCTAAAAATACATAGCTTGTTAATAATGCCGTTATGATAAAGTAGCCCATGTTATTTACTTCAAGTCCTAGACCCCATTTTACAATACCTACTGTTAGTAATGTTTGCACTAAACCTACAACGGCTAATACAGTCACTTTACTTGTAAACCAAGCTGCACCATTTTTTGGTCGGATAGCTGGTTCAACAAATGGGAACACAATCGAAATTAATAATGCCCCTACAAATAAGCCAAGAGAAATAAAGTATGGTGCAAAACCTGTACCATAGTTTGGAACATGGTTTACAGACTCTTTTTCAACCTCTACTGGACTACCTACCATATCATACGTGTCTTGATTTGCTTTGACCTCATTTGCTTTTTCACTAGCCTCACCTAGTTTGCTAGATAACGTTGTCGTACCATCTGCAAGCTCTGTAGAACCATCTGCAAGTGTTGCGGAACCTTGTGCTAGCTCACCAGATTTCGAAGCAAGCGTAGAAGTACCTTGATTTAATGTTGTTGTACCATTTGCTAATTCATTTAATCCAGATGCTAATGTTTTTGAACCTGTTACAGCTGTATTCACACCTGCATGTAGTTCACCTAATTTTGCAGCTAATGTCGCATTACCTGCTTGTAGACCTTTTGCACCTTCCATTAAAGCATTACTTTTAGCCGTTAATGCATTTGCACCAGCTAATACTTCTGCCTGACCTGCTGCAATTTGACTTGCACCAGAGCTTACTTGATTAGCACCAGCTTGTAATTTTTCTGTACCAGCAGATAAAGATGTTAACCCGTTATGCACGCTAGCACTACCAGCTTGCAGCTCTGCTAATGTTTGCTTTAATGCTGCTGCTTGTTCCTCAGGCATTGAAGCCATCATCGTTTGTAATTGGCTAGATAAGGCTGTAATGCCTGCCTCCACTTTCGCAGAACCAGCTGTTAATTGGTTGGCTGCACCATTTAATGCACCTGCATTTTCAGCAATAGAAGCTGCGCCTGCACTAATTTGTTGTTGTTTATCGTTTAAAGTGTTTAAACCTGCCCCAACTTTTGCAACACCTTGAGTATATTGTGATAACCCTTGTTCAAGACTAGTTGCACCATTTGCTGCTTGCTGTGCACCTTGTTGTAATTGGACAGTACCATCTTGTAGTTTGACTAAACCGCTTGATAAATCATTCGCACCTTTCGCAGCATCTCCAGCACCTTTTGTCAGTTTATCTGTCCCATTCGACAGTTCAACTGTGCTTGAAGCTAATTGCTCTAGATAGCCTTTTAAATCTTTTGCACCATTTGCTACTTTTTGTGCACCCTCATCTAACTTATTCGAGCCATCAGCTGCCTCTGTAAAGCCATCTCCAAGTGTTGCAATGGAATCAAATAATTTTTCAGCATACGTTGCTGATACTTGTGAATTTACTTCAGCACGGACACGATCCATTGCAGTCTCACCAATTTGAGCACCAAGGAAGTTAAGACCTTCATTTGGAATGTAGTTCATCACTAATTTCGAAGGTTTGTCATCTAATAATGTTGTAGCATGCTCAGAGAAATTTGTTGGAATTTCTAAAATCATATAATAATCACGACTATTTAAGCCTTTTTCAGCTTCATCTTTTGAAACCTCTATAAAGTTAAATTGTTCGCTATCTATCAATTTATCAACTAAGGTATCCCCCAAGTCTAATTTAACGCCATCCATCTCAGCACCAGTATCCTCATTAACTACAGCTACTGGGAGATTAGGAAGCCCTGCATAAGGATCCCAAAACGCCCATAAAAACATACCTGCATACATTACTGGAATAAATAATACAGCAATGATTGAAACAAGCATTTTTCTTGTTTTAAAGATCTTCAGCCACTCAGCTTTAATCATATAATATCCTCACTCCTAAACTATTTGACCGAAAACGTCATTTGGTCATTTTCATTCAAAAAAAATAGTCAACCTCGGCAATTTTGCAAAAAGACACTTGATTCGACACTTTTATATCTGTCTTTTACCGAATCAAGTTAGAATCAAACCTCGAAAGATTGTTTCCTTGAAAAGATTAAGAATCTTTTCTTCAGGGATTACATCACCGTGTAACTCATGCCAATCGACAACAAAAGCAAGATATGCCTTTAACAATAAGTAACCGACCAGTTCTGCATCGCAATCTCTAATTTCACCTTTTTTAATACGACGCTGTATTAACTCTGAAACATACGATAAGATTTCTGTTTCGATGCGAAGTAGCACCTGTTTAACAGCTGGTGTTCGTAATTCTTTTTCTTCCTCGATTAGCTTTGCAAATAAAAGATGTTTTTCACGGAACTGTAGCATTTTCATTAAAGCATTATGCGCATTATCCATAAAGCTTGCTGATGCATCCAACACTGCATCTGCTTCCGCCTTCATCTCTCGTACAAGTGACATAGCAATCTCTTGAAATAAAATTTCTTTATTTGCAAAGAATGTATAAATCGTACCTTTACCGACATTAGCGATTTTCGCCACTTGCTCCATCGTTGTTGCTTTGTAGCCAAACAATGTAAAAGATTTTGCAGCTGCTTCAAGAATTTCCTGCCTACGATCCATTAGTAACATCCTTTCTTGTTAGGTTATGTACCTCTAATGTACACTTCAATAAAAATGACCAGAAAACCATTTCGGTCATCTGGTCATTATCATATTCCTATTTTAAAAAAAATGCAAGCATTTAATGATGATTTTTTTCATCTTTTTCTTCGTCATCATGATCAGCATCATTTGACGTACCATTACCATGATTCATCATATTGTTATCCATGCTGTTATTAGATTTCTCATCCTCTGGTAAAACCTGTGTCATATCTGGGCTACCAGCAATAATTTGCTGCTTTGGCATATTATGAACACCATTAGCTGTAGTATGTGCATACATATAGTAAACACCGTCATGATCAAATGTAGTCGTTGCTTTATAGACGCCGTCCTTTTCTAATTTCCCATCAATCATTTGTCCTTCATCACGTTTCCCTGATTCCCAAACTTCAAATTCTACTACAGCATCATCAACGTTTTCTCCACCTTGTTCAACGTGTGCCGCCAGCTCAATTGTTTCATTGAGTACTACCTCTTTTGGTGTTAAAATCTCTACCTCTGGAATTTGAGGTACTACTGGTTCTGGTAAAGCCTCTTTTTTTTCTCCACATCCTACTAATAATGTAGGCACTGCAATTAGCGCGAATAACCACTTTTTCATCTTTTAATCCTCCATTAATGGCAACCGGATTTTAACGGTTGTGCCTTTTTCAACAACACTTTCAATTTCTAACGATCCCTGTAACTGCTTTAATAACTGTTCAACAATGGATAACCCTAATCCACTACCACCGTCTGCACGACTCCGTGCTTTGTTAACACGATAAAATCGCTCTGTGACATGTGATAAATCCTCGGATGGAATACCGATTCCATAATCCTTGATTGTAATTTGTGCACTGCCAGTCTTTTCAACAGCAACAATTTCCACCTTAGAATTTTCATACGAGTAATTAATTGCATTTTCAATAATATTAATAAAGATTTGCTTTAGCTTTACTTCATCCGCTTCAATAATGAGCGCATCATCTACATCTACATGTAATGTTATGTTCTTTTTATCTGCTTGATGTGTTAGGATTTTTTGAACCTCTCGCAATGTCTCCCCTAGTGGAATAGGGTATAAAACTAAATTGGTTTGTTCATTTTCTGTTCTTGCCAGTTGAAGTAATTCGTTTGTTAACCGCTCCATTCGATTCGCCTCACGGACGATCAACTGTATGGTATCTTCTTTTTGACTTTCTGTAATGATGCCATTTTGCATAGCCTCGCTATAGCCTTTTACATAGCTTATAGGTGTGCGTAATTCATGCGAAACGGTTGCTAGAAACGTTTTTTGTGCTTCATCCTCCTGCTGAATGGCCTCTGCCATTTTATTAAAGGTACTAGATAATTTACCAATTTCATCTCGTGAATTGACAGGCACACGTGTCTCATAATTCCCATAGGACATCTGTTCCACTGCAAGTTGTAAATCGTTTAATGGTCGCATAATGTGCCGGATACCTTTATAAATCAAATAGCTAGCCACTACTAAAAATATGAAAGCACTAATAAACAACAAAATCACGCCACTATTAGCTAACTCACTAATTTTGGCTAATGGGAAATAAATATAAATGATACCCTCTAATCGATTTTGATCAACGAGCGGTATAACTACGGAAATAAGTTGTCGATCAAACCGTGGCTCATATCCAATTTTTTGCACATATTTTCCTGCTAATAATTTCTGTCTTTCCTCAGGGCCAATCAGGGTCTCATAATCTATATCAAATGGAACACAGGCACTTAACTCACGTGGATTCCTTACCGCAAATATATTTAAATTTGAGTAATCATTAAATTGTTCAATATCTGCAATAAATTCATCCGTCACCTTCCCATTGTCATACATGGTCTGTAGCTTCAAGCCAACTTCGACCATTGTCTCTTCTGTATCTTGTACATATAAACGTTGATACAAAAAGTTTGTGAGAACATACATAAAGACAACGGTAATGATTAAAAATGCAAAAATTAACAACCAAATGCGAGTGGCAATCTTTTTCATTCGCCAGGATCAAAGCGATAGCCCACTCCCCAAACGGTTTGAATATGCGCAGCCGCATCCTTTCCAAGCTTAATTCGTAAAGTTTTAATATGTGTATCGACCGTGCGTGTGCCACCTACATAATCAATATCCCAAATGCGTTCTAGTAATTGCTCTCTCGTATAGGCATTTCCCGGATTTTTCATAAATAAGTGCAATAGCTCAAATTCCTTTAAGGTAAGCGGAATACTCTTTCCATCAACAGATACTTTACGTGCAATTTCGTCTATTTTAATAGGACCAATAATCACGTACTTTTGCTGTAGCTCTGTAATATTCGCGCCGCTTCTTCTTAATACAGCATAAATTCTCGCCACTAGTTCATCATGTGTAAAAGGCTTAACAATATAGTCATCTCCACCAAGTGTAAGACCTTTCACCTTGTCCTCATTGGCATCACGTGCTGTCAGGAAAATAATCGGTACATTGGACATAGCACGAATACTTTGACAAACGACAAAGCCATCTTCATGGGGCATCATCACATCAAGTAATACTAAATCAATATTTTCACGTACTATCACATCATAAGCCTCAGTACCACTTGCGGCAGTAAATGTCTCTATATCCGAATTATTTAGCATCATCTCAATTAAATTACGCATATCCTGCTCATCATCAACTATTAACACAGTTGTCATCATTGTTCCTCCCTTACTAACAGTTGAAAAGCACCTTTCCCTACATCAACTGTTTTTTCCTTCTGATCACCCTTTATAAAGTACAATGTGTGATCGTCATAACCAGCGACAACAATATAGTCTTTAAACTGGTTCACTACAAAGGGATTTGCACCAACCTCTTGGTGCCATTTAATATGGCCATCAAAATCAGCAACATACAACTCATTGTGACCATGACTTACAACAAGAACGGCATCCTTGGTCTTTTTTAACCCTACTGGCATTAAAGGCATATCAATCTCTCCGTTCAGATGGCCAGTAGTCAAATCATATTTTTTAACGGAGCTGTTGGGCTTACTTCCTTCCCCATGCCCACCTACCCATAGCTCATGTGTCTCTTCTAAAATAGCTATGCCATGTGCGGATTTTTGAATTGGCCACTCTTGTTCAATGGTCAAATCCTTCATGTTTAACACTGATAATTTTGTATCTTTAAAATTAATAACATACAGTTTATCTTTATACGATGCCATTGACATAGGATAATTGCCAAGTTGTTGTCTGACTAGTTCATCTCCCTTTTGATCAAAGCTTGTCACCGTATTCGTTTTACTATTCGTTATAAAAAATTGCTTAATGTTGTCATCATAGTACACATTCGTTGTACCGATCTCTACTTTTTTGGAATAGCGCTTTTCTCCGGTCGATAATGTATAGACGTCGATATTATTTAATTGGTGTCCATACAATAAAATTTGGTCATTCCCTAACAGTATTGCCCCAGAATAAGCTTTATCAAATGACCAAGTAGCAAATACATTGCCATCTTCATCAATAAAATCTAATGATGGTTCTTGTATGTTTAACGAAGCTATAAAATTCCGATCCCTTTCAATGGGTTCATATGATTTTTCAGTACAACCTGCTAACCATATAATTTGTAGTAACGAAAAAATGAAGAATGCCCATTTTTTCAACTTTATCACCTCTGCCCCTTTACTATACTTCACAATTGTGAAATTCGGGTGAAACTTGGAAGGTAAATTTATGACAAACCATAAAAATACTTTTCACATTTCAAACTCACGAACCACCTCTCAGTTCAATCATCCAACCCATACTGTCAGCGTTACATATACTACAAAGATACTGGTAAGGAGGAATATAGCGTGATTTCCATTAGCTTATGTATGATTGTAAAAAATGAAGAAGATGTTATTGGTCGATGTCTTGAGTCCGTCAAAGATATAGTGGATGAAATTAATATTATTGACACTGGTTCAACCGATAGTACAAAACAAGTGGTTGCACAATTTACAGACCGAATTTTTGATTTTAAATGGATACATCATTTTGCAGCGGCACGAAACTTTTCCTTTCAACAAGCAACAAAGCAATACATCCTCTGGCTAGACGCAGATGATGTTTTTTTAGAGGAAGATCAAGAAAAATTGAAGTCGCTCAAAGCCTCTCTAACCTCTGATATAGATGCCGTGTCCATGAATTATCATCTAAGCTATGATCATGAGGGAAATGTGGACGCCTTAATAAGGAGATATCGCCTTGTAAAAAGAGAAAAGCATTTTCAATGGATCGGTGCAGTTCATGAATATTTAGAAGTAGGGGGCGTGCTATTTGATAGTGATATAGCCGTTAGCCATTTACCATTAACACATGATCACTCACGTAATATTACGATTTATAAGCAACTTATTGAAGCAGGAGAAACACTAACACCGCGAGATACATTTTATTTTGCTAATGAATTACTAGATCATGGTCAGTTTGAGGATGCCATTTACTATTACGAATTATTTTTAACCTCAAAGTTAGGCTGGGTAGAAGATAATATTCGCGCCTGTTTTAAATTAGCAGATTGCTATTCCAATTTAGACGATAGAGAAAACAACTTCAGTGCTATTTTACGAAGCTTTGAATACGATGTCCCCCGCCCCGAAGCCTGCTGTCGCCTTGGCTACCACTTCATGGAACAATTCAGGAATTACGAAGCTATTTTTTGGTACGAACAAGCACTGGTAATTAAACAAAATCCAAACGCTCCTTTTCAAAATAAAAGCTTTTCAACATGGCTCCCACACTTGCAGCTGTGCGTACTTTTCGACCGTTTACAGCAATACGAACTAGCAAATACCCATAATGAGCTAGCCAGCTCCTTCATTCCAAATGATCCAAAAATTTTACACAATAAAGAATATTTCAATCGTATTTTAACAATCGATCAAAATGACTCTTAGAAAATATCAATAACTAAATAAAAAGGATTTAGCCCCTATCGATATAGAAAACCTTCTACTATTTTAAGCGTAGTTGCAACGAATCTATAAATAACTTTAATAAGTAGATATGTGTCTACCCCCTCTATCATTGTGCAGAATACGATATTTGAGAGAGGAGGTGAGATTATGCATTTTGGAAAATTTATAGATAGAGTTTGCACTAAGTGTCATTCCTACCCTTGTTGTTGCAAAACTGGACCTATTCCCAGTTGTCCAATTTGGCCTGTAAAACCTACAGGACCTACTGGGGGGATAACTGGACCTACAGGTAGTACTGGACCTACAGGTAGTACTGGGGTTACTGGCGTTACCGGGGCTACTGGCGTTACTGGGGCTACTGGCGCTACTGGCGTTACTGGGGCTACTGGCGCTACTGGAGATATCGGACCTACCGGGGTTACTGGGGCTACTGGCGCTACTGGAGATATCGGACCTACCGGGGTTACTGGGGCTACTGGCGTTACCGGCTCTACTGGAGATATCGGGCCTACCGGGGTTACTGGCGTTACCGGGCCTACCGGGGCTACTGGCGTTACTGGGGCTACTGGCGTTACCGGCTCTACTGGAGATATCGGGCCTACCGGGGTTACTGGGGCTACTGGGGATATTGGATCTACTGGTGTTACGGGTGCTACTGGAGTTACTGGCCCTACTGGAGATGTTGGACCTACTGGAGCTACGGGCATTACTGGCGCTACTGGCGTTACTGGTTCTACTGGGGTTACTGGCCCTACTGGAGATATCGGGCCTACCGGGGTTACTGGCTCTACTGGCGTTACCGGGCCTACCGGGGTTACTGGTACTGCTGGCCCTACTGGCGTTACTGGTTCTACTGGGGTTACCGGGCCTACTGGAGATGTCGGACCTACCGGGGTTACCGGCTCTACTGGGGATATCGGACCTACTGGTATAACTGGAGCTACTGGCTCTACTGGCGTTACCGGAGCTACGGGCATTACTGGGGCTACTGGCTCTACTGGAGATATCGGACCTACCGGGGTTACTGGACCTACTGGTGCTACTGGGGATATCGGACCTACCGGGATTACTGGACCTACTGGTGCTACTGGGGATATCGGACCTACCGGGGTTACTGGACCTACTGGTGCTACTGGGGATATCGGACCTACCGGGGTTACTGGACCTACTGGGGATATCGGGCCTACTGGCGTTACTGGAGCTACTGGGGTTACTGGCTCTACTGGGGATATTGGACCTACCGGGGTTACTGGTGCTACTGGGGATGTCGGACCTACCGGGGTTACTGGCTCTACTGGGGTTACAGGGCCTACTGGAGATATCGGACCTACCGGGGTTACCGGCGCTACTGGGGTTACAGGGCCTACTGGAGATATCGGGCCTACCGGGGTTACCGGCGCTACTGGTACTGCTGGCGTTACTGGACCTACTGGTGCTACTGGAGATATTGGACCTACCGGTGTAACTGGACCTACTGGTGCTACTGGTGTTACTGGAGCTACTGGGGTTACCGGAGCTACGGGCGTTACTGGGGTTACTGGGGTTACTGGGGTTACTGGCACTACGGGCGCTACGGGCGTTACTGGTGTTACTGGACCTACTGGTGCTACTGGCGCTACTGGGGATATCGGACCTACTGGCGTTACTGGTTCTACTGGCTCTACTGGCTCTACTGGCTCTACTGGCTCTACTGGCTCTACTGGCTCTACTGGCTCTACTGGCGTTACCGGAGCTACGGGCGCTACTGGCGTTACCGGCGTTACTGGACCTACTGGTGCTACTGGCTCTACTGGGGATATCGGACCTACTGGCGTTACTGGTTCTACTGGCGTTACTGGCTCTACTGGCGTTACCGGAGCTACGGGCGTTACTGGAGCTACTGGGGATATCGGGCCTACTGGTATAACTGGAGCTACTGGGGATATCGGGCCTACTGGGGTTACTGGCGCTACTGGGGATATCGGACCTACCGGGGTTACCGGCGCTACTGGGGATATCGGGCCTACTGGGGTTACTGGCGCTACTGGGGATGTCGGACCTACCGGGGTTACCGGCGCTACTGGGGATATCGGGCCTACTGGGGTTACTGGCGCTACTGGGGATGTCGGACCTACTGGTATAACTGGAGCTACTGGGGATATCGGGCCTACTGGGGTTACTGGAGCTACTGGGGTTACAGGGCCTACTGGAGATATCGGGCCTACCGGGGTTACAGGCGCTACTGGTACTGCTGGCGTTACTGGACCTACTGGAGCTACTGGAGATATTGGACCTACCGGTGTAACTGGACCTACTGGTGTTACTGGGGTTACCGGAGCTACGGGCGTTACTGGCGTTACTGGGGTTACCGGACCTACTGGGGTTACCGGACCTACTGGGGTTACTGGAGCTACTGGGGTTACCGGACCTACTGGGGTTACTGGAACTACTGGACCAGCGTTTACAGAAGGATTCTCTGCATTTAAAAATACTTTAGCTGTTAATGCTTCTACCTCCATCACTAACTGGAGTGTAGCATCACCTTACTTTACAACGCCTGCTTTCAATCCAACAACTGGAATATTCACTGTACCAACTACAGGTAGATATTCCTTTGAAGCGACCATTAACTACTCTACTACAGCGGCTATTAGTGTCACTTTAGGGGGTGGAATAAACCCTTCATTTGCAATACGACAAAATACTACTACGAATTTAATCAGTGGCTTATTCCCTGTATTAAACGTAAACGTCGCGCTCATATTAACATTGCGTGCGGTTCTTGGAAATGGAACGGTAACTTTGGCAGGAGAAGTACAATTAAACGCTGGAGACACTATCGATCTGTTCTATGAAGCCAATGGTTTGACAATCGGTCTTACACTAGGTGGTGCTAACTCTGGTGGTATCGTTTGGTCATGTCATCGAATTTCTTAGATTTAGATGGTCATCACTATTTGAAGCAAGTGGAAAAAGCAAACTACGAAATCGTGGTTTGCTTTTTCTTTTTCAAAAAACAAAAAATAGCACAAACATTTGTTATGCATGTTTGTACTATTTTTCATCTATTATTTAAACATTTTCATTAATACTTCATCTGCAACATGTTTACCTTGCTGCACACATTCTGGAATTGATATTCCCTCAAATGAGCTTCCTGCAAGCTTGACATTTGGAAAATGTTCTTGTAATTCCTGCTTTATACGTTGAACTTTCGCCTCATGTCCAACTGTATATTGAGGCATCGCATTTTTCCAACGTGTAACCACTGTCGTTAGAGGGTCCCCATCTATGCCAATCGTTTTCTTTAAATCCTGTAGCACCGTTTTTTCGATTTCAGTATCAGATAGTGCCACAATCGCTTCATCTCCCACTCGCCCAATATAACTACGTAATAGTACATAATCGTCTGGTGTGGTAGCTAGCCATTTTCTGTTCATCCATGTACAAGAAGTGATTGAAAAATCACTATTTCGAGAGACATAAAATGAAAGGGCATCTAGATCACCAAGTTGATCCTTTTTAAAGGCCATTGTAACGGTTGCAATCGTTGCAGCCTTCATTGTTCCCAATTCATGTAACAGATTATGCTTACTAAACATTTTTTCTGCCATATTAAAGGGAGTAGCAATAATAACAGCATCTGCTTTTATATGTGAGAAATTATTGAGCATTACTTGAACTGATCCATCTTTGCCATGCTCTATTTCTTCTACTTTGACACCCTTCATGACTGTCCCTGGAAGTAGTGATTCTTCTATACTTTCAATGAGTGTTTCAAGACCATTACTAAAGGTTTGAAAAATCCCTTTGTTTTCATCAATATGATGATTGCTTAAGAAATTTGTTCCTGACTTTTTCATGCCAATCAACAAACTCCGATATTTTTGCTCTAAACTATAAAGCTGCGGGAAAGTCGAGCTCATACTTAATTGCTCAATATCCCCTGCAAATGTTCCCGCTAGTAATGGTTCTACTAAATTTTCTACTATTTCAGAACCAAATCTTCTTCTAAAAAACGCGCCTAACGGCTGATCGTCATCTTGTGCAGAACGAGGGATGAAAAAATCCCCAGCCGCACGAACTTTACCGCTAAGTGAAAACAGACCTGATGCTATAAAGGATGAGATATGTGGTGTCTCTCCTGACAAGAGATGACTAGGTATTGGATATAACTGACTACCAACAGCAACATAAGTAGGCCCTGCATTGCTTGTCAATAATTTCTGTTCAATCCCGAGGTCCTTTGCTAAATCATTAACATAATTTTCACGATCAAAAAAAGATTCTGGCCCACGCTCAATAATAAAACCATCTTTTCTTAAGGTCTGAATTTTTCCGCCAAGACGTAATGACGACTCGACAAGTACGATATCTAATGGCAATCCTTTTGCGCCTGCTTCTTTTTGCATATAGAATGCGGCTGTAAGGCCTGTAATGCCACCGCCTACGACAACTACCTTTCGTCTTTTCTGAGTCACCAACATCATCACTTTCTTTTCGCTTAGCTTAATTTTTTATGAATCGCATCTACCATCGCATCAATAAATAATGGGTGTGTATTTGGCATCGCTGGGCGATAGTATTTTGCGCCAAGTTCATCACAAACAACTTTACATTCAAAATCGTTGTCATATAACACTTCTAAATGTTCTGTTACAAAACCTACTGGTGTATAAACAAATGAACGGAAGCCTTTTTCTTCAAATAGCTCACGTGTTAAATCTTGAACATCTGGGCCAATCCAAGGCTCTGGTGTTTGGCCTGCTGATTGCCAGCCAACCTCTACATTTTTTAGACCTGTCGCAGCTTGAATAAGACGTGCTGTTTCAATTAATTGATCTTCATACGGATCGCCCAAGTTTTTAATTTTTTCAGGCAATGAATGTGCTGACACAATTAAACAAGCTGTTTCACGTTCTTCTTGTGGCATTGCATTAAATGTATCATTTACTTGTTGTTCCCAATACTCAATGAATTTCGGCTCATCATACCAAGATTCTACAGAAGTAATCGTTAAGCGACCTCCTGCTGCCTCTTCCGCACGACCGTTATAAGACTTAATAGAGAACGTAGAGAAGTGAGGGGCTAGAACAATAGAAACCGATTCTTTTATGCCCTCTGCCACCATTTGCTCTACTGCATCTTCAATAAATGGATGAATATGTTTTAAGCCAATAAACAATTTATATTCTACAGCATCCTGCACCTCATTTAAACGTGCACATAGGGCTTCAGCTTGTGCTTGTGTCGCCGCAGCTAATGGAGATAAACCACCGATAGCTTCATAGCGGCTACGTAAATCCTCTAAGTGCTCTGCCGAAGGTTTACGTCCATGACGAATATGCGTATAGTAAGGTTCGATATCTTCTTCTTTATAAGGTGTTCCGTATGCCATTACCAATAAGCCTTTAACTTCTTTCATTACCCTTTTCACCTCTAAAATTGTTTTATGTTTTCATACATTATGTGACAAAAAGAAGCTGCCCAATCTTTAATATTGGACAGCTCCCTTTCTATATGGAAAATAAAATTTCCTATGTAGAAAGGGACATATTTTTCACATTTGATTCACTTCTATTAAGAACGAGCTTGAATTTGTTGTGCACTGTATTCATGAATAAGTGTAGTGAGACGTTTTAAGATATCTGGGTTAACCTCTGGGAAAACACCATGTCCTAGGTTAAAGATATGACCTGGCATTTCTAAACCTTGTTCAATAATATCTTTTGTTCGTTTCTCAATGACTGACCAATCTGCTAATAAAAGGGATGGATCTAAGTTACCCTGTACCGGTTTTGTAATACCATTCGCACGCGCTTCTTTTATTGGCAAACGCCAGTCTAAGCCTACAACATCAATCGGTAAATCATTCCATTCTTTTGCTAAATGGCTCGCACCGACACCGAATTGAATGAGTGGCACATTTTCTTTTTGCAGCTCTGCAAAAATACGAGTCATAATTGGTTTAATAAATACACGATAATCCTCAACATTTAAGGCTCCTACCCAAGAATCAAATACTTGGATTGCCTTTGCACCAGCTTTAATTTGAGCAGTTACATCTGCAATAATCATGTCAGCTAGTTTATCCATTAATGCAAACCAAGCTTGTGGCTCTGATACCATAAATGATTTTGTTTTATTATAGTTTCTTGAAGGGCCGCCTTCAATCATGTAGCTTGCAAGTGTAAATGGTGCTCCAGCAAAACCGATTAAAGGAACATTCAATTGCTCTTCTGCCAATATCTTGATTGTTTCTAATACAAACGGTGTATGCTCATTAGCATTGAATTCACCTAATTTTTCTACATCTGCTACTGATTGGATAGGGTTTGAAATAACAGGACCAACGCCTGCTTTGATCTTTACATCTACCCCAATCCCCGGAAGAGGTGTCACAATATCTTTGTATAGAATGGCTGCATCGACATTATAATTTTCTACAGGTAGACGAGTGACATATGCACATAGCTCAGGTTGATGTGTAATTTCCTCTAAGGAATATTTTTCTTTAATGGCACGGTATTCTGGCTGAGAACGTCCTGCCTGACGCATATACCATACTGGCGTGTGTGCTGTCCTTTCTCCACGTGCAGCACGCAGGAGTGTATCATTAAAAGTTGTCATGAATAGTTCCTTCCCCTCGATAAATTCATACTATAAAATTGTCTTAAAAAATGTTCTGTTTATTCCTTTATTATTGATATCCGTTTCCAATAGTAAACGCTTCCTCCGTAATTGTATAGTTTTCCTAGTGAAATGTCATAAAATTGTTCTTTCTCGGCAGATTCTTTTTGAACAGAGCGTTAGACTTACGCTGAAAAGGGTATAATCACGCTATAATTAGTAAGATCGTAAGGAGGATAAATTGATGTATATTTATTTAACTTCTGGCACTGGTGATTTTTTAGAACAGGTAAAAAATAAGTATCCAAATGAGCATATGATTTTAATTCATGGGGATGGAAACTCTGTACTGATTCATGAGACAGAAGGAAAGACAGTTTTTGCGACACCACGTAAATTTGAGGTACTGGATTCAGTAAATGAATTAGAGGAACGAGGCTTCTTTGTATTTAATAATATTCCTGTGACAGATGAAGGACGACCTGTTTTCGAACACCGCTTTTTAGAGCGTTCACGCGCCATTGAAAATGAGCCTGGCTTTGTGGCGTTCCGTTTATTACGTCCGATCAAGAGTGATACTTACATTGTCATGACGCAGTGGAATGGACCACATTCATTTGAAGCATGGAAGAGCTCTAGAGCCTTTGAATCTGCACATGCTAAAAGAGATGATTCATCAGGTGTAAGCCAGCAAAATATCTTTTCAGCAGCTTCTTATGTAACAACTTATAGTGCTATGCCAAATGAGGATACAGAATAGTAGATAAAATAAAAGCTCATTTTCCGAATACTAGCATTGGAAAATGAGCTTTTCAATTTATCAGCTACAATCTATTTATTTGGAAATTTTTGCTGTTAATTCGCTAATTACAATAACAATGACAATGGCTAAATAAAACATTGGCTGTGTGATAGCACATAAACCAACAATAATAGCTTGTGTAACCATTGCTAAACGGACAGTTTGCTTTACAGCTAATTGGCGGGCATGCTCTGGTAAAGGATAGAGCATGTCCATTCGAAATTCACCACTTGATAGTAAGGCTTGTTTTAACTGAATTGTGGTCGCAAAGCTGAGTGCACCAGCAACAATCCATGTCACTACAGGAATATCAACAAAAACTGCGATGACTCCCGAAATGGCCGTAAGACGAAGCCATAAATAGAAATGGTCATCTGTACGGACAAAGGTACGAAACACCAAATATTTTTGAGCATTCTCTTTACCATATGGCACAAATCTATACAGCCAGTCCATCCAGCGTCGACGTCGGATACTTCCGTGTAGATGAGGTACATCTGTAAAATAATTAGCAAAACGGTAAAAGCTCATCATACGATTCTGTTCAATTTTGACAAAATGTTCATAAGGCACAGGTTCGCCAACTGATTTTTTCCTAAAGATAATGATATAAACCACACTAATAACTGTCGCTATTACCGCTAGTATTAGCTGAGCATGAAGCCCCATGTATAAAACAGCCCCGAATATGACAGCTCGAATAAGCCTGTCCACCCAAACCATTTGACCTCGCTCACTGTATCGGTAGCTGAATTCTCCTTGCACACTTATATATTTCAATACAATGATAAGTAAAAAGATCGTCCATATTTCAGTTGTTGTTAATGCCGTTACGGCTTTCAATAATGGAATACATACAATATAAACAATCGCTACAATCCATACTTGGGACCAGAACGTCCAAGCCAATGCTTTGCTAAAATATTGAGACATTTTTGATTCTAAAGGTAATAAGTATACTTGATCTGGTTCTCTCAACAGCGTAGTAGGACGGCTAAAGGCCAATAAAATCCCTATCATAACAGCTATGACGATTTCTGCTGGAAAGTCTGTTTGGACAACTTTCAGCCATTCGCTATATTGGTAGCCCCCTGCTCCAATAAGAAATACAAGTACAATTGCAATATGCCCTGTAAAAATAAATTGCATATACTTTTGTACTTCTCCTATATAATGCACGAAGCGAGAGGACCATACATCACGCAAATTCTTCATGGTCCCGCTCCTTTGTCATGGCAATATAAAGATCATCTAATGTCGCATTCGGCATAGCAAATGATTGACGCAATTCCGCCATCGTCCCCTGTGCTCGCACTCTTCCTTCGTGCAATAAAATAATTCGATCGCAATGCTTTTCAGCCGTCGATAGAATATGCGTAGACATTAATATAGAAGCACCTTCTTTTTTCTTTTCATCCATCTGATCTAGTAATGATTGAATACCTAGTGGATCTAACCCCACAAAAGGCTCATCAATAATATATAGACTTGGATTCACTAAAAAAGCACACATAATCATGACTTTTTGACGCATCCCCTTTGAAAAGTGTGAAGGGAACCAATTTAATCTTTTCTCCATGCGAAACTCTTTTAATAGCACCTCAGAACGAGCATCGAGGGTTGCCCTATTAATCCCATAAGCCATCGCTGTCAATTCTAGATGCTCTCTTAATGTTAATTCATCGTATAATACAGGAGTTTCAGGAATATAGGAAAATGCTGTCCGATATTTGTCCGTATCTTCCTTCAATGTCACACCATTTAAACGAATATCCCCTTCCTTTGGCAACATCGTTCCGATAATATGTTTAATCGTTGTACTTTTACCAGCTCCATTTAAGCCGATTAAGCCAACTAATTCTCCTTTTCCAATTGTAAAAGATAAATCTTTAATCACAGGCTTTCTTGTATAACCACCTGTCACATGCTGTACCTCTAATACTGACATATCCTCACTCCTCTTCTTGTTTTATATTTTATCAAAAATTAGCAAATGATACAGGTTTGAGTATGATAGAATGTACTTACATATACGTTAAGGGGGAAATTCTCATGAGCGATTGCCTATTTTGCAAAATTATTGACGGATCTATTCCAAGTACCAAAGTTTACGAGGACGATCATGTCTATGCATTTACAGACATCTCACCTGTTGCAAAAGGTCATACATTATTAATTCCAAAGCATCACTGTCAAGATCTATTTGAAATGCCAGAGGATGTAGCACGTAATCTATATGCAGTTGCACCAAAAATCGCTAATGCTATTAAAGCAGCATTTCAGCCAATAGGTATGAATACGATTAATAACAATGGTGCTGCCGCTGGACAAACTGTTTTCCACTACCACTTACATTTTATTCCGCGTTACGATGAAAAAGAAGGACTAGGCTTAATTTGGCAGACTCAAAAATATTCACCAGAGCAGTTAGCTGAAGTTGCAGAAAGTATTAAAGCCAATCTATAAGTCATTTGTAATATATTAACATTAAAATGTTCAGAAAACTGTATTGCAAATTGAAAAATTTTGGCGTACAATCACAAATAAGTTTCGCTAACGATCAAGAGGATACGTTAGGAGACAAATAGATTAGCTTAGTCGAGGAGAGATACAGATGAATACAAAAAATTTAGTATTAATGGCATTATTAGTAGGTGTCGGTGCAGCCCTTTATGTGGTGACACCAGGTATGGTGAATGGCATGAAACCTGATTTCATGTTAACAATGATGTTTATTGGCATTTTATTGTTCCCCACTGTGAAAGAAACGTTCTTACTTTCGCTTTCAACAGGCGTACTTTCAGGTTTATTTACAACATTCCCAGCAGGTCTTGTCCCAAATATTATTGATAAAGCAGTAACAGGCTTTGTCTTTTTAGCCGCTTTATTGATTCTCAAAAAACTAGCAAATCATTTCGCTGTATCAGCTATCTTAGTTGGATTAGGAACTATTCTTTCAGGAACTGTCTTTTTAGCCGTAGCACTTTTTGTGTTCAATGCAAATGTTGGTGCAACGTTTGCGATGTTATTTATTGGCGTTGTCCTGCCAGCTGTCGCATTTAATGTCGTTGCTTTTGCCGTCATTTATCCCATTGTCACAAAATTAGTGAAGCGTTCTAAATTCAATACAGCCATTTCTCAAATATCATAAACACTTACTTAAAATAATTAAAAGAAACTAAACGGTGATGGTAAATCACTCGTCTAGTTTCTTTTTTCTTTTTGTATTTGTACAATTCATGGTTTAATAGTAGATAAACATGACTAGAAATGAGGTATCAATATGAAAGCAAAACCATTTTTACTTGGACTAACAACAGGCATTATCGGTGGGACAGTCGCTGTACTTTTTTCAACGCCACAATCAGGACAACAGCTACGTGCTTCTGTCAAACAAAATGTCGATCAGACAAAAGGAATGCTCCTTGATGTCAAACAACAAGTAGGGACTGTTAAACAATCTGTCAACACTTTAACAATTGAAGTAAAAAATAATATCCCACAAATAATAAATGATTTAAAACAAACAATTACAACTTTCACTGAAGAAATCGAACCAACTAAAAATAATTTGCAACAAGAATTAGATGCATTACAGAATTCGATTAGCGAAATCGAGAAAAACATTGCACAAATTACAGAAAATAAGAAAAAACCACAAGAAAAAGTTAGCGACTAAAGTCCTTTTCGAATGGTAAAAAATCTATTTTTTTATCAAAAATCATTACTATAATATTATTTTTTAACCACTTTTCAATTTTTTAATTTTTCTAACTTTAAACTTTTTTTCTTTACTGCTATAATATTTTTAAAAATGTGAAAGAAAGCAGTAGGTGATGGCTTTGTCAGAGGAATTATATACACAAAAAGAAGCGATGCTTTATAGTCAAAGAATCGCACAGTTATCTAAAGCGCTATGGAAAGCGGTAGAAAAAGATTGGCAACAATGGATTAAACCTTATGATCTAAATATTAATGAACACCATATTTTATGGATTTCATATCATTTAAAAGGAGCATCCATTTCAGATGTAGCAAAATTTGGCGTGATGCACGTTTCTACCGCATTTAATTTCTCCAAAAAGTTAGAAGAGCGTGGCTTCCTTAAATTTTCGAAGCGTGATGACGACAAACGTAATACTTACGTGGAGCTAACTGAAACTGGGACAGAACTCATTATAGAGATGAATAAAAACTACCATAATACGTATCATTCCGTATTAGAAGGATCACTAGCATTAAAAGATCTATATGGCCGTTTCCCAGATTTTTTAGATGTGATGGCTGTTATTCGTAATATTTATGGTGAGGATTTCATCGATATTTTCGAACGTTCCTTCCAACATTTCCGCGATTCCTTTGACACACTAGAAGAACGCACACCTGTAAAAGGATAAGACGAAGCTTCAAACTGCACAAAATTTTTCCTGCCCTTATTTATTAGTTGAACATAATGAGGTATACTACTGTTCATTCAGGAATAAATCATGTGAAAGGAGGTATTTCAGAAATATTTCTGAAATACCTCCTTTTTCTTGCATTCTAACATCATTCAATTTACATTAAATAGGACACTTCCTATTTCGGAGTTGATACTAAGCCATGCATTGTTGGAAAATTTTAAATCTAGAACATCATTACGGTACTACGCGTATTATTATAATGAGTGTTATTACCTTTTTGTCGGTCTTTTCTGTTTCGTATGTATTGTTTAATTTATTCAACGAGGAGCATTATACAGATCGTTTATTCTGGCTCTTTGTCATAGCAGCCTTAACACTTTATCCAGTTCATAAATTTTTACATTTTCTGGCACTATACGATTTACGCCAGCATTTAAAATTGCGTGTACGTACTCAATTTTATATAATTCCAGTTTTACACATGCGTATTCGTGAGCCTTTATCAAAAAATCGTTACATCTTAGCATTACTTACGCCTTTTATCATTCTAAACACAAGTATTATAATAGGAACTTGGCTTTTACCGGCATATACACATTATGGTACATTGCTGCTAGCCTATCATTGTAGTCTATGTTTGATTGATATCCTTTACGTGAAATACCTTTTGCACTCACCTAAAAATTCGCAAATAGAGGAAACTCCTAAAGGTTATGAAATTTTAGTTCCACCAACCGTTCACTAAATGCTTGTACTTGTTTTTTAATGACGTTCTTTGTTATGCTATTACTATTGAAAGAGGGGAGGAATAGACTTGCTATTAATGATTGTAGTTCTATTCTCGGTATTCTATTTATTTCAAATTAACCGCATGACATATGCTCTATGCATGCGACGTGAAATTCCCGAAGAAAACCAACCAAAAATATTCCGAACTATAAATATACTTATTACCATATTACTTGTCTCATTCTATATTGAAATTTTATATGCAGTATAACAGTACATCCGCGCCCGTCCGCACGCTCGAAGAATAAGTCAAGCCCCCCATGCAACAACTTTTTCTAACCAAGAAGATTGGTAGTATCTAAGGCATGCGGCGCGAATGTCTAACATTGTTAAGAAAAGCTAAGAGTTAGAGCTCTTAGCTTTTCGCTGTTTTATTAATTAGTATAGGAACGCTGCACCAACGATAATTAATAAAATAAATAACACAACTAATAAAGCAAAGCCTGAGCCGTAGCCACCGCCACCGTATCCTCCGTTGCCCATAACTTCACCCCCTTTCTTTTCTATATCCTATGCGCTTCAAAATTTGAAATATAGGCAATACTCAAGGGGGAACCATTTTGTTTTTAAAACGTTTATGTTATAGTAAAAAATGGACGAAACCATGTTAGGAGAGAATATCCACTATGAAAAAGACAGTTTTATCTTTAACTCTAGCTGCATCTGTATTAGCGCTTGGTGCTTGTAGCGGCGGAGACAGCAAAGCAATCGTTACTTCTAAAGTGGGCGATATTTCAGTAGCTGATTTTAATGAAACAGCAAAAACTTTAGCGGGGTCTGTAGTACTACAACAATTAGTTGCAGAGAAGGTTCTCGCAAGTAAATATGATGTAACTGATAAAGAAATTCAAGCCAGATACGATGAATATTCCACACAGTATGGTGATGGCTTAAAAGACATGTTAGCCCAAAGTGGTTTAAATGATGAATCATTTAAAGAAAATTTTTTAAGATTAGAAATCTTACAAGATAAAGCTTTAAAAGATCAAGCAATTAAAGAAGAAGATGTGAAAAAATACTACGAGCAAATGAAAACGGAACTTAATGGTCGTCATATTTTAGTAGCAGATGAAAAAACAGCTAAAGAAGTTATTGAAAAAATTAAGGGTGGCGCTAAGTTTGAGGATGTAGCAAAAGAGTACTCAACAGACACAGGTTCTGCTCAAAAAGGTGGAGAGCTTGGATGGTTCTCTGTTGGTTCAATGGTTGATGAATTTAACAACGCTGCTTATGCGCTAGAATTAAACACTTTAAGTGAGCCAGTAAAGTCTAGCTTTGGCTATCACATAATTGAAATTACGGACAAGCGTGATGTGGAAGGTGTGGGATCATTTAAGGAAGAAGAAGACAACATTCGTTCACAAATGCTAGCTAAATTAATGAACAATGGCGAAGGTCAACAATTACTTAAAGATATAGTAGCAAAAATGGCCAAAGACGCGAATGTTAAAACATCTGATAAGGAATTAAAAGCAGCTTTAGAATCCCTTACAACAACAAGTGAAGAACAAGTAAAAGCAGCTGAGGAAGCAGCTAAAAAAGCTGAAGAGAAAGCAGCCACTGAAAGCAAAGATGAAAATACTGAAAAAGAAGGTAAATAAATTTTATTTATAAGGTTTTGAAAAGGGTTACGCTAGGTTAGTCTGGCGTAACCCTTTGACATTTATATTGTTTGATACAATCTTTAAAAGTAAATAATAAAAAAATATACTCACTTGAATATGGTATAGTGTCAGACGCAAACCTATATATTAAAAGGTATTGGTTCACAACAAACGCAAAGGATTTTTTATATAAAAAAGGTTCTTCACCAAAAGTCATGGGTGACAAAATCAGCGACCTGTTTCTAAACGTAAACGAAGAAATAAACGGTCTTCATTTCGATAGCCAAAACCACGTCTTTTGATGAGTTTAATTTTATTATTTGTGCCTTCCATCATGCCATTTGATAGCGGTGAAATAATGGTATCCAGCAATGCTTTTTCACGTGTTATCAATGTTTTTGCGATTTTAGAAACGGCACCACAAAGATGAAATTGATACCTTTTAAACCATTCTGTTAATCGTCGTTTTGCTTGTGTCATCGTTGTCGCTTTCAGTACATAACGCATATGATTCAATGCTTGATAAATATGTTTTGTAGGCAAATCTTCCTTGTGCCACTGTGCAACAAATCCACGTTCTTCTTCCGTCAATTGTTCAGGTTTTCGTGCCGAACAACGGTCAATGAATCGCAATTTATGTTGCTTTTTGGCTTCTCCTGAATACCGTCGTCTTCGCTGCTGGGCTTCGGTAAAAAATTGCACGAGATGAAAGCGATCCAGCACATGAATCGCAGTTGGATAAACGGCTTGAATTGCGTTCGCCATCGCTGGAGCAAAATCACTGACCACCGCACGAATAGGCCCTGTTACTTTCTGTAAAACAGCAGTAATTACGTCTTGATTTCGGTGAGGAACAATCGCCAAAATACGACCTGTGTCGGCATTTAAAACACTGGTCGCATAATGATGTCCTTTGCGCAAAGCGAACTCGTCTACACAGATAGTTGTGGCAATTTCTTCGGTTAATTCATCAGCTGCCAGCAAGTAATACCAACGCTCAACAGTCGTGTAGGGTAGTTCATATTCACGTGCTACATCAGCAATGGAACGACCGTGGCAATGCCTCACAAGTTCTCTACGAAACAGAGCCGAAGTCATAGGTAAATGTGAGGTCGCAAGCAACACAACGATGACGTGGAATCGCCATCTCAATCCAAATAAATCCAAGGTGCCAAGCATAGCCATGACGAAAACGACGTAATGTTTGTGCATGACGAATTGTTTTTTTTGGCAAGTTGGACATGGCACTGAATAAACACCTAATGTAATAGGAAATACATTTGGTTCTTCATCAGATGGAAAAGAAACTTTGAAAAAAGATGGTAACGGTAATAGCATTTTGATAAACTTGGAGTACAAAGCGAAAACTCCTCTCGTGGTTTGTCTCGACAACAATTACGATACGTGAGTTTTCGCTTTTCTTCTATAAGAAAATGTAAAATTATTGAATTAATAGAAAATCAACCACAAGTTATGGTGAAGAACCATAAAAAAAACAAAATTTACTATTTTTTATAATATGGTATAATTATATTGTAATTTATTTAATATCTATTTTTTACATAAAATTCATTTTCAAAAATGTTTTTTTGTAATTCGGTTAGATATTTTAACTTACATTACTCTAGACAAAATAGGAGATGATATTTATGAAAAAAGTAAAATTATTCGTTGGTATTTTAGCAACATCTACATTTTTATTTTCGGGAGCAATTGTACCATCTGCACAAGCAAGTCAACCAAGTGCTACATCTAATGCTCAAATTCAAGGAAATATTATAACGCCTTACAAAGGGGAAAATGTATCAAGAAGTATTTCTTTTGAAGGAAGAATAATTCCACCTACTTTCCTCGATTATGGGTCAAGAGGACGCCTTATGCTTGGAAATTGGTATTATATAGAAAGTGAAAACAGAACAGTAGCTCATTATACAGGATGGCTTATCCATCCATAACTAAAAAAAGCGCCTCAATTATTATGAATTGACCCCTTTGGGTTATACAAAACAAAGAAGCATCTTCACTTGAATTTAGGGTAATATATCCTAACATCTATTGGAGATGCCTTTTTTTATAGGAAATAAAATTATTCATCACTAAAAAAGTAAAATTAAAGAAAATAAAAATGAAGTTATAAGGTATTCCCATAAAGATTAAATTAGAAGAATTATATTCGAAATGACAAACAAATTGAAACACGGACACGACGGTATAAGTTGGGTGATGCATCATTTCAAACAGCCTGTGGGGAAGCAATATACTTTTGGGAAAGGTACAGATGGTCTTAACAAATGGAGTTTGAAAAAAATTTACAAAGCAACAAATCGAGGTTTTAAAAAGTACGCCAAATCCCCAATTGAGTCGTTTCAGGCGACACTAAAAGCAGAAACATTTTATCTGGACGGATTAATTCGCACTAAAACGACCATCATAGATCAAACCGTGAAGATTTATATAAAATATTATTACAATACTCTAAATCAATTGAAATTGAACAACCAGTCTCCGATTAATTATCGGAAACTGGTTGGATGATGCTTTTTGAGACTATCTCACTTATGGGATTCTGTATTGGGGCACTTTTTTAATCAGAGAGTAATGAGTAAAATTAAAATGTATCTACTCCATCACTTCATTAACCCTACACTAAGAAAACTTGGAGAGTTACTCCATAAATCAATTGTCATCCCCAAATGAACATAAACTAACCTTCTGTTTATCTTATAAAAATGTTGGCTTATAAAATGAACGATTATCAAGTGGGAAAAGCCGCTCAGTAAATTCACCTGGTGTCGTTTTCCCTAATGCTCTTGTTAGCATGTTCATCTTCGCGTCTATATTATCAATATAATGTAAGATTTCCGCTTCTTGAAGCATCGGTTTTTTCGGACTCCCCCACTCTTCTTTCCCATGGTGAGACAATACCATATGCTGCAACAGCATGACTTCTTCGCCTTCAATTTCTAGCTCACTTGCAATTTTGGCAATTTCATTCACCATAATGGTAATGTGACCTAATAAATTGCCCTCCACTGTATACATCGTGGCAACAGGCCCAGACAACTCCACAACCTTGCCAATATCATGCAAAATAATGCCTGCATATAACAGGTCACGATTAAGTGTTGGATATAAATCAGCAATGGCTTTTCCTAGTTTGAGCATGGACACCATATGATCTAATAAACCAGACGCATAGTCATGATGGTTTTTAGTTGCTGCCGGAAAAACTAAGATGGCATCATAATGTTTTTTAATAGCCGCTCTTGTAATACGTGAGATATTTGGATTTTTAATATCAAAGAAAAATTGTGTCAATTCTTCATACAATTGTTCTTTTGGTGTTGCAGAGGATGGTACTAAATCATCGATCGCAATACCTTCCTCTGGCTTGGCAACACGAATAGATTTGATACGCAATTGATTCTTTCCTCTATAGTCGTGAATCTCTCCACCTACACGTACAATGGCCTCAGCATGATACATTTTTTCATGATCCTCATTTGTATCCCAGAGCTTTGCCTCAATATCTCCACTTTTATCTTGTAGTAATAGCGACATAAATGGCTTTCCAACGGTTGTAACACCTTTTGTCGCTTGTTTTATTAATAAAAATTGATCAACTGCTTCTCCAACTTGGAGCGTCGTAATCCCTTTCATGTTGACGCCACTCCCCTTTCATTTGCTAATGCTCCTATATCGACAATTTGCTCTTTCTGCCAATGTTTGAGCATTGTATCATGACAAGTAAAATATAAAATTTGACGTTCATATCCTACTTCTTTCATTAATTGTACCATTTTGTTTGTACGGTTTCGATCAAAATGGACAAATGGATCGTCCATAATAATTGGAAATGGAGCAGTGCTCACTAGTGTTTTTGCAAGGGCCAGACGTAATGCAATATAGGCTTGTTCTTTGGTAGCCTGAGATAATTCAGCCATTTGATAACGTAATCCTGCTACATCTTGTGCAACAAAATAACCTTCATCATGAATCGAAAGTTTATCGTATCTTCCCCCTGTTAGTAAACGGAAAATCGCATTCACCTCCACAAGGACATGAGGTAATTTTTCTTCACGTAGGCGGAATAATGTTTCGTGAATGGCTGTCGCAACAGCTTTTTTAGTTGCCCATTGCTCAATCAGCTGCTGCAATTCTGCTTTCTCCTGCTCAAACTGTTGTAGCAATTGCCCATACTTTTCATCATTTAATAGCTGATCTTTTTCAATGAGCAAAGCAGCACGTTGCGCAAGACATTGGTCGATCGCTAGCTGCGTTGAATTTTGCTCTTGTTCTAAAGCATGTATATCCTCGTTAACAGTATCCTCCACTAGACTCTCTCGCTGTGGAAGATTGAGTGAGGCGAGTTGAGCCTGAACCGTTTGTAACTCTGTCATGATGTTTTTTTGCTGCTCAAATTGCTCATACATTTCATAATAAGCCTGCTCGTTTGGAACTTGTGCTTCATTCAATAGCTCAGCCATTTCAGTTGTATAACGGTCCAGTTTTGATTGCCCACCATCCATTTTTATCTTCAGGCCAGCTAGCTGTTCTTTTGTTTGCTGTACTTGCTGTTGATGTTGTTGTGCTTCAAGGTAGGCTGTCCGTAAATACATATATATTTCCTGTTCATCATAGGCTCCCTCTAAAACCTGTTGAAGCTGTTTATAAATATGCTGCTTTTCTTTTTGAACTTCTTGCATAAGGCTTAGGGTACTATTTTTTTTAGCTGCTAGCTCTTGCACACTCCGAATACGCATAAATAATTCGGGCATTAACGTTCTGGCGATTGTTCCCTGTAATCGATAACGTTTTAAAAAATGCTGGAGTGTGTGAGTGGCTTCTTCAATCTCTATCTCAGCCTGTTGAATTTTATATTCAAGAGAAGCGTATTGCTGCTCCTTCTCCTTTTGCTGTTCATTGACGTGTACCCAACGATCTTCATATCTTTGCTTCTTTAATAGCACCGCTTGTACCGTCATTTCCTCCTGCTCTAACTCTCGAAGAAGGGAACTATGCTCTTTACTAGTAGGCTCATCCGCTTGTTTAACATATCGGATAAATAACAGAGTCAGCAATGATAAAACAGCTCCGATAATGGTCGTAACTATGTTTTTTTCAAATACACCATAAATCAATGACAATAAACCGATTAGCAGTACAAGCCAGCTAAAATAATGAGGTTGCTTTTGTTTACTACGTTGCGATTTGGCCGCACGTAATTGCTCAAGCTTACGCTTTTGTTGGGGCCACTGTGCTAAAATATGTTCTTCTTCATTTGTTAATGACTCTTGCATGAGCCGTTGCTTTTGTTTGGCAATTGTCTCTAATTCTAGATGGACTTGCTCTAGTGAGCGTAGATGAAACTTTAGCTCGTCCTCTGCCTCCTCCAATTTACTTAATTGAAGCTGAAATTGTTGTTCCTGCTGGAGTGAAACCGTTTCTTCGAGAAGATTCTCCTGTGCCTCTGTCTCGAGTACGCCTAATAAACGAAACTGTGCTTTTATTTCTTGCTCAAACATAAAGAGATCATCATGTAAATTTTGCTCCTTCACCATCAGCTGATGCCACGTTGCCTCTTTTTGCATAAGACGAGCCATTTCATTGACTGTATGCTCATCCGCTATGGTAAGTACTTGATTTTGTAATGTTTGATATTGCTCCTTTAATTGCATTAGCTGCTGGCTTTCGTGTAATAGACGATCCTTTAATTGCTCATAGCGTCTTATACCTTCTGGCGGAAACTGTACATGTTGATAATTGACCAGTGTCTGCTGTAAAATCTGTTGCTGTTTGAGGAGAGGTAGTGCCTGCTTTTGAATCGTTAACTGCTGCCATTGTTGTTGCAGCAGTTTTTGCGTACTATAAAGCTTTTCTAGATTATGCTCAAGTAGTTGTAATTGCTTTAATTTGTCCTCAAATGTTAGAATCTTTCCCTGCTCCTGTTTAATCGTACGCTCAAGCTGCTTTAATTGCTCAACCTTTTGATTAATCACGGGTACTTTACCTGTTTTTTTAAACAGCTCATTTGCCTCTTTCTCCATCTTCTTTTCAAGAGCTGATAAATGTTGAACCCCTGTTGTGCCAGAGGCTAGTAGCAAATGGGTTAGCTCCTCCTCTGACATTTTTTCAATGCCCTGTAGCTCATGCAATGAAAATGAAAAAATGGATTCAAAGGACGTTCTAGAATACCCATATAAAAGCTTAGTTAATAGTTCCTCGTGTCCCGTTGTTCCATCCTCTAGATAAACAGAAACATCGCCCGCTGCCTTTCCTTTCACACGTTCAATAGTGCACTGGCCATAAATAGGATGCACGAGTGTGAGCTGACCACCATATTTCGTCGAAACTTTTGGTTCATATTTGCGCTGTGTCTGCTGCCGTATGGGGAAACCAAAGAGCATTTGTAGTATAAACTGCTGAATCGTCGTCTTTCCTGCTTCATTTAATCCATAAAAAATAGTGACACCCTCATTTAAGGAAATGGTGATGTTTTCATGCTTACCAAAGCCATATATTTGGATTTTTTGTATAGTCAGCATGTGATCACGCCCTTTGAATTTCTTCTGCCAATAATGCCTGTGCATTTTGCGTTAAGTTTTCAATATCCTTGTCACTTAGTGGCTCTATCAGCCTTGCACCACCAGCATATTGGTATAAATCTTTTAGAATATCTTTCCATTCATTACTGTCCCACTGCTCCATTAAGCTGACAACGGATTGAGTTGCTACTGTCTGCTCATAAAGACTTGCTGTCTTCTGCAATACCAACTTTTGTACCCAACACATCGGCTCAATGCCTTCCTCCGTCTCTCGCACAGTATCTAACCATGCATCTACAGTTGCGTGTTCAAATAAAGCTTCCGTTTGTTCATCAATGTTTTGCAGGTGAAGCTCAACTACTGATGCCCCGTACTTCGTCCTATTCGTTGTGATCGCTTCCGAACATCTTTTTAGTAATTCATTGGCATGTACAACATTCGTACAATCCACTTCTATCGTGTTATAAACGACAGTAGATGTAGGGATAAAATCTAGCTCATTCGATGTTTGGGATAACGTCACGTCATAAAAGCCTTTCAGTCCTTGTTCTTTACGATGTCGACTTTGAATATTGCCTGGATAAACAATGGGAGGGTTTTGATGTAAAAGCTGTCGTTTATGAATATGTCCCAAAGCCCAATAATGATAGTTCTTTTCTATCAACTGCTGCTTAGTGAAGGGGGCGTAAACATCATGGGTCGTGTTGCCTGCCTCACTGCCGTGTAGCATACCAATATGAATGGCATGCTGATCCTGTGCAATTGGATAACTTTCAATAACTGATTCCTTTAAATGGCGTTCATGATAGCTGAAACCATATATATTTACTTGCTGGCCTCGGATTTTTAATTGAACCACGGTCGTTTCCGCTGGTAGTTCATAGACATTGCTTGGCAAAGCAAAGCGTGTCCAAGTGCCATTTAAATGATCGTGGTTACCATAGCTCACAATCACAGGGATGTTGTGTTGGAAGAGCTTTTCCATTGCATCCTGAAATCTTCGTTGTGCTTGCAAGCTACGATTTTCACCATCATAAATATCTCCAACAATTAATATAAAATCAGGTTTCTCTTGAATTGCTTTATGGATAATTTTATCGAATGCTTCAAAAGTACTCGACCTAATGTTCTTTAAAATGTGCTCAGGTAATCCAAATAAACCTTTAAATGGACTATCTAAATGTAAATCTGCCAAATGAAAAAAACGAATTGCTGTCATCCAATCACCTCAAATAGTAGATAATTATCGCCTCTGTACCGTAATATGTTCACTAAACAAAACCGAATATTTGTTCTATTTTATCATAGTTCACGTTTTATGAAAAATGGTATTACATAAAAAACAGCATTGCCTTACTTTTTCCACAATTTTCGTAATTTATCAAAAAATTCACTAGTTTTACCGTGAAGTTTATAAATCTTCTATGTATAATAGAAATATATTTAAGTAAAAGGGTGGGGTTTGTATGGAGAATTATCGTTTTACAGCTTTTGAAAAAACAGGGGAAACATTATTTGATGAAACTTGGACATTTGAAAATGATGAGGCTGCTAAACTAAACGGACAACAACAAATTGAGGAAAAAGGTGTTGCCGACAAAACTCATCGTCTTGTAAACGCTTCGGGTAAATTAATTTTATTCCATGTTTAGTGGCTAAAAGGCACGTAGTCAATGTTGCTACGCGCCTTTTATGATTGTTATTTTCCTACAAAGACAGGCATTCTTTTCTCTACAAATGCATGAATGCCTTCTAGATGATCTGTTGTTTTACGCATAGCGGATTGCCCCTCTGCTTCTAAAGCTAGGATATTTTCTAGCTGAGGCAAATTTTGAGCATGTAGAATTTTTTTCGTTGTAATCATGGAAGAAATAGGTGACGCAAGCATTTTACCAACAAGCTGATCTGCCATGGCAAATACAGTACCCTCTGGTGCAATAAAGTCAATAAGCCCTTCATCTAATGCTTCTTTTGCTGTTAATACCTTCCCCTCCCAAATCATCTGTTTCGCTTTAACAGTCCCCACACGTTCCTTCATGAAGAAATGACCACCTCCATCTGGGATTAGTCCTATTCCAATGAAATTCATAGCTAGCTTACTATTTTCACAAGCCACAACTATATCTGCCCCAAGTGTTAGACTAAACCCTAGACCTGCCGATGCACCATGAACAGCCGCAATCACAATCATTGGTAACTGATAATACGCTTTCACAATACGTGAAAGATAGACCATTGCCTCATCAATATTTAATGGTTTATTTTCATCTAACATAGCCTTGATATCGCCACCCGCAGAAAAGACTTTTCCTTCTCCACGAATAACAAGCACCTGTATATTTTGTTCCTGTTGGAGAGCCTCAAAGCATTCTGCGAGTTCTCGCATCATAACATCATCCATAGCATTCATCGCCTGCGGACGATTCAATGTTAACGTTGCACGACGTTCTAATTTTTCTAAAGTAATCGTTGAAAATTCCATCTCTATTACCCCCAAATATGAATAGTCATTCACTATGTACTATTCGTGTTTTTTTAGAAAACTCCTTCTACTCTAAGCAAAATTGCTCTTGTTATGCTATATTAAAGGACGAATATTGAGTTAAAGGTGGTAACGTATTTTGATACAGAAGGACTATCGTGTATTACTTTATTATAAATATATTACAATTGAAGACCCTGTAGCATTTGCAGAAGAACATTTAGCATTATGTAAAGAAATTGGACTTCTTGGACGTATTTTAGTAGGCTCTGAAGGCATTAATGGCACCGTTTCTGGTACCGTTGAGCAAACAGATGCTTATAGGAATCATATGAAGGCAGATGCTCGTTTTAGTGATATTATGTGGAAAATCGATGAGGTGGAAGGACATACCTTTAAGAAAATGCATGTACGTCCTCGTCAGGAAATTGTCCATTTAGGTTTGGAGCATGATATTAATCCTTTGGAAATCACAGGCGATTATTTATCGCCTAAAGAATTTATGGAACAAATGCAAGAAGAGAACACTGTGATTATCGACGCCCGAAATGACTATGAATATGATATTGGTCATTTCAAAGGTGCTGTACGACCTGATATTGAAACCTTCCGTGACCTTCCAGCTTGGATGGAAGCACATAAAGAAGATTTTTCAGATAAAAAGATTTTAACTTACTGCACAGGTGGTATTCGCTGTGAAAAATTCTCTGGTTGGCTAAAACGTGAAGGCTATGGTAAAAGTGTTGGTCAATTACACGGTGGTATTGCAACCTATGCAAAAGATCCTGAAGTAAAGGGCCAGCTATGGGATGGTCAGATGTTTGTTTTTGACCGTCGTCGAAGTGTACCGATTAATCAGGTTGAGCATGTCATCGTTGGGAAGGATTACTTCACAGGTGAACCTTCTGAACGTTATACAAACTGTGCAAACCCTGAATGTCATAAATTAATGTTATGTGAGGAAAAACACGAAGCATTTTATATGCGTAGCTGTTCAGATGATTGCCGCCGTGCAGAACGCAATTTCTTTGTCGAAGAGAATGGTTGGACGAAGGAGCAGGTTGAGGAGCAAATTGCTAAGATTGCAGAGATTCAAAACGCAAATCGTTAATACTTGGTGAGATAGGGTTTAGCCGTGTGCGTAAATGGTCTAAACCTTAAAATAGTAAGCCATCTACTAGCCCATCCAAAAAGAGCATCGTCCTGATGAACGATGCTCTTTTTCTTATTATTCCTGCGCTAAATAGCGCCCAACCTGCCGTCCACTAAATAAACAGCCTCCGACAAATGTCCCTTCTAAAGCACGATAGCCATGAACACCCCCGCCACCGAAGCCACTTACTTCACCAGCAGCAAATAAACCTGGTATAGGTTGACCATCCATACCCAACACCGCACCATTTAAATTTGTTTGTAAGCCACCCAAGGTTTTCCTAGTTAGAATGTTTAAACGTACGGCAATTAATGGCCAATTTTTAGTATCTAGAATTTTATGTGGTTTGGCAACACGCACTAATTTATCTCCAATATAATGCCTTGCCCCATGAATAGCGTTAACCTGTAAATCCTTCGTAAACTTATTGTCCATTTCTCGATCCCTTGCCAAGATTTGCTCTTTCACTTTCATGAAATCCAGTAGCTCATTCCCTGCTAGTTTATTCATGCCTTCTACTAGTTCTTTTAAATCATGTGCAATCACAAAATCTTCGCCATGATTTTTAAAAGCTTGGATAGGGGCTGGTGGACCTGGCATTATACGCTTAAGCACATCACTAATGCTTTTGTTTGTTAAATCTGGGTTTTGTTCTGAACCAGATAGTGCAAATTCCTTCTCAATAATTTTTTCCGTTAAAATAAACCAAGAGTAATCATAACCTGTTTTTTGAATTGCCTCTAACGTACTGAGCGTATCAAAGCCTGGGAAGTTGGGTGCATGGAATCGATTACCTTCTGCATCAAACCATAAGGAGGAAGGCCCTGGTAAAATACGAATGCCATGGTTGGGCCAAATTGGATCCCAATTTCTTAATCCCTCTGTGTAATGCCACATGCGATCGCGGTTTACAATACGTCCTCCAGCATGTTCTGTGATTTCTAGCATTCTCCCATCAACGTAAGCTGGCACACCACATACCATATTTTTAGGAGGAGTCCCAAGTCGTGCAGGCCAATTTTTTCTTACTAAATCAAAATTAGCCCCAATACCGCCACTTGCTACAATCACGGCATCGGCTTCGTAGGAAAATTCGCCAATCCCCAATCTCGAACTTTTTTCACCTCGATTAATAAAGGTTTCTGCTAGCACTGTTCCACTGATTCCTGTAATTGTTCCATCATGTTGTATAAATTCATCCACACGATGTCTTGGTCTAAAATCGATAAATCCATCTTTCATAGCTTGCTTTACTTTATTTACAAACGGCTTTACTATGCCAGGACCAGTTCCCCATACAATATGAAATCTTGGTACAGAATTGCCATGTCCTCCCGCTAAAGAGCCTCCCCGTTCTGCCCATCCAACCACAGGGAAAAATTTAATACCTTTTGACTTTAACCAGTCATATTTTTCACCTGCAGCAAAATCAACATAGGCTCTGGCCCATTTATAAGCCCAGGAATCCTCATCTTCTAAACGATCAAAGCCTGCAGTTCCTTGCCAATCTTGCCACGCCAGTTCTTTACTATCTTTAATTCCAAGCCTTCGCTGCTCTGGAGAATTTACTAAAAATATCCCACCAAAAGACCAATATGCCTGTCCCCCTATTGAATTTTCAGGCTCTTGATCTACTAAAAGAACTTTTTTCTTTGCATCGATTAACTCACAAGCAGCAACTAAACCCGCAAGTCCAGCACCAACTATTGCAACATCGTACTGCATTTTTACACCCCCAAATCAAATCATCCTTAACTAACATTCTTCTCTCACAGCCTGTTTACCTTCTAAAATCTAATTTTTTGTCTAAAATGTGACAAGCGAAAATGTTCGCTTTCTTACACTAAAATCATCAAGGAATAGCATAAATCATCTAATTTATTCCATTTAATTACCATATAATTTTTTAACCGTAAACTACATGGAACACTGATACTATCGCACTTTTCAAATATCGTTAACGCTTTCATTGTATCCTCCAAAAAGACGAATATTAAACACTAAGAAAACAAATAATGTTCGTTTTTAGTTATTATTCAGACTTTTGAAGTCTATATTTTTTAAGTTTTTCAGAAATATCGTTGACAAAGGTGAACAATAGGGATTATGATGTTAACAAATTTAATCACACAAAATATAACGACGGAGACATACTAGTCACAAGAAAATCCAAAGAGAGCTGATGGTTGGTGTAAATCAGTGATTTCTACGATAATAGTTCCACTCCAGAATAGATAAGCCGAACAACTTAACAGTAAGCTTATCCGTCCCATGCGCGTTACGCATATAGCTAAGACTGCCAGAATAAATTTTCCAGCAGTGATTAAGGGTGGTACCGCGAACCAATGTTTATTCAGCCTTTCGCCCCTTACAACACAATAACTGTGTCTGTAAGGCGTGGAAGGCTTTTTATATTGTTTTCGATTTAGAAAGGAGATCGTTTGCATGCTGTAAGATGTTCGAATTTTACAAATTTCAGACTGTCGTAGATAAATCCACAACCCATATTTATTAAAAAGGAGCTAATTATAATGACTACTGCAACAAAAAACATTAACGTATTTATCGCTGATCCACTAAGTGAGGATGGTATTTTCCCATTACGTCAGGAGCAAGATTTAGATTTAAACATTATTGTGGACACTGGTCTTGCACCAGAACAATTAATCGCTAAAATTGCAGATGTGGATGTATTACTTGTTCGTTCTCAAACAACTGTGACACGTGAAGTGATCGAAGCAGCTAAAAACTTAAAATTAATTGGTCGTGCTGGTGTGGGTGTCGATAATATTGACCTTGCTGCTGCTACTGAACATGGCATTATCGTTGTCAACGCACCAGATGGTAACACAAACTCAGCTGCTGAGCATACAATCGCAATGATGACTTCACTTGCCCGTCATATTCCACAAGCTTTTAATACATTAAAAAATGGAAAATGGGATCGCAAATCTTATGTTGGTGTTGAGCTAAAAAATAAAACGTTGGGTGTTGTAGGCTTTGGACGAATCGGTGTTGAAGTAGCTTATCGTGCAAAAGGTCAACGTATGAATGTTATGGCATACGATCCTTTCCTAACAGATGAACGTGCAAAAGAATTAGGTGTAACAAAAGCAACAGTTGAAGAAATTTGCGAAGCAGCAGATTTCATTACAGTTCATACACCACTTCTTCCTGAAACACGTAATCTTATTAATAAAGAAAAATTTGCGATGATGAAAGATGGCGTGCGTATCATTAACTGTGCACGTGGTGGAATTATCAATGAAGATGATTTATATGATGCAATCGTAGCAGGAAAAGTAGCTGGTGCTGCCCTAGATGTATTTGTTTCTGAACCAGCAACAGATCATAAGCTACTGACATTACCACAGGTAATCGCAACGCCTCACTTAGGTGCATCGACAATTGAAGCACAAGAATCTGTTGCGGTTGATGTATCAAACGACATCATTAAATTTTATAAAACAGGTACCGTAACAAACCCTGTAAACATGCCATCTATTCCGAAAGAGCTTCTTGCACAAGTTGAGCCTTTCTTTGAATTAGCTGAAAAACTTGGTTCATTCCTATCACAATTAACAACAGAGCCTGTAAAAGAAATCAACCTATCTTATGCTGGTGAAGTAGCAAACTATGATGTACGTCCATTAACTTCAAATGCACTAAAAGGCTTATTAGCAAAAAATCATGGTAATCATGTAAATGATGTCAATGCCCGTTACTTATCTGAACGTATCGGCATGAAAATTAATGAGCACAAAACAACAACTGCTAAAGGCTTTACAAGCTTAATTACGATTGAAATTATTACTGCTAATGAAACACATACAGTAGCTGGTACATTATTAAACGGTTTAGGTGCACGTATCGTAAAAGTAGAAGACTATGTTGTGGACGTCATTCCACAAGGTCACCTTCTTTACATTAAAAATACGGACAAACCAGGTGCAATTGGCCGTGTAGCAACAAAGCTTGCAGAAAAAGAAATCAATATCGCAACAATGCAAGTTGGCCGTGCACAGGTTGGTGGTACAGCGGTTATGATGCTAACGGTTGATAATGTTGTAACTGAAGAAGATTTAGTTTTTGTAGCACAGCTTGAAAACATTGATGAGGTAAAAGCCATTAACCTATAATTAATCATAACAAGAAGCAGGGAGTCTCTACTCTCTGCTTTTTATTTTGGTAAAATGATACTTTTCTAAGGGTTCTTCGTCTTTAAAGAAAAGGAGGTGTACAGCTTGAAGATAGAAGAAATATTTTACTTACATAACCACACCATTTTTAAATACTTATATTACTTACTAAATGATGAAAAATTAGCGGAGGATTATACACAGGAAACCTTTGTCCGTTATTTGAAACATCACCAAACAATAAAAGAAGGAGCCGATCTCGCTTGGTTGCGGTGCACTGCACGTAACCTTGCCTATGATCATTATCGTCGAAAAAGGATAATTCAGTTTGTCCCTTTTTTACAACAGCATGAAGAACAAGCGTCACCTTCTCCTCATCAATGGCTGATGCAACAAGAAGATGCCAAGATGCTATATCTTGCTATTCGTAAACTAAAAATCACCTATCGTGATGTAATCATTCTGCGCAAAATAGAGGGACTATCCATCGAGGAAACCTGCACTATCCTTGGCTGGAATGAGGGAAAAGTAAAAAACACATTAAAACGAGCACTCATCGCATTAAAAAAACAGTTAGGAGGTGAGATGGATGAAGAATGATAAGAAGACATGGCAACACTTAGATGATTTAATGTTATCTGATCAGCAGCAAAAAAAATTATTACGCAATATGACAGAGCCCTCAGTAATTAATAAACAAAAGACTAAAAATAGATGGAAAATTCCTTCTGTGTCATTGCTATTTATAGTAGTTCTTTCTATATTACTATTATCTTTTGTTCAAAGTCCTACTAATTCTCCTACAACAATGGATTCCTCCAAAGCAATCCAACGAATCTATTTAAAGGAGAATATGAACAAGGAAACCTTTATAGCACAGGATTCTTGCCTTTATGTTCCTCAGCAATGCTATGCTCATGCAAAGGCTATCACACAGCTACAACAAAATTGGGACAACGCTTCTCCTGTAACAATATCCGCTAGTCAGTGGAAAAGTGGTACTATCTATGATATTTTGATTCTCTATAATGACCGTACACAAGAGAAATGGAAGGTACTCAATAACAAGATTTTCTTCAATGTTGAAACACAGCAAGCCTTTCTGATTGAAGAGTCATTTGACTCACTACGCTATTTTTATGATGAGAAGCGGTCGACGAAACTTATTATTGGGAACATTTTCATCCTACTTATGCATTTCATACTGTGGATTGCTAAAAAAAGAATGCCTTATACAGAACGTCGCTTTTTTGCTGCGACAGTTGAGCATGCCATTGCCAATGCCATCATGCTCGTGTTGTTTGGAGGTATTTCATTTGTTATCTATTTTGTACACCATACTATTCATGCAGTAATTATTTATGGCCTTTTCTCACTCTACTCCTTTATGCAAATCTATTATCGTAAAAAGGCTGGTGAACCTCAGGGTTACTTAATAGCTAGCGCTCTTGTCCAGCTTTGTCTAGCTATAGCTTTTACATGTTTATATCTTGGACTAAATGTCTATTTTTAACAAAAAATGTACTGACTCCATGAGGGATCAGTACATTTTTATATTATAGCTTATTTACAAGCTCCATCAATGCTGTCAAAGAGTCTACCTCATAGGAAGGTATCACAGCACCATCAGCAATATGGTTTTCACGATTAATCCATACATTGCGCATACCCACACGTGATGAGCCTAAAATATCGGTATTCAAATTATCGCCAACCATAATGGCCTCATCAGCGGTAATTCCTACTTTTTCCATAACATATTCAAAAATGGACGCATCCGGCTTCCCTTTACCAAAGTCTCCCGAAATAATAATGTGATCAAAATAGGGGGCAATTTCTGGAGTGATTTCTAGTTTTAAGTTTTGCAGACTTGGTGCACCATTTGTTAGCAAGACAAGCTGATATTTTCCTTTTAATTCATCTAACACCGCAAAAGTATCTTCGTATAAAAATGGCGCTACTTTACGCTCGGCTACAAAGCGCTCTCCTAGCTCGGCTCCAAACGCTGTATCCTCAATACCAAGAGCAGCTAACCCTTTTGTCCAAGCCGCTGCACGATAACTAGGAACAATTTCTTTCATTTTTTTGAAAGAATCTGTAGCGTCATCAAAAGTTCCCCAAAGACCTTCAAACGGATTAATACCAATTAAAACGGTATAATCATATGTTTCATAACCTTCATATAAAGCACGTGCCTCTCGACGAACCGCTTCCTCTAGCTCAGCAGGGTTCACATGATGTACTGTTGCAGCATAGTCACATGTTTTTTCAAATGCTGTTTTGACCGATTTTTTATCCCATAGTAATGTATCATCTAAATCAAAAATAATTGTATTTATCGACATTTTGTCCGCTCCTAGCTCACGATTAATACTACTATTTTAGCATATTTTCAAAATATTTAGGATAACAAATTAAGTACAATTCCTCTATCTAAAAACAAGCTGTGCGTCAAATCTTCACAGCTTGTCATCTATTAATTATGTTTATTACGCAAACGGTTCATTAAACTTTGAATGTCTGCTCTTTTTTGTTGTGTTTCATCTTGTAAAATTTCAATATAGTAAATGCCATCTTTTTCTTCTATCTGCACACGATCACCTACTTGCACTGGCTTGTTCATGGCTGACTGTGAAATAATGAGTTGTTCCTCTTCCTCTGGAAACATTAAGAAAATCGCATAGCCATCTTCAATACGGTCTAATGTGTATTTACTCGAGCTCACTGACAAGTTCCCCTTTCTCATTGCGTAATTGCGCAGCATCTCCATCATTTAACCAAATCTGTTTAGTTGTCCATTTCAAATAATTTTGCCCTTCTCTTGCATTAGCTCCACTTGTAATATAAATTATTTTCCCTGGCTGTAAAGTGAGATTTGGAAAATTAAACACTTGATTCCCTTCAATTGAAACAAGCTGCCAATCCTTTAAAGAAACAGCTTGTTGTCCATTATTTTTAATGCCTACAATTTCAGTAACTAAATCCTTGCTGACGATCTCAATAGCTGGAGCGGATACTTCTATTTCGGTAGTTTTTTTGCTAGTTTCCACTTTAGAAGTTTCCTTCCCATTCACTGTATAGTTTACCCCATCTGTGGATACCGTAATCGTTCCTAAATCCGCTGTAGCATAGATTTTACTACCAATAGCCTGCAAACGATCTACTACTTCTGCATGTGGATGGCCATATTTATTATCTTCCCCGTAACTTAATATCGTGACTTCTGGTTTTACAGCCCGAATGAATTCCTGTGAGCTACTTGTGTTAGAGCCATGATGCCCTGCCTTCAGAACAGTTGCTGTTACATCATACTGCAGCATTTCTTTTTCTAATGCTACTCCAGCATCTCCTGTTAATAAAAAAGAGACATTGCTATAAGTCATTTTTAAAACAATGGAAGCATCATTATTATCTGATGCCTGCTCATTCGCATTCAATACTTTCACAGTTACATCCTTATCAAACTCAATAGTTTCACCTGTTTTTGGCACATAATAAGGGATATTTTTTTCATCAATTAGTGTCAGCATTTCTTCAAAGGTTTGGGATGTATGTACTTTACCCGAATCATAAAATTGCTCAATCGTAAGTGAATTTAACACAGGAATGAGACCGCCAATATGATCTGCATCTGGGTGTGTCGCTACAACTACATCGAGCTTGCTCACTCCAAGTTCCTTTAAATAAGAGACAATCTGCTGCCCTGCACCTTTCACTCCTCCATCCACAAGCATTGTTTTACCATTTGGTGATTCAATCAATATAGAATCCCCTTGACCCACATCAATAAAATGAACGCGCATATCATGACCAGCCGTTACAGCCATTTTCTCTGGCTTGATTGCCTCAGTACAGCCTGCTATTAAAAAAATACAAAGGAGCAATACTATTATCTTTTTCATCAACTAACTTCCTTTCTCTTTTTCTATTATACAAAAAGAGAGCTAGCCATGGGCCGCTCTCCTTCTTCTTTAAACGAATATCCACCATAAAATCATCGTAATTGTAATTGTGACAAGACCCTGCAATAAAGTTGCGACCGTTTGTGCTTTATAGGCCTGTGTGACTTCCATGCCACTATACTGTGTAATTACCCAGAAAAAGCTGTCGTTCACATGACTAACTGTCATTGCTCCAGCACCAATTGCCATCACCACTAATGCTAACGGTACCGCTCCCTCAATTCCTAATGTTACAAGCATTGGCGCTACTAAAGTAGAGGTGATCACAAGTGCCGTTGTGGAAGAACCTTGAGCTGTTTTCAATGCTGCCGCTACAATAAATGGCACAAGAAGGAATAATGTACCTGATGCAAACATGCCTAAATCCATTTCCTGAAGCATTTCTCCAACACCAGCATTTTTAATAACAGTTCCAAATGAACCGCCAGCTCCTGTAATAAGTAAAATAGGAGCCGCTTCTTTTAAGCTTTCACCAATCCAGCCCGTTAATGTCGTTTCACTAATTTCAGGTAATAATAAAAATGCCGATGCTACACCTAAAAATAAAGCTACTGTTGGTGAACCTAAAAATTTAAAGATTGTATTGAATGTCGATTCTGTATCACCAACTAATGCTGCTATAGAACCTAGACCAATTAACACAATTGGTAAAACGATTGGCAAAAAGGCTTTAAATGTTGACGGCATTTTGCCAAAAGATTTAATCACTTCCTCATAATCTAATGCCTCTACCTCATCTTCGGGTACTCGAATCTTTGTCGCCACTTTCACCGACCATAGATAACCTACAAATGTCGCTGGTATCGCTACTAATAAACCAATGACAATGACCGTTCCTAAATAATCCGCAGCACCAATATTCCCTGCTGCTGCAATAGGTCCTGGGGTTGGTGGCACTAATACATGTGTAGCAAATAAGCCCGTTGCTAAAGCTACTGCCATTGAAGCAATTGTGACATTTGCTCGCTTTGCCAATGATTTTTGCAAGCTAGATAAAATAATAAAGCCTGAATCACAAAACACTGGAATGGACACGATATAGCCAATTAAAGACATCGCTAATTGAGGACGCTTTGGCCCTACAATTCTTAACACGACTTCCGCCATTCGATAGGCAGCACCTGACTTTTCTAATATTAAGCCTATAATCGTACCAGCGATAATAACTAAGCCAATGCTTGTCATCAAGCCACCAAATCCAGTATTAATGCTTTCAACGACTGATAATAATGGCATCCCTGATGCCATTCCAACAAAGAAAGCACTAATTAATAGCGCTAAAAACGGGTGAAGCTTTAACTTAGCCGTCCCCAGTACAACAAATAATACCCCTATTAAAATAATGATGAACAACATCTAGTCATCCCCCTTTTGTATGGTACGCTCAATCAATCTCTTAGTTTTTAAGCGAATATAGTGAGTAGGATCTTGCATCGCCTGCTGCACACTAGTCTCCTCATCTACTAAAGATTCGACAACTGAAAAATACTCTTGCAGAGCTGCCTTTGCCTTTCCATCGATTCCTCCCGATAATAACAATGCCTCTACCTTAGCAAGTCTAGCAGCCTTTGCCACACCCAATGGTGCCTTACCATGTAATGTTTGTAGATCGGATTTACCTTCTCCTGTTATCACAAACTGTGCCTCTACTAAATGTGCCTGAAGCTGTACAGCATCTAATACAATATCAATCCCTGCATAAAATGTTCCATTTAAAAATGCGATTAAAGCACCACCCATTCCCCCAGCAGCTCCCGCACCTTTATAATCATGCAGCCGAATGGAAAATTGGGCTTCAACAATATCTGCAAAATGCTTTAAACAGCGATCAAATTCGGCAATCTGCTGTTTTCGGACACCTTTTTGTGGACCAAAAATGGCTGTTGCCCCTCGTTCACCAATGAGCGGATTATCAACATCACAGGCTATTGTAAATGTCGCCTCGGCTAATCTAGCATCTAGCTGGCTAATATCTATAACATTTAATTTCACTAAATTAGAAACTCCAGCCTCTAGCTCTGAACCATCCTCCGTCATTAATCGAACGCCTAATGCCTGTAACATTCCAATCCCAGCATCATTCGTGGCACTTCCACCAATGCCGATAATAAACTTTCTATAGCCTTGATCGAGTGCGGCTTTAATTAACTGGCCAGTGCCATAAGATGTAGCTAGCTCTGGATTTTTCTCATTATCTTGTAGCAGCATAATGCCAGATGCTTGGGCCATTTCTATAACACATGTTACTTGATCCCCCAACACTCCATATTGAGCCTGAATTGCCCTTCCCAATGGATCTAGGACGTTTACAGAAAAATATTGACCTTCTGTAGAGGCAATCAGTGATTGTAGCGTGCCTTCTCCCCCATCTGCAACTGGTAATACGATTGTTTCAATCGATTGATCCGCATCCAGGATTCCTTCCTGCATTGATTTTGCTACTTCAACTGCTGACAGAGTACCCTTGTAGGAATCTGGACTAATGATGACCTTCATGCTATACCTCCACTTATGTCGTCCATTGACATTTACGTAAATTTTCATATCCTAAGTTAAGCGCTTACAATTTATTATAATGACAATAAATTCAGAAAACATTATAATGGGTGTACAATTTAACTGTCCTATAACAGGCTGTTTTTTATGCGAGGTGTATAAACATGTTGACGAAAAAATTAGCAGAAGAAATCGTACATCAAACGATGCTACGTTTGCGCCACAATATTAACGTCATTAGCCCAAGTGGCGTGATTTTAGCCTCTGGCGATAAAATGAGGGTGGAAAATATTCATGAAGGTGCCCTTCATGTGACACAAACAAAAGAGACATTAATTATTAACGAAGAAAATATCGAGCAGTATCCGAACACAAAACCAGGCATTAATATGCCAATCATGTATCAGGATGAAGTAGTAGGGGTTATTGGCATCACAGGAGAGTCTGAGGATATGTTTGAAATTGCCAATCTTGTACAACTCACAACAGAAATTATGACACACCAAGCCATTGTTGAATCTAAAAGTGAATGGCAACGAAAAAATAATGATTATATATTTGAAGCACTTGTTCATGGTAGTAAGTTAGATGCAGCCTTAAATGAACGAATTCAAAAATTACCCTTTGCTCTAAAAGCTCCCTTTCAAGTGATTTTAGTGAGCTTTAATGAGACATCTTACGTAGAAAATTCAATTCCCCTCTTTTTTGAGGATTTATTTTATAAACAGCCTATTCTTGCCGGCCATAGCCAATTGCAAGAATACTATATTCTGCTGACAAATTGTGAAGAACAGAGTTGTCGTCCCATTATCAAAGCGCTACGCAAACAGAAACAGAAGCTGCCTTCCCTTCAAATAGGTATTGGTCCTGTTGTGCAACATCTATCACAGCTTCCCTATAGCTACCAAGGCGCAAGAACAGCGCTAGAATTTGCAACAGTCCAGAATGAATTAACCTTTTTTGAAGATGTCGAGTTATTTTCTCTTTTTAAGCCTCGAGAATCAGAAGAAGTACAAGCATTTCATCATCGTATACTGAAAAATATGGATGCTAAACAGTTGGAAACATTACAATCATTTTTTGACTGTAATTTACAATTAAAGCTTTGTGCACAACAACTGGCTATTCATCGTCATACGCTTACCTACCGATTAAATAAAATAAGAGAAATGACAGGCTACGACCCACAATATTTCGAGGATGCCGTTATTTTAAAAATGGCCTGTACATTGCGAACACTACAAATAATGAAGGCAACCTGAACAACGCAGATTGCCTTTACCTTTATGCTTTATATAATTCATCTAAAAACTCTATTTTTTTCCCAATAGCCTCTTCAAAGGTCATAATATAGGCTGCTGGATCTTTCGGATTGTGGAATTGCGTAATTCTTCCTGTCTCAGGATGAACAAATTTAGAGGATGCTCCACAGCCAATCCCTAAGATTGTCTGCACCTCTTCCATAATCACAATATTGTAGATACTTTCTTCACCAGCCTTACTATAGCCGACATTTTCTAAATTACCTAAAATATTTTTTTGACGGTATAAATAATATGGAACATAGTCATTTTCTTTAGTCCAAACCTGTGCCATTTCCATCATTTCGGCCACTGTATCGCGATCCGCTACTTTGTATTTATCCTTATTACGTGTCATCTCTGACGCTCGTTTAAATGATAGCGTATGAACCGTTAATGATTCTGGCTGCATCTTAGCAGATTCTTCTAAAGAATGCTGGAACTCGTCTACCCCTTCATTCGGTAATCCAATAATGAGATCCATATTAATATTGTTCATACCTGATTCTCGTGCAAGCCAAAACTTATCAATGGTTTCCTGAACCGTATGATGACGACCAATTGCTTTTAATGTTTCATCTGTATATGATTGCGGGTTAACGCTAATACGATCAATGCCCCATTTTTTTAGTACCTCTAATTTTTCAGGTGTGATTGTATCTGGTCTGCCGGCTTCAACAGTCACCTCTCGAATTGTTTCGGGATTTGGGAAAGACTCATACATTGTTTGATATAAGGCGTCCATTTCATCTGCCTCAATTGAAGTTGGTGTGCCGCCTCCCCAATAGATAGAGGTGATTTTCATATTATTGTCCTTTAACCATTTGCCCATTTCGCGCAACTCAATATGCAAGCCATCTAAAAAGGTTGCCACACGACCTTGCTTACGGTTACTACCAATCGCATAGGCTGGGAAAGTACAATACGCGCACTTCGTCGGACAGAATGGAATGCCGATATAAACACTAATCTCTTGCCCAATCTCATCTATATCAGGAATGGTTACTAATTGTCGTTCCACAATTTCCTTTAATAGTGCCACCTTGTCCTCTGATAAACGGAAATCTCGAATCAAAAGATCAGCAATCTCTTGTTCACTTTTCCCTTCTTTTCTAAATTTATGATAAAGCTTTGTTGGGCGCACACCTGTTAAAATCCCCCATTGCTGATGCATCCCCGTATGCTGCTCAAGCACATTTAAAAATACATGTGATAATGCACGTTTCATACGAATATTTAGCTCACGATCAGTCGCTGCTGATTCATATTGAATGCTATATTCATTTGTATATTGCTGCCCATCTACAGTCAATACGGCTTTTGTAGAAATGGAAAAATCGTCCCCAGTCTGATAATCAAATGATGCAGACATATCTGCTCCCTCTGGTTCTACCTTCAGCTTGGAGTCCTCAAAAAATAAATTCGCTATATGATTTAATACCCTTATCCAATCCTCAGGATATTTTTGATCTATGTGAATAATTTTCATCTTATTTCGCTCTCTTCTTTTCTTATTCCAGATATAGTGCAGATTTAAGTTTAACAAATTTCTATGTCTTTAAGCAAAGTAACAATTACAATCCTAAAATAACAGAATATTCAATTTTCAAATAGACAAACTATTTCTTTATCATTATAATTTTTAAAAAGGTGGTGTTGATAGTGTTTATTTTAAAAAATAGCAACCGAATAGACATTTCTCGCTTTATACATCAAATAGAAATAACATTTCACCAGTTTGACTTAGAACGTTGTGATGAAAAAACATTATATGTAACGGTTTTATTTAGATATGGCACACATCATGTTCTTTGTGATTTTATCTATATAATCAACCAACAAGACATTTATGGTGCCATCTCTATCAATGAGCACTATGAAAAAGCAAGAGAATTTATTCAACAACACTCCCAGCAATTTTTACTGTATTCAGATGAAATGACATTAGCCAAAAATTTTATGAATACAGTGTCTTTTAAGCAATGTCTTCAACAATTTGCAAAAAGGTATCCTACCTATGCTTCCTTGAAAAACTACTATCCCATAGCAATAGCATAATGACCACAAATGAAAAGAGTATGCCAAAAACTTTCGGCATACTCTCCTAGTGTTAAAAAACAAACAATAAACTTTCGAAAAAGGCTTTTCGTTTTAGGCCACTTACTTGCTGCTTTTACGCCGAACAAAATCAGTTTCGCCGTCTCGCTATCCTCCCAGAGTCGGACGTCCATGGAAAGGACGTTGGCGGAGCGAAAATCAACCTTTTGCCTTGGTCAAAAAGACTTTTTCAGCTATTGATATCATCTTTAATCTTTTATTTTAAATATTCTTCAACAAATTCAACCGGTACATAGGTTTTTGTGTCTTTCAGTGTTGGTGCTACTTTTAGTGTGCGTAATGCTTTATTATAGCCAAATGTTGTTTCTCCACGCGTCAATGTGTAAGACATATTTCCCTTTGTAAGAATAGCCCCTTTACCAGTTGAGTCCACTTTGAAGCCAAGCTTTTCAGCAATTATACGTAATGGCACCATTTTTGTACCAGCTACTTCGTAAGAGTCTGATGTGATAATTTTATCAATTTCTTCATTTACTGGATTCGTCGTAGTTGCGGGATAATCATCCAGTACAATCACTTTAGATGGTGTTGTTTGTGCTGGAATACTTTTAGTAGAGGCTGTATAGAAAACAACTAGGTGCTTCTCTGTTAAATCTTTAGCCTCTACTTTTTCACTTTTTGCGTTTAATAGCTCTGTTTCATTACCGATATTTAGTTTTAACATATCATACGTATTCGTTAAATCCTCAAAGAAATAATCAACTTCAACAAAGCCAACTTCTTCTGATTCTACAATGACAACCTCAGGATTGAATTGTGGTGGATAAATATATTTTTGAGGCTTGTTGGCAAATGTATAAGCGATTACTTTATCTCCTTTTTGAAGATCCACTTTCTTACCTGTATTGTCAAACACAAGAGTATCTTTCGTCATTTCTAATACATTTATTTGCTCGCCGTCTTTTACAGTGTAGTATGTAATGTTTTCTCCAACACGAACATCTTCCACAGTACCACGCGTATTATTGAAAATGTGTACTGGATCTATTTGAATTTGTGGTACTTCTGCTTCTGTAGCATGCTGCTCATTTGCTGAAGCTACTGGCACCATGGCACTTCCAAATAATAATGCAGTCATTGCCACTGGTGCTAACTTTTTCATGTTCATAAAAATCTCTCCTTATTGTTTGAGTTCAAAGGAGTAGTAGTTTTAAAATGGGAAAAGTTTCATCATAAGCAGAGAAATTTATGAAAAAAGGTGATGTCATCAGCAGAAACAGTCATTTTGAAAGGCGATGGTTGATGTCCGTTCTGCCAGTGTTCTTTCCAGGGGGCATCCGATGAGCAAGCTTCACTCACTGCGTTCACTCCAATCAACCATGTACAAAAGTGTCCTTTCCTTATCTTTCATACGAGCCGTAGTGAAAATAACTCATTATTTTTTATGAGTAGAGAAAGGATAGTCTCTTATTGTCAATGTGGAGAAGCGATGAGTGACACCCCCTCCAGAAAGAGTAGTGAATACCTTCTCTTTATTTCAAAACCTTTACTAAAGTGAATACTTCACTTTATTTCAAAACCTTTACTAATAAGAAACATTTTTATGAATTGAAGTGGAAGGCTACTTGACTCCCGCTCACCCACAGGAAAGCAAGTAGCCTGCAACGGAAATCCATGTTCACCTTTTGCAAAAATTCTATGGATGGTTTTGTTTTTCAACACTATGAAGAGGTAACAGTCACTACTGCCTCCTCTTCTTCGTTAGTCTTTTACAATCTCTCTCAAGCCCGTAATATCTATACCATTTAACGCTTGTGTAGCAAGACGATCCGCTTCAGCATTATCTTTACGGGAGACCAGCTGATATTCTGGTTGAATGTTAAACTGCTCTAGCTTGGCATCGATTTTATCTGCCCAGCTTGCTAACTCCTTTTCTAAAGCAGGCCATTCCCCATTTAACTGATTGATGACTACTTGCGAATCTCCTATAATTTTCACAGGCAAATGGTGAACATTTAACAATTCTAGCTCCACTAAGCCTAAATAAAGTGCCGCATACTCTGCTTCATTGTTTGATTTTAGTTCAGACGAAAAGGCATTTTTTCTTAATCGGAAAGGTTTACCATTTTGTTCATAATAAATGGCACATCCTAACCCTGCCTGCCTTGTCCCAAGGTCAAACCCACCATCAAAATAGACAGTAATATTATGCGGCTCCGTCTCTATTTCCTTTAAATAGGCTTTTAGCTCTTTCAGTGACCAATTGGTATCTTGCCGATCTATGCAATGTAACGATTTTACTCTTCCCGTTCTTTCCATATCCTCTGCTAGTAATAATGCTTGAGCAGCAGGCATTTCAGCTGAACGTAAAACAGTTGTTGCTCCTTTTGGTGTTTTATAAGTCCATTCAATGATGACATGCATAATCATAACCTCCGATACTCCCTAACTTATACATAAAGTAAAAACGTGTACCGACCACTTGCGGATACACGTTTTCTTCTTACTTGTTATATGTGCAATTCCGAGGACAATTATTCCTTTTTAAATTGCAATTTATCACATTTTTATTTATTGAATTCCTTCGTATAAACCTTGAATAGGTTTTATTAAAATGCGATTCACTTCTTCGATTACTTTACTTAACTTCATTTCTGACTCAAGCATCGTTGAGATTTTTTCATTTTGCTGTGCAAGCTGTGCTGCTTTTTGTGCATAGACAAGCTCATCTTCCAGTATATCCTCACCTGCTAATTGTTTTTTCTGTAAATCAATTTGGATTTTACGGAAGTTTTTAAAGACATTTAATGCCTCTTCATCATTCTTTACAACTTCAACTGCAGCTTTTAAAGCTTCAAACTCAGGAATCTTCCGAAAAGTTGCCTCTAACGCATTAATGTCATTATAAATATTAATCATTCATACATTCTCCTTTTAAATAAAGTAAACAATTAAACCTTGCACAATCCCAATCAATCCACCAAGAACTGCACCTAATACGGTAATCATTTTAAACTCACGTTTTGAAATACCTAATACAAGCTCCTCTAATTTTTCTACTGGGAAAGAGTCTACCTGCTCTCTAACAACCTCTTGTAAGTTTAAACGTTTTAGTACATCCTCAAGTTTTTCCTCAGCTTTCACAAAAGCTTTTTCTATAGCTTGTGGAATCACCGTATACTTCGCCCACTCATTTCCTTCAGGCCAGTAATAAGAAATCGGTTGATTTAAACGTTCAGCGATTGCTAATTGCTCTTTCACGTACACTTGTAATTTCGATAAAATTGGTTCAAATTGAACGTCTTGTAAAAAGTCCATTGCTGGTCGATCTTTTAATTTTTCCAATTCCTGTGTAAATATTTTTGTTAGTAATGTTGACGTTCCTGGCGCTTGTAAAAACTTCACAAGCTCACGTTGAACTTTACCAACAAGTGAGGAGGAATCACCTAAAAACATATTGATCATGCCACCAAGAGAGCCTTTTGATGATAAAAAATCATCAATCATCGCCTTGATTGTCATTTCGCCTTCTGGTGATAAAAAGTAATCCTCACCTTTTTCTAAAATATGATGAACCGCTACAGGAATTTTAGCATCAATCGTATTTTGAATATCATCAGATAGCAGAGAACGAATTGATTTTGTTGATAGTGTATTCTTTACTGCCGAAAATTGTCCCTCAACTATCGCTTCAACCTTCTGCTCAATGGTAGCTGACAGTTGCGAAAATCCTGCTAAGTTTAGCCAATCCTGAATGGTTTTATCGTTTGTAAAGACTGTCTCTTCAACCTTTGCTTGCACAAATTGTTCTACTTTGTCCTGAATATCTTTTGAGAAAAATTTCTTTCTAAATGTTTCAGGCGTTAATAAGTAATTTACTACTGTGAGACCTAGCTGTTTTGCTAATTCATCACGTCGTTTTGGAATAAGACCTGGCGTAAACGGTAATCGCCAGTTTTTAATATATATTGCTTTATGTGGACGAAAAAGCATTTTAATGGCCAGATGATTTGTTACGCCACCAATTGCCGCCCCAATAATTGCCATAAAAAGTAATGTCACGATAAAATTATCCATTAGTATCCTCTCATTTCAATTGTATTCACGATTGGCGTATTTTGTCGCCTTCTGCACTCATTATAGCAGAGCAATGATTTTCTACGAAAGAAATATCCTCTTTAGAATTTCCAATCTTATGCTATTAACTTCTATCCTAAAAGCGAATAGTTGCAAAATTACCATTATCCTTGAATAATATGAACTACATACAATAGAAACGAGGTTTAGATGATGATTCAGCATTTCAGTTTTAAACCATTATTTTACAATGCCCAAATTCCTGGGTGGGCTATTTCATTTTTTTATCAACGACAACGATATCAGGCTGAATATATAAAGGATGGGACAATTCAATGGATAGGACCAATTCCACCAAACGAAGAGGATGTTAAAAAAATGATACATGAACTCATGCTGTTCCACGTATACGACTAAAAAAGTAGTCATTTTTTCGTAATAATTCCGTATAAAACTACCTATATTTACTAACTAATAGCACGTCCTTTAAGCTAATTATGTTGATTCATGTTGAAATTTGTATATTTTTCTTATACATTTATGGTATCAGCTTAATAGTAAATGTTTTTTATGCAGGGGGCCATTTCAATGAGTAAAGTCACACTTTCGGATGACTTAAACAGCTATAATTCAAAAGCATTAATTCGTACAAAAGTAAAAGAATTTTTTTCAGAATTTTCAACCAAAATATTCGAACTAACCGATGAAGCGGGTACTATGAATAGTAAAAAATTCGAAGAACTTTCTGGCTATAAAAGCGACTTCTACAATGAATATTGCAGTCAATTAAAGGGCTTTTTTGATTCTTCTACTAGCTCTTTCGGGAAGAAATCAAGTAAAATGTTCTATTTAACGTATAATGGAAAAAATTATGTATTAACACAGCAGGGCATTACAGAAAAAGCACCTGTATCTATTGCTCCCTTCACAGGCGTAATACCTAGTAAGGAAACCATTCATGATGTTGAAAAGGCATGTTTAAAATTACGGTTCCAACAAGAATAACCGAGTAAAAAATGGCAACATTTTTTTTGCATAGAAAAGGGGAGTCTCAAATAATCGAGACTCCCCTTTTAGCTATAAAAAATAATTCATTTAAAAAAATCCGCAAGCTAAAGCACTCTTGAGATTTTTTGACGTGTCGTAATATATGAGATGCAAAATGCTTCTTTCCCTAAACAAACTATCTTTGCTCTTTTTAAAGTTAGCATATAGCTATGGCAATTACAATCTTTTGGTATTTGAATCTAGTTACTTTTTTCAAAAAGGTACTGGAAAAACTAGCGAAAAAATCGTTGTCAATATTTGTGTTTTTCTTTTAAATAATTTATTATTGAGACATCCAACAATTTTTTAAATCATAGGAGGTGTACACTTTGTTTACTTCCCTCATTCGGGCGGGAACAAAGGAATTATTTGGACGGAGACATATTGGAGATAACCATTAGGTTGGCGGCATTCGCCCTACTAATTATAATGACAGGATTTTTCGTTGCAACTGAATTTGCAATCGTAAAAGTGAGATCTACCCGCATTGATCAATTGCTCGCAGAAGGGCATAAGAAAGCGAAAAATGCAAAACGAGTTGTTTCAGATTTAGATGAGTATTTATCTGCGTGTCAGTTAGGTATTACCATCACTGCACTTGGTTTAGGTTGGTTAGGTGAACCTACATTCGAAATCATTTTGCACCCAGTGTTTGAATTTCTAAATTTGAATGGTAGTATTACATCTATCCTTTCATTCATACTTGCATTCTCAATCGTAACGTTTATGCATGTTGTTATTGGGGAGTTGGCGCCAAAAACATTAGCCATCCAAAAAGCAGAATTTGTCACATTAAACTTATCTGGCCCATTAATTTTATTCCACAATATTACGTATCCAATCATTAAGTTATTAAACGGATCTGCCCGTGGTTTAACTGGTCTTTTCGGCTTAAAAATGATGTCAGAATCAGAAGTAGCCCATACAGAGGAAGAGCTGCGAATGATTTTATCGGATAGTTTAAAAGGTGGAGAAATTAATAACTCAGAATATGAATATGTTAACAGTATTTTTGAGTTCTCAGATCGTCTTGCAAAAGAAATTATGGTTCCTCGGACTGAAATTGTCGGCATTGAAAAAGAGCTAACAATTAAAGAAGTGTTCGATTTAATGGGTGTCGAGCAGTATACTCGTTATCCAATTCTTGATGGAGATAAAGACCATATTATCGGCTTAGTCAACATGAAGCATTTGTTAACCGCTTACATTAAAGACTCCAAAAATGGTGATAAGCCTGTTATGGACTATATGCAACCGATTATTCGAGTGATGGAAACAACGCAAATTAACGATTTGTTACTAAAAATTCAACGTGAACGTATTCATATGGCCATTTTAATGGATGAATATGGCGGAACATCTGGTCTAGTGACGATTGAAGATATTATTGAGGAAATTGTCGGCGATATTCAAGACGAATTCGATGAAGATGAAATCCCAGAAGTACAGGAAATTGCAGAAAATCATTTTATTTTAAATGCTAAGATGCTTCTTGAAAATGTAAATGATATACTAGGTACTGACATAGAAGATGATGATATTGATACGATCGGCGGTTGGTTCATGACGAAGCGTTTTGATGCAGTCGAAGGAGACAGTATTCAGGAGCAAGGTTTTGAATTTATCGCAAAAGAATTAGATGGGCACCATATTTTATACTTAGAAGTTCTGAAATTACCTGAAAGTGATTTATCAAATGAATTTGACGCAGTCATGGACTGAAATTGAATTGCCTCGTTGTACTTGTCATGGTATTATTGAAATCACGCTTGTATAATCCGAGCTATAAATATGGTCTTTCCTTCACATCTTATAGATGGGAGCAAATACCGTAATAAATAGATCGAACGACTCCCTTTTTAAGAGGGAGTCGTTTTCTAATGTCCGAAAGTTTTGCGAGGGGGAAACAAAATGGAGCTCTATACAAATTTACGGCAAGGGGAAAAAGGTGCTTGGCTATCCATTGGTACATATCTAATCCTAAGCTCTGCCAAACTTACTATTGGCTACATTGGTACATCAGAAGCATTAAAAGCAGATGGTTTAAACAATACCACGGATATCATCGCCTCCATCGCCGTACTGATTGGATTACGCATTGCTCAAAGACCGCCTGATTCTAACCACCAATACGGACATTTACGTGCTGAAACGGTTGCCTCTTTAGTTGCATCATTCATTATGCTTGTAGTCGGTCTCCAAGTACTTATTAATTCTTTACAAAATTTATGGCAGCCAACTGGTACAACACCTTCCCTGTTAACTGCTTATGTAGCAATCGGTAGTGCCGTTGTCATGTATGTCGTTTATCGCTATAATTTGGCACTATCTAAAAAAATTAAAAGTGCCGCTGTTAAGGCAGCAGCATTTGATAATCGCTCGGATGCCCTTGTCAGTATCGGCACAGCCATCGGTATTTTTGGAGCTATTTTTGGCTTTCCGATCATCGATTCTCTGACAGCCCTCATTGTTGCCTTTTTAATTATTAAAACAGCAGTAGAAATCTTCTGGGAAGCTGTTCAAAGTCTGACAGATGCATTTGATATTGATGAAGTGGAGACATTATCGGTCTTAATCCGTAATGTGGATGGTGTAATCGAGCTCTTGGACTTTAAAGGGCGTGCACATGGAAATATGTACTTCATCGACATAACGGTTACCGTTGACCCTTATTTAAATGTTTTTGAAAGTCACCGCATTACTGAAGAAATTGAGCATACCATTATGCGCGAAAATCGTTTTTGTCAGGTTCTTGTGCATATCGAGCCCCATGTAGAATTGATTCCTCCACAAAACGACGACAAGTCTCCTACCAATTAATTGGTAGGAGACTTGTTTTTATTTAATGGCGATATAAATATCTACCTGTGCTTCTTGTGGATTAGCGCATCGTTCATCATACAATTCAAAATCCCCTGTATATGTTCGTTCAACTGTAGCATTTGCAAACCATGTCCAAATCTCTTGCCAAGCTTGGATAACAACCTCTGGCAAGCTTCCTTTCTCAGATGTAAAAACTAAATATTTAGCTGTTGGCATCGTTTTAACGACTAAACCAGCTGGTGTTTCATCATCATTGCTTGACACTTCTACACCTAGTGTAACGGCGTAATCTCCATTCACATCCGTCTCATAGTCTGAATACAAACCATAAATATTGTTATTTTTACGTTCAGCTATTTGGCCTGAAATATTTTGTTGGTAAAAGTGATCCCATAATTGTGGGATTTTAGCTTGTGCTGTCATTTCATTTGCATTACTTGTTTGAGCTGAAATTCCTATGATTTGAAAGGACTCCAATTCCACCATTTTTGGCTCTTTCCATTCATCTTTTCTCCATCGTTTTAAACTTGGTAAAAAGGATGTCAGCATATGACGTGCCTCATTTTCAGGCATACCATCTTCCTGAAGATGTGGTACGCATATTTCGATCATTTCTTTCACTGTTAATTGAGGTTGTTTAAACTCTCCTCCCTCATAACAATATGTACAATACTCCTGACTTTTGTGCCCTTCTTTTTCACTACCTAATAATGCCTCATCTACTAATGGCATACCACAGCTTTGACAATAGCTTTGCATCATCATTCCACCTTTCGCTTTATTTGTTCTTACTATAGCAAAGGAAACCTGACAGCTGTATGTCATCAATTGTCTTGATTTTTATATAAAAGGACAATTTCTTGTGCGCGTTTTTGGATAATATCTCTTATATATAGCGGTTCTATGATTTTTATACGATGACCAAAGCTAAGCAAGAAGCCATAAAGCCATTCATCCTCTGGTATGGCAATATTAATGATAGACTGCTCATGATCTATATACTCTGCTCCAAAAGATTCCTCCACCAATGTTGTGATGGCTTTATCAAAAAAAATAACTAAATTGACGACGTTTTGTGGTTGATGCCATTTTTTCCCCCATGGCAGCTCACTTAAATTCACTTCCTTACGCTCAAAGATAGTCTCCTCTTGCAATAAATTCTTGATTCTCGCAAGTTTAAATAAACGAAAGTCCTTTCTTAATGTGCAATAGGCATATAAATACCAGGTCTTTCCTTTCTGAACAATTGTATGAGGTTCAACTATCCGACTTGTTTGTTCACCATGCGTAGTAGAATAGTAAAAGCTTACACAATGCATGCTCTCTATTGCATTCTTTAATGTCGTCATATGCTCTTTAAAAAGAACGTTCGGCCCCCAAGGACTAAAATCTACAAAAAGGTGATCCATAGATTGTTTGACCTGGTCATCAGCAATACATGTTAATTTTTCAAGAACTGCTTCAGCGTGCGAATCCTCATAGGTAGTCAAGGCACTTTTAATAGCTGTAGAAAGTGAAATAAGCTCATCCTTCGTCAACACTTGTTTATCAACACGGTAACCCTCCATTAAATGAATGCCACCATTCACACCTTGTTGACTAATAACAGGGATACCTGCACAGCTAAGTGTTTCAATATCTCGATAAATCGTCCGAACGGATACATTAAATAGCTCCGCTAGTTCTTGTGCCTTAACTTTTTTTCGATTGATTAAAATCATCGTCATTGTTAGCAGACGTTCTAATTTCATAGCGAAATCCTCCTCCATCCATATCCCATAATTCCTATATAACTTTTCGTTTCAATTACTAACAACCTATCTTTTTAAGTATTTTTTAAGTACTTTTTGAGTTTTATTTAAGACAAATGTACTATAATAACGCCTGATTAATTATTACAATGATTATACTATTTTTACAATATAAGAAAATACAATGCTTTGGCTACATGTCCAGCTTTTATTTCCCAATACGATGCTATTTCATTTTTTTATAAGAATAGTTTAATAATAAACGCCTAAACAATTATTTCAATTCTCTTACACAACATAAAAAACTTTTATCTTCTATATAATGAACGGCGAATACTTTCTATGAAGGGATTTGACGTGGTGTGTGACAATATACTACAGGATTCTTTGACTCTCGCCTGTGAAAATCCTACAACATTGATTGCTTTTTTCTAGTATCAAATTTTTAATAGAAAAGTTACGTGATGTTCACTTTTCTTGCCCTTCACTCTATATAGGAAGCCTTTCACCAAAAATGAACTAGAGTTTAATCGTTATCAATTTAATTGTAAAAAGGAGAGTTTGATATGATTCGAGCCGTTTTAATAGACAATGAACCTTTAGCTTTACACTATTTTCAAAATAAACTACATGCCTTTCAACAAATACAGGTTATTCAAACCTTTACAAGTGTCGAAGTTTTTCTGAATGAGCTGCCTAATTTAGAGTTTGAGGTTATCTTTTTAGAGGTAAAACTCCAAGAATTATCTGGACTTGAAGTAGCTGATATTATCAAAACGGAACGTCCACAAGTGAGCGTAATTTTTATTACCTCCTATCATGAATTTGCGTTACAAGCCTATGAGATTGGTGGTCTGGACTATTTATTAAAGCCTATCAGTCCTGCTCGTTTAGAAAAAACGGTAGCTCGCATTGAGCATGAATATTCTATTCAGCAAATGCTTCAGCAAGCTACGCAAACTGTGTTAAACGTACAATGCTTTGATCAATTCGCAGTCTATAGCAATAATAGCTTAGTGGCTTTTAAAACAGAAAAGACGAAGGAATTATTTGCTTACTTTATTTTGCACCCAAACATACCGATTCATCGGGATTACTTAATTGAAATCCTATGGCCAGATTTAGACTATGTACGAGCTAAATCTAATCTCCATACCGCTCTTTCTTATTTAAGAAAGACTTTGAATATGATCGGCTATGAAAACTGTATCGTCTTTTCAAATAAATACTATATCTTTGAGAAACCAACTATTGTGTGTGATCTATATGATTTTCAAAAACTTCATGAAGATTTTTCACGCTTGGAGTTTCCCTCCATATCTTTGATTAATCAATGTCTTTCTATTTATAAAAATGGCCTCTTTGTATTCGATGATTATGAGTGGTCAACTGCCGCTAAAGATAGATTAACGAAATCATACATAGAGTTATTAGAGAAGGGGTTTCAAACAACGTTTCTTTCTGATACTGAGAAGGCTCTTGAATTTCTACATGCTTTATTTGAGTATGACCCTTACAATGAACAAAAGCTTGAACATTATTTATACACGTTGACTCAGGCAGGGCTTCACGAACAAGCTTATAAAATTTTTCAAACATATAAACAAAAGCTTCAGGAAGATTTAGCACTGACACCAAGTGCTACCTTATTAGAGATTTCCCAAAAATTATTTGTTCAATATAAATAATGTAAAAACGGCGAGTACTACTTTGTTTTGTAGTAGCTCGCCTTATATTTTTGTACGTATTTTGAAACATGTTTAAATACCGCTACCCTCTGTTAGACCATGCTTCACCGCATATAGTGCTGCTTGTGTACGGTCTTGCACTTGTAGCTTTGTAAAGATATTGGAAATATGCGTTTTCACTGTTTTTTCTGTGACAAAAAGTGAGGATGCAATTTCTCGATTACTCTTTCCTTTTGTCAGCTCTGCAAGCACATCTTGTTCACGAGGTGTTAGTGGATTTAATAAATGTGGTGCATTTTGTGACTCTTGACGATCCATTTCAAGCGTTGTCGTTGCTTCTGGATGCAATGTATTTTCGCCACGCATAATACGACGAATGGATAAGACCAATTCATCTGGCTCAATATCTTTTAACTGATAGCCTGCTGCTCCCGCCTCCATTGCTGGAACTACATGATCTCGATCCGAAAAACTAGTCAGCATTAGAATTTCTATTTGTGGAAATTTTGCTTTGATGCGTTTTGTTGCCTGAATGCCGTCCATCTCAGGCATCACTAAATCCATTAAGATAATATCTGGTTGAATGCTTTCTGCTAATGATACAGCTTCATGCCCATTTTTCGCCTCTCCCACAACCTCAATATCCTTTTGTGTCTTTAAAAAAAACAATAGTCCTCGACGCACCACATGATGATCGTCTGCAATTAATACACGTATCATGTTCTCTCCCCCTTAATATGGCAAGCGGATGAGCAGCTCCGTACCTTTGCCAATTTCACTTACCCAGTCAGCAGTGCCACCTACTGATTTTGCACGATCCTTGATGGATTGTAAGCCCATTGAAAGCAGCTTTGTATTATTGTCGATGACAAAGCCTCGTCCCTCATCTCGAATCACCAATAAAATATCTGTTGATGTAACCGTAATATACAAGGCTGCTTCTAGCACCCCTGCATGACGACGCACATTATTGAGCGCCTCTTGTGCTACACGAAATAATGTTTCTTCAATACGAGAGGGGAATTGCAGTACACCTGAAACCATAACATGTAGCTTTAAGCCAAGCATTTCAGCGTATACTTTAATGGCTTCAAGTAAACCATTTTCTAATCCCTTCGGTCGCAATTGCCAAATCAGCGCACGCATTTCTGTTAGTGCATCTTGTGTTAAATGCTGGATCTCTTTAAATGTTTCTTTCACATCACAATCATCCGTCATCTCAATACCAGCTCTCGCTGTCAACGTAACAGAAAATAGTAGTTGATTAACGGAATCATGTAGGTCACGTGCTAGACGGTTACGCTCCTTCACAAGTGCCATTTCTTGCTCCTGCTTTGTCAGTAAAATTCGCTTAATAGCTGAACCCATCTGAAAAGCAACGGATTCTAATAAAGCTAGATCCTCCTCTGAAAAGCGTACCGTGTCCTTGGATGCAACATTTAATACACCAAAACGTTCTTGTCCAGATTGAAGGGGTACCGTGGCATGATGTGTAATTCCTTCATGATCGCCAACATTTGCTGCAATGGCACTTTCAATTCGTTGACACTCAATTATATTGGAGGCTTTTTTTAGCTCTTCATTGCGATAACGGGAGACGCACCAACAGCCACCCTTGTTTAAATAATGACAATTATTAAATTCCAATGCCTCTGGTAGATTTTCATGGACAACAAGCTCTGAGCGTCCCTTTGCATCAATAAAAAAAATCCAGCCTGTTTCAAATTTAGTGCCATTTAAAAATTTGATGAGTGCACCTTTTAGCATTGTGACAATTTCAGTTTCTTCATTTAATAGTTCAGCAATTTCCTTTAAAATACTAATATTGGAATGCTCATTCTCCCTCACGAAAACACCTCTTCTTTAGCATTACTACTGTTAATGATACCATTAAGGGATTGGAGACGTCTGCTTGAGTCGTTCATACTTTAGACTGAAATTCATAACATACCTTATTTTGTGTAAGTTGATTTACATATAAAACTAGAACAACTATAATCGAACAAGTACATGGTTTTATGAAGGGAAGAATGGATATGTCTAAAAAAGAGGAAAATGGCTTATTATTTATATGGATAGTGTCTGCTGTAGCGACACTAGGTTCATTATACTTTTCTGAAATTCGTCACTATGAACCTTGTAAATTGTGTTGGATTCAACGTATTTTTATGTACCCAATCGTCATTATGACGACAGTAGCATTGATCCAAAAAAATGCGCGTATCGCTGTCACAACAGCTGTGTTTTCTGTGATTGGAGGCTGTATATCACTTTACCATTACGGAATTCAAAAGCTAAGTTTTTTAGCTGACAATGCCCCTTCCTGCGGCGCGGTTTCTTGCACAGGACAATATATTAACTGGCTAGGCTTTATTACTATTCCGTTTTTAGCATTAACTGCATTTATTTTAATCGCAGGGGCAAGCTTCTATTTAATAAAAGCTTCAAAAGCTGCAAAATAATCGAGAGACCGTGTTCTACCAATGGAATGCGGTCTTTTCTACGGAGGAAGATCTATGTTTCATTATGAAATAACTGAAGATAACTTACATGTTGAAGAGCTGTTACGCAATCAATGGCGACTTGGCAAAAAGCTAGTCCATGAATTACGTATGGCTAAAGCAATCACTTTGACAAACGATGAGCTGGTTCAATGGAATACACCTTTACAGGCAGGGACAATTATAAAATTTACATTTCCTATTCCGACATCTAACTACAAACCAACACCTGTTTGTGCTATTGATGTAGTCTATGAAGATGAACATTGTTTAATCGTCTCCAAGCCAAAGGGCATGGCAACACATCCGAATGATGCTCGTGATACACATACTTGTATGAACCATGTTATGGCACATATTAAAGAACAAGGTGGTGTATACGCCGAGCATGTTCATCGTCTTGATAAAGGGACACAAGGTTTATTACTTGTAGCAAAACACCCATTAGCAAAGTCTATTTTTGATCGAATGATTGAGGAAAAATCCATTATTCGTACGTACGCCGCAGAGGTACAGGGTAATTTACGTACATCATCAGGAACGATTGCTGAACCAATTGGAAAGGACCGCCATCATGCGACAAGACGGGTTGTATCCAAAACGGGACAGCATGCCGTAACTCACTATGAAGTGGTGGCCCGCTACAAAAATTCCTGTGTTGTCCACCTCATTCTTGAAACTGGACGAACGCATCAAATTCGTGTTCATTTAGCCTATATCGGCCATCCAATTATTGGTGATACAATGTATGGCGCACGAGAAACAGCAAATGATGACTACGAGCTCCATGCGATTCAATTAGAATTTGAACATCCATTTTTAAATAAACGAATTACCGTCAAGGACGAGCAGTAAGTAAAAAAATCCCGCCCTCTATTTGAGAGCGGGATTTCATAGTGTTGAAAAACAAAACCATCCATAGAATTTATGTGAAAGGTGAAAAAGGATTTCCGTTGCAGGCTACTTGCTTTCCTGTGGGCGAGCGCCGAGCCGCTTCCTCCGTGCAGGGGCTCGCCTGTCTCGCTATTCCCACGGGAGTCAAGTAGCCTTCCACTCCAATCCATAAAATAAAAATGTTCACTTTTTAGCAAAAAAGTGAAGGTATTCACTACTCTTTTATGGTGGGGTGTTGGCACACATCACTTCTCCACATTGAAAGTAAGAGGCTATCCTCTCTTATACTATAAATAATGGGCTATTTTGTTCAGGAAAAGACACTTTTGCAGAATGGTTGATTGGAGTGGAGCCAGCGTCACTCCTAGGGGATTTAGCGTCACAGCGGAGACCCTGGAGCGAACGCAGTGAGTGAAGCGGCTCATCAGACGCCCCCTGGAAAGGACGCTGGCGGAACGGAAATCAACCCCTCGCCTTACAAAATTGCTTATTATGCCGTTGACATTACCTTTTTTCAACAACATGAAATCCCGCCCTCTATTTGAGAGCGGGATTTACTTATTTCCTAAAAATCAAATTTGAAATGATCAGGATCTTGCCCAAATCGTTGATTTCGATTTAATGTAGCCATTTTCTCCATCTGGGCTTGTGTTAATTCAAAGTCAAAAATCTGTGCGTTTTCCTCGATTCGACTTGGTGTCACTGATTTAGGAATAACCAATGTATTGTTTTGTAAATGCCAACGTAACACTACTTGAGCAGCCGTCTTTCCGATTTCTTGCCCTATTTCCACTATTGTAGGGTCAGTAAGTACGCCTCCGCGCCCTAGCGGTGACCATGCAGTAACAGCAATTTGATGTTCACTGCAAAATGCGCGTAATGGGAGTTGCTGTAAATAAGGATGTAACTCCACTTGATTGACCATCGGAGCCGTATTTGCCTTTGCCAGTATTTTTTCTAAATGATGCTCATGGTGATTCGATACACCTGTCGCTCGAATTAATTTTTCATCGTATAGACGTTCAATTGCTCGATAGGTTTCTTCAAAAGTTTCTGGGACAGCCCAATGGGTTAAATATAAATCTAGGTAATCTATATTTAATTTCTTTAATGAAACCTCAAAAGCGCGTAATGTGGCATCATATCCTTGGTCATTATTCCACACTTTTGTCGTAACAAATATATCTTCACGTTGAATGCCTGAATGACGAATCGCTTCTCCTACCTCTACCTCATTGCCATATAACGATGCTGTATCAATAGCTCGATAACCAAATTTAAGTGCTTTATCAATAGCCTGTAATGTTTCTTCACGTTCGGTCATTTTATAAACACCTAAACCAAAGCAAGGCATTTCTACACCATTTGATAATGTTTTCGTTGATTGTAAATGCAAGAAGCACAACTCCTTTCTTTTCCTAGTACCATTATACAAAAAATTGGATTTAAGAAAAATAAAGCAGCTGTTTTAAACCTTACTTTTTCTCGATTTCCGTATCCTCCTCCAATTGTATGGGGTCAGCAATACGTTCATCCTCTGCCAGTTCAAGACCATCTCGTAAATGCTCCATCTGTTTCCCCAAATCTTTTAATTCTTTCATATCTCTAGCCATTGAACCATTTTCAATGTTTGGCACTTTTTTTTCCATAATGATCACCTCATTTATAGTTTTCCCGATATCGAGATGTTTGAACCATTTCTGACATATTTTATTCCGCTATGTCGTTTCATTTTTATAATAGATAGGCTATACTAAAAAGAGATGTCTTTAGAACATGAGGAGGGTACTTCCATGAAATTATTATTAATCATTGGTGTAACAGTTGCTTTCTTAACAGCTATTTTTACCGCTGGATACGAAGGCGACTACAAAGCAGACAAATAATAGCTCAAGAAAATCACTAAGCATTTTGCAAGGCTTAGTGATTTTCTTTTTTTTGTAGAACAACAGAAATACTTGACTTTCCTTTGTTTTTAAAATAAACTAACTTACATAAAGTAACTTAATAAAAAAAGATAACTATTTGGAGGTATCCTATATGCATTTCCATGAAAAACCTAACACCTATGTAACGAATGTTGAAATAAAAGTAAGCGATCTCCAACGCTCTTTAACCTTTTATCAAGAAATAATAGGCTTTAAAATTTTACAGCAAGAATCACATAAAGCTACGTTGACTACCGATGGAGAAACTGCTCTTTTAACCATTGTTCAGCCTGAAGCAGTGGAAGAAAAGCGAAGCATGACGACAGGGCTTTATCACTTCGCCTTATTATTGCCAACTCGCCGTGACCTAGCCAATGTCATTACTCATTTTCACGACAAAGGTGTACACCTTGGGGCTTCTGATCACGCTGTCAGTGAAGCACTCTATTTAAATGATCCTGACCATAACGGTATTGAGGTGTATGTGGATCGTGATGAAAGCGAATGGACATGGCATAATGATTACGTGCATATGGTGACAGAACCACTCAATATCCGTTCTATTTTAGAAGAAGGAGATGGAAATTGGAATGGACTTCCTGCTGGTACAGTGATGGGTCATATTCATTTATCTGTCTCCAACTTAGCAGAAGCTGAGCATTTTTATACTAAAGGCTTAGGTTTTGAGATTGTCACACGCTATGGTTCCCAAGCACTATTCATTTCGACAGGTCGTTATCATCATCATATCGGTTTAAACACGTGGCACTCAGAAAATGCTCCAAAGCTTGGCCAAAATCAAGTGGGTTTGAAAACATTCTCCTTGCGACTAGATAACGAAGAACAAGCAGCCACTATGAAAGGAAACCTTCGTGTAATGGGTGCACCAGTCATAGAAATTGCTGGTGGATTCCAAACAGAAGACCCTGCTGGTAATGTTGTGTTATTGAAGTTTTAGTATTAAAAAGGCAGTTCTCACATGCGGAGAACTGCCTTTTTAATGTAAACCTGGATAGCCTTGTTGTCGTAATGCCTCATAAATGACAATGGCAGCCGTATTAGACAAATTGAGTGAACGTATATGATCACTTTGCGGAATACGCAAGCACATATCTCGTCGATCATATGCAAAGTCCTTTGGCAACCCTGTCGTTTCTTTTCCAAACATAAAATAAATATCTCGATCTTGATCACTAAAATCATGCGTCGTAAACGGCTCATCACTATACGTTTCGATTAAATAAACATCTCCATTTTTAGAATGCTCTATAAAATCATCCAGTGAATCATGATAGACAATATTCACACTATGCCAATAATCTAAGCCTGCTCGTTTCAACATTTTATCGTCCGTCGAAAAACCTAGTGGACGAATTAAATGTAACGATGTATTCGTACCAGCACAAGTACGAGCAATATTCCCTGTATTAGCTGGAATTTCTGGTTGATATAAAACGATATGCAATGGCATAACGACACACTTCCTTATTCAAAATTTCTTTCAGCAGGCTCTTGAACAGAGCCAGATTTTTTTAGAATGAGTAGCCCCTCGGATAAAATGAGACTCAGTTCTTTTGAGTCGGTTTTCCCTCTTGGTAAGCGGGCCATAGTTCTTTGGGAGCGACTTTTCCACATATTATGAGCAGGCACGGCTCTTTTAGAGCGAACCGACTTCCTTTATGAACGAAACCCCAACCTTTTGGAGCACCCTCCGCTCAAACTAGAGTCACTCCTCCGACAATTCGAGAGACTTATTTTACCCTCTAATGGAAAGCAAGTAAATCAATTGCCCCTGACTCAACTTATTGGAAAAACTGCAACCCTTTATGAATTTCACTGAGTACTTCTTCATCCTGTTCTGTAACTTCCGCTTCATGTAAAGCAGATTGGGCTATTTCTCCACCTATCTTGCCTAAAGCCCATGCAGCTGTGCCACGAATGACAGGACGTTCATCTTTTTGAAGAACATCGATTAAATCTGGTATGGCGGCTTCTTCTTTAAAATGAGCGAGTGCTAAAATGGCATTACGCTGGATAGGCTTTTTCCCACGCCAAGAGCCTGAGACATGACCAAACTTGGCCTTAAATTCTCGATTAGAAATCGTTAAAAGAGGAGTCAATAATGGCTTGGCAAGCTCTGGATCTGGCATAAATTCTTCATGCATCCAATTAATTTTCCCTTTATTTTTAGGACATACTGTCTGGCATGTATCACAGCCATAAAGACGATTGCCGATATGATTTCGGAACTCATCAGGCAGTAATCCCTTTGTTTGGGTCAGAAAGGCAATACAGCGCTGTGCATTCAGTTGTCCCCCTTGGATTAAGGCGCCAGTCGGACAAACATCCAAGCACAATCGACAATCTCCACATTCATCCTCCATTGGCTTATCTGGCGCAAAAGGGATATTTGTGATGAGCTCTCCCAAATACACATAAGAGCCAAATTCAGGCGTTATAATGGAACAATTTTTCCCACTCCAGCCAATGCCTGCACGTTCTGCTACGGCTCGATCTACAAGTGCTCCCGTATCTACCATCGATTCAATTCGCACACCCTCGACGTGTTCCTCAAGCCAAGCAGATAATAACTTCAAACGTTCACGTATTGCTGTATGATAATCGACACCCCATGAAGCTCGACAAAAAATTCCACGCCTTGCACCTTTTTTACCAACTGGTGCATTTTGCATACGCGAAGGATAGGCAACAGCTATCGCTACAATGCTCTCTGCTTCATTTAATAATTGAAGGGGTTCGGTACGTTTTTCAATATTACTTTCTTCAAAACCAGACTGGTAGCCTAGCTCCTGCTGGCGACGCAATCTGTTCTTTAGTTCTGTAAAGGGAGCTGCTGTTGTAAAACCTATTTTATCAACGCCAATGGACATCGCATATGCCACAAAGTCACGTTGTAGGTCATGTATGTTCATTTTATTTCCAACTCCTTACATGGTACAATAATAGAAATAGATAAAGTAGGTGATGTTCATTGGAAATTTCCATTAACCAATCTCTATTAGCACAACATCCCGAGCTAAAAATCGGCATTATTCATTATACCAAAATTGTCGTAGCAGAATCCCCTCAAATGATTAAAGGACGTATGCAATTGTATCAGGAAAATCTCTTTCTAGAAATGCAAGAACAACCCGTGACACAGCGTGAGGGTATCGCAGAATGGAGACAGCTATGGAAAAAGCTTGGTGCTGATCCAAACCGTTACCGTCATTCAGCAGAAAGCCTAATGCGTCGAATTAGTAAGCAAAACTATTTAACACCACTTCATTCAGGTGTTGATTTAAATAATTTCTTTTCTCTCCAATACGAAATGCCAATTGGGCTGTATGATGTCGCTCCAATCAAAGGGTCTGTGGAAATTGCTCTTGGTCATGATGAAATTAGTTACGAAGGTTTAAATGGGCGATTGAATACATTAACAAATATTCTATATAGTCGTGATGAAGTAGGAGCATTTGGCTCACCTTTTGTCGATTCTAAACGCACAGCTGTTACAGAGGAAACGACTGAGGCATTACATATATTTTATCTCCGACCATCGTTAACAACTGAAGCAGCAAACGAACTTCTTGCGTCAGCAGGAAAAATGTTTAATCAAATCCATGGCGGTCATTATCAAACCGCACTTTTGTCAAATAATGCGCCATCTACTACACTATAAAAAGGACGTGTTTTCATGATTAATCTTGCAGAAGCAGTTAAACTAAAAAGTATTTTAGGGAAGAAAACTCAAGAGCTTGTTAGTGAACTACATCGTAGTGCTGTTGTGACAGTAGAAAAAGGACAAGCTCCTAAAACAAGTAATCGCGCTCTCCCCCTTATTGAGGCTGACCTAGCACAAATTCGTCTCGATGCACGTACGCTAGACCGTTTAGTATATGAAGCGAACATTCAAAACACAGTCGATTTTAAAGGTGAAAAGTTAGCACTAGTAGAAGCCATCGAATTGGCGACACAGCTCCGTGCCGAGGCTGAATTGTGTAAAGAATTTAGTATGCGTGAAAAAGAAAGTGTCCGATTCGGCTATGGTGAAAATGCAATGTTATACGAAATCACTTTGTATGAGCCTGATGCATATCGAGAACGAGCAATTCAACTCGAAAAAGATGCGCATAAACTATCCAATCTTATTAATTCAAAAAATTATAGTATACAAATTAACTTTGACGATTCTCGTTATTTCTAATCTCGGGGCGGTGAGACTCCAAACCGAGTTGGATGTGCTGTTTTCAAATTCAGCTTTTGAGCTAACTTGCCTCAAACCAATAACAAGTTACCTGTTACTGTATGACCGATGACTAATGACCAACTATAGGCAAAAGCCATACTCAACCAACTTGATTCCGTTTGAAAACGCCATCCATGGCTCTCCTACATTTATGTATGGAGAGCCTTTTTATGTAGATTGAGCATTTTTTTAAGGACATAAACGGTAAATCATGGCATATTGATGCCAAGTTTAAATGTCGATGAATTCGAATGTCTAGTTTGCCCCATTCAAGGACAAAATGGAAGTATCTATAGGAAAGGGGTCATACTATGACACAGCAAAATGATTCAACACATGAGCAAGATACAACCTTAACAAATCGACAGGGCCATCCGATTACCAACAATCAAAATTTACGAACAATCAGTAATCGTGGTCCTGCAACACTTGAAAATTATGATTTTCTAGAAAAGATGAGTCACTTTGACCGAGAGAGAGTTCCTGAACGAGTGGTCCATGCTCGTGGTGCTGGTGCACATGGTTATTTTGAAACTTATGGTGTTGTGGGTAATGATCCAATTTCAAAGTATACACGTGCAAAAGTCTTTCAGGATAAAGGGAAGAAAACGCCTGTCTTGGTGCGTTTTTCAACTGTGATACACGGCGGTCACTCCCCTGAAACTTTACGTGATCCACGAGGCTTTGCAGTCAAATTTTATACAGAGGATGGCAACTGGGATTTAGTGGGCAATAATTTAAAAATCTTCTTTATTCGTGATGCCATGAAATTCCCAGACATGATCCATGCTTTTAAGCCAGATCCTATTACTAATATTCAGAGCGTCGAACGTTTCTTTGACTTTTGTGCTAGCTCTCCAGAAACCTTCCATATGGTCACTTTTGTCTACTCACCTTGGGGGATTCCAGCTAATTATCGTATGATGCAAGGCTCTGGGGTCAATACGTATAAATGGGTTAATGATGAAGGGAATGCGGTTCTTGTCAAATATCACTGGGAACCACTACAAGGCATTAAAAATTTAACACAAAAAGAAGCAGAAGAAATCCAACAGAAAAATTTCAATCATGCCACTCAAGATTTATATGATGCCATCGATCGTGGTGAATATCCTGAATGGGAGCTACATGTTCAAATAATGGAGGATGGTCCACATCCTGAGCTTGATTTTGATCCATTGGATGATACAAAGCTTTGGCCAAACGATCAATTCCCATGGTATGCAGTTGGCAAAATGGTATTAAACAAAAATCCTGAGGATTATTTTGCTGAGGTGGAACAGGCCGCATTCGGCACAGGGGTACTGGTTGATGGCTTAGACTTTTCTGATGATAAAATGCTGCAAGGTCGTACTTTCTCTTACTCTGATACACAGCGTCATCGTGTAGGAGCTAACTATCTACAGCTACCGATTAATGCGCCTAAAAAGCGTGTTGCTACCAATCAACATGGTGGGCAAATGATGTATAAACGTGATTTAGCACCCGGTCAAAATCCACATATAAATTATGAGCCATCTATGCTCAATGGTTTAAAGGAAGCGACACAAGCTGGGAAAGAACATACACCCTATGTAGAGGGAAATCTTGTTCGTGAATCAATCGATCGTCAAAGCAATACTAAGCAAGCTGGCGAAACTTACCGTAGCTTTGAGCAGTGGGAGCGAAATGAACTTCTTGAAAACTTAATACGCGATTTATCAGTCTGTCACGAGGATATTCAAAATGCAATGATTGCGCTAGCAGAGGAAGCGGATGAAGAATATGGTCGTTTACTCAAAGAAGGTTTGCATAAGGCACGAAAAAACGCCTCCGCTTCTAAACCACTTGGCAATATCGATGGCGATCAAGCACCTCAAGATGCTATCAATAAAGGTCATGATGCCGAGCCATATTAACTAAGTTAAAAATTGGCTGGGACAAACCAATGAAAACCCGATCTATTTTACGAAACATTCCTTTAGTGTTTTGTAGTAGCTCGGGTTTGCTTTTTGTCTTAAAATTATCTGACTTTCATAATAGCCAAATTAATTATGTATAAGCCTCTTTTTGTATTATTGCTCATAAGCCTTATACCAATGATAGGGTTGAATTTCTTTTAATAACTTAAATACTAATTCACCATTTGCATTCGTAATCGCAGCTTTCACATTCTCTCCTCAATAGAAAAGTCTTTCCTGACAGACCCCGCATGGTGTAAGTTCTGATTTTTCACTTTCTCGAGCAACACAAATTGAATGTGTAACCTTTGTATTGAATTGATGGGCCTCTAGAATAGCTCCCGTTCCCATACATAATTCAGTAGCTGGCATTCATGACCTCTGGTGCGATACTTGTTAAAATCCGCCCATCTTCAGTATACAAAGTTGCAGTTCCTCCCCAGCCAGAGGGATATCTTTTTTCTGCTAATGCTACTGCCGATTCATATAGTGTTTTTTCAATATCCATCCTACATCATTTATGTACGCCAGGTAATATTTTCAATACCTTTTCCTCGGCGTCTAAAATAGCATCCACTCCTAGTGGAATGGCAATATTCGTCGTTTCATGCCCAATCTTAAAGCCAGCCACAACCGGAATGCCCAATTCAGCAAAATACTCCTTCATCAACAGATGCAATGCCGCTTCATCAGCTCCTGTCTGTGTGAATGAGCCAATGATTACACCTGCTAACTGTTCTAACTTCCTAGCCTGTTTTAATTGCTGAAGCATCGAATCAATTCCTGGAATCGTTTCACCTAGTTCTTCTATCAATAAAATTCGACCTTCAGTACGCACTTCAAATTTGGTTCCTAATGTGCTGACAAGACGATAGAGATTGCCTCCGATAATTTCACCTCTTGCAACACCCCCAGCAATTGTTGTTAAAGGAGAAATCGCCTCTGTATACTGAATTTCCATCGGGGAAAATAATTGTAAAAACATTTTCTTTGATAAGTCATCCATCTTACTAGCTGCCATAAGCAGAGGGCCATGAAATGTCACTAGGTTGGCATATTCATTGATGGCACAATGTAAATATGTCAGATCTGAAAAGCCCCAAAAAATTTTAGGGTTTTCCTCTAATAAAGTATAATCAACTTTTTCAGCAATTCGTGCAGAGCCATAGCCTCCCTTGGCACAAAAGATCGCTTTCACTTCAGGGTTTTTCACCATTTCATGCAGATCACCTAACCTGGTCTCGTCATCTCCAGCTAAATAATCATGTTTAGCATGAATCGTATCACCTACAATATAGCGAAGCCCCAATTCGTCCAAAAAAGCTAATGCATCTCCTAACTTTTCAGGCTCTACAAGACTTGAAAGGGCAATAACACCAACTAAATCACCTTTTTGTAGATACGGTACTGTACTTTTCAACGCAATCACTCCTCTTTTCCTTATTTTAGCATAGCCATACTATGGGAGCATTGATTATTGCGATGCTTCATGCCTAAAATAAACCATAATATTAGAAGTTATCGCTTTATGATAATCTCGCCATAGAGTTACCTTCCAGACACACTATCTAGCACAAACTTTATTCCTTGGAAATAGACAGCAACGATTGCTGGTATTTTTGCTTCTATCGTTGCTTTTTTGCTGGAATAACAGTGTCATACTGTTTGGTGCGAACAAGGTGAATATTTATTTTTTTCGATGAAAATTATCCTACCGGAAAAACAAATAAGCAAAGACTTCCACTATAAGAAGTCCTTGCTTATTCTTGTTAGTTTGTTCCACCATAAATAATCGTAACATTAGGATGGTTTAATAATTGACTTGCTGGGAAATCTTCCGTCACATGACCACTCTTCAATTTTTCCATTGCATCCAACTTCTTCTCTCCAAAGGCAATAAGGACGATTTCCTTTGCCTTCATAATGGATTGAATGCCCATCGTAATCGCATGTGTGGGCACTTCAGAAGGGTCATCAAAGTAAATAGCGTTTTCTGTTCTTGTGGACTCTGTTAACTCAACTATATTAGTCATAGAATCAAACGAAGTGCCGGGTTCGTTAAAGCCTATGTGACCATTCACACCGATTCCAAGCAGCTGTAAATCAATGCCTCCTGCTTCCTCAATACGTCTATCATATGCAAGACATTCGGTAGCTAAGTCGGCTGCCTTGCCATTTGGCAAATGTATATTTTCTTCTTGTATATCTACAAAATTAAATAAATTCTTATGCATGAAAGTCCAATAGCTTGCTGGGCTTGTTTGCTCAAGACCTACATACTCATCCAAGTTAAAAGTTTGAACATCCTTAAAAGATAGATGACCTGCCTGATGTCTCGCCACTAATTTCTTATACATACCAACAGGTGATCCACCCGTTGCTAACCCTAAAATACTATTAGGTTTCTCTTGTATTTGCTTGGAGAAAATATGAGCTGCAACTTCGCTCATTTCCTCATATGTATTTACTTCTATCCACTTCATAGTAATTACGATACCTACCTTACCCTCAATATTATTAACTAATATGTAAAATATTTCACTTTATAGTAGCTAATATATTAATCTTACTAGTTATTTAGCTATTTTTCTATCATTTCCTCCTTCAGTTTATGCGTGTAATCTTAGACTATTTCGGTTATGTTATTAATAAGGAAGTGAGGCGATTTTATGAATTCTCAGATTCATCACTATTTACAGCATATTCAATTTCAAGGATCTTTAGAGCCAACTATACAACTACTTGGACAACTACAAACGAAACATCTATTGACCATTCCCTATGAAAATTTAGATGTTACCTTGAACCGTGGTATCTCCTTCGCTATCCCTGATTTATATCAAAAAATAATGGTTGAACGACGTGGTGGCAATTGCTTTGAACTCAATATCTTATTTAGCTGGCTCTTGCGGGAACTTGGATTCTCTGTTACGAATCGATATGCGCAGTTTTGGCGTAACGTGGCAGAAGATACACCTACAGAGGAGATTCCTATGCACCAGCTTTTATTAATAAATGAGGGTGGACAGACCTATATCTCAGATGTAGGAGTAGGTGCTTTAGCACCCTGTAAGCCAGTACCATTGATTGCAGGACATCAACATCGTGAAGGCCAAGAGTTATATAAAATAGAACGAGATGAAGCAAATGGTTGGATGCTGTTTGAACAAACAAAACAAAATTGGCGTTTGCTTTATAGTTTTCATGATGATGCAAATGAGGCAAAATTTGCACCTCGACTCTCGCAGCAAAAAAATAAAATTGCTATGATTCGCACTACTCGTGGACGTCATACCATGATGAACAACGAATTTAGAATCTATGAAGGTTCATCCTTAACAATTTATACTACACACAATGACAAAGAATGGCTGCAAGCTCTTCAGCGTTTTTTTCATATTACATTACAAAACTAACAACAAAGCAAGCCCACTTCAAAAAGAGGCTTGCTTTCAATTTATTTCATTGTACGATTTAATAACTCTAACACAACAATGTCATTGTGTAGCTCTTTCACTAAACCAATTCCATCTACAAAATAATAAGTTTTCACCACATCACTATAGATGGATCTTTCTTCAAGTATCACGACACCTGTATATTGAACCTCACCAGCTCGCACAGTACCGTTAGTCGTTTTAACTGTCACTCGTACACCAGACGTCACTCCCTCGTCATCCTCATGTAAAATGACACCTATTCTAAGTGGTAGTTCCAAATACAAATCATAATGTGTGGTAGCATCACTAGCAATAGCTTGACCATATATACGGTCATGTCCATATAACAGTTCATTAGGAAATGTTTGTGCTGTACTTACATTTTGGACTGTCCATACATCATTTTTACCGTCATGATGGTCATATTGATAGTTTAACGTATAGCGTTGATTATCACTTAAAGAATAATGAGCATACGTATAAACAAAAGCAGGATCTTTTAGCAAATCAGGCTTAGTCAGAGTCATCGCTCGTGCCAAAAATGCTGAAAAGTGAGCACGTGTAACAGGCTCATTTGGTTTAAATGCTCCATCCTCATAACCTCTTATTAAATGATTATGAGCCAATGTTAAAATCTCTTTATAGCCTGGTGTCTGCTCCGTTACATCCGAAAAATAATAAGGATCTGAGCCCTTTAATTGAAAGGCTCTGTGCAGTACAATAGCCATTTGTCCTCTTGTAATCATTGCATCTGGATGGAATTTATCGACTGCATTAAAAATGCCCGCATTTTGTACCGCAGCAATTTCTTTATAATACTTATGCGCAGTCGTTACATCCTGAAAATTAGGATTTTTTATATTGATTGTATTTAATCCTAGAGCACGAGTTAACATCACAGCAACCTGTGCTTTCGTAACTTTTTCGTTCGGCTTGAACAGAGTATTTGAATACCCCCTCACAATATCCTGCTCTACTAAATAATCAATTTCTGTTGATAATGTCTCATCAGTTAAATCTTTAAAGCTTGCTGCCCGTACTTCCTTAGGTAATAGACAAACAGTTATCAGGATTAAACATATAATTTTCAATAGGTTCTTCACATTATCCCTCCTCCTTCGATTCTTTACCCATCTAAGTCAATTTTTACTCTTCATATGAAAATACCACAACCATAAAAGATATGATTGTGGTAGTTCCAATTAGTACATAGCATTTGGTAACACAAGCCCATCGCTCATTTTAATAATACGATCAGCATAGGCGAGCATTTCTTCATCATGTGTCACCATTAATGTTGTAATCTTTAATATTTTCGTTAATTCTCTTAGCAACAGCATAATTTCTTTAGAACGCTGGGAGTCTAAACTAGCTGTTGGTTCATCAGCAAACAATACTTTTGGTTGATGAATGATGGCACGTGCGATTGCTACACGCTGCTTTTCTCCACCTGATAAGGAGGAAGGATAAGCCGTTTTACGATGAGCCATTCCAATTAATTGTAGTAGATGATTCACTTCATGCTGCTGTTCGTACTTCTTTAACCGAGACTCAGCAACATCTAGCATTAACAGCAGCTGCTCCTCCACTGTCAGAAATGGTACGAGATGCGCAAACTGAAAGACAAAGCCAAATTTACTTGCACGTAATTTCCGTACCTGCTCAGTGCTCATCGTTGTAAGATTTTGTTCTTCGAAAAACACTTGCCCATCTGTTGCTGGCTGTAGTCCCGCAGCTATCGTTAACAGTGTACTTTTCCCTGAACCAGACGCACCTACCAATGCAGTAATCTCCCCCTCTTTTAACGAAAGATTGATACCTTTTAAAATTTCCTCCTCCACTTCACCATTTTTAAACGTTTTTCGCACTTCATCAATTGTAAACAATGTCATGATTATGCCTCCCCTTGTTGTATGGCTTGTAACGGTTCAATTTTTTTAATTTGTAGACCCGACAATGTAGCTCCGATAAAGCCAATGATAAGAAACACAATAGATAACTGTGTTGTAGTGCCAATTGCTAAGGTGAAAGGCATTCCCTTAGGTGCAACAACATTAAATAACTGGCTAAGGCTAATGGATATGACAAGTGAGATCATTGTAATAATAGCCATCTGTGTCCAGATCATTTTAAACAACTTACTTGTTTTTAAACCAATTGCTTTTAAGATGCCATACAAACCAATTTTTTGCACATTCATCATATAGAAGAAAATGGCGAATAACATGCCACTAATGACAACTAAGAACCATATAATCATATTTAAAGATAGCTGTTCCGCACTATAGCTGGGAATTGTATTGAGAAATTCTTTATTGTTGTATGCTTGTAGCCCTTTAAACTCTTTTGGCTCGCTATTTGGTACATAAATTAACTGTTTGTCATTTACACGATACATCTCGTGATAGGCCTCTTCACTAATGTAAGCGACAGGTGCGTGGCTATATTTCTTTTGCTCCACAAAGCCTTTAACGATGAACTCACCATTGTATTGATTATTCTTTAATGTATCTCCGACTTTGATTCCTTTATCCTGTAACGAGCTATCTAACAGTACCTCCCCTTGATGCACATTTTGAAACAATCTGGACTCGGTAGATGTAACAAAGGCAACACTCTGCTGTTTATCGTCTTGATCATTTAAAAAGCCCATTTGAATCGAAAAAGCTACTGCTTCTTTCTCTTTCCCCATGACTTCCTGTTGAAGGTCGCTATCAATTCTCGAAAGATTAAACGCCCCCTCTGCATCTTCAGCCATGTAAATTTGTCCTTTCGGTAAATCTTTAATTAAAGCTGCATTATCCTGCGATAGACCATTTGCCAAACCCGAAATAATAAACGTTAAAAAACTAACTAGGAAGATAATGGAGCCTAAGATTAAAAACCGTACTTTATTCTTCTTTATCTCTTTCCACGCAAGATTCATTACTAACCCCTCCATTTCTTTGATTACTCATAGCTTAAAATGTTTACATGAACAGAGCATGAACTAATCATTAAAAATGAACGGGAAAATAAAAAACCGATCTATAAAGGAAGTTTTTATCCTATAGAACGGTTTAAAATATTTTTAATTTAAAAAAATTCATATAATCCATTTTTAAAGTAATTGTATTCATTTTGGTCTATTAACTTAACGCCGTACCCTTCATAGAATATCTGTTCGTCTTGTTCTGTTTCAAATACATGTGGTTTAGGGCGTACCGCCAGAGCAACATCATATCGTGGATCACCTAATGCTCCAGCACTCCAATCGATAACTCCTGAAATTTTTCTATTCTGTACAAGAACATTGTCAATTGTGAAATCACCGTGTATAAATGTTTGCTGAATGATTTTTGGTTTTTTCCTTTTCAATTTATCTAATAATTTTGGAGTGCCATCTACTTTAAAATTTTTCAAATTACACTCAGCTTGTCCCAACATATCGTCTATCCATGGTGTGTTTTTTACTAACTCTTGTGGACATCGGGTTGAATGAATGGCAGAAAGGATCTTTCCAAAATTAAATATTATTTCATGTCTGTTTTCCTCTTTAATCTCATTTTCTAGTGCACTTCTAACGGTGTCACCTTCTAAATATGCCATTAAAGCCCATGACTGATTTTCTAATGGTTGTTCAATAAAATAATGCAACGTTGGAACTGGTAATGTAGATTTTGATAAATGTTTAAGGACAGTTGCTTCTTTCGTTAACCAGGAACAAAATTGTGTTCCTTTTGTTCTTTTTAAAACGAATATTCCTCTTTTAGAATTAAGAATTCCTACATCCGATGTATGTCCTTGTCTTGGAAAATAAATATGGATAACTCCTCCAACATACTCAACTATGTCTTTAGGTATTTCATTTCGTTGTATGGGATGCAAAATTTTCACCACCAATGCTACTTATTTTAATCAGCCTTTCCTATTCCTTTAGTTTGATAAAGAACAGGATCTATATTACTCCACACATAAATTAATAAGTCTAAGTCTTTATTTCCTATATTAATCTTTTCCGTTTTTTCTAATCTAGCACCCAATCTCTCATAAAAACGCTTCGACTGATTATCCTCTAAAACCTCAACAAATATTTTTTCATAGCCTAATGCTTCCAACTTAGTAAACAATTTATTGACTAGTTTACTGCCTATTCCTTGACCCTGAAATTGATCTAAAATGTAGATGGATGTTAAATCCCCAGACCCTTCAATTTCATTTTCAGCTCTCTTACCACCATCAGTAAATCCAATAATTTCCCCATTATCGCTTTCTGCAACAAAGACATAATGATCAACTTTAGAGATGTTCCTTACCCATAATTCTGTTCTTTGCTCATAAGACAATTTTTCTAAATACTCGGTAGGAAGAATATTTTTATAAGTATTCTTCCAACTATCTACATGAACTTTTGCTATGCCTTTAGCATCCGACAATTTTGCTTCCCTTATAATCATATTCCATACCTACCTTCGTATTTACTGTTTATTCAATATGTATGTATTAATATCCTCTTTTGGCATAAGAAATTTTAATCATTCACGCGAGGTTTAGAATGAAATAACACAACTTCCCCATTTTCTCCTTCATATTCATCTTCAATCTCATTAAATCTTCCCTTCCTATAAACATACTTTCCAGTATATTTTTCATTGGACAAAATGCTTTTATTGTTCCTGCTTCAAATTTAAGATTAGGACCAACTACATTTATAGTTGATATTTCCTCTGTGATTTTTGTAATAATTTTCCCATCAAGCTATTAAATATGAAATGAATAATTTGTGATTAATCCTTATTAATCACATACTTTCGTTAGTAATCTAATTTATATATCCCAAATGCACTTTCCTACCAAAATGAACCCCCGATATAGATTTGGATAGCATAGATTGTTATACAGTCTGATGAACTTGATCTCTTCAGTATCCATCTATAGTTTCAAATAGGTTTATACCAAAAAAATTTGGTTGAAGAATGATATCTAAAATGCTTTGATAGTATTAAGATTTATTTTTCAGATCTTTCATAATAGATTAATTTGGAAGGGGTTAAACAATAGTGAGTATAAGAAAGTTCATTTTATACTTTTGTATTTTTGGTGATTCACTTATTAAGAATGTACTCCCAGATAGGAGTAACCCTAAAGATCAAATATTTTGTATTCTAATACAAGCATTTTTCGTTCCCTTATTTTGTGTTCCACTGACGATAATTATATTGCCACTTTTTTTACTACTATCTTCACATTCCGATATACTATTGTTTGAGGTCTCCAAATACATATATTTATTATTAGTGCTAACTTTTATGGTCCATATACTTTTAAACCAATCTAACAAGGAATATAGTTTTCCTAAAATAATAATTGAAGTCTATTTCACTTTTAAATATCTTCTAGAAGGAATAAAAATAAAATCCATTAACACAATAATAACTTTTACATTATTATTCACTATGATCTACTTTATAATAATAATTGGAAGTAAATTACTGACTTATTACCCATAATTGGAAGATATTCACATAGTATTTTTAGGTGTTGTATTTAGTCTAATTTTAATAATGCTTTTTCTAGAAGGAACTAAGGATGAGTTAAAGCGTGCTTTAAGACAATTTAGTTTTTGGCTAATTATTTTCTTGTTACTTTTAAGTTTTTCATTAACCCAAATTAATATATATATTTTACCTAAAATAAGCATTGAAAGTCTTATAAGTGCTACTTTAATATTAATTGGAATTCTATTTAACTTTGCTCAAGTATTAAGCACTGGGAGAACTGCATATAGTTTAGCGTTAAAAGAAGTTAATAAAGAGGGAATAATTGAACGTGCTTACAACGAAGCCTTTACATATTCAAAATTTTTAAGAATTGTAGGCGAATATAAAAATACACAAAAACAAATAATTAATGAAATAAAGAATGAAATAGCCAGAACAGGACTTAAAAAATTTCTTATTAATATGCTTCCTGTGTTGGGTTTAATTATATTTTTCTTATTTACTTTTACTATACTTAATTTATATTCTAGTAACATCTCTAGTCTATTTGAAAGTATGTTAGATTTTATAATTGATATTTGGATATTGTTATGGGGGGGAGATAAAGATTTTGCTATGTCTCTTTTCTTCTTAATATTATTATTCTATTTCTTCTTTAAACAGCTTAGTGTCCTTTTGTTATTATTCAAAGAAAAACATTTAATCCCAATTCTTAAAAAAATAGAAGTGATGCTTATAATATCTATATTCATTGTCATTTTCATAGATAACATCTTTATAAATATAACACTTATTGACGTTGCAGTTGTTCCATTAAGCATAATTACAATTTTATTGGGTGCATCACTTACTTTAATTGGAAAACTAAAAAGCAACAGTCTAAATTCAAATGACAAACATAAAAATAACGAATAAAAGATTTGTCAATCGTTTCTACTGTAGTCAATCCTTATTCAAAGCTAGTAATATTTACATTGTGAAATATACGACATTATATTGAATAAATAAACCTCATAAACAGTGAGTTCTTTAAAACTACAATGGACTTACCCCTGTCAAGTAGACAGCGCTAAAAAACACTACTCAACCATCTGGTGTCGATATTCTATCGGCGCTAGATGGTTGAGTCGTTTTTGAAAACGTTTATAGTTGTAAAAGTAGATATATTGCTCAACTGCTTGGATAATCTCTACTTCAGAATTATCCTGTAGTAGATACAAACACTCGCTTTTAAAATGGGAGAAGAATGATTCAATACAGGCATTATCGTGACAGTTCCCTTTTCGAGAATGGCTGCCAATCATGCCGAGTTGTTCCACTGTTTGATGATAGTTAATCGATGTGTATTGAAAGCCTTGATCTGAATGGAGAATACTTCGATACACATTTCTTTTTGCTGTCAATTCTTCAAGCGTATCCATGACCAGTTTTAGATCGTTTCGTTTGCTTATCTTCCAAGCGACAATTTCGTTATTATATAAATCTCGAACCGCAGAAAGATAGAGAAAACCAGTTTTGGTTGGTAAGTATGTAATATCTGTGACGAATACTTCATTTTCTGTACGCTCTTTAAATTGGCGTTCTACGATGTTATCGAATACACGAGATACTTGGTTTTTCCACACACGACGCTTCTTACGGATAATGAATTGAATTCCTAGCTCACTCATTAATCGATAGACTTTCTTGTGATTTACTTTGAATCCTTTGTCTCTTAAGGCGATTTGCATACGTGGGTAGCCATACACTTTATGTGTTTGATGAATCGATAAAATGTGCTCCTTTAAAAGGATATCATCCTGTTTATGTAACGATACATTTCCATTTTTCCCCACCTATAATAGCCTGAACGTTGCACTTTAGCCATTTCAGTTAGCCACGTAATTGGGTAACGATTCTTCATCTCATCAATAATTCGATATCGCTCTGGATAAGTTGGCATGCCTCCATTTACAGATTTGGATACTGCTTTTTTAGGTATTCCACCTGTGCCTTATAGTAATCCCGTTCTTCTTCCACATCTTTAAAGTGAACTCGTTTACCTTTCAGAGGATTCTTCACACCTTTCGCTCCAGAACCAACGGATGGAAGGCGGTTAAACGCTTCAATCGAACCCATTTCTTTAAACTTTTTGACCCAAGCTACCACCTGCGAACGATTTTGAATGCCATATTTTTCTGCAATTTTTTGCGGGCTTTCATTGCCTTTTAAATAAGCTTGTACTACTTCTAATTTCAATTCATTTGAATAAACCTTGTTTTTTCGAGCCATAGAAACATACTAACATTAGTAGTACAAACCAGGGCCATGGTTTGTGCTACTATTTTTTTATAGTAGAAGTGAAGAAAAGCCGACCAGCCTCTGGGACCATTTGTGAGTCCGTATATTAAACCGGCTAACTTCATGCCCTTATATGAATCAGTTTAGTATGTTGGGTCCAAGAGATCGTGTATAAGAAAGTGGAATCGATAAGGTACTGTGAAGGCTTCTATGATTGGTCAAAAGGAGAAGAATGAGATGAAACATGTCATTGCGTTAGATGTCAGTAAAGGAAAAAGTACCGTTGCGATTTATGATGGTCACCGCCAATGTGAGTTTGAAGGTATGCTACATCATACACGGTGTGATTTCGAGCGATTACACGAACGAATGGAAGAGATAACAAAGCAAGATGGACAAGCGCCAGCTATCGTATTTGAAGCAACAGGCATCTATTCAAAACCTGTCGAAGCATTTTTCAAAGATTACGGCTATGCATACTGCCGCGTGAATCCACTTGAAGCGAATTTACAGATGGCAACGATGCGTCGCAATAAAACTGATATCAGTGATGCCCATGAACTCGCGAAGACACATTTCAAAATGGAACGCGAAACAACGTACATACAAGACGATTATTATGAACAGATGCGTGCACTGACTCGTTATTACGATGAAATTGACGAAGAAATCATTTTACTCAAAAGTAGAATGCATGCCATTTTACAGCTAAGTTTTCCAGAATTAGAAAAGCTGATTACACCAAGTTCCGCACTATTTTTAAATATTGTACAACTCTATCCGCACCCCGCACTTTTACAGGCCCATTCAAAAACGATGATTAAAAATCGTTTAAAGGTCAATACGCGAAAAAACCTCTCGCTAATGCGTGCGGAGGCTAAAGCTATTACATTATTAGAAGCAGCTGAAAATAGTTACCCAGCGATTAAACCCACAGATATTCGTTGTGATCAAGCACGAGATTACGCAGCTCGCATTGCGGATTTATTAGAGAAGAAAGATGCGCTTGTGAAACAGATGGTGGAATTGTCGGAAGGACGAAAAGAATATCTAGTATTTCGTTCGATTCCTGGGATTGGCGATTCAACGGCGTGCCGATTAATTGGAGAGATTGGTGACATCCGCCGCTTTCAAAATGCGAAACAACTGAACGCTTACACAGGCATTGATATTATGCGGTACCAGTCTGGAAATACGCAATATCGAGACAGGATTAATAAACGAGGAAACAAACATTTACGGAAGATTTTATATTTTATGGTGTGCGCCATGCTTATGGCTAAAGGAAAACCGAATCATTTTGTGGACTATTACTACAAATTAAAAAAGCAACCTCAGAGGAAGCCTCATAAGGTTGCGATCATCGCCTGCATCAATAAGTTTCTGAAAGTGACATTTCAGTTACTGACGCGTGGCATTCTTTACGATTATGAGTCCGCACTACCAGCTCAGAAATCGTAATCACCTATAAAGAACTATATCATAATGACCTTTCGAAAAAAATAAAAATCGTCAGGTCTTTTTGGCGTATCTAAAAATGGGTGTGAAGTGGTGAGGGATATCCCTCACCACTTCACACCCATAAAAATATAAATTACTCTTTAAATAAGGTTGACTAATCGTAAGAAAGAGGCTGGGACAAAAGAAAAAATGTTAGACCATTTACAAGTTTGGTCTAACATTTTTTTGCGTTATTAGAACACATAAACTTTAATAAATCACAAAAGTAACATTCATTTTTTGCTTTTTCTCAATAAAATGAGTTATGTCCCAGCCTCAATATCATTTTAGTAAAAGAGGTTGTTTTTTTAAATTTAACTTATCAGTTATAAACACCATTGGCATATACATACATCGAGATTGTTCCCCCACTGTTTGTTCCTGTTGAACCAGTATAGGATACTTTGGCATTAACGATTAACATAGCTGTATTATTCTTATCAACAGAAGTACCTGTTGCTTTCAAGTTAGAAGAAGATGGTTTATTGATAATCTTGGCTGAATGATTTGTAGCCCCTACAATTTTCCCATCAGATATACATGTTGCATTTATGACTACCGAACCAAGGTTAGCGTTATTATAAAGATCAGTCATTACAACTGTCTTTGTTGCATTTATCCCCGCTCTTGTAAATGTAGGAAGTACTCTAAATTCAATCCCATCGATTTCGTAAACTTGCTCAGAATTGTCCGAAGCATTAATTTCGAGATGAAAACCTCCTTCTGTAGGTTCTGCAGTTTCTTCTTCTTGTGCAAAAGCAGCTACTGGTGTTACGATACATAGAATCATTGTCAACATACTCATCATCCATTTTTTCATTGTTAAATCCCTCTCTTTTTTTCATTTTTCTTGATGAATTACTTAGATTCGAAGGTGGCATCACATCACTTAAAGAAATCTTTCTATATGTGATAGTGATTTCTATGGTGTAGACTTCATATATCGTGGTGTAGTACCTATAGAACTCTGGCTTGGGAAAGGCAGATGATCATTGTTTGTTACCCAGCCACCAAAGCGAAATGTGAATTCTACACGTGTGTCAGTATTCTGTGTATCAATATCTCGCATATAGTCTTTCAATTTATTTTCTAAGTAATTCGGTGTGATAAAATCTGCATAAGGTAAAGACTTTATCTCATTAAATGGCAACAAATAGCCTTCGATAAGGGTATTGAGCTCATCATATTCAACAGGTGCTAGTAGCTCATAGTCATAGTCAATATGAATTACCGTAGTATATTTTTGTCCATTCTGTTTATGCACAATTTCAATCGGATATTGGTATCTTGCTTCCGTTCCAATAACCCCCTCTGAAAACACATCACGATAGAGCTCTTTGTTTATAGTAGGCTCAGGTGGCACCGTTTTTCTATCGCTCATATTCTTTGAGTAAATAATAAATTTGTCTGTTGCAAAATAGCCTCTTGATGCACCATTTAAAATGGATTCCTTCATAAATGTTTCGTCTAAATAGTTCAATGGCTTACTGGAAATAGCAAATGCTGAACTGACAGCCATTCCACCTGTTGTAAATAAAATTAATAGTGCCATCACAACGATTCCTGATTTCTTCTTGCTCATATCCATAATGGATAATATTCTCTTTTTTAGTATTTGTGTACTTCCTAGAAAATTTGTAGAAAACACACCTTCACCCCTTTTTAATTTCTCGGCATATAGTATCGTTTGGCTATATGTTTTTCTAAGTTGGATGTCAGTATTTTTTACTACTTCCTCATCACAAGCGTGTTCACAAAGATTGTCTAGTTCTTTAGAGAATAGATTGAACAATGGGTTGAACCAATGCATACTACTAATTAGCAATACGAAAGCTTTATACCATAAATCCTTTCGTTTTAAATGAACTAACTCATGCTTCAATATCAAGGTTAGTTCTTCTTCTCGATAAGTATTATTAGGTAGCCAGATAGTATTTTTAGTAAATCCCACTAACATGGGGGAATCGATAAAGCTACATTCTTTCAATGCGATTTCCTTCGTGATATTCATGTCGCTTTTAACTTTTTCAAGCAAATGAAGGGCTTTTGGTTCAGTGATCGTTTGCCCCCATCTTTTCACCATGTACATAAATCGATAATGTTTTACAAGATGAACTGCCAAAAATACAACGATTCCTAAAATCCAAATGATCATCACCATCTGCCAAACAGAAAGTGCTGTCACTGTATCTACGGATGAGGACACAAGCGTTATCTGACTACTGTTAGTTGGAATAGATTCCCTAGATGGTACTTGCACCGATTCTGATAGATTGATAACTGGAGTCGATATATTGATTGTAAATGGTAAAATAAAACCTGCAAGGATAACAATCCAACCATAATAAAGCCATCTAGCACTGTATCGTTTTAAAAGGAAAGGCGTTACAGCCATAAAGAGTAGTCCAATAAAGGACATAACTATGGATTTAAAGAATAAACCTACCATGATACTGTACATATTAATCCCTCTTTTCTTCCACCCATTTAATTAATGAAGCTAAATCTTCATTAGAAATAGTATCGGATTTATAGAGTGTACCTACTAAATTCATAAAGGAGTTTTTATGATAGAGCCTCATAAATTGTTCTGTTTCAAAACTTAGATAGGCATCTTTTTCTACTGTAGGGTAATAAAATCTTTCCTTAGCTTTTTTCTCACTGCGAAGAAATCCACGTTCAGTTAATCTTTTCATAAGAGATACTACGGTTTGAATCTTCCAACCTTTCTCATCTCCTATTTCGCTCATTATGATACTTGTAGTAATTGGAGGTTTACTTTTCCAAACTATCTTCATAATTTCAAATTCTGCTTCAGGCAATTTTTTCATATGTACTCACCCCTTTTCATTTAAGTCAATTGTCTTATTTGTATAATAAATCCTTTTTGAAATGATGTCAAATTTTGTTATAGAAGATATATATTATTCAAGTATATAAGGTTATCCCAACAGCCGTTCTCTGTTCCAAGTTGCTGAATTACTCTATGATAATGGAAGTTATTAGAAATATATTCGAAATACAAAGAAACACGGAATAGAATAAATCAATTAAATTGAATAAGATAGATTTGCTGAAGTTCTAAGAGAGGTTTAAATAGTATTAGGTTTGAAAAATAAATCTTATGCATAGAGAGAGGAATTTACACATATATCTATAAGTTATAATTAGGGCGATCAATGTGATTACATTTGAATAACTTTAGATTGCTAATACAGCACTAAATATAGCTGCTGTGTTAGCAACAATAAGATCCATTCAGTCTACCTCTTTTTTTCTCTGCTTATATACTTTCTATAATTTTCTACAACAAAAAAAGAATCCCTGATATATCAAGGATTCTTCATTGTAATTGATACCGGTGGTCGGGGTCGAACCGACACTCCAAAGGAACACGATTTTGAGTCGTGCGCGTCTGCCAATTCCGCCACACCGGCATAATGGAGATAAAAAAAATCGGATACACCGATTAGAGTTAAAATATGGAGGCGGCAACCGGATTTGAACCGGTGATAAAGGTGTTGCAGACCTGTGCCTTACCACTTGGCTATGCCGCCATCGAAGTTGGAGCGGAAGACGAGGTTCGAACTCGCGACCCCCACCTTGGCAAGGTGGTGTTCTACCACTGAACTACTTCCGCAAAATGGCTGGGGTACCTGGATTCGAACCAGGGCATGACGGAATCAAAATCCGTTGCCTTACCGCTTGGCTATACCCCAAAAGATAATTATATAAATGGGGCGACTGATGGGAATCGAACCCACGAGTGCCGGAACCACAATCCGGTGCGTTAACCACTTCGCCACAATCGCCATTATATTATGATTTGATTTTTATTAATTTTACTTTAAATGGGGCGACTGATGGGAATCGAACCCACGAATGCCGGAACCACAATCCGGTGCGTTAACCACTTCGCCACAATCGCCATAAAATTAATTGGCAGGGGCAGTAGGAATCGAACCCACACCAAAGGTTTTGGAGACCTCTATTCTACCGTTGAACTATGCCCCTATAATAATAAAACTGGTGGAGGGGGACGGATTCGAACCGCCGAACCCTAAGGAGCGGATTTACAGTCCGCCGCGTTTAGCCACTTCGCTACCCCTCCGGGAATACATGGTGCCGGCGATAGGAGTCGAACCCACGACCTACTGATTACAAGTCAGTTGCTCTACCAACTGAGCTACACCGGCAAAAAAACATGATGGGTCAGGACGGAATCGAACCGCCGACACTTAGAGCTTCAATCTAATGCTCTACCAACTGAGCTACTGACCCTTGTTATTAAAATAAATGGCGGTCCCGACCGGGATCGAACCGGCGATCTCCTGCGTGACAGGCAGGCATGTTAACCGCTACACCACGGGACCATTTGGTTGCGGGGGCCGGATTTGAACCAACGACCTTCGGGTTATGAGCCCGACGAGCTACCACTGCTCCACCCCGCGATAATCATATACTATTGTAAAAATAATGGTGGAGGATGACGGGCTCGAACCGCCGACCCTCTGCTTGTAAGGCAGATGCTCTCCCAGCTGAGCTAATCCTCCATCTGGGTATTTAAATGGTGACCCCTACGGGATTCGAACCCGTGTTACCGCCGTGAAAGGGCGGTGTCTTAACCACTTGACCAAGGGGCCAACTTTTGGAATAAATCAAAGTGCTGGCGGAGAGTAAGGGATTTGAACCCTTGAGACAGTGTTAACCGCCTACACGATTTCCAATCGTGCTCCTTCGGCCACTCGGACAACTCTCCAAGAATGGCTCCGAAGGCAGGACTCGAACCTGCGACAACCTGATTAACAGTCAGGTGCTACTACCAACTGAGCTACTTCGGAATGATTTTAGTATATAGCCTAGCGACGTCCTACTCTCACAGGGGGAAGCCCCCAACTACCATCGGCGCTAAAGAGCTTAACTTCCGTGTTCGGTATGGGAACGGGTGTGACCTCTTTGCCATCATCACTAGACTATTTGAAAGACAATACTTATTATAACATATTTTATCAAAATTACAAGTATATTATAATATTTTTTATTCTTTCAAAACTGGATAATCGTGCATTGAATGTTTCAAACATTTTTGGTTAAGTCCTCGATCGATTAGTATTCGTCAGCTCCATGTGTCACCACACTTCCACCTCGAACCTATCTACCTCATCGTCTTTGAGGGATCTTACTTACTTGCGTAATGGGAAATCTCATCTTGAGGGGGGCTTCATGCTTAGATGCTTTCAGCACTTATCCCGTCCACACATAGCTACCCAGCGATGCCTTTGGCAAGACAACTGGTACACCAGCGGTGTGTCCATCCCGGTCCTCTCGTACTAAGGACAGCTCCTCTCAAATTTCCTACGCCCACGACGGATAGGGACCGAACTGTCTCACGACGTTCTGAACCCAGCTCGCGTACCGCTTTAATGGGCGAACAGCCCAACCCTTGGGACCGACTACAGCCCCAGGATGCGATGAGCCGACATCGAGGTGCCAAACCTCCCCGTCGATGTGGACTCTTGGGGGAGATAAGCCTGTTATCCCCGGGGTAGCTTTTATCCGTTGAGCGATGGCCCTTCCATGCGGAACCACCGGATCACTAAGCCCGTCTTTCGACCCTGCTCGACTTGTAGGTCTCGCAGTCAAGCTCCCTTGTGCCTTTACACTCTACGAATGATTTCCAACCATTCTGAGGGAACCTTTGGGCGCCTCCGTTACCTTTTAGGAGGCGACCGCCCCAGTCAAACTGTCCGCCTGACACTGTCTCCTGCCCCGCTAAGGGGCATGGGTTAGAATTTCAATACAACCAGGGTAGTATCCCACCGACGCCTCCTTCGAAGCTGGCGCTCCGAGATCTCTGGCTCCTACCTATCCTGTACAAGTTGTACCAAAATTCAATATCAGGCTACAGTAAAGCTCCACGGGGTCTTTCCGTCCTGTCGCGGGTAACCTGCATCTTCACAGGTACTATAATTTCACCGAGTCTCTCGTTGAGACAGTGCCCAGATCGTTACGCCTTTCGTGCGGGTCGGAACTTACCCGACAAGGAATTTCGCTACCTTAGGACCGTTATAGTTACGGCCGCCGTTTACTGGGGCTTCAATTCGCAGCTTCGCTTGCGCTAACCACTCCTCTTAACCTTCCAGCACCGGGCAGGCGTCAGCCCCTATACGTCACCTTACGGTTTTGCAGAGACCTGTGTTTTTGCTAAACAGTCGCCTGGGCCTATTCACTGCGGCTCTCATGCGCTTGCACGCTCAAGAGCACCCCTTCTCCCGAAGTTACGGGGTCATTTTGCCGAGTTCCTTAACGAGAGTTCTCTCGCACACCTTAGGATTCTCTCCTCGACTACCTGTGTCGGTTTGCGGTACGGGCACCTCTCACCTCGATAGAGGCTTTTCTTGGCAGTGTGAAATCAGGAACTTCGTCCATACGGACTCGCCATCACAGCTCAACGTTACAGTGTGCGGATTTGCCTACACACACGCCTTACTGCTTGGACGCGCATAACCAACAGCGCGCTTACCCTATCCTACTGCGTCCCCCCATTTCTCAAACGGTGAGGAGGTGGTACAGGAATATCAACCTGTTGTCCATCGCCTACGCCTATCGGCCTCGGCTTAGGTCCCGACTAACCCTGAGCGGACGAGCCTTCCTCAGGAAACCTTAGTCATACGGTGGACGGGATTCTCACCCGTCTTTCGCTACTCATACCGGCATTCTCACTTCTAAGCGCTCCACCAGTCCTTCCGGTCTGACTTCAACGCACTTAGAACGCTCTCCTACCACTGACATCGTAGATGTCAATCCACAGCTTCGGTGAATCGTTTAGCCCCGATACATTTTCGGCGCAGCGTCACTCGACCAGTGAGCTATTACGCACTCTTTAAATGATGGCTGCTTCTAAGCCAACATCCTGGTTGTCTGTGCAACGCCACATCCTTTTCCACTTAACGATTACTTTGGGACCTTAGCTGGTGGTCTGGGCTGTTTCCCTTTTGACTACGGATCTTATCACTCGCAGTCTGACTCCCGTGTATAAATATCTGGCATTCGGAGTTTGTCTGAATTCGGTAAACCGGGATGGCCCCCTAGTCCAAACAGTGCTCTACCTCCAGTATTCTCATCACGAGGCTAGCCCTAAAGCTATTTCGGAGAGAACCAGCTATCTCCAAGTTCGATTGGAATTTCTCCGCTACCCACACCTCATCCCCGCACTTTTCAACGTGCGTGGGTTCGGGCCTCCAGTAAGTGTTACCTTACCTTCACCCTGGACATGGGTAGATCACCTGGTTTCGGGTCTACGACCACGTACTATTTCGCCCTATTCAGACTCGCTTTCGCTGCGGCTCCGCCTTCTAAAGCTTAACCTCGCACGTAATCGTAACTCGCCGGTTCATTCTACAAAAGGCACGCTATCACCCATTAACGGGCTCTAACTACTTGTAGGCACACGGTTTCAGGATCTCTTTCACTCCCCTTCCGGGGTGCTTTTCACCTTTCCCTCACGGTACTGGTTCACTATCGGTCACTAGGTAGTATTTAGCCTTGGGAGATGGTCCTCCCGGATTCCGACGGAATTTCACGTGTTCCGCCGTACTCAGGATCCACTCAGGAGAGAACGAACTTTCGACTACAGGGCTTTTACCTGCTCTGGCGGACCTTTCCAAGTCGCTTCATCTAACTCGCTCTTTTGTAACTCCGTATTGAGTGTCCTACAACCCCAAGAGGCAAGCCTCTTGGTTTGGGCTCTTCCCGTTTCGCTCGCCGCTACTCAGGGAATCGATTTTTCTTTCTCTTCCTCCAGGTACTTAGATGTTTCAGTTCCCTGGGTCTGCCTTCAAGACGCTATGTATTCACGTCAAGATACTACGCGATTAAACGTAGTGGGTTCCCCCATTCGGAAATCTCCGGATCAAAGCTCACTTACAGCTCCCCGAAGCATATCGGTGTTAGTGCCGTCCTTCTTCGGCTCCTAGTGCCAAGGCATTCGCCGTGCGCCCTTAATAACTTAACCTAACGGCTTTCAATAAAAATATCGGAAACCTCTTAATGTTATTAAGCCTATAAAAAAACTTAAAAAAATAAATGTGTTTGTTACAATTTCAATGTCGTTTTATCCAGTTTTCAAAGAACAAGTTTTGAAGCTTTTCATTCAAGAAGAATGAACCTTCAAAACTGAACGCAAAACGTAATCTTACAAACCCTAGGTTTGTATTCCGAAATAATCCTTAGAAAGGAGGTGATCCAGCCGCACCTTCCGATACGGCTACCTTGTTACGACTTCACCCCAATCATCTATCCCACCTTCGGCGGCTGGCTCCAAAAGGTTACCTCACCGACTTCGGGTGTTACAAACTCTCGTGGTGTGACGGGCGGTGTGTACAAGGCCCGGGAACGTATTCACCGCGGCATGCTGATCCGCGATTACTAGCGATTCCGGCTTCATGTAGGCGAGTTGCAGCCTACAATCCGAACTGAGAACGACTTTATCGGATTAGCTCCCTCTCGCGAGTTGGCAACCGTTTGTATCGTCCATTGTAGCACGTGTGTAGCCCAGGTCATAAGGGGCATGATGATTTGACGTCATCCCCACCTTCCTCCGGTTTGTCACCGGCAGTCACCTTAGAGTGCCCAACTAAATGATGGCAACTAAGATCAAGGGTTGCGCTCGTTGCGGGACTTAACCCAACATCTCACGACACGAGCTGACGACAACCATGCACCACCTGTCACCGTTGCCCCCGAAGGGGAAACTATATCTCTACAGTGGTCAACGGGATGTCAAGACCTGGTAAGGTTCTTCGCGTTGCTTCGAATTAAACCACATGCTCCACCGCTTGTGCGGGCCCCCGTCAATTCCTTTGAGTTTCAGTCTTGCGACCGTACTCCCCAGGCGGAGTGCTTAATGCGTTAGCTGCAGCACTAAGGGGCGGAAACCCCCTAACACTTAGCACTCATCGTTTACGGCGTGGACTACCAGGGTATCTAATCCTGTTTGCTCCCCACGCTTTCGCGCCTCAGTGTCAGTTACAGACCAGATAGTCGCCTTCGCCACTGGTGTTCCTCCAAATCTCTACGCATTTCACCGCTACACTTGGAATTCCACTATCCTCTTCTGCACTCAAGTCTCCCAGTTTCCAATGACCCTCCACGGTTGAGCCGTGGGCTTTCACATCAGACTTAAGAAACCACCTGCGCGCGCTTTACGCCCAATAATTCCGGACAACGCTTGCCACCTACGTATTACCGCGGCTGCTGGCACGTAGTTAGCCGTGGCTTTCTAATAAGGTACCGTCAAGGTACAGCCAGTTACTACTGTACTTGTTCTTCCCTTACAACAGAGTTTTACGAACCGAAATCCTTCTTCACTCACGCGGCGTTGCTCCATCAGGCTTTCGCCCATTGTGGAAGATTCCCTACTGCTGCCTCCCGTAGGAGTCTGGGCCGTGTCTCAGTCCCAGTGTGGCCGATCACCCTCTCAGGTCGGCTACGCATCGTCGCCTTGGTGAGCCGTTACCTCACCAACTAGCTAATGCGCCGCGGGCCCATCCTATAGCGACAGCCGAAACCGTCTTTCAGTATTTCACCATGAGGTGAAACAGATTATTCGGTATTAGCCCCGGTTTCCCGGAGTTATCCCAAACTATAAGGTAGGTTGCCCACGTGTTACTCACCCGTCCGCCGCTAACGTCGAAGGAGCAAGCTCCTTCTCTGTTCGCTCGACTTGCATGTATTAGGCACGCCGCCAGCGTTCGTCCTGAGCCAGGATCAAACTCTCCATAAAAGAAATTTGAATAGCTCAAATTGTTTTGCTGGCATCATTTTGATGTCCAAAATTTTGTTTCGTTCATTAACCGAAGTTAGTTACTAAAAACTTTATTGATTACGTTTTGCTTGTTCAGTTTTCAAGGTTCATTATTCAAGTCGTTTTTCAGCGACTTCTTAATATTAACATCTCGCTCAAATCATGTCAACTACTTTTTTGAAAAAGTTTTTTGTGTTTTTCATCGAGCATTTCGTTATGTCTTAGCGACAATTAATATAATACAATACCAAGATATCATTCGTCAACTACTTTTCTAAATCAGAACCACCAGTATAACTGGTGGTTTGCTCTGCGCGTGAAACGCTGGGGTACTGGCCCATGTCTAAAGACATTCTGAATGGTCTGCCAACCGCACTCCGTTTTCACACAAACCGCTAAAGCGGCTTACTTATTTTTTCTTTCTCTTGATTTCTTCTCCTGTGAATGGGTCAATGAATTCTTTCATCGTCATTTGATCTTGCAGGATATCTTCTTGTAATTGATTTTTTATATACTCTTGTATCTTTTTCTTATTTCGGCCGACTGTGTCCACATAGTATCCTCGACACCAGAATTGACGATTACCGTATTTATACTTTAAATTCGCATGTCGGTCGAAAATCATTAGACTACTCTTCCCTTTTAAATAACCCATGAACGCAGATACACTCAATTTCGGTGGAATACTTACCAACATATGAATGTGGTCAGGACAGGCTGTTGCCTCTATGATTTCTACATCTTTTCTTTCACATAATTGGCGCAATATTCTTCCAACATCTGCTTTAATTTGACCATAAATAATCTGCCTTCTATACTTTGGCGCAAAGACGATATGATACTTACAATTCCACGTTGTATGTGCTAAACTTTTATTATCCATTTATGGTGGCTCCTTTCGTACGAAGTCGGTTGACTAGACCTGACTTTATTGTACGTTTGGAGTTTTTTTATTGTCCATAGCTAAAAGCTTTCCGGAACCCCCTGCATAGCAGGGGGTTTTCAAAGCACACAAAAAAAATATCGAGGTATTTTTAAATACCTCGATTACAAGCATACTACAGTCATTGCCCCATTTCTAGTGCCTCTTTATTGACCTTGTAATGACGGTGAAATATCATCTCATTTTTTGCAGCAATTGGTTCTATTTGAATATAGCCTTTATCCACTAAATATTCGACAAACACTTCTAAATCTACTGAGTAATTCATGAGCTCATGATGGTCATGCAATTCCTGAATCGTCCACATGTCTTTCGTTTGCATAACTTCTAATATATGCTGTGCACCATCACGTGTACGAGAATGAATTAAAAACTCACTTGCTAAAAACAATAATTCTAAGCGCTTTTCTATTGGCTCATTACTCGTCACTAGCTCTTCATACAGCTTGTAGATAGCAGGCTCTATTTTTTTCACTTGTGCCCAAACAGTAACTTCAGGGTATAGTCCGCTATCTATAATAGAAAGACGACCCAAATGATGTAATGAATCGACTACGTGATTATAAGCATCCAAGTAACTTCCTTTATCGAAGTATTCTTTCCCCTCCAGATATCTGCGAATTAACTTTGAGAATTGGATGCCTGTTTTAATTTTACGACCGCTATACGGGAATTCTTGCAATTCTATTTTTAATTTATGCAAAAATTCATTACGATCAAATAACACCCTTCCAAAGAAAATCCAATCGACTACCTTCTTATTAGAACCGATGAGCAACCATTTTCGTATTAACTTCTCTGTAACTGTATGTAGAGCTACTTTATTTCCTTCATATAAGTAATGTTTCGAAAAGACTGGCTGCTCTGCTTCTTTTACGATAATTAATAAAACTGTATCAAATGTATCTGTAACGTTACTATGTTCCTCACGCTTCTCCACTAAAATTACGCCTAATGTATTCGACTGACTCGCACGTTCTTGGTAGATTGGACGCAATACCTGCTCCATGTTCAGCCCCCCTTTATTCATATAGGTTCTCTTGTTCCGTTAAAAATTCGACATACTCTAAAAGTATTCCTTCTTTCATTCATCTCAAAGCTAAAATACTTCGCCCTTATATGTTATAGTAGATTTTAGATTGGGAGGCAAGATGAAATATGAAACCTTACAAAAGTAAAATTAATAAAATTCGTTCATTCGCATTAGCACTAATCTTCTTCGGTTTTATTGTCATGTACGGAGGAATTTTCTTTAAAAATAGCCCGATATTAGTTTTAATTTTCATGTCATTAGGTGTTTTATGTATTATCGGTAGCACAGTCGTATATGCTTGGATCGGGTTGCTTTCAACAAGAGCTATTCAAGTGGAATGTCCTAATTGTCATAAACATACAAAGGTTTTAGGGCGTGTTGATATGTGCATGTACTGTAATGAACCACTAACGCTTGATCCAACTTTAGAAGGTAAAGAGTTCGATCAATCCTATAATAATAAAACAAAAAAATCCTAGCCCTTGTAAGAGCTAGGATTTTTATTGTACTTTAGCAGTAGCAACTTTACATGATGGACAAGTGCCGTATATCTCTAAACGATGCGAGTGCACATCAAAACCAGTTACCTGTGATGCAAAATGCTCTATTTCGTCGAGTCCTGGATAATGGAAATCGACGATCTTACCACAGCATTCACAAATCATATGGTAATGGTCATTTGTCACGAAATCAAAGCGACTTGAAGCATCTCCATAAGTCAGTTCTTTCACAAGACCCACTTCACGAAATACGCGCAGGTTGTTATAGACAGTCGCTACACTCATATTAGGGAACTTTCCCTCAAGTGCTTTATAAATTTCATCGGCAGTAGGATGTGCCATTGATTGAATAAGATATTCCAAAATAGCATGACGCTGAGGAGTAATACGAACACCAGTTGTTTTTAACGTGTCCAGTGCATCCTGTAAATGCGTTGCAGACATCGTCATGCACCTCTTCCATAAGTATTATTAATTTATAATTGTTATAAATAGTGTATCCAATTCGCACTACTTCGTCAACAATCACACATTGCTTATTCTCAATAAATCAATGGCTGGCCCTTAATATCCTCTAGATAAATCCATCGTATTTTCTAAATCCGTGTCACCCTTCAGCCATTTTGTTAGGCTTGGCTTGAAAATTTCTAAGCTTCGTTCAACATAACGAGAAGAATGGCTAGATACATGTGGTGATACAATGACATTCGGTAACGTCCATAATGGATTGTCCGTTGACAGAGGCTCTTCTTCAAAGACATCTAAAACGGCGTAACCAATTTGCTCTTTTTTGATTGCTTGAATGAGTACCTTTTCTCCCACTAAATTGCCTCGACCAAAATTCATGAAGATGGCGCTATTTTTCATAGCAGCAAAATGCTCTTCTTTTAATAAATGGGTCGTTTCTTTTGTTTTTGGTAACACCGAAATAACGATATCCGCATTAGGTAAGGCCTCTTTTAATTGAGCAAAGCTAATCATCGTATCCATATACGCCGCTTCTTTTCCAGAGCGGTTGCAACCAATCGTCGTCACACCAAAAGCCTGCAATAAACGCCCAACTTCTGAACCAATCGCTCCTGGGCCTAAAATAAGCGCCGTACTATCTCGTAATTCCGTTTGCTGCGCTTTTTTCGACCATTCACTTTTCTTTTGCTGCTCATACATCCAAGGTAACGCACGTTTAATCGCTAAAATATGGGCAAGCATCGATTCAGCCATTGGTGTTTTATGAATACCACGGACATTCGAAACTAAAATCCCACGTTCAATAATCGCTTGAGCTGGCATTTTTTCTATACCTGCTGAGGCAACGAAAATCCATTTTAGCTTTGTCGCATATTGGATACTTTCTTCTGTTAAATCTTCACCATATGTAACTAAAACATCCGCTTGTTGAAGAACTTCATTCGATAAGCCACTTTTGAAGATAAAATCAACCTGTGGAAATTCTGCTAATAACGGCTCTCGTAAATCTGGTCTAGGTTCAAATGTAAAATAGATTTTCACTTTGCTGCCTCCTGATCTGCTAAATAGGTATACACTTCTTCAATATGATTTTTTACACGTACTTTACGCCAAGCTTTTACAAGCTTACCCTCAGTATCAATTAAAAACGTTGAACGCTCTATGCCCATATATTCACGTCCATACATTTTCTTTAAAACCCACACACCATATGCTTCAGCAACGGTATGATCGTCATCAACTAATAATGAAAACGGTAAACCATGCTTATCAATAAATTTTGTATGTTTGTTTGCGTTATCTGGACTAACACCCAGAACAACAGCATTTAAATGACTGAAGTCCTCGAACTTATCACGAAAATCACAAGCCTCCGTCGTGCAGCCTGGTGTCATATCTTTGGGATAGAAGTATAAAATAACATTCTGTCCTTTCAAATTAGCTAACTGCACCATTTCTCCCTTTTCATTCATTAGAGAAAAATCTGGCGCCTTTTGTCCTTCTAGTAAAGTCATAACAATCTCCTCCTCTGTAGGTTCTATTTTACTCTAAGTAACAAATCAAGTCATATTCCTTAATTTCTTTGGATTTCTTACAACGATAGGTCTACAATAGATTACGTATAAAAAGTTAGGAGGCAATTCTATGAATCACGCAAAATCTGAAGCAATACATGCAGAGGCTATACAGCATATCGTGGGTGGTGTAAACAGCCCTTCTCGTTCATATAAAGCAGTAGGTGGCGGTTCTCCTGTGGCAATGGCTCGAGGAAAAGGCGCTTATTTTTGGGATGTAGATGGCAATCGTTATATCGACTATCTAGCAGCATATGGACCAATCGTTACTGGTCATGGCCATCCTCATATTGCAAAGGCCATTACACATGCAGCTGAAAATGGTACATTGTTTGGAACGCCAACTGAATATGAGGTTACTTTCGCAAAAATGCTAAAAGAAGCCATCCCATCTATGGACAAAGTGCGTTTTAACAACTCTGGTACTGAGGCTGTTATGACAACTATTCGTGTTGCACGCGCCTATACAGGCCGAACAAAAATCATGAAATTTGCTGGTTGCTACCACGGTCACTTCGATTTAGTATTAGTAGCTGCCGGTTCTGGCCCAGCAACATTAGGAACGCCTGATTCAGCAGGTGTAACAACTTCGACTGCTGAAGAAGTTATTACGGTACCTTTCAATAGCCCTGAAGCCTTTACAGAAGCTATGAATAAATGGGGCGAGGAAATTGCAGCGATCTTAATTGAACCAATCGTAGGGAACTTCGGTATTGTGGAACCAAACCCAGGTTTCCTTGAATTAGTACATGCGACAGCAAAAGAAAAAGGTGCTTTAACGATTTACGATGAAGTCATCACAGCCTTCCGCTTCCACTATGGTGGTGCTCAAAATTTACTCGGTCTAACACCTGATCTAACAGCACTGGGTAAAGTTATTGGCGGTGGCTTACCAATCGGAGCATACGGTGGTCGTAAAGAAATTATGGATACAGTTGCCCCCCTCGGCCCTGCATATCAAGCAGGTACGATGGCTGGAAACCCTGCCTCTATGCAAGCAGGGATTGCCTGCCTAGAAGTGCTACAAACACCAGGTATTTACGATGAAATGGATCGATTAGGTGGAATTCTAGAAGAGGGTATTTTAGCTGCTGCCAAGAAGCATGGCGTAACCATCACGTTAAATCGCCTCAAAGGGGCACTAACGATTTACTTTACAGATGTGAAAGTAGAAAACTACGACCAAGCTGAAAACTCTGACGGTGAAATCTTTGGTCGTTTCTTTAAATTGATGCTTGAGCAAGGTATCAATCTAGCTCCTTCTAAATATGAAGCGTGGTTCTTAACAACTGAGCATACGGAAGCAGATATTCTTGAAACTATTAAAGCCGTAGATACTGCGTTTTCTCAATTGTAAGCATGTGACAATACAAAGGCGACTTGTTAGTAAAAGTCGCCTTTTTCATATTCAAGCATACAAATCTATGTATTTTATGTGCACTTCCTTCTATAATGTAAAGAAACTAAAAAATATTAGACAGAAAGGACATCTTTATGAAATTAGGTGCCCGTGTATTTAAAACTGGTGTCGCTATTGTCTTAGCACTGTTTATCGCAGAGTTATTAAAGCTCCCTTCACCTGTTTTTGCTGGAATTGCAGCCATTTTTGCGATTCAGCCTTCTATTTATCGTTCATATCAAACTATTGTAGAGCAAGTGCAGGCAAATATTATAGGTGCGACTATCGCCGTTATGTTTGGCTTACTCTTTGGCCATCATGTTGTTGCCATTGGCATAGCCGTCATAATAGCTATTGGTTTAATGTTGAAGTTTAAACTTGAAAAATCGCTTTCGTTGGCGTTGGTGTCAGTCGTGGCTATTATGGAATTTCAAGGCGATGACTTCTTAACGTTTGGATTGATACGCTTTGTTACTATATTAGTTGGAGTGTTAGCAGCATTTGTTGTTAACCTTGTTTTCCTACCACCGAAATACGAGGTAAAACTATTCCGTAAAATCTATATTTTACAGGACGATATTATTCGTTGGACACGACTTGCTGTACGTCAGGCTTCTGAGCATACATCCACAAAGGGAGCATTAAGTAAATTTAAAAGCCGTATGTTGCGCGTGGATACGCTGTATGATTTATTCAAGGAAGAGCGTAATTACTTCAAAAATAAAAAGTATGTGAAAGCACGTAAACTTGTAGTCTATCGTCAAATGATTTTAACTTCCAAAAAAAGCTTAGAATTACTACAGCGTTTGCATAAGCATGAAAACGAATTGGCGCAGCTACCTACGCAATTTCACTTGATGATACAGGAGCGACTTGATTCCTTATTAACATACCATGAACAATTGCTCTTGAAATATACAGGGAAATTAAAGCCTGAGCATTCACAGTGGAGTAAAAGCATCGACTATGTCCAACGCAATGAACTGATGGAAATTTTCATCAAGCAAGTCAACTTTGCTCGTGAAGAAGGCGATATGGAATTTTCTAGCTATCACCTACTTTATATACTATCGCGTATTTTAGATTATGAGGAAAATCTAGAGCATCTAGATACACTCATCGTATCCTATCAAAGTCATCATGGACATGAAATCAATGTAGAATTTGAAGAAGAATTTATTTAACTAGCGTTTTAAGCGACAGATGATCTTAAATCAAGGGGAGTTTGAACATCCGCTAAATCAAGATTAATCTGTCGCTTTTACTATACAAAAAAATCCTCCAAGTAGTGACCTACTTTAGAGGAAGGGTGTTAGTTTCGCAATGTTAGCAGCTGTTGCTCTGCTTGCTGACGTTTTACCGTTTGCTCATCACGTAAATGCTGATAATTTTCAATACCTGAAACAATAATGTCCCACATTTCTTCGAGGCTCTGTGTTGGGCCTGATTGCTGACCCATAGCAGTGCTTAATTGCACCGCTTCATCGCTAGCTCCTCCGAATTGCTTCATACGATTTTCAAAGGCTGATGCAGATTGATTTTGTAATTGTTGTCGCCTATCATTCACCGCATTCATTAATCCCATTTTAAAAACAGGGATGGTCTTAACAAAAGCGCCATTAATTTGTTCCATCAGTTCACTATTGCCATGACGTAGCATTTCGATTTGCGGAGCTGTTAAAATGGCGACCATACGTGATTTTTCTAATTCATCTATTTTTTGTCGGAGCATTTCAGCAATTGCTTGCAAACTATTCAGCTCCATTTTCGCCACCTGATTACCAGCCTCGCTCTGCTTTTCATACATCGGAATCAATGTTGTTTGTACTTCATGTAATTTTATATCAGTAGCTACGATATATTTTTCTAGTTCAAGATAGTACATCAAGTCCTCGTTATATAATCGTGCAAGTATTCGATTATCCTTCGCTAATTCCTCTTCCATCAACACAAAATGATAATGAATTTTCTCAATATCTCTACCCAGTACATTGTATTTGGCAAATAAATCTTCATCATTTTTGGTTTTACGTGCAAATAGCTTTTTAAAAAAGCCCTTTTGCTCAGTAAAATCTTTTTTATCAAATGTCTGCATTAGAGCTTCAAGCTGCTTAAATAATTCATTTGATTCGAAGGATGTTGAGCGGGTGATAATAGCTAAAATCTGATCTGCAAATGTAGCTAATTTTGTCGCTGGCTCTTTTCCCAGCGCCAATAGTTCTAACTGATTTTTTATATTGATTCGATTAGCAATATGCTGAACCTCCGCATGGTCTCGCAACTGTTCTTTGACGGTGTTAGCGGTTTCTAAGGTCAGCTGCTCCAACGTCTTCGAGATATTTGACATTCGTGCCGCCTCCTTCCTGCCATTAGAAAAAACGATTAAAGAGTTTTTTAATGATTTTATCGGGTGCAGTTTTTTGCTGTTTTGGTTCTTCATAGGGCAAGTCAAATAGCATATGTTCTAAACGATGTACATCGAATGTATCCTCTTGCAAATGCTTTTCTAAGTCAAGTTGGCCTGTCGGATTATAAAATATAATATCCATACCAAAACGATTTAAAAATGCCAATAATGCCATGTCCTCACGTGATAAAGCTGGTTGCTGAGGTGCTTGATATAATACCAGTTTGGGTACATCTTGTGAATAATCAAAGCTTTGCATTAATCGCAGGATATCCTGAGGAATCATGGTCATTTGTTTGAATAAAAATAACTGTAAATCATATAAAGTCTCATTTGGCTGTTGTTTCAACATGGGCTGCTCACAGGAAGTTTTTATCGTGTGGGCGATTGCACGCTGTAGCTCCAATGTTAACTCACCATATTGCCACCAATCACTTTGCATAATACGCTCTACTGACAGTTCCCCATTCACTAAGCAATGCTTATAATGAAAATGAAAATTGGCTCTGCTTGTTGCTGCATAAGGAAATTCCTGTACAAAAACGGTTTGCGAACTTACCAGTAATTGATGCATTTGATGCCAGTATTCTTCTCTTTGGCTTGAAACACCACTAATTTTTGCAAATATAACTGGGATGACTACCTCATCTCCAATCACTTCAAACTGCGGTCGAACCAAAGCCTTCTCTTTTGCATAAATAAAAATATCATCATATGTCATCCGTAATGTTAATGAACGTGGCATAAAATCTTTAAACTGCCAAGGCTTATAGACACCTGATTGTTGATCATGCATTAATTGTTCGAAATGCTGACTAGAGCGATAACCTACCGTTGCCTGCCGATCACGAAGCTTATCAGGAAATGGCTGTAAAGTTGTTTGATTAGCATATGCGTACGTGATAGAGAATGTATCAGTAGGGTCAATCTCTGCCAATTCATCTATTTTAGCTGGATGGAAAATTAAGACGTCACAGCCAAGCTCCATTAATAGTAATAAGAAGTAACGCTGACTTATAGTGGTTTCCCCATACCAAACAACTTTAGGAAAATCATCCGTTGGTTTCATGGATTTTGTCCATATAATCCAGTGGTTTTTTAGCCACTTCACTATATCAATTAAAAATCGGCGAAAATCATTTGCTAGCAGACCTAACGATTGTTGTTGTTGAAATAGTTCTACTACTTTAATGGTCGCTAATTGTAAATGGCGATTCATCACACCATCATCATGCTTTGGTATTAAGTGATGACCATACATCATCGCCACTAGACGATTAATAGATAGCCCTTTTGGTGTTTGTTGATGCTGCGATAAAATTGTTTGTATGGCTTGAAAATCCTTTTGTTCAATATGCTTATTTAATTCTTCACTTAAAATATGGATATTAGCGTTTTGTGACAATGTAAATAACGAATTGAAATAATCATCTTCTTCGATTGGTACACCTAATACACGAACAGCAATCCTACTAAAACTAACTTGTTGTGCTGTTTCCTCATAAAATGCACGATCCTTTGGTGAATCTTGAAACGCCTGTAGCCAATCATCAGGATGACGCTCCAACACTGATTTAATTGTGATTGTTTGCATACAAACGCACCTCCTAAAATCATCCTCAGCATATGCTGAAGCATTCATTTGTCATAGGACGACTCTATCTTATGACAAAAATAATTGAAAGCTTATACTATTGTCTGTTGTGAAGTCATCTGTAAAACCGTATCTAGCAAATCTTTAGTAAATGCTTCACCATTATAAGCCGAGTAAGTTGTATTTTGTAAAACTTTTGGCTGTTTATCCTTTAAATCTCCATGATTCGGTGTAAAAGCTAAATCAGCCATCGCCAGCATTCCATAATCCATAATAGAATCCCCTGCCGCTATATGCACATCGTATGTACAGAACTCTTTCATATATTCGATAGCCGCTTCCTTCGTCAGTACCTTGGGCATAAAATACAATTTTTTACCTTGTAAAAGAACATACCAGCCATACGTATCAAACTCTTGAATCATAGCTTGTAATTCCACGTGTGGTAAAGTTTCAACATCCACATGGTGTACATAAAACAGATCATCTATATACAAAGAACGTTGTAGCCATGTATCGGATTTAATTGATTGAAAATGCTTTAACAGATCCTCTCGTGGGATTGAAGAATCTTCAATACGTCTACATAGTGTTTTCGTCCATTTTTCAGAGGGCTGGCCTTTTTCTAATATTGTACCCCCATTGCTTGTAATTGCAAAAGCAGGACACATATCACTAATAAAATGGATTCTTTTATATTGATGTAATGCCCTAGTCGTAACAGGTACAAATATTGTTTGTTGGTGTATCTGTTGCAATAGAGATGCTGTTGCCTGCGTCATCATGCTCATTGCTTTCTCCGCCTTGTGTTCAACGACCACTGTCTCTGTAATCGGCGGAAAACTCTCCATCATACGTTGAGAATAAATAAGCGTTCTATCTAAATCCGATGTAAATAGTATCATCATAATCTCCTCTATAATGCTTTGATTAAGCCACAACATGCATAGGACATATTCGAATATTCTTCTACCTGTACATTTTTTTCTTTGGCTAATAATAAAATATGTCCCAATTCATGCAAGTACTGTGGATTAATTAAAATTTTCCAAGGTAACCGTCGAAGCAACACTCTAGTCGTCTCACCTACACCTGGTTTGATAAAATGAATATTCTCAATGCCAAAATCGCGTTGAATCTTTTGCACAGACTTCATGCCCTCCCAAGTAATGGGAGCGATGACCTGCTCTTGAAATTGTTGCAATATCGTACTCTGTACATGTTCAAAACATGTGACGATACGTTCTATGTACAGGTTAGAGACATCCATATCTTCTAACTCTTTGTAGTATTTAGCACCATGAAAGTCATTTGCATCCATGAACTGTAAATTTAACACCGTTCTACTCACCAATCCAGATACAGTCGAATTTAAACAAGCAGACGGGATTAAAAAGTCTTGACGAGTTCCATAGATGGTAGCACAATGCCCAGGATCAGCCAATACAGCTAAATTGGCATTTAATTGTCCGGGCTGTTGCGCATTAAATTTTTGACAGGAATGGATTAATTCATTGGTAATTGCCCCTTTTCCTGTCCAGCCATCAATAAATTGAAGATTTCCTAGGGGATGCTCTGTCAAAATGTAACGGATCGCTACCTCATCAAACCCTCGACCACGTAGTATAGAAATAGAGTAATGTGGAATATTCACCCTATATCGCATGGCTATATACCGTTTGATTAAAATGCCAATGGGTGTACCTGCCCTTGCTAAACTAACAAGCACTAAGTTTTCTAGCCCTCTATTTTCAATGATTTGCTCTGCCACCACTCCAACAGCGATGGCTACTCTCTCTACATGCGCATCTAACGTTTTATAAAAAAGATTCATATAGGTGTTAGATGGTTGCCTTTCCATTGGTAGCATTTCAGAATAATGTGTGCCTGATTGAATAAGCTGTTCACGTTTTTCATTATCCAGTTCAAGATAAACATGCCCAATATCACGCAATAAAAATAGAACATCCTCTGGTGCATAGCTCCCCATTTTGTCTGGCTGCAAAGTTGAAATCATTGTTCTACCTCCCATTCATGCATACAAATCACGTAGACTTTGGCGTTACTTAGTATTTGTAACTCCTTTACCACACGAGCAACAACCTCTTTACTTGCTATACGTTCCACCATAAAGAAAAGTTCCGTGTAGGATTTGCTTTGTATATTATATAAATAATTATCAACGCCATTATTCTCTGGACTTTCAAAGGCTATTTTTTCAGTAATCGTGTATCCTAAATCGTCCGTACAATAGATCGGACTACGAGTAGTTGATTGAAAATAAACGTCGTTTCCTAAATAAGAGGCAATTTGCATAGGAACATACATAAACTCACCTGTTCCAATAACTAATGCCGGACCATCTGTACGAAGCTTTTGTAATTGCTTGGCGATGGTCTGTAACATTTTCTTTTGTTGAAAATGCTGTTTTGACGTGAGCATAAATCTCCCTGTTGCTACTAGATAGGGTTGACTATTTACGAATTTATTCTCAGCAATAGATCGATAAAACTTACGATCAATAGATTCTTGAATTGGCCATAGTGTCAGATTATTTGTAGGTTGTGTTAGTATATTAGGCTGTGTGCTCGTTAAGCTTGGTATACCAGAACAATTAAAGTGTCCACAGATGATTGAGGTGAACGTAATGGAAATACCCCATTGCTCTTCTAATTGCTGAAAAATCTTTTGTTGCTGTTCAGAACGCCAATCTAAAATAGAGAGCACAGCATACTGCTTAACTAACGGAAATTTCTGTCTTAATGTTTGAATGATATTAATAACCGTATTTCCAGTAGTAATCTCATCATCAATTAACACAATGCGTTTAGCTTGTAGTAACACTTCTGGCTCCTCAGTATAAATTCTATGGCTTGTCGCATGGGAGTGTTCTTCCTCAAATGTAACAAAGGGCTCAAAATCGGGAAGCACTTCACGTGTTGTGTGAATATACATTGCATTCGAATCGTATGCGTTAAATACCGCATGTCCTAGTGCAGTAGCTGTCTCGGCAAATCCAATGAACAATGTTTCTTGTGCTAACTCGAGGCTACCCTCTGTAGAATTTTGTACTTCTGACAAATCCGCACCCTCTTTTAAAGCTTTAACGACTGCTGATGAAGCTGCTACTTTTTGTCCAGTAAGATGCTGACGATACATCATGGCGAGCAGGGTCCCTGTCAGTAAGGGCACTTGCGGGCGCACAGCTAAATGTTTACCAAGTACAGTGCTCACAAACAAAAATTGTCTCTTCTTATTAATACGAGCAGCCATTTTAAACAAGTTGGTTAGCGCAAAATTATGCGGATTGTGGGTAATTTCTATATCGATTGAATAATCCGGTAAAATGCTTAATTTACTCATTTGTTGTTGCATAAACACTACCACCTATTTCTGAATTTAATAAGAGTGAGGCAAAATCGACAGATTCATGATAGACACCATAGACTTGTGCCTGTTTTAATATTCGCTGCGCCCATCTCATATGTGGTTTGATTTCATTCATCTTGTTCGCATAGTGACTTTTCATCACACCTTTGCGACCATCATTATTCTCTACAATACTTAGCGCATCTAAATATTCTTCATAGGAAATGGCATAGAGGGCATGAACAACACGGATATGACTAGGATGAATAATTGTTTTTCCCACAATACCATTTTGTTTATCCATTAACACTTCTTTCATTAATCCATCTAAACAATCGTCTAATAATGCTTTCCTCGTATCAAGAGCTCCCTTTTCACTAAATGGTGTTTCTCTTAATGCAGGCTTTAATACACGCTGATTACTAAAATACTCCCACACAGGCCCGGAGATAACAAACCCGTCTTCCTCACGACCAAGGACGTTGACAATATCTGCAATACAATCACGGATCACACTGATATCATAAATGGTCGAGTCCATACGACGACGAATTCCATAAATGCCACAGAAATCAGTGGCACCAATACGTACATTTAATACACGAGCTCTGTATTGATGTAGCACTGCCTTAATGTCTAATAATGCTTCCATGCGAGATTCCTTATAGAGCACCTCACGGCTCTCTAAAATCGGCATACCATATAGAATTAAGTCATTTTCTAAAATTGTTTGTTCAAGAAGCTCAAAATAACGGGCACCCTGTGCTGCTGTAAACTTTGGAAATACATAGCCCGTTAGTATTTCTTGCTTTTCCCCTAAAATAGTTGTTAACCTTTGAAATTGCTCAACATGACGTACACGAATAAAAAGTAATGGTAGATCCTGAAGTAATAATTTTTTTTGTTGATAGAGTGCATATAGCTCACTAATATCCTCCATCAACTTCGCTTCACAATCTTGTAATTCTATATCGCCTACTGCATCCTCCAGATCAATGACGAGTGATGTGAGTTCTTCATATTTTTGTGATTGAATCAAACTCACAATCGCAGGCATAGAAGCTGGCATATACAGAGTCGCACCTAGAGCATATGATAAAATATCTGGCGTTTCCCACTTAGTAAAAGGCTGTGGCTTCTTAAAAAAAATCGTCTCTGCTTCTGTTGCAAAGTGTTGCATCTAATCCTCTCCCCGATAACTATGCCTTTTGTGAAAAAAGCACTGTATCAGCCTGTTCTATACAGACCAATACAGTGCCTTGTTTACACTGCTGTTTTCTTATTCATCTTGTGAACAATAAACGTCAATAAGAATGCAGCAATTAAAATAATAAAGAATACTTCATGTGAAAGATGGAATCCAAAAATACTAGCAAACATTTTCAATGCAATAATGGCAATTAAAATATAGGCAGTCGTTTCAAGTTCTGGTACACGTTCAATCAATGAAAGAAATACACCAGCGATGGTACGCATCATAATAATGCCTAAAACTCCACCTAATAAAAGAACCCATACTTGATCGGATATGGCAAATGCCGCTAATATAGAGTCTACTGAAAAGGCGATATCCATTAATTCAACTGAAATAACAGTCGCCCAGAAAGTACCAAAGACTCGAACCATCCAACCTGTCTTCTTAAACTCGTGTGCGTCTCCTTCATCAGTGCTTTTATTTTTAAAATGTAATATGACTAACCACATTAAATAAGTTGCACCGATCACTTTAACAATAGAGAATTTTACGAGGTAAACGCCAATACCGATGAAGAGAAATCGGAAAAAATAAGCCCCAAACATCCCATACATTAGCGCTTTTTTCCGCTGATGCTGTGGAAGATGTTTAACAAGTACTGCTAAAACAAGCGCATTGTCTGCAGACAATAGCCCTTCCATAATAATCAATGAAAAAATAAGGCCCCATGATACTGGATCTGTTAAAACTTGTCCCCACATCTGCCAGTTAAAAAACTGTGCATATGTATTTAATATCTCGTTTATTACATCCACCGAAGATCCCCCGTCATGTACCTATACCCTACTCGTTACTGTAGGCCATATGCGTTGATTAATGCTGCTAGTCCACCCTGATAGCCTGAGCCTACTGCGGCAAATTTCCACTCGCCATTATGACGGTAGAGCTCACAAAATACAACGGCAGTTTCAATACTGAAATCTTCGCCTAAATCATAGCGTAATACCTCTGATCCCGAATCTTCATTTGTCAATCGAACATAAGCATTTAGTACTTGTCCGAAGTTTTGATGACGACCCTCAGCATCATAGATAGTAACCGTTACCACAATCTTTTCAATTTGAGGTGATACTTGCTTTAAGTTGACAAGAATCTTTTCATCATCCCCATCACCTTCACCTGTACGATTATCACCTGTATGAACAACAGATTGGTCTAGACTCGCTAAATTATTATAGAAGATAAAATCTTGTTCATTACGACATTTACCTGATGCATCTAGTAAAAATACAGATGCATCGAGGTCAAAGTCTTGCCCACCATCAAATTGCTTAACATCCCAGCCTAAGCCAATGCCAATGCTATTTAATCCTGGGTCTTGCTTGGTTAAATCAATACGTTGCCCTTTACTTAATTGAATAGCCATTCAAAATCTCCCTTTCTGTCCAAAGATGAAATTTTAGTTTACACTTAAGCCGTAATCATTACATAAAGCAGCTAAGCCACCTTGGTAGCCAGCACCAATTGCATTAAATTTCCATTCTCCATTATGGCGGTATAATTCCCCTACTACGATAGCTGTTTCAATACTGAAATCCTCGCCTAAATCATAACGGATAATTTCCTCGTTGGAAGCAGCATTAACAATACGAATATACGCATTAGACACCATTCCGAAATTTTGACTACGAGACTCTGCATCATGGATTGTTACAGTGAAGGCTAATCGTTGAACATGAGCAGGCACTTGCGTTAATGCAACTTTTACCACTTCATCGTCACCTTCACCAACACCCGTTAAATTATCGCCCGAATGTTCAACTGAACCGTTGCCACCTGTTGTATTGTTGTAAAAAATAAAGTCATTTTGATCAGCTACTTTGCCTGTATCAGCCAGTAAAAATACAGATGAATCTAAATCAAAATCATTACCACCGTCATATTTATTTGTATCCCAGCCTAAACCTACAACAACATTTGTTAATCCTGGATTTGTTTTTGTTAAATCTACCTTTTGACCTTTTTGTAGTGAAATTCCCATACTCTTTATTCCTCCTATATAGTCATTTATTTATTGATATCTTCGAACAACATCGCCAAGTTTTATATCATTCGTTCCCGTACCAACTGCAGCAAATTTCCAGTCACTATTATGACGGTAAATTTCTCCACAGACTAACGTCGTTAAATTCGAATAATTATCAGTTAAATTATAGCGAATTAGTTCGCTTCCTGTCCTGTCATCATACACACGAATATATGCATTTTGAATCATACCGAAATGTTGATTACGACCTGCTGCATCATAAATGTTTACAACAAACACAAGTTTGTTATATTGCGTTGGTACAGACGATAGCTCAATTGTAATTACTTCATCATCGCCATCGCCGTCTCCTGTTAAATTATCACCAGAATGTCGAACAGAGCCGCAATTACTTGTTAATTTTCCAAAGTAAACAACATCGTCTCCAGCTATCACCTTATCATCTTGCAGCATTAAGACTGAAGCATCACAGTCTATACTTCTGCCACTGCCACTATTTCTACTAGAAAATAAACCACCTAAAAAGCCGCCACTTTTCTCTTGCGCTACAGGGTCCCACCCTAAACCTACTTTAATTTTATTTAAACCTGCGTTACCTTTTGTTAAATCAACTCGTTGCCCTTTTTGTAAATTAATCCCCAATTTTAACACCCTCCTCAAATATGTATTTCAACTGAAAGATTATATGGTAAGTAATAATCTACTAAAATAAAATTTTTCTACTTTTTAAGTCTAAAATAACGTGACAAAAAATTCAATTAATGGCTCCTAAAAGATATTTTCGCTTATTTTTAGAAAATTCCTCCTGTTACCTACTACTCTTTAAAACGACTTTGCTGTAAAAGAGTTCCTTTTATTCCCTTTCGTATAGATGGGCAAAATAGCTAAAAAAACCTTCTAACTAGTAGAAGGCTATAGTATTTAACTAACTTTTCATCTTTGGATCGAGTGCATCTCTTAGGCCATCTCCCATCAGGTTAAAGCCAAGAACCGTTAGCATAATTGCTAATCCAGGGAAAATCATAGTCCAAGGAGCATTTAATAAAAACTTTCGAGCATCTGCTAACATTTTTCCCCACTCAGGTGCTGGTGCTTGAGCGCCCAGTCCGAGGAAGCCTAATGCTGCTGCTTCGATGATGGCAGTCGCAATTGCAAGCGTTCCTTGTACAATAATAGGCGTCATAGAATTCGGCAAAATATGTGAAAATAAAATTCGTGAATCACGCATGCCGATTGCTTTTGCTGAGACAATATACTCTTCTTCTTTGACGCTCAACACTTTGGAACGAATTAAACGTCCAAAATTCGGTATGTTAATAATGGCAATGGCAATTAATGCATTTTGTAAGGATGGTCCTAGTACCGACACAACAGCAATCGCTAATAGCATACTAGGGAAAGCGAGCATAATATCAAAAATACGTGAAATAATTGTATCAATCCATTTACCATAATAACCAGCGATAATACCAAGCAAACTACCAACAATTACCGATAAAACAACTGAAAAAAAGCCTACCCATAGCGAAATTCGTGCACCATGAATGATTCTAGAAAAAATATCTCGCCCAAAATCATCTGTTCCAAACCAATGATCACCTGATGGTGCTAGTAAACGCTTCGATAAATCTTGTTCATTTATCCCTTGTGGTGCAACGAGCGGTCCTACTACAGCAAGTAATATAAAAAATATAACAATCCCTGCACCTATTAAAGAGATTTTGCTCTTTTTAAAGCTTCGCCAGCCCTCTAACCATGGACCGACCGCTCGTTCTTGAACTGGTGCTGCTTCTTTTTTTATGTCAATTGCTCCAGTCATCATTGCAGCTCCCTTCTATTTGTATTTAATACGTGGATCAATCACTGTATACAGTAAGTCCACGATTAAGTTAATCATGATGAAAATAAATGCAACGATTAGAATACCTGATTGAATGACAGGATAATCCCTGAAGCCAATCGCATCATAAATATAACGACCAATTCCTGGCCAACTAAAAATCGTCTCTGTTAGAATGGCTCCCCCTAGTAGTAACCCCGTCTGTAACCCGATTACCGTTATTACAGGAATAATAGCGTTCTTTAAAGCATGCTTATACACAACAATAAACATTTTTTGGCCTTTTGCTCTTGCAGTACGTACATAATCTGAGCGCATAACTTCTAACATAGAAGATCTTGTGATTCTTGCAATAATAGCCATAGGAATGGTTGCCAGTGCAACTCCCGGTAATATTAACCTCTTTACAACTTCAATAAATTGATCGAAGCGCCCTTGAATGAGCGTATCCAATAAATAAAAATGGGTTATAGAGGTTATTGGATTTCGAACATCCTCTCGACCAGAAGTAGGTAACCAGCCAAGCTGACTACTAAATGTCCACTGTTCCATCAAGCCTAGCCAGAATACAGGTACAGATACACCAACTAATGCCACCACCATCGCTGTATAATCGAACCAAGAATTTTGGAACCATGCAGAAATAATACCCGCATTCACCCCAATAACAATGGCAATAATCATTGCGAAAAATGCAAGTTCAGCTGTTGCTGCTAAGTATGGAAAAATTTCTTCTGATACAGGTAATTTTGTACGTAAGGAAACACCTAAATCTCCCTGAAAAATGCCTGCTAAATAACTAAAATATTGTGTATACCAAGGCTTATCTAATCCTAAACTTGCGTTTAACGCCTCGACCGCCTCTTTTGTCGCCTGTTGTCCTAAAATAACTTGTGCTGGATTACCAGGTATTGCGCGTATCAACATAAAGACGATAAAAGTCATTCCAAGCAAAACTGGGATTAGCTGGAGTAAACGTCTCCCCATATAGTGAAGCATCTTCATCACCTCTCTATGATTTTCATAATCTACTTTGAAGTCTTTATATACTGTTGAAAGGTTGAACCTTCACCAAACGATTTTGAATGTTTAGATGAGTGATCTTTCACACAGGAGAAAATGATTGTCTATTACTAGAAAAGAATCTGCGAGATTTCCACGGCTTACCCGCAGAAAAGCAAGCAGATTCTTTTAAACTCCTCTATTCAATTAGAAAATGAAGTTTACTATTGAATATCTACTGCATCTAAACGGTCAGAACCTGTAGGATGCGCAATATAATTCGTCACTTTCGCATTAGCAGCTAAAATTGGAATAGAGTGAGCAAGTGGAACCCATGGAGCATCCTCAGAAATCATGACTTGAGCTTGCTTATAAAGTTCATTACGCTTGTCCTCATCAATTTCAGTTTGAGCAGCTGTCAATATTTTGTGTAATTCTGGATTGTCATAGAATGTATAGTTATTAGAACCGATATTATCGCCGTCTAATAACGTGTATAGGAAGTTATCCGCATCTCCATTATCACCTGTCCAGCCAAGTAAGAATGCATCCGCTTCACCATTTTGTGCTTTTTCTAAATAAGTAGCCCATTCAAATGATACAATTTTAGATTTAATGCCTACATCTTCTAAGTTCTTTTGAATCGCTTCTGCTACTTTTTGTCCGTCTGGCATGTATGGACGTGGTACTGGCATTGCCCATAGTTCAATTTCTTTACCATCATAGCCTGCTTCAGCAAGTAATGCCTTCGCCTTTTCAGGATCATACGTATAGCCTGTAACATCATCGTTATAACCTGAAATTACTGGTGGCATTGGGTTTTTCGCTGGCTCTGCTAGTCCTTCATAAAATGCATCCACCAATGCTTGCTTATCAATTGCATAGTTGACTGCTTGACGCACTTTGACATTATCGAATGGTGGTCGAGTCACTGTTAAACCTAGATAACCAACGTTCATAGATGGACGTTCGATTAATTGTAATTTAGCATCGCCTTCGATTGTTGCTTTATCAGATGGACTTAAACCATCAGCCACATCAATATTGCCTGCTAACAAATCATTTAAACGCGCAGAGTTATCTGGAATAGAACGATAAATAACTTTATCTAATTTTGGATAGCCATCAATATAGTAGTCTGGGTTTTTCTCGATCGTTACAGAATCATTACGTACCCAGCTAACAAATTTGAATGGGCCTGTTCCTACTGGATTTGCAGATAAGCCTTCTTCATCTGCCTCAAATGCTGTAGGCGAAGCAATCGCAAATGGGGACATGGCTAAATTCTTTAGGAATGGTGCTTGTGGTTGACTTAACTTAAATACAACCTTATAGTCACCTTCAGCAGTAACTGATTCGATTACTTGTTTGTCTCCAACGACAAATTGGGAGCTAAAATAAGGATATTTATCAGTACTTGACTTCCAACGTTCAATATTTTTCACAACTGCCTCGGCATTAAAATCTGTACCATCATGGAACTTCACACCTTCTTGTAGCTCAAAAGTATAAGTTAATCCATCTTCTGAAGCCTCCCATGATTTTGCTAACCCAGGTTGAATCGTTACATCTTGTTCGCCAAAGTTTACTAATGTTTCATAAATATTAGCTGTTACCGTAAAAGATTCACCATCTGTAACAACAGCAGGGTCTAGTGCTACTGAATCTCCACCACGACCATACACTAATATTTTTGGTTCACCACTGCCAGCTGTATCGCCACCAGTTGATGTATCTTTACTACCCGTATCCTTAGTATCTGAGCCGCCACAAGCTGCTAAGATTGTCGAGAGAATAAGGAGTAGCATTACACCTAAAGTCCAAAGCTTCTTTTTCTTCATTAAATTTCCCCCTATGAGTTTTTATATCATTGAATGTTGAAGCGCCTCATAAAGATGGCAAGCAACATAATGACCCGGTTTTACTTCTTGCATTTTAGGTACTACTTGTGAGCATTGCTCCTTTTTAAAAGGACATCTCGTATGGAAAGTACAACCGCTTGGCGGGTTTGATGCACTCGGAATATCTCCAGAAATAATGATCTGTTCCCGTTCAAACATCGGATCAGGAACAGGGACTGAAGATAAGAGTGCCTGTGTATATGGATGAAGCGGTTCAGCATATAAGTCCTCACTCGCTGTCAACTCTACTAATTTACCTAGGTACATTACGCCAACACGATTGCTGATGTGGCGCACTACCCCTAAATCATGGGAAATAAAAATATAAGTCAGCTTTAAATCCTTTTGCAGCTTTTGCAATAAATTTAATACTTGTGCCTGTATGGACACATCTAGCGCAGATACTGGCTCGTCCGCAATAATTAAGCGCGGGTTGGTCATCAAGGCTCTAGCAATTCCGATACGCTGCCTTTGCCCTCCGCTAAACTGGTGCGGATAACGCTTGATATGATATTCATTCAATCCAACAATCTCAAGTAGCTCCAACACCTTTTGTTTCCGCTCTTTGGCATTTCCTATGCCATGAACAATAAGGGGCTCCTCTAAAATTTTGCCGATGTTATGGCGCGGATTTAATGAGGCATAGGGATCCTGAAAAATCATTTGAATATCTCTACGTGCCTTCCTCATTTCATTATTGGATAATTCTGAAATTACTTTACCTGCGAATTCTATTTTACCTTCCGTTGGCTCCAATAAACGCATTAATAAGCGGCCTGTTGTGGATTTACCACAGCCTGACTCTCCTACAATGCCTAATGTTTCTCCCTCAAATACCTCAAATGAAACATCATCCACCGCCTTCACATCCCCAGCATGTGAATTCAGGACACCCTTTCGAATAGGAAAATATTTTTTTAAACCATCAACCTTTAATAACGCTTTCGACACGCTGTTCCACCCCCTGCTTCTCTAGTAAAAAACATCTCGATTTATGGTTCTCTGCTGCCTCAAATAAAGGTGGTGTTTCTTGTAAACAACGTTCCATCGCATGTTCACAGCGTGCCGCAAATCGACAGCCGACCTGGATGCTCCCAGGTTTTGGTACACTACCAGGAATAGAATATAGATTGTCTTTTTTGTAACGCATATCAGGTACTGATTGAATAAGTCCTTGTGTATAAGGATGTTTCGGATTAGTAAAAACTTCTTGAATCGGTGCCTCTTCCACGATTTGTCCAGCATACATTACAATCACTCGCTCACAAGTCTCCGCTACAACGCCCAAATCATGTGTAATTAACAACACAGCTGTATTCAACCGTTTATTTAAGTCTTTCATGAGCTGTAATATTTGAGCCTGAATCGTCACATCTAATGCGGTTGTAGGCTCGTCTGCAATTAATACTTGAGGATCACAAACAAGTGCCATGGCAATCATAACCCTTTGACGCATTCCACCAGATAGCTGGTGGGGGTAATCCTTTAACAATTCCTCAGCCCGTGGTAAACCGACAAGTTTCATAATTTCAACCGCTCTTGCAAACGCTTCCTTTTTCGACCATTTAGGATTATGAATTTGAATCGCTTCTTTAAGCTGGTCACCAATCGTAAACAAGGGGTTGAGAGAAGTCATTGGTTCCTGGAATATCATCGCAATGTCTTTTCCACGAATTTTTTGCATTTGTTTATCCGTACATTTTGCGAGATTTTTGCCATCTAGCAAAATTTCGCCACCTGTTATTTTCCCTGGTGGTGATGGGATCAATCCCATGATGGACAACGACGTAACGCTTTTTCCGCTTCCCGATTCTCCTACAATTCCTAAAATTTCTCCTTCATGGACAGAAAAATCGATATCATCTACAGCAGGAATTTGTCCATTATCTGTGAAAAAGGTTGTTTTTAAACCTTTTATTTCTAGTAGCTTCTTCCTCATGCGCAACGTCCCACCCTACCTATATTTTACTTAGTTGTATAATGTTATTAATAGCATACTATAACTTTCGTTAAATTCCCTATTTTCAGATAATTCTACCTAAAAATCTTTGCTCTTTCAATCACTAATATTCTCCAAATTACATAGTATTTCTACATTAATCTCATTTCATAATAACTAAATCTTATAAAGAGATAGTTTTTTAGCCTTTATAACAAAAAAATAGCCTTCATTAAATGAAAGGCTATTTTGAAAAAATTCCATATATCATATAATTTTTAATCTAAATGCTGTACTTGGAATAAATTATAATACGTTCCTTGTCTGTCCATTAATTGTTCATGTGTACCATTTTCTATTAATTGCCCATGATCTATGACGAAAATCTTATCCGCATGGGTAATAGTAGACAGACGATGTGCGATGATAATGGTCGTCCGTTCATGAGCAAGTTTATCGAGTGATTCTTGAATCAATGCTTCACTTTCTAAATCTAACGCAGAAGTAGCTTCATCAAGGATTAAAATCGGTGGATTTTTTAAAAATACTCGCGCAATAGCAACCCGTTGTTTTTGCCCGCCAGATAGCTTTACGCCTCGTTCTCCAACCTTTGTATCATAGCCATTAGGCAAACCCATAATAAAGTCATGTGCATTTGCAGCTTTAGCTGCCTCAATGACTTGTTCATCTGTTGCACCTGGTCGTCCCATTAAAATATTTTCTTTAACAGAATCACTAAAAAGTATATTATCTTGCAGAACAATACCAATCTGTGAGCGTAACGAATGTATAGTGACATCTCGTACATCGTGTCCATCAATCGTCACCTTACCACTTGTTGTATCGTAAAAACGAGGAATCAAACTGATAATCGTGGATTTACCACCACCACTCATCCCAACAAATGCAACAGTTTCTCCAGGATTAATCGTAAAATCGATAGCATTTAAAATAGATGCGCCAACTTTTTCATATTGGAAGGACACGTTGTGAAAGCAAACTTCCCCATTTGCACGTAGTAGTTCACGAGCATTGTCCTTGTTTTTCACTTCATAAGGCTCATCTATTAATTCAAACATCCGATCCATTGAGGCGATCGACTGCGTCAAAGTAGTCGAGGCACTTACAAGGCGGCGAAGTGGACCATACAATCGTTCAATATAAGCAATAAAAGCAACCATTGTTCCAACTGAAAGTGATCCATTTATGACTTGGTAGCCCGCATAGGCTATGACCAACAATGGCGCTACATCCGTGATTGTATTAACTACTGCAAATGACTTAGCATTCCACTTTGTTTGGTCGAGTGCCTTTTCTAAAAATTCCCCATTTGCTGTATCAAATAATTTTTGTTCATGCTTTTCTAGTGTGAAACTCTTAATAATGCTCATACCAGCTACACGTTCATGTAAATAACTTTGTACACCCGCAAGTGCTTGAGAACGTTTACGTGTTAAAGCTCGCAGTTTGCCAAAAAAGTATTTCACACTTAATGCATAAAATGGGAAAGCGACTAATGCGACTAATGTCAGCTTTACATCCATTGTTAGCATAATGACAATCGCAATAATAATCGTCGCTAGGTCCAGCCAAACATTCATTAACCCCGTCATAACAAAGTTCTTCGTTTGCTCAACATCATTAATGACCCTTGATATAACATCTCCAGCACGTGTATTGGCATAATATTTTAAACTTAATCGCTGTAAATGTGCGTAGATTTCCTTACGAATATCAAACAACACCTTATTACTAACGTGTTGTGCAAAATATTGACGATAATACTCGATTGGTGGACGGATAATAAAGAACACAATAATGGTTCCGCCTAACCAATATAACAGCTCTTTTGTTTTATCTACATCTGTTAGGTCTTCTGCTGCAATAATATCATCTAACACAATTTTAATGAGTAGTGGAATAAACAGGGGAATAGCAAATTTCACTATACCAATGATAATCGTTAAAATAATTTCCCATGTATATGGTTTTACAAAGCGCATATACCGCTTTATGCTTCCCAACTTTTCATCACATCCTTACAAAAAGAAACAGACATTCGATTATGAATGCCCTACGTATTATAGCAATATTTTGATTAAAATACAGTTATATTGACTTTACAGCGAACTATTTTACTTCTCTCTTTACAGTTGGCTGTATCCAACAAAAAAACACCTATTAGGTAAACTAATAGGTGTCACTAACAATCATCTGACTGCATATCAAGCTGGAACTTGTAACGATTTGTCCAGACATCGATGAAGTCGGGTGCAAATGGTCCTCTTTTTTGTTGAATCCAGCTTATTAATTTATCGACATTGCGCTTTAAAATTTTATCAATGACTTCAGGATAAGACATTTCCTTACGATGAAGCTCATATTCATCCTCATCTAAGAGGGTATAAGACATGTCAGGATAAACTTTAATGTCTAAATCATAGTCGATATATTTAATGGCATTATTATCGAAAACAAATGGTGAGCTTAGATTACAATAATAATACACACCGTCTTCACGTAGCATACAGATGATGTTAAACCAGTGTTCCGCATGAAAGTAACAAATAGAAGGCTCTCTCGTTAGCCATGTCCGACCATCGGATTCTGTCACAAGGGTCCGTTCATTCGCACCGATAACGATATTCTTTGTTCCTTTTAAAACCATCGTTTCTTGCCAAACACGGTGGATACGGCCATTGTGCTTATAACTATGTATTTGTATCGTTTCTCCTTCTACCGGTAATGCCATTTTGAAGCCCACCTTTTCGTCTATGCTACCTAAATCTAGCAGTCTCTAGTATATTATAGCAATGTGTACGCGAAAGGTGTAGTTAGAAAACCACAAATTTCACTACGCCATTTTGAATTAGTATAAAATTTAGTCAATTAAAGCGATTTTTATAAGCTTGTCAGCCTCAGTGGGATTATTTAATTAATTGCAACGCTATACCACTTTTAGAGGATTTTCTTAGCAATTAGAAAGGGGCTGTCTTTTTCATCTTTTCGGATTTTAGACAGCCCCTTAGAGGTAAATGCAGTTATGCAGTTACAAAGTGTTACTCACCTAAATCTTGGTTAGTTTTAGAGAAACGGCCTGAAGCTGGAGCTTTCTTTTGCTCTGCTTTTGCATTTTGCTTTTGCACTTCATTTACGTCCGTTTCATAACCAAACTCTTCACTTTGACGTTGCATGTTTTTATTCGGTTGGAAATTTTGGTTGTTTTGTTTTTTCATCCTTCATTCACCTCCACGCTAGTTATTGTGTACTGAGGTGATGACTTTTATGCTCATGAATTGATTATTTTAAGATGGATTTAATTTCCTGCGATTTACTTTTTGACTTCTTCCCAAATTTTTAGCATCGGGACAGGCATCGGCAAACGTTCTATTTGCTCTCGGCTTAGCCAGTCGCCCTGCGCAAAAGACTCACATTTCATATAATAGCTATTTATATGCCAAGTTAAATGTGAAAAAACATGTTTAAATGTAAGCAACTCATGTTCGGCATGAACATTTACTGTAAATTCTTTTTTAAAGTTTTCTACTGTAGATTGGCTTGTGTCAATCATCGGAAATTGCCATAGATTAGCAAGTAGACCTTTCTCAGGACGCTGCTGCATTAAAAATCGTCCGTTTTCATCTTCACATACAAGGACATCATATGTAAGGTGCTTCATTTTTATTTTTTTTGATTTGACAGGTAATTTGTCTGGTTCCCCTTCATTAAACGCCGTACAATATTCTCGTACTGGGCATAATAAACATTTGGGCGAGGTAGGTGTACAAATAAGCGCGCCGAGTTCCATTAAACCTTGGTTAAAAGAGGAAGCATGCTCAGGATCAATGAGTTTCTCCACCGCTACTTCGAAAACTTTCTTCGTTTTTGGCATAGCGATGTCATCATGTATATCAAGTACCCTACTTAAAACTCGCATAACATTACCGTCTACTGCATGTTCAGGCTTGTTGTAGGCAATACTTAAAATAGCACCTGCAGTATAGGGACCAACACCTTTTAATTTTGATATTTCGTGGCGATTGTCTGGTACTACGCCTCCGTAATTTTCTAAAACCTCACGAGCACCTGCTTGTAAGTTGCGAGCTCGAGAATAATACCCAAGACCTTCCCAATGCTTCAGTAAGTATTCTTGTGGTGCTTCTGCGAGCAAATCTAATGTTGGAAAACTTTCCATAAAACGATTGTAATAAGGAATAACTGTGTCGACACGTGTCTGCTGTAGCATCACTTCTGATACCCAAATTTTATAAGGGTCAGTTGTATGTCTCCACGGTAAGTCGCGTTTCTCAGCGTTAAACCAGTCGACTAAAGATTGTCGAAATTCTGTTACATATGGGTAATTCACAGTGACCTCCGTTGTTTTTACGATTTAATTTATGATGAAAAGGGTATACAATTAAGAAAAGAACATTCGGGTTTAGTCGACAAAAATCGTCTCCTTTGCTTGAATGTCATAAAATTTAATAGATCTTTTATTATTATTGAAATAAAGATGTATGCACATTGTACTCGATTTTACCGCATACTAGGAGTGGATATTTTTGGATTCAGGTACACATTTCGTTATGGGTATTGCCCTTGGCGGTCTTGCATTAGCCGACCCTGTAGTAGCCAATCATTCAATGACTTTTACAGCAGTAATGGCAGGGACAATTATTGGCTCACAAGCTCCAGATGTCGACACTGTGTTAAAGCTACGTAATAACGCTATCTATATTCGACATCATCGAGGAATTACACATTCACTACCAGCTGTGGCTATTTGGCCTATTTTAATTACAGTTGTTTTATCGCTTATTTTGCAAGACGTAAATGTGTTTCATTTATGGCTTTGGACCTTTTTAGCTGTTGGCCTTCATGTCTTTGTTGATATTTTTAACGCCTATGGTACGCAAGCAATTCGGCCATTCTCTAAAAAATGGGTAGCATTAGGTGTCATCAATACATTCGATCCAATTATCTTTTCCTTACATTGCCTCGGTATAGTGTTATGGGCATTTGGCACAAATCCAGTTTGGACATTTAGTATCATGTATATCGTAATTGTGATTTATTATATTTTACGATTTGCTGTTCAAAGAGCTGTAAAAAAAGCTGTGCATCATACCATTCAGGACGAGGAATATGTTATTGTAGCACCTACAATGCGCTTCTTCCACTGGCGAATCGCAGCCAAGTCTAAGACTCATTATTATGTTGGGCGTGCTTATGGAAGGACTGTTAATATTTACGATAAATTCGAAATCAAGCCTTTACCTAAAACTCCAGTTATAGATGCGGCAATGAAAGATTCTAATCTAGCTGCATTTGTGTCCTTCTCTCCAATGTACAGATGGGAAATTTCAGAACTTGAAAATGGCTTAACAGAAGTAAGGTTAATCGATTTACGTTATCGTAGTGATAATCGCTATCCTTTCGTAGCTGTTGCACATTTAAACGATGATTATGAAATTGTTACGTCTTATACAGGGTGGATTTTTACAGAAGATAAACTACAGAAAAAGCTACAAATTGGCGCAAGTAATTAAGCAGTAAACCCTGACCAATAGTGGTCAGGGTTTTATTATTGTAACATATCATCACTGGCATCTAAGAAATGAGCATATTTCGGATTGCGTCCTGCAAAAACATGTAATTTATCACCATAGCTTGCAATTAATTGACGCACAAGATTTTCTGTGTACTCTGCCCCACGATAAGCATATCCTGCTTTCGCAGCTGTTGATTCAAAATCACTCCATAATAATTCCACCCAAACTCGTGCCCGTCCAACAGACATTTGTGGATTTTTTGCTAGTAACTCTGCTGTTAATTTTTCAAGTTTTTCTTCCATTTACTTACCCGCCTTTACAGGGGATAATATCGATACAGGTAATGCCTCTTGGTACTTGTCCCCGCCTAAACGATGTCCCCAAGCAAAGCGACCCTTTAAATAATCTACTTGGAAAAACTCATTATCTGAACCATCAATACGATACATTTCTCCAGGAACAATCGTATCCAGATCTACTAAATACGCTGCTGCCATTAAAGCTTTGCGCTCATAAACAGCAAACTCATTGAGAATTCCTAGCTGTTCTGCCTTTCGAGCTTTCTCTTTTAGAAAAGCAATTTCTTCTCGCAGTTCGTGCTCGGTCATCGCAGCATAATTTTTTTCGTTCATTCTTCATTCTCCTTCTCTTCTATAAAACGATCTATTATTTCTATAGGAAAACCCTTTTGATAGAGCGCCTGTTTAACTTTCATCTTTAGCTCATAACCAGTATACTTCGATACATACTTTTTCCAAACTTTTTCGCCTTGAGTATTTAATAACTGCTGCCAGTTATCATCATCCTGCACTATCTCAACTTGGCTAAGCACCTCTTCCACGATCGGAAATGCATAACCTTTTCTTAAAAGAAAGTCCTGGATCTTGGTCTTTATTTGTGTTGGCGTTTTCTTATTCTGTGAGCGAATAATTTTCTCCGCTAACTGCATTGCCAGTTTTAATTGTTCCTCAAAACTATATGTAGCAAGCACTTCATCCTGCAAATTTTTCTCAATGCCCTTTTTAATAAGATCTTGTCTAATGGCTCTCGGCCCTTTTTTCATCGTAGCCTTCTTGGTATCAAGCAATGCCTTTGAATAGTTTTCATCATTGATAAAGCCATAAGACTTTAACTTCTGAATTGCCTCCAATATTACGGCTTCTCCAAAATCTAATGCGAGCAGTTTTTTCTTCACCTCATGCTCGCTTCGCATTTGATAAGAAAGAAAGTTTAACCCCTTATTAAAGGCCTTACGTATTTCATCCTCATAGGCAATCTCTTGGATTTCAAATTCATCAAGCACCTTTCCCTTTGTTAAACCGAATTGAATAAGTATGGCTTCATCAACTGGAAAAGCATATTCCTCATTTATATAGATATTATATCGTTCAGGATTGTTTTTTTGACGTGCAATTTTCGTAATTATACGCATAGCAAACACCTCACTATTGCATATTATAGCATTTCTTTTTTTAGGGAGCAGTGATCTGACAAGAGGGTTTTGCTTTCATTCGCGAGTATTCCTCTTCACTCCGCGAGTATTTCTCTTCACTCCGCAAGTATTTCTCTTCACTCCGCAAGTATTCCTCTTCCTTCCGCGAGTATTTACGCTTATTCTGGAATGCACTGAAGATGTTCGCTTTTGAGTTAAGTGTTAAACTTACTAGTAAGTGTTTTTATTCGATCAGAGAAGAGGTGCTTGTTATGAAAATCGTTATTGCAGGTGGCACTGGCTTTGTCGGGAGTGCACTCATAAAGCTATTACAGGATAATGGACATGATGTTTTTGTCTTAACACGTCATCACTCAAGACTAGAAAATGGTATTCACTATGTACAATGGCTACAGCAGCACGAGCAGCCTTTGCCTTTTTTAGAGGGTGCTGATGCCTTTGTTAATTTAGCAGGTGTTTCATTAAATGATGGGCGCTGGACGAAAAAACAGAAGAAGGCTATTTATTGGAGCCGAATGAATGCAACGCTTGAATTAGTGAAGATAATGGACTTGCTAACGTCAAAGCCTAAAGTTCTTATCAATGCTAGTGCCGTGGGGATTTATCCTACTTCTACAGAAGCTGTCTATCATGAGGATTTTATGGACTATGCCCATGATTTTTTGGGTACAACCGTCCATGATTGGGAACGACATGCGAAACGAGCAGAATCATTAGGGATTCGCGTGGCTTTTGCACGCTTTGGTGTCATCTTAGGCCGAAATAGCGGTGCACTACCACCTATGCTATTGCCCTATCAAATGTATATAGGTGGAACAATTGGTTCTGGTGAACAATGGCTCTCTTGGGTACATATTGATGATGTAGTACGCGCAATTTATTTCGCGATTATAAATGAAAATATTCGTGGTCCATTTAATGTAACAGCTCCAAATGCTATGCGAATGAAAGAGTTCGGACAAACAATCGCAGAAGTCATGGGCAGACGCCATTGGATGCCTGTCCCAAGTTTTGCGATGCGTTTAGCTCTTGGTGAACAAAGTTCGCTTGTTTTAGAAGGACAACATGTGCTGCCCACTGTTTTACAACAACATCATTTTACATTTAAATATCCTGTTTTAAAGCAAGCACTTGAAGATTTGCTAAAAGCTCAGAATTAGCAAAAATTAAGTTGGATAATTTTTTTATAAACTACGCATTCTAATGAAAAAGAAAGGATGCGTTTTTTATGTGGAAACAACATATTGTAGGTGCGGTAATTGCTACTTTTATTATTGCCGCAGGAATTAGTATTAATCCTTATTTCGCTGCTGGTTCTGATGAGCACCATTGGGGCTTTAAGCGTGCTAAAAATGGTGAGCAGGCGGAAGCAGGAGCGCAGCTTGATCAGCTACTTGACCAATATGGTGCGATTTACAAAGGAAAGCCAGATAAAAAAATTGCCTATTTAACATTTGATAATGGCTATGAAAACGGCTTTACTGAAAGTATTTTGGATACATTGAAAAAAGAAAATGTACCAGCAACTTTCTTTTTAACAGGGCATTATTTAGACAGTGCCAGCGATTTAGTGAAACGCATGGTGGAAGATGGTCATATTATTGGGAATCATTCATATGGTCATCCCAATATGGCGCGACTTTCTCCAGATGGAATGCGTGCGGAATGGCGGAAATTTGATGGGAAGTTACGTGAATTAACTGGAATCGATCGTACAACATATGCTCGGCCACCTGAAGGTTCTTTCAATGCAAAACTTTTAGAAGTCGGAAATGCTGAAGGTTATCGCCATATTTTCTGGTCTGTGGCTTTCAAGGATTGGATGAAGGATGAACGTCGTGGTGCGGATTATGCCTATAACGCACTTATGGAACAATTACATCCTGGTGCTGTTATTTTAATGCATACTGTAGCACAGGATAATGCCGAAGCTTTACCAATGTTTATTGCGGAAGCTAAAAAGCAGGGCTATACCTTCTTATCGCTTGACGATTTAGTATTGGAATATGAAGATTTTCCTGTCGCTTTGCAATCGCCTGCTCCTTCGTTATAATGGGGAGATGACATTATAGAGCAGGGACGTGGAATGTTTGACGCAGCAAACAACAATGACCGTGGGACAAAAATTCCCACTAACAATAAAAAGGCTTGGTATTAATGGTGAGGGTGTAGGGTTTTATAAACGTAATGTAGTTTTTGTAAAAGGAGCTATTCCCGGAGAAGAAATTACAGCTCAGGTGACAAAAACACAGCGTAATTTTGCTGAAGCAGAAGTTTTAGACATTCGTAAAGCTTCGAAGCATCGTCAGGAGGCACCTTGCCCAGTTTATAACGAATGTGGCGGCTGTCAGCTTCAACATATGACATATAATAAACAGCTAATTGAAAAGCGAGACATTGTCATTCAAGCATTAGAACGTTATGCCAAACCTTTAACTGAAACGATCGAAGTACGTAAAACACTTGGTATGGATAATCCTTGGCACTATCGTAATAAAAGCCAATTCCAAGTACGTAAAGAGGGTAAGCGTGTATACGCAGGTTTATTTGCTGAAGGAAGCAATAAGCTCTTGAATATTAATGATTGTCTCGTACAGCACCCAGTCACTTCTAAAATTACCGTAGCCACAAGAAAGATTTTGCAAAAACTAAATATCACTATATACGACGGTCGTACGCTAGATGGTTTAGTGCGTACGATTGTTGTACGTACAGGGATTCGTACTGGTGAGACACAAGTAGTTCTTGTCACAACACGAAAAGAAATCCCTCATTTAACTGAACTTATCACACGTATAAAAAAAATCGATCCGAGTATCGTATCGATAGCACAAAATATTAATCGTGAAAAAACATCATTAATATTTGGTGATGAAACCATTGTACTGGATGGCAAGGAAACGATTCATGAAGAGCTTGGTGAACTAGCCTTTGATTTATCAGCTCGTGCCTTTTTCCAGCTAAATCCAACGCAAACTGTTCATCTTTATGATGAAATAAAAAAGGCCGCTGCATTAACGGGGAAAGAAACAGTTGTTGACGCCTATTGCGGTGTTGGAACAATTGGACTATGGCTAGCAGATCAGGCGAAAGAAGTACGTGGGATGGATGTCATTCCAGAGAGCATTCAAGATGCGCGTAAAAATGCGCGCAACCATGGCTTCAAGCATACAAAATACGCAGTCGGCACAGCCGAAAGTGTCCTTGCCAAATGGCGCAAGGAAGGTTTTACTCCAGATGTCATTACAGTAGACCCACCACGAACTGGACTAGCACCAGAATTTATTCGAACAGTGCTTAAGCTAAAACCTAAGCGTTTTGTTTATACGTCCTGTAATCCATCCACTTTGGCGAAGGATTTACAACAATTATCAAAGCTTTATCATGTTGAGTATATCCAGCCTGTCGATATGTTCGCACAGACGGCACAGGTGGAATGCGTTTGCAGCATGGTTTTGAAACCTGAGTATCAGAAATAGTTTGGCGACTTTTTAGATGCAGTCTGTATATTACAGGCTGCATCTTTTTTACCTTGGTTTCCTTTTTATATGAATGAATGAATAAATAAAAAACACATCAAAATTAATTGATGTGTCAGACTGTAGACAAACTCAAAAAATTTGAAAGTTTGCCTACAGTCTGAGAGTAGCACATGCTACTCTTTCTCAATAAAAATATTCAATTCAAGCTTCTTCATAAGCATTTTTCATTCCGTGATATAAATTAATATCTTTAAAATCGTCTTTATTAATATGTAGTTGTACACTTACCTCATACAAAAAATAAAGCCATTCCGTATCATTTTCCTCAACAGCTTTAGCACAAGCATTTTCTATATATATACTATTCACATGACGTTCTAGACTCTTTATATAATCTAAGGCTTTTGATGCTCCTGGCCAATTCAAATCCTTAAATAATTCATATAACTTAGGCAAAGCCACTTTGTTATTTGGATAGCCGATAGATATGACGACATCGACTGCGTTCTCCCAACATTCTTTTGAATATTTTTGAAATATAAGTGGCAATAGTTCATTGGGAATTTGACAAAGAAATGCTTTTGCTTCGTTTTGAATTGTCTCTGGCAAATTCCAATTCAAATTATAGGAATAATAAATCACTAAATTATCTTTCATAAAAATGCATACCTTTCAAAGAAACATTGCTTATTCCCCTTTAAGTAGACAATATAAAAAAGACTGTAATTACAGTCTGAAAGGACATCTCAAAATAAATTGAGATGTCCTTTTTATGTAACGCACAGCACAGGCTGCCTGGTGGATGATGGACGGTCCAGAAAAGTCGATACCTTAACCAATACCCCAGGATTTAATAGATTTTTAAATGTTAAACTTTTAGCTTTTATCAAAAGAACTTTGACACGTAAGTTTTGATCTTTCACCTTTAACCTTTAAACCTTCATATCAGTTTAGTTGAAAGTTTCCTTTGAGTAAGACATGTTTGACGTTTTAACTCGCACACATGCCTTTAAGCGCGAGCGACTTTTCGTTTTCCATTTTCGCTAGACCATGCCTATTTATTTCGTTAAGCTTCCACTTCAATAAATGTCGTAGCATTTGATTCCGATAGGACAGCATCAACCTCTGATTCAAATTCTTCAATACGAGTGCTCAATGACTCAATTTGTTTTTTGACATTTAAAGGATCAATGATTTCATACTCATTTCTCTTCATAAATGTTTCAGTATGTAATTTGACTTCATCTGGAGACTGTTTATCTTTATTACCTAATATGTTAATTAAATAGGTTTCCAGTTTTGCAGGTAATGCATCATTTTCTTTGGCAACGGTATTAATGGTTGAACGATATTGATGCTGCATGATTTCTAGCAAATTCTTTTCATATTGAATAGATTGTTTCCGTTCGATTGCCTCTGCTACAGTCATTTCTTCCTTACCAACTATCACCTTTGTGCTAGCGTTAGACTGTACAACTAGAGCTTTTATTTTATTTCGATAGCTAATCAAGCCTACCACCTTATCATAGGACGCTTGCATTTGCTTTTCATATTCTTGAATGTCTACACCATTCATTTTACGATTACTTTTTCGATTAGCTACTACTGCACTAACCTCATTCGTCGCTGTCTCAATTCGTAGGTTCAGCATCTTTAATTCTGTTAAGGCACGATGAATAGATAGTTTTTTCATTTCAGTCATGATAAAACCTCCTTCTTAAGCAAGTGTTCTTTCATTATAAAGAGAAAGATGTATAAAGTCCAAAATTACCCATTTTATTTTTTATTGCTTTCATAAGAACATGCCTGTATAATACATTTCTAGGTGCCAAACCTATGTAACTTGGACGGAACATCCTTGTTACGCAAAAAAACGCCATAACAGCACGGATTTGCTGGGCGTTTTTTGTTTTTGAGCGGGAGATGAGCCCCGCTCTTTTTATTTTGCCATTAATGTTTGTTTATGCTTTTGGCGTCCAAATACAAGTAGCACCATAGCAACAGCTAGCAACAACATTGCTACAAGTAAAAGGAAGCTATAATTTTTTACATATTCTATATAAACGCCACCTAAAAAAGGCCCTGTTAAACTACCAATACTTAAAGCAATTCCACAAAGTAAATTTCCTGTAGGCAGTAACTCTTTTGGTGTTAGATCAGCCATGTATGTAATACCTAAAGAAAACATGGAGCCAACTAAAGTGCCTGTTAAGAAAAATGCTATAGCCACAGCTAATTGAGAGTGCTCTAAAAAGCTGGCGATTGCAAAAAGCATAGCGCCTCCAAACGAGCCTACCATCAAGATATTCCGTCTTCCTACTTTATCCCCTAATGCACCAAGTGGTACTTGTGTTAAAATCCCACCAAATGTAAAGACAGATAGAATAATAGGGATCATACCTACTTCGTAGCCTTTGCGTAAAGCATAAACTGGGAATAAAGCATTTAATGAAGACTCAAGGAATCCATAAACGAAAGGTCCTAAAAACGCCATCCATCCAAATAAAATAGCCATTTTGTAGCGTTGCCATCCTCTTGCATTTAAGTCGCCCGTTAGTCGCTCAGGTTTTTCATTTTGTAAGAAAAATACAAAAGACCATGCAAACAAGCACATGATGGATGATATGATAAACGGTAACGCTTCAGCAATCTCAATCAGCTTCACCATAAGTGGCCCTACGGCAAAGCCTATACTAAATGACAAGCCATAGATGGCCATTCCTTTTCCCAAACTTTTATGATCTGCTGTGCTTGTAATCCATGTTTGGGTCGCATAATGCAAGGCATGGTCCCCTACTCCAATGAGCAAACGAAGGACAAACCAGAAGGTCACACTTTTCCAGAAGGGAAATGCTAGCAAAGATGCAAAAACAAGTGCTCCTCCAACTAAAATAATTGGTTTGTAGCCCCATTTTCGTAAAGGCTGCTCGATAAATGGTGAGATTAATAGTGTTCCTATGTATAAGCCTGTTGCATTCAAGCCATTCAACGCCGAGGATACGCCATCCCGTTCAAATATGATCGAAATAAGCGGTAACAGCATCCCTTGTGAAAAGCCTGATATGGATACAATTAATACTAAAATGGTAAATCGTTTTTTGCTGTAATCTGAGAAGTATGTCATCTTTTCCTCCAATATCGTCATTCTTCCAAAGAACAGCATATCAAAAAGCCTTAGCGCTCACCACATGTGATTTTACGCTAAGGCCTAACTAATCCTTATATTCATTTAATTGTATAAACACGAAATTCGGCTTTTGATTATTACCGGATACTTGTTTAAACTCCCTCCTTTTCGAGTTAGCTTTGCAATGATACTTTTTCCAATCAGCTCCTTTACTTTATCTTAAAACAACTTTAACATACAACCTCAATATTGTAAATATTCTGCCTATTGATTTTTAAAATTAATCTCTTAGTCCTAGGTGTTTACCTAAACATTGAAATTTAAGCCCAAATCAGCTACCATAAAAGGGATGAAATGAGGTGTACGAATGTCAAAGCCAATCACTGATAAAAAACAGCAAGTAACCTACTTAAAAGAGCGTCTTGAAATTTTTTTAGAAGTATTAGATGCCCTTGATCCCGAAACTGCTGAATTAGAGGATATCGATCGCTTAATTCAAATGATGGATGATTTAGAAGATAAAATGGAGCAGTTTAATGCTCGTGAACAATAATGAGTCAAAAACAAGCGAGTATATTATATGCTCGCTTGTTTCATGTTGTTGAAAAAAGATAATGTCAAAGGCAGAAAAAGCAACTTTGCAAGGCGAGGGGTTGATTTCCGTTCCGCCAGCGTCCTTTCCAGGGGGCGTCCGCTGAGCCGCTTCACTCACTGCGTTTCGCTCCAGGGTCTCAGCTATGACGCTAAAATCCCCTAGGAGTGACGCTGGCTCCACTCCAATCAACCATTTGGCAAAAGTGCCTTTTCCTTCTCTTTCATACGAGCCGTCACGATCAAAATCGCTCCTTATTTGTCTGATGAGAGAAAGGCTAGCTTCTTATTTTCAACGTGAAGAAGTGGTGAGTGACAACCGCCCTCCATAAAGAGTAGTGAATACCTTCACTTTATTTGCCTTTGCTCAAAAGAAACATTTTTATGGATTGGAGTGGAAGGCTACTTGACTCCCGTGGGCTAGCGAGACAGGCGAGCCGCTAAACGGAGCGGTAGCGGAGGAAGTGGCTCGGCGCTCGCCCACAGGAAAGCAAGTAGCCTGCAACGGAAATCCTTTTTCACCTTTCACAAAAATTCTATAGATCATTTTGTTTTTTAGTGGCAGTCCCAATTATAAAGTACCTTGCTAAAATCTTTATTGTTTAGCTCTTCTGCTGTAATGAAGAAGTTGCCGACACCACAATCGCCCCAAAGGATATCATCACCTACACTATCAATCTGTAATAACATGATTGTAGAGTCCGTATAATCACCGTATGCTCGTGGATTTTCCTGTGTAAAGTACGGATACCCACCTATTTTATGTCCATCACCAGTCAAAGCATCATAGAAGGCATCTTCTAATGTATCATCATCCTCTATTGATGTTAAGATACTGGCGTACATGTCATTACTTCTAAAATCATCAATGGACAATGGTTCAAAACCTGCTTGAAAGGATAGTGCCATTTCACGCTCCACAGGAAAATACATCTCCTCATCCACTATTTTGACAAATGAAAAATCTTGAACGAGCTTTGTTTCATCATGCACGATCGATTCATGGAAGATAACACGAAATCCTTCTTGATTTTGTCCATTATCAAAATCCATTCCTAACACATCGTCATAACCATCAATATAAAACTGTAATATTCCCTCTTCTGGAAAATTCGCTAGATGCTTTGGTACTTCTGTAAAATTAATTTGAGCTAATAGCTTCAAAGGTTGTCCATTGTTATTTGTTGGATATTCCATCGACAGTGGAAAATAGGGATCCCCTGCAAACTTACTTTGAAATAAAGATGTTTTGCTTACCTTCGTATCAACCAATACAACAGGCTTCATCGTTTCTTCTATTAATGGTCTATATTTTTCAAATTCTTCCGGTAATTCAAGTAAAGTTTTAGCAGCCATTCAAATTCCTCCTAATTGTGGATTCACTTCTATTTTAGAACAAACGTTCTATTAAATCAACCCCTTCTCAAAATACTATGAAAACAAGCTTTAATTTAGGGCTCTCAGATAAGGACTCTTTTTTTCATTAGTTGAAAAGAGTATAATGTAACGTGGAAATAATCAATTTTTCTATGGGGGGCAATACCAATGAATCTACAAACTTTGGAGAAAAGTCTTTATGATTTAATTACTGAAACATCTACGAATTTACCTAAGGATGTACGTCGTGCTATTAAAAAAGCAAAAGAAGCTGAGAATGCTGGTACACGTGCTGCAATGAGTTTAGACACAATTGCAAATAATATTATTATGGCAGAAGATAATGTGTCACCAATTTGTCAGGATACAGGGCTACCAACTTTCAAAATCTATACACCTGTTGGCGTAAACCAATTAGAAATTAAAGCTGCAATCAAAAAAGCAATCAATGATACAACAGCAGATGCTAAATTACGTCCAAACGCGGTAGATTCTTTAACTGGTGCAAACAGTGGGAATAACCTTGGTGATGGTTTACCAGTTATGAAATTCGAACAATGGGAAAAAGATTACATTACAATTAAATTAATTCTAAAAGGCGGCGGCTGTGAAAATAAAAACATTCAGTACAGCTTACCATGCGAATTAGAAGGTCTTGGTCGTGCAGGTCGTGACTTAGACGGTATTCGTAAATGTATTTTACACTCTGTCTACCAAGCACAAGGTCAGGGCTGTTCAGCTGGTTTCATCGGTGTAGGCATTGGTGGAGATCGTTCTTCTGGCTACGATTTAGCAAAAGAACAATTATTCCGCCATGTTGAAGATACAAACCCAAATTCAGATCTTGCAAAATTAGAAGAGTATGTTGTCAAAACAGCTAATACATTTGGTATTGGTACAATGGGCTTCGGTGGTGAAGCAACATTACTAGGCTGTAAAATTGGAGTGATGCACCGTATCCCTGCTTCCTTCTATGTATCTGTAGCTTATAACTGCTGGGCTTACCGTCGTATGGCTGTGGACATCGATCCACAAACAGGTGAAATTATGAATTGGCACTACCAAGAAGGTGAAAAAATCACGTTCAAAGAAGATGAAGTAGCTGCTACAACAGAAGATACAACTACAAATCTAGTAGAGCTTACTGCACCAATTACGGAAGAACAAATTCGCTCACTAAAAGTGGGAGATGTCGTTTCTATTACTGGTCGTATGTATACTGGCCGTGACGCTATCCACCACCATTTAATGAGCCACGATGCACCAGTGGACTTAAATGGACAAGTTATTTATCACTGCGGACCTGTAATGGCAAAAGATGAGGAAGGCCACTGGACAGTAAAAGCAGCTGGACCAACTACTTCTATTCGTGAGGAGCCTTACCAAGGTGATATTATGAAAAAATTCGGTATCCGTGCTGTGATTGGTAAAGGTGGAATGGGACCAAAAACATTAAAAGCTCTAAATGAACATGGTGGCGTTTACTTAAATGCAATCGGTGGAGCAGCCCAATACTATGCAGACTGCATTAAAGGTGTTGACGGCGTTGATTTAATGGAATTTGGTATTCCAGAAGCTATGTGGCACTTAAATGTAGAAAACTTTACAGCAGTTGTAACAATGGACTCACATGGTAACTCTCTACATGCAGATGTCGATAAATCATCATTAGATAAACTTGCTTTGCATGCAGAAAGAGTTTTCTAATTAAATAAACGGTAGTAGTCATCCATTTGATTGCACCATTTTGTAAGGCACAGAATATTCCTAGTGAATAGACTGTGCTTTTTTTATTTAAAATCCCCTATCATCATCACCCTATGGTCAAAGTAAATATCCTTCAAACTTCCTACTTTATTTTTATAAATTCCTTTGTTATAATAATTCTAAATAAAAGAGATGGTAATTGAAATCCATTTTCAATTAAAAACTTTAGTAAATATTAATTTATAAAGGTTTTGATATTGATTTTCATTATCAGGAGGGATATAGATGGAATACTCTAATCGAGAAAATATAAATTTAATTGAGAAAACAAAAGAACATGCTGAATTGATCGCTGCATTGATGGCGGGCATTTTCATCTTACTTGCATGGCGTTTAGATACGAGCGGACAAACAACTGCTTCAGTTCTACTATATTTAATTGCATTTTTTGTAGGTGGATTCGCAAAAGCAAAAGAGGGCATTGAAGAAACGATTGAAGATCGAAAATTAAATGTAGAGCTATTGATGGTATTAGCCGCCATTGGTTCTGCAGCAATCGGCTATTGGACAGAGGGAGCTATTCTTATTTTCATTTTCGCAGTAAGTGGTGCACTTGAAACATATGCAATGAATAAAAGTCATCGTGAAATATCAGCACTTATGAATTTACAGCCAGAAGAAGCTTGGTTAGTGCGTGGCGGATTTGAACCTATGAAAGTGTCTGTGTCCACGTTAAATATCGGCGATCATTTATTAATTAAACCAGGTGAACGCATTCCAGCAGATGGTATTATTTTCAAAGGACAGTCTTCTATTGATGAATCGGCTATTAGTGGCGAGCCGCTGCCTGTCTCAAAAATCGAAGGTGACGAAGTATTTGCAGGCACAGTAAATTTAAATGGTGCTATTACAATGGAAATGACCAAAGCAAATTCAGAAACACTTTTCCAAAAAATTATACAACTTGTCCAAAGTGCGCAAAGTGAAAAATCTCCCTCACAACAATTCATCGAAAAATTTGAGGGGTCTTATGTAAAATTTGTGTTATTAGGTGTTGCCTTAATGATGTTCCTTCCCCACTTTTTACTCGGCTGGGATTGGACAACGACATTTTATCGAGCAATGGTGTTATTGGTGGTTGCATCCCCTTGTGCACTCGTAGCATCAATTATGCCTGCAACACTAGCAGCCATCTCAAATGGTGCAAAAAATGGTGTGCTTTTTAAAGGCGGCTTACATTTAGAGCATCTCAGTGTTTTACGTGCTTTAGCTGTCGATAAAACAGGTACTTTAACACAGGGTAAACCAGTTGTTACAGATTTTATTGTCCGAGAAGGCGTAGATCGTAATCTAGCTTTAGCAAAGCTTGCAGGGATTGAATCGCAATCCAATCACCCACTAGCTCAAGCCATTACCACATACGCTAAAGCAGAAGGAATTAACACATTACCACAGGCAACAATCGAGGATATTCCTGGTTGGGGTATAAAAGGGACGATCCACAATGAGGAGTATCAAGTAGGGAAACCTGAGTTTGTTGGTACTCAGCTTGCCAATGACTTTGCAAATAGTGCAGCTACAAAACTTGCCGCAGAAGGGAAAACAGTTATTTTTATTCGGGATCAGCATGGTATTGTTGCCTTAACAGCTCTAAAAGATACTGTACGCAGCGAAGCTAAAAAGGCTGTAGCTCTATTAAAAGATCTCGGTATTCAAGTAGTAATGCTCACAGGTGACAATGAAAAAACAGCCAAAGTCATTGCAAAGGAAGCTGGCGTTACCGAATATGTAGCAGAATGTCTACCTGAAACAAAAGTTACTGAAATGAAACGCCTACTTACACAACATCAATTTGTTGGAATGGTCGGCGACGGTATTAACGATGCCCCTGCATTAGCTACGGCAACTACTGGCATTGCGATGGGTGAAGGAACAGACGTTGCATTAGAAACAGCGGATGTTGTGTTAATGAAAAATGATTTATCCAAAATTGCTTATGCTGTGCGCCTATCTCGTAAAATGCAGCGTATTGTAAAACAAAATATCTTCTTCTCTATCGGTGTTATTGTTTTATTAATCGCCTCTAACTTTTTACAAGTAGTCGACCTACCTTTAGGTGTAATCGGACATGAAGGTAGTACAATTCTAGTTATTTTAAACGGTTTACGCATGCTCAATAAAAATATCTAATGACAAAGCCTCGCCTTTCTCATAAAGAAAAGCGAGGCTCATTTTGTTTTATTGTTATTTCCTTACTCATGAAGTTCTTTTTGTAGTGCCCTTTTTTGCATGGTAGCATTTAATACCCCACCAAAGATGATAATAATCCCCGTAAAGTATAACCAGAGCATTAAAATAATGACACCACCGATACTACCATATGTAGCAGAATAATTTGCAAAATTATTAATATAGAAAGAGAAACCATATGTGACTGCTAACCAGGCAAGTGTCGCAAACATCGCCCCTGGCCATACACCCATTATTTTTAAACGCGGGCTTGTATTTGGAACGACCCAGTAGATTCCCATTAAAACGATAAAAATAAGTAAAGGTGGTATTGACCATCTTAATTTGTGCCAAATAGATTCAAATTGCTCCTCAATTCCAACGATTGAAAATAGGAAATGCCCTATTTGCTGACCAAAAACTGGTAGTAAGAGAGCGACAGCCATCACAATTACAAGAGCGATTGTAAAAACCAGTGACAACCCTCTATCCAATATGCCAGCTCTCCCCTCTGTATCATAGGCTTTATTTAAAGCTCGAATAAGCGCATTAATACCTTTCGATGCAGACCAAATTGTACCGAGAACCCCGATGGACAATAAACTACTATTTCGATTTGTTAAAATCTCATTCAGCGTATTTTCAATCAGCTTATACACTTCATCTGGTAAGATATTCACTAAAAATGAATAGACCTGTGTCGTTTCTAAATTTAGATACGGTAATAGCGTCACTAAGAAAATAAGTAAGGGGAAGAACGATAGTAAAAAGAAATAAGCCAATTGTGCAGCAAGCGCAGATATTTCAACTCGCTTTAGCCGACTTATTAAATCTTGAACAAAGCCTTTGGATGTCATCACGTCAATCGATTCCTCCTCAGGAGAGACAAACGACTTTACGAACCCAAAAGCATTTTGCATTGTTGCTTTTTTTCCTTCCATATAATTCCTCCTAAAGCTTCCTTTACTCTTTTTCAGGTAAAGTAAAGGCTGATTTCGTGTCCTCAATCATCCCTTGTATTGTGGAAGGTAATTCTTTAAATTCATCAACCTTCTCAGCAATCGTGTTAACATTATCAGACACACTTTCACAAAGCACTTTTGCTGCCAGCACTTTTTCCTCCACTAGCACCTGTAGTTCTTCACGATTTGATGCATAATATGTGATGGCTTCCTTCATTTTTTTAGTTGTAGCAATTGTTGTTTCACGCGTTGTACGATCGAGCATACTTAATGCAGCACCAACTGCTGCTCCTGCTACGATTGAAGCTAATAATTTACTCTGGCCCATATTTATAACCCCCTGCTTGTGTATTTGCATATTCCCTATTATTTCATAAATAAACAGCTTCCTGCACTTATTCTACCCAATAACAGTCTATTTTTAAAGCAATGCTCAAATACGGAGTTGACATTTTTTTTATTCAATGAAATGATATGTGCGAGGATTATGAAAGGTAGGGTAAAAAATGGATTTATCAGTTCCGTCTAAGGAAAACGTAGTGTATATGGTGGATCAAATGAAGGACAAGCTACGCATGGTGAATGTTGATGCAATGAAATCAGAACATTTCGATGAAGCTAATTATGAAGATTTAGTGTATTTATATGAGATGGTGATGAAAAGAGAAACATTTAGCCCAAGTGAAATGCAAGCGATTGTTGCTGAATTGGGGTCTTTACGTAAGTAAAGTAAATAAAAGCTATTAGCATATGACGATTGGTCAGCCGCTAATAGCTTTTTATTATTGTGTATTTTTTGCTTCTGAACCATCTTCGGTAACCAATGGCTGAATAAGCACTTCTACACGTCGGTTCTGTGCACGACCTTCTGCTGTATCGTTTGGAGCAATCGCTCGGTTTTCACCATAGCCTTTCGCACTAAAGTTCTCAGACTTTAATTGTGAATTACTATCTAATAATACCATGTAAAAATTAGACGCACGCATTAATGATAACTCCAAGTTTGATGAGAAGTTAGGGCCAGCTGGCACATTATCTGTATGACCTGTAATAACAATATTACGAGGTGGATTAGACACTAATACATCCGCAAGCTCTTTTGCAATTGGAATATATTCTGGTTTAATCGTTGCTTTACCAGGATCAAATAAAATACTATCACGGATAGTTACAAGCAATCCCTCATCTGTCATTTCAGTTGCAAATTGACCTTCCATCTCATTAACTGCAATAAAGTTGTCGACACTATCTTTAATAGCTGCTAGCTCTTGTTGATCCTTTAAATAGGCCGAATTTTGCTGTGGCGTTTGGTCGCTATCTGCATTCAGGCTTGGTACTGGTGCAGGCTGCTCTAGAAAGCTTGTTCCACCGTCAAATACTTGACTAAATACCGCCGACATTCTCTCTAACTTTTCTTGATCAACTGAACTTGAGGCAAATAAAATAATAAACACAGCTAAGAGCAAAGTTAAAATATCTGCGTATGGAACTAACCAAGATTCATCAATATGTTCATCATGCTTTTTTTTCTTAGCTTTCTTTGCCAAGGCCACCCGCCCCGCTTTCACCAGAAATTTGACGACGTTCTTCCATCGTTAAGTATGATGATAGTTTCTGTTCAATTACACGTGGAGCCTCCCCTTCTAATACTGAAAGGATACCCTCAATCATCATTCTCTTTTGTTTTACTTCTAAAGCAGACTTACGCTTTAACTTGTTCGCAAATGGGTGCCATAAAACATAACCTGTAAAGATACCGAGTAATGTAGCCATGAAAGCAGCCGAAATAGCATGTCCAAGCTTTTCGATATCGTTCATATCAGCCAATGCGGCGATTAACCCTACTACTGCACCAAGAACCCCTAAAGTTGGTGCATATGTACCTGCTTGCGTAAAAATAGCAGACCCACTAGCATGACGCTCTTCCATTGCTTCCACTTCTTCCGTTAGTACATCACGGATGTAGTCAGCATTTTGACCATCAATTGCTAATGTAAGACCATTTTTTAAAAATGGATCTTCAATTTCAGAAGCCTTGCTTTCAAGTGCTAATAGTCCTTCACGACGAGCTAAGTCAGCCCATTGTGAAAACATTTTAATAATTTCTATATCATTCGCTAATTTCGTTTCTTTAAAAAGAATTTTAAATAGCTTCGGTACGCGCTTTAACTCTTGCATTGGAAAGGCAATTGTTACTGCTGAAATAGTACCAAAAATGATAATTAGAATGGCTGCAGGGTTATAAAATGCACTTAAGCTTACACCCTTCATCACCATCCCCGTTAATAGTGCTACTAAGGCAAGTATTAACCCTATAATCGACGATTTATCCATCCTAGAACCTCCAAATCTACTATTACTGTTATTTTCGTCTGTTTTTCCATATTTTAAATATATATATTCCTAGTATAAATGTATTTCACTTATTTTTCGATGTAATTAATGCTTTTTATTCACATTTCGACCATTTTTGATTATATTGAATTAAGAATATTACACTAAACTGTCTTATATCGAAAGGGGATATGAATTTGTTATTATCATTTAACACAAAATTACTAAAATATGCCGAATTAGCTGTGAAAGTAGGAGTAAATATCCAAAAAGGTCAGTATCTTTATATAAGCTGTTCGACTGATAACCTAAAATTGGCGCAAATAATTACCAAAACAGCTTATAAAAATGGTGCAAAACAGGTATTTGTCGATTTATCGGATGACGAGCTTGTACGTGCTCGTTATGAGGGAGCACCAAAAGACTCATTTGATTTCTTCCCGCCATGGAAAGTGCAAGAGCGTGAATGGTTGGTTGAACACGGAGCCGCTTTCTTAAGCATTAGCTCACAAAATCCAGATTTACTAAAAGGTATAGAGCGTGACAGAATCATGGCCTTCCAAAAAGCATCTGGTAAAGCATTAGCAAACTATTATCAATCGCTACAGTCTGATAAATTTAGTTGGTCAGTTATCGCTGCTCCATCTAAAGCCTGGGCAGCAAAAGTATTCCCTCACTTACAAGAGGAACAACAAATGGATGCATTATGGGAAGCCATCTTTGCAGCGACACGTATTGACGTTGAACATTCTATAGAAGCTTGGCATGCTCACGATCAGGAATTACATAGCAAAGCTGATTATTTAAATGGGAAGCAATATAAGTCGCTCCACTATACTGCTCCAGGCACTGACCTAACTATTGAGTTACCTACACATCATGTGTGGACAGGTGGCAGTAGTATTAATACACAGGGCCAAGCATTTATGGCCAATATGCCTACAGAAGAAATTTTTACAGCCCCTTTAAAAACAGGTGTTAATGGGTATGTTTCCAGTACTAAGCCATTAAGCTACGGAGGCAATATTATCGATCATTTCACTTTAACATTTAAGGATGGTCGTATCATTGACGTGAAGGCAGAGCAAGGACAAGAAATTTTAGCTTCCCTTATTGAAACAGATGAGGGTGCTCATTATCTTGGTGAAATAGCATTAGTTCCACATCAATCACCTATTTCACAATCTAATTTATTATTTTACAATACATTATTCGATGAAAATGCCTCGAATCATTTAGCCATTGGCAGTGCCTACGCATTTTGCATTGAGGGTGGTAAAGAAATGACTTCTGAGGAATTAAGTGCACATGGTCTTAACCAAAGCTTGACACATGTAGACTTTATGATTGGATCGGATAAGATGAATATAGATGGAATTACTCATGATGATCAAATAGACCCAATATTCTGCGATGGAAATTGGGCAATCTAAATAATCCATTCCTACTAATAGTATTCTAGGCTAAGTATGTTAAGGTTGTCATAAATTATCCTTAGATTTTCCTAGTAACCTATTGTATAATTGTTTTAGGGAAGTTTAGTAGATCATTTAAGTAGAGAGGAGCTCTAATAATGTTCATTACAACTGTTCTTGGCTTTTCAGCAGTTTTATTAATTTCAACGGGATTCTTCATCCACTACCTACAAGTTGGTTTAGATAGCAAGTCTTCAGTAACTGTAGATCCAAAGCCAAACGAAGAATATTAATGTATAAAAAACAGCTACTGCAATGGTAGCTGTTTTTTTATCACTTACAAGTTATTTTCATCTATTAAAGCGTAGGAAACTGCTTCTTTATTGTAAAAATTATCTGAAAAAAGTCTTTATTGTTTGCATATTGAACGTTTTGCTCTAAAATATTTTTTGTAAGGAAGGGAGCAATATTCATGACAATGTTACAAGATATTTTAGAGTTTAATAAAGAGTTTGTACAAGAAAAGAAATATGAACCATTCATCACTACAAAATATCCTGATAAACGTATTGTTGTTTTATCTTGTATGGATACTCGTCTTGTAGAGCTTTTACCAAAAGCTATGAATTTGCGGAATGGCGATGTAAAAATAGTGAAAAGTGCTGGCGCATTAGTGAGCCATCCTTTCGGTGCAGTTATGCGTAGTTTATTAGTGGCTGTCTATGGCCTACAAGCTGATGAAGTGTATGTCGTTGGACATTATGACTGCGGAATGAGTGCAGTTGACCCTGATGCTATGCTTAGTGAAATGGTGACAAGGGGTATTGATCCAGAAACAATCAAAATGTTGGAATATTCTGGTTTTGATTTAAAAGAATTTTTACGTGGTTTCGGTGACGTAGCAACAAGTGTTAAGAAAAGTGTCGATACGATTCGTAATCACCCATTAATGGTGAAAGACGTTCCTGTTCATGGTTTAATCATTGATCCGAATACAGGTCATCTTGATTTAATTGAAGACGGTAGCAAATAATAGCTAATAAAAAACAAGTGCCCATCTCTCGTGAAGGATAGGCACTTGTTTTTCTATTCATCCTCTAAACGCGCATACATATAGTGATCTACCCATCGGCCATTAATATACAGTAGCCTCCTTAGCAGACCCTCTTGTTGAAATCCAGCCTTCTCTAATACGCGCATAGAGGGGTTATTTTGTGTAGAGACATATGCCTCTACACGGTGTAAACCAATTTGATCGAATGCGAATCTCACCACCATATTTACAGCCTCTGTGACGATTCCCTTGCCTACATAGATTTCATCCATCGCATAGCCAACAAATGCACTTGAGTACGGTAAGCGTTTTACAGCATAAAGTGCAATATGCCCTATTAGATTATTTGTTCCATGCTCAAAAATACCAAAAGTAAATTCTCGTTTTGACTCCATTAAATAGAGACTCTCTTGAATTTTTTTATATTGAGCATCAACTGTATAATATTCAGGTTTTTGTAGTGGCTCGTATACAGACCAAAAGTATTTATTGCGGCTTACGAGACCCGATAAACTTCGTGCATCTTTTTCTTGGAATGTGCGGATGTAGCATTTTTCCCCCTTTATCGTTACCACATTCCCACCCTTTTTTCTTAATAAATTCCAAATTTTAAGCACCATTTCTCCACACTAGCCTTCCAATAAATATCAGTACATTTCTCATTCTCTGTTCACATTGGCTACAATCTAATGATTGTAAACCCTAGTTTTATTTCATTGTATGTAAAAAAAGATGCTGCTACAACTAAAACAGCTCATGTCTTATTGTTACAGCAGCACCATTTTATTATTTTGTTTTTTGTTCTTGCTTTTTCTCATTTATTATTTCTAAACTGGATGAATCAGCATCCTCTAGCTGTCCATTAGCTAATACATTTGTTAGATGAAGACCACGTTTTTGAGCCTCACGTTCAATATGTGCAATTGTTTCTTGAAGCACCTGAACACGCGCATGTTTTTTATCGTCTCCAGCAACTAAAATCCATGGAGCATCCTTTTTATCTGTCTTGTCAAACATTGCATTCGCCGCTTCAATATATTGTGGTGATTTTTCTCGATTCCGCCAATCCTCGTCTGTTAGCTTCCAAGATTTATAAGGGTTTTCTTCACGTTCTTTAAAGCGTTTTAATTGCTCTTCATCTGAAACATGTAGCCAGAACTTAATAATTATGTAATCTCCCGCAGTTAAAATTTTCTCGAAATTATTAATTTCTTCATACGCACGAGACCATTCATCCTTTGTTGCAAAGCCTTCGATACGCTCTACTAGTACACGTCCATACCATGAGCGGTCGAAAATAGCGATTTGTCCATGCTGCGGTAATTTTCTCCAGAATCTTTGTAAATAGTTATAGCGTAATTCATGTGGCTGTGGAGCTGAGATAGGGTGTACCACATAACCGCGCGGATCTACACGTTCAATCAATCGTTTGATCGCGCCACCTTTACCAGCAGCATCCATTCCTTCAAATACTAAGATTAAACCTATTTTGTTTTTTAGTAAAAACTGCTGTGCATTTAACATTTCATATTGGAGTACTTTTAATTTCTTTTTATACATCTTTTTATCTAGTTCAATGGATAGGTCTAGGTTTTTCAAATTTTGTGCCATGAAACTTCACTCCTTTTGGTTGGATATTCTTATTGTACTAAAGAAATATATAGATGCCTATTGAGATGGTAAATTGTAGATATTACGAGCAAAACAACACGATACATTGTTGAAAGTTTCCGTTATAATAAAAATAGTGACAGCACTATACTTATTTGTCTTTTCCCTATAAAATCTAACACGAAGGGAGAGGAAAACATGCCTCGGTTTATCTTGATGACAATTTCTTATCTTGTCTCACTCATCCTAACCTTTTCATCCTTTTTCGTGAATATCAACGGTCAATCTATGCTAGAAATCGCTAATCGCTTTTCTGTAGTATTTGCACCAGTTAGTGTAAGTCATGTAATTTGGATTCTTATTTATTTTTTACTCGGTTATTGGTTAGTTATGAATATCAAAAAGACAACTATGAAACAGTCTGCGCTTTTTAGCTGCATAAATATATTGCAAGCATTGATGATATACGTATGGCATCATGAGTTATTTATTGTTTCACTTGGCATTACATTACTCTTAGTCTTGTATTTATTTATGTTGTATAATACGTACCCTCTTCATGACAAAGCAATGTCGGGTCGTATTCCTTTCTCCATTTATTTTGCATGGATGACATTTATTTTTATTACGAATATCAGTTTTACGTTAACGGCTTATGGTTGGAACGGCTTTGGTCTTAGTACGCCTCTTTGGGCAGTAATTTTGCTGACATTAGGTGGAGCACTTGCGCTACATATCCGTTTCCATCACTTTGATATTTTGTTTCCTAGTGTTTTTATTTGGGCTTATATAGGAATCGCCTTACATAATGGTTTTGATGAGCTACTTGTCACTACCGCCGCCTTCTTTTTATGTGGTGTTCTCTTTGTTGGTATTTTATTTATTAAAAAAAATCCTGCCTACCAAAAATAAATTGGTAAGCAGGATTTTTCATTTCATTGCATTCTATTCTTCGTCTAATGATGTTAGGATAATCGGTTTATCTTTTGTTACAATGACTGAATGTTCAATTTGAGCTACAAGTGATTTATCAGGTGTAATGAATGTCCAACCATCACCAGCTTCTACAATATGCTCTGCCTTCGCTGAGATAAACGGTTCAACCGCAAGCACCATACCTTCTTTCATAATTGTAGAATCCCATGCATCATAGTAATTTAAAATGTGATTCGGCTCATCATGTAAAGATTGACCTAAACCATGACCAGTTAAATTCATAATAACAGTTAAGCCATTAGCATTCGCCTCACGTTCAACTGCCTTACCAATTTGATTTAATTTAGACCCAGCCTTTACCTTTGTCATTGCTCGATCAAAGGCGCTTTTGGCAACGCGACATAGCTTTTCTTTGTCCTCATAGCCATCACCAACCACAAATGAAATACCAGTGTCAGCAAAGTAGCCATTTAATGAACCAGAAACATCGATATTTACAATATCCCCTTCTTGAATAACACGTTTTCCGGGGATACCATGCGCCACTTCTTCATTGACACTAATACATGTATACCCTGGGAAATCATATTCTCCCTTTGGACCAGATATCGCGCCAGCCTCTGCAAACATACGGCCAGCAATTTCATCTAGCTCCAATGTTGTAACACCTGGTTTTGTGGCAGCTTTCATCGCTTCACGAATTTCAGCACAAATGCGTCCTATTTTTTTAAAAGCTTCAATCTCTTCTTGCGTTTTTACAATCATGTATAACGTCCCTTTCATCTAATATCTATACTTTAATATAACATAACTTGTTATGCGTATAACGATAAACGCTTTAAATATTGTATGCTTCCTTACTTTGCGAAGTGCGCAAAGAGTTATTTGCGACAAAAAAGCCCCTTCACAAATGTGAGGGGCATGTTTTATGCTTTTCTTTGCATTAATTGTGGAGCAGCTGTGAATAAAAGAACGCCTACAATTGCCGTTAAAATAGTTGCTGGTAGCATATATGTACCATTATAGATGATGGAATAGATCCATGCATTTTGATCGCCAGCATATTCTGCAAAAAATACAGCGCCAGCCGTCGTGTGGGCTGCATATCGTAAAAAGCCCGCAAGTACCGTACCTAATATAATGTAAAATGCCATTTTTGTTTTGTTGGCATTTTTGGCAGCCGCCAACACGGGTCCACGCACAACCGCCGCTAATCCTACAACTGTGAAAGCAACACCATAATCAAGGAATCCTTGTAGCCAGTGCACAATCGTAGCACCAAACATGGTTTGCATTACACCCACGAGTAATCCAGTTGTTAGCCCAGCTACTAAGCCCCAGCGAAATGCTATTAACATAATAGGTACCATGACTAGACTAACAGAACCACCTTGTGCCCATACTTTAAAGGAAACCTGATCAAGCACAAGACCGATTGCTGCAAATATCGCAATCTCCACAAGCATTAATAGTCTTTTTTTGTCCATATATATTCTCTCCTTTGTTCCGATGTAGGATACAAGAGCAGGAATAGAAATGCGCTGATATGTCTCTTTCTGACACCTTTTTATTCCCTCAAGAATGAAAAAACGATGCCAGGACAGAGCCTCACATCGTACTAGTGTCGGTTTCTATCCACATCCCTACGCAAGCGTTAACTTACAGGTTCAAAGAGTCAAGGCATTACGTGCCCAGTCTCAGCTGACATCATCAGCTCCCCTTGTGGTCGTTACATCTGAATTTATTTGAACATTCTCATTGTACGCAAAGGATAGAAGGATTACAACCTCTTCCATATATTATTTTTTTGAAACTTTGCTGTTTTTCATGCGTAAATATTACAAAAGGAGGTACAACTATGGAGAACCAAAAAATTTTATCTGCCTTTAGTTATTTAAGTATTTTCTTCGCCCCTTTTATCGTCCCATTAATTGTGTACATTATTACGAAAGATAGTGACGTAAAAAGACATTCAATTCGTGCACTTATCTCTCATTTAATTCCTTTTGTTTTCGGCATTCTGTTCTTTATTGTCTTTGTTTTTTCTACATTTAATTTGGATCCAACGTCCGGCAATAATACGATGTTGATTATTTGGTTCGTTTCGTTTGCCATTTATGCCATCGTCTCACTAGGAATTGTAATATGGAATATTATTCAAGCTGTTCGTGTTATTCGTTAATGTTTCATTTTTAAGCGAAACAGGTAGTAGTAATTGTAAAAGGAGCTGTTTTTGAATGAAAGTATCAAATGTTGTGAAAACCGCCGTAAAATTAGCACCTATTGTTATTCCTATCGTGAAAAAAGTAATGGCTGCAAAAAAAGGGACAACGCCTACAGCCACCCCTCGAAAAAAATAAACAGCAGGCGTATTCCCTTGTTTTGGAAATACGCCTTTTATTTATTTCACTTCAAAGTGGGTTTGACTATGTCCATTCAATGTTTTTTCTACATGTAAGACCGCTGGCATCGCCGATTTTAATTCAGGCACATGAGAAATCACGCCAATCATACGACCAGAATCCTGTAAAGCAATTAATGTATCAATTGCTTTATTCAAAGATTCCTCATCAAGCGAGCCAAAGCCCTCATCAATAAACATGGTTTCAATATGAATATTCCCTTGGAAGCTTTGAATGACATCTGCCATTCCTAAAGCAAGACTTAAGGAAGCATTAAATTTTTCGCCACCGGATAATGTTTTCACATCACGTAATTGATCCGTATAGGCATCATATACATCAAGCCCAAGCCCACTTTGCTTCGCATGCTTTTCTAGTCTATCAGAACGTCTAAGCTCAAATTGACCATTTGATAAGTGATAAAGACGAATATTAGCGGCATCGGTAATTTGGTCTAAGTAATTAATTTGAATGTATCGCTCAAAGGACAGCTTTTTCGAATTTTGTCCGTTTAATAATCCATAGAGTTCCTTTACTCGACCAGCTTCTTGTTCAAGTAACTGAAGCTCTCTCGCTGTTTCTTCCACTTTTTTTATAAAGCCCTGGCATGCTTGTGCAAAACCATTCATCTGTTGCAAACGTTTAAATGCTTCCTCATACGCTGTACGAAGTTGTTCTACTTTTGCTTCCATCATCACTAAATCTTGCTTCTCTTTCCCTTGAAGATACATAGCCCCTTCAGTTATTTGGATTTTCAGGGTGTGTACCTGTAAAGCATAGTCACTGCATACTTTGCGAAGTGCCTCCAATTGGCTCGCACTCCGTTTGGCAGCTGCGTATTCCTCATAGCTGTCAAAGCCGATTTCCTGCATGCTTGCTGAAAATTGCTGCCGCTTTTCATTCATTTTGAGCTGTAATTCCTCAAAAGATTGTTTGGCGATTTCTACAGTTAGTTTTGCATTACTTGTCTCTTCTTTTACGACATGCAAATTTTCTTGACTCTCTTGCCATGTTTTTTGCAAATCCATTTTCTGTTTACTAACATCCGTAAGTTGTTGCTTTAATTGCTGTAATGTTGGTAAATTGGCTGGCATCTGCTTGAGCTGTTCTTCTACAACCGCTTGTAATCTTGTCCATTCTTTCATGTGCTCAGCTAAATATTGCTCTAATTCCATCTGTTTATTTCTAAGCTGCTCTATTCTATCACGTTGATGCTTTAGCTTTAATCGCATATCTGCTAGTTGATGATGGACAACTTTTAAGCTCGCAATCTCTTGCTCCGTCTTGTGTAAAGTAGCGATGAGCTGTGCTTGGTCTTCTTGTTTAATATGCTGTGCTTCTAGCTGCTGATATGTATCTTGAAGAAGCTGTTGCGTAGATGACAAAAGTGCTGCCTTCTCTAGATACATACGCTCGTCTGAAGAAGCCTTCACTCTTAACGTTTCCACTTGAGCAAGTTCAATAACTTCCAGTTGCTCTTTATGTGTTTTCTCGTGAGTCATACTGCCACAAACAGGGCAGGGCTCCCCTTCCTTTAGCTGTTCCGCTAAAATACTAGCCTGACTTGTCAGCCACCGTTGCTGCAATAATAGAAGGGCCTTTTTACTTTCTTGATAGTGAATGTCTGAGGCAGCTACGTCCTGCTGTGCTAACTCTACGGTACTTTTATATTTCTCAGCTTGTTTGACTAAAGCTACCTGTTCACGTAGTTTCGGTAACTGTTCTAAGTAGCTTTCATATGGCTCAACCTGTTTTTCATAGCCTTCCATCGTTTGAGAAAATTGCTGCAATTGCTCTTGTTCTTTTTCCAATAACGTCAGGTTATCAGCCACCGCCATTTTTGCTGTTTCAACATACTGCTCAGCTATTTGCAGCTGCTGCACGTTGTTTTCATAGGCCTCGAATTTAGGCAATGACGCTAATAATTGCAATTCCTGCTGCAAAATTTGTTGACGCTCAGGCTCTTTCGCCTCTTCTACCCTATATTTTTCTTGGGCTCGCTGCAGTTGCTCTTCTGTTTGCTGATGCTTAACTTGTGCTTGCTGAAAAGCTTGTTCCTTTACATTAAGTTCAGCACGTAAATCAATGCATTGTTGTTCAAGTAGCACAAGTCGCTCTGCTTGTTCTGCTAAAACAATCTCCTGCTCCTTCGCGCTATATGCGTCCTGCTCTTGTAACAGCATTTGTAGTCGCTGCTGTCGATTCGCTTGCTCATCAAATTGCTCATTCAGTGTTTTAGCTAATCGATAATATTCTTGTTCTTTTTGATGAAGGCTATAAGCTTCTTCATATTGTAGCTGTTCATCCTCAATACATTTTGTATAGTAATTAATCTCCTCATCAAGTGCCTGCTTTAGTTGATGTAAATTTTCCGTTTTGTCAGCAATTAATGTGAATAACGCTGATGAACGTTGTGGTAAGACACCGTCAATTTGACCAAGTAAATGTTCTTTTAATTGTTTGGCACGTTGTAGATCACTCTCTGCCTCTTTTCGTTTAGCATCAAGCTTTTTCGTCATGACACCAAAGCGGTCTGTTTTAAAGATTTTCCGCAAAATAACTTCTTTGTTTGTAGAATCTGAGGTTAATAGCTTGCGAAATTCACCTTGAGGTAGCATCACAATTTGGCTAAATTGATCTTTTGTGAGACCTATTATTTCCTGCAATTTTTTATCGACTTCAAGCGTTTGCTGCTTCTCTACAATGCTATAATCGAGCTTTCCCTCTTTTACTTCAGCTAACTCTATTTTCTTCCCAGTAATCGTTTTATTTTTTTCTTTAATATGACCGGGCTGTCGTATTATTTGATAGACCCTTCCATGCATTTCAAACATGAGCTCTACAGCTGTATAAATATCATCATGAGCAAAGCCACTTCGCAGTAAAGCCGTATCCTGACGATCCTCACCACTGCCTGATCCGTAAAGGGCATAACAAATGGCATCAAAAATGGTTGTTTTTCCTGCACCGGTTTTACCAGAAATAGCAAACAATCGATGTTCCCCTAGTTCTTGAAAATCAATTATTTCAGTGTCTTTATAGGGACCAAATGCAGTAATCGTTAACTTTAATGGCTTCATTTTACTGTCTCTCGCTCCTCATCTAATAATTCCTGTAACATCTCTGTGAAAAGGCGCTCCGTATCTTCATCTGGCTGAATACCGATAATATCGGTAAAGAAAGAACGGAATAAATCAATATCCTCTAGTTTTTCCGTTTCTACAACTTGTAGCTCACGCGACACCTCTTGTCGTAATACCTTACGTTCCACATGCATAGCGTGCGGAAACACACTGCGAATGCGTTCCATCGGCGAAGACACCGAAGTTGTATCCGTCAATCTGACAAATACATAATCATCACTTGGTGTGAGCTTTAATAAATCCTCTAATTGACCTTCTACTACTCGTAAATCTCTTCTTGGCACAAGCTTTCTTTTAGTTACTGTGCTATTACCATGCTCATCTAAATCGATAATTAAAAAGCCTTTTTCATGTAAATGCTCAGATAACGAATATTTTAATGGAGAGCCTGCATAGCGAATGGTTTCATTTAAGACAAAATGTGCCTTATGTAGATGCCCAAGTGCTGTATAATGAAAGGGTTTAAATAAAGCTGCACTCACACAATCTGAGCCTCCTATGGAAAGCGGTCGCTCTGAATCACTTGTATTCGCTTCTTCCTCACCATACTTCGTTACAAAAGCATGTCCAACAAAAACATGACGTTTGCTTGAATCCATGTCTTGCTTGATATACTCAATTATTTTTTGCATGGCATCTTGATGAGAGCGGATTGCCTCTTCTTCAAAGATGCTGCGAATAGAAGCCGGCTCTGCATACGGTACAAGATGGAAATGCACTTCGCCATGCTGATCGTTCAAAACAATAGGTGCATGATTTTTTGTAAATTGACCCTTGATATATAAACCGCTATCACTCATTAAACGACTACCGAAATTCAGTCGACCTGCACTATCATGATTTCCCGCCACCGCTAAAACAGGAATCTTCTTCTCTAATACAATTTTTGCTACTACATCATTTAGTAAATTGACTGCCTCTATAGGAGGCATCGAACGGTCATATAGATCACCTGCTATGACAATTACATCTGGTTTTTCCTCATCTATCGCTTGTATAAATTGTTCGAGAATATACTGTTGATCTTCTGTCATATAGACACCTTGAACAAGTTTTCCTAAGTGCCAATCTGCTGTATGAAATATTTTCATTGTTGTACCTCCTAGTCTTCTTTCTATTTTAGCATGACTATTCCCTCTCTAGTGCTCTCTAGCAGTTTAGTAGTTCTATCCAATATTGGCTTTCATAGAAAAAAAGCATCTTATTGGGTAAGATGCCTTTGCTAACGATTATTTAGATGTTTTTGATAAAAGCTTGATAACCTGGGAATCCCTGAATAACGTAAGCAACACGAGCAGGCTGTTGTTGTGTCACTTTCTCTTTCTGGGGCTTCGCTGATGATTGTTGCTTGACAATTTCCTCAAATGACAAAGGATTTGCCTTAGGTAATTCTGATGAAGAAATCTGTAAAGCATCACGACCACTATAAGCCTGTAAAAATGAGTTAGCCATTTGACGATAGCCTTCAGCATTCGGGTGGACGTCAGCACTATTTGGTAAATAGCTTGTTCCATTCAATCCAAAGGCATCATAGACATCTACATAAACTGCTCCTGCATGCTCTGCCTGTTGCTGTAAAATCGCATTTAATTTAACTAGCTGTGCATTGGTTCCTTCTTTTTGTGACGGATGGACAGTTGGATAGGCAAAATAATAGCCCATGACATATACCTTTGCTTTTGGTGCACGTTCTACTAACTCATCTAAAATCGTTGTCATATTTTTTCTCGCCAAGTTTAAAGCGTAATCTGTCTGCAACTGTGAAAAAGCTAAAGTTCCAGCACTTGGGTTCACCTGAACAAGACGCAATAAATCATTGGCACCTGCTGACACCGTAATCAGTGTGGCGTTTGCTAATAAATGTTGCGCTTCCTCCGATTGAATTCGGTCTAACACATTCGCTGTTGTAAAGCCTGGAAAAGCGAGCTCTTTTGTATAAAACGATAATTGTCCAATCGAACTTAATTTCATGGCAATTAAATCACTATACCCTACATCAATTTCTTGATAAGGTGTTTGACCTGCAGCTAATGAATCTCCAATCGCCACGTAGCTTTCCGTTTGAGCAAAAGCAGATGAAGTCCAATATGTCATGGATAATATCGTCACACCGATTAAGCTCCATAATCGTCTCATCTGCTCTCCTCCTTTTCTTTCTGACTAAAGATTAAAAAGCCCAGCTACCCTTACGGAAAATAGGCTCTACCGTACCATCTGGTAAAATACCATCAATGTCCATTTCTCCGCTGCCAATCATAAAATCTTCATGTGTCACAGACATATTAGCTCCTAATGCTTCAAGCTGACCATTTTCTAAGTCTCTACCACCTTCTAAGCAAGTCGGATATGCTTCACCAATAGCTAAATGGTTTGAAGCATTTTCATCGAATAATGTATTGAAATATAAAATCTCTGACGCTGAAATAGGTGATTCGTGAGGGACAAGTGCTACTTCACCTAAATAGCTTGAGCCTTCATCCACTTGAATTAGTTCTTGTAATAAATCATGACCAACTTCAGCCTCTGCCTTAATAATTTTGCCCTCTTCAAATGTTAATTTAAAGCCATCAATCATATTGCCTTGATAAACTAATGGCTTTGAATTACTGACATAACCGTTTACACCTTGCTTCATTGGAAGGGTGTACACTTCTTCAGTTGGCATATTGGCAACAAAGACATTATCCTCTGGCGTTTTACTGCCACCCGTAACCCATTTATGTTGTGGTGCTAAAGCAATTGTTAAATCTGTACCCGGTGCTGTATAGTGAAGCTTTGCATACTTTTTATTATTTAGAAGCTGTGCACGCGATTCTAAATTGGCTATATGCTGACGCCAATTATCCACTGCATTACCTTCCCCAATATGCACTGTTTTAAAGATTGCCTCCCATAAGGCAGGTACTTGCTGCTCTTCTGTTAAATGGGGGAATACCTTTGCTGCCCATTTAGGTGAAGGGACCGCAACAATGGACCAAGCAATTAAATCCTTCATGACGGCATTACGATAATTTTTCAATGCTGCACCAGATACTTTTTGGTGGGTTGCTAATCTGTCTGCTGGAATGCCTGTCAAATTATCAGGATCTGCTGCATCAATCCATAATAGAGCCCCTTTACGTTCAATAAGCTCATCACGCATTTTTACGACCCATTCAGGGAAGCGACTAAACTCCTCGTCAGAAGCATATTCAAAATAGGCACGATCCATTTCGTCATCTGAAAAATTCACATGTACACGTCCTGCGCCAGCCTTATAAGCCTCTTTAACAACTAAACGAACAAAATCCAAAGCATCTACCGATGTATTGACTAATAGGTACTGACCTGGTTGGATGTTGACACCCACTTTTACCGCAAGCTCTGCATATGCCTGTAATTTTTCTTCAAACGTCATATTAATTCCCTCGCTTTTGTCCAATTGTTTTAGAATTACCTTCCATCAGCTTGCCATCATGCCATATTTTTTGCACAGGCTTGCCTGGTACTTCCCTTGTCCACTTTTTATACGTTTTTTCATCATGATACGATAATAACGTTAATACTTCACCATCTGCGCCCGCACGACCTGTACGACCTGAACGATGTAAATACTGCTCAATTGTTCGTGGTACATCAACATGAATAACATGTGTTAAACCGGCAATATCTAAACCACGAGCTGCAATATCTGTGGCAATTAAAATACGGGCATCTCCTTTACGGAATGCATCTAACGCTTTTTTTCGTTCTTCTTTTTTCATGTCGGAATGAAGAGTGACAATTGGTGCTGAGCGGTACTGCAGTTTTGTTTCCTTCATTAATAATTGATCGATATTATTGACAAAAGCCAGTGCTCTTAAACCTTCTGTATGTGAGAGTCGACGTAGGAAATCTGTTTTATCACGTTCTTCTACTTTCACAAAAGAATGTACTACTTTACCGACCTTTAACATATCCTCAGGTTTAATTTTAAAACGTAAAGGTTCAAACATCATACGACTTGCTACTAATTCAATTTCCTCCGTTATCGTAGCCGAAACAACAACGACTTGTCGGCCAAAAGCCGAGCCTTCGATAAAGGATTTGACGACAACACGGTATTCACGACTCAGTAATTGATCGCACTCATCTAAAATAACCGTTTCAATTTCTTTTAGTTTTAATTTCCCTGCCCGTGCTAATTCATTTAAACGACCAGGTGTGCCAACGACAATCGTTGGTTTTTTCTTTAGCTTTTCAATTTGACGAGCAGAATTGGCACCACCAATCAGTTGTTGAACTGTAATATCTGTGCCTGCCGTCCATTCACGGATAACTTCTACAATCTGCATCGCAAGCTCTTGTGAAGGAGCTACAATCAGTCCTTGTGTTTGCTTTTTTGCCCCATTCACTTTATTCAATAATGGTAAAACATACGCTAATGTTTTACCTGATCCTGTTGGCGATTCCGCTACAATATCTTTGCCTTCAAGCATAGCTGGTATCATTTCATCTTGAATTTTCATGGGTGTTTCAAAATTCCATTTTGCTTGTATTTCTTCTTTTAATAAATTAATGACTGACATGTTATTTCCCACCTTCTATCTACTTGACACTAGTTTAACACACTCCGCCGTTTCCTACTTTATATGTACGAAGCGATTGTCCAATCGTTTCAGGAAACCATTGATTCCTTCCATAAAAAATCTGCCTAACCCAACACGGAAAAAAGTAAGCTTGACCACAACTCTTTAAAGACTTGTAGCTTACCCGTGAAAAGCAAGCAGATCCTTTTCAATTCATTTAACGACTAATCGACTAGCTCATAGCCACAAGCCAAAATGGCACATTCAGCTAAAACGATTAATGAATCAATATAAATTTCATTTAATTTCAAATCCCTATTAACAATAGATAGCTCTGTACAGCCTAAGACAATGCGGTCACAATTTAATGCTAGCATCGCCTCTTCTATTGGTTGCCAATCCTCCAACGTAACATCCTTGCCAGCCTTGACATAATCATAAATGATGGTCATCACATAGGCTCTCATCTCATTATCTGGAACAACTGGTGTAATGCCATATTCCTCTAAGGCTTCTTGGTACATACGTGATGTTAATGTTCCGGTTGTTGCTAAAATTCCAACACGCTCTGCTCCTAAATCAGCAGCACGCTTCGCCGTTTCACGAATCATATTCAATACAGGAATGGGAGAGCCCTCATTAATTTCATGATAGAACGTATGGGCTGTATTGCATGGGATTGCAATCATATTTGCCCCTACAGAAGCTAATTTTTTAGCATCCTCAATTATGACTGGAACTGGATTATCCTTCTTATTATCTAAAATAAAAGCCGTACGGTCAGGAATATTTGTATCATTATCAATGATCGTATGCAAATGCTCCTGATCCTTTTGTGCCTTCGTACGTCTTACAATCATTTCACCAATAAACATTGTTGCAAGTGGCCCTACGCCACCAATAATACCTAAAGTTTGTTTTTTCATATATTTGACAGACCTTTGTTATTAAAATATTTCTTATATTTGCGATAAAAGCTTAAATTATCAAGCGTAACGTTCAACCAACGTTTTGCATTCATATCCTTATAATTAAAAATAGAATCTGTAGCCATCCCTTGGCGAATCAAACTTTTCGCTTCAATGACTAACTGTTCATTTTGTACGTATTTGAAAAGTACACCATTTGGTACAATGGTCCAAAGATGCTTGTTTTGCACATATGTTAGCGACTGTTTACTACCTCGAACATAATCATCCGCCACATACTGCATGAAGTTATAGCCACTGGCTGTCACATAATAATTGGAAAGTTCATTATGTAATTCAATACTCAACAATTTATATTGACCATCACGATCATCATATTTCATATCAAATGTAGCATAGCCTTGGAATTGTATGGCTTCAAGGAACGTCTTTACATTGTCCATTAATTCCTGATGATAGGTTGTCATGATGGCTACATAACGACCAATCCCTTCTGGAGAATGCTCTTCTAAAATGGGATTACCCACCGCAAGAAGTTTTGCCTTGCCATCCTGCCCTATATAGGCATTAACAACAAGCATATTCGCATCTTCCCCTGGAATATATTGTTGAATCATAAGATCATCTCGATAGGCCGATTCCTTATAAATAGCATGGAATATACTGTCCTTTTCATCCTTATCATACGCAATATATACTTTTTTCTTACCAGGAAAAATACATGTAGCATATTTTGTCATATTCATGGGCTTTATGACAATTGGATACTCAAATGGCATGTCGTAGTCCTCGTAATCATTCACCGTGCAGACATGCATAGCAGGAAATTGAAAACCATATTGTGCACAAAGCTCATACATCTTTTCACGAGTTAATAACTGCTGAGCAAGTGTGGCATCTACATAAGGAATAATGAAATCCTCTGCTAATTCCGCTTTATGTTCTATTATTTTTTTGACATAAAATTCATCACAGGCTAGTAGCAGTAATTTTTTATCAACGAATTCCTCCGCAATAGCCTGAAGTGCCGTAACAAATCGTTCGTCTATATGAAGTCTCGGTACCTCACGAAAAGTCAGTAAATCACTTTGATGAATTTTTTCCATATTCGTATGGTTTAATGCAAGTGGCTTCACACCATAGGCTTCGTAAAATGCTCTGGCCATGCCATAAGCATTCATCTCATCCCCAAGTAAAACCGGTAAAAAAGCGTGCTCAATGGCCATTCTACTCAACTCACTTCTGCTTTTTTATTAGTGTAACATACTAAAGATTTATGGCTAATTTATTTATGAATAGCTACGGCTTGCTGATCTAATTCCCGATAACTTTTGAAAAATTGATCGACATTGTATGTAACATAACCTTTTAATGGATCCATTACTACTACTTTATCCCCTAAATGCCCTGTCAAGACAACTGCATGTAAGTTCATATAGGCTTCATGTGATGTTGTCTCACCTTCAAAAATCCAGCCTCTATTTGCATTTCGTTTAGGTGACGATAAATCAAGCGTCACCCATGTTACAACAGGAACTCCCTCGCGAACAAGCTGTAAAATCTCGTCCTGTGAGGCCTTACTCATATTTGACACGCGTAAATCAGCTTGTTTATCTGCAATGACTGCCTCTGCCGCCTTAACAATGGGTTCAGCAAAAACATACATACCATGAGCTTTATCACGCGGATTCCCTGCAAAAGCCTCATGTGGATTTGGCCCAAAACGTTGGTTGTTTACAGTACGTATATTTTGCTTTGGTAAATAGTTATCAGCCATTTCAAGCTTTGAAACATTCATTCCAAAATAATTTAAGACAGCTGTGAGTGATGTTATTTCACAGCCATGTGGAAGCTCTGGCTTTTGCATGACAACAGGTACATCTAATTCTTGCTCGTCTCTAGAGAAGTGTGTTTGCAATCGATAGTATGGCTTCGTTGTATCATACGTAAAATTCTCGATTGTTGTATATCCATCGTTTGTTGTACTATTTTCCAGTGTTGTTGCTGCAATGGTATATTCTCGCCCTGCCTTGAGCTTCGCGAATACGGCTTCTCCCTCTTCTGAACCAATCGCTTCCTCTACTACATCACCTGTTTGTACATCTGTTACTGTGACATAGAGATTGGGGATAGGTGCCCCGCTATTAAATTCTACCGTTAAAACAGTTAATGGATTTTTTTGTTCTGCTTCTTGCTGTGAAAATGGCTGACAGCTCGAAAGTAACATAATAATCAAAATGCCTATAAGTAAAAGGCGTTTATACCCCGTCCACAAGACAAATTCCGCTCCTATTCTAATTGGAAGAGTAATCCCTTCGCCATTCTATTTATTCAATTTGTCGTAGACTCTATTATACGATACTTTTATAATCGTTCCTATTTTATCTTATTTCAGGACATAATTTTTTGTATGGAAAGCGAAGCGGCAGGTACACAGAAACTTGCGAGTAAGCTTGAAAAAACTGGCTAACAATTATGCCTATGCATCGTGGATAGTACTTAAATCGTCGTCACTTTAGGTCGTAATGTATGCTTTAACACCTTACCTGAAGCATTGCGCGGCAGTTCTACTAAAAATGCAATTTCATACGGTACTTTATATTTGGCAAGTCTTGTTTGGCAGTAAGATAATATTGCCTTTTCATCGAGTGACTGCCCTTCCTTTAATACAATAAATGCTTTTGGCACCTCTCCATATACTTCATGTGGTAATCCTATCACTGCTGCCTCTAAAATTTCTGGCATTTGATATAGCACTTCTTCCACTTCAATCGGGTAAATATTTTCCCCTCCACGGATGATCATATCTTTTTTCCGATCTACAATATATAAATAACCTTCCTCATCAAAGCGTCCTAAATCTCCTGAATAGAGCCAGCCATCTCTTATCGTTCTAGCTGTTTCCTCTGGATTGCGCAAATAACCTTTCATTACTTGTGGCCCTTTAACACAAATTTCGCCAACCTCGCCAGCTGGTACTGACTTTCCTTCACTATCAACCACGCATACCTCCGTCTGAGCTAATGGCTTCCCAACAGAGCCAATTTTCGTTAATGCATCCCTATCTAATAAAGAGGTAGCTGCAGGTGAATTTTCGGTTTGACCATAGAGATTTTGAACCTTTACATTTGAAAATGCCTCTTTCACTTGCTTTACGAGCTCATAAGGCATTGGAGCAGCCCCGTAACATAATAAACGTAAATGATGAAAGCTATGTTCCTTAAATCCAGGCGTATTTAAAATGATGGTATACATGGATGGAACACCAAAGAAAATAGTCGCTTCAGTTGCGGCAATTTGCGCTAACGTTTTTGTTGGTGAAAATGCTTCTTCGATAACAACTGTTCCTCCTTGATAGAACATTGGCATAGCAAAGACGTGCAGGCCAGCACAATGGAATAAAGGTGTACAAATAAACATCTTGTCCTTGCTAGACATTTTCATTGAAGAAGACCAAATATCGGCAGTAGCCACGATATTTTGATGTGTTAGCATGACGCCCTTTGGTTTACCTGTTGTCCCAGAAGTATACATGACCACTGCTGTATCATGGGCCTCTAATTGTACAAGCTTTCTTTCACATCCCTCATTTTCAAAAATGTTTCTCATTTCTTTAAATCCAATCGTATGTTGGAATGTATAGGCAACATCCTCCAATGCTTCTGCTAGCCTTTTGATCTGACCCCAAAAATTAGAACTTTTAAGAAACCCTTCGAAACTCAACTGGACTTTTTCCGTTGAGTTTTATTTTTATCCGTTCATGATTGTAATAATGGATATAGTCTGCTAATGCTTTTTTGAATTCTTCATAGGTGTGAAACGTTGTCGTATATAGAAATTCAGATTTCAAAATGCCAAAAAAACTTTCGATTACGGCATTATCTAAACAATTTCCTTTCCGTGACATACTTTGCTTGATTTCATGCGTTGCCAATAGCTCTTTAAAACGTGGTATTTGATATAACCATCCTTGATCAGAATGGATGATTAAGCCACTCTTTTTCGATAACTTTGTATACGTAAACGCCATTTTAAAAGACTGTTGAACTAACTCAAAATTGGGTGCTTTCGAAACCTCATATCCAACGATTTCTCGATTGAATAAATCTAATACAGCCGATATATAGAGTTTTTGACCATTTATTTTAAACTCTGTGACATCGGTTACCCATTTCTGATTGGGTGCAGTAGCTTCAAAATCACGTTGGATGACATTCTCTGCGACATAGCCGACTGTCCCTTTATACGAACGGTATTTTTTAGGGCGTACCGTCCCTTTTAAGCCCAATTCTTTCATCAATCGTTGGACTGCTTTGTGGTTGATTAAAATCCCTTCATTTCGGAGTGCAAGACAAATACGACGATAGCCATAACGACCCTTATGGTAATGAAAAAGTATCTGGATTCGTTCTTTGATCGCCTGATATTTATCTGGTTTTACCCATTTTTGAAGATGATAATAATACGTACTTTTCTTAAGTTTCGCGACTTTGAATAGAGCTTGAAGTGGAAATTCCAGCCTTAGCTCATACACAGCTCTCACTTTTTCTTCGGTTTGAATGCTTCCTTTTCTTGAACTAAGGCTTTCAACTTTTTTAAATAGGCGTTTTCCATACGTAAATAGTCAATTTCCGCTTTTAACTCTTCCATTGTTTTTTCGTTTAAGTCAGACGAAGGTGGTTGTTTTTTTGGCATCGATTGGCACTCCTTTTCTATTTGATAGAGTACCTTATCAGCCGTTGACATCCATTGTTTTTTCCATCTCCGAATGGTTTCACGAGAAGGAATATTAAACTTCGCAGCAGTCTGAAGGAGCGAATCGCCCGTCTCTATCATGTGTTGAATTACTTTTATTTTAAAAGAATCTTCGTAATTCGTGAACCCTTGAGGACGAATAATTCCTTCGATGCCATGATAGCGATATAATTCAATCCATAATCGAATGTGATGTCGATCAATCTGCAATCGATTGGCAATCTGATACGGACTTTCCTTTTCTTCAAAGTAAGCTAGAACAGCGGCTAATTTTTGTTCATCAGTAATCACTAACTGCACCTCCTAAATTAGATTTTTAAGTCCAATATTTTGGGTGCAGTTCATTTCATCATAAATGAGACCCTTTGCTTGTGAATGATTAAAAATAAAATCAACCTCAGGTGCTGCTAATTTAGTATTAATAGGCATCACAATAAAACCTGCTAGTTGGACACCTAAATAAGCGATTAAAAACAAATCTGAATTGAGCGTATATAATGCAATCACATCATCTTTTTCAAAATCCTGTTCTTGTAGGTATGCTGCAAATCTTTCTACACGTTGATAAAAATCGCGATAGCTCAACTTTTTTCCATCATACAAGGTTGCAATTGCATTCGGTTGTTGCACAGCATAGTTTTCAAGAATATCTGTCATGTACATCGTCATTATAAACCCTCCAAAAATTCATTTTTTAATGCTGGATAGTGTCTGAAATTATGAAACTACTAAAAATTCAGAAAATTATGATTATATTTTAACAAGCAATGCGTTTCATGGCAATTTTTCTACACATTCAAAATATGAAGTAGAAGTAACGAAATATTCTTAGACGTTTTACTTTTCTATCAATTTCTATTGGGTGTATGATATTTGTACGATTATTTTTAGGAAAGGCCGGATTGACATGCTTTATGCACTTTTAGGAGATTTACATTCTAATATAGAAGATACTAAAGCTGTTCTAGCTCATATTCAACAAACAGCAGAGGAAGCAAAAATCATTGGTTTAGGTGATTTATATGAATGCACCGTCAGTAAGAAAAAAGCGCAAACCTTATCTGGCTTACCTTTACAAAAGGCAGCCATAGTAGAAAGCGAATTTGAAGAATTACTAACCTTCCCCTCTATAAGAGGTAATCAAGAGGAACGCATTACGCAGGTCACTGGCATCGAACGTTTTCAGGCTTTACCTGAGACGATAGAGATAGATGGTGCGACACTAATACACGGACATCAATTTAAATGGAGTGTAAGCTGGCAGCCAACATTCCTTCCTTTTCATAAGCCACTGTTTTTCTTTGGTCATAGTCATGAATCAGGCCTTTATCATCAGCAAAAGAAACTACCCATTCGTATTCGCTATGGCCAACCAATTGCCTTACAAAATAAACAGTATGGTGTCAATGTTGGTTCTGTTGTCGACCACCGTGAATGGTGTCTTTATGATAGCACACAGCGCACCGTAACATTTATGTGTGTCCCATCTATTGATTCGTCAATAGAAATATAAAAAAAGAGCAAGCTAATCCCAGCATTAGCTTGCTCTCAAATTTTTAGTGAATATATTGTTTTTTCCCGTTCAATAAAATTTCCTTTAAGGCCTTTAGTTTTTCAATTACAATATATGATTCTTCTGTAATTTCCTTCAGATATTTTTCAGCCTCCCTTTTATTGCCTATATTATATTCTCGTACCGCCTTTTTAGCTATATCATGGACATGAATAAATGGTTGTTCTAACTCTACATAGACACGCTCTTCGCCTAGTAGCTTTTTCCCTGTACCATAATACCATTCACCAAGGCGCGACTCCTGTGGTGAGCCAACATCCTGCTCTGTCATTGTTTCAAAGCCAAGCAGTAGATTATAGATTTTCCAGCGCCATAATAAATGGTCTGTAATAGCTAATTCAATAATATCCTCCTGACTAATAATAAAATTTTTAGAAATTGTTGTTGATCGGTATCCGTCAATCATTTTACTTAACTTGTAGATAGCCGAGCCCATATCAAAAACGATGATCTTACTTTTTTGCATACTCTCCGTGATAGTATGGTTACGTTCAGAAATAGTTGTAGCAGATTGTGCTTGTACCTTTGTCGTTGTGGCAATTTCCTCAAAGCGAGCTCCTTGCTGCTGTAGACTTTTATTTATCTCTGCAAGCGTCTGTGAAATATGTAAGGTATCCGTGACGCCTTGATGTAAATCCTGTGAAAATTGAGTTGTTAGTGAACTAATATTATGCGTAATATGTAGTAGCTCCTGTATATCTGTATGTATAGATTTGACAGATGTACTTGTATCATCAGCAAGCTTTCGAACTTCCTCCGCAACAACTGCAAAGCCTTTACCCGCTTCTCCAGCACGAGCCGCCTCAATAGAAGCATTTAAAGCCAATAAATTTGTTTGATCTGCAATTCGCTTAATTAATTCCATCAGCTTCGCTACACTATTGACACGTTCCACTAAACGCTTTATATCCTCCTGCATGGATTTATGACCTTCATCGGTTGTTTGTAAAATAGATGATACTTGTTGTAACGATTCTAAATCCTGATTTAATTTTTTAAAGGCATGCTTTGTTTGGGCTGAAATATCACCAACAGATGCGGCGATTTCTTCAATACTCTCATCTAGCTCGTGCATCAATTGATCTGCTGCAACAATCTCCTGTTGCTGAATATCTTGAAATTCAATCAATTCCTTAATCGTATCTAACTGGGTATTATAAGTAATAATTTCACCTAAACCATTTACAACAGAGCCAGCCTGAATTTCAATATAGGTTTCTAAAATAATCTGTTGGTCGATCGTTACTAGACTATCATAAGACAATAGGACATCCAGCATTTTTTCTTGATCGCGTGATAGCTCTTTGACAATCAGCGGTATGATTAATTGGTTAATGAGCGTATAGGCAGAAATCATCCAGTTCGGCAGTACACCGATTCGGGCATGTACATAAGCGATTTTACGTCGTTTAAATACATAATCTAAATCTAATTCATCATCAAATAGGCTTATAAAATGTGAATCAAAAAGCCCTTTTAAACGCTCTACTGATGAATGCGTATTGATAACTTGGTTAAATTCTGGAATTTCCAATAAACGATCATAAAAATTGTCGAGTATTTGTTGGCGATTATTTTCATAGATTTTGCGTAAAAATCCAACAGATTCTCTTCTAATTCTAGATAAAGCAAGAAAATCTAGCTTTTCTTTAAAGCGTTCATTAGCCTCAATATCTGAATTTTTCGCAGCTGAGAAATAATCATAATTTTGATTTATTTTCTTCCTTTTGAACATTGTTACCACTCCTTTTGTAATAAAGTAAATAAAAATTACCAATATTTTAAAACGAATTATAGATCTTTCTTCATTACCTTCAACTAATAAAACATATATATTTTACCAACAACACTAATACAAAAATAGATTTTCAAAAAATTCTTTACACCGTCTTATTCTTTTGTCCACTTTATTGACAATTTCTCATTTTCCCTGTTAAACACTATTTTTACACAGAAAAAACGCTAAAATCATGTCTGACTTTAGCGTTTCACATAAAGTGTTAGCATTCGCAATCACAATTTTGTAAGCTATCCAGTAACTTTTCCATAACTTCTAGTTGCTCACAAAGCGTTTGAATCATACAACGTAAAATAGGGATTAATTCTTGGCAAATACAGAATCTCAGCACATTTTGTGCCAGACGGATACCACCCTGATGATGGACAATCATTTCTCGTAGATAATTGATATTAATGCTATTCGATACTGGTGGTGCACACATTGCATTGAACATAGCTTCTGTAATTTCTTTATAAGCACACATATACTCGTATAATTCATACTCTGAATTTTGCACGACACAACATCGATTTTGTATCGCTTCAAGACTTTCAACCATTTCTGTATGAGTTCGAATAATTTCTAATGCGAGATTTTGTACAGGGATATTCGTTGTATAGCGTAAAACGTTTTCGGACATTTGAATTGCTGCAACTTGATGAGGGATAATTTGCTTAATAAAATTTTCAGAAATACTACAAGTAATCGTTACATAGGTCATGCCCTGCATCATTTTTTTGAGGATGCGCTGATATTCCTCTAAATATGCCTTTGTTACATTACTGAGTTCAATTGGTTTAGCCATAAGACACACTCCTTTCAGAGTAATGTATGCCCGCTAGGTTGTTGTGCGATAGACAATTGTACCAATGACTCCATATTTACAGCCTCATTCATCGTAATCATTATCCTTGTTCTTTCCTATATGTATCTAAGCATATTGGACAAATACATGTCCTTTGCTCCGTTTGCACTGCATTTAATAGCTTTTCTGGAAAGTGCACCGTCATACACCAGCACTCTTTTTCACCTTTTGCTACCCCACAATGATTTTCTCCCCCACATAATGGACAGCTCTCTTCTCCAGTTGACATGTTCCTGCACCTCCTTTACCTACCATTGTAAAATAAAAAAAGGAAGAGCATTTAATACTTACTCCTCCCACTACGCTTATTGTTGGTGCTTGTGTATATCTTGCTTTACTTCTTCTATATCCGTGTCACTATAAATGGCCGTCCCTTGCCCTCCACTTTTAGCTAACAATGCCTTTACCTCATTATAGGATAATCCTGCATCTGCATTTTTTTGTTTTACTTCATTAATATTTGTGCCCGCAGACGTAAAATGGGCTTCTTTTTCATGATTCATAGCATTTTTACCTCCTACAATTCATCTGGCTGCATTTCAATTAATTCATCGCCTTCTCTTTTTACTCGTTTATTGAGCTCCTCTACTGGAATGGCATCGACAGTCTGCATATCTTCATGCAAATCGAAAAGACTAATTGTATCTGATTCAACCATGTCAGGTTTGTCCTTGCTATTTAAATTCATAAATATTTTCTTTTCATGTGGTACTTTACCCATGTCCATTTCTGTCACACTCCTTTCTCTATAATGTGTGTAAAGCTGGACAGATTATGTGTCACTCCCTTTTGCACCTTTATCCATTCGATGATATTCAGCTATTTGAATCACTCGTACATGCTTTGTGTGCAATTCATGGTAGATGCCCCTACTATCCGTAAAGGAGATATATTGATCGCGTTCACTTTTCACTAATTTCTCTGCTTCTTGTTGTGATTCAATATCAAATCATTTGAAGCATATAGTAAAATCATAAACCTTTGCAGAGGAGGGAATAATGATTGATTCATTCAGTTAAAGCTGGAGAAACACTGACTCAAATTGCTCAGGATTATCGTACTCCGTTGGCATCCATTATTGCTGCTAACCCAGGAATCCAGCCTGATCATCTTTTTATTGGTCAACAAATTGTCATCCCGGGCTTGCCAAATCCCGATACAATTCCTTACCGTATCGAAATATCTACCAATAATCGCTGGCTACGTTTATATAGAAATAATATCCTTCAAAAACAATACCCTATCGCAGTCGGACGCATGCTTCATGAAACACCAGTAGGCAGTTTTATTATCATCAATAAAGCTCCAAACCCTGGTGGTCCTTTTGGAACGATGTGGATGAGTCTCTCTAAAGAACATTATGGAATTCATGGCACAAATGATCCTAGCTCTATTGGGCATGCTGTTTCACATGGTTGTATTCGAATGCAAAATCAAGATGTTGAAGAGCTTGCCAGCATCGTCCCTATTGGTACAGAAGTAGTGATTCATCCCTAACGAAAAAGGCTATCTATAGTTGTAAACCAAAATAGATAGCCTCTTGTTATGTTTAATCCTGTTCGCTTGTCTGGGCAAATTGCATATCACCTTTTTTTGAGGGATAAAGTGCATCATGAATAAATTGAGTATGATTTCTAACCAATCCCTATGTATATGCCACAAAATTAGACAATGATTTACCCCATTTCGTGAAATACAATTAGTAGCATTATTGTTTTCGTATAGGATGAAATGCTAAAAGCTATACTACCTATAGTTAAAGGAGAGCTATAGGAGGGAATACGTTGTCCACAAGTAAACAGTTATTATCCATATTTGCCTTAGGTGGCATTAATGAAATTGGAAAAAATATGTATGTAGTACAATATGCAGATGACATCATCATTATTGATTGCGGAGCAAAATTTCCAGATGAAACCTTACTTGGTATTGATTTAATTATTCCTGATATTACTTATTTACTGGAAAATAAAGAAAAAGTGAAGGCTCTAATTGTTACGCATGGTCATGAAGATCACATCGGTGGTATCCCCTATTTATTAAAAAAATTGAATGTGCCTGTGTATGCTACTCGTTTTACTCTAGGGCTTATCGAATTAAAGCTCAAAGAACATAAGCTGTTAAGAGAAACCGATTTAATTGAAATTCACGCTGACTCCACTCTACATTTAGGACAAATGGATATTAGTTTCTTTAGAACTAATCATAGTATACCTGATTGTTTAGGAATCGTAATGGGCACTCCTGAAGGGAACGTAGTCCATACTGGCGATTTTAAATTTGATTTAACACCCGTTAATAATCAATTTGCCGATATTCATAAAATGGCTGAAATTGGTTCAAAAGGAGTGCTCGTTCTTATCTCGGAAAGTACGAATGCAGAGAGGCCAGGTTTAACACCTTCTGAACAGCTTGTTGGTCACCATATTGAGGATGCTTTTTTACATGCTGAACGGAAAGTAATCATTTCGACCTTTGCTTCAAACGTTAATCGTATCCAACAAATCGTACATGCAGCTATTGCTACCAATAGGAAGTTAGCTTTATTGGGACGCAGCATGGTCAATGTTGTTGATGTAGCGATAGAACGGGGCTATTTATTTGTTCCAGAAGATATGTTAATTGATGCACGAGAAGTGAAATACCTTCCACCCGAGGAGGTCGTGGTACTTTGCACAGGCAGCCAGGGCGAGCCTCTAGCTGCGCTTGCCCGTTTAGCAAATGGCAACCATCGTGAAGTGAAAATTCTACCAGATGATACGGTTATTTTAGCAGCCTCCCCAATTCCAGGCAATGAGAAGGGTGTATCGCGTATTGTGGATAATTTGTTTCAGCTTGGTGCAAAAGTTATTTATGGATCTTCCAGCCATACAGGCATGCATGTTTCAGGACATGGTCATCAAGAAGATCTGAAGCTTATGCTAACATTTATGAAGCCACAATTTTTCATCCCTATTCATGGTGAATTCCGCATGCTACACCAGCATCGCTTATTAGCAGAAGCGGTTGGTGTCCAAAAAGGGAATACCTTTATTATGAAAAACGGCGATGTCGTTGATATTGAAAACTCGAAGGCACGACAAACTCGTAAAATTCCAGCAGGTGATACGTATGTTGATGGAATCGGCATAGGTGAAGTTGAAGGCATTGTCCTTCGTGATCGCAAGCAGCTTTCAGAAGACGGAATGCTTGTCATCGTCTTAACACTCAATAAAGTAGATGGTGCTTTTATTTCAGAACCTGATACCATATCCCGTGGTTTTGTTTATGCGAAGGATTTCGAGGAGCTGTTGAATAAAGTCAATGTGCTTACCAAAGAAATCGTTGTAGAACTACAAGAAGAAAACAGACAGCAAATCCATGTTCTACGACGTGAAATCAAAAGAGCAGTAGGACAATATTTATTTAACCAAACTAAACGAAAGCCTATGGTTTTACCAATTATTATTGAAATATAACTGATCGGTGCAAGGATTGAACGATCCATCTTGCACCGATTTCTATTTTGTTCAATCACTTAACACTAAAAGGATCATTCAAAAAATCACCATTAAAAAATATATGTAACATATCAATATATTGCCGTTGGAGCTGTTCAAAGCCATAATGTATGTCATTTGAATGCTGTTTTACTTGCTTTGAAATATCATTAAAATACTGTGGGAGTCCCTCTATCGCCGTTACTAAAGAATCTTTATTAACTAATAAATATTGGATAGCGTTTAATAGCTGTGCTATGTGAAGCTGAATATCAATCGGTGGTAATTCAATCATTATATGATAGACATTACACACGTTATTATTTACTTGATACCATTTTAAAAAGTGAAATAAATAATCACTGACAATTATCGATTCATTAGGGATGATGGCAATAATATCCTGACCAATACATACAGCCTTTTTACACTGATAAATTGAGGATTCTTTCAAATTGATTTTGTTAAGAAGGATACTTTTAGCAGGCACTTGTGACATAGTCAGCGAATCCATTGTATGATCAACTCTCGGTACTTGACTAAAATCATCTTCTATTATTAATTTCATTAGCGTTTTTTCGGATATGAAAGGAGTGCCTTCTCTCGCAAAACTTGTATCATTCATCATGCTATTACCCACTTGGATTTTTGCTACTTCTTCTATAAAAAACTGCTTCACCATGTTTGATCCTCCAATCCCCTGTCCCATTTTATACCCTTAAAGCAACCTTCACTAACGCCTTTTACCTAGTAACTTATTTAGGCTATTGTCTAATAAAAGATTTCTCATTAAACATTGTACCATTTTAAAGGTACATTTTCTCTATTATACCACTATAATAGTATAGTCATTTCCACTATTTTTCACTAGCTTTTAACATAGAGGTGAATCATATGTCAGATTTTTTAAAGCTAGTAGGTGAACAACTCCGTATTATTAGATTATCCAAAGGGCTAAGCCAAGAAGAAGTGGCTGAAAGAACAGGGAAGTTAGGTTTCAGTAAAGGACGCGTTTCCAATATCGAACATGGACAATCTAATATTACCCTTAGTACATTGGAAACAATTATGAAGGCATTGGATATTACCCCTGAGGAGCTTTTTAATTTTCAAAAATTATCTGGCGTTACTGATATTGAGGAAAAGAACCTCATGCTAGACATTCATCGATCATTATTAAGAGAACGTAACTTAGACGAGGTAAAATACGTAGTTCGTATTACAAAGGATTTTTTAGATACGATTGATTCCCAATCGAAGAAAAACAGCTCCAATGGTCAATGACACATCGGAGCTGCTTCTTTTCAATAATAGCTACATACCAAACTTTTGACGATAGCCACATTTTCTGCATAGTTCCTCAACAGCCTCTCTTCGTGAGAAACCATCTACAATCTTATTGGCACGTTCTCCCTCCACAATTTCTGAGAAGGATTTCTCATGAACATTTCCTAAATTAATGACACCTTCACCATCTAAGCAGCAAGGTACAACTGTTCCATCCACAAGAATAGCTGCTTGACTACGCAATGCATGACAAAAACCTTTACCCTCGTCCTCTTGTTCAAGCAAGCTCGGCCATCTAAATTCATGATCTTGATTCAAATAAACATGAGGAGCAATTTTTACCCCTTTACCAGGCTCTACTCTTTCTTCAATGTGATAATCAAGATTATACTCGTTTTCTAATATTTCTAATGTCTCACGATTTCGACGTGCTGCAACATCCGAAACATGATCCTGTTGTAAATTCCATAAACGATAGGAAATGATGGTCTTATATTCTCTAGCATCCCGCACAAAATCCAAAATATCCCCCAAATACTTTTCACGGTTTTCAGAACCTTCATGCCCATCAAAACTATGCAATGAGAAATTAATTTGACGTAATGCCGGTTTTCCTAATATTTTTTCCCGATTCTTTTTGATAAGTGTCCCATTTGTTGTGATATTGACTTTAAATCCCTTTGCATGGGCGGCATCTAATAGCTGGTCGATCCTTGGGTGTAAAAGTGGCTCTCCTTTGACATGCAAATAAATATATTTGGTATGTGGGCGAATTTCGTCTAATATTTTATTAAATTGTTCGACTTTTATAAGTCCTTTTGCACGAGCTGTAGGTGGACAAAAACTACATGCTAAATTACAAACACTCGTTATTTCTATATAAACCTTTTTAAATGTTCTCAACGTTGCTTCTCCGTTCCCATTCACTAAATAATCAAATCTCATTCATTTTAACAAATTTATTGGATAGATAGCAAAAATCGTTGAGTTTACCTCTGGACACTCCTACCTTTTCTCTAGATAACATGGCTACACGTACAAGTGGGTTTACGAAGCGCTAATATGTTAATAGTATATTAAACGAAAGGAGGAGAAATAATGTCTGGTTTTAGTTCTAAAAATTTTTTTGGACCTGACGAACCTGAGCGGGAATCCTCTAATAAGCAAGGGAAAAATCATATAACGATTAATTTTACATTCAATATAGGAAATACAGACTTTCACTTTGAACAGCGAGCAGAAGGTGGAGGTCAAATCAATCATGATGTAGGTACAAATGCCAACCAAGGTGGACAAAATGCTAGTAACGGTAGTCATACACGCAATGTTCATTCTCAATTTGCTGATGGAAATGGCAGAAGTGGTATAGCTGGTAATCATAATGACGAGGCAGGTGGCCAGCAAGGAATAAAAGTACGGGATAGCTTAGTAATTGATAGCGATATCCATTCATCTTCAAATCATAGTGAAAGTAATGAAGAGGACATGGATGTGTTAACTGAAGATAGTGAGCAGTAGGATCTAAAAAACTTCTATCTGTTTGAGCAAGCTGTCAACAGATAGAAGTTTTTTATTAGACATTACGTTTATAATTTTTTGTACCATCATATGAATAGAGCATTGGCTTATTATCCACGTATGTTTCTAAATGTACCGGGCGACCCCATAGTTGATAAATATAAGGTAATACATTTTCTAAATACTGCGGATCTAACTCCATCCCTTCGTAACCATGTACTAAGTAGAGCTCACCATTACGTAAATAATCGCCATTTTTCACCACAATATATGGGAAGCCGCCGTTTACACGCATCGATACAAGCTGATCTCGTACCATCTCATGATCTTTATCAGTGATACGATATTCATTCCCTTTCTTTTGGAACAAATATAAATCTTCTCGCTTTGCCAAATCTTTGGTTAGGTAGTTTCGAATAAAGGAAATATCTGATTCTATCTCTCTTACCTCAAAGATTTTTTCACGTCCGGTGTTTGGCTGCACGCCTAACCGTTTCATTTCCTCTGTAGGGTTATTATAGCGATTTTCAATATCCTCAAAAATCTTTATCCCAAGGTAATATGGATTAATTGATGTTTTGGACGGCTGGACAACCCCTGCATTTAACTTGGCGAATTCGATTGTCTCAGCGGTTGTTAATTTTAATTCTCGCATGATTCGTTGATGCCAGAAGGAAGCCCATCCCTCATTCATTATTTTCGTTTCCAATTGTGGCCAAAAATAAAGCATTTCCTCTCGCATCATTGTTAATATATCTCGTTGCCAGTCTTCCAACTCACGGCTATACTCCTCTAGGAATAACAGGATATCCTTTTCTGGCTTTGGTGGAAATTGCTTTAATCTTCGTCTAATAGGTTTATACACTTTTTCTTTTTCTTCGATGCTCCACAAATCATCGTATGGTGATTTTGCTGGTGTTTTTTCATCTTCAAGCTCCTCATCCTCACTCCAAGATAGCTTAGGACGTATAATGGAGGGATCAATATGCTCTTGAATAGCTAACACTGCATCTAAAAACTGCTCAACCTCATCCTTGCCATATTCTCTTTCATAGCCAGCTATTCGTTCGGCCGTTGCCGTCATGCTCTCTACCATGTCTTTTCTAGTATTGGAAAAACGCACATTATTTTTAAAGAAATCACAGTGTGCTAATACGTGAGCGATAATCAATTTATTTTGAGTTAACGTATTGGTATCCAATAAAAATGCATAGCATGGATTAGAATTGATCACAAGCTCATAAATCTGACTAAGCCCTAAGTCATATTGAAGCTTCATTTTATGAAATTGTTTTCCAAAGCTCCAATGGGAAAAACGCGTAGGCATACCATAGGCGCCAAATGTATAAATAATATCTGCTGGACAAATTTCATAACGCATTGGATAGAAATCTAAGCCAAAGCTTGAGGCAATTTCGGTAATTTCATCTATTGCTCGGTGAAGCTCTTTCGTGTCCATTTTACGCCGCCTCCTTTGAACGTGGTGCTGAGCTCACTCTTCATTTTTTTTGAAAAAGCTCTTTAAGGCATCGTATACATCGCCCTTTTTTCTCAAAACATGGTATCTAAATTTGGGATCATCAATTTTCTTGTAAGTATACATAAGTGTTGAAAAACGGTTATGTTGGTTCACCTCACCATAGCCAAACATACTGGAGACATCCATTAACTCTCCCACCAGTTTCAAACACTTTTCATTATCCATTGAAATATTTTCACCATCTGAGAAATGTACAGGATAAATATTATAGCGAGAAGGATGATATTTACCTTCAATCAATTCCAGTGCCTTTTTATAAGCTGACGAACAAATAGTTCCTCCACTTTCTCCCTTTGTGAAAAATTCCTCCTCCGTGACCACCTTCGCCTCTGTATGATGGGCAATAAATTCTATTTCCACTGTTTCATACTTGGAGCGTAAAAACTTCGTCATCCAAAAGAAGAAGCTCCGTGCACAATATTTTTCAAAAGCTCCCATCGAACCACTCGTATCCATCATGGCAAGTACTACTGCTTTGGATTCGGGCTTTTCAATCTCATCCCACGTCTTGAAACGTAAATCATCATTATGGATTGGCGTAATTTCAGCTTTCCCTTTCATGGCATTGCGCTTTATTGCATTTAAAATCGTACGTTTTTTATCAACATTGCCCATTAGCCCTTTTTTTCGAATATCATTAAACTCTATTTTTTCGGTTTTAATATCTGCTTTTTCTTTTTGTTGTAAATTAGGTAACTCAAGTTCATGAAATAAGACGTTCTGAATTTCCTCAATACTGACTTCCGCTTCATAATAATCTTGGCCAGGCTTGTCACCCGCCTCTTTTCCTTTACCTTGAGCCTGATTTGCTTTACTGCCATCTCGAGCTACTACATCTCCAACACTACTATCCCCTTGTCCTTGCCCTACATGCTTAGAGTTATCATAGTTATATCGAATTTTATATTCATCAAGTGAACGAATCGGTATTTTAATAACCTCGCGACCATTAGACATCACAATACTCTCTTCACTAACTAAATCGGGTAAATTATTTTTAATCGCATCCTTCACTTTTTCCATATGGCGTTGCTGGTCCTGGTGCCCTTTACGATGGAGAGACCAATTTTCCTGAGAGATGACAAAGCGTTTATTTTCGTGTTCAGTCATTTTTATCCTCACCCATCTATCAAATTCGCTTTTTCTATACTATGCTTGTGAGCCAAATTCTTGAACTTTTTTCGTAAAATGAATTGTGCATCTATATTAATCCCTTGTCCTGATAGTAAAAGGAGTGCCCTAAAATTGGGACACTCCTATCTGACTTGTAACAATCCAAATCAAGGTGAAAATTAATTACCGATTGAGTAGACTTCCTACATATTGCAGCAGCTCATTTGCCGATGTTGTGTTATAGCCATGTTCATCAACTAGTCTTGCAACAACCTCATTAATTTTCTTCAGTTGAGATTCATCTGGCATTTTAGAAGAAGTAGTAATTTTCACAACATCTTTCAAGTCCGCAAATAATTTCTTTTGAATCGCTTCTCGCAATCTTTCATGAGAGTTGTAGTCAAATCGTTTACCTTTTCGTGCATAAGCAGAAATACGAATGAGAATTTCCTCACGAAATGCCTTTTTAGCATTTTCTGAAATACCAATTTGCTCCTCAATCGAGCGCATTAATTTTTCGTCAGGATTCATTTCCTCACCAGTTAGTCGATCGTATAGCTTATTTTTATTACAAAATGCCTCTACATTATCAAGGTAATTGTTCATCAATGATTTTGCCGATTCTTCATAGGAGTACACAAAAGCCTTTTGTACTTCATTTTTAGCAATTTCATCATATTCCTTACGTGCAACCGCAATGTAATTCATATATTTTTCGCGATCCTCTTGAGAAATAGAAGCATGCTGATCTAATCCATCCTTCAGTGCCCGTAAAACATCTAATGCATTAATCGATGGCACCTCTTTACGAATAATAGCAGAAGAAATACGGTTAATGATATAGCGTGGATCAATACCGTTCATCCCTTCGCTCGGAAACTCTTTTTTCAGCTCCTCCAAGTCAACGGAATTAAATCCCTCCACATTTTCTCCGTCGTACAAGCGCATTTTCTTAATCAGATCCACACCTTGTTTTTTCGGCACTTCTAATCTAGTGAGAACCGAAAAGATTGCTGCGGCCTTTAAAGCATGCGGTGCAATATGGACGTGGGACATATCACTCTCTTTTATCATCTTTTGATATATATGCTCTTCCTGACTAACTTTTAAGTTATACGGTATCGGCATAACGATAATTCGAGAATGTAATGCCTCATTCTTCTTGTTCGAAATAAAGGATCGATACTCCGTTTCGTTTGTATGAGCAACGATTAATTCATCTGCACTAATTAAAGCGAATCTCCCCGCTTTGAAATTTCCTTCCTGTGTTAGAGATAATAAGTTCCACAAGAATTTCTCATCGAGTTTCAGCATCTCCTGGAATTCCATCATACCCCTATTGGCTTTATTGAGTTCCCCATCGAAGCGATATGCTCGGGGATCTGATTCTGAACCAAACTCACCAATAGTAGAAAAATCAATACTTCCTGTTAAATCAGCAATATCCTGTGATTTAGGATCTGATGGTGTAAATGTTCCGATGCCCACACGTTTATCTTCCGAAAAGGTAATACGTTCAATCATCACGTTTTCAATACGCCCATCGTATTCCTTTTCAAGACGCATCGTATTTAAAGGCGATAAACTTCCTTCAATTCTTATACCATACTCTTCAAAAAATTCATTACGCAAATGATGTGGAATTAAATGTAATGGATCTTCATGCATAGGACATCCCTTAATTGCGTAAACCGCACCCTCATCTGTGCGCGAATATTGTTCTAATCCACGCTTCAGTAAAGTAACGATTGTTGATTTACCACCACTAACAGGTCCCATTAATAATAAAATACGTTTTCTAACATCTAACCTGCGCGCTGCTGGATGGAAATATTCCTCCACCAGTCTTTCAATTGCTGTTTCAAGCCCAAAAATTTCTTGTCCGAAAAATTTGTACATTTTTTGCCCATCGCGTTCCTCTACACCAGAACTTTTTATCATATTGTAGACGCGTGAATGGGCTGTTTGAGCAACTTCAGGTCTTTCCCTAATGATGTTTAAATAATCTGCAAATGTCCCTTCCCACTTCAGCCTATTTTCTTCTTCGCGATAGTTTTTCACTTTATCTAAAATGTTAATAGCCTTCCCTCCATTCAGGGCTTGATTTATAACATAGTATGAAGTTAATCGCATGATGATACCCATTACTTTTTCTTTGACGACGTTTCTTCTTATTATTTCTTTTTTAGGGATAAAAAGATTGCGGATTTATTGGCTGTTTAAGCTTACTGAATGAAGATAAAAATTTCGGTTATTCTAACGTTAGAAAGGAGGTCCATCATTGCATCGCCATTTTATTTTTCTTTTCACATTTTTATTTTTAGGAATGATGCTGTACCCTACTGCCTCTTTTGCAAAAGAGGAGCTAACAGAAGAAGAAGCTTTACAACAGCGTATGTCCTATTATGTACAATTTGATGAATTACTCATTCCTTGGCATTTTTTAGCGGCTATCGATCAGTATGAAAGAAATCTCCAATCTGTTCGTAAAGATATCCCTAAACGAGAAGGCTATTTGGCTATCCAATTTTCTGATGAATATTGGTCAGGCGCATTAAATCCTGTAAAGGAAGATACCTCACCTGAGACGATTAGCTATTTCGGTGGTATGGGCCTTGATGGGAATCATGATGGAATCGCTAGTCCAAAGGATGATGAGGATGTCATTTTTTCAATGGCTAGTTATTTAGGAAAATTCGGCACGACTGATGAGGATTTTAAATTAGCATTATGGGAATATTATGGAAGTGAAGAAGCAGTCAATCAAATTTTTACGATTTCCACACTGTACAGACATTTTAAAACAATTGAACTGGATGCACATACCTTCCCTCTCAATATTCGCTCGAATTACAGTTACAGGGGTACTTGGGGTGCCAATAGAGGCTGGGGTGGACGTCGGATTCATGAAGGAACCGATATTTTTGCAAGTTATGGAACCCCTGTCTTATCTACCTCCTATGGAATTGTTGAGGTAAAAGGCTGGAATCAATTTGGTGGCTGGCGTATTGGTATTCGTGATAATCATAACTCCTATCACTATTATGCCCACCTTGGTAGCTATCATAAGGACATTGAGGTAGGCTCTGTTGTAGAGCCTGGCACGGTGCTTGGCTATGTGGGAAGCTCTGGATATGGGAAAGAAGGTACATCAGGAAAATTCCCTCCTCATCTTCATTATGGTATTTACAAATTTAATGGAAGAACCGAATGGGCTTTTGATCCATACCCTTCATTATTGCAATGGGAGCGGCAAGCAAAAAAACAAAAACAATAGATCTTTTATAATACATGGCACTTGAAGCATTTTGCTACAGGTGCTTTTTTCTTATTATATAGGAAAATTATACGCAAATATATTCATTAGTCGTTAGACATCTATATATATTTAACTACAGGCAACCCAGAACCTATTATACGGTTGTACTAAAAAACTATTTTTAACTATTTTTACCGAAAGCCTTATTAATCTACACAAATAGTTATAAAATAATAATTATGATTGAATAAAATTCTCAATGAGATAGTAAAGGGATGGGGAAATGAAAGGCATTTTACAGTTTAAAACACTTAAAGCTCGAATTTTAAGTGCATTTATTTTTTTGTTAGTTTTAGTAGTGAGCTTTACAACCTATACTTACAATTCCAATACAAATATGGAGAGACAGGCAAAAGGTTTAGTAAAGGAAGATCTAGTTGTTTTAAATGCCAGTAAAAATTTAGCATTATCTATGAGTGTGCGACTATCAGCAGCTTTAAACTATGTAATGACTGGTGATGAAAAATATAAGGAAACGTTTAATGAATATCGTCAAATGGCTGAGGAAAACAATGCTATTCTAGACGAATATGAAACATCAGATGAACGTACTCTGCTAGTAGAAATAGCACGTGATTGGAGTAATCTTGTCAACACTGAGGTGTTTGATATCTACGAAAAGGGCAATAAAGAGTTAGCTTTAGAAAATTTAATGGATACACATGCCCTCGTGACAAAAGTACGCAATGGTTATGAGGAACTTGCGGATGAACGTGCCGATGCGATTACGTCCGTTGGTAATGATGTTGTTTCAACAAGCTCTCAAAACCGAACAATCGGGATTGCTTTCAGTTTAATTTTAACTATAGCTGGTATTCTAATTGCTATTATCACTGCTAGTACCATTTCCAGACCGGTTAAAGTTGTAGCGAATCGTATGAAGGAATTAGCAGATGGTAATTTGCAACTGGAGCCATTAGCAGTGAAAACACGAGATGAAATCGGCACGTTAATGCTTGCTGCTAATGAAATGAACAATAAATTAAAACAAACGATTCATTCCATCTACACCGTTTCAGAAACAGTGGCCGCAAGTAGTGAAGAGCTGGCTCAATCATCGAATGAAGTACAAGCAGGTACAGAGCAAATTACAGTAACCATGCAAGAGCTTGCTTCAGGTACAGAAACACAAGCGTCCACAACGGGTGATTTAGCAGAAACAATGACAGCCTTTAAGCGCAGTATTCATGACACGACACAAGAAGGCGTTGAATTAAAAGAACATTCTAGCCATGTCCAAAATTTAACGGTTTCTGGTAAAGGCTTAATGGTTCAATCGACTAAACAAATGGCTGCGATTAATGATATTATGCTAGATTCTGTGAAAAAGGTTGAAAGTTTGAATGAACAGTCCGCCGAAATTTCCAAGCTTGTGTCAGTTATAGACGAGATTTCAAATCAAACAAATTTACTCGCACTCAATGCAGCGATTGAAGCAGCACGAGCAGGTGAACACGGAAAAGGCTTTGCCGTTGTCGCAGATGAAGTCCGCAAGCTCGCTGAACAAGTGCAATTCTCTGTCACGGATATTTCAACAATCGTCCATCGTATTCAAGGTGAGACAGGCAATGTCACTTCTGCCCTACAATCAGGCTATGAAGAAGTTAAAAGAGGAACCGCACAGCTTGATCAAACAAACGAAACATTTGATCAAATATCAAATGCAGTAGAGGATATGATCGAGAATATTACGACCATTTCTGCTAATTTACATCATCTTGCTCAAAATTCAGAAACCATTAATGTCTCTATAGATGACATGGCTTCTATTTCACAGGAATCCGCCGCCGGTGTTGAACAAACAACAGCAACTGTAGAGGAAACCGCCGCTACAATGGATGAAATCGCTAGAAGTGCAAATCAACTCGCAGGAATGGCTGAAGAACTAAACACCCAACTACAGCAATTTAAAATTTAACGAACTACACAACAAAAGCTATCTCAAATTTTTCTAATTCGAGATAGCTTTTTCGATTATTGCCAATGATTGATCGGAACTCTTTCCAATTCATGACGTTTGATAATTACGCTTATCTTTTGAAACCATTTCTCACAAAGCTCCATAGCTTCCTTGTAGTCCTCTTCCTCTTTTGAAATTGGCTCTTCACCATTATCCATAAACATATATTCTTGAATTGGCTCTGATAAATGATCCACTACTAATTTTAAAGAAAGCTGCGAAATTGTATCTTCCTCCACCTCCACTTCCTCTATTTCATCCGCTTCCCCAAGTAAAGACCCACTCATAAGGTGATTCTTTGTTCTAATCATAAACTCTTCGTCTTCCATGATGGCCACTTCATATATTTTGTTAAATGGAATCTCTATTATTGTCAACTCTTCATCTAGCGATTCTCTTCGTGCAAAAATAAGCGTATTTGTCTGTTCATTTAACAATAAAGCATTTAAAGCATCATTGGATAATGTACATTGGGTATGAGGAATAGCCATTATCTCTTCTTCACTAGCTTCCGTCATTTGTACCAAAGTTTGTGCAGCAATATAACGTTCTTTTATATATCGAATGCTACCAATACTGACTAAAGCAAGTCCTATTAAAAAAAATAATGGCTTAATGATGGCTAATTCAATTGCATTTGCTAGAAAAAGATAGACAATCCCTAATAAAATGAAGAAAATATTTTTCATTCAGACCCCGCCTTTATCAAGATAATTGCTAGAAAAAATAGGTTGATGTACTAGCAATTTTATTCTCGACTCTAGCTTTTCATTCTAATAAAAAACACGAATCCATTGAAATTCAATGACCTCGTGCTCTCCATAGTTTAATTTTTCTTTACTGCTTGCACCAAGGACATGTTGTGATGGTAGTACAAGTAAGCTCACCACGACAATCGTGATACCCGTTATAAATTGACTTGAAAGCTTCCCCTAACATTCCCGGAATCCGGCTAATCCCAATAACAATAATACCAGCAATAATCATACTGCGTATTTTAGACTATTGAATGCATCTTTAATTAGTGTTTATTTACTTGAGAATACATCATTGTGAAGTTTTCATTCACCATGTCATTTATTGAACCCTTCCATTTCGGTATAAAATCATTTTGTCATATCAACATAAAAAAACAGCTACAACCTCAATGCGAGTTGTAGCTGCCTATTTCATTCCACTTACCCCTAAGTGTTTGATTGCATTATACGTTTTGTGTGACAAGTAAAACGGATGGTATAAACGATAGTGCAAACATAGCGATATACCATAATGAAGTACGACGTAATGAAAAACGAACTTTTTTTCGTTCTGCATAAAAAATATCTAGCATAACTGCAACAATAAAAGGCATTGTAACGCATGCAATAGCTACTAATAAGATGTCAAAATAAATCATACAAGCACCCCTTTGTTTGTGAACATTTTTCATCTTTTTTGTGAACAATTTGTGATAAATTTATTGTACACAATTTCGTCACAAATTGTCAACGAATTTTAAAGAAAAAAATGGTACTTTATGATTTAAAACATCTGTCTGTTACCCTCTATATTTATATGTTAAGCCCCTTAAAAAATTACGTACGAACGAATCACCGCACTCTTTATAATTACGGTGACTTGGATTTCTTAAAATGGCACCTAATTCACCTTTTGTCACCTTAATTCCACCATCATATAAAATTTCAAGCATCTCCTCAGTTGTTAAGGATAAGGCAATTTTCACTTTCTTTAATAGCATATTGTTCGGACTTTCTTTTCCAGACACAGGTAGTGGTCCCTCAGCCTGTCCTTCCTTTGGCTTCTGTGGCCCACGTTTAAAGGTAATGAGTCCATTTAAAAAAGCTTCCAACATTTTATTATTACAACTAATGTATGTTTCTGGTGCTTCTTCCTCATCATTAATCTTAATGAGCATATTTAATACTTCCTCTTTCGTATAATTCATACCACCTAGCTTAAAAATTTCCACCATATCTACATTTTTTATATCGAATGCATAGCGTAAACGAATTAAAATATCATTATTCGTCATTCTGTTGTTCCTCCTTTAATCAACCTTCTATAGTAAAGAGCCAGGCTTAATTATAACAGAGAGTTTGCTGATTATTGCTGGCTTTCCACAAGTTGTTGTTATTAGCATTTAGCGTGTGCGTTTCCTTCTTTTTAAATGTATGAAAAGTTGGTAAGCAACCATTCTAAGCTCAAGGAGGTGAGAACAATGGCTAACAATAACCGTAGTTCAAATAAGCTTCTAGTACCGGGCGTACACGAAGCTGTCAATCAAATGAAATATGAAATTGCACAAGAATTTGGCGTTCAGCTTGGGCCAGAAGCATCTTCTCGCGCAAATGGTTCCGTTGGAGGAGAAATTACAAAACGCCTTGTTGAAATCGCTGAGAAACGTTCAAAAGGTTTATTATAATTAAATAAAAACTAATAAGAAAAGAACGAATCCCATTTGAAGAAGTGGAATTCGTTCTTTCGTGATGTATAGGATTAAGCCGTTTGCAAACCCTTGCCTGTTCCCTGAAGTGTCAGCATGACGATAAAGGAAATGCAATACAATGCTGCTAAGTAAATCATAACGACTGTCATATCATAACTTTGTAAAATATAGCCGACAAAGATTGGTGAAAATCCTCCTATTGCTCGACCAAAGTTAAAAATAGTATTCGTTGCTGTACTGCGAATTTGGACTGGATAGAAGCTACTAATTAATGCACCATACCCTGCAAACATTCCGTTAGAGAAAAATCCTACAACAGCACCGCCTAATAATATGGCTACTGCACCTGTTGCAAAGGAATAAAGGAATACTGCACAGGCTGAGGCTAATAAAAAGATACCGAATGTACGCTTTGCACCAAAACGATCCATAAATCTACCAAATGTCAGCATTCCAATAATCATGCCGACAGCGGTACTAATTGTCCACAAGGCTGAGCTGGAAACTGATAATCCTTGCGATTTTTGTAGCATAGATGGTAGCCAAATCATGAGGCCATTATAGCCTGCGATTTGAACAGTAGCCATTAAAATCAGCGAAAGAGTCGTCATCGTGATTCGTGGTGAAGCAAATAACTGGGCCAATTTCCCTTTCTCTTGCTTATTGTTTTGTTTATTCTGTGACGCCACCCATTCTGGTGATTCATCAAGATTTTTACGTACGATAAAGGCAAAAATAACTGGTAATAAACCGACGAAGAATAAAGCTCTCCATCCTAAAGTTGGTAAAATGATGGCACTTAATAATGCCGCTAAGATCACCCCATACTGTGCCCCTACACTTACATACGAAGAAGCTCTTCCTTGTTTATTCTTCGGCCAAGCCTCCGCCACAAGTGCCATACCAATACCATATTCCCCACCAGCTCCTAAGCCAGCGATAAATCTATAAACATAAACTTGCTCAATACTTGTTGCTACGCCTGTTAAGGCTGTTCCGATGGCAAATAATATGACGGTATACGTAAACACTTTTACGCGACCATATTTGTCGGCCAACACACCAAAAATAATACCACCCATTAGCATTCCAATATTTGTGATGGATGAAATCAATCCACCAGTTGCAAGATCAATATTAAATTCTGCAATAATCATTGTCATAGCAAAAGAAATAAACATAATGTCCATTCCCTCTAGCGTTAACCCTGCCACTGAAGCGACCACGGTTTTTTTACGATAATCCATTCTTTGTAGCCTCCAATTTTCTAGTTGTCGATCTCTTTTAGTGAATGGATTATAGCTGTCTTGTCCATTCTCTTTTGAAGCCTCACGGGACTTCCTTTAAAAGAGGAGTATGGAACAATAATAAAAGCCCTTCCGTCACAGAGGACAAAAGGGCATGACAAAGCAAAGATATTAGCTTAAAAATATCACATAGCCCTTTTCAGCCTCTCTGGACCGTATTAAAGGATTTATATATCGTTCATTTATACCGTTCTACATTCTATAAGATTACGAATGAAAAAGCAATGGTTGAATAGTGGAAATTAGCCTGATACTTCAATAAAGTTTTGGGCAAATTGATAAATCAAATGAGCTGGTACAGCTAAGTTCAGATTCTGACCATCATCAAAGCCTGCTGTTATCAAACCGACCAATCGTCCATGCATATCCAATAAAGCACCACCAGAACTGCCATTGGAAATAGCAGCCGTAAATTGAATCATAGACATTTTTCGAAGATCTCGAAAGCCTGAAACAATTCCATCAGAAACCGAATTAAATAATCCTAAGGGACTGCCAATCGCCACAATTTTTTGCCCGCGAACTAATTGACCCTCTATTTTAACAGGCAAAGGTAGACTTGTTCTGTCTACCTTCAAAATAGCCAAATCATGCATGTCATGATATTTCACAAATTGATGGGTAATATATTCGTTTGGATCATTTTCATATAGCACTGAATAATAGTTCCCACCACCTACAACATGCAAGTTCGTCAAAATATAGCCATCCCGATGGAGAACAACTCCAGAACCAAAACATAACACCTTACCATCTGCACCAAATGTCTTTATCATCACAACAGACGTCGCTAAAGAAGCCAACTGTTCATAACTACACTCTTCTGTAGTAACCATGCTAGTACTAAGGGCTGGGAGAATCGTCGGTTGTTGTGATGGTATGCTTTTCATCGAGAGCATTTTAGGGATTATGAATTCTTTTTCATAGCAATTACGACAACTCTGCAAAGTAGATGATGCTGCTATGATAGGATACAAATTAGGGATATCCCCTTTAGGGCTCATATAACATATATCGCAGCCAAGTGTCGATAAAAAATATAAGAATAATGATTCATGCTGCGTAATGTCTCCTATAAAAACAATTTTAAAGGATGCTTGATTTTCCTTAGAAAAAATTTGTGGTAAATAATAATCCATCCAATATAAAAATTTAACTGCAAAGTTTTTTAGTAACGTGTCATTAGCATGCGGCTGATGTTCTTTAAAAAGATGGAGAATTTTTTTAAAGCTAAGCTTTTTTGTCCATTCAAGTTGATCATTCGCTAATTTACCGCATAAAGATGTCTCATACAGTAACTGCATACTATCAGCAGCAGCCTGCCAATCTCCCCAAAGCTCCGACAGTCTATCTGCATCTTTCTTATTATTGATGACCTCAAGCCTATGTAGTCGTAAATAAAATACGCTTTGCTTTGTGAAATACTCATCCATTTTTAAAATATTTTCTTTATAAAGATCTACAGAATCAGGTATACCAATATAACGTAGAAAGACCACTTCCTTCGTAAGGGCATTATTGTGAGGATTAATCTGCATAAACTCCTGAAAAGGATTAGCTAACTTTTTATACTTAATTTTTAACGGTCTCGTTGTCACAACCATCTTCATACAACTCCTATAAAACGTCATTACATATAATGGTACTTATATACAATTCTCTGATTTCTCTCTAAATCCTCTATTCCTTACGAACAAAAAAGCCCAACTCTATAAAGAATTGGACGTTTTCTTCACCTTTCTCAAATAAAAATCGACAGAAATACTTATCAGAAGTAATAGCTAATGCAAATGGCAAAACAGCTATACGAAGAGCTGCTTGAAAAAGAAATCATACCAGAAGAAAATGAAAAGGAATTAGCATTGGAAGACCTCGCTCAAATGATCGAAAATTTGAGGACTCATTGGACATTCGTTACGAGCTATCTGGAGACAACATAAAAAATAGAGAAATCCGAATTCGGATTTCTCATTAATTGAAGCTAGTTATACCCCAGCCTCTCAAATGGTTTGCTTACTTAAATACTTGCGCTGCGGCAACAGCCTTTTTCCAGCCTGCATAAATATTGTCACGATACTCGTCACTCATATTTGGTGTAAATTGACGATCTAAATTCCAATACTTACCGATCTCCTCTGTTGAATGCCAATAGCCAACTGCTAAGCCTGCTAAATAGGCAGCACCTAAAGCTGTTGTTTCATTGATAACTGGGCGATCAACAGGGACATTTAATAAATCTGCTTGGAATTGCATTAAGAAATTATTTGCCACAGCTCCGCCATCTACACGCAATTTTGCTAACGGAATATTAGCATCTGCTTCCATCGCTGCTAATACATCCTTTGTTTGATAAGCTAATGATTCTAGTGTCGCACGTACAAAATGTTCCTTCGATGTCCCACGTGTTAAGCCAAAGACAGCTCCTCGTACATCAGAATCCCAATACGGTGTGCCTAAACCAACAAATGCTGGGACAACATAAACTCCATCTGTTGACTCCACACGCGTCGCATATTGCTCTGATTCACTCGCATTACGGAACATACGCAAACCATCACGTAGCCATTGAATCGCTGAGCCTGCTACAAAAATACTGCCCTCTAAAGCATACGTTACTTTACCATCTAAGCCCCAAGCTAATGTTGTCAATAATCCATTATTTGACTTCACTGCCTTTTCGCCTGTGTTCATTAACATAAAGCAGCCTGTGCCATATGTGTTCTTGACCATTCCTTCTTCAAAACATGCCTGACCGAATAATGCTGCTTGTTGGTCACCAGCAGCACCCGCAATTGGGACAGCAGAGCCAAAGAATAAAGCCTCCTCTGTATAGCCATAAATTTCAGAAGAAGGACGTACTTCTGGCAGCATAGAGGCAGGAACAGTTAAAATTTCTAAAAGTTCTTCATCCCACTGTAACTCATGGATATTATACATCAATGTACGAGAAGCATTTGAATAATCTGTTACATGTACTTTCCCACCCGATAACTTCCAAATGAGCCATGTATCAATTGTACCGAATAGCAATTCTCCTGCCTCAGCTTTTTCACGTGCTCCCTCAACATGATCTAAAATCCACTTCACTTTTGTGCCAGAGAAGTAAGCATCGATTAATAAGCCTGTTTTATCACGGAATAAATCATTGTAACCGCTTTCCTTTAACTGCTCACAAATTTCATTCGTTTGACGTGATTGCCAAACAATTGCGTTATAAACAGGTTTGCCAGTATGTTTATCCCACACTACGGTTGTTTCGCGTTGGTTGGTAATCCCAATCCCTGCAATTTGGCTTGAATCCACACCTTTTTCTGATAACACGGTTGCAATACAAGATAGGATAGATGACCAAATTTCCTCTGCATGATGCTCTACCCAGCCTGCTTGTGGAAAATGTTGTTGGAATTCTTGTTGGGCAGTGTGTACAATTTTACCCTTTTCATCAAATAGAATAGCTCTTGAACTTGTTGTACCTTGGTCTAACGCTAAAATATATTTTTTTTCTGACATAGAAATCCCTCCAAATAAATTAGTCTTCAACTTGAACATTCTTAACCGTTAATTGTGCCCCTATGAAAATAGTAACAACAATTACTGCGACAATCCAAAATGCTATACTATTTTTCCCTTCAAATATTTGTTGGAAAAACAATGCACCAAATGTACCACCAATAATTGGACCTACAACTGGTATCCATGCATATCCCCAACCAGAATCACCTTTTCCTGAAATCGGCAAAATAAAATGGGCGATACGTGGACCCAAATCGCGGGCAGGGTTAATCGCATAGCCTGTTGGGCCACCTAAAGCCATCCCAATCACAATAATTAACAGACCAACTAAAAATGGATTTAAACCATCTGTAATCGTATTTGTACCTAACGCTAAAATGCCTAATACTAAAATAAATGTTCCTATCATTTCAGATAGTAGATTTGATAAAGGATGCTTAATAGCTGGCATTGTGGAAAATGGCGCTAATTTTGTATCTGCATCTGCTGTTGCCTGCCAATGTGGTAAATACATAAAGTAAACAAGCGTTGCTCCTAAAAATGCACCAATCATTTGTGCTGCAATATATGCTGGTACATCTCCCCATGGAAAATTGCCAATCGTGGCAAGAGCAATGGTTAGTGCAGGATTTAGATGAGCACCGCTAATTCCCCCTACTGCATAGGCTGCCATTGCAACAGCAAGTCCCCATGCAAAGGTAATAACAATCCATCCACCACCAAAGCCTTTCGATTTGTTTAGCACAGTACCAGCTACAACGCCGCCACCAAATAAAATAAGAATCATTGTGCCGACCAGCTCAGCTGTAAACGTAGACATAGTGAAGTCCCCCTTTGTGATAATAGCCCATAGAAAACAAAAAGGAACCCACATTTAATCAAACTACATTAAAACATGTAGATGAACAAATGTGGGTTCCTTTTCCTAACCACGCGCTTATGAACTTAAGTTCATTTTAGAGAAAAAAACATACAGAGTCAACTATTTATTGAAATTTTCCCATAATTTCTTATTAGATGTTGTAACGGCGATAGCGCCCCCAGTTAACGCTTCTTCAATATTGTCCACTGTACGCACTAAGCCACCTGTAATAACAGGGATTTGTGTCCGCTCATAGATTTCTTGAATCATAGACGGAATAATGCCTGGTAATAGCTCAATATAATCAGGCTGTGCTGTTTCAATCATCGAATAACTTTTTTCAAGAGCAATCGTATCAATCAAAAACACACGTTGAATAGCCATAATTCCACGAGCTTTGGCTTTCATTAGCATATTGGAACGAGTTGAAATAATACCAGCGGGACGAACATCATTACATAAAAAGTCCGCTGCAAAATTATCCGTTTTTAAGCCATGAATTAAATCAGCATGAATAATTAATTTTTTTCCATGCCGATGTGCCTCACGCTTTAAAGACATCAATAAGCTAATATGCACCTCCAAGAGGACAATATAAGTGAATGGACTTGCTATTATTTCGTCAAACTGCTTAACAGTACGCGCTGCAGGAATTACCTGTTGATTATCAAAATGCATACCATTCTCTCCTTCCCTTATAATACAGGGTAAATGCTCACCTTATATTATGAGAGTAACTACCTCATTATAGCGCAGTTGTCGCTCGTTTTATTTCTTTCTTAACATCTTCTTCATATTGTGTACGTTGCTGTGCTGTCCAGTTGAGTTGCTTAGCCATTTCATCTAAAATAGCCTCTTTATATTGTTTAACAATGGCCATTTGGAAGAACATATATCCTGTACGGCGAACCATAAAGTCATTCGGATGAACGACCAATTCATGATGAATACCATACATTAATTGTGCATACAGCCATGATGGTAAAACTGGATGTCCTTCCTTAACATAGTTAAAGACAATATCTACATTGCTACCATAATGCTGTGTTAAAAATTTAGCCTCTTCTTCGGATAAGCCTAATTTTTTGCCTAATCTTGTATGGTCATGTAAGAAGGCATATAATTTCTTTGAACCGCCAATGTCACCACCAGAAATTGGTATTTTTTTTGTTGTACATGGAGAAGATTGAATGCCAAATTGTTGCTCTAGTTCCTGTGCAATCGTATTTAATACCGTTTCAGCCATTTTACGGTAGCCTGTTAATTTCCCACCTGCAATTGTTACAAGTCCTGATGGTGATACCCACACTTCATCCTTACGAGAAATTTCAGACGGATTTTTTCCGTCCTCATGAATCAACGGACGCACACCTGCCCAGTTTGATTCAATATCCGCATCTGTCACCTTTACATTTGGGAACATATAACGAATCGCGTTCATTATATAATCGCGATCCTCTTGATAAATATCCATATTACGAGCATCGCCCTCATAAAATGTATCTGTTGTTCCTACATAGGTCTTACCTTGACGAGGAATGGCAAATACCATGCGACCATCAGGTGTATCAAAATAAACAGCTTGTTTTAATGGGAACTTTGATTCATCAAAAACAATATGCACACCTTTTGATAAAATTAAATGCTTCCCTGCCTGCTTCCCTTCAATTGTGCGCACATCATCCACCCATGGACCAGCAGCATTAACCACTGCCTTTGCACGAATATCGATTGTACGGTCTGTTATTAAATCCTTTGCTACAATGCCATTGATTTTTCGCTGTTCATTATATAAGAAGTTTTCGGCTTTCATATAATTAATTAATGTTGCACCTTTTTCAATCGCTGCCTTCGCTACCTCAATCGTTAAACGAGCATCATCCGTACGGTATTCCACATACATACCACCGCCAAGCAACCCCTTTGTTTTCACTAATGGCTCCTTCTCAATGGTTTCAACTGCATTTAACATATAACGACGCTCAGCACGTCTGACTCCTGCTAAAAAATCATAGACACGCAAGCCAAGATTTGTAGAGTATTTTCCAAATGTCCCGCCCTTATGAAAAGGTAACAGCATCCAAACAGGTGTTGTCACATGTGGACCATTTTCATAAACAATGGCACGTTCCTTTCCTAACTCTGCTACCTCTTTTATTTCAAATTGCTTTAAATAGCGTAAACCGCCATGTACTAATTTTGTCGAACGGCTAGAGGTACCTGCTGCAAAATCCTGCATTTCCACTAATGCTACAGAAAGACCGCGAGCAATAGCATCTAGTGCAATACCACATCCTGTAATGCCCCCACCAATTACTAATAAATCATACTCCCTACCTTGTAGTTCCTCCATTGTTTGTTGTCGTTGTATCGCAGAAGCTGTACTCATACTTTATTTCCTCCCTCATCATTTTAAAGATAAAAAAAGACCATCAAAAGCATATGTACGCTAGGTACATACGTTTTCAATGGTCTCTCAGTTACTCAAACCTGCTATTAACTTACTTTTTATTGTAATATGCACATTCGAAAAAGGCAAGTTTATGTTTTAGCAGTATACTGTTATGTGAAGAAATATGCGCTACGAAAGTAGCTACACATGCCTAAACAAAAACGTTTTTTAGCAAAAGATGATAGCCTCTACTGTTCATTTGAAACTTAATAAACATTTGATCGTAAATATATTAAAAAATTGTAACGGTTAAAAAGGATTGAGAATTTATGAAGGATTGGTGGCAAAGAAGAAAAGGCAAGAAGTACCACAGCGGTTATACATTTTTAGATTTTTCATTTTTGATGTACTCGTTTGGATACCTGAACTCATTCTCTTGCCTTTTAGAGTCCTTTTCTGGTTACTTAGAGGCATAGGGAGATTGATTGGTGATATATTTGATTTTGTCTAAAAAATGCTGTTTGCTTATAAAGGTTAAAATAAATAGGAAGATTCATTTGTAGCCTTTATACCCGAAAAAAAGCAAGAGTAAGGAGTGGATATTGCTTACTCCTGCCCTTGCTTTTTATGAATTATGCTCCATTCTTACCAGCTTACAGGTCACTCCATATTATTTGCTTCAAAGTTATCTAGCAGTGCACGCACTTCATCTGTTGATTTCGTGTTCATCAATTGGCTTCTTAATTCACCAGCTCCACGGAATCCTTTGACATAAATTTTGAAAAAGCGATGAAGCCCTGTGATGGAACGTGGTAGTACTTCCGCATATTGATCTTGCAGATCGAGCTGCAGTCTTAAAAGATCAAGATACTCTTTACTGCTATGCTCTTTTGGCTCTTTTTCAAAAGCAAACGGATTTTTAAAAATACCTCGCCCAATCATCACGCCATCAATACCATATTGTTCAGCTAGCTGCAGTCCCGTTTGACGGTCAGGAATATCTCCATTGATTGTTAGTAGCGTATTTGGTGCAATACGATCACGTAACTTTTTGATTTCCGGAATAAGCTCCCAATGCGCATCTACTAAGCTCATTTCCTTTCTTGTTCGTAGATGAATCGAAAGGTTCGCTATATCTTGTTGTAAAATATGTGTTAGCCACTCCTCCCACTCATTTATCTCCTTATAGCCAAGACGAGTTTTCACGCTAACAGGCAGTCCGCCCGCTTTTGCTGCTTGAATCAATTCTGCCGCGACATCTGGACGGAGAATAAGGCCACTCCCTTTTCCTCTTGATGCCACATTCGGTACAGGGCAACCCATATTAATATCAATGCCTTTAAAACCTAGCTCTGCCATACCAATACTCATTTGACGGAAATAGTCGGGATTATCCCCCCAAATATGTGCCACCATTGGCTGCTCATCTTCTGTAAAAGTCAAACGGCCACGTACACTTTTCTGTCCCTCTGGATGACAATAGCTATCCGAATTTGTAAACTCTGTAAAAAATACATCCGGCCGACCTGCTTCATTTACTACATGTCGAAAAACAACATCTGTCACATCTTCCATTGGTGCCAGCACAAAAAATGGTCGTGGTAAATCACGCCAAAAATTATCTATCATGTTAAACCCAAATCCTCTCACTATGAATAAAACTCTATACTTTCAGTCCAAAATATAAAGCTCAATTTTACATTTATATCATGCCCAATAACTTTTTGAAAATCAGTCACGTTTATTATATCGAAAATCGTTCTTAAATGGTAATTGTCTAAATAGAAAGCAGATAGTATAGATTTCTCTACACCATCTGCTTTTCTACTCTACTAACGTTAGCCAAGCAACCGCTTCACAATGCGTCGAATGCGGGAACATGTCTACTGGCTGAATTTCCTGTGTTTGATAGCCGCCATCCTCCAAAATACGAAGGTCGCGTGCTAGTGTAGCTGGGTTGCAGGATACATAGACCACTCGTTTTGGCCGTTGCTCTAAAATGGTAGTTAGTAGTGCTTCGTCGCAGCCTTTGCGTGGTGGATCGACTACTAGTACGTCTGCTTCCTTGCCCTCTTTATACCATCTTGGAATAACTTCCTCTGCTGGGCCAGCCTCAAAATAAGTATTTGTAAAACCATTGAGTACTGCGTTGCGTTTAGCATCTTCAATTGCTTGTGGGACAATCTCCACGCCCATGACTGCCTTTGCTTTTTGTGCCAGGAATAAAGAGATGGTACCAATGCCACAATACGCATCAATGACGCGTTCATCCCCCTGCAAGTCAGCATAATCCAATGCTTGTTTATAGAGGACCTCTGTTTGCTCTGGGTTGACTTGATAGAAGGAACGAGCTGAAATCTCAAAACGTACATCGCCAATTGTATCAATAATGATGTCCTTGCCCCAAAGATTGATGGTATCATCACCAAAAATCACATTGGTTTTTTCATTATTCACATTTTGCATAATCGACGTAACGTTCGGAACTAATCTTTGAATCACTGCAACGGCTGCCTCTTTTTGTGGGAACTTTTTCTTTTTTGTTACAAGGACAACCATGACCTCACCTGTTGCTCGTGCTTTACGAATGACAACGTGTCGCAGCATTCCTTCGTGTGTATGCTCATTGTAAGGGCGAATTCCTATCGCCGTTAATTCCTTTTTCAAGCCTGCAAGAATGGCGTCCGCTTCTCCTGTTTGAATTAAGCAACGATCCATATCTACAATGCTATGCGTTTTTGTTTTATAAAAACCTGCAATCGCTTGTCCTTCTTCATTTACAGAGAAGGGGATTTGCGCTTTATTACGGTAATGCCAAGGCTCTTCCATTCCTTTTACAGGAAGCACAGGTGCATTAATTTTACCAATGCGCTGCATCACATTGCGCACCATATTTTCTTTCCACTTTAACTGCCCCTCATAGGATAAATGCTGTAGTTGACAGCCGCCACATTGCTTGAAATAATCACAGGGTGCTACTACTCGATCTGAAGATGGCTTAATAATATCTACAACTTTTGCAAAGCCATAATTTTTCAAGGTTTTCATCACATGTATTTCAGCTGTTTCGTTCGGAAGTGCGCCTTGTATAAATAGTGGGTAGCCATCAACCTTTGCGACGCCATTGCCATCATGTGTTAAATCTTCTATATAAACTGAAAGTCGATCATTTTTTTTCACGGGTGCTGACATTCGTACATCCTCCATTTCAATCTCCTTATTGTAGCATGTGTTGGCGAATGAAAAAAGAACAAGACTTGCCCGTTATATTGTTCTCCTCACTAACTTGAAAAAAGAGCCGCTATTCGCGACTCTTTTCTTGCTCTTTTGTAATATGATAATCCCTTGGTGCCCACCAAAATGCACACAAGATCCCAAGAATGACGACAATAAAAGGTGCATAAAAAATTAAGAAACTTTGCATACCTTGATTTCCTCCTATGCGTGATTGTCTTCTTTTCCTGTCACATAATTTTTATTGAACAAGAATAGTTTCATCAATAAATAGAGTGAAGGAAGAAGAAGGCACAGCCCTAAAATAAATGCGATGACTAAAGCAACCGCCATTTGTGTGCTTGTAAAACTATCATAAATTGTTAAATACGGATACAGTAAGTATGGATATTGTGCTATCCCATATGCAAAGAAGGCTACAGCAAATTGAGCAATAAGAAGCCCAACTGCAAGTCCGTACTTTTTACGCATGGCAATGAGCATGACTGTAATAATAAATAAGACAGCTGAAATCGCAAACATCCACCATAAATTCACCATGTGACTATAACTTTCTGGGTTAATGGATTTCATTTCATACATAATGCCCAGTGCACTAATCATTAACGGTGCTGCCCAAACAAGTGCATATTTTCGCATCAGTTTAGTCGCTTCTACGTCATTTGCTTTATGAGCATACCACGTTAAAAATACGGCTGAAATATACAGCACAGCAGCGATGCTCAGTACCACAATGCTCCAAGCAAATGGACTTGTATATAAAGTCCAGTAGTTTAGCACAGGTTGCCCATCAATCAGATCAACATAGCCTCCACCAGCAATGGCAAAAACAACAGATAAGGAAGCGGGAATTAATAAACCTGCCACACCGTATGTCAGCGTATACCCTATATGTCCTCGCGTGCCATACGATTCAAAGGCATAGTAGGAGCCACGAATTGCTAACAGTACAAGCGAAATACTGACTGGCACAAGTAAAATCGTTCCGTAATAAAAAGCAGTTTGTGGGAAAAATCCAACGATCCCTACGAAGAAGAATACTAAAAAGACATTGGTTACTTCCCAGACAGGCGATAAATAACGTTTGATAATATTTGTTAAAATATGATTTTTACCAATTAGTAGGCTATAAGCGTTGAAGAAGCCTGCACCAAAATCAATGGATGCGACAATGACATAGCCAAATAGAAAAATCCATAATACGGAAATACCTAATACCTCTAACGTCATAGGATGTCACCGCCTTTTTCAGAGTGGCGATCTTCAATTTCACGCTCGATTGGATTCTTTTTAAACATTCGAACCAAGACGACAATACTTCCTACTGCTAAAACTGCATAAACACCTGCGAACAATAGCATCATTAAATCCACATGGTCACTCGTAGTAGCTCCCTCCGGTGTACGCATTAGACCATACAGTATCCATGGTTGACGTCCAACTTCCGCAAGCCACCAACCTGCTTCGATGGCAATGATTGACAGAGGTCCTCCCGCAACAATAATCCATCTATACCATCGCGAATGAATAAATTGCCAGCCCCGTGCTTTCCCTACAACATAAAGTAATGAAACTAGCACCATAAACATACCAATGGACACCATAATATCAAAGAGATAATGAATATAGAGTGGTGGTAAATCCTCCTCCGCAAATTGATCTAAGCCAATTACCTCTGCGTTAGGATTAAAATGTGCAAGAATGCTCAAAGCATACGGAATTTTAATGGCGTATTTTACTTCTTCTCCATCTAATACACCAAATAATACAAGCGATGCTTTACCCTCTGTTTCAAAATGCCATTCTGCAGCGGCTAGTTTTTCGGGTTGATATTCAGCTAAGTATTTTCCTGAAAAATCTCCAATTACAGCAGCAGCTATGGAGAAAATTAAGCCAATTTTCATAAGTAAAAGCAAGGATTTTTTATGGTATACATGCTTAGAGCCTTTTAACATTCTGTATCCTGCAATAGCTGCTAGTACAAATGCCGATGTCATATACGCTGTCACAAGTACATGCGCTACCTTTGTCGGCATGGCCGGGTTAAACATCGCTAAAAAAGGTTGAATATTGACAAGTTCTCCGTTTACAATATCAAATCCTTGTGGTGCATTCATAAAAGCATTAACAATTGTAATGAAGACCGCTGACATCGACGCTCCAACAGCGACAGGAATTAATAGTAGCATATGTTTTTTCTGACTATCAAAGCGGTCCCATGTATATAAATAGATCCCTAAAAATATAGCTTCAAAGAAAAATGCAAACGTTTCCATAAACAATGGTAATGCAATCGTTTGACCAGCAAGTTGCATAAAGTTAGGCCACAATAATGAAAGCTGTAAGCCAATGGCAGTTCCTGTTACAACACCTACGGCCACAGTAATAACAAAACCACGCGCCCAACGTCTCGCCATTAAGATATAATGCTCATCATTCTTTTTATACCCAGTCCATTGAGCAATCATAATCATCAACGGGACACCTACACCAATCGTTGCATAAATAATATGGAACGATAATGTTAACTCCGTTAATGCTCGACTCCAAAAGACTGCTGATTCATTAATCATCTCATTGCCCCCCTAACTTCCAAATATTCTTCCAAGAATGGAAAGTAGCATAATAATTGCAACACCAAAACTTATCCATATAAGTTTCTTTTCTTGTGACTTATACAAAGGCAACACTTCCTTTCCCTTATCCATACCCCCATTTTCCACTATTACAACGAATAAAACCTTAATAACGGACCGAAATTTCAGGCTATTATTAAGGTTTCAAATTTTGTTCAACTAATATACGCACATTTGCCAAACATTTTTCTAAATTCATTCACAATCTAAGTTCTAAAGATGAAATTGTATAATTTAGTCCATTCCAATTTAATAAAGGAAGCAATCGGATTAAGTAGGTTTTCAGAGATTCTTATGTGGCACAGTTCTGGTTTTCGACTTCTATTGGGAAAGTTAACTTTGGGAGTGTGGGGGGTAGATATTTTTGGGAGTGGTGAAGCTTTTCTCTTTAGGGGACTTCCTAATATGCAGATCCCTTACTTTTATAAGTACGATCAGATAGAATCCAAAAAGCTCATCCAACTAAAATAGGATGAGCTTTTTGGATTGATTAAATACGGTCTTCTTCTCGAATATCTGCAAGTGGGACAAAGATTTCAATGTGACGCTTCAGATTTTCAAATGTCGCCGGTGCGTCTCCGCCATATTCGCCATCTAGGTTAAGATGGACTTCGTTTTCAGTCGTAACTTTGACAACGCTGGCTTTTTTATAAATGACACGATCGTCATTTAAATGTTCGCCTCGTAATGCCATAGCAGCTAGTTGAATAAACTCTGGAAGGCTTACTTTTTTCAGTACTATTACTGTAAAGTAACCATCATTAATACTCGCATCAGGGGCAAGTTTTTCAAAGCCACCTACTGAATTCGTTAAACCACATAGGAACATCATGGCGTCCCCATCAAATACTTCGCCATCATATTCAATACGCATATGGGAAGCTTTGATGGATGGAATCATTTCTACTGCCTTTACATAATAGGCTAACTGACCAAGCATTGTTTTCATTTTACTTGGTACTTCATAAGTGAGTTCTGTAATGCGTCCCCCAGCAGCAATATTAATGAAATAGCGTTCGCCATTTAAGAGACCCACGTCCACTGGTAATGTGTCGCCTTGAATTATAATGTCTACAGCCTCATCAATATTTCGAGGAATATGCACAGCACGGGCAAAATCATTTGTAGTACCCATCGGAATTAGACCAACTTTCGGACGGTTTTCAAATGGACTTACACCTGAAACAACTTCATTTAATGTGCCATCTCCACCAACTGCGATGATGATATCAAAACCACGCTCTACCGCATTTTTTGCTGCAAGCGTTGCATCTCCCTCACATGTTGTTGCATGACAGGATGTCTCATAGCCTGCTACCTCTAGTTTTTCCAACACCTCTGGTAGATGTTTCTTAAATACTTCGCGTCCAGATGTAGGATTATAAATGATTCTTGCTCGTTTCATAACATACCTTCCTGCTTCATAAGATTCTATTTCATTCAACGAAATTCTACGTTGAAATGTTGCAATGCTCTTGTTATTTTTGTAATGCGTTTGTTACCTGTTTTTTAAAGTCCTCATAGACATACGTCCAGTAAGTTGAGTTCGAGATATTTTCCTCTCGAATTTCTGCATAAAGAGCTTTTTGAGCTTCTTCAAATGTTGGATCTTCTTTATCTGGTAAACTCGCTCGTTTCGTTACGACTAACTCTTGTAATTCAGGCGCACGTGGTCCCCATTTTCCTACAACCTCACCTGCATCATCTAACAACAGATAAATCGGGATAGCACGACCACCGTTTGTTAAATAACGATCAATTAACTCTGTATCAGCATCGCGAAAAACGGTACGCATTTCTAACCCTGCCGCTTCAGCAACACGACGAATAATAGGGTTGTTTAACATAGCGTCTCCGCACCAATCTTCTGTAATAGTTAAAATTTTTGGCTGCTTATCTTTTAGTAATTCGATGAAGCCATCGTTTGTTGGCACTTCAAAACCATCATAAATACGGAAGCTCTCTTCTTTCAACGTCGTCATGTTCTCCATATATTGTTGTATCGAAATAGCTTCTTGAAAATATTGTTGTTCAGTTTTCATTGGCTCGTCCCCCTTATTATTGTCTATTCTATATTTTGCTATGAATACTCTTTTTAAACAACTATTAAGTGTTATAAATTGCAAATTAGTTACATTTTTGAAAATTAATAGCCGAGGGAGCAATAAAGCTCTCTCGGCTATTATGTTACAACGAGTATTATCGTTTGGCAATTTCTTGTTGTAATAATTTATTAACCATTGGAGGGTTGGCTTGACCTTTTGTTGCCTTCATAATTTGACCAACTAAGAAGCCAATCGCACGATCTTTACCATTTTTAAAGTCTTCGATAGATTGTGCATTGTTATCTAAAACTTCTGTTACGATGGCTAGTAGTGCACCTTCATCGGAAATTTGAACTAAACCTTTCGCCTTCACAATATCCTGTGCAGAACCACCGTTTTCTACTAATTCAGCAAATACTTTTTTACCGATCTTAGAAGAAATTGTTCCGTCAGTGATCAATTTCACCATCTCAGCAAGGTTTTCTGGTGTTAGTGCAGTATCTTTAAGGTCTTTTTGTTCCGCATTTAAGTAAGCTGAAACATCACCCATTAGCCAGTTAGCAGAAAGTTTCGCATCTGCACCGTTCACAATCATTGCCTCGAAGAAGTCTGAGATTTCTTTAGAAATAACAAGAACTCCTGCATCATATGGTGTTAAGCCTAATTCTTCTACATAACGTTTTTTACGAGCATCTGGAAGCTCAGGAATTTCTGATTTCACTCTCTCTAGCCATGCATCATCAATCGAAAGACGAACTAAGTCTGGCTCTGGGAAGTAACGGTAATCATCTGTTCCCTCTTTCACACGCATTAAAATTGTTTTACCTGTTTTTTCATCGAAACGACGTGTTTCTTGCTCAATAATACCGCCTGATAATAATACATCTGCTTGACGTAATTCCTCATGCTCTAAACCACGACGAACATAGTTGAAGGAGTTCAGGTTTTTAAGCTCCGTTTTTGTGCCAAATTCTTCTTGACCATACGGACGAAGAGAAATGTTGGCATCACAACGTAATGAGCCTTCTTCCATCTTACAATCAGATACGTCTGTATATTGAATAATTGATTTTAATTTTTCTAGGTAAGCATATGCTTCGTTTGGTGTACGAATGTCTGGCTCAGAAACAATCTCAACAAGTGGTGTACCTTGACGGTTAAAGTCAACTAATGAGTGATCCCCAGCATGTGAAAGTTTACCAGCATCTTCTTCCATATGAAGACGTGTAATACCGATACGTTTTGTATAGCCGTCTACTTCAATATCGATCCAGCCGTTTTTACCGATTGGTTTATCAAATTGTGAAATTTGATAAGCTTTCGGATTATCTGGATAGAAGTAGTTTTTACGGTCAAATTTTGTTTCTTGTTCGATTTCCATATTAAGTGCAAGTGCAGCACGCATTGCGAAATCTACTACATTTTTGTTAAGGACTGGTAGGACACCAGGGTACCCTAAATCAATTACTGTTGTATTTGTATTTGGTTCAGCACCAAAATGAGCTGGTGCTGGTGAGAAGATTTTTGAGTTTGTTTTCAACTCAACGTGTACTTCTAAACCAATGACTGTTTCAAAGTTCATGTTATTTTCCCTCCCACATTTGAGGAACTTGTTTATGGAACTCTGTTGCTTGTTCAAAAGCATGAGCTACACGGTAAATAGTTGCTTCATCGAAGTATTTACCAATAATTTGTAAACCAAGTGGTAGTCCGTTTTCAAAGCCACATGGAATTGAAATAGCAGGTACTCCAGCTAAGTTCATCGGGATTGTTAAAATATCGTTCGCATACATTGTCATCGGATCATCGACGTTTTCACCAATTTTAAATGCTGGTGTTGGGGATGTAGGCCCAATGATAACATCAAAGTCTTCAAATACTTTGTCGTAGTCTGCTTTGATAAGTGTACGTGCTTGTTGCGCTTTTTTATAATACGCATCATACGTGCCGGCACTTAGTGAGTAAGTTCCAAGCATGATGCGGCGTTTTACTTCATCACCAAAACCTTGTGCACGTGTTTCTTTATAAAGGTCCATCAAATTTGTAACATTTTCTGCACGGAAACCATAACGGATACCATCGAAACGAGATAAGTTAGAAGACGCTTCAGATGAAGAAAGGATATAGTATGCAGCAAGTGCATATTTTGAATGAGGAAGTGATACTTCTTCTACAGTAGCACCTAGGCCTTTTAATACCTCTAATGCAGTAAGCACTGATTGACGTGCTGCTTCGCCAACACCTTCACCAAGGAATTCCTTTGGTACAGCAATACGTAAGCCTTTTACATCACCAGTAAGCGCTGCAGCGTAATTTGGTACCTCTACGTTTGCCGATGTAGAATCATTTGGATCTAAGCCTGCGATGGCTTCTAATAATAGCGCATTATCTTCAACGTTGCGTGTAATTGGTCCAATTTGATCTAAAGAAGAGGCAAATGCAACTAGACCAAAACGAGATACACGACCATATGTAGGCTTCATCCCTACAACACCACAGTAAGCTGCTGGTTGACGGATTGAACCACCTGTATCTGAACCAAGAGAGAATGGTACTTCACCTGCTGCTACTGCTGCTGCAGATGCACCTGAAGATCCCCCTGGTACGTGGTTTAAGTTCCATGGATTTTTTGTTGTTTTATAGTATGAGTTTTCGTTAGAAGAACCCATTGCAAACTCGTCCATGTTTAATTTACCCACTGTAATCATGCCAGCTTCACGTAACTTATTGACAACAGTGGCATCATAAATTGGCATAAAGCCTTCTAGAATTTTAGAGGCACAAGTTGTTTCTAAACCTTCTGTTACGATGTTGTCTTTCACACCGATTGGAAGACCAAACAGTGGTCCACGCTCTTCAAATGGGACTTTATCCATTTCAGCAGCTTGTGCAGTTGCTTTTTCTTCGTTTGAAGCAAGGAATGCTTGTACATCACTGTCAAGCTTTGCAATACGCTCGTATGCTTCTTTCGTTAAGTCAGCGATTGATAAGTTACCTGCTTTCATTTCCGCTTGTAACTCCTTAGCTGAACGTTCAAATAACGTCATGAGGAATCCTCCTATGTTTTAGTATTACATGATAGCTGGTACTTTTACTTGACCATCTTCTTGTTCTTTTACGTTTAACATCATTACTTCACGGTCTAAACCTTTTACAGCTACGTCTTCACGCATTACATTCACTAGTGGTAAAACGTGAGTTGTTGGTTCAACATTCGTTGTATCTAGCTCATTTAACTGCTCCGCAAAGTCTGTAATTTTTCCAAGCTGTTCAGCAAATTTCTCTGCTTCTTCTTCTGTAATAGCAAGACGTGCTAAATTTGCCACGTGCTTTACTTCTTCTTTTGTTAATTTAGCCATTTTTCACACCTCCGAATACTGGTTCAATTCATTGTTTTTATTGATAACAATAGGGTTGAATAAAGTTAACCATGCCAATAATCATAACATTTTTCATATTAAAAATCACAACTTTCACTAAAAATATAGAAACTTTCACTACTATAACAAAGTGTTGTCTCTATCTACCTATTGTGTCCCTCTAATTCTAGCCATCTACATAAAAATATAGCCAGCACAAAGGCTGACTATATTAATCATAGACATGCACGTAAGGGTCCTTATCATTGGCCTTCTTAATGATTAATGCCTCTGGGCCATTTATAGAAGTAACGCTCACCTCAACATGAATATTATCAAATTGATTGATTAGAATACCCGTCAAATATTGCGTAAAGCCTATTATTTCTGCTTTACCGAAAAATTGGATTGGAATTTCAATCGAAAGATTTTGTATTTGCTTATTACGATAGAAGCCTGTTCCGATCACACTTGTATAATTCGAGAAATATTTATCAACGTCTTGCTTAAAAATTTTGAAGTTATTGCTGACATCTCGGTAAACATCCTGTGAATCATCAGTTGGGAACAAGACATAATTTTCATCGATACCTTCCCACTCTGCAATACTGTTCTGTCCAGCTTTTGCTATACCATAGCTAAAATATGACCCTGGAATAATTTGATTGCGAGCTTGCTGCTTAAACAAACCAACAACAATTGGTACATCTTTTAACTCTTCGCGTGTACGTAAACGGGAAACAATTTCAGCGGCCATTTTTTTGCCTTGCTCAACAAGTTCAGCTTCTGAAATTGGTTTTTCGTAATATTCGCCATACTGTTCCTTTTGGTAATAATAAATAGAGTTTAAGGCAAGACCTATTGAAATTCCGCCTAATTTCACTTTATTATCATTCGTTTTTGTTAAGTAATTTTGCTCTACAATGTGGGATAAATAAACGGGAGCCTTCGTTGCCCGTTCTTCTGGTGTCATTGTGTCTGTGGTCGGCGGATTTAATCCATCTTCTGTTTGTGAACTACGGGCAAGCCAAGAGCTCACCGTACTTTCAGCTAAATATTGACCTTCTTGGAAGTAATAGTTTTCCGTGTCAAACTCATTTTGAGATAGACGCATTAAACCAGATTCAACTTCCTTCATATCATATTTCGTATAAATATTAGACACAACAAGACCTCTGCTTGCACTCTCTTTATAAGGAATAAGCGTCTTATAATAGGATTCATCAATTTGTATGCTTGGGATAATTGTTGTTTCAGCTTTTTCTTTCTGTTGCGTTTCCTGTGTAAGCTCTGTTTCCTTCTTGTCAGAAGGTACACAGCCGACTAGCATTGCAGCAGCTACAATTGCTGGAATGAGTCGAAAAGACTTCATTATTTAGTGCTCCTTTACTAATAGTCAGTTTTAGGTCGAAGAATCACTCAACGCCATGATGTAATCGTTTCGCATTCTCCCTGTGAGAAAGATATGCTGTCATGCACTTATTAGATGAGGTTAAGTTGTTCAATTAAGTTGTCTTCATTCCAAACTTCGATACCTAATTGCTCAGCCTTTGTCAGTTTAGAGCCTGCATCTGCTCCTGCGATCACAAGGTCTGTTTTTTTGCTGACACTGCCTGTGACAGTACCACCTAACTCTTCTATTTTCGCCTTTGCTTCGTTGCGTGTCAATTGCTCAAGTTTACCAGTTAAAACAATTGTTTTACCTGCAAAGGGACTATCACCTATAGCCACTTCTACTTTTTTACCTTTATACGTCATATTCACGCCTGCCTCAGCAAGACGCTCAATGACTGCACGTGCATCTTCATTGGAGAAATACTCTACTAACGAAGAAGCCATTTTATCGCCAATTTCATAAATCGCTACTAGCTGTTCCTCTGTTGCTGCCATTACTGCTTCCATCGAACCAAATTGCTCTGATACGATTTTAGCTGCCTTTTCACCAACATGACGTATACCTAAACCTATTAATAAACGTTCCATTGAGTTTTCCTTTGAGGCTTGAATGGCATTCACTAAATTGGTTGCAGATTTTTCGCCCATACGTTCTAGTTCTACAAGTTGCTCAACTGTTAAATGATATAAATCAGATACATCATGTATTAAATCTGCACGCAATAATTGCTCTACTACTTTATCTCCAAGTCCATCAATATTCATCGCATTGCGCGAAACAAAGTATTTTATGCTTTCCGCAATTTGAGCAAAGCAGGCAGGATTTACACAGCGTAGAGCTACTTCACCTTCAATACGAATCAATTCACTATCACAAACAGGGCAATTTTTTGGCATGACAAAAGGGACTGAGTCCTCTGGACGTTGCTCTATTAGCACACCTACCACTTGAGGAATGATATCACCAGCTTTTCGAATAATGACTGTATCTCCAAGGCGAATATCCTTCTCTCGAATTAAATCTTCATTGTGCAACGATGCACGTTGTACCGTCGTCCCTGCTACTTGTACTGGCGTTAAAATAGCCGTTGGTGTTACTACACCTGTACGTCCTACTGTTAAATCAATAGTAAGTAATGTTGTGACAACTTCCTCTGCTGGAAATTTGTAGGCAATGGCCCAGCGTGGACTTTTGGCAGTGTAGCCTAGCTCATCTTGTTGAGCATACCGATCTACTTTGATAACGATACCATCAATTTCGTAAGCTAAACTCGGACGGTTTTCTGTCCAATGCTCTATAAAGGCCATGACCTCTTCAATTGTCGAGCAACGCTGACGCTCTTTGTTCGAAGGGAAACCAAGACCCTCTAAATAATCAAGCATTTCCGCATGCCCATCAATACCATATAACTCACCATCTCCACCAATAGCATAGATAAAAGTTGATAATTGACGACTTGCCGCAATTTTTGGGTCTAACTGACGTAGTGAGCCAGCAGCCGCATTACGCGGGTTAGCAAATAATTCTTCTCCATTGTCAGCACGGTGCGTATTTAATTTTTCAAATGATTTTTTTGGCATGTACGCCTCACCACGTACTTCGATTGTCACAGGATCTTTTAAACGTAGTGGGATCGCTCGGATTGTCTTTAAATTGGCTGTAATATCTTCGCCTACAACACCATCTCCTCTTGTTGCCCCTTGTACAAACACGCCATTTTCATATTTCAATGAAATAGCCAAACCATCTATTTTCAGCTCACATACATAAGAAAATTGGTCTCCAATTGCCTGGCGTACTTTACGATCGAACTCTCGTAAATCTGCTTCATTAAAAGCATTTGAAAGACTAAGCATTGGATAATCATGTGTTACTTTTTTAAAGCCCTCAACCACTGCTCCACCAACACGCTGTGTAGGAGAATCGGGATAAATGAGTGATGGATTCGCTTCCTCTAATGCGATCAGTTCATGTAATAATTGATCGTATACACTATCAGCTACAACAGGATTATCTAACACATAATAGGCGTGACCATATTCATGCAATATTTTATTTAACTCCGCTACACGCTGTTCTATTCCGTTCATTTATGTTCCTCCGCTTACGCTTTTTCAATCGGTGCAAATTGAGCTAGTAATCGTTTTATGCCAATTGGTTGTGGAAAGGCGATATCAAGCTCTGTACTATCACCTTCACCTTTTACACTGACTACCATACCCGTTCCCCATTTTTTATGAATTGCCTTATCTCCAGCCTTCCAGCCAAATTGATCTCCACCCGTTGCTTGTAAACGAGCTGTAGCAGGCTGTGTTTGTTGAATAGCACCAAGCGTGCGCTTTTGATAGCCAGCTGTTGAACGATTATTAGAGGCAAACGGTAGCTTTGATTCTGCACCTGCCTTAGAAATGGACTCTGTAATGTCTTCTGAAATTTCACCTAAGAATCGGGAGGCGTTATTAAAGCTTGAACGACCAAAAATTGTTCGGCTTTGTGCACATGTTAAATAGAGACGTTCCTCAGCTCGTGTCACGCCAACATACATAAGACGGCGTTCCTCTTCCATCTCATCTTGATCGTCTAAAGAGCGTGAATGTGGGAATATATTTTCCTCCATACCGATAATAAAGACAATAGGGAATTCTAAGCCTTTAGCGGCATGCATCGTCATTAAAATAATATTGCCCTTAGAAGCATCTTCTTTATCTAGTGCATCAATATCAGCAATAAGAGCTAAATCTGTTAAAAAAGCAATTAAGCTTTTATCATCACTGCGCTCCTCAAAAGCCTTTGTGACAGATAAAAACTCTTCAATATTCTCTAGACGACTTTCTGCTTCAATTGTTTTTTCATTTTGCAGCATTGTACGGTAGCCTGATTTATCGATGACTTGCTCCACAATTTCAGTAACAGATAAATAATCCTGCATCTCTGTAAAGCCTTTAATCATTGCATAAAATTGCTCAGCTGAATTTGCTGCTTTCCCAGTTAGACCCATGAATACAAGATCATTCATCGCATCAAAAATGGAACGATCCTGATCAATCGCATAGCGTGCCATTTTTTCAAAGGATGTAGCTCCAATACTACGCTTCGGCTCATTAATAATACGTGCCAGTGATAAATCATCATCATTATTGGCAATCAGTCGTAAATAAGCTAGTAAGTCTTTAATCTCTTTTCGATCATAGAACTTTGTTCCGCCCACTATTTGATAGGCCATATTGGATTTAACAAGTACTTCCTCCATCACACGTGATTGAGCATTCGTACGATATAAAATAGCAAAGTCATCAAATGAACGATTTTCTTTTTCAATTAATTGCTGAATCGTTTGTACAACAAATTGCGCTTCTTCTTGCTCATTATAAGCTTTATATAAGGCAATTTTTTCACCCTCTGCATTTTCTGTGCGCAGTTCTTTTGGGTAACGTGTTGTATTATTTTGAATGACGTCATTTGCCGCCTGTAGGATGCGTTTAGTAGAACGATAATTCTGCTCAAGCATTATGACCTTGGCGTTAGGATAATCCTTTTCAAAAGATAGGATATTGCCAATGTCAGCACCACGCCATCGATAGATGGACTGATCGGAGTCCCCTACAACACAAATATTTTTAAATTTCTTTGCCAGTAACTGTACAAGTAAATATTGAGATTTATTCGTATCTTGGTACTCATCTACATGAATATATTGAAATTTATTTTGATAGTATTCGAGCACTTCAGGCACACGTTTAAACAATGTAATCGTCGTCATAATCAAATCATCAAAATCGAGCGATTGATTGCGGCGTAGTCTTTTTTCATAGCCTTTATAGACACGTGCAACGGTTTGTTCATAAGGGTTTTTATCGTTCATTTGTCCAGCGTAATCGTCAGCAGTAATACATTCATTTTTCGCTGCACTAATCGCATTTAAAATCGCTCGTGGCTCAAAACGTTTAGGGTCAATATTCTCATCCTTCATCACATTTTTGATGACTGATAGCTGATCAGTGGAATCTAAAATGGAGAAATTACGAGATATGCCTAGTTGATCGATATTACGACGTAAAATTCTTACACACATTGAGTGGAAAGTAGAAACCCACATACTATCGCCGGTACCATTCCCTAGAACGCCATCAATACGCTCGCGCATTTCTCGTGCTGCTTTATTCGTAAACGTAATCGCCAAAATCTTTGATGGATATACTTCCTTTTCGATCACTAAATAAGCAATACGATGTGTTAAAACACGTGTTTTTCCTGACCCAGCACCTGCCATAATAAGTAACGGTCCATCAGTTGTTTTGACCGCTCTTTCCTGTTCAGGATTCATTCCTGCTAGTAAATTTTTTGTTAACTGTTCCATTTTGCACCGCCTTACAAACATTTGTTCTAAAATTATAACGTATTTTTAACAGCCTTAACAGTCGCAAGTGCAGCTTTTAAATCATCATATATAATATTTCCAACTACTACCGTATCTGCAAACTGTGCCATTTCCTCCGCTTGCTTTGCAGATGTTATGCCTCCACCATAAAAGAGCTTCGTATGTTTCAGCTCGTTTTTCACTGCGCGAACTACCTCTAGATCCCCATACATCCCGCTGTACTCGACATAAAATACAGGCAATTTAAAGAAATTTTCCGCCATGCGTGCATAGGCCACTACATCGTCAATCGTTAAATCCGTTTTCGCACCTGTTACTTGTGCTACTTTACAATCAGGATTTAAAATACAATATCCTTCTGCTACCAACTCTTCCCACACCATGATATCTCCGTACTCTTTTATGGCCTCATGATGTAAATTTTTAATCCATTTTGGATCATCACTATTTAATACCGTTGGAATAAAATAATAATCATATCCTGGAGTTACCGCATCAATTGTAGAAATTTCAAGCGCTATTGGTACCTCAAAACGACGTACACGAACAAGCAAATCTAATACGCCATCTAATGTCACATCATCCGTACCACCTACTAAAATGACATCTGTGCCTGACTCACAAATTTTTTCTAGTGCCTCATCTGAAATGTCCTTAGCTGGATCTAGCTTGAACACATGTCTCCATTCTAAATAATCCATTTAATTGACCACCTATCATTTTCTATCTATTCGTTTACAAGTATAGCTTATGATTCACGACAAAAAAATGAAAAAGACTGAGCAGAACTTCTACCCAGCCTCTTTCCCTACTATTCTTTTGGTGCTTGAAACGGTTTTTCATCAGGATACAAACGACCTAACATTTCATCATATGTATCATTCCCATAATCGAAGCAGCGACGCACACGTGAAATAGTTGCTGTACTTGCTCCTGTTTCCTTTTTAATGGATTCATAGGTTTTCTTCAAACGCAATAAATGTGCAACCTCAAAGCGTTGTGCCAACGATTGAATTTCACTAATCGTACATAAATCATCAAAAAACTTATAGCATTCTTCGATGTCTTTCAACTCTAACACGGCTTTAAATAATTGATCTGTTTGATGCCCCCGAATTTTTTCGATTTGCATGCAATTTTCCTCCCTTTAAGGCTGCGTTTTCACCATTGCTTGTAACCCTGGTGAAGATGGTACGAAATGAACCCACGACTTTCCTGGTACAAGCTTTACAGGCTCCCCTGATTGCTCTACAGCCATTGGTATTCCATTAACGTTCGTCCATTCGACTTCCCTCAAATAGCCATTTTGAAATACATACGCATTTCCACCAGACGTTAAATCAATTGCTTGGCGACCAACATCATCAATGGTTTGATGGTCCATTTCAAAAAATAGTACATTTGCCAATGATACTGTTTCGCCTGTTAACATATCCTTTGTGTCCACGCCAGCCGATTGTCGTTCATAGTGATTACTTTGATGATCATACACATACGAGTTGTGGAAATCTTCATTCTTTCCATAGTAAATATCAACTTGACTTGTTTCAATGCCTATTTTACCACGTTCATCGGGTTCATAAAAAGTCTGAAGTACTTTTTCACTGTAATTCATTGAAGCGCCTACCATTTCAGCACCTTTTAGGATGTTTTCGGATGTAATATATGAATTATGCGGAGCCACACGGTCCCTGGAACGACTAAAAAGTATACCATCATAAGCCATTCCATTGATATGATCGACGATACGATGATCGAGCATCGTTTTTGCCTCTGGACTATAGCCATGTGCTACATAAAAAGCATCAAATCCCTTTGCCATATCAATGAAATAGGAGCGTGCACTTCGAACTGGACCAATATTTTCAGGTAGCTCACTTTGGTATATTGCTAAAAAGCGTGTCACATTGCCTTCCGCAAGCATTTCATAAATGACATCTGCATCAGCCAATCCAGATTGTGGACGTGCTGCTGGATGATTATTAATTGTGACCATAATAGGCCGCTGTGTAATTTCTTCTAGCACAGCCTCCCCAGTGAGTGGAGCCACGAATTTGGGTTGTTGAACAGGCTCCTCCCCAACCGTTTCTTCCTCCACTATAGAGTCATCGTCTTCTCTTACTTTTGGTGTATCCTTTGAACATCCACCGATCAACAAAGCACTAAATGCCATTGCAATCCATAATTTCTTTGATTTGAACACAAGCATACCTCTCCTTTGAACACTTACACATGACGGCAATTGTTTAAACAGCTGAAACACTTTCATTAATTAGCGCATAACAGCAGGTAATAATAACTTATTCTTCATCACATCGAAAATCCCTTTTGGTGTTATACGAATATATGGTAAATGAGTGGATTGTAAAAATAATAACGTGTAAATAGCATCTCCTAATTGATAACCTCGATCTGCTAAAGCTTGTTTTAAAGCATTTTCTTTCTCCGTTAATGCAAGTACGTCTCCATCATATAAAAGTCCACCGATTGTTAATGGGATGTCCGCTATCACTTCTCCTTTTTCGACTAGGACAATGCCACCATTTCTAGCCTTCATTTCTTCGAAAGCTTTGATCATATCTTCTTTGTTTTTTCCAATTAGCAAAATATCGCCTGTGTTTGAATAGGAGGATGCAAAGCCTTGAACATCTGTCGCAAATCCTTTAATCATCGTATTCACATGCCAGTTACCTTCCCGGTTAAGGAGCATTAAATAGCACTCGTCATGATTCGCCAGTTGCCCTTCTCTAGTTATGAAAGAGTTATAAGGCTTTGTAATAACATCATTGACTAACTGAATACCAAAGGGCATTGAAAACTGAAAATCTTGTGAATCTAATGAAAAATCCAAATCTAATGCTGGGATTGCAGAATAATCAACTGATGCAAATTTATGCACACGTTCTCCATCACGCTTCAACCAAACACCCTTCGATAAGACACTTTCAGGAACAGGATGATATTCATCTTGTAAAATATTCAGGGAAGCGAAGCGACCTGTCGCGATAAACCCATGTAAATTAGACATATTATAATAGCGTGCCACATTATAAGAAGCCATTTGATAGGCATCGATTGGGGATACTCCTGCATCTAAGGCTGCCTGAATACATTTATCCATCACACCATCCTCATGGAATGAAGGTGGTGAGCCATCTGTTGTCATCATTAAATGATCAAAAATAGGAAGTTCTTTTTCTACTATTCCTTTTAGCAGATGTGGTAAATCTGGACGAATGGAAGAATAACGTAATGTTACTGCATAGCCCTGCATAATGCGACGCTCTACTTCCTCCACTGTCATTGCCTCATGGTCCCCATCAGCACCAAGCAGTTTCATGCGTGCTAAAGTTCTTTCTGAAGCTCCTGGGAAATGTCCTTCAATTTTTTTCCCAAGCCCCTTTGCCATTTGCATACGATAAAGCATTTGATCGTCGCCATGCAGCAGCTTAGGCCAGCCTGTCAACTCTCCACCAAGCAAGACATCACTTCGCTCTAGCCATTCCAATATGGACGTATTAGAGAAAACTTCTTCCTCTTGCTCCAGTTCAGTTTGTGAATCAAAGCGAGTCCACCAATAAAAAGAAAACGGTAGCTTTTTCAAGTTATCCAAAATTGAAAACGCTTTCTTATTTTCTAAATTTAAAACAAAACTTAAATTATCGGAAATAAAAGCTGTTGTTCCAAGCTGACCACAAAAATCTGCAAATGACTGTGGATGATAAAGCTGGAACGGATGGACGTGTGGTTCAATATAGCCTGGTACAATTGTTTTCCCTGTATAATCCACCACTTCTGTTCCTTCTAATAAAGGAGGCATTCTGTCACCAGCATAGACAATGCGATCTCCTAAAATCCAAATGTTTCCTACTACAAATTGTTTCAGCATACTATGCAAATAACGTGCATTTTTCAACACGATATCTGGTGCCTTTTTCCCATCGATTACTGCTAATTGCTGTCGTAACTTTGTTATTTTCCATACTGGATCCATGCTATTCGCTCCTTCCTAATTTACGTAATTTTTCATTGTGTAAATCCAACTTGAAATCACATACTACTACTGCATAATCGCATACTTTCATAAAAATTATGCTTTATGCAATCATCTTGTTTCAATCGTAACACAGCACTTTCATAAAGCAAAGTGCACCTCGCTTAATTTTTCCACAATGACTAAAGGAGGAAGTATGATGATGCAGCAAGCAAATTTAAGCGAAAAAAATGCATTTTGTCGTTTTGCAATGGGTACAAGTTTGACAGCATTTGGTATCGCTAAAGTTTCTAGAGATCCTAATTGTACAAAAGGTCGATTAATGATTGCATTAGGTGCCATGAAAATGGCTGAGGGACTCTTTAAATATTGTCCAACAAAGGCGCTCTTAAGCTCCAATATGCAAAATGCCATGAACACCTCTATGCAAAGTATGTTCAGCGGGCAAAATTCTATGTCTTCTGAACAAATCGATAAACTCATGAAGGATTTTTCCTCTGCTATATCTGGTAATTCTTCAGGTTCACAAGCTACCGCTTCAAAACAATCTGACACCAGCACTTCAACTCAAAATTCCTCAAATAGTAGCGATTCTTCAACGAATAAAGCTCAAAATCCTTCTTAGTCAAAGGAGCCGTCCCAATCTATTATTGAGACGGCTCTTACCTCTTACGTTTGAAACAACAAGAGGTTTCAAAAGATGATTAAAAATATTTTAAAATTTAGTGAAAATAACAATTACTTAAATGTACGCCAGCCAATATCTTGACGGAAGAAAAAGTGATCCCATGTTTCTGTAGCAATTCCAGCGTATACCTTTTCCTGTGCTTCCTGCAAAGTAGGAGCTTTGGCAGCAACTAACAGGACACGGCCACCATTACCAACAAATTGGCCATCCACTAATTTTGTACCTGCATGGAATACTGCATGGGATGTGGAAAGTGCCTCTAAATTCGGTAATGCTTTGCCTTTTTCAACGTCACCAGGATAGCCTTCTGCTGCAATGACAACACCAAGCATCGCTTCTTCTGACCATTGTAAATCAAATGGCTGTTCATCCATTAAAGCCATCATAAATGCCCCAAAATCAGAAACCATACGCGGTAACACTACTTGCGTTTCTGGATCACCAAAACGAGCATTAAATTCTATAACCTGAGGACCTTTCTTTGTTAAAATTAACCCAGCATATAAAATACCTGTAAAGGAAGCACCATCAGCATCCATCCCTCTAACAGTAGGTTCTACAATTGTATGATATGCAAGATCAACTACTTCTTGAGAGATTTGTGGTACAGGCGAGTATGCACCCATGCCTCCAGTGTTTGGTCCTTTATCACCGTCATAGGCACGTTTATGGTCTTGTGCAATAACCATTGGATAAATTTGTCCTTTATGTACAAAGGACATAAAGGAGAACTCTTCTCCGTCTAAAAATTCTTCAATGACAACACGTGAAGAGGAATCACCAAAGCGTTGATTGCCAATCATATCCTCGACAGCTTCAATTGCTTCTTCCTCTGTCATGGCCACAACAACACCCTTACCAGCCGCTAAACCATCTGCTTTAATGACAATAGGCGCCCCTTGTTCTTGAATATAAGCGATCGCTTTTTCTGCTTCAGTAAACGTTTCATGTGAGGCTGTAGGAATATTATATTTATTCATCATTTCTTTCGCATAGGATTTGCTACTTTCGATTTGAGCTGCAACCTTTGAAGGGCCAAAAATACGTAAACCTCTAGCTGTAAAGAAATCAACAATGCCTTCAGCAAGTGGCTGTTCTGGGCCAACAAATGTTAACGCAATATCATTTTCCTTGGCAAATTGAGCAAGACCTGCGAAATCCATTGTATCAATAGCTACAACTTCTATTTCGCCTCCCATTCCATCATTGCCTGGCGCTACAAATACTTTGTGAACCGATGGAGAAATGCTAAATTGTTTAGCGATTGCATGCTCACGACCGCCGCTTCCGATTACTAATACATTCATTTTAGAGAATCCTCCTATTTGTAAGTAAGACCGAGATGAACCAGCATCTCGGTCTGTTTTGTTTCTTATATGTTTTATTAATTAGTGTTTAAAATGGCGTACGCCTGTGAATACCATAGCAATTCCATATTCATTTGCTTTATCAATGGAATCTTGATCTTTAATCGAGCCACCTGGTTGAATAATAGCAGTAATTCCTGCCGCTGCTGCTGCTTCAACAGTATCACTCATTGGGAAAAATGCGTCTGATGCTAGTGCAGCACCTTTTGCTTTTTCTCCAGCTTGCTCAAAGGCAATTTTAGCAGCACCTACGCGGTTCATTTGACCTGCACCAACACCAAGTGTCATTTGGGAATCTGTTACAACAATCGCATTCGATTTAACATGTTTGACAACTGACCAACCAAGCTGTAATGCTTCCCATTCCTGTTTTGTTGGTTCACGATCTGTCACTACTTTAATATCTGCATTGCCAAAACCATAGCGATCCGGCTCTTGTACAAGAAGGCCACCTTCAACAGATACTACGTTGAATTGATCTTGTTTTGCTTGCTCAAATGGAATAGTTAGTAAGCGAATATTTTTCTTTTGCGTTAAAATGTCTAACGCTTCTTGTGAGAATGCAGGTGCAATGATGATTTCTAAGAAAATGTGACTTAACTTTTCAGCAGTTGCTGCATCTACTTCCATATTTAACGCGATAATACCACCAAAAATAGATGTTGAATCTGCTTCATAAGCTTTATCGAATGCTGCCTCTAATGTAATACCTGTACCAACGCCACATGGATTCATATGCTTTACTGCTACAGCAGCTGGCATTTCAAATTCTTTGACGATTTGTAGTGCTGCATTACCATCTTGAATATTGTTGTAGGATAACTCTTTCCCATGTAATTGTGTAGCATAGGCCAATGAGAAGTCTGAGCCAAGACGTTTTTGGTAGAAAGCCGCTTTTTGGTGCGGGTTTTCTCCATAGCGTAAATTTTGCTTTAACTCATATGTCATCGTTAAGCTCTCTGGGAATTCTTCTTCTGTCAGGTAGTTCGAAATATAAGAATCATAAGCGGCTGTGTGACGGAAAACTTTCGCAGCTAATTGACGACGTGTTTCAATTGTAGTTGCGCCGTTTGCTTTTAGTTCTTCTAATACTGTTGCATAGTCATTGCTGTCCACGATTACTGTTACATATTGATGGTTTTTTGCAGCAGAGCGTAACATTGTTGGGCCACCGATATCAATGTTTTCAATTGCATCATCCCATGTTACATTAGGCTTTGAAATTGTTTCAACAAATGGATATAGATTAACACAAACAATCTCAATTGGCTCAATTCCATGCTCGTTCATTTGTGCTTGATGAGAAGCATCGTCAAACTTTCCTAATAGACCACCGTGGATCATTGGATTTAATGTTTTCACACGACCATCTAAAATTTCTGGGAACTTCGTTACTTCATCTACTGCCGTTACAGCCACCGCATTATCCTGTAACATTTTTTTCGTACCGCCAGTTGATAAAATTTCATAACCTAATGCTACTAATTCCTTTGCAAATTCTAAAATACCACCTTTATTGGAAACACTGATTAATGCACGTTTTGTCACAACAATATCCTCCTAATTTTTATCGTGCTTACCACGAACTGACTTGCTTCTATAAGATTAATAGAGTTAGGTCTTACTTGTTGAGTAAGGTTCTCGACCTAACTCCTCTTCAGTTATTGTAATAATTGCCGTAAAGCCTTTGTATATAATAGATGCTCTTGCTTATGAATTTCAGCTTCTGTTGCCTCTCGATTTCCTTCAATGACAGGTACAGCAGCCTGTGCGATAATCGGACCAGTATCCATTCCTTCATCAACAAAATGCACTGTTACCCCTGTAATCTTTACACCATGATTGATTGCCTGACCAATGGCGTCCTTCCCGGGGAATGCTGGCAATAAGGAAGGATGGATATTAACAATTCGTTGCGGAAAGGCTGCTAATAATACGTCACTAATTAAACGCATATACCCTGCAAGCACAATCCATTTCACATCGCATTCATGTAAAGCATCGATAATGGCTGTCTCATAAGCTGCTTTTGATGCAAACTCTTTTGGATTTAATGCTAACACTGGAATCCCCAAATTTTCAGCACGTGTCACTACAAACGCACCGGGCTTATCTGTCACCACTAGTTCAATCTTTGCATGCAGTTCTCCACTTCCGATAGCCTCTTGAATGGCTTGAAAATTACTCCCGCTGCCTGATGCGAACACGGCGATTTTTGTTGGTGCAGTCATTACACTAAACTCCCATCATGTGAGCCATTAAACACTACTCCGTCGCCTTTGATAACACGTCCGATTGGATAAGCCTTTTCACCATTTGCTTCTACTGCTGCCATTACTTTCTCAGCTTCAGCTACTGGCACAGCTATTACAAAACCAATCCCCATGTTAAAGACATTATATAGATCTTTATCTTCTAACTGGCCTTTATCTTTTAGGAATTCAAAGATACGTAATACTGGCCAAGAACCTAAGTCGATTTCCGTTGCTAATCCTTCTGGCATCATACGCGGTAGATTTTCATAGAAACCTCCACCAGTAACATGAGCACAACCATGTACATCTGCTGCCTTTAAAGCTGCTAATACTGGCTTAGCATATAGCTTTGTTGGCACGAGAAGAGCCTCCCCGATCGGTCCTAAATCTTCATAGCCTTCAACAATGGCATCCACCGCATATTGCTGATCTGCAAAAACAATTTTTCGCACTAAAGAATAACCGTTTGAATGTACACCACTTGATGCAATCCCAATAAGCACATCGCCTTCAACGATTTTTTCACCTGTCACAATGGCAGACTTTTCACAAGCACCTACTGCAAACCCTGCTAAATCATATTCGTCTTCTTCATAAAGACCAGGCATTTCCGCAGTTTCGCCACCAATTAGTGCTGCACCAGATTGCACACAGCCATCTGCAACACCTTTAACAATTTGTTCAATTTTTGCAGGCTCTGCTTTTCCAAGCGCTACGTAATCTAAAAAGTACAGTGGCTCTGCTCCTTGAGCAACAATATCATTGACACACATTGCTACACAATCCACACCAATTGTATCGTGCTTATCTACCATGAACGCTAGTTTTAGCTTTGTTCCAACACCATCTGTCCCTGAAATAAGAACAGGTTCTTTAAGATTTAGTTTTGACAAGTCAAACATGCCACCAAAGCCACCGAACGTTCCCATTACACCTAAACGGTTCGTACGTTCAACATGAGACTTCATTCGTTTTACAGCTTCATAACCCGCTTCAATATTTACACCTGCTTGTTCATATGCCTTTGACACGCAGAGTTCCTCCTTATCATCCAAATCGCCTCAGTACCCTAGAAGTCTTTGTATAGCCTTCTACCGATCACCAATCCGTTGCGATGTTTTTCTTAACGTAATAGTTCTTTTTCATGTGGTAAGATGGTATCCGGGAAAATCTCTGTTGGATATTTGCCTGTAAAGCATGCTAAGCATAGCCCACGATTGTCATCTTCATATGGTCGTGCAATTGTCTCTACCATGCCCTCAACAGAAAGGAACGTAAGAGAATCTGCACCGATTGCATCACGAATTTCATCTACTTTATGACTAGAGGCAATCAGCTCTTCATGTGTGGAAGTATCAATGCCATAATAACAAGGATTTGTCATTGGCGGTGAAGAGATCACAACATGAACTTCTGCTGCACCAGCATCTTTTAACATTTTGACAATACGACGTGATGTTGTACCACGCACAATTGAATCGTCCACCATTACTACACGTTTACCCTTTACAACTTGAACAACTGGTGACAGTTTCATTTTTACACCACGTTCACGTAATTCCTGTGTTGGCTGAATAAACGTACGACCAACATAGCGGTTTTTAATAAGACCTAATTCATAAGGGATGCCACTTTCTTCTGCAAAACCAATCGCTGCTGAAATACTTGAATCAGGTACACCCGTTACAACATCAGCCTCAATATGCGCACATTCACGGGCAAGTTGTTTCCCCATACGCTTACGCGCCATATGAACATTAATGCCATCAATATCTGAATCAGGACGAGCTAAATAAACATATTCCATCGCACACATCGAACGCTTTTCCATATCAGCAAAGCGATCCGATTTTACACCCTCATCATTAATAATGATGAGCTCTCCTGGCTCCACAGAACGAACGAATTCTGCACCAATTAAATCAAATGCACAAGTTTCAGAAGCTACCACCCAGCCATCTCCAAGCTTTCCAAGAGATAATGGACGTAAACCATGTGGATCACGTGCAACAAGCATTTCATCCTTTGTCATAATTAAGAAAGAATACGCACCCTTTAATAGAGAAAGGGCATTTTTCACCTTTGCACGGAATGGTGAATGCGAGCTTTTCTTAATAAGATGCGCCAGCACTTCTGTATCAGAGCTAGAATGGAAAATACTCCCTTGTCGCTCTAGATACTGTTTTAAATGTGTCGCATTGACTAAGTTACCGTTATGGGCAATTGAAAGGCTACCAGTTGAGGAGTGGAATAATAGTGGCTGTACGTTTTCAATACCGCCGCCACCAGCAGTCGTGTAACGAACATGAGCAATAGCCGCTTTGCCGTTGACTGCTTTTAATTTATCTTCGTTGAAAACATCATTAACTAGTCCTTCGCCTTTCACCGCGCGAAGATGCTGTCCATCTGAAACGACAATTCCAGCCCCTTCTTGTCCACGGTGTTGAAGAGCATGTAGCCCGTAATAGCTAAGGTGTGCTGGACTTGGGTTACCCCAAATACCAAACACCCCACATTCTTCGTTTAAGCCTCTGAGTTCAGCAAGCATGGGATTGCTCCTTTCCAATTAGAACGGAATTCCTCCACTGTACCTTCTACAAGCACACCTTTGTCCCCGTTGATTTTAACAAGTGCATCATTTGTTACGACACCAATTTGGTGAGCATCTTTGATGATTTCTACAAATGCAGCAGCATTTTCTTCTTTGACAGTTACAACAAAACGAGATTGACTTTCGCTGAATAATGCAGTTGTAGCAGATCCTGCTAATGTTACTTCAACACCAAGACCGTTTGCACCGAATGTTGTCTCAGCAATAGCGACTGCAAGACCACCCTCTGCAACGTCATGGGCAGATTGTACAAGACCAGCTTTAATCGCCTTTAATAAAGCTTGCTGACGTACCGCTTCCACTTCTAAATCTATAGCTGGCGCTTTTCCTGAAATAACGCCATTATTTAATAGTTTTTGTAGCTCTGAACCACCGAATTCAGTTTTTGTCTCACCAATGACAAAGACAAGATCTCCTGCAGCTTTTACATCCTGTGTAGTTACATGAGCTAAATCTTCGATAAGACCAACCATACCAATTGTTGGTGTTGGATAAACAGCTTCACCTGAACGCTCATTATAAAGAGAAACGTTACCACCGATTACTGGTGCATTTAATGCCGTACAAGCAGCAGAAATACCATCAGCAGATTTTTCAATTTGCCAGAAGATTTCTGGTTTCTCTGGATTACCAAAGTTTAAGCAGTCTGTTATCGCAAGTGGCGTACCACCCGTTGCCACGATATTACGTGCTGCTTCAGCTACTGCGATAGCTCCACCCACTTCTGGATCTAAATAGATATAGCGAGAGTTACAGTCCGTTGTCATCGCTAAACCTTTATTTGTCCCACGTACACGAATAACAGCAGCGTCAGACCCAGGCTTCACAACTGTCGATGTACGTACTTGATAATCGTATTGATCGTACACCCACTCTTTAGAAGCAATTGTTGGTGCTTGTAATAAAGCATTTAAAGTTTCTTTATAATCCGTCACAACTGGTTCTGCGTTCTCGATTGCTTGGAACTCAGCATAGTATGCAGGTTCAGCAGATGGTTTATGATAAACAGGAGCATCTTCTGCTAACGCATCAGCAGGTACTTCTGCCACTACTTGTCCTTTGTGTAAAAGGCGAAGCATTTTATCATCCGTTACTCGGCCGATTGCTACAGCATCTAAATCATATTTATCAAAAATCGCTTTAATTTCATCTTCACGACCTTTTTTCACCACTAATAACATACGTTCTTGAGACTCAGATAACATCATTTCGTACGCTGTCATACCTGTCTCACGTTGAGGCACTAAGTCTAAATTCATTTCTACACCAGAGCCTGCTTTTGAAGCCATTTCTGCTGATGAAGAAGTAAGACCAGCTGCACCCATATCTTGAATACCAACTAGAGCATCAGATTTTACAACTTCTAAACATGCTTCAAGTAAAAGTTTCTCCATGAATGGGTCCCCTACTTGTACTGCTGGACGTTGGTTATCTGATTCCTCTGTTAATTCCTCAGAGGCAAATGTTGCACCATGAATTCCGTCACGACCTGTTTTCGCACCGACATACATAACTGTATTGCCGACACCCGCAGCAATACCACGTTGAATATCTTGATGGTCAATTAAACCGACACACATTGCATTAACAAGTGGATTACCTTCATAGCAAGGGTCAAATTGAATCTCGCCACCAACGGTCGGAATTCCGATGCAGTTACCATAACCTGCGATACCCGCAACAACTTCTTCAAAAAGATATTTACCACGTGCTGATTTTAATTCACCAAAACGTAATGAATTTAGCATGGCAATTGGACGTGCACCCATGGAGAAAACGTCACGGATAATACCGCCAACACCTGTTGCAGCTCCTTGATAAGGTTCGATTGCAGATGGATGGTTATGTGATTCCATTTTAAATACTACTGCCTGTTCATCACCAATATCGACAATACCCGCACCTTCACCTGGACCTTGTAATACTTGTGGCCCTTTTGTCGGGAACTTACGTAGTACTGGCTTTGAATTTTTGTAAGAGCAGTGCTCAGACCACATTACTGAGAAAAGACCTGTCTCTGTCCAGTTAGGTAGACGTCCTAAAATACCTTCTACCATTGCAAATTCTTCGTCTGACATCCCCATACCAGCGTATAGCTTTTCATCCTTAATTTGCTGTGCTGTTGGCTCAAACTTAGTTGTTGACATGATTTTCCCTCCACTGCTTCACAATTGATTTGAATACTGCTAGACCGTCTGCGCCGCCCACCAATGCATCAACAGCTCGCTCTGGGTGTGGCATCATCCCTAGTACATTGCCGCGCTCGTTTATAATCCCTGCGATATCTTCTAAAGAACCGTTTGGATTGTCACCTGAGTATGTGAATACGATTTGATTATTATCTTTTAGTGATTGTAAAGTTTCCTCGTCACAGTAGTAATTACCTTCACCATGTGCGATTGGAATATTGATGATTTGACCTTGCTCATATTGATTTGTGAATAATGTATTGTTGTTTTCCACTTTTAGCTGTACTGTACGGCACATAAATTTTAAGTTTTTATTGCGTAGTAAAGCCCCTGGTAATAAACCAGCTTCCGTCAGAATTTGGAAGCCATTACATACACCTAATACAGGTTTACCAGCATCTGCTGCTTTCTTAACCTCTGCCATAATGTTAGATTGATTAGCCATTGCACCACAACGAAGGTAGTCCCCATAGGAGAATCCTCCAGGTACTAATACGCCATCAAAGCCACTTAGATCTGTTGCTGTATGCCATACATATTCTACTTCTTCACCTAGCTCGTCTTTAATCGCATGATACATATCGATGTCACAGTTTGACCCAGGGAATACGAGTACTGCGAATTTCATGATTAGTTAGCCTCCTCGACTTCAAAACGGTAGTCTTCAATTACAACGTTCGTTAAAACCTTTTCACACATTTCTTTTACTAGAGTATCAATGTCACGTTCTGAGTCTTTAAGAGTTAGCTCAAGATATTTACCGATACGTAAATCTTCTACCTCACCGTAGCCGATTTTAGCTAAAGAACCTTGTACTGCAGAGCCTTGTGGATCAAGAATGCTCTCACGTAATGTTACATAGATTTTTACTTTTTTCATTGTTATTTGCCTCCGAGTCTAGAAAGTATAATAGTATAAACTTCAGTTAAATTACCAAGGTCTCGACGAAAAACATCTTTGTCTAACTTTTGCTTTGTAGTTGCATCCCAAAGTCTGCATGTGTCTGGTGAAATTTCATCTGCCAATAATACATTGCCATCCATATCACGGCCAAACTCTAATTTAAAATCAATTAATGTTACATTGATATCTGCAAAGATTGGCTGTAGAACTTTGTTAACAGCTAGTGCTCCATCATAAATGGCTGTTACTTCAGTAGGTGTCGCAAGATCCAGAACGTCAATATGTTCTGTCGTAATGAGTGGGTCGCCTAACGCATCGTCTTTATAGTAAAATTCTACGATTGGTCGTTTTAAGGCTGTTCCCTCTTCAAGACCAAGACGTTTTGCTAAACTTCCTGCGGCAATATTACGAACAACAACTTCAATCGGAATAATTTCTACTTTTTTTACAAGTTGTTGTGTATCTGATAATTGTTTTACGAAATGTGACGCAATTCCGTTTGCTTGTAATTTTTCGAAAATTAATGAAGTAATGCGATTATTTAAAATGCCCTTGCCGTCAATTTCTTCTTTTTTTTCGCCATTGAATGCTGTTGCACTATCCTTGTACTCAACTAGTAGCACATTTGGCTCCTCTGTTGTGAACAATTTTTTTGCTTTACCTTCATACAAAAGTTGACCTTTAGTCATGTCGTTTTTCCCCCTGATATTATGAGATACGCTTGTTATGAATGATCAGAATTGAATCGTGTCTCCACGATTCAACTCTGAAACATTTACTGGTGGCTCTAACATTTACTTTTAGATGGCTAAATAAATATTAGTTAAGTCCTAGTCGTTCAAAAATCATATCAACATGCTGTAAGTGGTAGTTATAATCAAAGCACTCATCCAGCTCTTCTTTTGTTAAATAAGATGTGATTTTTTCACTTGCATCGACCAATGTACGGAACTGAACTTGCTCGTCCCATGCCTGCATTGCTAAAGGTTGTACTGTATCATAAGCTTCCTCACGTACTAATCCCTTATCGATTAATGCTAATAAGATGCGTTGAGAATAAATAAGACCATATGTGCGTTCCATGTTACGTTTCATGTTCTCAGGGAATACTGTTAAGTTTTTCACAATATTACCGAAGCGATTAAGCATATAGTTAAGAGTAATTGTTGCATCCGGTAAAATAACGCGCTCTGCAGATGAATGAGAAATATCACGTTCATGCCATAAAGCTACATTTTCATAAGCTGTCACCATGTATCCACGCATTAAACGAGACATCCCAACCATGTTTTCAGAACCGATTGGATTACGTTTATGTGGCATTGCGGATGAGCCCTTTTGCCCTTTTGCAAAAGCTTCTTCTACTTCACGCGTTTCAGATTTCTGTAAGCCGCGAATTTCTGTTGCGAATTTTTCAATTGATGTAGCAACTAAAGCTAATGCACCTAAATACTGCGCATGGCGATCACGCTGTAAAGTTTGTGTTGAAATCGGTGATGCAGCAAGACCTAGTTGATCACAAACATATTGCTCAACACGAGGATCGATATTGGCATATGTTCCAACAGCTCCAGACATTTTTCCTGTTTCAATTACTTTGGCTGCTGCTTCAAAACGTTCAAGGTTACGCTTCATTTCCTCATACCATAAACCAAGTTTTAAACCAAAAGTTGTTGGTTCTGCATGAACACCATGTGTACGTCCCATCATCACCGTATGTTTATGCTCTTTTGCCTTAGCCGCAATAATATCAATGAAATTCACGATGTCCTTGCGCAAAATATCATTTGCTTGTTTGATTAAATAAGAAAGTGCTGTGTCTACTACGTCTGTAGAAGTTAAACCATAATGTACCCATTTACGCTCTTCCCCAAGTGTTTCCGAAACGGCACGCGTAAAGGCTACAACATCATGACGTGTTTCTTGTTCAATTTCTAAAATGCGATTCACATCAAATGAAGCATTTTCACGAATTTTAGCAACATCCTCTTTTGGAATATCGCCTATCTCTGCCCAAGCCTCACATGCTAAAATTTCAACCTCTAGCCAAGCTTGGTACTTATTTTGTTCTGTCCAAATTGCGCCCATTTCGGGTCTTGTGTAACGTTCAATCATCGCGTTTCTCCTTCTATTCTGACCAAATGCCAGAACTCTCGATTTGTTGTAGTGTTTCCTCTAAGCTTTTTGTCATAATCGTTACATGGCCCATTTTACGGTTTACCTTAGCTTCAGCTTTCCCATAAAGATGGATGGACCATTCAGGATATTTAGCAATTGAGTTACTGAGTGGCACGACATGCTGCCCTAATACATTGACCATAATGGATGGCGCCCAAAGTTCTGGCTTACGTAATGGCCAACCACAAACAGCACGAATATGCTGATGGAATTGTGAAACATTACACGCTTCTATTGAATAATGACCAGAATTATGAGGTCTTGGTGCTAATTCATTAATAACAATGCTACCATCTTCTAACACAAACATTTCTACTGCTAGCGTTCCTACTAAATGTAAGTAATCTGCAATTTTTAAAGCTTCTCGTTCCGCAGCTTGAGCTGTGCTTTCAGATATGCGAGCAGGCACAATTGTTTCATGCAGAATATGATGAACATGAATGTTCTCTCCAACTGGCTGACAATACGATTCACCATGACCATTTCTTTGAACAATGACCGATACTTCCTTTAGGAAAGGAACAAAACCTTCTGCAATACATTGAGAATGTGTGAATAGTTCTTTCGCTAAAGGTAAATCTTCAGTTGACTTTAAAAGCTGCTGTCCCTTGCCATCATAACCACCTCTTGCTGTTTTGACTATACAAGGATAACCAATCGAATCAATATTGGCTACTAATTCTTCATAAGTTTTTGCAACAATATATGGTGCTACTGGGCAACTAGCCTTCACAATAGCGTCTTTCTCTGTTATACGGTTTTGTGTAATACGTACCAACTCTGCTCCTTGAGGAACATAAGCCATTTGTGATAAGCGCTTTAAGCCTTCATAATCAATATTTTCAAATTCATAAGTGATAACATCACTTACTTCTGCAAGTTCTTCTAAAGCAGCTTCATCATCATATGGAGCTACAATACGAATATCAGCTACCTGCCCACACGGCGAGTCCATTGCAGGTTCCAGAACAGCCACTTTAAAACCTGACTCCTTTGCAGCAAGCGCCATCATTCGACCAAGTTGTCCTCCGCCTATAATACCTATCGTTTGTCCAGGATAAATAATCTTCGTCACACTAAGTCACCTGTGCTTTCTAATACTTGCTGCTTCGTTGCTTCACGTCTAGCATCTAATTTATTAGCAAGTACAGCATCTGTTGTTGACAAAATTTGAGCTGCTAGTAATCCTGCGTTTGTTGCTCCCGCTTTGCCAATCGCTACAGTTGCTACAGGTACACCACCAGGCATTTGAACGATAGATAATAATGAATCGAGTCCGTTAAGTGCACGTGATTGAACTGGTACACCAATGACAGGTAATGTTGTTTTAGCTGCTACCATTCCAGGTAAATGTGCAGCTCCACCTGCCCCAGCGATAATTACTTGTAGTCCTCGCTCACGAGCTGTCTCTGCATAGTCAAACATTAAATCAGGTGTACGATGTGCAGATACAACCTTTTTTTCATACGGTACTTGTAATTCATCTAAAATATCACATGCATGTTTCATTGTTTCCCAGTCACTTGAACTACCCATAATGACACCGATTTTCGGATTCATAAATTGTCGCTCCTTTTAAACGATAGAAAAATGATCAATTATTGTGCAAGCCTCTATTATTAATAGCTACTGCAATTTTTATCTATTTACAAAGAAAATCCCCAAATAAACTACTCTCTACTATTACACGTGAAAGCAGTTTACTTGAGGACTTAGTAAGACAAGAATATCTCCATGTACATAACTGCACAAGGATCTTCTCGTAATATGCCAAAAGTGCTTTCCCGCATAGTCCAGCATTTACGGTGCCGGGTAGAGACACTAGAGCCAATCCTCTAGCATATATGTGGGATTTATTTGTTTTTCCTTATCACATTTTAACAAGGGATTGCCTTATCGTCAATGCAAAAATGCGAACGTTTTTTATAAGTGCAAAAAAAATGTTCGGTTTTTGGTCAAATTTATTCAGTATCTTGAGTAGGTATAGCTTTAAATTGAATTTTTTGACGCAAAAAGGCTGGTTCACCATCTACTATATGAAAAAGCGGCTCTTCTTTTCGCCCTATGGCCATGAAACCATCCTGCTGCATTCTTGCTAAACAATCCTCGATCGACTCATTTTCTTGTACCTCATACCAAATTTGCTTTTTCCCCAACTTTTTCTTCCTTTCCACTTCACATTTTACATATTTACTACTTGTATTACATTATACCTTTTGTTGCTTAAAGAAGTATGTAAGAACATATAATGAGGTTCTTTCAATAGAAAAAACTGCAGATTCATATCCGCAGTTTTAATTAAGGTTCATTAAATCCATAAAAAGCTTTAAAATAGATACCTAAAAATAATAATAGTAGGAATGAATGAAGGACAACAAGAACCATGCGATAGCCTTTAATGCCTAAGAGAGCACTAACAATGCCTAAACCACCTAAAATAAAGGGCATAAACATATTGACTTGATAGAGAAATGTAAAAAAGCCTCCATACCATTTCGTTGAATCATAACCAAACAGAAAGAATATAAGTAGTAGACTCAAGATCGAAATAGCCGTAAAAAGGTTACGCCTCATTTTGATTCCTCCTATGAATCAAGATCAATCAATATGTATATAATTTAATTTATTATAGCATTTTATGAATATTTCATAAAACAAAAAAAGCCATGGAATATATCCATGACTTTTTAAATTGCCTAGCGACGTCCTACTCTCACAGGGGGAAGCCCCCAACTACCATCGGCGCTAAAGAGCTTAACTTCCGTGTTCGGTATGGGAACGGGTGTGACCTCTTTGCCATCATCACTAGACTATGGTCGGCTTTCAATATACATCGCATTTCTTCGTCAGCTTCTGTCGTTCAGTCAGTCACGTACTTGAGTACGCTCCTTCCCTCTCTCCATTGCTTCCTCGAACTACTCGTATCTTGAAACCCTTCATAAAAGAAATTATTCTTTCAAAACTGGATAAACGGTTCATTGAATGGTTCAAACGTTTTTGGTTAAGTCCTCGATCGATTAGTATTCGTCAGCTCCATGTGTCACCACACTTCCACCTCGAACCTATCTACCTCATCGTCTTTGAGGGATCTTACTTACTTGCGTAATGGGAAATCTCATCTTGAGGGGGGCTTCATGCTTAGATGCTTTCAGCACTTATCCCGTCCACACATAGCTACCCAGCGATGCCTTTGGCAAGACAACTGGTACACCAGCGGTGTGTCCATCCCGGTCCTCTCGTACTAAGGACAGCTCCTCTCAAATTTCCTACGCCCACGACGGATAGGGACCGAACTGTCTCACGACGTTCTGAACCCAGCTCGCGTACCGCTTTAATGGGCGAACAGCCCAACCCTTGGGACCGACTACAGCCCCAGGATGCGATGAGCCGACATCGAGGTGCCAAACCTCCCCGTCGATGTGGACTCTTGGGGGAGATAAGCCTGTTATCCCCGGGGTAGCTTTTATCCGTTGAGCGATGGCCCTTCCATGCGGAACCACCGGATCACTAAGCCCGTCTTTCGACCCTGCTCGACTTGTAGGTCTCGCAGTCAAGCTCCCTTGTGCCTTTACACTCTACGAATGATTTCCAACCATTCTGAGGGAACCTTTGGGCGCCTCCGTTACCTTTTAGGAGGCGACCGCCCCAGTCAAACTGTCCGCCTGACACTGTCTCCTGCCCCGCTAAGGGGCATGGGTTAGAATTTCAATACAACCAGGGTAGTATCCCACCGACGCCTCCTTCGAAGCTGGCGCTCCGAGATCTCTGGCTCCTACCTATCCTGTACAAGTTGTACCAAAATTCAATATCAGGCTACAGTAAAGCTCCACGGGGTCTTTCCGTCCTGTCGCGGGTAACCTGCATCTTCACAGGTACTATAATTTCACCGAGTCTCTCGTTGAGACAGTGCCCAGATCGTTACGCCTTTCGTGCGGGTCGGAACTTACCCGACAAGGAATTTCGCTACCTTAGGACCGTTATAGTTACGGCCGCCGTTTACTGGGGCTTCAATTCGCAGCTTCGCTTGCGCTAACCACTCCTCTTAACCTTCCAGCACCGGGCAGGCGTCAGCCCCTATACGTCACCTTACGGTTTTGCAGAGACCTGTGTTTTTGCTAAACAGTCGCCTGGGCCTATTCACTGCGGCTCTCATGCGCTTGCACGCTCAAGAGCACCCCTTCTCCCGAAGTTACGGGGTCATTTTGCCGAGTTCCTTAACGAGAGTTCTCTCGCACACCTTAGGATTCTCTCCTCGACTACCTGTGTCGGTTTGCGGTACGGGCACCTCTCACCTCGATAGAGGCTTTTCTTGGCAGTGTGAAATCAGGAACTTCGTCCATACGGACTCGCCATCACAGCTCAACGTTACAGTGTGCGGATTTGCCTACACACACGCCTTACTGCTTGGACGCGCATAACCAACAGCGCGCTTACCCTATCCTACTGCGTCCCCCCATTTCTCAAACGGTGAGGAGGTGGTACAGGAATATCAACCTGTTGTCCATCGCCTACGCCTATCGGCCTCGGCTTAGGTCCCGACTAACCCTGAGCGGACGAGCCTTCCTCAGGAAACCTTAGTCATACGGTGGACGGGATTCTCACCCGTCTTTCGCTACTCATACCGGCATTCTCACTTCTAAGCGCTCCACCAGTCCTTCCGGTCTGACTTCAACGCACTTAGAACGCTCTCCTACCACTGACATCGTAGATGTCAATCCACAGCTTCGGTGAATCGTTTAGCCCCGATACATTTTCGGCGCAGCGTCACTCGACCAGTGAGCTATTACGCACTCTTTAAATGATGGCTGCTTCTAAGCCAACATCCTGGTTGTCTGTGCAACGCCACATCCTTTTCCACTTAACGATTACTTTGGGACCTTAGCTGGTGGTCTGGGCTGTTTCCCTTTTGACTACGGATCTTATCACTCGCAGTCTGACTCCCGTGTATAAATATCTGGCATTCGGAGTTTGTCTGAATTCGGTAAACCGGGATGGCCCCCTAGTCCAAACAGTGCTCTACCTCCAGTATTCTCATCACGAGGCTAGCCCTAAAGCTATTTCGGAGAGAACCAGCTATCTCCAAGTTCGATTGGAATTTCTCCGCTACCCACACCTCATCCCCGCACTTTTCAACGTGCGTGGGTTCGGGCCTCCAGTAAGTGTTACCTTACCTTCACCCTGGACATGGGTAGATCACCTGGTTTCGGGTCTACGACCACGTACTATTTCGCCCTATTCAGACTCGCTTTCGCTGCGGCTCCGCCTTCTAAAGCTTAACCTCGCACGTAATCGTAACTCGCCGGTTCATTCTACAAAAGGCACGCTATCACCCATTAACGGGCTCTAACTACTTGTAGGCACACGGTTTCAGGATCTCTTTCACTCCCCTTCCGGGGTGCTTTTCACCTTTCCCTCACGGTACTGGTTCACTATCGGTCACTAGGTAGTATTTAGCCTTGGGAGATGGTCCTCCCGGATTCCGACGGAATTTCACGTGTTCCGCCGTACTCAGGATCCACTCAGGAGAGAACGAACTTTCGACTACAGGGCTTTTACCTGCTCTGGCGGACCTTTCCAAGTCGCTTCATCTAACTCGCTCTTTTGTAACTCCGTATTGAGTGTCCTACAACCCCAAGAGGCAAGCCTCTTGGTTTGGGCTCTTCCCGTTTCGCTCGCCGCTACTCAGGGAATCGATTTTTCTTTCTCTTCCTCCAGGTACTTAGATGTTTCAGTTCCCTGGGTCTGCCTTCAAGACGCTATGTATTCACGTCAAGATACTACGCGATTAAACGTAGTGGGTTCCCCCATTCGGAAATCTCCGGATCAAAGCTCACTTACAGCTCCCCGAAGCATATCGGTGTTAGTGCCGTCCTTCTTCGGCTCCTAGTGCCAAGGCATTCGCCGTGCGCCCTTAATAACTTAACCTAACGGCTTTCAATACACATCACATTTCGTTGTCAGCTTCACTCGTTCAATCAGTCACGTACTCAAGTACGCTCCTTCATTCACTCGATTGCTTCCTAGAACTGCTCGTGTCTTGAAACCCTTTTAATGTTATTAAGCCTATAAAAAAACTTAAAAAATAAATGTGTTTGTTACAATTTCAATGTCGTTTTATCCAGTTTTCAAAGAACAAGTTTTGAAGATTTTCATTCAAGAAAGAATGAACCTTCAAAACTGAACGCAAAACGTAATCTTACAAACCCTAGGTTTGTATTCCGAAATAATCCTTAGAAAGGAGGTGATCCAGCCGCACCTTCCGATACGGCTACCTTGTTACGACTTCACCCCAATCATCTATCCCACCTTCGGCGGCTGGCTCCAAAAGGTTACCTCACCGACTTCGGGTGTTACAAACTCTCGTGGTGTGACGGGCGGTGTGTACAAGGCCCGGGAACGTATTCACCGCGGCATGCTGATCCGCGATTACTAGCGATTCCGGCTTCATGTAGGCGAGTTGCAGCCTACAATCCGAACTGAGAACGACTTTATCGGATTAGCTCCCTCTCGCGAGTTGGCAACCGTTTGTATCGTCCATTGTAGCACGTGTGTAGCCCAGGTCATAAGGGGCATGATGATTTGACGTCATCCCCACCTTCCTCCGGTTTGTCACCGGCAGTCACCTTAGAGTGCCCAACTAAATGATGGCAACTAAGATCAAGGGTTGCGCTCGTTGCGGGACTTAACCCAACATCTCACGACACGAGCTGACGACAACCATGCACCACCTGTCACCGTTGCCCCCGAAGGGGAAACTATATCTCTACAGTGGTCAACGGGATGTCAAGACCTGGTAAGGTTCTTCGCGTTGCTTCGAATTAAACCACATGCTCCACCGCTTGTGCGGGCCCCCGTCAATTCCTTTGAGTTTCAGTCTTGCGACCGTACTCCCCAGGCGGAGTGCTTAATGCGTTAGCTGCAGCACTAAGGGGCGGAAACCCCCTAACACTTAGCACTCATCGTTTACGGCGTGGACTACCAGGGTATCTAATCCTGTTTGCTCCCCACGCTTTCGCGCCTCAGTGTCAGTTACAGACCAGATAGTCGCCTTCGCCACTGGTGTTCCTCCAAATCTCTACGCATTTCACCGCTACACTTGGAATTCCACTATCCTCTTCTGCACTCAAGTCTCCCAGTTTCCAATGACCCTCCACGGTTGAGCCGTGGGCTTTCACATCAGACTTAAGAAACCACCTGCGCGCGCTTTACGCCCAATAATTCCGGACAACGCTTGCCACCTACGTATTACCGCGGCTGCTGGCACGTAGTTAGCCGTGGCTTTCTAATAAGGTACCGTCAAGGTACAGCCAGTTACTACTGTACTTGTTCTTCCCTTACAACAGAGTTTTACGAACCGAAATCCTTCTTCACTCACGCGGCGTTGCTCCATCAGGCTTTCGCCCATTGTGGAAGATTCCCTACTGCTGCCTCCCGTAGGAGTCTGGGCCGTGTCTCAGTCCCAGTGTGGCCGATCACCCTCTCAGGTCGGCTACGCATCGTCGCCTTGGTGAGCCGTTACCTCACCAACTAGCTAATGCGCCGCGGGCCCATCCTATAGCGACAGCCGAAACCGTCTTTCAGTGTTTCACCATGAGGTGAAACAGATTATTCGGTATTAGCCCCGGTTTCCCGGAGTTATCCCAAACTATAAGGTAGGTTGCCCACGTGTTACTCACCCGTCCGCCGCTAACGTCGAAGGAGCAAGCTCCTTCTCTGTTCGCTCGACTTGCATGTATTAGGCACGCCGCCAGCGTTCGTCCTGAGCCAGGATCAAACTCTCCATAAAAGAAATTTGAATAGCTCAAATTGTTTTGCTGGCATCCATTTTGATGTCCAAAATTTTGTTTCGTTCACTAAGCAAAGCTAGTTATTTGAAACTTTATTGATTACGTTTTGCTTGTTCAGTTTTCAAGGTTCATTTAATAGTTACATCAAGTAACTTTTTATAATTTAACATAATGTTAACTTCATGTCAACCGTTTATGTTAATATTTTTTTAGTTGTTCGTTTATCTCGTAACAACGTGTTTAAATATATCATCTTAAAAATAAGTTTGCAAGAGTTTCATTGAAGTAAAACTATTCTTATTTATTCGAAATCAAGTTTCTTCTATATAATGTAGAAAATTAATAACTTGATTTGTTTAGGCTATGCTCTATTTTGAATGTCTTAAACCCCAAAATAGTTTCTTGTTATTTTTGTTGGCAATGAAAAAGCACCTCTAATTGTTAGTTTCTTACCTAACAATTGAGGTGCCTTTCAAAATATATTTAACTATCTTACCCAGATAAAGTACGCAAGGAAGACAAAGAATAAGCCATACATCATAGGATGAATTTCTTTTTTACGACCAGCTAATAACATTGTAATTGGATAGAATACAAAACCGATTGCAATACCAGTAGCAATTGAATAACCAAGTGGCATCATTAATACTGTAAAGAATGCAGGTACTGCTATTTCGAATTTATCCCAATCAATTAGACGTAATGATGATACCATCAGTACCCCTACGATTACTAGAGCTGGTGCAGTTACTGCTGGCGTTACAACAGCTAGTAATGGTGAGAAGAATAAAGCTACTAAGAATAGTACTGCAGTTACGACTGCCGAGAACCCTGAGCGTGCACCCGCTGCTACCCCAGAAGTTGACTCTACATACGCTGTTGTTGTTGATGTACCAAATAAAGAACCGATTGTCGTTGCTAGCGCATCCGCCATTAAGGCACGCCCTGCACGTGGTAATTTATTATCTTTTACTAAGCCAGCCTGTGTCGCTACAGCCATTAAAGTACCTGCTGTATCAAAGAAATCTACAAACAGGAATGTTAACACTACTACTAAAAACTTCACGTTAAATAATGTTCCAATGTCACCAAGTGGTTCCAACGCTACCATAAATGTAGAGTCTACACTTGGAATAGCCGAAACAACTGCTGTTGGAGGATCAATGATACCTGTGATCATCCCAATAACCGCAGTAATGACCATCCCTAAGAAAATACCAATACTACGGAATTTAATGATAAGAATAACAGAAAGAATGATTCCGAATACTGCTAGTAATGTAGCTCCAGTAAAAGTTCCTAAAGTTACTAATGTCGCTGGACTATCAACTATAATCCCTGCACCTTGTAAACCTACGAATGTGATAAATAAACCAATACCTGCTGAAACAGCATATTTAAGTTGTACTGGAATGGCGTTAATAACAGTTTCACGAATACCCGTTAAAGATAAAATGATAAAGATAATTCCAGAAAAGAATACACCTGTTAAACCAGTTTGCCATGGAATACCATAAGCTCCGACTACAGTAAATGCGAAGAATGCATTTAATCCCATCCCAGGAGCAAGTGAAATTGGGAACTTAGCGAAAATCCCCATAATCAAAGAACCGACTGCTGCTGCTAATGCTGTTGCTACGAAAACAGCACCTTTATCCATCCCTGCATTTTCTAGAATACTTGGGTTAACAGCTAGAATATATGCCATTGCAAGGAAGGTTGTAATACCACCAATTATTTCTCGGCGATAATTAGTTCCTAATTCATCGAACATGAAATATTTTTTCATTATCAAAAAATCCTCCGTATGGTCGTCTTCAATATCGAAAACAAAAAAGACACGCTGACTACTCTACTAGTCGCATGTCTACGATATATTTCATCACCATAGTGTGTGAAATAAATTAGTGTTTATACATAGATAAACCCAAATCGTAGTCAAGTTATTTACGGTAACTTGGTAGAAACTCACGGGCCTTATTCCCGACATTATACGACGACGTATTTAATTTACATTCGTAATATATCATTTCATTTTTTAGATTTCAACCCCATTTCCGAACATTTTTACAAAAATAAATACGAAAGTTCGTGTAAAATTCTTATTTAATGTTCATATTCAAATAATTCACCGCTAAATAAACGTAGTACTGAACATTTCTGTAATCAATAAAAAGCAAAAACCCCCTGGAACTCTTTCGAATTCTAGAGGATCGTCCCTTGAACGTTATGACTTAATTCATCACTTTACTTTGTAAGATTTGAATCCTTTTTTCTAGTTTTTCTTTCCAATCATCCGCTAATGCATCCACTGCTTGTATTTGTTTCATAGCTATCGCATCTTTATTTTTAAAGTACACTTCATTGCCGTACAAAACTGAGATACGCGCAGGATGCTTTTCCACAACTTCTATTGTTGAATCTGCACAAATTGACCCTTCCTCCAGTACGCGTGCAAGATAACCTGTATAACCTGTTTCAATTAAACGTTTAAGTAATGTGGTTGCCTCAGTATATCTATCAATCGTACTACATGGAATACGTCCTTGTGTGATTTGTATGACGGCATTACCTATTTTATAAATATCCCCAATACAAACATCCGCTTCTAACATATTCGTTACTGTTAAATTTTCACCAAATGCAGCAGTAGGCAACGGTTTTCCAAGTTCATGTTCCCATTGTATGTAATGCTCTGCAGGGTATAAACAAACTGCACGGTCTGGGCCACCATGATGTTTTTTATCTGCCACATCATCCCCTTCGAAGCCACGTGATGACAAATAAACCTCTTGCATTTGTTGCTTTTCAATTCCTGTAATCATCGAACGTCCTTTACTATCAAGCAATTCTTTCGGCATTCCAACAGCAAGTGTGTGAATTATTGGCCTATTTTTCTCCATTTAAATCCCCCCTAATCTGAATAGTACAATTCTTTTGCATTCATTTAGTTTACTACATACAGCACTTTACCAGCAATTGCTGCTTTAACCTTGATATAATTCGAATCATACAATCTATGAATAGACTAAAAATGATCACATCAAAAAACCCTAAAAACCTCTCAAGGCTTTTAGGGCAGTTGCTGTTATTCCCACTCAATCGTTGCTGGTGGCTTAGATGTAATATCATACAGCACGCGGTTCACGTGTTTTACTTCGTTTACCATGCGGACAGAGATTTTCTCTAGTACGTCCCAAGGGATACGTGCCCAGTCAGAAGTCATGCCGTCGATAGATGTTACAGCACGGATACCGATTGCGTAATCATACGTACGTGCATCGCCCATTACACCAACTGAACGGATATCAGGTAATACCGTGAAGTATTGCCAGATGTCACGGTCAAGACCAGCATTTGCGATTTCTTCACGTAAAATGAAATCTGCTTCGCGAACGATTTCTAATTTTTCTTCTGTAACTTCACCAAGTACACGAATACCTAATCCAGGACCTGGGAATGGTTGACGCCAAACGATTTTTTCATCAAGACCAAGTTCTAAACCTAGCGCACGAACTTCATCTTTAAATAACGTTTTCAGTGGCTCGATTAATTGGAATTGCATATCTTCTGGAAGACCACCAACATTATGGTGTGATTTGATTGTTTGCGCCGTTGAAGTACCAGATTCAATGATATCTGTGTATAGAGTACCTTGTGCTAAGAAATCCATACCTTCAAGCTTCGATGCCTCTTCATCAAATACGTAAATAAATTCATTACCGATAATTTTACGTTTTTTCTCCGGATCTGATACACCTGCAAGTTTGTCCATGAAACGTTTGCGAGCATCAATTTTAATAAGATTCATATCAAAGTCTTCTGTGAATGTTTTCATTACTTGTTCAACTTCACCTTTACGGTTTAAGTTGTGGTCTACGAACATACAAGTCAATTGATCGCCGATTGCTTTATGAATTAAAACTGCTACAACTGATGAATCTACACCGCCAGAAAGAGCACATAATACTTTTTTATCGCCAACTATTTCACGAATTTTTGCGATTTCAAGCTCAATGAAGTTAGCCATTGACCAGTCGCCTTTTGCCTCACAAATATCGAATACGAATTGACGTAGTAAGTCATTACCATAAACAGAGTGACGTACTTCTGGATGGAATTGTACAGCATATAATTTGCGTTCTACATCTGCCATTGCAGCAATCGGACAAGATGCACTTGTAGCAATTACTTCAAATCCAGCTGGAACTTCTGTTACATGGTCACCATGGCTCATCCACACAATTTGCTCAGTTGGTAAGTCTCCAAATAACTTATTTGAAGTAGTGACTTTGATTTCCGCTTTACCATATTCACGCGTTTCAGCACCTTCAACTTTACCGCCATTTGTATGTGCCATTAATTGCATCCCATAGCAAATACCTAATATTGGTAAACCTAATTCAAAAATAGCTGGATCCACATGGAAGGCATTTTCATCATAAACAGAGTTTGGGCCACCTGAAAAAATAATACCCGTTGCGTTCATATCTTTAATTTCTTCCGCAGTTACCGTATGTGGGTGCAATTCACTGAAAACACCAAATTCACGGATACGACGCGTAATTAACTGGTTAAATTGGCTACCGAAGTCCAGTACAACGATTTTTTCTTGCTCTTTTAATAAAGGGCTAGCTGTCAAAATTTCCACCTCTTCTACTATTTTTAAAGGATATTTTCATTTGTTCAAAGAAAAACGCGAAGAAAGTAAAAAAACTTTCTACGCGTTCATAAGCTCTAGAATAGTGATAAAGGCGAATGCGTAGCAAAGTAAAGTGATTTACTATACTTTTCACCTAACGAAAACATCCGCCTTCATAGAGAAATCATTTAAGGTGATTTCGTAGAAACATCCGAACCCTATTATCGAACTTATATGAAAGCAATCCTTGCATTTAATTTTTTTCATTTTACTCTTTGTACACATTAAAATCAACTGATAGTGCGATTGATTAAATATTCCCAACTTTCTTTCAGCTCTCTAAAATCGACTTCCTCCTTATCTTTTCCATAAACATGTTGTTCATATACTTCTGTCAGCTTTTGCATTTCATCTGTCTCTAGCGCAGCATCTACTCGCTCAGCGAACGCACGCAATGTTTCCCCATCTCTTCTACGCAATCCAATACGGGATAATTGCTTCAGCAATACATGGTAAGAAGAATCGAAGTTTGACCAATCCGCTACCTTTTTGCGATATACACGCACATGCATCTTAGGAATCCATGTTTTACGTTGTAAGTATAACGTAATACTAATAATGATCAGTAAAACCACGATGGCAATCCACACATAAGTGAATTTTTTCAGCCATGTCCATACTGCATCTAAATTAAATGTTGATGGAGACTGTTCCTTTTCAGATACCTTTTCTTGTGGTTGGGGCTGCTCTGGTTTTTTTTCTGGCTGCAATACCTCTTCCTGATCAGCTGTATCTAGTGGGATATCATAATCAATATTCACATTACCTGTAAAGCCGATGGTAGGTTCAAACTCCATCCAACCCGTGCCAGGTATATATGCTTCCACCCAAGAGTGCGCATTGTCATTCGTGATTCGATATTCGCGCAGTCCGTCTGTTATCGGTCCTACTGTGCCAGGTGCAAAGCCTTTAACCCATCTTGCTGGTATGCCTAGTGAACGTAAAAGCACAACCATCGAAGTGGAGAAATTATCACAATAGCCTACTTTAGTATCGAATAAAAATTGATCGACATAATCTTGATTTTCAGCAGGAATTGCCGCTTCATTTTTATCGTATCTAAAGCCATTGGTTCTAAAGTAACTTTCCACAGCTTTAATTTGATCGTATATCGTAGCTTTACCTTGCGTTATATCAGAAGCTAAATCTCTTACACGCTGCGGCAGCTGGTTTGGTAATTGTAGAAAACGATTATATGAAGGATCTAATGTTTCAAGTGTAGTAGGATATGACAATTGAAGCTGCTCCATACTATAAACTGGTTCACTATAAGACAATGAGTAGTTTGATAACGATTTTGATTCACCCGCCTGCTGCTCTATCGTCATTTTTTCAGTCTGCTCATCCTGAATAAATAAAGTGGCGTCTTGAGCTGAAACAGATAATAAACCATAAGTTTGAATCAAAAATGGCATTGGAACAGCAATATCTAATTGAATTTGTCGCTCATTTTCTGGTAATCCTACTTGTAAAGAAGTATGAATGGGTGTATTTGTTTCATAGACATTTTTGCCAAAGTTTCCATCCGAAATAATCCAGCCTTTTGATGTATACGTATCTTTTGTTTCAATACGCCAATAATGCCGATCACGAGAAGAAGCCGTGAAAATTAATGTATTATCCCCTTGGAATGGGCCTCCGAGCTGACTATCATCTTGGCCATAGCCAACTGATTTTTCCCCAGTTCCGCTTCCAGCTTGGCCAGTAATTTCTTGGATGAATGGCACAGGATCTGCCCATGTTGGTCCTGTCTTTGGTAAAAAGAATGCGACAGAGCTAACAAGCAATACTGAGACAAGCATCGGAATGACAATTTTCCATTTCTCCAGTATAGTACTCGTTGTCTCAACTTGAAGCCATAGACGTTTAACAAAGAGTACTCCTGTCATAATTAATCCAAGTACAATAACTTTTACAATAGCCGCTTTACCATCATAATCACTAAACGTATCTAATGTGGCAATAAAGAAGACAGTCATAGCAAAAAAGTAAAATATATTTTTCCGCACTGAAACCCAATGGTGAATTAGATAAACAAGCATCCAAATTAATACAAGAAATAGCACTGTCCTAAAGGCATTTGATACTTGTCCAAAATCCCCTGATAGTATAGAGGCCATATTCCCTGTCCATTCAGACAATAAAAACGGTAAAGTTTCTCCTGAAAAAACGGGGCTTGTACTATAAGTGAAGACAATAAGCCAAGTAATATAGCCTAACTTCACTAATCCAGATAATATTGGGTGTACTCGGCATAAACTTAACGCTAGGGATAAACCAATAAATACAAGGAAGAGGTGCATCCCGCCAGTATTCGTTAATTGCATAATAGGAATAAGCCATTCACGCAAAATGAAGAATATAATAATATACGCAATGGTTAATTCTATAAATTCCGCTAATGGTCGTTTCACGGTTTCATCACCTCCGTGAATAAATGATAAAAATCTGTTGGGTCTACATAAACGATTTGAATATGTTTATAACGCATCATAAGCTCAGATTGCACAGGTGGCTGTTTTGCCACTACAAAACAAATACAGCTTTTCACTAAATTCGCAAGAGTATGTAGTAATTCTTCTGATACATCACTTGTCACATAAAGCAATGTTGCAACTTGCTTAAAAGATTGCTGATCATAAAATCTGAATTTGACATTCTCTGTAGGCTTTATAGCAGCTAAATGATACATAATCTGATCTAATTGCTTTTCACCTTGTATAACCGGGAATACTTTCGTCATTTCTCCAGCAGAAATAAAAGATAAATCTCCTCGTTCTTGAACAATCATCTGTAGCATGGATGCTACTAACTCCACTTTTTCTTCAAACATTGGAGATTTTTTAGCGTCTAATACGAGCAATAACTCTGAAGATTGTCGATCCTCAAACTCCTTCGATTGTAAGGTTTGCGTTCTCGCAAATGATTTCCAATGAATCCATGAAAAGCGATCTCCTGGAACATACTCTCTTAACCCAACAGCCATAGATGTGTCCTTTACAATGGAATAGGGTGACATCATAGAGCCAACATCATATTTCGTTTGAAGGGTAGCGTATTTCATCTCCCTGATTCTCGGATAAACTAAAATAGTTTGTTCCTTTTCTGCTATGACAGGCTTTTTTGCCCAGCCAAAGAAATCATAGAAAACCATTGTAACCCCTAAGTAGCGATGCTCTCCACGAGGCATCTTTTCCAAGTCATAATGCCAGCTAAATTTTTTCCTAAAGCCAACAAACTTAATGGCATTTGAATTTTCTATTTTAGCCTGTACTAACCCTTCACTATCTACAAGTTCCTCCATCATGATATAGGCAAATGGGAAACGTGTTCTTCTTTCTATCGTAATAAACACCTTTGCCGATTGCCCTCGTTCTATATGATTTGGTTCAATTTTACGCTCTACAAGTAAAATATCTTCTCTCACTACAAGGAACAAGAGTGCGTACACTAAAAATGGACTAACCGTAAAAAATACAAACCAGCTGACGAATCCTCCTTGGAACATAGCGTAACTAAATATTACGACCATCAAAAAGGTAATCAATAAAAAATGTTTGCTTTTTTCTAAAAAGCCTTTCCATTTCTTCATTGTTCTGCAAACCTTTTAGTCGGAACAGGTGTACTCGCAATAATGCGCTTGATTATTTCGTCTGCGGCTACGTTATCGTAGCGTGCATCTGGTTTTAAAACTAAACGATGGTTAAAGACAAATGGCACAAGATATTGAACATCATCGGGTGTCACATAGCTGCGCCCTTTCATAAATGCATAAGCTTGAGAAGCTTTCATTAGCGCTAATGTTGCCCGCGGACTCACCCCTAAATAAACATAGCTATTTTCCCTTGTTTGGGCAGCAAGCTCCACCATATAATTTTTAACTGAATCTTCCACATACACGCCCTGAACAAGCTCCTGCAATTCAATTAATTGCGTTACAGATAACACTGATTCGATTTTTTCAATTGGTTTACCATTTTCAGCTCTTCGCAAAATTTCTACTTCCTGCCCTCTAGATGGGTAACCCATTTTTATCTTCAATAAAAAGCGATCCAGTTGTGCCTCTGGTAAAGGATAGGTACCCTCATGTTCAATCGGATTTTGTGTGGCCATAACAAAAAATGGCTGGTTAATTAGCAGTGTTTTTCCGTCAATTGTGACAGATGCCTCCTCCATGCCCTCTAATAAGGCAGATTGTGTTTTTGGCGACGTACGGTTTATTTCGTCTGCTAATACAACATCCCCCATAATTGGTCCTGGGCGAAATTCAAACTCCATTGTTTTTGGATTATAAATAGATATACCAACTACATCTGAAGGCAATAAATCTGGTGTAAATTGAATGCGCTTAAACTGTGCGTCAAAGGATTTCGCAAGCGCTCGCACCATCATCGTCTTTCCTACTCCAGGTACATCCTCTAACAACACATGCCCTCTCGCTAATAATGCGACAATACTAAGCTCAGCAACCTCTCTTTTACCAATCATTACTTTTTCTATATTTTCTAAAACATCCTGTATTTGAGAATTCATAAATCAAAAAAGCCTCCCATTCCATCAGGCAATTATGTGAATTGCACGATAACTTACCCTAAGCATATCGAAATCTGTCTTCTAAAACAATTATCTGAAACCGCTACATACTATTGATCCTCATAAAGAAGGCTTGTTTGAATGTTATCAAACAAGCCTAGTCCTTATTATATAACGTCATTCCGTAATAGAATGTTACAAATTTATTCTTTTTAACCATATTTCTTCCAATGATGTAGCATCTTCTTGTAAAAAAATATCAGTTATCGTCCCAGAAATAATAATTTCTCCTTCATGTAAAACTAATATATCATCTGCTATTTCTTCAGCAAAAGACAGCAAGTGTGTAGAGAATATGACCGTATTCCCTTTCTCCTTTTCCTCCAACATCATATTTTTCAGCTGCGCTATCCAAAATGGGTCAAGGCCATTAGTCGGTTCATCTAAGATCAACAAAGAACCGCTGCCAAGTAAGCTTTGCGCAAGATTTAATCGTTGTAGCATTCCCTTAGAAAACTGTTTAGCCTGTTGCCTGCGAACGTCCCACAAGGAAACGCGCTTCAAAATGTGTTCTTGTTCATATTTATCTACTTGTTTTAAAGATGCCAACAACTCTAAAATTTCAGCGGCAGTTAGCATAGTAGGGAAATCTACATCGTCAGGCATATAACGAATTGCCTGTGGTTTATGCCATATCATTTCCCCAGATTTTTGCTTTTCTTGACCCGTTAATAGTCGAATCAACGTACTCTTTCCTGCTCCATTGCCTCCAACCAGCGCTAAAATTCGACCTGAATGCAATGTAAAGGTTGCTTCTTTTAAACCTCTATCATTATCATAGACATTAGCTACATTTTTCGCTTCTAAAAGAATCATCGTTGCTGGTCCTCCTTTAATAACTTCGTAGCAAGCATAAGCGGCAAAACAATCCAACAAGTCGTCACAATCCCATATACCACGTGACCCAATGGCGACAAATAAAACTTCGTTACTCCATAAAACGCTGGACCAAGCACACTAGCTTGATTGCTGAATATAAAATAACCAAAGCGCAGCCATTCCACAGGATTTATATGTATCGTTATGATGGTAAGCTTTTGTAAAACATGACCAGCTACAACTGCACCTAGAGCCATTAAAGCATAAGATATAAGCAATAAAAAAAAGGACCATACAACAAGTGATAATGCTAGTGCAAATAACCTTGTTTGGGCAAATGCCCCCAGTGCAATACCTATTGATACAAAAATAAAGATACTTAATAGCGTAAGGGTAACTAAAACAAACGGTAATCGTACGCCGCCTAAAAAACCACCTAATGCTAAGACAACACCAAATGCCACTAACACAACCAGTAAAAAGGCAAGTGATGTTGCTACATATTTGCCTATAATATATTGTCGTCGTTTCATCGGATAGGTTTTTAGTAACGAATACCAACCAGATTCTATATCACCAGCTATACTCATACTTCCAATGCTTACAATAAATAATGGTAATAGAAACAATAATACATTTAAAAATGATGCTGTTTGACGTGTAAAACCCTCGATATCAGGTAAAGCCATTTGTTGAATGACAATAATTGCTACAAAAACAAATGTAAAAAGAAAGGCTACTAGTTGCATCCAACGACTTCTTAAAATTTGCTTCAGCTCTATTTTCACAAACATCACTCATGTATCCCCCAATTAAACGTTAGCAAATCCTGATAAGCCAATAGTTGACCATCTCCTTCATTAGTCATCCATTTTTGCGCTTCATCTTTTGTCGCAAATGCTAGAACTCCATAGTTCATCGGAGTCCAATACTCTTTGTTGTACACAAATGTCGCTTTATAAATGTCAATCCATTCATTGTTTGCCTTATTTTTAATATAGGCTGCGCCAACTTCATCCTCACCATTTAGCTCAAGATATTCCATCAGACACCCAATATCATCAAAAATCTCATAGTCTCCATTTTTCAAAACAATCTGTCCAGCATATTCATTATGAACAATACTCATATTACAAATTTCACAAACATCTGTTTCACTGATAATCTCACGTGGTTTATATGTTTTATCGCTACATCCTACCAATAGTGCACTGCATAAAATCAAAATAGTTATCCATCTAGTCATATTCGCATCCCTCTTTTCCAAAACCATAAACCACACATAGATACCACTAGACCAATTAACAATTGTATGATATTTATCGAAAACTCCGTCTTTCTCATATCGCTAAGTAATTTTGGTTCATTATCTACGAGTAGATTTTGTTCTGTTTTATTAATTTGCTGATCTAGTGACGTCAAGATCATGACGCTTGGTGATGCTACAAAAAATTGATAAACTGGTTGTCTCACCATCCACTGTCCAAAGCTCGATACAGCTACGTAGGGAACATCCCCGAAACCATCGCCCGCAACATCTATCCCAGTATAATCATCATAAAAATTGCCAATGAGACGCAAACCTTGGTGGTCTGATCTTGCCGTTAATATATTTCCCGTAAACTGATTATCATTTATGATTGAGTCATCCTCTACCTTTGTACCTTCTAATGCGGTCTGATTCATTCGAAAGCGATTTTCTTGTATTTGAATGTCTGAACTTTTTTGCAATGCTACACCTACTCGATTATTATGAAAGCTATTTTTTCTTATCATTGCTTGCTGAGTGTCATACATTAAAAGACCATAGCTATTGAAATCGTTATGGCTACTGACTGTATTATTAGCTATTTCTAAGTCAGTAGTCATCATGATCATTAGACCTGTAACATTATGTAAATACGTATTGAAAAGCACCTCCACACCACTCGAATACATAAAGTGTGTTCCGTAACGGCTATTCGTCACCTTGTTTCGTTGAACATCGATTTGCTTCACTTCTTCTACGTATATACCATCTTGCACTTGTTCAATAGTATTTTGTTCGATGGCAATGTCCTCGCTTTTAAACACAGCAATCCCATTGCCTTTTTCAGCATAATGTGACTGATTACCAATAATCCTATTTTCTAACATTCGAACATGCTTTGAACGTTGAATATGGATACCTACTTGAACATCTTTTACCTCTATCTCTCTCAACTCTAGATTCTCTGCCTCATTGGCTACAATGCCTTTGTTTTTTGCACTTATCATTATATTTTCTACAGAGACATTAGCTACATGTTCAATTTTTAGTGCAGGGTTATTATTTAAAGAATACAACTCAACCCCCTCTTCTCCGCGTAGTATAATTGGTTTCTTCACCGTAAAATTCCCTTGGTAACGACCAGCAGGAATATGAATAATCTCTCCAGTTTTCGCTTGATCAATAGCAAATTGAATATCAAATTCCGCATATGCCGTTTGACTTGTAAATAGAAAAAACAAAAAGAAAAAACTGATTTGTTTCATCACTCTTCACCTCCCCATTCAGCATGAAAAGACTAGAGGAATGCCCCCTAGTCTAACGCTTTAATGACTGTGTCCCTCTTGTTCATGATTCATTTCATTCGAATGCATGGAACCAGATTCGCCATTTTCTTCCTCAGCCTTTTTTTGCATCATTTTCTTCTTACGTCTCTCCAATGCATCATCTTTAATTTTTTGAAGATCTTCAACGTAAGCATTCGAATTTTCTTGGATATATTTATCTGCCTCAGCCTTGTTCACAAAATAAATATAGCCCCAGTTCATTGGAGATTTTAACTCTGTTTTCACAATAGTTACATCTTCAACCTTTGCCCAATCCTTTGTCACAAAATCACGGACAAATTTTTCATTTTTTTCTTCATTGGCAACCTCCGCATTTAACAAACAGCCAATATCGTCATAAAAAGCAATGGACCCATCTTCTTTTATAGCTTGTGTTGAAAATACTCCCATCTCGTGATCTTTCATGTAAACCTTCATATTACACATTTCACAAACTGTATCTTCCTTTGGCTCTTGTAACCGTGGGTCTACTAGCGAAGCAACCTGGACAGAATTTTCTTTCAATGTTGCTGTTTCATTTTTCGTAGCCTCTTGCTCCGTTTCCTTCTCTTTCACTTGGGCTTTTTCACTGCCACATGCTGCAAGTACAAATAATAATATTAGTGCAGGTAACCATAATTTTTTCACAACTATTTCCTCCAAATTTAGTTTTCTGTTGCTATACTCTACATTACAGATTAGTTGTGAAATTAGTTAAAAATCGGAGTGAAAAATTGGAAAAATTATCTTGAACATTCAATGAACATCTTCACTTCAAATATTTTGAATTTAGAGCAATTCTTTTTCCACTCTTATATAAAAACTCCCCACACTATGAATGTGGAGAGCTCGTTATTTATATGGAAGAACGGTAACTATTGAGTCGCTTCTTTTGTTTGCTTAAACGGCTTAGCTTTAACGCAGTTTCATTTAATTCCCGACGAATTTGTAAATCACTAGCACTATCCATATGAATAGGCGCTGTATGTTGATGTTGCTGCTGTTGATTTGGTGCATTTATTGAACTGTGCTTCTTCTCTTTATTTTTTTGCAAACTATTTTTAAATAGTTTTTGTGGATTTTGCCCAAAGTTATGGCTAATATCCCCAGCATGCAAATACTGATTTTCTTGCCGAAAAACACTGCTTGTCGTTGCACTCACTCTAGAAGTCCTCATAAAAAGTTACCCTCCCCTACATTTTATTATCCTTATAGGTAATTATATCGACATTATATGCTGATAATTAACAACATAGAACCAAATGGCATAAAAAAAGAGAGAAAAGAGCTATTTTCAAAAGCGAAGTTCACTTTTTCATAACTCTTTTCACTCATCTTACTTCCAAAAATCATCAAATATCGTAATTGGCATATGACGTTTATGTTGAGAACGCAAATAATATCCTTCTAAGATTCGGCGTGGTTCTTCAGGAATTTCTTTTCCCTCTAAATAATCATCAATTTGATCATATGATACACCAAGTGCCACTTCGTCTGGCAATGATGGACGATTCTCCTCTAAATCCGCTGTTGGCACCTTTTTATAAAGATGCTCAGGACATTTAAGTTCTGCTAACAGTTGCTTACCTTGTCGTTTATTTAGACGAAAAATCGGCATTAAGTCCGCTCCACCATCACCAAATTTTGTATAAAACCCCGTAATAGCCTCCGCAGCATGATCCGTTCCTAACACAACTGCCCCATTCATCGCGGCAATTGAATATTGCACCTTCATACGCTCACGAGCTTTTTCATTCCCTTTCACAAAATCATTCAGCTCAACGCCTGCATTTGCTAAAGCCAACACACTAGCATCTACAGCATTTTTTATATTCACAGTGTAAATTTTCGTTGGTTTTATATAATCAATGGCATCCTGACAATCTTGTTCATCAGCCTGCACGCCATATGGTAAACGTACAGCCAAAAAAGAATACTTCATTTCCCCAGCCTCTGCATTTAGTTCATCAATTGCCAACTGTGCTAGTTTTCCTGTTAACGTCGAATCTTGACCACCAGAAATACCAAGAACGAATCCTTTTACAAAGCTATAGTGTTGTGCATATTCCTTTAAAAAATCAATGGATTTACGTATTTCTTCCTGTACATTAATAGTAGGCAATACACGTAATTCTTCAATAATTTGTTGTTGTAAAGTCATTGTACCCGTCACTCCTCTTATTTACATTTGCTTAACCATATTGTGCACTTCTTCAATATTACGCATTTTATTATCCCAGCATTTTTGGCTGAGATCGACTGGATACTCTTCAGGATTCATCGCACGCTTATATTCATCCCATAACAATTCTAAATTTTCCGTAGCATAATCACGCATTTCCTCTAATGTAGGATTTTGATAATTTATTGCTCCGTTTTTAATAACATGCTGATGTAAATTTTTTGCTTCAAAATTTGTGACAAACTTTGATACAAACGTATGGATTGGATGGAACATTTTTATGCGTTCCTCAGCTTGAGGGTTTTCTTCTTGCATCGTAATATAATCGCCCTCTGCCTTTCCATTTTTTTTATCGATAATACGATAGACATTTTTTAGTCCTGGCGTGGAAACCTTTTCTGCATTGGCCGAGATTTTGATTGTATCTTCAAGTTGCCCTTCACTATTTTCGATGGCAACCATTTTATAAACTGCACCTAACGCAGGCTGATCATAAGCTGTAATAAGCTTTGTACCAATTCCCCAAACATCTACTTTTGCACCTTGAGATTTTAAATTTAAGATTGTGTATTCATCTAAATCATTCGAGACAATGATTTTGGCATCCTGGAAGCCTGCAGCATCCAACATACGACGAGCTTCTTTTGATAAAAACGCGATATCACCGCTATCTAAACGTATGCCAATAAAGTTAATTTTGTCTCCTAGCTCTTTAGCTACTTTAATAGCAGTTGGCACACCTGATTTCAATGTATTGTAAGTATCTACTAAAAAAACGCAATCACGATGACGTTTAGCATAAGCATGGAATGCATCATAATCATTTTTATAAGCTTGTACTAACGCATGGGCATGTGTACCAGAGACAGGAATCTTAAAAAGTTTACCTGCTCGAACATTACTTGTGGAAGCAAAACCACCAATAAACGCTGCCCGCGTTCCCCAAATAGCAGCATCCATTTCCTGTGCACGCCTTGTCCCAAATTCCATCGCCACTTCATTTTTAGTAATTTGTTTAATACGGCTTGCCTTTGTGGCAATTAATGTTTGGTAATTAACAATATTAAGCAATGCCGTTTCAATAAGCTGCGCTTCTACTAATGGAGCTTCAATTCGAACAATCGGTTCATTGGCAAAAACAAGCTCCCCTTCTACCATAGAATACATATCCCCTGTGAATCGAATATTTTTCAAGTACTCGATAAAGTCCTCCTTGTAGCCCACTTCCTCACGTAAATAGGTAATATCGGATTCGCTAAAATGAAAATCACGTAGATAATCAAGCATTCGCTCTAACCCAGCAAATATGGCATAGCCATTACCAAAAGGTAATTTTCTAAAATATAATTCAAAAACTGCTTTTTTATTATGTATGCCATCCGCCCAGTAGGATTCTGCCATATTAATTTGATATAAGTCTGTGTGTAGCGCTAAGCTATCATCTGCATAGTTTGATCTCAAAAGAAACCCCTTCTTCCGCTTTGATAATTAGTCCTAGTATACACTATATACCCAAATTCTTGCGTTTTACATATCTTCTATTTGATGTTAGGTTTTCTAACATAAATAGTCAGAAAATTTAGAACTGTTCACATTTTAGACACATTTTTTAGTACCGCTTTCATTCCTTTTATAAAAACATTTTCTGCAAACTATTTCGAGAATAGAATTATCAGATGTAAGGTAATGTAACACGAATTCTAAAAAAACAATTGCATTGATTTTCATTCCGCTTTAACATGTAAATTAAATTTACGCAAGGAGCTGGTACACATGAAAAAAATTGAAGCAATCATTCGTCCTGAAGTTTTTGGGGCCGTTCGGGACGGACTTGCAAAGGAAGGAATTGCAGGTTTAAGCGTCTCTGAAATTGCCGGCTGTGGTCGTCAGTTAGGTAGAACAGGACTCTTTCGCGGCAATACGTATGAAATTGAATTTTTACCTAAATTGAAATTGGAAATGATTGTGGACGATGGGAAAATCGATGCCATCGTAGAGATTTTATTGCGTGAAGCAGCAACTGGCAAGGTCGGGGACGGAAAGATTTTCATTTATCCAGTAGAACAAGCAATTCGTATCCGAACAAAAGAAGTCGGATCGATTGCAGTAGAGTAAAGGGGGAAGTTGTAGATGGATGCAGTATTATTATCGGTTAATTTAATTTGGGTGATGCTTGGCACTATTTTAGTATTCTTTATGCACGCTGGTTTTGCTATGGTCGAGGCTGGATTTACCCGCTCGAAAAATGCCGTCAATATCATCATGAAGAATTTCCTAACGATTTCCCTTGGTGGCATTGTCTATTTTTTATGTGGTTACGCCATTATGTTCGGCGACACAGTAGGTGGTATTTTCGGCACTAGCGGCTTTGCTTTAAAAGGAGTAGATGATCTTTCCTTCTTTATCTTCCAAACAATGTTTGCTGCAACTGGAGCAACGATTTTGTCTGGCGCTGTCGCAGAACGTACTAATATTTTTGCTTATATCGGAGTCATTATACTTATGTCTTTAGTTGTTTATCCTGTTGTTGGTCACTGGGTATGGAGTGGGCAAGGCTGGTTAACAGATCTAGGCTTTGTTGATTTTGCCGGCTCTACAGTTGTTCACTTAACGGGGGCTGTCGCAGCATTTGTCGCAGCTGTTATGGTTGGACCTCGACTTGGTAAATATGAAAATGGTCGAGTAAATGTAATTACAGGACACAGTATTCCATTAGGAGCTTTAGGCGTATTTTTACTTTGGTTTGGTTGGTTCGGCTTTAATGGAGCTTCAACGTTAGCTGCCGATCCTGAACTTGTTCCTAGTGTTATTTCCAATACATTCTTTGCAGCAGCTGCTGGTGTAGTTGCTACCGCTTTCTATACGAAATTCCGTTACGGTCATATTGATGGCTCCCTTACATTAAACGGTGCATTAGCCGGGCTTGTAGGGATTACGGCTGGTGCTGCGAATGTCAGTATCATGGGCTCCCTCATCATCGGCTTAATCGCCGCGCCATTACTTGTAGAAGGTGTACGTTTCCTTGAATGGAAGCTAAAAGTAGATGATCCTGTTGGAGCGATTGCGGTTCACGGTATTTGTGGTATTTGGGGAACATTGGCAGTTGGTTTATTTGACATTGGTGGTCAAGGTTTATTGTATGGCGGTGGTTTTGGTCTACTGGGGATTCAAGCAATCGGTGTCATCGCAACAGTTGCCTGGGTTAGCGTATCTGTGTCAGCAGGCTTATTGATTATCAAAGCATTTATCCCATTACGTGTAACAGTTGAAGAAGAGATTGCTGGTTTAGATGTAATGGAGCATGGCGCTCCTGCTTACGAATTCCAAGACATTTTCAAAAGCTCTGCTGTACGAGGAGAAACCTTTGCTCATCGCTTAACACATTTCGGTAAATCACAAAGCAATGTCCAAGAAGAACAACATGTATAGCTAGTGGAAAAATCTGCTCCTGTATCTCTAGATGATGGGGGCAGATTTTTCTTTTTTAGTTAGGTAATTATTTCCATTTTTTTGCTCGAAACGCTCTTCCCATTGCTCAAACCCCTTCATCAACCTTCACTTAATTTAAACTTGCTCTAACTCAAGTAAAAACTGTTTCATAGCGAGGCCACTTCGGAAGCCTGTTAATTGACCATTTTTGCCAATGACTCGATGGCATGGAATAATCGCTAGTATTGGATTTGCACCAATTGCAGTTCCTACAGCTCTAACTGCTTTCGGATTACCAATACGTTGTGCGATATTACCATAGGATGTTGTTGTACCATAAGGCAATTCTTTTAGGGCTTCCCAAACGGCTAATTGAAAAGGAGTTCCCTTTACATGGACAGGTAGGTCAAACTCAGTAAGCTCCTTGTTAAAATAAGCGGTTAATTGAGCCTTATATGGCTGTAATTTTTCTGGATTTTCTTCAAAGCCATACCCTTTAAAAGGTTTTTTAGCCCACACTTCTACTTCCTCAAATGATGCATTTGGTGTTCCTATATAGACAAGACCTTTATCTGAAGCCACTAGATACATATCCCCCTGTGTATACGTTAATGTATCGACATACAATATTTGCATTTCCAAATCCCCTACTTTCTACTATTTAAACTGCATCTTCCAGTCATTTCATGCTACAGTTATTTTACCGACTATAACAAAGGAGCTTCAATAAATGAATACGTTATATGAGCCTGCCATTCACTTTCAACAAGTTCATTTTTCAGTAAATGACAAAATAATATTAAAGTCAATTACTGGGTCATTTCCAAAAGGGCAAATTACGACTCTTGTTGGTCCTTCTGGTGCTGGTAAAACAACGCTACTTAAATTATGTAATGGTCTTCTGTCACCAACAAACGGGCATATACTCGTTGAAAATCAGCCTATTTCTACATATGAGCCCACCGCTTTAAGGAGACATGTTGGTATTGCTTTACAGGCAGCTCCGATGATAGCAGGTACAGTGCTAGATAATCTCGCCCTTCCCCGTACACTACAGGGGCAAAAACTCTCGCAGCAGGAGGCTGTCCAATATTTAGAGGATGTTGGATTAAACGAAAGCTTCTTACACCAATCAACAAGTGAATTGTCTGGTGGACAACGTCAAAAGGTATCCATTGCACGAACCCTGATCAATCAATCCTCTATTTTATTATTAGATGAAATTACATCTGCGCTGGATCGTCAATCCGTACAAGAAATTGAAAAATTGATTGCTACTATTAACAAAAAATACAATGTCACGATAATTTGGATTACACATAATTTGCAACAAGCATTGACAATTGGTCACTATACATGGGTTATGATGGATGGTGAGTTAATTGAAACTGGTAAAAGTGCTTTACTTGAAGCCCCAACGAATCCACGTGTTGCAGCGTTTGTTCAGGGGGTTAATCAATGACATTTACAGCCTTATCCTTAACCCTAATCTTTGTCTGTATTCCTCTCATATTATCTAAAACATTAAAGTTGGGTCTTGAAAAAGATACGCTCATTGCAACGTTACGTTCCATTGTTCAATTGCTTGCTGTCGGCTATATTTTAAAATTTGTTTTTGACGCCAATAGTTATGGTTATATACTTCTCATGGTAGCGCTAATGATTGTCGTCGCAACATTAAATGCACGAAAAAAAGGGGTGGGTATTAAAGGAATTACTTGGAAAATAGCACTGACACTTGTCGTCATAGAAATTGTTACACAAGGTGTCTTGCTAGGATTTCATATTGTTCCAGCTACTGCCCAGTATATCATTCCGATTAGTGGGATGTTAATTGGCAATTCGATGGTGCTGTCCATTTTATTTTTAAATCGTTTTACAGCTGAAATTAGTAGCCATAAAGATCAAATGGAATTAATTTTATCGCTAGGTGGCACGCCAAAACAAGCCGTTCATCGCCAACTGATCAATGCCGTAAAAGCTAGTATGATTCCTACGATAGAAAGCCAAAAAACAATCGGTTTAGTACAGCTACCAGGTATGATGAGTGGGCAAATTATTGGTGGGGCTGACCCTATCCATGCTGTCCAATTTCAACTTTTAATCATCTTTGCGCTCTTAACAACAGCAACATTATCCAGCATCATGATTGGTTTTTTAAGTTATCCTGTGCTATTTAATGAACGTATGCAAATACTTGATATGAAATAATTGTTAAGCTGAAATGAATATAGTTTAAAACATTTATGTTATACTAAAAAGAAAATGCAGTTAGGAGAATGACCATGTTATTACGCGATTTTTTCATCCAGTTATCTGAAAACCAACTATTAAATAGTGCTGCAAAGAAATATGGCCTAAAATTAGGAGCACAGAGTGTAGTAGCTGGTACAAATATTGAAGAAACAATTGCAAGCATCAAAGAACTAAATGCACATAATATTTCTTGTACGGTAGACAACCTAGGTGAATTTGTTTCAAGTAAAGAAGAAGCAACGGCTGCAAAAGAAAAAATCCTTACTGTAATCGAAGCCATCCATGAGAACGGTGTTGCTGCACATATTTCATTAAAACCATCTCAATTAGGTTTAGACATTGATGTTGATTTTTGTTATGACAACCTGTATGAAATAGTAGAAAAAGCCGCTTCTTATGATATATTTGTTAACTTTGATATGGAAGACTACGGCCGTCTTCAAACATCCTTTGATATGGTAGAAGAGTTATCTAAAACATTTAATAATGTTGGTACAGTTATTCAATCCTACTTTTACCGTGCAAAAGACGATATCGAAAAATTCAAGGACTACCGTTTACGTATTGTAAAAGGTGCTTATAAAGAGCCTGTAGAAGTCGCCTATCAAGATAAATTAGATATTGATTTAAACTTTATTGAGTTGATTGAATATCACTTGCTACACGGCAAATTTACGTCAATTGCAACACATGATCATAATATCATCGCACACGTAAAACGCTTTGTTGCAGATCATAATATTCCACTTGATAAATTTGAATTCCAAATGCTATACGGTTTCCGCACTGATATGCAAAAAGAGCTTGCAAAAGAAGGCTATAACTTCTGTGTGTACGTTCCATTCGGTGAAGATTGGTACGGCTACTTTATGCGCCGTTTAGCTGAGCGTCCTCAAAACCTTAACCTTGTAACAAAACAAGTGTTTACGAAAAAAACGAATACTGTTCTTGCTGTAGCAGCAGGTGCATTCGTTCTTGGACGTATAACAAAACGCAAAAAGTAAAAAAACGAACCTTATCGCGCTCATGCGATAAGGTTCTCTTTATTTGTTCCATCCTTTTTCTTTAAAGCGTGCAATGGCCTCAATACGATTACCAACATTTAGTTTTTCTAAAATGGTTGAAATATAATTACGTACCGTTCCAGCAGATAAAAATAGCTCTGCCGCAATTTCCTTTGTCGTCTTGCCCTCTGCCACAAGTGTCAGCACCTGGCTTTCACGCTCTGTTAAAGGATTTTCACTATCATCCTCATAGACAAAATCAACAAGCTCTGGTGCATAAATACGTTTACCGTCCATTATTGTACGAATCCCACTTACTAATTCCTCAATAGGGCTATCCTTTAATAAATAGCCTCTTACGCTCGCTTTCCTAGCACGCTCGAAATAACCTGGTCTGGCAAATGTAGTTAAAATAATGACCTTACAATCTGAGCCAATACTATGCATTTCTTCTGCTGCGTCTAGTCCCGTTTTCACTGGCATTTCAATATCCATAATACAAATATCAGGCTGATGCTCTGCCACCAGCGTCAATGCTTCCTCACCATTTTTTGCTAAGCCGACGACCTCCATATCCTCTTCCATACTAAGTAAAGAGCGAAGAGCCCCTAATAGCATCCCCTGATCTTCAGCGATCACAATTCGTATCATGTCACAAGCCTCTTTTCTATTCTATATGTTCTTCAGATTTTCTTTGACATTTTGATGCGTAATAGCCACTGGTATAGTTACCGTTAATGTAGTACCCTCAACACTTTCAATCTTAAAGGACCCATTAATAAACTCTAAGCGTTCCCGCATTCCCTTCAATCCGTTCCCCGTTTTCCATGCTTGTTTTTTCGTAATACCTTGTCCGTTATCCCGAACGATTAAGTAAACTTCCTTAAAGTTTTGATGGAAAGCAATTTCACATTTTGTTGCTCCACTATGTTTGACAACATTATTAACCGCCTCTTTTAGGCACATGCATAAAACATTTTCGACAAGTGGCGGAACTTGCAATGCATTTTTATCTCCTTCAAAAACAAACTCCATTTCTGCTGCCTTTAGTATTTGAGAAATACGCATTAGCTCATCCTCAAATTTTGCCGTCCGCATGTCTGACACCAATTCACGAACCTCTTTTAAGGCAATGCTTGCCGTCTGGCGTATATCCTTAATCTCAATCAAAGCCTGCTGTGGATCACGTTCAATCAACCTAGAAGCTAGATCACTTTTTAAGCCAATCATGGACAATTTTTGCCCCAAAGTATCATGCAAATCACGAGCAATTCGTTGTCGTTCCTCAAAAACAATTAACTCGGCAATACGTTCATTAGCTGTTTCTAACTGCCCCTCTAAGTTTTCACGTTTATTTTTGGAATAAATCGTTAATGGTAAAAGAACAACAGCTAGAATGGTTAGCACAACAAAAGGTAGCTGCGATAAAAATAAGTGAAGCTCCACAAAGAAGCCGACACCGGTAGATATAACTGTAAACCCAATATGTAGACCGTACATAATATAAAAGCCGACAGGTCTTCGTATGTTGCCAATAAAAAATGCTGTGAAAATAGATAGATACACATAGCCATATAAGATGGTCATGACAATATTGATGGCCATTTCAAAGCTGATCCACATATAAACTAAACCGCTTTTCGAATTCATGGAAAATCGATAGAAAATAAAATAAAGCATTAAAAACGTAATGCCAATCGAGATTTCGATATAAGATGATTTCCTAAAAATGAAGAAAAACGGTAGGAAACAAAAAATAATCCATAAATATACACTGAGCATTGGACTATTCGGAATAATACTATGCCATTTCCTCAACATAATCTCACGCTCTTTCCTACTTTTCCCTTATTATAACAAGAAAATTTAATTTATGCCTGCACATGCTTTAGACAAAACCCATCCTTTTACATAAAACAGCCATCTCGTTTGCAGAGATGGCTGTTTTCAACTAAGCGGCAATACTGCCTCTTGCTTTGCGTTTGATGATTTCATTTACTTCTTTAAACGATACAAATTTGCCTTGATCTTCATCATATAACTTGTAACGTAATGATTCTAAACTTGTACGTAACGTAATCGTTGTTGCCATGTGTAAAGGCGGCGTTTCATTATGTGCTTTTTCAAGATTATAGTTAGGTACTCGAGGAGCTAAGTGATGGACATGGTGGAAACCAATATTCCCTGTAACCCATTGTAAAATCTTTGGCAATTTATAATACGAGCTACCTTCCACTGCGGCTTTAACATAATCCCATTCTGATTCATGTTCAAAATAAGAATCTTCATATGTGTGCTGAATATAAAACAGCCAAATTCCTAAAGAACCAGCAATAAATAAGGTAACGCCTTGGACTAATAAAAATGCTTGCCAGCCCATGAAGAAAATTAAAGCAGCACAAATTCCGACCATAACGATATTCGTTAAAATTGTGTTCAAGCGTTCTTTCTTTCTTGCATCCTTACGATTAAAACGATTTAAGATAAGCACCATATATAATGGTCCTAACCCAAACATAACGAATGGGTTACGATAAAAGCGATACCATAATCGTTGTCCCTTTGAAGCTTGCATATATTCTTCCACTGTCATCATATCAATATCACCAATACCACGCTTGTCTAGGTTTGAGCTTGTTGCATGGTGAATTGTATGTTCACGTTTCCATTTTTCATATGGGAATGATGTTAGCACTCCAGTAAAAAATCCAACCCAGTCGTTTGCTTTTTTACTTTTGAAAAATGATCCGTGTGTGCAATCGTGAAAAATAATAAAAGTTCGTACGACAAACCCCGCTGAAATGGCACTTAAGCCAACTGTTAGCCAAGGTGAAACATCTACTAATAAGTAACCAGCCACCCACAATGCAATTAACGGTACAAGTGTATTTATCATTTGAAAAACACTTTTACCCGTATTAGATTTAGCAAATGGCGCTACATCTTGGCGTAACTTTTTTGTTTTTTCTTTAATAGTTGCCATCCTTTACTCCCTCGTTTCTTTTTTTCTTATGACCTCATCATAAAACAAGAGTACAAGTCAGTAACAGACGCAAACATCATAAAAAGGATATGACATTTGTCATATCCTTTTTATGATGTTGGTCCATTCAAATGCAACTGATAGAACACAAGGTCTAGCCATTGTTCAAATTTATAGCCTGCATTTTTAATTGTACCTGCATATTCAAAACCTAATTTTTCATGTGCTTTAATGCTAGCAATGTTTTCTCCATCAATGCCAGCAACGAGTGTTTTGACACCCCGCTCCTCTGCAATCGCTATAAGCTTATGCATGAGCTTCGTTGCAATTCCCTTTTGATAATGCTCATTATGCACGTAGACGGAATGCTCCATTGTATATTGATAACCAGGGTAAGGACGGAATTGACTATAAGTAGCAAAGCCAGCAACAATCCCATTTTCCACAAATACAAGCAGTGGATTGCCGAATGCTTGCTGCTCCTTATACCATCGCATTTTTTCATCTAAAGTTTGTATATCATATCGGTAGACAGCCTTACTTGTTAAAATAATATCATTATAGATGTCTAAAACCTCAGGTATATCTTTTTCTTCCATGAATCGAATCATCCTGCTCACTTCCTTAATGAAATTGTCCTCACACTCTTCAATGATTCAATGGAATGGATATAGATAGTCAATTCATTGACTATCTATATCCTCCTATTTTACGCCTTAAACATTGAAGTAGCGAGCATCGGGATGAGCAAAAACAATCGCTGAAACAGATGCTTCAGGCTCCATCATAAAACCTTCTGTAAGGTGAACGCCAATATCCTCAGGCTTTAATAAGCCGAATAGTTTTTCCTGATCCTCCAAGTTAGGGCACGCAGGATAACCGAAAGAAAAACGTTGCCCTTGATATTTAGCTGCAAAACGATCTCTCATTGTAAAATCAGTGGCATCTGGGAAGCCCCATTGGTCACGTATTTCTTGATGCATACGTTCAGCAAAGCCCTCTGCTAATTCTAGTGCAGTCGATTGCAGTGCATGGCTTTCAAGGAATTTGCCAGAATCTTTTAACTGACGAGCTGTTGCCATAACCCCTTGCCCTGCTGTTACCACCATGAGCGCAATATAATCCATTTCTCCACTCTCTACCGTTTTTAAGAAATCGGCAAGACATAAAAATGGTTCTACTTGCTGGCGCGGGAAAGTAAAACGTTCAATTTCTGTTTTACTATCGGCAGGATCATAAACAACGACATCATCCCCATCCGCTTGAGCAGGGAAAAATTGATATAAACCTGAAGGCTTTAATAAATCACTTTTTAAATAATCATCTACTAAATCCTTTAGCTCTGTTGCTCGTGAATCACCGGCATCTAGCAATTGCTGAACCTGCCCTTTCAAGCCTAAATGATGTCCCAGCAATGTACGCATATTGACGTATGGATATAAATGCGATACTGCATAGTCTTTCTTCACATGACGACGTAAATCAGCTGGTAAAAATACTGACGCTCCCTTTACAGTACGTACTGGCTTTATTGTTATCTCTTTAGCTGGACGTGCAGCTCTTTTTACATCTGCCTCTAGACGTTTTTGACGAGATTCCTGGATTTCAGCTAAGAAATTCGCACGCGTTTCCTTACCCATTAATAGATTTGCTTGCTCTAATCCCTGCATAGCATCCTTTGAATAAATAACTGGACCATTGTATTCATCTGCAATTTTTGTTTCTGTAAAGCGTCGAGAAAGTGCAGCTCCACCAACTAAAATCGGTACATCAATGCCAGCCTCTTTGAAATCCTGAGCAGTAATGACCATCTGTTGCGCTGATTTTACCAGTAAGCCTGATAGCCCGATAAAATCTGGTTTTTCCTTGCGAATCGCTTCAATCAATTGTGCTGGTGTTACTTTAATGCCTAAATCGACAACCTTATAGCCATTATTACTTAAAATAATATCAACAAGGTTTTTCCCAATATCGTGCACATCTCCTTTAACGGTAGCCAAAACCATTTTCCCTTTTCCAGCACTCTCTTCATCCTTTTCCATGAATTGCTCTAAATGGGCAACAGCAGCCTTCATCACGCCTGCTGATTGTAAAACCTCCGCTACAATGAGTTGGTTATCATTAAACAATCGACCTACCTCAGCCATACCAGCCATTAAAGGACCATTAATAATATCAAGTGGCGCCTCAAAGATTTCGCGTGCAGCATCTAAATCCTCAATCAGCCCTTCTTTTGTACCTTCTAAAATATAATAAGCTAAACGACCTTCAACCGTTTTTGGTATATCCGCTTCGGTTTTTTCTTTCTTTTTATCACGATAAAAGTCTGTGAATACTGCTAATGTTTCATCATTCGTATTAAACAGTAAGTCATTTGCAAGTTTAATTTCTGCCTCTGGAATGGATGCATAACGCTCTAGTTTCTCTGTATTGACAATGGCATAATCTAAGCCGGCCTGTGTACAATGATAAAGATACACAGCATTCAGTACTTCACGGCCAACTGGTGGTAAGCCAAATGAAATATTACTTACACCCAGTACAGTTAATGTCTGTGGCATCTTTTCTTTGATTAGTCGAATTCCTTCAATTGTTTCTAGAGCCGATCCAATATACTGCTCATCACCAGTCCCTACAGGGAACATCAACGGGTCGAAAATGATATCCTCCGGTGCAAGTCCCCATTTTTCAGTTAGTAATTTATAGGAACGTTCGGCAATTTCAAGCTTGCGATGACGATCAACGGCCATTCCTATTTCATCAATGGTTCCAACTACCAATGAGGCTCCATACTTCTTTACGAGTGGCATTACTGCATCAAATCGTTCTTCACCATCTTCTAGATTTATAGAGTTAATGATGGCTTTTCCTTGAGAAAATTTTAATGCTTCCTCAATGACCTTTTCATCTGTCGAGTCGATTACAAGAGGAACCTTAACCTTTTTCACAACCTCCTGCATAAAACCACGCATATCAGCTAATTCATCACGATCAGGGTTGGCTAAACAAATATCAATAACGTGTGCACCATTTTTTACTTGCGCACGTGCAATTTCTCCAGCTTCTTCAAACTTCCCATCAATGATTAAATTCTTAAATTTACGAGAGCCTATAACATTCGTTCTTTCACCAATAAATAATGGACGCATAGAACCGTCATACAATAATGGTTCGATTCCTGATACCGCATGACCATGTGTTTTCTCTGGTATTTGGCGTGGTTTTTCATCTTTTAAAACCTCACGGATAGCTGTGATATGAGCTGGAGTCGTCCCACAACATCCACCTACAATATTAAGCCAGCCCTTTTCTGCAAAGCCTTTTAATTTTTGTGATAAAGATTCTGGTGATTCATGATAGCAACCTTCTTCATCCGGTAAGCCTGCATTCGGATAACAGCTAATATAGCCTGTGGAAAGCTCTGCTAATGAACGAATATGATCCGTCATAAACTCTGGTCCAGTCGCACAGTTTAAGCCAACGGATAGTGGTTTAATATGTTCAATAGAAATATAAAAAGCATCAATCGTTTGCCCTGCGAGTGTTGTACCCATCGGTTCAATTGTTCCTGAAATCATGACGGGTAGTTCTTTGCCAGTTGCCGCGAAAGCACGTGCTACACCTAGAGTACCTGCTTTTACGTTTAACATATCCTGACTAGTTTCTAGTAAAAGGACGTCTGCTCCTGCCTCAATTAACGCCTTCGCCTGTACATAAAAGTTTTCCTCTAGCTCATCAAATGTAATACCGCCAGTTACGGATAATGTTTTTGTTGTTGGACCCATTGCGCCAGCAACAAAGCGTGGCCAATCTGATGTTGAAAAGTTATCCACTGCTTGACGAGCAATTTCGACGGCACGTTTATTAATTTCTTCCGCTTTTGCGCCAAGATCATATTCATTTAACACAAGAGGCGTCCCGCCAAAAGTATTCGTACAAATAATATCTGCGCCTGCCTCTAAGTATTTATGGTGAATTTCCTTAATTACATCAGGTCTAGTCAGCACAAGATTTTCATTACAGCCATCAAGCTCCTCCCCGCCAAAATCCTCAGCGGATAAGTTTTCGTTTTGTAGCATTGTTCCCATTGCGCCATCAAGAATTAAAATACGTTTCTCTAGTTGCTTTTCAATCAAGTGCTTAGCCATGTATACTTACCCCTTTTTTCTGTTCATCCAATTGCTCAATATATTTCATCAACTCTAATGTCATATCATAACGTAAAAATGGAGTGATAAGGTAAATGCCATTGAAATACTGCGCAGCCACCTCTACTAATTCCTTCGCAATGGCAATCCCCTCAAATGTTGCACGTTCTTTATCTTCACCACAGGCCTTCATTCTTGCTAAGGCATCTTCAGATAATTTTATGCCTGGCACCTCATGATGTAAGAATTCAGCACTTTTATAACTTGTAACGGGCATAATACCAATATAAATAGGTGCTTGTAAATGCTTGGTTGCCTCATAAATTTCCACAATTTTTTCCTTCGTATATACTGGCTGTGAAATAAAGTAGTCTGCTCCATACTCAATTTTCTTCTCTAAGCGTGCCACAGCACGATCTAATACACGGACATTTGGATTAAATGCAGCAGCTACTGAAAAATTTGCTTTTTTACGAAGTGGTTTACCTGAGAAGGAAATACCTTGATTTAACTGCTTAATTAATTGGATCAGCTCCATTGATGAGACATCATAAACACTTGTGGCACCTGGGAAGTCCCCAACTTTTGTTGGATCACCAGTAACAGCTAACACATCATGAATTCCTAATGCATTTAACCCCATTAAATGTGATTGCAGACCGATTAAATTACGATCTCGGCATGTAATATGTGTTAGAGGACGTACACCATTAGTACTCTTCAACAATGCACCCATAGCAATATTGCTAATACGTGGAGAAGCCAGAGAATTGTCTGCCATCATGACGACATCTGCTCCTGCATCATACAATTGTTTTGCCCCTTCCAGAAAACCATCAATTTCCAGATGTCTAGGTGTATCTAGCTCTACAATGACAGAGCGTTCGCGCTTTACTTTTTCATGAAGAGGTTCATACTTCGTTGGCTCTGCTTCACGAACAATTTGAATCTTCTCGGGTTTGGCATACTTTTCATGAACTGGTGATAACTCTTCTAAATACTTCTTCGCTGCTGCTATATGCTTCGGTGTCGTACCACAACAGCCTCCAATTAAGCGTACCCCTTGATCACGTAATTCCACAGCCGCTCGACCAAAATATTCAGCTTCTGACTCATAAACGACACGACCATCTTCTAAGTCAAGGAGTGAAGCATTCGGATAAGCCGACATAAATGCCTTATCAGGAAGTTCTACACCTTCAAACGCCTGAATGGTATGGTGTGGACCTAAACGACAATTGACACCCACAATATCCGCACCAAGTTTTTCTAGCTCATGCAGGGCGTTATTTAAAGACATACCGTTTTGTAAAACACCAGGTTCGTGCATGGAAACTTGCGCAATAATCGGTAATTTTGTCTTTGTCCGTAGCATCTTTAAGGTAGCTGTTAATTCTTCAAAATCATAATAGGTTTCGAGTAAAAGGCCGTCTGGATTCCCAGCAAGTAAAACACTCGCTTGCTCCTCAATAGTTGCTAAGATTTCATCTAACGTTGCATCACTTTTACGAATACCACGAATACCACCAATTGTCCCTAAGACAAACTGACCTCCATCTGCCGCAGCTCGCTTTGCGATTGTAATCGCTGCTTCATTAAATTGTTGGACACGCGATTCTAATCCATAGCGAGCTAATTTAATGGCATTTGCACCATACGTATTCGTTTGGATGATATCAGCACCAGCTGCAATATATTCTCTATGAATCTTTTCAATTAACTCAGGTTTCTGTACATTCATTTCCTCATGACAATACTCCAAACCATAGCCATAAAGTACTGTGCCTATTGCGCCATCTGCCGTCAATACATGCGTTTTTAACCTTTCAAGCAATCTCATTAAACTAGCCTCTCTTCCTATATCTCTGTATAATAAAAAGCCTTCTTTTATAAAAAAAAGAAGGCTTTAATGACTCATCATTGTTTTTTCCTTCTCATCTTCGACTCAATGGTCTTCTGGATTTAGCACCTGACAAAAAAGTTGGTTGCTGAAGCTTCAATGGGCCAGTCCCTCTGCTTCTCTTGATAAGAATGTAGTATGAATTTTTTAAATAATTAAAAGAATCATATCGTTTACTGACGAATGAGTCAAGACTATTTCACATAACAAAGATATTTTTCACTTAAAAGCTTAGAAATTGGCTAGTTCCTTTGCAAGCTCCTCACCGATTTTTTTCCCATTTTGAATACAAGCACCAATCCCTACCCCAAAGTATGAACAACCTGCGATGGATAGATTAGGATAGTTTTCTTGTAATTCTTGAACTAAACCTTGTAATGCTTCACGGTGAGCTAGATCATATTTTGGCATTTGATCAATCCATTTTGTGACATTAATAACTGTTGGCTGTTCCTCTATTCCTAGGCTCTTGCGCACATCCTCTAAAGCAACCGCTGCTAATTCTTCGTCAGACATGGCACGGAGTTGCTCATATGCTGGATTGATGCTTTTATAAAAGAGTCGCACAAGTAATTTATGATCTCTTGATGTATGCCTCCATTTACGACTTGTCCAAGTTGCAGCATTACATGTAACGTCAGAATTATGTGAGACAATATAGCCCGTTCCATCTGCTGGCAATCTAGAGTCTGGTACATCAAAACCTAAATAGATCGTAATTGCTGAAGCTGTCGTAAATTGGTCAAAATAACGGTTTAATGATTCATCCTGTAGTAGGCCTTGAACAGCCTCATTCGGCAGTGCTAAAACGACATAATCTGTCTCGATGCTTTCACCATTAGCTAAGGCAATTGAATAGTGGTTTTCTTGCTTTTGAACATTGACAGTTGCGACACCCTTGATGATCTCTACATCAGTTAATGTTTGTTCGAGACGATCAATTAGAGAAGATAAACCGTTTTTGAACGATATAAACTTTTTATTGGCTGCTTTAGCAAATTGCTCACGATTCGCATCAAAGCCTTTTATGATACTTCCATACTCGTTCTTATAGTCAATCAAGTACGGTAAAGTAGAGGCAATCGAAAGCTGGTGTAAATCCCCTGAATAAACACCTGCAAGAACGGGTGCAATTTGATTTTTCACAAGCTCTTCCCCTAAATAATAGGTTAAAAACTCTCCAATTGAACTTTCCTTTGTGAAGTCTTTGTTTGGTAAAGTCAAATCTTTTAATGCATCTTGTTTACCTTGCTCTGTAATCAATGTGCTTTGCTCCAAGGATGCCAAACTCATTGGTATTCCAAAAGTAGAATCTGCCGGAATGGCATGTAATTCATTATTCGTATAAATATAGGAAATACCTGTTTCGTTGTAAACTAGATTCTCCTCAAAATCAAGCTCCTGTACAAGCTCCATAACACCTTTATGACGAGCTACAATCGAGTCAGCACCTGTTTCCATAATAAAACCTTGCTCATGTGTTGAATATAATTTGCCCCCTAAATATGTATTTTTTTCTACAAGCACTAGACGCACATCTACATTATTTTCCTTCACTTGACGTTGTAAATAATGCATTGTGCATAATCCTGTAATACCGCCACCTAATACAACAACTGTTTTCATAGTAACCGCCCCTATTTTTAGTTCTTCCTACAGTATAAACTTATTTTCATTGAAAATTACGTTAAACCCTTTACAAATTTAGCAAAAATAGAGCTACCTCATCTGTGAGATAGCTCTAGCTTAATCATATGGAATTTCCATTTCAAGGTTTACAAAAAATACACATATTTATAGGTACTATAGTGTTTAATATGTTTAAAAAATACGGAAACATAAACGTTAATTTAGTAGTCTATCCTTTTAGATTTTGGGAAAAGCTCGCTAAGTTTTCTGCTGAATTCGTTACTTCTGTAAATGATGTCCCTAACTCGTTTAATATCCCGACGATTGCTTGTATTTTCGTTGCCATACAGTCGTTTTGATCCTTTGCTTCTGTCATGGCTCCCAATATGCTTGTAAATTGACCTTCAGTTTGTAACATGTTTTCCTCACCTGACGCTACTTCATCTTGAATATTTGCCAGAGAATGCTCTAATTTCTCTGTCCGTTCACTCGTTTTTTTCAATAACAATGCCACCGAAGTAACCGAATCCTTCGTTTGAATAGATAATTTACGCACCTCATCAGCCACTACACTAAAGCCTTTGCCCGCTTCTCCAGCACGCGCCGCTTCAATTGCAGCATTCAATGCCAACAGATTGGTTTGATTAGCAATATTAGTAACAACATTCATGATTATCTCCATTTCCCTAGACATATCCGATAATTGTTCAATATTTTCTTCTATATCATGAAGTGAATGAATAATATTAAGCATATTTTGTGATTGATTTTTTAAACGTTCACGACCTTCAAGTGCTTGATTTTCAGCCAGTGTTGAGACATCAAGTGATTTTTTAGCCAATTGTTTAATTTCGTCAGATTGCTTGCTTAAGCAGCAAAATGAATTATTTGTTTCCTGAGAAATTGTGGCAAGTGCTTCGGAAGAATCAACAATTTGTCGTTCAATAGCTTCTTTCTCATGCATCATTTTTTCTTTCATTTGTTCTACAGTGTTTTCAAAAGCCTCCAAAACCAGCTGCTGCTCGAAATTACAAATTTTCGATATGGCCCTGATCGTATTAAATTGATCTTGGGGGTGCTCTATATTTTTTTCGACTAAATCAATAAATGATATGGATAAATCTTGGAATGCGCAAATATACCATTGGGTTCTAAGCCCAATATGAACATGTACCTTTGCAATTTTTACTCGTCTTTGGTAATACACCTCATCAATGGTTCCGTTAAACATTTCAATAATATGCTGCCGTAGCGTTACTTTAAGTCTGTCTACAGAACTATGATGACTTATAATATCTACCAAATGATGCTCTGTTCCTATCATGTTGTAAAAACGGTTTACGATGTGATCTACATTGTCCATAACATATGGCTGGAAAGCTTTTAAATATTGTAAGTCTTGCTTCGTTAGATTCAGCATTTCAATTTGTTTCACCATTGATTGGCGAGTAGACAAATCCATTTTTACTGTATATTGCTGTAAATCCAATACCTTCGTCTTTCTCTGTTTTTGAAAAATCACACATCTTCCCTCTTTCATTCCGTTTACTTTCAGCAGGCTGAGAAACACCAAATCCCTTTTTTAACATATTGATTGATACAAGAAAAAATACCGATAAAAACAGATTAGCTATTATGCTATGGGCTAATACTCTTTCTGTCTGGCACACTTCCTCCAAAAGCATGTCGAGTACCTCTTTGTACAATCACATAAAAAATATTCCCGCTCAGCAAGCAGACCTAGTCAGTACATGACTAACAGTAGACTTATTTACGTATGCTTTATTTCAAAATCACTCATTTACATTAATCATTTTATAAATTGCTGTCAATCTTATCGATTCCGTTTTTTTACATATACCACACCAAAAGTCCCTATCTTAAAATTAATGGTAATGCATAAGAAAAAAGCTACCACAATATTATTTGGTAGCTTTTTTACCCGTTTTCTTGTTTATTATGCCTATTTTTTTTATTTTTCTTATCCTTTTTTATTAATCTTCTTTAAATATCACTATATCAATATTTTTTACCCTCTCCACAAGAGCATCTATATACCTAAAAACACAGCCCGTTTTAAATCAAAAGTTTTATAAATGTATGGCAAATAAATAATTCAAATAAACTATATTTTTTCACACAAAATTTACAATCCTTTAAGTTCCTGTAATATTTTAGAAGCTTCTGCAACACCAGCATCCGCTGCGAGGCCATACCACTTGATGGCTTCTTTCAGATTTCTAGCAATTCCTTCACCTTTATTGTAAATATGCCCTAGTTGTAGCTTAGCATCCGCGTCTCCTTGAATTGCAGCCTGTTTAAACCAATGAATACCTTTTTCGATATTGCGTATACCAGTTAGTCCATTACTCCATATATAGCCCAAATCATAAAAGGCATCTACATGATATTGTTCAGCCGCTCTTTCATACCAAAAGAGGCCGCGGTTTACCTCCTTTGTTTGACCCAAGCGTCCCTCTAAATATATTCCACCAAGCCGATATTGCGCTTCGACATAACCTAGCTCTGCTGATTTTTTGTAGGCATTAAAGGCTGCTTCTACATCTGCTTCGACACCCAGTCCCTGCTCGTATATAATTCCTAACGTAAACATCGCCTCTGCCACATTTTTTTCAGCAGCATAGTCGAACCATTGTTTTGCTAATATAAAATCTTGCGGTACGCCCTCCCCATTGAAATACATATCCGCTAAATTATTGGCGGCATCCGCATGCCCCTGTAAAGCTGCTTTTTCATAGTATGAAAAAGCAAGGGAATCATTTTCTTCCACACCAATCCCCTCAAAGTAAAAATTCCCTAGTACGTATTGAGCATCTGCATGATTCTGAAGCGCTGCTAATTCAAACCATTTCAATGATTTTTCAGGTTGAAAATGTTCACCTTCTCTAGCGTTGTAGTATTCTCCCAATTGATATTGTGCATCTGCGTCTTGTTCTTCAACTGCTTCTTTATATAAATCAATAATGACTTCATGATCTAAATCCTCTTCATCTAAAATAGGGAGCTGTTCATCTTGATGACGGAAGTACCACTCCACAATATCAAGTACATCATCAACTACTGCTATACGGCTTGCTAGCTTTTCTAACGAAGAAATTTGCCAAACAAGGATATAGATAGATTCGGGAATGGCATCACGCAAGACATCGTCATATTCCGCTAACAATGTTAAAACATTCTCCTGTATGGACTGAGATTGTTCTGAATGGATAATTTGTAAATGCCGTTGTTGCTGTTCTTTCAATAGCCCTCGCACTATTTGATACAATATTTTTTGCAAGGCTGTTAGGGTAACTTCCGTGAATGTAAGTAATTTTATATTTTGAGCAAACCATGTATTTTCTGACTGTGTCAGATTTTGTAGGGAATCAATTCTTTCTTTATTTCGCTTGGCTAACATTTGCTCGTACATTATTTTCCTCCCTTGCACACTATGTAAAAAAACTGCCTTGCCACTATTATATGGAAGACAGTTGAAATTTGGTTACACATATGCTCTCAATAATAAGCCAACGAATAGCGTAATGATTAAAAAAACTGTAATATGGGCCCATTTATACATATCTAATAAGCCTATAAATTCTCGTGTAAATGCATTGGGAACATAGTAAAAGGCTGTCTTTGAGCCAATTCCTTCTGCATCTAGCTTTGCTTTCTTAGCATAAATACTTGCACGAAATACATGGAAATTATTGGTCACAAATAGCGAACGATATTTTTCTCCCTGCGCATGATGGTCCATTATTTTTTTGGAAAAGACCATATTTTGTTCTGTATTGGTCGATTGATCTTCGAGCAATATCTTGTCAGTGGGAAGATGATGTACATCTATTAAGTATTGTTTCATGGCATATGCCTCGGTTAGCTTTTCGTCATTGCCTTGACCACCAGAGACAATAATAAAAGCTCTCTCCCCATACTTTTTATACTGCTTTACTGCCTCATCTAAACGACTTGCTAAAAGTGGGGGCACTTTATCCCCAATTAACCCTGAGCCCAATACAATAATATAATTTGGTTCATAGCGTATGGGTGTAAAATGATACAGTATTGCATAGGCAAGGACACTTGTGTATAAAAACATTGTATAGCCAAAAACCAAAAACGCATAGAAGAAAAGAATATGCCAAAGTATATTTTCTATTTGGATAAAAATGACGAAAACATACCATATCATCATAATAACAAAACTTAGTCCGAGAATGGCTAACATTAAATTACGTACTTTACGCCCTTCCTTCTCTAATAATACTTTACTATTGAAAAACATTGCGATTGATAAAATAAACATAATGCTTGGAAAGCTTCCCAATATAATAAATATCCCCATTTCTGAAATAATCCCCTGATCATTTGGCAGCAATAATGGATAGTGCATAATGAACGCTCTTATCATATATATCCCTATTAAACCTAGTGCTACCGCATTGAGAAAGCGCCTTTTTTCTGTTAAGTACAACACGAGAAATAATGTGGTGAAAAGTGTTAAAGTTAGTAGCATCGTTTCACTCCTTTCTATTGCAGAATTTTCACAATCATGGCATTTGTCACTACTTGTTCAAATTTGATAATATAGCTCAATTATTGAAGGCGTTTGTTTTATTTTTTAATATAGTTCATGTAATATTACTATATAAGAACTAGTTTATGACCAAATTCAAAATTATATTGGAGGAATGTAAGTAATGAAAAAAATTCTTGCCGCTCTTTTTGCAGCGACACTGATATTTTCGACTGTTGGTGCAACATTATTCATTTCGGATACGCCAACGGCAGAAGCTAAATCCTATAAATCAGGTAAAAAAGGCTTCACTAACAACAACAACAATAATAGCTCGAATATCCAAAAATCTAAGGATACTTCTAAAGATCAAAATAATGCAACAACAAATAAAAACAACTCATCCTCTACTAATAAAGTAGATACTACTAAAAAAGGTGGCTTTTTCTCTGGCGGTCTAATGAAAGGCTTAATGCTTGGTGGTCTAGCTGGTTTATTATTCGGCAGTCTATTTAGTGGCATGGGGATTCTTGGCAATATTTTAGGTCTACTCATTAATGTAGCTGCAATTGCCGTTATCGTGATGCTTGTGGTTAAGATTATGAATATGTTTAAAGAGAAGAAGCGCAAAGAGGAAGCACAATGGCACAAATAATCAACGAACAAGATATTATTAATGCTATTTGTTTATCTCAAGCTTATTATAAAAACATTCGTCCCGAGGCAGTTCTTGTCGAATTGACTTACGAAGATGACGCTGGCTTTGGTGCAGAGGTTGAAGTAAACGGTCAAATCGAAGTGCTTAATACAGCAGCTATGATTGGTGCATTACGTGTTTGGATTAAAGATGTTCTACATAGTGACCCATTCTCAACTGGGATTGAGCTTGTTTTAGACGACGAGGAAGGCATTATTGCCAAACTATCATAAAAAAAGCAGTACAATGAATTGTTCAAAAATTCATCGTACTGCTTTTTACTTTTTCAAACGTTTCTTCATCTCTTCTTTTTCTTCCTCATTCAGAGAAAAATCTACGATAGAACGCCCTAGCATTAGCAACATAATAAACATTACTCCCGTACCAACTATTAAATAAATCATTGTAAATACTTTAGAATAAGTCGTTGTTGGATATAACCCTGTTTCTACGCCTGTTGGTATCAAACTCACTACAGCAAAATACATAGCATCTAACCAGTACCATCCTTCCGTTCCCTTGTAAAACAGTGTTCCTGATAAAATGATTAAAAACAATGTAGTAAATAATGAGATAAATTGAGGACGTTTAAATGACTTCCACAACCCTTTTACTAATCTTTTCGCAGATAATATAAATGACAGCATCCCCATTCTCCTCTTTAAATACGTTCTACAACATAGTTAGACTATACTTCGTTTTTATTAAAAACGTCAAAAGGTAGAGGTGATGTCCCCCTACCTTTTCAGCATTATTTAATGAATATTTGACTAAGGTTTGTAAATATTTTAGCGGCTTGACCTCTTGTTGTGACAGCTTCTGGTGAGAATTCCCCTTCATTTCCTGTCACAATCCCCAACTCATACAACATGGTAATGGCACGTTTTGTTTCTGCATTATAAGAGGTTACATCTGTAAATGGCACATCGCCCTTTGCACTATATGGTTGATTAAATTGCTGTTCATAGGCACGACTTATCATTAATGCTAGTTGAGCACGTGTAACAAACTGTCCAGGGTTAAATTTCCCATCCGTTCCTTTAATAAGCCCATGAACATATGCTGCTGCAATTTCTGATTGTGTTACTGCGTCATAATTTGCAATGTCAGTAAATGGTGCCTTCTCATCTGTAGATAACTCTAAACTTCTCACAAGAATAGCAGCGGCCTGCGCACGCGTTACACTACTATCAGGTCTAAATGTCCCATCCGTATAACCATTCATTAGCCCAGCATCCGCAGCTTTTTGAATGTATTCTTTCGCCCAGTGCTGTGCTGTATCTGTAAAGCTTACTGTTCCCTTTGTAGTGAAAGTAATCGTTGGATTTTGAATACTTTCATTACGAGCTGCATCGATTGCTTTGATGGAAACATTGTAGGTTGTATTTTCTGTTAAATCTTCAAGTGTAAATGTTGTCGTATCTGCATCCAATGTTGAGATTAATTTTCCATTCACATAGACATTGTAATTTGCCACACCTACATTATCTGTCGCGTCCTGCCATTTAACCTCTACAGTTGTACGATCTTTCACATCTACTTGAATAGCCTTCGTTATATCCCATAACGAGCTAGTTTTAATGATTGGTAAAAATGCTTCATTTGCGACTGCTAAATAACCAGCTTCACTTAAATGAATGTTATCAGGGTTTGGTAAATAGCTTGCAACATCCTTTGCAACAACATCGTATGTCGGCACAAAAATGGCGCCTGCCTTTTCAGCGGTTGCTTTAATTGTTGAATTCACTGTAGCCAATAACAGTTTAAATTGATTTTGTAGATTCTCACTATAGTATGGGAAAGAATTATAATAGCCCATCACATATATTTCTGCTTGTGGATTTATCTTTTTGATTTCAGATAGGATTGTAGCAATATTCGATACAGCTTCTTTAGTAGCTTTAACAAGGGCCATCGTATCAATTCCCGTTGTTTGGGACTCTTTTAATAATGGTAATAAATCATTTGCTCCAGCCGTTAATGTAATGATTTCTGCCTCTTTAATAGAAGCTCGTAACTTTACTTGTTCCTTTGTGTATCCAAAACCTGTGACTGTTTTTTCTACATCATTTTGTAAATCTGCTAAAACATTTTTGGTAGTGTAGCCTGACATAGCAAAGCCCTTATTATAAGAAGTAAGGAAGCCACCCTGCTGTAAGGCCTGTGCAATAAAATCCGTGTAGCCTAACCCAATAACACCTACCTCATTCATTCCATGTGCTAATGAGTCGCCTAGTGCCACATAATCAGATTGAATAACCCAGCTTGGTGCTATGTAGTCGTCTTGTTCTTGTGCATTAGCTACTACAGGGATGGTTAATTGCAAAGCCAGTACACTCGCTGCTAAATAACGAAATTTCTTTGATAATCGCATTTACTCTCTCCTCCACTTGTAAAATAGTCATTGTTTTCACTATTTTACTAGAGGCGAGTTAAAAATAGGTTAAATTACAGCAATCTTTTTAAACTTTTCTCTACTCAGACTGTATTTTTCCATATATTCCACCACCACCAACCTCGATCGCTAATTGACCCGTTCTAGCTAAATCAATTAAATGGGCGATTTTATGTGGCACAACTTGTTCAAGCTGGTTGAGCGTTACCACATGTAAAATATTCATTTCAGTACCAAATGCTTCTATTAGACGTTCCATCATTTTAGGGCCAATACCAGGGATGAAATCAAGTGGTACTTGATGAATATAAGGCGGTCTATTTCGTTCATTCAGAAAATCCTCTGATAGTTCCTGAATACGTGTAGCTACACCCTTTACGATTTGCATACTTCCACAGTTTGTACATATGGTAGCTTCGTTACCTAGTCGTTCTCCACATTTAGCACAGACCGTTTGATGATACTTGCCAAGCAAAGGATTTAAACCATAATTCGCTGTTACTGCTCGACCTTGTTGTTCATGTAGAGCCATTTTTAATTCTGCAAAATTTGCTTCTGCTAATTGTAACTTTTGATACTCACGTGCCAGTTTTCCAAGCGAATGGGCATCAGAATTACTAACGAACGTATATGCTTGTAATTCTTTGATACGACTTACCATATTGGTATCAGAGCTTAACCCTAATTCAATGGCATCGATAAGCTGCGGATCAAAGACTTCTGTTAAGCTACGCTCAACCCCTCTACCAAACAAACTTTTAAATGGTGTAAAAACATGGGCAGGAATAAACAGACCTCCCAATTCATGCACCTTTTGCTGTAATATGAGACCGTCACAATAAATTCGCTGTGAACTCAAGTGGATATTTTTCATATGTTGGGACATCCAATCAGAGAACTGCTTCATTAGCATCAGTGTTGGAAAGTAAGCAAGCACATGAATAGGTCCATGACAATATTGATCGTAAATTTCGATTTCCGACCCTGGAATCAACGTTGTTTCCTGAAAGCGTAGGCCGCCCTCTTTTAATTCCTGTAGTTCACCTTGTTCAATCATCTCCATCATTTCTTCGATTACTTCGGGTGAATGACAATCAATAATCCCAATAATATCTAATCCCTTTCTAGCACTAGCAGTCTCTAAAATTTTTGCTAATGTTAATGTTTTACTGCCAGTAATTTTCACTGCTCGCCCACTAGAAGTACGCCCAATATGAATATGTAAATCTGCATAAAATGTTTGCATTTCAATCGCTCCCTTTAGTATTTCAAGTACGTAAATTTTTTTGTTCAAGCGGACTCAAGATAAAAATACCTTACATCACAGCAAGGTATTTCTCACTTTATTATGATGGATGATTGGTGGTAGTGCTATTATTTGTCTCATAAGCACCTGAACTATGTGATGACCCTGACGATGAATCATAGGCAACTAATGTCACACCAATCTTTTTTTCAAGCTCGTTAATTTTCGCAAGTTGCTGTGGATCTAATTGAGCAAATTTAATGTCTTCCATTATCATCAATCCTTTCACTCATAAAGTTCCCTGAAATAAAAAAAGTATACGTCATTTCACCTCATCACAATTGCGTACTGCTTTGTGATTTAGCTAATTTCCAAACGTTTGTTGAATGAAAATGACTGATATTCAGTCATTTTTTTATTGACATTGTTTTTCTCATCCTGTAACATACTAAACAAGTAAGGCAAAAGTGAGGGATTGCATGTCAAAGGAAGAAAAAATTATTCAAGCTGCAATTGAAGTTTTTCGCGAAAAAGGAATTGAAAAGACGAAGGTTTCAGATATCGTCAAAGCTGCTGGGATTGCTCAAGGAACATTTTATCTCTACTTCCCATCACGCCTTTCTGTCATGCCAGCTATTGCAAAAAATATGGTAGAAAGAATTATTACTACCGTAGATGAAGGTGTTTCAGATCATAAGCCTTTTGATCAGCAACTTGAAGAGGTTGTTGAAATCATTTTCTCGATCACAAAGGAATATGGTGATATCGTTGCACTCATTTATGCTGGAATTGCACAAACAGAGCATTTAAAAGAATGGGAAAGCATTTATGCACCATACTATGATTGGATGAGTAATTTCTTATTAACGGCTCAACAACAAGGCATCATTCGAGATTCAATTAATCCATCACGGTCAGCAAAGCTTATTATTGGTCTAATTGAATCTGCCGCAGAACAAGTTTATTTGTTTGATGACAGCAAGGATGAAACGATGACACTGCTTAAGCTTGAACTTCTAGACTTTTTATATCATGCACTTGGCCTACGTCACGCGTAAGTGACGTTCTCTTTTACCTATAAAATGACTGAACGTCAGTCATTTATTCTATTGATGAAAGGATTTTAATTATGCAAAAAGAATGGTTATATGTCGGTCTAACAAGTTTATTTGAATTATTTTGGATATTTGGTTTTAATGTAGCAAGTTCCTGGTGGCATTGGATTATTATTGTGTCTATAATTGCTATCGATTTTCACTTCTTATCAAAAGCTTGTGAAAACCTACCTACTGGTACCGTATACGCTATTTTCGCTGGTGCAGGTGCAATTGGCACTACGTTAATGGACATTTTTATTTTCGATGGAGAGTTTAATGCGATTAAAGGTATTTTCATGTTTATTTTAATATCGGGCGTTATTGGATTAAAATTAGCAGATAACGCACCAACAGATCACGATGAAAAGAAAGGAGTGAATGCATAATGGGTTGGGTATATATTTTATTAGCAGCAATAGCCGAAATTATAGGTGTTATTGGATTACGCTTTTATAGTCAAAATAAAACGATACGAAATTTATTATTATATGTCGGTGGCTTTGGATTATCATTTGCCCTTTTATATGCTTCCTTCAATTATTTACAGCTAAGCATTGCCTATGTTGTCTGGGTAGGTATTGGTACTGTCGGTGCAGTGCTTGTCAATATCATTTTCTTTGGTGAATCCAAAAATCTACCACGAATTATCAGTATCATCGCTATTATCATCGGTGTAGCAGGATTAAAGGCCGTATCTTAATTAAACTACAATCAAAGGACATCCTTCTAATATCGAGGAATGTCCTTTGTCATTTAAACCATTGAGTATATCTTTGAACCTGTTACATTTTTATAATTAAAAACAGATACACTGCGGTCCTTACTCTAGCTAATGAAAAATCCGTCTCCTGTATAAACATTGACTATTTTTCTAACTAAGAAATATAAAAACTCTTCCTGGTATGACTGTTTCCAATGCCATGTATTTTCGTAAATGCTACTTTCATAATGAATATATTATGTAAAATAATTGTCCTTACTTTTTTAAACTTGACTGACCTTCTTTGCGAATTGATCAGGAACATACGTGAGGTATGGTTTACCAGTCAAGGAATGTGTTTGAATATCAGCAAAAACACCAAATACTTCTTGTAACAATGCTGGTGTTAGCACTTCCTCGGGTGCCCCATGACACACAATTCGACCTTGCTGCAAAACGTAAATTTGATCACAGTACATTGCCGCAATATTCAAGTCATGTAAAGCCGCAACTACTGTTAAATGTAAGGTTTGAATTAAGTCCATAAGCTGAAGTTGATGTTGGATATCTAAATGATTCGTTGGCTCATCTAATATAAGCACTTGTGCTTGCTGTGCTAGTGCTCGTGCAACCATTACACGTTTTTTCTCTCCACCTGAAAGGGAGCTAAAGCTTCGTTTTTCTAAATGAGCTATACCTGTTTGCTTCAAAGCATCTTTAACAATTTGAAAATCTTGCTCTTGATCTAGCTCTAACAGTTTTTTATGTGGCGTTCTCCCCATGCAAACTAAATCATGTACAGTGAAATCAAATAAAACAGGTGTATCTTGACTAACAACAGCTAAATTCTTTGCAATTGCTTTACTAGATTGCTTTAAAATATCATGCTCATTTAATAATACCGTCCCGCTTTCAGGTTTTAGAAGACGATACATATTTTTTAGCAATGTTGATTTGCCACTACCATTAGGGCCAATTAACCCAACAAACTGCTTTTTCTTTATTTGAATACTTACTTCATGTAGTATACGTTGATCGTTAATGGAGAATGATACTTGCTTTGCTTCTAATGTCATATAAGTTAATCTCCTTCACCGAAAGAATAATTATTGCGACGGAGTAGCCAAATGAAAAATGGACCTCCACAAAAGGCTGTAATAATACCAATTGGCATTTCCTGAGGAGCAATGATAATTCGAGCAAAGGCATCAGCCCACACTAAGAAAATCCCCCCTATTAAAGCACTAATCGGTATCACATATTTATAGTTAGATCCCACAATTAAACGTACTATATGAGGGATAATTAGACCTACAAAACCAATAGAGCCACTGACTGCCACCAGTACACCTGTTAACAGGGAGACAAGTAATATAAGCTGAATCCGAAATTGCTGAAGATTAACGCCTAACGTCACTGCCGCTTCTTCCCCAAGTAAAAGTAAATTTAAATTTCGATAGTGTAGCCAGAGAAGCACAAATACGACAAAAAATATGGAAGCTGGAATGATAATATTATTCCATTTAGCTCCTGCTAGACTACCTAGCATCCAAAACATAACAGCTTTTAAAGCCCCCTCTTGCTTTGACATCATTAAAATAAAATTAGAAATGGCCGTTAAAATAAAGGAAACAGCCATACCTGCCAATAACAGACGAAAAATAGAAACCCGTCCCCCAACACGTGATAAGAAAAACACCAGTGCAATGGCAAGTAATGATCCTAAAAAGGCTGATATTGAAAGCGCGTAAATACCTAAAAATGAAAAGGCTCCTAAAATAATTACAGAAGTAGCTCCGACGGCTGCCCCTGAAGAAATTCCTAGAATATATGGGTCAGCAATGGAATTTCGTACAAGCGCCTGAATCGCTGCCCCCGCAATGGCTAACCCCGCTCCAACAATAGCAGCTAGCAAAACACGAGGTGCTCTTATTTGCCAGATGATGATCTCCTGTGAGCGACTCCAATCCTGCTCTATGGCATTTTGTATAAAGGGGATTTTAGAAAGAATAACTTTCCATACATATAATGGTGTAACTGAAACTGAGCCAACCATTACAGCAAAGGTCATTGAAACAATTAATACCATAAAAAGTACGAAGGAAAATAACATAAATTTTTTATTCATCTGTTTCAAACTCCTACTGAATAGTGATGAATGAAGCAATAAAAAAAGGTATTCCATACGCAACGACGCATAGAAATACCCTAGAATAAACAAAGTCAGAAAAAATCCAGCTATTGTCCGTAATTGCTTGCATCCTCGTGGGCATTACAGGTATTACTAACTGGCAGGTCTCCTGGCTTCGATTCAACACCCTATAATTGCCTTCCCATTCTTCCACAGTGGCAAATAATATTATAGGACTCCTCGTTACAGTTGCGGGACAGCGTCGGACTTACACCGACTTCCCTTTTAAGTGACATTATAAAATGGCACACCAATAGTATTTGAATTTATAAAATTGTGACGATTCTATCATACATTTTTATAGATTGTTAGTCTACATGGAATTTTATTTCTAAGGAAGAACAATATATAAGCTGTATCTTCGCAGTTTTGCTATTTGCTCGTTATAAATTGGCTATCTATTACTTAATAGTTTTGGCATGGGAGGATACTCCACCACATCTTAGCCACTTTTCCTATCACATACATCAATAACATTTCGCTCTCTTCATTCATGTCAAAAAGCAATTGACATCCATCATTTCTGCACATTTGTTTGCTACAGTAAGGGAAAATAGTGAGGAGGATATTACATGATATTTAAAAGAAAATGGTCTACTGGACTTCTAGCAGTAACGGCCTTCATTAGTTTAACAGCTTGTGCGGAGGAGCAAACGAAGCCTGCATCTCCTTCCAATAACACTGCTGAAGAAATGGATCATTCTACGATGAGCCACTCAAGCTCAGGTGAAGTACCATCCACATTAAAGAACGCGGATAATCCGAAGTTTTCTGTTGGAAGTAACGTGATTATTACGGATGGACATATGGACGGTATGAGAGGTGCCGAAGCAACAATAATAGGTGCCTATAACACAACTGCCTATGTTATTTCCTATGAGCCAACTTCCGGTGGAAAGCGTGTAGAAAATCATAAGTGGGTGATTCATGAAGAATTGATTGATCCAGAAGAAGCACCACTAGCCCCTGGCACAGAAGTAAAAACGGACGCAGCGCATATGGAAGGTATGGAAAATGCGACTGTCCGTATTGAGGAGGCTATCCAAACGACTGTTTATATGGTTGATTACACTTCGACCACAAATGGTGAAGCTGTTAAAAATCATAAATGGGTGACAGAAGAAGAATTAACCTCAAAATAATATGAACAACCTCTCCAGCATTTCTGGCAGAGGTTGTTTTCTAGCTTTTGTGTTGTAACGGTTTTCTATCAATTGACTTATGCCATTTATAGCCGATACCCCATACTGTTTGCAAGTAATCATCCGCAGGGAACCCACTTTTTCTTAATTTTTCTCGTAAATTACGCACATGAGAATCAATGGTACGATCTTCAATTGTCACATTATATCCCCAGACTGTGGTGATTAGATGTTCTCTAGAAAATACTTTATTTTGATGATCTAAAAATAAAACAAGCATGGAAAATTCCTTTGGTGTTAGGGGAATTGCCTCATGTTGAAAATATAATTCAAAGGATTCCTTATCTAAGCGAAGACCCTCAAAGCTAATAACCTTTTCCTCTATTTTCGATCTTCTTAATACCGCATATATACGTGCTAATAACTCTTCCTCATCGAAGGGTTTTAATATGTAGTCATCAGCACCGAGGTTTAAGCCTTTTACAATATCCGCATGCTCTCCTTTTGCAGTAAGCATAATGATGGGTACATCCCAAAACTTCCTAATTTCTTGGCACGCCTGCCACCCATCCATCTCTGGCATCATAACATCCAAAAGAATTAAATCTGCATGCCCATCTTCTAAAAAATCGAAAGCCTCTTGAACGGAAGACATAGCTCTACAATAAAAATTCGGCTCTAAATAAAGGGTTAATAAATCTAACATTCTTGGCTCATCATCAATGCATAAAATGGTTTTCATCTGTTTCTACCCCTTTAAAAGATAATTCAAAAGTAGTTCCTTTATTTATTTCACTGCTAACCTTCACTTCGCCCCCATGCGCCTGTACAAGTTCCTTGACAATAGCAAGCCCCAGTCCAGAACCACCTAAAGCACGACTACGAGATTTTTCCACTCGATAAAATCGTTCAAAAATATAGGGTAAATCCTTCTTTGGAATCCCCTTCCCTGTATCTTGAACGATAATGCTTAAAACATCATTGTGTTTCTTTGCGGTGACTGAAGTCGTATCTCCTGACGCACAATAGATTAATGCGTTATTTAATAGATTTATTAGGATTTGCTCTAGCCTTGCTTCATCTGCCCATACTGTCAAACCCTCTTCATAACGTACAATAAAATGTATACCCTTCTCTTGAAAAGCAGGGCTTAGCTTTTTTTCAATGTTTGTAAAAAATGAATTTAAATGTACGTTTTGTTGTTCAATCACAAACGAGTTTTCATCCATTTTAGCTAAATCAAATAAATCTTTAATTAATCGAGAAAGTCTATTTGTTTCTTCTATTATAATGGCTAAATACTTTTGGCGATCCTGCTCTGTTAAATCCCGTTTCGAAAGAATGTCGGTATAGCCTTTAATAAAGGTTAGAGGTGTGCGAAGCTCATGTGCAATGCTCGATAAAAATTCCTTACGCTCATGCCTTAAATGATTCAGATCGTTAGACAACAGCTGTATAGCATTCGATAAATCCCCAAGCTCATCCTTTCCATTGGTAGAAAGGGCGACTGTAAAATCACCTTTGCTCATTTTCAATGTGGCCTCTTTCATTTGAATTAATGGTTTAGCAAGCTTTCGAGATAGAACGATAATGACTGCTATAGTGACAAGACCAGATACTAACCCAACGATGAGAAAATGTTTATTTAAGCGTTTCATTAACGCATGAATGGAGTCTGTATTTTGAAACATAAAGACATAGCCAATCGTTCTTTGCTGATTTTGAATAGGACTAATAGTGGCAATCGCTTGAACCTCTTGCCAATCATCTTGTAAGATCCTTCCCTCATACGGTATTTTTCCCTCAATCTTATGGATCATATCACTAATTTCTAAATCAGGCTGCGAAGAAACCAGTATTGTTCCCTCATCATCAGTCACTACTACATCCGTACTTTCATTAGATTCCATAAGTACCACATGTGCTAGCGTTTCCTCGTTGAAGTTCTGTTCTAATACCGTACGATGTGAATTTCCCCTTGCTTGCAAACTTGCTAGCTCTTCCTCAACTCTAGAATTGGTTAAGGAGACATGTAAAAAAAACATCATAAATGTTTCGATACAAAATAATGTAATAAAAAAGATGATGCCCAGCTTTAGTGATAATTTTCTCATCTGTAACCACCATTTTAGAATTTCTTAAAAGTATAGCGTGAAAGTATGAAGATTTCATGCAGAAACAACATTAAAAAAATGTCTATAACGAAATGGACCTCCACTAAGGGAAATTTCTTGATGCTAATGCTTCTTCTTGTGCAGGGTCTTGAATTCGGCACAACTTTATAAAATGATTGTCACAACCCATGTACGTCAGCAACAGTTAATTAATTTAGTACATAATATTGCTTAAGCTATCTTCGTTAACCTGACTTGCTATAAAATTAGTTGATGAGTAATGGATTGATTGAAGAAAAACAAGCGACTCTTTGGGGATTAGCGTCACAGAAATAGTTTTGGTGAGAATAATGCGGGTGAAACAGCTCATCGGAGGATCCTTGAAAGCTTAGCTCTATGCAAAGAACAAAGTGATCGTTCACAAAGGAAATCAACTTTGCTTTGCTCAACTGCCATTCTTATTTTTCTAATAAGATGACCCATAAGTAAAGTATACTTATGGGTCAGATTTTAATTAAATGTATTTTTTTGCCCAGTTTAAAAAGTTATCGATGACTACATCAAGGAATTTTACTGTACCTTCATCAGTTAAATTGCCTTCTGCATCGAATTTAGTGTGAACAGCACCAATGTAAACATCATTGCCGCTTAGTAATGGTGAGTTAATGCCAGGAGAGAATAAAATATCGCGTAAATGTAATTGCGCTTTTACAGTACCTAAGTTCCCCATAGATGCACCCATAATGATAGATGGTTTACCAATCATTACTTTATCTACACGAGATAGCCAATCAATGGCATTGACCATAACGCCTGGTACTGTACCATTATATTCTGGTGTCACCCATAGTACAGCATCTGCCGCCTTTACTTTTGCTTTAAAATCAAGAACCTCTTGCGGTGCTTCATTTTCGATATCTTGATTATACATTGGTAGATCCTTTAAGCTTAAAACTTCAAGATCTAACTTTTCTGTATAACGTTTTTGAATAAATTGAGCTAATTGCATATTATAAGATTCTTTACGGATACTACCAACGATAGCTACCACTTTCATGATGTTTCCTCCTAAATGTACATTATTCATAGTATTTGTATAGCAATTCTATTTTATACCACATTAATAATAAGTGGCAAATTCTTCAACTGGCTTGCGATAGCCTCGTAAGCGACGACTGTCTTCTTTTTCTTTCCCAATTGTAATCATCAGTGCTATCTCTTTGGTTTCTGGCACATGAAATAGTTCTCGCAATTTCTGATGATCAAAGCCAATCATTGGACAAGTGTCCCAGCCGCGATTTTTTGCAGCAAGCATAAATAGCATGGCAGACAAAGACGCATTTCGAATAGCTTCATCCTTCATAAATGTCTCACCACGTTCTTCATAAAATTTAGTATTCTCTGCAACAATCTCTACTAGTTCACTAGCTGTTATTATACCCAAATCAACCATACCTTGACTTAGTTCAGCAGTATCCTTATAAGCTTCTTTATCACCTAAGACAAGGATTACCCCTGAAGCTGAATGCACTTTATATTGACCAAATGCCGCCTCTCGCACCTTTTCCTTCATATCCTCATCCAGCACAACGATATAGCTTGCATGCTGTAAGTTAAATGCTGATGGGGCGAGCTTAACATCCTCCAAAATAGGACGAATATCTTCCTCAGTCATCTTAACGCCCTTGATAAAATTATTAGCAGAGCGACGCTTATCAATCAGCTTGGAAAATTCCACTTATTAAACCTCCAATATAGTTATGTATTCATCCAGTAGTAACCCTACTGAATGAAATAATATTACTCATATTCTTTATCGAACGTAATGGAGCTTCTTACAGTATCTATTGGACGAACGAGGCCTTCAATCTGCTCACGCTTTGGTTCTAAAAACGGTGGTAAGGACAGTTTCTCACCTAGCGTTTCATATGGCTCATCACCCATAAACCCTGGACCATCTGTAGCCAATTCAAATAAAATTTGAGGTGCTACCCGTGCATACAATGATTCAAAGAAATGACGATTTACATAGCCAGATGTATGGAAGCCAAAGCTTTCAAAACGTGCAGTCCATTCATCTAATACTGCACGATTCTCTACACGAAAGGCTGCATGGTGAACCGTACCAAAGCCTTGTCGAGCAACAGGTAACACAGTGTTATGCTCTACAATAATTTGAGCGCCATTTCCACCCTCACCTACTTCAAATAGATGGAAATCCCCTTCTTCTGCAATTTCTTTAAAAAGCATCACTTTTTCTAGCATATCTTTAAAATATTTCACATTAGCTACACGAACAAATACTGGCCCTAAACCTGTAATTGCAAATTCTACTGGGATGGGACCATCTTGCCAAGGCGTGCCTGAAGCAACTCCTGTATTATGCTCATCAGAAATAAGCTGATAGTGCTGATCGTCAAAATCAACAAAGGACAATGTTTTTTTACCAAACTGTTCTTTAATACCTGTATGTTTTACAGTCAATCGATCAAAGCGCTTTACCCAATAATCTAAAGCTGCATCCGTCGGTACACGGAAAGAAGTTTTTGATATTTCATTTGTTCCATGTACCCCTTTTGGGATGTTTGGGAAATCAAAGAATGTCATATCTGTCCCTGCACTACCTTTATCATCTGCAAAGAATAAATGGTATGTTTGAATATCATCTTGATTCACTGTTTTCTTTACTAAACGCATACCTAAAACGAATGTAAAAAATTTATAATTCTCTTCAGCACTACTTGTAATAGCCGTTACATGGTGTACACCTTTTAAATGATTCATACAATATTCCTCCCATTTATCTCGACTTCGAGATATATGTGTAAAATTTTTTAATAATTAGTAGCGTTTTTACCTACTTTTTTAAGAGACAAAATCATTGTGTCCAGCTCCTGCGATTCCAATACTTCAAAAATCTCGTTTATTTTTTGTTCATGCCTAGGGAAAATCCTTTCCATTAAAGCCTGTCCCTCATAAGTTAATAACACATACGTAACACGTCGATCTTTCGGACATGCCTTTCGATATACATAGCCTTTTTGCTCGAGCTTATCAATTACATAAGTAATACTACTGCTTGCAATTAATATTTTTTTACCAATCGCTTGAATAGGCTGCTCTCCATGATGGTACAAAAATTCAAGAACCGAAAATTCGGTTTGATTTAAATCATATTGAAGTAAATCTCTTTTAGTGGCATCCTGAATCGTTTGATATGCTCGGAACAAGACCGTAAATGCTTTTAAGTTACGATTGTCTTCCTTCATACGACTCCCTCTTTTACTTCGAATTCATTTATCTTTAATTCGAGATAATAATAACATATTCATTTTTAATCAGCAATCATTTTGTTTCTCACGTTTGCCATCTTCTTCTACGGGTAGAATGTAGTTGTAACTTATAAAGGAGGATTTTACATGAAAAAAGACGTCAATCAAAAACAACAACAGCTAAAAGCATTCCGAGTAAGTGATAAAGATCAACCTCTAACAACCAACCAAGGATTAAAAATATCGGAAGATGAACATTCACTAAAAGCTGGTGAACGAGGACCCACTTTATTGGAGGATTTTCATTTTCGTGAAAAAATGACTCATTTTGATCATGAACGAATTCCTGAACGAGTGGTACACGCACGCGGGTCTGCAGCTCATGGAATCTTTGAAACCTATAAATGCGCGAGTGACATTACAAAGGCTCAATTTTTAAATGGACAAGGAACTAAAACACCTGTCTTTGTTCGTTTTTCTACCGTTGCAGGCTCAAAAGGATCTGCTGATACTGTCCGTGATGTACGCGGCTTTGCTACAAAATTTTATACACAGGAAGGTAATTATGATTTAGTTGGTAATAATATACCTGTTTTCTTTATTCAAGATGCCATTAAATTCCCCGATTTTGTACACGCTGTAAAGCCTGAACCGAATAACGAAATTCCTCAAGCTCAAAGTGCCCATGATACGTTTTGGGATTTCATTGCAAATAATCAGGAATCTGCCCATATGGTCATGTGGCATATGTCCGATAGATCCATCCCACGAAGCTATCGAATGATGGAGGGCTTTGGTGTTAATACCTATCGCCTTGTCAACGCTGAAGGAAAAGCACACTTTGTTAAATTTCATTGGAAACCTATACTTGGGGTTAAATCATTAGTATGGGATGAGGCGCAAATCATCGCTGGAAAAGACCCCGATTTTCACCGTAGAGATTTATGGGAATCCATCGAACGAGGCGATTTCCCAGAGTGGGAGCTTGGTGTCCAACTTATTCCCGTTGAGGATGAATTTAATTTTAGCTTCGATATTCTCGATGCAACAAAAATATGGCCAGAGGAAGAAGTTCCAGTACGTATCCTTGGGAAAATGACACTGAACAAAAACGTTGATAACTTTTTTGCTGAAACGGAACAAGCTGCATTTCATGTTGGACATGTTGTACCTGGTATTGATTTTTCAAATGATCCTTTACTACAAGGTCGCTTGTTCTCCTATACAGATACTCAGTTAATAAGACTTGGAGGACCGAACTTCCATGAAATCCCTATTAATAAACCAATCTGTCCCTTCCATAATAACCAACGAGATGGCTATGGCCGACAAACCATTAATGTCGGGCAAGTTAGCTACCATAAAAACTCCTTAGCCAATAACTCACCCTCTCCTGTCTCTGAAAGCGACGGAGGATATAAACATTATGAAGAAAAATTGGAAGGACACAAAGTACGTGCACGTAGCGATAGCTTTAAAGACCATTTTTCACAAGCAAGATTATTCTGGCTCAGTATGACCGATGTGGAGAAAAAGCATATTATTAATGCCTTTAGCTTCGAACTTGGAAAAGTAAAAAATAAAGACATTCGAAAACAAGTTGTAGATATGTTTGCTCATGTCAGCTACACACTTGCATCAGCTATTGCTGATCAAATTGGTATAGTACCACCAATCCAAGTAGAAGTACCACATACTCAACAAACCTCACCTGCTGTTAGCCAAATGATCAATGCAGTCGAAAGTGTTAAATCTTTTAAAGTAGCTCTGATTGTAACAGACAATAGTAGTGAAAACTTAAACGAACTAATGGCTACATTGTTAAGTAAAAATATAGTGGTTGAACTTGTGAGTACTAAGCAAGGCATCCTAAATGGCTTTGAAATTCAAGAAACATTAGCTACTACCTCCTCCGTTCTTTATGATGGGGTTTATGTGACTGGAGCTTTCCAGCATTCTGATCAGCAATCTAAAGCACTACAATTCATTGAACAGGCCTATCAGCACTGTAAAACAATAGGCTATACGGAAAATGTTTCGTTTTTACAGCATCTTGCCAATAAAAATGGTGTGGCAAACAATCTGAATTCTTTTATTCGTTTCCTTGCTAAGCATCGACATTGGGTACGATAATGAATGGAAAAGCCAGCTAACGTATTGAATCTGTTAGCTGGCGTATTTCTCTTATTTAATTCGTGTAAATTCCTTTTCATTTCCGTCAACAAATTCAACATCGACTTCAATGGATTGGTAGTTGGCTTCAATATTAAATACTTTAATTACTTGATCGATTACCTCATCATTAGGTGTTGTCGAATCGAAATTTAACTGCTTAAATAATGGCTCTAATTTTGTATAAGCTTCATCCCCTTGTAGTCTTTCATTCTTACGGTCATCCTGTAACTTCGCTTCTATACCTGATTTTTTGTCTTCATATTCTACCTCATATGACTCTGTTGCAGAATAATCAACATCTAATGAAAACTCTAAAAAATTAAAGGTCATTTGGTCTGTTGGCGTATCACCAGTCTGCTGTGTACCATTTTGATTTGCTGGTGCGTTAGTAGGTACGTCCTTTACTTCATCCTTATTACAGCCATAAAGAATAACAGTCATGAAAGAAATCGTTAATAAAAATTTCAATTTCAAATTATACACTCCCTTCTTTCCATATTATTTCCCCATCCAGCTATAAACTAACCCAAAAAAGACATCTCCTTTGATGAGGAAATGTCCTTTTAATGACACGCTAATTAATAATAGAAGTTGCGATCAACTTTATTTTCTTGAATAGCCTTTGCTAAACGGACTGTTGAGATAGCCAAGTCAGCATATGACACACTCTTCGTAGCATTAAAGTTGTTTTGCTGTGCATCAATTAGACCCATACCATGTGCTAAAGCAATATAGCCTGTATACGCTGGATCAATTGAAGTTGCATCAGCAAAGTTTAATTTATAAATATCTTTATATTTAGCAACATTGTCTAATTGTAATAGTTTGATTGACCACTCTGCGAACTCTTGACGAGTCAGAGTCGCATCCAATGCAAATTGATTTGCAGGCTGTATGATCCCCATTTTAACAGCTTGTTCTACTACTCCATAGAGTGGATGCTTTTTATCAATATTGTTAAAGGATTGCTTTTCACCATCTCCATTACCATAGTAACCATATGTTAAGGAATGTAATAAAATTTTCAATGCTTCTCCTTTTGTCACAGCAGCATCCGCATTAAAGTTTGCTAGATCTTTTACCTCTAACACATTTTGATTTAATAAATAATTTAACTCTTTGGCAGCCGTTGGGTGAGAAATAACAGGCTTCTCTTTAGAGTCATCTACATTATTTAACCATTCACCAGAAATAGCATCAATCTGGTTAAATAAACTACCATTGTACGTAGGAGCATACACTAAATCATAATGTTGTTTATTCTCCATATCTTGTTTTACATATTGTAGTTGCAATGTAAGTGCCTTGCTATAGGCTTCTTTTGCTTTGTCAGCTGAAATAACCTTATTGATAGATGGCCAGCTATCTATCTTTTGCTTATATACACTTAGTGAGCGTAAAGATCCATCAGAGCCAATACCTACATATAAGCCATCTCCTACAACTGCAATTCCATTCATAATGCGTGGGAAGGTGAAGTAATATTCCTTACTATATTGATCAAATACAGCATCCTCGATTGGCATTGAATACTCATGTAGATATGAAGGTGCCCATTCCTTCAAGTAATCAGTTGCCTTCTTCAATGCAGCGTCCTTCGAAATAGCATTTACTTTGTTATCTACTAAAAAATCTCTCGATAGGTCATGATACTGAACTAGTTCACCTGTCGCCTTATTGATTTCTAAAGAGCTACCAGATCCACCATTGCCATACATATACGTATAGCTTACAGAGTATATCGTCTCACCATTGTCATTTTCTCTTTCATCTACTAATTCTATATTGAGCTTCGCTTTACTCTCATCAACCTTTAAGAAATTTTTCGCGAACTCTTCAGCCTCAGCTGCCGTCATACCGTTCTTTCTTGGTGGTAATGGCTGTGCTGAAATTTTCTCAACACTCTTTGTCTTCGGCAATTGCTCAGTAAAACCATTTGCTGTCTGCCATTGCCCATTTAGAGCATGTACACCATTGAACCCTGTGGCAGGCGTATACACAAGCTTCACATTACGTTGATTAGATCTGTAGTCGTAATCAATATAATAACGAAGCTCGACAGCTAAATTATCACGAACTTGTGCCAGCATATCTTCCTCATTCTTTTTTTGATCTAAACGATCAAAGGAAGCTTTACTAATAGATTCTGCATTACTAGACATCCCCGTAATTTCACCATTTGCCAGAACATGAATAGTAATACTTTGATCTCCAATAAGAACCCCATTATAAATTGGTGAATAGACAAAGGAGTAAGTAATTGGTTCTGATAACGGTCTAGTAATATTAAAACCATATTCGTTATAATCATCACGAAGTTTGTAATTATCCGAATCAACAAATTTACCCAGGAATTTTTGTGCAATTTTTTGCGCCTCATTCTCTGAATACTTTGCTGGATAGATTGCTTCTGCTATATTTGCAGGCTGATAATAAAAACTTTCTAGTTCTAAATCATCGCCCTTAAATACAAAACTACCATGTGCATCTTTACCATTAATTGTCTTATAGAAGTTTAGTTCATATCGAACCGTTGTATCATCTCTATAAAAATGACCTGGTCCAGAATTAAAGTCATTATCCGCTACAAATTGGAACTCTTCTGGGAATAGTGAACGTAATTTTTTTATCAGCATGTTTTTTGTAACTTTTGTTTCAGTTGAAGCTACCTGAATTTCGATACGCTCCGATGATTCCTTTACATTTGCAGATACATGCGAAATTGGTGCTAAAATACCAACAGAAAATGCTGTTGACGTCAAAATAATACCTAACTTTTTAAATTTACCCAAAATATCCCTCCTAAAATACTATTTACCATAATTATAATGTATTTTCCGATATTTAGAAATGTTTTTTACAGATAATTTCCACTTAGAAGAAAATACATTGGGTAAACCCTATTTTCCTTCCTCATGTTATTTCTTCACCACATCAAAATTGGCTCCAATTAATACCCAATTTTGAGGGAATGGTAGCCCCAACTTCCAATAACCAATACCACGGAGATTATATTGTTTAATAAGATTGAATTTTGCTTGAATAGATCTAGCATCTTCAAACCACACCATATGTGCCCTACCTTGCTCATCATAGTATTCAAAGAATGGTGCTTGGGCTCGCCAATCAAACTGAATTGCTGCATTATAACGTTTGGCAATTTCAATGGCTCTTTGTGGGCTAAGTGCTTCCGCGTACGGTCCACCCTGTACAAAAGGTAACGTCCAGTCATAGCCATATAAATTTTGTCCAAGCATAATTTTACTTGCAGGTATTTCACTAATCGCATATTTTACAACAGCTTCTACCTCAGGGAGAGGCGAAACGGCCATTGGCGGTCCTGCAGAATATCCCCATTCATAGGTCATGAGTAAAACAAAGTCGACTATTTCTCCATGCGCCCTATAATCATGTGCTGCTGTCCATGGACCTCGTTCACTATCACTTGTTTTTGGAGCTAGTGCAGTAGACACTGTATATCCTTGAGCATGGAATTTTTCGACAGCTCTTCTTAAAAAATTGTTATAAGCTTGTCGTTGATCTGCTGGCAAATTTTCAAAGTCAAAGTGGATATCTTTCACTTCCCCAAGTCGCTTTGCTTCTGCAAGAATATTATCAAATAATAAATCTTGAACAGCCGTACTTTGAAAAATATCTCTCGCTAACTCGCCACTAAAACTAAAATTCTCCAGATTGGAAATAACCATAGCCAGAGATGCTCCCGTATCATCCGCAATTTGTGTCACACCTTGACTCGGTGGTCTCTGTAGGGTTCCATCCCTTCTTGCCTCATAACTGAATAAAGCTAAATATGTTAAATAGGGACCCGCTTCCCTAGCCTGATTCAAGAGGGCCTCGCTAACAGATGTTCCTCTGGGCTCTAAATACGCCAATGTTTCTGCCCTGGTTTTTGGCGGTTGTGGAATATATAATCTCGTTCCAATAGCTAATGGTTGATTGGGATTAATACCATTTACTTGAGCAAGCGTTACATAATTAATACCAAAGCGTTGCCCGATTGACCATAAGCTATCGCCTGGCTGTACATAATAAAAACTTCCGACAATTGGGATCACAAGAGCTTGCCCCACAACTAAACGATTTGGATCGGGAATTTGATTGGCCTCTACAATACTCTGAACCGTAGTCCCATACGCCTGCGCAATACCCCATAAAGACTCGCCAGCCCGTACAACATGTATTTGAATGATTTTGCCTCCTTCTCGCTTGATAAAATCATACCTATAAATCTTATGAAACCCGATAAGAAAAGATGTCTTGCTACAACACCACAAAAATCTATTACTTCGAATAGTGGATGAATTTTGTCATCCTTTTTAAAATAGTTTTTTTATTAGTGTATGAATAATAATTTCCTAAGGCTTCGGAACCCCCATTCACCTGATTTTTTGTTTGCTATGTATTCTACTGCTGTATGCCATGTACTCGATAATATCCATGTTTTTACTTTCCCTTCATTTTAATGTTTTCAATATATCTAGTGTCCTATCTTCTGCTTCTTCTCTACTATTTGTATAAGAAAACGCAAAATGATACACAACCCTAAAATATTTATCGTACAAACGTTCTATATATGACATATCCTTCTGTATAAATTCCCCCTCTTTCTACCTTATACATAAGTCTCTGTACGCTAGTTTTTGTCGCACTTTTCCCGAAATATTTAACGCAACTAGTATCATATGCCTTATTCTTTTCACTATCACCACTCTTGTATAATGAAATTATTGTAAGGAGGTGTTAGATTGCGTTTATTTTACCAGCAAAAAGTAATCGGCAAGAAATCTCGTAAGCTTCAAAAAATTCCATTTTCTATTGATGAGCCTGTTACAACTTTACAAGATTTACTTGTTCAACTTGTGACACAGCAGGTACAACAATTTAATGAAAAAATGGTCGATACACCACTTCATCTTTACTTAACGGATCAGCAATTAGATGACGCAACCCAGTATGGGAAAGTACATTTTGGAGAGAAGAAAAATGATTCTTTACAGTCCGTTGACCAAGCCATGTCCAATATGCTTCAAGCATTTCAAGATGAGCTGTTCTTGGTCCTTCACAATGAGGAGTCGCTAGATTCTCTTACTACACCTTTAACCATACAGGAAGACGATGTTTTTACATTCATTAAATTAACTATGCTTGCAGGACGCATTTGGTAAGGAGGGATATTTCATGACACTTTCACATGAACAAAAAACATATTTTCAAGGTATAGTCGATTCCGCACCTATAGCTATACAGCCATTAGCTGCAGCATTACTAAAATATATGGACAACAGAGATTATGAAATAGAACAGCTGATTGCTGCTCAACAAAATTCAACACTTGAAGAGCTATTTAGTGGTCCACTATTTGACGTGCTTACGCTATTTTCTTCACAAGAACGTGCACTAAAGATTAAGAAACTAGCATTACGTTTTGATGCTACAATGTTCCAAACCGATGTTTTACGTCGATCATTTCGTTCATCTCAACCCGTGCAGGATCATCTTTTCCACTGTTTACAATTAATAGAAGAAATGCTGACCTTTGAGGAAATTACTTTGGAGGAGTTACTAGCGAATCATCATCAATACGAACATGGTACCTATCCCAATTACAGCTCTTACGTTTTGAAGAATGAAAATATAAAAGTAATGGGCTTTAACGTCTTTGAACAGTTGCTTGCTGACGAACTCTCTTTAGAAAATCCTTCTATTGAAGAGGTAGTGGAAAGTATTTTATTTGATGAGCATCACAGTAGCTTTTTCGGTCATCCGTTCATTCGGGGTATTTTTAAGTCCAATAACCACCGTATGCATGAAGCTCTTGGCAAATTATTAGTAGCAGCTGCCCGTCAAGAAGGGCTACGACAAGCAATCGTTGAAAATATTGACCATGGCAATCTTGATGCACAGCTAAAAATGATGAAACTTATTCAAGAACATCAACTAACACGCTTCTCCTCTGTGATTCGAGCAGTCGATACTTGGATGGGGCTTGGCTATAATAGCTTTGAAAATCAAAAAGTGACGGAGGAAGTTTTAGCTTTAGCTGTCCAAGCCATCGAACAGGATAACTTTATTGAACAGCTACTAAAGAGTGATCGTACAATTGATATTTATGTCGCATTATGGGCAACTGCTACAAGGGACTATACAAGGCTAGATGCTGTCGTGACAACGCTCTTAAAGCGTAACAAACATATCCAGCTTACAACGCTTGCCTTTTTAAAAAATTTATCTAAGACCTCCTTTACAGCGCCATTTGTGAAGGATTTAATTTTAACGACGAAAGATATCGAGTTATTTGCCTTTGCATGGGGCAATTTCCTCTATGCTAACCACTATATTAATAGCGAGTATGCAAGAGATCATGAATGGGATCAAAACCTTCAAAAATTCATGCAAGAAAATGCACAGTTGCAAGGCATTGAATATCTATTATTCAAACAACTGGAATGGGCTAAGAATGAAGTTACAAAAGAAGGGCTGAATATTACAGGTAAACCTTTATCCTTTGTCCATGTCCATTTATCATTAGAAGATTTAATTTCAACCCAAATTATTTTGGCCCATCATGTACAAGATGAGGTATTATTCCAACGAATTATTGCACAGGCAGATTCCTACTCACCATCAAGTAGAATCGGCTTACTTAATATTTATTGTCTTGATCCTAAAACACAAGGTCAACGTGAATTTTTATTTAATTCTTTACGAGATCGCAGCTCCATCAATCGTTCTCTTGCATTGAAAAAAATACATGCTCTGACACCAACCGAAGAAGAAATCGTAAAAATTGAAGATCTTTTAGCTAATAAATCAGGGGCACTTCGTAAAGAGGCTATCTCCTTGTTAAAAGCTCAACCACAGGACCCGTTATTGCAAAGTGCTGAACGACTGATAAAAGATAGTAAGCAGTTAAAAAGGCTTGGAGGACTTGAATTACTGTTAGAAGCTTCTAAGGACGACAATTTAACGAGTGAGCAAATTACCACTTTATGTTCCTTATTACCAAAAATAACAAAAAGTGAACAAGTTCTGTTAGAACAATTAGTAGCAAGGGATGTACCACAGTATAACGAGCGCAATGGCTTTGGCTTATATACGCCGCATTCCCCTATTCAATATGATCGTATTGCCGATGGGGCCATTCAAATGAATGGTGAAGAACCTTGGCAGCAGCTTGTTCCTTTCTATGTACAGACACCGACACCATTTGAACAATTTTTTCAATATGATATTGAAAAATTGCTGTCGAAGCTTGAGCAACTTATCCAAGTACTTGATGAACATGCTGAACTTGAGTATGAGACGTACCAATGGAATGATACGCCTATTACTACAACGTTAGGACAACAATATAGTGTCCTGACAGATAAAACGGACAGTCGGCGAGATGCTAGTCTAGATGCTTATCCTATTCCTGAGGAAATTGTTCAATGGATCAAATCATCTCTATTTAGCCGTGAGGACTTAGTCTATTTTAATTTCTACAATAATCTATCAGAATACCCTGCTGCCCATGATCTTTCCGATGCAGCCCATACACTTATTAAACCTTTCTTCCAATACGAAGAAATTAAAGCACGAGTTGTTCAATTTGATTCCTTGAAATATAACTATACGATTCAACAAATTTTCTCTGTGCTATCGCAAGATAGCGATAAAATTTCAGGAGAGACAATGTTGCATAAAGAAGCTCTCTCATTACTAGAAAAGCATGCTCCTGAATTTAATAGCTTTGAACAGGCTATCGGCATAATGCTACAGCTATTCAAACAAATCCCTGCAGATCAGTGGCAGCTTGATGTTAGAGAGCAAAGTTATTATTACTATCGTTCTACATCTACTATTATTGATTTGGATGTTATTGAGACATTTGTAGAGCGATGCTGGTCTGGTTACTCAACCTATGGTGAATATGTCAAAATGCTCGCGATCAATGAAGAGCTTACAAAGCGTATGAAAAACGAAGGCTATAGTGCTAATGTATACAATTTATCACTGTTCCAATATTTAGATGCTATGAAGGCTGGGTTATTGACACAGGATCATTTATTTGAAGCCATCTTTACTGATACACTTGCTTCAGAAATATTTAACGAGCCTAATAAATTACTAGAACGCTATCAGCAGTCATTTGAAGACTTAACAGATTTTTTTGCTATTCGTGAACAAGCGATTGATCGTATTTTAGCCATAGAGCTAAAGCGTGGTGATACACCTACCACTGTAACCAAGCTTGCTAGTAATATTTCTTATTTTGAGGGTATTCATTATTTCTTACAAATTCTACAGGCACTTGATGGAGAAAAGCTTGCGCGAGGTTATATTTGGCAAGCCGAAACGAAAAAGGATGTATTCTCTCGATTGCTAACTAGCTGCTACCCTAAAAAAGAAGAAACGGCACAGCAATTAAAAGAGGCGTGGGAACAAACAGATATTTCAAAAGAACGTTTAATCGAAGCCATGATGTACAACCAGCATTGGATAGACCTTGTCAGTGAGGTCATTGACTGGGATGGATTAAAGGAATCAGCCTGGTATTTTATCGCCCATACAACTGATTCTTTATCAGACTTTGCCAAAGATCAGATTGCCCTCTTCTCTAGCATAACTGCTGAGGATTTTCGTGATGGTGCATTCGATTTAGCTTGGTTCCAAAGTGCCTACGAAACACTTGGTGCAAAAAAATTCAAACTCGTCTATGATGCAGCAAAATATGCTTCTGAAGGAGCCAACCATCGTCGGGCACAGCTTTATGCAGATACGGCTATCGGTAAGCTCAGTCCCAAACCATTTATGCAAGAAATTCAAGACAAGCGTAATAAAGATAAATTACGCGCACTTGGCCTGATTCCTTTAAATAAATCTGATGATAAAGATGCCCTAACACGCTATCAATTTATTCAACAATTTTTAAAGGAAAGTAAGCAATTTGGTGCGCAACGCCGGGCTAGTGAAGCACGCGCAGCCAGTATTGCACTAGAAAACTTAGCACGCAATGCTGGTGATGGAGAAGCCACACGCTTTACATGGCGTATGGAATTATCAGCCTTTAACGACATCAAGTATTTATTTAAAGCACAACAAATCGAGCAAATTACAGCTCATTTGCAAATTGAAGAAGATGCGTCTGTAGCCATTGTCGTTGAAAAGGATGGTAAACGTCTAAAGAATATTCCTGCTGCATTAAAAAAACATGCTGCTATTGTAACCTTGCAGGAAGCTCGAAAAGATTTACAAGAACAATATAAACGGGCGCGTCCAGCACTGGAGCAGGCTATGGAATTAGAAACTGTATTTTCAGCTGATGAGCTTATCCATTTATTAGCTCATCCGATTCTAGCTCCCCTTTTACAAAAGCTCGTCTTTATCAGTGATGAACATGTTGGCATGCTTACACCAGATGGCTTACAGCTTTTATCTGCTGACATTGTGGCACTGGCACCAACGTCCGCCATCAAGATTGCCCACCCTTATCACCTTTTAGAAAGTGGTCAATGGAGACAGTGGCAAGCCTATATGTTTGAGCACAAAATACAACAACCATTTAAGCAAGTGTTCCGTGAGTTATATCTCATCAATGCAGATGAAAAAGCACAAAAACAATCATTGCGCTATGCAGGACATCAGGTAAATCCATCACAAACAATAGCTTTGCTGAAAACACGAGGCTGGCAAATGAGTTATGAAACAGGTCCTCGTAAAGTGTATTACAAGGAAAATATTGTGGCATCCTTGTATGCACAGGCAGATTGGTTTACCCCAGCAGAAATTGAAGCACCTGCAATCGAAGGGGTTTACTTCTATGATCGTCTAACCGGCAAAAATATCGTGTTAGATGTTATTCCTGCTACGATATTCTCTGAGGTTATGCGAGATATTGACCTTGTTGTCAGCGTTGCTCATATTGGTGGTGTAGATCCTGAGGCAAGTCATTCTACTGTTGATATGCGCAGTATTATTGTAGAAGAATTAGCTAAATTATTGAAGCTAAACAATGTGGAAGTGAAAAAACAGCATGCCCTCATTGAAGGTAAGCTAGCAAGCTACTCCTTACATTTAGGAAGTGGTGTGGTGCATCAAGTAGGTGGTTCGATGATTCCGATTATTGCTGTTCCATCACAGCATCGTGGACGAATTTTCTTACCAATGGTGGATGATGATCCACGCACAGCCGAAATCATGTCAAAACTGTTATTACTAAGTGAAGATACTAAAATTAAAGATCCTGCCATTTTAACTCATATTCGTAGCTATGAACAAATGCGCTAATGTAAGCCAAGTAAAAACAGGTGACAAAACAAGTCACCTGTTTTTATTGTACATCCGTTTTAATCATTTCAAATAATAGTGGTACATTCGTACCTCGTTGCAATGAATGGCAACCTTCCATTAAAAACGACCAACTTTTCTTTATTTTTTCCCTATAAGGTAGCTCTGAACTAACCGGGAGATAGGCTCTCAAATATTCTTCAATTGTGCCAGATAGATTGTCCATAAACGCATCAGCTTTTTGTATTTTTTCTGTTGGGATTTCATTGCGCTCATCCCATAAAACATGCTCTAAATTCGTAGAGAAATAAAACAATTGATAAGGTACTTTCATACGATTAATGCTAAAATGGTCGTTGGCAATTAAAATTTTAGCATTCTTCGCTTTCATATCATTACGTTGTTCAATTTGTTCTTTACGCTTAGCTGACTTCACTAAAATAGCATCCTCAGTATAAAATAAATTTTGCTCAATTTTCTCATCTACCTTGACACATTCCGGTGCAATAAAGCAACCATCCGTATCTGTAATATGAACGACAGCAGTTAAATCATTTGCTAAAAATTTATATTTTTCAAGATAGCTTTGGATTACTCGTACCACACTATTTTTAATATTCGGGATACGTTTATGGGCATCCCATTTTGTCAAAATATCTTCACGTTGTACATCAAAACGTATGGTTGAATTCGCAAAGTGAGCATCTAAATAATCCTCTAAAATAATTTGCTCCGTTTGTCCTTCCACAATGATTAAGAGTACCTTTTTAGTCATACTGAACACCCGCTTTACGAAAAGCACGTTTAATTTTAAATGTTTTGGTTTCCTTATAGACATCTTCATCCTGTCCACCAAGTTGAATAGCACGTAAGTAGACATCTCTAGCATTATTTACTTCTTTAATGCCTTTTAGCTGCATATAGCGGTGATTTTCATTTGTCGTTGTAAACCATAAGTTTTTAATAGCTAGCACCTCTAACACACGTAGATTATGGGATGTAAAAATAAGTTGTCCTTTTCCATCCTCATCTATCACTGTTAACAACTCACCCAACAAATATTCAAATACTCCCGAATCTAATTCATCAATAACCACACAGGCATTCGGATTATTGTAGACAGCTATCAATACACTAAGAACAGAAATGATCTTTAAAATCCCCTCAGACTCTGTTCGCAGCGGTAATTCCCTCTCTCCACGCTGTGATAAAAATTCAAAACGAATTCCCGGCTCACCATTATCCATCATTTGCTTTGTAATCACATTAATTTTAATAGTTAGACCTGGAATAATAGCCGTTAACACACGGTTACTTTGCTCAATTACTTCACATAATGCATAGAATGCATCCTCTCGTAATATTGCTGGTCCCTTTAAATCGTAAGGTATTAGACCTCTCGTTTTCTCTAAATGAATACTAAACGGCATGATCCGTTCTTCAAATAATGGTGCTATATTTTGATTATTAACAACATGTAAGTCTCTATTAAAATCAACCGCAATATTTTGAAGTAGTTGCATTTCTTGCTCCGAAAGTCGTTCCTGTAACAATGGCTTTACATCTTTATGGAATAGAAATGACATATATTGCTTTCTTGCTAACTGTTGAATAACAAGTAATTGGATACGTGCCTGCTCACTTAAATCAGCCAGTTTTGATTGACGAATTCGGACGTCCTTCTCTGTTACAGCTACTAATATCTTTGAACGCTTCCCTTTAGCATTTTCTCGATAGCTAAGACGTTCCAGCGTTGTATATAACCGATGCTGATCCTCCTGTAGCTCCACATAGTAATTTACATAAAACGTCCCAAATTGATTTTCAACTAAAAATTCGACATCTATGCAGGCTGTTTGCTCACCTGCTAAGATAAGTCGTTTTTCTTGTGAGGGTAGTTTCACTTCAGCAAGCCAACCCGATATAAGTGTCTTTAATATTTCAAATGCATCCACAATGGTTGTCTTTCCAGAGCCATTCTGTCCATACAGCCCTACAACATTTGCTTGTAGAAATGTCTCAAAATTTACTCCTAGTACAATTTCGCCTTGTCTTACATTTCGCAAATTTTGTATGTTCATCTTTTTTATTTTAATAATCGCCATTTGCTAAACATCCTTTTAACCTTTTTCCTTATTATAATGAAAATTGTTATATTTTATAACAATTTCAACCTTAAGTATCGACTAGCCTAAAGCCTATGGCAATTATCGCAATAGGCATATGTTAGAAAAAATGAAGAAAGGTGTGTTTCATTGGTTTATCCTAGATTAGCTCCTGATGATTTTAACAGTCAATTTCGCCCAGGTATGAAAATATGGGTAACACTCCCCACAGGTACTTATGCAGGTACATTGATTCGAACATTTGGCACGGGAGGAAGAACAGCTGAAATCCAGCTAGATAACGGTCAAATAGTGACTGTGGATGTTAGTCAAATTACTGCCGCAGGTACAGGTACACCACCTGGTAGTTCCTATCCTCCGCCATATCCACCACCCTATCCACCACCTTATCCGCCACAACCATACCCTCCACGTCCATATCCGCCACAACCTTATCCACCGCAACCCTATCCTCCACGTCCATATCCACCACAGCCCTATCCGCCGCAACCTTATCCACCACGTCCAGGAGGGCAATATCCCGGTTTCCCACCACCATTAATACCAGGATTGCCTAATATTTTACCAGGTATCTTTGGTAATCCTCGACCATAGCCAATTAGAAAAGGTTATTTCTTTGTTCATCTTTGAATAAAGAAATAACCTTTTTTTCATTTTATTCCCATAATAAAAATGACAGAAAACCATAGCATTCTCAATGCATATCAGACATTACAAAATAAGTAAAAAGCCCTAACAAGGAGTTGAAAAATAGGATATCCACCAAATTTTTAATTCAATTGAAATCGACTAGTTCCAAGCAAACTTCTTTTTTATACTAGTAATCGTTCTAGTTTTTGTAAAAATACAGACTAAAATACAAAATAGACAGACTAAAAAACTAAATTCCATTCTTTAATTTTATAAATCTAGACTTTAAATAGTAAGTTTTCTGGGTTGTGAATCAATTTTTTTGGCAGTATAGTAGTTTAATGTTAGGGGATAAATAGATTACTTTGCATTCATAAATATTTAATATGCATCTGGACTTCTACGAATAACATCACAATCTTCAATGTGCAGTACATTGACTAAATTATCCATTTCTTATCCTTAGCTTGAAATATTTGTTATATCATATTAGGAGGAAAAGTATGAAAAAACGCAAGAAGCAGCATATGTCCATTAGCAAAAAACTAACCGTAATAATGGTAAGTATTTTATTATTATTTGGTTTAGTTACTTTAGGCCTTTCTTATTATATTGTCAGAAATAGTAATTTAACAGATATGGATCAATCGCTCTCTGACAAAGGCATGATCTTAGCAAAAACGATTGATATCAATACGTTGAAATCAATACTAGATAATCCAACAAACAGTAACTCCGACGCCTTAAAATTAACAAGAGAAATGGATGCGATCAATGACAATTCTGATAGCATTACCAATCTATTTTTAATTACGGTTAATGGAGAAAATATTAATGCACCTGTTCTTTCATCTAGTATACTAGAACTAGGTGCTGAATATAATCAAGATATGATTGCTATGGGTTTATCTCCCGATTTCCTAGCAAGAATCAAAGAGGTTTTTAACACAAAAAAAGCAACAGCAACAGATATTTATAGCGATGAGTTTGGTAGCTACAAAACGGGCCTCACACCCATTTTAGATGAAAATGGTGATATGTTGGCTGCATATGCCATTGACTATGACGTATCGATGGTAACTGGAAAAGCCATGTCTGAAGCTCTATGGACATTATTAGTCACTGTTATTTTCTTAATTGGTTCATCTATTGCTGTATACACTCTTTTGAGAAAAAAATTAACACCAATTCAACAGCTTTCCTTACAATCTAAAAAAGTAGCAGAAGGTAATTTAGAGCTTGAACCATTATCCGTTACTTCTACAGATGAAATAGGAACGCTCACACAAAACTTTAACTTAATGATTGAAAATCTAAAAACTGTCATTAAAAGTACAACAAACGTTTCTGCTCGTGTGTCAAACACAGCCAACGTTTTATCGGCAAATATGCAGGAAGCTTCCGATTCTTATAATAATGTAGCTTCTTCTATGCAAGAAATTGCGAGTGGTGCGGATCTCCAAGTTCAAAAGGCAAAAGAGAGTACGATTACTATTGAAGAAATGAGTATTGGTATCCAACGCATTGCGATGACATCCAATCAAATTTCAGAATCCTCTATCTTAGCATCAGAGGAAGCTGAAAGAGGTAATGAATCGACAAATAAATCAGTTGCACAAATGAATGCGATTAGTAAAGCTGTAAATCAGTCTGCTGCTTCTGTTAAATTACTTGGCGATCACTCCAATAAAATTGAAGAAATTGTGGGCATTATTACGGGAATCGCTTCCCAAACAAATTTACTGGCATTGAATGCAGCCATCGAAGCTGCCCGTGCTGGAGAAGCTGGTAGTGGGTTTGCAGTGGTTGCTGACGAGGTACGTAAGCTTGCTGAACAGTCTGAGGCATCTGCACGGGAAATTTCTACACTTATTTCTCATATCCAGCATGATACAAACGAATCTGTCAATATCATGGTTCACGCTGTAGAAGAGGTCGATCATGGAATTGTTATGATTAATGATTCAGAAAAATCATTTAGCCAGATTCTAACTTCCATTCATCATGTAACAGGACAAATTCAAGAGCTTTCTGCTACGATTGAAGAAATGGCAGCTGGTATGGAAGAAGTAACATCTGCTGTTAAAGATATGGAAGACTTCTCTATCAATTCAAAAGACAATACGAGAGCAGTTGCCGCAACTTCTGCCTCTCAGCTGAATACCGTACAACGAGTTTCTGAAGAAGCTCAAGTATTATCCGAGTTATCTGATGAACTATTAAATGTTGTTAATACCTTTGTAGTGAAATAAAAAAGCGAAAGGGCTGCTCTTATCAGGAGATGTATGTCCGTTAGAATTCTGAGAATGATTCATTTTCTGTGGAACTAATGGCATAAACACTCCTTCATAAGTGTCTGCCCTTTTCTAAAATAGGAGTTGTCATGATTGAATAATAAACGAGAATTTGATGTATACCCATTAGAGAATAATACGCATTCTTATGAGCCACAAACTCTACCATCCAATCGTACACAACTGTTGAACGAAGAAGATTTACTAGCCTATCAAACTTTAAACCAAACATTAGCTGACTACGATCAAAACACCACAATACCTGACGTATTTTATCAGGCAGCACAACAGTTTGCTGAACGCATTGCATTGTCCTTTGAAAATGGTAAGATGACCTACCATCAGCTAAATGAACAATCCAATCAAGTTGCTCACATGCTAATAGCAAACGGTCTGCAAAAAGGAAACTATGTGGCAATCGTTATGGAACGAAGTAAAGAAACAATCATCAGCCTTTTAGGTGTCCTGAAAGCTGGTGGTGTATATGTTCCTATTGATCCAAGCTACCCGAAAGAACGGTGTCAGTATCTATTAAACGATACAGGTGCCCCGTTTATTCTAACGAAAAACGAACATACAGCATTACTGAATGATTTCATACATAATGATTCCCAAACACGTACAGTGTTAACGATCAACCAATCAGAAAAAGGCTACTCACAGGAAAATCTAACTTGTGAAATACATCCATCCGACCTAGCCTATATTATTTATACTTCTGGTTCTACGGGCAAACCAAAAGGGGTTATGCTTAAACATGAATCTGTTATTAATTTGATTACAGATAATCAAAGAATCTACCATTCAACACAAGACGATGTATATTCTCAGTTTATCTCCTATAGTTTTGACCCATCAGTAACAGAGACTTTTACCGCTTTCTTTTCTGGAGCAAGGCTTCATATGCTAACAAGTGTGGAACGTCTATCGATTGAAGCATTTGCTGATATGATTGGTCGTGAGCAAGTAACCGCTGCCACTGTACCCAATGCTTTCTTTACACAGCTAGCAACACATTTACCTGTAGAATACCGAGAAAAACTGACAACACTAAACTACCTATCTGTTGGTGGCGAAGCTCTATTACCTGCTGTCGTTCAAAAATGGCATGAAAAATTTGGATTAACTACAGAAATTATTAATCTTTACGGACCAACTGAATGTACAGTATTGTCCTCTTACTTCAAGATAAAGGATTCTATAATAGATAAACAATCCAGTATTCCTATTGGCAGACCAATCGCTAATTATGAGATGTATGTTGTTAATGACGATGAGCAGCTTTGCCCAGTTCATGAAACTGGAGAATTATGTATTGCAGGTGCTGGTTTAGCAGCAGGCTATTTACATCAGCCAGAAAAAACGGCTGAGGTATTTGTACCTCATCTATTGAAGCCAGAACAAAAAATGTATCGTACAGGTGATTTAGTTCGCCTATTACCTAGTGGTATTATTGAATTTGTTGGGCGCAAGGATTCACAAATCAAAGTAAGGGGCTTCCGTATTGAGCTTGGAGAAATTGAAACGGTGTTAAGCAATCATCCTAACATTCAGGAAGTCGTAATCATTGCGAAGAAAAAGTCCGATGGTAACAATCATTTATTTGCCTACTATACAGTGACTAGTGGTATACAACTTGAGGAAGATATTTTAAGAGACTACCTGTCAACTCTTCTACCAGATTATATGGTGCCTGAGCGTTTTATAGAATTGCCTGAAATGCCGCTTTCTCCTACAGGAAAAATCGATCGAAAACAACTAGCATCACTGGAAGTGGTTTTATCGCGTAGCCATGCATACAGCGCACCCCAAAATAATATACAGCAGCTGCTAGCTATCGCATGGGAAAAGGCACTTGGTATCGAGCCAATAGGCATTCACGATAATTTCTTCCATATTGGAGGTCATTCATTAAAAGTGCTTGAAATTCTTGTACAAGTGAAAAAGCATATACCATTCTTAAAAATACAAGATTTCTTCCACTACCAAACGATTGCTGAGCTAGATCAATATATTCGTCATTATCAGCCGGAAGCTAATGACAATCAAGAGCAACCAGCTAATCTTGTTTTTAAGGATTTAATGGAGCCAAGTCCGCTGCAAGTCTCTCAAACTGTAAGACCCTTGCCAATGACGTCGGTATTATTAACAGGAGCTACAGGTTATTTAGGAAGCCATATATTATACGAGCTGTTAACAGTAACAAATGCACATATTTACTGTCTTATTCGACCAGGTGCCCATGCAACGATTGAGGACAAGCTAATGGATAGTATGCAATTTTACTTTGGCAACGATCTTGTTCATCCTATGAAAGAGCGTGTCACAGTTATCCCAGGCGACTTAGGAAAGCAACAACTTGATTTATCTGATGAAGCTGAACAAATGTTGCTGGAAAAAATCAATGCAATCATTCATTGTGGTGCAGATGTACGTCATTTTGGTGCGGCTGACCATTTCAATAATGTCAATGTGAATGGTACTCGCCATTTGCTTGAAATAGCTAAACGAAAACCGGGTATGCATTTCCATTATGTATCAACAATTGGTATTCCAGAGGAGTTAGCTGCCATTCAATGGGGCTCAAATGAGGCAAAAGGTAATTTTAATTACGATGTGAAGCTTAATAATGTGTATACCCAAAGTAAGCTAGAGGCGGAAAATCTTGTTCGAAATGCTGTAAATGATGCCATTCCTATTTCCATTTATCGTGTAGGAAATTTAAGTTGTCACTCTGAAACAGGCAAATTCCAACGTAATATTGATGACAATGCCTTTTACCGTATGATTAAATCGATGCTTTATTTAGGTAAAACACCTACTGCACAATGGCATGTTGACTTTACTCCTATTAATTATGCGAGCCAAGCACTCGTTTCTCTGGCGAGTCAGCCAGCAGCAAACGGTCATGTCTTCCATTTATGTAATCCTGTATCGCTTCCTTATTTAGAATTAATCGACATGATTAAGGAATTTGGCTATGATCTATCAATCGTTTCAGCACAGGAATATACAAATTGGCTATTGCATAGTGAGCATACAAAAGAAGCACAGGAATATTTATCGTTAGCCATTGCTCAGCTTGAAGGTGATGGAGCTGGTGATTCCCCGTTTATTTTCAATTGCAAAAAAACACTAGAATTTTTAGTCAATACGAAAATTGAATGTGCAGTACCTAATACAGCCTTTATTCACAGAATGATTCAATATGGAATAGATACAGGCTACTTCCCTGCTCCAAGTCAAGTCAACATAAGATAATCAAACAGGATATACAGCTATTTGCATATCGTTAACACTAACAGAGTGGGATACTTTTTTTAAGTACTCCCTTCTGGTGTTTAACGAAAATTTAAGAAATACAGGCTTTTGCAGGATCAGCAATGAGCATTGCTTGGTTGGGCATGTGCTATAAACCTCATTTGTTTGATACCATTAATATTAAGCGAGCCAAGAAAGAACTTTCTAGCTCGTTCTCGATTCACAACATCCTTTATCCATCTGCCGAAACAATTACAATGTTTAATAGAGAGCTGCTTCCATTGCTATAACAAAAAGGAGGAGAAATTAATAATTTCTCCCCCTTTCATAGTGTTGAAAAACAAAACCATCCATAGAATTTATGTGAAAGGTGAAAATGGATTTCCGTTGCAGGCTACTTGCTTTCCTGTGGGCGAGCGCCGAGCCGCTTCCTCTGCTACCGCTTCGTGCAGGGGCTCGCCTGTCTCGCTATTCCCACGGGAGTCAAGTAGCCTTCCACTCCAATCCATAAAATAAAAATGTTCACTTTTTAGCAAAGGTTCAAGTGAAGGCATTCACTACTCTTTTATGGAGGGGTGTTGTCACACATCACTTCTCCACATTGAAAATAAGAGGCTATCCTCTCTTATAATATAAATAATGGGCTATTTTGTTCAGGAAAAGACACTTTTGCAGAATGGTTGATTGGAGTGGAGCCAGCGTCACTCCTAGGGGATTTAGCGTCACAGAGGAGACCCTGGAGCGAACGCAGTGAGTGAAGCGGCTCATCGGACGCCCCCTGGAAAGGAGGCTGGCGGAACGGAAATCAACCCCTCGCCTTACAAAATTGCTTATTATACCGTTGACATTACCTTTTTTAAGTTGTCTAATCGACTCTCTTATTTAAATAAGTCTGGATACATCTCTTTTGCTAATGCTTCCATTCCATCTATTGTGTTGTAGCCATAACCAAACATGTAATTATAATCTACGATATAAATTTGTTTATTTTTAATAGCTTTCATGCTTGAAAGTTTAGGATTTGCATAAATTTCTTCGCGTACTTTTGTTAGATCAGAACCATCCCAGTTAGGAAGAATTAATACATCTGGATCTGCTGCAATTAATGTTTCAACACTTACATCGCCTGTTTCATCTTTGAAAATGTTATCTAATTTAACCATTTTGAATGCGTCATTGAAGAATGTTTCATCGTGAGCTGGGTATACAAAAAGCTCTTTTGGATCATTTGTATGCAAATAAGCAAAAGTTTTTTCTTCTTTAATACTTTCTAATTTTGAAGAAATGTTTTGTTGTCGCCCTTTTAATTCTTTAATAAAGCTATCCGCTTTGTCTTGCACTTTGAAAATTTTACCGATATTTTCGATATCTTTGTAAATAGAATCATATGTGCCACCTGTTACAGATGATTCTAAAACATATGTTTTAACGCCCATTTCATTAAGTGAGTCTACTGTCCCTACGCCCCATTCAGCATTATCAAATAAGCCACCGCGACCAAATACAAGATCAGGATCAGTTCCTAATGTAACCTCTTTCCCTACATACTCATCACTTAAAATATTTAACTTAGCGTATTCTTCTTCTACAGATTTATCGACTGCACCAAAGTTTGCACCGACACCAACGATTTTATCACCTAATCCTAAATGTAATAATAATTCTGCTGCTGGGCGTGTATTAGCCATAATTCTTTCAGGTGCTTTATCGAATACTTGATCTTTCTTTTCCCACGTTGAGCCTCCCTCAGCCTTTGCAAAGTTAGCAACTGTCAGTGGATAATAATCTTTTGTTTGTGTTTCCTCAGCTGTATTTTTTGATGTGTTACCACAAGCTGTTAATGTTAATAAAGCTGCTAAACCAATTCCTAATAATAGTTTTTTCTTCATGATTTTCCTCCTATAGTCCATATGCAAAGCCTAATCCGTTTGTCACTGGATTAGTAAACGTTTGACATTTAATATGATATAAAGCTTCTATTGTTTCCGGTGTTAAAACCTCTGCTGGTGTGCCATGCGCATAGATTTCACCATCTTTGACCGCATAGAGATAATCACAGTAATGGGCTGCCATTTCTAAATCGTGAAGCGCTGCTAAAACACCGATGTTTAAACTTCTAACACAGGATAGTATTTCGATTTGATAACGAATATCTAAATGGTTTGTTGGCTCATCCAAAATCATAAATTTAGGCTGCTGAGCAATCGTTCTTGCTAAAATAACTCGTTGCTTTTCGCCACCAGATAGTGAAAGAAAACTACGCCCTCTATAGGATTGTAAGTTCGTACGCGTTAACGCCTCTTCCACTATGTCAAAATCCTTTTGGTTATCTGACTCTAGCATTTTTTTATGAGGTGTTCTGCCTAACATCACCATTTGCTGTACCGTTAAATCAAAATGCATTTCATTGAATTGCCCAACTACACCTAAGTGCTGAGAAATCTTTTTTTCAGGACTCTTCAAAACATCTAAATCATCTAAAAAAACCATCCCTTTTTGAGGCACAAGGCTTTTATAAATACTTTTCAACAAAGTTGACTTTCCGCATCCGTTTGGTCCGATTAAGCCCACAAATTGTTGCTTATTCACATGAATGGATATGTTTTTTACTATTTCCTTTTTGCCGATCTTTACCTCTATTTCCTTTGCTACTAATTCCATTGTTCTACCCTCCGAAGTTGTAACCTTTTTTTACAATCATATAGATAAATAATGGCGATCCAATGACAGAAGTAATGATACCAATTGGTAATTCAACATTTTGGATTAATGTTCGAGACAGAATATCCGCCCAAATCATGAAAAGACCACCTAAGAGCAATGTTCCTAACATTAATCGTTTATGGTCTGCTCCAAAAATGCCTCTCGTGATATGTGGAATAATTAAACCAACAAAACCGATCATACCCGCATAAGCAACCATTGTTCCTGTAATGAGCGAAGTAAGGATCATGTACAATTTGCGATAAGCACTTAGATTGATACCTAATGTGATAGCTGATTCATCTCCAAGTAGCATTGTATTTAGCACACGATGTTGGAAAAGGAATAACGCAGCCCCTAGCACAATCACAATTGTTAAAATCGGTGTTTTATCCCAGCTAGCAGAGGCCAAGCTTCCCATAGACCAAAACGTAACGGTTTTAATGCCCTCAGCATTATTCGCAAAAAAGATAATAAGACTTGAAAAAGAACTACATAATGCTCCAATGACAACACCTGATAAAACAAGTTTGACTGATGTCGCTTTACCACCAATGCTGGATAAGATCAGCACTGCCATAGAGGTAATCATCGCCCCTGCAAATGCTCCAAAGGCTACCCCAAACTGTGCCAACAATGCACTACTTCCAAAACCAACTAGAATGGCAAAGGTTGCACCCAATGACGCCCCTGAAGAAATACCAAGTATGTATGGATCAGCAAGGGGGTTTTGTACAACCGCCTGCATGACAGTCCCGCATAGTGCAAGTCCAACGCCAATCAATAATGCAAAAACCACACGAGGCATTCTGACCTGTAAAATAATATTCAAGTAGGATTCACTATCCACACTATCAAGCGAGCCAAGCTTCCCGTTGGATATAGTATGTAGCAAAATATCCATTGATTGCTTAAAAGGTATGCTGACTTGTCCTATTGATACAGAAAAAACGGCAGATATTAAAATGGCGCCTATTAAAAGCAAGATAATAACATAATAAATATTGCCCATTCCTATTCTGTTAGCTTCCTGATTATCCAAGATTTCACCTCTATCTAACAAACTATTAGTTAATGATAACGATTATCATTTTCATTTTGTATTGTAAGTGATAATCTTTTGAAAAACAACAGGAAAATTTTTAATTATAGATTATTCATACATTTAGTAGATGAATAATCCACTAATGGCGCTTTCATTCACTAAAATTATTTTTTCGTTGAGCATCACAACAATAAGTTTAGAAATCCCATTTATTATATAGAAGAGAAAATTTAGGAATTTCTAATTAACTAAATATAATCAACAATTAAATGCGAAAATGCTCGCTTTTATTTTTAACTATTGGTCTGTTTTATTTGGTTTATGATTATCTCATTGTTGAACTAGAGGAATTAGCTATAGGAGAATTGCAATTGGAATCCCCCTCGCCTAACTACCTTGACTAAAGGTTAGGCAACAGGAAAATCAGTAATCGATGATGGAGGTAAATTTAAACAATTTATTGGAGCTATGATGAAATCACCCTGCTGTTAAATGGATCATCGACTATAAATAGAGCTCATTGGAAAAAGGGGACTGAATGGGACAAATATAGAGCGATATACTTGTTACAAGCGCTGTACATTTAAGCTATTCATTATAAAAACCACTTCCCATAAAGTTATGGAAAGTGGTTATGTTTAGTCAAAAATTTTAGCTGAAACTAAAACTTACATCATGCCTGGCATACCGCCCATGCCGCTCATATCTGGCATTGCTGGTGCTGCTTCTGGAATATCTGCTACAACTGCTTCTGTTGTTAAGAATAGCGCTGCAACTGATGCTGCGTTTTGTAGAGCTGAACGAGTTACTTTTGCTGGGTCCACTACGCCTGCTTCCATCATGTTTACCCATTCGCCAGTAGCTGCATTGAAACCAATGCCAACTTCTTCACGTTTTAGGCGATCCACGATGATTGAACCTTCAAGACCAGCGTTATTAGCGATTTGGCGAACTGGTTCTTCTAAAGCACGTAAAACGATTTTCACACCTGTAGCTACGTCGCCATCTACTGATTCAGCTGCTTTTTCCACTGCTGCATAGACGTTAAGAAGGGCTGTACCACCACCTGATACGATACCTTCTTCAACAGCAGCACGAGTAGAGTTTAGGGCATCTTCAATACGCAGTTTACGTTCTTTAAGCTCAGTTTCTGTTGCAGCACCAACTTTGATAACTGCTACGCCACCTGCTAATTTTGCAAGACGTTCTTGTAATTTTTCTTTATCGAATTCTGATGTTGTTTCAGCAAGTTGTGCACGGATTTGACCAATGCGTCCTTCGATTGCGTCTGCACCGCCAACACCTTCAACGATTGTTGTATTGTCTTTTGTTACAACAACTTTTGCTGCACGTCCAAGTGAAGAAATATCCGCTGATTTTAGGTCTAAGCCTAATTCTTCAGTAATTACTTGACCACCAGTTAGGATAGCGATATCTTCAAGCATAGCTTTACGACGATCACCGAAGCCTGGTGCTTTTACTGCTACAGCATTGAATGTACCACGAAGCTTGTTCACAACAAGCGTTGCAAGTGCTTCACCTTCCACGTCTTCAGCAATGATTACTAATGGACGACCTTGTTGTACCACTTGTTCTAATAATGGTAATACTTCTTGAATGTTTGTAATTTTTTTATCAGTAATTAAAATGTATGGGTTATCAAGAACCGCTTCCATTTTATCTGTGTCAGTTACCATGTAGTGTGAAGCATAGCCACGGTCAAACTGCATACCTTCTACTACATCAAGTTCTGTTGTGAAGCCTTTAGATTCTTCGATTGTAATAACGCCGTCGTTACCAACACGCTCCATTGCTTCAGCGATCAGTTGTCCAACTTCATCATCTGCAGCAGAAATAGCAGCAACTTGTGCAATTTCTTCTTTATTGCTTACTGGACGAGAAATAGCGTGTAATTCTGTAAGTGCAGCAGCAACTGCTTTATCAATACCTTTGCGGATACCTACAGGATTTGCACCAGCCGTAACGTTTTTCAAGCCTTCACGAATAATTGCTTGTGCTAATACTGTTGCTGTTGTTGTACCGTCACCAGCGATTTCATTTGTCTTAGAAGCAACCTCTGCTACTAATTTTGCCCCCATGTTTTCATATGGGTTTTCTAGCTCGATTTCTTTAGCGATTGTTACACCATCATTTGTAATAAGTGGTGAACCGAATTTTTTTTCTAAAACAACATTACGCCCTTTTGGTCCTAATGTTACTTTTACTGTATTCGCTAATTTATCTACACCTTGTAACATTAATGAACGAGCGTCTTCTGAGAATTTAATATCTTTTGCCATGAGAATTTACCCTCCTGAAATGGAATATTCGTTAAGCTTCTTCAATATATTTATATCAATTTCATCTTATTGTCATTTTCGTTAAACAAACAATAAGCCTTCACCTTTATTTAAGGTGTGAATAATGTACTTATTCAATAATTGCAAGAATATCGCTTTCGCGTAAAATTAGGTATTCATTACCTTCAAATTTAACTTCTGTTCCAGCGTATTTAGAGAAAATAATGCGGTCGTCAACTTTAACGTCAAGCTCTACACGTTGCCCGTTCTCTAATACACGACCTGTCCCAACTGCTACTACTTTACCCTCTTGTGGTTTTTCTTTTGCAGAGTCAGGTAGTACAATACCGAATGCAGATTTCTCTTCTACCTCGATTAGTTCAATTACAATACGATCTCCTAGTGGTCTTAACAAGTGAAACAACCTCCTAATAATTAAATAATTGTTAAAATTTATTAGCACTCTATATCAATGAGTGCTAACACAATTATTATGATAATCAATCACACTTTTTTTTGCAAGCCAGAACTTCGAAAAATTTTGTTTTCTTTCCATATTCCTCTACAATAGAAAGGAAGCATATGAATGGAAAGGATTTTGACTGTGACTAATTCTCAAAAAATAACGAAACATAAAAAAACAGCCCTGTATGTCTTATTAATTTATATCTTGATGCAGATTTCAAGCAGATGGCTGCTCTTACCGTTTCATAAGCTCGTTATGAAGATAACTGGTCTAGCTTCTGAACAAGCGGCTCCCATTACTCAAGGCTGGTATATTGCCCTTAGTTTTGCTATTGCGCTCATTTTAAGCTTAATCCTAACATCTCGTGATAAAGCCTTTTGGAACATTTATCAAGGAAAAAAGGAAACGATCCCTCTTACAATTGTTTGGGGAATCTTCGGTTTCTTCCTCGTGTTCTTTGGTCAAATGATTGGTGCCGCTATTGAGATGGCTGTTTTCGGTATCGAAGGAGGTTCCCAAAATACCGCAGATATCGTCGCTATAGCTCAAGGTGCTCCCGTTGCTATATTAGCGATTGTTGTATTTGGGCCTATTTTAGAAGAATTCGTCTTCCGCAGAGTCATATTTGGCTCGCTTGTCCAAACAACAAATTTCTGGGTGGCGGCTATAGTAAGTGCCATATTCTTTGCGATTATCCACTTCGACTTCTCGCATATCTTGCTTTATACCATTTGTGGCTTAATATTTGCCTTTTTATATCACAAAACAAAACGCATTTGGACTTCTATTATCGCACACGTTATGCTTAATGGATTTGTGACACTTGTACAATTCTATGCAGAGCCATTGCAAAAGTTTCTTCAAGAACTAGAAAAAATGCAATAATTTTTTGTAAAGTCATCGTAAAGCGGAATTAGAACACAAAAGCTCGGTGTCCCATTGAGGGCACCGAGCTTTATCTATTACTGTTGATTCAATTCTTCTATTTGTCGTCGTTGCTGCTCAAGCGCCTCTTCAATCTGACGCTTTTGCTCCGCTTCCTGTTCTTCTTTTAAACGAATTTCCTCTGATTTAAGATATTTCTTATAACCAATCCGAGAAATCATAATACTAATTTCATACAAGATAAACAATGGCACAGAAACCATTAAATGTGACGCCAACTCAGGCGGTGCAATAATCGCTGCACATACAAATAAACCAAAGTATGAATATTTACGAATTCGAATTAGTAAATCTGGACTTAATATACCAATTCGCGAAAAGAATAAAACAACAATCGGTAACTGGAATAGAAAACCAAAAGGTATTGTAAGCTTAAACAAAAATGTAAAATACTCATGTATACCAATGGTTTGCTGTATCTCCAAATCATTCGATAAATTCATCATGAATTTTATGACATACGGGAAGAGTAAAAAGTACGAAAAAGATAACCCTGCAATAAACAATAGAAATGAATATGGTATATAGCTTAGAGTGGCTTTACGTTCTACTTCTCTTAATCCAGGGCTAATAAACGACCACAATTGATACATCAACACTGGCGATGAAAGAATAAAGGCAATTATAAAAACAACTTGGATATAAATTGCAAGTGGTGTGACTACGTCAAATGCATGAAGCTCAATATTATATTTTGCTCCAGTCATTTGAAGGTATTTAACAAGCGGCTTTGCGACGAAAAAGCCGCCAGCCATAGCGAGAACAAAGAAAACGGCAACAATGAACAGCCGTTTTCTTAATTCTTCTATATGCTCAATGACAGTTAGATCTTTTGGATTCATTCCTCAAACATCCTAACTTACTTATCTAGTTCTTTCTTTTTCTTGTCATCATCATCTTCGTCGGCTAAACCTTTAGTAGCATTTTTGAATTCACGTAGTGTTGAACCAAATGCCTTACCAAGCTCTGGTAACTTCTTAGGACCAAAAATTAATAACGCGACAATTCCGATAATAATGAGGCTCATAGGACCAATTCCACCCATTACAGCCACCTCCTCTTTATATCCATCATTTTAACGCATATTTCGCCATTTTGCTAACTAATTATATGTGAAAGTTTTTCGTCTCTCTCATAGGTTTACCCGCATTTTATTAAAAAATATTATTTGACAGAAATGGTGAATTACACTTAAAAATATGTATTATTTTCACACTTCCTGATTACGAATTAAATAGATAAGCGCTTGCAATTCTACCGATAAATCAATGGTTAAGAGCTGCATTCTATCTGGTACTGTTAACCGTTCTGGTGTAAAGTTTAAAATACCTTTTGCATTCATTGCTGCTAAACGATCCGCCATTTTTTGTGCGGAGCGTGGTGAAACGGTTAAAATCGCAAGCTCTGCACCGTATTCAGCATACTTCTCCTCCAGCAAATCTGGATGAAAAACAGGAATATTACTAATCATTTTGCCATCCTTCGGTGCTTTAGAATCGAATGCTACGACAATATGTGTATTATGGTTTTTTTGAAAATTATATTTTAATAATGCACTGCCCAAATTCCCCACGCCAATTAACGCTACTTTTGTCGCTTCATGTTGATCAAGCGTCTGGCTAAAAAATTGTAATAAATGCTGCACATCATAGCCATAGCCCTTTTTACCAAGAGCGCCAAAATAAGAAAAATCACGGCGAATCGTTGCAGAATCTATTTTCATCGCTTCACTCAGTTCCTTCGACGAAATACGTTCCATACCTTCTTGTGCAAAGTTTTGAATAAATCGATAGTAAAGAGGAAGTCTTTTTGTAGTGGCTTGTGGGATTTTTAATTCTTGTTTCAAACTTTCTCCTCCTTATGATGAACCTCAATCAATTTTACTGTATTTAACTACTAATTTTAATACATTTATCCTTAACTATATACAACATTTTTGCAATCCACTAGCGTATTTCTCTTTAGTTAATGGCGCTTTGTACGCAACTAACTAAAAAGAAATCGTTTCAATCTTACATGACTGCTAGGAATAAGTAAAGCACCTACATTGCATGCAAATCGTTCATCCATTACACTAAGGTAGAATTGAGGTGTCAAGAATGATTGTTTTACAGGTCAATCAACTAACTAAATCCTTTCTTGCAGATGAAATTTTAAGTGGTGTTAAATTAGAAGTTCAACACCGTGATCGCGTTGCCTTAGTAGGGCGAAACGGTGCAGGTAAATCGACTTTATTAAAAATAATCGCTGGTCAAATGTCCTATGACTCTGGGGATATCATTATCCCAAAGGGCGTTCAGGTTGGCTATTTAGAGCAACATGCTGGATTAAATTCTACGTTAACTATTTGGGATGAAATGATGACCATTTTCGAACCGCTTTTAGCTCAAGAACAAACGCTCCGCTCGCTCGAACAGCAGATGGCTGATCCTACCGTTTACGAAAATTCCACTCTGTATGCGAAAGTTATGTCGGAATACGATCAACTACAGCATACTTTTAAGGATGCTGGCGGCTATCAATATGAATCGGACATACGTTCAGTGCTTCATGGAATGCAGTTCTATCCCGAAGACTATGATAAACCCATCAGCTCACTATCTGGTGGACAACGCACACGTTTAGCACTGGCTAAGCTTTTACTTAGTAAACCAGACCTTTTAATTCTCGATGAGCCTACGAACCATTTAGATATCGAAACATTATCTTGGTTGGAATCTTATTTAAAGAGCTATGAAGGAGCTATTTTAATTGTTTCCCATGACCGCTACTTCTTAGACCAAGTCGTTTCCATTGTCTACGAGGTGTCACGTCATCGTGTTACAAAATATACAGGCAATTACAGTGCTTATTTAGATGAAAAGGCTAAAACCTATGAACGCGATGTCAAACTTTTTGAGCGTCAGCAAGATGAAAAGGCCAAGCTAGAGGATTTTATCCAAAAGAATATTGCACGTGCCTCTACAACAAAAATGGCACAAAGTCGACGTAAAATGCTTGAACGAACTGAGTGGATGGAATCGCCGGATGGTGATGAGAAATCCGCTAGTTTTGGTTTTACTATCGAACGTCAAAGTGGTAATGATGTTTTATCCGTCGATGATTTAACAATCGGCTATGATGATCAGCTAATATCTAGTGGTATTAACCTGCGCACTTTTCGCGAGGATCGGATAGCCCTTGTTGGACCAAATGGGGTTGGTAAATCAACATTATTAAAAACAATTGTGAAAGATTTAACACCTCTTGCAGGTGCTATTCGTTATGGTACTAATGTACAAATTGGCTATTATGATCAAGAGCAAGCAAAGCTTTCAAGCAATAAAAGTGTCTTGAAAGAGCTATGGGATGAATGGCCGCTCATGAATGAAAAAGATATTCGCACTGTCTTAGGACGCTTCCTATTTAGTGGAGAAGATGTGGATAAAACCGTATCCTCTTTATCAGGCGGTGAAAAAGCACGCCTTGCACTGTCAAAATTAATGATGCAAAAGGCCAATTTTTTAATTCTCGACGAGCCTACAAACCATCTAGACTTAGATAGTAAAGAGGTTCTGGAAAATGCACTGATTGATTATCCTGGAACGCTTCTATTTGTCTCCCATGACCGCTACTTCATTAATCGTATCACAACGAAAGTGGTGGAGTTGTCTGGAACTGGGTCATTTGAATATTTAGGTGACTATGATTATTATGTAGAGAAAAAACAGGAACTGTTGGAGCTAGCGCAAATGAAGGCTGCCTCCCAACTACAAGTACAGCAAGACCTACCTGATAAGACTTCTACCTCTAAAATTGATAAAGAGGCAAAAAAACGCGAACGTCAAATTAGACGTACTATTGAAGAACTAGAAGTGAAGATGCAAGAAACAACAGCTATCATTGATAGACTCGAGGAAGCTCTCTGTGACCCTGCAATTTTCACGGATCACGAAAAAATTTCACAGCTTCAAGACGAATTAGCTACTGCTAAAGAACAGCATGAGCGATTGGAATTAGAATGGTTAGAGCTAAATGAGGAACTTGAAAATATGAATATGTAGTTACTGATTTTAAGCCATGTGCCTCGCCGCATGGCTTTTTTCTTTACACACCTTTATTTTTCATATATATTGGTCAAGTGCTATTTTTCGACAAAAAGTGCCCACAGTTTTATACACACTATAAATCTAGTAATACCAACATATCAACAGAGTTTTCCACATTGTCCACAATCAAAAATTATTTTATCCACATCATCCCTTGTAAAACATGCTACTATATATTGAATAATCACAAGTTATGCACAAGTTATCAACATATTGTGCATAAGTACGCGTGTTCGGTACTTAGTTCGCTCCATTACCTGTGGATAATTTTCTGAAAAATTTGTCAATTAACGTGTTGAATATTATTATTCTCTTCGCAACGTTCATTTTTTATCAACAAATTTTCGACAATCAAAAAAAGAGATATCTTCAATAAGATACCTCCTTCATTTACTGCTACACCCAAGATTTTAACTCCATTCCTGGACGTCCATTCATCATTAAGTTTCCTCGAACCCCCGCCTCAAACATTGGCATGGCTGCTGCTCCAATCATTGCCGCATTATCTGTACACAATTTGAGTGGTGGTACAAAAAATGGGATGCCTTCCTCGGCAAATACAGCCTCTAAAGCGCTTCGCAGACCTTTATTCGCTGCTACACCACCAGCTGCTATGACCTGCTTCACCTGATATTCGCGAGCAGCACGCAATGTTTTCGCTGTCAGTACTTCGACAACACTTTCCTGAAAACCTTTAGCAACGGCTGCTGGCGAAATAGCTTCGCCTCGTTGATCCATATTGTGTTTATAATTGATGACTGCTGATTTTAAGCCACTAAAGCTAAAATCATAAGAACCCTCCTCTAACCAAACTCTTGGAAAAGGAACAGCCTCTTCACCCTCATGAGCAAGCTGATCAATACGTGGTCCACCTGGATAAGGTAAGTTTAAAACGCGTGCCACTTTATCATAGGCTTCACCAGCTGCATCATCTCGTGTTTCACCAATGACCTCAAAGGAGCCATGTTCCTTCATATAAACAAGCTCTGTATGACCACCTGATACGACAAGTGCCAACAAAGGAAATTCCATTGGCTGAACAAGTGCATTGGCATAAATATGTCCTGCAATATGGTGGACGCCAACAATCGGCAAGCTGTTAGCAAAAGCAAAAGCCTTAGCTGCGTTAATGCCAATCAATAATGCCCCTACAAGACCTGGGCCCTCTGTAACAGCAACTGCATCTAAATCGGCTGGCTTTAAATTAGCTTGTGCCAGTGCTTCTTCTATTACTACTGTAATTTGTTCAACATGATGACGTGATGCAATTTCAGGTACAACCCCACCAAATCGCTTATGACTTTCTATTTGAGAAGCCACAACATTCGACACAATTTCATGACCATTTCGAATAATCGCTGCAGCTGTTTCATCACAACTTGATTCTATTGCTAATATCAATCCATTATTCATTATAAATTCACCCACATGACAAGGGCATCCTCCCCGTTATCAGTATAATAGCCTTTCCGTATGCCACCATCTTGGAATTGAAGCTTGCGATAGAGATTTTGTGCAACCATATTTGTTACACGTACCTCTAACGTCATGACCTCCATTCCATGTAAACGAGCTATTTGCATCGCCTCACGCATTAACCCCTCACCTATCCCTCGGCCACGTGCCTCCTCAATAACAGCTACATTTGTAATTTGAGCTGCATCTATGACCATCCACATCCCACAAAAACCAATAATACTGTCATTTTCATCTATAGCCAGCACATAATGCGCATACTGATTTTCATGCACTTCGTAGTAAAAGGAATCTAACGTCCATGGCACTGGAAATGAAGTCACTTCAATTTCATAAACCGTTGGCACATCGTCAGAAACCATTTTACGATAAGTTACATTCCTACTCATGTTCCTTCTCCTTCTGTTCTTTCAGCCAGTTCGCCTCAGCTTCTGCAATCCGTTTATATTGTGGAACAAAGTGATGGATAGCTTCGACTCTAGGTAACTCTAATTTCGTTGCTACACGAATGACTTCCGTTGCGCGTGGCAAGTCAAAACTAAATGGTGCACGTACTGCTGTATCACCAAGCACCTGCTCAATATTCTTCCAAAATATATCAACATCTGTTCCTACAAATAAAATAGGCGCCTCTAATGCCTTTAAACGCACTAATAAATCATCAATATGTACATGATGATCCTCCACAAGGGCCTCTAATGTCTCGCCCTGATAAACAGCTGTGTAAACATTGCCTCTTCTAGCATCAATAATTGGACAAATCAATCCGTTGTAAAGAGCAGCATTAGCAGCCAATGTCTTTAAGCTAGATACACCAACTAAAGGCTTCTGTAATGTCCATGCTAGGGTTTTTGCTAATGTCACGCCTATACGAACACCTGTATAAGAACCTGGCCCTTCAGACACTGCAATCACATCCAAGTCATTCGGTTTTAAACCTATTCGTGCCAAGATTTCTTCAATCGCCGGCATTGCACCTGCAGAATGCGTTAATTTTATGTTTTGTACCATCTCGGCCACCACTTTGCCATCCTTCACAACTGCAATGGAGAGTGGTGTATTTGCTGTTTCTATTCCTAACCAAATCATTTCATTAGCTCCTCACATAGTGCCTCATAGCGTTCTCCACGAGGTATTAACACAAAGCGTCGTTCATTTTCTCCGATTCGGTAAATCTCTATCGCTAAGCGATCCTGTGGCAAATCCTGTTCAATTAAATGCGCCCATTCGACCACTGAAACTGCATCTCCATAAAACAGTTCATCCCAGCCTAGGTCTTCATCACTTTCTGCTAACCTATACACATCTAAATGATTAAACGGTAATCTCCCCTCATACTGCTTAACAATCGTAAATGTTGGACTGTTGACTGTTCGTTTGACCCCAAGTCCCTTTGCCAAGGCTTTCGTAAATGTTGTCTTGCCAGCACCTAGATCCCCTTCTAATGTAATCGTATCTTGAGCTTCTAGTATATTGGCAAGTTTAATGGCGAAACGTTCTGTATCATCAACTGAATTCATGATTATTTCATACATATTCTTTTTTCCTCTCATCACTACATTACCTCTAGTTTACCTAAACTAACGAAAATGTTCAAAGCATCCAATATCAATTATACCTGCTTTGATTGTGCTTGTTAAAAAGCCCTGTTCTGTGATGACAATAGTTAGGTAACCTAAATGCAAACAAAAACACGTCTTCTCTTATGAAGACGTGTCAACTATCTATCTATTGGAATGACCTTTTACAGCTATGATCTCTTTAGCAATTAATTTATCATCCTTAAATTTCACTATATAAGCCTGAGTCAACAGGGTTTCATCATTCCAACGATATTCATTATTTTTAACCTTTTTACCTGCGCCGCCTGCTGTCTCTACTACCTCAATATATGACATATCATTTTTTAATTTCTCAAATTCTACTTCGTTCATATTTTTTTGCCAGTGATACGTATTTGCTTCTTCAATCTCTATAATAGGATCTCCACAGCCTACCATCATAATCATGGAACCAATAAGCAAAGGTAAATAAAGACGTTTTAAGAAATGGTCTTTGCTCATATAAACACCTCCGTAGCCAATCCGATTACTTCTAAATTTTTACCCCTAATTTTTATTTTAGAAACATATCTCATTTTACCTTATAAAAACGCCCTCATTTATCGGTAATTTTTACTATTTTTAGATAATGTTAAAAATATGCAATAAGTTAGGCTCATGTCAATAATTCAATTAACTTCACTGGGATTGGGTGATTTTTTAGTAGCAGTAGAGGCGTTATTTAGGGCAATAGATGTTATTTTATTAAAACCAATGGGAGGTTGGTCATAAAGGCTTCAGAAATTGTAAAGCTTTTAGCCTCTATGTTTCTACCCTATGAACTGGGTCTTTATAAAATGATGCTTTCACAATTTCAACATAAGCTTGAATGCATTTCATGCTCAAATGCTAAGTTGAAAGAAAATCATTATTAAATAAAAAAAGCTCTTATGACTGTAGCAGCACATAAGAGCGATCATATCAATTTTAAATGGCGGTCCCGACCGGGATCGAACCGGCGATCTCCTGCGTGACAGGCAGGCATGTTAACCGCTACACCACGGGACCTCTTTAAGACATTTATAAATATATCATATAGTAAAAAGCTATGCAATATATATTTTCATATTTTTTCTTCTCATAATTTCTGCAATTGGCATCAATCTTGCAAATAAATTAATAGTTTTAACAACACTATTTAGTAGGAGGTTGGTGCCATGGTTCGGTACATATTTACACGAATTGGTTATATGATCATTACCCTTTTTATTATTATTCTACTGTCATTTTTATTAATGAAAGCTTTGCCAGGTTCACCATTTAATGATGAGCGTCTTCCGGAGCCTCAAAAAGAGCTACTTTACAAAAAATATGGGTTAGACAAGCCTGTTCCTGTGCAATTTGGCATTTATTTAACGAATCTTGTACAAGGAGATTTAGGAGTTTCTTTTGTCTTTGATAATCGACCAGTGACTAAAATTATTCAGGAACGTATCGGTGCATCGGCAATTTTGGGCTTTCAAGCCATTATAGTGGGAACAATTATTGGGCTTTTATTAGGAATTATAGCGGCTCTAAAACATAACACTATTATTGATTATGGAGCCACAATACTAGCCGTACTAGGTATATCGATTCCATCGTTTGTCTTTGCAGGCTTTCTACAATATTGGGTTGGCGTTAAACTAGGCTGGCTACCCATTGCCTTTTGGAATGGCTTTGAATATTCTATTTTACCAACGATTGCTTTAGCAGTTGGAGTAGTTGCTACAATTGCCCGTTTCACGCGCATTGAAATGCTAGAAGTACTTAGTCAAGAATACATCTTAACCGCAAAAGCCAAAGGTTTATCAAACCCTTTTATCATTACAAAACATGGTATTCGAAATGCCATGATTCCAATCGTGACTATTATTGGTCCGTTAACTGTTAACACTATTACTGGTTCACTTGTTATTGAAAAGATATTCAGTATTCCAGGTTTAGGTGAGCAGTTTGTTAATTCTATTATTACCAACGATTATCAGCTAATTATGGGAACAACTATTTTTTATGCGGTGCTATTTGTAACCGTTATTTTAATCATCGATATTTTATACGGGTTGATTGATCCCCGAATCCGTGTGACAGGAGGCGATAAGGCATGACTATAAAATTGACAGAAGGTATAACTAAGAGCTATTCAAAGGAGTTATTTGAATATGCATCGCAAACTGATATTACGGATGATATCACCTATCGTCCTGAGCAATCATTTTGGCAAGATGCATGGCGTGGTTTGCGGAAAAATAAAGCAGCTATTGTTGGGTTATGTACAATTATCGTCGTTCTATTACTTGCTATTTTCGGCCCTTTTATGAATAGCCACGGTTATGATGAACAAAATATCGCGCGCACTAATTTACCTCCAAAAATTCCTGTCCTTGAGAATATTTCTTTCTTAGGCTTGAATGGTGTTGATAGCCGAGGCGTAGACCAATATGAAGCAAAAGGGATTGCAGAATATTTTTGGTTTGGTACAGATGAATTAGGTCGAGATCTTTGGACGCGTATATGGGAAGGAACACGAATTTCTCTTTATATTGCTTTTTTAGCAGCAACCATCGATCTAATTATAGGGGTTGCCTATGGGGCTGTCTCAGCATTTTATGGTGGTCGGACAGATAATATCATGCAACGTATTATTGAAGTGTTAGTTGGTATCCCTGGCCTAATTGTGAACATACTTTTGATTCTTATTTTAAAGCCAGGGATTATTTCGATTACGATTGCAATGGTGATTGTAGGCTGGATCAGTATGGCTCGAATTGTTCGAGCACAAATATTGAAGTTAAAATCATATGAATATGTGCTTGCTTCACGGACACTTGGTGCTAGTAACCAACGTCTCATTTGGAAGCATTTAATTCCCAACACGCTTGGGCCAATTATTGTTGCAACTACGTTTACTATTCCAGGAGCCATTTTCACGGAAGCATTATTAAGCTTCATCGGATTAGGGCTACAGCCTCCAACAGCTTCTTTAGGAACAATTGTCAATGATTCGTATAAATTACTACGAATTTATCCACATGGCATGATTGTTTCATCTATTGTCATTAGCTTGATTATGATTAGCTTTAATTTACTCGGGGATGGACTGCGTGATGCATTCGATCCAAAAACTCGTAAATAAGGAGATGCTCTAAATGAAAAAAATATTAGAAGTGAAAAATTTAAGTGTCTCATTCAACACATACAACGGTGAGGTACAAGCAGTACGCAACATTTCATTTGATTTATTTGAAGGTGAAACCTTAGCCATTGTAGGCGAGTCTGGCTCAGGAAAATCAGTTACTTCTAAAAGCCTTCTTCGCCTCAATCCAACTGAGACAACGATATTAAAAAGTGGACACATTTTATATAACGGACATAATATTTTTACTTGCAGTGAGCAAAAAATCCGAGCAATTCGTGGAGCTGAAATAGCCATGATATTTCAAGATCCAATGACTGCTTTAAACCCTACGATGACGATTGGTCGCCAAATAGCAGAAAGTATAAAGAAACATACAACTTTACGTGGCCAACAAATTACTAACCGTGTTATAGAACTATTGCAACTAGTCGGTATTAAAGAAGCTGATAAACGATATAAACAGTACCCACACCAATTTTCTGGAGGGATGCGCCAACGAATAGTGATTGCCATGGCGCTAGCTTGTGAGCCGCGCATCATTATTGCCGATGAGCCTACTACAGCACTAGATGTTTCGATCCAAGCACAAATTTTAGAATTACTAAAAAACATACAACAAAAAATGAATTTATCGATTATCTTTATTACCCATGATTTAGGTGTTGTCGCCAAAATGGCTGATCGTGTTGCTGTTATGTATGCTGGAAAAATAATTGAAATTGGCTTAGTTGATGAAATTTTTTATCATTGTCAACATCCTTATACACAAGGCCTACTTGCAGCCATGCCTAATCCAGATATTGATACCAATTCATTGTATGCCATTCCAGGAACACCACCAAACCTGCTTCAGCCACCTACTGGAGATGCCTTTGCAGCTCGTAATAAACATGCATTGAAAATTGACTTTATAGAGGAGCCACCGATGTTTCAAATAAGCGACACTCATTTCGCAGCAACTTGGTTATTGCATAAACACGCACCTAAAATAGTACCGATTCATCAACAACCTACACAGGTACAGCAAGAGAAAAGTAAAGCACCCACTGTATTCGATAAAGAACATCCATATTTATCATTAAAGGAGGTCAAGCAGCACTTTTCTTTAGGAAAAAACACTGTTAATAAAGCTGTTGATGGCATTACGTTCGATATTTATAAAGGAGAAATTTTTGGTCTAGTGGGAGAATCAGGATGTGGTAAATCTACAACTGGACGTTCCATAATTGGACTCAATTCGATTACTAGCGGAGAAATTCACGTTGATGGTCGTAATATCAATGACAATCAAACAAAAAAAGACAAACTAACTTTCAATAGCAAGGTGCAAATGATTTTCCAAGATCCCTATTCTTCCCTTAATCCGCGTATGAAAATAGCGGATATTATTGCAGAAGGATTGGCCATCCATGAAGTACCAAAAAGTGAATGGAAGCCCAAAATATATGAGCTATTAAAAATAGTAGGATTAACAAAGGAGTATGCAAACCGTTATCCTCACGAGCTTAGTGGTGGACAACGTCAGAGGATTGGTATTGCACGTGCTCTTGCTGTAGAACCTGAGCTCATCATTGCAGATGAACCTATTTCTGCGTTGGACGTGTCCATCCAGGCACAAATAGTGAATCTACTGAAAAAGTTACAAAAGGAACGTGGATTGACCTATCTTTTTATTGCACATGACTTGTCGATGGTGAAATATATTAGTGATCGTATTGGTGTGATGTATCGAGGAAAAATCGTTGAGCTAGCAGACAGTCAAGAGCTCTATGATCACTCAGTACACCCTTATACGAAGTCATTATTATCAGCCATTCCATTGCCAGATCCTAAGTTAGAGCGAGAACGCAAACGCATTATTTTTAATGAAGCTACCTATCAAGCTAGCAGAAATTATGAAAGTGAAAGCTTTGTAGAGATACGGCCTGGTCACTTTGTTATGCTGACAGAAGAAGAGCTTGTCCAATACCGTCTAGCACAAGAAGGAGGTATATCACTTTGAATATAAAGGTCACAGCCCTACTTGCTAGCTGTATTGTCATAAGTTCCCTTAGCTATACTTGGCTCCTCCATCAACCAATAACTTTTTTAACATTGATCAACAATATTTTCCTTATTTCACTTGCGTTCACTATTGTAGGTGCATCATTATTTGTTGTGCAAGGTGGGCTTTTTAATGGTATCGCCTATAGTTTTAAACGTTTTTTTGCACGTGTCACTAAAAATGGTGCCTATGCCTTTGAATTAGATGGAGATTTAGAATTTGTTCATGCACCTTCCTACACCTTCACTTATCCACTATTACTAGCGGGTATACTTGGCTGTTCCGCAACAGCCATTTTATCGATAGTTTTCTATCTATAAATGAAAAACAAAACCATCAATAGAATTTTGTGAAAGGTGAAAAAGGATTTCCGTTGCAGGTTAATTGCTTTCCTGTGGTTGAGCGCCGAGCCGCTTCGCTCAAATGTTTCTTTTTAGCAAAGTTTTTTAAATAAAGTCTGGTAGAGGGGTGTTGTCACTCATCACTTCTCCACATTGAAAATAAGAGGCTATCTACAAATAATGGGCTATTTTGCTCGCTACGGCTCGTATGAAAGATAAGGAAAGACGCTTTTGCATATGGCGAGACTCTGGAGCAAACGCAGTGAGTGAAGCAGCTCATCGGACGCTGGCGGAACGGAAATCACCCCCCTCGCCTTTCAAAATAGCTTTTTCTGCCGTTGACATCGCCCTTTTTCAACAACATGAAAAAATGCTGTCCTCCGAAAGTAGAGGACAGCATTTTTTAGTTTACAATTTCTACCCATTTATAGCTTATGTCAGCTGAGAATGGATGCTCATATAAATTTTTCACGTATGGTTTTGTCAAACGACTTAACCCTTTTTGAAATGTTGGAGCGAATGCTACGTCTTCCATCATTAATTTTTCAGCTTGCTGCATAAGTTCCCAGCGCTCTATAACATCAGAGGTAGTTTTCGCTTGTTTTATTAATGCATCCACTTTTTCATTTTTATAGTTGGATTGATTATAATAAGCTGTTGATTCAAATAATTCAATGTAAGTCATAGGATCTTGATAGTCAGGACCCCAACCGCCATAGTCTAAGTCAAAATCAACAGCCCCCTCTAATGCAAGTTTTTGCTTATTAGGCTGCATATTAATTGTTAGCTCTAAGCCTTCTAAATTCGTCTCTAATTGATTTTTAATAAATTCAGCAGCTTTCTTAGATTCTGCACGGTCATATGTTAAAAACTCCAGCTTTACTTGGTCTACACCAAGTTCCTTTTTGCCAGTAGCCCATAGTTCCTTCGCTAATTCGATATCTGTTTTATTCATATCACCGTTTCCATCGCGGAAGTCATTCCCCTTGTCATCTGTTGATAATCCCTGTGGTACTAAATAATAAGCAGGAATAGAACCATCCTGTAATATCACATCAGCAAAGCCTTGTTTATCCCATGCCAAATCAATGGCTTTACGAATGTTTTGATTAGCTAAATATTGATTTTCGTGATTTATACGAATAAAATACGTATTTGGCTTTAAAAACGTTGAATACTCTGGACTGTCTTTATATTGAGCGACATACTCACTCGATAACTCGGCAGTGTCTATTTCACCAGCCTCATAGAGATTGACAGCCGTTGCTGTATCTTTGACAATTTTTTGTGTGATTTTAGTAAGCTTGACAGTGTCTTTATCCCAATAACTTTCATTTTTGACGAACGTCCATCCTTGCCCATGTTGCCAAGATTCCATCTGGAAAGGACCATTATAGATCATATTAGCCGCTTCTAGCGCATATTGATCGCCTTGGGATTCTGTAAATTCTTCATTTAATGGGAAAAACGGTGCATAAGTCGTTAAGCTAATAAAATACGGAATAGGCGCATTTAGTTGCACTTCTAATGTTTCATCGTTTAACGCCTTAATACCAATTTCCTCTACCTTTCCATAAAGTGGGTCCTCTTCTGTTTGAACATTGGCCGCATTTTTTATATCCAACATTAAGTAAGAATAAATTGCTTGTGTTTCTGGGTTTATAGCTCTTTTCCAAGCATATTCAAAATCATGTGCTGTAACTGGAGACCCATTACTCCACACTGCATCCTTGCGTATTTTAAATGTATAAACTGTACCATCCTCAGAAACTTCATGTGACTCTGCCATACCCGGAACTGGTGTATTTTCAGGCCCTATACGATATAACCCCTCGAACACAGAGTTCATTGCCGTCACAGCAAGTGCATCTACACTCCCCAATGAGCTCATTGTCGTTAAATCACCTGTTGCAACTAAATGAAGCTCTTGTGCAGCAGTATTGTCGCCTTCATCAGTAGATGCATTGTCTGATTCATTACTATTTGTAGTATTTCCAGAAGTATTGTTTTCTTTCCCGTAACAACCGACCAATACAATGAGCATTAATCCTAACAATACGACAAGCCATTTTGTTTTTTTAGCCATCCTCAAAACCCCTTTGATTTTATTGCACGAATGAAATCGCACTATAAAAATCTATGCAATTTTCATGCCGACGCCAAATATTTTTAAAATTGGCACAGATTTTGCATTATAATTTCACTAAAGGGGGAATGACAACATGTCAAAATTAGAACAATTACGAAATGCTTTACAAGCACAAGATACAAGCGCAATGATTATCACAAATGCACAAAACCGACGTTATCTAACAGGATTTACTGGAAGTGCAGGAACGGTTGTAGTAACTAATAGGCGCGCACTTTTATTAGTGGACTTCCGCTACACACAACAAGCAACGGAGCAAAGTAAAACTTTCGAGGTTCATGAGATTGATCGCAACCGTATATATGAAACGATTCAAGAGATTTTAGATCAAGATTCAATCCAATCAGTTGGCTTTGAACAACATCACGTAACTTATTACGCCTATCAATTAATGGCTAATAAATTGACAGCAACATTAAAGCCTTTATCTAATATTGTGGAAAATTTACGTATGATTAAGACACCAGAAGAAATTGAAATAATTAAGAAGGCAGCTTGGATTTCAGATGAGGCATTTAAGCATATTTTAACATTCATTAAACCGGGTGTTTCAGAAATCGAAATTGCCAATGAATTGGAATCCCATATGCGAAAAAACGGTGCAACTAGTGCTGCATTTGATATGATTATCGCTTCAGGTCATCGCTCTGCTCTACCACATGGTGTAGCATCTTCAAAAATAATTGAGCAAGGTGACATGCTAACACTTGATTTTGGTGCTTATTATCAAGGCTATCGTTCTGACATGACAAGAACTATTGCTGTTGGTGAGCCACCTGAACAATTAAAAGAAATATATCAAATTGTTTATGATTCCTTGCAACATGCTCTTTCTAATATGAAAGCTGGTATGACAGGGCAAAATGCAGATAGCTATACACGTGACTACATTACAGCTAAAGGCTATGGGGACAATTACGGACATGGAGCAGGACATGGCATCGGGTTAGATATCCATGAAAATATATTCATGTCGTCAGTTTGTGAAGACATCTTAGAAGAGAATATGGTACTTACAGTTGAGCCAGGCATTTACGTTCCACAAGTTGGCGGTGTTCGCATAGAAGATGATGTCATCATTACAAAAGACGGTGTAGAAGTGATCACACACTCACCAAAAGAACTCATTATTTTATAATTTCTTTACACTTATCCTATAGATGTTTACTTTTTTTACACTTTTTAAAAACCTTTCATTTCAACATTTTGAGCTTTTTATTGGAAGCTTATAATATATTTCGTTGCACATGTCAAAATTTCTTGTCACTATATTTTCTAAGGTTAGATAGATTGATAGAGAATCGAGGTTTTATTATGCAACTTTCTATTAAGCAAACACAAGAATTACAAATCGTTATGTCTGCCCAACTTCGTCAGGCAATCGAGCTACTCCAATATTCAACTCAGGAATTAGAACAATATATACGTGAACAAGAACTCGTTAATCCTTTAATTGAATTAAGTGAACCAACACTTAAAGACCATCTACAGATTCCAAAAATGAGTAGCAGACATCTTGATATTATGCATCTTGCCACAAAATGTGAAAAAAATGTTCGTGATGAACTATTCCAACAGGTCAGGCTAACATTTTCTAACGAAAAGGACATTCAACTCTTAAAACATATTATTTATCATTTAGATGACAATGGTTATTATGAGCATTCAACACAAACGTCTTATAATGACCTAGAAATTGAAAAGGGCATTCATTTATTACAAACAATTGGTCCCTTAGGAATTGGTGCACGCAATTTGAAGGAATGTTTACTATTGCAAACCATTTATTGTCATAACAGCCCTGCTCATGCTGAAACCGTTATTTCTAATTATCTAGAAGAGCTTGCCAATAAGAAGTGGAAACAAATCTCAAAAGAGCTGGATATATCGCTAAGTGACTTACAAATGATCTATCTTTTTATACAATCACTACAGCCAAAGCTGAGCTCATTATTTTATCAAGAGTTGGTACATATGACGATACCAGATATCATTGTTGATATCGTTGATGGTGGGATTACCTTTTCGTTAAATGATTATTATTTACCAAAAGTTAATATTCACGCTGACTACTTTCCTTATATAAAAACGCATTCCTCAGAGAAGAGTTATTTTAAAAAACACTTAACTGACTACCATTGGTTAGTTAACAGCATTGAACAACGTCGAAATACAATGATCAATATCATGAAGGCACTTATTGAAAAACAAAAGAAGTTTTTTCTATATGGCTTTGATGCCATGCAACCACTTACGTTGCGTGAAATTGCTGACCAAATAGATGTTCATGAATCAACGGTTAGCCGCATTACAACGAATAAATATGTACAAACTGCTTTTGGCACATTTGAATTAAAAGAATTATTCACCTCTAAATTGTCAACAGCAAATGGTCATAGTGTGTCGCAAATAAAGGTGAAGTCATTGCTGTCAGACTATATAAAATCTGAAAATAAAGCAAAGCCCTTCTCTGATCAAAAAATAGCTGAGTATTTTAACTCTGCGTTGGGAATTGAAATATCTCGTCGTACCATAGCCAAATATCGCGAGGACATGAACATACCTTCCTCTGCTAGACGTAAAATAAACCAGTTTAAATAATGAGAAAAGGAGCTATCTATTGGGGTAGCTCCTTTTCCATCTAAACAAATTTAAAGCAGACTCACTTATTATTGCTTCATATTGACAAATACACTTTTCACCTCAGTATAATTGGACAAACCATATTCGCCGCCCATTTCACGACCAATACCTGACTGTTTATAGCCACCAAATGGCATCGTTTCCCATTCTAAGCCAAAATCATTAATCCATACTGTTCCTGCCTGTAGTTTACTAGCAATATAATGTGCTTTTTTTACATTTTCTGTCCAAATGCTTGCAGCAAGTCCATACTTACTATTATTAGCACGCACGATCACTTCTTCTATTGTTTCAAACGATAGAATAGACATAACAGGTCCGAAAATCTCCTCCTGAGCAATCGTCATCGTGTCCTGTACATCAGCAAAGATAGTTGGTTGTACAAAAAATCCCTTTTGGAGTGCTCGATTACCACCAGCTACTAAGCGAGCACCCTCTTCTTTTCCTTTTTCAATAAAACCAAGGACTGTATTTAATTGCTTTTGTGACACTAACGGGCCCATTTCTGTTTCCGGATCTAGTCCTGGTCCTACCTTCAATGCCTTAGCCTTTTCTGCAAGTCGTTCAACAAATTGATTGTATAGACTACTATGCACAAATACTCGTGTACATGCGCTACAGTTTTGGCCGTGATTGTACATCGTTCCAGCAAAAGTTCCCTCCATTGCTTCCTGTACATCTGCATCTGGTAACACAATAGCAGGAGATTTCCCTCCAAGCTCTAATGTTACACTTTTCACTTCATCAGCTGCCTTTTTCATCACGTGGATTCCAGTTTTTGTTGATCCAGTGAAGGCTACTTTAGCTACACCTTTATGTGTAACAATAGCTTCTCCAGCTTCTCCCGTACCCGGTACAATATTTACTACACCATTTGGAAAACCAGCTTGTTTCATTAATTGCCCTACATATAATAATGATAATGGCGTTTCAGCCGCTGGTTTGATGACAATCGTACACCCTACAGCTAACGCTGCGCCTAGCTTCCATGCCGCCATTGCAAGAGGGAAATTCCAAGGAATAATTTGACCTACAACACCAACAGGCTCATGTACAATATAATTTAAGTAATCCTTGGATACTTGTACAGTCTGTCCTGTAATTTTTGTCGCCCACCCTGCATAATAACGGAAATGCTGAACAGTGCCATCCACATCATCTGCGAGAGCAATTTGATATGGTTTACCATTGTCTATTGATTCAAGCTGTGCTAGCTCTTCACGATGTTCTTCTAGTAAATCTGCCAATTTATAAATAATTCGTGAGCGTTCAGCTGCCTCCATCGTTGACCATGCACCATCAAATGCTTTTTGAGCAGCTTCTACTGCAAGATCAATATCTTCTGCCTGTGCTTCGCTTACTACAGCGATGACCTCTTCATTAGCAGGATTTAGAACATTCAATGTTTTACCTGATTGAGCTTGCATGTATTCACCGTCGATATACAAGCCGATTATGGACTGTAGAAATTCCTTTACTTGTGGTTTTAATGTCAACACTGCCTCCATCATTCATCCCCCTTTGCATTAATAATGTTCAATTGCCAGTACGTCTAAATTAGTCATAATTGCTTTAAGTTGGGCATCTTCTTCCTCTGTTAGTGGGAGTCGTGGTAGACGACATGGTCCCCCTGCCCATCCTTTTAGTTCCATTGCACGTTTAGTGATTTGTACATATTTACCTGATCCCTCTAAAAATGCACATAAAGGTAATAAACGATCATAAATTGCCCAAGCTGCCTCTAAATTTCCTTCTTTTACTTGACTATATAACTTTGTGACAAGCTCTGGCACAATATTTCCAGATACAGAAATCCACCCAACAGCTCCAACTAAAAATGATTCTATGGCTAAGTCCTCTGAACCACAAAATACTTTAATATTATCTTGGCCTTGACGTACGATATCACGCGCTTTTCCAATATTGCCGCTCGATTCCTTAATGTGTGTAATATTTGGAACATCTCTACCTACTTTTAAAATCGTTTCTAAACCAATATCTACCCCCGAAGTAAACGGATTATTATAGATCATAATAGGGAAGCTTACAGATTCGGCTACTGATTTAAAATGAACATATATTTCCTCATCTTTTGGGTGTGCATAATAGGAATTAATCAATAATGCTGCGTCTGCGCCGGCCAGTTCAGCCTGCTGTGTATAGGTGATAGCCTCTGCAGTTGTCTCAGCAGCTGTACCAACAATCAATGTAATTCGCCCTTTAATTTGATCTACAGCTACTTCTACTGCTTTAAACCGTTCTTCTTTCGTTAAACTTACAAATTCGCCTGTACTACCGTTAATAGCAATACCTGTTACCCCTGCTTCAATAAAATGTTCAATATTTTGACGGAAACCATCCCAATCAATGTCCGTTTGGTTTTTCATCGGTGTTACTAATACCGGAAATACACCTTCTAATTTTTTCATCTTTTTTTCCTCCTCTACCCTCTTTTATTACACTATGATAAATCCATGCTGCAAAGGATCTTCACGGTCCACTACAAATTGATGGATTCCTGTGATATATCCTGTTAATGCAATTTCATAGCCAGCTTCATGCTTTTGACTAATTTCAATGCTGCTACCAAAAATACTGTCATTTTTTTTGACAGCTTCTTCCCCTAAAACTGCTAGTAACGCCAATGTACTGTCTACACCAGGTGAACGTAATATATAGCCATCTCGCTCAAAGGTAACTGACCGTACTGAACTGTCTAGCTGTTCATACATAATGACACCATCTGCTGTACTATATTTCTCACTTTCTAGTAATCCCCACGTACTGATTTCTGCTAATTCATCTAGAACAATTGCCTTTAATTGCTGTGGTTTTTCTACAACAAAGTAGCGGCGCTCATTATCGATAATTACTTCGTCACCTTCTATATGCGCTGGCTTCAATGTCAAATGAACTGATAAAACAGTATCTTTCGGTTCAGAAAGTTTTACATAGGCTTCATAAACACCTTTTACTGTTTCAATAGAGTAAATATTATCTCTTGAAAGCTCTATTATTCCTTGCTCAATCAATGCTGTCATTGTGGCTACAAGTGCTTCATACTTAAAATTTGTAGAAGCCGAATGTTGGAAAAATAATAGTCGATAGGATGCAATAGCTGATGGTAAAACAAGACAGCCATTCATTCCACGGTGTCCTCTAGGTTCATTCAGAAGCAATTGTTTTGTATCTTCGAATTGCGTATTTAAAGCATGAGCCGCTTCCGTAATATTTTCATGCGCAAGCATGATTGGTGATTGCACAATAATACGAAAGGCTTCTCCCACTACTTGTGTATCGATCGTTTGAAAAGACTTATGAAAATTCATGCTTATCCTCCCTTAGTGATCCATTGGCGGAATCATCAAATAGCCCTCTTTCAGTGGATCCTGATTATTGTAAAAGAATCGATGCATACCCATAACCCAGGCAGATCCTGTTACCTCTGGAATAACAGCTGTTAGGCCACTAATAGCTACTTCTTCTAGTACACGTGCTTTAAACATTGTCCCCACAATACTTTCATAGATGAAGGACTCATTGAGAGCGATCTCATTTTTTGAATAGAGTGTAGCAATTTTTGCGGATGTACCAGTGCCACAAGGGGAACGGTCAATCCCTCCTGGCGGAACAACAACTGTATTTTTTAAATCTGCTAATGGATTGACTGGGTCTGTATAAAACTCAATATGTGTAAGTCCATGGATAAATGGGAATTCTGGATGGACAATATCTTCCTTAGCATTCACAGCATTGCGGAGACGAATAGCTGTGTTAATAATTTTCGTTGAATTGTCTACAGCTAAGTTTAGATTGATTTTTCTAGCATCTATAATGCCGTAATAGTTCCCTCCATAAGCTATTTCACATTCCACTACACCTAATTCAGAATCATTTATTTCAATCGTTTTTAATAGAAAGGATGGTACATTTTTAAATGTCACTTCCTTCGCTACGCCATCCACTACTTTAATCTTTACATCAATTAAACCTGCAGGTGTGTCCAATTTTATGTTTGTATAAGGTGTATTAACCTCTATTAAATTTGCTTCAATAAGTGCTGTACAAACGCCTATTGTGTCATGTCCACACATCGGCAAGTAACCACCTGTTTCTATATAAATCACTCCAAAATCTGCTTCGGGATGGCAAGGATCTGTAATGATAACACCTGACATCACACTATGTCCTCGGGGTTCATTCATAAGAAATTTTCGAATCCAGTCAAAATTCTTTTGCATAAATAACATTTTTTCAGACATTGTTTTGCCTTCAAGCTTAGGCATACCGCTTATTAATGAACGTGTTGGATTCCCACCTGTATGGGTATCAATTGTTGTAAAGAGCTTTTGAAATTTCATTTGTGAAGTACTCCTTTCTGGAAACGACTAAGATGAACTGGTTCAGTAGGAATGCATGTATCTTTGTACTGTAGTAATTCTTGGATAAGCTTCCCAGTAACTGCAGCCAAGCTAATTCCATCTCCTTCATGACCTGCCGCAATATAGAAACCAGGCACTTCTTCTACTTCACAAATAATAGGTAAATGATCTTCCGTCCATGGTCTTAACCCTGCATATGTACGAATAATCGACATATCAGCGATTTTTGGATAAAAACGTACAGCACGTCTAGCAATCATTTTCACCACATCATGATTCACTTTCGTGTCAAAGCCTACAAATTCGCGACTACTTCCTATTAAAAAATTTTGTGCCTCTGTCGGCTCAAACACTAACGCTACTCCGTATTTTTCAATATCCACATCCACTTTACGTTCTCCACCAAATTTTGAAATTAAATAACCAAATTCCATCACTTTTCTTAGCCCTACTAGTTGCTGACGTGATGCGACAAGAATATGTCCTTTGCGAGGTTTAATTGGAATATCAACACCCAGCATTTGCCCAATAAACGGTGCCCAAATTCCACAAGCATTAATTACTTTATTTGCTGTTATCCATCCCTCATTCGTTTCAAGTAAAAATGTACCATCTGGCTGTTTCGTAATATTTTTGACTTCTGTATGTTTTTTTATCTTTGCCCCTAACTTTTCAGCTGAGTGGAACATAGAAAATGTCAACATATATGGGTTCACTGTTGAATCGGTTTTACATTCCAATCCACCGTATAAGTCATCTGCAAAGTATTTTGACTCATTCCGCAAGTCCTCCCGATCTAACATTGTAAAATCTAACCCCGCCTCTCGTTGACGATTAACCCACTGCTGAGCAGCCTCCATCTCTAGCTCACTTTCACAAACAAGAATGCTACCAGGATTCCGATATTCAAAGCTCATATCTAACTCTCGATTTAACTCATGTACCAATCTTTGACTGACTAAAGACATTTGACTGTCAAAGCCAGGATCTTTATCAATAGCTAAAATATTGCCATCACAGCGAGAAGAAGTACCACTCGCAAGTTCATTTTTCTCAAGTATTGTGATATCAAGGCCCGCTTTTGCACAATAATAAGCAATTGCTCCACCAATAATGCCACCGCCAATAATGACGATATCATGATGGGATTTCTTCATGTCTCTCCCCTCCTTTTCTATTCATGACTGTATGATGCAAAAAACATGCCAATCTATCTTATTGGAATTTGTTTGATAAACTAGTCACTATGTGTCAAAATTATTTATATTATTCAAAATAATTTGACAAATAAATAATGAGGGGGGACTTACATTGCATCCATATCATTTAATAGTGAATAAAATATTAAAACGTAACTTTGCTATTATTTCTACTGACGATATAGTGTCCAAAATAAACGATGACAGCAAACAATATTTTGTGCTTGAAAATAATAAACCCTATGCAACAATGCGCGGTAAAAGAAAAAATGATGTTCACTATGTTGCTTGTCATACCATCCAGTTGGATTGCCCACTCAACATAGCTATTGAATATATGAAGGAATATGAATTTTTACTAGTTTGTAGTGAGGAAAAACAATATTTAGGATATTTATGGAGAGAGTCCTTAGTATACGATCTTGCCTATGAATTAGAATGTGGCAATGCTTATTTACAAACCATTTTAGACACAATAAATGAATCATGTACTGTCATTGATGCTGAACAAAATGTTGTTTATTGGACGAAGGGAGCAGAAAGCATTTTTTCTGTGTCTGGAGAAAATATTATTGGAAAGCCCATCACTCAATTTTTCAAAGAAGATCAACTAGAAATTTTACATACTTTACAGCATAGAAAATCTGTTTATCAACAGCAGCATTTTCCTCGGGAAGATCTCGTCGTCATGATCAATTCAAACCCTGTTATGCTGCATGATAAGACAATTGGGGCAGTCGTTGCTGAAACTGATATTACCCATGTCAAAAAATTAAACGAAGAGCTTCATCTTACATCTGAAAAATTATTGAATTTAGAGAAACAGATGAATACTAATGGCTTAGCCTATGATCCATTTACACTTATTCGTGGCAATAGTCCAAAGCTTAAAGAAATATTAGAAAAAGTAAAAAAGGTAGCAGAAACCGAGGCAAATATTTTAATTTACGGAGAGAGTGGAGTTGGTAAAGAACTGTTTGCACGTGCAGTTCATGCCATTCGAGAAAAGCCTGAAGCACCATTTGTCGCTATCAATTGTGGAGCCATTCCTAGTGGCTTATTTGAAAGTGAGATATTTGGTTATGAAAAAGGAGCTTTTTCTGGAGCCCATCAAAAAGGAAAAAAAGGTAAAGTAGAGCTTGCACGTGGAGGTACTTTATTTTTAGATGAAATTGGTGAAATGCCGCTAGAAATGCAAGTAAAGATTTTGCGATTGCTACAGGAAAAAACGTTTTATACAGTTGGCGGTACAAAGGAAATGGACGTTGAATTTAATTTAGTAGCTGCTACTAATAGAAATTTAAAGCAATTAGTGGCAGAAGGAAAATTCAGAGAGGATTTATATTATCGACTGAATGTGGTGAATTTCACAGTTCCCCCGCTTCGAGAGCGAGCATCAGATATTTTAGAAATTAGCAATTATTTCTTATATGAAAAATCGATTAAATATAATCGACCTATTCAAGGAATCCCAACTGAAATAGCCAATGTTCTTTTAAAATACCAATGGCCAGGCAATGTACGGGAATTATCTAACGTTATCGAGCGACTTGTTGTATTTTCTGATGAGGGAGCCATTCATATAGAAGACTTACCTACGGATATTTTAGCAGCTATGCCAAAAGATGAAAAGTTGGAAGTTAAGAGGGATTTTCCTCTAGGGACAGAGCTTAACAATCAACTTGAACATTATGAACGGGAAATTATTTTAGAACAGCTTGCCAAAGTAAATGGTAATAAAAAAACATGCGCTAAAAACTTAGGCATTACTCGTGCCACTTTATACAATCGATTAAAAAAATTAAACATAGATGTCTAACTTTTTAAAATAAATGTCAATGTTTCTATACACTACTTTCACATATGTCTATAAAATCATTTTCTTAGCGACTTTCTTTTTTCTGGCATAGTTTTTGCATTATCTAGTATGGAAAGTATTTCATATAGTAGAGGTGGAACTATGCAAAATAAATCGATGATTGTATGTCGTTGTGAAGAAGTTAGTTACGATGAATTAATAGAAAGCGCATCAAAATATAAGTGCTCTGCACGAGAACTGAAGTTACGAACACGTGCAGGAATGGGTTATTGCGGCGGCCGTACATGCCGTACTATGGTAGATAATATTGCTCATCTTCATCATCCACGTACAAATGATGAAATTTCATTAAAACATCAGGCACCCATTCGACCAGTGCGATTCTCCGATTTAGGGGAGGTTAAATCATGACAGAACGTATAATTACCCACCCCGTTTTAGGGAATTTAATCCAAAAAGAAAAAATAACTTTTACTTTTGACGATCAGGTAATTGAAGGTTATAAAGGTGAATCCCTAGCTGCTGCATTGCTAGTACAAGGAATCCGCACTTTACGTTTGCACGAAGAAACAGGGCAGCCTCGAGGCATTTATTGTAATATTGGTCACTGCTTTGAATGCCGTGTCAATATAAACGGCTTGGACGGCGAGCGAGCATGCTTAACCCCTATTTCAGATGGGATGGTTGTAAAAAGTGGGCAGCCGCTTCCTACGACAGTAAGGGACTGGAGGAAGAACCATGAATAATAAAGTAATTATAATTGGAGCTGGTCCTGCCGGGCTTGCGGCGGCCATTACATTGGCGGAAAAAAATATTGCTGTCCTTGTTATCGATGAATATTTATATGCTGGCGGGCGATTACTTGGACAATTATATGAAGAGAAGCCAGGAACATGGTGGAATGGTATTGTGGAATCTGAACGTTTATTAAAACGAGCTAAAGCAGTCAATGTTGAATTTTTACTACAAACAAGTGTATCCGATTTAGAAAAAGTGGATCAAACGTGGATCATCCACACAACCAAAGGTATATTTCGTACCCAACATCTGCTATTAGCTACTGGAGCTGCCGAATCACCTTTCCCAATTCCAGGCTGGACTCTACCAGGTGTAATGTCTGTTGGAGCAGCACAAGTAATGACAAATGTGCATCGTGTGAAGCCTGGTAAACGGGGAGTCATTGTCGGGGTCAATGTACTATCTTCTGCTATTGCGATGGAATTACAATTAGCAGGGGTTCAAGTAGCAGCTATCACATTACCTCCCTCTAACTTGTTAGCGAAGAAGAATAGTAATCCTTTAGAGGTTATGAACTCCTTATTACATGTAGCTCATATGGCTCCCTCCCCTCTTGTTAAAATGGGCAGCAAATTGATGAAAAATGACTTTATGAAAAAGCTCGGTATTTCCTTTTATCCCAAAAATGGTGTGAAAATGTGGGATATACCTATTATGTTGCGTAAAGCTGTTATTGAAATCGTCGGTAAAGATCAAGTTGAAGGGGTCGTTTTAGCAACAGTGAATACAGATGGCTCTCTTGTTAAAGGTAGCGAACAACGAATCAAAGCAGATTTTATTTGTATCGCTGGCGGCCTATACCCTTTAGCAGAACTTGCCTCTTTAGCTGGTTGTCCATTCCATTATATCGAAGAATTAGGTGGGTTCATTCCTTTACATAATGAACAAATGGAAACTAATTTAGAGGGGTTGTATGTCGCTGGAAATATTACGGGCATTGAAGGAGCCAAGGTAGCATTAGCACAAGGAAAAGTTGCTGGCCTTACAATTGCTCAACGTCTCAATGCAGGAGCCTCAAAGTATGATATTAAGCTTGCTATCCAAGATGTTGAAAAAACAAGAGCTACTGCACATATTCAATTTCATCCTGAAATTTCAGCCGGTCGTCAACAGATGAAACAAATTTGGGATAAATCTGTTGGACCGCTTACGATTCATTAAAAATGCCTATTAAAGAATAAAAGTCTTTTTCTCATCTTCATGAGTAAAAGGCTTTTTTGCTTTATGGCATAAAACATGCAATACATATGATGTGATTAAAAATCGTGAAAGGAGGTTTTGATTCTTAAACAATATGCCATATATGTACCTTCCATAATATTGAATTACTGATTTGTGTGACAAAATGGATGCTGCTGTATAGTACACAATTTCTTGGGTGGGAATTTCGGGTTTTGATTGAAGAAAACAAGGGGGAAAATCTATGGAGACAATCGTTAATACATTGGTCGATTATATTTGGGGGAATGCACTCGTATACTTAGCATTAGGTGTGGGTCTTTACTTTACCATCCTAACAAAAGCTGTTCAATTTCGTTATATTCCTGAGATGATTCGTTTATTACGTGAACGTAAAGAATCAAAAGAAGGAATCTCGTCGTTCCAAGCTTTTTGTATGGCATTGTCTGGACGAGTTGGTGTTGGTAATATCGCAGGTGTAGCTACGGCCATTGCTGCTGGTGGACCAGGCGCAGTATTTTGGATGGGTGTTATGGCATTTCTAGGGGGTGCAAGTGCATTTATAGAATCTACACTTGCCCAATTATATAAAGAAAAGGCTGATGGTCAGTATCGTGGTGGTTCACCATACTATATCGAAAAGGGTTTAAAACTAAAAGGCTTTGCTATATTTGTTGCGTTTGTTATCTGTCTTTCATACGGTGTTCTAGTGCCAGGGATCCAGGCAAACACAATTGCCACTTCATTTAATACTGCTTTTCATATTCCACCATTTATAACAGGCGCGGTGATTGTTGTTCTTTTGGGATTAATCATATTTGGTGGTGTTAAACGTATAGCTCGTGTTGCTGACAAAATTGTTCCTATCATGGCACTTGCCTACGTCATTTTAACACTCATCATATTAGGGGCGAATGTGAGTGAAATTCCAGATATGCTTAAACTTATTATTACAAGTGCTTTTGGTACTAATGAAATCTTTGGGGGTATAGTTGGTACTGCAATCGCCTGGGGTGTAAGACGCTCCGTATTTTCAAATGTAGCTGGAGCTGGAGAAGCAACATTTAGTTCTGCTGCTGCTGAAGTATCTCATCCTGCTAAACAAGGTTTAGTTCAGGGTTTCTCAATCTATATTGATACAATCATTGTATGTACTGCTACAGCATTAATGATTCTCATTACAGGTATGTATAACGTTACCCCTTCAGGAACAACGGCACCGTTAGTTGAAAATATCCCGGGCGTCGTGGCAGGTACTGCTTATACACAAGCAGCAGTATCTACAGTATTCCATGATTTTGGAAGTGGATTCGTGGCTATTGCCATATTCCTCTTCGCATTCACGACTTTAATGGCATACTACTATATTGCAGAGACAACAATTGTTTATTTAGATAATAAGCTACGCTTCCCCATGTTGAAATTAGTATTAAAAATAATCTTCTTACTTGTTGTTTATGTCGGAAGTGTGCAATCGGTCAGTCTTATGTGGGGGCTTGGAGATATTGGATTCGGAAGTATGAGTTATTTAAACTTTATTGCGATTGTATTATTAACCAAACCAGCCATTCAAGTTTTGCGAGATTATGATCGACAAAAAAAGGCTGGTCTCGATCCTATTTTTGATCCAAGAGAAGTTGGAATTAAAAATGCTGAATTCTGGATAGAATATAGCAACAATCATAAACGGAAATAAAAAAACAGTCAGCATACAGCTGACTGTTTCTATTGCCTAGCGACGTCCTACTCTCACAGGGGGAAGCCCCCAACTACCATCGGCGCTAAAGAGCTTAACTTCCGTGTTCGGTATGGGAACGGGTGTGACCTCTTTGCCATCATCACTAGACTATGGTCGGCTTTCAATATACATCGCATTTCTTCGTCAGCTTCTGTCGTTCAGTCAGTCACGTACTTGAGTACGCTCCTTTCCTCTCTCCATTGCTTCCTCGAACTACTCGTATCTTGAAACCCTTCATAAAAGAAATTATTCTTTCAAAACTGGATAAACGTGCATTGAATGGTTCAAACATTTTGGTTAAGTCCTCGATCGATTAGTATTCGTCAGCTCCATGTGTCACCACACTTCCACCTCGAACCTATCTACCTCATCGTCTTTGAGGGATCTTACTTACTTGCGTAATGGGAAATCTCATCTTGAGGGGGGCTTCATGCTTAGATGCTTTCAGCACTTATCCCGTCCACACATAGCTACCCAGCGATGCCTTTGGCAAGACAACTGGTACACCAGCGGTGTGTCCATCCCGGTCCTCTCGTACTAAGGACAGCTCCTCTCAAATTTCCTACGCCCACGACGGATAGGGACCGAACTGTCTCACGACGTTCTGAACCCAGCTCGCGTACCGCTTTAATGGGCGAACAGCCCAACCCTTGGGACCGACTACAGCCCCAGGATGCGATGAGCCGACATCGAGGTGCCAAACCTCCCCGTCGATGTGGACTCTTGGGGGAGATAAGCCTGTTATCCCCGGGGTAGCTTTTATCCGTTGAGCGATGGCCCTTCCATGCGGAACCACCGGATCACTAAGCCCGTCTTTCGACCCTGCTCGACTTGTAGGTCTCGCAGTCAAGCTCCCTTGTGCCTTTACACTCTACGAATGATTTCCAACCATTCTGAGGGAACCTTTGGGCGCCTCCGTTACCTTTTAGGAGGCGACCGCCCCAGTCAAACTGTCCGCCTGACACTGTCTCCTGCCCCGCTAAGGGGCATGGGTTAGAATTTCAATACAACCAGGGTAGTATCCCACCGACGCCTCCTTCGAAGCTGGCGCTCCGAGATCTCTGGCTCCTACCTATCCTGTACAAGTTGTACCAAAATTCAATATCAGGCTACAGTAAAGCTCCACGGGGTCTTTCCGTCCTGTCGCGGGTAACCTGCATCTTCACAGGTACTATAATTTCACCGAGTCTCTCGTTGAGACAGTGCCCAGATCGTTACGCCTTTCGTGCGGGTCGGAACTTACCCGACAAGGAATTTCGCTACCTTAGGACCGTTATAGTTACGGCCGCCGTTTACTGGGGCTTCAATTCGCAGCTTCGCTTGCGCTAACCACTCCTCTTAACCTTCCAGCACCGGGCAGGCGTCAGCCCCTATACGTCACCTTACGGTTTTGCAGAGACCTGTGTTTTTGCTAAACAGTCGCCTGGGCCTATTCACTGCGGCTCTCATGCGCTTGCACGCTCAAGAGCACCCCTTCTCCCGAAGTTACGGGGTCATTTTGCCGAGTTCCTTAACGAGAGTTCTCTCGCACACCTTAGGATTCTCTCCTCGACTACCTGTGTCGGTTTGCGGTACGGGCACCTCTCACCTCGATAGAGGCTTTTCTTGGCAGTGTGAAATCAGGAACTTCGTCCATACGGACTCGCCATCACAGCTCAACGTTACAGTGTGCGGATTTGCCTACACACACGCCTTACTGCTTGGACGCGCATAACCAACAGCGCGCTTACCCTATCCTACTGCGTCCCCCCATTTCTCAAACGGTGAGGAGGTGGTACAGGAATATCAACCTGTTGTCCATCGCCTACGCCTATCGGCCTCGGCTTAGGTCCCGACTAACCCTGAGCGGACGAGCCTTCCTCAGGAAACCTTAGTCATACGGTGGACGGGATTCTCACCCGTCTTTCGCTACTCATACCGGCATTCTCACTTCTAAGCGCTCCACCAGTCCTTCCGGTCTGACTTCAACGCACTTAGAACGCTCTCCTACCACTGACATCGTAGATGTCAATCCACAGCTTCGGTGAATCGTTTAGCCCCGATACATTTTCGGCGCAGCGTCACTCGACCAGTGAGCTATTACGCACTCTTTAAATGATGGCTGCTTCTAAGCCAACATCCTGGTTGTCTGTGCAACGCCACATCCTTTTCCACTTAACGATTACTTTGGGACCTTAGCTGGTGGTCTGGGCTGTTTCCCTTTTGACTACGGATCTTATCACTCGCAGTCTGACTCCCGTGTATAAATATCTGGCATTCGGAGTTTGTCTGAATTCGGTAAACCGGGATGGCCCCCTAGTCCAAACAGTGCTCTACCTCCAGTATTCTCATCACGAGGCTAGCCCTAAAGCTATTTCGGAGAGAACCAGCTATCTCCAAGTTCGATTGGAATTTCTCCGCTACCCACACCTCATCCCCGCACTTTTCAACGTGCGTGGGTTCGGGCCTCCAGTAAGTGTTACCTTACCTTCACCCTGGACATGGGTAGATCACCTGGTTTCGGGTCTACGACCACGTACTATTTCGCCCTATTCAGACTCGCTTTCGCTGCGGCTCCGCCTTCTAAAGCTTAACCTCGCACGTAATCGTAACTCGCCGGTTCATTCTACAAAAGGCACGCTATCACCCATTAACGGGCTCTAACTACTTGTAGGCACACGGTTTCAGGATCTCTTTCACTCCCCTTCCGGGGTGCTTTTCACCTTTCCCTCACGGTACTGGTTCACTATCGGTCACTAGGTAGTATTTAGCCTTGGGAGATGGTCCTCCCGGATTCCGACGGAATTTCACGTGTTCCGCCGTACTCAGGATCCACTCAGGAGAGAACGAACTTTCGACTACAGGGCTTTTACCTGCTCTGGCGGACCTTTCCAAGTCGCTTCATCTAACTCGCTCTTTTGTAACTCCGTATTGAGTGTCCTACAACCCCAAGAGGCAAGCCTCTTGGTTTGGGCTCTTCCCGTTTCGCTCGCCGCTACTCAGGGAATCGATTTTTCTTTCTCTTCCTCCAGGTACTTAGATGTTTCAGTTCCCTGGGTCTGCCTTCAAGACGCTATGTATTCACGTCAAGATACTACGCGATTAAACGTAGTGGGTTCCCCCATTCGGAAATCTCCGGATCAAAGCTCACTTACAGCTCCCCGAAGCATATCGGTGTTAGTGCCGTCCTTCTTCGGCTCCTAGTGCCAAGGCATTCGCCGTGCGCCCTTAATAACTTAACCTAACGGCTTTCAATAAAAATATCGGAAACCTCTTAATGTTATTAAGCCTATAAAAAACTTAAAAAAATAAATGTGTTTGTTACAATTTCAATGTCGTTTTATCCAGTTTTCAAAGAACAAGTTTTGAAGATTTTCATTCAAGAAAGAATGAACCTTCAAAACTGAACGCAAAACGTAATCTTACAAACCCTAGGTTTGTATTCCGAAATAATCCTTAGAAAGGAGGTGATCCAGCCGCACCTTCCGATACGGCTACCTTGTTACGACTTCACCCCAATCATCTATCCCACCTTCGGCGGCTGGCTCCAAAAGGTTACCTCACCGACTTCGGGTGTTACAAACTCTCGTGGTGTGACGGGCGGTGTGTACAAGGCCCGGGAACGTATTCACCGCGGCATGCTGATCCGCGATTACTAGCGATTCCGGCTTCATGTAGGCGAGTTGCAGCCTACAATCCGAACTGAGAACGACTTTATCGGATTAGCTCCCTCTCGCGAGTTGGCAACCGTTTGTATCGTCCATTGTAGCACGTGTGTAGCCCAGGTCATAAGGGGCATGATGATTTGACGTCATCCCCACCTTCCTCCGGTTTGTCACCGGCAGTCACCTTAGAGTGCCCAACTAAATGATGGCAACTAAGATCAAGGGTTGCGCTCGTTGCGGGACTTAACCCAACATCTCACGACACGAGCTGACGACAACCATGCACCACCTGTCACCGTTGCCCCCGAAGGGGAAACTATATCTCTACAGTGGTCAACGGGATGTCAAGACCTGGTAAGGTTCTTCGCGTTGCTTCGAATTAAACCACATGCTCCACCGCTTGTGCGGGCCCCCGTCAATTCCTTTGAGTTTCAGTCTTGCGACCGTACTCCCCAGGCGGAGTGCTTAATGCGTTAGCTGCAGCACTAAGGGGCGGAAACCCCCTAACACTTAGCACTCATCGTTTACGGCGTGGACTACCAGGGTATCTAATCCTGTTTGCTCCCCACGCTTTCGCGCCTCAGTGTCAGTTACAGACCAGATAGTCGCCTTCGCCACTGGTGTTCCTCCAAATCTCTACGCATTTCACCGCTACACTTGGAATTCCACTATCCTCTTCTGCACTCAAGTCTCCCAGTTTCCAATGACCCTCCACGGTTGAGCCGTGGGCTTTCACATCAGACTTAAGAAACCACCTGCGCGCGCTTTACGCCCAATAATTCCGGACAACGCTTGCCACCTACGTATTACCGCGGCTGCTGGCACGTAGTTAGCCGTGGCTTTCTAATAAGGTACCGTCAAGGTACAGCCAGTTACTACTGTACTTGTTCTTCCCTTACAACAGAGTTTTACGAACCGAAATCCTTCTTCACTCACGCGGCGTTGCTCCATCAGGCTTTCGCCCATTGTGGAAGATTCCCTACTGCTGCCTCCCGTAGGAGTCTGGGCCGTGTCTCAGTCCCAGTGTGGCCGATCACCCTCTCAGGTCGGCTACGCATCGTCGCCTTGGTGAGCCGTTACCTCACCAACTAGCTAATGCGCCGCGGGCCCATCCTATAGCGACAGCCGAAACCGTCTTTTAGTGTTTCACCATGAGGTGAAACAGATTATTCGGTATTAGCCCCGGTTTCCCGGAGTTATCCCAAACTATAAGGTAGGTTGCCCACGTGTTACTCACCCGTCCGCCGCTAACGTCGAAGGAGCAAGCTCCTTCTCTGTTCGCTCGACTTGCATGTATTAGGCACGCCGCCAGCGTTCGTCCTGAGCCAGGATCAAACTCTCCATAAAAGAAATTTGAATAGCTCAAATTGTTTTGCTGGCATCATTTTGATGTCCAAAATTTTGTTTCGTTCATTAACCGAAGTTAGTTACTAAAAACTTTATTGATTACGTTTTGCTTGTTCAGTTTTCAAGGTTCATATCATTGTCTTTTCGGACAACTTCTTTAGTTTATCAGACAACCAGGAAGTTGTCAACACTTTTTTTGGAGCGGGTGATGAGAATCGAACTCACGACATCAGCTTGGAAGGCTGAGGTTTTACCATTAAACTACACCCGCATAATATGATTTGTAAATTGGCGCGCCCGGCAGGAGTCGAACCCACAACCTTCTGATCCGTAGTCAGACGCTCTATCCAATTGAGCTACGGGCGCATATAAGAATATAAAATTAATTGACTTGGTGCGGCCGAGAGGACTTGAACCTCCACGGGGTTGCCCCCACTAGGCCCTCAACCTAGCGCGTCTGCCGTTCCGCCACGACCGCATTCAATCAGTAACTTTCTCATTATACTACAAGGATCTGAGAAGTCAATGTTTTTTCCTAAAAAGATGAGCCATGAAGGACTCGAACCTTCGACCCTCTGATTAAAAGTCAGATGCTCTACCAACTGAGCTAATGGCTCAAATTAAGAAATGAATGGCTGGGGTACTAGGATTCGAACCTAGGCATGACGGAATCAAAATCCGTTGCCTTACCGCTTGGCTATACCCCAAAAAGTGGCGGTCCCGACCGGGATCGAACCGGCGATCTCCTGCGTGACAGGCAGGCATGTTAACCGCTACACCACGGGACCAATAAATAGTATTAATTAAATTATGAAGAAATGACCCCTACGGGATTCGAACCCGTGTTACCGCCGTGAAAGGGCGGTGTCTTAACCACTTGACCAAGGGGCCATGGCTCCGAAGGCAGGACTCGAACCTGCGACAACCTGATTAACAGTCAGGTGCTACTACCAACTGAGCTACTTCGGAATACTATGTTTTACTGTCGTCGTTATCTTGTCGACTTTTACTATTATAGGGACAACTCAACAAAACGTCAACTATTTTTTTATAATTTTTTATTCCACTAGTATTAGCCTACCCAAACACTTACTACAGCAATACTTCTCAACATTCATTTTTATTTTCCGTACATATAGTTGTTGGCAATTGACACAAGTATAAGTATGACGATGATGTCTTTTAGTTGTAGCTTTAGGGGGTTGTAAAACTGAGCAAAATCGAGGTGCATTTACTTTTCTTAATAGCTCTCGAAAATCTTTATCTCGATGTTGATACCCTTTACCTTCAATATGTAAATGATAATGACATAATTCATGGAGTACAATACCTTCAATCTCTCTATAGCCATATAACTCATAGGCTTTCGGGTTTATCTCAATATTATGAGATTGTAAAAGATATCGTCCACCAGTTGAACGTAATCTAGCATTAAAGTAAGCCTGATGCTGAAAAGGTTTTTGAAAGCTTTCCAAGGATAAGCTGTGAACAAGTTGTTGTAACTCCTCATTGTTCATATATTAATCACCTCTAACAACAAGAATACCACACTGTGTAGTATAGACAGTGTGGTAAATATTTATTACTTAAATTATAATGTTTGATTTTTAGGCGGAAGCATTGTTAAAGAAATACGCCCTTTATTGACATCTATTTGTTCTACCCATACTGTGACAATATCACCTAGTGCAACAACTTCTAACGGATGTTTAATGCGTTTGTTTTGTAATTTAGATATATGCACCAACCCGTCTTGCTTTACGCCAATATCAACAAACGCTCCAAAGTCCACCACATTTCTCACTGTGCCTTGCAGTTCCATACCTACTTTTAAATCTTCCATTTTTAATACATCTGTTTTAAGCAAAGGCTGTGGGAAAGCATCACGTGGGTCACGACTTGGTTTCATTAAAGTATCCACAATATCTTGAATAGTCACAACACCTATGCCAAGCACGCTACTTAAATTTTGAATATCTAAAGCTGCAATAGCTTCTTCGGCTTTCGGCGTCCCTAGCTCTTTTTTATCAATTTGAGCTTCTGCTAATATTTGTTCAGCTAAATCATAGCTCTCTGGGTGAATACCTGTAGCATCGAACGGGTTTTTTGCTTCAGGGACACGTAAGAAGCCGATAGCTTGTTCATACGTTTTAGCACCTAGCCTTGGAATCTTCTTTAATTGTGCACGTGTAGAAAATTGACCATTCTCTTCTCGCATCTTCACGATATTCTCTGCAACTGTTTTGGATAAACCAGAAACGTATTGTAAGAGTGAAGAAGAAGCCGTGTTTACATCAACCCCTACTTTGTTAACAGCAGTTTCTACTATAAAAGTTAGTGATTCATTTAATTTTTTTTGAGAAACATCATGCTGATACTGACCTACACCAACCGCTTTAGGTTCAATTTTCACTAACTCCGATAAAGGATCTTGTAAACGGCGTGCAATGGACACAGCACTACGCTGCTCAACCTGTAAATCGGGAAATTCAGCCCGTGCAATATCTGACGCTGAATAAACAGATGCTCCCGCTTCGTTGACAATAACATACGCAACATCAGTAGTAAGTTCATTTAGTACATCTGCAATAAATTGTTCTGTTTCACGCGATGCTGTACCATTACCAATTGCAATTATGCTTATTGGATATTTTTCTAAAATTCCTTTCACAGTAGCTTTCGCTTTTGCTACATCTGGTTTAGGAGGATGTGGATAAATAGCTGTAACCTCTAACATTTTCCCCGTTTCATCTACAACTGCTAACTTACAACCTGTGCGATAAGCTGGGTCAACCCCCAATACATATTTCCCTTTCATAGGTGGCTGCAGTAATAAATTACGTAAATTCTCAGAGAAAATATGAATTGCTTGTGTTTCAGCTTTCTCTGTCAATTCGTTTCGTAATTCTCTTTCAATCGAAGGCTGAATTAAACGTTTGTATGAATCTTCAATTGCCAGTTTTACTTCTGCAATTGCAGGAGATGAGCCAATTGCAGGTATCCATTCCTTCCACATAATCATTAAAACTCTGTCTACTGGCACTTGGATTGAAACTTTTAAAACTTCCTCTTTTTCTCCACGGTTGATCGCTAAGATGCGATGCGGAACGATGCGATTAACAGGTTCTTCATACTCGTAATACATTTCAAAAACATTTTTTTCATCGATCTCAGCATTTTTTACAGTCGTTACAAGGACTCCATCTTTCCATGAATAGGCGCGGATTTTTTCACGAATCGCAGCATCATCTGCAAAACGTTCTGCTAAAATATCTCGTGCGCCCATTAGTGCTTCTTCTGTATTGGCAACCTGTTCATTATCCACAAAACCAACTGCTAGCTGCTCTAATGCGTCATTACTAAACGCCAAGAGAAGTTCTGCAAGAGGTTCTAATCCTTTTTCTTTGGCAATCGTCGCCTTTGTACGTCTTTTTTGCTTGTAAGGTCTATATAAATCCTCTACCCGCTGTAAGACGGTTGCAGCAAGTATGGCTTTTTCTAATTCTGGTGTAAGTTTTTCTTGCTCTCGGATTAATCGAATAACCTCTTCTTTCCGTTGTTCAAGTTGCTGTATGTAGTGATAACGATCCTCCACAGCTTTAATTTGCACCTCGTCGAGAGAGCCCGTTGCTTCCTTTCGATAACGTGCAATAAATGGTACCGTATTTCCCTCTTCTAATAACTTAATAACAGCATCTACTTGCCCTGGTTTGACTACAACATCCTTTGCAATGAGCTGTAACATTTGCTTTTGTTCCACATCATCACTACCTTTTTCTTTTCATTTTACCATTACACTTTACTAAAAATGCAAAAAGATAGTCTACTCAGACGAATATGAGTAGACTATCTTCATCCATTTATAAGTGTTTAACACATAAAACACCCAAAGAAAGATTAGAGCGAAACACCGCCACTTGCTAGAATAGCCTCTTGTAATTTCTTTATTGCTTTCCTTTGTATTCGAGATACATGCATTTGAGAAATTCCTAATCGTTCTCCAGCTTCTTTTTGACTAAGTTGCTCTAAATATGTAAGCTGAATAATTTGTTTTTCCCTTTCATTTAACACAACAAGCGCCTCTGAAACAATCATGCGTTTATTAGTCATTTCATAACCATCGTCTTCCCTACCCAAAATATCGAATAAGGTGACTGTACTGCCATCTGAATCTGACTCTATCGAATGATCCATAGAAAGAGCTTGATAGCTACGGCTCATTTCCATCGCTTCCAATACCTCTTCCTCGGCTACTTCTAATCGCTCAGCAATATCTTGAATAGAAGGAGAACGCTGCAATTCAATCGTCAGCGCCTCCACTGTTGATTTGATTCTCGGTCCTAATTCTTTTATTCGTCTGGGCACATGAACATCCCATGTTTTATCACGTAAAAAACGCTTGATTTCTCCAACAATCGTTGGCACAGCAAATGCTTCAAAACTACGACCAACATTCGGATCAAAACGTCTGATTGCACCTAACAATCCCAGCATCCCTACTTGAACAATATCATCATAATAAGATTTACCATTCGAATATTTACGAGCTATTGACTCAACTAGATATCGATAATGAATCACTAATTTTGTTTGCGCTTCATCATCCTCCGTTGACTGGTACAATTCAATCCACTTTAGTATATCTTCCTTGGATGAAGATTTATGTAGTGATTCTTTCGACATTTTTTTCCACCTGCTCTCTAGCGACATACTTTGTCATGAAGACAGTTACGCCACCATCGTTATTGATCATCACCTCATCCATCAAAGTTTCCATTAAATAAAGTCCTAAGCCACCTTCTCTTAGCCCTGCAATACTTTCCTCAGGATGATACGGTCCAATCTTAGACTTGATCTCTTCGAAATTAAAGCTGTTGCCATAATCCGCAATCATCATTTCCATTTTATTGTCATACAAAGCACACCCGATGACAATTTCACCTTCTTCTTCATCCTTATAAGCATGGTGAACAACATTTGTCACAGCCTCACTTGCAGCAATTTTTAAATCTTCGATATCATCATAACTAAAGCCAATCCTACTAGCTAAGCCCGAGACAGTTAATCGAATGACACTGACAAATTGCGGTTTAGCAGGAACTCTAATTTCAATATAGTCAAATTCCTTCATTATTTTAATTCCACCTTTTTATCAGTTTCAATATCCATCAAATCACTTAGACCCGTAATTTCAAACAATCTTTGCAATCTATTCGATAAACCAACTAGCTTCACTTTGCCATTTTCACGTAATGCTCTTTTATAAAAGGCAACAAATATCCCAAGACCTGTACTGTCCATGTAATTTACTTTTGATAAATCAAGTTCAATTTCTAATCCGTCTGTAATCTTTACCGCTTCTAATTCCTCTCTTAAACCAGACGCGGTAAATGTATCGATTTCCCCTTCAACAAAACCAAATAATTTATGATCAATCTCTTTAAAATATATCGTTACGTCCATATAGCACACCTCCACCATATTTGTTAGACTATTGTCTATTCCCTATTTTATTAATAATTAAACCTATTTTTTTAAAATAACGACAGTAAAATCATCCGATAGTTTAAAATTCTGAGCCTTCTCTATTTCCTTATAAAGAAGTTGGCACAACTGCTGGGCTGTTAAATGTCTATTTTGTTTTATTAAAGTTGTAATAACCTCTCTAGAATTCAAGTCTTCCTTTGCTCTAAATTCAGTCACACCATCGGTCATCATAATAATTAAATCATTGTCCTCTAAAACAATGTCATGAAACGAATATTTTGTTTCAGGTAAAACACCGAGTAATAAGCCTTTAGCCTCCAAAGAATAGAATCGATCGTCCTTGGCAATATAGTGTAACGCTGGCTCATGACCTGCCGAGGCATAAGAAAAGATATTGTGTTGTACATCTAAGCATCCATAAAACATAGAAACAAACATACTGTCGTCCACACCTTTTTCAATTACCCTGTTAATGACTTCTAAAACATAGGAAGGATCTTTATATGCATATCCTAATGTTTCAAGCCCATATTTCACCATCGACATACATAACGCAGCAGGAACTCCCTTGCCGACAACATCTGTCACTGCCACACTTAAATATTCTTCACCATCATGAAAAAAATGTACATAATCACCATTCATTCTACGAATAGGAACTGAAATCATTCCTATATCAATACTTTCTAGCTGCGGCACATATGTTTTCAATAGCGTTTTTTGAATGTTTGTCGCAATTTTCATTTCCATCTCGTATTCAGCTTGCTTTTGAAGTAAGCTTTGATGCTCTCTATGTGCCATCCCATAATGAACCATCACTTCAATAAGAAAATCATAGGCTGGCTGTGATTCACTCATTTGATCAGGAAATATTTGTTCAACAGCATTTTTATGAATACTAACAACATCCTCTGGGGATATATTTTTTTGAATCAACTGACGCGTGAAATTTTGAGCAATATATAAATTTCTTTCAGTTTGGCTGACCATATAATCTGATAATATTTTTTTATACTGAGCTTCTAATTGTTTCAATTTCTTCACGTCCTAACGCAACCATTTTTCCGCCCTTATTGTTGTACCCACTCCCATGACAGATTGAATATCTAAACTGTCCATCAATCGTTTAACACCTGGTAAACCAGCTCCTAGCCCTCCTGAAGTAGAATAACCATCCTCCATTACTTTGCGAACATTTTGAATCCCAGGTCCTTTATCTGTTGCAATAACGACTATTTTCTTTTCATGATCTATCTCAACCCTTTCAATTTCAATCGTCCCTATATTCGCATATAAATATATATTTCGTGCTAATTCACTAATTGCTGTGGTTATACGAGCTTGATCAACAGTGCCAAATCCAAGTGCTCTTGCTTCATTACGCCCCAGTTGTCTTGCTGCCACAATATCCCACTCTGTAATAATTTCAACCGAAGACTTACATGTCACTGCTGTCCCTCCATTTCCTTACAGTGTTATACTCTTACACTATAGTTCGACCTGCTGGACTTAAATTAAACTTCATAACCTCTATTAATGGAATATTCTATGTAAATTTTCATATACCTTTTAAGAATTTTTTCAAAAATCTATTTTTATTAAAAATCTTGAATATATCTTAAAGCTTTTTGTACTATTTATCAATTACGCCTCAACGGAATTTAGCTCCGATTTATTGAAGCTGCTCGAAAAACTTTTCTTCAAAATTTGTGACTTCTGCCAGAGGTTTTATCTAACAAAATTGAACTTTTATGGAGAGTTGGCCAGCTGAATCAAGATAAATAGTAAATTCAAACTATCGATAGAGAACAAAAAAAGCACCGAGATTTTATTATCTCGATGCTTCTATACACATATGTATATCAAAATTTAACTAGACCTAAACTAATCATCAACGCTCCATCAACTTTTTCCATCACAGCATGATCAAGTTGCGTAATACGATCCGTCAATCTTGACTTATCAATTGTCCGCACCTGTTCTAGCAAAATAACCGAATCACGTTCAAAACCATACTTTTCAGCATTGATTTCAACGTGTGTCGGTAACTTTGCCTTTTGAATCTGTGCAGTGATAGCTGCGATGATGACAGTCGGACTAAATCGATTGCCAATATCATTTTGAATAATCAGCACCGGTCTAGTGCCTCCTTGTTCAGAACCTATTACCGGTGATAAGTCTGCAAAAAAAACGTCACCACGTTTTACATTCAAAGTGTCATCCCCCGCTAACGAGACGCTCCACCATATGCTGTGCTTCATATTCTGCATGCAAGCATTCACTTGCAATCATTAAATTAATATGAGACATTTCAACATACCCTTTAATCATAGCTTCCCGTATTTGATTTGGTTGCTCCTGCATTAAATTTTTGCGCGCCAAAGTACGCACAAAAGATTCACCTTCAATTACTTCCTTTGTTTGTAGAAATAGTCTGTCTTGAACAGCAATTGTAGCTTCTCTTAACTTTTTCTCGTACACAGCAAGCACCTCCAACGGAACCATACACTTTTTCATTACTTCTCATTCTATCATTGAAAGATATTGTTGAAAAGACATGAAATGACAAAATATCTGACAATTTGAAGTACAAATTGTAAAAATATGTTGGTTGTCGAAGGTATATGCTGAATAATTATTATTGCAATGTTCTTCCAAATATGAGTTACTTTATGTTTGGAAAAGTAATAAGTTCTCCAGTGCTAATTTATTTACCAAATTCAACTTTTACATTGGAATGTTGCTCATTACACATTACAGTGAATGCTATTGAGAGAATGTGTACTGTGTATCAGTAACTAATTCTAATGAAGGTTCATTAAAAGTATATTCTAGGAACTCTTGCTGTTATAATGCATGGTATTTCATAATTAATTGTTTCAAGCTTTGTAGCCCACTCATCGATGGAAATCACATGCTGTCCTTGTTGACCAATGAGTGTTACCTTCTCACCTATAGCATATGCTTTTGGTAGCGCAACCATACATTGGTCCATACAAATTCGTCCAACAATCGGCACTTTCTGTCCATCAACCAATACTTCTTGTCCACCTAACTTACGAATTACGCCATCTGCATAGCCAATCGGAATAGTTCCTATCCACGTCTCCGTCTGAGCAGTAAACGTAGCGCCATAGCCAACTGATTCACCTGCTTTGATTTGCTTCACATGAACAAGTTCACTCTCAAGCGAGAAGGCAGGCTTTAGTGGGAATGGTAAAATGCTTTCCACATAGGGAGAAGGAGATAATCCATACAGCGATATCCCATATCGAACAGCATCATACTGTAGGTGTGAATTTTTCACTAATGAAGCTGCCGTATTAGATGCATGAACAAGTCGCGGCTTTAAAGGCATGACTGATAAACACTTCTCAAAAAACTGCACTTGCTGATTAAAATGTGTCGAATTTTCTTCATCCGCTGTCGCAAAGTGAGTGAATATGCCATCTAGCTCCACATTAGCTGTAGACTGTATGGTTTCGTATAGTTCTACTAGCTCTTGCTCTGAGCGAATGCCTAGTCTCCCCATTCCACTATCTACTTTTATATGTAGACGCAAAGGAAGTTCTTCATTCACTAAAAGAGGAGCTGCTTGTTGAATCCAATCACTAGCAAATGCTGTAAGAATAATACGCTGTTGTGCTGCATAAGGAGCAAAGGAAACAGGAGATGCACCTAATATTAGTATGTCTGGTTCTTCAAAATGTGCTCGTATATGTAATGCTTCGTCGGGCGTTGCCACTGCAAGTATTGTGGCACCAGCCTCAAGTGCCGCCCGTGCAACGGCTACATCTCCATGGCCGTACGCATTTGCCTTTACTACAGCAATAATTTGAACATTAGGTTGTAAAAATTCTTTTAAATTTTTAACGTTCTGTTGGATTGCTTGCAAGTCTATCATTGCTTTGGTTGGTCGAAAATACTGCTGTGTCTTCATAAGAATACCCTCTTTATTTTTAATTAAAACACTATGTATGACATACATTTGTTCTAGTACGTCTATTTAGCTTGTCCACACAATGTTATTGTTCCATTCTCCAGAACTCTCACTTTAAAGGAAATAACTTAACATTTTCTAAACAGTGAGATCTTATTTCATATTGTCAATAAGCTACAGCTTTCATATTCCTGAAAGCTGTAGCTAGCAAAGTTACTTCATACTACTTATCGTCATAGATGTAGCAACTTCAATCATCTCTTCTCGCGTCAACTTGCTTGAAGCTACAAAGAATTCAACACCATCTTTTTCCCAACTAATCGATGTATCTGTAATAGCTCCTATTGTATAGCCTAAGTCAACTGGATCACCAGGTGACGATACTGGTAACATTGAATTTTCCTTTGTTACTGGTTGCTGCATAACTGTAAATGCCTTTTCACCATCGAAAGTTAGGATAACACGTTCCATACCATTTTCTTGCACAACTTTTTCATTCGCTAATTGTGCCCAATTTAGAACAGGATAATGTGTTTGGAATTCTTGATATTCAACTTCTGCACCAACTGCTTCTTTTTCATCTTTTCCTTCTTGCCCCTCTTTGTCAGCAGGTGTAGCTTGTTCACCTTTCGTGCTATCTTTATCAGTGAATTGTTCAACAGCATACTCTTTTGCAGCATGTTGCACACCTAATTTTATTTTCTTAAATGTGATACGAATTTGCTCTTCCTTCACATCATTCATAATCGCTACAGAGGTTGGCAATAAAGTTTTCTTATCTACCGTAATGACTTGATGAGGCATACTATTTTTATAGCTATTTCTAGTAGCCGCTTCAAATATATATGCTTTTTCTTCTTCTTTCATGACAAGATTTTTATCTTCTGCTAAATCTTCTGCTAGCGCTCCAATTAAGTAAGCCTGACTATTTTTCTTTGGCCAGTCACTTTGGAATTTATACATTTTGTTTAATGTCGGTGTTACTACAAAAACGCCATCAGCATTACGCACAATCATTTGAGAAACATCTTTCCCACTTTCGACTACTTCTACTCGATAGAAATCAGGTTTTGTATGCCATACTGTCACATCATAATTTCTTGGCTCACCACCAGATTTAATCTCCATCGATGCATTTAACTCATAACCATTTGTTTCTGCCCATTTACCATTCACTTTCTTCAACACTTTTTCCTGTGAGGCTGCACCACATGCCGACAGAAGTAATATCGTACAAAGTAAGACGAGCCATTTAACTATACGGTTGCCCACGCTTTCACCCTTTCTTCTTTCAAATCCACTACGACAATATATGAACCGTATTTGTCAGTTATGTCATTTGAAGAAAGGGCAATATATTTAAATTTATAAGCCAACCTTTTAGACAAGTTAAGTACTATTCTAATAAGATTACTTGAGCAGCCGCATATTGTTTAGAATGCGTAATACTAACAAATCCATTGACAAGCTCTTCCTTAAAATATAAGACGGGATTGCCAGCCTCTCCTCTTAATATCTCCATATCATGAAGCTTACATTGTTCCCCAAGGCCTGTTCCTAGCGCTTTCGAAAATGCTTCTTTAGCAGCAAATCGCCCTGCCAAAAATTCTATTTTACGAGTTTCTGAATGACCATCAAATAATTTTTTTTCCTTAACTGTTAAAATGCGATCTTTAAATTTATCTGTACGTTTCATGGCTTTTTCAATACGATCTATTTCTACAATATCGAGACCAATTCCCTTAATCATGTGACCTTCTCCTTTACCTATTTCCAACAAGGCATGTATAATAATTGTAAATTGAGGTGGAGCCATGTTTAGTAGAACAGAAAATTTTAAGCAATATACAAAGTATTACCCTATTGTTTCAACTTTAATAGCAATTAACTTAACGCTTTATGTATTGTCTCTTATACCCGGCGTCGGAACACTCTTGTGGAATTACGGAATCCAAGCAAATTTCCTGATTCAAAATGGTGAATGGTGGCGTGTCTTTTCCGCAATGTTTTTACATGCAGGATTTATGCATATGTTTTTTAATATGTTTTCCTTATATCTCTTTGGTCCAGAGCTTGAAAAAATCGCAGGTAAAGCACGCTTCATCACAATTTATTTGGTTTCAGGTATTGTAGGCAACATGGCAACCTATATCTTCTATGATAGTAGTTATGCGAGTCTTGGTGCAAGTGGGGCTATTTTTGGAATTTTTGGTGCTTTTGGGGCATTAGTTTACTATACACGTCGTACAATGCCAATGCTTCGTAAGCTCATCTTACCAATCATCATCATAAGTGTCATCATGACATTTCTTCAACCAAATGTGAATGTTTATGCACATTTAGGCGGTTTAGTAACAGGTTTCATTCTTGGACTTGTCTATTTACACCCAAAAAGAATTTTAAGCTGGCGTAAACAAAAGATGTCGGGTAGACCATAAAACTTAAAAGAGGAGCAGCTCAATCATGGAGTTGCTCCTTTTTCATTAGAACGAATACATGCTATAAAATCACAGTGGCCTCATTTGCCATCTTAACCTTTTTCCATTCAGCGGCGGTTAAGCCATAAACAACTTGGTCAACATGATGATCATAAAGCCACTCTGCATCCCTTAAACGCCCTTCTTCATGGAAGCCCAATACTTTGGGAATTGTACGACTGCGAATATTCCCTACCGCTACACGTACTTCAATACGATTTAACATTAAATAATTAAAAGCATAATCAATCAATGCTTTCATTGAATTTGTTACGAGCCCCTTCCCCACAAACTCATTTCCTAGCCAGTAGCCAATGCTTGTCCATTTATGCTGCCAGTTGATTTGATGATAGCCAATTACGCCTGCAAGCTCTCCATCATAGTAAATCCCTGCTTGTATACCATTATGATCAGCATATTGTTGCATAGCCTTTTTAACGAATTGCTCTGTATCTTCTACAGTTTTAACACTATCTACAAATGGCAGCCATTCACGTAATGTATCCCTTGAACGGTCAGTTAAAGCAAATAATTCATCTACATCACTCAAGTCTAATAGCTTTAAATAAGCGCTTTCATTAATATCATATTTAAACAAAGTCCCCCCACCCCTTTTGTTCTATTTATTTTATTATAAACAGCATTCACATATATTTACAGTTAAAAAAGCTAATCCTTCCATAAAATTGAAAGGGTTAGCTTCATGTTGTTGAAAAAAGGTGATGTCAATGGCAGAAACAGCCATTTCGAAAGGCTAGGAGTTAATTTCCCTTCCGTTAGCGTTCTTTCCAGGGAGCGTCCGATGAGCCGTAGTAAATAAAATAGCTCATTATTTGTATGATTGGAGAAAGGATGGCCTCTTATGTTCGATGTGGAGAAGTGATGAGTGGCAACACCCCTCCATAAAGAGTAGTGAATACTTCACTTTATTAGAAAACCTTTCTAAAAAGGTACCATTTTCATGGATTGGAGTGGAAGGCTACTTGACTCCCGTGGGATAGCGAGACAGTCGAGCCCCTGCACGGAGGAAGCGGCTCGGCACTCGCCCACATGAAAGCAAGTAGCCTGCAACAGTAATCCATTTTCACCTTTCGAAAAAATTCTATATAAATGTTTTTGTTTTTCAACACTATGAAGCTAATCCTCCCATAAAATTGAAAGGATTAGCTTTTTAGTTCATTAATGTTCATACCAAGTTAAGATTGTTTCTGCATCCTTTTGCTCTAAGCTTGATACACTTCCCGTTGTACCAGTTGCTCCAGACATGACTGTTGCTTTTATAGACATAACATTTTTTCTTTTTTGAAAGTAAGATTGTGTACTTTGAATAGATTGAATTCGCTTTTTCTCCACAATCAATGTAATACGGCTAAATACTCGATACTGCATAGCCAGTTGCTTTCCATCAATTTGATAGCCTGCTGTTTTATGCTGCCATATTCCGATTAGAATTGTTAACGGAATTAACAGTAATGACAACAGTCCATACGGATAAAAGTAATAACTACATGCACCCATAATTGGAACTAGCCAAATAAAATCAATTCGATAGAAGAATGGTCTTGCTCTTTTTGGTGATCGAATAAACGAAGGATGCCAATTCATATCTGGGAAAAGCTGCTCTAATGTGTGCAAACAATCCTGCTTCTTAATGAGTGGAAACAAAGTAATCTTTTTATCATTCCCATCTTCACCGTTACCTCCAGCGCTTTCAACGACCACCGTTGCAAAGCCTGTTAATTGACGCAAAGGGTTTTCAACAATACGAATGGCTTGAATTCGATTCAGCGGTAAAGTAATACGCTTTTTCTCTAAAAGTCCCTTGGTGATAATCAATTTTTCTTCTTCAATTCGGACTGTATAATCATAGTAATTAATCAGTGTGATGACCACTGATACAACCCAAGCTACAATTAAAACGAACATCGCTGTTAAAGCGACTAAAAATGCACCGACTTTCACAAAATCAGCTAGTTCATGAAATACTGTTTCATAAGGAATAATATCGGAAAACTGTGAAGCAATTGCTGCAAGACCTGATAGTACGACACCGATCCCACCAGATGTTGTTGCTAAAACGAGTAAATCACGTATGGACATATGGTAAATCGTTGGAATGGAGACAGCTTCCTCTATCACTTGGATTTCTTCCTGATCTTGTTGTTGATCTACCCCATTTTTAGCCCGACGCATTTCTAATTCAATAACATCTGCTGCCGCTTTACGGATTGCTGTCAGTTCGACCTCAGGTTTACCTCCCTTACTACCTGCTGTTTCAACCTGAACTTTCACTAAACCAAAAATGCGATGAAAAATCCCCTCGTTATAATTTAAGCTTTGTATACGTTCAAAAGGAATATAACGCTTCTTTTTAACAAACAATCCATACTTTATGCGTAACTCCCCGTCTTCAAACCAATAAACAAATGTCCGCCATTTTATGATGCCCCCAATAAGTGCAAGAAGTGCCGCGCCTCCCCATACACCAAAAAGTAAAATGGTATCAAAAAAATGATCACTATGAAAATTCAAAGAAAAATTAAAGCCGTTTCCTATGATAATAATAGCAATTGGTAATATCATACTTTTTAATGCCTTAACGCTCGTAATAACTGCAGATACTGGATGTAAACGATTAATTTCTTTAGACATCATCTTCCGCCACCCTTGCTAAATCAGAGATGCGAGCACGAAGTATATCTGCTTCGTCCATAACAAGCGCAGGAATCGTATGTACAGTTGCTGCTGTTGAAATTGAAATATTACCTAAGTCGTATTTTTTCAATATCGGTCCTTGTGTTGTATCAACATGTTGAACACGTACCATCGGTATTAATGTACGTTTCACAACAAATAAACCATGTTGTACTTCGATTTCATGTTCACGAACCTCATAACGCCATCGTTCCCATCTTATTTTCGGGAATACAAAAATGGATAGTATTGCACTTAGAACTACAACTCCCCCAGCTATGAAGTAAATAAATGACGGCCATTCAAAATAATATGTACCATAGCTTACTAGCCCCGCTACAATGAATAACACCAGTGTTTGTATGACTCCATATAAACGCCACACAGTTAACCCTTTTCGGGAAATTTGATGAATCGGCTGTGCTCTCAATATCGTTCCCCCCTCTTTCTTCATTAGGTGTATACGGATTTACTCACCTTTTTGTTTCAACTATAGCTGAAAAAAAACCTTACAGCCACTATGACTGTAAGGTTTATCATAAAGAATTAGTGTATTCGGTTAAAATTAACCTTCGTGACGTCGTGGAGAGCGAGAACGACCTTGTCCACCTTCTCTACGACCTCCCTCACGGCGTCCGCCTTCTCGACGGCTACTGCTACCGCTATTGCGACGTTCTCCACTGCGAGCGCCGTCACGACGTCCGCCACCAAAGCTACGGTTACCACGGCCACGATCACCGCCACTACGGTTACTGCTAGAACGCTCACGACGCATTGGTAATGGACGCTCTTCTGTGATTGTTACTGGTGTATCATCAGGCTCTCTCGTTAATGAACGTAGAGCAGCTGCAACAACGTCAATTGCTTCATGATTATCTAGTACTTCCGCTGCAAGTGTGCGGTAATCGCCTAAATTGTTATTAGCAATAAGACCTTCCAGTGTTTCCACAGCTAAACGTTGTTGACCCTCTAATGCTTCATCAGTTGTTGGTGGGCGAAGAGGTGTCATACGTTTTTTCGTTGTTTCTTCTACAATACGTAAGTAACCCATTTCACGAGGTGTTACAAATGTTACGGCAAGACCTGATTTACCCGCACGACCTGTACGTCCAATACGGTGAACATAAGATTCAGGATCTTGAGGAATATCAAAGTTATAGACGTGTGTTACACCCGAAATATCAAGTCCACGAGCGGCAACGTCCGTCGCAACAAGGATATCGATTTTATTTTCTTTAAACTGGCGTAATACGGAGATACGCTTCGCCTGGCTTAAATCACCATGAATACCCTCAGCTAAATAGCCACGAATAGATAGGGCCTGTGCAAGCTCATCTACACGACGTTTTGTACGACCAAAAATAATAGCAAGCTCTGGTTGGTGAACGTTTAATAAACGAGATAAAACATCAAATTTTTCACGTTCAGCAGACTTAACAAAATATTGATCGATATTATCAACTGTTAATTCTTTTGCTTTAATTTTCACAATTTCTGGATCACGCATAAATGTTTCTGCAATTTTACGGATTGCTGGTGGCATTGTTGCTGAGAACAGTAATGTTTGACGTTCAGAAGGCACGTTTTCTAAGATTGAATTAATATCATCGATAAAGCCCATGTTTAACATTTCATCTGCTTCATCCAATACTAATGTTTGAACATCTTCTAATTTTAACGTACGACGATTAATATGATCAATAATACGTCCTGGTGTACCAACAATGATTTGAGGTCTATTTTTCAGTGCACGAATTTGACGGCCAATTTCTTGACCTCCGTATACTGATAATAATTTTACGCGCTTGTCATAGCCAATTTTATATAGCTCTTCTGAAACTTGAATCGCTAACTCACGAGTTGGAGCAATAACTAACGCCTGAATATTAGGGTTTTTTGGATCAATTTTCTCAATTAGTGGAATCCCGAAAGCGGCAGTTTTACCAGTACCTGTTTGTGCTTGACCTAATACATCACGGCCTTCAATCGCAAAACGAATAGTACCTTCTTGGATTGGTGTTGCTTCTTCAAATCCCATACGCTTTACTGAGCGTAATGTAGATTCGCTAATATTTAATTCTGAAAAATTTGTCAAACTTCTCAATCTCCTTTTTTTCCTTTTAAGTTGACAAATGGTTACATTTTCAGATGAAGTTGTCGGCAAATTCGAGCCTGTGTAGTGGAACGTTTCCGTTACTTAAAAATTTTCTCTACATGATAGTCCATATAGAGCTCTCTTATATGAAAAGGAAAGCCCGGTCTTTACCGAGCGGTTCGATTCTGTCGTAATTATTCACTTTAGAATAAAACCGTTGTGTTCAAAAAAAAGTACCCTTCAACCAAATATGAAGAGTCTTCGCACAAAATGTATCCATTGCTTACACTAGTCTAACATGGCTTTAAATCCTATGCAACGATAACGCATGAGTCGTAATAATCTGACTACTTTATTTATCCCTTAAAAACGTTAAAACCCTTGGAAACCATTCAGAACAATCTTCCTCAAAACATATATGATGCTTGCCATTATCAGAAAAATACAAAATTTTATCTTTTGAGGCTAATTTATCAAAAAGGAATTGCGCCGTATGATAGGGCACTATTCCGTCCAATTTCCCTTGCACGATATAAACAGGAATTTGAATATGTTGATAATAAGGTTCCACCATTCTAACCAGCTTCATAAATTCTATTGTGGATGCTAAAGGCACATTGTTAAACTTATGATGGTATCGTAAAAAAAGTTCGTTATTCGTCAAATTACGGTGGTAAGCCTCTGTAGCAAGCACTTTAAAATCATTGACTAACTGTTTGGGACTGACATACTTTGCAGCAGCACTTAATAATACGAGTTTTTTTACTTTATAACGTTTAGCTAAATATAATGCTATGATTCCCCCCATTGAAAAACCAACGACGATTACCTCATCTACTTTTTTAGCTAATGATCGAAAGGCAAGCTCGGCATCCATTAACCAATGCTTCGCTGTAAAACCACTCATTTGTAATTCTTCTCCATGCCCTGACAACGTCGGCTCTACAATTAGCCAATTTGTCTGTGCCCGTAAGTATGTTGTGAATGGCTCCACTTCATAAGGTCCACCTGAAAATCCATGAATACATAGTACACCTACTGACAACGTCCTCACCTCGTTTAACAATGAATAAATCGGTGAGCTTAATCCCACCGATTCATTGGTTACTGTGACGTAAATGCATTTAAGATCGTCTCTAATTTCATACCACGCGAGCCTTTAAGTAAAACAATAGATGATTCATTCGCTAGTTTTAGCTTTTCAATAATAGCCGTATAATCATCTGCTACATACAGTAAACGTTCTTTCTCAAAGCGCTCTTTTAATACTTGATAAAGATATGCCATCCGAGGGCCAAATAAGCAGAGATAATCAATTTCATGCTCATTTATATATGCTGCTAGCCCTTCGTGAAAACTTTGCTCATTCGGTCCAAGCTCCAGCATATCTCCTAACACAAGCCATTTTTCAGGTCGAATTGTAGAGGAAGCCATAAATTGAATAGCAGCCTTCACCGAGGTTGGTGCTGCATTATAGGCATCGTTGATAAATAGTGCTCCATTTGTTCCTTGTACTTGTTGCATCCTCATATCTGTTAAGACTACATGCTCTAAGGATGTACGAATTTGTTCATTGTTTAAACCTAGCTTATGAGAAATTAACATCGCCACTAATGTATTTTTTACTTGATGCTTACCAAGAACTGAAATAAAGAAGTCGCCTTCAATGATTCCATGCGTAGTAAAGTGACTGCCATCCGCATTAGCATGAATATTTTCAGCGTATAAAAGATTACCTGGCTCTAATCCGAACGGCACTGCTTGTAAGTGCTGTTCCTTGGCCACCAATTCTTGGAGCAGCGGTTCATCACCATCATAGAATAATAGACCGTCAGGCTGCATCCCTTGAATAATTTCAAATTTTGCTTTTGCTATACCTGCTCGTGACCCTAAATCCTGCATATGAGCCTCGCCGATATTTGTAATAACCGTCATATGTGGACGAGCAAGCTTCGTTAAAAATTCAATTTCACCAAAACCACTCATACCCATTTCAAGAACAGCAACATCTGTATTTTCATCAAGCTGTAAAATTGTAATAGGTAACCCTAATTGATTATTAAAGTTCCCAATAGTCTTTTGTACTTTAAAAAATGGCGCAAGTGTACCCGCTAAAATATCCTTTGTGGATGTCTTACCATTTGAACCTGTAATGCCGATAAATTTCGCCTTATGTTCATTACGATAAGCTCTTGCCATTTCCTGTAAAGCTACTTCTGAGTCATCCACAAATAGTAAAGGATAACCTTCTGGAGGATTTGGTTCATCTTTTTGCCAGAGTGAAGCTCCCGCACCTTTCTCAAATGCTTGAACAACAAACTGATGCCCATTTGTTTGCTCGCCACGAAATGGCACAAATAGATCTCCTTGTTGAATTGTTCTTGTATCGATAGAAATTCCTGATACAACGGTATCGCCAAAAGCAGCCATATCCTCATTTAACCATGCAGCTAATTGTTTTAATGTTTTTTTCACAATAATCCCACTCAGTCTTTTTTATAGTGAAGCTGTTGTTTTTCTTCGTAACGTTCGATTGCTAGCTTAATGAGACGGTCAATCAGCTCTGGATAGCTCACATTTGTATGTTGCCATAATAATGGGTACATACTTACAGGCGTGAAACCAGGCATTGTGTTCACTTCATTGATGTAAACGCTATTTTCAGCCGTTACAAAAAAGTCGGCACGAACTAAACCGCTACCATCTATTGCTTTAAATGCACGTTTTGCTAATTCCTTTAAGCTTGTCACAGTTTCCACTGGCAGCTCCGCTGGAATAATAAGGGCTGTAGAACCGTCCTTATACTTCGAGTCATAATCATAAAATTCAGTGACTGGTTTAATTTCGCCTGGCACCGAAACTTCAGGATAATCATTGCCTAACACGGCTAGTTCAACTTCGCGAGCCATAATACCTTGTTCTACAACAATTTTACGATCATATTGCAGAGCAATCTCAATTGCTTTTATTAATTCCTCACGATTAGTTGCTTTGCTAATCCCAACGCTTGAACCTAAGTTTGCAGGCTTCACAAACATCGGCCAACTCAAGCCCTGTTCACATCGTTCAATGATGGTCTGTTGCTCGTTTTTCCACTCACTACGAATAAAATACGTATAGGGCACTTGTGGTAAGCCTGCAATTTCAAATAATTGCTTCATCACCACTTTATCCATACCAGCTGAAGATGCTAATACACCGTTTCCTACATACGGTAAATTCAGTACTTCCAGTAATCCTTGCACAGTTCCATCCTCACCATTTGTTCCATGTAACAATGGGAAAATAACATCAAACTGCACCGCATTGCCTTTTTCATCGATTAAAAAATCAGTAATATTATTTTCTAAAATTGTGGCATTATCACCAAATTGTAATTCTTCTATTGCACTTACAGGTTTTTCTAAACGTTCTCCACGTCGCCATTCCCCGTCAGATGTAATGAAAATCGGATATACTTCATACTCCTCGAAATTCAAAGCTCCAGTGACTGCACGAGCTGTCGATAATGACACCTCATGCTCCGCTGACTTTCCGCCGTATAATAAACCGATTCTTTTTTTCATTTTTGTGCCCTCCACATACTTCTTGAGTACTATTAGTTTATCATGAAACGTCTTGACAAATGACATAAAAATCTCACCGTAATTTTTGACGGTGAGATTTTGACATTTCATCGATTATGCCTTAGTTGCATCTAATTTTTAAATTGTCTAGGCTCAATTCAAAATTCGGCATATCTGCCAACAACTGATCTTCATTTGATAGTCGCTTTTTCGCAAAAATCATTACTGATATGAAGATTAAATAATATAAATTAATTCATCATGTTCCGTTTTCAGGATCGTATTTAAGTCATCCCAAACTTCATCAGGAAATGAATACTCTGATAGGTTGCGAACTTCTATGCCATAGGCTACCTTTGGCTTTTCAATTCTGTACAAAGATAGTAACGCACCGTCCTTAGCAAAGGATCGGTAAGATCGTAAAAAATCGGGCGATATAGATGGAATACTCGCCTTTACTTTTCGACGCCAAAAACCAGTACTCCGTTCCTTTTCACGAATTAGACTATTAAATACATTGGCAACCAATAAATCCGAATCACTTAAATGACGAAAATAAATTTTTGTCATCTTCTCTTGATCTGAAGAATAATAGACAAATCTATTTTGTAATTTGTTAAAAAATGCAGACGTAATCGGTTCTTTTTTATGACTTATGTAAAGCAATTCTCCTTGTTCCATTGGTGTCAAATGATCTAGCCTCTTTTCGTCCATAAAATCAACCCAACACAATTCCTTTGACTCTGCTGATTTTTTCACAAAACGAGGAACTTCATCTTCCAAGACATATTCAAATTGTGTATGCATATTAAAAGAACCGTCTTCATAGGAATGTTTTAATAACAGTAAGTGATGCAGTGGTTCAAGTGCAGCCACAAATTGCGGGAATTTTAACCCGCTAAAAATGACAAATTTATCTACATCATTCATATGAACATAAATATGATACATAAAATCATCAGCTGACTTTAATTTTTTAGCCACAACCATCACCCCATTCTTCACTACATTATAAGTCTAAACATGATTTTTTTGAAACATTTTATGTTAATTGTCGTCCCAACTATATGCACAGGCATAAAAGTATTTTTTGCGTTATAATAGGAATGTTAAACATGCATTTGCATATTAATTTAAGATTACTCAATGAGTACAAGTATTGCTGAAAATTCCATTGACAATGTTCAAAGCAAGTTGCAAGCTTATCAATAGATATGAGTTATCTCATACACTCTACTGGTCAATAGCTCTCTTCTTTGAACAATTATAAACGAAATTGGAAGATTCGCATCATATTTACTCATATTGAGATACTATTTTAATTTAGGTGGCTTTTATGGAAAATAAACGAAATTTCGCAAACCGTTTTGACTGGACCCTCGCTTTTATTCTTTTCACTTTTCTAGTCATCAGTTTGTTAGCTATTGCATCTGCCCAGACATCGGGTCAATATGGCATTAACTACGTACCTAAACAAATGCAATGGTATGTTATTGGTGCAGTAATTATTGGCATCGTCATGTTTTTTGAGCCAGATCAATATAAAAAAATGTCATGGTATATGTATGGAGCAGGGATTGCCTTATTGGTACTGCTTATTTTTATGCCTGAAGGAGAAGGTCAAATCGGTGCACCCGTTAATGGTGCTAAAAGCTGGTATCATACGCCGATTGGAAATATTCAGCCTTCTGAGTTTATGAAAACTTTTTACATTTTAGCACTAGCACGACTAATCAGTAAGCATCATGAAGTTTATTCGTTAAAATCAGTAAAAACGGACTTCCTACTACTAGGGAAAATTGGTATCACACTCATCATACCATTGGCTATCATTATGAAGCAGCCTGACCTTGGTTCTGCTCTTGTATTCTTTGCGATTACTGCTGCTCTTATCATCGTAGCCGGAATTTCTTGGAAAATCATTCTACCGACCTTTTTAGGTGGAGTGGTAGCAGGTGGCACCCTACTGTGGATGGCACTTTATATGCAGGATTTCCTAGAAAAAACGTTCGGCTTAAAGGCTTATCAATTTGCTCGAATTTATTCTTGGCTAGACCCCTATTCCTATTCATCTAGCGAAGGCTATCATTTAATAACATCGTTAAATGCTATTGGGTCAGGAGAGATCTTTGGTAAGGGGTTCCGAAATCGAGAGGTATATGTAGCAGAAAACCATACCGATTTCATTTTTACTGTTATCGGTGAAGAATGGGGATTTATTGGCGCTAGTATTGTTATTTGTGTTTTCTTCTTATTAATTTATCACTTAACAAAGACAACGCTCTTATTGAAAGATCCATTCTCAACATATGTTTGTGCAGGTATTATTGCCATGATTACTTTCCACGTCTTCGAAAATATAGGCATGACTATTCAGTTATTACCAATTACAGGTATTCCGCTTCCGTTCATTAGTTACGGAGGAAGTTCTTTAATGGGCAATGCTTTAGCCATTGGGCTAGTCTTTAGTATGCGGTTCCATTATCGAACGTACATGTTTACGACACATGATGAAGATGAATAAATATAGAAAAAGGGAAGTCTCGCGCATTGAGACTTCCCTTTTCCTATTGTAAACGAGTTAAGCTTGAACTTGCGGAGTCTGCGTTGGTGGTGTTAGCACTTTTAAAAGTTCTAGTCGAGACTTTGTTACAGTGGCTGTTACACCCAACTTAGATAAATTCGAAACAATCTTTTTCAAATCTACTTCTTTCCTCATACATTCCACCTCAATCTTTCCTCGATTTTATATAACGTTTTAGGGAACAAAAAAGTTTCATTTTTCTACGAGTAAGATGTCTGACAAATTTATCATACCATTTAACTTACATATAAAATTTTTCATTTTTGTTACATTGTAAATTATTTATACCACCAAACACTTATAAAATAACCACAATCACTATATTTTATTCATCTTCAATTAATAACTATCTCCACCATGTTTCTCCATCCGTATTCTTGTCATCGTAAGAGCAAGAAGGGTAGAATGTACATAGTGAAATATTGTATGAAAGCAGGGAACTGTATGAAAAAGGCAATTTTATTATTGATGTCTGTTCAATTTCTCGTTTACCTAGGATTTGGCATTATTATTCCTGTCTTACCTGAGGTGATTGTGCAGCAAAATTGGAATGATCTCCACGTCGGTGGTTTACTAACCGTATATTCACTTGCAAGTTTCTTTACAGCACCATTTTGGGGCATGCTATCAGATAAGATAGGACGTAAACAACTAATCTTAACAGGTCTGGTTGGTTTTAGCCTTAGTTTTGTTATTTTTTCATTATTTATAGATAACCTAGCTATTTTGTATGTCTCACGCATTGTAGGTGGTTTATTCTCAGGAGCATTGTATACAGCAGTAACAGGATTTATCGCAGATATGTCCAGTGAAGAGGATCGTAATAAATATATGGGCTTTATGGGCATGTCCATTGGTCTTGGTTTTATTTTTGGTCCAGCAATCGGTGGGGTGCTAGGCCATTATAGTTTGCAATTACCATTTATCGCATCCGCATCATTAATTGCACTATTATTTATTTATGCAAGTTTCGTCTTAAAAGAACCTGAAAAACGGAAAGATTCAACTAAACGTGCTATTGTACCAAAAGGCGCTAGCAAGATGCTACAGTACCGTGTGCGTTACTTATTTATGTTTTCATTTTTAGTAACCTTTATGCTAGCGGGTGTTGAGGCTACTTTCCAACTATTCCAAATCGAAAAAATTCATATTACACCATTACAAATTGGATATTTATTTATGTTTAGTGGTTTCGTTGATGCAGCCATTCAAGGTGGCGTTGTTCGACGTATAAAAAATGGCAGCGAAACAACATGGTTAATCGGTGCTCAAATTGTAACAGCAATCGGTATGCTATTATTCACACTCACAGCTAATCTTTTTATCGCTGGTCTAGCCCTATGTGTCTTTACAGCTGGTAATGCACTTGCTAGAACGTGTGTGGTATCGCTCTCCTCGAAAGAATCTGGAGGACAATATGGAACTGCCGCAGGTCTTTCCTATTCAATGGATAACTTAGGACGTATTCTTGGTCCACTATTTTTCACTTGGTTATTTACGATGCAAGCAAGTCTCGGGTACTATATATCGGCAGCAATAGCCATTCTTTCGATAAGTTTGATTTTTATCTATAAGGCTTCCAGTAAATCATTGCGTTTTGAATAGATTCTCACTATACCGTAACTTGTTATACTTTAAAGACCTAGAGAGATATTCGGAGGGTTTGCATGAACAAAGCAACCAATTTTTTACTTCCTAAAGAGCTAGAAGCTTTTCGCTCAGAAATCGAAGACACGCTACTTTCAACAATCATTATTCAGCCATACCAACGTTCCACTACGTTAACTGAAAGTAAATTTGCTGGCGAACCCTATCTCCCCTCTTTTCAAACCTATCCAAAAGATTTAACAGGTGAGCCAATGAGATTATTAGCTCAAATTAATTTTGCCGAAATCCCACCACTACTAGGTTTTCCTTCAAGGGGATTACTGCAGTTTTTTATTTCAGCCAATACTTTTAAAACTACTACTGTCAATTATTACGAAGACATTTTTCAGCAATTTTATAAAGTAAGATTTTATCCAACTGTCAATGACAGTACAGCCCACTCTCAACAGGCACACTTTTCTATACCGACTACATTAGATGGCTTCCCTATTCGTCAGGAATTAGCTTTACAATTTCAGCTAACACAGGAACCCATTTCTGCACTAGATTATCGAGCACAACGTCACCTTCCCTTCCTCCTATCTTCCCAGATGGATGATGTGCAAGAGATTTATTTGCAACACTTCCTAGGAGCGGGAGCTAAAATTGGTGGCTATGCTTATTATTTAAATGAGGATATTCATCAAGAGTCCTTGCTACTTCAGCGCTATAATGTCTTATTATTACAAATTGACTCTCATGATGAATTAGGAATTATGTGGGCAGATTGTGGTGTTGGCAAGTTTTTTATTAACCGAGAAAAGCTTCTTCGAAAGGATTTTTCCGATATTTTATTTCAATGGGAAAATTACTAACGAAAACATGCGAATTATCCCTTACAAATCGAAGAGATAATCCTTTTCCTACCTAGCTAGATTTCATATCTTCTTTCTTCTTTTGAAGTAGGCTATACTTATGTATGTTGTTAACAATAGTAAAGGCAGGTGTAGGAATGAGCATTTTTACAGACATAGAATATTTAGTCCCTTTAACCTTGTTTTTTAATATTTTATTAGCCATGACCATCATTTTTTTAGAACGTAAAGATGCTACCTCTACATGGGCATGGATTCTTGTATTATTTTTCTTGCCATTAGTTGGATTTATTTTGTACTTATTACTTGGAAGGCAGTTACGAAGAAAGCATTTATTTCGTTGGGAAGGGCGTAAGGATATCGGGATAGATAACCTCATTAGCTATCAAATGGAAGCCATTCGCAGTGAAACATTTGAGTTTCGCATTGCAAACGCAGAAAATTATCAAGAAATGATTTATATGCACCTTAGAACAAACAATGCGGTATTAACACAAGACAACCATTTAGATATTTTCGATGATGGTGCCAATAAATTTGAACAACTCCTAAAAGATATTGAAGCAGCTAAAGATCATATCCACATTCAGTATTATATTTTCCGTCTAGATGACTTAGGTACACGTATCGTGAATGCACTGATTAAAAAAGCAAAACAAGGTGTCAAGGTACGTCTACTCTATGATGAGATGGGCTCACGTAATGTAAAAAAGCGTCATTTTAAAGAATTGCTGAATGCTGGAGGTGAAGTAGAAGTTTTCTTCCCATCCATTTTGCCACTTCTCAATCCCCGTCTAAATTTTAGGAATCACCGTAAAATTGTTGTCATTGATGGTCGAATTGGCTATATTGGTGGCTTTAATGTCGGTGATGAATATCTTGGGCTACAAAAAAAATTCGGTTATTGGAGAGACACTCACTTGCGAATTGAAGGAAGTGCGGTGCATCCACTGCAAACTCGCTTTTTACTCGATTGGAATCAAGCAAGTGCACAGCAGAAAATGGGCTACTCTGATCGCTACTTCCCTGCTATCCCGCAAAAGGGTGATGTTGGCTTACAGATTGTTTCAAGTGGACCAGACTCAGACTGGGAACAAATTAAGATTGGTTATTTAAAACTTATTAATATGGCGAAAAAATATATTTATATTCAAACACCTTATTTTATCCCAGATGTAAGCTTCTTAGACGCCATTAAAATCGCAACATTGTCGGGCATTGATGTGCGCATTATGATTCCTAACAAACCTGACCATATGTTCGTTTATTGGGCTACTTATTCCTATGCCGGTCAGTTATTACGTGCAGGAGCGAAAGTCTACATTTATGAAAAAGGCTTTATCCATGCCAAAACCATTATTATTGATGACGAGGCATCGACTGTCGGAACAGCTAATATCGATGTCCGAAGTTTCAGTCTGAATTTTGAAGTCAATGCCTTCATCTATGATGCAAACATATCGCACCAACTTGCAGAGCTATTTGAAAAGGATATTTTTGATTGTACGGAATTAACATGGGAAATGTATAAAAACCGCTCAGCACTTATTAAATTTAAAGAATCCATTTCACGTTTATTAACGCCTATTTTATAAAAATAAAAAGGAAGAGAGCCTGTTCATAGTGAACCGCATCTCTTCCCTTTTTATTTCACTCCTAAATATTCTTCCAACGTAATATTTTGCTTTGTAATCTCTTTTGCAATATCTTTGCCTACATAACGATAATGCCAAGATTCATACATATAACCTGTAATATCTTCTTTATTTTGTGGGAAACGTAAAATAAAACCATACTCTTGAGCATGCGCAAATAGCCATTGTCCTGCTGGCGTTTCTCCAAATTCTGCTGTCAGCCATACATCCTCTTTTCCACGCTCTCCTATATCAAACGCTAAGCCTGTTTGGTGTTCGGAATAGCCTGGTCGAGCACTGTATCGATCTGCTGCTGCTTGTCCATCACGTTTTACATAGTTATCATAAAGTGTTGTTTGATATTCAAAAGAACGATACCCACTAAATGCAACTAAATCAAATCCTTGTTGCTTGGCGGCAGCTAACATCTGATTTAGAGCTTGTCGTGCCTCTGGATTTTCTTCAGGTGCAAAGGTAGAAGGAAGTGGATATATTTTATTTGCTAGCAAAATACCATTTATGTAGGTTGGTTCAGTAGGTAATGTTTGATTTGGTAGATAACCGTTTTCGTCAAGTTGCTGCTCTGATTCTGCAGGTGTTTCAGGTGTATTGTCTGGCTCCTCTGTTGCAGAAGAGTCGTTCTCTGTAGAGTCGTTTGTTTCTGTTGTTTTTGGTTGCTCATCAGTCGCACTATTTACTTGATCATTTTTATAGTTATAGACTACAAAAATAGCTGCGATTAACGCGATAGAAATCAAAGCACCTATGATGAGCGGAAGACGATTGTTTTTCACTATTTATGCCCCTTTTAAAATATCAGGTACAACAAGGATATTGCTCTGAAAACATGCCATCCTGAAAATACCCATTTTTTTGTATTACTCGTTATAATCTTATTTTAGCACTGTTCACATTTTCAGGTGTGAATTTCCCATGTAAATATTTATTTAGTCTGTTAGAACAATGACAAATACTGCTATTGAAGCAATAGCAAAAAAGATTGCCATATACTTCATCCACTTCGCTTCTTTTACATAGCCCTGCTCTGCAAAACTTTTAGCTCTAAATCCATTTGATAAAGCGAACATAATCGTCATCGCAAGTACGGCAAAATTAAATTTCCCTATAATTATAAATACGAGTGCCGCAATACTAAAAATTGCAACAAGAATAGATGATAGCCACTTTCTGTTCATCTTGCTGACCTCCTAAAAAAGTCGAGGCAACAGAGGCGCCTCGACATTGTTTAATTTATTTTTTTGCTTTTTCGGGATGCTCCGAATAATATTTACGCCCAATATATGTTTGAATAATCAATAATGCACCACTGACAGACCAATACAGAGGTAGAGCTGCCATAGAAGACATTGAGATAAAGACAATCATAATTGGTGAAATATAAATAAACATTTTCATTTGAGCCTTTTGTTGCTCAGGTACAGTCCATAATGATACACGCGCTTGGACTAAGTAAACAATCCCTGCAATAATGGTCATAACGATATCAGGTGACCCTAAACTAAACCATAAAAACTCATGTGATTTTACATCCGCAGAATACAAAATCGAGAAATAAAGTCCCATAATAATTGGCATTTGAATTAACATCGGTAAGCAACCCATGTTAAGTGGATTAATGCCATGCTTTTGATAGAGAGCCATCATTTCTTGTTGATATTGTGTTTGCTCTTCTTTTGTCTTAGCTTCCTTCATTTTTTTCTGAACGGCTTCCATTTCAGGCTTAAACGCATCCATTTTCGTTTTCATCAATTGCTGCTGACGATAGTTTTTTAACATAATCGGCATTAAAACTAAACGAATTAGAACCGTGATCGCAATGATTGCTAAACCATAGCTTCCTGAAAAGATATCATTCCCGAAAAACTCCAGTAAAAATTCCATAGGTTTTACAAAGATACTATAGAAAAAACCTTCTTTGTTTTGCACTGCTTGACAGCCACTAAGCACAAAAACAGCTAGACCAAGCATTGAAAAGAGTTTCAAATTTTTCATTTTTCCACCTACTATAATTTATCAACTACTGTGAAGTATACCTTATAGGCTCTACCTTTATCAAATAGCAAGTGCTACTAATTTAGACCGCAGTTGTTCGTAAAAAAGGTGCGAGCTTTAGCCATGCTAAACGTTCGCACCTTTTCACATCTTATGCTCAAAATTTAAACATTCTGTAATTCAGTCTCTGCCATTTCAAAACGGTAAAATTCATGATGAAGTTCATCTCTGAAATGCTTTGGTGTAACACCAGTATATTTTTTAAAAATACGAGTGAAATAACTTTGGTTACAGAAATGGAACTGATCTGAGATAGATGTAATACTTTTATTTGTATGTCGTAAGTAGTATTGTGATTCTTCTACACGTCGAACATTTAAATACTCAACTAATGTAATACCTACATGTTCTCTGAAAATACGTGATAAGTGACTAGTACTGATATGAAAGTTATTAGCGATACTTTCTACAGTTAAATCATTCTCAAGTTCATCATTTATATACATAATTACTTTGTTGACCGTCTGATGTCGGAAAGTCGGTTGTTTGCGATCTGCAATAAAGTAAACAAAGAAATCAATTAAATCATCCGCAAATTGTAAAAACTCTGCGTCTTTCATCTGATTTTCTATCATATCGTTACAAGCAATATTAAAAGCAAAGGCTTTTTTCGAAGGTACTTGATTGTCCAGCAGTTTACGGGCAACAATTGATGATAAAACGGAAAAATAACTTCGAACAATTTTAATGACCTGCTTACCAAAACGGATTGAAAGAATATCAATTAACTCATGCAAAGACTTTTTCGCTTTGGTAGATTCTAAATGGTAAATTTCAAATATTAATTTCGACTCAATATTAAAAAATTCTTCGACACCGATATATTGATTAATATTATCGATTTCTTGGAAGTATCTTTTGGATATCGTTTCTGACATAGAATGTTGATGTAGTTGCATAATCTTCCCCATCTTTCCTCAGAGTGCACGAATTGCATGACAAAATCTGACACCAATCCCAACGAATTAAAAATAAGAAAATAGTATTTGCTTATTCAATATAAGAACTGAGTCCTATTTCACAATTTTTTATTAAAAATAACTCAAAAATAACCCAACTAAAACACCAAATCTAAAAAAAATAGACTATACAGTGGATTTTACCATATTCTGCGATTTCCTTTCAACCACATTTTACTTGCTACTCTAGTTCTAATTTATCACATACGCATAGTAGAAACCTCGTAAACTTATTCCTAACAATTAGATTTTACCATATACCTATTAAAAAAAATTAGTCATTATATAAATTTATTTACAAATTATACAAGACATCTTACACCATTTTAATGAGTCAATCGACATTTTTCTATTTTATTCCTAAATCTTCTCTATATAATTTATATGGATATGTAGTAAAATAGATGATAATACTATTTTTAAAAGTTTAGACGAGGTGTTTAAAGTGGATCCAAAACAAATAGAAGAAATAATGGAGATAATTAAGGAGTTCTTCCCTGAGAATACATCCATTGCTATCTCTGATACAAATGAATATTTGTATTACCAGCCAAGCAAAAAAGTTGATTTAAAAATTAAGCCCGGTGATCCGATTAAAGAAGGTTCAGCCGCACACAAAGCACTTAGCTATGGTCAAAAAATCAGCTCATATATCGAACCTGATGTTTTTGGTGTCGCTTACTATGGAATGAGTATTCCTTTAATGGAGGAAGGCGAAACTAAAGGAGCTATTACTGCTATCTTCCCGCAAAAACCATCAGCATTCTTAACAAATTATATTACCATCAAAATTGATGATTGCTGGTACCCAATCAAACATGATCAAGTGATTTATTTAGAAACTCAACTCCGTAAAACATTTGTTAAAACAATGACTCGTGAAGGTTATCACCGTTTGAACCTAAGTGATCTAGAGCTATTTTTAGCACCTGACTCATTTATTCGTTGTCACCGCTCTTATATCGTTAACATTGACTTCATCGATGAAATTCAACCAGATTCACACTCAACGTTTTTATTAATTATGAAAGATGGTACGCGCATTCCGGTTAGCCAACGCTATGCAAGCTACTTCCGTCGTTCTCTAGGTTTTTAATATGGACAGACAGCGAGCAATTTTATGAATTGTTCGCTGTTCTTTTTTGCGTTAAAAGAGACCACTTCTCTCCCCTCCATTAACAATTTTGACACAGTTTTTAATGTAGAAATTTTCTAATTTTATACAACTCTACAATAAAACGTTTTCTCTGTCGAAAAATCATCTTAATGCTCGATTTTCCTTTTTTTACTCAATTTAATGCTAATTCTAAAGTTTTTGTGACAATTTGGTGATAGTATTATTCAAATGGTTGGAGTCATACTACAACTGAATAAACAGAAAATTCTCAAATGTTTTTTCTAGTTTTGTAATCGGTTTCCATCAAAATTATTTAGGGGAGGATTTTTTTATGGATGCAAATGTTCAAAAACGCCTAGGTTTAAAAGAACTTGAGAGTAAAATTGTTACTGCTGAAGAAGCAGCAGCACTTATTTCTAACGGTGATGTAGTTGGGATGAGCGGTTTTACTCGTGCTGGGGACGCAAAAGTTGTGCCAATGGCATTAGTTGAGCGCGCGAAAAATGAAGAATTCAAGATTGATGTATATACAGGTGCATCATTAGGACCAGAAGTAGATAAGTACTTAGCAGAAGCTGGTGCAATTCGTAAACGTGGACCATTCCAAGGGGACGCAGGTATCCGTAATTTAATTAATTCTGGAGATGTCTTATATGTAGATGCTCATCTTTCTCATAACGCTGAGCTAGTACGTCAAGGAATTATCGGGCCAATTAAATATCTAATTCTTGAAGCTGTTGCAATTACTGAAGATGGATTAATCATTCCAACAAACTCTGTAGGTAACTCACCAATTTTTGCAGAATATGCAGAAAATATTATTATCGAGTTAAATATTTCTCACCCAGAAGCTTTAATTGGTATCCACGATATTTATGTTCCAGGTGAACAAGGTAATCGTGAAGCAATTCCAATGACCAATGCTATGCAACGCATTGGTGAAATTGGTATCAAAGTTGATCCAGCTAAAATTAAAGCAATTGTTATTTCTGAAGAGCCAGATGCCCCTTCATTAATCGTTCCACCAGATGAAGAAACACAAACAATGGCTAACATTTTATTAAACTTCTTCAGTGATGAAATTAAAGCAGGTCGTCTAACAAAACAATTAATGCCTTTACAATCTGGTGTCGGTTCTGTAGCAAACGCTGTACTAGATGGTTTCGCAGATTCTGAATTCGAAGATCTCATTGTGGCATCAGAAGTACTGCAAGATGCAGTATTTAACCTGATTGATGCTGGTAAAGTTAAATTTGCTGCTGCTACTTCCATTACACTGACTGAGGAATTACAGAAGAAAGTATACGGCAATTTAGAAAAATATGCCGATAAAATTTGCTTACGTTCACAAGAAATTTCTAACCACCCAGAACTTATACGTCGTTTGGGACTAATCTCAATTAATACGGCTTTAGAGTTAGATATCTATGGTAACGTTAACTCTACACATGTATCTGGAACACGTATGATGAACGGTATCGGTGGTTCAGGAGACTTTGCACGTAACGCACGTCTTGGTATTTTTGTTACAAAATCATATGCAAAAGGTGGAGCTATTTCATCGATTGTGCCAATGGTTTCTCATGTTGACCACACTGAGCATGATGTGGATGTAATTGTAACAGAGCAAGGTATTGCTGACTTACGTGGTCTTGCACCAAAAGAGCGTGTACCTTTAATTATTGAAAACTGTGCACATCCAGATTACAAAGAACAATTATGGGATTACTACAACCGTGCAGTTGAGGCAACAGGTAACCACCAAACGCCTCATCTTTTAGAGGAAGCACTTTCTTGGCATGTAAATCTTGCTAAAAACAAAACAATGAAAAAAGAAGTTGTAAAAGCTTAATTTCTTAATTTTTGGACGTCTAATAAGTCAAAACTTATTGGGCGTCCTTTTGTATTGGAAATGTTATAATAGAACTACGAATCTAACTTACTATAATGTTCTATTTCATCGGAGGAGCTATGAAGAAATTTATCTATGTAATTATTTTCTTTTCGTTTTTCGACCTTTTTACCCAGCTTCCTGTTATGAGTACATATGCTGAATCTTTAGGAGCATCAGCATTTCTAACTGGTCTAGCAGTGGGTATGTATTCACTTTCCAATACATTCGGTAATATCATTTCAGGCTTTTTAACAGATCGTAAAGGACCTTTTATCATACTAATTGTTGGTCTTTTCACAACAGGTTTATCGTTAACACTATATAATTTAATAGAGGAGCCAATCGCACTATTAATTGTACGTTTTATCCATGGACTTGTTGCAGGCTTCATTGTTCCTGCTGCCTTCACATTTTTAGCAAATGCTACTGAGCAAGAAAAAAGAGGTAAGGGCAGTGCTATTTCTGGTGCATTTGTTGGTATTGCTGCCATTATAGGCCCTGCTTTTAGTGGTATTTTAGCAAGTCGAACAAGTGTCCCATTTGTTTTCAATATCACGGCAAGCTTTATGCTGCTATTAGGCATTCTTGCGTTCTTTCTACTGAAAGCAAACCAAGTAAAAAAAGAGAAAGCAGAACCGAATACATATATTCCGATAAGGGTCTTTTTTAAGAACACGGGAACATTAAAAGCCTTTTTAGGAGCCTTCTTCTTAATGTTTTCTCAAGGTGTCATTGCTTATCTACTTCCGCTCAAAGTCCAATCTTTAGGCTATGACTCTCGTTTAAGCGGTACTTTAATGAGCACATTTGGTATAATTGCTGTTCTTGTTTTTCTTTTACCAACGAACCGCATTTTTGATAAGGTTGATCCTCTGAAAACATTGTCTGTTGGTATAGGGTTAATGGGCATAAGTCAATTATTAATTAGTCAAGCTGATTCTAACACTTTACTTTATATAGCGATGGCTTGTTATGGCGTCGGTTTCGGTTTCCTATTCCCTTCAGTCAATTCCTTACTAATTGACTCTACAACTGCTGAAGTACGAGGAAAAGCGTATGGTTATTTCTATGCATTTTTCTCTCTTGGCGTCGTTTTAGGCTCTTCTTTATTAGGCTGGCTGTCACTTGGTACAATTAGCGGCTTTATATTTACTGGAATCGTCCTTTTGCTCTTTGCAGGAGCGATCCTTATTTCACACAAAAGACCTTCTCATGCTTAAATGAGAAGGTTTTGTTTTTATTTTTCTTTTTCTTGAATTTCTTCGTTATAGAAATGGACACCTGTATGTCCTCCACCCTCTGCTACCATTTCATTCGAAGCAATTTTAGTTGGAGATGTGCCCGCCTCTGTTGCTACCTCTGTTGAAACTCGTTCTGTAATTCTGTCATCCATATTAGGTCCAGATGTGAGATACGATTCGAATTTAGCTTTCATACTATTAAACATCGTTAGTGCTTTATCACGATTCTCTTTTTTACTTAAGTAAGATGCTGCTAATCCCGCTAAACCTGCAAGGACAACACCTGTTCCTTTTCGTTTTGCCATGATCTATGACCTCCTAAAAATATAAAAACTAGCTCTGTAATATAGTTTTTCCCTATTCTTAGAAGAATAAACATTATTTTTTTATAACTTCTAGCATATATATAAATGTAAGACTTATACTTGCTTTTTTATCTAGTAATGATACTGCTATTCAATACAATTCGTCTCGTTTTTATTGCAGACAATCACACTCCATCTCCTACCAAAACTCACTTGAAAACCTTCTATTTTTTCATTCAACATAATTTTGTAACTATTTATGATTATAAAAGGCAAGTAAAGGGAATTAATGAATTAATACTAAAAATAGGAGAGTGGTTAGGATGAAAGAATTCGATTTAGCTTATGATTGGATAGATATGGCTGCATTACTAGGTGGAGCTAGCTTCTTAACGGTATTAATTTATAGTGTCACTCTACTGTAAGGAGCTGCTTACATGATTTGCTCTAGCAATTAAAAGGCAATCCGCTTAATCAAAAGCAGATTGCCTTATTTTTTATTGTTTCACGTCATTATATGCATCTGATTTTTCAAATGCCGCTACAACATAGGAGCAAACGGCCTCCATTTTATAACCCTTTTCACGTGCATACGATGCTGCTTGATCGAGTAATTGTTTGGCCACACCTTGACCACGGAGCTTATCTGATACATATGTGTGATCCATTACCATCACTGAGCCATTTTGCTGCCAAGTAATTTCTGCGAGTTTTTCCCCTTCTTGCTCATTCAAAAATGCATATTGATTTTCCGCTAGTTGCTGTAATTGGAATTCCATTTCTCACCACTCCTTTTTTTCATAGTACCATAGCTTTTTATATTTTCACAAAATTTGTGTACTCTTTGTGTTATGCAAAAAAAATCTGAACACCCACTCTAGCATACTGAGTAGGTATTACAGATTTTTTTTAACGACTATAACACTTTAGTTAAACCATGAAGAAATGGTATCTTTTAGATTTGCAAAGAAACTTTTCACACTTTCCCAGAAACCTTTATCTTCCATTAGTGAGCCGAATTTTTCTTGGATTGTGTTACTAATATCATTTAACTGTTCAGACCATTTACTAAAATCAATGTCTAGTTTACTGATTTTATTCATTAAATCTACTAGCAATTGACGGTCCTTTTCACTTAAATTAATTTCAAGTTTGTTTAATTGCTCTTGTACGATTTTTTCTACTTCTTCACGTGTTGTTGGCTTCAATTCCGCAATTTGCTTTTTAATTTCTGTCAGTAACTCTGCAACCTTAGCATCATCTACCCCTGCAGATTCTGCAATAGATGTAGCCACTGATAATTCTTCGTTGGCAACATCGGTACGCTCAATATCAAGCGTTTCGCCTGTTGTAACCTCATATGCCTTGTAAATACCTACTAGCGCTGAATGTCCCGTAACAGCTTTTGGCGCAGCTACTTGTACCGTTGCATCTTGAATTCCTGCCGTAAGCATCGCATTCGCGTACATTTCAGAAGTTACCTGCGTAATATTAGATGGCGTTACAATCTCTATAACTAAACCTTTTCCCGTATCTCTACGTGTAATTTTCGCAGAAGAATACATACGAGAGCTTGAATTACTATCTTTAATGTATTTTACTAGATCCTCACCAGACACAGTAATTTCTTCGATTTCAGGTTCTTCACTTACTTTTAATGATTTTTTGACAGATTCTTTTTCAGCCTCAGATAAATTTGCTCCATATACGACGATAGGTACGCCCAATTTTTCATCAATTGCTTTTGGAGGCGTATTATCAGATGCAAACCCTGTTGCTGGTGCCATCACTCCAAATACCAACATTGTAGCTGTTAGTATTTTAATCCATGTTTTTTTCAAATCGTGTGACCCCTTTCGCTAAAACATCTATTAGCCTGTATAATGTATGCCACTATACAATTATTAGTACGAAAAAAAGACGAGAAGGTTTCAGATGTCTCTCGTCACTTTTTCTGTGGTAATGCAATTCTAGCAAGTGAATTTTCCACTAAACTTCTTCAGTCCAACCGTCTTGTTGCTTTATTTTACCAGCCTTCATGAGTGTTCCTAGTGCACGTTTAAATGCCCCTTTACTCATATTGAACATTTCTTGAACCTCTTCAGGGGATGATTTATCACCAAATGGCATTTTGCCGCCCACATCTTGTAGATAAGTCAATATTTGCTGTGCATCATTTGAAAGTCGTTCATGCTTTCTTGGTAAAAGGGAGCCATTCATCGAACCATCCTCTTTTACGTCGATAATCCGTACAACTACATCTTGCCCTAATCGAGGCTCTGCATTGCGCTCTGATTCATGAACAAAAATACGGTAAGGCGCTTCTACCCCTAGTAAAAATGTGCCAACTGGTAACAAACGATATGGACGTGCCTGAATGTTTTTATTGTGCATATCTTCTAGTGCACCTTCATATAGTTCTGTCACTTTTTCTTCCGTTGCCAAACGTCCAAATAAATCACCATTTTGATCCGTACGCAATGTCATAAATACATGGTCACCTGGTTCTGGCCACAACTCTTTTACTGCTGGTAAATCCTCTGCTCTTACTAAAACCTCACGAGATGTACCAATATCTACAAAAGCACCTTCACGTTCAACCACTTTCAAGACACGAGCCCAGCCATATTCTCCTTGAGTAAAAGCTGGAATAGCCGTTGTAGCAGCCAAATCACCACGACGATCTACAAATAAAAATACTTCAAGGCGATCACCTACTGCTAGTGGCTCTGTTACCTCTGAAGCATTTAAAGGGAGTTCTTCCACTCCATTTGTTAAAATCCATTTCGATGCTTGTTGCTCTAATACCGTTAATGTAACAACTTCACCTGATTGTAATGCGTTCATATTGTCTTCCTTTCCTTCACACCATCATTTTAAAGATTATGCTGTGTCTTAGATGCCTCTAATTTTTTCACGATGTCTGGATTCTCTTCCATTACTTGCACAAGATCTGCAATACGATCGATTGAATTCCAACTTAAATGATGTTCAATTCCCTCAACATCATCATAAATACGCTCTTCATCCACACCAATCATTCGTAAAAACTGCTCGAGCAATTCATGGCGCTGCACAAGACGCTTGCCAAGCTTTTCTCCTTTAGGCGTCAATGTCAGTCCACGGTATTTTTCATAAACTAAATAACCATCTTTATCTAATTTTTGAACCATTTTTGTAACAGAAGAAGGAAGTACAGATAATGCTTCAGCAATGTCAGACACACGCGCATATCCTTTGTTGGCGATTAATAAATATATTTGTTCGATATGGTCTTCCATACTAGGTGTTGGCATATCCTTTTCCCTCTCTTTCCTTTTCTTACTCTCTAGTTTACTACAAGCTTGGCTTAAAAGTTAACTGAAAATACATATGTCAGAAAAACACTTCTTCTCCAACTTAAAAAGAGCCTCTTCTATTAAGAAGTAGGCTCTACTTTGTGTCGAGGATACTTATTTACCACATGTAACGCATGAATAATCTCTTTGTTGATGCGCTCAATACTTTCAGGAGTATTCATTTCTTTAAATGCCTCATCTCTGGCTTCCATAGATGTAACATACTTACTTGGCAATGCATTTAGTGTAAGTGCCACCGTGTCGAATTCACAGATTTCGCATTTACAAAATGTTTGATATTCTGGTCCTCGTAGTAAAAAGCTTACTAAACCACGCACAATCTCTTCTGTAACATTTACTAAAATAGGATCTGACATATTCAAACTTTCGCCTCATTTATATTTAATTGTTACATTACTCCTGAAACTATAATAGCCTTTTAAAAATGCTTTTTCAAGAATCCCTAGTAGCATCTATTCGCATAAAATTCATAGCGTTAGCGTGAGATTAATTTCCTACCTTATTTTACATAACTACACCTTACATACTACTTTTTTGCTCTAATTAGTCTTAAAGAATTAAATACAACTAATAGCGTAGCACCCATATCCGCAAAAATTGCTATCCATAATGTCAGCCATCCTGGAATGACAAGCAACAACGCAATTAATTTTAAAACTAGGGCAAATATAATATTCTCTTTAATGATGCGTAATGTTTTTCTGCTCAAGCCAATGGTATACGGAAGTTTGGTTAGATCGTCACCCATTAAGGCAATATCCGCCGTCTCAAGAGCTGCATCTGTTCCTGCTCCACCCATGGCAATTCCTACATTTGCAGTTGCTAATGCTGGTGCATCGTTTACCCCGTCCCCTACCATCGCTACAGCACCAAATTGTGCACGTAAATCCTTAATCGCCATTAATTTTTCCTCTGGTAATAAACCAGCGCGCACATCTGTCATCTTTAATGAAGTAGCAATAGCTTGTGCTGTGGGTTCTGCATCACCTGTTAACATCACCATATGCTTTACTTTCAAGGCATTTAATTTTTGTAATACGTCCTTACTTTCATGGCGCAATTGATCAGCAATTCCAATAAGCCCAATAAATTGGCTATTCGAAACAGCTGCTATTACTGTTTTACCCTGTTCTTGCAATTTTTTAACTTGATTTTCAATTTTTTTATCTACAGTAGTTAATGTCACTATCCATTTCATACTGCCTACATAAATAATCTGATTGTCTACTGTAGCATACGCACCCTTACCTGTTACTGATTGGAAATCTGTTGGTACTAACTCTGGTAAATTTTTATCATGCGATTTTTTTAAAATAGCTTTAGCCAAAGGATGCTGAGACTGCTTTTCTACTGCTGCCACTAGTTGTAATACATAGTCCTCTGACCAGTTATCTGTTGTCACAATATCCGTTACTGCTGGTTGTCCCTCAGTTAATGTACCTGTTTTATCAAAGGCTACAGCTTCAATATGTCCTAATTGTTCTAAATGAACACCGCCTTTAATAAGTACACCTTGCCTTGCAGCATTCCCAATTGCCGTTACAATGGCAACTGGTGTAGAGACAACAAGTGCACAAGGACATCCTACAACTAAAACAGCTAAACCTTGGTAAATCCAGTGCTGCCAGTCACCTACTAATAATGGTGGAATAACAGCTACTAGAAAAGCAATAATCATGATGGCTGGTGTGTAATATTTTGCAAAGCGATCAACAAATTGCTGAGAAGGTGCTTTTTCTGCCTGTGCTTCTTCTACCAGATGAATAATTTTGGCAATGGTTGTGTCTTCCACACGCTTTGTCACACGTACTTCGAGCGCACCCTCTTCATTAAGAGTCCCAGCAAATACTTCATCATTTACTGTTTTATTAACAGGAATCGATTCACCTGTAATGGCTGCTTGGTTGACTGCAGACAACCCGCTAATCACAATCCCATCCATCGCAATCTTTTGCCCTGGCTTGACAATTAAAATATCACCTATCTCAATGTCTTCTGTTGGTAGTTCCATCTCATGGAAGTGTTCTCCGTGAGCTCTTTTAATAATAGCTGTTGGTGGAGCTATATCCATTAACTGACGGATGGACTGACGAGCTTTATCCATTGAATACGCTTCAAGCGCCTCACTCACAGCGAATAAAAAGACGACAACAGCCGCTTCTTCCCATTCGCCAATAATAGCAGCGCCAATAATGGCAATCGTCATAAGCGTTTTCATATCAAATTCAAAGCGCGCTAGATTTCGGAAGCCTATTTTAAAAATGCCAACTCCACCCACAAGGATCGCTAATATGAACATCGCTATCGGTAGCGGATGTGATTCCTCTAGCATACTAACAAATAGATAACCTAAAATAACAAAAAGCAAAGATATACCAGCTAGAACATTCTCTTTTTTACGGTAAAAAGGGGTAGCATTGTCAAGTGTTCTTGCTGCTGATTGGGTAACCTTAATGCCATCAAAGGCACCTGCTTCTTCAATTTGATCGACACTAATAGGGCCGATTACAGTAATTTTAGAAGCGCCAAAATTAACTTGTGCATCCTGTACAGCAGGTATAGCCTTTACATTCTTCTCAAATTTCGCCGCACAGCTGGCGCAGGATAGATTTTGTAGCCTGTATTCTTGTTTAGTTGGTGTCGCTGCCATTGGCAATCCCCTCTTTCGCATGTTCATAGGCAATTGTTACAATTTGGTATATATGCTCATCTGCTAAAGAATAATACATTTGCTTTCCTATACGGTGTGATCTGGCTAAATTATTTTCTTTTAAATATCGTAAATGATGGGATGCTGTCGCTACTGATGACCCAATAATAGTTGCAACATCACAAACACATAATTCATCTTCTACTGTTAAGGCATAGGCAATTTTAAGTCTTGTTTCATCAGATAATGCTTTTAAAAATTTTGCTACACCTGACAAATCAGGCATTTGTTGTTGTACCTTCGTGACCGCTTCTTCATGTACATGCGTCACCTCACATATTTCTTTTGGCATTTTCTCACCTCATTCAAATATTCGTTTGATTGTAATCAATATAACATATTATTCCATCATATTCAAACGAATATTTGAATGTTAATGATCTATATCATTGTAATTTTTAATAAAAAAAGTTAGCGCACTTATTATGTACGCTAACCTTTTTATTACTGTGCCTTTAATTGTAATGTTTTTCCTTTTATATCTTCTTGTTTCACAAACGTTTGATGATAATCACCATTCGCCCAATCAAGCACTTGATCCTGGTACCAATCAGACTTTACGTGCCCGCTCTGACCAGGACCAACAATATGATAGGCTGAGCTTAAATCTCCTACATCTACCACAAAACGCCAAGATGCACCATGATTTACATTACCAGCTAAATCATTATCTGCTGCTTGTACAGTAACCTTCGATCCCCCGATTGGAACCTTTTCAGCATTAAAGTAAGCGGCAAGAATTGGTGAGGCACTACCCAATGTATGATCAAACGTAAGCTGATGGTAATCACCCCATTGCCACTTCGCTGCATTTTTGCCGAATTGATCTTGTAATTGTGCAATTGTCAGCTCGAATGCCTTATAAACTGTCTCATCCACACCACCCTGCTCCTCAATCCAAATGCTTTTCTCTCCTGCATATGCTGTACGTAAGAGTTGGTCTGTAATATTAAACTTCCCATACATGATGTCATACATATCTTCAGGCATTTGATCCTTAAACAACACTTCCTGTAACTTAATCATAAGTGTATGGAAGACAAGGGGGGCACCTGATTCCTTTGCATCTACCATATCCCAATCCTCTAACATAGCAATAATCTCTGTGTACTGACCATCCTGCTCTTTCGCTTTTATAGATGTTAATAAATCGGGTAGAAACTCTCTTGCATAAAGATTATGCTGATCCATTTGCAAATCCATCATATCTTCTACTGTAATTCCATCATTTTCCTCTAGCACTTCTTTAATTCTCTCGAAACGATAAGGCTGCGCCCAGAAATCCGTGATGTGATAAGGATAGTCCTCTCCAATGACTTGGTTATTCGCCGTTGCAATAAAGCCTTCCTTTGGATTCACTACAGTCGGTAGTTTATCCCAAGGAATAAAATCTTCCCAGCCATAGTCACTAGAATCACCTGGCACTGGTAATTGTCCATCACCTTGCTTACGAATAGGTATTTGACCATTAGCTTTATAGGCAATAGTGCCATCCTTTGAGGCAAAAACAAAGTTTTGAGCTGGTGCCTTAAAATCTTCTAATGCTTTTTCAAAGTCCTCCCAAGATTTTGCCTTATTAAACCCAAGCACCGCTCTCAATTCCGCTGTAGGTTGAAGCGCTGTCCATTGCATCGAAAATTGTGCTGTGGGCTCAGTATCCTTAAAAGCTAAATCTGTCATAATAGGGCCGTGACGCGTGACAACGACGTCAAAATCTACCGTTTCACCATCCTTCACCTTGATTGGCTCATCACGTACCTCCGCTTGCTCCCACTGACCATCATAGCGGAATTGTGTTGGGTCATCCGGATTTGGTATTTCAATATATAGATCCTGTACATCTGGCCCCACATTCGTAACACCCCAGGCAATTTCATCATTATGACCTAAAATAATACCTGGAATTCCTGCAAAAATAACACCACTGACATTTTGTTGTGGGGATTGTAGGTGCATTTGATACCAAATAGAAGGTGTACTTAACCCTAAATGTGGGTCATCTGCTAAAATCGGTTTTCCAGATTTCGTTTTATCCCCAGAAACAACCCAGTTATTACTACCATTAAATTCATTTGGTAATAAATCTGCACTAAACTGCCCTGCCACTGCTACAGGAGTTTGGATATTGGCCTCGATAATGGACGAAGCATTTTCAGGATATTTAATAAATAATTCCTTCGCCTTTGCTTCATCAAAGTTTTGTAATGCCCAGTGACGGAAGGCTAATGTATTCCAATTTCCGCCCAAATCATAAGCCATATATTTACCTATCGTTAAGGAATCAACAACCGTCCATTCCTCAGGTTCATAGCCTAACAAAGCAAATTCATAGCTTAAGGTATTGTTTTCCTTCGCCTGTGCAATAAAAGCATTTACCCCTTCAGCATACCATTCTAGTACTTGCTTACTTTCTTCATCATAAGCTGCTAATGATTTCTCCGCCGCATCACGTAAACTGAACGTACGGAAGTGCTTGTCCGTATTAACGGTTGCTTCCCCAATGATTTCAGATAATCGACCACTTGCCTGTCTTCGTGCTAAATCCATTTGAAACAGTCGATCTTGCGCTTGGACATAACCTTGTGCACGATACAGATCGGCATCTGTTTCAGCCAAAATATGCGGAACCCCTTTATCATCCCTTGTGACCGTCACATCCTGATCCAGAATAGTAACAACTAACTCACCATCAATTACTGGCTTGGATTTATTCATAAACCATGTAAACCCAATAAAAGTCACAACAGCCAAAGCAGCTAATACCCCAGCAAAAACAATGAGCCACTTTTTCCACCTAAACTTTCTCTTTCCCACTGCATAACCCCCTCCTTGCACTATATTCACGTTTTACCTTCCCAAACCCGTTTTAACGAGCAAATTTTTTAGCGAATTTCCGTATGTTATGTATAAAAAATCTTCTTTAAATACAAAATTTTATATCAATCCGCTATTAAAATAGTATAAACAATAAGAATTTTGAAGGCTACTGAACCGTTTTGAAAAATCATATTTTCCTATAGAGGAAGATATGACTCTATGTGAGAAGGTTATCTTGTGTTGGTTTCATAGATTTTGGCTTACGGTCTCCTATTTTATGAGCACTTCGATGCTACCCTTTAGTGGTTCCCTCAACGCTTTGCTTTCACTTTTGAGCGAAGCAACCCCTATTAATTTTCTAGAACAACCATAAAAAAATCGTATTTTCTCCATGAAAATACGATTTCTTAGCACTAGACATGTAATTGTAATTCAATTGGGCAGTGATCGCTGCCCATAATGTGTGGGTGGATTGTTGCAATATCAATTTGATTCTTTAATAGATCAGAAACAACAAAGTAATCAATACGCCAACCAATATTGCGTTCACGTACTTTATTCATATAGGACCACCATGTGTAATGGTCAGTTTCATCAGGATGCTTATAGCGAAAAGAATCTACAAAACCACTTGCTAATAACTCTGAGAATTTCGCTCGCTCTTCATATGTAAATCCTGAATTTCCTATATTAGACTTTGCATTTTTCAAATCAATTTCAGTGTGTGCAACATTTAGGTCACCACAATAGACTACAGGCTTCTTACTATTCAGTTTTTGTAGATAGCTTGCTAAACGGTCCTCCCAATCTAAGCGGAGAGGTAATCTGGCTAAATCGCGCTGTGCATTCGGAGTATAGACATTCACTAAATAGAAGTTTTCATATTCTAATGTAATAATTCTACCTTCATCCTGAGTGTCTTCCTCCCCCACTCCATACTTAACAGACAACGGGGTATGCTTAGTGAATATAGCGGTTCCTGAATACCCTTTCTTCTGTGCATAATTCCAATACTGCTCATATCCTTCAAGAGCAAGCTCTACTTGTCCAGCCTGACATTTTGTTTCTTGGATACAAAAGAAATCTGCTTCCATTTGATGAAAGAATTCTAAAAAGCCTTTACCTAAGCATGCTCGTATTCCATTAACATTCCATGATATAAATTTCATTTCATCCTCACTCCTAAAAAAACGCCCTTCGACTTAAACGAAGGGCGTGATATTATAGATCGTCACCAACAATTTTAACTTCTGTCTCTAATTCAACACCAAATTTTTCCTTAACAACGCGTTGGACCATTCGGATTGTTTCAATATAGTCAGTAGCAGTGGCATTACCTTTATTGACAATAAAACCTGCATGCTTGGTAGAGACTTCTGCATCACCTACACCTTGGCCTTGCAAGCCACTATCTTGAATAAGTTTACCTGCAAAATGACCTGGTGGGCGTTTGAAGACACTTCCAGCAGATGGGTATTCTAAAGGCTGCTTTGATTCGCGTTGGAACGTTAAATCAGCAATCTTCGCATCAATTTCTTTTTGCACCCCTACCGCCAATTGAAATTCAGAGGATAACACATAATAGCCTTTTTTGGCAATTATGCTTTGTCGATAGCCGAGCTCAAGCTCTTCTTTGGATAATATTAAAATGTTTCCTTCTCTCGTTAACACCTTAGATGAAACAATAATATCCTTAATCTCACCGCCATAAGCACCTGCATTCATAGCCATTGCTCCGCCAATTGATCCAGGAATACCACAAGCAAATTCGAAACCAGTTAAAGAGGCTTGCGCTGATAGCTTCGATACATCTTTGATTAGTGCACCACTTTGTGCGTAAACATGCTCACCATTAATACGAATCTCATCCAGACTTGAGAATGTTACAACGATTCCTCTATGACCGCCATCACGAACAACCATATTTGAGCCGTTGCCTAACATTAATAAAGGAATATTATTTATATATGCATAGCGAATAACTGATGCTGCCTCTTCTTCTGTTTCAGGAAGAACAAAAACATCTGCTTTGCCACCTAATTTTGTCATTGTATATTGCTGTAAAGATTCATCTAACTTAATATTGGCAGGATTAATATTTTTTGCTAAATCCTTCGCCCATTGTTCTTTTGTCATGAGAGCTAATTCCTTTCTAACGTCCTTCTTACTCTACACCAGTATGGATTTAGAACCCCAATTTGACAAGTAAAATGAAGGGTATTTTTATCTCATATTATATGACAGGTAAGACCTGTGCAGAGATGATGAATATTATAAAGAAAATTGACAGTCATTCCAAGTGTCGTTTTTGGCACGATATTAAAACCAGTTTATTTACTAGTAGAACAATCTGTTCATGTTAGAGCCAACTACTTGCCCATGTTTCTATATTGCGGATAGCGCCTTCTAATGCTCGACCTTTATCTGTTAAAGAATACTCTACGCGTACAGGAACTTCGGAATATACTTTGCGTTCAACAAGCCCTTCTTTCTCAAGTTCCTTTAAGCGTTCTGATAATAAGCGCCCACTGACAGGTAAGGCAGACTCGATTTCATTAAAACGCTGTGGTCCATCTAGTAATTGATATAATATTAACCCCGTCCATCGTTTTCCGATTAAATCCATTGCTTTTGCTAAACGAGGACATAAAGTTGTCTCATTCATAATTTTTCACCTCTATGTAACTATTGTAACGATTAATGTAGTAAATGTAAATTTGAAGTAACTTATTTACATAAAATAATCAATTAACTTTTTTATATTAAATTACTAAAAGTAACTTCAATCTCATTTTTTTCAATTTATAGAGGGAATTTTTTAGATCACCTGCTAACAATAAAATGCCCATCTTTATAAGAATATGACTACGATGTTCACAGATTACACTTTTATAAAAGTGTCATAGTGTTGAAAAACAAAACGATCTATAGATTTTTTGTGAAAGGTGAAAATGGATTTCCGTTGCAGGCTACTTGCTTTCCTGTGGGCGAGCGCCGAGCCGCTTCCTCCGCTACCGCTCCGTGCAGGGGCTCGCCAGTCTCGCTATCCCACGGGAGTCAAGTAGCCTTCCACTCCAATCCATAAAAATGTTTCTTTTTAGTAAAGGCAAATAAAGTGAAAGTATTCACTACTCTTTCTGGAGAGGGGTTGTCACTCAGCACTTCTTCACGTTGAAAATAAGGAGCTATCCTTTCTCTCATCGTACAAATAAGGAGCTATTTTGATTGTTACGGCTCGTATGAAAGAGAAGGAAAAGGCACTTTTGCCAAATGGTTGATTGGAGTGGAGCCAGCGTCACTCCTAGGGGATTTAGCGTCACAGCTGAGACCCTGGAGCGAACGGAAGTGAGTGAAGCGGCTCAGCGGACGCCCCCTGGAAAGGACGCTGGCGGAACGGAAATCAACCCCTCGCCTTGCCAAAAAGTCTTTTTTTGCTATTGACATGATCTTATTTCAACAACATGACACTTTTATAAAAGTGTCTACATTTCCACATTTATGAAAAACTCATTGAATAAGCAAATTATTTACTTTATCATTCGTTGTAGAATGCTGTTTTAGGGGGTTTTCAAATGAAAAAATACACTATTGATTTCAGTCATTCAACAATTGGCTTTTCTGTGCGACATATGATGATTTCCCGTATTCACGGAACATTCGAAGCGTACAATGCTGAGATAGTTGCAGCAGATATTGAACAAATGCAGAAGGCAAACATTTCATTTACTATTGCCGTGGCTAGTGTCTCTACCAAAAATCATGATCGTGATGTCCATCTCGTTTCTCCCGATTTTTTTGATGCAGACGTCTATCCAAAAATCATATTTACTTCTACATACATTGATCAACTTCATGAAAGAAAATTTGCAATTCATGGGGATTTAACTATCAAAAACATAACAAGGCCCATTGTATTTACAACAGTATATACAGGAAAAGGTGTCAATCCATGGGCACAAGAAGTATTTGGCTTTCAAGCAAAGACACAAATTGATCGTCGCGATTTTAATCTAGTCTATAATACGTTTCTAGAAACAGGCGGCGTTTTAATCAGTGATGAAATAGATATTCTTGTTGATCTAGAGTTAAATCTTCTGTAAGAATCACCTCAACACCAAAGGAAAGGAGTAATTTAGATGCCCTGGTTTGACGATCAATTTTTATTTGGTTCCGTTTTTATAACAATTATCTTTTTCATTGTTTTCGGCAGCATTGCCTTCATAGTTGTGAAAGGCATTATCAGCTGGTCTAAAAACAACAGTTCTCCCATTTTAACGGTACCCGCTAAGGTTGTGACAAAACGTACAAATATACGTGGAGGCTCTAATAATACTGGAGCATCTACGTCCTATTATGTAACGTTTGAAGAACTAAACGGAGAGCGTCATGAACTAAAAATGAATGGGCACGACTATGGACTGCTAGTAGACGGGGATTTCGGCATTTTAACTTATCAGGGCACACGGTACCATTCATTTAACAGACATAAAAAGGAGAGTAGCGATTAAATCGTACTCTCCTTTTCATAAACCGTTATTTAATTAAATATTTAGCGAATCCAGCTTCTGTTTCTGCTAAATATTCGATGCTACTACCTGCAGGAATGAACTTTTGTGCATCTTTTGCAGATAGGTAAATAACCTTTGTATTAGCTGGGAACGGCACAAATGACCAGTTATTATCCGCAGCAGGATTAATTGTTTTATTCGCCATAATATAATCAACTACAGCTTGGCGATTTTCATACGCATAGTTAGTAATATTAGAGCCATCAGCATTTTTAAATGTTGCCCCATATGATCCACCAACACGATAATTGTTTGTAATAATGATGAATTCTTGTTTTAGATCGATTGGCTTACCATTATATTGTACATTTTTAATACGGTTTGCCTTCTCATCAACAAGGATACCACGGCGATCATATTTTGCTGGTGATGATACATCAATTTGATACGTTAAGCCATCCAACACGTCAAAATTATAAGAACGTGCTTCTGAATCGATAATATTTTGCTCTTCTGTTTTATTCGAATCAATTGTTGCAAAAATACCCGCAGCCATTTCTAACCATTCAATTGCTTGAGCACCTGTCACTTTAATAGTAGCAACAGTATTATCATAATGATAGATGTCCGCCATATTTTTAATGGCAAGTGGTCCCACAGGAATGTTTGTGTAATCTAGTGGGTTATTTCGAGAGCCTGCTTTGAAAGGTGCTCCAGCAGAAAGAAGAGGTGTCTTTTCATCAGCAGTACCTTTTAACTCCTGTTCAATAAACCATTTTTGTGCTTGTGTTACGATTTGAATAGAAGGATCATCTTGTACCATTGAGAAATAGCTATGGATTGGTGCAGTTGTTTCTCCAACAGGCTGACGGATATATGTTAATGTACCTTCATGTGCTTCTTTAATAGCCTTTAGCACTGTTGCAGATGGTTTTAAGCCTTCTTGCTTAATTGATTGCAATGAACCTTTACCGTCTACCACTACCCACTCTGATCCTTGTTGTTCCAATTTTAAATCAATGACACCAAGGTGACTACCATAGCTACCCGCCATAACAGTCGGTACACCGTGAATCGTACCCTTTTCTTGATCTACATCTTTCAAGTCCTTATAGTCACCAGGGAATGTTAAATGAGAATGCCCTGTAATTAAAGCATCGATGCCTTCAATTTCTGCTAGTTGGTAACCAACATTTTCAGCACCCTTCACATAAGTGTCCCCACCAATACCTGAATGCGAAAGAACAACAATTACATCTGCACCAGCTTTCTGCATGTCTGGTACTACCTCTTTTACTGCTTCAACAGGCTCCTGCATTTCCACTTTACCTGCTAAATGAATGGCATCCCATTCAACAATCTTTGTTGGAACGATTCCCGTTACACCAACTTTTAGTGTATGCTTTTTACCTGAGCTATCGACCACTTCTTTATCAAGAATGACATACGGTGTATACATACGCTTTTTCGTTTTTGCATCGTAAGTATTAGCATTTACGACTGGATATTTAGCATCGTTTAATACTTCATCTAAAAAGTCTAGGCCATAGTTGAATTCATGGTTTCCTAAAGTTCCACCATCATATTTTAATGCATTAAGTGCTGCGATAGCTGGATGCACTTCCCCTGGCTTTAATACACTTTCTAACGCTTTATAAGAGCCAAGTGGTGTACCTTGAATTAAATCCCCATTATCGAATAACAATGTATTTGGATTTTTAGCGCGCGCTTGTTCAATTAATGTAGCCGTATTAGCTAAACCAACCTCCGTTGAGGGAGCATCTAAATAGTAATTATAATTAGCTAAATTTGTATGGATATCTGTTGTCCCTAAAATCTGAAGGTCTACTGATACTCCAGCTGAAGGTGCTTTATATTCTGCTACAAAGCGCTCCACAATACTTTCCATTTGCTCCTTCGTCACATAATCACGAGGGCGAATGGTATTATCCTCAAATGCTTGCAAAATGTTTGCAGCAACTGCGTTAGCTAAATCTTGTTTATATGCCTCTGCAATTTGGTCTGCATCTTTAAATTGCTCTAAAATAGAAAGGGAAGCGTTTTCACTAACTAGTCCACGAGCAGATATAACAAATGCTTGTTGACGTGTTAGTTTATCGTTTGGTCCAAATGTAGTTGCTGTTTTACCTTTAATAAGTTTTAATTCCACAGCCTTTTCTACATAAGGTGCTAAATCCTTAGAGACATCGGTAAAGGCAAGAGAAGAACCATCACCTATCTCTACATCTAAGCTCTTTACTAGTTCTTTTACATAATCTGCACGTGTTACATCATTGGAAGCAGCATCTGCAGAAAATCCAAATGGTATAAACGCGAATAGAACGAGTAACATTGCCAAGAAATTAGTTATTAATTTCTTATTCATACAACAACCTCCTTAATAATCTAGTATTTTCCTACAAATCCTATTATATTAAACTAATTCTATTTTTTACTGAATAAATAGTCCTGATTATATGTATTTTTAAAAGAATGGTTAATTACTTTTCTCCAAAATCATAGATTACTATCATTTTAATTCTTGCGTCGCAAACAGGATGTTAGTAAATGTAAATTCTAAATAATTAATTAATATCAATATATCCGACCTCCATACCACACCATACATCTGTTCACAAAATAAAAAAAATCCTCCCGAATTTGAGAGGACTTTTATTAAAAAATATTTTTTATGCATTCACAGTTTGAAGTGATTGAGCTACTTTTTTCACTTCTTCTAGGCCATTTGCAATAATTTCTTGTGCTTTATCAGGTGAAGCATTGTGACCTTCAATAATAACTTCTTCGATAATTTCCATACCGAATACGCCACCTGCTACATTTTTAATGTAATTTACTGACATTTCCATTGGTTGTGCTTCTGGTGATGAGTAGTAGCCACCACGAGCATTTAAAATGATTGCTTTTTTGTCAGTCATTAAGCTAATTAATTGACCATTTTCACCATACTTGAATGTAAATCCAGCTTGGTATACATAGTCGATAAATGTTTGTAAAGGTGCTGGAATTGTTAGGTTCCAAAGTGGGAATGCAAATACAACGATATCAGCTGCAGTTAATGCGTCCATTGCTTTTTGTTTTGCAGCTAAAAGACGTGATTCGATGTCTGTTAGCTCACCGCCATTTTGAACTTTACCAAATGCATTGAAAAGGTCTTGTCCAAAATAAGGCATATCTTCAGCAAATACGTCAAAAGTTGTAACGTTGAGGCCTTGTACATTTTCCATGAATGTATCATACATTTTTGTTGAAATACCGTCTGGACGGTTGTTAGCTTTTACTACTAAAACGTTCATTATATAAATTCTCCCTTAAACATCATAATCTAATATCTCGAATTCAAGATATATATTAATCTTAAAAAATTTCACCTAAAATGTCAACGTTACTTTCCTCAGACTTTTGACTGAAATATTATGTTAAGATTCTTTCATTCATCTAACAAGAGGGGGTATAAAGCTTTACTCCCCTCTGTGTAAACTACAATTTACAGTTATCATCTGTACATACACCCTCATCATCAGAGCCAGCCATCTTTAACTTTGGTTGCAAACCCTCTTCCTCAGCAACTTTACGTAGTGTATCTTCAAATACCTCCTGTGGCTGAGCACCTGAAATACCATATTTACGATTTAAGACAAAAAATGGTACCCCACGAACACCAAGTTGTAGACCTTCTTGAATATCTACTTCTACTTCGTTTTTATAATCGTCACTTGCAAGAACCTTTGCAACCGCTTCACGCTGTAGCCCTACTTGCTCAGCTATCTCTAATAAAATGTCTTCTTGGCCAATACGCTTTCCTTCAATAAAATGGCTGTGTAAAAGTAATTCCACAAGTGCTGTAACATCTCCCTGTTGTTCAGCCCATTTCACAAGTCGGTGTGCTTTTAGCGTATTTTCTTCCATCAAATTGCTAAAGTCGTAGTTTAAGCCCACTTCTTTTGCACGTGCCGTTACGCCCAATGTCATTTCCTTAGCCTTTTCTAAAGACATTCCATATTTCTTGGCTAATGATTCATATACAGTACTAGTCGATTCTACTGGTGTAGTTGGATCTAATTGATAGCTTTTATAAACAAACTCCACTTGCCCTCCAAAGCCAGTATCTTCAATCGCTTTCTCTAATTGCTTTTTACCAATATAACAAAATGGACATACATAGTCAGACCAAATTTCAATTTTCATTACACTCACTCCTTTTGCTTCATTGTAGCGATAGAACAAATCACAAGGCAATATTTATGCTTCACTGCATAAATTTTCAAGCCCTTCTACATACTGAACATAAAAACAATGTGAGGTTTCAATATGACACAATCTCTGTGGCTCGCATCAACCGAGTCAGTCTCGCTAGCTTCTCTTACTTCCTCAACAACTTGTGATGTATGTATTATCGGTGGGGGCTTAACAGGTTTGTATACAGCCTATACTTTAGCAAAAGCAGGTGTGGATGTAGTTCTACTTGAGGCGAATACCCATTTTGGTCACGGAACGACAGGGCATTCCACAGGAAAATTAACAGCACAGCATAGTATTGTCTATGCGAATCTGTTAGAAAAACTATCTATAGAAGAGGCGCAGCTTTATTATCAGCTCAACCAACAAGCCATCGAGAAAGCTAGGCAATTACTTCCGACACACAGTGTTCGATCAGTGGACTCACTGTTGTACTGTCAAACAAAAGAAGGCTATGCACAATTATTAAAAGAATGGAATGCCTATAAGGTTTTAAATATTAAATCTAAAATTACCTCTGAGACAGAGCTACCGTTTCCTATCACAAAAGCATTATGTATGTCACAGCAAGCTCAAATAAATCCTTTAGAGGTGAGTAATTTCCTTGTCAAAGAGGCACAGGCAATGGGGGCAAGACTTTACAGCAATACTCGTGTTCAGCAATTAAACATATCACAAAATAACTTACATACCGAAAAAAATATGTCGGTTCAATACAATAAGCTTATTTTGTGTTCGCATTATCCCATTGAGGCGTTTAAAGGACTCAAACTTTTTAAACTGTCCAATAGTCGCTCTTATATGATTGCTAGTAAGATTTCCGAAACGATGCAGGGGCAATATCTATCCGTTGATTTCCCTTCCCGTTCGATTCGGACTGCCACGGTAGACAAGGAACATTATTTAGTAATGGGTGGAGCGAATCATATAGCTGGCGAAACCGTTCATACGGAGCCGTATTATGAAGCGATTTCCAATGAAATGAAGGAACACTTTGAACAACAGCCACTTTATCGATGGTCAGCTCAAGATATTGAAACACCTGACATTGTTCCTTACGTTGGAAGAATTACAAACTCCTTACCTAATGTACTGATTGCTACTGGCTACCGTAAATGGGGGATTTCCAATTCCTTTGTCGCTGGTGACATCTTGTCCACCCTGATTACAGGCGCACAGAGTGAGGATGGTGCCATTGCCCTTTATTCACCGTCACGTACAAAATTCGGCGCGCAATTCATGCAGATGCTTAAAGTAGGGGGCTTTGTTGCAAAGGAATATATAGCTGGTTATATGAAGAACGCCAAAGCACCGACTTGCACCCATTTAGGCTGTAAAACGAAATGGAATGAAGCAGATGAGACATGGGATTGTCCTTGCCACGGTTCACGCTTTAACGCTAAGGGTGAGGTACTTGAAGGCCCAGCAGTACAACCATTAAAACTCGATTAATATGAAAGCTGGATAATTTTCGAATGAACTAAGCAATTTAAACAGAAACCCCGAACTATTACGAAACATTAATGAACATTTCGTAGTTCGGGGTTTTCTTTGGCTAAAATTCTTTTGTCCCAGCCTCTGCCTATTATTTTAGTGCTTCCGTTAATACTGGTACAATTTGTTTTTTACGAGAAACAACACCTGGTAGTACAACACGGTTGTTAATGAGTTCCGCACCGAATCCTTTTGCTGCCGCTTCTGCTACTTGTCCAATTGCAACAGCAGTTGAATCATTATTTAAAATGTCTGTCACAACGAAGAAGAATAAATCTAAGCCGTTTTCTGCAACGTTTTTATTTAATAGGATTTCTAGTTCTTCTTGACGATTAAGTACATCATTAATATCAACTGCATTAACTTGAGCTACAACTGATTTGTACTCACCAAATTGGAATTCTTTCGCATCTAATGATAAAAGGTCTTCTAGTGATTTATCAGATAGGTCAGCCCCTGCTTTTAGCATAGCTAATCCATAATCTGCAACGTCCACACCTGCAATTTTTGCTAGCTCTTCACCAGCTTTTACGTCTTGCTCTGTACAAGTTGGTGATTTAAAAAGTAATGTATCAGAAACAATTGCTGATAACATTAAGCCAGCAATATTAGCTGGTATTGCTACACCATTTTCCTTGAAGATTTTGTTTAGAATTGTTGCTGTACAACCTACTGGCTCAGCACGATAGTATAGTGGATCTGCTGTTTGGAAGTTTGCAATACGGTGGTGGTCGATTACCTCTATAATTTGTACTTCCTCAATACCATCCGCTGATTGTTGGAATTCATTGTGGTCAACAAGAATTACCTTGTCCGCTTCCCCTACTACAGAAGAAATTAAACGAGGTGCTTCAAAACCAAATTTATCTAATGCAAACTGAGTTTCATTATTAATATCTCCAAGACGTACTGCCTCAGCTTCTTCACCAATTTGCTGTTTTAAATAGGCATATACAATAGCAGACGTGATTGTGTCTGTGTCTGGGTTTTTATGTCCAAAAACTAATACTTTACTCATTCAATCAATTCCTCCTAAAATAGCACTTACATTTGTATTTTATTTTATCATATCTTATAGCCTAATAAGTGATAAAGTGTAACTTTGAATCAACGAAGCCTCATCAAACTCACTCGAAAATTTGCTCCTAAAAGCATTTGCTGAATCCAGATAAAATCTTACCGCCTATCATTTATTATATAAAAGAATAATTAATCTTTAAATACATACTTTACAAATAAGATATATATTATAACTACCTTATGTTGCTATATAACTTTTATTGGGTCTACACACTCCTATAATACTCTCTATTTTTACCAACCTATTTTTAACATTTAATAGTAAAAATGCATCTTTTTAAAAAAATAATTAGTTTATATAGATATTTAGTTGGGTTTTCATATTTAAGTCATCGTAATTTTATGCTATCATCAGATAGTCTATATTTTTGGATATTCAGGAAATGGGGATTACGATGACAAAGAAGATGGAAAAAAAGTACATTCCTTTAGCAAACTATTTTGAAGTAGCTTTACAACAAGAGATCACTTTATCCTTTAGTGAATTAGAAAACATTATGGGACAAGTATTACCAAACGCCGCCTACTTAAATAAGAGCTGGTGGAAAAAAACTAAGCCCCCTCTCTCACACTATTTATCTTGGACCAATGCAGGTTATTATGTTATTGATGTTAAATTAGGGACAAGCGTAACTTTCTCACGTTCGCAAATGAAGCCAACTGAAAGCAGTACTTCTAACAATGAGGAAAGCCCATCTGCATACATAATTCGAGGGATTGAAGCATCCGATGCTAGATCATTCATTCATTTACAAGAGGAAATCTTTCAGCAAACTGACTTCATGTATAATGTTCAAAATGAAGTAGATCTAACGGTCCAACAACTTCGTAAAAATTTAGCCTATTGGAAACAGCTAAAAAACCGCACAATACTACTCTGTGTATTAAATGGCATTTTTGCAGGCTATGCAGTCATTCATGGGTATAAACAATCGAAAGCTAGACATGTTGCTTCTGTTCGCTTAGCAGTAAAGGAAGAACATCAACAAAAGGGCATTGGCTCTGCACTGATGAACGCTGTTGAAAATTGGTCTAAACAGCGAGACATTTCTCGTCTAGAGTTAACGGTGATGGAACATAATAATGTAGCGTTACACCTTTTTACAAAACTAGGGTTTCAACAAGAAGGCATCCGACAAAATGCCATTAAATTAAATGATACGTATGTGAATGAATATAGCTTAAGTAAAATTCTATAATTCATTTTTCCTAGATGTCTAAATCATATTTGGACATCTTTTTTTATAGTGAATTTCATAAAAACACGCATAGACCTGTGTATGAGTACACACCATCTATGCGTTGCCTACATTAAAAAACTTGCTTCTCTCTAGCAGCATCTAAGAATAACACATTACTTTCAACTTGCTCATAGGATTGCTGATATTTTTCATATTGTCCCTTATCTTGACTCATCATTTCCTCTAACAAGGCATGCAAAAAGGAAAATAAGACTGGTGCAATGTTTAGTGAAGAATGCTTTTTTGTGCCAAGAGCAAATAATGCACTGGCATATTCTCGGATAGGGGAAAATGCAGACCCTGTAATCGCAATAATCTTTACTTTCTTCATCTTGGCAATTTCAACAATCGTCTTCATATCCTTCATCTGTTTATCAAAGGATAGCACAATGAATGTCGTATGTTCGCCCATACTATTCATTTGATTAACGAGATCATCCGAGTCTAAGCGAAGCTGCTTAATATTAGAACGTAATGTTTTTAATGTGTTGGTTAACCAATTGGCGACATATGCATTGTGGCGAGTACCAAGAATATAGATATGATCTGCCTCATGCATCCATTTCGAGCTTTTTTGAATTTGCTGATCGTTAATCAATTGAATCGTTTCTTGAATATTTTGGCTATCTTGTTGCATGATCTTACCAAAGCTAGAATTAGTTAATTTTTTTACTGTATATGTAGGTTGTAGATTTACCCCTTCATTTTGAGACATCATATATTCTCTAATTTCCTCTTGCAATTCTACATATCCTGATAAATCCATGGCATAACAAAAACGAATTACTGTAGATTCACTTACATTCGCCAGCCTGCCAACCTCTGCTGCTCCATTAGCAATAACTGTAGTGGGATTATCCATCACAAATTGTGCTACTTTACGCTGCCCCTTTGACAGCCTTACAAACCTTTTCTTTATATCCTCATGAATACTCATTCCTAACAACCTTTCTTTCAATGACCTTATCACGAACGGGAGATTGTTTCCTACTGACTCAAAATTCGATTAAAAATACAGTATCACGATTACAATTTGAATACAATGACTTTTCTGAAAAATCTTTAACACATTAACCTGCTAATAGAACAATTTGATTTACCTTTTTATATTGATTTGTCATTTTAACAAATAAATTCGTAAAATTGAATAAAAATTAATAAATACTTATTTTTATGTATTTCACTAGCGAATATAAACAAAAAAGTCCTGGATTCATTACTCTGATCCAGAACTTTTTATTTTTATTCTAATTCAAGCTGCTTTGTTTCCCTTCCAAGGAAGATGACACCCACCACGCCTATAATGATAGCACCACAGAAAATGGCAAAGATAAAGCCTATATCATAGCCTGCCGTTAATAAAAAACCAACGAGCAATGGACCAAAAATACCTCCGATTCGCCCAACAGCTGCCGCCATGCCAGCACCTGTGCCGCGAATAATAGCTGGATATTGCTCAGGTGTATAGGCATATAATGCACCCCATGCCCCTAAGTTAAAGAAGGATAAAAACATCCCTGAAATTAACAATACGGCAAGTGTATCTGCATTCCCAAAAACAAAAGCACTTCCAGCAGTACCAATTAGATAGGAAACAAGGACAAATTTACGGCCGAACTTTTCTATAAACCAAGCTGCTGTAAAATAACCTGGCAATTGAGCTAATGTCATGATTAGAACATATTTAAAGCTTGTAATCATATCAAAGCCCTTTCCAACCATTACACTTGGCAGCCATAAAAACATGCCATAATAGGAGAATACAACTGTAAACCATAATAGCCACAGCATAAACGTAGAACGTGCGTACTTCTTCGACCAAACTTCTTTCATATTTTGGCCAATACTGCGTTTTTTGGATTCTTCCTTCACCGTAAATTGTGGTGAGTCTGGCAAATGCCAACGAAGATAAATAGCATAAAAGGCTGGAAGTGCTGTTAATATAAGGGCCACTCTCCATCCCCAAGTAGGGATAACGAAATATGAAATAAGTGCAGCAATTAACCATCCTGCCGCCCAAAAGCTTTCTAATAAGACAACTACACGCCCTCTTTCCTTGGCCGCTACACTTTCAGATACTAATGTTGAAGCTACAGGTAATTCTCCCCCTAGCCCCATACCTACTAAAAAGCGTAAAATTAAAAATGCAGTTAATGTAGTTGTAAAAGCGGATAGTCCACTTGCAATAGAAAATAGGACCAGAGTCCACATAAAAATTTGCTTTCGCCCTACTTTATCAGCAAAAACACCAAAGAAAAGTGCTCCTACAGCCATCCCGATTGAATTAACACTACCTATCCAGCCAGATTGACTTGGTGATAGTCCCCATTCAGCTGCCAATGCCGCAATGACGAAGGATAATATACCAACATCCATGGCATCGAAAAGCCAACCTACCCCCGCTACACCTAAAAGTTTATTTCTAGAAATGGATTGCTGAGGTTTATTTGTTACTACTGTATTTGTTGTCATCCCAACCACCTGTCTTTACACTTGACTTTACATCACAAGATTACTATACAGTTGTTTCAAGAAAGTGACAAGTAAAATTCAAATTACCGAATTGTTTCGACAATTAATGAAATGCTATTGAAATAATAGTACGATTTGCGTTAAAATGTCTTTTATACAAAAACAACTGTTCTTCCTATAAGAACAAAAGGAGATCGTATCGTTATGTGGAAAGGCCTTATTGAAGAATATAAACAATTTTTACCCGTAACTGAAAACACACCTGCTTTAACTTTAAACGAAGGCAATACGCCTCTTATACATTTAGTGAATTTATCTAAGAAACTAGGCATTGAGCTTTACGGAAAAATTGAAGGTGCAAACCCGACAGGCTCATTTAAAGACCGAGGGATGGTATTTGCCGTTGCAAAGGCTATTGAAGATGGGAGTCAATGCGTTATTTGTGCCTCTACAGGAAATACTTCTGCAGCTGCGGCAGCTTATGCAACACGCGCTGGTATTCAATCCATCGTTGTTATTCCGAAAGGAAAAGTCGCTCTTGGTAAACTTGCTCAAGCTACCATGTATGGTGCAAAAATCATCGAAATTGACGGTAACTTTGATGATGCCCTTAACATTGTTCGCCAAGTAAGTGAAACGACTCCTGTCGCACTTGTAAACTCTGTGAACCCATACCGTATTGAAGGTCAAAAAACGGCATCCTTTGAGATTGTAGATGGCTTAGGTACAGCACCTGATTATTTGTGTATTCCAGTAGGTAACGCAGGAAATATTACTGCATACTGGAAAGGCTTTAAAGAATACCATGCAGCGAAAAATTGCGGTCTACCAAAAATGTATGGCTTTGAGGCTGAAGGTGCCGCAGCTATCGTCAAAGGAGAACCTATTGCTAATCCTGAGACAGTGGCAACAGCCATCCGAATTGGTAACCCTGCTAGTTGGAAATTGGCAGAAGCAGCTCGTGATGAATCTGGCGGTATCATTGATTCTGTTACAGATGAAGAAATTGTAGCTGCCTATAAATTAATCGCAAGTACAGAAGGTATTTTCGTTGAGCCTGGCTCTGCTGCTTCTTTAGCAGGTGTTATTAAGTCAGTTGAAAACGGAAAAATACCACAGGGTGCAAAAGTTGTCACAATCTTCACTGGGAACGGACTAAAAGATCCTGATACAGCTATGAACGTTTCTACTGTAGAAGTAGTGTCCCTTAAAAATGATGAAGAAGAAATTCGTGCATATATCGAGGGTGTACTATGAGTAAAGGGTGGCAAATCTCAGTTCCTGGAAGCACGGCCAACCTAGGGCCAGGCTTTGATTCGATAGGACTCGGCTTGTCCCTTTACTTAAAGCTTACCGTTACTTTACAAGATCAATGGAATATTATCCATCTCGATGATAATGGTCCTAAAGAGTTTGAGCTTGAAGAACACTTACTATACGTCATTGCTAAAAAAATTGCAGATCAATATGATCAGCAACTACCTGCTTGTCGTGTCGAGATGACTAGTGAACTTCCATTAGCACGTGGCCTTGGAAGCAGTGCAGCTGTGATTGTGGCAGGTATTGAACTTGCTAACCAAGTATGTGAACTTGGTTTAACTGTTCAAGATAAGCTCAATCTCTCCTCACAGATTGAAGGACATCCAGACAATGCAACCGCTTCTGTTTTAGGGGGATTAACCATTTCCTCAATGGATGACAACGGAATTGTCGATACATTTCATATCAATGATATCGAGGCATCATTTGTGGTATACGTACCAGATGTTGAGCTCAAAACGAGCGAATCTCGTTCTGTTTTACCAGAACAACTAAATCGCGCCTATGCTGTTCGTGCTTCTGCAAATGCGAATATGTTGGCAGCTTCCTTAATGGCACGTGATTTCGAGCGTGCTGGTCATTATATGGAGGCTGATTTATTCCATGAACCGTTTCGTGCAAAGCTAATTCCTGCCTATGCAGAAATTCGTACTGCTGCAAAAGCTAACGGTGCATACGGTACCGCTCTAAGTGGCGCTGGGCCAACGTTGATTTCCATTATTCCTTCTGCTATTGCTACTGACTTTGTTCAGTTAATGACAAAGCAATTCCCAGAGCATCAAGTAATTTTAACAAAAGCGGATGAACATGGTGTGCAAGTCCATAAGCAATAAATGTTTGAAACGTCTACTACCCTAGTAGGCGTTTTTTTGAAAACAAGTACTTATAAAACTAATATGATAGAAGTATAGAAAAGGATATTTTATACGTGCTTTTCTAAGGAGGAACTATCTTGAAACCAATTATATTCTGTGATTTCGATGGCACGATAACAGAAACTGATAATATCTTTTCATTAATGACTGAATTTGTACGAGAGGATTCTGAAAAAATTGCTAAAGCCATGATGGAACAAACCATTTCATTTAAAGATGGGCTTTCTGCTATGTTTCATCTACTTTCTACTCAACAAAAAGATGAAGTAATTCAATATCTTATGGATTCAGCAGTAATTCGTGAGGGCTTTGGGGATTTTGTTCGCTATGCTCAAGACCATAACATACCATTTTATATTGTAAGCGGTGGCGTTGATTTTTTCATTGAGCCTCTAGTTGAAAAATATAGTCCTTTTTCGGGCATCTACTGTAATAAAGCCGATTTTTCAGGTGAACAAATAGAACTAATCTATCCAAATAACTGTGACGAGGAATGTGTTAAATATAGCACACAAGGTTGCGGTTGCTGTAAACCTAGCGTGATGCGGAAGGTTGCAGAGGAGGATCATTTTAAAATTGTGATTGGTGACTCTCTTTCTGATTTTGAGGCAGCTAAACTAGCAAATATTGTTCTTGCTAGAGATCATCTCGTTCAGCGCTGTGAGGAGCTTCATATTCCATATAAACCTTTTACTACATTTCATGATTGTCTAAATAGTGTACAAGAGCTTGTGGAATCAAAAAAGGCTGTTCCTACAATATAGAAAAATAACAAGGGAGCCACTTTAGATGACTCCCTTTTCCTATTTTAATTATGCTAATAATACTAAGCTAATGGCCATGACAGCCATTCCCCCTACTAGACCATACATGGATAAATGTGTTTCATCGTATCTTTGCGCTGCAGGTAATAATTCATCTAATGAAATAAAAACCATAATGCCTGCAACACCAGCAAACACGATGCCAAACATTACATCTGTTAAAAAGGGCATAAGGAGCAAAAATGCTACTAGTGCACCGACAGGCTCTGCTAATCCTGATAAAAAAGATAACTTAAAAGCTTTTCGACGATTGCCCGTTGCAAAGAAAATAGGGACTGATACAGCAATGCCTTCTGGAATATTATGAATGGCTACTGCAATAGCAATAGCAATCCCCACATTTGGGTCATTAATAGCTGACATAAATGTAGCAATGCCCTCAGGAAAATTATGAATGCCAATAGCGAGAGCTGTAAAAATACCCATCTTCATCAAATGCTCTTCATTGACCTGAGGCTTCACTGCATTCACATCTTCAACTAGCTTTACTTCGTGAGGATTAGTAGCCTTAGGAATAAATTTATCTATTAAAGCAATAAATAACATCCCGCCAAAAAATCCGAGAATTGTCATCCAATAGCCATTTGTTGTGCCTAATGCGTCGGTTAAAGCATCTTTCGCTTTAACAAAAATTTCTACAAGGGATACATATATCATGACCCCTGCTGAAAAGCCCAATGCGAATGATAAAAATTTTGTATTTGTTCTTGATGTAAAAAAGGCGATTAAACTACCTACACCCGTTGCAAGTCCGGCAAAAAGAGTCAACCCTAGTGCCAGTAAAACATTTCCGTCCATTCCCTTCTTCCTTTTCTCTTTTTATTATTGTACTCATCTTAACTTAGAAGTTTCCTATACGCAATTCTTTTTTATAAGGTAAATATCATTCTTTACAATAGGAAAATCATGCTCATTCATTAGTATATAAAAACCGTGGGCACATTCTTTCTGAGAGAGTCACTGCCTCCCGTTTCATCTACTTCTACATAGAAGATAATCAAATATAGCAAAGACAGAGACATTTTGCTTATCTTGCTGTCACGACTGTGATGTTGTGGGGAATTTAAAGAAATGCTTATAAAAAGGACCGAAACATGTAAAAAGGAATCGAGATTAAATTTCTCGATTCCTTTTGTAGACAGTATCAGTTCATCCTGATACTACTTATACTTTTTTATTTATGGTTTGATTGAAACGATTTTTTACGACGTTCATACCAGATGACACAGATGATAAACCAAGTATATCCCATACTCCAACCTGCAAGCACATCCGTAGCAAAGTGTCGAGCTCCTGCAATACGTGATAATCCAATGAGTACCATTAGAATTATTGCACCTAGCCACAGCACAATTTTACGACCTTTACTATTATTCTCGGCGAAAATATAAGCGATTGTGAATAAGTACAGAATACCCGTCATAGCATGTCCAGATGGAAAGCTAAAGGATGTCAGTTGGTTCTCCAATTCAGGACGTGGTCGTTGGATCCATTTTTTTAGTAATTGATTCAAAACATTGCCCGCTGCAAAAGTTAACACTACAAATAGCATGGCTCGATAATTTTTTACCTTCCAAGCTAAATACACCATTAAGACTACTGCGACAGCGACAACAAATTTAGGCTCTCCTATATAATGAAAGATCTCTATAAATCGATTACCAAAAAAGATCTCCGCCATCTTTGCGTCAAATGTATTCATGAACTCGCTTTGATAAGTAGCTCTTACTACGAAAAATACAATTAGCGTTAAAATTGCTAATGGATATGCCCATTTTTTCATTCTTTCACCTCAAAAACATTCATGCTATGATCTTCACATCATAACATAAATAAGTCTATTCTGAGCGAAATATAGACTCTCGTTTTAAGAAAGGTAAGCACGTTCGTATTCTTGATAAACATGGATGGATGCTTCTTCAGGTTTGTTAAAATAGTCGGAAATAGCCAATGCAATAATAAACAAAATGGCTACTATAGGTAGTATTTTTCTAAACATCCTAAACACTCCCTTATCCTTTTTTGTTCCACTTCGTTTACTTGATTAACACAGGATCAAATAGCCAATCTTTTGGGCCAAAGTTTGAATCCTTTTCTCCTCTAACTTCACGAGAAATACCATTTTTTATAATCGTTTCTCTAAATCTTTTACTGAACAAAGTCTTTCTATAAAGATATCTTCCATCGTGACTACATTCAGCTGAGTAAAATACATCGCCTTTTAAGTGCTTTAAATCTTCATGCTCATAGGTATCAGGACCATTAATCACGCCATTTAAGCCGCAGCTACATGGAGGTTGTTCCGTTGCAAAATATAATTTTACTCTATCCTTGCTACATTCAGGCAGCACTTGCACAGGAATAATTTGATAAGCTAGTTGCTTTCCTTCTTCAGGTCCTTGATGGATAACCTCTAAAAGTTCAAAGCCTTCTAAATTTTCCTTTTTCATGAGTGATGCTAGTGCCTCAGAAGCAACCCAATAACCATTTACATGGACTAAATGGCGATCCTTCATTTGTGTAGTATCAATGACTATAGGTGATAACTGCTCTTTATCCATTAGACCACAGTATTTACAGTGTGTGCTTAAAGAAAATAATGTCCCTTTGTCCTCTAAGAACATTTCTGGTGAATTACCTGTTGAATTTAAAGTAAATAATGGTGCCCGTTCATATTCCATATCTGAAAATTCAAAGTAAAAACGTTCTCCTATTGAAACAATACCAAATTCGCGTTCTAATGATTTATATAAAGCTGTTACCTGTTCGTATGTTACATCTTCATTTAATGTAAAAATAGGATTAAACTTTGTTTTTAAATTTCTTTTTCTAATTTCAGGCGCACCAATCGCAATACCATGACGATTATAAACGTTAATAACTTGATCTTGACTAGTTTCATCTACGGAAAACAAATTTTCAAGTTCTACTTTCACAATACACGCCTACCTTTATAAAGTTTTATGGTGAAGTATATTGACTAGCTAGTAACATTCTACAATCTACTAACGCTACTTTATTCATAGATAGTCAGGCTGCTTATTCTAATAAAATCTATTGTCTATTACTCACTAAAGCAAATCTACTTAACCACCGTTAATTTAAGCGTACCAGTACTTACACCGTCTTTTCAACTTCGGGTTTACGCCAATTTTTTGGCGTGATTCAAGTGAAAATCTGGCGTGATTTGGCGGTCATAAAAAACACCGCCACTTTTTTGGCGGTGTTCCTAGTATTTTATAGGTTATTTCTCATATAAATATGGTTTTATTTTACTAAGGTAATATTTAGGATAGTAAACTCCCAGAAAGCTCCCTTTTTATTGAAAAATATACCAAGAGTATAGCATAGAAATAGTTTAGAGTAAATTCATTCTTTCAGCTAGATTTACAGCCTCTGTTCGTGAATCTACATTGAGCAGAGAAAAGAGTTGTGTCAAATATCTCTCAGTTGTTCGCTGAGGAATGTTTAATTCAATCGCGATGGCTTTATTTGTATGGCCCTCCGCAATCAATCTTAAAATTTTCTTTTCCTTTTCATTTAAATGAATATCTTTTGCATCTTGCAGTTTAAATTTATCATCCAAAAAATCCAAGAAATTTTTAGGTAAAACAATTTCCCCATTTGCAATGGCTCTCACCGTTCGTAAAATCTGCTCTTTAGAGGCCGTTTTAGCTAAAATGCCTTCTATTTTCCTTTCCAAAATAAGCGGGTAATAATCCGTGATATCATCACCTGTATAGAGGATAACTGCAGCATTTGACTGAAAAGCTTTAATATTACGGGCTAAGTTAATGCCATTTTCGAGTGGCATATTGATATCAATCAAATAGATATCATATGGCTTATTTTTTATTCTTTGAATAACACAAGTAGCATCGCTTTCCGTATCAATGATAATATCATCATTCTCTTGAAATAAGTTTTTAGTTCCCTCTAATACTATTGGGTGATCATCCACTATGAGCATCGTAATCAAGTGTTTCACTCCCTTCTTTCACTATTATTCTAATAGACATCCCTTTGTTTATGTGAGCGTCAATATAAAATTGCCCATTAAATGCTTTTACACGCTCCTGCATACCTCGAATACCCATAGACTCTGCTACAATAATATCCTCCACGTTACAGCCTACACCATCATCATTATAAATGATTTCAAAGCCATCATTCATCTCATTTAAATGGATTTCAACGGATGCGGCATAGGAATGCTTTAACGCATTATTCAGTAGTTCTTGAAACAATCGATAAATCATTAAATTCATGCGCTCATCCTCTAAATAAAGACGATCGATTGTATAAATGAGCACAAAGTTAGCTCTTTCTTGAACTTTTCGAATTAACTTTTCTAATGCAGCATTTAAACCTAAAGTATCCAATAAAGGAGGCTTTAGATTTTCACAATAGCTCCGCAATTCATATAAAGAGATAAGCATTTGTTTATGAATTTTAGCAAGTTGCTCTTGAATATCCGATGTATTCTTTGCATTAACAAGGACATCCACTTCTCGTGCAATATGGAGTTGCTCTTGTAAATTGGTGTCATGTAACTCTTGAGCTAACTGGTATTTTTCTTCTTCAAACCTTAACCATAATAGCTTATTTAGCCATGGCAACTGACCATCGTCAGCCTGTTTCATATGCTTTAGTTCCTCTATCAGTTCTTCCACCATCTTTGTATTTTCAATAAAATTATTTACATACAATAGGAGCAATTCAAGCCATAAAAGCTCCTCATCTTTTAAATGGATCGTATTATTATGCCCCAACACTAATGCTCTTTTATAATGTGCGTCTTGATGGAGAAAGGCTACATAAACTTTGTCTATCTTTCTTATTTCTCCTAATCTCAACTCTTCCACAGTATCAGGATGAATCGTAAAACTTTCTCCAGCCATCGTTAAGAATTCATTCGTAACATAGTTATATGTTATGACAAAAACATCCTCTAACTCAAGATGCATAGAAACTTCATAAGCAAATTTCTCTAAAAGCTCGTCGATTTTAATGGTTTTACCAATTTTATCTACAGCAGTATATAGTTGATGAATATAGTCACCTTTTGTAGAAAATAGTATTTTCCGTTTTCGATAATCAACCTTTTCTTTTACGTAAAAGAGAATTACTAATGATGAAAATGTAAAAAGTGCTACTCCTGACATGACAGTCATAGTTAAATACTGTCCTGCAATAAAATACAGTCCCATAGTAATCCATAACGTAAAGCTTAAAGAGAATATGACATAATAGCGTAATCTTGTAATATGATACTCAATATCAAATAGCCTTTCCGTTAGTTGTGTAAAGATAAAGCTAAAAGGTATAAGCAATAAAAATAATGAGCAAATTTCAGCTGAAAGAATGTACGTATGAAAAAGAATTTGTGGAAGTGCATACAAAAAAAGAAATGGTAGAAAGGGTATTAATATACTATTTAATAAAATTTTCAACTGTGGTGAGCTGTATTTGAAATAGCTTATTAGTAAAATACTAAGGATAATCACAAGGAGAAGAAGAAACATGGCTAATACAATATTGGAAAGAATATCGTTAGCAGCAGGATAAATAGTGCCTGTAAAACCTAGTATAAAAGCGATTATGGGGAAAACATAAAAGAGTTTGATATTATCCATAAATACCCAATTCGCTTTCACAAATAAAAAGTAATTTCTTAAAAAATGTAACAATAGGACTAAACATAACACCATACTACTACGATTGACGATAATACCGATCGCATCTAACCTACCAGAGACACCACTGCTCACATATGCTAATGAAACATTTAACATAAAAAGAATAAGTAAGTCTGCTAACTTTGAATTCCTTTGCTTGGAGTGTAAATAAAACGCAATGAATAACGTCAAAAAATAATAACACGCCGGAACAAAAAATATATATAAAAATTGCTGAGGAATATCTAAGTGTCTAATATGTATGTTTATTAAACTTCCACTTGGCTTCATAACTGTTAAATCATTAGCTGATAATATTTTGGATTTATACTTCAGCTGATTTAAATGGTCAATTGGACGTTCATCTACCTTTACAATAACATCACCAATGGCTATATTTTGACTGTCCGCCCAGTCTTTATAATCAAGTTGAGTTACTACCCACTGACCATTTTCTTTTTCTACCTCAATATCAATATATGGCGCGCTATAATTCACATAATTTAAATAAAAGCCGATCATTAAATAGAGAATTATAGCTGGCCAAAATAATTTACTACGCAATGTTTTTAGTTCCAAACATCACTTTCTGCAATCATCTCTCCGCTAAATGCTTCTAGAATTGCTTTTTGTTCAACAGGTGAAACTCCAATTAATGAGGCTTTTTGTTCTTTTAATAGTCCAACTAGGCTAGGATTTTGTTCTAAATACTGGATTACATTAATCATACTAATCTCTCCTCATTTCATTAATTCTTGCAGATATATTTTACCTAATTCGTTTATCTCTACATTTTCAAGGTAATTCAAGGCTTTAAACTTGTAAACATTTTTTATTGTGATGGCATAGCGTATTGCCCCACTATTTGTCAACTCATTTTCTGTTGCATTTTGATCTAAAACTGTAACTATATCATCATTATAATAGCTGGCAACAGAATTTGAAATATCATTTTTCTTGGTTAAAAGGTATATAATAGGCAATGAATATTTTTTGTTTAGCAGGTCATTTTTAGGGCCCCACACTTTCAAACCTTGTATATCATTTTTAATTTGCTGGATAATACCTATGTATTTCCCATACTCCTCTACTTCTTTAGAAACTTCCCCTTTTGCAAGTACTTCGCCGATCAAACAGCCCATTGCTGTTAAAGAGCCAGATTTCTGAGTTATCATTTGTACATAGGATTCTTCATCGCGGCAATTATTTAGTAAATCTAGTTGTTGACCATTTATACTTTGTAACGCGTATTTCTCAAGTAGTCTTATAGCAACTTGTTTATGCTCAAAGGAAGTGTCATCGATTGCTTTAGAAGCCATGATCAGCATTGCTAAGGCAACGTTTAATGATAACTCAGGTGTTTTACTCCAAATATAATCTGAATCCTTATCCTGTATATCATCAATAATATCAAAGGAAAGTATTAAAAGTTCAATTGCTGCAGCTACTTTATAGATATCTTCATTTATTCCGTCAGAAAATGCTTCGTAATGCCAAAAGCATAACTTACCAAAGGAAAAACCTCTGGTTGTTTTTTCTTCTTTAAAGCTTTTTAACAGTAATTGTAGCTCATGTCCCAGTAATGTCTCATTTTCTATAAGAATGTCTAATGATTCATTAATACGTTCATCTAAATCATTCAATAGTCCTCTCTCCTCTCTAGCATATTACTAGATATTATATAGATTAGTGGGAATTAATACTAGTAACATAATTAGGTAAGCCACATATAGCATTAATTCCTTTTTAGAGATAGAGACCGCCAAAAAATGGCGTTATTCATGCAAACCACGCCAGATTTTTGCTAATAATTACTAAAAAAATGGCGGTTGAGAACTAAGCACCGCCATTAAAGTGGCGTAAACTTACCCTTGAAATGGCGTTCTAACAGATGTTACGCTTATAGTAACTCGAGGATTAGTAATTTTAGCTATAGCAAGATTTTTATCCTGCTCAATATACTACTGCTATGTAAAACAAATGAAAGTACTGGTAAATGACTATCTGTACTGTTCTATACATATTTAATTTAAAAATAAGGGGATCAGGACTTACGGTTTGAAATAAATATTATTTTCTGTATGTTTATTTCTGTCTAATTACCTAATATACCAATTAATGGAATTTGATATTACTACAATATCTGTATTATTAGAACAAAAGATTTTATAGCAATAAATTAAACATTAGTGAACAATAAATTCTTTTGTACTGGGAGTGATTTAATATTGAAAAATGCATTAAATGAAACTATTTTCATACTTACGGCTACTTTTTCATGTAATATCTCTGTCTCAGCTGAAGAAATTACAATTAAACAGCCCACAATTGATCAACATCGAATGGAGCAAGTCATTATTCAATCCGAGTTAAAAGCTTATCAAGAAACTTTAGCAGCATATCAAGGTATTTCAACCGTATCAAATCTTATTAGTGATATTCCTGGATTTGAGGATACATTCCAACAAAAAAGGGATCTTTATATGGAGCAGCATGGCATTATAAGAGTTTCGACCGAAAGTTTATCCAGTATGGCATCTGTCAATCCTTTTACCTTTGGATTAAACCTAGATTCACCTTCTGTCTATATGACACCACAATACACCATCATCAATGCTAGAGGGCTAGAAATGGAGACGACGACTCAAGATCATTTTGATGAGCAAGGAAATACAAGCATTTCAGGATTGTCCATCAATGAAAGCACGATATCCTTTAATATGGATTCAACATTTAGTGGGTGGCGAAAAACATCAATCAAACATTAAAATATAGTTAAGCAGGTCACCATCATCAACGTGACCTGCTTTTATATGTATTAAAAAAGGTGCCTCAATCTCTTGAGACACCTTAAGGCTATTAACCTTTTACATAATAAACTTCTTGTCCACTTTCAATGATATGATCAGGCTTTGGCTTTCCTGCGCTTGCCTTGTGGCCGGCAATATGCTCAGGGCTCTTCTCCCAATTTTTCCATGCTTCTTCTGATTCCCAGCGAACCATCACTAGCACTTCCTCATCACCGCGGCGAACTTTCTTTACAAGAACCTGTTTATCAATATAACCAGGTTGTTGTTCAAGTAATGATGGACTGTTTGGCTTAGCACCAAAGCGTTCCACAACCTTATCCGAATTACCTTCCGTCACAACGATACGTTTAATTTGTACAAACATATTAGTTAAACGCCTTTAACACATCTTCAGCTTTTTGTGTTTCTGATTGTAAACCGCCACCTGAAAGGTACCAAACTTCCGGATCCAAGTAGAATACTTTACTGTTTTTCACAGCATTTGTTGCACTTACGATTTCGTTTTCAATTGCTGCTTTTGTACCTGACTCACCGTTTTCATTTACAACAGCGTCACGGTCAATAACGAATAAAATATCTGGGTTTTTCTCACGTACGAACTCAAAGCTTGCATTATCACCATGAGACTCAATTTTAAATCCGCCAGCTTCAGCTACAGCTTTTACACCATATACATCATGAATCACACCGAAACGTGAACCAGGACCAAATACAGATAATGAACCTTCACTACCTAAAACGATTAATGCTTTTTCTTCTGTTGCAGTTGCTTTTGCTTTTACTTCTTCTACTTTTGCTTCATAGGCAGCAATTGCATCTGCTGCTTCTTTTTCTTTACCAAAGATTTTACCTGCTAATTCTGTATTAGCTTTGAATGACTCTAAGAAGTTATTGTTATCTACACCAACATATACAGTAGGTGCAATTTTAGATAATTCAGCATAAGCTGCTGATGCACGACCAGAGATGAAAATAATATCAGGGTTGATTTCAGATAGTTTTTCATAATCAGGCTCGAATAATGTACCTGCATTTACATAAGTGCTATCTTTATATTTGCTTAAGTAAGCTGGTAATGAATCTTGTACTACAGCAGTAGGATTAACACCTAAAGCATCTAATGTATCTAGGAAACCATTATCAAAAACGACAACTTTTTCTGGCATTTTATCAAGTTTTACTTCTTCAAATGTAGTAGTGCTATCACGACCTTCAACTGTGCTTCCAGGAATTGTTAGTGGGTATACTGATGATTCTTCATTTTGTTCTTCAGCCGGTTTGTCAGTTGAAGTCCCTTTATCTTCTTCTTTTGCTTCGTCTTTTGAACCGCAAGCAGCTAATACTAATAGCATCATTGCCATTAATACCGTAAGTAATTTCCATTTTTTCATTGTAAAATTCTCCTTTAAATAATTTATTTGATAGTCAATTGATGGTTGATCCATCGATAACTATTTTTACGAATTAAAATAAACACAAATTCGACAGCCATCCTGTTCTTGAACAGGGATATCCATATCATAGATTTCCTTCAATGCATCTGAGTTAATAATGTCATTTGTAGGACCGTTTTTAACTACACGGCCATCTTTCAATGCCACGATATTATCAGAATAAACAGAAGCAAAATTAATATCATGTAATACGATGACCACTGTTTTCCCTAACTCATCAACAAGTTTACGTAAAATCTTCATAATCTGGACAGAATGCTTCATATCTAAATTATTCAATGGCTCGTCCAGTAAGATATACTCTGTATCCTGCGCAATAACCATTGCAATAAAAGCACGCTGACGTTGACCGCCTGATAGTTCATCTAAATAACTTTGTTGCATATCTTCTAAATTCATGTAGCGAATAGCTTCGTCCACTTTTTCTTCATCTTCAGGCTTTAGGTTTCCTTTTGAATAAGGGAAACGACCAAAGGATACAAGCTCACGAATGGTTAGACGGACATTCATAAAGTTTGATTGCTTTAATATCGAGACACGCTTGGCAAAATCATCTGATTTCCAACGACGTACATCTGCTTTATCGAGTAGTACTTCGCCAGTATCTGCATTCAGTAAACGGCTTACCATTGAAAGTAGCGTGGACTTCCCTGCACCATTCGGTCCAATAAAAGATGTGATTTTTCCTGAAACAATGTCAACACTTACATCTTGAACGACAGGCTTTTTCCCAAAAAACTTCGTAATTTCTTTGACTTGAATCATCCTGCTGACCTACTTTCTCTTAATAATAAGTAGATGAAGTAAACCCCACCCACAAAATTAATAATGACACTAAGTGTAGTACTGAAACCAAATACACGTTCAACCATCCACTGTCCACCGATTAAAGCAATAATACTCATGACACAGGAGCCAGTAATCAAAATAGAATGCTTGTATGTTTTGAAATACTGATACGATAAATTTGCAACAATTAAACCAAAGAATGTGATCGGCCCAACGAGCGCCGTCGAAACGGCAATCAAGATCGAAGCTAAAATCAACATACGTTGTACCAACTTATCGTAAGGTACACCTAAATTAATCGCTGTATCTCGTCCCAAGGACATCACGTCTAATTGATTCATGTGGCGAGCACCATATGCAAACGTTATTAAAATGATAACACCTGCTAGCCAAACTAAATCTGAATTGACATTATTAAAGCTTGCAAACATTTTACTTTGTAAACCTAAAAACTCATTAGGATCGATTAATACTTGGAAGAACGTCGTAATACTTCCTAAAAACGTACCAACAATCATTCCGACAAGCAGTAAAAAATAAATCGGTCGCTTTCCTTCTTTAAATAATACTCGGTAAAAAATTAAAGCGAATATAATCATCACTACAATAGCAAGCGTGAAATTATAGTAAATATTAATGACTAATATAGATGTAGAGCCAAAGAAAAAGTAGATGAATGTTTGAATCAACATATATAAAGCATCTAATCCCATGACACTTGGCGTTAAAATACGATTATGGGTAATTGTCTGGAAAACTACTGTTGAATAGGCAATAGCTATACCTGTTAACGACATCGCTACTACCTTTATGACACGACGTGGAAAAGCATAATGATAGTTACCATTTAGTGCCCAAAATAAATACAATAAAATAGCTATTACGGCAAGACCTAGTAAAATGAACATTTTTGTACGATTACGCATATGCTCTCCCCCTAAACAACATGAATAGGAAGATGGCACTTCCAATTACACCAACAGTCATACTAATTGGTATTTCATAAGGGAAAATCAGTACACGTCCCAAAATATCGCAGAATAATAAAAATGACATACCAAGTAATGCTGTATGTGGCAAGGTTTTTGCCAAATTATCACCTTTAAACAGTGAAATTATGTTTGGAATAATCAAACCAAGGAAAGGAATGACACCGACTGTTAACACCACTGTTGTGGAAATAAGGGCTACCAACACTAAGCCTAAATTCACCACAAATTTATAGGATAGACCAAGGTTTTTTGCAAAATCCTCACCCATCCCAGCTACAGTAAAACGATTTGCGTAAATGTAAGCTAAAATAAGTACTGGCACACTTATGTATAACAGTTCATAACGGCCTTTCATGATTAATGAGAAATCTCCTTGTAACCATGCAGAAATGTTCTGGATAATATTCGCCTTGTACGCAAAGAATGTTGTAACGGAGGACAAAATATTTCCATACATTAAGCCAATAAGCGGTATAAAAATCGCATCTTTAAACTTAATTCGGTTTAATATTTGCATAAATAGTAATGTGCCGGCTAAAGCAAATATGAAAGCGAAGGAAATTTTTTGAAAATACGTGACATTCGTAAAGAACATCATGGAAATCAATACACCCAACCGCGTGGCATCTAATGTACCAGCTGTTGTTGGCGATACGAACTTATTCCTACTTAAGCTTTGCATAATTAAACCAGCAATACTCATACCTGCACCTGCTAGCAAAATAGCAACAAGTCTAGGTACACGACTAATTAAAAATAGTCTAGCTTCTTCTGATTGAAAGTCTAATAGGTCGCTAGGCTTAATATCTATTACTCCGATAAATAGCGACACAATAGACAGCACAATCGTTGCTGTTAAAAGATATCTTATTTTCATAGTAATCCCCGGTAGATTTCATTTTTGTGTGTAATTCACTTTCTAGTGAAAATGATTATCATTACTCACGTTTCCCATTATAAGCATGATTTTATAGTCAGTCAACCAACAATTGAGAATTATTCTCGTTTTATTGAGTATTAACTAAAAAACGTGTCTAATAAACAAAATATCAGTAAGTTCGCTAAACTCTACAACTGAAATAATTCACTATTTCTACAAATTTTTTATCCAAACAAAAAGGTAATTGAGAACAAAAGCTATCTCTCAATTACCATTTTTATATTAAATAATCTTCCTCGTACCTCTTAACCACGCAGAAACAATAAATATAATTAACACCAAACCTACATAGCCCATGACTGCATACAGCTTTGCGACTAGTGTCGTGAATCCTACAAGACTCGCTAGAAATCCGAGACCACCTATAAAAATAACTGCTACTCTAAAGCTAGCTTTACTAGGCTCGAAAAACCTTACCATGAAAGAATAGAGCATTCCTACGGCCGTATTATAAATCATCCCCAAAAGGGAAATTGCCATTAAAAGGCCCACTATAGGATGGATTTCATTTGCTAAGGCTAGCATTGGAATATCTAATCCAACAATGATATTCATTTTTGCTAGAAGGGAAAAATTAACAAGTAAAATTAAAGCGCCTAACAAAATGCCACCAATTATGCCACCCATGCCAGCAACTTTGGCATTGCGTATAGAACCACACATAACCGTTAGTAAAGAAAAGCTAACCCCTACATTGAATGACATATACAGTAAGGCCGTCACCCACCAACTGTTTGCACTTACTTGAACCTGTTGGGCAATAACTGCCTGCTCTACAAAGGTAAGGTCCATCGTTGCTATAGCATAGATTGCGATAATAGAGACAATTGTTAGTAGATAGGGTGTGGCAAGGGCAATGATATTAATAATGCTTTTGACATCCATCATGACCGTAGCTACTGTAAGTAAAATCATACAAATACTCCCTAGCCAAATAGGTAGTCCAAACATTTGCTGAAATGTTGCACCCGCACCAGCAAACATAATCACGGCTACACCAAATAAAAAGAGAGATAATACAAAATCCAACACAAAGCCAATCGTATTCCCTGAAATTTGATAAATCAAATCCTTATGTGAGGCTGTGCGGAGTCTTGAGCTCACTTGAGCAATACACATGCCAACAATAGAGAAGCCAACCATGGCTAACAGCGCACCATATACGCCTTGAAAGCCATAGCTTGTAAAATAGAGGACAATTTCCTGTCCTGATGCAAATCCAGCTCCAACGATGATTCCTACATAGGCCCCACCGACTTGCAAGCTTTTTTTCAATCAGTTCTCTCCTTGTTTTTCCTTTATTGACTTACTAATGCTTTATTGATAGACCTCTGTACTAATCGTTAACTTATCAATAATAGTCATATTAGGCGCATACCCAATACCAACTGACTGCGACACCTCAATATAACCATCTTTCACTACTACTTCAGGATCAATTATATCTTCATACCAATAATGACTAGAACCTGCAGTATCACCAGGTAAAATAAAATGACTAAGCGATGTTAAGGCAATATTATGTGCTCGTCCGATCCCTGCTTCTAACATACCACCACACCAAACTGGAATTCGTTTCACTTTACATAAATCATGGATTCGTTTCGCTTCTGTTAAACCACCTACTCGTCCAATCTTGATGTTAATAACACCACAGCTCCCAAGCTCAATCGCTCGTCTGGCATCCTCAAAAGATGTGATACTTTCATCTAAACAAATAGGCGTTTTTAACTTTTTCTGTAATGTTGCATGATCGACAATATCATCCGTAGCTAATGGTTGTTCAATCATTAATAAACGAAAGTCATCCAGCTGCTGAAGTATATTTATATCCTCTAATGTATAAGCAGAGTTTGCATCCACCATCAAAGGTAAGTCTGGTAGTTCCGCACGGATTGCTCGTACTACCTCAACATCATAGCCAGGCTTTATTTTTATTTTCACCCTTTTGTAACCCTTTTCACTATGACTTTTTATTACCTCTATTAATTGCGCAGTGGAAGGCTGGATACCTACACTGACTCCGACTTCAATACGCTGCTTTTGGCCACCTAATGCCTGTGCAAGTGATTGCTTCGTTAGTTGAGCATAGATGTCCCAGACAGCACCCTCTATCGAAGCCTTCGCCATACAATTTCGACGAATAGGGGCAAATAACGAATTGACCTCATCTGGATGCCCAATCTCTTTATGTAACAAGATGGGTATCAAAAAATCCTGTAGCATATGCCATGTGGTCTTTAATGTCTCTTCTGTATACCAAGGTGCTACAAAAGCAACGGTTTCTCCCCATCCTGTAATTCCTGACTCATCTCTTGCTTCTACTAATAACAGCTCTTTTTCATCGACTGTGCCAAAGCTCGTTGTAAATGGTGTTTTCATGGGCATTTTTAAGTGCCTTAACGTTATCTTTTCTACTCTCACGATATTCACTCCTTATCCTTATTATAAGGCTAATAAGGAGCGTCTGACTAACAGATAGCTATGAACATATTCTGGGTGCTTCTTCATACGTACAATGGCATAATCTTGATTAAATAATGTAGTTAAGATTGTGCGTATTTTATAACGCCAATCCTCTGCAAGTTTTGGACTCTCTACTTTCATTTTCTGTAAAGATTGTGGAATTGGTAAGAGATAGGCATCCTTGTAAAAGGACTGCTCCATCTGAAATGCATTTTCCACATCAAGCGCAGGTAAGCCATCGACGGTTAATGTCCACGGTACAATCTCCCCCGCTATTTCTTCTAATTCATCAAGGCTATCTGTCATTTGGTCACGCTCGATCCACCATTCAACGACTAACCTATCTGAAGGTAGTCCTTCATTAAAATCATCCTGGAGCGGGCCATAGTAATCATTTTCATATTGATAGCTAGTGGCATTTAGTTTTAGAAACGCTAGATTAGCTAAACGTACTTCTAACGGTTCAATTAACCAACGGACAAGCTGAAAACCATGTTCTTTTGCATATTCTTGTTGCGCGTGCTTCAATAATTCAGCTACACCTTGTTCACGATATGCTTTTTCTACACCAATCATGTGCGAATGTAAGTACATTTCGCCATCTTGATAACCCACGAAGCAATAGTTAAAGCCAATTAGCTTTTCTCCTAAATATGCCCCTACTATTAACCCACCATTTTGTACAGCTGCTAGTAATTGATGGGAGGGAATTGCTTGGCTACCCCATATTTCTGCATTCAATTTTTGGACCTCTGCAATTTCTACCGGTGTCATTACTTTCTGTATACGCACTTGCTCTAACATTATGCTGACGCCTCCTTTGTCTGCCCTGAATCCAATGCTAGCAGTACTGCCCTCGTTAGAATTTCAACTCCCGTGACAAGTCTTGCTTGTTTAAATTTCATTTTTGGATGATGCAATCCCGGTGTAAGACCACAGCCCAAGCCAAGCATCGTTGTTTTTAAATGTGGTCGTTGCACAGCATAGTGATGAAAATCTTCTCCACCAGGTGTATGAACTGGCTTTCTTAAATTCGATAATCCCACAGCCTGTATAATGGCCTGCTCCATCATGTATTGTGCACTTGTGTCGACTTCAGCAGCTACAATATTCGCAACAGTGCGTAATTCAATCTGCACCTTATGCAAGATTTTAGAGGAATCTATAACGCGCTTTACCCCTTGTGCTAAATCATCCATTACATTATTTTGCTGGGCACGAATATCAATCGTAAACGATGCATTACCAGGAATAATATTGCCTGAATCTCCACCAGCATGAAATTTCGTCATCTTAACAGACACTGGCACCATAGGATCAGTATGAATAGTTCTTAAATCTTCAATGATCGTTGCGCCTACTTCAATGGCATTAATGCCTAGGTGAGGTCTTGCAGCATGGGCATCCTCCCCTATAATCTCCCCCTCAAGCAAGCGAGAGGCACCGTGATAGAGCGCAGCACAATACGTACCATCCTCTAGCTCATGGACAGGTCGTACATGAACACCAAATAAATAATCTAAGTCATCAATAACACCTTCCTCTAAAACAGATAACGCTCCAGTTCCCTTTTCTTCTGCCGGTTGGAAAATAACACGAATTGTACCATTAAATGATTGCTGTAAGTCTTTTAAAAGTAATAGCGTACCAATGGCCATCGTCATATGTCCGTCATGACCGCAGGAATGATTTGCACGGAAATGACCATCGACCTCCTGCCATAAGGCATCTATATCTGTTCTTAACCCCACTTTTGGATATCCATGGCCAACATCGACGTATAGACCTGTAGAATTTTTAAACCGTATAGGAGAAAATCCTTCCTGTGTTAATAGCTCAACTATATAATTGGTGGTTTCTACTTCATGCCAGCTAATTTCAGGATTTGCATGTAAATACGTAAAAATCTCCATTAACCTTGGCCTCAAATAATCTAACTCTTCTTTCATGGCTTCCAACCCCTTAAATTTTCATATTATTAAGACTATTATAACGAAAATGATTATTATCTACATAGAAACTTATACCCACATTCAATAAATTAACTACTTACGATAATATATTTCACTCTAAATTTCTTAGATAGACTTTTATTTAGATAGCAAAAAAAGATGCAAGTACAGTTACTAATCAAACTGTACTTGCATCTTTCTTTTAATTAATACCCTTCATCGCTTTTGAAATAATCGGTGAAAGTACTAATATAATAATTCCGACCACAATAGATAATGAACCTAAGAAGCCGAAGTATGTGAATTCGCTTACAACTTCATAAACCTTTACTAATTGCGCATTAATTGCTTGTGCTGCGGCACTTGTTAAAAACCATAATGACATAGTTTGTGCTGCAAAGGCTTGCGGTGCCAACTTTGTTGTAGCAGATAGACCAACTGGTGATAATAATAACTCACCAACCACTACTAGGAAGAATGACAGGACTAGCCATAAAGGGCTTACTAACGTTTCCCCACCAGATAAGTATGCTGGAATCATCATTACTAAGAATGAGAGACCTGCAAAAAACAATGCATATGAAAACTTACGTGGTGTAGTTGGTTGCTTGTCCCCCCATTTAAGCCATAGCATCGCAAATAATGGTGCCAATGTTATGACAAATAAAGGATTCAACGACTGGAACCATGAAGATTGAAGCTGAATGCCTCCAATACTTAACTGAGTACGCTCATCTGCATACGTAGCTAAAATTGTTGCCCCTTGTTCTTGAATAGCCCAGAACATTACCGCTGATAAAAATAATGGAATATAAGCAAGTAGGCGAGACTTCTCATCTTTCGTTGTTTTTTCACTGCGATACATATAAATGAAGAACACAGTTGGAATTAATACACCTAGTGCCGTAATAATAAAACTGAATACATTCATTGTTAATGTACCCGTTTTAATACCAATAGCACCTAAAATGATGATAAGTAAGGCTACAATTCCGAATTGTGTAAAGACTTTTTTACGTTCTTCAGGCTTTAATGGATTATTAACTTGTAATCCTGCTAAGCCTAAATACTTTTTCTCTGTTAATTTGTAAACAATTAAACCAACAAACATTCCAAGACCAGCTAAACCAAAGCCTAGATGGAAGCTATATTTTTGTCCAATTGTTCCGACAATAAATGGCGCAATGAATGCCCCCATATTAATACCCATATAGAAAATAGAAAAACCTGCATCACGGCGGCTATCTGTTTCAGCATAAATGTCCCCAACAATACTTGAAACGTTTGGCTTTAATAAACCTGTACCCATGACGATAAATGCCATTGAAGCAAATAACATAGTCACTCCGCCAGGCAATGCTAGCAGTAAGTGACCGATCATAATTAACACGCCACCATAAAAAATGGTTCTACGTGTTCCTAAAACTCGGTCGGCAATCCAGCCACCTATAATACCAGACATATAAACAAGTGAGCCATAGATGGCCATAATAGAGTTCGCTGTTCCGCGGTCTAGACCTAAGCCACCCTCATTCAATTCATAATACATAAAGAAGATGAGAATTGCTCGCATTCCATAATACGAGAAACGTTCCCAAAATTCCGTGAAAAACAAAGTAAAGAGCCCTTTAGGGTGTCCAACAAAGCCATTTTGAGGGACAGATTTTACAACTTCATCTTTACTAGACATACAATACCCTCTCCCAAATAAAAATTATTCTCCAAAAACATTACTACCCTAATTTAAGGATAAAAAAACTTTGTTTCATCATACTAAAGCGTTTTATTATCTTTAGCAAGAGTTTTAAAAAATGTTGAAAATTTGTCATTTTTCTATAAATTCTGATTGGTTATAGCACAAAATATTAAATCCTTTGATATATCTAAGTTTTCTCATTCTTTGTTTTCAGAAAACTGACATAAAAGCTTTAAATTATTCTAAAATATTTAACATTCGAATTTTTTACTTATTATACAAATTCACACTATTTTGTCTATAAAATTTACGAAGTCCTGTCATGTAGTTCTAGATTCTACTATTCCCACTAATCACAAAAAGCATGCCAAAAATCCTTTGGCATGCTTTGGGTGATCTACATTTTTTTAATTGACAACATATTGTTGGTACTTGGCATAATCTGCTGCCTTTACTTCAAGCGATAATAATGTACCGCCCTCTTCATAGGCTGTATTAAAAACAGAGGCATATTCATTTAAATAAGAAACAACGTTGCCTTGGTCATAAGGAATTAACATGTCACACGTCACATAATGAGAGAAGATATGCTGACGAATCAATTGTATTAATTCCTCTAAACCGATCCCTTGTTTTGCTGAAATCCACATATTATCACCGCTGACTACAGGGTAAGGAACATCTGCTATATCAGCCTTATTGTAAACATAGATTGTTGGAATGTCTTCTACTCCAACCGCCTTCAGCGTTTCATTTGTCACATCCATCATAAATCCATGCTCTGCATTTGAAACATCAACAACATGGAGTAAAAGATCAGCATCTCGCGCTTCTTCTAATGTGGATCGGAACGCTTTTACTAAATGGTGGGGTAATTTACTAACAAAACCAACTGTATCTGTCAGTAAAAATGTCTTTTTATCGGGTAGTTCAATTTGACGAACTGAAGTTTCAAGTGTAGCAAAAAGCATATCCTTTTCAAAAACCTGTTTATGTTCTTCTTGCCCTATTTGGGCAAGCAACTGATTCATAATGGTTGATTTACCCGCATTTGTATAGCCGACGATTGATACAACTGGGAGTGCATTTTTTCGACGCTGTTTACGTTGTGTTTCTCGTTGCTCTTTAACGTGCTCAAGATCCTTTTTAATTTTAGCAATTTGATCTTCAATTTTTCGTCGATCCAATTCAAGCTTCGTTTCACCAGCACCACGGTTTTTAAAGCCGCCTCCAGTACCACCGCCCTGACGACTTAGAGAGGCATGTAAGCCCACTAAGCGAGGTAGCATGTATTGTAACTGAGCTAATTCCACCTGCATTTGTGCTTCTCGTGTTTTTGCACGTCTTCCAAAAATATCTAAAATAAGCATTGTTCGATCAATAACCTTCGTTGCTAAATCACGCTCTAAATTACGAATTTGAGAAGGCGACAATTCATCATTAAAAATAACAAGATTTGCTTGCGCTTCTTCATAAAAATTTTTGATTTCTTCTATTTTACCTGTCCCCACATAATGAGACGGTGTAACACGCTCCAAATTTTGCGTGACAACGCCTACTACTTCCACATGCAAGGCCTCTGCTAAATTTTGTAACTCTTCCATAGAATAATCAAAATGCTCATCATTTCGTAAATTTACGCCAACTAATATGGCCTTTTCAAGTAATACATCGACTTCCTTAATTCTATCCATTAGAAACCTCCCACCAAAGCTTGGTGTCTCTACGACAAATTTTCTTCATTTTACCATATATAACTCTTTTTCGTATCTCTTGATATTCAGCTATTTTTCTAAAAAATGCGCCTCTTAAGAAAAGGCGCATTTTAACTATTTTCTTTCTTCTTTTAGTAATATTTCTGAGCGAGTGAACTCTTCTTCGATTTCTTTATTTGGTCTATATGTCAGCATACTGACAACAACCGCAACAATTAAACAAACAAAGAAGCCAGGAACTATTTCATATAGTGCACTTGATAAGGCATCTACTTTACCCCAAATAAACGCAGTTGCAGCCCCTGTTACCATTCCGCTAAGTGCTCCATAATTCGTGAGCTTTCTCCAATATAAAGAGAGTAAAATAATAGGTCCAAACGCTGCACCAAATCCTGCCCAAGCAAAGCCAACTAAGCTTAAAATGGAACTATCAGGATTCCACGCTAGGATTGCTGCAATAATTGCTACAACTAATACTGCCATACGCCCAACAAAAACATAATGTTTATCATCTGCTGTTTTATTAAATAAAGCTTTATAAATATCTTCTACAAGCGCTGAGGAAGTCACAATAAGCTGTGAGGAAATGGTACTCATAACAGCTGCTAAAATAGCCGCCAGCATAATACCCGCTATAAATGGATGGAATAAAATTTGTCCAAGTACAATAAATACTGTTTCAGCGTCTTTCAGCTCACCAGCGTTTTGCTCATAATAGGCTACCCCTACCAAAGCCGTCCCAATAGCACCAAATAAACTTAACATCATCCAGCCAATACCAATACGTCGAGCCTGCTTCGTTTCCTTCACAGAGCTAATGGCCATAAAGCGAACAATGATATGTGGCTGCCCAAAATAACCTAAACCCCAAGCAACTGAAGAAATAATTCCTGCTGCTGTCGCAGTGGCTGGTAATAAATTTAGAAGATCTGGATCAACAGCTTTAATGGATGTAATTGTATCACCTATACCTCCTGTTACAAATAAGCCAAATACCGGTACCATTATAAGTGCTAAAAACATAATAAGACCTTGTAAAAAGTCTGTATAACTAACCGCTAAAAACCCACCAAATAGGGTATAGGCAACTGTTACGCCTGAAACGATTAATAACCCTGTGTGATAATCATAACCAAATGAACTCTCGAAAAACTTGCCTCCTGCTACCATTCCTGACGATACATAAAACGTGAAAAATAATAGGATGATAATACCTGAAGCAATCCTAATAAGCTTAGTATTATCACGTAATCGATTATCCAAATAACTTGGAATGGTAATGGAATCATTCGTAACCTGTGTGTAAACCCGTAAACGTGGTGCAACAAGCAGCCAGTTTAAATAAGCCCCTATTGTGAGTCCAATCGCAATCCAAGCTTCCACAAGACCTGATAAAAATATCGCACCTGGTAAGCCCATAAGGAGCCAGCCAGACATATCCGCAGCACCCGCACTTAGCGCAGTAACCGCTGGACCTAAGGAACGACCGCCAAGCATATAGTCTGTTAAATTGGATGTTTTCACAAATGCATACCAACCTATTGCTAGCATGGCGACCATGTAAATAATAATTGCTAATAATTGATACATGTTATCTGACATATTTTCTCCTCCTTTTTTCCTCTTTAGTATCTCCAATTCAAAAAGAATTACTATATTTAAGATACCATGAATATACAATTCCACCTATAAATACTCAGAATTTTTATTAAAATTTTTCCGAATGTCAAAGTAGCCATTGTCTATTATAAAATGTGTTAAACTAGTGCCATCTATTACACAATAAAGAAGGCGAAAATGTATGACATTTGAAGAAATGAAAGCTCTGCTCATTGAGCAAATTTTGCAGCAACAGCTTGTGACTGCTACAATCAGTCAACCACGCATGAAATCGAACGAAATCAAACGAATAAAATTAAAGCCATTAATGTTAAAAAATCATTATCATATACAAATTGAATACCAATATGAACGCATTTTAAAACATGAAAATATTGAATTGGCCGATTTCCCTTACAAGCTTGAAGTCATTTTTGAGGATTATCGTCAAGCACATATCGATTTTGTAGATGAAAAAGTACATGTGCAATTATCCAAAAAGAATAAGGTCCTTTGGAAATCTAATAAATCGACCTCCCCTAAACAAGTCAATTTAGCCCATAATCGAAAAAAAAATTATTTACTATCTGATGACCAGCCCTATCCATTTTTAATTCGGCTTGGGGTACAAACAGAGGAAGGGAAAGTAAAGAAACAAAAATACGATAAGTTTAAGCAAATTAATCGTTTCATTGAATTTATTGATGATGCTTTAACTTACTTACCTCAGGATCGACAAGTGCGTATTTTAGATTTTGGTTCGGGTAAATCTTACTTAACCTTCGCTTTGTATCATTATTTAAAAATCGAAAAGGGCTTAGACATTCGTGTTACTGGTTTAGATTTAAAAAAAGAGGTTATTGAAGAATGTTCAAGAATCGCACAGGATCTAGGCTATGACCAGCTCGAATTTCTTGTAGGAGATATTAATGATTATAATGATGAATCTGCCGTGGACATGGTGGTAACACTACATGCATGTGATGTTGCGACAGACATGGCACTAGCTCATGCTGTGAAATGGGGGGCCAGTGTAATATTAAGTGTCCCTTGTTGTCAGCATGAGTTAAATCGTCAATTAAATACGCCAGCTCTTGATATTATGTTGCAACACGGTCTTGTTCGAGAACGTTTTGCAGCACTAGCCACAGATGCTATTCGTGCTGAAATATTATCCTTGGTTGGCTATGAGGCACAGCTTTTAGAGTTTATTGATATGGAAAATACCCCTAAAAACATTTTAATCCGAGCATATCAAACAGGTAAAAAACCTAGTGAAGAGCAACGCGCCAGCTATGATGCCTTCTTAAAATTGCTCAATGCCACACCATTTTTAGCTAAAGAGTTAAAAGATTATTTATAATCTACGGGGTACTCCTTCCCTAATAGAAAGGCGATCCATCTTTGAAATGGACCGCCTTTTATTATAGCTCTTGTCGTAAAGCTTGAATCACATCTATTTTAGTCGCTTTGCGTGCTGGACGATAGCCTGAAATCATCGCTACTCCGATACTAATGGCGGCTGCAATAATGACTAATTGCCATGGTATAAGAGAGAATATTATATCATTTGTTGCAAAAGCCTCCTCTCCTGTCGCTGCCTTAAGAATCAATGGTAATGCTGCGTTAGCCGCAAAGCTGATGGCATACGAAATAACAACCGCAATAAACGTTCCAAAAATACCAATAAACGTGCTCTCCATTAAGAATAATCGTTGAATAAGCTTCGGACTTGCACCAATCGCCTTTAACACACCGATTTCACGTGTACGCTCTGTGACAGCCATTGTCATTGTATTAAAAATACCAATAGAAGCAATCAGCACCGCAATCGTCCCTACAAAGATTAAGCCAATTTTTAGTACAAGGAAAAATACATTCATTTGATCTAATTGTTCGGTCACTGAATAGACACTATAGCCTTTACCCTTTAACTTCTCCAAAATCGGCTTTACATTTTCTAAAGTATCCGCATAAATATTAAATTCTGAGTAAAATAGCTCATCTGCTTTGATATCACTATTGGCAGGTATATTTTCAGCTAACACTGACTTTTGTGCTTTATCCATGTGAATGGCGTTATCAACCATCCAATCATAAGAAGGCTTCTCCATCACACCAACAATTGTATAGGCCATTTTTTGCGTTTCATCATTTGTGCCAGTATGAGGCACTAAGGAAAGCTCTATATTTTTTCCAATTAATGATTCTTTATAGCCTTCTTCACTACCATCATAGTATGTTCCTTCTGCTTCAGCCTTTTTACTCTTTTCTTCAATAATATTGCGTTCTGCCGCATTCAATAATGTTTGACCAAAATGATAGCCTACAACAATTTCATTTGGCTTTGTTGGATAGTGTCCTTTTGCAAGCTTGCCGTTCACCTGCTCAAAGTCCTGCATATCCGACAAAATTAAATTAGAGGTTGTATCACGATCACCTAAAAAGGAATGTGCAGAAGCATTCACACTTATCGTTTCAAGCACCGTTTCTACATGGTTCAAATTTTTAATTTCTTGTACTTGCTCTTCTGTCAATTGCTTATCGCCATATACTTGAATTTTCGTAACTGTTTCATTCGAAAGAATTTCATTGCGTAAAGATTCCTGTAATCCAAAACCAACGGATGCTAGCACAATCAGAAAAGCACAGCCCATCGTTGCAGCTAATATCGTCATAAACACGCGCAGCTTATTTTTCTTAATATGTTGTGTTACAAAATCTAGTTGATCTTTAAATAACATGTTAAGCCTCCTCCTTTACAAGTTCGCCATCATACATGCGAAAACGTCTATGTGCTATCGTGGCCACTTCTTCATCATGCGTAATAATGACAAAGGTTAGCCCTAGCTCACGGTTTAGGCTCTGGATAAGCAATAAAATATCTTGCTCGGTTTCTGAATCAAGACTTCCTGTAGGCTCATCAGCAAGCAATATCGGAGGATTTGTGATAAGGGCACGCGCAATACTGACACGCTGTTGTTGTCCACCAGATAATTCATTAGGATAATGATCTGCCACTTCTGTCAGACCAACTTTGTCCATTAATTTCTTTACCCTTTCTTTCCGTACAGCCTTACGTAAGCCCTGTAGTTTTAAAGGTAATTCAATATTTTCGAAAGCCGTTAAACCCGGCATCAACTGAAAGTTTTGAAAAATAAAGCCAAATTGACGTAAGCGAAAAGCAGCACTTTCTGTTTCAGTCAGATGGGCTGTTTCCTTACCATTTACTTTAATAGACCCCTGTTCAGCTTTCATAAAACCAGCAAGAACTTGTAATAAGGTCGATTTGCCAGAGCCACTTTTTCCTACAATGGCAACAATCTCTCCTTTATTAACTTCAAAGTTCACACCTTTCAATACTGGAACCTGTTTTTCCTTCCCTCTTTTACCAATTAAAAATGTATGTTGTAAGTTTTCAACTTGAATCATTTGTTTATAAACGCTCCTTTCTCATTCATTTCCCATTGTAGAAAACAATTCTTAATAAAGAGGAAGGATAAAAATGAAGAAATTCTTAAGAATAAGAAGACTTCCTCATAGTACAAACGTATTTACATTAGCTTTACAATTCATCATGCTATTTCTCTTGTTATTCATCCTATTTTCCGTTGAAATCTGTACCAAACAGAAAAAACTATAAGATAATTCCTTATTAAATAAAGACTTTTCCTGTATCTATAAAAGTAAATACAGTTTGTTCCCCTTTCATTTTGTGAACGAAATAAATATTACAGGAATGTAAATTTTCATGTCGAATATAAAGTTTTTATGTAGATAAATTAAAGATTTTGTTATGATAATAAAGTTTAGAGGTCGATTAATTTTATTTACATCCAGGAGGATTCGATTTACATGCTTAACTCAAAAAAACAAGACCCTTTCTTTATTGCATTGCATAAAATTGCTGAAAATATGAGAGAGGCTGTACATTACGCAAATGATTTTCGTATTAACAGTGTAGCTGACCTAAAAGAGATTAGCATTACAATGAAAAATTACGAAACTGCTGGCGATAAGCTCATTCATGAACTGATCGTAATGCTAAACAAATCATTTATGACACCTATTGAACGTGAGGATATTTTAGAGTTTGCCATTCGTATGGATGATATTTTAGATGGAACAGAACACTGTATTGCACACTTTGAAATGTTTTCCCTGACAGAAATCGATGAATCCATGCGTACGTTCTTAGGGTTTATTTCTAAAAGTGCTGATGAAATTGTTAAAGCGACTGAAGAGTTAAAGAAAAAGAATCTAATTGGCATGCGTCCACACGCAATTCTTATTAAAGACTATGAACGTGAATGTGATGAGGTACAGCGTTCTTCCATTAAGAAATTATTTTTAAATGAAAAAGATCCAATTCGCCTCATTAAATTTAAAGATATATATGAACAACTTGAAGATATCGCTGATCATTGTCAAAACGTAGCAAATACTATGGAAACAATTATCATGCGCAACGCATAATTAGGAGATGGGCACTTTACAATGAACACAATCATTATACTAACCGTACTGGTCGTCATCTTTGCCCTTACATTTGACTTTATCAATGGCTTCCATGATACAGCAAATGCTATCGCAACTTCGGTTTCCACTAGAGCATTGCCACCTCGAGTAGCAATCATCATGGCAGCAACCATGAACTTTATCGGTGCTATTACCTTTGTAGGGGTTGCAAAAGCTCTAACAAAAGATATTGTAGACCCTTTCTCTTTAAATGCTTTTGAAGGTGACACAACCGGTTCAGTCGTTATTTTAGCTGCATTAATTTCAGCTATAATTTGGAATTTATTGACATGGTATTTTGGTATTCCATCTAGTTCTTCTCACACATTGATTGGCTCTATTGCCGGCGCTGCTATCGCTTCTGCTGGCTTTAATGTACTAAACTATGGTGGCTTTACTAAAATTATTATGGCGTTAGTTTTTTCTCCAATACTTGCTATTTGCGCAGGTTTTATTATGATGACGCTATTTAAAATATGGTTTAAAAATTTAAACTTATATCGAACAAATAAAGGTTTCCGTACTATGCAAATTTTCACGGCGGCCATTCAATCATTTACCCACGGGACAAACGATGCACAAAAAGCAATGGGGATTATGACAATGGCGTTAATTGCTGGTGGTTTGCATACAGGAGATGAAATACCGTTCTGGGTGCGTGCAGCAGCAGCAGCAGCAATGGGTCTAGGTACATCGATAGGTGGTTATAAAATCATCAAAACCGTTGGCGGTAAAATTATGAAAATCCGCCCTGTTAACGGTGTAGCAGCAGATTTAGCTTCCGCTACTGTCATTTTTGGGGCTACGTTAGTCCACTTACCAGTATCAACCACACATGTTATTTCTTCATCTATAATGGGTGTTGGTTCTGCACAGCGTGTACGTGGTGTAAACTGGGGTATGGCCCGCAAGATTGTCACTACTTGGATTATTACAATGCCAATTTCAGCCGTTATGGCATCTGTTATTTATTTCCTCTTATCATTATTCTTTTAATAAAAGGCTCCTGTCCAATAGATGGACAGGAGTCTTTCATGTTGTTGAAAAAAGGTAATGTCAACGGCATAATAAGCAATTTGGTAAGACGAGGGGTTGATTTCCGTTCCGCCAGCGTCCTTTCCAGGGGGCGTCCGATGAGCCGCTTCACTCACTGCGTGAACTGACCCCAAAAATTTGAACTTTTAAGAAACTCTTCGAAACTCAACTGGACTTTTTCCGTTGAGTTTTATTTTTATCCGCTCATGATTGTAGTAGTGGATAAAGTCTACTAACGCTTTTTTGAATGCTTCGTAGTTCTTAAACGTTGTTGCGTATAGAAATTCTGATTTCATAATGCCAAAAAAGCTTTCTATCACGGCATTATCTAAACAATTTCCTTTCCGTGACATACTTTGCTTGATTTCATGTGTTGCCAATAACGCTTTAAAACGTGGTATTTGATATAACCATCCTTGATCAGAATGGACGATTAAGCCACTCTTTTTCGATAACTTTGTATACGTAAACGCCTTCTTAAAAGACTGTTGAACTAACTCAAAATTAGGTGATTTTGATACCTCATACCCAACGATTTCTCGATTGAATAAATCTAATACAGCGGATATATAGATTTTTTGACCGTTTATTTTAAACTCCGTTACATCGGTTACCCATTTCTGATTGGGTGCAGTGGCTTCAAAATCACGTTGGATGACATTCTCTGCGACATAGCCGACTGTCCCTTTATACGAACGGTATTTTTTAGGGCGTACCGTCCCTTTTAAGCCCAATTCTTGCATCAATCGTTGGACCGTTTTATGGTTGATGAAAAACCCTTCATTTCGGAGGGCTAAACAAATACGACGATAGCCATAACGCCCCTTATGGTAATGAAAAAGCGTCTGAATTCGTTCTTTGATCGCCTGATATTTATCTGGTTTTACCCATTTTTGGAGATGATAATAATACGTACTTTTCTTAAGTTTCGCGACTTTTAATAGAGCTTGAAGAGGAAAATCCAACCTTAGCTCATAGACAGCTCTTACTTTTTCTTGGATTTGAAGGCATCCTTTTCTTGAACTAAGGCTTTCAACTTTTTTAAATAGGCATTTTCCATCCGTAAATACTCAATTTCGGCTTTTAACTCATCCGTTGTTTTTCCATTTAAATCGGACGAAGGTGGTTGTTTTTTTGGCATTGATTGGCGCTCCTTTTCTACTTGATAGAGCACCTCACCAGCCGTTGACATCCATTGTTTTTTCCATCTCCGAACGGTTTCACGGGAAGGAATATTAAACTTCGCAGCAGTCTGAAGGAGCGAATCGCCCGTCTCTATCAGGTGTTGAATTACTTTTATTTTAAAAGAATCTTCGTAATTCGTGAACCCTTGAGGACGAATAATTCCTTCGATGCCATGATAGCGATATAATTCAATCCATAATCGAATGTACTGTCGATCCCTCTGTAATCGATTGGCAATCTGATACGTACTTTCTTTTTCTTCAAAGTAAGCTAGAACTGCGGCTAATTTTTGTTCATCAGAAATCACTACCTGCACCCCCTATAGTAGATTTTTAAGTCCAATATTTTGGGTGCAGCTCAGCGTTCGCTCCAGGGTCTCCTCTGTGACGCTGGCTCCACTCCAATCAACCATTCTGCAAAAGTGTCTTTCCCTGAACAAAATAGCCCATTATTTATAGTATAAGAGAGGATAGCCTCTTACTTTCAATGTGGAGAAGTGATGTGTGACAATACCCCTCCATAAAAGAGTAGTGAATACCTTCACTTTTTTATGGATTGGAGTGGAAGGCTACTTGACTCCCGTGGGAATAGCGAGACAGGCGAGCCTCTAAACGGAGCGGTAGCAGAGGAAGCGGCTCGGCGCTCGCCCACAGGAAAGCAAGTAGCCTGCAACGGAAATCCTTTTTCACCTTTCACATAAATTCTATGGATGGTTTTGTTTTTCAACACTATGAAAGACTCCTGTCCAATATCTTTACTTTGTCACACGACAAAATGTGACACATCCTTTACACTATTTGAGAAGGGGGATGCATTAACAACTATGAAAACTTTTTCGGCATTTATTACAGCACATGCAAAAGCAATCGTAGCGATATGGCTTATTATTTTTCTAGCAATGGCTTATTTTGCTCTACAGCTTCCAGGTAAACTTCAGGGTGATGGCTTTTTTGTTGAAGCCGACCATACCTATGTGACAAATGAGCTAGCAGAAAACTTTGATCTACCATCTGATACGATTTTAATTGTCTTTGATCCAGCTGAAGATCAACAAATGAAAGACACTTTAAAAAAACTAGATAGCATAAAAGACATACATTCAATCCAATCACCTTTAGAAGACTCCTCTTTACGTAAAGATGACATTGCCTATGCAATGGTTCATTTAAAAAATGATGTGGAGAATCTTTCTGACATTGTAGAAAATGTTCGATCATTAATTGAAGAAGACGGCGTTAGCATTACGGGAGGACCCGTTATTTCTGCTGACATTAATACAGCCAGTCAAAAAGATTTAGCTTCCGCTGAAGCCATTGGGTTACCCATTGCCATCGTTGTTCTCTTATTGGCTTTTGGTACAGTGATTGCTTCTATTTTGCCAATCATCATTGGTGTTGTAACAGTTGTTACTGCGTTCGGTATAATGACGCTCCTTAGTGGTAGTGTGAATCTATCCATTTTCGTCTTAAATATTGTCCCAATGCTCGGGCTTGCTTTAAGCATTGATTTTGCATTGTTGTTTATTAATCGTTACCGAGAAGAGCGTGCGCACACCTCTATAGTCCAAGCTATTCAAACTGCTATACAAACAGCAGGGCGTTCCATCATTTTCTCTGCTGTTTGTGTCATGATAGGCTTAGGCGCTATGATCGTTATTGATGTAGAGATTTTTCACAATATCGCTCTAGGAGGTACCATAGTCGTCCTGTTAGCCGTTCTTTCTGGCTTGACACTACTCCCTGCCACTATGATGCTATTAGGAGATAAACTCAATAAATGGCGTCTAATACGCATTAAACCAGGTGGTGCCAATCGTTGGCGTGGCTTTGCAGGCTTTGTCATGAAACATCCAATAGCCATTGTAATCTCTGCTTTATTATTACTTGGCATTGGTATGCTCCCATTAAAGGACATACAACTAACGATTCCACAGGTTGACTCCTTGCCAACTAAATATGATGCACGTGCAGCATATGATAAATTAGATGAAACGTTTGGACTGGGTGAATCATCTACGTTATATTTATTAGCTGAACGAAAAGAAGGCTGGGAGGATGCTGAAGGAAGAGAGCTCATTTATGCTATTCAAGAAAAGCTATTAAAGGACTCCCTAGTAACAAATGTTTCAACAGTCTATACAGCTGCTAACATTCAAACACCTGAGGAGCTTTCTACTTCTTTAGCAATTCCACAGATTGCGGAACAGTTAAAGTCTGTAATGAATACTTTTTCAAAAGATACTCAATTATTTATCCCTATTACCATCGATGCAGCGGGCTCTTCCACTACTGCTCAAAAATTTGCCCGATCTTGGATGGATCAAGATTTAGGTGTAGATTTCGCGCTTGGAGGACCCTCTAAATTCAACCAAGAGATTTTTGATGAAATTGCGAATAAAATAGTTTTGGCTATAGCCATTATCATCGTTTCCACATTCTTTATTTTAATGCTGGCATTCCGTTCGATTTTAATACCGTTAAAAGCGATTATTATGAACATTATTGGGCTTTCATCTGCGTTCGGTATACTCGTTTATATTTTCCAATATGGACATTTTGGTATTGAAGCAGGTCCGATTGTACTAATTATTCCAGTCATTGTTTTCTGTCTGGTGTTCGGCTTAAGTATGGACTACGAAGTCTTCTTAATCTCTCGTATCCAAGAAGAATATTTAAAAGGGGCAGATAATACACACGCAACAATTGATGGGTTAACATCCACTAGCCGTATTATTACATCGGCAGCGCTTATTATGATTGTTATTACAGGGGCATTTGCCTTCACAGACGTGATGCCTGTAAAACAAATTGGTGTTGGTATAGCCATTGCCGTTGCTATTGATGCGACGATTATTCGTCTTATGCTTGTGCCAAGTCTCATGAAATTATTTGGTGATTGGAACTGGTGGCTACCTTTTTCAAAGAAAAGTAAATAAAATCATTAAAATCCGCCTCCTTTAGGAAAAGAGGCGGATTTTTCAATTAAACATAGATACTGTTATACCATTCTTTTGCTGCTTGTACTTCCGGCATTGTTAGCTGATGACCAAAATTAAACCAAGCTGTCGTGACCATTGCACCTGAAGACGTTAAAAGCGCTTCTAAATCCTCAGACTCCTGTGCTGTACACATCGGATCATTCGTTCCAGCACCGATAAAAACAGGCGTAGAAGAAAGTTGAGGTAATTCTATTCCACGTCTTGGTACCATTGGATGATGTAAAATAGCTCCTGCTAATGCATCAGCATAGTGGAATAATAAGCTTGCTGCAATATTAGCGCCATTTGAATAGCCAATCGCTACAATTCGTTGGCGATCAAAGCCATATTGCTGTGCCGCCTCCTGTAAAAAGTCATGAAGCTCTTTAGTTCGAAAGATTAAATCCTCTATATCAAAGACACCTTCTGCTAATCGACGGAAAAATCGCGGCATCCCATGCTCAAGAACATTTCCACGTACACTTAAAATATTGGCTGTTTCATCTATTTCTTTTGCCAACCCAATTAAACTTTCTTCATTACCACCCGTGCCATGTAACAATAGCAACGTCGGTTTTGTTTCATCTGTACCTTTATAAAAAATGTGTTGCACTAACAATCACCTCTCGATTATCTTGAATTCGAGATAATTGTAGCCTGTGGCAAAATTAAATTCAAGCTCTTTGACTTATTAATTTCTCGATTTTCTCGATTCGGCTGTTCCTCATGGTTTTTATAAAAATTAGTAATGGTAAAAACTGAAAATAAACATGCCACGATTAAAACAACAATTACAATTCCCACTAATTTTTTTCCGTTCATTTATGATGATCCCCCGTATGTTTATTTCTTTGTACGAAAGCCTTCTTCTAGTAAATATTCCTTTGCCGCGTCATACGTACCAAATGCCTCTTCAAGATTTTCTCCATGATACACATTCCAAGAACGTTGCTCAAACGCTAGCTGTAATTTCACACCATCTCGGCTATGCCAAATCTCTACAATCGGCTCCTGCTCTTCTACTTCTTCTGATAAATACTGAATAGAATCCTCAATAATCTCACGTAGCTGTTGCTCATCGTAATCACGGATATTCACTAATCCTTTATCAGTAGCCTCTTGCTCATAGCGTAATAAATCCCCAACAAAGACAAAGCCATTGCCATTTGGGTGAAGCTTTTCCACTACAATTGTCTTTTCATAAAGACTATCCATATAGTGATAATTTAAGCGTTTTAATGAAATCTCCTTTTTTGTTAGTCCAGAAAACGATTCAATAATCGCTTGTTTTTGTTCAAATGTTAGCATATTAAAAATGCTCCTTTTCTTTACAATCTATCTTACAGTATAACGTATTTTTTACTGTTATATCGTGTAGTTTCTAAATCATTTTTGCCCAAAAAGTAGGACAAGCTTACATTGATAGCTTGTCCTACTTTCCATCTTATGATGTTTGATTAAATATCTTTTCGCGTGTAAATTTTATCACTTGTGCTACATACAATTCTCGATAAGGAACAAATTGCGTGGTGCCAACTGGTCTGACAATTTTCACTCGTTGACCATCAGGGAAATACTCGTACCCTTCAATATTAAGTGTTGTTGTTTCTCCCAAGAAGAAAGCCTCAGCCTCATTTAGCCTTGCTCTCACTACACCTGATACTTCCTCGTACTGTAAATCAAAGGAATCCCAATCGTGCTCGAAAGGGTATATGTAGACATGGCAAAATTCATTGTCAATCATATTTTCGGAAACGATACTACAAGAGGTCATGCCCATTTTGACAACTTCATGGACATCTATCTGGAGCCCTAATTCTTCTTTTACTTCTCTGATACCTGACTCCACAGTCTCAATCGCTAAAAGATGTCCTGCTGCTGTAATATCGAGTAAGCCTGGATAATCCTTTTTCTGTGAGCTACGTATTTGAAAATAAATATAGTCTTCATTGACAAGCCAGCAATGAAAAGTCTCATGCCAAAGCCCTTTTTCATGTACTTCTGCTCTCGTAGCTGTCCCTATTTGCTCATGCTGCTCATTAAATACCTTTACAATTTCTTGTTCCATTGTTTCGACTCCTATACTGACTTCGTCGCTTTTTTCTTAATCGCATTACGTTGATCATAAATATTGGATACGATAACCTTTAATACTGCATAAAATGGTACAGCGATAATAATTCCAATAAAACCTGCTATATTACCTGCTGCTAGAATAATTGTAATCACGGTTAGTGGATGGATATCAAGGGATTTCCCCATAACATTAGGTGTGATAAAGTTGCTATCAATTTGCTGAGCAACAAGCGTCACAACGGATACCCACACAACTAAAATAGGATCCTGAATAACTGCTACGATCAGCGCTGGCGCAAAGGCGATCCAAGGTCCGATAAATGGAATCATGTTCATAAAGAACGCGAAGATTACTAGCAGCAACGAATAGTCTAATCCAATAATTAAATAGCCGACATACATAATAAGTGCTAATAAAAAACTAATTTGCAGTTGGCCCTGAATATAAGTACGTAATACATCATCAATTTCACTTAACGTTTTCTTTACCCATTGCTGACGTTCACCACTGAAATACTTATAGATGGATGGTGCAAATTTCTCATGATCCTTCAGCATAAAAATAAAGAAAAACGGAATTAATATAGCTAATAACGATACGGACACTATGGATTGTAAAAAAGACATAAATCCTTTACTCGCCACTACTGCAACATCTTGTACTGAATTCGCCATTTTTTCAATAACATCATTTAATTGCTGTGGGAAGTTATCTTTATTTTGCGTTACATAGTCTGTTAGTTGCTGAATGCTTGTGCTAATGCTTGTACTAATCATAGGGGCATTCTTCACTAATTTATTGATCTGCTCAGCAATCGGATTACCAATAATCCAACCAAAAATCCCTACAATGGCTATTAGCCCAAATACAATCGTCAAAATACTTCCCCATCTAGGAAATCTACGTTTTTCTAAAAATCTCTGGATCGGTTCTGTCACATAATAGAGGACACCGCCAAGTAGTAAAGGGACAAAAATAGCTTTTAATATGATGACTAATGGTGAAAAAATCCAATGAATCTCTATAAAATATTTAATGATTAGTAGTGTAATTAATATCCCTACACCTACTTGAAACCAAACTTTCCTCGTCACTTTTATTCACTTCCTTTTTTCACAGTTACTGAAAATACTACTGATATATTACCCATTTCGCAAGTATCCTAGTATTTTTAAACAAAATCAATGATACTACTGGACGACATTGCTACATGCGCACAGCTAAGCCATGCGTCCAGATTTTTCGAATTTGCTTGAAAAATCAACTTTGACAAACTAAAAAATTCGCTCACTTCCACAACGCTTAGCATGGAAGTGTAGCGAATTTACGTAATCAATTATAGTGAAGAATCGTCTACTGAATTTAAGTATTCCTCAATTTCCCCGATAACCGATTCAACACAGCCATCTTCAAATGGTGAAATTAAACCTGCCTCTTTTACCAGCTTTGTAAAGGACATAGAACCACCTAAGCCACATAGATGAATATAGTCTTTCCAAGCCGATTCAAATTCTTCACGTGAGCGTTTCCAGAACTGGAATGCACAAATTTGGGCTAACGTGTAATCAATATAATAAAATGGACTTGCATAAATATGACCCTGACGTTGCCATATGCCTCCAGCCTCTAGGTAGCTGTTATGATCATAGTCGCGGTGTGGTAAATATGTTTCCTCAATTTTTTTCCATGCTGCTTTACGTTCAGCCGGCGTCATTGTTGGATTTTCATAAATAACATGTTGGAACTCATCTACTGCAACACCATATGGTAAGAATAAAAGACCACTACTTAAATGCGTAAATTTATATTTCTCTGTATCCTCTTTAAAGAACAACTCCATCCAAGGCCATGTGAAGAATTCCATACTCATCGAGTGAATTTCACAAGATTCATAGGTCGGCCATAGATACTCTGGAATGCCAATGTTACGGCTTGAATAAACTTGGAAGGCATGTCCTGCTTCATGTGTTAATACATCGATATCACCTGACGTACCGTTAAAATTCGAGAAAATAAATGGAGAATGATAGTTTTCAATAAATGTACAATAACCACCACTCTCTTTCCCTTTCTTCGCTACTAGGTCCATTAAGTCATGGTCAATCATGAAATTGAAGAATTCTCCTGTTTCAGGTGATAATTCCTCATACATTTTCTTACCATTCGCCACGATCCACTCTGGATCTCCTTTTGGAGCAGCATTACCTGATAAGAAGTTGAATGCTTCATCATAGAATTTAAAATCTTCAATTCCAATACGCTTTGCCTGACGCTCATATAGCTTCGTTGCCACAGGTACAATTAAATCACGAACCTGATCACGGAATTTTTGAACCATTTCCGCATTATAATCAATACGATTCATACGAACATATCCTAGCTCAACATAGTTGTTATAGCCTAGTTTAATCGCAATTTCATGACGTACTTTTACAAGCTCATCATATAAACGATCGAAATCATCTTCATGCTTCGCAAAGAAACCGAAACGGGCATCAGTTGCTGCCTTACGTGTTTCTCGATCAGTTGATTCTGCAAACGGACCAAGCTGAGCAAGTGTTAATGTCTCCCCATTAAAGTCAATTTGTGCAGAAGCTACAAGCTTATTATACTCAGAAACAAGCTTGTTTTCTTTTTGCATTAAATCAATAACTGCTGGTGAAAAACCCTTAATTTGATAGCTTGCAAGGTCAAATAATTGTTGACCCCACTTCTCTTCTAATTGCTCACGGAATGGTGAATCAATTAATGCTTTATAATATTCAGTCGTTACTTCTTCTAGCTCTGGGCCTACTTCATCGAAATAATCGCGTTCTGCTTGATAAAATTCATCATTCGTATCGATTGAAGCGCGAATGTATACTAAGTTAGCCATTGTCGCAAAGTCATTACTGATGGCATTTAGCTTCTCAATTACACCACTTTGCTCATCTATTGATTGTGCATGTTTAAATTGCTCGATAAGTGCTAATTGCTGTTCTTTCATCGCTGCCACATTTGGACGGCTATACTGATAATCTTTAAACGTTGTCATTGAAGTCCCCTCTTTCTGTCCTATACCCCGTGATATTTCTATTATATGCCAAATGGAACCTATTAAGAAACAATTATCTATTTTTGTAGTGGTGTTTTTTACGAGAAAGCACTAGAAATGATTACGCCTCAATGAAAGTACTTTAATAGCCAACAATATACGTTTTTAATAAAGCGGCTCTTTCTCTCAATCTTAGTTTAGCTTCTACTGACTTTGGTGTTTCGGCTGCGACGACATCCACTTCGAAATCTAAAGTTTCTGCTAAATACTTAGCGCGTTTCAAATGAAAGTCATTTGAAACGATGGTGATTTTCTTTGTATCTTTCGGTAATAATTCTTTGGAAAATACTAAATTTTCATAAGTGGACGTAGACTTGTCCTCGACGATAATCCTTGTAGCCTCGATACCGTTCTGTTCTAAATATTCTTGCATAACAGATGCCTCTGTTTGATCTTCATCAGGTCCTTGCCCCCCTGACACAATGACCTTAACATGAGGGTATTTTGTTAAGTATGGAACTGCCACCTCTAATCTACTCTTTAATGAAAGTGATGGTACACCACCCGCCTTTACTTTTGCCCCTAGTATAATCATATAGTCAGCAGAGCCTTTTGCACTTGGTTCAACACCCTGCTCTATTTGTTTTCCCAACCAAATATAAAGAACCATTCCAATGCTTACTAGAAGTACACTTCCTCCAATTACCCATTTTTTCACAAATCACCCCTCCTTTACCTTTTATTAACGCAGCTAAAGAAAAAAGGATGCTTGTTGACCAAGCATCCCATAGTGTTGAAAAACAAAACCATCCATAGAATTTATGTGAAAGGTGAAAAAGGATCTCCGTTGCAGGCTACTTGCTTTCCTGTGGGCGAGCGCCGAGCCGCTTCCTCCGCTACCACTCCGTTTAGAGGCTCGCCTGTCTCGCTATCCCACGGGAGTCAAGTAGCCTTCCACTCCAATCCATAAAAAAGTGAAGGTATTCACTACTCTTTTATGGAGGGGTGTTGTCACACATCACTTCTCCACATTGAAAGTAAGAGGCTATCCTCTCTTATAATATAAATAATGGGCTATTTTGTTCAGGAAAAGACACTTTTGCAGAATGGCTGATTGGAGTGGAGCCAGCGTCACTCCTAGGGGATTTAGCGTCACAGAGGAGACCCTGGAGCGAACGCTGAACTGACCCCAAAAATTTGAACTTTTAAGAAACTCTTCGAAACTCAACTGGACTTTTTCCGTTGAGTTTTATTTTTATCCGTTCATGATTGTAGTAGTGGATATAGTCTACTAACGCTTTTTTGAATGCTTCGTAGTTCTTAAACGTTGTTGCGTATAGAAATTCTGATTTCATAATGCCAAAAAAGCTTTCTATCACGGCATTATCTAAACAATTCCCTTTCCGTGACATACTTTGCTTGATTTCATAAGTGGCCAATAACGCTTTAAAACGTGGTATTTGATATAACCATCCTTGATCAGAATGGATGATTAAGCCACTCTTTTCTGATAGCTGTGTATACGTAAACGCCATTTTCAAAGACTGTTGGACTAACTCAAAATTAGGTGATTTTGATACCTCATATCCAACGATTTCTCGATTGAATAAATCTAATACAGCGGATACATAGATTTTTTGACCGTTTATTTTAAACTCCGTTACATCGGTTACCCATTTCTGATTGGGTGCAGTGGCTTCAAAATCACGTTGGATGATATTCTCTGCGACATAGCCGACTGTCCCTTTATACGAACGGTATTTTTTAGGGCGGATCGTCCCTTTTAAGCCCATTTCTTGCATCAATCGTTGGACCGTTTTATGGTTGATGAAAAACCCTTCATTTCGGAGGGCTAAACAAATACGACGATAGCCATAACGCCCCTTATGGTAATGAAAAAGCGTCTGAATTCGTTCTTTGATCGCCTGATATTTATCTGGTTTTACCCATTTTTGGAGATGATAATAATACGTACTTTTCTTAAGTTTCGCGACTTTTAATAGAGCTTGAAGAGGAAAATCCAACCTTAGCTCATAGACAGCTCTTACTTTTTCTTGGATTTGAAGGCATCCTTTTCTTGAACTAAGGCTTTCAACTTTTTTAAATAGGCATTTTCCATCCGTAAATACTCAATTTCGGCTTTTAACTCATCCGTTGTTTTTCCATTTAAATCGGACGAAGGTGGTTGTTTTTTTGGCATTGATTGGCGCTCCTTTTCTACTTGATAGAGCACCTCACCAGCCGTTGACATCCATTGTTTTTTCCATCTCCGAACGGTTTCACGGGAAGGAATATTAAACTTCGCAGCAGTCTGGAGGAGCGAATCGCCCGTCTCTATCAGGTGTTGAATTACTTTTATTTTAAAAGAATCTTCATAATTCGTGAACCCTTGAGGACGAATAATTCCTTCGATGCCATGATAGCGATATAATTCAATCCATAATCGAATGTACTGTCGATCCATCTGTAATCGATTGGCAATCTGATACGGACTTTCCTTTTCTTCAAAGTAAGCTAGAACTGCGGCTAATTTTTGTTCATCAGAAATCACTACCTGCACCCCCTATAGTAGATTTTTAAGTCCAATATTTTGGGTGCAGTTCACGCAGTGAGTGAAGCGGCTCATCAGACGCCCCCTGGAAAGGACGCTGGCGGAACGGAAATCAACCCCTCGCCTTACAAAATTGCTTATTATGCCGTTGACATTACCTTTTTTCAACAACATGGGATGCTTGTTGACCAAGCATCCTGCATAATTATCTCAATATAAAGCGTTTAATAGACTCCTGTAAGGCTGATATTTCATCAGTTAGATCATTGGAAGACTCACTAACAAGCTGGATTGCTCGTTGCTGCTCATCTACAGACGCTGTTACCTCTTCAGATGCAGCAGCATTCTTTTCACTAATCATTGCAATGCTTTCAATCGACTGCATAATAACATTCTTGGAGCTATTTAAATATTCTACACCCTCTGCCATATCTCCTATAATGGCTATTATTTTTTCAACAGCCAATTTAATTTCTTTAAAAGATAACGCTGTCACCTGAACCGAATCATTTTGCTGATGCACAATAGCATGCGTTTTCTGCATCTCATCATTGACTAACTTCGTTTCACTTTCAATCCCCTTTATAGTGGTGCGGACGAGCTCTGTCGCGACTGATGTTTGATCCGCAAGCTTACGTACTTCTTCTGCAACAACTGCAAATCCTTTACCATGTTCTCCCGCTCTTGCGGCTTCAATAGAGGCATTAAGAGCCAGTAGGTTTGTTTGGTCGGAAATTTGCGTAATTGTCTCTACAATACCTTCAATTTCATGCACTTTGACTATTAAACTGCCAAAAACAGATTGAATGTTCTGAATAATATCGAAAGATTCCTGTGATGTCTCTTTTAAACTATCTAGATTAACGAGACCTTCTTCATTTGATTTTTTCATATGCTGTGATGCATCCAACATTAAATCATTTTTATCGTGCAATCCTTCAATTTGCTGAGCAAACTCAATAGCTGTTCGATTTGTATCCTCCGCATCTGATGCTTGCTTGACTGCACCTTTAGATACTTCATTGATGGCTTTGACGATTTCGTCACCATAGGCATCCGTCTCTTCAGCCACTGCTGTTAGGTTCGCTGATGTCGATTGTATTTCTACAATCGCTTCCTCCACATCTGAAATAAGCGTTTTGAGTTGATTTACCATTTCATTAAAGCCCTCATTTAATTGTCCAATTTCATCTGAACGCTGTAAATGCTCAATCTCTACAGTTAAATTCCCTTGCGCTACTTCTCGCACACGCATCGATAATTTTTTAACTGGTAATGCCAGATGTCTAGATACTAAAATGACTACGATTGTCCCGATAATAATCGCACCCACTAATGTCACACCAATCACTAACAATAAAGAATTTGCCCCTTCGTTAAAATCTTGCATATATGTACCTGATGCGATTACCCATCCCCAATGTGGATCTTTCTCCGAATAAATAATTTTATCTGCTAAGACATCCTGACCTGGTAGCTCAAATTCATATACTGTAAAACCACCACCAGCAAGAGCTTTTTCAGTCACTTCCCGAATAAAATAATTTCCGCTACTATCCTGGTCATTCCAAAGATTATCCCCTTCTCGCGTTGGATGTGTTGTTAATGTCCCCTTATCATCCAATACATAAATATAGCCATATTCTCCTAAATCACCAGGATAATTAATAGGGCGTTTCCCTTCGCTATCTTTAGGTCCAAGAAACGCCTCACGTACTCGCTCCTGTGCAACTTCTAAAGGAATGTCACCTTTTTCAACACTCTCATTGGCAAGCTCAATTATTTGCAAAGCTGATTCTACGCTATTGTAAAGTACTTGCTCACCAATTTCCTCCATGCCATTCTTAGCCTTACCGTAGCTAACTATACCAATTATTAAACTTGGAATAATCAGTATTACTAATGAAATAATAATCAATTTCCCCTGTATTGAACGTAAAAACCTCATACTTTAGCCCCCCTATTTCGTTCAACAAATATTACTTTATATTATGTTATGGTTTGAAAGTTTTCACAATGGGTAAAACACAAATTATTTTCTAATTTCCCTTAATATGGTTTATTTAGACATTTACACACTACTATCTCCTATTAAAAAACTATTTTTCTACAAGACCTATGCTTATAGAAAAATAGTTTCAAGGTCATCATAATTTGAATGTATTAATCGTATCGATAACTTCTTTAGATGTCTGATCTAAAATGGTTACAACTTCATTTAATTCCGAAACCATTGCTACTTGTAAGTCAGAGGAAGTTGCAACTTCCTTTGTTCCTAGCACACTATGCTTCGCAATATCATTCATTTGCTCTATAGTAGCTAATATTTCCTCAGAGCCAGCTGACATTTCCTCGATCACAGCTGAATCATCTTGAATTTTGTTATTTACCTCAATGACTGATTGCAATATTTGCTCTAAGCTTACACCAATATATTGCACCGCTTTATTGCCTGCTTGTACGTCTACTGTACTGCTCGACATCTCTTGCAATGCTCGATCTGTTATTTTCTTAAAGCTTTCTAAATGCATGTGTATTTCGTCAGCTGATGATTTAGACATCTCTGCAAGTTTACGTACTTCGTCCGCCACAACCGCAAATCCTTTACCTGCTTCCCCAGCCCTCGCTGCTTCAATCGCCGCATTCAAAGCAAGTAAGTTTGTTTGATCGGCAATACTCGTAATGATCGTCACCATCTCTTCAATAGAACGGAACTTCTCGCCCATCTCCTCGACATGATTAGCTGTACGTAAAACGGAGGCTTCTACATTTTGAATTTGTGATACAACTTCTTGTGAATGACCAACACTTGTTTCAACTAGACCCGTCATAGCTGAAGATGACTCGGCAATTTCAGACGTAGTATCAGCTAGACGTTGAATACCAATCGACATTTCGTTCATCGTTAAGACAACCTCTTGATTGTTTTGCTGCTGCTGCTCACTCCCCGCAGCAATTTCGATAATACGATCCGCAATTTGAGCGTTTGATGTTTCCACATGATGAGTTGTCTCATCAATCTTTTGAACGACACTTTGTAAAGCTAATGTTCGTTGTTGAATCGTGTGGAATGTTTCTTTTAATCTTTGTAGAGACTCCTTAAAGGATTGAGCAAAAATAGTAATCTCATTTTCTCCTGTCAATTGAATTTCCTCTACTGCCATAGATGCCTTAGCAATATCTCCTTGTGCAAAGTTTTGTGCGGCAACACCTAAATTTGTTAAAGGCTTCAACGCTCGATTGATATAACGATACATAATAAACATAACAAGTCCTATTAAAGCTAATATAACGACAATTAAAGCAGGTAAAATGGCTGTTAGCACAGCATTTGTCACACCACTTACCTCTGTTGCCTCTATATCTACCCCTACAAAGGCAACAATATTTCCTGAGGCATCTTTCAATGGCACAGTACCTGATAAATAATCGCCAAAATCGCTATGTAAAATATCGGAGTAGTAGTTCCCCGTATCCATTACCTTTTTTAAATCTTTATAATAGGTGGAAGCAGATTCATCTCCTATAACGCCAGCATTTTCTTGATCATCTACTGGCATACCATCCACTAAAAATCGAACCTTTTTATCTTCCTTTGGGACTGCGAAAGTATAGGCATACAGAACCCCATTTATTTCACGCAATTCATTGAGTTCTTGCCTTAGCTGCCAATATAATTCAGATTCCTTTGGGTCCTGTGAGAGTTGTTCATATTCATCTGCGTTCAAACGTTTTGCAATATTCTCAGCAACTGCAACTGCCTGTGTTCCCATTGTTTTATTAACAGATGATTTCGCTGTATATATCGTTGTTACAATGAAAAAGGCTAACAAAGCTAATAGCATAACAAATGACATTAGCACAATTTTATTACTTAATTTACCTGTCGCTCGCATACTTTCCTCCTTTAATACGCTGATATATTAATATCTTACTATTACTTATTGTACTATTTATTTCACTATTTCGACAATATAACTATGCTATTATACTTATCCAAAAAACTAATGCTAGTAAAGTAGCGAGCAGTGTTGGAATTGTAAGAATGATGCCGATTCTAAAATACTGTCCCCAGCTAATTTTAATGCCCTTTTGAGCCAATATATGAAGCCATAATAATGTCGCAAGTGAGCCAATCGGTGTCATTTTCGGACCTAAATTTGTGCCAATAACATTTGCATAAATGAGCCCTTCCTTCATCATACCAGTTGCACTTGTTTCAGAAATGGCTAAGGCATCAATCATAACAGTAGGTAAATTATTCATCACTGCAGACAAAATTGCCGCAACAAATCCCATCGTCATGGTTGCCACTACAAAACCATGCTGTACCGCTTGCTCTAGTAAACTGGCTAGCAATCCTGTCATCCCTACATTTTTTAATCCATAGACCACCACATACATACCAATGGAAAAGAACACTATATTCCACGGCGCTCCTTTTATGACCCTCTTCGTATCTACAACCTTACTACGCTGTGCAAGCGATAAGAAAATAGAAGCAACACCGCATAAAACGAAGGATACAGGAATGTGTAGAACTTCACCGACCACGAACCCTACTAATAGGATGGCGATCACATACCAAGCTATCGAAAATAAGCGAGGATCTCGAATTGCCTGCTTTGGATGCTCAACCGCCTCAAGAGAATAATGCTGTGGAATGGACCGTCGAAAAACAATATACAGTACAACAATACTGGCCACTAAAGAAAAGAAATTCGGTACAACCATATGAATTGCATACTCTATAAAGCCGATTTCAAAAAAATCAGCTGATACAATATTAGTTAAATTACTTATTACAAATGGTAAGGAAGTTGTATCTGCTATAAAACCACTTGCCATGATAAACGGAAAAATCATTTTTTCAGTTAAATTCAGTTTTCTTACCATTGCTAACACAATGGGAGTGAGTATTAAAGCCGCTCCATCATTAGCAAATAGGGCCGACACAACTGCCCCTAGGCAAGCAATATAAACAAATAACCGAATTCCGCTTCCCTTCGCAAGTCGTGCCATGTGCAGAGCTGCCCATTCGAAAAAACCAATTTCATCTAAGATTAGCGAAATTAAAATAATGCCAATAAATGATAACGTCGCATTCCAAACAATTCCAGTTACTGCTAACACATCATGCCAGGTAACTACACCCATTAGTAAGGCAATCGCCGCCCCTATACAGGCTGACCAGCCGATAGATAGTTTACGTGGTTGTACTATGACAAAAAATAATGTGACTAAAAATAAACTAATGGCTAAAATACTCTGCATCGTTTTCCTCCCTAATTAAAAACCAGTAGCTAATTTGCTACTGGTTTACTCACTTCATTTATCGATTTATTCGCCCAAATCTGCATTGTGGAAGACATTTTGTACATCCTCTAAATCTTCTAATGCATCGATTAGTTTTTCAAACTTAGCTACATCATCGCCAGTTAAGGCAACTTCTGTTTGAGGTAGCATAGAAAGCTCTGCTACTGTAAATTCTGCAACCCCTGCAGCCTTTAACGCTTCTTGTGTCGCAAAGAATTGATCTGGCTCCGCATAAATAATAACCGCGTCATCCTCTTCTAAAATATCGCGAGCATCAAGATCTGCTTCCATTAAAATTTCAAGTACTTCATCAGCCGTTTTACCTTCTAAGCCAATAACTGCAGTTGAATCGAACATATAAGCGACAGATCCACTGACACCCATGTTCCCGTTATTTTTACCAAATGCCGCACGAACATCTGATGCTGTACGATTCACATTGTTTGTTAAAGCATCCACAATAATCATTGTGCCGGCTGGTCCAAAGCCTTCATAACGTAATTCATCAAAGTTTTCATCGCCGCCACCTTTTGCTTTATCGATGGCTTTTTCTATAATATGTTTTGGAACACTGTATGTTTTCGCGCGTTCGAGCACTACTTTAAGTGCACGGTTTGACTCTGGATCTGGTTCGCCTGATTTAGCTGCCACATAAATTTCTCGCCCGAATTTTGCATTAATACGGCTTGTGCTTTGATCTTTAGACGCTTTCTTTTCTTTAATGTTGTTCCACTTACGACCCATTGTTTCCACTCTCTTTCAAATATAAGTTTATAAAAATGATAGATACGCAGTTGCACATCTGTAAATGGTAATTAAATACTTATCGTATCTTTACTCTGCAAATAATAACACAATGATACTTACAAAGCTATATATACCAATGTTTAAGCTAATATTTTCTGAAGAAATAGCTGTTAAAATTTTCGTTTTTTAGTGTCACTTTACAACAGCTCTTGTTTTATTTTTGCTAGTAATGCCTGACAGCCTTCTTGCACTAAATCATAGGTTTCTTGAAAATCACCCGTATAATATGGATCAGGGACGTCTTTGCGATGTTCCGTTAAATCTAGAAAACGAAAAATCTTTGGTGAGCGCGGATCGCCTAGCATCGTTCGGATATTGCGAATATTGCTTTCATCCATACCGATAATATAAGCGAATTTTTCAAAATCAGCCCGTTGTAATTGTCGACCTTGCATGCCTGTTGTGGAAATACCATTTTCTCTAAGCTTATCCAATGTACCTTGATGTGGAGGTTCACCAATATGCCATGAACTTGTGGCAGCAGAATCCACTTCAATTTTATCTCCTAAATGCTCTTTTTCTACTAACTCTCGCATGACGGCTTCTGCCATGGGAGAGCGACAAATATTACCTAAGCAAACGAAAAGTACTCGAATCATGTTTCTCCTCCTACAACAAAGCACTCAAAATCTATGTGACTCTGAGTGCCGCTTCTCTTTATTTGACTGCAATACGTTTTTGTAATTCTTCCGTTAAAGAAATTAGCTCATGTTCAAGATGTTGTGTAAATTGCTCACGACCTTCTTTCCCTTTCCCTGTTACATAAAATGGCTCACCATAGATTAAGTAGCCTTTGCCACGCTTCATTACATCGCCAGCATTACGCGCGCCAACATATGCAGCTGGAACAATTTGCGCCTTTGCTAGCTGTGCAATCGTAATCGCTCCTTGCTTCAAATCCGTTCCTTCTGAGCTACGAGTACCAGAGGGAAAAATCCCTACAATTTTACCTTCTTTCAATAACTGTGAAGGAATTTTAATCACGCTTGGTCCAGGATTATCACGATCCACCGGAAAGGCATTTAAACGCTCAATAAGCCAGCCAAGCCCTTTCATTTCAAATAATTGCTTCTTCGCCATAAAGTGAATTTCACGAGGGTACATGGCTACACCAAGGTTTAAAATATCGACGTAGCCTGTATGTGTACAAGCTATAATATACCCACCATCTTTTGGCAAGTTTTCTTCTCCATATACACGAGCCTTTGAACCCATTAATTTTAATATTACTTTGACAACATTAGCTGCTAATTTATACACTGTTACATTCCTACCTTATTCAATAGTTATTCCCATTGTAATCGAAAAGACCAGTATACTGCAATTGCAGGTGGCCCTCTTAAACTTTCCCTACTAATAGATCTACATCAATCGTAATTTCATTTAATACAATGGCCGTTTCCTCTTTTTTATGCCAGCCCATCGGTGTCATCTCTAATAACGCCGGCACAAGCTCTTCTGCAAGCGGTAAAGTATAGGTTACACGTTCTACTATAACTTCACTAAAGCTATCTTTAAAACGGGCAACAATTTGTTCATTAGAGTATGTTTCCTTGCTCGAATCTGCATATAATTGGGCACGCAGTTCCTGTAAATAGCCGCTTTGTGGTACAACCTTTACAAGACAGCCATCTGGGGCAAGAAGACGCTTAAATTCCTCATAATTTGCGGGCGATAAAATATTTAATATTGCATCAAAGCTTTCTTGCGCAAATGGACTTTTGGCTAAATCACCTACACACCAAATTTGTTGTGGATAATGACGTGTTGCTGCCAATATGCCCTCTTTTGCTATATCGATACCAACACCGATGCCATTGTCTATGTCTGTCATAATACGAGCTAAATGTGATCCTTCTCCACAGCCAGTATCAAGCACTGTTTTTGCAGAGGCTATAAGCTTACTAATTTTTTCTTCTACAGCATCATAAATCCCACTATCAATCACTGCCTTACGAGATTCAAAAAGACTTTTGCTATATTTAGAAGCAGCGCTATGTGTCAGCATGTTGACATAGCCCTGCTTAGCTATATCAAAAGAATGGTTAGCAGGACAAACCAATCTTCCCTGCTCATAGACATGCATCGATTGCTGACATACAGGACAAGCAAAAAGTGTGATAGATTGCTCCATTAATGCTGCCGCTATCGCACGTTTAGATAATGCTCCCATTTCTATGCCTCCTTCTGTTCATTCGGTGAAACGAGGGCAAATCGCTCCCATTTACGGCTTTTCCATCTAAAGTATACGATAATTGCACGTACCCATTCATCTGCTGAAATAGCTAGCCATATTCCAACCAAGCCCCAATCCAATATAAATACAAATAAATAACCAAGCGGAAGACTCATACAAACCATCGATAGAAAACCAATCTTCACAGGAAATCTGGCATCTCCAGAAGCACGTAAAGAGTTAATGACAACGATATTCATTGTACGGCCAGTCTCTAGCAAAATACTGAGGGCTAACACGGATGCTCCAATAGTAATGACATCTGGATTATCGGTAAAAACATGCATGAGTGGTTTGCGGAAAATCGTAACGACTGCAACCATAATAATCGTAAAAACAAATGCCGCACGGACACTTATCCATAGTTGATGGTATGCCTCATCCTTCTTCCCTGCCCCCACATGACGTCCGATAATAATAGCTGTTCCTGTACCAATGGCAATCGCAAATAAATACGTAAACATCGAAATATTCATAGCATATTGTCGTGCTGCCAGTGTTTCTGCTCCTAAATATGTCGCATAATATAAAAAGACAATCTGACAAAACTGATAAAGTACCTGTTCAAAGGCAGAAGGTAAGCCAATGTTTAATATTTTCCTTACATATTCCTTAGAATAATCAAAATAATAGTGTAGCTTCACGCGTACTTCCATCACTTGATAGAGCAACCAGAAAAACACTAGTACAGCTAATCCTCGACTAATGACCGAAGAAATAGCCGCTCCTTTTACACCAAGCTCTGGTAAACCTAAATTCCCAAAAATCAGACCATAGTTTAGCACAACATGCAAGATATTCATGCCAAGTGATACATACATCGTTTGCTTCGTCCAACCATGTACACGAATAATTGCAGCAAGTGCATTAATAATAGCCTGTAGAAAAATAAAACTCCCGATGATAACTAAATAACTTTGTGCATAGTGAAGTACTTCTCCCTGCAAGTTCATCATAGTCATTAAATGTTTTGCAAAGAAGAAAAATAGAATACTCATTAACAGTCCAACAACCAAATTCATTGTGACAGCTAAAGCAGATATTTTCGCTGCTTCAAAAAAACGTCTTGAACCTAAATACTGTGAAACGACAATGGATGCACCATTCCCTACCACTTCAAGAATCAAGATCGCAATATGGATATATTGATTGGCTGCACCTACTCCGGATACAGCATTATCTGATAAAGCACTGAGCATAAAAGTATCGGCTAATCCCATTAACATAAATAGAAATACTTCTAAGAAAATAGGCCATGTTAAATGGAATAGACTTAACTTATTTGTCTCTTTCATTGTCTCTGCCAATACTTTCACTTCTCCTATATTTTTCTTAAAAATCTATTGTATCTTATCATAAATTTTCAGACTGTAAAGAGGTTTATAGGAAGACAGCGCTTCCACATAAAAAATCCCTCTCACACAGATATGTGAAAGGGGTCATTGTTATGTTAAGCAATAAGCTTGCAATTGCTCTCGTCTAGCAATAGTTAGGCCAAACTCCTGCTCTAAAAACTTAGTCTTTGAGCCATAATGGTAATCCATAGCATCCAATGCTGCTTGTAAATAGTCTTCTCGAGCAGACATTAATGCATAGAATTGCTGTAATTCTTGCTCATTATATTGATGTTGAATAGCCTGTGCCATTCTGTCTACCATTGGACGTAAATGGATATTCGTGTTTAAATAGTCTTCCATAATCGTCTCCTCAGGTACATCTAAGGCTAGCAAAATAAGAGCTCCCCCTATACCTGTGCGATCCTTACCAACTGCACAATGGTGGACAAGACCCAAATTGTCAGGATTTTGTATGGTTTTCATTAACTCTTTAAAAGAAGGATTATTAAACGGCATCTGTGCATAAAAATCTCGGAACATTTCGGGGCTTACTGCTTTATAAAAATCTCTACCACCAGCATTTGTAGGCATTTCAAATGTATGATTGCCCTTCGCTGGTATTTGAATATATTGAGCGTGTGAGAACATAGGGTTAGGATTATGGTGTGCCTCATTATTATCACGATAATCAAAAATGGTTTTAATCCCTAATGTTTCAAATAGCTCTTTATCCGCCAACGTCATTTTCCCAAGAGCCGCTGAGCGGTAAAATAAACCGTTCTTGACAATGCGCCCATCCCTTGTCCTATATCCCCCCATATCTCGAAAATTATAAACTGCCTCAAATGGAATTATCTTTGTCTCTAACTGTTCCAATTACTACACCTCCTAAAATTATCGAGCACTCTTACTTTTATTTTATAGAACTAACTCAATTAATTCCAATTTTCACACTAGGAAATAACAACCCACATAAAAATGGCTAGCTGTCAGTATACAGCTAGCCTTGAATGGTTTCTTATTTAAATAACTCTGGATAGACAGCCTTTGCTACTAGTTCTACGGCTTCCCCAATACGTGGGCCAGGTCGATTAGAGATATCTGTATCAAGAGTCTGTACTGCTTTATTTTGAACTGCTGTCACTGTATTCCATCCATCACGTGTAAGTATTTCACCTATTGGATCCTCTGTGTAGTTTACTGTCGTTAAAATAACATCTGGGTTTTTCACTATGACATCTTCCTCAGAAACTTGTGCCCAGCTGCTCAAGTCAGAAAAAACATTCTTAACATTGGCTGCATCTAGTATTTCTTGCTGGAAAGTACCAGAGCCTGCTGTATAAATATCGGGCTTAGGACTAATTTCTAAATAAACATTTTTCGGTGCTTTTACTTCCTTCACCTTTGCTTTAACGTCAGCTAATTTCGCTTTAATCTCTTCGTTTACTTCATTTCCTTTATCTGCAACACCCATTACAGCTGCGATCTGTTCGATGTCACCATAAACATCATCGAATGTAGCTGCTGATTGAATAACAAACACTTTGATTCCAGCATCTTCAAGTGGTTTCATTGCTTCCTTATCACCAATCGTATAAGCTATAACAACATCTGGCTTCAACGCTATGATTCGTTCACTGTTAAAATTCACAGAATCAGAAACCCGTTCAATTTTCTGTGCTTCCTCTGGGTAAGTATCATATTCAGTTGCTCCTACGATTTTATCACCAACACCTAGAGCAAATAAAATTTCTGTATTACTTGGTTGCAATGATACAACTGTTTTTGGTACTTCTTTAAACTCTATTTCTACACCGCGATCATCTGTCACTTTGTAGTTTGTTTGCTCTGTTTGTTGTGTATCCTGTGAAGCGTCTTTATTTTTAGTATCTACCGAAGTACCACAACCTGCTAAAATCATTGCAAGGAAGAGTACTGTTAGCCATTGAACATTAAATAATTTCTTCATTATTATTCTCCTTTTTCTTTTTCATCGGATATGATTTACTAATAAATGGTATTTCAGCTATCCCTGCTTGTTGATTCATAAAGACAGCCATAACGAAGCACACATTGGCTAATAGGCCTAAATAATCAAAAAGAATAGCTGGAACCTCTCGTTCATCCGATACTTTGTGTAATGTACGATATGATTTTTTTGCTTCACTACGGCAAAGATGTAGAGCAGCGGCAGCCTCTGTACCTTGAGGTAAGACAAAGTTTTGTATCTCTTCCTTCACATGACGAACATAAAAATCATAGCGCTCACTTAACCAAGCAAGATCCTCTTCTGTTACAGCTAGTTTTCCACGAACCGAGCCATTGACATGGTAGGCCATAGGTAAAATAATTATTAAATCTTCTACAACAGCTTGTACATCCTCTTTCTTAACTGCAGCTAAAGCAACTCCCAAATGCGTAGTCAGACTGTCTGTTCGAATCTCAAAATCAACCGTCGAAGCTTTTTCACGCATAAATGGATAACAAGAATAACGTGCATCTTTTTTCACTTGCGATCCCCCCACTTTTCATTATGAAAATTCTTGCATAAAAAAACGCCGCTCCTTTACGCAAAGGAACGACGAAAATAACATAATAATGGCCAAATTAACATGACATAGCCTATGTATTTGCCGTATATCCTCCTAGCTTCCGAGAAGTTTTTATACGTTCAAACAAAGGTCGGTCTCCTGGCTTGTACAGTTCATTACATAAAAAACGAATGTGTGATAAAGTACCTTCCCATCTCTGTTAAGACAGTGGTAAACCTTTATACTAGCTGTACTTACAGTTGCGGAAACAGCTTCGGTTTTTCACCGAATTCCCGATTATGCTTGTTAGCACCTTTATTCTGCAAGAATAATTCACTTGTAAAGCAGTTTATCATATATTAATAGGAAAAAATAGCTGTGCTTTGAATGGATCGTCACCATTTCTAAAGAATAAGATAAACAAAACTGTTTTATAGTATAGTTTCAATTGCCTGTTCAATATCAAGTTGTGAATCTGTTGGTTCAAAGCGTGCAACGGTCTTGCCGTTAGCATCTACTAAAAACTTTGTAAAGTTCCAGCGAATATTACGACCATCTAAAAAGTTAGGGGCAAGTTGAACAATTGCCTCAGCAAGCATTTTTTCCTGCATGCTCGCCTTGCCAAACTCTCGAAAATCCACTTCATGTTTTAAATAATTGAATAATGGGTGGGTAGTCTCTCCATTTACTTGTACAAGCTCAAAAATTGGGAAGGTAACGCCATAATTCACTTTACAAAGATGCGTAGTCTCCTCGCCATCTTCAGGATTTTGATGACCAAATTGATCGCAAGGAAATCCTAGAACGACAAAATTATCTTTCCCATATTTATCATACATTTTTTGTAAGTCATCAAATTGATATGTAAATCGGCATTGATTCGCCGTATTGACAATTAGCATCGTTTTTCCACGATATGTTTCCATGGATAAAATTTCACCATTAGGTTTTCGTACTAAATAATTATAAATGCTCATGTCTTAACCCCTTTTATTTTTTCATTTATTATAGTTGACTATTCAATAATTTACCAAATAATTTGCACAAAAAACACCATCTCGTTACGTTGAACGGATGGCTGACTTATACTTCTGTTTAGATTTAACGTCCTGCTCTTCATTAATTAAACGATGGGCAATGTCTAATAACTTTATGTCACTTGTCTCGTCATATAGCTTTTTAAAAGATACAATAATATCATGGCGAATGTGAGTCGGATGCTTCTCATCTAAACAAGTTTGAAATCTCTTTGCTAAATAAGACACCACTAAGTCACTTTGTACTTGACCTGCTAGCCCAATTTTCCAAATAGCTTGTAATGCATTTCGAGCTGTAACGGATCGTTCATCATAAGTCACAGCCCAAATCTTTAAAAAATCCTCCAATACCCTTTCTTCTGGGTCACTTTTTGCGGCTAAGGCGCATAAAATTTGTGCAGCACGTGCACGTGCATGACCATCTTTGTATGTAAGTGCTTGTACAAGCTGTTCCCAGACTGCATATGTCCAATCTACGGGTTCCTGCAGAATTTTTATTAGTTCCTCGTAAGATTCAATATCGCGGTCATGCTCTGTTAGATTATTAAAAAGTTGCAAAATCTCTTTCTCCATAATTTATCCCTACCTTTATTGTTTCAGAACGTAATAAAATTTGATTTATGGTACACTTAACTTAATTTTTTTCTCAAAGAAGGTGAGTTTATGAATAAATTTAATGCTAGGAAAATGATTTTCCGATTGATTGTGATTCTTTCTCTACTTGTAGCTGCCTATTTTGTAATCCCTGTATCCATGCCTATAATACTTGCTGGTGTCAGTGCATTTTTCTTAGAACCCATTGTTATGTTCTTTAAAAGGCGATGGAAAATGTCAAGGAAAATTGTAGTTGCTTTTATATACATAGTGAGTGTTATTGTTATCTCTATTATTTGCTATATATCCATTACACAAATTATGTCGCAAATAATTATATTGTCAAAGCAAGCTCCCTATTATATTTCCAAGCTATCAGATATGTGGCTTCATATGCAAGAAAATATTTCTAAATACACAGAGGACTTTCCACCTGAAGTAAGTGCTTCGCTTCAAAAAACCACTATGGATTTCATAAAGAAAGTTGAAGAATCCTTTTTAAGCTTCTTTAATTATAACAAAGTTTCAGCATTCTTTTCAGAGATTCCAAGCCTATTTATCAGTCTTCTCGTTTATATGATTGCTTTATTCCTATTTATGCTTGATTTGCCCAAATTAAAGGAAATCACTTATAAATATTTAAAGCCTAACACAGCAAAGAAAATAAAAATCATCTTAAATCGTTTAAAAGATGCAACATTCGGTTATATGAAGGCACACTTATTTGTAAGCTTTATCATAGGTGGCGTCACACTTATTGGATTACTATTAATCCAACCGAAATATGCAGTTACGATGACCATTATTATTTGGTTAATAGATATCGTTCCTTTCCTAGGGTCCATTATTATATTAGCCCCATGGGGACTATACCATCTATTAATGGGAAACACAGCTATCGCTGTAAAATTATTCATCTTAGCTGCTATTTTACTTATTATTCGTCGTGTCGTCGAGCCTAAACTAATGGGCGACCACATTGGCTTATCCACTTTGCCAACATTAATTGCCATGTTCATTGGTCTACAGTTATTTGGTATCATCGGTTTACTCGTTGGCCCATTTGTTATCATTTTCTTTATTGCCTTAAAAGAGACAGGTGTCATTAAGCTAAATTTTAAAATTTAATGCAAAGTCATTACGCTTCGAGCTTACCTCTAATGCTCCTCTTAAACCACTGGAAATGCAAAATAAGTGTTCATCTCTCCTCGACAAAGGAGGTAGATGAACACTAAAGCAAAATAAAAAAGGTCATCTTTGTATATTTTTTCTCTACAAAGATGACCTTTTCATCATGTCAATCGTCTATTAAATATAGAGGCTTATTGAATACGACCAAAGCCTACTAAGTATTGATTCCACCAATCAAGTGATTCAATTACGATACCATTGTTTTGAGCATCGATCATTGTGTTGTTCCCTAAGTAAATACCTACGTGAGCTACACCAGAACCATAGCTGAAGAATACTAAGTCTCCAACACGTGCTTCACTTGCTGAGATACGTTGAGTTGCTAAATACTGCTGTGATGCTGTACGTGGTAAAGAAACACCTGCTTGTTTGTATGACCACTGTACAAGACCTGAACAGTCAAAGCCTGTCGATGGGTTACTACCACCCCAGACATATGGACGTCCTAGGAATTGTTTAGCTGTTGAAATAGCATCTCCTGAAGAAGCCGTACCAGCTCCTGAGCCCATAACAATTTTTTGTGGCACGCCGCCATCATTATTTTGAGTTGCTTGTACAACTGGAGTTGCTGCTTGTAGTGCACGTAAACGGGCTGCTTCTTCTTCAGCTGCTTTACGCTCTGCCTCTAAACGTTCTTCTTCTTGTTTCGTTGCAATTTGAGCTTTTAATGCAAGTGATTTCGCTTCATTTTCAGCCTTTTTCACTTCCATTTCGCTTTCCTTTTGTTGAAGCTCTTGGAATTGCTTTTGAAGCTCTTTTTGTTTTTCATCTAATATAGCTTTTTGTTGCTCTAAGCTTGCTTTATCTGCTTCCTGTTGATCTACCAATTCTTGGTCAGCATCCATTAATGTTTTGACCGCTACGACACGATCCATTAAATCGGCAAAGCTTTTTGCTTCAAGAACGACATTTAAATAAACGCCTACAGTATTATCTTGTGCTTGGTATGCAGCCATACGCTCACTTAAAATTTTAGAACGTTGCTCGATACGTTTTTGTGTTTCAACAATACTTGCATCCACTTCTTTAATATCAGCTTGTACCTGTTTAAATATTTTCACCTTTGCGTCGATCTCTTGTTGTAACTTTGTTAATTCTTCTTGTAATTTTTTAACTTGTGCATCAATTTCAGCCTTTTTCTCAATCATTTGTTGAGAAGTTTCTTCGGCATGTACTTCTGTTGGTTGAATTGTATTAAATAATAAGCCGCCAGCTAGTGCTAATGCTAGCACCATCGACTTACGCCATTTATTGCGCTTACCCACTGATTTTCATTCCCCTTCATCTGTCAATTTCGCTCTAGATATTCTATGTAATCACTTGAACGATTCTATTTTAATCAAATGTTCTTATATTTATTTTAGCCTTTTAAAGTTTAGCATTTTCGGCATAACTTTTATACTATTTCATGTCTATTTAATACATTAGTAAAACTCGAAATATTTCTGTAATATTTGCAAGAAAGCTACTTTATTCTACAAAACGCCACTTTATTCTGCCTATCGCTACTATTAGCTGATTCAACATTAGACCTACACATCACTTTGTAATGTTTTTGTAATATTTTATTCAAATATTTCAATGAAAAAGGTAGGGAATCAATCCCTACCTACTAATGTTTGAAAAAAACCACCAATAGAATTTTCGCGAAAAGTGAAAATGGATTTCCGTTGCAGGCTACTTGCTTTCCTGTGGGCGAGCGCCGAGCCGCTTCCTCCGCTATCGCTCTGTGCAGGGGCTCGCCTGACTCGCTATCCCACGGGAGTCAAGTAGCCTTCCACTCCAACCCATAAATTTAGTAAAGGTTTTCCAATAAAGTGAAGGGTATTCACTACTCTTTATGGAGGGGTGTTGTCACTCAGCACTTCTCCACATTGAAAATAAGAGCCTCTCCTTTCTCTAAGAAGACAAATAATGGGCTAATTTGTTCACTACGGCTCGTATGAAAGATAAGGAAAAGAAACTTTTGAACATGGTTAATTAGAGCGAACGCAGTGAGTAAAGCGGCTCATAAGACGCCCCCTGGAAAAGGCGCTGGCGGAACCCCCCACCCGTCTCTGCCGTTGACATCACCTTTTTCAACAACATGAGGTAGGGAATCAATCCCTACCTACTGCTTCATCGATCTCAGTGCTTGTATAGATAATCTCACTAACAAAATTGCACATAAAAATAAACCTAAATAAGCGGCTGTGTTTAAATATACCGCATACGAATCATGAATAAATTGTGAGATGGCTAAAAGAGCGACAGATATAATGCCAAATGTTATCCCTACTAGAAGCAGAACAAATCGAGAAAACAGATGTGTGATAAAACGTGCATTATGTTCATCCGAGAATATATCATGATGTAAAATGATTTTCCCACTTTCAACCCGTTGAATGAGTTGATCTACCCTTCTTGGCATTTTTCGCAAAGTGGGAATCAGCATGGATAGTTCCTCCTGCAGTCGCTCTTTTGTTGCCATCGGTTCTTTAAATGGCTTTAGGAAAGACGCACGCATATATGTAGCAGAAAAATCCTTTGCCTCTGTAAATATATCGAAACGTTGATCAATGACCCGTAATGTGCCATCTAGCGTCACCAAGGACCGGAGAGCCAATCCTACAGCAGGATAAAATGCAAGTCCAAAATCTCTTACCACTGTAAAGAGCGCATGGATCAATTCTTCAGTTGGTATGCGATCAACATAGGAGATTTTTAATAAAATTTGATCGATGGCCTGCTCCATTCTTGCGCGTTCTGCATGATCAGCATTTTCCACTAATAATGTTAGGCCATCATATAACACGCTTGAATCATTAAGCTGAATGCCCATCAAAAATAGCTTTAAGCCTTCTTGCTGTGTAGCTCCTAATCGTCCAACGGCTCCAAAATCGAGCAAAACGGGTGTGCCATCCGATTCATCGATATGAATATTACCTGGATGTGGGTCTGCATGAAAAATACCTGAGAATAGCATTTGCTCAAAGAAAGAATATAATACCGTTTTGGCAAAGTGCCTACGATCAATAGATAAACGTTTGAATTCTGATGCCCCATCCGCCACACTTTGTCCACGAATATATTCCATCACAATGATATTCTCATTACTATACGCTGTATAAATTTTAGGAATTCGCACCTTATAATCACTTTTGGCTAGCGCATTCTTTACCTGTAATGTGTTACGCACTTCAATATCTAAATGTATTTCCTCACGTAGTCCATCGGCAAACCCACCCGCTAACTCCCGAAAGCCTAATGACTCTGCCCAAGTCGATTTTGTTGAAAGCCAATTAGCAAATTCCTCTAAAATTTCAAGATCATCACGCATAATCCCTTTTACTTCTGGGCGCAATAGCTTGACGACAACCTCTTCATAATTTTTGAGTCGTGCCTTATGCACTTGGCCAATTGACGCTGCTGCAATGGGCTCCATTTGAAAATGACTAAAGATTTCATCCATAGGTTGTGGAAGTGAACTCTCTAAAATTTGTGTAACTTGCTCTGCTGGTAAAGGCTTCACACTATGTTGCAATCTTTCTAACTCATCAATAAAAATAGGTGAAAATAATTCTTTACGTGTAGAGAGGACCTGTCCAAATTTAATAAAAATCCCACCACACTGCTCTAAAGTTGCTCGTAGTGCAATCGCAAGCTCTTTTTCATTTTCCCGCTGCCTTGCATATTTAATTGTTTGCACAACACCGTTTGTAACAGCAATTTTTAACACCTGTCGCAAACGTTTCTGCTGTCGCCAATAGCTTCGCAGACGCAATAGCAAGGACTTTTGACCGTTACGACGATCTCCAGCCGTAATACCGCTTGGATCAAATAACTCAAAAACCAAATAAAGCAACATCGAGATAAGTAGCATACTACCAATCCAAATAAGTGTGCTAACCTCTGTCACTGTCTGCATCATCGTTTCAGACAAAAAATCTGTATGGCGTAAATAAGAATACCAGTAAACAAAAGAGGTTAGTGTCACACTAATGACGACCGATAGCACTCTGCGAACAAAATTAATATTTGAACCAATTAATCGTCCGCTCACAATATAAATCAAACCCGATACAATGAGGATTTGAATTAAAAATTTCAAAAAAATCAACAGTGTCACCCCCTGTGTCATTTCCAATTCCTACTACCGCTAGTATAGCAAATTTATGCCCTAACTTTCTTTCACAAGGAATATCTCTGAAATTTTATAATATGTACTACTTGATAATATACCCTTATAGGTATATTATTAATTTGTAGTATTCATCCTATATAAATAATCAATAATTAGAAATTAAACCCTTATTTAATAGCATCCAAATACCCTAATATGTATTTCGAAAAGGAGTGTTTACTTTGAGTAAAAAATTTATAGTAGTTGGTGGCGTTGCAGGTGGCGCATCAACAGCGGCACGTATACGTCGTCTTGATGAAAAAGCAGAAATTATTATGTTTGAGAAAGGCCCGAATGTTTCTTTCTCTAATTGTTCCCTACCGTTCCACTTGAGCGGGATTGTTGAAAATAGCGATAAATTAATCTTAATGACACCTCAAGCCTTTCAAACAAAATACAATATTGAAGCTCGTGTTCAACAAGAAGTTATACGTATTAACCGCATGCAAAAAACTGTCACGATTACGGATTTGAAAACTGGTGTTGATTATGAGGAAAGTTACGATACGTTAGTTCTGTCGCCTGGTGCAAGTCCTATCGTTCCAAACTTAGAAGGTATTCATTCTGAACATGTCTTTACTATTCGAAATGTGGTGGATATTGACCGTTTAAACCGTTATCTACAAACGGATAATGTGCAAGATATTGCTGTAATTGGCGGAGGCTTCATTGGTGTAGAGGTAGCAGAAAATCTAAAGCTTGCAGGCTTTAATGTATCACTAGTCGAATTCGGTCAACAAATTATGGCACCGTTCGATTATGACATGGCTCAAATATTACACAAGGAAATGGCTGACAAAGGGGTTCAAGTCATTGTGAACGACAGCCTCGCACAAGTTGCACCCGATTATGTGGTATTAAATTCAGGCAAGCAATTAAAAGCACAAGCAGTTGTATTAGCCATTGGTGTTCGCCCTGAAACCAAATTAGCTAAAGAAGCTGGGCTAGCTATTGGTGAACTAGGGGGTATCCGAGTGGACGCTAATTATGTGACATCTGACCCTTCCATCTATGCTGTAGGAGATGCTATTGAAGTATTCCATCAGCTTACTCATAAACAAACGCGTCTAGCTTTAGCTGGTCCTGCTCAACGACAAGCACGCGCCGCAGCTAACCATATGTATAGTATCCCACAGCATAACAAAGGGGTTATTGGTTCTTCGAGCGTACAAATCTTCGACCTTGTATGTGCTGCAACAGGTTTGAACGAAAAAACAGCTCTAGCAAATGGCTTTCAAGCAAAAAGTGTTTATTTAATTGCACCAGACAAAGTAGGATTAATGCCAAATAGTAATCCGCTTCACTTTAAACTCATTTACGAAACACCAACTGGAAAGGTTCTTGGTGCACAGGCGGTTGGTAAAGGGAATGCAGATAAACGAATAGACGTTATAGCCACTCTTATCACAATGGGCGGTACTTTAGAAGATTTGAAGGAACTAGAATTATCCTATTCTCCAATGTTTAGCACTGCACGTGATATTGTAAATTTGGCAGCACTTGTAGCACAAAACCAATTACACGGGAACTTCAAACAAATAAAAGTGGATGAAGTTAGGCCACTCATTGAAAAGCAAGCCTTTTTCTTAGATGTACGTGAAAAGAACGAATTCGAATCTGGTCATCTCATTGGCGCCCACCATATACCTTTAAGCGAACTTCGAGAACGAATGAATGAGATACCAAAGGATCAGCCTGTTTATGTACATTGCCGATCTGGTCAACGAAGTTATAACGCGGTTATGACTCTACAAAATAATGGCTATTCTAATGTCATGAATGTCAGTGGATCATTCCTTGGTATTTGCTTATATGAATACTTTACAGATATAACAACTAACAGGGAAAAAATTGTAACTACCTATAACTTTAACTAATCTAAAAGGGATGCGGTGATGTCAATGGGAGAAGCAGCTATTTTGAAAGGTAAGGGGTTGATTTCCGTTCCGCCAGTGTCCTTTCCAAGGGGGGGCGTCCGATGAGCCGCTTCACTCACTGCATTCGCTCCAAGGTCTCATCTGTGACGCTGGCTCCACTCCAATCAACCATGTGCAAAAGTGTCTTTTCCTTATCTTTCATACGAGCCGTAGTGAATAAATTAACCCATTATTTGTCTGATTAGAGAAAGGAAAGGCTCCTATTTTCAATATAGAGAAGTGATGAGTGACAACACCTCTCCATAAAGAGTAGTGAATACCCTTCACTTTATTGGAAAACCTTTACTAAATTTATGGGTTGGAGTGGAAGGCTACTTGACTCCCGTGGGATAGCGAGACAGGCGAGCCTCTAAAAGAGGAAGCGGCTCGGCGCTCGCCCACAGGAAAGCAAGTAGCCTGCAACGGAAATCCATTTTCACCTTTCGCAAAAATTCTATGGATGGTTTTGTTTTACAACACAATAAGGGATGCTGTTAAACAGCATCCCTTATTGTTAATTTGTTGACAGTACTTTTTCCCAATCAATCGTACCGTTTTTAATTTGTTCACGTTTTTCTTTATCCATAATGTCATTTGGACGTCCGCCTTTTGGCCAGTCTTTATCATGGTTTGCCCATTCTGGACGATCTTGCGATAAAATAAAGGCAGCTAAATCAGAAGCTTCCTGGTCAGTTAAAGTACCCGCCGCACCTATCGGCATATTATTTTGAATATAACCTGCCATCTTCGACATACGCGCCATGCCAGCTCCATCATTAAAGGAATTTTCCCCCCATAACGCTGGACCAGTATTGGCATCAGTACCAGATCCGTCAGCAGCATGACAAGCAATACAAGACTGTGCATAAAGCTCCTCGCCATCAGCAACATTTGGAATCGGAACATTCTTCATATCACTAGTGCCTGCCCATTCACGTTTTGCACCGATAGGTACACCTTCAGAAATATAAGCAAAATACGCCACCATAGCCTCTAGCTCATCACTATTCATTTCAAATTTTTTACCATTCATACTACGAACCATACAACCATTAATACGTTCTTCAATCGTAACTATACTACCTGAGCGTCCGATATATTGTGGATAATTTGCCATTACTCCCACTAACGACGATGTTTGCTCATCATAGCCTGCACCTGCGTGGCAACTTGTGCAAGATAATTGGTTTCCTACATATTCATCTGCCGCTACATGCGTGTTATTGACAAGCTCATAACCGTATAAGATTGCCTCTTTCATAGGTCCATCTGGTACTTCTTCAATACTTGGCGGAGCATAGACCACTGACTGAGCAGCTGCTGTTGTTGGTAATTGCGTCTGCACTGTCGCTTCTTGCTCGCCAACATTCGAATCAACTGATATTTTATCGCTGACAATTGTTCCAACAAAAATTGCGCCTGCTAACAGTACTGTCCCTGCTACTCCTGCTACTATAGGTTTCATCTATAATACCCCCCTTTGTATACTCTCTTATATTTTAGCAACATAGCAATTAATTGGATGTGATTTTTCTCACATCTCTTTAAAATAGCACCGTTAAGATGATAAAAATGGATATATTATACATTTATTTTTGTTCTATAACACAAAAAACTAGACTTAATACCTCTTGTAGTATATTGCTCATTCTGAATAAAAAAATGTCGAGCACCCAAGTACTCGACACTTTTTTATAGTTTACATACGTCATCATTACAGGCAGCTCCATCATTTCCCACCAACTTTATCGTCGGTTGATTTCCTGCTAATGCTGCCGCCTGATGTAAAGTTCGCACAAACACTTCATTTGGCTCTGCCCCTTTAATGCCATAACGGTTTTCAAACACGAAGAACGGGACACTTTGCACACCAAGTTGCTGTGCATCATAACGATCTCGATCTAAGGCCTCGCTAAAATCATTCGTTGCTAAAATAACCTTTGCCTCTTCTATATCTAAATCTAATTGTGCTATCACTTTTAATAAAAAAGCATCTTCGTTGACATCTTCTCCAGCTGTAAAATACCCTGCCATGAGAGCTTCAGTATAAGCCGCCGCCTTGCCAAACTGCTGAGTCCACTTCGCTAAACGATGAGCCTTTTCTGTATGGGCTGTTGTCATCTTATCAAAATCATAATGCAATCCAATCTCTGCTGCTCTCACGGCGATGCCCTTCGTCATGTCTTTCGCAGCTTCTAACGAGATATCATATTTTTTAGCCATCCCCTCGTAAAAAGAGGGGGCATTCACTTTCGGCGTATCTGGCCCTATTTGGTATGCTTTATATTCTATTTCTACTTGCTCTGTATAGCCCGCAACATCAATAGCTCGCTCCAATTCACGCTTACCAATATAACAAAATGGACATGTGAAATCAGAAAAAACTTCAATTTTCATCGCTACACTCCCCCTATTATATCCGCCCAAATTTTAATAGCCGTTGCAACGATCAGCACCGCTAAAATGGCTTGTAACACTTTTGTATTCAATTTTTTCCCCGCTCTTGCACCAAGAGGAGCCGCTAGCAGACTAGCTACAATTAAGATGAAAGCTGGATAATATTCAACTTGTCCCGTTATTAATTTCCCAATGGTGCCTCCTATTGAAGAGAGAAAAGTAATGGCAAGGCTTGTCGCTATGGTCATACGTGTTGGAATTCCTAAGACAACTAGCATAATCGGTACTAATAAAAAGCCACCTGCTGCCCCCACAATTCCTGAACCAATACCAACAATCCAGGCCAAAATGATCGCCAGTGGTTTACGAAATGTCACTTCCTCCATCGGCTTATCATCAATTTGCTTTTTCGGGATAAACATCATGACAGCTGCAATCAATGCCAGGATACCATAGACAATGTTAATGCCTGATTCTGATAAGAACTTTGAACCGAAGCTCCCTACAAAGCTACCGATTAAAATAGCACTACCCATGTAGATAATAAGTGATTTATTTAAATACCCACCTTTCCGATATACCCATACACCAGCAAAGGAAGCAAAAAGCACTTGAATTGCGCTAATTCCTGAAACTGCATGCGCTGAAAAAGCCACAAAGCCTAATAATGACGGAACATACAGTAGCATCGGGAAATTAATAATAGCACCACCAATGCCGAGCATCCCCGAAACAAACGAACCGACAAAACCAATCAAAAATATGGTGAAAATCCATGCAATATCCATTTATTTTTCCTTCTTTCTAGCTCCCATCTATCAAGATAAAGAGAAAGAAGGTTGTGCTACGTTAATAGACAACCCTCAATAAGCTCTATGCTTTCTGAATTAAAAATGTAATGACACCAGCAACCTCGGATTGATCTAAAATCACATGCCCTCCCGCTTTAGCCCAAGCAGGAATATCCGCTAAAGCTCCTTTATCTGTTACTTGAACTTCTAAGATTTCCCCCGTAACTAATGTATCCATTGCCTTCTTTGTTTTCACAATAGGCATGGGACATGACAAGCCTTTTGCATCTAGTTGTAAATTTGACATCATAGTAATCTCCTTTGATCCGACAAAGGGTGTAAGCGATTTTGCCGGTTCCACTTTATTAACTTCAGGAAGGAAGAGTGCCTTCCATTCACGGAATTTACACGCTACAAGCATGCATGCGTACTCATTGCACTTTAGCATACGCTATCGGACAGCACAGCGATTTGGTCCAATTTCCATTTCTGTCTGTTCATCTGGTGCAGGTGTTATTTTCCCCATATTTACCTGACGAATCTCTTGATATGCATTTGGCTGTGGAGGTAATTGATCCGTGACAACACGTCTAAATTCCTCGTCACTTTGAATATTTAAACCATGGTTCTGCGCCAATAACTCTCCTAATCGTTTCGCAACCGTTCCATCTGCATTAAGCTCATCAATAATCATGAAATGTGCTGGTAGCACTATTAATTCTTCAGACAATTTGCGATAACGCTTATAAAGTGTTTCTCGTAAATCTCCAACCCAATCTTCAGCAAGTCCAGCTAAATCAGGTCGACCAATTGAATCAATAAATAAAATATCACCCGTTAATAAATAGCTGCCGTCGATGACAAAAGATGTAGAGCCAATTGTATGACCAGGTGAATAGATAGCACCTACATCTATTTTAGAAGCACCGATTTGAACAGTGGCTCCATCAACTAGAGGTGTATAAGGAAAGACAACCTCTTCAGCATCTTTTGGTGGTAAGTAGTAAGCTGCACCAGTTTCTTCTGCTATATGGCGTCCACCTGAAATATGGTCGGCATGTAAATGTGTATCAAAAACATATTTAATTGTAACGTTCTTCTGTTCAGCGAAGCTTGTAAATACATCTGTAAATCTCACAGCATCAATAATCGCTGCCTCACCTTCAGAAATGACCATATATGAAAGGCAGCCCTTTCCTAAACGGACGAATTGATACAGCTCTCCACCACCTGTTAAATCCCCAACTTTAATCGGCTCTAAATATTCACTCCAAGATTTCATGCCTCCTGCTAAATAGGCAACATCACGACCTGCCTCAGACAACATTTCAGCGACCATCAATGATGAGCCTTCTTTGGCACAGACAACTAATACTGTTTGTTCAGCCGGAATTTTAGGTAAAATATCTTCAATCCCATCTAACAACTCAAAGTACGGGATATTTAGGTACTCAAATCGATGTCCCTCCATTTTCCAATCTTCAAATGCCTCTGCATTACGAACATCTAAAATAAACAGCGCTTCATTATTAATGACCTTTTTAGCAACTTGTGATGCACTCCACTTTTGAATAGACATACATTTTACCCCCATAGGTATGATTTCAATGTTTTTTATAGCGGAGAGCTATAGTCACTCCCCACTCTCAAGAACAAATTACTAGAAAGTTAGTGATGGCGCTGCATCTTTGGCAAACTCAAGGAAAGTTACAGCTCCACCTACTTCAATACCGTCAATAAAATCATCTGTTGATAAACCCATGACATCCATAGTCATTTGACAAGCAATAAATTTCACCCCTAGTTCTTGTGCCATTTCCACCAGTTGTGGGATGGCTGGTACATTTGCTTTTGAAAAACCTTTTGCATAATGCTCCGCGCCAGCAGGCATCGGTAGTACATGCATCCCTTGTTTATGAATGAGATTCAGCCCTTCAAACGTAAAGAAGATGGCTACCTCCTTCTCAGAAGCTGCCGCAGCCGTTGCGATATTAAACACTTTATACGCATCAAATAAACCACCATTACTTGCAATGATTGCTACCTTGTTTGACATCTTAAATTCCTCCTAATTAAATGCTTTTTGTTAAATTGCCCGTCCAGGATGTCATCCCCGGCAAGACATTAAATACCTTTGTAAAACCATGTGAAGCAAGCTTTTGTGCAGCCATATCACTGCGTGTTCCTGTACGACAGATGACATAAATCTCCTGCTCTTTATCAAGCTCCGTAAGTCGTGCCATTAGTTCACCCATCGGAATAGATTTTGCTCCCTCAATATGTCCGAAAGCGAACTCTGTCTCCTCTCGTACATCAAGAATCAATCCCTCACGATTGGTAATCTGCTCTAGATCAATCGTTTGACCAAATGTCATCTCTACTATTTGTTCATTTGTACATTTGCGAATATAATGCTTTAGCACACCATCTGTCTCTAACGTACCAATGTATTGATGACCAACCGTTTCAGCCCATGCAGCAATATCCGCTTTCGATCCTTTATCTGTCGCAGAAACTTCTAAAATTTGACCATCCAGTAAATCAGCCATCGCCTTCTTCGTTTTCACTATCGGCATCGGACAAGATAGTCCTTTAGCATCTAGCTGAAAATCAGACTTCATACACCTAACAACCTCCATATACCTACATGGGTATTATTTTTACTAAAAAAATATAGCTATGTTCTATATTTTTACTGCGCCCTCCCAAGCAAGCATACCACCAGCCATGTTGGATACAATAAAGCCATTACTTTCTAGTATTTGAGTAGCACGACCACTACGTCCACCTGATCGACAAACCATAATATACGGCTCATTCTTATTTAATTCATGTAGTCGAAACTCTAATAATCCGAGCGGGATATGAATAACACCTGGAATATGACCAGTCTCTACCTCATCTACCTCTCGTACATCAATAAGATTCAACTTGCTTCCCTGCTCCATAGCTTGTTGAACTTCTTTTGCTGTAATTTCCTTCATTTTTCCTCCTCCTAGTATGCACTCATTCCGCCACGAACATTGGTAACATGCTTAAAGCCTTGTTTTTTTAGTTTCTTACAAGCCTGGCTACTTCGCATTCCACTTTGACAAATGACAATAATTTCTTTGTCCTTTGGTAGTTTGTCAAAGCTTGATCCAAGCGGAACATTTTTAAATTGCGGAATGTTACGTCCCTTATACTCAGCTGGTGTACGCACATCAATAAATACCTTATCTTTATCATTAAGCATATTTTTTAATTGTGCAGCAGAAATTGAATGAATACCTTTAGTAGGCTTCATTCGCCAAATGAAAAACGCTGCGATAAGCGCAATAACAATCCATGTTTCCATGTGATCACTCTCCTTCTTTATACATTTTGGGGTATATCAAAACTATCGACTTTTCACAACTAAATCCATTGCCTCTTGAATAGCGAAATTCACTTTTTCTGCATCACCTTTAGCTGTTGATACACAATCCAATAAATTTTCACTAACAATAACACCTATCGTCTTATCAACCGCGGAACGTACGGCAGATAGCTGCGTTATCACATCCTTACAGTTTTGACCGTCTTCCATCATACGTAAAATACCCCGTAATTGGCCTTCCATACGTTTCACACGATTTGCTGTGTTAGAACCATAAGCCATGCTGTTTGCGCCCCCCTCCATAACGATTGATTGAACTTGCTTACGTGATTTATAATATACCCCATAAGGTATATTGTCAACGGGAAAGTCCCTACTTTTTTTCATAGTTCGCTCTTTCCGTCATACCGCTTCACTCATCTCGTTTCAGATTTAATCCATCTCTCAGGATTGTCCGCAAAAAAATCCCTGTTACGAGTTGTAACTCATAACAGGGACCTACACATTATATTATTTAGCTAATTGCATGGCTGGTCCGAAGAATTCATAGTGAATTTTTTCATCTTTCACGCCAATTTCCTGTAAGTTTTTAATAACAGCTTCCATAAAGCCTACAGGCCCACATACATAAACATCTGCATTATTAGCAACTTTTTCTGCTAATAACTCTTTTGTAATAAGCTTATCTTCTTCAGAGAATAAAGCTGTATAGGATGCATTCGGTAGTACCTTTACTTTCTCCTGAATGTCATCGCTGAACGCTACAACTTTCTCATTACGAGCACATTGGATAAAGTTTACTTCATTCACTGCATCATCATGTAAAGATTGCAACATACTGTTTAAAGGTGTTACACCGATACCACCACTTACAAATGTAATTGGTGCAGCCGTTTCTTCTAAAACAAATAACCCAGCTGGAGCACTTACATCAACTAAATCTCCTACTTGTAAGTCATCATGAATATAGTTTGAAACTTTACCATTTGGCGTATGATCGCTTTCTCGTTTTACAGAAATACGATAGCCGTCTTCTGCATTCGCTTGTGAAAGTGTGTATTGACGGTTCATCAAATACTCTTCGCCTGGCACTTTCACACGGATGCTAATATATTGACCTGGTTCATAAGCTGGCAGTGGTGAGCCATCTTCATTCACAAAGTAAACGGATGTAACTAAGTCACTTTCAACAACTTTCTTCGCCACTTTTAATGGTTTAAATAAACGCCATCCACCGTTATTCTCAGTTTTCTGGTATAACTCTTCTTCTACTTGAATGAAAATATCTGCTATAACGCCATATGCCTCAGCCCATGCATTAATAATGTCATCGGTTGCTGCGTCACCAAGTACTTCCTTAATAGCTTTTAATAAGTTTTCCCCAACGATTGGGTAATGTTCAGGTAAAATACCTAAACTACGGTGTTTATGTGCTATAAGCATTACTGCTGGTAAAATTGCTTCTAAATTTTCAATATGAACTGCAGCAGCATAAACAGTGTTAGCTAATGCTGTTTGCTGACGACCTTGTTCTTGGTTCGTGTGATTAAAAATATTTAATAATTCTGGATGAGCTTGAAACATATTTTTGTAAAACGTCTTCGTGATCTCAACACCGTGAACTTCTAATACAGGTACTGTTGCTTTAATAATTTGAATTGTTTCTTGTTTTAACATATCGCTTACCATCCTTTCGTGATTACAATATAACCCTTTCATTTTCTTAAAGCAATATTTTAAATACATCTTTAACAAAATGGACATAATTAATGTATTTTAAATACATCTTTAAAAATGGTTTGAAAATATTATACTTCAATGTAAAAATGCTATAATTATTTTGAATTATAGAAAGTAGGGTGTTCTGATGCGCTTAACTTTATACACAGACTACTCTCTGCGTACTCTTATTTATCTAGGTGCGAAGGAAGATGGTCAATTATCAACTATTCAAGAGATTTCAGATGCTTATAATATATCGAAAAACCATTTAATGAAGGTGACACATCAGCTTGGATTATTAGGGTATATCGAAACAATTCGTGGACGTGGTGGTGGCATTCGCTTAGCCATCGATCCAAAAACCATTACTATCGGTGAAATTGTTCGTCATACAGAAGAAGATTTTCATCTTGTAGAATGTTTCGATAAAGAAAATAATCTATGTAAAATAGCCCCAGAATGTCAGCTGAAAGGTGTTCTGTATGAAGCTTTACAAGCCTATTTGAACGTATTAGATCGCTATACATTAGACGATTTCTTACATTCCAAAGAAAAGTTAATGGCTCTTCTGCTTGGGAAATAAAAATACCCGCTCAACCTTTGTTGAACGGGTATTTCTTTATGAAGATACTTATAATGCCTTTGAAAAGAAAATCATATCTAATGCGCGAATGCCGTTTTCATAAATAGGCTCTGGATAATGGCGGAAGAAATCTTTTTCAATAGCCTCCATGCGAAAGCCTGCTTTTTGATAAAAGGCAATATTATCAATACTTGAGTTGGCTGTTCCAACAAGCACTGTTTGATAGCCTTCCTTCTGGCATATTTCAGTGAGTTGTCGTAATACCTCTTTGCCCATTCCCGTCCCTTGGTACTTTGGCACAATAGCAATATTCTTCAACTCGATCGTTGTATCAGATTGCGCAATGACTAACGCCACCCCCACCAGCAGCTCCCCACACTTAATTTCAAATAAAGTGCCTTTATCTAAGTATTCTCGAACTACCATTTCACTTTCATCAGCTAGCATTAATTGTGGTAAAAAATCTTCACGATTGCCATCTACCTTCTGTAGGGATATTCGATAACGGACAAAATCTTCACGTTCAAAGACATTTAACACACACGGTTGTTTTTCCTTCACCTCCAACCATGAATGCTCCTCTGGATATTTACTTTCCACACCTAATCGAATAAAAGGCAGTTTTTCTTGTGCTTTTTGTGATCGGATATTTACCTTCCGAGCCCCAGCAAAAACCCGTGCTAGTCCTAGCTCAAAAAATGCAATGTCTAAGATAGCTGTTTTGGCTTCAAGATTATAGTCTTTCCCCCAAAATTGGTGACCTAGCCAAGAGCCAATATGACAGCTCTTTTTATCATGATCTATAAACATTAGGGATGTTACACCAATCAGTTGCCCTTCCTCATTCAAAACTACACGAGGAACCGTCTTCCCCTCTTCCTCGTCCACACATTCACGTTTGATAAAATTAATGGTATCTTCTACCTTACCAGCAGGTAACCCGAGGGCATCTCGCACCTGCGGCATAGAAGATAACTCATGCATCGCCTCAGCATATTTAATATCATGCTTCACTAAAGTTACCGCCATCCTCAATTCCCCTTTTACTACTATTTTTTGTTTTCTTTTCATTATTTATATTCCTAATTCATCAATCATACGATAATTGCCAGGACATGCCAAAACGATCTTGAATCCATGCAAACTGTTTAGAAAAACCATAATGATTAAGTGGCATTAATGCTTGGCCGCCTTCTAGCATTTGGGCAACAAAACGGTTTATTTCCTCCTCCGAATCACACTCTATAAAGACTGATGTTGATGGAGTAAACGTAAACTCGTGTTGAATGGCACTATCATTCACCAGCAATTTTAATCCCTTTAAATGGAGGACTGCCATTGCTACCTGTTGTGAATTATCCATATACGCTAAGCTAACAACTTCTAAATCTGGAAACCACTGCTTATATTGTTCAATCGCCTCATTGGCCTGCCCTTGAAACATTAAAAATGGAGTCGCGCTTTTCATCTATTTTTTCACTCCTTCATAATGTGAAATCCATTGCGCAGGGGTTATTTTTGACACAAGCTCACTGATTAAATCAAATGGAATATTTTTTGCATTTGTAAATCGAATACAGCTTTTCCCCATATTTAATTTTGTGGGCACTCGCTTTGCATACTCCTCTTGGAACCAAGAAAGCAATGCTGGATCTGCATAAATACCCATGTGGTAGAGTGCAATATGACGCTTCTGTACAGCTAGGCTAATAAAAGGTAATGGCATATTCGGTGTCACATGGTAACCCTCAGGATAGGATGTTAATGGTACCACATAACTGACCATTCCATATTGCATTGTTTGTTCAAATCCATCTGGTACATTCGTTTCTACGACAGCAACAAGCTCACTAAAAGCATCACGCCATTTTTCTTCGACTTGCTCCATATATACATTTTTCATATTTTGCCTCACTTTTATCATGTAGTTTACTACCTTCACTCCTAGCGTAGTCCTCTTTAACACTTTTTGTAAATAATTTACCATCTCATCACTAGAGAACACAAATGAAATAATTCGATTAAATGGTGCTTTACCAGAACTTCTAACTAACAAATCACGAGGTTTATTGATTATAACAACTGCTAATTCAGCCTTCAGTTTAAATTCCTTTTGCCTAGCTTTAACACCATTTTACTGTACCTTTATCTCCTTTTTGGCAGCTAATAATGTACTGATACATTTTCATCTTAGTTTTGTTAGTATACTGAATTATTGAAAATTTGGGTATAAAAAATAAACGCCTGAAAAATTTCAAGCGTTTACGTTATTACCTATTATTTTATTTTTGCAGTCGCAATTATCCCTTTAATGATCGGAATAGCAGTTCCTAATAGGATGACAGGTAAGACCCACCAACCTAACGAATTTGTTTCACCAAGACCAATACGAACCATTTGGAAGGATATAAATGCGAAGAAAATAAGACAGAGGTTTTTCACTTCATTTAGTATTTTTCTGCTATTTAAATAGAATGCTTCCACATTGTTTTCATTCAAGCGTGCTGGATAGTTATGCATATGTGGGGCCCTTTCTAGTAGTCCCATGACAATCCATAAAAATAAACCAATGAATGGAAGAATAAATAACTCTACTTTTGAGCCCCATCGATCTACCTCGCCTACACCATTAAAGTGCGCAGGAATTTCATTAGGTAATTCGAACCATGCAAATATAATATAGATGATGGATACAACAAATATACCTCCGCCAATATAATTCCATATTTTCTCTGATTTTGTTTTGGGTAATTTTAAAATTGGTCTATACATTTCCTTCACCCCTATTCATTTCCATTACTCCTTCTACGTAACTACTATAAATAAAGTTTCAAAATTTATGAAAATTGGCTTAATATTCAATAGATATCATTAACCATCTCTATTATTATTAATATTTTATCTATAAAATCTCCTTTTTTTATCACATCACATATAAATTGATATTATCTTCAAACTATTAATTACAGTAAAAATACTCATAATACTTTGTAAAATCCGTATAATCTGATATAAATGATATATATACATATTTCATTATTTTGTAACATTTCTACTAATTACTGAGAAAGGACATTTCAACTATGCGATTTACTATCTACAAGAAATTATTACTCGGTTTTTTTATAGTGATTTTAGTGCTTGTTACGACAATTGGTTTAAATATAAAACAGCTAGATTCTGTAAATAAGACCTATCGTACATTACTGGAGGAACAAACAACTAAATCAATCAGTATTCAGGAATTACGAGTTATTGCAAAACAAGAAATTGTTAGTATGCGTGGCTATTTACTGCTTGGAGACAAGCAAAATTATCAAAGCAATCAGGACTCTCGCGAGGAATTTAAGCAAAAATCTGAAGAGTTGATGGCTACTTTAGATTCTGATGAATCAATAAAATTCTTAGAGGCTATTAACAAAAGTGAGCAAAGTGTCCAACAATTCGCTGACCGTATGTTTGCGTTAAAGGCTGAAGGAGAAACTGAAAAGTATGAAAAACTTGATAGTACTCAAGGACGCCTAATCATTAAACAGTTTGATGAACGCGTTGAAAACCTTTCAAATTATCAAAGTGACTATATTGATAAAAAAATGGCTGCTACATCAAAACAAATTCAAGATATTAAACTCCAAATGCTTCTACTTGGGGTCTTTGCTGTTGTCATAAGTCTGATAATTGCAATGGTTGTAGGAAGCCTAATGTCCCGCCCTATTAATGGCATGGCTAAAGCTGCTAAAAAAATAGCGGAAGGCGACTTAACAGCCGAACAAATTCGTATTAAAAACCGTGATGAGGTGGGTGACTTAGCCCTTGCCTTTAATCAAATGGCTGCAAATTTAAAGGATTTAATTACAAATGTCCGTCAAAACACAGTGCAAGTTAGTGGCTCTGCTGCTGAGTTAACAGCAAGTGCAGACCAAACTATACAGGCTACAGAACAAATCACTTCTTCTATTCAAGAGGTTGCTAGTGGCTCTGAAGCCCAAGGAAAAAATGCCTCAGAAAGCTCTGAAGCGATGAAAAATATGACAAAGGGCATACAGCAATTAGCTTCTACGACGGCTGCGGTTTCTGAACTGGCAATCGAAACGAATTCAGAAGCTAAGAAAGGCAATGATTCATTACATCGTGTCATTTCTCAGATGACAACAATTAATACAGCCGTCTTAGAGTCGGCAAGTGTTGTGAAAAATTTAGATGAACATTCTATTGAAATTGGCAATATTATTGGGATTATTACGGATATTGCTGAACAAACAAATTTATTAGCACTTAATGCTGCAATTGAAGCGGCTCGTGCAGGCGATCATGGGCGTGGTTTTGCCGTTGTTGCTGATGAAGTGAAAAAGTTAGCAGAGCAATCGAAAAAATCCGCGGAGCAAATTGCTACTTTAATTTCTGAAATTCAGCAAGATACAAATCGTGCTGTGACCGTGATGGATACCGGTACGCAAGAGGTTCAAATTGGTATGAAAGTTGTAAAAGTAGCAGAAGAAGGCTTCTCTAAAATTGTCGAGCTTATTGAACAAGTTTCCATGCAAATCCAAGAAGCTACAACCGTGTCGGAGGAGATGTCATCTAGTGCAGAGCAAATTTATGCTTCCTTTGATGAAATAGCAACGATTGCACAAATGTCCTCATCTAATTTACAAAATGTCGCTTCTGCCTCAGAAGAACAATTGGCTACTATTGAAGAAGTGGCAGCTTCAGCAGCTACCCTTTCAAATATGGCAGAAGAGCTTCACACGCAAGTTTCTCGTTTTAAATTAGATTAAATAAAAACTGCTCATTTTCTGAAGGTTTATTGCCTCTAGAAAATGAGCAGTTTTTTAGTTATATATTTCTATGTACTGTACTTTACACTTAGCATAAGAAGCATTTCAATGACGGCAGCTTCCTCGCTAGGAACTTGTAATGTAGCCATTTCACGTACCTGGTGCTCTCCTACACAGATACTTTCCTTCGCCTTCAAAAACATAGAAGCATCATTTGCATCATTTCCAAATGCAATAAACTCTCCTGCAGCAACACCCAATTTAGATAAGCCGTTCCATTTATCAATACCATTAGGACTTATATCCACAATATTTTCTGAAGCATGCTCATACAGACTCACCGGAAGCTTTTGTAGTTCAGACAATACAGCTTCTCGCTGTTCCCCTGGAAATAACACTACCTTTACAATGTCATGAATATCCTGCAATGCTACTTTTTTTGCCGCTTTTAAAGGATCTAGATTTCGATAAATTGGATGATCCTCACTTCCTGTATAAGCATAATCCCAATGACTATCTACTAGATATGGTAATTGAAAAGCGGTAATAATCTGCCGAATACCCTCCACTATTTTTGAAGTAAAAGCTGTCACCTCAATTGTTTCTCCATCACGAGCAACAAATGCCCCGTTACCACCTACCATTGGATATGCTCTCATTGATTCTGGTAATACCGGTAATAGATCACGTATTGGTCTTGCAGAGGCAAACATCACTTCATGTCTATGCCGTCTACATGCTTCTAAAGCATTGATGATTCCTTCACTTAACGGTTTCCCTTTAAAACAAATAGTCCCATCTAAATCAAAGACAAATTTCATGGTGTTTCCTTCCTTTCATGGTGTTCAATTACTCCATTATTATCTCACAGAAATTACTATTTTTAGTGGTTTCCTATACATTTCACTAAATATCAAATGATTAATAAGATACACATCGTTTAAGACAGAATTAAAAAAATTTTTAGAATATTATTGACAGGAAGTTAATATCCAAGTATTATTGCTTTCAACAACACATTGCAGGCCAAGATTGGAAATAGTAAAAGTGATTGTGTACTTGTAGAGAGCCGATGGTTGGTGTAAATCGGTAGACACACATTTTGAACTCGTCCATGAGCTACTCCCTGAACATAGTAGTAAGGGATGTCGGTTTCCCCCGTTAACAGGATAGACAGTGATAGCTGTCGATAAGTGGACTTTTTCTGTAATGAGAAGGTCAATTAGAGTGGTACCGCGAGCATAAACTCGTCTCTATTTTTATATAGAGATGGGTTTTTTTATTTTTTTAATGACTTTGGCCTACGTGTAGATTTTAGATACTAATTACGACAAAAGGAGTGTTTGAGAATGGGAAGAAAAATTTGGGTGTTTGATACAACTTTACGTGATGGCGAGCAAGTGCCTGGTGCAAAGCTAAATCTATATGAAAAAGTAGAGATTGCACAGCAACTGAAAAAACTAGGGGTCGATATTATCGAAGCTGGATTCCCCGCTTCATCACAAGGTGATTTTGATGCTGTCAGGGCCGTAGCTGAAAAGGTCGGCAACACGAACGACATCATGATTACAGCATTAGCACGTGCAGTGAAGGCAGATATTGATGCCGTCTATAACGCTGTAAAATATGCAGAAAATCCAATGATTCACATGGTACTTGGAACATCCGACATTCATGTGGAGAAAAAATTCAGCAAATCAAAGGATCAAATTCTACAAATTGGTGTAGATGCTGTGAAGTACGCTAAATCATTATTGCCGCAAGTTCAATATTCCACAGAGGATGCGTCTCGTTCAGATTTTGAATATCTTTGGAAAACAATCGAAGCTGTTATGAGAGCTGGCGCAACTATGATTAATGTTCCTGATACGGTTGGCTTTGCAGAACCAGAAGAATTTGGAGAGATGATTTTTAAATTAAATGACCGTATGAAAAATTTAAACGATAGCGTTCTTCTAAGCGTTCATTGTCACAATGACCTAGGGATGGCAACGGCTAATACACTTGCTGCCATTAAAAATGGGGCGGATAAAGTGGAATGTACAATCAATGGTATCGGTGAACGTGCAGGTAATGCTGCATTAGAGGAAGTTGTCATGGCGCTAAAAACTCGTAGCTCCGTCTACAACGCTGAGACACGTATCAATACAAAAGAGATTATGAATACTTCACGCCTTGTTTCTAGCTTTATGGGTCTAGATGTCCAGGTCAATAAAGCTATTACGGGAGATAATGCGTTTGCGCATTCTTCTGGTATTCATCAGGATGGTTTGCTAAAATCTCGTGATGCTTATGAAATTGTCCACCCTGAAGACGTAGGTCTTGATGATATGGAGCTAGTACTAACAGCTCGCTCTGGTCGCCATGCAGTAAAAAATGCCCTTGAAAAATTAGGGTTTACTAATCTTTCTACAGATGAATTTGAAGGCATTTTTGAAGGCTTCTTAAAGCTAGCGGATGCGAAAAAGGAAGTATATGATCACGACTTATACGTTATTGTGGAAAGCTATTATGAAAAACATGATGCCAATAATAAAAATGCCACACATTATAGTGACCAATTCTTTGATATCGACGATCTACAAGTCGTCAGCAATACTAGCTTCCCTTCTGCAAGTGTGAAAGTTCGTAAAGGCGGCGAAGTATTTAAAGCAAGTGCAGTAGGCTCTGGCCCAATCGATGCCTTATATTCAGCCATTGCAGAAATTACAAACATAGATATAAAACTAGTGGAATACAATATCAATAGTGTTTCACGAGGCAAAGAGGCTTTAGGTAAGGTGAAAATTACGATTGAGTATGATGGCGAAAAGTATATTGCCAAAGCAGCTGATACAGATATTCTAAAGGCCAGTGCCCTAGCCTATATTAATGCTATCAATAGCATTGTTGTAGCAAAATTAACACCTGTGATGAATTAAATTGAATTGAAAAAAGCAGTATGACGTATGTGAACTACCCCGTAAAAATTAGACATCAATCTATCTTTTTGGGGTCAGATCATATGAGTCATACTGCTTTTTCAAATCTAACGACTGTCCCTCACTAATTTTTGATACTCTTCTTCAATTCGTTCAATGTCAAGACGGTCAAACAAAGGAGCTACTGCTTGAATCATTTGAGGCAATTCTACTTGTTCATGCCACATCATTTCCTGTATGCCTAACATATTCCTTACCTTCTCTGCTGAAAATGGTAAGAAAGGATGCAGTAGCTGTCCTAAATTAGCAATAATATAGACACAGGTTGCTAGTGTACGATTACTAGCCTCCACATTTTCTTTTACTTGTTGCCATGGCTGTTGTACGTCAAAATAGCGATTAGCCCCTCGAATATACTCAAAAATGGCTTCTAACGCTTGTTTAAAATGCCCTCCTTCAATCAGCCTGCCCGCTTCATTAAACAGTTGAATGGTTTGTTTACGAATATTGCTATCTACTTCAGCCTGTGGCACCTGGCTGGCAAAGGATTTCTCAATAAACTTCAATGTACGATTGACAAAATTACCATAGGCACCGAGTAATTCACTATTATGACTGTAAATAAATTCTCGCCATGAAAAATCTGTATCACGGTTTTCTGGCGCATTCATCGTTAAGAAGTAGCGAATGGCGTCTGCGTCATAACGACTTAAAATATACGGAACCCACACAGCCCAATTTTGACTAGTTGATAATTTTCGTTTTTCTAATGTTAAATATTCGTTCGATACAATATGTGTTGGTAATGCTTGCGCCCCAATTCCCATTAAAATAGCTGGCCAAATAACCGTATGGAAAGGAATATTATCCTTCCCATGGACGTAATACGAAATGGTCTCTTCATTCCATAAATCTTCAATCGCTATTTGATGCTCTTTTGCCCACTCTAGACTTGCTGATAGATAACCAGCTACTGCTTCAATCCATACATATATTTTTTTCCCTTCAAAGCCTGGCACTGGGACATCTATGCCGTTTGGTAAATCTCTTGTTACTGCTCGGTCAGGAACCCCTTCTGCCAAGTAACGCTCCGTTAAACCTAAAGCATTATCTCGCCAACGTTTATGGGCCTTCGCTTCTGCCACATAAGACTCCAATCTACCTTGAAATTGACTAAAGGTAAAATAAAAATGCTCTGTCTCACGAATAACAGGCTCATTGCCACATATTTTGCAACGTTTATCTATTAAATCCAGTGGGTCTAAGATTTCTGAGCAGTTATCACATTGATCTCCCCTTGCCTTTGCACCACAATTTGGGCAAATTCCCTCAACAAATCGATCGGGTAGAAATTGTTGATCTGTCTCACAGTAAGCCTGTTCAATTTTCTTTTTGTATAAAAAATTGTTAGCTAGTAGCTGTAAAAATAGGCCCTTTACGGATTCATGATGGTGTTCTGCATCTGTTCTAGTGTATAAATCATAGGTAAATCCTAAATCACGAAAGCACTGCGTAAATTCAGCATGATAGTGATTGGCAATGGCCTCTGTTGTTGTATTTTCTTGTGCTGCACGAATAGAAATGGGTGTACCATTACAATCACTGCCTGATACATATAAAACCTGCTCACCTTTTTGTCGGTAATATCTAGCCAAAATATCACCTGGTAATAGTGCGGCAACATGCCCTAAATGCAAAGAACCATTTGCATATGGCCAAGCGCCTCCAATAACAATTGTCATTCTAGTTTGCTCCCCTCACTAAAAAAGTGGTAAAAAAAAATCGTCCTAATCAAATCTGATTAGGACGAGTATACCCGTGTTACCACCTATATTTACAAATAGCTCACACTATTTGTCTCCATCAGTACGTCTCCATTCAAAATGAGAGATACTGCCGCTGTTGTAACGAGTGCCCATCTCGTCGTAATCTACTTGCTAAAAAGCTTTCGGTACGAAGCTCAAAGGTCATTTTCAAAAGGGTTCATTTACCTCATTTCCACCAACAGAGGCTCTCTACAAAATGCTGATCCAATTTACTTTTCCTTTTCAATGCTTTTCCTATAGGATTGGCACTATTTTACGCTTTCTAGTGATGAAATGCAATCATTGTCGTTAAATCAACTCTATTTTTCGATAAAGATTAAAATTTAAGCAATTAATTGAATGTGATGTTTAATAACGCTGTTAAATCATCTATTATAATGTCTGCCTTTTGCAATTCGTTATCCTGTGCAAAGTCAAAACGAACGCCTATCGACTGTAGTTGATTGTCATGTGCAGCCTGAATATCCGACGAACGATCTCCCACCACTACCCCGTTCTCGATTTCATTTTCTTCTACAACTCGTTTTACTAGATCTGATTTATGCCCACTTGCAATAGATTGAATGCTGTAGATTCCCTTTATAAAACGCTCTAATTGATAGGTTTCAACAATCGCCTGTAAATAGTCAACCTGTCCATTACTCGCTATGTATAACGGATAATTCTCTGATAATGCTGCAAGAGTTTGTTCAGCATGTGGATATAAAGCTCCCTGATGATTGCGTATTTGCTCAATCAGCTTTATATGGAACAAAACATTGCTCTCTTCACGTATCTCTATTGCATGCATAGGACATAATGTTTCCCACACAACAGGTAAAGGAACGCCCATTATTTCTCTGTATTTTTCTATCGGTGTTTCTCCTTGCCACAAGCCACTTGTCCGTAGCACATCAAATGTTGCGTCGAGCGCAGGCTCTAATATAAGATTTGTTTGAAATAACGTGCCATCCATATCAAAAATAAAAGCTTTATTCATAGAATCACTCCCTGATTAATTATCAAAAAACGTCATGTGAGGCTTTTCCTGCTTATAATAAGCCAAACGATCTTGCAAAGTTCCTGTATGAAATTCAAATTTATGACCATCTGGGTCTGTAAAGTAAATCGATTTTTTGTCCTTCTCATCTCTTTGACGCCCTGTTAAAATATTGACCTTTAATTGTAGCAATTTATCATACATTTTATTATAGTCATCCTCACAAATAGTAAAGGCGATGTGGGTATAGGAATGATGGATTTCATTCCGTGGTATATCCCTCTCTACATTCAGGGCGAGCCACAGCCCATTTACATCAAAATAGGCTGTGCTTTTCCCCTTTACTAGCAATTTAGCATCGAAAACATTTTCATAGAATGCGATGGATTCCTCTAAATTGGATACAGAAAATAGTAAATGATTAATATGTTGAATGGTCATAACTAAGCTCCTAATGCTTATTTTTTACCTTTTTTTATTCCTTTAGAAATCTGCTTCCATTTACGTTGCTCCTCAAGTTTCGCCTGTGCATTGGTTTTGCGTTCCATATAAGCTAATTCTCTTTGGAGCTTAAAGTAGCTTTGGAGGCGATATTGATCCAACTCTCCATCAACAATAGCTTGCTGGACAGCACAATAAGGCTCTTTTTGATGAGTACAATCACGATAACGACAAGCTGTTGCTAGTTCCTCAATATCTTGAAAGCTTGAAGCTAAACTATCACCTTGATCCCATAATTGAAGCTCACGCATCCCTGGTGTATCGATTAAACAGCCCCCATCTGGTAATATGACTAACTCTCGATGAGTAGTTGTATGACGACCCTTAGCATCTTCCTCACGAATACCAGCAACCTTCATCAGCATCTCCCCACACAAAGCATTTGTTAAGGTCGACTTCCCTGCCCCTGAAGAGCCTAGCAATGCCCCTGTCACTCCCTCCGTGAACAATGTCTTAATTTCCATTAAGCCTTCGCCCGATAAAGCACTCGTCACAAAAATATCTACACCAAATGCTACAGACTCAACTTCTTGTACCAAGCTTGCAGTATCCTCACATAAATCTGCCTTCGTCAGGACAATCACTGGCCTTGCCCCTGAATCCCAGGCAGCTACTAAATATCGCTCCAAACGTCGAATATTAAAATCAGCGTTCAAGCTCATAACAAGTAACACAATATCCACATTCGATGCCACAATTTGTTCTTGAATTTCCAGACCTGCAACTTTGCGTGAAAAGACAGATTTCCGTTGAAATAATTGATGAATAATGGCACGTTCCTCACCAGGCATTTTCTCTACTAGCACCCAGTCACCTACTGCTGGATAATCCTCTCTTGCTAAAGATGTGTAAACATAATGACCAGCAATTGTCGCAAGCCATTCGCCCTCTTCGGCTAACACTCGGTAAGAATGCTTATGCTCCAATGTAACCCTTGCAGGCACACAATTCTTCAATTTAGGCTGTTTTTTCATTTCCATCATTTGCTCTTCAAAATACGTTGTAAAACCTACTGTTGTTAAATTCAATTTATTTTCCTCCTAAACGTACATATCCTTGACGCCTCAGCGCAATGTCTGTAATATCCGCCAGAGACTCTATCGTCATTCAGCATTTTTTGAACCACGAAAAAAACCTTGTAGCTGCAATTCGGCAGTTACAAGGTTTCACAGGCACGTTTAAAAGATACACAAATACCCCGAGTTATAGCACGGCGTCACTTTGTATATTTTAGGCGTGTGAAATGGAACAAACCGAATTGCAGTTCGCTAAAAATAGATCTATTCATCATGTCACATCACCTTCTTTCCATTTAGTTGTTATCAATATAGCTAAATTTTCAGAAATTGTCAATTATAATCTTATAAGCATTTATTCTAATCCTTGACGCATAGAATGAACAAGACCACTAAATGCGAGGAGATGTTGAATTGCCTAAAATCATTTCTATTAGCACACATCAACCACCTTACACATTACAGCAATCAAATGCAGAGGAACTAACGAAAGAGCTTTTCTATGCAAAAATCCCAAAGCTAGAGCGCTACTTAAAGGTTTTTGAAAATGGTGGCATCGACACCCGCCATTTTTGTGTTCCATCAGAATGGCATCGTACGAATCACTCCTTTGAGGAACGCAATGATTTATATATTGAATTAGCTACACAATACAGCGTGAACGTCATCCAGGCATGTTTAGAAAATGATGCTTTTTTATCTTCACCCATTTCTCCCGAAGAGATTGATGCCATCATTTTTGTCAGTAGTACTGGCATTTCAACACCAAGCATTGATGCGCGTGTGATGAATAAACTTCCCTTTTCAGATCGACTGAAACGTATTCCACTATGGGGGTTAGGATGTGCTGGCGGAGCAGCAGGTGTAAGTAGAGCCTTTGATTTTTGTAAAGCCCATCCACATGCGAAGGTGCTTGTCGTTTGTGTCGAGTTATGTAGCCTCACTTTTCAGCCAAATGATTTTTCTAAAAGTAATTTAATCGGTGCTTCTCTTTTTGCAGATGGTGCTGCTTGTATTCTCGTTTGCGGAGACGACTTAACCATCGATACAAAAAAAACAACACCTTCTATTTTGGCAACAGGCTCTAAATGGATGCCAGATTCAGAAAATGTGATGGGTTGGAATGTAAAAAACAATGGACTTCATGTTATTTTTCAAAAAAGTATTCCTGCCATTATTACTAATTGGCTTGGACCATTCATTGAAAAATTTTTAATGGAACAAGGACTGTATAGTGAGCAACTTACTCATTTCATCGCTCATCCTGGAGGGAAAAAGGTTTTAAAAGCTTATGAAGATACACTTTATTTGTCTCCCCAAAAAACCGACATTTCTCGGGAAATATTGCGCCAACATGGCAATATGTCATCACCAACTGTGTTGTATGTATTAGAGCAATTTATGCTACATGAAGGACAAGTGGAGGATACAGGTTTACTCGTCGCTCTTGGCCCTGGTTTTTGTGCAGAAGCTGTATTATTAAACTGGAGGGAGTAACATGATCTTCTATCTTATTTTAACTATTGTCATTCTACAAAGACTGACAGAGGTTGTCATTGCCAAACGCAATGAGAAATGGATGTTTTCACAAGGGGCCTATGAAGTAGGTGCCTCTCATTATCCCTATATGGTCACAATGCATGTTAGTTTTTTTCTGTTTTTAATTGTAGAAATCGTCACTAATAACAATGGTATCTCGCCCTTATTCCCATTATTTTTTATATTATTTATAGCTGTGCAAGCCTTAAGGATTTGGTGTATTCGCTCTTTGGGCTCCTTTTGGAATACAAGAATTCTTATATTACCTGATGCTCAAGTTGTCCGTAAAGGGCCATATGAATATATGCGTCATCCCAATTATGCGGTAGTTTGTTTGGAAATCCTTTTACTACCTCTCATGTTTCAGGCTTACTTTACAGCATTTTGTTTTACATTATTAAATATTACAATGCTTTCTGTACGAATTCCTATAGAAGAAAAAGCATTACGAGATGCTACTAATTATAATCGTGTGTTTCAAAAGAAGATTTCGGAGTCTTAACCGAAATCTTCTTTTCTTCTTAATGCCATTCCCAGTTGAATGGGTCCTGTAGACGCTCCCAAGGATTATGGAACTCTTCATCCGTTAATAAACAGTTGTCCAATTGTTTGATTATATCTTCTCGATTTAAATCAATCCCAATAATAACAAGCTGTGTCATTCGATCTCCAAATTCCTCATCCCAATCCTCCAATACTTCAGGACTTTGCTGAAATACATCCTGCTGCTGTGCTTTAGGTAGGGCTGCTACCCAATAAGAAACAGGTTCAATTTTTGCAGATGAACCAGCCTGAGATAATAATAGTGCAACATCCTGATGTCTTGCACTCCAAACAATTCCCTTTGCTCGTACAATCGATTCTGGCATTTGATCACACCACTCGACAAAACGCATCGGATGGAAGGGTCTTTTGCTTTTATAGGTGAATGAAGATATCCCATACTCCTCTGTCTCTGGTGTATGATTTTCATGACCAAGCTCTAATTCCTTTAGCCAACCAGCTGACTCTGAAACCCGTTCAAAGTCAAAGCGACCTGTATTTAAAATATCTGCTGGATCAATCACACCGTTTGTTGTACGAATAAGTTTCGCTTCTGGTTGCAATGCACGCAAAATACGTTCTAACCGTTCAAGCTCCTCTGCCGATACTAAATCACACTTATTTAAGACCAGAACGTCACAAAATTCAATTTGATCAATGAGCAGATCCGCAACATCACGTTCATCTAATTCACCAACCGCTTCCTTACGCTCTAATAAGCTTTCCCCCGACTGAAAATCATGCCAAAAGCGATGTGCATCCACGACAGTAACCATCGTATCTAATTGGCAAAACTTCGTTAAATCGATGCCAAGCTCCTCATCTAAATAACTAAATGTTTGTGCGACTGGAATTGGCTCACTAATCCCCGTCGATTCAATCAAAATATAATCAATATTGCCAAGCTTCGCAAGACGTTCCACCTCCTGCAATAAATCCTCTCTTAATGTACAACAAATACAGCCATTGGATAGCTCTACAAATTTTTCCTCTGTACGCGATATACCGCTGCCATTAGCAATCAGCTCCGCATCAATATTAATTTCACTCATATCATTTACAATAACCGCGACACGTAAATCCTTGTTGTTTTGCAATACATGATTCATCATAGTTGTTTTACCAGAACCTAAATAACCACTCAATACTGTAACGGGAATTCTCTTTGTCATTATTACAACTCCTTAAATCGTAATCATTACTATTTACAATTTGTAATTAAATCATACAATATTGGAAAATGCAAAGCTTTTTATTACTTACAAAAATAAACTTGACAATATTCGGTGAGAAATATATCGTTTAAATCGTAACAATTACTATTTAAAAGGAGGGTCATACATGCGTGTTCAAATAACACTAGCCTGCACTGAAACAGGTGATAAAAACTATATAACGACTAAAAATAAACGCAATCACCCAGAAAGATTGGAGCTTAAAAAATACTCCCCTCGCCTGAAACGCGTAACAGTCCATAGAGAAACAAAATAATTTTGCAATGGGATAAATTTGGAGTAGTGCTGATGCATTTATTGAGTGGATTTCTCTATTGTTGGAGCAGGGGCAACATCGTATGTGCGAGGTTATCTAATCTTGGAGCAGATGGGGCTTTCTTTAACACCAGTTTCCACACTTTGAGAGCGCTGTTGGCAAACCTTTGAGCGACCTACTCTATTTTGAGAACGAAGTTTAGCTCTTCTCGAGCGGAGCTCAAGCAGCTTTCCCTTCCATCAAACGTAGCACCTCCAACATCCCTTCCAATCGAGCAACTAAAAAATGACTGTTTCAAAGGTATACATTTTGAAACAGTCATTATAAAATTTTCAGCTATACTTGCTTTCTATTGATTTCTAAAGCTAGCTCGTTCAATTTTTGATCTAATTCATCGAGCACCCTTAATCTGAAATTTATTTGTTCATCTATCTGGACTTGTTGCTTTATCGATGAGCTACTACCATCAGTTTGATTTTTGAATTCAACTAATTCATGGGTTAATCTTTCAATTTCTAAATTTTTCATCTCCAACTCTCTTAATAGTTGCTGTTGAAGGCTGTCCGCTTCTACTTTATCCCTATGATATGTTTCTAGCGCCTCTATAATATGCTTCATTTGTTTACCTGTTACTGTTGTATAGTCGCTTATTTTTTTATCTAGACCTTCAATAATAGCTTTATCATTTGTCTCAATCGAAGCTTTATGTGAGACTTGAACACTGTTCTTCAATGACTTATTTTCAGCTCGCAATTCGGCAACTTCCTTTAATAATGCTTCTATGGATGCAATTTGTTTTTTTCTTTGTCCTTCTCGTTTTTGAATTTCTTCATCGTAGGCTTGAAGCTCTTTGTCAAAGTCTCTTTTCAACTTTAATAGCTCCATCGAAAGATCTTTTCTTAGTCTTGTTAATTGTATATTTTCTCGTTCGAGCCGCAGAACTAAAGCATAATAATCACTATCTCTAAGCCTTTTCACTTCATTTTTATACTTGGCTAATTCGGCCCTTAAAAAAATAATCATTTGTTGGAGCTGTATCGGATCATTGTTTTTTACAATATCATTGTCCATCATCACACCCCCTAGCCAGAATACCTTTTTAGTAAATCAACCACCTCTTCAAACTGCATTCTACTTTCCTCTAGTATTTCATCCAACTGCTTTATCCACTCCGCTTCTTGTTGTGGATGTTGTGATTGTTCAGCATCACTCTTTTCGCCTAAGACAAGAGAGGCGATTAATAAATGTAATGTACTTTTTTCAAGAAATGCAAAGCTATTATCCTGTTCATTACGGCGACTTAGTTGCTCCTTCAATAATTGATGGAGCACACTACCAAACTCTTGTTTTTCATTTTCACTCATTGTCTTCCTCCTGTGTTTGGCCCATTCCATTGAGATTAATCGGATTTAAAACGACAATACCATCTGTGAGCTGATCGCAATATGTAAAACCCATAATAGTGCCTGAATATGGTAAATTATGTGACCATTTTATTTGAAAATTAGTAAATGAAATGGTTTCATTCGGTTCGATTATTGATTTTCCTACGGGTTTCAGCCAGTACTCCTCTTTGCTTAATTTATCGTTAAAACGTTCCCAGTTGCTCTGTCCCTGTGTCTTAAAATTTGGCGTAAAATTTTCATGAACATATCTCCCAGAAAAGTAAAATGGCGATTCCTTCGGTAATGTTATACACAGATAGGGGTTTGTAATGGCTGTACTACCGATATTGTGAATATGATAGGAGCCTAAACATAAACTTTCTTGTTCAGGGTCATAAGAAATATTGAACGAGGTTGTAAAATAACTAATGAGGTTGACTCTGTTTGGAATGGTCAGCCCCTCGACCAGCTGTTTAATTTCATAAACATAAGCGTTTGTTTGTTCTTTTAATTCCTGTATCTTGTCTTCTACACGATTTTTCACTCCGTACCTCCTTACTATTTTCCATCAATTGTGCCTAGGCGTAATGGTATCCAGATTATTTTGGAAATCTGCGACATCCGCTGACTTAAAATAAAAAAAAGAGAGGATTATCCTCTCTTCATGATATGACTTTCCTCTATTTGTTAGCACCGTTAACCTAAAGTTGGGAAAATAATAGGGCACTGTTGTGGACGAACTGCAGTTGGACATGAGAATGGTAAGTCTGCTCTTGGTTCGCAGAAAGTTGCTAAGAATTCCACAGTAACTGGGAATGTAGACTGAATGCTTTGACAAACGGCAACAGTAATTGTTAACGCAGAAAACGTAATTGTACCTGTTCCAGCTGCAAGTGTTCCAGTTGTACATACGAAGCAATCTAAATCTGTGTATAAGATTTCAACATCTGTACCTTTAGGAGCACATAATGTCACTTGCTCACAGCGAGAAACTGGAATTTCAGCACTTGTGAAAACAGTACCATTAGGTAAAGTAACGACAATCGTTAGAATGAAGTTCTTTTGAATATTTAAATGTTGCAGACAAACAGTTGATCCATCAATAGAGAATTGACGATTCTCACGGTTCAGGATCACAATTGGGTTTGTAGCAGCTGGAATTACTCTACATGTAACAATTGCACCAGTTAAGTCAGTCGTTGGTGTTACGCCTGGGAATGTAATTGCTCCAGTAGGAGAAATATCAAATGACATTTCTTTTACAATCCAGTCATATACCTTATCGACATTTATACAAATTAGTTCCTGCGCCTGGGATGGCATATGCTCTTGCATCCTTTTGACACCTCCATAAAATTTTTATCTTTCGTTTGTAGCATATGTTTTTCAGCTATAAGTGCATGGGCTAACAAATAGTTCCTTATGATATTTGTTAAAATCAGCAAAGGATCATTTTTTCACACACTTTCTTCTTTATAGGAAGACTAAAATGTTGAAAGGACCGGTATATTTGTAACAGAAAGTCAATATTTTTAATAAACTAATAATGGACTGAAAGGGGTGAACTACAATGGAAGAGTCAAAATTGTATACCACTCAAGAAATTGAAAAATTAAAGCAAAAAATTGAAACCTACAGAGAATCGTTAACTTCATTAAAGATGGGAACGTCAATTGAAGATTTCCTTTATATGCAGCAGGAGTTTGATGGACTGAAAACACAAATGGCCCATTTAGAAGGGATCACAGAGACATTAGATAGTAAACAAAATTCGTATATAAAAGGCTATGATGACCAAATAAAGCTTCTTTCAACACAGATTGAATCTTTGAATCAAACCATTGAAGGGATGAATCAAGAGATTTTAGCGGTTTTAAACAAATTATTAACAGTTGAAGAAAATGATACAACAACCATTCCTTCCTCCATTGAATTGCCTTCTCAAACTTCGGCTACTCTTTTACCTAGACAACCTAGAATGGCTCAGACAACAGATCAAACGACGATTACATCAGCACAGCCCTCTTATAGACTACTGCAAAGTTTGGCAGGTAAAGCTACAAACCACCAACTAAATGTAAATAATAGCGCTCCTTCTCCTGGCAATGATCTACAGGCAACTAAGCCTGAAGAGCGACATTTTAATCAACAATATTTTCAATCAATTAATACGCACCCAAGCCAAATATACAATGGTTTATACAGAAACACGACAGTTGAATCCACCTTCCATTTTAAAAATGCCACGGATGCAAAGGAAGTTCCAGTAAGTATTTATGACCCATCTGCTGTACAGCCTACTTCAAGTGATGAAAACATCGAGAATAATTCTTCTATTGTTCATGAATCGGTTAGCATTGGAACGGAAATAGTAGACGATCCTAGCGAGGTTATGCATTCTGAAAAAGAGGATAACAATCTTGAGTTTTCCCAAATATCTAAAGAATCGTTTGAACAAGTTATTTCGGAATTGCCTAGCGAGCCTGTTAGTCAAGATATTACAGCAATAGTTAGCGAACCTCTCGACCAAGTCATTTCAGAAACAATAGCTGACCCTGTTGACATTTATCATTCTCCTTCTTTAGAAACAGAGGAGTTTGTTGAAGTGTATCAAACCGGAGCAGCTTATGAGGTTCATTCGTCCCTTGAAGAGGAGAATACGCATCCTGAATCTGTAAATAAGCCGATTGAAGAAAATAAGAAGGGAAAGAACTCATTTTTCGATTTCTTTAAAAGATGGAGTTAACTTATTTATTTTTTACATCCACTATGTATTTACACACATAGTGGATGTCTTTTTGTTTCCAATAAAAACTGTCTTTTAAGAATTCATCGAATTTGTAGGTTTAGAAGATAATTGCCCTTAACCCCCAATCTGAACTGAATAGAATAATGAAGAAAGGGGGTGTAAAAATGTGTTTTAATAACTCAATGTGTGGCTGTTCAGGTAACGGTCATGGAAATGGTGAATGTAGTGCACTTGGACCTTTTGTAGCGATTGATGCAGCATGTATTACTCCACCAGTAGCAACAGGCTCACTCATCCCATTCGCTTCTGGAACAGTTCCGGTTATACTAGTATCACTTGCTACAGGTTTAGTGGATACAGTAAGCCTTGTGGGATTCGGTACATCTATTCCAGGCGTATCCCTTGCAGGTACTAATATCGATTTATCAGCATTAGTTGGAACAGAAGCTTTTTCTGTTTCTAGAGCAGGTTCCATTACATCTATTTCAGCTACATTCTCTGCAACTATTGGTGTAACTATAATAGGCTCGGCAACAGTTAGAGCACAAGTTTATCACGCGGTAGCAGGAAGCAATGTCTTCACTCCTACAACAGCATTTGTTGACTTAGCACCAGCTCTTTCAACAGTAGTTCTAGGTACTCTAGCAAGTGGTACAGCAAATGTTACTCCAGTACCAGTATCTGCAGGTGACCGTTTATTAATGGTGTTCTCCGCTACTTCGACAGGAGTAATTGCAACTCTTACTGGTAACGCTAGTGCAGGCATTACTATCGTATAAAATATACTATAAAGTTAAGCAAGCAAATAAGTGATTTCCAGTAACTAGGAAATCACTTATTTCTTTCACAAAATACTATTCTTTAGTTCGTCAAAGCATGCTGAATATGAGCCAAATGATGCTTACCGTGCCATGCATAGAGACCAATTGCATGTTCCAATGTTGTTAGCCCTGAATCAGGATGATGAAAGGCTCTTTGTAATTGTTCCTCCGTTAAGCTTGTCAGTAAATAAACCCAACGTTCATGTAAATTTTCAATTAAATTAAAAGAAGTTGCTACTGGCATTTCAGAATCTGGTAATTGTGCCCATTCCGCTTCATTATATGGCTTAATGGTTGGGACATCCTCTGTTAGCGCTAGCTTAAAACGGATATAGCTATTCATATGACTATCGGCAATATGATGGACTAGCTGTGTAACTGTCCAGCCATTTTCACGATAGGATTTAGCCAATGCATGCTCGCTTGCACCACTTAATGCTTCCGCCAGTTGTTTTGGTAATAAACGAATGTCTACAATCCATTCCTGTACTCGCTGTGGAGTCATTTCTTTTGGGAATTGAAATTGTCCAATAGGGTATCGTAGATCTGTCATAGTGCTATCTCCTCCGTTTCTATTCTCTTACTTTTCCATGGTACCATTAACAGTATTGCCTATTAAAATAGAAATTGTTTTATAACGTTACTTCCATTTGCTTCTTTACGACCTCAACCAAAGCCCTTAGTGGATGAATAATTGTTTGAGCGGTCTGCTCTTCAAATTGTCTTGCCGCATCCATCATTGAGAGCTGAGCTACGGAGATGGCCTTTTGCTCACTCATTAACTTATGTAGAGCTTGTGAAATAGCATCATTATAAGCTTTCTTTTTCCCTTGCATAATGAGATCAAATGTCCCCTTGATGATTTTTGCCTCAACATTTACTGATTTCCCATGCTGCCTAGCATATTGGTGAAGTCTTGCCATCGTTCCTTCTACTGTCGCAGGATTTGTAAAAAGAATAATTTGAGGCTGTTGCACATTACATATGCTTTCAAAAAAAGGCTCGTCAATCTTTATAATGGGTATCGAGGCATTGAACACAGCCTCATTCTCTAATAAAGCAATATAATTTGTACACGTTATTAACATCGCATCCACATCACAGCTAATAATCCATTCTATTTGCTCCTTAACCTTATATGCTACACCATCACTACCTTTCGACACATGCTGTAAAACGCCAGGATCTACAAAATGAAGCAGCTCTAAATCTTCCTCACTTTGAAAAGCTTGCTCTATGTACTCTATATTTGAATGATGAGCATGCAAGCAGCCAAGTTTTTTCATCAATTGTCCCCCCTCTTTCCATTGCAGCTATAGCTAGCTGCTCTCCCATTTCTTCATTCGTTACAACATTACCCAACGAGCAGTATAATTCAATATTTCGTAGAACACTTATACATACTTTACGCTAAATTCTTTTTTTGATTATATTAGTGCATATTCAATTGACTCTGTCGTTGCACTCAGTGTACTAGAGCTTTTTCGTACTCTTGCAAAGCCTGTAGCATCAACTTATATATTCATTGGTGCATCCTTTATCTCTGCTAAAATTACCTTCATAGCTCAACAACTCTTCAATCACCTTTCTTCATATATTTAAACAAAAAGAAACCGTATTATGCACGAATACGGTTTACTGCTTTAATTTTTTTCTTTATTTTTTTGTTTCCTTTTCAATATGCTTTCTTGCTATTTTTAAACGTTGAATGTCCTTTTTCTTCAGAGGAATAACTTCATCCTTCATCATTTTAATGTATGAAAACATGAGTAACAGTAAAATCACGGTAAAGGGCAATGCGGCAATTAACGAGGCGGTTTGCAATGCTTCAAGCCCTCCTGTGTACAATAAAACACCTGAAATTGCAGCCATTAAAATACCCCATACTAGCTTCGATAATATTGTCGGATTTAAAGAACCTTTTGTTGTCATACTTGCCATAATGAATGTGGCGGAATCGGCAGAGGTAACTAAAAATATAACGATTAACAGTATTCCAATTACAGAGGCAAGCGTTGAAACTGGCAAGTGTTCTAACAACTGGAATAGGGCAACAGTTACATCATTATGAACAGATTGAGCGATTTCTGCATCTTGATGTAAATCAAACCACATAGCCGTTCCACCGAATGTGGCAATCCAAAAGCAAGCAATAATAGGCGGAATAATTAATACCCCTATAATGAATTCTCGAATGGTTCTCCCCTTGGATACACGAGCAATAAAGGAGCCAACAAAGGGTGACCAAGCGATTGCCCATGCCCAGTAAAAGATTGTCCAATCCTTCACCCAAGTTCCCCCAACATATGGCTGCATTCTTAAACTGTATTGAATAAAGTTAGAAATGTAATCACCTATCGCTAATGTAAACGTCTCAAGTATGAAAATCGTTGGACCTGTAATAAAAACGAATAACAGTAAGACAATCGCTAAAGTCATATTGACATTACTCAGGATCTTCATGCCCTTTTGAAGTCCTGTCGTTGCAGACAACATATAGCCAATAAACATGATAAGAATAATGGCTACTTGCAAGATAAATGTATCCGGCAAACCAAAGACGAAAGTCAAACCTCCGTTCGTTTGTAGCACGCCAAGCCCTATGGATGTGGCTACCCCCATAACTGTAGCAATGACCGCAAGAATATCGATCGTTCCTTTAACGACTCGATTTGTTCCCGTTATAGGCTCTAAAGCGGTAGAGATGAGCATATTTCTTTTTTTATTGAATTGAACATAGGCCATAACAAGCCCCAATATGGCATAAACAGACCATTGGCTTAATCCCCAATGAAAGAAGGAATAACCCATTGCCAATCTGGCTGCATCCGTTGAAAGAGGTTCTGTGTCACTAAAGGGTGGTGAAAAGTAATGACTCATAGGCTCAGCCACGCCCCAAAAAACCAGTCCGACACCTAGTCCAGCTGAAAAGAGCATGGAAATCCATGTTAGAAAACTAAATTCTGGACGACCATCTTCAGATCCTAAGCGAATGGTGCCATATTTGCTAATCGCCAAGCCAAATAGAAAAATAACGATAATAAAGACTGCCATTAAATAAAACCAACCAAAATAATCCGTTGTCATATGAAATACGCTGTTTGCTACGTTCTTAAATTTTTCCGGTATCGTTGCTCCGATAATGACTAAGAGTAAAATTGCCCCACTAGAAATAAGAAATACTGGGTTCTTTAAAATTTTATTTTGCATACAGCGCCTCCATTTATCCCAGACAGATGACCAAATTTCCTTTATTATGCGTACAATTCAAGTATTTTATTAATGAAAAAAGAAACCGCATTATCAAAAGACAATGCGGTCTACCTATTATTGTGTTTTCTGCATAAAACGTATTGCTCTACTCATAACAGTTGGTACGATAGAGGCATGATTTTCATCTAAAGCTTCATAAAAATCAACTTCCATTATTTTTTCTAACACCGTTGCCATTTGTCGTGCATCATCCACCATAAAGGTTTCAAGTTCACCTGCGCTAATAAACAATGTTTCATTCATATCTTGATGCTCGTTCAAAAATACTGACGCACATTGTACTAATTCGTGCTCATTCCACCAAATAGAAGGGCTAATAGCTAGATAGCGTTGGAAGCTAGATTGATGGTGAAATAGTTGCCAAAGCGTAAAATAACCGCCTAAGGAGTGACCAAATAATGCTTGCTGAGTTTTATTTACTGGATAATGAGCCTCAATTATTGGCTTTAACTCTTCCTCTATAAAGCGGCTAAAATCTACTGCTCCTCCAAGCTTTTCATGACCTTTTCCTTTAAATCGTGCGGGATAGATATACGTCTCTGCTGGCGCTGTAAAATCGTAAAACCTTCTTTCACGCATATCATCACCATGTTCAATGCCCACAACAATGGCTGGTTGAACTCCTGTTTTCGGTGCATTACGACTTTGTAGACGCACGGCTTCCTTTACAAGATTAAAATAAGATGAGCCATCTAGTACATACAACACTGGAAAACCTTCTTCTGGTGCTTCCTCATTTGGTACAAAGATATTAATCGTATACGTATAATCTGTCAATTTTGAAGTTATTTGTTGTGTAGCATACTCTATTTTAGCTGTACTCATTTGTTGTCCTCCTTCAAAATGTCATAGCCATAGCACACAGGTGTATTCGTTACAGGATCTTCCATAATGCGAGCATCAATATTAAATACTTTGCGCATCACCTCTGCACTTAAAATTTCCTGTGGCGTTCCAGATTGCATAATAACACCTTTGCGCATCGCAATAAGATGATCTGAATATCTGGCAGCGTGGTTAATATCATGTAGAACCATCACAATTGTACAGTTGTGCTGCTCATTTAAACTTTTGACAATATCCAATACTTCTAACTGATGTGCCATATCTAAATAAGTAGTAGGTTCGTCCAACAACAAAATATTTGTTTCTTGTGCTAATGCCATCGCTAGCCATACACGCTGACGCTGTCCCCCAGAAAGCTGTGCAAGCTCCCGATTGCGATACTCCATCGTATTCGTGACCGTTAACGCCCACTCAATCATTTCCTCATCCTTATTCGTTAAACGATTGACGTTGTTTCGATGTGGATAGCGACCATACGCAATTAACTCCTCCACTTTTAACTGACCTGGAGCAACAGGTGTTTGAGATAATATGGCTAATTTCTTGGCTATATCTTTCGTCGATAAATTTTGCATGTTTTGCTCCTGCAAATAAACCGTCCCTTGTTGCTTTTTTAAAATACGTCCAATCGTCTTAAGGAGGGTTGATTTACCGCAGCCATTCGGGCCAATGATTGTTGTCACTTTGCCCTCCTCTATCGTTAAATTTAATCCCTCAAAGACACGAACCTGCTCATAACCAGAAGCCAAGTTTTCCATTCTAAATGCAGTTTGCACATCTTTTCCTCCTATGCCTTAGATTTCACCAGTAAATACAAGAAATATGGAATCCCAATAATTGAAACAACAATTCCAACAGCTAGCTCCGATGGTGCAAATACGGTTTTGCCGATAAAATCAGCTAAAATTAACAAACCTGCACCAATTAACGCACTCACGGGCATGACATAACGATGCTGAATACCAACAAGTTGCTTCGCAATATGTGGTGCCATTAAACCGATGAAACCAATACTTCCTGATACGGATACACAAGCACTAACAAGACCGACACTGGCTAATAAAAGCTTCATTTTCTCCTTTTCAACCGCAATCCCTAAACTCGTGATGCTATCCTCTTCAAGCTGAAAATAATCCAGTAAATACGATTTCCTATGCACATAAATGCCTAAGATGACAAGCCAAGGAATCATCGTTAGTACAAAAATCCAATTCGCATTATAAATTGAACCTGCCATCCAAATGGCTGCTGATTCAAAATCTTGTGCACTCATTTTTAAGGATAAGAACAGGGATAAAGCTCCGAACCCACTGTTAATGGCTATACCCGTTAATATTAATCGTTGCATATCGAGATGACCATTTTTCAAAGCAAAAGAAAAAATCAGGATAGCCGCAATCGTTCCACCGATAAAACCGAACAATGGCATCATTAAAATAGACAGCCAGCTGCTCATATCTGCACTCACTAGCTTTAATTGAAAGAAGAACATAAATATGACGACTGCCGCACCTGCTCCTGCATTTATCCCTAAAATACCTGGGTCTGCTAGTCCATTACGTGTAATACCTTGTAAAACTACTCCTGCCATTCCTAAGCCAATGCCAACGAGTCCGGCAATGACGATTCGAGGTAAGCGAAATTCAAAAATAACAAGGTCAAATTTAGAATTTGGCTCAATACGCAATAGTGTTTTGATAACATCCATTACAGACATATCGAAAACACCATTTGTAATATGTAGATAGCTCGCAACTAAAATCAGTAAAACAAGCATCGACATAGTCAAAAAGAATACACTTGAGGTATTTTTACGCACGTTTTTCACCTCCGTGCTTACGAACTAGATATAAGAAGAATGGTACACCAACCAATGCTGTTAGGACACCAATTGGCGTTTCAAATGGATAATTGACAACACGACTTAAAACGTCACAGAGCGCTAAGAAAAAGGCACCAATGACAGCCGCGCAAGGAATAATATAGCGATAATCAACACCAACAAGGAAGCGTGTAATATGTGGTATGACTAACCCTACAAAGGCAATTTTTCCTACTAGGGCTACTGCTGTCCCTGTCAAACATACTACAGCTAGCATACTAATAATACGCACTGCTTTTGTTTTCTGCCCTAGTCCCATGGCAATATCTTCACCTAGTGAAGTAATGGTAATTGCTTTTGCAGATAATAGAGCCAAGACTAATCCTGTCAAACCAAACGGAATAGAAAGGACGAGCATATCCATATCTACCATATGTACCTTTGTGTTATACCAAGCACTTACTGTTTGTGATACTTGGAAATACATAGCAATCGCTGTAGCAATACTACTTAAAAATGTACCAATGACCGTTCCTATAATGGCTAGCCTTACTGGTGATAGACCATTGCGAATTAACGAGCCAAAACCAAAGACAATCCCTGCCCCTAATGCAGAGCCTAGCATTGACAATAAAATCATTTGATAATTTGGTAGCCCTGGAAAAAAGACGATAGCTAATGTGATGACAAATGCAGAGCCATCATTGACCCCCATTAACGAAGGAGATGCTAAATAATTTCGTGTAATCCCCTGCATGACTGCTCCAGCTACTGCTAAAAATCCTCCAACTAGCAATACAGCGGCTACTCTAGGAATACGTCCTGTCCGTATAATTTGATGATCAACATTAGATGGATCGAATGCTGTCATTGACTGCCACACTGTCATTGCACTAATATCTTTAGTTCCATACAGAACGGAAACGAGTGCTATAAGGACAATCAGGAAAGGAGATACCGCTAATATTGAAAATGACACGATGTTTGTTTTTTTCAACTTTCACACCTTTTTCTTTATCCATTTCGCGAAACACAATGTCGATTACTCAGGTGATATACCCTTTGGAAAACAACTACCTTCAATGAAAAAATACGATATCTTACAAAAGGCTGGTAATAGCCCGGTGATATCACCAAATCTACTACCAGCCTGTTTATCTTATTTAAGTAATTTTTCAGCTGCGGCATCTAAAAATTTCACCTTAGACCAAGCAGTACCACCTTGTGCTAATGGCTCAATTGTGTTGACGAAAACTTGATTATTTTGTGCTGCCTTTAAGCTAGTGAAAATTGGATTCTTTTGTAACTCCTCTAACGCTTTTGGAGAATCCGTATTTTCTGATTCCTCAAATTGAAGGAAAATGGCATCTGGGTTTACTTGCGCTAATGTTTCAAGTGATAATTCAGCTTGTGCTTTTGCAGTTGTTAAAATTTCTGGAACTGGTGCTCCTAAATCTTCATATAGTACAGGGTTTAAATACACACCTGCTGGATAGATGTACATTACGCCACCGCGAACACGAATGATTAACACTTGCTTATCTGCTAATTGCTCTTTGGATTTCACTTGTGCATCAGCAACTTTTGCTTCATAGTCTGAGATGATTTTCTTAGCATCATCTTCTTTATCAGCTAACTGTGCAAGCAATGTTAAATTTTCCTTCCAGTTTGTTGAAATATGTGAGTATGGAATCATTGTTTGAATTTTATTCAACTTTTCAGCCGTTTCTTCAGGGAATTTCGAAGTACCCACGATTACATCAGGGTCCAGATTAAGAATGGCTTCTGCATTTGGCTCCATTTTATTTCCTACAAGTGTAGCACCTTCAAAATCTGATGCTAGATAAGCAGGAATTTTGCCACCAACTTCAAGTACACCGGCTGGCTTAATACCAAGCATTGCAGCATCTTCCATAGATTCAAGACTTGCAGCGATAATATTGTTCACTTCTGCTGGAAGCTCATATTTCTCACCTAAGTACGTGATTGTCTGTGTTTTAGATTGTTCAGTTTGTGATTCCGTTGCACTTGTTTCTGCTGTATTAGTAGTTGACGTAGACTCCTCTGCCTTATCTGTTCCACATGCAGCCAAAGATAATGCTAAAAGTGCTGGAGCACACATTTTAAAATATTTATTCATAGATATTCTCTCCTAACGAGCTCATATTGATAATGATAATCGTTTTCATATGTATGTCAATACATAATTGATACTCATTATCATTTACGGATACTATCCTAACAAAGTGAAAAAAGATTGTGAATGGACGATTTCGAAAATGACATGGATTTTTGCCGATTTCATCAAAAAAAAACTGCTTCTTTTTTATGAAGAAACAGTTTTTATATATAGTTAGCTTCCTCCATTTTTTCCTTTCGGTATGCTGAAGGTGACAAGCCCGTACATTTTTTAAAAACTCGGCTGAAATAAAAACAATCTACATATCCGACACATTCAGCTACTTCTGCTACAGGAATCACATCATACTCGAGCAATTCCTTTGCACGTCGTATACGATATTCTGTTATATATGTGCTCGGATTCATGCCTGTATGCTGCTCAAACAAATAAGCAAAGCGGCGACGCTCAATACCAAATTCCTTAGAAATATTTGATACGGAAAGTTGCTCCGCATAATTTTCATGTATATACTGTAATGCCTGTTCCATTAACTCACTGGCACTATCTAGAACCTTCATTTTTGCCGCTAAAAGAATATTCTCCAGCAAATTCATAAATAAAGTCTTAGACTTAAATATAGCCATATTCCCCGGAAAGGAATAGCTTTCTATCAATTGCTGAACATGACTAATAATTTGCGTATTAAACCCTGTATTAATTAAAAAATGTTGCTCTGAAAGTGGAAAAAGAGCTACTTCCTCTGTTGGTAGACTGTAGTGAACGACTGCATACTCCCAACCCTTGTGGCCCGTCGCTTTCACTTCGATTGGCATTTGAGGCCCTGCGTGGACAATCATTCCAGGCTCCATCACATAGGGAGTTCCATTAAAGCTAAAGATTGCACTACCTGCAAGGGGAACAACTAATCCACACTTTTCTGGTGCTGTTGTTCTGCCTCTATCAACTTCACCAGGTTCCATTTTTTTAGTAAACACATCTGTAAATTTTACAGAAGCATGTGCAAAATAATCAATTAAATATTTGATATCCATAGGCAAACTCCTATACCTGTATAGCTTTCTGAAGCTGTGAAAAATGATGTACATCGTGATTGATTAATTCTACAAAATAGTCCACAATTGTCAGCTCCGACTGCCCAATTGTAAACGATTGCTGCCATTGCTCATCTGTCAATTGTTGTATGGCCTGAAGTAATCGACTCCTCGTGGAAAATAAAATCTGTCAATGTTGCAAGCATAGGCTGTTCACGACTTTTTTTAGCCGCCATCTTATTCAACTGTGCTGCATCAGGTCCTGTTGGTAAAGGTTCCTCTGTAAAAAGAAAAGGAAGTCGATGATTCAAGACAAATTCATCCCATGACGGAAGATGTCCGATGACCTCAGCAACTGACCATTTTTCAGGTTCGATCGCCATACGCCATTGATTCTCCGATAGTCTCCTCAAATCATTTATCCAGTCAATTGATCTTTCATCATGTTTGATGATATAGATTTTATCTCGTTGCAATGGACTCCCCTCCTTTTTTTACTGAAGATTAATTTCTAATTTTGGCCAACTTACATGCCATTTCTTTTGAAGAATTCTTTGGCGATAAATTGTATAACAATCCTTATTTTCGAGGAAGAATGGTGTCGGCTCTACAATGCCAGCTCCTAAATGCCTAATGCCATATGGTGCAGCAATTTCTAGTGAATCATCTATTAATTTTATCCCAATTGTCGTTGGGATTTCAGGAAAATGAGCGATTCCATCGACAGCAGATTGATACGGCTTACTACCATTTAGCACATGCATTCTTGCCTGATTTTTCACAGACCACGGCTCATTTGGAGATATCTTTCTAAGTTTCTGTTCATACTGTTTTTCTATGTCTTCTGCTAAATTGATTTTATCAAAATATATCACATCAATATCAGCAATTGGTGTTCTTTCTTCTTTTTCATGAAGATAATCCCATACCATGGAACGAATGACCCCAGCACATACCCACCAATCGGGGAGTTGCAATGTATTGATTGTTGATAAAATATTCATCATCCAATCATCTGCTACTATTAAATTTCTTAGTTCTTCCTCCGTTTGTAGTAATCTCACTTCATTAGCCTCCAATTTATATACCACAGTTATATAAGGGCTGTTCAGCTCACATGTGTCCTCATCTTTGGAAGCTGTACAGGTGCATTTATTGGCTCCCAGTTAGGTTTCCTAGCACTGCCAAATATTCCGTTAAAAGTAGCTAAAATACTACTAACACTCATTATTTCATTGTTGTTTGTCCAAGTCGCATTGAAAATAATTTAATAGGCACCACTCAAATGTTCATGAATTAACTTCCATTCATCGTTCACCCAAGTAAAAATATTTGTTGCTCTACCACTACCTGATACAAATTTTTCGTTATGATAACCTTCATAGTGATATGTATAAAGACAGGTAGCCGTCTTTTCATCAATTGTTAACCATTTTACATTACTAGCCGAGTAAACCTCTTCTTTAATGACATGCCACGCATGCTTGAAGTATGCCTCAATCTCTTCTATAGTTGTGCATGTTTTATCAGAAAACCAATAAACCGCTTGTGGATGCAAAATTGCCTTTACTTCTTTAAAATCATGCGTATTTGTTGCTTGTATATAACGTTCTAATGCCTGTTGATGTGTCATTATTTCTCCCCTTTTTTAACAATATTATCCTAAAATTTCATGATTGTCGTGTGATTTTTTGCTCTAACAGCCTATAATGAAGATAAAACTCTAAAGGCGAAGAATTGAGGAGGAAGCTGATGTTAGCGACTATTGAAAAACAATCTAATCGTCATGTCGTAAAGTACAAACGACCGCTACCACATTCAGTAAACGCAGTTTGGGAAGTGATTACTACCAATGAAAAACTGCAAAAATGGATGAGTAATCTTGAAATCATTGATCTACGTAAGAATGGTAAAATGCGTTTTAATATGAACGATGGAACAGATACCTATGAGGAAATAACTATAACAGATTATATAGAGAAAAAGGTACTCGAATTTGATTGGGGAACAGATTCCGTAAGATTTGAATTGTCTTCTACTGACAATGGCTCATTATTGCTTTTTGCAGAGACCTTGCACGAGCTAACGGGGCACACTTCAAGGGATTTAGCAGGGTGGCATATATGTCTTGATCTGTTAACAGATTTGTTGGATGGCATTGAACATCATAGCTTTCCAATGGAGGCGTGGCAACAGCGATTCAACGAATACAAAGAACTGCTGGATAGCTATAAAAAACCCTAGAGTAACCATTACTCTAGGATCACTATTATGGATAAAAGGCAGTGGCTATTTCCAATGCTTTTAAAGGATCTTTGATCGAATCGAGTGTGTAGACAAGCTTTTCATCCTGCCACACGATTAAATTGCCTGATTGATAAACATCCAGCTGAGCCATGCCATATTGCTTAGGAATAGGCAGCATATGACTCTCTAAATATTCTACTGCCTGCTTAGCAAGTTTTACTCCTGCTTCAGGATTATCAGTTCGTGTATGCGAGGCAATGGACCATCGTCCCTCATTCCACCCAGTCCATAATGAGCCAGCACCCGCATCTTGATAACCTTTTATATTATACCCTAGGTCAATTTTTTGCCCGCCATTTTGACTAAAGTTATCAAATGCAATCTGTGTGCTTGCCCCTTCTGCGCTTTTATATTGTTTGACCAACAATCTTCCAATGACCGTCGCTGAATTCTTTAATCGAATATCATTAATTGGCATATTCTCTTTGCTTTCATAAAAGATAATTTCAACTAGGTCATCATCAGTCCTTGTTGTAGCTGTTAAAAAGCTTCCTTTAGCAATGGGTAAAGCGGTTGGCATTTTTATTGGTACATTCACATGTATTTGCTCCTTTATTTGTTGTAGAGCCTCAGTCTGTGTCATAGATGTATCAGTATTAGATTGTCTTACAGATGTATCGTTCTTATTGTCATGTGCTTGATGATTAGTAGTTTGATCAGCACAAGCACCTGCTATAGTCATACTTAACAACAAAAAGAGAAATATTATTTTTTTCATCGCTTAAACCTCCATTTACCAGTTTACCTATAATCCATATTTTTCCCTGGCAACAGTTTATTTAAACGCTTAGCTATTTAAGCTCATTGATTTGCTTCGTCAGCTCATTAAATTTTTGATCAAGCATTGGGTAATCCTTATCTTTAGCTGTCAAAAAGCTCAGTTTACCTAGTATCTCTTGTCGCTCTGTTTCAAGCTTTAAACGAAGTGCGACTGTGTCATCTACTTGCTTCGGAGCATCTTTTCTCCATTTTTTCTTTATGTGCTGATTGTCAATCTCCCAAACACTATCCGTTACTTTTTCTAGAAAGTATCGATCATGGGAGACGACAAGTAATGTCCCATTATATTGCGCAAGTGTTCGCTCTAACTGTTCACGCGAAGGTAGGTCAAGATGATTCGTTGGTTCATCTAAAAGAAGAACGTTTTTGTCCTCTAAAATATAAGCCATCAGTTTACATTTGACACGCTCGCCCATGCTCATCTTGCCTATAGCAGATGTCCAATGTGTTGGTGTAAATCCTAGATTCTTCATCAGATTGCGAACTTTCCCACGCTCTTCAAATGTTTCTTGATAAAAATATTGCTCTGGTGTCTGATCTAGTGGTAAATCAAATACTTCCTGTGTTAAATAACCTATGGTTGCCGCAGGGGATAGCCACACCTCTCCCTCAGCTTCTAGCTTCCCTAAAAGAACTTTTAAAAAGCTTGTTTTTCCGCTACCATTCTTTCCTGTAATAGCAATTTTATCTCCAAATTGAGCAGTGATGCTGACATCTTTCAATAACGTACGATCACCAAAAGATAAAGATAAACGTTTGCTCTCCAATAATCGCTTGCCAACACGTTGATTCGCGTTTAAAGAAAAACGAATGTCTGCTTCAGGCTCCACCGCTTCCACCCTTGCCTTCGCAAGCTCTGCCTCTAATCGCCTCTTCTTAGATTTCACTTGTGCGTCTAGCCGCTTTGCCTTCACACGATGATACTCCTTAAAGCCTTCTAGTTTTGTTGACTGTGCATGACCCTTTTGTGACCAAGATGTGAGTTCCTGCATTTGGGCCTCAATCCGATCAATGTTTTTTTGCTGTTTCTCGTAGGCACGTTGCTGCGTCAATCTTCGGTGCTCTCTTTCAGCCATATAGCTTGTATAATTGCCATAATGTTCAATTAAGCTCTGTTCCTCAATAGACCAAATTTTTGTGGCAACCTTATCTAAAAAATAACGGTCATGTGAGACCACAATAATCGTTCCCTTATAGTTTTGTACTTGTTTTATAAGAAAAGCGGTACTTTGCTCATCTAAATGATTCGTCGGTTCATCAAGCAATAGAATTTGAGCATTCTGAGCAAAACCTTCTGCAAGACGCATTTTAAGTTTCTCTCCACCGCTTAAAGCTGCAAATGATCTATTGGGTACCTGCCATTTTGCCAGCAAATCAGCCTCTCTTGCAGATATTGCTGGTTTGTCAAAATGAGCTAGCTCCTGTTCAACGATTGTGATTTTTACAGTTGATAACCCTTGTATTACTCCCGCACTTGGCAATAATGCACCTTGAATCAACTGTAACAATGTCGATTTCCCAGCACCATTTCTTCCAATAATGCCAATAACCTCACCTTGTTTTACTGTGCCTGTCACATGTTCAAATAGTAAAGTATCCTTTATTTCATAACGTACATCCTGTAATTTTAAAAGTTCCTTCATAACTATCGACCCTCTCCAGTTGGACGGACAAAAAAAATCCCTCCAATTATTTTGGAAGGATTAGTCGCTGCAATATCATGCATAAATAAGCTATTGTAATAGCTATATTTATCACTCCAAAAGCAAGTTTTGGAGTAGCTAAATATTAGCAACTATGGGCCAATATTTAGCTATTATTATAGAAAATGGGCAGACTAATCCTATTTTTGTTTTTCGTGAAATATAAATTTCATGTGCAAAAAATAAGATTAGTTATTCATTAGCCACCCATCTTCCCTTCATTTTTAGTTACCGTCATTGTAACACCTTTTATTAAAAAATAAAAATCTCTACTCTAGAGTAGGTTTATCTAAAACATTCATAGGAGCGAATTTGATTTCTTGAAATGGTACGGAAATACCAGCCATATCTGCGGCTCCAGCGGAAACCCGCAATGATTTCCCTTCCTATAGCAGTTGGGAAAAACCAAAAACTCCGACCAGTGTTCATCCAAATATACGTATTTCTAAACAAACAAGAACGTATACCACTTGATCCTACTCGCCATGCAGGAATCGGTGGCGAAAAACCTGGTGGTGTGCTCATGGGCATTTGTCCTGCCGGAGGAGGTCCGAAATGAGTTGGCCCAAATGACGTTGTTTCAAAATCATCATAATCTCCCCAGCCAGGTCTTCTAAAATTATCTTCTCTAAATGGATTATTGTACACACAAACCCTCCTTTTACATTACTCAATATATGTAAAAGGGCGATTAACCGTTGAGCCATTGCCCATCTATCGAAGGTAATCCGTTACCTATTAATGTATAATGAAAGGGATATTTTTCTAAAAGGAGTCCTTATGAGAAAATTACTGTTACTCTTACTAGCCATTCTTATCGCAGGAAGTATGTGGTTGCTACTTGCTCAAAATCCAGTATCTTCTTCCACTAGTATCCAAGCAAAAATTGCTGACATGAAAGATTACAAATACTACTTAGATAAAGGCAATGCTGCCATTGGTAAGGACATGACGAAGCTTGATCTAGTGATTGTAGAACCTATTGAAATGCAGCAGAAGTATATTGACAGTGCCCAAAAAAGCGGTACTTTAGTGTATGGCTATATTAATGCAATGGAGGCAGATAAATGGAACAAAGCCCTCTACCATCAATTAAACGAAGAAGACTTTTATCGAAATAAACAAGGTGAAAAAGTGTATTTTGCTGAATGGGATTCCTATTTAATGGATATGACTTCGAGTCATTATCAAGAACTTTTACTAACGGAAATCCAGAAGCAAATTGTACAGAAAGGCTTAGACGGTGTGTTTTTAGATACGGTTGGTAATATTAATTCTTATTTACCCCAAGACGAGCAAACATGGCAAAATGAAGCCATGTTATCATTTCTCCAACAAATTAAAAAACACAATCCTGATCTATCTGTTGCTCAGAATTGGGGGTTTCAAACACTAGCTGATTATACAGCACCCTATGTCGACTTTATTATGTGGGAAGACTTTTCTTACCCAGTGGTAGGAAAAGACGAATGGTCACTCGATATGATGCAAAAACTCGTCCATATACGAGATGAATTTGGTACACAGGTTATGGCAATTAGTTTTGAAGATGAAACAAAAAGTCGTGTATTAGCTGAGAAGTTTGATTTTAAATTCTTTTATAGCCCTGCTGGTTCATACTATAACACCTGGCAGTGATGATATCCCCCCTCTAAAACACTACTGTTTTTGTGGGGGTATTTTGTTTAAGTGCTCACCTCATGGGTAGACTAAAAGAAATTCAGCTTGAGGTGATATGATTGGGTATGACAAAGATGTACGAGGAACAAAATCATAAACACGAAAACCGCTTTCAATATAAACAACGTAATACGTGGACAGGCATATTATTCGGCCTTGGGGTTGTGGCATTTATAGATGAGGTCATTTTCCATCAATTATTACATTGGCATCATTTTTATGATAAATCTACAGCTGCTATTGGGTTAGTGTCAGATGGTTTATTTCATGCATTCAGCTTTTTCGCGACGATTGGTTCTGCTTTTTTATTGGCTGACCTACATAGAAAGCATGGATTTTGGCTAAAAAGATGGCTTGGTGGTATTTTTCTAGGAGCTGGCATATTTCAATTATACGACGGGATTATTCAACATAAATTCATGAAACTGCATCAAATTCGTTATCATGTTGATATTCTCCCATATGATGTGGTTTGGAACATATTAGCGGCTCTATTAATTGTTATTGGTGTGGTCTTGTTACTCCAAACCAACCAAAAGGGACATTAGGAGGTTGCCCGTTTTGCATGAGGCCACTGAAAAACTTGCGTTTTTTATAAATAAATTCGTTTTAGAAAAAGATAGGGCGCTTCTTGTTCAATTTTGAACAGGAAACGCCCTATCTTTTTCACCTATTTATTACCCTTTTCCATTCAGAAGCTTTAAGATTCTTTTTAGATTGACAGCGAATATCGTCGTTGCTCCCTGAATTTGCATGCCAAATGAACCCGCAGCCGATGCTTGATCGTACCCGTGTTTATTTTTTAACTCACTATTTTTTGCTTCGATTTTATAACGTTCTCGAGCTAAGCGTTTAAATTCTTCTGTTTCTTGAAAAGCTTGTTGGTCTAAATGTTCTTCTGATTTAATGGCAACAGAATAGGTCTTAGTTTTTGCACCTTCTTTAAAACACCCTTCTCGGAGTGGACAGACCTTACATTTTTCAATGTCAAAAAAATAAACCATTCTTGCACTTGCTCCTGGGTGTGAATCTGGTTTTTTACTTTTTCTATTTGCTAAATGTCCTGCTGGACATACAAATAAACCTGCATCTTTATTAAAGTCAAATCCTTTTCCGTTTCCTCGCCCATTTTGAGTAATCATTGGATTTAACTTAGAAATCAGTTGAATGCTTTGTTCTTTTGTATAAAGTAAATTGTTTTTCCCTGAATAAGCTGTGTCAGCGATGACTGTTTCAACTTCCATTCCTGTTACTTTACTTTTTTCAATCAGTTCTTGTAGATAATGTCCATCTGATTTTTCACCTGTTGTAACGACTGCTGCTGTAATTATACGTTCATCACTAATTGCTAAATGTGTTTTATAACCAAAGAAAGAACTGTCTGCTGTTTTATGTCCTACTCGTGCATCGGTGTCTGTTGAATAATTTAGATGTTCTTGCGTATCTTCTACAGCTTCTTTTAACACGTTCAATTTTTCCTTTACAGCTGGTAGATGAGCGATTTGTGGTTTATTTTCAATAATGGCAATCAATCTTTCACAGTAAGTTAATTCATCTTTTACTTCGTTAGAAGTATTCTTCTTTGGAAATTTTTCTTTCATGGATTTATCAAATTGATACACTGCTTTGCGGGTATATTTTGATTTTTCTTGTAAAAATTCTTTCGGTGATTTTTGGTTATAACGTGCTTTGGTATGTGTTGCGTCCACAATGATTGTTTTACTTTTGATAATGTTCTTTTCGAGTGCGATTTCAACTGTTTTTCCAATGAGCATATCTAATAAACTTACATTTTGAAGACGCAGTCTTCGGAATTTTGTGAGTGAACTTGAATCAATCACGTCATCTTCTGGCGCCATACCTAAAAAATACTTGAAAGACATGTCATATTTTGAACGTTCGACAAGGTCTACATCAGATACATTAAAAATGGCTTTTAACAATAAGTACTTAAACATTCGAATCGGAGGAATCGCATTTCTTCCATTGTCTAAACAATATTTTGTTTTCAATTCTTCTAAAATGAATGAGAAATCCACTAGTTCGTTAATTTGACGAAGCATATTATCTTTTGGCACGACAATATCGTAAATGGCCATATATGGACTTAAGTTGAAAGTCTCTTGGTTTGAAATCATTGGGAACACCACCTGCATTTAGTCACTCAATTATAAATTAAAAAGGCGAGGTATTCGACGATTCAATCGTCGAATACCTCGCTAAGTGGAACCAGATGAAGTTTTTCAGTGGCCTCGTTTTGCATTCTGCTCATGCTCAAAGCTTTCCCATTATAGTACAGCTACTAATAGCTTTGCCATTTTTTATAGCCATTATTTTTTATATCGTAGCTGTCATTGTTTCGAATCAACATAAAAAACAATGGCCGCATTTTCGTACTATCTGTTGGCTTGTGGGAAATGTAAGTGCCATCGTGACACTAATCGGTCCATTGGCTTCTCTTAGTCATGTCCACTTCGCAGCACATATGATAGGGCATCTATTGCTTGGCATGCTTGCCCCCCTACTTATGGCATTAGCAGCTCCCATGGCACTCCTTTTAAGGACATTATCAGTGAATACGGCTCGTACTCTTTCTCGTACAATGAGGAATCCTTATGTTCGTTTTATTTCTCACCCAATTAATGCGTCTATTTTAAATGTAGGTGGCTTATGGTTACTCTATACGACATCACTTTTCAATCTTATGCATGAACATATACTTCTATATATTTTCATTCACCTTCACATTTTTCTAGCAGGCTATGTGTTTACCATTGCCTTTATTTATATTGATCCTACACCCCATCCATACCCTTATGTCTTTCGATCACTTATATTAGTAGTAGCACTAGCAGCTCATTCTATATTGGCAAAATATATTTATGCAAATCCTCCTCAGCATGTCCCTGTCACACAGGCAGAGCTAGGTGCCAAGATCATGTACTATGGTGGCGATGCAATTGAAATCATCCTTGTTTATATCCTTTTTTATCAATGGTTTAAAAGCACAAGAAATGCTATTCACACAAAGACAACCATTTCATCACGCTAATTCTACCTCTGACTTAAGAGGATAAATAGGATTGAATAATCCGCCAGTCCTCTAGCTTTTCAGCAAAAGATTTTATATTTTTTCCTGGGATCGGACTGGTTGATGGCATTTTTTTATAAGCTCGTTCTTCTAAAAGCTCTAGACCTATATGCTTTTTAAAAACCTCAAATGCTTTCGCTCCATTAAAGAGTACTAACTGGATATTAGGATATTCTTCAAATAAGGTTTGAAAATCATTTGGTTTTTCATTGCGAATTGCTGCGTCTAAGCTTCCTTCACGCTCACAAGTTTCAATCGTGTCCCAAAGACCGATTGCATTGTGTTTTAACAATGCGATTCTCTTTACATAATCGTCAGGAACCTCCGTCTCTAACAGCTCACTCATAATGGGCCAAAAGTGATTGCGTGGATTGCCATAATACTGTTGCTTTTCTAATGATTGCTTTCCTGGCATTGAGCCTACAATGAGCACCTTTGTTGCTGAATCTACGACTGGTAATAATACATTTTTTATTTCACTGGACACAACAATCACTCCTTTCCTCTATTGTAGCGGAAAATCTGAACCAGCAAGTATATCTTTGCTTGACGTAAATAGGAGATGTCGGGATGAATGCTTCTTACTATACGACTGAACAATTTTATAGCCTATACAGTAGCCTATCCAAGGTGGCAGCTCACCACCGTATAAAAACGGCCTATGTTTTTCTACTCCTTCAACCTGTAAATTCTGCAAAAAATGACTTTTCCATAAAACTAAAAGCTCTGTAGCTGAATATTTTTTTAACCATGGTGCAAGCCACTTTTCTCCGTATAAATCTTTCACTGCACTTTCTGCTAAGCCCTCTAAAATAAGAGCATCCAACAAAGTCATCTCATCGAGGGATTTTTTTAAATTGTGTAAACGGCAGACATGATTATATTCATGTGCGAACAATGCTTGCAGTTCCTGTGTCTCTACTTCTCCGATAAATAAAAAAAGAGCCTGAGGATAAGCCACACCGTTTTTATTGGTCATCGTTTGCTGTTGGGTAATTGGGAAAATATAAATCGGTATAGTCGGGCCATTCCATTTTTTTTGCAAGTATATAAATTCTTGCTGTACGCAATCCCACACATTATGCTGCTTTAATTGCTCTACATCGACTGTCTCATCTGGTAGAAAAAGTCCCTGTTGCTGTAAAGAATGGTGTATTTCTTCTGACAAGCCATCTTGAAATAATTCGACTAAATGATCACAAAGAATGGAGCATTGCAAACTATGTAACTCATCTTTTTTTGTGGATTTTCTGGCATAAACAAATTCATCTAACCACTTATCTGTTGGCACAACTGCCATGTCATCACCTCTTCTCAGCATATGTCGTGAATAGACAATCGGCTAGTGATAAATGCTTCGGATCGCATATATTAGCTTGTAATGACATCGAAAGGAGGGATAATATTGAATCCAGCTGATGCTTATAATCTTTGCTGTAAATATCATGGCAAACGCGTTCGAATCTCGGATTCATCTGGTAGGGTACATGTTGGGGAAATCACTAAGGTAGACAGAAGACAGGTATGGATTCTACCTGATAGAAGACATAGTGGTTATGGTTTAGGTTTTTGGGGATTTGGAGGATTTGGTGGGGAAGGTTTTGGCTATGGAATTGCTTTAGGAACAATCTTAGGGATTGCACTAGCTCCAATCATATTCTTCTAACTCAAACTTTTAATATATGTGAAAAATAAGCCATTTCAAACCTTGTTGAGATGGCTCATTTTTCATTATTGAACTTGCTCCTGTTGCTGTTGTTTACTTTCAATCATCTCGGATATTGTGACAAATGTGTAGCCCTGTTTTTTTAATGCAGGGAGGATTTCTTCTAATGCCTTAATGGTTTGTGTACGATTCCCACCACCATCATGAAATAAAATGACATCTCCAGGCCTCGTTCCCTTCATCACCTTTTGCACAATTTTCTTTACACCAGGCTCTTTCCAATCTTGCGTATCCTGATGCCAAGACCACATCACAACCTTGTAGCCATCCTTTACAGCAGCATTAATCATAGCATCCGTATAATTTCCACCTACAGGACGGAATAAAACTGGGGAAAAACCAGTAATACTATAAATCGTGTCATTTGTCTTTTGAAGCTCCTCTTGCAATTTTTTGATGGAAACTTTAAACGGATGTGTATACGTATGATTGGCTAATTCATGGCCTTCTGTATAAGAACGTAAAACAAGCTCTGGATATTTTTCTGCATTCTTTCCAATAATAAAAAAGGTTGCTTTGGCATCATATTTTGCTAATAAATCAAGCACTGCCGCAGTGTACTTGGGATGTGGGCCATCATCAAAGGTGAGGGCGACAATTTTATCCTCTGTGTTGATATCCCATACCACTTCTCCTGTTTCCTCATAATAAGGGCGACCCTTATCAGCATAGCCTTTCTCTCCTAAAAATCCCGAGATGATTAAAAAGCAAACTGTAAAAACCAATACATGTATACGTGTCATAGCATCACCTCCCAAGTCCGAATTCACAGAACTCCGTCAACTTACTATTTACGAATTGCAATGAAATATACTTGTGAAGGATTGTCTGTTTTCTCCTTTTAATTATTTCATAACAATTTTGAACGATATGTGAAAAACAAGGGATAGTGCTTTATTTTTTTCTTTATTGATGTAAAATAAAATTATAAGTGATATATAACAACTCGATAAATAGACACGATGTTATGTAACACAATGGAAGGGATGACATATATGTGGGTTATTACAGTATTTGAAGAAAACACTTATCGAATGTTTGAATATCGTTCTAAAAGTGAGGCAACAACTGCATTACATAAATTTAAACAAACTGCTCTGCTTTCTTATACAAGGTAAAGAGATACAAGGAATCTATTCATCAGGAGTAGATTCCCTTTTTAATTGCCTCCATTAACTTCATCCATCATCTCATTCGTTTTCAGCATTATTCATCTGATGACTTTTTTCAAGGAAATGTTGAACACCTTGCTAGTCATCACCATATGTATATAGAGAAAAGGAGTGATTTCGATGGTGACAATTGAACCTATTATGATTAAAGGGCATTTCTTCACTGCAGTAGTTGTTCAATTACCTAAAACAACGCTACTAACCATTTCTAATACGACAGGCTACATTATGTGTGGAGCTTTAGATGTTGGCCTATTAAATAGTCGCTTAGTTGATCGAAAAATCGTTGCTGGTCGTGCAGTAGGTGTTAAAACAATTGATGAGCTATTAACAGCCCCATTAGAATCGGTAACGTATGAAGCAGAACAACTTGGCATTACTGAAGGAATGACTGGCGTAGAGGCACTTTTAAAAATGATCTAATTGGCTATAAAAAAGCGTCAACTAGACGCTTTCTTAGTGTTGATAGACAAAACAGTCAATTGAAAGGTAGAAATGGATTTCCGTTGCAGGCTACTTGCTTTCCTATGGGCGAGCGCCGAGCCGCTTCCTCCGCTACTGCTCCGTGCAGGGCTCGCCTGTCTCGCTATCCCACGGGAGTCAAGTAGCCTTCCACTCCAACCCACAAAAGTGTTACCTTTTTAGCAAAGTTTTCAAATAAAGTGAAGGTGTTCACTACTTTTTATGAAGAGGTGTTGTCACGCATCACTTCTCCATATTGAAAATAAGAGTTTATCCCCTCTAAGAATACAGATAATGGGCGATTTGATCGCTATGCTACTATGAAAAAAAGTAAAGACACTTTGCAGAATGGTTGATTGGAGTGGAGCCAGCGTCACTCCTAGGGGATTTAGCGTCACAGAGGAGACCCTGGAGCGAACGTTAGTGAGTGAAGCGGCTCATCGGACGCCCCCTGGAAAGGACGCTGGCGGAACGGAAATCAACCTCTCACCTTGCAAAGTTGCTTCTTCTGCCTTTGAAATTATCTTTTTTCAACAACATGAAAGCGTCAACTAGACGCTTCGCTTTTCTTTTTTGTTTGCCAACCGATAGTTGAATAAGCAAATATCCCCTTCCACATACTGTGGGACAAAGGGAGTTGTTGTTATGAATAATGGTCAACATTTTAAGATACATCTAACCTTACTTGCTATCGTCTTAATTGTATTTACCTGGTCAGTCATTAAACCATCCTCCTATTTAGATTGGCTGGCTGAGGTTAGCCCAGGGGTTGTGGCAATAACAGTCGTAGTTTGTATCTATCATAAATTTCGCTTCACCACATTTTCTTATATCATCATTGCCCTATTGTCGATCCTTACTTTTATAGGTGGACATTATACCTATTCAGAGGTTCCTCTTTTTAATTGGCTAAAAGAAGAATTTCATTTCCAACGCAATCACTATGATCGTTTCGGTCATTTTTTAAAAGGTTTATTAGCCATCGTGATAAGGGAAATATTACTTCGAAAGACGCAGCTTACTAAAGGAGCTTGGCTAACAGGTATTACAATTAGTATTTTGCTCGCAATTGCTGCTTTTTATGAAATCATCGAATGGTTAAGTACAAGAATCTCGAAGGGCAGTAAAGGGACGAAAGATTTTTTAGGCATGCAGGGAGATCGCTGGGATGCACAATGGGACATGTTTTTAGCCTTGTTGGGAACTATTTTAACTTTACTTTTCTTCACAAAGCTTCATGATAAATATTTAAAAAGACTAAACAAGGAATAAATTTCTTTGCATAGCATTATTATATACCTTACGAAAGGTGGTTTTGTATGTACTATGCACAAGTCAATCAACAAGTACCCCATCTATCACGCGTTATTACGGTAACTGGCAATGGCCAGGTAATGGCTACTCCAAGCTCTGTACAAATACAAATAGAAGTCCAAACACAAGGCCATAATGTACAAGGCCCTCAGCAGGAAAATGCAAGGATCATGAATCAAGTCATTCAGTCACTAGTAGCCCTCGGTATTCCAAGAGAACAAATACAAACAGCTAGTTATACAGTTACACCACAGTATCATTTTGAGGATGGCAAACAAATTTTTAATGGCTATGAAGTGGTCAATGCCATTACCGTCAATGTATCAAACATCGATAATTTGGGCTTAGTCATTGATACAGCCATAGAAAATGGAGCAAATCGTATTGCCAACATTCAGTTCAAATTGGACCATATAGACGCTTACTATCAGCAAGCATTAAATTTTGCTCTTCAGAATGCACAGTTGAAGGCGAAAACAATAGCAGAAACCATGCATCTTCCTTTACAGCCACTCCCTATAGAAATTGTGGAAGAGCAAGCTAACACACCGATCCTTTACCGCTCTATGGCTGTTTCCTCAGGAGTTACGCCTATAGAACAGGGACAAATTGCTATTGATGCTACTGTCCGCGTAAAATTCCAATACTAAAGACAGGCGCCTTCCACTAATTGATTAGTAGAAGGCTCTCATTTATTTTACAAGTGTATTTTTTTCAATAAGGATTTCATCATCCTCTGTTTTAATAACCATATCAAAATGTTGGCAATATGGATGCATAAATAATTCATATTGAATACGTCGTTCATCATGTGATTGTTTTAAATAATTTATATCTGTCCCTCTATCAAGTACATCACGATCTGATCTTCGCTTAAGCTCTGTAGCCCCATCTGTATAAAAATAAATTTTGAAATCCAATAACTCTGGATCTATAAATGCTACACTCATTCCTTCTACTATCGTGATCTGTTTTTTTGAAGAAATTAATGTGCTTTTCATATAATGTGTACCGATTGTCAATAAATCCAGCCCTGCTCTTATCATCTGAACATCTCTTTCCAATGAAGGAAGGTGATGGGCAGCGGGATGACAAGCGGTCATTTTAAAACGATGATTTACATTTTGATATGTATAATTAATCATTGTCTGTTTGCGAATATCTGAACTAACAATATAAGGATCAGTATTCAAATAATTCACTTCAGCTTGATTTAAAACTTTTAAAAGCTTTTCAGCAAATGTTGTTTTTCCTGCAGCTCCATGACCTGAAATGCCAATAATAATCCTTTTATCAGCAAATCTGATCGATTCCAATATTTCTTGAAAAATCTTCTCCATAGTATTGTTGTCCTCCCTAATTAAAAAGGTATGATGGAAAATTTGCACCATACTCGCTGTACTTTAAAAATAATAACAAACAGTTACAATACATAGAAGTTCGTTTTCCAAATTTTTATGCGTTAACTCTATATCATTTCTAGCTTCGATCTAATAAAAACAATTTGACAGGTTGTCAGTCAATAATTATAATAAAAGCATCTTAATTGATATTGATTATCATTTAAGATGCTTTCACTCAATAATTAAATTTAACTTTCACAGTTTGTCTTAGGAGGGATAAATCAAATTTTCCATGAGGGACTCCGAATAAATGTTCGAACGTAGATTGAATGGCTTTAATTCTAGCAATACGTTCATCTTTATTCCATTTAAATAACGATGAATCTACCCAATGGTGGATTGTCGATAGGAAAAATTCTGCCACTAGCGTTGGATTTTCAATGTGAAAGAGCCCCTCTTTATTGCCTTGTATATTTAAATCTGTTAGCAGTGGCGTAAACTGACAAATGGTTTGTACATGTAATATTTGACGCAGAGTAGCATTACTATCATGTTGTAAATATTTAAAGATTTCGACATGGCCTGTTGGATCATCAAGCTCATAAACAAAAATCCATGCAATTTTCTCATACGCCGTAAGTGTCTCATTATAGATGACTTCTGTAAATTCTTGCTTTATTCCTTTAAGTTGCCTATCAATTAATGCATTTGCCAATGCTTCTTTGGATTTAAAGTAATAGTACAGCGTTCCCTGTGCTACTCCCATCTTTTTAGTTATATCAGTAGTTGAGGTTTTTTCATAACCTTTTTCACTAAAAAGAGACTCTGCTGTATCTAAAATCTCATTTCGTCGTTCTGATGCACTTTTTGTTACTCTAATCATTTTCTGAACTACCCCCTTTTTTCATTTAAGCATTTGACTAATAACTAGTCAAATGATCAGAGTGAGAAGAAATATTGTGAAACATTATTGAGTGACTGTCAGTCAAATACTAATTTTTAGGAGGATTTAAATGTTAAAAAAAACCCTTTCTCTATTAGGTTTCACACTTATATTGCTGATTTTAGGTTGTGCACAATCACAGGAAACTATTTCTGAGAAAAAAGACAATACAACTATTAATGGAAACTATCCATTAACACTAGATACCTACACTTATGAAGGACAGAAAATCTCTCAGACTATCCCCAATGCTCCCGAGAAAGTGATGGTCATCGGTTCAGCTGTCGCAGAGTTAATAGTTAAGTTTGGACAGCAAGAAAAAGTCGTTGGATTTGCATATAGTGATTTAACAAATTCAGACTACAAAGATGACATTGACAAACTACCTTTAGTTAGTGAAATGTGGCCAGCTAAGGAGGCTATCATGGCTCTAGAACCTGATTTAATCTACTCTATTGCTTCTGCATTTAGAGAAGAATTAATTGGAAGTATCCCTTCTTGGAACAACCGTGGACTGCCTGTTGTTTCTTCCACCAACTTTACAATAGGACGTAGCATAGATATTTACTTTGAGGAAATTCAAACATTTGGGAAGGTTTTTAATATAGAAGGTAAAACGAACAAATATCTAACTGAACAACAAACACGCATAGATGCCATTACTTCTAAAGTTAAGGATTCTAAAGAAAAGCCTACTGTCCTATTGATAAGTGGCGCTAGAGGAAAGTATTTCTACTTCTCACCAAAATGGGCCATGATTGACGAGATGATTGAAGGTGCAGGCGCTACATATTTAGAACTTTCGAAAGAAGACTATATTGAGCTTTCAACAGAGGCAATTATTGCAGCAAATCCAGATAAAATTATCATCACAGAATTCCAAGAGCCTGATCAAGAAAAAACAAAAAATAATTTAATGAATGATAAAAAGCTTCGAACTGTAAAAGCCATTCAAAATAATGAGGTTATGGCCGTAGAATATACAGGAGCTATAAATGGTGGTATTGAGATTGCTGATTTATATGAGGAAGTAGCTGCATTTATCAACCCTGAAATAGTTAATGGAGTGAAAAAAAATGCTCAAAAGTAAATTTTCTTTTTTTACCCTACTTCTATTTTTGATAGTGCTAGTTTTCATTTCTATAATTGCTTCTGTTTCCATAGGACAAGTCAGTATACCATTTCTTGATTCTTGCAAAATTGTTTTATATCAAATTACAGGAATAAACATAGGTCATATAGATACAACTATTTCTAACATGACACTTGAAATCATATGGCAAATTCGTTTTCCCAGAGTTTTATTAGCACTATTCGTCGGGAGTGGTTTGGCACTTTGCGGTAGTGTGATGCAAGCAACCATTCAGAATCCACTTGCAGATCCTTATTTACTTGGTATCTCCTCAGGTGCTTCACTAGGTGCAACATTCTCTATCATATTAGGGTATCAACTCAGCCTTTTTGGAGAATCAAATTTAATGATTTGGGCGTTTCTAGGTGCGTTATTGGCAACATTTCTAGTATTGCTGCTATCAAGTATTGGGGAAAAAATGTCTGTTATTAAACTTATTCTAGCCGGAACTGTTGTCAATGCACTATTTACAGCTCTATCTAATCTATTTATATATTTTGCTAAAGATGCGGAAGGTGTACGTTCAGTATCATTTTGGACAATGGGGAGTTTGTCCACTGCTGATTGGGATGACCTGCCTTTAATCGCTACTACTATTATTATTATAGCTGTATTTTTCCTCTCCCAATGGCGCATTATGAATGCAATGCTTATGGGAGATGATGCTGCTATGACATTAGGTATTAATATAAATACTTATCGGAAAGTATTTTTAGTTATTTCTGCCGCTTTGACAGGCATTATAGTTTCAACATGTGGAATCATTGGCTTTGTTGGGCTTATCATTCCACATATTGTACGCATCTTTACAGGGTCAAATCATCAACAACTACTACCTATTGTTATTTTAGTAGGGGCTATCTTTTTAATCTGGACAGATTTATTAGCAAGGTCAATCATTCCTAACAGCGAATTACCAATTGGCATCGTAACCTCATTATTAGGTGCCCCAGTATTTATGCACATGTTAATAAAAAAGAAATATGGTTTTGGGGGTAACTAATATGGAATTAGATGTAGAAAATGTTTCATTCGCAGTATCAGATGTTGAAATTATCAAAAGTATTTCGCTAAAGGTGAAAGAAGGACAATTTGTTGGCATTATTGGACCGAATGGTTGTGGAAAATCAACACTATTAAAAAACATTTATAAAGTCATAAAACCCACTAGTGGCAAGATTTTTTTAGATGATATAGATATTGTTAAATCCTCTGCCAAAGAAATCGCGAAAAAAATGGGGGTTGTTGGACAATTTAACAACTCGAATTTTGACTTTACTGTACGTGATATGGTGATGATGGGAAGAACACCACATAAAAGAATGTTAGAATCAGATACAAAAAATGATATTGAACTTGTGGATAACATATTACGAAAATTAAACTTAGAGCATTATGCTTCAAAACATTTCTCTTATCTTTCTGGTGGTGAAAAGCAACGTGTCATTCTCGCACGTGCCTTAGCTCAAGAACCACAGTTTTTAATTTTAGATGAACCTACAAATCACCTGGATATTAAATATCAAATTCAAATTTTATCACTAGTGCAATCATTACAGATTGGTACACTAGCCGCATTGCATGATCTATCTATTGCTGCTATGTATTGTGAATATTTATATGTACTAAAAAATGGTCGCATACTAACACATGGCAAGCCTGAGAAGCTATTAACACCTTCATTAGTAAAAGAGGTTTATGAAGTTGACTGTTGTATCTATCAAAATAATGATACGAATAATATAGTCGTTGCGTATCATCCAGCTTTACCTAATCACTAAAGCTATTTTTGACTGACAACCAATCAATAAAAGGAGGAGTATCTATGAATCCAATTTCATCAGAAAAATCAAGTACGTTCTATTCATATAGATGGTTGGCATTAACGGTGATACTACTTCCAACATTATTAACCTCCTTAAATACTTACATGATACAAATTGCATTACCTGCCATTCAAAACGACTTGCATATATCCTTTTCTCACGCTCAATTACTATTTTCAGGATATTCGGTTGGGCTTGCAACTGCTCTAATAATTGGGGGGAAACTAGGCGATATTTACGGTAGAAAAAAAATATTATGGATTGGTGTATTGTTCTTTACCCTTACTGCTTTCTTAGGAGGAATACTTTCAAGCCCATTGCTATTAGTTGGGATTCGATTTGTTCAAGGCTTAGCCGCAGCCCTTATTCAACCTCAAGTTTTATCAACAATCCAGGAAATTTTTCCGCCTAGAGAAAAAAATTTAGCTTTCGGCTTGTATGGTGCTGTCATTGGAGTAGCCTTTACCTTTGGCTTAATATTAGGGGGATTATTAGTTCAATGGAATATATTTAACGGCGGTTGGCGAACTGTATTTTTTTTCAATGTTCCAATTGGCATGCTAGTACTCCTTTTGCTCCCTTTTATACCGGAGTCAACGGATAGGAAATCCAATCATATTGATTGGATGGGTTCAATTTTATTAATGGTTAGTATATTTCTACTTATTTATCCTTTATCCGAAGTCCAACAACAAGGATGGCAAACATGGGTTTTTAGCTGTCTACTGCTTTCATTTGTTGTACTTATTCTGTTCATTTATCTTGAGCGATTTAAGCAAAAACTTCAACAATCACCTCTCGTAGACCTAAGTTTATTTAAGCATCGCCCTTTTGTATTTGGCATTTGTTCTGTGCTAGCTATTTACTTAAGTATGTTTGCCTTTTTCTTTATCCTTAGTTACTTTTTACAATATGGCCTAAAGTATGATACAGGAGAAACGAGTTTAGTTTTTCTACCAATAGGAATTGGATTTTTTGTAACGTCTATTATTTCTTCAAAAATTATTAATAAGTATGGTTTTATTGTTTTAAAAATGGGTGCATTATGTATGAGTATGTGTACTTTTTTACTTGTCTTCTTTTTATGGATGGAGCAATATAATTTACTCAGAACGGATGCAATAATCCTTTTATTCGTCTATGGCCTTGGACTTGGTCTTGCTACAACACCTTTAGCAAATGCCATATTGGGTAACATTCCAAAGATTCATATGGGGGTTGCTGCTGGTCTATTTACAACCTTTATGTACTTAGCAAATTCCTTAGCAGTCGCAGGTATTAGTATACTATTTTCTTATTATTTAGGAACAAGTTTAGAGAGCGCTTCTTTGTTAAATTATATACATGCTTTTACTATAAGTTTAATTGTCATTGGACTGTTTTCTATGATAGCCTATATGATTTTGTCACTTTATCATAAAATGATTTTAAGAATAAAAATAAAGCAACAATAAATTACTATTTTGATTTATAGATTTTTCAAATAATGTATGACAAGCTCTTCATTATTTCGAGCTTGTCTACAGTCTGAAATCACCTCGTACACTATCGAGGTGATTTTTTATAACCAACGTTCACTTCTTGTTTCTTTTCGACAACAAAAGAGCACAAAGAATAATACATATCCCTATGAAATGTTTGATTAATAACGGTTCTTTCAATATCAAATATCCAAGTAGAACACCTACTACAGGAACGATATAATTACTAAAAGAGGCAAATAAAGCACCCTCACTTTTAATTAAAAGATTATAAAGCATATACACAATCCCTGCGTGGAAAATGCCTAATATAACAATGGAGACGACCTGAATCCCATTTATGCTTAATCGTAATGGTTGTTCAAGGATAAATGCCATTGGTAATAAAATCACAGTGGCAATTCCTAAAACATTTCTCATATGAACGATTGGTGAACCACCCTCTAACTTCTCCATTAAAATTAACGAAAATGCAAAGCTCAGTGCTGCTAATAGTAGCAGCACATTCCCTAATACTGTCCCTGAACCACTCACCCCTTGTATTGGCCAAGAAAGAATGATGATCCCCAAAAAGCCTAATAGAATGCTAATCGTTTGAAACGAACTAACTTTTTTATTAAAGAAAAAAACAAAGAGAACTGACGTGATAATCGGGACCATTGCTATGAGCATAGACGCAATACTACTGGATACATATTTTTGACCTTGCGCAATGAGGACGAAGGGAATCACTACTTCAAAAATGGCAATCCCAATGTATAATTTACTATTTGCTAAGTAGTTTTCTTTTTTCAAAAATAAGCTCATAATACTTAAGCAGATTGCACCGATTAAAGCTTTTAACAAAGATAAAGTGACAGCTCCCACATCATTCGTAACTAATGCTACGAAGAAAAACTGAGAGCCCCATATACAACTTATTAATAGCAAAAGGCTGTATTTTCTCATTACACTACCTGCCTCTGCCCAAAATAATTTGTTCCTATGACGCCAATAATGATGATGATTCCACCAATAAAGTGATAAAGGTGAAAGACTTCCTGTAAAAACAAAACGCCTGCAAGTATTGTAATGAGCGTAGCAAAGTTACTAAAAACACTCATTTTAGAAGCCTCTAATTTAGATAACGCATAATTGGATAAATAGGACGTACCGAGCGAGGATAATAGCCCTAAATATAAAATCGCAATGACAAAATCAACATGTGTTAATGGCTGAAAAAATTCATCGATTGTACCATTCATCAGATGATTTCCAAGAGCCACCCCATTAAAAATGACAAATCCACATAATGTCATTACATACGTTAAAATCAGTAATGAATATTGCTTTGTAAGCCTTCGTGCAAACACGTTATAAAGCGACGCAGCAAGGGCTGAAAGTAAAATAAGTCCACTGCCGATGACATTTCCTGTAGTTGCATTGGCCCCATTCATAATTAGCATGTAGATAACTCCAAGTACAGATAAACTAATGAAGACGAGCTGTCCACGAGTAGCTTTTTCCTTTAATAATAAACCTGCTAGTGCTAATGTAAAAATAGGAATCGTTGCTTGAATAATTCCAGCTTCTGAAGAGGAAATTTTAGCAAGCCCAAGCACTTGAAAAGTGAAAAAAACAATGGGATACAATATGGCTAACGGTAAAATTTTTAGTAAATCATATTTTTTTATTGTTAGCTTATTTTTCGTAAATACCATTAAAATAACAATACAGATGAAGGCAAACGTAAAGCGATGGGCTAATATATCAGTTGGACTCGCCACCGTTAATGTAACTTTCACAAACATGAATGAAAGGCCAATGATAAATGCATACGAAATCGCTGCTATATAGGCTTTTCTTTTTTCTGACATACGATAATGCTCCTTCTCAAATCATTCCGGCCGGTATAGTTATCGTATTAAAAAGAGAACCTATAGACGATATGAAAAAAACACATCTGTACCGATACAGATGTGCTGGAGGCTGTCTATGCTTAAATATGAATGGATTTATTCTCAGCTGCTGACTCAAATACAAGCAGGTACTCTTCAATCAGGGGCAAAGCTACCTTCTATCCGCCAGTTATCACAGCAATTTTCCTGTAGTAAAAGTACTATTTTAACTGCTTTAAAAAAACTTGAGGATCAGCATCTTATCTATGTATTACCGAAAAGCGGCTACTATGTTGTTGACCACCAGTTACCCTTACAACCACAGGAAAGAGATCACATAGATTTTGCTACATCTTCACCCAGTTGGCATGCTTTCCCATATCAGGATTTTCAACATTGTATAAACAAAGCTATTGATACATACCAAACAGATCTATTTAGATATGGAACACCAAAAGGCTTACCATCTTTAATAACAGAAGCGAAAAAATTATTAGCAAACTATCAAGTATTCGCAAAAGAAGAAAATATTTTTATTACTTCTGGCGTCCAGCAATCCCTGTCTTTGCTAAGTATTATGCCATTTCCAAATGGTCGTTCAACCATTTTAGTGGAACAACCTAGTTACCATTTATATATGGATTATTTAAAAACCTATGGAGTTTCGGCAATAGGCATCAAAAGAACAACGGATGGCATTGATTTACATGAATTAGAAAGCATTTTTAGTAAACATGACATAAAGTTTTTTTACACGATGCCACGTCTGCACAATCCTCTAGGTACTTCTTATAGTAAAAAGACAAAAGATCTAATCCGTAAACTTGCTTATCAATATAATGTTTACATTGTTGAAGATGATTATTTGGCAGATTTCGAGCAAAATTCGAAAATAGATCCCATTTATACAGATGATACACAGCAATATGTTATCTATTTAAAAAGCTTTTCTAAAATCATGTTTCCTGGCTTACGTATTGGACTTGCCGTTTTACCAGATGTCTTTACTGACACATTTCAGCAGTACAAAAATACCACTGATATTGATAGCTCCATGATTTCACAGGCTGCCTTAGAGCTTTACTTGAAAAGTGGTATGTTTGAACGTTATCAAAAGAAAGTCACCGAAGCTTATGCAAGCCGAGCGAATAGCCTTCAGCAATCCATAGCAACGCATTTAGCCCAATATCAGGCATCAATAGAAGTCTGTATGCATAGCCATATCGTTCTACCAAGACAGGTCAATACTCAAAAGCTTATTCAGCATTTGATGCAACACAAAATTTATCTAGATACGATTAACCGCAATTATTTAGATGCATTTGATCATGAGCGAATATTAAAGCTAAATGTGTCCAATGTGGAGGAATCTAAAATCGACGTTGGCATAAGGGAAATTGCATCAGCCCTTCAAAGTCCTAGCAATTACTTCTAAAGAAAAAAATTCATGAAACCTTATTGTAGCTCATATAATGAGACATCTTAAATTGCTTAATAAGGAGGATTCAATGCAATCTGAAAAATTGCGATTAAGGAAAATTCAGCGTCTTGCATATGAAATCATGGATGAGATGCACAAAGACAAAGACCGTACTGAATTACACAAACTCATTCCAATTATCGATAATTTATCTCGGGCCATTGGTGATTTAACAGATTCCGTTGGTAAATACTCGTTAGATTATGTGGAAGAAAAAGTGAGCAATGCACATGCACTTTTATTTAGTAAAGAAAAGGTGGATATTTTTTATTAATAAAGACAGGGAAAAAGGGTAACCATATACATGGCTACCCTTTTGGCATTAATGCGTTTCAGGTTCGAATGTTTTACAGTCTGTTTCCTCGCTGTTGGAAGCATGTTGTCCCTTTTGGCTGACAACATAAATTTTTTCGGCTGTACATTTGTTACCAGAATCCCAAAATGTGCAGTTATTGACTTCACAAAGAATTTCTTGTGCCATTGTCTCACACCTCCTCTTTGTTAGTTTTAACAAATTAGAGGTAAACAATACGTTGTTAAACAAAGTCAATCGATGATTACATTGCCTCCATTAAGCCATACTAAAGTCTAGATTAGCTGGATGGGTTGGTAAATGCTCCTGTGAAAGCATATTCGTTGTTGGAACTTTGTCATCTACCTCTTCAAATCGGAAACCATCTGCCCATACTTTCCCAGAACCAATTAATAACACACCAAAATAAATGGAGTCACCTTCTTCAGGTACGTCTAAGACAATAGAATAATGATTCCATTCAGTAGAACCTGTCACAGAACGCTGATCCATATTATCAAATTGAATAGTATCACCCGTACCATTGTCAATACGCATCCATGCACCACACTTTGTGGCATCTGCCGTCTTTAAATAGCAAGACATTTTCAAGCGCTTTCCTTTATAGTCAGTAGCCTGAAAGCCCTGCATCATCGTAGCAAATTGTCCCTGATTTGCTGATGCAGCTGTGGAATACAATACGCCTGAACGCTTCCCTGAATGAAACACCTTGTCATCTGTATGAAATTTATATAATTCTGGATTCGCTCCACTCAACATCCAACCTTTAACCTGTTCAACTGTTTCCATGTAATTTTCCTCCTCCAACATATTAAGTGATTGCATCAATTTTCGATACTTCCCTGGTGGTAATGCATAAACTTCTTTAAAGGCTCTTGTAAAAGCTTCTTGTGATTGAAACTGAAGTGTAAATGCAATGGTTAATATCGATACACTAGAGTACATCAAATAACTCGCAGCCATGGCTATTCGACGTATACGAATATATTCACCAATCGTAATCCCCGTTTCCTGCTTAAAAATACGACTTAGATGGAACTTCGAGTAGCCAACATTATTAGGAAGACGTTCAAGTGAAATTTCTTCCATCAATTGCTCCTCGATATAGGCAATCGTTCTTTGTGTTGCCTGACTATACTCCATGTTACTCACCTCATCTTTATTATATTGAAGAAGGAAAGAGATTTTTTGATGGAAGTTGCTAAATTTAACTTAATCAATTATTTTTGTTGGTGTTGCTTCTTGCACAACAATGAGACCATCATAAGCCTCTTCAGGTGTCATTTTAATGGTATACAGCATTTGTGTTAGCTTATACCACGGACGGAAATCATCACCGATATTGCCCATTCTTTGCTTTTGGGAAAGGATATCTGCCAGCTCCTTCGATTGTTTGGCAGTTTCAAAATCCACATAAAAGATGTTGCTATCGATGTCACTAAAAGCATCCACTAACACATTATGATGTTCAATTGAATATTCCTTTCGTTCACCAGAGCCGTTTTGTGCTTGAAATGTATTATTGACAAAGTCTGTGCCAATCGCAAAATAGTGTTCTTTATATTGCTCATTTAAGTATTGTCCCATTGATTGATAGCCTGCCATCGAAGCAGAGGTTTTCTCAATATGACCGTTATGAGCAGACATTAACACTTTATCATGCCCTTGCGTTGCTTCGTACTCCACAATCCACTGTAAATTTTCAGCCAAATATTCATCCCGTAAATTCATATAGTTTCCATCATTTACAAATAATTGCGTACGTTGCTTCATAATTTGTGCATATTGAGCAGCAAAGGAGAAGGCATCCTTTGATGATTTTTTCTCATATATCGCCTTGTTTGATTGTAAATCGTTGATGATTGTATCAATCGTTTTATCAAGCTCTATTAGCTGATTATTCGATAAATCTCTCATCGTTTTGTTGGAAACATGCTCTAGCTCAGTCGTAAATTTCTTAGCATTGTCAGCATGTACCTGTGCATAATAATCAAGCAATCCCTTTTTGCTATAATCATAGCGTTGCATATCATTTCCGTAAAAATAAATTTTATCTTGTTCATCGACTGTTAAGTTATAATCATGCATCCATTGAACAAGTTCAATCATTTGTTCTGTTTTATAAATGCCATAATCAAGAGCCTTTATAGCTTCCTCCGCCGTTCCAACACCGTTTAAAATAAATTGATTAATCTGCTGGGCTCCACCAAAATCTCCTTCTAAGACAAAAACATGGACATTTTCATTCTTAATCATCGCTTTAAATAGGTCTTTTTTTAATGTTTGAAATTCGATATTGCCATGTGTTGCTTCTCCAAACCCAATAATTTTTACATCATCAGGGATATTGATATCTTTTATTTCACTAGTATACTGCGAGACATTTTTTATAGACTCCCCCTGCCCACATCCAGCTAAAGCTACTAGTAGCATTGATGCAGTTAAAAATTGGAAGCTTTGTTTCATTATTCTCATGTCAATTCTCCTTTAAGATGTTAAATGGCTTTTCGTTGGAAATAGTAATATCCTCCGAGGAAAAATAGGATGAACCCACCACCTACTACTGTTAACAATTGCTCCCATGGCACAAAGAATATATCGTCTGTATTGCCACCTATGTACATCATTGAAAAAGGCTGTGCCCAGGGATAATATGGACCAATTCGTTCAGAGTTCACCGCTAAAATTGATGGCAGCGTAAATATGACATTGACAGCAAATGGAGCAGCAAAGCTTTTAAACATTATGGATAACCATAATTGAAGGGCCACTAAAGGCAATGTTGCTACCCATCCTCCAACAATACTTTTCCATACGATTCCCATTGGAAAAGGATCTGTATAGCCCTTCAGCATACCTACAGCAAAGATGGAGCCTAAATACAAGAGCTGCATCGCTAGAACAAGCAGCATAATTAACACATATTTTGCTACAAATACTTTCCCTCTCGTTACCGGTAATGCTAAAAGCTGCTTCCATCCGCCAGACTGATGTTCATATCTACAGATGAGACTCGCAAAAACGGCCGTAATAAGAGGTAAAAATAATAATGCGTATGTTAAATTCATTGAAAATAAGGCAATATACCATTCATTTATTTCCAGTCCCTGCATATTGTCCTCTAAATTTGCTGATAGTCCAATGAAAAGCCCAATCATGGGCCCCGCCAAAATAATAGGTACCATTTTTGATTTACGCAATTTAAACCATTCAGCTTGCAGTAAAGCGTTCATTATTTCACGTCCCTTCTTGCAAAATCGACCATGCCAGCAATATAGAGTAAAATACCAATCCCTACACCTAGCATGACATTGATTATCGGCTCATCCCAGTGGTTCATCAATGATGGCCATTTCCATATCATCCAGTCAGGTAGAACATAGGAGGAATAAGCAAATATCACCCCAAAAATGCCTACTGTAATAGGAATTCCTTGATTATGGCTTACACTCGCAATCCACAATTGAAGTGCCAAAATAGGCAATGCTGCAAGCGCAGGGAAGTAACTAAATTTAACTAACTCCATATAAGGAATAGATTCACCTAGATTTAAAAACAGCCCATAACTCAGCGTAAAAATCATGAGTAGTGTTGAAGACAAAAATAGTAGAATAGCTAACACAGTATATTTAGATAAATACACGGTTAATTTGGATACAGGTAATGCGATAAGCTGCTTCCAAGCGTTAGTCTCGTTTTCAATACTCGCCATGAAGGACGTTAAAATGGCAATGCCCAACACAATGGCAAGCGGTGTAAATGAATGAACATTTAGTAAATAATAGCCCCAATCATCTTCACTTTGCTGTAAGAGGTAATCCTTTCTTACTCCATAATTGACCATTTGTAGAGCGACAACACCTAAGGGACCTAAGAGCGTTAAAAACCATAATCCTTTGCGTTTGATTTTTAAAAAATCAGCAGTTAACAGCTTGCCCATCATATCGCCTGCTCTCCCATCGTCATTTGCAGGAATATATCCTCCAATGAGCGTTTCTCTTCCTCCACTCGGAATACTGAAATACCCTCCTGAACAAGAACATGGACAATATGAGCAACTTTTTCATCTGAGCATTCCTCTAATAAAATAACCCCATCTTGATAATCTGCTTTAATTCCATGGGCTAATAGAGAGCGCCATCCTTTTTCACCATCGTTCACTTTAAATAGAATCTTTGGTTGAGCAAACCTACGCATCGCCTCAATAGAATCTTGGAAAATCAATTTCCCCTTAGAAACAATCCCTACTTGAGTCGCCATTTGATCGATCTCTGATAATAAATGGCTGGAAATAATAATAGTCATGCCGTATTCCTTTGGTAGCCTTTTAATTAAATTGCGAATTTCAATAATTCCTGAAGGATCCAGACCATTGGTTGGTTCATCTAAAATAAGTAATTCAGGATTATGCAGTAGAGAAGCAGCAATACCTAGACGTTGCTTCATCCCTAACGAAAAGCCCTTTACCTTTTTATTAGCAGCTTCCTTCAAACGGACAATTTCGAGAACTTCATCGATTCGAGATTTCGGTACACCTACTATTTTTCTTAGTGCCTCCAAATTCTCGTATGCTGTTAAATGTGGGTAGTAGGAAGGATTCTCTACTAATGAACCTACATTGGCTAAGATTTGAATACGCTCCTTCGTAATGTCTTTTTGAAAAATTTTAATGGTACCTGTGGAAGGCTTCATTAAACCAAGAAGCATACGAATGGTAGTCGTTTTCCCTGCTCCATTTGGCCCTAAAAATCCGTATATTTCACCTTTTTGTATTTGTAAATTCATATTTGATACAGCTTGCTCTTTCCCAAAGTGTTTTGATAAGTTTTGTGTTTGTACGATATATTCCAATGTTCTCACCTCATTTACTATCATAAGAAGAAAAGGTTAAAAACAGGTATGGACCAAGTTTAAATTTTGTTTAAAAAACTTCTACTCTTTTTATAAGAGCCTTTCTTTTTCTGCTGCTATGCTTTCGATACAAAAAATTGTTGCATCAACATAAAAAAATCTGCGAGCTTTTACTTCTCAAGCTTCGCAGATTGAATCACATTTTTTATACTAATTTTTGTGCCCGAGTGATTGGAGTTTATGTCCCATTCTAAACCCATACCCTTTACCATTACATCAACAATGGATAAACCAATTCCTGCCCCCTTAGCATTCGATTCATTTTTCATCCCTTGACCATGGTCCTCAATCAGAAATGCTCTGTAGCTCTCCGTTGATTCCGTTGTCACCTTTATATATTTCCCACTGTTAGCGTGACGCAATACATTTTGGAATATATTATCAAATATTCGTCCTAACCATAATGGATCAACACGCCATTCATTAGGTTCAAATGCTTGCAGTTCAATGTCGATCGTAAAACCTTCTCGCTCAAAAACTGGATACCAGGTTGTTAGATGTTCCCGCACAAACCGAATAACATTGATGTTTTTCGGTTCGAAATTATATTTACTTGCCATTAACAATGTATAGGACATTAGATTTTCGATCAAAGCATCAATATTCACTATCGATGTTTCCATTGCCTTCAAAGCTTGTTTGCCTTCCTCTGACAAGGTTTCTTTGCTAATCGTATAGGACTGGGCTCTTACTTTTGTTAACGGTGTCCGTAAATCATGTGATAAATTGGCAATCAGTTCACGTCTTAGCTGTTCTTCCTTCTGTTGACGCTGTTTACTATCTCTCAGCTCGCAAACCATTCTGTTAAAGCTATGCTCTAATTGCCCAATTTCATCCCGCTTTTTCACATGAATCTCAATAGGTAGACCGTCTACATCACGTATCTCCATGGCCTCTTGGAGATGTAATAATCTTTTTCGGATTCCTTTGAAAAATAAAAGCGAAACGACAATAAAAAATAAAATAACGGCAATTACACCAAAAAGTAAGAAGCTACCATAGTTATCATAGACCTTAATAAGCGGTGGATTAAAGGCTTCCCTTGAAATCTCTAATACAATAAAGCCATTTGATACATCACCGCCTACGAAAGCCATAACAGTAAATGGATTACCTCCATAGCGTTCCTTTATAAATTGAGTTGTATAGGCTGGTGTCCATTTTGTTGGTAACTGCTCCTTCACATTGACAGAAGTCAGGAGATTGCCCTCTTCACTTACCCAAAACATAGAGGCTGTAGGATATTGCTCTTGCCATTTTTGAAAAAACTCGGCAACAGTATGATCTGAAGCTTGTTTTATGCTGTTGGCCTCTGTATGCCATTGCTCCTCGATTTCACTTTCCAGAAGAACATCACTTGAAAATTCTCCAGACGCTGTTTTTGTAATGCCTAACACGAAAATCGCAACACCCAGATAGGATATTTGCACAATTGATATGGCTAATAAAATAATTAGCATATATTTTGCTAATAGTGATCGGAAAAATTTCATAGTTTCACCCTATAGCCTATACCTCGAATTGTTTCGATAATCAGAGGCTTTGCAGGATTTACTTCAATCTTTTCTCTTAAGTAACGGATATGTACCATCAATGTTTTATCACCTTCTATATAACTCTCACCCCAAACACCCTCATAGAGTTGTTCCTTCGTTAAAATTTGATTGAGGTGACGTATAAAATACTGCAATAAATAAAATTGTTTACCAGTCAAAAGAATTTCTTCTTCATCCAATGTATTGATAATTCGCATATCTTTCGTATAAATTTTTAGGTGCTTCAATGCTAGGACATCATCATTTTTTTGATATCTTCTCAGTAATACTTCAAGCCTTGCTACTAGTTCATCGGGGTGGAATGGCTTTGTTACATAATCATCAGCGAAGTGGAGCCCTTCAATTTTATCCTCAATAGCCGTTCGAGCTGATAACATTAATATTGGCAAGTCCTTATTTTCTCGTTTAATTCTTTTGCCAATGGAGAAACCATCTAAGCCAGGTAGCATCACATCCAATATAGCAATATCCTTTGAGGCAATATGTTGCTCAAGATCTTCTCCAGACTCTAACCAGGTTACTTCATAGCCTCTTTCAGTTAATTCCTTACTGACCCATTGCCCTATTTCTTTTTCATCTTCTATGTACAATATACGAATCAATGGTCACCCTCCTTATTACTAATTAAAAATTATATTAAAATACCATATTTTGCATTATACATTTAATTAGAAATTAAAAACAATATAAATCCCATACATGGTTATTATAGGGTAAAATCTTATTAATTGTGGGAATAGGCAGGTATACATACAAAATCCTACTGCCCTGTGGATGAAAAGATTCTTTACTTGTCTAAAGCTGCTCAAAACTTAGGATATTTAACAGTTCATGCAAAAGAGAGCAAACTAATGTTTCTAGTTTGCTCTCTTTTTGGATTATTATTGAATAATCAGCATATCATTTTCATCAAACTGCCACATGTCACCATAGGCTACTTCCCAGTAGTAGCCATTTGGATCTTGGAAATAGCCACTATAGCCTCCCCAAAACACAGTTTCTGGCTCTTTCACAATTGTCGCTCCAGCCTCTTTTGCTAATGCAAATACACGATCTACTTCTTCTTTTGTTTTACCATTATAGGCAAGTGTAATTCCGCCAAAGCCACGGCTAATTTCTGGTGGGTTGGCTTCATTGATGTCTTTGACTAAGCGTTCAATTGGAAAAAGCGATATTTTCGTTCCTCCATTATTAAAGAACATCACATCTGGATTCGTTTCGTCTCCGTACACGACTACCTCAAAGCCAAGCCCCTCTCGATAAAATGCTAGTGATTTCACCATATCTATAACACCTAATGTGATTAAATTTAACCGATTCATCTTCCAATTCCCCTTTATAAAGTTTTACTATTTTTAATTTAAATTCGCTATCCAACAAAAATTCCCTTTATTACAGAAAAAAAGTCATTCGTTTACTTCAGTCCAAATACTCTTTGTACAGGCAATTGTCATTCCATAGCGCCCCATATTTTTCTGATTAGAAGATGCGTGACCAATTAGGGGCTTACCATTTTGTTTAATAGCAAAATTTTTTATTCCTCTAACCATTGTCAGCTCACAAAAGTTACCTCGACGTTTCTATGAAACAAAAATGTGCGTACTTTTTTTCACCTTATCGAAACATCATAATGAAAAAGCAATCAAGCAAACTCACATATTGGAGGAATAAAAATGATTACTCATTTACAAGATACAATCACATTAAATAATGGCTTACAAATGCCTGGTATGGGTTTAGGTGTTTTCCAAGTCGAGAATGGCGCTACTGCAGAAATGGTCAAAAACGCCATCGAGGTCGGCTATCGAAGCATCGATACAGCTGCTATTTATGGCAATGAAGAAGGTGTAGGAGAAGGTATTAAACAGGCACTAACATCCACTAGTTTACAACGTGAAGACCTGTTTATTACATCAAAAGTGTGGAACGATGGATTAAGCTATGAGGAAACTATTACAGCCTATGAAAAGAGTTTAGAAAAACTGGATTTAGATTATCTAGATCTTTATCTTATTCATTGGCCAGGTAAAGATAAATATACTGACTCTTGGAAGGCTCTAGAAGACTTATATGATCAAGGTAAGATAAAAGCAATTGGCGTATGTAATTTCACAGCCTCACACTTGCAAAACTTACTATCATTTGCTCGCATTAAACCTGTTATTAATCAAGTGGAATTTCATCCACGCTTACAGCAAGCTGAGCTTCATTCATTCTGTAATAACCACCAAATTCAACTGGAGGCTTGGGCACCTTTAATGCAAGGTGGGCTTCTTGAAGATGAAACGATTTCGAAAATCGCAATAAAATATGGAAAATCTAATGCTCAAGTTATTTTGCGCTGGGATGTACAAAACGGCATTATTGCGATTCCAAAATCTGTGCGTCGAGAACGCATGCTACAAAATGCTGATATCTTCGACTTCCTTCTAACAGACGAAGAAATGGCTACAATCAATGCGATGAATCTTGAACAGCGTGTCGGACCGAATCCAAATGAATTCGACTTTGCTCTATAAGCATAAAAAGAGGAAAAGAGACTGTCTTACATGTGACAGTCTCTTTCTCCCCTCATTACGATGTTTGCTGCATTGCGATATCTTCATCACGTTGTTTTAACAGTACATCTTCACCTTTATCCTGTAATAATTCAACATGCTTTTCGCCCCAAGTGCAAAGCATGTTCAGAATAGGTTCCATCCCTTGTCCATAGGTCGTTAATGAATATTCGACTTTTGGTGGTACTTGATTGAAGACCTTTCGATGAATTAATCCAGCCTGCTCTAACTCTCTTAATTGACTTGTAAGCATTTTTTGAGAAATACCCGGAATTAATCGGCGAAACTCATTTGTTCGAATTTTACCATGGTGGTTTAAATGACAAAGAATGACTGGTTTCCATTTACCGCCGATAACTTCAAGCGTAGCTTCAACACCAATATTATAAACTTTTTGCATTGTGACCCCCTGTAATATTCAAAAGTAACTAAAAGTACCGTACATATCTTTTAGGTATGTATGAATAGTACTACACACAATAAAAAAAATCAAAGGAGATTTTAATAGTATGTCAAAATCAAAAGAGTCAAGTGCTAAATTAACCTTACTAGCTCTTGCAATCAGTGCATTCGGTATAGGTTCCACTGAATTTATTAGCGTTGGACTTCTACCATTAATTACAGATGACTTTGGTATCTCTCTAAGCACAGCTGGCTTAACCGTTTCTATATATGCACTAGGGGTAACTGTTGGAGCTCCATTATTAACAGCCTTAACATCACGCCTTAGTCGAAAAACCGTATTATTGCTTGTCATGACCATCTTTATAGTAGGTAACTTAGCAGTCGCTTTAGCACCTAATTTCTCTTTATTATTAATCGGACGTATTATTTCAGCATTAGCACACGGTGTGTTTATGTCCATCGCTTCCGTTATAGCGGCTGATGTAGTGGAACCAAATAAACGAGCCAGTGCTATTGCCTTTATGTTTACAGGCTTAACTTTGGCTACTGTAACAGGTGTTCCACTTGGTACATTTATTGGTCAAGTAACAGACTGGCGGATGTCGTTCATCTTTATCGTCGTCATTGGGATTATCGGTTTAATTAGTAATGCGATCTTAGTACCTAACCAATTGTCGAAAGGCAATCCTATCTCTATTCGTGATATTGGCAAAGTATTAGGCAATATTCGCATGATTTTAATATTGTTCATTACCGCAATTGGATACGGTGGTGCCTTTGTTGTCTACACATATATTTCACCTATTTTAGAGCAATATATGGGGTATTCTCCTCATGCAGTAGTCATTATTTTAGTGGTCTATGGTATTTGCGTTGCGATCGGTAATACATTAGGTGGTCATTTTGCTAATCATAATCCGCTACGTTCTATCTTTATTATTTTTGTAGGACTTGCCTTGGCGTTGCTCGGCATTGGCTTCATGCTCGAATCACCTATTATCGGATTAATCATGGTATTAGTAATGGGCTTATTTATGTTTATGAATGTCCCAGGATTGCAGCTATATGCTGTTCTACTGTCTGAAAAATATGTACCATCAGCTATTTCTATGGCCTCAGCATTAAATATTTCTGCCTTCAACATTGGTATATTTTTAGGGTCCTATATTGGGGGCTTTATTATTCACCATCAATCATTAGCGCATACTCCCTTGTATGGATTTTTAATGGTTATGCTTGCAGCAATTGTTACATTAGTCTGGTACATTTTCGATAATAAAAAACAATAGGAAGTCAAATTTCATTTTGTATAAAAAAGAAGTAGAGAATGTGTATTGTTTGTTGATATGTTGTGTCCTATAATTTACTTGAATCAAACGAGAATGATTATCATTATAGGTTAAGATGACATTCTTACTGTTTTAGTAAATTAATAGGAGTGAATAGCAATGTGTAGAGGTCGATATTTTTCATTTGTCCTTTTACTTGCACTAATGTTCGTGTTAGGTGCCTGTGGCTCAAATGAAGTAAAAGAGGATACAGCGAAAGAAGATCAATCAACTAAAGATACAAGAATTGTAGAAGATGAGTTTGGAAAAGTAGAAATTCCTACAAACCCACAGCGTGTAGCTGCTATCTATATGGAAGATTATTTAACTGCCTTGGATGTAAAACCTGTTGTGCAATGGTATCACCCATCATGGGGTAAACAGGACTATTTAGGATTAGATGTTCCTGAGTTCGACATTACTGGTAGTATGGAAACATTACTACAAGCTAAGCCTGATTTAATCATTGTGGATGGCGCCGCGGATAAGGCAAAATATGAAGAATACTCAAAGATTGCACCTACTTACCGCTTAAAAGAAGATATTCTACAAAATCCACGTGAAATTGTAAAAACAATAGCTGATGTTTTAAATATTCCTGATAAAGCAAAGGAAATCGTTGATAAATATGAGCAACGTGTATCCGATTTAAAAGCAAAATTAGATGAATCAATTGGAGACGAAACAGTTGCTGTTGTACGTCTAAATGTCGCAGATAATACATTAGCTTTATTTGGCATTAAAAATCGCTACACTGGCTATATTTACACAGAAACGGGCTTGACACCACATCCGTTAGCACGTGATATGACAGAGTTTCATGAAGTCTTATCAGAAGAGGCTATTCCAGAGCTAGATGCGGATCATATCATCCTTTTCCCTTCAAATGGCACTTGGGATTCGAAAGAAAATCAAGAAGCGATTAAATGGTTAGATAGTACACTATGGAAAACAGTACCTGCTGTTAAAAATGGGCATGTCTATATTGCGGATCGAACATATTGGCAGTCTGGAGCTATCACAGCTAACCTGCTGAAATATGATGATCTTGAAAAATGGTTCGTGAAATAATTTTCAAAAGAAAGCTCTATGAGGGCTTTCTTTGCATAGCGTTGAAAAACAAAACCATCCATAAAATTTTTGTGAAAGATGAAAATGGATTTCTGTTGCAGGCTACTTGCTTTCCTGTGGGCGAGCGCTGAGCCGCTTCCTCCGTGCAGGGGCTCGCCTGTCTCGCTATCCCATGGGAGTCAAGTAGCCTTCCACTCCAACCCACAAAAATGGTACCTTTTTAGCAAAGGTTTTCAAATAAAGTGAAGGTGTTTGCTACTTATTTTATGGAGGATGATTGTCATTCATCACTTCTCCATATTGAAAATAAGAGCCTATCCCCTCTAAGAATACAGATAATGGGCTATTTGATCGCTATACTACTATGAAAAAAAGTAAAGACACTTTGCAGAATGGTTGATTGGAGTGGAGCCAGCGTCACTCCTAGAGGATTTAGCGTCACAGATGAGACCCTGGAGCGAGCGTAAGTGAGTGAAGCGGCTCATCGGACGCCCCCTGGAAAGGGCGCTGGCGGAACGGAAATCAACCTTTCACCTTGCAAATTTGCTTTTTCTGCCGTTGACATCATCTTTTTTCAACAACATGAAAGAAAGCTCTTCAGAGAGCTTTCTTTGTGTTGTTCTCCAAATTCAATTATAAAGGGGTGAATCATCAATGGGTAACTTAACACATGTCTATACGTTACAAACTATTTCTTATGTGATTCAATCAACGAACAAGCAGCAGTTTAATAGTGATTTCTATACACTTTTCATCGTAATGAGTGGCAGCGGAAAGCTAGAAATAGATCATAACACCATTCATCTTAGTGAAGAAAAGTGCATATCGATTCCTCCTAATAACACGGCTAATATACGCATTCAAAACGAGCACCTTTGTTTTTATCAATTACAGTTCAACATTGTCCATCTTAGCAATAAACAGACTACTAGCCCTTTTAAGCGTGTCAAAGAGCAACGTCTCCTCCCCTTTTCGCAATGTCGTAGACTGCTAGAAGCCATTTATCAGAACCGTCTAGCGGAGGATGAGCACACCATCTTTGAGCAGCATGTACACTTTCAAGAGCTGATGTTATTGCTCTTACATCAAACAATACCCAAGCTGGTGCAAAAAAATGATCGTCAATCTGTTGAGCAATCCATTAACTATTTGCATAAACATTTTGAAAAAGAGTGGACTGTCGAGCAGTTGGCAGAGCTAGCTGATGTTCCAAGATGGAATTATACCCGTATGTTCAAAGAGATTACAGGGCAAATCCCTCTTCACTATTTAAATAACATTCGCATTGAAAAAGCCAAGCAATTATTAATGACAACAAATGATCGGGTATTTGAAATTAGTCAGTCTATCGGATTTAATAATGAATATTATTTCAATCGTCGTTTTAAAGAACATGTCGGCATCTCTCCAGGACAATATAGAAGAAACCAAAGCAGCAATCTACGTGTATTTGCACCATTCTTAGAAGACTTCTTTGTCGCCCTTGGGATTACACCAATTGCTCAATTCAGTCATCCAAAATGGGGAAAACAAGACTATTTAGGTCTTCAAGAAGTGCCGGATATCGATGTACAAAATGGAGAAATGGATCGACTCCTTCACTATAAACCAACATTAATTATGCTAGATGCAGGTATAGAGCGATGGGAATCCTGTCATCATTTAAATGAAGTAGCTCCCATCTGTCATATCTCACATCCTGGAGAGAACTGGCAGTCTACTTTGTTTAAGATTGCTGATTTAACAGGAAAAACCGCCTTGATGCAAGACGTGATCCTACAATATGAGGATAAGGTACAGCAAGCAAAAGGAATTCTTAGTAAATCCGTTTATGGGCAAAGTGTGGCATTTCTCCGCATTTCAGCTATTGGCATTACTCTATATGCGGGTCCTGAATGTGGCTATACGGGGCCAATTTTATATCGTGACCTCGGTTTAATGCCACATCCACTTGTCTGGAGTATTCCGCACAATCAACGTAAAGCACCACTGACATTTGATCAATTGCTGCAATTAGATGCGGATCATTTATTTATTACTTTTGATAAACAACATTCCATTTACGAGAACGAGGAGCGTACGATTTTAAAAACTTCTATGTGGAAAAATCTAGCTGCAGTTAAAACCAACTGTGTATATGAAGTGGATTTTTTAACATGGATGAATTACGGTATTCTGTCTCATAGTAAAAAAATTGATGATGTCTTACATGTTCTCGGCTAAAAGAGGAAGCTCACTTTGGCTTCCTTTTTAAATGATTAGGACAGACATTGCACTGCAAAATAACACCTAAAGACGTTTAGCTACATAAGATAAGATATCAGCTATAGGATAGGAGGAATTACATTGTATTACAATCCTTATCCGTACTTTGTTCATCCTTATCATTACCCAACGTCGCCACTTGCCCAGCAGCTTGCCGTTAGACCTATTCCTCAACATTTAGCAATGCCGAACACTACCCCCTTTCCACCTGTCGACACACATAAATTAAAAATGTCAGCTACACGGATAAAGGCGATCATGCAACAGGCTCAATTGCTTACGGATAAAATTGATAGCTCTCAACAATTTGCACATGATCTAATGAATGCTGCACAGCTTTCAAATAAAACAGAGGTTGATAAATTAATCACATCAACAGGCATTACGATGAAATTTGATGCAAATTATACACCAGACAATTTCAGAATACGTCTTATGGATAATGGTTGTTGTGGCATAACCATAAATTTAAGTTGGTAAAAAAATTTACCCTTATATCTCTATCGAACTTGTAAACTATAAAATTCTATGCTAAAGTGTTTTTATTATTATTTCTGAAAATTCTTATATCACTTTTCTTATCAAGAGAGACGGAGGGATTGGCCCGATGAAGTCTCAGCAACCAGCTCAACAGTATGGTGCTAATTCCAATTGGCAAAATTTTAAGCCTGAAAGATGAGAAGAAGAACTACCGTTGCTTATTCTGGAGTCCTCTTCTAAGAGGACTCTTTTTTATGTTCTACTAATTTTAACAGAAAGCAGTGAAATCAATGTCAAACCAACTTTTACAAGCATTACAATTATTAAAATCAAAACAATGGGTTGATTTAACACATACATTCGGCCCTAATTCCCCACATTTTTTTATGTTTGAAGATGCTAAATTTGAAACATTATTCTCTCATGATGACGGGTTCTTCGCACAACAATTCACGTTCCCAGGACAATATGGCACACATATCGACCCACCCATTCATTTTGTGCGAGACTCCCGCTATCTAGAAGAATTAGAACTAAAAGAACTAGTTCTTCCTCTTGTCGTCATTGATAAATCACGAGAAGCTGCTAGCAATCATGACTTCTCGCTAAGTGTGCAAGATATTTTTGATTTTGAAGCACAACATGGAGTAATTGAAGCAGGTACCTTTGTAGCGCTACGTACGGATTGGAGTAAGCGCTGGCCAGATAAAGAGGCATTTAGTAACCAAGATATGGATGGACATAACCATATACCAGGCTGGGGCTTAGAGGCTTTACAATTTTTATTGAAGGAACGTCAAATAAGTGCACTTGGCCATGAAACATTTGATACTGATTCAGCCGCTGATTTTCACAAAAATGGTAAGCTAGATGGCGAATACTTCGTGCTTGAACAAAACATCTATCAAATTGAGTTGATGACTAACTTGGACAAGCTACCTGCGAAGGGGGCAATTATCTTCAATATCGTCCCTAAGCCTGAAAAGGCATCTGGATTCCCTGTACGCTCATTTGCTATTTTGCCATAACACAAAGGTCTGTACGATTCATATGTTGAATCATACAGACCTTTATTTTCGTATATTTCTTTTTTTGAATAGATAGTAAACGATGAGCATTACGAGGCCAAACAATAGGATGAGATAAATACTATAATGGGATAAATAATAACCAACAAACCGCCACTTCTCCCCAAGCATCCTCCCTAACGTTATAAATGTGAAAGTCCAGATAAATGCCCCTGTATAGGCAAAAAAAGCAAACTTTCTATATGGATAATTATTAATTGCCGCAATATAGGCTGTCAGATGCCGTACACCAGGTATAAAATAGCCTATTAATAATAAAGTTGGCCCAATTTTAGTAAACAGTTGTTTTGTAAAATCAATTTTTTGCTCCGTAATATGAATTTTGGGTCCATATTTCTGCAATAATGGTAAGCCAAAACGATAGCCGATATAGTAGCTTAAGGTAATACCGCCAACTGCACCAATCATTGCACTTACTAAAGCGGGAATGTGTTCAAGGCTTTCTATATAAACACTGTAGCCAACATATGTTAGAAAGACCTCATCAGGTAGTGGCAACCCAACAATGCCTCCAATTAGGATCACGATAATACCCAAATACCCGTAATGTTCAATTAGAGATTGCACATGATGTGCCATATAACATCCCACCCAAAATTTATTAAAACGCATTGATTAACAAGTTCCTTCAATAGATCTAAGAGAACCTGAAGCATCGACTTTAAGACCTTCAGCAGCTTTATATCATTTGAAACTGCCGTAAAGCAAAGTCAATACCACCTTCAGTGGAACTCTTTGTAACAAAATTCGCAACTGCTTTTAGAGCTGCGCTACCATTTCCCATAGCGATACCTAGCCCTACATGCTCTAACATATCAATATCATTATCCCCATCTCCAAAAGCAATAGCATTTTCAGGACCAATGTTAAAATAGTCTAGTACCGCTTTAACAGCTATCGATTTGGCAACATCCTGCTGTAATACATTCACAATATAAGGATGCCATCGCTGCCAAAATATATGCGGAAATTGGCTAGCATATCTTTTTTCAGCCTCCTCATCTGCATATAGACACATGAGAAAAACTTCTTCATCCACAATTTTTTCATTCACAACCGGAAAATTTCGTAAAGATAGAGTTGCCTGCATCGCATTGAAAGCAGCTGGATGCTGAATGCCATTCATCGATAGTTGCTCTGTAAAAAATGTGAGGCTATGCTGCTGTTCACGTGCAAAAGCTTGTACATTTTGAACAATATCTTTAGCAATAGGTGTTTTATGTATGATTAAATCCTTGTGTTTCACATATGCCCCATTTGCTGTAATAAAGGTTTCAATCCCCAGCGCTTGTATCTCCTGACACATCGATAAAGGTCTTCCTGTAGCCGCTACAAGGTGAATTCCTCTCTCCTGCAAAAGTTGAATGGCCTGCTTTGTGCTTTCTTCCACACAGCCATCCTCGTAATTAATCAGTGTTCCATCCACATCAAAAAATATGATATTATAATTCATCTTAAGCCGCCTTTATAAAACAGTACTTTAGAATCACAAACATTTAATTCATTCCTTATACTTAATGAAAAGTATGAAAGTATTTTGACAAACTTTCAGCAAACTCTACAACTTACATTAACAGCACCGATAAATACTATTACAAGCATAGATTTAATGACAATTAACTATAAAACAGATGAATATTTTTATTTTAATAATTCTAAAGGAGTATACCAAAGAACACAGAATTGTTAAAATAAAAGATATCTACTTAAATACATTGAACGATAAACATTTACGTATAAATAGAGCAAAAGAAACAAAATTTTAGATCCTGCAAAGGAGTTGATTCTTATGGCATTTAACATTTACTACTATGAAAGTAGTGTAGATTGTAAATTTTGCAAAAAGCATTTTACAACTTATAAAGTACGCCCGAATCGATATAAAATCATCGAGGAGCAAACAGATTTCATGCCTGTTTATGATGGCTTAAATCCTTTGCTGTATGAGGTTGCTGTTTGTCCCCATTGCGGCTATGCCTACCATAAGTCTATGACACGGACATATGGACCTTTCATGCAACTCATTGATGAAATTTACATTAAAGAGCTCCAGAAGCCGATGGATATTTGTCAGGAACGTACAATCGATGATGCCATTGTCAGTTTTAAGCTTGCTTATTTGGTATCACGTGCTTCCATGGAGGAATCCCTTTTAATGGCGAATTTCGCCTTGAAAATTGCTTGGCTTTATCGTTTAAAAACCGATGAGGAATCCGAAAAGCGTTACCTTTTTGCAGCTAGAGACTTTTATAGTAAATCCTTTGCATCCAATCAGGAGGGTGGAGAAAGAATCCAGTTTTTACATGCTGAATTAAGCCTTCGACTCGGTGATATTGTAGAAGCTAAAAAAGGATTCTCACGTTTAATTGCCGATCGAAATGTATCACCAAAATATCGAAAGCTTGCGCGTAATCGTTGGGAAAATTATAAATATGACGAACAACCTATAACAGTTAATGAAATCATTAATTGATTTGACGAGGAGAGGACTAGTTATGTTGCTATTCCATAAAAGAATTGATGTGAGAGAAGAGGACATATTTTCAGAGTTACATCATTTTTTATTAAGAAAAAATAATCGCTACTTAACAAACGATGAGATAGTCGCTTTAACAGGAGTGTCACCTGAACTCCTTTACAAATGGGTAAAAGCAGGAAAGTTAAAAAAGTCCATTTTCCCTAATTTAGGAGCGCCCTGTGAACGATGTGGACAAATTACACAAGCTAAAATTTGTGTGAGCTGCTCCTCCTCCATTGTTGGTACATTAAAGCAAGAAGAAAAGGATCGTGCATGGTTCAATCAAATTCAACGTAACCATGTTAGAGCAAGCACCTATCACTATAAATAATGATAAACATCTCCACTTTACAAATGGGGATGTTTTTTTGCCAATATAGGCAAATTTAAACAAAATTTAAACAAACTCTTCCTAAGCTTTAAACTTCGCTCCTTATAATAAGTATCAATATAAGAAGAAGGGCTGATTATTAATGAAAAAAGATAGGAAACGTAAGGTTTTATTAAGTATTGCACTGACAAGTTTAATGGCACTAAACGGAGTAACTAGTGTCTCTGCGGCTGTCACTGCAAATGAAGAACAGCTCAATATTGAACTTAATTCAACAGTCAAACAGGTTAGGTCTTCTAATGAAACGTTATTAGATTGGAAAAAATGGGTAAACGATCATGCCTATAGCCTGTCCTCCATTCAACCTGAAACATTTAATGGACAAAAAATTCCATCTAGTGAATTTGAGGATTTAGAGATGCTAAAGCCATTATTACATGATAAGCGCATTGTCTTTTTAGGAGAGAGCTCTCATGGTGTTGCACAATTTAATCTAGCTAAAACACGGTTAATACAATTTTTACATCAAGAAATGGGCTATAATGTTCTCGCTTTTGAAAGTGGCATGGGGAATGTGATGAACGCCCAAGGAAAAATTGACAAACAAGCGGCTCTACAAACAATGAAGGATGGTATTTTCGGTGTATGGTGGACAAAAGAAACCCTTCCTCTGTTTGAATACGCCAAAACAACTTATACAACAAAGCAACCCCTTGTTCTCACGGGCTTTGATATTCAACAGCAAGGGGCATTTACGAATGGAGATTGGCTGTACAATCCCCAATTAGCTCAACAATTCAGTGAAGCAGAGAAACAACTCGCTGAATGGAGCTCAGGAAAAGATTTAAAGGGCTATCAAAAAGAAAAGGCAACAATTATCAATGTGTATAAACAAGTAAAGGCACAAGTACAGTTAAAAGAAAAAGAGTTGCAAGCAGCATATCCAAATGAACCCCACATTGTAAAACTGATGGAGCGTACTTTAGCAGATCGTATTCGTTTAGCAAATGAATATGTTGAACTAACTATTCAGGCCAATATTGACCTTGAACAAAATAATATAGAGTCATTTTTACAAACAATGGAATGGCGAGATCAGGCAATGGGTGAAAACTTACTTTGGTTAGCTGAAAAGGTTTATCCAACAGAAAAGTTTATCGTGTGGGCACATAATGACCATATTCGTAAAGCACAATCGGATGTAATGGGTTCCCCTTATCCAGTCAAATTAATGGGCGAACGTTTACCAGACATCTACAAGAAATATAGCTATGTACTAGGCCTATACATGGGAAGTGGCGAGACAGCAAATAATATGGGTGAACCGATGGCTGTATTACCACCTATCAAGGGATCTATTGAGGATATTCTGTCTACAAAAAATAAACCATATACATTCATCGATATGCGCAATCGTCAAAATGAGCGAGGCAACTCATGGATGTTTGAGCCTCGCATAGGCTATAGCTGGGGCGTTATGCAGGAAAGCTTTGTTCCACGCGATCAATACGATGGTATTCTCTTGATCGATAAAGTAAGTAAACCGCATTATGTAAAATAACCTCCCTTATAAAATAATCGCAAACTAGATTCCCTAGTTTGCGATTACTTTATGTATCCATGGATATCGTATCCCATTCTTCGTCTTGATACCCAATCATCCAAAATAAGCCTCTGCGCCTTTCCATCACAACACTTTCATTTAACGCTAAAGGAGCTGTCTGTCCATTAATTCGACTATCTACACAAGCCCAATGCAATCTATAAATTTTATCAGCCTCGTCTAAAATTTCTTCCTTACTGCGCATAATTGTTTGTTGGTAAAACTGTTCAAACGTTTCGCAGCTTGAAACAGCTTGAATCGCATATTCACAATCACAAACATCTTCCGGAAAATCTAACTCTTCCACCATACCTAATGCCCAAATGAGTGTCCAATAGGCTTCATATTGCCATGAAATATTGACAGCCTCTTGCGTACTAGGATGCTGCGCCCCCAGAAAGAGCCTTTCTTGCTCCGTTAAGAATGGTTGTACTTTATATTTATGTAGCATATCGGTAAAGAATTCCCTAGACCCTTCAATATCGCCATTTTGTGCTACGTCACAGGCGAATTGAATAACAATCAATAGGGCAACTGCTCTTTTTGCGATATCCTCTTGACTTTTAAAGTGGAGATTTTCTAATGGTGATAGCTGAGGAAGAGAAGCAGCGTAAGGAATCTCTCGTTCTGTTAAAAAAGCGATCGTTTTATTTTTTCGCACTTCTCCCTGTGCTGATGCTACCTCATGCGTATTTATTTTTCTTGTACAAGCATGGGGTCTAAAGTCAGATGGACCCGATTCCCCGTTAGGATAAACAATCACGCTACCGTTTTGATCCAGCAAAGTACCGTCTGGTAGAAAACCAATACCGCCTATCCTTGTTAGTAGTCTTGTAAATAGCTGCATATGCTCGTCTGTCATAGCTCTATCCATCTCGATTGCAATGACTGTATTGAGCACAGCTATTTGAATCATTACTCGTTCTTTTAGCTGTTCATCTTTAAAGGGAATGGTATCGTAATAGCCCATCATCCCAGGGATATTTTTTGCAAAATAATCAGGGTTCATATCTTCAGTTAAAATGTTCATCGAGCATCTATATTTTTTAAAAAGCCCTTTAGATTTCAATAAATATCCGCTATCTTGTTTTTCAATAGCAAAGCCTTTGGCAAATACGTCGGCTATTTTAGCATGCATATCATCTAGATCATTTTTGGAAGCAAATATCGTAAAATGATTCAAACTACTCTCTCCTTTGTAACATATAGCATTTCAGTATCCAATTTTCCAAACCATTCAGTACTTGGCTAAATAATTGTTTATTTTTTCGTAATACCTCATGTTCCATCCAATAAGCCAGCAAAGAGCGCCATTCTTCCTCATTTATCATTGTTGTTGGTGTGATTCCCTGCTGCATCATATAGCAAACAGCTCGGATAGCTGTCAGTCTCTCTACTTCACTACCATCTAACCACTCAAATAGTGTCCCTGCACTTGGCTGTGATACTGCTAAAAGCGAGTCCCAGCCATCGATCGGAAATGCAACATAGGGCTTCATCCATGTAATAATGTTTGGGTGCTGGAAATGGCGTAATCGATGTAATGCCGTATAGGCATCCATGTTATCTTTTTCAATATCCTGTAGGATAAGAGCCAGCCCTTCGTCTACTGGTAAACAATGCGCCGTTAAATAATCACGTAGCCAGGCTGGAAGTTCAGCATTCCCTTGCCAAAGTTCCTTTACCCATCTTTCAGCCTCGTCAGCACACACCGTTACTAGAACTTCACCCCAAGCTTTTTGTTGTGCTGGAGTCTGTGCTTGTTCAACTCTTTGTTGAAGTGCCTCATATATCCTTACCTTATCAAATTGCCAAAAAGCCTCTTGAATGCTTGTTTCTCTTACGCCATGCATGGAAACATAATGAAGTAAAGATTCTAAGCTTGATTTAGCCTGCTGTAAATTAGAGCTTAAATATTGTTCCAGCCACGTTCACCATATTTGTGACCTAGTCAGATTAACACCCAATCCCTCCCCACTACAAAATTGTTGATGCTGTCCACAGTCTACACTAATACAGCCTAGCGTGGTCGCAATGTCGACATACGCAGGAAAGCTTAAGGCAAGCAAATTAAATTCATCTTCTTCATGACTCCAATACCAAATCGATTCGTCCTCAAGTTTGAGGAGAAGGGCATCTCCGTTACCTGCCGTAAAAAATTGTAAGTATTGCTGTTCATGCAATTCATCATCCCCTCCAAAATAGGGGAAATCCAAATCATTTAAGCTCCAGCCAAAATCTCCAGAAGGCGTATCCAGCAATTCTGTAGGCAAGATAGCTTCGTCAGGGAGAGACCAATAAATAGTTACTTGCTGCGAGCAATTTAGTAAGAGATGACGGAACTCATTAGGGATTTGTACGCCAAGTCGTGCCTCTACCTGCGTAAATCATGTTCAGTAGCGACTGCTCGTATTTCAATCGGATGTACATAAGCTCCTTGCCACTTCAATCGCTTTATTAAATGTTGCCAACGCTCAATCCACATTGCAGCTCACCTCCACATAGGCTAAAATGATTTCTTTCGTCTTATTTTTATCGTCAGAAAATCATCTACTGATTAGGTTCATTTCCAACGCAATAAAAAATGCTATTATTTTACTGATATATAAGCCTTCAAATATGCTAAATTACTTAACTCTATACGGTCTTTTTTAGTAAGTAACAGTGAATTATTTGACTTTCTTTACTTCCATCATAATTTTTGTCACATACTCTTCTTCTCGATTTTTTATAACAGCATCATAAACGTATTCCTCATAAACGTATTGACCAAGCTCATAGCCTTTTTCATGCATGACATTAAATAAACGTGTATAGGTCTCTCCAAGCTTCGCAGAGGGCCCAACATGATAACCAATAACGAATTCCCCCTCTATTGCTTTAAAGTAAGGATGACCTTCTCTTGGATTAGGCTGCTCAATATATAAATAGCTGTAATTATCGTAATTGCCAGCTAATACTTGTTCTCTCCTCGTAATCCCTCCGATTGGATAACCTGTATCTAATTGAGAGCGATCTAATTCCTCGATAAAATCCGATACAGCCTTCACAAACTGCTCTTCAGTAGAATCTTCGATATTTTTACTTAGGTATAATGTATCTTCAGGAAAGTACTCAATCGTGATGTCATCAAAATGTAGATGTAGAGCTTCCTCAGTCGTTTTGATTTTGACATCAATAATATTTTCAATCATTTCGAGCTCTCGACGTTTCTTCGCAACAATTTCTTTTTGTTGATGCATCAATTCTAAAAAATTCTCTGGTGATTTCTCTGCCATATACTGCTGAATATCCTTCAAGGACATTCCAACTGCTTTTAATAACTCAATAACACTAAAAAAATCATATTGAGCAAGTGAATAATACCGATAATCTTTACTATCCTTCATGATGGGAGATAATAATCCAATTTGATCGTAATAAATGAGTGTTTGCTTATTAACCTTACAAATTTTAGCAAATTCCCCAGTTGTAAAATATTTTACATTTTTATTAAGCATTTTTTGAGCTTCCTCCCTTGACTATATAGTAACTATATACTTTAAATTGTACCTATTCACAATAAAAATAGAAAGGTTTTGACATTATGTTCACGGAGATTCGTGACATTACAGCTTTCAACAAGAAAGAAATTTTAGCTTTACGCATCGCAGACAATCAGCAACATTTTATTGAAACGACAGACCAATGCTTAGCAGAGGCAGAAATGGATCGACGCTTTACTCCTTTAGGTCTGTATAAAGATAACACCGTTATAGGCTTCGCTATGTATGGATTATTCCCTCATGAAGATTACAGTCAACGCGTTTGGCTCGATCGCTATCTAATTGATGAACAATACCAAGGGCAAGGTTTAGGTAAACATTTTTTACAGCAACTTATTCATTACTTAACAGTAAAGTTCAACAGTTCACAAATATATTTAAGTGTTTATGACAATAATGCAGTAGCTATTCAGCTGTATAAACAATTTGGTTTTATATTTAATGGTGAACTAGACGACAAAGGGGAAAAAGTAATGGTGTTGGAGGTGTATGGACATGACAACCATTAATCCCATTGAAACAAGACCACTGAAACCATTATTTCTTTCATACTTATTCCCCGCAATGATCGGTATGCTTTTGATGTCCGTCAATATTTTGGTAGATGGTATTTTCGTTAGTCATGGCGTGGGTCCTACAGCGTTAGCTGGGGTTAATATAGCCGTTCCCATTTTCTCTATTTTACTTTCAATTTCTCTATGGATTGGTATGGGAGGAGCTACGCTTTTCTCAATTTCTCTCGGAGAGGGCAATAGGCAACGAGCTCATCAGCTCTTTACATTAGCGTTTATAATGATGTTACTAGTCGTGCTAACGATTATCGGATTCCTTGCGTTCAATTTAAAAGATATTTCTTATATATTTGGGGCAAGCGATGATACGTATCCCTATGTACAGGAATACTTACATGTTATTTTACTGTTTGGCGTGTTTTACACACTAGAAAATCTACTAAGTATTTTCATTCGAAATGATGGTAACCCAAAGCTTGCTATGCTGGGCTTAATTACAACATCAGTATTGAATATACTCTTAAATTATATCTTTATCTTCGTACTAGATTATGGTGTGACTGGCTGTGCCTTAGCAACAGCAATCGCCACTATTATAGGTACGTCTGTACTTTGTCTTCATTTTTTCCGTCCACAATCTGAGTTAAAGTTTGTCTCTTCATTTTTTAATCTATCAGATCTCAGAAAAATATTTGCTATTGGACTACCCAGCTTTATCGTTGAAGCTTCCGTAGCAGTTATCGTTATTTTGTATAATGTTACCTTCTTGCACTACTTAGGGGCAAATGGCGTAACAGCCTATGCAATGGTCAACTATATCCATACTGTATTGTTAACGATTTTCCTTGGCATCGGTATGGCACTACAACCATTAGTGAGCTATCACCATGGGGCGAGATTACTAGAACGATTAACAGCATTATTAAAAATAGGGCTAGCTACTGCATTTATTTTAGGGTTAACGACGGCACTTATCGCAATGCTTTTCCCTTCTCAATTAATGGCATTATTTGGAGATAGCTCCTTTGAAATTCGTAGTTTGGCAGCACAGGGCTTTGTTCACTTTGCCATTGGCTATGTATTTTTAGGAATCAATATGGTGTTCGCAGAATTTTTTCAATCCATTGAAAAAATTCGTATTGCCACAACCATTATGTTACTACGCAGTATTATTTTATTTATCCCTACCCTCATCGTACTACCCAAACTACTTGGCTCTCAGGCCATTTGGTGGACCTTCCCGGTAGCAGAGGGCATTACAGCATTGCTCATTTACTTGTATATTAAAAAAAATCCAAGAACCATTTCCTCTCTAAAAAATGCTTAAATAGAAAGGGGCCTCATCATGGCCCCTTTCTTACTTTTTATTCAAATATTCATCACGCAACATACTCATAATAATCCCATCCGAAAATGCATTGTTCATAAACAAAGCCTGTCTTAAAATAACTTCTGTATTTGAAACCGACCTTCTCATAGGATTTAATGGCTCTACTATTATGGAAATACACCTGTAATTCTAAGCGGTTCAGGTTTAGCTCCTCAAATATAAATTTTTGAGCAAGTTGTACGGCTTCAGAGCCATATCCCTCTACCGCACTTCTCGATACAATGTAAGGCTATACGAAACATTGCTTTTTTATTAGTTAAGTCGATCTCGATAATCGCCAATTACTTGATCGTTGTCAATTGAACAAATAGCAAAATCATAGCGCGAGGCATCTTCTTTAAAACGTTGAATCGCCTCTTTAATGTGTTCTTTTGTAAATATGTTACGCGTTCCTGTCATATACATGATTTCTTCATTTTGAAAGCACCTTGCAATACGATCGATATCATCCTCACGAATGGCTCTTAAATAGACTCTTTGACCTTTTATCATGATAGACTCCTCTTTCACATGAAATAAGGAACCATCTTGTACGTAGATGATTCCTTTGTCAAAACTATTCCATTTACTTTTCATTGGGTATTGGTACTGATTTCTTTACAGGCTCTTCCGAGGAGGTTACACCTAGAATATCGAGCAGGAACATAAACAGCGGAATACCAATGATTAATCCCCATACACCAAGGAAATGCTCTGAGAAGAGGATGACCATAAACGTATAGAAAATCGGTAAATCTGTCTTTGCGGACATCAGCTTTGGATTTAAGAAATAAGCTTCAATGGCATGTAATACCATGACAATGACTAAAATATAGACAATGTACATTAAGCCACCGATACTATATGCGATAATACTTAGTGGAATTAGTGAAATAATAACTCCTGCGACTGGCACTAAACCTAAAATAAAGAGCATAATCCCAAGAGCAATCAGATGTGGAAAGCCCATTATAGAAAGGGCAATCACTGATAACACACAGTTGACAGCAGCAATAATAAATTGAGCCTCAATTACTTTACCAAATGAGCGGATGAAAATTCTTGAAAAATAATGAAGTTCATCATAAAGTGGTCCAACTTTACTATCCTTAAACTTGGCTGTAAACTCAATAATGCGTTTCTTTTCCAACAAGATGAACAAGCTCAATATTAGAGAAATCAGAATTTGCATAATGATTTTACCAATATTCGTAATATTTTTAAGAGTTAAATCCACACCCTGCTCTAAATATTTTCCAAGTTCGATTTTCTCAAAAGTTGGCGCTAAATATCTGGCAATCTCATTGTCATCTGGATCGAGATTAAAGCTGGCAATAAGATCGAAAAGCTGGGTAATTTGCTGGGTTACAATCGGCAAATACTTGTAAATTACCGCAACAATACCTGCGACAAGTAAAAGGTACAATGTTACTGTAACAGCCTTTTCATTCATCGGTGTATATTTTCTTATGCTTTTCGTTGTCTTCGTAGTAAGCTGATTCATCAAATAGGTAATAATAAACGTCAGCAAAATTAAGTTGATCATACTACGCATTAAATACAATGCAACTGCAATCCCAACTAGAAGAATAATACGTTTAAATCCATTACTCCGAAAGAAATTACTCATTTATTCACTCCTTCTACAAAACGGCCTCGCTGCCTCTGCTACCTAGGGCTACACTATCAACTAAACATAAGCAGTATAAAATTGATTTACAACAATACGCATCATTCTTATGTAAAAATTTCCCTCTCATTTAATGAGTATAGCCATCTACCTTCAAAATAAGACGAAATTCATGTTTCTTTAGAAGTGTCTGTATAAAACCTTAGGCGTGGGTGAAGTGAATTGTATGTCTTGTCAAATTAAAAAATCAATACTTTTATCCTTTTTGAAAGCTTTATCAGCGTATAAGCCTAAATTCTATGAATCTATTATAACCCTATAAAACCAGCATATCCAATTTGAAAGTTCTTTTATAATGGTATTTGCATAGAACTTTTATCAGATGGTACATTATGCTATTTTGATTACAGAAACAAATTAAAAATAGACAAGGACTGATTCTATGAAAATTGCGAGGAATCCTGAGAACATTCACCCACCTGTTGCTCCTTATGTACATCAAATTGAAGTCACTGGCCCCCATAGGTGGTTAACCCTATCAGGTCAAATCGGTATGATGGCAGATGGGACTATCCCTGAAGATGCAGCAGTACAATTGAATGTAGCACTAGAAAATATAAAAAAAATTTAGAAAGCGCCAATACGGAGGTTCAAGATCTGACGAAGATCGTTTTCTATTTGGTAGGAGAAATGGATGCAAGTCAACGACAGCAAATCATCCATAACTTTTTTGGGGGACATCTTCCATGCACAACATTGATATATGTGGTTGCACTCGCTACTCCTGCCTTAAAGGTTGAGATAGACGCATGGGCTTGTAAGAAATTATAAATCATACTATGTTATATATAATCAAGATGTGCTGTAATTATGTATTTTTCTAGTACCCCTTTAACCCTTCTAAAGGGGTACAGTTTCATCTACTTTTACATAGATAGTAAAGTATTATTTAAGTAATGTGAGCGTTGTTGCAATTGCATTATCAACAAAGGCTTGTTGCGGCTGTGATTTCAGCATGACCGTTAATCCGATTAGTGCCACAAGTAGTGCTTGTGCTAAAGATTTCGCATCCGTGTCAGCATCTAACTCGCCTGATTGGATTCCTCGCTCAATCGTCTCCTGAAAAATAACAGCTAAATAAAGTTGATGCTCTCTCGTTAAAATTTCAAATCTCTCGTCATGAGGAGCTAATTCAACCATTGTATTGATACAAAAACAGCCGTTACTAAGATCTTTCGTATATTCAGCTGCAATCACTTCTTCAAAAAAAGTAGCAAATGCCTGCTTTACAGACGTATGGCTTTGGAGTCTTGCTCGTATATCAGCTGCACGAGATGTCGTATATCTTCGAAGTGCTGCTTCGAAAAGCTCTTTTTTGTCACCAAAGGTTGAATAAATACTAGGACGTTGAATGCCCATTCTAGCAGTGAGATCACTTAAAGAAGTAGCTTCATATCCCTTCTCCCAAAATAACTGCATGGCAGCCTCTAATACTTTTTCTTCATCAAATTCACGGGTTCTTGCCATAAAAAACCCACCTCCTTTATGTAAGGATTAATAAGCTGGTCACTACAATTTAAATACCAAACAGTATGTAATAATTGTATAACCTGCTCTTTATATTGTCAATTTCCGTTTTATTTATAAAAATAAATTCAAAAAATACATTGACACAGCAAATAAAACTAAGATATATTTACCAATAATTATTTCATACCGAACAGTAAGTTATAATGACAATTCAATTATGAATGGAGGATATCGTGTGGACAATGATCTGAAGCGAGAAAACGATGCGCCTACTATAAATCAACAGTCTTCCATGTCTCGAGCTATAACATTATTATTCGCAACAGCCTGTGGAATGTCTGTAGCCAATATTTATTTTGCACAGCCGCTGCTCGATCAATTGTCAAATGAGTTTACTATTGATCACTCGATTATTGGTGTTGTTATTACCATCACGCAAATCTTTTATGGCTTAGGTTTATTACTCTTAGTGCCTCTAGGGGATTTACTCAATCAGCGCCGATTGATTATTGGACAGATGCTACTGTCCATAACGGCTTTGGTTATAGTAGGCACTGCCTCCTATAGCGCAGTACTTTTCACAGGTATGGCTTTGGTAGGTCTACTTGCGGTTGTGACGCAGACACTTGTGGCATTTGCGGCTACTATGGCTTCCCCTACAGAACGAGGTCGTGTTGTTGGTATTGTCACGAGCGGAATCGTCATTGGCATACTGCTCGCTCGGACCTTCGCTGGTCTCTTAACTGATCTTGCTGGCTGGCGGTCCGTTTATCTAGTCTCTGCCACTCTTATGTTTTTAATGGTCTGTATATTTCTAAAAGTGTTACCTAAAGTGGAGCGTGAAGTAAAAGCCCTATCCTACTTTCAGCTAATTAAATCCGTATTTATGTTGTTCATTCAAGAAAGAACTTTACGTATCCGCTCGGTTTTAGCCATGCTAATTTTTGCTGATTTCAGTATTTTATGGACGCCACTTGTTCTGCCACTTAGTGCCCCACCGTTAACACTGTCACACAGTGTCATTGGTGCTTTTGGTCTTATTGGAGTGGCTGGTGCATTAGCTGCCGCACAGGCAGGGAAATTTGCTGACCGGGGTTATGGACAAAAAACAACAGGGATTGCTTTAGTGCTACTACTCATTTCATGGTTGTTTATAAATTATCTAGAAAAGTCGTTATTTGCATTAGTTGTTGGTATTATCTTGCTGGATTTGGCCGTACAGGCAATTCATGTCACTAATCAGACGATGATTCTTCCATTGCGTGCAGAAGCGCGAAGTCGACTTACCGCTGGTTACATGGTGTTCTACTCCATCGGCAGCGCTGGCGGTTCAATCGCTTCTACACAGACATATGCACACTTTGGCTGGGAAGGGGTTTGCTTACTTGGAGCTTTTATCAGTACAATTGCCCTTATTTTTTGGGTAATGACTAGACGATTCACAAAATATTGATTTAACTTAGGAGAGATAACAAATGGAAATAGGAATTACTTCTTTCGTAGAAACAAAACCAGATGTTCATAGTGGCGAGGTAATTAGTCATGCACAGCGTTTACGTGAAGTCGTGGAGGAAATCATTCTTGCAGATCAAGTAGGATTGGATGTGTTTGGCGTTGGCGAGCACCATCGAGAAGATTATGCTGCTTCCTCCCCAGCAATGGTGTTATCAGCTGCCGCTCCACAAACGAAAAAAATTCGATTAACAAGTGCCGTGACAGTTCTTTCTTCTGCCGATCCCGTACGTGTCTTTCAGGATTTTTCTACTTTAGACGGACTATCAAATGGGCGTGCGGAGATTATGGCTGGCCGTGGATCCTTTATCGAATCTTTCCCCCTATTTGGCTACAATTTAAATGATTATGATGAACTGTTTGAAGAACATTTGGACTTATTACTCAAAATTCGCGAGTCAGAAAAAGTAGGATGGGAAGGGAAGCATCGACCAGCCATCAACAATTTAGGTGTGTATCCAAGATCTGTTCAAAACTCCTTACCCATATGGATTGGAAGTGGAGGAAATCAACAATCTGCCATTCGGGCCGGACTTTTAGGATTACCCCTTATGCTAGCAATCATTGGAGGCAGTCCTATGCAGTTTGCTCCAATCGTACAACTTTATAAAAAAGCTGCTGCTCATGCAGGTCATGATTTATCTAAGCTTCGGGTAGGCTCCCATTCGATAGGTTTCGTTGGCCCGAATAACGAGTGGGCAGCAGATACATTTTTCCCATCTACACAGGCGGGCATGAATAAACTGGGCAAAGAACGGGGTTGGTCGTATTATGATCGTTCTAGCTATGATGCTGCACGTAGTTTTGAAGGGGCATTATATGTCGGTGATTCAGAGACAGTTGCTCAGAAAATCATTCATCTTCGTAAACATGTAGGGATCACACGATTTATGTTATACGTACCTTTAAGTACAATGCCACATGATCAAGTCATGCAAGCGATAGAACTTCTTGGAACAGAAGTGGCACCCCGTGTGCGTGAGGAAGTTGTTAAATGGGAGGCGGAAATGGCACTAGAAGGACATCCATTTATTTAAAAATTCATTACTTTACAGGGAGAATTTATATGACAATCAATGACCGAATCTTACCCGAATTAAGGCAGGCTTACTCGCAATTTCCAGGCTTTCGCCTAGACGAAGATTTAGAATGGAGTCGTCGTCTCTTAGCCCAATCACCATTAGAGGAGTCAGAACTTGTATTTACAACTAATCGTACAATTCCTAGAGGTGATGGAGGTGAAATGCTAGTTAAAATATATGAACCCGTTAAACGGAGCAACGATAAACTTCCAGCTATGCTTTGGATTCATGGTGGTGGTTTCGTTATGGGACACCCCGATATGGATGATCTTCTATGTGAACGTTTTGTTCAGACCGCTAACTGCGTTGTCGTTTCTGTTGATTATCGACTTGCTCCTGAGCATCCTTATCCAGCCGCGATTGAAGATTGTTATGCAGGGTTAGTATGGATGACAGCTGAGGCTCCATCACTAGGCATTGATGTTAAACGAGTGGCAATTGCTGGTGCAAGTGGTGGCGGAGGGCTAACAGCAGCACTAGCATTAATGGCTCGCGATAAGGGAGGGCCTTCAATTATATTTCAAATGCCATTATATCCAATGCTTGATAACCGAAATGAAACGCCATCTAGCTATGAGATTACCGATGCTCATGCAACATGGAGTAGATCAAATAATTTGACCGCTTGGCGTATGTACTTAGGAGAAGAAAAGGACACCAACGAACTTTCTCCGTATGCGGTTCCTTCAAGAGCAGATAATTTAGCAGGATTACCACCAACCTATACATGTATAGGTCAACTTGATTTATTTCGAGATGAAACCTTTGATTATGTAACACGTCTTGCCCAAGCAGGAGTAGATGTTGAAATAAATCTCTACCCTGGTAGCTTTCATTGCTTTGAAGTCTTTGTACCTGAAGCTGAGGTAAGTCAGCGTGCAAGTCAGAACTATTTAGATGCAATGGCTCGCGCTCTTCACCCTTAATCTACCTTACTGAGAATGTGAAATAGCCCTTATCATAGTCGTTAAGTAGTTCAGTTGCAATCATAATTGGCAGGAGCATAATTTTCTAAATGAAAGTTGCTGCTCTTGGAATGTTTGAATATGAAAATTTAAAATGCGAAAATGCTTTGACGGTATTTTCGCATTTTATAATTATAACAATTTAGTTATGATGACTTTGTTGATAAAAACTTCACAGCTATGCAAGTCCAATTCCTCAATTTATGGCAAGTTTATCGTAAAATAAAATAATGACTTTTTTTATCATCAAATGAACTATGATGTTAAAATTACTATAAAGTGATCCAATCAGGAGGTGTAATCATTTGGAAGAAAAATATACTATAGGTGAAACAGCTAAAATAATAGGTTCTACTATAAAAACAGTTCGTTACTATGATGAAATTGGGTTGCTAAAACCTACAAGTTATACTGATGGTGGACATCGATTATACACAGTGAAAGATATATGGCGTCTTGAAATGATTACAAACCTGCGTTATTTGGATTTTGGAATTGATGATATAAGCAAAATGATATCTGAGGAGCTATCAGTCACTAGAATACTTGATTGGCAGATTGAATCGATGGAAACACAGGTTAATACGCTTATGGATATGATATCAATTTTGCGTCAAGCAAAGGAACATAATGGGGATTCATTGCAGTGTATTCATGATTTAGTGAATGCACGAACAATTAAAGCTGAAAATAAAAAACAATTTATCGATAAAAAAGTGCAAGAAATACAATTCTTAAATGGCATTCCAAAAGAGTGGAAAGATTCGTTTTTTTATTATTTTGACAAATACATTATTAATCAGGTGAAAGGCTCCGCCAAACAAACCGCTGCTTGGCATGAGTTGCAGGAGCTCATAAATGATCCGCAGTTTATAAAAGACCTGAAAAATACTGAATTTCTGTACATGAATATTGTTCATCAGCCAAAATACAATGCTACAACACTGGTCAGAAAGCTCGAAAACATCCATGATCGATTGAATAAGGCGTTGAAACAAAAATCGCCTGCCAGCAGTCCGGTTGTACAGGCCATTGTCGATGATACTGCTAGGCTGTATGCGAACTCAGAGCATTTGGACAATAAAGAAGATTACTTCCATTACTTTGTAAAATATATTCAAAGAACCAAAACCAAACGACTCGAACGATGTGAAACGTTATGTGCCATTCTAAGCCCACAATACTACCAACTCTCAAAAGCTAATCAATTACTATTTCATGGAATAGAATGGCGACTTGAACATATGGAAAACTCAGAACGAGAATAATTGAGGGCTAAACACCCTCAACTATTCTCTTTAGCAGTCAACCTTTCTGCAACGTAAACTCTGGATAATCCCCAATATTTTGCTCTAATAGTTTAAATGGCTGATGCTTTAAATAATGATTAAAGAAATCCAATGAATAGTCGTTAATCAAACGGTAAGCCTTTTGGATGTCGCCCCCTTCCATCCGTTCATAAAGTGGTGAAAACAGATATAAATCAGAGAAGCCCATATGCTTCATATTTTTAATCTTCATCCAATAGTTCCCACCCACAGTTACATACTCATACCGTGGTAGAGTTTCGTTTACAAACTCAATGAACTCCTTACTATCCGTTTCCTTCGCTTCTCTGATTGAGTCATCCGCACTCATCATCATAAATGGCTTCTTCAGCCCATCTGCAGGAACTCGGAGTTTTCCATATAGAACGCCGTCCATATTAAGAGCTGCTTTTATTCTTGAATCTGTCATTAGCATTTGGGTGCTCGTTGCCCCACCAAAGGAATGGCCAAACATACCTATATTCTCCATATCCATTCGACCTGTAAAGCGGTTTTCAGAATCGTTTTGAGCCAACTGCTCTACTTGATCCAGCACAAATTTAGCATCTTCAACCCAACCCTCATTTGCTTTATCTAAATATGCGATTGATTCCGTTTTTTGTGGGACGTAATTTGCTATACGACCATCAGAAAAAACGGAAGTAGTGCTACTATAAGTATGATCTATACCTACCACGATGTAGCCTTGACTGACTAGTTGCTCAATTTGAAAAGTGTTCTGATTTTTATGCCCACTAAAGCCATGAGAGAAAAGGAGTACCGGATAGGTTGTTTCCTGATTAGAAATCTCAGCGTTCTCAATAGCATGTGTCTTGACATAACCAAAATTTGTGAATAAAAACTTCGGTAAATTTAGAATTTTACTATACCCCTCTGCAAAAACAGCAGCATCGGAAATATAAGGAGCCGTATTACCTTTAACATTCGTATCAGCAGGATACCAGATCTGTACCATTAATTCGCGTTTGTCGCCAAGCTCTGGTGTGAGAGTCTCTTCCCTCTTAGTATCTTCCCAATCGTAGGTGACTGTTCCAATTTGGTACGGACCCGCTGGTTTTTCAAAGGTAAATACCGGAAGAACGATAGGCAGACTAACTGCTATGGCAGAATAAAGTACAGCTAATGTTGAATTCAGAACAACGCGTAATCGGCGCATACTTGATTGTTGTTCTTTTTGAACTTTTGGGTTAAAAAAGGGCCTTATCACAACAACAACGAGAAAAAATAATGTCATCAAATAAGTCGGTATCATTTGCCACCGCATCCCTTCAATGATTCCATGGACAAGTAGAAATAGCATAGACATACCACCAGCTATCAGTATTCCTCGCTGTGACTTGTTTCTACCAAAAACTAACCAACCTAGTAAAACAATATTAAAGATGACATAAAACAATTCAATAGACCTCATAATAAAAACCTCCTTGTTTTTTTGATCTTGCTGATTCAAATCAAAGTGTATTACCTCCAGTAAGAGGAGAATCAACAATCAATACAAAAAAACACTGACATTTTTTATAATTGTCCACCATTTTACAAATTTGAGGTTGTATATTACTGAAATAAAAATTGAGCAGTTATAAAAAATTGTCTTTATAATATCAATAAAGAACTATGAATATTTCACAGGTACAGGTTAAATTATTTTAGAAGTTAGGAGAGGATAGAAATGGATTCCTATGAAGTATCGACATTAAAAAAGGGCCTTTTGATATTGGATATATTACGACAAAAGCATGCTCTTACATTGACTGAAATTATGGAAGAGTTATCACTGAATAAGACATCGGTTTTTCGCATGCTTTATACTTTGGAAAAAATGAATTATGTTAATAAATATAATAAATACTATCAATTAAATCCTCATATTTTTAGAGATGAACATCTATATTGGCATCAAGATATTGAATGGACTTCTCTTGTAGCACCCTATCAATTAGCCCGACAAGAAGAAATAACTACTTATATTGGTATTTTGGAAGATTGTGAAATGGTGATAAAAAATGTCATCAGGGAGCCATTTGAACAACCTTTTTTTCAAGCAATCGATACTCGAACACCCATGCATTCAAGTGCACTTGGAAAAGTAGTCTTAGCTCACCTCCCCACAGAAACGCAACATGACATGTTAAATAGTATAAGACTTCATCCACTTACAACAAAAACCTTCTATGATTATGGTTTATTAATTCCTCACTTACAGGTTATTAAAGCACAAGGATACGCTGTTGATAATGAAGAAACCAATCTAGGTAAATGTTGTATTGCAGTACCTATCTATGTCAATAAAGAAGTAATAGGTGCCATTGCCCTACACGGTTCGACGGAGCAAATAAAGAAAGCGGCCATTCGTTCTTTTGTAAAAAAATTAGTCGAGGCAAGTAAAAAATTAACAGCGGAAATTGATTATCTTTTAACATAGTTTTGTATCTTAGAAGATTAATAAGCTATGCTCCTTTGCAATAAAAATGCTTTTGTTTCTATATATGAAACTATTAGTATAGATGTTTGTAAAAATAGGTTTTTATCCTATTCTTGTTATAGAAAAACGAGGAGGTAAGAAGATGAAATTCCATACATTAAAGAAAACTAATATCCGTATTTCAGAAATTGGTCTTGGAACAAATGCTGTTGGTGGTCATAATTTATTTGAAAGCTTAAATGAACAAGATGGAAAGGAGCTAGTGACAACAGCCCTAGATCTTGGAATAACTTTTATTGATACAGCAGACATTTATGGTAAAGGGCGTTCAGAGGAAATCGTTGGGGATGTTTTGAAAAACTATCGTAGGGAAGATTTCGTTTTGGCAACAAAGGCAGCTAAACGTTGGTTTGAAGATGGTACAGTAACAGTAGATAATCATCCAAAATATCTACGACAAGCTTTTGAAAATAGCTTAAATCGCCTCCAATTGGATTATGTAGATCTATACTATTTGCACTTCCCTGATAACGAAACACCCCTTGTTGAATCGATTGGAGAATTATCGCGCTTAAAAGAAGAAGGTAAAATCGGAGCAATAGGAATTTCTAACGTAACATTAGATCAATTAATCGAAGCAAATATGCATAATGATATTTCAGTCTTACAATCTCCTTATAATATGTTAAACCGTTCAGCCGAACAAGATTTACTGCCATACTGTATAAAAAATGATATTTCATTTATTCCTTATGGACCACTCTCATATGGTCTACTTGGTGGCAAGTATACAAAAGATTTTAAACTAGGCGCAGGGGACTGGCGAGTTTCAAACCCCTTATTCCACGGTGAACTGTTTGAACAAACATTAGTTAAAGTAGAGGCGTTAAAGGAAGTAGCAGCAGAAAAACAAACAACATTACCAAATCTGGCTCTTGCTTGGTTATTAGCCCAAGACGGTGTTGATGCCGTTATCCCAGGAGGAAAGCATAAAAGCCAAGTAGCTATCAATGTGGAAGCAACGGATGTCCTGTTAACAAATGAAGATTTAATGAAAATAGAAGGAATTTTATAATAAAAAATGAGAAAAGAGAGGATTTTTGCAAATTCGCTCTTTTCTCATTTTTATTATATTTTAGCTTTGTGCTCTATCGCAATTTTAGCGTAGTTTGACTGTGCAATTCTGCTAACAGCCTGTCATTTTCTTGGATTATTGGAAATTAAGCGACCCCTCTTCTTAATCCAGTTTACGCACTTTAATCGGGATTAATGTTCTTTCTAATTGTTCACGATGCTGTTCGTACTGAAGTGGCAACATTAATTGGCTACCCATTGTCTCAGGTGTTTCGTCATGAGCAAATCCAGGAGGATCTGTAGCGATTTCAAATAGAATTTCGCCAGGCTCACGGAAATAAATCGCATTGAAATAATTACGATCTTTGACTTCCGTTACATGCTGTCCATGGTTCATCACATACTCTTGCCATTCTAAATGATCCGTATTATCTTGAGCTCTCCACGCAATATGGTGAACCGTTCCTACACCCATTTGACCACGTACACCTGCTACTGTTTTTAAATCTACAGTATTACCAATAGCTGCACTTGATTTATAACGAGTATAGTCACCCTCTGTCGCTACCTGTTCAAGGCCCATCACTTCTGTTAAAACTTTTGCCGTTTCTTCAGGATGACTTGAGTATAGTGTAGCTCCACCAAAACCTTTAATAGCAACCTCGGGTGTTACCTCACCAAATGTCCATTCATTGAGCTCGCCTTCCGCACGTGCAACGAGTTCAATATGCAAACCATGTGGGTCGTCCAATTGAATGACTTGCTCACCAAAGCGTTCAGCTTTTTGGAAGGGAACCGAGAATTTTGCTAAGCGATTAATCCAAAATGGAAGTGCCCCTTCTGGTACAACATACGTTGTAACGCCAACTTGGCCATCACCAATACGTCCTTGATAAGCATCTGCCCAAGGGAAGAAGGTAATGATTGTGCCTGGTTTTCCACCTTTATCGCCAAAATATAAATGATATGTGCCAGGATCATCAAAGTTTACAGTTTGCTTCACTAAACGTAAGCCCAACACACCTGCGTAAAAATCAATATTCTCTTGTGGATGCCCTACGATGGCTGTGATATGGTGAATACCTGCTGTATGTTTTTTCATGTTAACAAGCCCTTTCGACTATTTTTCTCACCTTTACTGTGCCCAACTACGTCCTACCTCAAACTGGATAAGCTTAGCGAATTGTATATAAAGCTTTAGACCATGGGATTAATTGATCTAACATTTGGTTCACTGAATCTGATTGTACTTCCTTTGGTTTAAAGTCTGTTCCATTTTCAAAATCTGTGAATAAGGATAATGCTGGGTGAACACGTACATCTGCAATTAATAGCTCTCCCATAATGCCACGTAGATGTTCTGCTGCACGAGCTCCACCTACAGAACCATATGACACGATTCCTGCTGCCTTGTTATTCCACTCAACACGTAAATAGTCTAGTGCATTTTTTAAGGCCCCTGTAATAGAGTGATTATATTCTTGTACGATAAACACAAATCCATCTTGTTTAGCAATAATTTCTGACCAAGCCTGTGCACCCGAAGCATCTTGCCCTGGTTCGCCTAATAATGGCAATTTATAATCAGCAATATCGATCACTGTATAGTTTGCGTCACCACGTAGATCTGCAATTTCCTTTACCCATTGTGCTACTTGAGGGCTTACACGTCCCTCACGTGTCGATCCAATAATAATGCCGATATTTAATTCTGCCATTGTTTGTTCCTCCTCTTTTTTTGAACTAAATAATTTATTCAAAAAACCCATAATTGTACCTCCTGACGAAAGCTAAAGGTTCGAATTCATTTATCTTGAAATTATTTATCTTGAATTCGAGATAATAATAACACGATATTTTTATCAACGTCAACAACTTTGTTTTTAAATTTAAAAAGGCAGAGAAAACTAACTCTCTACCTTCCCTAAAAGCTTATAAACCTGTGATTTTAAATAGCTATATTGCGCATCATTGGTATCATGTAAAGCCTCATTCCTATTTGAATCAATATCCTGATAGTCGATTATGTATGAAAATTGCTCCTCCGTAAAATCCATTTTTACGCCATTAATGACATTATAAAAGTGCCAGCCCTCCTTGAGAAAGGTCTTTCTAATTTCTCCGCCAAGAATATCCTGCACGACTAATGAAGTAACGCCACATTGCCCTTTTGCAAGGTTATCCAAGCTCCATTTAGAACTTGATTGGCTTGACCATAATTTTCTTAAAGCATTTAAAATGTCTTTTTTCATACTATAACTCCTCTCAAACACTTTAAAATGGGACTTCATCCATTTTTATTGGTGTTGAGTTCCCTGTAATCCAATCATCTTTAATAGCACTATAGACAATACTATCTGTCACGGTACCGTCCTCATTTTCCCAAGCATTTCTTAAATAGCCCTCTTTCACAAAGCCAGCTTTACTAAAGCATTTTCGCATCCCCATATTATCGGCTCTAGTATAGCCTTCAATACGAATCTTACCTTTTTCGCCAAATAGATAATCTTGTAACCAACGGAGGGCTTTGACCCCATAGCCTTTACCCCTACACTTTGCATCTAAGCGAATATCAAAAAGTGGAATCGTATCACTTATATCATGAATAAAGAGAATCCCGACTTTTTCCCCTTCCTCAAGTAGCCAATGTGTTTCACGATCGTTCTTATAGTAACCCTCCACATATGCAGCTCGAATGGACTCTTCTTTTACCAGTGGATTCGTGTGATACAACCATTTATTTTGAGTGAGTAACTGTACTAAATCATCAATTTCTTCTTCAAATAATTTGAATTCCATTAATAGCTCCTTTCTTAAATGTCCTCACATATATCAGAAAAAATAAAATTGGTTTTTGTATGTGCATATGGCTGTAATACATCAATAAACTGCTCAACATCAGAAAAAGTTTGAAAATGCCCTTTTAATAAAAAACATGCCTCACCTGATATTCGATAACAAAAATCTATCGTTGTATACGTCTTAATAAGATCTTTAAAATCTGCATAGCGGTTGTTTTTTATTGTCGCCTCAATGATAGCCTCAACTGGATAGCCTAATGCCTTTTTATTAATAGCCAAAGTATATTTTTTTATGACTTCCTGTTCCTCTAATTGCCTTACTCTTTCACGAACAGCTGGTGCCGATAAATGTACTCGTCTCCCTAATTCACTCATAGAAATACGACTATCCTCTTTTAATTCTTTCAGTATCCTTTCATTAATGAAATCCATTATGGCAATACCCCTTCTTTTTAAAAGGAAACGATTATAATTTCCTTCGAATTCGCATGTTAACTTCGTTATTCATATTTTACACTAATGAAAGGAGGGATGTTTGATGACACTTATTCATTTACACGACAAGGGCTTAACGCCATTTCAACAACTATTAGGCTATAACGAGGGAATTCAGCTGCACTGGCAACAGTTGGGGGAGGTACTCGAAAAAGACGGGCATCTATCCGCTTCATTAAAAGAAGAGGTTCGAAAAACATTAGCTCAAAAAAATGGCTGTCAGTATTGTAAGGCAAAAGGCAAACCAGATCCACAATACTATGATGAGAAAACAGCCGTATGTACAGGTTTTGCAGAAGCATTCTTAGCTTCAAAAGGTCACACTGCGGCCAATGTCACAGCTGTATTAAAGGATTATTTAACAGCAGCCGAGATTAGCGAGCTACTAGCATTTATTTGCTTCGCGACAGCACAGCAATATTTTGGTGCTCTTATGCAATTAAAATAACGGAACTAGGGGTCTTCCCTAGTTCCTATCCACCAATTTGAACGTTCTATCCATCACATTTAGTGCTGTATCCACCGCTTTTTGCATGCTATCCATCTAAATCGATTTTCTATCGATTTTATTAGCTATATCTATAATAAATTGCTTACTAAGCTCCTCTTTCATATTATTCTCAGCACCCACCATCACTTGTTCAATAAGACAGCCTTGATGATGAAAGACATCTTCATGATCTGAAGTACAACTAAATAATGAGGTTTGTCCTTCAATCGCATAAATCACATCTAAGAAAGAAATTTCTTGTGGACGCTTAGAAATACGGTAACCACCGTTGACACCTGGATTCGACTCAATTAAACCTGCCTTCACAAGCTTTGTTAATATTTTCGAAAGATAGGTTGGTGATAATTTCTGCATTTCTGCTAGAGACTCTACGCTCATTGATTTCCCTTTAGGATTGAGCGTTAAAAACACCATCGTATGTAACGCATAATTTGTTGCTTTTGAATATTTCATCATTAATCACCTCCATTCAGGACTATTACTATCTGTAATTAAAACACATTCTACCATATATCAAGAAAAAAGCATGTTTTGCAGAAAAACACGCTTTATGATTTCTTATTCACGCTGCCCATAGCCTTCTTCTTCAGCCATGGCATCAGCCTTTGTCATATGAACAGTTCCAAATGGATGGTTTGGTGGTGCATAAATTGTGTAAAGCTTTAGCGGTTTATTGCCTATATTCGTAACATTATGCCATGTCCCTGCTGGCACCATAATGGCCATATCTTCAGACACGTGTCTTTGGAAGTTTAAATAATCTTTACTTGGTCCCATCTGTGTAACGCCATGCCCTTCCTCAATACAAATAAATTGATCGACGTGAGGGTGTACTTCTAAGCCAATATCTTCCCCAACGTTAAGGCTCATCACAGTTACTTGTAAGTGTGGCCCTGTCCATAGTACTGTTCGATAATTTTTGTTGTGCTTTGTAGTCTCTTCAATGTTGACAACGAATGGTCCTGATCCAAAATCATTCTGGACATTACTTCTTGGCACTCGTTCTTCCTGATTTGGATAGGCCCAATAAACAGGTTGATAACCGTAATTATACAGTAGATAATTACCGTAATAAGGGTGGTACATGTAACTCAATCCTCTCATACATGATAACGCTATATTATGCAGTTGAATGAAAGAAGGTACTCCGTTTGCACGTTGAATTATTAATGGAGTGCTATTTATAAACAGATTGGAGGTAGCTGCCATGTACGCTAGATTAGCAGAAATGCTAGCAAGTACTACGGTGATTAAATGGTTTCCTGGACATGATGTTGAAGATGATTGGATTGTAGAAGCTGAAGTGGAATTAGGGTACAGCTTACCACCATCCTATTGCTGGTGGTTAAAAAATTATGGCAATGGGCAACTGAATGGTGGATCTATTCTCACAATCGGTCAACTAGCATACAGAGACATCGATCATACAGATATTCTTTATATACATCGTCTTAACTTGGCTGACAAGGATTGGTGTAAACAATATCCGAATAGGGTAGATCTATTTGTTCCAGACGCAGACGAACTATATTTTTTTAATACATCATCAAAAGATGAACATGGTGAGTTTTCAGTTATGTGCTTTGACTTATTGAATGACATGATTTATGAATATGCTTCTACTTTCTCAAAGTTTCTCGAAAAATTAATGGATGAACGGAGCTAATAATGTAAGTTGCCTTATCTATAGAGGCAACTCACAACTCAGAAAACTCTTTTTTAAGACGCTTGCGAAACTTATCATCTGTCAGAAATCTCAATTGAAAACTATTCATACTATTAGATAGTTTAATTTGTTCCAATGTATTTAAGTTGTTAGCAAAAAAGGCAATTTCCGTTTGATTCCCTTCTTTATCTTCCGCATAGGCTGCTAGTGTTAAGACAAATGCAGTCGATCCACCCTTTTGACCTGCATGTGTTAGCCATTCTTGATTTTTAGGATTCTGCATCAACTGTTCCATTACGGGATCTAAGTATTTATGTACCTCTGCACTGAAGAAATTTTTATTATTCAATTTTTCTAAAATAGAGATGTAATCGTTTGTAGTGGCCCTTATTAAACGGTCAGACCATATCTTTTGAAAATCCATATTGAGCAGTTTTTGTGCCTCTGCTTTCTCCTCGTAAGTCAAAGGTTGCTCTATCCAACTGGCGTGAATAGACGATGCACGCTCACGATATTCAGCCATATCCATTTCTTGCAAAGCCGCTAATGTTTCTTTTTTCGTTAAATTTTTTTCTTTCAAGACTTGAACCGGGATATGGAGTGCACTGACGATTGGATATAATGGTTCATGATCCTCTACATGTAGCTGTGTAAGCACATCATTAATCGCTTGAAAACCTAATACATGCATTAAATATTCCGTATTCGCATTGGAACTATAAGCAATCATACCACTTGCGACTTCACTTAAAGGCACATGATCCACACCCTGAAGGTTTAACTGCGCTAACCATGCTTCATGTGCACCTCCATCCGTTTTAGGAATATAAAATACCTCTAACTCCTTTAGATCAACCTGTTGCTGAGGATTAATGCGACCCTCTGCTGCTTGCTGTGCATAGGCTATAGCGACGATGATTTTAACTGTACTTGCTAATGGCAGCTGTTCCTTAGTGTTTAATTCCACCCAATATTGTTGATTGCGTTGAATGGCTACGGAAACATTTTTATCAGCTCTATGTTCCTTTATAAATTGAACAATATATTCTGGGTCGTCCTTCTTAATCTCTTTTTGAAACTTCCAAAAGACAATACCTATTACTAACCCTGCACAAATTAAAATGCCACCCATCATCCAATATAATTTTTTCACTTTCATCCCTCCATCACTCGTCTGCTTCCACCAACCATTGCTGCAATGCTGTAGACGACTGGTTTAATTGCAACGCTATTTCTATGTTTACTTCATCTGGGGGCATCACTTCCACGAGTATACAAATAGCGTCTCTTGTTTGATTCAAGGCAAATAGTCCCTCCTCATCAAGCTTTTTCATGGCTAATTCCATTGCTGTTAGCCGGAATGTCAATTCTTGCTGCCATTTTTCACCCCCAAGGACATTGATATTAGGTCGGTCATTCAAGTACTGACATACATTTGTAAAATACTCTTCACCGAAGCAACAATAAGGAGAATCTGCATAAGACCATTTGATAAGAGCAGCCTTTTCAGATTGAGAGTTGTTGCTATTTCTTGCCTGTTTAGTAGCTTCCCGCTCCAATGCTTCCCACGACCAAGCTGAAACGTTCGGAGCATGCCCTTCGCCAGTTGTATATAGCGTACAGTAATAGTCCCGCTCACCATTTTTAAATAAATTCGGAAATGATTTTCTTGCAGCATTAACAATTTCCTCTACTAAAGTCTCCGGTAGGCATCATAACTATGAATATCTCCTTTAACTTGCTTTAGGTATATAGAACGTGTTATCGACGGATAGCACCTTTTTCAATTTGATAGTAAGACACAAAAAACCATCTCTAATCTTCATTTAGGTGGTTTTAAATGTTTCAATTTAGTCATCGACCCTTCTTGAGAAATAAGACTAATGCTAATGAAGCCAAAAAGAATAAACTTAGATGGAAACTAACCAAATTAGCAATGTATTGAATGTAATAATGAGTATTAAGTATTGTACTTTGTTGTCGCATTAAAGTAGAAATAATTGTTGGACTAAATAACGAAATAACAGCGATAACAATTATACAACTTGAAAACATTTTCTTATCCAAAAAATCACCTACCAATTCTGTTCAGAAGTATCTATAGGTTTTTGAATAAGATGCTCCCACTAGTTTTCCTGCAACTCCACTCCCAAGACTCATCTCTCCTATAGTGGTAGCAGCATTTAATAAAGTTTAAGGTCATTGCATTGTAAGCTACATACACTAATGAATTAACGAAGCTCTTAAACTGCTAATGCCATTTTCTAAATATCCTTTGAGGCATGTTAACATATAAACCCAACCCTCTTTTTGCCCCATCATTTTTGCCATAATCTCTGGGTCATGGGCATTAAACCCTGACTCTACTACAGTAATAATGGTTTCGCCTTGTAATTCTTCAAGAGTGATGGTAACCATCGTCACTTCACCATGCTCTTCACCCCATACAAACATAATTTTTTCATTAGCCTCCATTTCCAGCACAGTGATTACACCCTCAGCATGATACTCATCATATCTAAGCGTAATCCTTTTACCCGCTCCCCATCTTTCAGAGCTATCAGAGAACCAATAATGCCCAATTTCAGTAGGAGAAATAATGGCTTCAAAAACTTTATGGACTGGCTGCCTGATTTTTAATTTCGTCGTCACATCCGTATTCATCATCGATCATCATCCTTTTTGTAATATTTATCTACACATTCTTCGCCAAATTTTCCCTTTTACCTCTCTAATAATAAAAATTAACTAAAAAAGTGTGATTCCCCTAATGGTAAAATCACACTTTTATATTGGTAAAATGATCTCAAATGTTGTACCGACATTTAATGTACTTTGGACGTTTACTTTCCCATGATGCTTTTCAACGATGGTTCTGACAATAGATAAACCTAACCCAGAGCCACCCAACTCACGGGCTCGGGAGTGATCGACACGGTAAAACGGCTCAAAAATATAGTGTAGCTGATCATTTGGTATCCCAATTCCTGAATCTGTAATTGTAATATGAGTAGCTCCATTCTTAACCTGTCCACGAACTTCAACCATTCCATTCTTGTGGTTGTACTTAATCGCATTTTCAATCATATTAGAAAAAACTCTATAGAGTAATGTTTGATTTCCCGTTATCGTTTTCACATCAATATCTACAGAAATAGCGATATTTTTTTCTATACATAAAGGCTGTAATTCTTGGGTAATCGTGTCTAACATTGCTTTGAGCTCAATATCATCAGAAAAATGTTCCGTTTGCTCATAAGCTAATGTTAACAGATCGTTCACAACCTGGATGAGCCTTTGTGTGCCTTGCTCTGTCACCTCTAAATTTTCCTTATAATCTTCTACTGTTGGTGATTTTTCCAGTTTTAAAACCTGGATACCTGCCTTCATGGTTGTTAGTGGTGTTTTCAATTCATGTGCTGCATTTGCGGCAAAGCTCTTTTGGTACAGAAACGATTTTTCTAGTCGATCTAGCATGTGATTAAATGAAGCTGTAAGATCCCCTATTTCATCTTTTGTAGAAATATGTTCGATACGTTGAGCTAAATTATGTTCGCTTATATTTCCGATTTTTTGACTAAGATCATGAACTGGCTTTAAAGCCCGACCAGCCACTACATAAATGGTAGCTATCCCTGCTACAATAATAATTAACATCCATATGACACTCTGATTGATAAATTTCTTTTTCGCTTCTCTTACATCCGTAATCTTTATTTGAGCAACGATATCATGATTCATCTTGGTTTCTACTGTCGCCTCATCTATGATTTCTTTGTGAAGCCTATTTTCTTGATTGAGTATCGTTGTCGTAATAGGTTGAACAATTTTTTCCTCGGCACTATAAATCGATAGGAACGTTAACAAAATTGTAACCACTACAAAAATACAGCCAGTTAAAAGGGTCAGCCTCATTCTTAATGTTAAGTTATTCATATGAACCTCTATCATTTTCTGCAATGATATAACCTTGTCCTCGGATTGTCTGAATCACTTCTATTTCCCCCAAAACATCTGCCATTTTTTTTCGTAATGAATGGATATGGAACTTGAGTGAATTTGAAAATAAATCCGTTTCACTGTCCCATACATGCTCTATCAACTCCTCTGAGCTAATGACTTTATTTTGATGTAGCATGAGATATTCTAGAATAGCATATTCCTTTTTGGTAACATGTATCATCTCACCATCCACTAAAACTATTTTCTTTGAGCTATCAAGTGTTATATTTTCAAAAGATATAATGGCGCTTTTTTGACTAAAAGACCGCCTTAATAAGTTGCGTATACGCGCATCCAACTCTTGAAAATCAAAGGGCTTTATTAAATAATCATTGGCTCCACAATCAAGACCCAATATTTTATCATGAATAGCTGAACGTGCTGAAAGGATAAGTATTTTCACATCCTCGCTCTGAACTCGAATCTGCTCTAACACCTCTATGCCATCCATTTTGGGTAGGTTTAAGTCCAATATAATAAGGTCATATTCATTGATTTCGAATAATTCTAATGCTTCCTTACCATCAAAAGCTGTATCAACGGCATAGCCAGATTTCTTTAACCCTTTAGAGATGATCCTGGATAAGACAGCCTCATCTTCGACCAATAAAAGTTTCATTCGTTCTATCCACCTTTAAAAATCAGACTTTTTTAACGAACCGTTAGTTTCATAAATTTTGCTAACAAACAAGTCCTACCCCTTTGTACTAGAATAGCCTACTTGAATTAGCTTTTAAAATAATTTAAGTCAACTAACACTTGTCTCTTTTACCTTTACATAGTAAGAAGCTAGTTTTGATTTTTCAAAACAAGCTTCTTCATAGTGTTGAAAAACAAAACAGTCAATTGAAAGGTAGAAATGGATTTCCGTTGCAGGCTACTTGCTTTCCTGTGGGCGAGCGCCGAGCCGCTTCCTCCGCTACCGCTCCGTGCAGGGGCTCGCCTGTCTCGCTAGCCCACGGGAGTCAAGTAGCCTTCCACTCCAATCCATAAAAATGTTTCTTTTGAGCAAAGGCAAATAAAGTGAAAGTATTCACTACTCTTTCTGGAGGGGTGTTGTCACTCACCACTTCTTCACGTTGAAAATAAGGAGCTATCCTTTCTCTCACCAGACAAATAAGGAGCGATTTTGATCGTGACGGCTCGTATGAAAGAGAAATAAAATCCACTTTTGCCAAATGGTTGATTGGAGTGGAGCCAGCGTCACTCCTAGGGGATCTAGCGTCATAGCTGAGACCCTGGAGCAAACGGAAGTGAGTGAAGCGGCTCAGCTGACGCCCCCTGGAAAGGACGCTGGCGGAACGGAAATCAACCCCTCACCTTGCAAAGTTGCTTTTTTTCCCTTTGACATTATCTTTTTTCAACAACATGAAGAAGCTTGTTTTGATTTTTCAAAACAAGCTTATTTTCATTACTTATCCTTTTCCCCGCCATCAACTATTGTTTTTGTCATCATCACAGCACCCTCAGGAATAGCTGGCATTTCACCAGGTTCAAAGGTTTTTACACCCATTTTGACTGATTCTTTTTCATTTAATTTTGCTTTTTTCATTAACAAGCCTTTAGGAACCTCCTTTTTCTCTCCAGGCTTAAGTATCTTCATATCAGCCTTGATTGATTGTGCCCCTTTTTCATTCTCATCATTTGAAGAAGCTAATGCAGAAAATGAAAAACCACCTGTTAATAAACCTAATGCTAGTGTTCCTACCCCTAATGCTCTTAATTTCATAAATATCCCTCCAAGAAAATGATTTGTAACAATGGTTACAGACCAAGTATATCGATTGCTAGGTTAGAGGAAGGTTAGATTTTATAATAATTGATGATTTCTTTTACATTCCTATAATGTTCAAAATTTCGCTGACACATTTGTTTTGAATATCGATCATCATTCCTTTTTATAGTGTATTGACGTTTTATATACTCTTCTTATGAATATAAATTCAATAAAAAAAGGTGCGATTCTCCTGCTGATAGAATCGCACCTTCCCATTTAAAATATTTTATTACTTTCTATAGTAAACTGTAAATCTGCTACATTTGCGATAAAATTCTTATCATGTGTCACGAAGATGATTGTTCCCTCATAAGCCATTATAAATTGCTCTAGCGCCTCTAATGCTTGAATATCTAAGAAGTTGGTTGGCTCATCCAGTAACAGTATATTAAAGTTCCCCAAAAACAGATAACAAAGCTGGAGTCGTATCGCTTCACCACCACTTAATAACTTCACACTTTTTTGTATATCATTTCCTACAAACTGCATGGAATTTAGAACACTTCGTAGAAAACCCTCATCGTAATCAGAGCGATTTTTTAAAAATTGGAGGACCGTTTCCTCACTTTTAAATTGGTAGCTCATCTGATGAAAATAGCCTATTTTGGCCTTAGGGGAAATGGTTAACCCATCCCCATAGTTTGCAATATGTTGTAGTAATGTACTTTTTCCACAACCGTTACTACCTGCAAGCGCAATCTTTTTACCTAATGGTATTTGGAAGTTTACTTTATTCAATAGTAGTTTCCCTGGTACGTGTAAAGTGAATTGCTCTGCCATAATCGGAAATTTATTGTGTAGTTCCAAAGCTTTCGATTGTCGAAAAACTATTTTTCTCTCTACCTGTACCGCATCTACTTTCTGAAGCTTCTCTATGCGATGTTCTATCGCTTTGGCTGCACGTTGTACGCTTTTTTGACTCGTACCTTTGGACTTTGTCATAAACATACGATTCGGTTTTGCATGAGCTTCTCTTTTTGACATGCTCCCTGCTTGGGTAATTTTTTCAGCTTTTCTCATTTTTTTATCAACAGCTCGTTCAAGACGACTTCTTTCCTTCAAGTATAAGTCATGCGCCTGACTTTGTTGATCTCGCTCTACCTGCTTTTGCTGAGCATAATTACTATAATTTCCAGAATAAATATTTATTCTGCCTCCATCAACCTCCCAGATCGTTGTGACCAATTCATCTAGTACAGCACGATCATGGCTAATTAGTACAAGCGCGCCATAATAATAACGCAATTCATCCAGTAAAAACGAAATACCCTCTTGATCTAAATGTGTTGTTGGTTCATCAATGAGCAGTGCTTCCTCATAAGAAGAAAGTAATTGTGCTAACTTCAATCTCGTTTGCTCCCCACCACTTAGTCCTTCAGAATATGGAGGAACAGCTAATTTTCCTAATAACTGTGCCTCTACCTCTACGAACGTTGGTGCTTCCATTTGTTCAAAATATCCAAAATGAACATGACTCTTTAACATCCCACTCGTCGGCTGAATTTTGCTAGCAAGTAACTTCATTAATGTACTTTTTCCAGCACCATTTTTCCCAACGATGCCGATCCAATCGAATTGGTGAATAGCTAATTTTTCAATGTTTAAAATTTCTTTATCTAAATAATTTACGATTACATGCTCTAATTCAAAGCAAATTTTCTCCATATTGCTACCTCCCGAAAATAAATCATTTCGTATCGATAGCTATGGTATCGATACGAGCTTTTAGTTAAAGCCCGTATCAAAAGAATAATAGCATATGCATTATATCTTCCCCCTTATTGGGTAAATAAAAAACACAGACAATGTGCCTGTGATCTAAGTAACTGAGATATATTAGGAAAGTTGGCTCACTAAATAAAGGCGTGAGCTCCCTTTGTTGTGTTATGAAAGATGATTAAAAAAGGACAGACTATCCCGTATACTCTGGTTTCACAAACAGAGTTATTGACCCTATTCAGTTATTGGTTCAAAACGGTAAAACGTAGTCTCATTGAATAGCCCATTTTTTTTAATCCTCCTTAAAAGTGTTATGATTATTATAAATATTTTTCCCAATTAGTCAAGGTCTCCCAGACTAAAGACATACAAAAAAAGGTCGATATATCATAAATGAACATTACAAAAAGTATATCATTTGGTGAAAACCTGATATAGTATGGATTTAAGAAAAAATCTAAATTGATATGGTGGTGTTATGTGAATGAAAAAATACGTAATGGATATTTTAATGATTATGCTTGGATCACTGCTCTTTGCCCTTGCAGTTAACTTATTTGTCATTCCGAATGATTTGGGTGAAGGCGGCGTAACAGGCTTAACAATTATTGCCTATTATCTTTTCGGATGGTCTCCGAGTATTGTCAGCTTTATCATGAATGCAGCTTTACTAATGGTTGGCTATAAATTCCTAAATAGACAAACAACAATCTATACTATCATTGCGGTCTCTTTCCATTCTTTATTCTTACATTTAACAGAATCTTGGTCTATTTCCTCAGATGAGATTATCGTAAATACGATTTTTGGTGGCGTATTTGCCGGGGTTGGTATCGGCTTAATTATTAGAGTTGGTGGTACAACAGCGGGTTCTACGATTTTAGCTAGAATTACCAACAAATACCTTGGCTGGAGTATTAGCTATGGACTTTTATTCTTTGATTTAATTGTTGCTTTTTCATCTTATTTTATCATCGGTGCAGAGGCATTAATGCTAACGATTATTATGCTCTATGTTGGTACAAAGGTGATGGAATTTGTGATTGAGGGCGTTAACCCTAAAAAAGCTGTTACCATTATCTCAAAGAAACCAGAAGACATTGCTGGACAGGTGACTGCTTATATGAACCGTGGAGTTACTGTTCTTTCAGGTCATGGCTATTATACAAAGGAACAAAAAGAAATTCTGTATATCGTCATTAGTAAACAAGAAGTTGTGAAGCTCAAAAAAATTGTCAAAGAAGTCGATAAAGATGCCTTTATTGCCATTCATGATGTAAGGGACGTTTTTGGAGAAGGCTTTATTGAACTAGCAAAATCTTAAGACAGTCAAAACACCTTTTGTAAGTTACAACAAAAAGGTGTTTTTTCTATTTACCTATTTCTATCGATCTGTAAGGAGCTTTCAATAATACTGTCCAATAGTGCTGGATAACTGATGCCAGCAGCCAGTGCACTTTTTGGTAGAAGGCTATTTTGCGTCATTCCAGGCAATGTATTAACCTCTAACACATAAGGGACGCCATCCTTAATTAACATATCTACTCTAGCATAAACACTGCATCTTAAAGTCTTGTAGCTTAGCATCGCAGCTTTTGCCACACGATCATGAATCGCAAGTGGGAGTTCCACAGGCTCCTCTATCGTAGAAGCATCATCATATTTCGCCTGGTAGTCAAAAAATACTGCCGTATGTTTGATTGAAAGGACTGGCAAAAGCTTCTCATTGAGGATTGGGCATGTTATTTCGTCACCAATCAAGTACTGCTCAATAATGATTTCGTTATCCCACCTAAATACCTCTGCTACAGCAGTCAATAAGGCACTCTGATTATGGACAATTTGAACACCTACACTAGAGCCACCAGCATTTGGTTTCACTACAAGCGGATAACCAATATGTTCTATATCCTGTAAGGGCAGCTCCTCTCCTTTGATGAGATGTATCCAATCTGGTGTTGCAACACCTTCATATCGCAATATTTTTTTAGCCATATTTTTATCCATGCACAAGCTACTTGCTAGAAGACCACTTCCTGTATAAGGAATACCCAATGTTTCTAGTACCCCTTGAATCGTACCATCCTCCCCAAACTTTCCATGCAGTGCTAACAAAGCGACATCAATGCCACCTAGCCTGTCAATTACCTCTTTGTTGTCATCTAAAGTAATGGCAACAACCTCATATTTTTGCTTATCTAATTGAGCGACCATTTCTTTACCTGTCATAATGGAAACCTCCTTTTCAGAGGAAGTACCTCCCATAATTACGCCAACCTTCATTTTCTCAACCCCTCATATCATTTTTCAATGTATCACCTATGATTTGAATACCACGAACAATATCGTCATCTGCTAAACGAGAAAAACCTAAACGAAATGTATTACTGCCTTTCCCATTTGTGAAAAATACATCTCCTGGGTAAAACACTACGCCCTTGTCATAGCACTTCTCCAGTAGCAGACGTGCATCAATTCCCTCTTCTAGCTCTATAAAAAGATGGAGCCCACCATCTCCTGTGATTCTACTAAACGGAATGAATTGCATACAGGCTTGACGAGCAAGCTCATATTTTTTTTTATAGACAGACCTTGCCTTCTTTAAATATTTTTCAAAATAGCCATCCTGCAAATATTGATATAATACCGCCTGATCAAGTGTTGACGTATGAATCGTTCGAGCTCTTTTCATGCTTTCTAAGCAGTCGATTAACGCCTTATCTGCTAAAATCCAGCCAACACGTAAGCCTGGGAAAAGTATTTTAGAAAAGCTGCCAATATAGACAATGTTATTACCTTTACCACTAAAAGCGATCAGCGGCGCCAAATGAGCGCTTAAATACCTTAATTCCTCATTAAAGCCATCCTCTACGACGGGAATTTGATATTTTGCAAAAAGCTGAAAAATAGCATTCCGTTTTTCTGAGGAAGTAACAATTCCAGTAGGATTATGATAAGACGGAATGAGATAGGCAAAATCAAATTCTTTTGCTGCTAAGGCTTTTTCCACCTGATCCATATCAATGCCATCATCTTTCATATCAATGCCATGTATCTCTAACCCATGCAAACGGAAAAGCTTTAATGCTGCGTGGTGTGTAGGATTTTCACATAGTACACGCCCTGATTTTTTAGCTAAAGAGGACAATAAAATATCTAGCCCCTCTGTAAAACCATTTGTAATGACAATATCTTTATTAGAAATGTCTACACCCTTCAATTCCATATAACTGAGAAGATAGTCAATTAAAGGCTTATAGCCCTTTGCATAGCCATAGTTTAAGACAACATCTCCTTCAATCGACATTCTTGTAAGAAACGCCCTTTTGAAATTTTCAACATCAAAAAGCTTTTCTTCCGGGGCAATACTAGTGAAGGAGATCATTCCTTTTTGCCACTGTATATCTTGTCGTAATAAATCAATTTCATCTGCTAATAAAGTGGTTGCATTCAGCCTTTGCTTCCAGTCCATTTCAATAGACGCTGTTTTCAATGGCGTGACCTTCCCTACAAAATGCCCTATTCCCTTCTTTGCATAGATGATGCCATCTAGCTCTAATTCGGCATATGCGTTCAAGACCGTATTTCTACTGATTGATAATAGCTTACTAAGTTCACGGGTAGATGGAAGCTTTTGATGTTCTAACAGATGCCCTTTGACAATCATATCTTGAACATAATCCTTCAATTGCACATAAACCGGACGTTCATCCATAAGCTTAAAATCACTAAACACTTCCTAACCCCCTTGCTTCATTTTTTCATAACCCTTGCCAACCTAAAAGGTCCACCTAATATGTAATTTCCAGTTAGAGTGGTTGCTCCTCTTTCTATCATATTTCAATAGTATAGCGAGCATAAAAAGAAAACTCCTATTCTATGTAGAATTGAATACAGGAGTTAAATTTTATATTGCCTAAGGGTACAATAAAAATTTAGAAGTGGTACAAAATCAGTTTATTTTACGTGAAGGACAGTGTCACTTTCAAATGAAAGAGTGATTGTCATGATTAATGGAGATAGACTTTTACAACAGCTTCAAGACTTGAGCCGAATTGGCCGCAATGAAGCAACAGGCGGCATTCATCGCTTTTCATTCACACAAGAAGAAAAGCAGACTATTGAATTAGTCACAACTTATATGGAACAGTCTGGAATGAGCGTAACCATCGATGTTGTTGGAAATCTTATTGGCCCTATGGTGATGGAAATGAAACGATTATGCTGGGTTCCCACATTAGGTTTTGCCTTTACACCTTTAATAGATGTACTGCCAATATGCTCAATCCCTAAAACAGCAAACCCGATTACTTCTAGAATTCTGTTTTTCTCATCTAAAATTGTTCTTTCCAATTTGAATTATACTCAGACAATACCACTTCAAAATTTTCCATCTGACGCTCACCTAGCTTTTTTTGGAATAAGCCTACTATAAATCCTTCTAATCCAAAATGCGGATCTACCGTAGACATAGGAAGCATTTTTCGTATTTCAATCTCTTCTAAAAAGTGAAATATTTCTTGTAGTTGGCTTTTGGTATAACCAAGCCCACCCTCTAAACTGCGCTTTAAATATACTTCTTCATCTGTCATGGTAGAGCCGCCATATGCTCCATTTTCCTCAAACGAACATAAGGCAAAATATCCTTCTGGCTTTAATAATTTATCAATCATAGCCGTATAATTGACACGACGATGTGGCGCTATATGATGAAAACATCCCGAATCATAAATAAAATCAAAGCTGTTCTCTTCAAAATCTGACTCGAAAATATTAGCACATACTAATTCTACATCTATGTTTTCTTCATCCGTTCGTTTTTTTGCCCATTCCAGTGCTTTATCTGATATGTCCACGCCAACCACTGAACATCCTTTTTTAGCTAAATAAATAGCATTGCGTCCAGCACCACAACCTAATTCTAAAACTCTACCAGGAAAAATCATTTCCTTTTCAAAATAGTTTACTAGATTTTCATCAGGCTTATTAACAAAGAAAGGAATATTTTTACATGTATCATCATAAAAATCATTCCAAAAGTTTTGTGGTTCTCGTAACAAATGATCTAATAAAATAAGCAAATCTTCATTGGATTTAATTAACATGCCACACCTCAATTCCTTCTTATTAGGGCGTTCATTCTAATTATATAAGAAATAATAAATACAATACTAACTTAAAAACAACTAAAATATTCCAATTAAAAAGTAGAGAAAAGGGGGATTTTCTCTACTTTTTATTAGTTATGATTGAACTGGTATTGTCACCTCTAGTTCAGGAATATATTGAATTATAGGTTCATTATTCTCATCCATTTGAAATTCTCCCTTTGGGTATTCTTTAAAAAGATGTATATAAGGCTTGATCGTAATGGATTCTGGTACGAATTCAAAAGGAGTAAAGCGCTGTTCCATAATTTGTTCACTACCATTGCTCTCATGCCAACCACTGCCATTAATTTGTTCAAGTTTATGCCCTAGCTCATCAAAAATATCTATCCCCATTGTTAACCAAGGATCTACGAAAGTTGAGTTGTCTGTCAATATGGTTCTTGTCGTGATATTGGTTGTAATAGGGGTAACCTTAATTTGTTCAACTGAAAAATGAACATTATTATAATGTCGACTTATATTTGGCTGTAAAGTCACAGAGCCTGCAATTTTATTTTTCACAGGAACATCAATTTTTATAGGGTCCTGTATGCCTGTTACGTGAGCGTATATAGTTAATTCAAATTGCTCTGGGAAGGGTAGCCCCCCCTGATTGCTCTTATCAGAAAACTCTATTATTGTAGAATCCTTATCTTTTCCTGGGTGCAAAAAAATTCCAATATGATTCGACTCACTAGGAGCAAAATCATTGATTGACGCACCATTAATAAACAATTCAATATTCCCGAGGCGCTCTTTTAGTGTCTCCATTTCATTAGCAGTTCGAGGTCGTTCTATCCCAATCGAGACACGTGTACCGTCATATGCTACCTCCGATACATTTAATGTAAATCCGTCATGAGTGACGCTTGTATTGGGTTTCGTAGAAAGTCCCTTTTCATCAGCCATTTTCAGACCAAGGTCACCAGCTAGGCTAAAAATAGAGGATAATATGGGAACTTGCTTTATTGTTGCAGCCATTGTAGGAGAAATGAAAGGTGTGATCAAAAGCAGATATACCATCATAACTGCCAGAGCTGTCACCATCACCATTTTATGAGGCTTCTTCTTATTAGTAATCAAACTTTTCGGGTTATGTTCGTATTTATGCATAATACTTCCCACTAAATCTATTTCTACAGGCGTTTCTCGAATAGACTTCTCTAGCTGTCTCATTTCTTCATCCTTCAGTTTTGAACGAGTGCTCATAAAACTTCCCTCCTAGCTTATATTCATGCGCCAATTTCTTCCTTAGTCGTTCATATTTTTTTCGTACAGTAGCTGCTTTCACATCCATAATTGAGGCAATTTCATCAAAGCTATATTCTTCAATGGAGCGAAGTAATAAAATTCTTTTTTCATCAGCATTCAATTTCTCTAATAACTGATGAATTGTATCTTCGTAGCAATAGGCTTTATTTGCATGCTCAACCATTTGCTCCTTCTTAAATCCTGTCCAAAATTGAAAACCCTTATTTTTCTTTTTTAGTAAGTCGATACAATGATGATGGGCAATTTTATAGAGCCATGCTGAAAATGATACCGTATAAGAAAATTGACGAATATTCTCTAAGCCTTTTATAAAAACATCTTGCGAGGCGTCCTCCGCTTCTTCTTTGCTTCCTAATAGATAGTAGCAATAAAGATAGATTTGCTTTTGAAAGCAACGGATAATTTCAGTATAGGCTTGGATATCCCCTGCTTGAACTTGCTCTACTATAGCTTTTATATCTCGGCTCTTATTCTTATTGGATTTACTTGGTATAGTCACAAGCTTCCCTCCTCTCTATCTGTATAACTAAATTCATTACTGTTTTGTGACAGTACAAAATAAAAAAATGAAAGAGAAATAAGGTTTCTTAAATATATTCATATACTGTTAGATAAGTTTCGAAACGAACTGTTTTCATTTTAACAAGAGGAATAACCTCCTGTTTATTATGCTATAGTGTATTTATGGGTAATTTTTCAAATATTAGAAAGGAGCTATGAAATGGATGAAATTTTAACGATTACGAATTTAACGAAGAGTTATGGAAACAAGGAAATCTTGAGGGGGATTGACCTTCATGCAGCTAGAGGGGAAATCATCGGTTACATTGGTCCTAATGGCGCTGGTAAAAGTACGACTGTAAAACTTATTCTAGGGCTAGAAGGTGATTATGGCGGAGAAATTAAGCTCTTTGGAAAAAGCATAGGGCAAGATCATATTGATTATAAACGAAAAATTGGCTACGTTCCCGAAATCGCTGATGTTTATGACAATTTAACAGGCTATGAGTATTTAACCTTTATTGGACAGCTTTATGGTTTAGAGCTAGAAGAGGCGGCTGACAAATCCAAATCACTAATGGAATTATTCGGGGTTGGTGAAGCATACCATTCTAGAATTTCCTCCTATTCAAAGGGGATGCGCCAAAAACTACTCATCATTGCAAGCCTTATACATAATCCAGACCTACTATTTTTAGACGAACCTATCAATGGCTTAGATGCAAACAGTGTCATGATTTTTAAAGAAATTTTAACGCAGCTGGCTGCCAACGGAAAAACCATATTTTACTCATCTCATATTATGGATGTGGTTGAAAAAATCAGTAGCCGTATCATTCTTCTGTATGATGGAAAAATTGCAGCAGACGGAACATTTGCCCAACTACAAGCAGATAATACCGAAGGAACATTAGAAAGAATTTTTAACCAGTTAACTGGATTTCATGAGCATCAGGAAATCGGAGAGAAATTTGTGTCCATCGTCCGAGGAGTTCAATCATGACAGATTTCAAAACGCTACAATTGCTTGATAAATTCCGACTGCTCTTTGTAAAAATGGGCATTGATTATGACGTGATGAGAAAAATCCTTCATATTAAATTAACGATGGATGAACGTAAAGTACCAACAATATTTAATCAGAATAAAAAGAAAGAGAACCAAAAATACGGCTATATTAAATCATTGTGGATTTATGTTTTATTTGGACTTGTACTCATCCCACTTATGGGATTTGGTGAAAACTTTCTTTTTCAACTGAGTATTGCCTATGCCATGATCATATTTTTAATTATGACATCCCTGATTTCTGATTTTTCTTCTGTACTTTTAGATGTACGGGATAAAAGCATACTTTCAACCAAGCCTATTTCAGCTAAAACAATCAATGCAGCTAAATTTATGCATATTTTTATTTACTTATCTTATTTAACACTTGCCTTAACAGCTATCCCACTGATAGTCAGCCTTTTTACTCAAGGAATTGTATTTTTTATTTTAACGGGTCTTGAGATTCTACTCATGAATTTACTGATTGTGGCATTCACAGCCATTTTATATATTGCTATTTTACGCTTCTTTGATGGCGAAAAACTGAAGGATATGATTAACTATGTACAAATTGCTTTGTCACTCATGCTGATGATTGGCTATCAGGTTCTTATTCGATCCTTTGAATTCGTCGATTTAAATATGACCGTAACATTTCATTGGTGGAGCCTCTTCCTTGTACCGATGTGGTTTGCCGCTCCATATGAATTAATACTACATGGTGATACATCCTTATTAACAGTCATATACAGTATTTTAGCACTGATTATTCCTATAATCTCAATTGGAATCTATATCAAGCTCATTCCAACCTTTGAACGCAATCTTCAAAAGCTACTTAGTACAAGTAAATCAAAAAAAGAGAAGAACAACCGACTTAAGTCCTTTCTATTAACACTCGTGTGTAGCACACATGAAGAACGAGCTTTCTATCGCTTTGCCACTCTTATGATGAAGCAGGAGCGAGAGTTTAAGCTAAAGGTCTATCCGTCTTTAGGTTTTTCATTTATTATTCCTTTTATTTTCATGTTTACGTTTAATAGGTCCGAAGAAGTTGATTATGCTATTAGTATGAGTTACTTAAATATTTACTTTAGTATGCTCATTATTCCTTCTGCTGTGCTTTTTCTTGGTCACTCTGCTAAATATAAAGCGGCGTGGATTTATAAAACACTCCCGCTTAAAGATTATACAGACTTACAAAAAGGTAGCTTGAAGGCATTTTTAATCAAATTGTATATTCCGTTATTTTTAGTACTAAGTGTAATCTTTAGCTATATTTACGGCATTCGAATTATCCCAGATTTACTAGTAGTTTTAGTAACAAGCTGGTTGTATACTATTATTTGTTTCGTCACGATGAGCAATAAAATACCTTTTACTAAACCATATGATGAAGTTGGAGATGCTCAAGGCTGGAAAACTATGTTGTTATTCATCCCTTTAGGTATGCTGGCAGGTCTACATTATTTAATTGCTAGTCAGGTACCATTCGGCTCTACTGTATATTTCATTGTGCTTCTCCTCATCAATATCGTGATATGGAAGCTGGTTTTTAAATCGGAAAAATAACTACAAAACGGCTTGAGTCCCTTAATAGGATTCAGCCGTTTTTTCATTAAAAAGCCTTTCGCTCATAAATACGTATAGACAGTAACCATGACCCCGTATATAAGATAATAATGATGACTGTTGCAATGAGATATAGTTGTAGTTCCTGTACCGCCATAAATTTTTGTACAAGTGCTCTTACTTGATTATTAAAGTCCGGAACAAAATAATTTACCATCACCATATAAATTCCAAATAAAGTTACACTAACAATAGCTAAGTGCTTTGTTTTAAATTGATAGGATATCGGCAGAATAAATGACATCGCAATCATGACTAATCCCATAATTAGTAGTATTTCTTTCCACAGTACTAATACTTCTTGCCCGTTCAAAAGAAAGTCGAGCAGATACGTATAGCACATAAATAACCCTGTAAAAATGAATGCCCCAATATATTTTGAACTAACAATTTCCTTCCTTGTATAGGGTAATGAATTCAGTAAAATATTAGCATTATCTTTTTCATCACTGGAAAATGCATTCATAATAAAAACAATACTATAAACAAATACGATAAATACTGGAGAAACACTGACCAATAAGTAAAGTATAATAGTAGCTATGTAGATGATGAGCATGTTTTTTTGAATTAAAATATCCTTCAGAATAAGGTTCACCATATCCTTATCTCCCCTTTTTTGTATAATACATAATGTCTTCAAGCGTAGGTTTTTCGACAACAACGGCATCACCAAATATTGTGTCCACTCTATGTTTATGAGCTGTCAGTGCTTCAAAACCTCTGTTTGTTTTGCGAATGGCCAAGAACTCCTGCTCTGTTTCACGATCTAATAGCTCAAGCGTTCCCTTGACGATAGCGTAATCCTCTTCAATTTTATAAAACTCCTTCGTGAAGATATGCTCGCCATTATGAATAAAGGTAATATAATCTGCAATACGATCTAAATCTGTTGTAATATGTGTAGAGAAAAATATAGTTTTGTGTTCATCTTGCATTAACTCATGTAAAATATTTAGAAGCTCTCTACGAAATATAGGATCAAGACCTGATGTTGGCTCATCCATAATGATTAATTCAGCATGATGAGCTAAAGCCATGGCTAATGATGCCTTCATCTTCATCCCCTTTGAGAATGTCTTCATATTTTTGTTCAATGGCAGTTCAAACTGATTAATATAATGTTGAAATGTTTTTTCATCCCAGTTTTTATAAGCTGGTTTAATGATCCTTTTCATATCCTTTAGCGTAATATTTTCATAAAAAATATTGTCATCATAGACAAAACCGATGCGTTCTTTTATTTCCTTTTCGTTTCCCTTATAGGGCTTACCAAAAATAGAGATAGTCCCGCTATCCTGCTGCATTAAATTCATAATCATTTTAATCGTCGTCGATTTTCCTGCCCCATTTCCACCAATAAACCCTGTCACAAAACCCTTTTTAACTTTGATCGAAAGATCTTTTATTTCAAACCCATTAAAGGATTTTTGTATATGCTGTAATTCAATAACATTTTCCATCACTCATCCTCCGTATACAATAAAGTAAGCATTTCCTTTAACTCTATTAAGCTAATATTCATTTCCTTCGCATTTTGAATCGCCACCAACAACTTTTCCTCAATGGCCTTCATTTTTCTTTCCTTCATCATTTCTGTATTTTGTTCAGAGATGAACGAGCCTTTCCCAACAATAGAGTAAATAAAGCCGTTTTTTTCAAGTTCTTCATAAGCACGCTTTGTTGTGATGACACTAATTTCCAAATCTTTTGCTAGTTGACGCATGGAGGGTAATGGTTGGCCCTCTTGTAATTCACCCGTTAAGATTCGTTTTTTGATTTGTGCATATATTTGTTCATAAATAGGCTCTTTTGAACTGTTAGAAATAATAATTTGCATGCAAATACCTCTTTTAAAATATTGTATATATACTTTATATACAATATATACACATTTACAGTTATTTGCAAGTAAAAATTTCCTTTTAGTTAACCTGAGAAGATAGTTACCTGCAAACACCAAAAAAGCATATAGCCTAATGAATGACTATATGCCCTAAAACTTAAAATATAAATGCTTTCATTTCTTCCTCGTCTTCTCATCTGCTAAAAAGATTTCATGAAGACTAATGGTCATGTTTATTCCCCCTTTAATATTAAGGGTTACTATAAACACGGGTGTTAAAATGTAACATTTCACTAAAATTTATGCAGTATTATGTTTAATTTTTCAAGAGTGTCTAACATTTCGGCTAGCTCGTCAGATGATAAATAGGCATGGTATTTTTCAGTAATCTGTTGGTTAAATGCTTCCACTTCTTGTTGATAAAGTAATCCCTTTTCACCTAATTCTATAGAAAATGCTCGCTTATCTTCAACATGCTGCTTTTTTGTAATGTAGCCATCCTTTTCAAGCTTTGCTAACTGCTGACTCACTGCACTTTTCGTAATTGCCATTTTTTCAGCTAGTTCCGAAGGTGAGCAGGATGGATGTCGAATCACTAATGTTAAAAGAACATATTGCTGATTATTTAAGGAGAATTTAGTATAGGCCCTTTCCATTTTCTCAAGGATGATCCAAATATCTTCTATCGTTTGATTAATTTGCTCCGCTACATTGTTAGTCTTCATTTTTTTGAGTATCACCTTTTTCACGCCATTTTTTAGGATTTAGATAGCTTTTAAATTTGTTCGCTACTTCTTTCCCAACAAGTAAAGCACCCAGCCAAAACATGATTTCAGCAACTATAATACTTCCTGGTATTATACCTGCTTTTACTTTTGTAGGTATCGGTGTGAATGGTGTAATGATTGGGATTAACCACAGTGAAAGGGAAAAAATAATAATGCCTATTCCAAGCTTATAAGCAAAGGATTTTTGTGTTTTTTCATTAGAGGTCATATGTCTTCTCCTGTATAATAATTTATTTAAGTTAACTAAACTATATGATAAATTTATTTTTATGTAAAGCCGTTTTATCTTTACAAGAAAATAAAAACCCCTATCTATTTGAATACTGATGAGCCAAATAGATGGGGTTAGACTATCATACTTTAAGTATTTATTATTTCCCAGATGTAAGCGGCACACGTAGCTCTGCATCTGGATCATTCGTAGTATATTTCCAAATATAAATATCGAGCTCTTTATCCTTGAAGTTCTTATACTCATCCACGTGCTTATTATTCCCATTACCAAGTATTTTAGCAATCAGAGGCATTCCATAGTTACGATCTTTATGATCTAGATAATAGGTTTGAGAGACACCACCAAATGCAGGATCAGTGCTAAAGGATTCAACGTAGAGGTTGCTATCTTTCTTATAGTAAGTCCACGTTATTGAATACTCTCCAATCGTAGATGTCTTACTTTGAGGTTTCTCTGATATGTCAGTTAACCGAATCGGTTGTTGATCACCGTCTTTTACATCAACACGATGTTTAGCTACCAATGTCACAGATTGATTCGACAACGAGGACACATCCACTCCCGTCAATTCAAAACGAAGCTCTGTTTTATACGGATCTTTTTCTATATCCCATCTCCCTCCATCCAAAAATACTCCTCCAATATCCAGCTGATAATCAATGTAAGGAATATGTGCATATTTCTCCTTATGTGTCAGTATTAAACGTACTTGTGTAGGAGTAACTTTCATTTCATGAATTTTGATCCCATCAGGTGCATTTTCTAAAGGAATATTGACTACTTTTTTAAATGATCCCTGCTTCAATTCTTCTTTGGATAACTTCATCTCTATATTCCAAGTATCCTTTGCAATATTTAATGTATGTTCATAAGTTAGTTGGAACTTTGTACCTTTCGCTCGTAAGTTGTGTGATGTGAAAATTTGCTGACTAAAGTATTCACCTGTTGCACCAGGAGTTCCAAATACAGGTGTTTCCTCTTCTTTAATAGGCTGATTTTTATCATCAATAGCCTTGATACGTACCCATTTGTTCTTCATTTCAGAATCTGTAAATTTAACCGCTGACTGAAGCATTACTTTCCCTTCTGATTGTTCAAAGGTTTGTAGAATTACATTGCCGATTCCATCCTTTTGAATAGCGAAATTCTGCGTATGAGAGTCATTAGGGTTGTAAGGAATAGGCAGTTCTTCATCACCTATGGAATGAATGTTCTTCATTAAAAATTTAATGTCTGATTTCTGATCATCTGCTACCCAGTCTGTCTCAAAATACCCTTGGAAAAGACCAAGATCTTCATTCCATCGATGTGAGTAATTCCCTTTAATAAAATCGTCATTAGAATCTTGAAGTCCAATTTGATCAAAGCTCACATTCTTTCCATCCCAAGATGCTTCAGGTTTCAAACTATATAGCAGAAATGTTCTGTTATCATCGATAAACGCTGTATGTACAGTTAGCGTGAACCCTTCCTTCGTAACAGATTGTTCAATCGTCTGCCCTAAGCCTTGTTCTAATGCAGACTGAATACCAGCTCTATAAGAAAGAATATTGGACCAATCATAATTCAGTGCTGCATAGACGGGTGTAGCCATTAAAGCGACAGCTAGTCCCGCAACCAAAACAAATCTTTTTCTTTTACGAGGTCGAAGTTCGATGGGTTCAGCTGCAATCTTTAACTTATCCTGCTGGATACTATTCCACATTTGATCAAAGTCAGGATACGACATGTTATGGTCTGCCTTCATTTCATTGTTAAGCTTCTTTTCAATGCGTTCCAAATTGTTTCTCTCCCTTCAACGATAGGTTTTGATTTTGTTCCAACTTTTTGCGCATTATTTTCAATGCCTTATGAAGTCTCGATTTCACTGTACCCACTGGAATCCCTAGAGCTTCAGCAATTTCAGCTAACGATAGCTCACCGATATAGCGAAGGGTGACGACAGCCATTAATTTTTCAGGTAATTGCTTAAATAGCCCCTCCCATTCTTCCTCCTCTACCTTTTCCAATACAATGGTGTCTACAGATTTAACTGATTCTGTAGTTTGCTCATGAAGCAATAGAATCTGACTTTGTTTTTTTAACTGTGCCTGTTTTCTTTTAAGCATATTTAAGCATTGATTCATTGCAATTCGTAAAATCCAAGCACGCGTATGCTCAACATCCCTCCAATCCTGACGAAAAACGGTGACAAATACGTCATGGCAGAAGTCCTCTGCATCTTGGGTGTTCCGTAGCATGTAATAGCAGGTACGGTAGACATCTTTGTTGTATGCATCGAATAATTCACGTTCTGTCAATCTAAGGCACTCCTTTCTGATTGTTCTACTTTATAAACAAATGACTACTAGAAAAGGTTCATCTTTTTGGAAAAAGCCGTTACTTCACTTTAAAGATCCAACACGATAACCCTGCTCTAATGAAAGAGCAGGGTTTATCTACTTGCATTGTTTCTTTTTTGAACAGTGAAACAGGCATTTATAAATTTCTTTTCACTAATCTTCCTACTTGTTTTGCTACTAATTCGATATCACCATCGACCTCTTCTAAAACATAAGACTCTAAAACACCTAAGACAGCTGTTCCTAAAAACTTTAAGATAATATGTTTATCAATCCCCTGATTTGAAGGAGCATTTACATCTAATTTCTTATCGATTTCTCCCATAATAAAGACTAATAATTTTTTTCGAAATGAGAGTGTACTTTCACTTCTAAATAACGATGCAAAAAAAAGCTTGTGCTGCTGAAAGTAGGTAAACCATATAACGGTTCCTTCTATAAAGCCCTTCTCTTTCTTCTGATCACATATTTCTCTCAGACATGCTAAATGATCCTCAACAATTTTGTCTAATAAATCATATTTATCTGTGTAATGAAGATAAAATGTTTTTCTTCCGATGTCCGCTTTTTCACTTATATTTTTTACAGTAATATCATCAAAACCTTCATTTATCAACATTGCTAAAAATGAGGATTGTATCGCCTGTTGAGATTTCGTTTTTCTTCTATCCATTTTTTCCACGTTAAAACCTCCACGTTTTAATACACAGTTTTCATTTTATGTGTCATAACACACAATTGCTTGAATATGGTCATTGTTGGGACTACCTGTCTTTATTATTATAAATATACACGAGTGTAATAAAACTCACAAGTGTATATAAAACGTATAAAGGTGGTCTTCATATGACAGTTACAAAGAATAATGTAAGATTCAATGCAAGGGGAATAAAGCTTGCTGGTATTTTATACTTACCGGGGAAAGCTAACGAAAAGGAATCAAACCCTGCCATCGTTTGTGTACATCCAGGTAGTAGCTGTAAAGATCAAACAGCAGGTCTCTATGCTGAGAAGCTAGCAGAGTTAGGCTATGTCACAATTGTATTTGATGCCTCCTATCAAGGAGAAAGTGAAGGAGAGCCTCGATATATAGAAGAACCAGCTGCACGTGTTGAAGATATTCGTTGTGCGGTAGATTACTTGACTACACTTGCGTATGTAGATAAAAACCGTATTGGTGTCTTAGGGGTTTGTGCTGGAGGAGGTTATGCAGTGAATGCAGCAATGACAGAACGCCGCATTAAATCGGTTGGTACAGTCGTTGGTGCAAATATTGGTCGATTAAATCGTGAAAGTGATCCTATTAAAGCGTTAGAGGCAATCGGTCAACAGCGTACTGCTGAAGCTCGGGGCGCCGAGTCCATGATAACAAATTGGATTCCTAAAAACCAAGCAGCGCTAGAGCAAGCTGGGATTACTGATATTGATATTATAGAAGCAGTTGATTATTACACAACCCCAAGAGGTCAAAGTCCAAACTCTCCGAATAAGTTAAACTTTACAAGTATGGGATCTGTCATTGGTTTTGATGCTTTTCATTTAGTTGAGGAATTACTAACTCAGCCGTTACAAATTATTGTTGGTAGTGTACAAGGGGCATTCGGGTCATATAAAGATGGTCATGAGCTATATAACAGAGCAGCTTCACAGAATAAAGATTTACTTGTCGTTGAAGGGGCAAGTCACTATGATTTATACGATCAACCAGAACCTGTTCAAATTGCTGTTGGAAAATTAGCCGCATTCTATAATGTATACCTTTAACTAATGATATTAATTGAACCGAACTTTATATAGTAAACACTATTAAAAGTGCTCCTATTCAAAGTTCGGTTCATCTATTATTTGAAATGAAGGGATAACATCCTAAACAATCTTTTCCTCCAAGCCCCCATAGGCTGATTTCGAATGCATAAATACATATAAAACGATAGAGATAAAAATAGCTATGATACCAAATACAATACATACCATCTGTAGCGAAAGCCAGTCCGCTAGCACTCCTAAAGCTAACGTAAAGACAATCTGTAGCACATTCATGACCATTGTTGAAACACTACCAAAGTGCCCCATAATGGCTGACGGTACACTCAATTGATAAAATGTACTATATCCCGCATTACAAAATGACATACATATCCCTAAGGCATTAAAACTAATAATCGCCATTGTAACATTCGGTGATAAATAAAATAAGGTGTAACAAATCGTTGTCAAAAGCAGACCATAAACAATATATTGTCTAGTTGAAAACCTTTTAGCATACCGAGCAGCCATTGCTCCACCGATAATCGCCCCAATCCCTGCAATACTAACCATTACACCATATAGGCTATCTGAGGCTTGTAAGTTCTGTTTAATAAATGTAGCTTCCTGTGAATCTAATGCAAAAGCAATCATTAAAGCACCTTGAAAATAGAGAAAAACTTTGGCAAAGGCTCGCTCCTTTTTAATATAGGCATAGACAACACCATAATCCTCTTTTAGCATCTGCCAGGTAATCGGTTGTCGGTGCATGTTCTGACGATCATCTACTGTGGGAAGCTTGAAAATGGACAATGCACATATAAAGAACGTTAAAGCATTAAACCAAATCGCTATGGATACATCTGATATAGCAATGATAAACCCAGCCAGGGCAGGTCCAATTAAAAATGAACCTGAGCTAAACATTCCTAAAATGGCATTAAAGGATTGTTTATCTTCGTCTGGCACATATTTTGAAATATAATAGGTACTGCTTGGTCCAAAAAAGCTACTCGCTATATTAGATAAAAATAATACGCCATAAATAAGCCAAATAGAAGATGTGAATGGTAACAATAAAATCAATATGCCGCGAATGATGTCACTATAGATCATTAATTTTTGTTTATTGGAACGATCAATAATAGAGCCTGCAAAAAAGCTTGTTAAAATACGAGCGATTGGCCCTACAATAAATATGCTAGCCATAGCAGTAGGTGACTCTGTTAAATGCCAAACTAATAAATTGAGCGCAACAAGATTTACCCAATTCCCTAAATATGAAAAACCAAAGCCAAACAGAATGAGACGATATTTCCTAATAATGCGCATAGGTCTCCCTTCTAGCTCTCAAAAATAGATTTTTGGTCATTTTTTACACAAAAGTATTCTTTTGGACAATCATATCTATTGAGGAATATTGGTGCAACTAAAAATAGCAACCCTTAGCTAGACTCATAGCTTTGGGTTGCCTTTTTAGTTTTTCTTTATTGATAAAATGGTTTTACATTGTATCCGCTTTTCTCCAAGTGATAACGAATATTTTTATCGACTAGGAAGTGACCAGAACCAACTACAACAAAGTACTTACCTTCTTTTTCTTCAAGTACATTCATGATTTTCTTTGCCATTTGTTCATCACGTAAACCAAATAGCATTTCATTGAACTCTGATGATGTACCTTCCATAGCTTGGAAGCTTTTTGCGAACTCTTCAACGTTCCCTTTATTCCAGCTTGTAAACCACTCTTTAAGAAGTTTTGATTGATTTTCATCAGATGGATTAATGATACTATCCAACACTGCGACTAATGACTGCTCCTGTGCTTCTGGTGATAATGCATCAAACATATCAACTTGTGCTTTTATTCCTTCTAATTCAATGACTGGCTTTTGTTGCAACTGTGCATTCAATAAGAAGTATACATCAATACCATGCATCGTCATCTCTTGTGGCGTCAATCCAAAGGAATCGTCCATTGCCAGCATTGATAATGCACTAGATAGCATCCAAGGCTTTTGCATTGTCAGCTGATCCATCGGAAGATCGTAAAGCTTTGCAACTTGCTCAAGCTTTGCATATGTTTCTGGTGCCACAGCATCTTTTAATGTTTTACCTTCTGTATACAGTGCCTTTTCTGAATAATATTCAAGTGCTTTTGTATCCAAAATATTTGCCTCAACTAATAGCGCATCCGATTCATTGAACGCTGTTACTAATTTTTTATCGAAAGGATATAAGTCTGGTGTACCTAAATGGATGGAGCCTAATAAGTACACAGTCGTATCCTCATCCTCTACTACCCAGGCTACTCCCTTCGATCCTTGTTCTGCAAGAGCATATGTACTATTAATGAAACGAACAGCTAGTATAACAGCCTGCTGTGTTGTTGCCTTTTTTTCTAAATGCAGTCCGTTTGGAGAACCTTGTAATATATTTTGTTCTTTCATAAATTGAATGGCATCTTTGCCAACTGGTAAATCATAGCGTGCTACGATATTGTACAGGCGCTTCACAATATCACCACGTGTATTATCGTTTTTTACACTCACTGGCTTGTATTGTTTATTTTCAGCTAAACCTAGAGTAGCAATTTTCTTTTCCGTCAAAGCTAGTAATTCATTTACTTTATCCACCGAGATTTCTTCAAGGAAACCATCGTAATACCATTCCATAGGGAAAATACCATATTTTTCTCCCTCATTTAATGTTTCAATGGCCCACGGACTAATCGATGGAACTTGAGGCTGTAATTGCTCTTCAGCATGAATCACAGGTACAACCGTTGTCAGCATTAACGAAGCACCAAGCAACACTGCACTTGTTCGTTTCATCATCTTTTTCATCATACTCTTTTCTCTCCTATCTCCTATTTTATGTATCAACACCGCTTGAAATTATACCATATAAATAACAACTATATTATACTTAAATGTGAAAAAATTAACAAAATTGTATTACCATTAAAGTTATGTCGAAATAGTTATCTATAAGCTACGTAATGGGACGCAGTGAATGCTGTTCACGCAAATAAATAAGACGATGACAGCTATTTATGTCATCGTCTTACTTGTGTATAGTTTATTGAATAAATTTAGGATCTAATATACCTAAACCACTACCTTCAAGTTCAAATTTCACTTTTGAAGCTCCATCTAAATTAACATGAACCTTTACCTTGTCTTTGATTGCTCCACTATCATAAATCAATTTACCATCTGCGTAAATTTTCAAGAAACCTACTCCGAAAGAGTTAGCTGCTAACTTTTTAATTGGTGCCAAATTGGTTTCGAATCCTTTGTAATTTCCATTGGCTAAGTATTCCACTGTATGGTCTTGAACAGCACCGCCCCCATGGTAACCACCAAGTTGATAAGAACGCTCGAACTTTTCACCTGTATGAATTACGATAGAACTTGGATTATGGAACAATGGGTCCTCATCACGCCCAATAGGTTTTACATCTTTCAAAGAGGTGAATTGGGGAACCTCACCAATATAAACGGATTTTGTTTTTCCGTCCCATGTTACCTTTTCACCTAAAGATTCCGCAACAAAGCGCATTGGAACATATATTGTACCTTGATAATTAAATCCAGATTGACCTTTTTGCGGCACTTTTTCAACCTTATTAACATAGTAATTGATTGGATCCTGATACACGCTGATCTTTTTCAAGTCGCTTGCCGCTTCCGTAGTTGTGAAGTACGTAAACGTCAAACCTCCTAATATAAAAAATCCTAAATAACTTGTTATTATCAATAACTTCTTCACAAAATCACTCCTTAAAATTAATATAGATATATGTAATTATACCAGAAATTTCATATAAATTTTATACCAGGATATTTTTAAACAAACTTTTTTCTAGTAGAATTATTTTTTCTGTACTAGTTTATTTGTACGCTATTTGAATATTAATGGAAAAAACTCGAACCATAGCTAATGGATCGAGTTTTACAGCAATTTTATTTCTTCTGCTTATCAAATAATGTTCTTTTTGAAAATAGATGGTAGCACATCTAACAACCGTTCACGTGTGATAGGGTCACAATGATTCCATGTAAAATCTACGAAATGAGTCTTACCAGGAGTTAACTTGGCTAAAGTGACGATCTGTGGACATTGAGTAATCGTTTGTAGTTCTTGAGGAGAAGCCAAGATAAAATTACGTTCTCCAGCATAGTGATTTATTTGATGCTGCTGGATTTCTATCCATGCTTGCCCTTGCTCAATTAGGTGCATTACTTTGGGAGTGGGACGGAAGCCAAGTGATTCATACAAGCTAGCAGCCAATCCTGTCTGACACATAACGTAAAATTTTACACCAAGCTTGAGATAAACCGTAGCCGTCTCTCCAGCAACATAAGCATCCACTAATTGCCTACGTACCATTCTTACTTTGTCCTCATATGTAGTAATCCACTTCTCCGCCGATTTACTCCGCTCAACTAGTTGAGCGATATATCGTAACCGCTCAAACAATCTAAACTTCTTGTCCAGTACAACAGTTGGAGCAAGCGCATCCAGTTCCTGCAAGTCTTGCGGATAATAGCTAAGCAATATGAACTCTGGTTGCAGCTGTGCTATTTTATCTGGATCTGCCCACTCCCCGATACTATGAATATTTCGCAACTTATTGTGATAAACCACGTTATCTCTCATGATGGAGATGGCTGCTCCTATAGGGGGTATGCCTAGAACGAGTAATTCCCCAAGTGTAAATTTTCCATCAGTCACAATACGTGTTGCACTTGTAGGAACAAGAACCCTTCTACCCAGTGAATCAATAACTGTTCTTTCTGGCGTATGAAGATGAATGTTTGCATATTCACGTGGGGTGTTTCCAGTTAATTTATGAAAGCACCGACTGAAGTAGTATTCATCTTTAAAACCAATTTGTCGAGCTATTTTGCTCAATGGATCGGTCGTATTACGTAGAAGTTCTTTTGCCTGATTTATACGTAAATGAGCCACATAATCAGTCGGCTTTTTGCCAGTCAACGTTTTAAACTTTTGACTATATTGCCATCTCACCATTCCAGCCATGTTAGCCAGTTGTTCTACTGTCAAGTCCTCATCATAGTGCTGTTCTATGTACTGTACAGTTTTTTGAACCAATTGTATCTTTTCTTCATTCAACAACTCGTTAGCTTGCTCATCTAACTGGACCATCATAGCTAGTATCTGCTGAAGTCTACCTTGCATCATCGCCATTTCTGATGTGGATAGAGAGGAACAAAACTGATTATCTATCCATGCTTCATTTCCTAATACTTGCTTGACTTGAGAAAATAACAGATTATAGGGATAACCACAAAGTAGGGGTGGATGGGCAACCTGATTCAACGTCATCCCTTCCACTTTAAAAGTTTCAAAGGTAAAGTGTGCCAGCTGTGCCTCTTTGTTACTTGATTCTACAGTGTAGCTTTGTGTAGGTAAAATTAGAATGCAGCTTCCTTGTCGTAGATCAATAGCCATTTTGTCTACATACAGCCGTATGCCATGACTCAGTGCTATTAATAATGCGCATACATTTATTTCATTATCCTTTATTCCCTCATTGTAGCTACTAGCTAGCATTATTTGATCAACTTGAAATCGTTCATAATGTTTTAGCCTAATATATAGGGGTGCTAGATTCATAAGCAACTCTCCAACCATTGAAAATGATTATCATTATCGTTATTGTAACATATAATGACCCTCTATCAACTATTGTTCGATTATGTACTATTTTAAAATACAAACAGTTTAAAAAATTGATTAGGTAAATACAATTTTTACTGTTTGTGCATCCATTCTGGTAACTTTTTATACAATTGCTCCAAAGCTAATAAATTATCTGTATTCCATTCATTAGGAACAACATAAACATTTCCCTTTTTGACTGCAGGTAAAGTTCCCCATATTGGGCTTTGTAGTAGTCGATCCGCCTCTGCTTCACTTTCACCATCCTCTTGTACAATGACAAACAAATGATCACCAGCAAACTCTGGAAGCACCTCTTCGGAAACCTCAAGGAAAGATACCCCTTCTACATCAATAATATTCTTCTGTACAGCTGGTGGGACGGCAAAACCGTTTTCTCCATATATAATGGCGCCAAAGTTACGATCGCCCATAACATAAAGTATTTTACCTAACTGGTAGAATACCGTTGCGGTCTCCCCTTTTGCTAATTGAAGCTTATCAAACATTTCTTTAGATTGCGTTTCAAACTTAGCAATCATTTTACCCACTTCTTCCTGTTTACCCGAGATATTGCCCATCTCCTTTACACGTTCTGTATAAGGAAGAGCTGGGTTAAAGGGAATAGTCGTTGCGATTTTTGACAATTCCTCGTTAAGATTTGGATCGGACTTGTAATAACCATTAATAATCAGATCAGGTTTTAAAGTCAGAATCGTCTCTAAGTTAGCAGGATTTCCAATATCAACGATGCCTTCAAGTTTATCTCCATAGTAACTTGCAGGATCTTGAGGAAGATTATTACCAACAAGGGGAATATCCATCGCCAAGAAATCACCCGTCGTCTGACCAATATAAACTACTCGTTTTGGATCTGCAGGTATTTCAACTTGTTCGCCTGTAATCGTTGTATATTGAACCGTTGTCTCACTTTCCTCTGCTTGCACATCAGATTGAGCTGTTTTCTCATTTTCCTTACCCTGCGCATCAGACGCACTGCCATTAGAATTACTGCATGCCGATAGCATCAACAGCAACAGAAGGAAACTCTCTCCCCATAGTATAAATTGCTTTCGTAGAAGCTTTTTCACATTTATTACCCCTTTCCTTTTTATCTTCAATTGAAAATGGTTATCATTTACAGCACTATTATAGTTTGTATGAAAAGGGTAAACAATGGAAAAAACGCAATGATTTATTTGGATAAATGTCAATAGCTTCCCCAAAAAAACGCACGTTCTCTTATTTCACTTATTAAGTAGCAGAAAGAAGTTTTACATTTATTTAATTATCTCTACACAGCCGTGTTTAATGACAATAACCCAGAAGAGTTTCAATAAAGTTGGATACTAATACGCAAACAGCAATAAGATTATTCAATTCAAATTTGATAAAAAATCTTAGGTTTTCTATTTAATTTCCTCAGCCAGCTCCAAAATAATTCCTTCTGGTCCGCGAACGTAGCATAATTTATAAGCATTTTCATAGTTAGATATCTCACCAATTAGTTCTGCGCCTTTCTTTGTCAATTTGGTAACAAGGGCTTCAATATCTTCAACAGCAAAGGCAATATGCTGGATACCCAGCGTATTTGCTAAAGGATGCCGTATCCCTATTTCATTTGTTGGCGCGTTAAATTTTACTAGTTCAATATTTGTATCACCATCTGGCGTTCGCAACATTACTATTTCTAAATTTGCGTCACTATCCGATCGTCGCCATATTGCCGTTTCCTCTTTAACGTCTTGAAGCCCTATTATCCGCTCCATCCTCTTTACCCACTCACCCTCCACTTTTCCTTCCCCTAGCATCTCAAGGCCAAATTCAAGGAAAAATGCTTTTGCTGCTGGAAGATCATTGACGATTATCCCCACATGATCGATCTTACGGATTTTCATATTTCATACCACCTTTCTCCTAATTTTAATAATTTCTTTTTGATTGTTGAATAGCTTTTCCCCTATACTCAACAAACTATCCACCATTGGCAAATATCTATAACTAACATGAACTAATAATCCTAAGTCTTAATCTTTTTCATCGTATATTTACGATAGTCCTTTTTACGAACAAAAACGTTTTTCTGAAACAACTCCATAGACCTTAAACATCTAATTTTTGATTAAGGGTGGTTTTAGACTCTTTTCATTTCCTCCAATATCAATCTACAAAAGAAGCCCATTACTTTTGTAGATTTAATACAGATAAACAATTTTTCACTTGATCATCTCTTTAACCCCATGGACAATAGATTTTAAACTTATTTTGTTAATTTAAAGAGGGAAAATCCCTAATACTACACAGACGATCATCATGACAATGGTAGAACCGAAAGCCCACTTTAAGAAGATACGTTGTAATGTGCCGAAATCCTCTCCAACCATACCTACTAATAAATAAGTAGATGGAACAAGTGGACTTAGAAGATGGACTGGCATCCCTAATAGAGAAGCTCTACCAATTAAGGCGGGATCGATGCCATATACTGCTCCTGCTTTGGCAAGTAATGGCAGCACTCCATAGTAAAAGGCATCGTTGGACATAAAAAATGTAAAAGGTGCGCTAAGGATGGCTGTAACTACTGCAAAATGAGAACCCATTGCATCTGGAATATAATGAATTACTGAGTTTGCCATCGCATCTACCATTGCTGTTCCTGAAAGAATCCCTGTAAAAATCCCAGCTGCAAAAACCATTGAAACAACTGATAATGCATTGTCAGCATAATTCGCAATACGTTCCTTTTGGTCTTTCAATTTTGGATAGTTTACAGTAATCGCAATCGCAAAACCAAGCATAAATAATGTAACAGGTGGTAATAGCTCCATAATTAACGCTATTAAAAGAATGATTGTTAGTGCATAGTTAAAGATAATTAGTTTTGGACGTTTCAAAGAGTCATCCTCGACTGTAGCAGCAGGCTGAACTGCAGTTTCATAATCATATTCTATAACACCAATTCGCTTCCGCTCCTGTCTTCCGAACATAAATGCCATGAGCAGAACAAAGATAGCGCCGCCAATCATCGCGGGAATCACGGGTGTAAAAACTTCAGACATTTCAAGATTCAATGCTGTCATAACCCTTGCAGTTGGCCCTCCCCAAGGTAGGAGGTTCATAACACCTGAGGCTGAAACGGCAATACCGGCTAATACAATTGGTCGCATGCCAATTCTTTTATAAAGCGGTAAAAATGCTGAAATAGTAATCATGTAGGTTGTTGTACCATCACCATCTAAAGAAATCAGAAGGGCTAATACGGCTGTTCCGATGGCAATTTTTACAGGATCACCTTTTACTAACCTAAGAATTGTTTGAATGATTGGATCAAATACTCCAGCATCAATCAAAATACCAAAGAAAAGAATGGCAAATAAAATCATAATCCCGGTTGGAGCCACACTTTTAATCCCATCCAACATCATAGGACCCATTTCACTTCCGAATCCACCAATAACTGCAAACGTAATGGGAACTACAATTAATGCAATCATTGCTGTAAGACGACCAGTCATAATCAAAATCATAAATACTATTATCATTAAAAAACCTAAAATTGCTAGCATTCTAATCCCCCCAATGACCCTTTTAAGTTATTTATCAATTCTATAAATAACTAATTTTCCGAATATTAAACCTTATAGTAAAACAACATCGAGCAAATGTAATCGTTTTCAAATTAATGTTTATTAATTTCTTTATATCTATTACATACATTTTGTTCACTAAAAGTAATACCTTCCATTTCAATAGCTTCTTAAGATGCCTATTGTACACATTAAAAATACCTCCCTTATCAAAGGGAGGCTATACATTTTGATGTTCTGTAAGGATTTTTTATTTCCTATGTTTGAACTTGTCTTTTTTATGCCGTCTGCTGTGATATTCCGTAGTATACTTTTATCACAACAAACTAAAGGAGTACATAAATGCTTGATTCTAATCCTAATTGGCTGGCACATTGCACAGAAATAAAAGATTTAGCCAAATCCTTATTTCAAAAGTCTACGATACATCTTGAAAGTGCGGCTCTCTTATTGATTACGGATGGCCAAACCACCCTGTCCATTAATGGGCACAAAGAGCATATTGTTTTTGGGCATTTGATTGCCCTCGAAAGTGATGCGGTTATCCAACTTACAAATACAAACCGTCTTGATTTTTCAGGCTATTTAATTAGCTTTGCACTGTATGATACAGCAATGAAATTAACCCGTAAATGGTCTATCAATACAATGAATGGTTACTATATTCAGCGAGTGCCTGAAACGATCATAGCTGATATTCGGATGTCGCTCGCTAAAAATATAGACCCTCTCCATAACACCATTAAACAATTTATTTTATACAGTTTGTTGAAGGAATTACAGCAAGAGCAATCAACAGATGAATACACACTTGAGGAAAGAATGGAACAGACAGTTATTTATATGCAAAAAAAATATAACCAAACAATGACAAGAGATGAACTAGCAGCCATCGCTGGATATAGCCCATGGTATTATTCGAGAAAGTTCATTGAGTTATATGATAAAACACCGATAGCTTATTTAATTAGTTATCGTATTTACCGTGCGCAAGAAATGCTATTAACAACAGATGATTTATCACAAAATGTCGCAAAAAAAGTTGGTTTTGATGATGTGCAGCACTTTAGTCGACAGTTTAAACGCATTGTAGGTCGTCCACCTAAGAAATTCAAAAAGACCGTTGGTGAATATCGTGTTTGCTTTCTATCACCTGCACACGCAGAAATTGCAATCGCATTAGGGGTTATACCAAATTGTGTTACTGTGACGAGCTCCCTCACTCCAAAATATCAAAAGAATCTTTTTCATGAAGTTGGTACAACCATCTTAGAAATGCCTCAATATGTGATTCAACAAGACATCATTGTACAACAGCAACCCGATTTAATTATCGGTGTCGACTTAACGGAAGAGACAAAACAACACTTCCAAACGATCGCACCTGTAATTACCGGGCTACCTTATGATTTAAATTCATCAATTCGTTACTTTGGTGAATTGTTTAATAAAGAGAATGAAGCTACACAAATTATTCACGAACTTACGACACATGTAGATGTTCTAAAAAATAAAATACAACACCATCTTGTAAAGAATGCTACTGTACTTTACTTACGTGTGGAGGAGTTGGGTTATCGCTATGTCGGTGAATCTTCTAGTGACTCCGCTACCCTTTTATATCAGGAACTTGGCTTAAAAATGCCTGAATCATTGCGCACAAATAAAAATAGTTTCAACATATGTTCTTTACAACAATTAGTGGTAGCCAATCCTACTTATTTGTTTATTGAAAAACGCATAATGGATTATTATACAGCCGACCTTAGCTTAGCTACTTTACAAAAAAGTGAGCAGTGGAAAAATTTAGATGCTGTGAAAAATAAGCATGTGTTTTATGTGGATACGGGTTTATGGATAAACAATTGCAGTGTGTTTGGCAAAAGAAAAATTATGCAACAGATTGAGCAGTCGATTTTGGATGGTGTTTGCCCTAAAACACAATAATCCAATTTTTAAGGCACTTTACGCTATAGTAGGCACTCTCATTCCCTGTTATTATTTGATAGTGATAATCATTATCAAATAAAAAGGAGCTATAATCAATGAAAAAAACGATGCAATATATACTTTTTATGTTAGTAGCTTTAACATTAGTTGCTTGCTCAAGCACTAATAAAGAGAGCGGAAATGAGACAAAGGATCAAGAAGAACAAAGTGAGCCTACAACGCGTATTGTAAAAGATGCCTATGGTGATGTCACGATCCCTACTGAACCTAAAAATATGTTAGTTCTTAGTTCTAACTATGCTGAAAACTTAATTGAAATCGGTGTAACGCCTCAAATGGTGACAGTTGTTGAAGAAATTGAACCTGAGTATCGCTTCAAATTATTCAATGACAACAATGTTAAAATTATTCCGACTGTGCAATATGAAGATAATTTAGAAGTTATTCTTGAAGCTGCACCAGATGTCATTATTGCTCAGGGTGCAGCGATTGATGCTAAAAAATACGAAGCTTTAAGTAAAATTGCTCCTACTGTTGCTGTTGAGGCAGGCGTTGCAATAGATGAATATGTTCCTGTGCTTGGTGAACTGTTCAAGAAAGAGAAAGAAGCTACACTTGCTCTCGAGAAGTATAGGGAAAAAATAGAAGAAACCAAAGAAAAACTACACGATGCTATAGGTGACGAAAAAATTCTTGTATTACGGGTAGAACAAAATCAATACCGTGTACTAGGCACTGAAAAAGGTAGCCCTGGTAGTGATATGCTATACACACAACTTGGGTTAAATATGCCAACTATGTTGAAAGATAATAATGAGTGGTTCACGCCCATTTCCTTAGAGGTTTTACCTGACATTGATGCAGACCATATTTTTGTCGAACAACGTCAAATGCAAAATTATAGTAGTGAACAATCTATGAAAGATTTAGAGAAGAGCCCGATGTGGCAAGCAATGGATGCTGTGAAAATCGGCAATGTTTATCCATTAAAAACAGCAGATTACGTTGTAGGTGAAGGTTTAATTGGCTCTCCACTATTCCTTGATTATTTAGTTGAAAAGTTGGTGCCTTAAATGGAACAAGAGATTTATGATGTAATTATAATCGGTGGTGGGCCGGCTGGCATGTATGCTGCCTTTTACAGTGGTATGCGTGAAATGAAAACGAAAATTATCGAAGTAAAACAGGAATTAGGTGGTTTTATGCGCACCTATCCTGAGAAATTGGTATGGGATGTCGGTGGTATTGAACCTATTCGCTGTGAAGAAATTATTCATTCCTTAATCAAGCAAGCTATGACATTTAATCCAACAATCGTATTTGGTCAAGAAGTTGTTGGCATGGAAAAACGCGACGATGGCATTTTCGTCTTAACAGCTAAAACAGGCGAGAAACATTATACGAAAACGATTATATTAGCTACAGGACGTGGTATTACACGCATTCAAAAATTAACGATTGAAGGCGCTGACCGTTATGAACTAAACAACCTTCACTATACGGTAACGAACATCAATAGGTTTAAAGATAAACGTGTACTCATTTCTGGTGGCGGCGACTCAGCTGTAGATTGGGCTATTGAAATGGCTCCTATTGCCAAAGAAGTATACGTTGTTCATAGACGAGATGACTTTAGTGCCTTTGAATCATCTGTAACACGTATGAAGTCTATCGCAACAACCTATGTTCCGTATACAGTTTCTCGTTTACATGGCAATGGCAATAAAATTGAACATGTCACATTACAGCATGTTGATTCTAATGATATGACAAAAATTGAAGTAGATGAAGTGCTTGTCAATCACGGATTTGACCGACACTTTGGCGGCGCCATTTTAGATTGGGGCTTGGCCTCTGAAGAATGGGGCATTTCCGTTACTCCCAAAATGGGTACAAGCATGCCAGGCATCTTTGGCGCAGGCGATATTGTAACGAATGAAGGGAAAATAAGACTGATTGCAGGCGCATTTAACGATGCTGTCCTCGCTGTCAATAGCGCCAAATTATACATTGACCCAACAGAATCAAAAATGGCGGGCGTTTCTTCTCATAATGACCGCTTCGCTGAAAAAAATGAAGCGTTACAACAAAAGAATAAAGCTGTAACTACACATAAGTAATCAGCTAATACCTTCCCCATTAGATAAACAAATCATCTGTTTATCTAATGGGGTTTTTTATTGAAGCAAGAAAGGTCTTCGTGGAGCTTAAGAAAAACGCAACTGCTTGAAGTTTTACTTTATTGTTTTTGTACTAATTCAATAATTTGTTCTGCCATGTGCTCTGCTTGATGGATAACAGAGATTGGATCTGCTGAGAAGAAGTACTTCCCATCGAATGTAATCACTTTATTATTTTTCACAACCTCTAAATTATCCCATGTAGAAGTCGTTTCGTATTTTTGACCATAATCTAAAACACCTACATAATCACCTACATAGTCACCTACCGTTTCCCATGAAATACGTTGCTTCTGCCAATCTCCCTTGCTATCTTCAATTAGCTTTTGTATAGATGTTGGTGCTGTAAGTTTTAACAAATCATACATCGCTTCACCACCTGAGTTACCACTAGGAATCACAACAATCTCTTTGTCTGTTAACGTAAAGAGTGAGAATGTTATGCCTTCTGGGATTACGGCTTTGATTTTTTCTTCAGCTACCTTTGCACGCGCCGTATAATCTGCCATAAACTTCTTCGCCTCTTCTTGGTGATTTAACATTTCGCCAATTGCTAAAATTTCTGCTTCCACACTATCGTAGCTATCCGTACTGAACACAATAGTAGGTGCAATTTTTTCATATTGTTTTATATTTTCCTCTGCAAACGTAATAATTAAATCTGGTTTTAGACTAGTAGCTGTTTCTAAAGATACAGTATCTTCATTCCCAAGATCTACAATGTCCTGCCCCTGATAGTAATCCTTTAAAAATTCACCATAATCAATGACCTTTGTCGTTGAAGCAACTGGTACAATGCCTACAGCTAATACGTGACCTAAATCCCAATCCACAATAACACGTTGTGGGTCTATGGGAACTTCTACTTCACGTCCTACCGAATCTGTTACAATACGTGTTGTTTCAGTCGTTGTAGATTCCTTGTCATCCTTTGTACCTTCTGTTTTACTACTACAAGCCGCTATTATTAGCAGTAGACTCATTACCAACATTACTAGAACGGCTTTTTTTATGTATTTATTCATAATCCTTCTCCTTTAAATACTAATTGTTCCCTATTATATTGAAAATGATAATCATTTTCAATTATTGTAGCTGTAAAAAAGTTTGCTCCAATAATATTCACCTATTAGACTTGATAAACAAGAATGATTAATCCAAACATGTTATATATGAATTTCTTTTCTTAACATCCTTTATCCAGTTTTTAATTTGGTTAATCATGTAATAATACCCACCCTAATAATAAGAAGAATTTGCTTCTAGCTTTTCATATACAGCGTAATATAAAAAATAATTCTGATACCATTGAATTATGTAGATTACTGTCGAAATATACCTATATATAGTTGTGGGAGGAAGCAAATGATGAAGAGAATTTTACAGTTACGAAGCATTTCAAGAAAGTTAATGCTACTAATCACAATTATTATACTTGTAACAGTTGTGATTATCGGCTCAACAAGTTATGTTGTTGCCAAAAATCAGCTCTTAGAATCCGGTCAAAGAGAACTACAAAGCATTGTCAAGGGGGCTTATACTTCATTAGAACTGATTAATGAAGAAGTGGAAATTGGCAAAATAACACTAGAGGAAGGTAAAGAACAAGCGAGAATTATTCTAAATGGGCCAGTAAATGAAAATGGAGAGTATGATTATCAAAAATCCCATTTTACTTACAAAGAAAATGGTTATATATTAGCTTTTGACGAGGATTTAGTGTTACAACTCCATCCCTCTAAAATAGGTGGAGCTCCTGTCGATGACCTCAACAGAAGTAATCGAGAAAAGATCGTTGCAGGCGGCAAGTCCCAAAATGAATCAGATCGCTATGTCGTTTATTCTGATAAACAGCCAGATGGTTCTTTTAAAGATAAAACAGCCTATACAGAATATTTTGAGCCTTGGGGTTGGACTCTTGGAATTGCTGTTTTTCAAGATGAATTTTATGAAGGATTAAACATCTTACAATATATTATCTTTGGTGCAACGATTGTACTCATTATTTTAAGTTCAATTGTGTTTTATTTAGGTATTCGGAGGAAATTAAATACACTAAAAGAAGTAGCTGAAGCATCAACAAAAATTGCTGATGGTCATATAATTGTTACCAATCTACCTGAATCAAGTGATGAAATTGGGCAACTTGCGACTGCTTTTAATAAAATGTCACAGCAATTACGTACACTCGTCGAAAAGACTAAAAATACTAGTGAACATTTATTGGATTCAGCGACCAACTTATCAGCAATTTCAGAAGAAACATCTGCTAGTAGTGATGAAGTTGGTAGAGCAGTTAACGAAATTGCTACTGGTACACAAGAACAAGCCCATGATTTGGACAAGATAAACCGAACAGTAGAGCTATTATCAAGTTCTATAGAAACTACGGAAAAACAAAGTAAAGTGATGTACGACATTACAAAACATGCTGAAAAAATATCAGCCGAGGGAATTGCAATAGTTCATCAATTACAACAATCCAATACTGATTCATTGGCAGCATCAGAAGAAGTCAGTTATGAGATTAAAAATTTAAATAGTAAAATCAATCAAATCACACAGGTAATGGAAACAATTGAAACAATCGCTGAACAGACGAATTTACTCGCTTTAAACGCAAGCATTGAAGCAGCAAGAGCTGGTGAATATGGTAGAGGTTTTTCAGTTGTTGCCGATGAAATAAGGAAACTAGCAGAACAATCGAAAAATGCTACTCACCAAGTACAAGGAGTGGTTTCATCCATTGTTTCAGAAACAACTAAAACAGTTGAAACTGTAGAAGGAACAATGGAGACTGCTAAAAAGTTAAATGATGATGTAGTGCTAACACAAAGTAAATTCAATCAAATGTCTGATTCTGTTAAGCAAATTGTGGAATCGATATTAGCAGTTAATAAAGAAATGGACGTTATGACCTCCTATAATAAGTTGATGAGTGAAGGAATCGAAAGTGCGTCCAGCGTATCAGAACAGACGGCCGCTTCCGTACAGGAAATTGCTGCTTCCATAGATGAGCACATTAAAGCAATTGCTGATGTTGCTAATGCTGCTGAAAAACTAACGGAATTAAATCGTGAATTAAATTCTTTAATGGAGCGATATACGTTATAAAAAGCTAACGATATTATGAATATGGTCTAAAATGACTACAAAAGATAACTGATTTCAAACTTTATAAGGTATTGAAGGTATTCCAGAGTTTTTGGAACTCTTGATGAAACATATAATAGATTATAATACCAAAGCATCGAATCAAATGATTCGATGCTTTTCATGTTGTTGAAAAAAGGTAATGTCAACGGCATAATAAGCAATTTTGCAAGGCGAGGGGTTGATTTCCGTTCCGCCAGCGTCCTTTCCAGGGGGCGTCCGATGAGCCGCTTCACTCACTGCGTTCGCTCCAGGGTCTCCTCTGTGACGCTAAATCCCCTAGGAGTGACGCTGGTTCCACTCCAATCAACCATTCTGCAAAAGTGTCTTTTCCTGAACAAAATAGCCCATTATTTATATTATAAGAGAGGATAGCCTCTTACTTTCAATTTGGAGAAGTGATGCGTGACAACACCCCTCCACAAAAGAGTAGTGAATACCTTCACTTTTTTATGGATTGGAGTGGAAGGCTACTTGACTCCCGTGGGAATAGCGAGACAGGCGAGCCTCTAAACGGAGTGGTAGCAGAGGAAGTGGCTCGGCGCTCGCCCACAGGAAAGCAAGTAGCCTGCAACGGAAATCCTTTTTCACCTTTCACATAAATTCTATGGATGGTTTTGTTTTTCAACACTATGCAAAGCCCAACCCTCTTGCTCGATTCCAAGTGCCTTCATCCATATTTAATGTATTTTTGAATACTTTTCTACTTGTATCATCAAAATAAGTTACCCAATGTTATTTTCGAAGGTTCTCAAAAAAAACAATTCTATTTCCAAATGGGTCTCCAATGCAAACTTCCTGAGAATTCCAAGGGGTTGTTTCGATGCCAGGACGCGTATATTTGTATTTCTTTGATATAAGGTTTGTATGGAGTAACTCTAGGTTTTCTACTTCAATTCTTATAGCACCCCCTGGACAGCAATCTCCATGATGCTCTGAAAGATGAATAATACAATTTCCATAAGAAATTTGCATGTATAAAGGTAGATCATCCTCAAATCGATGTTCCCAATCCAATGCAAACCCCAAAAATGTTAAATAAAATTCTTTCGCTTTCTCCTCATTAAAAATACGGAATATTGGTATGGTGCTTTTCATAAATATTTCAGATGTACTCATTACATACATCACCTTTCCTTAATTTTTTTCACTAAATGATACCATAAATATTCAATATTACTTGTGATTCTTCCTCCATTAAATGGCCCGATTGCGGTATAGTTAAGCAATATTTTCACCAAAACTTTAAGTAATGAACAAGCGTGTTAATTCCTACAAACTTTACAGCCATAATTGCAATTATAACTATAATACTTAATACTACCTCGGTATCTTTTATACCAAAATTAGCCATGTTATCACCCTTCCTTAAATCATATTTCCTCGTCAAACGATAAATTTATTGGCTCGTCCAGCAGTTCACCATGCATCTCTAAATTAGTTGTTGGAATACTTTCATTCACTTCTTCAAAAGTAAATTGATCTGCCCATACAGTTCCTTGTCCAGACAGGATGATACCAAACGAAATAACAGCACTTTGGGTTGGAACATCTAAAATAATAGAATAATGGTTCCAGTTTGTTGTTCCTTTAATGGGGCGATTACTCATATTATCAAATTGAAGAACATCTTCCATTGTGTCGTCTACTCGCATCCACATCCCAGCGTACGTATCTACCTCTTCTGTACGGATGAAACAAGAGAGTCTAATGCGCTTTCCAACAAACTGATTAGCCTTAAATGTTTGCATCATGGTAGCGAATTCAGTTGAATCTAACACTGTTTTGGATTTTAAATAACCTGATGCTTTCCCCTGATGAACAACTTCATGGTCAATTCCCATTTCGTAATTAAATGGATTTGATCCACTTAAAAACCAACCTTTCACCTTTGTATCCATATATGTTTCCTCCTTAATTTTAAGTACGTCTGACATCATTCTGCGATATTTGCCAGGTGGTAGCTTATAAATCTCTTTAAATGCTCTTGTAAATGATTCTTGTGATTCAAACTGATAATATAAAGCGATATCAAGAATGCGTTCACTTGTATAAAGTAAGGCGGAAGAAGCATTAGCCAATCTTCTTAACCGAATATATTCAGTTACTGTCATGCCAATCGTGGATTGGAATATTCGATGAAAGTGATACTTTGAAAAATTTGATTGTGCTGCTATATTTTCCAAAGTAAGTGGTTCGTATAGGTTTTCTTCCACATACAAAATGATTTTCTTAATTATAATTTCATGGTTATACAACGAAGGCACCTCCTTTAAATATAGGATATCAAGGTTCTTCATTCATTTTTTGATATATCTTGCGAAGTAATCGCTGCATCCTAAAAATCATTAAAAAGAGGTTGATGTAATATCAGCCTCTTTTTATATCTGCAACAATATTGGCCCGATTGTGGAATAAGAAAAGATCCTACGTATCAACACAGGATCTTTAATCAATCTTTATTTTAAATAAGCGAACTTTGTTATAAATGATCAATCTTTTTTATAAAATTACACCAAGAACCTTTTCCATATTAATGTTCTAACCAATTAAATTCATTCCTATAAAATTACCTTTTTCCAAAGAATCAAAAATGACCTCTTCTGGATACCAAATCCGAAGAGGTCATTTTTAACCAAACTTTATTTCAAATGGTCAAACTTTGTTATAAACAATCAATATTTTTTATTAGACTACACTAGCATAAATGCTTAAACCTAATCCTATTCAACAGTCACCGATTTAGCCAAGTTACGTGGTTTATCCACATCACAACGACGGTGAAGTGCTGCATAGTAGCTAATTAATTGTAATGGCACTACAGATACAAGTGGTGTTAGTAATTCGTGAACATGCGGAATGACTAGACGGTCACCATCTTCATCAATGCCTGCCATTGCAATGATACAAGGATATGCGCCACGCGCTGCTACTTCTTTGACATTACCACGGATATTTAATCCTACTGATGCTTGAGTGACAAGTGCAAACACTGGTGTACCTTCTTCGATTAAGGCAATTGTTCCGTGCTTCAGTTCGCCACCAGCAAAGCCTTCTGCTTGAATGTACGAGATTTCTTTCAGTTTTAAGGCCCCTTCTAGGCTGACATAGAAGTCCATATTACGGCCAATGAAGAATGCGTTACGCGCGATTTTTAAGTAGTCTTCTGCAATATCTTCTAACACATCTTTTGAATCGATAATTGTTTGGATTCCATTAGCGGCAATCGCAAGCTCTTGTTTTAAATCAAATTCTAAGCCTTTGCCATTTGCCTTTGCCGTTACATACGCTGCTAACGCAAGTACTGCTACTTGAGCAACATAAGCTTTTGTAGAAGCCACTGCAATTTCCGGGCCTGCATGTAATAACAATGTATAATCTGCTTCACGTGATAGCGTTGAGCCAGGTACGTTTGTAATCGTTAATGTTGGATAGCCAAGTTCTTTAATTTTTACAAGTACTTGACGGCTGTCAGCTGTTTCACCTGATTGTGTAATAAAGATAAATAAAGGCTTTTCTGATAGTAATGGCATGTTATAGCCGAATTCACTAGAAATATGAACCTCTACTGGGATACCCGCCATTTTTTCGAAATATTGTTTACCGATGAGACCTGCATGGTAGCTCGTGCCTGCCGCAATAATATATAAGCGATCCGCTGCTCTCAATGCCTCTAAAATCTCTGCGTCAATTGTTAAAACGCCATTGTCGCCTTCATATGCATGAATAATTTTACGAATTACAGTTGGCTGCTCATCCATTTCTTTTAACATATAGTGAGGATAAGTTCCTTTTTCAATATCGCTCATATCAAGCTCCGCTGTATATGGTGCACGCTCTACTACAGAACCATCTAATTTTGTAATTTCGACACTTGCTTTGTGTACAATTACAACCTCTTTGTCATGAAGCTCCACGTATTGATCCGTTACTTGTAGCATAGCCATTGCGTCCGAAGCAACAACATTGAAGCCTTCACCAATACCTACTAAAAGTGGTGATTTATTTTTTGCAACAAAAATAGTATCTGTCGCTTCAGCATCTAATAATGCAAGGGCATATGAGCCATGTAATAGAGATAAAGTTTTACGGAAAGCTTCTGCTGTGCTAAGACCTTCTTTCACAAATAACTCTACTAATTGCACGATAACCTCTGTATCTGTATCAGATTTCATCGGAATGCCTTTTAAATATGTTTTTTGTAATAAATGATAGTTTTCAATAACCCCATTATGCACAAGTGTAAAGCGTCCTGATGCACTTTGATGTGGGTGAGCATTTAAACGATTGGGTACACCGTGTGTTGCCCAACGTGTATGACCAATTCCAATTTTTGCTGCAACTTCCTCGTCCACCGCTTCACGTAAGTCTGCAATACGTCCTTTTTCTTTAAAAACTGTTACACCTTCTTCATTACGTACTGCAATACCAGCTGAGTCATAGCCGCGGTATTCAAGCTTCTCTAAACCCTTTAATAAAATTTCCTTTGCATCTGATTCACCAATATATCCTACAATTCCACACATAAATTCTCGTCCTCCGATATTGTCAATTTCATGCAATGACAAACTAGACCTCATCCTATCGAAGTTTTTTGAATGTACGAGCGATGCTTTATTTTATATTTAAAATAAGCACTCCCTTACATGCAAGCCACCCACTCATTCAGCCAACTGATTAGAGTTTTTTTCGATAGGTGAAGCTTCTTTGATTTATCTATTGCTTTTACTATACCTTCTCCATTTTCTGTACATTCAATCACTTAAATGCTTTCAAAATGAAAAATGACAATCGGGTATGTCGATTGGGAGGCATCCGCCGAATTTTCGATAAACCTCCACCTCGTCTGCTGAAGATCTTGTCGTCCGATTTCTTCAGCTCAGGCGCTATAATTGTTTTCCGATTTTGCGCTTTCTTTCCTCCTTAGCGCTCGTTAAAGGATAAGGTCGGACCTCGTCATCTTCAACTTCTCCATCATACTCAATCATATGCTATCCGTCAAATTTTCGTTATAAAAAACACCTAATCCCCATGCTTTTTCGTGACAAATATGTAGACAAATAATTAGTTGCTATGCTAAATAAAGCGGAGTAAATTCCACAAAAAGGCACAAGCAATTGACTGCTTGTGCCTATCTTTTATTTATTGTCTAATAATTTAACTATTTCTCTATTAAATGCTGGAAGATCGTCTGGCGTTCTACTTGTTACGAGCTGCTTTTGACAGACGAATACTTCTTCATCATGGAATATTGCCCCTGCATTTTCTAAATCCACTTGAATGGATTTATAGCCTGTGGCATCACGACCATTCAGTGTCTTAGCTGTAATTAGCAGCTGTGGTCCATGACAAATAGCAAAGGTCGGCTTCATGTCATCCATAAAGGATTTTACAAATGCCACTACACGATCATCTGCACGTAATATATCAGGTGAAAAACCACCAGGAATAAATAATGCATCAAATTCTGAGGCATTTACTTCCTCAATTCCTTTATCTATTTTCACTGGCTTTCCATGTTTCCCCTTAACTTCCTTACCTGCTTCGGTATCAATTGTTACGAGCTGATGCCCAGCTGCTCCTAGAGCTTCTTTGGGGCTTGTAAACTCAATGTCCTCAAACATATCGGTTATCACTGTAGCAATTTTAGCCATATCAATTAAACACTCCTTGTTATTGTGACTCCTTACTACTGTTCCCCATCTCATTCATTTCAAACATTCTTTTTAAACAAGAAAAACTCGATTTCCTGTTATGGAAATCGAGTTTCTATATATTATTCTGCTAAGCCCATTTCTGCACGTACTACGTCCGCAATACGCTCAACAAAACGCTCACAATCTGTTTCTGTTGCTGCTTCTACCATTACACGTACAAGTGGTTCAGTCCCTGAAGGGCGCACTAGAACACGACCATTGCCGGCCATTTCTGCTTCTACCTCTGCAATGACAGCAGCCACCTTCGCATTGTCAGTCACAGCATGCTTATCTGTTACACGTACATTAACAAGACGCTGAGGGAAGATTTTCATTTCAGCAGCAAGCTCTGAAAGCTTTTTACCAGTCGCTTTCATAATGTTGACAAGCTGAATGCCAGTAAGTAATCCATCACCTGTTGTATTAAAGTCTAGAAAAACAATATGCCCTGATTGTTCGCCACCTAAATTGTATTCTTTGGCACGCATTTCTTCTACAACATAACGATCACCAACAGCAGTTTGTACACTTTGCATACCGTTGTCAGCAACAGCTTTGTAGAAGCCCATATTGCTCATAACTGTTGAAACAATCGTTTGCTTTTTCAAGCGTCCTACCGCATTTAAATACTTACCAATGATAAACATAATTTGATCGCCATCAACAATCTTACCGTTCTCATCTACAGCAATTAATCGGTCACCATCTCCATCAAATGCTAAACCAACATCTGCACCCTTTTCAGTAACAAATTTAGCTAGTCCCTCTGGATGTGTAGAACCTACACCATCATTAATGTTTAAGCCTGTTGGAGAAGCTCCCATTGTAGAAATGTCAGCTTCTAGGTCCGCAAATAAATGTGTAGCCAATGCTGATGTAGCTCCATGAGCACAGTCTAGTGCTACCAGGATACCATCAAATTCCTCATCCACTGTTTGCTTTAAGTATTGAATATATTTTTGACCACCTTCGAAATAGTCACTTACAGATCCTAAATCGGCTCCAATTGGGCGTGGTAGTGTATCCTCTTGTGCATCAAGCAACACTTCAATTTCCGCTTCTTGAGCATCCGTTAACTTAAAACCATCGGGACCAAAAAATTTAATGCCATTATCAGCAACTGGGTTATGTGAAGCTGAAATCATAACGCCTGCATCTGCGCTCATAATTCGAGTAAGGTATGCCACACCTGGTGTTGAAATAATACCAAGACGCATTACTTCTACCCCAATCGATAAAAGACCAGCAACAAGTGCACCTTCAAGCATCTCACCTGAAATACGTGTGTCACGACCAATTAAAACCTTTGGACGATCAGTTGCATCTTTTGTTAAAACATAGCCACCGATACGACCTAGTTTAAATGCAAACTCTGGTGTTAATTCACTATTCGCGACTCCACGGACGCCATCTGTTCCAAAATATTTACCCATTCTACTTATTCTCTCCTTCAATGCAAGACTGTGTCTCATGAGTTACTATCGCCCAAAAGACACTTGTCCGCTTACTTTTGGAAAAGTCTGTTTTTATTCATTCATTCGGTAATTATTAATATCCCCTCAATCGATTTGTTGGTGACTCCTGTCCTTACTACTCACCAGCACAAACCACGATTGGATTTTGATTTAGAATCAAAATAAAATTATAGTCAGATATTGTTTAAGAATCAATATCTTCCGTTTCCTCAGATGATGTATTTTTATCAGTAGTAGTACTATCATCCGTCACATCTGGTTCTTCAGTTGGAGGTGGCGTTTCCTCTGTAGAAGCTGGCGTTTTCTGTTGTTCTTCTTGCTCTACTTTTGTAATATCTGCCTTCACTTTTATTTTCTTGTCAGATATTTTTGTCACACCATCTGGTAATTTTACATCAAATTCATAAGTTTGAGACTCAGTAATTTTTGACAGGTCAACTATAACTGGAATTTCTGACAAACCGTCAATAATTGATTTTCTACCATACACTTTTATCATTCTTGGCGCAAATGTTAACGAATTGATCGTAATGTCTTGTGCTGCTTGCCCTGTTTCTTTCAGGACCACTGGAATTTCTCGACTATATTCTGCTATATCAACTTGAACCTTCACAGTTTCAGGCTCTATCGTCACATCTAACTTGTTTAGATCTCGATCCAATACTTTTACTGCCGCATCCTGCGAGAAGGATTGCTTCAAGCCTTGCTCACCTGCAACAGTAGCTTTTACATAGCTAATGCTTTCAATAGCACTTTTTGCACCTGTTACGTAAACGGTTGGTGGATCAGCAGTCATATCTTTTAAAATATAACCTTCTTCGATTAGTCTATTATTCATTTCAGGGTCCACTCGGAACTCTTTCGTGACCTTTTCCTCAATATTCACATGAATAGTTGCAGGGTCTAATGTAACCTTTAACTTATCAGAAATATTTTCGTATTGTAGCTTTACATCATGCTCCCCAATCAATAGATTACTTAAATCGACAAATACAGAGAAATCTTTTGTAGCTCTTGTTTTTATAACAACAGGCATTGGCCCTTTTATCTTCACATCTACTGTTTCAGGTAAGCCTGTTACAATCAGATTTTCATTATCATAATAAACATCTACTGGTACATCACGAATAATATCCGTCTGTTCAGTCGTTGTTGTTGTATTGATTGGAGATAACTCGGTACGAACTGAGAAAAAAAGCAAAAATGCCAAAAATAGCGCTATGATTCTTAATACCCAAGGGCTATCCATCATTTTATCCATTCTTTTTCCCCCTCCAAGTCAACTTAGAGGCAGCATTTGACTCTTGTGCTGAACCGAACCACATTTTTCGTAATAGTGTTTCAAACTCCTCTAGAGAAAGATTACGGTGGAGATTACCATTTAACGTAATACTAATTGCACCTGTTTCTTCTGAGACAACAATTGTAATAGCATCCGTAACTTCACTTAAGCCAAGTGCAGCACGGTGACGTGTCCCTAACTCCTTTGAAATAAATGGACTTTCAGATAGGGGTAAATAACAAGCTGCTGCTGTAACTTTATCTTTTTGCATAATAACCGCTCCATCATGAAGTGGTGTATTCGGTATAAAGATATTAATCAGCAGTTCTGATGAGATTTCAGCATTTAGTCCTATACCCGTTTCAATATATTCATTAAGACCTGTTTCTTTTTCAATAGAAATTAACGCACCGATTCGACGTTTAGCCATGTAACTAACAGACTTCTTCATCGCCTCAATGAGCCTTGTTTGTTCTTCTTCTTCTTGACTTGATGAACGCTGGAATAGCTTTCCTCGCCCAATTTGTTCTAAACCACGTCTGATTTCTGGTTGGAATATGATAATAATCGCTAAGAAACCAAACTCAATGACCTGTTGTAACATCCAGCCTAGAGTTTGTAACCCTAAAAGGTCTGTTGCAAGTCGGGCAATAATAATGACAAATATTCCCTTAAGTAATTGGACAGCCTTCGTACCTTTAATGAGGGTTAAGACTTTATAAACAACGTACCACACGAGCAGTACATCAATGAAGTTAATAACAATATTCACAGGTGTTAAATCCGTGAAATGTTCGATAATTTGCACGTGGCATCCCCCACTTTTCATTGCGAATCCATACACATTCAAGTATATCACATTCTTAACAAATGTAACTTTTTTCAAATAAAAAGTCTACTCATAAGAGTAGACCTTTCAGCCTCTCACGTGCACTATTTTTTAGGACGTATAGAGTGTTATTTAGTTTCATCTTTTTCCTCAAATGTCATGGCCGTTTTTACAGAATTTTTAATCGTATACCATAACCATTCAAATACTTCGTCAATTTCCTCAATTTTGCCTGAAACTACCGCTGAAGATGCCATATATTGCCCGTTAATTACTGTGACATTGCCATCAACTTCACCTTCAACAACCAAATCACCATTTTTAACAACAATATCGCCCTTCACTACTTCTCCTTCAGGTACAATCACCGTTTGACCATCAACAACTAAGTTTGGTTGTTTGGTCACTGAAAAATGCTGGTCATCCATAAAGCTACCCATCAATGTAGCACTCATGAATAAGCAAAATACTGCTGCTGCCACAAAGAACGGATGCCGGCGTATCCATTTTTGTATACCTACTCGACTTTTTGGTTTTGGTAAACGAGCCATCACTGCTGCTTCAAAATCCGGAGGCGCTGTAATATGGGAAGCACTCTTCACAAAGGCGATTGTTTCACTCAATTCTTGCATCAACTGTTTACAATCATTACATGTATGCAAGTGTTGTTTCAACTCTTGCTCATGCTCACGACTAATGTCACCGTCTAAATAATCATGCATATAGTCTATAATATGCTCTGGACAAGTATTCATGACGCTCCCCCTCCTACAGATTGTTTAATTGCTTACGTAATGCCTCACGTCCGCGGTGAATCCTCGTTTTCACCGTTCCAAGCGGCATATCTAAAATCTCGCTAATCTCTTGTAACGATAACTCTTCTATATATTTCAATACTATAACCGAACGGTATTTATCCGGCAATCGTCCAATTTCATATTGAATGCGATCTTGCAGCTCCATTTGCTCTAACTGCTCCTCTGGTAGCTGGTCGTCTGCTGCGATTTGCGAATACATATCAAGCCCTTCTGTACCAGCTACTTCTGCATCTAAATAATAATCCGGTTTCTTTTTGCGAATACGGTCAATGCAGAGGTTTGTCGCTATGCGATAAAGCCACGTCGAAAACTTTCTTTTCTGATCAAAAGTATGCAAATTCATATAAGCACGCACAAAAGCTTCTTGAGCAATGTCTTCAGACTCTTGTTTGTTGCCTAACATTCGATAGCATACTTGGTACAGTTTGTGCTGATAGAGACTCACAATATCGGCAAATGCGTTTTGATCGCCTTTAAGCACTTGTTTTATTCTCTTGTTTACTAACGCATCCATTGTGTTGACTTCTCCACCTTTACAACTGTCTTATACTATACGACCCATCGATAAGAAAAGTTTCGTTTTAATTCAATTATAACAAAAGATTTTTATGCAATGTGGCAACAGGCAATTTTTTGTCAAATTTTCTTTAAACCAGTGTCTCTCCGAATAAAGATCCCATTAATGCAACAGCCACATTTGCTGTTGTATTCTTTTCATCTAAAATCGGGTTTACTTCTACAAACTCTGCTGATGTTAGCATCCCTGATTCTTGTAACATTTCCATTGCTAAATGACTTTCTCGATACGTAATTCCTCCAGGAACGGGTGTACCAACTCCTGGCGTGTAAAGCGGATCTAAGCCATCTAAATCAAGTGATAGATGTAATCCATCAACATTACGTTCTTTCAAGTAAGCAAGTGCATCTTCCATGACACGCGTCATACCAAGTCGATCAATCTCGTGCATTGTATATACTTTAATCCCCTGTTGACGAATTAACTCACGCTCACCAGGATCTACTGAACGAGCTCCGATAATAATAACGTTCTCTGGTTTAATTTTCGGTGCATAATTACGAATTTGCACTAAGCGCTCATGACCTAGTCCAATACTAACTGCTAATGGCATCCCATGGATGTTGCCAGATGGTGTTGTTTCAGGTGTATTTAAATCTGCATGAGCATCATACCAAATAACGCCAAGATTTTTATAATGCTCACCTAATCCAGCTAGTGTGCCAATAGCAATACTATGGTCTCCACCAAATACAAGTGGGAACTTATTTTGTTCTACTACTTCATGCACGCTATTAGCTAAAGCCGTGCTAACATCTACAACTTCCTCTAAATTCAGTAATTTCTCATCGACAGGTGCGTCTGCAAGTTTTTGACTGACACGAATATCCCCTTGGTCTTGTACTTCATGTCCAATAGCCTCCAAACGTTCCACAACGCCTGCATAGCGAATCGCGCTTGGCCCCATATCTACGCCACGACGTGTTTGTCCATAGTCTGTTGGTACTCCAATAATAGAAATATTAAGTTTATTCATGTTTTTATACCCCCTAAAAGTTATAATATTATTGTAAAGCCTAGATACCACTTGGCTCAACTAGACAAAAAAGTGCATATTTATTCAATTTTTGATAACATAAAAAAATCTCCTACTGTTTTCAGTAAGAGATTAGTTATCTATAGTTATTATAACACTTTTGAATATACTTTATTCTAAAAAAGTGAGCCATGAAGGACTCGAACCTTCGACCCTCTGATTAAAAGTCAGATGCTCTACCAACTGAGCTAATGGCTCATCAAAGAAAAATGGCTGGGGTACTAGGATTCGAACCTAGGCATGACGGAATCAAAATCCGTTGCCTTACCGCTTGGCTATACCCCAATCATTTATAAAACTGGTGGAGGGGGACGGATTCGAACCGCCGAACCCTAAGGAGCGGATTTACAGTCCGCCGCGTTTAGCCACTTCGCTACCCCTCCGAAATAACACAATAATGGTGGAGGATGACGGGCTCGAACCGCCGACCCTCTGCTTGTAAGGCAGATGCTCTCCCAGCTGAGCTAATCCTCCATAGAAACAGGTGTTATATCACAGTTTATTTTTCTTTATAAAGCCTATGTTTTAAATGGTGACCCCTACGGGATTCGAACCCGTGTTACCGCCGTGAAAGGGCGGTGTCTTAACCACTTGACCAAGGGGCCAGTATCACGTCTCAAACAAGACAATACTTATAATAACATCATTTCTTAATAGTTGCAATACTTTTTTATAACTTTTTTTATGTATAACAGCTTCTTAAAAATGGGCAAAAAAATGGCTCCGAAGGCAGGACTCGAACCTGCGACAACCTGATTAACAGTCAGGTGCTACTACCAACTGAGCTACTTCGGAACGATACTATTCACTTCGGTTTTAGACAACCTCTTAAGTACATTTATTATTATAGCAAGCATTATAAATTATGCAACATATTTTATGAAAATTTTTATATTTTTTGTCGAAGTAGGTTTAAAAATTAATCCAAAAGCATAATAGTTCTCTATTAAATCTAATATTTCTATTTTGCGTGCTAAATATTCTTGCCGTATATTATTGCAATTGTTAAAATAAAAATAGTTTTAAGAATTTTCTATCAAATTTCCTGAGGGAGGAATATTCGGATGGTAACAAATGATTTAATTGCACCTGAATTTTATAATATCACAGAGGAATTAGAAAAGTTTTCACAAGATAGTGATCGCCAAGCAATACGCTGGTTAAATACGCAACAAGAGAGACGAACAGTTTCCTATGTAGAGCTTGTCCAAAAAATGAATCAATACGCAAATGCTTTTACAGAGACAGGACTTCGAAAGGGAGATCGCGTTCTAGTTATTATTCCTCGCCTACCAGAAGCCTATTTTGTTTTTCTTGGCTGTTTAAAGGCTGGCATCGTGCCTATTTCATGTTCAGAAATGCTACGTGCAAGTGACTTAGAATATCGCATGGAGCACTCTTCTGCTAGTGCAGTTATTGCCTATGAAGCATTTACAGGTGAGGTTGACCAAATTTCTTCTACTGTAGACACATTAAAGAACAAATTAGTTATTGGTACTGCAAAAGGCGATTGGGCTTCTTTAGATGTACTGGCAAGCACACAGCCAACTACATTTACAGCAGTAGCTACTAAACGTGATGACATGGCGTTCCTTTCCTATACATCTGGGACAACTGGGAAACCTAAAGGTGTAGTACATTCACATGGCTGGGGATATGCGCATATTCGAACAGCTGCTTCAAAATGGCTCTGCGTACGTGAAGGCGACTTAGTATGGGCTACAGCAGCTCCTGGCTGGCAAAAATGGATTTGGAGCCCTTTCTTATCTACAATCATGCTCGGTGCTACTGCATTTGTTTATCATGGTGGATTCGATGCAAAAACGTACCTTCAGCTCATACAAGATGAAAAAATAAATGTCCTTTGCTGCACACCAACTGAATATCGTATTATGGCGAAAATTGATAATTTGCAAGACTATAATCTTTCATCCCTCCGTAGTGCAGTCTCTGCTGGTGAACCGTTAAATCGCCCAGTCATTGAAACATTTATGAATCGTTTCAGGCTAAAAGTACGTGATGGCTATGGACAGACAGAGAATACATTATTAATTGGTACACTCGAAAACACTGAATTACGCCCTGGATCCATGGGTGTTCCAACTCCAGGTAATATTGTACGTATTATCGACAATGAAGGAAATGAAGCACCTGTAGGAGAGGTTGGCGATATTGCCATCCACAAATCCTCACCAGCTCTATTTAAGGAGTATTACAAAGAGCCAGAACGAACGCAAGCTGCATTTCGCGGTGATTGGTATATTACTGGCGATCAAGCTAAATGTGATGAAGATGGTTATTTCTGGTTTGAAGGTCGTGGAGATGACATTATTATATCTTCTGGTTATACGATCGGTCCATTCGAAGTTGAAGATGCATTAAACAAACATGAAGCTGTACAAGAATGTGCAGTTGTTGCTGCACCAGATGAAATTAGAGGCCATATTGTGAAGGCTTTTGTTATCTTACGAGAGAGCTTCAAAGAGCGAGATGAAGCCGAGTTAACAAAGGAGTTACAAGAGCATGTAAAGGCGTTAACAGCACCGTATAAATACCCTCGTAGTATTGTTTTTATTGATGAGTTACCAAAAACAACATCCGGAAAAATTCGCCGCATTGAACTACGAGCTGCCACTGTTCAAACACATTAAATATCAAAAAAGAAGGCATTCCACTTAAGGCATGCCTTCTTTTTTATATTTTTATAAATCATCTCAATTTATTAGTTAGCTTAAGTAAAAAAAGCCACTACTGAGTGTATCAGCAGCGACTTTTTGCGCCTAGCGACGTCCTACTCTCACAGGGGGAAGCCCCCAACTACCATCGGCGCTAAAGAGCTTAACTTCCGTGTTCGGTATGGGAACGGGTGTGACCTCTTTGCCATCATCACTAGACTATGGTCGACCTTCAATACACGGCGTATTACTGCGTCAGCTGCTCTCGTTCAATCAGTCACGTACAGAAGTACGCTCCTTCAATCACTCGTTTGCTTCCTTGTTCTACTTGTGTCTTGAAGCTCTTTTTTTATTGAAAGTTTTGTTCTTTCAAAACTGGATAAACGGTTCATTGAATGGTTCAAACGTTTTGGTTAAGTCCTCGATCGATTAGTATTCGTCAGCTCCATGTGTCACCACACTTCCACCTCGAACCTATCTACCTCATCGTCTTTGAGGGATCTTACTTACTTGCGTAATGGGAAATCTCATCTTGAGGGGGGCTTCATGCTTAGATGCTTTCAGCACTTATCCCGTCCACACATAGCTACCCAGCGATGCCTTTGGCAAGACAACTGGTACACCAGCGGTGTGTCCATCCCGGTCCTCTCGTACTAAGGACAGCTCCTCTCAAATTTCCTACGCCCACGACGGATAGGGACCGAACTGTCTCACGACGTTCTGAACCCAGCTCGCGTACCGCTTTAATGGGCGAACAGCCCAACCCTTGGGACCGACTACAGCCCCAGGATGCGATGAGCCGACATCGAGGTGCCAAACCTCCCCGTCGATGTGGACTCTTGGGGGAGATAAGCCTGTTATCCCCGGGGTAGCTTTTATCCGTTGAGCGATGGCCCTTCCATGCGGAACCACCGGATCACTAAGCCCGTCTTTCGACCCTGCTCGACTTGTAGGTCTCGCAGTCAAGCTCCCTTGTGCCTTTACACTCTACGAATGATTTCCAACCATTCTGAGGGAACCTTTGGGCGCCTCCGTTACCTTTTAGGAGGCGACCGCCCCAGTCAAACTGTCCGCCTGACACTGTCTCCTGCCCCGCTAAGGGGCATGGGTTAGAATTTCAATACAACCAGGGTAGTATCCCACCGACGCCTCCTTCGAAGCTGGCGCTCCGAGATCTCTGGCTCCTACCTATCCTGTACAAGTTGTACCAAAATTCAATATCAGGCTACAGTAAAGCTCCACGGGGTCTTTCCGTCCTGTCGCGGGTAACCTGCATCTTCACAGGTACTATAATTTCACCGAGTCTCTCGTTGAGACAGTGCCCAGATCGTTACGCCTTTCGTGCGGGTCGGAACTTACCCGACAAGGAATTTCGCTACCTTAGGACCGTTATAGTTACGGCCGCCGTTTACTGGGGCTTCAATTCGCAGCTTCGCTTGCGCTAACCACTCCTCTTAACCTTCCAGCACCGGGCAGGCGTCAGCCCCTATACGTCACCTTACGGTTTTGCAGAGACCTGTGTTTTTGCTAAACAGTCGCCTGGGCCTATTCACTGCGGCTCTCATGCGCTTGCACGCTCAAGAGCACCCCTTCTCCCGAAGTTACGGGGTCATTTTGCCGAGTTCCTTAACGAGAGTTCTCTCGCACACCTTAGGATTCTCTCCTCGACTACCTGTGTCGGTTTGCGGTACGGGCACCTCTCACCTCGATAGAGGCTTTTCTTGGCAGTGTGAAATCAGGAACTTCGTCCATACGGACTCGCCATCACAGCTCAACGTTACAGTGTGCGGATTTGCCTACACACACGCCTTACTGCTTGGACGCGCATAACCAACAGCGCGCTTACCCTATCCTACTGCGTCCCCCCATTTCTCAAACGGTGAGGAGGTGGTACAGGAATATCAACCTGTTGTCCATCGCCTACGCCTATCGGCCTCGGCTTAGGTCCCGACTAACCCTGAGCGGACGAGCCTTCCTCAGGAAACCTTAGTCATACGGTGGACGGGATTCTCACCCGTCTTTCGCTACTCATACCGGCATTCTCACTTCTAAGCGCTCCACCAGTCCTTCCGGTCTGACTTCAACGCACTTAGAACGCTCTCCTACCACTGACATCGTAGATGTCAATCCACAGCTTCGGTGAATCGTTTAGCCCCGATACATTTTCGGCGCAGCGTCACTCGACCAGTGAGCTATTACGCACTCTTTAAATGATGGCTGCTTCTAAGCCAACATCCTGGTTGTCTGTGCAACGCCACATCCTTTTCCACTTAACGATTACTTTGGGACCTTAGCTGGTGGTCTGGGCTGTTTCCCTTTTGACTACGGATCTTATCACTCGCAGTCTGACTCCCGTGTATAAATATCTGGCATTCGGAGTTTGTCTGAATTCGGTAAACCGGGATGGCCCCCTAGTCCAAACAGTGCTCTACCTCCAGTATTCTCATCACGAGGCTAGCCCTAAAGCTATTTCGGAGAGAACCAGCTATCTCCAAGTTCGATTGGAATTTCTCCGCTACCCACACCTCATCCCCGCACTTTTCAACGTGCGTGGGTTCGGGCCTCCAGTAAGTGTTACCTTACCTTCACCCTGGACATGGGTAGATCACCTGGTTTCGGGTCTACGACCACGTACTATTTCGCCCTATTCAGACTCGCTTTCGCTGCGGCTCCGCCTTCTAAAGCTTAACCTCGCACGTAATCGTAACTCGCCGGTTCATTCTACAAAAGGCACGCTATCACCCATTAACGGGCTCTAACTACTTGTAGGCACACGGTTTCAGGATCTCTTTCACTCCCCTTCCGGGGTGCTTTTCACCTTTCCCTCACGGTACTGGTTCACTATCGGTCACTAGGTAGTATTTAGCCTTGGGAGATGGTCCTCCCGGATTCCGACGGAATTTCACGTGTTCCGCCGTACTCAGGATCCACTCAGGAGAGAACGAACTTTCGACTACAGGGCTTTTACCTGCTCTGGCGGACCTTTCCAAGTCGCTTCATCTAACTCGCTCTTTTGTAACTCCGTATTGAGTGTCCTACAACCCCAAGAGGCAAGCCTCTTGGTTTGGGCTCTTCCCGTTTCGCTCGCCGCTACTCAGGGAATCGATTTTTCTTTCTCTTCCTCCAGGTACTTAGATGTTTCAGTTCCCTGGGTCTGCCTTCAAGACGCTATGTATTCACGTCAAGATACTACGCGATTAAACGTAGTGGGTTCCCCCATTCGGAAATCTCCGGATCAAAGCTCACTTACAGCTCCCCGAAGCATATCGGTGTTAGTGCCGTCCTTCTTCGGCTCCTAGTGCCAAGGCATTCGCCGTGCGCCCTTAATAACTTAACCAAGTTATTAAGCCTATAAAAAACTTAAAAATAAATGTGTTTGTTACAATTTCAATGTCGTTTTATCCAGTTTTCAAAGAACAAAGCTACTGCCTGCTTCTACATCTCGCAGCTTTGCGACGAAAGCGTAGCGACAGGAGCACATAATTAGAAGTAATTCATTCAGAAGAATGAACCTTCAAAACTGAACGCAAAACGTAATCTTACAAACCCTAGGTTTGTATTCCGAAATAATCCTTAGAAAGGAGGTGATCCAGCCGCACCTTCCGATACGGCTACCTTGTTACGACTTCACCCCAATCATCTATCCCACCTTCGGCGGCTGGCTCCAAAAGGTTACCTCACCGACTTCGGGTGTTACAAACTCTCGTGGTGTGACGGGCGGTGTGTACAAGGCCCGGGAACGTATTCACCGCGGCATGCTGATCCGCGATTACTAGCGATTCCGGCTTCATGTAGGCGAGTTGCAGCCTACAATCCGAACTGAGAACGACTTTATCGGATTAGCTCCCTCTCGCGAGTTGGCAACCGTTTGTATCGTCCATTGTAGCACGTGTGTAGCCCAGGTCATAAGGGGCATGATGATTTGACGTCATCCCCACCTTCCTCCGGTTTGTCACCGGCAGTCACCTTAGAGTGCCCAACTAAATGATGGCAACTAAGATCAAGGGTTGCGCTCGTTGCGGGACTTAACCCAACATCTCACGACACGAGCTGACGACAACCATGCACCACCTGTCACCGTTGCCCCCGAAGGGGAAACTATATCTCTACAGTGGTCAACGGGATGTCAAGACCTGGTAAGGTTCTTCGCGTTGCTTCGAATTAAACCACATGCTCCACCGCTTGTGCGGGCCCCCGTCAATTCCTTTGAGTTTCAGTCTTGCGACCGTACTCCCCAGGCGGAGTGCTTAATGCGTTAGCTGCAGCACTAAGGGGCGGAAACCCCCTAACACTTAGCACTCATCGTTTACGGCGTGGACTACCAGGGTATCTAATCCTGTTTGCTCCCCACGCTTTCGCGCCTCAGTGTCAGTTACAGACCAGATAGTCGCCTTCGCCACTGGTGTTCCTCCAAATCTCTACGCATTTCACCGCTACACTTGGAATTCCACTATCCTCTTCTGCACTCAAGTCTCCCAGTTTCCAATGACCCTCCACGGTTGAGCCGTGGGCTTTCACATCAGACTTAAGAAACCACCTGCGCGCGCTTTACGCCCAATAATTCCGGACAACGCTTGCCACCTACGTATTACCGCGGCTGCTGGCACGTAGTTAGCCGTGGCTTTCTAATAAGGTACCGTCAAGGTACAGCCAGTTACTACTGTACTTGTTCTTCCCTTACAACAGAGTTTTACGAACCGAAATCCTTCTTCACTCACGCGGCGTTGCTCCATCAGGCTTTCGCCCATTGTGGAAGATTCCCTACTGCTGCCTCCCGTAGGAGTCTGGGCCGTGTCTCAGTCCCAGTGTGGCCGATCACCCTCTCAGGTCGGCTACGCATCGTCGCCTTGGTGAGCCGTTACCTCACCAACTAGCTAATGCGCCGCGGGCCCATCCTATAGCGACAGCCGAAACCGTCTTTTAGTGTTTCACCATGAGGTGAAACAGATTATTCGGTATTAGCCCCGGTTTCCCGGAGTTATCCCAAACTATAAGGTAGGTTGCCCACGTGTTACTCACCCGTCCGCCGCTAACGTCAAAGGAGCAAGCTCCTTCTCTGTTCGCTCGACTTGCATGTATTAGGCACGCCGCCAGCGTTCGTCCTGAGCCAGGATCAAACTCTCCATAAAAGAAATTTGAATAGCTCAATTTGTTTTGCTGGCATCATTTTGATGTCCAAAATTTTGTTTTGTTCACTAACCAAGGTTAGTTACTAAAAACTTTGTTGATTACGTTTTGCTTGTTCAGTTTTCAAGGTTCATGTTTTTTGTTTCACTGTCACCTCTTGGCGACTTATACATAATAACATCGATTATTCATGAAAGTCAACACTAAATCATAAGTTTTTTTAAAGAGATTCATTTTTTATTTAAAATCTTAGAAATGAGGTTATTATTATGGTCCGCAAAACGTTGATTTCACTGCTTTTAATCGTAATCCTTTTTGCTTTTCTAAAGCCTATAAACTCAACGATGATTTCTGTATTTAATATTGCGAATGCACCAGTAGTGGTCACGAAAGGACATTATGGCACATCTCTTATAGTAGAGATTTCTTTCTCTGATGACTCTCTATTAGAATGGCTTCAAACGGTGAAAGAGCCTTATCCTCTTCTACTTTTAGATACCGACTGGATTAAACGTTCACCCGAACATTTAAAAATTATACAACAACGAAAATTGCCTACAGGACTACTTGGTCCAGATGATTCAATAGAAGAACCCGTTGACATTGCGCTCATTCAAAAAGATATTGATATCTATGAAAAGTATTTAAAGGAAAAACCTTTATGGTTTGCTACCCGAAATCATCAATATTCGCAGGATTTACAGAAATCTTTATTCCAACAACAAATGAATTTACTGTCGCCTTCTCTTATTTGGCAGGGTGAGAAAACACCTAAATTACAAAAAGGTGATTTTGTATTTTTCCCACTCCATCAAAATAATCAAATATCCTTTAAAGAGCTTAACGCCCTAATACAACAACATAAGTTTATGTCAATTGAAGAAAATATATTTGGTTATAAAGTTCAAACTAAAAAAGCCCCATAAAAAAATTGCCTCCACTAAAGTGAGGCAATTTTTTCTTATGCATTTTTAGCCTGTTCACGACGAGCTTTGCGGCGTGCTTCTAATTTTTGACGATCTTCATCGGATTTTGCATTATATTTAGGCAATACTAATAGTTGATACGCATTAACAGCCAATAATGGGAATAATAAAAGCGCAACATATTCATTAATATTTTCATCACGACCCATTAATGCAATTGTCCATTCCAGCGTTGTAATGACAATCATAAAGAATAGAGCCGAAATCATTACATGCTTTTTCCCCGTTAATTTTACTTTTTGAACAGCTGTTGCTATTGCACCAAATATTAGAACAATTAATAATCCAACGTAGAACAACCAGCTTTGTCCATCCTTCACACCAGGAATAAAGCGGAAGAATATAATATCGAAAATCGTTATGGCAATTAATAATAGCTGTACCCAATTCCATAATGTCAGTGTTCTAAAAATATTAACACCTACTTGATGAAGTGTTAAATAAGCAAAAAAACCAGCTTGTGCTATAACACTCATGGTAAACCCTAAGAAAACCATCCATAAAAGTCCAGCGAAAAATTCGCCCCATTGACCATTTGCTATGTATGGTTGGAAAAATTCCCAGCGAATAAATAAACTAAAAACTCCGTTGACTGCACCACCAACGAGCATTGCAAAGAAGAAAAACTTTGCCCAATTTCGTATCGTCACAACTAAAAGTCCCCCAATTTCTCAATATATCTGTCCTTATTTTATCAATGCCTTGTTAAAAAAGCTATTTCTCATCCTAACCAATACATAAAGTCCCGAGAAATGTGAACAATAATTGAAAGAGTCTATCTAGAGAAAGGACTGATTGTCGATGCGAAAATTCACCTTATTATTGATTCTAATGCTTTTTCTTTCTGCCTGTTCACAAGATAAAACCTCTACCATGTCCTATGATGAAATAAAAAAAATCATGATTGACTCTTTGCAAACAGAGGATGGTAAAAAGGCATTGCGACAGCTTTTGGAGGAGCCAAGTTTCCGTGAGCTTTTGATTTTAGAGCATGATGAAGTGAAAAAGGCTACTGAGGAAACATTACTTTCCAAGGAAGCAGAAGACTTTTGGAAGAAAACCTTTGAAGATCCAAAATTTAAAGAAACTGTTGCAAAAAGCATGCAAAAACAGCAACAGGATATTATGAAGGACTTAATAAAAGATCCGACTTTCCAAAAGGATATGGAGGCCTTTTTTGGGCAACCCGATATGCAAAAGCAGCTAGAGACCATCCTAAAATCATCCAATATGCGCAAGCAAATGGAGCAAGTGGTAAAGGAAACGATCGAAAGCCCTTTAATGCAATCTAAATGGCAGGAACTTATTAAAAAGAGTGGCGAAACAGGTTCATCAGGAAGTGGCGATAAGAAAGAAGCTAGTGGTGAAAGTGATGGCGGATCGGATAAGGAGCAAAAAAGTACTGAGTAACCATAGCAATTTAAAAACGGATTTCCCCATAAAAGGTGGAAATCCGTTTTTTATTTATTTACTTAATTTATCAATGATTTTCGTCGCGATGTCTAAATAAATTTGTCCTGTCGTATGTTTCTCAGCATAAACAGACGGAGCAAAATCTTCTTCTGTCCAATCGGGTTGACCAAGCGGGATCTGCCCAAGCAGCTCTGTACGTAATTCATCAGCTAGCTTAGGTCCGCCTCCTTGTCCAAAGACAAATTCTCGATCACCTGATTTAGATTCAAACCAAGCCATATTTTCGATAACACCTAAAATTTCATGGTCTGTTTGAAGAGCCATTGCTCCTGCACGAGCTGCAACAAATGCTGCTGTCGGATGCGGTGTTGTGACAACAATTTCTTTTGATGATGGTAGCATTTGATGGATATCTAATGCTACGTCACCTGTGCCTGGAGGTAAATCTAATAGTAGATAGTCTAGCTCTCCCCATTCAACATCACGGAAAAACTGATCTAATACTTTACCTAGCATTGGACCACGCCATACAATCGGTGCGTTGTTTTCCACAAAGAAGCCCATTGAAATCATTTTTACACCCAAGCGATCTACGGGGAAAATACGATTGTCAACTACTTTAGGCATATCCGTCACACCCATCATATCGGGCACACTAAAGCCATAAATATCGGCGTCGATTAATCCGACCTTCTTTCCTAGACGAGCTAAAGCAACAGCTAAGTTAACTGATACTGTAGATTTACCTACTCCCCCTTTACCAGAAGCAATTGAAATCACTTGTACTGTGCTTAGTGGAGATAAAATATCTTGTGCTTCTGACTCTGTTGCAGTGCCACGGAAGCTTTGTAATTTTTCTGTTGATAGTTCTTCAAAACGAATGCCAACCGTATTTGCACCCGCTTCTTTCAACACCTCAACAACCTTCATTTGTAGCTGTAGCTGTTCAGGTGTATTTAATTTAGCGATCGCAATTTTTACACTGACATGATTTTTTTCTTCTTTTATTGCTACGTTTGTAATACCATCTGTTTCTGCAAGCGATTTATGTAAAAATGGATCTTGTAGTTGTCCTAGTATTTCTTGTACTTGTTGTTCAGTAATCACGACGAACACTCCCCTTATATTGTCTCAATGTTAGTATATCATACTGATATGGTTTACGTTGTAGATGTTGCTCTACTCAATTTTAGCTAATAAATACTCTTCTATACCTTCAACTATGGCATCTGCCATTTTTTCCTGGTAGTTCTTATCGATTAATAATGCTCGTTCTTCATCATTACTGATAAAACCAGTCTCTACTAATGCTGCAGGGACTTCTACTTTCTTCAGTAAATAAATTTGCTTAATAGACAAAGCTTCTCGGTCTGTATTTTTTAGATTAGTGCGAATGGATTGTTGAATACTCTTGGCAAGAATTTCGCCATCGGCATGTCCTTCCTTATGATAAAACACCTGTGCACCACGCCATTTTGTTTCGGGTATAGCATTTGCATGAATTGTAATAAATACATCAGGCTTTTCTTTTTCAACGATATCCTTTCTTAAGAAAATATCCTGCTTTTTCCGCTCTCTTAAAGTTCCATATTTTTCCGACGGCGCATGCTCATCAATCACATCCCCATTTTTTGTTCGCGTCATTACGACTGTTGCGCCTTTTTTCTTTAATTTCTTCTCCACATGCTGAGCAATTGCAAGTGTAATTTCCTTTTCAATTACTTCGCCCTTTGAAGCTCCTCCGTCCTCACCACCATGCCCTGCATCAATGACAATTTTGATGCCACCAAGTGGGTCTGGTAAGAAGAAGTTACGGTCCGAAGCATTTGTTTCATATGCCACGACCACTATACTCATAAGCATAATTACTCCTAGTGCAAGCCAGCGCTTCACCCATATCCACCACCCTTTTACATTTAGTGTACGAAATTAGTAGATGAACTATGCCAGAAAGTAAAAAAAACTCCCAAGTAATAAACTTAAGAGTTTTGATTTTCTTCTATAATAAAGGAGGAAGTATCATTTTATTGCATTGTAAATACAGGATTTAATTCACCTTCATAAGGTTCATGCTCAACAAATACAGTTATATCATTACCGTCTTTGTCTTTACCTGTACGTTTATACGTAAATTTCTTGTCATTGATTTCAGTAATTTCAAGGGCAACGCCATACTTATTATCACCGATTGAAACATGAGCTCTTATTTTATTGCCATGAATGACATTAAAATAACCATAGTCGCCACGACTCTCACCTGTTTCAGGGTTGAAGAACTCATATTTATTTGTATTTGCGTCATATTTTGCAATGCTGATAAAATTTGAATTAAACTCTGTTAAATCATTACCTGCTTCATCTAATACAACAGTTCCGTGCCATAATGTATCAGCTAAAATCTTATCTCCGTCAACGTCTGTAACAATATTACCTGTTGAAACATTCAGCGTTTTATTTGAATCGGTAAATGCCAGTTCATTTTCTTTATATGGAATATGCTCAACGAACACTTCTACCTCATTGCCAGCAGCATCTTTGCCCATTCTTTTATAAGTAAAGATACTATCGTTTAGCTCTGTAATTTCTACAATAGCTTGATAATCCTTGGATTCAGAAATTAAAATTCTTTGTGTCCCATCATTTGTGATAAAGAACGTCCCTTTATCATCACGGCTTTCACCAGTAGCAACGTCAAAGAATTCATAATGACCTGCCTCAGCATCATATTTTGCTAAGCCAATAAAGTTAGAATTCTCCGCAGTTAAATCATTGTTGTCTTTATCATATACTTTTGTGCCTTGCCAATTCGTACTACTTAATATATTGGCCATTTCTTCACCCTTCGTTAATTGCTCCTTTGTTTGATCCTTCGTTGTAGCAGCACTTTCTGTTTTTATTTCCTCACTATTGCCTTTCTCAGGCTCCTTATCTTGACATGCTGCAAGTAGTGCCATTGCCGCAACCGATACTATCAATAATTTTTTCATACCTACTTACCTCCATCGCTACATTCTATTTTTGAGTTACGCCAAACCCATAATGACAAATTTCAAGAAAATGCATGGTTTGTAGTACCTTCAAGAACTATATTAAAGTGGAATGTTAAACTCCCTCTAAATAATTTCTTAAAAAAACATAAACTTATGCGAAAATATTTTTAATATATCTTAAATCTGTGCGGAAATAGTAATGATTATGTAAAAGGGACAGCTACATACTGGTTCACGCTAGTTATTGGCAGTGTTACATCGCATCTAGAATTTGCAATCATCCGCTTTATAAGAAATAAGAGTAAGCAACCTTTAGTCTAATGACTAAATAACAAAAAGACTCTTTCCACAAAAGTAGAAAGAGTCTTTGTATAGAACGCTGATATTAACGTTTTGAGAACTGAGGTGCACGACGAGCGCCGCGTAGACCTGGTTTTTTACGTTCTAAAATAACTGCTATTTCAAAGGATTTCATACAATAGAAGAAAGTCGCAATATCAACTGTTTAGTAACAAAACGATTTCATGCTATTTCACACAATTTCAATAACACATAGTTATTTCATAGTTAATACAAAGTATGCTGGCGGGCAAATTGTAAAATAAATATGAAAAATATATTAGAATTTGTTGTCACATTGTCACCATAACATATAATTTACTTATTTTAATTTATATTCAAAGGGGTCTTCTCCTTGTTTTGTAAATACTAATGAATTTTCGGTTTCTTTCAATGCACTTTCTAAACTATCGCTACTCTTAGAAATAGGTACAAATACTATTTCATCTTCAATAACTTTAATTTGACCTTTATAGGAAAAAATATCTTCAGACTTCAAAGGTAGGATATGCATAGTAAATGATCTGGCATTCAGCTTTTTTATTTCACCAAATAAACCCCTATTTATTTCTTTCTTTTGGTTATTTACATTTTCAAGTCCATATGTATTAATAAAATCATCATTCCGCTCTAAATATCTAATAACAATTTTCTTCCCATTGTGATACCCAGAAATAACCACATAAAAATCTTGCAGAGAAAGATCTTTAGAAAAATTAAAATGCATTTCTTTATCAATTAATTTAAGCTTTACACATGGTGTTAGAATATCTGTGATAAAATCTACATTATCTATCGAAAGGCTTCTCCAGTAATTATTCATCGTATTAAAATCCAAGTTGCCATTTTTATTTAAGACAAGTTTTGAATTATTCCTGTTAAAGAGTTTGAGTATATCCGGCAGATATATAAATGGGATTGTCAATAAAATTGTGGATAAAAAAATTATTACTTTATCCGCAAGTGTTTTGGCATCATCCATATAACCAAAAATAGAAATCCACCATAAAAAAACAATAAAATAAGAAACAACGTTAAATAGTTTTAATGTTTTATGATAGATTTCTGTATTAGCTAAAAGATGGATTATTTGGTTTATATCTTCTTTAATTAAGTCCGGATGAATATTTCCCTTATATTTAGTTTTCTTTAATTCATATGTCAGTTCATTTATTTTTTGAACCACTCTTTCGTTAAATTGACTAAAGATAATAGAAGTTAGTGCTAATATAGCTGCAACTACAGCTGAGACCCACCCTAGATGTTGTACAGAGTAGACAGAAACACCATTAAGAAAATCACAAATACATCCTAATTCATTCATTTTGCTTAACCACACCATCCAACAAAGCTTTACATATGCTAATAATCTCATCAATTAATTGTCTATTGTCATTCATTTTATACGTAATTAATCCGTTTGAATAAAACTTTAGAAGGCTGGACCAATTTTCTATTTTTAAATTTGCCGAGAAGCCAAAATTTTCATCATATTTAATGTCACATACTCTATTATCATTAATATCAACAAATTTAGATTTTCTTGGTACTTTTAGCAATTCTATATTTATTTCTCCTTGAAATAAATGAGTCAAAATTTTTTTTAAAATGTTAAAATGTTCTGGCGTTGAAGTAAATAGATAAAAGAAATTTTCTTGTCTTAAAAAATATACGATATTCATTTTTCCAAATTGATAAGACGTAGTCCAATGAATTTCTCCAACATCTTTTTGTTTTGACTCAAAAGAAAGAGAATAGAATGTTTTTTCTTCTTCAAAAAATAAATCTCCTTGAAGTTCACCAAAATTTAAATAATTATTTACTTTTATCATTATCAAGCTAGATGACATAATCATTCTATTCCCTCCTCTCGAATTTAACTTTTCCCTTTAAAATATTGTTCAATTTCTTTAATTTTGTCCGGTAATAGCTGTATTAATTCATTCTTAATCTGATCTTTATATACTTCTATAGCAGGGTTTGGGGTACTATTTGCTAAAATTCTTTGTTCAAATAACTCTCTGCCTTGTTCCACTTCTTCTTCTTTACCAATCATGTTACTTAATATTTCATAAATTTCATAAGCTACATCGTTCAAATCATTACCATCAATATTATTACCGGTTATTTCATCAATTAGAACTTTTAAAGTACCTCTAAAATCGACTGTTAATAAGGCTTCCATTTTTTTATCAGCACTTATTGTTTTTTCTATTTTAATAGCAAATGAAGTGATTCTGTCCTTATTATGAATCCGGGCTACGATATCCAAATCTTGGAACAAATCTACTCCACCTAGCTTAGCGTTCTTAATTCTAGGTGCACCATTATTATTAAACGACAAAGATATTACATTTAAAACACTATAATCAAATTGTACTAATTTATCATAAATTAAGTTAATTGTAATTAAACTTAATATATCATAATCTTGGATTGACTTATTCCCACGCACTTTATTTTGGACATAATAAGGTTTTATTCTGCCCAACGATACTATAACTGCATCAATAAAACCAATAATTTGATTAACCGCTTTATTATAACTTGATTTTGTAACAACTGCTACTGAATTATCAAAGTCTATATTAATAACTAAATTACCACTGTACAGCTTCTTTTCACGTTCTATTTCTTCAGTAAGAATATGCTTGTAGTATTCTGTAAACCTACAAGTAATTTCAACTCTTTTACTTACTTGATCTGCACTAACATTAAACTCGTTGAAAGAGAAACTTTCCCTCACTACTTCATCCCTAAGTTGTTCTTCTAGCAACTCAAACAATTCTTCAAAAGTAGTCGTTGTCCCTAATTCAATTAAGGATACATAGAATGGCTCTCCAATTGAGTATCTATCTTCTAAAATATTTAAAATATCACTGAAAATTTCATCTTCTGAAGGACCTTCTTCATCGATAGCATATTGTAAAATAAAGTCTAAACATTTTTGTTCATCTGCTTCAAAATTCACTTCAATATCATGTTTGTCGAAAAAATAATCTTCAATAGCTTCAATTCTTTTGTTTTTATTTTTAGGATACATTTTTCTTTTAAATGCATCTTCAAAACGACCAATACCTATTGACATTCTTTACCCTCTTTCTAATGCTTATACTTCCATTTTTAATTTTAATTCTATAGTTGTTATATTCCATAAAGGATTTTAAATCTCCTTCTAAAATTATACATTTTTTAAAAATACATAGGAGAAAAATTCTATCGCTTTGCGTGATATGCTAGGACAATTGAATAATAGGATTTTAAAAGGACTTAGCTATTTAGAAGTAAATTATATTCTTTAATCTTACGTTGAAATGCTTCATTTCCACCCTCTAAATAATTAATAATATGTTCAATGATTTTTTTATTTCCTGTATAACCTTGTGCTTTTAAATGACTATGGAATCCATCCCTAGTCTCTAGAACAATAATTTGCTCGGCACCTGTATTTATAACTAATGTAGAATTGTGTGTAACTATTATTACTTGGCGCTGGTTTTTAATCTTTTGTAAACTCTTAACCAATGTCTTATAAATATATTGGTTATCTAAATTATCCTCCGGTTGGTCGATAATTAACGGTGTACCATCATTCGAATATTTACCATAATTAATTATAAATGTTAGTATTGCTACAACCTTTTGACCTAACGAAAGTTCTTCTATGTTCTTCATATTAACTTTTGCTGACGGTCCAATATCTTCGCGGGCATTTACATTAAATTTCATTGAAAACTTACCGTTATCCATATAGGCTTTCACAATAATTAGAGCAAGATCTCTTCGTGAATTTGCTAAGTGGTTCCTAATAGAAGTATATAGCCTTTCAATTCTCACTTTATTAGCATCTTCTAAACCATGTGTAATAGTTTTTTCCGAAATTTTAGTAGTAATAAATTTTTTAATGGGATAATTTTCTTCTAAAAATTTATTTTCTTTTAAGTAAAGAGCTTCTAAGAAACGTAAAGCTCCAAGTTTTCCTATTTGGGCTTTAATAAATTCGTATACATCGAACCATTTTAATGTAGTAGAGTCTACGAAATGATTTTTATAGATATTATCTTCTTCAAGTTTATCAAGAAATTCACCGAATATAATATCTAAATAATTTTCTTGGATACCATAAGTATTTTCTAAATTTATCGATAGAATGTCTTTATTGTCCAAGTTGAAATTTTGAAGCAAGGATGTAATATTTGTACTCCATTCATGTAAAATTGATTGAATAGAAGATATTTTTTTACCGGCATTTCTTAAAAAATCCGTTTTGTTACTGTAATATAGTTCATTTTTGATTTTATCTATTTCAATTTGACTTTCGCCACTAAACATAAGATCTTTAATAAAATTTGAAAAGTCGTTACTTTCGATTGAAGAAATAATTGTTGAAATTGAAAAGTGTTTTCTATAAATCTGGGAGAGTATGATTTCCTTATCGACTTGTTTTTGAATTTCAGCAAATAAATATTGACCTTTATTTTCTCCTGTTTTAATTTTATATAATTTGAACCAAAAATCATTTAATTTTAGTGTTGAATTATTAGTTCGTTTGAAGGCATCCGGGGCATAATAGTACAAACTGCCTTCGGAATACTCAGGGTTTATTTGTGGAATAAATCTTAAAATGTAATCCTGACCTTTAAGTCGAAAAAGTAGATAAATCATACCGTGCTTACTAATAAAATTGAGAGTTTTTTTATTTTCAACTTCTTGTGAAAATAAAATATCTAAAATCTTTAGTATGGTACTTTTTCCGGTTCCTCTCCCACCTACTATACAAGTTAAATCTTTTGAAAAATTAAAATAAAATGGGGAGGTTGTATTGTTTAAGAATCCAGTATCATTCTCTGGTATATATATACCTTTGATAAAGGTAGGTGCAATTATAGGTTTATGAAAAGGATATACACTAATTTGGTGACTGAAAATCGCTTTCAATAAATTCCCATAAGAAACTCCTTGCATTTTTATCCAAGTATTTCTAACTCCCAAAGTATTAATGCCATGTGAATCACTTTCATAGAATACACAGATATCCGAGCTAGTTCTTTTACTAAATACTCTAATTGTGCTTTCAATTCTATAAGTTTGAGTGGTAACACCGATTAAATCAAAAAATGAGGAATTAAATAATTCATTTTTATAGGTACCTGTTAAAGATTTAAAATTAGATGAGTTAATATGAGCTATATATGCTTTACCACCAATATCATGAATTTTTCTTAGAACAGTTAAACTGTGTTCTATGGTTCCACAATATTTAGATTCTTGATCAGATACAATATTATCTTCGATAAATCGTTCAAGTGCTTTTCTATTATTTTCATCAATAATAGCTACAACATGATTTTTGTCAGAACATGAAATTTCAATACCCAAAATAACCCAAATATCTTTTTTCGGCAGATGAGGAAAAGCATATTTATAACAATAAGAAATCATGTTTTTTAATTTATCGTACCCCTCGATAGTATTATGATCAGATATGATGACTCCTTCAATTTCTTCTTTATATAATTTGTAAGCTATCATATAGTATGTAAAGTATTCTTTGAAATCTAAATAATCAAGCCCTCGTTCTCTTAACTTCCCCATATATTCTTGACCATATAGACCTGCCTTAAAGTTATTCAGATAATCATGAAATTCTTGTTGTGTTAGCATACCTATTTTCAAGGCATAGTTCAAAATCCATTCCACGCTGTGATCCTTATAATAGACTTTTTTATCATCTTCTTTAACTTCATGTATTTGATAGTCAGATGAAGCAGGTGTATGTATATGTATTTCAAATTTATATAGTCGCCCGTACCTTTTTCTAGAATTCTCTAACTTACGGCAAACCTCTTGTAAAACATTATTATTTTTAAAGCTATATTTGTAAGACTCCATAGTCCACCTCTGATTTTAAAAATACTCAAAATTTCCACTAAACGAACATCGGAATATTCATTCTTTAATTATAACGAGAAACAGAAAAAGGTGGTAGGAAATCAAATTCTAAGACTCTCATTCTTCTCACCTCATTTTTTCTAGAAACAATTACTGCAAACTCTCGAATCCTAATGAAGTACAAAAATTCAAGTGAGACTCAATAAATAGCTAGAAAGAGCATAAGGAAAAACTGATATCACTGAGCGTGATATACTAGGCAGAGCCTAGTGTTTTAATGATATCAAAGAAAAATACGAAAGTACCCACAAATGACCCCCATAAAGGCACACCATAGACCCCCTTTAAAAATAAAAAAAGAGAATTTTTGCATTTGCAAAAACCCTCTTTCAAATAAATTATGATTTAGCTTTAGAATAAAAGATTGTTAATTAAGAAAAACAGCGACGCTTATTTCTGTTTTCTCTATATGAATTGCCATTAGCTTTAACTGCTTGTGTTACAATCGACAGTAATAAAAAACTCTCAAAACACCTCATTCTATAAAGTCAAAAAGTGTTTTTGGAATTTCGATATTTTTATATTCGTTTCTCAATGTATCCAATCTTTTATGATAATATCTTGGATAAAGTTCAAACATAATGAACTCAAGCTCTTCAAGGTTTAATTTATGTAAAGTGTTCTTGCCTTCTCTACTTTGAAAATCTGCTTCAAAATGTTTCTCCACTTTTTTATAAAGATTGCTTAGTATGAAAGAGCCGTTTTTATGCTTTGTATTTACGGTGGAAAGAATATAAGCCATATGTTTAACCGCTTTTCTATACCGTCCCAAAAGTTTTTCAGAAGTTAATTCACAATCACTATAACTTCTATTAGGATTATAGCGAACTGACGATAAAACATCCCATCCTTTTTGGATGTAAAAATTTTGTGCGTCATACTCAAATTTATAAAAATCTTTGGTAGAATGCTCATCACTATCCATCTTCTTCAACACAATGAATTTCGTAGCTTGATTTAGATAAAGGTGAATACGTTTAGGTTGATCCTCGTATTTAGTAATACTCATTAAATGTTCAACCCATCGTATGAGAAAATTTCGTTGCGTTTCTCCTACATAAACCATGTTAAGTTGCTTATTAATGATTGCATAAATACCTCTGTTTAATAATTCATGTTCCATTTAATTTACCCCACTTATAGATTTTACCCTCGATTAAAACTTCATGTACGTTAATTCCCTGCCCTAAAAAAGTACCCACATAAATTCAAACATTTCTTGATTATCATAACGAATCACATCTGGTACTTCACTTCACCTAGATCAATTGTTGGGAGAAGAACCGAATTTAAAATAAAATATATTAATTCTAAAAAATCCAGTTTTTTCAGAGACAGCTGTTGTTATTTAAATATGAAGGGGTTAGAATTTATTGTAAATCAAACTTAATATTGGTGCATGGTTTTAAAAGGTAGGGGGATGGGAAGGTTGGAAAATATAAAAGCTTTAACATTTAAATATGTTTTAGAATACAATGAAATGTTGATTACTCCCGATAATGTGCAGGGTGTTATTTTGCTGAAAGAAAAGAAAAAAGAGCATTATTATTTTAAAGGTTATAAAGTGGATGATTTAATGCTAGATGATTCAGACATTTGTTACTATATGCTCTCAGCAGTATTAAAAGAAAGTAAAATTAGATTGGAGAAAATAGATTTTAATGCAATTTTAAAAGGATTACATTTTAAATTTATTGAAAAGTCTAATGATGATAATAAAATAATAGTTAATCGTGCTATAAAGCATATTGTAGATCGGCCAGATTTTGAGGATATTATATGTAACATTGATATAGTCAAAGAATTATTACCGTTGGTGATCCTTCATGTAAATGACATTCTAAAAATCAAAAAATCATTTATAGAAGCATATGTAGTTTCCTTAGAAACATTATCTAAAGAAATAGAAACTTTAAGTATTAATAAAAGTGAATATACTCTTTCTAAACCGTTAATTGGTATATTATTAAAAAATAAAAACAAAAGGTTTTCACTTAATATTGAAAATCAACTAATTCATAAGCTAAATAAAATTTCAAAAAATTTATAAAAGTTTTGTCTCTTATAATTACATAGTTCTTACCAGGTCTATAAGTAAGGCCTGGCCTCCCTTAGAAATCAGTTTGTTCAAGCTATTAAATTTGTTATTTGACATGTGATAGAGAAATTTAAAACACTTTTATTATTTCTAGAAACAATTCAACATAACATTATCCGCTAGTATATATAAAACACTCAAATAGTTGTTAATTCATAATAAAAAAATCCTGCATATTAAATACAGGATTTTTCTATATATCTCCTCAAGTTTTGTTATATATGATTATTCATTTTATAAAACTCCACATTGATTATCATTGCTTCTTAGATTAAACACTGGAGTAATGAGAAACGAAATAATTTTCATATGTCCCTCCACTACCAAACCCATTACCAGTTGTATCAACTGAAATCCATTCACCATTTATTTTTACTTCATTCCAAACGTGATCCACTTTGCCTTCTATACCTTTAAAATTGCCAAACGCTAGACGATTTTCAATTTCATGATAGTCTAAATATAATTTATAAAGGTATGCAAATTGATTGCAAATTCCTTCTTTTCCATCAATAAATTCTTCTAAGGAGCTGTAACTTTCATCAAACCTTTGATTGTTGTCGAATTTATAATTACTAACAATATGCTCATAGCCTTCCCTTGATATTTCTAGGGGTTCATCACCAGAACCTATTGGAGCTAATTCTTCAAATATTGCATCTTTTTGCAATGCAGCTATATTCATTTCATAAAGTTTTTGGCTTATCCATGTCGTTGTGGCTTCATCATTAAAATCCACTGTATTTAGATTAAAAAATTCAGTTTCTCCTGTATAATGATTTAATAAAACAACATCAATTGGACGTTCTACTAATGCACTGTGTTCGATATTTGCATTAGTATAAATAACACTAATCTCATGGAAATATAAACCTATTTGACTTGATTTACTAAGATCTATTCTTTCAACTGGTGCATTATCCAAGTTAATAAAGGTATCTTTATTTTTAGTTTCGTAACTGCCTGTTGGAACTTCGATTTTTACATTTTCGAAAGAAAAATTATCTGACCAATCTTTTGAAGCTCCTTCTAAATGGAGGCTAGTGAACATGGATTTAATTTCATTTTCGGAATAGCTGAGCTTAACTGCTCCACTGTTGCTAACAATTGGTACTTTTATAGTGATCGCTTTATTAGATACATCTTGTTTAGCTTGCACATTTTTTGTTTCATTTGTGCAAGCTGTTAAAATAAGACTAAACGCAGCAAGTATCATTATTTTAAAAATGTTTTTAATCTTCATAAGCATCTCCTAATCAATCTATTATTTTTTTATTGGGTATTTAGAACAACTATCACCGAAACATTCCCAACCTTCAAGTTCAAGTCGATACTTCCCAACAAAAGGCGTTATGACTTCTAAATTGTATTCCTCATCTATTTTGATTTTATATTGATTATCACTTGTAGCATTAGAAATTGTGTAGTATTTATTTGGTTCATAATCCGCTGATTTTATTGAAAAAGTATCTTTAAACGAATCATCATTGCTGCTGTCAAAAGATAAATCGTATACAAAATAATTCAGCGGATCTCCATCTAGCGAATAAGAATTATTCTGAATAACAATCTTTGCTTTTGCATATTCTCCTAGGTTTTCTGAAGGTTCACGATAAATTAATGTAACGGTATCAAAATTGACAACTGGAGGTAAATCAGGTTGAATTGTAAAAGTAGTTGACATTGTATCAGATAATCCAGCTTCATTTTCCACATATATGGTTGCTTCATATCTACCTGGTTGTTTAAATAGGGCATCCTTAGTTGACACTCCTGTTAAACTACCTTTGTATTTAATAGTTGCTACATCTTGACCATCTAGAGGTTTTATTTCTATATTTGTTTTACTTGGTATAAGAGGGAAATAACGAGGGCTGTTACTCGCAGCACCGTCAATAATTACCTTTCTGTTTTGTTTAAGTGTTCCGGTGATTCGAATATTAGCAACAGGTGTTGGTGGCGTAACTTCTATTATGTGATCGTCATGCGCCCAACGATTTTGATTATCTTCTACAGATACAGTTACGTATTTTTCTCCCTCTTCCAAATAATAAAGACCGTTTAAATTTGCATCCTTTGGCTCTCCTCCGTCAGCACCATGAAAATCCCATTCATATCTATCTATCGTTCCACCTTCTACTTTAGCACTAGCATATAATTGAAATTCTTCTCCCGCCTTTACTTTAGTTGGCCCGTATATTGTAACGGTTGGAGGATTAGGATCTTCTTCGACAGGTGGAACTGAACAGTCTGATACAGTAAGCTCTAACACATCGAACATATTTGAACTTGTAGCTTTAATCATTGTTGAACCAACTTTCTTAAACGTTACAACCCCTTTTGAAACGGTTGCTACTTTACTGTCCGAGCTTGACCAAGCAGCCGTACTTGTTACATCTGATACTACTCCGTCTTTATATAGTGTTGCTTTCAGAGTTGTTGAACCATCTTGAAAACATGCATTTGATGCTCCTGTTACAGCTAATCCATTATCACCAACTACTTTAATATTCGCACTTGCCTGTAAGTGGAAATTATCATCTTTCCAAGTGGCTGTTATTTTCGCGTTACCTATTTTTTTCGTGGTAACTTCTCCAACACTAGATACAGTGGCTACTTCTGACGAGTCAGAAGTCCATTGATACGCCGAAACATCCTTCCATGTTGACCAGCCGTTATCATCATTATTTGTACGAACTTGCGCTTTGTATGCCTTTTTTGCTCCCACTGGTAGAGTCGAATCCTCTACAACACGCATTTCAGCTTGTTTATCAATTTCACCGTACCAAATGACATCAATAGGGGTATCATAACGTACTGAGTATTTTGGCTTACCATCTGAATTTTGCCCATACTGTTTCTTAGTAGTAGGCTTATTTGGTGAACCAGTTTCAGTTAAAAACGTGAATTTTGTATCGCTTGCCTTTTTTAGGCTAATTCCTTTGAAAGATTGCGCATCTTTAAATTTAACGCTGTCGTCTTTAAGATATACTCTTGTTAATTCTGATCTTGAATAACTTTTATTAGTAGAAGAATCTTTAAAAGTTGTTGGCATAGAGTAATTGGTTAAATCCAGTGTATTTTTTACTTTTGTCGCTACTGGCTCGTTATTGCCAGAGTTTATTGCTGGGGTTGTCCCCCCGTCCGAAACAGCAGTGAAACTTAAATCATCAATTTGTGTCCAATAAACTGATGGATTGGCTTTAACCGATTTTGCTTCTACATCTATTTTATATGAACCACTAGAGCCAGTTGGTTTACTTGGTGCAGCTTGTACATTATTTTCTACATCATCATTCCACATTATGCTAGGTGGAATATTTGCTAATAAAAGTAAAATTGCTATTGTGATAATAGCAACCTTTTTCGAAAGTTCCTTCATTTACTTATTACCCCCTCAATTATTTTCTTAGTAACCAAAATTGAGAACCATCATCTGAATCAAATCCATCTAATGAACCAATTGAATAATCTAACCAAGATTCTGTCCAAAATTTAACCTTTTGGTCTTTTTTAAAAATGACGCCCCAATTCTCCGGATCTAAAGTAGTTAAACCATAATTCATGATTTTTGTTTTATCACTTACACCTATATTAGAGATAAACGAACTTGTATTTCCATTTGTATAAGCATCAATAGTTGTTTTATCATGATTAGAAGTAAAACTTGTTTCTATAAACATAGTAATAAGTGAATTATCACGAGCTAACCATGTGTCTTTTCCAACAAACATTTTGGCATAGATACTATTTTTCAAAGCAGCTTCTTGTGTTGTTCCTTCCACAAAAATCATGCGCTCTAAAGTACCAATACCTGAATTATTTCTAGAAAATGAATGATTCTTTCCGATTACATTTATAAATGATTCTTCGCTTGGTGATTTAAATTTCGTAGCCGATAACATATTCGTTCCTGTTGTAGCTACTTCGACAAGTTCATTTAATCCTTTATATTCTGCCGGTTTTTTCTTCATGGCTTCATCGAAACGAATAAGAATCGTTGCAACTTCAGCGCGATTTGTATTTCCTAATGCCTTGAATGATCCATCTTCAAAACCACTCATGATCCCCGTACCAAGCATTAAACCAACATTGCCATACTCAGACTTGCTTAATCCGCCCTTGTAGTACTCTGCTACTGGTAATAACGTGTACTTCCCTTCTTGAATTGTCGAAGCAATTTCTCCATATTGAGAATTCGATGCTGTTAAACCATTCGCTAACCATTTAGCAATCTCTTGTCGAGTCATTGCTTTATTAGGATCAAATTTATTGTTTTTAAAATCGTTCTCTTGAATAAATCCTAAAGCTAAACCTTCATTAATCGCAGCTTTAGCCCAATGTGTATCAGTTATATCTGTAAATGACTCGTTTTTACGATCAGTCCCATCAAACATACGAGACAAGAATGTTGCGAACTCAGCACGTGTCACATTGTTTGAAGGCTTAAATGTGCCATCTTGATACCCTGTCACTAACTTCTGACTTGCTACTTTTTCTACATTTTGATACGCCCAATGTTTGGAATCCACGTCTTTAAATGTAGCTGCACTCGCTAAAGCGTGATTTCCAAATAAAATTGGTAAACTTAACCCAGCAACTAACGTTACTTTCGCAAATGACTTCAATAGATTTTTCATAATATCCCTCCAATTTAATTTGCTATTGAATAACTTTGTTTTTTATTATTTATAAGATTATCTAAAACCCTCTCCATTTTTAAAATCTCCTTTTCGATTTCTTTTTTTATAGAAAATAAATTTTGGGTGCTAACAGTTCGATAATCTTTTATCAATAAAATGAATAAATCGATATCTAACTCATCTTCAGAGAGAGTCATCAACTTGTTTACACTTTCTAAAGAACCCTGTAGTTCATCTAAATATTCTCGAAGTAGCCGAACCTTAACTCCCTCTATAGATTTTTGAATTTCACCGTTTATATCTGAAAAGACTTTGTTTCTTTCTAAAAAGTCCGCAAGTGTTTCAAAATTATACCAATCTAATTCCTCATTGTTTTTAGGGACTAGAATCCAACCTGCTGATAAAACCCAAGTTAATAACCCACATTCTGTATTAATAGATTGTGAAACTGGTAATGAAAATAAATCATCTACTGACAATAAATCATCTAGTTTTACATAATCTAGTTCAAAACCAATTAGTGAACCCTTATATTTACATCGAAGTAAATCCTGCTTAGTCAGATTTCTTTCTAATAACTCTTTTTTTGATTTATACATTTACATCCGCCGTCCTCTCAATATTTTTTTAATTCTTCTAATTCTTCTAGTATTTTTTTCCTTTCTTTTTCAAAATCAACAGTTTGTTCTGGTACACACTCTGGTTCAGTTTCATAAAACCAATTAGGAACTATTTCTTTTCGTCTGGCATATTTTGCGGATTTATATGCAACACTTTGCTCTTTAAAATCTACGTAAGTATTAATGTGTTTCTCTGTTCTCCAGTTGTGCAATACACCAAGTATATAAGTAAATGTTTTAGCCTTTTTAGAAACTTTAACGGCTTCCAGTATCAAATCAGGCTCATAGTATTGTAATGCCTCTTCCATAGCTGCTACATCCCTAACACTAATTTCTTTACCTATTTGATTTTTGAAAAACTGTTTTAACAAAGATAAATTATTATTGTTTAGATAATCGACAGACGACTGAATGACATTCTTTTCTCTGTCTGTCTCTTTATCTTTATCTTTATCTTTATCTTTATCTTTATCTTTATCTTTATCTGTGTCTGTCTCTGTGTTACAGTTTGTTACAATAGCGTTACTATACGTTTCATCAATGTTACATTGTAACGCTTTTTGGCTCTCCCTATGTTTACGAACCCTTGCGGCACTTGAACTTTCACTACCTATAGACTTAATTGTTTCAGGAAGTATAAATTTGTCTTTTTCGACTTCTTCAAGTAATCCATTATTATGTAAAAATAATATTGTCATTTTTACATTTCCAGGCTCTTCATCAATTTCGAGAGCGACTTCTTCGTAAAATTCATCTTCGACACCTTCGAAAAATAAAACTCCGCTATCTTTTAAACTCAGCAACTGCATTTTTAGATAAATAATGGTATAAATATCACCACCAGCGATTTTACGAAGCTTTTTAATTCGCTTGTCACGAAAGAAGTCGTCTTTTAGTTTGAGCCAGTAGTATTTCTTACTGTCTGCCATGCAATTGCCCTCCTAAATGATTTAGGCACACTTTGCTTTTAACTTAATAATCAGGTAAAATTCTAGTGCTATACTCCGCTAAATCATTTATTGATTTGGTAATCTCGAGACCTCTAATGGCCCACATTAGAGGTCTTTTTTTTATCTCTAAACATATTGCCCGCCATTTTCTATTGTTTCTTTTTTTCTAAAAACTCATCAATATCTCTTTTGCTAATTAACTTCACTCCATCAACTTCAATAACTGGCATTCCTTTATCAATAAATTTTTGAAGCGTATTAAAGCTAACACCAATATACAAAGCAGCTTCTTTTTTATTCATATATGGCTTATATCGATCCATTGAGTTAGCTTTATCCATCACTTCTTTTACCATACTTAATAATGTTTGCTCGTACACTTCAACAAATTTTTCTGAAATTTGGACTGTCGCACCCATAATATACCCCTCCTTCCATACATCCTTAGATACAATTTTTATACATCTATAGATGTTATTGAACTTTATGATATTACTTGATATCATTTAAGTCAAGAATATATTTATACATGTAGGGAAATAACATCTGTAAAAGGAGGGACATTATGCTGAAAATTAATTTAAAAGAGGTATTAAAAGAAAAAGGGATGTCTCTTAGTGACCTTTCAAGGGCTACAGGTATTTCTTTAAATGCTATAAGTGCCTTTGCTAACGCCAAAAGTACTGCTGTTCAATTTGGAACATTAGAAAAAATATTAAAGGTTTTAGAAGTTGATGCTAGTGAGTTATTTCAAGTTATAAAATCACTCGCATCTTTAAGAATTGAAAGCCTGCCTTCTAATAATTCCATATGGAAAAACTCATACAGCTTTAAAGTAATTGCCTATTATTTTGATACTGAAGAAATAGAGGAAGTGCTTTTAGATGTAGTAATAAATTCAACCTTTAATGTAACTAGAATTTTTCACTCCATCTCTTACTTAGCTATTCACGAAGATGTAGAAGTGAATTATTTAGCGTTGAATATTAACAACAATAATTCATCTATTCTAAAAGCAATTGATTTTTTGATAGTTCACCATTTAATAGAAAATGATTTATTAGAAAAAAACGACCAAAGAGATTTATTTGTGTTTGATTATAGCGACTTGATCAAAAATGCAGAATATGGGAGTTTTAGAACTAGTGTTACTGGGGCTGATTCGAATTACAAGCTCTTAGAGTTAATAGAGTATATTGCTGACCCAGGAATTGATGAAATAATTCTTAACGAGGATAATACATTCCAATCTATTCACGTTTATTTGTAATTTCATTCCCCTTCACATATATTGCCCGCCAGCGTATGCAATGGAGGTATTCAAATGTCCAAAGAAACTATTACAAAGTACAAAGATATCAAAATCATGCCTTATCAAAAGAAAGATGGAAAAACGTATTATAAATTTCAAATTTCACTCGGCTTTGATCCTTTTAAAAACAAACATGTTAACACAACTAAAAGCGGTTTTGAATCAATAAAAGATGCAAAACAAGCTATTAATAAAATGCTGGTAGAACGCGAAACAAAAGAAATTCATCACCTAAAAACTTATACGTTCAAACAAGTTTATGAAATGTGGTTATCGCAGCATAAACAAGAAATAAAACCAACTACGCTTGAAAGTAAAGAAAGCAAGTTTAACGCTAAAATACTGCCGAAATTCGGCCATTTAAACATTACAGATATTACGAGCTTCTATTGCCAAGAAGTTATTAATGGGTGGGCAAATGAAATGTCTGCATTTAATGATTACAAGATCCAAACAAATCTCGTTTTCAAGTTTGCATTTATGCATGGAATCATTGAAATGAATCCTTTTGACAAAGTGGTAACACCAAAAAAACGGAATACACTTGTATTTAATGAAGCTGAGGAAGAAGCAATTAACTTCTATACAAAAAAGGAGTTGCAGCTGTTTTTAGAACTTCTATTTAAGGAACGTCCATTCAAATACTATCTAATGTATCGAATTTTAGCATTTACTGGACTTCGTAAAGGAGAATTACTAGCTCTGTATTGGTCAGATATAGATTTCTCTCAAAAGACGCTACGAGTGCGTAAAACGCTTGCCGAGCCAAAAGGTGGACGTATACTTCAAACACCCAAATCTATCGCCTCTAGACGCATTATAAGCCTTGATGAACAAACACTTTCTTTTCTAGCAACATGGAAAGAAGAACAAGTAAAAGAATATGCTACGTTTTCGCAAAATATAGAAGCTGATGTTAAACAATTAATCTTTTCTCGTTACTATCCAAAAAATAAAGAGTTCGATTTCTTACGTTTAGCCCATTTAAATGACAAACTCTTTCACTTCCTCATTCATCATCCAGAACTACCAAACATCACAGTACACGCTTTACGTCATACACATGCTTCTTTGCTCTTTGAAGCTGGTGTGACAATCAAGGATGTTCAAGCTCGTCTGGGACATAGTGACATTAAAACAACAATGGATATCTATACCCATGTTACAAATTCTGCAAAAGAAAGAGCAGCTAAAGCATTCGAGGATTTCATGAAGTTTTAATTCGTATAGTTTTTTCATAGTTAGTTCGTTTTCAAACATGAAAAAACCCTTTCTCGAAAATTCGAGAAAGGGTTTTGAAAACGCTGATATAACAACGATATTAACGTTTTGAGAACTGAGGTGCACGACGAGCGCCGCGAAGACCTGGTTTTTTACGTTCTTTCATGCGTGAATCACGAGTAAGTAATCCAGCTGATTTTAATGCAGCACGGAAATCTGGGTCTACTTGAAGTAGAGCACGAGCGATACCGTGACGAACAGCACCAGCTTGACCAGTGTATCCACCACCGTTAACGTTTACGTGGATATCATAGCTTCCTGTAGTTTCAGTAGCTACTAATGGTTGTTTAATTACTTCGCGTAATGCAGCGAATGGTACGTATTCTTCGATTTCACGTTTATTGATAACAATTTTACCTGTACCTGGTACTAAACGTACGCGAGCTACAGAGCTTTTACGGCGACCAGTGCCGATGTATTGAACTTGTGCCAAAGTAATATCCTCCTCTTAATTTATATTATCCGCGAAGCTCGTATGCTTCTGGTTTTTGTGCAGCATGTGGATGCTCTGTTCCAGTATAAACGTTAAGTTTAGTGAACATTTTGCGACCTAAAGAGTTTTTAGGAAGCATTCCTTTAACTGCTAATTCGATCATTCTTGTTGGGTACTTATCTAGCATTTCACCAGCAGTACGCGTTTTTAAACCACCTGCAAATTGAGTATGGTGACGGTAAAGTTTACCCTCTAATTTGTTACCAGTTAAATGGATTTTGTCAGCGTTGATGATGATTACGTGATCACCTGTGTCAACGTTTGGTGTGAATGTTGGTTTATGTTTACCACGTAAGATTGCAGCTACTTCAGAAGCTAAACGTCCAAGAGTTTGGCCTTCTGCATCAACTACTAACCATTTACGGTCTACTTCGTGACCTTTAGCCATGAATGTTGTACGCATGTATATATCCTCCTAATCGATTCGATTACCGTTATTTTTCATTAGACTACACTATAAGTTTCGGGGCTTATTTGTGGTGGTAATGAAAATACCATCTGTTATCATATAATGAATGACTTTTAAAGTCAAGCAATTTCATTAAACGCCTGGTAAAGTTGTTCAGAATTCTAAAACGTCACTAATAGAACACTTTTTCTAAGTATAACCCTTGTGGTGGCGCGGTTTTTCCTGCTTTATCGCGATCTTCAGAGGCGACTACAAGTGCTACATTATCAATCGTGCGGCGACCTACGCCAACCTCCCAAAGTGTACCTGCAATAATACGCACCATATTATATAAGAAACCATTGCCTTCAATCACCATATGAAGTTCTTCTCCATGCCATTCAAATTGCAGTGTCGTGACAGTACGTACTTTATCCTTCACACTTGTATTCGCTGCACAAAAGCATGAAAAGTCATGTGTACCAACGATAGCCTTAGCTGCTTCTTGCATCCCCTCTACATTAGGTTTGACGCCACCTGTCTCGACTGTGTAATATCTGCGAAATGGGCTTTGGATAGGCTCACAAGACCAAATATAGCGATAACGCTTCCCCGTCACACTATAGCGCGCATGAAAGTCATGTGCCACTTCCTCTACCGATAATACGCGAATATCTCTTGGTAGTTGCACATTCAAAGCCTTGCTATACTTGTCAACTGGAATGGCAAGAGGTGTATCGAAATGCAATGTTTGTCCTGTAGCATGAACTCTTGCATCTGTACGTCCACTTGCAGTTACCTTAATCTTTTCTCCTTTATGCATAATGGACAGTACACGCTCAAGCTCAGCCTGTACTGTGCGCTCTCCAGGCTGTACTTGATAGCCAGAAAAAAGCGTTCCATCATAGCTTATAATTACTTTTAATCGTCGCATCAAGCCTACTCCTTTTAACTTCTATAAAAGAATAGCAATACGCCTATTGCTACTAGTAACACAAGTGCAAATGTGTCACCCATATCCCATTTTAGCCTACGGTACCTTGTACGACCTTCACCACCACGATAGCCTCTTACTTCCATCGCAGTTGCTAGATCCTCAGCTCTTTTAAATGCACTGACAAAAAGTGGTACTAACAATGGCACTACTGCCTTTATACGATCTTTTATTGGTCCAGAGGATAAATCTGAGCCTCGGGCCATTTGTGCCTTCATAATCTTATCTGTCTCATCCATTAAAGTTGGTATGAAACGTAAGGAAATGGACATCATCAAAGCCAATTCATGAACTGGTACTTTTATTGCTTTTAATGGATTTAAAAGAACCTCAATACCATCTGTAATGGAGATCGGTGATGTCGTTAACGTTAAGATAGATGTCATAAATACTAATACTAGAAAACGTACCGAAATAAATATTCCTCGCCTAATTCCTTCATCGTATATCGTGATAAACTTTGACTCGAAAACAGGGACGCCTTCCTTCGTCATAAATATATGAAGAAGAAATGTGAAAGCCATTAAAAAGAGAACAGGTTTGAGACCATTAATTAAAAAATACAGACGAATACGTGATACTAATACAATCAAGAGCGTAAATGCTAGTAGCATAGCATAGGTCACTGTATTGTTGGCCAAAAACACAATAATAATAAAGGCAAACACAAAGATTAGTTTTGATCGTGGATCTAGTTTATGCACAGGTGAGTCACCTGGTAGGAAGCGTCCAAAGATCATTTTTTCCATCATGGCTCTGCACGCTCCTCTCTAAGCATTTGAGCAATTTCAGCAGCGAGTTCCTCTTCCGTCAAGCAAACCTTTGACAAGGACCGACCCATCATGTGCTCAATCTTCTGCTGAAAGCGGACAATACGTGGTGGCTCTAAGCGGAAACTCTTTAATGTTTCACCATCTTTAAAAATAGTTTGTGGTGGTCCACTTAAGACATTTTTTCCTTCATGCATGATTACAATATTATCTGCATATCGAGCCGCATCCTCCATACTATGTGTGACAAGAATCGTTGTAAGGCGACGATCTTGATGGAGTTGATAAAACATATCCATGATCTCTTTTTGACCTCGTGGATCAAGTCCAGCTGTTGGTTCATCCAACACAATTACCTCTGGATCCATCGCCAAAACACCCGCAATTGCCACTCGGCGCATTTGACCACCTGATAAATCAAACGGAGACTTCTCAAGCACGTTGTTCGGTAACCCAACTAAGCTGACAAGTTCTCTTGCACGCGCTTCAGCCTCCTTCTCTGATACACCAAAGTTCATTGGCCCAAACATAATATCCTTTAACACTGTTTCTTCAAATAGTTGATGCTCAGGGAATTGAAAGACAATACCGACCTTTTGTCTTACAGCTTTTAAATCCTTTGCTTTTTTCCCAGCTACAATCAGGCGATCCCCTATATGTACTTCTCCTGAAGTAGGTCTTAGAAGTGCATTAAAATGCTGAAGTATGGTTGATTTCCCAGAACCCGTATGACCTATAATTGCCTGATAAGTATGGGATGGAATGTCAAAGTCTACATCGAATAATGCCCGTTTTTCAAAAGGTGTCCCCTGTGCATAGGCATAGCTTATTTGTTGAAGTTTGATGTCCATAAATCATTCACCAACTCTTCTTCTGTCATATGTTGTCCCATTAATGGAACACCTTCCTTTTGCAATAGCTTTGATAACTTCAAGGCAAATGGTAAATCTAGTCCAAACTCAACTAGCTTGTCCCCAAGTGCAAAGATTTCAGCAGGTGTACCTTCCGCAAACTTCTTACCATCATTCATAAAAAGAACTCGATCTGCTAACATGGCTTCTTCTAAATCATGTGTTATGGATATTACTGTTAATCCCGTTTCTGCACGTAATGTTTGGACAGTCTGTAACACCTCTGCACGGCCCTGAGGATCTAACATCGATGTAGCCTCATCTAAAATGAGGAGCTTTGGCTTTAGTGCAAGTGCACCAGCAATGGCAACGCGTTGTTTCTGTCCTCCAGATAAGTGATGTGGCTCATGATCTAAAAACGTGTCCATTTTTACTTGCTCTAGTGCCGCGTGTACACGTTTCACCATTTCTTCAAAAGGCACACCATTGTTTTCTAAGGCAAATGCAACATCATCCTGTACAGTGGCACCTACAAACTGATTATCAGGGTTTTGAAAAACCATACCAATTAAGGAGCGAGATTCCCAAAGGTTTTCTTCACTTAAGGGTTCTCGTAATATTCGCACATCCCCCTGCTGAGGGAATAACAAGCCGTTCATCAGCTTGGCAATAGTGGATTTACCTGAACCATTATGTCCAACTATGGCAATCCATTCGCCTTCTTCAACAGCGAAACTAACATGTTCTACAGCATTACGACTGTCTTGAATTTCTGGTGTATATGAAAAAGTCACATTATTTAAAGATAAAATTTCAGGCATTTCTAGAACTCCTCTCTACATGCTCAGCTCTACTAACTAACTTACACTTTTTTATGTATGAATTCTACTACAATCCGTATGTCAATAAAAGAAAAATACTACTATAACAACTCAATTTGATGGTGCACTTTTGAGCGTCTAAAGAAAACCCATATATTAAAAAAAGCACCACAAATTGGCGCTATCCCACATAATAAAAAAGCGCGCACCTCATTCGATAGAAATGCGCTTGTCGTTACATTTACAAGAAATACGGGTGCTCAAGCCCTTATTTCTCCTGAATGAGGTGCGGAGAGCTAAACGAGACGCCACACCCTAAAGTGCCCGCTCATCATAACGCTCAGCTTAATTATTTGTCGTATAAATCATTTATAAAGAAAGAGGGTGGTGATTCCCACCCTCTTCACCACAAGTCTTCTCTTATGATTAAACTAGTTCAATCACAACAACAGGTGCACCGTCACCACGACGAGGACCTACTTTAAGAATACGAGTGTAACCACCTTGACGCTCTGCATAACGTGGTGCAACATCATCAAATAACTTTTGAAGTGCAAATGATGTTGTTTCGTTACCTTCAGCATCAGTCGTTGTTACTAGTTCGCGACGGATGAATGCAGCAGCTTGACGGCGTGCGTGTAAATCTCCGCGTTTACCTAAAGTAATCATTTTTTCAACAGCTTTACGTACTTCTTTAGCGCGAGCCTCAGTAGTTTCGATACGCTCGTTGATGATTAAATCAGTAGCTAAGTCACGTAACATCGCTTTACGTTGAGAACTTGTACGACCAAGTTTTCTGTAACCCATGGATGTTTCCCTCCTTTATAGAAAAAATCTGATCTTATTAGTGTTGTTTAAATCGCTTAGTCTTCTTTGCGTAATCCTAAACCAAGCTCTTCTAACTTCGCTTTTACTTCTTCTAGTGACTTACGTCCAAGGTTACGAACTTTCATCATATCGTCTTCTGATTTATTCGCAAGTTCTAGTACTGTATTAATACCAGCGCGTTTTAAACAGTTATAAGAACGAACAGAAAGATCAAGTTCTTCGATAGTCATCTCTAAAACTTTTTCTTTTTGATCTTCTTCTTTTTCGACCATGATTTCAGCAGTCTGTGCCTCATCCGTCATGCCAACGAAGATGTTAAGATGCTCGGTTAAAATTTTTGCTCCGAGCGAAATCGCCTCTTTCGGACCGATGCTACCATCTGTCCACACATCAAGAGAAAGTTTGTCGTAGTCAGAAGACTGACCTACACGAGTATTTTCCACTTGGAAATTGACGCGTGATACTGGAGTGTAAATAGAGTCGATCGGGATCACGCCGATAGGAAGATCCTCACGTTTGTTTTGATCAGCAGGAGTGTAACCACGGCCGCGTTGTGCATACATACGCATACGTAAATGACCGTTTTTAGCGATTGTTGCAATATATAGATCTGGGTTTAAAATTTCTACGTCACTGTCATGTGTAATGTCAGCAGCCGTAACTGTACCATCGCCTTTTACATCAATCTCAATAACTTTTTCTTCGTCAGAGTAGATTTTAAGAGCTAGTTTTTTCACGTTCAAAATGATTGAAGCTACATCTTCTACTACGCCTTCTACAGTCGAGAATTCGTGAAGAACACCATCAATTTGAATTGAAGTGACAGCAGCTCCTGGTAATGAAGACAGAAGGATACGACGTAAAGAATTACCCAAAGTGTTTCCATATCCGCGTTCAAGCGGTTCTACAACAAACTTTCCATATTTGGAATCTTCGCTGATCTCCACCGTTTCAATCTTTGGTTTTTCAATTTCGATCATTTTATTTACCCTCCTTCAAAACATCGAATGTATAGGTTCTTTCCATCATAGATTCGATCGTCAATGACGTATCGTTTATTATCTGCACAAGACAGTCTGTACAAAAAATGATGTTCTCATACAATATGAGACGCACCCATTACACGCGACGACGTTTTGGCGGACGGCAACCATTATGAGGAACTGGAGTAACGTCTTTAATAGCAGTTACTTCTAAACCAGCAGCTTGAAGTGCACGAATAGCAGCTTCACGACCAGCACCAGGACCTTTAACAGTTACTTCCAACGTTTTCAGACCATGTTCAAGGGATGTTTTAGCAGCAGTTTCTGCAGCCATTTGAGCAGCGAATGGTGTAGATTTACGTGAACCACGGAAACCAAGAGCACCAGCACTTGACCAAGATACAGCGTTACCTTGCATATCTGTAATCGTTACAATTGTATTGTTAAATGTAGAACGAATGTGTGCAATACCAGATTCGATATTCTTTTTCACACGACGTTTACGAGTTTGTTGTTTACGAGCCATGTTAAGAAGGAACCTCCTTTACCAATTATTTTTTCTTGTTCGCAACAGTTTTACGAGGACCTTTACGCGTACGCGCATTGTTCTTCGTATTTTGACCACGAACAGGTAAGCCACGACGGTGACGGATACCACGGAATGAACCGATTTCCATCAGACGTTTAATATTTAATGAAGTTTCGCGACGTAAGTCACCTTCAAGTTTGTATGAATCTAATTGTTCACGGATTTTGTTTAACTCATCTTCAGTTAAGTCGCGTACGCGTGTATCTTCTGAAATACCTGCATCAGCTAGTACTTTCTGAGCTGTAGTTTTACCAATACCGAAAATGTACGTTAATGAAATTACCACGCGTTTGTCGCGAGGAATATCAACACCAGCAATACGTGCCATGTACGTTGTGCACCTCCTTTAGAATTAACCTTGTTTTTGTTTATGTTTAGGATTTTCACAGATTACCATTACTTTACCGCGTCGGCGAATTACTTTACATTTTTCGCAGATCGGTTTCACAGATGGTCTCACTTTCATCTAACCTAACCTCCTTAGTAGTCCGGAGCGCAAAAGATTATTTAAAACGGTATGTGATACGACCGCGAGTTAAATCATAAGGAGATAACTCGATAGTAACCTTATCTCCAGGTAGAATACGGATAAAGTGCATACGAATCTTACCAGATACGTGTGCTAGAATCACATGTCCATTTTCTAATTCTACCTTAAACATCGCGTTTGGCAAAGTCTCAACAACTGTCCCTTCGACTTCAATTACATCATCTTTCGCCATCTACTCTGTCTCCTCTCTATATGCAAATTAAAGTTCTCATCGTTACATCAAACGGATATCTGCTGCAACTTTAGAAGCAACCTCGTTTCAACATATGTTTGGATTGTATGAGAGATGTTTGAAAGACGCTCGTCTGGTTTCGCTTCACACAATCCACGGAATTTACAGAACCAATAAGGGCACTGAACCTCCCATGTTTACACGAATACCGGAATGTCTTTGATGAGATATTCATACCCGTTACACAGATGCTTCCACGAAACCCATTATACTCCTCCAAAAGGTATGTTGCACTCTTTAGAAGAAATATATACCGGGCACAATATGCTTTTGCAACTCTCAAAAAAATTATGTTTCGTTGTTGCTCCCGCATGCCTCCCGCGGAAGCAGTACTCTGCGCCCGGAGCCGGGTATCAGCTGCGGCTGCCCTGTAATAGAGCATCAAGATCAGCAAACACTTTGTTAATATCTTGCTGTCCATCAATGTTAGTTAACACACCTTTAGCTTGATAGAAATCAAGTAGAGGTTGTGCTTGATTCATATTTACTTCCAGACGGTTTGCAACCGTTTCAGGATTATCATCTGCGCGTGTATAAAGCTCGCCACCATCTTTATCACATTTTCCTTCCACCGTAGGAGGATTGAAAATTAAATGATATGATGTACCACAAGTTTTACAAATACGTCGACCTGAAAGACGAGCAATTAACTCATCCTTTTCAACTTGAATGTTTAATGTATGCTCAATCGCTTTACCTAGATCAGCAAGAATGCTATCCAATGCTTCAGCTTGAGGAACAGTACGTGGGAATCCATCTAATAAGAAGCCCTTTTCACAATCAGGTTTAGCCAGTCGCTCACGAACAATACCAATCGTTACTTCATCAGGTACTAGTGCACCTTGATCCATAAACGATTTCGCTTGTAAGCCTAGTTCAGTACCTTCTTTAATTGCAGCACGGAACATATCGCCTGTAGAAATATGAGGAATCGCGTACTTCTCAACAATTTTATCTGCCTGAGTACCTTTACCAGCACCTGGCAGACCCATTAAAACGATATTCATTAGGAAATATTCCTCCCACAAAAGGTTTGCTGATTTAAGGAAACGATGGAACGTTCCCTAAAAACCAACATTATTTCATAAAGCCTTTGTAGTGACGTTTAACAAGTTGAGATTCTAGCTGCTTCATCGTTTCCAGCGCTACACCGACTACGATAATAATACTAGTACCACCGATCTGCACTGAGGCAGGTAAATTCATGAAATTAATGAATAAAATCGGCATTACAGCAATAACAGTTAAGAATATCGCACCAACAAAAGTTAGACGATATAACACGCTTGTTAAATACGTTTGAGTGTTTTCACCAGGACGAATACCTGGAATGTAAGCACCTTGTTTTTTCAAGTTGTCTGCCACATTTTCTGGATTCACTTGAACGAATGCATAGAAATATGTGAACGCGACGATCAAAATAATATAAATTGTCATACCGATAGGCTGCGTATACTGCAGATTTTTCGTAATCCAATTTGTAACACTATTTTCACCAAAGAACACAGCAAGCGTTTGAGGTGTTACAAGAAACGCTACTGAAAAGATTACCGGAATAACCCCTGCAGCATTTACTTTTAACGGTAGATGCGTTTGTTGACCACCAGTTTGCTGACTACGTCCAGTAACTCGTTTCGCATATTGAATTGGAATTTTACGAAGTGCTTGTTGCACGTATATAACCCCAACTACAACTGCTAATAAAATTAATACAAGCAATGCAAGGACAATGATGTTGATAAATAATTTATCTCCAGCACCCTCGATTTGCTGTGCAAAAATTTGGTTGATCCCTGTAGGCAATGCTGCTACGATACCTGCGAAAATGACAACAGAAATACCATTACCAACACCGTGAGCAGTAATTTGCTCAGCAAGCCATACTAGGAATGCTGTTCCCGCTGTCAATACTATAGCAATTGTAACATAAGTTAGAACGCCCTCTTCTTTAATCAAAGATCCACCATACATTCTATTAAAACCGAATGACATTGCGAATGATTGGATAAAAGCAAGAATAATAGTAAAGTAGCGAGTAAATTGTGCAAGTTTACGTCTTCCGACTTCACCTTGCTTTGCCCACTCAGCAAATTTCGGTACTACGTCCATTTGCAATAACTGAACAATGATTGAGGCTGTGATGTAAGGCATAATTCCCATCGCGAAGATGGAGAAGTTCTTTAAAGCACCACCGCCAAAAGTATTCAGGAAACCAACGAGGTTAAACTCATCAGTTGCCTTTAATACATCAGCGTCAACGTTTGGTACTGGAATGAAAGTTCCAATACGAAAAACGATTAACATTAAAAGTGTGAAAATGATTTTATTTCTTATATCTCGAACACGCATAAAGTTAGAGATTGTCTGAAACATTAAATCACCTCAGTAGTTCCGCCGGCATTCTCGATTGCTTCTTTCGCTGAAGCTGAGAATTTATGAGCTTTAACAGTAAGCTTTTTATTAAGAGCTCCGTTGCCAAGAACTTTAATTCCAGCTTTCTCGTTGCTCACTATACCAGTTTCAAGTAATAATGCAGCAGTAACTTCTGCACCGTCTTCGAAACGGTTTAAAGCATCAAGGTTAACAATCGCGTATTCTTTACGATTAATGTTCGTAAATCCACGTTTTGGTAAACGACGGAATAATGGGTTTTGACCGCCCTCAAATCCTGGGCGTACACCGCCACCAGAACGAGCGTTTTGACCTTTATGACCTTTACCTGCTGTTTTACCGTTACCAGAACCGATACCACGACCAACGCGATTGCGTTGCTTACGAGAACCTTCTGCTGGTTTTAACTCATGCAGTTTCATAGTGGGTGGCACCTCCTTGTTCAATTATTGAAAATTAAATTTCTTTTACAGTAACTAAGTGTGCTACTTTATCAAGCATACCGCGAGTAGCTGCATTATCAGCTTTCTCTACAGTTTGGTGTAATTTACGTAAACCTAAAGCTTCAACAGTTTTGCGTTGTGCAGGTTTAGTACCAATCACAGATTTAGTAAGGGTGATTTCTAATTTGTTAGCCATTATCTTTCCCCCCTTATCCTAATATTTCTTCCACTGATTTACCACGTAATTTAGCTACGTCCTCTACGCGTTTTAATTCAGTTAAACCTTGAACAGTTGCACGTACCATGTTGATTGGTGTGTTAGATCCAAGAGATTTTGAAAGAATATCAGTAATACCAGCAAGTTCTAGTACAGCACGTACTGGACCACCAGCGATAACTCCTGTACCAGGAGCAGCAGGTTTAATTAAGATTTCTCCTGCACCGAAGCGACCAAGCACTAAGTGTGGAGTTGTTCCACCAACACGTGGCACTTCTACTAAGTTTTTCTTCGCATCTTCAACAGCTTTACGGATAGCATCTGGAACCTCTTGAGCTTTACCAGTACCGAAACCTACATGACCGTTTCTATCGCCAACAACAACTAGTGCTGTGAAGCGGAAGCGACGTCCACCTTTAACAACTTTAGCAACACGGTTAATAGTAACTACGCGTTCTTCAAGTTCTCCAAGTTTGTTTGCGTCAATTCGACTCATGAAATGTGTCCCTCCTTCTTATTAAAATTCTAAACCATTCTCACGTGCAGCTTCAGCTAAAGCTTTCACGCGTCCATGATATAAGTAACCACCACGGTCAAAAACTACAGCAGTAATATTTTTTTCCGCAGCGCGTTTCGCGATTGTTTCACCGATTTTTGATGCAGTTGCAACATTGCTACCAGTGCCTTCAAAATCTTTTTCTTGAGAAGATGCGCTAACAATTGTTACGCCTGCTACGTCATCGATAAGTTGAGCGTAGATGTTCTTGTTAGAACGGAATACATTTAAGCGTGGACGCTCAGCAGTACCCGAAATTTTAGAACGAACTCGCGCATGACGTTTTTTACGAACTTGATTTTTATCCTGTTTCGTAATCACAAGGGTCACTCCTTTCTAATGCTTAGGCAGCATTATTTACCTGTTTTACCTTCTTTACGACGAACGTATTCGCCTTCGTAACGGATACCTTTACCTTTATATGGCTCTGGTGGACGAACGTCACGGATGTTAGATGCAAGAGCACCAACGCGCTCTTTGCTAATACCTTTAATGATGATTTTAGTGTTAGAAGGAACTTCAATTTCAAGACCATCTTCAGGTGTGAACTCTACTGGATGAGAGTAACCTACGTTAAGTACAAGTTTTTTGCCTTGTAATTGCGCACGGTAACCAACACCGATAAGTTCTAAAGCTTTTTCGAAACCTGCAGAAACACCAGTAACCATGTTCGCTAGAAGCGCACGAGTAGTACCGTGGTTTGTGCGGTGTTCTTTTGATTCAGAAGGACGTGATACAGAGATTACGTTACCCTCTTGCTCAATTTTCATATCTTGGTGGAAAGAACGAACAAGTTCGCCTTTAGGACCTTTAACAGTAACAGTGTTGTCAGCTGCAACAGTAACAGTTACGTTAGCTGGTACCTCGATAATTTTTTTACCTACACGAGACATTTAGTTGCACCTCCATTCATTTATTGCTAATTACCAAACGTATGCTAGAACTTCGCCGCCAACTTGTTTAGCGCGAGCTTCTTTATCTGTTAATAAACCTTGTGAAGTTGACACTAAAGCGATACCAAGACCGTTCAGTACTTTAGGCACTTCATTTGTTTTAGCATATACACGTAGACCAGGTTTAGAAATACGTTTTAAGCCAGTGATAACACGCTCGTTATCTTTACCGTATTTTAAGAAGATACGGATAATACCTTGCTTGTTGTCTTCCACGTATTCTACGTCACGTACGAAACCTTCACGCTTTAAAATTTCAGCGATTTCTTTTTTCACGTTGGAAGCTGGTACTTCTAACTTCTCGTGACGAACCATGTTCGCATTACGAATGCGAGTAAGCATATCTGCAATCGGATCAGTCATTGTCATTACATTTACCTCCTTCCCAAATTAGGGGATTACCAGCTGGCTTTTTTCACGCCAGGAATTTGTCCCTTATATGCAAGTTCTCGGAAACAAATACGGCAAAGTTTGAATTTGCGATATACAGAGTGTGGACGGCCACAGCGTTCACAACGTGTATATTCTTGCACTTTAAACTTTTGCTTACGTTGTTGTTTAACGATCATAGATTTTTTAGCCACGTTTTCGCCCTCCTTGTTTAAATTACTTTTGGAACGGCATACCGAATTGTGTCAATAACTCGCGAGCTTCTTCGTCAGAGTTCGCTGTCGTTACGATCACGATGTCCATACCGCGTACTTTTGAAACTTTATCGTAATCGATTTCTGGGAAAATTAGTTGCTCTTTAACACCTAGAGTGTAGTTACCGCGACCATCGAATGCTTTTTTAGAAACACCACGGAAGTCACGTACACGAGGAAGTGAGATTGAGATTAATTTGTCCAAGAATTCATACATACGCTCACCGCGTAATGTAACTTTAGCACCGATTGGCATACCTTCACGTAAACGGAAACCTGCGATCGATTTTTTCGCTTTAGTTACAACTGGTTTTTGACCAGTGATAATTGTTAATTCTTCTACAGCTGCATCTAATGCTTTAGAGTTTTGAACAGCATCACCAACACCCATGTTGATAACGATTTTGTCAACTTTCGGCAACTGCATAACTGATTTATATCCAAACTTGCTCATAAGAGCAGGAGAAACTTCATTTAAATATTTTTCTTTTAGGCGGCTCATGTGTGTACCTCCCTTCTTTTATTTACTAGTTAGTCGATTACTGCACCTGATTTTTTTGCAACACGAACTTTTTTACCGTTTTCGATTTTATAACCTACACGAGTCGGCTCGCCAGATTTAGGATCGATTAGCATTACGTTCGAAACGTGAATTGCAGCCTCTTGGCTTACAATCCCACCTTGTGGATTCAATTGGTTAGGTTTAACGTGCTTTTTCACGATATTAACGCCTTCAACAAGAACGCGGTCTTGTTTAGGGAAAGCAGCTAGGATTACTCCTTCTTTGCCTTTGTCCTTACCAGTGATAACCTTAACCTTGTCACCTTTTTTTACATGCATGCTGTCGCACCTCCTTGATTGGCACTATCATGAAATTAAAGAACTTCTGGAGCTAGAGAAACGATTTTCATGAAGTTGCTGTCACGTAATTCACGTGCAACAGGTCCGAAAATACGAGTTCCGCGTGGTGATTTATCATCACGAATAATTACACAAGCATTTTCATCAAATTTGATGTACGTACCGTCTTTACGACGTACGCCTGATTTAGTACGAACGATAACAGCTTTAACAACGTCACCCTTCTTGACAACGCCACCTGGTGTTGCTTTCTTAACTGTACAAACAACGATATCACCGATGTTAGCAGTTTTACGGCCAGAGCCACCAAGCACTTTAATTGTAAGAACTTCACGTGCACCTGAGTTGTCAGCAACTTTCATACGACTTTCTTGTTGGATCACTTAGGTTACCTCCCTTCGGAAATGGTTGTTCCGAAATAGTTATTAAATAATAACCGCTTTTTCTACAACTTCAACTAGACGGAAACGTTTAGTAGCTGATAGCGGGCGAGTCTCCATGATACGTACGATATCACCGATTTTCGCTTGGTTTTGCTCATCATGAGCTTTAAACTTTTTAGAGTATTTTACACGTTTACCGTAAAGCTTGTGCTTTTTGTGAGTTTCAACTAAAACAGTAACAGTTTTGTCCATTTTATCTGAAACAACGCGGCCCGTGTAAACTTTGCGTTGATTACGCTCAGTCATACTTGAAAACCTCCTTTATCAGTTATTTGCACTGATTTCTCTTTCACGAATAACAGTTTTCATACGCGCGATTGCTTTACGCACTTCACGAATACGAGCTGTGTTTTCTAATTGACCAGTCGCCAATTGGAAGCGAAGGTTGAAAAGCTCTTCTTTCAGTGATTTCACTTTTAATTCAATTTCAGAAGTGGCAAGGTCACGGATTTCATTAGCTTTCATTAGATTCACCACCAGTTTCTTGACGTTTTACGATCTTACATTTAACAGGAAGCTTATGTGATGCTAAACGAAGTGCTTCACGTGCAATCTCTTCAGATACACCAGCAATTTCGAACATAATTTTTCCTGGTTTTACTACTGCTACCCAACCTTCAGGAGAACCTTTACCAGAACCCATGCGGACTTCTAGAGGTTTTTTAGTGTAAGGTTTGTGTGGGAAGATTTTAATCCAAACTTTACCGCCACGTTTCATGTAACGAGTCATCGCGATACGTGCAGATTCGATTTGACGGTTAGTAATCCAGCTAGCAGTTTGAGCTTGTAAGCCCCACTCGCCGAATGATACTTCTTTGCCGCCTTTCGCTTCGCCACGCATGTTGCCGCGGTGTTCACGACGGTATTTTACGCGTTTAGGCAATAACATATTATTTGCCTCCTTCCACAGATTTCTTCGTAGGAAGAACTTCACCACGGTAGATCCATACTTTAACGCCTAATTTACCGTAAGTAGTGTCAGCTTCTGCGTGTGCATAGTCAATGTCAGCACGTAGAGTATGAAGTGGAACAGTTCCTTCACTATAGTGTTCAGCACGCGCGATATCAGCGCCACCTAAACGACCAGATACTTGTGTTTTAATTCCTTTTGCACCAGCACGGATTGTGCGTTGGATCGCTTGCTTTTGCGCACGACGGAATGATACACGGTTTTCTAATTGACGAGCGATGTTTTCAGCTACTAGACGAGCGTCAAGATCTGCACGTTTAATTTCAATGATGTTGATGTGTACGCGTTTACCAGTTAACTCGCTAAGGTATTTACGAAGGTTTTCAACTTCAGTACCACCTTTACCGATTACCATACCTGGTTTCGCAGTGTGAATTGTAATGTTTACACGGTTTGCAGCACGTTCGATTTCTACTTTAGAAACAGAAGCGTCTTTAAGAGCCGTTTCAATATATTTACGCACTTTGATGTCTTCGTGAAGTAGAGTTGCATAGTCTTTTTCAGCGTACCATTTTGACTCCCAGTCACGAATAATACCAACGCGCAGTCCTATTGGATGTACTTTTTGACCCACGGATTAACCCTCCTTCTTCTCAGATACCACTAGAGTGATGTGGCTTGTGCGTTTGTTAATTGCGCTTGCACGTCCTTGCGCACGTGGACGGAAACGTTTTAAAGTTGGACCTTCATCAACGAACACTTCAGAAACTACTAAAGAGTTGATGTCAAGATCGTAGTTGTGCTCAGCATTAGCAACTGCAGATTTTAATACTTTCTCAACGACTGGAGACGCCGCTTTTGGAGTATGACGTAAAATTGCAACTGCTTCACCAACTTGCTTACCTCGGATTAAGTCTACAACTAGACGTACTTTACGAGGAGCAATACGTACTGTGCGAGCGATAGCTTTAGCTTGTGTCATTAGGATTTACCTCCTCTCAAAATTAGCGTCTTGTTTTCTTGTCGTCTGCACCGTGACCTTTGTAAGTACGTGTCGGTGCGAACTCACCAAGTTTATGGCCTACCATATCTTCTGTTACGTATACAGGAACATGTTTACGTCCATCATATACAGCAATCGTTAAACCGATGAAGTTCGGGAAGATTGTAGAACGGCGTGACCAAGTTTTGATAACTTGTTTTTTCTCAGAAGCCTCTTGTACTTCCACTTTTTTCATTAAGTGGTCATCAACAAAAGGTCCTTTTTTCAAGCTGCGACCCATGTAGGAACCTCCCTCCGTGATTCCACCACGGCTCTCACATAGAACCGTAGTTTAACCACTTTATTTTTTACGACTACGGATGATAAATTTATCCGATTTGTTTTTCTTCTTACGAGTTTTGTAACCAAGTGCTGGTTTACCCCAAGGAGTCATTGGTGATTTACGTCCGATTGGAGAACGTCCTTCACCACCACCGTGTGGGTGATCGTTAGGGTTCATTACAGAACCACGAACTTCTGGGCGTTTACCTAACCAACGGCTACGACCTGCTTTACCGATGTGTACAAGTTCGTGTTGTTCGTTACCAACTTGACCGATTGTAGCGCGGCAAGTAGCTAACACTAAACGTACTTCACCAGATTGAAGACGAACGATTACGTACTTATCTTCACGACCAAGTACTTGAGCAGAAGTACCAGCAGAACGTACTAATTGTCCACCTTTTCCAGGTTTTAACTCGATGTTATGGATTGTAGTACCCATTGGAATGTTTGCTAATGGTAATGCATTACCTACTTTAATATCAGCATCTGGACCAGAAACGATTGTTTGACCAACCTCTAGACCTTTTGGTGCTAAGATGTAAGCTTTTGCTCCATCAGCGTAGTTGATTAATGCGATATTCGCAGAACGGTTTGGATCATATTCAATAGTAGCAACTTTTGCCGGAATGCCATCTTTAACACGTTTGAAATCGATAACACGGTATTGCTTCTTATGACCACCACCATGATGACGAACAGTGATTTTACCTTGGTTGTTACGACCAGCTTTGCGTTTAGTTGGTTCAAGCAATGATTTCTCAGGCTTGTTAGTTGTAATTTCCGCAAAGTCTAATGACGTCATGTTACGACGACCATTAGAGGTAGGTTTATACTTTTTAATCGCCATTGTGTTTTCCCTCCTTCTTGAGTGTTCAAATCATAAATCCATTAAGGATTACACTTCGAATAATTCAATTTCTTTGCTATCAGCAGTTAATTTAACAATCGCTTTACGACGTTTGTTAGTGTAACCACCGTAACGGCCAACACGCTTGAATTTACCTTTGTAGTTAAGAACGTTTACTTTCTCAACTTTTACGCCAAAGATTTCTTCTACAGCGTCTTTTACTTGAGTTTTGTTAGCGCGAGTGTCTACTTCGAAAGTATACTTTTTCTCTGCCATAAGTTCTGAAGAACGCTCAGTAATGACCGGACGTTTTAAAATATCACGTGCTTCCATTATCCAAGCACCTCCTCAACTTTTTCTACTGCAGATTTAGTGAATACAACTTTGTCGTGACCTAATAGATCAAGAACGTTGATTCCATTTGCAGTTAAAACTGTTACACCTGGGATGTTACGAGCAGATAATGCTACGTTTTCATCTAGGTCAGCAGTTACGAATAAAGATTTTTTCTCTAAAGAAAGATCTTTAAGAATTTTTGTGAATTCTTTTGTTTTTGGTGCTGCTAGAGTTAGAGCATCAAGAACTAAGAAGTTTTGTTCTACTACTTTAGCTGATAAAGCAGATTTAAGAGCTAAGCGGCGAACTTTTTTAGGTAATTTATAAGAATAGCTACGTGGAGTAGGACCGAATACGATACCACCGCCGCGCCATTGTGGAGAACGGATAGAACCTTGACGAGCACGACCAGTTCCTTTTTGACGCCATGGTTTACGACCACCACCAGCAACCTCAGAACGGTTTTTAACCTTGTGATTACCTTGACGAAGAGAAGCACGTTGAGCTACTACTGCGTCGAATAATACTGCTTCATTTGGCTCGATTCCGAAGATCGCATCGTTTAATTCGATTTCACCAACTGAAGCACCTGTTTGACTAAGTACAGATACTTTTGTCATTCCTGTTTCCTCCTTTCTTGAAGTGATTACTTAGCTTTAATTGCAGTTTTTACTGTAACTAGAGCTTTTTTAGAACCAGGAACATTACCTTTAACAAGTAGTAAGTTACGATCAGCATCAACTTTCACGATTTCTAAGTTTTGGATTGTAACTACATTGCCACCCATTTGACCAGGTAATTTCTTTTGTTTAAATACGCGGTTCGGAGCAACTGGACCCATTGAACCAGGACGACGGTGGTAACGAGAACCGTGGGCCATAGGACCACGAGATTGTCCGTGGCGTTTAATAACACCTTGGAAACCTTTACCTTTAGTAACACCTGTTACATCAATTACATCGCCTTCTGCGAAAATTTCTACTTTGACTTCTTGACCAACTTCGTATTCTCCAACGTTCACGTTGCGGAATTCACGAATGAAGCGCTTAGGAGCAGTGTTCGCTTTTGCTACGTGACCTTGTTCAGGTTTGTTAGAAAGCTTAACGCGCTTGTCTTCGAAACCAACTTGAATTGCTTCGTAGCCGTCTGTTTCAACAGTTTTCTTTTGAAGAACTACGTTTGGCGCAGCTTCGATAACTGTTACCGGGATTAAATCGCCGTTTTCAGCGAAAACTTGTGTCATACCAATTTTTCTACCTAAGATTCCTTTAGCCATTTGTCACACCTCCTGTAAGTTTTGAAAAGTTATATTATTTTTACCATTAAAGTTTGATTTCGATATCAACGCCAGATGGTAAATCAAGTTTCATTAACGCATCAACAGTTTGTGGTGTTGGGTTAACGATATCGATCAGACGTTTATGCGTACGCATCTCGAATTGTTCACGAGAATCTTTGTACTTGTGAACCGCACGAAGAATTGTGTACACAGACTTCTCAGTTGGAAGTGGAATCGGACCTGATACACTTGCACCTGAACGTTTTGCAGTTTCCACAATTTTCTCAGCAGACTGATCTAAAATACGGTGATCATACGCTTTTAAACGAATACGAATCTTTTGTTTTGCCATTATTTTCCCTCCTTCTCGCCTATTTTCTAGACATTCTCCACGAAAATTTTCCCACACACCGCCATGGCAAAGCGGCCGGGTGTGTCGGCAACCTCTCGCTTCATCGCAGTCAAAGACCAACATTCAACATTATATACAATAAAAAAAGAATAAGCAAGTCTTTTCGCTAAATTCTTTTAAATGTTGTAGATATTCTTAGTACTACTACTTCTTCGCTTTATTAAGCCGTTTATTAGTATATAAAATTTTATTACATATTGCAATAGTTAAGGTTGTCATATCAACATTTCCGTACTTTTCAAACAATTCTTTAAGAAAGTAGTTTCTATAGATAAGAAACTACTTCTTATTTTATAGAAAGAATACACATGCCATCCAACCAAACAGGATCAAAGGGATATTAATAAAAACAAATGTCGGTACACAAGTATCCCAAATATGATGATGTTGTCCATCTACATTTAAGCCTGCTGTTGGTCCTAACGTAGAATCTGAAGCTGGAGAGCCTGCATCGCCTAAAGCACCTGCTGTACCAATTAAACAAAGAATCGCTAATGGACTCAATCCCAACCCTTGTGCAAGAGGAACAAATAACGTAGCAATAATAGGTACTGTAGCAAAAGATGAACCAATACCCATCGTCACAACTAATCCAATGACTAGCATGATAAAGACAGCGAGACTTCTATTACCTTTCAGCACAGCGATTGAGCTTGTAATTAAGCTATCCACATCCCCAGTAGCATTAATAACGGCTGCGAAGCCATTGGCCGCAATCATGACAAAGCCAATAAAGGCCATCATCTTCATCCCTTCAGAGAGAATGTCATCTGCCTCTTTCCATTTAAGCGCACCTGTAAAATACATCAACATAATCCCTGTAAACGAACCGACAATCATTGAATCTGTTAATACTTGAGCACAAAGTGATGCGACTAATGCAAGAACTGTAGAAAACATCACAAACTTACTGACGTTCACGTTTAAAGATTCCGTCTCTACTTCATTGTGCTTATACTGTCTTGGCTTGCGGTATACAACAAAGGCGACAAGCAGCCCAATCAGCATTCCTAGCACCGGAATCGCCATTGCTGCCGGTACATCACGTGAAGATACAGCCATTCCAGCCTCTGACACTTGTGTAGCAACGATATCTTGAAAAATGGCTCCGAAACCAGCTGGCACGAAACTATAAGTACCGATTAAGCCTACTGCAATTAGGACCGCAATGATACGTCGATCAACCTCCAACATATTTAATATTTTTAAAATAGGAGGAATCAATAATGGAATGAAGGCAATATGAATAGGAATAACATTTTGAGATAAAATAGACATCACGAAAATAAGGAAAAAAATTAAAACCTTCACTAAGCCTTTTCTATTACTTTCGCCATTTAAAATTTTTAACATCCCTGCAATCATCAATTCTGGTATTCTAGTTTTGGCAATAGCAATAGCAAAGCCACCAAGGAGACCATAACTCAATGCAATAGTGGCCCCTGCGCCTAACCCTTCTGTAAATGATTGTACTGTTGCCTCAATGCCCATTCCACTTGTAAGACCACCTACAAAAGCTCCTAGTACTAAGGAAAGAACGACATTGATGCGAAGCAAGCTTAATATCAACATAACGGCTACCGCCGCAATTACTGCATTCATTGTTACACTTCACTTTCATACACTAAATTACTAACATGTTAAACTTTATTATTCTGATATTTGAAAGTCAATAGTTTTCACAATTTCAATATGTTTATATAAAAAACAGTGTAAAGGATTAATCATTACACTGTTTTTGAGTTTCTTCATATTTAATTGTTACAACGATTCACGAACAACTTTTTTATAATAGCCAACCGAAAGTATGCCAAAGATCGTATATAACGCTACGTAACAGCACATCGCAATCCACAAGGGAGCCGTTAACTCTGTACCAAATAAGAACCATCCTGACTTAACAGCAAAGTAGCTATGCAATAATCCAATAACTAATGGGACACCAAAATTAAAGGCCTGTTTCATATAAATGCCTTTCATGATGTCTTTCTCGGCAAAACCAATTTTTCTGAGTATTGTATAGGAACTTCTTTCTTCCCCTGCCTCAGACATTTGTTTAAAGTATAGAATACTACCAGTTGTCATTAGAAATGCTAATCCTAAAAATGCTGTTGTAAAAATCGTAAGACCTAATGTTTCAATATTATCTTTACGTTTTTCTTCAAAGGAAGATTGTGTATATTGCTGTGTCTTACCATCACCTTCTACAGCCGTAATAACTCCTGCATTTGTTTGAATATATAATTTCTCTGCTGTTTCTAATTCTTCTTTTGCTGTTATTGTAATGGTCGTTTGTTGATGCCAAGGATAAAGCGCTGCTTGCGTAGTTAAACTTGTAAACATGTCATCTGTCACAACAAAGATAGGTCCGCCACCTCCAGCCGTGACAATACCACTTATAACACTTTTATCATGAACATCTACTACATGGAAAGTTTCTTCAAGCTCTCCTGCAGATACCACTACATCACGATCTTTTTCTAATGGAAACATTTCAGCCATATAACCGCCATAGTTGGTTAAGATAACATCGTTGCCTGATAGCGATGCTTCAGGAACGCTTTGCTGATAATCAGAAAGCGGGATAGTATAGATTGTTCCTTCCATATCATATAAAGGATTGTCCTGCTGCTTTTTAGACATTAATTGACCTACAGAGGCTGTTACTCCTTGTAAACGATAATCTACTTTATCATACGTAATGTTATTTTTCTCTAACTCCTCTAAGAAGGTCTGACCCTGCTCTTCTAGCAATATGAAATCACCAGGTACTTGGCTATAAGCCGATGCCTCTGAGGAATAGTAGGCGATATAGGATAGCGTCGTTACACCTAGAGACACACCTGTTAATACAGTGATAAGTGTTAATGACTTTGCGTTGCTCTTCATGCGATGCATAATCGGTGTTAATGCTAATACATCCTTGATAGATAAATGCCCTTTTTTCTTCAAGCGAATAGTATTCATAATAAAGGCTACGGAGAAACGAAAGACAAGAAATGTACCACCAATAGTCGTAGCTAAAATTATCATCATATTGATAAATAAATGACCAGCTGAATCAATATCAAATAGCTTTGTTGACGCATAGTAGCCGTAAGCAATCAGCACAAGACCCATAAAGCCAATTGCCATTTGTAATGCACTAAAACGTCTCACACGCTCGTCTGCTTGTTTTGCCGCGCTAAACAGTGATAATAATGAAACACGATGAATCATCCAAGCCATCTGTACAAGAACAATAACCAAAAGAATAGCAAACACGATCATCGACTGCTGTAATGCCTGTGTACTAAATGTCATGGTTACAAGAGCTTCTTTTTCAAGGACACGTAGTAAAATCATAGCAAATACGCGTGAGCTAAAGAAACCTACCAGCATCCCTAGAATAACAGCACCAATAAATAAGAGAATGTTTTCAATCGCTAGTAAACGCACGATTAGCCCCTTTGTCATGCCTATCAATTGGTACAAGCCTATTTCCTTACTACGACGTTTCATAAATAAATGATTTGCATATAGGACGAAGAATAAAACGATAAAATAGAGAATATAAGTGGCTGCTTTAAATCCTGCCGTAGCCGTTCCACTCATTTGAACAGCATCCCATACCTCAGAATTATTTTGCAATGTAACAAAGGAAAAATACAAAGTAACACTAAAAATAAGAGCAAAGAAATATAGATAGTAGTGCTTCATATTTTTCTTCATGCTTCTAATCACTAGCTTACTAAGACTCATACCCGTCACCGCCTAGCACACTTTGCGTATGCATGATTTCTTGGAAAAATGCCTGCCTTGTTTTATCACCCTTATAAAGTTCACTATAGATCAGGCCATCCTTTAAAAATAAAACACGTGTGCAGAAGCTTGCAGCTACTGCATCATGTGTAACCATCATTATTGTCGCTTCTTTCGTCTCATTAATGTTTTGGAGATTTTGGAGCAAGGCTGTAGCCGATTTAGAATCCAATGCACCAGTAGGCTCATCTGCAAATACCAACGATGGGGTCGTAATAAGTGCACGTGCAGCAGAGGTACGCTGCTTTTGTCCACCAGATATTTCATTGGGATATTTATTTAAAATTTCTGTGATACCCAATAGGGATGTTAGCTCTTTCACTCGACTTTCCGCAACAGCTTTTGGTAACTTACTGATAGCTAATGGCAGAAGGATATTTTCCTTTACTGTGAGGGTATCCAGTAAATTATAATCTTGAAATATGAATCCTAGCTGCTCTCGTCGAAAATTCGCTAATGCCTTTTCTTTCATATCACGCAAATTATGACCGTTTATTTCAATTACACCTTCTGTTGCGAAATCTATAGAACACAAGACATTTAAAAGTGTTGTTTTACCTGAACCTGAAGGTCCCATAATGCCTACAAACTCACCTTTATTTACTTCTAAATCAATACCCTTTAGCACTTCTTGAGCCGTTGATTTTTTGCCATATACTTTCTTTATTTTACGACCAATTAAAACTGTCACGTGATAACGCCCCTTTCTATAATCCAAGTGTACCCTGTCATAGCTATTCATTCGTGCGTTTTACATGACAATATAAAAAGGTAGGTGACAATTTCGTCATCTACCTGTTAGTTTGACATATTCATTTTGTAAGGGAAAACGCAGTGTAAATAATGAGCCGTCTCCAACATTCGATTGAACATAGATGCGAATCCCGATTTTTCGGGCTGCATTGGATGCCAAATAAAGACCCATTCCTGTAGATTGTGAGGATTCTCTTCCCGCTGTTCCCGTATACGATTTTTGAAAAATTCGAGGTAAATCCTCTAAAGGAATACCTATACCTACATCTTTTATATGTAATAATGTCGCACCTGTTGGGTCATGTTCAGTGAAAATTGTGACCTCAGAATTTACTGGACTATATTTTATGGCATTTGAGAGAATTTGCCGAACAATAAACGCCAGCCACTTGCCATCAGTCAGAACCGTATCTGTAAGCTCAGCGACTTCAAAGCCAATACCTTTTTCAATACACCAAGCCTGCATACCCCTGATTTCTTTATAGACAATCGGTTTCAGCTCGACCTCATTTAAATAGTTGTCCTTTTCAATAGAGGCTAATCTTGTTTGATGTAGCTGTTGATCGACTAAAAGATGTAGTCTCAGCCATTCATTCTCTAACTTTCGGCGCAGTGATACATCCTCAATATGCTCTAACAATAAATTAATCGTTGTTAAAGGGGCCTTTACTTCATGAACCCAAGCCAACAGCTCATCCGAATACTCTTGTAGTTGCACTTTAGCTTGATTTAACTCCATGTTCTTCTCATAAAAGACACTTTCTATTTTTTGAAAGCATGCTTCCTGAAAAGGAGTTAAAACTAGTCTGTTTTTATGTGCTTCATCAAGGTAGCCGTCCATATTTCCCAGGAAATCTTTTAATTTCCCAACTTCATTGACATAACGCCACACAAAAAAGAGCGTAAAACTAACAAGCAAACTAATGTTTACATACCATATTGAAATACTATTTAAACCAACATCTAAAGAAAATAGAACATTTAGAAGTGTAAAAATGAAAATAAAAAAACCAATCCATGCAAAGCGTTCTCTTATAAATAATAATAGCATGTTTTTCACGTCCTCTGGCTGACTGCCATATATCCAAGTCCTTTTTTAGTTAGAATCACTTCTGGTAAACCAATATCCTCTAGCTTTGTACGTAATCGATTAACATTTACCGACAAAGTATTATCATTGACAAAACGTTCATCATCCCAAAGCTTTCTCATTAATTCGTCTCTTGAAACAATCTGATTAACCTGTTCCACTAAAATTCGTAAAATGAAGAGCTCGTTTTTCGTTAAGGAAGCAGTAGCCCCATTAAACACAATCTCACTCCTTGTATAATCAATAACGGCATTATTAAAACGAGTAACGTCCATTTTCTCCTCAACATAGTCATAGGTTCTTCGTAAAATCGCCTGTGTTTTCGCGAGTAGCACTTCCATATGGAATGGCTTTTGTATAAAATCATCTGCTCCCATTTGCATAGCCATCACCATATCCATTGGATGATCTCGAGACGAGAGAAAAAGGATGGGTACTTTGGATAAATGACGTATTTCTCGACACCAATGAAAGCCATCATAGGCAGGTAATTGAATATCAATCAGCACAAGGTGTGGTTTCTCCTCTATAAAATTGTCCATCACCTTTTGAAAATTTTTAGGACCAACCACTTGTAATGACCAATGTGCAAAACGTTCTTGAATCATGTTAAAAATGGATGGATCATCTTCAATGAGCAAGATTTTCATGTCCATGTTCAATTCCCCTTTTCTTTATTTCTCCTAGATGACATGCTAGCTGTTATGTATACATACACTAATTAAAATCATTTGATTTCCCTTATTTTAACACAAAAAACCAATCTGTAAGCGTCCCTACAGATTGGTTTGATAATTAGCGAAAGCTAAAATTATTTTTGGATAGAAGCAACTACGCCAGCGCCTACAGTACGGCCACCCTCACGGATAGAGAATTTAGTACCTTCTTCAAGAGCGATTGGAGCGATAAGTTCAACTGTCATTTCGATGTTATCACCAGGCATTACCATTTCAACGCCTTCTGGTAAGTTACAGATACCTGTTACGTCAGTTGTACGGAAGTAGAACTGAGGACGGTAGTTAGAGAAGAATGGAGTATGACGGCCACCCTCTTCTTTTGATAAAACGTAAACTTCAGCTTTGAAGTTTGTGTGTGGAGTGATTGAACCTGGTTTAGCTAATACTTGACCACGTTGGATTTCTTCACGAGCAACACCACGTAGTAAAGCACCGATGTTGTCACCAGCTTCAGCATAGTCTAATAATTTACGGAACATTTCTACACCAGTTACAGTAGTAGATTTAGCTTCTTCAGCGATACCGATGATTTCAATTACGTCACCAACTTTAACTTGACCACGTTCAACACGGCCAGTTGCAACTGTACCACGACCAGTGATAGAGAATACGTCCTCTACTGGCATCATGAATGGTTTGTCAGTTTGACGTTCTGGAGTTGGGATGTAAGAATCTACAGCGTCCATTAATTCAACGATTTTTTCTTCCCATTCTGGTTCACCTTCAAGAGCTTTAAGAGCAGAACCTTTGATTACAGGAATATCGTCACCTGGGAAGTCATATTCAGATAGTAGATCACGGATTTCCATTTCTACTAATTCTAATAATTCTTCGTCATCAACCATATCACATTTGTTCATGAATACTACTAAGTATGGAACACCTACTTGACGAGATAAAAGGATGTGTTCACGAGTTTGTGGCATTGGGCCATCAGCAGCAGATACTACTAAGATACCGCCGTCCATTTGTGCAGCACCAGTGATCATGTTTTTAACATAGTCAGCGTGTCCTGGGCAGTCAACGTGTGCATAGTGACGAGTTTCTGTTTCATATTCTACGTGAGAAGTGTTGATTGTGATACCACGCTCTTTTTCTTCTGGAGCGTTATCGATGTCAGCGTATGATTTAGCTGTACCACCCATTTTTTTAGAAAGAACTGTAGCGATTGCAGCAGTTAAAGTAGTTTTACCATGGTCAACGTGTCCGATTGTACCAATGTTAGCATGCGTTTTAGAACGGTCAAATTTTTCTTTAGCCATTAGAGATTGCCTCCTCAAAATTATATGTTTTATTTTTGAAATTTATAGAATGAATGCCGATAGAGAACGGGCCCATCCCCTATCCTGCAATCATAGCTTACAAATTAGTTATACTTTATGCAAGATGAAAATTCAATTATTCACCTTTATTTTTTTTGATGATTTCAGCAGCAATTGATTTTGGTACTTCTTCATAATGATCGAATGTCATTGAGAATACACCACGACCTTGTGTTGCAGAACGAAGTGTTGTTGCATAACCAAACATTTCTGCTAAAGGAACCATCGCACGAACAACTTGTGAGTTACCACGAGCATCCATACCCTCAACGCGTCCGCGACGAGAAGTAATGTTACCCATGATATCGCCAAGGTATTCTTCTGGAATTACAACTTCTACTTTCATCATTGGTTCTAAGATAACAGCGTCACATTGTTTCGAAGCTTCTTTAAGAGCCATAGATGCAGCAATTTTGAACGCCATCTCATTCGAGTCAACGTCATGGTAAGAACCGAATACTAATTTCGCTTTAATGTCGATTAGAGGGTAACCAGCTACTACACCGCGGTCAAGAGAGTCACGAAGACCTGCTTCAACTGCAGGAATGTATTCACGAGGAATTACACCACCAACGATAGCGTTTTCGAATTCAAATCCTTTACCTTCTTCATTTGGAGAGAACTCAATCGTTACGTCTCCGTATTGTCCACGACCACCAGATTGGCGAGTGAATTTACCTTGAACTTTTGCAGAGCTACGGAATGTTTCACGGTAAGATACCATTGGAGCACCTACGTTAGCTTCTACTTTAAATTCACGGCGCATACGGTCAACTAAGATATCAAGGTGAAGTTCACCCATACCTGAGATGATTGTTTGTCCAGTTTCTGTGTCAGTATGAGCACGGAAAGTTGGATCCTCTTCTTGAAGTTTTTGTAAAGCTTGACCCATTTTATCTTGGTCAGCTTTTGATTTTGGTTCTACAGAAAGAGAAATTACTGGCTCAGGGAACTCCATTGATTCAAGAATAACTAGGTTCTTCTCGTCACAAAGAGTATCACCAGTAGTAGTGTCTTTAAGACCTACTGCTGCTGCGATGTCTCCAGCAAATACTTTTGAGATCTCTTCACGAGAGTTAGCGTGCATTTGTAGGATACGACCTACACGCTCACGTTTACCTTTAGAAGAGTTTTGCACGTATGAACCTGAATCTAATGTTCCAGAGTACACACGGAAGAAAGTTAATTTACCTACGAATGGGTCAGTCATAACTTTGAATGCAAGAGCTGAGAATGGCTCTGCATCAGAAGATTTACGTTCTAACTCTTCGTCACCATCTACTGAAGTACCTTTGATTGCTGGTACATCAACTGGAGATGGTAAGTAATCGATAACGGCATTTAACATTGGACGTACGCCTTTGTGTTTGAATGCTGTACCACAGATTACTGGGTAGAATTCTACTGCGATTGTAGCACGACGGATCGCCGCTTTAAGTTCCGCAACAGTAATTTCTTCGCCTTCTAAATATTTTTCCATGATTTCTTCATCAACACTTGCAACAGCGTCGATTAGTTTTTCACGGTATTCTTCAGCTTGTGCGCGGTATTCTTCAGGAATTTCTCCTTCAGTTACTGCTGTACCTTTTTCGTCGCCATAGAAAGTAGCTTTCATCTCAACTAGGTCGATGATTGCTGAGAATTGATCTTCAGCTCCGATAGGTAATTGGATAGGGTGAGCGTTTGCTTGTAAACGATCATGTAGAGTTCCTACAGAATATAAGAAATCTGCTCCTGTTTTATCCATTTTGTTAATGAATACAATACGTGGAACACCATAAGTTGTAGCTTGACGCCATACAGTTTCAGTTTGAGGCTCAACACCAGATTGAGCATCTAGTACTGTAACAGCACCGTCAAGTACACGTAATGAACGTTCTACTTCTACAGTGAAGTCTACGTGTCCAGGAGTATCGATGATGTTTACACGATGGCCTGCCCATTGGGCTGTTGTTGCAGCAGAAGTGATTGTAATACCACGCTCTTGCTCTTGCTCCATCCAGTCCATTTGAGAAGCGCCTTCATGAGTTTCACCGATTTTGTGAATCTTACCAGTGTAATAAAGGATACGCTCAGTTGTTGTTGTTTTACCAGCATCAATGTGAGCCATGATCCCAATATTACGAGTATTCTCAAGTGAGAATTCGCGTTTCATAGGAAATTTCTCCTTCCATATTGGGGTAAAGACTGTATAAGAGACCTTGTGTTAGCTAACTGGCTAACACATAGGTTAAATTACCAACGGTAGTGAGCGAATGCTTTGTTCGCTTCTGCCATTTTGTGCATGTCTTCACGTTTCTTAACTGATGCACCAGTGTTGTTAGAAGCATCAAGAATTTCGTTAGCTAAACGTTCTTCCATAGTTTTTTCACCACGAAGACGAGCATAGTTAACTAGGTAACGAAGACCTAAAGTTGTACGACGTTCTGGACGTACTTCAACCGGTACTTGGTAGTTTGAACCACCAACACGGCGAGCACGAACTTCAAGAACTGGCATTACGTTGTTTAGAGCGGCTTCGAATACTTCAATTGGATTTTCACCAGAACGTTCTTTAACAAGTTCGAACGCACCGTATAAAATCTTTTGAGAAGTACCTCTTTTACCATCAACCATCATTTTATTGATTAAACGAGTTACTAGTTTTGAACTATAAATTGGATCTGGTAACACGTCACGTTTGGAAACAGGACCTTTACGAGGCATGTGTTTTCCTCCTTTCGAATAGTTATCGATTATTTTATAAAGTTGGCCTTTTCGTATTTGTCGATCAAATATCAAATCTGCTAGCAAGATTCGATATTTGTGACAATTAGTATGAGGCTCAGTATTAAATAACGTTATTTAACGTTAAATTATTTTTTTTCTTTAGGGCGTTTTGTTCCGTATTTAGAACGTGATTGTAAACGACCGTTTACACCAGCTGTATCAAGAGCTCCACGTACGATATGGTAACGAACACCCGCTAAGTCTTTTACGCGTCCGCCACGGATAAGAACAACACTGTGCTCTTGTAAGTTGTGGCCTTCACCTGGGATATAAGCTGTAACCTCAATTTGGTTAGTTAAACGTACACGAGCGTATTTACGTAACGCTGAGTTCGGTTTACGAGGTGTCATTGTACCAACACGAGTACAAACACCGCGTTTTTGTGGTGATTTAACATCAGTTAAAGATTTTTTAAATGAGTTATATCCTTTGTTTAACGCTGGTGATTTTGATTTCGTGATTTTAGATTGACGAGGCTTACGTACTAATTGGTTAATTGTAGGCATCGATATTTCCTCCCTTCATTTATTCCTTGTTAATACCACACATCCAGGTGGTTCATTTTTTGGGTAAAAACAAAGTCTTTGTGTTTAATACACAAAAACTACTCTACAGTAATCGCAACTACCGCAGCTCCAACATGGATTCCACAGGCCTTGCCCAGTTCCTTTTTCGACTCAACAAGAATAACTGGTATACCGATTTCTCTCGCGAAAGATATGGCCGAATCGGTTACCCAATTGTCTGCATCAAGTGCCACAAGAAGTTCTTTCACTGAACCGGCTCGCATTGCTTTTACTGCTTGCTTTGTACCTATGATTGTTTGACTAGCCCTTACTTTATCATAAGACATTTTCATATCCTCCGAAGTACAGACAGTTAACTATCAACCTTCAATATATTATCATTACCAATTTACACTGTCAACTAATATCTTTAAAAAGTCCGAAGAGACGGTGAAATTCCATCTCTTCGGTCCTATTTTAATGTCTATTCGGCAGAAACAACTTCTGTGTCAAGCTCATCTTTTTCGATGCGGATTTGACGGTAACGTTGCATACCAGTACCTGCTGGAACAAGTTTACCGATAATTACGTTCTCTTTTAATCCAAGAAGCTCGTCACGTTTACCCTTAATTGCTGCATCTGTTAACACACGTGTTGTTTCTTGGAACGATGCTGCAGATAAGAATGATTCTGTTTCAAGAGAAGCTTTTGTAATACCCAGGATAACAGGACGACAAGTTGCAGGATTTTTGCCATTCATAACAGCATCTGCATTTGCCTCTGCAAATTGGTGGATATCTAGTAATGAACCTGGTAATAAATCTGTATCTCCAGCTTCAATTACACGTACTTTACGAAGCATTTGGCGAACCATTACCTCGATATGTTTATCACCAATTTCTACCCCTTGCATACGGTATACTTTTTGAACTTCTTTTAATAAATATTCTTGAACAGTTGAAACATCTTTGACTTTTAACAATTGTTTTGGATCGATAGAACCCTCTGTTAAAACTTGACCACGCTCTACATTATCACCTTCGATAACTTTTAAACGTGCATTATAAGGTGCTTGATACTTACGCGTTTCTACGTCACCTTGAATAGTAATTTCTTTTAAGCCTTCACGAATTTCTGTGATATCTGAAACAGTACCTGTGATTTCTGAAATAACAGATTGACCTTTTGGATTACGTGCTTCAAAGATCTCTTGGATACGTGGAAGACCTTGTGTAATATCATCTCCGGCAACCCCACCTGTATGGAATGTACGCATTGTTAATTGTGTACCTGGTTCACCGATTGATTGAGCTGCAATAATACCAACTGCCTCTCCAACCTCAACCTTTTCACCTGTTGCCAAGTTCATGCCGTAACATTTTTTACATACGCCATGTTTTGTATTACATGTAAATGCTGAACGGATTGTCACTTCCTCGATACCTGCTTCAATAATTGCACGAGCAACATCTTGGTCGATTAAACCATCTCTTCCTAAAATAACTTCACCCGTTTCAGGATGTACGATTGTTTTCTTCGTATGACGACCAACAATACGTTCATCTAGAGCTTCAATCAGTTCTGTGCCTTCCATTAATGCACCAATTGTTAAGCCACGGTCAGTACCACAGTCATCTTCACGTACAATAACATCCTGTGCAACGTCAACAAGACGACGTGTTAAGTAACCTGAATCGGCAGTTTTAAGGGCTGTATCGGCAAGACCTTTACGAGCACCGTGAGTAGAGATGAAGTACTCTAATACTGTTAAACCTTCACGGAATGAAGATTTAATTGGAAGTTCAATAATACGACCAGCCGGGTTGGCCATCAGACCACGCATACCAGCTAACTGCGTAAAGTTAGATGCGTTACCACGGGCACCTGAATCAGACATCATGAAAATTGGGTTTGTTTTCTCAAGTGACTTCATCAGTTTCGCTTGAATTTCGTCTTTCGCAGCACTCCAGCTTGAGATAACACGATCATAACGTTCATCCTCTGTAATGAAACCACGACGGAATTGCGCTTGAACTTTATCCACTTTTTCTTGAGCTACAGCTAAAATTTCACCTTTATCAGGTAATACCACGATGTCAGATACACCTACAGTAATACCAGCACGTGTTGAATATTTAAATCCTAGGTTTTTCATGCGGTCAAGCATTTTAGATGTTTCAGTAATGTGGAAACGTTTAAACACTTCAGCAATGATATTTCCTAAGAATTTTTTACGGAATGGATTTACAACTGGTACTGATGCAAAATATTTACGCAATACAGCTGTACGTTGTGCATCAATTTTCCCTTTTTCATCTAAATTATTATAAGCGCTATCTGATTCAAGCTCTTTCAGAGTATCTTCGTCAATTATTAATTTAGCGAAGTATTTCTCTGGTGTTACTTGCTCTAAGTTGAAATCAGTTGGCTCATTAATATAAGGAAATGATTTTGGCAAGATTTCGTTAAAGATTACTTTACCAACAGTTGTCAATAGGAACATATTATTTTGTTCTTCTGTGAATGTTGGGTTATTTAACGAACTTGCTTTAATCGCGATACGTGTATGCAAATGTACATGACCTGTATCATATGCAATTAAGACTTCATTTGGACCATAGAAAACAGTACCTTCACCACGAGCATCTTCACGTTCAAGTGTTAGGTAGTAGTTTCCTAATACCATATCTTGAGAAGGTGTTACAACAGGTTTACCATCTTTTGGATTCAAGATGTTTTGTGCTGCAAGCATTAGAAGACGAGCTTCTGCTTGAGCTTCTGCTGATAACGGTACGTGAACCGCCATTTGGTCACCATCGAAGTCAGCGTTATACGCTGTACATACTAATGGGTGAAGACGAATAGCACGACCTTCAACTAGTGTTGGTTCAAATGCTTGAATACCAAGACGGTGAAGCGTTGGTGCACGGTTTAGTAATACCGGATGCTCACGAATAACATCTTCTAAAACGTCCCAAACGTCATTGTTTAAACGTTCAATTTTACGCTTAGCAGATTTAATGTTATGAGCAAGACCACGCTCTACTAACTCTTTCATTACGAATGGCTTGAATAATTCGATAGCCATTTCTTTTGGTAAACCACATTGGTACATTTTTAAGTTTGGACCTACTACGATAACGGAACGACCAGAATAGTCAACACGTTTACCAAGTAAGTTTTGACGGAAACGACCTTGTTTACCTTTCAGCATATGTGAAAGTGATTTTAGTGGACGGTTACCAGGACCTGTTACAGGACGTCCGCGACGACCATTATCAATTAATGCGTCAACAGCTTCTTGTAGCATACGCTTTTCGTTTTGTACGATGATGCTTGGCGCACCTAAATCTAATAAACGTTTTAAACGATTATTACGGTTAATTACACGACGGTATAAATCGTTTAAATCGGAAGTTGCAAAACGACCACCATCTAATTGCACCATTGGACGAAGCTCTGGTGGAATAACAGGTAGAACATCTAGAATCATCCATTCAGGTGAGTTACCTGAGTTACGGAAAGATTCAACAACTTCTAGACGTTTGATAGCACGAGTACGTCTTTGACCTTGTGCAGATTTTAACTCTTCTTTTAAAGAATGTGTTTCATCCTCTAAGTCAATTTTGCTTAATAGTTTTTTGATTGCTTCTGCACCCATTGCAGCTTCGAATGTGTTGCCGAATTTTTCACGGTATGCACGGTACTCTTTTTCAGAAAGTAATTGTTTGCTTTCTAAATTAGTAGCACCCGCATCAATCACAACATATGAAGCAAAATAAATAACTTCTTCTAATGCACGTGGTGACATATCTAGGATTAGACCCATACGGCTTGGAATACCTTTGAAGTACCAGATATGAGAAACTGGTGCTGCTAATTCGATGTGTCCCATACGTTCACGACGAACTTTAGCGCGTGTTACTTCAACGCCACAACGGTCACAAACTACGCCTTTATAGCGTACACGTTTATATTTACCACAATGACATTCCCAATCTTTAGTTGGACCAAAGATACGTTCACAGAATAAACCATCTTTTTCTGGTTTTAATGTACGGTAGTTAATTGTTTCAGGCTTTTTAACCTCACCATATGACCAAGAACGAATCTTGTCAGGGGATGCTAAACCGATTTTCATATATTCAAATTCATTAACGTCTATCAAGGAGCCTACCTCCCTCTAGTATAGGTCTTTATAAAGACTCTTTTACGCAGCTCGATAATCGCTTGCAAAGAATTGCCTCTTTGGCAAAGGATTAGAAATAGAATGATTTATTAAAAGAAAAAGCCAGGCAGGGCGTTAAATCCTGCCCGGCTAATTTGAAAAATAAGTTTGACCTTATTCACCATTGTGAATTTGGGTTTCCATTATTCAAAAGACTCTACTGGCTCTTCTTCTGTATCTGGCTGTGGTGCAATGTTAAGTGCATCAGCTGGTTGAAGATCTTCTTCTTCGTCTAAATCGCGAAGCTCTACTTCTTCATCATTAACTGTTAACATCTTAACATCCATACCAAGAGATTGAAGTTCTTTAATCAATACTTTGAATGATTCAGGAACACCTGGCTCTGGTACACTTTCACCTTTAACGATGGCTTCATATGTTTTCACACGACCAACAACGTCATCGGATTTAACCGTTAAGATTTCTTGAAGTGTATATGCAGCACCGTATGCTTCAAGTGCCCATACCTCCATCTCACCAAAACGTTGTCCACCAAATTGCGCTTTACCACCAAGTGGTTGCTGCGTAACAAGTGAATAAGGACCAGTTGAACGTGCGTGAAGTTTATCATCAACCATGTGAGCAAGTTTGATCATGTACATGATCCCAACAGATACACGGTTATCAAATGGTTCACCAGAACGTCCATCATACAGGATTGTTTTACCGTCACGGTTCATCCCTGCTTCTTCCATTGTTTCCCAAACGTCTTCTTCATTAGCACCATCAAATACTGGTGTTGCCATGTGGACGCCTAGGTAGCGGGAAGCCATACCTAAGTGTAACTCTAAAACTTGTCCGATATTCATACGAGAAGGTACACCAAGTGGATTTAACATGATATCAACAGGCGTGCCATCTGGCATGAACGGCATATCTTCTTCCGGTAAGATACGAGAGATAACCCCTTTGTTACCATGACGTCCGGCCATTTTGTCCCCAACGCGAATTTTACGTTTTTGAACAATATAAGCACGAACTAATTGGTTAACGCCTGGTGGTAATTCATCGCCATCTTCACGGTTAAATACTTTAACGTCAAGAATGATACCGCCAGCACCGTGTGGTACACGTAATGAAGTATCACGAACCTCACGAGCCTTTTCACCGAAGATTGCATGTAATAAACGCTCTTCCGCAGTTAATTCTGTAACCCCTTTAGGTGTTACTTTCCCTACCAGAATATCGCCATCACGTACTTCCGCACCAATACGGATAATACCACGTTCGTCTAGGTTACGAAGTGCATCTTCCCCAACGTTCGGAATATCGCGAGTGATTTCTTCAGGCCCAAGCTTTGTATCACGAGATTCTGATTCATATTCTTCAATATGAACAGATGTATAGACATCGTCTTTTACAAGGCGCTCGCTCATAATAACAGCATCCTCATAGTTAAAGCCGTTCCAAGTCATGAATGCAACAAGTACGTTACGTCCAAGAGCCAGTTCGCCTCTTTCCATTGATGGACCGTCTGCTAAAATATCACGAGGTTTCACACGCTCGCCAACTTTTACAAGTGGACGTTGGTTATATGAAGTACCTTGGTTTGAACGAATGAATTTTTGTAATTTATATTTTGTTAAATCGCCTTTAACCTCTTTGCCGTCTACAACTTCAATGCGACGAACATGGATAGAGCGAGCCTCTACGTGCTCAACAATACCATCGTATTTCGCTACAACAGCTGCACCTGAATCACGCGCATCAACATGTTCCATACCCGTACCAACGAATGGTGCTTCTGGGTTAAGAAGTGGAACTGCTTGACGTTGCATGTTGGCACCCATAAGTGCACGGTTAGAGTCATCGTTTTCTAAGAACGGGATACATGCAGTCGCAGCAGAAACTACTTGTTTAGGAGATACGTCCATGTAGTCCATTTGAGCTTTATTGAATACTGTGTTATCCCCACGGAAACGACCTACTACTTCTTCATTAGTAAATGTACCATCTGGATTTAATAGCGAGTTTGCTTGTGCTACATAGTAGTTATCTTCTTCATCAGCTGTTAAATAATCAATTTGATCCGTTACTCGGCCTGTTTCGTGATCAATACGACGATAAGGCGTTTCGATGAATCCAAATTTATTGACTTTGGCAAATGAAGATAATGAGTTGATTAAACCAATGTTTGGACCCTCAGGTGTCTCGATTGGACACATACGACCGTAGTGAGAGTAGTGAACGTCACGCACTTCAAAACCAGCACGCTCACGTGTTAAACCACCAGGCCCTAATGCAGATAAACGACGTTTATGTGTTAACTCTGCTAGAGGGTTTGTTTGGTCCATGAATTGAGATAATTGAGAGCTACCGAAGAACTCTTTAATAGACGCAATTACAGGGCGAATATTAATTAATTGTTGCGGTACGATTGCAGCTGTGTCGTTAATGGACATACGCTCACGTACTACACGTTCCATACGAGATAAACCGATACGGAATTGGTTTTGTAGTAACTCACCTACTGAACGTAGACGACGGTTACCTAAATGGTCAATATCATCTGTTGCGCCTACTTGGTAAAGTAAGTTGAAGAAATAGCTTACTGAAGATAAAACGTCAGCTGGTGTAATATTCTTCACTTCTTCATCAATGTACGCATTACTGATGATATTAATTTCTTTTTGTGCTTCATCTTTCGGTGCATAAATCTTAATAGATTGGATTGTTACATCGTCCTCAAGCACGCCACCAACTTGCGATAAAGTACGGTAACCAATACCTTTTGATGAATCTTCTAGGTAAGGTAGAATTTTATCTAAAGTACGACGGTCAAGCACTGTACCTTTTTCTACTAAAATTTCGCCTGTTTCAGGATCTACAAGCGTTTCAGCAATCGTTTGGTTAAATAAACGATTTTTAATATGAAGCTTTTTATTCATTTTGTAGCGACCAACATTCGCTAAATCATAACGTTTTGCATCGAAGAAACGAGAGTACAATAAACTCTTCGCACTTTCTACTGTTGGAGGCTCACCTGGACGTAAACGTTCATAGATTTCTAAAAGTGCTTTTTCTGTACTTTCAGAGTTATCTTTTTCTAACGTATTACGTAAATACTCGTTATCACCGATAATATCGATAATTTCTTGGTCTGAACCGAAGCCTAGCGCACGTAGTAACACTGTTACTGGTAGCTTACGAGTACGATCGATACGCACATAAACTACGTCTTTTGCATCAGTTTCATACTCTAACCATGCACCACGGTTTGGAATCACCGTTGCGCCGAAACCTTTTTTACCGTTTTTATCAGTTTTATCATGGAAATACACACTTGGTGAACGAACTAATTGTGAAACGATAACACGTTCAGCACCATTGATAATGAACGTACCTGTTTCTGTCATTAATGGGAAGTCACCCATGAAGACATCTTGTTCTTTCACTTCGTCTGTTTCTTTGTTGTAAAGACGTACTTTCACACGTAATGGAGCTGCGTAAGTAACATCTCGCTCTTTACATTCATCAACATCATACTTAGGCTCACCTAATGAATAATCGATGAATTCTAATGAAAGATTACCTGTAAAGTCCTCGATCGGCGAAATGTCACGGAACATTTCACGTAAACCTTCTTCAAGGAACCACTCGTAAGACGCCGTTTGAATCTCAATCAGATTTGGAAGCTCAAGCACCTCTTTAATACGCGCAAAGCTTCTACGCTGGCGGTGTTGTCCGTACTGAACTAGTTGACCTGTCAACTCATTCACCCCTCAATAAAGCGATATTAGGTCTTTGCAAAATCATACAAATAGTGTATGATTTCGAAAGACAAAAAGAAAACGAGTCTTCAAAAAGATCTCATTTTCGGTTAACTAAACTTATCTTGGCAAGTATACCCATATAAAAACATTTCTATACAAAAGGGCATACGACCTCAAAATAATATTTTTGCATTGTATCATATTATCATAGCCGATTTGTCAAGTCAATAAATTATACATATTTCATTTATTTTTTTGCGCGTACTATCCAGTACCCTTTTTTCTTCTCTACAATATCGACTTCTGAAAATTTTTCTTCTAGGTAACTTACTGTCGATGGTGCTCCTTGTTTCTTCTGGATGACTACCCAAAGCTCACCCGAAGGCACTAGTCGATCATAAGCTCCATCGTAAAAGCGGAAAATCGTTTCCTTCCCTGCACGAATTGGTGGATTCGTTAAGATAGCTGCAGCTTCTACATCTGTATCAACCATCGATAGGCCGTCACTCACAAATATTCGCACATTTTGAACACCGTTCACTTGCGCATTTTTTTGCGAAAGTGTAACTGCGCGTTCATTTATATCCATCATATAAACGGTACGGTCTGGATTCGCTTTGGCAATCGATAATCCTATCGGCCCATATCCACAACCTACATCCAATATCGCACCATTAATATTAGGCATTTTAAAAGCGTCTATTAAAACACGGGATCCAAAATCTACTTCGCTTTTACTAAATACACCTGCATCCGTTTCAAACGAAAACGAATGCCCTAGTAACTTGAATGTCCAGTGACGAGGTTTACTCTCAGTTTGAGGCTTACTTGTATAATAATGATCTGACATTTTCATGCCTCCTCAGAATGAAGAAAAAAGCTCGCCAAAATGACGAGCTTTCCTTTTGTTAAAAAGTAATACGAGATTACTTAACTTCTACAGATGCGCCAACTTCTTCAAGTTTAGCTTTGATTTCTTCAGCTTCATCTTTAGAAACGCCTTCTTTAAGAGCTTTAGGAGCGTTATCTACTACTTCTTTAGCTTCTTTAAGACCTAAACCAGTGATTTCACGAACCACTTTGATTACTTTGATTTTTTCTGCACCAGCAGATGCTAATACTACGTCAAATTCAGTTTTTTCTTCAGCTGCAGCAGCACCGCCAGCAACTACTGCTACAGGAGCAGCAGCTGTTACACCGAATTCTTCTTCGATTGCTTTTACTAAATCGTTTAATTCAAGAACTGTCATAGCTTTGATAGCTTCTAAGATTTGCTCTTTATTCATTATAATTTCCTCCTAATTGGATAATGTTTTATTTTTTTTGCGATCAGGCCGCAGAAGTCTGAGTGCGTATTAAATTACGCGCCTTGTTCTTCTTTTTGTTCTGCAACAGCTTTTGTTGCAAGTGCGAAGTTACGCACTGGAGCTTGAAGTACAGATAAAAGCATAGAAAGTAGACCTTCGCGTGATGGAAGTTCTGCAAGTGCTTTAACATCTTCAACAGAAGAGATTGTACCTTCAATAATACCCGCTTTAATTTCTAAAGCTTCGTTTTTCTTAGCGAACTCGTTGATGATTTTAGCAGGCGCTACAACATCTTCATTTGAGAACGCAATTGCGTTAGGACCAACTAATACGTCGTTGATTCCTTCAAGACCAGCAGCCTCAGCAGCACGACGAGTTAAAGTATTTTTGTAAACTTTGAACTCAACGCCAGCTTCACGAAGTTGTTTACGAAGCTCAGTTACTTGTGCAACATTAAGACCACGGTAATCCACAACTACTACAGAAGCAGCGCCTTGGAATTTTTCAGTAATCTCTTGAACTTGTACTTGTTTGTTTTCGATTGCTTTGCTCATGATGACACCTCCTATTAGAATGGGTCATTTATACCGACAAAAGAAAAGCCTCTGGGTCAAATAGACGCAGAGGCTGAAAGTCATCATCTTTAAAATAAGAATCTGAATTCCGATGTCCTCGGTAGGATCATTAAGTGACAAGTCACCCCTACTGTCTACGGTACAAATGGATAATTCACAACAGCAACTATAATATCATGTATACTCACTGTCGTCAACGCATATATATAAATTATTTTACTACTACGTTAGAAGCGTCAACTTTAATAGCTGGGCCCATTGTAGTTGTAACATTTACAGATTTCATGTAAGTACCTTTAGCTGCAGCAGGTTTTGCTTTTTGCACTACATCAAAAACAGCTAAGAAGTTTTCTACTAATTTTTCTGCTGAGAAAGAAACTTTACCGATAGGAGCGTGGATGATACCAGCTTTATCAGCACGGTATTCTACTTTACCAGCTTTGATTTCTTCGATCGCTTTTGTTACATCGAAAGTAACTGTACCAGTTTTAGGGTTTGGCATTAAACCTTTAGGTCCTAATACACGACCAAGTTTACCAACTTCGCCCATCATGTCAGGAGTTGCTACGATTACATCGAAATCAAACCAACCTTGTTGGATTTTTTGGATGTATTCTGCATCACCTACATAGTCAGCACCAGCTGCTTCAGCTTCTTTAAGTTTCTCACCTTTTGCGAATACTAATACACGTTGAGTTTTACCAGTACCATTTGGTAGCACTACTGCACCACGGATTTGTTGGTCGTTTTTACGAGTATCAATACCTAGACGGAAAGCAACTTCTACAGTAGCGTCGAAGTTAACTGTGCTAGTTTTTTGAGCAAGTTCGATTGCTTCTTGTGCACTATATAGTGAGTTACGATCAATTAATTTTACTGCATCTTGCAGTTTTTTACCTTTTTTAGCCATTATATATTTCCTCCTTGATTGTGGTTATAGCGGATTTTACCTCCCACGAATAAAGGTTGCGTGTTCACAAAGAAACTTCGCAACCTTCCAAAAAACAAAACATCAAGTAAATGGGATTAGTCTTCGATAACAATACCCATGCTTCGTGCAGTACCTTCAACCATTAACATAGCAGCTTCCACTGAAGCAGCGTTAAGGTCTGGCATTTTAGTTTCAGCGATTTCGCGAACTTTATCACGCTTAACCGTTGCCACTTTTTTACGATTTGGTTCACCAGATCCTGATTGGATACCAGCTGCTACTTTAAGTAACACTGCTGCAGGTGGAGTTTTTGTAATGAAAGTGAAAGAACGGTCCTCGAATACTGAAATTTCAACTGGAATAATAAGACCAGCTTGATCAGCAGTACGCGCATTGAATTCTTTACAGAATCCCATGATGTTCACACCCGCTTGACCTAATGCAGGACCAACCGGTGGAGCTGGGTTAGCTTTACCAGCAGGGATTTGAAGTTTTACAACTTTAATAACTTTTTTAGCCACGAGACACACCTCCTTAAGTCCGTGATGTGGTAATTGGGTTGCCCCTCCCACTCAATATCTGTCTGTCAGCTAAGTGCCGATAACATTAAAATTATCAATACAGACGTCAACTAAAAGTATGACAGTCTGACCTATGAAATGATACCACTTTTAATTTTTTTAAGCAAGTAGTAATTAACAAAATCTGCGAAACATCTACCAATTGACATGTCATAGATCAATTACTGGAACTATAATTTTTGAATTTGTTCGAAATCTAGCTCCATAATTGTTTCGCGACCAAACATATCAACCGACACTTTTATTTTTCCTTTTTCCGTGTCAATTTCCTCAACACGCCCTTGGAAATGAGCGAACGGCCCTTCTAATACTTCAACAGCCTCACCAACAGTTATATCAACTTCTACAACCTTATCAGTCATACCCATTTGTTGTAGTAGACGATCTGCTTCCTCTGGTAGTAAAGGTGTTGGTTTTGCTCCTCCACCTGATGAGCCGATAAAGCCAGTAACGCCTGGCGTATTTCGTACTACATACCAAGAATCGTCTGTCATAATTAACTCAACTAACACATAACCAGGGAAAACTTTACGCATCATCGTGCGCTTTTTCCCATCTTTCATTTCTGTTTCCTCGTGCTCAGGAACAATTACACGGAAGATTTTATCTTGCATTCCCATTGTTTCTACACGTTTTTCTAGGTTTGCTTTTACACGGTTTTCATACCCTGAATACGTATGAACAACATACCAATTTTTCTCCATAACTACTAGGACTCCTCGTCCGTCCCTCCCTTACAAATAAAAGTGAAAATGAATCGCGATATGCTAAACGCATTCTTACTCTTTTCACAAACATCTCATTAGAAAAATATAGCTTTCGCTAATAGCCAGCGAAAGCCCGATGATATATACCGAAACTAGCATAGTCATCAATCACTACTATCATACTCTCCTAGTAGCATCCTTATCATCATGAGCGTATTTTACTGACCTTCACTTCACCATGTCATCAAACCAATAGATAAAGTTTTCTGCTGAATGAAGATAAAACAAACGAAAAAACCCGTTATTACAATGGACGGGCTATTTCAAAAATATGCTATTTACTAAATTATAAATCTAAGTACCAGCGGAATAATGATGAAACACCTAAGTCAACTAATACAAAAAATAAAGCCATAATGACAACAGTTGAAATTACAACGACTGTATATTTCGTTAGTTCTTTACTTTTTGGCCAGCTTGTTTTGCGCATTTCAGACATTACATCACTTAAAAAGCCTTTGATCTTGCCCATTCTAGCTTAACCTCCGAATCAATCATATCTGTCTATTTACATATCATTTTATAGCGTTTGTTTATGCATTGTATGTTCATTGCAATGCGAGCAAAATTTCTTTAATTCGAGACGTACAGTTGAACCTTCTTTAGCTGGGAACGTGTAATTTCTCGACCCGCATTTCTCGCAATTTAGCACGACTTTTTTTGCCATATACTCACCTTTTTCGGCACTTTGTCTTTTTAAGACTAACACCTATATTTGTCAATGTCAATAAAGGCCTATATGGACTAAGACATTTCCTCAAGGACCAAATGTCGCTCTAATTTACGCTTGACCCGCTGCAATGCATTATCAATCGATTTCACATGGCGATTTAATTTCTCAGAAATTTCATGATAAGACTGACCATCTAAATATAAAGCTAAAACTTGTAGTTCTAATTCACTTAAAATCTCACTCATTTTTTCTTCTAAATAGCCGAACTCTTCTCTATGAATCATCAATTCTTCTGGATCGTCCATAATAGCACCTGTTAGCACATCCATTAACGTTCGGTCTGACTCTTCATCAAATATAGGCTTGTCCAAAGAGATATAGGAGTTTAGTGGAATATGCTTTTGCCTAGTAGCTGTTTTAATCGCCGTGATGATCTGCCTTGTAATACACAGCTCTGCAAAAGCCCTAAAAGAAGCCAGTTTATCGCCTTTAAAATCACGAATCGCTTTATATAAACCGATCATACCCTCTTGCACGATGTCTTCCTTATCTGCTCCAATTAAGAAATAGGACCTTGCCTTTGCTCTTACTAACAAACGGTATTTCGTAATTAAGTAATCCAACGCATCTGTATTACCTTGATGCACCATTTCAATAAGTTCTTCATCATTGAATCGTTCAAAATCTTGTGTCACTTGTACAATGCTATTTTTAAACATGGTATCACCTCAGCCACAACAGATAATTAGGAACAGTATAACGGAATTGGAAAATATGCGTCAATCTATCATTTCAATCCTCGTCGCCATTTTTCAAAAGCAAGTGCAACATCTGGCTTTAATTCTATACGAGAAGGCGGCTTGCTTTCTTGTTTGCGCCTCACGTCATGTGAAATTTTATGTTGGATAATGCTTGTATCAATTTCTAGCTCTCTAGCCGATTTCCTTAGAGCACCATTACCAAAGATAACGCTTTGCTCTGCCATATCGGACGTTGCTACATGTATCTGTACATTTCTAGCCTTTAGTTCACGCGTCATTTTTTCTATTCGTTCATCTGCCGTTTCATTTTTACGGGTATAAATGACTTCTACACCATTTTCTATATAAGATTGCTCAACTCCTGGTACAAGATGTGCGTCAAAAACAATAATTACGCGCCAGTCCATAGCCGCTTTATATTCAGCCATAACTTCTATCAGCTTTCTGCGCGCATCCTCAAAATTTGTATCACGCAATGGCCGCAGCTCTTTCCAAGATCCAATCATATTATAGCCATCAACAAGCAAAATGTTTTTCATTGTTACTCATTCGCTTCTTGACGTTTACGATACACTTCATACATTAAAAGCGCTGCAGCAACTGATGCGTTTAATGATGTAACATGCCCAACCATTGGTAAGTGATATAAAAAATCGCATTTTTCTTTTAATAAACGACCCATTCCCTTGCCCTCACTGCCAATAATGATGGCTAACGGTAATGTGGCATCCATTTTTCGATAATCCACCGAGCCCTTCGCATCTGTACCAGCGATCCATACACCTCGTTCTTTTAGTTCATCAACCGTTTGAGCAAGATTGTTCACACGTACAACTGGAACATGTTCAATAGCACCTGTGGATGCTTTTGCCACTACAGCTGTTAAACTAACAGATCGACGCTTTGGAATAATAATACCATGTGCTCCGATAGCATCAGCCGTTCGCATAATAGACCCTAGATTATGAGGATCCTCTAGCTCGTCTAAAATTAGGAAAAAAGGATCTTCCTGTTTATTGGCTGCAGCTGCAAATAAATCCTCAAGTTCAGCATACTTATAAGCGGCAACAGATGCAACAATTCCTTGATGATTAGCACTCGATAATTGATCGACTTTCTTTTTTGGGACAAACTGAACTATTACACCACGTTCTCGGGCTAAATCTAGCAATTCATTCACACCAGATTTTTTGACACCTTCTGCAATCCATACTTTATTCATATCGCGGCCTGAACGAAGTGCTTCTAACACTGGGTTTTTACCGGCAATAATTTCACCATTTTGTTCTGCCATTATTTAGACACTCCCTTTGATTCCTCGATTATTTGAATAGCATATGCAATGATTTCATACACGCGTTCTAGTTCATTTAATAAATATAAACTACCAAGCACTGCCTCAAAGCCTGAGCTATTACGATAGGTTTGGACATCTGTATTTTTTGGTACAGAGCCGGATTTGGCATTGCGTCCACGACGGAACACAGCCAATTCCTCCTCTGTTAAATAATTTTCATCCATCATGCGATGAACGATCTTAGATTGCGCTTTTGCTGAAACATAACGAGTTGCCTCTCGATGCAGCGTATTCGGCTTAACACGGCCAGAACGTAGCAAATGCTCACGTATTTTTTGTTCTAATACGGCATCCCCCATATAGGCTAATGCCAGCGCATTTAATTGCTTAACATCTTCATTGCGAAGTTTATCCAACTTTATTACCCTCGTTTCCATCTAGTTCCTTGTCGTGTATCTTCTAAAATGATACCCTGGGCTTGCAAATGGTCACGGATCTCATCAGAACGAGCAAAGTCACGGTTTTTACGTGCCTCTACGCGCTCTTGTAGCAATGCTTCAATTTCTTCGTCTAATAGCTCTTCTTCTTTTACAAATTCAATACCTAAGACGTCGCCTACTACTTCAAAAGTTTCCATAAATGTTTCTAAAACTTTTTTGCAAGTATTTGCTTCATTTAAGTAAATATTAGCAATACGTGCTACCTCGAATAATACTGAAATAGCGTTTGCAGTATTAAAGTCATCATCCATTGCCTCTTCAAACTGTGCTTTTTGTTCAGCAATTTTGCTCAGCCATTCTTCCGAGTGATCACCTAAGCTTGCTGTAGTTGTAAGACGATGCTTCACATTATTGTAAGCTGTACGAATGCGTTCTAAGCCCGTTGCAGCAGCTTCTACTAAATCTTTAGCAAAGTTAATTGGGTGACGATAATGAACCGATAGCATAAAGAAACGTAGTATCTGTGGATCAATTTGTTTACGAATATCATTAACAAGAATGAAATTGCCAAGAGATTTAGACATCTTTTCATTATCGATATTAATATACCCGTTATGCATCCAATAACGTGCAAATGTTTTATCGTTATGTGCTTCTGATTGAGCAATTTCATTTTCATGGTGAGGGAAAGTTAAATCTTGCCCACCAGCATGAATATCAATAGTATCTCCTAAATGCTCACGAGCCATTACAGAACATTCAATATGCCAGCCTGGACGACCATCTCCCCATGGACTTTCCCAGAAGATCTCACCCGGCTTCGCAGCTTTCCATAAAGCAAAATCTAATGCATCATCTTTTTTCTCGCCTGCTTCAATACGAGCACCGATTTTTAAATCGTCTACTGATTGATGCGATAATTTACCATAACCATCAAACTTACGTGTACGATAATACACATCCCCAGCAGATTCATAAGCATAGCCTTTATCAATTAATACTTGAATAAATTGAATGATATCGTCCATATGCTCTGTTACACGTGGATGAACATCCGCTTTTTTGCACCCTAGTGCTGTAACATCCTGGAAGTACGCAGCAATAAAGCGCTCTGTTAATTCATGCACTTCTTCGCCTAACTCATTTGCTGCCTTAATGATTTTATCGTCTACATCCGTAAAATTGGATACGAATTTTACATCATAGCCTTTATATTGAAAATAACGGCGAACTGTATCATACACAATGACAGGACGTGAATTTCCAATATGGATATAGTTATAAACAGTCGGACCGCAGACATACATTTTAACTTTTCCTTCTTCTAGCGGTACGAAGGTTTCCTTTTGTCTTGTTAATGAGTTAAATATTTGAATACTCATTGTGTTTCTCTCTCCTTTTGTAAGCGTTCGATTTCCTGCTGCAATTCAGTGATTTGCTTCTCGAAAACTTGACAACGTTCTTCCACAGGATCAGGTATATTTTGATGATCTAGTTTTTTCTCTAGACGAACTCCATCCTTAATTACTATTTTACCAGGAATACCGACAACTGTAGCGTTTGGCGGTACTTCTTTTAAAACAACTGATCCCGCACCAATTTTACTATTCTCACCAATTGTGATAGAGCCTAATACTTTCGCGCCCGTTGCAACAAGCACATTGTCCTCTAACGTAGGGTGTCGTTTTCCTTTTTCTTTCCCTGTACCACCTAATGTTACACCTTGATACAAAGTAACATTATTACCAATTTCACATGTTTCACCAATAACAACACCCATACCATGGTCTATAAAGAAACGACGACCAATTTTTGCACCTGGGTGAATTTCAATCCCCGTAAAGAAACGGCTAATTTGCGAAATGGCACGAGCTATAAAATAAAAACGTCTTTTAAAGAACCAATGCGCCACTCGATGCGCCCATGTCGCATGCAAACCAGAATAGGTTAACACCACTTCAAATACACTACGCGCTGCTGGATCATTCTCAAAAATTGTTTCCACATCTTCCTTCATTCTTTTAAACACAAAAACTCCCCCTTTTCATGTTGGTCTTGCTCAAATCCTTTGAAATCCTACACACTAAAACGATAGCAATTGCCAATTTCCTTCAGATTCCCTGCGTAGATGATGTGGTATTGACGCCTCCTTGTAAATTAATGAAGCCTGCATCATTGCCTTTTTCTAAAAAATAAAAAGCGCCCCTATCATCCCCAAAAGGGAATGACAGAGACGCTTAAAATGCGTGGTTCCACTCTGTTTGAAGGCAAAGATGCCTTCCACTCTGGACGTTCTTTAACGGGAACGACTCGATAAAGCCTACTATAGTTCAGCTCTATGCTCAAAGGTGCATTTCAGTTTTGCCTGGGCTCAGACCACTTTCAGCCGGTGATGGTCCTCTCTTAAGAGCATGCGCCACTTACTTCTCCTTATCAACGCTTTTTCAATGTAAATACATTTTACAACGAAAGAATGGATTGTCAATAAATTTCTCTTTATTGGGCAAATTTTTCTACGCGGTCAATTGTTTTCTCTTTACCAATTAAACAAATCGCATTTGGTAACTCTGGTCCATGCGTTTCACCTGTTGTTACAACACGAATTGGCATAAATAGATTTTTACCTTTATGACCTGTTGCTTTTTGCACAGCCTTAATAGCAGCTTTTACTGCATCTGGTGTAAATTCTTCTAATTGCTCAAGCTCTGCTTTAAATGCTGCCATTACTTCAGGCACTTGCTCTCCCGCTAAAACCTCTTTTGCTTCTTCATCATATTCAATATGGTCGTTAAAGAATAGGCTAGATAACTCCACAATCTCTGCCCCAAAGCTCATTTGATCGTGATAAAGTGCGATTAAATCCGTCGCCCATGCATGTTGCTCTGTCGTAAGTTCTTCAGGTAATAGCTCTGCTTTTTGCAAGTGTGGTAAAGACAATGCTACGACTTCTTCTAAAGATAGTTTTTTAATATATTGATTATTCATCCATGTCAGCTTTTGCTTATCGAACATAGATGGTGATTTAGAAAGACGTTTTTCATCAAAGATTTTAATAAACTCTTCTTTCGAGAAAATCTCTTCTTCCCCTTCTGGAGACCATCCAAGTAGCGCAAAGAAGTTGAACATTGCTTCAGGAAGATATCCTAAATCTTTATATTGCGTGACAAATTGAATAATTGATTCATCACGTTTAGATAGCTTTTTACGATTTTCATTAATAATTAATGTCATATGACCGAAGCGTGGATATTCCCAGCCAAATGCATCAAAAATCATCATTTGCTTTGGCGTATTCGATAAATGCTCTTCTCCACGGAAAACATGCGAGATTTCCATAAAGTGATCGTCTAGCACAACCGCATAGTTATATGTTGGAATACCATTTGCTTTTACAAGTACCCAATCACCAATGTCTTTAGATTCAAATGTAACTGGTCCACGAACTAAATCTTCAAACTCATAAGTTACATTTTCAGGAACACGCATACGGATTGTATATGGCTCGCCCGCTGCTTCTTTAGCTGCAACTTCCTCTGCTGATAAGTGACGACATATCCCATCATAAGTAGGGGCCGCTACACCCCTTGCTTTTTGTTCTTCACGTGATGCTTCAAGCTTTTCTGATGAGCAGAAACATTTGTAAGCGACACCTTGTTCTAATAATTTCTCAGCGTGCTCTTTATAAATATCAAGACGTTCCATTTGACGATAAGGCGCATAAGGTCCACCAATATCAATGGACTCATCATATTCAATACCTAACCATTTTAGGTTATCTAGCTGAGATGCTTCTCCGCCCTCTACATTACGTTCAATATCCGTATCTTCAATACGTACAATGAATTTACCGTTATGATGTTTTGCATATAAATAATTGAATAATGCTGTACGCGCTCCACCGATATGTAAAAAACCTGTTGGAGATGGCGCGTATCGAACGCGAACTTCTTTCGTCATATTAAAAGCCTCCTAAATTTTCGATCAAAAAATTGACTTTGTTCATTTTACCACTCTGTTACAGGAAATAAAAGCGGAGTTCATCCGCATTTATTTCTTCATCAATAGAATTGTGGCCATAGCCGCTATACCTTCCTCACGACCTGTAAAACCTAAACGTTCAGTTGTCGTTGCCTTTACATTGACTTGAGACGGCTCTGCATGAAGCAATTCAGCGATGCGATTTTGCATCTGTTCAATATAAGGCGCCATTTTGGGACGCTGTGCCATAATTGTACAATCTACATTCCCTAGCACATAGCCTTTGTCCTCAACAATTTTCCAAATATACGCTAATAGTTTTGCTGAATCAGCGTCTTTAAAGGCTGGGTCCGTATCTGGAAAATGGCGGCCGATATCTCCTTCTCCAATTGCCCCTAGAGCTGCATCCGTAACCGTGTGTAAAAGAACATCTGCATCAGAATGCCCTACTAGCCCTTTTTCATGTGGAATCGTAATACCACCAATAATTAATGGACGACCTTCTTCAAATGCATGTACATCAAAACCTTGTCCAATTCGAAACATATGATAGAGAGACTACTTTAGCAAAACATGTGGATCAAACCAGCTCTTTGCCTGCTGTAAGCGCAGTCTCATTCACCTTCTTTCACTTTTATATTTACTCACTATTATACCCTCACATTTTAACATATTTCCTAGGAAATTGAGCTGATAGCAAATAGTGAGCCTTTCCCCTCACTTACATCTCAGCATAAGTTTGCGTCTTGCTCTATAAACAATGGTTAAATCAAGATAAAATCCCATTAGCAACAATCGCCAATGAGATTTTTAGATTACTATTCGTTTATTTGCAATGCTCGTTTACGTAAAATAGCTTCACCAAATATTAAATCTTCCTGTGTCGTCATTTTGACATTTTCATAGCTACTTTCTACAATATGCACTGCATGACCTAAGCGTTCAACTAGCATAGCTTCATCTGTACCAAGAAAGCCTACCTTCTCAGCAATATCCTCTGCCTCCACAATTAAATCAAATTGGAAGGCTTGTGGCGTTTGAATCATCCATAAGCTATCACGATCGACTGTTTCTTCGATAATACCATTGCGAACCCTTTTCATTGTATCCTTCGCTCGAACCCCTGCAATAGCTGCACCTGACTCATGAGCACTTTGTACAAGGCTAGCGATAATATCATGTGTAATAAAAGGTCGCGCTGCATCGTGAACAAGCACAATGTCTACCTGCTGCATCTCTTTCATACATGAATGGACTGAATGCTGTCGCTCAGCACCGCCATCAGGTAAGCCCTTCACTTTTGTAATTTCAAATTGCTCTAGCAATTCTCGAATATAAGTACGTTCTTCTGGTTTTACAGCCAGCCAAATACCAGTGCAAAAAGGATCTTGTTGAAACACTTCTAGCGTGTGGATCAGAATAGGTTTCTCCAAAAGTTTTAAAAACAATTTATTTTGTCCCGCACCCATGCGTTTTCCGCTTCCTGCCGCAGGTAGTACTACTTCATATTGCATTTTTCCACATCCTAATCGTCCTTCGGTTTGGCAAATATCATTCGACCCGCTGATGTTTGTAGCACACTCGTTACTGTCACAGTAATGGCCTGTCCGATATAGCTACGGCCACCTTCAACAACAATCATTGTCCCATCATCTAAATAGGCAACCCCTTGATTATGCTCTTTACCATCCTTAATGACCACAACCTGCATATCTTCACCTGGGATTACAACAGGCTTCACCGCATTCGCTAAATCATTAATATTTAATACTTTCACATGATGGAGCTCACAGACTTTATTCAAGTTAAAATCATTTGTGACAATCTGTGTGTCATTCCCCATTTTCTTTGCAAGACGTACAAGCTTTAAATCCACCTCTTGTACATCCTCAAAATCCTCATCCGTAATTTCCACTTTTGTCTTACGTTCATCTTGTAATTTTCTTAAAATATCTAATCCACGACGTCCTCTTGTACGTTTTAACGTATCGGAAGAATCGGCAATATGCTGCAGCTCTGTAAGGACAAATTGAGGTACGACTAAGACTCCTTCTATGAAGCCAGTTCCAGAAATATCAGCAATACGACCATCAATAATAACGCTCGTATCTAACAGCTTATAACTCCCACGTATTTCTTGAATTTCAGCACCTTCAGCAGCCTTTTTCTTGGTATTATTACTACGTAAAGTAAAAAGCTGTATTAATTCATCTCTTTTTCTAAAACCTAAACGGAACCCTAAATAACCTAATACAAATGACAGAATAATAGGGAGTACTTCTGTAATTACAGGGAATTGCACACTATCGATGGCGAAGCCTAAAAAATAAGCTACAATCAGTCCCATGATTAAACCAAGCGTACCAAAAAATAAATCACCGATAGGCACCTTAAACAGGACCTCTTCCATCCAGCTAATGAGCTTCACAAAATAATCGGAAAATGCAAAAGACAGTGTAAATAGTAAAAGCGCGCCTAATGCTACTGATACGTAAGGATTATCTAGCCAAGGATTAGATGATAAATGAAGCAATTCGTATAATGGCGGTAAGAAAACAAGGCCCAATGCTCCTCCAATCAGTAAAAAGGCAATTTGAACAAATTTTTTCACAAGCTGTCACCTCCTATTGTTAGTTAAGATTATACATAGTTTACTGTAGAAAATCCTTCATGAGCTCATCAAATTATCATTATTTTTGATGTTCATTCACAGGGACAAATCATTTAGACATCATTCTTTCCAACCTCTATCTTACTGTGTTTTCGATGACACTCTTGCATGACTTTATCCTGCTATTATCTAGGACGCCTATCCCCTTACTTGAGTTTCCGATTTTAACGTTAAAAATGACGGAAAATGCATGTCAGAATGGTATCCAACATGCACAATTTCCCTTTACAACTCTCTAAAGCATGCATTTAATGCATCTTTGATCGTTTCTACTCCAACTATTTCTATTCCCTGTGGAAAATCCCAACCACCAATATTGGAGGCAGGTATGAAAGCTCTTTTAAACCCAAGCTTTGCCGCTTCAATAACACGCTGTTCAATCCGCGATACTCGACGTACCTCACCTGTCAGCCCTACTTCACCAATAAAGCAGTCCGTTGCTCGCACAGCTTGATCTTTAAAGCTTGAGACAATACTTGTCAACACCGCTAAATCAATTGCTGGCTCATCCAATTTGACACCACCAGCCACTTTAATATATGCGTCCTGGGCTTGTAGCATGAGACCCATCCGTTTTTCTAGCACTGCCATTAGCAATTGCACTCGGTTTTGATCGACACCCGTTGCCATGCGTTTAGGGTAATTGAAGCTTGTAGGTGTTACTAAAGATTGAATTTCGACAAGGATGGGTCTTGTCCCCTCCATGGATGCAACAATAGTGGAGCCCGCTGCTCCTTGTGACCGCTCCTGCAAAAATAATTCAGAAGGATTCAGCACTTCCTTTAATCCCCCTTGAAGCATTTCAAATATCGCAATTTCATTGGTAGAGCCGAAGCGGTTTTTTTGGCTGCGTAGAATACGATGATTATGATGTCTTTCTCCTTCAAAATATAACACTGTATCAACCATATGCTCTAAAATACGAGGTCCGGCAATTTGCCCCTCTTTTGTTACATGCCCGACCAAGAAAATAGCAATGCCTTTTGTCTTGGCGATTCGCATCAGTTCTGCCGTACATTCACGAACTTGCGATACACTACCTGGTGCACTTGTTACTTCTGGATGAAAGACGGTTTGTATGGAATCGACAATGACAAATTTCGGTTGTACTTCATCAATGGTTTGGTTTAAAAATTCGAGATTCGTCTCAGAATATATGTAAAGCTCTTGAGAAACCACTCCTAGACGCTCTGCTCGTAATTTTGTTTGACGAATGGATTCCTCTCCAGAAATATAAAGCACACGATGCCCTTTATTCGAAAGTAATGCTGAAACTTGTAGTAATAGTGTAGATTTCCCAATCCCCGGATCTCCCCCGATTAATACGAGCGAACCGGGTACAATACCACCACCCAATACGCGATTCAGTTCGCCCATTTCCGTCGCTACACGGGATTCTTCAGTCGCTTCGACCTGAATAATTGGGAGAGCCTTTTGGGTAACTGTAGCAGAATGCTGGAATGCTCCTCGTGGTCCCTTTGCGACCATCTCAACTTCTTCCACCATCTTATTCCATTCTCCACACCCTGGACATCTTCCCATCCATTTTGCAGTTTCATAGCCACAGCCTGAACATACAAACTTTGTTTTTTTCTTTGCCAAATTGCTTTCACCTCGAATATTTGTTCTTATCATTAATTGTACAGAAAAAAAGACAGCTTGGCACTTAAAGCCTCGCTGTCTTTGCATAAAATTATTTAGAGATGGATACTCCCTCTTTTTTCTTTACAATAAACTCACCGTCTACATAATCAATGATTACCTGATTACCCTTCTCTACATTACCTTTCAGTAATTCTTCTGATAATCGATCCTCTACTTGTTTTTGTAATGCACGGCGTAACGGACGAGCACCATATTGAGGGTCATAGCCTTCCTCAGCAATTTTCTCAAGTGCTGCATCAGTTAGCTCCAACGAAATATCTTGCTCTTTTAAGCGTTTTGTTAGTGCATTGCCCATCATTGCAATGATTTCTTTTAAATGCTCTTTATCTAATGCGTGGAAGACAATCATTTCATCGATACGGTTTAAGAACTCTGGACGGAATGCCTTTTTCAATTCTTCTAGCATCGTACCCTTCATATCTTTATGCTTAGATTCTGCTCCACCTACATTGAAACCAAGGCTCTTTTGATATTTTAAAGCATCGGCACCAACGTTTGAAGTCATAATGACTACTGTATTACGGAAGTCTACTACACGGCCCTTAGAATCTGTTAAACGGCCATCTTCAAGAACTTGCAGTAGAATATTGAAAACATCTGGATGTGCTTTTTCAATTTCATCTAATAATACAACCGAGTATGGTTTACGGCGAACCTTTTCAGTCAATTGACCACCATCATCAAAGCCCACATAGCCTGGAGGTGAACCTACTAAACGAGAAGTCGAATGCTTCTCCATGTACTCAGACATATCGACACGAATCATCGCATCTTCATCGCCAAACATCACTTCAGCAAGTGCTCTTGCCAACTCTGTTTTACCAACACCTGTAGGTCCTAAGAAAATGAATGAGCCGATTGGACGTTTTGGATCTTTTAAGCCTGCTCTTGCACGACGGATCGCACGAGAAATCGCTTCTACCGCTTCTCCTTGCCCTACTACACGTTTGTGTAACTCTTCTTCAAGTTGTAATAACTTTGAAGATTCCTCGGAAGCAATTTTAGCTACTGGGATTCCTGTCCACATTGATACAACTGCTGCAACATCATCCACAGTCACTTTAGATTCCGCTTTGCCTTGCTCTTCTTTCCAATTTTTTCGTGTAGCTTCAATTTCATCTTTCAGCTTTTGCTCTGTATCTCTTAGAGAGGCTGCCTTTTCAAATTCTTGGCCTGATACGGCTGCATTTTTTTCAGAGCGCACATTTTCAAGTTTATCTTCAAGTGCCTTTAAGTTTGGTGGCACTGCAAATGAACGTAAGCGGACTTTAGAACCTGCCTCGTCGATTAAGTCAATTGCTTTATCTGGTAAGAATCGGTCTGAAATATATCTGTCACTCATTTTAGCCGCTGCTTCAATCGCTTCATCTGTAATTTTTACACGGTGATGCGCTTCATAACGGTCACGTAAGCCTTGAATAATTAGAATCGCTTCTTCCACTGTTGGTTCATCCACTTGGATTGGTTGGAAGCGACGCTCTAATGCTGCATCCTTTTCAATATATTTGCGGTACTCATCTAATGTTGTTGCACCAATACATTGAAGCTCACCGCGTGCTAAAGATGGTTTTAAAATATTGGAGGCATCAATTGCACCTTCTGCACCACCTGCACCGATTAATGTATGCAATTCATCGATGAATAAAATGATGTTGCCGGCTTGGCGAATTTCATCCATCACCTTTTTCAAACGATCTTCAAATTCACCACGATATTTAGTACCTGCAACAACCGTCCCCATATCTAAAGTCATGACACGTTTGTCACGTAGAATTTCCGGTACTTCATTATGGATAATTTGCTGTGCTAACCCTTCAGCAATCGCTGTTTTACCAACACCTGGCTCACCAATCAATACAGGGTTATTTTTCGTACGACGCGATAACACTTCAATCACACGTGTAATTTCCTTGCTTCGACCAATAACAGGGTCCAATGTGCCTTCACGTGCAATTTGTGTTAAATCACGTGCTAGGCTATCTAAAGTTGGGGTATTGGCAGCTTGAGCTGCTTGTTGCCCAGATTGTGCATTATCGTTGTTACCTAATAGCAATAATACTTGCTGACGTGCTTTATTTAAGCCGACACCCGCATTGTTTAAGACGCGAGCTGCCACGCCTTCACCTTCACGAATAAGCGCTAATAATAAGTGCTCTGTGCCGATATACGAGTGACCTAGTTTACGTGATTCATCCACAGATAGTTCAATTACTTTCTTAGCTCTTGGCGTATAGTGAACAATTGGGCCGACATCTTCTTTACCTTTACCAACTAATTCCTCAATACCAGCTTCAATCATTTGAGGACTAATATCAATGGCTTCTAACGCTTTCGCAGCAATACCGCCGCCTTCACGTATAAGCCCTAATAGAATGTGCTCTGTTCCAATAGATTCGTGCTTCCAACGAATAGCCTCTTCCTGAGCAAGCTGTAATACTTTTTGCGCGCGTTGTGTAAAACGATTAAACATCATATAAATCCTCTCCTTTTTCCCCATTTATAGGCTTATTCGCATATTCTTGAGATAATGCCTCACGGAGCATTTCCGCTCGGACACGATCCCGTTCAGCAGGGGGCAGTGCCTCACCTGCATAGTGCTGTAAAAAACCTGGTTGCATACTAACAACACATTCATTTAAGGTTGTTGCTTGAATCCCATCAATTAACTGTAGATCTACTCCTAAACGAACATTAGATAGACAGGTAGCGGCTTCCTCACTTGTTAGAATTCTCGCATGTGTAAGGGTACCTAAAGCCCGATATACTCTATCTTCTAGAGCAAGCTCTGCCTTTTCCATCAACTTCCCTCTTGCGTGTCGCTCTTTTTGGATAATCTTTTCAGCGACACTTTGTATGTCTGCTAAAATGTCTTCTTCTGTCTTCCCAAGTGTAATTTGATTCGACACTTGATAAACATTTCCTAAATTTTCGCTGCCTTCTCCATATATACCTCTTACAGTCATTCCTAAGCGAGTCATGGCATTAATAATTTGATTCATTTGCCCGGTTAATGTCAGTGCGGGTAGATGCATCATGACCGATGCGCGAAGACCCGTGCCAATATTCGTCGGACAACTTGTTAAATAGCCAAAAGTATCTCGAAAGGCATACGGTAATACTTTCTCTAGGATACGATCAATTTTATTTGCTTGTTCATAGGCACTTTGAAGTTGAAAGCTTGCTGTCATACATTGAATGCGTAAATGATCCTCTTCATTCACCATAATGCTAACGGATTCATCTTCAGAAAGAAGTATAGAACCTACTTGCTCTTTTTTAGCCAGCTGTGGACTAATCAAATGCTTTTCTACAAGAATTTGACGCTGTAGAGGCGTTAAATCCTTAATAGCAAAATAAGCATAATCATTTTGAAGCGTTGGGCTATCACTTAGTGCATGTGTAACTGCCTGTTCCACCTGCAGTGCCTCATTCTCTGAGAAAGCTAATGGAAATCGATAGCCATCTAAATTTCGAGCAAGGCGAATACGTGTACTAATGACAATATCTGAATAATCATCCTTGATATGCATCCACGTTGGGGTCGCACGCTCTAAAAATGAATCAATCATCATGACACATCACCACCTTCAAATTGTAGATGCTTCTCTAGCTCTTTAACTTCATCACGGAGCTTCGCCGCCTCCTCAAATTGTTCTTCTGCTACAGCGGCCTTCATACGCTTGCGGATATCCTCTATTTGCTTTTTAATGACATACACATTACTGCGAGCACCAGGCATTTTACCAATGTGTTGAGGGCCTGCCTGTATGCGATTAAAGAGCTTAGGCAAATGCTCACTAAAGGTGTCATAACAGCTCGGGCATCCAAATTTACCTTCTTTTAAAAATTGTTTATACGAAAATCCACATTGTGGGCATGTTTGCTGTTGTGGTTGAACTTGTTGTTTTTCCCCCACCTTTTGCCATGTAGGCGAGCCGAACCAGTTTGACAATAGTTGTTGAATAGACACAGGCTCTTGTTTAAACTCTGCATGAAATGGATGGAACTGTGAGGCGCAGACGTCACAATAATGGTGCTCCACCTTTTGCCCATTTTGAACTTGTGTTACTGTAACTGTCGCATTACGTTGTTTACAATGTTCGCATATCATTTCCATCACCTCACTCTTTTTGCTGTTCATATTTGATTGTTGTCAGCATTGCTCGCAAGATCTTTGCTCGAATAGTATCTCTTAAAGGGAGATGTAAATCGATTGTGGAGCGATCAATTGCTGCTAACATTAATTTCGCTTCTCGTTTTGAAATTACCTGCTCATCGATGAGCCGATATACTAAATCTTCTGCCATCGTTTGAGATGCTCCACCTTCTATTTGTCTGAGAACATCGTCGATTAAATCAATCTGTGAATGCGCGCGGACACGTAAAATTCGTATGTACCCACCACCACCACGTTTGCTCTCAACAAGGTAACCTCGCTCGGCAGTAAATCTTGTATTAATTACATAATTTATTTGTGATGGCACACATTGAAATTTATCAGCAATCTCACTCCGTTTAATTTCAATATGCCCTTCTCCACCTAATTCAAGTACTTGCTTTAAGTAACCTTCTATGATGTCTGATATATTACGCATTTTAGGAATACACCTCGCTTGCTTCACTGACTTTGACTATCTTTGACTTTCTTTTAGTATATTATACAAAACGCTTCAAAAAAATTGCAATGATTTCGCCCATAGAAAAGTGAAAAGTCTTAAAATGCCTATTTTAGTACGAAAAACAGCACTTTTTCAGTTAAAACTGCGCGGGTTATAATTTGCTCATATACCTAATGTACCCTTATTAGTCATAGAAAAAACGCAAGCATATGCAACTAGCATATACTTGCGTCTATGAAAATTATACCCAACGACCAACAATTGGATAACGCCAAGGCTCATCAGACAATGCTTTTACGATACCGATAATTGGTACAACAAATAACATGATGCCGAAAATGATTAAAAACGGTAACCCAATAAGAACAAAACTTAAAACAACTGAGATAGCGATTAAAATACCCATAACAATTTGGAAGAGCAATGCTTGAATAGAAATCGCCTTCACTTCCTCATCCGAACTAATTAAGAAGAAAATAATAGGTACTAACCATGGCGCAAAAAATGCACTTGCGTGTATGATTACTTTAGACCATTTAGTCTCCATATATATCAACCCTTTCTTTGTACTTTGTCTATGTTTTATGTACTACTATTTACGGAACTATACCCGTAATAGTTTCACATTAAATAAGATTTATTAAAATTTTTTTGGAAGGCTGTGATGAGAGATGGAATTTAACAACACATTAGCAAACGAATATGAAAAGGGTATTCGTCGTACATTGCCAAGCTATGATGCCATGCTACGTTTAATACAAACCTTTTATCATTCCACACTGCCAGATAAAGCTGATATGTTAATTGTGGGTGCAGGAAGCGGCAATGAAATTTTACAGCTTGCAGATGGAAGGCCCGACTGGTCATTCACAGGTATTGATCCATCAGAGTCCATGCTCAGCATAGCAAAGGAACGTCTACACACTCTACCCAATACGCTGTCTTTCCACCAAGGGACAATACTAGATACTCAATTACCCTCCATAAAATACGATGCAGCAAGTTGTGTTCTCGTTCTGCATTTTATTCTGGGTTATGAAGAAAAGCTATCTACATTAGAAGAAATCGCAAGACATTTAAAGCCTGGAGCACCGTTTGTCCTTGTCTCAAAATATGGTCAGCCCGGCTCTTTAGAAACTGAACTACAATTTGATTTATGGCGTTCCTATTGGCTACAACATACAAAGCTTTCTGCATCTGATGTAGCAGAGATGGAAAAATCCATTCGCTCCCTTTCGTTTATGTGTGAAGAGGATATTTTAACACTGCTACAAAAGGCGGGCTTTACAAAACCTTCTAGATTTTTTGCCACTACTTTATTTGCTGGTTGGGTATGCTTTAAAGAGGGGCACTAAATAAATATTTTGTAGTAAATAATTTGAGGTGAAAACCGTGATAAGCACCATTGGTATTACAAAACAACAACAATTACTAAAAGATTTTCCATTGGAAGTTATACATCAGCAAGAATTTGAATGGTATTGGGTTGATTTTAATTGCCCTACAGCCGAAGAAGAATCATTATTAGATACATTTTTCCATTTCCATCCGCTTGCTATTGAAGATTGCTTAATGCGATTACAGCGCCCAAAGCTCGATTTCTATGATGATTTTCATTTCTTTGTTATTCATCGAGTAAATGAAGAGAACCTTGCTGCAGAAGAGGTTAATATTTTTGCCTCCAATAAATTTATTGTGACGTTCCATAAAAACCCTGTTCCTGAAATAGATAAGGTACAAAAGATACTAGCAAGCCAACCAAAGAATTGGGAACGGGGGACGGTTTATTTAACATATCAAACAATTGATAAAATCGTGGATAGCTATTTCCCTCTTGTTTATAAAATTGAAGATCATCTTAATGCACTTGAAGGCGAACTTACATACCAAAGCAACGTAAATGCCATGAAGATTGTCTTCGAATTCCGTAGCGATTTGCTTGACCTTAGACGCACTATTTTACCGATGCGAGATCTTTTATATCGAATTCTTAATTCTTACCGTTTTTCTTTAAACAAATCAGAAAGAGCTTATTTCGGGGATATATACGACCATCTCATTAAACTAACTGAAATGGTTGAATCCAATCGAGAACTGACAGCGGATATGCGTGATAGCTATATGGCTATGAGCTCAAGTCGCATGAACGGTATTATGATGACTTTAACCATTGTATCAACTATCTTTATCCCGCTTACTTTTATTGCTGGTGTATATGGTATGAACTTTGATAACATGCCTGAGCTTCATGGCCATTACAGCTATTTTATTGTACTAGGCTCCATGATTATTATTGCGATCTTTATGCTAGCTATCTTTAAACATAAAGGCTGGTTTAAATTATTTAAACCATAAAAAAAAGCTGCTCGTTTTGTCATGAAACGAGCAGTCTCCTTTTTCAAGAAGTTAATAGGGTCCCCTATCATCAATTTTATTATCACCTTGCTGCGGAAATAAAAAGTATGCTAGTACGCCTGATCCCAAAGTTGCACAGATTGTAATTAATAATCGCTCAACAGAGGGTACCTCAGCATAATAGTTTCGTAACATATAAACAGAGCCAATTGCGACAATAACCATGACTGGGATGACAAATTTAAAACGCTTTTTCTCCATATAATACCTCCTCTACTCCCTTTTTACGTACAGTCTCTATCTTGCTAAACAGTTCGTATTTTACAGGTTTCCTATTTTAAATTCAAATTTACTTCGCTTCACTAATTGAACTGACAATAAAGTAAAAAAATAAAGAAATAACCAAATTTTTAACCAAATATTCAGCAAATAATAGTAAAATAGATTTAATACCAATTATTTATCAAATTTACAAACCTAACAAATTTCAAAAGGCTTTTTTACTTACAATTTATTATGGATATTAGGAATGGAGCAAATAATAATGAGTTGGTTTTCCAAAAACAGTAGTGCTAACTATTCAATTACATTAACACCTGAAAATTTTAAGAATGATGTTCGACTAGATGTATCGAACTACCCGAATCTTCAAAAACAATTGCAACTTTTAAATTTAACAGTAGACGATTTAGCAATCATAAAACAACTACAACCGCTTGCAAAGGATCTCATCCCTGCAATGGTGGAGCAATTTTATGCTGCCATTAGTTTGAGCCAAGATCTAATCGATATTATTAATAGAACATCACATATTGACCGTTTGAAAATTACATTACATAAACATTTAAGTGATATTTTTGAGAGTCATATAAATGATGCCTACATTGCCGAAAGAAAGGCAATTGCCGAGACTCACGTGCGAATTGGTTTACAATCCAAATGGTATATTGCCTCATTCCAATCACTCACTTCTACATTCACAAATTTTGTGAGCGAAGTGGACATCTCAAAACAAGATGCCATTCGTGCCATAAATGCTTTTTGTAAAATCATTAATTTCGAGCAACAGCTTGTGATTGAGGCCTATGAAAATGAAGAAGAACGCATTCGCTCAGTGGCTGATGCAACAAAAAACTCTCTTGTTACAACCATTCAGAGTACAGCAGAGGAGCTCAACTCTATTAGTGAAGAAACAGCAGCATCACTATTGGTTATTTCCTCGCAGACAGATGATATTGCTGTGGCGACAAAGCAAGGATTAAGCTTCGTAGCAGATACCCAAGAAAAATCAAGACGTGGTCAACTGCAGCTTAAAGAACAAAATGATTTAATCCAAGTCATTTTACAAAGTGTCAACAGTCTGGAGGTAACGATGAATCAGCTACGTACCTCTTCTCAGAAAATTTCTGAGATTGTTGGACTTGTTACAGGTATTGCTGATCAAACCAATTTATTAGCCTTAAATGCTTCCATCGAGGCTGCTCGAGCTGGAGAACATGGGAAAGGTTTCGCGGTGGTGGCTGAGGAAGTACGCAAGCTTGCTGAGGAAACAAAAAATGCCGTACAAAATGTTTCACACCTCATTAAAGAAACAGAAAGCAATATTACAACGATGGCCAATTCCGTTCTTAATGTGGATCAAAAAATTCAGCACAGTGTCAATACACAAGAGAATTTATCCAAGTCATTTAATGATATTGCCGATGCTGTTTCTGGCATTCAACAGCAATATGTCAACACATCAAGAGATATTTCAGCCATCTCTAATCTAATTACTGAATTATCACAGGGAGCTACGCTCGTTTCTTCTTCTTCTGACTCTCTTATTAATGTAGTTAATGAACTAAATATGTAAAATGAAAGGGAAATTCACTTTTAAAAGCGAATTTCCCTTTCTCCTTAATGTGGTAATGCACGTTTTTGCTTACGGTGCTCTCGTCTTGCTGGCCCTGTTTCAAACAAACGTTTTTCTTCATCTGTTTCAGGATAAATCGCAGGAACTGGTACTGGTTTCCCTTCCTCATTTACTGCAACCATCGTAACAAAGGATTCTGTCGTTAATTTTTCCTCGCCAGTCTCAATATTACGAGAAACAACACGAACGTAAACTTCCATAGAAGAACGTCCTGTAGACGAAACAATACTCTCGATTTCAAGAATATCCCCTACATGTGCAGCCGATAAAAAATCAACCGAATCAATAGATGCTGTAACTACGAGTCCCTTCGCATGTTTCATTGCTGTAATAGCAGCGATTTCATCAATATAAGCTAACACTCTTCCACCGAAAATAGAATTGTGATTATTTGTGTCTGGGGGTAATACGAGACGCGATTGAACCGTACGTGATTGGCTCATTGGTACAGCGTTGTTTGGCATAATACTTGCAACTTCCCTTCATGTAATGTTCTTTCGTCATCGTATCGCAGAAGAAGAGCTGATGCAAATTTAGAATGATTTTTTCATCGAAATAAATTTCATATCGCTCATTTCCTCAATGGCCCACTTAATTCCTTCTCGTCCATAACCACTCATCTTCACACCACCATATGGCATGTTATCTACCCTGAATGTCGGAATATCATTAATAATGACAGCACCAGCCTGTAATTCGTCTGCTGCATATAAGGCATCTGACAATATATTCGTGTAAATACCCGCATTTAGACCAAGGTCCGACTCGTTCACAAGTCGAATCGCGTCGTCTAATGTTTCATATGAAACAATTGAGACGATTGGTGCGAATGTTTCCTGACAGACAATTTTCATGTCAGCTGTTACATTCGTCATAACTGTTGGTGTTAGAGTACGTTCTGTAAATTCGCCACCTGTTGCAATAACTGCCCCTTGTTCTTGCGCTTCCTCAACCCACGCTCGGATACGTTCTACCTCATTTGAATTAATCATGGCACTGACATCTGTCTTTGTATCTAACGGGTCTCCTACTATAAGTTTTTTCGTTTCTTCAACGAATGCTTCAGTAAATTCATCAATGATGGACGAATGCACATAAATACGTTGTAACGAAATACATACTTGTCCAGCAAAGTTGAAAGCACCGCTTACGCAACGACTAACAATTTTATGAATTGGCGTCGATGGTTCGACAATTACGGCTGCATTAGAACCTAGTTCTAACGTTATTTTACGCAAACCGACCTTTTCTTTAATGCTCAAACCAACTTTACTACTGCCTGTAAAGGTTACTTTTTTGACGTATGGATGCGTAACAAGTGTATCACTAAGCTCGCCACCACTTCCTGTTACGATCTGCAACGCGCCATCAGGTAATCCTGCTTCACGAAAAATTTCAGCCATCACAATAGCACTTAACGGCGTTTGTGTTGCTGGCTTTAATACAACCGTATTACCTACTGCAAATGCTGGGCCTAATTTATGTGCCACTAAATTGAATGGAAAATTAAACGGCGTAATGGCTGAGATTACACCTAATGGTTCTCGTTTTGTCCAGCCTATACGATCTCCAGCTCCAGGTGCTGCATCCATCGGAACAGTCTCACCCTTAGACTGTTTAGCTCCCTCTGCCGCAAATTGATAGGTTGCGATTGTACGGTCAATTTCGGCTAATCCTGCTACTATAGGCTTCCCTGCCTCTAATGCTAAAATTTCAGCAAATTCTTCTTTACGTTGTCGCATAATCTCAACAACTTTATATAATATTTCGGCACGTTCGTAGGCTGTAGTCTTTTTAAACGATTGGAATGCCTGCTGTGCACCTTCGATAGCTCTCTCTACATCTTGTATCGATGCTTTTGCTACCTGAGCAATAACCTCACCACTATACGGAGATGTTAGCTCATAGCTTTCCTTAGCATCTTGCCACTGACCATTCATCCATAGTTTTGTTTCCTTCATCCTTCAAATGCACCTCCAAATAATCAAGTTCTCCTTTATTCTATCATGAAGAACTTGAACTTGATGCAATAGCAGCTGCACTAACCGCAGCTATCATCGCTGCTTGCTGTGCTTGGATTAATAATTCAATGGAAGACATAATGGTCATGGACAAAGAATTTTGCACCTTCGCCATATCATAAATAGCGATTTGTACAGCCATAAAGAGAACAAATTCACGGTGCCATTTTAATAATTTCAAGTCCTTTAATTCTTGATATAAATCAATAATATCTTGAAGCTGTGCTTTAGTAAGACTTAGTATGGCTAAAAAGCCGAGTAAAGGATAATGCATAGCCTTGACCTTTACATTTTGCTTTTTGAGTGTATCACGGAGTGCCACAACATTTGGTGCTAGATTAACATCAAATTGTGGGGATAAAAATGTTAATACCTGTGATAGCCACTGTAGTTCATTACCAGCATTAAAATTATATGTTCGTAATTCTTTATAATATTGATTCATTGTTTCCGCCCGTAGCTCAACATCATCAGATGGACTACTCAATAACACTGCATAAGGAATGTCCTCATAAGATGTTAAAAATGGATGATGTTTACGAATAGCATCGAATAAAGTTCTAGCTGCCTGTGCATGTGCTTTTTTATTTTGTTCATCCTCAGTCAAAAACTGTGCTCCGATATAGCTGAAATTGCCGCTTCTAAATTTGGCTTCCTTCAAGATACTCACGTTTGTAAGTAAATTCTCGACTGCCTTTTCAGTATCTTCTTGCTCCAATAAATTGGCGGCAATACTATACCCAACTGTTGTTCGTAAAGGGGACATCCACGAGGATTGCTTCTTCATCTCTTGCAGAACATTTTTATATCTTATTGCATCAAAAGTTTTTCCTGACGCTACAAATTTACTAGCAATCGCTAAAACAATTTTACGATCGACTGTCCAACCAGCAGCCTTTGATACATCCTCAACTGTATTTGTAAGTTCATTTTCAATCAGCGCGTAATCCATATTTAGCACACTCCTTTACCCATTTTACGTGACAATCTGTGCGAAAGATTCAATCCTCTTTGTAACAATTAACATAAAAAGTAAACTTAATTTAATGTATGTTACTTCATTTATCTGATTTAATAGGAAATATTAACAACTATAAAAGGAGGTCTTGAGGATGATAGCAAAAACCACAAGAAAACTATTATTTACCGTCACCTTAAAGGATCGATTAAATTTATTCCTATTTTTAAGAAATTCATCAACTAATATCGCTTTACATACTCTATTCCACAAAAATTAATATAAAAAACAGCGGCAAATTTTTCTGCCGCTGTACTATCCTTCATTTAAATTAACCCTAGTTCTCGTAACTCCTCAGATGTGAAGGCTCTTGACCTTGTTAGGAAACGTTTTCCCTCTACGCCCTCTAATGAGAACATGCCTCCTCTGCCCGCAACAACATCCAATATGATTTGTGTATGCTTCCAGTAATCATATTGATTTTTGTGCATGTAGAAAGGCGCACCACCAATCTCTCCAAGGCACACATCCTGATCTCCTAATAGCAAATCACCTTCTGGATAGCACATTGGCGAGGAGCCATCACAGCATCCGCCGGACTGATGAAACATCACAGGTCCATGTTTATCTTTTAATAGATTGATTAGTGCCAGCGCTTCTTCTGTAGCTAGTACACGTTCAACCACGCTCATGCACCTCCCTACGAATTAGAAGAAACCAAGTTTGTTTTCGCTGTAGCTAACTAATAGGTTTTTCGTTTGTTGGTAATGTGCTAACATCATTTTGTGATTTTCACGACCAACACCTGACATTTTATAGCCGCCAAATGCAGCATGTGCCGGATAAGCATGGTAACAGTTTGTCCAAACACGACCTGCTTGAATTTCACGACCGAAGCGATAAGCTGTATTAATATCTCTCGTCCAAACGCCAGAACCTAAGCCATATAATGTATCATTAGCAATTTCTAGTGCTTCCTCTTTTGTTTTAAACGTTGTTACAGCAACAACTGGTCCGAAAATTTCCTCTTGGAAAATACGCATTTTATTATTTCCCTTGAAGACTGTCGGTTTAATGTAGTAGCCATTTTCGAAGCCCTCGCCTACATTATTTTTCTCGCCACCAATTAGGCATTGTGCACCCTCTTGCTTACCAATATCTAAATAAGAAAGAATTTTTTCCATTTGCTCACTTGAAGCCTGCGCACCCATCATTGTGTTTGGATCAAGCGGATTGCCCACTTTAATGGCTTCTACACGCTGTAGTACACGCTCCATAAATTTATCGTATATAGATTCCTGGATCAGTGCACGTGAAGGACATGTACATACTTCTCCTTGATTGAGAGCAAATAGTACGAAGCCCTCTACTGCTTTATCTAAAAAGGCATCATCTTTATCCATAATATCTTCAAAGAAGATATTTGGTGATTTACCGCCCAATTCTAATGTAACGGGAATAAGATTTTGAGATGCATATTGCATAATTAAACGACCTGTCGTCGTCTCACCTGTAAAGGCAATTTTACCAATGCGAGGATTGGATGCAAGCGGTTTCCCTGCTTCTAAGCCAAATCCATTCACAACATTAATAACTCCTGGTGGTAATAAATCTTCTATTAATTCCACAAGCACCATAATAGATGCTGGTGTTTGCTCTGCAGGTTTTAATACGACACAGTTCCCAGCTGCAAGTGCTGGTGCGAGCTTCCATACTGCCATTAATAGTGGGAAGTTCCAAGGGATGATTTGACCCACTACACCAATCGGCTCATGGAAGTGATAAGCAACTGTATCGTTATCAATTTGGCTAACGGAACCTTCTTGAGCACGTAAGACTCCAGCAAAATAACGGAAATGATCAATTGCAAGAGGGATATCTGCATTTAATGTTTCGCGCACCGCTTTACCGTTATCCCATGTTTCAGCAACGGCTAGCTTTTCTAGATTTTCCTCAATACGGTCCGCAATTTTAAGTAAAATGTTTGCACGTTCTGTTGGTGATGTTTTGCCCCATGCATCTTTAGCAGCATGTGCTGCATCGAGTGCATGTTCAATATCCTCAGCTGTGGAACGTGCTACTTGTGTAAAAACTTGTCCAGTAACAGGAGTGACGTTATCAAAGTATTGACCTTTCACTGGGGGTGTCCATTCGCCACCAATATAATTATCATATTTCTGTTTGAATTGAACTACCGATCCTTCAGTGTTTGGAAATGCATAAACCATTTTACTTCTCCCCTTTACACAATTTAATGAGAACTATCTAGAAAAAACGTTATTTTATATCGGAATAACACTATTTTCATAGAAACCCTCTCAACTACTATATTGTCAGAAACGTAAAATAATTTCAACTTTTTCAAAAACTTTTCCATTTAATTTATTTTTGCTAGAAAAGCTTCTAGAATTCACGGCATGTACACGTTAAGGTATACTTAAAAATAATATAAAATATAGGAGAACAATATGCGTATTAATAAATATTTAAGTGAAACAGGCATCATATCCCGTCGTGGTGCTGATAAATGGGTTGCTGAAGGAAAAGTAACCATTAATGGTCAGTTGGCGACTGTCGGTAGTCAGGTTGAAACGGGTGATATAGTTTGCGTTGATGGAAAAGAGGTAAAGAAAGAACAACAGCTTGTCTATATTGCTCTGAATAAACCTGTCGGCATTACAAGTACAACAGAGCGTCATATAAAAGGCAATGTCGTTGATTTCGTCAATCATCCCTTACGTATTTTTCATATCGGACGTCTCGATAAGGAATCAGAGGGATTATTGTTATTAACTAATGATGGCGATATCGTCAATAAAATTCTGCGTGCAGAAAACCATCATGAAAAAGAATACATCGTTCAAGTTGATCAGCCTATAACAGCGCAATTTATTAAAAAAATGGGAGCCGGTGTTGATATTCTAGATACAACAACCTTACCTTGTCGTGTAGAAAAGATTTCGGACAAAGTTTTTAAAATCATTTTAGAGCAAGGCTTAAATCGTCAAATCCGCCGAATGTGCTCAGCGCTAGGTTATTCCGTTAAGCGCCTACAGCGTATTCGTATTATGAATATTAAGCTTGGTAATTTAAAAGTGGGCCAATGGCGTGATTTAACAGATAAGGAACGAACAGAACTATTCAAACTACTCAACTACACACCTAAATAAGCACTTAAAGGAGGGCGAGGACTATGATATCTATTCAAAGCACAGAGCAACTAACAGGGGTACGGGTTAGCGGGGATTATTGGGATTTAGATGAACTAATCAATGCGATCTATAAAGTAACTGGTGATGAAAATAAATACTATGATTATCAAGGTCCTCGACTACGTATTTTAAGCGTATGCTATAAACTAAGACATGCTATGCTCGGGGAACATCACCTTGATTTTGTGAGTAACGGACTTAATAAAAATGTCCTGACACAACATGAACTGATCTTTCCTAATAAAAATGTTTATTTTGCCACAGAAATTCTTTGGCCAGAAATAATATTTAGTGCGATTGCTTTAAATGATTTTATTGATTTGCATCAGCAGTTAAACAATGCGTCCATGTGGAATTATGAAATTGCCATTTTACGCAAGTTTCAAGCGGCTATTGCCGATTGTTTGGAACAGGAGATTGATGAGGAGGATTATGTTATGTTTGTCCGAATGCTACATGCTAAAAATCCATTCACTTTCCGTTTTGCTACGCAATATGTTGATGTTCTGAATCTAGAATATATTCAATTAAGTAAAGAGGAGCGAAAAGCACATTTAGCGGCATTTGCGGTGCGATTAATGGTAGAGGATCATGAATATTTGGCATTAAAATCAACTCTAATGGAAGCAGCTATTACGACTAAGCAAGCATTACATGATATCCAAATACAACTGAATTATCCTGAAGAAATACTATGGTGAACAAATCATGCCGTCTCAAAAACTTTGAGACGGCTACTTTTCTATTTAATGGTTTTGTAAGTCATTTTACGAATAACTCCCTCGTGCTGAGGATAGTCTGCTAAAAGCTCTTCCTGTGTAAACAATTCAAAATCTGCAAAGTCAAATCCTGGTGCAACCATACACCCGACTAGACTAAACGACTCGGAATCCTCCACCGATGAGCCGAAAATGGTATTTTTCGGAACTGCAATTTGTGGTACCTCACCAGCTTCTACATTCAAACCAAGCTTTTTCGCCTCATAGGTACCATCGGGGAAAATCATATGAACTGTTAGTGGACTTCCCGCATGGTAATACCATAGCTCATCTGATTGCAATCGATGTAAATGTGAGATATCTTGTGAGCGTAATAAGAAATAAATACTCGTATAAATAGGTCTCTGAACATCTCTCACTGCTAGCTCGTCTGTGGCACGAAATGATGAAATGTAATAGCCTCCTTCTGGATGTTCGGCTAAATTTAATTGTTTAATAAAATATTGTGCTGAAAACTTCAACATGTATCACTCCTTTTTTCCACCTTACCAAAAAATAAAGTAAAAAGGCTACCTTTGATTTTTCAAGGGATCAGCTTTATCAAGAGGTAATCTTGATATATCGAAGATCAACTGAAAGGGCATCTCTTTGTTGAGATGCCCTTCAAATTCTATAATCCGCCTAAATAAGCTGCTTTTACTTGCTCGCTCTCTTGAAGCTCTTTTGCTGAACCAGCTAAAACAATACGTCCTGTTTCAAGTACATACGCACGATTAGCAACAGATAAAGCCATATTAGCATTTTGCTCAACAAGCAATACAGTTGTACCTTCTTTATTGACCTGTTCAATAATATTAAAGATGTTTTTAACCATTAGCGGTGCAAGACCCATCGAAGGTTCATCCATTAATAACAGTTTTGGTTTTGCCATTAACGCACGCCCCATCGCAAGCATCTGCTGTTCCCCACCAGATAATGTACCTGACTGCTGCTTGCGACGCTCTAATAAGCGCGGAAATAGCTCGAAAACATGATCCATATCTTTTTTAATACCAGCTTTATCATTACGTAGATAGGCACCAAGCTCTAAGTTTTCTTCTACTGACATATTGGCAAAAACACGACGACCCTCCGGAACGTGGGAAATTCCTGATTTAACAATAGTTTGTGCTGCCTTCCCAGCAATAGAGAAGCCCTCGTATTCAATAATGCCACCTTTTGGCTTCAGTAAACCAGATAATGTCTTTAACAATGTACTTTTTCCAGCACCATTTGCACCGATTAACGTTACAATTTCACCCTCGTTTACTTCTAAAGAGAGGCCCTTTAATGCTTGGATGTTGCCATAATAAACATCGATATTTTGTACTTTTAGCATTAGCCGATAACCTCCTCACCAAGGTACGCTTCAATTACCTTAGGATTGTTGCGAATTTCTTCTGGTGTCCCGTCAGCGATTAATTGTCCATGATCGAGTACATAAATGCGTTCACAAATACCCATAACTAAGCTCATATCATGCTCAATTAACAAAATGGTTAAGCCAAATTCTTTACGAATAAATGCAATTAACTCCATTAAATCATGTGTTTCCTGCGGGTTCATCCCTGCTGCTGGCTCATCCAATAATAGTAGCTTGGGATTCGCTGCTAAAGCACGAGCAATCTCTAAACGACGCTGCATTCCATATGGTAAATTTTTCGCTAGTTCATCCTTATAGACATCTAAGCCAAAGATTTTTAAGAATTCAATTGATTGATGCTCCATTGCTGCCTCACCCTTGAAATGAGTTGGCAAACGGAAAATAGAAGACCACATGGAATGCTTAGCAAGAGAATGATTGGCTACCTTAACATTGTCTAGAACAGATAGCTCTTTAAATAAGCGAATATTTTGGAACGTACGGCTAATACCCTTTTGCGTCACCTGATATGGTGCAAGTCCATTTAATCTCATACCATCAAAAGTAATTATACCTTCCGTTGGGGTATAAACCCCTGTCAGCATATTAAAGCTGGTTGTTTTCCCAGCACCATTAGGTCCAATTAGCCCTACTAATTCACCTTGATTAAGGTACATATTCACACCCTGTACCGCCTTTAAACCACCGAATTGAATCCCCATGTTTTCAACTTTTATAAGAAGGTTTCCAGTCATTATTTTGTACCTCCTTTTTTACCAAACTTAAATAACTGCGTAATTTCCTTTGTTCCCATTAAGCCGGTTGGACGATAAAGCATGACAATAATTAATACTAAACTATAAATAATCATACGAGTTTCAGGGAAGTTTGCTAGATAAGTTGATACAAAAGTTAAGAAAATCGCTGCAATCACTGAACCAGAAAGACTCCCTAAGCCACCGAGTACAACATAAATTAAAATATCAAATGATTTTAAGAAACCAAATGTTGTCGGTTGGATAATATAAAAGTTATGTGCGAAAATAGCTCCAGCTAGACCTGCAAAGAAAGACCCAATCGCGAATGCAACAACTTTATAATAGGTCGTATTAATACCCATAGCATCCGCTGCAATTTCATCCTCACGAATGGAAATACACGCACGACCATGACGAGAATTTGTAAAGTTCGAGATAACGAGAATCGTTAACACAACACCAAAAAATGCATATGTCCAGTTAGATAAATATTTAACCTGCATCCCCGCTGCGCCACCAACATAATCCGTATTTAAAAAGATAATACGAATAATTTCAGCAAAGCCTAGTGTCGCAATTGCTAAATAATCTCCTTTTAAACGCAGAGTGGGAATCCCTACTATTAGACCAGCAACCGCTGCTGCGACTGCCCCTAAAAGGATAGCCAATGGGAATGGCAGCATTAATTTTGTGGTAATGATAGCGGACACATATGCACCAACTGCTAGGAACCCAGCATGCCCAATTGAGAATTGTCCAGTAACCCCAATAACAATATGCAAGCTGACAGCCAGCATGATGTTAATACACATTGTGATTAACATATTTTTGTAGTACAAATCAATTACTTCTGTTGTAATCAATAATTGCACAACTGCATAGATGACTAGCGCTATTACGGCATAGCCCCAAAAAATTTTAGACTTTTTCATAAAACCGCTCACCTACACTTTCTCACGGGCATTTTTACCAAAGATACCCGATGGTCTGAAGATTAAAATTAAAATTAAAATTACGAATGCCGCTGCATCACGCCATAATGAGAAGCCAAGCGCACTTACTAAGGACTCTACAACGCCTAGTAACATACCACCAACCATAGCGCCCGGAATGATACCAATACCACCAAGAACAGCTGCGATAAATGCTTTAACGCCAGGAATAACACCCATTAAAGGATCAATCTTTGTATAATAAACACCGAAGATAACACCCGCTGCACCAGCTAAAGCTGAACCAATAGCAAATGTTGCAGAGATTGTATTATCAACGTTTATACCCATTAAGCGAGCTGCATCTGCATCGTGAGAAACGGCACGCATCGCTTTACCGATTTTTGTTTTATGTACGATGAATTGTAAAAGAATCATCAGTACAACTGCGACTGATAAAATTAAAATGGATGTACTGCTAATTTGTACACCAAAAATATCAAATGATTTATTTTTGAAAACTTCAGGATAAGCTGCTGGTTGAGCACCTCTGAAGAAAATAGTAGTGTATTCAATTAACAATGACACACCAATCGCTGTAATTAATGCTGCGATACGTGTTGCATTTCGTAAACGTTTATAGGCAATACGTTCAATTAAAACACCAAAGATCGCACAAACGGTCATTGCCAATAATAGAGCCGGGAAGAAACCAAGCTCCCATTTAGCAATTGCGTAAAAGCCAATAAATGACCCGATCATGAAAACATCACCATGAGCAAAGTTAATCAGCTTGATAATACCGTATACCATCGTATACCCTAACGCTATTAACGCGTAGATACTTCCAAGTGAAATACCGTTCACAAGTTGCTGTATCCATTCCATGCGCATTCACTCCTTTGAATTTTCTGAAAAACGAGAAATCTGTACATGCATCTATACTAGAAAGTTATGAATTACGTTAGCATTCTAGTTATCTAAAACATAAAAAGGAAGGCGTGTTTACCCGCCTCCCCCTTGCTTACAAAACATTAAGGATTAACTTTAGAGTTGAACACTTGTTTACCGTCTTTGAATTCAAGAACTGTTGCTGTTTTAATTGGGTTATGGTTTTCGTCAACTGAGAAAGTACCTGTTACTAAAGAAAGATCTTTTGTTGCAGCTAATTCATTTTTAATTGCTTCACCATCCGTAGAGCCTGCACGTTTAATCGCATCTGCAATGTAGTAAATTGAGTCATAACCAAGTGCATTAAATGCGTCAGGTGCTTTGTCACCATTTGCCGCTTTAAATGCCTTTACGAAATCTTGAATTTTTTGGTCTGGGTCTTCAGCAGAATAGTGGTTTGTGATGTATGTGTTATTCAATGCATCCGCACCAGCTAAATCTATTAAAGTTGGAGAATCCCAACCATCAGCACCCATTAAAGGTACATCAATACCCATTTCACGTGCTTGTTTAACGATTAAACCAACTTCTTCATAGTATCCTGGGATAAAAATGAAATCTGGATTTGATGCTTTAATATTTGTTAACTGTGTACGGAAGTCTGTATCCTTGGCTACATAAGCTTCTTCTTTCACAACTTTTCCGCCACTCTTAGTAATTGTTTCTTTAAAGGATTTTGCCAAACCTTTTGCATAGTCTGATGCATTATCTGCGAAAATAGCTACATTTTTCGCATCTAGCTCGCCTGAGGCAAAGTTAGCCGCTACAATTCCTTGGAATGGATCGATAAAGCATGTACGGAATGCATATTCATTCACACTGCCATCTTCGTTTACTGTAATATTTGGCGCTGTACCAGAACCAGTTACAATTGGAATTTTATTATCATTGGCTATTTGAACCGTTGCTACTGTATTTCCTGAAGTTGCAGGCGCTAGCATTGCTACTACTTTATCTTGCGTTGCTAGTTTAATAGCAGCTGAGGTTGCCTCAGAGTTCTCTGATTTATTATCTACTTTAATCAGTTCAATTTTCTTACCGTCAATACCGCCAGCATCATTAATTTCTTTTACAGCCAGTTCTGCACCTAGCCCAATAGAGGAACCATAAGATGCTACATTCCCCGAAAGCTCTAAGTTGGCACCAATTTTAATTGTATCGCCATCAGATGAACCTCCGCCTGATGATGAGCCTCCGCCAGAACTTGAATCGTCTCCGTTACCACAACCTGCAAGAACACCAGCAAGTAATGAAGATGCTACTAAAAGTGAACCGAACTTCTTAAGCTTTTTGCTCTCTCTCATAATTAAATTCCCCCTGAAAATTTCTAAAATATTAGATATTTCTGATAATTATAAACAATTAAATTCATTTACTCAATAGCAAAAATAATTATTTATAACTATCTAAAACGAATGAAAAATATTATTCATATAAGCCTTTTACATTGTAAAACATTCTTTATATTTAGTCTAGAGTGATTTTTCAGTATAATTAGTTATTTGTGAATTATCTTTTAATTTTACATAAAGACTAGTACAAAACTAGTAGATGAAATTACTTTTTTACAATAAAGTCTACGTAAGAGCGTTCATTTTCTTATATCATTATTTCCCTGAAAATAATTACTTTATTTAAATTAGAAAAGCTTAGAGTTGGTTTCCCAAGCTCTAAGCTCTTTTTAAGACAAACACACAAAGACGTTCATTAATATTGGTTTCATTTTCTAAATGAACCTCATGAAGTAATTCAAATGATGTTCCGTGATGTAAAAATTGTAAATAATCATAAGGCGGATAATATAAAATTAAATGAATATCTCGCATTCGCTGTTCATAGGATTTCCAAATATTATGAATGACTGTACGAAAAATGTGAATTGAAAAAGGGTTGAAGAAGAAGAACACATTATCACGTGACTTTATTTCATAAGCCTCAGCTATTGTATGAATAAACGAAATGGGTGCATGTGCTTTCATTTTTTGGAGATAACTACGTTTATTTTCTTCAGCCTCTGCATAAAATCCTGCATCCATTTCTATCCCAATAGTCGGAATACGGAACTTATGATGCACATAAATGGGTACTCTTCCTTTTCCACATCCCATATCAATGAATACTGGATTGTCCGGCATCTCGTACGCTTCAAACAATTGTTCCAACCCGCTATATGGTGTTGGCTCATATCGGTGATAGTGTGCGAGTTTTGGGAAACCGTATTGTTCTCCCACTGTGTTAATATGCAAATATTTATCAAACTGCTGTTCATTCATATGAAAAGACTCCTCAGAAAAGAATGCTTTATTTTAACACGATAAAATGCAAAAACCATACCCAAACATGTTGGATATGGTTATTTTTCAACGACCTCTGCGTTTAAATTTAACAACAAAGAGAAGTGCTAAGAGAAGCAATACAAGGCAGGCTGCGGCTGTAAACACTGTATTTTTATCAATTACAGTTGCTTGATTAGACGCTCCATCATTTTCACCTGGCATACTGATTGGGCCTCCGCTTCCATCAGGACGTTGCATTGATTCGCCATTTTGTCCTTCTCGTGGGCCATTGCCTTCTCTATTAAACGGTGGGCTCTGTGATGGATCAAAATCCTCTGGTAGCTGACTCGGGTCAAAATTCTCTGGCATTGAATTCATCTCACCATTTTCATTTGGAGTTGGTACGCCCATATTTCCTTGTGATGTCGTAGACGCTTCTACAACCAGCTCTCCAGATAGCTGCTTTAAAATAGATTGGGAGCGCTGTTTAGCGAATTCAGGTAAGCTATTTTCACCTTCAACTGCCTCTAAGAATTGCTCTGTAGTAGAGAATTTTGTGGGATCTGCCTCCACATAGGTCGTTATTAATAGTGCTAAGTTTTTAGTAATAGCTTGTACATAATCCTCTGTTAAATAGGTTGTCGCTAGCTCTTCTAGATAACCTTCATATTTAGCACGGTACTCTTCATTAGTAAGCAAGGCATTCAGCAGTGGCCGCTCCTCTAACGTTGTGCCAGAAACAGGGGTTTTCACACTAAAATTAATAGCACTCTCGGCTAACAGGTTGCTTGACATCCCCATTTCCATTCCCCTATTGAAGCCTCCATCTGGCTGTTGTAACCTCCCCCCACCTGCCTGATTAAGTTGTTCATTGTTTTGTGCTCCTGATTCTTCTAAAGTTGTCGGAGCATCAGCTGGATTTTGACTGTTTTCTCCACCCATTCTACCGCCTCCACCGCCAACACCAAAGCCGCCGAAGGACATATTGTAATCCCATGGAATAATTGAAAACACACCATTCTGTTCATACAAATAATAGTTATGTTTCATATTCCCCTGGTAACTATCTAAATTGACAAGTGCTGTATTGACAGCGAAATAACGTAACATTTCATCGACATCAAGGTATTTTTCGATGTCTCCACCGTTATTAATAGCATTTAGCATCTCCACAAGCTTGGATTGATCCATATGACCTTCATTTGTTTTTAATCCCATGCCTGTATAGTCTGCAATATCATCACTAATATATTTCAAATCACTGCCAGTTCCGTCTGGCTTAAATAAAAAGCCATCATTGGAACCATAGTTATTGGCTAGGAATGTCTCATCTACTGCTTCCACTCCTAAAAACAAGCCCCGTTCCTCACCATTTACTGTGACATACATATAGGAGTGTGCTGGTGTTGGTAAGCCCATTTGCTCCATCATTTCATAGGAGATATATTCCCGCATCAATGTAGCATCACTATAATTATTATTTAAATTTAATTTTTTCAAACCATATAAGCTTTGAGTATCATCATAGTAATCAAAATCGATTTTTAAACTATAACGATCCGAGTCACTATTGACAACTGATCGTAATGATAAATTGCCTTTTGTGCGAATAGCAACATTCTCAATTTTCTTGCCGTTTACTGTAATATCCGCCTGTTTTAATTCCTCGTCCGCTGCATTTTCAAGCATGTCAGTCCAATCTTCCTCAGCAATCTCGATATCGACAGTGGTTACTTTATTGCTATTAAATACCATATCCTCATAGGAGAACTCGGAATTTTTCGTTTCAATTCCTGCATTTGGAAGTACAGCATATATCACGACAAAGAGAAGGAGTAAAATTGCCATGCACAGGTAGACAATTCGTGTTTTAATCATAGCCATCACCTCTCATCGTAGTCCTTTTTGTTAATGAGGTCATTACGCTGTGAAATTCCCATCGTAGCTAAGCATAATGGCTGATTTAACACCAGCAACTTTTGTTAGTTCATCCATCAGCTTCGCATCATTTTGCTTTACACGAATTTCGTAAGTTGTTTCAATTTCATCATTATGCATAATGGATTTTGATTTGAGTGCGAATTTTTTTGTTTGTGCAGCAATAATTCGCTCCACCTCAGCATTTGCTAGCTCTTCTTCAAACTTTACAATCAATAAATAAGGATTCTCTACCGTAATTTTATTCACGAACACTAGTAGTACAAGACCGATTAACACAGCACCGATAATTACTAATGGAATAAACCCTGCTCCACATAAAATACCAGAAACAATTGCCCAGAAAATATAGACTAAATCCATTGGATCTTTAATAGGTGTTCTGAAACGTACGATGGATAAAGCACCAACCATACCAAGTGATAACAGAACATTTGAACTAATCCCCATAATTACAAGTGCAGTTGCCATTGTCATAATAAGTAATGAGATATTGAATGAATGAGAGTAAATGACACCATTAAAAGTTTTCTTATAAACGGCGTAAATGAAAAGCCCTATAAAAAATGCCACTACTAAGCCAATAATAGAATCGATTAATGAAAATGATGTTGTTTTTTCTAAAAAGTTGGATTTAAATATATCGCTAAATTTAATTGTATCCATTTGTTCATTCTCCTTTGTATTTAGCCGTACATACGACTAAGCTGATATTTGGAATAGGCCTCTGCACGTGTATCTACAGATTGTAGTAAATACTTGATAATGTCTGGTAAATATTCATCATACTTTACCTCTAAAACCACAAGGTTCGGCTCCAGTACATCTACCATCGGCAGGTTTTGATTAAACATATCTGTGTTGCGTAGACTCGATTGGACCTTACTATCAAACGTTACGCGGACATTTCCGAACGGATAAATGTACGCCTCTCGCTCATAGTCTACTACCGTTGTAGGTCTAAGCTGGCTATAATTCATTTCTTGATATAAGTCTCGAATTAGCACTCGGTCGTCATTCTCCATCCAGGATATATCCCCGACACGCATTTGTTCATACTCAGCCTGAGATATCTTACACTTCGATTTAAAAGTGACATTGTTACGCTTACTTTTTCGCTCTAAATTAATAATGGCACTAGATTTCCCGTATATGCGTACCCGATATTTATCCCGATTGATATAGCCCTCTTTTTTCTCATTTAGCACTTTATTGGCCAAATTATCGAAATACGTACTACGGATCAAATATTTACCGTCCTTGCCCGCATGCTGGTCTAGCTGCATAACATGCTGAAGCTTAGCTTTTAATAAAGCATAATCTGGGTAGGATATCGCTTGTTTAATCTCTTGGCGACCATTTGGATTAAATGAAGTTACTATCGGCATCTCATCACGCTCCCTTGTCTTAGTGTTATACTGACAGCTGCTTTCCCATTTGAATGGTTTACCAACTAGTACATGAAGATGACAAAACCTTCATAAGGCTCGTACTCGTCGTCTACACCATTTACTATAAAGAGCTTTTGTGTCAGGCAGATGTCGGCTTTACATATTCTTCAACTATTTTTTACAATTCAATGCTCACCACCATCTCTATGAGAAATGCAAAAAAATAACTATCGTCTTCCTCTACTCTCGGTACAATGATTGGCTGCATCAACATAAAAAAGCTACCACGCTCTTACAGCGTAGTAGCCTTTTGTAATACTAATTCAAAGGATGTACCAGAGGTCTTGCTTTCGATTAATCGTAAATCACCCCCGACAGATTGTGCCATCATTTTACTAAGTGGTAGTCCTAAACCCAAGCCTCGAACTGTATATTTTTTATTTTCTCCTCTATAAAAACGCTCAAAAATAAATGCCTGTTCCTCCAGAGGGATACCGCGCCCTGTATCTTTGACTATCATCGATAACGTATCCCCTTGATCTGTCAGCGTTAAGGTGATTGTTCCTTTGTCCATCGCCTGTTTGGCATTCGTTAAAAGGTTTGTCATGATTTGTTGGATACGAACAATATCAGCCTCTACCAGTACAGGTTGATCTAATAAGTGCAAATTCACACTTACAAGCTCATCATCCTGCATGACTTCCCACTGAGCCACTGCATCACGCAATAACTGATTAACATCTACAGATTCGATCTTCACGGGGATAGCATCCACAGCAAAGTGGTTAAAGGCAAGTAAATCACCAACCATTGTTTTCATTTTTGTTGTTTCAACCATCGCCATTTCAATGAACTCTATCGCATCCTGCCCTGTTACAACGCCATCTTTTACAGCTTGTAATAGACCACTTATCGAGGTAACAGGTGTTTTCAACTCATGAGTGACACCTGCTAATAATTCCGTTCGCGTTTTCTCCAGTTGTTCTAGCTTACTCGCCATATTTTTAAAGGATGTAACAAGCTCATAGACCTCTTTTTCTTTACTATCTTGAGGTAAATCAACAGCATAATGACCTTCCTGGACATGCTTGGCTGCCTCTGCTACTTGCTTGATTGGACGGGCTAAACGCTTTGATAAAAAGTAAATGGCTATCCAGCCTAATAAAGCCAATGCTCCAATCAATAAGGCAAGCTGTCCATATGCTTGGTTAACCCTTGTTAAATTTACCTTCTTCTCCATCACGAGAACCCAGCCCAATAACTGATCATTATTTTCTATCTTTCTTATAACCACATATTCGGGCTCTCTTCCCCCAGTTACTTCCTTCGTCCCTTCTTCTCCATCCAACAAACCAGTCACATTTTTGGCACTGCCAGGAGGCACAGGGCGGTTACTCGTCAGTATATTGCCTTCTGTGTCAACAACATACAAAATCGGATCAATCTCTCTCATATTGAAGCGCTCACGATCCCCAATAAAGCCTGGAATACCATTTATCGGCCCATTATTAGGATTTGTTGTATCAGTTAAACGATAGACCGTCTCGTCTGCTAAAAACGCCATCAATTCTAATCGATTTTCAAATATTGTATGACGAATCCACGCAGCCGAGATGAAGGAAATTATAGCTAAGCCAATAAAAAGTGTTAATAAATAACGGCTCGTCCAATATTGGAGTAAAGATATTCGCTTATTTTTTTTGAACACTTAGCTGATACCCCAATCCACGTAGTGTCTTTATTTCTCCTTCTGCCCCATCCCATTCCTTTAATGCCCTTCTAAGCCTCTTTATAGCTAAATCTACTGCTCGATCACTACCTTCATACTCCCAACCCCAAACTTGATCTATGAGCTGATCACGGGTAAATGTTTGATTGGAATGGTCTGCTAAAAACATAAGCACTGATAAATCTCTTGGCGTTAATACAATCTCTTCTTCACCAAGAAATACCCTATGTGCTTTACTATCAATGGTTAAAGAACCATAACGTTTTATAACGGATGAATCTGTGCTTCCTTCAGCACGTCTTAAAACAGCCCTCACCCTTGCAACAACTTCATCTGCAATAAAAGGCTTAGCAATATAATCGTCTGCCCCATGGTCAAACCCTTCTAAGCGGTAGTTTACTTCACCTAATGCTGTCAACATAATAACAGGGCAAGTACTTAGCTCTCTAATTTCCTTTAAAATGGACCAGCCGTTTTTCTCTGGCAACATAATATCTAATAACACTAGGTCTGGCTGTATTTCCCGAAACATGTCCAAGGCTTCACCACCATTGAAACATTGTGTCACATCATAACCCACTTTTTGTAAATATACCTTTAACACCTGACTTATTGCATATTCATCTTCTACTACTAAAATATTTGCCATAGGCATTCACCTCGATACTAGTTCGCTCTTACATTCATTATAGCACCAGATTATGTCAGTTAAATGTCAGCCTATATACAGCCCATAAACTGCTATGAGATAATATATAGAGGGGCATCTATTGACAATGTCTTCCTAAGCCACTTATCATTGATTGCGAATGATAATCAATGATAATTCATTCAAAATTTAAATAAATGAAATTAAGGGGGGTAAAAGCATGATTATTGTAACTAATCGTATTCAAGTGAAACCTGGTTTTGCTGCGAAAATGGCACCTAACTTTACAAAGCCAGGTCCACTACAACAATTTGAAGGCTTCCATAAAGTAGAGGTGTTAATTTCGACCGACGATCCTACTTATGACGAGATGAGTGTTAATATGTATTGGGAATCCAAAGAGCATTTCCAAGCATGGCGTAATAGCGATGCATTCGCAGCAGCCCATCAGCGTCCAAGTTCGGGTTCTGAGGGAGAAAAAGCGGACAGCCCAATGATTGGCAGCAAAATTGTGGTGGCTGAATTAGCATCTTCCATCGAAGCTTTACGTTAATGAACGACAATTAAATTATTTATACATTATCTTCTGATTCTATCTAAAAAGCCCTGCATGTTGAACCGACTATGCAGGGTCTTTTTTTAAGATAAAATAATGACTAGTATATAACCCAAAACGGATAAACAAACAGAGCCAATTAAACCAGCAATAAATGCCTTTACACCAAGCTCCTTAAAGGTTTTAATCTCCACATTTAACCCAAGGCCAGCCATGGCCATAGCGATTAAAATATACGCAATATTGACAAATGCTTGTGCTACATTAGCTGGTATAATCCCCAATGAATTAATAGCACTCATCGCTAAAAACCCTAAAATAAACCACGGAATGATGGAGAAGGAAAATGCCTTTTTCTCTTTATTTTTGTCTATTCTTCGATAGAAAATACCGATCATAATTGCTACTGGTACAAGTAGGGCAACACGTGTTAATTTCACAATAACCGCTATATCAATGGCTTCATTTCCACCAGCAGACGCTGCTGCAATAACATGGGCAATTTCATGTAATGTACCACCTGCAAAAATACCGTACTCTGTTGGCGTTAAGTCGATGATGGAATAGATAACCGTATAAATAAGCGTAAATATAGTCCCTAATAAGGCAACAATTGCTGCCCCTACTGCCGTTTCTTTTTCATTTGCTTTTATTTGAGGTGCGATTGCCACTACAGCAGCAGCCCCACAAATTGCTGTCCCACAAGCCGTTAATATCCCTAGCTTCTGTTCCACTTTAAACATTTTTGTTAATCCGTACACAACTAGTAAAGCAAATACTAAATTAATGACTGCAATCAAAAAAACATTTGCCCCTGCATGATAAATGTCTGCCAAATTTAAGCGCATGCCCAATAAAATAATGCCAAGCCGTAATAGCTTCTTACTAGAGAAGGCAATACCCACTTGCCATGAATCTTGTACTTTAAAAGCTGCTCTCCAAGCCATTCCTAATATAATGGCAATAACCAACTGACCTAATATTGAAAAGAAAGGAAATGTGGCAATATATTTCGCTACTAAAGCAATAAGGAGTGTTAACAATACTCCTTTCAAGAAATTAGGATTAAGGGTGGATTTCACTTTATTCTGTCTATTAACCATGTTGTTCACTTCTTTCTCCCTTGTTGATTATTACTTTAATAAAAAGCGAACTATTAGTAAAATACATATATATAATCATTATCATTAACATTTCTAATAATAGAGGTGAAAGTATGCAATACGAAGCTTTAAAAACGTTCGTCACACTAGTTGAGGTCAATAATTTTACGAAAACCTCTGAAATACTTCATATTTCACAGCCAAGTGTTAGCTTACACATTAAAAACCTAGAACAGGAATTACAAACAACCTTATTTATTCGCTCACCAAAATCCGTGCAAATTACACCAACTGGTGAAATTCTTTATAAACGAGCGAAGCAAATCATGGCTATAACTGAAGCGGCGAAAGAGGATATTGCGGCCTATCATCAAGAGGTACAAGGTACATTAGTCATTGGAGCAAGCTTTACGATCGGCGAATATATATTGCCCCCCATCATAGCAAGCTTGCAGCAACAGTTCCCACAACTTGAGCTTCAAATTATTATTGGCAATACGAAAGAAATCATTCAATATACAAAATTATTGCAAGTTGATATTGGTCTGATAGAAGGGCAAGCACAGGATAATGAACTGGTAATTAAACCATTTATGCAGGATGAACTATTTATTGTCAGTGCCAGTAATCATCCACTGACAAAGCAACAACCCATTACCCCTGATAAACTTCAACAGCAAAACTGGGTTGCCCGTGAAGAAGGCTCTGGGACACGTTATTATTTAGATCATTTATTCAGAGCAAACGGTCTACAAATCCAATCACTTTTGACGATTAGTAGTAATCAGGGGGTCAAAGAGAGCGTTATGCAGGGACTTGGTCTTTCCTTACTATCCGCTTGTGTTATTGAACGTGAATTAAAAAATGAAGATATGACCATTTTGCCCCTTGAAGGACAGCATTTTCTGCGGACATTTTCTTATCTTTGCTCACCAACGATGAAAAATAAGCGCAATGTCGACATACTCATAGATATATTAATAAAGAAAGCTTAGCTGACTTTTTCTCGTCGCTAAGCTTTCTTTATGGTTCTTCTCGTATTCAAACGCTTAGTTTCAATGATTTCCACAAATTTTGTCGCTGCTCTAGAAAGAGGTACTGTTTTCAAATAACACATACCAATACTCCTTGTTGGAATACTTTCCATTAAGGTTAATTCATAGAGAAGACCTCGCTGGAGATAGTCCTTTGAAAATTCCTTGGTTACACACGCAATACCGAGATTACTACGAGCAAACTCTAACACCAAATCATGTGAACCTAGCTCAAATTCGGGTTCAATATGGATACCTCTTGCAAAGAGATAGTCTTCCACATACTTTCGTGAATTCGATTTTTTCTCTAGAAAGATAAGTGGAAATTTCAAAAGATCCTCATAGCTTAAACTTTTAGACGCAAGTGTCTTGTATTTCTCCCCACACACGAAGATATCTTGAATATCCGTGCATACGGTTAACTGTAAAGTTGAATCCTCTATTGGAAAATTGCAAAATCCGATATCAACCTCACCCGATTTAATAAAATTGCATATTTCAGATGTTGTACCATTTAACATTTGTAATTTGATATTCGGATACATTGTATGGAATGCTTCTAAATAAGGCATTAAAAAGAAGCGTGAAATGGTATCCCCTACTCCTAGTTTTAATTGCCCTGTTGTTAAATTTTTAAATTCTAGCAACTTTTCTTCACCGGCATCTAAAAGCCCTAAAGCTGAATTCGTATATTCAAAGAGAAGACTACCCTCTGTTGTCAGCGTCACACCTTTTGGAGTTCGATTAAAAAGACGTGTTCCAAGCTCCTTCTCCAATTGCATCATTGCCTGACTAACAGCAGGCTGTGTCATATATAAATCCTTAGCCGCACTCGAAAAGCTATTATTTTTTGCTACAACACTAAAAATACGATATAAATCTAATTTCCCTATCATATAAGCACCTCTTATAGCTATTATATGAACTATTAATTTTACTTATATCATTACTGGAGCGTATAGTAAAATCATATGGATTTTATTTCACTTTACGATTGATAGAATGAGGAGAGATTAAGTTGGAACGTGTAATCGGTACAGTTGTAAGAGGTCTTCGTGGTCCTATTATTAACGAAGGCGATAATATTGAACAAATCGTTGTAGATACAGTGTTAAATGCTGCAACAATTGAAGGCTATGCAATCGAGGATCGTGATATTGTCACAGTAACTGAATCTGTTGTAGCACGTGCACAAGGTAACTATGCGTCAATAGATGATATCGCTGTAGATGTGGCAGCTAAGTTCGGCGATGATACTGTCGGCGTTATTTTCCCGATTTTAAGTCGAAACCGCTTTGCCAACTGTTTACGTGGTATTGCCAAAGGTGTTAAAAAGGTTGTACTAATGCTAAGCTACCCATCCGATGAAGTAGGTAATCACCTTGTAGATATTGATGAGTTAGATGTAAAAGGCATTAACCCTTGGACAGATACATTAAATGAGGTTGAATTCCGTGAACATTTTGGCTACCAAAAACATACATTCACGGGTGTAGATTATATCGAATACTATAAAGAGTTAATTGAAGCAGAAGGCGCTAAATGTGATGTCATCTTCTCTAATAACCCAAAAACAATTTTAAATTATACAAAGAGTGTATTAACATGTGATATTCATACACGCTTCCGTACAAAGCGCATTTTAACAGCAAACGGTGCTGATAAAGTTTACAGCCTTGATAATATTTTAGCTGAGTCTATTAATGGGTCTGGCTTCAATGCAGAATATGGTCTTCTTGGCTCTAACAAAGCGACAGAGGATAGTGTAAAACTATTCCCCCATACTTGTCAGCCGATTGTTGATGGAATCCAAGCAAAAATTAAAGAGGCAACAGGCAAAACGGTAGAAGTCATGATTTATGGTGACGGTGCATTTAAAGATCCAGTGGGTAAAATTTGGGAGCTTGCAGACCCTGTTGTTTCACCAGCGTTTACGGCTGGATTGCATGGGACACCAAACGAGGTTAAATTGAAATACTTAGCAGATAACGACTTTGCTAACCTTCGAGGTGAAGAATTAAAAGCCGCTATTTCTGAATACATTCAAAATAAAGATGAAGATTTAACGGGTCAAATGGCTGCACAAGGAACAACACCTCGTCGCTTAACAGACCTAATCGGTTCGCTATCTGATCTAACATCTGGCTCAGGTGACAAAGGAACACCTATGATTTATATTCAAGGTTACTTCGATAACTATACTAAATAAAAAAAATGAACTCTCGTGTAGAAATGAGAGTTCATTTTTATTTACCTTTGCGTGAGGATGACAGGAATCGAACCTGTAAGCCCTTTTCAAAAGGGATATGCATTCCTTGCACACTTCCTCATATTATATATTTTTGGAGTAATTGATTTAGTATTACATTTTTCTCAGTCCTTTTTATTTAATCTTTAATCAAAGTAATTTTGTTAGATCCATTTTATTTTAAGCCATTTGGAATCATTTCTTCCTGTAGCCAATGATCGCTTGTTTGAACATGTTGCGGTCTCACAAATTTTCCTAAATTATAGCGAAAATCATCATAATGGAATGAGGCAGCGTTTCTAATCACATACCCCTCTTGTTCACCATCAAAAATGGATTTACCAGTAAATGTCCGTTTTATTTGTTCTTCATCAAAAATACCCCGATATAAAACGGGTACTGTTTCAATACCTAACTCAGCTGCAAAAGCGACCGTTTCATCCCAACTTAAACAAATATTATCTTCATTCCAAATACTAAATAAATAAAAATAACTTGTTAAGGCTTGATAATAAATGGAATGCTTCGCATACATATTTTCTCCACATAAGCGCCAATCATTAGGAATTCGATACGCAAAACTTGCATGAAATGTTTTTATCCAATGTCTAGAAGGATGATTGGCTGAATGGATGCTTCTGGCATGCATATAGTCTTTGTAAAGCGTAGTGCCTTCCCCATCTAGTTTTTCAGTGACCACCACTTCTTTTCCTATAAAATGATTCACATTTTTAGCAACTTTATCATCATGGGTATAGCCCCTGCTCCAGGGTAAATGAAAGCTTCTTGGGTATTTCATTAATTTCGTCATAGTTCCACTTCCTTTCCTTTTTATTTAGCAAATTGATCTGCCTCTCGGAAGAAATAAAGTCTTGTTAATAAATCACCATCTAATAAGTGATAAATTTGGCTTCCGCCTTTATCGCCCCCATACTGGATTAACATATGAAATTGCACTAAATGAACAACCTTCAACACAAAATCCTCTTCAAAGCCCAACTCTACGAGAAAATGACAAACCAATTGGGCAGATACATTTTCATGCCCATAATAGCCATATCGTTGTTGCAATGGTTTATATTTTTTGCAAAATGGTTTGCCGACATCATGGAACAATGCAGCCAATTGTAGTGCCAGTTTATCGCTTTCCAAGTAGTATTCATTGATATAGGCAAACACGAAATACGTATGCTGACATAGTAAAAATTGATGGTATGGATTTTCTTGATTGAAATGATAAATTTCTTTAAAAAGTGGGACTGATCGAAGTGTTTGAAACAGTTCTTCATAAGTGGGTTGGCTTTGTATAAGTGAGACAAATTGCTGTCGAGAGATATCATAGGGACTTGATTCATGTACAATATGCACTTCATCAAACCCTTCTCCTGCTGTAGGAAACTCTAGATGCTTTCTCATTTTTTCCATCACCAATAATGGTACATGCCGCTTCCGCCGTTGGTTTCTGGCTACACAGATTGAATAAGGGGTATCAAAGTAATAGCATTCCTTCTTAACCGCACTCGACAATTTGCGGAGTGCAAACATTCTGCGCTCCCGCTCTATATTGGTGGCATCTACAATGACAGAATAACCTTTTGCCACTAAATCATTCAGACGCTCATATAACGTGCGAAAGACTACACGTGATTTTTGCTTGGTGGCATCACCAAACAATTCTTGACGTATTGCATCACTGGAAAGAATAATCGCATTTTCACTTTTCGCTAGCTGTTTCACAAATGTACTTTTTCCACTTCCAGGCAACCCCACTGTAAAGATTACCTTCATCCTCTGCACCTCCCTTCAAGTTTCTATATCGTATTAAAAGAACAATCCTTTAGTTTTCAATACATACTGTAAGCAATTTAAAAGGCATGAGCCATTACCACACCGAGGCCACTGAAAAACTTCATCTGGTTCCACTTAGCGAGGTATTCGACGATTGAATCGTCGAATACCTCGCCTTTTTAATTTATAATTGAGTGACTAAATGCAGGTGGTGTTCCCAATGATTTCAAACCAAGAGACTTTCAACTTAAGTCCATATATGGCCATTTACGATATTGTCGTGCCAAAAGATAATATGCTTCGTCAAATTAACGAACTAGTGGATTTCTCATTCATTTTAGAAGAATTGAAAACAAAATATTGTTTAGACAATGGAAGAAATGCGATTCCTCCGATTCGAATGTTTAAGTACTTATTGTTAAAAGCCATTTTTAATGTATCTGATGTAGACCTTGTCGAACGTTCAAAATATGACATGTCTTTCAAGTATTTTTTAGGTATGGCGCCAGAAGATGACGTGATTGATTCAAGTTCACTCACAAAATTCCGAAGACTGCGTCTTCAAAATGTAAGTTTATTAGATATGCTCATTGGAAAAACAGTTGAAATCGCACTCGAAAAGAACATTATCAAAAGTAAAACAATCATTGTGGACGCAACACATACCAAAGCACGTTATAACCAAAAATCACCGAAAGAATTTTTACAAGAAAAATCAAAATATACCCGCAAAGCAGTGTATCAATTTGATAAATCCATGAAAGAAAAATTTCCAAAGAAGAATACTTCTAACGAAGTAAAAGATGAATTAACTTACTGTGAAAGATTGATTGCCATTATTGAAAATAAACCACAAATCGCTCATCTACCAGCTGTAAAGGAAAAATTGAACGTGTTAAAAGAAGCTGTAGAAGATACGCAAGAACATCTAAATTATTCAACAGACACCGATGCACGAGTAGGACATAAAACAGCAGACAGTTCTTTCTTTGGTTATAAAACACATTTAGCAATTAGTGATGAACGTATAATTACAGCAGCAGTCGTTACAACAGGTGAAAAATCAGATGGACATTATCTACAAGAACTGATTGAAAAAAGTAAAGTAACAGGAATGGAAGTTGAAACAGTCATCGCTGACACAGCTTATTCAGGGAAAAACAATTTACTTTATACAAAAGAACAAAGCATTCAACTGATTTCTAAGTTAAATCCAATGATTACTCAAAATGGGCGAGGAAACGGAAAAGGATTTGACTTTAATAAAGATGCAGGTTTATTTGTATGTCCAGCAGGACATTTAGCAAATAGAAAAAGTAAAAAACCAGATTCACACCCAGGAGCAAGTGCAAGAATGGTTTATTTTTTTGACATTGAAAAATGTAAGGTCTGTCCACTCCGAGAAGGGTGTTTTAAAGAAGGTGCAAAAACTAAGACCTATTCTGTTGCCATTAAATCAGAAGAACATTTAGACCAACAAGCTTTTCAAGAAACAGAAGAATTTAAACGCTTAGCTCGAGAACGTTATAAAATCGAAGCAAAAAATAGTGAGTTAAAAAATAAACACGGGTACGATCAAGCATCGGCTGCGGGTTCATTTGGCATGCAAATTCAGGGAGCAACGACGATATTCGCTGTCAATCTAAAAAGAATCTTAAAGCTTCTGAATGGAAAAGGGTAATAAATAGGTGAAAAAGATAGGGCGTTTCCTGTTCAAAATTGAACAAGAAGCGCCCTATCTTTTTCTAAAACGAATTTATTTATAAAAAACGCAAGTTTTTCAGTGGCCTCTACCACACCAATACTCATGCCTTCATTATTTTTTAGCTTACGTCACTTATGGGCAAAGTGTCCGTGCTATATTTTCAAAGTAACGAACACCATATATAAGAGCTTCTTCATCTACTTTAAAACGAGGATGGTGCAATGGGTACGCTTCACCAAACTCTACGTTATGTACCCCGATAAATTGCATAGATGAGGGAACAACTTCTGAAAAATCGGCAAAATCCTCTGTGCCAAATATAGGTTCAGGCAATACCTTCACACCTGTAGCACCAACAATCTCTCCAGCTATACGACGAGATAATGCCGTTAATTCCTTATCATTTGTGACGGAAGGGCAACCTAGCTCCCAATTAATGTCTACTTTTGCACCGTGCATAGTTGCAATACCTGTCACTATCTTTTCTAAATGTTCTCGTGTATCCACACGAATTTTCGCATCTAGGGAACGGATTGTTCCTCCAAGCTCTGCTGTATCTGCAATAATATTTAATGCCGTTCCACAGTGAAATTTTGCAACAGTTAAAACAGGTGCATGTGTACTTGGCACTTTACGTGACACTATTGTTTGTAAAGCTACAACTATTTCAGAACCAATTATTAAAGGATCTATAGCGACCTCTGGTGTTGATGCATGACCGCCGCGACCATAAATTTTAATTTCAAAATCATCTGCTGCTGCAGTAAATTTACCATCTTTCATAGCAAATTGCCCTACTTCATAATCAGGGCTCACGTGTAAAGCGAAAGCATAATCGACATTCTCTACTATTCCTAGTGCAACTAGTTGAGCAGCCCCCCCTGGTGTCACCTCTTCAGCATGCTGAAAAACAAAACGAATTTCTCCATTAAAATTGGTCCCACGCTCAGCCAATGCCTTTGCTGCACCAAGTAACATGGCTGGATGAGCATCATGTCCACACGCATGCATGACCCCTGGATTTATTGATTTGAATGGTAGATCCGTTTCTTCTTCAATCGGCAATGCGTCAATATCAGCTCGTAGTAAAATGGTATGTCCTTTATCTTCTGTTTTTGTACCTCTTAAAAAGGCACATACACTTGTTTCTGTTAAACGTCTTACTTCTAAATGAGGAAACGTTATTAATTGATCATAAATATATTGAGCTGTCTTATGCTCTTGATGTGATAATTCAGGATGCATATGCAAATGCCGACGCCATTCAACAACCTGTTGTTTTAAATTAGCCGTTTCTATCAATCTAACCACTCCTAATTTATTATTTATTTTATTAAAATGGTCCATAATTTATGAGATGCGCAATGACTAATAAGACAATCGCTAAGCCTGTCTGTATAAGGAAGTAAGGAAATACCCATCTGAACCATTTTGAAAATGGAATACCTGCTATTGCTAGTCCCGCTAATAAAACACCACTTGTTGGAATGACCATATTTGAAATACCATCACCAAACTGGAAAGCCAGTACGGCTGTTTGCCTAGTTACACCAATTAAATCGGCTAAAGGCGTCATGATCGGCATCGTTAACGCAGCTTGTCCACTTCCAGAAGGTACTAAGAAATTTAAGCAGAGCTGAAGCAAAAACATTCCTATCGCATTGATAGAAGCAGGTAATACACTTACAGTATTTGAAACAAAATGAAGAATAGTATCAATTAATCCTCCATTTGTAGTAATAACTAAAATGGTTTGGGCAAATCCGATAATTAATGCCCCTTCTACCATATCCCGGGCACCAGAAATAAACCCTTCAGCCATTTTATTTGGTCCAATCTTACAAATAATAGACATAATAATGCTGCTTAATAGAAAGACACCGGCAATTTCACTTATATACCATTGATACTTTATTACCCCTACAATCAATGCAACAAAATTTCCCAATAATACGAATAGTGCTATCAAATGACGTGGGCTCATCTTAAAGTCTAAATCAATTTTGATGCTCTCTTCTCTTTTAAACTTTCCGTAAATCCCTTTCGATGGGTCACTCTTCACTTTTTTTGCATGCCTATATATATAAAGTACTGTCAAACTATAAAAAACGATGAACACAATGATTCGATATGACATTCCTGAATACATTGGAAGCTCTGCAATAGTTTGAGCTACACCAATGTTAAATGGGTTCGTAATGCCTGAAGTAAAGCCAGTTGCTAATGTACCTAGCATGACGATCGCAAAGCCTGTAATCGCATCCATTCCGAGTGCCATCGTTAACGGGATAATAATCGCTATATAGACAAGCGTATCCTCTGCTGAGCCAATTAGTGTCCCTAAACTAGCAAATATTAAAACTAGAATAGGGATTAATACGTACTCTTGTTTTCCAAATTTCGAGGCCATAACTTTAATAAAGGAATCAATAGCTCCAGTCTTTTGCATTACCCCTAAAGCGCCTCCAAATAAAAAGACAAATAAAATAATAGAAGCACCCTCAAGCATTCCCAGATGCACACTATTGAATATTTCTAGAAAGCCAATAGGATTTGACTTGATATACTGAAAGGATTCTGGATCTACTATCATTCTGCCATTACTCTCAACTCTTTCATATTGTCCAGCTGGTAAAATATAGGTCAGTAACGACATGACTAAAATAATAATAAACATTAATACAAATGCATTAATTCCCTTTATCCGTGGTTCATCTTCTTTTTTATCTTGCTGTAGGTTTACCATAACCGTCTCCCCCTAATAATTTTTTCTTTAGCTTTGAACTGAGGCACAGACAACGTATCCATTAAGCATTTCTTACACACCTACAAGTTTCCACCAAACGGAAAAACATTCCGATTAACGGAAACTTTATACACAAGAATAAAAAACAGAAGATGAAATGTCAATATATTTCGACAATTCAGTAAAATTTATTTTTACTTCTAGGACAAATAAAAACTAAATATTAATAACAAATTCTTAAAAAACAGGCATAATGTTAGACTTTCCTACATATAAAAAAGACTGCTCCACTTATTTGTGGAACAGCCTTTATCGTTAAACGCTAGGTTTCTTTATAATTTTATTATAGCATAAATTTACAATAATTATTAGACTATACTTCATTGCGGAGTAGATGTATGATAAATTTCCTGATTCAATCACCCTACATTTCCTCTTAGGTTATATACGTTTATATACTAAAAAAGGTGTTTGGACAACCATTTAAAGGAGAATCACAATTATTTTCTTTTCACCATATTTATAGGTGAGGATTACTACTAACAGAAGAGAAAAATATGGAGAGGAATGTGAGTAAACGTTGGAAAATCAAAATGACTGGCTAGAAGAAAAACATCATCTTGAGCAAAGTTTAAACCTCATTGATCACAAAAAGAACGAATTATTGCTAAAAGAAAAGAGCTTCAAGGAAAATGCTGTCGCTCTGAAGAAAACTTTTTGGAACGATGTCAGAGTCAATTTAGACACTGCTGAAGATGTTGACGAAACCTTTTTCGCGATTAAGCAACAGGTAGAGCTTCTCTCTGACTCAGAGCTTGCACAGCAGCGTGCAATTCAGAATGTAAAGGTATACGAACGTTTACAACAGTCACCCTATTTTGCTCGTATTGACTTTTTACAAGATGGGCAGCAAGATCCATTAAAAATTTATATAGGTGTTGCCACTTTATTGGACGAACAAGATGAAAATATAGTTATTTATGATTGGCGTGCACCTATATCAAGTATGTACTATGATTGCACACCAGGTAAAGCCTCCTACGACACAACAGCAGAAGAGATTCATGGTGAAATGCTACTGAAACGGCAATTTATTATTAAAAACGGGCAGCTACAATCGATGTTTAATACTGGTCTTACCATTGGGGATGATTTATTGCTTGATATCCTTGCACAAAATGCAAACGAGCATATTCGTAGTATCGTTGCAACGATTCAAGCTGAGCAAAATAAAATTATTCGCCATGTTCAATCACGCTATCTTATTGTAGAGGGTGTTGCGGGTAGTGGTAAAACAGCTGTGGCTTTACAACGAGTCGCTTATCTATTGTATCGCTATCGCAATGAAATGACGGCCGATCAAATTTTACTGATTACACCTAATCAACTTTTTAACCAATATGTCCATACGGTCTTACCTGATTTAGGCGAGGACAATATGCAGCAATTAACGTTTATAGAGTATGTAGAAAAGCGATTAGGTCGACAGTTTAAATTGGAATATCCGTACGAGCAATTGGAGGACCTTTTAACAGAAAAGGATGAAGCTCATTATCAAACAAAATTAAGTAGTATATCTTATAAAGCGAGCCTTGCTTACAAGCATTTGATGGATCAATATGTAAGCTATTTATCCAATAAGGGCTTATTATTTAAAAATATCGTATTTCGTGGGGAACGAATTATTACAGCACAGGAAATTACTGAATACTTCTATTCTTTCCCTTCCACTATGTCGATACCAAATCGCCTACAATTCGTAAAAGAATGGGTATTGCAACAACTGACGAAATTTGAAAAGGCTGAGCGTACAAAAGAATGGGTAGAAGAAGCGACTGAACTATTAGATAAAGAGGACTACTCCAAGTCTTACAGTGAGCTTTTATACGAAGGGCGCTATACTGATAATTCATTCGATGATTTAGATCAAGAACGACAAAAATTAGCGAGACAAATTGTTAAAAAATACTTTAAACCATTACGCAATTCCGTTCACCAATTAAAGTTTGTGCATATGTTAGGCACGTATCGCCAACTCTTTGATTTGAATAATCCCATTACTAGAGATTTACAGCATTTTATGCCAAACGATTGGGAGGATATTTGCCAGCAGACACTTCCAAATTTAGCAAAACGTTTTATAGCTTATGAGGATGCAGCACCATTTTTATATTTACAGGACAAAATTGAAGGGCAGCAGACTAATACGATGATCCATCATGTATTGATTGATGAAGCGCAAGATTATTCTCCATTCCAACTAACTGTATTACAGCAGTTATTCCCAAAAGCACGTATGACTATTTTAGGAGATGGACATCAAACGATTCATCCACATACCTTCGATAACCCTTCCCTGCTCGACCCTCAATTATATGGTGAGCAGGCTGAAAAAATGATTTTAACGAAAAGCTATCGTTCGACAAAACAAATCATTCAACTTACTGCAAAAATTTTAAATGATGGTAGCGAAGTTGAGGCATTTAACCGAACTGGTCCAGAACCATCAATTACTGTCGTTCCTAATGAATTGGAACTGATAGATGAAATTACCCAAAACATCCATCACCTCTCTGCTAAATTTGAAACCATTGCTGTCATTTGTAAAACTGCTGCTGAATGCTCCGCAGTATATGGGCAATTAAGTAATCAAGTAGATATTCAATTGATTAACCATAATACGAAGCAGTTTAAAAAGGGTATTTTATTACTTCCAGCTTATATGGCGAAAGGTATCGAATTTGATGCTGTGCTTATTTATAATGCATCTGCTGCTAATTACGCAAAGGAAAACGAACGGTACTATTTTTATACAGCCTGCACGAGGGCTATGCATGAGCTACACATTTATTCCATCAACAAATTAACGCATTTCCTTCAATGATAGCTAACAGATCCTCCTGTCATAGTGCTGAAAAACAAAACTATCAATAGAATTCTTGTGAAAGGTGAAAATGGATTTCCGTTGCAGGCTACTTGCTTTCCTGTGGGCGTGCGCCGAGCCCACTACGTCTAGTATGAAAGAGAAGGAAAAGACACTTTTGCACATGGTTGATTGGAGTGGAGCCAGCGTCACAGCTGAGACCCTAGAGCGAACGGAATGCGTGAAGCGGCTCATCGGACGCCCCCTGGAAAGGATGCTGGCGGAACGGAAATCAACCTCTCGCCTTGCCAAAAAGTCTTTTTCTGCTATTTACTTCGTCTTTCTTCAACAACATAACAGGAGGATCTGTTACTGACAGATCCTCCTGTGTTTTTATATATAGAAAGTGTAATCTTCTGGAATGACACGTTTTAAAAATTTCTTTGTGCGCTCCTCTTTTGGGCTTACGAAAATATCATGAGGGCTCCCCTCTTCTACGACAACGCCTCCATCCATGAAAATCACACGATTAGCAACATCTTTGGCGAATCCCATTTCATGTGTCACCACAAGCATTGTTGTGCCTTCAGCTGCAATATTTTTCATGACCTGTAGGACCTCACCTACTAATTCAGGATCAAGTGCGGACGTTGGTTCGTCAAATAAAATAATATCTGGGTTCAATGCTACTGCACGTGCAATTCCTACTCGCTGCTGCTGACCGCCTGACAGCTGACTTGGATAGGCATCATACTTTTCCGATAAACCTACTTTATCAAGTGCCTTTTTACCAATGTCCACAGCCTGTGCTTTAGGAATTTTACGTCCAATGATTAAACCTTCCGTCACATTTTCTAATGCCGTTTTATTAGTGAAAAGATTATAATTTTGGAAGACAAATGCGACACGTTGGCGAATTGCATGTACGTCTTTTTTCTTCACATGTTGAAAATCCACTTGAATATCTCCAAATGTCGCATGTCCTTGATCCGCTTTTTCTAAAAAATTGATGCAACGTAATAATGTTGTTTTTCCCGAGCCACTAGGGCCTAAAATAACAACAACATCGCCTTTATCAATCGCTAAATCAACACCCTTTAAAATTTCATTACCACCAAATGATTTATGAATATTTTTAATTTCTAACATGCTCATTCACCCCTTAGGCATTTGCCACTTTATATTTGCTTAAATATTTTTCATAGCGCTTAAACAAGTACTCCACCGTACTACATAATATTAAGTACACGATAAAGATATCCAGATAGGCTTCCACGTAATTGTAGCCAACATTTGCAGCTACTTTTGCCTTCAGTGTAATTTCAGGAAGTGACATTGCGTAGCCTAACGAGGTAGCTTTAATAAGATTGACGGTAGCTGTACAAATATTCGGTAGCGCAACTACTAATGCTTGTGGAATGATAATTCGAGTATAAGCTTGGAATGTTGTCAAACCTACTGAGTGTGCAGCCTCTAATTGCCCCTTTTCAATAGTGCTTAACGCAGAACGAAAGACCTCTATTAAAATGGCTGTTGAGCTGAATGCAAACACGATAAACGCATACCAAATTGGATTGATTTTATAAATATCATACGCAATATTATATTTTTCAAAAATAATTTTTAACATTAACGGGATACTACTATAGATAATAAAGATTTGTATAATGATTGGCGTTCCTCGCACGAATGAAACGTAAATTTTTGCTAGATGATGAATAACTGGAATTTTATTAATTCTAGTGAGTGCCAACAAAAAACCAAGTGGCAGAGCTATCAATAAAGCAACAACTGTGACAAGGAGTGCAATGGGAACACCAGATAATGCAATGAAAAATGTTTCAAGTAAAAATGGATAATTCACGTTCACGCCTCCTCCTTAAGTTGTTTCTAAAGTTTTCTTACCCTTCCCAAATATCTTTTCTAATATAGTAAATATTTTTTCTATAATAATTGATAACACCCAATAAATAATGGCTAATGCAATATAAATTTCTAAGGCATGAGCATTGATGTTACTGGCAATAATTAAATTTGCCTTGCCCACAATGTCAATTAGACCAATTGTATAAGCTAGTGCACCTTCTTGTAGCAAAGCAATCATACCATTCCCAAAGTTCGGCAAAGCAACGACAAGTGCCTGTGGGAAAATAATTCGACAGTATGCCTGAAATGGTGTTAAGCCCACACTAACCGCTGCTTCAAACTGACCTTTTGGAATAGCTAAATAGGCTGATCTTATCACCTCAGACATGATTGCAGCAAATTGTAAGGTGAATGTTACGACAACGAATATAGCTGTTTCAATTGAATGGAGGTTAAGACCAACATTTTCTGCTAATGCTGGCACACCATAATAGACAAGAAATAACAAAACGATGGATGGCGTACAACGCATAATCGTTGTATATAAATTTGCGAATTTTTGTAACCACTTTATTGAAGATAGCTTAGCTGCCGCCAACAATAAACCAAATAGTGTGCCTAAGATAATCGAGGACCCTGCAACTAAGAACGTCATTTTTAAAAATGGTAATAACATTGGGATTGCGTTCCAAATGTAGGTTGCATCAAAATATTTATCCATTTCCTCACCAACTTTTCCTTTTATGAATAAAGACTGCTGAGCATTAAAGACTCAACAGCCTTATTATTCGTTCCGTTTCAAACTAACGATTAACATTTTCTAGCACTTCAAATAAATCGCGACCATAGAACTTGGTGCTTAATTCATTTGGTTTTTTCTGCTCTTTAATTTGAGCTATCGCTTTATCGTAGGCATCAGCAAATTCTTGCTCTTTTTTATTGAACAGAGGCCATGTTTTAATGACAGCAAATTCGTTATAGACAACCTCATCTTTTAAGTTGTAATAAGGGCCATCCTCAGCAAGCACTTGTTGTTTAAATGGTCCCTCAATCATGACGCCACCATCAACACGACCTTCATTTACCCACTGCACAACGTCTACGGTAAATGCATCACCAGCTTGAAGTTGTACTTTATTATCTGGATTTGCCGTATTATACTCATCGATAATTGTATATTGCGCGTTATTAGCAGCAATCGGTGCTAAAGAATAACCTTTTTTTGCAAAATCGGCTAATGTTTTCACACCTTCATCCTCTTTACGTAAAACGAGCCCCGCACTACTTAACCCTAAAAATTCCTTCGGGAAAATAAATTTCTCTGTACGCTCCTGTGTAAAGAAGGCATTTTTAACCCCTACTTGATATTTCCCTTGCTCAACACCAATCAACAAATCATCACTTGTTGTACCTACGTATTCAAATTGATAGTCAGGTAATAATTCATCTACTAATTTCATTACTTCTACATCATACCCTGTTGGATTTCCATTATCGTCGATATAGCTAATAGGCTTGGAGGCTTGATCGTAGGCGACCTTTACTGTACGAACCTGTTCACCATCACCTGAATCCTTATCTGCTGATTCCCCTGAATTACACCCCGTCAAAAGTGCTATAGAAGCCAAACCAATTGCGGCAAATTGAAATAATCTATTCTTTTTCATCTGTCATTTCTCCTTATTTCCATGTAATCATTATGAATTTCCATTTAATCTTTGTTGTTCAATAGCGGCAGTCGCTAACTTTATAATCGTCATATCATCCATGGGCGGATTATGAAGTCCTGCACGGACGTTACGATAATAGCGTTGTAATGGATTGGATAGCTGCAAGCTTTTCGCTCCCACTACACGCATTGCCTTATCGACTATATCTATTGCCATGTTTGTTACTGTATGTTTAGCAACAGCCATTTCATTTGTTAATAAACTACGTCTAGCTGGATCATCATAAGCCTCAGCCACGCCATACAAGACAAAACGTGCTTGATGAAGCTTTAATTCAATATCTCCTAAAAGCTGTTGTACATTTGGCAACGTACTAATCGGAGCATTCAAGCTATTCGGTTGATGATGATTGGCAAAATGGATCGCATAGTCACGGGCAGCCTGTGCAATACCTAAGTATGTTGCTGGGATATGGAGTATCCAGCCATTTATCTTGCCACCACTAGGATGACTTGGTAACTCTACTAAATGCTCTGTTGCCACTATGACATCTTTTAACACAAGATCATGGCTACTAGTACCTCGCATCGCAGACATTTCCCAATTTTCTTCAATCGTTAGTCCTACAGAATCTTTATGAATAAGGAAGAAACCAATTTGTTGCTTTTCCTCAATCCAAGCAGAAGTAAGGAAATAATCGAGCACCGGTGACGCAGTCGTAAAGATTTTGCGTCCATTTAATAGCCAGCCCTCTTTTGTCGAAACAGCATATGTTCCAGGTCGACCACCACGTGTTGGACTACCCGTTGCTGCCTCACTAACTGCTCTATTAATGATGGCACCGCTCTTTATTTCTTGAGCGAATGCTGTTAATACATCCTCAGTCCATAAGTGGGTTTCATATATTTCACCGACAACGCCTAATGTCCAGCCAAGGGAAAGAGATGCATTTTCGTCATAGCTTGCTAATGTTTCTTGCACAAGGACCATATCATAGACTGATAAGCCCTCTCCGCCATATTGTTTCGGTAAAGTTAGTTGTGGATAGCCAATTTGCAAAAGCAATTGATGTGCTTTAAACGGGAAACGAGATTGTTCGTCTACCTCAACAGCCTCAGCCTTAATTGGCTCTGCAATAGCTGCTAGCTGATCTAACCAAAACCGTTGTCGCTCTGTTTTTACAAATAAATCCTTCAAGTAAATCTCCTTCTTCCCAATATATATAAATCATATAAAATTACTAAGAATTAATAGTGAAAAAAAATCTCTGCCTACATATTGTAGTGAGACACTATTCGGTACTGAATTTTCTGATTCGTTGACATTTATAATACTTTTCACATTTGAAAATGTCAATGGGTGAAACTCAAGTTTTTTTGTTAGTTTAATATGAATTACAATGTTTCAATTTTACCCTTTAATTTATGCACCATGCTTTGTTTACAACATATGCTAAGACTAATGAAAGAGGTGTATACATGACTAATCATTTTAATTCGCCACAAAGTGCTGGCACCTTATCCTATTTGGCTCCACAAGTAATTCAAACTAAGTTTGGAGATATTAATGGCGATGGTTTTTTGGAAACAATTTTTTTAGTGGGCGTTCAACAACCGGATAGCCCTCTGTGGAAAAATATCACACTCACTATTTTTTATGTGCAAACACAACAAATGCAACAATTTCCCTTGAAACAGAATTTGGGCTATAATCCGACTATTTTTCTAGGCGATTTTACTGGTAATCATATTGAGGATATACTGGTTGTCTCTGATACTGGGGGTAGCGGAGGAATTATAAACGGTGAAATATTTTCATCCATCAACAATCAAGTTCGTTCTATTTTTGACGCAGAGTCTTTTAATAATAAACTCAAATATAGCGTTAATTATGTAGATCACTACAAGGCTGTAGTTCAAAGTTCGAATCCCGCTAAAAGATACACAATCGATTTACAGTATAAAGGAGCGGACTACTTAGCAGAAATTTATAATCCAGACGGTACATTAAAGCAACCTATAGAAGGCTGGGTAGACCCTTTTAGCGGACTATATCCCATTGATTTTGATCGAGATGGAACCTATGAAATTTTAGGGTATCAAGGAATTGCAGGTAGGTATCATGCCGATGGACTAGGCTATGTAGAAAATGTTTTAAAATGGAATGGTCATGAATTTATGATAGATCGACAAACGGTTAGTATTTTTGGAGAGGATTTATCATAGAAGACTCTCTCTATTAAATAAGATGAAAAACAGGAATCTGTTCATTTTTGCTTAAAAACAAAGCAAAATACGAGCAGATTCCATCATTTATATTTGTTTTTCAACCAAGGCAAAATAGTTATTTTCAGGATCAGCAAAATTAAATACCCTACCCATTGGCATCATAACTAAATCGCCCACTTTAATGCCCTTTGCCTGAAAATCTTGGTACATTTCTTCAATTTTATCAGCATAAAACATGATAGACGGAGTTCCTAAGTTTAGCTCCGGCTGCATTTTAGCTATGATCTCTTTATTGTGCAACACAAATGATGTTTGTGCATCCTTCGTTGGCGCAATTTCAATCCAGCGCATCCCTGCTTCTTCCTGATCAGCAACGACAACAAACCCCACTTTTTCTGTCCAAAACTTTACTGCTACCTCTTGGTCATTAACATATAGCATTACCTGCCCAATTTGATGAATCATAACCTATTTCCCTCCTCTTTTGAGCATTAGTATATATCAAACTGTAGCTTTATATAGCTTCTAACGATTTCAATTTAGCGAAATTTCGAATAATTGACCATAATATATATAACTTGTAAATTATTATTCCAAAGTACTTAACTTTTATTTTATTTCTGATAGAATGAGAATTATTTACCTTCTAGGGAAAAGTTTAGACTAAAAAAATTATGTGAGGATAATACAAGTGAAACAACTAAGTTTAAGAAAAAAGCTTATTTTTTCGTTTTTAGCAATGCTTCTCATCCCAACCCTGTTGATTGGAATTGTTTCCTACCAAAGTGCAGAAAAGCAAATTTCCGAAGAACAACATGCAAGTGCAACTGAAAGTGTACGTATTCTTAATACTAATATTACGAATACCATTGAACCCAAACTAAAAGATGTGCAATATTTTTCAAAAAAATTTAGTAAAACCTACTTTCAAGATCATAACATTCCGAAACTTCAATCATTACTAAGCGAATACATTAATATGCACCCTGAAGTAGAGCTGATTTATATTGGTACTGCCGATGGCAAACTACTTGACGAGCCTGCTCAAGACTATCCTGATGGCTTCGATCCTCGTACAAGACCTTGGTATAAGCAAGCTTTAGATAATAATGGAGAGGTCTCCATCACTGCCCCTTATGTTACACAATCAACGGGTGACATTGTCATTACAATTACGCAGGCTTTACCAGATGGTTCTGGAGTCATAGGATTAGATCTTAACATTTCTACATTAAGTGATATTACGAATAATATCCGCATTGGAGAGACTGGTTTTGCCTCTCTTCTAGATAGCAATAAGCTCTATATCGCACAGCCTGAAAAAGAAAGTGGTACTGAGGCAACAGAAAACTATATCACTAAAATTTATGAGCAAGAAAGCGGCACAATTATTGAAAGAGACCGTCATTTACAGTTTGCTACAAATGAACTTACTGGCTGGAAGATAATAGGCACAATGTTTACTGCAGAAGCTGCAAAGGCTGCTGCCTCCACTTTAAATATCAACTTGATCATTATTGTTGTGTCCATTCTAGTTGGTATTATGTTTATGCTCTTCATGATTAAGTCTGTAGTTAATCCAATTAATCGACTTAAGCAAAGCGCGTTGAAAATTAGTGAAGGTAATTTAACAGAGTTTATTGAAATTCATTCTAAAGATGAAATTGGACAACTTGGGGAAGCTTTTATCTCCATGAAGGTTAGCTTGAAAAAACTAATTCGCAACGTGGACCAAAGCTCCCAGCATGTTCAAAAGTCTGCTCAAGATTTATCTGCCAATGCAGAACAAAATATTGCTGCCTCTGAACAGGTTGCGGATGCTATGCAACAAATGGCAGTCAGCACGGAAAAGCAAACAACAGGTATTGACCAAAATGCTATCTCCATTGAGGAAATTGCTAAAGGGGTTGTTGAGGTCGCAGACAGCTCTGTGCAGGTATCAGACCTTTCTAGCCATGCTATCCAACTGGCAGATGAAGGTGGACAAGCAGTCGAGCAAACTGTACAACAAATGAACTCTATTCATGAATCTGTTACACAATCAGATACAATGATTAAAACTCTATATGATCGCACGAAAGAAATCGGTTCCATTTTAGAGATGATTAGTGCCATTTCAGACCAAACAAATTTACTAGCCCTCAATGCTGCTATCGAGGCAGCAAGAGCTGGAGAACATGGCAAAGGCTTTGCCGTAGTAGCCGATGAAGTACGAAAATTAGCAGAGCAATCTCACCAATCAGCAGAGCAAATTGCTGCGCTCATTACGAGTATTCAGCAGGATACGGCTAAATCTGTGCAGACTATGGTCAAGGCTTCAGCAGATGTTCAGGATGGCTTACAATTGACAGAATCAACAAGTAAGAAATTCGCCAGCATTATTGAAAGTCTACGAAACATTGCGCCAAAGATGGAGGATATCTCTGCCTCTGCACAAGAAATGTCTGCAGTCGTGGAAGAAGTCTCCGCTACAGCTATTGAATTATCAGATCACGCCAAATTAAATGCTGCAGCTACAGAGGAAGTTGCTGCTTCTACTGAGCAAACTTTATCCTCTATGCAGGACATGGCATCCTCTGCCAAAACGTTACTTGATATGGCGGATGAATTGCAAGGTTACGTAAATCGTTTTGAATATTAAATTATCCTTTCAGAATCTGAGTTCTATTATGGAGCTCAGATTTTTTCTGTACTAATTTGACATATAAAAACAGGGGAAATTACAAAATAAAATATTTTTCTACAAAAAGTACTATAGTATAACTTTATTTTCCAGATTTTTCAGAAAATTATGTTGATTATTATTCATTTTCCTCTTAGAATCAGATTAAACATTGGAATGACTTGTCTATTGAACCAGTTATCAAATTATGACAATTAACTAATGTCATTTTAAGGAGGAATACTATATGAAACAGATTAGCTTAAGAAAGAAACTCATTTTTGCATTTTTAATGATACTCCTCATTCCCGCACTTTTAATCGGGTATACCTCCTTTAAAAGTACTAAAAATCAGATTTTAGAAGAGCAACAAGCAAGCGCTAAGGAAAGTGTGCGTATGCTTAACAGCAATATTACAAATACAATTGCGCCAAAAGTTCATGACATTGGATATTTTTCCAAAAAAATAAATCAATCTTATTTACAAGAAGATAAAAAAATTGAATTAAAAAAACTTTTTCAAGAATATATTAATACTCACCCTGAAGTAGAGCTGTTATATATTGGAACAGCAGATGGTCAAATAATTGATGAACCTGTCCATGATTATGCAAGTGATTATGATCCACGTAAACGACCTTGGTACGTAGAAGCAATTGAGAACAAAGGGCAAGTATCCATTACTTCACCATATATCTCAAAATCAACAAATAATGTAGTAGTGACTGTCATGCAAGCTCTTCCAGATAATTCTGGTGTGATGGCCTTAGATGTAAATATCTCGGTTCTTAGTGCACTGACAGACGAAACACGTATAGGAGAAACTGGGTTTGCATCCTTACTAGATCGTAATCAGCTATATATTGCGCAAAAAGATAAAGAAAGCGGCTCACAAGCAACAGAAGAATATATAGCAAAAGTTTACGAACAACAGGAAGGTATGATTACGGAAGATGATCGCCAGTTACGTTTTGAAACCAATGAACTTACAGGGTGGAAAATAGTTGGTACAATGTTCATCGCAGAGGCTACAGAGGCAGCTACTGCTTCATTTACTATCACATTGCTCATCATTGGTATTTCTATTATTGTAGGAATTATTTTTATGCTCTCTATGATTAAATCTATTGTGAACCCTATTAAACGACTTCAACAAAGTGCATTAAAAATTAGTGATGGCGATTTAACGGAGTTTATTGATATTCATACAAAGGATGAAATTGGACAGCTTGGTGAGGCATTTGTCTCGATGAAAGTTAGCTTAAAAAAACTGATACGCAATGTTGACCAAAGCTCTCAGCATGTTCAAACCTCTGCCCAAGGACTTTCAGCTAATGCTGAACAAAACATAGCTGCATCTGAACAGGTAACAGAGGCTATGCAGCAGGTAGCGATCAGCACCGAAAAACAAACAACTGGAATCGATCAAAATGCTGTTTCCATTGAGGAAATTGCTAAAGGTGTTGTAGAAGTGGCAGATAGTGCCCTACAAGTTTCAGACCTGTCCAGTCAGGCTATCCAATTAGCAGAGGAAGGCGGACAATCTGTTGAACAAACTGTGAATCAAATGGTTTCCATCCATGAATCTGTGACACAGTCCGACACAATGATTAAATCACTGTTTGATCGAACAAAAGAAATTGGTTCCATTATAGAAATTATTAGTGCCATTTCTGACCAAACGAACCTTCTTGCTCTGAATGCTGCTATTGAAGCAGCCCGAGCTGGTGAACAAGGCAAAGGCTTTGCGGTTGTAGCAGATGAAGTACGTAAATTAGCGGAACAATCCCATCAATCAGCAGAACAAATTTCTACGCTTATTACAGGCATACAACAGGACACGGCTAAATCTGTGCAAACGATGATGAAAGCTTCATCAGATGTCCAAGAAGGGTTACAGCAATCTGAGGATACGAAAAAGAAATTTACAAGTATCGTTGAAAGTCTTCGAGAGATTGCACCGAAAATGGAGGATATATCAGCTTCGGCACAAGAAATGTCTGCCGTTGTAGAAGAAGTATCCGCAACAGCCATTGAGCTATCAGACCATGCAAAACTAAATGCAGCAGCCTCTGAAGAAGTTGCCGCTTCAACGGAACAAACATTGTCCTCCATGCAGGAAATCGCTTCTTCGGCTAAAACTTTACTTGATATGGCGGACGAATTACAAGGCTATGTAGACCGATTTAATTACTAATTATCCATAACGCTTGGCTTTCGACAAAAGACATGGATGAATTAAAATAAAGCACGATGATCTTTGGACTTTCCAAGATCATCGTGCTTTTAATTAGCTATTTATTCATTTGCCTCATGGCTAAATTGCCATTCAATACCGAATTTATCTGTCAGCGAACCGTAACATTTACTCCAAAATGTTTCTTGTAACTCCATCGTTACTTTTCCGCCGTCTTTCAGCTTATCAAATGCTGCTCGCATTTGCTCTTCGTCATCGGAAACAACCGCTAATGTAACATTATTCCCAACGGAGAACGGTGAGCCTGGAAATGTATCTGAGAACATAATTCTACTACCAAATACAGAAAGTCTTGTATGCATCACAAGATCTTTCGCTTCCTCTGGTAGTGGGTAATCAGGATTTTGAGGTGAATCTCCAAACGTCATAATTTCAGCCTTGTCCGTATTAAAAGCATTTTCGTAAAACGCAACAGCCTCTCGACAATTTCCATTAAAGATCAAATACACTTCTACTGCCATTTCCAACACTCCCTTGTCATTTTTTGAAACAATTCTATTGTAAATGGATTACAAAACATAGCACAAATTATAAATGGAATCATTCATCTACAAATAAATTTATTCCCCCTTATTTTTAAATTTTTCATTTATTTTCGTAAAAGCTTTGACATTTACTCAAAAATCATGTAAATTACCAAATGGCGAACAATTTAAAATAAATCTTTAAAAATATTCGTATTTTAGGAGTGTATATAATGGATAACGTATTTGACTATGAGGATATTCAACTAATTCCCGCAAAATGTATTGTAGAAAGTCGTTCAGAGTGTGATACTTCGGTTACTTTAGGTGGACATACTTTTAAGCTTCCTGTAGTACCTGCAAATATGCAAACAATTATTGACGAAAATCTTGCTAAGAAACTTGCTGAAAACGGTTACTTTTATATTATGCACCGTTTCCAACCAGAAACTCGTATAAACTTCATTGAAGAAATGCAAGGAAAGGGCTTAATTGCCTCGATCAGTGTTGGTGTAAAAGAAGATGAATATGCGTTTATTGAAGAATTAGCAGCTGCTAATTTAGTACCTGAATTTATTACAATTGATATTGCACATGGTCATTCAAATGCTGTTATTCGTATGATTCAGCATATTAAAAAGCACTTACCAAACAGCTTTGTCATTGCTGGAAACGTTGGAACACCTGAAGCCGTACGTGAACTAGAAAATGCTGGTGCAGATGCTACAAAAGTAGGCATTGGACCAGGTAAAGTTTGTATTACTAAAATCAAAACAGGCTTTGGTACAGGTGGCTGGCAGCTAGCTGCACTACGTTGGTGTGCAAAGGCTGCTACAAAGCCAATTATTGCTGACGGTGGTATTCGTACACATGGCGATATCGCTAAATCTGTACGTTTCGGCGCTTCAATGGTGATGATTGGTTCTTTATTTGCTGGTCATGAAGAATCACCAGGTGAAACAATTGAGGTTGATGGTAAAACGGTGAAGGAATACTTCGGCTCTGCCTCTGAATTCCAAAAAGGCGAACGCAAAAATGTCGAAGGAAAGAAAATGTATGTTGAGCATAAAGGTAGCATCAAAGATACATTAATCGAGATGCAGCAAGACTTACAATCATCTATTTCTTATGCTGGTGGCACAAAACTAGAGGCTATTCGAAATGTTGATTATGTTATCGTAAAAAATTCTATCTTCAATGGAGATAAAGTATACTAATCCATAGTAACCCCGATAAAGAACTACTTGTTCTTTATTGGGGTTCTTTTATGAGACCTTCCCCATCAATTGTTCTATAAGCATCATGAATACATAGTATATTAAAATATGACATTTATTATCAGAATTTTCTATTTTATTAGAAAGCTATATATTATAATATAACTATATTGGAGGAACGGAGGTTTTGTTTCATGAAATCAGTACGTAATAAACTTGTTAGTCTTGCCATCATAGTTATTCTAATATCAACAGTACTAGTTGGAACCGTCAATTACATCGTAGTGAAAGGTGAACTAGATCAAGTAGGTCGACAAAGTCTTAAAAATGGCACACTAGGCATTCTTGAATTAATTGCACAATTAGATGCTCAAGTCCAAAAGGGAAATATAACGTTAGAGGAAGCTCAGGAAAGTGCAAGAACACAAATTGTTGGTAAAAGAGTTGAAGACAATAAACGATCCATCGATAATCCTGTTAAATATGGGGATAATTTTTATTTCTATGCCTTTCAAGATAGCGGCATAGTCGAAACGCATCCATCTCTTGAAGGGCAAAATATTGCTGAATTACAAACAGAGGATGGACGCTATTTTGTACGCGAAATGATTGAAGCAGCTAAGGCTGGCGGAGGATATGTCCGTTATGATTGGGCACTACCCTCCACCCCTGAAATCGTTGCACCTAAAATTACTTATGTAGAAATGGACGAACATTGGGGGTGGATTATTGCAGCTGGTACATACGAAATGGACTTCAATGCAGGCACTAAAAATGTTTTCTATTACACACTTGGTATGACAATCCTTGCAACGATTATTGGTGTGGCACTCTTCTGGTTCTTCTCTGGACGAATGACTACCTACATACGCAAAATCATGGTGATTACTTCAGATATTGCTAAAGGTAAGCTAACTGGCGATGACATACCTGTTACCACAAAAGATGAACTAGGTATACTGGCTAATAACGTGAATAATATGAAACATAGCTTATATGAAATGGTCAACAATACGAAGGATAGCGCCTCTCAAATGAGAGTTTCTTCAGAGATGCTTAGTGCTATTACAGAGGAAACAACCGCTTCTGCTGACGAAATTCATCAAGCAATCAATGACATCTCTAAAGGGGCTGTTGTGCAAGCAGAAGAAGCTGAGATGGCCATTAGTAAGGTTGAAACACTATCTTCACTTATTTCACTTGCTACAAATAAATATAGTGAGATCACTGAAAATATGAATATCATCAATTCATCACAAGAAAATGGTAGACAAAAAGTAGAAGGTTTACTGCAAAATTCAAGTGAATTCACACAGGTGATTGAGGAGTTAAGAACTAATTTCTCCAGTTTGACGAATCAAATGAAAGAGATTCATCAAGTGGTACAAACAATTACATCTATATCTGAACAAACAAACCTCTTGGCACTCAATGCTAGCATAGAGGCAGCGCGTGCTGGTGAACACGGTAAAGGTTTTGCCATTGTGGCAGAGGAAGTCCGGCATTTATCGGAGGATACAAACGAAGCTACTACGCGTGTCAGAAATCTATTACAACGTATTGAGGTGGGTACTTCAAACTCTGATGCAAAGATGATACACACGCTCCAACTTTCACAAAATCAAGCCATATCGATTACTGAAGTAAAAGGAGCTTTTACATTCCTAGCAGACTCCATTCAGGATATTACAAAGCATCTCGTTTCACTAGATGAGGGAATGAACGACATGGCGGAAAATCGCATAGTGGTGATGAATGCTATCAAAGAAATAGCCAGTGTAGCTACTCAATCTGCCGCAGCTACAGAACAAATTAATGCTTCCATAGACGAACAAAAATCAGCAGTGAACTCGATTATGCACTCCTCTATGGAACTTCATACAGAGGCAGAGCGCATGTACGACTTAGTAGAACGCTTTACATGACAAGAAAAAAGAATGCTACGGTTTAGGCGTAGCATTCTTCTTAACATTATAGTTTGTTAATTACTGCGTGGATTGTTTCCTTAAGCTCTGCATCATGATCAGCAAGTTCTACAAGGTTTCCTAGACGTTCACGTAATACAGGGCGCTCAATTACTAATTTTTCATCAAGTACTTGTACCAGTAGCTCGATAATAAGACGATCACGAACGTTTAACGCTTCTTCTAAACGTTCTGGTGTAATTTTCGCATCAGTTTTTGCAGCTTTTGCCATTTTAAAAACCCCTTTTATATTTTATATTCATGCACATCTATTTTAGCATACCACTAAATTATTTTGAAAACTTTCTTTCATGAAAATATACCAAAACTTTACAAAAAATAAAGACAAGATTTACGGCAAATTGTTATATTTATATCATAATAAGCCACTGCTCAGCCATATGATGATGTATTTAACAAACCTAATACTAACACTCGATTGGAGGAAATGTATGAATCAAAAAAATTTTACTTATTCGCAGCTCATTAAAGCTGTGCCGAAATCTCTACAGCTATTTCTCAACGTTTGCCTTGTGCTACTAGCTCTTATCCTATCATTTTTGCTTTTTAAGGAGCTAATCGAATTTCTTAAAATATTAATCTTCGCCAAGGAAGGTGGCGATTATAAATTATTCCTTGCCAATATTCTTATTTTCTTCTTATATTTTGAGTTCATCACAATGATTATTAAATATTTTAAAGAGGATTATCATTTTCCACTGCGCTACTTTATATATATAGGTATCACAGCGATGATTCGTTTAATTATTGTGGAGCATGATCACCCTCTAAACACTTTAATTTATTCATTGATTATCCTGATATTAATCATAAGCTATTTTATTATTAATATCACACCACTTGAAAGACCAACGCGATCTTCTATTTTTATAAAAAAGGAGCACTGACCGGTAGTAAGAGCTATTCCTATTCTAAAATGTCGAAATACATGTAGGCTTTTCAAACACATAGAAAAACTGCAATAAGTCTTATAAATATAGCTCTTGGATCGTTACTACACCCATCACCAGCGAAGAAAGCTCGGTCCAGAGCCAAAACCCATTTTCTTATAAAAATAAACGGAAACAAAACAACAAAATGAATGTTTTTTGCTAAAAAAATTTGAAAGAGATGTTAGATGAGTTCTTTAGCAACCTTCTCTTTTTATGTAATAAAACAACTGCAACAAGCCCTACCCCACCAATTACTAGAAAACAGGTTCAATTGAAAGTCATGTAGTTGCATACCACCAATGAGTTTGTCATCTTCCCAAAGTCCATAATACTGAAAAAATTATCAAGCGATTTTTCAGCTGCTCTTTTGTCCCATTCTTCCTGGATAGTCTTTTACAACGATATTCAGAAAGTCTAAAACATCTTGTTCTTTTAATAACTTCTCTATTACTCTCATCATATCCCCTCCATTTTCAAAGTGTTGCATGTTGTTTGTGCATTTTTCATATTAATTTTTATATCCCACAAATAACCTATACACCGAAATAATGAACAATGAAAATGATTAAAGGAGGAAAATAAATGTCTTTAATTGATTCGTATATTCACGAAGTGTCTAAAAGGCTACATAAGAATAAGCGTGAAGACATAAAGCTTGAACTAAAAGCTACGATTGAGGATATGCTGCCTGAGTCCTATTCTGAATCCGATGTTAAGGATGTACTCCAAAAACTTGGAAGTCCTACCGAAGTTGCGGCAAGCTTTCAGGATACACCTCGTTTTTTAATTGGCCCAGAGATTTTTGATCAATATACAAGAACGATCAAACTAGTTATGCCTTGGGCTATTTTCATTACGGTTATTATTCATGTAATCCAAAAAATTGTGCTCTATTCAGGTGAAGAAGCGCTTCTTTCAACCATTATTTCGGCATTTGCCATGATTATTGTGGCGATTATTGCTGTAATATTTCACGTATTGTTTTGGATTACCGTTGTTTTCATCATCATCGAGCGCTCTGGTTCTGAAAAGATTCATTTACCCTTTTTGAAAAACGCCAAGCAATGGTCGCCTGATGATTTAGTTAAAATGAAACCCATTCCCAAAGTTAAAGTCATTACTTTAAGTGATACGATTTTTAGCCTAGCTGGAATTCTAATATTTTCTTTTGTCTATTGGAATGCTTATCGTCTTTTAGGGATTTATACAACGAATGACAATGGTAGCTTGAAATTTGTTATGCCAATCTTTAATCAAAATGTTTTACAATCATTTGCTCCTATCGTCTTATTATGTATTGTTCTTAGTCTCGCATTAACCTTTATAAAATGGCGTGCTGGTCAGTGGACAATGCTCATCGCCATCACGAATGCACTACTTCAAAGTGTAGGAACGATCGTCTTTATTTTAATGGCGATACACCAAGATTTTATTCATAGTGCCTCGATTCCCTACATGGCTGCTATCCTAGAAACAACATCCGCTAAGGTTGCCTATACTATAGATAAAATCTTACTCGTCAGTATAATTATTGCTGTTTTAGCAAATGCATTTGATATTTATCAAGGATTTAAAAAAGCGAAAGTATAAAATCCCCCTCTTCAAATCGCTAAAATACCTTTATTCTCTGATGTTTTGTATAATGATAAAGTTGAAAGTATTTTATATACATGAATAATCTGCACAATTCAATCAGAGTAAGGGGAATTAACTATGACCATTCTTCTAGTAGATGACAATCAAGTCAATCTATTTGTCATTGAAAAAATACTAAAAAATGCAGGTTATGATAACTGTGTTTCTCTTTCATCTGCTTATGAGCTATTTGATTATTTACAATTAGATGCACCAAATCCAACAGGAAATTCTGTAGATTTAATATTGTTAGACATTATGATGCCGGAAGTAGATGGTATTGAGGCCTGCAAACGCATTAAGCAAAATGAAAGATTGAAAGATATTCAAATCATATTTGTCACAGCACTGGAAGATAAAAACAAACTAGCAGAAGCACTAGACATTGGTGGCGTAGATTATATTACAAAACCAATTAATAAAACGGAGCTGCTTGCAAGAATTCGTGTTGCCTTACGCTTAAAAGCTGAATTAGACTGGCACACCCAGCATGACAAGAAAATTCAATATGAACTAGATCTAGCCACTCATGTACAACGAAGCCTGCTCAGTCCACCATTAAACGAGAAGGATATCCGGATAGAAGTTTCTTATCTACCATCCTCTAATTTAGCAGGCGATATGTATTATTGGTACAAAATAGACGATCATCGCTATGCTATCATTTTATTGGATATGATGGGTCACGGTATATCTGCAGCGCTTGTTTGTATGTTTATCTCCTCTGTTTTAAGAGAGGCCGTTAAACAACTAAACGACCCAGAGCTTGTCATCAAAGAACTGAATCGTTATATGACTCTTTTACAAGATGGAAAAGATAATAATCTTTATTATTTTACAGCGATTTATTTCATCATTGATACAGAGCAAAAAACAGTCGAATACATAAACGCTGGTCACCCTCCTGGATACGCACTAATAGATGAAAAAACATGTATTCCATTAAATCAAGGTAGCTGTGCGGTCGGCTTTTTCGATGAAATGAAAGTTCAAAAGCAATGTATTCAATATGAACAAGATATTCAAATTGTGTTATTTACAGATGGTGTTTTAGAGGCAATGGGTCCCTGTGAAATTGAATCAGAAAAGCATTTGCAAACGCTAACATCCACTAAGTGGGATTATTCACAACGCCTCATTGACAACCTATTACCTAAAGATAAACAAGAAAACCAGCCTGATGATATGTGTGTATTAATGATTCAAGCTAGCACTACTTCCATATAAATAAAAAGCAGAGGCTATCACATGAAGATAGCCTCTTACTCATTAATACATTTTTTGATAAATTCTTTCGTAGCCTACGATTTCTCGATATTTTGAAATAATCTCTTCAAACCGCAATGTTTCTTTATCCCCTAAGCATAAAAATCCCTTGTCACTTAGACTCTCATAAAACAAATGGTGTACCTGGCTCTGTAGCTTAGGTGAAAAATAAATCAGGACATTTCTGCACAAGACAACATGAAACTCATTAAAAGAATGATCCGTTACTAAATTATGCTGAGCAAAAATAATATTTTTCAATAGTGTTGGATGGAAGTAAGCATATTGATAATCTGTTTGATAGTATTCTGAAAACGCATGGGCTCCTCCAGCAAGCATATAGTTTTTCGTATATGCCTGCATTTTATGAATAGGGAAAGCCCCTTTCTTCGCTTTTTCTAATACTTGCTCATTCATATCTGTTGCATAAATAATAGACCTCTCTATAAGCCCCTCTTCCTGAAGTAAAATAGCCATAGAATATACTTCCTCACCTGTCGCACACCCAGCATGCCAAATACGTATTTCTGGATACTCTCTTAAAATGGGGATTACTTTTTCACGAAAAGCTTTAAAAAAGCTAGGATTACGAAACATCTCGGTTACATTTATCGAAAAATCATTCAACATCTGCTCTAAAAATTCTTGATCATGAATGACCTTTTCTAGTACCCGGGAAATCGTTGGAATGTTATTGATCCCCATCCTATTATAAATTCTACGTGAAATGGATGAACGATTGTATTGACGAAAATCATAGCCTGATAAACGATAAATAGCCTCTAGTAATAAATCAATTTCTAAATTTGTTTGTTTATTTAATTGTATTTTTTGCTCCAAAGGCTGAAATTGCTCCATGTTCATTAACTCCCTTTAGAAACGAGCCAGACTCTTAAGACCGATAGTAATTGATCTAAATTTAATGGCTTGCTAATATAATCAGATGCTCCAGCCTGCAATGATTTATCACGGTCATTTTTCATAGCCTTTGCCGTCAATGCAATGATCGGTAAGTCTATTCGTTTCATTTGTTGTCGAATAATAGTCATCGCTTCATAGCCATCCATATTCGGCATCATTATATCCATTAGAACGAGATCGATGACAGGATGCGCATGCATTACCTCTAAGCATTCAAGCCCATCTTTAGCAACTAGAATGCTCATACCTCTTTTTTCTAATGCCGTTTTTAATGCATAAATATTACGGTTATCATCATCTACTATTAAAATATTTTTCCCTTGGAAAACCTCTACCTCTTGTTGAAGGGCTCCCTCTATTTCCTTTGACTGCTCTGCAATTGGCTCCTCTACCAATGTAACGGCCACTTCGTTCATGGCAAGCTTTTGACAATGCTCCTCTTCGATTCCATTTGGTAAGCTTGGAATCGTTAACGTAAAGCTACTCCCCTGTCCTTCAGCACTTTGCAGCGTAATCCAGCCACCAAGCAATTTAGCAAACTCCTTACAAATAGAAAGACCAAGTCCAGTCCCACCATATTTTCGAACCGTAGCGCCATCGGCTTGCTGGAATGATTCAAAAATAAGCTGATGCTTGTCTTTTGGAATACCTATCCCCGTATCCGATACAGTAATTTCAAGCCAATCTGTACTTATATCCTGCATATTATTTGTTAACTGCTGTGGTGTAAGCTGATGAATAGCTAAATTTACCGAACCATGTTCCGTAAATTTAAAGGCATTGGATAATAAATTCTTTATGATTTGATGGAATCTCTTTTCATCTGTATAGAATACATCTACAACATGATCTGCCTTTGAAATATGGAATGCTAAATTCTTCTTCATCGCAACAGGTGCAAAGGTATGTTCAATTTGTACAGGTACTTCCCTCATGTTCACTTCATTAAAAATAATATCAAGCTTTCCTGCCTCGACTTTTGATAAATCTAAAATATCATTAATTAAAGCAAGTAAGTCCTCTCCAGAAGAATGAATGACTTGAGCATACTCTATTTCCTCGTCTGTTAGATTTTGTTGACTATTTTCTGCTAGCATCTCCGATAAAATTAATATGCTGTTTAAGGGTGTTCTTAATTCGTGTGACATGTTTGCTAAAAACTCGGATTTGTAGTTTGAATTCAAGATAAGCTGCTCGGCACTTTCTTCTAATTCCTTTTTCGCCTTTTCTAGCTCTCTTGATTTAGACTCTGCCTCTTTTGTACGTTCTTCAAGCTGCTCATTAATCATTGTCAGCTCTTCGGTCTGCATTTGTAATTCTTCTGATTGTGTCTGCAGCTCTTCTGATTGAACTTGTAACTCCTCAGTCATTGCTCTAGATTCATTCAATAGACGAACAATTTCCATGCGTCCTAAAACACTATTCACTGTTAGCCCAAAAGTTTCTGTGACCTGCTTTACTAATTCTTGCTGTAGCTTACTAAATTTAGTCATTGTCGCTATTTCTGCAACTGCTATCACTTCATTTTCAAAAATGACAGGAATCAATAAAATATTATGCGGTCTTACCTCGCCTAATCCTGTTCTGATTAAACGATAGTCTTTTGGAATATTATCGTAAAATAACATTCGTTTTTCTAATGCACATTGCCCAATTAATCCTTGTCCTATTTTAAAGCTTTCCATACCGACGCGATCATCTCCGTCAGCAAATGCAGCCTTTTTCACAAATTGTACTTGGTCCTCTGTTACTTCACGAACATAAAATGCACCAAGCGATGCCTCTGTTTTCTGCGCGATTTCTGACAGGAAGGTCTCAGCCAATTTTGTGATGGCTGAAACTCCTTGATATTTTGTCACAATTTCCGCAATATTGCTTTGTAGCCATTCTCTCTTTTCGACTGACTCTAGCAGTATATTCGTTGCATTAGCAAGATCATTCACTTCATCATTGGTATTCACATAGATTCTTCTTGTAAAATCACCTTTTGTAGCTGCGATTTCTTGTATGGTTTGTGTAACTTCTGTTATCGTTTTTACAATAGAACGTGAAATACCACTAGCTATGACAATTGCTATAATAGAAACTAAAATTAAAATCCCAAATAAACCACTAGTTAATTTATTATTTTGTTTATCTAATTGACTTGCCTTCGCCTGTGTATAAACATTTTCAGTTGAACGGAACGAATCAAATAACTTACGCATTTTCTCCAAATCTTGGCGCCCAGTATCTACTTTAAAAAACTCATTTAACGCTTCTATATTATTATCTTTTTTATATTGAATCGTTGGCTCTCCCGAAGTGGCAATCCAATGTTCAATCGTTTCCTCTATCTCTTTTAGTTTTTCCTGCTGTGATGGTTTATCTGTCATTCGCTGATAGAGATCATTAAAATCTATTTTCCAATTATCAGCTGCCTTATTATAAGGCTCAAGATAGCTTTGCTTGCCTGTAATAATGAAAGCTCGCTGACTCGATTCCATATCCAATATATATTTTTCAATTTCATTGGTTAGTGTTTGAACATTGGAATCGTACTTAATAATATAATTTCTTTCCTTTTGCAAAGAATTAATTTGATTATTTAATATGACAACGGCTGCAAGTAAGCAAAGAATGATTACGATATAACCTAATGTAATCTTAGAGCGTATACCCAATTTCAATCTATTTAACATTTGGTTTTCCTACCTTTACCTTTCTTTCACTCTATTTTATTACTAGTATACATGTAAAAATAACTGATTATCTCTTCTTTTGACATGAGCAACAAAGAAATTTTGCTGTTTCGTATTAATAAGTCTATGCATTTTTCATATACATTTTATATTGAGTCATTTCTAAATTAAGGAGAGAATACATGTGGACATAATCGTAAGACCAGGAGATTCACTTTGGCATTTCAGTGAAGTGTTTAAAATACCGCTTCAACTAATTTTAGATTCCAATGAAAATATAAATCCCCAATTTTTAAGAGTTGGACAACGCATTCGTATTCCTGGTTTTGTAACCATCGACTATCAATTGAAACAAGGGGACTCTTTTTGGCAAATTGCACAGAGTCAAAACCTCCCCCTAGTCGCCCTATTACTCGTTAATCCAGGTCTCAATCCAAATCGCTTACAAATTGGTCAGATGATTCGTATACCACAACGTATTACGTGGCGTTTAGTTGATGGTAAGCAAAATTATACGTATACCCGTATGATGAATGATCTTAATAAACTAATTGATGCTTATCCTTTTCTTCACAATTCAACTATTGGTAGTTCCGTTTTAGGGAAAGGTCTACCTGAGTTGTTGATTGGCAATGGAGCTAAACGTGTTCACTATAACGGCTCCTTCCATGCAAATGAATGGATTACTACACCTATTATTCTAACATTTTTAAACGACTATTTGCTCGCCCTCACCAACCAAAGTAGCATTCGTGGCATCTCTCCATTCTCTCTTTACCAGCAAACCTCTCTTTCTATCGTACCCATGGTGAATCCTGATGGAGTGGATTTAGTAATACAAGGTCCCCCAAATGATACAACATTAAGAAATCAACTAATTACATGGAATAATGATAGCTCTGATTTTTCTGGCTGGAAAGCAAACATCCATGGCATCGATTTAAATGATCAATTTCCTGCACAATGGGAGTTAGAAAGTGCCCGTAACCCTAAGACACCAGGGCCTAGAGATTATGGTGGTGACAGACCTTTATCTGAACCTGAAGCTATTGCGATGGCTGACTTGACTAAACTACGTGATTTTTCAAGAGTACTAGCCTTTCATACACAGGGGCGTGTTATTTATTGGGGCTTTGAAAATCTTGAGCCTCCAGAATCAGAGGTACTTGTGAATGAATTTAGTAGAGTCAGCGGCTATGAACCCATTCAATCTGCAGGAAGCTATGCAGGCTATAAAGATTGGTTCATCCAAGATTGGCGTAGACCTGGCTTTACCGTTGAGCTAGGAAGCGGTACGAATCCTTTGCCAATCAGTCAGTTTGACGAAATTTATGAGGAAGCCCTCGGAATTTTTCTTGCAGCATTATATATGTAAAAGTATTGTTTGAGCTCCATTCGCTATGAAATTGTCCTTTGCGGCATTTCAGTGAATGGAGTTTTTTCATGAAGAGGAATTGGACATAATTGCAAAAAGGAAAAATAAATTACTTTGACAGGTAGAGTAATGTTTGCTACTATTACTCTGACAGATAGAGCAATAAAATAAAGTAGGTGACTTATGGTTCGCAGTGATATTATCCGAGGACATTTGGATTCGATTATTTTACGGCTAATTTCAGAAAAAGATCGTTATGGCTACGAAATTTCTCAGGAAATAAGTCTCCGTACAAACAATCGATTTCAAATCAAGGAAGCAACTTTGTATGCCGTTTTTCAACGTCTCGAGAAAAAGGAAATTATTGAAGCCTATTATGGCGATGTTTCACATGGAGGCAAAAGAAAGTATTACCGTATTACCTCATTAGGTAAAGCCTATTTAAATGAGTTAGTGAAAGAATGGTCAGAAGTAAAGGAAATAATCGATTTATTTATGGAGGGCTTTGAATGAAAAGAATAAAAAACCATATTGATGAGCTTTTTAAGGATATTCCTCGTAATAACGAGACTGAAATGGTCAAACAAGAAATCATTGAAAATCTTGAAGAAAAAGTATTTTACTTGATGGATCAAGGAAAGGAACAAGAAGATGCCATCAATAAGGCGATTGTAGAATTCGGAGATATTGAAGATTTGAAAAAGGAATTGGGTGTTAAGGAGCCTGCTAAGAAAAACATGGCAAAACTAAATTTAGAGTTTTCCATCTGGGGGAGTGGCTTAATCATTGCATTTTTTATCTTTATTAATCTTTATTACACTCCACATACAGTTTGGGCCATCTATCCAATCTTCGCAATACTTTGGTGGCCTTTATCAATGTACTTTGTATGGTCACGTAAGAAATGGGGTGAATGAACATGAGGAACTTTATTAACTTTTCTTTAGCCGGGAGCCTGATGACCATGATTTTTTTAGGGATCGTCAATTACACGACATCACCGCAAACAATGTGGTTTATATATCCTTGCCTGCTGCTCTTGCTATGGCCAATTACGCTATTTTTTATGTCTAATAAAATGTATAAACAATACTCTATCGTTTGTAGTGCAATGATTATCGCATTTCTTATCGTTGAAAATTATTTATATGCACCAAATCATTTATGGTTTATCTATGCTATTTATCCAATTATCTGGTGGCCGCTTCTTATGTACTTAGGTGAAAAAGCAAAAACTTTAAAAACAGCACTCATCGGCTGTGCTTCCACAATTATTTATTATGCATTCCTGAATATCATGCTGTCTCCTCAATATCCTTGGGCGATTTATCCCGCGTTTTTAATTATGTGGTGGCCTCTAGCTTTATATCATGCTCAACGGAAAACGTTTGTAGCATTCTCCGTGACAGCTTCATTGCTAATTAGTATCTTTTTCATTATTGTTAACGTCGTTTCTTCACCTACGGTTATATGGGCGATCTACCCTATTTTTGTTACGCTGTGGTGGCCGCTAAGTATGTATTTTTATGTGTATAAAAGAAAAATGTATCAAGCTACCTTTACGAAACGCATGTAAAGAAGGGATTCTATGAAAGCTATTAAAAAATTCGTCAAATATCTTGTTATTATCATGAGCTCCTTACTTTTACTAGCACTTCTATTCCCAACATGGACATCATCTATAAAGGGAACTAATAGCATTAGTACATTAGAGCAGGTAGCAATTAACGACAGTGACCATGAAATTATGATACGTGGGCAAAACAAAGATAATCCTGTGATCATCTTTGTCCACGGTGGACCTGGCTGTTCTGAAATCCCCTATGCCAAAAAATATCAAGATTTGCTGGAAACCGAATTTACCGTGGTCCATTACGATCAACGGGCTAGCGGGAAATCCTATCATTTTTTCGAGGACTATTCTAATCTTTCATCTGACCTGCTTGTGGAGGATTTATTAGCACTGACTGATTATATAGCTAATCGCCTAGACAAAGAAAAAATCATCTTAATCGGTCATTCCTATGGTACATATATTGCCACACAAGCAGCTGCTAAAGCTCCTGAAAAATATGAAGCCTACATTGGTATTGGTCAAATGAGTAATACCATTGAAAGTGAAATGGATAGTTTACAGTACACCATCCTACAGGCTCAACTCAAAGGGAACACAGAAGATGTTGTATATTTACAAAGGTTAACGGAAGACATTAATAAGGGTAAGACATTTACACCCCGCCATTACGTAAATAAATATGGAGGAGCCACAAGAAACATTGATAACCCTGACGGCAATATGTTAGGAATGCTATTCAGTGCAGAATATAATTTATTGGATATGATCCGCTACAACAAAGGCCTATCATTATCTCAAGAAGCATTATTAAAAGAGATCATGCAACATCCATTACCTACTAAAGTTAATAGACTAGACCTCCCCTTCTATTTTGTAATGGGTGACTACGACTATCAAACATCATCGAATACCGCTAAAAAATACTTCGACCAAATAGATGCCGAGAAAAAAGAATTTATAGCATACGAACACTCTGCACACTACCCACAGTTCGAAGAAAAAGATAGATTTTTTGAATGGATGCGTGTGACTTTTAAACAATAAATTTTTTAAGAGCTATTCTATGCTTGGAAAGATTTATTTAATTGCTATATAATTTAATTATTAAATATTTTAATGGACGTGATTATATGGCAGATAGTCTACACAATGTAGAAATCATTATGAAAGAAATGCTGGACATTCAGCAAAAATCAAAAATGTTTGTGGAACTTTTAACTAAGGGGGAAGCATTGTCGCAAAACCAATTGATTTTACTTCTGCAACTAAAAATAAATAATGGAATGAAGGCAACCGAAATCGCTGACTTCTTTAGTGTAACACCTGGAGCTGTAACTTCCATGTGCGATAAGCTGGAAAAGCTAGAGCTGATTCAACGAATTAGAGAAAATAATGATCGTCGTGTTGTCAAAATGGCTTTAACCAATAATGGTGATCAGAAGGTCCAAGAAATTTTCTTAAAGTTTTCTCAGGATAAACTGGCAGACATGGCTAACATCTTACGTGAAGTAAATCAATTAATGAATAATATTTTTTAGGATTTCAACAAATTGAAATCCTTTTTTTATCGGCCAAATTTTAGGGAATCCTTTTGTTCTTGACAAAAGGGGGATGCATATATTTTAATTAATATATATTTCAATAATTAAAATATATATTAATTAAAATAAAATGAGGTGATTTTTTATGTTTCAAAAACTGCGTACGCTAACACTAACGAATGGTCGCATTAAACATCTGGATACTGGGTATGAGCAATTAAATATTCGAGGAGCTGTAGCTTTACATCAAGAAGTACACTTAAAAAAGGTGTCCACTCATGGTCATAGCTCCTTTTATTGCTCTGTTACTGCCCAGGTATTTAACAGTTCAGGCTCATGCACATTAAAGGATTATTGTGAGATCGAAGAACTAACAAACGCTGGAAACATTCAAATACGTAATGGATGTGTCCACAAGATCAATAGTTCTGGGAAATTCATAATTGAGGAGAAATTACAGAGCAGACGGTTCGACGCTATTGGTGTAGTAAAAGCTGAAGAAATAGTGGCTAATCATTTTCAGTTGAAATTATCGGGGGAAAGTGAAATTAGCAAGCTACTGGCGGACAATGTAGTGATAGAAAAAGATCGAGTGACACTTCTTCCATTATTTAAGAAAAGGTTAAGTTGCCATACAATCAAAGGAAAACAACTGCAACTATCGTATACAGATGCACACATTGTTGACGGCGAAGTAGTTAGAGTGGGAGAAAACTGTCTAATTGAGACGCTTTACTATACAGATGATTATACGATTGCTTCAAACGCAAAGGTATACCACATTATACGGAGGGAAAAAGAATGACATTCCTAAAAATGCTACAAGCCTTTTTTTGCTCATTAGCCCTAGTTGTCTTATCCGTTCTTTACATTGGCTTACTTGTAAGTGCTGTTCTATCTATACTCGCTGGCATGTTACGAACATTCGGACTAGATCAAATTAAAATGAGCATCTGGTATGATGTAGACCTCCCAATTCTATTCAGCATCCCCCTAGCACTGCTAGTAGCTGTACTACTATTCCTTTGTGCCACCTATATCAAACGCTCTATGGTATTTTGTTTATCAAAGCTTCGAATTTAGATAACATGATTAAACAATCTTCCATTTTCGTTAATCTAGTGTATTCAGGCACAATTGGAACTCCGAGGATTGACAATAAAAGTCATGAATTAATATTTGTTACTAGTTTTAGAAAAAGGCGTATTCTTAATGGAATATGCCTTTTTACATTTTTAATAGAAAACATAGTAAATAGAGAAAAATAGCAAAACTTGTAAGTAGTAACTTAGGAGATGCAATCCAGCGAAAACAGCACCAATGGGCAAAATCACAAATATGATACTGACAACCACAAGATGAACCTATATAAAAGCCATACATCGTATTTTCTTGATTAGGTACAATTGGGAATATGACATTCATTATAAAAATGAAAAGAGATACTCCAAAATCGTTTATTTTGCCCACACCTGTTAAATATAAATAATGAACAGTATGATAATACATGTGAAAATTATCTTTCCTGTCCTATCCCCATTCAGAAAGTAACCATGGACGCAATATTACTAAAGTTCCCCTTCAAGAAATTGGATAAGATAGAACTCAGGCTTAGCTAGGAACTCTGTGAAATTGCATAAATCTGCATATTCCTCATGCTCCACATCATAGCATCCAACTTGTCCCTTACCTTCCGGGTTCCAAACTACTTGTAAATCAGAATAATTGTCGACATTGGCTGAAAGAAGAAGCAGCTTTTGTTGACCAAACTTCATCTCAATTGTATCCGTTAGGTTAAAAAAATCGATATAGTGAATGTCATAATCATTTGGTGCAAGTTTAAGATGCAATTGATCACCTGTCAGAAAATCAAGCAATTCCTTTGGTAATTTATATTTTTGTAACGCACACCTTTTATTCTCTATCGAATGAAGCTCTATAGGTTCGAGTGCTTTTAAATAATTGGCAAGCTCCTTATTTTTCATACCTAGTGCAATAGTATAAGGGCGTTGCCCATCTTTCTCCGTTAAAGTGATACTTGCACCTCGTTCAATTAAATATTTCACCATAGTGATATTGCCCATTCGTGTTGCAACTGTTAATGGTGTTGCTCCATAGGGATAGACCATGTCAGGCTTTTGGTAATTAATATCTACTCCTTGTTCAAGTAAATAATTGACTGTTTTCTTATCAAAATCAGATACAGCTTGTCGTAATACTGCCCCTCCATACTCTTTCACATCAAGTCCGAGTTCATGAATGAGCGGGATATTTCTTTTATTTCCATAGTATGCCTGTAAATAAGCTCCAGAGCCAACTTGATTATGTCCATCTAGTTTTGCGCCTTGTTCAACAAGGTAACGCACTATTTCCTCCTTACAATAACGAACAGCTCGTAAAAAAGCTGGATTCTTTTTAACATTTAAATTTACGTTATACGCAACTAATAGTTTTACTACATCAAATTGCTGTGCAATTAATGCTAAATCCAATGGGCTTAATGATGTATGCTTACTTAAATGGATTTCCTCTTCAATATTCCAACCTTTATCCTTGGCTTCTTGCAACGCAGTTAAATCTCCAGCATAGATATGCATTGCAAGCTCCGGTATTTCCCTAAATGTTCCAATGTCTTGTAGCTTAATCATCTTTAGATTGGCCTCCTTCATACATTTATAAAGAGTATAGAAAACAACTACTTACAAAACAACAGGAAATAGGACTACAGTTTAATCAATAACAACTGATATTTATATTCATTTTCAAGGTTCATTTATTAAAAAAGCAACTAGGTTAGACATTTCCCAGGAAAAGATATTTGCAAAATAAAAGGAGCCCTCAATCCTGAATAGATTGAGGGCCTGTCTTAAACGCTTATATGAATTGCCTTTATTTTAAACAAAGAGCTTTATCTGTTGTTGCATTAATTTCTTTTAGAAGCTCTGGGTTTTCTGCTAATGATAAACCATAAGATGGAATCATTTCTTTAATTTTTGTTTCCCACTCTTTAATATGTTGAGGGAAACATTTATTAAGAACTTCAAGCATAACATGCACAGCCGTAGACGCACCTGGTGAAGCTCCAAGTAAAGCTGCAATCGATCCATCAGCAGCACTTACAACTTCTGTACCAAATTGGAGTGTTCCTTTGCCGCCAGCTTCTGTATCTTTAATAACTTGTACACGTTGACCAGCTACGATAATATCCCAGTCATCGCTCTTCGCATTTGGAATGAAATCACGTAACTCTTCCATACGTTGTTCTTTTGAAAGCATAAGCTGTTGGATTAAATATTTTGTTAATCCCATCTCTTTCACGCCTGCCGCTAATAATGTTGTAATATTATGCGGTTTTACAGAAGCAAATAAATCCATATTGGAACCCGTTTTTAAAAACTTAGGTGAGAAACCTGCGAATGGTCCAAATAGTAATGATTTCTTATTATCAATATAACGTGTATCAAGATGCGGAACTGACATTGGTGGAGCACCAACTTTTGCTTTTCCGTAAACTTTTGCATGATGTTGTTCAGCCACTTCTGGATTATTACATGCTAAGAATAGACCGCTAATTGGGAACCCACCAATATGTTTCCCTTCAGGAATACCTGATTTTTGTAATAATTCTAGGCTTCCTCCACCAGCTCCAAGGAAGACAAATTTTGCTGAATGATATTCCATTTTACAGCCGTCTAAATCATGCACACGTACTTCCCATGAACCATCACTAGCTTGTTTTAAACTTTCAACACTATGGTTGTAGTTAACATCCACATCTTTGGATTTTAAGTGGTCAATTAACATACGTGTTAAAGCACCAAAGTTAACATCCGTACCCGTGTCAATTTTTGTTGCAGCAATGTCTTCACCCGCTGGACGATTCTCCATAATAAGTGGAATCCATTTTTTTAGTGTTTCAGGGTCATTAGAAAATTCCATTCCTTCAAATAAAGGATTTTTTATCATCGTTTCATGACGTTTCTTTAGAAACTCAACATTTTCTTTCCCTTGTACTAAACTCATATGTGGTAAAGGCATAATGAAGTCTTGTGGATTATTGATCAGCTTATTGTTTACAAGATACGACCAAAATTGTCTTGAAACTTGGAACTGTTCATTAACATTAATCGCTTTTTTGATATCGATTGATCCGTCTTTTTTCTCTGAAGTGTAGTTCAGCTCACATAATGCAGCATGTCCAGTTCCCGCATTGTTCAATTCGTGAGAACTTTCTTCGCCTGCTTTCTCAAGCTTTTCAAACACTGTAATTTTCCAATCTGGTGCTAATTCTTTGAGCAATGTTCCCAAAGTTGCACTCATGATTCCGGCACCAATTAAGATAACATCTGATTTAATTTGTCTGTTACTCATTTTTACCTTCCTTATATGTTAAGATTTGCAGAAAGGATGTTAGCACTCCCGCTTTAGAAGTACTGTAAGCCATGGAGCAACCTTGGAGCACACCATTTCTGTATCAATTATTACCTTATTGCAGTTTATCACAATTAGTTCAAGAATAAAATATCAACTATTTATATGAGAGTTATCAGCTTTTTTCGAGCCTTTCCATTCATAACTCAAGCAAAAAAACAACTTTTTATTCTAGTTAAAACTTGGTTTTTTTAAGCTTTATGGAATATTCGCCCTAAAAATGGTTGACATTTTCATAAAAAATAGATTCTTTTTATTATTATATCTCTATAATAACATAGCGATAGGCCGCCCGTCTTGTTTTTGAACTAGCTCCCTATTCTTCAAGATACACTGTCGATTGGGCTTTCAATATGCCAACCATCACTATGAAAACCACCCATTTGCAGTAACACATAATCGACTAATGCTTCATATAATGTCATCATCTGTTGTGCGTTGTCCTCCTGCATTGCATGGACAAACATGTTTTTAAAAGCCACATCTAGAAATGCTAGCTTACTATATTTTTGAAAATAGATTGGATCTTCAAGATAGGGCATAGATTTGAAAAGAAGGAACTATTTCTACATTCAAAAACTGACAGTACTCCATAAACAAATTTGCTAATTCGTTATGATAGGTAAAGTTAAAGTCTTTTCTCTCTTGCTCATAACAGTCCTTTAAATTATCCAGTGCATTCCATACTCCATATTTTTTTCTCATACTTTATATTTTTTTCGAGCCACTCTTCTGCTTCAAATTTTCAGTTTTTTATTATTCCAGTATAATCAAATACTATTCTACCTGTTTTAAATTGCAACATCGACATGGTTCTCCGTCTATTAAAATCTCTTGGTAATACTTTCGAATTTGAGCTGGTGGATTCGCAAAGTATTCAATTAAAAAGCCATTCACTACTCGATTGCTTCTTTCTTTTCACTCCACATGATCTGCCAAAATAATATGTATATCGATATTAGAGCGTTTTGAGGGGTACCCTGTAACATAACTCCCACAAACTAGTGCTCCTACGACATCCCCTCGATCTTTCCAATCTTTCAAGAATGTTTCAAGTGCTAATGTCCATTTGTCCATTGATCATGGACTTCCTTTTTGCTATGTCATTTTTTATTCTACACTATTCAAACAACAGAAAATCCATAATGACGTTTTCTGTTTTAATTAATTGGTTGCATGTGGGGCAAAAATTATCCTAATGAAAAAACCGCACTCTTTTAGGTACGGTTCTCAACATGCTAGAATAAATCAGCTAAAAATGTTTGTATTGATGTAGGTAATAGCTGAAAGAATAATCCCTCATATTTAATATCGAGTACACCAGCAATAACAATGACAGCAAAAATTAAAAACAGAAAGATTTTCTTATTTTTAGAAATCCACTTCAATAGATTCCACTCCTCTAGCTTTATAGTAAACATTTTCAGTATAGATGGGTTCATAAAAAATAGTAATCCCTAGTTACTGCCTGTCACCTAAATTTCCTATACTACATACATTAAAATGATACGGTACAATTTAGAATTATGTAAGAAGGGAATGACTATGGTCAATTTTAAATCTTTTCGTGGTGTCGTCACACAAATCAGTGATTTTCCAGTAGGGCAAAACGGGGATAAGGAAGGTTGTTATAAAATGATGACCTTAGAAGATGGAGCTGGAGGGGTCGTCAACTTTGTTATTTCTCCTTCTACTTATTTTGTTCATCATGAAATCGTTACGACAGGAGAATGGGTCACAGGCTATTATGATGGGGATGCACCTGTACCAATGATTTATCCACCCCAATATCGTGCTTTAATCATTGTTAAAGATAGCAACTATCAAAATGTAAAGGTAGATTTTTTTAATCATCAATTGCTAAGTAGTGATGGCCTATTGCAATTAAACCTTTCTCCTACTACTGTTATCTCGCTTAAAAATGGGCAGCCCTTTTCTAAAAGCCCTGCCAATCGAAACCTCGTTGTCTTTTATGGACCTACCACTCGGAGCATTCCTGCCCAAACCACACCATATGAAATCATTGTTTGGTGTTAACCTCATCATTGAAATAAGCAACGGCTTAAACCTCACTACGAGAATTTAAGCCGCTTTCCTCTGTGATTACCTATTCATATCATCTTTCATTTCATGTAATTGCTGTTTAATCTGCTCTAGGCTTTCTTTATTTTGCTGCACAATATCTAAATGTTCACCATATTGCTCTGCATTGAAACGTGCATTTTCGGCATGCTTTATTTGATTGAAAGCATGCTCTAACGCTATTTCCTCTGGATGTAATTTAGCATGCTTCAACAAACGATCTGCCTTTAGCACTGAGTTACTAAACAATGTACTAGGATGATCTTGCTTCCAACTTGTATCAGAATGTTTAGCCAATGTATACATCTTCCCTTCTTAAAAAATTTCATTGTTCTAGATGTAGTATTATGAATTGATTCGAAAATATGTATGGTAAATAATCCTCCCAACACAATATTTCCCAGGCGATATTTAAAGAACTAAGGCATCCGCTGCCTTAGTTCTTTTCCCAATGTCATGAATAGTTGTCAAATATCAATTAGTGCCATGCAGTCCGTTCACTGACAGGTTGCTTGATGCCTGTTTTCCCTTGTGTTTCAGCAAAATTATTGACCTGTGCTGAAGACGCATCAAGCTCAAATTCAGCTCCAAACTCTTCCTGATGGAGTTTTTGACGCTGTTTATTTGATTTGTTTGCACTACTCGTTCCAGTTGCTTTTGCATCGTTACGATTTGTTTTCATATTTGACATAACCACCCTCCATCGAGTATTTGAAAAGCTCTAACATCGACTAAATGTTTTATGAACTTTTCATTCTCAAGTTTGTCCATAGAGCAAGAAAACAATGTGCATTAAATTTTTTATTTAGCCTAAGTATAGTGTTGAGGCTTTTTTCCATTTCTAATTGTTAGTAAGTCGCTTGCAATCTTATTTTCTTTCTGACTATAATACTTGTATACAAGTATACTCAAAATCAAAAAGGGTGATTTTATGAGCCAATCTAAGGACTATTTATACCCACAAAAATGGCTTTCTAAAGCTTCAACAGGCGATCGTGTAGCCTATGAACTTAGAATGCGCATTATTTCAGGCTTAATTGAAAGCGGTACCATTCTTTCTGAAAACAAACTAGCAGCTGATTTTGAAGTAAGTCGTTCACCTATTCGTGAAGCCTTAAGAATACTAGCGTCTGAAAATATCATTCGATTAGAGAAAATGGGCGCTGTTGTCATTGGTTTATCAGAAAAAGAAATTGAAGAAATTTATGATGTTCGTCTGTTGATTGAAACATTCGTGTTTGAACGTCTCATAAAAATGGATACAACTAGCTTAGCAATAGAACTGAGCAAAACATTAGAAATGATGAAGGTTGCCATTAAATATAACGATGCCGACGAATTTTCTTATCAGGATGTTATGTTCCACGAGGCAATTATTCGTTCCATCGATCATTCTTATATGACGATGATTTGGAATAATTTAAAGCCAGTAATGGAAGGCCTTATTTTGTTATCTATGCGCATGCGCTTCCAAGAAAAATATGAGGATTTCACTCGTATTGTGAAAAACCATGAGCTGTATATTGATGCGATCAGAGCAAAAGATCGAGAGCTCATGATTAAATCCTTACATGAAAATTTTGATGATGTTCAAGGCAAGGTAGAAGATCTATGGCGGTCACAGCAAATGCTATCTAAAGGGGTTGAGCCACAAAATGACTAACTATATGTTAGGTGTTGATATAGGGACTACTAGCACCAAAGCCGTATTATTTAGTGAACAAGGCAAGGTTATTCAACAAGAGAATATTGGGTATCCATTATATACACCTGATATTTCAACAGCTGAGCAAAATCCAGAAGAGATTTTTCAAGCTGTGCTGCAAGCCATTACCCACATTATGAAAGTCCATTCTGACAAATCATTATTATTTGTTTCCTTTAGTAGTGCTATGCATAGTGTTATTGCTGTAGACGAGGATGATCAACCCTTAACACCTGTCATCACTTGGGCGGATAATCGTAGTGAGGCATGGGCACATAAAATTAAAGATGAATGGAATGGACATGAGGTTTATAAAAGAACGGGTACACCTATTCATCCAATGTCTCCATTAAGCAAAATTACTTGGCTTGTAAACGAGCATCCTGAAATCGCTCGAAAAACAAAGAAATACATTGGCATTAAAGAATATATTTTTAAGAAGTTTTTCGATCAATACGTTGTGGATTATTCTTTAGCTTCGTGTATGGGTATGATGAATCTCCATACATTAGATTGGGACGAAGAAGCTTTAGCCATTGCAGGTATTACGAAAGCACAATTATCGACTCTTGTACCTACAACGCAATCGTTTTCTAACTGTAATGTCCGTTTAGCTAAACAAATTGGTATTGATCCTCAAACACCGTTTATCATTGGTGCAAGTGATGGCGTACTGTCCAATTTAGGTGTTAACGCAATTAGAGAAGGTGAAATTGCTGTCACAATTGGGACAAGTGGTGCTATCCGTACCATTATCGATAAGCCCAAAACAGATGTGAAAGGTAGAATTTTCTGTTATGCCTTAACAGAAAATCATTGGGTTATCGGCGGACCCGTAAACAATGGTGGTATGGTATTACGCTGGATTCGTGATGAGTTTGCTTCTTCTGAGATCGAAACAGCCAAAAGACTAGGTATTGATCCATATGAAGTGTTAACAAAAATTGCAGAACGTGTAAGACCTGGTGCTGATGGACTGCTATTCCATCCTTATTTATCAGGTGAACGTGCACCTTTATGGAATCCAGATGTACGTGGTTCATTTTTCGGTTTAACAATGTCACATAAAAAAGAACATATGATACGAGCTGCTCTCGAAGGGGTTATCTACAATTTATATACGGTCTATTTAGCATTACTCGAGTGTATGGAAAGCCCTGTCACACGTATCCAAGCAACAGGTGGTTTTTCACGCTCTGAGATTTGGAGACAAATGATGGCTGATATTTTTGAATCGGAAGTAGTAGTACCTGAAAGCTATGAAAGTTCCTGTCTCGGTGCATGTATTTTAGGCTTATATGCTATTGGAAAAATCGATTCCTTTGATGTTGTCGCTGATATGGTTGGTGACACTTATAAACATACCCCAATCGAAGAGGCAGCCAAAGAATATAGACAATTGCTCCCCATTTTCATTCGTTTATCTAGAGTGTTAGCAGATGATTATGCGTCAATTGCTCATTATCAAAGGAGCTTAATTAAGCCCGACTAAAGAGGAGGAGAATACATGCCATTAGTTATTGTAGGTATTGGTATTATTGCGCTATTAATTTTAATCATGGGCTTTAAATTAAATACATTTATCTCATTAATCATTGTTTCATTTGGTGTGGCATTGGCTCTCGACATGCCTTTAGATGTCATCGTGAAAACGATTGAAGCAGGATTAGGTGGTACGCTAGGTCACTTAGCATTAATATTTGGACTTGGAGCTATGCTTGGCAAGTTAATTGCGGATTCAGGCGGTGCACAGCGCATTGCCATGACCCTTGTAAACAAATTCGGTGAAAAGAACATCCAATGGGCTGTTGTAGCCGCATCCTTTATTATCGGTATCGCTCTTTTCTTTGAAGTAGGGCTTGTGCTATTAATCCCTATTGTCTTCGCCATTTCAAGACAATTAAAAGTTTCTATTTTATATTTAGGAATTCCTATGACAGCAGCCTTATCCGTCACACATGGATTTTTGCCACCACATCCAGGACCAACCGTCATCGCTGGTGAATTCGGGGCAAATATTGGTGAGGTCTTGCTTTATGGCTTTATCATCGCCATTCCAACCGTTATTTTGGCAGGGCCATTATTTACAAAGTTGGCGAAAAGATTAGTGCCTGAATCATTCAACAAAACTGGGAATATTGCTTCTTTAGGTGAACAAAAAACATTTGAATTAGAGGATACCCCTAGCTTTGGCATAAGTGTCTTCACTGCACTATTACCTGTGATTTTAATGTCCCTTGCCACTATTATTACACTGCTACAAAAAACAATGGGCTTTGAAGATAATGGCCTCTTAGCAGGTATCCGCTTCATCGGTGAAGCTGGTACGTCCATGCTAATCTCCTTATTAGTAGCTGTTTATACAATGGGAATAGCCAGAAAAATTCCGATTAAGCAGGTAATGGAATCCTGTACAACAGCCATTTCACATATTGGTATGATGCTTTTAATCATTGGGGGCGGTGGCGCCTTTAAACAGGTATTAATCGATGGGGGTGTTGGGGATTACGTTGCCGAGCTATTCCATGGAACTACCTTATCACCGATTTTACTGGCGTGGATAATTGCCGCTATTTTACGTATTTCATTGGGGTCTGCTACAGTGGCTGCTTTAACAACAGCAGGGCTAGTCATTCCAATGTTAGGTCAAAGTGACGTGAATCTCGCTTTGGTTGTGCTGGCAACGGGTGCAGGAAGCTTAATTGCTTCACATGTCAATGATGCTGGTTTCTGGATGTTTAAAGAATATTTTGGGTTAAGCATGAAGGAAACGTTTGCTACATGGACGTTGCTAGAAACAATTGTATCTGTAGCTGGTTTAGGATTTATTTTATTACTTAGTTTATTCGTTTAAGAAATGTAAAAAAGGAGCGAGCACAATGTTAAATACAATAGGCGTTATTGGTTTAGGTGTTATGGGCAGTAATATTGCTTTAAACATGGCTAATAAGGGCGAGCAAGTGGCCGTTTATAATTACACACGAGATTTAACCGACAAACTACTACAAAAGGTCGAAGGACAAGCGCTTACTCCTTACTATGATATCGAAGAGTTCGTACAATCTTTAGAAAAACCAAGAAAGATATTTTTGATGGTGACAGCTGGGAAGGCTATTGATTCCGTTATTCAATCTGTAGTGCCATTCCTTGAAAAAGGCGATATTATTATGGACGGTGGTAACTCTCACTATCAAGATACAGAGCGTCGATATGATGAATTAAAAGCACAAGAAATCGGTTATTTAGGAATTGGGATTTCAGGCGGTGAAGTGGGCGCATTGACAGGGCCATCTATCATGCCTGGTGGTGATCAGGAGGTCTATGACAAAGTAGCACCTATACTTACAAAAATCGCAGCACAAGTGGATGGTACACCATGCTGTACGTATATAGGTCCTAAAGGTGCAGGCCACTTTGTTAAAATGGTGCATAACGGGATCGAGTATGCAGATATGCAGCTAATTGCTGAGGCCTATACGTTTTTAAGAAAAAATGTAGAATTATCTGTTGAGGAAATTGCTGATACTTTTGAAACATGGAATCAAGGCGAATTAAAAAGCTATTTGATTGAAATTACAGCTGAAATTTTAAGAAAAAAGGATGAAGTAACAGGTTTACCACTAATCGATATGATTCTTGATAAAGCAGGTCAAAAAGGTACTGGAAAATGGACTAGTATGCAATCCATTGATAACGGTATCCCTACATCGATTATTACAGAAGCCTTATTCGCTCGCTATATTTCATCATTAAAAGAGGAGCGGGTTCGAGCTGAAGCTATACTGTCAGGGCCGAACTACAATCCACAAAAGCAAGATAAAGATGTGTGGATAGAAAACGTACGTCAAGCCTTATATATGGGTAAAATCTGTGCATATGCACAAGGCTTCACACAATATAAAATGACATCTGAGCTTTACAACTGGAACTTGCCATTAAAGGATATTGCCTTAATTTTCCGCAGTGGCTGTATTATTCGTGCAGAATTTTTAAATGTGATTAGTGAAGCCTACCAACAGCAACCTACACTTGATAATTTACTAATTGACTCTTACTTTGCAGAAAAGACAAAGGACTATCAAAACGGCTTAAGAAAAATAGTTTGTGAAGGCATTCAAGCAGGTAATGCGTTCCCATGTCTAAGTGCTTCTCTCACATATTACGATAGTTATCGAACAGGCTCATCTAATGCGAACATGTTACAAGCACAACGTGATTATTTTGGCGCCCATACGTATGAACGTACTGATGCAGAAGGTGTTTTCCATACAAATTGGTAATTAAAAAGCTAAAATATACATCATTCCTTCCATGAATGATCGTATATTTTAGCCTTTTTTATTCTAAATAAACATGTACTCGATTACGTCCCGCTTGCTTTGCTCCATACAGTGCCTTATCCGCTTTATTTAAAAGCTGATACAATGTCTCTTCTTCATTTGTTCCTTCAGCTACTCCACAGCTAATAGTAGCGTAAATAGCCCCCTCAATAGTCATAAGAGGTTGTGTTTCTACACAGTGACAGAGCTGCTTAGCTAATGCTTCCCCCTTAGACAATGAATAGCCCTTGAGTGCAAGAACAAATTCCTCACCACCATATCTTGCAAAAAGCTCGCCTTTTTTCAATTGACTCTGACAAACCTGTACAACATGAACAAGTAGCTGATCGCCGACAGCATGACCATACGTATCATTGACACTTTTAAAATAATCAATGTCCATTAATACTACTGTAAATGCTGTTGATGATGCTCTTATCTCGCTGAAGGCTTGATTACATTGTTGAAAAAATGCTCGACGATTATAGATTTGTGTCAGTTCATCATAATAAGCCTGTTGTTCTAACATCCGTTGTAGCTTCTTTAACTCTGTAATGTCGGTAAAAATGAGTAAATGCCCATTACCATGATTAACATGCCGTAGCGCTGATATGCGTACCTGGTAAGTATGACTCATAAGATCAAGCTCTATTTCTTGCGTATTCATCGTCGTCTCTAATGTAAATGGCATCGTTTGCCCAGTTACTTCAAGCCATAGCTTCCTAAAATCCACACCAAACATAGACCGAGTTAGTTGAGGGAACACCTTGCTACATGCTTGATTAAACTCTATTAATCGAAACGACTCATCTAACACAATGACCCCATCATTGATACTTTGAAATATAGCATCTTTGGCAACAGGCATTACACTAAATAAACGGGAGGAATTAATAGACCATAAATACAACAGAGAAGAAATCCATAAGACCATTGGAACAGGATCAACCCCTTGAGGTGTTAGACCCAATAAGTATATAAAAGCAGTGATCATAGGAATTAACTGACCACACATTAAGGCAATCAGTTGTTGGCGATAAGTTTTACTTGTTTCTTTCCAATACTTTACTATTAGTAAAAAGGATACAAACATACAGCCAAACGTAAATATACCATGAATGATGTACCATATACCGATTTCCTGATAAACATAAGGAGCCCCTAACACGGGATCAACTTCAAATATCTTATAATGAAAATGGTGCATATCATTTGTAGCAACCATTATTAAACTAATAAAAGGGATAGCTAGAAGGGCCATTATCTTTTTCCTTGACAAATGAAAGCCCAAATATTGCATGATAAACAATAAACCGAGCGGTGTTGAAAAAGCCATACCTACATATTGAATGGCTGTCCAAAACTTTATTGCGTCCAGTGTTGTAGCTATTAAACCAAAAGCAGAGGCAAAACAATATACCGTAATTAACGCCGTATACCCTATAAACAATTGCGCAATTTTTGCGTAATTGTAGCGTTGTAGAAATACGTATAAACATAAATACAAATTTAGAAAACCCGATGTACAGCTAAGAGTAATAAAAGCAGTCAATTGCGAATTCATGTGTATGTACCTCTTTAAATTTTTTATTTTTAATGTAGCATACATGCAAAATTTTGTGGATTTATTTATTATCTAAAATGAAAAGAGAATGTTAAGGAGTACCCATATGACGAATAAGAACAACCTAGAAATCATTTTCCACCCTGATTCAGCCGAAAGCCGAACACACCCCTTTTATAAAAAACAAATCGTTTTTACAGGGGCTCTTTCTACAATGACCCGTTCAGAGGCTGCCAAACAAGTAAAAGCCTGTGGAGGGTCCTTGCAGGGAGCTGTTACACAGCAAACGGATTTCGTCATCCTTGGAGATAAACGTCGTGGCATCAGTAGCAAACAGCATAAGGCTGAACAGCTAGTTACTCAAGGGCACGACATCCAAATACTGATAGAGGACGATTTTTTATGGCTTATTTCAATACCAAAGGAAATTGACAAGTAAAAAGAGTATGTAAGATTTCACCTCTTACATACTCTTTTATGTCTATATTATTGTTTTTATCAATAAATTCTAGATTAACTATTTATTGACCTTAGGCGCTGGATAATCAAAGCCTTTTGTATCCACTTCTACCTTTTTCATTTGCTGATCTTCTAGCGGCTTATCTGTGGCATCTCGCTCAACCGCAACAATGGCATCGACTGTTTCCATACCCTCGATCACTTTCCCAAAAGCAGCATAATCCCCATCAAGATGTGATGCTTCCTTTACCATAATGAAAAATTGTGAACCTGCAGAATTAGGATCTTGCGAACGAGCCATCGAAATAACACCACGTTCATGCTTCATATTATTGTCAAATCCATTTGATGAAAACTCACCATCAATTGAATAATCAGGTCCACCAGTACCATTCCCTAAAGGATCTCCACCTTGAATCATAAAATCAGGAATTACACGTTGGAAAATAAGACCATCATAAAATCCTTCTTTCACTAAGGAAATAAAATTAGCGACTGTATTCGGGGCGACAGTAGGTTCTAATTCAATGACAATTTTTTCATCATTGCTCATCGTAATCGTCACAATTGGATTTTCCTTCACTTCCGCCGCATAATCCACTGTGTCTCCTTCAGATTTTGCTGTGTCTTTAGCGGTACCACAGCCTGTTAAAACAAAAGTGATTGCTAGTAATGATAACACTAAATAAACACCTTTATTACGTGCGAACATATTTTTCAGCTCCTCTACTTAACCATCTATTCATTATAAAACTATCCGATTGCTTAAGACAAATAAATCCAATACTCATCTCGAGCCTTATTCTATCTAAAAACAAGTACCAGCCTCCTTTATGACTGGTACCTAATTTGATTACTAAGTGAGTTCATGTTAAAAATACACTTGACTTTAATAAATGAGAATTCCTTTGTCTAAAACAGATTGATTTTGAACCTGATTTCCTAAAATATATAGCCTTTTTAGGTTAGGCATATTCACTAAAGGCTCTACATCTGAAATAGCGTTATTTTCTAAATGAAGCACCTCGATTTGTTGCCAATTTTTCATGAAATGTAACGATTGAAGTGAACTATCCTGTAATGTGAATGAACGTAAAGCTGAAAGGCCAGCAAAGTAAGGCATGATCTTATCAACCTCATCTATCCAATCACTATTACCTATTTGAATCGATACATCATTCAAAGTTAAATGTTCCAACACGTTGTTTGTTAATGGTTGTTGACTATTAAATTGAAAATTGCATTCAGAACAATTTAATGTCTTTACGTGCTGTAAATTGAATAAATCACCTGTTTCTTCATAAAAAATGGTCTCATTAAAATGAATTGTTTGCAAACTAGGTAGGTCATTTAAGGAACGAACGCCCGTGAAAACCCCATACTCCTTGACTGTAAGCTTTTCTAGCTGTGGGTATTTCAGAAATGCTGCACCATTCAATTGCGATTCCGATCCACTTATATAAACAGTCAAATCTTTTAAAGTGGGTGCCTCTAACTTTTGTATAAAAGAACCCTTTAGCTCCGCCTTCTTCAAATTGGGTGCTGCAATCGGTGATGTATCGCCATAATAACCAGCTAATGATAACTCAGTGAGTGATGTCAGACTGTTCACAATATCAAGCAATTCAAATTGACCTGGAGAAGATAAACGTAGCTTTGTCAAAGATGATTTATTTCTAAGCTTTTCTAAATTGGCAATGTTCATATTTTCGAGATCAAGCGATTGTAGGTTAGGCATATTTTGTAAAAAATCAAGCGTTTTTAAATTTCTTACCGATGTAAGCTTCAATTCTTGTAATTGATTCAGTGAATAGAAGGAGCTAAAATCGGTCGCTTCACTATTGTCTATCGCTAACGACTCTAAATCAGTTAATGTAGACAACCACTTCAAATCATTGGAAAATTTTAAAGACAATGATTTTAGTGACAATTTATTAAGAAGCTCAAAATCCTTAACTTCTTCAGTCACATAAGATATTTCAAGTGATTGGAGATTCGGAAACTCTAATAATAAAGCAAGTTCCTCATTACTTCGAATTTGGATAGAGAGCTCTACAATATTAGACTTATCGCTAAAATATTCCGCAATTTTACTAAATGATTCATTAAAGCTACCTGTATAGCTTTTTAAGTTTTTCAGATGTCGAAAGCTTACCTTTTCACTTTGTGCTATTTCATAATCATTCATGAGCTTCAATACAGTTAGTCCAGTAAAGGCTTCAAAGTCCTTTTGTTCGATTTCTTGCGTATTTAATAACTTATCCATCATGATATAGGTAGAAATTTCAGCTTCCTTATTTGTAAATGGATCGTCTAGACTGTAATCAAAATGCCATTGATCATCAGAGTAGTAGGGGGCCAAATATCGAATACTTGCAATCTCTTCTTTAGTTGGCATTGCTCCACCCTTATCAAAAATGTCCCTTAAAAAGAATAGAAGCACTTCACTTTCAGGCATTGTTCGAACAGCTATTTTTTCATGGTTTCCATGCTCTGTTTGATTACTACTAAAAAGAAAATACCCAAGAAAGGCACACAAGAAGACAATCGGTACAATAAGAAGTGCCTTTAAATTCGTTTTGGGACGTGTAGCTGTATTAGGAGCAGCTGTACCATAATAATGATTAATCGTTTGATCTACATAATAGACTTTATTTTCTTTCAGCATTATTTCAGTTTCACAAAAAGGACATTTAAATGATTGCCCTTCTTTATATTCAATTTTCCCATTACAATTCGGACAATTTAGTTGAATTAATTCCACTGGCAGTCCCTCCCCAGCTCTATTTTTCATTAAGCTTAGTTGTCTGAAAAATAAATGTCAATATTTCTAAGAAATACTAATTATATCTTTTACCATGTTCAAGACCCTAAACGGCAGCGAGGACCTATCAAGGTTTTTCCCCTTTTCCTTCTCATCAAATTTCCCACTTTCAAATAAGATACCGTTTCTTGTATCAAGCTAAGCCCCTAGCTATGTAGAAGGACAGTAAATATGGTATCTTTTTGCAAAGGTATTATTTTCGAAAGTGAGGATTTTCATCAATGCATCAACATAATTTTTGGCTTGATTTACCACGGCCATTTTTCATTTTAGCACCAATGGAGGATGTGACAGATGTTGTATTTCGTCATGTCATTAGTGAAGCGGGGAGGCCTGATGTATTTTTTACGGAATTCACCAATACAACAAGCTATTGTCAACCTGGCGGCTTCGAAAATGTACGTAACCGCTTAGCCTTCACTGAAGATGAGCAGCCAATTGTTGCCCATATTTGGGGAGACAACCCTGAGCATTTTCGTCAAATGAGCATCGGTATGAAGGAGCTAGGCTTTAAAGGTATCGATATTAATATGGGGTGCCCGGCCGATAATGTGGCTGAGAGAGGTAAAGGAGCCGGCTTAATTCTTCACCCTGAACTAGCCTCAGAAATAATTCAAGCAGCAAAAGCAGGTGGCTTACCTGTTAGTGTAAAAACAAGACTTGGCTTTACAGATGTAGCAGAGTGGCGTGCGTGGCTCAGTCATATTTTTAAACAGGATATAGCTAATCTTTCTATCCATCTTCGGACACGAGAAGAAATGAGCAAGGTCGCAGCACACTGGGAATTAATTGCAGACATCAAAAAGCTACGGGATGAAATTGCTCCTAAAACGTTGCTGACAATCAATGGAGATATCCCTGACCGTTTAACAGGTCTAAAACTAGTGGAGCAATACGGCATCGATGGAGTCATGATTGGCCGAGGCATATTTTCAAACCCATTTGCTTTTGAAAAAGAGCCATCAGAGCATAGCGCCAAAGAATACCTTAACTTACTATACTTGCACCTCAACCTTCATGATCACTACTCTAAGGAATTCGAAATGCGTTCATTTAAAGCATTGCAACGTTTCTTTAAAATATATGTGCGCGGCTTTAAAGGCGCTAGTCAATTACGAGTTCAATTACTAAATGCAAATTCCACCGATGAAGTACGTGATCTTCTAGCAGCCTACACTGCTGAGTAAATCTTCAGATAAGATACGACATACGCTAAAGGAGACTGGCTATAAGCCAATCTCCTTTTTGCTTTACTTGTAATACATATTAGACCTTAAAAGGGAGTGAAAACTAAATTATAAGGTATATTCCATAATTTCTATTTATGTTATATACTAAACGCTAGAATAATAAAGGGGTTTACAAATTTGGTAAATAATATTAATTTCATACTGCGGGTATTTTTCTTTTGCCATCAAAGACCGGACCGTTCTTTCCATTATAAGGGGCGGAAACTCCCTCTATGTGCAAGATGTACTGGTATGGCAGTAGGTTACCTCTTATCCATCATATTAGTCATACTCTTAGGCATATTTGATTTATGGATAATAGCCTTATTAATTTTACCAATGGCTATTGACGGTACAGGTCAATTATTTGGTAAATGGACAAGTAATAATAATAGACGGTTCCTTACTGGATTAATTGGTGGAATCGGCATTATTTATATTTTCTACACTATTGGTTACCAATTTTTTTTATTTGGTCAATATGTTGGAAGAAGACTATAACAAAATATCGGAGGTACAATTATGTATTGTAGAAACTGTGGTGAACATATTTCCGAATACGCAGAAATTTGTGTCCACTGTGGTGTCCGCGTAAAAAATGCAAGTGGAGAAGACACACCAAACTGGGCTGTTAATATAATTACACTTTGCTGTGTGCCACTTGTTGGGTTAATTATGTACTTTGTTTGGAAAAACGAAAAACCAGTTGCGGCTAAATCAGCCTTAATGTTCTTCTTTATTAACATAGGAATTACCATATTATTCTATATTATAATGTTCATTATTGGATTATCGAGTTATTAAATCAGGTATACATATGACAAAATTCTGTCTCTTATTAGGCTTTAATCAAGCAATGTGTATTAGCAGTAATATTATACTTAAAGGAAAAATTAGTATAAGCTACAGATTCTAATAACGTTGCAATTAGAGGAATTGTAAGTTTTTCCTAGTTGTTTAAGCCAATAATAATGGGAAATATGTCAAAAGAGCTTATCTACTTTAATTATTACGCCTATTAATGTCATTAAACGAAGAAAAAACAGCAAGGCAAGTTGATTAATAAATAAGAAATTTTTAGTATGTAAGGGGTTCTAATATGTTTTGTCCTAATTGTGGTTCTAGCGTTGACGAAAATGCCGAAATATGTCTACATTGTGGTGTCAACGTATTAAAATTTAACAACCAAGTAAATGTAGCAAAAAATGATAACCCAAATATTTGGGTTAATGTCCTCAGCTTATGCTGCTTCCCTCTACTTGGCATTATCCTCTATTTTATATGGAAAGACACACAACCAAAAGCAGCAAAGTCTGCTTTAATCTTTGCATTATGTGGGCTAGCTCTTTCAGTTATTATGATGATTATTGCATTTGTAATAGGCGTTGTAGCAGAAATGATGAATGATAGCTATTATTATTAAATAATTCTGCCACAGTGGTCTGGTATGGTAATCTGCTTATTCCACCATAAACAATAAAGAAGGGTAGACATTTATATGTCTCCCTTCTTTTTATCGTATGGCTATAAATAAAAGCAACAAGCTTAAAAGTATGTATGTATGAGCCAGCCGTTTTTTATTTCAATCATTTTAACTATTAAGATTTTATAAGATGACCATCTTTATCAGTAAATTTACCAACGATAATCATAATCAAATCGATCAATGTCCAAATACCCAATCCACCTAATGTGAAAAACATTAAAATACCTGTACCAATTTTACCAACATAAAAACGATGAGCCCCTAGACTTCCTAAAAAGAAACAAAGTAATACTGTTGCTACAAAATTTCTGTCTGACATATAAGCACCTCCAATCAATTCATAAATACTATATTAAACCCTATTAAATGATTATATTACAAATAAAGTATTTTTCAACATTTTTTCCTTTTAATTATAAAAATAAGGATATTTATTTGTTGATATACATATCAAAATTTTCTAAAACGTATGGACTAGCTTTACAATAAAAAAAATAGGCATATTCATATAATCTGAATATGCCTAACTATTAAAAATGTATTACTTGCTTCAGAAGATGATGATGCCAATAAAATTTGTGTTTAGCATCCTTAGTTTTTATTTAAACTTAATTTTCTCTTCCGAAGCTCCTTTAGTATATGTTATGTTCGCTCCAACAGGTAAATTTCGAATTTCTTTTACATTTTCCCCTTCAATAATAATTTCACCCATTTTCGTTCCTTTAAAGTCAATAATCGCATTTCCTTTTTTGGGACTAATCGTTACCGTTTTGTCCGCAAATCCTTCACCATGGAATTCAGCATATTGACTAAATACCGCAATCCCATTTTTAATATTTGTATTTTCCCCTAACGTTAACGAAACACTTGGGCGATTCACTATTAATTTACCTGTTTTGTAGTTATTAAAGCTATATACATTTTCAGGTAATATTGGTGTTGGTATTTCTTCTTTCCCTGCCTTCAAATCAATTTGAACTAATACTGGGTCATGATCCGATGCTCGACCTTGTGCCTCTGTAAAGTTCGCATTAATATGAATCAAGTCAATTTCGGTAACATCAGCAAGATTATTCGAAACTAAAATATGATCCAACACTTGATTATTCCCTTGGAAGAAGTACGTAAAACGGTCTTTTTCTGGGGCTTTATCTACCATATTCGTTAAAACATCACCTTTTAACGTTTCAAGTGCTGGTGTGAATTCAAAGTCATTCATGTCCCCTGCTACAATGATATTTAAATTCGGATTCATTGCAAGACCTTTATCGATAAAGTCATTGATGGCTTGAGCTAGCTGAAGACGTTTCGTTACTGATTCTAATACTGGCGGCTGTGTTGGCCCCCAAAGTGAACCATCCCCACCTTTAGAATTTAAGTGAGCTCCAATAATGACTACACGCTCTTCCTGGAATTCAAATTCCACTGCAATTGGTTTACGTGTATCTACAAATTTTGATGGATCAACAAAGCCAGGATTTAAGGCAAGACCTCCATCTGCTGTCCACGTATTCGCTTGGTCACCTACTCCCTTTATACCTGTCACTAATGAAACACGCGTCGGGTTATATAAGTAACCTACACGAATATTACCACCAGGTGCTCCACCTACTGTATTGTTAATTGGCATGACATCAATCCAATCATAGGCGGGGCCACCTGCAGCTTTAATTGCATGAATTAATCGCATATAGCTTTCCGATGCATCAGCATTTCCTGAATCAATTTGCCCATCATTATCTTGTACTTCGACTAATGTAATGATATCTGGTGACTTCATGTTTTTCACAAATGTCGCTGCAATTCTGTCTACTTTTTCATTTGATGTATTGGCAACATTATTCGAAAAGTTTTCGATATTATAAGAAGCGACATTTAACTTGTCCGCTACTGGTTCAAGATACGTCACTTCTTGTTGAAGATTTGCCTTTGTCACTTCCGGGAAGACCTTATTCGTGTTCAGTCGATAGCCATCTGTAAAATTTTCTACAAATCCGATAAGCGCTTCATTAAAACGATCACCTGAATCATAATTTTTCCCTGCTACCCCTTCAAGCATAATTTTTTCAGGGTTATAATCGTCGACAGCAATATTTAAACCACCATTCACATTAAATGTATTATTTGTTGTGCTCGGTACAACAATTGGTGAATCATTATTATAAATCGGTCCAATTACTCTCGCATCCGGGAATGATACCCGCATATACTCGATGGATTCCCAAAAGTCGATGCCATCTTCTTGTGGGTCAAAAACGGCAAAGCCATCATTATCGATAATTTTATTAGGTGGGAAAAGGTCCTCCCCTATCACAAGAGCTTCTGGAATTACTGCCGTACCCGTTTTTGTCATAGTTGTTGCTGAAATTTGCGTATCTGTCAATCGAGAGTTTCCACCTGCTTCTATTACATTTCCTGCTACTTTAATAACATCCCCTACTTTTACATTATGTGCCGACTTATTTACCTTGATTGCTGTTGATTTTACGCCATCGAACATCGGCCCATTTTCTTGCATAATAAAGCTAGTTGAATTGATGACGAATGTAACAATTCCCTCTACATCATTTACTGTTAAATCGACATATGGTGATTTATGGCTTGCCCCTTGAATATCGCTAATTTTTGCATTTTTAGTATCAATAATTTCATAAACAAATGTAGCAATCGCACTGTTCGTTAAACCTTCTTTCACCGCAATCGCTTTAATCGTCATTGGTTTATTAACAAGAATTTCTCCTGTATACTTTGTACTAGCTGTAGTTGGTGTTGAGCCATCCACTGTGTAATAAATGGTTGCACCTTCTGTCATTGTAGAAAGCGAGACTTTCGTGCCCGCTGTTACGCCCCCAACGTGAGAGGCTTTGATATCCTGAACCTTTGTTACATCTTCAATAATGCGTATCGGAAGCAGTTGGTGGTTTGTATATTGACCAATAATTCCTGTAATTTCCCCATACGTTTTTCCACTCACTAAACCTGAGTCACGTGTTTTATCGTAAATAGCAAATGTGCCTACATCATCTGTTCCGGTAAAGTTTTGACCTGAACCAGTAATGGCAACATTTTTAATCGTTACTAATTTCGACTCATTATCTTCTGCAACCTCAATACTTTTAATAATGTGTGGCTCTGGTATTGTCGAAGGAATAGGCATGCCAACAAGCGAAATATTCATTAATTGCTTTAGTCCGCTATATTCAGCTACTTGACCTTGCACCGTCACCCGATCACCGATATTAGCAGTAAGACTATCTACAGGATAAATGGCTATCGCCGCACCATCTTCATCTTGAATGTGCGCTGTAGCAGTTTCTAATTTTGCTGTTACAATACCTGATACGATGACATTTTGTCCGATTTCTTTATGACGAGCTTCCGTAATGGAAATAACTGTTGGCTGTTCTTTAACTGCATAATGAAAGGACGCTATTTCACTATCATTTAAGCTTGTTGCTGTAGCAAATGCTTTGATCGTCATTGCTTCATTGACAACAATGCCAGCTGCCGCATCATAAACCGCACTAGCTGTTGACGGTTCAGAACCATCTATCGTGTAATAGATTGTTGCATTTGGCGTATCTGTAGACAATGTTACTTTTGTTCCTACATAGACTTCGCCTGTTGCTGGAACAGCTTTAATATTCGCTACTTGTGTTGGCTCATAATTTAATACTAATTGGAAGCTTTTCGAGCTTAACGTTTTTAATTGATAAGTTCCGTTAAAAATTGAAGCAATCCCTGTCACGGTAATCACATCATTGTTATTGAACCCATCTGCTTCAAATTGAGAGAACTGATAGCCTGTACGGTTATCATGGCGAATTAACAGCTCGTTATATGCTGCATCGACTGCTTTAAATTCAAATGTACCAGACGTACCAGATGGCTTTAAATCTTTAATCTTCATATTTTCAAGTGTAATTAATTCACCTTGCATACTGTCATCAATCGGTAGATTCACTGTTTGTGGCGCTGGTGCTGTCCCAGTTGAAATTCGTTCAATTATCGGTGAATTAAATTGAACCTCTCCGCTATATAAACTCGTTTTCCCTGTGATTTTGACAATATCTCCAACAGCTAAGCTCCCTGCTTCGGGAGAACTGGAGAAAACATATACTCCTGCTGAATCATCCTGTACATAGAAGGCCTTACCTCCCCAGCTACCAGGTGTTGTCGTAACCGTCCCTTGAATTTGGACTGTGCGGTCCGTTCCAACCGCTGCACGAGCTTCAGCAATTGTTAATTCAGAAGTTGGATCCAATTGACTGACCGATTCCCCCACTCCAATAGCTTCTGTCGTTTCCGCCTTTGCAATTGTTAAGTAAGGCAAAATCATAGAAATTACAAGTAAAAATGATAAAGCTATCTTGGAAACGACATTACATTCATATTTCTTCATTCGTTTAGCTCCTTATGATTTTTTATCTATACAATCAACTTTTTCCCTATCTTACAAAGGAATTTACTAGAAGTTATTATTCAATTATTGTGTTCCCTTCAACGGTTAACCCATCTAAACTGATATTCACATTTGGTGCAGCAATGATTAAATCCCCTGCAATAGTACCAGTACTACCAGATGGCATTAAAGAGTACCTCCCTGAAGCTGTAGGTGCTGTTAGCGTTACATTCCCATTCAAGGTTTGACCATTCAAATCAATCATTACTAAATCTGTTAGCGTTACATCTGCAGTCATTGGAGCTGTTAACCTAATCAAGTCTCCTGCTTTAGCTTTATTTAATGCTTGTTTTAATTCCTCCGCATTCTTTACATTAAATTCACTCACTTTTTCTGGTGGAATAACCGGATCGGGTGCCACATTTCCTCCACCTGTATTTGGAACCCCTGTACTTGGCGAAGAACCTCCAATAATGGCTTTAATTTGGGAAGCAACCGAGGCATAGTTTGTTATAATTTTTGTTACCGTTGAACCTGCTGGAATCGACAAGTCATTTATTAGTAAACCTGAACCGATTGTAATTCGAGCATCAGCGTTTAGAACCGTTAAATATTTCACTAAACCAATAGCATTCAATTCTAACTCCACTGCCGTAGGAAGCAACAATCGTTCAAACTTTACATTCCCAGTCATATTCAGTTTTGCCGTAGATTCAATTGTTACCTTCGTTGCTGATCCATCAATATTTATAGCAGCAATGGGAGCTGCTATGATAATTTCAGGAATCACCGTGTCCGTCACAATCGAAATATTTTGACGCTTGACTTGTACTTTTTCTGTGTGCGAATTTTTGATTTTCAATACAAGTGTACTTTGACCATCTATTGCATCAGCTATAATTAAATCGCCAGTAATTGTAGTACCATCAAATTCCATTTTCCTCTTAACATTTGAGGTAATGGTTACATTTCCTGTAACTGATACATTTTTAACAGTCACACCATCTGCGTTAATTGTTATAGAATCGAGCGTTGCATTTGTATTGAATACAACGCCCATCTCTGCTGAACCTGCCTTATTTAAAACAACGTTATTTACGTTTGTTATAATCCCATTTTCAATAGTTGCTGTAATTTTTGCTCCTGTTAGTGCGGTTTTATTTTTAGTTGTAAAAATTGACTTTACTGAATCACCAAATAAATAAGTTTTACCATTAATAGCAATTTCATTCGCTGTATATTTTTCAACTTTAAACGTTACACTTTGAGAAGGTTGAGTAGTCGGATTACTAACAGCTTCTGAACGAGTAATAAATGCAGCCAGTTGTCCTCGTGTTACATTGGAAGAACCATCAAATAATGTAGCTGTCTTACCAGCCGTTACGTTGTTTTCATATAAAGCAGCAATCGCTTCTTTATAATCTGCATGCACATCAGTGAACGGTAATGAATTCGTATTTGAAGCTTTTAAATTAAAAGCGTTCGCTAAAATTTTTGCTACATGGTTACGTTGAATAAATTCATCCTGACGGAATGTTCCATCCTCATAACCATTAATAATCCCCTTTTCCTTTAATGCAGCAATTGCACCAAAATATACATGATTAGTAGGAATATCTTTAAAGTTTGGATTGCTAACATTCGATGTATCCAGTCCTAATACACCCGCAATAATTTTAGCAGCTTGTCCACGTGTTACGTTTTGCTCAGATTTAAATGTCCCATCTTGGAACCCATTAATAATGCCACGATCATTTAAATTTTTAATCTCGTCATAAAATGGATGCGTTCGTTGTACATCCTTGAAACTACTAGCTTCAGATGCAATCGGTGCTACTACTACCGCTGAAGCCGTTAATGCCATTGCTGTTATTGCTTTTAAATACTTCGATTTTCCCCATTTACGCATACTTAGAGTAATACCTCCCCATTCCTATTTAATAAGGATGATTTTGAATCCAATCAATACAATTAATTGTAATTATTAAACATTGCCAAAATATTGTTTAACATAGTAATTTTAACAGAAAAATAATAAATATATTGTTATTTAATATTAATATTCTAAATTTTTTGTAAAATGTTTATATTAAACTTTTACAATATTATTTAGAATAGTAGTTTTATAATAAAACCTCATTTTCTGTAATTACATTTTCACATGAACTAAAGGGCAATTGTGCCCCTCACCTCTATTAGACATTGAAAGGCCCGACACAAAAGTAAAACCTCTACAACTTTTGTACGGAAGGACTGAAATAACCGAGGAGTTTGTACATTTGCCTAAACGTAGACAATACTCAGGAAAAAAGACAATGCGTATCCATCTCGCACTGACCTAAAAAAAGGAGACAAATAAAAACACCTTTCGTTGAAAAACGGGTATTAAATACAAAACATTCAACGTGGAGGTGTTTTTTCTATGGGTACTAAGCCAATCTCCTTTTTGTTTTACTTGTAATACATCTCAAAAGATTATCGACTACAGATTCTCTTCTGAACATACTTTATTGACCATCTTTTTATTGTCAGTATGAATGCTTTTCATTCCTTCAAAAAACGAATACTCTTCCCTTAAACATTTCTCTAACTCTTCGTTATCCTGCGGAAGCTGTGCTAAGTAATGTTTAGAAAAATGAATCCTTTTTTGGATTTCTTGTTGGTTCTGTGTTGTCGTTCCGTGTCCTGGTATATGGGTTGTTATTTGATGATGCAGTAAAATATCTTCAGCTTTACGAATAGTATTGACATAGTCTTTATAACTGCTAAAGATGAAAGGAAACTCAATATCTGACAAGTAATCTCCCGAAAGAAATAGCCCATACGGCTCTATCACTGTAAATAAACCATCATTCGTATGGCCAGGTGCTTGATAAAATGTCATAGTTATCGAATCTAACTCTAATGTTTGCCCATCCTCTGAAACGACAATATCTACGGTTGGATATACAGGAGAATAGCTCCTCTGTATATAATAGCTTTGATCAAATTGTTTGATTTTTTGAATGCTTTTTGCTTTGTTCGGATTTTTATCAAATTGTTTAGATGCAATTACCTTTGCTCCTGGAAAGGCCCCTGAACCAATAATATGGTCAAAATCGCTATGAGTGTAAATAATATATAGTTGCTTATCACCTTTCATGTTGTTTATGTAAGCCTGAATTTCTTCAATTTCGCTAGGTAACCAATTAGGATCTGTCATAATTATCGCTTCATTCGTTTGAATGATAGCCGAAGTAGTCATATACAATGCACTTTGAAAAACAGTAATATTATCTTTTTGGAATTGAATCATCATGAACCTTCCTTTTCCCCTTTTAAAAGGGAGCATCTTTAAGTGAGTATTTTAGATTTTGAACAGGAATTTCTTATTTATAGAGTTCGAGCAAAATCAGTAAATTCCTTCTTTAAGGAAAAGTGGAAGGTACTAGGAATTATTCTTTATGTACATATTTAATACAAAAGCATCTTTATTGATATCCTTTTAGGATTAGCAACAGAATGTGATTTCTCTGTAGTTTTGTCGATTTTGGGAATCCATTCATTCCGATTTAATCTAGAAAGTTTTTTTCTCGCTAAAATATTTTATGATATGATGTTTAGGTTGTTTATCTACTACACATTTATATTCATCTTAGAAAGAGGTATCTATGCACAACTCACAATTATCCAAGCGACATTGGTTACTCATTTTAACACTTACGTTATTGACATTTGTACTAGGGACAAGCGAATTTGTTATAGTCGGAATCTTAACTGATATTTCCTCAAGCCTTCAAATGACTAATGCAAAAGCAGGCACACTTGTTTCTGCATTTGCCATTACATTTGCTATTGCCACACCACTAGTGATGTCAGCAACAAGTCATTTTCCAAAGCGTAAATGGATGTTGTTTTTGATCCTTTCTTTCATCGTCCTCAATGCTTTTTGCGTCATTTCAACGAGCTACATCATGCTGCTTGTACTTCGTATTATGACAGCGATTGTAACAGGAGTATTAATCTCTCTAGCCATGATTGTTGCAAGCGAAACCATGCCGATAAACAAACGCGGACTTGCTATATCATTCGTTTTTGGTGGTTTCACACTAGCAAATGTCGTTGGAGTACCAATTGGTATTGTAATCGCAGACTGGTATGGTTGGAATGCCACTTTCATGTTAACAACCTTTCTAGGTGGTTTGGCGTTTTTGGCATCCTTTTTTGTCTTACCTAATCAACTCAGCCAAGTACGTAGTTCGATACGGGATCAGTTTTCTTTAATGATCAAGCCGCGTATTTTAATGGCCTTTTTCATTCCTGCTCTAGGATTTGGGGCAACTTACGCTGTCTTTACGTACCTTGTTCCTATTTTGAAGGGAATGGGAGCACCAAATAATTCTATTAGTCTAATCTTATTTGGTTATGGGTTTATTTCGATTTTCAGCAATATCCTCGCCAGTAAAATTGCCAGTCATAATGCTATCGGTCGCCTTCGCTTTGTTTTTCTTGTGCAGGCTATTGTTCTGACAAGTTTATTTTGGACTACAAATCATTTTATTTTAGGGCTGGTCAATATTGGCTTAATGTCATTAATGGCTATCCTCTTAACAACATCTACTCAGCTTTATTTAATAGACCTCGCTGAAATTTACCAACCCAGTGCGAAAGGATTGGCTGCTTCACTTATGCCTGTAGCAAGTAACGTAGGTATCGCTTTTGGTTCTGCATTAGGTGGAATTGTTTATCATCAGGGAAATTTAATGAATGTTACATGGGTCGGTGGGATTGTTGCCGTCTGTGCAAGTTTGCTAACTTTTCTTAGTCACCATTTAGATCAAAAACTAGAGAAATCAGCATAAAAATGATAGAAACAATTGAAAATGCAATAAGACCTTTAAAATTAAACTAGGCAGATTCGCATTATAAAGCGAATCTGCCTGTTTTACTTATAGCTCTGTCTCGTCAAAATGAACGGCATCTCTTGTGGAATATGCCTAATCAATGTTTTCAACGAGTTATCCTGTAGTTAGATGTTTTTCTTTCATTGTACCAACTTGATTTAAAATCATTGCGCCAAACATTTGAATAATTGTCTTCACAACAATTTGTCCGAAAATGGCGGCTGGTACGGCTTCCCAAGGTAATATATTAGCTCCAAGTGGACTCAAGCCGATTACTACGAAAATTGCAGAATCCAAAAATCCTCCAACAAGACCACTGTAGAACACACGCCAAGCCATTGGTAATTTTAATCGAGTATAGATTTCTGTATCAGCTGTTTCAGCGACAACAAATGATAGTGCTGACGCTAACACAATCAAAAGTGTATCCCCCAGTAGGAATGACACTACTGCTGATAAAATTAAAGCTGTAATAATAAATAAATACGTCTTTGCTCTACCATATTTATTTTGTACAAGGTCCCGAAAAATAAAGGTTGCCCCAATTAAAAACGTCCCCATTGGAACAATAAACATACCGAAGTGCAATGGCGCAAATGCTGCCGTTACTACATTAGCAATGACAATAGATAATAAATAAAACAATATTCTCATACTACTACTCCTCAATTTAAAAACATTTTTGTAATGGCATACTATACGCCTCTTTTATTTCCCCAAACAAGGGCATGTAACTGTGGCAGTACTTTAACATCTCTTAATTCTTCATCCTTCATCACTCTATCAATCAGTGCATGATATTTACCCAATAAATGCATAATTAATTGTGAATTATCAGTTGTCATAAAATCATCATTACCGACTTGAAGATAAAAGGGAATCATTGGATATCGATGGTGAATTTGTTTAGCATAATCATAATCCTCTTGATTAAAAACGACTATTTTGAGAGATATATGGTGATTGCTGTTTTGATTTTTAAGCTTTTCGAAGATATATGAGAGCACCGAATAGTCTGTGGTCATTCCAGAACTAGGTGGCTTTGGAGAAATGGTCAGTTCATCAATCTCATGCATCCATTTTTGCCACCTACTTCCCTGTGTTTCCACCCCAATTCTTATGTTGTTTTCTTTTAAAATGGCAATGAGCTCAGCTAAATGTGGATTGAGTGCAGGATTGCCGCCTGAAATCGTGACAAATGAGAAGCCATTGCCTCCAAGACGTTTCAACTCAGTCCAAATCTCTTCCGCTGTCATTTGGACAATCAGATGCTTTCCACTACCATCCCAAGTAAACGATGAATCACACCAAGAACAGGAATAATCACAACCTGCAGTTCTCACAAACATTGTCTTCTGGCCAACTACCATCCCTTCACCTTGAATCGTCGGTCCAAAAATCTCGATAACAGGTACCTTACTCACCTTCCATCCACTCCCGTCTCGCTTCTGCATAGCTTGTCGGAGTTTCATATAACCTAATAAACTCTACACATGCACCGTTATAGCTTGGTTCATCAAGCAAGGCCTCTGCCAACTTTTCATAAATCCAAACTACCATGTTTTCTGCTGTCGTATTCATGGGTGGAAGCGTTTCATTTAAATAACGATGATCCAAATGAATCTCTATTTTTTGTTTCCATATTTTTTTTATATCGCCAAAATCAATCATCAAACCGCGTTCATCTGTGTAGCCACTCAATCCCAATACTACACGATAGGTATGACCATGTAGGTTTTTACATTTTCCCTCATAATGATGTAAATGATGAGCAGCATCAAAGGTAAATTCTTTGCTTACAAGAACACGCTTTGCATGATAGTTCAATTGATCTCTTTGAATATCCTCATCTATTTTTTGGAGCTTATCGACGATTTTAAAATCTAACATCCCTTAAGACTCCTTCCTATAACGCAAATACTCATCAAGCCCTTTTTTTCGCAGTTTACATGCTGGGCATTCACCGCAACCATCCGCTATAACACCGTTATAGCAAGTCAACGTTCTTTCTCGAACAAATTCCAATGCCCCAAAACGATCAGCAAGCTCCCATGTCTGTGCCTTATTCAGCCACATCAACGGTGTATCAATAACAAAAGAATCATCCATCGATAAATTTAACGTTACATTCAAGGATTTAATAAAAACATCTCGGCAATCCGGATATCCGCTAAAATCCGTTTCACAAACGCCCGTCACGATATGCTTAGCTCCTACTTGACTCGCTAAAACACCTGCAAACGAAAGAAAGAGAAGATTTCGACCAGGGACAAAAGTCGATGGAAGCTCACCATTATCTCCTTCCTCTACTGTAATATCTTGTCGTGTCAAAGCATTTGGAGCAAGCTGGTTCAGGAGTGACATATCAAGAATATGATGCTTGATACCAAGTTCACCCACTATCTCCTTTGCACATTCAATTTCAAGGCGATGCCTTTGACCATAATCAAAAGTGACTGCCTCAACCTCTTCAAAACGTTCCTTTGCCCAAAACAAACAAGTTGTACTGTCCTGACCTCCACTAAATACAACAATTGCTTTTTCCTGCTTCATCTATAAAACTCCCTTATATCGAAAAAACAGCACTCTAAGAAAAAGTGCTGCTTTCTTCTTAGTTTTTTTAAGAGGGTAGCTAAAAACCTCTTTCTTGATGGAACTATTTAATTCTCCATTTATCGATTATCAATTTTTTCTGGATTAAGGTCGTGGTTCATTAAACGATAATTGGCGATTTCTTCGTATTTTGTTCCTGGCTTCCCATAGTTACACCATGGATCGATCGAGATACCCCCACGTGGCGTAAATTTCCCCCAAACCTCGATATATCGAGGATCAAGCAATGCAATTAAGTCATTCATAATGATATTGACGCAATCTTCATGGAAATCGCCGTGATTTCTAAAACTGAATAAATACAATTTTAGTGATTTACTTTCAACAATTTTTTTATCTGGGATATACGAGATGTACATCGTGGCAAAATCAGGCTGATGTGTAAGTGGGCATAAACTAGTAAACTCTGGACAATTAAATTTAACGAAATAATCTCGATTGGCATGTAGATTATCCACTGCCTCTAATACCTCTGGTGCATAATCATAGGAATACTTTGTACCTTGATTACCTAACAGGGTTAAATCCTTTAATCCTTCTTCATGACTTCGGCCAGACATAAAAAAACCTCCTTGTAAAATGTTTCCCAACACTTTTCAAGAGAGGCATCACCAAGCATTCTATTTAAAACATACGTAAACACATAAAAAAAAGCCACGTCCAATATGGACATGGCATTATTGTCATGTTTCCATAGTTTTTTATAGAGGGTATCAGCTATGAACCTCTCCCGTTCTAGTCCGGGCATTCTTTTCTTCAATATCGTACAAAAAATAATACAGAACGTCAAATGGATTTTTTTATAAAATCTTTCCGTATGCAATGTGGTTTGAAAGCATTACTAAAGAATTGATTCAAAGGGTTTAGAATCGGATTTTTATATTTTCTTTAGAACCGTTGCACTTACTTATGATACGGTTCACCGTAATATAGCTAAGTGCGGTTATTATTAAACAGATTGTTATCCCATTAAAAATCTAGTCCTTTTAATATCCTTAAGTCCTGGATTTTTTTTCATCAATTCTAATGCCAAACTGAAGTTTTTATCTTTTGAAAAAACATACTTGTAGGATTGACCTATTTGAAGTTCATTATAGAATTTTACGTATTCCTCAGAAATATGAACAAATCTATTGTATAAAGATAATTCTGTTTTAAAATGCTCCACTTCTCTCATCACCAACGCTAATTTAGGTGTAATAGGGAAAATTATTTCAACACCTTTACTACTTATACCATGATTTTCTTCATGACCATACAAGACCAATGGGTTGTCGGATGTATAAAATAAAGTATCTGTTTCGTTAACAGCAAAAATCCAAATATGTTTTAGAAATATTTTTGCAAAAGATTCTAAGAGTTCTGTGTCTAGCAATTGCTCATTATGAATTAAATTAATTCTATTGTCTTTCAACTTGATTTCTACACTATCTAATAAAGCAGGATCAATTTCATCTTTGAATCTCTTTCGAAGTAATAGCTTTGTACCTTTTTCATGCATTTGAATTATCTTTTCTCGGTACTCTTTTGTCCTTACAAATTGTATTGCCAAATAATATGCTATCGTTGCCTTATCTTTCTCTGGTACTACTTCCACATTTTTATACACATTTGAAGGAGTTAAAGTATATTTTGTAATTATGTTATCAAAGGGATTAAACATTGCTGTTTCAACCTTTGTTGCAAATACATTTTCAAGGTATTGTTTATCAACTTCATTGGTCAAATCCTCGATTTCTTCTTCAATAGTAATTCCTTCTGATTTAGCCTCTTCCAGTAGTTTATTGAAATCGACATCATAAAAGTATCGTTCAGAAGCATAGTTTTCCACATTCTGCTTTTCCCTTATTTCTTGTTTTTCTTTATCAAAAATATTAAAGCGATAGATATTTTTATTCTTCTTTTTTTGAGCTTCAGCAAATTTTCTTAAGTATCTTTGAGGAACATAATGCTGATTTTTAACAACTGATTTAACCATGGTAAACTCCTCACTTAATGTATATTTAAATATTCTTATTAAAAAGGTCTGACTCTAGAAGAGTCAGACTTTCTAATTGTTTTAGTTAGGTTTTTCCAAACGAGAGTTGATTCTCTTCCAGTGATTCTTCACTTGTTTTTCCATAAGATTTATAGTTTTTGAATCTTCATCAAATATTTTCTGTGCCCTTTCAACATAACTAAGAAAATTGCCATGCCCTTTTTTATTTTTGCCTAAGTGCGAGTAGTTCTTATATAGCTCTCTTCTATACGATTTACGACCGAATTCTTTTGATTTGCGATTAGCTATTCTTATTTTACGATATGTTCTTGTGTAATATTTAAAAAGACTTTTTTCTCTAATTCGAACTTCTTCACCATTAAAACTAAATCCTAAATAATCTAATTCTTCCTTCTTAAATTCTAGATCAGTAATTTTATTGTTAGAATAAAAATAATTACCTGTCTTTTCAGGTTGAATTTCTAAATTGGGAATTTGTCTTCTTACATCCTCCACAAATTTTTGATGAGTTTTATAGTTATAGTTTTTAGTATCTCCTTCAATAGGAATAACTATAATTAAATCGTCACAATATCTTCTGTATAATCCATTTTGTTCATTAGTGTATTTTTGAATTTTTTCATCAAAATCTAACAGATAAATATTAGAGCAAACTGAACTAATACCTGCTCCTTGAGGAATTCCATAGCTCTTAGAATTCTTATATATATTTTTATGCTTAAAGGCTCTAAACTCCTCATCTGTGAAGTATTTATAACTATCCTTAATTTCACTTTCAGTATATTTAGTCTTCAATTCTGCTTCTATCGTATCTTTAATGAAATAACTAAATTTTGTTATATTCTTAAAGACGTTATAATAATCGTCAGGTAATGTCTCCTTTTTCAGAACATAACGGATTTTCTCTTTAAGATACCTGTGGTCTAACGTATCAAAGAAATTAGTAAAATCTGCAACAAAAATATATGCGTTTTCTTGAATTTTTATAAAATCAATAACTTCTTTAGCGAAATCAATATTACTTTTTCCAGATAAATTATTTCTATATGCAGTTGCAACTTCATTAATATTCATTTTATCTACAATTGAATTATAGTGATCATTTAAATTATCTCCATAATATTTATATATGAAGCTATCAATGTGAGATGCATAAAATATTTTACGGACTTTTTCTTTTGGTCGCTTTTCTTTTCTACTATATTTTTGAAATTTAATTTCAAAGTGCATAAACGGGTAGAATCCATGTTTAGCAACCCATTGAGGATTCTGAATTTTATCCTTCACTTTTTCGATCGATTTTTTGCTATCGAGGTGCTTATACCCCTTTACACGATACTTTTTTTTATTCATTTTGGCAGAGCTAACAAGGGTATATAATCGTAGCCTATTACTCTATCAAAGAAACCCTTGTGAGCATACTCTCCTTTCAAATTATAGACTATCGCTAACCTATAAAGAGGCTACTTAAATGCACTAATCGCTTATACTATACTTAGTATATTGAATTGGTTGACTATGACGATTGGAGGTATCCAAATGCCAAGTTATTCAGAAGCGTTATCGATTGTTATTAGCTGGGTCAGCCTTGTGATTACAATTGAGATAAAGCTTGACAGAAATTCACCATTTTCCCCCATAACTATTTTTATAGGGCGTTAACTATGATAATTCTATCACCTTACTGTTGGAATAGTCAAAAATATCTGTCTAATATTAGTAACATTTTTACTACTAAATAAAAAAGAGAATAGCTTCTGTCAGCCATTCCCTCTAATTTACTTTTCCCCTTAATCTCTTACTAACAAAGTACAATACATGTAAACTCACCATGTAATTGAACTAAATATATTATGCTTCATATCTTAAAGTTATTGATTAAAAATAATTTTACTATTAACCTTCTTTCCTTATTATAGGAAACTCAGGACATAGCTAAATTAGAACTTTTTTCTAATTATAGTATCTCCAACCCTGTAATATAAAAATCACCATTTATTATTTCAACTGTATATTTGCTGTTTTGTTCCGTATCGCTAAAACCTTGCTCTGGGTTATCTATTGTGTAATATTCGACTACATTTACTTCATACTTCTTCTCCGATAGTTGCTCTATTGCGGTTACATTGTAATCAATTAAATCTAAAACATTTCCTTTTGATTTTAGTGACTGCATATAACGCTCTTGCTCCAAATAAAATGCTGATGAAGGATAAACATAATAACCCAGTGACGCAATATCTCCGTTCACATAGGTTTGTAAATAATACGTTACTAAGTAGCCTATCTGATCTCTTGCTGATTCAGTCGTATTATTCGCTCCTGGAACAGGAATGCTATCCACGTCGCTTTGGCTTATTACATCAGACGAACTATCATCATCTTTTACAGCGACTGTTTGTTTATCCGATGATTCAGTTTCTTTTGCTTCTTCTCCTTGTGGATTTACTTTATTTTCATACATCAATTTTAATGCTGCTTCAGCATCTTGATTAAAGGCTTCACTCTCGTTGGATTTAATTTTATAAACACTAATTATATCGTCATCTACATACATTAATAGTTTGAACTCAGGTTCTTTACTATTTTCAGATATATCTACAATATGTGCTTCTTCAGAAAAATTAATTGGATATTCCGCTTGCGTGTGAACTAAATCTGTCGCAAAACCTATATCTGACCAAACCGTTTGTTCATTTAGTAAATCCATGAATTCCTTTAATGTATGTTCCGTACCATCTAATTTGTATTTTTGTAATCGCTCAATGCGCTCTTTTGATTCTTCATCATAATACAACTCGGTGCCATCAGCATTCATAAAATCTTCAATTCGCTTTAGTATTTCATCATCTGAAATACCATCTGCTCTCCATGATTCTACTAGAGCAGCAGCAGGTCCATCTAGTTGATCTAAATTATATTCAGATTGCTTTTCACTACAGCCTGTTAATAGAAATAAACAGAATAACACGATAAAATTACCTAATATCTTCATAAAATACCTCCAAATTCCATTTCCACTTACATAACAACCATTTTAACCCAGTATCAATTAATAGGCACCTTATTTATTGCAATTCCTCTTTTTCAATATTTTCCTAATCCAACTGTAGGAATAGTCGTATTTCCTTGCTAACTCTTTTGCGTTCGTGCCGTCGTATTCCTTCATTATCTGTTCATGTAGATATTCCTCAGATAATAGTCGTTTCGGAAAGGTTACATATTGCCCTGCAAAATAATCATGTATTCGAAGTGTATTTTTATATCCGATTAGTTCCACGAATTCTTTATATGCCCCATTGAAACAAGAGCTATCTAGTGTACTATTATCCACGACTATCCCCCCTAGTTTATTTTCAATATGCCACTTTCCTTTGATAAAAGCATTTCTATTATCGAATGGACTATCCTAACTAAAATCCACTTATACCTATATTAAATAGCTACTAAAACATAAAAAGGAGCAGATAAGTCATCTGCTGATGACCTATCCGCTCCTTGCTCTGTTAAATAATCTAACACAGTACTATTAAATTGGATTTGAATGCTACCGACCTCACGCTTCTCGTTCAGCGTTATTTCCTTGATTATGAGCGTAACCAAATGTTTCTGCTGTTCTTGCGTCATTGCTTTTTTGAAAGCTTTCTGAAAGTTAGCCATGACCTCTTGGATGGTTGTTTCATTGATCGTGTGCACCTTTAGTGATTGCAGTTGCAGCTTGATTGGTTGAAGTCGTAGCTCTAGTTGCTCTAACTGGTTATTCACTTTGATGAGCCTTTGTTGCAAGTCCACTTTTGTGATGATGTCTTCCTCGTAAAGCTCCATCGCTTTATCCTTTTTACGTTTAGCTTGCTCCAGCTCTTTTAGGAGTTCTTGGTGCTCTTGTCGTAGTGGCTCGTTATGGTTAGATCGCTTGTTGTTTACTCGGTTTGCGACTTCTTTTATGAGTTGTTTATTCGTTGCTAGTGCTTGTAGCCGTTCAAAGATGTAGCTTTCAGCTTTATCTGCACGGATGGTGTTCGAACGACAAACCGATGTTCCTTGGTTTTTCCACGCTCCACAAGCGTAGTATTCTAGTGTTTTGCGTGTACCATCCACAAGCTTATTGACTGTTCGCATGACAACCATGCCTGAACCGCATTGAGGACATTTCATAACACCCGTGAATGGGAAAGTCCCACCATGTACTCGGTTTGGCTTACTCGATCTTTTCTTTAGGATTTGTTGTGCCTTCTCCCAATCAAGCTGCGAGATGATGGGCTCATGCTCACCTTGTTGCAAAATCGGTGTTGGATTAATGTCTCCTCTCCGTTTATCTGTCCAGTTTCTACGAACATCATATCGAATCATACCTACATAAACAGGGTTCTCTAGGATTGTTTTAATCGTACTTATAGAAAAAGGCTTCCCACGTTTACCTAAATGCCCCTCTTTATTAACACGATTAGCAACGGCTTTATAACCGTTACCAGCAATGTATAGCTCAAAGATACGTTTAACAGTTTTAGCTTCCTTTTCATTTATAACAAGCTTTGTATGTTTACGCTTATTATCTTGGGTTGAAATATCCTCAAGGTCATAGCCTAATACACGACCGCCATTCCATTTACCTTCCCTAGCACGAGCTAACATACCCATCTTTACATTTTCGGAAATCGTATTACGCTCAAACTCTGCAATTGCCGCCATCATGTGAAACTGAAGCTTACCAGAAGATGTCTCTGTTTCAAGACTTTCTGTATATGAACGGAAACTGATATAGCTATGCTCAAATACTTCCACAATTTTCAATAAATCTAGTATCTTGCGAGCTAATCTATTTGTTTTCCAAACTAGTACTACATCAAACTTCTTATGTTTTGCATCATCTAATAATTGAACTAAAGCTGGACGATTTTTAATTGATTTACCACTAATACCACGGTCAGCATATACTTCATGCACAATGTAACCATTTCGATCACACCATTCCGTTAGTAAACGTTTCTGTTCATCGATTGAATAACCTTCTTCTGCTTGTTCCTTTGTTGAAACACGAGCATAAATCGCTACTCGTTTAACTGCTGTTATCGTATTGCTAAATGTTTGTTGATTCGTTTGTTGCTGCATCATCATTGCACTCATTTGTTTGTTCCTCCACATCTAGTGTTTGTACTAAGTAGTTTTCACACATCTCTGCTAACATATCTATAATCGTCATTATCTGATCCTCATTATTATTAGTTAATATTGGCGAACAGTAGCTTACTTACTGTTCGCCCTTAAATTTGCATTACATATCATCAATATCAACTAGCTCTGGTTCTTCTTTTCTAGTATTTTGCTTTGATGATTTCTTACCTTTTCTTTGCTTAGTTTGAATTTCATTTGAAGTAAATACAGTATGAATGAAGGCTCCATCTAGCTTAAGACCATAAGTACTTACACCATTTCTACCCCTATTCTCCATACCTTTAATTACTCTTCGGATGTGGTACTTATTTTGATTTGCATCCTTTTCTTTTATTAATGCTTTTATACTATCTAATTCTCTCAACACAACAGAATGATCAGAAAAGCCTCTTTCCTGTAACATTTGCTTGAATACAGATGGTAAAATAAAAACCTCTGTTTGTTGCTTTGTTTTATTGATATTAATCCTTCCCCAAATCGTTTGATTCTCACTAACATCATTATTATTAATGTAAAAATGCTTACGATTCATGAGCAGCCATTCACGGATTAATTCAAGTGCTTTCGGACCAATTTCTCGTTCTTCAATAGATTCTACCTCTTGCTGAACTAGCAATGCTTTTATTCTCTCAATATTCAAATTAAAATCGAATGTTTCGTTTAATAGTTGTGCCGTCATTGTAATTAAGGCGTATTTTTTACTAATTCGATTATTAAATTTTGACTTAGGTATGGCTTCTTCAATTTTTGCTGTTTCATTTTCCCAAGAATTTTGAATATCCTTAGGAAGATAGCTAAGCAACGTGGTTACAAATGGTTCAACACCGTGACCATAGTTTTGGGAAAGCTCTTTAACTAGTACATTGGAATGATTTGCACTCTTAGTCCACTGTAAATTTTTCAATTCAAATACTCTGGCACGAATACCTTCATTTTGATTAATCTGATCGAGCAGTGAACCCTCACCTGTTGTAATAATCGTAGTTGCCCATTCTGATTGAGGCTTCTTTTGGCTATTTTTGTCTAGTCGGGCTTTACTAATATTTTTCGCCCATGTGTACAGTACATTCACGAGCTTTTGGGTACCCATTAAAGAGAGAGATGTTTCATCACAAACAATTGGAACACCATTGTTATTAGCCATTAAATTCGTTAAAGCATTATCTGTACCATTAAAACTTTGAATTAATGAGTGTGCCCCTTCTTTTGAATCCCCAAAGCCTGAAACTGCAACAGTAGCTGCTGATGTTTTACCTGTTGTGCTGTTTCCAGAAATATGAAATATCATAGAATCTGCATGTAGGTTTAAAATTCGATTGATGTATCCAACCAAAACTGCCGAAAACCCAAGACACAACGCTAACTCCATTTCAGGAATACCAACAACTAATTTTTTTATTACGTTTGACCAACGATTAAAAGAACCAGCTTTATTAATATTGAGCTCACCAATATACTCAGATTTCTTGTTAGAAGTAACTGAATATAACTGTTGATGTGCATAATAATTATTTCGATCATAGGTAGTCCAACCTAATTGTCTGTGTTGTAAACTAATTGGCATTTTTGCTTCTGATTCAATTAAATAATTGATCATTAGCTTCGTTTTCCAGGTTGTTACATCGGCACCTTTTCTTAATAAATTCGTGAAATTACGTTCCGTAACATCTATTCGTGGAATAACGTCTTCTTGCCAACCATCATTACACTTAAAACAAATATTCCAAAACAATTCACCAGTATCGATGATTCTAAATACAGACTTCAAATAGATTGGTCTGCCAATCCAGTCCCAACTAAGCTGACCTGTATCTTTGTCTACATCTGCTGAATAGACGCCTTTTGTATCGCACTTATAATTATTGGTTTTTGTAATAATAGTCATTACTGTCGCACCTTAGACCATTTTTACATATAGGACATCTCGACCCTTATTTTCGTAATAACCTTCAGCAAATGATTTACTAGTAATATTGGAAAAATCAATTCCAAAATGCTTAATGATTTCATCTACTAACTTGGTATTATAAATAGTAATTTTATTTTTTGTCTGCTTTACTGTTAGCTTGTTAATACTAAGCCCCTTAGCATTAAAAATCATAAGATGTTTATCCTTATATCCAATATAAAGTTCAGTTGGATAACCTAGCTTTTCATTAGTAGCCTTATTAATTACAAATCTTGTACCATTTTCAGATTTAACAATAGAAACGTAAGACGATCCTCGTGCGGAGATATCTTTAAATGTCTTTGTTTCTTTTGCAACGAATTCTAGTAAATCATCTAGGTTTTCGCTATTCTTATTAATATCAAGAACAACCTGTTTGGTTACTGAAATTTGCTCATCCTGTAATGGATTATTATTTTGAGCTAGTGTGTCCTGCATTGCTTCATTTTTTAGTTTGTTCATTTGAATCGCTCCCGAAGTTTTTTATTAAGTAGCGCTAACTTAATTGACTTCATTCTATATGGTTTATAAGAAAAGCAATCCCCACCTTTGTTTCCAAGATACAAAAGGGGGATTGCTATTAAAGTAACGATTCTATTCTTTCTTCAAAAGTGTTTAAATATGTTTCTAGTTCTATTTGTAATTCATTAAAAATATCAACACGCTGTTCTAAAGTTAAGTTTGGATACTTTTCTTCATCAAAAATAGCACTGAAACGTTGCTGAATTGGTATTGGTGATTGAAGCTTTTCATTAATAATTTCTTCTGCTTTTAATTCATTGATACCTAATTCTGACGTAATTATCATGGAAATATTTAAACCATTCATACTGTTAATTTGATAACCAATTAGTTTATTTATTACTTTTCTCATTTTAAAAACTTCTTTTAGCTGCTCATCGTTAAAGCCATTTTGTTGTAATTCTTTTTTGTTTAATTTATGAATAGGTGTTTTCTTTAAATTGAAGTCTAATACTTCGAGAACAAAATTTTTGGACTTTAATGGGAACTGATATTGTTTACCTACTTTAAAAACACTCGGTTCAATACCATATGCCTTGAGTATTTTTTTGAATTTATTTTGTTCCCTTTCTATAGTCTTCTCATAGTTGTTTTTGTTATCTTTATTATTGTTTGTTAAATATGCTGTTAAGTAATGCTCACCTAATCTCTCTTGAACAATTGCCCTTAAAGTTATTTTTTTCATTAGGTCTTACACACTCCTTTGATTACAATAATTCCCCCTTTCCCCCTAAATTTCAAGCATTATGATAAAAAAAGAATGTAGCATTTTACTACATTCGAAAAGTTAATATTACTTGTTTTCATTAATAATCTCTCTTGCTACTTCTGTTGCAACTGCTATTACTACAGCACCAATTACTTTATCCCACACTAATATTCCTCCTTATTCTTCACTTTAAAATAGCATCTAATGCAATTCTAACTTATCCGTTACTTCAACTTAAACCTCACAGTTTAGAGGATCATAGATAATAAACCACTTTACATATTTGACAGGCTCTACTGTTTCTCTATCTATAATTGCTATATAGAATCCCCCTCAGCAAAATTCTCAATCACTTTGTCATTTACTAACCATGCTTCATACGGATTGACATTTCCTGTTTCGATGATAATTAATGTATAGTAGTTACCTTCATCATCTGTATAATTTGCACTCTCACAAATAACTGGCTCTGCTAAAATTGAAAGAATATTAAGAGGCACTATCTCTTCATCTATTTCATCATGCATGAACCACATTGTTTCGTAGCCAATTTCATGAAGCATTATTTTCTTTACTAGCTTTTGTTCTAATACTTCTGTTAGTCGCCTAATTACATTCATTTACTGCACTCCACTTCCTTTTAAATATAAAAAGCTCTAACACCTATTTCAGATGTTAGAGCTCATGTACTACTTAAATTATTCATATTAAAAATACCCTTTCTCTTTTAAGGAGATAAACCGATTATCTCCTATGATGATATGATCTAAAAGTTCGATACCTAATAATTTACCTGCTTGTGCTAGTCGTTCAGTTACTTCTATATCTTCTGGACTTGGTGATGGATCGCCTGAGGGGTGCGGGTGGCAGCAGATGATGGACCCAGAGTTGCTGAGAATTGCTGTTTTCATGACCTCGCGTGGATGTACAAGGCTTGCGTTGAGGCTTCCTACATGGACCGTTGTGATGTTTGTTGGCTGGTTCTTCGTGTCGAGACACATCACCACAAAGTGCTCCCTGTCCACTTCTCCAAGGTAGTCTCGGAAAAGCTCGTAGCTGTCTTGTGGGCTGCGAACTCTTCGTTGTTTGTAAAGCATACTTGATTCTTTTACTAATTTTACTGATACTATGTTTACTCGTTTTGCTGACTCCATTACATAACCTCCAAAGAATTATATTTCTTAGTAATATTAAATGTTTATATTTCCATTTATTTACATTAATTAGGTTATATCTTTATTAAGCGTTCCTAGCGGAAATCCATATAATAGAAGAATTACATATTGAAGGGGCATACTAATATGGGTATCAATCTGAAGCATAACTCGAAATGAACTTACTTCATTTCTTTCTATGTTCAAAAAAAAGAGACGAAGCAGTTATAACCTCTACTAATGTTTCTAACCATTGAGTAGTATAGTTGCTTCGCCTATTTCTTCCTTGAATCTGGTTACATATCCAATTCTTAAATTGAGTTCCCTGTAATTTGATACTATTTAATTGGTCAAACACTCTTAATTAGACTTAATGACAATTCTGTCTTCCTAAAATCTTTTAGTTTAATAATCACTAGGGAACAGCATTGTTTGCTTATCAAACTCATCTATAATCCATATAGTAGTATCAAAAACATCGAACTTTCCTTGTTTCAAAATTAATTCTTTCTTTAATGCTGGCTCTTCTTGCTCATTAGTGATTATTACATTATTATCAGCACATTTTATTTCAAATACCTGTAAGTAATCCATATCTTTTTCTCTTTCAGCAGTAAGCAAATCATATATTCTCCATAATTGAATTTGCATATTTACGTCTACTTTTTCACTAATAGCTCTTGTAACATTTCGATATCTATTTGGTTTTGTCACTTTCCTTTTCACCTCTATTAGTATCTCATTATACATCTAATTTTCTAATAATCCTTTTAACAAAGACAAAATTACTTGCGGTGAGCGAATGCTATATCTTTATAAATTATACCTGATTCCTTCACAAGTTTTATTGAAACAATGTTAGGCATTTTGATACTTCCTTAATTTTATTTATTTTTCATATACATCTACCGAGTATCTAAGGATTCTATTTTATATATTTATTTGAAGTTGCCTTTTAATATGATTAATAAATTATTTTAGCTAAATTGATTACTATTACCTAACGCCGTTAGTATATATTTCCTTTAAATTCATACTCTATGGTACACTGTATGTAAAAATAAGGGAGGATCTATTTATGAAAAAGAGTAGTGGCAAAAGTAGACTGCTAGATTGTTTAACAGAAAATGTTGGGAAAGTTGTTTCTAGAGACATTTTAAGTGAGAGAGCTGCAGTTCATGATTGGCAACGTTCTCTACGTTCTTTACGAAGTGACGAAGGATGGGATATTGATACTTTACCAGATGGCTATAGACTAAACTCTTTAGTACAAAATGTAGTAACTACAAAACGTGAGGCTATAAATTCTAAAGACAGATATGCTGTTTTACATCGTGATAATTCAACTTGTCAAAGATGTGGCGCTCATGGTGTGAAGCTACATGTTGACCATAAGACACCTGTATCGCTTGGCGGCAAATCTAATTTAGATAACCTTTGGACATTATGTGAAGAGTGTAATTTAGGGAAAAAGAATCTTTTTTCAGATGATGAAGAAGATGTACTTAGAGCAGTTTTTAATGAACCTAGCGGTTACCAACGGTTAAAAAAATACTTTGAGCTTAATCCAAATAAAAATATCCCCTCTGAAAAATTACAAGTAATTAGTAATGTGAGGGATTGGACACGGTCATTAAGAGATATTCGAAGTAAGTATTCTATGGAAATTGAATATGTTAAACCGAATGAATATTATCTAAACGGAGCATACATCTATAAAAAATAGAGTAGACATTTAATGTCTACTCTCTAAAAAGTTTAAGCATTGAATCATAAATTGTGCCATTTCTTCTATCACTGGTATAGTTACACTATTTCCGAATTGTTTATATTTCTGCGTATTGCTTAAACCCTCTGGGAAAGAAAATGAATCAACTTTATTTTCATTTAAGAAAGCATATCCTACAAATCCCTGAAGTCTGCCCCATTCTTGTGGAGTCATATGTCTTATTCCTTCGTTATTTAAAGGTGTCTGTTTTCCTTTTACCATTAACCCATAAAAATCAGGTTGTGGGTCATAAATCAAGTTTCTTTCTTTTCCCGAACCACCTGTTGCCAAAAGGGCATTGGAATATTGTTTTTCTTCACCAGGTAAGTTAAGGACCATATATCCGAAACCATTTCCTTTGTTTTTATGTCGATCTCTATGTTTTTTTAGAGTATTGAGGTATCCCTGTGCTACATAAAATTCTTTTGATGTTCCTCTTTCAATCGCATCAGATAAGCTATTTATTATAGGATCTTTTCCTCTTACTCTAGGTAATTCCACATAAGGGAGATTTTCTATTTTTTCATTAAAAGTCTCCTTGTCAAAACCCATAATATAAACTCTAGGTCTATTTTGAGGTAGCCCAAAGTTTTTAGAATTCCTCATAAAATTACTATTTTCATAAATCAAATTTCCAGTTTCATCAATTTCAACACCGATGACTTTATAATTTAACTCTAAACATAAAGTTTCTAATATAATTTTAAAGGTTTTGCCTTTATCATGACTTAATAAGTTATCAACATTTTCAAGTAAAAATGATTTAGGACGTGTTCTTTCTATAATATCGGCAATATCGAAAAACAGTGTTCCTCTTGTCTTATCTTTAAAACCTTCTTCATTACCAGCACGACTAAAAGATTGACAAGGGAATCCAGCTAAAAGAGTATCATAGTCAGTACTTTCTACCTTTTTCTTAAATTCCTCTGTCGTTACATCGTTATAAGGGTTTTCACCATATAAATGAGCATATGTTTGGCATGCATATTTATCAATTTCGGCAGAAAGAACATTTTTAAATTTTCCTGTTAATTCAAAACCTCTTCTAATTCCGCCAATACCTGCAAATAAATCAACTGTTTTATACAAAATCATTGCTCCTTAATATAATCATCTATAAGATGATTATAGCAATTTTATCATAAATAAGCTTTAACAAAAACCGCACTTATTTATGATACGGTTCACCCTTCATAATCCTAAAACTACGATAAACCTGCTCGACTAGCACGAGCTTCATGAGCTGGTGAGGGAGCGTCATTTTACCGAAAGATTGTTGTTCATCTGAACGTTTTAGCACGTCATCATGTAGGCCGAGGGAGCCGCCGATGACGAAGGTGATTTTGCTTTTGCCGTAGGTCATGAGGGATTCGATATCGGCTGCCATTTGTTCGGAGGTTTTCATGTTGCCGTTGATGGCTAGGGCGATGACGTAGGCATCTGGGCTTATTTTGGCTAGTATGCGTTCGCCTTCCTTTTTCTTGACGATGTCCATTTCGGCTTCACTTAGTTGTTCAGGTGCCTTTTCGTCTGGTACTTCAATCAAATCCATTTTTGCATAGCCGCCAAGTCGTTTTACGTACTCATCGATTCCCATTTTTAAGTACTTTTCTTTTAGTTTGCCGACTGATACAATCGTTATATTCACACGTTATCCACCTTTACAATTCATTTACAAACAAATTATCCACAAAAGTTATCAACATATCCACAAGTTACTTCTATATATTGTGTAAAGTTATTTACTTGATACAATATATTCTGCTGGCTGTTCACAGTAGCTACACTTTGTGGATAACTTTTTATCCTCTTTGATTTTATCCATAATTGGGAACACTTTTTGCTCTGCTACAAACATGTCTAAAGCGTGTTCTATATGGCTTTCACAGCTGTATTTTTCCATTTTTTTACGTCTCCTTATTTTCCGAAATTTCCACAAACTTATTCACAAATCAGTCTATGTTATCCACAACCTATTGTAACAAAGGAATGGCATGTATGGAAGAAGTGCCTTCTTCTCACGTTTACTTGTACAGAAATAGTATTCACAATTTTCTAGTTATCCACAATATTTCATAAAAGCCTTTCTTCATCCTCGCAAAAAAACGATGGAGAATTGTTAGATCTCCATCGCTCTTCATATTCTTTACAATGTATTACCGTTTGTTAATGTTAGTGATAGCTCGACTAATTTACCTTGACGGTAAACTTTTAATGTTAGTTTATCACCAATTTTTTTCTCATTATATAAATGCTTGCGTAAATCAATAGTTGTTTCGATCTTTTGACCATCCATTTCCACAATAACATCATATTGTTGAACACCTGCTTTTGATGCAGCTGAGTTATTCATGACATCTGTTACAACAACACCTGTTGTCACCTCTGCAGGTAATTTTAATGTTTGTTGCTGATAGAATGATGGGACATCTGTTAGATCTGCTAGTGACACTCCCATTGTTGGACGTTTCATTTCACCATTTTTCTCTAATTCCTCGATAATTGGAATAGCTGAATTAATGGGAATAGAGAATCCTAAACCTTCCACGGAGGATTGAGCGATTTTCATGGAGTTAATCCCTACTAATTCTCCAGCTAAGTTGACAAGGGCTCCACCACTATTTCCTGGGTTAATCGCAGCATCTGTTTGTAATACTTCTTGTTGCCAATCTTCCGTACCATCACCATTTAAGTCTACTGGTACAGAACGGTCTTTCCCAGAAACTACACCTGTTGTAACTGAGCCGTAGAAATCTAAGCCAAGGGGATTCCCAATTGCAATAACTGTTTCGCCTTGTTTTAATACATCAGAATTACCGAATGTCGCAACTGTTTTTACATTTTTAGCGCTAATAGAAATAACAGCAAGGTCTGTCCAAACATCATGACCTACTAATTGAGCTGGTTCTTTCGTTCCGTCTGGCATTGTGACCTCTAACTGTTTTGCACCTTCAATCACATGGTTGTTTGTGACGATAAAGGCTTTATCTCCTTCAATTTTATAAACAACACCTGAACCGCTTCCTGCTTCTTTTGTCGTTGTTGATGGTGGACTCCAAAAACCTCCACTCGTTATTTCTTGAATATTCGTAATACCCACAACGGCTGCTGAAGCTTTATCTACTGCGGATGTCACATCGGTTGTTATCTCTGTCGCAACTTGGTTTATCGTTGTGTTATTTTTTCCTGTACCACTTGATGTTGTCCCAGGCATTTGATTGACTAGTCCAGGTAACATAAGCCATACAAGTAAAGCACCTATAATCACACCGATAAGACCACTAAAGAAATAGCCTCCCTTTCCTCCGCCACCGCCTTTCTTTTTATGCCGCTTGGCTTGCATTTCTTGCTCCTCACGCTCTAATCTTTCTTGAAGAGGTGATTTCGGTACTTCATCATTTTTTAAGAAATCACTGTTTTTATCATCATCTTGGAAATAACTCAAGTTCCTCATCCTTTCCTTTAGTGCTATTTGTTAATTGTTACCCTAATCTTACAATTCAAACATTAAAATCAGATGAAAAACAAATAAAATGGGCATAAAAATAGCTGCCCAAAGCATTTTTTTAAATGCCTTGAACAGCTCCAAGTTTTGCCTAAATAGCTTATGATTAAACCGTGACTAATTTTGTTGGTTCTTCTGCATCTGTATCAAAGAGATGAACATGCTCACCGACAAGGATGCCACAAGATTGCAAAGTTTGAGAGACACTCATGCGTGCCAACTCTTTCATATTATTATCTTTACTTAAATGCGAAAGATAAATATTGGTCGTCTTATCAAATACAACTTCACTCATTGCGATAGCTGCATCCTCATTAGACACATGTCCTACATCACTTAATATACGACGTTTAATGGACCAAGGATAACGTCCCATTTGAAGCATGTTGACATCATGATTACTTTCAAAAACAAAGGAATCTGCTCCACGGATAATCCCTTTCATACGATCACTGACATAGCCGGTATCTGTAATAATGACCAGCTTGCGATCATTCTCATGGAAAGTGTAGAACATTGGATCTGCTGCATCATGTGAAACGGCAAAGGACTCAACAGCTAAAGAACCAAAATACTTCACTGTATCCATTTCAAATTCAAAACGCTGTTCTACAGGAATATCACCAACTAGCCCATCCATTGCCTGCCATGTTTTGGCGTTTGCATAAATTGGTACACTATATTTTCGTGCCAGTACACCAATTCCCTTAATATGATCACTATGCTCATGTGTAACAAAAATGCCACTAAGCTGCTTCATATTACGGTCGATTTTTGTAAAGAGCTGCTCCATCTTTTTCCCACTAAGTCCCGCATCGACAATAAAAGCATGGTCGTCATTCTCTACATAAATCGAATTTCCTGTACTGCCACTTGCTAAAACACTAAATCGCATTATTCAACTCCCCAGTCTTCTTCTCCGCTCTCCTGCTTGTCCTCCTGGATTTCAATGACTTTACCTTCTACTGCATTGACAAAGTACTCCTCTTTTCCTCCATCAGGTAATTTCACTTGAACCTCCCACGTTGGCACCAGTACCTGTGTACGCGTTAATTTAACGAGCGTGGAGTAACCTAACTTCATTTGTGTAATGCGCGAGTCTGGTTTGAGCGGTCCTTTTGCATACAATGTTTGAATAATTTGAAGTGGTGGAATAACCGTTTCCTGCTGCTCCATTTCTTCAATATTATCAATCATTGTTTGTTCATACATTATTACTTCGTCATTTGTATTCCATTTTATTTTTAATGAACCATTATAATAGAACATTCGATTATTCGTCTTTTGGAAAAAAACAGCGACGCGTTCTTCTCGATCTATTTTCCATAAAGCATACGATGCTCCTTCATTGACATTGGCTAGAACAAAATCTGTAAAGCTTGCATCATCATTCACATTACGTAATTTAACAGGCTTCATGAAAATAGCACGAGCCTTTGTATTGTCATCCGTAGGGGTGACCTGTTGATTAGTATCTTTAAATTCAGCCTTTGTGAATTTATGTACTTGGGCTGTAATATAAGAGGCCGATTCAATATTATTTGGTAATGAGCCATACGTAATATTATCATCTTTTAAACGAGCTTCGATCGTTTTTTCACCAGGTACTTCAATATCTTTTGCTTCATTATAGCGATTTACATAAAGTGTATATAAGAAGATGTTGAGAATTAAAAAAACGAATATAAAAATAGATTTTGTTCTATTCCAATCCATTTTTAACACCTCCTAAAACTTCAGGCGTCAGTTTAATCCATGTACCATTACGAATAACAAACCAACAAGGTTCAAATGTAAAGATATTCAGTTCTTGATTTTGCGTTAAATAATAGCCCAATACAAGTTCCTCAATATCTGATAAGGCAATGTTATTAGCATTTTTTAATCTCTCAGCAATCTCTGTACCAGAAGGTAGTTCTTTAATTTCCTTCTCTGCTTCAATATCCATATCTAATGAAAAGTATGGACGCTTATAATGGAAAATCCGGCTATCTCCCCAAATTGTCGTCATTCGAGTAATGACATGATTGCTATAGACAGGTAAACCTTGTAAGTATAATTGATAATCCATTTGATTTTTATTGATGCTCGTTGAAGCATAACGAAAATCTGCTGTAAATCCTCCATGTTCATTGATAAATTCAAAGCTATCTTTAAGAAGCTTCGATGGCTCAATTCGTATACTGCTTTCTGCCGCTGGATAAACATAGTTTAATGATTTGAGATTTGTGTCTAATGTCATTAAGGACATACCATCTGTATATTTTTCAGAGGATGCACTTTCAACATTACGCTGGACAATATTTGGTTCTGGGAATAACACATTTTTAAATAATTCTGGTGTGATTTCTTCAATATAGTACGTAAATTTTACAGATTCCATTTTATTACTAGCTACATAAAGAGATGTCTGGCCTTCGCGCTCAACTTCTTTAAAAGCTTCATATTTTTTCGCAGGCTCTATGACTTCTTTGATAAACTGATTTACGTTTGGCACACTGACATGTGAACGGAATAATGATTGGTTATTGCTGCTAATATAATAAAGCATTAGATCCTTGCTATTATAATTACTCCAATCGATAATCATACGATTGAACGTTGTTTCGGGTAATTCCTTGTCCGTAAACTGAAAGATCGTATTAAAGGCTGAAAACGGAATTTCACCAGTAAAGAAGATGGTCATCCGATTATCTGCACTAATAATTTGATTCACATAGTTTGGAGATAGATTATTGTTAACAGGTACTAGGTCAAGAATATTCCAGCCTTTAAAAGTCTTCATCATATCTTTCATTGCAGCATTAGATACTGTACCTGTAAATTCTTCATCGGAACGGAAAATAGCCTTATACGGACGAATAATATCCTCCATATCCTTTTGTGGCTTAATGAGAATTTCCTCTCCTGTTGTTTTTTCAATAAATTTATAATCAGGTGTGTAGGTCCAAATCAAAAAAGTTAAGACCACACTTAACATGACAAGTAGAAATAATACAACAGATTTAACTGGCTCTATATATTTCATTCCCACTCACCTGCCTCACCAAATTCATCTGCATCATATGGTAATGTGAAGAAAATCGTTGTACCGTGTCCTTCCTCACTTTCAGCCCAAATCTTCCCACCGTGAGCTTCAATCATTTCCCGCGCAATAGCTAATCCTAAGCCTGTTCCTCCCATAGAACGAGCACGTGCACGATCCACACGATAGAAACGATCGAAAATACGCCCTACATTTTCTTTAGGAATACCCATGCCATCATCAGAAATCATGACCTTCAGCATGTCCTCTTGTCCAGTAAAGCCAAAGCGAATATTACCGCCATCTGGTGAATATTTAATGGCATTCGAAATGATATTATCGATGACTTGTGTCACCTTATCCGTATCAATTTCTACATAGAAGGATGTTTCAGGGAATAATCGTTCAAACTGGACTTTATCCGATTTAGACATTTCAAATCGGTCGATAATACGGTTAAAGAATGAATTGAATAACACAATATCTTTATTCAACTCATAATCCGAACTATCCATTCTTGATAATTGTAATAAATCATTCACTAGACGAATCATTCGCTCTGTTTCAGTTTGTGTCACATTTAAAAATGTCGGAGCAATATTTTCATCTTTCCATGCCCCATCTGCTAGTGCCTCTAAATAACTATTCATCGTTGTTAGCGGCGTTCTTAACTCATGTGATACATTCGATACAAATTCTCGACGATCCATTTCAATCTTTTCCTGCTCTGTTATATCGTGCAGTACAGTAATTAAACCGTTAATAAAACCAGTCTCTTTTTGAATAACAGAGAAATTAGCACGAAGTATATAGGGTGCATCGGCTGTACTAAAGTTTAAATTGATCGCATCATTCATATGAATTAAGTCTTCAAAGCCATATTCCTGATCAATTCCCAATACAGAGGCGATAGGACGCCCTAATGTAATATCTCTTGAAATATGCAGTAATTCTAGTGCAGGGTCATTAATCAGAATTATACGTCCTTTGCGATCGGTCGCGATAACGCCATCTGTCATATTAGTCAGAACCGAATCTAGCTTTCGACGTTCGGCTTCTGTTGTCGATTGTGCTTCTTGTAAACGATTGGTTAAATGATTAAAGGTAATGGCTAGCTGTCCTATTTCATCCGTACCGTATACTCGTACTTTCCGAGAATAGTTCCCCTTTGCCATCGCCTGAGCCTGCTTTCGCATATCAGCAATTGGCTGTGTAATCGTTCGTGCAACAAGAATACCTAAGAAGATGGTAATAACTAAGGACATAGCCGTACCACCAAGGAAAATTCGGTTAATGTCATTCATTTGTTCAAAAACGGATTCAATATTAGCTTCAATATAGAGAACACCGATAATTTCATCGTCTGGTCCTGCACCAGCTCTAATCGGATTCGCTAATACCCACACTCGATTTCTCGTTTTATTGTCTAGTTTAATGATGTCAAAGAGTGTTTCAGCAGATATGGCTCGACGCACTAGATCCGTATTAGAACGTTGTCCGATTAAATTTTGATTTTCAAGCTCCGATGTGGCAAGAATTCTTTGTCTATCATCAATAACACGAATTTCTAAAATATCTCCATTCGAAACATCCTTTAAACCAGTAGAAAACTCCATCACAATGGATTTTAGACTTTCTTCTAATTTAGGCATGCTTTCATCGCGTTCCTTTAATATTTCTTCACGAATACTATATTGCATCAAGTCGACACGCTGAAAAATGGAATCTTGGAAGTTGCTCTTCAAATTTCGTTCTAATTCACGAGCGAAATAGATACCGATAATTTGTAAGGCAAGCAATATTAATAAAATATAAATCAGCACTAGTTTGACATGAATGGATTTAAAGAAGCTCACTTTCTGCATTCCTATTACTCCTGTTCAGGATTTCGTAAATAATAACCTACACCACGTCGTGTGACGATCCAAGCGGGATGACTAGGATTATCCTCAATTTTTTCCCGTAAACGACGAATTGTTACGTCAACTGTTCGTACATCACCAAAGTAATCATAGCCCCATACTGTTTGTAGTAAGTGCTCTCGTGTCATGACCTGACCAATATGTTTTCCTAAATAATGAAGTAATTCAAATTCACGATGTGTCAGTTCAATTGCTTCATCACGCTTCATTACTAAATAAGCATCTGGTTGGATAACAAGAGATCCCACAACAATCTCATTAGACTCTTCCTCAGCCTCTTCTGCTGCAGGAGCAACAACTTGTAGACGGCGCATATTAGCCTTCACACGTGCAATCAGCTCTCGTGTACTAAATGGCTTTGTGACATAATCATCTGCGCCCATCTCTAATCCTAATACTTTATCAATCTCAGAGCCCTTAGCAGTTAGCATAATAATAGGGAAATCGTATTTTTTACGTACTTCTCTACACACTTCCATTCCATCGCGCTTTGGTAGCATGATATCTAAAAGCATTAAATCTGGTTGCTCTTCCTCTACTTTTTTTAATGCCTCATCACCATCATAAGCACAAATAACTTTATAGCCTTCTTTTATCAAATTAAATTGCAAAATATCTGCGATTGGTTTTTCATCGTCAACAACTAAAATGGTTTTGTTCATTCATTCTCTCCCTTTCGCTTTTTATCTATTCTTAAACAATGTGTATTTGTAAATTCACTACTCTTAACTCTATCATGCTTTCGAGTTCTATGCATTAATCGATATTCAATCCATCTTATACTGTGACAGAAAATGATATATTCCAACAATTATTTCTCGGGAAATAATTGAAAAAAGACAGCCCACCATTTGGACTGCCTTCTATTCCACATGTTTATCGACCTACATAAGATAACGGATTCTCTAATGAACCGTTCTTTTCAACTTCAAAGTGTAAATGTGTACCTGTCGAATTTCCAGTAGAACCCATTATTCCAATTATAGAACCCTTTTCCACTACTTGGCCCACTTCAACATTAATTGAAGATAGGTGCCCATAAAGTGTCGTATAGCCATTATTGTGATTGATAACAATGCGATTACCATAGCTGCCTGAAGTACCAGCTGCAACAACTACGCCATTATCAGCAGCTAAAATATTGTAGTTACTTGGACGAGCGATATCTATACCTCGATGGAAGGCCCCCCAACGCTCACCCATGCCACTTGAAATATAGCCTCCTACTGCTGGCCATGCAAATTCACCAGTTCCTCGTGAAGAAATTACCTTTGTACCAACTACTTCAATTTGATCTACTGGTTGTTGAATAACTTTTTCTGCTAATGCAACTTTTGAAGTTTGTGCTCCATTTTCAGACGTTAATGCATAGGTTGTTTCTTTTTTTCCATTAGCGCCTTCTTGTTTAATTACTTTTTCGCCTTTATACATTGTAGGGTCTTCTTTGACCACTTTTTTAAATGGAATTTCATCTGCAACTTTCTTTTCTTTTTTTACTTCAAGTGTTACAAACGGTTTTGCCACTGTAACATTTAGTGCTTGTCCAATTTGTAAAACTGTATCCACTGTAATGTCAGGATTCAATGCTAATAGTTCGCTTGTTGTTAAATTGTGTTTTTTAGCAACCGACCCTAACACATCACCTGATTGAATGTTATATGTCTCTTGCTCAAGATAGCCTGTCATTAAATATTTTACCGCTTGCTCAGGCGATACAATTTCAGTCGGTGTAACTTTTTGCGACAATCCCGAAACTCCCTGTTTAAACGAAATATCTAATAGACGAGATTCACCATTTTGTAATTCAGGTAAATTGTTAATAGCTTGCTGGGTTTCAGCAAGTTTATCTAATTCTTGCTGAGAAACATATTGTAGCTTTAACAATTGGACAGTCTTTTCATAAGCCTCTGTATTCTCTAATGATACAACCGGTTTATGATCAACTAATAATGTAAAAGCATCGGATTTTGCTACTAAAGATTGCTCAAGTTTGGATAACGTTTCCGCATCTTTTGTTTCATTCGCAAATACTTGCTCTGGGATTATTGTAACAGCTGAACTAGCATCAATCGATAATCCTTTGAATTGCTGACTCGCTACTTTTTCCTTTGAGGCAATAATTTCTTGAATAGCTTTCTCATCAGATACTGCACCAATATATTCATTTCCCACATAAACGTGGAAAATTTTATTTAAGTTTTCTTTATTATATTCCTTAGCAAAACCCATATTAATCGTTAGGCTGGTCATTAAAACTGCAACGATTGAAGCCTTTTTAAAAGAAGAAAAATTGTAGGTGAATCTATTGTTTTCTTCTTTTCTTTTCCAAAACGAATTCATCAATAAAGCCCCTTCCAACTTTACCCTATAGTAGGATGATTTACCCACAAGGATTTTTTGCACCCTTATAATTTACCATAAAGAAAATGGCGTTTGAATGATTTCACCCTTTTGTAATGTAAATGTATTATTTATCTACTAATTGTTACATAGAATAAATTTTATATAGTTAGTAATGACTGTATTTTTATTCATATATTAGGTTATAAAAAACACCTGCCTATAGAAGGATAAAATAAACTATATTGAGCCATTGGTATATTAATCTCTAAATTTTTTCAAGTGAATTTCGACTTAATACTTTTTACTTTTTTAATATTCCGATAAACTATAAAAGAAAATACATTATTTGATTGGAGCGATTAAATTGAGTGATTCACAAACCTCTGAGATCTCAACAAAAATGTTGAGAATGCAGAAAAATAATATGCGTAAAATTTTTCTTAGGATTATTATGGTTCCGCTAGGTGCAATAATAATGGCATTGGGCTTGGAGCTATTTTTAGTACCTAACCACATCATGGATGGAGGCATCGTAGGCGTTTCCATTATCACATCTCATTTATTAAATTTACCCCTTGGTATTTTCATCTTCATTTTAAACTTACCTTTTATTTTTTTAGGCTATAAACAAATTGGGAAAACCTTTGCTATTTCTACAGGGCTCGGTATTACTGTACTCTCGTTAGCAACACTTGCCTTACATAACATACATCCATTTACGGAAGACACACTATTGGCTACAGTTTTTGGTGGAATGATTTTAGGCGTTGGTGTCGGTATTGTCATTCGTTATGGTGGTTCATTGGATGGAACTGAAATATTAGCCATCTTATTTAATAGCAAGACACCGTTTTCAGTCGGGGAAATCATTATGATCTTCAACGTCATTATTTTTGCAGTGGCAGGTTTTGTTTTTAATTGGGAGCAGGCCATGTACTCCATCATTGCATACTATATTGCCTATAAAATGATTGATATTGTTATTCAAGGATTAGAAGAATCAAAATCGGTTTATATCATAAGTGATGAAATTGATGAAATTGGACAAACGATTATGGATCGACTTGGTCGTGGTGTTACCTTCCTTCATGGGGAGGGGGCTTATACGGGGAATGATAAGAAAGTTATCTTTACCGTTATTACTCGTTTAGAAGAAGCGAAGTTAAAATCAATTGTTGCAGAAATTGATGACAATGCATTTTTAGCCATCGGTAATATCGCCGAGGTAAAAGGCGGTCGCTTTAAGAAAAGGGATATTCACTAAAAATGGGCGTACCTCATATGGCACGCCCATTTCAATTTATTTTACTTTATTAGGCTTCCCAAACATCCACTAAAACATTTGTTTGCTCACGAGCAGGTCCCACTGAGAAAGTAGCAATTTGAATGCCAGTTAACTCACTGATGCGCTCTACATAGCGTCGTGCGTTTTCAGGTAGCTCTTCTAAAGTGCGGCAGCTCGTTACATCCTCTGACCAGCCTGGAAGCTCTTCATAGATCGGCTCACATTGTTCAATAATATGAAGATTTGCTGGATACTCCGTAATTGTTTCACCTTTATAGTTATATGCTGTACAGATTTTTACTGTTTCTAAACCAGATAAAACGTCAATAGAGTTAAGTGCAAGATGTGTAATTCCACTTACACGACGTGAGTGACGAACAACGACTGTATCGAACCAACCTACACGACGTGGACGACCTGTTGTTGTACCGTATTCGCGACCAACCTCACGAATTTGTTGACCCACTTCATCAAATAATTCTGTTGGGAAAGGACCATCTCCTACACGAGATGTATAGGCCTTCGATACGCCAATAACACTTGTCACACGTGATGGACCAACACCTGCTCCAATCGCTACACCACCTGCAACTGGATTTGAAGATGTTACATATGGATACGTACCTTGATCGACATCAAGTAAAATTCCTTGTGCACCTTCAAACAACACTTTGCCGCCTTCATCAAGGACATCATTTAAGATTTTAGATGTATCTGCTACATATTTTGCGATTTCTTGTCCATAGCCATAGTATTCCTCGAAAATTTCTTCGAATGTTACGCCTTCAACTTCATAGAATTTCTCAAATAATTTATTTTTAATGGCTAAATTATGACGTAGTTTTTCTTCAAAGATTTCCTTATCAAGTAAATCAGCCATACGGATTCCAATACGCGCTACTTTATCTTGATAGCAAGGTCCAATCCCTTTACAAGTTGTGCCGATTTTATTATCGCCACGACTTTCTTCATCTGCAATATCTTGCTTAATATGATAAGGCAAAATAACATGTGCACGATTAGAAATACGTAGATTATCTGTATTAATGCCGCGCTCCTGTAAACCTTTAAGCTCTGTTACTAATGACTTTGGATTGACAACTAATCCATTACCAATTACTGAAGTTTTTTCTTTATAGAAGATCCCTGATGGAATTAAATGTAGTTTGTATGTTTCACCATCAATTTTAATGGTATGTCCTGCATTATCTCCACCTGCAAAGCGAGCGATTGCATCGGCTTTTTGCGAAAGGAAATCTGTAATTTTACCTTTCCCTTCGTCTCCCCACTGTGTTCCTACAACTACTACTGATGTCATAATCAGCACCTCCGTTAGATACCTTTGTATCTCAATTTTCAAGCCTCAATCATTGTAACAATGATAGAAACGCCCCGTCAATAAAAAACAGTGAAAAAACACGAACATAAAATCAAAAAATCTGATTCAACGTTCGTGTTTAATAACAGAATGATATGAATATTATCGAACATTCAGATTAATTTAATCTATGGGTAATATTGCATTACTTAAGAGGCAACTTATCTGAATAACGACTAATCACGTGGCGGTGGTGGTGGCATTTGAGACCAATCCACATTAATGAACTTATTGAATTCCTTTTTAAAGGCCAGTGTAACGGTTCCTGTTGGACCATTACGCTGTTTTGCAATAATAATTTCGATCATATTTTTACTCTCAGATTCTTTATCGTAATAGTCATCACGATATAAAAAGGCAACAATATCAGCATCTTGCTCAATACTTCCCGATTCACGTAAGTCACTCATCATTGGTCGTTTATCCTGTCGCTGCTCAACCCCACGAGATAGCTGTGATAGTGCAATAACAGGAACCTTTAATTCACGGGCTAGTCCCTTTAAGGAACGTGAAATCTCCGATACTTCTTGCTGACGGTTTTCTCCCGGTTTGCCACTACCTTGAATTAACTGTAAATAATCGATTAAGATCATTCCGAGTCCATTTTCCTGTGCTAAACGTCGACATTTCGCACGAATTTCATTGATTCGTACACCTGGTGTATCATCAATAAAAATTCCCGAATTCGATAAACTACCCATTGCCATAGTTAGTTTACCCCAATCATCCGTAGTTAAAGCACCTGTACGTAAAACTTGTGCATCAATATTGCCTTCTGCGCAAAGCATACGCATGACAAGTTGCTCTGCACCCATCTCTAAAGAAAATATTGCCACATTCTCACGCGCTTGTACGGCGACACTTTGCGCCACATTCAACGCAAAGGCCGTTTTCCCTACAGAAGGACGTGCTGCTACAATAATTAAATCATTGCGCTGGAAGCCCGCCGTAATATTGTCTAAATCACGGAAGCCTGTCGGTATACCCGTTACATCTCCCTTTTGTGATTGAAGTTTCTCAATATTATCGAATGTTTCCACTAGCACATCTTTAACATGCTTAAAGTCACCAGCATTCTTTCGATTGGCAACCTCCATCATTTTCTTCTCTGCTTCGCCTAATAATGCCTCTACCTCGTCCTCACGTGTGTAGCCGTCCTCAACGATTTTCGTAGCTACACGAATCAATCGACGTAATAGCGCCTTTTCCTCAACGATTTTGGCGTAATGTGCGACATTAGCAGCTGTAGGGACAGCATTGGCGAGCTCTAGTAAATAAGATAGCCCGCCAACATCTTCAATCTCTTTTTTAGCTGATAACTCTTCTGTAACTGTTACAACATCTATCGCTTTTCCTTGATCACTCAAGCGTAGCATCGTTTCGAAAATTTTCTTATGGGCATTTAAATAAAAATCATCCACCAATAAAATTTCTGATGCTGTTATTAACGCCTGTGGTTCAAGAAATATTGCACCGATAACCGATTGCTCCGCCTCCCGGTTATGCGGTGGAACGCGGTCCATCATCGGTTCACTCATGGATCGTCGCTCCTTATTCTTCCGTTACATGTACTTTTAACGTTGCTGATACTTCATGGTGCAATTTTACAGGAACATTTGTAAAGCCAAGAGCACGAATGCCATCAGGTAAAGTCATTTTACGTTTATCAATTTTAATGCCATGTACTTTTTGTAATGCATCAGCAATTTGCTTTGTTGATACTGAGCCGAATAAGCGGCCACCTTCACCTGATTTTGCTTTTACCTCAACTGTTAACGCTTCTAATTTCTCTTTTAATGCTTGTGCTTCAGCTAATTCAGCTGCTGCATTTTTAGCTTCTAATTTTTTTTGTCCATCTAATTGACTCAGTGCTTGAGCATTTGCTTCAGCAGCATAGCCATTTTTAATCAGGAAATTTTGTGCATAGCCATCAGCTACATTTTTAATTTCACCTTTTTTCCCTTTTCCTTTAACGTCTTTTAAAAATACTACTTTCATTAGTCAGAACTCCCTTCAAAGACCTCATTTATGGCCTCTTCTAAATGTTTTTTCACACCATCAATGGATTTAGCCTCTATTTGACAGGCAGCATTCGTTAAATGTCCACCGCCGCCAAGCCTTTCCATGATGAGCTGTACATTGACCTCCCCTAGAGATCGTGCACTTATACCAATTTTTCCATCTGCTCGATGTGCAATGACAAAGGATGCACTAACATCCTTCATGGTTAGTAAAATATCTGCTGTTTGTGCAATTAAAACAGAGTCATACACTTTCGATTCCTCTCCTACAGCAATAGCTACTCCAGGTTTTACAAATTGCACGGTTTGCACAATTTTGGAGCGCTCAATATAGGTGTCCACATCTTCTTTTAAAAGACGCTGCACCAATATTGTATCAGCACCATTCGTTCGTAAATAAGAAGCCGCTTCAAATGTACGTGCTCCTGTTCGAAGTGTAAAGCTTTTGGTATCGACAATAATGCCTGCCAGTAACGCAGTAGCCTCTAGCATATTGATCTTTGCACGCTTCGGCTGATATTCTAGTAACTCTGTCACTAACTCAGCCGTCGATGATGCATATGGTTCCATATAAACAAGTGTAGGATTTTCTATAAAGTCCTCACTTCGACGATGGTGGTCGATTACGACAACCTTTTCAGCTAGCTTCAATAAGTGTTCATCGATGACTAAATTCGGTTTATGAGTATCTACGATCACGAGCAATGATTTTTCTGTCATTTTCCCAGCAGCTTCCTCAGGTGTTAGGAAATTTTCATAGAAATCGGATTTACTCTCAATTTCATTCATGAGTCGTGTCACACTACCATTTAATTCATCAAAGTTTATAATGACATAGCCTTTTACATCATTCATCTGAGCCATTTTTCGTACACCGACAGATGCACCTATGGAATCCATATCAGGATTTTTATGTCCCATAACAAACACTTGGTCACTGTCTTGAATTAAATCACGCAATGCGTGTGAAATGACGCGAGCTCTAACTCGTGTACGCTTTTCAACTGGATTCGTTTTCCCACCGTAAAATTTAAGCTTTCCAGTAGGTTGTTTGATCGCCACTTGGTCACCGCCACGTCCTAATACAAGATCTAGACTCGATTGTGCCAATTCACCAAGCTCTACTAGTGATGATGATCCAGCCCCTACACCAATACTTAATGTTAATGATAAATTTTTCTGAGCTGTTTTTTCTCGAATAGTATCTAAAATAGCAAATTTTTTCTTTTCAAGCTCTGTTAAAATAGATTCGTTTAGTACCGCTAAAAAACGATCTGATGATATTCGTTTGACAAATACACCATGCTCAGCAGCCCATTCATTGACAATTGACGTAACCATCGTATTTGTTAAACTTCGTGGTTGGTCGTCCATAGCTTGTGTGATTTCATCATAATTGTCGACAAATAAGATAGCAATAACTGTACGATCTGCATAGTATTGCTTTTCAATGGCAATCTGTTCTGTTATATCAAAGAAGTATAGTAATCGTTCCTCTTTTTTATAATACACACGATATTTCCGATCACTTAGTGTAATCGTAGCCTCGTTTGTTTCCTCGGTCTTCATTAATACATAGATGTCGTCAGATATATCGACAATACCTTCTCCCACTAATGATTCCATATTTAAGATACCTTGCATATATGGATTCGACCATTCGATTTCATATTGCTCGTTAACGAGCAATATCCCGATAGGCATTTCAAGCAATGCCTCTTCGCCTACTTTTTTCATTCGGAAGGAAATGGATTCAATATGCTTTTCAGTTTCTTCAAAAGCAATCTTTTCTACCTTCCATGTGTAGGCCATTAATAAAATAAAACCTACCCCATAACCGATACCTATCCCGATATTCCAAATACATAGAAGCACGAACGTCACAATTCCAAATATGGAAAGAACAAAAAGCGGATAGCGAATTGGTCGTTTTCTAAAAGTCCCCATTACAATCAGCCCCTTATTCTTTAGTTTTCCCCTTTACAAGTGCACGTACGTCAAAACCTAAATCAACAATACCAAGTAAAATCATGAAGGATGATAACGGAATAGCTAATACGGTAGCTACCCATTTTACTCCCGTTGGCATGCCCTTTTTAGAAATGAAATAATGGATAAAAGATATCCCTTGTAGAATGAGTAAAATCCATAAAATATAAGAAACATTTAATACAATTATATCTAACGTGGAACCAGCCTCTGGACGCATAAACAGATTAATGCATAAAACAATCATGTAATACCATAAAATAGAGCGTGGTAATCTCATATTTTGGAACGGAGCAAACTTCGGTACATCTACTCCTAGTCGTTTTAAAGCTGGTAAATTTAACGTGATGATAATAAATGCAGCAAAAAATGCTGATATTGTTATCGTTGCAGGCATCGTCAGCTCGATTGTTTTAAGCATCGCCTCAAGCTGTTCTGGTTGTAAAGCTACTTGCCCCGTTACACTTTTTGCAAATTCATTAGATTGTTCATAATTTTTACGAACCATTTCTAAACTCATGCTAATGAAGTCAATTCCTGCAAGTTTTACATAGGCAAGATAAACCATTGCCATGGAGATTAGATTAGCAATCCCTGTTGACATAAATAAATAGAGCTTACTTTTCTTCAGATAAATTGCATTACCAATAATGACACCTAATAGCCCTAAAATAAAGGCAAACGGTAGCATGGTTATTCCACTCGTGATAGTGGTTAGGATACAGCCTACTATTGCGACGAGTATTGATGAGGAACGCTTGTAATTTGCACTATACCAAGCAATCGGTAGAGGAGCGAATAATAAAGCTACTATAAAGATGAATGGTACATATGCAGAAATCAGCATTAATATTGTAAAAAGTGCAACCATCATTGAGCCTTGTACAAGCGCTTTTGTTTGATTATTCGGCATTGAAAACCTTCCTTTTTTTCAGTCAAACTTACTACCCTTTATTGTACCATTTTTTCATAGTATTGAACAAAAATCACTTAGATCACTATATGCATTGCCATTAATTTTATCATTCTTGTTTAGTATTATTGCGCTTGCTTATAAAATACTTTGGTACATTACTGGTGCAAATTCAACGGTCCATGAAGAGAAAACGTATATTAGGCTTGAAAAAATGACTTTTACCTATAACAAAAAACCAGCATATACTGATTCGAATATCGTAATATGCTGGTTTTTAAGTTGATGTAAGGTCCGTTACCTTAACGTCATCAATCTTATTTATCTTCTGCTACGAATCCATGATACGAGATACTTTGATAGCTGAAGTTAATCTTAGCGCTAGTGCCAGTTACGCGACGTGGTAAAATTTTACCTCACTCAGAGATGGATTTTTTTAATAAATCCACATCTTTATAGTCGATGTGCGTAATATTGTTTGAAGTGCAGTAGCAAACTTTGCGGCCTCCGTGACGTGGTGCCATAGTATGTCTCCTTCTTACCATACAGTATGTAATCCTTGTGTATTCAATTGATAACACTATCAAACAAAAAATCATGTATAATCTGAGTTTTATTATTCTAGACCAATCCCTCCTTTCTTCTTTGTATTTTAAACACAAAAAGCCCTTGAGGGATAGAATCATGTTAGATACAGAATTAGGCAGAGCTATCCTGTATTTGATGCAATCTCAAGGGCTGTTAAGTGTTAATTGCACGAGTTATCAACTCAAAAAAATAATGTCTACTTTTTTGTTGCAGATAAATATATTAATTACCAAAAAGAAGGAAATTTAGATTTGGTGTAGAATTAATAATTTGTAACAAAATACTAAAAATGGGAGGTTTTATTATGTCAATGGCAAAAAAAATGTATTTGCCAGTATTAATGATCTTTACTATTTTTTGTTTAGGTTTGTCTCCAGCTAAAGATGTTTCTGTGCAAGCTGAGGATGCTCCGAGTATTGTTGTAGTTACCGGCAAACTTGCTAAGGAACTGCTTAATACAACGCTCCGTGCAGTCGAGAAGGGGAAAGTTGGGAATGTAGCTCCTGTGTCTGCATTTGATTTGGAAGGTTCGAGTGTGTACACTGTTGGTGGTGGAGTTACGGCGGTTACAGTTCCTTTGCATGGGGATTATAGCCTTCCTAGTAATATAACGGTATTCTTAGATGAGGATCATAATGTATTGCAGACAAATGAAATGCTGGTTACCCAGAATGAGCTAGGAAACTTCCAGGTTTCGACGTATTTGAATGGAACACTTGTTAAATCTCAGGATGCTGGGATTGCTTATATGACGGATGAAGAATTACTTGCAGAAGAGCCATCTATGATTCAACCGATGGGTATAGGAGCAGTGGCAAGTTGTCTTGGGGCAGTACTTGGTGTCGGTGGTACGGTGGCTTATATTATTGCCGTTGCGTGTGGCGGTTCGTGTGCAGCACCGACACCAGTAACTGCTCCAATCTGTGCTGCATGTATTGGAGCATATGCTGTTATTGGTGCAGGGGGTATTGCTGGAGCGGTAGCTTGTTTCAACTACCTGTGAGGTGATTAGATGAATAAGGTTTTGGCAATCTCGATTTTAGGAATGGGTTTAACTGGTGCCGTTTTAATCATCTCGGTCGCCTTGTTGTTCAAATCTCCAATAGGAATTGTGTTACAGATGGTTACGGCTGCTTCAACATTAGCTTTCGTTATTTTCGCTGTCTCGGCTTTAGTATTTCGTCGGCGATTAGATGCAAAAAGAGAGTAATATATTTATCAAATGAATAAAGCCGTGGTATTAAGGAGTAGTCAACTTTGACTGCTCTTTTTTACTGAGGATGATTTTAAACAAGAGGTAAAAGAATACAATTTTATTTTGTCTAAGCGTTCGAAAATAAATTCCGACTTGTTCCTTCTAATTTCAGTTTATAAAACTGCTTAGTAAATATGTCCTCCAGCTATATCTTTTCATAGAAAAATATATTTAGAAAGTTTATACGAGATACATATTCAGATTAACTCACACTTTTAGTGTTTTAACTATAAAAGGAACTAGTTGTTGCTAAGTAACGATTTAATGTTGCAGGAGAAACCTTTTTACTAGCTTGACGATTATCAATAAACTCAATGAAGTTCGGTATATCTGCTGGCTTTATTTCAAACTCTCCTATTTAGCCATAAATAAAAAACCTTTAAATCTTCTAAATAACCTTTTACAGTATTTGATGATAATCCTTTTTGTTCTAAAATATTTATAAAATCTAAGACCTCTACAATAATCCGTAGCTATTGCTATAATATTTTTACATATATTTGAAATTAAGTACATAAAAAAAGTACAACAAAGGTTCAATAACCAATGTTGTACTTTTTTTAATATTATTTGTCTTCTGCTACGAATGGAAGTAATCCCATGATACGAGATACTTTAATAGCTGAAGTTAATTTACGTTGGTACTTTGCACTTGTGCCAGTTACGCGACGTGGTAAAATTTTACCGCGCTCAGAGATGAATTTTTTTAATAAATCTACATCTTTGTAGTCGATGTGCGTAATATTGTTTGAAGTGAAGTAGCAAACTTTACGGCGTTTGCGGCCTCCGCGACGTGGTGCCATAGTATGTCTCCTCCTTATCTTATTATAATTTTAGAAGCATTAGAATGGAAGATCATCCTCAGATACTTCTATTGGCCCTTTGCTATTCGCAAATGGGTCCTCATCTACACGTGTATAATTCGGCTGATTCATAGGTGGTTGATTTTGCTGATAAGCATCGCCGCCATAGGAACCCTGTCCTGGCATTGCGCCGCCACCAAACTGTTGTTGTGGTTGACCACCGCCATATGACGGTTGGTTATTACCGTAAGTTTGTCCACCACCGTATTGAGGAGCAGGTGCACCGCTACCATTACGGGGTTCTAAAAACTGTACGCTATCTGCCACGACATCTGTTGTGTATACTCGCTTACCGTCTTGTCCTTCATAACTGCCTGTTTGAATACGGCCCTCTACCCCAATTAAACTTCCTTTTCGCATGAAGTTCGCTAGGTTTTCAGCCTGTTTTCGCCATGCAACACAGCTAATGAAATCAGCTTCGCGTTCACCTTGTTGATTTGAGAATGCACGGTTTACAGCAACTGTAAATCTTGTAGACGCAATTCCATTTGGTGTATAACGTAGCTCAGGATCTTTTGTTAGTCTTCCGACTAATACGACACGGTTTATCATCAGAATGCAACCTCCTTTTCAGCGTTTTGTTAAAAATTAATTATTAAGCTTCTTGGCGAACTGCAATGTGGCGAATGATGTCTTCGCTGATGTTAGCAAGACGTGTATATTCGTTGATTGCATCTGAAGAAGCGTTTACTTTTACGATTTGGTAGTAACCTTCGCGGAAGTCTTTAATTTCATAAGCTAAGCGGCGTTTGCCCCACTCTTTTGATTCGATGACTTCTGCACCGTTAGAAGTTAAGATTTCGTTGAAACGTTCAACTAAAGCTTTCTTCGCTTCGTCTTCAATGTTCGGACGTACGATGTACATTAATTCGTATTTTCTCATCTGTTTACACCTCCTTATGGACTTAGGCTCTCCTATTGAAGGGAGCAAGGAGCAAGTAATTAATTATTACTCACATCAATGAATTGTAACATATAGATACATTTCTTTCAAGTCACAAACTAATAATTCATTATATAATGACAGTATAATTGAAAGGAGCGCCTTCATGCTAACTAATAATAAAGAGCCTATTGTTATCGAATTAGATTTAAAGAAATTAATGATCGACAATTTTGTGATCACTAGTGGTCTTGTCATATTATTTACAGCTATTCAATATATTTGCTTTAAAGATTTTCATTTTTCTGTTTGGAACATGGTTAGTGGCACAGCACTGTTCGTGGTGTTGTATATTATTTTTATTATCCTACATGAGGTTTTTCATTTAATTGGCTTTATGTTTTTTGGCAAAGTGCCCTTTAAGGCTTTAAAATACGGCATCAATTTAGAGCTTGGCATTGCCTATGCGACGACTGAACAGCCTCTTTTCAATCATGCTATGAAAAAGGCTCTATTACTGCCATTCTGGACAACCGGCATCCTTCCAACCATTGTTGGGTTTTATCTCAATAGTACGGTTTTGATCCTGATTGGGGCTTTTTTAATAGCAGGAGCAGTAGGTGATTTTGCCATGTATAAAGAATTACGAAAATATCCAAGAGATGCTTTGATACGGGATGATCCCAAATTGCCGAAACTTTATGTCTATCTACCACTGGAAAAGGATAGCTCACTAAAGTAACACTTCATCATTCAAAGAATCTGTAGCGTAGAAATGACTAGCTACAGATTCTAATTTAAGGCGTTAAAAATCCGTGCTGGGCCGCTGTGTATAAATTTCTCCAAATACGATTAATAGTGGATGTTTCTGTAATAGCATCCATACCAAGACTGCGTATTAAATTATTCGCTATCTCTAGGCAAGCTGCAGCAATATCCTTACTCATTTGTGTAAATTGTGATAAGTCCTCTTCGGATAATTGATCACCACGTTGATGTAATTCCCAATATTTAGATAATGTTGTATAGAATTGTTCCTCGTATTGCTTGTAACGTTTCTGCTGTTGCATTAATAAAAACTGAAGGGATCCAATATGCTCAGCCCAGCTTCTATCATGATTTCGTTGCTTCATTAAAACGGTTGCTTCTTCTAAAAAATTCTCTGTTATCCCAAGACAAACACTTAAAAAGGAAGCTTCCGCAAAAGTGGTAAATGGAAAGCTATGTACTGAATCGCCATAATTATTTCTGATTGTACCTAATTGAAAAGTAGCCTCCTGTGGTACCCAAACATTGTTCACACAGATTGTATGACTTGCTGTTGCCTTCAAGCCCATGGCACACCAATCGTTCAAAATTTCAACATCTTGCGGGTTCACTGAGCAGCTAATAATTTTTTCTGTTTTGACACCATTTTCTTCAATATAGCAGTTCATTGTAAATGTTGACGCATAGTTAGAGCCACTACAATACTTCCACTGCCCCGTTATGTAGTAGCCTCCATCTGTTTTTACTGCTATTCCCGTTGGATAACCACTGCCTGCTATGACTGCTTCTTTAGGCATATAGATTTTCTCACAAATATCCTGGTTGAATGTTGGGATAAATGCATTTCCACCTGTACCAATAGTAATTAGCCAGCCGACATTACCATCAAGTGCAGACATTTGCTGAAATACTTTTACACCCTCTACTAAATCTAAATCCTTACCACCTAATTCTTTTGACGTGAACAATTTAAATAATTGTTGCTCATAAATAAAATCTAAGACGTCCTGTGGTAGCATCCCCAGTTGCTCAAACTCTAAACCACGTTCCTTTATTTGCAAAGCATTCATGCGTTAGTCGCCTCCATACGTTAAAAATTCTGATAATGATACAATCGAAAAAGGGCAACCATTTTCGATTGCCCTTGTCAGTTTTTATACATTAAAGCGGAACAGCATAATATCGCCATCTTGTACTTCATATTCTTTACCTTCAAGACGTACTTTACCAGCTTCCTTCGCTGCTGCCTGAGAACCTGCCTCTAATAGATCAGCATAGGCAACTGTTTCTGCCCGAATAAAGCCACGTTCAAAATCCGTATGGATGATACCTGCACATTGTGGCGCCTTCATCCCTTTACGGAATGTCCATGCACGTACCTCTTGTACGCCTGCAGTGAAGTAAGTAGCTAATCCTAATAAATCATAAGAAGTACGGATTAACTGATCTAAGCCTGATTCTTTAATTCCAAGTTCTTCTAAGAACATAGCTTTTTCTTCATCATCAAGCTCAGAAATTTCTTCTTCGATTTTTGCACAAATTGTAATAACTTGAGCACCTTCTGCTGAAGCATACTCACGTACTTTTTTCACATACTCATTATTGTCAGCATCTGCTACTTCATCTTCTGAAACGTTTGCTACATATAGCATTGGTTTAATTGTTAGTAAATGAAGACCTTTAATTATCTTTAGTTCATCATCAGAAAGCTCAGCCGCACGTGCCGGTTTACCGTTTTCTAATTGCTCTTTAATTTTTAGAAGAACTGGCTCTTCCACCATGGCCTCTTTATCTTTTTGTTTTGCCATTTTGCTAACACGTTGTAAACGTTTATCTACAGATTCTAAGTCAGCAAGTGCAAGCTCCAGATTAATAACCTCTATATCATCAATTGGGTCTACTGCACCAGATACGTGCGTAATGTTTTCGTCTACAAAACAACGTACAACCTGACAAATTGCATCTACTTCACGAATATGAGCAAGGAATTTATTCCCTAATCCTTCACCTTTGGAAGCACCTTTTACAATTCCTGCGATATCTGTGAACTCAAATGCAGTTGGTACAGTTTTTTTCGGTACAACTAATTCTGTTAATTTATCTAAACGTGCATCAGGTACTTCAACGATACCAACGTTTGGATCAATCGTTGCGAATGGATAGTTTGCAGCCAATGCGCCCGCTTTTGTAATTGCGTTAAATAATGTTGATTTTCCAACGTTAGGTAAACCAACGATTCCAGCTGTTAATGCCATGAATGGACACAACCTTTCTATACTCAGTTCAAATTTTTTCTCTCATATAACCTTATCTATTATATTGATTCACTCATAAAAAGTCTAATATGCCTGATGTTACGCCTCATTAGCAGAAATTAAAACCTTTTTCATTTTTTTCTCAAAGTCACGGCGTGGAATCATTACACTATGCTGACATCCTTCGCATTTGATACGTACGTCTGCCCCCATACGAATGATTTTCCATTTATTAGTACCACATGGATGTTGTTTTTTCATTTCAACAATATCATTTAAACCAAATTTTTTCGCTTCCATTATTCACTTCTCCCTTCTTCTTTCCCATAGAACATCATTTTTGGATAGGCCATTGGTATATTATTTTCTTCAAAAAGTTTGGTAACATCACGGCGAATACTACGTGCTACTCCATATTGCTGCTGCGGTAATGTTTCAGCAGCTATTCGTATCGTTACCTCTGTCCCTTTAACATTTTGCACACCTAAAAATACTGGCGTCGCTATTAGCTCTTTATGCATTTTTGGTAATGTTTCTAAATACTTATTAATTATTGCCTCTGCTTTTTCAAAATCAGCCTCAGTAGCCATTTGTAAATCTATAAAAATTTTGGAGTTGTTAACAGAATAATTGACGACCTCACCAATTGCACCATTTGGAATGATGAATTGCTCACCTGTAGCACCATTAATTTTCGTTGTACGTAAACCAATTTCTACAACCGTACCTTCTGCTGCGTTAATTTTTATATAATCCCCTACACCAAACTGATCTTCAAAGATAATAAAGAATCCAGTAATAACATCCTTCACTAAACTTTGAGCGCCAAAACCAATTGCTAAACCAACAATCCCTGCACCAGCCAATAAACCTGCTACCTTTATTTCTAAGGAAGAAAGAATACCAATGATTGCAGAGAAATAAACAACATAGGAAATCACACTTTGTAATAATCTTGCAATTGTTCGTTGGCGTCGCTCTGAGTGGTTTAATGGGGAACGCATTCGTATTAAAAACACTTTTTTAATAAATTTTTTACCTAATCTTACTGCAATCCATGATGCTAATAAAATGAGCAATATCTCTAAAGATGCATTAATAACCGATTCCCAAAGGTCCTCAGATGTGAGCTTATCCCAGTATCTCTCCATTAATTTTTTATTCTCTTCCATAATTACCACCTCTTGAATAACTTGCTAAAAATTTGCGTATACTGCATAAAAATTGAGCACTTCTAAAAATAAAAAGAAAGTGAGTTTTTTTATGAATACTATACCAAATTTGTTACTACCTTATTCCCTTCATCACGAGAGTAAAAATGCCGTTTGGCAATTAAGTACATTATTTTTAGAACATATACCGTTTCATCATGAACGACTAATTTTTTGTTGTATTGGCAGTGACCGTTGTACGGGCGATACACTTGGGCCATTAACAGGTAGCTTTTTAAAAAAATCTGTCAGCTTTCCCTATGAAATTGTAGGTTCTTTAGAAGATCCTTTACATGCTCTAAATCTTGATTCTACAATGCAACAGCTACACAATCATACTACAAAACCTTTCATTATTGCGATTGATGCCTGTCTAGGCAGTGAGCAAAATGTTGGTCATATTTCAGTGCAAAGCGGCCCCATCTTCCCTGGCAAGGCTGTAAAAAAAGAATTACCCCCAATCGGAGACATTTCCGTTAAAGGAATCGTCAATATTGGAGGCTTTATGGAAATGCTCGTTTTACAAAATACAAGACTTCATATTTCTTATGCTATGGCTGAAAAACTTTCAAGAGCTTTATTATTGGCTTCCCATCGCTATTCATTGAAAAGTGTAGAAGATAGCCACCATAATACCAACAATGACGATACCTGGCAGCAAGTTAGCAGCTTTGATCTTAGCTAAGCCAGCAATATTTAACCCTATTGCCATAATCATAACACCGCCTACAGCTGTCATTTCTGTAATGTACATTTGTAGTGCAGCATCAGGTATAAAGGAACTGATAACGCCTGCAAAAAGTGCGATTAATCCCTGATAAACAAAAACAGGTACGGCGGATAGCAATACACCAATGCCTAAAGTGGATGCTAGAATAATGGATGTAAACCCATCTATTAATCCTTTTGTAATTAATACATTATGATCATTACAAAGACCACTATCGAGTGCACCGATTACAGCCATTGACCCAACAACAAAAATTAAGGAGGCAGTGACAAAGCCCTCTGCTATGCTAATTTGATTTTGGTCATTTCGTTTTGTACGAAATAAACTCTCTACCCATTTCCCTAGACGATTCATTTGTCTATCTAAATCTAACCACTCACCTATTACAGTACCTACTACTAAACTTACTACTAATATAATAAAATTATCACTTTCAAAGCCCATTTTTATCCCTAATAATGTGACTGCTAAGCCAATAATAGATAGTACAGTAGATTTCATAGATTCAGGAATATTTTTAAAAATGCGCCCTACTAATGCACCTGCTACTATTAGCACAGCATTAATCAATGCCCCTAGTAATACCACACTTAAGCCTTCCTTCTCTCTAAAAAATAGAGAGCGCCTGTTTGCTTGGCGCTCTGATTAAGTTATAGAAATGTATTTTATTCTTCCTGTAAATTTAGTATTTCTAAAATACGTTCTAAATCATCTTCAGAATAAAATTCAATTTCAATTTTCCCCTTATTATTTGTTTTTTTGATTTGAACATTTGTTCCAAAGTAGTCTCGTAATTGGGATTCCTTGGCTGATACAAATATATCTTTCTTCTTTGGTGGAATTGTTTCACGTGAAACTTCTTCATTTAAGTTTTGTACTAGCATTTCAACTTGACGTACATTCAACCCTAAATTAATGACCTTATTAGCCACTTCTGAGATTCTTCTTTTATTTTTCAGGCCAAGTAATGCTCGTCCTTGCCCCATCGATAAGGTACCATCATTCATAAATTTACGTACATCTTCTGGTAAAGCAAGCAACCGAACATGATTAGCGATATGTGGTCTACTTTTCCCTAACCGTTTCGATAATTCTTCTTGAGTTAAATGTAAGTTTTCCATTAGACTCTGATAGGCTTCCGCTTCTTCAATAACGGTTAAATCCTCACGTTGAAGATTTTCTAAAATAGCTAACTCCATCATTTGTGCATCTGATAGCTCTTTTATGATGACAGGAATAACCTCTAATTCAGCTAACAGACATGCTCTATAACGACGTTCCCCTGCAACAATTTCAAATTTGCGCCCTTTTTTGCGCACAGCAATTGGCTGCAAAATACCATGTTCTTTAATCGAATCTGCTAACTCTTGTAAACTTTCTTCATCAAAAATTTTACGAGGTTGAAAGGGGTTCGCCACAATTAAATCTAATTGAATTTCTTCCACTTGACCACTTTGTTCTAAAGACTCTCCTGGAAATAGTGCACCAATACCCTTTCCTAAACCTTTAGCCATTTTTAATCACTTCCCTCGCCATCTCCAAATAAACTTCTGCACCTCTCGATTTTGCGTCATAAGTAATGATTGGTTGACCATGACTTGGTGCCTCACTTAATCGCACATTACGAGGAATGATCGTCTTGTATACTTTATCTTGGAAATATTTTTTTACTTCATCAATAACTTGCAAGCCTAAGTTTGTACGTGCATCTAGCATTGTTAATAGAACGCCATCAATATAGAGCTGCTGATTTAAATGCTTTTGAACAAGGCGAACAGTTGAGAGCAATTGACTTAGCCCTTCCAACGCATAATATTCGCATTGTACAGGGATAATGAGCGCATCTGAAGCTGTTAAAGCATTAATAGTTAAAAGCCCTAAAGATGGAGGACAGTCAATAATTATATAATCGAAATCTTCTTTCACATTTTGCAGTGCATGTTTTAAACGCACTTCTCTTGAAATAGTCGAAACCAATTCAATTTCTGCACCTGCAAGTGAGATGGTTGCTGGCACGATTGATAAATTCTCTACGTTTGTTTTTTGAATGACATTTTCAACATCTTCATCATCAATAAGCACATCATAAATACAAGCTTGTATTTCTCCTTTATTAATACCAAGTCCACTTGTTGTATTCCCCTGAGGATCGGTATCAATTAATAGCACTTTCTTACCTAAATATGCTAGGCAAGCGCTCAAATTGACCGAAGTTGTTGTTTTACCTACGCCACCCTTTTGATTGGCGATTGCTATAATTCTACCCATTTAAAAGCACCTGCTTTCATCTATCAAACTTAACTTTGACAAATCATTTGTAAAATCACTATTTAATACGCTATCTAACTTTCATTCTATCAAAAAAATTGAAGAGAGTTGTATAAAATATTAAGAATATATACAAAAAAGGAGATATCTCATTTATTTTTCTGAGATATCTCCTCTGTTCAGTATTGGACAGAACAATATATTACTTTTTTAAAATAATTTATTGCACCTTTTTCTTTTTAGGTATCTTCACTGTAATTTGATAGTATTCCTCTGTATCTTCTTCTTCTGTTTTTACTGTAATACCACTTTTCGTTACCATTGTTAGTGATTGTTTAATGGTATTTAAAGCAATGCGCACATCTTTACTTATAGCCTTACGTTTTGGTTTTGCTTTCTTTGGTACTGTTTCTTCTGGCTCGTCTGTGACTGGGTTTAATCTGGCTTGAATTTGCTCCTCTAACTGACGTACATTCCATTCATTATCAATCGATAGCTGTAAAATTTCTAATTGTAATGGTTGATCCTTAATAGCAATTAATGCACGTGCGTGTCGTTCAGATATTTTACGCTTCAAAATGGCTTGCTGCACTTCATCCGGCAGCCTTAATAAACGCAATTTATTGGCTACAGTGGATTGTCCTTTTCCAAGTCTTTGGGCCAGAGCTTCTTGTGTTAGCTCATGAAGCTCTAATAATTTTTGATAGGCTACCGCTTCTTCAATTGCGGTTAACTCCTCACGCTGTAAGTTCTCTATTAGCGCAATAGAAGCTGTTTCCTTATCAGTTAAATTACGTACAATAGCAGGGACCTCTGTCCATTGTAGCTTTTTCATCGCTCGGTAACGGCGCTCACCGGCAATGATTTCATATTGATTTTCTGATGTTTTACGTACAACAATTGGCTGAATCACACCATGTGTATGAATGGTTCTTGATAATTCTTCAATTTTTTCATCATCAAAAATAGTACGTGGCTGAAAACGGTTAGGTACAATTTGATCAATAGGCAACTTTATGACTTCTTCCGCTGCATGAACCGCCTCTGCTTGTTCTACTTCATTTTTCACAATAGGCTCCGTTTTACTCCCGCCTCCAAAAAAACGTGAAAAAGGACTTTTCATCCAAGTGGCACCACCTTTAAGTAACTATCTTGCTAAGTGTCATTCTATTATTATTTATTATATTTCATCAAATGTATATAGTTCATAGATGTCTTTTGCGTGAACCATCCATAACTAGTATGTATGCTCAAAATAGAAAAAATATTTTCTACTTTGAGAAGTTTCACATGAAACACTAATTATTGAATTGGTGTTTTATTTGGTACACCTGGCTTACGCGGGTATTTTTTCGGTGTTCCTTTTATTTTATCAAATATATATAAAGTGCGGTCACTTTCTTCAACAGGTAGCTTGAAAGAAAATTCTTCTCTCAGTTTAACACCTAATGTTATTAAAGCTTTTTTAGCATCCTTTAATTCCTCTGCTCCTGCTGCAGCCTTTAAAGCAACAAAATAACCATCTTGCTTTGCTAAAGGTACGCATAGCTCAGATAACACTGATAAACGAGCTACAGCGCGTGCTGTTACCACATCAAATTGTTCACGATATTTTGTATTTTGACCAAACTCTTCTGCTCGTGCATGTACAAAATGCATATTCTCTAATTGTAGCTCATCACTTAAATGATTTAAAAATGTAATTCGTTTATTTAAGGAGTCGACAATTGTGACATGTAAATGCGGGAAACAGATTTTAATAGGGATACTAGGGAAACCAGCACCTGCTCCAACATCACAAACAGTAATTACTTTTGAAAAATCAAAATAAAATGAAGCACTGATCGAATCGAAGAAATGCTTTAAATAAACGCCTTCTAAATCTGTAATAGCGGTTAAATTCATTTTTTCATTCCACTCGACAAGTAATTCAAAATATTTTTTAAATTGAGCGATCTGCTTATCCGAAAGTTCGATGCCTTTCTCTTTCAGAGCCTCAATAAATTGTTGTTCGTTCATGTAAAGTCTCCTTTATCGATCTTACTATACTACTTCACTCAGCAGTATAACCTTAAAAATAGGAAGCGGGCACAATGGTATGCCCGCCCCTTATTCACTTTACGTTGTTGATTAGCTGCTTACTTTCGCAATTTTACCTTGTTCAATATAAACAAGCAGAATGGAAATATCAGCTGGGTTAACACCCGAAATACGAGAAGCTTGTGCAATAGAAAGTGGTATAACTTGTTTTAACTTTTGACGTGCTTCTGTTGCTAAACCTGAAATCGCATCGTAATCAATATTCTCAGGAATTTTTTTGTTTTCCATTTTGTGTAGCTTCTCTACCTGTTGCAATGCTTTTTCGATATAGCCTTCATATTTAAGCTGAATTTCAATTTGTTCTTTTACTTCATCCGTAAACTCTATTTCTGCAGGAATTAAAGATGCGATTAACTCATAATGCATTTCAGTACGTTTTAATAAATCTGCGCCACGAATACCATCCTTTAATTCACTACCGCCAACAGAACGAATAACAGATTGGGTTGCTTCATTTGGCTTAATAATGATTTCACGAAGACGTGCAATTTCAGTTTCAATCAGTTCCTTTTTCTCAATGAACTTTGTATATCTTTCTTGTGGAATCATGCCCATTTTGTAAGCCAGCTCTATTAAACGTAAATCGGCATTATCGTGACGTAACAATAGACGATACTCTGCACGGGATGTTAATAAACGATATGGCTCATTTGTCCCTTTTGTCACCAAGTCATCGATCAAAACGCCAATATAGGCATCAGAGCGACTTAAAATTAACTCCTCTTTACCAAGTACATTAGCAGCAGCATTCATTCCCGCCATTAAGCCTTGTGCGGCTGCTTCTTCATAACCAGATGTACCGTTAATTTGACCAGCTGTATATAAGCCTTTAATGCGTTTTGTTTCTAATGTCGGCCATAATTGGGTTGGCACAATTGAATCGTATTCAATGGCATAACCAGCGCGCATCATTTCCGCATTTTCTAAGCCAGGAATAGATTTTAGTAAACGTGTTTGGACATGTTCTGGTAAGCTTGTTGACAAACCTTGAACATACACCTCACGCGTATTACGGCCTTCTGGCTCTAAGAAAATTTGGTGTCGAGGCTTATCATTAAAACGCACAACTTTATCCTCAATAGACGGGCAATAACGTGGCCCTGTCCCTTTAATCATTCCTGAATACATCGGTGAAAGATGTAAATTTGCTTCAATAATTTCATGCGTTTCAGGGCTTGTATAGGTTAACCAGCAAGGTAGCTGGTCCATAATGAACTCAGTTGTTTCAAAACTAAATGCACGTGGAACGTCATCCCCTGGTTGAATCTCTGTTTTGTCATAATCAATTGTACGATTATTTACACGTGGTGGAGTACCTGTTTTGAAACGAACTAGGTCAAAGCCAAGCTCTTTTAAATTATCGGCTAAGCGAATCGAAGGTTGTTGGTTATTAGGACCGCTTGAATACTTCATATCACCAATAATGATTTCACCGCGTAAGAAAGTACCTGTTGTCACAACGACTGTTTTAGCACGATAAACGGCACCAATTTGTGTAATGACTCCTTTAACTTCCCCATCTTCAATAATCAGCTCTTCAACCATTCCTTGATGGATTGTTAAGTTTTCAGTTTCCTCCAACACACGTTTCATCTCTTGTTGGTACAAAACTTTATCCGCTTGTGCGCGCAATGCACGTACTGCTGGACCTTTCCCTGTATTTAACATTCTCATTTGTATATGTGTTTTATCGATAACTTTCCCCATGACGCCACCTAAAGCGTCAATTTCACGTACGACGATTCCTTTGGCAGGGCCACCAATAGATGGATTACATGGCATAAATGCAATCATATCTAAATTGATTGTTAGCATTAATGTGCTAGCGCCCATTTTAGCCGCAGCGTGTGCAGCTTCTGAACCTGCATGACCTGCGCCAATTACAATAACATCAAACGTGCCTGCCTCATATTTTGTTGGCATGCTCGTATCTTCCTTTCTCTTATCAATTTATTTTCCTAAGCAGAACTGTGAAAATAGCTGATTAATTAGGCTTTCTTGTACAGTGTCACCAATGATTTCACCAAGTATTTCCCATGTTCTTGTTACATCGATTTGTACCATATCAACTGGTACACCTTCCTGTGCAGCTGCTATTGCATCTTCAACCGTTGCCTGTGCTTGGTGCAGAAGTGCAATATGTCTTGCATTTGAAACATATGTTAAATCGCCCGCTTCGATTTGTCCTTCAAAGAATAAAGCAGCAATGGCTTCTTCTAGCTCTGTAATGCCTTCTTCCTGTAACAAGGAAGTCGTTACAATACGATGCTCATCAGCTAATTCTTCGACACGTGCTAAATCAATTTTTTGCGGTAAATCTGTTTTATTGACAATAACGATGTAATCCATCGCTTCAATTGTTTTGAATAGACGCTCATCCTCAGCAGTTAATTCATCTGCGTAGTTTAATACAAACAAAATTAAATCTGCTCCACGAAGAGCTTCTCGAGAACGTTCTACTCCAATTCGTTCAACAATATCTTCTGTCTCCCGAATACCTGCCGTATCCACTAAACGAAGTGGAACACCGCGTACATTGACATACTCTTCTATAATATCACGAGTAGTCCCTGCAATATCTGTCACTATGGCCTTATTTTCTTGTACTAAGCTATTTAAAAGAGAAGACTTCCCTACATTTGGACGACCTAAAATAACAGTTGATAAGCCCTCGCGTAAAATTTTTCCTTGAGAAGATGTTTGCAGAAGTTTACTAATTTCATTTCTTACCCATGTACATTTTTCTACTAATACAGGTACTGTCATTTCTTCTACATCATCATACTCCGGATAATCTATATTAACCTCTACTTGTGCCAATGTCTCTAGTAAAGCTTGGCGTAAATCACCAATAAGTCTCGATAATTTTCCATCCATTTGACCCAAAGCAACATTCATCGCACGATCTGTTTTAGCTCTTATCAGATCCATAACCGCTTCAGCCTGAGATAAATCAATACGTCCATTTAAAAACGCTCGTTTTGTGAATTCGCCAGGCTCAGCTAATCTTGCTCCATTCGTTAACGCAAGTTGCAATACACGATTCACTGAAACTAGTCCACCGTGACAATTTATTTCAACTACATCCTCACGTGTAAATGTTTTTGGTCCACGCATCAGTGATAGCATTACTTCCTCTACTACCTCACTTGTTTTAGGATCAACTAAATGACCATAATGAATGGTGTGCGAATCTTTCGTTGTTAAACTTTTCCCACCAGGTGATTTGAATATTTTATCTGCAATTGTCACTGCCTCGTCCCCACTTAAACGAACGATAGCTATGGCACCTTCACCCATAGGTGTGGATATCGCAGCAATTGTATCGAACTCCATTTAATGACCTCCTCAACGTTATCCACATGTGGATAATCGAAACCGACCAATACTTACTAACACCTTAGACTAACATATTTTCAACAAAATCTAAAGTAAGGATCATTTCCAAATGTGGATAATATCAATTTTTTAGGTTATCTTATTTTCGACAAAAATCACTATTCTTTGCCTCACTAAAAAAGGTCATTTTATCACGAAGATAAAATGACCTTTCAATATATAGTGTCTGTATGTTTACAGCAGCAGACTAATTATTATTTACTGGTTCAATCACTAAATAACGATTAGGCTCTGTGCCTTCTGAGTACGTTTCAAGATCTAGACGATTTGCTAATTGATTATGAATTATTTTTCGCTCGTAAGACGGCATTGGTTCAAATGCCACACGTTGATTTAAGCGTAATGCTTTATCCGCCATTCGATCTGCAAGTAATTCTAAAGCTTCTTGTCGACGTTCGCGATAGTTTTCTACATCCAATTTCACCATTAAAAACTGCTTAGCGCTTTTATTCAATACGAGTTGCGTCAATTGCTGTAAGGAATTTAGTGTTTGACCACGTTTTCCTATAAGCAGTGCAGCTTTCTCACTTTTTAGTTGAAATAATACATATTTCCCCTCGCGAGTCGTAGCAATATCAAGATCATCAATAGCCAACTGTTCAGCAATACTTTGTAAATAAGCTTTTGCCTCTTCAATTGGGTTTGCCGTGTCTTCTTCCTCATTTTGCTCTTTTACGATTTGTTGAACTTCTTCGATTTCACTTGGTTGTTCAGAAACTTGTGAACTTATTGTTTCAACATCATCTACTACTAATGGTTCGTCTAATTTAGTCGCATTTTGCGGTTCGGCTTTGTCACTTTCAATTGTCGGAACCTGAACTTCCTTTACTGTTACACGTACCTCTGCAGAACGTGCACCAAAACCTAAAAATCCTTTTTTACCTTCTTGTAAAACTTCAACATCTACTTGTTCACGGGTTTTGCCAAGTTTCTGTAACGCCAATGAGATCGCTTCTTGTGTTGTTGCGCCTATTTGCGTAAGTTGTTTCACTTTTTAGCCCCTCCATTTTGAGCAGGTTGTGTTTTATCTTTATTCCAAGGTTTATAAATATACAGGTTTTGGAAAATCGAAATAATATTCCCGATTACCCAATATAGTGATAATGCAGCTGGTAAGGCCATACCAAAACCAATGATCATGAATGGCATAATATACATCATGATTTTCATTTGAGGATTATCCATTGCTGGTCCTGTACGTAATACGATAAATTGCATTAAACCTGCCGTAATTGCTAATGCAGGTGCAGGATCTGCTAACGGGAAGATAAAGAAATTTCCTAAATCAAATGTAGATGTAGCATTCATACGACTAATTGCATGATAGAAACCAATTAAAATTGGCATTTGAATGATTACTGGTAAACACCCTGCTAGTGGGTTTACTCCAGATTCACTCATTAGCTTCATCATTTCTTGCTGATATTGTTGTTGTGTCTGAGCATCCTTAGAAGCATACTTCTTCTGCAGTTCCTTCAATTTTGGTTGAATTTCTTGCATCTTTTTAGAGCTCTTTGTTTGTTTAATCATCAAAGGTAAAATTGCTAAACGAATAATAATCGTTACGGCAATGATCCCCCATGCATACGTACCGAGCAAATCAGCAAAGTATTTTATCGCTGATACCAACGGCCAAACAATGAATTCATTCCAGAAGCCTGTGCTGTCTTTTGAAATTGGTTCATTGAATTCTGTACAACCAGAAAGTAGTAAGGCTACTGATACTAGTGACAAAATTACCCAATGTTGTTTTTTCAACCTTCTTCCCCCTACAATTACTATTCACTTTTTCTTCATTCTATATGCATTTCTTCATTCACTGGCAGTTTCCTACCTCAAGATCTGCCAGCTACTTTATCATGATTTAGCCAGCGTTTGGGACGTCCTCAATAAAGATAAAGTTATCAGTTATTTTATCACGCCTATAACGTTCACTCTACTAAATATTCTAACTACATATACTTATTCCTAAGTTATGTTGCGAATTTTACATATTTTTTTATGAAATCGCACGCTACAAATACCCCTACGCGTATATTCCTCTATTTATAATTGTATGCAAAACCGCTCTATTTCTACTCCATTACTAACAGTACAGGCGTATTTTCACCACTTGCTTGCATACATTACACTTTCTTCATTACCTTTGCGATTTGTAGTACATGCTGCAAACTTTGTTTCACTTCATGAAAATCCATAGTGGCCGCCGGATGTCTGGCGATAATAACATAATCCATATTCGGCTTTAAATCATCCTTTAATTCTTGAATACTTTGTCGAATATAGCGTTTTATTTTGTTGCGTGTTACCGCATTTCCAAGCTTTTTACTAACCGATAAACCTACACGAAATTCTGTTTGCCCTTCTTTTGCTAAAAAATAAACAACAAACTGACGATTAGCGAAAGATTTACCTTTTTTAAACACCTTTTGAAAATCATCATTTTTTTTCACTCTTTGGCGTTTTTTCATTTCTTTCACCTGCTATTAGATAATATCTTTTGATCCTCATTTCTAGGTTTACCAAAAATAAAGAAAAAAAAGACCACTGATGTGGCTCAGTGGACTTATTTTATGCTGATAAAACTTTTCTTCCTTTACGACGACGAGCAGCAAGAACTTTGCGACCGTTTTTCGTGCTCATACGTGCGCGGAAACCGTGAACTTTGCTGTGCTTACGTTTCTTTGGTTGGTAAGTACGTTTCATTTATATAGACACCTCCTGATATGAGTTGAATTTTTCAACATACAGACTCGAATATTATATAAAGTTTCTAGTTATTTTGTCAATGTATTTCATAAATTTCTTTTAACCAGCTAATCTATGTATCAAAATCAATCTATTGCATCTTTACTAATTCAAAGATTATTTATTGCATGAACATAAAATATTTATCCACAGAGTACTTGTTTTTTTTACACAGAGTTGTGTATAGTATTTTTTGCATTATTTTTTATCCACAACGATTATCTACAGCTTTTTCACATACGCAGTGCTTGTGGACAACTCTAAAGTGCATAACTACAAGCTATGTGGATAAGTTTCATAAACTATTGAAATAGCTTTGTTTTTCTGATACGATTACTGTGCTTCACTTTGTTGAAAACTGAAATGAACATTTTAATTATCCACAACTGTTAATATGCTGTGGATAATTTTTATCACAGCCTTTGGTTAACTTTTATCCACAGCTTGTGATTATGTGGACGAGTTGTAATATGAACGTATTTACCATTTCTATAAATGCGATTTTTTTTTATGTATTGAACACTGTAAAGGAGATTAGCAGC